>NZ_JAANNP010000012.1 GCF_011250635.1 Motilibacter deserti
CCCCGGCGCGGCCCGGCTGAAGCTCTACCGCGACGCTCCTGTGTCGCTGTCGAAGGTGCTGCCGTTGCTGGCCCGCATGGGCGTGGACGTCGACGACGAGCGCCCCTACGAGATCGAGGCCGCCGACGGCCCGCGGGGCTGGGTCTACGACCTCGGGCTGCGCTACGACGCCGGCCTCCTGCAGCCCGGCCCGGAGGCGCGCGCGTCGGCGGTGCGCCGCTTCCAGGAGGCGTTCGTCGCGGTGTGGCGCGGCCACGCCGACAGCGACGGCTTCAACGCGCTCGTGCTGCGCGCCGGGCTGTCCTGGCGGCAGGTCGTGCTGCTGCGGGCCTACACCCGCTGGCTGCGCCAGGTCGGGCTGCCGTTCAGCCAGGTCTACGTGCAGCAGGCCCTGCTGCGCAACGCGGGCATCGCCGAGCTGCTCGTGCAGCTGTTCACCGCCCGGCACGACCCCGCTGTGGTCGACGGCCGCGAGGACGTGGCCGAGGGGCTGGCGGCGCGGATCCGCCAGGAGATCGACGCGGTGGAGGCGCTCGACGACGACCGCATCCTGCGCGCGTTCCTCGCCGTCGTCCTCGCGACGCTGCGCACCAACTACTTCCGGGTGGGCGCGGACGGCCGGCCCGGCGCCGCCCTGGCGCTCAAGCTCGACCCGCGCCAGGTGCCCGACTGCCCGGAGCCGCGCCCGGCGTTCGAGGTCTGGGTGCACTCACCGGACGTCGAGGGCGTCCACCTGCGCTTCGGCCCGGTCGCTCGCGGCGGGCTCCGCTGGTCCGACCGGCCCGAGGACTTCCGCACCGAGGTGCTCGGCCTGGTCAAGGCGCAGGCGGTCAAGAACGCCGTCATCGTGCCGGTCGGGGCGAAGGGCGGGTTCGTCGTACGCCGCCCGCCGGCGGTCCCGGGCGACCGCGAGGCGGTGTTCGCCGAGGGGGTCCGCTGCTACAAGGCCTTCATCGGCGGGCTGCTGGACATCACCGACAACATCGTCCAGACGTCCGGGCGCAGCGAGGTCGTGCCCCCGGCCGGGGTCGTGCGGCGCGACGGCGAGGACGCCTACCTCGTCGTGGCCGCCGACAAGGGCACGGCCACCTTCAGCGACATAGCCAACGGGGTGGCGGCGGACTACGGCTTCTGGCTCGGCGACGCCTTCGCCTCCGGCGGCTCCGCGGGCTACGACCACAAGGCCATGGGCATCACCGCGCGCGGCGCCTGGGAGTCGGTGAAGCGCCACTTCCGCGAGCTGGGTGTCGACCCGCAGCGCGAGAGCGTCACCGCCGTGGGCATCGGCGACATGTCCGGTGACGTGTTCGGCAACGGCATGCTGCTGTCCCGACAGCTGAAGCTCGTTGCTGCCTTCGACCACCGGCACATCTTCCTCGACCCCGACCCGGACCCCGCCGTCTCGTTCGCCGAACGGGAACGGCTCTTCAGGCTTCCGCGCTCCTCGTGGGCGGACTACGACACCGCCCTCCTGTCGGCCGGTGGCGGGGTCCACCCGCGCTCGGCCAAGCGCATCGCGATCCCGGCGCAGGTCCGCGAGCGCCTCGGCCTGCCCGAGGGGACGGCGGTGCTCTCCCCGGTCGAGCTCATCCGCGCGATCCTGCAGGCGCCGGTCGACCTGCTGTGGAACGGCGGGATCGGGACCTACGTGAAGGCCTCGACGGAGACCGCGGGCGACGTCGGCGACAAGGCCAACGACCCGGTGCGCATCGACGGCGCTCAACTGCGCTGCCGCGTCGTCGGCGAGGGGGGCAACCTCGGCCTCACCCAGCTCGGCCGCATCGAGGCGGCGCAGGGGGGTGTGCGCATCAACACCGATGCCATCGACAACTCCGCGGGGGTGGACACCTCCGACCACGAGGTCAACATCAAGGTGCTGATCGACGCCGCCATCCGCGACGGGGCCCTTCCGGCGGGCGAGCGTGGTGACGTGCTCGCGGCGATGGAGGACGACGTCGCACGCCTCGTGCTGCGCGAGAACTACGCGCAGAACGCGCTGCTCGGGATGGGGCGCATGCAGGCGGCCGCGATGCTCCCGGTTCACGAGCGGCTCGTCCGAAGGCTCGAGGAGCGAGGCGTCCTCGACCGCCGGCTCGAGCGGCTGCCGTCGGGCAAGGAGATCGCGACGCGGCGGGCCGAGGGCAAGGGGCTGACCAGCCCGGAGTACGCCGTGCTCATCGCCTACGTGAAGAACACGCTCAACGCCGAGCTGCTCGCCACCTCGCTTCCCGACGAGGCCTGGACGGCGCAGCTGCTGGCGTCGTACTTCCCGCCGCTGCTCGTGGAGCGCCTGGGCGACCGGCTCGAGACGCACCCGTTGCGGCGCGAGATCGTGACCACCGTGCTGGTCAACGGGCTGGTGGACCGGACCGGCGTCAGCGCGGTCTTCCGCGCGCAGGAGGAGACCGGGGCGCCCGCGGAGGACGTCGTGCGGGCGTACGTCCTGGCCGGCGAGACGTTCGCGCTCGGCAGCTTCTGGCGCGAGATCGAGGCGTTGGACGAGATCGTCACGCCCGCGGCGCAGGGGGCGTTGCTGCTGGAGGGGCGCCGGCTGCTGGACCGGGCCGCGCGCTGGTTCCTGCAGTCGCGGCCGCCGGCCTTCGACGTCGAGCAGGAGTGGGGGCGCTACGCGCCGGTCGTGTCGCAGATGCTGCCGCGTGTCCCGGAGCTGCTGCGCGGTCGCGAGCTGCAGCGGCTCGAGGAGGCCACCGACCGGCTCGCCCAGCCGGGGGTGCCCCGGCCGCTCGCACAGCGCGCGGCCGTGCTGCTGCACGCCTTCCCGCTGCTCGACGCCACCGACGTGGCCCGGGACGCAGACCACGGCGTCGAGGAGACGGCCGAAGTCTGCTTCACACTCGCGAACCGGCTCGAGGTGGACGAGCTGCTGACGGCGGTGAGCGGGTTGGGGCGCGCCGACCGTTGGCAGGCGATGGCGCGGTCCTCGCTGCGCTACGACCTCTACGGCACGCTCGCCGCGCTCACGGCGGACGTGCTGGCGCGGACCGAGGAGGCCGACGCGGACACCCGGGTGGAGGCCTGGGCGGCGAGCCGGCAGGCGCTGCTCGACCGGGCCCTCGGCACCACCCGGCAGGCGCTCGCGCTGGCCACGCCGGACCTCGCCAGCCTCTCGGTGGCGCTCCGCTCGCTCCGGACGCTGCTGCGGTCTTGACGGACCGGTGCGGCGGGCGCATATTCATCACATGGTGAATTCCGCGAACGCCGTCGAGGTGCGAGACCTCGTCGTACGCCGTGGCGGCCGCACCGTGCTGCCGGGCGTCTCCTGCCGGGTCGCCCGCGGCTCGGTCACCGGCCTGCTCGGCCCCAGCGGCTGCGGCAAGTCGACACTGCTGCGCGCCGTCGTCGGCGTGCAGGTCGTCGCGTCCGGGCAGGTCGAGGTGCTCGGACTGCCCGCGGGTGCGAAGGCGCTGCGCTCACGCGTCGGCTACGTCACGCAGGCGCCGAGCGTCTACGGCGACCTCACCGTCCGCGAGGACCTGCGCTACTTCGCCGCGGTGCTCGGCGCCCCCGCGCGCGACGTCGACCGCGTGCTGCGCGAGGTCGGGCTGCAGGACCACGCCACGTCCGTCGTGGCCCGGCTGTCCGGCGGTGAGCGGGCGCGCGTGTCGCTCGCCACCGCCCTGCTCGGCACGCCGGAGCTGCTCGTGCTGGACGAGCCGACCGTCGGGCTGGACCCCGTGCTCCGGCGCGACCTCTGGTCGCTGTTCGCCGAGCTCGCCGGCCGCGGCGTCACGCTGATCGTCTCGAGCCACGTGATGGACGAGGCCGAGCGCTGCGAGCGGCTGCTCCTGATGAGGGAAGGCCGATTCCTGGCTGACGCTTCGCCCTCTGAACTGCGGGAGCGGACCGGGGAGCACGACGTCGAGGCCGCGTTCCTCGCCCTCGTCGACCGCGAGGAGGCGTTCGCATGAGCACGCGCCCGGCGCTCGCCACCACGGCGCGGGTCCTCGCCCAGCTGCGGCGCGACCCCCGTACCCTCGCCCTGCTCCTGCTGGTGCCGTGCGTCCTGCTGTCGCTGCTGGCCTGGATCTACGACGGGCAGCCGCAGCTGTTCGACCGTGTCGGCGCCTCGCTGCTCGGGATCTTCCCGTTCGTGTCGATGTTCCTCGTGACGTCGGTGGCGACGCTGCGCGAGCGCACGTCGGGCACCCTGGAGCGGCTGCTGACGATGCCGCTGTCGAAGCTCGACCTGATCCTCGGCTACGCGCTCGCCTTCGGCCTCGTCGCGGTCGTGCAGGCCGTGCTCGCGACGGCGCTGGCGCTGGGGCCGCTCGGGCTGGACGTTCTCGGCCCCTGGTGGGCGCTGCTGATCGTCGCCGTCCTCGACGCCCTGCTCGGCGTTGCGCTCGGGCTCCTCGTCAGCGCGTTCGCCGCGAGCGAGTTCCAGGCCGTGCAGTTCCTGCCCGCGGTGGTCCTGCCCCAGGTCCTGCTGTGCGGCCTGCTCGCCCCGCGCGAGTCGATGGCGGCCGCGCTGGAGGCGCTCTCGGACGTGCTGCCGCTGACCTACGCCGTGGACGCCATGCAGCGGGTCACGGCCAGCGGGGACGTCACCGGGGGCCTCGTGCGCGACCTCGCCGTGGTGGCCGCCTGCGTCGTCGCCGCGCTCGGGCTGGGCGCCGCGACCCTGCGGCGGCGTACCTCCTGAGCCGGTGCGCGACCGGGCGGGCGGCGCCCTTTGGCAGCATGCTCCCCATGACACGTGGACGCATCGCGGTGCTCGGTGCCGGCAAGATGGGTGGGGCCCTGATCGCGGGCCTGCTGCGCTCGGGCCACACGGCCGACGACCTGCTCGCGACGACGCAGGAGCCGGAGCGGGCCGAGGAGCTGCGCAGCCGGCACGGCGTCGAGGTCGTCTCCAACCTCGAGGCGGCCCGCGCCGCGGCGACCGTCGTGCTCGCGGTCAAGCCGCAGGACATGGGCACGCTGCTCGAGGAGGTCGGCACGGCGCTCGCGCCGGGGGCGCTCGTCGTGTCCGTCGCCGCCGGGCTGCCCACGAGCTGGCTCGAGGGCCGGCTGCCCGCCGGGACGCCGGTCGTCCGGGTCATGCCGAACACCCCGGTGCTCGTCGACGAGGGCATGAGCGCCGTCAGCGCGGGGTCGCACGCGACGAGCGAGCACCTGGCGTACGTCGAGGAGCTGCTCGCGCCGGTGGGCCGCGTGCTGCGGGTGCCGGAGTACCAGCTCGATGCGGTCACCGCGCTGTCCGGCAGCGGGCCGGCGTACTTCTTCTACATGTGCGAGGCGATGATCGAGGCCGGGCTGCTGCTCGGCCTGCCGCGCTCGGTCGCGCACGAGCTCGTCGTGCAGACCGCGGTCGGCTCGGCGCGGATGCTGCGCGAGGCGGGGGAGAGCCCGGTCGCGCTGCGCGAGGCGGTCACCTCGCCCGCGGGCACCACGATCGCGGCGATCCGTGAGCTGGAGAACCACCGGGTGCGCGCCGCCCTGCTGAGCGCGCTCGAGGCCGCGCGCGACCGGAGCAAGGAGCTGGCCGCCGGGACCGCCTGAGCCGGCGCGGGGTCAGAGCGCGAGCACCGTCAGCGTCGCCGTCCCGCCACTGCGCCGCGCCTCGTCGACGACCCGCTCGACGGCACGCAGCGACCCCTGCACGAGCAGCGGCCGCTCGGCGCTGCCGTCCCCGGTCCACGTCGTCGCCGTGGCGGCGGAGGGCGCGAACGTCCCGGACTCCGGCATCCGCACCACGGCCGCGGCCCGGACCGACGGGTCCTCCGCCGGGCGCAGCGTCACCCGGTGCACGGCCTCGAGCCGGCGCAGCGTCCGCGCGAGCTGCTGGCAGCGCCGCTCGGAGGCGCGGAAGAGCCCGACGACCGTGCCGATGCCGGGGGTGCTCGTGCTCGTCGCCACGCTGTCGAAGTTCACGCCCCGCGTCGAGAACACGCCGGTGATGCTCGTCAGCGCCCCCGGCTGGTCGTCGCTGTCGGCGAGGAACACCCAGCGCCGTTCGGTGAAGACGGATTCGTGCGTCGTCATGCGGACGTCCACGGGCGCAGCCCCTCGTCGATCCGTTCGGCCGCCTCGGTGAGCCGGGCCTCCTCGTCCTCCGCGAGCTCGTCGAGGATCACCTTCGTCCAGCCCGAGGGCGTCAGCACGACCGGGACGCCGACGACCGTCGAGAGCTTGTGCTCGCCGTCGAGCCGGACCTGCCCCGCGACGACGATGTCGCGGCCGTCCAGCACGGTGTCCACCAGGTCGACCGTGGCGCTCGCCGTCGCGGTGGCCGTCTTGGCCCCGGACATCTGCGTCAGCCAGGGGCGCATCGCCGCGCGCACGTCCGGCGGGCAGCCGTCGATCAGTCGGAACGCCGCGTGCGTGTCCGTCTCCGCGGTCGCCAGGAGCCGGCCCTTCACGTCCTGCAGCTCGGCCGGGAACGTCGCCATCGTCCGCGGGCCGCGCAGCTGCGCCAGCCGGGTGGCGAGCTCGTCCGCGTCCATCCCGTGCACGCGGACCGTCGACCACAGCGGGACGATCTCGGTGCCGTGCTGGCCGGTGACGAACCCGGTGACCTGCTGGCGGCGTACGCCCAGCGAGAGCGCGATCTCGCGGCGGAAGCGCAGCGTGTCGAGCCAGGCCCCCATGCCGATGACGCGGTGCCGGCCGAGCCGCTCGGCGAACACCGCGACCCCCAGCTCGACCGGGTTCGACACCACGATGACGACCTCGTGGCCGCTGCCGTTGCGGGCCAACGCGTCGGCGTAGGCCCGGAAGACCTCGACGTTGTGCGCTGCCAGCTCGTTGCGGTCCGCGCTGCGCCGCGGGACGAGCGTGCGCCCGGCGGCGACCACGACGACGTCCGCGACGAGCTCGTCGGGGTGCAGCGCGACGTCGATGAGCGGGGCGACCTCGTCGTAGGCGTCCACAAGGTCGGTGCGCAGGCCGTGCGCGGCGCGGGCGCTGGGGCCGTCCTCCCGGCCGACGAGCTGCAGGCGGGACGTCGACGGGACGACCTGGCGCTCCACCAGCTGCGTGCACAGCTGCCGGCCGATGTCCCCGGTCGCGCCCACGATCGCGACGTCCACGAAGGCTCCCCGGGTGAGGCGGTCAGGGACCGCAGGCTATCGCTGGCCGGCACGGGCCGCTCCGGCCTCAGGAGCCGGCGCACCACGGCCGCGGCTCGAGCCCGAGGCGCCACGGGACGGGGGCCGTCCCGTCGACCACGAACGCCTCCAGGGTGGCGGTGGAGTGCCGCGCCGCCACGGGCACGCGCCGCTGCGTCAACGCCCGTTCCAGCGCCTCGCGCTTGGCCGGGCTGGAGACGTACGCCACCCGCCCCGCTGCGGCGACGGCTCGGTCCAGCTCGGGGAAGCGGCACGGCACCCCCTCGAACGGCACCACCGGGGGAGCGTCGGCCCGGTCGACGAAGTCGAGGGTGTGCGCGGACCGGTAGTCGGCGTAGACGCCCTCGACGCCCTGACCGCGCAGCCACGACATGGTCTCCCGCAGGTCGCTCGTCCAGCTCGCCGGCCGCCCCTGCTGGGCGGAGGCGAGCGTCGCCCACGAGACCGCGGCGACGGCCGCCACGGCGACCGCGGGCACCCCTCGTCTCGCCGGCAGGGCCGCGGCGAGCGCCCATACCAGCCAGGGCGTCGCGGGGAAGAGGTAGCGCGGGGAGGCGGCGTACCAGGTGAACGGGGACGCGACGTAGAGCAGCGTCCCGAGGACGAGCGCGACGAGGAGCAGGTCGCGCGGGTCCCGGCCCTCCGAGCGCAGCAGCACGGTCTGCAGGAGAGAGGTGCGGCGGCGCCAGGCCAGGACGGCGCCCGCCAGGAGCACCGCCGCCGAGAAGGCCACGAGGACGGGGCGCGGCAGGACCGACGACGGGCCGATCCAGGCCAGGCCCGCCGCCTCCGGCAGGGTGCTGTCCACCAGGCCGGCGAAGCGGTCGAGCAGCGACGCGTGCACGGGGGGCTCGCTGCCGAGCAGCGGGACCCGTCGTTCGGCCGCCGCCCAGAGCCACATCGGCAGCGATCCCAGCACGGCTGCGGCCGCGGCGACCGACACGAGGAGCGCCGAGCGCCGCCGGCCGAGCCCGCGCAGCGCACCAACGAACCAGACACCCGCAGGCAGCAACAGGAACGCTGCTACCGGAGTCAGCCACAGCCCCGCCCCGCAGCACAGGCCGAGCGCCGCGCTCCGGCGGGCCGTCGGAGCGCCCGGCCGCAGCGCGGCCCACAGCCCGATCAGCCCGACCACCAGCGCGTCGGCGTACGCCCCCAGGGTCGTGACGCCGTCGAGGACGTTGAACGCGGGCCCGACGGCGTAGACGGCCGCGGCGGTGACGGCGCGGCGCTCGCTGCGCAGGAGGAGCCGGCCGACGACGAGGACGAGGCCCGCCGCGGCGCTCGACAGCAGCGCCGTCGTCAGCCGCAGCGCGAACGGGTCGCCCGGGCGCACCGCCACGACGGCGGCCTGTGCGTACTGCTCCAGGGCGCCCATGTAGCCCTGCCCGGCGAAGAAGGCGTAGAGGTGCCCGTCCCCGATCCGCTCGGCCATGAGGCCCACGACGGCCTCGTCGCCGTTGAGGGCGGCGAGCGGCGTGCGCAGCACGACGAGCCGGACGACGAGGGCCACGAGCACCACGGCGGCCACGGGCCCGCCGCGCCGCACCAGTGCCCCGTCCACGGCCGGGAGACTAACGACGGGCCGACCCGGCAGCCGGCACGTAGCCTGGCAGCGTGCCTCGCCGCCTCCGCCGGGCCGCCGTCGTCGCCGGCCCGCTCGCCGTCGTCCTCGTGGCGGCCGGGGCCTACGCCGTGACGAGGGACGAGGGCAGCCCGGACGTCACCACCGGGGTCGTGGGCCGCGCCGACGTCCGCGAGGTGGTCGAGGCGCCGGGGTCGGTGGTCGCGAAGGCGACCGCGACCGTCTCCAGCCCCGCCGACGGGACGGTCCTGCGCCTGCGGGTGCGCGACGGGCAGCAGGTGACGGCCGGGCAGGTCCTGCTCCGGATCGACTCCCCGGAGGCCGAGGCCCGGCTTGACCAGGCCCGCCGCGCCGACGCCGAGGCGGCCGACGCCGCGGTGGTGGACGTCCCCTCCGGCGGCCTCGGGGAGCAGCAGCGCCAGGCCGACGCCGCCGCCGAGCGCGGCTTCGCGCAGGCCCGGGCCGCGGCCAACGCGATCCCGGACGTCACGGCGCGGGCGCGCGCGCTCGCGGCCGTCGCCACCGCGGAGGGCCAGTACGCCGCCGCCAGCAACGCGGCCGCCGACGCCGCCCGGCGCGTGGACGCGGGCCTGGGCGGCCTGGCCCGCGCGCTGTCGTCACTGGCGAGCGCGCAGCGGGTGCAGACCCGGGCCGCGGTCGAGGTAGCCGAGCAGACGGTCGAGGCGCTCGTCGTCCGGGCGCCGATCGGCGGGACCGTGACGCTCGCCCCGGCCGGCGGGGGTGGCGGCGGCGACCAGCTCGCCGGGGCGCTCGACTCGCTCCCGGCCCAGCTGCAGGGGCAGGCGTCCGAGCTGCTCGGAGGGGCGGCCGGGGCGTCGTCGGGCGGCGGCTCCGCTGCGGGCGCGGGGGCGATCACCGAGGGCGCGCCGGTCTCCGCCGGGACCAGCCTGCTCACGGTCACCGACGCGTCGACCGTGTCCCTCGTGGCCGAGGTCGACGAGACCGACATCCTGCTCGTGCGAAGGGGAGTTCGGGCGTCGGTCGAGCTCGACGCCGTCCAGGACGCGACCTACTCGGCCGCCGTGTCGTCCGTCGAGTCGGCGCCGGCCGCGTCGACCGGCGGCGGCGTGACCTACCGCGTACGCCTCCGGCTGCTCGAGGGCAAGCTGGCCGACGGGTCGGACGCCCCGCAGCCGCGCCCCGGCATGAGCGCCGTGGTCGACCTGGCCGTCCGCACCGTCCGCGACGCGCTCGCGGTGCCGGTCGCCGCGGTGTTCCGCGACGGCGACCAGGACACCGTGTGGGTGGAGCGGACCGGCCGCGCCGAGAAGCGCCGGGTCACGCTCGGGGCGCAGGCCGAGGACATGGTGCAGGTGACGGCCGGGCTGAAGGGCGGGGAGACCGTGGTCGTCCGCGGCGCCGACCGCGTACGGGACGGGCAGGGCCTCGGGTGACCGGCGCCGGCGGCGCGCCGGCGATCGAGGCTGTCGACGTCACCCGCTCCTACGCGCTCGAGGGGGTCACGGTCGACGCGCTGCGCGGGGTGTCGCTGCGCATCGACGCCGGTGAGTACGCCGCGATCGTCGGGCCTTCGGGGTCCGGCAAGTCGACCCTCATGCACCTGCTCGGCTGCCTGGACCGGCCGACGACGGGCCAGTTGCGCGTCGGTGGCCAGGACGTCGCCGGCCTCGACGACGCGGCCCTCGCCGAGCTGCGCAACGCGACGATCGGCTTCGTCTTCCAGAGCTTCCAGCTGCTGGCGCGCACGACCGCGGTCGACAACGTCGGCCTGCCCCTGGTCTACCGGGGCGTGCCGCGCCGGGAGCGGAAGGAGCGTGCGGAGGCGGCGCTGCAGCGCGTCGGGCTCGGCCACCGCATGACGCACCGGCCCAACCAGATGTCCGGTGGCGAGCAGCAGCGCGTCGCCATCGCGCGGGCCCTCGTCGGGGAGCCGGCGGTGCTGCTCGCCGACGAGCCGACGGGCAACCTCGACACGCGGACCGGCGAGGAGGTGATGGCCGTGCTCGAGAAGCTCAATTCAGAGAACGGCGTTGCCGTCGTGCTCGTCACCCACGATCTTGCGGTCGCCGCGCGCGCCCGCCGGCAGGTGCACGTGCGCGACGGGCTGGTCGAGCGCGACACCGCGCTGGAGCCGGCCCCGTGAGGACGGCCGAGGCCTTCCGCGTCGCGCTCGACGCGCTGCAGGCCAACCGGCTGCGCTCCGCGCTCACCATGGTCGGCGTCGTCATCGGCGTGGCCGCCGTCGTGCTGCTCGTCGCCATCGGCAGCGGCGCGAAGCGCGAGGTCGAGACCCAGGTCGAGGGGCTGGGGGCGAACCTGCTGCTCGTCGTGCCCGGGAAGTTCGAGCTCGGTGCCGCGCCGTCGATCAGCCGGCTGACGCTGGACGACGTCGACGTGCTCGGGCGGGTGGTGGGGGACCGGCGCGCGGTCGCCGTGACGGTCGCCTCCGGCGAGCAGGTGCGGGTCGGCGCCCGGTCCCTCTTCGTGACGGTCAGCGGCACCAACGAGAACGTGCCGTACGTCCTCGACCAGCCGCTCGCGCGCGGCAGCTACTTCACCGAGACCGACGTCGAGACGCGGCGCCGCGTCGCGGTCCTCGGCTCGGTCGTGGCCGAGACGCTCTTCGGCGACCGCGAGCCGCTCGGGCGCTTCGTCACAATCGGCGGCGTGCGGTTCCGCGTGACCGGCGTCCTCGCCGAGCGGGGGACGGCGTTCGGCGTCAGCCGCGACCAGGAGGTCCAGGTCCCGGTCACCTCGGCGCAGCGGCTCTTCGGCGTCGACCGCATCGACGGGCTGGCGGTGAAGGCGCCGACGAGCGACGACGTCGACCGGCTCGCCCCGCTGCTCGTCGAGGCGTTGCAGGAGAAGTACCCCGACGACGAGTTCTCCGCCGTCTCCCAGTCGCAGATCCTCGGCACCATCGGGACCATCCTCGGCCTGCTCACCCTCGTGCTCGCCGCCATCGCGGCCATCTCGCTCGTCGTCGGGGGCGTCGGCGTCTCGAACATCATGCTCGTGAGCGTCCGCGAGCGGACCCGGGAGATCGGCCTGCGCAAGGCGCTCGGCGCCCGCCAGCGCGACATCCTGCTGCAGTTCCTCGTCGAGGCGGTGCTGCTGACGACGGTCGGCGGCGTCATCGGGATCGTCCTCGGCGTCGGCGGCGCCCTGCTCATCGGCTCGGTCTCGCCGCTGCCGGCCGTCGTGTCTTGGTGGTCGCCGGCGCTGGCCTTCGCGGTGTCGGTGGGGGTGGGGGTGTTCTTCGGCGTCGCGCCGGCGCGGCGGGCGGGGCGGCTCGACCCCGTCGTGGCGCTCCGGCAGGAGTAAGCCTGCCCGCGGGCCTCCTCATCTTCGGGTCACGCAGACCCGCTTCCGACCTCCTGCACGAGGGCCGAGGTGGGGCCACGATCAAGAAGCTGCCGGCGTACGCGGCCGTCGCGCCGCCCACGCCACCGCGGGCGTGAGCGCGCAGAGCACCGCCGCGAGCACCGCGACCCCGACGAGCGCGGCGCGCAGCGAGAGCGCGCCCGCGAGCAGGCCCACGAGCGCCGGCCCGACCAGGAACCCGAGGTACGCCATCGCCGCCACCGACGACGTGGCGCCGGCCTGCCGGTCCCGCCCGGCCCACGCCCCCGCGACGCTCACCAGCGTCGGCATGCACACCGACGTGCCGGCTCCCGCCAGCGCGATGCCGGCCAGCGCGACGGGTGCGGACGGGGCGACGGCGGCCAGCAGGGACCCGGCGGCCGCGACGGCGGAGGCCACGGCGAGCAGCCCCGCCGGGGCGTACGAGGAGAGCAGCCGGTTGCCGAGGACCCGGCCGAGCGCGGCGCAGGCGGCGAACGTGGCCGGGGCGGCGGCGGACAGCCCGGCCGGGGCGTCGAGCGTCGTCTCCAGGTGCACCGCGCCCCAGCTCTGCCAGGCGTTCTCCACCAGGTAGGCGAGCGCGCCGAGCCCGCCGAGCACGAGCAGGGTCGGCGCCGGGAGCAGCTGTCGTCCCCGCCTCCTGCCGGGGCGCTCCCGGACGACGGTGGGACGTGACGTCCCGGGCCGGGGACGCAGCACGGCGGCGGCGAGGACGACGAGAACGGCGGCGACGCCGGCGAACACCGCCGCCGGCCCGACCCCGGCCGCCCGCAGCGCACCCGCGCCGAGGCTGGCGACGACGACCGAGCCGGAGAAGGCGGCGTTGGCCAGGTTGAGCAGCGGCCGGCCCTCGGCGGTCTCCTGGGCGACGCCGGCCGCCGTCACGGCAACGTCGTACGCCCCGGAGGCCGCGCCGAGCACGAGCAGCGCCACGGCAAGCGCGAGCGGGCCCGACGCCAGTGCCGGGCCGACGGCCGCCGCCGCGAACGCCACGGCCGTCAGCGGGAGGACCACCCCGCCGTACCGATCGACCAGGGCGCCGGTCAGCCGCATCGTCAGCAGCGCGCCGAGCCCGACCATGAGCAGCGCCAGCCCCAGCTCGCGGTCGTCGACTCCCGCGGAGCGCTGGACGGCGGGCAGCATCGCCCCCCAGGAGCCCCAGAAGAGCGCGAAGCCGGCGAAGCCGAGGAAGACCCGCGCGCGGCCACGGGGGGCCTCCGGCGCGCTCACGCTGGGATCCTGTCACCGTCGGGCGTACGGTGACCGCCGTGACGAGTCCGGTCGAGGTCGCGTGGGACGCCTCGTTCCTGTCCTACGACTTCGGCCCCTGCCACCCGATGACGCCGCTCCGGCTCGACCTGACCATGCGGCTGGCCGACGAGCTCGGCCTGCTCGCCGGCGTCAAGGTCACCGACGCGCCGCTGGCGGATGAGCGGCTGCTGGAGCTGGTCCACGACGCGGGCTACGTCGACGCGGTCAAGGCGGCGGGCGCCGCGCCCGAGGACGCCGACCTCGCCCACGGGCTCGGGACGGACGACACCCCCGCCTTCCGCGGGATGCACGAGGCGAGCGCGCACTACGTCGGGGCGACCGTGCAGGCGGCGGAGCACGTGTGGTCGGGGGAGGCCTCGCACGCGGTCAACATCAGCGGCGGCCTGCACCACGCGCTGCGCGGTGCCGCGGCGGGCTTCTGCGTCTACAACGACTGCGGCGTCGCGATCGCGCGGCTGCTCGAGCTCGGGGCGGAGCGCGTCGCCTACGTCGACGTCGACGTGCACCACGGGGACGGGGTGGAGGAGGCGTTCTACACCGACCCGCGCGTCCTCACGATCAGCCTGCACGAGACCGGGCTCGCGCTCTTCCCCGGCACCGGGTGGCCGGGGTCGAGCGGGGCGGCCGGTGCCGAGGGCACGGCGGTCAACGTCGCGCTGCCGCCCGGCACCGGTGACGCGGGGTGGCTGCGCGCCTTCGACGCCGTGGTCCCGCCGCTGCTCGCGGAGTTCCGCCCGCAGGTGCTCGTCAGCCAGCACGGGGCCGACAGCCACGCGGCCGACCCGCTCGCCCACCTGGCCCTCTCCGTCGACGCGCAGCAGGCGTCCTACGCCGCCCTCCACCGGCTGGCCCACGACCACTGCGAGGGCCGTTGGGTCGCGACGGGGGGCGGCGGATACGAGGCCGTCGAGGTGGTGCCGCGGGCGTGGGCGCACCTCATCGCGATCGCCGCGCACCGCCCGCTCGACCCCGCCACCCCCTGCCCGGAGGCCTGGCGGGCGTACGTCGGCGAGCTGGTCGGGCGCCCGGCGCCGGCCCGGATGACCGACGGCGCGAGCGCGTCGTTCGCCCCGTGGACCGGGGGCTACGACCCCGCCGACCCGCTGGACCAGGCGATCCTCGCCACCCGCGCGGCCGTCTTCCCCTGCTACGGGCTGGACCCGCAGCCGTAGCCCATGGCGGGCCGATGACCTAGCACAGGTAGGCCACCCGGGCCTAACCGACACACCGGCTTCCCCACGAGTACCTCACGCCCCTACGCTTACGGGCGGGCGTCCGGGTGACGCGAGTGCCGGAGGGGAAGCCGGCACCCGCCCGGTCGCAGGGAGCCGGTGGGCGATGGCAGGCAAGGACCGGGCCGCGGGAGCGGCCCTCGGCGAGGTGCGTTTCCTCACCGTCGCCGAGGTCGCGTCGATCATGCGCGTCTCGAAGATGACGGTCTACCGGCTGGTCCACAACGGCGACCTGCCCGCGGTCCGCGTGGGGCGGTCCTTCCGCGTGCCGGAGCAGGCCGTGCACGACTACCTGCGCGACTCCTTCGTCGAGACCGCCTGAGCCAGCGGCCCCGGCCGCCCCAGCAGGAACCCCTGCACCAGGTCGACCCCCAGCTCCTCGAGAGCGTGCAGGTCCTCGACCGTCTCCACGCCCTCGGCCAGCAGCTCGGCGCCCAGCGAGGCGGCGAACCCCACGAGCGAGCGGGCGAGCGCCTGCCGGACCGGGTCGGCGGCGATGCCGCGGGTGATGTCGATGTCGAGCTTGATCGAGTCCGGGCGCAGCTGGAGGATGTGCCGGAGGCTGGAGAAGCCGGCGCCGGCGTCGTCCACCGCGACGTACGCCCCTCCGGCCCGCAGCTCGTCCAGGGACCGGAGCAGGGCCGGGTAGTCCACCACCGGCGCGTGCTCGGTGACCTCGACGACCAGCCGGTGCCCGGGCTCGGCCAGCAGCCGGGCGAGGACCCGTGGGTCGAGGAGCGCCTCCGGTGACGCGTTGACGCCCAGGCGCATGCCCTCGGGCAGCTCGGGCAGGTGCTCGAGCGCGCGGTCCAGGGCGACCAGCTCGAGGTCGGGGCCGAGCCCGAGCTGGCCGGCGTCGGAGAAGACCTGCGCCGGGTTCGGCCCCAGGGCCAGGTCGAAGCGGGACAGCGCCTCGGCGCCGACCACCTGCATGTCCGCCAGGCGCACGACGGGTTGGAAGACCGGCTCGACGGCGCGGGCGGCGAGCGCGCGCAGCATGCGGGTGCGGGACCGGTCGCGGGCCTGCTCCTCCGCGGCTGCCGCGGCGTCCAGCGCCCCGTCCTCGCTCTCATCGAGGAGCCCGGCCAGCAGTTGCAGGAACCGCGCGTCCCGGTCGTCGAGCCGGGGCTGGGCGCTCCGGCTGACGCAGCACAGCATGCCCTTGGCCGAGCCGTCCGGGCGCGTGACCGGGACCCCGACGTACGCGCCGATGCTCAGCTGGTCGGTGATCGGCAGGTCGCGCGTGCGGGGGTCGTGGCGGGCCTGCGGGATCACCGAGGGGAGGTCGCCGGCCAGCACGCGGGCGCAGTACGAGTCCGAGTAGCTGGTGCCGCAGTTGATCTCCAGCCCGATGCCCGCGATGTCGCCGTCGGCCGCCAGGATCACCTGCTCACCTCGGGTGAACTGCGAGAGCCAGGCGACATCCATGCCGAGATGGGTGCGCGCGAGGTGCAGCACCCGCTGGGTGCGTTCCGCGACGACGGTGGACACGCTGCCTCTCTCCCCGTTACTACCAGACGTGAACAGCCAACTACAGGTACCTCACGCTCGCCGTCCCGGGGCCCACTGAGACCCGATCGAGACGGTAGGATTGGCCTCCACGGTCCAGTCGTGTGCCCTTGTGCCCCCTCCGGGGCGCGATTCCCACGGCCGGGCGGCACGTGCGAAGTTGATCTCTCTCGGATCTGGGCTAGGAGCTCGCGTGGGTTCTGTCATCAAGAAGCGCCGCAAGCGGATGGCGAAGAAGAAGCACCGCAAGCTGCTCCGTCGCACTCGCGTGCAGCGCCGCAAGAAGTAGGCCTGCGTCGGTCCGGGACGCATCGAGCGCCGCGGAGCTGGTCAGGGGTACGCCCGGCCGGCCCCGCGGCGCAGTCGTACCCGCCTCCGGTGGCTGAGGCCCACGGGGGCGGCCCGGCTGGTGGCGGCGAGCTGATCCCGCCCTGGCTGGTGCGCGGGCTGGAACTGGCCCGCTCGCGGCTGCGCGGCGACGCCCCGGTCGACGAGTTCGGCTTCGACCGCGAGCTGACCGAGACGGTGCTCGCGGCCCCGCTGCGCCCGCTCGTAGAGCACTGGTTCCGCGTCGACGTACGCGGCCTGGAGCACGTCCCCGGCACCGGGGGCGCGCTCGTGGCAGCCAACCACTCCGGCACCCTGCCGGTCGACGCGCTCGTCACGCAGGTCGTGCTGCTCGACCGTCACCCCGCCCACCGGCCGCTGCGGCTGCTCGCCGGCGACCTGGTCTTCGAGCTGCCGCTCCTCGGCAGCCTCGCCCGCCGCAGCGGCGCCACCCTCGCCCGCCGCGAGGATGCTGAGCGGCTGCTGGCCCACGGGGAGCTCGTGGGCGTCTTCCCCGAGGGCTACAAGGGGCTGGGCAAGCCCTGGGCCGAGCGCTACCAGCTGCGGCGCTTCGGCCGCGGTGGCTTTGTCGCCTCCGCCCTGCGCACCGGCCGCCCGATCGTGCCGTGCGCCATCGTCGGCGCCGAGGAGATCTACCCGATGATCGCCGACGCCGCGCCGCTCGCCCGCCTGCTCGGGCTGCCGTACTTCCCCGTCACGCCCACGTTCCCGTGGCTCGGGCCGCTCGGCCTGGTGCCCTTGCCGTCCAAGTGGCTGATCGAGTTCCTGCCGGCGGTGCAGACCGCCGGCTACGGGCCCGAGGCGGCCGACGACCCCGGCCTCGTGGCCGAGCTGACCGCTCGGGTGCGGGACGCCGTCGCGGAGTCGCTCGCCCGGCTGCTCGACGAGCGCGGCCCGGCCTTCGGCTGACGGCGGGCGCCGGCACGGGGATCGGGACGCGGACAGGGGCCACGCCGCGGGCCGACCGGGCCTTCGTCGGCGCGGACCCCGCGTAGTGCGAGGATCGGCCCGTGCCCGAGAAGCAGCCGCGGATCGTCCTGGTCGCGAAGCCGGGGTGCCACCTCTGCGAGGCCGCCCGCGCGACGGTGGCCAGGGTCGCCGCCGACACCGGCGAGGCGTGGGTCGAGCGCGACATCCTCGAGGACGCTGCCATGCACGAGCGCTACTGGGAGCGCATCCCCGTCCTGCTCGTCGACGACGTGCAGGTCGACTACTGGCACGTCGACGAGCAGCGCATGCGCGCCGCCCTCGCCCGCCGGGCCTGAGCCTCGTCGCGGCCGAGTCGCCGGCATCGGACCGGAACCGCCTGCCGCCCCGCTGACAGGCGAACTCCTCTTCCTACTCGTTTGTCTGAGCAACCGTCCGTTGCCACACCCTTACATGTCGTTGATACGCCCGTAACACCTCGCCGAAAGAGTCACGGCGCGCCTCCTGTGGCGCGCTTCCCATGCTCTGTACGAGAGGCATTTCATGGCGGTCACGCGACGGCAGTTCCTCCAGCAGGTAGGCATCACCGGTGGCGCTGGAGTGATGTTCTCCACGATGGGGGCCATGGGCATGATGCCCGCGGCGGAGGCCAAGACGCTTCCGTTCCGTGCCCCGAAGAAGTCCGACTTCACGCTCACCGGCAAGGCGCACAAGAACATCCTCATCCTGGGCGGCGGCATCGCCGGCCTGACGTCCGCGTACCACCTGCAGAAGGCCGGCTACGACGTCACGATCCTCGAGGCCAACAACCGCCCGGGCGGGCGCAACTGGACGGTCCGCAAGGGCGACACCATCACGGACCTGCGTGGTGAGACGCAGGAAGCCACGTTCACCCGTGACCAGTACATGAACGCCGGTCCCGCCCGGCTGCCGCAGAACATGGTCACGCTCGACTACTGCCGTGAGCTCGGCGTCCCGATCGAGCCGTTCATCAACCAGAACGCGGACGCCTACCAGTACCGCGAGGGCACGACGCCCATCTCCAACCGCCCCATCCGGCACCGCGAGGCGAAGGCCGACGTTTACGGCTACGTCTCCGAGCTGCTCGCGAAGGCCACGGACCAGGGCTCTCTCGACACCTACCTCACCCAGACGGACAAGGACGCGCTCATCGCGTTCCTGCGCAACTTCGGCGCGCTCGGCAACCGCGTGGCCGGCGACCCGGCGGGGAGCTTCAAGTACACGGGGACCGACCGGCGTGGCTTCATCACGACGCCCGGCGCGGGCTTCGAGGACGGCGAGCCCGTCCCGCCGTTCGCCATGCAGGACGTGCTGGCCGCCGGCCTCGGCAACTACTTCTCGTTCGAGTTCGGCTGGGACCAGGCGATGATGATGTTCCAGCCCGTCGGGGGCATGGACCGCATCGCCTACGCCTTCGAGGAGGCCGTCGGCAAGGAGAACATCCGCTACGAGGCCGAGGTCACGAACATCGAGAACACCTCGACGGGCGTGAAGGTGCAGTACATGTCGCGCGGCCGCCACATGCGCGAGATCTCCGCCGACTACGCGATCTGCACGATGCCTCCCCAGATCGTCGCCAAGACCCCGTCGAACCTCCCCGCGGACATCATCGCCGCGAACGCGTACGCCACGAAGTCGCGCAGCGGCAAGCTCGGCATCGAGTACAACCGCCGCTGGTGGGAGGAGGACGAGCGCATCTACGGCGGCATCACCAACACCAACATGGACATCTCCAACATGTGGTACCCCTCGTCGGGCTTCCACGGCGAGCGCGGTGTCGTCATCGGCTACTACTCCTCGTCCGCGAACTACGGCAACCTCAACCACGCCGGCCGCGTCGAGCGGGCGCTCATGCAGGGCGCCAAGATCCACGGCGAGAAGTACAAGCAGGACATCAAGTCGACGTTCTCGATCTCCTGGGACCTGGTGAAGTACCAGGAGGCGGCGTGGAACTCCTGGCCGTCGCGCACGAACGGCCACTACGGCCGGCTGCTCGAGCCCGCGGGCAACATCTACTTCGCCGGCGACCACCTGAGCCACACGATCGCCTGGCAGCACGGCGCCATCGAGTCGGCCCGCCTCGCCATCACCAAGCTGCACGAGCGCGTCCTCAGCCGCTGACCTCTGCCAACTCCATGAAGGGTGCTTCCATGAATTTCGCATCTGCGAAGGTGCGCGCGGCTCTACCTTCGCGTCGTGCGCGCGTCGCCGTGCTCGCGGCCGCGGGCATGCTGGTCGCGGGCGGCGGCTTCACCGCCGGCGCGGTGGCCGACGGGCCGTCGATCCCGAAGTCGCGCACCGCAGTCACGATCCTGCCGGCCGGCCAGGCCAACCCCTCGATCGCGAACGGTGTCGCCTTCGCCAAGAACGTCGCGCTCTACAACTCGAGCGGCATCGGCCCGTCGGGGCTCAACACGGCCGCGCCCGCGGGCACGCCGGAGCGCTACATCGACACGGCGATCTTCCCGGGCGGCGTGCTGCCGCAGGGCGTCACCGTCACCGAGGCCCAGGCCATCAACAACCTGCGCCGTATCGGCGAGAACCTGTCAGCCATGGGGCTGACGTTCAAGGACGTCGTCACGATGCGCGTCTTCCTCGACGCGCCTCCCGGGGCGGCCCGCGCGGACTACGCCGGCTGGAACCGCGCGTACCGGCAGTACTTCGCCAACACCAACGTGCTCACCGGCGCGACGATCAACGTCCCGCTGGGTACCGCCCCCGCGGCGCCGCCGTTCTTCGTCAACCCGACCCGCGTCTCGCGGTCCACGCTCGAGGTGGCCAGCCTGGCCGTCGAGGGCTGGCTGATCGAGATCGAGGTGGACGCGGTCTACCCGCGCTGACGACCGGTCTGCGCAAGCAGGCTCCCGGCCCCGTCCCCGCCGACCGGCGGGGACGGGGCCTTCGCGCATCCGCCTCCGGCGCGCAGGGCGGAGCGGCCCGCGCCGGGGGTGTGGCGTACGAGACATCGCTGGTCGCAGCACCGGTTCGCCGCGCGTGTGCGCGCCGCTCCGTTTCGATCACCGGCAATCGCCGGAGTGCCGGCAGAACCCTTGTCGTTCCGGGCATTCCGGGCGGAGAAGCGGATGTGCGCAGCCACCTGCTTAGGGTCGCCTAACTTCCCGTGTCGGCCGTCGGGAGCGCTCCGGCCGATGATCACTGACTTTGTTCCAACGTTCACAAACACGTAGCCTGTGCGGCGCCCCACCAGGACTTTTCAGGGAGTGCGAGCCCCCGAGTGACCGACCGCCGGACCGACCTACCCGTCGACGTCGACGACGCGGTTCTCGGCACCCACCGGACGGAGCCGGGAGACGGGGTGGACGACATGACCGGGCCGACGTCCCGCGGGATCCCCGAGGCGACGGTCGCCCGCCTTCCGATCTATCTGCGCGTGCTCGGCGCCCTCGCCGACGCCGGCACCCGGACCGTGAGCTCGGACGAGCTCGCGGCCCTCGCCGGGGTCGGCTCGGCCAAGCTGCGGCGCGACCTCTCCCACCTGGGCTCCTACGGCACGCGCGGTGTCGGCTACGACGTCGAACACCTCGCCTACCAGGTCAGCCGGGAGCTCGGTCTCACACAGGACTGGCCGGTGCTCATCGTGGGTGTGGGAAACCTCGGCTCCGCCCTGGCCGGCTACGCCGGCTTCGCCTCGCGCGGGTTCCGCGTCTGCGCCCTCGTCGACGCCGACCCCGACGTGATCGGGACGACGGTGCGCGGGCTGCGGGTGCAGCCGGCCGCCGAGCTCGAGGACGTCGTACGCCACACCGGCGCGTGCATCGGGGTGCTCGCCACGCCCGCCCCGGTCGCGCAGCGCATGTGCGACCGGCTCGTCTCTGCCGGAGTGCGGAGCATCCTCAACTTCGCGCCCGTCGTGCTCACCGTCCCCGCGGACGTCGACGTGCGCAAGGTCGACCTCTCCATGGAGCTGCAGATCTTGGCCTTCAAGGAACAACGCAAGACGTCGAAGGCCATCGCCGCGAGCCCCGTTCTGGGCTCGGCCGCCGGGGGTGTCCGATGACCCTCCTCGCCGTCGGCCTGTCCCACCGCACCGCGCCGGTGCCCGTCCTGGAGCGCGCGGCCGTCCCCGCCTCCGACGTGCCCGAGGTCCTGCTCACCGCGGTCGCCGCCGACCACATCGCCGAGGCGGTCCTGGTCTCCACGTGCAACCGCGTCGAGGTCTACGCCGAGGTCGACAAGTTCCACGGCGGCGTGGCCGCCCTCGGGGAGCTGCTGTCGAAGCGCTCCGGCCTGACGATCGACGAGCTCACCCCGCACATCTACGTGCACTACGAGGAGCGCGCGGTCGCGCACCTGTTCTCCGTCGCGGCCGGGCTCGACTCGATGGTCGTCGGTGAGGGCCAGATCCTCGGGCAGGTCAAGCAGGCGCTGCGCACGGCGCAGGAGACCGGCACCGCCGGCCGCGTCACCAACGAGCTGCTGCAGGCCGCCCTGCGCGTCGGCAAGCGGGCCCGCCACGAGACCGGCATCGACCGCGCCGGCCAGAGCGTCGTCGGGGTCGGGCTGGGCTTCGCGGCGGCCGCCTTCGGCGGCGAGGGCGTCGACGTCCTGGCGGGCGGCAGCCTCACCACGCTGGCCGGGCTGGCCGGCCGCTCCGCCCTCGTCGTGGGCGCGGGGTCGCTCAGCGCGCTCGCCGCGACCACCCTGGCGCGCGCCGGGGCGGTCGACATCGTCGTCGCGAACCGCACGCCCGAGCACGGGCGGCGCGTCGCCGCCGCCGTCGGGGGCCGGCACGTGCCCCTCGAGGAGCTCGAGGACGTCCTCGCCGCCGCCGACGTCGTCGTGTCCTGCACCGGGGCGCTCGGCACCGTCATCGCCGCGGACGTCGTCGAGCGCGCGGTTGCGCGGCGCACCACCGCCGGGCGGCCGGGACAGCTGGCGATCGTGGACCTCGCCCTCCCGCGGGACGTCGACCCCGACGTGGCGCGGCTGCCCGGCGTCACGCTCATGGACCTGGAGAAGGTCGGCGCCCTCGTCGCCGCCCAGGAGGGTGGCCCGGACGTCGGCGCGGCACGCCAGATCGTGGCCGGCGAGGTCGAGGCGTTCCTGTCCTGGCAGCGTGCCGCCAGCGTCGCCCCCACCGTGGTGGCGCTGCGCGCCCGCGCCGAGACGGTGGTGCAGAGCGAGCTCGAGCGGCTGGCCGGCCGGCTGCCCCAGCTCGACGACCGCGTCCGCCGCGAGGTCGACCAGGCCGTGCGCCGCGTCGTCGACAAGCTGCTCCATGCGCCCACGGTGCGGGTGAAGCAGCTCGCCGACGAGCCCGTCCCGGTGTCCTACGCCGAGGTGCTGCGCGAGCTCTTCGACCTCGGCCCCGGACCGGCCGAGGCGCTGTCGCGGCCGGTCGTGGAAGAGCCGGGCACGCCGGGCGTCGACCCGCTGGCGCAGGCAGACCTGCTCGCCCCGCCCGAACGGCGGCGTCCGTGACCGCCCCGCTGCGGCTGGGCACCCGCCGCAGCGCTCTGGCCCTCGCGCAGTCCGGGCACGTCGCCGACGCCGTCCGGGCCGCCACCGGCCGCGACGTCGAGCTGGTCGAGGTGACCACTCTCGGCGACGTCTCCCGAGAGGCGCTGACCGCGTTGGGCGGGACCGGTGTCTTCGTCAGCGCGCTGCGCGAGTCCCTGCTCGCCGGCGAGGTCGACTTCGCCGTCCACTCGCTCAAGGACCTGCCCACGGCGGCGCCCGACGGCATCGCCCTCGCGGCCGTGCCGGTCCGCGAGGACCCGCGCGACGCGCTCGTGGCGCGCGACGGCCTGACGCTCGGCGAGCTCCCGGCCGGCTCCCGGGTGGGCACGGGGTCGCCGCGGCGCGCCGCTCAGCTGGCCGCGCTCGGGCTCGGGCTGGAGACGGTGCCGATCCGCGGCAACGTCGACACCCGGCTGCGCCTGGTGACCGACGCGCAGGTCGACGCGGTCGTCCTCGCCCGGGCCGGGCTGTCGCGGCTCGGCCGGCTCGACGCGGTGACCGAGACGCTCGACCCGCTGCAGATGCTGCCGGCGCCCGGGCAGGGCGCGCTCGCCGTCGAGTGCCGCGCCGACGACGCGGCCACCGCCGCGCTGCTCGCCGTGCTGGACGACCCGGTCACGCGGGCCGCGGTGCTCGCCGAGCGCGCCCTGCTCGCCGCGCTCGAGGCCGGCTGCGCCGCTCCCGTCGGCGCGCTCGGCGAGGTGGCGGAGGGCGACGACGGCCCCGAGGTCTATCTGCGCGGGGTCGTCGCGGCGCCCGACGGAGCCGCCGTCCGGCTGTCCGCCACCGGCTCGCTCGCCGACGCGGAGGCCCTGGGCAGGCGGCTCGCCGCCGACCTCTTCGAGGCCGGCGCGGCCGAGCTCATGCCCGAACGACCGTCCGGAAGCGGGGCCGACCCCATGCCATCCGGTCCCATCCCACCCACAACACAACCAGGGGAGCGTGTGCCGTGACCCGGCCCGTCACGCAGAAGAAGCCGAGCGGCGAGAAGGCCTCGTCCGCCGCGCCCTCCGGCAACGTCGCCCTCGTCGGCGCCGGTCCCGGCGACCCTGCCCTGCTCACGGTCCGTGCCGTCGAGCTCCTCGGCACTGCCGACGTCGTGGTGGGGGACCTCACCCGCCACGCCGACGTCCTCGCCCGGCACGTCCGGGACGACGTCGAGCGGGTGGACACCAAGGACGGCGCGCTCACCGACACCGAGCTCGCCCGCATCCTCGTCCGGCACGCCCGCGACGGGCGCAGCGTCGTCCGGCTCTTCGCCGGCGACCCGTTCGTCGAGAGCCACGGCGCGGACGCGGCCGCGGCGCTCGCGAAGGCGAAGGTGGCCTTCGAGGTCGTCCCCGGGCTCTCGAGCGCCACGGCCGTCCCGGCGTACGCCGGCGTGCCGCTGACCTCGACCAAGTCGCCCGAGGTGCGCGTCGTGGACGTCACCGCGAAGAACGTCGCGTGGGACGCCCTGGCCGCCACCGGCGGGACCGTGGTGCTGCTCAACGCCGCGCCCGAGCTCGCCGACGTCGCCGCCAAGCTCGTCGCGGCGGGGCGCTCGGCCTCGACGCCGGTGGCCGTGACCTGCGAGGGCACGACCACCCGCCAGCAGACCGTCGTGTCGACGCTCGCCGCCGTGGCCGCCGACGCCGCGCCGGCGATCGCGTCGTGCTCGTCGGGCCAGGCGGTCGTGGTCGTCGGGGACGTCGTCACCCAGCGCGACAAGCTCTCGTGGTTCGAGACCAAGCCGCTGTTCGGCTGGCGTGTCCTCGTGCCGCGCACCCGCGAGCAGGCCGGCGCGCTCTCGGAGCAGCTGCGCTCCTACGGCGCCGTGCCCGAGGAGGTCCCGACGATCGCCGTCGAGCCGCCGCGCACGCCGCAGCAGGTCGAGCGCGCGGTCAAGGGCCTCGTCACCGGCCGCTTCGAGTGGATCGCGTTCACCTCGCGCAACGCGGTCAAGGCGATCCGTGAGAAGTTCGAGGAGTACGGCCTCGACGCCCGCGCCTTCTCCGGCATCAAGGTCGCGGCCGTCGGCGAGCAGACCGCCGCCGACCTGCGCGCGTGGGGCATCGTGCCGGACCTCGTCCCCAAGGGCGAGCAGTCCAGTGCCGGCCTGCTCGCCGAGTGGCCGGAGTACGACTCGGTGCTCGACCCGATCGACCGGGTCTTCCTGCCCCGCGCCGACATCGCGACCGAGACGCTCGTCGAGGGCCTGACCAACCTCGGCTGGCAGGTCGAGGACGTCACGGCCTACCGCACCGTCCGGGCCGCCCCGCCGCCCGCCCCGGTCCGCGACGCCATCAAGTCCGGCGGCTTCGACGCGGTGCTCTTCACCTCGTCCTCGACGGTGCGCAACCTCGTCGGCATCGCGGGCAAGCCGCACGCGACGACCGTCGTGGCCTGCATCGGCCCCGCGACGGCGAAGACGGCCGAGGAGCACGGGCTGCGGGTGGACGTCATGGCCGCCGAGCCCTCGGTCTCGGCGCTGGCCGCCGCACTCGCGGAGTACGGCTCGTCGCTGCGCCTCGCGGCCGCCGAGGCGGGCGAGCCCGTGCTGCGCCCGTCGGAGAAGCGGCCGTCCGCGCGGAGGAAGGCCAGCAAGTGACCCGCCCCGCCCCCGTGGGCTTCCCGGCGGCCCGCCCGCGTCGGCTCCGGTCGACGCCGGCGGTCCGCCGGCTGGTCGCCGAGACGACGCTCGAGCCGCGCCAGCTCGTGCTGCCGGTGTTCGTGCGCGAGGGCATCGACGCCCCCGTCCCGATCGCCTCGATGCCCGGCGTCGTCCAGCACCCGCTCGACGGGCTGCGCAAGGCGGCGGCCGAGGCGGCGGCCGCGGGCCTCGGCGGGATCATGCTGTTCGGCATCCCGGCTCACAAGGACGCGGTCGGCTCGGCCGGCACCGACCCCGACGGGATCCTGCAGCAGGGCCTGCGCGCGGTCGTCGAGGAGGCCGGGGACTCGCTCGTCGTCATGAGCGACCTCTGCCTCGACGAGTTCACCGACCACGGCCACTGCGGCGTGCTCGCCGCGGACGGCTCGGTCGACAACGACGCCACGCTCGTGCGCTACGCGGAGATGGCGATCGTGCAGGCCGAGGCGGGGGCGCACGTCGTCGCCCCCAGCGGGATGATGGACGGCCAGGTCGGCGTCATCCGAAGTGCGTTGGACGAATCCGGCTTCAGCAACGTATCCGTGCTCGCCTATTCGGCGAAGTACGCTTCGGCGTTCTACGGCCCGTTCCGCGAAGCGGTCGACTCCTCGCTCAAGGGCGACCGGCGGGCCTACCAGCAGGACGGCGCCAACGCCCGCGAGGCGCTGCGCGAGGTGCGGCTCGACCTCGCCGAGGGCGCGGACATGGTCATGGTGAAGCCGGCTTCGGCCTACCTCGACATCCTGCGCGCCGTCGCCGACGAGTCCGACGTCCCCGTCGCGGCCTATCAGGTCTCGGGGGAGTACGCCATGATCGAGGCGGCCGCCGCCAACGGCTGGATCGACCGCGACCGCGCGGTCCTGGAGTCGCTGACCGCCATCCGGCGGGCGGGGGCGGACTTCGTGCTCACCTACTGGGCCGGCGAGGCGGCCGGCTGGCTGCGCGCCGCCCGCTGACCCCCACCCCTCGCTGACCCCCACCCCTAGCTGATCAAGCACATCTGGCGAGTTGTCCACAGGCCGGCACGCTCCTCCGGGGCGTGCCGGCCTGCGCGTCCTGCTCCCGAAGCGCGGGCATCGCGCCGCCGCTGACCGGGCCGGCTCCTCGCCGTCAGGACAGGTCGAGCCGGGCGTCGACGCGCGCGGCCGGCTCCGGGACGGGCGTGCCGGGGGCGTGCGCGGGGGACAGGCTCGCTCCGACCTGGCGCAGCGCTCCGAGCGCCCCGGCGTTGCCCGCCGTCGTCACCGCGACGAGGCCCACGGCCCCGGCCCCCCGCGCCTGCGCGGCCAGCAGTTGCAGGGCTCTCCCGCCCACCCCGCGCCCGCGGCAGGAGCGGCCGAGCCAGATGCCGGCCTCGACGGTCGCGCCCGGCCCGGGCGGGGGCTCCAGCCGGGCGGCGCCGCAGACCCGGCCGTCGACCACCACGGCGTACACCGTCTCGACCGGCGGTGTGGCCAGCGCCCGTGCGCGGTGGAAGGTGAGGAAGGCGTCGCGGCGCTGCGGCGTCCAGCCCGGCGGCCCCTCGACGGAAGGCATCACCTCGGCCGGGTCCGCGTCGTCCACCGCCGTCAGCAGCAGCTCGTCGAGGAGCCGTTCGTCGAGCCGCTCCAACCGGGTCTCGGGCAACGGGGCCTTCCTGAAAGATCGTGAAGAATCAGCTGGGGACAAGGCTCCGGGCACTGCAGCGGGCGTAGCGTTGGCCTCAGCCCGGCTCGAGCATCCCCCGTCTCGAGCCGGGCTCTGGGGTTCTCGGGGCCTTTTCGCGGGCTTCCGCGCGGGCGTCCTCCGAAGGCCTTCCGGACGCTCTGGCGCCGGCCGCAAGCTCCTCCGCCCGGGCCACCTGCTCAGGGGTGTCGCAGTCCAGCCAGGGCGGCACTCCTGCGCCCACAGCCCTGACCGAACTGCGGGACAAGGGCGACAGCAGACGGCGCAGCGCCAGGCCTTCGACCGCGCCCACGCGCTCGACGGCGTCGTGCAGGGCCGCGGTGCGCCAGACCCCGCAGAGCAGCTGCTCGGCGCCACCGTCGTCGACGTAGAGCGCGCCGGCCGTGCCGCCTGCCGCCAGCTCCTCGCGCAGCCGTTCGACCGCAGCGCGAGTCAGGAACGGCAGGTCTGCCGACAGCAACGCGGTCACCGGCGACGCCACCGACGCCAGCCCCGCCGCGACCGCGGCCGCCGGCCCGCCCCCGGCCGGCTCCTCGCGCGCCCAGCGCACCGGCCGCGCGACCGGCCGCTCCGGCCCGACGACGACCACCTCGGCCGCGTCCGGGACGGCGTCCAGCACGCGGTCCAGCAGCATCCGCCCGCCGACGGGCAGCGAGGTCTTGTCCACGCCGCCCATCCGACGCGCCGCGCCCCCCGCGAGCACGACCGCGGCGTAGGCCGGGAGCAGCGGGCTCACTCGGGGGCGCCCTCGACTTCGGGATCGGGAGCGGCGGGCGGGATCAGCGCGACCGCCCGGTCCGCCAGCTCGCGCAACGCAGCGGGGCCCGCCCCCGACCGTCCCGCGGCCACCCCGACGAGGAACGTCGTCAGCGGCGCCGCCGGCCGGGCCACCCCGTGCGCGGCGTCGCGGGCCAGGTCGAGCACCAGGTCGCGTACGTCGGTGCCGGCGAGCTGCTCGGGCAGCCCCAGCTCCCGGACGAGCCGGTCGGTCCAGTCGTCGAGTCGGTTCACGGGGCCATCCTGCCCGCGCCGGCAGCCCTGGCGGGACGCACCGGGACCCGCGGGTCAGTCGCGGGGAGCGGAGGAGCCGTCGGGCGAGGCGCTTGCGGCAGCGGGCGACGCCGCCGTCCCGCTCGTCCGCGGGCTCGTGGCGGGCGAGGCGGAGGCCTTCGGCGTGCTCGGCCTCGACCCGGTCGGTGTCGCAGCCGGCGCCGTGGGCTCGGTGGGGGCGCTGGGCTTGGCCGTGGCACTGGGCTTGGCGGTGGCGCTGGGCTCGGCGGGGGCGCTGGGCTTGGGCGTGGCGCTGGGCTTGGCGGGGGCGCGGGGCTTGGGCGGGGCGCTGGGCTTGGGCGTGGCGCTGGGCTTGGGCTTCGCCGTGTGCTCCGGCGACGCCGCCTGGGTCGGCGCCACCGAGGGCGTCGGCTTGGGCTTGTCGGCGACGGCCGGCGTGGGCAGCGTGACGGTCAGGCCGGTCGCGTACGCGTGCGACAGCATGAGCACGTCGTAGACGTAGCTGTCGCTGTGGTTGTAGCTGAAGACCGCGGCCTGCCGGCCCTCGAGCGTCGACACGTCGCGGCCGCCGGAGCAGAGGTAGAGCCCGGCGGCGACGGCGGCGTCGTCGAGGTCCTGCGGGTCCTGCACGCCGTCGTCGTCCCCGTCGGCGGCGACCATCGCCCAGGTCGTGGGGATGAACTGCATGGGCCCGACTGCGCGGTCGTACTCGGTGTCGCCGTCGAGCCGGCCGTCGTCGCTGTCGGCGATGTTCGCGAAGGCGACGCCGTCCAGGCGCGGGCCGAGGATGGGCGGGCTGGGCTTGGCGTCGGTGCCGAGGACGCTGCCGCCGAACCGGCCGTGGTTGGACTCGACCCGCCCGATCGCGGCGAGCAGCGACCAGTCGAGCTTGCAGGACGGCTCCCACCGCCCGAGCAGGATCTGCGCCCGGCGGTACGCGGTGAGCGCGGCGAGCGGGATGCCGCTGCGGGTGAGCTCGGACGGCACGACGCGCGCGGAGGTGGCCTCCCCGGAGCCGGAGCCGGAGCCGGGCGCGCCGGAGGAGGGAGGCGACGTCGGTCCGGTCAGCCCGCCGGCGCGCAGCTCCTCGCCGAGGGAGGACACGACGGGGTCGGTCGGGACGACGATCGCGACCACGGGGGAGGCGGGGGCGGCCGGCGCGGGGGCGGCGAGGGTGGCCGGGGCGGCCGAGGCGCCGAGCGCGACGAGCGGGACGGCCACCAGGGCGGTCGAGGCGACGGCGCGCTGCCGGCGCGACGCCACGGCGGGCGCGAAGTCGCGTGACGTAGCCGAAGCGGCACTGCGCGTAGCGAAGACTCCGAGCGCCCGGACGCGGTCCGGTGTCCAGCGCGACAGGCGCATGCGGCGGCGGCTCCTCGACCTCGGTGACGTGCCTCTCCAGCCGAGCGGGCCCGGCCGGACGTGCGGACGCACCTGACAACGCCGGAGGCCCGGCGACGGTGCCGGCCTTCGCCGCGCCGTCGTCGGCTCCCCGCGGTGCCCTCGGGGCTGCCGAGGTCGGAGAAAACGCCCGAACCCACTCTGCCGCATCGTCGCCAGAACCTGAAGGGGACCTGAGCGTCGGGCATTTCACACGGGCGGAACCTGCCCGACACACAGGTTGGCGAGCCTGAGGCGTCTCCGCAGCTCAGACAGGGCAAGGAACGAAAAAAACGGGACGGCGTCCCGGTCGGCACCGCCGCACGCGGCTGGACCGCAGAGTCACGGAACGGAGACTGCGCCTTGAGCGAGGACCTCGACCTGCGCGGCCCCGAAGGCCTCGCCATGAGCGGGCTTCCGGACGGGCTTCCGGACGGGCTTCGGGCGGCCGGCCCGCTGCCGGTGGAGAGGACGGGCGACCTGCTGGACACCTCGACCCTCGGCGTGGAGGAGGAGTTCCACGTCGTCGACCTCGGAACCCGCGAGCTCGTGCCGCGGGCCCAGGACCTGCTCGACCGGCTGCCGGCCGGCAGGTTCATCGGCGAGCTGCACCGCAGCGTCGTGGAGACCAACAGCGAGGTCACCACGAGCCTGGACGACCTGCGCACCGACCTCGTCCGCTCGCGCCGGCTGCTCGTCGGGGTCGCCGAGGCGGCCGGGCTGGGCGTAGCCGCGACCGGGACGGTGCCGCTGGTCGACGTGCACGCCCTCGAGATCACGCCCACGAGCCGCTACCGGCACATGCACGACGAGTATCAGCTGCTCGCCCGCGAGCAGCTGATCTGCGGCGCGCAGGTGCACGTCGGGATGGCGGACCGGGACATGGCGGTCGCTGTGGCGCAGCGCCTCGGCCCTGAGCTGCCCGTGCTGCTCGCGCTGACCGCGAGCTCGCCGTACTGGATGGGCGCCGACAGCGGGTACGCCAGCATGCGCTCGCTGGTCTGGCAGCGCTGGCCCACGGCGGGGTCGAGCGGCTCGATCTCCACCGCCGCCGAGCACGACGCGCTCGTGGCCGACCTGGTCGCGTCGGGGACGATCAGCGACCCCAAGATGGTCTACTTCGACGTCCGGCCGTCGGCCCACCTGCCCACGTTGGAGCTGCGCGTCGGCGACTCCTGCCCGGACATCGACACCGTCGTGCTGCTGGCCGGCCTGTTCCGGGCGCTGGTGCGCCGCGAGCGCGACGCGGTGCTCGCCGGGCGCCCGGCGGTGCTGCCGCCGGCGCCGCTGCTGCGGGCGGCGATGTGGCGGGCGGCGCGCTCGGGGCTGGAGGAGGGGCTGCTCGCCCTCGCGTACTCCCCGCGGCCGGTGCCCGCCGAGGCGGCCGTGTCCGGGCTGCTCGAGCGCGTGCAGCCGTACCTCGAGGCGGCAGGCGACTGGGAGCAGGTCTCCGAGCTGGTCCGGCGCGCCCTCGCGAACGGCAGCTCCGCGTCGCAGCAGCGGCGGGCGTACGAGCGTCGCGGCCGGCTCACCGACGTCGTCGACCTGGTCCTCGACCAGACCCGCGCGGCGCCCGGCGCCAGTGTCGTCCCGGCGACGCCGGGCGGGATGCGCCTGCACGCCGGCTACTTCGCGGAGGGCGACGAGTTCCTGCCGCCGGCCGGCCCGAGCCCGGACTACGCGCCGGTGCTCGACGCGCTCGAGCGGCTCGGCCCGGCGGGGCTCCGCCAGCGCGAGGCTGCGCGCGACGAGGAGCAGCGCTCGCACGGCGTCACGTTCATGGTCGCGGGTGAGGGCAGCACGCGGCTCTTCCCCGTTGACCTCGTGCCCCGCATCGTCCCCGCGCAGGACTGGCGGCAGCTGCAGGCCGGGCTCGTCCAGCGGGTGCGGGCCCTCGACGCGTTCCTGCACGACGTCTACGGAGAGCGGGCCGCGGTGGCCGACGGGGTGATCCCCGGGTGGGTGATCGACGCGGCTCCCGGGCTGCGCTCGTCCGGCGCGCTGATGCGGCGCCAGAAGGTGCGCGCCCACATCAGCGGGATGGACCTGGTGCGCAACGGCGCCGGCGAGTGGTTCGTGCTCGAGGACAACCTCCGGGTGCCCTCGGGGATCGGGTACGCCGTGCAGAACCGGCGCCTGACGCGGGCTGTGATGGGCGACCTGCCGACCCCGCCGGGGCTGCTCGACGTCGACGCGGCGCCGGCGCTGCTGCGCCGGACGCTGCAGGACGCAGCCCTGCCGTCCGCGGCCGACGACCCCTCCATCGTGCTGCTGAGCGAGGGCCCGGCCGGCTCGGCCTGGTTCGAGCACCGCATGCTCGGCGAGGAGATGGGGGTGCCCGTGATCGGCCCCGCCGACCTCGCCGTCGAGGACGGCACCGTGCTGCTCATGCAGGGCGGCACCCGCAGGCGCGTCGACGTGATCTACCTGCGCATCGGCGAGAGCGAGCTGCTGCACTCGGCGGGGGCCGACGGCCGCCCGCTCGGCCCGCCGCTCATGGCCGCGGTGGACGCGGGCCGGGTGGCGCTCGCCAACGCCCCGGGCAACGGGGTCGGCGACGACAAGGCGGTCTACGCGTTCGTCCCGGCGATGGTCGAGTACTACCTCGGCGAGAAGCCGCTGCTGAGCTCGGTGCCGACCTTCCTGTGCGGCCTGCCCGAGCACCGCGAGACCGTCCTGGCGCGGCTGCCGGAGCTGGTGCTCAAGCCCGTCGACGGCTACGGCGGCGAGGGCGTCCTCATCGGCCCCAAGGCGACCGAGGAGGAGCTGGAGGCGGGGCGGCGGCAGATGCTGGCGGCCCCGCACCGCTGGATCGCGCAGGAGACCGTGCAGCTGTCCACGCACCCGGCCTTCGACGGCGCCCGCCTCGACCCCCGCCACGTGGACCTGCGGGCCTTCGTGTTCCTCGGCGAGGACGTGGTCGTGGCACCCGCCGCGCTGAGCCGGGTCGCGCCCCAGGGCAGCATGATCGTCAACTCCTCCCGCGGCGGCGGGTCGAAGGACACGTGGCTGCTCGGGTGAGGATTTGCCTCTCCCGGTGTCGATCACGCAGGGTTGCGCCGGTGGGCGGAAGAGAGGTCGGGGGCGCATGACGGGGCTGCAGCATCGCGGACCGCACCCGTCGGGTGCGGCGCACCCGGCAGCGGCGCTGCCCGTGCCCGAGGACGTCTACAGCAGCTGGTCGCCGACCGCGTCCCCGGACGGGTCGCAAGTGGCGTTCGTGTCCGACCGCAGCGGCGAGCCGCGGGTGTGGCTCGCCGAGCTCCTCGACGGCCGGCTCGGGCGCTGGGCCCCGCTCGGCGCGGACTTCGGCCGGGTCGACATGGTCAGCTGGTCCCCGGACGGCAAGTGGCTGGCCTGCTCGGTGGCGGCGCACGGCCGGTCGCGCAGCGAGGCGTGGATCGTGCGCCCGGACGGATCCGGACTGCGCATGGTGGGCGGGCGCGACGCGACGAACGCCACCGTCGGCACCGGGCGCGGGCACGCGTGGGTGGAGGACGGGCGCCTGCTCGTCACCGAGACCGGGCGGACGTCCCGCGCGATGCTGGTCGACCCGTTCACCGGCGAGCAGGAGGTCGTGGCCGAGGGGCCGCTGCTCACGCTGCTCGACGTGGACCGCTCGGGCCGGCGGGCGCTGCTGCGGCGCGGCCCGCGCGGGGCGCGCAGCCTCTTCGTCGTCGACCGCCGCGACGGCGTCGAGCTGCCCGTCGTTCCCGGCGAGAGGGAGGGGTCCACGGACGCCGGCGTGCTGTCCGCTGACGGGTCGGTCGTCTACGCCCGGACCGACGCCGGCCGGGAGCTGGTGGCGCTCGTCGCCGTCCCGCTCGACGGTGGAGCCCCTCGCCTCGTGGCGGGCCGGCACGACGCCGACCTCGCCGACATCGCGCTCTCTCCGGACGGCCGGTCCATCGCGCTGGTCTGGAACGTCCTTGGCGGCCGGAGCGCCCTCAGCACGCTGGACCTCGAGACCGGTGTGCAGCGCCAGCTCGACCCGCTGCCGCGCGAGGTGATCGACGACGTGCGCTTCACCCCGGACGGCAGCCGCCTGCTGCTCACCGCGGAGGGCTGGGCGGACCCGCGCGGGGTGTGGGCGCTGGACCCCTCGACCCGGGAGGCGGTGCCGCTCAGCTCCGACGGAGGCCGGGTGCTGCTCAGCTCCCCGGCTGCGACCACGCACTCGGTCGACGTCGGCACCCTCGCCGCGCCGCAGCTGCGCTGGCTGCTGTCGGGGGACGGCACCCCGGTCACCGGCTGGCTCTACCGGCCGGCGCACGCGGGGCCGTGGCCGACGATGATCCACCTGCACGGCGGCCCGGAGGCGCAGGAGCGCCCGGTCTACAACTCGCTGTTCCAGTCGCTCGTCGCGGCCGGGGTCGCGGTCTTCGCCCCCAACGTGCGCGGCTCGTCGGGGTTCGGCCGCACCTTCGTCCACGCCGACGACCTCGACCGGCGCTACGGGGCGATCGAGGACGTCGCGGCGTGCGCGGCCTACCTCACCGAGGCCGGGATCGCGCCAGCCGGCAAGGTCGGGGTCATGGGCCGGTCGTACGGCGGCTACCTCACGCTGGCGGCGCTCGTGTCCGACCCCGAGCTCTACGCGGTCGGCGTCGACGTCTGCGGGATGAGCGACTTCGCGACGTTCTACGAGCACACCGAGCCCTACATCGCGGCCGCCGCCGTGAGCAAGTACGGCCATCCCGAGCGCGACCGCGAGCTGCTGCGCGACCTGTCGCCGATGACCCGGATCGACCGGCTGCGCGCCCCGCTCCTCGTCGTGCACGGCGCCGAGGACACGAACGTCCCCGTGGTCGAGGCCGACCAGGTCGTCGCGGCCCTGCAGGAGCGCGGCGTCGAGGTGCGCTACTGGCGGGTGGAGGGCGAGGGGCACGTGCTGCTGGCCACGCCCAACCGTGTCCGCTTCGTGCAGGAGACGGTGGAATGGGTGTGCCGCCACCTCGGGGTGGCGCGCTAGACGGGACGCTTGACGACAGTGGATTTCTCCGACCTCGTCGAGCGCGCCCGGTCCCTCGTCACTTCCGGCGGGCCGCGCGTCGTCCTCGGCATCACCGGCAGCCCGGGCGCGGGCAAGTCGACGTTGGCCGAGGAGCTGCTCGCCGCGGTGCGCGACGAGCCGCCTTCCGGGCTGCCGGCGGGGGAGTGGGTCGCGCACCTGCCGATGGACGGCTACCACCTGGCCGACGTCGAGCTGGACCGGCTCGGGCGGCGCGGGCGCAAGGGGGCGCCCGACACGTTCGACGCGCACGGCTACGCGAGCCTGCTGGAGCGGGTGCTGCGGGAGACCGCCGACGTCGTCTACGCCCCGGCGTTCGAGCGCACGATCGAGCAGCCGATCGCCGGCAGCGTCCCCGTCCTGCCGGCGGCACGCCTTGTGATCACCGAAGGCAACTACCTGCTTCATGACGCCGCCGGGTGGAGGCGGGCGCGGGCTGCCATCCGCGAGGTCTGGTACGTCGACCTCGACGAGGACGTGCGCCTGGACCGGCTGGTGGCCCGGCACGAGCGCTTCGGCAAGGCGCCGGAGGCCGCCCGGGCCTGGGTGCGGGAGGTGGACCAGGTCAACGCGGACCTCATCGCCGCCACCCGCGGCCAGGCTGACCTCGTCGTTCCGAGCTCCCTGGTCGAGTCACTGGGCACGCCGCCGGCCTGACGAGCCGGCGCTACGGCACCGGGTGCCGCGCGTCGTAGCGCGCGAACCCGGGCTGCGCGGCCGCGAGCAGCACGACGGCGGTGACGCACGCGGCCCCGCCGATCACCGCGGCGGCCGAGTCGGTCGTCCACGAGGCGAGCGAGCCGAGGACCATGTCCCCGAGCCGCGGGCCACCGGCGACGACGACGAGGAACACGCCCTGCAGCCGGCCGCGCAGCACGTCCGGCGTCGCGGCCTGCAGGATCGTCGAGCGGAACACGGCGCTCACCGCGTCGCACGCCCCGGCCACGGCGAGGCAGGCAGCGGCCGGCCAGAGCAGCCAGTGGGCCGAGCCCTCGCCCGAGCCGGGCGCGGCCATGACGACGAGGCCGAACGCCGCGACCGCGCAGCCCCACCCCGCGACCGAGGCCAGCACAGCGAGGCCCTGCCGGCGTACGCCGCCGAGCGGCCCGGAGAGCAGGCCGGCCGCCATCGTCCCGACCGCGATCGCGGCCGTGAGCACGCCGACCGTGCCGGGGCCGCCGCCGAGCACGGCCGCCGCGATCGCGGGGAACAGCACGCGCGGCAGCGCCAGGACCATGGCCGAGAGGTCCACGAGGAACGTCATGCGCAGGTTGGGCCGGCCGCGCAGGAAGCGCAGCCCGTCCAGCACGGACGACAGCCCGGCGCGGACGACGTCGCCCTCGGGGCGCAGCGGCGGCAGCGCAGCCACGCCGACGAGCGCCACGGCGAGCAGCGCGACCTCGACGGCGTACGTCGTGGCGTAGCCCGCGGCACCCACGAGCACGCCCGCGAGCAGCGGCCCGACGGTGAGCGCGAAGCCCATCGACAGCGAGCTCAGCGCGTTCGCGGCGGGCAAGGAGGTGGCCGGCAGCAGCCGGGGGACGATCGAGGCGCGCGCCGCCGAGCTCACCGCGTAGCAGCCCTGCTGCACCGCCACCAGGGCGTAGAGCAGCCAGACGCTGCCGACCGAGAGCGCGGCCTGCAGCGCGAAGGCCGCCGCGACGGCGAGCATGCCGAGGCCGGTGACGAGGACCACGCGGCGGCGGTCGTGGGTGTCGGCGATGGCGCCGCCGTACAGCCCCATCGTGACGAGCGGGACGAGGGCGAAGGCGCCGACGAGGCCGACCGAGAACGTCGAGCCGGTCTCGTCGTAGACCTGCAGGCCGACGGCGACCGCGGTCAGCTGGGCGCCGGCTCCCGAGAGCGAGTTGCCGACCCAGAGCCGGCGGAAGGCGGGGCTCTCGCGCAGTGGGGTCAGGTCGAGGAGCAGGCGCGGCACCCGCTCGATCCTGCCGCACGGTCGCCCGGGGCAACGGCTACCCCCGGCGGGCGCTCACCTCGAACCACACGGCCTTGCCGTCGTCCAGCCCGCGCGTCCCCCAGCGCTCGGCCAGGGCGTCGACGAGCCACATGCCGCGCCCGCCCTCGGCGTCCGGGTGGGTCTCGGAGTCGACGAAGCGCGGCATCGCCCGCTCGGAGTCGTGCACCTCGATGTGGACGGTCTCGGCCGACTTGCTCACCTCGACCGCGACGTCGCCGCGCCCGTGCCGGACCGCGTTGCCGGCGACCTCGCTGACGAGCAGCTCGACGTCCTCGACCGATTCCGTCGCCACCTTCCAGCTGCGCAGCAGGCTGGTCAGGAACGCCCGCGCGGTCGGCACCGACTCGGCGACGCCGGGGAGCTGGAGCCGCGCGACCGGCGTGCCCGGGTCGAGCGCGGGAGCTCCGCCGGGTGAGCCGTAGATCGGCCCGCCGAGCCTGAGGTCCCCGGGACGCGGGAGAGTCATCACCGTCGGACAGCCCCTTCTCGACAGTCGACGCGGTCGGCCGGGGCACACCGACCCCACAGGATGGGATGCGTCGGGACGCGCGTCCGGTTGGCTCCGATTGTGCGTCACCGTCCGGGATGCTCGCGAACCAGTTGCGGCCCCGGCGGGCGTGGCGGACGCCACGCGCGCGGGGCGTCCGGCAGCAGGGAGAATGGCTTCGTGCCACTACGCGACGACGCGCCGACCTCGTCCGCTCTCTTCGACCGGGCGCTGGCCGTGAGCCCGGGCGGGGTCAACTCGCCGGTGCGCGCCTTCCGCGCCGTGGGCGGCGTCCCCCGCTTCTTCGTCAGCGGCAAGGGGGCCTACCTCACCGACGCCGACGGCCGCGACTACGTCGACCTCGTGTGCTCCTGGGGCCCGCTGCTGCTCGGCCACGCGCACCCGGCCGTCGTCGAGGCGGTGACCCGGCAGGCGGCGCTCGGCACCTCGTACGGCGCCCCCAACGTCAACGAGCTCGAGCTCGCCGAGGAGATCGTCGCCCGGATCGCGCCGGTCGAGCAGGTGCGCCTGGTCAGCTCGGGCACCGAGGCGACGATGTCAGCGGTCCGGCTGGCGCGCGCCGCGACCGGCCGCGACAAGGTGATCAAGTTCGCCGGCCACTACCACGGCCACTCCGACAGCCTGCTCGTCGACGCCGGCAGCGGGGTGGCGACGCTGGGCATCCCCGGCACCCCGGGCGTGACCGCGGGCGCGGCGGCCGACACGATCGTCGTGCCCTACAACGACCTCGATGCCGTACGCGTCGCGTTCGCCGCGGCGGAGGGCGGCGTCGCGTGCGTCATCACCGAGGCCGCCGCGGGCAACATGGGTGTCGTGCCGCCGCGGCCCGGCTTCACCCAGGGGCTGCGCGACCTGTGCGACGAGCAGGGCGCGCTGCTGGTCAGCGACGAGGTGATGACCGGGTTCCGCGTCTCGCCCGCCGGGTGGTTCGGCCTGGAGGGCGTCACACCGGACCTCATGACGTTCGGCAAGGTCATGGGCGGCGGCTTCCCGGCCGCTGCCTTCGGCGGCCGCGCAGACCTCATGGCCCAGCTGGCCCCGTCCGGGCCGGTCTACCAGGCCGGCACGCTGTCGGGGAACCCGGTGGCGACGGCCGCGGGCCTGGCCACCCTGCGTGCGGCCGACGCCGACGCGTACGCCCACGTCGACCGCACCGCGGCCGAGATCTCCTCGCTCGCGTCCGCGGCGCTGGCCGCCGAGGGCGTCGCCCACCGGGTGCAGTACGCCGGCAACATGTTCAGCATCTTCTTCACCGCCGACGAGGTCTTCGACTACGACGGGGCGAAGGCCCAGCAGGCCTGGCGCTACGGCCCGTTCTTCCACGCGATGCTCGACGCGGGGGTCTACCTGCCGCCCTCGGCGTTCGAGGCGTGGTTCCTCTCCGCGGCCCACGACTCCGCCGCCGTCGCGCGCGTCGCCGAGGCGCTGCCCACCGCCGCCAAGGCCGCCGCCGCGGCGAAGGAGCCCTCCCGTGGCTGAGCAGGAGACGACCCGCGTCCACCTCGTCCGCCACGGCGAGGTGTTCAACCCGCGCGGCGTGCTCTACGGCCGGCTGCCCGGCTACTCGCTGTCCGACCTCGGCCGGGCGATGGCCGAGCGGGTCGGCGAGGCGCTCGGCGACCGAGACATCGTCGACGTCGCCGCGTCGCCGCTCGAGCGCGCGCAGGAGACCGCCCGGCCGCTGGCGGACCGGCTCGGCCTCGGCATCGGCACCGACCCGCGCGTCATCGAGGCCGGCAACCGCTTCGAGGGCAAGACGTTCGGCGTCGGCGACGGCTCGCTCAAGCGGCCCGAGGTCTGGCCCCTGCTCGTGGACCCCTTCCGGCCCTCGTGGGGGGAGGCGTACGTAGAGATCGCCGCGCGCATGCGGGCCGCGGTGGCGGACGCCCGGGCGCGCGCTCGCGGGCACGAGGCGGTGCTCGTCTCGCACCAGTTGCCGGTGTGGACCGCGCGCTCGTCCTACGAGGGGCGCAAGCTCTACCACGACCCGCGCCGGCGGCAGTGCTCGCTGGCGTCGGTGACCACGCTCGTGTGGAAGGGCGACCGGCTCGTCGCGGTCGAATACGCCGAGCCGGCCGCCGACCTCGTCCCGGCGAAGGCGGGGTTCGGCGCATGAGGCTGCTGCCGGCCGGCGCCGCCGTCGCCCTGCTCGTCGCCCTCGCGGGGTGCTCGGGCGGCGAGGACGACGGCGTCGCGATCGGGGTCGACCGCGTCCAGAGCTGGCAGGACGTGTCCGACCGGCGCGAGCTGCCCCCGCTGGCCGGCAGGACCCGCGACGGCGAGCCCCTGGACCTCGCGAGCCTGAAGGGCTCGGTCGTCGTGCTCAACGTCTGGGGCTCCTGGTGCGGCCCGTGCAAGGTCGAGGCCCCGGCGTTGGCGAACGTGTCCGCCGACCTCATGCCGCAGGGCGTGCAGTTCGTCGGGCTCGACCTCGAGGGGTCCTACGGCGGCGGAGCCAAGGCCGCAGAGGCGTTCGAGAAGCAGTACGGCCTGACCTACCCGAGCATCTACGACACCGACGGCTCGGTCCTGGTCAAGCTGCGCGGGCTCGTCCCGCAGTCGCCGCCCTCGACGCTGGTGATCGACGCCGAGGGGCGCATCGCCGGCCGGGTCAGCGGCACGCTCGAGGACGAGTCGATCCTGCGCGGGCTGATCGCGGACGCAGGGGGGCCGTCGGACGTCTCGGGCAGCTACGCCCCCCAGCCCCCCGCCGCCACGGGGGCGCCGAAGTGACCGACGTCGCCGCGGTGCTCGCGGGGCCGGCCAGCACGGTCTCGTCGGGCTCGCTGCTGCTCGCGGTGCCGATCGCGGCCGCCGCCGGGCTGGTGTCGTTCCTTTCGCCGTGCGTGCTGCCGCTGGTGCCGGGCTACCTGTCCTACGTCACCGGCCTGTCCGGCGAGGAGCTGGCCGAGCGCCGGCAGGGCCGCGTCGCCGCCGGCACCGTGCTCTTCGTCGCGGGCTTCTCCACGGTGTTCGTCCTGGAGTTCGTGCTCGTGCAGGCCGCGGCGGGCGCGTTCCTCCTCGAGCACTCCAGCGCCCTGCAGCGGGTCATGGGCGTGTTCACGATCCTGCTCGGCCTCGCCTTCGCCGGCGCCCTGCCGGGCATGTCGCGCGAGTGGCGGCTGCACAAGCGACCCGCCGTCGGCCTCGCCGGCGCCCCGCTGCTCGGTGGGCTCTTCGCCCTCGGCTGGTCCCCGTGCATCGGCCCGACGCTGGGCGCCGTCCTCAGCCTCTCGCTCGCCGACGGCGGCGGCACCGGGCGCGGCCTCGGACTGGCCATCGCCTACTGCGCGGGCCTCGGCATCCCGTTCCTCGTCGCCGGCCTGGCCTACCGGCGCGCGCTGGGGGCGATGAAGGTCGTCCGCACGCACTCCCAGTGGGTCCTGCGGATCGGCGGCGCGATGCTGGTCGCCGTCGGCGTGCTGCTGGTGACGGGCACCTGGGCCGACATCGTGTCCGAGCTCCGTGCGGGCTACTCCGACTTCGTCCCGACGCTGTGACCGCCACCCTCGGGGCCGCGACGGACAGCGCCGGCGCCCCCACCCCGCCCTCCTCGGCACCGTCGGGGCCTGTCCTCGGCGTCGGCGGCTGGCTGCGCTGGGGCTGGCGCACGCTCACCTCGATGCGCACCGCGCTGCTGCTCCTGCTGCTGCTCGCCGTCGTCGCGGTGCCGGGCTCGGTGCTGCCGCAGCGCTCCTCCGCCCCGGACGAGGTGGCCACCTGGATCGAGGACCACGGCCGGCTCGGGGAGCTGGTCGACCGGCTGGGCGGGTTCAACGTCTACTCCTCGCCGTGGTTCGCGGCGGTCTACCTGCTGCTGTTCACCTCGCTCATCGGCTGCGTGGTGCCGCGGACGCGGGTGCACTGGAACGCGCTGCGCTCGCAGCCGCCCGCGACCCCGCGGCGGCTGGAGCGCTTGCCGGTGCACCGCTCCTTCACGGTGGAGCAGCCGCCGGAGCAGGTGCTGCAGTCCGCCCGGGGCGTGCTGCGCGGCTTCCGGGTGCAGGCGTACGACCGGTCGCTGTCGGCGGAGAAGGGCTACGCGAAGGAGAGCGCCAACCTGCTCTTCCACGTGGCGCTGCTCCTCCTGCTCGTCACCGTGGCGGTCGGCCAGCTCGTGGGCTACACGGCCAACAAGGTCGTCGTCGAGGGCGGGTCCTTCGTCAACGCCGACGGACAGTACGACTCGATCCGCCACGGCGCCCGCTTCGACGGCGCGGACCTCGACCCCTTCAAGGTCACGCTCGACCGCCTGGGCGTCCGCTACCAGGAGGACGGGCCGCGCCTCGGCGAGCCGCGCAGCTTCGACGCGCGCGTCACCTGGAACGACGAGGACGCCACCGGCACGGCGTCGGTCGCGCCGAACCACCCCCTCGAGGTCGACGGCACCAAGGTCTTCCTCACCGGCAACGGCTACGCCCCGGTGTTCCGCGTCACCGACTCCACCGGCGCGGTCGTCTACGAGGGCCCGCAGCCCTTCCTGCCGCGCGACTCCAACATGACCTCGCTCGGCGCGGTCAAGGCGCCGTCGGCGGCCGGGGGAGGGCTGGCGTTCTCCGGCTTCTTCCTGCCGACCGCGGCCGTCGACGACGTGGTCGGGCCGCACTCGACCTATCCCGACCTGGTCGAGCCGAAGGTCTTCCTCAACGCCTACCGGGGCTCGGAGGACGGGCGCAAGGCCGGCTCGGTCTTCACCCTCGACACCGACGGGCTCGAGCGGATCGAGGACGGCGACCAGCCCTGGCTGGCCCAGCTGGGGGTCGGCGAGTCCGCCGAGCTCCCCGACGGGCTGGGCACGATCGAGCTCGTCGACGTCATCCGCTTCGCCAACTTCCAGGTCTCGGACACCACGGGCAACGGCCCGACGCTCGCGGCCGCGGTCCTCGCCCTCGTCGGGCTGATGGGGTCGCTGCTGCTGCGCCGCCGCCGGGTCTGGGTCCGCGCGACGGCGGGTGAGGACGGGCGTACCGTCGTGGAGGTCGCGGGCCTGGGCAAGGGCGACGCCGACGGCCTCGTCACCGAGGTCGACCGCATCGCCGACGAACTCCGTACCCCTGCCGCCAGCCCGCCCGACACCGACCGACCGACCGGCCAGGAGCGCACGTGAGCGTCGCCGAACTCAGCCTCGACCTCGTCTACGCCGCGATGGCGGTGTACGCCCTGGCGATGCTCTGCTCGTTCGTCGAGCTGGCGCTCGGGCGGCCCGTGCCGACGGAGGCTGCGGTCCGGGAGCCGGCCCGGGCCGCCTCCCGGCGCGCGGTCGCCGCAGAAGGCTCGGTCCTGACCGAGGAGCGCCCGCCCGCGCCGCCGGCCGCCCCCGCGCCCGCGTCCGGCCCGGACGCCGGGCGCTGGGGCCGCATCGCCGTCTCCTTCACGATCGTCGCCGCGCTGCTGCACCTGGCCGCCGTCGTCTGCCGCGGCATCGCCGCCGGCCGCGCCCCCTGGGGCAACATGTACGAGTTCGCGATCGCGGGCTCGTTCGCCGCCGTCGCGGTCTTCCTGGTCGCCCTGCGGCGGTGGCCGATCCGGCTCGCCGGCGTGGTCGTCGTGCCGTTCGCCCTGCTCGTGCTCGGCCTCGCGGTGACCGTGCTCTACACCGAGCCCGAGGAGCTCGTCCCCTCCCTGCAGTCCTACTGGCTGGTCATCCACGTGGCCGCCGCCATCATCTCGACCGGCGCCTTCACCCTCGGCGCCGTCCTCTCGGCCGCCCATTGGTGGCGCTTGCGCACGGGGGACGAGAAGCGGCTCGCCGGCATCGCGCTGCCGCCGGCGCAGCGGCTGGACACCTGGGCGTACCGCGTGCACGTCTTCACGTTCCCGGTGTGGACCTTCGCCGTCATGGCCGGCGCGATCTGGGCCGAGAACGCGTGGGGCCGCTACTGGGGCTGGGACCCGAAGGAGACCTGGGCGCTCATCACCTGGATCGTCTACGCCGGCTACCTGCACGCGCGCGCGACGACCGGCTGGCGCGGGTGGAAGTCCGACGCGATCGCGCTCGCCGGCTACGCGGCGCTGCTGTTCAACTTCATCGGCGTGAACGTCTGGCTCGGCGGCATCCACGCGCCGTACTCCGGAGTCTGACCCTGCACAAAGCTGGTCACGACCGCGCCCCGGGCCTCGGCCCGGGGCGCGCGGTTTTTCGCCTCTGCTACCGCTCCGCGCGCTCCTTGCGGCGCACCGGCCAGGGAAGCTGCCCGTACCGGAAGTACTGGTAGAGGTCCAGGCCGGCGAACCCGGCCGCCAGGACCAGGCCGAAGGGCAGCGCGCCGACGAACGCGGACCAGAAGCCCTCGCCGTCGTCCCGGGAGAAGAAGGCCCACCCCAGCGCGACGACGAGCGCCACGTCGACGTGGAGCACGCCCCAGAGCAGCCAGCGCAACGCCCGCTGGTGCCCGTCCGTCGCCGTGCCCTGCGGGCCCGCTCCCCGCTGGGCCGGCATCAGGGCCGGGGCCGCTCGTCGCCGTCCTCGTCGCGGCGCAGCTTCTCCTCACGCGCCTTGAGGTCCTGCTCGAGCTTGTGCAGCCGCAGCCGCTCCAGAAAGTTCGGGTCGTCGTCCGGCGCGACCGGGGCGGAGCCGTACGGGCCGGCCGGGCCGGCGGGGAAGGCCCCCTGCCCCCAGCCGGTCGCCCGCCCGCGGCGGCGGTCCTTGCCCGCGAAGATCCACACCAGCGACCCGACGAGCGGGATCAGCAGCATGAAGAGGACCCAGAGCACCTTGGGCATGCCCTTGATCTCCTCCTCCGGGGTCTGGAGGCAGTCGACCAGCGCCCAGACGAGCAGGGCCAGCGGGATCAGGACCGTGAGAACCCTCAGCACACGCCCAGCGTAGGCCCGCGTGGCCGCGCGCGGGAGATGAGCGCTGCCCGGCGGCGTACGCTCGTCCCGTGCAGCGCCATCCCGTCCTCGCGTTCTTCGCCCTGCGCACCGCGCTGCTCGTCGCGGTCGCGCTCGTCCTGTGGGTGATCGGCGTGAACGGTGCGCTGGCCCTGCTGATCGCGCTGGTCGTCTCGAGCCTGCTCAGCCTCAAGCTGCTGTCGAAGCAGCGCGACGCCGTGTCCGAGGCGATCGCCGCGCGCGTGGACCGCACCCGCGGGCGCCTCGACGCCGCCGCCGCGGCCGAGGACGAGTAGCCTCGCGAACGTCTTCGCGCGGCCCGGAGCGTGACGTCCTCCTGATCGCCGCCCCGTACGGCCTGCAGCCGGGCCGCTTGACGTAGCCGCGCCCGCGGTCGTCACACCTGCCGCGCCCCCGGCACGCCGTCGTCGACGACGAAGGACGCGTACGTGTAGAGGCGGGCGTCGCGCCGGCTCACGGTGTCGACCATCTGCAGGTCGGTGCGCCACTGGTCGCGGCCGACGATGCAGCGGACGTGGCCGCGGCGGTCCCCGTCGAAGAACTTGATGTGCGGGTTGAAGCCGATCATCGGGCCGTAGTAGGGGCCGTAGACCGCCCCGTCGCCGTTGGTCGAGACCGAGGTCCCGACGAACTCGGTGGCGACGACGGGCGAGCCCGGCGTGTCGAAGTCGCGCTTGATGTCGTTGACGAACGTCGAGTGCCAGTCGCCGGTCACGAAGACGGCGTTGCGCACCCCGGCGTCCTGGATGTGGCTCGTCAGCCGGTTGCGGGCGGCGGGGAAGCCGTCACAGGCGTCGTGCCAGAGCAGCTCGCCCGCGTTGCCGTCGTGGTCGAGCCGGGCGGCCATCACGTTGTTGCCGAGGATGTTCCACCGCGCGGTGGAGGCGGCGAGGCCGTCGAGGAGCCACTTCTCCTGCGGCTGCCCGAGCATGGTGATCTTCGGGTCGTACGCCGCGGCGCAGGCCTGCGCCTCGCCCCAGCCGCACGGCGGGACGTCGCGGTACTGCCGCCCGTCGAGCATGTCCAGCTGGGCGAGGTCGCCGTACTGGATCCGGCGGTAGAGCGTCAGACCGCGGTCGACCGGGATGGAGCGGCGCCGCAGCGGCTGGTGCTCGTAGTACGCCTGGTACGCGGCGGCGCGCAGCGCGGAGATGTCCGGCTGGCGGTTGGCCTTCGTGTTGGCGTAGTCGTTCACGACCTCGTGGTCGTCCCACGTGACCATGAAGGGGTGCGCGGCGTGAGCCGCCTGCAGGTCCGGGTCGCTCTTGTAGAGCGCGTAGCGCATGCGCCACTGGTCCAGGCTCCGGGGCGCCGGCCGCGCGGCGGCGGGGACGGGCGTACGCCGGTTGCCGCCGTTGGCCCCGATGGTGCCCTCGTAGACGTAGTCGCCGAGGTGGACGACGAGGTCGAGGTCGTCCTCGGCGATGAAGCGGTAGGACGGGTAGTAGCCGCTGCTGTAGTCCTGGCAGGAGACGAACGCGAACTTGAGGTCGTTGACCGCCGTGCCCGGCGCGGGGAGGGTCCGGGTGCGCGCGACCGGGGTGTAGTGGCCGTGGTAGCGGAACTGGTAGTAGTACTCGCGGTCCGGCTGCAGGCCGTCGACCTCGACGTGGACCGAGTGGCCGAGCGCGGGGCTGACCCGCGCCGTCCCGTGCCGGACGCTGCGCGTCATCCCCGGGTCGGCCGCCACCCGCCAGTGCACGTTCGTCGTCTTCCCCCGCATCCCGTAGCCCGGCTCGAAGGGCCGCGGCGCGAGCCGGGTCCAGAGCACCACGCCGTCGTGCGTGGGGTCTCCGGAGGCCACGCCGAGGGTGAACGGGTATTCGTCCTTCTCGCGGACCGCGGCGAAGGCGGTCAGCTCGCCGGGCACCTGGGCGGCGATGGCCAGCCCGGCGACGCCGCCGACGGCGGTGAGGAAGCGCCGGCGGTCGAGCGAGGCGGCGGATCGGGGGGTCGGGATCGACATGCCGACGGGTCTAGCGCCTGAGGCTGCTGTCCGGGTGGCCGGAGTCTTACGCCGGGAAGAACCGGACACGTCCACTCGGCGCCGAGCCGTCCCGGCCCCGCGCCCGGGGCGACGGGTTCTGGGCCTGCGCCGCCCGGGGAAGCTGGTCCCATGTCGGTCACGGAGCGCCTGGACCAGTTCCAGCGCCGCCACCCCGCGGCGGGGTTCCCGCTCGCGGTCGTCTACAAGTTCTTCGACGACCACGGCAACTACCTCGCTGCGCTGATCACGTACTACGTCATCGTCGCGGTGCTGCCGGTGCTCCTGCTCCTGTCCACCTTGCTCGGCGTGCTGCTGGACAACAACGAGGAGCTGCGCGACCAGGTGCGCGACTCCGCGCTGGCGCAGTTCCCCGTCGTCGGGAGCCAGCTGCAGACGCCCGACCGGCTCAGCGGTGGGACCGCGGGCGTCGTGATCGCCGTCCTCGTCGGCCTGTACGGCGGGACGGGCGCCGCGCAGGCCGTGCAGCACGCGATGAACACCGCCTGGCGGGTGCCGCGCAACAGCCGGCCCAACCCGATCGTGGGCCGGCTGCGCGGCCTGCTGCTGCTGGCGACGCTCGGCATCGCGATCATCGGCACGACGGTGCTGTCCGCGCTCGGCGCGACGGCCGGCTCGTACGGCGCCGACGTGGACGAGCTGATCCGCGTGCTCGTCCTGGTCGCGTCCGTCGTGGTCAACACCGGCATCTTCCTGCTGGCGTTCCTCGTCGCCACCGCGCGTCGGCTCCGCGTACGCGACATCGCGCCGGGCGCGGTGGCCGCCGCGGTCGTGTGGCAGCTGCTGCAGACGTTCGGAGCCTTCTACGTCGGCTCGGTGGTGAAGGCGGCCAGCGACACCAACGGCGTGTTCGCCCTCATGCTCGGGCTGATCGCCTTCATCTACCTTGCCTCCATGGCCCTCGTCCTCTGCGTGGAGCTCAACGTCGTCCGCGTCGACAAGCTCCATCCGCGCGCCCTGCTGACGCCGTTCACCGACGCCGTCGACCTCACGCCCGGGGACGTCGCGGCCTATACGACCCAGGCGCAGGCGCAGCGCGCAAAGGGGTTCGAGGACGTCGACGTCACCTTCCGGCCGAAGCGCTGACGTGACCGGCGTGCGCGAGGTCCCCGCCGGCGGCGAGGTGCGCGGCGAAGACTGGGACGGGGCGGACCTGTCCGGCCTCTCGTTCTCGGGCGTCACCTTCCTCGACGTCGACCTCACCGACGCCTCGAGCAAGGGCGCGGCCTTCGAGGGCTGCAGCTTCCGCGCCTGCCAGTTCAACGGCTCGACGCATGCCGACTCCGCGTTCCTGAACTGCACGTTCACGAACTGCTCGTTCTTCGACGCGCGCATGACCGGCTGCAAGGCCACCGGGAGCCTGTTCTCCCGGTGCACCTTCGACCTGCTGCGCGTCGAGCGCGGCGACTGGTCCTTCGTCGGGCTCGCGGGGGCCGACCTGCGGCGCGCGGCTCTCGAGGGCGTACGCATGCGTGAAGCCGATCTCACCGGTGCCCGCTGCGCCGGGGCGGTGCTGCGCGGGCTGGACCTGTCCGGGGCGGCCCTGCACCGCGCGGACCTGTCCCGGTGCGACCTGCGCGGGTCCGAGCTGTCCGGGGTCGACCCGCTGGGCGTGGAGCTGCGCGGCGCGGTGGTGGACGTGCACCAGGCGGTCGTGCTCGTGACGGCGCTCGGCCTCGAGGTGCGGCCGGACGACGACGGCGAGGACGGGCCGGCGCGGCGCTGAGCGCGAGCGAGCGCTCGGGCTCTGCATGCACTTCTCCGGTGGTGTGTCCGGTAAAGTTCGAGAAGTCTTCACCTGTTTGAGTGACCTACTAGTCAACTAGTGCAACTCGCGAAGAAGGCGAAAGACTTGCGTAAGAACTTGCCGACGGGTGCCGGGCGAGATCTGGGCTAGCGTTCGAGACCCGGTGGCGCAGCCGGGGCCAGGAAGCAGGGATCAACCTGTTGGCCACGAGATGTCCCGACTCCTGCGCCCCTTTCACTCGAGAAGAAAGCATGGGAACCGTCATGGCGAGAAGCATGTCGCGAGCCGCCGCGCTCGTATCCGCGTCTGTGGCCGCGGCCGCCCTGGGTGTCACCTCGGCGACGCCGGCGCACGCCGCGCCGGCCGTGTCCGGGGTGACGCTCTCGGTCAAGTCCGGAGTGATGTTCGGAGGCGCGCTGGCCACGATCTCCTCCTTCAGCGGCCCCCGCGACGGGGTCACGGCGTACGTCTCGTGGGGCGACGTCTCGGACATCACGCCGGGCTTCGTCGCGGGTCCGCTGAACCAGCCTGCGGTCTTCGCCACCCACCGCTACACCACTCCCGGCACCTACACGGTGTCCGTCGTCGTCTTCGACGACTCCGGGGTGGAGGTCGCGACCTCGACCGTCAAGGTCAGCTGAGGCGCGCGACGTCATCGCTTGTGGGATGAGGATTCGGCCGGTTCCTCGTGAACGGCCATTTCCTCAGGGCTTCCCGTGGTGCGGGGCGAAGCGCGCTCTCGGTTGATCGGGCCGGGATCAGTCGCTCGTCAGTCCCGTTGCGAGCCGCCCTGCCGTCGCCGGCCCGACGCTTTCTCGGCTGACGGCAGCAAGGCCACCAGGCTGCGAAGGCCCCGCTGGTTCCCCCCCTTCCAGCGGGGCTTTCGCGCAGGCGCTTGTGCCTGCGGACGGTATTCAGCGCGGCGGCGGTCAGAGCACGCGGCTGGACCGCAGCACGCCGATCTTGTCGATGCGGTGCTCGGGGTTGTCGAACTCGTCGGACCAGTAGTTGCCCGCGGCGTGATCCTCGAGCGTGGCGCAGGTCGAAATGGTGATCATGGCCTTGGTGGCCCGCCGCCCCGGGTAGCCCGGGACCGCCGCCCGCTGCCGCGCGAGGGAGGACGTCGAGCGGAACGACGTTTCCCGCGTGCCCGAGATGACGTACGTGTAGACGACGCCGTCCGACGTCACCGTCACGGTGTCGCCGTTGCGCAGCCGCGGCAGCTCACGGAAGACCCCGCCCGCCGAGAGCCGGTGGCCGGTGACGAGGTAGTTGCCGACCTCGCCCGGCCCGACGCCGCCGGTAGATCCGCGGGGGCTGGCGGCGACGCCGCGGTTCTGGATGCGGGTGCCGGCCGCGTCGTCGGTGGTGCCCCGGTAGGGGACGACCTTCAGCCCGCGTACGCCGAGGGCCGGGATGCTCATCATGCCGGTGACCGCGGGGCGGCGGGTGGGCGTGGCGGTCGGCGTGGGGGTCTCGCCCGGCGCGGGCGTCGTGGTCGCGCTCGGGATGGGCGACGGTGCGGCGCTCTGCTCGGGGGACGGGGCACTCGGGCTGGGCGACGGGGTCACGTCCCGCGTGGGCGGTTCGGACCCGGCGCTCGAGGTCTGGGCGACGGCCTCGGGGCGCAGGGAGCCGGGCTCGTCCTCGAAGGAGCACCCTTCCAGCCCCAGCGTCAGTGCCACCGCGAGCAGGCTGGCGCGGCGCAGGTCGCGGGACGTCCGGTGCGGGGCCATGGTTCACGGTACGCGGTGGAGCGCGTCCATGCCTGTCCGCGCGGGAGTGGTCGCCGGGGCTCCGGCGAGCACGCTGGCAGGCGGCGACCGGCCTCGCTCAGGGCCTCGAGGGGCGACCGGCGGCCTGCTGTTGAACACGAGGGCCGAGAGCCGACACGGCGACGCTGGGTTCCAGGGTGCTTCAGCCGCCGCCCCAGCCGTGCCCGCGGAACCACCCTCAGGACGCGGCTGATCCTCAGCCCTGTGGAAGCTCGGAGCGGATTGTCAGTGGTGCCGTCTAGCGTGCGCGACATGGGGCTCTCGGAAGCGGCGGCCAGCGCGGCCAGGCTGAGGAGGCTCCGCCTGCGCCCGCCGTCGGCTTCCCATGGGGCCGGGCAGGAGACTCCGGCGGCGGCCACGTGGACCCTGCGCCCGCTGTGCGTGCGCCGGGACCCGGCAGCCCGGTCCACGTCAGTTCCGAGGCTGGGGCACGATGCGCCTGCGCAGTCCCTCGAGAGCGCGACGTGGGGCGCCCACGGAGAAGGCGAGCGAGCCCTCACGGAACCGGCTCCACCTTCCTCCCGGCCCGAGGCTGCGGCCGGTCACCGAGTCGACATCGTGCACGCAGGCGCCAACGCCACCTCAGGCACCTCCGCGCGACACGACGCTCCTCCGGAGACTGGGTGTGACGCGTCGGAGGTTGCTGCTGACGACGTCTTGTCGGCAGCTGCTGTTGACGTCTCGCCGGGGGCTGCTGACGCGTCGCCGGGGGCTGGGTCGGACGCGTTGGCGGCTGTTGCTGCGGAGGTCTCGCCTGCTGTTGCTGCCGACCCCGCGCTGGCGGCCAGGTGCGAGGCGACGCCGGCTGTTGCTGCCGAGGTCTCGCCGGCGGCCGGTACCGACGTCTCGCCGGCGGCCGGTGCCGAGGTCTCGCCGGCGGCCGGTGCCGAGGTCTCGCCGGCGGCTCGGTCCGACGCTTCGCCGGCCGCGCCTGATGACCCCTCACCGACCGCTTCGCCGACCGCGCCTGATGACCCCTCACCGACGGCCTCGCACTTCGCCCTGAACCAGACCTTGCCGCCGGTGCCCGGACGCGAACCGTCGGTTCATCTACTGCCGATCGAGGCGCCGGTGGCGGAGCTGGTCGCGGCGGCTCCTCCAGGGCCTGCCCTCGTCGACCTCCTGCTGCTCCTCGCGGCGCGCGAGCTCCCTGCGGACGACCGGGTGGAGGTCGTCCGCGGCTGGGAGCGGGTCGGCGCGTGGGTGTCTGCGCAGCAAGCGCGTGCCCTCGCCGCCGCCGGCGCGGCGATAGCGACCGAATGCGCCCCGGAGCCCGGGAGCCTGGCTGCTGAGCACTGGTCCGGGGAGCAGGCGGCGGAGGCCGAGATCGGCGCCGCTCTGCGGTGGTCGTGGCCCACGGTGTCCGCGCGCCTGCGCCAGGCCGCGGAGCTGACCGGGCGCTGTACTCCAACGCTGACGGAGCTGGAGGCGGGCCGTATCGAGCTTCGCCAAGCGGCCGCGGTGGTCGAGCTGTGCGCCCCGCTCGACGACGCCGCGACCGAGCTCGTGCAGCAGCGGGTGCTGGCCCGGGCAGGACGGCAGACCGTGGCGCAGACACGGCGGGCTCTGCGGCGGGCCGTGGCCGCGGTCGACCCAGCGGGAGCGGCGGAGCGACAGGCCGCGGCTCGGGCGGCCCGCTGCGCGGAGAAGTCGGACCTGCCCGACGGGATGGCGCAGGTCGCCGTCACCACCGACGCGGCGGGCGTGGCGACCATCTGGGCGGCACTCGGCGCGGTGGCCTCGGCGATGCCGGCGGTCGATCCCGAGGACGGGAAGCCGGTGCCGGTCGCCGCACGGCGCGCGGACGGCCTGGTCGCGCTGTGCGCCGCAGTCCTCGCCGACCCCGACGTGCTGCCCGGGCTCCCACGGGCGACGCTGGCCCGCCCGGCGGTGCGTGTGACCGTCGGGCTGGACACCCTGCTCGGGCTGTCGGAGCGACCGGGCGAGCTCGAGGGTTACGGGCCGATCCCGGCGCCGGTCGCGCGAGAGCTGGCTGCGGACGGCTCGTGGCGGCGATGGGTGACCGAGCCACAGAGCGGCGAGCTGCTGGACGTCGGGTCACAGGCCTACCGGCCGAGCCCGCGGCTGGCGGCCTTCGTCAGCGCGCGCGACCGCACATGTCGAGGGCCGGGCAGCGGCTACCCCGCGAGCCGCGCGGACCTCGACCACGTCGTGCCGTTCGACGGGAGCAACACCACGCGGGCCAACCTGCAGCCGCTGCGACGGCGATGGCACAACGCGAAGACCCACGGCGGCTGGGAGCCGACACGCTCACCTGACGGCGTCGTCACCTGGCGGAGCCCGCTCGGCCGGCGCTACGTGGTCCCGCCGGAGGACCTGGACCCGGAGTAGGCCGAGTCGCGGGGCATTGGCGTCAAGACCCCGGGCTTCGGCGTGCCCGGGTGTGGCCGGCGTGCTCCGGCGTGCCCGGGTGTGGCCGGCGTGCGACGGCGTGCCCCGGTGGGCCGGCGTGCTCCGGCGTGCCCGGGTGTAACCGGCGTGCGACGGCGTGCTCGGCTATGGCCGGCGTGCGATGGCGTGCTCGGCTATGGCCGGCGTGCTCGGGCGTGTGGGCGCGAGCCGTTACTCACCCCACTGTGAAGCGCCCGACGACCGACCGCAGTTGCTCGGCGTTGCCGCTGAGCCCCTCGGCGACCGTGCGGGTGGTCGCCGCGCTCGCCTCGACGGCCCGTGCCGAGCGGGCAGCCGCCTCGACGCTGCCGGCAATGCGAGCGCTGGCGCCGGCGACGTCACCGACGTTGCGCGCCATCTGTGCTGCGGCGGCGTCCTGCTCCTCGACGGCGGCCGCGATCGACTGCTGGATGTCGGCGATCTGCACGACGACGTCGGCCGAAGCGTCGATCGACGTGACCGCGACGCGCGCGTCGGACTGGATGCCGCTGATGCGCGCGACGATGTCCTCGGCCGCCTGCGCGGTCTGCTGCGCCAGCTGCTTGACCTCCTCCGCGACCACCGCGAAGCCCCGACCGGACTCGCCGGCCCGGGCTGCTTCGATCGTCGCGTTCAACGCCAGCAGGTGGGTCTGCTCCGCGACGGTGGTGATGAGCTTGACCACGGCACCGATCTCCTCGCTGCTGCGCCCGAGCTGCGCGACCAGCTCGCTGCTGCCGCGCGTCGCCTCGACCGCGGACGCCGCGACCGAGGTCGCCGACGCCGAGCCCTGCGCGATCTCGCGGATGGCGCTGCCGATCTCGTCGGTGCCGTGCGCGACGGTGTCGGCAGACGCCGTGACCGTGCGCACCTCCTCCGCAGCGGACGCGGTCTCGCCGGCAGCGGTCCGCGACGCGTCGAACAGGTCGCCCGATGCGGCGCTCAGGGTCAGGGCCGCGCCCGCGACCGACTCGGCATTGTCGGTGATGGCGCGCATCGTCTCCGACAGGGACTCGGCGGCCTCGTTGAGGGCGCTGCCCATGGCGCCCACCTCGTCCGCGGTGTCGACGGGTACTCGTACGGTCAGGTCGCCCCCGCGGATGCGGTCGAGCGCGGCACGGGTACGCCGCAGCGGAGGCACGGTCGACAGGTAGCACCCGGCGAGCAGGTAGGCGACGAGCAGCAGCGCGGCGCCGGTGGCCGACTGGACGACGCGCTTGGCCGACACGAAGCCGTCGATGCGGGTCTCGAGGAGCCGGTCGAGGTCGTCCACGAGATGGGAGGACAGTGCGGCGACAGCTGCGGTCGCGGGCTCGGCGGCGTCGACAGGGACGGTGTCCACTCGCCCGTTGCCCACCGATGCCGTCACGGTGTCGAGAACGCCCTGCGCTGCGCCGGTGGCGGTGCCGACCTGCGGCTCGATCTCGCGGAGCCCGGCGTCGGCCGTCTGCCGTACCGAGGTCTGCAGCCCGGTGGAAACCGCCTGCAGCGTGGTGGTCAGCGTGCCGCTCGACACGGCGAGGGCCACCCGGGCGCTGTCGAGCTCGCTCGCCGACCCGTCCAGCCGGGCCACGGCCGCCCGGTCGACGGCGCCGCCCGCGGTGTCCAGCAGGAGCGGCAGCCGGAACATCACCGCGTCCATCACGTAGTACGAGTCGAGGTCGGGGTCCAGGGTGAGGTTGGAGCCGTCGGACGTGGCCACGACCAGGGCGAGCAGTGCCTGCGTCGCCGCGGTCCAGTCCGCGTACGCCGATCCCGCCCCCTCCTGGCTGGCCTGCGCCGCGGTGATCGCGTCCCGCGCGGCCTGCCACTCGTCGCTGACTCCGAGCCGGCTTCCCAGCCGGTCGGTGGCGTCGTCGACCGTGGCCACCTGCGCCGCCAAGGCCGGGACCGGCTGCCCCGAGACGGCCGCGTGACGCGCCGACACGGCCCCGGCGAGCAGCTCCAACGCGGGCCGGACGTATGCGACGCCCTCGCGTTCCTTCTGGCTGAACGCGATCTGAGAGTTCTGCGCGGAGAGGTACTGCGCCGCGACGAAGCCCAGCGGCAGCAGCAGGACGACCGTCAGCGCTCCCAGCTTGCCGGCGTAGGGCAGACGCGCCATCAGCGCGCGGCCGGGACCGAGGAACGTTCTCACCCTCGTACCTTTCGTGGCGGCCGCCGCCCGGCCGGGTTCGGCGTCCTCATCGGGAGGGCACTTGCGCAGCTGAGGCGCTGCGCGAGGCGGACCGCCAGCTCACCCGTCCGGCGCAGCGCCGCAGGCGCGCCGTCGCGGGCGAGCGCAGCGCCTGCGGCGCAGGGGGGCACGGTCGCGGGCGAGCGCAGCGGCTCGGGCGCAAGCGCACCCTCGCGGGCGGGCGAGCACGAGCCGTCGCTGAAGCGCGCTGCCGCGAAGCCCAGTTCAGGTACGCAGGCGCGCCAGCGTCACCTCGGGGAACCCCGGCACGCGCGCGCCCAGCTCGCGCAAGTCGATCGTCTCGGGCAGCTCGGCGAGCTCCGCGGAGGGCAGGCCTTCGACCGCACGGCGCAGGAGCAGCGGCTCCTGGACGGCGGTGAGCCCGAGCTCCTCGAGGAGGCCCGGGTCGACACTGACGTGCAGCGTCCGGGAGGCGAGGGTCACGGCGTACTCGTGCTCGCCGGCGGCGGTCACGTCGATGTCGTCGGCATGCATGGGGCGTTCCTATCCCATCGCCCCGCCCGGCGCGAGCCAGGCGAGCCGCGGGTGCCCCGGTGGACAGGCCCCGCCCGGCGCGAGCGGACGACCCCGCGCGGCGCGAGCTAGGAGAGCGCCAGCCCCAGCCCCAGCAGCGCGCCGTACGCGAGCTGCAGCTTGCCGGTGCCGGCGATCGCGGGGACGAGCGCGCGGCCGAGCGACCCACCGAGCACGACGCGCAGCGGCCCGACGGCGAGCGGGGCGGCGAGCAGCCCGAGCAGCGCCCACGGCCCGGTCAGGAAGGCCAGGACGACCGGGGCCACCCCCGCGACGGCGACGAGCGCGGCGTACAGCAGCCGGCTGCGCCGGTCGCCGATCTTGACGGCCAGCGTGCGCTTGCCGGACACGGCGTCGGTCGGGATGTCGCGCAGGTTGTTGGCGACGAGCAGCGCGCAGGCCAGCGCGCCGACCGGGACCGCGGCGACGACCGCCTCGGCCGGCACCCGCTCGGCCTGCGCGAACGTCGTCCCGATGACCGCGACGAGGCCGAAGAACACGAAGACCGCGACCTCGCCCAGGCCGCGGTAGCCGTACGGCCTCGAGGTGCCGGTGTAGCCCCACGCCGCGGCGATGCACACGGCCCCGACCGCGATCAGCCACCACGCGCCGGTCGCGACGACGAGCGCGAGGCCGGCGAGCGCGCCGACGCCGAACGCCGCGAACGCCGCCGCCTTGACCGCTGAGGGGCGGGCGGCGCCGGAGCCGACGAGCCGGAAGGGCCCGACGCGGTTCTCGTCGGTGCCGCGTACGCCGTCGCTGTAGTCGTTGGCGTAGTTCACGCCGACCTGCAGCGCGAGGGCGACGACCCCGGCCACGACCGCGCGCCAGGCGACGGCGCCGTCGACGGCGGTTGCGGCACCGGTCCCGGCCAGCACCGGTGCGACGGCGGCCGGCAGCGTGCGCGGGCGCGCGCCGGAGACCCACTGGGCGGTCGTCCTCACGAGCCGGCCGTCCGCAGCGCGAGCCGGTCGACCTTGCCGGAGGCGAGCATCGGCAGTGCGGGCAGCAGCACCAGCTCGCGCGGGGCGGCCGCGCGTCCGGCGGCGGCGCGCACGACGGCGCGCAGGTCCGCGAGCGCCGGCGGGTCGGCCGGGTCGGCGGGTACGACGGCCAGCGCCACGCGCTCCCCCCATTCCGGGTCGGGCCGGGCAAAAGCGGCGGCGGCGCGGACGCCGGGGTGGCCGGACGCAGCGACCTCGACCGCCGCGAGCGCGACCTTCTCCCCGCCGCTGATGACGACGTCGTCGACGCGGCCGAGCACGCGCAGCCGGCCGTCGGTGGCCCGCTCGCCGAGGTCGTCGGTGCGGAACCCGCGCTCGCCGAACCGCTCGGCGGTCAGGTCGGGCCGCAGCCGGTAGCCGGCGGCGAGGACCGGGCCGGAGAGCACCACGCGCCCGTCGGGCTCGAGCTCGAACCCGACGCCGTCGAGCGGCACGCCGTCGTAGACGCAGCCCCCACACGTCTCGGACATCCCGTAGGTCGTCACGACCCGGGCGCCGGCCGAGCGGGCGCGCTCGAGCAGCGCTGCCGGGGCCGCCGCCCCGCCCACGAGGACGGCGTCGTACGCGGCCAGTGCCTCGAGCGCGGCGCCCCCCGCCTCCAGCAGGCGGGCCAGCTGCGTCGGGACCAGCGAGGTGTACGCCCGCCCGCCCCGCCGGTGCAGCCGGCCGGTCGCGGCCACGAACGCACCCGGCGTGAACCCTGCGTCGAGGTCCAGCACCTCGGGCTCGGTGCCCGCCAGCAGCGAGCGGGCGACGACCTGCAGGCCGGCGACGTGCCCGACGCCCAGGGCAAGGAGCCAGTGACCGGGCCCGCCGAGCCGCTGCTCGGTCGCGATGCCCGAAGCCTGCAGCGCACTTCGCCGAAGCAGGGCTCCCTTGGGTGCGCCGGTGGAGCCGCTGGTGGTCACGACCACGGCGACGTCGTCGTGCTCGAGGGGAGCGGACTGGTCGTCGGGGCGCAGCGCGGACTCGACCCGGGCCCGGGTCGCCGCGGGCATCGGGGGGAGCGGCAGCAGGGCCGGCCCGGCGCCGTCGAGCGCGGCCGCGAGCGCCGGGAGGAAGGTGCGCAGCACGTCTGCGCCGGTCGGTGCGGGCAGGGCGGTCAGCGGCGGTACGGAAGGCTGCGGCATGTCCCTTCCAGCGTACTGAGCGCGCCCGGCCGTCATTGACGCGTCGGGCACCCTGTACGCGTGAAAGATGCACGGGGGTCCATCGAAGCGCTGCGGGCGGCGAACCGCGACCGGGTGCTGAGCGCGCTGGGAGCCGTCCGGGTCGCCAGCCGGAGCGATCTCGCCCGGGCGACCAGCCTGTCCCGGACGACGGTCGCGAGCATCGTCGCCGAGCTCACGTCCTCGGGCCTGGTGCAGGAGTCCGAGCCGGACCGCGGCTCCAAGCAGGGGCGCGGCCGGCCCGGGACGCTGCTCTCCCTTACCCGGTCCGCGGGCATGGTCGCGGGCATCGACCTCGGCCACCGGCACGTCCGCGTCGCCGTGGCCGACCTGGCGGGCTCCGTCGTCGCCGAGCGGGCGGCCGAGCTGGACGTGGACTCCTCGCCGGCCGGAGCGCTCGAGGGCGTCGAGGAGCTCCTGCGGAGCGCGCTGCTCGAGGCCCGGACCGAGCTGGAGGCGCTGCGGGCCGTCGTGTCGTCCGTCCCCGGGCCGCTGGTGGCCTCCGACGGCACGATCGGCTCGCGCTCGCTGATGCCGCGGTGGAACGGGGTCGTGCTCGCCGACGAGCTGGCCGGCCGGCTCGGGCGGGCCGTGGCGGTGCACAACGACGCGAACCTCGGAGCATTGGGCGAGCTGGCCTTCGGCGCCGCGGCCGGCCTCGAGCACTTCGTCTACGTCAAGCTCGGGTTCGGCATGGGCGCCGGGATCGTGCTGGACGGGCGGCTCTACACCGGCGCGCGCGGGATGGCCGGCGAGCTCGGACACGTGATCGTGCAGGAGAACGGCCCGGTCTGCGCCTGCGGCAACCGCGGGTGCCTCGCCGCGACCGTCAGCCTGCGGCGCGTCCTGGAGCTGCTGCAACCGGCGCACGCCGAGCCGCTCGGCCTCGCAGACCTGCTCGACCTGCTCGCGGACGGGGACGCCGGCGCTCGTCGCATCGTCTACGACACCGGCCGCTCGGTCGGCGCCGCGCTCGGGGACCTCGCCAACTGCATCGACCCCGAGGGCGTCATCCTCGGCGGGACGCTGGGCGAGCTGGGCCAGCCGATCATCGACGGCGTGCGCGCCGGGCTCGACGCGCACGCGCAGCCCGCGATCGCGGGCGGGATCGACGTGCGGCAGGCGGCGCTGGGCGCCCGGTCCGAGGTCATGGGCGCGGTCGCGCTCGGCATGTCCCAGCTGACGCCGCGGGCCCCGGCCCCCTGAGTCGGGAGCCGGGGCCCGGAGGGGCTGTGCGTGCTCAGCGCCTGAGCGCGGGCGTGCTCGCCGGGACCGCGTGGTGGTGCGTGAGCTGCTCGTAGCTGTAGCCCATCCCGAGCAGGCTCGGCTCGCTGAACGGCAGCCCGAGCAGCTCGACGCCGACCGGCATGCCCGCGGGCGTGAGGCCGGCCGGCACGGTTAGCGCCGGGAAGCCGGTCTGGGCGGACAGCCCGCAGTTGCTGCCCGGCTGCGCCTCGCCGATCGTGCGCGCGACCTGCTTGATCGTCGGATAGACCAGGGCGTCGAGGTCGTACGCCTCCATCAGCTCGCGCGTGAGCTGCTGCAGCTGCTGGCGCGCGAGCAGGCGGCCGGTGTAGACGTCGTCCGGCCCGGAGGTGCCGACGAGCGAGCGCAGGAAGGTCAGGACGCTCGGCGTGACCTCGCCGGAGTCGACGATGTCGGCGATGGTGAGCTTGTTGGCGGGTGCGACCCGGGCGGCGAGCGCCTTGTCGAACTTCGCACCCGGCTGGGCGAGGTAGCGGTTGAGGTCGCGCTCCATCTCGTCAGCGATGACACCTGAAGCCGAGATCGCCTTCACCAGCTCCGGCTGGTTGGGGACCTCGACGACGTAGGCGCCGGCGCGGGACATGTCCGTCGTCGCCTGCCGGACGAGCGTCGTGGTCGGCAGCTCGTCGGGCGTCGTGCCGAGCAGGTCGGTCAGCAGGCCGACGCGCTTGCCCTTGAGCGCCCTGCCCTGCAGCGACGAGGTGTAGCTCTTCGGGACCTGGCCGAGCGACGCGGCGGTCACCGGGTCCTTCGGGTCGTAGCCCGCGGTCGCGTCCATGACCAGCGCGACGTCGCGGACGGACTTGCCGATCGGCCCGCCCACGTCCTGCGTCGCGGACATCGGCGCGATGCCGTCCCGGCTCGACAGCCCGAGGGTGGGCCGCAGGCCGACGAGGCTGTTCTGCGCGGCGGGGATGCGGATCGAGCCGCAGCTGTCCGAGCCCAGGCCGATCGCGGCGAAGCTGGCGGCGATGCCGGCGCCGGTGCCGCCACTCGACCCGCCCGGGTTCCGGGTCTGGTCGAAGGGGTTGCGGGTCTGGCCGCCGAGCGAGCTGATCGACGTGATGCCGGCGGCGTACTCGTGCAGGTTGGTCTTCGCCACGACGATCGCGCCCGCCGCCCGCAGCTTCGCCACCTGGGTCGCGTCGTCCGCGGGGCGGAAGTCCTTCAGCGCCACCGAGCCGCTGGTCGTCGGCATGTCACCGGTGTCGTAGTTGTCCTTGACCAGGACGGGAATGCCGTGCAGGGCGCCGCGCACCTTGCCGGCCTTGCGCTCGGCGTCGAGCTTGCGTGCCTCGGCGAGGGCGGTCCGGCTGGTCGTGATGACGGCGTTGACGCCGGGCTGGCCGGCGTACGCGTCCTCGTAGGCCTTGATGCGGTTGGTGTAGGCCTGCACGAGCTGGACCGAGGTGACGCGCCCCTGCTGCAGCAGGGCCTGCAGCTCGGAGACCCCCATCGTCACGACGTCACGGGCGACGACGGCGGGGGCGAGCGGGGTGGGGGCCGGGGCGGGGGCGGCGGTTGCGCTCGCCGGCGCGGCGAGCGACGCGGCGAGCGCGAGTGCCGCGAGGCCGGGCACGGCCTTGCGGCGGAGGAACGAAGTGTGCTGCACGTCTGCCCTTTCGGGGGGACGGGTCACGCGACCGGGTGGGAAGGACGCGGCACACCTCAGCAGTGCATTGTTCCCGGCAGACATCCACGGATTTGCCGGGATGTTAAGGCGCGGTACGCGGTGCTCGGGCCTGCCGCGACGCTCGGCTCCGCGAGTGCTGGGCGGGGTGTGCGGGCCCGTCCGCTGAGGCGCAGGCCGGGCACGGGGCTCGTCGTGCGCGCCGCGCGCTCAGGCGCGTGCTGCGCGGAGCGTGCCGGCGGCGGCTCGACCGACGAGCGGCACGAGCGGCATGAGCGCCGCGGCGCCGCCGAGCATCGCGACGGCGACGAGCCCGTCGGTCCAGTAGTGGTTCGCCGTCGCCACGACGACGAGCACGGTGACGGCCGGGTGCAGCATCCAGAGCCAGCGCCACCGGCTGCGCCCCGCGCGGATGAGCGCGACGGCGACGAGGACGGCCCACCCGACGTGCAGGGAGGGCATCGCGGCGAGCTGGTTCGTGGCGCCGGACGTCGAGTGCGCATAGACCGACGGCCCGAGCGCCGCCGCCACATCGGTGAAGCCGAGTTCGGGCATCAGGCGCGGTGGGGCGAGCGGGACGGTGAAGGTCAGGATCAGCGCGCTCGCCGTCACCGCGACGAGGACGGTGCGCGTCCAGGCGAAGTGCACCCGGTGGCGCACGAAGAGCCAGGCCAGGACGAGGCCCGTCAGCGGGAAGTGCACGCTGGCGTAGTAGGTGTTGGCGGCGCGGGCGAGCCCGGGCCGCGCGAGGAGCCACTGCTGCAGTGCGAGCTCGTCGGGGAGCCCCATCGCGCGCTCCCAGGCGTAGAGCGAGTGCGCGTTCGCGACCGCCGTCGAGGCCTCGCCCGCCGCCTGCAGGCGGGCCCAGAGGTAGAGCGCCAGCAGCGCCCCCAGCAGCACGGCCTGCCCCGCCAGCGCGGGCAGGAGCGAGGCCCACTGCGGGTGCGACGACCGGCCGGTTGGCTCGCGGGACGCGCTGCCGGCGGGCACGAGGGACGCGTTGTCGGTGGTCGACGGGGCCGCCGGCTGTTGCCGTGGCGGAACGCGTCCTACCGGCCGCGCGGGGCTGGCGATGCTCACGAGGGCTCCCGGAGGTGGTGCTCCGCTGCCGCCCGACCGGCGGGCCGGGCGGCAGCGGTACGTGCGGACGGTCAGACCGCGACGGCAGCCTCGGCCGGCATGTCGTGGCGGGCGGCCCGGATGGCCACGGCGGCCGTGATCAGGCCGGCGACCAGCAGGACCGCGCCCCAGACGAAGGCCACGTGGTAGCCGTGGACCAGCGCGTCGGGCTGCACCCGCGCGATGTCCGCCGGCGAGGCGGCGTTGTCGGTGATGTAGGCCGTCACGGCCGACGCGTAGAGCGTGTTGAGCAGGGCCGTGCCGAGCGCGCCGCCGATCTGCTGGGACGTGTTGAGCACCGCCGACGCGATGCCCGCGTCGTGGCCGCCCACGCCGACCAGCGCGGTGCTGGAGGTCGGGATGAAGACCAGCGCCATGCCGACGCTCATGACGAGCTCGGAGGGCAGGACGTGCGTCCAGTACGACGTGTCGGGCGTGATCTGCGTCAGCCACAGCATGCCGATGGTGCCCATGACCAGACCGGTCAGCATCAGCGGGCGCGGGCCGACCTTGGGCAGCAGCTGGGCGGCGACGCCGGCCGTGACGATGATGCCGAGGCTGAACGGCAGGAAGGCGAAGCCGGACTTCAGCGGGCTGTAGCCCAGCGTCTGCTGCAGGTAGAACGTCAGGAACAGGAACATCGCGAACATCGCGGCGCCGACGAGCAGGAAGATCACGTACGACCCGCCGCGGTTGCGGTCGAGCACGATGCGCAGCGGCAGCAGCGGGTGCGACGTCCGCGCCTCGTACGCGACGAACCCGGCGAGCAGGGCGACCGACGCGACCAGGAGAGCGATCGTGGAGGGCGCGGACCAGCCGACGCCCGGCTCCGCGGCGCGGGTGAAGCCGTAGACGAGGGCCACGAGGCCGGCGGTCGCGAGCACGGTGCCGGGGATGTCGTAGCGGCGGTCACCGGGAGCCCGGCTCTCGCGCACGAGCGGGATGGCGGCCAGCGCGGTCGCGATCGCGATCGGGACGTTCACCCCGAGGCACCAGCGCCAGGAGGCGTACTCGGTGAGCACGCCGCCGAGGATCAGGCCGATCGCCGCGCCACCACCGGCGATCGCACCGAACACGCCGAACGCGCGGGCGCGCTCCTTGGGCTCGGTGAACGTCACGGTGATGATCGACAGCGCCGCCGGGGCGAGCAGTGCGCCGAACGCACCCTGCAGCGCGCGAGCTGCGAAGAGGAGTTCCTGGTTCGGAGCGAAGCCGCCGAGCGCCGACGCGCCGGCGAAGCCGAGCAGGCCGATGACGAAGGCGCGCTTGCGGCCGGTGAAGTCGGCGATGCGGCCACCCAGCAGGAGCAGGCCGCCGAAGGCCAGCGTGTAGGCCGTGATGACCCACTGGACGTTGGCGTCGCTGATGCCGAGGTCGTCACGCGCCGAGGGGAGCGCGATGTTCACGATCGACGCGTCGAGGACCACCATGAGCTGGGCGATGGCGACGACCGCGAGGGCCAGCCACCGCTTGGGATCGGGCGGCGCCTCGGCTTCGCTGTGCTGGCCTGGGACCGCGGCCATGTCAGAAGTCGTAGTCATGTGTGTCTCCTGTCGCTGCGCAACACCAGATCTGTGATGTGCGCAGTGCGTTTCGTGTGTCAGGTGAAGGTGCGCGGCGTGCGCGTTGTCGTGCGTGCGCCGGCTGTCCGTCCGGGTGGGGGCGGGCTCTCCAGTGTCCTGGCCCGGCCCGTGCCGTCGCGAGGTGTTTTTCGTCGGTGGGGTACGCCGTGGCTCAGCTGCGTGGCGCGCAGCCGCTCCGCGTCGCCGCCGCGCGGTCCGGGCGGGACGAGGGGCGGGCCGGGCCGGCCGGCTGCGGCGGGCGCCGGGTCCCGAGGCGCAGCACGAGGCCGCGGCCCGGGCCGGCGACGGAGGTGGTGGGCAGGGTGGTCGCGGAAGCACGGCGAACGGTCATGAGGGGCCGTCCTCTCTGCGCCGGATGGCGCGCAGGAGAAGGAAGGGAGCTGTCGTCGGGGCAGGCGTCACAGACCGGACGGCACAGCCGTGCGGAATGTGACGTGCCCGAAGGGCGGAAGGGTCAGACAGGCAGGGCGGCGAGCCCGGAGCCCGCCTTGTGCAGACACGTGCGGGCGAGGTCGAGGAAGTCCTCGAAGGGCTCGGTGGGCTTCCACAACGTCAGCGCTGTCCCGATCGCTGCCGTCGCGGTGTTGAGCATGAGCTGGGCGTCGAGCTCGCTCCCCGCAGGGGTGCGCGCCGTCACCCAGGCCCGCAGCTCGGCCTGGAAGTGGTCGCCGGCGCCACGCGCCGACGCCGCCACCGCAGGTGACTCGGTCTTGAGCCGCTTGTGGATCGCCAGCCGGTCTCCGAACTGGGTGACGTAGCCGAGCAGGATGCCGGTCAGGGCGTCCCAGAGCGGCTCGTCGTCCGGACGAGAGGCGAGCAGGTCCTGCCAGAACTGCGTCTCGAGCGGGTCCGGGTCGAAGACGACCGCTTCCTTGCAGGAAAAGTAGTTGAAGAAGGTCGTGCGGGAGACGTTCGCCTCCTCGGCGATCTCCTCCACGCTGACCGCGTCGAAGCCGCGCTCGCTGATCAGGCGGAGCGCGCACTCCCGGATGGACCGCCATGCCTCGAGCTTCTTGCGCTCGCGGAGCCCCATGGCCTTGCCCATCGCGCACACCCCTGCCGTGGAGTCGGCAGGAGGCGTCGGGCTCATGGGGAAGACCTTAGCAGGGATCTTGGACCGAGTACAAGCTTTGGCGCGGTGCATCTTCGGACGGAGTGCGCTGCCCCGGGACGGGGGCTTCGGACGCGGCAGCGCGGCGCGCGGCCCGGGCAGGTTCTGCCCACCGTCGTCCGCGGGAACACTCGCGACGATGAGCGACAGCCAACGCCGCGCCGGTGGCCGGCCCGGTGCCCGACCCGGTGGCGAGCCCGATGCCCGGCCCGCCGCTCGTGCCCAGCCCGCCGCTCGTGCCCCGACCGCCGCGCCGGGCGCGGCCGGCCGGAGCGCGCTTCCGGTCGTGGAGTCGCTCGCGGAGCGCCGGATCCGCGAGGCGATGGAGCGCGGCGAGTTCGACGGCCTGCCGGGCGCGGGCAAGCCGATCGAAGGGATCGACGGCCCGCACGACGACCTCTGGTGGGTCAAGCAGAAGGTGCGGCGGGAGCGGCTGTCCGAGTTGGAGGCAGAAGCGGCCGAGCGTTCTGGGGACGCTCCTCGCGGGGCGGAAGGCATGGGGCGACCGTAGGGAGCGCTCCGGTCAGATCATGACCGCTACGACCGCCGGAGCCGGGACGGTCTGCGCGGCATCCGGGGCCGCCGACCCCTTCCGCTCGGCGCTGCACGGCGCAACCATGGGCCATGCCCACTCCGGAGAAGCCCACTCGGGAGAAGCCGGCTCGGGAGACGCCCCCGCGAGGGGACTACTGCCCGATCACGGTCGGCGTGGACGTGCTGGGCGACCGCTGGACCCCGCTCGTCATCCGTGAGCTGATGGTGGGCGCGACCGGCTTCAACGAGATCCATCGCGGGCTGCCGCGGATGAGCCGCACGCTGCTCGCCCAACGACTGCGCCAGCTCGAGCGCCAGGGGCTCGTACGCCGGGGCGCGACCGAGCGCGGCCGGCCGGCGCGCTACGAGCTCACGCCGGCCGGGGAGGGGCTGACGCCGATCGTCTGGGCGCTCGGCCACTGGGCCGCCGAGTGGGTGTTCGGCGACCCCGCCGACGACGAGTGCGACGGCCTGTCGCTGCTGTGGCGGATGCACCAGCACGCGGTCCCGGCCAGGCTGCCCGAGCAGCGCACGGTCGTCCACGTCCAGCTCTCGGGGCCGGGGGCCGCGCAGGGCTGGCTCGACATCGACCGCCGGGAGGTGTCGGTCTGCCGGGACGACCCCGGCCTCGAGTGCCAGCTGGCGGTCGAGGCGACCACCGCGGACATGCAGCGCTGGCTGGTCGGGCTCGTGCCGTTCGGCCAGCTCGTCGAGGCGGGGGCCGCCCGGCTGCTCGGGCCGAGCCGGCTCGTGGCGGCCTTCCCGACGTGGTTCGACACCACCTTCTTCGCCGAGGGGCTGCGCCGTCGCGAGCTGCGCGAGCAGCAGGAGGCGCCGGGCGCCGCGCTGACGCCGGCGTAGCGAGGACGGCTGGGGTTGCGTTGACCCCGGCTTAGCCTTGGCCGGCGTCGCGCTGACGCGGCTCGACGGGGGACGGCTGGGGTCTCGGCTGAGGCCCGGTCAGTAGTGCCAGGGGAACGACGACCAGTCCGGCGACCGCTTCTCCAGGAACGAGTCGCGCCCCTCGACGGCCTCGTCAGTCCCGTAGGCCAGCCGCGTCGCCTCGCCGGCGAACAGCTGCTGCCCGACGAGCCCGTCGTCGGGCAGGTTGAACGCGTACTTCAGCATCCGCTGTGCTGTCGGGGACTTCGCGTTGACCTCGCGCGCCCACTGCAGCGCCACCTGCTCGAGCTCGGCGTGCGGGACGACGGCGTTCACCATCCCCATCTCGTACGCCTCCTGCGCGGAGTACTCGCGGCCGAGGAAGAACACCTCCCGGGCCCGCTTCTGGCCGACCTGCCGCGCGAGGTACGCCGACCCGTACCCGCCGTCGAAGCTCGCGACGTCGGCGTCGGTCTGCTTGAACCGCGCGTGCTCGCGCGAGGCGAGGGTCAGGTCGCAGACGACGTGCAGGCTGTGGCCGCCACCGGCCGCCCACCCGGGCACCACGGCGATGACGACCTTGGGCATGAACCGGATGAGCCGCTGGACGTCGAGGATGTGCAGCCGTCCGGCGCGCGCCCGCTCCTCCGGCGTTGCGTGCTCCTCCGCGGAGGAGGAGACGTAGCCGCTGCGGCCGCGCATGCGCTGGTCGCCGCCGGAGGAGAACGCCCAGCCGCCGTCCTTGGGGGAAGGACCGTTGCCCGTGATCAGCACGCAGCCGACGTCGGGCGTGGTCCGCGCGTGGTCGAGGGTCGCGAGCAGCTCGTCGACGGTCCGGGGGCGGAACGCGTTGCGCACCTCCGGCCGGTCGAAGGCGACGCGGACGGTGCCGACGTCGCGCCCGTCCTCGACGGCCCGGTGGTAGGTGACGTCCGTCAGGCCGTCGAAGCCCTCGACGGGGCGCCAGGCCGAGGGGTCGAACAACGGGTTCTCCACGGCAGGCCACGATAGGGACATGAGCCTTCCCGGCCCCGACGCCCCCGCGGGCGCGCCCTTCGCCGCCGCGTTCCGGCTCCCCATGGCGGTCCGCTTCCGCGGGGTCGACGTCCGCGAGGGCGTGCTCATCGAGGGCCCGGCCGGCTGGGGTGAGTTCTCGCCGTTCTGGGACTACGACACCTGGCGGGCCGTGCCGTGGCTGTACGCCGCGCGCGAAGCCGCGTTCAGCGGTTGGCCGCCGCCGGTGCGCGACAGCGTCCCGGTGAACGCGACCGTCCCCGCGGTCGGCCCCGAGCGGGCGCAGCAGCTGGTCGGGGCGGCCGGATGCACAACCGTGAAGGTGAAGGTGGCCGAGCCGGGCCAGGGGCTCGACGCGGACGTCGAGCGCGTCGCGGCCGTCCGCGACGCGCTCGGCCCGGCGGGCAAGGTCCGGGTGGACGCCAACGGGGCCTGGAACGCGGAGGAGGCGGTGCAGCGCATCCGAGCGCTCGACATCGCGGCCGGCGGGCTGGAGTACGTCGAGCAGCCGTGCCCGACCATCGACGAGCTCGCCTCGGTCCGGCGCCGGGTGCACGTGCCGATCGCGGCCGACGAGTCGGTGCGGATGAGCGACGACCCGCTGCGCGTCGTCCGGGCCGAGGCCGCCGACATCGTCGTGCTCAAGGTGGCCCCGATGGGGGGCGTGGCCTCCTGCCTCATCGTCGCCGAGCAGGTGGGGGTGCCGGTCGTCGTGTCCTCGGCCCTCGAGACCTCGGTAGGCCTCGCGGCGGGCGTGGCGCTCGCCGCCGCGCTGCCCGAGCTGCCCTACGCGTGCGGGCTGGGGACCGCGCGGCTGCTGGCGGGGGACCTCGCCAGCGAGCCGCTGCTGGCGGTCGACGGGCAGATCGCCGTGCGGCGGGTGTCGCCGGACCGTGACCTGCTCACGGCATCGAGCCTCGACGAGGAGGGAAGGCTCCGGTGGGCGGAACGGCTCGCCAGGGTGGAGGCTGACGCGTGAGGGGGCCGAGATCGGCGGTGACGGCCTAGATCGCCCGTGACGTACTCTCGCCTACCGAGCCGCCGTGGAAGAAGGAGCGTCCCACCGTGCCGGTCATGACGCCCGCCGAGGCGCTGGCGGCCGTCCTCGTCGACGAGCTCGTCCGAGGCGGGGTCCAAGAGGCGGTCCTGTCTCCCGGGTCCCGCTCCGCCCCGCTCGCCTACGCCCTCCACGCCGCCGAGGCTCGCGGCCAGCTCCGCCTGCACGTACGCATCGACGAGCGCACCGGCGGGTTCCTCGCGCTCGGCCTGGCCAAGGCGTCCGGCCTGCCGGTGCCCGTCGTCACGACCTCCGGCACCGCCACTGCCAACCTGCACCCCGCGGTGCTCGAGGCGTCCTACTCCGGGGTCCCGGTCCTCGCCCTGACCGCCGACCGCCCCGTCGAGATGCGCGGTGTCGGCGCCAACCAGACGCTCGTGGACCAACGCTCGGTCTACGGATCTGCAGTTCGTGAATCCTACGTCGTGCCCGCGCCGGACTCGCGGGTCGGCCAGGTGCGCTGGTGGCGCGCCCTCGTGGCCCGTGCGCTCGCCACCGCGTGCGGCCGCCTCGACGAGGACCCCGGCCCGGTCCACCTCGACGTCGCCTTCCGCGAGCCGCTCGTGCCCTCGGGCGCCACCGAGTGGGTCGAGCCCCTCGACGGCCGCCCGGACGGTGCGCCGTGGGCCCTCGTCGGGCGCCCCGCGGGGGCCGTGCCGCCCTACATCGGCGCGCCCCGCACCCTCGTGCTCGTCGGGGACTGCACCCCCGCGCTCGCGCAGGGGGCGCTGCGCCTCGCGGGCGAGCGCGGCTGGCCGATCGTCGCCGAGCCCTCCGCCGGGCTCGGCAGCGCCGCGCTGCCCTCCCTTCTGCTCGCCGCCGACGGCTTCGTCCGGGCCAACCGTCCCGAGCGCGTCCTGGTCGTCGGGCGGCCCACGCTCTCCCGCGCGGTGACCGAGCTGCTGCGCACACCCGGCGTGGCCGTCGACATCGTCGCCGGCTCACCGCGCTGGCCGGACCCGGCCACCACGGCGGAGTCGGTGCTGCCCGCGGCACTGCTCACCGGAGCACCCTTCCCGAGCCATCCCGACTGGGCGCTCGTCGTCGAGGACCCGGTCAAGGGTGAAGAGGAGTTCGCCGAAGCCTGGCGCATGGGCGGGGAGGCCGTGGCCTCCGCCGTCGGGGCCGTGCTCCGCGAGGAGGCCTGGCCGACCGGCTTCCACACGGCGCAGGCGGTGGCGTGCAACGTCCCGGGCGACGGGCTGCTCGTCGTCGGCTCCAGCAACCCGGTGCGTGACCTCGACAGCGTCGGGTCGTGGCTGCTGCAGCCGGCCCGCGTGCTGGCCAACCGGGGCGTGTCCGGGATCGACGGCACGGTCTCGACCGCGATCGGCGCTGCTCTCGCCCACCAGCGCGCCGGCGGCGGCCCCGCCTACGCGCTCATGGGGGACCTGACGTTCCTCCACGACACGACGGCCCTCGTGATGGGGGAGGGGGAGCCGCAGCCCGGGCTGACGATCGTCGTGGTGAACGACGACGGCGGCGGCATCTTCGGCCTGCTCGAGCAGGGGGCCCCCGAGCTGTCGGCGCCGTTCGAGCGCGTGTTCGGCACCCCGCACGGCGTCGACCTGCGCACGCTCTGCGCGGCGACGCGGACGCCGTACGTCCTCGCCCGGTCGGCGGACGAGCTCGAGGCCGCGCTCGAGCCGGGCCTCGGCATCCGCGTCGTCGAGGTGCGCGTCGACCGGCAGGCGACGCCCGCGGTCCACGACCGGCTGCACGCCGCGGTCGACGCGGTGCTCGGCTGACCGCGGCGACGGCAGCCGCGCCACGCCCTTCCCGCGGATCGGGCCCGGACGACACGCAGGACGCGCCGCCCCCCCACGTGGGCCGGGACGACCCGCACGACGCCGGGCGCGGGCATGGCAGGCTGCCCGGGTGAGCCGCGCCGACCTCGACAAGGACCCGCACGACGTCTCGGCGATGTTCGACGACGTGGCCCCCCGCTACGACCTCGCCAACGGCGTGCTGTCCCTCGGGCAGGACCGGCTCTGGCGGCGCGCGGTGCTGCGGGCCGTCGACCCGCGCCCCCGCGACCGGGTGCTCGACCTGGCCGCCGGGACCGGCACCTCCTCGCTGCCGTTCGCGGCGGCGGGCGCGCAGGTCGTCGCCGCCGACTTCTCGCTCGGCATGCTGCGGGCGGGGCACGCGAAGCGGTCGTCCACGCCCGGCCTGGCCTTCGCCGCCGCGGACGCCCTGCACCTGCCGTTCGCCGACGGCGCCTTCGACGCCGTCACGATCTCCTTCGGGCTGCGCAACGTCTCCGACACCGACCTGGCGCTGCGCGAGCTGCTCCGCGTGACCCGGCCGGGCGGGCGGCTCGTTGTCTGCGAGTTCAGCACCCCGACCTTCCGGCCGTTCCGGACGGTCTACTCCGGCTACCTCATGCGGGCGCTGCCGCGGGTGGCGCGCCGGGTGGGCACCAACGGGCCGGCCTACGCCTATCTCGCCGAGTCGATCTCGGCGTGGCCGGGCCAGGAGGACCTCGCCCGCCGCGTGGCGGGCGCCGGCTGGCAGGACGTGGAGTGGCGAGACCTCACCGGCGGGATCGTCGCGCTGCACCGCGGCCGCAAGCCGCTGGGGTAGTGATCGGGTCCGGACGGGTAGGTCGCATTCATGGGACTCGACGACAAGATCTCGAACGCGACGGAGAAGCTCGGCGGCCAGGCCAAGGAGAAGTACGGCGACGCCACCGACGACCGGGACCTGCAGGCCGAGGGCCAGGGTGACCAGGCCAAGGCCGACCTCAAGCAGGCCGGCGAGAAGATCAAGGACGTGTTCAAGGGCTGACCCCGACGCGCGGGGCGGATGTATCTCACCCCGCCCCGCGCAACGGGGGCTCGCGGGCTAGAGTTCCGGCACGGCGCATGTGAAGCAGTTCACAAGCGCACATGACCGGAGGTTCTCGTGAGCAGCACGGCCGGCAGTGCAGGCGGCCCCGACGGGGGCGGCGCCGGCACGGTCGCAGGTGCCACGACGGGCGCGACGACCGCTGACGTCATCGTCGTGGGCGCCGGCCCGGCGGGGTCGACGGCCGCCTACCACCTGGCGCAGGCCGGCGTCGACGTGCTCCTCGTGGAGAAGACCGCCTTCCCCCGCGAGAAGGTCTGCGGCGACGGGCTGACCCCGCGCGCCGTGGCCCAGCTGGTCCGGATGGGCGTCGACACCAGCCCCGAGGCGGGCTGGCTGCACAACAAGGGGCTGCGCATCCTCGGCGGCGGCGTGCGCCTGGAGCTGCCCTGGCCCGAGCTGGCCAGCTTCCCGCCCTACGGCCTCGTCCGGCGCCGGGAGGACTTCGACGAGCTGCTCGCGCGCACCGCGCAGAAGGCCGGGGCGCGCCTGCTCGAGCGCACCACCGTCACCGGCCCCGTCCTCGACGAGCGCACCGGCCGCATCGTCGGCGTCACCGCCACCGGCCCCGAGGGCGAGCCGACGCAGATGCGCGCCCCCGTCGTGATGGCCGCCGACGGCAACTCCTCCCGGCTCTCGCTCGCGATGGGCCTGCACAAGCGCGAGGACCGCCCGATGGGCGTGGCCGTCCGCACCTACTACACCTCCCC
>NZ_JAANNP010000166.1:0-603 GCF_011250635.1 Motilibacter deserti
GGCTCAGGGAAGTGTCAACGCCCCCACGGGGTCCTCGTCAGGTGCCCCGGCCCTCATCGAGAGCCGGGGCACCGTGTCGTCGGGCGGGGGTTACCGCGTCCGCAGGTTGAACGTCGCGGTGGGGCCGTAGCCGCCGCCGATGGAGTGGTCGATCGTGTAGGCGCCGGCGTTCGGGCCGCCGACGGACTGGCTGGTGTTGTTCGACCCGACGAGCGGGACGAACGCGCCGATGGTGAAGGTGGTGCCGTCCGGCGCGACGTACTCGGCCTGGGCGTTCGCGCCGTTGATGTTCGAGCTGCTGACGGCGGCGGTGACGTCGTCACCGGGGTTCAGCGTGGTGGGGAACTCGGTGGTCCAGGAGCCGGTCTTGTCCTCGGAGACGCGGGTGAGGGTCTGGCCGGTGTTGTTGAGCACGCGCGCCTTGACCGAGGAGGTGGACTCGATCGCGCCGAACGCCTTCGTCCGCAGGTTGAACGTCGCGGTGGGGCCGTAGCCGCCGCCGATGGAGTGATCGATCGTGTAGGCGCCGGCGTTCGGGCCGCCGACGGACTGGCTGGTGCTGTTCGACCCGACGAGCGGGACGTAGCCGCCGATGGTGAAGGT
>NZ_JAANNP010000166.1:767-3039 GCF_011250635.1 Motilibacter deserti
GCCGAGGCGGACGCGCCGTTGATGTTCGAGCTGTTGACGGCGGCGGTGACGTCGTCACCGGGGTTCAGCGTGGCGGGGAACTCGGTGCTCCACGAGCCGGTCTTGTCCTCAGAGGTCCGGGTGAGGGTCTGGCCGGTGTTGTTGAGCACTCGGACCTTGACCGAGGAGGTGGACTCGATCGCCCCGAGGGAGTTGGCCCGCAGGTTGAAGGTGGCGGTGGGGCTGTAGCCGCCGCCGATGGAGTGGTCGATCGCGTAGGCGCTGGCGTTGGTGCCGCCGACGGACTGATACGTGTTGTTCGACCCGACGAGCGGGACGAACCCGCCGATGGTGAAGGTGGTGCCGTCGGCCGTGGCGTACTCGGCCTGGGCGTTGGCGCCGTTGATGTTCGAGCTGCTGACGGCGGCGGTGACGTCGTCACCGGGGTTCAGCGTCTGCGGGAACTCCGTGGTCCACGAGCCGGTCTTGTCCTCGGAGACCCGGGTGAGCGCCTTGCCCGTGTTGTTGAGCACGCGGACCTTCACCGAGGAGGTGGACTCGACCGAGCCCACCGCCTTCGGCCGCAGGTTGAACGTCGCGGTCGGGGTCCAGCCGCTGCCGATCGAGTGGTCGATGACGTACGCGTCGGCCCCCGGCCCGCCGACGCTCTGGCTGGTGTTGTTCGACCCGACGAGCGGGACGTAGCCGCCGATGGAGAACGTCGTGCCGTCCGGCGCCCGGTAGGTCGCCTGCGCGTTCGCACCGTTGACGTTCGAGCTGCTGACGCCGGCCGCGGCGACGTCGCCCGGGTTGAGCGTCGCCGGGAACTCGGTCGTCCAGGAGCCGGTCTTGTCCTCGCCGACCCGGGTCAGCACCTTGCCGGTGCTGTTGGTGACCCGGACGGTGACGCCGGAGGTGGACTGCGGGGAGCCGAGCTGCAGCGTCTGCAGCACATTGGCCAGCGCGACCTTGCCCGCCGCGTCGGCCTTCGAGTCCGGCAAGCCGGCGACGTACGCCCGGAGCGCGGGCAGCTGGGCGGGGTCGGCCTGCGCCGCGGTGAGACCCGTGACCACGCGCCGGGCGGTGCTGGCGGCGATGTCGCCGCTCTCGAGCATCGAGCGGTTGACCTCGAGCGCCCGGTCGTACCCCGTGGGGGAGCCGAGCCAGCCGTCGAGCTGGGCGTTCAGGGCGTTGTCGGCGGCGATGCTCACCTGGGACAGGTCCGCGGCGAACAGCGTCTCGCGGGCCGCGGTGAGGGCGGTGCCTACGGCGGCCGGGTCGCCGGCGGCCTGGGCCGCAGCGGCTTTCTGCAGGGCGGCCCGCAGGTCGCGCCCGGTGCTCTTGCTGATCTGGCCGTTGGCGACGTAGCGGTCCAGCACGTTCAGGGCGTCCGCGACGGGGGCGGCGGCCGGGGCCGACACGGCGACCGGGGCCGCGGGGACGGCCTGGGCGGGCGTGGCGGCGAAGGCGGCCGGGGCGCCGACGGCGGAGACGGCACCGGCCAGAGCGACGGCGGCGAGGGAACGGGTGAAGCGCATGACGACCTCCAAGGGTCTCGAGAGGGAAGGTGGGGGCCGCTCGACCCCTCACCGGTCGGCCTCCGGAAAGGTTTCCGGTTGCCGTTGACCGGAACTCTGCCCGCATCCGGCGAGCCGTTCCGTTCTGCAGGTGACACGAGGACTGACGCGTTGCTGACAGTCGCGCGGGTGTTGGTTGCCGGCTCCCCACCCGACGGGTGGATCAGCGCCTGCACAAACGATGCCCCCGGCGCCGAGAGCGCTCCGTCGTCCAGCCGGGCCACGTCCCGGCTGACGTCGCCGTCCCCCGATCGGAGGGCCCGCGAGGGGAGAAGATGGGGAGGTGGACGAGCGGCTCGCGGCGATCAACGAGCAGGTGGCCGCGGCGGTCGACGCCTGGATGGCCGACCCCCGTGACGTCGGGGTCTACCAGCGCATGGTCGCTGCGGTCGAGGCCCGCCGGGCCCACCTGCACCCGCCACCGCGGCTGCGCCCGCTCGAGCCCGACGCGCAGGCCTCCCTCGCACCGGCCGAGGAGCCGGCCGAGGAGATCGTTGGGACGGCCGACATCGGCAGCGTGCAGCGCGTCGGGAGCCTGCTCGCGGGCGGCGACCCGCGCGCGGCGATCGAGCGCCTGCGGCGCGGCCGCTGACGGCCCGCGGCCTTCTTCGCGTCACCCCTGCAGGAGTCGCGGCCTTCCTCGCGTCACAGCCGCAGGGTCGCGGCGGCCCCGACGTCACCTCCGCTGACGGTCCGCCGCGCCTCGACGGCTCTCC
>NZ_JAANNP010000062.1 GCF_011250635.1 Motilibacter deserti
GGGTCCGGCGTCGCCACCGTCGAGTACTCCATCGACAACGGTGCCTTCACCGCCTATTCGGCTCCGTTCACGGTCTCGGGCGCGGGCGCGCACACGGTGCGCTACCGGGCGACCGACGTGGCGGGCAACGTCTCGCAGATCGGGTCGAGCAGCTTCACGATCGTCACGCCGGACACCACGGCCCCCACGGTCGCGGCCACCCTCGCCGGCACGCGTGAGGGCGACAACTACACCGGCACCGTGACCGTCACGGTCACTGCGACGGACAACACCGGCGGCTCGGGCGTCGCCTCGATCGAGTACTCGGTCGACAACGGTGCCTTCACGACGTACACGTCGCCGATCGTGGTGACCGGGCTCGGAGCGCACACCGTGCGCTACCGGGCCACGGACGTGGCCGGCAACGTCTCGCAGATCGGCTCGAGCACGTTCACGATCGTGACGCCGGCGCCGGTCGACACCACACCGCCGACCGTCTCGGCCACCCTGGCCGGCACGCGTGAGGGCGACAACTACACCGGCACGGTCACGGTCACGGTCACCGCGACCGACGGCGGCTCCGGCGTCGCGAGCGTCGAGGTCTCGGTCGACAACGGCGCGTTCACCGCGTACACCTCGCCCGTCGCCGTGACGGGGCTCGGCGCGCACACCGTGCGCTACCGCGCCACCGACAACGCGGGCAACGTCTCGCCGATCGGGTCGAGCACGTTCACGATCGTGACCCCGGCTCCGGTCGACACCACACCGCCGACCGTCTCGGCCTCGCTCGCCGGCCCGCGCCTGGGCGACGACTACACCGGCCCGGTCACCGTGACGGTCACCGCGACCGACGGCGGCTCCGGGGTCGCGTCGGTGGAATACTCCGTCGACAACGGCGCCTTCACCGCCTACACGGCACCGGTCACGGTCTCGGCCGTGGGGGCCCACACCGTGCGCTACCGCGCCACCGACAACGCGGGCAACGTCTCGCCGATCGGGTCCAGCACGTTCACGATCGTCGCGGCAGACACCACGGCACCCACGGTGTCGGCCACCCTGGCCGGCACACGTGAGGGCGACAACTACACCGGCGCCGTCACGGTGACCCTCACCGCCACCGACGCCGGCTCCGGCGTCGCCTCCGTCGAGTACTCGATCGACAACGGCGCCTTCACGACGTACTCCTCGCCGTTCGTCGTGACCGGCCTCGGCGCGCACACCGTGCGCTACCGCGCCACGGACGTCGCGGGCAACGTCTCGGCCATCGGTTCGAACACCTTCACCATCGTCACGCCGGCGCCGACCGACACGACTCCGCCGACGGTGTCGGCCGCGCTGGCGGGCCCGCAGTCCGGGGGCAACTACACCGGCCCGGTCACCGTGACGCTGACCGCGACGGACAACGCCGGCGGCTCGGGCGTCGCGTCGGTGGAGTACTCCATCGACAACGGCAGCTTCGTGGCCTACCTGGCTCCGTTCACCGTCACTGCCGCCGGCCAGCACACGGTGCGCTACCGCGCCACCGACGTGGCCGGCAACGTCTCGACCGTCGGCTCGAGCAGCTTCACGATCGTCACGCCGGACACCACGGCGCCGACCGTCAATGCTGCGCTCTCCGGCCCGCAGTCCGGCGGCAACTACACCGGCACCGTGACCGTGACGCTCACGGCGACCGACAATGCGGGCGGCTCCGGCGTCGCGTCGGTGGAGTACTCCGTCGACAACGGCGCTTTCACCGCCTACACGGCGCCGATCACGGTCTCGGCCGTGGGCGCGCACACCGTGCGCTACCGCGCCACCGACGTGGCCGGCAACGTCTCTCAGATCGGGTCCAGCACGTTCACGATCGTCGCTCCGACGCCGACCGACACCACGGCGCCGACGACGAACGCCACCCAGAACCCGGCCGCACCCAACGGCCAGGGCGGCTACTACACCTCGTCCGTCACGGTGACGCTCGCCGCAACCGACAACTCCGGTGGCAGCGGCGTGGACCGCATCGAGTACAAGCTCGACGGCGCGGCCAACTGGACGGCCTACACCGGCACGATCACGGTCAGCGCCGACGGCCAGCGCACACTGGTCTACCGGGCCGTGGACAAGGCCGGCAACGTGGAGGCCGACAAGTCGATCAGCTTCCGCATCGACGCGACCGACCCGGTCGTCACGGTCACCGGTCTCGTCGACGGCGGCAGCTACGACCAGTCGCGGACCGCGACCGTCTCCTTCACCGCCACCGACGCTGGCTCCGGCGTGGGCTCGACGACGGCGACGCTGGACGGGGCGGCCTTCACCTCGGGCACGACGGTGAGCTTCGCGAACCTGTCGATCGGCTCGCACACCCTGGTGGTCACGTCGCGTGACGCGGCCGGCAACGACAGCTCGACGACGGTCCGCTTCACGGTCACCGCGGTGTCCACTGGCACCACGTTCGCCACGCTGCAGGCGGACATGGACGCGTACGTCGCTGACGGCGAGCTCAGCGAGCGGGTCGCCGCCAGCCTCGAGGACCGCCTGTCCCGGGCGGCTGCGGCCGCCGAGCGGGGCAGCGAGAAGTCGGTGATCCGGTTCCTGCAGGAGTTCGTCGCCCGGGCGAACAACCAGATCAAGGGCGACGCCCAGGACTACGCGGTCCGTGACGACCTCGTGGCCTCGGCGCGCGAGCTGATCGCGAAGTACGAGACGCTGGACGAGGCCGAGGGCTACTAGCCCGCGCGAGCTCGCACCGCGTCTGACCGGAAGGCGCCGTCCCTGCCAGGGGCGGCGCCTTCCGGCGTTCTGGTGTCCGATGTCGGGACGTCAGGTGCCGGGACGTCCGGCGGACTGGCGCACACGGTTGGGCTTCCACGTGCTGGCGTCAGGGGCGTGTCGCGCACCGGCTGCTGCCGGGAGGAGCTCGCCGTCCTCCCGATGGCTCGGCACAGTCGCACCCACTGGCCCGCAGGGAGAGCCGAGGACGGGACATGGCTCCCCGACACCGGCATGTCGTGTGCCAAGCCCCGTGATCAACTCCAGGCTTCCACGTTCAGCGCTCGACGCCGAGCACCCACGCCCCGAAGCCGTTCGTCTCGGCGCGGCCGGCGCCGGCCGCCCCCGCACACCAGTCGGCCCCGCACACCGGCCGGCCCGCACACGAGCCGGCCCCGGAGCGTCTGCTCCGGGGCCGGCTCGTCGGTGCAGGAGAGGGTCAGCTCTCGGCGGCGTCACGCTCCCGCAGCCAGGCGATGGCCGTCTGCGCCTTGGCCACGAGCTGAGCGCGCAGCGCGAGGTCGGCGGCGTCTCCCTTCACCTGGTTCTCGGCGCGGGCCACGAACTGATGCAGGTAGCCGATCGCGCTGACCTCGTGACCCAGGTCGGACTGGCGCTCGGCGAGCATGAGCCGGTCGGTCAGCGCGGCGTACACCCGGTCGCTGATCGTGCCGTCCCCGTTGGCCGCCGCGAGCAGGGCCGCGAGCTCGGTGAACGGCGTCGTGACCGCTGTCGTCTCGAGCGCCGCGCACTGGCCGGACTTCGACCCCGACAGGCTGTTCGGCGCGCCGAAGTCGTTCACCTTGGCGGTGTTGCCCGTGCACGCCAGGCCGCCGTTGAACGTGTTGCCGACGAGGGCGACGCCGTAGTCCCCGGACGCGTTGTCCGTGAACGTCTGCCGCCCGTTGAAGGTGACGTTCGCGACGGTGACGTTGGAGGTGGTGCCCGAGACGCTCGACGGCCCGTAGACCGTCGTGCCGAACAACTGCACCGTCTGTGCGCCGGTCGCGGTGAGGCCGCCGTTGATGGTGCCGTCGTGCACGACCACCGACGCGCCCGGGCGCACCGTGAGCCCGTCGTTCACCGTCACGTCGTCGAGGCAGGTGACCCCGGTGGAGACGACGAGCCGAGTCTGGGTCCCGGTGAGGGTGCGGTCGCAGGCGGGGGAGGAACCGGGCAGCACGGTGGCGGAGTACTCCTCGGCGTCGCCGATGTTGCCGGCCGCGTCGATGGCCCGGTGCTCGATCGTGTGGGTGCCGTAGCCCGGCACGAACCCGAATTCCGGCGTCTGCTCGAACGCGGCCTTCGACAGGCCGCCGCTGCCCAGGTTGCCGTAGGTCAGCGCCTTCACGACCGAGCCGTACGCCGAGAACTTGAACGGCGTCCCGGGCGGCGCGTCCGGGAAGCCGAAGTAGTTGAACCAGCCGTCGTGGTTCAGCCGGAACTCGCCCACGACGAACCCGGGCTCGTCGTCGGAGGGGGCCAGGCCCATGTCGAACTCCTCGAAGTAGACCGGGTGCTCGGTCGCTCCGGGAAGGGTCGTGAGCGGCTCGGAGAGCTCGCGCGGTGCCACCGGGAGGCCGTTGTCCACCGTCCAGGTGAGCGTTTGGCCCGTCGCCGCCGGGTCCGCCGGGTCGGTGACCGTGGCGGTCAGCGTGTGCGTTCCGGGAGTCATGCTCTGCGTGCTGAGGTCGAAGTTCCTGCTGTTGTGCGGGTTCGGCACGACAGCATCGTCAAGCCGCCAGGTGACGTCGAGGACGTGGCCGGTCGGGTGCGTGGTCTCGACGTAGACCACTTCGTCCTTGGCGAGCTGCCGATCCGTGTAGCTGGAGTTCGTGAACTCCGGTGCAGGTGTCGATGCCGGGAGCGGTGTGCCCACCGTCCACTGCCGCGTCTGCGTGAGGCGCGGGCCGTCCTTGTAGAACGGGTCACGCACGAACTCTGTCTCGTCCTTCACGGTCACCTGGACCACATCGCCGGCCTTCACGCCGAGCGACCCGAGGTCGAGGTTCCGCGTGTTGTGCGTGTCGGGGACGACCGCGCCGTTGACCCGCCAGGTCACGGTCAGCTCGTGGAAGCGCGGGTGCTGGGTCTCGACCCACACCACGTCCTCCGGCCCGACCTGCCCCTGCGGTGTGCTCGACAGCGCCATGGCGTTCGCCGTCCGGCGGCCGGTGATCCGCCACGTCATGTTCTCGCGGCCGATCTGGTCGAGGTAGAAGCCGATCCAGCGCATCTGCGAGTGCTCGCTGGGGCGGCGTACGCCGCACGGATAGGTGTTGCCGCCCTCGTAGGCGCCGATCGTGCCGCCGGACTCGCTCTCCTCGCCGATCCAGCGCCACCACTTGACCTGGTCCTGGACCATCTTCTGCGGATCGGTGTAGAGCGTGTGGTGGAACGACGCCGGCTCGCCGCCGCTGTAGCAGGGGCGCACGACGTCACGCGAGGAGTAGGGGTATTCGTCGGCCAGGGTGCCGAGCGAGTGGCCGAGCTCGTGTAGCGAGATCAGCGGCCCCTGCGGCGCCCCGCCGGACGTCGTGGCGTGCGTGCCGCCGATCCCGCCGTAGGTGTAGGAGTTGAAGACGGCGAGCGTCTGCACGTTCTGCGACCCGGCAGGAATGCCGAGCACCGGCGCGACGTAGGTGTCGAGGTAGTAGGTGCGCGCTTGGTTGCCGTTCATGGTTCCCGCCGGGCTGCCGAGCGGCGCCGGCCCGTACGTCGTGCCGCGCGAGAGCGGGTTCGTGCAGCCATCGGAATACCACAGCCGGAGCGCGGTGTCCTTCGCGTTGTTGTTGGGATTGTCCCGGTCGTCGGGGTCGCAGCGGACGCCCGAGTCCTTCGAGGGGATCTCCACCCGATAGACGTTGAAGTAGTTGCGGTAGCTGCGGAACGGCTCGGTCGCCCATTGCACGTTCTGGTTGCGGTCCACGTCCGCGCGGAACTTATCCATCTCGTCGGCCTGGTAGCCGTCACCGAGGATGATGAGGTTCATCCGTTCGCTGGCGGGCCCGGTGATCTGGATCGGGACGACCTTGACCTCGTCGGCGGCCAGCGCCGCCCCCGGGACGTTCACCACTGCCGTGGCCAGCCCGGCGATCATCGTCGTCGCGCCGAGCGTCGCGATGCTCCGCGTTCTGCGTTTCATGAGCTCACCTCGAGGGTCTCCTTCGTCCGTGGCGGACCGGGAGCACGCGGATCGCCGGGCCGCCGCCGATCACGGGGGCGGGATATCCCCCCAGAGGCTAGGCCCGGCAGATGCACCGGTCACTGTGCATTCGCCGGAACGGGAACGGCCGATTGCTGGACGGGTGCGCTAAGCACTGCGACATACGCAGGAGACGCGACGGACATGAGCAGAGGAGGCAGAGGCGGTCGTCCACCTTGCGTTCAAGCACGGCTTCTCCGACGACGCCGGTGCAGGGCCGACCGAGCGTGCCGTCATGGAGACGTTCGGCGACGCGCTCGAGGGGACGGGGAAGCGCTCCTCTTCGCGTCGGGCGTCGCGCTCATCGCGCGCGGGGGCATGGCCACTGGAGAGGACCGGGCCCCGGCGACGGGCCCGACGCACCGCGGTGGCAGCGAGGGAGGCATCGCCACGCGCGACATCGCCGAAGCCATCGGGGCGTGGGCTGGGCACCCACTGCCTCGGTCAGTCCCGACGCCGCTGCCGGCCACTTCGGCCGGATCGCCGCGTTCTTCGGCCTCGACGCGCCGGCCTCGAGTGCGCTGACGCGGCGGCGCCTGGACTGGGAGCCCAGCGCCCCGGGCTTGCTCGAGGACCTCGCTGCGGGCCACGACGTCACCCCCGGCTGAACCCGGCGCCGTGCTGGGTCGCGCGGAGCGGCGCGCGCCCTGAAGGCTACGGACTAGCGTGACCCGGGTGGAGCAACGGCTGAGCCTCGTCACCCTCGGCGTACGCGACCTGGCCCGGGCGAAGCGGTTCTACGCAGCGCTCGGCTGGCGCGGGCAGGAGGTCCAGGAGACCGTCTTCTTCCAAGCCGGCGGCATCGCGGTCGTGCTGTGGAGCCGCGCCGCCCTCGCGGCCGACGCTGGGCTGGCCCCGAGCGACCCGGCCGACGAGGCGGGCAGCAGCTCGAACAGCCGTTCCGGCGACGCCGGCTACGCGTTCGGCGGCATCGTGCTCGCACACAACGTGCGCTCGCGGGCCGAGGTCGACGAGATCCTCGCCCGCGCCGGCTCCGCCGGGGGGACGGTCGTCAAGCCCGCCGAGGAGACGTTCTACGGCGGCTACGCCGGGGTCTTCCTCGACACCGAGGGCCACCCGTGGGAGGTGGCCCACAACCCGGGCTTCACCCTCACCGAGGAGGGCGCGCTCGTGCTGCCCGACTTCGACGCCGGCTGAGCCGCCGCTGACCGTCCTCCGCTCCGCCACACCTCCCTGCGCACGTCCTCGCGCACGTCCCTGCCCATGTCTCTGCGTTCGTCCGTGCCACGTCATTGCGCCCGAGCGTCGCCACGCGGCCGCGCGCTTCCGAGCCCGACGCGCTCGCCTGCCCTCACACCCCCGTCTGTGCAGGCAGGCGGCCGGAGCGCACCGCCGCAACCAGCGCCGCGTGGTCGGCCTCGGTCCGGTCGGCGTACGCCATGGCGAAGGCGGCGAGAGCGACGTCGAGCTCGTCGGACTTGCCCAGGTACGCAGCGAGCGCCCGCGGGTCGAGGGTGCGCGCGTGGGCCCGTGCCAGCAGGGCGCCGCACAGCCGGGCGTAGTCGTCGAGCTGGTGCCCGCGCAGGGTCACCGGGTCGATGCTGCCCTTCATGTCGCGGAACGTCCGGACCAGGAAGGGCCGCCCGTCCACCGTCGCCCAGCCGAGCAGCGGGTCCGAGGCTGTCTGCATAGCCTTCTGCCCGAGGACGACACGGCGTCCGGCGTGCTCGGCCCCCGGCTCGCACGCCGGGTCGCCGGCGTAGACGCTGGGCCGTGACTCCTTCACCTGGAGTACGAGCGCGTCGTCTTCGCCGTTGCCGTGCAGCAGTGCGACGTAGGCGCGCGTCCCGACGCTGCCGACGCCGACGACCCGGAACGCGACGTCCGCGACCGTGAAGCGGCCCAGCAGCGTCCGCCGGTCCTCGGGCAGCGTCGCGAGGTAGCCGCGCAGCCCCTCCTCGATCGCCCGCTCCTCCCGGCCCACGACCTGGGTGAGCACCGGCGGCTGCTCCAGGAAGCGCCACCCGTCGTTCTCCACCCGCTGCGTGAACCGCGTGGCCACCTTGCTCGACCCGTTGCCGACCGCCTTGGCCCGCACCCGCTCGAGGGTCGCGCCGAGATCGTCGACGTCGGTCGCGGCCAGCAGGTGGCCCAGGTCGAAGGCCCATGCCTCGACGAACGGCAGCTTCGCCAGCGTCCGGGCCGTCTGCCGGTACGCCCGCGCGCCGTCGTAGGCGGCGGACCGGCACGCGTCCTCGCCAGCCCCTGCCTCGCGCCCGGCGACGACCACCGAGGCGACGAGCCGCTTGAGGTCGTACTCCCACGGGCCGACGACGGTCTCGTCGAAGTCGTTGACGTCGAGGACGAGGCGGCGCTCGGGCGAGGCGTAGAAGCCGACGTTCGACAGATGGGCGTCGCCGCACACCTGCGCGACGAGCCCGCTTCGCGGGCTGCCCGCGAGGTCGTGCGCCATCACGCCGGCAGCCCCGCGCAGGAACGCGAAGGGGCTGGCCGACATGCGTCCGATGCGCAACGGCACGAGGTGCTCGAGGCGCCCCGCATTGCCCGCGGACACGATCGCGACGGGGTCGCGGTCGGATGCGGCGAGCACGGCGTGCTCCGAGCGCGGAACGGCTCGGCGTGACGCCTTGCCGCGGGCACGGGCAGCGGCGGGGTCGGCCCAGGCGGTAGGAGACGGCGCGAGCGCGAGGCGTACGGCGTCGGCGGAGGCGTCCCCGGGCTCCCGCTGCGCGGGGACGGGGGAGAGGGCGGCAGATGTCATGGTCACGTCAAAGCTCTCCAAGCGGTTGCGGCGGCCGGAAGGAGGCGCGAGCCGGGCCGGCTGATACGGCCCGGCCCGATCCCGCCCTCACGCGCGGCTACTCGGCCGTGATCGCCCGCAGCACGTTGAGCCGGGCGGCCCGGCGCGCGGGCCAGATCGCCGCGAGCACACCGACGATCCCGGCCAGGACGAAGAACACGAGCAGGTTGGCGTACGGGATCGACAGCTCGCTGATGCCGTCGCTCGCCAGCACCTGCTGCAGCAGGATCCCGAACACGAGGCCGAGGGCCAGTCCGAGCAGCGCGCCGAAGAACGCGATGACGACGCTCTCGTAGACAACCATCCGGCGCAGCTGGCGCCGGCTCATGCCGATCGCGCGCAGCAGCCCGATCTCGCGCGTCCGCTCGATGACCGACAGCGCAAGCGTGTTGACGATGCCGAGCACCGCGATGATGATCGCCAGCGCGAGCAGGCCGTAGATCATGTAGAGCAGCTGGTTGACCTGGTCCTTGTTGCTCTGCTTGAACTCCTCCTGGTCCTGCAGCCGGAGGTTCGGGTAGGCCGCGATGGCGGACTCGAGCCCGGCCTTGGCCGCCGCCGGGTCGGCACCGTCGCGCAGGTTGACCGAGAGGAACTGGTCGCGGTTGCCTCCGCCGAGCCGGTCCCACACGGCGAGCGAGACGTTGTAGGGGCCGAGGCCGGGGTTCTCCTCGACGACCGCCCCGACGCGCAGCTCTTCGGACCGGCCCGTCGGGAACTCGACCCGCAGCGGCTGCCCGACCGTGAGGCCCTGGGCGTCCGCCTCGCGGTCGGTCACCATCACCTCGTCCCGGGCGAGCGCCGCGCTGTCGCCGGACACGAGCCGCAGCTTCAGCGCCCGGTCGAGCCCCGCCGCGTCCACCCCCGCCACGCGCTCGGTCGCCCCGTCGACCCGCGCGTTGCCGAACCGCTCCCGGACCACCTGCGCGACGCCCGGCGCCTGGCCCAGCTGGGTGGCGAGGTCGCCGCTGAAGGCGGTCCCGGCGGGGTCCTGGACGATGAAGTCGGCACCGAGCGCGTCGTCGACGAGCTTGTCCACCGACGCGTTGGCCGACGCGGCGAAGACGCCGAACCCGGTGACGAGGGCGAGGCCGATCATCAGCGCGGACGCGGTCGCGGCGGTGCGCCGCGGGTTGCGGCGCGCGTTCTCGCTGCTGAGCCGCCCGACGTTGCTGCGCCGGAACGGGCGGCCGAGCACGGCGACGACGGGGATCCCGATGACCGGGGCGAGGGCGATCACCCCGACCAGCGTGAGCAGCACGCCGAGCCCGAGCAGCAAGCCGCTGGCCCCGCCGCTGGTCGTCACCGCGCCCACCATCGCCGCGACGCCGAGCGCGGTGAGCACGCCGCCGACCACGGCGCGCACCCGCAGCGCGCCGGTGCCGAGCGCGACGTCGTCGCGCAGCGCGGCCACCGGCGGCACCTTCGACGCCCTGCGCGCGGGGCCGTACGACGCGGCCAGCGTGACGAGCATCCCGACGACGAAGCAGACGACGACGGTACGCGGGGCGAAGACGAGGCCGGCCGCCCCGAGGTCCAGGCCGATCGACTCGAACAGCGCCTTGAGGCCGTACGCGATCGCCGTGCCGACCGCGAGCCCGAGCAGGGACCCGACGAAGCCGACGACCGCGGCTTCGAGCAGGACCGAGCGCGTGACCTGCCGGCGGCTCGCGCCGATGGCGCGCAGCAGTGCGAGCTCGCGGGTGCGCTGCGCGACGATCATCGAGAAGGTGTTGACGATGATGAACGAGCCGACGAACAGCGCGACGCCGGCGAACGCGAGCAGGGCCGTGTTGATGAAGCCGAGGCCCTGCTTGATGTCCGAGGCCGCCTCGTCGCTCTGCTCCTGCCGGGTGTTGACCTCATAAGCCCCCGCGCCCAGCGCGGCGTCCACCCGCTGCTTGAGCTCCTCGTCGGAGACCCCCTCGTCCGCGTAGGCGGAGATGGAGGTGAAGGAGTCCGGCTGCGGCAGCAGAGACTGGGCCGTCGCCGGGTCGAACGCGGTCAGGGTCGCGCCGCCGAGGTTGCCGGAGCTGCCGAACTTGAAGACGCCGACCACCGTCGCCTGCCGGCGAGGGCCCTGCGGCATGAGCAGCGTCACCGGGTCACCGACGGCGAGCTCGCCCTTCTCGGCCGCGACACTGTCGATGGCGACCTCGCCGGCACGCTGCGGGCCGCGCCCTGCCGTGAGCGTGAGGACCGAGTGCGTGCTGCCCGACCAGTCGAGCCCGAGGCCCGGAGCGCCCTGGGTGCCGACGACGTCGCCGTCCTCGCCGAGGATGTTGACCCCGTCGACGGACACGTCACCGTTGGCCTCGGCCACGCCGGGGACCGCGCGTACCCGCTCGAGGGTCGCGGCCGGGAGCGTCAGGGTCGGCGCCTGGCCCCCAGTGAGCGTGTCGGTGTCGAACGCCGCCCGGGGGTTGACGGTGACGTCCGCGCTCGCCTGGTCGAACAGGTCGTCGAAGGACTTGCTGATGGTGTCGGTGAAGATGAACGACCCCGCCACCATCGCGGTGCCGAGGATGACGGCGACGGCGGACAGGGCGAGGC
>NZ_JAANNP010000055.1 GCF_011250635.1 Motilibacter deserti
GGGCGATGATCGCGGCGATCTCGCCGATGGCCTCGACGGCGTTCGCCGTGTCCTCCTGGATCGCCTGGACGCGCTTGTGGATGTCCTCGGTGGCGCGGCCGGTCTCCTGGGCCAGGTCCTTGACCTCGCCGGCGACGACGGCGAAGCCCTTGCCGGCCTCGCCGGCGCGGGCGGCCTCGATGGTGGCGTTGAGGGCGAGCAGGTTGGTCTGCTCGGCGATCGAGGTGATGACCTTGATGACGTTGCCGATCTCGGCCGACGAGGCGCCGAGCTTGGAGATCATGTGCGTAGTGCTCTCGGCGACGCCTACGGCCTCGCCGGCGACGCGGGCCGCCTCGTTGGTGTTCAGCGCGATCTCGCGGATGCTCGCGCCCATCTGCTCGGCGCCGGCCGCGACGGTCTGGACGCTGCTCGAGACCTCCGAGGCGGTCGCGGACACGACGCCGGACTGCGCGCTGGTCTCCTCGGCGGAGGCGGCGATCCGGGAGGAGGACGCGGACAGCTCGGCGCTCGCCGCGGCGACCGCGTCGGCCGACGTGACGACCGCGCCCATGACGCCGCGCAGGGACTCCAGGGCGGAGTCGAGCGCCGCGGCGGTCTGTCCCACCTCGTCGTCCTGCTGGACGCCGGTGGGCTGCGTCAGGTCACCGCCGGCCAGGCGGACGGCGGCCTCGCGGACGCGGCTCAGCGGCCGCGTGACCGAGCGGGCGATGCTGATGCCCACGAAGACCGCGAGGAGCAGGCCGACGACGAGCACCGCGATGAGCGTGGTGCGCGTGCTGGAGTAGTGCTCGGCGGACGCCTTCGCGGTCGCGGCGGCCTCCGCCTGGCGGGCCTTGTTGAGCTCGTCGAGGTTGTCCACGATGCCGGCGGTGATGGCCGGGATCTGCTGCACGGCGGCGGCCTGCTCCTCCGCGGTCGCGGTGGCGAGGCCGTTGACGATGTCGAAGTAGGCGTCGACGTTCTCCAGCGCCGCGGCGAGGAGCTCCTTGTCCTTGGCGCTCGGGCTGGTCTCGTCGAGGTACTGCTGGCCGACGGCGCGCAGCGTCTCCGCCGCCGCATCCCGCCCCTGGACGTACTTCTCCCGGTCGGCGTCGGTCTTCGCGTTCGTCTGGTTCACGACGTTGAAGCGCACGGTCATCATCTGGAAGCGCATTTCCTGGGCCAGCGCGACGCCCTTCACGTCCTGTTCGTACATGCGCTGGTTCTCGTCCGCGGTCGAGCCGAGGGCGCGCAGGCCCAGCACGCCGACGAGCAGCGCGGCCAGGCCGGCGACCGTGACGGCGGCAAGGATCTTGGGTGCGACTCCCAGGCTGCGGAGCCCACGGGGGGTGGCGCGAGTGGACATAATGTTCTCCGAATAACGGCCGTTTCGCGGCGGGAAAGGGGAATCGTGGTGCGTTGATCGCCCATCGGCCACCGCGGCAGGGCGCTGAGCAGAACACCCGTCGCAGCCGCTACCAGAAGCTTCTAGACGAGGCTCCGGCAGGGGGCCGTGCCGAGCCCGTCCAGCGCCGCGGGGAGGGCGTGCCCGCCGAGAGCCTGCAGCAGCCAGCAGAACCCGCCCAGCCCGTCGGGGTCGCGCAGCTCGGCCAGCCGGGCCTGCCGCTCGAGGGCGGCGGCCCCTCCGGAGGACGACGGGGGCAGCAGCGCCCCCAGCACGGCGCGCTGCGTGGTCAGCAGCGCGGCGCGCGCTCCGGCCGCAACGCCGGCGGCCGCCACCGAGTCCATGGCGACGGCCGCGGTGACGTCGCACGAGGAATCCGGCACCGGAGGGACGAGCCGCCCCCCGCGGTGCCCGCGCAGCGTGCCCGCCGCGTACGCACCGGCGGCGCGCTCGGCGCGGACGTGCCCGTAGTCCACGGCCACGGCGAGCCCGCCGCGCAACGACCGCACCGCGCCGTGCCAGGCGGCGTCCCGCGACCGCCCGACCTCGGCCCGGTCGCCGAGCCTGCGCAGCGGCCACCACGCGTCCAGCCACCGGCGGTCCGCCCGCCGGGGCCGCGGCCCGAGGGACTCCGCTCCCGTCACGGGGTCGACGAGCACGGTGCGCGGGCCGTCCGGGGCGAGCTCGACCACGTCGAGCGGCACGTCGTCGAGCCACTCGTGGGCGAGCAGCAGCGCGGTGCCGCCCCGCGGGAGGCGAGCGGACCATGCGACCGCGGACGGCAGGCGGTCCGGGCGCGCGACGACGTCGACGCCGTGCAGGGCGAGCCCAGGGTCGAGGCCGTGCAGGGCGGTCAACAGCTCACCGCGGCCCGCGCCGACGTCGACGACCCGCCGCAGCCCCGACCGCTCGGCCAGCCGGGCGACCGCCTCGGCGAGCAGGAGCGGGGACGCGTGGACGGACGTACGGAAATGCCCCGCGGGCCCCTCCGGCCGGCGGTAGAAGCCCCCGGGCCCGTAGAGCGCATCGCGCACCGCCGCGCGATAGGGGAGCGGTCCGGCCACCGGGGAATCCTGCCGCCCCACGTAGGCTGGCGGCGTCTGGTACCCCTCGCGGACTGGAACAGCCATGTCTCTCCCGCACTCCCCGCCCGGTCCCGCACGCCCGGCGCGCCTCACCGTCGGCGTCGTCGGCGCCGGCCGCGTCGGCGCGGTCCTCGGGGCGGCTCTGCGCGCCGCGGGCCACTCGGTCCTCGCGGCGTCAGGCGTCTCCGAGGCGAGCCGCACCCGCGCCGAGGCGCTGCTGCCCGGCGTCCCCCTCGCCGACCCGCGCGACGTCGTCGCCGGCGTCGACCTGGCGCTGCTGGCGGTCCCGGACGACGAGCTGGCCGGGCTCGTCGAGGGGCTGGTGTCGACCGGCGCCGTACGCCCCGGGCAGCTGATCGCCCACCCGAGCGGCCGCCACGGCGTCGCCGTCCTCGAGCCGGCGACGCGGGCGGGCGCGCTGCCGCTCGCGCTGCACCCGGCGATGACCTTCACCGGGACGAGCGTCGACCTGGCCCGGCTCGCCGGGTGCTCCTTCGCGGTGACCGCGCCCGCGGCGCTGGTGCCCATCGGGCAGGCCCTCGTCGTGGAGATGGGCGGCGAGCCGCAGGAGGTCGACGAGGACGCCCGCCCGCTCTACCACGCGGCGCTGGCGAGCGCGGCCAACAGCATCGTCACCCTGGTCGCGCAGTCCCTGGAGCTGCTCGGGCGGTGCGGCGTCGAGCACCCGGCGCGGTTCGCGGCCCCGCTGCTCGGCGCCGCGCTCGACGGGGCGCTGCGCTCGGGTGACTCCGCGCTCACGGGGCCGGTGGCCCGTGGGGACGCCGGGACGGTCGCCTCGCACGTCCGCGAGCTCGCGGCGGTCTCGCCGGAGGCGGCCGTGGCGTACGTCGCCCTCGCCCGGCTGCAGGCCGACCGCGCGCTCGCGGCCGGGGTGCTCGCGCCCGAGCGCGCGGAGGCCCTGCTCGACGTGCTGTCGGGGGCCCGCTCGTGAGCGCCCCGCTGCTGGTCACCACCCGGGCGGAGCTGCGGGAGGCGCTCGCGGGCCGCGGCGGGCTGGTGGGGGCCGTCTTCACGATGGGCGCGCTGCACGCCGGGCACGCCGCGCTCGTGCGGGCCGCCCGCGAGCGGGTGGGTGAGAGCGGGACGGTCGTCGCCACGGTCTTCGTCAACCCGCTGCAGTTCGGCCCGGGGGAGGACTTCGACCGCTACCCGCGCACGCTCGACGCCGACCTCGCGCTGCTCGCCGAGCACGGCGCGGACATCGCGTTCGCCCCTGCCGTGCAGGAGGTCTATCCCGAGGAGCCGCAGGTTCGCGTCGTCGCGGGCCCGCTCGGAGAGCAGCTCGAGGGCGCCTCGCGCCCCGGCCACTTCTCCGGCGTGCTGACCGTCGTGCTGAAGCTGCTGCACCTCACGGCGCCCGACGTCGCGTTCTTCGGCGAGAAGGACTACCAGCAGCTCGTCCTCATCGGGCGCATGGCGCGCGACGTCAACCTGGCCGTCGAGATCGTGGGCGTCCCGACGGTCCGCGAGCCGGACGGGCTGGCGCTCTCGAGCCGCAACAAGTACCTCGACGCGCACGAGCGCGACGTCGCCCTCGCCCTGTCCGCCGCGCTGCGTGCCGGGGCAGCGGCCGCCGGGGGCGGTGCCGACGCCGTGCTCTCCGCGGCCCGGAGCGTCCTCGACGCCCGGCCCGAGGCCGACGTGGACTACCTCGAGCTGCGCGACACCGGGCTCGGACCGGCGCCCGCACAGGGGGACGCCCGCCTGCTCGTCGCCGCGCGCGTGGGGAAGACGCGCCTCATCGACAACGTTTCGCTGAAGCTTGATTCGCGGATTTTGGAGGGCTGAAGCGTGCTTCGCACGATGTTGAAGTCGAAGATCCATCGGGCGACGGTCACGCACGCCGACCTCCACTACGTCGGGTCGATCACCGTCGACTCGGACCTGCTCGACGCGGCCGACCTGCTCCCCGGCGAGCAGGTCGCGGTGGTCGACGTGACCAACGGCGCCCGGCTGGAGACCTACGTCATCCCCGGCGAGCGCGGCAGCGGCGTGATCGGGATCAACGGCGCTGCGGCCCACCTCGTGCACCCCGGGGACCTGGTCATCCTCATCTCCTACGCGGCCGTCGACGACGCGGAGGCGCGGCGCATGACGCCCCGCGTCGTGCACGTCGACGCGGCCAACGCGATCGTCGAGGTCGGGGGCGACGCCGCCGAGCCCGTGCCCGGGACGGCGCAGCTGCGCCCGGCGGGCGCCGCGTGAGGCTGCCGCAGCGGCTGGCCGCCGCCGCGCCGGGCTGGACGGCCCGGGCCGACGTGGTCGTCGTCGGCAGCGGCATCGCCGGCCTCACCGCGGCGCTCGGCGCCCGGCGCGCCGGCCTGTCCGTGCTGCTCGTCACGAAGACCTGGCTCGACGCGGGGTCCACGCGCTGGGCGCAGGGCGGGATCGCCGCCGCGCTCGGGCCCGACGACAGCCCTGACGAGCACCTGCGCGACACGCTCGTCGCCGGGGTCGGCCTCTGCGAGGAGGACGCGGTGCGGGTGCTCGTGACCGAGGGGCCGGCCCGCGTACGAGAGCTGGTCGAAGCCGGCGCCCGGCTCGACCGCGACCCGGCGGGCCGGCTCGTCTTCACCCGCGAGGGCGGGCACCACCGGGACCGGATCGTGCACGCCGGCGGCGACGCGACCGGGCTGGAGGTCCAGCGCGCCCTGCTCGAGGCGCTGCGCTCGGACCCCGAAGTCGACGTCCTCGAGCAGGCACTGGTCCTCGACCTGCTCAAGGACGCGGACGGGCGGGCCTGCGGTGTGACGCTGCACGTCATCGGCCAGGGCGCCCGCGACGGCGTCGGCGCCGCGCTCGGCCGGGCCGTCGTGCTCGCGACCGGCGGGCTCGGCCAGGTCTACGCGTCGACCACGAACCCGTCGGTCTCGACCGGGGACGGCGTCGCCCTGGCCCTGCGCGCCGGCGCGGAGGTCACCGACCTGGAGTTCGTGCAGTTCCACCCGACCGTGCTGTGGCTCGGCGACCTCTACGGCGGCCAGCAGCCGCTGGTCTCCGAGGCCGTCCGGGGCGAGGGGGCCTTCCTCGTCGACGACGGCGGCGAGCGCTTCATGCAGGGCGTGCACGAGCTCGCCGACCTCGCGCCCCGCGACGTCGTGGCCAAGGCCGTGCTCCGCCGCATGCTGGAGACGGGCGCGCCGCACGTCTGGCTCGACGGGCGGGCGTTCGGCGAGGAGAAGTGGCGGCGGCGCTTCCCCACCATCCTGGCCAGCTGCCGCGAGCACGGCATCGACCCCGTACGCGAGCTGGTCCCCGTCGTGCCGGCGTGCCACTACGCCTCGGGCGGGGTCCGGACCGACCTGTCCGGCCGGACCACGGTGCCCGGGCTCTACGCCTGCGGCGAGGTCGCCTGCACCGGGGTGCACGGCGCGAACCGGCTCGCCTCCAACTCGCTGCTGGAAGGGCTCGTCTTCGCCGCGCGTATCGCCGAGTCGCTGACCGCCGAGCTCCCACCGCTCGCCGAGCCCGTCGCGGACCCGCGCCCGGCCGGCGTCGTGGCGGCCGGCGTACGCCCCCGGCTGCAGCGCGCGATGTCCGACGGCGCGGGGGTGCTGCGCTCGGCCGCGACCCTGTCGGCCACCCTGGATGCGATCGACGAGCTGTCCGGGCCGGTCTCCGGCGAGCCCTGCACCGAGTGCTGGGAAGCGACGAACCTGCTCACGGTGTCGGCCGCGCTCGCGTCCGCCGCGGTGCTGCGGGAGGAGACGCGCGGCAGCCACTGGCGGGAGGACTTCCCCGGCCGGGACGACGAAGCGTGGAGGATGCACCTCGTGACGACTCTGGAGGACGGCCGGCTGCACGTACGCCGGGAGCCGCTGCGCTCGCCCGAGGCCCCCGCCGTGGCGGGGGCGGCGCGATGAGCGAGCTGCGCGAGGAGACCTGGAACGCGCTGGTCACGGCGGGCCTCGACCCCGAGGCCGTCGTCGACCTGGTGCGGCGTGCCCTGGCCGAGGACCTCGCCGGCGGCGTCGACGTGACGACCGCGGCGACGGTCCCCGTGGACGCCCTCTCGGTGGGCGACCTCGCGACCCGGGCCGACGGTGTGGTCGCCGGCTTGCCGGTCGCGGCGGCGGTCTTCGAGCTGGCCGGGGACGCGGTCGTGCACCCGATCGTCGCGGACGGCGCAGTCGTAGCCGAGGGCACCGCGATCGCCAGCGTGGCCGGCAGCACCCGCACGCTCCTGACCGCCGAGCGCACCGCGCTCAACCTGCTCGGGCGGCTGTCCGGCATCGCGACCCTGACCGCGATCTGGGTCGACGCGGTCCGCGGGACCGGGGCGGCCGTGCGCGACACGCGCAAGACCACCCCCGGGCTGCGCGCGCTGGAGAAGTACGCCGTGCGCTGCGGCGGCGGGCAGAACCACCGGATGTCGCTGTCGGACGCCGCGATGGTCAAGGACAACCACGTCGTGGCGGCGGGAGGCGTCGTCGCGGCGTTCGAGCGCGTGCGCAGCGCCTTCCCCGACGTGCCGGTCGAGGTCGAGGCGGACACGGTGGAGGACGCCGTGCTGGCCGTCGAGGCGGGCGCCGATCTCGTGCTGCTCGACAACATGTCGACGACGGACCTGCGGCGCGCGGTCAAGCTCGTCGCCGGGCGGGCCAAGCTCGAGGCGAGCGGCGGCCTGTCGCTCGGCACGGCCCGCAAGGTGGCCTCGACGGGCGTCGACTACCTCGCCGTCGGCGCGCTGACCCACTCGGTCCAGGTGCTCGACATCGGGCTGGACCTGCGCCCGCTCGACGAGCCGGGCCGCTCCGCCGCCGACGTCGACCGAAGCGGAGCCTGAGCGTGCTGCTGGCCATCGACGTGGGCAACACCCACACCGTCCTCGGCCTGCTCGACGGCGCGGAGGTCGTGGAGCACTGGCGCATCGCGACCGTGGCCGGGCGCACCGCCGACGAGCTGGCCGTCGTCGTGCAGTCCCTGCTCCGCCAGCACCCGGCGCTCGGCGCCGACGAGGACGTCGCCGGCATCGCGGTCTGCTCCACGGTGCCGGCGCAGCTGCTGGAGATGCGCGACCTCTGCCGGCGCTACTACGCGACGGTCCCGACGCTCGTGGTCGAGCCGGGCGTCAAGACCGGCATCCCGGTGCTCACCGACAACCCCAAGGAAGTCGGCTCGGACCGCATCCTCAACGCGCTCGCCGCCGTGCACCTGCACGGCGGGCCCGCCATCGTCGTCGACTTCGGCACGGCGACGACCTTCGACGCCGTCACCTCCCGTGGGGAGTACGTCGGCGGCGCCATCGCGCCCGGCATCGAGATCAGCGTCGAGGCGCTCGGCACCCGTGGGGCACAACTGCGCCGCGTCGAGCTCGCCCGGCCGCGCTCGGTCGTCGGCCGCAACACCGTCGAGGCGCTGCAGGCCGGGATCATCTTCGGCTTCGCCGGCCAGGTCGACGGCATCGTCGACCGCATGGCCCGCGAGCTGGCCTCCGACCCGGACGACGTGACCGTGATCGCGACCGGCGGCCTCGCGCCCCTCGTGCTCGAGGAGTCCTCCTCGATCGACGCGCACGAGCCCTGGCTGACCCTGCACGGGCTGCGGCTCGCGTTCGAGCGCAACCACCCCGCGGGCTGACCCCGGCTGGGCGCGCGGGGTGCGGGGGAGCCAGGCCCTGCTCGGTAGCCTGGAGGGTGTGAGTGACGAGCAGCCCGACGCGTTCCAGCCGGACAATCTGAGCGAGCAGGAGCGCGTACGCCGGGAGAAGCTCGAGCGGCTCCGCGCCGAGGGCGTGGACCCCTATCCGGTCGGGTTCCCGCGCACGACAACGCTCGGCGAACTGCGGGCCAAGCACCCCGACCTGCCCCCGGACGCGCACACCGGCGAGCGGGTGGGCGTGGCCGGGCGGGTGATCTTCTTCCGCAACACCGGCAAGCTCTGCTTCGCGACGCTGCGGGACGGCACCGACGACCTGCAGGTGATGCTCAGCCTGGACTCGGTCGGGCCGGAGCGGCTCGAGGCGTGGAAGTCCGACGTCGACCTGGGCGACCACATCGGGGTCGAGGGCGAGGTCATCACCTCCCGGCGTGGCGAGCTCTCGGTCCTCGCGGACTCCTGGGCGATGACGGCCAAGGCGCTGCGCCCGCTGCCAGACAAGCACAAGGGGCTGACCGACCCCGAGGCGCGCGTGCGCCAGCGCTACGTGGACCTGATCGTCAACCCGGACGCCCGCCGGATGCTCCGGGTCCGCAGCGACGCCGTCCGCAGCCTGCGCGAGACCCTCACGAAGACCGGGTTCACCGAGGTCGAGACGCCGATGCTGCAGGTCGTGCACGGCGGCGCCAACGCCCGCCCGTTCGTGACCCACATCAACGCGTACGACCTCGACCTCTTCCTGCGCATCGCCCCCGAGCTCTACCTCAAGCGGCTCGTCGTCGGCGGCGTGGAGAAGGTCTTCGAGATCAACCGCAACTTCCGCAACGAGGGCGCGGACTCGACGCACAACCCCGAGTTCACGATGCTCGAGGCGTACGAGGCCTACGGCGACTACGACACCATGCTGCGGCTCACCCGCGAGCTCGTCGTCAACGCGGCCCGCGACGCGCTCGGCGGCACCGTCGTGACCCACACGGCCCCGGACGGCACCGTCAGCGAGCACGACATCGGCGGCGAGTGGCGCGTCACGACGGTCAACGAGGCGATCTCCGCGGCGCTCGGCGAGGAGGTCACCAACGACACGACGCAGGAGCAGCTGCGGGCGCTCGCCGACAAGGCCGGCGTGCCGCACGCGCCCGAATGGGGCCGCGGCCAGGTCGTGCTCGAGCTCTACGAGCGGCTCGTCGAGGAGCACACGGTCCTTCCGACGTTCTACAAGGACTTCCCGACCGACGTGTCGCCGCTCACCCGGGCCCACCGGGAGGACCCGCGGGTCGCCGAGCGGTGGGACCTCGTCGCGTTCGGCGCCGAGCTGGGGACCGCGTACTCCGAGCTCGTCGACCCCGTGGAGCAGCGCCGACGGCTGACGGCGCAATCGCTGCTGGCCGCGGGAGGCGACGCCGAGGCGATGGCGCTGGACGAGGACTTCCTGCGGGCCCTGGAGTACGGCATGCCTCCGTCGGGCGGCATGGGGATGGGCGTGGACCGGCTGCTGATGATGCTCACCGGAAAGGGCATCCGGGAGACGGTGCTCTTCCCGCTCGTGCGCCCGGAGTGAGCCCCGAGTGAGCCCCGCAAATGGGTCCGCAGCGACCACTTCCGTGAGCTATGACGGCCTTCCGATGAGCCCGCGATGAGCACTGCGGCGGGAAGTGAGGCGCACGGCGGGGGCGGCATGGTGCATTCGGGCCCCGCGGGAAGCGCAGGCCTGCCCGGCCCGGATGCGAGCGAAGGCGCGCAGCAGTCCGGCGACCTCCTGGTGCGCCGCGCGCGCACCGACGACGTGCCCGCCATTCGCGCGCTCGTCGACCTCTACGCGGCCGAGCGCATCCTGTTGTCGAAAGCAACGGTGACGCTCTACGAGGACGTCCAGGAGTTCTGGGTGGCCGAGCTGGACGGCCGGGTCGTCGGCTGTGGCGCGCTGCACGTCCTGTGGGAGGACCTGGCGGAGGTCCGCACGCTCGCCGTCGACCGGACCGTGCGCGGAAAGGGCACGGGATCGGCGGTTCTGCGGCGGTTGATCGCGACTGCCCGTGAGTTAGGCGTTCGCCGGGTGTTCTGCCTCACGTTCGAGGTCGAGTTCTTCACCCGGCACGGTTTCACCGAGATCGAGGGCACTCCGGTCTCCCCGGAGGTCTTCGAGCAGCTGCTGCAGTCCTACGACGAGGGTGTCGCGGAGTTCCTGGACCTCGGCCGCGTCAAGCCGAACACGCTGGGCAACAGCCGCATGCTCCTTCAGCTGTAGGGCACATCACCGACAACGGCCGCCCCATCCGATCGACGGATCCGGCGGCGGGAGGGAGAATGGGCTCGTGCTCGACATCCTTGCAGGCATCCTGCCTATGGCCGTCATGGCCACGGTCTTCATCCTGGTCATGCGCGCAGCGTTCCGGGCCACCGACGGGAAGCGACGCGACCGCGGCTGAGCGTGCGCTGAATTTGAGGTTGCGCCCGCACCCATTCGAGGGAGAACGTGACCCAATCCGCGTGGTTCGATTGGCCGTGATCGCCCGCCGCGTGCTACAAATTGTCTTCAGGCGGGGGCACTGCGGAGAAAGGCACCACGAATGGCGCAGAAGACCATCGTCACCCTCGAGGACGACCTCGACGGTGGCCCCGCCGACGAGACGCTCACGTTCGCGCTCGACGGCGTGACCTATGAGATCGACCTGAACGAGGACAACGCCCAGGCGCTGCGCGACGCGCTCGCGCCGTACGTCGGCAACGCCCGTCGCGTCTCGGGCCGTTCCACCGCCCGCTCGAGCTCGCGGGGCAGCCGCGCCGCCAGCGCGCCGGCCGCCGCTCCCGCCCGCCGCCAGGACAGCGCCTCGATCCGTGAGTGGGCGCGCCAGAACGGCCACACCGTCAACGAGCGCGGCCGCATCCCGGCCGCCGTCCTCGAGGCCTACGAGCAGGCGCACAGCTGACGAGGGCGCAGCTGGCCTGACCGCGGCGTGCGGCGTCTCCTTCGGGGGCCACGTTCCCGCCGCCGTCCGGCCGTCCTGTTCGCCCGGAGCGTACCCATGCACGCAGCGGGTGGTTCGTGGAATCCCACGGGGGAAGGCGCCGTTGCACCCGGTGACCCCGGGAACAGACGGCGCCTCCGTCGGGTGGGTGCTCGGTCGGCGACGGCCGGGACACCGCCGGGCACGGAAGGGGCCGCGGGGCTAGCATGCGGAAGGACAGGGACACAGGCGCAAGGGCTTGTGGAACTGCCCGATCCGCTTCGTGAGGAGCGTGCAGATGTTCGAGAGGTTCACCGACCGTGCGCGGCGGGTCGTCGTCCTGGCTCAAGAAGAGGCCAGGATGCTCAACCACAACTACATCGGGACCGAGCACATCCTGCTCGGCCTGATCCACGAGGGTGAAGGCGTCGCTGCGAAGGCACTCGAGTCCCTCGGGATCTCCCTCGAGGCTGTGCGCTCGCAGGTCGAGGAGATCATCGGCCAGGGCCAGCAGGCCCCGTCCGGCCACATCCCCTTCACCCCCCGGGCGAAGAAGGTCCTGGAGCTCTCGCTCCGCGAGGCCCTCCAGCTCGGCCACAACTACATCGGCACCGAGCACATCCTGCTCGGGCTGATCCGCGAGGGCGAGGGCGTCGCCGCCCAGGTCCTCGTGAAGCTCGGCGCGGACCTCAACCGCGTCCGTCAGCAGGTCATCCAGCTCCTGTCCGGCTACCAGGGCAAGGAGACGGCGACCGCGGGCGGCCCGCAGGAGGGCGCGCCCTCGACCTCCCTCGTCCTCGACCAGTTCGG
>NZ_JAANNP010000122.1 GCF_011250635.1 Motilibacter deserti
AGCGCCCGCTCGAGCTGGCCGACCTTCTTCTTCAGCTCGGCCAGCTCCAGGGCCTCGGCCGAGGGCTTGTCCCGCGGCGTCGACAACGCCGTCTTGCCGCCCTCGAGCAGCCGGTCACGCCACTGGTAGTACAGCGTCTCGGCGATCTCGTACTCGCGGCACACGTCCCGCACCGACCGGTCACCACGCAACCCGGCCAGCACGGTCTCGGCCCTCTGCTCCGGAGTGAACACCCGGTACTTGCGCTTCTCGCTCATCAGCCCCTCCAGGGCGGTCAGAGCGACCAGCGTCCCCAAGCCCCACGGCTCAGGGAAGTGTCAACGCCATCACGGGGTCCTCGTCACACGGCTACAGCGGTCAGATGACACCCGCCCCCCTGCCAGCCCGCCATAGCAGCGCGGGCGCGGTCGTGAGGCTGTGTGCTTAGGCGCGAACGCGACGCGCGCCCAGAGCAGCAGGCGGCCCTGTCGCTCACCTGGCGGCTGGCCGCAGCTCCGCGGTTGTTGAAGTGCTCGCTTTGATGCGGGAGGCAAGAGCCGCGATCTGTGCCAGCAGCTCCGCGGGTGGCAGCGCGGTATCGAGCCGGTCCACAGTGAGGCTGGCCTGGGCTCCGGGCAGCTCGTGCACCTGGCGGGGCGCGCCGTCGGCGTAGATGAGCCAGCCGCTGCGCAAGCCGGCGGCGGTGATGTACGCGAGTAACTGATAGAGGTCGGAGCTGGCCCCGGCCCCGGTGTCCTGCTTGTACTTCACGTCCCCTACCCAGCGGCAGCGGGCGCCTTCCCACCAGGACAGGTCGGGGTTGAGCGGCACCTGCCTGGCGCGGTCGAGCCAGAGCGGGGTGGCGCGGCCGGGGGCGGGGAACTGCTGCTCGGTGAGCCCGAGCGCGTCGCGCAGGGCGGCGCGCACGAAGCTTTCGAAGACGCGGTTCATGTCCAGGACCAGCGCGGCGCCTGCCCCGTCCCCGCCGCGAAGCTCTGGTGCTGCGGCGCCGAGCAGCATCCGGGCGAGCTCGACGGCCGGGCGGTAGTGGGCGTTCAGGCGGGTCCACGTCACGTGGGGCACGGCGTTCGGGGGGAACCAGCTGTGGCTGGTGAGCTCGAAGGCGCCGAGCAGGCGGTACAGCGACCGGCGGGTGCCGGCGGACCGGATCGGCAGCTTGCCCAGCAGGTGCGTGGCGGCGAGCAGGAGCTGGTTCTCCAGGACGTTCTCGTCGAAGCCCTGGTAGCGGACGGCGATTGGCAGATCGATGCCGGGCCGGCGGCGCAGCTGCCCGGCGAGGTTGACGCGGCCGCGGATCGTGGTGAGGTCGTCGTCCACGGTGTGGTAGCCGTGCAGCAGCCCGGCGTTGACCGCGTGGTGGGCGCGGCCGGCGAATAAGGCTGCGGCTCCTTCGAGCAGGTCCTCTTCGTGCTCGAGGCCGGTGTCCTGCTGCCAGCCGGGCGGCGCGCTGGCGTAGGCGGCGAGGAACAGGACCCGGGGCACGGGGAGCTTGGGCTCGATGCTGACTTGCCACTCTGCGGCCGCGGCTACGCCCACCCGGCTGCCGGGTAGCACGTCAAACGTTCCCGGCACGGTGGTGGAAGGCTCCACCCTCGCGCGGAAGGTGTGCCGGAGCAGCCTGATGACGGGTGCGGGTAACGCGAGGGCCGGCGCGGGCGCCCACTCACGCAGGCGCAGCTGGCTCATCGTCATCGCCGTCGCTGTTGCGGGCGAGGGCTGTGCGCAGCCCGTCGAGGCTGAACTGCGCCAGCCGGGCGGGCTGGCCGAAGAAGCGGTCCTCCAGCGCGGGCATGACGGAGTGTTCCCAAGCCCGCTGGATCTGCCGTTCGTCCAAACCTGGCCGCAGGAAGTGGCTCGGCCCGATCGCGGCGGACGGGTCGCCCAGCAGTGTGTTCGCCTGGTCGACTAGGTCTGCGACCCACAACAAGTCGGGTGCGTGGATGGCCAGATAGCGGCGCAGCAGCCCGCGCACCGGCTCCTCGTCCGGGGTGAACGCGACGAAGTAGAACCTGCGGCGCAGCGCGCTGTCCAGCAGCGCAATGGACCGGTCGGCGCTGTTCATGGTGGCCAGCAGCAGCAGGTTCTCGGGCAGGGAGAACGGCTCATTGCTGTAGAGCAGGGTGGCGTCCTCGCCGCGGTACTCCAGCAGAAAGTACAGCTCCCCGAAGACCCGGGCCACGTTGCCCCGGTTCAGCTCATCAATGACCAGGACGTAGGTATGGGCGGGGTCGGCCGCGGCTGCCCGGGCCATCCGCTTCAGCGGACCATCGGTGAGGGCGAACCCTTGTCCCTCCGGCCGCGGGCGCAGCCCCTCGACAAAGTCTTCGTAGGCAAACGAGGGGTGGAACTGCACCAACTGGACACGGCCGCGGTCCCCGGCCAGCCAGGCCGCGAGCTCGCGCGCCACGAAGGTCTTGCCCGTGCCCGGAGGGCCGTAGAAGACCGCCTGCTTCTTGTCGCGCAGCAGCTCCACCGCGTCGTCGAGGAACGGCTCGTCGAGCAGCAGCTGCGCCGCGAGGTCCGCGAGCGAACGCTCCGGCCCCGGCTGGCCGGGAGGCTTCGGCCGTTCGCCCGCCGCCGGGCCCGCTGGCCCTGCCGGAGGGCCGGCCACCGGCTCGGCCGGCTTGCCCCCGCGCCAGCTGCGCAGAGCGGCCACCTGGCTGGTTGCCCAGCCCGCAGGCGCCTCGCCCTCCAACAGTGCCCGGACCAGGGCCTGGGCCGTCACCCGGTCCGGTACCGCCAGCCCGTCCTGCGCGGCGTCCTCGCGTACTTGGTCCAGGAACTTGGCCCAGTAGTCATAGACCTCCGAGGGCGGCGCCGCGCTAGCCGGCCGGTACGCCTCCCACGTGCGGTACGCGCTGTCGGCCAGAGACGCCCGCCACAGCGGATGCAGCGTCGCGGGCAGCGCGCCCAGAAGGAAAGACCCGGCGGTCAGCCGGGTGGCGGAGGTGGGCAGCAAGTCCGGCGGAGCGGCCGCTGCTGTCCCATCGAGTACCGCCTTCTCATCCGCGGACGCCCACAGGTCACGCAGAACGCTGGCCAGCGCCGCGGGGTCCCGGTCAGCCCACGCCCGCAGGGAGGCGGCAACGGCCGGCTCGAGCAAGGGAGCGTTCGTGCCCTCCCCCAGGGCCTGCATCCACGCACTGCCCCCGGCGAGCAAGTCCTCCCGTGCTGCCTGCAGCGCCGGGGCGTGCCCGGCCTCCTGAGCCGCGAGTGCCGCGAGGTCGACATGCTGGGCCAGCGCCTGTGCCCACCGGCCCGCCAGCGCCCATGCCTTGGGCCGCCCCTGCCACTTGCGGGCGTACGGCGCTGCGTAGAGGTCCACGTAGCTGTCCTGCCCGCCGCCCAGAGCGGTGGCCACGCGGCTGAGCCGGGCCGACTGCGGAGCGGGCGGCCCGGCCAGCTCCGGCCAGGCGTCCAGCACCAACCCGCGGTGCTTGCGGCTGACGAGCGGGACGTAGACGTCGGGGAACAGCAAGTGCTCCAGGGCGAACCGCTGCGTGTAGGCGCCCCGCTCGGGCAGGGCTTCGGTCAGCTCGAGGAGGGCTTCAGGCTCGGCGAGGGTCCGGCGGCGCTCGGCGTCATTCTGCTCGGCTACCCGCAGCGCGAAGTCAATGAGATAGGCAAACTGCTTCCACCGCTGGGAGTGGAAGGCGGTGCCCGGGCTCACGAGGCCGCCGTCGAGCGCTGGAGCCAGGGCTTGCGGGATCGCCGGCAGGCCGTCGCGGAAGCCGAGGACGGCCTCGACGACTTCCCGCTTGCGGCTGCTGCCGACGGCGCTGGTGTGCGCCACCAGGAAGTGCACGAACAGGAGCTCGGCTGCCAGCTGCGGCACAGCGTCCGGTGCCCCGCTCAGCTGGCGCCGCAGCTTGACCAGGAAGCCGTCGCTGCTTTCGTCCGGCTGCTCGGTGAACGCCTCGCGCAGCTGCAGCAAGTCGGCGGGCCGGTACAGCGCACGGTCATCAAACAGGCCCTGCTGGCCCAGCAGGCACCGCCCGGCCCAGAGCTGTGCGGCGGCATAGGCGGGCGCGGCGCTTGGCCGCGGGACGCGTGTAGCAGACAGAGCGACCTCCGTGGGCAGGCGGGGGCTGGCGTGGAGGGCGATCCTGCCACGGCCCCGCGCCGGCCGCGCTCGCGAAACTGCCTCTCGTCCGCCCCCCCCGGCCCCGTGTGGCGCAGCCCGCCAGCGCGCCGGGCAGATCTGCAGCAGTGCTTCGCGCCGCCCGGCCTGCTGCCCGCGCCATCCGCGCACGCCAGATACGGCGGCGTCCTCGACAGCGCCGGTAACCGGTACGCCAAGAAGTGCGGGGCGTTCTGGCCCGCCCACGCTCAACACCTTCGCGACCGCGCGAGAAGGGCAGGCTTTCTCAGCGACGTGGACGCCCGCCTTCAGCCTTGGAACAGATCAACGCGCTCGCGTGCCTCAGCAGCCGTTACGGTGCCGGGATCCTCGAGCCGGACTCCCGGCTGCTCGGCCGGCAAGGGCCGCGCGACCGGGACGGAGACACCGCCACGTCCGACCTGCCCGACGCTGAGCATGACGTCGGCTGGATGGACCTCGCGGCGAGCGCCTCCCCCCCGCGTCACCGCTGCCGCCAGCCTGCTCAGGGCCGGCCAGCTGATACGACGGCTGTGGCCTAGTCCTCCGGCCTGACTCCCATGGCGGGCGCGAAGCCCCGGGTGTCCTTTGAGCTCGCTTCCTCGTACTGGGCGCTCAGCCTGGCTGCGACGGCCTTCTGCGGGCAGGAGGGTGGGAAACGCGCGTGGTGCATCTTCGGGCAGACCCGGGCATACGTCCCACGGCTTCCGGAGCAACACCTCCGTGCCGTCCTTGTGACGTGGACCCCATCTGCGTTGACGGGTCAGGTCGCTGT
>NZ_JAANNP010000005.1:0-84 GCF_011250635.1 Motilibacter deserti
CACACCCCGGTGGGGCTCGAGTGCGAACAGCAAGAAGCAAGATTGCGTGACGCGTCCACTGTGGGGTTCTGAGACACCACCACA
>NZ_JAANNP010000005.1:228-43572 GCF_011250635.1 Motilibacter deserti
GCGCCCGGGCGACCGGGCAACACGCGGGGGCCGCGAGGGGTGTGTGTGTCTCGCCGTGTTACGGCGGCCATAGCGGCAGGGAAACGCCCGGTCCCATCCCGAACCCGGAAGCTAAGCCTGCCAGCGCCGATGGTACTGCCCGCGACAGCGGGTGGGAGAGTAGGACGCCGCCGGACGTCTTTGATAAGACGGCTGTGCCCCCGCACCCCCCTAGGGTGACGGGGGCACAGCCATATCACCCCCCACACCACATGCCGGCTGACGAACCGGGAATCCTCGACGTCAGAGCAGCGTCGAACGAAGGGCACCCCACGATGGCTGGGTTCGAGGACCGTGGCGAGCAGGACCGCGCTGGCGACGGGCAGGGTGGCCGTCCGACCGGGCGCGGAGGCCAGCCGCGGGACGGCCGCGACGGCCGCGGCGGCCGCGGCGGCCGCGACGGCCGCGGCGGAGCGGGCTCGGGCGGCGGACGACCCGGCGCCGGGCAGGGGTGGCCGCGGGGACGCGAGTCGTCGGCGGGCGGGCCTGTGGCCCGTGGGGGCTCCCGCTCGTCCGACGGCCAGGCGCCCAGTGGCGGCGCCGGCCGTCGGACCGACAGGGACGGCTCGGGTAGGGGCGGCGCCAATCGTGATCGCTCCGGCGGCGCCGGCTACCGGGACCAGCCTTCCGTTGGTGGTTCCTCCCGGCAGCGGGGCTCGGATGGCGGGTCGTACCGTGACCGGCCTTCGGGTGGTGGCGGGTCGTACCGTGACCGGCCCTCGGGTGGTGGCGGGTACCGCGGCCGTTCCGACGATTCGCGCCCGGGGCGCGACCGCGCCGAGGGCTCCGGGCCCTTCCGCTCCGGTGGTAGCAGCTTCGGGACAGGCGGGTACCGCGGCCAGCAGGATTCCGGACGTGGTCGCGCCGAACGTCCGGAGACTGGTGGGCGCGGTGACAGCCGCCCGTGGGGACGGAGTGACCGGCCGTCGCGCTCAGGAGAACGTCAGGACGAGGCCCGAGGGCCACGCGAGCGTTCGCCGCGGCAGGCTGCACCGCGTGACGGTGCGCCGGGCGAGCAGCGCGGGTACCGCGACCGCGGGCTTCGCCAGGGGAGCGGCCGGCCTGACCGCAGTGGGGCTGACCGCAGTGGGACTGACCGCGGTCGTGCGGCCAGCGGAAGCGGCCGCCGTCCCCAGCCGTCCTCGGGGCGCCCGAACAGGGACTCGACGGCGGACCGGCCTCGGGTGCAGCGGCGTACGACAGCGCCGCCGCCCCCTCCGCTGCCTGACGACATCACCGGGCAAGAGCTGCCGCGTCCGGTGCTCGCCGAGCTGTCGACCCTGCCCTCCGGCGTCGCGACGACCGTGGCGCGCCACTTGGTGGCCGCCGGCCAGCTGCTCCACGAGGACCCCGAGACGGCGTACGCGCACGCCGTCGCTGCCCGCGAACGTGGCTCGCGCGTCGCGGCCGTTCGTGAGGCCGCCGGGCTGGCGGCGTACGCGGCGGGACGCTACGCCGAGGCGATGCCCGAGCTGCGCACTGCCAAGCGGCTGACGGGCCTGCCCGACCTGCTCCCGGTGATCGCAGATGTCGAGCGCGGGCTCGGCCGCCCCGAGCGGGCTCTCGAGCTCGCGGTCAGCCCGGAGGCGGACCGGCTGGACGCCGCGGGCCGGATCGAGCTGCGCATCGTCGCGGCGGGCGCACGCCGCGACCTCGGGCAGCTCGACGCGGCGGTGCTGACTTTGCAGGTGCCGGAGGCGCTGCGGTCGACGCGGCTTGCCTACGCCTACGCCGACATGCTGCTGAGCGCGGGGCGGCGTGACGAGGCGCGGGACGCGTTCGCGCGAGCCGCCGCCCTCGACACCGAGGGGGCGACCGACGCTGCCGCGCGGCTCGACGAGCTCGACGGCGTGGACTTCATCGACGTGCTCGATGAGGACGCCGACATCGATGACGCGGGTGAGGCGGCTGCTGGTCCCGACGACGCCGAGCGCCCGTCCTCGGAGGTGGCGCCGGCCGTCGGTCCGGGGGCGAGTGCTGCCCGTGACGCGGCACCGGCGCTCCGCGAGACGGCGTCGGACCTCGGCGAGGCGGCGTCGGGCCTCCGCGAGACGGCGTCGGACCTCGGCGAGGCGGCGTCGGACGTCGGCGAGGCGGCGTCGGGCCTCGGCGAGACCGACGAGGCGGCCTCGGACGACGATGTCCTCGACGCTACGCCGGAGCGGCCGGTCGACGTCGCACCAGAGCGGCCGGTCGACGCTGTGCCGGAGCCGTCGGTCCCTAGCATCGAGGCGTCCTTCACTGAGCCGCCGGCAGCCGCGGTGCTCGAGCCGGTGCCGGGCGAGGACGACGCGCTGCCGACGGGGTCGTCGCCGGAGGACGCTGAGGGGACGACCCACCAGCCGGAGACCGCCTCCGGTGAGGCGGACGACGACGGGCGCCCCGCAGCCTTCCGCTCGCCCTTCGGCTGACGGGTGCCTGTGGATCCGCGACGCGGGCCCACAGATCGTGGTCGCGGCACCCCGGCAGCTGCTCGCGGCCGCGATGCTCGTGCCTCCGCCGACGCAGGAGGCACAGATGCCAGCAGACCCCCGTCCCTCGCTCGCTCACCGCAACGAGATCCTGCTCGTGGGCCGGCTGGCCGACGCGGCCCAGGAGCGTGAGCTTCCGAGCGGCGACGTCGTCGTGACGTTCCGGCTCGTGGTGGACCGGCCGCCGCAGTCGCGAGCGCGCTCGCGAGCGGCCGTCGACGCGCTCGAGTGCTCGGCGTTCCGCGCGGACGTGCGTCGCCGGGCCCTGGCCTGGTCGGCCGGGGACGTGGTCCAGGTCGAGGGCGCACTGCGTCGGCGGTTCTGGCGGTCCTCGACCGGGCCGGCCAGCCGTGGCGAGATCGAGGTCGAGCGTGCACGCAGACTGGCTGTCGAACGCGATGCGACGCCCGCCTAGTCATGCGAGTGCGCGGCTGGCCCGGCGGGCCCCGGTGGCGCGGGTGGCCAGAGTTGCCTAAGAGGCGCGGGTGCGACGGGGCGGCCGGGTGCCCTGACAGGTGCACGGTGCTGGCGAGTGCCAGCGCCGCGTGGTGCGCTGGCCGCGCAGGTGGGCGAGTGGGGGCGCCTCGAGCGGGTGCGATCCCCTCGGGGGCCGTCGCGTTGCCCCGGGGGCCGTCGCCATGCCCGAGCCGTTTTGGCGGGTGCCACTCGCCAGGACGCTGGCAGCCTTGACGCAAGGAAGCGTCGCCGAGAGCGTCGTGACGGCCGCCCGTGGAAGGATGGCCGCTCGACGAAGCCCCGGCCGGCCAGGCGTCGGCCCTTCGTGCGCGAGCCGGTGGGGCACAGTGTCCGGGCCAGCCAGCGGCTCCGCGCCGAGGCAGCACGAGAGGCAAGGGCGAGAACATGAGCGAGGACGAGGACGCCGGCCTGCACCCCCAGGAGGCGGGCTCGGGCGCTGGGCAGCCGCCCGCCGGTGAGGTCTACGACTGGTACGTGCGCGGCCTCGCGCTGCTCGACGGAGGCAGCCCCGAGGCGGCGGCGCAGCTGCTCGAGCACGCGCACCTGCAGGAGCCGGGGTCCAACAGCATCCGCGAGGCCCTCGCTCGCGCGCTGTTCGACGCGCGGCGCTACGTCGCGGCGGGAGAACAGTTCGCCGAGCTGGCCGAGCGGGAGCCGGACAACGACTACGCCCGCTTCGGCCTCGGGCTCGCCCGCTACCGTCTCGGCGAGTTCGATGCGGCGGTGAGCCACCTGTCCATGGCGGTGGCGATGCGCCCGGGGCGCCCGGAGTACGTACAGGCCCTGCGCGAGGCGCAGGCGACGGTCAAGGCGAGGGAAGAGAGTTGACGGACGGACGATCGACGGGGCTGCTTGGCAGCGACCGCCCGCTGGCCGAGGTCTACGACGTCGCGCTGCTCGACCTGGACGGCGTGGTCTACGTCGGCGAGCACCCCGTGCCGGGCGCACCCGCTGCCCTCGGCGAGGCCCGCGAGCGCGGGATGCGGCTGGCGTACGTCACCAACAACGCGTCGAGGACCCCGCTGACGGTCGGCGCGCACCTGCGCACGCTCGGGGTCGACGCCAAGGACGACGAGGTCGTCACCTCCGCGCAGGCGGCCGCGCGCCTCGTCGCCGAGCAGGTGCCCGCCGGGTCCGCGGTGCTCGTCGTCGGCGGCGAGGGTCTCGTCGTCGCGCTGACCGAGCTCGGCCTGCGCCCGGTGTTCTCCGCCGACGAGGAGCCCGCCGCTGTCGTGCAGGGCTTCTCACCCGACGTCGGCTGGAAGCAGCTGGCCGAGGGCGCCTACGCGCTTGCCCGAGGCCTGCCCTGGGTCGCCTCAAACCTCGACCTGACGATCCCGACGCCGCGCGGACGCGCCCCGGGCAACGGCACCCTCGTCGGAGTGCTCGCGCAGGCGAGCGGCCGGCGGCCCGTCGCGGCCGGCAAGCCCGAGCTGCCGTTGCACGCCGAGGCCGTCCGGCGGAGCGGGGCGCAGCGGCCGCTCGTCGTCGGCGACCGGCTCGATACCGACATCGAGGGAGCGGTCCGCGCCAGCACGGACAGCCTGCTGGTCCTCACGGGTGTGACCACACCGGCTGAGCTCCTTCGCGCTGCTCCGCACGAGCGCCCGACGTTCGTGGCCGAGGGGCTCGACGGCCTGCTCGTCCCGCACCCGGCTCCGCAGCCGGTGGCGGCGGGCTGGAGCTGCGGGGGGTGGACCGCGTCCGTCAGCGACGGGGCTCTGCAGCTCGACGGCGACGGCGACCCGATGGACGGGCTCCGGGCCGCGTGCGCGGCCTCCTGGTCCGGCCCTGTTCCGACCGATGTCGCCGCGCTCGCGCGGCTCGGCTTCGCGGCCCCCTGAGGCCGCCGGCGGCCCGGTTCGTCCCGCTCGTCGACCGTGCTCCCGTCGTGGTGGGGTCCGCCGGCAGCAGCGGGACGGCGGTCAGAGCAGGGAGCGCAGCTTGAACAGGTCCCCGATGCTGGCCTCGACCTTGACCCGCCCGCTGGACCACGCCGAGGCGAAGGGGAGCTCGCCGTTCACGAGAGCCACCAGGTCGTCGCTCGCGGCCCGGAGCCGGATCTGCGCCTTCGGCGCGGGGTCGGTCGTGAGCCCGTCGATGCGCGCCTCGTGCAGCCGCCCCGAGAAGACGACGTCGAGGTCGGGCACCGTGACGCTGATGGTCCGATCCAGCCCGGCCGCTGCGCGCGAGCCGCCCTGTTCGCGCTGCATCTGCGCTGACAGGCTCTCGATCGCCGCCCGGCACTGCTCCACCGTCGCCACTGCTGCCTCCGCCACTCGACACCGGAGCCGGGCTGCCCGGCGTCGAACTGCGCGACGTGGGGGAGCCGACCGTGGCGGCGGACGTTACCCGACCCCGCACCCAGCCTCATACCCGACATCGTGTGCGGCGGTAGCGTTCGGGGCAGTGTGGAGGTGCCGCGGCAGACGGAGGACGAGGTGCTCGACGCAGTACGGGGAGTGCTCCAGGTGGCCGGGGAGGTAGGCGGCGCGGCCGCGCGCGCCGCGACGCAGGCGCTGCCGGAGTCCGTGCGCGGCTCGGTCCAGCTGGCGGCAGCGGTGGCCCCCGGCCTGGCTCGCACCGGGCTGGAGCGCGCGGCGCACCAGGTCGGCCTCGTCCCGGCCGAAGCCCTGGACCGCGCTGAGCGGCGTGCCGAGCAGCTCGAGCTGCGGATCCGCGACCTCGAGCGTCGGGTGGCTGCCGAGCGGGCCACGAGGAGCGCCGAGAACCACCCAGGCACGAGCAGATGGAGCGCGTGGCCCGCCGAGCAGGGCGAGGTCGGCGACGAGACGGTGCGGGAGAGCTCGCCAGGCGGCACGACAGCCGAGCGCGATGCCATGCTCGCCGCCGGTACTGAGGCCGCTGGCGGTACCGAGGTCGCCGGTACCGAGGTCGCCGGTACCGAGGTCGCCGGTACCGAGGCCGCCGGTACCGAGGCCGCCGGTACCGGCGCCGCCGAGACCGCCCAGCGCGGCGCCGCCCGCGCCGAAGCCGTGATCGGCCAGACCGAGGCAGCCCGGGACGTCGAGGCGGCTGTGCAGCATCCGATGGCGCCGCCGGCGCACGCGGAGCCGCCCGAGCCCGTCGTCGAGAGCGAGGACCCGGTGCACGCGGCACACCACGCAGCGCACCACGGGTCACACGCGGCGAGCACGCAGGACGTCGGAGCCTCGCTGAATGCGGCAGTGGATGCGCCAGCGGATACGGCGGTGGATGCGACCGAGCCGCGCGCCGGCGGCGTGGCGCCTACCGAACGGGAGCAGCCGTGACCGCGGGCCCGACGACCCCACCACCCACGGGTGACCCTCGGGTCGACGCCGCGCTCGCGCTGCTCGACGAGCTGGCCGACCGCCCCGCCACCGACCACGTGGCGGTCTACGAGGACGTGCACCGGCGGCTGCAGGACACGCTGACCGGTGCGGGCGAGGACGGTGACGGCCCCCGGCCAGGCCCGCAATCAGGCCCGCAATCAGGCCCGCAATCAGGCCCGCAACCAGGCGCGCAGCCTGGCGCGCACCAAAGCCCCCGACCGGGCCCCGGCCGGTGAGCGCGGCGACGCCCCGGATGCCCGCTCGCGCACGGCTCGCCCGGCTCGACGCCGAGCTCGTCCGGCGTGGCCTGGCCCGCTCGCGCGAGCAGGCCGCCTCGCTCGTCGCCGACGGCCGCGTGACCGTCGCCGGCCGCCGCGCGGAGAAGCCGGCCACCCAGGTGGGCGCCGACGCGGCCATCGTGGTCGCCGAGGCGGCGGAAGGCCCGGACTACGCCAGCCGGGGCGGGCACAAGCTCGCCGGCGCGCTGGCGGCGTTCGTGCCCGCCGGGCTCCTCGTCGAGGGGCGGCGCTGCCTCGACGCGGGCGCCTCCACCGGCGGCTTCACCGATGTGCTGCTCCGCGCGGGCGCCGCGTCGGTGCTCGCCGTGGACGTGGGCTACGGGCAGCTGGCGTGGGCGCTGCAGACCGACCCCCGGGTCACCGTCCGCGACCGGACCAACGTCCGCGACCTGCAGGCCGACGACGTCGCCGAGCCGGTCGAGCTCGTCGTCGGGGACCTGTCGTTCATCTCCCTGACGCTCGTGCTCCCGGCGCTGCGCCGCGTCGCCGTGGCCGACGCCGACTTCGTGCTCATGGTGAAGCCGCAGTTCGAGGTCGGGCGCGAGCGGCTCGGCGCGGGAGGCGTGGTGCGCGACCCGGCCCTGCGGGCGGACGCGGTGCGTACGGTCGCCGCCGCTGCCGCGACGGAGGGGCTCGGGGTGGCGGGCATCGTGGCCAGCCCGCTGCCCGGGCCGAGCGGCAACGTGGAGTACTTCCTCTGGATGCTCGCCGGAGCACCGGCGCTGGACGACGAACGACTCGAGCACGCGATCACGGAGGGCCCGCAGTGACCGCAACCCCGTCGCGGACCGTGCTGCTCGTGGCGCACACGGGCCGGGCGTACGTCCACGACGCCGCCGAAGAGGTCGTGTCCCAGCTGCGCGCGGCCGGCCTGCAGATCCACGTCCTCGCCGACGAGGCCGCCGAGCTCGAGCTCCAGGGCACCCGCCGGGTCGGGCCCGCGGACGCGTGCGCGCCCGGCGTCGAGCTGGTCGTCGTCCTCGGCGGCGACGGGACGATCCTGCGCGGCGCAGAGCTCGCCCGCGACGGCGGCATCCCGGTGCTCGGGGTCAACCTCGGCCGCGTGGGCTTCCTGGCTGAGGCCGAGCGGGCCGACCTGCACTCGGTCGTGGAGGCGATCGCGGAGCGCCGCTACACGGTCGAGGAGCGCATGACCCTCGACGTCACCGTGCGCCGCGACGGCAGCGTCCTCGCCCACCAGTGGGCGCTCAACGACGTGAGCGTGGAGAAGGCCGACCGCGGCCGGCTGCTCGACATCGCGCTCGAGGTCGACGGACGCCCGCTGTCGACCTGGGGCTGCGACGGCGTGGTCGCCGCCACGCCGACCGGCTCCACGGCGTACGCGTTCTCCGCCGGTGGCCCCGTGGTCTGGCCCGAGGTGGAGGCGCTGCTGCTCGTCCCGCTCAGCGCGCACGCGCTGTTCGCCCGCCCGCTGGTGGCCGCGCCGACCTCGACCATCGCGGTGGAGATCCTCGAGGTCGGGTCCGAGGAGCCGTGCGCGGTCATGTGGGCCGACGGCCGCCGCCGCGTCGACCTGCCGGCCGGCTCCCGCGTGGAGGTACGCCGCGGCGAGGTCCCCGTGCGCCTGGCCCGGCTGAAGCAGGCCCCGTTCACCGACCGGCTCGTCGCGAAGTTCCAGCTCCCCGTCCGGGGATGGCGCGGCCCCCCGAACGGCTCGTCCGCATAGCCTGGGCGCGTGCTGGAGGAGGTTCGGATCCGCGCCCTGGGCGTGATCGAGGACGCGGTGCTCGAGCTCGCGCCCGGGCTCACGGTGCTGACCGGCGAGACCGGTGCGGGCAAGACGATGGTGGTGACGAGCCTGGGCCTGCTGCTCGGCGGCAAGGCCGACCCCGGGGCGATCCGCACCGGCTCCGCCAGCGCGGTGGTCGAGGGCTCGGTCGTGCTGCCCGCCGGCCACCCCGCGCTGGCGCGTGCGGAGGAGGCCGGCGCGGAGCTCGACGACGGCGTCCTGCTGCTCGGGCGCACCGTCTCGGCCGGACGGTCGCGCGCCCACCTCGGCGGGCGGTCCGTCCCCGCGGCGGTCCTGTCCGAGCTCGCCGAGGACCTGGTCGCCGTCCACGGGCAGTCCGACCAGCACCGGCTGCTCCGGCCCGCCCGACAGCGCCAGGCGCTCGACCGCTACGCGGGCTCCGCGGTCGCCGACCTGCTCGAGCGCTACCGCAGCCGGTGGTCGCGGCTGCGCGAGGTGGAGGACCGGCTCCACGAGCTGACGACGCGCGCCCGCGAGCGCGCCCAGGAGGCGGACCTGCTCCGCTTCGGGCTCGGCGAGGTCGAGGCGGTCGACCCGCAGCCCGGCGAGGACGTGGCGCTGCGCGAGGAGTCCGACCGGCTCGGTCACGCCGACGCGCTGCGCACCGCCGCTCTCACCGCGCACGCCGCCATCCTCGGCGACGCGGACGCCTACGACGACGCCCCCGACGCGGCGGGCCTGCTGTCCGCGGCTCGCCGGGCGCTGGAGGCCGAGCGGGCGCACGACCCTCAGCTGGCGGGGCTGGCCGACCGGCTGGGCGAGGCGGCGTACCTCCTCACCGACCTCGGCGCGGACCTCGCGGCCTACGCGGCCTCGGTCGACGCCGACCCCGGCCGGCTGGCCCAGGTGCAGGAGCGGCGGGCCGCACTCGCCGGGCTGACGCGCAAGTACGGCGAGACGGTGGACGCGGTGCTCGAGTGGTCTCGGCAGGCGGCCGAGCGGCTGACCGGGCTGGAGGGCGACGACGACGCGATCGCCGGCCTGGGCCAGGAGCGGGCGGCGCTGCGCGAGGAGCTCGGCACGCTCGCCGCGGCGCTGTCGGCGGCCCGCACCAAGGCCGCGGTGCGGCTGGGCGAGGAGGTCACCCGCGAGCTCGCCGCGCTCGCGATGCCGCGGGCCCGGGTCGAGGTGTCGGTCACCCAGCAGCCCGCCGACGGCCGGCCCGCCGACGGGCCGGGCGCGGCCCAGACCGTCCTCACGGTGGACGGCCGCGACGTGGTCGCCGGGGCGTACGGCGCGGACGCGATCGAGCTGCTGCTGGCCGCCAACCCGGGCAGCCCCGCACGGCCGCTCGGCAAGGGCGCCTCCGGGGGCGAGCTGTCGCGCGTGATGCTGGCGCTGGAGGTCGCCCTGGCCGGCGCCGACCCGGTCCCGACCTTCGTCTTCGACGAGGTGGACGCCGGGGTCGGGGGCAAGGCGGCGGTCGAGGTGGGCCGCCGGCTCGCCCGGCTCGCCCGCAGCGCGCAGGTCGTCGTCGTCACCCACCTGCCCCAGGTCGCCGCCCACGCCGACCGCCACCTCGTCGTGGTGAAGGACGCCGACGGCTCGGTGACGAAGTCCGGGGTCGTGGCCCTCGACGACGAGGGCCGGGTGCAGGAGCTCTCCCGCATGCTCGCCGGCTTCGAGGGGTCGGGCACGGGACGCGCCCACGCCCAGGAGCTGCTGGAGGCCGCCCGCTCCGCGGGCTGACGGGCGCTCGCAGCTCCCGTCCGCGTCGCGCCCGGCCGCCCCGACGAGCCACCCGACGAACCGGCCGCCCCTGAACGAGCGGCCGACCGGGGCCGTGCCGTGCCCATACCGTGACGTGAACGACCAGGACCCGCCACGCCGGCTCCTCGGCACCGGCGGCGCGCTCTGGCACGATGGCGGGCGATGAGGATTGCCACCGCTCGTCGTCGGTCCCGGGCGCCGGAGCTCCCGGGCATCACGGCAGCGACCCGGGTGGACCGCCGGACGAAGAACCTGACCAAGCGCGTACGCCCCGGCGAGATCGCGGTCATCGACCACATCGACCTCGACCGGGTCAGCGCCGAGGCGCTGGTCGCCTGCCGCGTCGCCGCCGTGGTGAACGCCGCGCCGAGCACGAGCGGCCGCTACCCGAACCTCGGCCCCGAGATCCTCGTCGGCGCCGGCATCCCGCTCGTCGACGGCTGCGGCCAGGCCGTCATGAACGACCTGTCCGACGGCGACGTGCTGCGGCTGCACGAGGGCGTGGTCTACCTCGACGACCGCCAGCTCGCGGTCGGGACCGAGCAGACGCCGGAGACCGTCGCCGCCGCGATGGCGGAGGCGCGGGCCGGCCTCGCCCTGCAGCTCGAGGCGTTCGCCGGCAACACGATGGAGTTCCTGCGCCGCGAGCGCGAGCTGCTCCTCGACGGCGTCGGCGTGCCGGACATCCGGACCCAGATGGAGGGCCGGCACGCGCTCGTCGTCGTCCGCGGCTACCACTACCGCGAGGACCTGCGCACGCTGCGCCCCTACATCCGGGAGTACCGCCCGCTGCTCATCGGCGTCGACGGCGGGGCCGACGCGCTGCTCGACGGCGGCTACATCCCCGACCTCATCGTCGGGGACATGGACAGCGTCTCGGACAAGGCGCTCACCTGCGGCGCCGAGCTCGTCGTGCACGCCTACCGCGACGGCCGCGCCCCCGGGCTCGCCCGGCTCGAGCGCATGAACCTGCAGTCCGTGCTCTTCCCCGCCGCAGGGACCAGCGAGGACGTCGCGATGCTGCTCGCCGACGACAAGGGCGCGAGCCTCATCGTCGCCGTCGGCACCCACGCCACGCTCGTCGAGTTCCTCGACAAGGGGCGCTCCGGCATGGCCAGCACGTTCCTCACCCGGCTGCGCGTCGGCGGCAAGCTCGTCGACGCGAAGGGAGTCAGCCGGCTCTACCGCAGCCGCATCTCCAACCTGCAGGTCGCGCTGTTCCTGCTCGCCGGCATCGTCGCGCTGCTCGTCGCGGTGGCCGCCACGCCCGGCGGCCAGGTCTTCTTCGAATATCTCCGGGACCGCTGGGCCGAGGGCCAGTTCCGGCTGGAGGAGCTCTTCTCGTCGTGATCGACTTCCGCTACCACCTGGTCTCGTTGATCGCGGTGTTCCTCGCCCTTGCCGTCGGAGTCGTGCTCGGCGCCGGCCCGCTCGACGACCCCATCGGGCAGACCGTCGAGAGCCGGGCCGACGCCCTGAGCCAGTCCAACAACGAGCTGCGCGACGACAAGGCCGAGCTGGCCGACCAGATCAGCGGCTACGAGGACTTCATCACCCGCACCACCCCCGCGCTCGTCGGCGGCCGGCTCGAGGGCACGACCGTGGCCCTCGTCGGGATGCCCGGCGTGACGGAGGGGCAGGCCGAGACCGCGCGCGCCGGCCTCGAGGCGGCGGGGGCGGCCGTCCCCGGCAGCGTCCTGCTGACCGATGACTGGACGGCCGAGGACCGCGCCACCGAGCTCGACGACGCGCTGACCCGGCTGATGCCGCCCGACGTGTCGTTCCCGGAGGACACCAGCAGCGCGGCCCGGGCCGCGCTGGTGCTGGCGCGCGGCATCGTGACCGCCGACCCGGCCGCCGCCGGCGCCGCCGACCCTGCGGCCAAGACCCTGCTCGAGGGGCTGCGCGAGGACGGGTTCCTGACCGCCGAGGACGAGCCGTGGAAGCGCGGGAGCCTGGTGGCGGTCCTCGCGCCGCTGCCGGAGGAGCCCAAGCCGGGCGAGGACACGACCCGGGAGCGCAGCGTGCTCCTGGCCGTGCCGCGGATGCTCGCGACCGCCGGCGCGGTCACGGTGGTCGCCGGGCCGACCGGCAGCGCCGAGTCCGGCGGGCTCGTGGCCGACGTCCGCTCGGACTCGGAGGTCGCCGCGACGGTCTCGACCGTCGACGACGTCGACACGCCGGCCGGGCGCGCGACGCTCGCGCTCGCGTTCGTCGCCGCGCGCGCCGACGACCCCGGCCACTACGGCGACGGCCCCGGCGCGGACGAGCCGCTGCCGGACATCGAGGGCGTCACCAACAAGTGAGCGGGCGCGCCTCCGGCAACGCGCGGCCCGCCGGGCCTGCAGAGCGCGCCGCCGCCGTGGCCGCGGGGGCGGCGGCCGCGTACGCCGCGTTCAGCGGCCTTCTCGCCCGACCGCCGGGCGGGCACGAGGCCTGGGGCCGGCGCAACGCCCGCGACCTTCCCGTCACCCTGCTCGAGGGCCCGGCGTACGCCGCGGCTGCGGCGCTCGGCGTGGCGCTCGCCCCGGGGGTCGCCCCGCGGGCGCGGGCGGCCGGGCTGCTGGCCGTCGCCAGCGCCGGAGCGTTGGGGGCGTACGACGACCTGGCCGGCTCCGGCGACGACCGGGGGCTGCGCGGGCACCTCGCCGCGCTCCGCCGTGGGCGGGTGACGACCGGCGCCGCCAAGTTGGCCGGGCTCGGCGTGGCCGGCCTGGGCGCAGGCGCGCTGCTGCGCGCAGGGCGCGACGGCAGCGCCGTGGACGCCCTGCTCGCCGGTGGCGTGATCGCGGGGACCGCCAACCTGGCCAACCTGCTCGACCTGCGCCCCGGCCGCGCGCTGAAGGCCGGGCTGATCGCGGGCGCACCGGCGCTCGTGCGCGGCGGCGCGCCCGGTGCCCTGGTGGCGGGGCCGCTCGGGGCCGCGCTCGCGATGCTCCCGGCGGACCTGGGAGAGCGCTCGATGCTCGGCGACGCCGGGGCCAACGCGTTGGGGGCCGCGCTCGGGCTGAGCGCGGCTGCGGGGGCGTCGCGGCGCAGCCTGGGCGTACGCCTCGCCGTCGTCGCGGGCCTGACGCTCGCCAGCGAGAGGGTGAGCTTCACCCGGGTCATCGCCGCGACGCCGGGCCTGCGCGAGCTCGACGCGCTCGGTCGCCGGGCGTGAGCCGCCGGCTGGCCTCGGGGCTCGCCGGCGCCGCCGCCCTCATCGCGGTCGCGACCCTGCTCAGCCGGGTGGTCGGCTTCGGCCGGTCGTTCGTGTTCGCCGCGACCGTCGGGTCGAACTGCCTCGGCAGCGCCTACAACACCGCCAACCAGCTGCCCAACGTCGTCTTCGAGGTCGTCGCCGGGGGAGCGCTCGCGAGCGTCGTGGTGCCGTTGCTGGCGCGCGCCTTCGCCGACGGGGACCGGGAGCAGGCGGCGCGCACCGCCTCGGCGCTGCTCACGTGGACGCTCGCCGTGCTGGTGCCCGTGACGGCGCTGGCCCTGCTGCTGGCCGAGCCGGTCGTCTCGCTCCTCATGGGCGACGCGGGCGGTGCGGGCAGCGCAGCGTCGTGCGACCGCGACGAGTCGGTGCGGACGGCCACCCGGATGCTGCAGGTCTTCCTCCCGCAGATCCCGCTCTACGGCGTCGCCGTGGTCTGCGCCGGGGTCCTGCAGGCACAGCGCAGGTTCCTCGCGCCGGCTGCGGCCCCGCTCGCCTCGAGTGCTGTCGTGGTCTTCGCATATCTCTGGTTCGGTGAAGCGTTCGACGGCAATCCGCGGGACCTGGCCGCGGTGCCGCCCGGGCCGGAGCTCGTGCTCACGCTGGGGACGACCGCCGGCGTCGCCGCGCTCGCGCTCTCCACCCTGGCCCCGTTGCTCCGCACGGGGCTGCGGCTGCGGCCGTCGCTCGCCTTCCCCCCGGGCGTCGCCGGCCGAGCACGTGCCCTGGCCGGCGCCGGGCTCGCCGCGCTGCTCGCCCAGCAGGCGTCGACGCTCGTGGTGATCCGGCTGGCCAACGACCGGGCCGGGGACGGCGGCCTCACGGTCTACGGCTACGCCTGGGCGGTCTTCCTGCTGCCGTACGCCGTCCTCGCGGTCCCGCTGGCCACCAGCGCCTTCCCGACCCTGTCGCGCCACGCGGAGCAGGGCGACCTGCGCGCGTACGCCGCGGTCGGGGCCGTGACGACCCGCGCCGTGCTGCTGGCCGGCGGCCTCGGCGCCGCCCTGCTCGTCGCGACGGCGTCGCCGGTCGCCCAGTTCTTCAGCTCCGGCCCGGACGACGCGCCGCCCCAGTGGCTGGCCCGTGCCCTCGTGGCCTTCGCCCCGGGCCTGCTCGGCTACGGGCTCGTCGCCCACCTCGGCCGCGCGCTCTACGCAGTCCATGCCGGGCGGGCGGCGGCGGTCGCGACGGTGCTCGGTTGGGGGGTGGTGATCGCCGCCGACGTGGCGCTGGTGGCCGCGCTGGGCCAGGGCTGGTCCGTCGCCGCGCTGGGGCTGGGGAACACTCTGGGCATGACGATCGCCGGGGTGCTCCTGCTGGCCGCCGTACGCCGCGCGGCCGGGCCTGCGACGCTGGCCGGCGTCCCGCGCGCGGCGGGTGCCGCGCTCGCCGCCGGCCTGGCCGGGGCCGCGGCGGGAGGCGGGCTCTCCCTCGCCGTCGATGCGGAAGGAGTCGCAGCCGGGGCAGGCTCCGCGGTCGCGTGCGCGGCGGCGGCCACGGCGACGTACGCGGCAGCGGTTTTGCTCGTCGACCGCGCCGGCGCGCGCGACCTCGCGCGGGGGCTGCGCCGTGGGTGAGCCGCTGGACGTCCGGCTCGTGCTGGCGACGAGCACCGGCGGGGTCGGCGCGCACGTGCGCGCGCTGGCCCGCGGGCTCGTCGAGCGCGGCGACACCGTGACCGTCCTCGGCCCCGCAAGCACCGAAGCGCAGTTCCGGTTCACCGAGACGGGCGCGGCCTTCCGCCCGGTCGAGGTGAGTGTCGTCCCGCGCCCGGCGTCCGACGTCCGGGCCGTCCTGCGGCTGCGCCGGGAGCTGCGCGGCGCGGACGTGGTGCACGCCCACGGGCTGCGGGCGGGCCTGGTCGCCGGCATGGCACTCCGAGCCGGCGTGCCCTACGTCGTCACCTGGCACAACGCGCTGCTCGCCACCGGGGCCAAGCGCGCCGTGCTCGAGCGGATGGAGCGCTACGACGCCCGGCGCGCTACCGTCACGCTCGGCGTCTCGCCCGACCTGGTCGAGCGCGCCCGCGCCATGGGCGCGCGCGACGCCCGGCTCGCCAACGTCGTCGCGCCCGCGCCACAGCCGTCCACGCGTGAAGGGGCGGACCGGCGGGCCGAGGTCCGCGCGGAGCTGGGGGTGGGGGCGAGCCCGCTCGTCGTCGCCGCCGGCCGGCTCGCGCCGCAGAAGGCCTATCCCGTCCTGCTGCAAGCCGCGCGCACGTGGCGGGACCGACCGGACCGCCCGTTGACCGTGATCGCCGGCGAGGGGCCGCTGCGCGCGGAGCTGCAGCGCCGCATCGACGACGACGGGCTGGCCGTACGCCTGCTGGGCCACCGCGACGACGTCCCCGACCTGCTCGCCGCCGCGGACGTGGCCGTGCTCCCGTCGCGCTGGGAGGGCCGACCGCTCGTCGTCGAGGAGACGCTGCGCGCCGGTGCGCCGCTCGTCGCGACCGCGGTCGGGGGAGTGCCGGAGATGGTGGGCGACGCGGCGCTTCTCGTGCCGCCGGACGACCCTTCGGCGCTCGCCGCGGCCGTCGTGCAGCTGCTCGACGACCCGGCCGAGCGGGTCCGGCTCTCGGCCGCCGCGCGCGAGCGGGCGGCCGGCTTCCCGACCGAGGACGACACGGCCGCCGAGGCACGCCGCCTCTACGTCGAGCTGAGGAATTCGCTAGGCTAGAAGCCCGTGGACAGGTGGGTGTTCCCACCGCACACGGAACAAACGGGAGCGCCCCTTGGCCGGACCGCAGCCGCCCAAGCACATCTTCGTCACCGGCGGCGTCGCCTCCTCGCTCGGCAAGGGCCTGACGGCCTCGAGCCTCGGCAACCTCCTCACCGCGCGCGGGCTGCGGGTCACGATGCAGAAGCTCGACCCCTACCTCAACGTCGACCCCGGCACGATGAACCCCTTCCAGCACGGAGAGGTCTTCGTCACGGACGACGGCGCCGAGACCGACCTCGACGTCGGCCACTACGAGCGGTTCCTCGACACCGCGCTGCACGGCTCGGCGAACGTGACCACCGGCCAGGTCTACTCGAACGTCATCGCCAAGGAGCGGCGCGGGGAGTACCTCGGCGACACGGTCCAGGTGATCCCGCACATCACCAACGAGATCAAGGACCGCATCCGCCGCGTCGGCCAGACCGGCAAGGTCGACGTGGTCATCACCGAGATCGGCGGCACGGTCGGCGACATCGAGTCCCAGCCCTTCCTCGAGGCCGCCCGCCAGGTCCGGCACGACGTCGGCCGCGACAACGTGTTCTTCCTGCACGTCTCGCTGGTGCCCTACATCGGCCCGTCGGGCGAGCTGAAGACCAAGCCCACCCAGCACTCGGTGGCCGCGCTGCGCAGCATCGGCATCCAGCCCGACGCCATCGTCTGCCGCTCGGACCGGCCGATCCCGCAGGGCGTCAAGAAGAAGATCTCGCTCATGTGCGACGTCGACGAGGAAGCCGTCGTCACCGCCATCGACGCGCCCTCGATCTACGACATCCCCAAGGTGCTGCACGCCGAGGGCCTCGACGCATACGTCGTGCGCCGGCTCGACCTCGCGTTCCGCGACGTCGACTGGAAGCGCTGGGACGACCTGCTGCACCGGGTCCACTCGCCGAGCCGGTCCGTGACCGTCGCGCTCGTCGGCAAGTACATCGACCTGCCCGACGCGTACCTCTCGGTCACCGAGGCGCTGCGCGCGGGCGGGTTCGCCCACGACTGCAAGGTGTCCCTCAAGTGGGTCGCCTCCGACGAGTGCGAGACCCCGGAGGGCGCCGCCCGCCAGCTCGGCGACGTGGACGCCATCTGCATCCCCGGCGGCTTCGGCGTACGCGGCATCGAGGGCAAGCTCGGGGCGATCCGCTGGGCGCGCGAGCACCGCGTACCCCTGCTCGGGCTCTGCCTCGGCCTGCAGTGCATGGTCATCGAGACGGCGCGCAACCTCGCCGGCCTCGAGGGCGCGAACTCGCTGGAGTTCGACGAGCAGACCCCGCACCCCGTCGTCTCCACCATGGCCGACCAGCGCGACGTGATCGCCGGCGAGCGCGACATGGGCGGCACGATGCGGCTCGGGCTCTACCCGGCCAAGCTCGCCGAGGGCAGCATCGTGCGCGAGGTCTACGGCGAGCCCTACATCGACGAGCGCCACCGCCACCGCTACGAGGTCGCCAACGGCTACCGCGAGCAGCTCGAGGCGGCCGGGCTGGTCTTCTCCGGCACGTCGCCGGACGGGCGCCTCGTCGAGTTCGTCGAGCTGCCGCGCTCGGTGCACCCGTACTTCGTCGGCACCCAGGCCCACCCCGAGTTCCGGTCGCGCCCGACCCGGCCGCACCCGCTCTTCGCCGGGCTGATCTGCGCCGCGCTCGACAGCCGCCAGGAGCAGCTGGACATGCTCGAGCGCGAGACCGTCGACGCCGGCGTCAACGGCCAGGGCGCGTGACCGCCCCGCAGTGGGAGGGAGAGGTCACCGACGCGCGCGAGCGCCGCGAGGTCCTCTCCTCCTCCCGCGAGTTCACCGGCCGCGTCTGGCACGTGCGCCGCGACGTCGTCGACCTCGGCAGCGGCGAGCCGGTCACCCGCGAGGTGGTCGAGCACACCGGTGCGGTCGGGGTGCTCGCGCTCGACCGCCAGGAGCGCGTGCTGCTGCTGCGCCAGTACCGCCACGCGGTCGGCGCGCTGCTGTGGGAGGCCCCCGCGGGCCTGCTCGACGTGCAGGGCGAGGACCCGTTCGAGGCGGCCAAGCGCGAGCTGTGGGAGGAGTCGGGCTACCGCGCCCGGCAGTGGAACGTCCTCGTGGACTTCTACAACAGCCCCGGCGGCAGCACCGAGGCCTTCCGCTGCTACCTGGCCCGCGACCTCGAGCTCGCTGCCGAGGACGACCGGCACGAGGGCGAGGACGAGGAGCGGGACATGCCCCAGGCGTGGGTCCCGCTCGACGAGGCCGTCTCGCTCGTGCTCGGCGGCCACCTGCACAACCCGACGTCGGTCAGCGGGATCCTCGCCGCTGCGGCGGCGCGGGCGCGCGGCTGGGACACGCTGCGGCCGGCGGACGCGCCGTGGGAGTGGCGGCGTACCTGACGCCCGGGTGACCGGCGCACGGGCCGCCCCCGCGTGGCGGCCCGGCGAACCCGCCTCCGGCTCGTAGGCTGCCGCACATGCGCGTCGGAGTCGTGCGGGAGGTCAAGGACGGCGAGTTCCGGGTCGCCGCCACGCCTGCCGGTGCCCACGAGCTGGTCCGGGCCGGGCACGAGGTGCTCGTGGAGGCCGGGGCCGGGGCCGGGTCCGGGCTGCCCGACGTCGACTACGAGCGGGCCGGGGCGCGGGTGGTCACCGGGCCGGACGCGGTGTGGGGCGAGGCCGAGCTCGTGCTCAAGGTCAAGGAGCCGATCCCGGAGGAGTACCCCCGGATGCGCCCGGGGCAGGTGCTCTTCACCTACCTGCACCTCGCCGCCTCCGCGGAGTGCACGCAGGCGCTGCTCGAGCGCGAGGTCACGGCGGTGGCGTACGAGACGGTCGAGCTGCCCGACGGCAGGCTCCCGCTGCTCGCCCCCATGTCCGAGGTCGCCGGGCGGCTCGCGCCGCAGGCGGGGGCGTACCACCTGACCCGCCACGGCGGCGGCCGCGGGGTGCTGCTCGGTGGCGTCCCCGGCGTGCCGCCCGCCAACGTGGTCGTCATCGGGGCGGGCGTGTCCGGGATGAGCGCCGCGGCGATCGCGCTCGGCATGCGCGCCCGGGTGTCCGTGCTCGACCGCGACGTGGACAAGCTGCGCGCCGCCGACCGGGACTACTCCGGGGCCATCGAGACGGTCGCGTCGAACGCCCACGAGGTCGAGCGGGCGTGCCTGGAGGCCGACCTCGTGATCGGGGCGGTGCTCGTCGCCGGGGCGCGCGCCCCCAAGCTCGTCAGCGACGACCTCGTGTCCCGCATGAGGCCGGGGACGGTGCTCGTCGACATCGCCGTCGACCAGGGCGGCTGCTTCGAGAGCACGCGCCCCACCACCCACTCGGACCCGGTCTTCGAGGTGCACCGGTCGGTGTTCTACTGCGTCGCCAACATGCCGGGCGCGGTGCCGCGGACCTCGACCTTCGCGCTCACCAACGTGACGCTGCCCTACGTGCTCGCGCTGGCCGGCGCCGGCTGGAAGGAAGCCTGCCGTGCGGACCCGGCGCTCGCGCGCGGGCTCAACACCCTCGGCGGCCGGGTCGTCCACCCCGGGGTCGGGGAAGCGCACGGCCTGGACGTCCTGCCGCTCGCGGAGGCGCTGCGGTGACCGCGGTCGCCGAGGCCGGACCGGTCGGGCCTGCCGAGGAGGCCAGCGGGCCCACGTCGGCGGCGCCGTCGGCGGAGCTCACCGCCCTGCTGCGGGCCTACCTCGACCACCTGGCCGTGGAGCGCGGCGTCGCCGCCAACACGCTCTCCTCCTACCGGCGCGACCTGCGCCGCTACCTCGCCCACCTCGCCGCCACCGGCCGCTCCGGGCTGGCCGAGGTCGCCGAGAGCGACGTGGCGGCCTTCCTGCGCGCCCTGCGCGAGGGCGACGACACCCACCCGCCGCTCGGGGCGAGCTCGGCCGCCCGGGCCGTGGTCGCCGTCCGCGGCCTGCACCGCTTCGCGCTGCGCGAGCGCATCGTGGCCCAGGACGTGGCCCGGACCGTACGCCCGCCCGCGCCGCCGCGCCGGCTGCCGAAGGCGATCGGCGTGGACCAGGTCGAGGCCCTGCTCGCGGCCGCCGGCGCCGACGGCTCCCCGCGCGCGCTGCGCAACCGCGCCCTGCTCGAGGTCCTCTACGCCTGCGGGGCGCGGATCTCCGAGGCCGTGGGGCTGGACGTGGACGACCTCGACCTCGAGGGCGGCACCGTCCGGCTGTTCGGCAAGGGCAGCAAGGAGCGGATGGTCCCCATGGGCCGCTACGCCCGCGAGGCCCTCGACGCGTATCTCGTGCGGGCGCGGCCGGAGCTGCTGGCCGCCGGGCGCGGCACTCCCGCCCTCTTCCTCAACGCCCGCGGCGGCCGGCTCACCCGGCAGAGCGCCTGGGTCGTGCTGCGGGCGGCGGCGGAGCGCGCGGGCATCGACGTCCAGCTCTCGCCGCACACGCTGCGCCACTCCTTCGCGACGCACCTGCTCGACGGCGGGGCGGACGTGCGCGTCGTCCAGGAGCTGCTCGGGCACGCCTCCGTCACGACCACGCAGGTCTACACCCTGGTCACGGTCGACCGGCTGCGCGAGGTCTACGCATCCAGCCACCCCCGGGCGCTCGCGTAGCGGTCCTGCCCCCGCCCGCTCCCACGGGCCCCGCCGACAGGCACGGGTCGGCCCTCCCGTTGCTGCGCCGTCCGGATGACTTGCGGCGACGACATGGGACGTTCGGTATCCGAGCGCCCGCTCAGCGCTCCTACCTCGACGACACTTGTAGTAGTTGCGTGGTGACATGCATGCAACGCTTATGGGGAAAGACCCGCTTTGCGGGCGTCTGACCGAGGAGGGGGCACGGCGTGGGGAAAGCCTTGTCCGCGAACGGGGTCCCGCCCAAACCCGAGGCCGGCAGCGGCCCGTCCGGCCCACTCGCGCGCTCGGGGCAGGACGCGCTGGAGGACCCGGGCCGGCTCGACGCGCTGGCCCGCACCGGCCTCGACTCCGTCGCCGACCCGCGGTTCGACCGGGTCGCCCACCTGGCCCGCCGGCTGCTCGGCGTCCCGCTGGCGCTGGTCTCGCTCGTCGAGGTCAAGCGCCAGTTCTTCCCCGGCCAGTCGGGCCTGTCAGGCGTCGACGCCGACGCGCGCGAGACCGACATCTCGCGCTCGCTCTGCCGCTTCGTCGTCGAGTCCGGCCGCCCGTTCGTGGTCGCCGACACCCTCGCCGACCCCATGACCCGCACCAGCCGGGCCGTGGTCGAGGACGACATCGGCAGCTATGCCGGCGTGCCGGTGACCGACGACGACGGCCACGTCCTCGGCGCGCTCTGCGCGGTGGAGCGCGCCCCCCGGGTCTGGACCGAGGACGACGTGACGCTGCTGGCCGAGCTCGCCGAGCTCTGCTCGGCCGAGCTGCGGCTGAAGATCCTGCACGGCCGGCCGCCCGCCGACGACGGTGACGCGTTGGCCGCGCTGTCGGTCGACGAGCTGCAGGACGTCCATCGCTTCACGGCCGAGGCGCTGCAGCGCAGCCTGCTCACCGACCTGCCGCGCGAGCCGCTCCCGGGCGTACGCCTCGCCGGGCTCTACCGCCCCGCGACCGAGGCGCTCCAGGTCGGCGGCGACTGGTACGACGCCTTTCTCCTGCCCACGGGCCGCGCCGCGCTCGTGGTCGGCGACGTCGCGGGCCACGACGTGACGGCCGCAGCGATCATGGGGCAGCTGCGCACGCTGCTGCGCGGAGTGGCGTTCCACGAGCACGGATCCCCGTCGGAGGTGCTCGCACACGTCGACCGTGCCTCGGTCGGCCTCTCGCTCGATGCGCTGGCCACGTGCGTCTACGCCGAGGTGGAGCGGCGGCCCGACGGCGGCCTCCGGCTGCACCTGTCCAACGCCGGGCACCTGCCCCCGCTGATCGTCTGCTCCGACGGCAGCACGGCCTCGCTCGCGGCGCGCGACGCGGACCTGCTGCTCGGGTTCGCCGCCGACGGGCTGCGCCAGGACCTGTCGCGGCCGCTGAGCTCCGGTGACCTGGTGCTGATGTTCAGCGACGGGCTGGTCGAGACCCGGGAGGAGTCCCTGGAGCGGGGGCTCGCGCGGTTGCACGCGGTCGCTGCGGCAGCCCGCGGCACCGAGGACCTCGACGCGTTCTGCGCGCACGTGGTGTCCGAGCTGACCGGGGACGACCGGCGCGACGACGTCGCGCTGCTCGCGCTGCGGGTGTCGTAGCGCTCGGCTCCTCCGCCCCCGTTGCCCGAGCCGGCCGGGCCCGGCGCTGCGCCATGCACGCCGCGCCGACGAGCGGCTGGGGCGGGGCTTCCTTGAGGTCGTCAGGGGGACCGCGTAGGGTCCGCGCACGGGTGGCGGCGTCGCGGCGCCGCGCACGCGCGTACGGAAGGAGGAGCTCGCATGGCACGCCAGCCTCGGCACGAGCAGCCCTCTCTCCTTCCCGGGGGCGACGACGCGCTCATCGACCTGCGGTCCGTCGACGGCGGGCGCGGAGCGACGAGCCGACGGCCCGCGCGGGAGTTCCCCGACCCGGCGCCGCTGCTCGAGCACGGCGGCGGCCGGGTGCTCGCCATGTGCAACCAGAAGGGCGGGGTCGGCAAGACCACCTCGACGATCAACCTCGGGGCCGCGCTGGCCGAGTTCGGCCGCCGGGTCCTGCTCGTCGACTTCGACCCGCAGGGCGCGCTGTCGGTCGGGCTCGGAGTCAACGCCCTCGACCTCGAGGCGACGGTCTACAACCTGCTGATGGACCGCCGGTGCACCGTCGACGAGGTCCTGCTCAAGACCGACGTGCCCGGCCTCGACCTCATCCCGGCCAACATCGACCTGTCGGCGGCCGAGGTGGCGCTGGTGACCGAGGTCGGCCGCGAGCAGGCGCTCGCGCGCCAGATCGACGAGGTCGTCGACGACTACGACGTCGTCCTCATCGACTGCCAGCCCTCGCTCGGCCTGCTGACCATCAACGCCCTCACGGCCGCCGACAGCGTCATCATCCCGCTGGAGTGCGAGTACTTCGCCCTGCGCGGCGTCGCCATGCTCGTCGACACGATCACCAAAGTGCGCGACCGGCTCAACCCGGACCTCGCCATCGAGGGCATCCTCGCGACGATGTACGACGCCCGGACCACCCACAGCCGCGAGGTGCTCGCGCGGCTCGTCGAAGCCTTCGGCGACAAGGTCTTCCACACCGTCATCAACCGGACGGTCCGCTTCCCCGAGACCACCGTCGCCGGCCAGCCGATAACGACGTACGCCCCGAGCTCGGTGGGCGCGGAGGCCTACCGCCAGCTGGCGCGCGAGGTCCTCTCCCGCTGGCCGAGCTCCGACGAGCCGGCCGGGAGCGCCCCGCACGGCGCGCGGTGACCGGGGGCTCCGGCCCGCACGCGGTCGCCGACGAGGCGCCCGCTAGCGCCCCCGGTAGTGCGCTGGACGGCGGGACTCCGGGCGACGCGGAGCCGCGGGCAGGTGGCTTCGCGGTCCGGCTCGACGTCTTCGAGGGGCCGTTCGACCTGCTGCTGTCGTTGATCGCCAAGCACCAGCTCGACGTCACCGAGATCGCGCTGTCGAAGGTCACCGACGACTTCATCGCGCACATCCGGGCCGCAGGCGCGGAGTGGGACCTGGGCCAGACCTCGGAGTTCCTCCTCGTGGCGGCGACGCTCCTCGACCTCAAGGCAGCCCGGCTGCTCCCGGCCGCGGAGGTCGAGGACGAGGAGGACCTCGCCCTGCTCGAGGCCCGGGACCTGCTCTTCGCCCGGCTGCTGCAGTACCGCGCCTACAAGCAGGCCTCGACCGTGCTCGCCGGCATGCTCGGCGACATGGCGCTGCGCCACCCGCGCAGCGTCAGCCTCGAGCCGCGCTTCGCCGGGCTGCTGCCGGAGGTGCTGCTCGGCCTCGGGCCCGAGGAGTTCGCCGCGCTCGCCGCGCGGGCGATGGCGCCGCGGCCCGTGCCGACGGTGGCGACCGAGCACGTGCACGCGCCGCGGGTCAGCGTCCGCGAGCAGGCCGCGCTGGTCGTCGCCCGGCTGCGCGGGAGCGGCCCGCTGAGCTTCCGCGACCTGGTGGCCGACGCCGACGAGACGCTCGTCGTCGTCGCGCGGTTCCTGGCGCTGCTGGAGCTGTTCCGCGACGGGAGCGTCGCGTTCGAGCAGCCGACGGCCCTCGGCGAGCTGCACGTGCGCTGGACGGGGAGCGCCGAGGAGTCCGCAGTCGTGACCGGGCCGTCCGACTTCGACGAGGCGGAGGAGAACAGTGCAGACGGACCATCAGCCTCAACCTGAGGTCGAGGCTTCTGATCGGCCGCCGGTGGCCCACGAGGTGGGGGCGGACGGGCAGGCGCAGCCCTCGGACGGGGACGCCGGAGGCGACGGGGCGGCGGCCGGCGACGGGGACGCCGGTGCCGGCGGTGCGGCACCGGCCGTGCCGCTGCGGGCCGCGCTCGAGGCCGTCCTGCTGGTGGCCGACGAGCCGGTGCCCGAGACCGTTCTCGCCCAGCTGGTCGAGCACCCGCCTGGCATGGTGGCCGACACCGTCCGCGCGCTCGCCGCGGAGTACGCCGAGCAAGCGCGCGGCTTCGAGCTGCGCCAGGTCGCCGGCGGCTGGCGCTTCTACACCGCGCCGCACTGTGCACCTGTGGTCGAGCGTTATGTCCTCGACGGGCAGCAGGCCCGGCTGACGCAGGCCGCGCTGGAGACGCTCGCCGTCGTGGCGTACCGGCAGCCGGTGTCGCGCGGCCGGGTGGCCGCGGTGCGCGGCGTCAACTCCGACGGGGTCATGCGCACCCTGGTCTCCCGCGGTCTGGTGGAGGAGGCAGGCGCGGACACGGAGACCGGCGCGACGCTCTACCGCACCACGGCGTACTTCCTCGAACGGCTGGGCCTGCAGTCGCTGGAGGAGCTTCCGTCGCTGGCTCCGTACCTGCCGGACGTAGAGTCGGTAGCCGAGGAAGCGGGCACGAGACGGTGACCCGGCACTGAGACGTGAGGTTGAGGTCGAGGGTATGGACGAGGGCATCCGGCTGCAGCGCGTGCTGGCCGCGGCGGGGCTCGGCTCCCGACGAGCGTGCGAGGTGCTCATCGAGCGGGGCCGGGTCGAGGTCGACGGCAAGCGGGTGCGTGAGCAGGGCATGCGCGTCGACCCCGACAAGGCCGTCATCAAGGTCGACGGCAAGCGCATCGGCTCGGCGCCCGGCAAGGAATACCTCGTGCTGCACAAGCCCACGGGGATCGTGAGCGCCATGTCGGACCCCGAGGGCCGGCCCCATCTGGGTCAGTTCCTCGGGGAGTCGCGCCGGCTCTTCCACGTCGGCCGGCTGGACTTCGACACCGAGGGCCTGCTGATCATGACCAACGACGGCGACCTGGCCCACCGGCTGACCCACCCGTCGTACGGCGTGCAGAAGACCTACCTCGCCGAGGTGCCCGCCCCGGTGGCCCGCGACGTCGGCAAGCGGCTCCGGGCCGGGATCGAGCTCGAGGACGGCGTCGTCAAGGTCGACTCGTTCCGGCTGATCAGCGCCAGCGGCAACCGGGCGATGGTCGAGGTGATCGTCCACGAGGGGCGCAAGCACGTCGTCCGCCGCCTGCTCGACGCGGTCGGGCTGCCGGTGCAGCGGCTCATCCGCACCCAGGTGGGCCCGATCAAGCTCGGCGACCTGCGCCCGGGCAGCATCCGCCCGCTCAACCAGAAGGAGATCGGCGAGCTCTTCGCCGCCGTCGAGCCGAAGTGACCGGCATGCGGGCAGCACGGCGGCCGCCCGCCGATAGGCAGTAGCGTCTGCCTGCTCCTGCACGGGCCTGCTGCCCGTGCCGTACCACCTGCCAGACGTCGGAGGATCCCCGTGCCCGTGCGCGCAGTCCGCGGAGCCGTCCAGCTCGACCGCGACGAGTCCGAGCACATGCTCTCCTCGGTCGAGGAGCTGCTGAGCGAGATCCTGACGCAGAACTCCCTCGAGCTCGAGGACCTGATCAGCGTCATCCTCACGGCGACCCCCGACCTGGTGAGCGAGTTCCCCGCGGTCGCCGCCCGGCGGCTGGGCATGGGCGACGTCCCGCTGCTGTGCGCGCAGGAGATCGACGTTCAGGGCGCGCTGCCCAGGGTCGTGCGGGTCATGGCCCACGTGGAGACGGCCAAATCGCGCCAGGAGGTCCGCCACGTCTACCTGCGCGGGGCGCAGGCGCTGCGCCGCGACCTCGCCCAGTGACCCCGCAGTGACGCTCGACGGCGCGTCTCTGCACAGCGTCGCCATCTCCGGCGCCGGCCTCATCGGCACCTCGATCGGGCTGGCGCTGCGCCGCACCGGAGTCCGGGTGCACCTGTCGGACGCGGACCCGGAGGTGGCCCGCCGCGCGGCCGAGCTCGGCGCCGGCACGCTGGAGGAGCCGGCCGGGCCGGTCGACCTCTTCGTCGCCGCGGCCCCGCCGTACGCCGTCGCCGGCGTCCTCGGCGCCGCGATCGCGGCCGGGACGGCCCGGACCTACACCGACGTCGCCGGGGTCAAGGAGGCCCCGCTGCGCGAGGTCTCGCGGCACCACCCCGGCCTCGCCACGCTCGTCGGCGGGCACCCGATGGCCGGCCGTGAGCGCAGCGGCCCGGGCGCAGCGCAGGCGGACCTGTTCGAGGGGCGGCCGTGGGTCGTCACGCCGCTGCCGACGTCAGGCGCCGAGCACGTGGCCCGCGTCGAGGAGCTGGCCCGGCTCTGCGGCGCCACCGCGGTCCGCATGGGCCCGGCCGCGCACGACCGCGCGGTCGCGCTGGTGTCGCACGCGCCGCACCTGCTCGCCGCGCTCGTCGCGTGCCGGCTCGCCGCCGGGGAGGAGGCGGCGGTCGCGGTCGCGGGGACGGGCGTACGCGACATCACCCGGGTCGCCGGGTCCGACCCCGCGCCGTGGGTCTCCCTGCTCGGGGCCAACGCCCGCCCGGTGGCCGACGTCCTCGCGCAGCTGCGGGACGACCTGGACGTCGCGCTCGGTGCGCTGAACGCGCTCGCGACCGACCCGGCGGACGCCGGTGCCGGTGAGCGGATGCGCGCCCTGCTGGCCGCGGGCGTGACGGGCCGGGAGCGGCTTCCCGGCCGTCACGGCGGCCGCCCAGAAGCACTGGCCGTGGTCCCGGTGGTCGTGCCGGACCGGCCGGGGGAGCTGGCCCGGCTGCTCGCCTTCATCGGCGAGGCAGGGGTCAACGTCGAGGACCTCGGGCTGGAGCACTCGCTCGGCCAGCCGGCCGGCCTCGCGCTGGTGTCCGTACGCCCGGAGGCCGCCGCTCGGCTGCGCGAGGTCCTCGCGGCCGGCGGCTGGTCGGTCCACGCCTGACGCCGCCCCACGCGGCGGGCGCCGGTCGCGCCCGCCGGCCCGGGCTCAGCGCCCGGTGACGAGCCGGGTGGCGGTGGGCACGAGCGCCGCGTAGTGCTGCTCGATGTAGGGAGCCGCCTCGGCCGCGAGGGCGCGCACGGCCGGCTCCTGGCCGGTCGCGAGCTCCAACTGCCCGGCCTTCATCGCCCGGCCGTGGGAGTTGAGCTGCTGCACGCTCCACATGCGGTCGAACACCGGCCCCGCCGGCAGGGACCGGAGGAAGTCGAGCTCGCGCTGCGTCTGCGGCGTCAGCTGGTCCGGGATCGTCACCCCGAGCGCGGCCGCCACGGCCGCCCCGCGCTGCTCGAGCATGGTGTGGTGCTCGATGAACAGGGCGGCCAGCTGACGCACCTGCGGGTCCGTGGCCTTCTCCAGGGCCAGCCGGCCCGCGGTGATCTCGTTGACGTTGCCGTCGTGCGCGGCGAGGAGGAAGGCGAGGTCCGGGGCCGGGACGGCCGCCACCGCCACCTGCGAATGCGCCGCCCGGTCAGCGGGCGGGGCGGCCTGGGCGGCAGGGGCGAGCCCTGTCACGGTCGTGCAGGCCAGCGCCAGGCCGGCGGCCAGGCTGCCGATGCGTACGGTCGCGTGCTTTTGCATGAGAGAGAACCCCCGAGGTCGGTGCGCCCTGGTTCCGGACGGCAGGGGGATGCCCACCTCGCGACGTATTAGCCCGATCTGATCAGGAATGTCGAGAACGTTGCCGCGGCCCTCACGACCGGCGGAACGGCCCGTCGAGCGCCGCCCACTGCAGCGCGAGGATCGTCTTCGCGTCGACGATCTCGCCGCGCCGCACCATGTCGAGCGCGGTGTCGAAGGGCAGCTCGACGACCTCGATGTCCTCCTCGTCGTCGACCCCGCCGCCCGCGCCCACCCGGTCCGCAGGGGAGTACGGCGCCGCGTAGACGTGCAGCGTCTCGGTCACCGAGCCCGGGCTCATGACGACGGCGAACAGCTCCTGCACCTCGCCGACCCGGTAGCCGGTCTCCTCCTCGACCTCGCGGCGTACGGCGTCCTCCGGCCCGTCCTCGTCGAGCAGCCCGGCCGGCAGCTCGAGGAGCATGCCGTCGGGATGCCCGTTGACGTAGGCCGGGTAGCGGAACTGGCGCACCAGCACCACGCTCCGGCTCGCGACGTCGTGGAGCAGCAGGGCGGCTCCGTTGCCCCGGTCGTAGGTCTCCCGGCGCTGGGCGGACCAGGTGCCGTCGCGGCCCTCGTAGTCGAACGTCGTGCGCCGCAGCACGCCCCAGTCGTTCGCGAGCACCTCGACGTCGATGACCTTGACCCGCGGGTTGCGGTCCAGCCCGAGGCCGGTGCGGTGCAGGCCGACGCGGCCGCGGGCGTCCGGCACGTCGATGCCGGGCCTGCCGGCGCTCATCGGGCGGCCGTCGCAGCGGTGGGGACCTCGTCGACGGACAGGTAGACGAGCTTTCCCTCCGCGCGGGCCTGGGCGACCATCGCGTCGGCGCCGGCCGACGGCCCGCCGATGCGCAGCACCGCGTCGCACCGGCTGAGCAGGCGCTCGGCGACCGGGTGGAAGACCTCGTCGAACGCTGCGTCCCCGACGCGCGTCGAGCCGGCGGCTTCGGCCATCGGCAGGGCGAGGGCCTCGCCGGTGACCGCGAGGTGCCCGGCACGGAACAGGTGCAGCGCCACGTCGGTCATCGCCCGCACGTTGGCGTCGAGCTTGCCGGGGTCGTCCCCGGTGCCCGACCGGTAGGGGCCGGCGACGAGGATCATCAGCGGTTGCGGGTTCATGGTTCTTCCTTCAGCTGTAGGTGATGTCGACGCCCGCGTCGGTGAGGGCGGTGAGCGTGTCGCGAGCGGCGTCCCCGACGTCCGGGTCGCGGGCGCCCGCGTCGGTGACCAGCACGTCGGCGACGTCGAGCGGCGCGACGTGCACGAAGGCGCGGACGCCGAGCTTGGTGGCGTCGGAGACGACGACGACCCGGCGGGCGCGGGGGAGGGCGGCCTGCTTGACGGCCGCGTCCTCGAGCGCGAACTCGGACCAGCCGTCGATGGCGGAGATGCCCCCGATCGACATGACGAAGGTGTCGAACGAGAAGCCGGTGATGGCCCGGTGGGCGAGCGGCCCCACGAGCGAGCGCTCGCCCGGGCGGGACTCGCCTCCCAGCACGAGCAGCCGGACGCCGGGCACGTCGGCGAGGGCGGCCGCCGCCTGCAGACTGAGCACCGCCACGGTGAGCGGGGCCCGGGCCGCGAGGTGCGCGGCCACGTGCACCGTGGTCGTGCCGGCGTCCAGCAGCACGGTCTCGCCGGGCTGGACGAGCGCGGCCGTCGCCGCGCCGAGCCGGTCCTTGACCGCCGACTGCCAGCCGAGGCGGGCCGTGTAGCCCGCCTCCTCGCGCCGCTCGCGGGTCGCGACGGCACCGCCACGTACGCGCTGGACGAGGCCTTCGGCCTGGAGGGCGTCGAGGTCCCGGCGCACCGTCATCTCCGACACCCCCAGCCGCCGGGCGAGCTCGGCGATGGACGCGCGCTCGGCGCCCTGGACGAGGCGCAGGGTGAGGTCGAGACGCTCCCGGGTGGCCATGGAGTCAATCTAACAGAACCGCTGTGAAGTTGATAGGAGTTTGTGAGCGCGCTGCGCGGCTAGTCTGGACACCGGCGGAGCCTCCGCCCTTCCCGCCGAGCCCTTGCTAGGAGAGCCTTGCCTGCGACGAGCAGCCTCGACCGGATCGTCATCGCGATCGACGGCCCCTCCGGCTCGGGCAAGTCCACGGTCTCCCGCCGGGTCGCCGCCCGCCTCGGGCTGGGCTACCTCGACACCGGCGCGACCTACCGCGCCGTGGCGTGGGCCGCCCTCGACCGCGGGCTGGACCTCGAGGACGGCGCTGCCCTGACCGCCCTGGCGACCTCCGCCGTGATCGAGCAGTCGCCGGACCCGACGCAGGACTCGGTGCGCATCGACGGCGCCGACGTCACCCAGGCCATCCGCGAGCAGCGCATCTCCGCGGTCGTGAGCAAGGTCGCGGGCAACCTCGACGTCCGCAAGGAGCTCGTACGCCGCCAGCAGGAGGTCGCCGCCCGCGGGCGCGTCGTCATCGAGGGCCGCGACATCACGACCGTCGTCGCGCCCGACGCGCCGGTCCGCATCCTGCTCACCGCCGACGAGCGCGCCCGGCTGGAGCGGCGCGCCCGCGAGCTGCACGGCACCACCGACGACGCCGCCATCGCCGCCACCCACGACTCGATCGTCCGCCGGGACGCCGACGACTCGAAGGTCGCGAGCTTCCTCACCGCCGCCGAGGGGGTCGTGGAGGTCGACACCTCCGCCCTCGGCCTCGACGAGGTCGTCGCGGAGGTGCTCCGCGTCGTCGCCGAGCGCGTCCCGGCGGCCGCAGACCTGCTGGAGCGCACACCGTGACCGACCCGACCACGCCCGACGACGGCGCCCGACAGGCGCTGGAGGAGGCCGCGCCGCTCGGCGCGAGCATCGAGGACGCCGTCGACGCGGCGTACGACGACGAGCAGGACTTCGTCGACTGGGAGATCGCCGAGTCCGGCGACGACGCTGCGGTGATGACCTACGAGGTCCCCGTCCTCGCTGTCGTCGGCCGCCCCAACGTCGGCAAGTCGACCCTGGTCAACCGCATCCTGGGCCGCCGCGAGGCCGTCGTCGAGGACGTGCCGGGCGTGACCCGCGACCGCGTGGCCTACGACGCGTCCTGGAACGGGCGGCCGTTCACGCTGCTCGACACCGGCGGCTGGGAGCGCGACGCGCGCGGCCTGGCCGCCCGGGTCGCCGCCCAGGCCGAGCTGGCCGTCGAGGCCGCCGACGCGGTGATGATGGTCGTCGACGCGACCGTCGGGCCGACCGACACCGACGAGGCCGTCGTGCGCGTGCTGCGGCGGGCGAAGAAGCCGGTCGTGCTCGTCGCGAACAAGGTCGACTCCGAGCGGCTCGAGTCCGAGGCCACCTCGCTGTGGAGCCTCGGGCTCGGCGAGCCGCACCCGGTCTCCGCCCTGCACGGAAGGGGGAGCGGCGACCTGCTCGACGCGGTCCTCGCCGCGCTGCCCGAGCCGCGCCAGGTCGAGGCGCCCGCGCCCGGCGGCCCGCGGCGGATCGCCCTCGTCGGCCGGCCGAACGTCGGCAAGTCCAGCCTGCTCAACGCCCTCGCGGGCGAGGAGCGGGTCGTCGTCGACGCGACCGCTGGCACCACCCGCGACCCGGTCGACGAGCTCATCGAGCTCGGCGGCCGCGACTGGCGCTTCGTCGACACCGCGGGCATCCGGCGGCGGGTGCACCAGACCGCGGGCGCGGACTACTACGCCAGCCTGCGCACCCGGGCCGCGATCGAGAAGGCCGAGGTCGCGCTGCTCCTGCTCGACGCCAGCCAGCCGCTCGCCGAGCAGGACGTCCGCATCGCCTCGATGGTCGTCGAGACCGGGCGCGCGCTCGTCCTCGCGTTCAACAAGTGGGACCTGCTCGACGAGGACCGCCGGCTGCTGCTGGAGCGCGAGATCGAGCGCGACCTCGGACCGGTGCGCTGGGCGCCGCGGGTGAACATCTCCGCGAACACCAAGCGCCACCTGGAGAAGCTCGTCCCGGCGATCGACGCGGCCCTCGACGGCTGGGAGACCCGCGTGCCGACGGCGAAGCTCAACGGCTTCCTCGGCCAGCTGGTCGCCGCCACCCCGCCGCCCGTGCGCGGCGGCAAGCAGCCCAAGATCCTGTTCGCCACCCAGGCCTCGGTCCGGCCGCCGCGGTTCGTGCTGTTCACGACCGGCTTCCTCGAGGCCGGCTACCGGCGCTTCATCGAGCGCCGGCTGCGCGAGGAGTTCGGCTTCGTCGGCAGCCCGGTCGCGGTCTCCGTGCGGGTCCGGGAGAAGAAGAAGCGGTGAGCCGCGCCGCCGCTCCGGGTGCGGGGCGGTGGGAGCGGTTGAGGTAAGGTCTACGCGTCCGGACAGCGTGCCGGACGGCCCGGGACGTGGCGCAGCTTGGTAGCGCACTTGACTGGGGGTCAAGGGGTCGCAGGTTCAAATCCTGTCGTCCCGACGGGCAGAAGCCGCAGGTCAGCGAGGTGCTGGCCTGCGGCTTCGCTGTTTGCGGACTACCCGTCGGCGAGCCGCTGCGCCATAGCGCGCAGCAGGCCGGTCTTCCACACGGTCGACCGCTTGCGGGCGGCCGGCGACAGGCCGACGATCGCGACGGTGTCGCCGCGGCGTACGACCAGCTGGTGGGTCTGCCCGGAGACGCCCTTCGCCGCGCTGAGCAGCAGCGCGTCGTCGCCGATGCCGCGCAGCTGCGCCGACGGCACCATCTCCTGCACGCTGGCGCAGCCGGCCCGGATGTTGCGGCGCACCTGCGCCATGTAGCGCGGGCCGGAGCCGGGGAAGAGCCGGAACACCGACTCCCATGTCGCGAGGCTGCGCGGGGCCTCGCCCGGGCCCCGGTAGCTCTCGGTGCGCAGGCCGGCGATCGCGATGTCGGTCTCGGGAGAGCACGGGCCGCTCCGCCCGAAGGCCGAGACGCCGCCCGAGAACCCGGTCCAGCCGCCGTCCGGCACCCGCGACCAACCGGTGCCGAAGTCGGCCGGGCGCAGCGTCGCGGACGCCGGCGGTGCCTGCCGCGCCGGGTTGGCGTAGACCTGCAACGGGGCCGGCGCGGCGCCGGCCAGGCGCGTGGTGACGGTGCCGCGCAGGGCGGCGGCGACGGCTGCCCGGTCGATCGCGCGCAGCTCGGCCGGGACCGCCGTGAGCTCGAGCCGGACGTGCGTGACGAGGTCGCCGGCACGGGCGACCAGCTGCCACGAGGTGCTCCAGTACGTGCGGGACCCCAGCGCGCGCGCCGGTGCGGCCTCCAGCACGACGACGGCGGACTCGTCGTCCACCTGCTCGGCGCGCACATTCCACGACCGGCCGGACGTCGGCCCGTTGCAGAGCGCCTGCTGCCGGACACCGGCCCAGCCCGCGGCTGCCGACGACGGGTCGAGCCGCCACACGTCCTGATAGAGCGTCCAGGCCGGCGCCGCCGACACGCGCTGGGCTCCGACGCTGGACCGCTCGCGGACCGCCTGCAGCACGCCGGCGCGCTGCAGCCCGCCCTCGCCGCCGTTCATCGCGCCCAGCCGACCGGGCCACTGCCGGGCCTGCCAGCCGCCGCGCAGGTCCGCCTCGGTCAGCAGCACCCGGCCGCTCACCTCCGGCACCTTCGCCGGCCGCTCGTACGTCGGGGTCGGCGCGGCGCACGCCGGGCCCGGGCCCGGGGCGGCGACCGCAACTGCCGGAGCGGGAGCCAGCACCAGTGTGGTTGTGAAAGCGGCGGAGAGGATGCGGGCTGCGGTGCTGGATCGGTGGCGCTGGACGCCGCTCATGTCTTCCCCCGTGGCTCGACGTTGAGCCGGAGACTAGGGCGTCGGAGACGGACGCGGAAGGGGCGCGAGAGTCGCGGTGAGTGGTGCGCACGCGGGCGAGCCGGCCCGGCGCTGAGGCCGGCGACCCGGTCACGCGCCTGCGCGACCAGGGCGAGCGACCGGCCCGTGGTGGGCAGGGCCTCGCCGAACGCGACGACGACCGGCCCGGGGCGCAGCCCGCCCGACACCGGCAGCAGCGCCCCCGTGCCGGTCAGCCCGACGGGGACCACGGGCACTCCTGCCTCGGCCGCCAGCCGGAACGCGCCCGACCGGAACTCGCCGAGACCGCCGTCCCGGGACCGCGTGCCCTCGGGGAACACCACGACGGCCCGCCCGGCCCGCAGCGCGGCCCGTGCCGCCATCAGGTCGGCCGACCCGCCGCCCCCGCGCCGGACCGGGAACGCGCCGAGCAGGCCGCGCGCGACCGCACGGCGCGACGGCTTCTCGAACCAGTGGTCGCGCGCGGCGGCGACGACCGGTCGGCACGCCGCCGGCAAAGCGGCCAGCAGCGCGGGCGCGTCCGCGTGCGAGGAGTGGTTGGCGACGACGACGCAGGCGCCCGCAGGCAGCGGGCCCGTCACCCGCAGGCCTCCGGTCACGGTGAACCCGGACCGCCACAGCAGCCGCCTCGCCGCCGCGGCGCACGGGGGCCGCCGCGTACGCGACGTCACGACAGCACCCAGGCGAGCGGGAGCGTCAGCAGCAGGCTGTCGACCCGGTCCAGCAGCCCGCCGAAGCCCGGAAGCCAGCTTCCGGCGTCCTTGACGCCGGCGTGGCGCTTGAGCAGCGACTCGACGAGGTCGCCCAGGACGGCGCCGAGCCCGACCGCCAGCAGCAGCCCCGGGTGCAGCTGCCCGGTGACCGCCAGCGCCGCTCCGGCCCCGGCCGCCGCCCCGAGCACGCCACCGCGCGTCTTGGCCGGCGACACCGCGGTCAGCCGCGCCGCGGCCCAGCGGAAGCGCCGCAGCGACCGGCCTGCGCACCACGCCGCCACGTCCGCCACCGCCACCGCGAGCACCACCGGCAGCGCGAGCTCGTCCAGCAGCACGAGGTGCGCGAGCCCCCAGCCGATCCAGAGCACCCCGAAGGCGGTGTACGCCGTCCGCCGCGACCCGTCGGCGGTGTCCCCTTGCAGCAGGGGCGCCAGGGCCGCGGCGAGCGCGAGCAGGGGGGCTGCGGACAGCAGCCCGGGGGCCAGGAGCGCGGCGGCGGGGCCGCCCACGGCTGCGGCCGCCAGCAGCCACCGGTCCGGGCGTGGGAGCCGGGCGAGCGCGGCGTACTCGCGGGCCGCGACGGCTCCGAGCGCGGCCGCGAGCAAGGCGGCGCCGGCTGGGCCGAGCCAGAGCGGGAGCAGGACGGCAGGAGCGATGACCGCCCAGGAGGCCCAGCGTCGGCGCAGCTCCTGGTGGCCGCAGACCGCGACGGCCACGCCGGAGACGCCCAGGGCGACGGGGGCCACGGCGTACACGGACATGCTCATCGGCCGGCCCCCACGGCGGCGAGCGCCCGGCAGCCGGTCACGAGCCGGACGGCGGCGGTGACGACCGACCCGATGGTGAGGAGCGCCAGCACGGCCGGCCAGAGGGCGGGGACGACGGCTCCGACGGCGACGAGCACGCAGCGCTCGGTCTTGCCCAACGGGCCACCGTTCGCCCGTGGGCCGCCGGCCGCAGCGACCGCCAGCGAGGCGAACGTCGGCAGCATCGCCGCCGCCAGCGCGACGAGGGCGAGGCCCGCGGGCGCGACGAGGGCCACCGCGGCCATGACCAGCAGGTCCGACGCGCGGTCACCGACCTCGTTGAGCACCGCGCCGACCGGGCGCTCGACGTCGCGCTCGCGGGCGAGCGCGCCGTCCAGGTTGGCGCCCGCGAGCCGGGCGGCCAGCAGCGCCGGGACGGCCCATCCCAGCACGGGCCACGTGCCGGAGAGGGCGACCGCCGCCGCGGCCGCCCCCGCGGCGACGACACCGGCCGCCGTCACCGCGTCCGGCGGGACGTCGCGGGCGACGGCCCAGCTCAGGGCCCGCGAGAGGCGACGGGTGTACCAAGGCTTCAGCGCGTAGAGGCCTGCGGGGGCCGACGAGGAGCTCATGGCCCCACGGTCGCCGCCGCGGCCTGCTCGGCGCGCGTGCCCGGCTACTCAGGCGGGGTGAGTACCCGGGCTCAGGTCCGGCAGGTCCGTGACGCGGCGCAAGCCCAGGTCCGGGTCGGCGAGCAGCTCCTCGTCCGCGAAGCCGAGCCGGCCGTGCACGTCGACCACCGGGAACTGCGCGAAGTAGTGGCCCGGCACCGGCTCACCGGTCTCGAGCGCCCGGGCGACCTGCGCGAGGCGGGCGCCCAGCCCCGGCGCGACCGGCTCGTCCGGGCACCCGAACTCCCAGATCCACTCCCACAGGCAGCCCGACATCGGCCCCGGCCGCAGGTCGACCAGCAGGCTGCCCCCGTTGGTGTTGCCGACCGGGAGCAGCTGCGGGACGTATCTCTCCAGGGGCGTGCCCGCCGGCTGATCCTCGTCCCGCGGCTCCTCCGGCCCGAAGCCCGCGTCCTGCAGGTCGCCGAAGGAGGCCTCGACGTCGGCCTGGATCCGCAGGTTCATGTGCCAGTGCTCGACGATCTGGCGGGCGCTGAGCGGGCTCGCCTCGACGAAGGCCTCGACGTCGATGCTCACGCCGTCGTGGGCCCGGAGCGAGGCACGGACGTCCTCCGGCCAGGCGAGCCCGGTCTCGAGCTCGGCCTGCCGCAGCTCGGCCTCCGGGCACGGCGGGCGCAGTGCCTCCAGCGTCGCGGGGGAGTAGCGCGCTGCCCACCGCTCCACGGCCTTCCAGGCCTCTGCCACCTGCATCCAGCCGACCCTAACGAGGCGGGCGGCCCGACGCAGCCGCCCGCCCCGGCCCGCGCGGTCAGGAGCTGTGCCGCTCCAGCGAGCGCGCGAACTCCTCCGCCACGCCGAGCTGCGCGCGCAGCGCCCGCACGCGGGTCGCGACGATCTCTCGGTACGCCGCCAGCCGCTCGCGCGCGTCGGCCACCGCGGCCGGGTCGGCGCCCGTGCCGTCGAGGACGTCCAGCAGGGAGAGCAGCTCGCGCATCTGCTCGAGGGTGAACCCGAGCGGCTTCATCGGCTTGACGAGCGCGAGCCGGGCGAGGTCGTCCGCGGTGTAGAGCCGGAAGCCGCCGTCACTGCGCGCCGAGGGCCGGACGATCCCGACCTCCTCGTAGTGGCGAAGCGTCCGGATGCTCAGCCCGACCCGCTCGGCGGCCTCGCCGATCTGCATGAGCACCCCGGCCATCAGTGCGCCCCTGCCAGCCGGCCCGACAGCGAGCCGTGGCGCGCGGCGCTGTGCTCGTCGAGGCCGACCAGGGTGACGGCCTTCCCGCGCTGGGCGTACTTGTGCGTGATCGCGTCGAGCGTCGCCACCGACGAGGCGTCCCACACGTGCGCCCGGGACATGTCGATCACGACGTGCTCGGGGTCGCCCGCGTAGTCGAACTGGTAGACGAGGTCGTTGCTGGAGGCGAAGAAGAGCTCGCCCTCGACGGTGTAGGTGCGCGTGCTCCCGTCCTCGTCGAGCGCGGCGGTGACGGTCGCGAGGTGGGCGACCCGGCGGGCGAAGAGGACGCAGGCCACGACGACGCCGACGACGACCCCGATCGCGAGGTTCTCGGTCGCCACGACGACGGCCACCGTCGAGAGCATCACCGCGGTCTCGCTGCGGGGCATGCGGCGCAGCGTGCGCAGGCTGTGCCAGTCGAAGGTCGAGACCGAGACGAGGATCATCACGGCGACCAGGGCGGCCATGGGGATCCGTGCGACGACGTCGCCCAGCGCGACGACGAGGACGAGCAGGAAGACGCCGGCGAGGAAGGTGGACAGGCGGGTGCGGGCGCCGGACGCCTTCACGTTGATCATCGTCTGCCCGATCATCGCGCAGCCGCCCATGCCGCCGAAGAAGCCGGTGACGACGTTGGCGACGCCCTGGCCCCAGGACTCCCGGGTCTTGTCCGAGTGCGTGTCGGTGATGTCGTCGACGAGCTTGGCCGTCATGAGCGACTCCATGAGCCCGACCAGGGCGATGCCCAGCGCGTAGGGCGCGATGACCTGCAGCGTCTGCCAGGTGTAGGGCACGTCCGGCAGGCCGAGCGTGGGCAGGCTCGAGGGCAGCTCGCCCTCGTCGCCGACCGTCGGCACGGCCAAGGAGGCGGCGGCGGTGAGCACGGTGAGCACGACGATCGCCACGAGCGGCGCGGGGACCGCGGTCGTCAGCCGGGGCAGCCCCACGATGATCGCGAGCGCGGCCACGACCAGCGGATAGACCAGCCACGGCACGTCGACCAGGTGCGGCAGCTGCGCCAGGAAGATCAGGATGGCCAGCGAGTTGACGAAGCCGACCATGACGCTGCGGGGCACGAACCGCATGAGCCGCGCGACGCCCGCGAGCCCGAGGACGATCTGGAACGCGCCGCCGAGGACGACCGCGGCGACGAGGTGGCCCAGGCCGTGCTCGCGCACGAGCGGCGCGACGACCAGGGCGACCGCGCCCGTCGCTGCGCTGATCATGGCCGGGCGCCCACCCGTGAAGGCGATGACGACGGCCATGGTGAAGGACGCGAAGAGCCCGACCTTCGGGTCCACCCCGGCGAGGATGGAGAACGAGATCGCCTCCGGGATCAGCGCGAGGGCGACGACCAGGCCGGCGAGGGCCTCGGTGCGCGCCACCCGCGGGCTGAGCCAGGCCGGCCGGGCCGACGACGTGCCCGCGAGGGCAGGGGCAGGGGATACGGGCATACGGGCCTTCCGGTACGCCGCGGCGGCGGCGAGAGTGCGAGGACGCCGCGGCAACGCTGCCGGACAGCAGGAGACAACTCTACCCTTCCGAAAGAGGAGAGTTGTCTCCTGCGTCAGACCGGCGACAGCTGCTTCTCGCGGCCCGACCGCCACTCCACCAGCAGTTGCGTCGCGTCGTCCTGCACCCTCCCGGCCTGGTGCCCGAGCACGCGCAGGGTCACCTGGCGCAGCGTCTCGGGCACCGGCAGCCCCGCGCCGGCGGCCTCGGTCAGCGCCATGACCAGCCGCTCGACCCCGAAGAAGCGGCCCTGCTCGTCGCGCCCGTCAACGACGCCGTCCGTGTAGGCGAGCACCGAGTCACCCGGCTCCAGGGTCGTCTCGCCGACGCGCAGCGCGTCGGCGCCGAGGTGGAGGAGGCCGAGCGGGGGGTGGGGCTCGACCGCGAGCGTGCGCTCGACGCGGCCCTCGTGCAGCACGAGGGGCGCTGGGTGGCCGGCGAGCACCCAGCGCAGCCGCCCGGCCTCGAGGTCGAGGTCGGCGACGACGGCCGTCACGTACTGGCCGCCTGGGAAAGCCTGCGAGACCGCGGCGTCCATGTGCCGCACGACGTCGGGCAACGGAGCACCGATCCGCCGGGCGTTCCGGTACGCGGCGACCGCGGTGGTCGAGAGCAGGCTCGCCTGCAGCCCGTGGCCCTTCGCGTCCAGCACCGCGAAGCGCAGGCACGAGCCGTCAGCCGCGTAGTCGAAGGAGTCCCCGCCCACCTGGTAGCTCGGCTCCACGGACCCCGCGACGACGAGGCCTTCGGTGGCGAACGTGAGGGGCGGCAGGCACTGCCACTGCACCTCGGCCGCGAGCGACATCGGCTGGTCCCGGGCCGCTCGCGAGAGCGAGTCGCCGTACTGCCCCTTCGTCGTGACGAGCTCCGCGGCGGCGGAGGCGAAGGCGGTGAGCACGTGCATGGCGGCCCGGTCGAGGGACGTCTGCCCGGGCAGCGTCAGCGCGAGCGCCCCGAGCCGCTCGACGCCGTCGAGGAGAGGGAGCGCCACCCGTACGCCGCCCGCTCGCTCCTCGACCTGCGGCTGCATCAGCCGGAACGCCGTGCCGGGCAGCGAGTCGTCGAGGTCCAGCGCGGGCCCGTCCGCCGGCGGCAGCGGCCGCAGCCCGCGCTGGGCGTAGTCGACCAGGTAGACCACGACGTCGTGGGCACCGGTTGGTGCCAGCGCGTCCGCCACCAGCGCCGCCACGCGGTCCGGAGTCGCCATCCGCGCAGACTCGACGAGCCGCTGGAGGGTCCGGGGGCCGAGGGGCTCCATACCGTCTGTCGTGCGCATGACTGCACTGCGTACCCGTCCGAGGCGACGGCCACCCGGTCAGCCACCCGGCAGGAACACCGGGCGCACGCACCCCTCCTTCTTGTCCTTGAACAGCTCGTAGCCCTTGGGCGCCTTCGACAGCGGCATCACGTGGGTCCCGAACTGCGCGGTCTTGAGCTCTCCCTTGGCGATCCGGTCGAGCAGCATGGGGATGTAGCGCTGCCCGTGCATCTGGGCTCCGCGGATCGTCAGCCCCTTGTTCATGGCCGCGCCAAGCGGGAACTTGTCGACGAGCCCGGCGAACACCCCGAGGACGAAGACGCTGCCACCCTTGCGGACGGAGTAGATCGCCTGCCGCACCGCGGTCGGGCGGTCGGTCTGCAGCCGCAGCTGCTGCTTGGCCTGGTCGTAGGGGAACTGAACCCCGGTGCTGTGCGCCTCCATCCCGACCGCCTCGACCGCCACGTCGGGGCCGCGGCCGCCGGTCAGCTCGCGCAGCGCGGCGTCGACGTCCACCGCGGTGTAGTCGAGCGTCTCCGCACCCGCGAGCTCCTTCGCCATGGCCAGCCGCTCCGGATAACGGTCGATGACCACCACGCGAGACGCACCGAGCAGCGCGGCCGCCTGCGCCGACACCTGGCCCACGGCACCGGCGCCCCATACGGCGACGACGTCGCCGGGCTGCACCCCGCCGAGGTCGGCACCCATCCACCCGGTCGGGCCTGCGTCCGAGGCGAAGACGGCCGCCTCGTCCGAGACCCCCTCCGGCACCGCGAAGGCGCCGACGTCGGCGTACGGGACGCGGACGTACTCGGCATGGCTGCCGGCGTTGCCGCCCATCGCGTGGGAGTAGCCGAAGCAGCCGCCGGGGTTCGACCCCCAGAGGAACTCGGTGAGCGCCGGGTTGGTGTTGCCGTTGTCGCAGAGCGAGTAGAGCTCCTTGCTGCAGTACCAGCACTTGCCGCAGGCGATGAACGAGCTGACCACGACGCGGTCGCCGACCTTGTGCTTGCGCACGGACGGCCCGACCTCGACCACCTCGCCGAGGAACTCGTGGCCGAGCACGTCGCCCTTCTCCATGGCGGGGATGTAGCCGCCCAGCAGGTGCAGGTCGGAGCCGCAGGCGGCCGAGCGGATCACTCGCAGGACCACGTCGTGGCTGTTCTGGATGCCCGGGTCGGGCACCTTCTCGACCGAGAGCTTGTTGACGCCCTGCCAGGTCAGCGCCTTCACAGGTGGCCCAGCCTCTCCGCCCGGCGGGTGGCGGCCCGCAACGGCAGGTTGAGCAGGGTGGCTTTCGTCGTCCCGGGCCGGTCGGCCTGCAGGACCTCGCCCGCCTCGAGCTCCATCTTCGCGTGGCGCAGCGCCTGTCGCAGGTCCGCTGCCTCGATCTTCGACCGCTCGGCCGGGCGCGCGGCCAGCTCCATGCCCTTGTCGCCGGGGGCGACGGACCAGCGGGTCTCGACCGCGCTCCCGAGCGCGGCCAGCGGCCCGGGGAGAGCCGCCGGCTGGGTCGGCAGGAAGACCGTGACGGCCTGCCAGCCGGACGTGGCCGACGCTCGCTTGCGCCGGTGACGGGCGAGGGCGAGGACGGCGGCGCCCCCGGCCGCGAGGGCGAGCGCGGGGCCGGGCCGCGTGGGTGCGGAGCTCATGCAGACACCTTCCGGTTCGTGGGTCCTGTCCGCTCTACCCGTGCAAACCGGGAGTGAACGGACGTATTCGGTCACCCGGTCGGACGCGTGCGGACGCACCAGAGGTTTTTTCTAGAGTTCGGCGCTTTCTGGGCCGAAGGGCCTATTGGGCCTTGAGAGACAGGGCCCAGGAAGGCGAAGATCGTGAGACATCTCTACGGGGGACGATCCGTCCGTTCGGTCGCCGCGGCCGCTGCCACGGCATCCGTCGTCGCCGCCGGCATCGTCGCCGCACCGGCGGCCCGCGCGGCCGCCGCGCCAGGGTCGGCGCGGGCCGTAGCAGCCAAGGTCGACCTGGGGCTCGGCGTCCTGGGCATCCCGCTCCCGCTGGTCGCCCTGGGGCTCGGGCAGGTGAGCGCTCCGCCCAACTCCTCGTCGAGCGCTGCAACCCTGAACAGCGGTGCTCTCGGCGGCGGCCTCGCCCCGCTCAACCTGGTGGCGGCCAACGCGGCGTCCACGTCCGCGGAGGTCACCGCGTCGATCGCGAAGGCGTCGAGCAGCCTTGCCGGAGCCACGGTCAACGTGCCGGGCCTCGCGAACCTGCTCGAGGTCTCCGCGCTCTCGTCCTCCGTCACCTGCCCCGCGAACCCGGCCCTGCCGATCACGAGCGAGGTCACCCTCCCGACAACCGTCAAGGTCGCGGGCCGCACGGTGGACGTGAGCGCAGGGGGCACCGTCGTCGTCCCGCTCCTCGTCGGCTCGGTCACCCTCGGCCTGCGCAGCACCGGCGTGACCGGCCAGACCGGGACGGCACGAGCGCTGCTGCTGCAGGTGGACGTCAACGTCATCGGCGTCGCGCGCACCGCCGGCACGGTGGCCCTCGGTGACGTCTCCTGCACCCGGCCGGGGCTGCCCGCCCCGGTGTCCAGCGGGCTGTCCTCCACTGCCGGGCCGGTCGCGGGGGGCGGCACCGTCACGCTGCGGGGGCACGACCTGTCCGGCACGACCGCGGTGACCTTCGGGGGCGTGCCCGCCGGCGACGTCACCGTCGTCGACGACGGCACGGTGACCGTCACGGTGCCGCCGCACGCGCCCGGCACGGTGGACGTCGTCGCGACGTCTCCCGGCGGCACGACCGCGCCGCTCAGCTACCGCTATGCGGCCCCGCCCGTGGCTGCCGGCGTCAGCCCGGCGCACGGTCCCGTGGGCGGCGGGCCGGTCACGATCCCGGGCTCCGCGCTGCAGGGCGCTCGCGTGACGTTCGACGGCGTTCCTGCCACGGACGTCACGACCGCTCCGGACGGCTCCAGCCTCACGGCCGCGGCCCCGCCGCACGCCGCCGGGCCGGTCGCCGTGACCGTGACGACCGCCGGCGGGACCGCGGGGCCGCTGGCGTACGTCTACGACGCTCCGCCCGTGCCCGCTCCCGTCCTCACGGCGATGGCGCCGGCCGTGGGCCAGGCCAGCGGTGGGACCTCCGTCACCGTGACGGGCACCGGCCTCGCCGGCGCCTCCGGCGTGACGGTCGGCGGCGTCCCCGCGACCCAAGTGGCGGTCGTCGACCCCATGCACCTGACCTTCGTCACCCCGGCCGGCCAGGCCGGGCCTGCTCCCGTCGTCGTCACGACGCCCGCGGGCGCGTCGAACCCGCTGACGTTCACGTACTGGGCGCCGGTCGTGTCCGCCGTCGCCCCGGCGGCCGGCCCCGAGGCCGGCGGCACGCCGGTGACCGTGTCCGGCGCCGGCCTCGGCCTCGCCACGGGTGTCAGCATCGGCGGCACGCCGGCGACCGGCGTGACCGTGGTCGACGGCACGACGGTCACCGCCACCGCTCCCGCCGGCACCGGGACGGCCGACGTGGTCGTCGAGCTGCCCGGCGACGACGCAGTGCTGCCGGGCGCCTACACCTACCTGCCGGCGCACACCCCGACGAGCCCGACGGACCCGACGCCGACGGACCCGACGCCGACGGACCC
>NZ_JAANNP010000005.1:43651-55846 GCF_011250635.1 Motilibacter deserti
GCCCGACGCCGACCGACCCGGTCCCGACCAGCCCGGTTCCGACGAGCCCGATCCCCACGAACCCCACGCCGACCGACCCGACGCCGGCGGCCGGCCCGACCGTAACCGCTGACCCCGTCGACCTGCTCGTGGCCGCGGGCTCGCCCGCCGTGTTCACGGCCGGCGCCACCGGCTTCCCCACCCCGCTGGTCACCTGGCAGGTCAGCTCGGACGGCGGGGCCACCTGGCACCCCGTTCTCGGCGCCGTCTCCCGCACCCTCGTCATCGTCCCCGGCGCTGGCGACCCGGCCAAGCTCTACCGTGCCGTCTTCACCAACCTCCACGGCACGGTGGCCTCCGACCCGGCGTCCCTGGCCGTCGCGTCCGCGCCCGGCGTGAGCCACCACCCCGACAGCGCCAGCGCGGTGCTGGGCGGCACTGTGACCTTCGTCGCCGGCGCGACCGGCAACCCGGCGCCCGTGGTGGCCTGGGTCGTCAGCCGCGACGGTGGCCAGAGCTGGGAGCCCGTCGCCGACGACGACGGCGTGCCGGGCACGCTCACCGTCCCCGCCACCCGGGCGTACGACGGCGCCCAGTTCCGCGCCGTCTTCACGAACGCCGCCGGTGCGGTCATGTCCGACCCCGCGACCCTCGACGTGCACGCCCCCGTGGTCGTCACCGCGGCACCGCAGGACCGGCTGACCGACGCGGGGTCTGCGGTCACCTTCGAGGTCGCCGCCACCGGCGACCCCGAGCCCACGGTTCAGTGGGAGTACGCCACGGGTGACGGCGGCTGGCTCCCGGTCGCGGGGGCCACCGGCCTCGCGCTGACGGTCACTGCGCAGCAGGACTGGGACGGGCGCAGGTACCGCGCCGTCCTCACGAACGCGGCGGGCTCCGTCTCCTCCCCGGCGGCCCTGCTGTCGGTGCGCACGGCGCCGGCGGTCCTCGCGCAGCCCGTCGGCGGCACCATCGACCCGGCGCAGTCCTTGACGCTCACGGCCGCCGCGACGGGCAGCCCGGAGCCCGCCGTCCAATGGCAGCAGAGCCGTGACGGCGGCACGACCTGGACCGACATCCCAGGTGCGACCTCGTCCAGCGTGTCGGTGGTGCCGGGCACGGGGCGGACCGCGTACCGCGCTGTCTTCACCAACGTCGCCGGCAGCACGCCGACGGCCGCAGCCGACGTCACGGTGCGCCCGGTCGCGGTCGTCGCGCAGCCGGCCGACGTGAGCGCCCGCCCGGGCAGCGAGGTGTCCTTCGAGGCGGACGCCATCACCGACGAGGTCCTGTCGACGCAGTGGGAGACGAGCCTCGACGGCGACACGTGGGAGGACGTCGCGGGCGCGACCGAGCGCAAGCTCACCGTGATGGCGTCGGGGGCGGCACGCCTCTACCGCGCCCGATTCACCACCACCTCGGGCATGGTCCGCTCCTCGGCCGCGAGCCTCACGGTGCTGGCCGAGCCGCTGCCCGCCGTGACGCCGCTCCCGGCGCCGGTGCCGAGCGTGGCGGTCCCCGTCCCGGTGCCCGCCCCGGCAGCTGCGCCGGCCGTCCAGGCTCCCGTCCCGGCCGCCACCACCCCGGCGACCGGAGCGACGCAGGCCCCGGCCCCCATCACCGGCCCCGCTCCCGCTCCGACGGCCGGCACCTCGCCGGCGCCGGTGGCGCCCGCCCCGGTGGCGCCCGCCCCGGTGGCGCCCGCCCCGGCCGGCCCGGCGACGGCCACGCCGTTCAAGCTCGGCCTGTCCCGCGTCAGCGGCGACCCGGCGACGGTCTCGGCCGTCGCGTCCTCGGCCAGCTTCGCCAAGGGTGTGCCGGTCGCGTTCGTGGTCGGCTCCAAGCCCGACGCGCTCGTCGCCGGGCCGGCCGCCGCCCGGCTCGGCGGGCCGGTGCTCGTCACCGACGCCAGCGCGATCCCCGGCCCGGTCGCGGCCGAGCTGGCCCGGCTCGCGCCGAAGCAGATCGTGATCGTCGGCGGCACCTCGGTCGTCACGCCGGCCGTGGAGACCGCGCTCAAGGCCTACGCGGTCAAGGGCAACGTCGTGCGCGCCAACGGGAAGGACCGCTTCGCGGCCGCCGCGTCGCTGTCGAAGCAGGCGTTCGGCAAGACGGCGAAGACGGTGTACGTCGTGGCGGGCACGTCCACCGAGGACGCGCTCGTCGGACGGGTGGCGGCCGCCGCTGCGAACGCGCCGCTGCTGTACTCCAACCCGCAGGGGGTCCCGCCGGTGACGGCGCAGGAGCTCAAGCGCCTGCGGCCCTCGACCGTCGTCGTGGTCGGCTCGCCGGCCAAGGTGTCGGCGAAGGCGCTCGCGGCCATCAAGAAGGCCGCGAAGAGCAGGACGGTCCGCCGCCTCACCGGCAAGGACGCGCAGGACACCTCGGCCGCCGTCGCGACGGCGTCCGCCGCGTCGAGGACGGTCTACCTCGCCAGCGGCCGGACGGTGTACGACGCGCTGGCCAGCGGCGCCGGCCGTGGTGCGATGCGCGGCCCGCTGCTGCTCGTCACGGGCAAGACGCTCCCGAAGAGCGTGACCTCGGTGCTCAAGCGGCTGCGTCCCACGCGCATCGTCGTGCTCGGCGACGCGAGCTCGCTCCCGGCCGCGGTCGAGGCCCAGGCGAAGAAGTACCTCGGCTGACGCCGGGCCCGCCGCCCACGACGTGACGGCGAGCCCGGTGGCCGATGCCCAGCGGCGCCGCGACGACGGCCTTCTGCCTCGTCGCGGCGCCGCGGCGTTCTGCTGCCCGCCTCCGGTCGATCGTGCGGGAGCCCGCGGGCCGCCGTCAGCCCCTTCAGCGGCCGACGGCGTACGCGAGCAGCGCGGGCTCCTCCTGGCCCGCCCAGGTGCCGGTCAGCACCGGCCCGGCCCCGGCCGGCGCCGCCGACGTCCCGCCGGGTCCGACGACGCGGAGCACCGCGAGCTCGGTGCCGGCGACCCGGAGCACCGTCGGGTCGGCGTCGTCGACGGAGGCGAGCGGCTGCGAGCCCACGGGCGTCCCGGGCGCCCCGCTGCCGCGGACGGACGCGAGCGAGGCGCGCGCCTCCTGGCGGCCGTCGACCTCGTAGTACTCGACCGCCTCGGTGCCCCCGGTCAGGACCGTCCGCGCCAGTGCCGCGGCGTACACCGGGTCGTGGGCGGCGTCGTAGACCCATCGCGTCCCGAGCACCGAGTGCTCGGTGGTGCCGACGAGCCACTCCTGCGCATCCTCGAGCGGGGCGCCGCGGTAGGTCAGCGGCACCTGCAGCGTCGGCCCCTCGCCCCCGCGCACGAGGAACGTCTCGATCCCGACCTCGCCGTCCGGGTCGTCGAAGCGGTACGCCCCCACCCGCTCCAGCCCGTTCCCGGCGCCGCGGGACCACGGCCGCGTGGGCAGCCACGCGGCCAGCAGCTCGAGCTTGGTGGGGTGCAGCTCCGCCTTGTGGATCAGTGCCATGGGAGCAGACGCTACAAGCGGCCCGTGCCGTTCACCGAACGGTCAGGGTCGTGCGCAGGACGCTGCCGGTCGCGCGCAGCGTGACCTGGGACGCCGGCTCGCTGTCGTGGCGGTGGGGGAACACCCAGCCGGCGACGGGAGCCGAGGAGCCGCGGCGTACGGCCGACACCGCCCCGGTCGTGGTGAGCGTGAGGGTGCGCCCCGCCGGATGCCTGAACACCAGCCGTCCGGGGGAGCGCCGGGTCAGCGTCCACGCCTCGTGCAGGTGCCAGAACTGCAGCTGCTGGCCCTTCCCCGCGTAGGTGTCCGCGACCCGCAGGGTGCGCGTACGGCTGTTCACGTTGACGGTCCGCGTGTGCGAACGTCCGAACAACGAATCACTGATTTTGAATGCGTGTGCCGTGCTTTGTGCTTTCACGGACACGAGCCGGACGTGCTTGTCGACGGCCAGGGCCCCGGTGGCCGGTCGGCTCACGTTGTGCGCCTCCGGCGCCTCCTGGTAGTCGAAGAAGCGCGACTCCGGGTCGTAGGCGTAGTAGCCCGGGTCGACCACCACGCGCACCCCGGCCGTCGACCAGGTCACGCCCCCGCGGTCCTGGTGGCCGTGGGCGCGCAGCGGCGGCCCGTAGCGCAGCGTGTAGTAGGTCGTCGCGGGGTCGGACCACGACCAGCGGCCGATGACGAAGCCGGCCTCGTCGTCGCGGAACAGGCGCATCGTGCCCTGCGGATGAGTGAGCCCGCGGTCGCGCCCGGAGTCGCCGATCTGCACGAGATGGCCGTCGGGCTCGGTCATCCAGCGCGCCACGCCCCGGGCCCGCGCCGTGAGGGTGCGGATGAGCCGCGCCGTCGCATCACCGGGGTCGTCGGCCTCGAGCACCTCGGCCGCCTCGGTCCACAGGTCCAGGTTCGCCAGCTGGTACGCCGTCGCCTGCTCCCACGTCGTGCCTCTGGCGGTCCAGGCGAGCGGAGCCTCCGCCCGGATGCGGGCCAGCGCCCGGTCGCGCCAGTCCCGCCGGGCGAGCAGTTGGCCGGCCCGGGCGACCCGGAGGTTGGCCAGCAGCCCGTGGTTGTGCACCCGGGTCCGTGGCGGCCCGTAGTAGCGCGGCCCAAACTGGACCGCGACGCACGCGGCCATGGCGGGCCGGAGCCGCTCGTCGCGGGTGAGGGCGTACAGGCAGTTCAGCGTCTCCAGTCGCCGCAGGGCGGTCCCCTCGTCCCATCCGTCCGTGCTCGTCCCGGGGTCGGGGTTGTTCCGGTGCAGGGCTACCGCCTGCGCGACCAGGGCGGCCAGCGAGGCGGCCTGCCCGTCGGCGGCGGCCCGGGCGGCGAGCGGCTGCATCCAGGCGAGCCCGCGGAAGGTGAGCTGCCAGGACAGGTCGCTCACGGGCGGGCGGCGCCACCACGAGCGCGGGACCGAGCCGACGGTGAAGGGCGGCGCCGGAGGCAGCGTCACGCTGATGGGCACGCCGTCCGGGACCGGGTGCGCAGCGGGTGCCGCGCAGCCCGACGCGGAGGCCGCGCGTGTCGCCTCCGCCCGCGTCGCCTCCGAACGCTTCGCCTCCGCCATGCGCGCACTGTAGGGGCCGCCAGCCCCCCGGGCGAGGCGGTCGAGGCCGGACGAGGCCGTCACCCGGACGGCTCAAGCGGCGCAGCGATGGCACCGACACCCCTGCAGACGGCCGGGAGCCCCGGCCCCGCGAAGGTGGCAGGACGCCCGCTCGCCCCGCACCGCGTCGAGGACCAGGACGGTCCGACCCGCGCGTACGCGAAGGACACCGCATGTCCCCGACGAAGCTCTCCGCCATCGACCTCGGCCTCGCCGCGCCGCACACCGGCATGCCGGCCGACGTCATCCCGCTGCAGTACCACACCAACATGCTCACGGACCCGCACCGCATGGACTCCTTCGCCGAGGCCATCGCGGTGGCCGTGAAGCCGGGGATGCGCGTGCTCGACCTCGGGACGGGCACCGGGGTGCTCTCCTTCTTCGCGGCCCGCCAGGGGGCGACGGTGACCGCCGTGGAGCGCGAGCCCGGCGTGCTCGCAGCGGCGCGCGCCGCGTTGAACGCGAACGTCGGCGACGCGGTGACGCTGGTCCACGGCGACGCCCGGACGTACGTCCCGAGCGAGCCGGTGGACGTCGTGCTCTGCGAGATGATGCACGTCGGCCAGCTGCGCGAAAAGCAGATCGAGGTCATCAGCGGCTTCAAGGCGCGCTACGCGGCGGCGGGTCTCGGCCCCATGCCCCGCTTCCTGCCGGAGGCGTGCGTGCAGGCGGTGCAGCCGGTGCAGCAGGACTTCACCTACCACGGCTACACCGTGCCGGCTCCGTACTTCCAGGACCCGTTCGCGCCGCAGCCGCGCTCGCGCGGGCTGGCGGGCCCGCAGGTCTGGCAGTCCTTCCTCTACGACGGGGAGATCCCGCAGGTGTGCCAGGCCGACCTGGCCTTCTCGATCGACCAGCCGGGCCGGCTCAACGCCATCCGGATGGTGACGAAGAACCTGCTCGCGATCGAGCCGTCCTCGGGCTCGTCGGTCGACTGGCTGATGAACTACCTCGTGGTCCCGCTGGCCCGGCCGGTGGACGTGCAGGCCGGCCAGGCGGTGCGCGTGCGGTTCTCCTACCTGCCCGGTGACGAGATCCCCGCCCTCATGAGCAGTGTCCAGGCGATCGTCACCGGGTGAGCCCGCCGGTCGTTGACTGTTCCTACGGGCTCTGCACATAATGCCGGAGTGCAGAGGGAGACTCCGCCCGCCGGCGCGGGTGACCTCGGCGCCCTGCGCGCCGCCAACCAGGGCCGGGTGATCGCGGCGCTGCGGGAGCACCGCGCGCTCAGCCGCGCCGACATCGCCCGCGTCACGGGCCTGTCGCCGTCGACCGTGTCCAGCCTCGTCAAGGACCTGGTCGACGGTGGGCTCGTCGCGCCCGGCACGGCGACGGGGCGCGGCCCGGGGCACGACCCCGAGCGCGGGCGCGGCCGGCCCGGCGCCGTGCTCACGCTGGCCGCCCCCCGTGGCGCCGTGCTCGGCGTCGACTTCGGGCACGGGCACATCCGGGTGGCCGTCGCGAGCCTCGCCGGTGACGTGCTCGACGAGCGGGCCGTGACGCTCGACGTGGACTCGGCCGCAGCCACCGCCCTGGACACGGCTCGCGACCTGGTCTCGGCGGCGCTGGCCACCGTCGACGTGCCGGTCCAGGACGTCCGCTCGGTCGTCCTCGGCGTGCCGGCCCCGGTCTCGCCCGAGACCGGCGCCCTGCAGTCCAACTCGATCCTGCCGGGGTGGACCGGGCTGCTTCCCGGCGAGGAGCTCTCGCGTCGCGTCGGCCTGCCCGTCCGCGTCGAGAACGACGCGAACCTCGGCGCGGTGGGGGAGATGCGCTACGGCGCCGGCCAGGGCTATGCGGACCTGGTCTTCGTCAAGCTCTCGACCGGGATCGGCGCCGGGCTCGTCCTCGACGGCCGGCTCCGCCGCGGCACCCGAGGGATCGCCGGCGAGATCGGCCATGTCCAGGTGCGCGAGGACGGGGACATCTGCCGCTGCGGCAGCCGCGGGTGCCTGGAGACCGTGGTGGGCGTCGGTGGGCTGCTCAGGTCGCTGCAGGCGACCCGGTGGGAGTTGCAGACCGTCGAGGACCTGCTCGCGCTCGTCGCTCGCCGCGACCCGGGTGCGCTGCGCCTTCTCGACGACGCCGGTCGGGCCGTCGGCCGCACGCTGGGCGACCTGTGCAACCTGCTCGAGCCGCAGGCCGTCCTGCTCAGCGGCGAGCTGAGCCAAGCGGGCGAGCCCCTGCTGCAGAGCGTGCGGCAGGCGATCTTCCGCTACGCCCAGCCCGGCATCACCTCCGACCTGGTCGTCGCGCTGGGCGAGCTCGGGGACCGGGCGGCGGTCCTCGGCGCGGTGGGCCTGGCGCTCGACGCCTCGCCTCCGCCCGCGGCGGTGCTCCGTGGCCGCGCCGGGTGAGGGTCGCGCCCCGGTTGGCGCCCGGGACGACGCACGGGCCGTTGAAGTAGGGTCACCTGGCGGAGCCGGACGGGCGTCAGGGGCATTGCGTTGCGCGGTGACGAGGTGGGACCGGGGGCCACGGGGATGGCTCCCCTGCCCGTGCCCGAGGACGCTGCCCCGCCGGACAGTGCGCAGCAGGACAGCGCCCAGCAGGACAGCGAGCCGCAGGACACCGACCGGGTCCTGACCGTTCCCAACCTGCTCAGCCTCGCGCGGCTGCTCGGTGTGCCGCTCTTCCTCTGGCTCATCCTGGCCGAGCACGACGGGTGGGCACTGGCCGTCCTCGCCTTCAGCGGCGTGAGCGACTGGCTCGACGGCAAGTTGGCCCGGCTGCTCGGGCAGACCAGCCGGCTCGGCGCGCTGCTCGACCCGGCGGCCGACCGGCTCTACATCCTCGCGACGCTCGTCGGACTGACGATCCGCGACGTGATCCCGCTCTGGCTCACCGTCGCCCTGGTCGCGCGCGACCTGTTCACCAGTGGCCTGCTCCTCGTGCTCCGCCGGCACGGGCACGGGGTCATCGCGGTGCACTTCCTGGGCAAGGCGGCGACCGCGAACTTGCTCTACGCATTCCCCCTGTTGCTGCTGGGTGACGGGACGGGCAGGATCGCCACGGCGGCGAACGTCGTCGGCTGGGCCTTCGCCTGCTGGGGAGTGGTCCTCTACTGGTGGGCCGCGGTGCTCTACGCGGTGCAGGTGCGCCGCGCAGTGGCGGGCGCGGGCGCCGGCAGGCGCAGTGGCGCGCCACGGGCGGAAGGAGGGCTCCGGCGATGAGGGCAGTCGTCATGGCCGGCGGCGAGGGCACCCGGCTGCGGCCGATGACCGCGAGCATGCCCAAGCCGCTGCTCCCCGTCGTCAACCGGCCGATCATGGAGCACGTCCTGCGCCTCCTGCGTCGGCACGGCTTCGACGAGACCGTGGTGACCGTCCAGTTCCTCGCGGCGCTCGTGCGCAACTACTTCGGCGACGGCGAAGACCTCGGCATGAGCCTGCACTACGCCACCGAGGAGACCCCGCTCGGCACCGCGGGCAGCGTGCGCAACGCCTATCACCTGCTCCACGACGACACCTTCGTCGTCATCAGCGGCGACGCGCTCACCGACATCGACCTCACCGAGCTGGTCAAGGCCCACCGCGACCGCGACGCGCTCGTGACGGTCTGCCTCAAGCGGGTGAGCAACCCGCTCGAGTTCGGCATCACGATCATCGACGAGGAGAACCGCGTCCAGCGCTTCCTCGAGAAGCCCACCTGGGGGCAGGTGTTCTCCGACACCGCCAACACCGGGATCTACGTCATGGAGCCCGAGGTCCTCGACCTCGTCGCCGAGGGCGAGCAGGTCGACTGGTCCGGCGACGTCTTCCCCCAGCTGATGGAGAAGGGCGCACCCATCTTCGGCTATGTCGCCGATGGCTACTGGGAGGACGTCGGCACCCACGAGAGCTACCTCAAGGCCCAGTCCGACGTGCTCTCGCGCCGGGTCGACGTCGAGATCGACGGCTTCGAGGTCTCGCCCGGCGTGTGGGTGGGCGAGGGCGCGGAGGTGGACCCTGACGCGGTGCTGGCCGGCCCGGTCTACGTCGGGGACTACGCCAAGGTCGAGGGCGGCGCCGAGCTGCGCGAGAACACCGTCCTCGGCAGCAACGTCGTCGTGAAGAGCGGGGCCTTCCTGCACCGCGCGGTCGTCCACGACAACGTCTTCATCGGTCCGCAGACGAGCCTGCGGGCCTGCGTCGTCGGCAAGAACACCGACGTCATGCGGGCCGGCCGCATCGAGGAAGGCGCGATCGTCGGTGACGAGTGCGTCATCGAGGAGGAGGCCATCGTCCAGTCGGGCGTCAAGGTCTACCCCTTCAAGACCATTGAGGCCGGCGCGGTCGTCAACCAGAGCGTCATCTTCGAGTCCCGTGGGCAGCGCAGCCTCTTCGGCCCGCGCGGCGTCAGCGGCATCCTGAACGTCGAGATCACCCCCGAGCTCGCGGTCCGGCTCGCCAGCGCCTGGGCGACGACGCTGCGCAAGGGCTCGACCGTCGTCACCGCGCGCGACCACAGCCGCGGCGCCCGGACCATCAAGCGTGCGGTCATCGCCGCGCTGAACTCCTCCGCGCTTAACGTCGAGGACCTCGAGGCCGTCCCGCTTCCCGTCGCGCGGCTGCGCGCCGCGGAGGGAGGCGTCGGCGGGGTCTTCGTGCGGACCACCCCGGGCGTGCCCGAGAGCATCGACATCGTCCTCATGGACGGCAGCGGCGCCGACATCACCCAGGCCGCGGAGCGCAAGCTCGAGCGCGTCTTCAGCCGGCAGGAGTACCGCCGCGCGTTCCCGGGCGAGATCGGCGACCTGCAGTTCCCCAGCCGGGTCAACGAGCAGTACGTCGTGGCCCTGCTCAACCGCATCGACACCCGGGGGGTCGCCGAGGCCGGCCTCAAGGTCGTCCTCGACACCGGCGGCGGCACCGCCGCGCTGGTGCTCCCACCGCTGCTCGGCCGGCTCGGGGTCGACGTGCTGACCCTCGGCAACCGGCTCGACGAGACCTACCCGACCGAGACCGCCGAGGGGCGCGCGGCCGCGCTGCGCCGGCTCGGCGAACTGGTCGCCTCCTCCGGGGCGGCGTTCGGCGTCCGGTTCGACACGGTCGGGGAGCGCATCTCGCTCGCCGACGAGACCGGCCGGGTCATCGACGACGACCGGGGGCTGCTCGTCGTGCTCGACCTCGTCGCCGCCGAGCGCAACCGGGGCGTCGTCGCCCTGCCGGTCACCACGACGCGGGTGAGCGAGCAGGTGGCGCGCTTCCACCACGTACGCATCCGGTGGACGGGGACCTCTGCCGCCGACCTCGCCGCGGCGGCCCGCGACCCCGAGCTCATCCTGGGCGCCGACGGGCGCGGCGGGTTCGTCGTCCCGGAATCCAGCGGCATGGTGGACGGGATCGCCGCGTTCGTGAACCTGCTCGGCCTGGTGGCGCGTACCCAGCTCAAGCTCTCCGAGATCGATGCGCGCATTCCCGACGCGCACATCGCGCGCCGCTCCATCGCGACGCCGTGGGCGGCCAAGGGGTCGGTGATGCGTACGGTGTTCGACGCCGCGGGCGAGCGCAAGGTCGACACCACCGACGGCATCCGCGTCGTCGAGGCCGACGGCTGCTGGGCCATGGTGCTGCCCGACCCCGCGGAGCCGGTGACGCACCTGTGGGCCGAGGGGCCGACCGCGGAGGCGGCCGAGCAGTTGCTCGACTCGTGGACGCGGGTCGTCGAGCGGGTCCAGGGCTGAAGGCGCCGGCCCCGCTGCCTCGCCACGGCGGAACCGCTTCTGCCGCGTGCGACGATGACGCCATGGTGGTGGCCGAGGAGCGCGCAGCGGCCCGGCCACTGCGTGCGGTGCTGCCCGACAGCCCCACGACCGAGCTGCTGAGCGGCCTGCTCCTCGAGGGCAGCGAGACCGCGTACGCCGCGGCCGCCCGCCGCCGCGCGTCCGGTGCCGCGCCGGCCGAGGCGCCGCGGCGCACCGTGCTGCTGCTCGTCGTCGGCCTGGCGCTGACCGGCGCCGTGCTCGGCGTCGCCGCGGCGCAGGAGCGCGAGCGTGAGCCCGTCGACGCCGCCGGACGCGCCGCCCTTGCCGCCGAGGCCGACGAGCGGCTCGCCGCGGTGGACGACCTGCAGGCCGCCGTGCGCGACCTGCGCGCCCGGGTCGAGGACGCCCGCCGAGGGGCGCTGTCGGCCGCGGGCGGGGAGTCCGCCCTGGCCGAGCGCGTCGAGGACCTGGAGCTGGCGGCCGGCGCGAAGCGGGTCACCGGCCCCGGCGTGGTCGTGACGGTCGACGACCCCGAGCGGGACGCCGCGGGCGTGGGGGTCGAGGGCGACGGCGCCGAGCGCGTGCAGGACCGGGACCTGCAGCTCGTCGTGAACGCGCTGTGGGCCGCCGGCGCCGAGTCCGTCGCCGTCAACGGCCACCGGCTGACCTCGCTGAGCGCGATCCGCTCCGCCGGAGCCGCGATCCTCGTCGACTACGTGGCGCTCACCCCGCCGTACTCCGTCTCCGCCATCGGGGACCCGCAGCGCCTGCGCGACGGCTTCGACTCCGGCGACGGCGGCGGCCTGCTGCGCGACCTCGCCGACGCGTTCGGGATCCGCTGGAGCCTGGACCGCAAGGCGGCGCTGGACCACCCCGCCGCGTCGGCCCTGTCGCTGCGGTACGCCTCGGTCGCGGACGGCGCGCCGTCCGCCGGTTCGTCAGGAGCGCCCCGGTGATCCCCCTGATCGGCCTCGTCGTGGGCGTCGTCCTCGGGCTCGTGCTCGAGCCGACGGTCCCGCTCTGGCTGCAGCCCTACCTGCCCATCGCCGTGGTGGCCGCGCTCGACGCGGTCTTCGGCGGGCTGCGGGCGGCGCTGGAGAAGATCTTCGACGAGCGGGTCTTCGTCGTGTCGTTCCTGTCCAACGCGGTCGTCGCCGCGCTCATCGTCTTCCTCGGCGACCAGCTCGGCGTCGGGTCGCAGCTGTCCACCGGGGTCGTGATCGTGCTGGGGGTGCGCATCTTCGCCAACGTCGCCGCCATCCGGCGCCGGGTCTTCGGGGCCTGAGGCCGCCGTGAGCACCAGCACGCCACCGCCCGGGGACGAGCGGCGTACCGGGGGACAGGGTGAGGAGCCCCGCCGGCCCGTGCCGAGCGGGCGCGGGGGCAGCGGACGTGGGGGGAGCGGCGGGGCGGGCAGGGTCCGCGGCGGCTCGGGCAATGGCGGCGCGGGCAACGGCGGCTCGGGCAACGGCGGCTCGGGCAACGG
>NZ_JAANNP010000005.1:55875-172534 GCF_011250635.1 Motilibacter deserti
CGGGCCGGGAACGGCCGTTCGGGCAACGGCGGCGCGGCGAAGGGCAAGGGCAGGCCCGGTGGCGGTCGGCCGACGCGGCCGGGCCCCGGCCGGGGCGGCTCCGGGGCTGGGCCGGCGTCCGGGGCGCCGGCGCAGGACGCCGCCCCCGCCTCGTCGGATGCAGGTCAGGCGGGAAAGGCTGCCGCTGCGGCAGTGGGCGCGGGATCCGCCGTCGTGACGGACGGCGGGAAGGCCGCGGGCCGCACCCCGGCCAACGGGGACGCCACCTCGGCCGGAAGCAGGCCCGCCGAGGCCGAGTCTGCGGAGCACGAGCGCGTGGAGGAGGCTGCCGCGGGCGAGCCGGTCGAGGGCACGGCAGCGGAGGAATCTGCCGCGGACGAGCCGGTCGAGAGCATCGCCGCGGAGAAGACGGCTTTAGGAAACCAGGCCGCGGACGAGCTGCCCGGAAACCAGGGCGCGGACGACGAGCCCGCGCAGGACGAGCCCGCGAAGGGCGAGCCCGCGAAGGGCGAGCCCGCGAAGAACGGAGCCTCGGCCGAGCCGACTGCGGACGCGCGGCCGCAGCCGCCTTCCGCGCCCTCTGCGCCGGGCACTTCGCAGGAGACAGGCCCGCAGCCTGCACCGGACGTGCCTGCCGTCCCCGGAGCCGCCGGCGCGACACCGGCAGGCCGGCTCAGCGCGTTGCGGCCGCTGCTGGGCACGAACCGCCGCCAGATCGCCATCGCGGCCCTGCTCGCCCTGGTCGGGTTCGCCGGGGCGGTGCAGGCGCGCACAACCCATGACGCCGGGCTGACCGGGCTGCGCCAGGCCGACCTCGTCCGGATCCTCGACGACGTCGACGAGCGCGCCGCGCGGCTGCGGGCGGAGGAGCGCGAGCTCGAGGAGTCGTACGAGCAGCTGGCCAGCGGCTCGGGCGGCTCGGGCGCGGCGATCGAGGACGCGCAGCGCCGGGCCGACGTGCTCGGGATCCTCGCGGGGACCCTGCCCGCCCAGGGCCCGGGCATCGAGCTGCGGATCCCCGACCCCGGAGGGGCCGTGCCCGCCAGCCAGCTCCTCGACGCGGTGCAGGAGCTGCGTGACGCCGGAGCCGAGGCGATGCAGCTGGGCGACGTGCGCGTCGTGGCGAGCACGGCCTTCCTCGATGCCTCCGACGACTCGGGCCCCGCCGTCTCGGTGGACGGCGTACGGGTGGAGCCGCCGTACCAGCTGCGGGCGATCGGTGACCCGGACGCCCTGGAGTCCGCCCTCGGGATCCCCGGCGGTGTCCTGGAGTCGCTGCAGGCCGCCGGGTTGCGGCCCGACGTGGCCCGCCGGTCCAGCCTGGAGATCGACGCGTTGCACGCCGAGAAGGACGCGCAATACGCTCGCCCGGCCGCCGACGAGTCGGGCGGGTGACCCGGATCAAAGATCGTCGGGGACGGCGAAAGGCTCCCGACGGACACGGGCAGGCTCCGGGCGGCGGCACCGAGGAGGGCTCCGGAAGGGCGCACACGCAGCTCCGTACGGGCGACCCACGGGTCCCGCACACCCGGCCGGCACGAGTGCGGCGCCTGACCGGCACAATCCCACCGCACAGACGAGGCGGCGCCCCAGCCGCCGCGACGCGACGACGAGAGGCGTGACGTGCTGCCGCAGGAGCTCCGCTACACCCCCCAGCACGAGTGGGTCCGCGACGGTGGGACCGTCCGCGTGGGCATCACCGACTTCGCCCAGGATGCGCTCGGCGACGTCGTCTTCGTCACGCTGCCCGAGGTGGGGGCGCAGGTGCAGGCCGGCGAGCCGTGCGGCGAGGTCGAGTCGACCAAGAGCGTCAGCGACGTCTACTCGCCGGTGACCGGCACCGTCACGGCGCGCAACGAGGCGCTCGAGGCGACGCCCGAGCTCATCAACTCCGACCCGTACGGCGACGGCTGGATGTTCGAGGTCGAGGCGGCCGACGCGGGCCAGCTGGACGGCCTGCTCGACGCCGACGCGTACGCGGCGCAGACCGGCGCCTCCTGAGCCGAGCGGCCGGGCGGGACGGCCCGTCCCGGTGACGCCTGCGCGACTCCGTCCGGACGGCGCAGATTTGTCCATGCCGCGGCGGGGCAGACCCTCACCCTCGACCTTCGGTTGACGGTCGGTGCCGCCAGCCTTAGGTTGCGGCACTACGGTGGAGACTCGCTCACGACGAGGCCCACATCGAGGAGGCCCCACGCATGCCGGTCTGCACGAACTGCGGACACGCGAACCCGGACGACGCGCGCTTCTGCAGCAACTGCGGGAGCTCGCTGCGCGCCGCAGGCGGCCCGGGTGGAACAGACATCACCTCGACCATGTCCATCTCCGGGCTGACGGTCGAGCCCGGCCCGGACACCGACACCGGGACGGAGCTGCCCGCGGTCTCGGCCGCCGACCTCGCCGCGGTCGAGGCGCTGCCCCCGGGGTCGGCGCTGCTCGTGGTGCGCCGCGGGCCGAACGCGGGCAGCCGGTTCCTGCTCGACGAGGACGTGACGACCGCGGGGCGCCACCCCCAGAGCGACATCTTCCTCGACGACGTGACCGTGTCGCGCCGGCATGCGGAGTTCGTCCGGTCCGGGCAGGGCTTCGCGGTGCGGGACGTCGGCAGCCTCAACGGCACCTACGTCAACCGCGAGCGGATCGACGAGGTCGTGCTCAGCGACGGCGACGAGGTCCAGGTCGGCAAGTACCGCATGGTGTTCCTGCCCAGCGGTGGAGGAGCCGTGGCGTGAGACCGCTGCCCGCACATCTCGCGCAGACGCGCGGAGCAGCGACCATGAGCATCGGCGAGGTCCTGGCGGCGCTGCGCCAGGAGTTCTCCGACGTCACCATCTCCAAGATCCGGTTCCTCGAGGCGGAGGGGCTGGTCGAGCCGCAGCGGACGGCCTCGGGCTACCGCAAGTTCGCGCAGGAGGACGTGGAGCGGCTGCGCTACGTCCTGCGCGCCCAGCGCGACCGCTATCTCCCGCTGCGCGTCATCAAGGAGCACCTGGACGCGATCGACCGCGGTCTGGAGCCGCCGGCCGACCTCGACGGCCCGCCGCGCGCGCCGCGCCCGGTGCCGGACGCCGGCGGCTTCCCCGGGCCGGAGTCGTTCCGCCGCGACGGCGCGGGGCTGCGGCTGGCCCGGGGCGAGCTCTGCGAGGCGGCGGGGATCGAGGACCAGCTGCTCCGCGAGATCGAGGGCTACGGCCTCGTGGCCACCACGTCAGAGGGCTATTTCGACGGGGACGCCCTCCTCGTCGCCCAGACGGTCGGGGAGCTCGCCCGGTTCGGGGTGGAGCCCCGACACCTGCGCCCGTTCAAGACGGCGGCCGACCGCGAGGCCGGGCTCGTCGAGCAGGTGACCCGGCCGCTGCTGAGCCAGCGCAGCCCGGAGGCGCAGGCCCGGGCCGAGGAGGCCACCCGGGAGCTCGGCGCGCTCTCGGTCCGACTGCACGCGCTGTTGGTGAAGGCGGCCCTGCACCGGGGATAGGAGTGCGGGACGGCGCTCGACAGGCCGCTCGACAAGGACCGTCTCGGGGGCCGCGCGGCCCGTCGGTGAGAGGTAGGGTTGCGGAGTGCGCCAGCTCGACGTCGTCGGCGTCCGGGTAGAAATGCCCTCGAACCAGCCCATCGTCCTGTTGAAGGAAGCAGGCGGTGAGCGCTACCTGCCTATCTGGATCGGGGCGGTGGAGGCCACGGCCATCGCGTTCGCCCAGCAGGGGGTCGTGCCGGCCCGGCCGCTGACCCACGACCTGCTCCGCGACGTGCTCGGCGCGGTCGGCCGGGAGCTCGAGCAGGTCCGCATCACCGGCCTGCGTGACGGTGTGTTCTATGCCGAGCTCCGCCTCTCCGGCGGCGTGGAGGTCAGCAGCCGGCCGTCCGACGCGATCGCGCTGGCCCTGCGCACGGCGAGCCCGATCTTCTGCGCGGACGCCGTCCTCGACGAGGCCGCGATCGCGATCCCGGACGAGCAGGAGGACGAGGTCGAGAAGTTCCGCGAGTTCCTCGACTCCATCTCCCCGGAGGACTTCGAGGCCGGCGGAGCCCCGGGCTCGCCCACCTGATCCCTGCCGGCCCGCTGACGTCCACGACGTCGGTCGTCAAGACCGGCCGCGACACGCCCGGGGAGCTCGTTGACCCCGGAGTTCGGACCCCCGTACCGTGCGGAGGGAAACGCCGTCGCTGTAGTTCCACCGGTGAGAGCAGCCCAGGTCCAACCCGGGATGTGCCGGTCCCCTGACTAGCGACCCACGACGGCTGGACGGAGGACGGCATGGCCGGGAGCGGCTCGGACGGTGGCGCCACCGCGAGCGGTGCGGCCGGGAACGTCCCCGGCAGCCTGCCGCGGGCCACGCAGGAGATGCTCTTCCCCGACCAGCTGCCGACGCTGCCGGAGGACGTGGGCTACCGCGGGCCGACCGCGTGCGCCGCAGCCGGCATCACCTACCGCCAGCTGGACTACTGGGCGCGCACCGGGCTCGTCGAGCCGAGCGTGCGCTCCGCGGCCGGGTCCGGCTCCCAGCGGCTCTACTCCTTCCGCGACATCCTCGTGCTCAAGGTCGTCAAGCGGCTGTTGGACACGGGCGTCTCGCTGCAGAACATCCGCGCCGCCGTCCACCACCTGCGCGACCGCGGTGTCGAGGACCTGGCGCAGATCACGCTCATGAGCGACGGGGCGAGCGTCTACGAGTGCACGTCCGCCGACGAGGTCGTCGACCTGGTCCAGGGCGGGCAGGGCGTCTTCGGCATCGCCGTCGGCCGGGTCTGGCGCGAGGTCGAGGGCTCCCTCGCCGAGCTGCCGGCCGTGCGCCCGGACGCCGAGGACGGCACGGCGGCCGCCGACGCGACCGACGAGCTGGCGAAGCGGCGCGCGCGGCGCATCGGCTGACGCGCGCCTGCGCCGGCTCGCTCGGCTAGGGTGGAGGCGTCGACGACCCCGGACGGGAGAGTCGGCGCCGCAGCCAGCGGTGCCGCGCCGAAGGAGCAATCCTCCCCACGAACCTCTCAGGCCCACGGACCGTTCGGGAAAGACGCCTCTGGAAAGCAGGCGATGGCTCCTCGTACGCGCGGTGCGGCGCGTACGGCCCCGGGGCGATCGGCTCGCCGACGGTGAAAGCCGGCCCTCGTTCCCGGGCCGGTGAAGCTCTCAGGCCCACGGACAGAGGGGGAGGCCCTGCCCCGTCGTGCCCGGGAGGCCTCGTGACGATCCTCGACCCGCTCCGCACCACCGACGCCGCGCCGGCGTCCGCCGCGCAGACCGACGAGCCTGGCGCCGCCGCGTTCGTCCGTCGGCACATCGGCGCCGCGCCCGAAGAGCAGGCCCGCATGCTGGCCGTGCTCGGCTACTCCTCGCTCGACGAGCTGACCGACGCCGCCGTCCCCGAGGCCATCCGCAGCGACGAGCCCCTGGCGCTGCCCGCCGCCGCCAGCGAGGAAGCGGTCACGGCCGAGCTGCGCGCGCTCGCCGCGCGCAACCGGGCCCGGACGCCCATGATCGGGCTCGGCTACTACCGGGCCGCGACGCCGGCGGTGATCCGGCGCAACGTGCTGGAGGACCCGGGCTGGTACACCGCGTACACGCCGTACCAGCCGGAGATCAGCCAGGGCCGGCTCGAGGCGCTCTTCACCTTCCAGACCCTCGTCTCCGACCTCACCGGCCTGCCCGTCGCGGGCGCCAGCCTGCTCGACGAGGCCACCGCGGCCGCCGAGGCGATGACGCTCGCTCGCCGGGTCGCGGGCGCGAAGGGGGCGGGTCGGCCGTTCCTCGTCGACAGCGACGTGCACCCGCAGACCCTCGCGCTGCTGCAGGCCCGGGCCGAGCCGCTGGACATCCCCGTCGTCGTGCTCGACCTGTACGCCGCCGCAGCCTCCGGCGCCGGGCTGCCGGACGCCGTGCTCGGCGCGCTGGTGCAGTACCCCACGTCGACCGGTGCCGTGCACGACCCGGCTGCCGTCGTCGCCGCGGTGAAGGAGCGCGACGGCCTCGTCGTCGCCGCGACGGACCTGCTCGCGCTCACGCTGCTGACGCCGCCCGGCGAGTGGGGCGCCGACGTGGCGGTCGGCAGCTCGCAGCGGTTCGGCGTCCCGCTCTTCTACGGCGGGCCGCACGCCGGGTTCATGAGCGTGCGCACCGGCCTCGAGCGCCAGCTGCCGGGCCGGATCGTCGGGCTCTCGCGCGACGCCGACGGGCGCCCGGCGTACCGCCTTGCCCTGCAGACCCGCGAGCAGCACATCCGCCGGGACAAGGCCACGAGCAACATCTGCACCGCGCAGACGCTGCTCGCCGTCGTCGCCGCGATGTACGCCTCCTACCACGGCCCCGAGGGCCTGGCCGCGATCGCCGAGCAGGTTCACGGGCGGGCCGCCGCGCTGGCTGCGGGGCTCCGGGCGGCCGGGGTCGACGTGGCGCACGGCGCGTTCTTCGACACCGTGCTGGCCCGCGTGCCCGGCCGCGCCGACGAGGTGGTGGCCCGGGCCAGAGCGGCCGGCGTCGACCTGCGCCGGGTGGACGCCGACACGGTCGGGATCAGCGCGGACGAGACGACCACCGCCGCCCACGTCGAGGACGTCCTCGCCGCCTTCGGCGCCCGCCCGGTGGCCGACGCGCCGGCGACGGTCCCGGCCGCGCTGCGCCGCACGTCCGCGTACCTCACCGCCCCGGTCTTCGCCGACTACCGGTCCGAGACCGAGATGCTGCGCTACCTGCACCGGCTGCGCGACCGCGACTACGCCCTCGACCGCGGCATGATCCCGCTCGGGTCGTGCACGATGAAGCTCAACGCCACCGTGGAGCTCGAGCCGATCAGCTGGCCGGAGTTCGCCGGGCTGCACCCGTTCCAGCCGGCTGAGGACGCGGCGGGCTACGCCGAGCTGACCGCCGACCTCGAGCGCTGGCTGGCCGAGGTCACCGGCTACGACGCGGTCAGCCTGCAGCCCAATGCAGGCTCGGCGGGTGAGCTGGCCGGCCTGCTCGCCATCCGGGCCTACCACCGCGACTCCGGGGACGCCGAGCGCGACGTGTGCCTCGTGCCGGCCTCGGCGCACGGGACCAACGCGGCGAGCGCCGTGCTCGCGGGCCTGCGCGTCGTGGTCGTGAAGACCGACGAGAACGGTGAGGTCGACCTCGCGGACCTGCGTGCCAAGTGCGAGCAGCACGCCGGGCGCGTCGCCGCGATCATGATCACCTACCCGTCGACGCACGGCGTCTACGAGGAGGGCGTGCGCGAGGTCTGCGCGACCGTCCACGACGCGGGCGGCCAGGTCTACGTCGACGGCGCCAACCTCAACGCCCTCGTCGGGGTCGCCCGGCCCGGCCGCTTCGGCGCGGACGTGAGCCACCTCAACCTGCACAAGACCTTCTGCATCCCGCACGGCGGGGGCGGCCCGGGTGTCGGCCCGGTCGCGGTGCGCGCTCACCTCGCGCCGTTCCTGCCCAACCACCCGCTCGCGTCGAAGGCGGGCCCGCCGTCGGGCACCGGCCCGATCAGCGCCGCGCCGTGGGGCAGCGCGGGGATCCTGCCGATCCCGTGGGCCTACATCCGGCTGATGGGGGCGGAGGGGCTGCGCCAGGCGACGCAGTCGGCGGTGCTGTCGGCCAACTACGTGGCCGCGCGCCTTCGCGAGCACTACCCCGTGCTCTACACCGGGCGCGGCGCGCTCGTCGCCCACGAGTGCATCCTCGACCTGCGCCCGCTCACCGCCGCGACCGGGGTCACGGTCGATGACGTGGCCAAGCGGCTGGTGGACTACGGCTTCCACGCCCCGACGATGAGCTTCCCGGTCGCGGGGACGCTGATGGTCGAGCCGACCGAGAGCGAGGGCCTGGCCGAGCTCGACCGCTTCATCGACGCGATGATCGCGATCCGCCGTGAGGCCGACAAGGTCGGTGCGGGGGAGTGGCCGCGAGAGGACAACCCGCTGACGAACGCGCCGCACCCGGCGGAGCGGCTGGTCGAGGAGTGGGCACACCCGTACTCGCGGCGCGAGGCCGTCTTCCCGGGTGCCGTCTCGCCGACGGCGAAGTACTGGCCGCCCGTCTCGCGGATCGACTCGGCCTTCGGCGACCGCAACCTGGTGTGCGCCTGCCCGCCCACGGCGGCGTACGAGGACTGACGGGAGCGGCGGGTCGACCGCGCGGGGCGCTGGGCGGTCGACCGGCTGACCCGGCGGGAAAGCCCCGCCTCTGCACGAGCGCGATGCGGCCTGGGCCGCGGGACCGGCGCGGACGCCGGCCCGTGGCTCAGGCCGCGTTGCTCACGGCGCGGTGCGGGGCGACGGCCCGCCCGTTGGGCAGCAGGTGCCCGGTGTCGTCGAAGATGACGACTCCGTTGCACAGCAGGAACCACCCCTGTTCAGGGTGGCCGGACACGATGGCAGCAGCCTCGTGGTCCAACGCGTCCGCCGCCGGACAGGCGGGGACATGGGTGCACTTCATCGCACGCCTCCCTTCTTGGCTCGTGCCGAGCCACTCCAGAGTGCTCCTCGGCTGTGTGCTGCGCCACCTTCAACACGCCTGGCGTTTCCCGGCTTCCTTTCACCCAGGAGACGTGACCCACATCGCCGGATACGCCCGATCGGCCTAGCCCGTCCCGCGCCAGCGGGCTACGCCGGAGGGGGCTCAGCCGACCGGGGGCCAGGACGTGCGTCGACCTCGCATCCCAGGGCCGCACCCTGGCGGCCGCGTGCATGCCGGTGCTGGCGAGCCTGCGCCGCCTCGAGCCTGCGCCGCCTCCAGCCAGGGCCGCCGGAGGAGGCTGTCGCGGCAAGTCGTCGAGGTCGTCCGTCGGCCGGCGGGGACCGGCGCCGACCGAAGGGGCGCGAGCCCTGTCTCACCGGGCCGCTGCGTCCTAGTCTGTGCCTCGTGGACGTCGTGAGCAGGAACAACGTCGTCGTACGCGGCGCGAGCGACGCGCCTCCCCTCGTGTTCGCGCACGGGTTCGGCTGCGACCAGGGCATGTGGCGCTACGTCGCTCCCGCCTTCGAGGCGACCCATCGCGTGGTGCTCTTCGACCACGTCGGCGCGGGCCGGTCGGACCTCGCGGCGTACGACCCCTCCCGCCACGGCAGCCTCGAGGGCTACGCCCGCGACGTCCTGGAGATCCTCGACGCCCTGGCCCTGGGCGAGGTGACGTTCGTGGGCCACTCGGTGAGCGCCACGATCGGGCTGCTCGCCGCCGCCGAGCGCCCGGACCTGTTCGCGCGCCTCGTCCTGGTCGGGCCGAGCCCGCGCTACGTCGACGACGTGGGCTACCGCGGAGGGTTCGCCCGCGAGGAGATCGACGAGCTGCTGGAGACCATGGACGGCAACTACCTCGGCTGGTCTGCGCAGATCGCGCCGGCCATCATGGGCGTGCCCGAGCGGCCGGAGCTCGGCCGCGAGCTCGCCGACAGCTTCTGCCGCAGCGACCCGAGCATCGCGCGGGCGTTCGCACGCGTCACGTTCCTGTCCGACAACCGCGCCGACCTGGCCCGCGTGCGCACGCCCGCGCTCGTGGTCCAGTGCCGCGAGGACGTCATCGCCCCGCCCGAGGTGGGGGCGTACGTCCATGCGTCCCTGCCCGGCAGCGAGCTGACCGTGCTGGATGCGACCGGGCACTGCCCCAACCTCAGCGCGCCGGGCCAGCTCGTCGCGGCGATCCGCGACTACCTGCGGCCGCGCTCCGACGTCAGCGCCGCACCACGGGTGGGCGCCACGCGGTGAACGCGTCGACGCCGTGGGACGACGCCCCGTGCGGCCTGCTGACGATGCGACTCGACGGGACCGTCGTCGCTGCCAACGCCACCCTGCTCGCGTGGGTGGGGCGTACCCGCGAGGAGGTCGTCGGGCGGGCGCGGCTCGCAGAGCTGCTCACGGTCGGGGGACGGATCTACTGGGAGACCCACCTCGCCCCGCTCCTCATCGTCGAGCGTCGGCTCGACGAGGTCGCGGTCGAGCTGCGCGCGGCCGGCTCCCGGCTCCCCGTCCTGCTGAGCGCGTCGGCCACTGCCGCCCGCCGTGACGGGCCGGCCGCGGCCGAGGATGCCGACGGCGCGCTCGTGCAGGTGGCTCTGACGCCGTCGTCGGAGCGGTCGCGCTATGAGCGGGAGCTGCTCGCCGCCCGGCGCGTGGCCGAGCAGTCGGCTGCGCACGTGCGGGCGCTGCAGGAGGTGACCGCCGCCCTGTCACGCGCCGTGGGGGTCGAGGCGGTGGCCGGGGCCCTGCTCTCCGCCGTGCTCGCGACGTTGCGAGCTCCCGCGGGGACCGTGTGGGTCGCCGAGGCGGGGGCAACGCTCGTGCAGCGCGCCAGCGCCGGTGAGGCGGGCGGCGCCGCGCCGGCGCCCAGCGCGCAGGAGCTGGCCGCGGCGGGCGAGCCGTGCCTCGACGGCGCCCGAGTCGTGGTCCCGCTGCACGGCCGCGACGCCCTGCGCGGCGTGCTCTCGCTCGTCCGGCCGAAGGGGCCCACCGCGCCGGCGCTCGACCGGGACGTTCTCGTGGCCGTGGGCCGTCAAGCCGGCCTCGCCCTGGACCGCGCGCAGCTCTACGAGCAGCAGGCGGGCGTCGCCCACGAGCTGCAACGCGCGCTCCTGGTCGGCGAGCCGCCGGAGGACCCGCGCTACGAGGTCGCCGCCGCGTACCAGCCGGGGGTGGAGGCTCTGGAGGTCGGCGGCGACTGGAGTGACGTCTTCCTCGCCCGCACCGGCGTGCTGGCCGTCGTCGTCGGCGACGTGGTCGGGCGCGGGCTCGGGGCCGCCGGGGCCATGGGGCAGCTACGCAGCGCCGTGCGTGCCCTGGCCGGGACGGGCGCGCCGCCTGCCCGCTTGCTCACGCTGCTCGACGGGTTCGTCGCTCAGATCCCGGCGGCCTCGATGGCGACCCTGGCGTACGCCGAGCTGGATCTCGCGACGGGACTGCTGAGCTACGCGTGCGCTGGGCACCCGCCGCCGCTGCTGCTGCCACCGCAGGCGCCCGGGCTGCTGCTCTGGGAGGGCCGCTCCACCCCGCTCGGCGCGTTCGTGGGACGCGCGCCGAGGACCCAGGCGCGGGCCTGGATCAAGCCCGGCGCCAGGCTGCTGTTCTACACCGACGGCCTCGTGGAGCGGCGCAGACAACCGCTCGACGACGGCTTGCTGCGGCTGCGGGAGGCGGCCGATCGGGTGCGGGACGTCCCGGGTGCCGACGCCGTCGGCACGATCATCGGCACGCTGCTCGCCGACGCGGAGGCCCGGGACGACGTCTGCATGCTGTTGCTCACCTGGCTCGGGCCGACCCTGGCCGAGGAGCTGCCGGCCGATCTGCGCCGCCTGCCCGGGCTGCGGCGGTCGCTGGGGGAGTGGCTGGCGGCGCAGGGCGTGCCGACCCCGGTCTGCGGAGACGTCGTCCTCGCGGCGTCCGAGGCGGTGGCCAACGCCGTGGAGCACGGCTGCGCCGGAGGCCCCGGGTTGGTCCGGGTCTCTGCGGGCATCGAGCGGCACGCGGACCGGCCGCAGGTCGTCGTCACCGTGAGCGACGACGGACGTTGGCGCGAGGCGGGCGCCGCGGTTCCCGAGCGGGGGCGTGGGCTGCGCATCATGCGAGGGCTGATGGACGACGTGCAGGTCATGGCCGGGGAGGGCACCACCGTCGTGCTGCGCCGCGCGCTGGGAGGGGCGGTGCCATGACGATCCTCGGGCTGGCGGAGCCCGGGCCGGACGCGCCCCAAGTGCTCCACGCCTCCGGCGAGCTGGACGCCGCCACGGTGCCCGCGCTGCTCGAGCAGGTCCCGGACCTGCTGGCAGGCGCCTGCGGCGTCGTGCTCGACCTCAGGGACGTCACGTTCTTCGACAGCTCCGGCGTCCGCCTCGTGGACGTGGTGGCCCGGCAGTGCGCGCGCCGGGGAGTGCCCGTCGCGGCCGTGGCGCCGCCCGGGCACCTCGCGCGACGCGTGCTGGAGATGGTCGGGATGGCCGAGAGCTTCGTGGTGGACGGCATCGACGAGGCGTTCACGGCCGTGCGCCGGGGATGAGCCCGGCTCCCGAAGGAGGAAGCGCTTTCCCCTGAGCCGCACTTCCTCCGCGGTCCGCCCGGAGAGGGCAGCACGACACGGCCTAGGCGTAGCCGCGCACGTAGTCGACGACGAGCTGCGGGACGGCTCCGGCGTCGTGCCCGTCGGAGCGGTCGGGGAAGTCGAAGACGGCGAGCATCAGCTGCATCGGGTACGTCGGCGGCGCGGCGCAGGCGCGCACCGCGACGCCGTCGACGAGGAACTCGACCCGATCGCTCGTCCAGTCCACGGCATAGGTGTGGAAGTCGGCGACGTCGATCGGCAGCTGCGTGACCGCGAAGTCCTCGGGCACATGTGGGTCGCGGAACGAGTGCAGCCCGCACCCGACGCCGGCTCCCGAGCCGGGGACGACCGCGTCGCCGAAGACTTCTGCGACACAGATCTCCGCGCTCCGCGCGGGCACGTCCTCCAAGCCCACGAGCCACCACGCGACCATCGAGCGGGGTGTGATGTCCGCGCGGGCACGCATCTCCAGGTAGCCCGAGCTCGGAGTCCAGCCCCTGAACTCCGGCTGCTCCTGCTTCACGGTCAGCCCGGGCCGGAACGGCTGCTGGCCGCGTGTGGACCCGACGGGCCCGGACAGGCTCGCCGATTGCACGCCGGAGACGCGCAGGGGAGGGGAGTGCTCGTCGGCGCACCACAGCCCCTGGTCGGCCGGGATCGACAGCCGGAGGCAGGAGTCCTGGACCTCGTACGTCGCGGCGCTCGTCGCGCGCGAGCTCCACTCCGGCAGGTAGTGCGGCAGCCACCGCGAGCGGTCGAGGCGCGGGGCGTCGAACTCCTCGGCGAAGACCAGCCGCGACCGGCCGGGCGGCGGGGTCACGGTGCCTTCTCGAGACGGTCGGGCGTATCGGCTTCGGCCGCCGCGGTGCCGGAAGGGGCCACGAGGAACGGCTGCCGGTCACCGCCGGGCTCGACCTCCGCACGTGTGCGGGGCAGGGCGTACGGATGGTTCTGCTGCAGCCAGGTCAGCAGCTGCTCGCGGATGTCGCACCGCAGGTCCCAGGCACTGGGCGCGTCGTGGGCGGAGGCGAGGACGCGCACGACCATGGTGGTCGGAGTCGTGTCGACGACCTGCAGCACCCAGTCGCGCCGGTCCCAGAGGGGCGACCCCTCGATCACCTCGCGCGCGTGGTGGCGCAGCGCGTCGAGCGGGGTCGCGAAGTCCAGGTGCAGCTGGACCGCCCCCAGCACCCGCGACTCCTGCCGCGTCCAGTTCTGGAACGGGTTGCTCGTGAACCAGCTCGTCGGCAGCACGAGGCGGCGCTCGTCCCAGAGGTGCACGACGACGTAGGTCAGCGTCAGCTCCTCGATGCGCCCCCACTCGCCCTCGACGACCACGACGTCGTCGATGCGCAGCGCGTCGGTGAACGCGAGCTGGATCCCGGCGAAGACGTTGCCCAGCGTCGCCTGCGCGGCGAAGCCTGCGATCGCACCGGCGATGCCCGCCGAGGCGAGCAGCGAGGCGCCCACGGTGCGCAGGGTGTCGAAGGACATGAGGATCGCCCCGACGCCGACGGCCGTGACGACCGCCGCGGTGATGCGGCGCACGATCAGGATCTGGGTGCGCATCTTGCGGACGCGCCGGTTGTCGGTGACGTCGATGCGCAGCTTGGTGAAGGCGGCGTCCTGCGCGACGAAGAGGGCCTTGACGACGAACCACGAGACCGCGGCGATGGCCGCGATGACGAGCGCGTGGCGGACCACCCGCTGCACGTCGTCGTCGGGGAGCGGCTCGGCGTCGACCGCCTGCAGCAGGGAGAACGTGACGAGCGTCGACACCCAGGCGCGGTGGCACGCCTCGTGGACCCGCCGCGCGAAGCCCCGGTAGCGCTGGGGCGGCAGCAGCGTCACGGCCTTTCCGGACAGCCAGCCGGCGAACGCGGCGGCGACCCCGGTCGCGGCGAGCACGAGCAGGGTCCGCCAGAGGCTCTCGCCCTCGGACAAGCCTTCCTCCTTCCTCGCCTGCCGAGCGGCAGCAGCGGTACGACGAGCGCCGTGCCCGTCGGGGTGGGTCGGGGTCAGGTGCGCCCGTCGTGCTCCTGGGCCTCGAAGAGCGTCGCCTGCGCCCCCTGGTCGGTGCCCGCGCCCGGCTCGGTCATCCACGTCGCGTGCAGGACGGGGAAGCCGGCGGCGCGGACCGCGGCGACGACAGCTGCGTCGTCGTCGACGACCATCCCGACCGGCGCGTCCCGGGCCAGCTCGCGCAGCCGCTCGACCTTGACCAGGCGCGCCGGGCGGCGGTCACGGGTGGGCCGCAGCAGCAGCCGGCCGGGGGGAAGCCCGTGGCGCCGGAGCCAGTCCTCGGTGGCTGTTCGGCAGGAGACCGGCCGCCCGCTGAGGTAGACGACCTCGTGCTCGGCGGCGAGGGTCGCGGCTACGGCAGCCCCTTCGGCGAGCAGCTCGTCCTCCGGTGCCGCTGCGAAGAAGGCGGGCCAGTCCTTCGGCCGCTGGTCCAGGTGATGGAGCCGATGGCGTACGTCGGCCAGCACGCCGTCGATGTCGAGGACCGCATAGGGCCGCGCCGGGCGTTCGGTCGCCATGCGCCCAACGCTAGGCAGCGTCGCTTCCGGCACCGCCCCCGGCCCCGTCGTGGCCGGTCGGGCCCGGCTCGTCGCCGAAGAGCGTGCCTTGCCCCAGCGTGTCCGCAGCCGACGCGCGCCGGCGCCCCTTGGTGGGGCGGCGCGCCTCACCCGAGGTCGCGGGGACCGGCTCCGGGGCTGGGGGAACCGCCTCCCGGGCCGGCAACGACGCCTCGACCGACTCCGCAGCCGGTTGGGGCACCTGGGCGACCGCATCCCATCCCGCCCGCGCCGGCGTCGCGGCCCGGTCGGACGCCCGCGGCCCGGGCAGCGGCCCTCCGGCTCCGGCTGCGGCGGCGGGCACGCGGTGCAGCAGCGCCCGACGCGGGCTCGTCGCGGCCGGCGCGGCGCTGCCCAGGCCGGCGGCGGCGGCGGCCGCCGCCGAGAGCCCCACGGTGGACCCGCTGCGCCCCTTCGCCACGAGCAGCTGAGCGGGGATGCGGGCGCGCAGCTCGGACACGTGGCTGACCAGGCCGACGACGCGGCCGCCCTCGCGCAGACCGTCGAGCACGTCCAGCACCTCGTCGAGCGTCTCCTCGTCCAGGGCGCCGAACCCCTCGTCGACGAACAGCGTCTCCATGAGCACGCCGCCCGCCTCGCTCGTGACGACGTCGGACAGCCCCAGCGCGAGCGCGAGCGAGGCCATGAACGCCTCGCCGCCGGACAGGGTCGCCGGGTCCCGCTCGGCACCGGTCCACGCGTCCAGGACGGCGAGGCCGAGCCCCGCTCGGCCCCGGCCGCCGGCCGCGTCGGTGTGGACGAGGCTGTAGCGCCCGCCCGACATCCGGCAGAGGCGCTCGGTCGCCGCCTCGGCCACCTGCTCGAGCCGCGCCGCGAGGACGTAGGCGGACAGCCGCATGCGCAGCGTGTTGTCCGCACTGGTGCCCTCGCACAGGGTCGAGAGCCGGTGAGCGACCTCGGCGGCCGCGCGCAGCGGCGTGATCCGCTCGACGGCCTGCTCGACCTCCACGCTGATCTGCTCGAGCTCGACCGCGCGCTCGCTCGCCCGCGACGCGGCCGCCAGCGCCGCTCCGGCGATCGCCTCGGCCCGGTCGGCGAGCTCGAGGGCCGCGGCCTCGTCCGGGGCGGGCTCGGCGAGCAGCTGCTGCAAGGCGCCGTCGGCGTAGGCGGGCTCGGCGAGCCGGTCTGCAACGGCGGCGGCCTCGCGGTCGTGGGCCGCGACCTGCTCCTCCAGTCGCGCGAGCGCGGGCGCGGGCAGGGCAGCGCCGTGTGCGTCGGTCACGGTCGCAAACCCCTGCGCCTGGGCTGCCTCGACCGCCTGCCGCTCGACCTGCGCGACGTCCGCCGCGCATCGAGCGGCGTCGGCCGCCGTCTCGGCGGCCTGGTCGACGGCTGCGCACAGCGCCTCGAGGCGGGCGCGCCGGGCGCGCACGCTGTCATCCTCGCCCCGCGCGGCGTCCAGCCGCTGGCGCAGCTCGCGCGCCTGCTCGGACGCGGTGGCCGCCGCGGCGGCCAGCTCGGCGCCGCGCTCGGCCAGCGCCTGGTCCTCCTCGACGAGGGCGGACTGCGACCTCTCCAGCTCGGCCAGCGCCTGCTCGTGTCGGGACAGCTGCCCGGCGGCGCGGGCGACGGCAGCGGCCGTGGCCCGGGCGGTCGTGAGCTCCTGCTGCAGCTGCTCGAGCGCGGCGCCACCTGCGGCGGCTTCGGCAGCGGCCAGCTCGACCCGGAGCGCCGACGAGGCCTGCTCGCGCCGTCGCCGCTCGCCCTCGGCGGCGTCGGAACGCCGGTGCGCGGCTTCCTCTTCCTCGGCCGGAGCGTCAGATGCGGCCCGGGCGGGCTCGGGGTGGCTGGTGCTACCGCAGACGGGGCAAGGGTTGTCGGGCGCCAGGCCGGCGGCGAGCTCGGCGGCCATCCCGTCGAGCCGGCGCTGACGGGCGTCGAGCCACGCCTCCCGGGCGCGCAGCGCGCGGTCGGTCGCGGCGCGCTCGGCATCGGCCGTCGTGACGACGTCCGACCTCAGCGCAGCGGCGCGGCTCGCCGCGGCCACGCGCGTGCCGAGGTCTGCCACCGCAGCATCCGCGCGCTCGCGCTCGAGGACCGCCGACCGGGCGGCGTCGCGCCGCTCGGTTGCGTCACGCAGGCGCGCTGGAAGCGCGGTCAGCTCGCCCGCGACCTCCTCGCGGCGCTGGCGAACGCCCGCGGCAGCCGCGGCGGCGGCGGCGGACCGGCGGCGCAGGTCACGCTCGGTGGCCTCGTCGCGCTCGAGCAGGGCGAGCGCCCCGCACTCGCCCGCAGCCGCCGCGGAGGCTGCGCGCAGCTCGTCGAGCCCGGCGGCCTGCAGGTCGGGTGGGAGCGCCTTCCGCGCGACGCGCTCGGCCCGGGCAGCCGCGCGCGCTGCGGCTGCGGACGCGGTGGCGGCCTCGAGGTAGGGCAGCACCCCGGCGGCGCGCCGAGCGGCCGCGAGCTGCTCCGCCGCCCGCTCCCGCTCACCCCGTGCCGCCTCGACCCGGGTGGCGCGCGCCGCCAGCTCGACCGCGTCCCGCCTCCGCCGGGCCTGGTCCTGGGCGGCGGCGGCGCCGGCGCGGGCCGCCCGGGCTGCCTCGGCCGCAGTGGCCGCTGCCGCGGTGGCCTCGTCCGCGTGCGCGAGCGCGGCGCCGGCGAGCTCACGGACGCGCTCGAGGGCGGTGCTGTCGTCGTCTCCCGGGCCGGTGCCGCCGAAAGCCCCTACCGCCCTGCTGCCGCCCTCGGCGACCGGCCCACCGCCGTCGGCGGTTGAGCCGCTTGGTGCGCCGTCCGCGCCGTCCGCGCCGTCCGCGCCGTCCGCGCCGTACGCGTCGAGCGGAGCGCCCGGGGACGCGCCGCCACCCTCTGCCGCGGACGGCCCGCCCTGCGCGCCCAGGACGTCGACGAGCCCGCCCGCCGCCTGGGCCGCCCGCGCGGACAGCAGTGACAGCTCCAGCGCGGCGGACTGGACCGCGTCGCGGGTCGTGCGGCGCCGCTCGGCGAGCCAGGCCTCCACCGCGCTGAACCGGTCGGTGGAGAAGAGCGCCTCGAGGATCGCCCGCCGCGCCTCCGCGTCCGCGCGCAGGAACCGCGCGAAGTCGCCCTGCGGGAGCAGGACGACCTGGCAGAACTGCTCGGCGCTCATGCCCATCAGGTCGCGCAGCAGGTGGCCGGCCTCGTCGAGCCGGGTCGAGAGCACGACCGGCTCGCCGGAGGTGACCTCCTCGAGCAGCACCTTCGCCGGCTGGCGCGTCACGCCCTCGCCGCGCCGCTTGGCCCTGTCCCACGCCGGGCGGCGCGCGACCCGCAGCCGCCGCCCGCGCACGGTGAGCTCCAGGACCACCTCGGTCGGCAGATCGGCCGAGGCGTGGTCGCTGCGCAAGCGGGCCGCGCCCTGACGCGCGCCGGGGACGACGCCGTAGAGCGCGTAGACGACCGCGTCGAGCAGGCTGGTCTTGCCGGCGCCGGTAGGACCGCTGAGCAGGAACAGGCCGGAGACGCCCAGTGCGTCGAAGTCGACGGACTCGGAGCCGGCGAAGGGGCCGAACGCGGTGGCGGTGAGCGAGTGCAGCCGCACGTCAGGCCTCCGCCTCCGCGCGGCGGGCCGCCTCGAGCGCCCGCTGCAGCAGGGCGGCCTCGTCCGCGGTCGCGGCAGCGCCGCGTACGTGCTCCACGAAGCCGCCGACGAGGGCCAGGTCGTCCAGCCCGCGCACGCGCTCGGAGTAGGACGTGACCGTGGCCCGGACGCTGCGCTCCGGCTCGTGGCCCAGCACGAGCACGTGGGGGAAGCGCGCGCGCAACCGCTCCATCGGCTCCCGCGGCCGGGCGGCGTCGGTCAGCGTCACCTGCAGGTAGGACTGCTCGTGCCGGGCCAGCACCGGGTCGGTGAGCAGCGCGTCGAGGCTGCCGCGCAGGCGGGCGAGCGGCCGCGGCACGGGGCAGGGCACGAGCTGCACCCCGCTGAGCCCGCCGGGGCCGAGGTCGACGAGGGCCACGGACTTGACGTGGCCCGCCTCGGAGAAGGAGTAGGCGAGCGGGGAGCCGCTGTAGCGCGCCCACGGCGAGACCGTCTGCGCCCCGTGCAGGTGGCCGAGCGCGGCGTAGTCGACGCCGGCGAACGTCTCGACCGGCACGACGCTCACCCCGCCGACGGTGATGTCCCGCTCGCTCTCGGACGGCACCCCGCCGGCGACGAAGGCGTGCGCGGCCACCACGGACCGGGTGCCGGCCCCGCGACGGGCGAGATCGGCCCGTACGCGGCGCATGGCCTCCCCGAGCACGCTCGCGTGGCTGCGCGTCGCGCAGCCGAGCCGAGCCGCGACGGCGTCGGGCTCGAGGTAGGGCAGCGGGTAGAACGCGACCGGCCCATGGGCGTCCTCGACCAGCACCGGCTCGTCGATGCGCCCCGGGTCCGTGCGCAGGTGCACACCGGCGAGGTCCAGCAGCCGGGAGCCGAAGCCGAGCCGGGAGGCGGAGTCGTGGTTGCCGCTCAGCAGCAGCACGCGGGCGCCGGTCGCGGCCAGCCGGGCGAGCGCCTCGTCGAAGAGCTGCACGGCGTCCACCGACGGCAGCGCGCGGTCGTAGACGTCGCCGGCGACGAGCACCACGTCCACCCGCTCGGACCCGGCCAGGTCGACCAGGAAGTCGACGAATGCGGCCTGCGGCCCGAGCATCCCCTCGCGGTGGAAGGAGCGGCCCAGATGCCAGTCGGAGGTGTGGAGCACTCGCACGCCCCGCACCGTAGGAGGCCCCACTGACAAGACCCGGGAGGCGCGCGGCAGCCGGTGGGGGATTGCCTCATCTGCCGCACGGGGATCGGGGGGTCATGGGCAAACGTGTCGAGCGGCAGGAGTTCACCCGCGAGGACCGCCGCCGCTACCGGCAGAAGGCCCATCGCTGCCTCGACGTCCTCGGCCTCATGCTGGCCGAGGACCGGTTCGACCGCGAGCGCCCGATGACCGGGCTCGAGGTGGAGCTCAACCTCGTCAACGGGCAGGGGCTGCCGGCGCTGCGCAACACCGAGGTCCTGGACCGGATCGCCGACCCGGCCTTCCAGACCGAGCTCGGCAGGTTCAACATCGAGGTCAACGTCGAGCCGCGCCGGCTCGACGGCGACAAGCTCGCCGGCCTCGAGCGCGAGCTGCGCGGGGCGCTGGACGCGGCCGAGGCGCGCGCCCGCGAGGCCGGCGCGGGCATCGTCATGGTCGGGATCCTGCCGACGTTGCGCGAGGAGGACCTCGGCCGCGGAGCGCTGTCGGAGGACCCGCGCTACGGGCTGCTCGACGAGCAGATCCTCGCCGCTCGAGGCGAGGACATCCCGCTGGAGATCTCCGGCCCGGAGGTGCTGTCGACGCTCGCGGCGACGATCGCCCCGGAGGCCGCGTGCACGAGCGTCCAGCTCCACCAGCAGGTGCGGCCGGAGCGCTTCGCGGCGCACTGGAACGCGGCGCAGGTCCTCGCGGGGGTCCAGCTCGCCATGGGGGCCAACTCGCCCTACCTGCTGGGCCGCGAGCTCTGGCGTGAGACGCGCATCCCGCTCTTCACGCAGGCGACGGACATGCGCAGCGAGGAGCTCAAGGCCCAGGGCGTACGCCCGCGGGTGTGGTTCGGCGAGCGGTGGATCACGTCGGCGCTGGACCTGTTCGAGGAGAACCTGCGCTACTTCCCGGCGCTGCTGCCCCTGTGCGACGAGGAGGACCCCGTCGCCGTCGCGGAGGAGGGACGGGCGCCGAAGCTCTCGGAGCTGGCCCTGCACAACGGCACGGTCTACCGGTGGAACCGGCCGATCTACGACACCGTCGGCGGTGTCGCCCACCTGCGCATCGAGAACCGCGTGCTGCCCGCGGGGCCGACGGTCGTCGATGTGCTCGCGAACGGCGCGTTCTACTACGGGTGCCTGCGCTCGCTCGTCGAGGCGCACCGCCCGCTGTGGACGCGGATGCCGTTCCGCGTCGCCGAGGAGAACTTCCTCGCGGCGGCGCGCCACGGCATGGGCGCGTCCTTCACCTGGCCCGAGGCGGGGCGCATCGCCGCGCCCGACCTCGTCCTGCGCCACCTGCTCCCGCTGGCCCACGAGGGGCTGGAGAGCGCCGGGGTCGACGCCGACGTACGCGACCGGCTCCTGGGCGTCATCGAGGGGCGTTGCATCGCCCGCCGCAACGGCGCGACGTGGCAGGTGCAGCAGTGCGCGCACCTCGAGCGCTCCGGCTGCGACAGGGGCACTGCGCTTCGGCTGTTGACCCAGCGCTACGTCGAGCTGATGCACTCGAACCTCCCCGTGCACCAGTGGCCGGTGGGCTGAGCGCTCCGCCACCGACGGGCGGCCCGGCGCCGGCAGGAGGTGTGCGCGAGGATGGGCCGGGCACCGGGCAGGTGCCTGCGACGTCGAGGGGGAGCCGGTGCGCGAGACGGGGCTGTCGGGGATCGAGCGGTTCCTGATCCTGCAGCGGGTGACGCTGATGGTGAACCGGTACGAGGTCCGTGCCGCGGGGTCCGACGGCACCCCGGGCGCGCTGCTGGCGCTGGCCGAGCAGAAGCGCCTGGCGTTCAAGGAGGAGGTCACCTTCTTCGCGGACGAGGCACGCCGGGTGCCGGTGTTCTCGTTCAAGGCGCGCTCGCGGATGGACCTCGGCGCGACGTACGACGTGCGCGACGCAGCGGGCACCCCGATCGGGCTGTTCCGCAAGGACTTCGGCAAGTCGTTGCTGCGCTCGACCTGGCACCTGGAGGCCGCGGGCGTCGCCGCGACCGGGACCGAGCGGAGCGCCGCCGTGGCGATCGGGCGCCGGGCGTGGGAGCTGCTCCCCGTCGTGGAGAGCCTGCCGTCGCCGTTCCGCTTCCACTTCGACTTCCGGGACGCTGCCGGCGACGTGGTGCTGAGCTCGCAGCGGATGCGCTCGTTGCGGGACCGCTACGAGGTCACCGTCCCCGGCGCGCGGGTGGACGGCCGGGTCGCTGCGGCGATGTGCGTGGCCTTGGACGCGCTGCAGTCGCGCTGACCCGAGGGGGCTAGTCGGCCGGGCGCCGGTGCACGTCGCGCGCCGTCGCCTGGTCCCGGGGGAACAGGTCGAGACGCGCCACCGACACGTGCGCCGGCCGAGTCACGGCCCACGTGACGACGTCGGCGACGTCCTCACCAGTGAGCGGCGTCATGCCGTCGTAGACCGCGTCGGCGCGGTCGACGTCGCCGGAGAACCGCACGGTGGAGAACTCGGTGTTGACCAGCCCGGGAGCGATCTCGATGACGCGGACCGGCTCGCCCAGGAGCTCGAGCCGCACGGTGTCGACGACGGCGGCGGCCGCGTGCTTGGCGCCGGTGTAGCCGCCTCCGCCGACGTAGGTCTGGTGGCCCGCGACGCTCGTGATGACGACGATGCGCCCGTCGCCGGAGGCGCGCAGCGCCGGCAGGAACGCGTTGATGGTGCGCGGCAGGCTCAGGACGTTGGCTTCGTACATCCACCGCCACTTCTCCTCGTCCCACTTCTCCACGGGGTCGAGACCGAGCGCACCACCTGCGTTGCACACCAGGACCTCGCAGGACGTGACCCCGGCGGCGAACTCCTCGACGGAGGCCGAGTCGGTGACGTCGACGCGGCGCGTCCGAACGTCCACGCCGGGAATCCCGGCCGCCACCTCGGCGAGCCGGTCGGCGCGCCGCGCCCCGAGCAGGAGCGGGAAGCCGGCGGCCCCGAGCGCCCGGGCCGTCGCGGCGCCGATGCCGCTGCTCGCACCGGTGATGACTGCCGTGCCGCGCGTCGCCGCAGATGTGGTCACGGGGCAGAACCGTACGGCCCGCAGGTCAGAGCAGCGTCAGCTGGGCGGGCTCGACGGCCGGCTGCGGCCGGGACAGCCGTGCCCGCTCGTGGCCGGTGCGCCAGCGCGTGGTGGCCCGCCGTCCGATGCCGTGCTTGTCGGCCAGCTCGCGGACCTGCCGCGCGATGAGCTCCTGGTAGCCCTTCGGCGCGTATGACCCGGCGGCGTAGAGCGCCTGGTAGCGGGCGACGAGCTCGGGGTGCTCGCGCTCGAGCCAGGCCATCCACCACTCGCGCGCGCCGGGCCGCAGATGGAGCACGATCGGGGTGAGGTACGCCGCCCCCGCCGCCGCGGCGGCGGCGACCGTCTCCTCGAGCTGGGCGGGGGAGTCGGTGAGCCCGGGCAGGATCGGCGCCATCAGCACGCCGCACCGGATGCCCGCCTCGTTGAGGGCCGCGACGGTCTCGAGCCGGCGCATCGGCGCGGGCGTCCCGGGCTCGACCCCGCGCCAGACCGTCTCGTCGACGAACCCGACCGAGAGCGCGGTCGAGACGTCCGTGCGGTCTGCGGCGTCGGTGAGCAGGTCGAGGTCGCGGGCGATGAGCACGCCCTTGGTGAGGATCGAGAAGGGGTTGTTCGCGTCCCGCAGGGCGGAGATGACGCCGCGCATCAGGCGGTAGCGGCCCTCGACGCGCTGGTAGGGGTCGGTGTTGGTGCCGAGCGCGACGTGCTCGCCCTTCCACCGCCGCCCCGCGAGCTCGCGGCGCAGCACCTGGGCCACGTTGACCTTGACGAGGACCTTGGCGTCGAAGTCGGCGCCGGAGTCCAGGTCGAGGTATTCGTGGGTCTTCCGGGCGAAGCAGTAGCGGCAGGCGTGCGAGCAGCCGCGGTAGGGGTTGACCGTCCACGAGAACGGCACCTGCGACGCGGCCGGCACCCGGTTGAGCGCCGAGCGGGCCTGCACCTCGAAGAAGGTCATCCCGCGGAACGCCGGGGTGTCGAACGTGCGGGTGACGGCGCCACGGGGGAGAAGCGGGAGCGCGCCGTCGGCGAGCCCGGCCCCCTCTTCGTCCGCGTCGAGGCGCAGGTTGTCCCATCGCACCGCATCAGTAGAACACATGTTCGACTGAGGGCGCTGGGGCGGCGGGTCGGTTGCTGTGCGAGCAGGGGGTGCGCCAGGGTTGGCGGGTGAGGCAGCGCGAGCGAGGGCCGGTCCGCGAGCCGGCCGGGGAGCCCGGGTCGGCCCCGCCGCCCGCCCGCAGCGACGGTCGGCGGCGGTGACGGGCGAGCGATGACCCGGAGCTTCCTGATCCTGCACGGGTGGCAGAACACCCGCCCGCCGGGGCACTGGCAGCGGTGGCTGGCCGAGCAGCTCGAGGCAGGTGGAGAGCGCGTCGCGTACCCGCAGCTGCCGGATCCCGATGAGCCACGGCTCGACGTCTGGACCGAGCACCTGCTCGCCGCCCTCGACACGCTGCCCGCGCAAGGCCGCACCGTCGTCTGCCACAGCCTCGCCTGCCTGCTCTGGCTGCACGCGGCCGCCCGGCCGTCGCCCGTGCCGCCGGTGGACCGGCTGCTGCTCGTCGCGCCCCCGTCGGGCGAGGTCCTGCGCCGGCACATCGAGGTGGCGGCGTTCGCCGGCCCCGCCGCCTCTGCGGCCGATGTCCGCGCCTCGGCCCTGAGCGAGGCCCGGCTGGTGGCGGCCGACGACGACCCCTACTGCCCGGCCGGCGCGGCCGGCGAGTACGCCCGCGCGCTCGAGCTCGAGCTCGACCTGCTGCCGGGCCAGGGCCACCTGAGCATGGACGAGGGCTACGGGCCCTGGCCCTCGGTGCTGCGGTGGTGCCTCGAGCCGGGGGTTCGCGTCGAGGCGCGGGCCGGGGCGATGCCGCCCGGCTGACGAGTCCGGCTCAACCAGGCGGCTCGGCTGCCGATGAAGAAGCCAAGCGGCCGGAAGGGCCCGGAGCGGACGCGCAGCGGCTCCGGCGCCGCGCCGGCGGTGGGTCTGCGCGGTTGATGTGAGTACGCCGGTCCCGGCCTTGCCCTCGAGGCGCCGGGGCCGGCGTCGCCATGCACGAGCCGCTCACGACGAGCAGGAGGGGAGCACCACATGCGTACGTCGCCCGCCCGTCCGCTGCTCGCGGTGGGGCTGAGCCTCGCCGGCGCGGTGGCCGCGCTCGCCGCGGTCGTCGGCACCCCCGCGCAGGCCGACGTACGCATCACGCTGCCGCCGATCGGCTGGAACCACGGCACGGGCCAGCCGGGCACGACGACCCCCGCGCCGGCGTGCGACCCGCGCCAGCACGGCTACCAGGCCCAGGGCTCGCCCGGTGTCACGCCCGCAGCCGGCGCACTGGTCGTCACGTGGAAGCACATGAGGGACCCCGACGTGACGGCGTACCGCGTCGCCGCGGTGCCCAAGCGGCTGCGGACCGGCGCCCAGCCCGCAGTCAGGTGGACGACGGTGAAGCCGCCGAGCAGCTGCTACGCCACGATGAAGGTGACGATCCGCGGCCTCGACCGGAAGGCCCCGTACGACGTCTGGCTCGACGTCGTCGTCAAGCGGACCACCCCCGGGGTCGGCGGGACGCGCGACCTGAACCTGGGCCGTTCGGGTGTTGTCTGGACCCGGTGAGGCCTGACTCCTCAGATTCGCGTGCGCGCTGTCGATGGCGGCGGCATGGACCAGACCTCCTCCATCAACGCTGCCGGCTCGGGCGCTGCCGAGGTGCTCGAGCTCCGGCGTGCCCTCAGCGCGCTGCAGACGAAGGCGACTCAGCTGCTGGCGGCGCTTCCCAGTGACGCCGAGGCGACCGCCCCGACCAAGCCCGGGCTCTATCTCTAGGCGTGCTTCCGTACTCGTGCTTCCGGTGTCCGCGGCGCTGCTCCGACCGGGTGGACACCGGCGCGGAAGCGTCAGCCGCCCGGCCAGCGGACCGATGAGGAGGCATGGACGGAATCTCCTCGGTCGACGCGAACCCCGGCGCCGCTCAGGTGCTCATGCTGCGACGCGTGCTGGACTCTCGCCAGGACGCGGCGGCTCAACTGCTCGCCGTGCTGCCGGAGCTGCCGCCGGCCGTCGCGCCGCAGCGCCCGGGCCTCTACCTCTGAGCAGGGCGTGACGCGCGCTCGGCCCTGACGGACGCCGGTCAGGAGCGGCCCGCCTCGGCCGCTCCGCCGAGCGCTGTCGGCAGCTCGGCCCGGGTGCTGATGCCGAGCTTCTGGTACGCCCGGTTGAGGTGGTTCTCGACCGTGCGCGGCGACAGCACGAGCTGCGCGGCGATGTCACCGCTGCGCAGGCCTTTCGCCGCGAGCAGGGCGATCTCGCGCTCGCGTCCGGTGAGGGCGGTCATCGCGGGAGTGTCGGCGAGGGCCGGTGTGGCCGCACCAGCGGTGGTCGCAGCCCACGTGTCGGCGAGCCGCCGGCACGCGCCCGCTCGCCGCGAGTCGCGGGCGCGCGCGTAGGCCGCCGCCGCCAGGGTGGCGGCCTCGCGGGCGAGCAGGCACGCGCCGAGTGCGCCGAGCCGATCGGCGCACCGCTGCAGACCGGCCCCCTTGCCCGCGGCCGCGGCTGAGGCGAAGTCTGCTTCCGCCGTCACGAGGGGGGACCCCAGCGCGCGGGAGAGCTCGCCGAGGCGTGGTGCCGCTGCGCCGGCGTCCCCGATCCGCGCGAGGTCGGTCAGCAGCAGGATCTCGGCGGCGTGCAGCCCGGCCTCGCGCGCGCGGCCGGCTGCCGCGGCGAGGACGGAGCGCCCACCGGCGAGGTCGCTACCGGCGACGGCGGCCCACGCTCGCCCGCGCTCGACGAGGTCCAGCTCGAGCAGCACCCACTCGCCCCGCTCGGCAGCGTCGAGCTCGGCGACCGCGTCGGCGGCGACGTCCGGCTGGCCGAGCTGGCCGGCGGCCAACGCGATGCCACCGAGGCACCAGCGCAGCGCGGCGGGGTCGTGGAGCTTGCGGTTGGTGGCCGCTCCCTGCCGGGCCACGGCGAGCCCCTCGCCGAGACTGCCCTGCGCCAGCAGCGCCCACATCAGCACCAGGGAGCCGGTGGCCTGGAGCTCCTCGTCGTTGGTGGCGGCGGTCACCCGGACGAGCTCGCGGGCGTGGCCCACGGCTTCTGCAGCCCGCCCGGTGGCGGCCAGGGCGAGCACCCGCGGCACGAGCTGCACCTCGGCGGGCATGTGGCTCGCCCCGCTGACGCGGTGGGACCGCTCACCCGCCTCGCTCACGGCGATGGCCTCGGCGAAGCGGCCCTGCATCCACAGCGCGAGCGCAGCGGGGTAGGAGCTGCGGGCGAAGTCCGGGGAGGACTCGTCGAGGAGCGGCTCGAGCGTGCGGGAGGCGAGCGCGGGACGACCCGCGAAGACGTGCTCGAAGGCGAGGCGCTGCACCAGCAGGGCTCGGGTCTTGGGCTCGGAGATCGTCGGCAGTGCTCGCTCGACGGCCGCGACGGCGTCGGCGTAGCGGCCCAGCTGGTTGGACAGCAGGTAGGCCTGGCCGTTGATGACGCGCACCCGCTGCTCGTCGTCGACGGCCAGCGGGAGGAGCGTCTCGAACAGCTCCAGCGCCTCGTCGCGCCGGCCCTGCTTGAACATCGACTCCGCGAGCCGGATCCCGGCGGGAACGCCGGCGCCCGCCTCCCACGCGGCCGCCGCGACGCGCTCGGTGACCGTCCAGTCCAGGCCGACCGTCGCCTCCTCGGCGGCGCGCGCCAGCACGGCCGCCTCGCCGGGAAGCCCCGCGTCGAGCTGCCAGAGGGCCAGCCGGAGCGCGTCTCCGCGGCGGCGGAGCCGGCCGTCGGCGAGCGAGTCCGCGAGGACGCGGCGTACGCGCCGGGCGCGCAGGGCGGGCAGCCGGGCCCGCGCGACCTCGCCGAAGAGCGGGTGGGCCAGCCGGACCTCGTGCCGCCGGCCGTCCACGTGCAGCTCGACCAGCCCAGCCTCCTCGAGCTGCTCGAGCGCCTGCTCCCCGGTCTCGGCCTCGAGCCACGAGAGGCCGAGCGAGCCGCCGACGGCGAGCAGGTTGACGGCCGACTGGGCGCGCGTGTCCAGTCGGTCGAAGCGGGCGGCGAGCAGCTCGACGAGGGCGGCGGGGGCCGGCGGCGGGCCCGACAGGCGCCATACTCCGCCCGCCTCCGTGAGCAGGCCGGCCGCGGTCGAGCTGCGGATCAGCTCGTGCAGATAGAGCGCGTTGCCCCGGCTCAGCTCCGCGAGGACGTGGGCGGCCCGGACGTCGACGGGGCCGCCGAGCGTGGCCGCAGCCAGCTGGCCGACGTCGGCCTCGGCGAGCACGGACACGTCCAGCCGGTGCACCCAGGCGTAGCGCGTCAGGGCCGACACGGCGTCGGGCGCCGGCGCCCCGGAGCGGACGGTGGCGACCACCGGCAGCTCCCGGTCGGCCACGACCTGCTGGAGCAGCGCGGCCGATGCGTCGTCCAGCAGGTGGGCGTCGTCCACGACGAGGACAGCCTGCGCCGTGCGGCCTCGCTCGGCCAGCCGCTGGCGCGCCGCGCGCAACAGATCTAGCGAGCCGCCGGCGCCCTCGAGGTCGCCGGTGAGCACTCCGGCGAAGGCGCCCAGCGGGATGGTGCGGGCCGCCTCGCTGCCGACCGCGAGCAGCGGCTCCGCCCGGTCGCCGAGCGAGCGGCAGGCCTCCTGGGCCAGCCGGGTCTTGCCCACGCCGGGGTCGCCGCTGAGCAGGACGGCCTCCGCCGGGCGGCGCCGCAGGGCTGCGGCCACGGCGCTCAGCTCGGCCTCTCTGCCGACGAGCGGGCTCTGCTGCACGGCGCTCAGTCTCGGCAATCAGGCGAGGGGCACGCAACCGGCGGGGAGCGTCAGACGAAGACGAGCCCGGCCGGCAGGGCGGCCCCGGACGGGACGCCCGGCGCGGGCACCGGCGGCCCCTGCGTCGTCCGCAGGGGCACGACCCCTGCCCAGTAGGGCAGCGTCAGGTCGGCCTCGTCGTCCGCCACGCCGCCGGCGCGCTGCTTCAGGCTGGCTTCCTCGATGTCCAGCGCGAGGACTGCGGTGGCGGCGAGCTCCTTCGCGTCGGCGGGGCGGCACTCGCGCGACCGGCCGGGCGAGACCGCCTCGAGCAGCGCGTCGAACGCCGCCCGCTTGGAGGCCTCGTCCTTCATCAGGCTCAGTGTGCCGTGCACGACAGCACACCTGAAGTTCACCGAATGATGCATCGCTGAACGCGCAAGCACGAGTCCGTCGACCGTCGTCACGGTGAAGCCCGCCGCGATGCCCGTCCCGCGCGCGGCGAGAGCCGCCGCTCCGCCGGTGGACCCGTGCAGGAGGAGGCGGTCGCCGTCCCGGGCGTACAGCATCGGCAGCGCCTGCGGGGCCCCGCGCGCCACCCACGCGAGGTGCCCGAGGTATTCGCTGTCCAGGAAGCCGTAGAGCGCCGTGCCGTCGTGGGTGACCCGGTCACGCAACCGCGTCGCGGAGCTGCGTGCGCCCGCGAGACCTGTGCTAGTACATTGTGTCGTCACACCTAGGACGATAGGAGCGTGGCATGGGCGCTGTCGAGGGGTTTGCCGAGGCGTCGGCCATCTCCGGGCGGACTGCCGCGGCGATCGCCGACAGCATCGAGGCCGGCGTACGGGGTGGGCAGCTGCCTGCCGGAGGCCGGCTTCCCGCCATCAGGGCACTCGCGGCACACCTCGGCGTGAACCCGAACACCGTCTCGGCGGCCTATCGCCTCGGGCGCGAGCGCGGGCTGCTCGAGGCCGCCGGCCGGTCAGGTACGCGGGTGCTGGCCCGCCCCGCCACCGCCCCCCGTGGGCAGGTCGGCCCCGACCTCCCGCCCGGGGTGCTCGACCTGTCGCGGGGGGAGCCGGACGGCGCGCTGCTGCCGCCGCTCGAGCTGCCCGCCTCCCGGCCGGCACGCAACTACTCCGACGCGGCCGGCGCTCCGGTCCAGGCCGACCTGGCCCGGGTGGCCCGAACCGCGCTGGATGGCGCCGGCGTGCCGGCCGAGCACGTCACGTGCACGTCGGGGGCGCTGGACGCGATCGAGCGGACGCTCCTGGCACACCTGCGGCCGGGCGACCGGGTGGCCGTGGAGGACCCGGGCTGGCCGAGCCTGCTCGACCTGCTGGCGGCGACCGGGCTCGTGGCCGACCCGGTCGCCGTCGACGACGAGGGGCCGCGCGCCGAGGGGCTGACGGCTGCGCTGCGCCGTGGTGCGCGCGCCGTGGTGGTGACGGCCCGCGCGCAGAACCCGACCGGGGCCGCGATCTCCCCGGCGCGGGCGCAGCTGCTGCGCCAGGTGCTCGCAGCGGCGCCGGGCGCGCTCGTGGTGGAGGACGACCACGGGGCCGGCATCACCGGCGCGGCGCTGCAGACGCTGGCCGGCGCGACGGATGCCTGGGCGCACGTGCGGTCGGCCTCGAAGGCCAGTGGGCCCGACCTGCGGTGCGCCGTGCTGGCAGGCGATGCGACGACCGTCGCGCGGGTGACCGGACGGTTGCGGCTGGGGCCCGGCTGGGTCAGCCACCTGCTGCAGGAGGCGACCGCGCGGGCCTGGGGTGCGCCCGGCTTCGGCAGCGCGACGGCGGTGTACGACGCGCGCCGGCAGGCGCTGCTCGACGAGCTGGCGGCACGCGGCGTGGGTGCGGCTGGCCGCACCGGGCTCAACGTCTGGGTCCCGGTGCCCGACGAGGCGGCCGTCGTGAGCGGGCTGCTCGCCCGCGGGGTCGCGGCCGCCCCCGGCAGCCGCTTCCGCCTCTCCGCGGCGCCGGGGGTGCGGCTGACATCGGCCGCGCTCGCCGTCGAGGACGCGCCCGGGGTGGCGGCAGCGGTGGCGGAGGTGCTGCGCCCCCGGGCGTACCTCGGGGTCTGACGTCAGCGCGAGTAGTGCTCGACGACGAGCTGCTCCTCGCAGACCACGGGGACCTCGGCGCGCTCGGGCATGCGCAGCAGCCGGGCCTCGAGGTCGGCGAGGCGCACCTCGAGGTAGGGAGCGGTCCGCTCGCTGGCGTGGGCGCCGGCAGCGGCCACGGCGAACGGCTGCTTCGCGCGGCTGCGCTCCGCGATGGACACGACGTCGCCGGGGCGTACGCGGAACGAAGGCTTGTCCACCCGGCGGCCGTTGACGACGACATGCCGGTGCGTCACGGTCTGACGCGCCTGGTAGATCGTGCGGGCGAAGCCGGAGCGGAGCACGACCGCGTCGAGGCGGGTCTCCAGGTCGGCGACCAGCGCCTCGCCGGTCTTCTGGCCCACCACCTTGGACGCCTTGTCGAAGGCGTTGCGCAGCTGCTTCTCGCTGATGTCGTACTGCGCGCGCAGCCGCTGCTTCTCCAGCAGCCGCACCTTGTAGTCCGACGTCTGCTTGCGGCCGCGGCCGTGCTGGCCGGGCGGGTAGGGGCGGGCCTCGAAGTACTTCACGCACTTGGGCGTGAGCGGGATCCCCAGGGCGCGGCTGCGCTTGACCTTCGGGCGGGACGTGTTCATGCTCCTCCTCATCGACTAAGGCAAGGCTAACCTATCCGTGATGAAGGAGCTGCTCGTGCCGATCTCTGCTGCTGCCGCCGGCTCGCCCACCGGAAGGCCCCGCCTGTCCGCCCCCGAGCGCGTGCGCTCGGTCGTGCAGGCCGCCGGCTCCGTGACCCTGGTCACCGGCACGCACCGGGCGCACCTCGAGGGGCTCCACGCGGTCGCCCCCGACGGCGGGCTGCTCCTCGCGCTTCCCGAGGACTCCACCATCGCCGCCGAGGCGGCGCAGGAGGGCGGGCTGCCGGCGCACGTGGAGCTGACCGACGTGGCGCCGGTAGCGGTCAAGGACCGGGTGCGCGCCCGCGTCCTGCTCGCGGGCTGGCTCGAGACCGAGGACGTGCTGGACGACGCGCCGCAGTGGCGGCTCACCCCGGTCGAGGTCACCCTCGAGGAGGAGGGGCGGCGGGTCGAGCTCGACGGCGAGGACTACGCCGCAGCCAGCCCGGACCCGCTGTGCTGCCTCGAGGCCGAGCTGGTCTCCCACCTCGACAGCGCCCACGGCGCCGAGCTCGACGCGCTCCTGCACGCCTGCCCGCCCGCGCTGGACGGCGGCCGCCGGACCCGCCCCCTGCGGCTGGACCGGCACGGCCTCACCCTGCGGGTCGAGCGGCTAGCCGGCTCGTGCGACGTGCGGGTCCCGTTCCCGCGACCGGTCCGCGACGTGGAGGAGGCGGGCGCCGCCCTCCGCGCGCTCACCGCCGCTGCGCTCGCGGCCCGGCTCGACCGTCCCGACGCCTGAGCCGGGACCAGGGCCCCGCTGCGCCCCCTCGCGGGCCGCGCACCCCCTGCGCCTCAGCCGGCGACCACCCGGACCGTCTCCATCGACGGGTCCGCGGCGTCCGGGATGAGCATCCCGGCCTTCGCCCCCGAGACCAGGTAGTCGATAGCCTCGGCCGTGATGAGCTCGCCGGGAGCGAGGACGGGCACTCCCGGCGGGTAGGGGGACACCATCTCCGCGGCGACCCGCCCGACCGCCCGCTCCGCGGGCACCTGCTCGACGGGCCCGAAGAACGCGTCCCTCGGCAGCATCACGGTCTCCAGCTCGAGGGCTCCGGCAGAAGGCAGCTGCGCCTGCGGCTGGGGCGAGATGCGGTTCCGGTCGCGTACGAGCCGCTGGAAGCCCTCCACGAGGGCCTGGACCGTTGCGTCGTCGTCCCCGTGCGTGATGCGGGCGCTGACCCGGCACTGGTCCATGGACCCGAGGTCGAGGTGGTACTCGGCGCGCATCCAGTCCGCAGCCTGGTAGCCGGAGATGCCGAGGCCGCGGACGTCGACGGTGACCGCGAGCGGGTCGATGTCGAACGCGCCCTGCGGCCGGACGACGTCGCGCCCCATCAGCGCCAGATGCGGGATCGAGCCGATCTGCGCGCGGGCGCGCTCGGCGCGGCGCAGCGCGCCGCCCAGCAGCTCGCTGCCCTGCTCGGCCATCTGCCGCCGCCAGCCGTCGAGCGAGGCGTAGACCAGGTTGGAGGAGCTCGTCGTGCCGAGCAGGTCCTCGCGCTGCTTCAGCACCGTCGGGTCGATCCGGTCGCCCTGCAGGTGGAAGACCGAGCTCTGCTCGACCGCCGAGCCCATCTTGTGCACGCTCGTGACGACGAGGTCGGCCCCCGCGTTCATGCCCCAGGCGGGGAGCCCCTCGTGGAACGGCAGGTGCGCCCCCCACGCCTCGTCCACGATCAGCGCCACGTCGTGCTCGCGGCAGACCTCGGCCACGCCGGCAATGTCCGCGCACGTGCCCCAGTCAGTAGGCGTGATGAGCAGCATGCCCTTGGCGTCGGGGTTCGCCTGCAACGCACGGCGGACGTCCTCCGGCTCCGGCGGGTGCGCGAGCGCCAGGTCCTCGTCCCAGTGCGGGTGGACCCACACCGGCCGGGTGCCGTTCACGATGACGCCCGCGATCACTGACTTGTGGGCGTTCCGGGAGATGAGCAGCTTCTCGCCCGGCCCAGCGACGGCCAGCATCGCGGTCTTGACCGACAGCGAGCTGCCGCACGTGGAGAAGAACGCGACGTCGGCCCCTACAGCGTCGGCCATGAGCTCCTCGGCCTGCGTCAGGACCCCCTGGGACTCGCGGCGGTCGTCCAGCCCGTTGAGGGTGAGGACGTCCGAGCTGAAGACGCCTTCGCCCATCACCTCGAGCACGCGCGGGTCCACCCCGCGGCCCTGCTTGTGCCCCGGGGGCCCGAAGACGAGGTCGCCTCGACGGCGGAACTCCTGCAACGCCTCGAGCACCGGCACTCGCGACTGGTCCACGACCCGCTCCTTGCACGCTTCGGAAGCTGTTCGACGGTCCAACCTGCCCTGTCGTCGCCGGGCTACGCACGTCGAGCGCCCGGCCCGTTCGGCGTGGGCAAGGCCCTGCCCGGGGATGCTGGCGACACCACTCCCGCCAGCGACGCCGAGGAGCATCAGGTGACGACGCTCGCCCCGCTGCCGGACGCCGTGCCGGAGCGCCCTGCTGCCGCCGTCACGGTCGGCGTCGAGGAGGAGTACCACCTCGTCGACGCCGAGACGCTCGCGCTGCGCGACTCCGCCGAGCTCAACGACGCGGCGCTGCACGGCCGCATGGGCCCGCAGATCCAGGCTGAGATCGCGACGACGCAGCTCGAGACCGCGACGGCGGTCTGCCGCACGGCCGGGGAGCTGCGGCAGCAGATCGTCCACGTACGCACGGAGGCCGCCGCTGCGGCGGCGACCGCCGGGAGCGCCCTGCTCGTGGCGTCGACGCACCCGTTCGCGACGTGGGACCAGCAGCGGCTGACGGCGCGCCCGCGCTACATCGAGCTCTTCGAGCGCTGGGGCCTGCTCGCGCTGCAGCAGGTCATCTGCGGCTGCCACGTCCACGTCTCCGTGCCCGACCTGGACACCGCCGTGGCGGTCATGGACCGCGCCAGGGCGTACCTGCCGACCGTGCTCGCGATGACCGGGAGCTCACCGTTCCACGAGGGCACCGACACCGGCTACGACAGCTACCGCACCCAGTGGTTCGCCCGGTGGCCGATCACCGGTCCCACCGAGCCGCTCGGCAGCGGCACGGCGTACCTCGAGCTCGTGGAAGGGCTGCGGCGTGCGGGCGTGATCGAGGACTCCTCGAGCCTCTACTGGGACGTCCGGCCATCGGCGAAGTACCCGACGGTTGAGTTCCGGGTGGGCGACGTCTGCACCGAGGTCGACGACGTGGTCCTGCACGCGGTGCTGCTCCGGTCGCTCACCCGCGTCCTTGCGGCGCAGGCCGAACGGGGCGTGCCGGCCCCGGAGATACGTCCGGAGCTGCTGCGTGCAGCGCGCTGGCGGGCAGCCCGGCACGGGCTGTCGGAGTCGCTCTTCGACGTCCTGCAGGGCGACCTCGTGCCGGCGCCGGTGGCCGTCGAGCGGCTGCTCGCCCTGCTGCGGCATGACCTGCAGGACGCGGGGGAGTGGCAGGAGGCGAGCGAGCTGACCACCCGGCTGCTCGCCCGCGGCACCTCCGCCCAGCGCCAGCGGGCGGTCCTGCAGCGCACCGGTGACCTGCGCGCGGTCGCCGCCTCCGTGGTCCTGCGCGCCGGCTCCGCCTAGCCCCGAGCACTGATCGAGCAGACGACACGGGAGCGGCACATGGCACAGGACGTCGACCGGGTCCGCGACTGGGTGCGCGACCAGGAGCAGGACCTGCTCGCGCACCTCATCGGCTGGGTACGCCTGCGGCCGGTGGCTGCCGAGGAGGAGCACGCGGTCGACCTGGAGCGGTCGGCGAACTGGCTCGCCGGAGTCCTCCGGGAGACCGGCTTCCCCACGGTCGAGCTGTGGCGCTCCGGCGGTCCGCCGGCGGTCTTCGCCGAGTGGCGCGCCGAGCCGGGCGCACCGACCGTCCTGGTCTACAGCCACCATGACGTGCGCGCGGCGAAGGACGACACGTGGACGGAGTGCCCGCCGTTCGAGCCGGCGTTGCGCGACGGGCGGCTCTACGGGCGCGGCGCCTCCGACGCCAAGGGCCAGGTCCTCTGCCACGTCTGGGCGCTCCGGGCCCACCTTGCGGCCACGGGGCGCGACCGCCCGGCGGTCAACGTCCAGTTGCTGGTCGAGGGGGAGGAGGAGGCCTCCTCGCCCCATCTGGCCGCGCTGCTCGAGCAGCAGCGGGACCGGCTCGACCCGGACTTCGTGATCGTCTCGGACACGATGTTGTGGGCGGCGCACGCTCCTGCCGTCTGCGTCGGGGTGCGCGGCATGCTCGAGGCCCATCTCGAGGTGATGGGCCCGCGGACCGACATCCATGCCGGAGCCGTGTCGGGGGTCGTCCCCAACCCGATCGTCGAGCTCTCCGCCCTCCTGGCCCAGCTGCGGGACGAGCGCGGGCGCGTCACGCTGCCCGGGTTCTACGACGACGTCGCGGACGCCTCTCCCGAGGAGCGGGAGCAGCTCGCGCAGCTGCCGCAGGACGAGGACGAGTGGCTCGAGCGCACGGGTGGGCGGAGCGTCGTCGGCGAGGCCGGCTACACCCTGGCCGAGCGGCTCTACGTCCGGCCGTCCGTCGACGTGACCGCGTTCCTCGCCGGCGACCCGACGGGCGCGTCGCGCGGAGCGGTCCCGTCCATGGCGGCGGCCGACGTGAAGTTCCTGCTGGTGCCCGACCAGACCGTCGAGCGCGTCGCCGAGCAGGTCCGCCGCTGGGTGGACGAGCGCATCAGCCCGCACGTCGCGTACGAACTCACGCTCAGCGAGGAGCTCGGCCAGCAGCCGTACGTGACCCCACGCCACCACCCGGCCCTGGCCGTCCTGCGCGCCGCCATGGAGCAGGGGTTCGAGCAGCCCGTGGGGCACATGCGCAACGCCGGCGGCGCGCCCGCCGCCCTCCTCGCGAGCACGCTCGGCACGCCGGTGCTCTTCTTCGGCACGGGCCTGCCGGAGGACCGTTGGCACGACAGCAACGAGAGCGTGCTCGTGGACGTGCTGTTGAAGGGCGTCGTGTCGATGGCGGTCTTCTGGGAGGAGCTGGCCGCGAGGGGGACGGGCTGACGTGGGAGGCTGCTTGGAGCCGCCCGCTAGTCCAGCCGCGACTCCAGCCGTGCCTTGACCGTCGGCCACTCGTCCCGGAGCACGCTGAAGACGACCGTGTCGCGGAAGGTGCCGTCCTCGCGCCGCATGTCGCGGCGCAGCACGCCCTCGCGCACGGCGCCCAGCCGGGCGATCGCCGACTGCGAGCGCGTGTTGAGGGCGTCGGTCTGGATCTTCACCCGGCCGTAGCCGCACTCCTCGAAGCAGTGCTGCAGCAGCAGGAGCTTGCACTCGGGGTTGACCTGGCTGCCCCACCACCGCCGGCCGTAGAGCGTCGAGCCGACGTGGATGCTCTCGTTGAGCACGTGCGGCTCGAGCAGCGAGGTGGTCCCCACCAGCTCGCCGCGCCGCCCGAGCGCGCTGCCCCCGACGAGCCGGACCGCGTACGCCATCCGCCCGCCGCCGCTCCCGTCCAGCCGGCCCTGGCCGCCGAGGAACCGCTCCCGGGCCAGCAGCACGCTGTCGTCGGCGGAGGACGGGCGCCGGTGCATGACGTAGCCGTCGGCGTAGATACCTGGGTCGGCCAGGAGGAGCCCCACCTCGGGAAGGTCGGCCTCCGTGAGTGGTTGGAGCCGGACGTAGCGACCCGTCAGCTCCTGCCCGTCGGGAAGGCGGGCGCCGCTCATCGCTCGACCGGAAGCGAATGCGTGCTATGCGATGCGTGCATCAGCCTTCGTGACCGACGTGGTCGACCGGCGGAGGCGCGATGTCTCCCGGCCGGCCGCCCTTCGGGACGATGTCGAACGTCGCCATCATCCCGAGGTCGGAGTGAAGCACGATGTGGCAGTGGAAGACGGACCGTCCGATGAAGTCCCGGATCGGCATGCGGAACGTGATGCTGCCGCCGTTCGGGGTGACGGGGTAGGTGTCCTCGTAGCTCTGCCGCTCGACCGGCTGCCCGTTGACGTGGGTGAGCTGGAACGGGTTGACGTGGATGTGGAACGGGTGGAGCAGGACGCTGTTGTTCACGATCGTCCACTCCTCGATCGTGTCCAGCTCCATGGTGATGTCGCAGCGGTCGGGGTCGAAGACCTTGCCGTTGATGGTGAAGCCGCCGGTCATCGAGAAGACGACCTCGCGCTTCGTGTCGACCTTGGCCTGACGCAGGTCCTCGAACGGGCGGAAGAACGGCGTGGTGCTGCCCGGGAGCACCACCTTGTCGCGGCGGGTCACGATGGTGGCGACGTCGTGGTCGGGGGTGAAGAACCCGGCGCCCATGTTGTAGGGGAGGGCGCGCAGCCGGTACGTCCCGGGCGCGGCGGCCTTGACCAGCACGTCCGCGCGCTGGCCCGGGGTGAGCGAGAGCGTGTCGATGGGCACGGGCTTGGCGAAGGGGTGCCCGTCGGCGCCCACCTGGACCATCGAGTGGCCCTCGAGCTGCAGGTGGAAGGCGGGGTCGGGCGAGGCGTTGACGATCCGCCACCGCTCCGTCTGGCCGGTCGACATCTCGAGCGCGGGGACGCGCTGGCCGTTGATGTGAGCCACGGTCTTGCGCACCAGGGTGGCGGTGAACGGCACGAGGCTGCCGGCAGCGTCGAACTCGGGGCTCTGCAGCACGAGCACGCGCTCGGGGATCCGCTTGGTCAGGACGTTGTCCTCGGCGGGGTCCCGCACGATCAGCGCCCCGGCCATGCCGCCGAACAGCTGCAGCACGCCGTTGCCGTGCGGGTGGGGGTGGTACCAGTTGACGCCGCAGAAGTGGTCGTGCGGGATCTCGAACTCGAAGTCGAAGGTCTCGCCGGGCGCGATGTGCAGCAGCACGTTGTCGGCACGCCCCTGCGGGGAGATGTGCAGACCGTGCGTGTGCAGGTTGGTCGACTCGTCGAGGTTGTTGACGAGCTTGATGCGCAGCGTGTCGCCGGGGTAGACCACCAGCGTCGGCCCCGGGACCCTGCCGTTGTAGGTGTAGGTCGTGACCGGCTTGCCCGCCACGATCGTCTGCTTCTTCTCGCAGACGAGGGTGACCTCGAGCAGGCCGTTGCTGCTGCGCAGGACCTCGGGCTGGGTCAGCGGGTTGCTGACCGCTGCCTCGACGTCGGCCGCGAAGGGGTCCGTCAAGAGCCAGGTCGCCGCGGTGGCGACACCGAGCCCGAGCAGGGCACGGCGGGACATCGGAAGCCGGTCGACCTGGTGCTCGCCCATGAGCATGCCTTTCGATCTGCGCGCCCGTCTTTGGGTCGCCACTGACAAAAGTTCTGTGGCCCGTGCAGTATCACCATCAAGAGGCGGCCGGGCAAGCAAGATCACAGGATTGCCGTCACCCGGTCGCGCTTCGCGTCCGTCCCGGGCGGGCACCTGTGTCAACGTCGCTCGGCAGGGCTTCATTCCTGCTGGGCGTGGGGCGCAACTGATGCGTAAGCCACTGATGCATCTGAGGTGGGACCCGCTGGCGTGCTCCGGTGCGCACGCGTCACCCTCGTTCGCCGCCGACGCGCGCGCCTGCGAAGGTGGACGAGGAAGGTGTCCCGCCGCAGGCGGGGCCGGGTTGTGGAAGAGGGTTGCAGGATGCAGGGCAGCGTGCGGTGGTTCAACGCGGACAAGGGCTTCGGCTTCATCACCCCTGACGACGGCGGCGAGGACGTCTTCGTCCACTTCTCCGCCATCGCCGACGAAGGAGGGTTCCGCACCCTGGACGAGGGCCAGCGCGTCGAGTTCGACGCGGCCCCCACCGACCGCGGCCTGCACGCCTCGAACGTCCGCCCCCAGGGCGGCCGGCCCGCCGGCCGCGGGGACACCCGGCGCGACGTCCGGGACGAGCCGCGGCGGGACACGCGCGACTACCGCGATCAGCCGCGACGTGACGGACGGGACAGCCGGGAGAGCGGCCGGGGCTTCCGGGACCAGCCGCGTTCGGACTTCGGGCGCGGACGGGACCGCGGCTCCTCCGGCGGCGGGGGCCGAGGCGGCGTCGTCACCGGGACCGTGCACTGGTTCGACGGCGAGAAGGGCTACGGCTTCATCACCCCCGACGACGTCTTCGTCCACTTCTCGGCGATCCGCAGCGGCGGGTTCCGCTCGCTCGACGAGGGCCAGCGCGTGGAGTTCGTCGTGACCGAGGGCGAGCGCGGCCTGCAGGCCGAGGAGGTCAGCGTCTTGGACGAGCGGCCGGCCCGCCGCGAGCGGCGTGAGGACGACCGCTGGGGCCGTGACCGTGACGCGGCGCCTCGCACCCGGGAGCCGCGGCGCCCGGTCGAGCGCAACCCCGCCAACGACGTCCCGGGCGGCCTCGTGCAGGGCACGGTGCAGTGGTTCAACGGGCAGAAGGGGTTCGGCTTCATCACCCCGGACGACGGGGGAGAGGACGTGTTCGTGCACTTCTCCGAGATCGACGACGCGTCCGGATTCCGGTCCCTGGAGGAAGGGCAGCGCGTCGAGTTCGGGCGCACGTCCGGCGAGCGGGGGCTGCAGGCCGTCGACGTCCGCCCCGTGGGCTGATCGGCCGCGAGGGCCCCTGGCATGCCGGCGGGCCGCAGCGAGCGGGAGGGGCGGCCCTGTCGGGGCCGCCCCTCCCGCCCGTTCGGCCGCTACGCGTCGGCGGCGTGCTCGGGCAGCGGCCCGACGAGCGCCGACCGGCCTGCGTGCCAGGCGGCCAGGACGTGGTCCGACAGCCGCGCGTCGAGCAGGTTCGCCGCCTGCATGCCGAAAACCACCGCCTCGGCCATCGCCGGGTCGCCGGCGACGAGCGGCGCGAGGATCCCGTGCCGCACCACCTGCTCGTGCACGGCGTCCGCCTCGACGTGCTCGGCGTAGAACCCGATCGTCGCCGGGCCGCAGCCGAGCCGTTCGGCTGCGCGGACGAGCCGGTCCGAGCCGGGCGACGACGTGAGCTCCACCACGGCGAACTGCCCGACCAGGGCGCCGCGCAGCGCACGGTGCAGCCCGCTCATGGACATGAAGTTGACTTCGGCGATCACCGGCGCCGGCGCCACGTCGACGTAGGCGCCGTAGCGGTCGGAGAGGCCGAGCTCGCGCATCATGTCCGCGAAGAGCTGCGCGTGCATGCGCTCGCCCCGCCCGGCGCCGTACTCGTCGTGCTCGACGGACACCAGCGCGGCCTTCGCCTCGCCCTCCAGCCGCGGGATCACCCACGCCTGCGGGTCGGCCTCCTTGAGGTGGTAGAGCGAGCGGAGCGCGATGTACTCGCGGAACTGCCAGAGCTCCCCGCGCCGACGCAGGTGGCGGGAGACGCCGGGGGCGTCCACGTGCTCGACCAGCAGGGGCTCGATCTCAGCGGCCACGTCGCCGCCGCCCGGGACCTCTGCCCGCAGCGCGGCGAGGAAGGCCGCCTCGAGCCGGCGGCGCAGCCCGAGCAGGGCCGGGTCCCACTCGAGGTCGTCGTCCACCCCGGCGAAGCCGCGGTAGTGCAGCTCGTAGCAGACGTAGAGCGCGAGCTGGAGGTCGTCGCCGAACGGGTCGGCGCCCTCGACGTCCAGCTCGTCCGGAAGGGGGCCGCCGCGCAGCGCCGCGAGGACCGCGGCCGACAGCGGGCCGCGCGCCAGGGGCAGCGCCGGAGCCGAGAGCGCGGGGGCGGTGGGGGTGGTCGTCATCGTTCCTCCTCACGGGCGGACCGGACACGGCGCCGGTGGCTCGTGTCGCAGAAGGGGTAGCGGCGGCTGTTGCCGCACACGCAGAGCGCCGTCACCGGCCGCTCGGACACGGCCTTGCGCCCGTCGGGCAGCTCGACCTCCACCGGTCCCTCGACCAGGATCGGGCCGTCCGCGGTGACCACCACCCGGTGGGGGAGCGCCTCAGGCGGCACGCTCGGCACCTGCCGCTGCCTCGGCCCCCGCCGGCCGGCGGACGTCCACCTCGACGAGCGCCGGGCGCCGGGCCTCGATGACGACGAGCTCCTCGTGCTGCTGGCCCGGCTCCACCAGCCCGCGGGCTGCGAGCATGTCGGCGCGCTTGCGCATCACCGGCCCGAACGGCTCGAGAGCGCGCTGCACGACGGACGCCTCGAGCCCGGCCTGCTTAAGCCGCTCGACCGTGAGCCGCTCGTCCGCGAGCGCGGAGTGGGTGAGCAGGAGCACCCCGTCCTCGGCCAGCACGTCGCCCACGTCCGCGCAGATGCGGTCGAGCACCGCGCGCCCGTCGCGGCCCGCGTCCCAGCACCGCCCCTGCCGGTGACGGGGCAGCTCGTCGCTCGCCGCGGGGACGTACGGCGGGTTCGCGAGCACGAGCCCGAACCGCTCCCCGCGGACGGGCGCGAACAGGTCGCCCTGCCGGACCGTGATCGGAGCCCGGTTGAGCCTGCTGTTGAGTCGGGCGGTCATGACCGAGCGCAGGGACAGGTCGACCGCGGTGACGGCGGCCGCCCCCGCCTTGGCGGCTGCCAGCGCCAGCGCTCCGCCCCCGGTGCCGACGTCGAGGACCCGTCGCCCGGTGGCGAGGTCACGGCGCCGCAGGGTCTCCGCGAGGAGCCTGGTGTCGCCCTGTGCTGGATAGGTGCCCGGTAGGCGCAGCAATATCACGATTGAGAAGTCTCCTGGCTCCGAGTCGTTTCCGCTCGCCGGAGCTTCTGCCCACCTCGACGCGGCTCAACAGCCCCCGTACCCAGAAGATCATCGAGGTGGGCGGTCCACCGTCGCGTCAGCGCCCCGGCGGGAGCGGGAGCGGGTCGACGCTCTGGTCGTCGTCGGTCAGGTCTATGCCGAAGTCGGACGCGAACACGTTGTGCGTCTCGACCAGCGCGCCGTCCACGCGCTCGTCGAGGGTGAACACCCGCGCGCCGCGCAGGCGGTGGTTCGCGGCTCCGCCGAGGCCGTACGTGCCGAAGCCCGTCCCGGGCCCGTAGCCGAGCAGGACGCCGTAGTAGTTGCCGACGTAGGTGTTGACGTGGTCGTGGCCGCAGAAGACGCCCTTGACGTCGCCGCGGTGCTGGATCGCCGAGAACATGCCGGAGTTGAACGGTCCCGGGCACTCCTCCTCGTTGCGCTCTCCGACGATGGAGTGCTTCTGCACCGCGCGCTGGTGGTCGGCGTCGGTGCGGCTGTCGACCGAGGCGTACCACATGAAGCGGTGCTCCCAGAGCGGGATGTGGATGAACATCAGGCCGGGCACCTTGCGGCCGTGGCGCTTCTCCAGCTGGGCCGACTCCTCGAGGTACCAGCCGATCTGGTCGCCGCGCAGCCAGTCCCAGTCGGGGTAGCCCCCGAAGTCCTGCCCCGCGATGGTGTCCGGCGCGTAGCGGCCGCTGTCCAGCATCCACACGTTGAACGCCGGCGCGATGCCCTGCGAGTCGTCGATGAGCAGGCTCATGTTGCCCGTGCCCGTGATGTCGCGGGCGCCCTTGTCGTTGACGTTCCAGCGGTAGCCGCGGAAGAAGTCGAGCATGGCGGGCTCGTCGAAGCCGGTGCGGCCGGTCGAGTCCTCGTCGTGGTTGCCGAACGTCGCCGCCCACGGGATCTGCCGGCTCTCCATCGGCTGGATCACGTTGTTGAGCGCCTGCTTCATCTCCGACGTCGTGCGCGGCCCGCCGTTGATGTTGTCGCCCACGAGGACGACGAGGTCGGGCTGCTCGGAGTCGAGCACCCGGCCCATGAGCTCGAGCGTCCGCCGGTCGGTCCGGGCGTCGTCCTGCGTGTCGTTGAACTCGACGATCTTGAACCTGCCGTCGGCGTCGAACCGCAGCCGTTTGGGTGCCCGCTCCTGCTTCGCCTCGGCCGCTGCCGGGAAGCCCGTGCCCATCGCCAGGGCGAGGGCGCCGGCGCCTCCCGCCCGGATGAGGCTCCTGCGGTCGATGCCGCGCTCGGTCGTGCCGTCCATGGTGGCCCTTCCTCGAGGTCTTCGGGGTCGGGCCATCACGCTGGGTGAGAAGCGTGAGCGCAACGTGAACCCGGGTCAGCGCCCGGGGGAAGCCGGGGTGACGGGCGCCCTGCACCGGGGGCTCACGTCCGGGCAGGGTCGTGCAGGCGCGGGGCCAGGCCGATGCCCGAGTGCACCATCATCTGCAGCCGATTGCGCGCACTGTGATTCAGCCCCGAGGCGTCGGCCTCGCGGGCGCCGGCGAGCGGTGCCCGGCTGCGTCAGTCCCCGTCGTCGGCGCCGCCGTGTCCGCCGTCGGCCCAGGCGGGCACGAGGCCGCCGGTGAAGAAGGCGGGGACGGCCGCCACCGGCACGCCGGCCACCCATGTCGCCGCCGGAGGACGGGCGTCGCGCAGCAGCTGCTCGAGCGGGACCGCGTAGGGGGAGCGCTCCATGCCCTCAGGATGCCCCTGCGGGTGATCGTCAGTCCAGTACGCCCCGGGCACGAATGTGGGGATGGCCCGGAGTGCTCTGCGGCCGAGCCGGCCACCGGGCGGCGTGCGAGGCGGAGGTGCCCCGCAGGTGGACCGGGAACGCCGGCGCCCGAGCCGACGTCACCGTCCCAACAAGAGGCGTTGCGCCCGCCGTCCTCCTGGCACTGAACGCGATCGTCGTGGTGAACGGCTCGATGCCGTCGCGGCTCGGCGGGATGCACTTCCTTGGGTGTGCGTTCACGTCGCATTAACAATTCTCGGTCCACCAGCGCAAATCTCGACATTGGCTGCGAGTAGCCCTAGCCTGACGCCGCGTGTGCTGCGTGGTGCGAGCCACCACGCGCCCCGCACACGGACGACGTGAACTTCGGCTTTCGGAGGGGCAGTGGGCACGATCACCACCGCGGACGGCACGGAGATCTTCTACAAGGACTGGGGGAGCGGGCAGCCCATCGTCTTCAGCCACGGCTGGCCGCTCTCGGCCGACGACTGGGATGCCCAGCTGCTGTTCTTCCTCGGCCACGGCTACCGCGTCATCGCGCACGACCGGCGGGGGCACGGCCGTTCCTCGCAGACCAGCGATGGCCACGACATGGACCACTACGCCGCCGACCTCGCGGCCCTCACCGAGCAGCTGGACCTGCGCGAGGCCATCCACGTCGGGCACTCCACCGGTGGCGGCGAGGTCGCGCACTACGTCGCTCAGCACGGTGAGGACCGCGTCGCGCGCGCGGTCCTCATCAGCGCCGTGCCGCCGATCATGGTGCAGACGGAGAGCAACCCCGGTGGCCTGCCGAAGAGCTTCTTCGACGACCTGCAGGCGCAGCTGGCCGCAAACCGGTCGGGCTTCTACCGCGAGCTGGCGGCGGGGCCGTTCTACGGCTTCAACCGCCCCGGCGTCGAGTCCTCGGAGGCCATCATCCAGAACTGGTGGCGCCAGGGGATGATGGGCGGGGCGAAGGCCCACTACGACGGCATCGTCGCCTTCTCCCAGACCGACTTCACCGATGACCTGAAGAAGATCACGGTGCCGACGCTGGTCATGCACGGCGACGACGACCAGATCGTCCCGTACGCGGACTCGGCGCCGCTGTCCGCGGAGCTCCTGCAGAACGGCACGCTCAAGACCTACGCCGGGTTCCCGCACGGCATGCCGACGACGCAGGCCGACACCATCAACGCCGACCTGTTGGCCTGGCTGCAGTCCTGACGCCGTCGTCCCTGCCGGGCTCGTCGACAGTTGGCGTCAGCGGTTGCTCCGGCAGCCGCTGACGCCAACTGCTGCGCTCACGGTCCTCGCGTCCCGCCGCGGGTAGGCCAGGGGCGTGGACACACGCACGCTGCTGCTCGGTGACTGGAGCCCGGTCGTACGCGACGGCATCGACCTGCTCCGGATCGGGATCCTCGCCGGCGCCGCCGGGTTCGCCCTCGCTGGCGATTGGGGCGCAGCGGCGGTCCTCGGGGTCCTCGGGGCGCTGACCCTGCTGGCGCGCGCCCTCAACCTGCCCCGGGTCTACGACCTGTGCTTCACGGCCGCGATGGCCCTGCAGGGCTACGGGGAGGCGTTCGCCGTCTACGACAGGCTCGTCCGCTTCGACGACCTGGTGCACTTCACGCTCCCGCTGCTCACCGCCCCCGTGGCCTACATCGCCCTCGCCCGGGCCGAGGTCGTACCGGACCCCAAGGACGAGACGCGGCTCCCGCACTACGTGGGCATCTTCGTCGTGACGCTCGCGCTCGGGACAGCGCTCGGCGCCGTGTGGGAGATCGTCGAGTGGCGCTCGGACGCCTGGCTGGGCTCGGACCTCTCGATCAGCAACGACGACACCGTCGGAGACCTGGTACGCGACACGGCCGGATCACTGGTCGGAGCGGCGCTGCTCGTGGTCTGGGCCCGATGGGGCTGGGGGTCCGTCCGGCGCGTGCCCGGGGTCAACACGCACGAGGACGTGGACGCGTGAGAGCGCCGAGCTTCCTCAGCCGCGGCCCAGCACGCAGAACTCGTGGCCCTGCGGGTCGGCCATGACCGTCCACGGCACCGAGCCCTGGCCGACGTCGAGGCGGCTCGCGCCGAGTGCCTCGAGGCGGGCCACCTCCGCGTCCTTCGCCTCGACGGGATCCGGCACCAGGTCGATGTGGATCCGGCTCCAGGCACCGTGCAGATGGGACGTGCGCAGCAGCTCGAGGTAGGGCCCGACGCCCAGGGGAGACCGCAGCAGGGCGCGGTCGTCGCTCACCTCGAGCAGGCGCCAGTCCAGCGCCTCGTGCCAGAACCCGGCCATGGCGCGCGGGTCGGGGCAGTCGACGACCACGGCGGCGATCGGCCCGGTGTCGCGGTGGGCGTCCGCCGGCTCGCGCACGCAGAACAGGTTGCCCTCGGGGTCCGCGAGGACGGTCCAGGGGAGGCCCGCGGAGTCGGCCGGTGTGGCACCGAGCTCCCTCAGGCGGGCGACGAGCTCGGCGTGGTGTGCGGTCGAGGTGGACGCCAGCTCGAGGTGTACGCGGTCGCGTACGGCCTCCGGGTCGGGCACGGCCACGAGGTCGATGCACACGGCGGTGGGGTCGGGCCAGGAGAGCCCGACGGGCTCGAGGTTGGTCACGCCCGGCCCTTCGCTCGAGCTCTCCCAGCCGAGAGCCTCGGCCCAGAACCGCCCGAGCGCCGCGTCGTCGCGCGCCTTGATGTTCACCTGCACGAGCTGCAGAGCCATGACGCGGAGCCTATTGCTGTTGGGTGCGGGCTGGTCGAACGCGACCGGCCCGAGCCTGGATAAGGCTCGGGCCGGTCGTCTCTGGCGCGAGGAGTGTCGTCGCCTGCTCGCGGGACTGCGAGGGCTACCGGTAGCTCGGGGCGGGCTTGAAGAAGCGGTTGGACTCGGGCTTCCAGAGCAGGAAGATGACCGCGGCCGCGACGACGACCTGGACGGCCCCGAGGACCAGCGACAGCGCCGTCTGCTCCTGGGTCAGCCCCACGAGCCAGAAGAGCACCGCGAGGCCGCCGAGCACCGTGCCGAAGATGCGCGACCAGTTGGCGCCACGACCGCAGAAGACGGCGTTGAGGATCCAGAGCGCCGCTCCGACGACCGCTCCGATGATCCCGACCGTGACCCCGACGGCGACGGCGGTGTCGATCTCCGAGGCGGTGAGGTCGCCCTGGTCCTCGAGCTGCTCGCGGATCGCGTCGATGCCGAGCAGCGAGGCCAGGATGGACAGCGCCGAGAGCGCTGCGCCGACGTACATCAGCTTCACCGCCAGGTCGACCGACTTCGGTCGCGGGCCGCGCTGCTGCTGCTCCGGCGGCGCGGCCGGGGCGTTCGGCACGCCGTACTGGTTGAAGCCACCGGGGGGAGGGGCGGAGGGATAGTCCGTCATGGGCCTTCACCCTAGGGGGCGAAGCGGGCGAAAGTCGCGCGCCGCCACGGTCGTTGCGAGAACAGCCTCGACGGCATGACGGCCGGATGCGACGTGGGAAGATCCGCCTGGTGATTTCGCTTCAGTGCAAGCGAGTGAGGCGAACAGGCGTCCTCCCGGGGTGGCGGTCCGCAATGACCAGGCCAACGCAGTCGCGCAACGTCTGGGTTGGGGCGTGGCGTGGTCACCGTGGTGCCCGTGACCGGCAACACGACCAAGCTGCTCCCCTCTCAGGTGCTGCTTCCGGCCGAGGACACGGGCTTGCACGTGGACTCGAAGGCGCAGGCCGAGCAGGTGTGCAGGCGAGCTGACGCCAGCTTCGCCCATCGCGAGGCTCGCCTAGGTCGAACGGTCAGTGGTGGCAAGCGTGTGGTGCGGGCACCAGTCCGCTAGCAACTGCTGCCAGAAGGGGGGATCAGCCTTCTGTGGCCCGCCGCGGCTGTGTGGGTGAGACGCTGGGGTGGTGTTCCAAAGAACTCGGCTGTCTCTGGTCGTGCCTGCCGTCTTGCTCGCGCTCGCAGGCTGCACCGGGGGAGACTCCGCACCTTCCTCGGACGCTGCTTCGGTTCCCTCGGCATCACCAACGTCCGAGAGGCTTGTCTCGCCTGCGCCGGAGGGCCGCCCGGTTGAGACTCTTCCGCCACTCGAGCAGGGCCTGTCGGACACTCGACCGGTCCTGGACCTGGCTGGACGCAGCGGGTCGCGGACCTACCGGGTCCGCGCTTCTGATCCGACCCGAGAGCTCGCCGCTCGAATTGCATGTGTAGGGGCCGGCGGCAGCGTCAAGCTGGAGTTAGAAAGTTTCGATCAGCTCGCGACGTCCGAGGGCCAGTGCGACGGGACGCCGTCCGACTACGTTTCCTTGGACGCGCGACAGGCGTCGGTCACGGTGACGACGACTGATGGTGTGCGGTGGTCGCTACTTGTCGAAGATCCCGAGACCAGCCTGTTCGAGGACACCGACACTCGATAAATCACAGTGTCGCTACTCTTCCGTCTTGCTCCTTCCGATGACTGCGAAGGAACTCACAGAACGTTTGGCGACTTGTCAGCCCGGACTCCTGAGAATTCCCGGCGGTGCGCACTCAACCGGGGGCGGCGGTCGGACGGCTTCGGCGTGCGGCGTATGCGCCCCAGGTGGCGCCGGCGTGCCGTGCGGGGGTCTCGGCGATCTGTGGCCGTAGCCGAGGGCTGAGCAGCGACCGCTGGCGAATCCGCACTGGTTGACAGGTAGCAGCCGGTATCAGTAGGGGACGTATCGGGCGAACGTGCAGGAGTCTCCCGATGTAGGCCGCCCCGGTGACGATGGGATGCACGCAAAGCAGTGATCTCAGTCCGTGTGACAAGGTGAACGATGCGATGATGGCCGTGTGTCGCACGACTCTCTCATCCTCAGACCTAGCGAGAACCAGAAGAGGCGGTCTCGATCACGCGCTGCTCTCGGCCTCAACGCGTGGCGCGCCGGTGCCGTTGCCGTCGTTGTTGGAGTTCTGGCCGTCCTCTCGTGGTGGGTTCTGGCACTGAAGCTGGGCGAGGCCAACCTCGTGGCCTACGACGGGGATGCTCCCGTCTATGACGTCTTCCACGTCAGCAAGTCGATCGTGGCGTGGGCGGCGGTCGCCGTCACGAGCACGTTGTGTCTGTCGCGCTTGCGCTGTTCGCAGCCATCGTTCGCGCGATCGTGGCGCTCGACTATGCGCGCGACGCGTGAATGTCGGGATGAACGAGGAGGCGAATCCGACGGCTCTGAGCTAGTGTTTGGGCTGGCGTAGTGTCTTGAAGGAGAAGCGGAACTCGGCCTCTCTGTAGGTGCGAGCGGGGTGCCCCATCGAAGGCCACCCCGCCTCACTCGCATCGGATGCACGAGTTGGTCATCAGATGCAAGTCGCTGCAGCGACATCTGGAGGCACCTCAGCGAGAGTCCGTGCGCCCTCAGGGCAGGGGAGCTACACGGGACGGGCCATCGTGCACCTGACGCCAGACAGGCTCCGTCCAGGTTGACATAATCTCTCTTATCGGCGGGGGCTCGGGGGCTTACCCACCCCTGGCACGCAGGCCCGTGACACAACCAGGCGCGCACGTCGCTCCAGATCGGACCCGTCATCCCGCTCCAGTCGACTACTTGAGCACCTCGTACTCGACCCGCAAGGTCGCAGTGTCTGGCCCGAGGGCCTTCGGCGTAGGCAGCGGGTCGATCAACTGGCCCGTCCACTTCCCTTCGACGAGCAGGCCTCGAAGGGGGTCAGTCACGCGTTCGCTGGGCAGCATGTCAGTGGTTGCGCTGTTGTCGTTCGCGTCGACGAGGCGTACTCTGAATCCGTAGTGAACAGTGCGCCGTTCCCCCGAGATGCTGACGGTTTGAGAGACAGTGTTTTCCACGGAACGTATGACACCCTCGTATCGGAACGTGCTTCCCTCGTACGTACCGTCACTCTGTCGGAACAGGGTGACCCCCGTTGACGGAAGAGGAGGAGGGGGAGCAGGGCGCTTGTAGACATTCAGTGCGATACCGTCCTCGTTCTTCGCGAGAATCGTCATCACGCGTTCCCCTCCGCCATTCGGCTCCCCGCGAACCCATTCACCGTGGGGATTCCAGCCGATCCGGTCGAACCGCACCTTGTCGTCCGCATAGTCATCGTGTTGCCATAGAAAGAACCTGCCGCTCTCCGTGCCGTCGTCGCCCGATCCAATCAGTTCAACGTGGTGACTGCGGAAGTCCGCTCGCTTGGTGGCCCAAGGCACCCAGAAGTAGACGTCCTTCTCGGCGTACGGCGGGATGAGCCCTCGATCGCCTTTCGTATCACTAGGCGTCTCATGGTTGATGACTCGCCAGGTGAACTGAGTCTCGTTGTACACCCGGTGCACCGCTGTCACCTTCATGGGGCCTCCCCTTCTGCAAGGTTGACACCATGGAAGTCCCGCTGGGCCAGCCAGTCAACACCACGAGGAACCGGTGTGATTGAACCTCGACTGCCAGCTCGAGGCCGCGCCGCCAGTCGGCGGCCGCGTGTCGGCGCTCTGGACCGAGTGGATCGACCTGGTCAGCACCCATCCACTACGTGACCGGCTTCGCGGCTTCGCAAGAGATGGACGCCTTGGCGACCTCTCGGGCGCGTGGCTGCTCTCGACGCGATGCTTAGCCCCGCCGACATCACCGCCGAAACTGACCCGAGGGGCGCTCCCCGCGTTCAGCGCTTCGCCTCGTACTTGGTCAACAGCTCGCCGTCGGGGAACGCCCGCGTCTTCACCAGTTCCAGGCGCGCCCAGTTGTCCAGAGCCAGAAAGAACGGCGTGCCGCCGCCGACCAGGGCCGGGTGGTGACCAACCGCGCTGGGCGTCGAGGAGAGCACGATCTTCGGCATGTCGCGCCAGCGCTGGGCGTACTCGACCGTCGCCGGTGTGGCGCCAGGCTGCTGGTCGGCCGTCGGCCAGTGAACCCTCCCCGGGCCTGCGCGCCCGTACAGCGCCAGCCCCGGCCCGCTCACGCAGCTCGTCCGGCTACTTCCTCGGTGCTGGCACTGACCCACTCTCCCGTGGCTTCAGCGCCTCCACCAGACCCGGGGCGGTTCAGTTGAGCGTGACCGCGGTGGCGCCGACCGGCGCAAGACCGCGGCCGGCCGGGCCGATCACAGGGAGCCGCAGCGTGGTGTCCGGGCCGACGGGCCTGGCAGGTGCTCCGGTGCCGATGGCCATCAGTGCCGCAACGGCCAAGGCCGTCAGCGCGAACATGGTCCGGCCGTTCAGGCGTGGCACCATGAGGTCTCCTCGTCGAGATCAGGCTATTTCCGCCAGGCGTCATTTCACGATGGCGCGTCCTGGGCCTCGTCGATACCGATCCCCGGCTTACGGGCTTCTTACGAGGTAGGCCACCGAACCAGGCATCGGGTGGGAGGGCATCGGCCACCCTTGATGCGCCATGTGTTCGGTGGCAGCGTGCCTTCTACACTGCTGCTCGTTGGAGCAGCGCGGGGTCGTGGCCCTGACGGCGACGCGGGCAGGCCGCCTCCGTCACACCGGGAGGGTTCCATGTCGATCCTTCCTCAGGTTCGCCTCGTTCCTGCCACCGTGCCGTTGCTGACGGCGTTGCTCCGCGACCGCTTGCTATTCGGCGAACTGATCGGCTCGCCGGTGCCCGACGGGTGGCCCGAGTTCCCCGAGGCGATCGATTTCACGCTGCAGCATCTGCGGGAGGCGCCGGAGGCTGACCGGGCATGGTCGATGCAGTTCTTCGTCGACCAGGTGACCGGGCGGCTGCTCGGCTCGGGCGGGTTCGCCGCGCCACCAGTGGACCGGACGGTCGAGATCGGCTACGAGATCGCCCCGGAGTTCCGCGGCCAGGGGTTCGGCGCCGCCGCGGCCCGCGCGCTCGTCGAGCGCGCCGTGGCCAGCGGCGAGGTCGACCACGTGCTCGCTCACACGCTGCCCGGCCCGAACCCCTCGACGGGTGTGCTCGTGTCGATCGGCTTCGAGCACGTCGCCGACCAGCATGACTCCGAGGTCGGGACGGTCTGGGAGTGGAGATGGACCCGGCCGCTCGCGCCGTAGCCCGGTAGGCGTTCCACCCGCGCGCAACCTCGTGCCCCGGACGTCTTGCGGGGAGCGGCCGGGCGCGCTACACCTACGAGGGAGGCCGCCGCAAGGGACGGCTCGGCTCCGGCCTCCCACGACGTACGCGGCCTCCCCGGCCGGTGCGCTTCGAGACGCCTCGCCCGCAGGCTTCCGACGCCCCTGTCGCGCCGGAACGACGCGCGCCCTCGTCCCGTCTCTCCCCGCGCACCATTCGGCAAGAACACGTACGTGGAGAGCGCCTTCAGCTCTCTTCCCGGCACAGGTCTCTTCCCACAGCGGAATGATCCGAAAGGAGACGGCCAGTGACCCAAAGCATTTCCGACCCGAACGGCCTGGAGATCGTTGATTCCGACGTCCAGCTCGAGCCCGAGGGTGTCGCGCCGGCACCCGCAGCGGGGCTCGCCCTGGCGGACGGCGTCAGCTCGATCCCGATGCAGGCCAGGGGCGACCCGAACGGCGAGGGCACGGTGGCCACCCTGTCCCTCGCTCCTCCCGATGTCGCGGAGGAGCAAGCCTCGGCACCACCGATCCCGATCCCTAGGCCCATCCCCGTCCCGATCCCCATCCGACGGAAGACCGTCAGCGGGCGCTACCGCAGCTCGACCGTCGGGTTCCAGCTCGAGCTCCGGGTGGACGTCGACGGCGCGACCAAGCTCAACAAGGTGAGCGGCGACTACTACTCGGTGTCCGGCTCGACCACGGCCTACTTCGGCTCGTGGCGCATCGCGGCGCCGACGGTCTCCGTCAGCGCCACGACGGTGACCGTGGAAGGCATCGCCGAGTGCACGTGGAACACGGCGTTCACGAAGGCGCGCATCACGATCCCCCGCGTGCTGATCCTCCAGCCTCAGGCCAACGCGACCCTCACCTGGTTCAACGCCGCCGGCGCGCAGGGGGCGACGTACGTCTGCGCCTGGGAGTCCAGCGCCTTCCGCACCATCCAGTGGGAGCAGGACTCGGTCACCGGCACGGTGCCCTTCGTGTCCTACGACACCGGCTCGCTCCCGCAACCGGCCAGCAGCCCGGCGCGCACGCTCTCGGTCGTCACCGCGTTCGCCGAGGCCCGCATCCAGCTGCTCACGGCTGGCGCGCCGAACGTCATCACCAACGCGCTGGCCGGGGCCGACGCGCGCTGGGACGAGGCCGAGCTGCACGCCGCCATGCAGGCGAACTTCAGTCTGTGGGCGAACGTCCCGCAGTGGAAGGTCTACACGCTGGTCGCGACGAAGTTCGCCGAAGACGGCGTGCGCGGGATCATGTACGACGCGTCGGGCGTCAACCAGCGCCAGGGCATGGCCGTCTTCTACGACGCCATCAAGGGAGCGGACGCGGCGACGCAGCGAGCCCAGCTGCGCACGTACGTCCACGAGCTCGGCCACTGCTTCAACCTCCTGCACTCCTGGCAGAAGGGCCTCGCCCAGCCGCCACAGCCGCTCGGGCCCAACGGCGGGCTCGGTGACCTCTCGTGGATGAACTACGCGTGGAAGTTCCAGCCACCGGCCCCGGCGCCCGGCGGGGAGGCGGCCTACTGGGCGGCGTTCCCGTTCCAGTTCACCGCCAGCGAGCTCGCGCACCTGCGCCACGCGATGCGGGGCCACGTCATCATGGGCGGCAACGCCTTCGGCACCAACGCCGCCGAGGTCGACCCCCTGCTGTTCGCGGACCGGGAGGTCGACAACTCCGACCTCGCGCTCGAGCTGAAAGCCGAACGCAGCTACCTGCTCGGAGCTCCTGTCGTCGTCGAGCTCAAGCTCTCGTCGACGAGCCGGAAGCCGGTGCGCACGCACGGCCGGCTGCATCCGCGCGACGGCCTCGTGCACATCGCTGTCCAGGAGCCGTCCGGCCGCGTGAAGGCGTACCGGCCGCTCATGCCCCGTTGCGCCGACGACGCGCAGCTCCTCGAGCTCGACGAGCAGCGCCCGTCGGCGTACGAGAGCGCCTACATCGGCTACGGCCAGGACGGCTTCACGTTCGAGCAGATCGGCACCTACCGGCTCCGGGCGGTCTACGTCGCCGACGACGGCTCCAGCGTCGTGTCGCCCACCCTCACCCTGCGCGTGCGGTCACCGCTGTCGCCCGCGGACGAGGAGGTCGCCGACCTGTTCACGGTGGACGGCCAGGGCGAGCTGCTCTACCTGCTCGGGTCCGACGCCCCGGCGCTCGCGCCGGCGCGAGCCGCAATGGACGAAGTGCTCGACAGGCATCCGGACCACCCGCTCGCGGTCTTCGCGCGACTCGTGCAGGGCGTCAACGACGAGCGCACCTTCAAGACCGTCACGTCGGACAAGACGCTCGAGCTGCGGTCCGCGCGGACCGACGAGGCGGTCGGCCGGCTCGGCTCCGTCATCGAGGCGTCGTCCGACGGTGGCGGCGTCGACAACATCACCCTCAACCTCGTGATGCGCCGGCTGGCCCGGGCCGAGGCGAAGGCGGGCGACGTCGACAAGGCGACGGCGACCCTCCAGGCGATGCCCAGAGCGTTCGCCGACAAGGGCGTGAAGCCGTCGGTGGTCAAGGTGATCGCTACCCAGGCGAAGCAGGAGAAGGCCCGCCTGCTGCACGAGGTCCTGGGCCAGACCGGGGATGACGGCGAGCGATAGCGGCCTCGCTCCCCTGCGCCTGCGGCTGCAGGTGCCGCCGGGACCGGCTCACCGCGGGGAGCCGGTCCCGGTGCGGGTCGAGGTCGAGAACACCGGTGCCTCGCCGGTCCCCTGCGTCGGCGTGCTCGACGGGTCCGAGTCGGGCCTGCGCTACCCGCGCTGGGCCCCGGTCGTACGCCGCGGCTCGGAAACGGTCGCCCGGCCTGGGCCCGTCGAGGACCCGCTCGTCGGCCCGCTCCGCCGAGCGGACGTCGTCACGCTCTCCCCCGGCGGAACGTTCGACCCGACGAGCGCGGAGGGCGGCCGCGCGTACCTGCCGCTCTCGACCTTCGCGGCGTTCCGTCCGGCCGCCCCGGGGCGCTACACCTTCGAGCTGGCTCTCGACACGCGCGAGCCCGAGCCCGAGCGCTGGCTGGGGCGCTTCGGGCAGGGGACGGACGCCGAGCGCGCCGGTCTGCTCATGGCCGTACGCCGCATCCCAGCCGTGCTGCTCGTCGCGACCGTCGACGTCGACGTGGGGTGACTCCGACCGCTGAGCAGGTTCCGGGGGATCACAGCCACTCTGCGCCCGTTGACACCTATTTGTGCCCTCTCTACGTTCGAGCCGTCGTCGAGTCCGTGCACACCCCGATGGAGAGGTGGCTACGTGAAGAGGCTCCGTTCCCTCGCCGGCTTGACCGGCGCCGCACTGCTCATGGCGATCCCGTACGCGGCGGCCCCCGCGCAGGCCGCTGTGCCCAAGCAGGTGGACTCCGCGGTGATCGTGACCGAGTCCCTGCCGCTGGGGCACTTCGTCACCGCCGTCGCGATCAAGTACACGACCCGGGTGGACACCCTCGGGGCGCCGGTGCCGACGTCCGCCTTCACCGTCGTCGGGACGCGTACGTCGTCGGTGAACGGCGCGGTCACCACCGCCCCGCGCACCGTGGTCCGCGCCTACACCAATGACGAGCCCGAGCGCGCGGCGCAGGGCACCCGCGGCAAGTACCTCATCCTCGAGCTCAGCACGGACGACGCGAACGCCGGCGCACTGCAGTACACCGGTGGGATCAACAATCCCTACCAGCTGTCGTACTCCGTGACGCAGACGGCGGACGTCCTCGACGCGCGCGGCCGGCTCGAGCTGGCGGCGTCGGCCCTTCCGGTGACGACCACGAGCACGGTCACGCCGATCGTCGACGACTTCCTCGCCGCCACCTTCACCAGCACCGCGGGGCAGGCGCTGAACTACCGGCTCTTCGTGCCCGAGGCCTATCGCGACAAGCCGCGGGCGAAGACGTTCTACCCGATGGTCGTCTTCCTCCACGGCGGCGGGGAGCGCGGGCTCAACAACCTGTCCCAGATCACGGCCAACCAGGGCGCCACCGCGTTCGCGGACCCGTCCCGCCAAGCCACCGACCCGAGCTTCGTCCTCGCCGCGCAGGTGCCCGCTCCCCCGGCTGGCCAGGGCTGGACGACCCCGGCGATCCAGGCCGCGCTGATCCAGCTGATCGACTCGCTGGTCGCCGACTACCCCGTCGACCCCGACCGGCTCTACCTCACCGGGCTCTCGCTCGGCGGCATCGGCAGCTTCGACATCCTGCCGAGATACCCGACGAAGTTCGCCGGCGCCATCATCATCGCCGCGTCGGGGGACCCGGCGCGGATGCCGCTGATGAAGGACGTTCCGATCTGGGTCACGCACTCCGTCGACGACCCGACCGTGAGCTACACCAACGGCAGCCTGCGTCTCGTCAACGCCTTGGAGGCGGCCGGGTCGGTGGTCGTCCGCGACACCTGGCCCGGCAACCTTCCCGAGCCGGAGGCGGACGCACGCGCCCTCGCGCTGTGGCAGCAGGCTCAGGCCGCGGGCAGCCACACGCTGTTCACGACGTACGCCGCGGGCACCACGCCGGTCAGCGCGCACTGGTCGTGGGTCCCGACCTACCTCAACGACACGATGATCGACTGGCTCTACGCGCAGGAACGCGCGAACGGCGCTTCCTGCGACGCAACTGTCCGGACGTCTTCGTGGAGCGGCGGCTTCTCGGGAGCCGTCGTCGTCACCAACACGGGGACCAAGCCCATCGCCGACTGGACGGTGAGCTGGCAGGCCGGCGCCGGGCAACAGGTCACCAGCGCCTGGCCGGGCACGTTGAGCCAGTCCGGCACGACGGTCACCGTCAGCGCCCCGGCGTTCAGCAGCTCGATCCAGCCGGGCAAGTCGCTCTCGATCGGCTTCAACGCCACCGGCACGGCGGGGACTTCCGCCCCTGCGGTGACGGTGAACGGCGCGGTCTGCGGCTGAGCGCGCGAGGCCCCGGTGCTCGCGGAGCACCGGGGCCTCGTCCGGACGTGCAGATGTCAGGCGGGAACGTCCTCGGTCCCGCTGCGCGTCCAGTGCCGGTGGGCGACGACGGCGTCGATGAACGCCGGAGCCGTGGAGGCCGCCGTGCGGCCGACGACGACGCCCGGCTGACCGCTGCGGCTGCCGAGGGCGGCGGTCAGGAACGCCTCCCCGTCACCGTCGGCGCCGATCGGCTTGTAGTGCTTGTACGCCTCCCGCACGAAGTGCAGCGCCTCCGCGTTGGTCCGCAGCGCACCCGCGCCGCTCGGGACGTAGACCGCGTCGTACTGCACCGACTCGCTGTTGAAGAAGGTCGCGTTGACCGCGACCTCGCTGCCGCCCGCCGCCGCGACCGTGCCCAGGTGCGGCGCGATCACGTGCGACGCGGCCTTCGCCTTCGTCACCGCGGCCTTGAGGGCGGTGACGTCCGCGCCGTCGACGCCGTCCGCCACGAGGATGGCGACGAGACGGCCCTTCGCCGAGGGGCGGGGCAGGCTCTCCTCGCTCAGCGCCGGGGAGGTGCCGATCGCGGTGTTCGGCCGGCCAGAGGGTGCCGGCATACCGAGGGCGGCGGCGACCTCGCGGACGAGCCGGGTGTCGATGTTGGCCAGGTGGCCGAGCATGCGCTGCCTGACCGCTGCGGACTGCACCTTGCTCAGCTCGAACTGCAGGGCCATGACGATGTGCTTCTTCTCGCGCTCGGTCTGGCTCTGGAAGAAGAGCGTCGCCTGGCTGTAGTGGTCCCCGAACGACTCCGCGCGGGTGCGGGCTTTGCGCCCCGACACCGGGGCGGCGTACGAGACGAAGCCGCCCTGCGCCGCGTTGGCCTCGTCAGCGCGCGCTCCCAGCGAGTTCGGCTCGTAGTTCACCTTGCCCGGCCGGTTGTTGTAGCGCATGAACCCGTCCTGGTTGAACGTGTTCACCGCCGACTTCGGCTGGTTGATCGGGAGCTGGGAGAAGTTCGGGGTGCCGAAGCGGTTGAGCTGGGTGTCGAGGTAGGAGAACAGCCGGCCCTGGAAGAGCGGGTCCTCCGTCGCGTCGATGCCGGGCACGAGGTGGCCGATGTGGAACGCCGACTGCTCGGTCTCCTCGAAGAAGTTGTCCGGGTTGCGGTTGAGCGTGAGCCGCCCGACCCGCTGGGCCGGGATCAGCTCCTCGGGCCAGATCTTCGTGGAGTCGAGCACGTCGAACGGGGCCTTCTCGGCCTCGGACTCGGGCAGCAGCTGCAGCGCCAGCTCATACTCGGGGTAGTTGCGCGTCGCGATGGCGTCCCAGAGGTCGCGGCGGTGGTAGTCCGCGTCGATCCCCATGAGCTTGTGGGCCTCCGGCCACACGAGGGAGCTGATGCCGAGGAGCGGCTTCCAGTGCCACTTCACCAGCGTCGACTCGCCTCGGGCGTTGACCAGCCGGAAGGTGTGGACCCCGAAGCCCTCCATGGTGCGGTAGCTGCGCGGGATCGCGCGGTCCGACATGGTCCACATGACCATGTGCATGGACTCAGGGGTGAGCGAGATGAAGTCCCAGAAGTTGTCGTGCGCCGTCGACGCCTGCGGGATCTCGTTGTGCGGCTCCGGCTTGAACGCGTGGACGAGGTCGGGGAACTTGATCGCGTCCTGGATGAAGAAGACCGGGATGTTGTTGCCGACTAGGTCGAAGACGCCCTGGCTGGTGTAGAACTTCGTCGCGAACCCGCGGGCGTCCCGCGCGGTGTCGGCCGAGCCGCGGGACCCGTTGACCGTGGAGAAGCGGACGAACACCGGCGTGGTCGCCGACGGGTCGGTGAGGAATGCCGCCGTCGTATATTGCGACAGCGAGCGGTAGACACGGAAGACCCCGTGCGCCCCGGAGCCACGCGCGTGCACCGCCCGCTCGGGGATGCGCTCGTGGTCGAAGTGCATGATCTTCTCGCGGAAGGCGAAGTCCTCCAGCAACGACGGCCCACGGGCGCCGGCGCGCAACGTGTTCTGGTTGTCGGAGATGCGGACGCCCTGGTTCGTGGTGAGGAACCTGCCCGACGCCACCGGCGGGTCCGCTGCCGGCACGGCAGCCGCGGGGGCGACGCCGGACTCGGCGGCGGCCGCCTCTCCCCCGTGCATCGCCGCCCCGACGGCGATCGCGCCGGCCGCCGCTCCGGCCCCCTGGATGAGCTGGCGCCGGCTCAGCCCACCACGATCGCTTTCCTCCGGCGTGCCGGAGACTGCTGTCCCATCTGTTGGCCCTGCGGTCATTTCCCGACCTCCTGCGCCTGGCCACCCTGCTCTGGATGGCTGCCCCGAGATGTGATCCCGCGCGAACTCTAGGGCCATTGGCAAGGGGTCGCTGGAGGGGTTTTCGGTTACGGATCCCTAACGTCGCGCCGGTGTTTCGGCAGCCGCGGACCAGGGAAAAAAGGGTGGCGCTCGTGCGCGGACAGGCCGGAGGCCGGGCGGGGGCTCATGCCTCCGTCCGGCCTCCGGCCGTACCTGGTCCCGGTCCCATCCGGGTCGCTCGTCGCGTCCTAGAGGTCGCGCACCCCCTGCGACCGCGGACCGAAGCCGAACGGCGCGGCCGGGTGCTCCGGCTGGGCTGACGCGTCGTAGGCCGGCTGGGCCGGGACCTGCGGCGCCGGGGCCGGGGTGGGCGCCGGCGGGTACTCGTGGCCCAGCGGCTGGAACGGCGCCGGCACGTGCGGACGGTCCTGGTGCGCGGGCTGCGCCGGGACGGGCGCGGTCGGGTGGTCCCCCTGCGGTGCGGTGGCGTGCGGGTAGCCGTCGGCCACCGGCGCGGCGGGGTAGGCCGGGGCGTACGGCCCCTGCGGCTGCTGCGGGAACTGACCCTGGGCCGGCATCGCCGGGTGCTGGCCGGCGGCGTACACGGGAGCGCCTTGGGCAGCGGGGCCGTAGCCGCCGGCGGGAGCCTCGGCGTAGCCGGCACCGGGCGCGCCGACGGGGAACACCTGCTGGGCGGCGGCTGCGGCCCGCTTGCGGCGGCGGCGCAGGACGACGGCCAGGACCGCGCCGAGGACGACGAGCAGCGCCGCAGCCGCGCCGCCGAGGATCAGCGGCAGAGAGCTCGACGAGGGCGTCTCGTCCTGGCCGGCGGTGATCGCGGTCTGGCTGTCGCTGATGTAGCGGTCGGCGTAGGCGTGCGAGGGGAAGAGGTCCTTCACCTCACGGAAGAGCGGCAGCGCACGCTTGTAGTAGTGGTTGAAGTAGTCCTCCAGCGCGGTGTTGTACTTCGTCGTGGTGACGCTCGTCGCCGGGGTGACGTTGTTCGCCCGCAGCTGGTCCTGCAGCACCTGGCCCTGCTGGCAGAACTGCTGTCCCACCGAGACGCCGCGGTCGTCGATCGCGCCGGAGACCAGCACGCCGATCACGGCGCCGCTCTCGTCGAGGCAGGCACCGCCCGAGCTGCCGGGCGAGGCCTTCGCGTCCGTCTGCAGCAGCGGCACCCCGGACTCGGTCGTCTTGGTGGCGGTGATGGTGCCGGCCGAGATCGTGGGCTGCAGGGTCGCGGCCTCGCTCATGCCCTGGATGTAGGTCGCGTCCGCCGGGAACCCGCTGACGTACACCTTGCTGCCGACGGCCATGGTGTTGCTGTCGCCCATGGCGACGGTCGGCAGGTTCTCGTAGCCGCGGATGCGCAGGAGCGCCGTGTCCTCCCCGGAGTCCTGGGCCGACGAGGCGAGGACGGTCGCCGGGACCGGCTTGCCCTCCCGGGTGCCGCCGTTCGCGGCGACCCCCATGAGGACCTCGACCTTCGGGGCCTTCATCGAGACCTTGACGTGCGTGCTGTTGTAGGTCGCGACCGCCTTCTGCATGGCGGTGATGGCCTCGTCGGAGAGGTCGAGCTCCTCGAGCTCGAGCGAGGTCATGTCGGCGGTGGAGAACTCCTCCGCCGCCATCGACGCGAACTGCTCCTTCGTCGCGTCGTCGGCGGTCACCACGTGGGCGGCCGTGCCCAGGACGCCGTCGGGCGTCAGCACGAAGGCGCTCCCGACGGCTTGCAGCTCGTAGCTCTTCGAGCGGCTCTTGCCCGTCGTCTTGATATAGCTGTCCGGGTCCCGTGCGAAGCGCGTGGTGATGTAGTCCCACATCGCGGACTCGTCCGCGCCGATGCCACCGGTCAGCGCCTTCTGCACCGCGAGGGTGACCAGGTCGTTGAACGCCGGCGCGAGCGTCCACTCGCGCTGGGCCACCGTCGCCGCGTACGTCGTCACCACGGCCTGCACGGCGGGGTTCGTCCGCTCGGCGACCCGGGTCTCGGGCCGGACCGACGCGGCCTCGTCGGCGGCGAGGGCGGGGGCGGCGCCGAGGGTGCCGGCCGCGATCGCCGCCGCGGTACCGGCGAGCAGCATGCGGGATCGTGCGTTCACTGTCGTCTCCCTGAGAAGGTTTCCGCTCGGCGCCCGGAGCACGAGCCGCTGGGGGTCGCTCGTGGCCGGACCGCCGTCACGTGGGGGTGTCGGTCGGGGCAGCGGGTCGCGGGTGGGTCGGGGCCGTGGTGCCCCGGTCCGTCCCGCCGCCCTTGCCGAGGGTTAGGAAGGGCCGGGCCCGCTCTGAGATACGCCCAGGTCAGGAAGATTTCGGCAGCGGTGCCGTGCCACCGCGGCGAGATCGGAGGCGAGCGCTTGTCAAGGGCGCTGGCCGGGCGGCGTCGTGGGTGCCGGCACCCCCTGAGCGAGGCCGAGACTGCGCAGCTGCATCGCCGCCAGAGCCCGGGCGGCCGACGGATCGCCGTCCCGCCACCCGCGCACGGTCCCGGCGGGCAGGGCGGCCAGGTCCGCGAGGGGGCGCTGCGCCAGGGCGCGGACCGCGAGGACCTCGAGGCCGTCGGGCCCGAGCGTCAGACGACGGGCGACGGCCGCCTCGCGCACCCAGCCGATCCGGCGCGGCAGCCAACGGGCCAGGACCGCTGCGGCCGGGAGCAGCAGGACCAGGACGGCGAGCAGGAGCGCGAGACCGCTGACTGCGTCCTGCTGAGTACGCCCCGCCTCTTGCAGGGCCGACCCCGCCCCGCTCGCCCCCGTCAGCGCATCGCGCAGCCGGTCACCCACCAGCGGCAGGCCGCCGGCGGAGTCCCCGGCGGAGGTGAGCCTGCGCGTCAGATCGCTGCCGGCCTGCTCGATCTCCCGCCCCGGCGCGCCGAGCCGCTCGACCTGCTGGTGGGTCTCGTACGCGACCCGGGCCCACAGCAGGATCCAGGCCAGGACGAGCGCGTCCCCGAGTGCCTGCCGGAGCCGGTGGGAAGGGTCGTCGGCATAGAGCTTCATGGACGCACAGTTCCCGAACCAGGTCTCCTGCTACTCAGTACGGGCGACGAGAAGGAAGCCGTGGGCGCCGCTCGTCGTCGCCGTGGCGGTCGCCGGCACGGGGCTGGGGGTCTCGTCGGTCGCCGCGAACTCCGTGGGGACGGACGTCGAGGAGGCGCTCACCGGCAGCGCGACGGGCATCGTCAACACGGGGGCGCAGCTGGGCACCCCGCTGGGGTGGCCGCCGCCGTCCTTCTCGCAGCAGGGGGGCCGTACGGCCCGCTGTCCGGCACCGCCGCCGCGTGGGCGGCCTGCGCGCTGGCCGGCGGGGCATGCGCGGCCTGCACGGCGGCGGGCGCGCGGCAGCCGATAGGTTCGCACCGGTGACGACGCAAAGCCCGGCGGTCCCGGGACGGGAGCGGGTCGACGTCCTCGTCGCCGGAGCAGGACCGGCGGGGCTCGCCGCGGCGGCGGCGTGTGCGCGCGAGGGGCTGCAGGTCATCGTCGTCGATCCGCTGCACGCTCCGTGGCGGCCCACCTACTCCCTCTGGCACGACGAGGCGGAGGCGGCGGCGTCGGCGTTGGGCCTCGGGACCGCCACGACGATCAGCTCGGCGTTCGACCGCACCCTCGTGCGCACCGCACGGTCCGAGCTGACGCTGGCCCGGCGCTACGCCGTGCTGGACAACACCGCTGCCCGGCAGGCGCTGCTCGACGCCGCGACCCGCCGCGGCGCGCAGCTCGTCACCGACCGGCTCGTCGCCGTCTCGCCGGACGGGACCGGCCGCCTCGCCTCCGGCCGCCGGATCGACGCCGCGGTGGTCCTCGACGCGACCGGGCCCAGGCCACGTCGCGGTGCGGCCGGCCCGGCGCAGCGGGCCTGGGGCGAGCTGGTCGAGGGCGCCGACGCACTGGTGGCAAAAGGCGAAGCCCTTTTCATGGACTGGGCTACGCCGAAGCGCGTTTCAGCCGACTTCCCTTGGTTCCTCTACGCGCTCGACCGCGGCGACGGCTCGACGCTGCTGGAGGCCACCTCGCTCGCGGCGGCCCCGCCCGTCCCGCTGCCCGCGTTGCGCGCGGCGCTGCACCAACTGCTGGCCCGGCACGCCTTGCGCCCGGTCGGGCCGGCCGAGCGCGTCTCGATCCCGCTGGGAGACCCTCCCCCGCCCCGCCGCAGGACGACGGTCCCCCTCGGCGCGGCCGCAGGCCTGGTCCATCCTGCGACGGGCTACAGCGTCGCCGCGTCGCTGCTGCTGGCGACCCCGCTCGCCGGGGCCGTGGCCGCCGCCGTGCAGGCCGGGGACGCTGCCGGAGCGCGGCGCGCGGCGGAGCGGACGACGTGGCCGACCTCCCGCCGTCGGGCTTGGCCGCTGCTGCGGCTGGGGCTCGACGTGCTGCTGGGGCTGGACGCGGACGGGCTCGACGCGTTCTTCGCGGCCTTCTTCACCCTCCCCGAGCACACCTGGGCGGGCTACGCGGCGGCCGACCCGCACCCCACCGCGGTGACGGCGGCGATGCGCAGCACGTTCATCGCGCTCCCGTGGCGGCTGCGGCGGGACGTGCTCGCCGCGTGCGCCACGCCGCCGGGCGCGCGGCTGCTCGTGCGCGCGGTCACCGGGTAGCACGTGCAGGCGCCCTGGGCGGCCGGCCCGGGCGCGCGCAGCGTGGGGGAAGCGGGCAACGACGGACAGCGGCGCGGGTCGCGGCAGTGCGGTTCGTCACGCAGACGCGTCGAGAGACGTCCCGTGGGGCACCCTACATAACAGGGAATCGGTTCCGACGGTGATGCGTTGGATCAGGTGCTGGGGAGAGTCCCGGTCCCCTATGTGAGCGAGGAGGCATCCGATGGCTGAGCGAGCGCTACGCGGCTCGCGTCTCGGCGCGCAGAGCTACGAGTCGGACACGGGCGTGGACGCCGCCCCCCGACAGCGCGTGGAGTACGACTGCGCGGCAGGACACCGGACGTCCGTCCCGTTCTCCACCGAGGCCGAGGTCCCACTGGTGTGGGAGTGTCGGGTCTGCGGCCAGGAGGCGCTGCAGGTCGACGCCTCCCGCCCCGAGCCGAAGCGGGCCAAGCCCCCGCGGACGCACTGGGACATGCTGATGGAGCGCCGGACCGTGGCCGAGCTCGAGGAGCTGCTCGCAGAGCGGCTGGAGCTGCTGCGGGCGCGGCGCGGCGAGACGACGCGCAAGAGCGCCTGACCTGAGCTGACAGGAGGAGGGCCCCGGGGCGACGCCCCGGGGCCCTTCTGCGTGCGCGGGCCGCTGCGGGCACCCACCGGCCCAGGCGCCTCGGCCCACGCAGCGTCGCCGCTACCGCTCCTTCGCGGGGCCGTCGTCCGGGTCGACGACCTCGCCCTCGATCACCCGGCCCGGACCGGCCGCCCCGCCGCCCCGCCGCGCTCCGGGCCAGCCCGGCGGCACGGGCCCCGGCGGTGCCGAGCCGGGCGGCGCGGCCCCCGGCGGCCACACGCCGCCACCGGCGGCCGCGGCGCGCAACGCGGCGGGCGAGAGCCCGAGCCGGCGCGCCACTCGGCGGGTGAGCAGCAGGACGAACGCCGACCGGGCGAGCGCTCGCGTCGGCGGGAAGAGCAGCAGCAGCCCGACGACATCGCTGAGGAAGCCGGGCACGGACAGCAGCCCTGCGCCGAGCAGCACGAGCGCAGCGTCGGCGAGCTCCCGGCCGGGCAGCTGGCCGCCGGCCATCGACCCACGCAGCGCGCTCCAGGCGCGTACCCCTTCCCGCCGCAGCAGCCACAGCCCGAGCAGCGACGTCGCCAGCAGCAGGAGGAGAGCGGGGGCCGCTCCGGTCTCCTGGGCGACCTGGACCAGGGTGTAGACCTCGGCGACGGGCAGGCCGACCAGGACGAGCAGGACGACGAGGGGCAACGCGGCCTCCGCCTCAGCCGCCGGCCGGGCGCCGCACCAGCCGGCGGGCCCGGGACGGCAGGTCCATAGCCCCCCACAGCGTCACCCGGAGCAGGGCCTCGCGCACGATCGGGCCACTCATCTTGGACTCGCCGTGCTCGCGCTCGACGAACGTGATCGGGACCTCGGCGACCCGGAAACCGGCGCGGACGGCACGCCAGGCCAGGTCGACCTGGAAGCAGTAGCCCTGCGAGTGGACCGTCTCCAGGTCGAGCGCCTCGAGAGTGCGGCGCCGGAACGCGCGGTAGCCCCCGGTCGCGTCCTGCAGGCCGATGCCGAGCGCGAGCCGGGTGTAGATGTTGCCCCCGCGCGAAAGCACCTCCCGCGAGCGCGGCCAGTTCACGACCTTCCCGCCGCGCACGTAGCGCGACCCGAGGACGAGGTCGGCGGTCAGCAGCCGCTCCAGCAGCAGCGGCAGCTGCTCGGGCTGGTGGCTCCCGTCGGCGTCGAGCTCAACGACCGTGCCGTAGTCGCGCTCGAGCGCCCAGGCGAACCCGGCGAGGTAGGCGGCGCCGAGCCCCTCCTTGCCGGCGCGGTGCAGCACGTGCACCGCGGGGTCCTCGGCGGCCAGGCCGTCGGCGATCTTGCCGGTGCCGTCCGGGCTGTTGTCGTCCACCACGAGCACGTGCGCGTCGGGCACCGCGGCCCGGACCCGTCCGACGGTGCGCGCGACGTTGATCGCCTCGTTGTAGGTCGGGACGACGACGAGGACGCGTCCGAGCGGCTCCGGCTTGATAGCTGTCGGCCCCGCTTCGGACTGGTACGCCCCGGTCACTGCTGTTCTCCGTCCGTCCGGCGCGCGGGCTGCGCGTCGCTCCCCCTCCGGGGCGAGCCGCCCCGGCGTACCCCTTCGACGAGCCGGCGGCCGCGGCGGGTTCCGGCCAGCGGCACGGCGGCGAGCGCCACGGCCGCCAGCGCCAGGGCCGCCTCGGGCAGCAGGCCGAGCCGGGAGGCGAGCGTGCGCTGCCCCTGGTCGGCGAGCGCGATGCGCTGCACGAGCACGTCGGGCTCGAAGAGCTCGGTCCGCTGCACGACGTCGCCCGCGGGCGAGACGACCGCGCTCACCCCGCTGGTGGCGGCCACCAGCACCCAGCGCCCGGTCTCCTGCGCGCGCAGCCGCGACATCTGCAACTGCTGCTCGGTCTGCGGGGTGCGCCCGAAGGTGGCGTTGTTGGTCTGCACGACCAGCACTTGGGCGCCCTCGTCGACCGTGTCGCGGATCAACCCGTCGTAGCCGACCTCGAAGCAGATGACGTCCCCGAGCCGCAGCGTCGGGGCCGCCGCCGGGCTGTCGAACACCCCGACGCGGTCTCCTGCCGCGAAGTCGCGGGTGACGCGGTCGACGGCCGAGGACACCGTGCGCGCGATGCTGCGCATCGGGATGTACTCGGCGAACGGGACCGGGTGCCGCTTGACGTAGGACTGGCCCGGGCCCGTCTCGGGGTCCCACAGGATGCCCGTGTTCGAGGACATCTCGCCGGGGCCGCGCAGGACCGCGCCCACCAGGACGGGGACCCCGATGTCGCGCACGGCGTCGTCGATCAGCGCGTAGGACGAGGGGTCCAGGAACGGGTCGATGTCGGAGCTGTTCTCCGGCCACAGCACGATCTCGGGGGCCGGCACCTCGCCGGCGCGTACGCGGTTGGCCAGCTCGTGCGTACGGGCGACGTGATTGCGCAGCACCGCCTGGCGCTGGGCGTTGAAGTCGAGCCCCTCGCGTGGCACGTCGCCCTGCACGACCGCCACGACCGCGGAACGGGCGGCCGGCGCGGCGAACGGGACGGCCAACGGCCCGAGCGTGACCGCGGCAGCCGCAGCGAGGGCGATCGTCGCCCCGGCCGTGCGCCGCCGAGCCGCGCCGAGGACGGCGGCGGCCAGGCACCCTCCGGCGAGGGCGTAGCCGAAGGTGACGAGCGGGACGCCGCCGAGCCGGGCCAGGTGGGTGTAGGCCGCGTCGCCCGTCGCCAGGCCCAGCCGGCCCCAGGGGAACCCGCCGTAGGGCAGCCGGCCGCGCAGCGCCTCCTGCAGGACCCACGCGGCACCGGTCCCGAAGGCCCACAGCGCGGGCGACAGGCGGCCGAGCAACGCGAGCACCGAGCCGAGGCCGGCGAAGAAGGCGGCCTGGCTGGCGGCGAGGAGAAGCCAGGGGGCCGGGCCGACGTAGACGCCGCTCCACTCCAGCAGCGGGACCATGAACGTGACGCCGGCGAGCAGCCCGAGGGCGGCCCCGCGGCGCGCGTGCACCCCGCGGGTGGCCAGCGACAGCAGGGCCACGCCGGCCGGGGCGGCGGGCCAGACGGAGTACGGCGCGAAGGCCAGGAGCAGGAGGGCTCCGGAGCCGGCGGCCGCAACGGCCCGGAGGGCGACGCGGCGGGACCGCTCCGCAGGCGCCATCGACGACGGGGAGGGCGACGGGGCGGCAGAGCTCGCCTCGGGCGGGACGGGCGGCAGCGACGGGCGACGGCCCGACAGGCCCCTGCCCCGAGGCACGGCGGCGGGAGCCTGTGCCTCGACCACCCCGCGCCTCCGCAGTCCGCCGCGTCACGGCCCCGGGCGGCCGCTCCTCCTGGCGAGGGTACGGGAACGCCGGGCCAGACGCGGCGGCCGAGCGCTGCGCGTGCGGGACGGGACACGGGGGCGCGCAGGCCCTTCGGACCGACTCGGACTCGCTGGCCGCGAGTTCCCCAGCCGTTGTCTACTGGGCCTCCGCTCTCACCCGTGTCCCGTCCCCCGAGGTGCCGCGCCTCGACGGGGCGCATCGCCGACGCCGGGCCTGGCGCGGGAGCACGGCGGGGATCGCCCGCCGCCCTGACCCGGGGTTTCGACGCACCGTGCGCGGGGCTTTCCCTCGGTCGTCCTCGCGCTGGACTGGGCACGACGGTACTCAGGCTGGATGGAGTGTCAACCCGCGTCTGACCTGCACAGATGGCGGAAGCTGCAGGTCAGCGCCCCTCGCCGGACATCCGTCGTTCGGGCTCCGGACATCTTCGCTGCGGCGTGTCGAGCACGACACGCCGCGTACCCTTCGGCAGCCGGTGCGTGCGCCCGCGCCGCCGTGCCCGATCCCGTCGTCCGACCGTAGGGGCTTCCCCAGTGCTCTTCGCGTCCGCAACGCCGCGCCACGCCGTCCACCCGCGCCACACCCGGTTCCTGGTCCCCGCCGTCGCCGGCGCTCTCGGCCTCAGCCTGCTGACGGTCCTGCCCGACGCGGGCCCGGCGGGAGCCGTCCCCGCGCGCCCGGCGCAGGTCGGCCCGGCGCCCGAGGTCTCCCCCGAGCGCAGCGTCCCCGGCTACGCCGCGGTCGACCAGCGGGTGGCCAAGACCACCGCGGACCAGAGCGGCTACGAGATCGTCGTCCGCGTCCCGACGCCCGAGGGTGGCGTCGCGCTATGGGGCGACTGGGAGGGCGACGGGGCCTGGACGCCGGCGGCGTACCTCAACGGGACGTGGACGTTCTGGGCGGTCGCCGTCGGCAAGGCCCCCGCGCCGGCACGCACGGTGCTGCTCGGGGGTGCGGGCGACGTCCCGGTGGTCGGCGACTGGGACGGCGACGGGCGCAGCGACATCGGCGTCTACCGCGACGGCGTGCTCACCCAGCAGGTGCTGCGGCTCGACGGGTCCGTCGCTCGCACGACCCGGCTGCGGTACGGCCGGCCGGGCGACGTGCCCGTCGTGGGCGACTGGGACGGCAACCGCGTGGACGACATCGGCGTCCGCCGCGGCGACACGTTCTACCTGCGGGCGCCCGCCGCGCGGCTGCAGCCGCGCCCTGCGCCGTCGCCGGGCGCCTCGCCCTCCGCCTCCCCCACGACACCCCCTCCGCCGCCGCCCGCCGTGCCCGGCATCCCCGCCGGCGGCGTCGTGCTGAAGTTCGGCTCGGCGAGCGACGAGCCCGTCGTCGGCGACTGGAACGGCGACGGCCGTGACTCGGTGGGCACGGTGCGCGGGCGCACCTGGCTGCTGCGTGACGACTTCCTCGCCAGCGCCCCGACACGTCGCCAGATCGTGCCCCGGCTCGACGGCATGGTGCCGCTGCCCTGGCGTACGCCGGCGGGCGAGACGGCGTCCTCCTGCCCCTGGGCGGCGGCCAAGCGCGTGCAGCGCCGGCTGGACGCCAACGCGGCGCTGGTCACGCCGGCCGTCGGGCTGCGCCAGGCGATGGGCGACCAGGACGCCGCGGGCAAGGCGCGCTCGGCGCTGCTGACCGCGCAGCGCTACCTGCTGGGCGCGGGCTACATGTCCCAGACCGTGGTGCGCCAGCCCTACGCCGACCTCTTCGCCCCGTGGCAGCCCAACCAGATCGAGTACGCCGTCCGCATCCCCGCCATGCGCGCCCTGACGCTGGCGGTCGGGCTCTCGACGAGCGGCTACGACGAGGGCCTGGTCGGCGTCCCGGCCGAGCGGGCGCAGGAGTACGTCTCCTGGCTCGTCCGCTCGATCTCCTGCGAGCACGCGGCGTTCACCCCCGGCGGCTGGGGCTACGGCTGGCAGACCGCGCACTGGGCGATGCTCGCCGGCCTCGCCGCCTGGCTGACCTGGGACGAGCTGCCGCCCCAGGCGCGGGAGTACACCGCCACCATGATCGTCGCCGAGGCGGACCAGCTGCTGACGGTGGGCGTGCCGTACTGGAAGGACCGCGGCGGCGCCGAGCTCTCCCCCGGGGACACGAAGGCCGAGGAGAACTCCTGGAACGGCGCGCTGCTCGGGCTGGCCGCCGCGATGATGCCGTCGCACCCGCACGCCCGGCTCTGGCAGCGCAAGGCGGTCGACTACCAGGCCTCGTCGTTCGCGACCCAGTGGGACGCCCAGTCCAGCCGCCGCGTCAACGGGGTCCGCATCGGTCAGCGGCTGAGCGGCTGGAACGCCGACCCCAACGGCACGGTCGTCAACCAGGGCCTCGTGAGCCCGGACTACATCTCGACCGTGCAGCAGAACTGGTGGAACGCGGCCTTCGCCCGCCTCGCGGACAACGAGGCCCCCGAGGCGGCCTACGTCAACGCCGACCTGGTCTGGAACGCGTTCACCAAGGAGCTCTACACCCGGACCGACCCCGACGGCACGGTCACGACGAGCACGATCTACCGCCCCGACGGGCAGGTCTTCTTCCCGCAGGGCTCGCGCTGGGGCACGATCCGGCGGGCGCAGTTCGCCAGCCTCGACGCGTTCCGCCTCCTCACGACACAGGACCCCGCGGCGCGCGAGGAGGCCTGGGACCTGCTCTCGATGCACCTGGACGGCCAGCTGGCCCTTCAGGCGCGCAACCCCGACGGGCGGACCTTCCAGCCGGGCGAGGACAACTACCCCGGCCGTGAGGAGTACGCGGCGAGCATGCTCGCCATGGCCTGGCTCGGCGTCTACCTCGACGGCTGGCTGCCGATCGACAGCCGGGACACCGGCCCGTACGCGGTGCTGCCGCCGATGACGAAGGCGCAGCTCTCCCGGCAGTCCCTCGGGCAAGCGGCGCGCATCGAGCCCGTCGCGCCGGTCGGCCCGGTCGCGCCGTCGCTGCCGCGCGTCAGCCCCTGATCCAAGGCCGGGCCCGGGGCTGACCGCCCCGGGCCCGACGCTTAGGCCGCGATGTAGACCGCACGCCCGCGCACGACCGTGCGCAGGCAGCGCGGGACGGGCACGCCCGGCGTGAGGTCGGGCAGGCCCGGGACGCCCGAGCGCGGGTCGGTCGACCAGTTCGACACCCGCAGGTCCGGCGCCTGCACCAAGAGCTCGCCCGCCTCCCACACGGCGTACGTCGCCGGCGCGCCGGGAGCCAGCACCCCGGCGTCGTCACGCCGGGCGGCCCGCCAGCCGCCCCGGGTGTGGGCGGTGAACGCGGCCCGGGCCGAGAGGCCGGAGCCCGGCGTCGAGTGGTGGGTCGCGGCCCGGACCGCCTCCCAGGGGGCGAGCGGGGTGACGGGCGCGTCGCTGCCGAGGGCGAGCACGACGCCGGCCGCGGCCATGGCGGCGAACGGGTTGAGCGCCCGCGCCCGCTCCCGACCGAGCCGCTGGGCGTACATCCCCGTCTCCCCGCCCCACAGCGCGTCGAAGGCGGGCTGCACCGAGGCGCTGACGCCCAGCCGGGCGAGCCTCCCCACGGCGTCCGCGTCGGCGAGCTCGACGTGCTCGAGCCGGTGGCGTCCGGCCCGCAGCGGCCCCTCGCCGACCACGGTGGCGGCCTCCTCGAGGCCGGCCAGCGCGACGTCGAGCGCGCCGTCGCCGATGACGTGGAAGCCGGCCTGCAGCCCGCTGCGGGTGCAGGCGACGACGTGGTCCCGGACCTGCGCGGCGGTGAGGTACGCGGCGGGCGCCGCGGTCCCGTCCGCGTACGCCGCGCGCAGCGCCGCGGTCCGCGAGCCGACCGTCCCGTCGACGAGGATGTCCCCCGCGGCGCCGATGGCCCCCACGCCTTCGGCCGCCTCCGCGCCGCCGAGCTCCCCCCAGTAGCCGAGGACGTCGGGCAGGGCGCTGTCCTGGGCGCTGAGCTCCAGCAGCGCGCCGAGGTCGTCGAGGCTGCTGAACGCCGGCCCGGCCATCTCGTGGACGCAGCCGATGCCCAGGGACGCGGCGTGGCGGAGGGCGGCGCGCTGTGCGAGCGACCGGTGCGCGGCGGGCAGCGCGTCGTGCGCCCAGCGGGCCGCCGCGGCGTGCGCGCTGCCGGTGAGATGGGCGGACTCCCACGGCCCGCGCTGCGGGTGGGCCGCGGCGAGGCTGCGCAGCGCGGCGGACGAGGCCAGGGAGGCGTGGGCGTCGACCCGGGTGAGCAGGACGGGACGGCCGCCTGCGGCCTCGTCCAGCTCCTCGGCGGACGGCAGCCGCGTGTCGGGCCACGCCGTCTCGTCCCAGCCGGAGCCGAGGACGGGCCCGACGGACTGGGGGCCGGCCGCCTCGCGCGCGGCCCGCCGCACCGCGTCGAGCAGCTGTGCGGCGCTGCGGGCCGGGCGTACGTCGAGCCCGATCAGCGAGAGCCCGGTCCCGGTCGTGTGCACATGGGCGTCGACGAAGGCCGGGGTGACGAGCGCGCCGTCGAGGTCGACGAGGTGCGCGCCCTGCGGCGCGGACGCGCGCCCGGCGGCGTCCTGCCCCACCCAGGCGACGCTGCCCTCCACCACGAGCATGGCGGTCGCGAAGGGGTCGGCGGGGCTGTGGACCGAGCCGTTGTAGAGCAGGACCGCCCGGGGCAGCGGCTCGAGGGGCTCGGGCGGGGGGTAAGCAGGCACGGGAGGCATCCTGCCCCCGGCCCTCCCCGCGCCGTGCCGAGGGGAGGGCGGCCGGTGACGGCCGGAGCGTCAGCCCCGACGGTCGCGGAAGACCTCGGTGACCCAGACGAGCCCGCCGGACTGGACGACGGCGACGCCGACCTCGTCGAAGCGGCGGTCCAGGATGTTGGCCCGGTGCGGCGCCGAGGCGTAGAGCGTCTCCGAGGCCTGCGCGGCCGAGCCGGCGTAGGCGACGTTCTCGCCGACGCGGGCCCAGCAGCACAGCGTCGACAGGCCGCTCGAGTGGTAGAGCTTGCCCGGGCCGGCCATGGCCTTGGAGTGCTTGGCGGCGTAGGCGTTGAGGTCGGTCCGGGCCTTGAGCGGGGCGAGCCCGTGCGCCCTGCGCGACGCGTTGAGGTCCGCGAGCACCTCCTTGGCCAGTGCCGCGTTGCTGCGCTTGACCGGGGCAGCAGAAGCGGTTTGCGTCACACCGGCGATGGGAATGACGACAGAGGTGGCCGCGAGCGCGGCGACCAGAAGAGAGCGCATGCGTGCGCGGGGGGCGGGCCGGGTCACGGTCACGTCCTCACAGGTTTCGGTCAGAAGCGGTTGGATCCTTACACACCCGTGTTACATCGGGTGACACCTGGGCCTCGGCGCGTGTCTGCCCGGGCTTGAGTGGTTTGTCCCTCGAGCTCGGTCACGGCGGACGGTCAAGGGGGGGTTCCGCGCGGCCGTCAGGCCGGCTCACGCGTCCAGCACGACCAGGTCCCGCGGGCGGGCGTTGAGCCGCTCGGCCCCGTCCGCGGTGCAGACCACGATGTCCTCGATGCGGGCGCCGTGCCGGCCCTCGACATAGACGCCGGGCTCCACGGAGAACGCCATCCCCGGCTCGAGCAGCTGCAGGTTGCCCGCCACGATGTAGGGGTCCTCGTGCGTCTCGAGGCCGATGCCGTGCCCCGTCCGGTGGATGAACTTCTCGCCCCAGCCGGCCTCCTCGAGCACCTCGCGGGCGGCCCGGTCGACCTCCTCGCACGGCATCCCCGGGCTCGCGGCCGCGCAGGCGGCCTCTTGGGCGGCCTGCAGGGCGCCGTAGTAGGCCAGGAAGTCGGCGGGCGGCTCGCCCACGGCGTACGTGCGTGTGCTGTCGGAGCAGTAGCCCTCCTCCGTCGTGCCGCCGATGTCGACGACCACCGGGTCTCCGGGCGAGATCACGCGGTCGGACACCTCGTGGTGGGGAGACGCGCCGTTGGGGCCGGACGCGACGATCGCGAAGTCGGCCCGGACGTGCCCCTCGGCCAGGATCGCGTCGACGATGTCGCGGGCGACCTCGCGCTCGGTCCGCCCGGCGCGCAGCCACTCCCCCACGCGGGCGTGCACCCGGTCGATCGCGGCGCCGGCGGCGCGCAGCGCCGCGACCTCGGGCGCGTCCTTGCGCATCCGCAGCTCGCGCAGGACCACGCCGGCCGCCTCCTGCTCGGCGTTGGGCAGCGCGCGGCGGAACTCGAGCGCCTTCACGGCCCACATCCGGTCGTCGACCGCGACCCGGTTGGCCCCGGGCACCGTCGCGGCCACGATCGCGTAGGGGTCGTCGGTCTCCTGCCACGTCGCCACACCGAGCCCGAGCGACCCGATCGGCGAGGCGAGCGCCGCGGCCCGCTCGAGCTGCGGGACGACCACGAGCGGCTCGTCGTAGGCGCGCACCACCAGGCACGTCAGGCGCTCCAGCGTCACGGCGTCGTAGCCGGTGAGGTAGCGCAGGTCCGGGCCGGGCGTCACGAGGAGCGCGTCGAGCCCGGCCTCCAGCGTGGCGGCGCGGGCGCGCTCGAGCCGGCCGCGCAGCGCCGACACCCGGTCCACCGCGCCCTCGCCGGAGGGGCCGGACGACGACACGGGGCTGGCGGATGCGCTCATGGGCCCCACCGTAGCGAGCCGGGTGTGCGAGGGTCGGGTCGTGGCGCAACGGCTCCTCGCTCTCGACTCCCCGTCGCTGTACTTCCGGGCCTTCCACGGCATCCCGGAGTCGGTGACCGCGCCGGACGGCACCCCGGTGAACGCGGTCCGCGGCTTCCTCGACTTCGTGGCCCGGCTGGTGAAGGACCGCCAGCCGACGCGCATCGTCGCGGCGATGGACGCGTCCTGGCGCCCGGCGTTCCGCGTCGCGGCCATCCCGTCCTACAAGGCGCATCGCCTCGCCGAGGGCGACGCCGAGCAGGTCCCGGCCGGGATCGTCCCCCAGGTGCCGGTCATCGAGCAGGCACTCGACCTGCTCGGGATTGCACGCATCGGGGTTCAGGGGTACGAGGCCGACGACGTGCTCGGGACGGTCGCCGAACGGGCTGGCTGCCCGGTCGACGTCGTGACGGGCGACCGCGACCTGCTGCAGCTTGTCGACGACGCCCGCCACATCCGCATCTGCTACACGGTCCCCAAGGGCGTCGGCGCGGCCGAGCCCTGGGACGAGGCCAAGGTGAGCGCGAAGTACGGAATCCCCGGTCGGGCGTACGCCGACTTCGCGACGTTGCGCGGCGACCCGTCGGACGGGCTGCCCGGCGTCCCCGGCGTCGGGGAGAAGACCGCGGCCACGCTGATCACGAAGTTCAAGACGCTGGACGCGCTGCTCGCGGCGCTGGACAGCGGCGACCCGGCGATCGCCGGGTCGGTGCGGACGAAGCTGTCGGCGGCGCGGGACTACCTCGCCGCCGCGCCCGTGGTCGTGCAGGTGGCGCAGGACGTCCCGCTCCCGGAGTACGACGACACGCTCCCCACCGCGCCGAAGGACCCGGAGGGGTTCGCCGCCCTGGTGGAGCAGTGGGGCCTCGGCGGGTCCGCGGACCGGCTGCTCGCCGCGTTGGCCGAGGCACGCTGAGGCGCTGGCGCGCGCGTGGGGCGTCTTCGCGTCCCGGCCACCCGCTGCGGCCGCATCATCGCTACGTCCGGCTCATGGCCCGCGTCACACCCGCGACCAGGGCGGTCGACAGGATCCACCCCGCGGCTGTCACGAACCAGGTCCACCACCGGACGTACGACCCGGGGATCCACGCGTCCTGCTGGCGGAAGTCGATGATGGGCAGCAGCGTGTCGAAGGAGTACACCCAAGGGTTGAAGACGGGCACGTCCTCGCGGGCGGCGTGGAAGTGCTCGGGGTGCCCCAGCATGCAGACCAGTGCGCCCAGCAGGCCGAGGAGGACGAGCCAGCCGACGGTGCGCTCCGGGCGGTAGCCGAAGGCCACCGTGGCCCCCAGCGTGCGCGACCACACGCGCCCGAACACGTTCTTGCGCGCTGCGCCGAGCTGGTGCTTGCGCATCTCGATCAGGACGTCCTTCGACACCTCGGGATGTCCCGACTGTCGCAGAGCGGAGGCCAGCTGTTCGTACGGCTGCGCGGCGAAGCGGGTACCGGTGGGCAGCATCGCGGCGAACGCGGTGGCGGGCTCGCCCTCGATCGCACGGTAGGTCAGCCCGTTGACCTCCGGCCCCGAGCGCAGGAACACCGGGTTCACCTTGAGAACCGCCATCGAGGCGTGGCTCAGGTCGAGCCGGCCGTCCGCTCGCGCGGGGCTGAGATAGGTCGGGCCCGTGACCGTGAGACGCCTGCAGTTCACCGATCGGTCGAACTCGCTCTGCGTGGCATTGAGCCCGCCGAACACGCAGTCCGGCAGTGCGACGCTCCCGGTGAAGGTGGCGCGGTCCAGCAACAGGCTCCGCGCCTGCAGCCCCTCCGCCTCGAGGGACTGCGGGGTGCCGTGGAACGCGCCGCCGCGCAGGTTGACCACTCCCCCGACACGCGCGCCGAAGAGGTGGACAGCGCCCGGTGCGACGAAGTCGTTGAGGTAGCAGGCACCTTCGATCCGGGCGCCGTTGAGGAGCACGGTGTCGGCCTGCACAGTTGAGGCCTCGCGCGGAAGCGCGCCGTCCTCGCCGGGCGCGTCCTGGATGCAGCTGAGGCCGGTCAGGCGCACGTCGCCCTCCGCCCTCACGCAGTCCATGGCCAGGCGGCCCCGGATCGTGGGCCTGCTCGACGTCGAGGGCCGGATGGAGCCCTTGACCGTGGACCGGGTCAGGTCGACAGCATCGGACGCGGTCACGCCGACGGTTCCCGCGAGCACCACGTCGCCTTCGACGACGGCATGCTGCGCCGAGAGCGTCCCGTTCATGACGAGCCGCTCCTGCAGGACGAGCGAGCCGCCCACCTTCAGGCGAAGGGCGGAGAATGCGTCCCCCTCGCCGGCCTCCCACCTCCCGCCGAGGAGCAGGTCCCGGCCGACGGACCCACCCCACAGCCGGACGCCGCCCACGAGGTGGAAGCCGTCGTTCAGGTGCATCGCGCCGGCCACCGTGATGCGGTCGCACAACACCGAGAAGAAGCCGAGCGGCCCCTCGACGTCGGCCCGCGACAGATCGAGGTCACCCCCGAGGCGCGCGTCCTGCAGCACGAGAGAGCCCTCGATCCGCAGGCTCGAGTCGCTCTCGAAGGATCGGACCACGTCCATGCTTCGCGCGCTGAAGGCGCACGGGGCGGGGGCGGCTCCGCCCTCGCCTGCCTTCTCCTCGCGACACCGGAACGTCCCGCCCAGCATCGCGCGGTTCGCGCTGGCGTGATCGAGCACGACCGTCCCCACGACGTCGCAGTGCGGGCCGAGGCGCAGCAGCCCCGCGCACTCCAAGCCACCGGCGAGCAGGGCGTCGTCGTGCTCACCCGAGCGCAGCCGCAACCTCTCCACGTCCAGCGCCGAGACCGACCCACGCTCCAGCTGCAGCGTCCCCTGCACATCCAGGCTGGTCGCCATGAACGAGCCGTCGAGCCGAAGGTCCCGGAACTCGAGCGCGACCCGCTCCGGGTTGTCGAACGTCGCTCCGCTGAGGTCGATGAACTGCCCGATCGTCGCTCCCTGCAACGACGTCTCGCCCTCGCAGTGGAACCCGTCGGTCAGCAGCACGCCACGGCGGACGTCGAGCAGGAACGCCGTCAGCGCGGGCTTGCCTGCTCCAGCGCTGATCTGTGTGCCCGCACAGTTCAGCTGCCCTGCGATGCGCGCGCCCGCCAAGCGGACCTCGCCGGTCACGTGACAGTGCTGCAGCTCCAGGTTGTGAGTGAGCGCGACCGAGTCGGCGCTGAGCCCGCGCAGGTGGCAGTTGGTGATCGTGATCGACGATCCGGATGCGTCGTCGAAGACGACGGGGTCCTCGAAGTAGCAGTGGTCGGCGGTGAAGCCACAGACCAGCTCTCCCCTCGACACGTCGAGAGCACCGCGAATGCGTAGTCCGCTCAGCCGGAGGCCGGCGGGGTGCGGCGGCTGATCACCACACGAGCGCCCAAGGAGCAGGGCCTCGATGGTCGTCGCAGCAACGGTCCTGTCGGGGGGCCACTGCCGGCCGAGCGCCACGTCCCCGACGTCTTCCTCGGGACCGAGGACCCTGCCGGAGCTGAGCGAGGCGAGAGCGTCGGCCGCCCTGATGCCTCCGGTTCCAGCAGGCGCGGTGTCCCTCGGCTCGGGCACCGTTCTCGTAGCGTCCATCGCTCAGCGCCCCCCGGCGAGGCTTCGGTCTGCCCGTCGGATTTATCGCGGGCCGATCCACGCAACCGCCGACCAGAGCCGTTGTCAACGGCGGCCTGGGCGGACCAGCGCCAGGGCTGCCCCGAAGGGCACCGCGAAAGCACCGCGAGTGCTGCGCCTCACGCCACGCTGGAGTACGCCACCACCCCGCGCCGCACCTTGTCGATCGCCTGCCGGGCGGTGCCGCGCACGGACGAGCCCTCGGGGGCCGCGTCGGCGAGCTGCCCGAGCAGGTCCATCAGCTGCTTGCACCAGCGCACGAAGTCGCCGGCCGCGAGCCCGCTGTCGGCCAGGACGGTCTCCAGTCGGGCGCCGGACGCCCAGCGGTAGGCGGCCCAGGAGAAGCCGAGGTCGGGCTCGGAGGTGAAGTCGAGCTTGTAGTCGTCCTCGATGGCGTCGATCTCGCCGAACAGCCGGACCGTCTCCTGCAGCGCGGTCCTGGCCTGGCCCTCCGGCAGCCGCGGCGCGCCGACGTCGTCGGACGAGCGCGACTCGTAGACGAGCGCGGCCGCGCAGGCCGCGAGCTCGGGCGCCGACAGGCCCTCCCACACCTTGGCCCGCAGGCACTCGGCGGCCAGCAGGTCCAGCTCGGTGTAGAGCCGGCCGAGCCGCTCCCCCGCCGGCGTCACCCGGTCGTCCTCGAGGTAGCCAAGCGACTCGAGCAGGTCGCAGACGCGGTCGAAGGTGCGCGCGATCGTGTGGGTGCGCGAGGCGACCCGGCGCTGCAGGACGCTCGTGTCACGGTCGAGCCGCGACGCCCGCTCCGCCCAGCGTGCGTGCTCCTCGCGGTCCGGGCAGCGGTGGCAGGGGTGCTCGCGGATCGCCGTCCGGAGCCGCGCGATCTCGGGGTCGTCCGCGGCCAGCGAGCGCGACCGCACCGGCCGCCCACCCTCGGTCGCGAGCCCGGTGTTGCGCAGTGATGAGGCAAGGTCGCGGCGCGCCTGCGGGCTGCGCGGGTTGAACCCCCTGGGGATCTTCACCCGGTCGAGTGCCTCGACCGGCACCGGGAAGTCGGCCGCCGTCAGCTTGCGCACCTGCCGGTCGAGCGTCAGCACCGTCGGCCGCGGTCCGTCGAACCCGCCGACGAGCCCTGGGTCCAGCACGACCGCGAGCCCGGCCCGCCGACCGCTCGGGACCAGGATGACGTCGCCCGGCTTGAGCTTCTCCAGCGACTCGGCGGCCTGCGCGCGGCGGTTGGCCGCTCCGCGGCGGGCGAGCTCTGCCTCGCGGTCGCTGAGCGCGCGCCGCAGCCCGGCGTACTCGGAGAAGTCGCCGAGCTCGCAGGACATGGCCTCGCGGTAGCCCTCGAGCGCGGCCTCGTTGCGCTGGACCTGGCGGGCCAGGCCCACGACCGCCCGGTCCGCCTGGAACTGGGCGAAGGAGGTCTCGAGCAGCTCGCGCGAGCGGGGGCGGCCGAACTGCCGGACGAGGTTGACGGCCATGTTGTACGACGGGCGGAAGCTCGAGCGCAGCGGATAGGTGCGCGTCGACGCCAGCCCCGCGACGGCCGCCGGGTCGAGCCCCGGGGTGAAGAGCACCACGGCGTGGCCCTCGACGTCGATGCCGCGGCGCCCGGCCCGCCCGGTGAGCTGGGTGTACTCCCCCGGTGTGACATCGGCGTGCGTCTCGCCGTTCCACTTGACCAGCTTCTCGAGCACCACCGAGCGCGCCGGCATGTTGATGCCGAGGGCGAGGGTCTCGGTGGCGAAGACGGCCTTGACCAGGCCGCGGACGAACAGCTCCTCGACGATCTCCTTGAACGTCGGCAGCAGCCCGGCGTGGTGGGCGGCGATCCCGCGCTCGGCGGCCTCGACGAAGTCGGCGTAGCCGAGCACGTTGAGGTCCTCGTCGGGGATGATCGAGCTGCGCGCCTCGACGATCGTGCGCACTTCGAGCGCCTCCGCCGGGGTGTTGAGCCGCAGGCCCGCGTGCAGGCACTGCTGCACCGCGGCGTCGCACCCGGCCCGGCTGAAGATGAACGTGATCGCCGGCAGCAGGCCTTCGGCGCGCAGCCGCTCGATCACCTCGACCCGGGACGCAGGCGCGGCGCCCCGGCCGCGCGGCCCGCCGTTGCCCCTGCCGCCGCGCGAGAAGCTGCGCTCGGACATCCGCTGCTGCTGCTCGCGGGCGACCCGGGCCACCTCGGGGTTGACCTTGCGCTGCTCGTCGTCGACGAACAGGTCGTAGAGCCGGTCGCCCAGCATCACGTGCTGCCACAGCGGGACGGGCCGGTGCTCCTCGAGCACCACGGTGGTGTCGCCGCGGACGGTCACCAGCCAGTCGCCGAACTCCTCGGCGTTGCTGACCGTGGCCGAGAGCGAGACGAGCCGCACGGACTCGGGCAGGTGGAGGATGACCTCCTCCCAGACCGCGCCGCGGAAGCGGTCGGCGAGGTAGTGCACCTCGTCCATCACCACGAAGCCCAGCCCGGCCAGCGTCGGGCTGCCGGCGTAGAGCATGTTGCGCAGGACCTCGGTCGTCATGACGACGACGGGCGCCTCGCCGTTGATCGTGTTGTCGCCGGTGAGCAGGCCGACGGTCCCGGCGCCGTAGCGCTCCACCAGGTCGTGGAACTTCTGGTTCGACAGCGCCTTGATCGGCGTCGTGTAGAAGCACTTGCGCCCCTCGGCGAGCGCCAGGTGCACGGCGAACTCGCCGACCACCGTCTTGCCCGAGCCGGTGGGCGCGGCGACGAGGACCCCGTGGCCGGCCTCGAGGGCGCGGCACGCCTCGAGCTGGAACGGGTCGAGGCCGAAGGGGTAGCCGGCCTGGAAGCGGCCGAGCTGCGTGCGCTCGTCCGCCTGCCTGCGCCGGGCCGCGGCGAACCGCTCGGCCGGAGAGCTCATGGATTCAGCCTACGTGTCACGTTCCGGGCATGACGAAGGCCGGCCTCGCAGGCGTACCTGCGGGGCCGGCCTCGGTCAGACGTGTAGGACGATCAGTCGTCGATGCTGCTGGGCCGCATGTCGAGCGGCGAGACCTCGTCGTCGGCGAGGTCGTCGTAGTCCGGCTCGCCCCGGTTGCGCAGCCGCCGCCGGTCGTTCCACCGGCAGAAGAAGTAGGCGAGGACGAACAGGACCAGCATCGGCGTGGCCAGGGCCAGCATCGTGAACGGGTCACCGGTCGGCGTCGCCACCGCGGCGAAAACGAACACGCCCAGCGTGATGGCCCGCCACCACTGGGTCAGCTTCTTGGCCGGCAGGACTCCGACCGCGTTGAGCATGGCGACGAAGACCGGGATCTCGAACGCGAGCCCGAAGACGAGGATGAGCCGCAACAGGATGTTGAGGTACTCGTTGACGTCGACGAGGTTCTGCGCGTCGTTGATCGTGAAGCTCAGCAGGACGTCGATCGCCTTGGGCAGCACGAGGTAGCAGACGACGGCGCCCGCGAAGAAGAGCGGCAGAGACGTCGCGAGGAACGCCAGCGACCAGCGGCGCTCGTTCTTGTGCAGCCCGGGCGTGATGAAGGCCCACAGCTGGTAGAGCCAGACCGGCGAAGCGATCATCAAGCCGGTCACGCACGCGATGGCGATCGCCGTGTTGAAGGGGGCGGTCAGGCCGTTCGCCACGAGGACGCCGCAGCTGTCGGCGTCCAACCGGTCCACGTCGGCCTTGCACATCGGCTCGACGAGGAAGTCCGAGATCGGCCGGTAGAACACCAGGCCGATCACGACGCCGGGCACGACCGCGATGAGCGACTTGACCAGCCGCGACCGCAGCTCGCGCAGGTGCTCGACGAGCGTCATCTGCCCCTCGGTGAGCTGCGGCTCACGAGGCTTGCGCGGTTTGCGGCGAAGGCGCGGCCCGCGGCGGGCCGCGCCGTTCACCCTGACCGCCTCGTCGACACTGGGCACGAGGGGCCGTCCCTAGGAAGTGGAAGGAGAGGTCAGCGGTCTGCTGCGTCGCGGTGCACGGCGTGCGCGCCCGCGGCGGGCGCCTGCGCGACGCCACTCTCGATCGGACGCGGCTCCACCACGACGGGCTCGGCGGCCGCGGTCGTCACGGTCGTGTCCTTGGTGGCGTCCTTGGCGTCGTCCTCACGCAGGCCCTTGGTCTCGGCCTTGAAGATGCGCAGCGAACGGCCAAGGCCACGTGCGGTGTCCGGGAGACGCTTGGCGCCGAAGAGCAGCACCACGACAGCGAGGAGAACGAAGATCTCCCAGCCCTGCAGATTCCTCATGTTGAGACCCACTCGGCTCGACGCGAACTGACTCGGTCATGCTACGCCGAGCAGTGGGCTCAGGGGTAGGAACGCGCCCTGTCCGTGACGTTGCCGAAAGGTGTCGCCCGGTCGGACGACGAGCTGGGGCCTAGACCGGATGCGGCCCGGACGCCGAAGGGGGCGGCACGCCGGGCGCCGCGCCGGACGAGCCAGGCATCCCCGGCGCGCCCCGGACGGACATGTCGATCGTGAGCTGCCGGCTCGCGGCGGACACCTCGCGCATCAGCGCCTTGCTCTTGCGCCACAGCGACAGCGCGAGCAGGCCGAGCACGACGACGGCGCCCAGCAACAGCACCGCCCAGAGCACCGCCCACGCCCACACGGGCGCTCACCCTAGCGGGGCGAGGGGTGGCCGCTCCGGGCGACGTGTCGCTGCCGAGCGCCTCGGCCACCGGGCGCAGAGCCCGGTCGTGCGCCTCAGCCGAAGAGCGAGGACGCCTCGACGTCGAGCCGGTCGAGGTTGAGCACGAAGTCCAGGACGTCGTCGTAGGAGATGGCGGCGCCCGCCTTCTCCTCGAACGCCTCGGCCGGCACGTGCCAGCGCTCGGCGGGGACCCCGCCGGAGACCAGCAGGGCGACGATCTCCTCGTCGGCCGGCTTGCGGACCTCGTCCCGGCAGGTCGGGCAGGTGAAGGCGTAGTACGACCAGTCAGCGCGCGAGCAGACGACGAGGCGCAGCTGCGCGGGCTTGAGCTCGACGTCCCCGCAGACGGGGCACGAGGCCTTGATCGTGGTCATGCGGTCCTCCGGAGGGGGTGTAGAGCCCCGCCGTGGTGCGGGAGCGACACCCACTGCTTCGGCATCACCGCGGACGACTTGACGTCCCGGTCGCGCCGTCACTCCTCTGGAGGGTTTGCAGCCCCTCAGGCGTACGCCGAGAGCGCCTCGTTCGCCCGGGTGCGCACGGCTTCGGCGACCTCCGGCGGGTCGAGGACGCGGCCGGAGCCGCCGAGCCGCAGCGCGAGCCGGACCACCCACGCGGTCTCCGAGGTGCGCAGCCGCGCGCGCAGCCGGCGCCCGGGCAGCTCCTCGACGTCCTCGCAGGGGTAGTACTCGGCCACCCAGCGCCCGGCCGGCTCGAGCTCGAGCGTGACGGCCACGTCGCCGTCGCCCGGCTGGAAGAGCCCGGCGCCGACGTCGCGCGGCTCCGCGTCGGCGGGGACCTGCGCGGAAGCGTCGAGCTCGGCCGCCTCGACGACGCGGTCGAGCCGGAAGAGCCGCACGTCGTCGACGCGACGGCACCAGCCCTCGAGGTAGGTGCGCCCGTCGACCACGAGCAGGCGCATCGGGTCGACGTCGCGCTCGGTGACCTCGTCGCGCGCCGGGACGTAGTAGCGCAGGTGGAGCCGGCGGCGCCGCTCGAGCGCGCCCCGCACGACGGGCAGCGCGCCGGGGGCCGGCTCGACGTCCACGGCGACGTTCTCGGCGGCCGCCGCCGCGTCGCCGGCCGCCTCCTCGAGCTTGGCCAGCGCGCGGTTCAGCGCGTCCCGGTCCTGCAGGCCCGGGACGAGCCCCGGGACCGCGGCGAGCGCGCGGAGCCCGACGAGCAGCGCGAGGGCCTCGTCCGCGCCGAGCCGCAAAGGCCGGGCGATGGCGTCCGCGTTCCCGACGTGGATGACGCCGCCCTCGAAGCTGGCCTCGATGAGGTCGTCCGGCATGTGGCCGGGCAGCCCGCAGACGAAGAGCAGCTGCAGGTCGTCGAGGAGCTGCTCCTCGGGGATGTCGAACGCCTGGGCGACGTCCTCGACGCGCGAGCCCGGGCGCGCAAGGAGGTACGGGACCAGCGCGAGCAGGCGGGAGAGCCGCGTCGACGCGCTCTGCTGTGCGCTCATGCCTGCTGCGCCTCCGTCCCCGCCCGCCCGCCGTCCTGCCGGCCGCCCGCGGCGACCGCGAGCGCGGCCCGCAGCCGGCGTACGACGGCGGCGCGCAGCTCGGCCGGCTCGAGCGCGACGGCGTCCGGGCCGAGGCCGGCGACGTCGTCCGCGAGCATCTCCAGGTCCGAGTAGGGCAGCGCCAGCACGTCCCAGCCGTCCTCGTCCTTCCCGACCTCGGCGCGCCCGGGGGCCGGCTCGGCCTGGCGGCGCAGCCACCCGCCGTGCCCCGAGCGGAGCCGGACGACCGCGCGGCCGCCGCCCGAGCGGGCAGCGGCGCGGCTGGCGACCTCGGCGCGCAGGTCCACCCCTTCCGGGACGGTCACGGCGCCCGCCTTCCCCCGCGCCGTCACGTCGCCGACGACCCGTCCGAGCCGGAAGACGCGCGTCGCGTCCCGCCCTCGGTCGTGGCCGACGAGGTACCACCGGCCGTGCCAGGAGACGACCCCCCACGGCTCCACCTCGCGGCGCTGCGGCTCGCCGTCGCCGCGCGTGCGGTAGTCGAACCGGACGACCCGCCGATCGCGCACCGCCCGCACGAGCGGGAGGAAGGCCGGCTCGCTGGCCTCGACCCGCGGCTCGAGCCCGGCGACGGCGACGTCGTCGATCTGCGCGCCGGAGGCCTGCAGCTTCAGCAGCGCCCGCGACGCGGCGCCGGCCAGCGCGGCCGACTGCCAGGCGCGGGCGGCGAGCGCGAGCACCGCCATCTCGTCCGGTGTGAAGGACGCCTCGGGCAGCGCGTAGGCCTCGCGGCGCACGCGGTAGCCGACCTCGTCCTCGAACAGCGAGCTGCCGCTCACCGTGCCGGTCTCGATGGGCACGCCCATCTCGCGCAGCTCGTCCTTGTCACGCTCGAACGCGCGGTCGAACGCCTCGTCGGTCTCCGGGTAGCCGGGGACGCTGCCGCGCAGCTCCTGCTTGGTCAGCGGCCGGCGGGTCGCCAGCAGCGCCAGCAGCAGGTTGAGCAGCCGCTCGGTCTTGCGCCGGGAGACGGTCTGGGCCGGAGCGGGCGCCGCGGCCTCCTGCTCCGGCTCGCCCGTGCCCGGCGCGAGGGTGACGTCCGTGCCTCAGCCCACCTGCAGCAGGTCCACCACGAAGATCAGCGTCTCGCCGGGCTTGATGACCGCCCCGGCGCCCCGGCTGCCGTAGCCCAGGTGCGGCGGGATCACCAGGCGGCGGCGGCCGCCGACCTTCATGCCCGCGACGCCGCGGTCCCAGCCGGCGATGACGCGGCCCTTGCCCAGCGGGAAGGTGAACGCCTCGCCGCGGTTCCACGAAGCGTCGAACTCCTCGCCGGTGGAGAACGCGACCCCGACGTAGTGGACGGTGACGTTCTGGCCGGGCTGCGCCTCGTCGCCGTCGCCGACCGTGATGTCCTCGATGACGAGGTCCGCCGGGGGCTCGCCGCCAGGGAAGTCGACCTCGGGCTTCTCGCTCACGTACGCCTCCTCGTCGCGCCCGGCCCGGTGGCCGGGGCAGCGCCGGCGGCTCTGGTGCCCACCGGCTCCCGCGACCTTACTGGCTGCTGCCGCAGCTTCCGCTGTGCGTAGGGTGCCGACCGTGATCCGGTGGCGGGCGGGCGAGGTCGTGGCACGCGGCCGGACGTGGCCGGGGGCCGTGGAGCTGCAGGTTGCGCTCGAGGACGGGGGCGCGGCGCGCGCCCTCGCGTACCCGGCGCTCGTCGGCGACCCCGAGCCCGGGGACCGGGTGCTGCTCAACGTCACCGCGCTGGAGCTCGGGCTGGGGACGGGCGGCTTCGCGCTCGTCGTCGCGCTGCCCGACCGGCTTCCGCCGGACCCGCCGCCGGCTCCCGGGCACCTGGTCAAGGCGCGCTACTCCCCCACGCAGGCAGTGGTCCTCGGCGTCGACGAGCAGGAGAGCCCGCACCACGCGCTGCTCGCCGACGCCGACGGCCTCGACGGAATGCCCGTGGTCGTGGCCGACCTGCATTCGGCGCTCCCGGCGGTCGTCGCGGGCCTGCGGGCGGGCGGCGCGCGGCCGACCGTCGCCTACGTCATGACCGACGGCGGGGCGCTGCCGGTCTGGTTCTCCCGCACGGTGGCGGCCCTGCGCGAGGCCGGCTGGCTCGCCGCCGCCGTGACGGTCGGCCAGGCGATGGGCGGGGACGTCGAGGCGGTCACCCTGCACACCGGGCTGCTGGCGGCGCGGCACGTGCTCGGCGCCGACGTCGCCGTCGTGGCCCAGGGGCCGGGCAACCTCGGGACCGGCACCCGGTGGGGGTTCTCCGGAGTGGCCGCGGGCGAGGCGGTCAACGCGGTGTCGACGCTGGGCGGGCGCGCGGTCGCGGCGCTGCGGGTGTCCGGCGCAGACCCGCGGGAGCGCCACCGGGGGGTGTCGCACCACAGCCTGACGGCGTACGGACGGGTTGCCCTCGCGGCTGCGGACGTCGTCGTGCCGCGGCTCGCCGACGTGCTGCCCGGCCCCCTCGCGGAGCAGGTCAGGGCAGAGGCGGCCGGCCTCGGCAGCCGTCACCGCCTCGTCGAGGTCTCCTGCGCCGGCCTGCCCGAGGCCCTCGACGCATCGCCGGCCGCCCTGTCCTCCATGGGCAGGGGGTACGCCGCGGACCCCGCCGCGTTCCTCTCCCCCGCCGCCGCCGGCCGGCACGCGGCCGCCCTGCTGGGCACGGACGGCCGCTGACCCGTCACATGCTCGCGATGAGCTTGTCCACCCGTTCGTCGACGCTGCGGAACGGGTCCTTGCAGAGGACCGTGCGCTGGGCCTGGTCGTTGAGCTTGAGGTGCACCCAGTCCACGGTGAAGTCGCGCCGCCGCTCCTGGGCGCGCTTGATGAACTCCCCGCGCAGCCGTGCCCGCGTGGTCTGGGGCGGCCGCGACTTCGCCTCGAACACCTCCAGGTCGCGGGTGACCCGCTCGACGAGGCCCTTCGCGTCCAGCAGGTAGTAGAGCCCGCGTCCGCGCCGGATGTCGTGGTAGGCCAGGTCGAGGTGGGCGATGCGCGGGCTCGACAGCGCCAGCCCGTGCTTGGAGCGGTAGCGCTCGATGAGCTTGAGCTTGATGACCCAGTCGATCTCCCGGCCCACGAGGTCGAGGTCCTCGGTCCGGACCGCCTCGAGCGTGCGCTCCCACAGGTCCAGCACCCGCTTGATGACCGGGTCGTCGAGCCCCCGACGGGCGGCGAAGTCGCGCGCACGGGTGAAGTACTCTTCCTGGATCTCGAGTGCGCTGGCCTCGCGCCCGTTGGCAAGCCGGACCTTGCGGCGCCCGGTCAGGTCGTGGCTGACCTCGCGGATCGCGCGGATCGGGTTCTCCAGTGTGAGGTCGCGCATCACGACGCCGGCCTCGATCATCCGCAGCACCAGGTCGGTGGCGCCGACCTTCAGCATGGTGGTCGTCTCGCTCATGTTGGCGTCGCCCACGATGACGTGCAGCCGGCGGAAGCGCTCGGCGTCCGCGTGCGGCTCGTCCCGCGTGTTGATGATCGGGCGGCTGCGCGTCGTGGCGGACGAGACGCCTTCCCAGATGTGCTCGGCGCGCTGGCTGACGCAGTAGACCGCCCCTCGCGGGGTCTGCAGGACCTTGCCCGCGCCGCAGACGATCTGCCGGGTCACCAGGAACGGGATCAGCACGTCGGCGAGCCGGCTGAACTCGCCGTGCCGGCCGACGAGGTAGTTCTCGTGGCAGCCGTAGGAGTTGCCGGCGGAGTCGGTGTTGTTCTTGAAGAGGTAGACGTCGCCGGCGATCCCCTCCTCGCGCAGGCGCCGCTCGGCGTCGACGAGGAGGCCCTCGAGCACCCGCTCGCCGGCCTTGTCGTGGGTGACCAGGTCGTAGATCGAGTCGCACTCGGGCGTCGCGTACTCCGGGTGGCTGCCCACGTCGAGGTAGAGCCGGGCGCCGTTGGCGAGGAAGACGTTGCTGCTGCGCCCCCAGGAGACGACTCGCCGGAAGAGATAGCGAGCGACCTCGTCCGGGGAGAGCCGCCGCTGGCCGCGGAACGTGCAGGTGACGCCGTACTCGTTCTCGATGCCGAAGATCCGCCGGTCGATGTCGATCACCCGTTTCCGCACGTCAGAGCACTGAGCATCGGGGACTACGTACCAGTTCCGGCCGTCAGGACGAGTACGCCGGGCCCGCCGAGGCAAGCCTATGCGTTGATGCTGCTCGACGAGCCGCCCAGCGCTCGTGCTCCTCCGTCGGGCGAACGCGCGCCCGCAGCGGCACGCGGAAGAGGCAGGCACCGCCGTACACAGCGACACGGTCCCCGCACCGCCTCCGGCCGGAGGCGGTGCGGGGACCGTCAGAACGCTGAGCGCGCCGTCATCGATGCGCCTGTCGCCGCCACAGCTCCTCGCAGAAGCCGCCGGCGAGGAGGCCGGCGACCACGAAGGCCACGACGCTCTGGCCGGGGGCGTCGTCGGTCCGCGCAAGAGCGGCGGCCCCGACCGCGAAGAGCGCCGCGACACCGGCTGCGGCCAGCCGCGCCCTCCTGCGCCAGAGCAAGCTCACGGCCACGGCCCCGATGACCGCCGGGACGACTGCGATCAGGAACGTCATCAGCACCACCTCCCGTTGTGGTACCAAGGCGCCTGCACCAGCCAACCGCCGGCGAGCGCCGCCTTGACCGCGAGACAGCCGCCGGAAGCGTAGAACGACCCGGCGATGGCCGCGACGGCGCGACCACCCCACACCGTGTACGGCGTCGGTATCCAGGAGATGACCGTGCCGCCCAGCGCGATCTGCGCGGTCTCCCGGCGGTTGAAGTAGACGGTGGCGACCGGCACGACCCACTTCCACGTGCCGTAGTCGAAATGGGCGTCGGGCGTGCCGGCCGGGACCTCCTGGGCCCCGTACTCCACGCGGTCACCCTCGAGCGGCAGGCCGGTCTCGAGATCGACGGCGATGGGCGGCGCCGGCGGCTTGACGCGCTCGGCCTGTGCCGGCGCGGCACCGGCCAACACGCTCGCCGCCGCGGCGGCGGCCACGATCACGGCTCGAATTCGCATGTGAGCACTCCCCCGTAAATCCCCGGAGCCCCCGTGGCATCCGGGTGATGCACGAAGAGTGCTCCCGCGCTGCGCCCGCTGAAAAGAGCCTTTGAGGCAGGAGATCCGAATTCCGCTCGGACTTCGATGTTGCCGGTCCTGCTCGGGGCTCGCCCGTCCGGCTCGATGAGTCGACGTCGGTCAGCGTCGACGGCTGGAGGGGTTGCGCATCGACGTGCACGTCGGTCGGCTCGACTACCCCGGCTATCGGGCCATCGTCGGGGAAGACTCGTTCTAGACACGCCTAAGGAAGACGACGTGTCCGCCGACTGCATGAGGGTCGCCGGCCCGACGGGGTGCCGGCCGGGTCGAGGTGGGGGCATGCTGACGCTGGGTCGCCCGCGTGCTCGCCTGCGGGCGGTGAGCCGGCACGCCAAGATGCTGCTGGCCCGCACCGCCGCCCCCGCCGTCGCCGGCCCCGAGACGTTCGCGAAGGCGACCGGGGCGATCTTCGCCACCGGCGGCCTGGTGTCCCTGGCCGCGCTCGCGTTCCCGCAGGGGCCCGACGTCGACGTCGCGGCCCTGCGGCTGATGGCGGTGCTCGCGGTCGGCTTCGGCCTGGTCGAGGCGCTGCTGCTCAAAGGGCGCATGCCCGCCTGGTTGCAGCACGTGCTCGGCTTCGGCGGGACCGGCATCATCACGCTCGCCGTCGTCGTGGCGGGCGGCGGAGTCGCGTCGACCGCGTACGCCGCGCTGTACGCCATCGTTGCGGTGGACGCGTTCTTCGTCTTCAGCTGGCGCTGGGCCGCGGTGCACCTGGCCACGGTGCTCATCGCCTGCCCGACCGCGTTCGCGCTGCTGCCCGACGTGAGCGTGGCGCAGAGCGTGCTGCTGGCCGGGACGTTCCTCGTCGTGGCCGTCGTGACGGCCTACCTCGCTCGGGCGGCGAGCGCGGCCGAGGTGGACGCGCTCACCGGGCTGCTCAACCGGCGCGGCTTCGACCGGCTGCTCGGCGAGGCGATGGCCGACGCCGAGCGTGCGTCTGCGCCGCTGATGCTCGCGCTGCTCGACCTGGATTACTTCAAGTCGGTCAACGACACCGACGGCCACGCGCACGGGGACCACCTGCTGCGCAGCACCGCCCAAGCGTGGCGCCCGATGCTGCGCCCGGGCCAGGTGCTCGCGCGCTTCGGCGGCGACGAGTTCGCGATCCTGCTGCCCGGCTGCCCGCCCGAGCGCGCCGCCTCCGTGGTCGAGGCGCTGCGCGAGGCGGTGCCCGCGGGGCGCACGTGCTCGGCGGGGTTGGCCGAGTGGGAGCCCGGCGACTCCGCGTCGATGCTCATCAACCGGGCCGACGTCGCGCTCTACGCGGCAAAGCGCAGCGGCCGCAACCGGGCGAACCAGCACGAGGGCGAGGCGGGGCGGGGACGCGAGCTCGCCCGGGCCATCTCCTCCGGCGAGCTCGTCGTGCACTTCCAGCCGGTGGTGGACCTGCAGGCGGTCGGCGCCGTGGGGATGGGCCGGGATGCGATCACCGCGGCCGAGGCGCTCGTGCGCTGGGAGCACCCGACGCGCGGGACCGTGCCCCCGCTGCAGTTCATCCTGTACGCCGAGAGCCGCGCGATCATCCTCGACCTCGGGCAGCACGTGCTCCGCGCCGCCTGCGCGGCCGCCGCGACGTGGCCCGTCGGTCCCGCAGGACGGCGCTCCGTCGCGGTCAACGTCTCGGCGCGCGAGCTGTGCGACCGCGGATACGCGCGCCGGGTCGCCGAGGCGCTCGACGAGGCCGGCCTGCCGCCGACGGCGCTCGTCATCGAGGTCACAGAGAGCAGCACCGAGACCGACGACCCGCAGCTGACGCGCTCCCTGCACGAGGTGCGCGAGCTGGGCGCCCACGTCGCGGTCGACGACTTCGGCACCGGCTACTCCTCGCTGAGCCGTCTCGCCTCGCTGCCCGTGGACGTGCTCAAGATCGATCGCTCGTTCGTGCAGCCGCTCGGGTCCGGCCCGCGGTCCACGACGATCGTCTCAGCGATAACCGGGCTCGGGACGGCGCTGGGCCTCACCGTGGTGGCCGAGGGCATCGAGACGGCTGCGCAGGCCGACGTGCTGCGCGGGCTGGGATGTGCCCGCGGCCAGGGGTACTTCTTCGGCCGGCCCGTCCCCGCCGACGCCTTCGCGGCGAGCCTGCACGGGCCCGGCGCCGGGCCGTCTCGGGCGGCGCTCGACGCGCTGGGCGCAGGGGGCCCGCTGCGGTTGCGTGGGTAGTAGCCGCCTCGACCGATCCCCGGACCCGAGGACAACCGTGACGCACCAGCCGCCCCAGGAGCGCATGCTCGACGACCACCGACGCCCGGCCGGCGTCGACGACGCGACGGTGGAAGCCGTCGGACGCCTGACCGAGGCGCTCGAGACGGTCGAACGCGCGCGCGGCCGCCTGTTCGACTTCCACCAGCTCACCGGCGAGGCCGACATCAAGGCCGGCGACGCCGCCGACCTGCTGCGCAAGGCCGGCCACAACGAGCTGGCGGACCGCGTGGAGGCCGAGCTGGTCGGGCGCAACGTGCTGTCCGGGCGTTGGACCTTCCAGATCGTCGAGGACTACGACGACGGCTACTGGTCCACGGCCCGGCGCCTCGAGCGCGAGGTCCGCGACGCCCTGCTGGGCGGCCAGCGCCACATCTACGAGGCCGAGATGAAGGAGGACCGGCGTACGCACGGGCTCCCGGGCCACGAGGCGAGGCCGGTCGAGGGCTGACCAGCCGACCTTCGCGGTGCCAGGGGCACGTCCGCGGTGGCCTGACGCCGCGCACGTGCCCCTGGCGCCGCCGAGGTCGCGGCCCAGGCGGCCCCGGGCCTAGTCCCCCGACTCGCGCGCCTTGCGCGTCTCCCGGTCGTTGGCCTTGCCGATCGCCTCGACCAGCTCGTCCTTAGTCATCTTCGACCGGCCGCTGATCTCCAGCCGCTTCGCGACGTCCATCAGGTGCTGCTTGGACGCGTTCGCGTCTACGCCGCCGGCGGTCTCGCGCGACTGCCGCGAGCCTTCCTTCACGGTGCGCGCGGCCTGGTCGTCGCTGGGGCCCTTGGACTCCTTCTCCTCCCAGTGGTCGCCCACCTTCTCGAAGGAGTGCTTCAGCGACGCGAACGCCGTCCGATGCGCGCGCTCGCCCTCGCCGTACGTCTCCACGGCCGAGTCGTGCGTCTTGAGCCAGGTGTCCTGGGCCTTCTTCGACGACCGCTCCAGGGTCGAGGGCAGCTCTTCGCGTGCGGGCATGGCGACCTCCGTCTCGTCGACGCGGAGCCTTCCCGCTGCCGACCGGGCTACCCGCGACCGGCGCTCAGAGCACGACTCTGCGCACGGCCTCGTCGACCGGCAGCTCGCCGCCGACGACCTCGAGGACGGCGCCGGCGGTGGCGCCGTCGTCGAGCAGGGCGGCGAGGACGGCCGCCACGTCGTCGCGGGGGACGTCCCCGCGCGGCACGGACGCCTCCAACCGCACGTGCCCGCTGCCCGGGTCGTCGGTCAGCCGGCCGGGACGCAGGACCGTCCAGTCCAGCTCACGCCCGCGCAGGTCCTCCTCAGCGGCGAGCTTGGCCCGGAGGTACGCCACGAACACCTCGTCGAGGCCGTCGGGCGTGCCGCCGCCGCGTACGGACTCCACGCCCATCGAGGAGACCAGGAGGTAGCGCCGGACGCCGGCCAGCTCGCAGGCATCGGCGAGCAGCGCGGCCGCCGCCCGGTCCACGGTGTCCTTGCGGGCGGGCCCGCTGCCCGGGCCGGCGCCCGCGGCGAACACGGCCGCGTGCGCGCCGCTCAGCACCGCCGCGACCTCCGCCACGGAGGCCCGCTCGAGGTCGAGCACGGTGGGCTCCACGCCGGCTGCGCGCAGGTCGTCGACATGGCCGGGGTTGCGGACGATGCCGACGACCTCGTCGCCGCGCTCGGCGAGCAGCCGGCCGAGCCGCAGCCCGACCTGTCCGTGAGCCCCGGCGATGACCACGCGTCGCGCCACGATGGCCTCCTTCATCGAACCGGCCGCTAGGCCGGCGGTCGTCAAGCCGGCAGGTAGCGGGCCGCGAGGCGCGGGAGCACGCCGGCGAACGCCGCCGGGTCCTCGACGTCGACGTGCGGGCCGGCCGGCTCGTCGACCGGGTCGCCGTCCTCGGAGGCGGCCTGGGCGAAGGCGTCCTCGTCGCCGCCCGCGGCCTCGTAGGCGGAGATGGCGACGTAGAGCATCTCCTCGCTGAACGCCTCGTCGAAGCCCGCCGGCACGACGTCCGCCAGCGAGTCGGGGGCCGCCACCGCCGCGGCCCACACGGCCCGGCCCTGCGCGGCGAGCCACCCACGGAAGTCCATGAAGCCGTCGTCGGAGCACCCGCCGTTGACGAGGTAGGCCGCCGCCCACAGGTCCCACCGGTAGGCCTCGTCCTGCAGCCGGTCGAACACGCGCTGGAAGCCGACGATCTGCTCCAGCGGCAGCGCGGTCAGCCGGCGTACGAGCTCCTCGGCGACGTCGTCCGCCGACGTGACGGGGTCATCGACCGCCGTCCGGGCCGACTCGACGAGAGACCAGAAGTCGTCTTCGGTCATCGCTCCCCGCCCTACTCCCCCGCCGCCGGCCCCGGCGGCTCGTGCGCCCCGCCGGCCAGCTTCGTCGGGCCGGGCGTCTCGCGCAGCGCCGGGTCGTCCGGCGCGACGTTGACGTCGGAGACCTCACCGTCGAGCAATGACGCGAGCGCAGCGCCCACGACGCGGCGGAACTTGCGCCGCGGCCGGTTGCGGTCCAGGACCGCGACCTCGAGCTGGGCGGGCGGCAGCTCGCGGGCCTGGCCACCTGAGGGATCGCGCGCCAGCATCTCGACGGCGAGCCGGAGCGCGTCGCGCAGCGGCAGGCCGGGGGTGTAGCGCGACTGCAGGGTCGAGGTGATCGAGTCGGCCTGGCCGCCCATGGCGACGAAGCCCCGCTCGTCCGCGACCGACCCGTCGTAGGTCAGCCGGTAGAGCTGGTCCTCGTCCTCGCTGTCGCCCACCTCGGCCACCGCGAGCTCGACCTCGTAGGGCTTGGACGTCTCGGTGAAGATCGTGCCGAGCGTCTGGGCGTAGACGTTCGCCAAGCCGCGGCCGGTGACGTCGCGCCGGTCGTAGGCGTAGCCACGGAAGTCCGCGATGCGCACGCCCGCGATGCGCAGGTTCTCGAACTCGTTGTACTTGCCGACCGCCGCGAACGCGATGCGGTCGTAGATCTCGCTGATCTTGTGCAGCGCGCGCGACGGGTTCTCGGCGACGAACAGGATGCCGTCGGCGTACGCCAGCACGAGGACGCTGCGGCCGCGGGCGATGCCCTTGCGGGCATAGTCCGCCTTGTCCTTCATGACTTGCTCAGGCGATACGTAGAACGGCGTGCTCACCGGGCTCCTCGTCCCTCGAACTGTGCTGAACGGTCCGTGCTCTCGGATGTACGGGAATTCGCGAGTCCCGGCTCGGGCGCCGGCGGCTAGGTGAGCGGGGCCTGCGGCCCGCCCGGCCGGTCCATGCGCGCGTCGAGCACCCGCGCGACGAACCCGCCGACCTCCTCGTCCGACAGCCTCCGGTAGCCCTCTGCGGTCACCACCGCCACGACCGGGTAGATCCGGCGCGTCACGTCGGGCCCGCCGGTGGCGCTGTCGTCGTCCGCCGCGTCGTAGAGCGCCTGGACCGTGCAGGTGACCGCCTCGTCGGCGGTGAGCCCGTCGCGGAAGAGCTTCTTCAGCGCGCCGCGGGCGAACAGCGACCCCGAGCCGACCGAGTGGTAGCGGTGCTCCTCGTAGCGGCCACCGGTGACGTCGTAGCTGAAGATGCGGCCGAGCCCGGACTCGAGGTCGTAGCCGGCGAGCATCGGGACCACGGCGAGCCCCTGCATGGCCAGGGCGAGGTTGCCGCGGATCATGGTCGCCAGCCGGTTGGCCTTGCCGTCGAGCGAGAGGGTCGTGCCCTCGAGCTTCTCGTAGTGCTCGAGCTCGACCTGGAACAGGCGGACCATCTCCACGGCCAGCCCGGCGGCACCGGCGATGCCCACCGCGGAGTACTCGTCCGCGTGGAACACCTTCTCGATGTCGCGCTGCGCGATGAGGTTGCCCATCGTCGCCCGCCGGTCGCCGGCCATGACCACGCCGTCGTCGAAGGTCACGGCGACGATCGTCGTGCCGTGGGGCGCCTCGGACGAGACGGGGACGGCGGGCGGGGTCCGCCGTCCCGGCAGCAGCTCAGGGGCGTACGAGCCCAGGAAGTCGGTGAAGGAGGAGCTGCCGGGGGTGAGGAAGGCAGCGGGCAGCCGGCCGACGCCGGCCGTCGCGATCGGGTCCGCCATCGGGGCTACTGCCCGCCCTTCTGCACGAACCCGCGCACGAAGTCCTCGGCGTTGGACTCCACGACCTCGTCGATCTCGTCGAGGATCGCGTCGATGTCGTCGTCGAGCTTGGCCTTGCGCTCAGCGACCGAGGCGGCCGAGTCGGCCGTCTCCTCGACCTGCTCGTCCTCGTCGCTGCGCCGGGTCTCGCGGCGCTGGCCGCCCGTGTCCCGAGTGCTCATGGACCCTCCCGAGTTGCGTCCTTGCCCTGATCCTAGGCAGGTCGTCCGACAAGGCCTGCCCAAAGGCACGGGCGTTCACCCGCAGAGGAACCGCCCCGGTGGGGGCGTCATCCGCCGGTGAGGGCCGCGACGAGCTCCTCGGCCGTCTCGCAGCGCTCGAGCAGCGCCCCGACGTGCGCACGCGTCCCGCGCAGCGGCTCCAGGGTCGGCACCCGTTGCAGGGAGTCGTGGCCGGGCAGGTCGAAGACGACCGAGTCCCAGGACGCCGCCGCGACCGCCTCGGGGTACTTCGCGATGCAGCGCCCGCGGAAGTACGCGCGGGTGTCGGCGGGCGGCTCGGCGACGGCCCGCTCGACCTCGCCCTCGTCCAGCAGCCGCTCGAAGCGGCCCTTGCCGACGAGCACGTTGTAGAGCCCGCGCTCGGGGCGGACGTCGGCGTACTGCAGGTCCACCGCCTCCAGCCGCGGCGAGGCCCAGGCCAGGCCGTCGCGCGAGCGGTACCCCTCGAGCAGGGTCAGCTTGGCGACCCAGTCGAGCTCGCGCGAGAGCGACATGGGGTCGGCCTCGAGCCGGGTGAGCACCGACTCCCAGCGCTCGAGCACCTCGCGCGTGTCGTCGTCGACGTCGGAGCCGTAGCGGTCCTCGACGAACTTGCGCGCCTGCTCGGCGTAGTCCATCTGCAGCTGGACGGCGGTGAGCTTGCGGCCCGAGCGCAGCGTGATCAGATGGCGCAACGAGGGGTCGTGGGAGACCTCGTGCAGCTCGTTGACGGGACGCGCGACGGCGAGGTCCGACCCCTCGAGGTAGCCCGCCTCGATCATCGCGAGCACCACGGACGTCGTGCCGACCTTGAGGAACGTGGAGATCTCGGAGAGGTTCGCGTCGCCGATGATCACGTGCAGCCGGCGGTACTTGTCCGCGACGGCGTGCGGCTCGTCGCGGGTGTTGATGATCGGCCGCTTGAGCGTGGTCTCGAGGCCGACCTCGACCTCGAAGTAGTCGGCGCGCTGGCTGACCTGGAAGCCGCTGCCCCGGCCGTCCTGGCCGATGCCCACCCGGCCGGCCCCGCAGACCACCTGGCGCGAGACGAAGAACGGCGTCAGGTGCCGCACGATCTCGGAGAACGGCGTCGAGCGCGGCATCAGGTAGTTCTCGTGGGCGCCGTAGGACGCGCCCTTGTTGTCGGTGTTGTTCTTGTAGAGCGTCACCGGCTGCGTCCCGGGCACCGTGGCCGCCAGCCGGGCGGCGGCGGCGACGACCCGCTCGCCGGCCTTGTCCCACAGCACCGCGTCGCGCGGCCCCGTCACCTCGGGCGCGGAGTACTCCGGGTGCGCGTGGTCCACGTAGAACCGGGCGCCGTTCGGCAGTATGAGGTTGGCCAGCCCCGAGTCCTCGTCGGTCAGCTGGGAGGCGTCGGCGGCCTCGCGGGAGAGGTCGAACCCGCGCGCGTCGCGCAGCGGGCTCTCCTCCTCGAAGTCCCAACGCGCACGCCGCGCCCTCGCTCCAGCGGCGAGGTACGCGGCGTAGGCATTGACGATCTGGGACGACGTGAGCGTGGCGTTGGCGGTCGGATGACCCGGCACGCTGATGCCGTACTCGGTCTCGGTCCCCATGACGCGGCGGGCGGTCATGGGACCGAGCCTAGGCGCCCGTGCGCTCCTTCGACGGGCCCAGCTCCTTCTCGGCCGCCAGCGTGGCCGGGTCCAGCGCCTCCTCCTCGGGCAGCGGGCGCTTGATGCTCGCGACCACGGCGGTGGTGAGGACGACCGCGATGACGCCCAGCGAGAGCCAGATCGGCATGTGCCAGATGTCGGTGATGAGCATCTTGACGCCGATGAAGCCGAGGATGACCGCGAGCCCCATGCCCAGGTAGTGGAACTTGCCCATCATCCCGGAGAGCAGGAAGTAGAGGGCGCGCAGGCCCAGGATGGCGAAGGCGTTCGAGGTGTAGACGATGAACGTCTCGTCGCTGATCGCGAGGACCGCCGGGATCGAGTCGACCGCGAAGACGAGGTCCGCAGCCTCCACCGCCACGAGCACCGCGAGCAGCGGGGTGGCCATGCGGATGCCGTTCTTGCGGGTCCAGAACTTCTGGCCGTCGTACTCGTCGCTGACCGGCGTCAGCTTGCGCAGCATCCGGACGGCGAAGCTCTTGCCCGGGTCGGCGTCGGGCTCGCCGCCGTCGCGCGCCATCTTGATCGCGGTGTAGATGAGGAAGGCGCCGAAGACGTAGAGCAGCCAGTGGAAGGTGTCGAGCAGCTGAACGCCGACGCCGAGCAGGACCGCGCGCATCACGAGGGCGCCGAGGACACCGAAGAAGAGCACCCGGTGCTGGTACTGCGCCGGCACCTTGAAGTAGGCGAAGATCAGCGCGAAGACGAACAGGTTGTCGACCGACAGGCTCTTCTCGAGCAGGTACGCCGCGGTGTACTCACCGGCGGCGGTCGCGCCGAACGAGGCCCAGACGACCAGGGCGAAGCCGAGGCCGAGCGACACCCACAGAATGCTCCAGCGCGCGGCCTCCTTGAACTCGATGACGTGCGCCTTGCGGTGGGCCAGCAGGTCGATGGCGAGCATCGCCACCACGAAGAGCCCGAATGCGGCCCACGCCCAGGTGGGGACGTCCACGCGATCCTCCAGTTAGTCGGGTACGGCGTCTCCACCTATGTTCGCCAGCGCGGAGCGCGCAGCAACGGGTCCGATCATGACGAGCCTGCGCATCTTCTCTTCGCGGAGTACGCAAGCAGGCGCTAGGCTGCACGTACCACGCAGCGTGCGATCGCTCGGCTTGCGCGAACCGGAAGGGGCGGCACGGTGACGGACTCCTCCTCGTCCACGGACGGGGCCGGCGCGACCGAGCTCGCCGCCGCCCTGGCGGCCGCGGGTGACGACGCTTCGCTGCGGGTGGGGCTGCTCGGCGACTTCCTGCCCCTCCTCGTGACCGCCGCCCGCGAGGCCCGGCGCCCCACCCCGGCCGAGATCGAGCCGTTCCGCGGCCTGGGCGCGCGGGCGGCCGAGGAGGGCGCTCCGCTGCGCGACCTGGTCGACCTCTACCTCTCGGCGGCCTGGCGGGTGTGGCCGCTCCTCCCTCCGCTGCGCAGCGCCGTCGAGGCGGGCAACGCGGGTGCGGTGCAGGGGGTCGCGCTCGGTGTGCTCCGTGCGTCCGACGACGTCGTGCAGGCGGTCGCGCTCGGCTACGACGAGGCGAGGCGGCAGGCAGCCCGCAGGGAGGAGGCGCTGCGCCGCGAGCTCGTGGACGACCTGCTCGGCGGCAGCGGGGACCCGACGGCCCTGTCCGAGCGCATCGAGGTGCTGGGGCTGCGGCTCGTCGCCCCGCACCGGGTGCTCGTCGTCCGCGGCGAGGGCCCGCTGGTCGACGGCGGGCGGGTGGCGAGGCTGGCCGAGACTGCGCTCCGGTTGCGCCTCGGCACCACCGACCTGCTGGTCACGAGCAAGGACGGGCTGCTCGCGTGCGTGGTGCCGGGCGTCGACGCGGCCTCGCCGGCCGACGTGCTCCTCGAGCGGCTCCGCACCGCGGAGCCGACGACGCCCTGGCGTGTCGTCGCCACCCGTCCGCGCGCCGGCGTGGCGGGCGTACGCGACGGCTGGCAGGAGGCGCTGGAGACGCTCGACGTCGCGGACCGGCTGCAGCTTCCCCCCGGCCTGGTGCAGACCGACGACCTGCTCGCCCACCGGGCGCTGCTGCGCGACCGGGAGGCGCTCGCCGACCTGGTCGAGCATGTCCTCTCCCCGCTGCGGGCGGCCCGCGGCGGGGCCGCGCCGCTCGTGGCCACGCTGCTGGCGCTGTCGGACGCGGGCGGCAACCAGGCGGAGGCCGCCCGGCTGCTGCACCTGTCCACCCGCGCGCTGCTCTACCGGCTCGAGCGGATCGAGGCGCTCACCGCGTACTCGCTGGACGACCCGGTACAGCGCTACGCGTTGCAGACAGCGGCCGTCGGGGCGCGGCTCCTCGGCTGGGCGGGGTGACGCGGTCCGGAGTCACGCAACCTTCCCGGCGTGCCAGGCGTCTAGCAGATCGTGATCGACGCTTCTGACCGCGCCGGGGCGGGGGACGCCGCGCAGGAGCCCGCAGGCGGGCGTACGTCCCGGCGGCACTGGCTGGTGCTGGCCGGCGTCGCCGTGGTGTCGGCCACGGGGGTGCCGCTGGTGCTGGCGACGCGCGGCGACGCCGACATGGCACCTGTCCGCTCAGCGCCCGGGCCTCCCCCGAGCGAGCCCGCGGCCGTGCTGCCGCTCGGCTTCCGCACCTCGGGCCTGGGCAGCGTGCCGGGCGCTGTGGAGGGACCGTCGATCGGCCCGGCGGCGTGGGAGGACCCGAAGCCGCACGACGCGGCCGGAGTGCGCCTGGTCCGCGTCCACGGCACCCTGCAGGAGCACCCGACGGCCCAGGCGAGCTACGGCCAGGCCAACCTCGTCGCGCACTCCCGGACGGGGGACGTGCGATTCCTGCATCGCGCGACTGCCCAGGCCGAGCGCCTGCTCGTGCGCGCCCAGCTCTCCGACGGCGCGTTGTTCTTCCCTTTCGCCTACGACTTCCCGCTGCACGGGGGCAAGGTCGAGGAGACCATGCGCGCTCCCTGGTACAGCGCGATGGCGCAGGGGATGGCGCTCGGGCTCTTCACCCGGCTGCACCGGGCCACCGGGGAGGCGCGCTGGCGCGAGGCGGCCGACGCGACGTTCGCGAGCTTCCTCGTGCCGCCGTCGGACTCCTCCCCCTGGGTGGTGCACACCCACGAGGGCTATCTGTGGCTGGCGGAGTACCCGCTCCCGGGCGGCACGAGCGACCTCACGTTCAATGGGCACAACTTCGCGGCGTTCGGCGTCGACTCGTACGCGCGGCTGAGCGGCAGCGCCGAGGCGAAGCGCATCCTCGACGGCGCCCTGACCACGACCCTCGCGGTGGCGCCACGGCTCGCCCGGCGCGGCCTGCCGTCGAGCTACGGGCTGCTCTATCCCGAGATCGGCACGGCGAAGTACCACGGGGTCAACGCCGGGCAGCTCGACCTGCTCAGCCAGATCACGGGCGACCTGCGGTTCGGCGCGAACGCCTGGGGGCTGCGCGAGCACGCCGAAGGACGCGCCTGAGGACCAGCGGGCCGCGCAGGCCTGCGCGGCAGCGTCCGGGCCCCCTCCGATCATCGGGGGGCCCGGACGGAAGCCGGAAATGCTGGTCAGGAGATGGCCGGGGGCCTGGCGCAGAAGCAGCCCGCCCACGTGGGCCCGGCGTGCAGCAGCCGATGAGCACCACCGGAGAGGTACATCACGATCTGCTTGCCCGCGACCATGGTGCCGTGCCCCGTCACGCCCAGCGGCGCAGCTGCGTGAGCACGAGCGAGGCCACGGCGCCCGGCGCCTCCCGGTGCGGGAAGTGGCCTACCCCGTCGAGGACGACGCGCTCGTAGTCGTCGAACCAGTCCTCCAGGCCCTCCGACGACTCGGGCGGGTCGCACGCGTCCGCCACGCCCTGGACCATGAGCGTGGGCACGGCGATGCGCCCGCTGCCGGAGACGGCTCCTCGGACGTCGTCGTACCTCGGGTCGCGGGGCTCATCGGCCAGGAAGCGCGTCCGGTACGCGTTCAGCGTCACCGCGGCGAAGTCCGGGTTGGCGAAGGCGGTCGCCGTCGCCGCGAACTCCGCCTCGTCCCACCACCCGGGCGGGCTCCAGGTGCTCCACTGCTCGCGCGCGAAGCCGACGGGGTCGCCCCGGACGGCCTGCGCGCCCGCCTCGACGTACATCAGCCACTGGTACCAGAACGGCCGGGCCAGCTCGAACGACGGCATCTCGAACCGCCCGCCCGGCTGGTAGGCGAGGGCGAGCGCCGCGGCCGACCGCACCCGCGCCGGTGCGACGGCACAGAGCTGGTAGGCGACGCGCGCGCCCCAGTCGTGGCCGACGACCGCGAACCGGTCGACGTCGAGCGCGTCCATCAGGTCGAGCGCGTCCTGGACCAGCGCCGCGGCGGTGCCGTCGCGCAGCGTGGAGGAAGACCTGAAGCACGTTTCGCCGAAGCCGCGCAGCTCCGGCACGACGGCCCGGAAGCCTGCGCCGACGAGCTCGGGGACGAGCGAGCGCCAGCCGCGGACCGAGTCCGGCCACCCGTGCAAGAGCAGCACGGCGGGGCCGTCCGGCGGCCCGTGGTCCGCGTACGCGATCGAGAGCGCGTCGGTCAGCAACAGCGGCACGCGCCCGACCCTCTCAGACGCCCGTTGAGGCGTCCGGCGCAAGGACTCCCAGCAGACGCGCCACCTCGGCCGCGACGGCGGCCCGGCCCGGCCCGAGGTACTTGCGCGGGTCGACGAGCGCCGGGTTCGCGTCGAGCGCCGCGCGGACGGCGGCGGTCATCGCCTTGTTCAGGTGGGTCGCGATGTTGACCTTGACCATGCCGTGGCGGACGGCCGAGGCCAGGCCCGCGTCGGGCACGCCACTGGACCCGTGCAGCACGAGCGGCACGCCGGCCCGGGCGGCGAGCTCGGCGATGAGCGCGTCGTCGAGCACGGCGTCCCGCGTCAGCATCGCGTGCGAGCTGCCCACCGCGACGGCCAGCGCGTCGACCCCCGTCACCGCCACGAACTCGGCCGCCTCGCCAGGCTCCGTCCGCACGCCCGGGGCGTGCGCGCCGTCCTTGCCGCCGACCTCGCCGAGCTCCGCCTCCACCCACACGCCCTGCTCGTGGCACTCGCGGGTGAGCTCGGCGGTGACCCCGACGTTCTGCGCGTGCGGCAGGACCGACGCGTCGACCATGACCGAGGGGATGCCGAGCTCGACGGCCTGCCGAACGAGCTCGGGGCGGGTGGCGTGGTCGAGGTGGACGACGACGTCGGCGTCGCAGTCCTCGGCGATCTGTAGCGCCGCGCGCGCAAGGGGGGCCAGCGATCCGTGGTAGTCGGCGGTGTTCTCCGACAGCTGGAGGATGACGGGCAGCCCGGCCCGTTCCGCACCGTCGACGATGGCTTCGGCGTGCTCGAGGGCGATGACGTTGAACGCGCCGATCGCGCGGCCGGCGGCGCGGGCGTCCTCGACCAGCCGGGCCATGGGTACGAGCGTCACAGTTCCTCCACCGGCACGAGCGGCCGCCACCGGTCGGCGGCCGCGACGTCGACCTCGCCCGCGACCGGGCGCAGGACCGCCGCCGCCGAGACGGCGACGACGTCCGCCGCGAGCGGCCGCAGCTCGAGCGCGGCAGCCGACCCGGCTGCCGCGAGCGCCCGCGCGACGGCGGCGCATGCGGCGTCCCCCGCACCGGTCGGGTTGCCCGCGAGCGTCTCCACGGGGCGGGCGTGCACCGCGCGCCGCCGGGTCGCCACGACCACGCCCTGCTCGCCCAGCGTCGCCACGACGGCGGCCGGGCCGGAGGGGCGGGCGACGACCTCGCGGACCGCGTCCGCGGCCTCGGCGGCGCTCTGCGGACGGGCGCCTGCCAGCACCTCCAGCTCGTCGAGGTTGGGCATCAGCACGCAGCCCTCGACGCGGGCCGCCTCGACGAGCGCGGCGCCGTCGAGGTCGAGGACCACCGGGACCCCGCGGGCGGCCCCTGCCCGCGCGATCCGGGCGGGAAGGGCGGCGTCGACGCCGGGCGGGAGGCTGCCGCTGACGGTCACCGCGCGCGCGGCAGCCAGGCGTGCCGCGACGGCGTCCACGAGCCGGTCCGCGGCGCGCCCAGGGTCGTGTGCCGCCCGCCCCGGCTCCCACAGCGAGGTGACGACCCCGTCCTCGCCGGAGACCACGAGCGTGCGGCGCACGTCGGGCAGCTCGTCGAGGAAGTCGGCCTCGACGCCCTCGGCCCGCAGCTCCTCCACGAGGCGCGCCCCGTCCGGCCCGCCGCCGAGCCCGGTCGCCACCACGGGCTCGCCCAGCTGCCGCAGCACCCGGGCCACGTTGACGCCCTTGCCGCCGGCGCGTACGAGCACCTCCCGGACGCGGTGCACGCGTCCCGGGGCGAGGGCGGGCAGCCGGTAGGTCACGTCGAGCGCGGGGTTGGCGGTGACGGTGAGGATCACGCCGCCTCCAGGGCCGCCATGGCCGCCCCCAGCACGCCCGCCCGCGGGCCGAGCTCCGCGGCGACCACCGGGGGCACGCTCACGCACGGGGAGGCGGCGGCGAGCCCCGCGCGGACCGGCTCCAGCCACGCCTCGCCGGTGGCCGCCAGCTCGCCGGCGAGGACGACCCGGGCCGGGGCCAGCAGGGCGCAGGCCGTGAGCAGTGCCTCCGCGAGCGCGGCTGCCGCGCCGCGCCACACCTCGTTCGCGACCGGGTCTGCGCCGAGCCGCGCGCGCAGCTCGGTGGCCCGGGCGACCGGCGTGAGGCTGCGCGCGTTGTACGCGTCGACGATGGCCCGGGTGGAGGCGAGCACGTCCAGGCAGCCGCGCAGGCCGCATGCGCACACCGGGCCCTCGCGGCGTACGCCCAGGTGGCCGAGGCGCCCGGCCTGGCCGGAGCGTCCCCGGACCAGCGCGCCATCAGCGATCACGGCGGCGGCGATCTCGGCGTCGAGCAGCACGACGAGCACGTCGTCGGACCCGCGGCCCGCTCCGTGGCGCCACTCGGCCAGGCCGGCCGCCGTCGCCTCGTCGGTGACGACGACGGGGACGGCGAGCGCCGCGGCGACGGCGCGAGTGTCGACGGCCGCGGCGGCGGCGAGGCCCAGCCGGCGGACCGGGACGCCCGGGGGCGCGGAGCCGGCGAGCCGGCGGCAGAGGCCGACGACCGCGTCCGCGGTCGGGTCACCGCCCGTCGAGGCGGACGACGACGGGCTCGTCACGGTCGTGCCGGCCGACGGCGTGGTGGTGGAGGCGCGGGCCAGGCAGGCGAGCCGCTCGTCGAGGATCTCCGCGTCGATGCGGCTGCTGCCGACATCGACGGCGAGCACCGCGACCCCGGCGGCGCGCTCAGACTGACCGGCGCCCTCGGGGTCTCCGGTTCGCTCGGGGTTCCCGGGGCGGGCGGACAGCGACGGAGCGCTCATCGCGACCTCCCAGGGCGCGCACAGCAAGCATTCGTGAGCGGTTCGGCGGCAGACTACTCAGGAACGCGCACGCGGCTCAAGAGCCCCCGGACGTGGCGCGCCGACTGGGCGCGAGCGCCCGCGCCACGACGCAGGGCGCGGCAGGCTGGGCGCCCACGCGGACCGGAGGGAGCGACGAGGTGAACCAGTCCGAGCGGCTCAACGACCTGCTCGAGCTCGTGACGCAGCGCGGCTGGGTCGGCGTCGAGGAGGCCAGCCGGGCCCTCGCCGTCTCGACCGCGACGATCCGCCGCGACTTCGACCACCTGGCCCGCCAGCAGCTCATCCACCGTGCCCGCGGCGGCGCGTCCCCGGTCGTGGGCTACGAGCTGCCGTTGAGCTACAAGGCGACCCGCCACGCCACCGAGAAGCAGCGCATCGCGGCGGCGGCGTCCGCTCTCGTGCAGCCCGGGCAGGTCGTCGGGATCAACGGTGGCACCACCGCGGCCGAGGTCAGCCGCGCGCTCGCGTCCCGGCCGGACATCGCGCAGCGGGACGGCTCGCCGCGGCTGACGGTCGTGACGAACGCGGTGAACATCGCGGCCGAGCTGACGGTGCGGCCGTACATCAAGCTCGTCATGACGGGAGGCATCGCCCGCCCGCAGTCCTACGAGCTGACCGGGCCGCTCGCGCGGCAGACGCTGACCCGGCTGCGGCTCGACGTCGCCTTCCTCGGCGCGGACGGCGTGGACGTCGCAGGGGGGATCACCGCCCAGCACGAGGGCGAGGCGGAGGTGAACGGCCTGCTCGCGGCCCGTGCGCGCTCGGTCGTCGTCGTGGCCGACTCCAGCAAGCTCGGGCGGTCGGCGTTCGCGCTGATCTGCCGCCTTTCGGCGGTCAACGTGCTCGTGACGGACGCGGGAGCACCCGAGCATGCGGTGCGCGCGGTCGAAGAGGCTGGAGTACGCGTCGAACGGGTCTGATGGCCCGCTCGTTTGCGCAGTGGTGCAGCTTTCTGCCCAGATATTGACATCACTGTGCATGCGGTGTTTTGGTGGCGGCCTCCCCTGGGCCTCCGCCGCAGCTCGCGCAGGCCGTCGACGTGCCCGGGGCAGTTGCTCGGAGCTACTTATCCGCCGCCGTCCACCGAGCCTCGACGCCGGTGCGGACGGCCGACTCCGAAGGAGTTGCCCGCGTGACCGCTCCCCCGCTCCCCCGTCCGTCCCGGACCGTCCGCCCGCTCCGGCGCCCCCGTCGCAGAGCGCGGGCGGGCCTGCTCGCCGTGGCCCTCGCCGTCGGCGGGACGACCCTCCCGCTCGGGGCGTCGACCGCGTCGGCCGCCCTCAAGACCGGCTACTCCGCCTCCGGCTCGACGCTCACGGTCAACGTCTGGGCGGACCGGGCCGCCGACTCCCGCGGCTACAGCGTCGAGATCGACCGGGCCACTCTCCGTCTCACGACGAAGCGGCTGGGCAAGGTCGTCCTGCAGTCCGCCGACGCCGCGTCCGCGGCCACCGCCGCGCCGTCGTTCGACTTCCGACCGACCGGCTCGAGCGGTTGGGTGAGCGCCACCTCGGTCCGCTCCGCGTCCTGGGACGGGCGCGCGCTCTCCGTCGTGGCGAACACCAGCAACCCGGTCTACTCCCTGCTGCTCACGCTGACGCCGGCGCAGGACCGGTACGCGCTGACGGCGGCCGTGCAGGGCACCGGGGCCACGCAGCTCGCCGCGCACTACGACATGAACGCGTCGGGCCACTGGTACGGCCACGGCGAGGCGTCGACACCGAACAACGGCCCCTACACCGACCAGCCCTGGCCGCTCGACAGCGGCACCGTCCTCGACGAGGCGTTCGGGCCGGCGGCGTACGAGATGACCGAGCCGTTCTGGTTCACGTCGAAGGCCTCGGGGCTGTTCATCGACACGACGTCCACGATGACGGTCTCGCTGGGCGAGGCCAAGGACAACGTCGCCGGCTTCGCCGTGACGGACGGGCAGCCGCTGCGGCAGACCGTCTTCGTCGAGGAGACGCCCAAGCAGGTCTACGCGGACTACCAGGAGATCGCGGGCACGCCGCAGAAGAGCGACGCGCCGGACTACCAGTACCAGTCCACGGTCTGGAACTCCTGGGCGCAGTTCTACACCAACGTCACCCAGGCCGGGTTCCTCGACTGGGCCCGGCAGCTGCACGCGACCGGCATCCCCGCGCACACGTTCAGCCTCGACGACGGGTGGATGAGCAAGTACGGCGACTTCACGTTCAACGCGAAGTTCCCCGACCCCAAAGCCATGGTCGACGAGGTCCACGCCATGGGCTACAACTTCGGGCTCTGGGTGACCCTCTGGCTGAACAACGACTCGCAGAACTACCAGGTCGCCCGCGCCAACGGCTGGCTGCTCAAGTCCGCGTCGGACCCGAGCCAGCCCTGCGCGGTGCGTTGGTGGAACGGGAATGCCGGAATCGTCGATCTTGCCAACCCGGCCGCTCGCGCGTGGTACGAGAGCCAGCTCGACGGCCTCATGAGCAGCCTCGGCGTCAACGGCTTCAAGTTCGACACCCGCTTCTTCGACCTCGGGTGCGCGCCCTACACCAGCGACCTCGGTATGGAGGACTACCAGGCGCTCGGCGCCGAGCTCGCGGACAAGTACGACCTGCAGGGCATGGGCATCCGCGTGCACTGGACCGGCAACCAGTCCCGCGGGTTCGTGACGCGCGAGATCGACAAGGGCACCGGGTGGGACAGCCTGCAGGCCGGCATGCACCAGCTGCTCGCCCTCTCGACCGTCGGGCACCCGTTCGTCACCAGCGACATGATCGGCGGCTCGCTCGGCCAGGCACCGCCGACCAAGCAGGTGCTGGTGCGCTGGGCGCAGGCCGCCGCCCTGACCCCGCTGATGTACTCCTCCACGGCCCCGACCGGGGTCACCGACTGGACCACCGGGCGGCAGGTGGCGTACGACGCGGAGACGGTGCAGCTCTACAAGGCCGCGGTGGAGCGCCACGGCGACCTGTCCGACTACATCCTCGCCCAGGTGCGGCGGGCGGTCGGGACCGGAGAGCCGATCATGAAGCCGCTGTTCTGGGAGTTCCCGGAGGAGCAGGCCACCTACACCCTCGACGACCAGTGGCTGCTCGGCGACTCGCTGCTGGCCGCGCCCGTGCTTGAGCAGGCCACGTCACGCGACGTCTACCTGCCCGAGGGTCGGTGGTACGACCCGTACACCGGGCAGACGCTGCGCGGCGAACGGTGGGTACGCGACTACCCGGCGCCGCTGTCGGTCACGCCGATGTTCGTGCGAGAGCGGGTCGCCGAGACCCAGCAGCTGAAGGACGCGTTGTCCGGGCTGCGGCAGGGAGCGGAGCGCAGGTAGCGGCCGGCCGGGAGCGGCTCCGCCCGGGCCGCTCCCGGCCGCGCGTCCGATAAGCCGCAGCCGATCCCGTTGGAGCGGGTCAGCCCGGAGTGCGGAACGGGCGGAAGAACTCACGGAGCTCCTCGACGTAGAGCTCGGGCTCCTCGAACGGCGCGAAGTGCCCGCCGCGCGCGGGCTCGGTGATCCGGACGGCGTTCGCGGTGCGCTCGAGCCACGCCCGCGGGGGGCGCACGATGTCGCCGGGGAAGAGCGAGAAGCCCGACGGCACCTCCACCCGGCGGGCGAGCTGCGCGGGCGGGATGGCGGAGTTCGCGGAGTACATCCGCATCGCGGACCCGATCGTCCCGGTGAGCCAGTAGATCGTGATGTTGGTGAGGATCTCGTCCTTGGTGAAGCTGCGCTCGACGTCGCCGCCGCAGTCGCTCCACGCGCGCATCTTCTCCACGATCCAGGCGGCCAGCCCGGCCGGGGAGTCGGTGAGCCCGACAGCGGCGGTCTGCGGCTTGGTGCGGTGCATGGCGGCGTACGCGCCCTCGGCCCCTCCCCAGGCCGCCGCCTCCTGCAGCCAGGCGCGCTCCTCGGGGGCGAGCTCGGCCGGGTCGCCGGGGTGCAGCGGGAGGCCGGCGTCCGTGCGGTGCACGGCCACGACGCGGTCCGGGTGGTCGAGCGCGAGGTAGCGGCTGACGTGGCTGCCGATGTCCCCGCCCGCAGCGCCGAAGCGCGGGTAGCCGAGCGCGGTCATCAGCTCGGCCCAGAGGCCGGCCACGGCCACGGAGTCCAGAGGCGCTCCGCCGGGCCGGTCGGAGTAGCCGTAGCCCGGCATGTCCGGCACGACCACGTCGAACGCGTCGGCCGGGTCCCCACCGTGTGCGGCGGGGTCGGTGAGCAGCGGGACCACCTTGCTGTAGCGCCAGAACGAGTCCGGCCAGCCGTGGGTCAGGACGAGCGGCAGCGCCGAGCCGCGCGGGGCGACGGCCCGGGCGTGCACGACGTGGATGCCGAGGGACCCGCCCGGGCCGGCGAGCCGCACCCGGAAGCGCGGCAGCCGGGCCAGCGCCGCTTCCTGCGCCGGCCAGTCGAACTCCTCGGCCCAGTACGTCACGAGCTCGCGCAGGTAGCCCACGTCCGCGCCGAGGGACCAGCCGGCACCCTCGGGAGCGTCGGGCCAGCGCGTCGCCCGCAGCCGGGCGCGCAGATCCGCGAGCGCGGCGGGGTCGGCACGCGGGGCGAACGGCTCGGGGCGGGGCGCGGCGTCCGGCATGGGCGCAACCTACCGATCGACCTACCGATCGACCTACTGATCGACGTTGAGCAGGCTCTCGATCGTCGAGCAGACGGAGGGCCAGGCGCCCGACGCGGGGTCGACGAGGCCGAAGTGCTCGATCCCCGGAAGGACCGTGAGCCGGGCGTCGCCCCCGTCCGCGCGCGCCGCGCGCTCGTACGCCCGGGACAGCCCGACGGGGACCTGCACGTCGTCCTCGCCGTGCAGCAGCGCTATCGGCACGGCGGGCGGTGTCAGGCTCGAGGGGTCGGCGGCCGCGTAGCGGTCCGGCTCCTCCACCGGCTCGCCGCCGAGCAGGGCCTGGGTGGCCCCGTCGCCGAGCTGCAGGGCAGCGGCCAGCCGGAGGTCGAGCACGCCGGCCAGCGAGACCACGCCCCGAACCGGCAGCGGGGCGTCCGTGAACCAGGGCGAGCCGGCCGGCAGGTTGGGGCGGGAGGCGTACCACGCCGCCAGGTGGCCCCCGGCCGAGTGACCGAGCAGCAGCACGCGCGCCGGGTCGACGGCGGCGCCCAGCTCGGCGGCCGCGAGCGCGGGGACCGCGTCGACCGCACGGGCCACGTCGTCGAAGGTGCCCGGCCACCCGCCGCCGGGCTGTCCGACGCGGCGGTACTCCGGCGTGGCCACGGCGAACCCGTGCCCGGCCAGCGCAGCGGCCAGCGGGCCGACGCCGGCGGAGACCCGGTCGTACCCCGAGCGCCAGAAGCCGCCGTGCAGGACGATGACGAGCGGAGCACCGGCGTCGGTCAGGAGGCCGCCGTCCGGCCGGCGCGGCGCCCGGAGGTCGACGACGCCGTCCTCGCCCGGGGCGTACCGCAGGACGGTGTCCGGCGGTGCCGCGGCCCGGGTGAGGACGGCGCGCGGGTCGGGCCTGGTCAGAGGTACTGGCCCGTGTTGGCGACCGTGTCGATCGAGCGGCCCGCCTCCGTGCCCTGCTTGCCCTGGATGAGCGTGCGGATGTAGACGATCCGCTCGCCCTTCTTGCCCGAGATCCGGGCCCAGTCGTCGGGGTTGGTGGTGTTGGGCAGGTCCTCGTTCTCCTTGAACTCGTCCACACAGGCCGCGAGCAGGTGCTGCACCCGCAGGCCGCGCTGGCCGAGGTCGAGCAGGTCCTTGATCGCCATCTTCTTCGCCCGGTCGACGATGTTCTGCAGCATCGCGCCCGAGTTGAAGTCCTTGAAGTAGAGGACTTCCTTGTCACCGTTGGCGTAGGTCACCTCGAGGAAGCGGTTCTCCTCGACCTCGGAGTACATCCGCTCGACGACGCGCTGGATCATCCCCTGCACCGTCGCCTCGCGGTTGCCCCCGTGCTCGGCCAGGTCGTCGGCGTGGAGCGGCAGGTCCGCGGTGATGTACTTGGAGAAGATGTCACGCGCCGACTCCGCGTCGGGGCGCTCGATCTTGATCTTCACGTCCAGTCGGCCCGGGCGCAGGATCGCCGGGTCGATCATGTCCTCGCGGTTGGACGCGCCGATGACGATGACGTTCTCGAGCCCCTCGACGCCGTCGATCTCGCTCAGCATCTGCGGGACGATGGTGTTCTCCACGTCGCTGCTGACACCTGAACCACGAGTCCTGAACAGCGAGTCCATCTCGTCGAAGAACACGATGACCGGGACGCCCTCGCTGGCCTTCTCACGAGCACGCTGGAAGACGAGCCGGATGTGGCGCTCGGTCTCGCCGACGTACTTGTTGAGCAGCTCCGGGCCCTTGATGTTGAGGAAGAAGCTCTTGCCCTGCGGACGGCCGGTGACCTCGGCGACCTTCTTGGCCAGCGAGTTGGCGACCGCCTTGGCGATGAGCGTCTTGCCGCACCCGGGCGGGCCGTAGAGCAGGATCCCCTTCGGGGGCCGCAGCTTGTGCTCGGCGAACAGGTCCGCGTGGAGGTAGGGCAGCTCGACCGCGTCGCGGATCTGCTCGATCTGGCTGCGCAGGCCGCCGATCGCGGAGTACTCGATGTCCGGGACCTCCTCGAGGACGAGCTCCTCGACCTCGGACTTGGGGACCCGCTCGTAGGCGTAGGCCGAGCGCGGCTCGACGAGCAGGGAGTCGCCCGCCCGCAGCGCCATGTCGCGCAGCGGGTCGGCCAGCCGCACCACGCGCTCCTCGTCGGTATGCCCGACGACGAGCGCCCGCTCCCCGTCGGACAGCAGCTCCTTGAGCATCACGATCTCGCCGACGCGCTCGAAGCCGAGCGCGCCCACGACGTTCATCGCCTCGTTGAGCAACAGCTCCTGCCCGCGCTGCAGGCTGCCCACCTCGACCGCCGGGCTGACGCTCACCCGGAGCTTGCGCCCGCCCGTGAACACGTCGACGGTGCCGTCCTCCTGTGCGGAGAGGAAGACGCCGAAGCCGGCCGGCGGCTGCGCCAGCCGGTCGACCTCTTCCTTCAGCGCGAGGATCTGCTCACGGGCGTCGCGCAGCGTCGCGACGAGGCGCTCGTTCTGGCCGCTGAGCGCCGCGAGGGTCGCCTGGGCCTCGGCCAGCCGCTCCTCGAGGGCGGAGCTGTGCCGAGGGGAGTCGGCAAGCCTGCGTCGCAACATGACGACCTCCTCCTCGAGCGCGTGCAGACGCGCCCGTGCGTCGTCAAAGCCCGCACCAGCGTTGTAGTCACGGGGCTCACGCCCCCCGCCGAGAGGATTCGACACGCAAATCACCTCCAAGGCCGCCGGGACTCGGTCCGATCGACCCTACCCTCGCAGGCGCCACATCGCCTGCGCCGACGCCGTGTCCGAGTCGTAACGGTGCCGACGCCCTCCTTCCCCCGAACGGGTCAGGCCAACGCGTCCCCACGGCATGTCACGCGCCGTGTCACGCGGCATCTCACGCCGGGTCGTGCGAGGCGTCTTCCCCGCCGCTGGCGGCCCCGTCGGCCGCGGTCGGTGCAGGGACCTCCGCCGGCTCCGGGTAGGCGCCCTTCGACGGGCGGCGGCGGCGCACCGGAGGCGTCACGCCGTCGGCGAGCCGCCGCGTCGTGAGCAGGAAGCCGGTGTGGCCGACCATCCGGTGGTTGGGGCGCACGGCCAGGCCTTCGAGGTGCCATCCGCGCACCATCGACTCCCAGCCCGTGGGCTCGGTGAAGGTGCCGTGCTCGCGCACCGCCTCGGCCAGCCGCGACAGCTGGGTCGTGGTGGCGACGTAGCAGCAGAGGACCCCGCCGGGGATGAGCGCCTTCGACACCGCGGCGAGGCACTCCCAGGGCGCCAGCATGTCGAGCACGACGCGGTCGACCGGCTCGCCGCCGAGCAGCCGCTCCTGGGCGCCCTCGACCTCCTCGACGAGGTCGCCGACGACGAGGTCCCAGGCGGGGTGGGGCCGGCCGAGGAACGACTCGACGTTGGCCCGCGCCACATCGGCGAAATCGGCCCGGCGCTCGAAGGAGACCAGCCGGCCGGTCGGCCCGACGGCGCGCAGCAGCGAGAGCGAGAGCGCGCCGGACCCGGCGCCGGCCTCGATCACCCGTGCCCCCGGGAAGATGTCGGCCATCTGGACGATCTGGCCGGCGTCCTTGGGATAGACGACCGTGGCGCCGCGCGGCATCGAGAGCACGAAGTCGCTGAGCAGCGGCCGCAGCACGAGGTAGTCGATGCCGCCGGTGTTGCGCACGACCCAACCCTCCGGCTTGCCGAAGAGCTCCTCGTGGGCGAACGACCCGCGGTGGGTGTGGAACTCCTTGCCCGGGGTGAGCGTGATGGTGTGGTGCCGGCCCTTGGGGTCGGTCAGCTGCACCCGGTCGCCGGGGCGGAACGGCCCCCGGCGGTCCTCGTCGGCGCCCGCGGGCACGGGTCGAGCGTCGGGCTCGGCGGGCTGCGACGGCTCGGCGGGCTGCAGGGGCTCTGCGGGCGAGGTCACGCGGGCCCTCCGAGGGCGCGGCGCACGTCACGGGCGGCCAGCACGCCGCTGACCTGCCCGTCCGGCGTGAGTACGAGGTATTCGGGCGCTGGGGCGTTGTGCAGGGCCGACAGGAGGTCCTCCCCGGTCAGATCGGAACGGATGGCGGAACCGGCGGCGAGCCGGTGGGAGGCGTCGGCGGCCGTGGTCCACGGCCGACGGGCGTCGGGTACGGCGGACAGCCGCTGCTCGTCGGCGACCGCGACGGGGCGGCCGTCGGCGGCGACGACGACGAGGGCGCGCGCGCCCGCCTCGGCGGCCCGGCGCATCGCCTCGGACACCGGTGTGGCGCCGAGGACCGCGACGGCGGGCTGGACGAGCGCGCCCGCGCTGAGCCGCGGCACGCGCTCGGACAGCTGGGCAGCCTCGAGGGCGGCGGACGCGGCCAGCCAGAGCGGGAGCGCGAGGGCCAGCCCGAGCAGGACGGGAAGGGGCTCGGCGACGCCGTCCGCAGCGACGTCGAGCGCCACGGGCACGACGAGGGCGAGGACCGCCACGGCCCGGCCGCCCCACGCGCCGGCGCGTGCGCCCGTCGGCCTGCGCCCGGTGGCCTTCCAGACGGCGGCGGTCAGCACGCGCCCGCCGTCGAGCGGCAGGCCGGGCAGCAGGTTGACCAGGCCGACGAGCAGGTTGGCGACGGCCACCTGGACGAGCAGGGCGCGCAGCAGCGTGCCGTCGGCCGCAGCCTGCCCGACCGCGAGCCCGACGGCGCCGAGCAGCAGCGAGAGAGCCGGGCCGGCGGCCGCGACCGCCGCCTCGCGGCCGGGCACGGGCGCGGAGGCTCCGAGGTGCGACCCGCCGCCGAGCAGGCTGAGCTCGACCCGGTGCACCGGGAGCCCGAACGCGCGGGCGACGACGACGTGGCCCAGCTCGTGCACGAGGACCGACGCGTAGAGCAGGACGGTGAAGGCCGCGGACGCGGCGTACGCCCAACCGCCCAGCCCGGGCACGGCGTCGGCCAGCACGGGGCCGAACACCCACGTGATGACGAGCGCCACGACCAGCCACGACGGGCGCACGACCACCGGCACACCGCCCACCCGGGCGAGCACGATCCCGCCCGACGTCCTCACCCCCGCATCGTAGGGGGCGGCGAGCGGGCGCCCAGGGCCGCGCGCGGCCGGACGGCTCGTCGTGCGCCGGCTGTCGGTGCCGGCGCCTAGTGTCGTCGGCATGGCCGGCACGACGACGCTCCTGGTGCCCGGGCAGGCGCTCGCCGGGGGAAGCACCGCGAGCCCCGGCCCGGAGCCCACCTCTGCGCTCGCGGGAGCGGCGGTCGGCTCGCTCTCGCCGTCGCGGGCCGGGGACTTCCTGACGTGCGCGCTGCTCTACCGGTTCCGGGTCGTCGACCGGCTGCCCGAGCCGCCGAGCGCCGCTGCCGCCCGGGGCAGCCTCGTCCACGCCGTCCTCGAGCGGCTCTTCGACCTGCCCGCCGGCGAGCGGACGCCCGCGGCCGCCGACGCCCTGCTCGCCCCCGAGTGGGAGCGGCTGCGGGCCGAGGAGCCGGAGCTGGAGACGCTGTTCGACGGGCCCGAGGAGCTCGGGCGGTGGCTCGCCTCGGCCCGCCCGCTCCTCGACCGCTACTTCCGGCTGGAGGACCCGCAGCGGCTCGAGCCGGCCGAGCGCGAGCTGCTGGTCGAGACCACGCTCGAGGGCGGCCTCGTGCTGCGTGGCTACCTCGACCGGCTGGACGTCGCGCCCTCCGGCGCCATGCGCGTCGTGGACTACAAGACCGGGCGCGCGCCCGGCCGCGGGTTCGAGGCCGCGGCGCTGTTCCAGCTGCGGTTCTACGCCCTCGTTCTCTGGCGCCTGCGCGGCGAGGTTCCGCGGCTGCTGCAGCTGCTCTACCTCGGCAGCGGGGAGGCGCTGCGCTACGAGCCGGACGAGGCCGACCTGCGCGCCACAGAGCGCAAGGTGCTCGCGGTGTGGGACGCGATCCGACTGGCGACGCAGACCGGCGACTTCCGGCCGAGCCCGGGGCGCATGTGCGGGTTCTGCGCGCACCACGCGATCTGCCCCGCGCGCGGCGGGACCCCGCCGCGCTACCCCGGGCCACGGACGTCGAGCGTGGCCGGCTGAGCCGCCTCGGGCGCCGTCGTCGAGTGCGGCCGGCTGGCCCCGTCGGGCTTGCGTCCTCCTTGAGGAGGAGGACGCGTTCGGCCGGACGCACGACGCAGGTCGTTGCAGGGGCACCTACCGTCTGACAGGTGGGAGCAACCTGGGCGCGGGCCCGTGCGTGGATGGGGCAGCACCCGACGGTGCCGGACGGTGCGGTGGCGGTCTGCCTGGCCGTGCTCGCCCTGCTGGTGCTGAAGGCGGAGCCGGCGACGGAGAACCTGCGCGAGCCGTTGCGCGACCCCGACGCCCTCGCCGTGGCCCTGACCCTCGCCTACACGCTGCCGCTGGTCCTGCGGCGGCGGCACCCGCTGGCCCTCCTCCCGCTGGTCGTACCCGCCGTCCTCGCGTCGGTCCTGGGCTACCCGCCGAGCACGGCGGTGCTGTCCGGGCTCCTGCTCGTCTACACCGCCGCCCTGCAGTGCCCGCGACGTCAGTCGTTCGGCGCGTTCGGCGTGGTCGTCGTCGCCTACCTCGTGGCGACCGCCTTCGACGCCTACGACGACGCGTGGGCCGGGACGGTCGCGGGCGGCGCGATGTTCTTCGGCGCGTGGGCCTTCGGCCGCGCCATCCGCTACCGCCGGGCCTACACCGCCGAGCTCGAGGCCCGGGCCCAGCGGCTCGAGGCCGAGCGGGAGGCCGCGGTGCGGGCCACGCTGTCCGAGGAGCGCGCTCGGATCGCCCGGGAGATGCACGACGTCGTCGCACACTCGATCTCGGTCATGACCGTCCAGGCCTCGGCCGCGCGTCGGATGGCCGACCGTGACATCGTGCGGAGCAAGGAGGCCATGGCCGCTGTCGAGGACACCGGCCGGGCCGCGCTCATGGAGATGCGGAGGATCCTCGGCGTGCTGCGCGATGTCGAACGCCCCGACGACGCGCTCGCCCCGCAGCCGGGCACGTGCGACCTGCCGGACCTGGTGGGCAAGGTGCGCGAGGCCGGGCTCGGCGTCGAGCTGCAGGTCGAGGGCGGCCCGCGCCCGCTGCCCGCCGGCGTCGAGCTGGCGGTCTACCGGATCGTGCAGGAGGCGTTGACCAACACCCTCAAGCACGCCGGCCCCGCGCAGGCGCAGGTCCGGCTCTGCTACCGGCCCGCGGCGGTCGAGGTGGAGGTACGCGACTCCGGGCGCGGCGCGGCGGTGTTCCCGGGTGCGAGCGGGGGCGCCGCTCTCCGACCCGGCCACGGCCTCGTCGGGATGCGCGAGCGCGTCTCGCTCTACGGCGGCTCGCTGCAGGCCGGGCCCGGCTCCGGTGGCGGCTACGTCGTGAACGCCCGCATCCCGGTGGAGCAGGTGCGCGCATGACCCGGCTGCTCCTGGTCGACGACCAGCCGCTCCTGCGCACGGGCTTCCGCATGATCCTCGAGGCCGAGGACGGGCTCGAGGTGGTCGCCGAGGCCGGCGACGGTGTCGAGGCCGTGGAGCGGGCGCGTACCCACTCCCCCGACGTCGTCCTCATGGACATCCGCATGCCGCGCATGGACGGGGTCGAGGCGACGCGGCGCATCGTCGGCGACCCGGGACTGACGGCGCGCGTGCTCGTGCTGACCACCTTCGACCTCGACGAGTACGTCGTGGAGGCGCTGCGCGCCGGCGCGAGCGGCTTCCTGCTCAAGGACGCGCCGGCCGACGACCTCATCGCCGCCATCCATGTCGTCGCGGCCGGAGAGGCTATCGTCGCGCCGCGCGTGACCCGGAGGCTGCTGGACCGTTTCGCCGACCGGCTCCCGGCGGCCGGCGAGGCGGCGCTCCCGGAGGCGCTGGGGACGCTCACCGAGCGCGAGGTCGAGGTCCTGCGGCTGGTCGCCCGCGGCATGTCCAACGCCGAGATCGCCGGCGAGCTCTTCGTCTCCGAGACGACGGTCAAGACCCACGTCGGGCACGTCCTGACCAAGCTGAACCTACGAGACCGGGTTCAGGCATGCGTGTTCGCCTACGAGAGCGGGCTGGTGCGCCCGGGCGTGGGGTGAGGCGACCGCCCCCGCCGACCCCGCTTCCCGCCTGCTGACCCCTCCTCCCTCCCGCGGTCACGGGCGGGAAGTGCGGCCAGCGGGCGGGACGTGCGGCCGAGCGATCGCGAGGCTGTGGGAACGCCGGCGGCAGCGGGGGCAGCCGCGCTCGACCGGGGGCGGTGACCCGAAGCTCGAACTGCAAACTGCTGTTCGTCTCCGGGAGGAATGAGCTCGTCGCCCACCGGCACGGCGCGGGATCTCCGCCCCGGGTGCCCGCGCTGCCGGCCTCGGGAGGAGACGGCCCGCCCGCGGCCCCGATCGGGCGACCTTCCGCCGCGGGGTCCCCGCGCTGAACGCCCCCTGGTGGAGGCCCCTTAGGGGACGTCCCCCCACAGGCGTGATCGCTCCGCCGCAGGGATGACCCGGAGTCCGCCCGCCAGGACGACGCGGCGCTGACCCTGCCGTCAATAGCGTCTGAGCCGTCAGGAAGACGACTTCTGGGGAGTGCTCATGACCGCAGTTCTCAACGCGACCGCAGCGGCGGCGCGGACGGTGGGTCTGTCGAAGGTGTACGGCGCGGG
>NZ_JAANNP010000081.1:0-161 GCF_011250635.1 Motilibacter deserti
GCGAACGAGACGCTGTCTGTCTCGATCGCGGACATGAGCGCCTCGGGCCTGTCCCTCAGCTCCTCGAACGTCAAGAGCAAGACCGCGGCCAGCTCCGCGATCACCGCCCTCGACGCCGCCATCGAGTCGGTCTCGACGACCCGTGCGAAGCTCGGTGCGAC
>NZ_JAANNP010000081.1:278-8338 GCF_011250635.1 Motilibacter deserti
GGCATTTCGCCCGTTCGCGGCGCACGTGCCGCCGAGTAGGCCTCAAGACCCACCCGGGCACCGCCGATGAGCAAGGCGAGCAGAACGCCGCGGCAGTCCGCCCGGCCGGACCAGAAGGAGCAGGCGTGGCAACCACCAGTGTCGACGGCCTCGTCAGCGGGCTGTCCACCAGCGCGCTCATCGACCAGCTGATGCAGGTCGAGGCAGTCACCCAGACCAAGCTCAAGACCCGGCAGTCGGACACCCAGAAGCAGGTCGACGCGCTGACCTCGCTCAACGGCAAGCTCGCGGCGCTGCAGACGGCGGCCAAGAACCTGCAGAAGGCCGATGGCCTCGAGAAGTTCAAGGCCACCTCCAGCGCGACCAGCGTCGTCGCAACGGCAACGGCCGGCGCTCAGCCGCAGTCGGTGAGCTTCAAGGTCGACACCTTGGCCAAGGCCGCGGTGCGCGTCGCGACCCCCGTCTACACGTCGATGTCCGACGCGGTGACCACGAGCCTCTCGATCACGAAGAAGGGCTCCACGACACCGCTGACCGTCGACGTCAAGTCAGGCAGCCTCTCGGACGTCGTGAACGCGGTCAACGCGCGCAGCGACGAGCTCGGCGTGCGCGCGACCGCCGTCCAGGTCGACGACGGGTCCTACAAGCTCCAGTTCTCCGCCACCAAGACGGGCGTGGACAACGGCTTCACCGTCACCGGCATCCGGGGCATGGGCGGCGCGGCCGCCGTGCCGGCCGCCGACGCCAAGATCACGACGGACGCCGGCTACTCCATCACCTCCTCGACCAACACCTTCGCGAACGCGCTTCCCGGCGTGACCTTCACGGTCTCCGCCACGACGACGGACATGGTGACCCTCAGCGTCGCCAAGGACGACGCCGCGACGAGCGATGTCGTCAAGGGCCTCGTCGACGCCGCGAACGCCGTGATCAAGGAGGCCCAGGCCAAGTCGTCGTACGACAGCACGACCAAGACCGGCGGGGTCCTGTCCGGCGAGTCGGTCGTCCGCTCGGTGACGCAGGCCCTGGCCAGCGCCATCTCGTCCAACGGCGGGGTCCCGCTGAGCAAGCTGGGCATCCAGCTCAACCGTGACGGGCAGTTCACCTACAACGCGGAGACCTTCAAGAAGGCGCTCGCGGACGACCCGGCGTCGATCCAGAAGGGCCTGCTCGGCGCGGACGCCTTCGCCGCGACGATCGAGTCCGTCGCCAAGAAGTTCGGCGACAAGTACGACGGCCAGATCACCAAGACGATCGAGAGCCGACGCGGGCTGATCAAGGACTACACCGACGCGATCAGCAGCTGGGACGACCGGCTCGCCACGCGCCGCGAGGCGCTGCAGAAGCAGTACTCCGGCCTCGAGGTCGCCCTCGGCAAGATGCAGCAGCAGAGCAGCTGGCTCGCGGGCCAGCTCGCGGCGCTCGGCTAGGCCCCACTCGCGGGCCGCCACCCCGACCGGCCCTCGCCGCACGTCACCCCTCGAACGACAGGAACCCGCTTCCGTGTACGCGAACGCCCGCAACCGCTACGCCCAGGACAGCGTCAGCACGGCGAGCCCCGCCCGCCTGCTCACGATGCTGTACGACCGGCTCGTCCTCGACCTGCAGCGCGGCGAGGCCGCGCTCGCCGGCGGCGACCGGCCGGCGGCCAACGACGCCCTGACGCACGCGCAGGACATCCTCACCGAGCTGCGCAACACGCTGAAGGTCGACGCCTGGGAGGGCGGTCCCGCCCTCGCGTCGCTCTACGCCTGGTGGATCACCGAGCTCGTCGGCGCCAACGTGCGCGGCGACGTCGCCCGCATCCGCGGCGTCCGCGCCCAGGTGGAGCCGCTGCGCGTCGCGTGGCACCACGCCGCGCGTACGGCCGCCGCAACGCCCGCCGCCGTCCTCACCTCGGCATGACCGAGGAGCGGCACCTGCAGGCCGTCGAGGCGGCCGCGCAGGGCGCTGACTGGTCGGCGGCGTGGGTCGACGCGCTGAACGAGCTCGAGCTGCAGGTGGACCAGGCGGAGGCGCTGCTGCGCAGCGAGTCCCCCGAGCTGCCCGCGCCGGTGGCGTGGGTGCCGCCGGCGCTGCCGCCGATCCCGCCCGACCTCGTCGAGCGGGCCCGGCTCGTCCACGCCCGCCAGCTCGACCTGGCGGCTCGGATGACCCGCCGCATGGGCGACCTCGGCCGGCAGGCCACGCTCGCGGGCCGCATCGAGACCGGGGCGGCGGGCCGCGCGCGCCCGGTGCTGCTGGACCAGGCGTGCTGAGGCCGACCCTCGCCGCGGTCCTCATCGTCAAGGACGAGGAGCACACGCTCGCGCGCTGCATCGCCTCGCTCGAGCCGCTCGCGCGGTCCGGGCTGCTGACGGCGGTCCACGTCCACGACACGGGCTCCTCCGACGCGACCGTGCAGGTCGCGCGGGAGCTCGGGGCCACGGTGACGTCCGGCCCCTGGACCGACGACTTCGCCGCGGCGCGCAACGCCGCGCTGTCCGCCGTCACGGCCGAGTGGGCGCTCAGCCTGGACGCGGACGAGTGCCTGCAGGTGGACGCCGAGGCGCTCGGCCGGCTGCTCGGCGAGGTCGCGGCCGACGGGCTGACGGTCGAGATCGAGAACGTCCACGACGACGGCACCCACACCCACCGGCACGAGCGGCTGCTGCGCGTCGGCGCCGTCCGCTGGACGGGCCGCGTCCACGAGCGCCTGGCGCCCGTCGCGGGCGGGCAGCTGCGGCTGCTGAACGCCCCCGCCGGCGTGGTCCGGCTCGCCCACGACGGCTACGCGACGGCCGAGGTGCGTCGCCGCAAGTCCGAGCGCAACGCGGCGCTGGCCCAGGCCGAGCTCGACCGGCTGGCCGTCACGCCGGCTCCCGACCCAGAGCTCGTCGGCCAGACCCTGCTCGACCTCGGCCGCAGCTGCATCGGCGCGGACCGCGCACAGGACGCCGTCAACGCGTTCGAGGCCGTCCGTGAGCTCTTCCCGGGCACGCGCCGCGCGCTCGAGGCCACCGACTCCCTCGCCCGGGTCCTGCTCGCCGCCGGCCTGGACGACGTCGTGCTCGTCCTCGTCGGACAGCTGCGCGAGGGCGGGGCGCCGGTCACGTACTGTGACTGGCTCGAGGCGCAGGCGCGCGCCCAGCTCGGCGACGTCTCCACCGCGTACGACCTTCTCCGCGGCGTGGACGAGCTCGTCGACACCGGGGGGCGCCGTTTCTCCGGCACCGGCCTCGGCGAGCTCAAGCAACTGCTCGCCCAGCTGGCCGGAGCTACCGCCCGAGCCTGACCAACACGCCGTCTGAGCTGCGACGACCTCGTGCCAGACCGTCCCAGGAGAAGCCGCGCACGGTTCCGTGCGCGGCTTCCCTCGTTCGGGTGAGGGCACGGGCTCAAGCCCCGGCGTGGTGGGCCGAAAGACCTAGCGAGCACGGATTGCTCACCATGACAGCCACGGATCGGCGACCGCTCCACCTAGTTCAGGAGAAGTAGCGGCCGTGTTCGACGACGTCGCCAGCGTGACGCTCCGCAGTGCCCTCAACGGGCTCGCGATGCGCCAGCGGGCCACCGCAGACAACATCTCGAACCTGCAGACCCCCGGCTTCCTCGCCAACAAGGTCCAGTTCGAGGACGCGCTCCGCGACGCGGTCGCCGGCGGGGACACCTCGGAGATCGCCGGCACCGGCGCCTTCGTCGCCCGCTCGCTCGAGCCCACGCGTGAGGACGGCAACAACGTCAACCTCGACGAGGAGACGCTGGAGTCCACCCAGACCGAGCTCGCGTACTCCCTGATGACCCGCGCGGTCAACGACCGCTTCAACCTGTTGAAGAACTCGATCGGGGGCGTCTGACCATGGCGCTGTTCAACGCCATCGACACCGCCGCGAGCGGTGTGACCGTCTACCGCAAGTGGCTCGACGCGGTCAGCGACAACGTCGCCAACGTCAACACCGCGCGGCGCACCAGCGAGGACGCCTTCCAGGCTCGCTACGTGATCGCCCAGGCCCGCGAGTACGGCTCCGGCACCGGCGGCGTACAGGTCGGCGGGATCGCGCTCGGCAACCGCGAGGGCCGGATCGTCCACGACCCGGAGAACCCGCTGGCCGACGCCGACGGCAACGTGCGCATGCCGGACATCGACATGAGCAGCCAGATGACGCAGATGATCATGGCCCAGCGCGGCTACCAGGCGAACCTCGCCACGGTCGAGCGCGCCCAGGAGGCCTACCGCCAGGCGATCCAGATCGGGAAGGGCTAGTCATGAGCATCTCGGCCATCGAGGGCATCGGCGGGGCGGCGGGCGTCTCCGGGATCTTCCCCACATCGGGTGTGCAGAAAGCCTCAGGTCTGGACGACGACTGGGCGACAACCTCATCGCAGGGGGTCGGGAGCGACTTCGCGACCGCCCTCTCGAACGGGATCGAGAACCTGCAGGCCACCCAGGCCAAGAGCGACCAGCTCGCCGTCAAGGCGGCCACCGGGGACCTGCAGGACCTGCACGACTACACGATCGCAGCGACCGAAGCGTCGCTCGCCACCTCGCTCACCGTCGCCGTCCGTGACAAGGCCGTTGCGGCCTTCACCGAGATTATGAGGTTGCAAGCCTGATGCCGACGAACGTCAAGGGTCTCGTCGAGAAGCCCCTCCGCGCGTTTGCCTCGTTCACGCCCGGTCAGAAGGCCGTGAGCATCATCGCCGTCCTGGCCCTGGTCATCGGCGGCTACGTCTTCACGACCTGGTCCTCCAAGCCGAACTACGCGCCGCTCTTCACCGGGCTGGCCTCGGCGGACGCCAGCGCGATCGTCGAGGAGCTCAACGCCGGCGGTACGCCGTACGAGCTCGCGGACGGCGGCGCGACCATCATGGTCCCGCAGGCCCAGGTCAACGACCTCCGGATCCAGATGAGCGGCCAGGGGCTCCCGGCCAACGAGGGCAGCGGCTACTCGATCCTTGACAAGCAGGGCCTCACGGCCTCGCAGTTCCAGCAGCAGGTCGGCTACCAGCGGGCGCTCGAGGGCGAGCTGAAGACCACGATCGAGGCGATCGACACCGTCGACACCGCCGTCGTGCACCTCGCCCTGCCCGAGAAGGACGTCTTCGCCGACGAGGAGAGCAAGCCCACGGCGAGCGTGCTGGTCGCGACGCAGCCGGGCACCACGCTCTCCAGCCAGCAGGTCCGCGCCGTCGTCAACCTGGTCTCGGCCAGCGTCCAGGGCATGGCGCCCGCCGACGTGACCCTGACCGACTCGACGGGCAAGCTGCTGAGCAACAACGACCCGAACGGCGCGGGGGCCGGGGCCGACCGCGACGAGGCGACCCAGGCGTACGAGGACCGCATCAGCAAGTCGGTCCAGACCATGCTCGACCGCGTGGTCGGGGCCGGGCACAGCGAGGTCCGCGTCACCGCCGACCTCGACTACGACTCCACGCAGACCAAGAGCGAGACGTTCGTCGCGCCGCCGCGGGGCGCCGAGGTGCTCTCCGAGAGCACCGAGACCGAGGACTACACCGGCGACAACACCGCGGTGACCGGCGTGCTCGGCCCGGACAACATCGCGGTTCCGAACGGCACCGACGAGACGGGCAGCACCTACAAGAAGGGCAAGTCCACCAAGGACTACGCCGTCGGCAAGACCACCGAGCAGCGCACCGCCGCTCCCGGCTCGGTCAAGAAGATGAACGTCGCGGTCCTGCTCGACAACGTGACCGCCGGCGCCGTCGACCCCACCGAGATCCAGAGCCTCGTGTCGGCCGCCGCAGGTGTCGACGCCCAGCGTGGCGACACGATCCAGGTCAGCCGGATGCCGTTCGACTCCAGCGCTCAGGACGCGGCGGCCAAGGAGCTCGCCGACGCCGCGGCCGCGGAGAAGAAGGCCGCGATGGACAAGACCATCAAGACCGGCGCCCTCGTCGGGGTCGTCCTGCTGGTCCTGCTCCTCACCTGGCTCAAGGCCCGCCGGGCCCGCAAGCAGAAGCGCACCCCGCTGGACCAGATCGAGCTCGCCCGCATCGAGGAGCTCGAGCGGCGCAACGCCGAGCTCGAGGCCGCGCGGCTCGCCGCCCTCGAGGCCGGCGCCGACGCCCCGGCCCTGCCGGCCGCGCCGGAGCCCAACGCCGACGCCGAGAACCTGGCGCGGATGCGTGACGACATCGGAGAGCTCGTCGAGCAGCAGCCGGACGAGGTCGCCCAGCTGCTCCGCGGCTGGCTCGCTGACAGGAGGTCCTGACGATGGCGGCGGTCGCCACTGAGATGAGCGGTCTGACCAAGACCGCGGTGCTCCTCGTCGGGATGGGCCGGGAGCACGCCGCGAAGGTCCTCGCCGAGATGCGCGAGAACGAGGTCGAGGAGATCACCGCGGAGATCATGCGGCTGCGCGACATCGACGCGGACACCGCGCTGCAGGTCTTCGAGGAGTTCCACGGGATCGTCCAGGCCAAGAGCTACATGGGCCAGGGCGGCATGGACTTCGCCAAGGAGCTGCTCGCCGCGAGCATGGGCGAGGAGAAGGCCGCGGAGCTCATGCACCGCCTCTCGGCGGCCTTCGCCGAGATGCCCTTCCAGTTCCTGCACCGTGCGGACCCCCGCCAGCTGCTCTCGTTCCTCCAGGACGAGCACCCGCAGACGATCGCGCTGGTGCTGGCCCACATGAGCGCCGACCAGGCCTCGACCGTGCTCGGCGGGCTCGTCCCGACGCTGCAGGCCGACGTCGCCCACCGGATCGCGGTCATGGACCGCACCAGCCCCGAGGTCGTCAAGCAGGTCGAGCAGATGCTCGAGCGCAAGCTCTCCTCGGTGCTCCAGCCGACCGAGATGTCCACCGTGGGCGGCCTGCAGCCGCTGGTCGACATCATCAACCGCGCCGACCGCTCCACCGAGCGCCTCATCCTCGAGGGGCTCGAGGGCCGCGACCGCGAGCTGGCCGAAGAGGTCCGCAGCCGGATGTTCATGTTCGAGGACATCGTCAGCCTCGACGACAAGGCCGTCCAGCTGGTCCTGCGTCAGGTCGAGACCTCCGACCTCGCGACCGCCCTCAAGGGCGTGCGCGACGAGGTCCGCATGAAGATCATGAAGAACCTGTCCGAGCGTGCGGCCGAGAACCTCGCCGACGAGATCGAGATGCTCGGCCCGGTCCGGCTGAAGCAGGTCGAGGAGTCGCAGGTCAAGGTCGTCCAGGCGATCCGCCAGCTCGAGGAGTCCGGCCAGATCACCGTCCGGCGGGGGGCTGACGATGAGTTCGTCGACTGAGGCCTTCAGCGCCGGGCTCGCGCCGGCCGGCACCGCCCCCGCCGTGGCCGCCACCGCCGGCCTGGCCGTCCTCCGGGGCGGCGCCGCCGCCGCGGTCCGTACGGCCCGGCTGACCGAGTCGCTGTCGGCCCGCCCGCAGTCGGTCGAGGAGGCCCGCGAGGCCGCCCGCTCCGCCGGGTACGCCGCCGGCTGGGCGGCCGGCAGCCAGGCCGCGATGGCCCAGGTCCGCGCGGAGGCCGCTCACGCCGCGGCCGTCGAGGCAAGCCGGGTGGCGGACCGCGAGGCCCGCTTCGCCCGCGCCTTCACCGCGCTGGAGCAGGCCGCGAGCGACCTCGAGCGGCGGGCCGCGGCCCCCGCGGGGGAGGCGGCCGAGGCGATCGCCGAGGCGGCGTTCGCGCTGGCCGAGGCGATCGTGGGCCGCGAGCTCGCGACCGCCGCCGAGCCGGGGGTCGACGCCGTCCGCCGGGCGCTGTCGATGGCGCCCGCCGGCCGGCCGGTGACCGTGTGGCTGAGCCCGGAGGACGCGGCGACGCTCGACGGCGCGGCCCTGCCGTTCCTCGACCGTGAGATCACGATCGTGCCGGACGCCGGGCTCATGTCGGGCGACGCGTACGCCGAGTCTGATGCCACCAGCGTCGACGCGCGCATCGCGCCGGCCCTCGCCCGAGCCAAGGAGATCCTCCGCCCGTGACCGTCGGGACCCTCTCTCCGCGCCCCGCCTTCTCCCTCCTGCCCGGCTTCGACCGCGCCCTGGCCGCGGCCGCTCCCGTCACGAGCGGCCGCGTCACCGGCGTCGTCGGGCTCGACCTCACGGTCGCGGGTATCGACG
>NZ_JAANNP010000052.1 GCF_011250635.1 Motilibacter deserti
ATCCGGCCGAGCGTCCCGTGGTCCGCGATGCGGAAGCCGGCCGGCAGCGGCGGGAGGGCGTACGTGTCCCCGACCCGGGCGAGCAGCTCGGTCTGCTTCACCGAGTCCACGCCGAGCTCGGCCTCGAGCTCGGTGTCCGGGGTGAAGACCTCCGGCGGGTACTCCAGCGCGGCGGCGTACATCGACACGAGCGTGTCGAGAACGTCCGAACGGTCGATCAGGGATACGGGCTGCTGCTGTCCGCTCACTGCCAGGACGTCGAGCCGAGCGCCGTCCCCGGGCGTGGCGGGCAGGGCCATCGGGCCGCCGACCTCGACGGACGCGACGACGGACGCGTTCGCCACGACGAGGTCCGCGATGCGGCCGAGCGTCCCGTGGTCCGCGATGCGGAAGCCGGCGGGCTGCGGCGGCAGGCCGAACTCGGCGCTCACCCTTGCCAGCAGCTCGGTCTGCTTGACCGAGTCCACGCCCAGCTCCGCCTCGAGCTCGGTCTCCGGCGTGAAGACCTCGGGCGGGTACTCCAGCGCGGTTGCGTACAGGGACACGAGCGTGGCGAGCACGGCGTCGCGCGACAGGGGCGCGGCGGACGGCCAGCCGGCGGGCGCAGGCTCCTGCGCGGCGGCCGCCACGAAGTCGTCGTACGCCCGGCGCACGTGGGCGACCACGCTCGGGGCGTGCGCGGCCCAGAAGCTCTCGGCGGCCTCCGCAGGCACGTCGGGAAGCAGCTGGCGCGGCACGCTCGCGACGGCGCCCGATCGCGGGCGGACGGCACCGGCCGCGTCGAGCCGGGCGAGGGCCGCCTCCCAGGCAGCCTGCTCGTCCCCCTGTCCCGGCAGCGGGGCGACGGACGGCACCGCCGGGTCGAGGACCCGGGCCGCGATGCGGGTGAGCGCCTCCAGCGGGCCGCACTCGACGAGCAGCCCGAGCCCTTCGCCCTGCAGCGCCTCGAGCCCCGGCCGGAAGGCGACCGGCAGCACCAAGTGGCTCGTCAGGGTGGCCACGAGGTCGTCGCGGTCGTCGTAGTAGCGGCCGAGGATCGGCGAGAACACCCGCGCCTGCAGCGGCCGCGCCTCGATGTGCCTGACGCGGCTCAGGAAGTCCGCTGCAGCCGGAGCCAGCATGGGGCTGTGGAAAGGGTACGGCGACTTCAGGCGTCGAACGCCGAGGCGCAGCGCCGGCGCGATCTGCGCGATCGTGTCGAGGGCGGCCGCCGGGCCGGAGACGACCGTCTGGGTCTGAGCGTTCTCCACCGCGACGACGGTGGATTCGTCGGCGAGCAGCGCGAGCAGGCCGCGCACGCGCTCCACGTCGGCCGACACGGCCAGCATGTAGGCCTCGGGCAGCGCAGCGGCGCGCAGCGCGAGCGCACGGTGGCAGGCGATCTGCGCTCCCTCAGCCACCGTGAAGACGCCTGCGCAGACGAGGGCGGCGATCTCACCCATGCTGTGCCCGACGAGGACGTCCGCGCGGAGCCCTTCGGCATCGAGGCATGCGTGCACCGCGATCGATGCGCCGACGATCGCCACCTGGAGCAGGTCCGGGGCATCCGCGAGCCATTCGTCGAGGCTGCGCGCCGGGCGGTCGAGCAGCTCGGTCGACAGCGAAGCCCCGAGCAGTTGCTCGCTGACGGTCGACATCTCGTCGAGGGTCTTGCGGATCTCCGGGTAGCGGTGCTGCAGGCCGCTCAGTGCACCGGTGTAGAAAGCGCCTTGGCCGGGAAAGAGCAACGCGGTCCGTGGCTCTGGAAGGTTCACCTCGAGGTCCCCTCGGTTGAGCATCGGGTCGACTGCGCACATGGTGCACGCGACGTCACGAGTACGGGTTACGGATAAATGAAGCTTCGACCCCTGTTATGGGCGAGAAGCGCACCGAGCGCTGACCCGAGCGGGATGACCGAGGACGTCCAGCGGCACGCCGAGAAGAACCCGGGCGACCGCCTTCGGATACATCCGGGCTACTTGACGTCCAGACACCGCGAGTTCAGCACGGTAGACACGCTGCGACCGCTTGTGCTTGCCTGTGAACGTCGACCTCGCCCAGAGTCAGGATCCGGCCATGTATCACCGCATCGTGCGCCGCAGGCTCCGGTCGTCGTTCGACGCCATCAACCGCGGGGACTACGCCGCCATCGTCCGGCAGTTCGGCCACGGTGCGGAGCACTGGTTCTCCGGCTCCCACACGCTCAGCGGACGCCGCACGTCCGCACTCGACATCCAGGCGTGGTACGACCGGCTCGCTGCCGTCTTCCCCGACCTGCACTTCGACATCACCAAGCTCGTCGTCGGCGGCTGGCCCTGGGACACCGTGGCGATGATCGAATGGGTCGACTTCGTCAGCGACGAGAGCGGCAGACGCTATTCGAACCAGGGCGTGCACGTCATCCGCTTGCGCTGGGGCAAGGTCGTCGAGCTGCACGTGTACTGCGACACACAACTATTGGCGAGCATCTGCGAGACCCTCGGGAGCCAGGGACGGTCGGCGGCTGTGGCCGAGCCGGTCGGCGCGTCCGAGCCTTTCGCCGAGGCCGCTGCCCGCGGGCAGCGCCGCGGGCTGCCCGCTCCGCGCAACGGGGACGCCGCCAGCCCCTCTCACGTCAACTGACTGACGCACTCGCTTTGATGCAACAGGGTTCCTGAATGACTCGTCATGTCTTCAGATGCCCCGTGCGGTGGCGCGACCTCGACGCCTATCAGCACGTCAACAACACAGCCTTCCTCGGCTTCCTGGAGGAGGCCCGCATCTCGCTCCTGCGCGGCCACGAGGCGCCCTCCGGCGCAGGACGCGCAGGCATCGTCGTCTCCCGCCACGAGATCGACTACCTCGCCCCGCTGAGCTGGACACCGGACGGCATCGACGTCGAGGTGTGGGTGACGCGGCTGGGAGCCGTGTCGTTCCACCTCGGCTACGTCGTCCGCGACGAGGAGCGGGTCTACGCCCGGGCCCGCAGCGTGATGGTCGCGTACGACCTCGAGGCGCGGGGGCCACGCCGCCTCACCGCCGCCGAGACGCAGCTGCTCGGCGCGGTGCTCGAGGAGGAGGACTGACCGCCCGCTCAGCGACCCCTCGACGCGGCGTTTCGGCCCACAGGCCCGAAACCACGGCCCGACCGCGGGCGCCGGCTCCGGAACGACAGCGGCCTCAGGCCGGCTCGAGCGTCCCGCAGCGCACCAGCTCGCGCAGCTCGCCCAGCAGCGGGCCGCGCAGCTCCCCCGTGTCCTGCTCGAGGACCTGTGCGACGGCGTCGACGAGCTGGCCCACCTGCAACGTGCCGTCGCTCGCCCCGACGAGCGCCGCAGCCTCCGTCGACACGGACGTCGCCGCGCGCTGCCCGCGCTGCTGGCGCAGCACGATCGTCTCCGGCTCCTCCGCCCCCGGCTCGCCGTGCTGCTCCTGCACCACGTCCTCGCGCACCCGCAGCCGCGCGCTCAGCAGCGCCTCGTCGTCGTGCGCGGTGAGCCAGGCGTTCGCCTCCACCCGGGCGCTCAACCACCACGCCGCCGGCTGCTCCACCGGGTGCGGCCAGTCGAGCACCTCCGAGCGGGCCGGCCCGCTGCCCCGTCGCCGCACCACGAACCAGCCGAACTCGACGGCCTCGACGCCGGCGTCCTCCAGCCCGGCCAGCCAACGGTCGTAGCGGTCGGTCGCGTCCGCCGCGCCCTGCTCGCCGGCGTCGCGCAGCCATGTCGAGACGTACGCCGCCGGGTCCTCCTCGTCACGTACGACGAGCAACGACTCGAACCCGTCCGCACTGGGCAGCCACCTCCGGGCCCGCTCGTGCGGCTCCTCCCCGCGCAGGCGTACCCAGTCCCCGATCATGACGAAGGTGCCGCCCTCGGCCAGCAGCTGCGGCACCTGCGCCAGCAGCTCGCGGCAGAGCGTGTCGAGCGGCAGGCCCGCGTCGCGGTAGGTGTGCACCTCCGGCGCGCCGATGACGAAGGGCGGGTTCGACACGACGAGGTCGAAGGTCTCGCCCGCCACCGGGTCGACGAGGCTGCCCTCGCGCAGGTCGAGATCGATCTGGTTCAGGCCCGCCGTGAGCCGTGCGAGCGCGAGCGCCCGCGCCAGCACGTCGGTGGCGACGACCTCGTCGGCGTGCCGGGTGAGGTGCAGCGCCTGGACCCCGCCGCCGGTGCCCAGGTCGAGCGCGCGCCCGACCCTGTCTCGTGGCGTGATCTGGGCGAGCGTCGCGCTGGCCCCGCCCACCCCGAGGACGTGGTCGCGCCGCACCTCGCGGGCGGTGCCGTCGAGCCGGCTGTCCAGGTCGCCCACGACGTACCAGCCGTCGCCGGGCGCGTCGTCAGCGCCGTACGGGCGGATGTCGAGCTCGGCGCGGACCTGCCCGTCGACGAGCGTCACCAGCCCGCCCGCGACCGCGGCGTCGAGCGGGAGTGCCGCCGCGGCCTCGGTCTCCGGGACGGGCTGCTGGAGCAGGAAGAGCCGCACGAGCGTCGTCAGCGGCAGCCCGGCGACCTCGGGGCGGGAGGTGCGCCGCCGCGCCGGCACGCCCTCGTTGCGCTCGAGCGCGGCCTGCGCCGCCGGGCCGAGCAGCTCGAGCACCGCGTCGGCGGTGTAGCCGGCCCGGACGAAGGCGGCGCGCAGCGCCCGGGCGTCGTCGTGCGACAGGGACGGGAAGGGCCGCTCGGCCCCGCCCGTCCCTGTCGTGGTGCTGCTGTGGGAGCTCGGCGTCACCGGGCGAGGCTAGCGGCCTCCGGCTCGGCGTTGCTCGTCGCGGCGGCGAGGCCGCGGCGGCGGCTGACGGTGACGGCGGCGACGATCACGACGACCGCTGCGAGCGCGATCGCCGTCCGTACCGCGGTGTTGGCGTCGTCGCCGATCGTCAGCTGGACGACGGCGGGCGCGATGAGCACGGCGACGAGGTTCATCACCTTGATCAGCGGGTTGATCGCCGGGCCGGCGGTGTCCTTGAACGGGTCGCCGACGGTGTCGCCGATGACCGTGGCAGCGTGGGCCTCGGAGCCCTTGCCGCCGTGGGCGCCGTCCTCGACGAGCTTCTTGGCGTTGTCCCACGCACCGCCGGAGTTGGCCAGGAAGACCGCCATCAGCGTGCCGCAGGCGATCGCGCCGGCGAGGTACGCCGCCAGCGCGCCGATGCCGAGGCCGAAGCCCACCGCGATCGGGGCCATCACCGCGAGCAGGCCGGGGGTGGCGAGCTCGCGCAGCGAGTCCCGGGTGCAGATGTCGACGACGCGGCCGTACTCCGGGCGGGTCTTGCCCGTCATGATGCCGGGGTTCTCGCGGAACTGCTTGCGCACCTCGTAGACGACCGCGCCGGCGGCCCGGGAGACCGCAGTGATGGCGAGACCGGAGAAGAGGAACACGACGGCCGCGCCGATGATGAGGCCGACGAGGTTGTTCGGGTTGGCGATGTCCAGCGTGAACCGCTGCTGCAGCGACTCGCTCAGCGACGCGAGGGAGACGCCCGTGTCGTCGACCGCGGTCTGCCAGGCATCGGTGTAGGAGCCGAACAGGGCGGTCGCCGCCAGCACGGCGGTGGCGATCGCGATGCCCTTGGTGATGGCCTTGGTCGTGTTGCCCACGGCGTCGAGGTCGGTGAGGATCCGGGCGCCCTTGCCCGTCACGTCGCCCGACATCTCCGCGATGCCCTGCGCGTTGTCCGAGACCGGGCCGAAGGTGTCCATGGCGACGATGACGCCCACGGTCGTGAGCAGGCCGCAGCCCGCGAGCGCGATCGCGAACAGCGACACGACCACCGACCCGCTGCCGAGCAGGAACGCGCCGTAGACCGCGGCGCCGATGACGAGCGCGGTGTAGACCGCGGACTCGAGGCCGAGGCTGATGCCCGAGAGGACGACAGTGGCAGGGCCGGTGAGCGAGGTCTCGGCGACGTCCTGCGTCGGCTTCTTGTCCGTGCCGGTGAAGTAGCCGGTCAAGGCGAGGATGACCGAGGCCAGCACGATGCCGAGGACGACCGCCACGATGGCGACGACGCGCGGGTTGGCGTCGCTGGTGGTGGCGTCGGTGAGCTCGGCGAAGGAGCCCGGCAGATAGACGAACGCCGCGATCGCGCAGAGGACGGCGGCGACCACTGCCGAGATGTAGAACGCGCGGTTGATCGCCGTGAGGCCGCTCTCGCCGGTCCGGGCCCGCGTCAGCAGGATGCCCAGCACCGCCGTGACCGCGCCGAGCGCCGGGACGATGAGCGGGAAGACCAGCCCCTCCTCGCCGAACGCCGCCTTGCCGAGGATCAGCGCGGCGACCAGCATCACGGCGTACGACTCGAAGAGGTCGGCGGCCATGCCCGCGCAGTCGCCGACGTTGTCGCCCACGTTGTCGGCGATGGTCGCGGCGTTGCGCGGGTCGTCCTCGGGGATGCCCTGCTCGACCTTGCCGACGAGGTCGGCGCCGACGTCGGCGGCCTTGGTGAAGATGCCGCCGCCGACACGCATGAACATCGCGAGCAGCGCCGCGCCGAAGCCGAAGCCCTCGAGCACGCTCGGCGCGTCCGCGCGGTAGATCAGGACGACGATGGCCGCCCCGAGCAGGCCGAGGCCGACCGTGGCCATGCCGACGACGCCGCCCGTGCGGAAGCCGACCCGCATGGCGTCCTCGGCGCCCTTGTCGCGCGCGGCGGCCGCGACGCGCACGTTGGCGCGGACGGCGAGCGACATGCCGAGGTAGCCGATCGCCGCCGAGAACGCGGCGCCGACCACGAAGAAGATCGAGCGGCCGATGCGTACGTCGGCGTCGCCCGGCAGCGCGAACAGCAGCAGGAACACGATCACGACGAAGACGCCGAGCGTGCGGAACTGGCGGTTGAGGTACGCCGCGGCGCCCTCCTGGACCGCCTTGGCTATCTCCTGCATGCGCGTCGTGCCTTCGGCGGCCGCGAGCACCTCGCGGCGGAACACGGCGGCAACGACGAGCGCGACGACGGCCACTGCCGCCACCACGCCCACGATCGTGAGGTTTCCGCTCGAGAGCGAGTCCACCGCGCCGCTGTCTGCGGCGATGTGTGGCCCGGGCATACGTCCTCCTTGACGTCGGCACGCGAACCCGGCGGCGGCTGCCACTCCAGGGCACGCGGGGGCTGCTGGCAGGCGGGCCCACCAGTGGCGCGGGAGTTTACGCGTACCGGGGCGGAGTCGCCTCGATCAGCCCGAACCAGGTGCCCGACGTGTCGATGTCAGCGCGCGGTGACACTGCGACAGCGCCGCGTCCCCGCCCGTATACGACGAGTGGCGCGCCGCAGAGCGGCGCGCCACTGGGTCGTCCGCCGGAGCGGTCGTGCAACGTGGGGCGGTCGGGGGCGGGCGGAGCCCTCCGGGACGTGGACCGCTAGGCCGTGGCCTGCGGCGCCTTGGCGGACTGTGCCTCGGCGGCGGCACGCTGCCCGTGGCCGCCGAGCGGCCAGGTCATGCAGAGGGCGAGGCCGTCACCGCGGCGCTCGACCGCGAGGTCGTCGACCAGCCCGCTGATGACCGCGATGCCGACGTTCGAGGGCAGGATCCCGCCGTCGAAGCCGTCGCCCGCGTCGGCGTTCTCCGCGGTCTCGGCGAGGTCGATCGGCGACGCGTCCGGGGCCTCCGGCGACGCCGCGTCGACGACCTCCACGCGGAACGATGTCCCCGCGTCGGTCAGCGCGAGCGTCACGGGGACGTCCGGGGCGTGCCGCTGGTGCAGGTCGACCGCGCGCGAGCACGCCTCGCCCACCGCGAGGCGCACCTCGTCCAGGACCGCCTCGTCGACGCCGGAGCGCCGGGCCACCGCCGCCGCGACCAGGCGTGCGGTGCGGACGTGGGCGGGCAGGGCGCTGAAGCGGACCGTGACAGTCGTCATGCTCGGACGGTCCACGGGTCAGTCGGTCGCAGCGAGGGCGTCCTCGACCGAGTCGTGGATCGGGAAGACCTTGGTCAGGCCGGTGATGCGGAAGATCTTCAGGATGCGCTCCTGGGTGCACACCAGGCGCAGCGAGCCGTCGTGCGCGCGGACGCGCTTGAGGCCGCCCACGAGCACGCCGAGGCCCGTGGAGTCCAGGAAGTCCACCCGCTCCATGTCGACGACGAGGTGGTACTTGCCGTCCGCGACGAGGTCGACGAGCTGCTCGCGCAGGCGCGGCGCCGTGTAGACGTCGATCTCGCCGCCCACCTCGACGACCGTCTTGTCACCCTCGGGGCGATTCGACAGGGACAGGTCCACGGATCCTCCATGCGTAACCGAGTCCGGATTGGGCTCCGAGCGCGTCCGAGCATTCAACCACCTTCGGCCGGGCCGCTCTCCCGGGGCCACCCCGGATGCACTAGTACGGGGTTGTCGACGGGTTGTCACTGCACATCCTCGGACAACCTCCCGGTCGGCGCGCCACCAGCGTCCGTCGGTGGCGTGAGGCACCCTGGAGGACGTGCTCGCAGACGTGCCCGAACAGGTGCCGGGACAGGTGCCGGGACAGGTGCCGGGACAGGTGCCGGGAGCCGTGCCCGCGGCCCGGGTCGCTGCTCGGGGCGCACAACGGCAGGACGGCCCGCTCGCCGCGCTGCTGCACGCGCCCGGGCGCGAGGAGTCGCTGACGCACGTCGAGCACGTCCCCGCCCGGTCGGCGCAGGAGGCCGAGTGGCCGGTGTGGGCCGCTCCCGAGCTGGTCGCGGCCTTCCGCGGCGCCGGGGTCGCGCGCCCGTGGAGCCACCAGGTCGAGACCGCCGAGCACGCGCACGCGGGCCGGTCGGTGATCGTCTCGACGGGGACGGCGTCCGGCAAGTCGCTGGCCTACCTGCTGCCCGCCGCCACGGCCGTGCTCGAGGGGGCGTCGGCCCCGTCGGGCCGCGGCGCGACCGTCCTCTACCTCTCGCCCACCAAGGCGCTGGCCAACGACCAGCTGCGCGCCCTGACCGCGCTGGGGCTGCCGCGGCTGCGGGCCGCGACGTACGACGGGGACACCCCCGGCGAGGAGCGGGCGCAGATCCGGGACTGGGCGGCGTACGTCCTCACCAACCCGGACATGCTCCACCGGACCCTGCTGCCCGGCCACGCGCGCTGGGCCTCCTTCCTGCGGACGCTGCGCTACGTCGTGGTCGACGAGTGCCACGGCTACCGCGGGGTCTTCGGGTCCCACGTGGCTTCCGTGCTGCGCCGGCTGCGCCGGGTCTGCGCCCGCTATGGCGCCGAGCCGACCTTCGTCCTGGCCTCGGCCACGATCGCCGAGCCGGCGTCCTTCGCCCGACGGCTGACCGGGGTCGAGACGGAGGCGGTCGCGCGCGACGGCTCGCCGCGGGGCTCGATGACCTTCGCCCTGTGGCAGCCGCCGCTGTCCGAGGTGCGCGGCGAGGGCGGCGTGCCCGTGCGCCGCACCGCGACGGCGGAGACCGCCGACCTGCTCACCGACCTCGTGGTGTCCGGCACGCGCACGCTCGCGTTCGTCCGGTCGCGCAAGGGCGCGGAGTCGGTGTCGATGCAGGCCCGGCGCAGCCTCGACGAGGTCGACCCCTCGCTGCCCGGACGGGTCGCGGCCTACCGGGCGGGCTACCTGCCGGAAGACCGGCGAGCGCTCGAGTCCGCGCTGATGAGCGGACGGCTCCTCGGCGTCGCGTCGACGAACGCGCTCGAGCTCGGCGTCGACGTCAGCGGGCTGGACGCGGTCCTCATCGCGGGCTGGCCGGGCACGCACGCCTCGCTCTGGCAGCAGGCGGGCCGCGCCGGTCGTGCGGGCCAGGAGGCGCTCGCCGTGCTCGTCGCGCGCGACGACCCGTTGGACACCTACCTCGTGAGCCACCCGGAAGCCGTCCTCGGCCGCCCGGTCGAGGCGACCGTCCTCGACCCGGAGAACCCGTACGTCCTCGCCCCGCACCTGTGCGCCGCCGCGGCGGAGCTGCCGCTGACCGACGCCGACGTCGCGGTCTTCGGCGCGGCGATGCCCGGGCTGCTCGAGGGCCTGGTCGAGCGCGGCCTGCTCCGGCGTCGTGCGACCGGCTGGTTCTGGACCCGGCACGAGAGCGCGGCCGCGCTCGCCGACCTGCGTGGCACGGGCGGGGCGCCGGTGCGCGTGGTCGAGGCGGGCACGGGGCGTCTGCTCGGGACGGTGGACGCCGCCGCTGCGCACGGGGCGGTGCACCGCGGTGCCGTCTACCTGCACATGGGCCAGGCGCACCTGGTCCGCGAGCTCGACCTCGAGGACGGGGTCGCAGTCGTGGAGGCCGCCGACCCGGACTGGACGACGTCCGCGCGTGACCGCACGGACATCCGGGTCGTCGCGGAGGAGGCGTCCTGCCCGTGGGGCGAGGCGACGCTGTCGTTCGGCACCGTCGACGTGACCAGCCAGGTGGTCTCGTTCCTGCGCCGCCGCGTCCTGACCGGCGAGATCCTCGGCGAGGAGCCGCTGGACCTGCCCGCCCGCCAGCTGCGGACCAAGGCAGTGTGGTGGACGGTGACGGACGAGCAGCTGGTGCGGGCCGGCATCGAGCCGGCCGACGTGCCCGGCGCGGCGCACGCGGCCGAGCACGCGGCGATCGGCCTGCTGCCGCTGTTCGCGACCTGCGACCGCTGGGACGTCGGCGGGGTGTCGACCGCCCTGCACGAGGACACCGGGCGCACGACCGTGTTCGTCCACGACGGCCACCCGGGCGGGGCCGGCTTCGCCGAGCGCGGCTTCGCCTCGGCGCAGCGCTGGCTCGGCGCCACCCGCGACGCGCTGCGGGCCTGCCGGTGCCCGGCCGGCTGCCCCGCCTGCGTGCAGTCGCCGAAGTGCGGCAACGGCAACGAGCCGCTGGACAAGGCGGCCGCGATCCGGCTGCTGGACGTCCTGCTCGCCGCCAGCACCGACAGCTCGGAGCAGGCGGCGGCGCTGCGCCCCGTCCTTGCGCCGGGGCTCGGGGCCGGCGGGGAGGCGGGCGTGACCGGCGCCGGGGTGCGCGGCGGTGCCGGCGAGCGGCCTGCCCGGATCGCCTGAGGGGCTGGCCGGGGCGGCGGGCGGCCGCGCGGATCGCTTGCGGCGGCGGGAGGCGGGCGGCCCGGGCGGATCGCTTGCGGCGGCCGGGAGGCGGGCAGCCCGCGCGGATCGCCCGCGGGACCGGGCGGGGAGGCGGGCGGCGCGGAGCCGTCACCCGCCCGTGCCCGCACTTTCGCGCATAGCGACGGCCCGCCCCGGGAACCCTCCGCTTCACCTGAAGGAGGACTCCTGTGATCGTCATCGCCATCCTGCTCATCGCCGTCGCGGTGGGCTTCGCCGTCGCTGTCGCGCTGCAGGCCACGGAGCCCGTCACCGTCGACATGCTCGGCGTCTCGGCCGACACGTCCTCCCGCGAGGTCTTCTTCGCCGGAGTGCTGGCGGCCCTGGTGTTCGGGGTCGGCCTCTGGCTGCTGAAGGCTTCGACGGCCAGGGCGCGCCGCAAGCGCCAGGAGATCAAGGACCTGAAGCGCGGTCGGCGTACCGAGGTGGAGCGGCTCGAGGCGGAGAAGGCCGAGCTCGAGTCCGCGCTGCGCCGCCAGCGCAGCTCGTCTCCTGCCGGCGACGCCGCGCCGACGCGCCCGTCCGGCGGCGCCAGCGCGGTGTCGGCCGACACTCGGGACGGGCGTACCGAGTCCGTCGACCTCACGGCGGCCGAGCGTGCGCGGGCGGCGGCGGGCAAGGACCGCGAGCGGTAGGCCGTACCGCTGGACCGGGCCGGCGAACCTGGAGCCCTGGGCGCCGTCGGGTAGCGGGGCGTACTCGCGCCCCGCCCGGGCTCGCCCCACCGCCACCCCCTGCCAGCGGGGCACCGGCACCTCGACGGTCACGTCCGCCAGGACTCCGGCTCCCGGCTCCACGGTCACCGCGCACGAGCTGACGCGGGAACCGTTCGCCCGCGCCACCTGCGCCGCCAGCGCGCAGCCGGCCTCCGCGCCGTCCGCAGGCTTGGCCACGGCCGCAAGCGCCGCGAGGTCTGCAGCGGCCGCGGCACGGTGCCGCGCGGCGACCGCTGACCCCAGGAGGGCCACGGTCGCCGCAACCGCGACGACGGCAGCGGCGCAGGCAACCACGACGACCGTCGCCATGCCGCGCTCGTCGGCCGGCGCTCGCCGCAATGCCCGAGTCATTCGCGCTGCCTTACGGCGGCCGTGACCGCGACAGCGTCCTGCTCCTCAACCGCCGCGACCGCGTCCGCGGCAAGCCGGACGGTCCCGAGCCTGCGCAGGATCCCGGGTGCGCGCAGCGCCGCCTCGACGCGTACGCGGACGACCCCGTCCTCGCCCGCGACGGCAACGCGCGCTCCCGCGGGTGCGAGGTCACGGGCCGCCGCCTGGACAACTGCCACCGCCTCGCCCCGGGCCGCGACCCGCGCTCCGGCCCGCGCCGCATCGACGCACCGCAGCTGCGCCACGCCGGTCATCACGACGAAGAGGACGGCGCCCAGCACGAGGCAGAGCGCGGGCAGGGCCAGGGCCGCCTCGGCCGTGACGCTCCCCCGGTCGGTCCGCGCCCGGTCGGTGCGCGCCCGGCCAGTGCGCGCCAAGTCGGTGCGCGCCAAGTCGGTGCGCGCCAA
>NZ_JAANNP010000270.1 GCF_011250635.1 Motilibacter deserti
CCGCCCCGGTGCCGGCGCCGGCTCCGACCTCGCCCGCCCTGGTGCCGACGACGGCTCCGACCTCGCCCGCCCCGGTGCCGACGACCGCTCCGGCCACTCCGTCGAGCACGAACGCGAGTTCGCCGAAGGCTGCTACGCCCGTCGCAGCGCTCGACCGGAACGCTCGGAGGCTGCGCGTCGACCTCGATGCGCGCAACGCGGGGCGCCGGGTCGCCCTGCGCGCCCTGGTCGGCCAGCGGGGCGCGCAGAAGTGGGTGGCGCTGGGGACCCGCAAGCTCGACGCCCGCGGCAACGCGACCCTGTCCCTGAAGCGCGCGAAGCTGGCGCAGCTGCGCAAGGGGACGGCCGTGCGGGTGGTGTGGGGCCGCTCCGCGATCGCGTCGATCCGGCTGCGCTGACGGGCGTCGCGGTCAGGGCGAGAGCGTGAGGATCGCGCGCCCGCTGGTCGTGACGACCTCGACGGCTGAGATCTCGTCCCGCGCCAGCGCCGTGCCCGTGGTGTAGGTCGTGGTGTCGCCCCGCTCGATGGCCCAGGTGCCCAGCGTCTGCTGCGAGCCGTCCTTGGCGACGACCCGGACCGCGTAGACCAGCCGGTCGGGCAGGTCCGACGGGACCGTGCGGTATTCGCAGTCCACCTCGATCT
>NZ_JAANNP010000269.1 GCF_011250635.1 Motilibacter deserti
GGCCCGGCGAGCCAGTTCGCGGCAGCGGCGGCCCGGCTCGCCGTGGAGGACTCCGGTGTCGACGAGGACCGGCTGCGGGCCTCCTCGAGCGGCTCGGTCATCGGCACGACGAGCGCCGAGGGACAGGTCATCGAGCGCCAGATGCTGCGCTGGGTCGACCAGGGGCCGCACGCGCTGGACCCCGCGAAGGTGGCGAAGAGCCCGTCGTACCGCCTCGCCATGGCCGTGAACCGGGAGATCGGGCTCACCGGCGAGGCCATGACCATCGGCACCGCCTGCTCGGCCAGCAACTACGCGATCGGCTACGCCTACGACGCGATCCGCTCCGGCGACGCCGACTACATGATCGCCGGCGGCGCGGACGCGATGTGCCGGTTCGCGGTGGCAGGGTTCTACCGGCTCGGGGCGATGACGAAGGAGGCGTGCTCGCCGTTCGACGCGAACCGCTCGGGCATCCTCATCGGCGAGGGGGCCGCCGCCCTCTTCCTCGAGCCCCTCGACCTCGCGGTCGCCCGCGGTGCGCGCATCTACGCCGAGGTCCTCGGCTACGGGCTGTCCTGCGACGCCAACCACATGGTCTCGCCGGACGCCGGCTCCATCGCCGAGTGCATGCGGCGGGCGCACCGGAACGCCGGCGTCAAGCCGTCCGACATCGACTAC
>NZ_JAANNP010000268.1 GCF_011250635.1 Motilibacter deserti
GATCTACACGTCAGGTTCCACGGGACGCCCGAAGGGCGTCCTGGTGCCGCACTCCGGCATCGTCAACCGGCTGGTCTGGATGCAGCACCGCTACGGGCTCGAGCCCGGCGAGCGAGTGCTCCAGAAGACGCCTTCGGGCTTCGACGTGTCGGTCTGGGAGTTCTTCTGGCCGTTGCAGGTCGGCGCGACGCTGGTGGTCGCCCGGCCGGAGGGCCACAAGGACCCGGCGTACCTCGCCGCCCTGCTGCGCGACGAGCGGATCACCACCCTGCACTTCGTCCCGTCGATGCTCGCGGCGTTCCTCGCGCAGAACACTCCCACCGACCTCGCGGCCTGCACATCGCTGCGACGCGTCGTCTGCAGCGGCGAGGCGCTGCCGGGCGAGCTGAAGGACACGTTCCACGCGGCGTACGCGGGAGCGCAGGCCCCCGCCCTGCACAACCTCTACGGCCCCACCGAGGCGTCGGTCGACGTGACGTCGTGGGAGTGCCGGCCCGAGCACGGGCCGGGCCCGGTGCCGCTCGGCGGCCCGGTCTGGAACACCCGGCTGTACGTCCTCGACGCCGCGCTGCGCCCCGTCGCCCCCGGCGTCGCCGGCGAGCTCTACCTCGCCGGCGTGCAGCTGGCCCGCGGCTACCTGCGGCGGGCGGGCCTGACGGCCGAGC
>NZ_JAANNP010000267.1 GCF_011250635.1 Motilibacter deserti
CGGCCCGCGTCCGTGAACCCCAGGTGGGAGTAGAACGCCGGCAGGCCGTGCCGGCGGGCTCCCTCGTCGTCGACGTGGAGGTACGCCGAGCCCGCGCCGTTGTCAGCGCCCCACGCGAGCGCGTCCTCGACGAGCGCCCGGCCGGAGCCGGTCCCCCGCGCGTCGGGCGAGAGGTAGAGGTCGCCGATCTCGACGTACCGGCCCTGCTCGAGGCCGAAGAGCAGCCAGGTCATCGCGAAGCCGACCGGCCGGCCCGTGTCGTCGACCGCCAGCACGACGCGGACCGACGGGTCGGAGACGAGCACCTCGGCGTTGCGCCGCAGCTGCTCCGGCGGCGTGCCGAAGCCTTCCTCGGCGTAGAACCGGGCGGCGAGCTCGCTGAGGACGGTGATGTCGGTGGGGAGTGCTTCGCGCAGGGTTGCCACGGGCAGCAGCCTGCACTACCGCTGGCGCGTGGCGCTCCGGGTGATGTCGAGGGCGATGTCGCGCAGCTTGCGGTTGGCCCGCTGGGAGGCCTCGATCAGCATCGTGAACGCCTCGTCGGCCGTCACGTGGCGGGTCGCCATGATGACGCCTTTCGCCTGCTCGATGACCGCGCGCGAGGCCATGGCCTGCGCCATCTGCTCGGCCTCTGCGCGTGCGTTCGCGAAGGACGTCGCGTTGGCCACGGCGACGGCGGCGTAGCGGGCGACCTCCTCCCCGACGAGCG
>NZ_JAANNP010000266.1 GCF_011250635.1 Motilibacter deserti
GGGACGGCCCGGCTGAGCGTGGTGGGCGAGCTCGACGGCACCGCCCGCGACCGCCTCACCGAGGTCGCCGAGGCGCTGGCGTCGGAGACCGTCCTCGGGGTCGAGCTGGACCTGCGCGGCGTCACGGCGATCGACGCGGCGGGCGTCGCCTGGCTGCTGCGCCTGCAACGGGCGGCGTGGGGACGCTGCCGCCGGCCGCGCCTCGTCGACCCCTCGCCGCAGGTCAAGTGCGCGCTCGCCGGGCTCGGCATGCGCGGGCTCGTCGACCGCCCGCCGCGGGCCGCCGGCGGCTGCCCGCCGGTCTGACGGTCTACCGGGCGTCGATCTCGTCCGGCGCGGCCGGTCTGACCGGTGACCCGGGGGAAGCGGCGACCTCGCCGCGCGCCACTGGCCCGACCGGCAGCGTCGACCGCAGCGGCCGGGTCTGATAGCAACACCCCATGCGCGTCGGAGTCGTCCTGCTGCCGGAGTTCCGCTGGTCCGAGGCGGAGCCGCTGTGGCGCCGCGCCGAGGAGCTGGGCTTCGACTCGGCGTGGACCTACGACCACATGTCCTGGCGGTCCTTCCGCGACTCGACGTGGATGGCGGCCGTGCCCACGCTCACCGCCGCTGCCTGCGTGGCCAGCCGCATCCGGCTCGGCACCCTCGTCGCGTCGCCCAACTTCCGCCACCCGGCGACGTTCGCGAAGGACCTCGTCGCGCTGGACGACGTCT
>NZ_JAANNP010000265.1 GCF_011250635.1 Motilibacter deserti
GATGCTGCAGATCGAGGCGGTCCGGCAGGCGGCGTACGCCGTCAGCGACAGCAGCGAGCCGCTGGCTGGGCTCGAGCTCAAGTTCACCCAGTTCGCCGAGCTGGGCGTGCCGACGACCGTCCGGGTCGGTGCTCCAGCTCCGGGCGCCCCGGCTCCCGGCCCGGAAGCGCTCGAGGTGCAGATCGTGCAGCCGGAGGGCAACGTCGCCGAGGGCCGCGTCTGGCTGGCATGACCCGCTCCGCTGCTCCGCCGCCTCAGTCGCTCTGCACCAGACCGGCCTGCACCGGCCCGGGAAGGAAACCGTCGGGGTCCACCCGGCGCTTGACCTCCTGCAGCCGCGCGAGCGTGCTCCCGTCGTACGCCGACCGCGCGGGCGCGGGCTCGTCGCCCGCGAGGTAGTTGACGTACGTCTCGCCCGTGCCGGAGCGTGCGAGCTCGGCGTGCGCGGCGCGGCAGTGGCCCACATGCCGCGCGTCCTCGGCCGGGTCGCGCCACGTCGAGATGACGTCGTAGACGGCGACCGCGTCTCGGTGGCCGTACGCCGCTCCTCCCTCGGGCTCGCGTCCGTGCGCTCCTCCGAGCAGGTGGACCTCGACGTGGCTCAGCGGGGACGGTGCCTCGCCGGCCAGTCGCATCGCGTCGGCCAGACCCGGGCCGACCTCGCGCAGGTAGCCGCCCTTCCAGTAGTTGCGCAGCCCGGACGGCGAGCCGGCATCGGCGC
>NZ_JAANNP010000264.1 GCF_011250635.1 Motilibacter deserti
CCCGATGTCCCTGCCGGGCGGTGGGTCGGTCCGCAACGAGTTCAACGAGTCCTACGGCTCGAACGTCAGCCTGCTGACCGGCCTGCGCCGGTCGGTCAACACGGTCTTCGTCGACGAGGCGATCGACGTCGGCCCGGCGAAGGTGCGCCAGGCGATCACCAGCTCGGGCATCCCCGACGACGCCCCGGGCCTGGAGACCAACGCCCGCATCCCGCTCGGTATCGCGTCGGTCTCCCCGTTGCAGATGGCGCTCGGCTACTCGACGTTCGCCGGCGAGGGCATGCGGCCGAAGAAGGCCTACAGCATCCAGCGCGTGTGGGCGGTCGACGACCCCGACAAGATGCTGATCCAGGCGCCGAAGCAGCCCGACCGCGTGCGCGTCTTCTCCCGGGACATCGCTCGGGATGTGACGTACGCGATGGAGCAGGTCGTGCGCAACGGCACCGGCACCGAGGCGCTGGCCGTCGGCACCGACGTCGCCGGCAAGACCGGCACGCACGGCGTCGACGACAAGACGCTTACCGCGTGGTTCGTCGGCTTCACCCCCGAGCTGTCCACCGCCGTCTCGTTCTACCGCGGTGAGGAGACGCAGGAGGACCTCGACGGTGTCGGCGGCGAGGGCACTGCGGCATTCTTCGGGGGTGGATTCCCCGCGCGCATCTGGACCGCTTACATGAGCGCCGCCGTCGAGCTGCCCGGCTACGACGGGGGCACCGACTTCCCTG
>NZ_JAANNP010000263.1 GCF_011250635.1 Motilibacter deserti
GGGCAGCGGGTCGGACGACGACGACAGCTCCGGGTCCGACTACACCCCGACCCCGACCGCGTCCAGCTCGCCCGAGCCGTCGGACCAGCCGACGCCCACCCCCTCGGCGACCGCGACGGCCGTCGAGCCGGCGCCGAGTCCGTCGGCCAGCGCGACCGGCGGAGGGCAGCAGCCGCCCCCGGCCGCGACGCCTGCCGTGGAGGGCGCGGCACCGCCGGCCGCTGACGGCGCGGCAGCGGTCCCGCCGGCCGGGCAGGGCGGCCCGTGAGCCGCGGGGCTCCGGAGCCGGGCATCGTCCTGCCCAGCAAGGACGACCCGGTCGTCACCGCCGCCAGCGCCGCCATCGGCGGGCCGGCCGGGCGGCGGCTGCTCGTCGAGCGGCGCTGGCTGACGCCCGTACGCGTGATGCTCCTGCTCGCGGTCGTGACGGCGCTGTTCGGGCTGGCCGGCAAGCAGCACTGCCGGGCCGAGGGCTGGACGAGCAGCAACATGTACTTCCACGCCTGCTACAGCGACGTCCCCGCGCTCTACAGCGGGCGCGGCCTGGACCAGGGGGTCTTCCCCTACCTCGACGAGGTCCTGCCCGAGGGCGTCGAGCGGGTGGAGTACCCCGTGCTGACCGGCGTGCTCATGTGGGTCGAGGCGAAGCTCGTGCCGGACGGCGCGGCCGACCGCGCCACGACGTACTTCGACATCAACTTCCTCGTCGTCACCGGGCTGCTCCTGGCCACGGTGGCGCTG
>NZ_JAANNP010000262.1 GCF_011250635.1 Motilibacter deserti
TGGCCGTGCGCGCCCACGCCTGGCGCCCGTGGCGCTCCTATGCCGTGATGCATCTCTGGAACAGCGAAGGGACGTTCTCCGAATGACGATTCGTGAGACCACGGTCGCATGGACCGTGCTCGACAGCCCGATCGACAAGCTGCTGCTGACGACCGACGGAGCCGGCCTAAGCCGCGTGTGGTTCGCACCGTTCGACCACGTCGAGCTCGACCCCGAGACGCGTGACGACGACCATCCCGTCCTCGCCCTCGCGCGGCAGCAGCTGACGGAGTACTTCGCCGGCACCCGGCGCGACTTCGACGTCCCGCTCTCACCCGGCGGCACTCCGTTCCAGAACCAGGTGTGGACGGCGTTGCGCGACATCCCCTACGGGGAGACTGCGAGCTACGTCGAGGTCGCGCGCGCCATCGGCCGCCCCACGGCGTCCCGCGCGGTCGGCGCCGCCAACGGCCGCAACCCGATCGCGGTCATCGTCCCGTGCCACCGGGTGATCGGGAGCAACGGGCTGCTCATCGGGTACGCCGGCGGCGCGGCCCGCAAGCGGCGGCTGCTGGACCTCGAGACCGGCGCGCTGCAGCTGGGCTAGTGCACGCAGCCGCGGCGCAACGTCTGGTGCGCGCAGCCGCGGTCGCACTAGCGTGGCGCGGGACCGCGGACGGACGAGGGAGAGCTGCCCGATGAGCATCGCGTTCCTGCTGACCACGCTGGTCGTCGTCGCCACGCCGGGCACGGGCGCGCTCTAC
>NZ_JAANNP010000261.1 GCF_011250635.1 Motilibacter deserti
CGTTGTCGGGGTCGAGCGTCAGCCGGAAGCCCATGCTGCCGCCGTCGGTCAGCTCGGCGGCATCGGGTACGCGGAACTCGAGCACCTGCGTGGCATACCCGCCAGGAGCCACCTCCACCTGCTGCCGCCAGTACGGGCGGCCGGCCTGGTCCACGCCCTGCTCGGCGTCCGACACCGCGCCCGGCTGCCGCTCGGCGGTCGTCGTGACCTCGGCGCCCTCCGGCAGCAGGTGGATGAGGCCGACGCGCGACCAGGCCGTCCGGTAGCCCTTCTTGTTGTTCAACGACTGCGGCAGCACCGCGGTCGCGGAGTTGCGCAGCGTCACGGTGCGGGTCACCGTCGCCGAGCCGTCCTCCTGCAGCCGGACGACCTCGTCGATCGTGCGCTGGGCGAAGATGTCGACCTTGGACTCGTTGCCGTTCTGCGCGTAGACCGCGATGTGGTCGCCGGTGCCCGGGTCCGCGACGGCCCCGCCGAAGCCGTTCTCCGCCGCCATCTGCTGCGCCGTCGCGTCGCGGAACCACACCTGCATGTGCCGGCCCGGCGCGGCCGCGGCGAGCGCCTTCACCTTGTCGATCAGGCCCTCGCCCTGCGCCAGCCGCTCCATGACCCCGGCCATGAGCGCGAGGTTGAGATCGTGCCGGCGGCTGTCCTCCTGCAGGTAGTAGCCGTCCGCCAGCAGCACCTGCACGACGTTGTCGGCGTTGACCTCGCCGTACGCCGCACTGCTCACCGGGCCGGTCGTGCGCAGCAGCTCGCGG
>NZ_JAANNP010000260.1 GCF_011250635.1 Motilibacter deserti
CGGCCGGGCGCGGGAGGGGCGGCGGACAGGCTCAGGCCTGCCGGCGCTCCACGTCCACGGAGGTGATCGCCACGTCCTGCACCGGGCGGTCGAGCTGCCCGGTCGGGACCGCGACGATGCGGTCGACCACGCCGCGGCTGTCGGCGTCGACGACCTCGCCGAAGATCGAGTGCTTGCGGTCCAGCCAGCCGGTCGGGGCGACCGTGATGAAGAACTGCGAGCCGTTGGTCCCCGGCCCGGCGTTGGCCATCGCCAGCAGGTAGGGGCGGTCGAAGCGCAGCTCGGGGTGGAACTCGTCGGCGAAGCGGTAGCCGGGGCCGCCGGTGCCGGTGCCGAGCGGGTCGCCGCCCTGGATCATGAAGCCCGGGATCACCCGGTGGAAGAGCGTCCCGTCGTAGAGCGGCCGCGTCGTGCGCTGACCGTCGCGCGGGTCCACCCACTCCTTCGAGCCCTCGGCGAGCTCGACGAAGTTGCGCACGGTCTTCGGGGCGTGGTCGGGGAACAGCCGGACGACGATGTCGCCCTCGGTCGTGTGCAGCGTCGCGTAGAGCTCTTCGGCCACATCCGCCTCGCGAGTCAGTAGGGGGCGGCCGCCGGGCGGCCGCACGAGTTTTCGTTCCGGGTGTCGGCGAGGCGCGCTCGCCGGATCGCGCCATCCTGGCACGGGCACGGCGCGGGGTAGCCACCGCGTGGCATGGGCGCCGCGTGACGGGGCATCGCGTCCGGCGAACGGAGATCGGCCGTCCGCGTGTCGCGGGCGGCCTGC
>NZ_JAANNP010000259.1 GCF_011250635.1 Motilibacter deserti
CCAGTCAGGGTGGAGGCGCCGTTGAAATACCACTCTGGCCGTGCTGGCTGTCTAACCTGGGCCCCTGATCGGGGTCAGGGACAGTGTCTGGTGGGTAGTTTAACTGGGGCGGTTGCCTCCTAAAAGGTAACGGAGGCGCCCAAAGGTTCCCTCAGCCTGGTCGGCAACCAGGTGTCGAGTGCAAGTGCACAAGGGGGCTTGACTGTGAGACCGACAGGTCGAGCAGGAGCGAAAGCTGGGACTAGTGATCCGGCGGTGGCATGTGGAAGCGCCGTCGCTCAACGGATAAAAGGTACCCCGGGGATAACAGGCTGATCTTGCCCAAGAGTCCATATCGACGGCAAGGTTTGGCACCTCGATGTCGGCTCGTCGCATCCTGGGGCTGGAGTAGGTCCCAAGGGTTGGGCTGTTCGCCCATTAAAGCGGTACGCGAGCTGGGTTTAGAACGTCGTGAGACAGTTCGGTCCCTATCCGCTGCGCGCGTTGGAGACTTGGGAAGGGCTGTCCCTAGTACGAGAGGACCGGGACGGACGAACCTCTGGTGTGCCAGTTGTACCGCCAGGTGCATGGCTGGTTGGCTACGTTCGGAAGGGATAACCGCTGAAAGCATCTAAGCGGGAAGCCTGCTTCGAGATGAGGTCTCCCACCCCCTTGAGGGGGTAAGGCCCCCAGCAGACTACTGGGTTGATAGGCCGGACGTGGAAGCGCCGCAAGGCGTGCAGCGGACCGGTACTAATAGGCCGAGGGCTTGTCTGCCTCGAACGAGCACACCTGCAC
>NZ_JAANNP010000257.1 GCF_011250635.1 Motilibacter deserti
CCAGACGGCGAGCAGCTCGTCGCGCAGGTCCTTCGGGACCGGCCCGTCGGAGGCGGCACGGGAGACGACCTCAGAGCTGCGCACCCGGGGATTGTCCCTGGTAGGCGGTGGGCCGGCAGCGGGGGCAGCCGGGCACGCCCGTCGTCGGGCCGAGCAGCGTCGCCCGCCCGTCGGGGGCGTCACGGCGCAGCCAGCCCGCCTCCTGGCCCAGCCGGTTGCCGGTCAGCGCGGCCTCGACCGCGGGGACGGCGAGGACAGCCGCCCGGGCCGCCGCCACCGTCGAGTCCAGAGGGCTCGGGCCTGACTGGGGCTCCTCCGGGCCCGGTGGCAGGCGCCGGAAGCAGCCGAAGCACGCGGACCGGCCGGGCACGACGAGCGGCCCGACGCGCAGCCCGGGAGCGAAGCGCGTGACGGGCAGCCAGGCCTGCCGCCAGCCGAAGGAGAGCTCGTCGACGAGCTCGAGCAGCCCGAGCGCCTCGTGGGCGCCGGCGACGACCCGCAGCCGGGCCGGCGGCCAGGCGGCCGAGCCGGCCCACGCGTCGTCGCCCGACATGACCTCCACGGCGAAGCGGTCGGCGAGGCACCGGCCGAACTCCGCCCCGAAGTCGTCGAGCGCGATCGCGTGGACCGTGAGCACGGGTCGTCCTTCCGTCGTCGTGAGCCGTTGTGAGGGTCTTGCCGGGTGCCGCTGGGCGGGCAGCCGGCCTCAGCCCCAGATGGTGCTGCCGAGGACGGGGCCGAGCACCGGGATGCCGAGCAGCAGGTCCAGCGGGGAGGCCGACGTGCCGGAGGCGGACGCAGAGCCGGTCGTGG
>NZ_JAANNP010000256.1 GCF_011250635.1 Motilibacter deserti
GCGGCGCGGACGGTGGGTCTGTCGAAGGTGTACGGCGCGGGTGACACCCGGGTGGTGGCGTTGGACGAGGTGTCGGTGTCGTTCGCGCGGGGGGAGTTCACCGCGATCATGGGGCCGTCGGGGTCGGGCAAGTCGACGCTGATGCACTGCGCGGCCGGGCTGGACTCGGCCTCCGGCGGCAGCGTCCACATCGGCGACACCGAGCTGACCGGCCTGGCGGACAAGGCGCTGACCCGGTTGAGACGGGACAAGATCGGCTTCATCTTCCAGTCGTTCAACCTGCTGCCCACGCTGACCGCGCTGGAGAACATCACGCTGCCGATGGACATCGCCGGCCGCAAGCCGGACAAGGCCTGGCTCGACACCGTGGTCGACACGGTCGGACTGCGCGACCGGCTCGGCCACAAGCCCACCGAGCTGTCCGGCGGCCAACAGCAGCGCGTGGCCTGCGCCCGCGCCCTGGCCTCCCGCCCGGAGATCATCTTCGCCGACGAGCCCACCGGCAACCTGGACTCGCGCGCCGGCGCCGAGGTGCTGGCCTTCCTGCGCCGCAGCGTCCGCGAGATGGGCCAGACCGTCGTCATGGTCACCCACGACCCGGTCGCCGCCTCCTACGCCGACCGCGTGCTGTTCCTGGCCGACGGCCGCGTCGTGGACGAGATGCGCGAGCCCACCTCCGACGCCGTCCTCGAGCGCATGAAGCAGTTCGACGCCGCCGGCCGGAGGTCCTGAGCCATGCTCCGCGCCACCCTCAAAGGCCTGCTCGCCCACAAACTCCGCCTCGCCCTGTCCGCCGTCGCCGTCATCCTCGGCACCGCG
>NZ_JAANNP010000255.1 GCF_011250635.1 Motilibacter deserti
CGCCTGCTCGGCCGAGCTGGTCGAGGCCTGGGCCCCCGGCCGCCGGATGGTCAACGCCTACGGCCCGACCGAGGCGACGGTCGCCGCGACGATGAGCGACCCGCTCACCCCGGGCGGCACGCCGCCGATCGGCCGCCCCGTGAAGGACACGCAGGTACGCCTGCTCGACGCCGCGCTGCGCCCGGTGCCGCCCGGCACGGCCGGCGAGGTGTACCTCTCCGGCGCGGGCGTCACCCGCGGCTACCTGCGCCGGCCCGGGCTGACCGCGGCGCGCTTCGTGGCCGACCCGTTCACGGGCGCCGGCGCCCGGATGTACCGCACCGGCGACGTCGCCCGCTGGGACGCCGACGGCAGCCTGCACTACCTCGGCCGGGTCGACGAGCAGGTCAAGGTCCGCGGCTTCCGCATCGAGCTCGGCGAGGTGCGCGCGGCCCTCGCGTCCCACCCGGACGTCGCCCACGCGGCTGTCGTCGTGCAGGGCGAGCGCCCGGGCGACAAGCGCCTGGTCGGGTACGCCGTCCCCACGCCCGGCACGGACGCCGGCCGCCGCGTCGAGCTGCCCGCGCTGCTGCGCGCCCACGTCGGCGCGGCCCTGCCCGACCACATGGTCCCTGCCGCCGTCGTGCTGCTCGACGCGCTGCCCGTGACGAGCAACGGCAAGCTCGACCGCGCCGCCCTGCCCGCCCCCGACTTCAGCGCCAAGGCCTGCGGCCGGGCGCCGCGCACGGAGCGCGAGCGCGTGCTGTGCGCGCTGTTCGCCGAGGTGCTGCGGCTCCCGGAGGTCGGCGCCGACGACAGCTTCTTCGACCTCGGCGGCGACAGCATCGTCT
>NZ_JAANNP010000254.1 GCF_011250635.1 Motilibacter deserti
GATCGCGCGCGCGACCTGCCGCTCCTCGTTGAGGGTGTGGATGATCCCGGTGATGCGCGGCCGGCGCTCGTCGGCCTCTGTCGTGGGCGCTCCCGCCGCGGCCGGCGCCCCCGCGACCCCGGAGGCGTACCCGGCGAGCACGCGCTCGGCCTCCTGGGCGTACGTCGCCTCGATCGACGCTCGGCCGCCCGTCTCCTCCAGCTCGCGCAGCTTCGCCCACGTGGTGACCCGGTAGGTGAGCATCAGCCAGCTGAGCGCGGCACCCCGCCAGCCCTCGCGGAACCCGCGCGCCCGGCCGTAGCGCCAGTAGGCCTCGCGGATCGCAGGCTTGGCGAACGACAGGAGCGAGCGCGAGCGCCCCTGCTCGGCGGCCTGGCGGGCCTCGACCGTCGTGTAGCGGTCGAGCTTGGCCAGGAACTCCGACACGTCGCGGTAGTTGAAGTGGACGATCGCGTAGTCCTCGGTCGGCGGGAGCTCGAGGTCGCGCCCGCTGACGAACTCGGGGCGGGCGTGGATGCGGTCGTCGAAGCCGAGCGAGCCCTTGCGGAAGAAGCGGGTGTGCCGGTCCGCCGACATCTGCCAGCCGGTCCCCTGCAGCTGCCGCCCGAGCAGGAAGTTGCGGCACGACATCGTCACGCGGTCGGCCTCACCGGTCTGCGCCACCTGCCGCAGCCGGGCGGCCAGCGTCGACGGGATCAGCTCGTCGGCGTCGAGCCGGACGATCCACTCGCCGGTGGCCTGCTCCACCCCGAAGGCGCGCGCCGGCTCCATGAAGCCGGTGCGCTCGAAGAACTCGACCCGTGCGCCGAGCGAGCGGGCGATCTCCACCGTCCGGTCGTCGCTGTGCATGTCGAC
>NZ_JAANNP010000253.1 GCF_011250635.1 Motilibacter deserti
GGCGGCTGCCGCCGAAGAGCTGCGAGCGGTGCTGGACCGTCCACCGACGCCTGAAGAGACCGCCGCCGTGCGCACGGCACACCGCGAGGCGTACGCCGCGCTGCGCCCGACGGTGCGCCCGACGCACGGTGCCCGCGAGCTCGTGGACGGGCTGCGTGGGCGCGGCGTCCCCGCCGTCGTCGTGACCGGCAGCGGCCCCGACGCGACGCGCGACGTGCTCGCCGAGGTGGGCGCCGCGCCGCTGCCTGTCGTCCACACGGGCGGCGCGGTCCCGCCGAAGCCGGACCCGACCTCGCTGCGAGCCGGGCTCGACGCGCTCGGCGCCTCCGCAGAGGGCGCCTGGGCGGTGGGCGACAGCGTGTGGGACATGCGGGCGGCGAGCGCGCTGGGCCTCACGGCCGTAGCCGTCCGCAGTGGCGGGATCGGCGACGACGCGCTGCGGGCCGCAGGGGCCGAGGCCGTGGTGGACGACGCTGCCGCGGTGCTCGAGCTCGTCGCGGACGCCTGCGACGAGCCGGCGCGGGTGGGCGCGTGACGGGCACCGGTCGCTCCCCGGGCGCCGCCGCGCTCGCCGCGCTCGACCGGGTCCCCGGGGCGGTGGTGACCCGACCGGAGGACGCGGGCTACGACGAGGCCCGCCAGGTGTGGAACGCGATGATCGACCGGCGGCCGGCAGCGGTCGTACGCTGCGCCGACGCGCCCGCCGTCAGCGCGGCCCTGCGCGTGGCCCGGGAGGCCGGCGCCCCGGTGCGCGTCCGCGGCGGCGGGCACAGCGTCGCCGGCAACGGTGTCGCCGACGGTGCCGTCGTCATCGACCTGTCGCCCCGCGCCGACGTCACGGTCGACCCGGATCGGCTCGTCGCC
>NZ_JAANNP010000252.1 GCF_011250635.1 Motilibacter deserti
CACCGCCCACGACGAGCGTGGCGAAGTCCGGCAGCTCGACGGGCGGCACGCTCGCGAGCGCCGCGGGCGGGATGAGGGCGTGGGTGATGCGCTGGTCGCGCAGGGCCTCGGCCAGCGGCTCACCGGCGAGGGCGCCGGCCGGCGGGACGACGAGCGCGGCGCCGGCGGCGAAGGTCATGCACAGCTCGAGCACCGAGGCGTCGAAGCTCGGCGAGGAGAACTGCAGGACGCGGCTCGTCGCGTCGACGGCGAACCGGTCCACCTCGCTCGCGGCGAAGGCGGCGATGCCGGCGTGCGGCACGACGACGCCCTTGGGCTCGCCGGTCGAGCCGGAGGTGTAGATGACGTACGCCGGGGACGCCGGGTGGGTGAGGCGGGCCGGCGCCGTGGCGGGCGCGGCGGCGAGCCGGGCAGCCACGTCCGGGGCGTCGAGCAGCAGGGCTCGCGCGGTGGGCGACGCCTCGGCGACCGACGCCGCCAGCGCGGCCGTCGTGACGACGACCACCGGGGCGGCGTCGCCGAGCATGTAGGCGATGCGCTCGCGCGGGTAGTCCGGGTCGACGGGCAGGTACGCCGCGCCGGCCTTCACGACGGCGAGCGACCCCACCACGGACGCCGCGCTGCGGCCGAGGGCGAGCGCGACGACGTGCTCGGCGCCCGCCGCGCCGACCCCCTGCTCGCGCAGGACGTGGGCGAGCCGGTTCGCGCGGGCGTCGAGCTCGGCGTAGGTCAGCGTGGGGCGGCCGGGAGCGCCGGCGTCGACGAGGGCGGGCGCGTGCGGCGTGCGGGCGGCCTGCTCCTCGAAGAGGGCGGCGAGCGTGGTCGCCGGCACGCCGACCGCCGTGTCGTTCCACGCGGCCAGCGCCGCGGTGTCGGCCGCCGAGA
>NZ_JAANNP010000251.1 GCF_011250635.1 Motilibacter deserti
GGAGCGTTGCTGTGGCTGGAGAGCCTGCGCAGCCGTGGCGACGCGATCGACGGGACGCTCATCTTCGCCGCCGCCCGGGACGTCGTCTTCCACCGCCAAGTGCTGCCCGGTGACACGGTCCGGCACGTCGCGCACATGGAGCGCGTCGTCGGCGACAACGCGTTTTTGAACGGCGAGACGTGGGTCGGTGACGAGCTCGTCGCCACCGTCGGCAGCGCCATCGCCGTCCGCCGGCCCGCGGGGACGCTGAAGCACGTCCCCGCGTCCCGCTCCTCCACCACCCGCCCCCACGCGGACACCGTCCCCGCATGAGCTGCGGCGCGGCCCTCGCCCGCGCCGTCCACAAGACCTTCCACCGCGTCACCCCCGCCGTCCGTGCGGGGCACCCAGGCCGAAACGGCCTCCACCGAAGGGAAACCGCCATGTCCGTCACCACGCCCGAGCGCACCGCCCGCATGAACGAGCTCCGCGAGATGATCGCTGAGGTCCTCGAGGTGGAGCCCGAGGAGATGACCGAGACCAGCCTCTTCATCGAGGACCACGACGCGGACTCGCTGCGCGCCATCGAGATCCTCGCCCGACTCGAGAAGACCTACCGCGTCGAGATCCCGCAGGAGGAGCTCGCGACGATGGTGAACCTCGAGGCGATCTACGCGGCCGTGGCGACGCGGCTCGACTGGCAGGGCTGAGGTGGCCCGCCGGGTCGTCATCACCGGCGTCGGCCCCCTCGCGGGGGTCGCCGCCGGTGCCCGGGCCTACTCCGCCGCGCTGCAGGCGGGAGCCTCGGCCATCGCGCCCATCCGCAGCTTCGACCCCGCCGGCTTCCCGCACCACATGGCGGGCGAGCTGACGGGCTTCGACCCCACGGAGTACCTCCGCCGCCTCGACGCGGAGCAGTGGGGCCCGGCGAGCCAGTTCGCGGCAGCGGCGGCCCGGC
>NZ_JAANNP010000250.1 GCF_011250635.1 Motilibacter deserti
CGCGCACCCGCGGCGACTCCGACGGGTCGAGCAGCTCACCGGGCCCGAGCGGGGCGGTCCGCACGGCGAGCGCCCCCACCACGTCGGCGTGGGCGGCGCGGGCCGCCGAGGCGCGCAGCTGGGCCGCGACAGGCTCCGGCAGCTCGCTCCACGGAGCGGCCGGGCGCCCCAGCAGCCAGCCCTGGGCGAGCGGCACCCCGAGCGCCTGGCAGCGCTCGAGCTCCTCGCGGGTCTCGATCCCCTCGGCCAGGACGTACGCGTCCAGCCGGCCGGCGAGCGACCCGAGCAGCTCGACGGTCCACGCCTTCGCCGGGTCCGTGCCGATGCCGGTGATGATCTCGCGGTCGATCTTGACGATGTCGGGACGCACGTCGAGCAGCTGGACCAGCCCGGCGTACCCGCTGCCCGCGTCGTCCATCGCGATCAGCGCACCGGCGGCGCGCAACGACCGGATCGCCTCGCTGAGGGCCGGGTCGACGGTGTAGTCGACGTGCTCGGTGAGCTCGACCACGAGCCCGGTCAGCGAGCCGGCGGCGGTGAGGACCTGCTGGACGGGCGCCGAAGCCAGCACGTCGGGGCTGATGTTGACGGTGAGGAAGCGCGGCTCGGGCAGCAGCCGCAGCGCGGCGACGGCGCGTGCGATGACCCGGGCCTCGAGCTCGGCGGCGCAGCCGTGCAGGCGCGCCTGGCGGAACCACACGTCGGGTGTGGCCCTGGGCTCCAGCTCGAAGCGGGAGAGCGCCTCGTAGCCCACGACGGTGCCGTTGACGATGTCGACGATCGGCTGGAAGACGAGGCCGGGGTGCTCCACGGCCGAGAGCACGGTGTCGAGGGCAGCCCGCCAGTCGATGCTGCCCGGCCGGTCGGGCCGGGTCGCGAGCAGCTCCCCCATGAAGCCCCCATCGGCCGGGAGGTACGCGTCCTGAGGGTTTCCGGGGCATCGTCCGGGGGCCCGCGACAACGCGAC
>NZ_JAANNP010000249.1 GCF_011250635.1 Motilibacter deserti
GGACAGCCGCGTACTGCTCGAGATCGGGCGGCGGGTCATCAGCCTGGCCTGCCTGCAGCTCGCGGCGTGGGACGCGGAGCTGGGCGAGCGCGCTCCGAAGCGGATGTTCCTCAACGTCTCGGTCGCGGAGCTTGCCCACCCCGGGCTCGACGAGCACGTACGCCAGTCGCTGGCGGCGGCGGGCATCGCCCCCGAGCGCCTGGTGCTGGAGATCACCGAGACCGGCGTGCTCGAGGACACGCACGTCGTCGGCTCGGCGGTGGAGGGGCTGCTGTCGCTCGGCTGCGAGCTGGCGATCGACGACTTCGGGACGGGCTACTCCTCGCTGAGCCGGCTGGTGCAGCTGCCCGCGCGGATCCTCAAGATCGACCGGTCCTTCGTCCGCGGGCTCGCGGCCGACCACGAGTCGGTGGCGGTCGTCTCGGCCGTGCTGCTGCTCGCCCACAACCTGCGCAAGTCGGTCGTGGCCGAGGGCGTCGAGGACCCGCAGGCGCTGGACGCGCTGCGCGAGCTCGGGTGCGCGTACGCCCAGGGCTTCCACCTCGCGCTGCCGCAGCCGGCGGCGGAGCTGACCCCGAAGTTCGCCGCCGTCGTGCCGCACGAGGCGCCCGAGGAGACGTACGTCGTCTGACCCCGGTGCGGGAGGCCGCCGGCCGGCGGGGCCAGCCGGCCCCGCCTGGAGCGGCCAGGGTGGGCGCTGACTCCTCGGCGGCGGCCGACGCCCCTAGGACGTCACCGGCATCGTCATCAGCGTCTGGCCCTGCGGGGTCACGATGGCGAGCGTCGAGAGCTGGGCCCGCGGGATGCCCGTCGTGCCCTCGATGATCGCGTCGCCGGAGTACTCGGCGTTCCAGCTCGCGGCGACCTCGCGCCGGCCGTCCTTGGCGGTCGCGACCAGCCGGCAGTCCAGCCGCCCGGTCAGGCCCGACAGCCGCAGCGTCAGGTGGGTGCCGGCGGCGAAGTCGGCCAGCGTGACCTCGGCG
>NZ_JAANNP010000248.1 GCF_011250635.1 Motilibacter deserti
CGTCGCCCGGGCGCCGGTCCCAGCCGTACGTCGCGGCGAACACGAGCGAGTCGTCCGGCTGCCGCTGGATCAGGTTGACGATACAGAGGCCGAGCGTCGTCGCGACCGCGCGGACCGCCTCGTCGAGCACGGCGGCCGTGTCGCGCGACGCCAGCGCCGACTGGCCCAGCGCCGAGACGACGGCCTGCTGCCGCTCGCGGGCGCGCAGCAGCTCGGTGAGCTCCTCGTGCACGGCGGCGCGGCGCCCCGGCGCGACGGCGCGCGCGGCACGCCGCAGGTGCCGGAGCGCTCCCGTCCTCATGGGCAGTCCATCGGCCGTCGCGAGCCGGACCTGTGGGTTTCGCCGCTCGTGAGCTCGAGGTCAGAACCGGCCCGCGGCCACGTCCGGCAGCGCCTCGGTGGCGATCCGCTCCAGCACCGCGGGGTCGGCGGCGTACGGCTCGTCCGGGCGCGGCCAGTGCACGATCAGGTCGGTGATGCCGAGGGCGGCGTAGCGGCCGGCCATGTCACGGAACGCCTCGACCGACGCGAGCGGGCGCTCCGGCGTCGACCCCGTGAGCAGCAGGCGGTCGATCGAGCCGGGGCCCCGGCCCTCCTCGGCGAGCGCCGCGTCGAGCAGCGTGCCCTGCGCCCGGACGGTCGCCTCGCACTCCTCCGGCGTCATCTCCGCGGCGCGCCGCGGGTCGCCGTACGTCACCCACGCCTGGCCGTGGCGCGCCGCCACCTGCATGCCACGCGGGCCGGTGGCAGCGACGGCGAACGGGAGCCGCGGGCGCTGCACGCAGCCGGGGTACGTGCGTACCTCGTCCCCGGAGTAGTAGGAGCCGTCGAACGAGGCCGCCGGCTCGGTCAGGAACCGGTCGAGCGCCGTGACGAACTCCGCGAAGCGGTCGGCCCGCTGGCGCGGGGTGAGCGGCTCGGCCCCGAGCACCGTCGCGTCGAAGCTCGTGGCGCCCGCGCCCAGCCCGACCGTGATCCGTCCGGCGGAGACGTCGTCC
>NZ_JAANNP010000247.1 GCF_011250635.1 Motilibacter deserti
CGAGCCCGCCCCGCCGCACTCGCGGGCGCGTGACCCGCAGCCTTGACGGCCCCCGGCCGCCGGCTGAAGCATGAGCCCGGTGAAGATCGCTCATCAGGTCGTCGTCTTCGACGCCGCGGACCTCGCGGCCGAGAGCAGCTTCTGGGCCGGCGTCCTCGACGGGGCCGTGGAGGACGACGGCGACTTCCACATGGTGACGGTGGACGGAGCGCCGCGGGTGGGCGTCCAGCTCGCGCCCGGGCACGTGCCGCCCCAGTGGCCGGACGGCCAGCCGCAGCAGGTGCACCTCGACCTGTGGGTCGAGGACGCGGAGGCCGCGCACGCGCACGTGGTGGCGCTCGGCGGCAGGCTGCTGCAGCCAGCGGGCGCGGAAGGGGCGGACCGGTTCCAGGTCTATGCGGACCCGGCGGGGCACCCCTTCTGCCTCTGCTGGGTCGTCCGCGGCTAGCCTGGCGGCGGGCGGCGGGCGGGGCGCTCACCGCACCGACCGGACCGGCAGGATCGCCAGCGCCCCGAGCAGCCCGAGGCCCGCGGCGAGGGCGAAGAGCAGTTCGTACGCCTCCCCACCGCCCAGCCCGAGCACCAGCGGCGCGACGGCCGGGACGAGCAGCTGCGGCAGCACGTTCGCCAGGTGGAACACGCCCATGTCCTTGCCGGCGGTGGCCGAGCCGGGCAGCACGTCGGTGACGAGCGCGAGGTCGACCGCGACGTAGCACCCGACGGCGATGCCGGCGACGAAGCTGACCACGTAGAACGCCGGTAGGCTCCCGACGAGCGCGATGGCGAGGTGGCTCGCCGCCACGACCCCGGCCGAGACCGCGACGAGCGCCTTGCGCGAGCCGGTGCGGTCGGAGAGGCGGCCGAACACCGGCGCGGCGATGAGCGTCGCCGCCGTGGACAGCAGCAGCGCGGTGAAGACCACGTCGCCGATGCGCTCGACGGGGACGCCGAGCACGTCCTGCAGGTAGTACACCCGATAGCCGATCACCGTCGCCGTCCCCACGAAGACGAGCAG
>NZ_JAANNP010000246.1 GCF_011250635.1 Motilibacter deserti
GCTGGAGCAGCATGAGCCGGCCCGGCAGCGCGAGGCGCTCGGCCTCCTCCTGCGTGGGCGCGGCGAGCACCGACGCGACCACCATCGCGTGCGGCTCCTGCAGCGCGTGCGACGGCGTGAAGACGTCGCGGTAGAGCGCCAGCGCGGGCTCGGTGTTCTGCGCGGAGAAGTGGTGCGCGAAGGCGAACGGCAGCCCGAGCTTGCCGGCGACCTGCGCGCTGTAGCCGCTTGACCCGAGCAGCCAGACGTCCGGAGCCGACGTCGCGGCGGGGGTCGCGACCAGCCGGGTCGGCCGCGGCTCCTCCCGCGTCGGGTCGCCGAGCAGAGCCAGCAGCGTGTCGAGCTCCTGCGGGAAGTCCTCCGCGCCGAGCCCCTCGGGCGTACGCCGCAGCGCGGCAGCGGTCACCGGGTCCGTGCCGGGGGCGCGGCCGATGCCGAGGTCGACCCGGCCCGGGTGCAGGGCCTCGAGGATGGCGAACTGCTCGGCGACGACGAGCGGCGCGTGGTTGGGCAGCATGACGCCGCCGGAGCCGACCCGGATCGTGCTCGTCGCGGCGGCCACGTGGGCCAGCAGCACGGCCGGCGTCGTGCTCGCCACGCTCGGCATGTTGTGGTGCTCCGCGACCCAGAACCGGGCGTACCCCAGCCGCTCGGCCGTGCGCGCCAGCTCGGTCGAGGCGAGGAGGGCGTCGCGCGACGTCTGGCCGCTCCCGACCGGGGAGAGCTCGAGGACGGACAGGGGTACGCGGTTTCCGGTGCTCACGACTTCCCACAACGCGGCCCGTGGCGGCGGGCTTCCGCCCGGTGGCGTGGCTTCGGCCATACGGCTGCGTAGTCCGCCTACGCCGCCCGCCCGCGCTGGCGCCCGCGCTGGCGCCCACGCCCACGCCCGCGCCCGCGCCCGCGCCGGCTCCCACGCCAACGCCGACGTCCACGCCCCCGCTCGTCGCCAGTTGATCACGGGCTTCGGCTCCGACACGCCGGCGTGCCGAGCGCCAAGCCCCGTGATCGTTTCGCCACTGGGCTGCGCCGGGTCGTCGTCGTTCCGCGACCGGGCTGCGCCGCGTCGTCGTCGTT
>NZ_JAANNP010000245.1 GCF_011250635.1 Motilibacter deserti
CGCTTCTCCGCCAGCACGACCTCCGTCGGCGTGCGCGTCCCCCGCATCGACTCGTCGGCGTACTTCACCTTGCCGTCGAACTCGACGACCACCCGGCCGAGCAGGAAGTCGACGCGGTACGCCCGGCCGGACAGGCCGCGGACGACGGCCTGTGGCTCGACGACGGCGTAGCCGAGCTCGGTCAACAGCACCCTCGTCAGGGACTCGCCCGGTGACTCCGTGCGGGACTCGGCGAAGGTCAGCACGCGCTGGGCGCGTCGCGATCCAGGCCAGCCCCACTGCTCCTCGAGGTGGCCCGACAGCTCGGGAACGGTCACCCTGCCGCTGTGCAGCGCGCTGTCCGCGGCCACTACCGCGTCCTTGAACGGTGCGGTGCGGGCCAGGTCCACGACGGTGCGCCCCAGAGTGGTGCAGGCGAGCCCGTCCGGGGTCCGCATCCGGTGACCGGCGGGCAGCCCCGCCACGCGGACGTGGACGCCGGCTCGTCGGCGCGTCGGGCCGGTCGGCACCGAGACCTGGATCACCTCGGGTACGCGGAGCAGGCTCAGCTGGTGCAGCACCGCGGCCGACCCATGGCTGGCGTGAGCGCCCTGCCCCAGAGCAAGGAGCGCAGCCGCCACGTGCAGTCGGTGTCGGCCCTCTGGCGTCGCCGACTGCCATGTGCCCCGGTCGGTGTAGACGCCGGCCCGCAGGCCAGGCCACGCTCCGCTGGCCCGGTGTCGTTCGACCTCTCCGGTGGTGTAACCACAGACACGGGCGTCCTCGGCGGAGAAGACCCCACCCTGGCGAGCAGCTCGGGCCTGCAGCTCTGGCGACATGCGGGAAGCCTGCGGCAGGCGGTGCGTCGGCCACCGGCGCCGTCCACAGGCGACTTCGCTCCCCTGCACCTCGCTTCGCTCCCCGGGACGCGGGAGCAGAGCAGGCCGCAGGGGAGCGAGGCAGGCGAACGCACGACGGCCCCCGCACCACGAGGGTGCGGGGGCCGCCGGATGGGGCGGGCGGTCAGCCCTCGAGCGCCTCGTCGATCAGCTCCAGCAGGGCGGCCTTGGCCGCCGCGCTGACCTTGTTCGGACGGGCG
>NZ_JAANNP010000244.1 GCF_011250635.1 Motilibacter deserti
ATCTCGGGTGTCGTAGGGGGCGCTGCGCCACCCTGCGCGACCGTTTGGGGCCACCGCTCCGCCGGGTCGCTGGCGACGAGAGGTGGCAGAGTGAGCGCGCTGTTGGAGCCCGGGGGGCCGGCACCCGCCAGAGATGGCGTGGACTCGTTGCCGCACCGAAGCGGTAACGTAGTGCGAATGCCGTTCTACGTCGGGCCACTGACGCTGCCGGAAGAGGCCGCTGACGTCGCCGCTGATACCGCTGGGGAGCCTGCGCGAGTGACGCACCTGCTGCCGGGCACCGACGCCGCCAAGAGCACGACGTTCACTTTCGCCAGCGTCCCGCTCGTCGATGTCGATCTGCAGACCGCCGTGGACGTGCTCGTCGACGCGGCGTTGCGGGGGCGGGCGCTCGGCGTGCACCTGTGCAACGCCTACACGCTGACGCTCGCCGCGAACCAGCCGGACTACCGCGAGCACCTCGTGCACGAGCAGGTGCTCAACCTGCCCGACGGCACCCCGGTGGCGTGGTACCACCGCTGGGCGAGCGGGCAGCCGGCCCGCGGCCCCGTGCGTGGCCCCAGCCTGATGCGCGCGACGTTGGAGCGTCCGGGGCTGCGCCACTTCCTGCTCGGCGGGCGGCCCGACGTCCTCGCCGACCTCGAGCGGGCGGTGAAGGACGACTACCCCAACGCGACCGTGGTCGACTCCATCGCCCCGCCGTTCCGCGAGCCGACCGCCGACGACGTCGCGGACTACGCCCGCTGGATCAACGACTCGGGCGCTCACATCGTCTGGATCGGGCTCGGCACCCCCCGCCAGGACGCGCTCATCGCCGCCCTCGTCGGCCAGGTCGACGCCGTGCTCGTGGGCGTCGGTGCCGCGTTCGACTTCCTGTCCGGGCACAAGAAGGAAGCCCCGAAGGGCCTGCACGGCTCCGGGTTCGAGTGGCTGCACCGGCTCGTCTCCGAGCCCAAGCGGCTGTGGAAGCGCTACCTGGTCGGCAACTCGCGGTTCCTCGCGCTCTGCGCCCGCGAGCTGTGGCGCGCGCGCCGCGCGAGCTGACCACAACTCAGGACCGCCGACGCCAGGAGGGGCGCCGTCGCTGACGGC
>NZ_JAANNP010000243.1 GCF_011250635.1 Motilibacter deserti
CGCGGCCCGCCCCGGTGCAGGCCCGCCCCGCCGCCCAGCAGGCCCGCCAGCCCGTACGTCCGGCACCCCGGCCCACGTCCCGCCCGGCCTCGCGCCCGAGCAGCGGCCGCCCGCCCGTACGCCGCGGCGAGGGCCCGGCGCGCCGGCCGAGCCTCGCCGTCCGGCGCCGGCGCAACCTGCTCGGCCTCGCGCTGGCGTTCCTGCTCAGCCTGCTCGTCATGCTCGTCGGCTGGCTGCCGGGCGTCGTGCCGCTCCTGCTCGGGCTGCTGCTGGCCGCATACGTGGTGCACCTGCGGCTGCAGGCGCGCGCCCGGGCGCAGCTGCAGCGCTCGCGGCAGGCCGTCGACCGGCGTACCGCCGCCCGGGCACGGCGGCTCAGCGCCGTGTCAGGGCTGCTGGCCGCCCGGCGCGCCGGCTCGCGGTCGGACGCCGCGGCCGAGCCCGACGTGGCCGAGAGCGCCGAGGCCGAGGAGGCCGGGATCGACGAGCTGCTCGACGACGGGTGGGACCCGCGCCCGGTGCCGCTGCCGACCTACGTCACCAAGCCGCGCGCGCCCGAGCGGCTGCGCGACCGCGACGTCGCCGCCTTCTGGGGCGACGCCCGACGCGACGACGCTGCCCCTGCCACTCCCGCCGCCCCGGCGGCTCCCGCGGCCGACGAGGCCGCCTCCCGGCCGGCCGCCCCGCAGCGCCCGGCGGCGGAGTCCGACGACGAGCTCGACGCGATCCTGGAGCACCGGCGGGCCGTCGGCGACTGAGCCGACGGCTGAGGCCCGGGTGGCGCCGCGGCGCCCGCTGCGCACCGCCCTCCGGCCGTCGGCTATGCTTCTTCACGTTCTGGGGCTGTAGCGCAGTCCGGTAGCGCACCTCGTTCGCATCGAGGGGGTCAGGGGTTCAAATCCCCTCAGCTCCACCCAGACAGCCCGGCTCTTCGGAGCCGGGCTTCTTGCTTTTCCGGCGCCGTCGGCTGCCCCTCTGGGGTGGCGGAGATCGCAGCGGCGACCCGGCCGGACGAGGCCGGCGCTCGGGTAGCGTCGCCGCAGGCCGCCCGTCAGTGCCTTGTCCGAGGGCCTCAGCAGCGAAGGAGCACCATGGCCACGCCGTCCGCC
>NZ_JAANNP010000242.1 GCF_011250635.1 Motilibacter deserti
CGGCGTACGCCGCCTGCCGGACCGCCTCGATCTGCAGCATCCCCGGGACGTGGTCGAGCGGGTGGTCGAAGAGCACGGGGTGGGTCACGTCGACGCGGAGCGCGAAGGACGACGACCCGTCGGCGGCGGGAGTGCCGCCCTCGGGCCCGGCGAGCACGACGTCGCAGCGGCTGCGGTCGGCCAGCCCCGGGCAGCTGGTCGCGAGGCCCAGCTCCGGGCGCTGCGGGTCCTCGGGGCCGACCCGGACAGGGTCCGCCTTCAACACGCGGCGGCGTAGCACCTCGTAGGTCGCGCGCGGGATGCAGCGCAGGCCGCCGCCGAGGCGCGCGAGCGGCCGGCCGTCGATCTCGATGACCACGTCGAGGTCGAGCGCGGTCGGCACGCCGCGGCGCAGGCCCCCGGGGGCGACGGAGACACGGAGGACGGCCTGGGCCGGGGCGCTGCCGGCGGTGAGCGCGGCGGCGTCGAGGAGCCGGTAGCTCAGCTCCGTGAAGATGAACTGCGCGCCCTGCGGCACGCCGTAGAACACGTGGGCGAGGAACAGGCCGGCCTGGCGCACGGACTCGATCGCGATCATCGGGTCGTGGCGCCCGGCGCGGTCGTGACGGTAGAACCCGTGCGCACGCGGCCACTGGGCGCCGACGAGGAAGGTGTCCGGCGCCTCCTCGACGGCGTCGGTGATGAAGACCTCCGCGACGGAGGCGCGGTGCACGAGGCCGCGAGCCACGGTGCGCTCGAAGGTCAACGAGCGCACGCCGGCACGTCGGACGGCGCGACCCGTCGGCTCGGCGGTGTCGCCGGCCGGGACCGCGAAACGGCTGGACGGCTGCGCGACGTGCCCGGGAGCGGGCAGGAGCTGCTCGGTCGCGGCGGCGGGCGTGGTCTGCGTGGGAAAGGCAGCCAGCGCGGCCTGGGCCGACCTGAAGGAGAGCTGGTCTACGGGCAGGCGGTTCGCGGCGGCGGTGGCAGGAACCGGTCGTGTTTCCGTCATGACTGGAAACGTACCGACCGAGCGGTATGTTGGGAACCCCCTGCAGGTTACGGATACGGAAAGGTCCGATGTGGCCCGAATGTCCAACGCTGAGCGGTCGGCGCGCACCCGGTCGACGCTGATCCGCGCCGCCGCCAGCGTCTTCGACCGGCACG
>NZ_JAANNP010000241.1 GCF_011250635.1 Motilibacter deserti
CGTCGGCGGGCGCCGCGTCAGCGGCCGGTGGACCGGCGAGAGTCGTGGCGGACAGGGCGAGAGCGGCGACGAGTACGCGGATCCGGCGCATGCGGGCCTCCACGGCGTTGTGGGTGGGACCCACGATGCCCTGGTTGGGCCGGTATCGCCAGTGGCTGCCCGGCGGGGGTCCGGCACTTCCCGCCGGGCAACGTGACTCTGCGCCCGTTGCAGGGGGAGGGAAGTGCGGTCACCGGGAGGAAAGTCGCTCCGCTCGAGGTGGTACCGGGAGGAACGTGGCGCCACTCGGGGTCGCGTGCCGCCGGTGCGCCTCAGATGTGCGACGTCGAGCTGGAGGAGCCCATGAGCTGCTCGGCCACCGCGAGCGCGGTCTCGGCGGGGATCGCGAAGCCGATGCCGATGTTGCCGGAGTCCTCGGAGAGCGCGGCGATGGCCGTGGTGATGCCGACGACCTTGCCGTCGGTGTTGACGAGTGCGCCGCCGGAGTTGCCGGGGTTGATGGCGGCGTCGGTCTGGATCGCGTCGTCGAGCGCGCTGTTGCCAGTGTCGCCGTCGTCGACCTGGCGGTGCAGCGCGGACACGACGCCCGCGGTGACCGAGCCCTCGAGGCCGAGCGGGTTGCCGATGGCGAGCACGTCGTCGCCGACCTCGACCTCGTCCGCGTCGGCGAAGGTCGCGGGCGTGAGACCCGAGACGCCCTCGGCGGAGATGACCGCGAGGTCCTTGTCGGCGTCCCGACCGACGATCGTCGCCGGCGCGCTCGTGCCGTCGGAGAACTCCACGCGGATCGTGCCGCCCCGTGCGGCCGACTCGACGACGTGGTTGTTGGTGAGGATGTCGCCCGCCGCCGTGAGGACGACGCCCGAGCCCTCGCTGGTGCCGCTGGGCGAGGTGACGGTGATGGACACGACGCTCGGCGACACATCGGCGACGACCGAAGCGAAGTTCGTATAGGCGTCGACGTCGCTGACGGTCGTCGCCTGCGCCGCACCGGAGGTCGTGGACACGACGGCCGCCGTCGTGTCGCGGTGCCCGAGGTCGGACACGAGGACGGCCCCGGTGGTGCCGCCCACGAGCGCGGTCAGCGACAGCGCACCCGCCGCGGCGAGCGCGCCGAGCCGCCGGCGCGCACTCCGGCGCGGGGCGGGCGCGGCCACGGGAGGCTCGAGGAGGGAGGTGCTGCCGGTGG
>NZ_JAANNP010000240.1 GCF_011250635.1 Motilibacter deserti
CCAGCAGCACCACGGCATGAGCGACGACGCGACAGTAGGCGAGGTGCTGTCGCGCGTGCTGCAAGCGTCCGCCGACGGCAGCGCTACGTTCGTCCTGTCCTCGGCGCACTACGAGGAGACGTACCACCGTCGTGACCCAGCAAGCAGACGACGTCTCGGCCAGTTCATGGCGCTGGTCTCCAGGTTCAACGCCATCGCCGGCGCACCTGACCTCCTCGAGGATGAGGTCCACGCCCAGCTCGCGAGGACCGGAGGGCTTCCGGAACGCCCGGTGCCCCTCGAGAAGATCTTCGGCCGGGGAGCGGAGCACGCCTTCGGGAACGCTACCGACGGCGGGCCGACACCCTCCAGCGTCTTCGGGCCCTGGGGCGCGAAGGGCCTCCGGGAGTACGGCGAGACTGAGCTCCTCGCCGGACCGGAACAAGAACTTCCCCACGGCCGGATCGCTCTCCCAACGCGGGAATACGCGGATCGGCAGCTCGCCATGGAGCTAGAGACTGCAGGCCAGCTGCAGGAGTGGGGCCATGACCGGGACCGCGCACACCGTTTCGTCCTGGCTCAAGAGGCGCAGGACGCTTGGGCGATGGCGAAAATACTCGCACCCGCTGTAGGGATCGATCTGACCGGTAGAGCGGACCGGGAGTTCCTAACGGACTTCATGCTGTCACTCCCCGCGAAGGGCGCCGTGTGCCGCATGAGGATGACGGGCCACGAGGACCCCAACTTCCGCTGGCACCGCAACGACCTCAACGACATCACCGCTCTGGGCACGGCGGCCGCCTACTGCGACGTCGTCGTGTGCGAGAAGCACTGGGGGAACGTCCTGCGCCGACACTCCGCTCACCTGCGTGCTGAGGTCACCAGCGCACTGCCCGACCTGCTCGACTTCCTGCCCTGATGACCCGCACCTGGCCTGGGACCGGGTCAGAGGGGATGGTCATGCGGCCCAGACGAAGCGGCGTTCAGCTGCAAGTACGACGATGGAACGTCGCACATGCCGCGCAGCCGGCGCTCGCTCTTGCGGAAGAGCGGGCGGTAGGACTGCGCCAATTCAATCGAGGGCAACCCCGACGAAGAAGGGCTCTGCATCCGACTTTGTCTCGCAAGGACAAGATTAGTTGGCACTACTTTCGGGGAGCCCTTCGACTCGCAGTATCTCTCTCTTGCGGCTCCTTAGTTGTTCAGGTCCTCTCCTTCCGCTACCCACCCCCGCCTTCCACGG
>NZ_JAANNP010000239.1 GCF_011250635.1 Motilibacter deserti
CGCCTGCTCCGGGGAGAGGTAGGGCGCGCTGCCCATTACGGTGCCGGTGGCGGTCAGCGGCAGCGCGTCGGCGGCGCGGGCGATGCCGAAGTCGGTGACCTTGACCGTGCCGTCCGGGGTGACAAGCAGGTTGCCCGGCTTGATGTCGCGGTGGACGACGCCGGCCTGGTGCGCGGCCTCGAGGGCGCGCGCGGTCTGGCTCAGCACGTCGAGGGTGCGCAGCACGCCCATCGAGCCCTGCCGCTCGAGCAGCACCGAGAGCGGCTCGCCCGGGACGAGCTCCATGACGAGGTACGGCGCCCGCCCGGTCTCGCCGAAGTCGTAGACCTGGGCGACGCCGGGGTGGCTGAACGACGCGGCGTTGCGCGCCTCGGCGCGGAACCGCTCGTGGAAGGCGCTGTCGCCGGCGTACTGCGCGTGCAGGACCTTGACCGCGACGTCGCGGGCGAGCACGTCGTCGGTCGCGCGCCACACCTCGCCCATGCCGCCGCGGGCGATGAGCTCGCGCAGCCGGTAGCGGGCGCCGAGGAGGTCGCCGGGCTGCGGGCTCACGACCCGCTCCCGAGGACCGCCTGCATGACCGACTTCGCGATCGGGGCGGCGAGCCGTCCGCCGCTGACCTCGCTGTTGCCGGCGCCGTTCTCCACGAGCACGGCGACCGCGACCTTCGGGTCCTCGGCGGGGGCGAAGGAGACGAACCACGCGTGGGGCTTGCGGCCCTCGCCCACCTGGGCGGTGCCGGTCTTGCCGGCGACGGTCACGCCGTCGATCTGGGCGTTCTCGCCGGTGCCGTTGGCGACGACGTCGACCATCATCCCGGTGAGCGCGCTGGCCACCTGCGGGGTCACGGCCTGGTCCAGCTCCTCGGGCTCGGCCCGGTCCAGCTGGGACAGGTCGGGCGCCAGGATGCGGTCGACCAGGTAGGGCTGCATGACCTTTCCACCGTTCGCGATGGCCGCGGCGACCATCGCCATCTGTAGGGGCGTCGCCGCGACGTCGTACTGACCGATGGACGACTGGGCCGTCTGCGGGGCGTTGAGCTCGGCGGGGAAGCGGCTCGTCGCGGACGGGATGTCGATGTCGATGTCGTCCCGGTCGAAGCCGAACTTCTCCGCCTGGTCGCGCAGCGCCTGGTCCCCGAGGTCGAGCCCGATGGCGCCGAAGGACGTGTTGCAGGAGTAGCGCAGCGCCTCGGTGAGCGTCGGCTTGCCGTCGCCCGCGCAGGGCCGGCCGTTCTCGTTCGGCAGGTCCGCCGTGGTCTGGGGCAGGTCGAG
>NZ_JAANNP010000238.1 GCF_011250635.1 Motilibacter deserti
AGGACCGGGATCTGCGGCTCCATGCGCTCGAACGTCTTGACCCAGTTCTCGAAGCCGAGCTCGGGGTCGTCGGCCTTGAGCACGTGCCCGCCGTGCACGATCAGCGCCTTCGCCCCGACCTCGGCCGCCGCCGTCATGTGCTGGGCCAGGAGCTTGCGGCTCGGGATGCGGATGCGGTTGTTGCTGGTCGCGACGTTGATGACGTACGGCGCGTGCACGTAGAGGTCGACGTCGGCCTCCTGCGCGGCGGCCCTCAGCGCCTGCGCGCCGCCCGGGTAGCGGACCTCCGGGCCCTTCCAGCCCTGCGGGTCACCGAGGAAGAACTGGGCCAGCCCGGCCTTCCGGGCGGCCGCCTCGGCGAGCGGGTCCTCCTGGTTGACGTGGGCGCCGATCCGCAGGTCCGTCATGGCGCCCACGGTACGGCGCGGCACCGACAGGCTCCATCGCCCGCGGGCGGGAGGCGGCAGGCCTGTGGACAGCGCCGGCCGCTGCCCCGCCCGTCCGTCCCCGGGCTGTGGAGAACGTCGTGGAGCGAACCGGGCGGACGGTACTCTGGACGCACTGCTGACGCAGTAGCCCTCCTGCCACGGAGAGACCGTGGCCGCCCGAGTCCAAAGGAGGTGGGTACCGCATGCGTCGTTACGAGCTCATGGTCATCCTCGACCCCGACCTCGAAGAGCGCACGATCGCCCCGTCGCTCGACACGTTCCTCAACGTCATCCGTCAGGGTGGCGGGAGCGTCGAGAAGGTCGACATCTGGGGCCGTCGCCGGCTCTCGTACGAGATCAAGAAGAAGCCCGAGGGCATCTACGCGGTCGTCGACCTGAACGCCGAGCCGGCCGTCGTCAAGGAGCTCGACCGCCAGCTCAACCTGAACGAGTCCGTCCTGCGCACGAAGGTCCTGCGGACCGACGCACGCTGAGCCTGACCTGACTCAGGCTCGTCCACTCCCGAACCCGAAGGAGCGCTGCCCATGGCAGGCGACACCGTCGTCACGATCGTCGGCAACCTGACCGGCGACCCCGAGCTGCGCTTCACCCCGTCCGGGGCGGCCGTGGCCAACTTCCGCGTCGCGTCGACGCCGCGGCAGTTCGACCGGCAGTCGGGGGAGTGGAAGGACATGGAGACGCTGTTCATGCAGTGCTCCGTCTGGCGCCAGGCGGCGGAGAACGTCGCCGAGTCCCTCCAGCGCGGCATGCGGGTGATCGTCACGGGCCGGCTCAAGAGCCGGACGTACGACACCAAGGAGGGCGAGAAGCGCACCGTCATCGAGCTCGAGG
>NZ_JAANNP010000237.1 GCF_011250635.1 Motilibacter deserti
CTCGTCGACGCCGCCGACTCTGCGGGCATCATCTCCGGGGTCGTGCACGACAAGCTCTACCTGCCCGGCCTGCGCAAGCTGAAGAAGCTGATCGAGGCGGGGTTCTTCGGGCGGATCCTGTCCGTTCGTGGCGAGTTCGGCTACTGGGTCTTCGAGGGCGACCTCGAGCCCGCGCAGCGGCCGAGCTGGAACTACCGCGCCGACCAGGGCGGCGGGATGGTGCTCGACATGTTCTGCCACTGGAACTACGTGCTGGAGAACCTCTTCGGCCCCGTGGAGGCCGTCACGGCCAAGGCGGTCACGCACATCCCGCGGCGGTGGGACGAGCAGGGCGAGCCCTACGACGCGACGGCGGACGACGCGGCGTACGGCATCTTCGAGCTGGCCGGCGGGGTGATCGCGCAGATCAACTCCTCGTGGGCGGTGCGGGTGGACCGCGGGGAGCTCGTCGAGTTCCAGGTCGACGGGACGCACGGGTCGGCGGTCGCGGGGCTCTTCGGGTGCCGCGTCCAGCCGCGCGTCCTGACCCCGAAGCCGGTCTGGAACCCGGACCTGCCGACGACGGAGGACTTCCGCAGCCAGTGGCAGGAGGTGCCGGACAACGAGGCGTTCGGCAACGGCTTCCGCGCGCAGTGGGAGCAGTTCCTCGTCGACGTCGACGCGGGGCGCCCGCACCCCTACGACTTCCGGGCCGGCGTACGCGGCCTGCAGCTCGTCGAGGCCGGCCTACGCTCCTCGGCCGAGGGCGTGCGCGTGCCGATGGCCGCGGTGACGCCATGACCACGGTGCTCGGTGCCGACACGGTGCGGGTGCCCTCCCCGTCCGGCTGGCGGGAAGTGCCCCTGCGCGAGCCGCGCGCTTGGCCGGAGCACCCGGGCGGGTTCCGCAGCCGGGTGGCCTTCGCGGCGGCGCACGTCGTCGCCGACCCGCTGGGTGACAACGTGCCAGGAGCACCGGCGGTCGTGGACTGGGAGTCCACGCTCGCCTTCCGGCGACACCTCTTCCGCTACGGCCTTGGCGTCGCGGAGGCGATGGACACCGCGCAGCGCGGGATGGGCCTGGACTGGCCGGCGGTGCAGGAGCTGATCCTGCGCAGCAGCGCCCAGGCGCTGGCGGCCGGCGCGCGCATCGCGGCAGGGGCCGGCACCGACCACCGGGCGGACCTGCACACCCTCGACGACGTCGTCGACGCCTACGTCGAGCAGGTGGAGTTCGTGGCCTCGACCGGCGCCCAGGTCATCGTGATGGCCTCGCGGCGCCTCGCCGCCCTGGCCGACCGCCCGG
>NZ_JAANNP010000236.1 GCF_011250635.1 Motilibacter deserti
GCGAGTCCGTGGACTCGGTCGTCGCGTGCGAGTCCGTCTCGGTCTCGGTGGCTTCCGTTGTCGCGGCCTCGGCGTCCCCGGCCTCGGCGGCGGCGAGGTCCTCCTCGGTGGCCTCCTCGGTGTTGGTCGAGCTGGCCTTGAGCTCGTCGGCGAGGATCACGATCTCGACGCGCCGGTTGAGCGTGTCCGCCCGCGGGTTGGTCTTCGGGTCGTAGAGCGGCTGGGTGTCGGCCAGGCCGGCGGCCTCCATCCGCTTCCACGGGATGCCCTCGTGGCTGCCGAGGTAGGTCACGACCTCGCTCGCGCGGGCGGTGGAGAGGAACCACTCGTTCTTCCAGCCCGCGGGCCGGGCCTTGACCGTGTTGGTGTGCCCCTCGATGACCAGCGGGTTGTCGACGGTCTTGAGGACCGGTGCCACCGTCTCGAGCACCGCACGCCCGCCGGCGGCGAGGTCGGCGCTCGACGGCGCGAAGATCACCCGGTTGGTGACGATGCTGACGACGAGCCCGCGCTCGTTGATCCGCGTCTTCACGGTGTCGGTGAGCCCGCGCTTGGACAGCTCGGAGTCGATCTTCTTCTCCAGCTCCTCGAGCTTCTTCGCCTCGGCCGCGGCCTTGGCCACCTGCTCGCTGCGCAGCTTGCGCTCCGCCGCGCTCAGCGCCTGGGCGGTGACGCCCGACGCGGCCTGCGGGGTGATGTTCTCGAGCGCGTCGGTCGGCATCGGGTCCATGCCCGGGTCGTCGAGGGCGCCGTTGCTGCCCTCGATGACCGAGACCTCCGCCCCGAAGCCCTTCTTGAGCTCCTCGAACTTCTTCTTGTCGACCTGACTGATCGCGAAGAGCACCACGAACAGCACGAACAGCAGCGTCAGCATGTCGGCGTAGCTGACGAGCCACCGCTCGTGGTTCTCGTGCTCCTCCTCTTCGTGCTTCTTGGGGCGCCGGCCCTTGCCGTGGCCCCCGTGCCCACCGCTGCTCATCGGGTCACGCAGCCTTCTTCTCGGACGAGGCGCCGCCGTCGGGCAGCAGCGAGTTCAGCTTCTGCGCCACGACGCGCGGGTTCGAGCCGGCCTGGATCGCGAGGATGCCCTCGACGATGAGCTCGCCCTGGGCGGCCTCGAGCTCGGTCAGGCGCTGGATGCGCTTGGAGATCGGGAACCACATGACGTTGGCCGACAGCACGCCCCACAGGGTCGCGATGAACGCCGCGGCGATCGAGTGGCCGAGGGTCTCGGGCTTGTCGAGGTTCTCGAGCACGTGCACGAGGCCCATGACGGTGCCGATGAT
>NZ_JAANNP010000235.1 GCF_011250635.1 Motilibacter deserti
TGGAAGGTGCAGGAGGCGACCGTGGGCCAGGAGCTCGTGCTCGACCTCAAGTACGGCCCCAACCGTGAGCGCTCGATCGCCGGCCTGCGCCGCGTGAGCAAGCCCGGTCTCCGCGTCTACGCGAAGTCGACCGGCTTGCCCCGCGTGCTCGGCGGCCTCGGCATCGCCATCATCTCGACGTCCTCCGGCCTGTTGACCGACCGGCAGGCCCAGAAGCGTGGCGTGGGCGGGGAAGTCCTCGCCTACGTCTGGTAAGGGGTCTCAACATGTCGCGCATCGGTCGCCTGCCCGTGCAGGTCCCCGGCGGGGTCGACGTCACCATCGCCGACCGCACTGTCACCGTGAAGGGCCCGAAGGGCCAGCTCGCGCACGTCGTCGCCGAGCCCATCGCCGTCGAGAAGGCCGAGGACGGCTCGCTGCAGCTGACCCGGCCGGACGACACCCGCGAGAGCAAGTCGCTGCACGGCCTCTCGCGCACCCTGGTGGCCAACATGGTCACCGGCGTGACGCAGGGCTACTCCAAGACGCTCGAGATCGTCGGCGTCGGCTACCGCGTCCAGGCGCGGGGGAGTGCGCTCGAGTTCGCGCTCGGCTTCAGCCACCCGGTGGTCATCGAGCCCCCGGACGGCATCACCTTCACCGTCGAGGCCCCGACCCGCTTCGTGGTCTCGGGCATCGACAAGCAGAAGGTCGGCGAGGTCGCCGCGAAGATCCGCAAGATCCGCAAGCCCGACCCGTACAAGGGCAAGGGCGTGCGGTACCAGGGCGAGGTCATCCGCCGCAAGGTCGGGAAGGCTGGTAAGTAGTCATGGCACTCGGTATCAAGCGCAAGCGCGTCGAGGCCAAGGGCATCAAGCGGACGCGCCGTCACCTGCGCGTTCGCAAGCGGGTCTCCGGTACGCCGGCCCGTCCTCGCCTCGTGGTCAGCCGGTCCTCCCGGCACATGGTCGTCCAGGTCGTGGACGACACCCTCGGCCGCACGCTGGCCTCGGCTTCCACGATGGAGGCCGAGCTGCGCAGCTCCGACGGTGACAAGACGGCCAAGGCCCGCCGGGTCGGCGAGCTCGTGGCCCAGCGTGCCCAGCAGGCGGGCGTGACCGCGGTCGTCTTCGACCGCGGCGGCAACCAGTACCACGGCCGCGTGGCCGCGGTCGCCGACGCCGCTCGCGAGGCCGGCCTGTCGTTCTAGCCCCGGCTAGCGACGACAGCGGCACGGGCAAGCAGCAGCCAGAACCAGCTCGACCAAAGACGAAGGAAGAGGAAACCCCATGCCTGGACCCCAGCGCCGAGGCGCCGGCGGCGG
>NZ_JAANNP010000234.1 GCF_011250635.1 Motilibacter deserti
CGCGGGACCTCGCTGGCGGCGATCGCCGCGCGCGTCGGCGGCATCACGGCCCAGGGCGTGCTGCACCACTTCGGCACGAAGGAAGCACTCCTCCTCGAGGTGCTCCGTGCCCGCCAGCGCGAGTTCGCCACCGTCCGTGAAGGCCAGACGCCCGACGGCTTCGCCGCCCATCTGCGCACGGTCGTCGAGATGATGAAGGCGAAGCCCGGGATCCCGCAGAGCATGATGGTGCTCTCGGCCGACAGCGTCACCGACGGGCACCCGGCCCACGACTTCTTCGTCGAGCGCTACGCCGGTCTGCGCTCGCTCTTCAGCACCGAGCTCGCCCGTGAGCTGGGCGACCCGCTGCCCGGCGGGCTCTCGGCCGAGTCCGCGGCGACGCTGCTCATCGCCATGCTCGACGGGCTGCGGCTCCAGTGGCTGCTCGACCCGGAGCGCGTCGACATCGCCGCCCGGATGGATGACTTCCTCGCCGTCCTGGCGCCGGGGCTGGCGGACGGCCGGGGCTAGCACTCGACGCCAGAATCGCAGTTCGCTGAACTGCACGTCCTTCCTGTGTACGCCCCTGCTCGCGATACTTCCGCCGTGCCCCTCCAGCGCCGGCAGGCCGCGCCCGCGCCGGCCACTTCCGCTCCGGCACCTCGGCTCACCCTTCCGCTGGCCGCGGCCACCTTCGGGGCCTACCTCGCCCTGCTGCCCGCCGTCACCGTCACCCTCGCGCTGCGGGTGGAGCAGATCGACCCTGAAGGCCCGGCGCGCAGCCTCTCCCTCGTCCTGGGTGTCGGCGCGGCTGTCGCGCTCGTGGCGCAGAACGTCGCCGGGATGCTGAGCGACCGCACCCGCAGCCGGCTCGGGATGCGCCGGCCGTGGATCCTCGGTGGGGCAGTGCTGGGCGCGCTCAGCCTGTGGGCGCTGTCCGCCGCGTCGACGGTGCCCGGTCTGGTCGCCGGCTGGGCGTGCACCCAGCTCGCCCTCAACCTGACCCTCGCCGCCCTCAACCCGCTGCTGGCCGAGCAGTTCCCGGTGGCCGCGCGCGGCGCCGCGGCCGGGGTGGTGGGGCTCGCGGCCCCGGTCGCCACCGTGGCCGGGGCGTACCTCGTGAAGCTCGCGCTTCCCGACGTCGCGCTCGCCCTGGTCGCGCCGGCCGCCGTGTGCCTGGCCACCGCGGCGTGGCTCGCCTGGGCGTTGCCGGACCGCCGGCTCGGCCCCGAGCCGCTGCCAGCGCTGCGCCTGCGCGACGTCGCGCTCGCGTTCTGGACCAGCCCGCGGCGCCACCCCGACTTCGCCTGGGCGTGGCTGTCGCG
>NZ_JAANNP010000233.1 GCF_011250635.1 Motilibacter deserti
CGGCCGTCGTGCGTCTCCGCTGCTCCCGCGGCCTCCCGGTCGCGTACCGTCGCGCTCATGACGACCGCTGAGCCACCCGCGGCGCCCGGAGGACCGGCCCCGTCGGGCGTGCCCACCTGCTACCGCCACCCCGACCGCGAAGCGCACGTGCGCTGCACCCGCTGCAACCGCCCGATCTGCCCCGACTGCATGGTCCCGGCCTCGGTCGGCTTCCAGTGCCCGGACGAGGTCAAGGCCGCGGCCCGGACGACCCGCAGCGCCCGCACGATCTTCGGTGGCCGCGTGGCCGACGACCCCGGCTACGTCACCAAGATCCTCGTCGGCGCCTGCGTCGTCGTCTTCCTGCTCGGCGAGATCGCCCCGGACCTGCGCCTGGAGGAGCGCTTCGCGATGGTCGTCGGCTACGACGGCGCCTCCTACTACAACGGCATCGCGACCGGGGAGTGGTACCGCCTCGTCACCGCGGCGTTCCTGCACGGCAGCGTGCTGCACCTGCTGTTCAACATGTACGCCCTGTGGCTCTTCGGCCCCAACCTCGAGGCCGCGTTCGGCCGGGCCCGCTACGCCGCGCTCTACCTGGTCTCCGCGGTCGGCGGCTGCGCCGCGTCGTACGCCTTCAGCCCGCTCGGGACCGCGAGCGTCGGCGCGTCCGGGGCGGTCTTCGGGCTCTTCGCCGCGCAGCTGGTCGTCAGCAAGCGGCTGCGGATGGACGCGAGCGGCCTCTACGCGCTCATCGCGGTGAACTTCGCCATCGGCTTCATCGTCGCCGGGGTCGACTGGCGGGCCCACGCCGGCGGCCTCGCCACCGGTGCCGTGGCCGCCGCCGCCCTCGCGTACGCCCCGCGGGCGCGGCGGACGCTCGTGCAGGGCGCGGGGATGGCCGCCGTGCTCGTCGTCGCGCTCGCGCTGGTCACGTGGCGATCGGCGGACCTGCTGGACTCCTCGGTCGGCGAGGTCGTCGGCTGCGAGGTGGCGCACCCCGCCGGCGGGCAGGCGTACTTCGACTGCGCGCGGGGCTGACGCCGAGCATCGTCGACGCGTGCATCAGGCGCTGCGGGGGCGGTGGCTCCGCCCGCCCCGGCGTCGAGGGGCGGAGTTCTCCACACTGTGGAGAAGGCCTGTGGAGAACTACAGCCGTGTAAGTCGCCCGGGCGAACGCGGGGCGAACCCCGGGTGTCGCGCCGGCAGCGGCGGGCGCGACACCCGGGCGACCGGCCTCAGCGCCAGCGCATCGACAGGAAGAACCCAACCAGGATCAACCCGAACCCGACGGCCATGTTCCAGGCGCCGAGGGAGTCGATCGGGTACTCGGTCTCGC
>NZ_JAANNP010000232.1 GCF_011250635.1 Motilibacter deserti
TGAGCGCGACGCCGCGGTGCCGGTGCAGCCGCGACTCGGCGACCACGACCGAGGGCGCCACCTGGTGGTAGACCATGGCCTTCTCCGGGAGCCCGTTGTCCGCGACGAGCTTCGCGAGGTACGCCGCCACCCCGTCGAGCTCGCTGCCGGTCGTCCGCCCGTAGGCCTCGCCCGGCACGTCGCCCTCCTCGACCGCCCACTCCGGGTCGAGCGCGACGCCCACGTCGGGCTCCTTGAGCCAGCGCTCGTAGGCCTTCACCTCGGGCAGGAAGTCCGCGCGACCCGGCTGGATCCCCAGCAGCAGCAGGCCCTTCGCCTTGCGGGCCGCGCGCAGGTGCTCGGCGATGATGTCGTCGTCCATGCGGCTGCGGTACATCCCGTCGTCGCCCGCGCCACGGTGGACGACGGTCGCGATCAGCTCGAAAACCGGCAGCGTCTTGCGCCCGTCGGAGTCGTACGCCTTCCCCCGCTGCTCGATCTCGCGCCCCTTCGACCCCAGGCTGCCGATCCCGAGGATGCCGAACGCCGCCGACCCGGGGTTGCCGGCGTACCCGACCAGCCGGTAGGTGGGGAAGAGCGTGCGGCCGCCGCGCGGGAGCTCGCGCTGCTCGGGCTGGGCCGATTGCTCGGGCTGAGGCGACTGACCCGGTGCCGCGGCCTGCCCGGGCGTGGCGCCCGCTGTCGCCGAGGTGGTCGGCTGACCGCCGGTCGGCTGACCGCCGGCCGTCGCGGCGGGCGAGGCGGCGGGGGCGGCCGCGTCGGCCTCGGGCTGGCCGTCCGCCGAGCAGCCGGCGAGGGCGCAGCCGGCCAAGGCGCAGACGGCGGCCAGCGCGGAGGCGGCGCGGAGCGGGGCCAGGTCACGGGCGCGACGGTGCATCTTGCGTCCCTCCCCGCTCGAGCGCCGGGTCAAGCCCCCCGGATCCCGACCGGCCACTTTCCGCCGGCTGACGCGACGTTGCTCCGGCGGCAGCGGGCGGAAAGTGTGGTGAGCGGGCGGGAGGTGTGGTGAGCGGGCGGTAGGTGGCGCGCCGAGCCGGTCGGACGCGTACCGAACGGGCTCGCGGCGTACGGTCAGCGACCTGGCAGAACGGCCAAAGTCACTCCGCCGGCGCGCTGATCGCCTGCACGTCGATCCGCGCCTCGTCGGTCCACGGCGTCGGGCGCCGCGTCGCGGGGTCGACCCGGACGACGACCCGGCTGCCGTCGGCGTGGACCACCGACTGGTCCTCGGACATCACCCGGAAGCGGTAGGTCGCGCTCGACCGCCCCATCGCCTCGACCCAGAAGTGGACGGCGAGCCGGCTCGGGCGCGTGACCGGCACCGAG
>NZ_JAANNP010000231.1 GCF_011250635.1 Motilibacter deserti
GATCTACACCAACATCACGTACCCCTTCACCGGGTCCAACGGGAACTACGAGAACCCGCCGTACCCCTTCGCGCCCACGCGCTACAACCCCGTCGGGCAGTACCGCCGGACCATGACGCTGCCGGCGGGCTGGGACGGGCGGCGCACCTTCCTGCACTTCGACGGCGTCGAGTCGGCGTTCTACGTCTGGGTCAACGGGCAGAAGGTGGGCTACCGAGAGTCCAGCTTCGACTCCTCGGAGTTCGACATCACGAAGTACCTCCACGCGGGGAAGAACTCCATCGCCGTCGAGGTCTACCGCTGGTCCGACGGGTCCTGGCTCGAGGACCAGGACATGATCCGGCTGGCCGGCATCTTCCGCAGCGTCTACCTCATGTCCACCCCGCAGGTGCACCTGCGCGACTTCCGGGTCCGGACGCCGCTGAGCGAGGACTACACGGCGGCCGCGGTCGACGTCGACGTCTCCCTGCGCGACTACCAGGGCGGAGCGGCGGGCGACTACAGCGTCGAGGCGATGCTGTACGACGCGGCCGAGAAGCCGGTCTGGGACTCGCCGCTGAGCATCCCGGTCGACATGGACACCGACGAGCCGGGCGAGGACCAGGCCGGCTCGGGGAAGAAGGCGGTCCCGGCGCCGAAGCTGTGGTCGGCGGAGCACCCGAACCTCTACACGACCGTGCTGCAGGTCAAGGACGGCAGTGGGGCCGTGATCGAGACGGTCTCGAGCCGCACCGGGCTGCGTGAGATCCGGATGGATGAGGACCGGCACGTCATGCTGGTCAACGGGAAGCTGCTCTCGATCCGCGGCGTGAACCGGCACGAGATGTCGCCGGAGAACGGCCGGGCCGTGACGCGCGCCGAGATGGTCGAGGACATCTCGATCATGAAGCGCAACAACATCAACGCGGTCCGCACGTCGCACTACCCGAACAACCCGATCTGGTACGAGCTCGCCGACGAGTACGGCCTCTACGTCCTCGACGAGACCAACCTCGAGACGCACGGCGCCCGCGAGTCGATCCCCACAGGCCACCCCGAGCTCACGGCCAACGTCCTGCAGCGGATCCAGGACATGGTCCACCGGGACAAGAACCACCCCAGCGTCATCATCTGGTCGCTCGGCAACGAGGCCGGCTACGGCACCAACTTCGACAAGATGTACGACTGGGTGAAGTCCTACGACCCGATGCGCCCTGTGCAGTACGAGGGCGGCGGAAGCCCGGCTCGCGTATCCGACTTCACGAGTCAGATGTACACGCGGCCCAACGCGATCAAGAGCTACGCCGAGAGCAGCAGCGACGAGCGGCCGTTCGTGCTCATCGAGTACTCCCACGCCATGG
>NZ_JAANNP010000230.1 GCF_011250635.1 Motilibacter deserti
CGCGGCCCTCGTCTTCGTCCTCGACGGCGTGCTCATCGGCGCCGGGGACGGGCGCTACCTCGCCGTGGCGGGCGTGGTGACCCTCGTCGTGTACGCCCCGCTGGCCCTCGCCGTGCTGGCCGCCGACGGCGGGCTGGTCCCGCTGTGGTGGGCGTTCGGCGCGTTCATGGGCGCCCGGCTCGTCACGCTCGTGCTGCGGGCGCGCGGCGAGCGGTGGATGGTGCTCGGCGCGGGGCGGTGATCAGTTGGCTGTAGGGGCTGTGGGAGCAGCCGCTGAGGCCAACTGACTCCCGCGGGACCGCGTCCAAGCCGCAGGCAGGCCAGCATGCGGCGTCCGGTGCCGCCCGGGCGGCAGTGCACGCCGCATGCTCGCGGAGGCGGGATCGAGCCCGCGGACGCGACGAGGCCCCGCCCCCAGCGGGTGGGGACGGGGCCTCGGTCAGGCAGTACGGGCGTCAGCCCGCGACGACCTCGACGGGGACCTTCGCCGAGACCTCGGGGTGCAGGCGCACCGAGAACTCGTGCTTGCCCGCGGTCTTGATCGGCGTGCCGATCTCGACGCGGCGCTTGTCGAGGGCGGGGCCGCCGGCGCTGCGGACGGCGTCCACGACGTCAGCGACGGTGACCGAGCCGAAGAGGCGGCCGCCGGCGCCCGCGCGGGCACTGATGCGGACGCTGAGCCCCTCGAGCTGGGCCTTGATCTCCTGGGCGTGGCCACGGTCGCGGATCTCGCGGGCGGCGCGCGAGCGCCGGATCCCCTCGATCTGCTTCTCCGCACCGCGCGTCCAGCGCATCGCGAAGCCCTGGGGAACCAGGTAGTTGCGGCCGTAGCCGTCCTTGACCTCGACCACGTCGCCGGCGGCGCCGAGGTTCGAGACCTCCTGCGTGAGGATGAGCTTCATCTCGTCGTCTCCCCTCAGCGAGCGGTGCTGGTGTAGGGCAGGAGCGCCATCTCGCGGGCGTTCTTGATCGCGATCGCGATCTGGCGCTGCTGCTGCACGGAGACACCGGTCACCCGACGGGCGCGGATCTTGCCCCGGTCGGAGATGAACTTGCGCAGGAGCGCGGTGTCCTTGTAGTCGACGTACTCGATGCCGGCGACCTTGAGCGGGTTGCTCTTCTTCTTCGGCTTGCGGATCGGTGGCTTGGCCATCGTGGTGCTCCATCTCGTGCCCGCTGGTGCGGGCATCGTGGTAGCCCGGCGCTACGGCCGGGAGGGCCTGGGATCTCGAGGCGCCGCCGGAGCGGTGCCACAGCTCCGCACCGCCCGGAGGCGGGGGAGCGAGTGCTGCGTCAGCAGCGGGAGGGGACTAGAACGGGGGCTCGTCGTTGTAGGAGCCGCCCCCGCCGCCACCCC
>NZ_JAANNP010000229.1 GCF_011250635.1 Motilibacter deserti
GCCCGGTGAGGGTGTCGTAGAGCGCGAGCCGCTCCAGCTCCTGCTGCGTCCGGCGCTGCTGGGTGAGGTCCTGGACGAAGCACACGACGTAGCTCGGCCGCCCCTGCGCGTCCGGCGCCACCGCGGCCTCGATGCGCACGTCGACCTCGTGGCCGTCCCGGTGGCGCACGCGCAGCTCGGCCGTCCCCCGGGTGAGCAGCCCCTGCTGCATGCGGCGTACGGCATCGAGTGCTCCCGGCCGCTCCGCCGGCGGCAGGACGGCGCCGGGCTCCATCGCCTGGCTCTCCTCCTCGCTGAACCCGAGCATGGCCGACCAGGCGGGGTTGGCCCGCAGGATGCGCCCGTGGCGGTCGCCGCCCAGCCGGACGAGGAGCATGCCGACGGGGGCCCGGTCGAAGGAGATCCGGAAGTGCTCCTCCGACGTGCGCAGCGCCGCCGCTGCTTCTTCCCGCTCGGTCACGTTCTGCATGACGCCCCAGACGCCGCCCGGGGTGCCGTCGGGAGCGAGGTCGACGTCGGCCCAGAAGGCCAGCCAGCGGGTGGAGCCGTCGGCGAGCGGCACGCGCACGATGCCTTGTCCCGGGACGCGCTCGCTCAGGCACCGCGCGCCGATGCTGCGCACGAGGGCGGTGTCGGCCGGGTCCATTGCGCCGAGCACGCGGTTGACCGTCACCTCCTCCTCGGGCGCCAGGCCGAGCAGGGCGCGCATCCTGGCGTCGACCGTCAGCTCGCCCGTCGCCTGCCGCCAGGACCACAGGCCGAGCCCGCTGAGCTCCTGCGCGGCGCGCAGCCGCTGCGTCGTGGTCCGCAGCGCCGAGGACGCCTTCGACCGCTCGGACAGCGCGACGGCGTGCGCGAGCCGGGAGGACAGCACGTCCGTGACGAGGGCGAGCACGGCGAGGTCCCGCTCGTCGAAGGCGCCCCGTCGCCTGGAGAGCGCTGAGACGCACGCGAACGCGCGCCCCGCGTCCAGCAGCGGCACGACGACCGACGAGCGGAAGCCCATCCGCCGGTTGAGCTGCGGCGTGGTGGGCGCGTCGGCGGAGTACGCGTCCTCCACCAGCACGGGCCGCCCCGTCAGGAAGGCGGCGCCGGCGGTGGTGCCGGCCAGCGGGATGCTGGGCGGCATGTTCTCCGGGATGGCGACGCCTGTGCGCAGCACCGACCGGTCCCCCTCGGGCACGGCGACCACGACGGTGTCCGCGCGCAGCAGGTCCCGGACGGCGCGCGCGGCGAGGTCGAACAGCGCGTCGGGCTCGGCCGGAGCCGTCGCTACCTCGCGCAGCGCGGCGACGACGGCGTGCAGCCGGTCCGCGGGTACGCCGGAGAAGGCGGGAGGTGCTCCCTCCGCCCCGTCGCCCGTGCCCTCGACCACGCTCTCCAG
>NZ_JAANNP010000228.1 GCF_011250635.1 Motilibacter deserti
GTCAGCGCACCCAGGTCGTCGATGCGGCGCTGCAGGCGGCGTACGGTGCCCGTCCGCTCGGACCAGCCCATGTCCAGCTGGTCGACCGCGACGACGCGCCAGGTCGGCTCGCCACGGGCGTCGCGCGCGTCGGAGGCGGCCAGCAGCGAGCGCCAGAGGTAGGACCACGTCGGGTTGCCGTGGACGCAGAGCAGCGTACCGACCGGCTCGGACGACAGGCCGGGGCCGTTGTCGAGCACGTGCCAGGTGCGGGTGCGCCCGTCGGCGCCACTCGCCGCGTCAGCAGCCTCGACTCTGGCCTCGTCACTGGTCTCGACGAGCCGGGACCAGCAGGGGTCGAGCCCGGGCAGGCCGGGGGGCGGGAGCTGGGCGGGAGCCGTCGCCGGCCGCGTCACCAGACGATCTCGGCGCACGAGACGTTGAGGCCGGAGCCCACGCCCATGCAGAGCACGCGGTCGCCCGCGGCCAGGTGCTGCTGGTGCTGCGCGAGCGTGATCGGCAGCGCGGCCGGGCCGATGTTGCCCAGCCGCGGGAAGGTGATCGGGAACTTCGCGGCGTCGAGGCCGAGCCGGTCCACGATGGTCGCGGTGTGCACCTTGGACACCTGGTGCATGACGTAGGCGTCCATGTCCGACCAGTCCCACTCCGAGCTCGCCTCGGCCCACGCGTCCTCCGCGAGGGCGACGCCCGCCTCGAGGAGCGCGCCGTGGTCGGTCCGCATCTGCTCCAGGTCGCCGACGCACAGCTCGTGGTGCTCCGTGCCGGCGCGCGAGATGCCGCCGACGACGCGGTGCGCGCCAGGGTGGTCCGAGGCCTTGCCGAGGACGGCCGCCGCCGACCCGGAGCCGAGGGTCAGGGTCGCGAACTCGCGCAGCCAGTCGGCCTTGGTCGTCTCCGGCCGCAGCAGGCGCGCGATGGTCGCCTCGTGGGTACGCCGGGCGCCCTCGCCGTCGACGATGAGCGCGTAGTCGATCTGCCCCGCGTCGATCATCGTGCCGGCCAGCTGCATGCCGTTGACGAAGCCGAGGCAGGCGTTGGACAGGTCGAAGTTGAGCGCCGACCGGGGCAGCCCGAGCGTGTGGTGCACCGCGGACGCCGTGCTCGGCTCCAGGTGGTCACGCGAGACCGAGGTGTTGATCAGCAGCCCGACCTGCGAGGCGTCCACGCCGGCCTCGGACAGCGCCTTGGCCCCCGCCATGGCGGCGGCGTCGGCGAACGAGACCTCCTCCGGCCACCAGCGGCGCTCGACGATGCCGGCGAGCTTCTCGAACATCCCCGCGCGCAGGCCCAGGCGCTTCATCGTGGGCTCGAGCCACTCGTCGATCTGTGCCGACGTCACGACGACCGGGGCCTCGAGGCCCGACACGGACAGCAGCGCCGTGTTGGTG
>NZ_JAANNP010000227.1 GCF_011250635.1 Motilibacter deserti
CCCCAGTTACGGCCAGACCGTGCTGACCTACGATCCGGGGTCGAGCGGAGCGCTTGCTTATCTCGAGGCGGCACGAGAAGTCGCCCGGCGGGCCGCGCGACAGGAGGAGTCGGCGTGAGCGACCGTCGTCGTGGGCTCGGCCGTGGGCTCGGTGCGCTGATCCCGACGTCCGCCCGCCCGGAGCCGACCCGCCAGGCAGGGCCGGCGGAGACGACGGGTCAGCCGGCAGACGCTAGCGCCGCCGGGCAGGGCGAGAAGGCCGGGCAGCGGAGCGGCAGCGGTAGCGGTGCTGGCGCCCACGAGGGTTCGGGTACCGATTCGACGGCGGGTGCTCCGGCCGGAAGCGCCGGCGCGAGCGGGGACGGCACGCCGGGCGGGAGCGACGCCGCGGCGCAGGCGGCCGCGAACGGCACGCCCGCTGCCGGCGCCGGCGAGACCGCGGCCTCGTCGGACGGTGCTGCCGACGAGGAGCTCGACGCCGGCGCGCACTACGCCGAGGTGCCGATCTCCGCGATCAGCCCGAACCCGCGCCAGCCGCGGCTGGTGTTCGACGAGGACGAGCTCGCGGAGCTGGCCGAGTCGATCGGCGTCGTCGGTCTGCTGCAGCCGGTCGTCGTCCGGCCGGTGGCCGGCGGACGCTACGAGCTCGTCATGGGCGAGCGCCGCTGGCGCGCGTCGCAGCGCGCGGGGCTGGAGACGATCCCCGCCATCGTGCGCACGACGCAGGACGGGGACCTGCTGCGCGACGCGCTGCTGGAGAACCTGCACCGCAGCCAGCTCAACCCGCTCGAGGAGGCTGCGGCGTACGGCCAGCTGCTCGAGGACTTCGGCTGCACGCACGAGGAGCTCTCCAAGCGGCTGGGGCGGTCGCGCCCGCAGATCTCCAACACGCTGCGCCTGCTCAAGCTCCCCGCCGTCGTCCAGCGGCGCCTCGCCGCGGGGGTGCTCAGCGCCGGGCACGCACGTGCCCTGCTCGGGCTTAGCGACGCGGCGGCGCAGGAGCGGCTCGCCCAGCGGATCGTGGCCGAGGGCCTGTCCGTGCGCGCGGTCGAGGAGATCGTGGCGCTGGACAAGCAGGAGCCGAGCGCTGCGGCTCCGCGTCGGAGACTGCGGCCGCCGGTCTCGCCCCGGCTCAGCGAGCTCAGCGACCGGCTCTCGGACCGCTTCGAGACCCGGGTCAAGGTCGACCTGGGCCGGCGCAAGGGCAAGATCGTGCTCGAGTTCGCGTCCCTGGACGACCTCGAGCGGATCGTGGGCATCCTGGAGCCTGGCGCGGAGGTCCCGCCTGCCGACTGAGCCGCGCTCGGCACGGACCTCACCGGCCGTGGCCTTGCGGTCCGTCCGGGCGGTGCAGGAGCATTCGTCGACGAACGGAGTAGCGCTTCGATG
>NZ_JAANNP010000226.1 GCF_011250635.1 Motilibacter deserti
CGCTCGGCCACGGCGTCACCGGGAGCGGGCAGCAGGTCCTCGCCGCTCTCGCCGACGGGCAGCGGCACGGCGTCCCGTACGCGCCGGCGCCGGGCGCGGTCGAGGCAGGCGTTCACCACGACCCGGTGCAGCCACGTGGTGACGGCGGCGTCTCCCCGGTAGCCGCCCCCGCTGGTCCCGCGGCCCGCCCGGAAGGCCGACACCAGGGCGTCCTGCACGCCGTCCGCCGCCTCCTCGGGGTCGCCGAGGGTCCGCAGCGCGACGGCCCAGAGCCGGTTGCGGTGCCGGCGCACGACCTCGCCGAAGGCCTCGGGGTCCCCGGCCCGGTGCCGCTCGAGCAGTTCCGCGTCGCTCGCCTCGGAGTAGTCCTCGCCCGCCCCCAACCCGGCCCCCTCCCTCCGTGCGCGCCCGCGTTCCACCGCGCTCATCCCATCAGGGCGGCGCGGCTGACGCGCGGATGTTTCACGGGAATCCAACTAGCGGATCGCGCGGACCGTGACCTCGCGGACCTCTCCGCGGTAGTTGGTCGGGTCCTCGGGGGCCGGAGGCAGCCGGGTGAGCCAGAGCAGGACGTAGCGTGCGGGCGTGCCGGCCGCGCCGTCGCCGGGCACGTCGACCGCCACCTGCTCCGGGGCGTCCGTCACGGTCGTGGCCGGCGGCCCGGTCGGCGCCTCAGTGGGCTCGGACGCCAGCAGGAAGACCTGCACGTCGGCCCCGGGGGTTATGTCGGCCCGCACCTCGGACACGCGGACGGCCCGGCCGAGGTCCAGGAGCAGGCCGACTCCCGACTTGAGCCCGCCGAGGTCCGGGCGGCGGAAGTACGTCGCGGTGGTCCACGACGTCTCCGGGTCGCCGTCCACGGCACGGCCGCCGACGCCTTCGACGCCGTCGCCCAGCGGGTCGAACCCCTCGGCGCCCACCGGGCGCACGGCCACCGGTGTCGCGGAGGGGCGTGGGCTCGCGGCCCGCTCCCGGACGGGGTCGGACGGCTCGTCGGAGCGCACCGCGTCCACCACCTGCCAGCCCAGCAGCGCCAGGCCGGCGAGCAGCACGGCTCCGGGCGCCAGGCGCAGGAGGCGTACCCACCGGGACGGCGGCGTGGCGCGCAGGGCCGGCTCGGCCACCGGCAGGGCGGGCTCGTCGACGCCGGGCGCATGGGTCGCGTGCAGCGCGGCCGCGACGTCCTCGGCCGTGTGCAGTGGTGGCGCGCCGCGGCGAGCGGCGGGCAGGCCCAGCGCGCGGCACGCGATGTCGTCCAGCGCCGCAGGAAGCCCGGCGCGCACCTGCCGGGGCGCGCAGGCGACCCCGTCCAGGAGCGGGGCCGGCTCGAGGCCGGCGTCCTCGGCTGCCGGCCAGCGGGCGGTGAGAGCCGCGTAGAGCAGCGAGCCGCAGACCTTTGCCTCCACGTCCGCGGCCTGCACCGGTGCCGAGCGCGGGTCGGCGGCGGCCC
>NZ_JAANNP010000224.1 GCF_011250635.1 Motilibacter deserti
GGTCGTCCCGATCTTGGCCTTGCCGAGGAAGCGCTCGCTGACCTTGTCGATCGTGCGGTGGTAGGGCGCGATGACGTGCGCGTTGGCGCTGATGATGAGCTTGGAGGTGTCGACGCCGCGGCTCTCCAGCAGGTCGATCTCGGAGAACATCACCGACAGGTCGATCACGACGCCGTTGCCGATGACCGGCACGACGGTGGGCGTGAGGATGCCGCTCGGCAGGAGGTGGAGGGCGTACTTCTCAGCGCCGATGACGATGGTGTGCCCGGCGTTGTTGCCGCCGTTGTAGCGCACCACGTAGTCGACATCGGCCCCGAGAACGTCGGTGGCCTTGCCCTTCCCCTCGTCGCCCCACTGGGCGCCGACCACCACGATCGCGGGCACGGGCGTGTACACCTACTCGACTGGGGGGACGCGTACGGCGAGCGAGATTACCGGACGAGGAGATGGGAGCGCCCGTGGCGGACGCCGGGAGGCCCGCGTTCCTGCTGGTGACGAACGCCCGGGCGGGCTCGGCGCAGCGGGACACCATCGTCGCGGTGAAGTCGGTCCTGCGCTCCGCGGCCGACGTCGACGAGGCCGTCTGCGGCGACGCGGACGACGTGGGCCGCATCCTCGCCCAGGCCGGTGGGCGCACTCCGGTGATCGCCGGCGGCGACGGGTCGCTGCACGTCACGGTCAACGCGCTGCTCGAGTCCGGGCTCCTGGAGTGGGAGACGCCGCTCGGCCTGGTCCCCATGGGGACGGGCAACGACTTCGCGCGCTGCCTCGGCATCCCGCTCGACCCGGTCCAGGCCGCGGCCGCCCTGCTGCGCGCGGTCCGCGACGGCAGCTCGCGCCGGCTGGACCTGGTCACGGCGGACGACGGCAGCGCGGTCGTCAACGCCGCGCACGCCGGCGTGGGGGCCGACGCGGCCAAGGCGGCTGGCGGGCTGAAGCCGGCGCTTGGGCCGGCGGCGTACCCGGTCGGGGCGGTGGTCGCCGGTGTGCGCTCCACCGGATGGAAGCTCCGGGTCGAGGTCGACGGGCAGGTGGTCGCCGACGACGACGCGCTGCTGGTCGGCGTGGCCAACGGCACGTCCATCGGCGGCGGCACGCTCCTCGCGCCGGACGCCGACCCCGGCGACGGGCTGCTCGACGTCGTCGTGGCCACCTCGACCGGGCCGCTGGAGCGGATGGGCTTCGCCCTGGACGTACGCCGCGGCGAGCACGCGGAGCGGGACGACGTCGTCACGGCGCGGGGCAGGTCCGTGACCGTCAGCGGCGAGGAGTTCGGGGTGAACGAGGACGGCGAGGTGCTCGGGCCGCTGACCTCACGCACCTGGACCATGTCCCCCGGCGCGTGGTCGGTCTGGGCGCCCACGCCGGCCTGACCGCCCCCCTCCGCGGGAAGAGTGCGGCATTGCTGCCCCTCTAGCGCGAGAGTGCGGCACTCTGCCAACCGGGCGCCGCGAGAATGCGGCACTCTGCCAACCGGC
>NZ_JAANNP010000223.1 GCF_011250635.1 Motilibacter deserti
GTCCGCCGACTCGTACGTGTCGGCGGCCGCCAGCTCGGCCGCCGTCAGCTCCAGGACCACCCCGCGTACCTCGTCCGCCGGGTCCCCGGTGTGCAGGAGCACCGGGTGCTCCCCGATGCCGCTCGTACGGACGACCTCGGGGTTGGTGATGCGCAGCATCCGAGTCGTGTAGCCAGGGAGCGCGTCAGGCGACGAAGCCAGCGGGCGGCCGAACGTCGCGGTCTGCACCGCCGGGTCCTGCAGCGTGCCGTACGAGAACAGGCGCTCCATGCGCCTCATCCTGCCCGGCCGGCGCGGCCCGGGAAGTGACGTCGCCCTCGCTCTGCGCAGGGGAGGCCCGCGACCGGGCACAATGGGGGGCCGGGTGCACACCCCGCTCCGGCCCGATCACCCGGAGGAGTCTCGTGGCCAGTCATCCGTCTGACGGCGATGACGAGACCCCGGCGACGGCGGTGGGCAGCGACAGCTCCGCGCACGCCGACGCGGCGGGCCAGCACGCTCTTCCCGGTAGCTCGGCCCTCGACCGGCTGGCCGCCCTCGCGGCGTCGCTCCTGCACGCGTCCAGCGCCTACGTCTCGGTGCTCACCGACCGGCAGAAGATCGTCGGCGGCGCCGGGCTACCGCCCGGGGTCGCGACCGGCATGGAGATGCCGCTGACCGACGCCGTGTGCCGGCTGACGATCGCGGCGGGCGCGCCGGTCGTCGTGCCGGACGCCAGCGCCGATGCCCGGGTCTCCGCGCTGCCGGCGGTCGCCGAGGGGCTGGTGGGCTCCTACCTTGGCGTGCCCATCCACGCGTCGGTGGGCGAGCTGATCGGCGCGCTCTGCGTCTTCGAGGCCGAACCGCGCGCCTGGTCCCCCTCCGACGTGCAGGTCCTCACGCAGCTGGCCGACTCGGCGAAGACCGAGCTGGAGCTCGCCGCCCTGACCGCCGAGTACGAGGCCACGCGCGTCATGTCCGAGCTGGCGGTCGACGCGGCCGGCATCGGCACGTTCGACTGGGACCTCACGACCGGTGTCCTCACGTGGGACGACCGGCTCATCGAGCTCTTCGGCTACGACCGGGAGACGTTCGACCGGTCGATCGAGGGCTTCAACGCCCGGCTGCACCCGGAGGACCTGCCCCGGGTCACGCACGCCCTGGAGACGGCGATCGCGACCGGCGGCGGCTACGAGGCGGAGTACCGCATCCTGCTCCCGGACGGCGCGACGCGCTGGATCACCGCGCGCGGCCGGGCGCTGCGGGACGAGCACGGGCGCTCGGTCCGCGTCCTCGGGGCGGCGTACGACACCACGAGCGCCCAGGAGGGCGAGGCGCGGGTCCGCCGGGTGCTGGAGATGATGACCGCGGCGTTCTTCTCCCTCGACCGGGAGTGGCGCTTCACCTACGTGAACTCCCAGGCCGAGACGCTGCTCGGCAAGCCCCGCGAGGAGCTGCTCGGCGGCAACGTGTGGGAGCTCTTCCCCGCCGCGCTCGCCTCCGACTTCGAGACGCACTACCGCGGCGCGATGGAGACCGGACAGCAGACGAGCTTCGAGGCGTACTACCCCGCCCCGCTCGACGCGTGGTACGAGGTGCGGG
>NZ_JAANNP010000222.1 GCF_011250635.1 Motilibacter deserti
CTGACCGGCCGAACGCACGCGGACGAGCTGCGCCCGCCCGCGCCAGTAGGCCCCAGCCAGGGCGGCACCGGCCCCCTGGCGCGCGGCCGCGTCGGCCACCGCGAGCCGCGCGCGCAGGGCGGCGGCGCGCTCCTCGCCGGCGTCGGCGTAGCCGAGCAGGCGGGGCGCCACGGCCCGGCGCCGGTCGCGGCCGGCGGCGGCGTCGCGCAGCGCGGTGCCCACCGGGACGCGCAGCACACGGACGGGGCCGAGGTCGGCCTCCACCCGGCGCGCGGACGCGGCGGGCAGCACGAGCGTGACCGCCAGCCCGAGCCGCGCCGTGGCGAGCGCCGCGGCGCGGGCCGGCTCGGCCGCGCTGTCGTCGCCGACGAGGACGACGGCCGGCGGTGCGCCACCGCTCACGGGAGCTGCTCCTCAGCCGCGCCGGGCGCGAGCTCGTCGGCCGCCTCGCCGGCGCCCTCGCCGCCGACCCGGCCGGCCGAGCCCGCAGGGCGCGCCGGCTCCGGCTCGCCGTCGGCCACCGTCGCACCGAGCGGGCCGGTCGCGCCGGCCCCGGTCGCGCCGGCCCCGGTCGCGCCGAGCGGACCGGTCGCGTCGAGCGGACCGGTCTCGTTGAGCGGGCCGGTCGCGTGGAGCGGGCCGGTCGCGTGGAGCGGGCCCGCCACGTGCTCCCCACCGCCGGTCGAGGGCGACTCGACCAGGTCGGACATCCGCAGGTCGTCTGCGGGCAACTGGAGGTCGCGCCCGAGCAGCGCGACGTACGCAGCGCGCAGCTGCTCCTCCTGGCCGCGCCAGGAGAACTCGGCGAGCAGCCCCGGCTCGCGGACTCGGGCGGCGAACCGCTCCCGGTCGCGGAGCACGACGCGGACCGCCCCGGCGAGGCCGGGCGCGTCACCCGCGACGTGCACCTCCCCGATCCGGTGCTCCCCCACGAACTCGGCCTGCGCGGGGCAGTCGCTCACCACGACGGGCACCCGGGCGTGGAGGTACTCGAACAGCTTGTTCGTCAGTGCCATGTCGTGGCTGCCGAAGTGCAGCAGCGGGATGAGCCCGACGTCGGCGCCGGACAGGTAGGGGACGACGTCGGCGGGCGCCACCGGCTCGAGCAGGTGCACCCGGTCCGCGACCCCGGCCTGCTCGGCCTGCTCGCGCAGGTTGCCCACGGCGATCGTCCGGGTCGACGGGACCGCGACGACCGCCAGGTGCGCCTCCGGCAGCTCGGCCAGCGCCTCGACCGCCGTGGACACCCCGCGCGCCGCCGTGACGCCGCCGGAGTAGAGCAGCAGCGGCACCTCCGGCCCGACGCCGCAGCTGTCGCGCACCGTCCGCTCCGGCGGCGGCCCGTCCGCCCCCTGGTGCAGCGCGTCCGCGACCGGGGTGTTGAGCACGACGGCCGGGCGCTGAGCCAGCGCGTACTGCGCCTGCAGCCGGCCGGCGATGTCGGGCGAGACGGTGATGACGCGCGCGGCGTCGCGGATGTACTCCTCCTCCAACGCGGCCCAGGCGGCGCGGACGCGCGGCGTGCGGCCGCCGTAGAGGGAGAGGCCGCGGACGTACTCGTGGGCGTCGTAGACCCACTGGACGTCCCGCCCGGCGGCGCGC
>NZ_JAANNP010000221.1 GCF_011250635.1 Motilibacter deserti
GTCGTCGACGAGCACGACAGCATCACCTCGGTCATCGGCTGGGTCGTCTTCAACGAGGGCTGGGGCGAGTGGGACCGAACCACGACCGGGCAGATCGCCGACTCGGTGAAGGCCCAGGACCCGACCCGACTGGTGAACGCGCATTCGGGCGTCAACTGCTGCAACTCCAAGGGTGACTCGGGCCGGGGCGACATCCTCGACTGGCACGAGTACCGCGACAACGGCCCCGCCTTCCCGGCGCCCGACGCCAACCGCGCCGCGATCGACGGCGAGCACGGCGGCATGGGCCTGGTCATCCCCGGCCACACCTGGCCGGGCGGGTCGCTCAACAACTACGGCCCCGACCTGCAGACGAGGGCCGACCTGACCCGGGCGTACGTCAACAACGAGCGCCCGCTCATCGCGGCCGCGAGCTGCGGGCTGTCCGGGTCGGTCTACACGCAGATCACCGACGTCGAGACCGAGCTCAACGGGCTCTGGACCTACGACCGTCGCGAGGAGAAGGTCGACCCGGCCCAGATCCGCGCGATCAACGAGGAGATCATCGCCGCCGGCGAGAGCACCGGCCAGGTCGTGCTGCCCCCGGGCAAGCCCGGCCTGGTGGGCGTCGGCGCCTGGCCGCTCGACGAGGGCCGCGGCAGCGTCACCGAGGACGTCAGCGGTGGCGGCCACGACGGCACGCTCGTCAACGGCCCGACGTGGGTGACCGGCAAGTCTGGAAACGCACTTCAGTTCAACGGCACCAACCAGTACGTCGACACCGGGGCCCAGGCCGTCGACACGACCGGCAACTACACGGTGTCGGCGTGGGCGAAGATCGACCGGCTGGGCGGCTTCGCCACCGTCGTCAGCCAGGACGGCAACACCAGCAGCGACTTCTTCCTGCAGTACTCCGGGGAGAACCGGCGCTGGGCGTTCAGCTACCCGGGCGTCCGCGCCCTGGCGCAGAACCTCGGCGAGCCGCAGGTCGGCCGCTGGTACCACCTCACCGGGGTCCGCGACGTGACCGCGGGCGAGCTGCGGATCTACGTCGACGGCCAGCTGGCCGGCAAGGCGTCGGTCTGCGGTGGCGCCGAGGACCCGGGCAACCTGGTCATCGGCCGGGGCAAGTTCAACGGCAACCCCGTCGACTACTTCCCCGGTGCCATCGACGCGGTCCACGTGTACGACCGGGTGCTCAGCGACGCGGAGATCGCCTCCCTCGCCGCTGCCGAGCCGGCCGTCGTCCGGGTCTCGGACGTCAGCGCGGCGTTCGAGGCGCTCTCGGCACAGCTGCCGGCGAGCGCCGCCCGCGACCTGCGCAGCCTGCTCGCCGACGCGTCCGCCTCGTACGCGGCCGGCGACTGGGCCGCCATGCGGGCCCGGGCGCAGGAGATCCGGGCCTGGCTCGACACCGCGGCCGCCAGCAAGATCGGCGACGCGGCGCGTACCCAGCTGCTCGGCCTGGTCGACCAGCTCGTCCCGGCCCGCACCGCCGTGCAGTCGGTCCGCTTCGAGCTCGGCACGCTGACGCGCAGCGGGGACATCGCGGCCAGCACCGCCCGTGATCTGCAGGCCCTCCTCGCCGCCGGCGACCTGGAGGAGCTGCGGGCCGCGGTCGCGG
>NZ_JAANNP010000220.1 GCF_011250635.1 Motilibacter deserti
CCGAGCGCGGCGACGCTGAGCCCGACGAAGGTCGCCTCGCCCCACTCGCGGCGTACGAGCAGGAAGACCGTCAGCCCGACACCGACGGCCATGGCCAGCAGCTCAAGCCGGAAGTCCATCCGGAACGGCACCGCCTGCGACTGGCCGAACGCCGCGTCCCAGGTGTTCGCGAGGACGTCCCACGGGGTGCTGAAGCTGCGGCCCCAGCCGCGCTCCTGCGCCCGCTGCCAGGCGAGCCAGCCGCAGACCTCGTCGCTCGTCGGGGTGCACGGGCCGCGCAGGTTGCGCAGGTAGGCCATGTAGCCGAGCACCGGGAGGAAGGGCAGCACCAGGGCGGGCGCCTGCCGCCAGTCCCGGCGCAGCGGGCCGACCGCGAACTGCACGACGAGCGCGACCGCGAGGAAGACGCCGCTGACGCGGGTGGTCGAGGCCAGGGCAGCGAGCAGGCCCGCAGCCCACCAGTGCCCCCGACGGGCGCAGAGCCATGCAGGCAATGCACATCCCAGGAAGAGCGCTTCGGCGTAGCCCGCTGCCAGGAAGACGGCTGCAGGGCTCAGCGTCAGCAGCAGGACGGCGCGCTCACCGGCGCCGCGCGGGCCGTCCAGCTCGGCCAGCCGGGCGAGCGCCACGGCGCCGAAGGCCCCGGCCACGAAGGACACGAGGAGCCCGGCCAGCACGTAGTCCACGCCGACCGTGTGCACGGCGCGCAGGACGAGCGGCAGGCCCGGGAAGAACGCCTCGATGTTCGGGTCGAACCGCGAGTCGTAGCCGTTGCGCGCGATGAACTCGAAGTGGTGCCAGTCCCACTGCGCCCACCGCTGCAGGTAGGAGCCGAGCGGTCCCTCCGCGAAGTGGTAGACCGCCACCCAGCCGAGCAGGAACGTCCCGATCCGGGTCGCGGCCCACACCCAGAGCGCGGACAGCGAAGCCTCGCGCAGGGCGGCACCGCTCGTCTCGGCCAGCGCGGACCCGCTCGTCTCGCGCAGCGCGGCGCGGCTCGCCCCGCGGGCGCCGCCGGAGCCCGCGCCGCGCTCGAGGGACGGCGGCTGCGCGGTGGCGGGCCCGAGGACCTCCCCGCCGGACGGACGGGCGGGGGCCGGGCGTACGCCCCCCGCCTCGTCCCGGTCCTCGACCGCGCTCATTCCCGGACGGACGTCGCCATCGCGGGCGGCCCGGCGTCGGCCGACCGGCTGCCCGGCGTGCCGCCGCCCGACGAGTGCGCTCCTGGCCCCGGACCCAGCGCGAAGACGTCGGGCGCACCGTCGAAGGGGCCGCCGCCCGGGTCGTCGTCGACGCCGTCGGCGCGCACCGGGTCGTCGACCGGGCGCAGGATGTCGCGGACGACGACCCCGGCCAGCCACAGCGTGCCGGCGACGTGCGCCGCGATCGTCCAGATGTAGGCCTTGTCGCCGAGCGCCCGGTCGGCGTCGACCCACTGGCCGAGGTAGAGCCAGATGCCGACGAAGTGGACGAGCTCGCCGGCCTGCCAGATGAGGAAGTCGCGCCAGCGCGGGCGGGCCAGGGCGGCGAGCGGGACCAGCCAGAGGAGGTACTGCGGCGAGTAGACCTTGTTGGTCAGCAGGAACGCGGCCACGACGAGGAACGTCAGCTGCGCCAGCCGGGGCCGCCGCGGGGCGGCCAGAGCGAGCCAGGCGATG
>NZ_JAANNP010000219.1 GCF_011250635.1 Motilibacter deserti
ACGGCCTCGACGGGACCGCAGCCGCCGCCGAGGTCCGGGGGATCGAGTACGTCCCGCGTCCGCGCGCGGTCGGGCGCGCGCGCAGCTGAGCCCTCACGCCGGCACGGGCCGGGCTTGCCGCGCCCGCCGCAGGTAGAGCCCCGGCGTCACGCCGACCGCCGCCCGGAAGTCGCGGCTGAAGTGGGCCTGGTCGTTCCATCCCAGCGATGCCGCGAGCCCGGCCAGGTCCTCGACCTTCCCGGCGTCGATGGCGGCCACCGCGTCCTGCAGCCGGTAGCGAGCCAGGACGGCCTTCGGCGGCACCCCGACGTACGCCGCGAACAGCCGTTGCAGGGAGCGGACGCCGAGCCCGGCCCGCGCCGCCACGGCGTCCACGCGGACGAGCGTCGTGTCGTGCACCATCTCGGCGATCACGTCCTGCAGCAGCGCGTACGAATCGTCGGGCTCGGGGGCCAGCGGGGCCAGTGCCGCGTCCAGCACCGCGGCGCGTACGTCGTCCGAGCCCTCGGCGAGCACGTCGCGCACGAGCCGCGCCGGGTCGAGGCCGCGTACGCCCTCGAGCCGCCGCACCGAGTCGCGGTGAGGCAGCCGACCGCTGAAGGCCGCGAACCCGCCGGGGCGGAACTTGAACGCGCTGACCCCGCCGGAGCCGCGCAGGTCCACCGCGAAGCGCCGGGTGACCACGCCGTGCACGAGGGCGGCCGGCAGGTCGACGCCGAACCGGCGGGCCGTGCCCGTCTCGACCGTGAGGTTGACGCAGGGGTGGCTCAGCACCTCGGCTCGCACGGTCCGCGGCACGGGCAGGTCCCAGGAGACCGACCAGTACTGCTCGACGTAGGGGACGAGCGGCTCCGACACGTCCGGCATCCGGCGCAGCCCGGCGACTGCTGCGGTCTCGTCGGGCCGCAGCACCCCCTTGCGGCTCGCGGTGCGCGCCCACGTCTCGGCGCTCAGCGTCAGCGCCATGGAGGTGTCGCATTAGTGCAAGACGGCACCGCCGGAGTCTAGGCACAGTGCCGCCATGAGCATCGAGAACGGGAAGCCCGACGGCTACACGACCCTCACGCCGTTCCTCGTCTGCAGCCCGGCAGCGGAGGCGATCGAGTTCTACCAGCAGGTGTTCGGCGCCACCCTCGTCAGCCGGATGGACGGGCCGGACGGCACCGTCCCGCACGCCGAGCTCGACTTCGGCGACGGCCGGCTGCAGCTCGGCGACCCCGCTGACCAGTTCGGCCTGGAGGCGCCGAGCTCGGGGCCGGGCCACGACCGGGTCAGCGGCTCGACGTGCATCTACGTGAGCGACGTCGACACCGTGACCGAGAAGGCGGTCGCCGCGGGCGCGGTGCTGCGTGAGCCGCCGACGACGTTCGTGACCGGGGACAGGTTCGCCTCGATCTACGACCCGTACGGCCACCGCTGGGCGGTCATGACCCGGGTGGAGGACGTGAGCCCGGAGGAGGCGGAGCGCCGGCTGGCGGAGTGGGCGTCCGGCGGCGGCCTGGAGGGCTGAGCCGGCCTGCAGGAGGCTGGGCGGCGGGCAGGCCCGGCGGCGGGGCCCGACCTACACTCGCCCGGTGCCCGAGCTGCCCGAGGTCGAGTCCGCGCGGGCGGTCATCGAGCGGTCGGGGCTCGGGCGGCGGATCGTCGAGGTCGACGACAG
>NZ_JAANNP010000218.1 GCF_011250635.1 Motilibacter deserti
CGCGCTGCTGTCCTGGCCCGACGACGAGCTGACCGACGGGCAGTTCCTGGCCGAGCTCGTCGAGCGCACCGGGGTCCGGCTGCTCCTCGACGTCGCCAACCTCTACACCAACCAGGTCAACCTCGGGCTGGACCCGATCGCGGCGCTCGACGACCTGCCGCTGGAGTCGGTGTCCTACGTCCACGTCGCCGGGGGCGTGCTGCGCGACGGCGTCTGGCACGACACGCACGCCCATCCCGTCCCGCCTGCGGTGCTCGAGCTGCTGGGCGCGCTGTGCGAGCGGGTGGCGGTGCCGGGGGTGATGCTCGAGCGCGACGCGGCGTACCCGCGGGACGAGGAGCTCGCGGCCGAGCTGGCCGCGATCCGCGGTGTCGTCGAATCCGCGAAGGTGAATGCGTGACTGATCCTGCAGACATCGACGCGGCACGGCGTCGGTTGGCGCGGGCCGAGGCGGGCCTGCTCGACGCGCTGGTGGCCGCAGGGCCCGTGCCGGACGGCTTCGACGCCGAGCGAGTGCGGATCCAGGCCCGCGCCCTCGTCGCCAAGCGGCGCGAGGTCGCCTGCCTCGTCAGCCCGGGGCTGGCGGCGGCGGTCGGCCCGCGGTTCCGCGAGCTCTTCGACGCGTACGCCCGGGCGAGCCCGAAGCCGGCCGGCGGCGCACGGGCGGACGTGGCGGCGTTCGTGCAGACCCTGCCGCGGGACCTGCGCCCGCGGCCCGCGCGGCGATGGTTGCGCCGGCGGCTTCGCCCTGCCATCCTCAAGCATAGGTGAGCGCCTATACAAGGAGGACGCAGATGTTGCTCGACCCCGTTGCCGTGGCCGGCCTCGTGACGCGGGAGGTGCGCACCGGCTCCCGCGACGGGGTGCCGACGAAGATCGCCGTCGCGCGGCGGACGTACCCGACCGACCAGGCCGACCTCTGGGACGCGGTGACCAACGCCGAGCGCATCCCGCGGTGGTTCCTGCCGGTCAGCGGGGAGCTGCGGGTCGGCGGCCGCTACGCGCTCGAGGGCAACGCGGGCGGCACGGTGCAGAGCTGCGAGGAGCCGTCGCGCTTCGCGGTGACCTGGGAGTACGGCGAGATGGTGTCGTGGCTGAGCGTCTCGCTCGTGGCGCAGGGGGAGGGCACCGTCCTCGAGCTGGCGCACGAGTCGCCGGTTGACCCCGGGTTCTGGGAGCAGTTCGGGCCGGGCGCGGTGGGCGTCGGCTGGGACCTCGGGCTGATGGGGCTCGGGCTGCACCTCGAGAGCGCCGCGCCGGTCGACGCGGAGGCGGCGTTGGCGTTCCCGACGACTCCGGCCGGCATCGACTTCGTCCGGTCCGCCGCGACCGGCTGGGCCGACGCCGCCGTGCGCGACGGGGACGACCCCGGCCCCGCCCACGAGGCGGCCGAGCGCACGGTCGCGTTTTACACGGTCGTCCCCGAGGACGCCCCCGGGCAGTGAGGGGCAGTGACGGGCAGCGGTGAGCATCGGGTGGACGCGGTCTTCGAGGCGCTGGGTGACGCGACCCGCCGGCTGATCCTGCGATCGCTGGCGGCGGGCGAGCAGCCGGCCGGAGCCGTGGTCGCTGCCCTGCAGGCGCGCGGGCCGATCTCCCAGCCCACGGTCTCCCAGCACCTGCGCGTGCTGCGCGAGGCGGGGCTCGTCGCGGTGCGGGCGGAAGGAACCCGGCGCCTCTACTCGATCGACCCGTCGGGGCTGC
>NZ_JAANNP010000217.1 GCF_011250635.1 Motilibacter deserti
CCCCCCCGAGGACGTGCAACCGGTGACCGGTGGCAGCGTCTGCGCCGACGAGCGCGCCATCGAGGTCGCCCGCTCGGCAGTCGGGGGCGCCGGGGTCGTCGGGCCAGGGCGTCGGGACGGCCACTGGGTCGGGGACCGCGGCGCCGGCGACCGCAGCCGAGCGCGCGTCGCCCGCCAGCCGCACGCGGGCGACGGCAACGCCGCGCACCCACGCGACCCGCGCGACAGGGGCGAGGTCGCCATCGTCGGCGACGACCACGTCGTCCGGCTCGCGGCCTTCGCCGTCGAGGCGTAGACACACCACTCCCGGCGTGGCGAACAGCGTTTGTGCTTGCCGAACCAGAGACCCCCGTCGACGCCGTCGGCGCACCTCTGCTCTCGGTGCTGGTCGTCCACCGGTACGAGCCTCACATGGCCCGAGGGGTCTGGTCACGCCCAGCCCCACCAGGCGCCCCGCATGGCCCCGCTTCCTGGTGTCGTTGCGGCTGTCAACCTTTGTGGGGTTCCACCCGGTGTAGGTCATGTGAGAGCGAGCGAGATCGAGGCGTGAGGGAGCCCGAGGGGTTCCGCGAGTACGTCCTGGCGCGCCAGGGCGCGCTGCTGCGTACCGCGCGACTGCTGACGGGGGATCACCAACTGGCCGAGGACCTGGCCCAGACCGCACTGGCGAGGGCCTGGCCGCACTGGGACCGGATCACCCGCGGAGGAGACCCCGATGCGTACGTCCGCCGAGTGCTCGTCACCACCTACGCGAGCTGGTGGCGACGCCGCTGGCACGGCGAGCACCCCACCGCGGCCTTGCCCGACACCGAGACAGCGCCCGACCCGTACTCCCCGATAGAGCTGCGAGACGCCGTCGCCTGTCTGCTCAACACGCTGACCCGCCGGCAGCGCGCCGTCATTGTGCTGCGCTACTTCGACGACCTCTCCGAAGCCGCCACCGCCGACCTGCTCGGCTGCTCGATCGGCACCGTCAAGACGACAACCTCGCGCGCGCTGGCCAAGCTGCGCGCCTCCACACCGACCCTCGGCCTGGACCCGCAGGAGCACCGATGACGCGAACCCCCCTCGAGCAGGACCTGATCGCCGGTCTTGACGAGCTGGCCGGCATCCCAGCCGGCGGCCACGACCTCCTCGCCGGCGTCACGCGCAAGCGCCACGACCTCGTCAAGCGGCGAGCGGCCGTCAGCGGCGCCGTCGCCCTCACTGCCGCTGCAGTCCTGACAAGCGCGGTCCTTGCGCTTCCTTCCGGCTCCGGCGGACCGGCGAACGGCACCCCAGGCGGCAAGGCCCCGACGCCGGCCGCCTCCACGGCCGCGCCCATCCTGGTCTCCGGCGCCTTGAAGGCGGCGGCCCTGCCACCCGGGCCGGCGCCCGCCATCCCATTCGCCAAAGGCCGGGCCCTGTTCGACGGCGACATCGAAGTGGCGCTGCCCTTCGACGCCGCGAACGTGGAGACCATCGTCCGGCTAGGCGACGGATGGCTCGTAGTCACCTACCCCCTCGACAACGAGGACCCGGTGCAGAAGGCCGTCATCCGCGTCGAACGTGATGGGAGCCTGAGCACGCTCACGACCACCGTCTACTCCCGTTCGTTGACGAGCAACGCCGCACACACGCGCGCGGCATGGGCCGACGGAGCCGGCCGTCTCGTGAGCACTGACAGCGGAGGCGCCCTCACCACCTCGAGCGAGCAAGGCGACCTGCCCGAAGGCAACTTCGTCCCCCG
>NZ_JAANNP010000216.1 GCF_011250635.1 Motilibacter deserti
GTCAGAACCCGCCGAACACCGGGGTGGTCGGCGTGTAGGTGCCGCTGAGGACGAAGTTGAGGTAGCGGCCGGCGTTGCGCAGGTACTCGTCGGTCGACACCGCCGCCCGCTCGACCACCGGCTTGTAGGGCAGCGCGGCGACCCCGACGTACGTGAGCGCGTTCAACGCCTGCAGCCGGACTCGTGCATTCGGGTGCGTGTCCACGGTGTCCGCGAGGAACTTGACGCTGTGGAAGGTGTGGCCCAGTCGGGCGAGCGCCTCGGCGAGCGGGATCTTCACGAAGACCGACGTCTCGGTGGCGAACACCTCGGCCAGCGCCCTGGACGCGGGCTCGGCCGCGTCCCCGAGGATCAGCAGCCCGGTCGCCGCCCAGTAGCGGACGACGTCGTTGCCGTGGTCGAGGTCGAGCAGCAGCCGGTCGAGGTTGGCGGGGTCCCTGCGGGCGGCGAGCTCCGCGACCTCCAGGACGTGCTCGAGCGGGTACGCGCCCGGCACGCGGCTCTGCTCGTAGCCCTCGGCCGGGTGCGACTCGGGCAGGAAGCCGTTGTCGTTCACCTCGAGGATGTGCTCCTCGAGCGCCTGCCGGAAGCGGTTGCGCGTCGAGCGGTACTTCGGCACGTCCGCCAGGTTGTGCACCTGGTCGGGGTCGGCGGCCAGGTCGTAGAGCTCCTCCCACGGCTTCTCGTCGAAGAACCGGTCCTGCTCCGGGGTGAGCGTCCCCTCCAGGTGCGCCTGCTCCCACAGCTGGTAGGCCCGCTGCTGCCACATGTAGGCCATGTTGATGCCGTACGGGCGGTGCGGCATGTAGTTGCGGATGTAGACGAACTGCTCGTCGCGCGCCGTCCGCTGCAGGTCGTAGCGCTCGTCCATCCGGCTGCGCTCGCCGAACGTGTAGTACTGCCGCTGCGGGCGCGTGCCGAGGATCGGCTGCCCCTGCAGGTGCGCCGGCACGTCCAGCCCCGCGAGCGACAGCACCGTCGGCGCGAGGTCGACGCCGTGCACCGGCGACGTGACCCGCTGCCCGGGCTTCTTCGACACGAGATGCTGCCACTTCGGCGGCACCCTGATGATGAGCGGGACGTGCAGGCCGTTGTCGTTGCCGAAGCGCTTGCTCCAGGGCAGCGCTCCGCCGTTGTCCCCGGCGTAGACCACGATCGTGTCGTCGGCCAGCCCGTCGGCCTCCAGCTCGGCCAGCCGGCGCCCGAGCTCGGCGTCCGCGACCTCCTGCCGGTTGTAGGAGTGCGCGATCCCGCGCCGGACCTCCAGCGTGTCCGGCAGGAACGCCGGCACCCGGACGTCCTCGGGCTTCACGTTGCCGTCAACCATGGTGAACAGCGAGGACTCGTGGTTGGTCAGCGTCGTGAACGTGGCGAAGAACGGGGTGTCAGCCGTGGGGCGGTTGCGCCAGTGAGCGCTGCCGCTGTTCGCGTCCCAGGTCGCGGCCAGGTCGATGGCGGCGTTGTAGTCCGTCTTGGAGTTGTTGGTCGTGTAGTAGCCGGCCTGGCGCAGGTACTCGGGAAAGCCGCGGACGTACGACGGGATGTTGGCGTTGGCGCGCATGTGGTGCGCCGGGCCCGCCGTCTCCGGATAGAGGCCCGTCACGAACGCGAACCGCGACGGCGCGCAGACCGGCGCCGCGGAGTAGGCGGCCTCGAAGCGGACGCCCTCCGCAGCGAGCCGGTCGATGTTCGGCGTGCGTGCGACCGGGTCGCCGTAGGCACCGTTGTAG
>NZ_JAANNP010000214.1 GCF_011250635.1 Motilibacter deserti
CGTCGATCACGACGTGCTGGACGTCCCGGTCGTCCTGCACGCGCAGGCTCTCCATCGTCCGGCGCAGCCCGGCGAGGTCGTTCCGGGTCACCGTGACGACGGTGACGCCCGGACGACCGGTCCCGTTCGCGGCTGGCAAGCGCGGTCTCCTTCGCTAGGGGTCCCGGGCACCGTACAGGCGAGGAGGGCCCGGGACAGGCCGCCACTATGCTCGGCCGCCATGCGTGGGTCGAAGGCGGGGAAGCGCGTTGGGGCCGGCACGGACGACGTGCGGCTGCCCCGCATCACGCTCGTCGTCCCGTCCTACAACCAGGCCGGCTACCTGCGGGCGGCGCTGGCGAGCATCGTCGACCAGGGCTACCCGGACCTCGAGCTGATCGTCATGGACGGCGGTTCCACCGACGGGTCCGTCGCGGTCGTCGAGGAGCACGCGGCGGCGATCTCCTACTGGCAGTCGCAGCCGGACGGCGGGCAGTCCGCCGCGCTCGCGGCCGGCTTCGCGCGGGCCACCGGCGAGGTCCTGGGGTGGCTCAACAGCGACGACCTGCTGCGGCCGGGCGCCCTGCAGGCCGTCGGCCGCGCGTTCGCGGACGACCCGGGGCTGCAGTGGGCGTACGGCGACTCGCTCCTGGTGGGGGCGGACGGCGAGGTCCTCGACGTGCAGCCGACCGTGCAGGTCTCCTCCGCCGAGCTCGCCAGCCTGCGGGTCTACCTGCCGCAGGAGAGCACGTTCTTCCGGCGCAGCCTCTACGAGCGCGTCGGCGGGGTGCGCACCGATCTGCACTTCGCCATGGACTACGACCTGTGGCTCCGCTTCGCCGAGGTCGCGCCTCCGCGCCACCTGCCCGTGGTCCTCGGCGCCTTCCGCCTGCTGCCGGGGCAGAAGTCCGCGGACGTCGCGGGCTACCAGGCCGAGGAGGACGCGGCGAAGGCGAGGTACGCCGGGCCCCGGGTCCCCGCGGACCAGCTCCGATCGGCTGCACGCCGGTTGCGCGCCCGGCAGATCGCGGCCCGGCTCCGGGCGCAAGGGCTCGCGGCGTCCTGGCGGCTCCCGGTCAAGGCCGTGGGCACGCTGACGGGCAGCCGGCCGCAGATCAACGCCTCGCGTCCGATGGCGGTCGGCGTCCTCGTGGCCTGGGGAGGGGGCGCGCTCGGCGTGCTCGCTGCGGCGGCCGCGGTGTTCCGCCGGTCACGCCGCCGCTGACGGCGGCGTCCGCTCGGCCTCCTCGTCTGCTGCCCGGCACGGGAGAAGTAGCGCCCCGACCGCCCAGAAGAACGGGACGGCGCCGAAGGGGGACTCCAGGATCACGCCGACCAGCGCGGGAACGAACAGGACCGTCGCGACCAGCGCGGGCAAGAGCGCCTCGATGCCGGGGTGGCGGCGCAGGCTGCGCCCCCCTCGCCAGGCGGCCGCGGCCAGCACCCACGCCAGCGCCGCGAGCCCGACCAGGCCCATCCGGGCGTACGTGTTGATGGGGTAGTCGTGCGGGGCCCGCACGTCGTCGTAGGTCGTCCCCTCGAGCTGGGCGGCGGCGCCGGACCGGGCGAGGAAGTCCGGGCCGAAGCCCGCCCCGGTGACGACGCGCCCGGGCTTCTCGTCCGTCCAGTCCAGGACCGCGTCCCAGGCCTGCCGGCGCGCGTCGACCGTGCCCGAGGCGGCGTTGCCGTCGAAGGCCGGGTCGCCGGTGAGCCGGGCGTACAGGTCTGTCCGGGGCACGACGACCGCGAGCGCGGCCACGACGACGACCGCGCCGGCC
>NZ_JAANNP010000213.1 GCF_011250635.1 Motilibacter deserti
GGCCGGGCCGGCGCTCGTGGACGGCGTCGCCCAATGCCCCCACGGCGGCGTCGGCGTCGGGCGTGGAGACGAGCGTGCGGCCCGTCGGGCCGCGCAGGGCGTCGAGCTCGTCCTGGGCCACGAGCCGCCCCGACGACACCACCCCCACCCGCGTGCACAGCTCCTCCACCTCCGCGAGCAGGTGCGAGGAGAGGAAGACCGTCGTTCCTTGCCCGTTGAGCTCGGTCAGCAGGTCGCGGATCTCGCGGATGCCCTGCGGGTCCAGCCCGTTCGTCGGCTCGTCGAGCACCAGCAGCCGGGGCCGCTGCAGGAGCGCGGCCGCCAGCCCCAGCCGCTGCCGCATCCCCAGCGAGTACGCCTTCACCGCCCGGCCGTCGACCGCGCCCAGCCCGACCCGGTCCAGCGCCTGCTCCACGCGCGCCCGGCGCGTGCGCCGGCCGCCTCCGCCCGCCGCGTCGATCCAGCGCAGCGCGGCCCGGCCGCTGAGCCCGCGCGGGAAGGCCGGCCCCTCGACCATCGCGCCGACCGAGGGCAGCACCTCCTTCGCGGCGCGCGGCACGGGCCGCCCGAGCAGCTCGATCTCTCCCGACGTCGCGTAGACGAGCCCGAGCAGCATGCGGACGGTCGTGGTCTTGCCCGAGCCGTTCGGGCCGAGGAAGCCGTAGCGGTCGCCCTCACGGACGTCGAGCCCGATGCCGTCGACGGCGGTGACGCGGCCGTACCGCTTGGTCAGGTCGGTCGTGACGATCGCCGGCTCGCTCACCGCGGTCCTTCCGTGTATCCGGACGGGTCGAACGGCGGCGGGCTGGCGGCCAGCTCGCGCGCCGCGCGCTCCAGCAGCCCGGGCGGGACGGTCCCGACCAGCAGGTACGCCCGGTCACCCGCCCGCAGCGTGAGCGCGCTGAGCAGCGGCAGCCCGAGCCGGAGGCCCTCGCCGTAGTCCTCGTCCAGCTCGGTGACCCCCGGGCCGCGCAGCCGGCGGTCGAGCTCGGCGACCGCGTACGCCGGCAGCGGCACCACGGCCAGCAGGGCGTACCCGGTGCCGTAGCTGCCGGCCCCGCCGACCGCCTCGGAGCGGCGGGGCAGGCCGGCCAGCGTGCCCGGCAGCAGGTACGGCGCGACCTGCTCGGCGAGCCGGCGGGCCGAGAGCGCCGACACCCGCTCCACCCGCGTGTCCGGCCCGAACGGCAGGGCGAGGTCCTCGTCCGCGGGGGCGCGCAGCTCCAGGTCGAGGACCGCGCTCTCCAGGGTCGGCCGTGCCCCGCCGCGCGCGGTCACGGCGACACGCAGCGGGAGCCCGGTGTCGGCGTCCACCGCGACGTCCACGCGCCGGACCAGCGTGCGCTCGTCCGCCGGCTCGACGACCAGCGTGACGGCGTCGCGGCCGGCGACCCGCTCGGTCCCGTCCCGGCGCACCTGGCCCGGAGCCGCCCCGCCGAGGAGCCGGCGGCCGAGCTCGGCGGGGAGCAGGTCCTGCGGCGTCGGAGCGCGGACTCCTGACCCGTCCCCGAGCAGGAGCCGGAGCCGCAGCTCGTCGGAGTCCCACTGGGCCGTGCCGACCGTGGTGGCGTAGGTGTCGCGCTCACCGGCGGCGGACAGGACGTCGACCCGGTGCTCCTGCGGAGACCGCCACCAGACGCGTATCCGCGACCGGTCTCCGAGCAGGTCCGCGAGGTCGTCGAGCGGGCCGGCGTCCGGCAGGGGCAGCCGGCCGACCGACTCGGCGTACGCGGTGTACGCCACGTCCTCGCTGGCCAGCGCCCGCGCGA
>NZ_JAANNP010000212.1 GCF_011250635.1 Motilibacter deserti
CGGGCCGGCGGGGGCGGCGGCGCTCGCGCGGCGGGTGCTCGAGGTGCTCCGCGTGCCGTACGACGCCGACGGGGTCACGCTCGTGCCCAGCGCGAGCGTCGGCGTCAGCACCTGCAGCGACGGGCAGCGCTCCGCGGCCGAGCTGTTCCGCGAGGCCGACCTGGCGCTCTACCGGGCCAAGGAGAACGGGCGCGACCGCTTCGCGCTCTTCGACGCCGAGCTGCGCCAGGAGGTGGACGAGCGCCTCGACGCCGAGCAGACGCTCCGCCGCGCCCTGGACGAGCGCCGCCTCGTGCTGCTCTTCCAGCCCGTCGTGAGCCTGCTCGACGGCACCGTCCGGGCCGTGGAGGCGCTCGTGCGCATCGACGAGCCCGGCCGCGGCCTGCTCCCGCCCGCGGCGTTCATCGAGGTGGCCGAGGAGAGCGGCCTCATCGCCGAGCTGGACAGCCAGGTGGTGGAGGCGGCCGTCGAGCAGGTCGCGGCCTGGCGGGCCTTGGGCTGCACCACCCGCGTCAGCGTCAACGTCTCCCCCCGCACGCTGCAGCTGCCGCACTACGCCCGGCGGCTCGAGCGGGCGCTCACGCGCTTCCCCGCAGCGACGGGCGAGCTGCTGATAGAGCTGACCGAGCGCAGCCTGCTGGGCGGCAGCGCTGTGGTGGAGCAGTCGCTGCGCCGGCTGCGCGAGCTCGGCGCCCACCTCGCCGTCGACGACTTCGGGACCGGCTACTCGGCCCTGGCCTACCTTGGCCAGTTCGACCTCAACGCGCTCAAGATCGACCGCTCGTTCGTCGCCCGCCTCGGCACCCGGCAGGGCGACGCGGTCGTCGCGGCCGTCATCGACCTCGCGCACGCGCACGACCTCATCGTGGTCGCCGAGGGCGTGGAGACGTACGGCCAGGCCGCACTGCTGCGCGCGATGGGCTGCGACCGCGCCCAGGGATATCTGTTCGGACGCCCGATGCCCGCAGAACGCGTCCCCGCGCTGCGCACCGTCGCGCTCGAGCCGGCCGAGCTCGCGCCCACTGCGCTGCCCGTCCTCGGCGCGCACGCGATGCGGGCGCGCCGCGCGGGCTGACCACGGGTCAGGCGGGCGGCTCGCCCCACTCCGGCGTGCCCATCGCGTCGAGCAGCTTGCGCCGCGTCCGCTTCGGCAGCCGGTCGACGTAGACGATGCCGTCGAGGTGGTCGTACTCGTGCTGCAGGCAGCGGGCCAGCAGGCCGGTCCCCTCGACCCGCACGGGCTTGCCGAACTCGTCGAACCCGCTCACCGCCGCCCACGCCGGGCGCGGCACGACGTTCCAGACGCCGGGGACCGACAGGCAGCCCTCCTCGGACTCGTCGAGCTCGCGCTCCTCGCTCACCTCGAGCACCGGGTTCACGAGCGTCGCCACGACGTTCTCGCCGTCAGGGCCGGGGCAGTCGATGACGAAGACCCGCAGCCCGACGCCGATCTGCGGCCCGGCCACCCCGACGCCGTCGGCCGCGGCCATGCTGGCCCGCATGCGCTCGGCGAGCGCCACCAGCTCGTCGTCGAAGCGCTCGACCGGCTGGGCGGTGCGGTGGAGGACGGGGTTGCCGTAGCGGGTGATGAGCGGGGCGTCTGCCATAGCGGACCAGGGTAGGGCGGGGCGGGCAGGGCAGGCTGTCCCCGTGATCGCGACACCTCCTGCCGGCCCCCGCACGCTCGTCGTCGACTGCGGCGGGACAGGCATCAAGGCGACCGTCCTCGGCCCGGACGGGAAGATGGTCGCGCCGCGCGTGCGCGTCCCCACGCCGTACCCGTGCCCCACGGATGTG
>NZ_JAANNP010000211.1 GCF_011250635.1 Motilibacter deserti
CGGACAGCGGGAAGCGCAGTCGCGCGGTGCAGCGCTGCGCGTAGACCTGACGCGCGAGGTCCGAGCGCCGGACGAGGAACGCCTGGTCGCTGAAGCCGCGGCTGAGAGCGAACCCGTCCACCCACTCGTCGGTCTCGGCGTCGAGCGTCGGCGCGCCCCAGTTGGGGTTGGCGATGCGCACGCGCAGGTCGCGCTCCATCAGGCGGAGCGCCGGGGCCACCCAGTCGACCGGCTCGCGCAGATCGACCTCCGCGTCCCAGTGCAGGAGCCACGGCGGCCCGTCAAGGAAGACCGCGGCCAGGCCGAAGTCGACGAACGGGGCGACAGGGCCGAGCCGGCGCCGGTCCAGCCCGGCCTGCGCGTACGCGCGGGGCAGCAGGTCGGCAACCGCCACGGCCCGGTCGGCCAGGCCGGCGCTGATCAGCGCCTCGGCGCGCCGCCGCAGGTCGACAGGGTCGTCCGCATTGGACAGCAGGATCGTGCGCGCCGCGAAGGGGTGACGATGCTGCCCCACGAGGGCCGCGAAGCGCTCCTCGTCGAGGACGCTGCGGTAGGTCCGTTCGTAGACGTTGACGACGAAGTCGACGCCGCTGCCCTCGGCCGCCCCGGCGGACGGTCGCTGCGCCGGCCGGTCCAACCGGTCCGTCACCTGCTCAGCGGTCCACGCGGACGAGCTTGCCGGACAGCTGGTCCTCGAGCTGCTGGCGGTCGGCGTCGACCATCAGCCGGGCGAGCTCGCGCCAGTCGGTCTTCGGCTCCCAGCCAAGCTGTCGCTTCGCCTTCGTGGCGTCGCCGATGAGCGCGTCGACCTCGGAAGGGCGCTCGTAGCGGGCGTCGGTGCGGACGTGCTTTTCCCAGTCCAGCCCGGCGTGACCGAAGGCCTCCACGACAAAGTCGCGGACGGTGGCCGCCTTGCCCGTCGCGACGACGTAGTCGTCACCCATGGGCTGCTGCAGCATCAGCCACTGGGCCTCGACGTACTCCTTGGCGTAGCCCCAGTCCCGGACGGCGTCGAGGTTGCCGAGGTACAGGTAGTCCTGGAGCCCGGCGGCCACGCGGGCCACCGCGCGCGTGATCTTGCGGGTGACGAACGTCTCACCGCGCCGCGGGGACTCGTGGTTGAAGAGGATGCCGTTCGTGGCGTGCATGCCGTAGGCCTCGCGGTAGTTCACCGTGGCCCAGTAGGCGTAGACCTTGGCGGCACCGTAGGGCGAGCGCGGATGGAACGGGGTGTCCTCGTTCTGCGGAGGCGGCGTCGAGCCGAACATCTCCGAGCTCGACGCCTGGTAGAACCGCGTGTCCACGCCGGAGGCGCGGATCGCCTCCAGCAGGCGGATCGTCCCCAGCCCGGTCACGTCGCCGGTGTACTCCGGCATCTCGAAGCTGACCTTGACGTGGGACTGCGCCCCGAGGTGGTAGACCTCGTCCGGTCGCACGTCGCGCATGAGGTTGACCAGCATCGTCGCGTCCGACAGGTCGCCGTGGTGCAGGATCAGGCGCTGGTCGGGGTCGTGCGGGTCCTGGTAGACGTGGTCGATCCGGTCCGTGTTGAAGGTCGAGGCACGACGGATGACTCCGTGGACCTCGTAGCCCTTCTCCAGCAGCAGCTCGGTCAGGTAGGAGCCGTCCTGTCCGGTGACTCCCGTGACCAGGGCCGACTTGCTCATCCCGGAGACCTTCCGTCGTGGCACGCGGCGGCCGGGTGGCCGCACGTCACGGCCAGTATTCCATCCGCGCAAGAGTGCCCGAGGACGCCGCGAACCGCTTCTTCGACGCGCCGCGGGGCGGAAAAAAACTTGCGACCGGACTGA
>NZ_JAANNP010000210.1 GCF_011250635.1 Motilibacter deserti
AGGTCCTCGGTGTAGATCGAGCGAGGCCGCCAGATACCCGCGTTGATCGCGCCGAGCCGCGTGGTCCCGCGCCAGATGCCGTCCTCGGGGGTGCCCGAGACCAGCGTCAGCGGCACCGCACGGGAATTGTTCGCCTGGGGGGCGACGCGCGGGTACCGGCCCCCTGTCCCGGGTGCGAGGAACAAGCACGGACACGTGGCGGAGCCACTTCCGTCGTCCCACGACCCGGCAACAGGTCGGACGCCCTGCGGGTTCTGCAGCCGGGCCTCGACCGTCAGGACAGTGGTCTGCGTCCCCACGAGCGAGGTGTCCGGCGTGGACAGTCGCACCGACGCCACGACGGTGGCACCAGCAGCAGGGGCGGCGGGGGCATCGGCGTGGGCCGGCGTTGGAAGCAGGAGCGCAAGAGCGCCGATGGCAGTAGCAGCGGGCAGGATCGGTCGAAAGCCCGAGAAGTGGCTCATGCGTCGTTTCACATCAGGACAGAGAGCTTCGGCGCACTCTTCGGTTCGGTCGGGAAGCCAACGCCCGCCTCCTACACCGGTCGCAGGCATCCGAAGTCGAGCCAGGCCTCCACGAGCACCGGCTCCTCGTACGCATCCACGACGTAGACGACCCGACCGCGCCAGCGATCACCGGCCGAACCCCGCTGGCGAGCGATGAGCAGGCCCGGCCAGGTGCCGGGATGCCCGGGTGGGTCGGAGACCCAGCAGTGCACCGGTCGCACCGTCGGCGTGCTCGGTGGGACGACGGAGGCGCGCGCCTGCGCGGCGCGGGCAGCCAGCGTCGGGCCACGCTTCCACCCCATGCCGCCTGCCACCCGAGGAGGATCGCACGGGTCGAACACATGTACGAACGGCGGCCGGGATGCTGAGCCGGGCCGAACGGGACGCGGTCCTCGCCCGTTCGTGGAGGCAGCCCGGACGCGCGCGGAGGGCCTCGTCGCACCGCTCGGTCTTCGGCGGCCGGCTCGACAAGCGCCCACGGCCACAGGGAGAACAGAGCCACAGGTGAAACAGAAAGGCCCGGATCCCGCATCCTCGGACGCGTGACCCGGGCCGCACCGACCTTCGTCGGCAAAGCCGCCCGACTTCCGTCGGCAGCCTTCGGCGGTGGCGGTGGGATTTGAACCCACGGAGGGCTTGCACCCTCACACGCTTTCGAGGCGTGCTCCTTAGGCCGCTCGGACACGCCACCGCGAAGAAGCATAGCGGCTCCCCCGCGGCCCGTGCTCAGCCCTCCTCGCGAGGGCCTCCGAGCGACGGCTCGCCCGCCGCCTCGGGCGGCACCTCGGACACGCCCGAGCTGGGCAGCCCGGCCGCCCGCTGGGCCAGGAAGAACGCCCGCAGCAGCTCGCCGCACTCGGCCTCGAGCACGCCGCCGACGACCTCGGGGCGGGAGTTGAGCCGGCGGTCGCGTACGACGTCCCAGAGCGACCCGACGGCGCCGGCCTTCTCGTCGTAGGCCCCGAACACCAGCCGGGACACGCGTGACAGCACGATCGCGCCGGCGCACATGGTGCACGGCTCGAGCGTGACGACGAGCGTGCACCCGGACAGCCGCCACTCGCCCACGAGGCGGGCGGCGTCCCGGATCGCCAGCACCTCGGCGTGGGCAGTGGGGTCGCCGTCGGCCTCGCGGGCGTTGCGGCCCGCGCCGATCACGTCCCCGGCGGGCGAGAGGACCACGGCCCCCACCGGCACGTCCCCGGTGGTCGGCGCGAGGGCCGCCTCGTCGAGGGCGAGCCGCATCCAGGCGTCGTACGCCGCCCGGCCCGAGAGCGTGCTCAACGCATCGCGTCGAGGACCTCGCCGAAGCCCGCCGCCTCGGCGA
>NZ_JAANNP010000209.1 GCF_011250635.1 Motilibacter deserti
AGACCTCGGCCTGGGCGGCGTCGACGATCTCGTCCGCAGTGCCGCCCTCGCCGGCGTAGCCCATCTGCACGATCTTGGTGCCGGCCTCGACGAGGCGGCGCAGGATGGCCCGCTCCCGGACGATGCTGGCGTAGTAGCCCGCGTTGGCTGCGGTCGGAACCATCGAGATGAGCGTGTGCAGGTACGCCGCCCCACCCGCGGGCGCGATGTCGCCGCGCCGGGTCAGCTCCGCGGCCACGGTCACGGCGTCTGCCGGCTCGCCCCGGCCGTAGAGGTCGAGGATCGCGTCGTAGATCAGCTCGTGAGCGGGGCGGTAGAAGTCGGTGCCGCGCAGCAGCTCGACGACGTCGGCGATCGCGTCCTTGCTGAGGAGCATGCCGCCGAGGACGGACTGCTCGGCGGCGACGTCCTGCGGCGGGAGCCGGTCTGCCGGGCGTCCGGAGCTCGCCTCGTCCGGAGGGTAGATCTCCGCGACCGACATCGGACGACCAACCTCCTGCGCGTGGTTCGAACGTGTGTTCGAATACTATCGGCCCCCGCTGACAGCACCGACAGCACCGCGGACGAGCGACGGACAAGCTAGGGAACGTCCGCCCGAAGGTCCAACCCCGGCTGTGCACAGGCTGGGGACGGCTTGTGGAGATAGCCGCGTCACGAATGTGCAACGGCTGGGGAAAACCCTGGGGATATGTGGATAACCGCGAGCGACACGCCGCGTCCGACCTGCGACGACGTGAGTTCACCGCATGTGGACGGCAACTCGTTCCGGTGATCCCGGCGCTCGGGGCTGCACACAGCCCGCTCCCTAGGCTGAACTGGTGCAGACCGTGCCCGGCTCCTCCTCCGCCGCCTCAGAGCCGAGCCTCGAGCGGCAGCTGGTGCGGCTGGCCGTCCCCGCGTTCGTGGCGCTGGTGTCCGAGCCGCTCTTCCTGCTCGTCGACTCCGCGATCGTCGGCCGGCTCGGGACCGTCCCGCTCGCCGCGCTGGGGATCGCCGGGGCCGCGCTCACGGTCGTCGTGAGCCTGTGCGTCTTCCTCGCCTACGCGACCACTGCGGCGGTCGCGCGCCGGGCCGGGGCAGGGGACCTGCGCGGCGCGCTGAGCCAGGGCATGGACGGCCTGTGGCTGGCGGCCGGGATCGGGGTGGTGTGCGCCGGAGCGGGGCAGGCGGTGGCGCCGTGGGCGGTCGATGCGCTCGGCGCGTCCGCGGCGGTCGCGCCGGAGGCCACGACGTACCTCCGCATCGGCCTGACCGGGCTGCCCGGGATGCTCGTCGTGCTGGCCGCCACGGGCGTCCTGCGCGGCGTCCAGGACACCCGGACGCCCCTCGTCGTCGCCACCGCCGGCGGGCTCGTCAACGCGGCTCTCAACGCCCTCCTGGTCTACCCGGCAGGCCTCGGGCTGCCCGGCTCGGCCCTCGGGACCGTCCTCACCCAGACGGCCATGGGCGCCGCGCTCGCCCTGCCGGTCGTCCGGGCGGCCCGCCGCGCCGGTGTGCCGCTGCAGCCGCACGCCGCGGGCATCCGGCGGTCCGCGTCCGCAGGCGTCCCGCTGCTCGTCCGGACCCTGACCTTGCGTGCGGCGCTGCTGCTCGGCACGTACGTCGCCGCCCGCACCCCGCGCGGGGACGTCGCGCTCGCGGCACACCAGGTGGCCGGCAGCGTGTGGAGCTTCCTCGCCTTCGCCCTCGACGCCCTCGCCATCGCCGCGCAGGCCCTCGTCGGCAACGCGCTCGGGGCGGGGGACGCCGCCCGGGCGCGGCGCGTGCTGCGCCGGACGCTGGAGTGGGGGCTCGTCTCCGGGGTCGTGCTGGGGGCGGCTGCCCTGGCGCTACGGCCGGCGTACGTGCCGGTCTTCAGCTCCGACCCCGCGGTGCAGGACGC
>NZ_JAANNP010000208.1 GCF_011250635.1 Motilibacter deserti
CTGCTGGGCGGCGGGGCGGGCCTGCACCGGGGCGGGCCGCGCCGGCTGCGGTGCCGGGCGCCCTTCCTGTGCGGCCGGGCGCGCCGGCGCGGGGCGGGCCGGGCGGGCGCCGGGGCGGCGTACCGACACCGGGCCGAAGGAGAACCGGCGCGGGCCGGGAGCACCACTCACATGAACCTCCGCGACCTGCTCACGGGCGGGCAGCACGACATAGCGGTGCCCGGGCGACTGGGACGGGCCACGCCGCGAGAGCACGCGCATGGCGGAGGAGAACCGTTCGACAGACCGGGACTCGTTGCGCTCGTCGTGCCGGCGCAGCCACATGGGGACGAGCACGACGACCCAGGCCGCGACGATGGTCCCGAAGATCAGCCCGGTCACGGTAGGCAACGCTAGGTGGCCGCGCCCGCCGGACGGGGGACCCCGCACGGCGTGTCGGATGTGACGGATGAGATTGCTGGTACGACCGCGGTCAGCGCCGCGCAGCCCGCCAGCGGCTCAGCAGGCCCTCCGGGACCTCCTCGGCCGTCAGCGCGAAGCTGCGGTGGTCGCGCCAGTCCCCGTCGATGTGCAACAGCCGCTCGCGCAGCCCCTCGTCGCGGAACCCCAGCTTCTCCACCACGCGCAGGCTGGCGGCGTTCTCCGGCCGGATGTTGACCTCGATCCGGTGCAGGCCGACGGCCGCGAAGCAGTGGTCGGTGACGAGCGCGACGGCGGTCGGGATGACGCCGCGGCCGGCCACCCGGGAGTCGACCCAGTAGCCGATGTGCGCCGAGCACAGCGAGCCGCGCGTCACGCCGCCGACGGTCACCTGGCCGACGAGCTCGCCCTGGTAGGTCACCACGAACGGCAGCGCCCGGCCCGCCCGGGCCTCCTTGCGCAGGAAGCGGACCGTCGCCTGGAACGACACCGGCGGCCGTGACGGGTCCGGGGGCGTCGCCTCCCACGGGGTCAGCCAGTCGACGTTGCGCCGGCGCACGTCGCGCCACGCTCCCGCGTCACGCGCCCGCAGCGGGCGCACCCCGACCGGCCCGTCGGCGAGCTCGGCCGGCCATCCACGCGCGCTCACACCCCGCCGCCCGCCCGGTGGTCCGTCCCGGCGAGCTGGTCCAGCGCGTGCGGCACCACCGACCCCAGCACGGGGAGCGCGTCCTTGCACGCCCCCGGCGACCCCGCGACGTTCACGACGAGCGTGCGCCCGGCGACGCCGACCACGCCGCGCGACAGCATGGCCGTGGGGACGCCCTTCGCGATGCCGGTCGCGCGCAGCGCCTCGGCAACCCCCGGCACTTCGCGGTCGACGACCGCGCGCGTCGCCTCCGGCGTGCCGTCGGTCGGCGAGAGGCCGGTGCCCCCGGTCGTGACGACGAGGTCGTACGCCGCGTCCACCGCCGCGCGCAGCGCGCGCTCCACCTCGGGCCCGTCCGGGACGACGTCCGGGCCGTCGACGGCGAGGCCGAGCGCGGCGAGGCCCTCGACGAGCATCGGGCCGGTGCGGTCCTCGTAGACCCCGGCGGCGGCCCGGCTGGAGATGCTGACCACCAGCGCGCGGCGGCTCACGCCCCCACCCCCGCGGAGCGCTCCCAGGTGCCGGACCGTCCGCCGGACTTGGACTCCATGCGCACGTCGGTGAGGACCGCCTCCCGGTCGACGGCCTTGACCATGTCGACGAGGGCGAGCCCGGCGACGGCGACCGCGGTGAGCGCCTCCATCTCCACGCCCGTCCGGTCCGCGGTGCGCGCGGTGACCCGGATGGCGACGCCGACGTCGACCACGTCGAGGTCCACCTCGACGCCGTGCAGGGCGACCGGGTGGCAGAGCGGCACCAGGTCCGGCGTCCGCTTGGCCCCGGCGATGCCGGCGATCCGGGCGACGGCCAGCGCGTCCCCCTTGGGCACGC
>NZ_JAANNP010000207.1 GCF_011250635.1 Motilibacter deserti
CAGGGCCTCGACGGCCGCGGCCGCGTAGTCCGCGCGCGCCGCGCCCGCCACCCGGCCGGTGCCGGCCGCGCCGAGGATCTCGCCGCGCTCGAGGTACTGCCCGAGCTGCGCGGTGTAGTTCTCGAGGTACCAGCCGTTGCGCAGCAGGGTGAACGGGACGCCGGACGCGCGCAGCGCCTCCTCGGTGGCCTTGTGCTCGGGTGCGAGCGGGTTCGCGGCCGTGTCGGCCTTGAGGATGCTCGTGTAGGCGACGCGCCCGACGCCCGCGGCCTTCGCCGCCTCCACCACGGCGAGGTGCTGCGGAACCCGCTGCCCGGCCTCGCTGCCGGAGATGAACAGCAGCCGGTCGACGCCTGCGAGGGCGGTGGCCAGCGTCTCCGGCTGCGAGTAGTCGCCCTCGCGCACGGTCACGCCCTGCTCGGCGAGGTCCGCGGCCTTCTCCGGGTTGCGGGCGACGGCGACCACGTCGGAGGCGGGGACGCCCCGACGCAGCAGCTCGGCGACGGCGAGGCGGCCGAGGTGCCCGGTGGCGGCGGTGACGGCGTACGTGGTCATGGGGTCTCCCGAGATCGGCGGCGAGCGAGTGCTTCCCGTTCTGCTGGCACTAACTGCAGGTTAGTGCCCTCCATTCCCGGTGCACCCCGTACGGTGGAGCCATGAGCGCGTGCGACACCGACCCGGGGCCGTCCCAGGAGCTCGTCGCGGACGTCTTCGCCCGCGGCTGCACGTCGCGCGCGACGCTCGAGGACATCGGGAGCAAGTGGGCGCAGCTCGCCCTGCTCGCCCTCGGCGAGGGCGGCTACCGCTTCAACGCGCTGCGCCGGCGGGTCGAAGGGGTCAGCGAGAAGATGCTGTCCCAGACGCTGCAGACGCTCGAGCGCGACGGACTGGTGACGCGCGACGTGGTCAGTGCGATCCCGCCCCGGGTGGAGTACGCGCTGACCCCGCTGGGCGAGCAGGTGGCCGGCCGGCTGCGCGAGCTCGCCGACCTGCTCGAGCGGTCGGTGCCGCAGGTGACGGCGGCGCGGGCGGCGTACGACAGCCGAGGCTGAGCTCGGCCGGCGAACCGCGTTCCCCGAGCCGGTCGAGGATCTTCGGGGACGAAGCGGGCTCACCCGGGCGTCCGCAGACCAGCACGGCCCTGACCAGCGGCGCGATCACCCGCACGCCGCGCGGGCACGCTCGGCGGCCACTACGCTGGACGGCGCAGACGCCGCCGACCGACGGCGGACCCGGGAGCGAAGGTGGCGCCAGTGGCCTCAGCGACGGACGGTGCCGCCGTCCGGACGTCCCTCGCCACGGGCATGCCACCCGAGCTCGCCCAGGTCGCCGGCGACGAGCCCGCCGCGGTCCTGCTGGTCGACCTGGCCGACCGCTCGGTGGTCTACGCCAATGTCGTCGCCGAGCAGCTCGTGCCCGGGGTCCGGCTCCCGGTCGGCATCGAGGCATGGTCCGACGCCGCGGCCCTGCTCGACCTCGACGGCAACGAGCTGTCGGACACCTCGCACCCGCTGACCCAGGTGGCCCGCTCGGTCCCGGTCGCCGGACAGGCCGTCTCCGCCGCCCGGGCCACCGACCTCGGCCGCCGGCGCGAGCCGATGTGGGTCGTCGGGCTGCCGATGAGCGGTGCGCCGCAGCTCGAGGGCCACGCGCTCGTCGTCTTCCTGCCCCTGCGCGCGCGCGAAGCGGCGGAGGCCGCCGCCACCGCCGCGCACGCCCAGGCCGAGCTGCGCGAGCGCGCAGTGCTCGCCACCGGCATGTCGTTCACCGTCGCCGACGCGCGCGCCGAGGACATGCCCCTCATCTGGGTCAACCCGGCCTTCACCGCGACGACCGGCTACTCCTTCGAGGAGGCCGTCGGGCGCAACTGCCGCTTCCTGCAGGGCGACGCCACCGACCCGGCCGCGCCGCGG
>NZ_JAANNP010000206.1 GCF_011250635.1 Motilibacter deserti
TCTACACCGCCGAGGTGGAGGCCACACCGCTCCCGCTCGCGCCGTTCGGCGCGTTGTCCGACCTGCTCGCCGGGGAGGACGCCTACCGGGGCTCGGAGCGGCACGACGCGGACGCCGCGTACTGGCGGAGCCTGCTCGCGGACCGCCCCGAGCCCGGCACGCTCGCCGCCGCGGAGCCGGCCCTGCCCCGCGCGCTCACGAGCGGCTCGACCGCCCTGCCCCCCGAGGCCGCCGCCGAGCTGCGCGCCGCCGCCGCGGACGCCGGAGCGAGCTGGCCCGCGGTGGTCCTCGCCGCCGTCGCGCTCTACCTGTCGCGGCTCACCGGCCAGGACGACGTCGTGCTGGGCCTGCCCGTGACCGCACGCCGCACCGCGGCCGAGCGGAGCGTGCCCGCCATGGTGTCCAACGTCGTCCCGCTCCGCATCGCCCCCCGGCCCGGGCTGACGGTGCGCGAGCTCGTGCGGCACACGTCCGAGCGGCTGCACGCGGCCCTGCGCCACCAGCGCTACCGCCTGGAGGAGCTGCGCCGGGACCTCGGCCTGCTCGCCGACGGCGCCCGGCTGCTCGGGCCGTACGTCAACCTCGTGCCGCTGGAGAACACGCTCCGGTTCGGCGCGGCCACGTGCACCGTGCGCAACCTCGCCGGCGGCCCGGTCGACGACTTCGCCCTCGTCCTCGACGGGCGCGCCGGCGGCGGGCTGCGCCTGCAGCTCGACGCCAACGCCGACCTCTACACGCCCGCGGACGTCGACGCCCACCTCGCACGCCTCGCCGCCCTGATCCGGCAGCTCGCCGAGGCCCCCGACCGTCTCGTCGGCCGGGTCGGGCTCGTCGAGCCCGCCGAGCTCGCCCGGCTCGCCACCTGGAACGACACGTCCCGGCCCGTCCCGCCCGCGACGCTGCCCGCGCTCCTCGAGCGCCAGGCCGCGCGCACGCCCGACGCCCCCGCCGTCGTCGCCGGCGACGAGACGCTGACCTACGCCGAGCTGCACGGCCGGGCGAACGCGCTGGCCCGGCTGCTCGTCCGGCACGGTGCACGCCCCGAGCAGTACGTCGCGCTGCTGCTGCCCCGCGGCGCCGACATGATCGTCGCGCTGCTCGCGGTCCTCAAGTCGGGCGCGGCGTACCTCCCGCTCGACCCGGACTACCCGCCCGCACGGCTCGCCGCGATGGTGGCCGACGCGGCGCCGCCGCTGGTGGTCACGACCTCAGAGGCCGCCAGCGTGCTCGAGACGCCCGCCGACGGCCCGCTGACGCTCGTCCTCGACAGCCCCGCCGTGCAGGGCGAGCTCGCTGGCCTGGCGCAGTCGGACCTCACCGACGCCGACCGCGCGGAGCCGCTGCTGCCGGGCTCGCCCGCGTACGTGATCTACACGTCCGGCTCGACGGGCCGGCCCAAGGGCGTGGTGGTCGCCCAGCAGAGCGTCGTGGACATGGCCGCCTGGGCCGTCGACGCCTTCGGGCCTGACCGGCTCGCGCGGGTGCTCGCCTCCACGTCGCTCTGCTTCGACGTGTCCGTGTTCGAGATGTTCGGGCCGCTCGCGTGCGGCGGGAGCATCGAAGTGGTCCGCAACGTGCTCGCGCTCGCGGAGCAGCCGGGCCGGCACTGGGACGTGACGCTGGTGAGCGCGGTGCCGTCCGCGTTCGCCCAGGTGCTCGCCGCGGGGGCCGTCGACGCCGCGCCCGGCAGCGTCGTGCTCGCCGGCGAGGCGCTGTCGGCGCACGCCGTGCGCGAGATCAGCGCCGCCCTGCCGGGCGCCGAGCTGGCCAACATCTACGGCCCGACCGAGGCCACGGTCTACGCGACCGCCTGGTACGCGTCGCCCGGCACTGCCGAGGGCGCGCCCCCCATCGGCGGGCCGTTGGAGAACACCCGGACGTACGTCCTCGACGCGCATCTGCGCCAGGTGCCGCCCGGGACCGCCGGCGAGCTGTACCTCGCCGGGACCGG
>NZ_JAANNP010000205.1 GCF_011250635.1 Motilibacter deserti
GATCGCGCGCGCGACCTGCCGCTCCTCGTTGAGGGTGTGGACGATGCCCGTGATGCGCGGCCGGGGGTCCTCGTCGGCGACGGTCTGGGCGCCCTCGTTGCTCATGTCTGCCACCTCTTGTTCGGCGTGCCCGCGGTGGTCCCCGTCGAGCCCGGTCACGCCGGCTGGCGTGCCGGCTCGTTGCGGCCAAGGAACAGCCGGAGGAACTCGCGGCGCTCCGGCGCGAGCACCACGGCCGCGAGCGCGGCGTAGACCAGCCCGCCGATCGCCAGCTCGGTGACCAGCAGCACCAGGCCGTCCGGCGGCAGTGCCTCGCGGATGCCGAGCGCGACCACACCGGTGGCGAGCCCCAGCGCCCACGGCTTGACGATCGGGGTCAGCAACCGCAGGCCGAGCTCGCGCATCGCGATCCGGAAGAGCAGGAGGTTCGTGAGCTGCACGAGCAGGTTCGCCACGGCGAAGCCGACCGCGCCGAAGGCGAGGATCAGCGGGCCGCCGGCGATCCACGTCGAGACCATCCAGACCAGGCCCATCGTCAGCGCGACGCCGGGGCGCCCGAGAGCCGACATGAGCCCCAGCAGCGGCGTCGCCGTGGGGACGAAGAAGTTCGACGCCCACATGATGTAGAAGAGCGGCAGAGCCGGGTCCCACTTGCCCGGGTCGCTCGCGCTGAAGACCTGGGTGACGAGCGGGCCGGCGAAGACGAGGGTCAGCACGGCGATCGGCGCGACGAGGGTGTTGGCGAAGAGGACGACCCGCTCGGTCGCCTCGCGCAGCCGGGCCCGGTCGTCGGCCAGGCGGGAGAACAGCGGCAGGTAGAGCTTGCTCAGCGCCATGAGGCCGATGGCCGCGTACGCCGTGAACTGGCCCGCGAAGTTGATGTTGCCGACGTCGACCTTGCCGAGCAGCAGGCCGGCGAAGACCGGGTTGATGCTGTCCTTGGCGAGCGAGACGACGTGGACACCCTGGACGGGGATGCCGAAGCGGAGCCGACCCTTGAGCTGCTCCCAGTCCCAGGCGAATTGCGGCCGGTACGGCGCAGAGGCGTAGAAGAGCACCGCACCCAGGACGGACTGTGCCAGCAGCGCGATCCCCATGCTCGACGCGCCGTGGCCGGTCGCGGCGAGCGCGAGCGCGACGCCGCTGAACGTGGTGCTCTGCAGCACGCCGATCAGCCCGAGCCGGCCAAAGCGGAGGTCCCGCTCGAGCAGGGCGCTGCTCAGCGTCCCGAGGGAGGTGACGACGAACGCGGCGCACGAGGACCACAGCAGCGGCAGGATCTCGTCGCCGAAGTCGTACGCCTTCGCGACGAACGGCGCCACGAGGGCGCCCACGACCGCCAGCGGCACGACCAGCGCCTGCTGACCGGTGAACACGACCGCGAGCTGCCGCCGGGTCGGGGCCTCGCGCTGCTGCACGAGGCTGGCGCCGAGGCCGGCGTCGCCAAAGGCGAGCAGCAGGCTGTAGCAGAACAGCACGACGGCGTAGATGCCGTAGTCGCCAGGGTCGAGCAGGTTGAACAGGGCGATGCCCGCGCCGAGCGAGAGCACCTGCGTGAACCCCTGCCGGGCGATGAGGGAGACCGCGCCGCGGACCCCCTTGGTGCCGATCCCCGACGTGGGTGCAGGCGCCGTGGTCGTGCCCTCGGCCGGGGCAACGGGGTTGGGCGAGGCCAGCTCGTCGGCCGACGAGGGCAGCCCGGGGGCGCCGTCCGCCAACGGCTCGCCGCGGCCAGTCACGCCCCCGCCCTTCCGCGCGCCGGAGCCGGCCTCACGGCATTGGCCAGGCAGGTGCCGGGAAGCGCTCCCTTGGCCGCGAGCCGGACGGCAAGGCGGTTGCGCTCGGCCATCAGCCGCTGCACGACGCTGCGGTTCGGGTGGGCCGTGCCCATGTTCTCCGGGTGGTCGTACGTCGCCGCTGCGTAGGTGGCGCGCATCCAGCGCGCGTGCCGC
>NZ_JAANNP010000204.1 GCF_011250635.1 Motilibacter deserti
GGGCGGATCGCGCTGCCCGTCGCGGGCGACGACGCCGCCGCGAAGGCGAAGGTCATGGCGCTCGTGGACGAGCTCGGCTTCGACGCGGTGGACGCCGGCGGGCTGGACGACTCGTGGCGCCAGCAGCCGGGCACGCCGGTCTACACGAAGGACCACGACGTCGAGGGCGTGCGCCGTGCGCTGGGCGAGGCGAGCCGCGAGCGCACCGAGGAGTTCACCGCGACCGACGCCAGCCCGGGGACGTTCGAGAACCCGGCCTGACCCCCGCACCGCCCGGACGAGGCCCGCACTCCGACCAGGAGGGCGGGCCTCGCCGTGTCCGGGACGGGGCTACGAGCGGTCGTCGCCCTTGCGCCGCTGCCACGCGGCACCGGTCAGGTCGTCACGCTCGGCCTGCTCGGCCGCCATGGCCTCGGCGACGTACTCCTCGTGGTGCCGGGTCACGACACGCTCCACGCCCTCGGCCCGGCCGGCGGCCGCCGACCAGTCGGCCAGGCGCAGCTGGACGCCGGAGTGGGCCTCCTGCGCGGCCCGGCGCATCATCGCCGCCTCGAACGCGAGCGAGCGGGACGCGACCATGCTGGCCACGAACGCGCGGGGGTCGCCCTCGGCGGGGCGCGAGCGCGAGAGCGAGTTCTCGCGCGCCGCCGCCACGTCGTCGGCCATCGCCGCCTCGATGCGGGCGCGCGCGACCTCGGCCTTGGCGACGTCCTCCTGCAGGCGGCGTACGCGCAGCAGGGTTGCGAGAGGAGACTTGCGCTTCATGAATCTCACATCCCTGCTGCGATGCGCTGCAGCATCTCGAAGGACTCCGCGGCGCTGGTGACGTCGCCGACCTCCTGGCGGAGGAAGGCGTTGATGGCCGGCATCATCGCGACGGCGCGGTCGACGTCGGGGTTGCTGCCGGCGGCGTACGCGCCGATCTCGATGAGGTCCCGGGCGTCGCGGTACGCGGCCATCAGGCGGCGGACCTCGGTCGCCGCGGCCTTCTGGCCGGGCGTGGTGACGGCGGAGGCGACACGGGAGATCGACTCGAGCACGTCGATCGACGGGAAGTGCCCGGCCGTCGCCAGCTTGCGGGTCAGCACGAGGTGGCCGTCGAGGATCGAGCGCGCGGCGTCGGCGATGGGCTCGTTGTGGTCGTCGCCGTCGACGAGGACCGTGTAGAGGCCGGTGATCGAGCCCTCGATGCCAGGCCCGGCGCGCTCGAGCAGGCGCGGGAGCAGGGCGAAGGTGCTCGGCGGGTAGCCCTTGGTGGTCGGCGGCTCGCCGGCGGAGAGGCCGACCTCGCGCTGGGCCATGGCGACACGCGTGAGCGAGTCCATCATCAGGACGACGTCCGCGCCCTGGTCGCGGAACCACTCGGCGATGCGGGTCGCCACGAAGGCCGCGCGCAGCCGGACCATGGGCGGCTCGTCCGAGGTCGCGATGACGACGATCGAGCGGGCCAGGCCCTCGGGGCCGAGGTCGTGCTCGAGGAACTCGCGGACCTCTCGTCCGCGCTCGCCGACCAGCGCCACGACGTTGACCTGGGCCTCGGTGCCGCGGGCGATCATCGACATCAGGGTGGACTTGCCGACGCCGGAGCCGGCGAAGATGCCCATGCGCTGGCCGCGGCCGATGGCGGTCATCGTGTCGATGGCGCGCACGCCCAGTGAGACCGGGCGGTCGACCTTGGAGCGGAGCAGCGAGTTCGGCGGCGTGTTCTCGACGTCGACGTGCTCGAGGCCGGCGACCGACGGGCCGCCGTCCATCGGGCGGCCGAGGCCGTCGAGGACGCGGCCGAGCAGCTCGGCGCCGACGGGGACCTGCAGCGGGGCGCCGGTCGCCCGGACCGGCGAGCCGACGCGTACGCCGGTCAGGGCGCCGAGCGGAGTGCAGGAGAGACCGCCCTCGCGCAGGGCGACGACCTCGGCGTAGAGCGGGTCGCCGCCGCGGGGGGACGCGATCGAGACCACCTCTCCGACCGCCGCGTCGATACCCGCGACCGTGAGGTCGAGCCCGACGACGCCG
>NZ_JAANNP010000203.1 GCF_011250635.1 Motilibacter deserti
CACCCTCGGCGTGACGCACGGCCAGGGCTACTACCTGGGTCGCCCCAGCCCGTCCGGAGCGCAGGCCTGATCTGGCCGCACCGCGGTGCCCGCTGTGCCCACGGCCACGTGACCGCCGTTCGCTCGGCAACCCACGGCACGGGCCAGCGCGTCCTCGCGTCGATGGCCGCTGTCTCGACCCGCCGTGGGTGGACGCGTCAGCTCGCGGGAACGGCCAGCCCCTGCAGCCACGCCTTCCACTCGGGCTCCTCGCGCTCGACGTAGCCGGCGGCGTCCTCGCCGTAGAGGTATCCCGTCACGCCTGCGGTGGTGATCCCGTCGTCCCGAGGCCAGATGTAGAAGTTGAGGAACCCCGGCACGGGGTCGCTCACCCGGAGCAGCAGGCTGCCCTCCGTCACCGTCTCTGCCTCGCCCTTGTGCCCACGGACGCCGGCCGACTGTCCGGGCGCGTCGGCTCCGACCGCTCCGCGAAGGGCGGCATTGACCGCCTCGGGGCCGCCGGGCAGGTCGGCCTGGACGTTCATGTAGGCGGCCCGCTGACCGGGGAAGTGCTCGAGGTAGAGGCGCAGGGTGTCGAGCATCGGCAGCCAGCCGCTCATCATCTCCTCGAAGTACTCGCGCTCCCAGTCGGCGCCGGTGCCGAACGCGCTCGAGACGACGCGCAGGACGCAGGTGCCTCCGGAGCGGGCCTCGATGAGGAACTCGCTGACCAGGGGCGTGACGACGGCATCCTCGGGGCCGCCCATCGTGGCCCAGTCGGGCTCGGAGTACTCGAGGCGCCGCGGCGGGTCCCACCCGGTGACGGTGCCGCGGGACTCGACGCCGACGCCCAGCTCGAAGCGGACCGCGCCTCCCTCGCGCTCCTCCAGCTCGGCCGGCACCATCCATGCCTTGAGGCCTTCGGCGGTCGCGATCGCCTGCCACACCTGCTCGGGCGTACCGGGCAGCTCGATCGTCTTCTCCCCCCGCAGGGGCACGTCGGGTGTCGTCATGGCTTCTCCTCGGGTCGGGGGTGGGCGAGGACGACGAGCCGGTGCGCCCGTCCTCCGTCGGAGTGGTACTTCGCCGCGAGGGCGAGCACCGCGCGGGTGAGCTCGTCGGCGAAGGCGGCACGGTCCTCGACGGACGCGAAGCTGATGTCGGTGCCGAGCGAGAGCGTCGGCAGCCGCTTGCCAGCGGCGCCGGCCCGGCGTACGAGGCCGCCGACCTCGCGCACGGCCCGGCCGGCCAGCGCGATGAGGTAGCGCGCCGACATCCGGTCGGCGGTCAGCGCGGGATCGGCGGCAGTGTCGCCCAGGGCAGCGGGTGAGACGACGTAGCTCGCAGCCGTCGCGCGCAGCACGCGCTCGACGATGCCGCCCCGCATGCGCTCCTCCGCCAGCTCGACGAGGCCGTGCGCCTCGAGCGCCCGCAGGTGGTAGTTGACCTTCTGCCGGCTGATGCCGACGCGTGCGGCCACGGCCGCCGCGGAGCCGGGAACGGCGAGCTCCCTCAGCAGTTGCGCCCGGACCGGGTCCAGCGCGACCGCTGCCGCAGCCGGGTCCTCGATGACGTCGATGTCCCGCACGGTCACCACCGTGCTCCTGACAGATTTGTTTGTCAAGGGTGGGTGCACTCCACGTCGGCGACCACGCGGGGGTGGCTTCGACGGCTACCACGACGAAGCGCACCGCGGCCGGATGCCGCGGTGCGCCTGCCGGGCGGCTATGCCTCGCTCGCAGCGCGACGCGTGACGGTCACCGCCTCCACGGCCCCGGCGCGCAGTCCCTGCAGCGAGGCGGACGCAGTGCGGGTGGCCTTGCGCGCGATGGCCTCGGTCCGCGCGCGGACGTCCGAGGCGCCCACCCACAGCCCTGTCCGCACGACGCGTACGGCCTTCTGGTCGGGGCGGGCGTCCGCCACGCCCCGCAGCTGGGTCACCATCCGCCGAGCGCCCTGCGTCGCTGCGCCGCCGGAGCTGCGTACCGAGCGCCCTACGGTCGCTCCCAGCCCGAAGTCGGTCAAGATGCTCATCC
>NZ_JAANNP010000202.1 GCF_011250635.1 Motilibacter deserti
ACTTCCTCGTCGGCGGCCTGAGCGACCGCGAGCCGGGCGCCGCGCTGCGCGACATGCATGCGGCCCGCTGCGACGTGCTCGGGCTGCACGGGCCGCTGCGTGCGCTCGACCGGGCGTGGGCGGGGGGCCTGACCGCGTACGTGCTGGCGCGCCGGGAGGCGAAGCGCACGGCGCGCCGGGTGGGCGGCACCCGGGCGGTGGACTGGTGGGCCGGGCGCCGGCGGCCGGAAGCCGCCGAGGACGGGCAGGGGCCGCGGTGACGGGGGTGGCCTTCGGCCCCGAGATCTTCTTCCAGCGTTACGGCGGGATCACCCGCTACCTGGTCGAGGTGCACCGCCGGCTGCCCGCGCACGGCGTGCAGTCCCGGGTCTTCGCCGGCCTGCACGGCAACGACCTGCTGGGCAGCGAGCGCGTCGTGGGGCGCAAGGTGCCGCGGGCCCTGGACCGCTACCGGCTCGTCCCACCGCGCACCGCCCTCAACGAGGCGCTGCTGCGTCGCTGGCTGGCACGGCAGCCGGCCGGGACGATCTATCACAAGACCTACTACACGGGACACGGGGAGACCGCACGGCGCGGCCCTCTGGTCGTGACCATGCACGACCTCATCCATGCGCTCTTCCCCGCGCACTTCGCGGCGGACGACCCCACCGTCGCGCAGCAGCGCCGGCTCGCCGGGCAGGCCGACCTGCTGCTCGCCGTCTCCGAGAACACCCGCCGGGACCTGGTCCAGGTGTTCGGCGTGGACGCGGACAAGGTCGTGGTGACGCCGCTGGGCGTGGACGTTCCCGCAGCGGCACCGCACTCGGCGGCGCCCTTCGCCGAGCCCTATCTGCTCTACCTCGGCGAGCGCGGCGGCTACAAGAACTGGGCCACGCTCGTGACGGGGTACGCCCGCTCCCGCGCGCGCACGGACGTGATCCTCGTCTGCGCCGGCGGTGGCGAGCTGCGGCCCGACGAGCGGGAGCTGCTGCAGCACCTCGGGGTCTCCGCGCGCGTCGTGCAGGTCGCCGCGGACGACGCGCGGCTCGACCAGCTGTACCGGCACGCGGTCGCCTACGCCTACCCCTCGCTCTACGAGGGGTTCGGGCTGCCGCCGCTCGAGGCGCTCGCCCGGGGGTGCCCGGTCGTCGCCGCGCGCGCCGGCTCGATCCCGGAGGTCCTGGGCGAGGCGGCGGCGTACTTCGACCCCAGCGACGCCGACGACGTCGCGGCGCTGCTCGACACAGTGGTGGGCGACGACGCGCTGCGCGGCAGGCTCGCCCAGGGCGGCCCCGGGCGAGCGGCGGGCTTCTCGTGGGACCGGACCGCCGCGCTCACCGCCACGGCCTACCGCCGGCTGGCCTGACCGCCGCGCTCACCGCCACGGGCCTACCGCAGGCTGGCCTGACCTTGGTAGCCGGCGAGCACGCGCTCGGCCTCCCGGACATACGACTCCTCGATGGCCGCGCGCCCGCCCGTCTCCTCCAGCTCGCACAGCTTCGCCCAGCTGACGATCCGGTAGGTGAGCATCAGCCAGGTCAGCGTGAAGCCCCGCCAGCCGTCGAGGAAGCCGCGCCGCCCGTAGCGGTCCGCCGCCTCCTTGAGCGCGAACGGCAGGTGCGCGCGGAGCGCACGGCTGCGGCCCTTCGCCGCCATCTGCTGAGCCTCGACAGTCGTGTAGCGGTCGAGCTTGGACAGGAACTCGGAGACGTCGCGGTAGTTGAAGTGCGTGATCGCGAAGTCCTCGGTCGGAGGAAGCTCGAGGTCCGGGCCGGCCGCCACCGGCTGCTCGTGGATCTGCTCGGTGAACGACACCGCACCCTTGCGGAAGAAGCGCACGTGCCGGTCCCTGGACATCTGCCAGCCGGTGCCCTTGAGCTGGCGCCCGAGCAGGAAGTTGCGGCACGACATCCGCACCCGCTCGGCCTCGCCGGTCTGGGCTACGCGGAGCAGCCGCGCGGCCAGCGTCGGGGGGAAGAGCTCGTCGGCGTCCAGCCGGGCGATCCACTCGCCGGTGGCCTGCTCGACGGCGAAGGCGCGCGCCGGCTCCGAGAATCCCCTCCGCTCGAAGAACTCGACCCGCGCCCCGAGCGACCGGGCGATCTCCACCGTCCGGTCGTCGCTGTGCATGTCGAC
>NZ_JAANNP010000201.1 GCF_011250635.1 Motilibacter deserti
CGTCGTCGCCCGCGACGGGCAGCGCGATCCGCCCCGCCTCGCCCGCCGGCTTCCCGTTGTCCTGCAGGCTCTGGGCGAAGATGTTGTTGAACGCCTTGATCAGCGGCTTGCCGAGCTGCTGCTCGACCCAGCGGGTCTCGGGCGTGCCCTGCTCCAGCGCCTCGATCCGCCCGTCGCGGTGGCGCGGGTAGTAGTTGCCGGTGTCGACGAACGCCGCGTCCGGCGCCGCGCCGTCGAGCACCCCGGCCGGCAGGTCGGGCACGTTCTTCTGCGGGATGGTCACGACGACGATGTCGGCGCCCCGGGCGGCCTCGGTCACCGGGACCGGCCGCGCGCCGGTCTCGGCTGCCAGCTCCTGCAGCGTCTCCGGGCCGCGGGAGTTGGCGATGGACACCTCGTGCCCGAGCTGCGTCAGCCGGCGCGCGAGCGCCCCGCCGATGTTGCCCGCGCCGATGATCCCGATCTTCATGGTGCTCCTCGTTGGGCGTGCTCCGCGGGCTGCGCCCGCATCCTGCCCGGAGGCAACCGCCGATGGCCGCGATCTAGTCCTCAGCTCCGGGATCCGGGCCTAAAGTCCCGTCTCGCCCCCGCCGACCCACAGGGCAATGAGCATCGATACGGTCGCCCCGTCCGGCATCGCGGCAGTCCAGGCCCGCATCGCCGCCATCCAGTCCCGGTTCGGGGCCGCGGCTCCCGTCGGCACCCAGATGCTGGTGTCCTCGACCGCGAGCACCTCGACCGGCTCCGCCGTCAGCCGCAGCAGCTTCGCCTCCACCCTCGCCGACGTGACGGGCTCGGGCAGCGCGTCCGGGGCTGGGTCCGGCTCGGTGGCCGGCTCCGCAGCCACGGGCGGTACGGCCGCCGCGGGCGGGTCGGCGACCGGCAACTCCGGCGCCGACGCGGTCGAGCTGGCGAAGAAGTACCTCGGCATCCCCTACGTCTGGGGCGGCACCGACCCGTCCAAGGGCCTCGACTGCTCCGGCCTCACCGGCCTGGTCTACCGCCAGCTCGGCGTCGATCTGCCGCGCGTGAGCCGCGACCAGGCCAAGGTCGGGGAGAAGATCGCCTCGCTGTCGCAGGCCAAGCCCGGCGACCTGCTCTTCTTCAACTCCCCGGTCAGCCACGTAGGCATCTACGCCGGCGGCGGCAAGATGGTCCACGCGCCGCACACGGGCGCGAAGGTCCGCGTCGAGGACGTCTACGAGACCCCGACGGTGATCCGCCGGGTGCTGCCCGAGGCCGGCTCCGCACCCGCCCCGACCGCGCTGGCCCAGCCGGCTGCCAAGACCGGCGGCGTCCCGTACGCCGACATCTTCCGCACCGAGGGCGCCCGCGCCGGCGTCTCGCCCGCGCTGCTGGCCGCGGTCGCCAAGACCGAGTCGAGCTTCCGCAGCGACGCGACGAGTCCCGCAGGGGCCAAGGGGCTCATGCAGCTCATGCCCGCCACTGCGGCCGGTCTCGGGGTCGACCCGCTGGACCCGCAGCAGGCGGTGCGCGGTGCGGCCAAGCTCCTCGCGGGCTACCTGAAGGACTACGACGGCTCGCTCGACCTGGCGCTGGCGGCCTACAACGCCGGCCCCGGCAACGTGAAGAAGTACGGCGGGGTCCCGCCGTTCTCGGAGACCAAGGCGTACGTGCGCAAGGTCCAGGACGCAATGCAGGAGGTCACGCTGTGACGACCATGACCATGGCGGCGATGCCGGGTGCGGTGCCCGCCACGGCGCCGAGCACCGGGCCGTCCACGTCCGGCGGGAGCCGGGGCGGCTCGGGCGCGTCCGGTACGTCGGGCGGCGGCGGCAAGGCCTCCGGCGGCACGGCTGCGGCCGGGGCGGCCAACGGCGGCGACGCCGCCGAGGGTGCTTCCACCGAGGACGGCGCGGCCGTCGAGGGCGGCTTCGCGGCCGTCGTCGCCGCCGCGCTCGCGGCGCTCCCCGCCCAGGGCCAGCCGGTCAGCGGCGAGGGCACGGTCGACGGGCAGGCCGGCGAGGCCGTTGCCGGCGCGGCCCCCGCCGCCGTCCTGCTCGGACGTCCCGCGATCGAGGGGCTGGGCGCTGCCGTCGTCCCGACCACCCCGGCCGCTGTGGCCGGTGCTGCCACCGTCCAGCTGCCCGCCGACGCGCTCGCGG
>NZ_JAANNP010000200.1 GCF_011250635.1 Motilibacter deserti
GGAACGACCAGCCGTCAGCAGTGGCGCGCGAGCGCGCTGGCCCGGCGGGGACAGCTGGCGGGAGTGGGCCCGGCGCTGACGCAGGCCGGGTGAGCCGATGTCGCGTCGTCTGGTCACCGTGACCTTGGACAACCTCGACGACCTGCCCCGGCGCTGTCGCTCCTGCGTCTTCTGGGAGCTGGACCCGGTGGCCGCCGACCGGGCCGAGCACGCAGGGGACACCGCGCTGGAGAAGGAGGCGTGGGTCTCCTCAGCCCTGCTCGAGTGGGGCTCGTGCGGGAAGATCCTCTACGTCGACTCGGTGCCGGCCGGGTTCGCGCTCTACGCGCCGCCGGCGTACGTCCCCCGGTCCGTGGCCTTCCCGACCTCCCCCGTCTCCGCCGACGCGGTGCTGCTCGCGACGGCGCACGTCCTGCCGGAGTTCACCGGGGGCGGGCTGGGGCGGATGCTGGTGCAGGGGGTGGCCAAGGACGTGGCCCGCCGCGGCGTACGCGCCATCGAGGCGTTCGGGGACGCGAAGCACGACGGCCCGCACTGCCTGATCCCCGCCGAGTTCCTGCTCTCCGTGGGCTTCAAGACGGTCCGGCCGCACCACCGCTTCCCCCGGCTGCGGCTGGAGCTTAAGAACACGCTCTCCTGGCGCGAGGACGTCGAGGTCGCGCTCGAACGGCTGCTCGGGTCGATGGCCCCGGAGCCCGCTCTGCGGCCCGTCTGAGCCGGGTGACGGCGCGCGTCAGGCCGAGGAGGAGGGCAGCAGCTCGTCCAGGCGGAGCGTCCCGGTCGGGGCGTCGTCCTCCTGCGCGAGGTAGAGCCGCTGGACCGCGACGACGATCGCCTCGGCGACGGTGTCGCGGAAGGCCGGGTCGGAGAGCTTCGCGGCGTCACCGGGGTTGCTGAGGTAGCCGACCTCGATGCGGACCGCGGGCATGCGCGTCAGGCGCAGCAGGTCCCACGTCTTCGCGTGCACCCGGCAGTCGAGCAGGTCGGTGCGCGCCACGATCTCGCGCTGGACCAGGCCGGCGAAGCGCTCGCCGACGGCGGAGACGGATCCGCGGCGCACGACGCCGTAGTAGTAGGTCGCGACCCCGGACGCGAGCGGGTTCGGTGACGCGTCCACGTGCAGCGAGATGAGCAGGTCGGCCTGCAGCCCGTTGGCGAAGGCGGCGCGGCCGGCCTCGTCGACCTCCCAGTCGGCACCGCGGGAGAGGTACGCGACCACGCCCGTCGCGGTGAGGCGGCCCTCGACGCGGGCGGCGAGGTCCTCGACGACCGAGGCCTCGTCGAGCGCGCCGGCGGCGGCACCGCGGTCCGCGCCACCGTGGCCCGGGTCGATGACGACGACCTTGCCGGACAGCCGCGGCCCGCGGGAGGCGATGTCGAGGTCCTCGCGCAGGGCGTCGGGACGGCCGCCGCGCACGGTGCGGCTCAGCCGGTCCAGCGCCTTGAACGTCTTCGGGCCGCAGGTGCCGTCGGGCACCAGGCCGACGTTGCGCTGGAACTCGCGCAGCGCGGACTCGGTGCGCCGGCCGAAGATGCCGTCGACCCGGCCGCAGTCGAAGCCGAGCTCGAGCAGGCGCTGCTGCAGGGCCACCACGTCGTCGCCGGCCAGCAGGTGGCTCACGGCGTGGGTGAGGATGCGGTCGCCGAGCCGCCAGCGCGCCTCGTCCAGCGCGCGGTAGGTCTGCGGGCCGACGATGCCGTCGACGGTGACGCCGCGCTGCTGCTGGAAGGCGCGGACGGCGGCGTCGACGGGTGCGTCGAACTCGGCGGCCTCGAGCCCGGCGATGCGGGCCTCGGCCCCGGACGAGGGCGCAGGGACGTCAGCCAGCAGGCCCAGGCGGGTCAGCTTCTGCCGGATCTCGGCGACAGCCGGTCCCTTGCTCCCCAGGCGCAGCAGCTGAGTCATACACGGCTCCGAAGGGTCTCGCCGAAGGCATGTGCCTGCGGGGAAGTCGGCATCCTAACCGGGGCGGGAGGCGGCCCCTCCTACGTACACGCCGCAGCGGGCGGTCTGGTCCGGGCGAGGTGGCCCGAACGGGCGACGGCGCCCCTCCCGACCGGGAGGGGCGCCGTCGTGGTCTGCGGAGGGGTCGTCAGATGACGCCCTCGAGGTCCTTGAGGAGCAGGCGCTTCGGCTTG
>NZ_JAANNP010000198.1 GCF_011250635.1 Motilibacter deserti
GCGTCCTCGAGGAGGCCGACCGGCGCCGCCGCTGGCTGGAGGCGGCCGGCGAGATCACGTCGTCGCTGCTGGGCGACGCCGACCGGGACACCGAGCTCGGGCTCGTCGCCCGGCGGGCGCGCGAGGTCGCCGAGGCCGACGTCGCGATGATCATGCTGCCGTTCGGCCGCGACGAGCTCGTCGTCGAGGTGCTGGCGGGGCCGGCCGGGGCCGACGCGTACGGGCTGACCGGCGCGCGGATGCCGCTGGAGGGCTCGCTGACCGGCCAGGTGGTCCTGCAGGGGCAGGCCGTCGTGGTCGACGACCCGCCGCTGACCGGCGGGGAGGTGCGCGCCGACGTCGAGGTCCCCGCGGGGGCCGCGCTGGTGTCGGGTCCGACGCTGCTGGTGCCGCTCGGCACCGCGCACGACGTACGCGGCGTCCTCGCCGTCGCCCGCCGTCCCGGCGCGCCGAACTTCAGCAGCATCGACGTCCAGCTCGCGACGACCTTCGCCAACCAGGCCGCGCTCGCCCTCGACCGGCACCGCGCGCAGTCGGACCGGGCGCACCTCGCGGTCTACGAGGACCGCGACCGCATCGCCCGCGACCTGCACGACCTGGTGATCCAGCGGCTCTTCGCCACCGGCCTCGGGCTGCAGGGGCTCAGCCGCAGCTCCGACGAGCGGACGAAGGCCCGACTCGCCGTGGCCGTCGACGACCTCGACGCGACGATCCGCGACATCCGCACCACGATCTTCGAGCTCAACCGGCGCGTCGACAGCGACGACCTGCGCGGCCAGGTCCGCGACGTGCTCGCCGAGGCCGAGCGGGCGCTGGGCTACCCCGTCCGCCTGCAGCTGCGCGGGCCGATCGCGGAGGGCGTGCCGGACGAGGTGCGCCCGCACCTGCTCGCGGTCCTGCGCGAGTCGATGTCGAACGTCGCCCGCCACTCCGGCGCCGACGCGGTCGCCGTCGCGCTGACGGTCGACCGCGGCCTCACGCTCGTCATCGAGGACAACGGCTCCGGGCTCGGGGAGCGCGCGCGGGGCGGCAACGGGCTGCGCAACATGCGCCGGCGCGCGGAGATGTTCGGCGGCGGCATGTCGGTCGAGACGCGCGAGGGCGGGTCCGGCACGCGGCTGGAGTGGCGCGTACCGCTGGGGTGACGACCGCGCGGCGCGACGCGGCTCCGACACGGCCCGCTCCGCGATCATGCACATGTGGCGAGTTGTCCACAGCAGGCCCGGCCGGCTCCTCGGCGCTCGGCGCGGTCAGCCAGCGCACGAGGCCGTGCCCACGACCACGGGCACGGGCTGACTCCCGGCAGAAGTCTCGGCCGAAGCCCGTGATCAACCTGCCTCCGCGCGACCGGAAGGTGGCCACACCAACGCCGGAACGCCGCGCACCCCGAGGGGGTACGCGGCGGCGGCGCAGCGGGCGGAGGTCAGCGCACCCGGGCGACGTTCTTGGTGGCGAAGATCGCGGCCTGGGTGCGGCTCTCCAGGCCGAGCTTGCCCAGCAGGTTGGAGACGTGGTTCTTGACGGTCTTCTCGGCGAGGGTGAGCTTCTCGGCGATCTGCCGGTTGGTCATGCCCTCGGCGATGTGGCCGAGGATCCGGCGCTCCTGCTCGGTGAGGCTGGCGAGCCGGTCGGGGCGGCCGCCGCCGCGCAGCCGCTCGAGCACGCGCGCGGTGACGGCGGGGTCGAGCAGGGACTGGCCGGCCGAGACGCGGTGGACGGCGTCGACGAGGTCGTCGCCGCGCATCTGCTTGAGCAGGTAGCCCGAGGCGCCGGCGGTGATCGCGGCGAAGAGCGCCTCGTCGTCGTCGTACGAGGTCAGGATCAGCACGCGGATGCGCGGGTCGGCCGAGCGCACGTCGCGCGCGACCTCGACGCCGCTGCCGTCGGGGAGCCGGCCGTCGAGGACGGCGACGTCGGGGCGGACCGCGAGGATGCCGGCGCGGGCCTCGGCCGCGGTGCCGGCCTCGCCGACGACGACGATGCCCGGGTCGCTCTCCAGCAGGTCACGCAGCCCGCGCCGCACGATCTCGTGGTCGTCCAGCAGGAAGACCCGTACCGGGTGCACCGGCTCCGCCGCGGCCATGCTCATGTCGCCACTCCCGTCCCACGCCGGGGAACCTCCCCACGCCCGGACAGATTCGGCAGGAAAGGCCTC
>NZ_JAANNP010000199.1 GCF_011250635.1 Motilibacter deserti
CGACCGTCGCATGGCCGGCCCGCAGCGCGGCCGACCCCGCCACCGCCCGGGCCTACGCGGCGGCCGGCGCCAGCACGCTCGTGGTGTCCACCGGTGCGGTCGAGCCCGACCCCGAGGCGAGCTACACGCCCAGCGCGCGCGCCACCGCGGCCGGGACCGGCGGCGGGCAGCAGGGCCTGCTGCTCGCCGACCGCGTGCTCTCCTCCGGCTCCGTGGCCGGGTCGCGCGGGGCCACCCCGGGCCAGCGCGTGCTCGCGGTCCAGCGGATGCTGGCCGAGACCGCCCTGCAGGCCGCCGAGCGGCCAAGCGCGCCGCGCACGATGCTCGTCGCTCCGGCGCGCGGCTGGAACCCCGACGCGCGGCTGCTCAGCGCGCTCGCGAGCGCGGTCCGGGACGCCGGGTGGATGAGCCGCGTCCCGCTCGCCGAGCTCGTCGCGGAGGACCCCGACGGCCCGTACGCCGCCGGCGACGTGCGCCTCGCGTATCCGCGCAGCGCCCGCACCGCCGAGCTCGACCCGGCGTACCTGGACCAGGTGGCCGCGCTCGGCGCCGAAGGGGCACGGCTCGCCTCGATGCTCGCCAGCACCGAAGAGGTGCAGAAGGCGGACCGCCGCTACCGGCGCGAGCGGCTGGGGCTCGAGTCGGTCTCCGCTCGCGCGATCGGCCCGACACTGCTGCGCAGGGCGTGGGCGGCGCTGGACGCGCGCGCGAGCAAGGTCCGCATCGTCGTCAACCGCCGCATCTCGCTGCCCGGCTCGCAGAACCTCCCGATCACCGTCGTCAACGACCTCGGCGACGACGTCCGCGTCGCGCTCAACTTCTCCGCGACACCGCCGCGGCTCCGCATGGACAACACCCCGGTCGTGCGGGTGGCCGCGGGGCAGACGGCCACGCTGCAGGTGCCGGTGGAGGTGTACGCCAACGGCAACGTGCGCGTCACCGTCCGGCTGCTCACGCCGCGCGGCCAGGTCGTCGGCCAGGAGGCGGTCGTCACCGTCGCGCTTCGCGGTGCCCGCGGCGCTGCGGCCGTCGTCGTCATCGGGGCGGGGGCGCTGCTCGTGCTGCTGCTGACGCTGCGGATCATCCGCCGTCGGCGCGGCCCGGACGCCGCCGCGACGCCCGGCCCGGGCAGCGCCGCCGGCCCACCCGATGCGGCCGGGCCGACCGACTCCGACCCGGAGCCCCACGACCCCGTCGGCCAGCCGGTCACGACGCCCGAACGCGCAGGAGGAGACACGTGAGCGGCGGAGGGCTGGTCCGGTCCAGCAGCGTCATGGCGGTCGGGACCGTCGCGTCGCGCGCACTGGGCTTCGTACGTTCGATCGTCGTCGCGATGGCGATCGGCACCGCGTTGGTCAACACGACGTACTCCGTCGCCAACACCGTCCCGAACATCGTCTACCTGCTCCTGCTCGGCGGCGTCATCAACTCCGTCTTCGTGCCGCAGCTCGTCCGCGCCGCGAAGGAGGACCCCGACGGCGGCCAGGCCTATACGGATCGCCTGCTGACGCTGACGTCGCTGCTGCTCCTGGCCCTCGCCGCGGCGGGGACACTGGCCGCGCCGTTGCTGATCGACGCCTACGCCTCGTCGGACTGGTCGAGCCAGGACAAGGCCGTATCCACGGCGTTCGCCTACTGGTGCTTGCCGCAGATCTTCTTCTACGGCGTCTACACGATGCTCGGGCAGGTGCTGAACTCCCGCCGGAGCTTCGGCCCGATGATGTGGGCGCCGATCGCGAACAACGTCGTCGTCATCGTCGTCGCACTCGCCTTCCTCGTCTACGGCACCGTTGACGTGGAGGACTCCGAGAGCCTTTCGACGGGCGAAATCGCCTTCCTGGGTGCAGGAACCACGCTCGGCGTCGTCGTCCAGGCCCTCGTGCTCGCCCCCGCGCTCCGCGCCGCCGGCTACCGCTACCGGCCACGCTTCGACTTCCGAGGACACGGTCTCGGCCACGCGATGACGCTGGCGAAATGGACCATCGCGTTCGTACTGGTGAACCAAATTTCCTACATCGTCGTCACGAAGCTGGCGACCGGCGTGGACTCCGCGGCCGAGGCCGCCGAGCTCGGTTACGGCGTCGGCTACGCCGCCTATCAGAACTCATACCTCTTCTTCATGCTTCCGCATTCGGTGATCACGGTCTCGGTGGTC
>NZ_JAANNP010000197.1 GCF_011250635.1 Motilibacter deserti
ACGGCGACGAGCGGCGCACCCAGGTCGTGGCCGCCGAGGGCGAGATGTCCATGGAGGACCTCATCGCCGAGGAGCCAGTGGTCGTCACGATCACGCGCGGCGGCTACGCCAAGCGCACCCAGGTGCAGCTCTACCGCTCCCAGCGGCGCGGCGGCCGCGGCGTACGCGGTGCCCAGCTGCGCGAGGACGACATCGTCGAGCACTTCTTCGTGACGACGACCCACCACTGGATCCTGTTCTTCACCAACAAGGGCCGGGTCTACCGGGTGAAGGCCTACGAGCTGCCGGAGTCGGCGCGCGACGCCCGCGGCCAGCACGTGGCCAACCTGCTGGCCTTCCAGCCCGACGAGCGCATCGCCCAGGTCCTGGACCTGCGCGACTACGACGTGGCGCCCTACCTCGTGCTCGCGACCAAGTCCGGCATGGTGAAGAAGACCAAGCTGGGCGAGTACGACAGCCCGCGCGCCGGCGGCGTCATCGCGATCAACCTGCGCAGTGACGAGTCGGGAGACGACGAGCTCGTCAGCGCTGCGCTGGCCTCGGCCGACGACGACCTGCTGCTGGTCAGCCGTGGGGCGCAGGCCGTCCGCTTCCGCAACGAGGACGCGGCGCTGCGCCCGATGGGGCGAGCGACGAGCGGCGTCACGGGCATGCGCTTCCGCGAGGACGACGAGCTGCTCAGCATGTCCGTCGTCCGCGAGGGCGCCGACGCGTACGTCCTCACCGCCACCGAGGGCGGCTACGCCAAGCGCACCCCGGTCGCGGAGTACCGCGTCCAGGGCCGCGGCGGCCTCGGCCTGCGGGCGCACCGGGTCACCGAGGAGCGCGGCTCGCTCGTCGGCGCGCTGGTGGTGGACGAGACCGACGAGGTCTTCGCGATCACCAGCGGCGGCACCGTCATCCGCACCCGCATCGCCGACGTGCGCTCGACCGGGCGCGACTCGATGGGGGTCACGCTGGTCTCCCTCGGCAAGTCCGAGACCGTGCTCTCCATCGCCCGCAACGCGGAGGCGGAGGCCGAGGACGAAGAGGAGCTCGAGGCCGCGGTCGAGCGTGCCGAGGAGGAGGCCGGCACGGCCGGCGCAGCGCCGGCGCCTGCGGAGACGGGTGACGCCGACGCGTCCGCGACGCCTGGTGCGGCCGCGCAGGGTACGGTTGCCGATGGGGAGCCGGACACGGCTCCCGAGGACGCGGAGCCGGACACGGCAGCTTCCCGCAGTGACCAGCCGGCCGACTCGTCGGGCGCGCAGAGCGAGGACGGTGGGGAGTGAGCACCTCCGAGACCCGCTACTACGGCGGTGCCGCGGCACCGGGCGAGGCTCGGGACGCCCGGGAGCAGCAGCCCCGGCGCCCGATGGGCCTGCCGGGGCGCGGGGCGCGGCCGCAGCAGCCGCAGCCCGGACCGTCCGAGGCCAAGCCGGCCCGGCGCGCACGGCTGGTGCTGTCGCGGATCGACCCGTGGTCGGTCATGAAGCTCGCGGCGCTGTTCTCCGTCGCGCTCGGCATCATGCTGCTGGTCGCGGTCTTCGCCCTCTGGTCGGTCCTGGACCAGATGGGGGTCTTCGAGGCCGTCACGACCACGGTCGGCGACATCACCAGCGACTCCTCGGGCCAGGGCACGGACCTCACCGAGGCGCTGTCGCTGCAGCGGGTGATGCTCGGTGCGCTCGTGCTCGCCGTCGTCGACGCCGTGCTCCTCACCGCGCTGAGCACGATCGGCGCCTTCCTCTACAACGTCTCGGCGCGCCTGGTCGGTGGCCTGCACGTGACGCTCACCGAGGACAACTGACCCACCCGCGGGCGGGCTTCGGCCCGTGCCGCACCCCGTCCGGCGGCTCGGCTATCATTGCCAGGCGCCGTCGGGCGTACGGGCCTATAGCTCAGTTGGTTAGAGCGCTTCCCTGATAAGGAAGAGGTCACTGGTTCAAATCCAGTTAGGCCCACTCGGCTGCTCGCGCAGCTGCTGCCCCAGCTGCCTCCCCAGGGGGTCGGACGTGAAGAAGCTGTTGGTCGCCGCCGTCCTGGGCGTCGGCGGTGCGATCGCCGTCCGCAAGCTGCAGGCCGGCCGGGCCGAGCAGGATCTCTGGCGGGAGGCCACCGACCCCGTCGGCTGAGACGCCACGCGGCCCGGCCGCGTGTTCGAGGGGCCATAGCTCAACTGGCAGAGCACCGCCTTTGCAAGGCGGGGGTTCGGGGTTCGAGTCCCCGTGGCTCCACCCA
>NZ_JAANNP010000196.1 GCF_011250635.1 Motilibacter deserti
GTGCTCGGCCGTCCTGGCGCCGGCCACCTGCCGCGCCACGGACCCGTTCCCGGAGGTCCCGGCCCCCGCGACGCCCGTCCCCACCGCCGCGGCCACCCCCGTGCCCGACGCGTCCACGGCCGCTGCGGCGACGGAGGGCGGCCGGTGAGCGCGACCACGCTGACGCCGCAGGCCACGCCCAGCCGGCGCGGGGCCGAGCTGCTGCTGCTCGTGCTCGGCGGCGTCGTGTTCATGGGCGCGTACGCCGCGGTCGGGCTGTCGATGTACGGCGAGCTGCCCGCCAACCTCTCGACCTACGGCGCCTTCCTCGGCGTGCTGCTGCTCGGCGCCCACCTCGTGGTGCGCCGCTTCGCGCCCTACGCCGACCCGGTCCTGCTGCCGGCCGTGGGGATGCTGAACGGCCTGGGCCTCGCGCTGATCCACCGGCTCGACCTCGCCGACGTCGACCGCACCGAGCAGGCCCGCGGCGCGCTCCCGTCGGGCGACGCGCTCGCCCAGCTGACCTGGATGACCGTCGGCGTGGTGCTCTTCGCCCTCGTGCTCATCCTCGTGCGCGACCACCGCGTGCTGCAGCGCTACACCTACACCGCGATGGTCATCGGCATCGGCCTGCTGCTGCTGCCGCTCGTGCCGGGCCTCGGAGTGGAGATCCGCGGTGCGCGCATCTGGATTCGTGCGATCGGCTTCTCCTTCCAGCCCGGAGAGCTCGCCAAGCTCGTGCTGATGGTCTTCTTCGCGGGCTACCTCGTGGTCAAGCGCGACGTGCTCGCGCTCGCCAGCCGGCGCTTCCTCGGCATCGACCTGCCGCGCGGGCGCGACCTCGGCCCGCTGATCGTCGTGTTCGGCGCGAGCCTGGCGATCCTCGTCTTCGAGAAGGACCTCGGCACCTCGGTGCTCTTCTTCGGCTCCTTCGTGATGTTGCTGTACGTCGCCACCCAGCGCCGCTCGTGGCTGATCCTCGGCGCGCTCCTCGTCCTGGTCGGCGGCTACGCGGCCTACCAGTCGTTCGGGCACGTGCAGATCCGGGTCAACACCTGGCTGCACCCCTTCGACTACGAGAACTCCGGCTATCAGCTGCAGCAGGCGATGTTCGGCCTGGCCGCGGGCGGGATCCTCGGCACCGGCCTCGGCCAGGGCCGCCCGGACCTCGTGCCGGTGGCCAAGAGCGACTTCATCGTCGCCGCGCTGGGCGAGGAGCTGGGGCTGACTGGGCTCATGGCCGTGCTGCTGCTCTACGGCATCGTCGTCGAGCGCGGGCTGCGCACCGCGATCGCGTCGCGCGACGCGTTCGGCAAGCTGCTCGCGGCCGGCCTCTCCTTCATCCTCGCGATCCAGGTCTTCGTCGTCGTGGGCGGCGTCACGCGGCTCATCCCGCTGACCGGCCTCACGACCCCGTTCCTGTCCTACGGCGGCTCGTCACTGGTGGTGAACTGGGCGATCATCGCGCTGCTGCTGCGCATGAGCGACGCCGCGCGCCGGCCCGCGCCGCCGCCCAGCCGCAACACCCCGACCGCCACCCAGGTGGTGACCCCCTCGTGAACCGACCCCTGCGCCGCATGTCGGCAGCGCTCATGGTGCTGTTCGCCCTGCTGCTGCTCAACGCGAACTGGCTGCAGACCGTCAACGCCGGCTCGCTCAACCAGCGGCCTGGCAATGCACGCATCCTGCTTCAGCAATACAGCAACGAGCGCGGCCCGATCCTGGTCGCCGGCGACTCGATCGCGCGCAGCGTCGCGACCAAGGGCGAATACAAGTACCTCCGGCAGTATCCCGACAAGGCGCTCTACAGCCAGATCACCGGCTACTTCTCGCTGTTCGACAAGACCGGCATCGAGCGCAGCGAGAACGACGTGCTTGCCGGCACCGACGACCGGCTCTTCATCCGGCGCGCCATCGACCTGCTGACCGGCAAGGACCGCCAGGGCGGCGCCGTGCAGCTGACCCTCGACCCGGCCGCACAACGCGCCGCCACGAAGGGTCTGGCGGACGTGGGTGGGAAGGGTGCCGTGGTGGCCCTCGACCCCCGCACCGGCGCGATCCTCGCCCTGCAGAGCAGCCCGTCGTACGACCCCAACCCGCTCGCCGCCCACCGCGGCAGCACGGTGCAGGAGGCGTACGAGAAGCTCGACGAGGACCCGGACAAGCCGCTGCGCAACCGCGCGACGAGCGAGATCTATCCGCCGGGGTCGACCTTCAAGCTGGTCACCGCCGCCGCCGCGCTGTCGTCCGGGCGCTACACC
>NZ_JAANNP010000195.1 GCF_011250635.1 Motilibacter deserti
GTCCGACGGCCAGCAACGTGTGACCCGCGCCATGTCCGACGCACGCCACGTCCCACCCTTGATACGTCCGCTCGGCGCACGTCCCAGCGACCCGAAGTTGGGCCGAGGTGGCGCCCCGCGTCAGAGCGCGTCGACGAGCCCGGCCAGCGACTCCAGGTCGACCTGGAGCACCCGCCCGGGGCCCGGGGTGCCAGGTCGTCGCAGGGCCGCCAGGACGTACGCCGGCAGCCCGTCCGGCAGGTCAGGGTCGGGCTCGAGGCCGTCGTCGTCGAGCTCGGCGAGCACCCCGTCGACGACCACTCCGGCCTGCACACGGGCCAGCAGCAGCACGTCGGCACGCGCCTCGTGCTCACGCAGGTCCACCAGCGGGACGCGCGGCCCCTCGCGGTCGAGCGCTGCGGTCACGGGGGCCCGTACGCCCGTGAGCGGCACGATCTCGGCGTCACGGAGGAGCTCACGGACCTCCTCCGACCGTACGGCCAGCACCCGCGAGCCCACGAGGAAAGTCACCCAGCCGGCCATGGCGGCATCCTCCCCGATCGCGGGTCCGGCCCCCGAGCGGGGGCTCGCCGCCGCTGCCTGGCGGTGGGCGCCCTTCCGCATGCTTGGCCCCGCTCCTCGGCGCCCATCAACCTCCCGGGCGCCCACCAACAGCTGCGAGCTCGAGGACGTACGTCGTCGCCGCCCAGCGCCTACTTCAACAGGAACCGGTCGCTCTCGCTGGTGGCGGTGCCGACCCGGCCGGTGACGACGTAGGTCCCGTCCCCGGCCTCCGCCCGGCCGCTGCAGCCTGGCGCGGACCGCTTGCGCGACCAGGTCACGCTCGTGGACCAGCTCTCGCCGGCCTTGAGCGTGCGCTGGGTGTGCCCGCTCTTGCCGCCGCAGTCGTCCGAGCTCCAGATGCGTGCGGGCCCGGACTCGACGACCAGCTCGAGCGCGGCCGAGCCGAGGTCCCGGGTGCAGGCGCTGTCGGAGACGTTGCGGATCGTGAGTGTGAGCCGCGGGTTCGCACCCGAGCCGTAGCTCGCGGCGTCGGCCGCCGCGGAGACGGCGAGGTCGTCGTCCGCGCAGGCGGCCCCCTCCGTCCCGGCGGCGTCGTCCGCCCCGTCGGTCGAGCTGTCACCCGAGCCGTCGGTCGAGCTGTCACCCGAGCCGTCGGCCGCGCTGTCACCCGAGCCGTCGGCCGCGTCGTCGGCACCGGAGGACGAGCCGGGCGTCGGGGACGCGGTCACCGCGCTGGGGTCGAGGACGACGTCGCCGGCGTTCGCGCTGGCGTCGGCGGAGCCGTCCTCGGACGCTCCCGCCTCTCCGGCGTCGCCGGTCCCGCCGCCCGTCCCGCTACCGGGCGTGCCGGAGGCCGTGGCCGACGGGGTCGGCTTCCCAGTGCCACGCTCGGCCGCGTCGCCGGACCCCCCGCCGCACGCCCGCACGCCCAGCAGCAGCACGACCAGGGCGCCGACGAGGAGGACCGCCCGGCGCATCCAGTACGTCCCGGGGCTCTCCGGCCCAACTGGCTGCAGCACCACGCGCGACACGCTAGGCCGGTCGGAGCGCTGCACCTCGGCACCACGCCGCACGCCACCCCCTACGATGCGCTCGAGATGCCCGCCTCGCCCCTCCACGCCCCGGTCCTGGCGTGGTACGCCACCGCCGCACGCGATCTGCCGTGGCGGCAGCCCGGGACCGGCCCGTGGTCCGTCCTCGTCAGCGAGGTCATGCTCCAGCAGACGCCGGTCGCCCGGGTCCTGCCGGCCTGGCAGGCATGGCTGGAGCGGTGGCCCACCCCCGCAGACCTCGCCGCCGCCGAGCCCGGGGAGGCCGTACGCCAGTGGGGCCGGCTCGGCTACCCGCGGCGTGCGCTCCGGCTGCACGAGGCGGCCGTCGCGATCGTGGAGCGGCACGGCGGGCAGGTCCCCGCGGACCACGAGGCGCTGCGCGCCCTGCCCGGCGTCGGCAGCTATACGGCGGCAGCGGTGGCGTCGTTCGCCTTCGGCGGCCGGCACGCGGTCGTCGACACGAACGTCCGGCGCGTCCACGCCCGCGCGGTCAGTGGGCGCGCCGAGCCTGCCGCCACGCTCACCGCCGCCGAGACGCGGGTCGCCGAAGCGCTCGTCCCGGACGACCCGGCGGTCGCCGCCCGTTGGGCGGTCGCGGTCATGGAGCTCGGCGCGCTGGTGTGCACCGCGCGCGTCGCGCACTGCGACCCCTGCCCCATCCGCGGGCTCTGCGCCTGGCGGGCCGCCGGCAGCCCGGC
>NZ_JAANNP010000194.1 GCF_011250635.1 Motilibacter deserti
GGGCTGCGCCGCGTCGTCGTCGTTCCGCGACCGGGCTGCGCCGGGTCGTCGTCGTTCCGCGAGGGGGCTGCGCCGCGCCGTCGTCGTCCCGCCCTCCGGGCCGCCGGGCCCGTCATCGTCGCGCCACCGGGGCCGCGCCGCACGCCTGCGCGCTGGCTCCGTTGACCCCGCTCCTGGTGTTCGCCCGCGTGCAACCCGTCCGACGGGGGAGACTGGATGTGTGGCCAACCATGCGCTCCGGCGCGTCATCCCCGGAAGCCCCTTCAACGTCCCTGCCCCCGAGCCCGCCCCCGTCCAAGCCTTCGCCGAGGGCGAGCTCGTCAACCACGACCGGCACGGCATGGGCCGGGTGACCACGGTCGAGAGCTCGGACTCGGTCATCGTGGACTTCGGCAGCGGGCCGCGTCGGGTGACCAGCCCGTCGACGCGCCTCACGAAGCTCTAAGGGGCACGAAGCTCTCGGGGCACCGTCGCGGCGGAGCCTGCGCGTACCGCGTGGGCCGCCGCGGTCGGCGTACGTCCGCCGTCGGCCGTTGCGACGGCAAGCCCGGCGGCTCCCCCGTGCGCGTCTCAGGAAGGCCACCGCGGCCCGAGCCGGCCAGGCAGCAGGGCCCGCGAGGCGCGGCCGCAGCTCCTCGCCGCCGAGCGGCGGGACGGGGGCGTCGGCCGCAGCCACCCCGGCCGGTACGGTGGTTCCGCGCCCTCGTAGCTCAGTCGGATAGAGCGTCCGCCTCCTAAGTGGAAGGCCGCAGGTTCGATTCCTGCCGGGGGCACCACCTTCACGACGCCGTGCCCCAGCTGGGGCACGGCGTCACGTCTTCGCCAGGGACGCGCCCGACCGCAGGGATGACGCCTCGTCGGCAGCATTCGACCGGCGCCCGCACGGCGCGGCCCGTCTCGGGGTCCCACGGCGCGATCTCTCGCGACCCCCCACTGACGCCGGCTCGCGCGCGCCCCGCACAGACACGGCCCACCGTGCGCCCCGCACCGACGCCCGTCGTGGACCTGAAGCGTCGCGCGCGGCCCCGCGCAACGACCGAAGGCCATGTCGCCTCTCGGAAGCACGCACGCGCGAGGACCGCACAACGCTCAGGCGGCTGTCGCGGGGTCGCCACCCGAGGTGGCTGGAGCGCAGGCGCGACGGCGACGGCACCTCTCCGCACGCGACGCTAGAGCCCGCTCGACGACCCGGTCAAGAGCGTGCGGCTGCGGCCTTTGGCCACGCCTCAGCGAAGTCCGCGGGCGGCTCGCACGTGTTCTCCCGGGAATTCCCGGTCTTCCGCGGACAACAGCGCAAGTTTGTCCCGGGCAGTGACTTTCCATCTTGACCGGAAGGGGCTGCGCGCCTATGGTCCGGGAACGCGACGTCCCACCTCGGCAGCAGCGGCGCTGTCGACGGCACGTCAGGAAGGTGCGGCCAGTGAGAGTTCCCGGGCTCGGCACTCAGCGCGACCGGCATCCGGCACGCCGACATGCACGGCCGCTCCGCGCTCACCTCTAGGCCACACCCCAGTTCCACCACCGTAGTTGTGGTGTTGTCGCCACGCATCCCGCGGACCGGAGAGCAGCAGCTCTCGACCGCACGCCGAACCCCCTCAACGACGAGGAGCCACAGGCTGTGAAGCGATCTGCCAGGCGTACGCCCGGTCGGGCCTCTACCCCGCCCGCGCCCTGCTCGGGGTCACCCGCCCCGGCCCGCGCCTCGACGCCGCCGCACGCGCGGCACCCGCTCTCGGCTCTGCCGCCCAGCTTCCGCTGACTCCTCGTAGCGCTCCCCCGAGGCCGGCGGCTGCGCGGTGCGTCGCGCCGAGCCAGTCAGCCGTCGACAGCAGACCCCCTTTTCCACCTGCGTTCCGATTCCCGACAAGGACAGGATGAGTGTGATGGGCAAGTCTTCGATCGGCCGCCGAGGATTCCTCGGCCTCGCCGGCGGCACCGCTCTCGGTGTGGCCTCCACCGCCGCGATCGGCCCGCTGGCCGGCAGCGCGAACGCCGCGATGGGCGTGGCGGCTCCCGACACCCCGTCGCCGAAGCTCGGCCTGCAGCTGTACAGCGTCCGCGACAAGGTCAGCGGCAACGGCACGGCGATCGGCTTCGCAGCGGTCTTCGAGGAGCTGGCGCGGATCGGCTTCAAGGAGCTCGAGTTCGCCGGCTACACCCAGGGCGCCGTCGGCCCGATCACCCCCGCGCAGATCAAGAGCCTGATGGACGCCAACGGCCTCAACGGCATCGGCAGCCACATCAGCTGGAACGCGCTGACGAACCCGGCGCAGAACGACGCCCAGTTCGCGATCGCCAAGGAGCTCGCGCTCCCCTACATCGGCACGGCGAACGACTTCCCGGGCAC
>NZ_JAANNP010000193.1 GCF_011250635.1 Motilibacter deserti
GTCGTTCCACGCGGCCAGCGCCGCGGTGTCGGCCGCCGAGAGCAGGTCGAGGCCGGCCGCCGGCAGCGCGGGCGACGCGACGACGGACGTCAGGGCGCGCACCACGCGGTCGAGCAGGGCGGGGACGACGCCCTCGCCGAGCAGGTCCGGGCGGACGTCCATGCGGAGCGTGAGCCGGTCGCCGGGCAGCGCGACGAGCGTGACCGGGTAGTGCGTGGCGTCCTGGGTGGTGATGTCCGTGACCCGCAGGCCGGTGCCGGGAAGCTCGAACGCGGCGGGGTCGAGCGGGTAGTTCTCGAACACGGTGAGGGTGTCGAACAGCGGCCCGACGCCCGCGAGGCGCTGCGCCTCCGCGAGGCCAAGATGGAAGTGCTCGCCGAGGCGGGACTGCTCGCCCTGCACGTGGCGCGCCGTCTCGAGCAGCGGGTCCTGGGGACGCAGCCGCACCCGGACCGGGAGCGTGGTGATGAACAGCCCGACCATGCTCTCGACGCCGTCGAGGAGCGGGGGGCGGCCCGACACCGTGGCCCCGAACACCACGTCCGAGCGGCCGGTCGCGGCGCCGAGCACCACGCCCCACGCGGCCTGGACGAGGCTGTTGAGCGTGACGCCGCCGGCGCGGGCGGACGCGGTGAGCGCGGCAGTGAGCTCCTCGTCGAGCTCGGCGTGCAGGCTCTCGGGGAGGACGGCGCCGCCGGCGGGCGTGCCGGCGAGCAGGGTGGGCTCCTCGAGGCCGGCGAGCGCGTCCTTCCACGCCGCCGACGCCGCGTCGCGGTCCTGCCTCCCGAGCCACTCCAGGTACGTCCGGTACGGCGTCACCGGCGGCAGCGCCCGCTCGTCGCCGCCGGCGGCGTACAGCGCGAAGAGGTCGCGGGCGACGAGCGGCATCGACCAGCCGTCGAGCAGCAGGTGGTGGTTGGTGACGACGACCCGGGAGCGGGAGGGGGAGAGGCGCAGCAGCGTCAGCCGGACGAGCGGCGCGGAGGCGAGGTCGAACCGGCGGCTGTCGTACGCCGCCTCCCGCGCCAGGGCGGCCGGCAGCTCGTCGCCGGACAGCCCGCTGAGGTCGGCCTCACGCCACGGCAGCGCGGCCTCGCGCAGCACGACCTGCACGGACTCGCCGGACTTGCGCTGCCGGAACGCCACGCGCAGGTTCGCGTGGCGGCGCAGCAGCGCCTCGCCGGCGGCGCGCAGCCGGTCGGCGTCGAGCGTGCCCTCGAGGTCGAGGGCGAACTGCACCGTGTAGACGTCGCTGCCGCTTCTGCCGGTGGCGGCGGCGCTGTCGCGGTCGTACACCGCGTGGAACAGCAGCCCGTCCTGCAAGGGGGTCAGCGGGAGGATGTCCTCGATACGCGTGCTCACGTCAGCAGTCCCCATTCGGAGTCGAGGTCGTCGTCAAGGTCGGATGCGAGGTCTTGCTCGAGCTCGTCGATGTCGTCCTGCGTCAGCGAGCTCAAGGTGAGGTCCGACGGCGTGTGGCCGCCGGCCCCGGTCGCGGTGTGCGCCACGAGGCCGAGCAGCGCCTCGCGCCACCGCTCCGCCAGCCCGTGCACGTCCCGCTCGTCGAGCAGCTCCCGCGGCCAGGAGCAGTGCACGAGCAGCTGCGGCCCCGCGACGCCGTCGGCCACGACCGCGTTGATCTCCAGCGGGTGCGCGACCGGCATGCCCGGGTCGGCGCCACCGCCGAGCACCTGCGCGCCGGGGGCGACGGCCCAGTCGGCGCCCGCGCCGGGCTCGGGGCGGGGCATCCGCCCCAGGTAGTTGAAGCAGATCTGTGGAGGTGGCAGCTCGGCGAGCACCGCGGCGGTGCGCGGGTTCAGGTGGCGGAGCAGGCCGTAGCCGAGGCCGCGGTCCGGCAGCGCGCGCAGCTGCTCCTTGACGCTCTTGAGCGCGCGCCCGAGCGTCTCGCCGTCGACCCGCCGCCTCGCGCCCGAGGCAGGGTCGAGGGCGGGGTCGAGCCGCACCGGGAAGACGCTGGTCAGCCAGCCGACCGTGCGCGAGAGGTCCGCGCCGCTGCCGAGGGGCTCGCGCCCGTGGCCCTCCACGTCGAGCAGCACGTCGGCCACGTCCGCGCCCGCGTCCCGTCGCCAGGCCACGAGGGCGACGGCGAGCGTGCTCAGCAGCACGTCGTTGATGCCCGCGTGGAACGCGGCGGGGACCGAGGTCAGCAGCGGTGCGGTGTGCTCGGCGCCGAGCGTCCAGCTGACCGTGCGCGTGGCGCCGAAGGTGTCGACCGCGGGGTCGACCGGGCGGCGCAACGGGAGCGGCTCGCGGCCGGCGCCGTCGCGGAGCGCCTCGACCCACGTCGCCAGCTCCGCCACGCGCTCGGGAGCGGCGGCCGCGGCGACGAGCTCGCGCGCCCACGAGCGCAGCGACGTGCCCGGCCGGTCGAGCTCGGCGGGCCGGTC
>NZ_JAANNP010000192.1 GCF_011250635.1 Motilibacter deserti
CCACGTCGCGCAGCAGGTCCAGGCCGCGGGCGGTGCGCGGGCCGGAGCCGGCCGTCCCGGCGCCCGCGCCGGACGGCGCGGCCGACAGGACCGCGGCGTACGTGGCCCGGACCTCGCCGTCGGCCAGCAGCGGGACGGCGACGGCCATCCCGGCGCCGGCGAGCGAGTCGAGCGCGACGTCGACCGGGAGCTCGCGGCCGCTCTCGACGACGACCTGGCCGAACGCGGCCCCGGCGGCGGTGAGCGCGGGCTGCACGGCGGCGGCGACGTCGAGCTCGCCCAGCGGGGAGCTGCGCAGCGCCTCCACGAGGTCGGCGCCGATGACCACGAGCGAGGAGCCGCGCACGCTGCCGGCCAGGCCGGCCACTACCGCGGTGGCCGCGTCGGCCGGGACCGGGGCCGCGGTGACGTCGAAGACGGGGGTCCCCGGCACGAGCAGGGCGGCGCTGGGCAGCGCGGAGGCGGCGGCCTCGGCGGCCGCCGCGACGGCCTCGAGCACCTCGGGGGCGACGGTGGTCATGCGGACTCCTGCGGGTTCTGGGGGTTCGAGTTCTCGGGTGCCTCGACGACGAGCACGGCGAGCCGCTTGCCCGCGGCGCCGGGCACCGCGTGGGCGAAGACGATGTCCGCGGCGGTCACCGACAGCGGGTCGTTGGTGTTGTGGCGCAGCGGCAGCACGTCACCGACCTGCAGGTTCACCAGGTCGCGCGGGCGGGCGGAGGTGCCGCCGAAGCGGACCGCGACGTCGACGGGCACGTCCTGCAGCCGCTCGCGGACGCGGCGCGCGGCCTCCTCGCGGGCGATGCGCTCGCGCTCGCCCGTCGTGTGGGCGTTGCTCGCGGCGTCCAGGGCGGCCAGCGTCGGGTTGAACGGCAGGCACATCGTGGCCACGGTCTCGACGGCGCCGACCTTCATGTCGAACGACGCGACGAGGACCATGTCGGAGGCGCTCGCCACCTGCGCGAACTGCGGGTTGTACTCGATCCCCGTGATCACGGGCTCGAGGCGCAGGACACCCTCGAAGGCGTAGCGCAGCTCGCCGAGGACGCGGTCGAGCAGGCCGCGCAGCAGCGTGCTCTCGATCTCGGACAGCGCGCGCTCGGGCTGGCTCTCCGCGCCGGGGCCGCCGAGCAGGTGGTCGACGCAGGCCATCGCGGTGCCGACGGAGAACTCCAGGACGCCGGCGCCGGGCAGCGGCTCCACGCTCAGCACGGCCATGTGCGTGGGGTTGGCCAGCTGGGAGACGTACTCGTCGTACGTCAGCTGGTCGATCGACACCAGGTTGACCTGCGCGACGGTCCGCAGGGTGGACGTCAACAGGGTGGTGTACTGCCGGGAGAACGTCTCGAACACGATCTGCAGCGTCCGGACGTGCTCGCGCGAGAGCTTCGTCGGGCGGCGGAAGTCGTACGCGACGGGGCCCGCCCCGCGCGAGCGGCGGCCGACCCGGCCGCGCCCGGAGGGCGCCTCGGGCCCGGCGTCGGGGGTGGCGGTCTCGTCCACCTCAGCTGGGGCTAGCGGCTGTCCTGCTGTCACGGAGGGCTCTTCGGCGTCGGGGGTCGTTGGCCTTAGCTCTAACGGGTGAACTTCTTGCTCCGGGCGTGTCGCGCCCGGCTTGTCCGCTTCGAGAGGTGTTTCCACCTCCCATGCTGTCAGGACCTCCGTTCCCCGCTGTCACGGGTTCCTCACCTCTCGTGATCAACGCGGGCCCGGGCGCCTGGATGGGACGACGAAGCCGCCGGGGCGTCGAGCGCCCCGGCGGCTGTCGGGAGTGGAGCGGCGAGCAGGCGCGGCCTTGGACCGGCGCGGACGGGCAGGGACAGGTCACGTCAGCTCTGGCCGGTCCCCGTGGGTCGGGGCCAGGTCACTGCATGACGAAGTTGGTGAACCAGACCTTCAGCACCATGTGGTGGTAGTCGTCCTCGTTCATGTGCTCGAGCAGCTCCGTGCGGAGCTTCTCCCGGTTCTTGGCCACGGAGAGCACCGACACCTCCTCGCCGCTGAAGAGCTTGATCGCCTCGTCCAGGGCCGCCGAGCCGTCCGGGTCGCCGTGGCCGCTGGCCTCGGCGGAGAACTGCAGGCTGAGCCCCAGCTTGAGGAAGTGCCCGTCGGCGAGGTTGATGTTGATCGGGTCGAGCGCCAGCGTGACGCCCGGCTCCGGCTCCTTGGCCTCGGCCGTGGCCGGCTTGGCGAGCACGAACTTGTAGACCCCGCCGAGCGCCAGCAGCGCGACGACGGCGATGATGATCAGCTTCTTCTTGCCGCCGCCCTTGGCCGGGGTGTCCTCGGCGGTCTCAGCGGCCTTGTCCTTGGCCATGGGTGCGTTCCTTCGCTTCCGTAGTGGTGGTGCGGGTGGTGCGGTCTGGTCAGTGCGAGCTGGAGCTGGTCGCGTGCGAGTCCGTGGACTCGGT
>NZ_JAANNP010000191.1 GCF_011250635.1 Motilibacter deserti
CGTGGCGGCCGCGCTCTCCACGCTGCCGCTCGACCAGCGCGCCGCCATCGTCCTCGTCGATCTGCAGGGCATCGCCGTCCGCGACGCGGCGACTCTGCTCGGCGTCGCGGAGGGCACCGTCAAGAGCCGGTGCTCGCGAGGGCGAGCCCGCCTCGCCGTGCTGCTCGCACCGGGTCGGACCGCCGGCGCCCTGCCACCCCCCGGCGCGCGGCTTCCCGGTCAGGCGTCCGGAACCGACCTTCCGCCTGCGGCGTCTCATCCGCGGGACGCGAGGTCTGCCGCAGACACCGCTGTCGAGGAGGAGGAGGCCAGGTGAGCCCGGACGACGAGCAGCAGGGCGCTCGAGCGGGAGCTCACTCGTCGGGCCACCTGGGCCTCGAGTACCTCGCCGACCTCGACGAAGGGCTGCTTGACGAGGCCTCTGCGGCATCGGCGCGCGGGCACCTGGCCGCCTGCGCCTCCTGCCGGGCGCTCCAGGCCCAACTGCAGACCGTCGGCTCCCTGCTGCACGGCCTGGGCCCTGAGGTCGAGATGCCGGCCGACGTCGCCGCCCGCCTGGACGCCGCGCTCGCGACGGCCGCCGCGGAGCCGGAGGGGACGCCCGACGGCGCCTCCGTGGCCGCGCTACCCGAGCCCAGCCGGAGCCCTGGCGGACGGCACCGCGCCGCCGCCCCTGCGCGTACGCCGCGGAGCCGGGCCAGCAGCGGCCAGGCACCCGGGAAGCGGCTCGGGGCGCTGGCCGCGGCGGCGGGAGTGACCGCGGTCGCGGTGCTCGCCATCGGGACCGTCCTGCGGCCCGGCAGCGACAGCGACGACGACGCGGGCTCGCTCGCGAACGCCCCCCAGAGCGCCCAGCTCAAGGCGGACTCGGCCGAGCAGGAGGCCGCCGGCTCGGCCGACGCGGCGGCAGGCGCCGCCCCGGCACCGTCGAGTGCGGCCGCCGGGAGCGGCCCGGGCGGCGCCGCGACGTCGGCGAGCGTCCCTCCCGCCGGGCAGCTGGGGCGCACGACGTCCTCGGGCACCGCCTACACGCCGGCCCGGGTGCGCCAGCTCGTGCCGCGGCTCGTGTCGGGGGCGCTCCCGGTGGCCGCGGCGGCTGCGCCGCTGTCCCCGGAGTGCTCGAGCATGCTCCTCACGACGGGCACCATCCTCGCGGTCGACGAGGGCACGTGGCGGGGCCGTCCCGCGGTCCTCGTCGTGCGCAGGGCCTCGGACGGGTTGCGCGCCTCGGTGCTCACCAGCCCGTGCACGGCCTCGAGCGTGCGCACCCCCTTACTCTCCGTGCTCACCACGGGCTGAACCGGTGACTCCGGCCGGGCGGGAGCGGCCGTGCCCGGGAATGCTGCACCCCTACGATCGGTTCGAGGAAGTGCCTGCCGGCAGCGCCGGGAGGCCCGTCCGGTGGCCAGTGCCGCCGGGCGTGGACGAGCGAGGGGCGGAGACAGGCGTGAGCGACGTGCGGGACGTCATCATCATCGGGTCGGGCCCGTCCGGCTACACCGCGGCGATCTACGCCGCGCGGGCCGGGCTGAAGCCGCTGGTGCTCGAGGGTGCGGTGACGCAGGGCGGCGCGCTGATGAACACGACCGAGGTGGAGAACTACCCCGGCTTCCCCGACGGGGTGCAGGGCCCGGACCTGATGCTGATGCTCCAGAAGCAGGCCGAGCGCTTCGGTGCCGAGCTCAAGCTCGAGGACGCCGTGTCGGTCGACCTCACCGGCCAGATCAAGACCGTGATCGACGGCGAGGGCATCGAGCACCGGGCGCGCGCGGTCATCCTGGCCACCGGCTCGGGCTACCGCGAGATCGGGCTGGCCAACGAGAAGCGGCTGTCCGGCCACGGCGTCTCCTGGTGCGCGACCTGCGACGGGTTCTTCTTCAAGGACCAGGACATCGTGGTCGTCGGCGGCGGCGACTCGGCCATGGAGGAGGCGACATTCCTCACCCGGTTCGCCCGCACCGTCACGCTCGTGCACCGGCGCTCCGAGCTGCGCGCCAGCAAGATCATGCAGGAGCGCGCGCGCAGCAACGAGAAGATCGTCTGGGCGCTCAACTCCGAGGTGGTCGACATCCTCGGCGAGGACAAGGTCTCGGGCGTGCGCCTGCGCGACACCGTCACCGGGGACGAGCGGACGCTCGACGTCACCGGCGTGTTCGTCGCCATCGGCCACGACCCCCGCAGCGAGCTGCTGCGCGGCCAGGTGCGCCTCGACGAGGACGGCTACGTCCTGGTCGAGGGGCGCTCCACGCGCACCAACCTGCCCGGTGTCTTCGCCTGCGGCGACCTCGTGGACCACACCTACCGCCAGGCCATCACGGCCGCCGGCTCGGGCTGTGCCGCCGCCCTGGACGCCGAGCGCTACCTGACCTCGCTCGAGGACGTCGAGCTGACCGGCGACCCGGTCCAGGCCGTCGTCACCTTCTGACCACCCCGTCCCAGCACAACCCTTCTGGAGGACACCCCATGGGCAACACGAAGACCG
>NZ_JAANNP010000190.1 GCF_011250635.1 Motilibacter deserti
GCTGGGGCGTACCCGCATGACCGTCCGTGAGCTGCTCTCGCTGGCTCCCGGCGCCGTGGTCGAGCTCGACCGGGCGGCCGGCAGCCCCGCGGACCTGCTGGTCAACGGGACGCTCATCGCGCGCGGCGAGGTCGTGGTCGTCGACGAGGACTTCGGCATCCGCATCACCGAGATCGTCGGCCCGAAGGCTGACGGCGAGGGCGCCGCGTGAGCGGTTCCACCTTCGGGATGCTCCTGCGGCTCTTCCTGTCGCTGGGCGTCGTCATCGCCCTCATGTGGCTGGCGGCCAAGGTGCTGCGCGGCTCGATGGGCGGCAAGAACACCGGCGCGCTGGAGATCCTGGCCCGTCAGCAGCTGTCCCGGGGCGCGTCGGTTTCGGTCGTACGCGTCGCCGACCGCGCGCTCGTGGTGGGCGTCACCGAGAACACCGTCACCCTGCTCACCGAGACCGACCTGGAGCTGATCCAGGCCGCCCAGGAGGCGGGGCAGGAGGCGACCGACGCGGACGGCGACACGTCGGTCACGGTCGACGAGGACGGCAACGTCCACGTCGTCGCCTCCAGACCCGCCCGCACCGGCGTCTCCGCCGGAAGCGGCCCGCTGGCCGGGAGCATCCTCAGCCCGGACACCTGGCGCCGCACCGTCAACGCGCTCCGCGAGCGCTCCACGAGGCGATGATGAGCTTCCTTCCCGCGGCGTCCCGGCGCCGCCCTTCCTTCCTCCGGCGCGCCCTCGGCACGCTCACCCTCGCCGGGACCTTCCTCCTCGCGGGCGGTGCGTCCGCGTACGCCGCGGAGCCCGGCCCGGGCGGCCCGCAGGGGCCGGCGTCCCCGACCGGCCCGACCAGCGTGAACGTCGACCTCGGCGGCATCGTCGGGCGCCCGAGCACGTCGATCGTGACCATCCTGGCGCTGACGCTGCTCGCGGTCGCGCCGTCGCTGCTGCTCATGACGACGAGCTTCACCAAGGTCTTCGTCGTGCTCGGGCTCACCCGCAACGCCCTGGGCGTGCAGAACGTCCCGCCGAACCAGGTCCTCGCCGGCCTGGCGCTGTTCATCTCGCTGTTCATCATGGCGCCGACGCTGAGCGAGGTGAACGAGCGCGGCGTCCAGCCGTTCCTCGCCGGCGAGAAGACCCAGTCGCAGGCCTTCAACGACGGCGTGCAGCCGCTGCGCGAGTTCATGGTCGACCGGACGCGCAAGGACGAGTTGGCCCTTTTCACTAAGGTCGCGGGGGAGGACAAGCCGACATCTGCTGCAGAGGTTCCGCTGTCGACGCTGGTCCCGGCCTTCGTCCTGTCGGAGCTGAAGAGCGCCTTCATCATCGGCTTCATCATCTTCATCCCGTTCCTCGTGATCGACATCGTCGTCAGTGCGGCGCTGATGTCGCTCGGGATGATGATGCTGCCGCCGGTGATGATCTCGCTCCCGTTCAAGCTCCTGCTGTTCGTCCTGGTGGACGGTTGGGGGCTTGTGGTGACCGCCCTCGTCTCCAGCTACACCTAAGGACTTCGATGACCGACGCCGCCATCCTCGAGATCGCCCTGCAGACCATGATCATCGCGGCCAAGCTGTCCGCGCCCATGCTCCTGACGGCGCTCGGGATCGGCTTCGCGATCTCGCTGTTCCAGTCGGTGACGCAGATCCAGGAGGCGACGCTGAGCTTCGTCCCCAAGGCGATCGGCGTGGGCATCGCGGTGCTCTTCTGCGGCAACTGGATGATCCACGAGATGGTGACCTTCACGCAGCAGATGTTCGAGAAGGTCCCCACGCTGCTGTCGGCGGGCTGAGTGTGAACGTCGAGATCGCCGCGCCGCTGCTGGTCGGGCTGCTGCTCGCCAGCGTGCGGGCCGCTGCCTGGCTGCTCCTGGCGCCGCCGTTCTCGACGCGGGCGGTCCCGGGGGCGGTGAAGGCCATCCTCGCGGTCGCGCTCTCCGTGCCCGTCGCGCCGCGACTGGCGGAGTCGGTGCCGGAGCTGACCGCGGCGGGCCTGATCTCCAGCGCCGTGCTGCAGGCCTTCACCGGCGCGGCCCTCGGCTTCATCACGTACCTCCTTTTCGCCGCCGTGCAGGCCGCCGGCGACCTGATCGACCTCTTCGGCGGCTTCTCGGTGGCCCAGGCCTTCGACCCGCTGTCCATGTCGCAGAACAGCGTCTTCGGCCGGTTCACCTCGCAGCTGGCCGTGATCCTGCTGTTCGCGCTCAACGGCCACCTGCTCGTCATCCGCGGGTTCCTCGCGTCCTACGAGGCGGTCCCGCTCGACGCGTCCATCGACGTCGCCAAGCTCGGGGAAGTCCTCACGACGGGGATCACCGAGTTCCTCGTTGCCGCCCTGCAGATCGCAGCACCGCTGATCGGAGTCCTCTTCGTGGTCGATGTGGGCCTCGGGCTGCTGACCCGCATCGCCCCCGCCCTCAACCCGTTCCAGATCGGGTTCCCGGCCAAGATCCTGGCCACGCTCCTGCTGTTCGGCGCCTGCGTCCCGCTGCTGCCG
>NZ_JAANNP010000189.1 GCF_011250635.1 Motilibacter deserti
AGCCCGGGGGCGAGCTGGGCCGGGGCGGAGAGGTTCTCCAGGATGCGCTCGGCGACCACCGTCGCCTCGTCCTTGTTGCGCAGCTCGCCGAGCAGGACGACGAACTCGTCGCCGCCGAGCCGGCCCACCGCGTCGTTGGGGCGCACGCTCGCCTTGAGCCGCTCGGCCGCGCACCGGATGAGCTGGTCGCCGGCGCCGTGGCCGTACGTGTCGTTGACCGACTTGAGCCGGTCCAGGTCCACGAAGAGCACGGCCACCGGGTGCCCGGCGCGGGCCGGGATCCGCGCCAGCGCGTCGCCGACGGCCTCGAGGAACACGCTGCGCACGAGCAGGCCCGTGAGCGGGTCGAAGTGGGCCCGCGCCGACAGCTGGTCGCGGGCGTCGCGCAGGGCGGCGTTGAGCTGCTGCAGCTCCCACGCGCGGGCGACCAGGTCGCTCTCGGCGTCCGCCGCCGCCGCGGCCGTGCCATCGGTGTCCGCGCGCTGGTTGAGCACGAAGTCGGTGACGTCCAGGACACGGTGCAGGATGAGCGCGGTCTCGCCGCGGTCGTTGAGCACCGGCAGGTTGGTCGGGCTCCAGAACCGCTCGACGAACCGGCCGGGGACGGTCGACGGGATGTCGAACTTCTGCAGCTCCAGCGTGTGCGGCCGCCCGGTGTCCCGCACCCGCTCGAGCGAGGCGCGCAGGTGGCGCGCGCCCTCGGACTCGGGGTCGGCGGGGTTGGCGGGGAACGCCGCGAAGAAGTAGCGCCCGATGAGCTCCTCGGGGCGCCGGTTCGTCATCCGCAGGTACGCCGGGTTGGCGTCGAGGATGGTGAAGTCGGCGTCGAGGATCAGGCACGGCGTCGTCGTGACGTGAAAGATGCCGGCGTAGTCGATGGGTGGAGCGACGGTGCCCCACTGGGCGATGCTCACGAACTGCCTCCGCGCCACAGCCGTAACGGAACGTCCAGTTTAGATAGCCGGTCCGTAACCGTGATACACGTGGCGATCGGGTGAATCGTTCAGCCGAGCGGGACGACCGTGCGTGTCGCGGTGTCGTAGGACCGTGCCGCCGCCGTCGTCCCCTCGGCCGGCCGCAGCCCGTCCAGCGCGTCCAGCGCGGCGGCCCGCTCCTGCGGCTCGAGGCGCGAGGCGAGCGTCACGTGCGGGGTCCAGCGCCCGGGCAGGTGCTGCGGGCTGGGAGCCGGGGCGTACGCCGCCAGTGCCTGCGCGACCCCGGCGTGCAGGTCGACCAGGGCCGGCGACGGCGTGACCAGCCAGGCGAGGGTCCGCCGGCGGCCGCCGAACACGACCAGCCCGTCGAGCCGCAGGCGTACGGGAAGCCGGCGCAGCGCCCGGCCCAGCTCGGCCTCGCCGCCCGCGACCAGCTCGTTGGCGACGCCGAGCGTCAGGTGCGGCCGGTTGGTCTCGTGGGGGTGCAGCGCCTGGCTCGGGAGCCCGGCCGCCTCGAGCACGCCCCAGACCCGGCGTACCTCCGCGTCGAGGGCCTCGTCCAGGAGGAGCTCGACCGTTCGCGCCACGAGGAGATCTTCTCAGCCGCGCCCGGGCCCGTCAGGCCGGGTCCGCCGTCTCGTCGCCCACGAGCTCCTTGTAGTGCTCCACCTCGTCCGGAGTCGGGTCGACGCCCACGGACTCGGCGTAGTCCTCGGCCACCTCGGGGTCGTGCTCCGGGTTGGTCCCGGGGCTGATGCCCGAGGTGTCCGGCCCGAGGTCGAGCAGGCTCTCGCTGAGCGGGTCGGCAGGGGGGCGCTCGTCCGGCGTGGTCATGGTCGCTGCTCTGCCCGGGTTGCGGGGGTGTGACACGTGGGGTGCGGGGGTCGGCCGGCATCCGGGTCCCAGGGTCGTGATCGTGGCCCTGGGACCCGGATGATCACTGTGGACGGCGGGCTAGGAGTCCACAGATGCGTCGGCGAGGGCCTGCGGCGGCCGGCTGTGCCGCGAGGGTCGGCGCATGGAGACCGACGACGACCTCGCCGACCTGCTGGCGCGCCGCGACGACGTGCTCCGCTGGCGGGAAGCCGCGGCGCGGCTGGGCCCCTCCGCGGTGAAGTGGCGGTTGAAGAGCGGCCGGTGGCAGCGCGGCGCGCCCGGCGTGCTCGTCGCCCACTCCGGCCCGCTCAGCCCGCGGCAGGAGCTCTGGGTCGACGTGCTGTCCGCGGAGACGGGCGCGGTGCTCGCGGGGCTGACGGCTGCGACGATCGACGGGCTGCGCGGCTTCGACGACGATCGCCGCTACGTGCTCGTGCCCGACGGCAAGCACGGGCGGCCGCGTCGTCCCGGCCTCGTGGTCCACTCCTCCACTCTGCTCGGGCCGGAGCACGTGCATCCGGCGGCCACGCCCCCGCGGACCCGGCTGCCGCGCTCGCTCGTCGACGCCGGTTCGTGGGCGCGCTCGGACAGGCACGCGACGGCCATCCTGCTCGCGGGGGTGCAACAACGGCTCGTACGCGCCAGCGACCTCGCGTCAGTCCTGGCCCTGCGGTCCAACCTGCCGCGGCGCGCGCCCATGGGCTCGGCAGTCGCCGA
>NZ_JAANNP010000188.1 GCF_011250635.1 Motilibacter deserti
GCTGGTCGAGGTAGACGCGAACCGTCACGCTTCAGAGGCTATCCACGAGCACTGACAGCACCACCCGCTCACATCGGACAGAGCGGCTCAGGGGTCACGCGCAAGCGCTGGACGCGACCTCGACGGAGTGACGTCTCGCCATCGTTGTCAGCGTCGTGAAGAGGTCGCTAGCCCCTTCACCCCGCTTCACTGCCTCAGCACCCGCTCGCTGGCCCATCCGCTCGTCGGCATGAGCGGTCGCAGCCGCGCAAGATCGCCCACATGAGCGTGAAGCGCTCTCCTCACCGAGCCCCGCTCGCACCTGGCCCTTCCGGTGACGCATCCGACGGCGTGGCGGTGTCCATATGGGGCGACGCGGCCAAGTCCGACCGCGCCGTCGACGGCGCCCCACAACCGGTTCTCAGCGTTCTACGCCGCCACGGCACCGCGGACGTCGTGCACCTGTTTCCGGTGCTCGGGGACCTGTCCCACGCCCAGGAGTGAGTACAGGAGGCATACCGCAGACGTGGCGGGCGTGGCCCAACATGCAGGAGGGGGTCCGGCTGCAAAGGTGCGACGGATGGCGTGGCGCCTCGCGGTCAGCCGTTGGCGGAGCGGACGGCGTTCCGGCTGGCGCTCGCCGGCACCGGTTGCCGGCTGTGCACCAGGCGCTTCGGCGGACGCCATGTCCGTCCGTGACGCCCTGCCCGCGCTGGCCCGCGAGCAGCGCGAGGCGCTGGTTCTGCAGCACTTCGCGGACCTGTCGGTGCCGCAGGTCGCGGACCTGCTCGAGGTCCCCGAGGCCACCGTGAAGGCGCGCCTCGCGCGCGGCCGCTGGGCGCTCGCCCCCTTCTGACCGACTCGCCCCCACGATGGAGGCGCGACGAGTTGAGCGCCAGCGCGCGATCATGCCCACCCGCGAAGGCGCGGCGTCCGGTACGCCGCAGTCTTGACGCGGCACGGTCCACCTCCTACGTTTGCGACCCCCTCAAATGGGGGCGCCCAGCCACAAAGGGCCTCATGCCATCCTCAGCCGAAGCGACCGCGCGCGCTCCGTGCGACGCAGTGGCGGTGCGGGCGTCGGAAGCACGCGTGACCTCAACGATGAGGAGCCTCGGATGCGACGGACACGGACCCGGGTGGCGCTCGCCGTCGCCACGGCTGCCACGACCCTGGGCGCGCTCGCCGCGCCCTCGACAACGGCGCGCGCCGCCGCCGCCGACGACCGCACGTGGGTCGCCGCCTGGACCGCGAACGCGACGGCGATCTCGGACACGTCGCCCGCGTGCCCGGGGACGAGCGGGGTCAGCAACCGCACGATCCGCAACATCGTCTTCACGAGCGCCGGCGGCGACAGGGTCCGGGTGCGCGTCACGAACGCGTTCGGCACGCAGCCTCTGCGTCTCGCGGCTGCCACGATCGCGGTCGCCCAGAGCAGCACGAGCGCGGCCGTCGTGCCGGGGACCACGCGTGCGTTGACCTTCTCCGGCAGCCCGTCGACGACGATCCCCACGGGCGCCGACCTGCGAAGCGACCCGGTCGCGCTGCCCGTGTCTGCTCTGCAGACCCTCGCCGTCAGCCTCTACTTCGCCGAGCCGACCGGCCCGACGACCGTTCACCGATTCCCGTATCAGCGCAGCTATTCCGCGGCCGGTGACGTGACCGCGAACGAGTCCGCCGGAGCATTCACGCAGAACTTGTCCTGCTGGCTCTTCGTCGACGCGGTCGACGCCGAGGCTGCGGGCCCGGTCGACGGCGCGGTCATCGCCCTCGGCGACTCCATCACGGACGGCGGCAACACGACGAGCAACACCAACCGGCGGTGGACGAACGAGCTGGCGCGGCGCGTCGTCGCCCAGGGCGCGCCGGCGCTGTCGGTCGTGAACGCCGGACTCGTGGGCAACCAGGTGACGCTCGACCGCGTGCCCGTGACGTTCGGCATGAGCGCGCTGCACCGGCTCGACCGCGACGTCCTGTCCCACTCCGGGGTGCGCCTCCTCATCGTGTTCGAGGGGATCAACGACATCGGCACCCGCGAGGCCGACGCCGCCCGGGTCATCGCCGGGTATCGCGAGATCATCGCCCGCGCGCACGCCAACGGCGTGAAGGTCATCGGGGCGACGCTCACCCCCTCGGGTGGGGCGACGCGGCAGTTCCCGACGTACGCCTCACCCGAGACCGAGGCCGACTGGCGCGCGGTCAACACCTGGATCCGCACCAGTGGGGCCTTCGACACCGTGTTCGACTTCGCCGCCGCCCTGGCGTCGCCGCAGAACGACTGGATCATGGCCCCGGCGTACGACAGCGGTGACGGGCTCCATCCCGGTGACGCCGGCATGAGGGCGATCGCGGACTCCGTCGATCTCGGCGTCCTTCGCGAGCTGCTAGACCCCGCGACCTGGCTCGACGAGCTGCACGCGACGCTGGACGGTCTCGAGGACGCAGGCTCGGTGCCGCCTCACGTCGCGGCGTCGCTGCGTGACCGGCTCGATCGCGCGGAGAGGCTCGCGGTGGGCGGCCATGAGAAGGCCCCGATGGGCTATCTCCAGCAGTTCGCGGCGCGCGCCCG
>NZ_JAANNP010000187.1 GCF_011250635.1 Motilibacter deserti
GTCGCGACGTAGCCCACGGCCTCGACGAGGTTGGTCTTGCCCTGCCCGTTGGGGCCGACGAACGCCGTGGTGCCCGGCTCGAGGGGCACCTCGACCTCGGCGTAGGACCGGAAGTCGGTGAGGGAGAGGTGCGCGACGTGCACGCTGCAGGGTACGGCGCGGCGTGCGCCGGTGGGTACCGCCGCTCCGGCGTGGCTGGCCGCCGGAGCGGGGCAGCCGGAGCGGCGGCTCACCGCCGGGTCAGGCGGGCGCCTCGGCCTCGCCCTTGGCGATGGACTTCACCGCGTGCCCGCCGAACTGGTTGCGCAGCGCGGCGACGGCCTTCATCGCGGGGGAGTCGTCCTGCCGGGAGACGAACCGGGCGAAGAGCGAGGCGGCGATGACCGGGGTGGCGACGCGGTGGTTGATGGCCTCCTCGACCGTCCACCGGCCCTCGCCGGAGTCCTCGACGTAGCCGGTGATGTCGGCCAGCTCGGGGTCCTCGTCGAGCGCGCGGACCAGCAGGTCGAGCAGCCAGGAGCGGATCACCGTGCCCTGGGTCCAGGACTTGATGACGCCGGGGACGTCCTGCACCACGTCGGAGGCCGCGAGCAGCTCGTAGCCCTCCGCGTAGGCCTGCATCATCCCGTACTCGATGCCGTTGTGGACCATTTTGGAGAAGTGGCCGGCACCGACCGGGCCGGCGTGGACGAAGCCCGCCTCGCCCTCGGGCTTGAGCGTGTCGAAGATCGGCTGGACCTTGGCGACGTCGTCCTTGTCGCCGCCCACCATGAGCGCGTAGCCGTTCTCCAGGCCCCACACGCCGCCGGAGACGCCGGCGTCGACGTAGCCGATGCCCTTGGCGCCGAGCAGCTCGGCGTGGACCAGGTCGTCGGTGTAGCGCGAGTTGCCGCCGTCGATGACGACGTCGCCCTCGGAGAGCAGGTCGGCCAGGTCACGGACGGTCGCCCGGGTCGGGTCGCCGGCGGGGACCATGACCCAGACCACGCGCGGGCCGCTCAGCCGCTCGACGAGCTCGCCGAGGCTGGAGACGTCGCGCGACGACTGCGGCCCCTGGTCGTAGCCGACCACGGTGTGGCCACCGCGCCGCAGGCGCTCGGCCATGTTGCCGCCCATCTTGCCCAGGCCGATGATGCCGATCTCCATGCGCCCCTCCTGCGGGGATAGCTCGTTGGTGCTGGCTTGTGCGCCGGTCCCGTCCGGACGGCGTCCGCCCGGTTCTTGCCCCGTTCTGAGGGCCTATGCCCCCGACAGCCGGACCGGCATCAGCAGGTAGCGGTAGTCGCCCGTCGGCTCGGTGTCGGCCGTCGCGCGCCCGGTGACCACCGCCGGCTTGGTGGACGTCGTGAACGACAGCTGGGCGTAGGGGGCGTCGATCGCCTGCAGGCCGTCGAGGAGGTACTGCGGGTTGAAGGCGATCGCGATGTCGTCGCCCTCGAGCGTGGCGTCCATGGACTCCGAGGCCGAGGCCTCCTCGCCGCTGCCGGCCTCGAGCGTGAGCGCCCCGTCGGTGAACGACAGCCGGATGGGCGTGTTGCGCTCGGCCACCAGCGACACGCGCTTGACGGCGTCGACGAACGGCCCGGTCTCCACGACCGCGACGCTGGCCGAGCTCGTCGGCAGCAGCGACTGGTACTTCGGGAACTCCCCGTCGAGCAGCCGCGTGGTCGTGCGGCGGCGGCCGCCCTCGAAGCCGACCAGGCCCTCGCCGGTGCCGCCGGTCGCCAGCGCCACGACGACCTTCTCGCCGGCCTGCAACGAGCGAGCGCTCTCGGACAGCGTGCGGGCCGGGACCAGGGCCACGGCCGAGAGCCCGGCCTCCTCCGGCGTCCAGGCCAGCTCGCGCACGGCGAGGCGGTAGCGGTCGGTGGCCGCGAGCACGACCTTCTCGCCGTCGATCTCGACGCGTACGCCGGTCAGCACGGGCAGCGTGTCGTCGCGCCCCGCGGCGAGCGAGACCTGCGCGACGGCCGCCGCGAAGACGTCGCCGGGCAGCGAGCCCGACGCCGTCGGCATGACCGGAAGCGCGGGGTACTCGTCCACCGGGAGCGTCAGCAGCGTGAATCGCGCGCTGCCGCAGCGGACCACGACCTTGGCGCCGTCGGTCGCGATCTCGACCGGCTGCTGGGGCAGGCTGCGGCAGATGTCGGCGAGCAGGCGGCCGCTGACGAGGACCCGGCCCGGCTCCACGACCTCGGCGTCCACGCCCACGCGGGCGCTGACCTCGTAGTCGAAGCCGGCCAGCACGACGCCGTCGTCGCCCGCCTCGACGAGCAGGCCCGCCAGGACCGGCACCGGCGGGCGTGCGGGCAGGCTGCGCGCGGCCCACGCCACGGCCTCGGCCAGGACCTCTCGCTGAACCCGGAACCTCACCGGCCACCCGCCCTTCGCTCCCGCGCACGTGCCCGGGCCGGTGCCCGGACGCCGGCCCCACAGTCGGGTGCCGCGCTGCCCTCCATCGTGACCGCCCGCGGCGCGGCCGGACAGGCCGGGAGGGCCGTCTCGGCGTACCGCGGGTCGTCAGCCCGACGCTAGCGGGCGGGTGTGACCGTACCGCTCGGGGCGGCTCTCCACAGCGGGCCGGGGCCCCTTGCTCG
>NZ_JAANNP010000186.1 GCF_011250635.1 Motilibacter deserti
TCGGCTGCGGCGGCGTCGGCGACGCGGCGATCGCCGGGGCGCACCTCGCCGGTGCCCGACGCATCATCGCCGTCGACATCGACGACCGGAAGCTGGAGAAGGCCAAGGAGTTCGGCGCGACGCACACGGTCAACTCCAAGCAGGCCGACCCGGTCGAGGCCGTCCGTGAGCTGACCGACGGGTTCGGCGCGGACGTCGTGGTAGAGGCCGTCGGCCGCCCGGAGACCTACGCCCAGGCGTTCTACGCCCGCGACCTCGCCGGCACCGTGGTGCTCGTCGGTGTGCCCAGCCCCGAGATGAAGCTCGAGCTCCCGCTGCTCGACGTGTTCGGCCGCGGCGGCTCGCTGAAGTCCTCGTGGTACGGCGACTGCCTCCCCTCTCGCGACTTCCCGATGCTCGTGGACCTCTTCCTGCAGGGCCGGCTGCCGCTGGACAAGTTCGTGACCGAGAAGATCGGAATCGGCGACGTGGAAGCGGCATTCGCGAAGATGCATTCCGGTGACGTGCTTCGTTCGGTGGTGATGCTCTGATGGCGGACCTGTCCAAGCGCGAGAGCGGAGACCTCCCCGAGGAGGAGATCGCCATGGCGGCGGTCGGCGCCGACGAGCAGGTCGACGAGCCGGCGGTCGACGACCAGCTCGTGGACGAGCCGCTCGTCGAGGTCGGCACCGAGGAGGGCGTGGTCGCGTCCTACCCCGGCGGCCTGCGGATCGAGCGCGTCGTCACGTCGGGGACGTTCGAGCTCGACGGCGGCAGCTGGGAGGTCGACAACAACGTCTGGCTGGTCGGCAACGACGAGGAGGTCCTCGTCATCGACGCCGCCCACGACGCGGAGAAGATCCTCGCGGCGGTGGGCGACCGGGACGTCGTGGCCGTCGTCTGCACCCACGGCCACAACGACCACGTCAACGCCGCCGTCGAGGTCGCCGCGGAGAAGGAGTGCGAGATCGCGCTCCACCCGAAGGACGACATGCTCTGGCACGAGGAGTACGGCGACGACCTGCGCTGGGACATCGAGCTGGTCGACGGCGGCGCGCTCCACGTGGCCGACCTCGACATCGACGTCATCGCCACGCCGGGCCACTCGCCCGGGGCCGTGTGCCTCTACGCCCGCGACATCGACGTCATCTTCACCGGCGACACGCTGTTCAAAGGCGGCCCGGGCGCGACGGGGCGCAAGTACTCCGACTTCGACACGATCCTGCGCTCGATCAAGCGCCGGCTCCTCACGCTGCCCGAGGACACCCGCGTCCTGACCGGGCACGGGGACGAGACGACGATCGGGGACGAGGCCGGGGACTACGACGAGTGGGTCGCCCGCGGGCACTGAGGCGCGGGCGCTGGCGCGCGCCCCTCTGGCCGACGCGCGCCGGCGGTGACGGCGCGCCGCCTCAGATGCGCGCCCGCCGCCGCCCCAGCCCGGCCTCGTCGACGAGCGTGACGACGGCCAGCCACACCGCCATGGCCACGAGCTCGACGGCCACGATGGCGGCGGCACCGCCGGCGTACGCCAGGTTGCGCCGGTACTCCCCGAGCGGGGACGGCACCCGGTCGGCCGTGACCGCGATCGCGACGGCGGCGCCGGCCCCCACGGGCACCGCGCAGGAGCCGAGGAAGAGCCCGACGACCCGGTGCGCGCGGTCGGGCGCGCCCCGGCCCGGGGCCGGCGGCGACAGGGCCACGACGAACGCTGCGACGAGCGCGCCCCAGCCGAGGACGATCGGGTACGCCGCGATCGCGTCGCTGGGGCGGTGCCAGTTCGCGGCGAGGGTGGCGACGCCGGTGACGACGGCGTACGCACAGCCGAGGAGCGCGACGAGGGGCCGCAGCCGGCGCGGGCAGACGAGCACGGCGGCGGCCGCGACCGAGGCGGCGACCGTCGTGTGCCCGCTGGGCAGGGTGTTGTCCGGGTAGCCGTCGAAGCCGAAGTCGGGCCGGGTCAGCAGCTCCTTCTTGAGCAGCTGGGTCGTGACGTTGGACCCGGCCACGAGCACGCCGGCGGCGAGCGCGGAGCGCCAGCGTCCACGCAGCAGCCCGATGCCGGCCAGCACGACGACGGCCACGGCGAGCGAGGCCACCGAGACGACGTCGAGGACCTGGGTGACGCGGGGGAGCAGGCGGTCGCGGCCGAGGTCGGTCCCGCCGAGCGCGGCGGCCTCGACCAGCTGGCCGGTCTGGCTGCGGACGAAGACGCGGTACGTGGCGGCGACGGTGGCGGCGCAGGCCACGACGAGGGCGAGCAGCAGGGCGACGGTCACCGGCCGGCCGTAGTGGCGCCGCGGGGCCGGGCCGGGGGGCAGCAGGGCCGTGGGCTCGGCGGGGGCGCTCATGAGGCCATTGTCCCCGCTGGGCCGAAGCTCCCCCGAACGTGCGTCCGCCCCGACCGCGGGGACGCGGACGGGGCGGACGGCGGGGGCGAGCCGGAGAGCTGTCCAGCCGGCTCGGACGATCAGGCTGACGGGCTCAGTAGCGGAAGCGCACGATCTGCGACTGCAGGGCCGACGCCATCTGGCTGAGCTCGCTGGCCGAGCGCTGGGCCTCGGTGACCGCCTCGGCAGTGCCGGCGGCGGCACCGGCGACCCCGCTGACGTTCGCGGTGATCTCGTTGGTGGCAGCGGCCGCC
>NZ_JAANNP010000185.1 GCF_011250635.1 Motilibacter deserti
ACGACGGTGAGTCGACGCCGAGCGCGAGCTGCTCGGCCGCAGCCTTCGTCCGCGAGTAGTGGCCGCGGGCGGAGTCGGGGTCCGCCGGGGCCGCCCCGACGCCGACGAGCGAGTGGCCGGCGTGGGCGACCGACGGCGAGGAGACGAAGACGAAGCGGGGCACCCCGGCCGCGCGGGCCGCGTCGAGCAACACCTGAGTGCCCACGATGTTGGCTTCCACGAACTGCTGTTCGGTCCCCACGATGCCGACGCGGGCCGCCAGGTGGACGACGCCGTCCACACCGTCGAGCGCGGCCGCCACCGGGGCCCGGTCGGTGATGTCGCCGCGGACGTCGTGCGTTCCCTCGACCCCGGACGGCCGCCGCTGCAGCGTGCGCACCTCGTCGCCGCGGGCCACGAGCGCGGCCGCGACGGCGCCGCCGAGCATCCCGCTGGCGCCTGTGACGAGCACCCTCACGGCGTGCCGGCCCGCTCGCCGGCGAGCACCCGTCCCGCCCAGGCGGCGACCCGGGTGCGGTCGATCTTGGAGTTGTGCCGGATGTCGGTCGGCAGCGCGGGCACGCAGAGCACGGCCGCGAGCGGGACGCCGGCGACGGAGCGCACCTCGTCGGCGAGCGGGAGCGGGGCGGGCCCGGGCCGGCGTACGCCCGGGACCGGCTCGAGGACGACGACCGGTTGCTGGGTGCCCGCCGGCCCGACCCCGACGAGCGCGGCGCGCGCCACCGACGTCAGCGTCTCCACCCGCTGCTCGACGCCGACCGGCGGCAGCGGCCCGTCCGCGGCCAGGACGAGGTGGGCCACCCGGCCCTCGACCCACAGCCGGCCCTCGCCGTCCACGTGGCCGACGTCACCGGTGCGGTGCCACCCGGCGTCGCGCGAGCTCGCCCGCTCGGTCCGCCACAGCGCGTCGTAGCGGTCCTTCACGTGGGCGGCGCGCACCGCGATCTCACCGAGCACGAACGGCTTCGGGGTCAGCGGGCCGTTCGCCGCACCGGACGTGTCGAGCGGGCTCACCTGCACCTCGACCCCGTCCAGCGGGCGCCCCACGCACACTCCGGCCCCCGCCCCGGCCTGCTCGACCTCGGCCAGCGTCACGTCCGTGATGGGCAGCGCCTCGGTCATGCCGTACGGCGTGTGCGCCGACGCCCGCGGCATGAGCGCCAGCACGCGGCGCAGCAGCGCGGCCGGCACCGGCGCGCCCGCCGACAGCAGCGTCTCGACCCCGGCGAGCGCGGCGGTCTGGGCCGGCGACAGCCGGTCCGCAGACCCGACGACCGACACGAGCGCCGCGGGCGAGGCGAAGACCGTCGTGGCGTCGACGGCGGCGACCGCGTCGGCCAGCGCGCCCGCGGTCAGCGTGCCGGGCGACGTCACGTCCATGTCCGGCACCGCGGAGACGGCCCCGAGCGCGGGGCCGAAGAGCGCGAACGGCGCGAAGGCGGCGACGAGCCGGGTGCCGCCGGTGACGAGGTAGGCCGAGGAGAGGGCGTCGCGCACGGCCTCGAGCTGGGCGACCGTGTAGACCGCGCCCTTCGCCGGGCCGGTGGAGCCCGACGTGAACAGCACCGCCGCGTCGGCGCCCGGCGGTGGCGGCTCGGGCAGCGTGCCGCCGACGCCCGCGCGGGCGAGCTCGGCCAGCGTCGTGCGCGCGCCGACGGCCCGCAGCGTCGCCCCGTCGACCGGCCCCGCCGCGATGCGCACGCCGGGCCAGCCCAGTGCGCGGGCGGCCGCCAGCGCGCGCGGGATGCCGATGACGTAGGCCGGGGCCGCCCCGCGCACGGCCCGGGTCAGCCCGCGGACCCCGAGCCCGGCGTCGGCGACCACCACGGGCGCGCCGATGCGTAGGCAGGCGTAGAGCGCCGCCGTCAGGTCCGCCCCGGGTGGCACGAGCAGCGCGACGCGGTCGCCGCGGCGTACGCCGAGACCGGCGAGGCCGGCGGCGAGCTCGTCGACCCGCCGGGCGAGCAGCGACCAAGAGACCGTGCGTCCCGGGTCCCCGAGCTCGACCACGGCGGGCGAGGGGTCACCCGCACGCTCCTGCAGCGCCGACCAGAGCGGCGCGCCCGTACGCCGCGGCGCGGGGGCCGGCTCGGCCGGGGGGTCGGTCAGCGCGTCCAGCCAGTCGAAGACGGTGCCCGCCACGTCGGCGTCCTCGGCCAGCAGGTGGCCGGCGCCCTCGAAGCGGTGCACGTCGGCGTGCGGGAGCCGGTCGCGCAGGTCGTGCAGGTAGCGCTCGCGGAAGACCGGGTCGCGCGGCCCCCACAGGATCAGCGCGGGCACGTCGGTCAGGGTGCGTACGCCCTCGGCCAGCGCGTCGAGCGCCGGCTTGCTGGGGTGGTCGGCGGCGAGCGGGATGTCCTCGACGAAGCCGCCGACGGCCGCCCGCCGGTCGCGGGAGGCGTACGGGCCGAAGTAGGCCGCGCGGACGTCCCGCGCCAGCGGCGGGGACGCGAGGGCGAGCGTCGTGGCGACGAAGGCCGGCGTGTGCACCGTGGACAGCGACAGCACCGACCGGGCCAGGGCGAGCGCCGGAGGCACCGACGCGCCGGCCGGCTGGGCGACCGCCGTGTTGGTGAGCACGACGCCGCAGAGCTGGTCGCGGTGGGCGAGCGCCCAGCCGAGCGAGACGACGCCGCCCCAGTCGTGCCCGACGGTGACGACCGGGCCGGTCAGCCCGAGCGCGTC
>NZ_JAANNP010000184.1 GCF_011250635.1 Motilibacter deserti
AGGAACCCGGCGCCTCTACTCGATCGACCCGTCGGGGCTGCGTGCGGCGACCGCCTGGCTGGCCGGCCTCGCCGACCCGCTCGAGCCGTTCGCGCAGCCGCTGGACGCGCTGGCCACCGAGGTCGCGCGCGGCCGGCGGGCCCGCCGGGCCGGGGCGGCCGGCGAGCTCTCGCCGCCGGCGGCCGGCGAGGTCGGCCGTCCGGCCTGAGCGCCGGCCGGTGCGGCCGGGCCGGTGCTGCAGGGCAGGACGTCAGGGCACCTCGCGCACGACGTCGAACCCCTCGTCGCGCAGCAGGCCCGGGCGCAGGAGGGACCGGCGGTGCGCGTGCCGGGCGAGCACGTCTGCCGGGACGTGCTCGTCCGGCGGCCGGGCCGCGTCGCGCGCGAGCAGCTCGTCCAGGCTCAGTGCCGGCAGGAGCAGGGCGACGCTGGGCAGGCCTGCCTCGGCCGCGGCGCGGACGTGCGGCACCCGCTCCCGCCGGCGCAGCTGGGTCGCGTCCGAGAGGTAGCCGGCACCGAAGGCGAGCAGCGCATCGCAGCGGCGGGCGGCGCGGCGTACGGCGGAGAAGGAGTAGTCCTGCAACGGGCGCACGGGCCGGCCCGCCTTTGCGTCCAGCGCCCGGGCCTCGCAGCGCAGGTCGTCCAGACTGATCACGGTCCCCGGGTCCAGGCCGCCCGCGACGAGCCGCCCCCGCAGCGTCGTCTTGCCCGACCCCGCCGCGCCCACGAGGACGACCACGGCCGGGGCGGGTAGCTCGTCCACCGGCCTCCTCGCCGATTGGCGCACGGTTCAGCGTTCGCTGTATCTTCGTTCGGTGCTGACGCTGGAGACCCGAGCCGCCGTCCTGACCCGGCTCGGCCGGGCGCTCGCCGACCCGACCCGCGCCCGGATCCTGCTCGCCCTTGTCGACGGCCCGTCCTACCCCGCGCAGCTGGCCACCGAACTCGGCCTCACTCGGTCCAACGTGTCCAACCACCTCACGTGCCTGCGGGGCTGCGGCCTCGTCGTCGGCACGCCCGAGGGCCGGCAGGTCCGCTACGAGCTCGTCGACGGGCACCTGACGCACGCCCTGCGCGACCTGCTCGAGGTCGCGATCGCCGTCGACTGCGAGAGCGCCTGACATGGGTGCCGGACACGGCCACAGCCACGGGCACGGCCACGGCGCGGGGGCCCACCGGTCCCGGCTGCTCGTCGTGCTCGCGATCACGGCGGCCGTCGTCGTGGTGCAGATCCTCGGCGGCGTGCTGTCCGGCAGCCTCGCCCTGCTCGCGGACGCCGGCCACGCGTTCACCGACGCGGCCGGGCTGCTCATCGCGGTCCTCGCGGTCACGTTCGCCGCGCTGCCCGCGACGTCGCAGCGGACCTTCGGCTACCTGCGGCTGGAGATCCTGGCCGCGGTGTTCAACGCGACCCTGCTCGCGGTCGTCGCCGTCTTCGTGCTGATCGAGGCGGCCCGCCGGTGGTCCGACCCGCCGGAGGTCGCCGGGGGCACGATGCTCGCCTTCGCCCTGGTCGGCCTGGTCGCCAACGCGGTCGGCCTGCTGCTGCTCTCGCGCGGGGCGAAGGAGAGCCTCAACGTCCGCGGCGCCTATCTCGAGGTCCTGGGCGACCTGCTCGGCTCGGCCGCGGTGATCGTGGCCGCCGTCGTCCTCCTCACCACCGGCTACGCGCGTGCCGACGCCATCGCCTCCGCCGCCGTCGCGCTGATGATCGTGCCCCGCGTGTGGTCGCTCCTGCGCGAAGCGATCGACGTGCTCCTGGAGGCCACGCCGCGGGGCGTCGACGTCGCCCACGTCCGCGACCACATCCTCGCCACCCCGGGCGTGCTGGACGTCCACGACCTGCACGTGTGGACGATCACGAGCGGGCTGCCGGTCATGAGCGCGCACATCGTGGTCGAGCCGGGCCGTTCCACCACGGACTGCGCGGACACGCCCGGCTGCGAGAGCAGCATCCTCGACACCCTGCGCGACTGCCTCGCGGAGCACTTCGACGTCGAGCACAGCACCTTCCAGCTCGAGCCCGCGGGGCACCGGGCCCACGAGGACGCCGTCCACCACTGAGGACGTGCTTCGCCCGCCCCGCACAACGCCCGTGGCGGGGCCTTTCCCGGCCGACTCGGCCAGGCTGCTTGACGGGCGGGCGCCCGCTGTCCACGCTCGACCCGTGAAGGCCACGGACGCGGGGTCCCGGCAGCGGATCCGCGACGTCGCCATCCGCGAGTTCGGCCGCGAAGGCTTCGACTCCTCGGTCCGGACGATCGCCACGGCGGCCGGGGTGAGCCCGGCCCTCGTCATGCACCACTTCGGCAGCAAGGCGGGACTGCGCGCCGCGTGCGACGGGGAGGTGCTGCGCATCGTGCGCGAGAGCCGGACGAAGACGCTGATGCGCTCGGACCCCACGAGCATGCTGGCCGCGCTCGCGAGGATCGAGGAGTACGCCCCGGTCCTGGGCTATGTCGTGCACGCGCTGCTCGCGGGCGGGGAGCTGGCCGCCCGGCTGTTCGACCGCATGGTCGAGGACGCCGAGGAATACCTCCGCGAGGGCGTCGCCGCGGGCCGCATCCGGCCCAGCCGGGACGAGGCCGCCCGGGCGCGCTACCTCTGCTACATCGGCGTCGGCGCCCTGCTCGTCCACCTGCGCCGCCACCCGCCGGTGGACGACGGGCTGGCCCCTGCCCTGCAGGCCTACTAC
>NZ_JAANNP010000182.1 GCF_011250635.1 Motilibacter deserti
TGCATGTCCCGGGGGACCCGGGGAAGGGTGATCACAACGAAGTCGTCGAGTCGCCCGCCGGAGGTACGCGTGAAGCGCCCGTTCAAGAAAAAGCCAGCTGAGCCGACCCGGGCCGCCGCGACCGCGCTCACCGTCAAGGGCAGTGCTCTGCAGGCGCGCGGCGCGGCGATGCAGGGAGCCGGCGTCGCCCTGCACCAGGCGGCCGAGGCCTACAGCGCGGCCCGCGAGCGCACGACGCCCTACGTCGAGGTGGCGAAGGTCAAGGCCACGCCCTACGTCGAGGTCGCCAAGGTCAAGGCCGCGCCGCTGGTCGACGCGGCGAAGGAGCGCACCCAGACCGTCGTCGAGACGGCGAAGCCGCAGCTCGTGGCGGCCAAGGAGTCCGTCGTGGTGACCGCCCGCGAGAGCGTGCTGCCCGCCATGCAGGAGAGCGCCCACAACCTCGCCGAGAAGGCCCGCGAGGACGTGGCGCCCAAGGTGCTCGCCGCGCTGGCGACCGCGGCCGCCGCGGCCGAGCCGGTGCGCGAGGAGGCCGTCACGCGGGGCACGGCAGCGATCGCCGCGCTCAAGGGCGAGGCGGTCGTCCCGGCCGCGGCGCCGAAGCGCGGGCGCCGCTTCCGCCGGTTCACGCTGCTCACCCTGCTGGCGGTCGGCGCGGGCTACGCCTTCTGGCGCAAGCGCAAGGCCGAGGACCCGTGGAGCGTCCCGACCACGTCCTCGTCCGCGTACGTCCCCCCGAGCGCCCCCGCCGCGAGCAGCTCGGCGACGTCCGGGGCAGCATCCACCCCCGCATCCACCCCTGCCCGCGACCAGGCGGGCTCGGGCCCGGACGAGGCGCTCGCCGACACGGCCGCGAACGACCTGTCGCGCCCGCTCGGCACGGTTGCGACGGCCCCGGAGGCCACCCCCGGCACAACAGGCTCCGCGACGCTGGGCGACAGCGAGACGGCGGGTGAGCCGGCCTTCGGCGCGCCGGCGGCGTTCCCGGCGTCGGGTGCGACCTCGAGCGCGGACAGCGCGGCCGACCCCGTGACGCCGGTCGTCGGCAGCGAGGCCGACCGCGAGGCCGATGTCGCGTCTCCGGTCGAGAGCGAGCCGCCGCTCGGCACGGACCCGAGCGCGTTCGGCACTGGGACGGAGAAGCCGACGGGCGAGCGCTGAGGCCAGCCCAGGGCGCGGGACCGCGGCCCTTCCGGCGGGAGCGTCGACGGCGTCGACGCTCCCGGCCGGCGCCGGCCCGGTCCCGCGTCGCGCGCCCGACCCCGTCCGGGTGCATCCCGTTCCGAACCGCAATGAGAGAGTGGCAAGCGTGAGTCGTACGACGGACCCGGGTGTGCTCCGGCTCGCCCCGGACGCTTCCGCCGTAGGCTCCGCCCGTCGCCACGTGGCGGAGCAGCTGCGCGCCGCCGGGCTCGAGAGCACGGTCGCGGACGCCCAGCTCGCCGTGTCCGAGCTGGTGGCGAACGCGGTGATCCACGCGCGCACCCCGGTGACGGTCCGCGTCGAGGTGATGCCCCCCGGCGCCCGGGTGTCCGTCCACGACGAGTCGGCCAGCCTGCCGGTGCCCGCCGCGCTCGGCGCGACGGCCATGTCGGGTCGAGGGCTCGTCCTCGTCGACGCGGTCACGGCGCAGTGGGGCGTCGAGCCGGACCTGGCGCCCGGGCGCGGCAAGACCGTGTGGTTCGAGGTCGACCCCGACCAGCCCGTCCCCGAGGCCCCGGCGCCGATGCTGGCGATGTGGCTGGACCTCGACGAGCTCGCCGCGACGCCGGCGCAGGACGAGCACGAGGAGATGACCGTCGTCCTGCCCGACGTGCCGGTCGAGGACCTGCTCGCGGCCAAGATGCGGGTCGAGGACCTGATCCGCGACCTCCGGCTGGTCCTGCTGAGCGACTCCTCGCACGCCGACCAGCCGGTCACCGGTCAGCAGCCGTCGCCGGAGCAGGTGCGGCTGGCCCGCCGGCTCGACGCGGCGGTGGCGGGCTTCGAGCGGACGCGGGTGCAGATGCGCACCCAGGCGCTGCAGGCCTCCGCCCGCGGGGAGCGGACGACGACGCTGCGCCTCCTGGTCGACCGCGGCTCGCGCGAGGTCGCGGAGACCTACCGTCAGGCGCTCGACGAGGCCGACGAGCTCAGCCGCTCCGGCGAGCTGCTGGTGGGCGCGGGGCTGTCCAGCCACGCCGAGCTGCGCCACTGGTACCTCGGCGAGATCGTGCGCCAGCTGCGCGACGGGCGGCCGTCGCCGCCGCTCACCCCCGCGCCGCGTACGTCGGGTGTCCCCGGGCCGGGCAGCGGGCAGGCTCCTCGTCGTGACTAGCTCAACTCAGGAAGTCCACGTCCTGCTCGTGGAGGACGACCCGGGCGACGTGCTCATGACGCAAGAGGCGTTGGAGACCGGGCGCACCCGCAGCACTGTCCACGTCGTCGGCGACGGCGTCGAGGCGATGGCCTTCCTCCGCAAGGAGGGCGACTACGCCGACGCCCCGACCCCCGACCTCGTCCTGCTCGACCTGAACATGCCGCGCAAGGACGGCCGCGAGGTGCTGGCCGAGGTCAAGGCGGACGAGCAGCTGCGCATGATCCCCGTGGTCGTGCTGACGACCTCCGGGGCGGAGGACGACGTCGTGCGGTCCTACTCGTTGCACGCCAACGCCTACGTCACCAAGCCCATGAGCTTCGAGGACTTCAGCGACGTCGTCCGGCACATCGACGACTTCTTCACCGACGTCGCGCGC
>NZ_JAANNP010000181.1 GCF_011250635.1 Motilibacter deserti
GGTAGCGGCCGGCCTCCCTAGCTCGCCGGCGACCAGGGGCGCAAGGGCGGAGGAGGACGTCCCGGACCGCGGCACGAGCGGACGGGCGCCGTGCTCCGAGGAAGCCGAGCTGTCTGTGGCCGAGCACCGCTGCGAGCGCGGTCGTTCGGCCCGAGGCGGGTCACCCCTAAGGCGTGCTGCGGCACGGGACGACGGGCACCTGCGCTGAAGCCGGCTTCGGAGCCGAGGCCGCGGTGCGGGCGAGCGCGGAGCCTGCCTGGCGTCTGGCCGTGAGCGCCGATGAACGCCCTGGTGAAAGGCAAGGACCGACGTGTACCCGGGAAGGACGGCGAGGCCGGGAGGGGACAACGTCGACGGTGACAGGGAGAAAGCTCTTCGGCAGCGCCGCCGCGCAGCGCATCGCGGCACAGTGATCGCGGCGCGGGCACTGCCTGCTGCGCGTGGCGATGCTCGTGTCCTCACCCGGTAGATGCGGCGGCGGCCCCTGACCGCTGCATGCCTGCAGCCGAGGCCGTAAGGCTTCCGAAAGGTGCCGACGAGTGGGCGGCGGTTCTGGGCTTGGAAGAGGTATTCCGAAGGCACCGTCGATGAGAGCACGTGGAGGAGTCATGAATTCACCCGGCGTTCACCCTGCACGGAAGCGGCGAAATGTATTGCTGGCGATGGCCGGCACCGTCGCGCTGGCCGCGGCCGCCGTACCCGCGCTCGACATGACCGCCGCGGCCGCGCCACAGGCCACTGCCGCAGGCCCGGTGGGCACGGCTTCGCTCCCGGTGAAGACGAGCGATCGGCTGACCATCAAGAGCACGCTCGGGGTGGACCTCGACCGCGACTTCGCCCGCCTTCCCCTGCACCGGGCGACCGTCAACGGGACGTCGGTCTGGTACGTCGTGACGGACGTGTCGGACGCCGGCCTCGCGACTTCGCTCGGGCTGAATTTCGCGCCCCGGCTGAAGAACCTCATCACACCGGAATGCCCCGAGTGCGTGCAGACCGTGACATCGGATGCGACGCTCGGTGACGAGGTCGTCGAATTCCAGGGAAGGCCAGACTTCAGCCCCGCGCGAATGCTGGTGCCCGGTCCCGACGGCGGCTTCCCGCCGGCGTTCGCGCAGCCCGGCTCGGTCGCCATGAAGGGCTACAGCCCGTACGTCCGGATCGCCGGCACCGACATCGTCTACGACGCCCCGATCGTCGCGGCCGGGGACGGCCCGTTCGACGTCGTCACGCACTCGGACACCCACGACCGCCTGCTCGGCATCGACACCACGGCGATGACGGCGGACGTGTCGTTCGTCCGTGCGTTCTCCAACGGGGAGGACATCTTCTACCTCAGCTTCGACTCCTCGGCGTGGGCGCCCGCGACGATCGAGCGCTCGACGTTCACCCCGGGCATCGGGCTCTCGCCTGCTCCCGACCTCAACCGCGACCCGGCGACGGCCAGCGCCGCGATCTTCGCCCTGGCGAACGGGCGCACCGGCATCGGCAGCCCGCCCGCGCAGGGGCTCGACCACGTCATCAAGGACGGCCTGAACGCGAAGGACCTGCACGCCCGCAGCACCGACGTCATGGCCGCGCTGCGCGCCGGCGGCGACGCGCACAACGTGCTCGACGTCTTCCCGACGCTGGCCGACCCCGCGCTGCGCAGCCTCTACACCCCCGACTGGGACGTGCACATCGGGGTCTGGAGCCCGGCAGCCGTGGCGCAAGGCCTCAACACCGCCCGGTCGGACGCCAACGTGATCCGCCAGCTCGCCACTCAGGGTCTGGTCACGTCGCCCGGCGGCACGACGCTGCGGTCCGACCGCGCCGTGGTGAACTGCCCGGCGCTCGGGTGGGAGGACACCCCGCCGACGGCGCCCCAGGCGCCGAAGCCGCCCGAGATCCCCTGACCCGTCGACCTGTGGAGCGTGCGGCCGACGACCGGTCGCACGCTCCACGAGCGGCACGTCCCGGTGGGTCACGCTCGACGATGGCCGTGTCGAGTCCACCAGTACCCACGGATCAGGGATGCTCCCTCTCCTTCGCCGGACTGGTGGCGCCTCGGCGAGCAAGTGCAGGACGCGGCGTCGCCGAGGTACGCGCCTCGGCTTGCAGAAACTTGCGAACGATCGGCCTCGCCGATCGGCGTCAGGACCGGTCGAGCGTCTGGAACTGACGCCGCAGCCACGCAGCGCGGGCGGCGATCGCGCCCTTGGAGATCGCGGCGGCCGGCGCGACGACGTCGAACCCGTGGAAGCCGCCGGGCCAGACGTGGAGCTCGCTGCGGCCGCCGGCCTGCCACAGGCGGCTGGCGAATTCGACGTCCTCGTCGCGGAACGTCTCGGCCGAGCCGACGTCGATGAAGGTGGGCGGCAGGCCGGACAGATCCGCGGCGCGGGCGGGCGCGGCGTACGGGGACACGTCCGGGCCGCCGCGCACGCCTTCGCCGAGGAGTGCGCTCCACCCGGTCTCGTTGGAGCGGCTGTCCCAGATGCCGAGGCCGCGCATCTGACGCGCGGAGGGTGAGTCGTTGCGGTCATCGAGCATGGGGCTCATGAGCAGCTGTCCCGCGATCGTCGGACCCCCGCGGTCGCGAGCCATGAGGGCGACGCCAGCGGCGAGCCCGCCGCCAGCGCTCATCCCGGCGAGGACGACGCGCCGTGGGTCGACGCCGAGCTCGTCGGCGTGTTCTGACAGCCAGCGCAAGCCGGCGTAGCTGTCCTCGACGGGACCCGGGTGCGGGGTCTCGGGTGCGAGCCGGTACTCGACCGAGACCAC
>NZ_JAANNP010000180.1 GCF_011250635.1 Motilibacter deserti
CGTGGACACGGCGGCCGTCGCGGACGGGCGCGGTGACCGCGACGTCAGCGCCCCCGCAGCGTCGGTGCGCACCCTCGTCGTGTCGGCCCGCGAGGACGTCGAGATGGCCCGGTCCGTACGCGCCGCCGCCGCGGCCTGACCCGGCCGCTGCCGGGGGGCGGGGGCGCCGCCTGACCGTCGACCGACGCCGAAGAGCGCCCCTGGCCGCGCTGGTGCGCGGCCGGAGGCGCTCTCCGGTGTCACGTGCTGGGCAGGGCCGCAGCGGGAGGGGCTACTTCACGTAGACGACGAAGCTCCCGCTCGCCTTCTCGCCGTTGTAGCTGACCTGCGCCGTGACCGTGGCCACGCCCGCCTTGACGGTGCGGATCGTGTCGCTCGAGTCGATCTTCACCACGTTGCTGCGGTTGCTGGTCAGCTTGACCTTCATCCCGGCGGGAAGCGCAGTGCTCTTGCCCTTGAGGACGTAGCCGAACAGCCGGTCGTCGCTGAGCGCGACGGTCAGCTGCGGGTCGACGGTGGCGCCGACCGGGAAGACCAGGCGCTGGGCGATGTCGGCGGCCTTGTCCGCGCCGGCGACGACCGGCTTGGCCGTGACCGTCGCGGGCACGGCGTCGAGCGCGCCGGACACCGTGACGTACTGCGTCTGCGCCACGTCCGTGGACGAGGACGCGAGCTCGAAGCCGTAGCGGCCCGGGTCGACGACCCACTTGCCGGCGGCGTCGTCGTAGAACGCGAGGTCGCGCACCTTCACGTCGAAGTTGACGTGCGTGCTCTCGCCCGGGGCCAGGTCGACCTTGTCGAACGCCACGAGGCGCTTGATCGGGCGCTGCTTGGCGGCCGGGGCGTCCGGGGTGGTGACGTACAGCTGCGCGACCTGCGCGCCGGCGGTGCTGCCGGTGTTCTCGACCTCGGCCCGGACGCGGACGGTGTCGTTCGCGTCCACCGCGGACTTGTTCAGGCGCAGCTTGGACAGCTCGCAGCTGGTGTAGCTCAGGCCGTAGCCGAACGGGTAGGTCGGCTGGCCCTTGAAGTACATGTACGTGCGGCCGTTGGTGCCGTTCGTACCACGTAGGTTGTAGTCGTCGATCGGCGGCAGCTGCGCCTCGCTCTGGTACCACGTGAACGGCAGGTGCGCGCCCGGGTTCACCTTGCCGAGCACGACGTCGGCGAGGGCCTCACCGCGACGCTGGGCGTTGAACGAGCTCCACAGCATGGCCGGGACCTTGTCCTTGAAGCTCTCGACGTTGACCTGTCCGATCGTCTCCATGTAGACGATCGTGTTCGGGTTGACCGCGGCGACCTGGTTGACCAGGGCCTCCTGCGAGCCCGGCAGGGTCAGCGTGGTGCGGTCCTTGTCCTCGGCCGCGTCCGTGTGGTCGTTGCCCACGTAGACGACGACCGCGTCGTAGTTCGCGGCGGCCGCGACGTCGGCGGGGATGAGCGCTCCGCGCTGGCTGGCGGTGCCCTTGAGGTAGTCGACAGTGGCGCCGGGGTTGACCGCCTGGATGGCGGACTTCAGGCCCTCGTAGCCGGTGACGATGTTGCGCTGCCCCGCGGCCGTGAAGTCGGCGGAGTAGCCGCCGAGGTAGACCTCGTTCTTCGGCGGGTTGCCGTAGTAGCCGATGACGGCGACCTTGTAGTCGCCGGACGCCGGCACCTTCAGCGGAAGCAGGCTGCTGCCGTCGGCCGCGGCGTCGTTCTTGAGCAGGACGATGCTCTCCGCGCCGACCTTGCGGGCCAGGGCGAGCCGGGCCGGGGTCTGGGTGACGGCGTTGTTGGCGTCGCTGTTGACCCAGGTGCCCTTGGAGACGCGGGAACGGGCGGCGGCGATCCACGGCACCTGAGACTCGGCGTCGAACTCACCGAGCTGGATTCGCGCGGTGAACAGGCGCGTGACGTTCACGTCGACGTCGTTCTCGTTGAACGTGTCGTTCTGCGTCTTGATCTTCTGCGCGACCGCGGTGGGGATGGTGTTCGCGTAGCTCCACTGGTCGTGGTAGCCCGTGTTGCAGTCCAGGTCCTCACCGGCGGCACTGGCCAGGGCGTGGCGCTCGTACTGGTTCGGCACGTGGTCGTAGCCCTGCGGGATCCACGTCGGGTAGCGGCCGCCGTTGCGCTGCTGGATCGTCCAGATGGCGTCGCAGTCCGAGGTGAAGTAGCCCTGGAAGCCGAACGTCTGGCGGGCCAGGTTGTCGATCAGGTAGGTGTTCGCCGCCGCCGGGACGCCGTTCACCTTGTTGTACGAGCTCATGATCGAGCCCGGCTGGGTGTCGCGGATGACGTCGCGGAACTGCTTCGTGTAGTACTCGCGCAGGTCCCGGTCGTCCATCACCGAGTCGCCGCCGAGGCGGTTGTACTCGCTGTTGTTGGCCGCGTAGTGCTTGATCGTGGTGAGCGTCTTGTAGTAGCCGTTGCTGCCGGGCAGGAGCTTGCCGTTCTCGTCCTTGCCCTCCATGCCGTTGACGAACTGGTCGGCCATCTTCGTCGTCAGCAACGGGTCCTCGCTGAACGACTCGTCCGTACGGCCCCAGCGCGGGTCGCGGGCGAGGTTGATCGTCGGCGAGTAGAAGTCGAGGTCGTACTTGTTGTCCTTGACGACCTCGCGGGCCTCGTCCGAGATCGCGGTCGCCTCGGTGTACTGCAGCTCGGGGTCCCAGGTCGAGCCCAGGGACAGGCTCAGCGGGTATGACGTGGTGTTGTTCAGCACGGTCGCGTTCTGGTTGTTGACCAGCTGCTCACGGGCGACGCCGTGCAGCGCCTCG
>NZ_JAANNP010000179.1 GCF_011250635.1 Motilibacter deserti
CGGGGCAGCCCGCGGGACCGGCGAGCGACGTCTACGCGCTCGGGGTGGTGGCGTACGAGTGCCTGGCCGGGCACCGGCCCTTCCAGGGCGACAGCGCCATCGACGTGGCCCTCGCGCACGCCCAGGACGCGCCGCCCCCGCTGCCGACGACCGTGCCGCCGCCGCTGCGCGACCTCGTCTTCGCCTGCCTCGCCAAGTCCGCCGCCGACCGGCCGACCGACGCCCAGGTCGCGGCCCGCGCCGAGGCGCTGCGCGGGCGCAGCGGCGACCACGCCGTCGCCGGCCTCGCGACGGCCCCGATCGCCGTCACCCCGCCGCGGGCGACGGTGCCCCCGCCGACCGAGCGCACCCAGGCGATGGCCGTCCCGGCGCCGTTGCCCGCCCGGGCCGCCGCACCAGCCGCCGTCCCCCCGCCCGGCCCTGCCGACCCGCCACGGAGCCGCCGGGGCGCAGCCGTCGCGGCTGCGCTCGTCGGGCTGCTCGTCGTCGGCGGCGGTGCCGTCGCGCTGGGCAACACGCTGCTCGGCGGAGGCGGCGGGGACGAGGGCGCCGCCGACCCGGCGCCCGTCTCGACACCGCGCACGACGCCGTCGCCGACGGCCGAGACGACCGACGAGCCAGCGCCAAGCCCCACCGTCGAGGAGACCGAGGAGGCGCCGAGCCCGACGCCGACCCCGGAGGACACCGACGAGCCGGCCCCGACGCCCAGCCCGACCCCCGAGGACACCGACGGGCCGATCCCGACGCCCAGCCCGACCCCCTCGGAGACCGACTCGGACTCGGGGGAGCTGGTCGTCGACGGCGACGCGCTGGTGGGCCGCAACGGCACGCAGGTGATGCAGGAGCTGCTCGGCCAGGGGCTGAGCTTCCGCCGGCTGCGGGTCTCGCTGCCCTCGGGCGCCGACGCGTCCCCGTGCACCGTCCAGCGGGTGACGCCGACCGGCGAGGTCGAGCCGGGCACCACGATCTCCGTCTATGTCTGGTACGAGCCCGGCGGCGACTGCGGGCCGGTGCCCGGCAGCGGCGCGGGCCGGGCGGTGCCGCAGCTGCTGCTCCCGGCAGGGGGACAATGAGGGGATCGATCGAACGTCGGCGACCGCAGTCGACGACCGCACGGGGGGCCGTTCGCAGCCCTTCCCCGGCCCGACCGCCGGCTACCTGGAGAGGGTGACGGGTGACCGACACTCCACTGCTGCTCGGCGGGCGCTACCAGCTCGGTGAGCTCCTCGGCCACGGAGGCATGGCCGAGGTCCACCGCGCGCTGGACGTACGCCTCGGCCGCGTCGTCGCGGTCAAGATGCTCCGCCCCGACCTCGCGCGCGACCCCGCGTTCCAGACGCGGTTCCGCCGCGAGGCGCAGTCGGCGGCATCGCTCAACCACCCGGCGATCGTGGCGGTCTACGACACCGGCGAGGACTACGTCAGCGACGCGCGGATCCCGTACATCGTCATGGAGCTGGTCGAGGGGTCGACGCTGCGCGACCTGCTCGCCTCCGGGCGGCGGCTGCTGCCCGAGCGCGCGCTCGAGATCACGTCCGGGGTGCTGTCGGCCCTCGACTACAGCCACCGGCACGGCATCGTCCACCGCGACATCAAGCCGGCCAACGTGATGCTGACCCCGCGCGGCGACGTGAAGGTCATGGACTTCGGCATCGCGCGCTCGGTCGCCGAGACCAGCGCGACGATGACCCAGACGTCGGCCGTCATCGGCACCGCGCAGTACCTCTCTCCGGAGCAGGCCCGCGGCGAGCACGTCGACGCCCGCACCGACCTCTACTCCACCGGGTGCCTGCTCTTCGAGCTGCTCACCGGCCGCCCGCCCTTCACCGGCGAGTCCCCGGTCTCCGTCGCCTACCAGCACGTGCGCGAGGAGCCGCCGCTGCCGAGCAGCCTCGACCCGGGCATCCCGCCCGCGGCCGACGCCGTCGTGCTCAAGGCGCTGGTCAAGGACCGCGACCAGCGATACCAGACCGCGGCCCAGATGAAGGCCGACGTGGACCGGGCGCGCGCCGGCGGGCCGGTCGAGGCCGCCCCGCCCGCGCCCACCCAGGCGCTCACCCGGGTGCCCGGCCCGGCGACCGCGCCGACCGCGGTCCGCCCGACCCCGCTGGTCGAGGTCGAGGAGCGGCGCGAGCTGCCTGAGCGCAGCAGCCACTCCGGGGTCTACACCCTCGTCGGCTTCCTCGTGCTGCTCGCGCTGGCCGGCGGGGCCTACCTCGGCTGGCGCTTCTGGGGCGGCGGCAACGACGTCGAGGTCCCGCGGGCCACCAACGTCACGGTGGAGGAGGCCTCGCGCCGGCTGACCGCCGCCGGGCTCGTCCCCGGCCAGCAGGAGCCGCGCCCGGACGCGAACGTCCGCGAGGGGCTCGTCATCACGACCGACCCCGGCGTGGGCGAGAAGGTCGAGAAGGGCGACACCGTCGACCTCGTCGTGTCGAGCGGGCCCGAGCCGAGAGCCATCCCGGCGGTGCAGGGCCAGAGCTACGAGGACGCCCGGCAGGCGCTCATCGAGGCCGGCTTCGCACTCGCACCGCGCAAGGAGGAGGACTCCGAGGAGCCCGAGGGCACCGTGCTCTCCGTCAGCCCCAACGAGAACTCGCTGCAGAAGCCCGGCACCGAGGTCACCCTCACCGTCTCCACCGGCCGCGTGCAGGTGCCCAACGTGGTCGGCCAGGACCCGCAGTCGGCGATCGACCAGCTGCAGGCGGCGGGCTTCAAGTACTCCCTCGGCGACGACGTCGAGACGACCGACCCGAACCTCGTGGGCAAGATCGTCCGCCAGGTGCCGGGCGGCGAC
>NZ_JAANNP010000178.1 GCF_011250635.1 Motilibacter deserti
TCGGAGAGCCAGCCCTCGCGCCAGGCGGCCTCCTCGATGCACCCGATCTTCTGCCCCTGCCGGGCCTCGATGACCCGGACGAACTCGGAGGCCTCGACCATCGAGTCGAACGTCCCGGTGTCGAGCCATGCCGTCCCGCGCGGCAGCACGGTCACCGTGAGCCGGCCGCGGGAGAGGTATTCCTGGTTGACCGCCGTGATCTCGAGCTCGCCGCGTGCGCTCGGCTTGAGGCCGCGGGCGATCTCCACCACCTCGTTGTCGTAGAAGTAGATGCCCGGCACCGCGTAGTTGCTGCGCGGGTCCTCGGGCTTCTCCTCGATGCTGACCGCGACGCCGTCGGCGTCGAACTCGACGACGCCGTAGGCCTTCGGGTCCGCGACGTGGTAGGCGAAGATGCGGCCGCCCTCGATGTCGGCACTGGCCTTCAGCTGCTCGTCCAGGCCGACGCCGTAGAAGAGGTTGTCGCCGAGCACGAGCGCGACCTTCTCGTCCTCGATGAAGTCCGCGCCGATGACGAAGGCCTGCGCCAGCCCCTCCGGCTTGGGCTGCACGGCGTACTCGAGCCGGATGCCGAGATCGGAGCCGTCGCCGAGCAGGCGCCGGAAGCTGTCGGCGTCCTGGGGCGTGGTGATGATGAGGATCTCGCGGATGCCCGCCTGCAGGAGCGTCGTCAGCGGGTAATAGATCATCGGCTTGTCGTAGACCGGCATGAGCTGCTTGCTGATGCCCCGGGTGATGGGGTGCAGCCGCGTGCCGCTGCCGCCGGCCAGGATGATTCCGCGCACGCGACGACCCTAGCGGGCGACACGATGTGGCGTTCGGGTCACGCAGGTAAACAGTGCGTTCTGCGCCCCTCGCCGCCGGTAGGGTCGAGGCGACCGTGGTGTCCCATCTGAGGAGAAGCGTTGTCGGTCTTGGTCACCGGTGGTGCCGGCTTCATCGGCTCGCACTTCGTCCGCACCCTGTTGTCGGGGGGGTACCCGGCGTTCGCCGACACCGACGTCGTCGTCCTCGACAAGCTGACCTACGCGGGGAACCTGGCGAACCTCGACCCCGTGAAGGACAGCCCGCGCCTCACCTTCGTCGAGGGCGACATCCTCGACCCGAAGCTGACCGAGGAGCTCGTCGGTGCGTCCGACGCGGTGGTGCACTTCGCCGCCGAGTCGCACGTCGACCGCTCCATCCTCGGTGCCACCGACTTCGTGATGACGAACGTCGTCGGCACGCAGACGCTGCTCGACGCCGCGCTCCGCACAGGTCTGTCCAAGTTCGTCCACGTCTCCACGGACGAGGTCTACGGCTCGATCGACGAGGGCTCCTGGCCCGAGACGCACCCGCTGGAGCCGAACTCCCCGTACGCGGCGTCCAAGGCCTCCAGCGACCTCATCGCCCGGTCCTACGCGCGCACGCACAAGCTCGACATCAACATCACGCGCTGCTCGAACAACTACGGGCCGTACCAGTTCCCCGAGAAGGTCATCCCGCTGTTCGTCACCAACCTGCTCGACGGCGGGACGGTCCCGCTCTACGGCGACGGGCTCAACGTGCGCGACTGGCTGCACGTCGACGACCACTGCCGGGGCATCGCGCTCGTGCTCGAGAAGGGCCGGCCGGGCGAGGTCTACAACATCGGCGGCGGCACCGAGCTCACCAACAAGGAGCTCACCGGCCTGCTGCTCGAGGCGCTCGGCGCGGACTGGGACCGCGTCGTCCCCGTCGAGGACCGCAAGGGCCACGACCGGCGCTACTCGGTCGACATCTCCAAGATCTCCGCGGAGCTGGGCTACACGCCGCAGGTGCCGTTCAAGCAGGGGCTCGCCGACACGGTGCAGTGGTTCCGCGACAACCGCGCCTGGTGGGAGCCGCTCAAGCAGCGCGCCGCCCTCGCCCGCTGATGCGCTGGCTCGTCACCGGCGCCGGGGGCATGCTCGGGCGCGACCTGGTCGCCGTGCTCGAGGCGGCCGGCGAGCAGGTCGACGCGCGTGACCGGGCCGGCCTCGACGTGCTGGACCCGGACGCGGTGCAGGCTGCCGTGTCCGGGCTCGCCGGCGACGACGGGCCGGGCGTCGTCGTCAACTGCGCAGCCTGGACCGACGTCGACGGGGCCGAGGAGCGCGAGGCCGAGGCGACGCGGGTCAACGGCGAGGCGGTCGCGCTGATCGCCGCCGCCTGCGCGCAGACCGGCGCGCGGCTGCTGCACCCGTCGACGGACTACGTGTTCCCCGGCGACGCCACCGCCCCCTACGCCGAGGACGACCCGACCGCGCCGCTCAACGCGTACGGCCGGAGCAAGCTCGCGGGCGAGCAGGCCGTCCTGCGCCTGCACCCCGAGGGCGGCTACGTCGTCCGCACGGCGTGGCTCTACGGCGAGCACGGTCGCAACTTCGTCGCGACGATGGCCCGGCTCGCCCGTGACAAGGGGCCGGACGGGACGATCGACGTGGTCGACGACCAGCGCGGTCAGCCGACCTGGACGCGCGACCTGGCCGAGCAGCTGCTCGCGCTCGGGCGGGCCGCCGACGCGCCGCGCGGCGTCTACCACGGCACCAGCAGCGGCGAGACGACGTGGCACGGGCTGGCCCGCGCGGTGTTCGAGGAGACCGGCCACGACCCGCAGCGGGTGCTGCCGACCACGAGCGACAAGTTCGTCCGGCCGGCGCCGCGACCGGCCTACAGCGTGCTCGGGCACGAGCGCTGGGCGGCGGCCGGGCTGGAGCCGATCAGGGACTGGCGGGAGGGGCTGGCCGAGGCCATGGCCGAGGCGCCCGGGTTGCGCACGGCCTGAGCCGGCAGCCCGGCTAGCGCGGGG
>NZ_JAANNP010000177.1 GCF_011250635.1 Motilibacter deserti
CCCGCGCCCGGGCCCGCCGGCTGCCCGTGGAGGTGGCCGGCTGATGGACGTCTACACGCTGCGGGCGGTCATCGAGGCCGGGCTGGTGGGCGCGCTGGGCGCTCTGGTCGGGGTCCACGTCGTCCTGCGCCGGCTGTCGTTCTTCACCATGGCGATGACCCATGCGACGTTCCCCGGCGTGGTGCTCGCCGCGATCCTCGGCGTCAACATCTTCGTCGGCGGCTGGGTCTTCGGCGTCTTCGTCGCGGTCGGCGTCGCCGCGCTCGCCCGCGGCCGCGGCCAGGACTTCGCCACCGCCACCGGGGTCGTGCTGTCGGCCGGGTTCGCCCTCGGCGTCGTGCTCGTGTCGGCCCAGGAGGGCTTCAGCAAGGACCTCTCGGCCTACCTGGTCGGCTCCATCCTGACCCTGCGCACCTCCGACGTCGTCATCACTGCCGTCGTGCTCGCCGTCGTGGCCGCGGTGCTCGCGGTCATAGGCAAGGAGCTCGTGTTCGGCGCGTTCGACCCGACCGGGCTCCGCGCGGCCGGCTACCCGTCGTTCGCCCTCGACCTGGCCGTGCTGCTGCTCGTCGAGCTCGCGATCGTGACCGCGGTGCCCTCGGTCGGCACGATCCTGTCGGTCGCGCTCATCGTCGCGCCGGCCGCCGCCGCCCGGCTCTGGGTCGAGCGCATCGGCCCGATGACCGCCGTCGCCGTCGTCATCGGCGCCGGGTGCGGAGTCCTCGGCGTGCTCGTCTCCCAGCACGTGCGCGTCGCCACCGGCGGCGCGATCACGTTGGGGACGACCGCGGCCTTCGTGCTGTCCGTCGCGCTGGCGCCGGCGGTCAAGCGCGCGCGGGGACGCCGGGTGCGGCGGGACGCGGTGGCGGCGGCCGGCTGACGTCGCGTCCAGCGGGATCACCCTGGATGCGGGGCCCGCAGCACCAGCCGGACGTACTCCATCCGCCCGGTCCGCAGCCGCTCGAAGATCTCCGTCCCGGCCACGCCCACGAAGCCGCGCGCCCCCGCCTGCAGAGCCCGCGGCACGCCACGCTCGACCGCGGCCGCGCGCCGGGCGCTGTCGAGCTCCATCGAGCGCAGCACGGCGGCGGTGATGCGCTCCTCCTCGACCGGCACGAAGCCGGCCTCGCGCGCGGCCGCGGTCAGCCGCGGCAGCGAGGCGGTCGGCCGCAGGTCGGCCAGCAGGAGGTGGCCGCCGGGGACGAGGACGCGGCGGGCCTCGGCGAAGAAGCGGTCGACGCGCGGGTAGTTGTGCGAGGACTCGACGCTCAGCACCGCCTCGAACGACGCGTCACCGAACGGCAGCCGCTCGGCGTCGCCCCGGACGAACGTCAGCCCGGGCCGCCGGTGCCGGCGGCGGCACCAGGCCACGGCGCTGCGCGCGAGGTCCACCCCGGTGACCGCGGCGGGGGAGAAGCGCTCGGCGACGTACGCGGTGCCCCCGCCCCGCCCGCACCCGACCTCCAGCACCCGCGCCCCGCGCAGGTCGACGGCGCCGGCCACTGCGGCGTACAGGTTGCGGCCGAAGTGGTCGGGAGAGCCGTCGGGGACGTCGTCCGCTGTGGCGTAGCCGTAGTTGAGGCAGTCGCTGTCCGGGGCGAACGCCCGCCGGTTGACCAGCCGGTAGCCCAGCCGGACGAGCGCCTTCTGCAGCCAGGGCTTGGCGCCCGGGGCAACCCGGGCCACGGCGCGCACCCCGGCGACGACCGGCCGGACGTGCCTGCCCGGCTCGTCGCGACCGCCCATGCGGACGACGGTGGCACGCCCCCGCCCCCGGTGCGCCGCGTTCCGCGCATCCGTGCCCCAAGGGGCCGCTTCAGGCCGGGGCAGCCTCGGGCTCGGTGGCGGCCTCGACCAACGGGCGGGAGGCCGCCCGGCGCGCGCGCAGCCCGTCGACAGTGAGGACCACGAGCGCGAGCCACACGAGCGCGAACCCGCCCCACCGCGCCGGCGGCATGTGCTCGTGCTGGACGAGCACGCCGATGAGGAACTGCACGACGGGCGCGAGGTACTGCAGCAGGCCCATGACGGTCAGCGGCACCCGGACGGCCGCGGCGCCGAACAGCAGCAGCGGGATCGCGGTCACCACCCCGCTGCCCACCAGCAGCGCGGCCTGCCCGCCGCCCGCGGAGCCGAACGTCGCGTCGCCGGCCGCCTGGAGCACGACGAGGTAGCCCAGGGCGAACGGCGCCACCGTGGCCGTCTCGACGGCCAGCGAGGGCACGGCCGCCACCTTGGCCCGGTTCTTCAGCAGGCCGTACGTCCCGAACGACAGCGCGAGGACCAGCGCGATCCAGGGCGGTCGCCCGTACGCGACCGTGAGCACGACGACCGCGGCCGCGGCGATGCCCACCGCCGCCCACTGGGCGCGGCGCAGCTTCTCCCCGAGCAGGAAGACGCCGAACAGGATCGTGACGAGCGGGTTGATGAAGTAGCCCAGCGACGTCTCGACCGTGTGGCCGGAGTTGACCCCCACGATGTAGACGAGCCAGTTGACCGAGATGACGGCGCCGGCGGCCATGAGCAGCCCGAGCCGGCGCCGGCCGAGCCCGCGCCACGGCAGGCCGCCGCGCGTGACCGCGAGCAGCACCGCCACGGCCACGAGCGACCACACCATCCGGTGGGCGAGGATCTCCAGCGCGCCGGCGGGCTCGAGCAGCGGCCAGTAGAGCGGGAAGAGCCCCCAGAGCAGGTACGCGGCCGCTCCGAAGAGCGTGCCGCGGCCCACCGCCTCGGCGGAGGACACCGCCTCGGACGGCGACTCCGACGCCGTGGAGGACGACGAAGGGGCCGGCACCCGAGGATCGGGGTGCCGGCCCCTCGTGGGCGTCG
>NZ_JAANNP010000176.1 GCF_011250635.1 Motilibacter deserti
CGTCGGCCACCAGGCGGCGGCAGAAGTCGGCCAGCGGGCCGCGCCCGGACCGTGCCGGCGGCTCGCCACGCTCGAGGGCGGCCGCCAGCCCGGGCTCGGCCCGCAGCTCGCCCGCGAGCGGCAGGGCGAGCGCGTCGGCGACGATGTCGGCCGCGAGGCCGGCAGGCGCGGGCCCGCGGACGACGAGCCGCAGGTCGCGGGCGACCGGCCCCACCGCAGCCGCCACCCGGGTGGCCGCGGCGGTGGCGCGCACCTCGGCGGGCACGACGAGCAGGGTCACGTCGCTGGCGGCGAGCGCCAGCTCTACGGCCTCGTCCAGCCGTCGTGGCAGGTCCACCACGACGAGCTCGCTGGAGCGGCGGGCCGCGGCGAGCACCGAGCGCATCGCGCCGGCGGGGACGGCGAGCAGGTCGCCCCGGTCCCAGCTCAGCACGCCGAGGCCGTCGACCTGCGGGAGGGCATCGCGCAGCGCGCCCGCAGGCACCCGGCCCTGCGCCGACTGCAGCTGGGGCCACCGCAGCCCGGCCGCGTCCTCGCCGCCGACGACCAGCTCGATGCCGCCTCCGAGCGGGTCGGCGTCCACGAGCAGGCCCCGGACGCCCTCGCGCGCGGCCGTGACCGCGAGGGCGGCCGCCAGCGTGGTCGCGCCCGCGCCGCCGCGGCCGCCGAGCACCGAGACGACGACGCCGGCGGGCCGCCCGTCGGCCGCGTCGGCCAGCCGGCCCACCAGCCACGGCTCGTCCGCGGGCAGCAGCGCGACCCGCTCGCAGCCCGCCTCCACCGCGCGCCGCCACACGACGACGTCGTCAGCACCGTCGGACCGCGTCACGAGGACCGCGCCGTCGCGGCGGGGCAACAGCGCGGCCACCTCGGCCGCGAGGTCCGCGCCCACGAGCGCGAGCCCGGCCGCGGCCCAGCGACTGCGTACGCGCGGCACCTCGGCAGCCACGTCGCAGCCGATGCCGGCGGCGGCGCACAACCGCAACACCTCCTCGACCAGCCCGGCGTCGGCGGTGACGAGCAGAGCCGAGACGGGTGCGGCGGCGGGGACGGCACGGGAGCGCGGGGCGGGCACGGGCGACCTCCGGGACGTGAGCGGTTGTCCCGAGAGTGCGGGCGCGGGCGGCGCGCCGGGCTGCTGGAGGCGGCATCTGTGGACGAGCGCCCCGGAGGGCCGCGGCTGTGGACGGAGTGCCACCGACGCGGGGACCGGCCGAGCGGGATCGGGCGCAGATACCGAACCGGATCAGGCCCCACGAAGCCGGGCAAACGACCCCGGACATGGGACAGCCCCCGCTGGGGGGGGTAGCGGGGGCCGTCCACTCCGCCGGTCCGGCTCGGGGGGGAGGAGCCGGTCCCGGGGGTCTGCGAGACCGGGGACTGCTCACCGGCCGCCGTACCATCGTGTACCCGAAGCGGTCATAAGGCAAACGGCACGGCGAACCCGGCGCGAAAGTTGGGGAAACCGGCCCCCGGGAGCACCTCCGCCAGGCATGGGGCGCCGCTCGCGACCGTATCCTCGGACCATGGTCGACCCTCACGTGCCCGCCACCGCGGGCCGTGCAGCGGCCTTCTTCGACCTGGACAAGACCATCATCGCCCGCTCGAGCACGCTCGCGTTCAGCCGGTCGTTCTACCGCGGCGGGCTCATCACCCGGCGCGCCGTCGTCCGCAGCTCCTACGCCCAGTTCGTCTACCTGCTCGGCGGCGCCGACCACGAGCAGATGGAGCGGATGCGGGCCTACCTGTCCTCGCTCGTGACCGGCTGGGACGTCGCTCAGGTCAAGGAGCTCGTCGCCGAGACGCTGCACGAGCTGATCGACCCGATCATCTACGACGAGGCCGCGACCCTGCTGGAGGAGCACCGCGCCGCCGGCCGCGACATCGTGGTGGTGAGCGCGTCGGGCGCCGAGGTCGTCGAGCCGATCGGCGAGATGCTGGGCGCGTCCCGCGTGGTCGCGACGCGCATGGTCGTCGAGGACGGGCGCTACACCGGCGAGATCGAGACCTACATGGCCCGCGAGGCCAAGGCCGACGCCGTACGCCGGCTGGCCGAGGAGGAGGGCTACGACCTCGCCGAGAGCTACGCCTACAGCGACTCCGTCACCGACCTTCCGATGCTCGAGGCGGTGGGCCACCCGTCGGTGGTCAACCCCGACCGGGGGCTGCGCAAGGAGGCGATCGCCCGCGGCTGGCCGGTGCTGGTGTTCACCAAGCCGGTGAGCCTGCGCGACCGGTTCTCCGGGCGCACCGCGCCCGCGCTCGCGACCGCCGCGACCGTAGCGGGTGCGGCGACCGCCGGCTACGTCTGGTACGCCGCCCGCCGCCGGGGCCGGAGCGCCGGCGCGTGACGGCTCGGCGCGACGACGGCCGCCGCGGCCACCCCCGGTCCCGCGCGACGGTCTACGCCGGAGTCGGCGCTGCCGCCGTGGTGCTCGCCCTTGGAGCGGGCGCCCGGCTGCTCGGCGGCGACGGTCCGCAGGCTGCGCAGCGCCCGTCGGCAGCACCGTCGGCAGCACCGTCAGAGCAGGCGGGCACGGCGTCGGACACGCCCGGGCTCACCCTCGGCGCCGCGGCGCTGTCGGTCGAGGGCGACAGGCTGCAGGTGTCGGCGCCGCTGCACAACGGCGAGGCGGACGACGTGGTGCTCACGTCCCTCGACGGCCTCCCGGCGGGCGTCCGCCCCCAGCTGCCGGACGGCGGCCTGGCCCTCCCGGCGCACGGCTCGGCGACGCTCACGCTCGCGTGGGACGGCCCCGACTGCGGCACGGCGGCGCCCGAGCGCGTGCTCGGGGACGTCGGCTGGGCCGGCCGCACGGCTGACGGCGAGGCCACGCGCGGCCCGCTCGCGACGGGCCCGATCGAGCACGTCCTGC
>NZ_JAANNP010000175.1 GCF_011250635.1 Motilibacter deserti
GCGCTGCCGGCCGCCGACGACGTACGGCGAGAGCGTCCGACCACCGGCGCCGAGCAGGCCGATCGCGGCGAGCTTCGCGCGGGGCAGCAGGCCGCGTACGGAGCGCGGGGCCTCCAGCCCCACCCCGTGCCCGGTGCCGCCGGACAGGACGAGCAGATAGCCGTCGCGCTTCATCGTCCGCTGCCGGTAGCCATAGGGCGTGCGCCGCGAGAGCCGGTGGACGTCGAGCACGGTGGCGGTCGCCTGGAACGCCTTGCGGTCGCCGAGCCAGAGCGCCGTCCCGACGCGCGGGCGCAGGGTGACGGCCGGGAGCCTGCGGTGCAGGGCCCGCAGCTTGCCGTCGAGCACGTGGCTGACCCAGACGGTCTCGTCGGGCCCGCTGATCGCCGCGCCCTCGAGGACGCGCAGCGCCTCGGCCACCGGGTCACCCGCGAGCGGCAGGTGCAGCGCCCAGCCGGCGCTCGGGAAGCGCCGCAGGTAGCCGCGGGCCTGCTCGAGCTGGGCGGGGTCGAGGCCCGAGCGGTTCATCGCGGTCCGCAGCTCGACCACCATGCGGTGGTTGGACCCGGCCATCGCCTGCGCCGACTCGACGTGGGCGACGGTCCGCAGCAGCTTCGGGTCGGGCTCGAACGCGCCGAGCCGCGGGTGCCAGGGCGCCATGACCAGGATCTGGCCGGAGAAGCGCTCGCGGACCTTCTCGGCCTCGGCCGCCTCGCCGACGGCCACGGTGTCGACGCCGAGGCGCTGGGCCTCCGCCGCCAGCCGGGCCACGCCGAAGCCGTACCCGTTGCCCTTGATGACGGGCACGAGCCCGGGGTTGCGGTCGAGCACCGCCTGCAGGTGGCGTCGCCAGCGGTCCGCGTCGACGGTCAGTGCCAGGGTCACCGGGTCAGCCTCGCCGTCGGAGGTAGAGGTCAAACGCCGCATAGAGCGGGCGGTTGAGCGGCAGGTCCCACTCGCCGAGGTACTCGACCGCCTCGCCGCCGGTCCCGAGCTTGAACTGGATCAGCCCGAAGTGCGGGTCCTGCGGGTCGAGCGTGTCGGTGATGCCGCGCAGGTCGTAGACGTCGCACCCGGACGCCAGCGACGTGCGCATCATCTGCCACTGCACGGCGTTGCTCGGCCGGACGTCTCGCCCCTCGGTGGAGGAGGCGCCGTAGGAGTACCACGCGTGCCGCCCGACGCGGACCAGCGTCGTGGCGGCGAGCAGCCGGCCCTCGTGGCGGGCGAGCAGCAGCGCGATCCGCTCCGGGTCCTCGGCGCTCATCGCCTGCCACATGCGCTGGAAGTACGGCAGCGGGCGTGGGGTGAAGCCGTCGCGCTTCGCGGTCTCGACGTAGACCTCGTGGAACGCGGGCAGGTCGTCCGCGGTGCCGAGCTCGACGGTCACCCCGGCCTTCTCGGCCTTCTTCACGTTGCGCCGCCAGAGCTGGTTGAAGCCCTTGAGCAGGTCGCCCTCGGTCTTGCCGGCGAGTGGGAGCTGGAAGACGTACTGCGGCTGGCCGGCCGCGAAGCCGCCCTCCGCCCGCGGCGGCCGCCAGCCGCTCGCCTGCAGCGCGGCGGCGAGCCGGCGGCCGACGTCGGTCGTCTCGTCCGCCGGCACCGAGTCCAGCTTCGTCGCCTGCCCCGTCGCGACCGCCGCCTTCAGGGTCTCCGAGCCCCAGCGCCGGGTGACGACGGGCGGCCCCATGCGTACGCCGAACGCGCCTTCGCGCTTCAGGCCGCGCACCAGCGGGTCGAGCCACTCACGCGGCGCGTCGGCGACGGCGTCCCAGTCGAGCAGCGGGCCTTCGGGCAGGTACGCCAGGGAGCGCTTGAGCTTCGGCAGCTGGCGGTAGAGCACCAGGCCCGCGCCGAGGAGATGTTCCCCGTGAAACCACCCGAGGGACTGGCCGCGCCACTCGGACTTCACCTGGGCCCAGGCGGGCGTCTGCAGGAAGCTGGCGCTGCCTTGCTTCGCGACGAAGTCGAGGTGCTGCCGGGCGTCGATCGGGCGTACGTGCACGGGTGGCGACACTACCCAGTGCCCGTACGCCGCAGGGCACGGCCGGAGCCCCCGGCCGTGCCCTGCCAGCGTCAGCGTGATCAGCCGACGAGCACGTTGACCGGGCCGTTGTAGTAGTAGCGGCCGTCCGGTCCGACCACCGAGACCGTGACGACGGACGACGGAGCGATGACGAACCGGTGCGTGCCGAAGACGACCGGGCTGCCCGTCGGTCCGGCGACGAAGCCCGGCGTGAAGGTCCCGTCGCCCCACTCGATGACGGCGGAGAGGCTGCTGACGGGCACGCCGGGTGCCGAGATCGACGCCAGCACCGTCGAGACGGAGCGGCCGACCGGGAACCGGACGCCGGTGGCGGGCGTGACAGAGATCGGCGCGGCCGTCTCACCGGTTCCGAGAATGGAGAACTGGATGCTGTTGGACGTGACCACCTCGCCGCCGAACGGGGTGAAGGTGGCGCTCAGTCGCGAGTTCCCGACGGGCAGCGTGATGGTCGCGGTCACGACACCGCGGGGGGTGGCCGGCGACACGGAAGCGAGCTCGACGCCGCCGGCCAGGAAGCGCAGCGTCCCCGGCACGTTCCACTCATAGCTCGCGCTGACCGTCACTGCCCGGCTGCTCGACGGGCTGGGGCCCGAGGTGAGGGCGATGGTGAGCGGGTACTTCAGGACCTGGACCAACCGGGCCGACGAGGTCGACGGAGTGAACTCCGGGTCCGTCGGCACGAACTCGGCGAACACGCTCCACACCCCCTGCGGGAAGAACCCGGAGGCGGTGGCGCTGCCGTTGGCCGCCGCGACGGTCGCGAGGTCGTAGCGCATGCCGGCCGAGACCCGGTAGAAGGTCACCGTCCCGGAGACGTTCGGGGAGACGGACGCGCTGAGCGCGCCGCTCGTTCCG
>NZ_JAANNP010000174.1 GCF_011250635.1 Motilibacter deserti
CGCCGCACGCTCGTTGTGCAGGCGACCGGCTGGGGCAAGTCCGCGGTCTACCTGATGGCGACGGTGGCCGGGCGGCGGGCAGGGCTCGGCCTGTCGCTCGTCGTCTGCCCGCTGCTGTCGCTGATGCGCGACCAGGAGGCGGCGGCCGCCCGCGCCGGCGTGCGGGCGGCCGCGCTGCACTCGGGCAATGTCGACGACTGGCCGGCCATCGAGGCGGCCCTGGCCCGCGACGAGGTCGACCTGCTGCTGGTCTCGCCCGAGCGGCTCGCCAACCCGCGGTTCGCCGAGTCGGTGCTCCCGGGCCTGCTCGCGCGGGTCGGGCTCGTGGTGGTCGACGAGGCGCACTGCCTGTCCAGCTGGGGCCACGACTTCCGCCCGGACTACCTGCGGCTCAGCCGCGAGCTGCTCGACCGCGTGCCGGACGTCCCGGTGCTGGCCACGACCGCGACCGCGAACTCCCGCGTGGTGGAGGACGTCGCCGCCCAGCTCGGCCCCGGCACCGTGACGTTCCGCGGCCCGCTGGCCCGTGCCTCGCTGCGGCTCGCGGTCGTCCCCGGGCTGGGGCCGCTCGAGCGCTACGCCTGGACGGCGGCTGCCTTGTCGGCGCTGCCGGGCTCGGGCATCGTCTACGCCCTCACCGTGGCCGAGACCGAGCGGCTCGCCGGCTTCCTGCGCATGGCCGGGTTCGAGGTCGCGGCGTACTCCTCCAAGCTCGAGCCCGACGAGCGCCAGCGCGTGGAGCAGGCGCTGCGCGACAACGCGCTCAAGGCCGTGGTCGCGACGTCCGCGCTCGGCATGGGCTTCGACAAGCCCGACCTCGCGTTCGTCGTGCACGTCGGCTCCCCGGCGAGCCCTGTGGACTACTACCAGCAGGTGGGCCGCGCGGGGCGGGGCATCGACGACGCCCTGGCCGTCCTGCTGCCCGCGGCCGAGTCCGACCCGCGCATCTGGGAGCACTTCGCGACCGCGACGATCCCGGACCCGCAGGTGGCCGACCGGGTGCTCGGCGAGCTGGGAGCCGCTGACGCCGCACTGACGGTGCCGGCGCTGGAGGCGGCGACCGGCGTGCGCCGCGGCCGGTTGGAGGCGCTGCTGAAGCTGCTCGCCGTCGACGGGGCCGTGGCGCGCGTGGGGTCGGGGTGGCGCGCGACCGGCGCGGGCTGGACGTACGACGCGGAGCGCTTCGCCCGGCTGCGGGCGGCGCGGGCGGCCGAGGCCGACCTGATGAGCCGCTACGCCGCGGGCGCGGGGTGCCTGATGGCGTTCCTGCAGGAGGCGCTCGACGACCCTGCCCCGGAGCCGTGCGGCCGGTGCTCGGTCTGCACCGGCACGCTGCCGCCGCCGGGGGCGGACGCCCCCGCCGAGCTCGTGGACGCGGCGCGGCGGCACCTGCGCGGGCGCGACGTCGTCCTGGAGCCGCGCAAGATGTGGCCGTCGCTGCCGCAGCGGCGCGGGCGCATCCCCCGCGGGGCGCAGGCCGCGCCGGGCCGCGCCCTGGCCTACGCCGACGACCCGGCGTGGGCCGATGCGCTCGCAGCGCTTGGGGCCGGGGACGGCCCGGTGCCGCAGGAGCTGGCGGACGCGGCGGTCAGCGTGCTGAGCCGGTGGCGGCGCGACTGGGACGAGCGACCGGTCGCGGTGGTGCCGGTGCCGTCGCGCTCGCGGCCGCAGCTGGTGGCCTCGCTGGCGGCGCACATCGGACAGGTGGGCCGCCTGCCGGTGCTCGACCTGCTGGAGGCGCAGGGGCCGCCCGCGCCGCGGGACGTGGCGTCCGGGGCGCGGGCGGCGGGGGTGCTGGCCGGCCTGCGGCTGCGTCCGGGGGTGGAGCTGCCGGGCGGGCCGGTCCTGCTCGTCGACGACCTGTGGCAGTCCGGCTGGACCGCCACCGTCGCCGCGGCCGTGCTGCGGGAGGCGGGCTGCGGTCCCGTCCTGCCGCTGGTGCTTCACCAGCGCCCGTAGCCCTGCAGGTCCTGCTTGCGGGCGCTGGGAGATCGAGGGGGTCCGGGCGGGCGGCCGGGGCGCGCTCGCAGGTGCGCGCTCCGGCCGCACCGCCCGTTGGCGGCGTCCGGCCCCTCGGGGGTGGGACCGGCCGCCGGGCGGCGCCGCGGCGACGGGGGGTCAGCCGCTGCGGCGCCCTCGCCGGGCGGGACGCCCGCTCGTGGCGGGCTCCCGCGACCCTCGCACCGACCTGCTGGGGGACGGGGCGGGCGAGCCGGCGGAGTAGACAGGCACCGAGGCCTCCTGGGTTGCGGTCGTTCTGATCGTCGGCGCCGGCTGGAGCCGGTGCCTGAGACGACTCTGCTCGCCGCCGGGCACGGGATCGACCGTGCTTCCCGGCGGATCGGGGTGGGGGCAGCACCCCCGGCGGGCGGGGGCAGCCCTCCCGCGCGGGCTCAGCGGGCCGTGCGCCCGCCCGGGTCGGCGGCGACGGGACGGGGTGCAGGGCGGAACGGTGCGGCGGGACGGGAGGTGCTGGGAGCGGGCTTGCGGATCGCGCGGCCTGCGGAGTAGCTGGGCATGGCTACACAGTGCAAGACGCCGCTTGTCGTCCCCTTGCAACAGGCTTGCGCCCGGCTACGCCCGGACCGGCTTGCGCTTGCGAAACCCTGCAACACTCCGACCGCAGCCTCGCTCGACGTGGCGGGGCTGCGGCTCAGGCAGCGTCCGCGGCCGGCTGCGCCCACGCGTGCGCGACCAGCTCGAGGGTGCGCGCCCGGTCTTGCGGCGAGTGGGCCGAGGTGGCCAGCATCAGCTCGTCGGCACCGGTGCGGGCGAGGAGCGCGTCGAGCTCGGCGACGACCTGCTCGGGCGTCCCCACGACCGGCTGGCTGGGCCAGCGGGCCAGCAGGTCGCGCTCGGCGTCGGTCCAGGGATAGGCCGCGGCCTCCTCGGGAGTGGCGATCGGCCCGAGCCGGCCCGTGCGC
>NZ_JAANNP010000173.1 GCF_011250635.1 Motilibacter deserti
CGGCCACGACGACGACCGCGCCGGCCGCCAGGTAGGCCGGCCGCACCCGCATCAGCTGGCGGGCGTCCACCAGGAGGACGACGACCACGGCCGCCAGCAGGGCGAGGAGCCCGGCCCGGTTCGCCAGCTGCAGGACGACGGGCACCGTCAGGAGCGCGAGCAGGCCGGCCGCCAGCCGGGGCACGATCCGCGAGGCGGTGAGCGCGGCGTGCAGGCAGACCGCGGCGAGCAGGCCCAGGGCGGCCCCGTCGAAGTCCTGCCGGAGCTCTAGCACGTGCACCCGCCCGCCCAGCAGGGGCAGCTGCTCCGGCACGTCCGGCCAGGCCACCACGGCGGCCACCCACACCAGGTGCAGCACGAGCCCGCCGGTCACGACCCACGCCGTACGCCGCCACGCCGCCGGCCCCACCCGCACGAGGGCGGTGAGGGCGAGCACGGCGTAGGCGTAGGGCGCGAGGTCGCGCAGGGAGGTGGTGTCGACCGCGCCGCTGAGGACGAAGCGGACGCCGGCCCAGACGAGCAGCGCGGCGACCGGGAGCAGTGCGAGCAGCCGCTCGCGGGTCACGACGATGTGCGCCCGGTGGCGGACGACGACCCAGGCCGCGGTGGCCACGATGCCGAGGTCCGTGACGTAGACCCCGCGCTCGGGCCAGCCCAGGTAGCTGCCCCAGCGCCCGGTGCAGAGCAGGTAGGTGATGAGCAGCGTGCCCGGGACGAGGAGCGGGCCGTCGGTGCCGGGGCTCGCGGAGCGGGCGCCCGGGCGGGCCGGAGCGGTCAGGCTCACGAGGCGCCCCGGTGCGCACCGGGCAGGGCCGCGCGGCCGGCCAGCTCTGCATAGACATCGGTCAACTGCGTGATGACGGCATCGGGGCTGTACGCGGTGGCGTAGTGCTCACGGGCCGCCGCGCCCTTGCGCGCGGCCTCGGCCACGTCCAGGCCGGCGAGCGCGTCGGCCCACGCCGCCGGCTCGGGCGCCACCTGCCACGACCGGTCCGGGCCGAGGAAGTCGGCCAACCCGCCGGCCCCGGTCGAGATCACCGGACGGCTGCGCGAGTAGGCCTCCAGCGCGACGAGGCCGAAGGGCTCCGCCCACACCGACGGGATGACGACGGCGGCCGCGCGGCGGATGACGGCGTCGACCCCGGTGGCGTCGAGCTGGCCGGCCACCACGAGGTCGCTGCGCCGGGCCGCGACCTCGCGCGCCGCGGTCTCGAGCGGCCCGGACCCGGCGAGCGTCAGCGTGCCCTGCGCTCCGTCGGGGAGGTGCTGCCAGGCGTCGAGCAGCAGCCGGACGCCCTTCTCCTCGGTCATGCGGCCGACGAACACCACGTCCCGGGTGGTCGGCGGCGACGACGGGCCGGGGTCGGGCAGGGCGTTCGGCTTGACGGTCAGCCGCTCGGCGGGGAAGCCGCTCGCGAGCAGCTCACGGCGTACGGAGTCGGAGACGGCGAGGAAGCGGTCGATGCGGCGGTAGGAGCCGCGATGGGCGACGAGCGCCCCGGCCGCCGCCGCCGACTGCGCGCGCGAGCCGCGGTAGCAGCCGTGCACGACGCCGGGCCACGGCGCGCGCCCCTGGCAGTCGTGGCACGGGTGGCCGTCCCGGAAGAACGAGCCGCGGATGCAGGTGTGCCGCGCGTTGTGCACGGACATCACCACCGGCACGCCGCGCCGCTTGGCGGCGTCGACGACCGACATGGAGATGAGCGGGTTCGGGTTGTGCAGATGCAGGACGTCGGGACGGGAGGCGTCGATGAGGCCCTCGACCGCGCGCACGTCCTCGCCGGAGCGGAACGGGCGCAGCGGGAGCAGCGCCTTCTGGCGGGCGGTGAAGCCGTCGATCTCGTCACTCGAGCGCACGTGGGTCACGACCTCCACGCCTGCTGCGCGCAGCAGCCCGATCTCCGTCTCGACCGCGAGGTTCTCCCCCGAGGGGGAGTCCGAGCGGTAGAGGTTGTGGGCCACCAGCACCTTCACCCCGTCACGGTACCGACCGGGAGCACGGCACACGGGCCGAAGGTAGCCTGAAGCCCGGTCTGGACCATCACGACAGGAGCAGCGATGCCCGAGCTTCCGCTCGACGCCAAGGTCTACGTCGCCGGACATCGCGGGCTCGCGGGCTCGGCGATCTGGCGTCAGCTCGAGGCGCGCGGGTTCACCCGGCTCCTCGGTCGCCGGTCCTCCGAGCTCGACCTGCGCGACCGGGCCGCCGTCGACGAGTTCTTCGCTGCGGAGCGCCCCGACGTGGTGGTCGTGGCGGCCGCCAAGGTCGGCGGGATCGTCGCCAACAACACCTACCCGGCCGACTTCCTGTCCGACAACCTGCGCATCCAGGTCAACGTCATGGACGCGGCGGCCCGCGTCGGGGTGGGCCGCCTGCTCTTCCTCGGGTCCAGCTGCATCTACCCGAAGTTCGCCGAGCAGCCGATCCGCGAGGACAGCTTGCTGACCGGCAAGCTCGAGCCCACGAACGACGCCTACGCGATCGCGAAGATCGCCGGGATCATGCAGGTCCAGGCGCTGCGCCGGCAGTACGGCCTGCCCTACATCTCCGCGATGCCGACGAACCTCTACGGCCCGAACGACAACTTCGACCTGGAGAAGAGCCACGTCCTGCCGGCGCTGATCCGCCGCTTCCACGAGGCCAAGCTGGCCGGGGCGCCCGCGGTGCAGCTTTGGGGCACCGGGACGCCGCGCCGGGAGTTCCTGCACGTCGAAGACCTCGCGCGCGCGTGCGTGGCGCTGCTCGAGCGCTACGACGACCCCGAGACGATCAACATCGGCGTCGGCGAGGACGTCACGATCCGCGAGCTGGCCGAGACGGTGGCCGGCGTCGTCGGCTACCAGGGGGAACTCGAGTTCGACACCTCGCGACCGGACGGTACGCCGCGCAAGCTGCTCGACGTCTCGCGCATCTCCGCCCTCGGCTGGA
>NZ_JAANNP010000172.1 GCF_011250635.1 Motilibacter deserti
ACCCCGGCCAGGCCGCGCGCCACGGGCTGCACGAGGCCGGCGGAGGACGCGGCGGCCCGCTCCAGGCCGTCGAGCCCGGCAACGGCGGCCACTGGCGCCAGGACGGGGAGAGCCGCGCCGACGGCAACCCCTCCCGCCGAGGCGAGAGCGTCCTGCCCCAGGGTGAGGCCGGCGTCGGCCGCGCGGTACGTCGCCACCGCCACCTGCAGCAGCCGCCCCAACCCGTCCGCGGTCGCCGCCGCCTCCACGAGGCCGCCAGGCCCGGCGGCGGACAGCAGCGCGGCCTCGGCGTCGAGCGCGGACCCCGGCGACAGCGCGATCGAAGCGGCGAGCGCGGGATGTGCGGCGGCCTGCACGGTGTCGCCCAACGCACGTCGCAGCGTCTGCCCGCTCGTGCGCAACAGGCCGGCGAGGGCCAGCAGGTCGTCGTAGTGCGCCTCGACCCCGCCGGCTCCGCCCGACACCTGCACGTGCGAGACCTCCGGTCCGGCTCCGCTCCGGGTGGTCACCGCAGCCGCCCGGCGACGGCACCGGCCGCGTCGTGGAGTGCGCCCGCCGCGGCGCGTACGCCTCCGAGCACCGCCTCGGCCAGGTCCTCCTCGCGCTCACGCACCTGCCGCGCGTGCTGCAGGAGGCTGGTCGCGGCCTCGTCCAGCCGGTCCGCGGCGCGCGCCAGCGCCTGGGCGTGCTCCTCGGCCCGTTCGCGGAAGCGGCTCGCCGCGGAGGAAGCCCAGCGCACCGCGGGAACGGCCGTCCGCAGCCGCGCGTGCTCGCGGCGTACGTCGTCGGCGAACCGCGACACCCGGCGTGCCAGGTCCTCGAGCGGCTCACCGAGGGACATGGGGGGCACCGGGCCGACGGCTGGAAGATCGCATGCCGCGACGCTAGGCAGGGCGAAGGCGTCGCCGAGGCGCTCGGCACGTGTCGGTGGACGACCGCGGTCGGCGGGGTCGGGCTGTGGACAGGCGTGTCAGGGGGGAAGCGCTCCGGCTCGTGGCGAGGCGTCGGCGGAGCATGCGGCGCCTACTGCCGCCCCCGCGACGCCGGACGCCGCATGCCTCGCGGGCCGTGGACAGCATGCGGCGCCGGCTGCTGCCCCGACGACACCGGACGCCGCACGCCCGCGGTACGAAGTGATCGTTTGGCGTGGGTGGCTGTGAGGGCAGCCGCTGGGGCCAACGATCACGGACAACCCGAGCATGCGGGGTCGCTTGCCCGACGACCACCAGACGCGGCGTGCTCGCAGGCCAAGCCCGCGGGCCGGCCGAGCGGCCTACGTCGCCGCCTCCTCCAGCTTCGCGTACCCCAGCTGCATCACGTCCGCCGCCGTGACGGCCGTGAGGACCGCCGCTGCCATCCGGGTCGCGCGGGGGGCGACGACGAGCCCGAAGGCGAAGCCGGTCGCGGCCCACTGCCCGATGCAGAACGGGCACGTCACCAGCTCGCCGAGAGCCTTGCGCGGGCCCGAGCCGCGGACCTCCTCGGCCAGCTCGGCCTCGCCGCTCGTGCCGGCGAACTTGGTGAACGGCGCGCGCAGCGGGCTGGTGACCGGGTCTTTCGCGATCAGCCGGGAGAGCTTGTGCGTGGCGACGGACATCAGCGCCAGGTCGGCCGCGGAGACGCGCTCGGGCAGCTGCTTGCCGCTGGCCCGCAGCGCGAGCGCGCCGGCGCCGACGGCCGCGGCGTACGTCCCCATCAGCGCGACGAACGAGCCGAGCGGCCGCTCCTCGCCCCCGGTGTAGGCGGCCTTCTCCGCGTGGATCGCCCGCACCGGCGCGGGCTCGTCCGCGCGGCTCACTTCTCCGCCGCCTGCTCCGCCTGCGCGTAGAGCAGCTGCAGGAAGTCCGAGCCCGCGACGGCGGCGAACACCGACGCGACGGCCCGGGTCTGGCGCGGGGCGAGGAACAGGCCCGTCGTGAAGGTGGTCGCGATCCACTGGCTGAGGCAGAACGGGCAGGTGACGAGCTCGCCGAGCGCGCGCAGCGGCCCCTCGACGCGCATCTCCTCCTTGAGCTCGCTCGGCCCGGAGACGCCGGCGAACTTCACGAAGGGCGCCCGGATCGGAGAGGTGATCGTGCCCTTGGTGATGACGCGCGAGGCCTTGAAGGTCGCGGCGGCCACGAGCGCGATGTCGGCAGCAGAGATCCGCGTAGTGCTCTTCCGTGAAGCCGCGAACGTCAGTGCGCCCAGGCCGATGGTCGAGTACGCGGTGATCAGAGTTGCGTAGGAGCCGAGCGGGCGGTCCTCCCCCTGGGAGTAGGCGTGCTTGTGCTCGCGGGCCTTCTCGGTGAGCGAGTTGACGAACGGTGTTTCAGCCACGGAAGAGGCCCCATCTCGGCGAGGTGCGGGAGGCGGCGGGCAGCAGGGCTGCGGCCCGGGTGAGAGCGGCGGACGCGAGCGTGGCCGACGTGAAGGTGAGCGTCGCGCCGACGCCTACGAGGGCACGGGGGAACGCCGGCGGCAGCCACTCGACGGTGCGTGGCTTGGCCTGGTCGTCGAAGGCGCCGTGCGCGCCGTGGTCGCCCGGGAGCGGGGCATAGAGGTTGTCCGGGCGCCCCGGCACCTCCGGCTCGTCGACCTGCTGGGAGTCGAGGCCGGTGCGCCCGAGATAGCGGTCGAGCAGGCCGGGCGCGACCTTGTCCCCGAGGATCGTCAGCGCGGTGATCGGCGCGACCCAGTACTCCCGACGGCGCCCCTCGGCCGCCTTGAGGATCGCCTGCGCGGCCACCTCCGGCTGGTAGATCGGCGGCACCGGCTGGGCCTTGCGCGGCATGTAGGACTTGTTCATCCGGAACTGCGGGGTGTTGATGGCGGGCAGCTGGACCATCGTCAGCGTCACGCCGCTCTTGTCGTGCAGCAGCTCGGCCCGCAAGGAGTCGCTGAGCCCCTGGATCGCGTGCTTGGAGCCGCAGTAGGCCGACTGGCCGGGGATG
>NZ_JAANNP010000171.1 GCF_011250635.1 Motilibacter deserti
GACACGTACGAGTGTCGGCCGCACCTGCCCGGGGAGATCCGCGCCGCGCTGCTGGGCCGCACTCTCACCGCCGCGCACCGGCGCGGCAAGTCGATGTGGTGCGAGACCTCCGACGGCGGCCCCGACCTCGGCATCCACCTGGGCATGAGCGGGCGCATCCTCATCAGCGCACCGACGTCCGCGAAAGGACCTGGGGAGGTCGTCGAGGGCGGCGACTACGCCGGGCCGCCGACCGGCCGGCCGGACCTCGACGTGTGGTTCCGCTTCACGCTCGCCTTCGCCGACGGCGGGGCGCTGCGGCTGCTCGACAAGCGGCGGCTGGGCCGCGTACGCCTCGACCCTGACCTGTCCGCGCTCGGCCCCGACGCGCAGGCCGTCACCCGGGCCGACTTCCGCGCCCGTGTCGGCAGGGGCACCGCCCCGCTCAAGGCCCGGCTGCTCGACCAGTCGGTCCTCGCGGGCGTCGGCAACCTGCTCGCGGACCAGGCGCTGTGGCAGAGCCGGCTCAGCCCGCGCCGCCCCGCCGGCGAGCTGACCAAGGCCGAGCTCGACCGGCTGCACGACGAGCTGGGAGCGGCGATCGGCGACGCGATCGCGAACGGTGGCGTGCACACCGGGTCGGTCGTGGCGTACCGCAAGGCGGGTCAGCACTGCCCGCGCTGCGGCGCGGAGATGGCCTGCGCGACCGTCGGTGGGCGGACTACGTGGTGGTGCCCGGCCGAGCAGCGCTGAGGGCGCCTGCTGCGCACAATTCTACCCGGGCGTCGCCGACATTTCCAAATTGTTTGCCGGAATTCAAGAAAATGCGGCAGACTGCGTCCTCCTTGGAAATGCCGATGCGGGAGGGCGCGTTTTGCGCGAGGACGAGCTCGCGGCGGAGCAGGCCTACGTGGACCGGTTGTACGCGCAGTTGGACGTCGATCGTGCCGGCGCCGAGGAGCAGGCCGCGCGGGCGGCGGCCGTCCCCGCGCAGAGCGGGCGCGAGCTGCTGGAGCGCGACGCTGCCGTCACGGCGGCGCGCACCCGCCGGGCCGCCCTGGCCGCGGCCGAGGAAGGGCTCTGCTTCGGCCGCATCGACACCGCCGACGGCCGCCGGCACTACATCGGGCGCGTCGGGCTGCGCGACGGCCGTGCCGAGGAGCCACTGCTGCTCGACTGGCGTGCTCCCGCGGCCCGGCCCTTCTACGTCGCCACGCCGGCGTCGCCGGAGGGGCTCGTGCGCCGGCGCTCGATCACCACCCGCGGGCGGCGCGTCACGCACGTCAACGACGAGCTGCTCGACGTGGACCGCGCCGCTGGGACGGGCGACGAGCTCGTGGGGGAGGCGGCGCTGCTCGCCGCGGTCACGAGCACCCGGACGGGGCGGATGCGCGACATCGTCGCCACGATGCAGCGTGAGCAGGACGAGGCCGTCCGGTCCGAGCACAGCGGGGCCCTCGTCGTCCAGGGCGGTCCGGGGACGGGCAAGACAGCGGTCGCCCTGCATCGGGCGGCGTACCTGCTCTACACGCGGCCTGAGCTCGCCCACCGCGGGGTGCTCGTCGTGGGCCCGAGCCCCGCGTTCCTGGCCTACGTGAGCGACGTCCTGCCCGGGCTCGGTGAGTCCAACGCGGTGCTGGCCACCGTGGCGAGCCTCTTTCCGGGCGTCAGTGCGGTCGACGAGCACCCGTCGGTGGCGGAGGTCAAAGGCCGGCCGGCGATGGCCGACGTCGTGGCTGCGGCCGTGCGCGGCCACGAGGGCGCCGGGCACACGGTGCGTATCGAGCACGAGGGAGACGAGCTCACTCTGTCAGCACGCTTCCTCGCCGATGCCGTCGCGGCGGCACGCGGCACCGGCGTGCCGCACAACGAGGCGCGTCGCGTCTTCCGCCGGCACGTCCTCGCCGAGCTGGCCCGCCAGTCGGCCCAGGCGAGACGCAGCCGGCTCGAGGCCGTCGAAGCCGGCCTGGAAGCGGAGTTGGCCGCCATCGACCGGCTCGTCGCCGCCGACCTCGCGCGCCTGCCCGCGCTTCCCGACGTCGAGGAGCACGCGACGGAGCGACCGAGCCGCGACGAGCTCGTCCAACTGACCCGCGAGCTGGCCGCCGCCCCGCAGGTGCGGGCGGCGATCCACCGGCTCTGGCCGGTGCTCACGCCTCAGCAGCTGCTCGAGGACCTCTTCGCCGACGCGGGCCGGCTCGCCGCGGCGGCCGGGTCGCTGCGTGCGCGTGACCGCGAGCTGCTCGCCCGGCCGCCGGGAAGCCGCTGGACGGCGGCGGACGTGCCGTTGCTCGACGAGGCGGCCGAGCTGCTCGGGGAGGACACGCAGGCGAGGCAGGCGCTCGCCGACCGGAACCGCGAGCGCGAGGTGGCGTACGCCAGGGGGGTGCTGCAGATCGCCGGCTCCGGCCCGCTGGACGACGACACGGTGCTGTTGAGCCCGGCGGACGCGGAGCAGCTCGCCGAGCGCCACGCGGAGCAGGACCTGCGGACGCTGGCCGAGCGCGCGGCGGCGGACCGCACGTGGGCGTACGGCCACGTCGTCGTCGACGAGGCGCAGGAGCTGTCGCCCATGGCCTGGCGGCTCCTGCTGCGGCGCTGCCCGACCCGCTCGTTCACCCTCGTCGGGGACCTCGCGCAGGCCCACGCTCCTGGCGCACCGGCCACGTGGGAGGAAGCGCTGACGCCACACTTCGGCAGCCGCTGGCGGGAGGCTCGGCTCTCGGTGAACTACCGGACGCCGCGGGAGACCATGGACGTCGCCGTCGGCGTACTCGCGGCCGCGGGTCACGAGGCCCTGGCGCCACGGTCGATCCGCAGCTCCGGCAACCCTCCGTGGCGGCAGGAGCACCCTGCCGAGCGGTTGCCCGCCGCTGCGGCTGCCTGGGCGGCAGCCGGGGGACGACGGGCCGGTGGGACGTGTGCCGTGATCGTGGCGGACGAGCTGGCCGAGCAGGTTGCGGCGGCCGTGGTCGCGACAGTGC
>NZ_JAANNP010000170.1 GCF_011250635.1 Motilibacter deserti
TGTTGCCCTCGTAGGTGCTGTAGAGGCTCTTGCCGTCCTCCAGCGCGGCCGCGAGCGCGAAGGGTTTGAAGGTCGAGCCCGGCTGCACCTCGGCGGTGGCGTCGTTGAACTGCCGCTCGAGGTAGTTGCGGCCGCCGTACATCGCCTTGATCGCGCCGGTGCGGGTGTCGATGCTGACCAGGCCGGCGTGCACGCCCTTGTTGTCGGTCTTGGGGTACTCGCCGTCCTCCGGGTCCATCGCCTTCACGGCCGCCACCTGGGCGGCCTTGTCGAAGGTCGTGACGACCCGCAGGCCGCCGCCCTCGATCTCCTGCTCGCTGCGCCCGGCGGCGAGCAGCTCGTCGTTGACGTACTTGAGCAGGTAGCCCTGCGGGCCCTTGTAGGCGTTGACCTTGACCGGCTTCGCGATCAGCGGGAACTTCGCGCTCGAGCGCTCCTCGGCCGTGATCCAGCCCTGCTCGAGCATGCCGTCGAGCACGTAGTTCCAGCGGCGCTGCGCCGCTGCCTTCCGGTCGGCGACCTGGGCCTTGCTGAGGCCCTCCTTCTGGAAGTCGAAGGTGTCCGGCGCCTGGATGATCCCGGCGAGGAACGCCGCCTGGCTGATCGTCAGCTTCTGGTAGCTGTTCTGCCCGCGCGGGAACCACGCCTGCGCGGCCGCGTTGAGGCCGTACGACCGCCGGCCCCACCAGATCGTGTTCAGGTAGTCCTGCAGGATCTCGTCCTTGGACTTCTGCTTGTTGATCTTGATGGCCAGGACGGCTTCGCGCAGCTTGCGCTGGTAGGTCTTCTGCGAGCCGACGTCGCTGTAGTAGTTGCGGACGTACTGCTGGGTGATCGTCGACCCGCCCTGGCCCCTGCTGTCGCTGCTGAGGTTGCTCCAGAACGCGCGGGCGATCGCCTTCGGCGAGACGCCGCTGTTGGTGTAGAACGACCGGTCCTCGGCGGCGAGCACGGCGTGCGTGACCGACTCCGGGACGTTCTCGATCGACACGCTCGTGCGGTTCTGCTCACCCGACAGCCGCCCGAGCAGCGTCTTGCCGTCCGAGTAGTAGACGTTCGAGGTCTGCGCCAGCGCTGCCGCGCTGGCCTCCGGGACGGTCGTGCGGGCGTACACCCAGGCGAAGGCGCCGGCGACGATCAGCGCGCCCATCGTCCCGAGCAGCAGCATCTGGCGCCAGGACGGCAGCAGCTTGAGGACCCCGCGGCGGGTGCTGCGCGGGTAGTCGATCAGCCGGGTCGAACGCCCACGGGAGGCGGGAGCCGTCGCACTGGCCCGGCCAACGCCGGCACTGGGGGCTCGTCGCTTGCCGCTCGAACCAGGCAGGGTCACGTGTCGTCCTCGGGGGTCGGCCGATGGCGGGAGACGGCCGGGACCGCGGGAAGGGCCAAGGCCGGCGGAGCCTGCAGAGCGGCAGCGGGCGACGCGGCACCTGAGGCGGCGCGCCCGGGAAGCCGCACGCTCTGCGACTGCACGGGACAACAGCGTACGGCCGGTGGTAGTTCCCGGCGTGTTCCGTTTGCCCCCGCGTCACCTTCGAGCTATCGTCCGGATGTATCGGCTCGATACATCGAGTCGACAGGACGGATCGATACGTCCGCCCGGGGCGGCCCAGCATCTCGCAGGGCGCGTCGCGGGCGTACGCGGGCCCTGGCTGTCGCGAGCGTGCAGCCGGGCGGCACGACCTCCCCCCACCGGCAGGAGCAGCAATGGCCACCAGGAGCAGCGGCGTGCTCGAGCTCGCCGTGCTCGGCCTGCTTCACGAGGGGCCGATGCACGGCTACGAGCTGCGCAAGCGGCTCAACGCGCTGCTCGGCACCTTCCGGGCGTTCTCGTACGGCTCGCTCTACCCCGCCCTGCGCAAGATGCTGGACGGGGGCCTGATCGCCGAGGACATCCCGGCGGCCGGGCCGGACGGGACCGCCGTGAGCCCCGCGCTCGCGGGCAAGCGGGCGCGGATCGTCTACCGCATCACCGCCGAGGGCAAGGAGCAGTTCCAGCAGCTCCTGGCCGACGCGGGGCCGGACACCTGGGAGGACGAGCGCTTCGGCGTCCACCTGGCGTTCTTCCGGCACACCGACGCGGCCACCCGGCTGCGCGTCCTCGAGGGCCGGCGCTCCCGGCTCGAGGAGCGCCGCGAGCGGGTCCGCGGGTCCCTGTCCCGCACCCGCGAACGGCTCGACTCCTACACTCTCGCGCTGCAGAACCACGGGCTCGAGTCCGTGGAGCGCGAGGTGCGGTGGCTCAACGAGCTCATCGACGACGAACGGGGGGCCTCGGCCCGGCCGGCGTTCACTCCCGTCGACGGCCAGCCCGCCGACGGGGCCCATTCCCTGTATGGGGCCGACCCCGCGCGGGTCGGCATTCCGACACACAACGACGTGACCGGCTCGCCGTCCGGCACGGGCACCAAGGACTAGGAGATCAGCGTGGGTTCCGTACGCGTAGCGATCGTCGGGGTCGGCAACTGCGCCGCCTCGCTCGTGCAGGGCGTGGAGTACTACAAGGACGCCGACCCGCAGTCGCGCGTGCCGGGCCTCATGCACGTGCAGTTCGGCCCGTACCACGTGAGCGACATCGAGTTCGTCGCCGCGTTCGACGTCGACGCCAAGAAGGTCGGCCAGGACCTCGCTCACGCGATCTTCGCGAGCGAGAACAACACCATCAAGATCGCCGACGTGCCCCCGACGGGCGTGACCGTCCAGCGCGGCCACACCCACGACGGGCTCGGCAAGTACTACCGCGAGACCATCACCGAGTCCGACGAGGAGGCCGTGGACGTCGTCCAGGCGCTCAAGGACGCCAAGGTCGACGTGCTCGTGTCCTACCTGCCGGTGGGCTCCGAGGTGGCGGACAAGTTCTACGCCCAGTGCGCCATCGACGCGAAGGTCGCGTTCGTCAACGCGCTGCCGGTCTTCATCGCCTCCGACCCCGAGTGGGCACAGAAGTTCACCGAGGCCGGCGTCCCGATCGTCG
>NZ_JAANNP010000169.1 GCF_011250635.1 Motilibacter deserti
GGGAGCTCGAGACCGCCGGCGTCGTACACGTGGAGCGCCGACGGGCTGGCCGGCAGAACCTGACCAACCGCTACCACGTACGGACCGCGGGACCGCTGCTACAAAGCGGCAGCTCAACCAGTGGCCGCACATCTGCGGCTGCCCGTTCCGACGGACCTGGAGGTGGCCGTAGAACTGCGGCCACCCCTGGCCGCATGCCTGCGGCGACCGTGGCCGCACACCTGCGGCCCAACCCAGACCCTTCTACCGACACTCCCCCTCCCCCGCCCCCCGCTCGAGCCCGGCGTCACCTCGATCTCGCGGACGGCCTGCTCGCCGCCTGCGGCATCGACGACCTGGCCGCCCTGGCCGCCCGATGCGCGGCCGCCCGACAAGCGCAATGCCTGCCCGTCGGGCGCTGGTCCCCCTCCGGGCTTCTGCCGGCGATCCAGCTGGCCGTGCATCACCGCGGCTGGCCGCCCCACGCGGTGCCGGCCGCGCTGCTCGCCGTCGCCGGCGATCCAGCTACCCGCTCCCCAATGCGGCTGGCCGAAGCCGGGCCGTGGTGGGAGCCGGCCACGACCACCCCGTCCACTAACCCCCCTGACCTCGCCGCGTACGAGGAACGGCTCGACGCGGTCGACGGGCTTCGCGTGACCCTGCAGGCGCGCGCCCGGCAGGCATTGAGCGCCGAGGGAGTCCCGCTGACTCGCGCCAGCGTCGTACGGCGCGCATGCGCACTGCTCGACGAGCGGCTAGACGAATGACGCTGCCACAGTTTTCCCGGCTTGGCCTCGCCCGGGGAGCGGCGTCGTGACGGCGTCCGCGGGCGCCGCTGGCACCGCCGCGGGCGCCGCATTCGTCCTCGCCGTCGCCTCCCTCACCGTGGTCGGCACGTCGACGACCGAGGCACTGGCGTGCCTGCCGCCGTCCGTGGCGGTGTCCGGGTCCGTGCCCTCCTCCGCCGGCCTCGACGAGGCCCAAGCCCGCAACGCCACCACGATCGTGTCCGAGGTGGTGCAGCGCCGGGTGCCCACCCGCGCCGCGGTCGTCGCGATCGCCACCGCGCTGCAGGAGTCGAACTTGCGCAACCTGGCCTCACTCGCCGTCCCCGATTCGCTCAGCTTCCCCAACGACGGCGTCGCGCCGGGCGACCACGACTCGGTCGGCATCTTCCAGCAGCGTGCTGGTTGGGGCTCGGTCCAGCAGCGCATGACCCCCACCTACGCGGCAGGCAAGTTCCTCGACGAGCTGGGGAACATCGAGGGCTGGCAGGCCATCCCGATCACCGTCGCCGCCCAGGCCGTGCAGGTGTCCGCCTACCCGGACGCCTACGCCAAGTGGGAGGACCGGGCCGCCCAGATCGTCGCCGGGCTGCTCGGCCGCCCCACCGCAACCGGCGCCGTCGTCGCGCAGACCGTCCTCGACGCGCCCGGCCTGCTCCTGCTCGGCGACGACCTGGCCAAGGACATCCGAGGCGCGCTGCCGATCGCCTATCAGGGCGGCGCCGTTACTGTCTCCGTCGCCGACGGCCGCACCACCGCCCAGGGCCTGGCCGACCTGCAGGCCCGCGGCACGAGCTTGCCGGGCACGCTCTTGGTCAGCCTCGGCGGGCAGGACGGCCTGGACAGCGATGCCGACGTGGCCGCGTTCACCAGCCGAGCGAAGAAGGTTCTCGAGGCTGGCGGCGACACCCGCACCGTCTACTGGGTCACCCCGCCCCGCTCCACCCGCGCGGCCGCGGCCCTGCGTGCTCTCGCCAACGCCGACGACCGGCTACAGCTGATAGACGTCGCCGCGTTCGCCGTCGCCAACGCCGGCTGGCGCGGCCCCAACGGCGGGCTCACCGAGGCTGGCGTCAAAGGCGTGGGCAAGCTCGTCAGGAACGCCCTCGCCGAGAACGAGGAGGACGACCCGGTCAACGCCGGCGGCGCCGGGTGCGCGGACGGGCTCGGCGGCTACAGCGGCGTCCCCGTCGCTGACTGCACGTTCACGCTGCCCCGGGGCAACCCCCGCACCTGCCAGCAGGCGATCCAGTGGGCGCTAGCCCAGCAGGACGGCCCCGCCCAGTGGTACCGCCGGTGCCTCAACTTCGTGGCCCGCGCCTACGGCTGGAGCTACTCCGGAGCTCCCGCACCGCACCACGCCCGCACGTTCTGGCAGGTGTCCGACCACAAGCACCCCGGCGACCTCAACCCGCCCGCCGGCGCACTCGTCTTCTGGAACGGCGGCAGCGCCGGCCACGTCGCTCTCTCCGCCGGCAACGGCATGGTCATCAGCAACGACGTCCGCGGCGCCGGGACCATTGCTCTGGTCCCGATGAGCGCCATCACCGACGGCTGGAACAGCCCCTACCTCGGCTGGACCGACCCCTACTTCCCCAACGGCGGCTGACCGGTCGAGCCACGGAGAGGGGGCGGTGCCGACTGGCGCCGCCCCCTTCTGCTGTCCGCCCATGAGCAGTCACTGCGGACCCGCCGGGGCTGCCTGTGGGAGGCCGCACGTCCTCGGCCCAGCGTCCCTGGTGGCACTTCAGGCCGGCGAACTTGCTGTAGGTGACGATGGCCGCCAGCGCTCGCCCTGCCGGTACCAGGAGAGGACCTGGCCGGGCCACCACTGGCCCTCGTCAAGGACCTCGCACGGCTTGGACTCGCGCACCTTCCCAGCGTCCGGCACGCGCCGAACGGGGCCTCCCGCCGGTCAGGCGGCGTACGTGACGCTCGCCGGCCACGTTCCGCGCTACGCGCTTGCGGTTGACCGGCTCGCCCAGCTCGCGGGAGGCGAGCGCGGCGATCATCCGGGTGCCGTCGACCGGGTTCGCCTTCGCCACCTCCACGATCGCCTCGTCCCCCGGCCGGCCCGCACCCGGGCCTGCCGTCACCGTCCGCCGCTCGCGGCGGCGGTGTAGGGACTGGCGGGACACTTTCGCGACGCGCGCCACGACCGCGGGCTTGTACCCCTTGGCCACGAGTGCGCGGGACCGGGTGACGCGCTCGTT
>NZ_JAANNP010000167.1 GCF_011250635.1 Motilibacter deserti
GCTCGACGAGGGGCTGCGCGCGCTGCTGCAGGCGACGCGCGAGGCCGCCCTCAACGCGGCCAAGCACGGGGGCGGCGCGACGGTGAGCGTCTTCTCCGAGGTCGAGCCGGACCGGGCTGAGGTGTTCGTCCGCGACCGCGGCCCCGGGTTCGACCTCGACGGCGTGCCGGAGGACCGGCTCGGGGTCCGCCAGTCCATCCTCGGGCGCATGGAGCGGCACGGCGGCCGCGCCGTCATCAGCTCGACGCCGGGGGAGGGCACCGAGGTGCAGCTGGAGCTGCCGCGCAGCGCGCAGCCCGCCGCCCAGAACGCAGGAGGAGCGCAGTGACACCGTCCGACGCCTATGCCGACACCGACGCCGTGGGCGGCCGGTCCGTCCGCGTCGTCCTGGTCGACGACCACCGGATGTTCCGTACGGGGGTGCGGGCCGAGCTGGGCGAGCCGCTGCAGGTGGTCGGCGAGGCCGACGACGTCGATACCGCGGTCGCGGTGGTCGAGGCGCAGCGCCCCGACGTCGTGCTCCTCGACGTCCACCTGCCCGGGGGAGGCGGGGTGACGGTGCTCCGGCGGCTGGTGTCACGGATTCCCGAAACCAAGTTCCTGGCTCTGTCGGTGTCGGACGCTCCCGAGGACGTCATCAGCGTCATCCGGGCGGGGGCGCGCGGCTACGTCACCAAGTCGATCACCGGCGACGACCTCACCGCTGCCGTCGTCCGCGTGGCCGACGGGGACGCGGTCTTCTCCCCGCGGCTGGCCGGCTTCGTCCTCGACGCCTTCGCCGCGGGCGGCACGACCGCCGACGCGCCGGTCGAGTCGGCCGACGAGGACCTGGACCGGCTCACCCAGCGCGAGCGCGAGGTGCTGCGGCTCATCGCCCGCGGCTACGCCTACAAGGAGATCGCCAAGCAGCTGTTCATCAGCGTCAAGACGGTCGAGACCCACGTGTCGGCGGTGCTGCGCAAGCTGCAGCTGTCCAACCGGCACGAGCTGTCGCGGTGGGCGGCGGACCGCCGGCTGGTCTGACCCTCAGCCTCGTCTCCACCCCGGGGTGATCGTTTGGCGCTAGTGGCTGTGGGGGCAGCCGCGGGCGCCAAGCGATCACCGGGCCGGCCAGTGCGCCGGGCGGCGCAGCACGGCGGGCAGGATGGTGGCGGCGTCCCCGCGGGCGGCGTCGACCTGCGGCTGGGTGAGGAACAGGCTCTGGTCGAGCCGCGCACCTCGCACGTCGGCGGCCCGCAGGTCCGCGCCGAGCAGGTCGGCGAAGCGCAGATCGGCGTTCCGTAGATCGGCTCCCAGCAGGTACGCCCCGCGCAGGCTCGCGCCCCGCAGGTCCGCGCCGCGCAGCCGGGCGCCGATGAGGTCGGTGCCGCTCCGGTCCCGGCCGCGGTGGCCGGACGCCTTCCGCAGCGCCGCGCTCACCCGCCCGAGCAGGTCCCCGACCTCCCGGCGGTGCGCGGCCGCATCGAAGCCGGCCAGTGCGTCGGCGGCGCCGTCGGCCAGCGTCGCGGCGTGCGCGTCTGCGGCCGCCGCCTCATCGCGAAGGGGGCCGTCGGGCAGCCGCTCGAGCGCCTCGGCGAGGTACCACCGCGACTCGTGCAGCTGCCGCATCGCCGGGAACGCGGCGAACACCTCGCGCGCCGTCTGCGGGGACTCGCGCCACGTGCGCCCGTCGAACGTCCCCTGGACGAGGTGCTGCCCGGCGCCGAAGCAGTCGAACACCGCGCAGCCGGGGAAGCCCTGCCCACGCAGGTCGGCGTGGATGCCGCACCGGAAGTCCGAAGCCAGCTTCGGGCACGGAGTGCCCGCGGGCTTGTCGATCGCGAAGTCGGCCGACGCGGCGAACGCCGGGGCGACGCAGCAGAGCGCGGCACACCGGCTGCAGTCGGCGCGTAGGCCGTCGCGCGGGTCGGGCAGGGCGCTGGTCATCGGCCCGGCAGGCCGGCGGGGCGGGGCGGCACCGGCCCGTAGCCGCGTAGGTGTGCCCGTGCCGCGGCGGCGAACAGCGCGGGGTGCAGCAGGACCGTGGGCGGCGCCATCAGGTGGTACGCGAGGGTGAGCGCCGCCCCCGCCCTCGCGTCGCCGGAGACCGCGAGCCGCCCGACCTCGCGGCTCCACGACCCGAGCAGCCGCTGCCGAGGCGTCCGCTTCACGCCGCTCGTCGCATAGCGGGAATCCTCGCTGGTGGCGATCGCCCACGGCAGGGACACCAGCTCTGCAAATCGGCGAAGCAAGCTTCGGGTAGCGGCGTCGTCGAGCCCTGCACCGAGCGCCTCGCGCAGCGCCCCGGCCTCCATGGCCGCCACCGCGATGCCCTGGCCGTAGACGGGGTTGAACGCGCAGAAGGAGTCGCCGAGCGGGACCAGCCCTGCCGGCACGGCGTCCTCCGTCTCGAAGTGCACGCGGCGGTTGCCGGTCTGCCGGTGGACGTGCACGTCGCTGAGCGGCTCGGCGGCGCGGACGAACGCGCCGAGGGCCGGGTCGCGTACGGAGTCGAGGAAGGCGGTCAGCTCGTCGGGGTCGCGCGGCGGCCGGCTGCCGCCCGCCCCGACGGCCAGGACCAGCCAGCGGCCGTCCTCGACCGGCAGCACCATGCCGCCGTGCGGGGACGCCGGTGTGGGTACGACGACGACCCCCGCGCGGGTGCCGGTGAGCGAGCGCGGCCCGGCGTACATCCGGGAGGCGTAGCCGAGGCGGGCATCCAGCTCGGTGACGCGCGGGCGGGGCAGGCCCATCGCATCGAGCCAGGTGGGGAGCCGCGACGTGCGGCCCATCGCGTCGACCACGACGTCGGCCGACAGCGTCTCGCCGTCGGCGAGCTCGACCACCCACTGCGGGCCGGTCCGTCGCAGGCCTGTCGCGCGTACTCCTTCACGGAACTGCACTTCGCCGAAGGCGCGAACGCGTGCGCGCACGACGTGGTCGAGGAGGGGCCGCGTCGCCGAGACGATCTCGAACTGCTGCCCCTCGGGGCTCCAGCCGGCCTCGCCCAGCCAGGCCAGTTCGCCGGTGTCG
>NZ_JAANNP010000168.1 GCF_011250635.1 Motilibacter deserti
GGACGACATCGGGCGGCGGGTGCATGCGATCCAGACGGACTCGGTGAGCGCGGTCGAGGCCATCGGCGACATCGCCGCGGTCGTCGCGCGGATCAACGACTACACCTCGACCATCGCTTCCGCGGTCGAGGAGCAGACCGCCGTCACGGGCGAGATGAACCGCAGCGTCTCCGAAGCGGCGGGCGGCACCTCGCTCATCGCCGACGGGATCCGCGACGTGGCCGAGACGGCCCAGTCGACGGCCCACAGCGTCACCGAGGCCCAGCAGGCCGCCGCCGAGCTGGCTCGGATGTCGGCGGACCTCGAGCACCACGTGGCCAAGTTCCACTACTGAGCCGGGGACCGGCGACCCCGTTCCCGTACGCCTCGGGAATCATGGCTCGCCGTGGCCACGACACTGCTGCTCGACTACGGCGCCGTCATCTCCCTGACCCAGTCCGACGAGGACCTGCGCGGCATCGAGGCGGTCGTCCCCGACGTGCCCCCGGCGGCGCTGTGGGAGGCGTACTGGGCGCACCGGCTGGCGTACGACCTGGGCATGGACGACGCGGAGTACTGGGCCGCGGTGCTCGGCCGCCCGGCCACAGGCGACGAGCTCGACCAGCTGGTGCGCCGCGACGTCGAGAGCTGGCTGCACGTGGACGAGCGCGTGGCCGGGGCCCTTCCGGCACTGCGCGAGCGGGGTGTGCGCCTCGGGCTGCTCTCCAACGCACCGGTGCCGATCGCGCGCCGGATCGAGGAGCAGCCCTGGGCCCAGTCGCTGCACACGCTCACGTTCAGCTGCGACATCCCCGCTGCGAAGCCGGACCCGGCGGCCTACGTCGCGGCGCTCGACGCCCTCGGCGCGGCGGCCGAGGAGGTGGTGTTCGTCGACGACCGCGCGGAGAACGTCGAGGGCGCCCGCGCGGTCGGGATCACCGCGATTCACTTCACCGAAGCCGGCGTCGCCCTCGAGGAGGTCATGGCCCAGCTCGACCTCGCCTGAGGGGGAGCCCGGCGGGCGGGTTCCGCCCGATACGTGCGGGAGCGGCGCACCGCCCCCGAGCGGCCGTGCGCGCCGAGAGCCTCGCGGCCGGGCTGCGGCTGACCTAGGATGACCTCGCCCCTCAGCACTTGCCCGTCGCCCCGTCCCAGGAGAACGCCGCGTGCCGCACCTCGACCGCGGGCTCAGCCGTCGGCTGGGGCTGGCCGCCGGTGGCGTCGTCGCAGTGGGCGCGGCCGTGTGGGTCGGGGGCTACGCCCTCGCCGGGGAGAACGTCCCTCGCGACACGAGCGTTCTCGGGGTCGAGATCGGTGGGCTCGACGCCGCAGCGGCCGAGGCGAAGCTCTCCGGCGCCCTGCAGGACCGGGTGGCGGCGCCCATCGCGGTGACCGTGGGGCCCGAGCGCTACACCGTGGACCCGAAGGAGGCCGGCCTCACTCTCGACGTGGCCGCCACCGTCCGGTCTGCGGGCGCGCAGCGCAGCTGGAGCCCCGCCCAGCTCGCGCGCCACCTCACGGGCGGCGACGAGGTCGACCCCGTCGTGCGCACCGACGCGGCCAAGCTCGCCGCCGCCGTCGACGGCCTCGCCGACGAGGTCGACGAGGACCCGCAGGACGGGGCGATCACCTTCGACGGCGTCGAGCCGGTCACCACCGAGGCGCTGGCCGGGGTCACCCTCGACCGCGACCGGGCGCCGGCGGCGCTGCAGGCGGCGTACCTGCGAGGCGGGGCGCCCGCACTGCCCGCGCGCACCACGCAGCCGAGGGTCGGGGCCGCCGAGGTGCAGCGTGCCCTCACCGAGTTCGTCGAGCCGGCCGTCGCCGAGCCCGTGACGATCGTGGCGGCCGGCGAGCGCGTACGCGTCGCCCCCGGTGCCTTCACCCCCGCCCTGTCGCTCACCGGCGGGCCCGACGGCCGGCTCACGCCCGAGTTCGACACGGCGAAGCTGGCGAAGGCGCTGCGCCCCCGCCTGCAGGACGCCGAGGAGCCGGCCCGCGACGCCACGTTCGAGATCGAGGACGGCAAGCCCCGGCTCGTCGCCGCGAAGTCCGGCCGCCAGGTCGACATGAAGGCGCTCGCCGCGGACCTGCTCGACGTGCTGCCCGAGGCGACCGCCGCCCAGCGGGTCGTGACCGCGAGCCTCGAGGAGGCCGAGCCGTCGCTGACGACCGCCGAGGCCCGCAAGCTCGGGGTCAAGGAGGAGGTCTCGGAGTTCACGACCTACTACCCCTACGCCGCCTACCGCGTCACCAACATCGGGCGCGCCGCCGAGCTGATCGACGGCACGCTGCTCGAGCCCGGCGAGGAGTTCAGCCTCAACAAGATCGTGGGCGAGCGCACGCTGGAGAACGGCTTCGCCGTCGGCACGATCATCCGCGGCGGCCGCTTCGCCGAGGAGCTCGGCGGCGGCGTCTCGCAGGTGGCGACCACGACGTTCAACGCAATGTTCTTCGCCGGGCTGAAGGACGTGCAGCACAAGCCGCACAGCTTCTACATCAACCGTTACCCCGAGGGCCGCGAGGCGACGGTCGCGTGGCCGACGCTTGACCTGAAATTCGTGAACGACACTTCCTACGGCGTCTTCATCCAGACGATCCACGACCCGGGCGACTCGTTGACCGTGCGCATGTGGTCGACGAAGCACCGCGACGTCACGGCCTCGAAGTCCGAGCGCTACAACTACCGCGGCTTCAGCACGGTCTACGACGCCTCGGCCGGATGCGTCGCGCAGGGCGGGGTCAGCGGCTTCGACGTCGACGTCACCCGGACGATCACGGAGAAGGGCAAGACCCGCAAGGAGACGTTCCACACCCGCTACAACCCGGCCAACCAGATCTACTGCCGGCCCAAGCCGGCGCCCAGCACGGGCTCGACCGCGCGCCCGTCCGCGGCGTCGACGCCCGCCGCGGCCGACACGCGCTGACGCGGGCTGGGCCGGCCCTCGGTGAGGCGGGTGGGCGCGACGCCACGTGGTGGGGCGTATAAGCGCCATGGTGGTGCTACAGCACCCCCCTCGCGCCCATAGCGGC
>NZ_JAANNP010000165.1 GCF_011250635.1 Motilibacter deserti
ACACGGATTCCCCGGCCGGGCCCCCAGTAATCCACAGCGTTGTCCCCATCTTGTGTACGGACGCGGGATGGGTGTAGACGCGGCCCTTCGCCCGGGGGAAGGCGAGAAGAGGAGCGCGACGCGTCACGAGCGGGCTTCGAGGACGGCAGCGCGCGGCGGCAGGCCCAGGGGACCGCAGCAAGCCGCAGAGCAGCCGCAGGAAGCCGAAGAGCCGCCCCGTGGCGTACGGGACGGCTCTGGCGGTGCCGGGACGGCTGGGGGCGCTGCGGGCGGGGCTCAGCCCTTGCGCGACTGGCTCTTGATCCGGTTGGTCAGCTCGTGGACCTGGTTGTAGAGCGAGCGGCGCTCGCCGAGCTGCTGGCGGATCTTGCGGTCGGCGTGCATGACCGTCGTGTGGTCGCGGCCGCCGAACTGCTGGCCGATCTTGGGCAGCGACAGGTCGGTGAGCTCGCGGCAGAGGTACATCGCGATCTGCCGGGCCTGCACGAGCACCCGTGAGCGCGACTGCCCGCACAGGTCGTCCATCGTCAGCCCGAAGTAGGCCGCCGTCTGGGCCATGATCGTGGCCGCCGTGATCTCCGGCCCCGAGTCGTCGGGGATGAGGTCCTTGAGCACGATCTCGGCGAGGGCCAGGTCGACGCCCTGCCGGTTGAGGCTGGCGAACGCCGTCACCCGGATGAGGGCGCCCTCGAGCTCGCGGATGTTGGTCGAGATCTTGCTCGCGATGTACTCGAGCACCTCGGGCGGTGCGGCCAGCCCGTCCTGCGCGGCCTTCTTGCGCAGGATCGCGATCCGCGTCTCCAGGTCCGGCGGCTGGACGTCGGTGATGAGACCCCACTCGAACCGGCTGCGCAGCCGGTCCTCCAGCGTCACCAGCTGCTTGGGCGGGCGGTCGCTGGACAGCACGATCTGCTTGCTGGCGTTGTAGAGCGTGTTGAAGGTGTGGAAGAACTCCTCCTGGGTCCCTTCCTTGTTCTCCAGGAACTGGATGTCGTCCACGAGCAGGATGTCGACGTCGCGGTAGCGGTCGCGGAAGGCGGACTGCCGGTCGTCGCGGATCGAGTTGATGAAGTCGTTGGTGAACTCCTCCGAGCTCACGTAGCGCACCCGCACGCCGGGGTAGAGATGCGGCGCGTAGTGCCCGATCGCGTGGAGCAGGTGGGTCTTGCCGAGCCCGGACTCCCCGTAGATGAAGAGCGGGTTGTAGGCCTTGGCCGGCGCCTCCGCGACGGCGACGGCGGCCGCGTGGGCGAAGCGGTTGCTCGCGCCGATGACGAACGTCTCGAAGACGTAGCGCGGGTTGAGCCGTGGCGGCTCGGCCTCGCGGCGCACGCCCGGCTCGCGCCCGGTGCCGGGGCGGAACGGGTCCGCGGCGACCGGGCCGGCGGCGGGCACCGGCGAGGGGACCGGGGCAACGGGGCCGGTCGAGCCGGCCGTCGCAGCAGCCGCGGCGCCGGCGGCCTCGGGCACTGGAGCGGGCGCAGGCAGCGGAGTGACCGGTGCGACGGAGTCGAGCGCCTGCGGGCCGGCACCGTCGGTGGCATGGGGCGCGGCGCGGTGGCCGGCGGAGTCGTCCTCGCCGGGAAGGCCCGTGGCCGCGGGGGCCGGCTGGCCGTCGTCGGTGAGGTTGAGGTCGGGGTCGACGGTCACCGCGACGCGCACGTCGTGGCCCAGCGCGCGGGCCAGCGTGGCGGCGAGCAGGCCGCGCAGCTCGGTCTCGAGCTGGTGCTTGGTGAAGTCGTTGGGCGCCGCGATCAGCGCGGTCCCGTCGAGCAGGCCGACCGCCTTGGTCAGGCGCAGGAACGACCGCGAGCGCGGTGCCAGCTCCGCCTCGACCACGAGCTCCTCCAGAGCCCGTCGCCACACAGCGGCGAGGTTCAACGACTCGTCGGCCACCGGTCCTCCTCGTCATCCTGCAACGCCCGGTGCGCACGAGCCGGGCTCAGCCTGTTTCCACAGCCGTGTCCACAGGTTGGGGACGGGCGGTACGGCGGACGACGCTAACAACGGCGGGCAGGTCGTTCAACCGCCTCCGGCAACGCCGTTCGTCCGGGTGCATCCCGGAAGCTCGGGAGTGGCACCTGCAGGTGCACCGGGCGACCGGGAGGAACTTCTCCTCCGGCGTCAGCGTGTCGCCACGGCGACGCCGAACGTGCTGGGAGAGACTATGCGGCTGAGTTTGCCGCCGTGTTGCGGGGGACCCCTCGCCGTGCGTGCCGTGCCGTGGGTTTGACCGTCCCCGAGCGGCCCCCGTACCGTGGGTTGGTCGAGCAGTGCCTGACGGCTGCCCGAATCCTTCCGGTGCGCTCACGACCACGGTCGCGGACGCCGGTCGGGAAGCCAGACCCGTCAGGCATCGCCCTTCCCCCGGAACGGACGCAGGAGCCTCAACCCGTGAGCAAGCGCACCTTTCAGCCGAACAACCGGCGTCGCAGCAAGACCCATGGCTTCCGGCTGCGCATGCGCACCCGCGCCGGGCGCGCCATCCTCGCCGCGCGGCGCAGCAAGGGCCGCGAGCGCCTCTCCGCCTGACGGGCGGCCCACCTCCCCCGAAACGGTCCCCGTCCGTGCTTCCGGCCGCTGCGCGCCTGCGCTCCCGAACCGACTTTGCCGTCGCTCTTCGGCGCGGGCCGGGTAGCGGCCGGGGTGCGAGCCGGTGCGTGGTCGTCCACGTGCGGCTTGCCGAGCCCGAGGCGGGGACGCCGGTCGCCGAGGTCGCGGCCGTCGCGGCGGACGGCGCCGGCGGTACGGGAGGGTCGGCCCCGGTCTCGACAGCCAGCAGCCAGCCGGCGAGCTTCCCGCTCGTCGGCTTCGCTGTGTCCCGGGCCGTGGGCAACGCAGTCGTGCGCAACGGCGTACGCCGTCGGTTGCGCGCGCTCGTGCGCGACCGCCTGGACCTGCTGCCCGCGGGCTCGCGCGTCGTGGTGCGGGCGCTGCCGGCGTCCGCGGCGGTCCGGTTCTCGGTGCTCGCGGACGAGCTCGACCGCGCCCTGGGCCAGGCCCTGCGGGCTGCGCGCCGTCCGGCCCAGAGCCCGGCGTGAGCACGGGATGAGCACGGCATGA
>NZ_JAANNP010000164.1 GCF_011250635.1 Motilibacter deserti
CATCGCCTCGACCTACTCGTGGTACCTCGAGAACGAGGGCACGCTCGTCCGGCGCTGACGATCCTGGGCAGGCCGGCCCGTGCTCGGGCGAAGGACCAGCTAGCGCAGGGCCAGCAGCTCCGGGCGGAGCCGCCCGTTGAACCCGTCGCGGATGCCGTGCAGGCGGGCCCGCACCTCGCCGAGGCTCCCGCCGCGGCGCAGGGCCACCTTGGCCACCTGCTTGCCCATCACCGCTCCGGTCTGCAGGAGCGAGAACGGGATGCTGCGCCGGCGGTGCCGGCGGAGCACGAGCAGTTGGTTGCGGGTCGCGAGGTAGGGCGGGGTGTAGCCCGGCGACTGCCACGCGAGCGCGCCGCCCGCGATCCGGACCCGGCGCCCGTGCTCACGGACCGTGGCCTGGAAGTCCACCTCCTCGAAGTACAGGAAGTAGGCCTCCGGCAGCGGCCCGGCCTCAGTCAGCGCCTCGCGGCGCACGAGCAGGGCCGCGCCGTCGGCCCACGGCACGTCGTGCGAGGGCTGGCGCAGGGTGGCGTCGAGTGGGGTGTGCATGTCGGGGTGCCAGCAGGTCCCTGTCCAGGGCCGGATCGCGCCCCCGCCGGACCAGGTCACGTTGTCGCGCCCCCGCCAGCCCAGCACCGGAGCGCTGATGCCGACGCTGGGCGAGCTCAGCAGCTCGGCCGCCATGCGCTCGATGCAGTCGCTCTCCAGGACGACGTCATGGGTGAGCATGAGCACCGCGTCGGGCGCGCTCTCCAGGGCGCTGGCGATGCCCGCGTTCATGCCGGTGGCGTAGCCCCCGTTGGTGCTGAGAGCCAGCAGTTCCACGCCCGGCGCACGGCCGGCGTCGAGGTCGCGGCGGATCGCGTCGACGTGCTCGGCGCCGGACGCGTTGTCGACGAGGATCACCCGGTCCGGCGGGAGCGTGGAGCGTCCCACCGCGGAGATGGTGTCGAGGGTGTCGGGCCAGCGCTTGTAGTTGAGGATCACCGCGACGTAGCGCAGGGCACTGCTCACGGACGGCCCGTCTCGCCCTGCATCACGTAGCCTCCCAGAATCGGTGCGCGACGCGCCGGAGTATAGGCAAGCCCTAGCAGGCGGCACCGTACGCGCGAGGTGCCACCATTGAGCGGCATCGCCCGGACCGAGGAAGCGAGATGACGAACAAGGACACCTGCCTCGTCGTCCCCGTCTACAACGAAGCCGCGGTCGTGCGCGAGGTCGTGGAGGAGGCGCTGACCCGGTTCGAGCACGTGATCTGCGTCGATGACGGGAGCACTGACGACTCGGCCGCGCAGGTCCAGTTGACCAATGCGGTGCTCGTCCGCCACCCCGTGAACCTCGGGCAGGGCGCCGCGCTGCAGACGGGCATCGAGTACGCACTGCACGACCCGAGCATCCAGTACCTCGTCACCTTCGACTCGGACGGCCAGCACCGACTCGACGACGCCGAGCGGATGGTGGAGCAGCTGCGTCGTGACGAGGCGGACATCGTCTTCGGGTCGCGTTTCCTCGACTCGTCCACTCAGGTCGGCGGGCTGAAGCGGGTCGTGCTGAAGCTGGCGGTGCACTACACGAACCTCACGTCGGGCGTCCACCTGACCGACGCGCACAACGGGCTCCGCGCGTTCAATCGGCGAGTCGCCGAGACGCTCAACATCCGGCGCTCGGGCATGGCGCACGCCTCCGAGATCGTCGAGACGGTCGGGAAGGCGAAGCTCCGTTACGTGGAGACGCCGGTGACGATCCTCTACACCGACTACTCCAAGGCCAAGGGGCAGTCCGTCCTCAACTCGGTGAACATCCTCTTCGACCTGTTCTTCCGCTGAAGCGTGCAGGAGACCTGATGCTTATCCAGTACCTGCTCGTCGCAGGCGTCGTCATCGTGCTCGTCAGCTTCCTGCGCAATCGCAATGCTCTCCGGTTCCAGGCTGGGAAGAAGATCCTCTTCGCGGTCTTCCTCGTGGCGTGCGTGGTGTCCATCGTCCGCCCGTCGCTGCTCTCCACGGTCGCCGACTGGGTGGGGGTCGGCCGAGGCGCGGACCTGCTGCTGTACGCCCTGATCGTCGCCTTCGCCTTTGTCTCGATCAACACCTACCTCAAGTTCAAGGACTACGACGAGCGGCTGACCCGGCTCGCGCGGCAGCTGGCGATCAGCGAGGCCCGGTTGCGGGTCGCCCGCGGTGGCGACGAGGAGCACCTGTAGCCCCGTGCACATCTGCATCGCCTTCGACTGCCTCTTCCCCTGGACCCACGGCGGTGGCGAGCGCTGGTACCGCGCCCTCGCGGACGAGTACGTCCGGCACGGCCACCGGGTCACGTACCTCACCCGTCAGCAGTGGCCCGACGACTCGCCGCCGGAGATCCCGGGGGTGGAGGTAGTCGTCGTCTCGCCCGCGAGCGAGCTCTACGGCGAAGGCGGCGCCCGGCGCATCGGCCCCGCGCTGGAGTTCGCCCGCGGCGTCTTCCTGCACCTGCTGCGGCACCGCCGGTTCTACGACGTCGTCGAGGTCTCCCAGACTCCGCCCCTCACCGTGCCTGCCGCTCGGCTCGCGCTGCTCGGCGCGCGCCAGCGCATGGGGGTCGACTGGATGGAGGTGTGGAGCAACGCTTACTGGCGGCGCTACCTCGGCCCTGTCGGGGGAACGCTCGGCATCGTGCTTCAACGCGCCTCGGCCGTCCTCTCGCCGCTGGCGATCGCGCACGGCCGGCTGACGTACGAGCGACTGCCCGCGGCCGGCGCCCGTCGTGAGCGGCTGCTCCTGCCGGGCCTGATCTATCGCACCGAGCAGCCGCCGCCGACCCTCGACCCGCCTCCGGACCCCCACGTGCTCTTCGTGGGCAGGCACATCCCCGAGAAAGGCGTGACCGCGGTTCCGGACGCCGTCGCACGCGCGCGCCGGGAGCTCCCCGGGCTGCGGGCGACGGTCCTCGGCTCCGGCCCGGTGACGGCGCAGGTGCGCAGCCGCGTCGACGAGCTCGGGCTCGAGGACGTGATCGACCTGCCGGGGTTCGTGCCCGAGGATGAGCTCGAGGACCGGTTGCGGGGCGCGACCGCGCTGCTCTTCCCGTCCGAGCGCGAGGGCTTCGGCCTGGTGGTGGTCGAGGCGTCGGCGGTGGGGACGCCGACGATCGTCGTCGCCGGTCCCGACAACGCGGCCGTCGACCTGGTCGAGCACGACGTGAACGGGTTCGTCGCACCGAGCCGGGACGCCGACGACCTCGCCGCCGCG
>NZ_JAANNP010000163.1 GCF_011250635.1 Motilibacter deserti
TCATCGCGCGGTTCTCGCCGGTGACGCGCGTCGGCGCCGACGGGCCTGTCGTCTCCCGGCCGACGACCCAGCCCGTGCCCACCGCGGCGAAGAGCACGACCGCGGCGGCGACAGCGGCCAGCCGGCGGATGCGCCGCGCGCGCCGCTCCCGCCCGGCCGCGGCGACGAGCCGGTCGAGCTGGTCGTGGCGCGGCACCGGCGGCCCGGCCACCGCCTCGGCGGCGTCGAGCAGGCCGAGCAGGGGTGGCAGCCCGCGGAACTCCTCGAGCGCCTCCCGGCAGGTGGCGCACTCCGGGGCGTCGCGCAGGTGCGCCTCGACCTGCGCGAGCTCCTCCCCGCGCAGGGCTCCGAGCGCGTACGCCGCCAGCGACCCCTCGACCGGGCAGCGCGCGGACGTGGGCGGCGGCACGGTCACGGGGTCACCCCCCGCTCCTCGAGCGCGAGGCGCAGCGCGCGCAGCGCGTAGTGGGCGCGGGACTTGACGGTGCCGGGCGGCACGCCCAGCACCGCCGCGGCCTCGGCGACCGAGCGCCCGCAGTAGTAGGTCTCGACCAGCACCTCACGGTGCGCGGGCGAGAGGGCGGCGAGGGCGTCGGCGACGAGCCAGGAGTCCAGCGCGCGCTCGATCTCGTCGCTGGCGGGAAGTGCGGCCAGCACGGTGTCGTCGCCGGCCTCGCGCGGGCGCGCCAGCCGGGCCCGGTGGGCGTCCACCGCGAGGTGGCGGGCGACGGTGAACAGCCAGCCGCGCAGCCCGGCCGCCCCGCCCCCGCCCTCGCTGCGGGCCCGGGTGTCCAGCTCGTCGCCGTGCCGCCAGGCCCGCAGCAGCGTCTCCTGCACGATGTCCTCCGCCCGGCCGCGGTCGCCGGTCAGGCGCTGGGCGTAGGCCAGGAGCGCGCTGCCGTGCTCCTCCCACAGCGCCCGCAGGAGCGGCTCGTCCGCCGTCCGCTGCGCCATCGGCCCGCCCCCTTCCCGTCCTGCTGTGCGTACGCCGCGGCTCCGCCGAGCTTTCGTCAGCCCGCGACCACCTGGTCGCCCTCGACGCGTACGGCGACGGCGCGCAGCCCCTGCTCGGCCGGCCCCTGCACCACCGCGCCGTCGCTGACGTTGAAGGCGGAGCCGTGGCGGGGGCAGTAGAGCTGGTTGCCTCCGACGACCTCGACCGTAGCCCCCTGGTGGGGGCAGACCGCCGAGAAGGCGACGACGTCGCCGGCGGTCGGCTGGGCGACCAGGAGCGGGGACCCGTCCGCGGCCGTCGCCGCCACCGCGCCACCGACGGGCACGTCGGCGAGGGCCACGAGGCCCGTCGCCGCGCCTCCGCTCGAGGCGGACGCCGACGCGGACGGGGAGCCAGGCGCGGACCCGGCGGCGGACGGCGAGCTGCCGCCCGTACCCGACGTCGTGCCCGTGCCCGACGTGCCGCCGGCCGTGTCGCTGTCGCCTCCGCCGCAGCCGGCGACCAGGCCGACGCAGACGCCGCAGGCGCCGGCGAGCAGCGCGCGGCGGCCGAGGACGGGGCCGGCCGGGAGGTTCGAGGGGGAGATCGGCACGAGGAGGCCTCCAGGTTCTGGTGCAGGTGCGGTCGGTGCGGACGTCGTCGGTGCGGATGCGGTCGGTGCGGATGCGGTCGGTGCGGACGCGGTCTGTGCGGGTGCGTATGCGGTCCGTGCGGATGCGGTCGGTGCGGGTGCTCGTTCGGGGTGCGCCTCGTCGGGGCTGGGAGCGGGCGCGTCAGCCGCCGGAGGTGCCTACCCCTTCCCACACGGCGCGCGCCCCGGTGTCGCCCGCCTGGTAGACCGCCACCGTCGACCCGACGGACACGATCACGGCGACGACCGCGACGACGACCCGCAGGGCGACGGGAACGACCGCGCGACGCAGCAGCGCCCACCCGGCGACGGCGACGACGAACAGCGCGATCACCCAAGGGAGCAGCCGCTCGGCGACCTCCTCGTGCCGCGAGATCGCCGGGATGGGCTGCGGCAGGCTGCCCTGGATGCTGTCGCGCAGCCACTCCCCGGCGTTCATGGTGACGGGTACGGCGATCAGCGCCACGAGCGCCACGACCGGGGGCAGCGGGCCGAGCCGGCGACGCGCGGCGGGCCACACCGCCGCGAGCGCGACGAGCAGTGCGGCGAGCGGCACCGAGGCGACGACCAGGTGGACCAGCAACGGGTGCGCCGGTAGTCCGTCGATCTGCGTCGGCCCCACGCCGTCTCCTCGTGGTGTCGGGCCGGCCGGTCCGGCCCCTCGCCCCCTCCAACGGGCTCGACCGCCGGTCGGTTCGATCGTGTTGCTAAGAGTTTGACGACCGATCGGTCGGTCACCTAGGTTGCAGTGCGTGACCGTGCAACCCCTCGACGCGCGCAGGGCGCGCGGCGCGCGGACCCGTGCCGCCGTGCTCGACCGGGCCGTCGAGCTCGCGGCGAGCGACGGTCTCGAGGGGCTCACGCTCTCCCGGCTGGCCGCAGCCCTGCACGTCAGCAAGTCCGGCCTCTTCGCCCACTGGGCCTCCAAGGAGCAGCTGCAGCTCGCCGCCATCGAGCACGCACGGCTGCAGTGGGCGACCCGGGTCGTCGGCCCGGCGCTCGCCCGCCCGCGCGGCCTGCCCAGGCTGTGGGCGCTCCACGAGGAGCGGCTCGCGCTCTACGCCGCCGACGCCTCGCCCGGCTGCTTCTTCGTCACGGTCGAGGCCGAGCTCGCCGGGCGGCCGGGGCCGTTGCGCAGCCGTGTCGCCGAGGTGCTGACCGAGTGGCTCGAGGTCGTCGAGGGCGCGGCGTCGCGCAGCGTCGAGCTCGGGCACCTGCCGGCCGCGCTCGACCCCGCCCTGCTCGCCTACGAGGTGGAGGCCGCGGGGGTCGCCGCCGCGTACCAGAGCCGCCTGCTCGATCCTGGGACCGTGGGCGCGCGGGCGCGAGCGGTCGTCCTCACCCGGCTCCGGTCACTGGCGACCGACGTTTCGCTGCTTCCCGAGTCGTGAACCCCACTGCGCCCATCCGGTCGCGCCGATCTGAAGGAGACCTCATGCAGACCGACACCGGTGCCTCCACCGGAGCCGACTCGGGAACGCCGGGGACGGAGCAGGTCGGGCACGTCGGCTACGTCGAGGTCCACTTCGACGACCTCGACGCGCTCGGCATGCTGCACAACTCGCGCTACGTCGTGCTCGTCGAGCGCGCCCTCGGGGCCTACTGGACCGAGCGCGGCTACACCTTCCACGACGGCCGGCCGACCAAGCCCGACGTCTTCCAGGTCGTGCGTGAGCTGCGGATCACCT
>NZ_JAANNP010000162.1 GCF_011250635.1 Motilibacter deserti
GCCGGCGGCGGCACCGGAGGACCCGGCGGCGATCGCCGTGACCGGCGCGGCCGTGACGACCGGCGCGGGCAGGACGCGGGCGGCGACAAGACCGCCTACGTCGAGCGCGTCGTCGCCATCAACCGCGTTGCCAAGGTCGTGAAGGGCGGCCGGCGCTTCAGCTTCACCGCGCTGGTCGTCGTCGGTGACGGCGACGGCACGGTCGGCGTCGGCTACGGCAAGGCCAAGGAGGTGCCCGCGGCGATCGCCAAGGGCGTCGAGGAGGCCAAGAAGCACTTCTTCAAGGTGCCGCGCATCCAGGGCACCATCCCGCACCCCATCCAGGGTGAGGCGGCCGCGGGCGTCGTCATGCTCAAGCCGGCCAGCGCGGGTACCGGTGTCATCGCCGGTGGCCCGGTCCGCGCTGTGCTCGAGTGCGCCGGCATCCACGACGTGCTCAGCAAGTCCCTCGGCTCCTCGAACGCGATCAACATCGTCCACGCGACGGTGGCCGCGCTCAAGGGCCTCGAGCGTCCGGAGGCCGTGGCGGCCCGCCGCGGCCTGCCGCTCGAGGACGTCGCGCCGGCGGCGCTGCTGCGCGCCCGGGCGGGGGTGGCCTGATGGCGCAGATCCGTGTCACCCAAGTGCGCTCGAAGATCGGCGGCACGCAGGGCCAGCGCGACACCCTGCGCTCGCTGGGCCTCAAGCGCATCCGCCACAGCGTGATCAAGGAGGACCGGCCGGAGATCCGCGGCATGGTCCGGACGGTGGCCCACCTCGTGACCGTCGAGGAGATCCCCGGAGAGGAGGCGCAGTCGTGAGCGAGGAGACTGTGCAGCTCGAGAAGGACGAGGCGGGCGCGGGCACCGCGAGCCGCGTCGGCAAGAGCCCGCTCAAGGTCCACCACCTGCGCCCGGCGCCCGGCTCGAAGAAGGCCAAGCAGCGCGTCGGCCGTGGTGAGGGCTCCAAGGGCAAGACCGCTGGTCGCGGCACCAAGGGCACCAAGGCCCGCTACCAGGTGCCTGCAGCGTTCGAGGGCGGCCAGATGCCCCTGCACATGCGGCTGCCGAAGCTCAAGGGCTTCCGCAACCCGTTCCGGGTGGAGTTCGAGGTCGTCAACCTCGACAAGCTGTCCACGCTCTACCCGGACGGCGGCGACGTGACGGTCGACAGCCTCATCGAGCGGGGCGTGGTCAAGCGCGGCCGCCCGGTGAAGGTGCTGGGGACCGGTGAGGTGTCGGTGGCGCTCAACGTCACCGTGGACGCCTTCTCCGCGTCGGCCCGCGAGAAGATCGCGGCCGCCGGGGGCTCGACGACCGAGCTCTAGCCCGGTCGCTCGCCGGCTCCGCGGGGACGGGGGAGTCTCCCTCCCCCCAGCCCGCGTCGGCGCAGCGCCCGTACGCAAAGGGAACGACGCTCGTGCCCGCTCGGTCTTCGCTGACTGGGCGGGCACGCGCCGTTCGTGCGTTATCGTCGTCCGGCTAGCCTTTGCAGCCGGCAACGCAGCCGCCTGGGCCCGTCCGGGCTCCCGTCGGCGCCTGCGGCTCTCGCGGCCCCACCCGGTGCCGTGACATGGTGGATCCGTTCGACTACCCCGCCCGCCCCTGCGGGCGCCTTGTGCAGGAGGAACCGTGCTCACCGCGTTCGCCCGGGCGTTCCGTACGCCCGACCTGCGCAAGAAGCTCCTGTTCACCCTCGCGATCATCGCGCTGTTCCGGTTCGGCTCGCTGCTGCCGACCCCGGGTGTGGACTACGACGCCGTCCGCCAGTGCACGACGAGCGTGGACGACGACGCCGGTATCTACGGCATGGTCAACCTCTTCAGCGGCGGCGCGCTGCTGCAGCTGTCGGTCTTCGCGCTCGGGATCATGCCGTACATCACGGCGAGCATCATCGTGCAGCTGCTGACGGTGGTCATCCCGCGCTTCGAGGCGCTGAAGAAGGAGGGCCAGTCCGGCACGGCCAAGCTGACGCAGTACACCCGCTACCTCACGGTGGCGTTGGCGGTGCTGCAGTCGACGGCGCTGCTCGCCCTGGCCCGCACCCCCGGCCGCATCTTCCAGAACTGTGCCGCGGACCTGGTGCCGGACGACTCGCTCTTCCGCATCCTGACGATGATCTTCACGATGACCGCCGGCACCGGCCTCATCATGTGGCTCGGCGAGCTCATCACCGACCGCGGCGTCGGCAATGGCATGAGCCTGCTGATCTTCACCTCGATCTGCGCCGGCTTCCCGAACGGCCTCTGGAACGTCAAGGCCGCCCGCGGCTGGGACGCCTTCATCGTGATGATCGTGGTCGGCCTGGTGGTCGTGGCAGCGGTCGTGCTCTTCGAGCAGGCCCAGCGCCGCATCCCGGTGCAGTACGCCAAGCGCATGGTCGGTCGGCGGATGTACGGCGGCACCTCGACCTACATTCCGATCAAGGTCAACCAGGCCGGCGTCATCCCGGTCATCTTCGCCTCGTCGCTGCTCTACCTGCCGCAGCTGGTCGCTCAGCTGGGCGACACCACCGCCGGCTGGCGCCAGTGGATCGAGCGCTACATCTCGCGTGGCGACCACCCGCTCTACGTGCTGATGTTCGTGGCGCTGATCATCTTCTTCACGTTCTTCTACGTCGCGATCACCTTCAACCCGAAGGAGATCTCCGACAACATGAAGCGCTACGGCGGCTTCATCCCGGGCATCCGGGCCGGTCGGCCGACCGAGGAGTACCTCGACTACGTCCTGTCCCGCATCACGCTGCCGGGCTCGATCTACCTCTCGGTCGTCGCGATCATCCCGATCCTCGCGCTGGGCCTGTTCAGCGCCAACCAGAACTTTCCGTTCGGTGGCACGAGCGTGCTGATCATGGTGGGTGTCGGCCTCGAGACGCTGAAGCAGGTCGAGAGCCAGTTGCAGCAGCGCAACTACGAGGGGTTCCTCCGCTAGTGCGTCTCGTCCTCGTCGGCCCCCCAGGCGCGGGGAAGGGCACCCAGGCCCAGTTCATCGCCGCTCAGTACGACGTGCCCCAGGTGTCCACCGGCGACATCTTCCGGGCCAACGTCGGGCAGGGCACGCCCCTGGGCCTGGAGGCCAAGCGCTACATGGACGCGGGGGAGCTGGTCCCCGACTCCGTCACGATCGCGATGGTCGAGGACCGTCTGCTGCAGGACGACGCGGCGAAGGGGTTCCTGCTCGACGGGTTCCCCCGCAACGTCGCCCAGGCAGAGGTCCTGGACACGATGCTGCACCAGGCCGGCACGGCGCTCGACGTGGTCCTCGAGCTCGTGGTCGACGACGAGGAGGTCGTGCGCCGG
>NZ_JAANNP010000161.1 GCF_011250635.1 Motilibacter deserti
TTCTGGATCGAGCCGCCCGTCTCCTCGGCGATGCCGGCGACGGCGAAGTCGCCCGCCACCGAGGTCGCGGAGCCGCTCGAGGACCCGCCCGGCGCCCACGCCTGGTTGAGGACGTTGTAGGTCGGGCCGTACGCACTGTTGTTGGCGTTGCTGCCGCTGCCCGCCAGGATGGGCAGGTTGGTCTTGCCGATGAAGACGGCACCGGCGTCACGCAGCCGCTTGACCAGCGGGGCGTCGGTCTCCGGGACGAGGGCGATGCCGCCGGTGATCGGCGACGTGAGCGGCCAGCCGGACGTCGTCGGCATCTTCTTGACGTCGAGCGAGTCCTTGATGACGATCGGCACGCCCTCGAGCGGACGGGCGGGCGTCGCCGCGCTCTTGCGTCGCTCGTCCGAGGCGGCGGCGTCGGCGAGCGCCTCCGGGTTCATCTGCGTGAACGCGTTGTAGTACGGCTCGTAGGCCTCGATGCGGGCCAGGAACGCCTGCACGAGCTGGACCGAGGTGTAGGTGCCGGCCTCGAGGGCGTCCAGCGTCTCGGTGATCGTGAACGTCGTGGGGTCGGCGGCCGCCGGGGCGACGGCGGCCGTGCCGGTCGGGGCCGCCGCGGCGGTGGGGGCCGTGGCCGCCACGAGGCCGGAGGCCAGGAGCGCGCTCGCGGCGAAGCCGACCGCTCCTGCCCGTCGCCGGGAAACTGCGTGAATCAAGGAGTCCTCCAGTGCGCATGTCGCTGGTGCGCACGAACGTAGGAGCCCTGTGTTTCTGCACCGTTGCTGACACATTCCGGCTTTCGGCCGTACTGTCCGGCATGCGGACGGTCGCCGCCGGTCAGCACTCCTGCTCGAGCCGCCGCCGGTTGACGGCGAGGATCTCGTCGGAGAGGTCGGGGTCCACGAGTCGGATCGCGCGGGAGAGGACCATCGCCCCGACGATCTCGCTCAGCAGCGCGATCGACCGACGCCGGGCCTCCTCGGGATCGAGCGCCTCGCCGCGCCCGCTCGCCTCGAGCTGCTGGGCGGCGTCGAACCCCTCGATGTAGCCCCGTACACCCCTGGCGTAGGCGGCCTGGATCGCGGGACCGTGGCGCCCGGCGTCGCTAACGAGCGCTGCCGAAGGGCACCCGCCGTCGGGCCTGTCGCGGTGCTCCGGCGAGAGGTAGCCGGTCAAGGTCTCCGCCAGTGAGGGCCGGTCGGGATCCGTCTCGTCGACGGTCCGCGCGAGCGTCGCGAGCGAGGCCGCGAAGGCGTCCTCGCACACGGCGACCGCGAGTGCGTCCTTGGAGGCGAAGTGGTTGTAGAAGCCGCCGTGGGTCATGCCTGCGCTCTTCATGAGCGCGGCGATCCCGATCCCGTCGATCCCGTCGGCCCGGAAACGAGGGCTGGCCGCGTCGACGATGCGCTGGCGCGTCTGGGCCATGTCCTGGTCGGAGATACGCGGCATGGGGAGCCTTCCTCGGTTCGCCTTGACTTCCAAGATGATGGTCGTCATCCTACTTCAGATGACGGTCATCATCCAAGACCGTGGGGGGCCGCCGCGACCCTGGCGGCCCGCCGGAACGCATCCCAACTCCAACGACCTCAGCCGACGAAGGGCACCATCGTGAGCAAGATCCTCGTCACCGGCGCGAGCGGCGGCCTCGGCCGCCTGACGCTCCAGCACCTCCTCGACCGGCGGCCCGCCAGCGAGCTCGTGGGCCTGGCGCGCGACCCGGGGAAGGCCGCAGACCTCGCCGCGCAAGGCATCGAGATCCGAGCCGGCGACTACGTCGACCACGACTCGCTGCTGCGCGCCTTCGCGGGCATCGAGAAGATGCTGCTGGTCCCCACCCATGCCTTCACCGACCGCAGCGCGCAGCACGCCACCGTGATCGCCGCAGCGGAGCAGGCCGGGGTCGAGCACCTCGTCTACACGCCGATCATCCGCAAGGCGGGCTCGGAGTTCGAGCTGCCGCAGGTCACCGAGCCAGACACCTTCACCTTGAAGACGTTGGAGGCATCCGGCCTTCGGTCCACGGTCCTCGGCCACCCGCCGTACCTCGAGAACTTCCGGGGCTATCTCGGGGACGACGCGTTCGAGTCCGGCGTCCGCGTCCCGGCCGGAGACGGCAAGGTCGCTGCGGCATCACGTGAGGATCTTGCCGAGGCCCAGGCCGTGGTCCTGACCGACTCCGCTCACGAAGGCAAGACCTACGCCCTGCACGGAAGCCCGGCGGTCTCGTTCGCCGATATCGCCGAGATCCTGTCGCAAATTCGTGGCACCACGGTGCCCTACGTGCCGTTGTCGGACGAGGAGTACCTCGAGCACAGGGTCGCCGGCGGCCTGCCGCGACCCGTCGCAGAGTTCCTGCTGAGCTGGATCCACGCCATCAACGGCGGCGAATGGGACGACCAGCCCGGCGACCTCGAGAGACTGCTGGGCCGCAAGCCCACCACCAGCGCGGAGTTCCTGCGCGACTACCCCGCCGGCGCGCGATAGAGCCCGCTGTCGAGCGCGACGCCGCCGGAGTCGGCTCGGCCCGAGCCGAGGTCGTTGCTGCGTGCTGCAGAGCCGTCGCCCTCGGCCGCGGCATGTCCGGATGAATTGAGGCCGCAGGCTCTGTTCAGCGCGCGGTGATGATGAAGGTGCTGCTGGTCGCGCCACGATAGGCCGCGGCTCCGCGCAGCTGCACTCGGTAGGCGTTGGCACCGCGGTTCGGCGGTGTGGCGATGAGCGTGTACGTCCCGGTCGAGCCCGCGACGGCCTGCCCGACCTCGCGCCAGCTGCGTCCGACCTGACGCTGCAGCCGCACGTCACCGCCCCCGAGTGCCGGCCACACCCGGCCCCGGACGCGCACGTTCGTGTCCTTGGCGGTCGTCCTGGACGCCGGTGCGGCCGTCACGTGGCCGGTCAGGCCTCTGAGCGCGGTCACCCCGGCGACCTGCGCGACCCAGCTCGCGGTCTGCTCCCGGCCCGTGGTCAGCTCGCCGTAGCGGGCGCACCAGACCGAGTTCACCGTCGAGGTGCTCAGCCGCCAGGTCCCGTCCCTGCCGACCACCGCGGTGCCGAGGGGGCGGCCCGGCGCGGACGCCGCAAGGCCGCATCCCTCCCCGCCGAGGGAGAGCCGGAGCCCTGTCGCCGCCCGGTGTGACTTCGCAAGCCGCGCGGTGCCGGTGACCACCGAAGGCTTGCCGCGCCGGGGCGTGCCGGGCGCGCGCAGGGTCAGCAACGGCCAGTCCGAGCCGCGGACGTTCAGGGTTGCCGCCGACTCCAGGCCCGGGAGCCGGACAGGACCGTTCCCGACACCGGTCTCGGTGTG
>NZ_JAANNP010000160.1 GCF_011250635.1 Motilibacter deserti
CCGGGCCCCCGCGATCGCGGCCGCGAAGGTCTTCCCTCCACCGGCCCCCGGGTGGTTGGCTTCGTCTGCGCGGCCTTCGCTTGCGCAACGTGACAACGATGTCAGAGAAAGGGACGTACTTCGCGATGTCCTCGAACCCTCTCCGGCCGTCCGGCGGCCGGCACCGATGGCGGCCGTCGGCGATCGGCCGCCCGCTCGCCCTGGCCGCAACGGCCGCGACCTTCGCGGCCGGCGCCCTCACCTCGACCCCGGCAGGCGCCGACGAGATCGTCATCGTTCCCGACGAGGCCCCGGCCGCGGTGCTGGCGACCGGCTTCTCGACCTCGTTCGAGGCCGCGGACCTGCAGCCGGAGTGGGTGAGCACGCCGGACACCGACCCGCAGGGCCGGCAGAAGGCGTCCGGCGTCATCGGGGCGTCCGTCCTCGAGCGCAGCCCGAGCCAGCCCACCGGTGACGACCTGCTCGGGCGGCCGACGGCCGAGCTCGCGTGGGAGGGCCCGTTCCAGAACGGCGTCGGCTCGGTCCCCGGCACGATCGCCCGCACGACGACGCCCGCCGGGGCGTCGGCGGTGCGCTGGACGATGCAGTCGGCCGGGGAGACCTGGATCCAGGTCCCGATGCGGAACCTCGCCAACGGCACGACCTACCGGGCGCAGGTCACCCTGCAGGGCAGCGGGCAGATCTTCCTGAACTTCTACAGCGGCTCGTCCGACGTGGGCGGAGAGTACTTCGCCCTGAGCGACCAGCCGCGCACCGTGACCGTGGACTTCACGACCCCGGCGAGCGGCGGAGGGACGCCGCAGTTCCAGGTCCGCACGCACGACAGCGGGCCGATCGACGCGTACGTCTCGGCGACCTCGCTGCGCCGGCTCACGCCCGGCGCCGTGACGTTCCCGGGCAACGTGACGGACCGCGTCGTCGAGGCCACGGCCAACCGTGACAACCCGCCCAACGAGACGACGCCGAAGCTCGCCGACGGCGACGTCAACACCAAGTGGCTGGCCGGCGGGACGACCGGCTGGGTGCAATACAAGCTGTCGACGCCGACGACCGTGGTGGCGTACGCCCTGGGCTCGGCCAACGACGCGCCGGGCCGGGACCCGCGCAGCTGGCGGCTGCAGGCGTCCGACGACGGCCGCACGTGGAAGACGCTGGACACCCGCACCAACCAGGGCTTCGCGAGCCGCTTCCAGACGCGGCAGTACTCCGTCGACAACAGCACGGCCTACCTCTACTACCGCCTCGACATCACGGCGAACGCCGGCGCCGATGCCGTGCAGCTCGCCGAATGGCTGCTGTCCACTTCACCGATCCCGGCCTCCGACATGACCACGGTGGTCGGCTCCGGGCCGAGCAACGGCTACAACACGCCGCCCAACCGCAACGTCGGCTGGACGGGTGTCGCGTCGCTGCACTACATGGGCACGCACACGGCCGAGGGCCGCGGCTACTCCTACAACAAGCTGTTCGACGTCGACATCCACGTCACCCCCACGACGGAGCTGTCCTACAAGATCTTCCCCGAGCTGACCGGCAACGACCTCGGCTACCCGAGCACCTACGCCGCGGTCGACCTCGCCTTCACCGACGGGACCTACCTCAGCCAGCTCGGCGCGGCGGACCAGCACGGGATGCCGCTGAGCCCGCAGGGGCAGGGCACGGCCAAGATCCTCTACGCCAACCAGTGGAACTCCGAGCGCTCTGCCATCGGCGCCGTCGCCGCCGGCAAGACGATCGACCGGATCCTCCTCGCGTACGACAACCCGGACGGCCCGGCCGACTTCGGCGGCTGGGTGGACGACATCTCGATCGTCGCGAGCCCGGTGCAGGAGCCCAAGGCGAGCCCGGCCGACTACGTGCTGACCACCCGCGGCACCAACGCGAGCGGCAACTTCTCCCGCGGCAACAACTTCCCCGCCACGGCCGTCCCCCACGGCTTCAACTTCTGGACGCCGGTCACGAACGCCGGCGTCGACAACTGGCTGTACGAGTACCAGCGCGGCAACAACGCCGAGAACCGCCCGACGCTGCAGGCCTTCTCGCTGAGCCACCAGCCGAGCCCGTGGATGGGCGACCGGCAGACCTTCCAGGTGATGCCGTCCGCGATGAGCGGAGTGCCCTCGGCCAACCGCGCGATCCGCGCACTCAGCTTCAGCCACGACAACGAGGTCGCGCGGGCGCACTACTACGGCGTCACCTTCGACAACGGGCTGAAGGCCGAGCTCACCCCGACCGACCACGCGGCGCTCTTCCGGTTCACGTTCCCCGGCGACGAGTCGAGCCTGGTCTTCGACAACATCAACAACAACGGCGGCCTCACGATCGACGCCGCCACGGGCACGGTCACCGGCTACACCGACGTCCGCAGCGGCTCGACCAACGGCTCGACGCGGATGTACGTCTACGCCACGTTCGACAGGCCGATCACCGCGAGCGGCAAGATCGGCGGTGGCGGCGGCTCCAACGTCACGGGGTACGCCCGGTTCGCCGCCGGTGCCGACCGGACCGTCACCATGCGGATCGCGACGTCGCTGATCGGCGTTGACCAGGCGCGCAAGAACCTCGAGCTGGAGGTCTCCCCGACCGACACGTTCGCGTCGGTGCAGGCCCGCGCCAAGGCGGCGTGGGAGCAGGTGCTCCGCGTCATCGAGGTCGAGGGCGCGAGCGAGGAGCAGCTCACGACGCTCTACTCGAACCTCTACCGCCTGAGCCTCTATCCGAACTCCGGGCACGAGAACGTCGGCACCGCCGACGCTCCCGTGTGGAAGCACGTCGTGCAGTCCTCGGCCTCGACAAGCCCCGCGCCCGCCGGCACGACCGCGACGCGGACCGGCGCCCCCATCGCCGACGGGAAGGTCTACGTCAACAACGGCTTCTGGGACACCTATCGCACGACCTGGCCGGCGTACTCCCTGCTCTACCCGAGCCGAGCCGGTGAGCTGGTCAACGGCTTCGTCCAGCAGTACAAGGACGGCGGCTGGGTGTCGCGGTGGTCCTCGCCGGGCTACTCCAACTCCATGACGGGGACGAGCTCCGACGTCGCCTTCGCCGACGCGTACCTCAAGGGCGTGCCCGGCATCGACGTCCAGGCGATGTACGACGCCGCGCTGAAGAACGCGGAGGTCGTGCCGCCGAACCAGAACGTCGGCCGCAAGGGGCTCAACTCGTCGATCTTCCTCGGCTACACCCCGACGTCCACGGGCGAGAGCGCGTCCTGGTCGCTCGAGGGCTATCTCAACGACTTCGGCATCGCCACCATGTCCAAGCGGCTCCACGACACGGCCGCAGCGGACGACCCGCGG
>NZ_JAANNP010000159.1 GCF_011250635.1 Motilibacter deserti
TCGTGACGAGCCAGGGATAGACGCCCGCGGCCCGCGCGCGGGCCACGACGTCCAGGACGAGCGGGTGGCAGTCGCACTCGCCCGCGGGCAGGAGCATCAACACCGCCGGCCGGGCGGCCCGGGCGTCGATCGGCTGGGACCCTAGCGTCCGCAGCTCGACGTCCGGCAGCAGCCCGCCCGCCACGGCGTCCGGGCCGGCGGCGGCAGCCAGCGGGAGCGAGCCGCGCGGAGGCTGCGGAGACAGCAGCAGAGCCGGGGCGCTGAGGGCGAGGATCAGGCCGGCGACCAGGGCGAAGAGCAGCACGGTCCGCGACCGCTGCGCGGCCGGGCCCTGCGGCAGCCACCGGTCACGGCGCTGCTGCCGCAGCTCGCGCAGCCAGGCGCGCCGGTCCGGCTCGAGCTCGCGGGCGTCGTCGGGGATCACGAGCGAGTCCCACGCGCCCAGGCCGTCGCCGCTCCCCGGCCGGGGTGGGAACCGGTCGGGCCAGGTGTCTTCGCCCTCGGGAGGTCGGCTTGCCATCCCATCGAGTGTGCCACCGCGAACGGGACCTCACGCCTCGGCGAGGGGCGCAGAACTTTCCACGGAAGGTGAGAGTTCTCTAACGGTCAGCACACGGCGTTGCCATGGTGGGCAGCTGTCCTGGAGCCAGGCCCGGACGCTCCGCGGCCTGACGAGGAGGAGACCGAATGCCCCGCACCATGACGCGACACGCCCTGCGCCGGTACGCGGTGGCGAGCGCCGTCGTCGCCGCCACGCTCGTCCTGGCCGCGTGCGGTGGCGGCGACGACGCGGACGCGGTCGCCGACGACGCCTTCGCGCCGGTCACTGCGGCCGTGGGCTCGACGCCCGAGCCGGCCAGCCCCGCGCCGAGCAGCCCCGCGCCGAGCAGCCCCGTGCAGCCCAGCCCCGTGCAGGCCAGCCCCGCACCCGCCAGCCCCGCGCCCGGTGCCTCCGCCGCGGCGAGCCCCGCGCCCGCGAGCCCGTCCCCCTCGGGCGCGGGCGACGCCGCGGTCGCTCCGGGCACCGGGACGACCGTGACGCCCGCGCCCGTGCCCGCCCTGGTCGACACCCAGGCCGAGCTGGAGGTCGAGGACCAGCGCGGCGACGGGCGCAGCGTACGCATCGAGCAGGCCCGCACCAGCCGGGGCAGCGGCCACGTCGCCGTCTTCACCGGCACCACGCTGCTCGGCTCGGCCGCCGTCACGTCGGGCAGCCAGCCGGTGAGCATCCCGTTGTCCACGGCCGTCGTCGGGTCGGGCGAGCTCGTCGCCGTGCTCTACGGCGACGACGGCGACGGAACGTTCGACCCCACGGGTGACCCGCTGATCCTCGACGAGGACGGCGAGCGCGAGGACGAGGACTTCGACTACCGCGTCTCCTGACGCCGGTCGAACGGGCGCGGAGAGAGCATGACCGCGTGACGGAGGTACGCCCCCGCCGCGGCCCGGGCCGGCTGCTGCGCTCGACCCGGGCGCGGCTGCTCGCGGTCCAGCTGCTGCTCGTCGTCGTCGCCCTCGGGGGAGCGGTGGGCGCGACGCGCCAGGTCCTGCTGGAGCGCCTGGACGCCCGGATCGACCGCGCGCTCGCGGTGCAGGTGGCCGAGCTGCGCGCGCTGGCGACGGCCGGCACCGACCCGACGACGGGGCGGCCGTTCACCGACGTGCGAGCGCTGCTCGCGGCCAGCCTCGCGCGCACGGTCCCCGGCCCGAACGAGACGGAGCTCGCGCTGGTGGACGGCGTCCCGTCGGCCCGTTCGAGCCGGCAGCCGTTGCTGCGGCTGGACACCGACCCCGCCCTCGTCACCCGCTTCGCCGCCTCCGCCGGCGGCGACGTCGGCGTGGCCGGCACGGCGCGCGGCGAGGTCCGCTACGTCGCCGTCCCCGTGACGGTTCCCGGGGCGCCCGGCCGAGGGACCTTCGTGGCCGCCGTGTTCCGCGACGCCGAGGCGCGCGAGGTGGGTGACGTCGTGCGCGTCCTGCTCGGCGTGGGGCTCGCCGCCCTCGCGGTCTCGGCGGCCGTGGCGTGGGTGCTCGCCGGGCGGCTGCTCCGCCCGGTGCGACTCGTGCGGCGGGCGGCCGCGGAGATCACCGACAGCGACCTGTCGCGCCGCATCCCACTGGCCGGCGCGCAGCACGGCGGGGACGACGTGGCCGAGCTGGCGCGTACCTTCAACCACATGCTCGACCGGCTCGAGGCGGGCTTCGCCGCACAGCGCCGGTTCGTCGACGACGCGGGGCACGAGCTGCGCACGCCGCTCACCGTCGTGAGCGGGCAGCTGGAGCTGATGGGCGACGACCCGGCCGAGCGCGCGGAGACGCTCGAGGTGGTGCACTCCGAGCTCGACCGGATGGCCCGCATCGTGAACGACCTGGAGCTGCTCACGTCCTCCGAGCGGGCCGGGTTCGTCCGTCGGGAGCGGGTCGACGTCGACCTGCTCCTCGAGGAGGTGCTGCTCAAGGCCTCCACGCTGGGCGACCGGGCGTGGGCCGTCGAGGCGCGTCCGGGCGGCGAGGTCGACGGCGACCCGCAGCGGCTCACCCAGGCGCTGCTGCAGCTTGCGGCCAACGCGGTGCAGCACACCGGCCCCGGCGACCCGGTGTGGATCGGGGGCCGGCGCGGCTCCGGGACGGTCGAGCTGTGGGTACGCGACAGCGGGCCCGGCGTGCCGGCCGACGAGCGCGACCGGGTCTTCGAGCGCTTCGCCCGCGGCCGCTCGTCGGCCCGTCGCTCCGACGGCGCGGGGCTGGGCCTCTCCATCGTCCGGGCCATCGCGCGCGCCCACTCCGGAGACGTGTCGCTGCACACGCCGACTGGCGGAGGAGCTGAATTTCGAATCACCCTTCCGGATTCACACAGAGGAGTTCGGTCGTGAGCAGCATCCTGATCGTGGAGGACGAGGCGGGCATCGCGTCGTTCCTCGAGAAGGGGCTGCGCGGCGAGGGCTACACCACCTCGGTCGTGACCGACGGCCCGAGCGCGCTGGCGGCCGCGCTCGGCGGCGAGTTCGACCTGATCGTGCTGGACCTCGGCCTGCCCGTCCTCGACGGGACCAAGGTGCTGCGCAGCCTGCGCGCGGCCGGGTCCGACGTACCCGTGATCGTGCTGACGGCGCGCTCCGGCATCGAGGACGTCGTGGCCGGGCTGGAGGGAGGGGCGGACGACTACGTCGCCAAGCCCTTCCGCTTCCGCGAGCTGTCGGCGCGGATCAAGGTGCAGCTGCGGGCCCGTTCCGGTGGCGGCGACAGCGCGGACCGGCTGGCGCACGGCGGGCTCGTCCTGGACCTGCGCAGCCGGCGGGTGGAGG
>NZ_JAANNP010000158.1 GCF_011250635.1 Motilibacter deserti
CTGCTCCCCGCGGCAGGCGGCGTGAGCCGCCTCGCCCACACGGACGACCGGCCCGACGCCGCCCTGCTCGAGCGCGTCCGGTCCCGCCTCGTCGGGCACGGCGCGGCGCCGAACGCGGTGCTCAGCGCGGCCGACGTCGCCGAAGCCCTCCGCGCCGAGCGGGGCCTGCTCGGCGACGGGCCGGTGCTGGCCGTGGCGGCGGCGCTGCGCGCCGAGCTCGCCGGGCTCGGCCCGCTGCAGCCGCTGCTCGCCGACCCGCGGGTGACCGACGTCCTCGTCAACGGCCCCGCGGACGTGTGGGTGGACCGCGGCGGCGGCCTCGAGCGGGTCGACGCCCGCTTCGCCGACGAGGCGGACGTGCGGCGGATCGCCGAGCGGCTGGCCACCAGCGCCGGGCGGCGGCTCGACGACGGCGCCCCGTGGGTGGAGGCGCGGCTGCCGCAGGGCCTGCGCCTGCACGCGGTCATCCCGCCGGTCGCCGTCGGCGGCACCCATCTGAGCTTGCGGGTGCCCGCCCGGACGCCGCTCTCCCTGGCCCAGCTCGCGGCGGCCGGCGCGGTCACCCCGCTCGTCGAGCAGACCCTGCGCGACCTCGTCGCGGCGCGCGCATCGCTCCTCGTCACCGGCGGCACGGGCGCGGGGAAGACCACGCTCCTCGCCGCACTGCTCGGCCTCGTGCCCGACGACGAGCGGATCGTCATCGCCGAGGACACGGCCGAGCTCGACCCGGACCACCCGCACGTCGTGCGGCTGGAGGGGCGGGCGGCCAACGTCGAAGGGGCCGGCGAGGTCCAGCTCCGCCAGCTGGTCCGGCAGGCGCTGCGCATGCGGCCCGACCGGCTCGTCGTCGGGGAGGTGCGGGGCGCCGAGGTCGTGGACCTGCTCGCGGCGCTCAACACCGGGCACGACGGGGGCAGCGGCACGTTGCACGCGAACGCCGCCGAGGACGTCCCCGCCCGCGTCGAGGCGCTGGCCACGTCGGCCGGGCTCAGCCGCGAGGCGGTCGCCAGCCAGCTCGGCGCCGCCCTCGACGCGGTGGTCCACGTCGCCCGCGGGCGCGACGGCCGGCGGCACGTCGCGTCGGTCGGTGTCCTCGTCCGGCGCCGGGACGGCCTCTGCGCGGTGGTCGAGGCGCTCTCCCCGCGGGGCGAGGGGCCCGGCGCCGAGCAGCTCGCCTCCCTGCTGGCCAGGGCGGGCGGATGACGGGCGACGGCGCTGCCGCAGCCGGCTCGGCCGGGCCGCTGCTCGCGCTCGTGCCGGGGCTCTCGGCCGTGGCGCTCGCCGCGCTCGCGGTGGCGGTCCTCGTGCGGCCTCCGGTACGCCGGGTCCCGGTGTCGCGCGGAGATCGGCCGGCTCCCTCGCCCGGGGCGCTGGGACGCGCGATGCAGGGCGCTGCCCTGCCGGTCGCGGCCGCGCTCGCAGGAGCAGCAGTAGGCGGGCCGGTGGTGGGCGTCCTGGCCGCGGGCGGGACGGTCGCATGGCGCCTGCGACGGCGGCGCGCGCGCGAGGCCTCCGCCCGCGCCGCCCGGCGCGCCGCGACCGTCGAGCTCTGCCTCGCGCTCGCGGCCGGGCTGCGGGCAGGGGCGCCGCCGGTCGCCGCCCTCGTCGACGCCGTGGAGGCGCTGCCCGGCCAGGAGGGCCTGCGGCGCGTGGCCGCTGTGGCCGCCGCCGGCGGGAGCCCTGCCGACGAGCTGGCCGCCGCTGCGGCACTGCCCGGCGGGGAGGGGCTCCGCCGCGTCGCAGCCTGCTGGACCGTGGCCGCGGGCACGGGCGCCGGGCTCGCGGTCGCCCTCGAGCGCGTCGCCGACGGGCTGCGCGCGGACGAGGGCGTACGCCGCGCGGTCGCGGCCCAGCTGGCCGGGCCGCGCTCGACGGCGCGGATGCTCGCAGTCCTCCCGCTGGTCGGGGTGGCCATGGGCACCCTGCTCGGGGCTGCCCCGCTGGACGTCCTGCTCGGCTCGCTCCCAGGGCTCGGGTGCCTCGCCGCGGGGGTCGCGCTGAACGTGCTCGGAATGGCCTGGACCGAGCGCATCGCCCGTGCCGCGGACCCCGGCTGAGCGATGGCCCTCCTCGCCTGCCTGCTCGTGTCGGCGGCCGTGGCCCTGCTCGTCCGGCCGCCGGTCGCCGCCCGAAGGGTCCGGGCGCTGCTCCCCGCCCGCCGGCCGGGCACGGTGGCGGGCTCCCTCCCGCGTCCCACGCCGACGCCCGTGCTCATCCGACCGGCGGTCCGGCTTCCCGCCGTCGGGCTCGTCGCGGGCGCAGTGGCCCTCCTGCTGGGCGGGCCGGTCGGGGCCGCGCTCGGAGGGCTCGCGGCTGCCGTCGCGTACCGGCTGCTCGACCACCCCCGGCTCGCGCTCGACCGCCGGGCCGCGGCGAGGGTGCAGGCGGACGCGGTGGCCGCCGCCGACCTGCTCGCCGCCTGCCTCGGCGCGGGCTCCCCGCTCGAGCCCGCCGCACTGGCCGTCGCCGACGCCGTGGGCGGCGAGGTGGGCGCAACGCTGCGCGAGGCGGTCGCAGCCGTGCGCCTCGGCGCCGACCGACGCTCGGCCTGGCGGGCCGCCGGAGCCGCCCAGCCCGCTCTCGCCGCCCTGTCCCGCGCGGTCGTGCGCAGCTCGGGGAGCGGTGCGCCGCTGGCCCCCACCGTGCTGCGCGTCGCCGACGAGCAGCGCGCCGAGCGTCGGTGGCAGGCAGAGGCGGCCGCCGCGCGCGTCGGCGCCCGGGCGGCGCTGCCGCTAACCCTGTGCTTCCTCCCCGCCTTCGTCCTCGTCGGTGTGGTGCCCGTCGTCATCGGGGTGGCGGGGCCCGTCCTCCGCTCGGCCTGACCGGCCTCGCAGCGGACGAGGCGCTGCCTTTCCACACCCCACCCGGCGTCCACAGATCGCCGTTCGGACGGCCACCGGCGGGGGCTCCCGCTCGACGCTGGTCGTCCAGCCGCTGATCTCTTCAGCACACGACCGGAAGGACGATCCAGATGAAGCGTCGAATCTCGTTGCTCGGGCGGGACGCCGGCATGACGACGGCGGAGTACGCCGTCGGCACCATCGCCGCGTGCGGGTTCGCCGGGCTGCTGCTCAAGGTGGTGACTAGCGACACGGTCAGCTCGCTCCTGGCCTCGGTCGTGGAGCGCGCGCTGGCGACCGCCGCCTGAGATGGGCACCGCACGAGGCAGGGCCGGCCGGAGCGGGGCCCGGGGGTGCGGGGTCGAGAGGTGCGCTGACGAGGCGCGCGGCGACCGGGCGCGCGGCGACGGGGCGCGCGGCGACGGGGCGCGCACCGACTTGGCGCGCACCGACTTGGCGCGCACCG
>NZ_JAANNP010000157.1 GCF_011250635.1 Motilibacter deserti
CGTCGGCGACGGCTCCCACGACGTGCGGGACCTGCGACGGGCTCGCGCCGGTGTCGACCACGTCGGCGAGGACGACCGTGATGTTGTCGGGGCCGCCGCCGCGCAGCGCGTAGTCGACCAGCGCGTCGCACGCCTGCTCCGGGTCCACGACCCCTGCGAGCGTGTCGCGGATGGTGTCCTCGCTGACCACCGAGGAGAGCCCGTCGCTGCAGAGCAGGTAGCGGTCACCGGGGCGCGCCTCGCGGACCGACAGGTCCGGCTCGACGTCGCCGCGCCCGTCGAGCGCGCGCGTGATGAGCGAGCGCTGCGGGTGGTGGTCGGCCTCCTCGCGGGTGATGCGGCCCTCGTCCACCAGCGTCTGGACGAACGTGTGGTCGTGGGTGATCTGCTCGAGCCGGCCCTCGCGCAGCAGGTAGGCGCGCGAGTCGCCGACGTGGACGACACCGAGCCGGGAGCCGCTGCGCAGCAGCGCGGTCAGCGTCGTGCCCATGCCCTCGAGGTGCGGGTCGCCGCCGACCATCAGCCGGAGCTGCTCGTTGGCCCCCTCCACCGCGCTGCGCAGCCGGCCGAGCAGGTCCGGGCCCGGGGCGTCCTCGTCGAGCGCCGCCAGCGTGGCCACGGCCACCGAGCTGGCCACCTCGCCGGCGACGTGCCCGCCCATGCCGTCGGCGACGACGAGCAGCCGCGGCCCGGCATATCCGGAGTCCTCGTTGCCCTGGCGGAGCAGGCCGACGTTGGAGCGGGCGGCGAAACGGAGCGCGGTGGCCATCGGCGCTACTTCCGCAGCTCGAGGACGGTGCGGCCCACGCGGACCGGCGTGCCGATGCGGACGGCCGTCGGGCCGGTGGCCTTCTCGCGCTCGACGTAGGTGCCGTTCGTGGAGCCGAGGTCCTCGACGTACCACTGGCCGTCCTGGCCGAAGAAGCGGGCGTGGTGGCCCGAGGCGTAGTCGTCCTCGAGCACGATCGTGTTGTCCGAGGAGCGGCCGACCGTGACCGGCGTCCCGCCCAGCTGCACCGTCGTGCCGGCGAGCGCGCCCTGGGTGACGACCAGCGTCCCGGGCTCGCCCCGGCGCGGCCGCGACGGGCGCTTCGGCGCAGCGGCCGCCGCCCGCCCGGCGCTCTTGGACTGGGCCTTCGCGCCGCGCGGCAGTCGCTGGCCGAGCCGGGTCCCGAACAGGTCCGAGCGCATGACGGTGACGGTCGTGAGCACGAACACCCACAGCACCGCGAGAAAACCCAGCTTGATGACCCCGAGGGTCAGCCCCGACAGCTCCCCCATGTCACCGGAGCCCGGGGATGACGTCGTCGCGGCCACCGTCGTCGCGGCCACCGTCGGCCCAGCCGTCGTCGGCCCGGCCCTGGGCGGGCGCGCCCGCGAGCCGGAACACGACGGTGGTGCGGCCGAGCACGAGCTCGTCGCCGTCGTGCAGGTCGACGTCGCGGACCCGCTGGCCGTGCATGAGCGTGCCGTTCGTCGAGCCGAGGTCGACGAGCCGGGCGCGGCCGCCCGCGACCTGGACCTGCGCGTGCCGACGCGAGACGCCGGGGTCGTCGATGCGCACGTCGACCTCGGTCCCGCGTCCGAGCACCGTCACCGGGCGGTCGAGCGGGAAGCGGGCGGTGCCGACCTCGAGGTACGCCGCCGGCGCGGCCGGGCGCGGGGGCTGTGCGGGCTGCGCCGGCGTGGCGCGGGGCGCGGCGGGAGGGGCGTACGCGGCCGGCGGCGCGGGGGGTGCGTACGCCGGCGGCGCGGGCTGCGGCCGGGGGGCCGGAGCGGGGCGCGCCGAGCCGGCGGCCGCGGTGCCTGACGCGGGACGGACGGTGCTGCGTACGCGGAACATCCCGGTGTCGAGGTCGTCGTGCAGCTCGAAGGCGACCCGGATCGGGCCGACGGGCGTGTAGCGCTGGGCCTCGGCGTGCTCGCGGACCATGTCGGCGAGCTCGGCGGCGAGCGGCTCGGAGTAGGGCGAGAGGCGCTCGTTGTCGCGCTTGCTCAGCTCCACGACGAACTCGTTCGGGGTCATGGTGTGGGTGCGGGAGACGATCTGCGCCTTGTCGTCGGTCTCGCGCTGCAGGGCCGCGGCGATCTCGACGGGCTCGACCTCGCTCTTGAAGGCGCGCGCGAACGCGCCGTTGATGAAGGTCTCGATGCGGCGCTCGAACCGCTGCAGGACGCCCACGCCGCACCTCCTCGTCATCTCCGCCGGCCGCTGCCCGCTTGTGCCCGCCTTCCAGCCTGCCCACCCGTGGTGCCCGATCGTATCGCCGTCGAGACGGGCCACTGCCGACTGCTACCCTGGCTAACGCACGCAGCCCACCGGGTGTGCGCATGCGCGAGTGGCGGAATGGCAGACGCGCTGGCTTCAGGTGCCAGTGCCCGAAAGGGTGTGGGGGTTCAAGTCCCCCCTCGCGCACCCACGATGTGAGCCGGTCCTTCGGGGCCGGCTCTCGCCGTTTCCGGGCGTTCTCCCGCGGAACCGGCCGTGACGGCGTGGTCGACTGGTCCTCGCCGGGCCGTGCTGGATGTGCCGCTTCGGGCCGTTCCCTGCGTTTTGCCCTGGAGATGCGCCCTCCGGGGCTAGGTTCGGCCCACGGTGTGACGTCCGTCTCGCGAGTCGTCACCTCAGCCGAACGACTCGGGGGAGCTTCCGGTGCCGGTGGACGTGGCCCTGGGCCATGTGGTCGAGCAGCAGGCGGTGTGGTCGGTCGCCGCCTCGCGGGCCAAGAGCTCGATCTTCCGCTGGCGCACCACGGCGCTCGTCCTCGGCATGGTCGGCGCGGCGTCCGGCGCCCTCGCCGCCCAGACGTTCTCGGCCGGGTCCGCGCCGGCGCGCACCGCCGCCGTCGTGGGCGCGGTGTGCCTCGCGCTCGTGCCGGTCGTGCTGCAGCAGCGGGCAGGCCTCGCCGCCACCACCGCCTGGATCCGCAAGCGGTCGGTGTCCGAGGAGCTCAAGTCCCAGATGTTCCTCTACCTCACCCGGACCGAGCCCTACGACGGGCCGGACGCGAGCGAGCGCCTCGCGGACGAGGCGCAGCGGGTGATCGGTGACGCGGCCGAGCTGCAGGGTGCGACGGCGGGCATCACGACGAGCGCCCGCCCGCCCGCGGTCACCGACATCGAGAGCTACGACCGGCTGCGGGTCGTGCAGCAGATCGAGGAGTACTACCGGCCCCGTGCGGCCGAGCTGCAGCGCAAGCTGCGCCTCGCGCAGACCGCGGTCTACGGCTTCGCCCTGCTCGGCGCCGCGCTGGCCGCGGCAGCGGCGGCGGTCGCCGAGGACATCCAGCGCCCGGTCGCCGTGTGGGTCCCGGTCGCGACG
>NZ_JAANNP010000155.1 GCF_011250635.1 Motilibacter deserti
CCCGATCGCGGCTCAGGCGGTCGTCGCCGGGACCAACTTCGTCACCCTCGCCCCGGGTGGGGACTCCCTCTCCGGCGTCTCGCCGCGCCTGATCGAGCCCAGCCTCACCATTGCCGGCACCCCGGTCCCCACCGAGAGCCTGACCGTCGCGTACACCGCTGACCAGAGCGTGGACTCCTTCACGGTCACCGGGCCCACGACCCTGCCCGGGTTCGCCGACCCCCTCGGCGTCGAGTTCGGCGGCGCCACCCCGAGCGGCGCGACGACCCGCGGCATCACGATCCGCGACGGCGGGCTGCAGGACGCCGGCTTCGCCGTCACCACACCGCTGCGGCTGACCGGCCTGCAGCTCGACACGTACTACGTGACCGGCGACTGGGTGCCCGCCTCCGGCAGCGTCCCGGGCTACCTGCGCTTCGCGGGCCGCAGCCTGGTGCAGCCCACGCTGCCGGGGAGCCCCCGCACCCCGCTCCAGCTCGACCTGACGCCCGGCATCGAGTACCGCGACGGCGGCGTGCAGCGTGCCGGCTACACCATGATCCAGCGCAGCTGGACGGCCGAGCTCGGGGCGTCGCTGACGGTCCCGGGAGCCGACCTCTGGCTCGGTGGCGAGCTCGTCGCGATGGGCGGGACGACGCAGCCCGGCGACGTCTTCGCGATCGTGCAGACGCCCGGCGGCCGCATCCGCGGCGAGTTCGCCAACGCCCGCAACGGCTCCATCGTGACGGCGACCAACGGCCGCACCTACCAGGTCACCTACTCCCTCGACGCGGTCATGCTCCTGGACTCGCCGCAACTCACGTCGCCGGCCGCCCCGACCGGCGTCACCGCGACCCCCGGCGACGGCACCGCGACCGTGACGTGGACCGCGCCCGCGTCCGACGGCGGCAGCCAGATCACCGGCTACGTCATCACCCCGCGCGACCCCGACGGCAACGCCCTCCCGGCCGTGGAGGCCGCGGCCGACGCCACCAGCGCGCCGGTCGGCTCGCTGCTCAACGGCACGCCGTACACCTTCACGGTCGTCGCGAAGAACGCCCAGGGCACCGGCATCGCGTCCGCCCCCTCGGCCCTGGTCACCCCGCGGACCGTCCCGGGCGTGCCGACGAACGTCTACACCCAGCGCGGCGACCGCACGGTCGCCGTCCACTGGTGGGTCCCGGGCACGGGCGGCGGCACGATCAGCAAGTTCCTCGTGCGCGCCTACGACGCCGACGGCCGACTGGCCAAGACCGAGGAGGTCCTCGGCTTCACCGACCACGGTGAGGTCACCGGCCTGACGCAGGGGAAGGCGTACACCTTCACGGTCAGCGCGGTGAACGAGGCGGGCGCGGGCCCGGCCTCGCCCGCCACCGACCCGGTGACGATCGCGGGCTACCCGGAGAAGCCGTACGACGTCACCGCCGTAGCCGGCGACCGGAAGGCCCGGGTGACCTGGACGTACCCGGTCGACAACGACGCGGCGATCACGCGCTGGGTCGTCGCGACGTACGACGAGGTCGGCAACCTGGTCAAGATCACCGATGTCGGCGGGGCGGCCCCGAGCGGCACCGTCACCGGCCTTGTGAACGGCGAGCGCTACCGGTTCGGCGTGTGGGCGGTGAACCCCATCGGCAGCAGCGACCGGTCCGAGCTGACCACGCTGGCGACGCCGGTGCCGCCGACGGCCCCCGGGACCCCCGGCGACGTGCGCTCCACGCCCGGCGACGGGGAGCTGACCGTCTCCTGGTCGGCGCCCGCCGACGACTTCGCCGCCGCGCCGGTCACGGGCTACGTGCTCGACGTCTACACGAACAGCGAGCTCGTGCGCACCGTCACCGTCGACGACCCGGCCGCCCTGTCCAAGACCGTGACCGGGCTGCGGAACGGCACGCCCTACGTGGTCAAGGTCCGGGCCACGAGCACGGCCGGTGACGGCCTCGGCGTGCTCGCGGCGCCGGCCACCCCGCGCGTGACGCACGTCGCCCCGGGAGCGCCGACCGACGTCACCGCGGTGGCCGGCAACGGCGAGGCGACCGTCTCGTGGAAGGCCCCGGCCGCCACCGGTGGCGCCCCGCTCACCGGCTACACCGTCGTCGCCACCCCCGGCGGCCTCGCGACGCTGGTCGGGCCGGACGCCACGTCCGTGGTCGTCAAGGGCCTGGCCAACGGCACGCGCTACTCCTTCACCGTGACGGCGTCGACCGCCCACGGCACGAGCGCGGCCTCGGCGCCGACCGCGGAGGCCATCCCGCAGGCTCCGGCCGCCATCCCGGCTCCGACCGCCCCGGCCCCCGCTCCGACCGCCCCGGCCCCGGCTCCGACCGCTGCAGCCCCCGCTCCCACGGCCCCGGCCCCCGCTCCGGCTCCCGCTCCGACGGCGCCGAAGCCCGTCCCGGCCGTCCAGGTGCCGCCGGCGACGGCGGCGGCGACCGCGAAGAAGGGCGCCGTCCAGGTCGGCTGCGTCGCCGGCGAGGGCACGGTCCGGTCGTGCGACATCACCCTGGTCACCACGGTCAAGGGCAAGCAGGTCGTGATCGGCCGCGGCAAGCGCACGTTCGGCTCGGCCGACGCGCGCGGCAAGGTCACCGTCGCGGTGACGCTGACCGCGCAGGGCAAGCAGCTGGCCGCGCGACCGGGTGGACTGCAGGCCCAGGTCGTGGCGGCGGTCACGACCAGCCAGGACAGCCGGACGACCGTCCTCAAGGCCGTCACGACCGTCGTCCCGCCGCGCGTGCTCGTCGCCGACGGTGACCTGGCCTTCGCGTACGGGTCGGCGGAGCTCACCCCCGCGGGCAAGAAGCTCATCGCGTCGCTGCGCCGCGAGCTCGGCCCGGTGAAGTCGGTCCGCTGCGAGGGGCACACCGACAGCGCCGGCTCGGCCGCCCTCAACACGCGGCTCGGCCTGGCCCGCGCCAAGGCGGTCTGCGCAGAGCTGAAGCTGGGTTCGGACGTCAAGGCGTCGGCCGTGTCGTACGGCGAGTCCCGCCCCAAGGTGAGCAACGCGACCTCCCCGGGGCGCGCCGCGAACCGGCGCGTGGAGATCTGGCTCGGCTACTGACCGCTGCTCCCGGCGGAGGCCGCTCACCGCGAAGGTGGGCGGCCTTCGCCGTTCCGGGGCGGCTACGGCGCCAGTCGGTAGCCCATCCCGCGCACGGTCTCGATCGTGCCGGCGCCGAGCTTGCGCCGCAGATAGCTCACGTAGACGTCGACGACGTTCGTGCCCGGCTCGTGGTCGAGGCCCCACACCCGGTTGAGCAGCTGCTCGCGGGACAGCACGCGCCCGGCATTGCGCAGGAACACCTCCGCCAGCGCGAACTCGCGGGCGGTCAGCTCCAGGCTGCGCCCGTCG
>NZ_JAANNP010000154.1 GCF_011250635.1 Motilibacter deserti
GTCGCCGGCATCGCCGAGGAGACGGGCGGCTCGATCCAGAACCCCGCGTCGGCGCAGAGCCTCTACGCGGTGAAGCCGACCTTCGGCCTGGTCCCCAACACCGGCAACTTCCCGCTCGCCGGCGTAACCCGCGACGTGCTCGGCCCGCTCACCAAGAGCGTCGAGGACGCGGCGATCATGCTCGACGTCCTCGCGGGCTACACGCCGGAGGACCCGAAGACCGAGGGCGCCGTCGTGCCCGCCGGTGGCTACACCTCGCAGCTGTCGACCGAGGCGCTGCGCGGCAAGCGCATCGGCCTGTACGGCCCCGGCTGGCGCACCGGCAGCAACAGCGAGCTCTCGCCGGAGACCGCCAAGCTCTACGCCAAGGCCGTCAAGAACCTCAAGGCGCAGGGCGCGATCGTGGTCGAGGACCCGTTCGCCGGGTCCGGCTTCAACGCGCTGCGCAGCTCCGGCATCACGAACGCCGGCAACAACTGGGCGATCGACCAGTACCTCAAGCGGCTCGGCCCGAGCGCCGCGGTCCACTCGGCCGCAGAGCTCAACGCCTGGGCGGACGCCAACGGCTTCGCGAGCGACACCCGGGTCAACGGGATGCTCGGTGACTTCAGCACGCCGCCGGACCTCTCGGGCTTCAACGCGAACCGCGACCGCTACCTCAACGTGTTCAACAAGGTGATCGAGGACAACGACCTCGACGCGCTGATGTTCCCGCAGCAGGTGCAGGAGATCGGGCCGATCTTCAACGGCAGCGTCTCGGCGAGCACCGTCTCCGAGATCAACATCGCGCAGCTGCCGGGCGTCGTCGTGCCGGACGGTGCCTACGCCAACGGCAAGCCCTTCAACCTTCTCTTCATGGACGTGAAGTGGAGCGAGGCGGAGCTGCTGGGCTACGCGTACGACTACGCGCAGGCCTACGACGGGCGCGTCGTCAACCGCAATCTGACGACCACGACGTGGCCGACCCTGCCGAGCGTCACGTTCACTTCGCTGCAGAACACGATGAACGCGTACGTCACGGCCGGCCGGCTGAGCGCAAAGGTCGCCGAGAGCCTGACGGACCGCCTCTCGCGGGCGTCGACCGGGGCGCTCCAGGACAGCGAGAAGACCGCGATCTCGAACCTCGAGCAGTTCATCGCGCGCGCCAAGAACCAGGTCAAGGGCGACGCGCAGGACGTCGAGGTCCGCAACGACCTCGTCGCGCAGGCCGAGCAGCTGCTTGCCTACCACCGCGCCGTGGAGACGATCGAGGGCAGCTGACCGCTCCTCGTCGTTCGGCAGGCCCCGCTCGCGCATCGTGCGCGAGCGGGGCCTTCGGGGTTATGGGCTCGATGACACGGGCTCGATGACACGGGCTCCATGGAAGGTTGTGCACCACGCAGCTGGTCAGAGCACGCCGTACGGTGCACAACCTTGGTAGCCGAGGCTGACCCTGCGCAAGGTGCCCTCCGTCAAGGGCAGGTCTGCGGGCAAACCCCTCGACTGCTGACCCGATCGGCCGATGAACGGGCAAGGAGCCCGGCACGCGGGTGCCTGCCGTGCCGGGAAGCAGTCCGGCGCGAGCCCCGGAACCGCCCGCTTGGAGTTGCTTCGTGTCCGAGTCCACCCAGGGACAGCCCGGGAAGCCGCGTACGCGCCGCGCCGTCCCGCTCCTGACGAGCCTGGCCGTCGTGTCCGGCACCGTCGTCGGGATCACGACCCCCGCATCCGCCGTCTCGCGCCCTTGCGCCGCTCCCGCGTTCGCGCCGTTCGTCACGACCGGAAGCCTGGGCATGCCCATGGCGATGGAGAGCGCGGACCTCAACGGTGACGCCGTCGCCGACCTCGTCACGAACAACTTCATGTCGAGCGGCCTCAGCATCTCGTTCGGCAACGGCGACGGGACGTTCACCCGCGGCGCCGATGCGCTGACCGGCCCTGGCATGGTCACCGACCTCGTCGCGGCCGACGTCGACAACGACGGGGACCAGGACCTCGCGGTCGTCGGGGACACCGGCTTCAAGGTCGTCCGGAACGACGGCCAGGGCGGTTTTTCCGGTGTGTCGACGCACAGCGCCAGCAACCTCTACCGCCTCGCCGCGGCTGACCTGAACCTCGACGGGATGGCGGACCTGACTGGGATCTCCAGCCAAGGTGACGTCTCGATCCTCCTGAGCTCCGGCATCGGCTTCCGCCCCGTCGCGGTAGTACCCGCCGTGGGCTCGTTCCTGGTGGACGTCAAGATCGGTGACGTCGACAACGACAACCTTCCGGACGTCGTCGTCGTCGACCGTGGCAGCTCCGCCGGGACGGGGAAGGTCGTCGTCCTGCGCGGCAGCGGCCCCGGTCCGTTCGGCCCGGTCTTCTTCACGGCGGTGCCCGGCGTCCCCGGCCTGGCGTCCCTCGCGCACCTCGACGCGGACGCGAACCTCGACCTCGTGGTGGCCGAGGACCGGGGTCCGGGGGCCCGCGTCCTGACCGGCCTGGGCGAGGGGCACTTCGCCGTGTCCGACCCGATCGCGGCGGGGGACGTGTCCGCGGGGGTGGCGGCGGCGGACCTCACCGAGGACGGCCGGACGGACGTCGTCCTCGTGAACACCGGCCCCGACAGCGCCGTCCGGGTGCTCCCCGGGAGCGCGCGGGGCGGCCTCGAGGCCGCTGACGGCTCCTTCGCCACCGGGCCGAACCGTGGCGATGTCGCCGTCGCCGACTTCACCAAGGACGGCAAGCCCGACATCGCCGTCCTCAGCGCCGCCAGCGGCGTGGCCCTCCTCGTCAACACCTGCGCCCCCGCGAACACCGCGCCGGAGCCCCCGACCGGCGTCACGGTCGTCGGCGGGAACGCGAAGGCGACCGTCTCGTGGACGCCTGCGGGCGACGGCGGCTCGGCCATCACCGGCTACGAGGTGCAGGCCCAGGACGCGGGCGGCAACCCGGTCGGCACGCCGGTCCTGGTCGGCGCCGACAAGACCTCGGCCGACGTCCCCGGCCTGGCCTACGGGCGGGCGTACCGCTTCGTCGTGTCCGCCCGCAACGCCGTCGGCCTGTCCGTCGCGTCGCTGCCGTCCGACGGCGTGGTCCTGCTGACGGTCCCGTCGGCTCCGCGCAACGTCGCCGCCGAACGCCGGAACGGCACTGCGCACGTCACGTGGACCGCGCCGGAGTCCGACGGCGGCGCTCCCGTCACCGGGTACGCCGTGGTCGCCTCGCCGGGCGGCCGCACCGTGCTGGTCCCGCGCGACGCGCTGTCGGCGGACGTCGACGGCCTCGACAGCGGGACGGCGTACACCTTCACCGTGACCGCGTCGAACCTCGCCGGCGCCGGGCAGCCGGGCGTCTCGCCCGCGCTGCCCGCGGTCCCCGCCGC
>NZ_JAANNP010000153.1 GCF_011250635.1 Motilibacter deserti
ACGGCATGATCGTCCCGGTGTGGTGCTGCTGGACGGCCGGGACGTACGGCGCGAGGTGGTTCTTCTCGAAGTCCGGCCGGTTCGTCACGCTGACGCCCTGGTCGATCTTGTAGCCGGTGCTGTCGGGGTTGTACGTGGTGCCGCCGTCGCCGGCGAAGTGCTTCGTCGAGGCGAGCACCCGGTCCGGGTTCTTCAGCTCGGCCGGCGTCTTGCCCTGCAGGCCGTCGATGGCGGTCTCGTTGGCGATGACGAGCGCGGGGTCCTCACCGAAGGACTCGTAGGTGCGTCCCCACCGGTCGTCCTGCGCGACGCAGACGCACGGCGAGAACGCCCACTGCGGCCCGGTCGCGCGGGTCTCCGTGGCGACGACGTGCTCGACCTGCTCGACCAGCGCCGGGTTGCGCATGGCGCCGAGGCCGATGTTGTGCGGGAAGATCGTCGCGCCGACCACGTTGTTGTGACCGTGGACGGAGTCCACGCCGTAGAGCAGCGGCACCTGCAGACGGGTCTGCTGGGCGCGCAGCTGGTACGAGTCGACCATGTCGGCCCACGCCTCGGCGGTGTTCGGCGTCGGCGTCGAGCCACCGCCCGAGAGCAGCGAGCCCAGCTCGTACGACGCGATGTCGTCCTGCGCCTTGAGCGCGTTGCGCTCGGCCTGGGTCATCTGCCCGACCTTCTCCGCCAGCGTCATGCGCGACAGCAGGTCCGCGACGCGTGCCTCCGTGCTGAGCGAGGCGTCGAGGTAGGGCAGCCCGTGCGCGTTGACGACGAGCGTCGGCAGGTCCTGCGTGACCGAGACGCCCGGGCCCCCGGAAAGGGCGACCGGGATGGTCTCGGCGACCTCACCGTCGCCGTCCACGAGCGCGGTGACGTCGAAGGTCTTGACGGTTCCCGAGGCCGTGCCGGCCGGGAAGACCAGCTGGCCGCTGACGGCCGTGTAGTCCGCGCCCGCGGTGGCGGAGCCGTTGCCGGTGGAGTACGCGACGGTCACGTCGCTCGCGAGCGGCGCGCCGCCGGTCGCGGTGACGCGCACGCCGACGTGGGCCGTCTCGCCCTCGTCGAGGGTGTAGACGGGCGCGTCGGTGCTGACGCTCACCGTCGGGGTGACGGCGGGGGTCCCGTACACCTCGATCTGGTCGTACTCGAGCTTGCCGACGGACCCGGTGGGAGCGGTGAAGGCGAGGCCCCACATGCGGTCGAGGTCGAGCACGTGGTTGATACCGCCGACCGGCTGGTAGTCACCGCGGTACTGGAACTGCGACCACGGCAGCTCCACGAGGTGCCAGCCGACCCAGTCGTCGGTGAACGACGTGGTCCAGAGCTCGGAGGCCTCCGCGTTGGCGCCGCCGTCCTTGACCTCGATGTTGATCCTCTTGCCGCCACCCGGCGCCGCCGGCGGGACGACGTTCTGGCCGTACCACCAGAAGCGCAGCCCGCCGAACGAGCTCCAGTCCTGCGGGTCGGTGTTGAAGCTGAGGTTGTGCGAGACGCCGGCGTAGCTCGTGGTCGTGTCGTAGGCGGCGGACAGGAGGTGGTTGTCCGTCACGCCGTCACGGGCGCGCTCGGGCAGCGTGATGACGACCGGCTTGGAGCTGTCGCCCTGGAAGCCGAGGATTCCCTCGGGGCTGCCGGAGGGGTTGACCGGCGGGTTCGGGGCCTCGAAGTCCTCGATGACGCGGACGTTCTCGAAGAGCTGGACCTGGTCGAAGACGAAGTGGCCGGAGCCGCTCGGCAGGTTGACCGCATACCCCCACATGCGGTCGAGGTCGAGCACGCCGTCCGTGGGCGCGCCCGGCGGCTGGTAGGACGCGCGTCGCTTGAGGTCCTTGAAGAGGACGCGCACCTGCTTCCACTGGGACGTGTCGTCCTTGAAGGTCGACTCCCACAGCTCGCCCGAGCCGGCGCTGTTGCTGCCGTCCTTGATCTCGAACTGGACGGTGCCGCCGGTCCCGGTGCCCTTGACCCAGAAGCTGAAGCCGTCGTAGTCGCGCCAGTCCTGCGGTGCCGACAGGTCGTGGGTGAAGCCGCCGTACTCGACGATGGAGTAGGGGACGTCGAGGCCGGTGTTGCCCGCGGAGGCACCGGGGCGGTCCGCCGCGACGACGCTCAGCGTGGGGTTGTCCGCTCCGCCACGGCCGCCGAAGTTGAAGACGCCGTTCGGGACGGACCCGCCGTCGAAGTCGTCGATCGTCCTGGTGCCGCCCGAGAGCGGGGCCTCGTCGTCGTCGAGCAGCGTGACCGTGGCGGAGCTGCGCGGGGAGATGAGCGTCCCCGCGGGCGCCGCCGCCGACAGGTCGAGCTTCAGGGTCTCCGCCGGCTCGTCGGTGGTGTCCTCGATACCCGCGACGACGACGGTCTTGTCGACCTCCCCCGGGGCGAAGGTCAGCGTGCCGGCGGCGGCCACGTAGTCACGCCCGGCGACCGCCGTGCCGTCTGCCGTCGCGTAGTTCACCGAAACGGGACTCTCGGAAGCCTTGTTCAGGCGTACGTGCAGCGTCGTGGCCGCACCCTCGGCCGACTGCGCGGACGAGGCGGTCAGGCTCACGGCCTGCTCGCTGAAGGTGCCGTGCACCTGGAACGAGTACAGCGAGTAGCCGTACGCGGTGGCCCGGACGGTGCCGGTGAGGCGCAGGTAGCGCGCATCGGCGGAGAGGCCGGAGAAGTCGTCCGTCCCGCCGTCGCCGTCCGTCGCCGAGGCGAGCGGCGACCATGTCGAGCCGTCGAGCGAGGACTCGATCGTGTACGCCTTGCCGAACGCAGCCTCCCAGAGCAGCGTCACGCCGGTGACGTGGGCGCGCGAGCCCAGGTCGAGCGTGATCGTCTGCGGGTCCGAGAACGTGCTGGCCCAACGGGTCGCCGGGTCCCCGTCGACCGCGAGGGCGGCGGAGTAGGTCGCGCTCTCGCTCGACGTGGCCGTGGCGACCGCGCCGACCGCGATGTCGGGCTCGTCGGCCCGGGCGAGGCTCTGAGGGAGGGCACTGAGGCCGGAGACCGCGAGAGCGGCCACGGCGAGACCCGCGGATCGACGCATCATGGGGGTGCGGGAGCTGCGGGAGGAATCAGGATGTAGGGAGCGGATCCCTGGTGCCACGTACGCCTCCGAAGATGTCTTCGCCTCCGCGACACCGCGCAGGCGGCGCAATCGTTTCCGTGGTCTTCGGTTAGGTCAAGCAATCGTAATAACTTCGTGACCGGAGCCAGCAAGAACCTGGGCAACTGTCACGGCTGCACCTTGCGGAGCCCGCAGGAATGCAGCCCTCGTCGCTCCCTCGTCGTGCGCCGGTCACCGCCACGCAGGGCCTGTGGACCGTGCGCCCGGGTTGTCGGCGCGGTGGGGCACGCTGGGCAACGTGCCCCACACCGCCGTGCTCGACCCTGCTGCCCTGGACTCCGCCGC
>NZ_JAANNP010000152.1 GCF_011250635.1 Motilibacter deserti
CGCTGGCGTACGCCGCGACCGGCGCGGCGCGCTCCTGGCGGCCCGTCCCGGTCGAGGAGCACGTCGCGCCGGTCGGCGGCGCGCGCTCGGTCCTCGCCTTCCCCGGCATGGCCGCGCTGCTCGCGGTGGGGCTGTCGCTGGCGGTGCTCTTCGGCTGCGTCGACACCTCGATCGCGGCTACCGCGCGCGACGTGCTGGACGACCAGTCCAAGCTCGGCCTGCTCTTCGCCGCGATCGCCGGGGGAAGCGCCATCGGCGGGCTGCTGTACGGCGCGCTCGCGGGGCACCAGGGGGAGGAGCGGCGGCTGCCAGCCACGCTGGCCGCCATCGCCTGCGGGCTCACCGCGGTGGCCCTGGTGCTCCGGCTGGACCCGCCGCCGCTGGCGCCGCTGCTCCTCCTGCTCTTCTTCTCCGGGCTGTGCATCGCCCCGACGTTGCTGATCCTGCAGAACCTCGTCGACGTCCTGGCCCCGCGCCACCGGGTGAACGAGGCGCAGGCGTGGCTGGCGATGAGCGGCACGGCCGGGGCTGCCGCCGGCACGGCGGTCGCGGGCGGGGTCATCGACGCCGGGGGCGTCTCGACGTCGGTGGGGGTGGGCGCGGGCTTCGGCGTGCTCGCCGCCGTCGTCGCGCTCGGCGCCCAGCGGGCGTGGCACCGCGCGCGCCGCGGCGAGCCCGCGCAGGCGGCGCCGGCGGCCGCGGCGGCCGGCCGGCCGAGCGCCGGGTGACCCGCCCCGCGGCCGCCGCGTCCAGGCCTCAGGGGCCGACGGCCCCCACCCGCCGCCGGGGCCGCCGCCCGCGGGGCGGTCCCCTCCGTCGCACCCGCGGCCTCGCTCGCGCTCGAGCTGCTCCCGCCCGAAGCCAGCCCGCCCGTGGAGAGGATGCACGGCTCAGCTGACGTGGTGCCTGCCGCGAGCTGGCAGAACCCTGGACGCCCTACACCTGAAGCTCTCTTCGGTCGCACCGCGATCACAGTGTCGTCCCAGCTGCGTCCCAGCGATGTCCCACCGTGCTCGCGCAGGCTGGGAGTGCCTGGCCGACGAGGAGGGGCGCTGACCGACGCGGGCCGCGAGCGGGCAGTGGCGGGGACGGTGCCCGGCACGTTCGCCGAGTTCGCCGACGAGGCCGCGTCCGACTGAGGCGACACCTCGTCCAGACACGCCAGCCGCCGCCCGGGGAGGCCCGGACGGCGGCTGGGGAGGGGCGTCAGGTCAGCTGGCGGTGCCGCTCGGCGAGGGGGTCGCCGACGGGCTGGTCGACGGCGCGGGGGTCGTCGACGAGCCGCCCTTGGGGCCGCCGCCGAAGTGGTGGCCACCGCGGCCGCCCAACGGGCGCGTGCTCGTGACCCGCTCGGTGATCCGGGTCTCGAGGTCGGCGCTGATGGAGTCGGCCTGCGCCTGGGTGAGCTTGCCCGCCTTCACCGCGTCGGCGAGCTCGGTCTTCGCCGCCGCGACGAGCTTGTCGACCAGGGTGTCCTGGCTGACGCCGTTGGCCTCGGCTACCTGGGCCAGCGTCTTGCCCGCCTCGAGCTGGGTGCGCAGCTCGTCCGCCGTCACCCCGATGATCCCCGCCGCCGTGTCGAGGCCGGCGCCGAAGCCGAGGCCCCGGCCGCCGAACCCGCGACCGCCCTTGGGCAGGTTGTCCGCCAGCGTGGTCGCGACCTTGTCGGCCTGGGACTGGGTGATGGTCCCGTCCGACACGAGGCCGGCGAGGGCGTCCTTGATCGCCGTGACGCGGTCCGAGACCGCCGACGTCCCGCTCGTGGCGGCAGACGCTGCGACCGGGCCGAGCGTCGCTCCCACTCCGAGGCCGGCCAGGCCCGTGGTCACGGCCAGGACGAGGCCGGACGTCCGTGTCAGCTTCATGGTGTCTCCTTCGTTCGGCCCACGGTGGGCTCGCTCTCCCAGTTACGGCGCCGACCCTGTGCGGGAGCTAAGACCGGCCTGGGGTGTGGCTAAGGAAGTGCTGGCAGCTGCCGGAGAGGTGGCTCGCGCACGGCGCCGCGCGTCGCGTTCGGTCTTCGGGGCCACATCAGCAGAAGCGACGTTCAATGATTGTTGCTTCAGGACAACGCAGGCTTCGTGCGGTGTCGTCGCAGGCCAGGGAGGTACTGGCCCATGGCGTACGCGCGCGCCACTGGCTTCAGCTATGGCGCGTGCACGCCGATGGGGTCGATGGAGCGCGGAATAGCCGCGCAGGGCCAGAAGGAACCCCCATGAGCAGCACTACTCCCGCGGCTCCGCCCGCGCCCCGCGCTCTGCCCCGACTGACGGGCCGAAGGATCGGCACGAAGCTCCTGCTGACCGTGCTGGTCGCGGGCCTCGTGGCCGTGGTCACCGGCGCCGTCGCCTGGTCGCGCATGGGCAAGCTGGACGACAGTGTGAGCGACCTGCGCAGCAACAACATCGCCCGCCTCGGCCACCTCGTCGAGGTGCAGGGCGCGTTCTCGGACTTCTTCCGGGCGCTCTACCTCGCGAACATCAGCCAGGGTGCCGAGAAGGCGCAGTACGAGGAGGCCATCCGCAAGGCCGAGGCCGACCTCGACGCCGCCGCCGAGGAGTACGGCGACCACCCGGACGGCAGCGCCGAGTGGAAGCAGAACGCCGCTCTCTTCACGGCCAACTGGCCGGTCTACAAGGCCATCGTCAACAACCTCATCCTCGGCGACGCCATTCCCGCCGGCGTCGACGCCGGCTCGACGCCGGAGGAGCAGCTCAAGACCCTGACCACGGCCGAGGAGAACGTCAACAAGGCGATCGACGGCCTCGGCGTGCTCGACACCGAGCTCGCCGACGACGCCGCGGCCTCCGCGCACTCCACCGCGACCGGTGCCCGCACCCTGATCGCAGTGCTCCTCGTCCTCGGGCTGCTGCTCGCCCTGGGCCTGGCGTTCCTCATCGGCCGCAGTGTCACCCGGCGTCTCGGGGCCGTGCGCGACGTGCTCGGCGCCGTTGCCGACGGCGACCTCACAGTAAAGGCCGAGCAGCAGGGCAACGACGAGGTCGCCGAGATGGCCACCGCCGTCAACGCCGCGGTCGCGGCCGTCCGGGAGACCGTCGCCACGCTCGCCGCCAGTGCGACGACGCTGGCCGACGCCTCCCAGCGGGCGAGCGGTTCGGCCGAGCAGATGGCGGCGGCGTCGGCCGACGCCGCACAGGAGACGGCCGTCCTCGCAACGACGGCCGACGAGGTCTCGCACAGCGTGCAGACCGTCGCCGCCGGCGCCGAGCAGATGGGCGCCGCCATTCGCGAGATCGCGCAGTCGGCCGGCGATGCCGCGTCGGTCGCGAGCCGTGCGGTGAGCGCCGCGCAGCACACGACCGAGACGGTCACCAAGCTCGGCGAGTCAAGCGCCGAGATCGGCAACGTCGTCAAGGTCATCACCTCGATCGCCGAGCAGACCAAC
>NZ_JAANNP010000151.1 GCF_011250635.1 Motilibacter deserti
GGCGGGCGTGCCGGTCCGGAGGAACCGGGCGAACCCGCCGCGGTGCGCGGCGGCGAGGCGCGCCGGCAGGATCGTCGCGCTCAGCGTCAGGCCGATGGCCTCGTGGGCGGTCCAGCCGAACATCCGCTCGGCAGCCGGGTTCCACGTCGTGATCCGCTCGTCCTCGTCGACCGCGACGAACGCGTCACTCGTGGCGCTCAGGACGTGGCGCAGCTCAATGTCGCGAGCGGCCAGCTGCGCCTGCATCGCATGCGCCGCCTGCAACTGCTCGTACTGCCGCGTGAGGGTGACCGCGTGGGCCCGCACCCGGGCGTACAGGGTCGTGATCTCCCGCAGCAGGGAGGCGAGGACGGCGAGCGCGGCGGCCAGCGCCAGCAGCCGGGCGGCGTACCAGCCGGTCGTGAAGCGGCCGGTCGCCCAGAGCGTGAGCACGACGTCGCCGCAGGAGGCGACGACGGCCACGACGGCCCACGTCTCGAGCCCCCGCTGCCTGCGGCGCAGGACTCCGAGGACGGAGACGAGCAGCGCGACGACGTTGACGGCGACGATCCAGGGCCCGAAGCGGTCGGTGAGCACGGCGTAGCTGCCGTTGTGGATGATCACCGGCAGGTGGCTGGCGCCCGCCGTCACGAGCCACGTGGCTCCCCCCGCCACGACGGTGAGGACGACCAGGCTGCCGGCTGCGAGCGAGCGACGGTGCCGCACGCTGTCGAGCGCGTTCTCGAGGCGGGCGGGCCACGGTGCCAGCGAGAGGCCGATCAGCGCGGGAAGCCCGACGTGCCAGGCCGTCCAGAGCCAGGGCGCGCTGCTGGGCGTGGCGCCGAGCAGCCCGTGCGGCGTGAAGAGCCCGGAGAACACCAGCGCGTGGGGGACGATCACGAGCGCGGACCACGCGTAGGCCCAGGAGAGAGCCAGGAGCCGTGCGCGTCCGCCGGCGAGGTACTGGCTCAGCAGCAGCACGACCGTGATGAGGTCGAAGGCGAGGACGGTGGCCAGGAACCCGGGCATGAAGGCCGGCACCTGCCCGAGGGGCTCGTCCGCACCGTGCAGGATGACGGCGACGACCAGGGGCACGGCACTGGCGGACGCGAGCGGCATCACCCCGACCCGGGCTTCAGGCACCTCTGGCTCTCGTGCGGACACGACGGTGCTCATCGGACGGGGCCGCCGCGGTCTTAGCCGAACCGCCGGCAGGCTCGCCACCTCAAGCGCAGGGGCGGCCTGCCGATGCACGGCGGGTGACTCCAGCAGAGCCCGTCGACGCTCCCGCCGCAGCCCGGGACGCCGCTGCCGTCGTACCCGCGCGGTCGGTCGCCGACTTCACCTCGGCCGCCCGCGCGACGCTCGAGCGGTTGCACGCGCGGCTCGGGATGGACATGTGGGCGGTGTCCCGCCGCGACGGCGAGGACTACGTGGTCCTGTCCGCCCTCGACGCCGGAGCGGTCGGCGTCGCCGCTCACGACGTGCTGGCGTGGCGGGACACCTTCTGCGCCGCGAGCATCGCCGGCGAGGCGCCGCGGTTCGCCGTGCAGGTCGACGACGTGCCCGGCTGGCAGCACGCGCGCGCCGCCACGGGCCTGCCCTTCACCTCCTACCTGACGGTCCCGATGCCCGGTCCCGACGGAGAGCTCCTCGGGACGGTCTGTGCCGGGTCGCGCGCGCCGGTCGACCCGGCGATGGCCCTGCAGCTGCCCGACGTGGAGCTCGCCGCCGAGCTGCTGGGGACGCTGCTCGCGTACGAGGTGCGCCTCGAGCAGGAGGCACGCCGCGCCGAGCAGGCCGAGGACGCCGCCGAGCAGGACGCGTTGACCCGGCTGGCGAACCGCCGTGCCTGGGACCGCGCGCTGGAGGGCGAGGAGTCCCGCGCCCGCCGGCTCGGGCTCACCGCGTCGGTCATCGTGCTCGACCTCGACGGATTGAAGGCCGTCAACGACACCGGCGGCCACATCGAGGGCGACGCGCTGCTCGTCCGAGCCGCCGACGTGCTCCGCCGCCAGTTCCGGGCCGACGACCTCGTCGCCCGGCTCGGCGGTGACGAGTTCGCCGTGCTGCTGCCCGGCGCCTCCGCCGCGGCCGTCGTCAACGTCATCGACCGGCTGCGCAGGAGCCTCCACGACGCCGACGTGCACGCCTCGATCGGCGCGGCCACCCGGCGCGCTGCGACCGGCCTCGTCGAGACCTGGCGCCGGGCCGATGCCGCGATGTACGCGGACAAGGCCACGCGCGCCGCCGGCCTGCGCCCGACGCGAGGGGCACGCGGCTCCACGCCCAGCCCTGACGCTCGCCGCTCGACGGGCTCGGCCTGCGACGGGACGAGCGCCCAGGGGCAGATTCAGCGGCTGCTCGACTCCGCTCGTCGCCAGCTGGGCATGGACGCCGCCGTCCTCGGCAGGTTCGAGGGGGACACGTGGGCGGTCCGGCACCTGGCGACGCGGGCCGACGTCCCGGCCCCGCACGGCTTCACCTGGGACCGGGCCGGGACCTACTGCCAGCGTGTGCTCGACGGACGGCTCGCGCCCGTCGTCCCGGACGCGACCGCAAACCCCGCCACCCGCGACCTGGAGATCACCAGAGCGCTCGGCATCGGGGCCTACGTCGGCGTGCCCGTTCGCCTTCGTGACGGCACCGACTACGGCGTGCTGTGCGCGCTGTCCACCGAGGCCCAGCCCGAGCTGCGCCCGCGCGACGCCAGCGTCCTGGAGATCCTGGCCGAGGCGCTCGGGGAGCTCGTCACGCGCGACGAGGAGCAGGCGGCCGAGCGCGGCGCGGTCCTGGCGCGGCTGGACGACCTGCACAGCGCCGGCGGTCCCCGGACGGTGTACCAGCCGATCATCGAGCTCGAGCGCCTGCAGGTCGCCGGCGTCGAGGCGCTCAGCCGCTTCCCCACCGGCGCGCCGGACAGCTGGTTCGCGGACGCTGCCCGCGTCGGCGCCTCCGAGCGGCTCGAGCTCGCCGCCGTCCGCGCCGCCCTTGCGCACCGCCCGGACACACGCGGGTTCGTCTCCATCAACGTCTCACCGTCGATCGCCGCTTCGCCCGCACTGGGCCGGGCACTCGAGGGACAGACCCTCGACGCGCTCGTGCTCGAGCTCACCGAGCACGAGCGGGTGGAGGACTACCGGGCACTGCTCGCTCACCTCGCGCCGCTGCGGGAACGTGGGCTGCGGATCGCCGTCGACGATGCGGGCGCGGGGTTCGCCAGCATGCGGCACGTCCTCGCGCTCGCTCCCGAGCTCATCAAGCTCGACATGACCCTCATCCGCGACGTGCACAAGGACCCGACCCGCCGCGCGCTCGCCGCTGCCCTCACCACGTTCGCCCGCCACACCGGGGCCAGCCTCGTCGCCGAAGGGATCGAGACCGCGGAGGAGCTGGACTGCCTTCGCACCCTCGGCGTGACGCACGGCCAGGGCTACTACCTGGGTC
>NZ_JAANNP010000150.1 GCF_011250635.1 Motilibacter deserti
GTTCCTGGTCGACGCGGCGCGCGCCGTGCGCAGCCATGGCGCGTCGATGCGGATCGACCCCGGCGAGTGCCCGCTCGTGGACGTGCTGCGGGCCGAGGGCCTCTACGACGACGTCGTCGGCCCGGAGGCCCCTGCCGTGTCGGCGACGGCGGTCGTGCCCGCCCAGCGGTAGGCGACCCCCGTCAGCTGCTCGGACCTCTCCCACACCGCGGTGGCGAGGGCGGGGTCGCGCGCCAGCGGCGGCAGCTCGGCCCCTGCGGGCGCGCCGCGCAGGCCGCCGAGGCTGCGGGGGCCGTAGTAGGCGCCCGCGGAGGCCGTCGGGTCCGTGGCGGCGAGAACGACGGGCGCGGCGCCCGCGCTAGCCCCTTGCGCGAGCACGCTGCCCATGACCGCGACCGCCGGGGCGGTCACGAACGACGCCAGGCCGGGGCCGCGCCGGGTGAGCAGGCGCGTGCGCGCCCACCCGGGGTGCGCGGCGGTGACGGTGACGTCCCCGCCGAGCTCCTGCGCGCGCCGCGCGAGCTCCGTCGCGAAGAGCAGGTTGGCGAGCTTGGACTGGGCGTACGCCTGCCACCCCGAGAACCTTCCGCTCCCTGCCCCGTCCAGGTCCGGAGCACCGGCGGCGGCCGCGGCGAGGCTCGAGACCACGACCACGCGCCCGGCCGGGGCGGCGGCGAGCCGTGGGGCCAGCAGCCCGGTCAGCGCGAAGTGGCCGAGGTGGTTCGTGCCCATCATCAGCTCGAAGCCGTCGGCGGTCCGCTGCCGGGTGCTCGTGTAGACGCCTGCGTTGCACACGAGCAGGTCGACCGGGAGGGCGTACTCGCGCTCCCGGGCGGCGAGCGCGCGGACCGACGACAGGTCGGCAAGGTCGAGCACCGTGACGTAGGACTGGGTGCCCGGCGCCGACTCCCGCACCTGCTCCAGCGCACGCTCCCCGCGGTCCCGGTCGCGCGCGGCGAGCGCCACGGTCGCCCCGCGCACCGCGAGCTCGCGCGCGACGGCGAGGCCGATGCCCCCGGTCGCGCCGGTGACCAGCGCGCGGCGGCCGGTGAGGTCGGGGAGGCGTACGGGGCGCGGCACCTTGTCGGTCTTCCACCGCCGCGGCCGGCGGACGCGGCCCGGACGGGTGACGCTGTTCACTGGCCGCCGGCGCCCACCTCGACCCAGCCCAGCGAACGCTCCACGGCGCGCTTCCACCCGGCGTACTCGCTCTCGCGCCGGTCCGCGGACCAATGCGGCTCCCAGCGCCGGTCCTCGCGCCAGTTGCCGATCAGCTCGTCGGTCGAGGACCACACGCCTGCCGCGAGCCCGGCGGCATAGGCGGCGCCGAGGGCCGTCGTCTCGGTCACCGCCGGCCGGCTCACCGGGACGCCGAGGACGTCGGCCTGGATCTGCATGCAGAGGCTGTTGGCGGTCACCCCGCCGTCGACCCGCAGCACATCAAGATCGATTCCGGAATCCTGCTTCGCCGCTTCGATCACGTCGCGGCTCTGGAAGCAGATCGACTCCAGCGTCGCGCGCACGAGGTGCGCGTTGGTGTTGAAGCGGGAGAGCCCCACGATCGCGCCGCGGGCGTCCGACCTCCAGTAGGGCGCGAACAGCCCGGAGAACGCCGGGACGAAGTAGACCCCGCCGTTGTCCTCGACCTGAGCGGCCAGCGCCTCGCTCTGCGCCGCGCCGGTGAGGATGCCGAGCTGGTCGCGCAGCCACTGGATCGCGCTGCCGGTCACCGCGATCGAGCCCTCGAGGGCGTACGCGGGCGCGCCGTCGCCGAGCTGCCAGGCCGGCGTCGTCAGCAGCCCGTTGGCCGACCGGACCAGCTCACCGCCGGTGTTGAGCAGGAGGAAGTTGCCTGTGCCATAGGTGTTTTTCGCCGTGCCCGGGGTGAAGCAGCCCTGTCCGAGCGTCGCGGCCTGCTGGTCACCGAGCGCCGCGGTGAGCGGGACGCCGTGCAGCGGGCCCACCGCCTCGCCGTAGCCACGCGCGTCCGAGGACGGGCGGATCTCGGGCAGCATCCGCCGCGGCACGTCGAAGAACGAGAGCAGCTCCTCGTCCCAGTCCAGCGTCTCCAGGCTCATCAGCATCGTGCGCGAGGCGTTGGTGACGTCGGTGACGTGCACGCCGCCGGCGGGGCCTCCGGTCAGGCTCCAGAGCAGCCAGCTGTCCGTGGTGCCGAAGAGGGCGTCCCCCCGCTCGGCGTCCGCGCGCACGCCCTCGACGTTGTCCAGCACCCACTGCAGCTTCGCCCCGGAGAAGTACGTCGCCGGAGGAAGCCCCGCCCGCTCCCGGATCACGCTCCCCCGCCCGTCTGCCTCCAGCGCGGCGGCGATCGTGTCGGTGCGGGTGTCCTGCCAGACGATGGCGTTCGTGTACGGCCGGCCCGTCCGCCGGTTCCACACGACCGTGGTCTCGCGCTGGTTGGCGATGCCGACCGCGGCGAGGTCGCGCGCCTCCAGCCGGGCCTGGCGCAGCGCGATCGAGACGACCGAGGCGGCCCGGTCGGCGATCTCCTCCGGGTCGTGCTCCACCCACCCCGGCCGCGGCAGGATCTGCGCGTGCTCGAGCTGGTGACGGGCGACCTCGGTGCCGGTCGCGTCGAACACCATGAAGCGCGTGCTCGTCGTGCCGTGGTCCAGCGCCCCGACCAGGTCCGCCATCCAGCCCCTCCTCGGTCACGCGTCCGCCAGGCCGCACGTTATCGACCTGACCGCTGCTGAGCCCGACGATCAAGGGGCCTGGCACCGGCACGCCGGCGCGGCGCGCGCCATGTCCCTTGATCGACTCCCCGGGAGGGGGGTCGATTCACGTAGCCTGAGCCATGCCGATCGCGAGCGGGCCGGTACGCCGCAGTGCCCTCGTCGTCCTCGCCGGCGTGCTCTGCGCGTGCACCGCAGCGCAGGTCGACGGACCGGGCGCGGCCGCGCCCACGTCGGCGACCACCTCCCCCGCCGCGGGCAGCACGTCGACCACCGCCACCCCGCCGGCGAGCGGCACGTCGCCCGTCGCTCCCACGGCCGCGAGCACCAGCTCCGCCGAGCCGCCCGCGCAGGACGCCCCGCTCGCCCTCGCCGCCCACCCGAGCCGCGGCCCGGTCGACGTCTCGCCGGCGGTGGCGCGCGCGGTGGTGGCCGGCCGGGTGGCCGACTGGTCCCGGCTGGGGCTGCCCCGCGGCCGGCTGCGCGTCGTGGCCGGGCCGGCGGTCGACGCGCCGGGGGCGGCGCGCGCCCGCAGCGACGCCGCCGCCGTACGCAAGGCCGCGAACGACCCCGCCGTCCTCGCCCTGGTGCCGACGAGCGCGCTGGGGCCGACGGTGCGCGCCGTGCTGATCGGAGGCCGATCGCCGCTCCGGGCGCCGCGGGCGTACCCCTTGCGGACGGCCGGCCAGGCACCGCCCGCCGCGGTGACGATGACCGTGGTGGGCGACGTGATGCTCGCCCGCCGGGTGGCGGCGGCCTCGGGCGACGACCCCGCCGCGCCGCTGCGGCCGCTCGCCCGGCGGCTGGCCG
>NZ_JAANNP010000149.1 GCF_011250635.1 Motilibacter deserti
ACGTAGCCGGCCGTCAGACGTAGCCGGCCGTCAGACGTAGCGCTCGAGGATCGAGGACTCGGCGAGCCGGGACAGCCCCTCGCGCACCGTCCGCGCCCGCGACTCACCGACGCCCTCGACGGCCTGCAGGTCGTCGATGTTGGCCGCGAGCAGCTTCTGCAGGTTGCCGAAGTGCTCGACGAGCCGCTCCACGACCGCGGCGGGCAGCCGCGGTACCTTGGCGAGCAGCCGGAAGCCACGCGGGCTGACGGCGCCGTCGAGCCCCTCGCCGACCGTGGCGAAGCCGAGCGCGCGCGCGATGGCGACGATGTCGAGCAGGCTGCCGGCATCGAGCGAGTCCAGCTCGGCCAGGACGTCCTCGACGGTGCGCGTGCGGCGCCCGCCGGCACTGTGCAGGTAGTCGCGCGCGACCAGCTCGCGGTCGGCGTCGACCCCGGCGATGAGCTCGGCGAGCTGCAGGGAGAGGAGGCGGCCGTCGGTGCCGAGCTCGACGACGTAGCCCTCGATCTCGTCGGCGATGCGGCGCACCATCTCCAGGCGCTGCGCGACGGCGCTGACGTCGCGGACCGTGACGAGGTCCTCGATCTCGAGCGCAGAGAGCGTGCCGGACACCTCGTCGAGGCGGAGCTTGTAGCGCTCGAGCGTCGCGAGCGCCTGGTTGGCCCGGCTGAGGATCTGCGCCGAGTCCTCGAGCACATAGCGCCGGCCGCCGGAGTAGAGCGCGACGATCGACATCGAGGCGCTCACCGACACGACCGGCAGGTCGAGCTGACGCGAGGTCCGCTCCGCGGTGCGGTGCCGCGTGCCGGACTCCTCGGTCGGGATCGACGGGTCCGGGACCAGCTGGACGGCGGCCCGGTGGATCTTGGTCACGTCGCCGTCGCAGACGATCGCGCCGTCCATCTTGGCCAGCTCGCGCAGCCGCGTGGAGGAGAACTCCACGTCCAGCTCGAAGCCGCCGGTGCAGAGCGCCTCGACGTTGCGGTCGTAGCCGAGCACGATGAGCGCGCCCGTCCGGCCGCGCAGGATGCGCTCGAGCCCCTCGCGCAACGGGGTCCCCGGGGCGAGGAGCGCGAGGATGGGGCGGAGGGGCTCCTCCGCCGCCTGCCTTTCGCTGACTGGCACGACGCTCCTCAACGGTCACCAGTGGTGATCAGGTGAAGTCTAGCCTCGGTCTCCTCAGCGGCCCTGGCCGCCGCGGCCCGGTCGGTCTCCTCGGCCGTGTTGGCGATCGCGCGCAGTGCGGTGGCCAGGTCCGGGACGGGGATCGCCACGATGCCCGGGACGCCCGCCGGGTCGGTGCCGAGCGGCACGAGCGCCCGGTTGAACCCCAGCCGTGCGGCCTCCGAGAGCCGGCGCGAGATGCCTGCGACAGGGCGTACCTCTCCCGCGAGCCCCACCTCGCCGAGGGCGATGATCCCCTTGGGAAGGGGCAGGTCGCGTACCGAGCTGGCGACCGCGAGCGCGACGGCCAGGTCGGTGGTCGGCTCGACGAGGCGTACGCCGCCGACCGTCGCGACGTAGGTGTCCGCGTCGCGCAGCCGGACGCCCCCGCGCCGCTCGAGCACGGCCAGCACCATCGCGACCCGGGACGCGTCGACCCCGCTCGTGGCGCGGCGTGGCGTGGACAGCGGCGACGGCGCCACCAGCGCCTGGACCTCCGCGACGAGCGGGCGGCGCCCCTCGAGCGCAACCGTCACGGCGGTGCCGGGGACCGGGAACGAGTGCCGGGACAGGAACAGCCCGCTGGGGTCGGGCAGCTCGACGATGCCGCTCTCGCCGAGGTCGAAGCAGCCGACCTCGTCGGTGGGGCCGTAGCGGTTCTTCACCGCGCGCACCAGGCGCAGCCGCGAGGAGCGGTCGCCCTCGACCTGCAGCACGACGTCGACCAGGTGCTCGAGCGCGCGCGGGCCGGCGATGCCGCCGTCCTTGGTCACGTGGCCGACGAGCACAGTGGGGATGCCGCGCTCCTTCGCCACCCGCGTCACGGCCGCCGCCACCTCGCGGACCTGGCCCACGCCGCCGGCGGACCCGTCGATCTGCGCCGACGCGACGGTCTGCACGGAGTCGACGATCAGCAGGCTCGGTCGCACCGCGTCGACGTGGCCGAGCAGGGCGCCGAGGTCGGTCTCGGCAGCGAGGAACAGGTGCTCGTTGAGCGCGCCGACGCGCTCGGCCCGCAGCCTGACCTGCCCGGCCGACTCCTCCGCTGTGACGTAGAGCGTGCGGGAGCCGATGCGCGCGACCTTGGACGCGACCTCCAGCAGCAGCGTGGACTTGCCGACCCCGGGCTCGCCGGCCATGAGGACCACCGCCCCCGGGACGAGGCCGCCGCCGAGGACGCGGTCGAGCTCGCCGATGCGGGTCGGCTTTGCGCGGGCCGTCTCGACGTCGACGTCGGCGATGGGGCGTGCCGCGGCAGTCACGGGGCCGGCGGCGGTGCGCGGGCCGGTGACGGGGCCGCCCTCCTCGACCGACCCCCACGCCTGGCACTCGCCGCACCGCCCGACCCACTTGGCGGTCGTCCAGCCGCACTCGGCGCAGCGGTAGCTGCGGGGGGCTGCCTTCGCCGATGCGGCCTTGCTCGTCGCCATGCGCGCAGGCTAGACGCGACCGGGGACAGTCACCGCCAGGCGCGTCGGGGCATGATCTGGCGGGTGACCGACGAGACTCCGAGCGGCTCCGGCGCAGGCTCTGGCTCTGGCCCCGGCCCCGGCCCCGGCCCCGGCGCAGGCCATGGCCCCGGCCGCGACGCAGGCCCCGGCCCAGTGGAGGGTCCCGCCGCGCAGGCGGTCCGGCGGGCGATGGTCGAGCTGGCGGCGATCGCACAGACCGGCTTGTACTACTCGGCGGACCCCTTCGACCGGCAGCGCTATGCGCAGGTCGGCGAGGTGGCCGAGCAGCTGCGGGCCCTCGTGACGGCGGGACCGGTCCCCGAGCTGGGCCGGCTCGTCGACCCCGAGGGCGGCCACGCGACGCCGAAGGTCGACGCGCGCGGGGCGGTGTTCGACGCGGAAGGCCGGCTGCTCATGACCCGCGAGCGCTCGGACGGGCTGTGGACGCTGCCCGGCGGCTGGTGCGACGTGCTCGAGCCGCCGACGACGAACGTCCTGCGCGAGATCCGCGAGGAGGGCGGTGTCGAGGCGCGACTGCTCCGGGTCGCGGCCGTGCTCGACCGTGAGGTACGCGGCCACCAGCCTCCGCTGCCGGTGCACGTCTACAAGCTGTTCTTCGTCTGCGAGGAGGTCTCGCGCGGCGGGGCGCTCGACGCCAAGGAGATCCTCGAGGTCGGCTGGTTCGACCCCGACGACCTGCCGCCGCTGTCGACCGCCCGGATCCTGCCCGACGAGATCGCGATCTGCGTCGCGGCCTGGCGCGACCCCTCGCTGCCGACCGTCGTCGACTAGCGGCGCGCCAGTCCCGCACCGCGACGATGCGGCATCGTGGCGATAGGTCGCGATGAGTGCGGCATCCTGCCAGTGGGGCGTCGGATGAATGCGGCATCGCGCCGGCGCCTCCCGCCCGCGCCAGCGCCGGCGCCGGCGCCTCCCGCCGCGCCTCCACGGCGTACCCGGCCGCCGCCGTCGCGACGATGCGGCATCGCGCCAGTCCGCGGTCGCGACGATGCGGCAT
>NZ_JAANNP010000148.1 GCF_011250635.1 Motilibacter deserti
CTACCTCGGCGCCAGCCTCACCGACATCGTCAACGAGGCGGAGACGACGAAGGGCGCGCTGTACTTCCACTTCGCGTCCAAGGACCACCTCGCGGCCGCCGTCGTCCACGAGCAGTACGCCGCCTGGCCCGCGCTGATCGCCAAGGTCAGTGCGGAGCACGAAGGGCCTCTCGCGCAGCTGCGTGCCCTGTCGTACGAGGTCGCCCGCGCCTTCCGCGAGGACATCGTCGTGCGCGCCGGCATCCGGCTGGCCGCCGAGCGGGCGGTCATCGGGGTCGAGCTGCCCACGCCGTACGTCGGCTGGATCGACCAGACGACCGGCCTGCTGCGCCACGCCCAGGAGATCGGGCAGATGCGCCCCGGCCTCGACCCGCCGGCGGTCGCGCGCACGCTCATCGCCGCGTTCTTCGGAGTGCAGAGCGTCTCGCAGGTGCTGAGCGAGCGCCGCGACCTCGAGGAGCGTCTGGACGACCTGTGGGACCTCGTCCTGCCGGCGCTCGCGCCCACGCCCGACCAACCCCCTGCCGCGCCGGCGTCGTAGCCCCGCGAACCTGCCCCTCGAGGGAGATCCCGCGATGACCCTGAGCGTCCTCTATGTCGCACTGGCCACGTCGAGCATCGCGCTCGGGGTCGTCGTGTTCTCCGCCGCGGCGCGGCGGCTGCTGGGTGTACGCGTCGGCGTGGCCCGCGCGTTCGTCACCGGGACGGTGGGCCTCGTCGCGTTCTGGGCCTTCGGCACGAGCACCGAGAGTGCCGGCAGCCGCGTGCTGTTCACCCCCGTGCAGATCGGGGTCTCGCTGCTGGTCGCCACGCTCTTCCTCGGGCTGAGCGAGGTGTTGTGGCCCAGCCCGTTCCGGCCGCTCGCGGGGGCGCGCGGCCTGCAGCGGCGTCTCGCCCGCACCCGGCGCTACTGGGAGATCTCGCGGATCGCGATGCGCCACGGCCTGCTGGCCCCACGGCTGCGGCCCGCCCGGGCGTCGGGGGCCGGCGACCGACGCGACCCCCGTGCCCTCCGGCTCGCGCTCGAGGAGGGCGGCGTCACCTTCATCAAGCTGGGGCAGGCGCTGTCGACCCGGCCCGACCTGCTGCCGCCCGACGTCGTGGCCGAGCTTGTCCGGCTGCGGTGCGAGGTGCCTCCGGCCCCGTGGCCCGCGATCGAGCACGTGCTGCGCGAGGAGCTGGGCTGCGACCCGGAGGAGCTCTTCGCGCACGTGGACCCGATCCCGCTCGCCACTGCCTCCATCGCACAGGTCCATCGCGCCCGACTGCACACCGGCGAGCAGGTGGCGCTGAAGATCCAGCGCCCGGGCATCAAGCCGGTCGTCCTGCGCGACCTCGACATCGCGCACCGCGTTGCCAAAACGCTCGAGTCGCGCACCACCTGGGGACGCCGGATGGGCGCGTCCGCGCTCGCCGACGGCCTGTCCGACGCGCTTCGCGAGGAGCTGGACTTCCGGATGGAGGCGCGCAACCTGAGCGCCGTCGCCGCTGCCACGAAGGATGCATCTGTCCACGTCCCCCGGGTCCACGCCGCGCTGTGCTCCGAGCGGCTGCTCGTCATGGAGTTCCTCGAGGGCGTGCCGCTCGGCTCCGCCGCGGCGATCGAGCCCCTCCGGGCGCTCGACCGCGACGCGCTCGCGGCGACGCTGCTGCGGACCCTGCTGGGCCAGGTGCTGCACTCCGGCGTCTTCCACGCCGACCCGCACCCCGGCAACGTGCTGCTGCTGCCCGACGGGCGGCTCGGGCTGCTCGACTTCGGCTGCGTCGGCCGCCTCGACGGCCGGCTGCGCTCGGCGCTCGCCCAGTTCCTGCACGGCCTGCACCGCGGCGACCCGGCGCGGCTCGTCGATGCGCTGCTCGAGATCCTCACCCCCAGCGAGGACACCGACTCCGCCGCGCTGGAGCGTTCGCTCGGCCAGTTCCTGGCCCGACACCTCGGCCCCGGCTCCACCCCGGGGGTCGCGATGTTCAACGACCTGTTCCGGCTGGTCTCGCGGCACGGGCTGTCGGTGCCGCCGGAGATCGCCGCCGTGTTCCGTTCGCTGACGACGCTCGACGGGACGTTGCGCGAGCTCGCGCCGGGGCTCGACATGGTGCAGGCCTCGCGGTCGTTCGCGGTCTCCCACATCGGGGAGAGCTTCTCCCCGGGCAACCTGCGTCGTACGGCGACGGAGGAGGCGTTGGAGCTGCTCCCGATGCTGCGGCGGCTGCCGCGTCGTATCGAGCGCATTCTCGGGGCGGTCGAGGACGGCAACGTCAACGTCAACGTGCGGTTGTTCGCCAGCTCCCGCGACCGCAGCTTCATCACCGACCTGCTGCACCAGGTGCTGCTCGGGTTCCTCGGCGCGTCCACCGGGGTCGCGGCCGTGATGCTGCTCGGCACCCCGGGCGGGCCGAGCATCACCCCGGCGCTCAGCCTCTTCCAGCTGCTCGGCTACAACCTGCTCGTCGTCAGCTCCGTGCTCGTCATGCGCGTGCTCTTCCTGAGCTTCCCGTCCGCCGAGCGGGGCGCACGAGGGAGCCGGAGTACGCCGTGACAGACACTGAATTGCCGGGAGTTTCCTGAGCTGACGGGCGCGGCGAGCCGAGAGCAGGCCCGCGCCTGCGGGTCCAAGTCGGCGCCCGTCGGTCGTCGTGCGGCGCAGTGGTCCCGAGAAGCGGTTGAGTCATCAGGAAGGCCGGCACCGACCTGGCAATTGAACATGACGGCACGTGCACGGTGGCCGTGGTCAGACTCTGCGGGGTGTCGACAACCAAGCCTGCACTACGCCTGTGCCATGTCCACGAACCGCGAATAGTGACCCTGGAACGCCACCGTGATGGTCGCGGTCGGGCCATTGCGGTGCTTCGCCACGATGATGTCCGCCTCGCCGGCGCGGGGGGACTCCTTCTCGTAGACGTCCTCGCGGTGCAGCAGCATGACCATGTCGGCGTCCTGCTCGAGCGAGCCGGACTCACGCAGGTCGCTCATCATCGGCTTCTTGTCCGTGCGCTGCTCGGGCCCACGGTTCAGCTGCGAGAGCGCGATGACGGGGACGTCGAGCTCCTTGGCGAGCAGCTTCATCGACCGGGAGAACTCCGAGACCTCCTGCTGGCGGGACTCGACGCGCTTGCCGGACTGCATCAGCTGCAGGTAGTCGACGATGACGAGCTTGAGGTCGTGGCGCTGCTTGAGGCGCCGGCACTTGGCGCGGATCTCCATCATCGTCATGTTCGGCGAGTCGTCGATGAACATCGGAGCCTCGGACACCTCGCCCATGCGCCGGGCGAGCCGGTTCCAGTCGTCGTCGGTCATCGTGCCGGTGCGCATGTGGTGCAGCGGGACCCGCGCCTCGGCCGAGAGCAGACGCATCGTGATCTCGTTGCGGCCCATCTCGAGAGAGAAGAAGGCGGACGTCAGCCCCGATTTGATGGAGGCCGCACGCGCAAAGTCCAAGGCCAAAGTTGATTTGCCCATGGCGGGCCTCGCCGCAATAATAATCATCTGCCCGCCGTGCAAGCCATTCGTCAACTCGTCGAGGTCGGCGAACCCCGTGGGCACGCCGACCATAGCGCCGCCACGGGAGCCGATCGCCTCGATCTCGTCGAGCGCGCCCTCCATGATGTCGGCCAGCGGGACGTAGTCCTCGCTCGTCCGCTTGTCGGTGACGCCG
>NZ_JAANNP010000147.1 GCF_011250635.1 Motilibacter deserti
CGGCGTCATCCGCGGCTTCACCGCCGTCGTCGACTCGGCGGTGCTCGGCTGGACCACTGAGGCGTACGTCGAGGTGTTCTGCGCGGGGAACGTCTCCCCGGACAGCCTGCGGGCGTCGCTCGACAGCATCCCCGAGGTCGTCGACGCGTGCACGGTCACGGGGGAGGCCGACGCGCTGGTGCACCTGCGCGCGGTCGACATCCGGCACATGGAGACGGTGCTCGAACGGGTGCGCAGCGACCGGCGGGTGGGCTCGACGAAGAGCGTCATCGTGCTCTCGCACCTGGTCGACCGCCCGCCGGCCTGACTCGGCCTGATCCGGCACAGACGCGCCGCGGCGGGCGGCCCGAGCAGGGCCGCCCGCCGCGAGCGGGAGGTCAGGAGGTCGGCGGCTCGTCCTTGCCCGACTCCTCGGCCTCGTCGGCCTCCTCCTTGGTGTGGTGGACCGCCTTCGCCGCGTGCTCCGGCGGGCCGTAGACCGTGTAGAGGACGAGCGGGTTCGGCCCGGTGTTGACGAAGTTGTGCTTCGTCCCGGCGGGCACGGCCACGAGGTCGCCGGCCTCGACCTTCTTCTTCTGCCCGCCGACGCGCGCCTCGCCGACGCCGCTGACGAACGTGAGGACCTGGTCGGTGTCCTCGTGGACCTCCTCGCCGATCTCCCCGTCCGGCGGGATCGTCATGATGACGAGCTGGGTGTGCTTGCCCGTCCACAGCACGCGCCGGAAGTCGGCGCTCTTCTCGGCGACTGTCGCGATCGTGAAGTGCTCCATGGCCGATGCGATCCCCCGGACCGGCCCGCGTCACGCCTCTGGCGCCCCATGATCTTGGGCACCGTGCGGCGACCGGTCGGGTGGGGAGCCTGAGGGGGGAAGAGAACTTCGGCAAACAGCGGTTCGGGCTCACCCGGCCTCGAGGACCCGCCGGCGCGCGCGCACCCCCGGGGCGAGCGCGAGCATCCCGACCGCGACGACGAGCCCGAGGGCGACGCACCCGCCCCACAGCGCCGGCTCGCCGAGCCCGGTGAGCACGGTCGTGCCGACGAGCGGGGCGGTGAGCGCGGCTGCGCCGAACATCGTCCCGAACAGCCCCTGGTAGCGGCCGCGCGCGCCCGGCGGCGCGAGGTCGGCGATGATCGCCATGCCTGCCCCGCCCGTACCGATCTCCCCCACCGTCCACACCAGCACCGTCGCGGCGTACTCCGGTCCCGTGTCCGCGAACGCCGTGCAGCCGTAGCCGATCCCGATGAGCACCGAGGCAGCCGCGAGCACGACGAGCCGGTCCTGGCGGGTCAGCCACCGCAGCAGCAGCGGCTGCAGGAGCACGATGCCGAGGCCGTTCAGCGCGATGACGGTGCCGTACGTCCGCGGGGACAGCCCGTCGTCCGCCATCACCAGCGGCAGCGTGACGTAGCCCTGCATGTAGACCGTGGACTGCAGGAGCGTCAGCACGCACAGCGCGACCAGCAGCGGGTCGCGCAGCGCGGTGCCGTAGCCCGCGCTCGCCGGTACGCTTTCGTCGCTCTGGGTGAGGCGCGGCGGGTCCGCCGGGACGCCGCGCCAAACGATGAGCGCGAAGACCGCGCAGGTGCCCGCGTCGAGGGCGAAGACCAGGCCGTAGCCGTGCGTCGCGAGCCAGCCGGCGAGCACGCCCGCGATCGCGAAGCCGAGGTTGATCGCCCAGAAGAGCAGGGAGTACGCGAGGGTGCGCCGCTCGGGCGACACCAGGTCGGCGACGAGCGCGCTGGCGGCCGGGCGGTAGAGGTCGGCGCAGACCCCGACGAGCACGGCCGCCGCCAGCAGCGCGGGCATGCCGCGGGCGAGGCCGAGCAGGGCCAGGCTGCCGGCGCTGGCGAGCAGCCCGCCGACGAGGACGCGGCGACGGCCCACGCGGTCGGTGAGCGCACCGCCGAGGATCTGCGAGCAGGATGCGCCGGCCCCGAGCGCGGTCAGCACGAGCCCGGCGCGCGGAGCGGACAGGTCGCGCGCGGTGGTGAGGTAGAGCAGCAGGAACGGCTGCACGGACAGGCCGATCCGGTTGACCAGCGTGCCGGCCCAGAGGAACCAGAACGGGCGGGGCAGGCCGCGCAGGCCCGTCCCCGCGCGCGGTGCCACGGCGGTGTCGGTCACGGGGCAACGATCGCCGGTCGCCGGAGCGGCGGGCCACCCCATTTCGTCAGGCGGACCGGCGCTCCGCGAGGCTCCCAAGCCGGCCCGGCGCGGGGCGGGTGTCCAGCCAGGCCTCCAGGTCGTGCGGCGGCAGCGGCCGCGCGTAGAGGTAGCCCTGCGCCCGCGGCACGCCCAGAGCCCGCAGGGCGTCGGCGACCTCCGGCGTCTCGACCCCCTCGGCGACGACGTCGAGGCCGAGCTCCTCGGCCAGCGCCACGACCGAGCGGACGATGGCGAGGTCCGCGCGGTCCTCGGCCAGGCCCGTGATGAAGCTCCGGTCGATCTTGAGCGTCTGCACCGGCAGCTGCTTCAGCCGGCCGAGCGAGGAGTAGCCGGTGCCGAAGTCGTCCACCAGCACCTGCATGCCCCGGTCGACGAGGCGCCGCAGCGTCGCGACGGCCGCCTCGCTCACCAACGTGGTCTCGGTGACCTCGACCGAGAGCAGGGCCGGGGGGATGCCGGCCAGCTCGGCGTGGCGGGCGAGCCGGTCGGCGTACCCGGGCTGGGCGAGGACCGAGCCGGGCAGGTTGACGGCCACCGCGAGCTCGCGCCCGTCGGCCAGCCAGCGTGCCGCCTGCCGGCACGCCATCCGCACGATCTCGTCGGTCAGGTCGCCGATGAGGCCCGACCGCTCGGCGAGCGCGACGAACTCGGCGGGCGACTGCGGCCCACGGGTCGGCGACGTCCAGCGGGCCAGCGCCTCGACGCTGCGTACGGTCTCGGTCGGCAGGTGCACGATCGGCTGGTACGCGAGGGTGATCTCGTGCGCCGCGATCGCGCCCCGCAGCTCGTTGACCGCGCGCAGCCGCGACGTCGGGTCCTCGTCGAGCTGCGGGTCGTAGACCGCCCACCCGGTCGCCTCGCGCTTCGCGCGATACATCGCCTGGTCGGCGTGGCGCAGCAGCATGTGCGCGTCCGTGCCGTGCGCGGGAGCGATCGCCGCGCCGACGCTGCCGCCCAGCGACACCGGGCCGAAGGGCGTCTCGTACGTCCCGTGCAGCAGGTCGCTGATGCGCCCGGTCATCTCGAGCAGCTCGTCGGTCGTGCGCGGCGCGGCCAGGCAGATCGCGAACTCGTCACCGCCGAGCCGGGCCACCGTGTCCAGTGGCGTGAGCGGTACCCCGAGCCGCGGCGCGACCTGGCGCAGCACGTCGTCGCCCACGTGGTGGCCGAGCGAGTCGTTGACGTCCTTGAACCCGTTGAGGTCCAGCAGGAGCAGGCCGACCGGGCCGGCGTCCGGGCCCGCCACCGCGGCGCTCAGCCGCTCGCGCAGGAGCTCGCGCCCCGGCAGCCCGGTCAGCGCGTCGTGCGTGGCCCGCAGCTGCAGCTCCTCCTCGACCCGGGCCCGGGCGAGCAGGGCCGCGACGACGTTCGCCACCGCCTGCAGGAAGTGCAGGTCGTCGGGGCCGAACGCGTCGGGGGAGCTGCCGTGGGCGACCAGCGCGCCCCACGGGCCGGTGTCACCGGCGACGGTGACCGCGGCGCTGCTGCGGATCCCGAGGGCGTCCATCGTCGCCCGGGCGCC
>NZ_JAANNP010000146.1 GCF_011250635.1 Motilibacter deserti
CGCGAGTTCAGTCAAGACCTGAGTACGGCGACTCACGCGACTCCGGCCGACGAAGGGCGAGCCTGTGATCGTGACCAGCGCGACCGAGAAGAATCAGAAGCCCACGTACACGCCGCTCTGGGACAAGCGGGACCTATGGCGCGCCGTCACGTTGGGCACCGTCACGCTGGCCTGCCTTGTCGGTGCTCTGATCGCCTTCATCGCTGGCGGCATGGTGGGAGCTGGGAGCTTCAACTCCGGCGAGCCCATCGATCACGGCCTGGCGGCTCGGTGGATGGCCTTCGCCGGGCTGCTCCTGGGCATGCCCGCCCTCGCCGCCGGACTGCTGTGGGGCCAATCGAGACTCATGACGTGGGGCATCGTCGGCTGCGCAGCACTGGCGGCGCTCGGCGCGCTGCGCGGCTACACCTGGACCTAGAGGACCTCCCCGGGGTGCGACGGCACCCGGGAGGCTGCCCGAGGAGCCAGTCATCCGGAAATGCCGCATCCGGCGCTAGGGCGACTGGCGCCGGCGCTCAGCCACGAGTCCCACGACCGCGCCGACGAGACCAAGCGACGGCCCGACCAGACGCAGAACCAGGACGTCCCCGTAGATCCCCGTCAGCGTGACGACCAGGCCAAGGACCATCGCGCCGACGAACCACCGCTGCCACAGCCGCATGGGCGGCTCCTGCCCAAGATCGAGATTCTCTACCGCTCATGCCGCCGTCATCGCGGCCGGTGCGGACCCGTGATCACCTGAACAGTCACCGCTGCGGGAACGACTCGAGCTCCTCGAGCCAGCTGGCGGCGACAGAATCTAGCTCTCGACGCGACGTGAGAACTGCGACGTGGTAGGTGAACTGATCAATCAGATCATGGGCCACCTTCAGCCTCGCCGACGCCGATTCGAAGGCCAGATGAACTCGAACGACGAGGTCAAGGTCGTCGATCTCCGCAACGCTGAAGGCGAGGTTCGGCTCCGTGAAGCTGAGCACGCCCTCCGACTGTTCGTCCGGAGAAACGGTCGGCACGACGGCGCCGGCCGCAGCGGACGCCAGCCACTGGCCGAGCTCGACCGCCTCCCAGGTGGTCAGGCAGGGGTCCTCGAACGACCAGCTCCCCCCGGACGACGTTCGCACCTCGCCGTGCACGACGAGCCAGTTGGCATCCCAGTCGCCCGGATGACTCGCTCCGAAGCCGAACTGGTAGCGAGTCGGTACCAGCCGCAGCGCCGCACCGTCTCGCGAGATCAAGAGCACCTGCCGAGCATCGCAGTCGCGGGACACCCTCCGCAGGCCCCGGCCCAGTCGCCCGTCATGCCGCCGACCGCGGACAAGTCCTCGCCTAGGCACCTGCGTGTGGGCAACGGCCCAGTCCGTTGGCAGGAAGTCTGGCTCGGCTACCAGGGGCGCTCGAGCCGTACGCCTCGCGATGCCCGCGAAGCTAGCGTCACGGAAGCGCGAGAAGACCAACGGGCTGCCTCCCCGCTGATGCCAGTGCGCAGATGACCATGGCGAGAGGGGCACGGCCGGGGCTGCCGTCCCCTCAACCAGTGGCAGCCCGGGCGGCCCGCTGCGCCTCCAAAGCGATAGCCGGCGGGGCATGCAGGTCCCACACTCGCAACAGCACCGCGTGGGCCACCCCCAGCGCCCTGCCCTGCACGGCGGTGATCCCCGTCAGAATCGCGCGGGGCGGCGGGTGGCCCGGGATGCCGGCGAGGTACTGCCGGTGCGCCTCCAGCGAGAGGATGCCGCGCTCGAGCGGCTCACCGGTCACGTCGACCCCGTGCGTCGGTCGGGCGTCGCCGCTCACCACGAGCCAGCGCGCCGACCACGGCTCGAGCCCCTCGTCCAGCAGATCCGGGAAGACCCAGCGGTTCCCGGCGTCTCTCACCGCGTCCAGCGCGGCGAGGCCGGCCACCCGGTGGTCGGCCTGGTTGAGCCCGGCGACGAACTCGACCTCCCACGACCCCACCAGCACCGCGTCGGGCTGGTGGCGACGGATGGCGCGCGCGATGTCGTGCCGCAGGGCGAGGGTGTGCTCCAAGACGCCGTCGGGGTAGTCGAGGAACTCAACTCGTGTGACCCCGACCGCACGCGAGCCCTCCAACTGCTCCTGCACCCGGAGCTCGGCGGTGCGCTCCGGCGGACTGGCGTCCATGCCGGCCTCGCCCTTGGTCAGCAGGAGGTACGCAACCTCCACCCCGCGGGCCGTCCACAAGGCGACGGCCGCTGAGGTGCCGTACTCGACGTCATCGGGGTGGGCGACGACGCACAGCACGCGGCGTGGCACCTCGTCCTGCCACAGTGGCGGCAACGCACCAGGAGCCATAGCCGGAACGTAGTCCCGTTCGACAGGTGTGACCAGACTCATCCGAGGGGGTGACCGGCAGATCAACCGCTACGCACGTGCGGCAGGTCGGCTGCTAGCGCTGCGGCGTCAGTACGACGACGAGCGGAGAACGCCGCAGTAGAGGACATGGCGGGCAGCCGGCCGCTGCTAGCCCAACAAGCAGCAACACGTACTCATATGCCGCCGGTTGCACGCCCGTTCGTGCCGCAGGTCGCGCCTCCACTTCTGGCTTGGCCTGCGCTGATGCGCGTGGGCAGCTGCGGCTGTCGCCGGTAGCGCTCTCCCGCGGCGGCTGAGAGCGCGGTCCCCCGCTTCCAGCGAACGCCTACCGCCGGTGGCGGGCGAGCTGAGAGAGTGGGCTGCCCACGGCGCCGGGAGGTACGCGATCAGAGCGAGAGCCAGATGGTGTTGCGCCGTCGTCCTCCCTGGCCTCATCGTCGTGTCCGCGTGCGGCGGCCAGGACGAAGTCGACTTGGGCAACTGCTCGACCCGGCCCATCGCCGCGGGGATGCAGGGGCCGACTGCCGATAGCGCCGTCGCCGCTGCCCAGGCGTACTCCCGGCAGAACCTGGACGGCGCCCCTGTGCGCGACGGGGCGGAGTACGGGTTGCCCGGGCAGTTCGTCGTGCCACAGCGCGCAAGCAGCGCAACGGCTGGGGCGACGGCCAAGGCGCCGGCACCCGGTCTCGCGGTGCTCGTCGTCGCACAGCGCAAGGACCGCAAGTGGACGGCGGCCTTCGCCTACCACTGCTCCGGCTAAAGGCGACTGCCCTCAGGCAGCAGCCCGGCCGTCGAATCCAGCGCCTGCGGAACTGGTGAGCGAAAGGGCACCCCTCACACTGACACCGCCGAGGGCAGAGCGGTTGCGACGGGCGGCACCGCCGCTGGCTGCTGTAGCCGCTGGCAGCATCGACTCGGCAAGGGTTGGTGGCAGCCATACTGCGGCGCGGCCGCTCGGAGTGGCTGTCGCGGCGGAGGCCGGTCTAGGGCGCGCCTGCGCAGCGCGTCCGGTGCCCACGCCGCGAGCTGCACCTCGGCGCCGTCCAGAAGGTCGACACTCAGGATGCCCACCCCGTCTCCGGCACCGGGGGTCCCGCACAGCGGTGCACGGACCGGCGGGACACCAGGCACGGCGACGACGTCGACGCACGCCGCCAGGTCGGCGCGGCCGGCTGTGGAGTACGCGTTCCATCCCACGAGGACGTGACGCGAGCTCCTGGCGGGAGGACGACCCGCTCCCGGCCTTGATCCAAGGCCATGAATGAGGAGCCTGCCCGCGAACGAATGTCCAGCGGGGCGCCGTCCCGGGCGTACCACGCCAGCCGCGGGTAGCCCTCGATAGCGCAGGGGCGCGACAACACGTTGCCCCCCC
>NZ_JAANNP010000145.1 GCF_011250635.1 Motilibacter deserti
GAGGGCGCGCCCTCGACCTCCCTCGTCCTCGACCAGTTCGGCCGCAACCTGACGCAGGCCGCGCGCGAGGGCAAGCTCGACCCGGTCATCGGGCGCGAGAAGGAGATCGAGCGCGTGATGCAGGTGCTCTCGCGCCGCACCAAGAACAACCCCGTCCTCATCGGCGAGCCCGGCGTCGGCAAGACCGCCGTCGTCGAGGGCCTGGCCCAGGCGATCGTCAAGGGCGAGGTGCCCGAGACGCTCAAGGACAAGCACCTCTACACGCTCGACCTCGGCGCGCTGGTCGCCGGGTCGCGCTACCGCGGTGACTTCGAGGAGCGCCTCAAGAAGGTCCTCAAGGAGATCCGCACCCGCGGCGACATCATCCTGTTCATCGACGAGCTGCACACGCTCGTGGGTGCCGGTGCCGCCGAGGGCGCGATCGACGCCGCGTCGATCCTGAAGCCGATGCTCGCCCGCGGCGAGCTGCAGACGATCGGTGCGACGACGCTCGACGAGTACCGCAAGCACCTGGAGAAGGACGCCGCGCTCGAGCGCCGCTTCCAGCCGATCCAGGTCGCCGAGCCGTCGCTGCCGCACACGATCGAGATCCTCAAGGGCCTCCGGGACCGCTACGAGGCGCACCACCGCGTCTCGATCACGGACTCGGCCCTGGTCGCTGCGGCCACCCTGGCCGACCGCTACATCTCCGACCGCTTCCTCCCGGACAAGGCGATCGACCTGATCGACGAGGCCGGCTCGCGGATGCGCATCCGCCGCATGACGGCCCCGCCGGACCTGCGCGAGTACGACGAGCGCATCGCCGGCGTCCGCCGCGAGAAGGAGTCCGCGATCGACGCGCAGGACTTCGAGAAGGCGGCGCGGCTGCGTGACGAGGAGAAGAACCTCCTCGGTCAGAAGGCGCAGCGGGAGAAGGAGTGGAAGGCCGGCGACATGGACGTCGTGGCCGAGGTCGACGAGGAGCTGATCGCCGAGGTCCTGGCCACGGCGACGGGCATCCCGGTCTTCAAGCTGACGGAGGAGGAGTCCGCCCGTCTGCTCAAGATGGAGGACGAGCTCCACCGCCGGGTCATCGGCCAGGAGCAGGCCATCAAGGCCCTCTCCCAGGCGATCCGGCGCACCCGCGCCGGCCTGAAGGACCCGAAGCGCCCGGGTGGCTCGTTCATCTTCGCCGGCCCGTCCGGCGTCGGGAAGACCGAGCTGTCCAAGACGCTGGCCGAGTTCCTCTTCGGCGACGAGGACGCGCTCATCGCGCTCGACATGAGCGAGTTCTCCGAGAAGCACACCGTCTCCCGGCTGTTCGGCTCGCCTCCCGGCTACGTCGGCTACGAGGAGGGCGGGCAGCTCACGGAGAAGGTGCGCCGCAAGCCGTTCTCGGTCGTCCTGTTCGACGAGGTCGAGAAGGCCCACCCGGACATCTTCAACTCGCTGCTGCAGATCCTGGAGGACGGTCGCCTGACCGACTCCCAGGGCCGGGTCGTGGACTTCAAGAACACCGTCATCATCATGACGACCAACCTCGGCACCCGGGACATCTCCAAGGGCTTCAACCTGGGCTTCGCCGCGGCCGGCGACACCCAGACCGGCTACGACCGGATGAAGGCCAAGGTCCAGGACGAGCTCAAGCAGCACTTCCGTCCGGAGTTCCTCAACCGCATCGACGACATCGTCGTGTTCCACCAGCTGACCGAGAACGAGATCATCCGGATCGTCGACCTCATGCTGGCGCGGCTCGACGAGCGGCTCAAGGACAAGGACATGGGCATCGAGCTCACGCAGAAGGCGAAGCAGCTGCTCGCCGACCGTGGCTACGACCCCGTCCTCGGCGCCCGGCCGCTGCGTCGCACGATCCAGCGCGAGATCGAGGACGCCCTGTCGGAGAAGATCCTCTTCGGCGAGGTCAAGGCCGGCGAGATCGTCCTGGTCGACGTCGAGGGCGAGGGCAAGGACGCGACGTTCACCTTCCGTGGTGAGCCGAAGCCGATGCCCGAGGTCCCGCTGACGAAGTCGCTCTGACCCGGTCGCTCTGACCCGGTCGCTCTGACCCGGTCGCTCTGACCGGGCCGCGCTGAGCGGGCTTCGGCCTTCGGGCCGACACACGCAAGAGCCGCTCCCCCTTGGGGAGCGGCTCTTCGTGCGTTCGGGGGAGACAGCGCGCAGGACGTGCGCGCCGTTGCGCGGGTCTCCCCGTACCCGGTGGCCGGGCTGCTGGACCGGTCCTCGTAGGCGGTGACGCCGAGCTGCCGCTCTCCTCGTCATGGACGCGGGGCTGTCCGCCGCGCGCCACGCGACGACCGCGCGCGGGTCAGACCGGGGGGTCGATCGGCTCCATCGCGGCGACGAGCACGGTCCGGCCGGGGGGCGCCGGCTGCTGCTCGATGGTCAGGTAGACCTCGACCTCGGTGCCGTCGTGGCGCAGCGCGGTCAGCGGGACCCGCTTGCCGAGGATGCGTCGCTGCCCGCTGAGCAGGAACCGGACGAAGCCGGCGATGTGCAGCTCGTGCAGGCGGGGCGGGATGATGCAGACCAGGCGCTGGCCGACCAGGTCGGCGACCTCCCAGCCCAGCAGCCGGGCCGCGGGCTCGCTGACGGCGAGGATGCGGTTGGCGTCGTCGGCCGCGACCAGCGCCTGCGAGGAGGCCAGAACGGCGCTGTCGTCCCACTCGGCCCGCTTGCGCACGGTGGGGACGGCGCGTACGTCGGGCAGCTGCCACGGGATGGGGGACGCCCCCTCGGCCTGGCGCAGGACCTCCTGCAGGCACCAGGTCCGCAGCGCCCGGATCTCCGGCTGGCTCGGCGGTGCGAGCAGACGCCCGTCGGCAGCGAGCTCGACCGCCTCGTCGAGCACGTGGTGCAGCATGGCGAAGCGGGGGACGGCCGCGTGCGGTAGCGGCACGGAATGGTCGACCGCCGACCGGCCGGTGTCGCGTAGGGCGAAGACCTCGCCACTGGCCTCGGACAGCAGCGAGAGCGCCTCTCCGCCGGCGGCGGCCTCGTCGGCGGCCGCGCGGCCGGCTGGTCCGCCGCGGTCGAGGACGGTCAACTGGTACTCGCGCAGCAGCGCGGCCGCGTGCTCCTGGAACGTGCAGTAGAGCGCCACGGGCAGCTCGGCGAGCACGACGGTCAGGTCGGGCACCTCGGCACCCTCGCCGGTCGAAGCCTCGTCAGCCCGGCCGTCCGCGGCGGGCAGGCCGCCCGGGAAGCGTCCGGCGGGGCCGAGGGTGAACCAGACGACCTTGCCGTGCCCCTCCACCTGGCGGACGCCGCTGTCGGTGGCCAGGACCTCGACGAGGCCCAGGCCCCGTCCGGTCGTCGCGCTCTCGTCCTCGTAGCTGCGCTGCACGGGCAGGTGCGGGCTGTGGTCGGCGACCTCGACGAGCACGCTGGGCCCGGCGACGGTGACGGTCACGCCGACCTCGGATCGTGCGTGCACGACGGCGTTCGTCACGAGCTCGCTGACCAGCAGCGCCGCCGTGTCGACCGTGTCCTCGTCCATGCCTGCTGCCCGCAGCGTCTCCGACACCGCGGACCTGGCCCGGCGCACGCTGGCGGGCTCAGGAGCGAACGCGACGGCTCGCTGGGCGAGCACTCGCTCCGACCCCGCCACGATCCTCCTCACCTGGATCCCGGCACGCCGAAAGGACCCCTCGCACTCGCTACCCAACCGCGGGCCGAACTACGCCTGCCGATCCCCGGGAGCTCGACGGTAGCCGGTAGAGGCTGCCGGGCAGCAGCTCGACCAGCCCGTCGGCCACGAGCCCGGCGAGCGCCCGCCGG
>NZ_JAANNP010000144.1 GCF_011250635.1 Motilibacter deserti
CGCGGGAGCGCGATGCCGCTGGCGACCGTGCTCGGGACCGTCGGGGACACGGTGGTCAACCTGCTGCGCCAGGCCGCGATGGCCGGCCTCGTCCTCGCGGCCGCGGACTACGCGGTCGTGCGCCACCGCATCAACAAGGGCATGCGGATGAGCAAGCAGGACATCAAGGACGAGTACAAGCAGTCCGAGGGCGACCCGCACGTCAAGGCCCAGATCCGCGCCCGGCAGATGGCGATGAGCCGCAACCGCATGATGGCCGACGTCGCCAACGCCGACGTGGTGCTCGTCAACCCGACGCACATCGCGGTGGCGCTGCGCTACGACCCGGCCAAGGGCGGCGCGCCGCGCGTCATCGCGAAGGGCGCGGGTGCGCTCGCCGCGAAGATCCGTGGGATCGCTGACGAGAACCGCATCCCGATGGTGCAGGACGTCCCGCTCGCCCGGACGCTCTACAAGGCCGTCGAGATCGGCGGCGAGGTGCCGCCGGACCTCTACAACGCCGTGGCCCGCGTGCTGGCCTTCGTCCTGTCGCTGAAGGCGCGCGGCTCCGCGGCCGGCATGCACCGGGTGCCGGTGGGCTGACCCGGCGTCCGGCGCCTCAACCGGCGAGCCGCACCCGCATCGAGGTCAGGTTGCGCAGCGTCAGGCTGTCGCGGCGTGCCACCGGCCCGACGACGCGCAGCCCGGGGAACCGGCGCAGCAGCGCGGGGAACGCGACCTGCGCCTCGAGCCGGGCGAGGGCCGCTCCCAGGCAGAAGTGGATGCCCCCGCCAAACGACAGAGGGGCGTTGCCCGGGCGGTCGAGCAGCAGCCGGTCGGGCAGGTCGAATCGGGCGGGGTCGCGGTTCGCTGCGCCGACGTACGCGGTGACCTGGGTCCCCGGGCCGACGGTGACGCCGCCGATCTCGACGTCGGCGGCGACGGTCCGCCGGACGGTCTGGACCGGGCTGTCGTAGCGCAGCAGCTCTTCCACGGCGGGCCCGGTCAGCGCCGGGTCCGCGAGGAGACGGGCGCGCTCGCCCGGGTGTGCGTCGAGCGCAGCCAGGCCGTTGCCCAGCAGGCCGACTGTGGTCTCGAAGCCGGCGGAGAAGAGCAGGGCAGCCGTGGTGAGCAGCTCGTCCTCGCTGAGGCGTACGCCCTCCTGCTCGGCCTGCACGAGCGCGGTCAGCAGGTCGTCGGCAGGCCGCCGGCGGCGCTCCACCACGAGCGCCTCGAGCTGGTCGCGAATCCGCCGCGCGGCGATGTCCGCCTTCACGACGACTCGTGGGGTGAGCACCTCGAGGACCTGCGTCGCGTCGCGGACCCAGGCCCGGAACTGCGGGCGGTCCGCCGTCGGGACGCCGAGCAGCTCGCCGATGACGTTGACGGGCAGCGGGAAGGCGAAGGCGTCGACGAAATCGACGTCGCCGTCGACCGCCTGGTCCTCCATGGCGTCCAGCAGCGCCTGCACCTGCGCCTCGACGGCCGGGCGCAGCGCCTGCACCCGGCGTGCCGTGAAGGCGCCCGCGACGAGGCCGCGCAGCCGGGTGTGGTCGGGAGGGTTGAGCGTGAGCAGGCTGCCGAACATCTGCCGCAGCCCCAGGTGCGCCTTCCACTCCGGCCCCAGCGCCTCGCCCATCGACTCCTGCGTGTGATGGGCGAAGCGGGAATCACGAACCACCGATAGGCAGTCGGCGTACGACAGGACTGCGACGCGCCCGTCCTGCCCGCGCACGACCGGGCCGGCCTCCCGGAGCGCCGCGTACGCGGGGTAGGGGTCGGCGCGGCCGGCGGGCGTGGCGAGGTGGGCGAGCAGCTCGTCCACCGTGGACGTCGCGCCACCGGTGGCAGCTCGGTCGGTCATCGCGCCCCTCTCCACGTCGGCGGATCCTCGCAGAGGGGAGGCGTCGCGTACAGGCCCCGCAAGGGCACTGGCTTCGGCAGGATGACCGACATGGCCTTCCTTCCCCGCGGGTTCGTGGTCCCCGCCCCTGTCGAGCAGCCCCGCTTCACGCTGCGCCACATCACGGTCCACGACGTCGTCCGCGACTACGACGCCGTCATGTCGAGCCGGGAGCGGCTGTGGGAGCAATTCGGCGAGGTGTGGGGCTGGCCGGCGGCGGACCTCACGATCGAGCAGGACCTCATCGACCTCGCCTGGCACCAGAAGGAGGGCGACCTGCGCAGGGCGTTCAACTTCGCGGTGCTCTCGCCCGACGGGGGCCGGCTGCTGGGCTGCGTCTACGTCGACCCGCCGGAGAAGGCCGGGGCCGACGCCGACGTGGCCTTCTGGGTCCGCACGTCGGAGGCGGAGACAGGCCTGGAGGCCGAGCTCGAGACGTTCGTACGCCGCTGGCTCGCCGAGGAATGGCCCTTCGACGCGGTGCGCTACCCGGGGCGTGACCTGTCCTGGGCCGAGTGGGAGGCGTTGCCGGACCGGTGACGGGCCGGGCGGCACGACCTCGTCGCCCGGGAGCCGCACACGCAGAAGCGGGGCGCCACCGTGACGGTGACGCCCCGCTCCGGGGTGCTACGTGCTCAGCTCGCAGGCGTGAGCGCGACCTCGGCGCTGCCGCTCAGGGCAGGGAGCCCGTTGCTCGGCGCGTCGGTGTAGCTGGCGTTGAAGACCGCCTTCAGGTTCGAGGCGCCGGCGTGGCCGCCGTCGACGAACGTCTTGAAGGAGCCCGTGCAGCCCGTGCTCGTGGAGAGCGGGTGGCCGTGGGTGTCGTGGCCGAGGATGAACGACACCCGGACCCGGGAGCAGTCGACCGGCTGGTCGTCCGTGACCGTGACCGTGTAGGTCACCGTGTCGCCCCAGTGGAACGGCGTGCCGCCGTGCTGCGACGGCGTGGTCGTGATGGACACGACCGGGGCGGCGTTGCCGACGACGACGCGCACGGACCAGGCGGCCTTGCGGCCCGTCTCATCCGTCACGTTGAGCGTGGCCTCGTAGACGCCGTTCTGCGTGTAGGTGTGGGTCGGGTTCAGCTCGGTCGAGTCGACCACGCCGTCGGCGTTGAAGTCCCACGCGTAGGTGAGGTCGTCACCGTCGGCGTCCGTCGTGCCCGCGCTGGAGAACTTGACGGTCAGCGGGGAGACCCCGTTGACGACGTCGGCGGAGGCCTTCGGCTGCGGCGAGCGGTTGCCGCGGGTGTAGTCGATGCGGGCGAGCTGCGCCTCGGGGAGCTCGGCGAAGTAGCCCGTGCCGTACTCGAGGACGTAGAGCGCGCCGTCGGGGCCGAACTCCAGGTCCATCGGGCCGTCGAGGGTCACGCCCCCAGCGGGGAGGATCTTCTCGATCGACTTGACCTTGCTGTTGCTGCCGATGTTGAAGGCGAGCAGCCAGTCACGCGTCCACTCGCCGAGCAGCGGCTTGCCGGCCAGCTCCTCGGGCCAGCGGACCTGGGAGGTGCTGTGCTTGGCCGGACGGTAGGCGGGGCCGCCCATCGGGCCGATGCCGCCGGTGCCGAGCTCGGGGAACTGCTCGCTCGGGCCGTAGCCGTAGATGACCTCGGCGTCGGTGACGGCCGGCAGCTCAGTGAGACCGGTGTTCCAGCGCGAGTCGTTGACCGGCTTCTTGCAGTTGAACTTCGGCCCGGAGGTGCCGGTCGCGAAGTCGTAGTCGTTGTAGGCCAGGTCGCGCGACATGCAGAGCGGCCAGCCGTAGTTGGCCGGGCGGTCGACGACCATCCAGCGGCCCTGGCCCGACGGGCCACGGTTCGGGTTGGGCTGGTTCGCGTCGGGCGAGTAGTCGCCGACGTAGATGTCGCCCGTCTTGGAGTCGACGTCGAACCGGAACGGGTTGCGGAAGCCCATCG
>NZ_JAANNP010000143.1 GCF_011250635.1 Motilibacter deserti
CGGCGCCGGACCACTTGTCACCGGACCAGCGGCGCCCGTTCCAGGTGCCGCCGCTCCACGCCTGTCCGGCGAACGACTGCGCCGACCAGCGCCGGCCGTCCCAGCCGCCGCCGAGCGCGTCGACTTCGCCGCTGAGCACGGCACCGGTCTCCGGGTCGACGACGTGGCTGTCGCCGCGGCTGGCCTCGAGCGAGCCGAGGCCGTTGGAGGCGGGCCACTGCTGCAGCGCGTTGCCCACCGACGGGGCCCCGCTGTCCACGGCCTTGTCGATGTCGATCACGCCGGCGCCCTGCGCCGCGCTCTGGTCCGCCTTGAGCCCCGTCGCGGTCCGCTTCAGCGCGTACTTGACCTGGTCCGGGGTGAGCTGCGGATTGCGCTGCAGCATCAGCGCGACCGTGCCCGAGACCACCGCGGTGGCCTGCGAGGTGCCGCTGCCGCGGAAGTAGCGGCCCGTAGTGTCGCCGGTCACGAGCCCCTCGGGGTGCTCGACGTCCGCGACGGAGCCGGGGACGCGCAGCGACACGACGGACTTGCCCGGGGCGAGCAGGTCGGGACGGCGGGCGTCCGTGCCGGGGTTGGTGAAGTCGGCGACGCGGTCGTCGTCCTGCGTCGCGGTGCCCTGGTGGTCGCTCGCCCCGACGGCGAGGACGTACGGGTCGACCGCCGGCATGGTGAGCGAGGTGCTCTCCGCGCCGTCGTTGCCCGCGGCCGCGACGACGACGATGCCGGCTCTCCAGGCGTTCTCCACCGCACGCGCGAGCGGGTCGACCTGGTAGGACTGCTTCGAGCTCGTGCCGTAGGACAGGTTGATGACCCGGATGTTGAGGCCGTTGTCCTTGCGGTGCTGGACGATCCAGTCGATGCCGGCGATGACCTGCGAGACGTCGACGCCGCCGTCGGCGGCGCCCACCTTGACGTTCACGATGCGCGCGCCCGGAGCCACGCCGACGAAGGGCTTGGACCCGTCGCTCGGCAGGGACGTGTCGAGCCCGGCGATGATGCCCGCCATGTGCGTCCCGTGGCCGTAGCCGTCGAGGCTGCGCGTGCCGTCGGACTGGCTGTCGAACGACAGGTCAGGCCCGTTCACGACCTTGCCCGGCGCGGCGAGCCCGCCCACGGGCGTGACACCCGTGTCGATCAGCGCGACGTCCACACCGGCACCGGTGATCTTCTTCGCCCACTCCTTCTGGGCCCCGAGCTGCTGCGTGATGGTCCACAGCGAGCCCTGGTCGGCCTCGGCCGTCCAGCTGCCGGTGGCCCGCGATGCCTTCTCGTCCTCGCGGGTGTCGTCGTCGCCCCACTTGCCCCCGAGCCAGCCGTCGTCGCCCGTGGCCGGTCCGGCCGTCGCGACCGCTGCGGGCGCGCGCTCGGCGAGGCCGGCGCGCGGCTCCGCGGCCTGCGCCGGGATGCCGGCGCCCAGGGCCACGGCCACGACGGCCGAGGCGGCGAGGGTCGGCCCTCTCCTCGGCACGTACGAAGTCCTCAACGTCTTCCCCTCCCCGGCGGACGGCACCGTGCCGGCCGTCGTCTCGGACGAGTCTGCGTCCGCGCGGGGGATCGTTCGGGGCCGTAGCCGGCACTCCACCCGGGCGGCGCAGCCCGGGGGCCCGGGCGGCCTGGTCCCTAGTGCCCAAGTCGTCCCGCAGGGCTAAAGCCGGCGGCAGGGACGTCCGATGCTCACGGGATCGGACACCTCAAGGGCGCACCCGCAGCGGCAGCCCGTCGCGCGGCCGGAGGGTGATGGACGCCTCGGGGACGGGCGGTGCCAGGGAGACCTGCTCGAACGACAGCCGCTGCAGGATCGTGGCGAGCACGAGCACCATCTCGAGCTCGGCGAACCCGTTGCCGATGCAGACGCGGGGGCCGCCGCCGAACGGGAGGTAGGAACTGCGCTGCAGGCGTCGGACCGCCCCGCCGGCCCAGCGCTCCGGCCGGAACTCCTCGGGGCGGTCGTAGATCCCCGGGTGCCGGTGGACGACCCACGGGCTGATGACGACGACTGTGCCCTTCCGGAGCCGGTGCCCCGCCACGGTCGTGTCGGCGAGCACCTTGCGGTCGAAGGCGTAGACCGGCGGGAAGAGGCGCAGGGACTCGTGGATCACGTCCGTGAGGAGCGTCAGGGAGCGTACGTCGTCGCTGGTCGCGTCGCGGCCGTCGAGCACCCGGTCCAGCTCCTCGCGGACCGCCGCGAGCACGTCCGGCCGCTGGGCCAGCAGGTGCCAGGTCCACGTCAGCGCGAGCGCGGTGGTCTCGTGCCCGCCGACGAACAAGGTCATGACCTCGTCGCGCAGCTGCCGGTCGCTCATGCCCCCGGTCTCGTCGTCGTTGGCTCCGACGAGGACAGAGAGCAGGTCGTCCCGGCCCTCGACCCCGCCGGACCGGCGCTCGTCGATGAAGCGCTGGACGATCGCGTCCATGCGGCGCACCCCGCGGCGCAGCCGCACGGTCGTCGGCGTGGGGACGGCCTCGGGATAGGGGATCGGCGCGGACAGGCGCGCGCTCAGGGACTTGCGCACCCCTTCCATCGCGTCCCCGACGACCTGCGCGTCGCCCGCGACGTCGGCGTCGAAGAGCGCCGCCGCCACGATGCGCATCGTCAGCCACATCATCTCGTCGCAGACGTCGCGCACCTCGCCGTCGGCCCAGCTGTCGGCCGCCTCCCGGGCGTAGCGCACCATCACCCGGTCGTACGCGGCGAGCCGGCTGCGGTGGAAGGCGGGCTGCGTGAGCCGGCGCTCGCGCTTCCACAGGTCCCCGGTGCTCGTGAACAGCCCCTGCCCGAGCAGGCTGCCGCCGACCAGCGGCAGGAAGTGCTTGCCGAACTCCTTGTTGCGGCGGACGAGGACGGCGTCGATCTCGGCCGGGTCGCTCAGCAGCAGCGCCCGGACCGTGCCGAGGCGGAACGGCACGGCGTCCCCCTGCTCGGCCCGCAGCCGGGTCATCAACGCGAGCCGGTCGGCGGCGAACTCCGGCAGCTCCCCGCCGAGCACCTGCGCCAGGCTCCGTCGCGGCCGGGGCACCGGTGCCTGCCCGGGCCGTCGCTGCGCCGGGATGACCGGGGCGAGCCCCTCGGTGCGGGTCGCCGTCCCGTCCGCCTGCTCCGTCACGTCCGGTCCTCTCACGATCGATGTCCGTAATCGGGGTCTCGCTGCTCTGTCACAACGACACCCACGAGAGAACCGGGAGCGTCGATGACGACAAGAGAGGCGAGCACGCCGTCCGCATACATCGGTCGGACGTCCCGCACGCCGAGCCGGTCCCTGCTCGACGCGGGCTGGTCCACCCCGCTCGGGGACCTGGAGCTGCCGGACGGCGACCCGATCGCACGCGTCAAGACGGTTCAGGAATCAGATTTCCCCGTTCTCGCGATCCCGGAAGAGTTCGGCGGCCTCGGCGGGGACATGCTCGCCGTCGCCTCGGCGCAGCGGCAGCTCGGGCTCCTCGACCCGGGCCTCGCCATCGGCCTCTGCATGCACGCGCACTCGGTCGGCGTCATGGTCGAGCACCAGCGACGGGAGAAGGACACGTCGTGGATCCTGCTGGAGGCGATCGCCGGGCGGCACTGCCTCGTCGGCTCGGCGTTCGCCGAGCCCGGCGGGAGCGCCAACCTCATGCGCCCGCTCATGAAGGCGGTCAAGGACGGCAAGGGCTACCGGCTGACCGGCGTCAAGTTCCCGTGCTCGCTCGTCACCACCGCGGAGCTGTTCTGCCTCTCGGCGGCCGCGGAGAACGGCGAGACCATCGTCGCGCTGTGCGCCGGGGAGTCCGAGGGAGTCGCGCGGGACGGGTCGGCGTGGCCGTCGCTCGGCATGCGGTCCTCGGACACCGGCAAGCTCACTCTGACCGACGTCGCGCTCGACGACCGCCTCGTCTACCACCGGGCCCCC
>NZ_JAANNP010000142.1 GCF_011250635.1 Motilibacter deserti
TCGTCTGGGGCCCGGGAGACACGCAGCTCGTTGCGCGAATCGTGGATCGTGCCCGCTCCGGGCGGCTCGCCCTCGTCGGGTCCGGGTCGGCGCTGATCGACACGACCTACGTCGACAACGCAGCGGGCGCGATGGTCGCGGCGCTCGACCGGGCGGACGTCGCGCACGGCGAGGCGCTCGTGGTCAGCAACGGCGAGCCGCGCACCGTGGCCGAGCTGTTCGAGCGGATCTGCCGCGCTGCCGGCGCGCCGCCCCCGCGGCTGCACGTGCCGTTCCCGGTGGCCGCCGCCGGCGGCGCCCTCGTCGAGCGTGTCTGGTCGAGGCTGGGCCGGCAGGACGACCCGCCGATGACCCGGTTCCTCGCCGAGCAGCTGGCGACCGCGCACTGGTTCGACCAGCGGCGCACTCGGTCGCTGCTGGCGTGGGAGCCGCAGGTGCCGCTCGCCGAGGGGTTCGCCCGGCTCGCGGCGGCGTACGCCTAGGCAGCCTGTCCTCGGGCCGCCTGCCAGGCCGCCCGTCCGGCCGCCTACCCCCGCCGCCAGCGCCGGCCGCCAGTGCATCCCGCCTGCTCAGGCCGCCTCAGCGTGCTGCGGTCAGCCGCGCGACCGCGGCGCGCAGCACGCGAACCCGCCAGTCGTACGGCTGGTCCTTCGCCACGCCGTACAGCTGGACCGTGACGACGGTGTCCCCGACGCGCGCGAACGCCACGTCGGCCTGCCCGGGCCCGAGCGGCCCGGCGCGCAGCAGGAACGCGTCGTCACCGATGCCCGCGACGCTGCCGTCCCCGCGGAACGGCAGGACGGCGCTGCACCCGCTCGCGATGTTGTCCCGGACCGTGCCGACGAAGCGCGGACCGCGCCGCGGCTTCAGGTCCGTGACCAGCGCGGCGACCTCCGGCTGCCGCTGCGGGTCGGTGCCCGGCCCGCGGAAGCGGACCGTGCGCTGGGCGACCGTGACGAACGACTGCGTGTGCGGGCACCCGCGCGGGGCGTCGGCGCTGCGCGCGAGCATCGTGTCCGGGCTGCCGGAGAAGGAGACCCGGTCCTGCCCGTCCGCCCGCCAGCCCGGGCCCAGGTCGGCTGGGCGCAGCATCGCGGCGGTGGGCGGGGCCTGCGGGGAGTCCGCGACGGGGAAGGCGACCGGCGCGGCCACCGGAAGGCCGCGCAGCCGGGCGAGGACGGCGTCGGCGAGCGCGGCGACCAGCTCGTCGCCGGGCTTCTGCGGGCCGAGCACCGAGAGGCTCGCGCCGGTCAGGACGGTCAGCGTCGCGACGCGGTCGCCGACCCACGCCACCAGGGTCCACGGCGACTGGCCGAACCCTTCGGGGTTCTCGAAGCCGCGTACGGCGAGCACGGCACCGTCGCGCTCGGTGCGGCTCAGCACGATCCCGGCGGTCTGCGGGCGGAGGAACCCCATCCCGCCGGGGACAGGGGAAGCGCCCTTCGTGGGATCGCAGACGAGCTGCCGGGCGAGCGTGTCGAAGGCCGCCGGCGCCTCGGCCGGGTCGAAGGTCAGGAGGTACTGGGTCAGGAACCACTCGGGGGCCGCGCCCGGCCGCGCCAGGCTCACCGCCACCGCCTGTCGCGCCTGCTTCGCGACCATCCCGGTCGCGCCCATGGAGTAGACGTCGCGGCGCGTCATCGTGCGCCTGCCCGTCCAGTCGACCCAGTCCGCACCGAGGTCGGGTGCGCGCAGGGCGTAGCGCTCGACGTCCCCCTCCTGCAGCGGCGGGAGCTTCGCGCGGCCGGGGACGGTGAACTGCTCGCACGCGAGCCCGGAGAGCCGCGAGGCCGGGTCGTCGTCGGGAGTCCCGGTCCCCGTCGGCGCGGTCGCCGGCTGCCGCGAGGACGGCGCGGCGAGAGACGCGCCGACGGCCACGGACGCGACGACGGCGAGCACGACGGCCGACACAGCGGCGCGGCGGGCGCGGGCCGCGCGCGCTGCTCGCCGGCGTACGGAGACCCCGTTCCCCGCCACCGCGGACCAGTCCTCGCGCTCGATGCGCTCGGCCCGGGCGGCGAGCCCGCTCAGCTCCTCGTCCACGACGGATCCTCCTCGTCGTTGCGCAGCAGGGGGGCGAGCGCCGTGCGCCCGCGCGAGAGGCGCGCCTTGACGGTGCCCTCCGCCACTCCCAGCAGGTCGGCGATCTCGCGGACCCGCAGCCCGGAGAAGTAGTGCAGGACGAGCGCGGCCCGCTGGTCGCGCGGCAGCGTCTCGAGCGCGGCCCGGACGGCCACCACGTCGGGGGAGGGCGCCGGCACGTCGGGGACGGGGCCGTGCCGCACGAGGGCCTTGAGCTGCGCCAGGCCGCGCCGCCAGTCGTTGACCGCGAGCCGCCACGCGACCGTGCGCACCCACGCCACGGCGTCGACGTCCTCGGCGCGCAGGTCGTCCCACCGGCGCCAGGCCCGGACGTACGCCTCCTGCACGCAGTCCTGCGCCCGTCCCAGGTCCCCGGTGGCGAGGTAGACGTGCCGGACCAGCCGGGGCGCCGACGCGGCGTAGAACGCGTCGAAGCCGTCCTCGTCCTGCACGCCGCCCCCCTCGGATCCCGCTGCCGTCACCCGGGGATACCGGCGCCGGGCCCGGATGGTTGCACGCCGGGGCGGAACGGTGCGGGGGCGAGGCTCAGGCCGAGCTGCGCGCCCGCTTGCGCCGGTAGAGGTCGGCGTCGGCCCGCTCGAGCCAGGCCTCGACCGACTCGCCCGCCTTCCACTGGGCCGTGCCGCACGTCCAGCTGCCGTCCGATGTGGCCTCGCGCAGCCGGTCCAGCACCCCCAGCGCCGCGGGCCGGTCGGTGTCGGGCATGAGCAGCACGAACTCGTCCCCGCCGTACCTGCCGAGGACGTCGCTGCGCCGCAGCGCCCCCTGCCAGGCGCTGGTCAGCGTCTGGAGCAGCCGGTCGCCGGCCAGGTGCCCGTCCCGGTCGTTGACGGCCTTGAAGGCGTCCAGGTCGAGCAGGGCGAGGCTCACGGGCCGCCCGGTCCGCTCGGCCAGGCGCAGCGCGCGGTCGGCCGCCAGGGCGAAGGCGTTGCGCGTGAGCAGGCCGGTGAGCGGGTCGCGGTCGGCGAGGCTGCGCAGCCGGCCGGCGAGCGTGTTCACGGCGGTGGCGACGACCCCGATGCTCGCGCTGGCGAAGACCCACGTCTGCAGGGCCGACGGCAGCCCGGCCTGGGCGAGGCCGACCGCGAAGCCGGCGCACATGAGCAGCAGGTGCGCGGTGGCCGCGCGGCGGCCGAAGAACCACGCGACGTACATCGCCGGCCAGAGGAAGCTGTAGGACGTGACCGCCGCGCCGGCGGCGGTCGTGCAGGCCGCGATGCCGCCGCTGAGGACGACGGTGGCGAGCGCGATGACCGCGTGCGGGACGGCGGAGGAGCTGGTGCGCGCCCGCCACAGCAGCGCGGCGAGCACGAAGGCGGTGACCCCGAGCCCGAACGCCAGTCCCCGGGGAGCCGTCGGTGAGAAGGGCACAGCGGCGGTCAGCAGGCCGAGCGCGCCGGCGAAGGCACAGCCGCGGGCGAGCACGCGTGTCTCTGACGGAGCGGCACCCGCCGGGCTCTGCTTCACTCGCGCTCCAGGTTCCTCCACCCGAGTAGTGCGTCGGGCGACATGCCTCCACCGGACGGCAGGCCCCGTGCCGAGCACTACCCGGCCCCGTGCGGGATCACACGGCCGCGCGGCCTGTCGACCGTCCGACGGACGTGGCCGGTCGCTCTCCCATCGACCGGCGCCGGGTCGCTCTGAGGCGTCGGAGGCAGCGGAAACGGGCCGAACGGGTGGTCGTCACTCCGGCGTCGTGTCGCCCCCGGCGCGGCGCTCCCGGGCGCGGCGCTTGCCGGCGTGCATCGCCGCGACGCGGGCGACCGGGATCGTGTGCCCCTCCTCGACCAGCCCCGGGTCGAGCGTCTGCGGCGGCGGCATCAGCTC
>NZ_JAANNP010000141.1 GCF_011250635.1 Motilibacter deserti
TCTACACCGAGTACGCGGACGCGACCGGGGACCTGCGCCTGCTACCCGAGGCGATGTCGGCCGCCCGGCGCGCGGCGGACGAGCTCGCCGGCAGCGGCGTTCCGCTCATGCACGCGGAGGCGCTGCTGCGAGTGGCCCGGCTCGACCTGCTCGCGGGCCGAGGCACCACGGCGGCGGAGGCGGCAGCCGCGGCCGAACGGAGCTTCCGGCGACAGCGCCGCCCGGGCTGGGCGGCGACCGCCGCGGCGGTCGGCGCGGCGGCGCTGCTCGCGCAGGGGCGGCTCGACATGTCGGGGCTGCGGCGTGCCCGCCGGGCCGCGGGGACGCTGGAGCGGCTGGGGCTGCTCGGAGCGGCCGTCGACGCGCACCTCGTCGCGGGCCGGGGCGCGGAGCTGCTCGGGCGCGACGTATGGGCGGTGAAGAGCTACGGCCGTGCGCAGGCCGCCTCCGCTGAGGGGAGCGTGCTCCTGCGCCTGCGCGGCCGGGTCGCTGCGGCACGGGAGGCACGGCTGCTGGGTGATTCACGAAAGACCCTGCAGGCGTGCCGATCCGGGCTGAACGACCTCGCGGTCCATCGAGCCGCGCTCGCCTCGCCCGAGCTGCGTGCTCTCGCCTCCGGGCACGGGACCGAGCTCGGTGCGCTCGGGCTCGAGGCGCTCGTCAACGCAGGAAGCCCCCTGCGGGTGTTTGATTGGCTGGAGCGTACGCGGGCTGCGGCGCTGCTCAGCGTCGAGCCGGCGTGGGGCGAGGGCATCGCGGAGGAGCTGGCCGCGCTGCGCGCGCTGCCGGCCGAGCCCGGCCTCGCCCCCGACGCTGGCGCGGAGGAGGCCGAGTCCCGTCGGGCCGCCATCGAGGCGCGGGTCCGCCGGCTGTCCTGGGTACGCGAGGCCACCCCCTCGACGCCGGGCCAGCGGGTGCTCCCCGCGCAGCTGCGGTCGCTGCTCGGCGACCGCGTACTGGTGGAGCTCGGGTCCCTCGACGGCGAGCTGCTCGCCGTCGTCGTCAGCGCCCGGCGTGCGCGCGTCGTCCGGCTCGGCCCGCTCGCCCCGGTGGCCGCCGAGCTGGAGGGGCTGCTCTTCTCGCTGCGCAGCCTGACCCGGCCGCTGCCCACTGCGGCCGCCAGGGCCGTACGCGCGCTCGCCGAGTCCGGGCTCGACGCCCTGCGCGCGGCGCTGCTCGGCCCGCTGCACCTCGCCGCCGACGCCGAGCTCGTCGTGGTCCCGGTCGGCGTGCTGCAGCGCGCGCCCTGGAGCGCCCTGCACCCCGGCCCCGTCGCGGTCGCCCCGTCCGCGTCGTTCTGGGCCCGCACGTGCCAGGCGGGCCCACCGCCCGCCGGCGTCGCGCTCGTCGCCGGCCCGGGGCTGGGCTCCGCGACCGCCGAGGTGCGCGCGCTCGCCGAACTGCACGCCGAGGCGGTAGTCCTCGAGCCGCCGCACAGCGGTGTGGACGCCGTCGCCGACGCGCTGCGCGGCGCGGGCCTCGCCCACCTCGCCTGCCACGGCCGCGTACGCGCCGACAACCCGATGTTCTCGGCGCTGTGCCTCTCCGCCGGGAGCCTCACCGTCCACGAGCTCGAGCTGCGCGCCCTGGCGCCGCGCCGCATCGTGCTCGCCGCCTGCGACGCCGGTGCGGACACCGCGTATGCCGGGGACGAGATGCTCGGGTTCGTCAGCTCCATGCTCGCCCGTGGTACGTCCGGCATCGTCGCCAGCGTGTCGCTCGTCCCCGACGCGGCCGCGCTGCCGCTCATGTGCGCGCTGCACGAGGAGCTGCTCTCGGGCTCGACCATGGCCCGCGCCCTGCACGCGGCCCGGGCCCGGCTCGACCTCGACGCTCCCGGCAGCTTCGTCAACTGGTGCGTGTTCACGGCGTTCGGCGGGGGGTGAGGTCTGCGTGGCGTTGTGCGCGGTGCGGCGGTGCGCGGTGCGGCGGTGGGCGGTGCGGCGTCGGGCGGTGCAGCGTTGCGGCGTCGGGAGGTGCGGCGTCGCGGCGGTTCGGCGTCGCGGCGTCGCGGGTTGCGCCGTCGCGCGTTGCACCCCCCACCTCAGCGCGCTGCCCTCCGCCCTTCGCCCTCCGCGCCCCGCCCCCGTCCGGTTGGCAGAATGACACATTCAACCGGTCGGCCTCCCGTTGAATGACGCATTCAACCCGTAGAGCGCCATGAATGCGGCATTCATCCAACGCGACGCCGGATGAGTGCTGCATTCTGCCAATCGGGAGGGGCGGGGGATGCGGCGTTCTGCCAGCCGGAGGCCGCGCACGTGCGACGTTGAGTCGATGGCGGGCCGGGGAGTGCGCCCTGGACCGACAGGGCGGCGGGTGGGCGCGCGTCCACTGGAGCCGGGAGCTCAGCCTGCCGCCCGGGCCGGCCGCGGGCCGGTGGAGCGCAGGCTGCCGAGCCGGCCCAGCAGGTCGAACCAGAAGCGGGCGCCGGGTACGAGCGCGAGCCAGCTGAGCAGGAAGCCGAGGACGAGGCGTACGACGAACCACGCGTCGGCACCCCCGTTGCCCGTCGCACTGGCCAGCCCGCGCGACTCGAGCCAGGTGCAGGCGGCCGCGTCCTCGCCGGCCTCGGCGCGCAACTGGCGAGCGGTGTCGCTGCACTCGGCGACCTCGCCCCAGCCCACGGGTAGACCCGTGCCGCGCAGGCTGCCGATCTCGCGGCGTACCTGGGCCAGGCATTCGTCCGCGTCGCCGGTGCAGTCGGAGGCCGCGAGCGCCTGGGTGACGACCGCCTCGCGCAGCGCCTGGTCGGTGTAGAGCGCGCGCGCCACCGACACCGTGTTGACGTTGCACAGGACGACGACGAGGAACCCGACCGCGAGTGAGATCCAGCGGACGCGCCGTTTGTACCACCCCGACACCCGGTCCATGTGGTCGTCGTACCAGTTCTCGACATTCTCCCGGAATGCGGCGACGTCGCCTTCCGTGTTCTTCAGCAGCGATTGCATCGACTGCTTGAACATCGTCCCTTCCGGCAGCGCGCCGACGGCACGTTCGAGGGCGTCGAACGTCGTACGCCCCTGCTGGTCGGGGATGAGCAGGTCCACCACCGCTTGGCCGAACGAGCGGGCGGGCGCGTACGACGGCAGCTTGCGCAGCTCGCGCCAGCGCCTCGGGTCGGCCGCGCCCAGCTGTCCCTTCAGGCCCTGGTTGCGCAGCACGGGCGAGCCGAGCAGGGCCACCGAGACCTGGCGCAGCGGGGCCTCCGGCGCGGCCGAAGGAGGCGGCGGCTCCACGAGGGCCTCGGTGTTGTCCAGCGCCTCGGGAGATCCCGGTTGCGGCGCGTTCGGCAGCGCCCGCTCGATGCCCTCGCGGAACCCGCGGAACGCGTCGGCTGGGGGAGGCTCCGCGGCGGCGGGCTGCGGCTGGCCATCGACGAGCGTCCGGATCCCGAGCAGCAGATAGCGCGCCCGCAGCCCGATGAAGCGGGCGATGCCCTCGGTGAGGATCGTCGTGACGGCCGCCGCGACGGCGTACACGAACACGAGGCCGATGGCCACGTCGAGCAGGAGCGAGTCCACGACTGCCCCCCGCAGTCCGTGCCAGTTCTTCGTCCCCAGCGTGCTTGCGGGCGACCGGCGTCCGCAGGAGCCAGCGTCCACCCACTGCCCCCGCCGCGTCCACCACTTCTGGTGTACGCCGCGGGCGCCGCGGCGGATGAGGTGGCCGCTGTTGCGGAGCTGTGGGGGCGCAGGCGCTGGTGCGTACGGACGGGTGGTGCGGGTCAGGCGCCCTGGTCCAGCCTCACGTGGGAAGCCCGGCCCGCCGGCACAGCTCGGCGTACACCTCCGCGATCTCGCCCTCCGGCGGCTCACCGACCGGCGAGCGCTGCAGCTCCGGGTCGATGAAGGAGCGGTCGAGCTCGGTCTCGAGCGCGGCCTCCAGCTCGGCGAACCCGGTGCCGTCGAGGATGGCGGCGTAGTAGACGAAGACCCACCGCCGCCGCGCGCCGT
>NZ_JAANNP010000140.1 GCF_011250635.1 Motilibacter deserti
AAGCCGGAGATTCTCGACCCGCAGGGCCAGGCCATCGCCGGCGCCCTGCCGCGACTCGGGTTCGAGGGGGTGACAAGCGTCCGCCAGGGCAAGCGGTTCGAGCTCGAGCTCGACGGCCCGCTCACGCCGGACGTCCTCGCGAAGGTCGAGGAGGCCGCGAAGACGCTGCTCTCGAACCCGGTGATCGAGGACTACGCCGTCTCCCTGCCGGAGGGGGAGCCCGCGTGAGGATCGGCGTCGTCACCTTCCCCGGCTCGCTCGACGACGGCGACGCCCGCCGCGCCGTGCGCATCGCCGGGGCCGAGCCCGTGGCGCTCTGGCACGGCGACGCCGACCTCAAGTCGGTCGACGCCGTGATCCTGCCGGGCGGCTTCTCCTACGGTGACTACCTGCGCTGCGGCGCGATCGCGCGGTTCGCGCCGGTCATGAGCGAGGTCATCGCGGGCGCCAAGCGCGGCCTGCCGGTCCTCGGCATCTGCAACGGCTTCCAGATCCTCTGCGAGGCGCACCTGCTGCCCGGCGCGCTCATCCGCAACGACGTCCGCCGCTTCGTCTGCAAGGACCAGCGGCTGCGCATCGAGAGCGCGTCGACGGCCTGGACGTCGGACTACTCGGCCGGCCAGGAGATCGTCGTCCCGCTGAAGAACGGCGAAGGCGGCTTCGTGGCGGACGAGGCCACGCTCGACCGGCTCGAGGGCGAGGGGCGCGTCGTCGCCCGCTACCTCGGCGACAACCCCAACGGCTCCTACCGCGACATCGCCGGCATCGCGTCCGAGGACGGCCGCGTCGTCGGCCTCATGCCGCACCCCGAGCACGCCGTCGAGGAGCTGACCGGCCCGGGGACCGACGGGCTCGGGTTCTTCACGTCCGTCCTGACGAGCCTGGTGAGCGCATGACCGACACCGTCAAGGCTGCGCAGGACGCCCCCGACGCCGAGCAGCCCTACCGCGAGCTCGGGCTCAAGGACGACGAGTACGCCCGCATCCGCGAGATCCTCGGCCGCCGGCCGACGTCGAGCGAGCTGGCGATGTACTCGGTCATGTGGAGCGAGCACTGCTCCTACAAGTCCTCGAAGGTCCACCTGCGCCAGTTCGGCGAGAAGGCCCCGCAGACCGACGCGCTGCTCGTCGGCGTCGGCGAGAACGCCGGCGTCGTCGACATCGGCGGCGGCTGGGCCGCGGTGTTCAAGGTCGAGTCGCACAACCACCCGTCCTACGTCGAGCCCTACCAGGGCGCGGCCACCGGTGTCGGCGGCATCGTCCGCGACGTGCTCACGATGGGCGCGCGCCCGATCGGCGTCATGGACCCGCTGCGCTTCGGCCCCGCGGACGCCCCCGACACCCGAAGGGTGCTTCCGGGGGTCGTCGCCGGGGTCGGCGGCTACGGCAACTGCCTCGGGCTGCCCAACATCGGCGGCGAGGTCGTGTTCGACGAGACGTACGCCGGCAACCCGCTGGTGAACGCCCTCTGCGTCGGCGTGCTGAAGCCGGGCGAGGACGGCAAGGGCATCAAGCTCGCGCACGCCTCCGGCCTCGGCAACCTCGTCGTGCTCTTCGGCGCTCGCACCGGCGGTGACGGCATCGGCGGCGTCTCGGTCCTCGCGTCCGAGACGTTCGAGTCCACGGGCCCGACAAAGCGCCCCGCGGTGCAGGTCGGCGACCCGTTCATGGAGAAGCTGCTCATCGAGTGCTGCCTCGAGCTCTTCGCCGAGGACCTCGTCGTCGGCATCCAGGACCTCGGCGGCGCCGGCATCTCCTGCGCGACGTCGGAGCTCGCCAGCGCCGGTGACGGCGGCATGCTCGTCGACCTCGACCGCGTCCCGCTGCGCGACCCGTCGCTCGCTCCCGAGGAGATCCTCATGAGCGAGTCGCAGGAGCGCATGATGGCGTGCGTCGAGCCCAAGCACATCGAGCGCTTCCTGGCCGTGTGCAAGAAGTGGGACATCCCCGCGACCGTCATCGGCTCGGTCACGGACACCGGCCGGCTGCAGATCGACTGGCACGGCGAGCGCATCGTCGACGTCCCGCCGCGCACCGTCGCCCACGAGGGCCCGGTCTACGAGCGCCCCTACGCCCGCCCGGGCGACCAGGACGCGCTGCAGGCCTCCGGGCCCGAGTCGCTGCCGCGGCCGTCGACCGGCGAGGAGCTCCGGGCCGAGCTGCTGAAGCTCGTCGCGGCGCCGAACGTCGCGTCCAAGGCTTGGGTGACGGACCAGTACGACCGCTACGTCCTCGGTGGCACCGTCCTGGCCCAGCCCGAGGACTCCGGCATGCTCCGCGTCGACGAGGAGACCAACCTCGGCCTCGCGATCGCCACCGACGGCAACGGCCGCTTCGCGCGGCTCGACCCGTACGCCGGCGCGCAGCTGGCGCTCTCGGAGGCCTACCGCAACGTCGCCACCACTGGCGCCAAGCCGTTGGCTGTCACCAACTGCCTGAATTTCGGTTCGCCCGAGGACCCGGCCGTGATGTGGCAGTTCGCGGAGGCCGTGCGCGGCCTGGCCGACGCGTGCCTCGAGCTCGGCGTCCCCGTCACCGGCGGCAACGTCAGCTTCTACAACTCCACCGCCGACGTCGCGATCCTGCCGACGCCCGTGGTGGGGGTGCTCGGCGTGATCGACGACGTCACCCGGCGGACGCCCATGGCGTTCGACGCCGAGGGCGACGTGATCTACCTGCTCGGTGAGACGCGCGACGAGCTCGGCGGGTCCGAGTGGGCGCACTCGCTGCACGGGCACCTCGGCGGCCTGCCGCCGAAGGTCGACCTCGCCGCGGAGAAGCTGCTCGCCGAGGTGCTCATCAACGCCTCGCGCGACGGGCTGCTCGACGCCGCGCACGACCTCGCCGACGGCGGCCTCGCGATCGGGCTCGTGGAGATGGCGATCCGACAGGGGCGGGGCGCCCGGGTGTGGCTGCCGGAGGGCATCGACCCGTTCGTCGCGCTCTTCAGCGAGTCCGTGGCCCGCGCCGTCGTGGTCGTGCCGCGGTCGGAGGAAGTGCGGTTCACCGATATGTGCATCGCCCGTCGGCTGCCGCACACGCGCATCGGCGTCGTCGACGGCGACACCCTCGACGTACAGGGGCAGTTCAGCGTCCCGGTCGAGGAGCTGCGGGCGACGCACGCCGCCACGCTGCCGGCGATCTTCGAGCCAGCCCGCGACGCGTCGCCGCTCAACGCGGGCTGACCGCCGCGTACCGCTCGGACAGAGCGTCACGCTCTCGCGCTCCTGGCGTGAGGGCGTGACGTTCCGCCCGGGCCGCGGTGAGAGCGTGACGTTCTTCCCGGGCCGGCGGCCGGACGCGCTGCTCCGCCATCCCGCCTCGACGGTGCGGGTCAGCAACCCCCGCTCGTGCGCCGGGGGATAACTCCTTGGGCCGGGCCGCCGCGGCTTGGCACACTCGTACGTCGTGTCAGCAGGTGGTCTCTCCGGGTACGTCCAGGTCCTTCGCACCGGGCGTGCGGCTCGTCCGTTCCTCGCGGCGGTGGTGGCGCGGCTCTCGTTCTCGATGGCGCCGCTCTCCGCGGTGCTTCTCGTCAACGAGGTGCGCGGCGACTACGGCGAGGCCGGCCTCGTCACCGGCGCCTACGCCCTTGGCACCGCCGTCGGGTCGCCGCTGTGGGGCCGGGCGCTCGACCGGCTCGGCCAGCCCCGGGTCATCGCGCCCACCGGTGTCGTGTCGGCCCTGCTGCTGGCCGTGCTGGCGCTCGTCGCGGCGGCGGACGCGCCGGTCCCGGTGCTGATCGTGCTGGCCGCTGCGAGCGGTGGCTTCTTCCCGCCGCTCTCGCCGGCGATGCGCGCCGCGTGGCGGGTGATCTTCCCCGACGAGGCGATGCGCCGGGCGGGCTACGCCCTCGACGCGGTCGCGGTCGAGACGATCTTCATCGGCGGGCCGTTGCTGCTCTCGCTGCTGCTGACGACGACCGGCCCGGCCGTGCCCCTCATCGTGACCAGCGTCCTGCTCGGGCTGGGG
>NZ_JAANNP010000139.1 GCF_011250635.1 Motilibacter deserti
ACCCCGGATCGTAGGTCAGCACGGTCTGGCCGTAACTGGGGGCCTCGGAGATGCGCACGGAGCGCGGGATGGCGGTGGCGAGGACCTGGGCCTCGAAGTGGTCCCGGACCTCCTGCGCCACCTGGGCCGCCAGCCGGGTGCGGCCGTCGTACATCGTGAGCAGGATCGTGGAGACGTGCAGCGCGGGGTTCAGGTGCGCCTGGATCAGCTCGACGTTCTTCAGCAGCTGACCGAGCCCCTCGAGCGCGTAGTACTCGCACTGGATCGGGATGAGCACCTCGCGAGCCGCGACGAGCGCGTTGACCGTCAGCAGGCCGAGGCTGGGCGGGCAGTCGATGAGCACGTAGTCGAGCCGGCCCTCCTCCGCGGTTCGGTTCGCGAGGTACTTGTCCAGCGCCCGACGCAGCCGCGACTCGCGGGCGACGAGCGAGACGAGCTCGATCTCCGCGCCGGCCAGGTCGATCGTGGCCGGTGCGCAAAGCAGGCCGGGCACCTCGGCGACCGGCACGACCACCTCGGCGAGAGGGCGGTCCTCGATGAGCACGTCGTAGATGCTCGGGACCTCGGAGCGGTGGTCGACTCCGAGCGCGGTCGAGGCGTTGCCCTGCGGGTCGAGGTCGAGCACGAGCACGGCGAGCCCCTGGGATGCGAGCGCGGCCGCGAGGTTCACCGTCGACGTCGTCTTGCCGACGCCGCCCTTCTGGTTCGCGATCGTCAGCACCCGCGTCTCCGGAGGAGAGGGCAGCGGTGCACCGAGCGGGGGTCGTGACGAGGTCTTGCCCCGGCGCTCCGCCTCCAGCTCGGCGTAGAGCGGCACCGACTCCAGATCCTCCACCGGGTTGTCCTCGCTTGCGGTTCCACGTGGAACGGGGGTCGGGGCGTCGGGCTGCTGCGCCAGAGCGCGGGTCGCGTCGCTAGTGGTCACCGGGACCGGTACGTCGTGCCCGCGTCCGGTGGGCACGGAGAGGGGGCTTCCGGACGAGGGCTGCGTCGTCGGCGAGTCATCACCAGCCCGGGCCGCCCCCACCACATCGGCAGGATGACCGGTCGCCGTTGCGTCGCCTGCTGCAGCGGCAGGAGTCTCGTCTGTGGCGGGGGTTCGCTCGAGAGGCCCAGCGGCGGTCTCGTCCACGGGCGGTTCGTCGCTCCCGGGCGCCTCGACCGAATCCACGGGCGACGGCTCGTCGGCCGCAGCTCCGTCCCCCGCCTCAGCCGGGGCGGGCGCAGCATCGTCGCCCTCCGGGACCTCGCGTGCCGCACCGGAAGGAGCCGCGGACTCGGCAGCGACGAGGACGGGCCAGCCCAAGCCCGACGCCGCCGGCCGATCGGGGATGCCCGTGGGCCAGCCCAGCCCGGTCTCCCGCGTCACGCGCTCTGCCCGTCCTTCCCGGTCGTCGCCGTCCTAGCACCACCCTGCTTGCGTACGCGCACGATTGTGGCGCTCTCCCCGATGCTCTCGTTCTCGACCTGCTCGATCGTCGCCTCCTCCGCCGCCAGCCGGCCGAGCACGGAGCGCGCCTCCTCGAGCTCGGCGGACGCCGACTGTCCCTTCAGGGCAAGCAACGTCCCGCCGGCCCGGAGCAGCGGCAGCGCCCACTGACTGAGCTTCGGCAACGGAGCCACCGCCCGTGCCGTCACGAGGTCGAAGCTGCGCTTCGGGAGCTTCTCCGCACGCTCCCGGACGACGGTGACGTTGTCCAGGCCGAGCTCGTCGACCACCTCGGTGAGGAATTGCGAGCGGCGCAACAGCGGCTCGACGAGGACGACCTCGAGCTGCGGGCGGCGCAGCGCGATCGGGATACCGGGGAGCCCGGCACCGGAGCCGATGTCCGCCAGCCGTCCGGTCTCCGGCAGCAGCTCGGCCACGAGAGCGGAGTTGCCGATGTGCCGTCCCCAGACGCGGTCGGCCTCCCGCGGCCCGAGCAGCCCACGCTCGATCCCCGCCCCGGCCAGCAGTTCGGCGTACGCCGTCGCCTGCGCGAGCCGCGGTCCGAAGACGTCGGCAGCCCAAACGGGAGCGCCCGTTCCACGTGGAACGGGCGCTGTGGGCTCGACGTCGGTCGTCGGGATCACGCGCCCAGCGGAAGGACGACCACGTGGCGACCCGGCTCGACGCCCTCGGACTCGGAGGTGAGCCCCGCCGCCGCGACGGCGTCGTGCACGACCTTGCGCTCGAAGGGGGTCATGGCAGGCAGCGCGACCCTCTCCCCGCTGGTGCGAGCGCGCTCGGCCGCGTCCTTGCCCACCTGCGTGAGCTCCTCGCGGCGACGCGCGCGGAAGCTGCCGATGTCGAGCAGCAGCCGGCTGCGGTCACCCGTACGCGTCTGCACCGCGAGCCGGGTCAGCTCCTGCAGCGCGTCGAGCACCTTGCCGTCGCGCCCGACCAGGTGCTCGAGGTCCTTGCCGACGATCGCGACGGACGCCCGGTCCGCCTCGACGTCCATGTCGATGTCGCCGTCGAGGTCGGCGATGTCGAGCAGGCCCTCGAGGTAGTCGGCAGCGATGTCGCCTTCCTCCTCGAGCCGCTGCACGAGGGTGCGCGACCGCTCCCCGGCCGGCGCCGAGCTCGCCGCCTGCTCCTCGACGTCGGTGCTGTCTTCCGTCGGGCTGGTGGTCTCAGTCACTTACAGCTCCCAGGTTCTACGGTGCCGGCGACGACGCCGGATCAACGCTTGCGCGGCTGGCGCTTGGGCTGCTGCCGCTTCGGCTGCTGGCGCTGCCCGGTGCGGGCCGTGCCGCCCCCGGCGGCTCCGCCCGCCGGTGCCGGCGAGCCGGGGGCCCCTCCGCCGCCCGGTCCCTTGGTCAACGAGGGCCCACCCCCGTCCTCGCCCTTGCCCCCGTCGGCGGCCTTGCCGCGCCCGAACAACCGCCCGAACAGCCGCCCGAGCAGGCCCCCGTGCCCGCCGTGCTCGGCACGACGCTTCTCCAGAGCCACGGCGGCCGGCGAGCCCGGCGTCGGGTTGCGCTGGATGACGTAGAGCTGCTGACCCATCGACCAGATGTTGGTCGTCAGCCAGTAGATGAGCACGCCGATGGGGAAGTTGACACCCGACACCGCGAAGACGAGCGGGAAGACGTACAGCAGGATCTTCTGCTGCTGTGCGAACGGGCTGTCCATGCTGGACGGCGGCATGTTCTTCGTCATGACCTGACGCTGCGTGGTGAACGTCGTCGCCGACATCAGCACGATCAGGATGATGGTCAGGATGCGCGCCGCGCCGCTGTCGGTGTTGAGGAAGGTGTCGGAGATCCGTGCTCCGAACAGCGACGCGTTGAACGCGGGCTCGACCAGGTCGGCGGGGAACCCGGGCGGCGCCTTCTCGTGGGCGACGCCGTTGAGCACGCGGAACAGCGAGAAGAAGATGGGGGCCTGGAGCAGGATCGGCAGGCAGCTCGCGAACGGGTTGGTGCCGGTCCGCTTGTAGAGCTCCATGAGCTCCTTGGACTGGCGCTCCCGGTCGTTCTTGTACTTCTCCTGGATCTTCTTGATCTCCGGCTGCAGCACCTGGAGCCCGCGCTGGGCCTTGATCTGGCGCACGAACAGCGGGATCAGCAGGATGCGCATGACGATGACGAGCCCGACGATGGACAGCGCCCACGTGATGCCGGACGCCTCGGGCAGACCCATGGCGGTGAGCACGGAGTGCCACGCCTGCAGGATCTTCGAGACGACGTACTCGAGCGGGGCGAGGATCTGGCCCACGTGCTGGGTCTCCTGGTGGCTATCGCCGCGCGGGCGCGGGTCGGGGCTGCGAAGTCTTAACGGTGGTGGCCGTCAGGCTGTTGCGTCCTGCGCCACCGCACGCGGCGGTGGCACCGGGTCGTAGCCCCCCGCCGTGAACGGATGGCACCGGAGCAGGCGCCGGGCGGAGAGCCAGAGGCCGCGCACGGCGCCGTGGGTGGAGACGGCGGTGTAAGCGTAGTTGGAGCAGGAGGGGTAGTAGCGGCACTGCGGCGGAGTCAACGGGGACA
>NZ_JAANNP010000138.1 GCF_011250635.1 Motilibacter deserti
CCCGGGAGCGCCTCGGCAAACTGTTCGTCTGTCAGAGGCGCAGGATCATAGTCCGCGTCATCGACTATTTGTCATTCCCAGCCTGCGCTCCCCTGCGATGGGTAGATGCGGTGGGCCGGACTGAGCAGCGCACAGCGAGGGAGGAATATGCGCTTCACCAGTGGAATCGCCTCGGCCTCTCTTGCAAAGAATGACGCTCCCGACACTTCGGGAATGAAGCGCGGGGGACCCCCATGTGGGGTGAAGACACCTTCAATGAGTCTCTGCACCTGCAGAACAGCCTGTAGGGCAGGCTCCCGATCTCCGGAGTCCACATTGAGGTCATAGTGCACCGAAGCATGCCGCAGGTCCTTCAACGTCATGTAAGTGCCAGCTAAGTCACCATCAAGGACCCCCCAGCCCTCGAGTACGTCAATCGCGGCCTCCCAATTTGTGAACGTATCTTGCCGCCTCACTCGTTTTGTCGTCGCAGGATGCGCAGCATAGTCCTCGCGTAGGGCGAGTATCAACTGGTTGAAAACCCTTTCCCCGAGCGCGCAGGCACCTACAAGGGCTGGATAGAAGTCGCCTTGAGTGAAGGCTGACCTGATTTGGCGCATCAGTCGATTGTGCTCAATCGCGATGGACCAAGGCGCGGGCCCCATCGCTCTGTAATTTTCGATCTTTGTTTCTCCGTCGATGGTCCCGTGTTCAGCCAGGAGACCCATTCGGACGTTGGCCTGGTTGGAGCGCCACTGCTCCTGCAAGGCCGATTCCCAGTCCTCGCCTATCTCCTGGTCTAGGAGAGCGTTCCGCGTGTCGAAGGACACTTCAATTGGACGGTAACGTCTGCATTCGTCTTTTTCGGTTCGCGCTGCGCCGACTGTCACGAAGACAGGTTGCATGTCTTCCTCGCACGAAGGCCGCAACTCGGGACCAATGGGCTCCGATCAACTTCCGTACGGAAGCCCAATTCGTTGTGCACCGCGAAAATCGGCCATCCACCTTGAAGTTGCAGCAAGGCTCCCCCTTTAGTGGTTGGTGTCGCGCGTAGTATCCCAGAGAATCAATCAACGATAACTGCGCATGCCGGAGTCCGCGACTTGAAGCCTGGCGTCGCGTCGGTTCATGGTTACGATGAACCGGATTCGCCGATCCAAGGCCTGCGCGGGCTCCGAACCGATGCCCCGCGCGAGCGTTTCGATCATGGCGTCGTAAGAGGACGCACCCTCGACCAAGGCGCTGCAACCCCGTTCGATGAGGAGGTCGACCGAGGCCGCCCGCCGCGCGACCAGAATTGCCCCTCCCTGAAGCGCGGCGCGGATCTCGGCAAGAATGGCTTCAACCGCATCCACAGTCGGCACTGCATCGCCTTCCACTGAACACTCGTCGATGGTTCGTAATCCCAGGGCCGGGTGACACCCGACCATTGGTTCTGCTCTGGGGCGCATCCAGAAGCGCGGGCACCAAGGTGAGTCTCCGAGTGCGACTCGAGCGTCCAGAAGATGCCCTGGGATGTGCAGGACTGTGCTCAACTCCGCTCCGTAACGGCGAATCCACTCGCGCCCGCGCGTGAGCAATACGAGGCTGGGGTCTAGGACGACTTGCACCACTTCACCGACGGAAGGGGACGGGAAGAGGCGTCGAATGGGACAGGAAAAGAACGCGGGTCAAGTCACCGTTCCCGCCCTGCGCTGCCTTGCTGAGCTCAAGCGCGTTGCACACGAAGGCGCCGCGCCTCCCAACCATCGAAGTCTTCACTTCGTGCTGCAGTCGAAAACGCTCCACCTCATCGCGTGCGCGCTCGCTTTCCACCTTCGGCCTGCCGACGGAATTCATTCAATGTCGACATCATAATCTCTCCCGCTCCTAACCACCCCTGAGCTTGACCGTAAGCCGGTGACTCGTTGATGGGTACGCCGTCGACCTCCACCATGCCGTTGTCGTACGCCGTCACCCGAATCGTAAGCGTGAGTCCCTTGTCCTTCGGCGTCGGCTGAACCGCCATGGTCCTGCGCAACCGCTTGAGCTGCCCTGGCACAGCTTGTTCACCTCTTTCTAGCACCTCGTACCGGTGGGAGTTGCATAGCGGCACTCCCTTGAGCGGGGCGCCATACACCGATGAAGCTCGTAGGACGGCGAGTCCTTCCCGAGAGTCCGCCCCAACTCCGCCCGTCCGTCCGGTCCACCCCCGGAACGGGGCTCCAGACATCTCAGGCGCAGCGCCCCGCAAAGCAGGTGAGCGATGCGCGGCGCGCTGCGTTGCGAAGCAACCGTTCGTGACGCTCGCCGTAACTTGGAGCGCGAACTCGCGGTGAGCACTTGAAGGCCCCCCTCGAAGTGACGCGACTGAGATCCGCGTAGCGGCGCCTGACCGCCGACCTTTCCAACTCATCCTTGCTTATGGATTCGGACGCAAGCGGACCTCAAGGTCCTTTATCAGGCGTTCGAGTCGGTCCCCCGCATCCCGCAGTTGCTCGGCCGACACGTCCTCTTCCCCATGCACAACGCGGTTGCGAAGAGTTCTCCAGTAGTCGAGTTCCCCGAGCAAGTCGGAATCGGTGATGCCAAGACCAGCGAGCGCGCGACGCGTTGGCATCCCGACGCCGCGACCGGAAGTAGAAGCATGAGTGCGGATTAGCGCTTCCAGCCGAACCCACTGCGACAGGAAGTACCCGAGTTGCTCGTTGCGCCTGCGTCCATGACCTCTGACTGCGCCTGCATCGTACAACTCTGCTTCCTCGCGGACTGACTGATAGAGGTCATAACGAGACTCGTCCTCACTAAGGAGAGCATCGATAACCTGTTCCGCGAGGGGGCGCTCCTCAAGATTAGCGTGAATCGCAGTCAGGTACGGCGCGAGGGCATCCGGAGTCGTCAGATTCAGGCGGTCAAGAAGGGTGTACAGCAGATCGATGTGGCCCAAGCCCGACTCAGCTATTGGACCGTCAACAACTGAGGTCGCGCGACTGAATAGATACGAGGCGAGGTCATAATGGTTGTCGAAGCTCCTTCCAGCCTCAGTTACGCGAACCTCTCCCGCCCGCTGTAACTGCTCCAGAGCAATCTCGCCGGCCAAGACCAACCCGTTCAACTGGTCAAGCAAGGAGTACTCAGCCGCAGATAGGTTTCCCTCCAAGGGCTTATAAACGAGGTCATGCTCAACCTCCGCCCACGCATGCATCAAGACCGAGGCCACCTGGATCTCGATCTTCGCCACCGCGTAGCGCCGAGAGCGGTCATCAAGATCAGCATCTCGCAGCCTCACGCGATAATGGTGGGCGGAGTATCCCGAAAACCTCTTACTGGGGTGCAACTGAGACTCAGCAGGGAACTCGCGCCTGTCGTCATACTCCTCGAACAGCCGTCTGACTGCGCTTCCAACGCGTTCGCGCTCCGCGGGAAAGTATAGTGCAACACGCACGCCCGCTAAGTCGACTATGTCGTCATAGATGTCCTCGGTGCATCCGTAAGGACGCCGACGCTCCCTCGACCTGCACTTCTCCTCGAGTCGCGGTATGGACTTGGCTCGGCTAGTGACAATAGCCCGCACCCCGGAGGCCTGTAGGTCCGATTCGAGGAGCCGAGCGGCACGACGTGAGACCTCTTCATAAAAGTCGTACTCCTTCGCGTACCGCGCCACGAAGTCGTCAACCACCCCCACGGCACGCTCCCCGTCCTCGGGTCCAGAGACAGCCAGGGTAGCGGTCGGTACGAACACCAAGGGAGCAGCAACACCGAGTTGTTAGCGTGGCCAACGGTGTCGACGGCAGTCTGTCGCTCGATCAACACACGACTCAGGCTCGGCTGGGCGCATGACCGCGAAGTGCGGTTGCGTCGGCAACATCCACACATCAGCGAGTCCGGGCGCGCGACTCGCGGACATCGTTGCCGAAGCAACATCCGCACATGCCGCCGACGAGCCCGGTCCGTGACCGCTCTTGCCGAAGACGGCATTCGGTCGAGGCAGACTCTGACGTGGCAGCGGAACCCC
>NZ_JAANNP010000137.1 GCF_011250635.1 Motilibacter deserti
TTCGGCCCCGCGCTCGGCGTCGGTGATCGCCCCCGCGGGGTGCTCGGCGAGCTCGGCGTCGAGGCCGGCGGCGTCGACGTGCAGCGCGGGGACCTCGGTCGCCGGCAGCAGCTGTGCGGTCCCGGTCGTCGTCAGCAGCAGCACGGGGGCGGCGTCCTCGAGCATGAACGCGATGCGCTCGGCGGGGTAGTCGGGGTCGACGGGCAGGTACGCGGCGCCGGCCTTGACCACGGCGTACATCGCGACGAGCAGGTCGAGCGAGCGCGGGATCGCGAGCGCCACGAGCCGCTCCGGCCCGCAGCCCCGGCGCAGCAGGAGCCGGGCCAGCCGGTTCGCGCGGGCGTCGAGCTCGGCGTACGTCAGCGTGCTGCCCTCGAAGACCACCGCCGGCGCGTCCGGGGTGCGGCGGGCCTGGGCCTCGAACAGCGAGACCAGCGTCGCGTCGGGGACGTCGGCCGCGGTGTCGTTCCAGGTCTCCAGGACGCGCTCGCGCTCGGGGGCCTCGATCAGCGCGACGCGGCCGACCCGCTCGGTCGTGTCCGCGGCGTACGCCTCGAGGATCTGCACCAGCCGCCGGCCGAGCGTCGCCGGCTCCTCGGGCAGCAGCGCCGGGCGCGCGTCGAGCCGCAGGGCGAGCCGCTCGCCGGGGACGACGACGAGGGTGAGCGGGTAGTGCGTCGTGTCGTGGATCGCCACGTCGGTGACGCGGACGCCGTCCACCGGCTCGAGGGCCGCGGGGTCCAGCGGGTAGTTCTCGAAGACCGTGAGGGTGTCGAAGAGCTCGGCGTGCCCGACGGTGCGGGAGATCTCGGAGAGCCCGAGGTGCTGGTGCGCCAGCAGCCGGGACTGCTCCTCCTGGACGCGGGCGAGGAGCTCGGCGAGCGACTCGGCCGGGTCGAGCCGGACGCGCACGGGGACGGTGTTGATGAAGAGGCCGACCATCGTCTCGACGCCCGGGACCTCCGGCGAGCGGCCGGAGACGGTGGCACCGAAGACGACGTCGTCGCGCCCGGTGAGCCCGGCGAGCAGCAGCGCCCACGCGCCCTGCACGACGGTGTTCAGCGTGACGCCGTCGCGGCGCGCGGCGGCGGCGAGCGCGGCCCCGAGGCCCTCCCCGAGGTCGAGAGGGGCGCGCTCGAGGGCGGCGGTGGCGCGCGCGGCGTCGGGGGCGGCGACGAGCGTCGGCGTCGTCAGCCCGTCGAGCGCGGTGCGCCACGCCTCCCGCGCCTGCTCCGCGTCCTGCCGCCCGAGCCAGGCCAGGTGCTCGGTGTACGCGGTCACCCGCGGCAGCGCGGCGCCGGGGGCCGCGTACCGGGTGAAGAGCTCCACGGCGAGCAGCGGCATGGACCACCCGTCGAGCAGGAGGTGGTGGTTGGTGAGGACGAGGCGGTGCCGCTCGGCGCCGAGCCGCACGAGCGTGAGGCGCAGCAGCGGCGGGGCGGCGAGGTCGAAGGGGCGGGCCCGGTCCGCGTCGAGCAGGTGGCCGAACGCCTCCTCACGGGCGGCGTCGGACAGCGGGCCGGACAGGTCGGCCTCGGCCCAGGGCAGCCGGGCCGCGGCCGGGACGACGGCGACCGGGCGGTCGAGCACGTCGGCGTGGAAGCCGGCGCGCAGGTTCGGGTGGCGGGCGAGCAGGTGCTCCCCGGCCGCGCGCAGCCGGGCGGGGTCGAGCGGGCCGGCGAGGTCGAAGACGAACTGCACCGTGTAGGCGTCCTCGCCGGCTGCCCCGTAGAGCGCGTGGAAGGTCAGCCCGTCCTGCAGCGGCGTCAGCGGCAGCACGTCGACGAGGCCGGGGACGCGGGCCTCGAGGGCTTCCACGTCCTGCTGGGCGAGCGTCGCGAGCGTCAGGTCGCTCGGCGTGCGCCCGCCGGCGCCGGGCCCCGCGGCGTGGTCGGCGATCGCCGTGAGGGCCGCTGCCCAGCAGTCGGCGAGCTCGCGGACGTCGCGCTCGTCCAGCACGCCCGGCGCCCACGTCCAGCTGGCGACGAGCTGCTGGTCGCGGACGAGCGCGTCGACGGCGAGCGGGTGGGTGAGCGGCGCCTCGGGGTCGGCGCCGGCGGTGAGACCGGCCTCCAGCAGCGGCCAGCCGGCCGTGCCCGACACCCGGCCCAGGTAGTTGAAGGAGATCTGCGGGCCCGCCGCGGCGGCGAGCGCGGCGTCTCCCGCGAGGTGGCGCAGGAGGCCGAAGCTCTCGCCCGCGGGCGACGTGCGCAGCTGCTCCTTGACCCGCTTGAGCGTGGCACCGGCAGCGGGGCCGCCCTGCAGCGCGTCGGCGACGTCGAGGCCGTCCAGGTGCAGCGCCGCGGGGAAGACCGCCGTGAACCAGCCGACCGTGCGCGACAGGTCGAGGGTCTCGCCGAGCAGGCCGCGGCCGTGCCCCTCCAGGCTGAGCTGCACGGTGCCCTGCTCCGCGCCGCGCCGCCTACGCCACGCGGACACGGCGAGCGCGAGCCCGGTGAGGAGCACCTCGTCGGCGCGGGCGGTGAAGGCCGCCGCGACGGGCCCGGTCAGCGCGGCGGTCAGGTCGGCCGGCAGGGTCAGCGTGAGCCGGCCAGCGGATCCGCACGTGTCGCGGCGCGGGTCGAACGCGACCGGTGACAGGGGCGGGCCGGGGTCGGCGAGCACGTCGAGCCAGCGTGCGGCCTCTCCCGCCTGCGCCAGCTCGTCGGCGACGGCGGGAAGCCGCGCCGCCCAGGCGCGGTAGGAGGTGGGGGCGGGCACTAGAGCGGCTGCGCCGTCGGCCGACGCCGCGGCAAGGTCCTCGAGCAGCACGCCCCACGACACGCCGTCGACGACGAGGTGGTGCGCGACCAGGAGGAGGCGGCCGTCCGCGTCGCCGCGGGGCATCCACACCGCCTGCACCATCTGGCCGGACGCCGGCCGGAGCCGGTCCCGTGCCGCGGCGGCCTGCTCGCGGACGAGCTCGTCCAGCGCGCCGTCGTCGAGCCCCTCGGCAGGCGCGACGCGCAGGCACGTCCCGGCGTCGACGCTGCCCTCCGGCGCGATGTCGAGCGCCCACCCGCCGTCGGCACCGCTGCCCAGCCGCATCCGCAGCGCGTCGTGGGTGTCGAGCACCGCCTGCAGGGCGCCCCGCAGGCGTGCCACGGAGAGGGCCGCGGGCGTCCCGACGAGCACGGACTGGTTCACGCCGTCCACCGGGCCGCCGCGCTCGCGCAGCCAGTGCACGACCGGCGGCGCCTCGACGTCGCCGACACCGTCCGCGACGTCCCCGCCCGCGTCGTCCGCGAGCTCGACCGCCGCGGCGGCGAGCGCCTCGACGGTCTTGAGGTCGAAGACGTCGCGCGGGGTGAGGGCGAGCCCCGCCGCCCGGGCCCGGCTGACGAGCTGCAGCGCGACGATGCTGTCGCCGCCGAGGTCGAAGAAGTTGTCGTCGATGCCGACGTCCGGCAGCCCGAGCACCGCGCCGACCAGGGCGCAGAGGGTGCGCTCCCGGCCGGTGCGGGCGGCCCGCGACGCGGCGTCGCCGGCGAACTCGGGCGCCGGGAGCGCGGCGCGGTCGAGCTTGCCGCTCGGGGTGAGCGGGAGCGCCGCCAGCGGAAGGACCGCCGCGGGCACCATGTACGCCGGCAGCGCCGCCGCGACGTGCGCCCGCAGCGCGTCGGCGTCCACCGGGCCGGCCGCTGCGTGCGGGGCCGGGACGACGTACGCCACCAGCCGGTCGACGCCGGGCACGTCCTGCCGCACGAGCACCGCGGCCTGCGCCACGCCGGGGTGGCCGGCGAGCACCGCCTCCACCTCGCCCAGCTCCACCCGGAAGCCGCGCAGCTTGACCTGCGTGTCGACCCGGCCGAGGTACTCGATCTCGCCGTGCTCGTTCCACCGCGCCCGGTCGCCGGTGCGGTACATCCGCTCGCCGCCACCCGCGACGGGGTCCGCCACGAACCGCTCGGCGGTGAGGCCGGGCCGGTCCAGGTAACCCCGGGCGAGGCCGGTCCCGGCGAGGTACAGCTCGCCGGCGGTCCCGGGCGG
>NZ_JAANNP010000136.1 GCF_011250635.1 Motilibacter deserti
GGACAGCGAGGAGTAGCCGGTGCCGAAGTCGTCGACGGCCAGCTCGACGCCCAGCCCGGCGAGCGCGCGCACAGCGCCCATGCACGCCTCGGTCTCGGCGAGCACACTGCTCTCGGTGATCTCGAGGCAGAGCGCGGCGGGCGGGATACCTGCCTCGCCGATGACGGCCGCCACGTCCTGCACGAGGAGCTCGCCGCGCAGCAGCTGCTGGGGCGAGATGTTCACCGCCACGCCCGGGGCCCATCCCGCCGGCAGCTGTGCGCGCCAGTCGCGGGCGTGGCGACAGGCCGCGGCGAGGACGAAGGCGCCGAGCTCGTGGATCAGCCCGGAGTCCTCGGCGACCGGGATGAACTCCGCGGGCGAGACGTCGCCGCGCTCGCCGTCGGCCCAGCGCACCAGCGCCTCGACGGCCACCGTCCGCCTGCTGCGCAGGTCCACCACCGGTTGGTAGTGGACGTCGAGCGCACCGGTGGCGAGCGCGTCGCGCAGCCGGCGCTCCAGGCTCTGCCGGCTCAGTGCGCGACGGCGCAGCCGGGCGTCGAAGACCCGGATGCCGCCCCGGCCGTCGGCCTTGGCCTGGTACATCGCCGTGTCGGCGTCGCGCAGCAGGGCGTCCGCGTCGCCACCCGCGGGCTCGGCGAGGGCTATCCCGATCGAGCAGTCGACGTGCAGCGGCGGGTCCTCGACGACGGTGCCCTCGAGCGAGCGCAGCAGCCGCTCTCCGAGGCGCAGCGCGTCCAGCGGGCCGTCGACCTCCTCGCAGAGCACCCCGAACTCGTCGCCCCCGAGCCGGGCGACGGTGTCCTCGGCGCGCAGCGCGCCGGCGAGGGCGTCGGCGACCGCCTGGAGCAGCCTGTCCCCCACTGCGTGGCCGAGGGAGTCGTTGACGACCTTGAAGCGGTCCAGGTCGACGAAGAGGACGGCCAGGTGGCGGGAGCGCCGGCGCGACAGCGCGTGGGTCAGCCGGTCCATGAAGAGCGCCCGGTTGGGCAGCCCGGTCAGGGCGTCACGGGTGGCCTGGTGCAGCAGGAGCCGCTCGAAGTGGCGCTGCTCGGTCACCTCCCGGACGATGACCCCCACCCCCGTCACGCGCCCGTCCGGCGCCCGCACCGGGTAGTAGCTCGACAGCCACTCCCGCTCCTCGTCGTCCGCGCCGGGCCCGTGCACCTCCACGTCGAGCAGCGGCAGCCCGCTCCGGAGCACCTGGCCGGCGCTCTCGGCGGTGACGCCGGTGCGCACCGCAGGCACCTCGTCGACGCGACGCCCGAGGTGCTCGGCCGCCGGCAGCCCGTTGAGCTCGGCGAGGACGGCGTTGACGCGGCTGTAGCTGAGGTCCCTGTCGAGGAAGGCGATCCCGATGGGCGCGGAGTGGATGAACGTGTCGAGCACCGCGAGCGCCTCGGCCAGGGCGGCGCTCTCCTCCGCCAGGCGCTCCTCCGCCTTGCGCCGGTCGGTGATCTCGTGGGCGAACACCACGAGCCCGGACGGCAGCGGGTGGATCCGCTTCTCGAGCCAGCGGTCCCAGCCGGGGACGTAGCACTCCAGCTGCACCGGCGCCTGGTCGCGCAGGGCCTGCTCGCACGCCACCCCCAGTGGGCTGTCGCGGCCCTCGGGGAACACCGACCAGACGTCGGAGCCGAGCAGGTCCGCGGGCGTGCCGCCGAACATGCTGCCGGCCTGGGCGTTGGCGTAGCGGATGCGCCAGTCACGTCCGACGGCGAGGACCGCGTCGCTGACGGCGCCCAGCACCGCTTCGGCCGCCAACTCGAACGAGTCCGCCCACGGGCCGTCCCCGTCGTCGTGCATCCGTCCCCCCGTCCCCGTCACCGCACCGCGGGTTGCCTGTCCCCCGCGCTGCCCGCGCTCACGCCAGCGGCACGCCGGGCCTCAGCCCCGTGCGAGGTAGCGCGTGGCCGCCACGACGCCGCGGGAGGCGAGGCGCCCGGTCCCGCGCGAGGCCGAGAGAGCCGCCCGGGCCGCGTTCCAGCCTGGCGCGCCGTGGACGCCACCGGAGGGGTGGGCGGAGCTCGAGGCCAGGTAGAGCCCGGAGATCACCGTCTCGGGCCGGCCGAGCCCGGGCGTCGGGCGGAAGAACAGCATCTGGTGCAGGCCCGAGGTCCCACCGTTGATCGCGCCCGCGTCCAGGCTCGCGTCCGAGCTCTCCAGGTCGGACGGGCGCTGCACGTGGCGCCCGATGACGAGGTCGCGGAAGCCGGGGGCGTACTCCTCGAGCGTCACCTCCATCCGGGCGACGTGCGCGTCGACCGTCGCGGAGTCGAGCGGGCCGCGCCGCGAGAGATGGGTGTACGCCCAGGCCGACTCGGTCCCGGCCGGCGACCGGGTGGGGTCGGCCGTGGTGGTCTGCCCGAACAGGATGAACGGGCGCGTCGGCACGCGCCCGGTCTTGAGGTCGGCGGCGTAGTCGGTCAGCTGGTCCAGGTCCACGCCGACGTGCACGGTCCCTGCGCCGGCGCAGCCCTTCGCCTTCCACGGCACCGGCCCCGACAGCGCCCAGTTGACCTTGAGCGTGGCGTCGTCCCACTCGAAGCGGTCGAGGTCCTCGCGCATCCGCGGCGGCAGGTTCTCCCGGCCCACCAGCCGGTCGTAGAGGATCGGCGCAGCCACGTCGGCCAGGACCGCACGGCGGGCGAGCACCTCGCGCCCGTCGGCGGTGCGTACGCCGACGGCACGGCCGCCGCGCAGCAGGACCGAGTCGACCCGGTTGGACACGCGCAACTGGCCGGCCCGCGCGTTCAGCCGCTCGACCATCGCGTCGATGAGCCGGCCGGACCCGCCCTCGGGCACCGGGAAGCCCACGTCCTGGCCCAGCATGCAGAGCAGCCAGCCGAACAACGCGCTCGCCGGGCCCTCGGGGAAGAGGTCGCTGTGCAGCGCGTTCCCCGCCAGCAGCAGCCCCCCGCCCTCACCGCTGAAGCGTTCTTCGGCGTAGCGACGAACAGGCGTCACGGCGAAGCGCGCGAACCGCAGCGTCTCCGGCAGGCCCAGCGAGCGGACGATCCCGAGGCCGCCCTTCACCGGCGGGAACGGCGTGAACAGCGCCTTGAGCAGCGGCTCCTTGATCTCCAGCCACTGCTCGAAGAGCCGCCGCCACGCGTCTCCGTCGCCGGGTGCGAAGGCGTCCAGCGAGTCGGCCGTCTCGTCGAGGTCGCGCGAGAGCACTGCGGCCCGGCCGTCGCGCAGCGGGTGGGCGAGCACGTGGGGCGCGTGGCGCCAGGCGAGGCCGTAGTCCTCCAGGGCCATCGACTTGATGATCGGCGACGCCGCGGTCAGCGGGTAGAACGAGCTGAACAGGTCGGTGGTGAAGCCCTCGGCCGCCACCTCGCCGCTGCGCACTGCCCCGCCCGGTGTCGGCTGCGCCTCGAGCACGAGGACGTCCCAGCCGGCGTCGGCCAGCGTGTTCGCGGCCACGAGGCCGTTGTGCCCCGCCCCGATGACGATGGCGTCGACGGTCTCCGGCATTCCTCGTCCCTCCTGAGCCTTCCGGCCCCGCACCGGTCTGGGTGGCTTGCCCGGCGGGAGCCAGGGGTACGCCCCGGAGCATGGCAGAGGGAGCAGGAGGCCGCGGTCGCGGCCGGGTGGCCGTCGTGACCGGTGGCACGGGTGGCGTGGGCCGGGCGACGGCGCGCGCTTTCGCCGACGCCGGCTACGACGTGGCGGTGCTGGCACGCGGGGAGGACGGGCTGCGAGCGACGGAGCAGGAGCTGCGCGGCCGCGGCGTACGCGCGCTGGCCGTGCGTTGCGACGTGGCCGACGCGGAGGCGGTCGAGGCGGCCGCGCAGCAGGTCGAGGACGAGCTCGGCCCCATCGACGTCTGGGTCAACAACGCGATGGCCACGGTGTTCGGGAAGTTCGAGTCGATGACCGACGAGGAGTTCACCCGCGTCACCGACGTCACCTACCTCGGCACCGCGTACGGCACCCGGGCCGCCCTGCGCCGGATGAAGCCGCGCGGCTCCGGCCGCATCGTGCAGGTCGGCTCGTCGCTGGCCTACCGCG
>NZ_JAANNP010000135.1 GCF_011250635.1 Motilibacter deserti
GCGGAGCACCCCGGTCCCGGCGGGGTCGTCGGCGCGGCGGAGCGCTTCGACGCCGACGGCCGATCCCCCGTCGCGCCCTCCTGCCGCGGCGCCGGAGGCGGCCTGCGCCACCCGCTGCCAGAGCGACGGGGAGGGGTGGGGCAGCCAGAGGTGCACGTCGCGGTGCTCGGCGACGGCCGCGAGGACGGCCAGCGACGACGCGGTCAGCCGGGTCGGCCCGAAGACGGAGAGCCGGCCGGGAAGCGCCAGCAGCTGGGGGCGCGCCCGCAGCTGCTCGCAGGCCGCGTCCAGCCGCTCGGCCGGGCTCTCTGCGCCGACGTGCGCCCGCAGCCGCCGCCACAGCTCGGCCTGCCAGGCCAGGTCCGCCGGGAGCGGTGTGCCGCCGCCGTCGGTGTCCTCGCCGGACGCCCACGCCCGCAGCATCCGCGGGCGGGCGGCCGCGTACGCCGCGAAGAGGCCGGCCAGGTGCCGGGCCACGGCGTAGCGCCGACCTCGTCGCTGCCGGTCGCCGGTGCTGCCGGCCGCGCCGCCCGGCCCGCTGGCTGCGCCCGGCATGCCGAGGTGCCGTCCGAGCACGGTGCACCACGCCTCGCCCGCGCACGCGTCCAGCACCTCCAGCAGCGGCCACACCAGCCGGTCCGGGAGCCAGACGTCGGCGCGCGGGTCGGCACCCGTGACCGCCGCGACCGCCTCCTGGACCAGCGTGGCCGGGGACGGGAAGGCGACGTTCGCGCAGACCCCGTCCGCTCGGCCGCCGCCGGCCCCGAGGGCGCGCGAGAGATGCTGGGCGAGCCAGCGCTCGACCCCGCGGGCGGGCACCGCGACGACCTCCGGGCTGAACGGGTCGGCGTCCCGCGCGGGCGCGCGTAGCAGCTCGGCGAGGGCACCCGCCAGCTGGTCGGCCCGCTCGGAGCGGTGGACGTGCAGCACCGCTCAGACGTCCGTGGGGCAGCCGGGGCGGGGCAGGTGCAGCACGCGAGAACGGTATCCGCGCGCACGGCCGCCGGAGGGGACGCGTCCACAGGCCGCGCCAGGCGGCGTACTGCTAGCAGTTCTTGCAGTCGCCCCGCGATTGACGCGCTGCCCCGCTGCTGTCATGGTCATCGGGCGGGAGCAGGCGGGCGCGCCGTTCCCACGCGAGGAGCCGGCTCCGGGGGGCCGGCCTGGTTCTGGGCAGGGCCTTTGCGCGACAGCTCGGCGGCCGTGAGCAAGACTGGCGCCCGTGGCAACCGGCGCGGGCAGTTGGCGCGGGCGCGCTCCGAAGCGGCGCCCGGAGACGCTGCAGGACGCCGCCTGGCTCGAGGCCCTCTTCCTCGCTCACGGGGACGCGGTCAGGAGCTATGTCATGTACCGCTGCGGTGACGCCGACCTCGCCGAGGACGTGGTCAGCGAGGCGTTCCTCATCGCCTGGCGCGACCGGGCTGCCGTGCCCGACCCTCCGGTGCCCTACCTGCTCGGGGTCGCCCGACGGGTCCTCGCGGGCCAGCGCCGGGCCACGGCGCGCCGGGACGCGCTCGCTGCCCGGCTGGCCGACGGCTTGGACGGCGCCGGGCCCGAGCCGGACGCGGGCGGCTTCGAGGGCCTGGAGCTGCACGAGGCCCTCTCCCGCCTGCCCGACCACGACCGCGAGGCGCTGGTCCTCGTCGGGTGGTGCGAGCTGTCGAACGTCGAGGCCGCCCAGGTGCTCGGCTGCAGCCAGGTCACCTTCGCGGTGCGGCTGCACCGGGCCCGGCGCCGGCTGCGTGCGGAGCTCGACAACGCCGAGCGGCCCGGCGAGTCGACGGTGCGGGCGGCCGCGTCATGAGGCGCGACGACGACCTGGCCCGGCTGCGCGCTGCGCGGCCGGCCGGAGGTGCCGGGTGGGCGTCCTCGCCGGACGGGCTGCGCACGCTCGCCCGCGTCCAGGCCCTCGCCGAGGCCGAGGCCGGCTCCCCGGCGGGAAGGGCGACGGGCGCACCCCCGCGGCGCCCGCGCCCTTCCCGGTCCCGCTGGCTACCGCTGGCGGGAGTCGTGGCGGTGTGCGCCGCGGTGGCCGGCGCGGTGACGATCCGCGAGGCGACACCGGACGATCCGCAGCTGATCGGCTGCTACTCCGAGACGCGCGCGGAGGCGGCTGTGATCAGCCAGCCGAACGCCGAGTTCGCAAGCCTCGACCCGGTCCAGGCGTGCGCCCGCAGCTGGCCGACGATGTTCGCCGAGCTGCCGCAGCCCGAGCGCTTCGCGCTCTGCGTCACGATGGGCGGCGGGCAGGTCGTGGTGCCCTCGCGCGCCGGGCTCAGCGACGACGTCTCCTGCGTGCAGGCCGGCGCCCGGCCGGCGCACCGGCCCTAGGGGCGCCATCAGCTCGCCCGCGGGAGGGCAGGAGGGCGGCGCGACCCGTTCGTCGCGCGGTGCACCGGGGTCCAGTCACAGGAGGGGCAGGCGCCACCCGCCCGCAGCCGGGCGGGCCAGGACGCGTGCTCGAGGATCCCGTCGACGAAGCAGCGCGCCACGAGCTCCGCTCGGTTGCTGAGGCGGAGCCGGCGGGTGATCGCCGAGACGTGGTAGGCGACGGTGTGCCCGGACAGGCCCAGCCGGCGCCCGATCTGCTCGTTGGAGAACCCGCGCGCGAGCAGCTCGACGACCTGCGCCTCGCGCTCGCTCAGATGCGTGTGTCCCCGACCCGCCGCCTGCACTCGTCCTCCCAGGTCCGTGCCGGCGCAAGTCAAGCCCGGCCCCGGCCGGTGCCGCCAGCGCGCGGGTTATTACAGCCCACTTCGCGCGCCACCCGCTGGCCGTCCCGGCCGGCCCCCTGGCCCATCCCGGGAGGCTGGTGCCAATGACGTCGCATTTCTTACATCAACAACTGCACAATCTCCTATAAATTCATCCAGTAGAACTCCCCGCCGAATTGCCGCACGCTTTCGGCCATGACTTCTCGGACCTCGCGACGCCTCGCCGTCGCAGCAGCCTCGGCAATGGCCGTCTGCGTATCTGCAATTCCCGTCTCCGCCGCCGGCGCGCCCCAGGCAAAGCCCGGTGCCGACACGTCCGGAATCTCGGCACTGAAGGCCCGCGGCGCTCAGGTCTCGGGCAAATGGGCCGTCTTCCCGAACGGAGTGGAGGTCTCGCTAGGCGTCGCCGCCTACTCCGACTGCCCCAACAACTACGTCTGCCTGTTCGAGGACCCGAGCTGGGGCGGACGCATCGTCCGCTGGTACGTCGCCAACACCGCGATCAGCGACCTGGGCATCTACACGTTCAACGACCGCATGTCCTCGTGGGTCAACAATTCCCCGTACGACGCCCGCTGGTTCTACAACGGATCCTACGGCGGGACGACACGGTGCATGAATGCCGAGAGCGGCTCGGCCGCGTCGCTCGGCGGCGACGACAACGAGGCGAGCTCGTTCCGGATCTACACCGACGCGGTCGCCTGCACCTGACGGCGCGCGCGGGCCTCCGCCGCCACGGTGCAGGCTCGCGTCAGTAGTGGGCGCGCGCGTCCTCGGGCAGGTGCACACCGACCACCCTCGCAGCGGCCCCCGCGAGCAGCCCGGCGTAGTCGCGGTCGTCGACGACGAGGAACCGCTCCGCGGGGTGGGCCTGCCGGATCGCGGCGAGCTGAAGCAGCTTGTCGAGGTCCTTCGGCGGCAGCGGCCGGCCGCGCTCGTCGCGCAGCGCGCGAAAGGCCTCGAGCCCGTCGTACGGCGCGGCGAGCAGGCTGCGGAAGCGCTCGAACTGCGCCTCCGGCACCTCCGCGCTCGTCGTGGTCGCCGCGTCGTCGGCGTACTGCTCCATCTCGGCGCCGGTGAGGAAGCGCGGGTCGAGGTAGTCCGCGACCCCGCCGAGGTGCAGCTTGTCGGCCAGGTTGCTGTGCAGGTCGGTGATGCCGCGCGTGGTCACGATGCCCATGAGTGCGCCGCCCGCGCGCAGCGCGCTCATCAGCGGCGCCGCCGACGGGCGGATGAGCGTCGCGCTCTCGCCGGCGCGCCCCTTGCGGCTCCCCAGGGTCTGGTCGATGTCGAACAGCACGATCAGCCGGCCGTCGCCGTCGCCGTTGCCGTTGCCGTTGCCGTTGCCGTTGCCGTTGCCGT
>NZ_JAANNP010000134.1 GCF_011250635.1 Motilibacter deserti
CCGTCGGCCTCTCGGTGGCGTCGTACGCCGCGTTCGCGCGCTACGAGCACAACGTCGTGTCCTACCTGACCACGGTGAACGCGCTCACCCGGCTGCGACAGCGCTGGCAGGCGACGCAGGGGCGGCCGGGGGCGGACGCGGACTACGTCCGCGAGTGCGAGCGGGTCATCTCGGTGGAGACGCAGGGATGGATGGCGGAGTGGCGGAAGACCACGACGTCCTGACGATCGAAGGGGGGCTCGGGTGAGCGCGGAGCAGGCCAAGGCGGTCAAGCCGAAGGTCTTCGTCAGTCACACGCACACGGACAAGGCGCTGGATGCGGCCGTGCGACAGGCCATCCGGTCGCTGTTCGGTGACGCGGTCGACGTGGCCTCCTCGTCCGACCGCGAGTCCCAGGGGTCGATCGCGCCAGGCGAGAACTGGTTCGAGTGGATCGTCCGGCAGGTGCAGGAGGCGCGCGTGACCTTCGTGCTGCTGACTCCCACCTCGGTGCTCAAGCCCTGGATCATGTGGGAGGCGGGCGCAGTCTTCGGCGCGGCGGTGAAGGCCGACGGGGATGCCGGCACGCGGGTGCGCCCGGTCCGCCTCGGGATCGAGTCGCGCGACGTGCCCGGGCCGCTGGGCAGCAGCAACGTGCAGATCGCCGTGGGGCACGAGAAGGCGGACGTGCGGCAGCTCTTCCTGCAGCTCATCAACGACTTCACCGAGGACGTGGGCTTCAAGAACGCGGTCGAAGCGGGTACACGGCTCGACGGCGTGGTCGAGCGCTGGTTGGAGCATGTCGACGAGGCGCTCCGGGTTGCGCCGCTGCTGCCGACCGAAGCGGTCGTCGGTGAGTGGTGCGTACGCCTCGACGCGCTCGCGAGCGAGCGCCGGGCCTCGGAGGTCCGGCACCTGCACGACTGGCTGCTCATCGCCTTCGGGCAGGACAGGGACAAGCAGACGCCCATCGACATCCGCATCCACCGCCGGCTCGGGGAGCTCTACCTGCGGACCCGGCAGGACGAGCAGGCCGAGGAGCAGTTCGCCCTGGCCCAGCGGCTCGTTCCCCGAGACCTCTTCGTCCTGCGCTCGTTCGGGACGGCTGCGCTCAACCAGCGACGGTTCTCGGTCGTCGACGGCGTCCTGCAGGAGATCGGCAAGCTCGACGCCGACGCCTTCGAGCAGAATGTCGAGTGCGCTGCGCTGAAGGGCCGGTTCCACCGGGACCAGGGGGACCACGTCGCGGCGTCAGCCGTCTACGCCGCCGCCTTCACCAAGAACCCCGGCTCCTACTACCTCGCCGACCTGCTGGGCCAGGAGCAGCTGAAGCTCGGCCGGCGCGAGGACGCCGAGGTGACCTACGCTCGCGCGCTCGAGATCATCGAGGGCAGGTCGGAGCGGAACGTCTGGGTCCACGCGACCGGGGCCACGGCTGCGATCGTCACGCGTGACGCCGCCCAGGTCGCCGCGCATCTGGATGCGATCCGCCTGCTCAGGCCGAGCGACGCAGAGCTCGAGTCGATCGAGAAGGGGCTGCGCGGGCTCCTCGAGCCGCTCGGTCTGGACGACGCGGAGCTCAGGGTCTGGCAGGCGCTGCTGCGCGGCCACCCCGTCGACCGTCCCGAGACGCCGCCGGCGGAGGGCTCGGCGCCCTGAGCCGGCTTGCGCCGCGAGCTCGACATCGGGTCGCGCCGCCGCGTACGAGCCCTGCCGGCAGCGCCGGTGGGCAAGCGCGTACGAGCCCTGCCGCTAGCGCCAGTGGGCGCCGCGTACGAGCCGAGGCCACCTGCGCCACGGCCGCCGGGAGCGCGCCGGCGACCGTCCCACCCGCCTCCCACTGCCCGCCCCTGACAACGATGACCGCTCCCTGCACGCGCTCCGGCGGTTCACGTTCACATCGAGACCTTCGAAAGCATTGACGTGGCCTGTGCAGAACGGTTGACTTCGCCCGAACGTCAACCTTCCTGAACGGAACTCGCCAGAACCGCACAGGATCTTCGGACGGCAAGGAGGCCGCTCTGTTGACTCACGTATCCCGTCTCACGAGGCCGGCACGTGCAGGGGGCGCCCTGGTCGCCCTGCTGACGTTGATCTCGGCCTTCCTGGTCAGCACGCCGCAGGCCCGGGCCGCGGACGAGCTGCCGGGCCTCAAGGGTGACTACTACCGGTCCAGCGGGCCGGGGATCGGTGACTTCCGCGAGTACCGGTCCACGCAGGTCGACCCGAACCTCGACTTCAACAGCCTCGAGGGCGTCCTGCTCGCCGCGACGGGGCGCAACGACGAGGCCACCGTCCGCTGGACGGGCCGCATCCGCCCGAGCTTCTCCGAGACCTACACGTTCTCGATGATCGGCGACAACGGCTTCCGGCTCTGGGTCGACGACAAGCTCATCCTCGACCACTGGGTCGACGACTGGGACGTCCGCCAGACCAGCCAGCCGATCACGCTGCAGGCCGGCCAGCTCTACGACGTCAAGGTCGAGTACTTCGAGAACTACGGCGGCTCGAACCTGCACCTGTCGTGGTCGAGCCCGAGCCAGCCGATGCAGATCGTGCCCGCCAGCGCGTTCTTCCTCCCGGCCGGCTACACGCCGCCCTACACCGGCGACGCGGCCGTCTCCGCCGACGGCACGCGCGTGACGCTCGACAGCGTCGCCAGCTTCGTCGCGCCGATCCCGGCCAACCTGGCCTCGAGCCTGGTCGTCGAGGTCGACGGCATCGCCTTCCCGATCACCGGCGTCGCCCTCGACCCCGCCGACGCGTCCAAGCTCGTCATCACGCTGAACGCCAAGGTGCAGCGCGGTTCGCTCGTCCGCGTCCGCTACAACGGGACCGGCGGGCTGGCGACGACGGAGAAGACGCTGCCGGAGTTCTCCGTCCCGGCGGTCAACTCCTCGACCTACACGCTCGACACCCCGTGGGCGGCCGAGGTCAGCCCGACCAACGCGCTGCCGGAGTACCCGCGGCCCCAGCTGACGCGTACGCAGTGGCAGAACCTCAACGGGACGTGGGAGTTCGCGGCCGCCACGGCGGCGACGATCGGCACGCCCCCCACCGAGCAGACGCTCGGTGAGCGCGTCCTCGTGCCGTACCCGATCGAGTCCAAGCTGTCGGGCATCCAGCGCCACGTCGACCGCTTCTTCTACCGGCGCACGTTCACCGTCCCGGCGGGCTGGAACGTCGGCAGCGGGCAGCGGCTGAAGCTGCACTTCGGTGCCGTCGACTACCAGGCCACGGTCTGGGTGAACGGCAAGCAGGTCGCCACGCACACCGGCGGGTTCGACGCGTTCAGCGCGGACATCACCGATGCGGTCAACGGCACCGGCCCGCAGGAGATCATCGTCGGCGTCGTCGACACGACCGCCGCCGACCAGGTCCTCGGCAAGCAGCGCGCCAACCCGAGCGGCATCTTCTACACCCCGGCCTCGGGCATCTGGCAGACCGTCTGGATCGAGCCGGTCGCCGCCGCGCACATCGACGAGCTCGACATCACCGCCGACCTCGCCGGCTCGGCCTTCAAGGTCAATGCGAACTCCGCTTCGGCCTCGGCCGGCGCGACCGTCGAGGTCGTCGTCTCCGCCGGTGGCACCGAGGTGGCGCGCGCGACGGGTGCGGCCAACGCCGCCGTCACGGTCCCGGTCGCGGACCCGCACCTGTGGACCCCGGACGACCCGTTCCTCTACGACCTCAAGGTCACGCTCAAGGACGGCACGTCCACCGACACCGTCGGCAGCTACCAGGGCATGCGCTCCATCGGCCTGAAGGTCATCAACGGCAAGCAGCGCATCGTCCTCAACGGCAAGCCGACGTTCCTGCTGTCGACGCTCGACCAGGGCTACTGGCCGGACGGCATCCTCACCGCGCCGACCGACGAGGCGCTCGCCTTCGACCTGGTGCAGCACAAGGAGATGGGCTTCAACACGGTCCGCAAGCACATCAAGACCGAGCCCGACCGCTGGTACTACTGGGCCGACCGACTCGGCCTGATGGTGTGGCAGGACATGCCCTCCACCGGCTCCGGCTCGGCGGGCACCCCGCCGGCGTTCCGGCAGGCGTACCTCGACCAGCTCCGCGAGGTCGTCGACGAGCACGACAGCATCACCTCGGTCATCGGCTG
>NZ_JAANNP010000133.1 GCF_011250635.1 Motilibacter deserti
GGCGCGCACGGCCGGGGAAGCCGTGCTGCACCACCCCGGCGACGTCGCCGGCGACGGCTTCCTCGCCACGCTTGCCGAGTCCCTGGTCGTCTCCGGCATGGCGATGGTCGTCGCTGGCACCAGCCAGCCCTGCAGCGGCGCCTGCCACGAGGTCTCCCACGCGATCGACCTGCTGCTGCCGGAGCGGGCGGGCCTGCACGGCGAGCAGGTCGGCCTCGGGGCCGCCCTCGCCAGCTGGCTGCGCGGGGACCTCGAGGAGTTCGCCGCCATCACGGCCGCGCTCGTCCGCCACGGGCTGCCCGTCCTTCCCGCGCAGCTCGGGCTCGACGACGAGGAGTTCGTCCGCGTCCTCGCCTACGCCCCCATGACCCGCCCCGGGCGCTACACCGTCCTGGAGCACCTCGCGCTCGGGGAGCGGGAGCTGCGGGCCGCGGTCGCCGACTACTGCTCGGCCGCGGCGGCGTACGTTCTGCTTGTGGAGCCGGAGCTGGGCGTCGCGGCGTAGGCCCGGGCTGCGAGGGCATCAGCCAGCCATGACCCGCCGCGAACGTGTAGGAGACGAGCCCGCCACCGCGCGCACGGCGCTCGGTCTGCGGGCCGCGCTCGCGGCCTTCGGGCTCGTGCTGTGCGGCGGGTTCGCTGTCGCGACGTTCGTCTCTGCGTCGGGCCGCGACGACCCCGGCGGGCTCTGGGCGTTCTTCGGCGTGCTCGTCGTGCTGGCCCTGGTGGCGCTCGTGGACCTGGTCGTGCTCGTACGCCGCATCGCCGACGAGCAGCGCCCACTGGCCTGACGCGGGCGCTACCGCCGATCAGCAGGGGTGCTCGGGCACCGCGGCGTCGAGCGCATCCCACTCCTGCTGCAAGGACGGCCCGCGCAGCGACCGGCACAGCCGTTCGACGGCGACGCGAGCGTCCAGGGAGTAGACGTGCGCGGTGCTGTCGTCGCTCGTGGTCACGAGAGTCCTCGAGTCGGGGCTGATCGCGAGCCCGTTCGTCATGAGTCCGTGCGCTGTGATCGTCGCGCTCACCGTGCGGCTGTCCGCGTCCCACAGCCGGACGAGCCCGTCCTCGCCGCCGATGGCGATCGTGCGGCCGTCCGGGCTGTAGTGGATGCCCCGCGGGTAGCTGGAGCCGCTCTGGCGGCGATGCTCGACCGTGCGGCTGGCCGGGTCCCACCACTGAACCAGTCCGCTGGCGTGCCCGGCCACCAGCGTCCGCCCGTCCGGCGAGAACGCGAGCCCCGTCGTCGGCAGTTCGTCACCCGAGCCCGGAGGGGCGGGCAGCCCGGGGAGCGGCTCCAGGCTCTCGTCGTCCCAGAGGAGCACTCGGCCGTCGGACAGGCCGGCGGCGAAGGCTCCGCCCCGTGCCGAGTGGACGACCAGCATGGCCGAGGTGTCTGCCCCCGAGCCTGCGGCCTCGTCCGTGGGCTCCCACAGGACCGTCCAGCGGCCGTGCTCGACGTCGAGCACGGCCACCTGGTCGTGCTCGGAGCTGAGGCTGCGCAGGTCGTTGCGGTCGATCAGCGGGCCCCGCGTGACCAGGAGCCTCGTCCCCGTGGAGTCGAACGACAGCGACTGCGCCTGGCAGGTTGCGCGGAGCGGGCACCGGCCGAACTCGTAGCTGTGCAGCGCGCGTCCAGTCCGGGCGTCCCAGATGCGCACCGTGTTGTCGGTCCAGGTCGAGGCCACACGGCGGCCGTCGGGGCTGAAGACGACGCCGCTGGCCATCGCACGCCGCGGGTGCACGAGAAGATGTAGCGGCTTCAGCGTGCCGGCGTCAGAGATGCGCACCGTGCCGTCGTCCGAGGCCGTTGCCAGCAGGGACCCGTCCCCGCTGTAGGCGGCACCGTTGATCCTCGCGCCCGCGTCGAAGGCACTGACCCCCCGCTCCCAGCGGGTGATGGTCCCCAGCTCGTCAGAGGCGTAGACGGAGCGCCCGTCGCGGCTCACGGCGACCGACCAGAGCCCCGTCGTCGGTCCGATGTGGTTGGCGTTGCGCTCGCCGTCGTCCACGTCCCACACGTGGACGAACTCCAGTGCTCCGCCGGCCAGGACCTGCTTCCCGTTGCCCGAGAAGGCGACCGTGTAGAGCGTGTCGTCCCCTGCGAGGAGCTGCCGCTCGAAGGCGAGCGCGGGCACGTTCCACAGGCGCACGGACGCGTCGCGTGACGCGCTCGCGAGGAGGGCACCGTCGGGAGAGAAGGCGAGGTCGCTCACCGCCGCGAGGTGGCCGCTGAAGGCCTTGAGCAGGCGTCCGCTCCGCGCGTCCCAGAGCCGGACGCCGTTGTCGCCGTCGGTGTTGCTGCCGGTGGCGATCCGTCGTCCGTCAGGGCTGAAGGCGATCGTGGAGATGAAGCCTGTGTGGCCCGCCAGCCGACGCACCTCTCGGCCGGACTGCAGGTCCCACAGGTGCACCTGCTTGTCGGCGAGGGCGTACGCGAGCAGGCCGTCGGGGCTGAAGGCGACGGTCGAGACGCTGCCGGGGGACAGCCCGGTCCGCAGCGTGCGGGTGCGGACGTCCCAGATCTTGATCGTCTGCTCGTCGCCCGTCCGGCCGAGCTTGCCGGACGCCAGCGTGCTGCCGTCGGGGCTGAACGCAACGGCCAGAACGGCCGAGTCGTGTCCCTCGAGCTTGGCGACCTGCGTCCGGCTCGCGGTGTCCCACAGCCGAACCGTGGAGTCGTCCCCACCGCTGGCGAGCAGGCGCCCGTCCGGGCTGACGTCCAGCGTGCGCACACGGCCCGCATGTCCGACGAACGTGCCGTCGTAGTTCTGACGCTGGGCCGTCAGCAGCTGCCCGCGGGCCTCCACGGTGTGCATCGACTGCCAGGCAGCCAGCGACTGCAGCTGCGACAGGCGCGGGTTCACCGTCGCCGAGGCGGCCGCCTGCACGGCGAGCTGGCGGGACAGGGCGACGCGCGCCTGCTGGCGCGCGGACTCGCGCTGGTCCAGCGCGACGACGGCGCCACCGACCGAGAGGAGCGTGAGCGCGACCAGGGACGCGACGGCGGTCAGAGCCAGCCGCCGCGCCCGGCGGTGAAGCCGCACGTCCTCGCCGATCAGCTCGTCCTTGGGGCGGCCGTGCAACGCCGCGGCCACCTCGGCGACGGCGGAACGGAACCGCGGATGCCGCAGCGACAGGTCGTCGGCGGTCCTGGCCCAACGCAGGTCGACGTAGAGCGGCTCCTCGCCGAACATGCCTTTGCACTGCGGGGGCAGCGCCGTCGTGCGGGTCCAGTCGAAGTCGCCCGTCACCGGGTCCCACTGCAGCTCGCCCTCGGTGAGCACGATGAGGCAGTTCTCCGACCGCTTGTTCGCGCGCCAGAACTCCACTTCCCTGCCGACCCATCGCGACGCTGCGGCGTCGGGAGAGGCGAGCAGGACGAAGAAGGCCGAGCTGGCAAGCGCCGCCTCCAGGCTCGTCCACAGCCCGGCGTTCGCGCGCATGCTCGCGCTGTCGCAGAACACGCGGAGCGCCCGCAGGGCGTGCCAGGGCTTGGCGAAGGCCTGCAGACCGTGTCGGAGCGCCGGCGCGAGACGACCGTCCCCGGCATGGCTGTAGGAGATGAACGCCGAATAGTCGATCGTCTGCAAAGCGCGCTGGCTCCTGCGCCGAGGGCGAGGGACACCTGTGACACGGTCAGGCTCCCCGGACGGGTCACCCCGTCGCTGCGACATGGACGTGCGTGACAGGCCTGGCCGTTCGCTCATGTCCCCTCCTCGGCCGCCACCTTCGCGTGCGCGCGGAGCAACCATCCCGGCCTGTGCCGTATTGGGGGGAACTGTGCGGTCCGTCCGCACGCGCCTCAGGCCGCGGGGGCGCGGTGATATGCGGTGCGGAGGAGCGCACTCGCCCGTCCGCCGCTCCCTGCGGCAGCGCGACGTTGAGCAGCATCCCGCGGGCCGAGCAACGCGCAGCGCCACGATGAGCAATCGATGCTCAGGCGCCGGGTGGCCGGGACGACGAGCCTTGGGCACAGCGGGCGACACGGAGTCGCCCCTCTGACCGAGGAGAAACGCAATGTCCAGCACCCTGCTCTCGCCCGTCCGCTCCAAGCTCGCCCGTCGCGGTGCGGCCGTCGCGCTTGCCGCGACCACCGCTGCCGGTCTCGGCATGGCGGGCGCCGGT
>NZ_JAANNP010000132.1 GCF_011250635.1 Motilibacter deserti
CCGGCGATGGCCTGGCCCTGCGGGTCGAGAATCTCCGGCTTCAACATGACGTCGACGACGACGCGGGCCACGAGCGCTCCTGCGTGGGTGGGGGTCGGCGAGGCCCAGCCTACCGGCGTCCGCCCGCTGCCCGGCCCACGCGCCGGTCCGTCCGGTTCCTCCGCCTTTAGCCCCTGGCTCCGGGGCCGCGCGCTCCCGGCCGCTCGCGGGTCAGCCGCGGTGCTTGGCTAGCCGGGCGCGGTCGAGGATCTCGATGCGGCCGCGGCTGAGGGACACGGCGCCGTCGGACTCGAGCGCCCGCAGCACCTGGTTGACCGTGGGCCGGGCCGCTCCGGCGAGGCCGGCGATGTCGTCCTGGGTGACCGTCAGGGTGACCGGCCTGGCCCCGTCGCCGTACTGCTCGGCCAGGGCCAGCAGGCGGCGCACGACGCGGTGCCGGACCGGGACGTACAACGCCTCGACCAGGTGCCCGGTGAGCCGCCGCACCTGGGCGGTCAGCACGTCCAGCAGCAGCCGCTCGACCCGCGGGTGGGTGGCCCGCAGCGCGGCGATCTGGTCGCGGGTCAGCGTCAGCGCGTCGGTGGCCTCCAGCGCGATGACGGTCGCGCTGCGCTCGGCCACCTCTCCCAGCAGCGCGAGCTCGCCCACCGTCTCCCCCGGGCCGAGCACGGCGAGCGTCACGGTGTCGCCGTACTCCGTGGTCACCCGGACCGCCACGTGGCCGGACCGGATCAGGAACAGCGTGTCGCCCGGGTCCCCCGCGTGGAAGAGCACCTCTCGCCGGGCGAAGGACCGCGGGCGCGCAGCGGCCAGGACCTCCCGGCGCTCCTGCGGGGCGAGGCTTGCCAGCAGCGGCCACTCCATGGGGCGACTCCAGCACAGCCGGGGCGATACCGCCAGAGTGAGGCGCGATCCGCGGGAGGCCACTCGCTCCGCGACGATCCCGGCAGCAGCGGCGCCCGGGGCCCCTCGCGCGGGGCGCACCCGGCGTGGCGAGCGCGACAATGGGGCGGTGACGCCGGAGGAGTACGTCGCCGCGCGCGGAGCCCGGCTGCTCCGGCTCGCGCGGCTGCTCGCCCCGGCGGAGGGCGCGGAGCCGCTGGCCCGGGCGGCGCTCGCCGACGCGTACCGCCGGGGGACGAGCTCGGCGACGACGAGGACCCCGACCCGCTCGTCCTGCAGGCCCTCGTCCGGCGCTTCCTCCGCAGCCGGCCTGAGGCACTGGCCTCGGACGCGGTCCCGGTGGACCGCGCGCTGGCCGCGCTGCCCCCGACCGAGCACGCAGCCCTCGCCCTGCTCCACCAGGTCGGCGGCTGGGCCGGGGCAGACGCACTGGAGTTCTCCGAAGACGAGTTCACGCGAGTCGCGGTTCGAGCGGAGCGGGAGCTGGCGGCGTCCCTCGCGCAGCTGCACGTCGGGCTCCCCGTCACGGCCGCGCTCGCGTCGGTGGCGTCCAGCGCGCCCGCGCCCGGTCCTAACCTCGCCTCGGGCGTACGCCAGGCCTCCCGCCGCCGCGTCGTGCGCGCCGTGGTCGGCGGGGCCGCGGTGCTCGCCGTGCTCGCGGCCGCGACGGCGACCCTCGGCCGCGGCGACCCGGAGGACGCCGTCCCTGCGTTCGTCGCGACGCCGTGCCCGTCCCCGGCCGTCCCCTCCGCAGCGTCGCGGCCCGACGCTCCGGGCGGGGAGCTGGCCGAGAGCATGCTGCTGGCCGCAGCCGACCTCGGCCCGACCTGGTCCCGCACCGACGCGTCCGTCGGTGCACCCGTCCGGCTCGGCCCGGGCGTCGGGCCGGTCGACCCCGGCGGGCAGCGGACCGCCTGGGCGCAGGTGCTCCGGTCCGACGGCGACGAGGTCCGGTGGACGGTCCGGCAGAGCGTGGTGAGGTACGCCCCCGGCCGCGCCGAGGGCGCGTTCGCCGCCGCGCGCACGGCGCTGACCTGCGGCGGCGGGACGGTCTGGCAGGAGCTGGGCGCCCAGCACTCTGACGACGCAGAGGCGTTCGCCGTCGCGCGCCGCACCGCGAACGTCCCCTCCGCCGGCACCACCTGGGGGACGCTCGTCCGCTCCGGGGACGTGCTGACCTACGTCGCACTGTCGGCGCTCACCCCCACCGGCGGCGCCGTGCCGTCGGAGGCGACGCTGGACGCGATCGTCGACGTCGCCCGGGCCCGCCTGCGCGGCGAGCCGGCCGCGTCCGTACCCGCCCTCCCCACGCGCCTCGGGCAGCTCGGGATCGCCGCGACGACACCCGGCGGGCCCTGACCCCCGCCGGGTGCCCCGCCACGCCAGGTCAGCGGGTCGCCGTCGCCAGTAGCCCCTGCGCCATCCCGGCCAAGCGGGAGCGCCAGTCCCCGTCGCCGTTGCCGCTGCCGAGGAAGGCCATGCCCGGCCCGACCTGCTTGCGCCCGCGGACCAAGGGCGTGACCTGCCCGGTGGCGGGGTCGGCCTCGAGCAGCGACGCGATGCGGTCCGAGCTGAGGGCGAACGTCTCGAGGACCGGGCGGCCTTCACGCCAGCCGACGATCTCCGCGGTGTCCCCCTTCGGCACCCCACGCAGGGGCACGGCGGTCAGGGGGGACCCGTCCAGCGGCTGCGTGACGAGCGCCGGCGCGTTGTCGGCGTACCCACCGCCGACCAGGCTGCGGCCGTCGGGCGAGAAGGCGAACTGGTCCGAGAACGACACCGTCGGCCAGGCGCTCGGGGGCGCCGACGGCTCCAGCCCTTCGACGACGGTCCGCCATTCGCCGCCGGCCAGGTCGAGCAGCGACACGGCGCCTCCAGCCCCGCGGACCGCGACCGAACGGGCGTCCGGCGACCAGGCCAGCGTCGTCGCCATCCCCTCGGTGGGGAACTCGCGCGACGTCCCCGCGAGCGGCACGACGTGCAGGGACCAGCCGGTCTGCGGATAGGGCTGGCCCTCCGGCACGTCGGGCCATTCGAGGTACGCGAACGACGCGCCGTCCGGCGCCCAGCTCACGGCGGAGCGCCGCACTCCGGGCGCCGCGACCTCCGAGACCGAGCCGGTCGCGAGCTCGACGACCTCGACCGCGTCTCCCCCGTCGGCGCAGGCGATCTTCCGGCCGTCGGGGCTGAGCCCGCCCCAGCAGCGGTCGTCGACGGTCTCGGTCATGTCGGGCATGTGCGCGGACCCCGGCAGCAGCCGGTAGCCCTCGCCCTGCGCGCCGAGCAGCAGCGTGTAGGCCTTCCCGTCCCGGACCCACCCGGTCATCATCGACGCCGCCTCGATGGGCGCGTCCGCCAGCAGCGCGGGCTCGGCCGGGACCGGTGGCAGCGCCTCGGGCAGCACGGCGGGCGTGGCGGGCGGTGCGGGGGTGGGGGCCTGCGTGGAAGACGTGGCGGGCGCGGCGCCGTCGTCGCCCCGGCCCTGGACCGCGACTCCTCCGACGACGGCGACCGCGGCGGCGGTGACGGCGGACACGGCGGCCAGCCGGTGACGGGTACGCCGCCGGCGGGCCTGGGTGCGCAGCGCCGGCCCCCACGCCGCGGTCGCAGGCGGCTGCGCGCTCTGCGCCAGGTCGGCGAACGCGGTGCGGATCTCGGTGTCGGTCACGAGCTTGCTCCCGTCGGGTCGAGCTGGAGCCCGGGGGCGATAGTGCGCAGCCGGGCCAGCGCCACGTGCGACTGACGCTTGACGGTGCCGACGGCGCAGCCGAGGACCTCCGCCGTCTGCGCCTCGGTCAGGTCCTCGTAGTAGCGAAGGACGAGGATCGCGCGCTGCTTCGCCGTGAGCTGGCGCAGCGCACTCTGCAGGTCCAGGCGGGACGCGGCGGCCTCGGCGGGGGCCGGCTCGACGGTGGGGGCCTCGGGCACGTCCCCCGACAGGTGCTCGTGGACGTGTCTGCGCCGTCTCCACCAGCTGACGTGCTCGTTGTACATGACCCGGCGTACGTAGGCCTCGGGCTCGCTGCGGATGTCGCCCCACTTGGGCAGCACCTTCAGCAGTGCCGTCTGCACCAGGTCCTGCGCGGCGTGCGGGTCGCCCGCGAGCAGGTAGGCAGAGCGGTAGAGCGAGCCGGCCCGGGCCGAGACGAACTCGTCGAAGCCGGCGTGGTCCTGCGCCATGTGCACCTCCGCCCGGGAAGACGTCGCCGGGGTCGCGGAAGGTTGACGTCAGTTGCTCGGAGCCGGCCGGCAGACGTGGCCGCGAGCACGGCCCTGGGCG
>NZ_JAANNP010000131.1 GCF_011250635.1 Motilibacter deserti
CACCCCCGGCCTCCGGCGTGCCACCACGACGGGTCGCCACGACGACGGCACCTGACGACAGGCCCTCGAGGACGACGAGCGGGCACGCCTCATCGACCATCGACGGGGCGATGACGACGTCCGCCTCGCGATAGATGTCGGGCAGCTGCTCGTGCGGCACGAAGGGTCGGAACCTGATCGCGTCGCCTGCGGGGGCCGCGATGCGTCGGAGGTCCTGCTCGTACGCAGACACCTGGTGGGTGGGGTCGCGGACGCTGCTTCCGACCACCACGAGCTCCACCGGGAGCCCCGCCTTGACCATGCGCGCCACGGCCTCGACGAGCAGGTGAGGCCCCTTGTGCGGCGCAACGACCCCGACGAACATCAAGCGGAGCCGCTCCGAGCTAGCCTGTGGCCAGGCCGCGGGCGGGGCGAAGCGCGCCGTGTCCGTCCCGTTCAGCACCACGCTGACCGGGACCGGCGACCCGCCGGCCCGCTCGTGCACGTGGTCGGCCATGAACTGGCTGACAGTGATCACGCCGTCGGCCGCTCGCAGCAGCCGGCGCATCTCCCGCGGCCGATAGCTGCGCGAGATCGCCACGTGGACGTAGAGGTAGAGCGGGATGTCGCCGAGGTGTCGGCGCCAGTCCGGCAGCGTGCTCGCGGCGTAGTAGGCCTCGTGCACGAACACCGCAGCCGGCTTCTGAGCGGCCAGAAGCTCGGCGGCGGGGCGCTGGATGCGCCCGGTGTAGGGCCGCGGGAGGCCGGCGCTGCCGAGCGCGAAGTCGACCCACAGCTCGCGCGGCATCCACCACTGACGGGGGCAGTAGCGCGTGTAGTCCACGGGAAGCACCTCGGCCGACTCCACGGCGACGTCGCGGTTGTCCGCCATCGGGACGAGCGTGCGGCCCCCGCGGCGCGCGTGCTCCTTCGCGTAGGCACGGATGACGTTGGTGACCGAGTCCCCCGACCGCGAGAACGGGACCGGCACGTGCGCGAGGATCGGTCCTCCGATGTCCCGCGAGGTCGCAGCGGCGTCGGTCATGAGGCTCCATCCGTCGGTTGCGAACCGTCGTCACCCGCGTTGTGCGGCGTCATGACGTCCGGTCAACCCGCACGTCGGCCAGTCAAGCAGACCGGGCGTCCGGCTCGGCCTGGTTGCGACGACGACGGGCGTGCTTCTGCAGCGGCTCCGCCGTGGCCCCGGCGCGCCGCGGGCGGAACCGCGACGAGCGCAGCCGGAAGCGGCTGCCGGGCCGCGGCAGGTAGTAGGCCTCGGTGGCGCTCGTCCAGTTGCAGGTGACCCCGACGATCCGGATGTCGAGCTTGCGCAAGCCCTGGACGGCCCGCTTCAGCCGGTCCCGCGAGGTCGATCCCACCTTGGTCACGAGGACGACCCCGTCCACCGCGCGCGCAAGCACGGTGGCGTCGGTGACCGGCAGGACCGGCGGCGTGTCGAAGATCACTAGGTCGTACCGCAGCCGGAGCTCGTGGATCAGGTCGAGCATCCGCATCGATCCCAACAACTCGCTGGGGTTGGCGGGGACCGCACCGCTCGGCAGGACGTGGAGCTCGCCATCCGGCCCCCACGGCTGGACGGCGTCTTCGAGCGTCGTCTCATCGATGAGCAGGTTGGTCAGCCCGAACGCCCCCTCGATGCCGAGCTCGTCCGACACCCCGGGGCGGCGCAGGTCGGCGTCGACGATGAGGACGCGCTGGCCCGCGAGGGCAGACGTGATCGCTAGGTTGACTGCGGTCGTGGTCTTGCCCTCGGACGCGACCGCGCTCGTCACCAGCAGCGTGCGCAGGGGTTTGTCGACCCCGGCGAACATCACGTTGGTCCGTAGCTGTCGGACCGCTTCAGCGCGTTGAGAGCGAGGCAGCTGAGCGGCCAGCGCCCGCTGCCCGCGATGCTCGAGCGGGATGCTCGCGAGCAGGGTCAGCCCGGATATGCGCTCCACGTCCTCGGCGGTCCGGACGCTGCGGTCGAGCGAGTCCGCCACGAATGCAGCGGCCACGCCCAGCACCAGCCCCAGCACGAGCCCGAGCAGGTAGTTGCGCTGCTTGTCCGGGCTGAAGGGCTCGGCCGGCAGGTAGGGCGCTTCGAAGAGCCTGAGCCGGACCTGGCTGCCACCACCTTCGAAGGTGGAGTTGATGTAGGTGGGGAAGGCCTTCGCTACGGCCTGCGCGTAGGCGTAGACACCTTGGGCGGAGTCCGCCTGCACCTGGATGTCGATGAAGACGGTCTCCGACCGCCAGCCCCCGGAGACACCCGTGTGCCCGAGGGTCACTCCGGCCGGCAGCTCCAGCGCCTCGGAAACGGCCGCCTGCCCCTGCCCAGACTGCAGCGCGCTGACGTAGGTCGGCGCGCGCCCGCGGGCCCAGTCGGCGCCCACGCCGGCGTCGAGTTGCAGGCCCGAGCGCTCGACGACGTTGAACGTCATGGTCGTGCTGTAGAGCTCCGGCTGGCGGTCCGTCGCCCACACGCTCGCTCCGACGCACACCAGGAGCACTGCCACGGGGAGGTACCACCGGCGCTTCACCACTCGCAGGTAGTCCAGCAGCTCCACTGCACCCCCGGGGGCTCGACGGTCCGACGCAGGGGAACTCCGCCGCGTGAGCGCCAGTTTAGGCAGCTCACCGAAACGGCGCCGAACGTCTGCCCAGCTTGCGGCCATACGAGTCATGACCCTGCCGCGGGACCGCCGGGTGCGCTCTAATTGTCCCCCGGAGGGGTCGGTCTCGCTAGCGGGCCCCGTGGCAAGGGGCCTGGGGGGGCAGATGACCGTCGACGTCCGCGAGACCGCCGTACCGGCGCAGCGTGGCGCGCACCACGCCTTGGTGCCGTCACTGCCTGTGCGCCGGCTCCCACGGTGGCAGCGCGCGCACCTCGCGACGCTCGTCCTGCTCGACGTGGTGGCCGTGTCCGGCGCCTGGGCGCTCGCGATCAGCCTCCGCTTCCGCTTCGAGCCGGCCACCGTCATGGGCGCGTCCTACTGGGCGCTGCTTCCCGCGGTCGCGGCCGCCTGGGTGCTCGTCGCGGGCCTGAGTGGGGCCTACGAGCCGCGCGCTAGCGGCGCGGGCAGCGAGGAGTACAAGCGCGTCCTCAATGCGACGATCCGGTTCGCCGCCCTCGTGGCGGTGTCGTCGTACGCGTTGCAGGCCGAGCCCGCACGCGCCCTGGTGCTCACCGCGCTTCCCACCACGGCGGTGACCGTGCTCGCCGGGCGCCACGTCGCCCGGCTCGGGCTGCAGGCCGCGCGCCGGCGCGGCCTCGCGGTGCGCCGCGTGCTCGTGGTCGGCACCCACGAGGCGGCCTTCAGCATGGCCGCGCGGCTCGCCAGCGCCCAGGGCGAGGGCTACCGCGTCGTGGGGGTGTGCGCCCCCGGCGGCATCGACCGCCGCGTCGGGCGCGGCCCGGCTCCCGACGGCGACCGCCGGCGCGGGCTCAGCCTGCGCGTCCTGGGGGCGCTCGGCGAGATCCCGCGCATCGCGCGCCGCGACGGCATCGACGTCGTGGCCGTCGCCTCCTCCCCTGCCATGACCCCCGAGGTGCTGCGCGCCCTGGCGTGGGAGCTGGAGGAGACCGACGTCGACATGCTCGTGGCGCCGGCCCTCGTCGACGTCGCCGGCCCGCGCATCCACGTCAGCCCGGTCGCCCGGCTCCCCCTGCTGCACGTGGAGAAGCCGGAGTTCTCCGGCGTCCGGCGGCTGCTCAAGAGCACCTACGACCGCGGGCTCGCGCTCACGGGGCTGCTGCTCCTCGTCCCCGTCTTCGCCGTCATCGCGCTGCTCGTACGCCTCGACAGCCCGGGCCCGGTGTTCTTCCGGCAGACCCGCGTCGGGCAGGGCGGCCGCGAGTTCACGATGCTGAAGTTCCGCTCGATGTTCGTCGACGCGGAGGAGCGGCTCAAGGACATCGCCCACGCCAACGCCCACGGCGAGGGGCCGCTCTTCAAGATGAAGGACGACCCCCGCCTGACCCGCGTCGGCGCACGGCTGCGCCGCTGGTCCCTCGACGAGCTGCCGCAGCTGATCAACGTCCTGCGCGGCGACATGTCCCTCGTCGGCCCGCGGCCGCCGCTGCCCCGCGAGGTCGCGAAGTACGAGCGCCCCTCGGTCTTCCGCCGGCTCATGGTGAAGCCGGGGCTCACCGGCCTGTGGCAGGTCTCCGGGCGTGCTGACCTGGCCTGGCAGGAGTCGGTCCGGCTCGACCTCTACTACGTGGAGAACTGGTCGCCGGCGCTCGACCTGTGGATCCTGTGGCGCACCGCCGGGGCCGTCGTGCGCGGCAGCGGCGCATACTGATCGCTCGTGAGCGAGGCAGGTTCCAGTCCGCCCGTGCCCGGGCCGGCGCGACCGAGCGATCGGGACGTCCGCCGGCAGACGGCGCACGCCCTGCGCGCGGGGCTGCGCTTCGCGCTGGGCCGGGGCGGGGCG
>NZ_JAANNP010000130.1 GCF_011250635.1 Motilibacter deserti
TCAAGCGCAAGCCCGGCGAGACCGTGACGCTGAACAAGGGCGTCGCCCCGGCCCCCGACCCGGAGCCGACACCGGTCGACCCGGGCGTGCCGCCCGTCGAGACGCCGCCACCGGGCGGCTGAGAGCAGACGACGGAGGGGCCGGCAGCGCGAGCTGCCGGCCCCTCGTGTTTCGCGTGGAACGTCGCGCTGGGTCGGCGCGAGGCGTCGGGAGCGGTCGCCCGGCCGCCGCGTGGGCGAAAGCTAGCCGACGACCGGCGCGAGCCCCGCGGACCGCTCGACCGCCCCGGCGTCACCGCACCGGGTCAGCCAGTTGGCGAGCATCCGGTGCCCGCCCTCGGTGAGGACCGACTCGGGGTGGAACTGCACGCCCTCGATCGGCGCCGACCTCGCCCGCGCCGCCATCACGACGCCGGTCGCGGTCGCCCCGGTGACCTCGAGCTCGTCCGGCACGGTGTCCGGGTCGACGGCCAGGGAGTGGTAGCGCGTCGCGGTGAACGGGCTGGGCAGCCCCTCGAGGACGCCCGCGCCGTCGTGCTCGACGAGGCTGGTCTTGCCGTGCAGCAGCTCCGGGGCGCGCGTCACCGTGGCGCCGTAGGCCACCCCGATCGACTGCAGGCCCAGGCACACGCCGAAGACGGGCACGTCCGCGCGGCGGGCGGCCTCCTGCACGAGCGGGATGCACACCCCCGCGCGCTCCGGGGTGCCCGGGCCGGGAGAGAGCAGGACCCCGTCGTACGCGCCGCCGAGCGCCTTGTCGACGTCGACCTCGTCGTTGCGCCGGACCTCGCACTCGGCGTCGAGCTGGCCGAGGTACTGCACGAGGTTGTAGACGAAGCTGTCGTAGTTGTCGACGACGAGGATCCGGGTCACGCACGTCAGGGTACGGCGGATCTGCGGCCGTTTCAGCGCAGTTGCCGGCCGCATAGCATCGCTGCAGTACCGCCGACGGGCGGTCGGGCGAGCGGTACGGGGTGGGAGCATCGTGCGGGAGCGGCGGCGGGCGCTGAGCCGGGCCGCCGTCGCGGGCGCGCTCCTCGGGGTGCTCGGTGCGGCGCTGCCGGCCTCGCCCGCGAGTGCCACCCCGGCCCCCGACGAGGCGCGGGCCGGCGACGTACGCCGCGCGGTCACGCACGGCACGATCGTCCCGCGCCCGTCGCGCACGGCCCCCTGGGTCGTCAGCCTGTGGCTGGAGGACCAGGCGCCCGACGGCACCGGCACCGGGCGGCTCTCCTTCGTCTGCACCGGCTCGGCCATCGGCCCGCGCCAGGTCCTCACGGCCGCCCACTGCACGCGCGGCGAGGGGCTGCTCCACGTCCAGGTCGGCGCGGACACGCTCCAGGGCGGGACGACCGTCCCCGTGGAGGCGGTCCGGGCGCACGCGCGCTACCGCGACGCGGGCTACGGCGACGACCTCGCGCTGCTGCGCCCGCTCTTCGCGCTCCGGCTGCGCGCGTACGCCCGGCTGGCTTCGCCCCGGCTGGCGCGCGGCGCACGAACCGGGCAGCTGCCGCTGCGGCTCTACGGCTGGGGGGAGACGGAGGCCGGCCGGGTGACGGGCGCGCTGCGCACCACCCCCGTGCGGCCGGCTCCCGACGCGGCGTTGCGGGCCTTCGGCGCCGACTTCGCTCCCGGGCGCATGCTCGCGGCGGGGCGGCAGGACGCGGCGACCGGGAGATACGCGGGGGCGTGCAGCGGCGACAGCGGCGGCCCGCTGGCGGTGCGCCAGGGCGGCACGTCGTACGTCGTCGGCGTGACGAGCTACGGCGCAGCCCGGTGCGACACGGCGCCCACGGTCTTCGCGAGCGTCGGGGACTACCGCCCATGGACCACCCGCGCCGCGCGCGACCTGCCGGTCCTCGCCCGGACCGCCAACACCGCGCTCCCCGTCGCGCTGGGGAAGCCGAGCGTGCAGGGCACGGCCGCCCTCGGCGCGACGCTCACCTGTGCGCCGGGCGCCTGGAGCACCAACACGTCCGAAGTCGAGACCGGGTGGTTCCGCGGGCCCACCTACCTCGGCGCCGGTGCCGACCACGTGGTGACGGCCGAGGACGCGGGCCGGGCGCTGCGCTGCACGGCCGTCGCCACCTCGCAGGCGGGCTCGACGCGCCAGCGCGCCCCCGAGCCGGTCCGGGTGCCCGAGCTCCCGCGCCTCACCGCCCTGCCGCTGCTCGCGGGCCTCGAGCCCGGCGCGCCGCCCGCGCCCGGCGGCGTCGTCTCCTGCGTCGGCGCGCAGGCGGACGACGCGGACACGGCCCTCCTGCACGAGTGGCTGGCCTCGCCGGGGTCGGACCTCGCCGGGGCGCAGGTCGTCGGCAGCGGCCCCGCGATCGTGCTCGACGCCCCGCTGCTCGCGCGGCTCGCCGGCGGCTGGCTCACCTGCCGGGTCACCGCCACCAACGTGATGGGCGCGGCGAGCGCCACGGTGTCGGCGTACGTGCCGGTGGCCGTGCCCGCGCCGGCGCCCACGCCCGGGCCCACGCCGGTGCCCTCGTCCGCGCCATCCCCGGGGCCCACGCCCGCGGCCGCTCGCTAGGGACGGCGGCCGGCTCCGGCCGTCGCGTTGGCGTCACTCGTCGACGGTGACCTCGAGGAACGGCAGCGCCGACTCGGCCCACGGGAACACCACGGTGAAGAGCAGGTAGACCGCGGCGGCGAGAAGCACTGCCGAGAGCAGCAGCCGCACGGGCAGCGGCCCGGGCAGCCGGCGCCAGATCCAGCCGTACACGTCGACCCCTCTCAGCCCACGACGTCGGCGCCGCGCGAGCCGGCCGGGGACAGGGCGGGCGACGCCGCGGGCGACGGCACGGCGGTCGGCGAGGCCTTCCGCGTGGCGCCCGGGGAGGCTTTGCGGGTCGCGCCCGGCAACACCTGGCGGCTCGCCTCCGGGGTCGCCTTCGGGGTCGCCTTCGGGGCCCCGGACGACGGCGCGGTGGCGACCGCGCCGGGCCGGGGGCGTACGGAGTTGAGCACGCCGTGCACGATCAGCCGCTCGGTCGAGGACCAGCGCGGGTTGCACGTCGTCAGGGTGATGATCTGCTCCGTGGGCGCGACGCCCGGCTGGTCCGGGACCGGCAGCACGACGCCAACCTGGGTGGGCTTGACGATCCGCCACGGGTCGTCGACGACGTAGGTGTAGACCGAGTCCCGGGTCTCGAGCACGATCTTGTCGCCGGGTCGCATGCGGTCCAGGTCGCGGAACGGCTCGCCGTTGGTCGCCCGGTGGCCGGCGAGCGCGACGTTGCCGTTGCGCCCGGGGCGCCCGCTCTCGGGGTAGTGGCCGATGCCCTTGTGCAGCTCGTCGGCGCCGACGCCCTCGAGCACCGGCTCCTTCCAGCCGTCCCCGAGCCGAGGGATGCGCAGGATCGCCCACGCCCCGCCCGGGATCGGCTCCTGCGGCTCGGCCCGGTCGTCGACGTCCGGGCCCTGCCCCGCCTGCCACAGCTCGGTCAGCCCGTCGATCGCCGAGTCGCGGGCCTGCGCGGACTCCACGTTGGTCCACCACAGCTGGTAGACGCAGAACAACAGCAGCACGACGCCGGCGGTGATGAACAGCTCCCCGACGCCACCGGCCAGCGCCTGCCATCCCGTGGGCGCGGGACGGCCCTGCGCGCGGTGCCGGCGGCCGGACGGCGGGAGGGCGACGGAGCTCAGGGCGTCCCCCCGGAGGCTGCGCTGGGCGAGGACGACGGGACGCTCGCGTGCGGGAGCTGGAGCGGCCCGGTGAACGCGGGCACCTCGACCCGCCGCCGGTCGCGGACGTCGTAGCGCAGGCCCACCTGGTCGACGTACTCCTGCAGGACCTGGATCGCGGGCTCGTCGTCGAGCGCGCCGCGCAGCCGGTCGACGTCGCCGATCGCGGTGATCGTGAACGGCGGGGCGTAGGTGCGCCCGTGCAGGAAGAGCACGTTGCCCGCGCAGCGCACGGCGCTGGTCGCCACCAGCCGCTGGTCCATCACCTGCACCGCCTCCGCACCCCCGGCCCACAGGGCGTTGACCACGCCCTGGACGTCCTGCTCGTGAACGACGAGGTCGTCCGGCGTCGTTCCGTCCGGCAGCGCGGGGTCGTCCGCGTCGTACGTGCTGTCGTCCAGCGTGACCGTCACCCCGGGCCCGGCGGCTGCCTCGAGCCCGGCGCGGGCGGCGAGCGCGTCGGCCTCGCGCTGGGCGGCGGCCAGCCGCGGGTCGCCCGCGGCCTCGGCGAGCTGGTCGACGCGGGCGCGCAGCTCGCCGACGTCCTGGGTCTGGGCGGCGACGCGGCGCTCGGCCGCGCGGATGAGGTCGGTCAGGTCCGTACGCTCGCCCGCGCGCAAGTCGGCGCCGCGGGCCGCCCCGGCGCTGGCCGCGAAGAGCAGGCCTGCGCACGCCGCGGCGACGGGGGCCAGCACCTTCCAGGGCAGGCCGGACACGCGCCGCGCGGGCCCGGCCTCGCGCGATCGAAAGAACGA
>NZ_JAANNP010000129.1 GCF_011250635.1 Motilibacter deserti
TGCATCGAGGAGGCCGCCTGGCGCGAGGGCTGGCTCTCCGACGACCAGCTCCGGGCCATCGCCGAGCCACTGCGCAAGAGCGGCTACGGCGACTACCTCGTCCGGCTCCTCGACGCCTCCTGACCCGGCACGCCGGGGAGGCCGCAACCGTTAGGGTCTCGACGTGGACATCCGCGAGCTCAAGGTTCCCGACGCGTACGAGATCACCCCGGTCCAGCACAAGGACGACCGTGGTGTCTTCCTCGAGTGGTTCCGCGAAGCGCGCTTCGTCGAAGCCGTCGGCCACCCGCTCGACCTGCGGCAGGCCAACTGCTCGGTGTCGTCGCGCGGCACGCTGCGGGGCATCCACTTCGCCGATGTGCCGCCCAGCCAGGCGAAGTACGTCACCTGCCTGCGCGGCGCGGTGCTCGACGTCGTCGTCGACATCCGAACCGGGTCTCCGGCGTTCGGGACGTGGGACTCGGTGCGCCTCGACGACGTCGACCGGCGCGCGATCTACCTGTCCGAGGGCCTGGGCCACGCCTTCGTCGCGCTGACCGACGACGCGACCGTCGCCTACCTCTGCTCCGAGGGCTACTCCCCGACCCGCGAGCACGGCATCTCGCCGCTCGACCCGGACCTCGCCATCAAGTGGCCGGCGGAGGCCGGCGAGCCGCTGCTCTCGCCGAAGGACCTCGCCGCGCCCACGCTGCGCGAGGCCGAGGCGAGCGGGCTGCTCCCGTCGTACGCGGCGTGCAAGGAGTTCTACGCGTCGCTCGGCTGACGCTCCCCGGACGAGGCGGACGTACGCCCGACCGCGGCACTCGGGTCAGGCCACCCGGCCCGGCTCCCCGGAGTCCGTGACCAGCGGCCGCCCGGCCTGCGCCCACGCGTCGAGCCCACCGGCGAGGTTGACCGCGTCGTACCCCTGCCCCTGCAGCCACGCGGTGACCTGCGCGGAGCGGTAGCCGCTGCGGCAGACGACGACGATCGTGCCCGCCGCGTCGTCGATCTCGTCGACACGCGTCACGATCTCGCCGATGGGCAGGTGCTGCGAGCCGGCGACGTGGCCGGCGGCCCATTCCGCGGGCTCGCGCACGTCGAGGATGCGCGCGTCGTCGGGCACGGAGGCTGCGTCGATGTCGGGGGCCATGCCTCCATCGTGCCCGACCGCCGCTACACGCGGCACGCCCCGCCGTCTCGGGAGGAGACGACGGGGCGCGCGGTGCGGGAGGCGTCAGACGCGGTCCGAGGCCGCCTCGAACGCGTCCTCGGGGTCGTAGGGGTAGTAGACGACGCCGGCCTTGTGGCCCCACGGCACGGCGAAGAACGGCTCGGCGTCCTTGCCCGGCTTGTCCAGGTAGACCGTCGCGTGCGCGACCGGCCCCCACGGGACGGCGAAGAACGGCGTGGAGACGGCCAGGCTCACTTGAAGGCCTCCTCGGCGATCAGCGGGTCGGCCGACAGCTCCGGCGGGACGTCCGCGCCGGTCTCGCCCGACGCCTGCACCGACAGGCGGCGCAGCGACATCGTGCTGACGACGGGGGCGGGGTCCGGCGGAGCCATGTGGTTCCACTCGGGGTAGTTGGCCTGGTAGTCGATCGCGGCTTGCACGATCTGCGCTTCGGTGAAGCGCGGGCCCCAGAACGCGGCGTTGATCGGGAGCGGCTCGCTGGTGGAGTCCATGCCGATCGGAAAGCTGACCATCGGCCAGGTCAGGGCGTTGGGCAGCTGGTAGTAGCGGCGGTAGTTGCGCAGCTGCGTGCCGCCGGTGCGCGGGCCGGCCTTGGCGCCGAGCGGCAGGACCAGCATGAAGTCGACGCCGTAGTCGTCCAGCGCCTTCTGGAAGTTGGCCTGCAGCTGCTTGCGGCGGCGCTCGCCCTCCATGCGCACTGCCTCGGGGATCTTCCCGGCGCGGGCGGTGGCGGCGTCGTAGTCGCCGAAGTTGCTGCGCAGCGTGTTGGCCTGCGAGGTGGGGACGGTCGCGGCGAACTGCTTGACCGCGTCCCAGTAGCCGATCTCGTAGCGGTTCGGGCTGAGGACCGCGGTCGCCGGCGAGATGTTGCTGCCGTCGATCGTCGCCAGGACGGTGCTCGCGCCGGCGCTGAAGTACGGGTCGTTCTCGATCTTCGTGACGTCGAGGCCGGGGAAGTCGATGACCTCGGCGCCGAGCTTGACCAGCTCGGCCTTGAAGCGGTTGAACGCCGCGAGGTAGTCGGCGTCGTAGGAGTTGGCCGGGGGCGTGCCGATGGCCGAGCCGCTCATCCAGTCGGTCTGCGGGACGCCGATGCGCACGCCGGTCAGCGGCTTCTTGCCGTTGCGCGCCTCGATCGGCATCTGCGGCGCGGGGATCGGCGCCGACAGCGAGATCGGGTCGTTGACCTGGTCCGGGCCCTGGATGACCGACTGGATCAGCGCGGCGTCGCGGACGGAGCGCGCGATCGGGCCGACGACGTCGTAGCCGGGCGACAGGGGCATGACGCCGGAGACCGGGTTGAGGCCGAGCGAGGGCTTGATGCCGCTCGCGCCGTTGATGGCCGCCGGCATCATGATCGACCCGCCGGTCTCCTCGCCGATGGTCGCGGCCGCGAGGCGCGCGATCGGAGCGACGCCGGAGCCCTGCGAGGAGCCACCGGGGATGTACTTCTTGTTCCACGCGTTGCCCGAGAACGTCCCGCTGATCGAGCCGGAGAACGCCGACGCGACCGTGTGCCCGATGAGGACCGCGCCCTGCTCACGCAGCCGCGCGACGATCGTCGCGTCCTTGCTCGCGACGTTGCCGTCGTACGCGTGCGTGCCGTTCTTGGACTCGCGGCCCTGGATGGCGACCGAGTCCTTGATGCCGAACGGGATGCCGCACAGCGGGGGCACGTTGAGCGAGTAGTTCTCGCGCTTGAGCCACGCGTCGGCGGCCGCGGCCTGGGCGAGCGCCTCCTCGCGGTCGATGCGCGCGAAGGCGTTGTAGCCGCCGTTGTCCCCGTAGACCTCGAACGGGCCGTTGAACTTGTCGATGCGATCGAGGTAGGCCTGCGTGATCTGGACTGCCGTGAGCTCCTTGCTGCGCAGCAGCACGATCATCTCGACGATCTCGTAGTCGACGATCCGGGCGCGCGTCGGGATGTGCTGGCGCTTCGGGAGGTCCTTGGTGATCGGGTACGGCGCCGCGGCGTGGGCGGCCGGCGCGACGGCGACCCCGCCGACGACGGACGCGGCCGCACCACCGGCGGCGAGGGCCGCACCGCGGCCGAGGAACGAACGGCGGCTGAAGCCGCGCTGAGCGGGAAGCTCGGCGTCGAGGTCGGTCGGCGCAGGAGCGTGGATGTCGGTCATCGGGCGAGCAGCTCCGGGTATGACGAGGGGTGCGACAGGCACGTGACGGGGACGGTGACGGGCCCGTGCGCCGGGCCGGGTCGGGACGGCGCGGGCAGAACGCTCGCAGGTCGAACGGCCCTTCGCCGTTGCGGGAACCGGCTATTTACGTAGCGCCCCGGGGATTTACGGTTGCGAAACACGGGCCCCCGCTTTGGGCCATATGGGCGTGACGGTGGTCACGCAACGGTGCGTCGTCGCGGGGTGACAGCGCTGCCGGACGTTGCGCCGAGTGTCGGACGGAACCACCCACGCCCCCGCGTACGTCCAACTCCCATGCGGACCCGTCCAGCCCTTCTCGCCGGCGCCCTGACGCTCGCCGCGGCCCTGGCCCTCGCAGGGTGCGGCGACGAGGACGGGGGTACGCCGGGCAGCGCCGCGCCGGCCACGTCCGGCTCGGGGGAGCCGGGCCTCTCGCCCGCGCCGAGCACAACACCGAGCGCGACACCCGGCGCGACCGCGAGCACGGCACCGGGCGGGGCCTCGAGCCCTGCGCCGGCCGGCCCCACGCGGCTGCAGGTGCAGGTCGACCTCGCGACGAGCATGGAGTACGACTGGAGGCTCACCTGCGACCCGCCCGGCGGGGACCACCCGCGGCCGGCGGACGCGTGCGCGGCGCTGGCGGCGTACGGCCTGGACGAGGTCCCCGCGGCGGGCCAGGCCTGCACCGAGCAGTTCGGGGGGCCGGAGACGGCGCGCGTGCGCGGGACGCTCGCGGGCGAGCCGGTCGACCTGCGGCTCGACCGGACGGACGGCTGCCACATCGCCCAGTGGTCGCAGCTGCGCCCGCTGCTGCAGCCGACCACCTGACGCAGCGCGTGCCCGACGGAGGAGGCGCGTGGGGCCGTGGGCCCGGGACATGGCACTCGCGCCGGGCGGGCGGCAGGATGGGCGACATGCCCGACGAGGAGCAGCGCGCCGGCGTACGCCTCACCAACCTCGACCAGCCGCTGTGCGCGGACGCGGGCGCGACCAAGCGGGACCTCGTCGACTACCTCGACGCGATGGCCGACCGGATACTGCCGGTGCTCGCCGACCGGGCGCTGAGCGTGGTCCGCGTGCTGCGCGGCCAGGACCCGTTCATGCAGAAGAACCTGCCGAAGTACGCCCCGTCGACCGTCCCGACGATCGACGTCCCGACCCAGGACGGC
>NZ_JAANNP010000128.1 GCF_011250635.1 Motilibacter deserti
CCGGCCCGGCCTTCCTCTCCCAGGTCACGACCAACGGCGCGCTCTATCCCGCCGCCGCGCTCGCGATCGTGCTCCCGCTCTTCCTGCCCATCGCCGTGGCGGTCGTCGCCGGGGACGCGGTCGCGGGCGAGGCGCAGCAGGGGACCCTGCGCTACCTGCTCGTCCGGCCGGTGGGGCGCACCCGGCTGCTCGTCGCGAAGCTCGTGTCGGTCGTCGTGTACGTCCTGGTCGCCGTCGCCGCGGTGGGCGGCATCGCGTACGTCGTCGGCACCCGGCTGTTCGGCACCGCGCCGCTGCCGACGCTGTCCGGCGGGGAGCCGCTGACGCCACGCGAGGCGGCCCTCCGGATGGTGGTCGCCGCCCTCTTCGTCGCGGTGTCCATGCTCGGCGTCGCCGCGTTCGCGCTGTTCTTCTCGACCCTGACCGACTCCCCGCTCGCCGCGACGCTCGGGGCGCTGGCGGTGCTCGTGACGAGCCAGGTGCTCGACCTGCTCGAGGCCGCCGGGGCCGTGCGGCCGTACCTGCCGACGCACTACTGGCTCGCCTTCGTCGACCTCTTCCGCAACCCGGTGCTGTGGCGGGACATCGAGCGGGGCCTCGCGCTGCAGGCGGTGTACGTCGGGGTGCTGCTGCTCGCGTCCTGGGCGCACTTCCAGACCAAGGACGTCGTGAGCTGAGGGTCGCTCAGCCGCGGCCACGGGCGCGGTACGCCGCGCACCCCTCGCGCGGCGGGCCGATCGGCTCGGCCGACAGTGCGGTCAGGACGAGGCCGACGACGGCGAGGTCGCGCGGCAGCTCCCCGTGCGACACCTGGCCGGGGCAGACGTCCTGCAGCCGCACGTTGACCGCCCCGTCCAGCCGGCCCGACTCCGGCGGGGTCACGGTGGCGTCGGCCGCGGTCCACACGGCCAGCCACTGCGGCCCCTCCGGGGTCTCGTCGCCCTCGTTCAGCGTCGCGAGCAGCCGCGAGCCGGGGGCGAGCTGGCTGCAGGCGCCGCCGCAACCGCCGACCGCGGCATCGGCCTCGGCGGCGGCCGTCGTGCCATGGTGCGGCGAGCCGAGCGTGACGATGCGACGCGCCCGGTGCTCGCCGTCGTGCCCGCTCGCCCACAGACGCGCGGTGACGCCGCCGGCGCTGTAGCCGACGACGTCGACGCTGGAGGCCCCCTCCGACTCCAGCCGGCCCACCGCATCGTCCAGGGCGTCGGCCTGCTCGCGCAGGTCCCCGCGGCCGCCGTCCGGCAGGTCGAGCACGACGACCCGGCGGGCGTCGGCCCGCAGCCGGGCCGCGAGCGGCTGCAGGCCGGCGGGGGAGCCGCCGTACCCGGGCACCAGCACGACCGGCCCGGGCACCGCTTGGTCGGGTCGCGCCGGTCCCGGCCGAACGGCAGCCGCCAGCCCCGCCAGCAGCGCCACCACCACCAGGCCGGCCAGGGCGAGCACGAGCGCCCGGCGGCGCGGCGAGAGGGCGGCGAGGAGCACGAGCGAGGTTCTACCCTCGCCGGCAGCGTCAGTCGACGGCGTACGCGGCGCGGTCGACCTTGCGGTGGTAGCGCTCGCCGAGCTTTCCGCCCAGGACCGCGGCGGCCAGGGTGACCAGGAGGACGGCGACGAGGGCGATGACGCCGCCGGTGGTGGCGGTCCCCTCGTCGACCGGGATCCGAGGGAGGTTCAGCTGCGAGAGCACGTTGTACTTCGCGCCGAAGACCACCCCGGCGAGGGCCAGCAGCACGACGACAACGAGCCCGATCACCCAGACGGCGACACCCTGCCGCGCGCCGTCGAAACGCGACATACGGCCGGCGACGTAGCCACCGGCGAAGTAGGCGATCCCGAACAGCACGAGCACGGCGATGCCGCCCCCGATGCCGATCGTGCCGGCGTTGCTCGAGGCGACGTCGCCGGCCTCGTCCGCCCCTGGGAGCCCCTTGGTCAGCCCGACGGCCACGCCGGCGGCCGAGAGCAGGGCGACGAGCAGCACGGCCAGGCCGTTGGCCGAGAGCCAGCCGAAGAACGCCGGCACCCAGTTGATGCCGCCGAACCGCTCGTGCTGCACCTCCAACCGGTCGCGGGCGTGGCCCGGCAGGCCGTCGTTGACCGCGTACGAGCCACCGCGCGGCGACTCGCTGGGAATCACGCGGGGGACGTCGCTGTCGGTGCGGTGCTCTGGCATGGGACCTCCTGACGCAGGGCCGCGCACCGGGAAAGGGCGCGGCGTTCTGCTGCGGCGGGACTTCCGCAGCGCCTACGTTGTGCCTTCACCGGAAGGGGGGCGAAACCGCAACGAATTGGCGCCCGATCCATGACGCGGGACCGCGAAGAATCTGCGGAGGCCGACGCGACCCCGCCTCAGTCGCCGCGCCCCACGCCGCGGGCGTCGCAGCTCACGACGTGGTCGTCGACGACGCCGACCGCCTGCAGATAGGCGTAGACGATCGTGCTGCCGACGAAGCGGAACCCGCGCTTCTTGAGGTCCTTGCTGATGCGGTCGGACAGCTCGGTGCTGACCTGCAGCTCCTCCACCCCGCGCGGCGAGCCCACCACCGGTGTCCCGTCGACCCAGCCCCAGAGGTAGGACGCGAAGCTGCCATGTGACGCCTGCACCGCCAGAAAGGCCGCGGCATTGGTGGGCAGCGAGGACACCTTGAGCCGGTTGCGGACGATGCCCGGGTCGGCGAGGAGCGCCTGCTGCTTGGCCTCGTCGTAGTCGGCGATGCGCTCGGGATCGAAGCCGTCGAGCACGGCGCGGTAGTGCTCGCGCTTGGCGAGGATCGTCGACCACGACAGGCCCGCCTGCGCGCCCTCGAGGGTGAGCAGCTCGAAGAGGTAGCGGTCGTCGTGCGACGGGACGCCCCACTCGGTGTCGTGGTAGGACCGCATCAGGTCCGAGCTCTCGGCCCACGCGCAGCGGGTCATCGCGCGGCCTTCCGCTTTGCCGCCAGCGCGTCGTACCTCGTCCGGAACGCCTCACTCGCAGCGGGCCCGGCCGCGAAGACGTAGGCGTCAGGGTCGTCCAGCGGTTTGCCCGTCCGGCGGTCCACCACCACGGGCTCCACCTCCCGTCCGGTGCGGGCGTCGACGAGGATCATGCTCCGCTCGCGCCGAGGCAGCTGCGCGTTGCCCCACGCGGCGAGCGCGACGATCACCGGCCGGAGCGACCGACCCGTATCCGTGAGCACGTACTCGAAGCGCGGGGGGCGCTCGGAGTACTGGCGGCGCTCGAGGATCCCGTTGTCCACCAGGGTCTTCAGCCGCTTGGTCAGCATGCCCGAGGAGATGCCGAGGTTGGCCTCGAACTGGTCGAAGCGCGTGAACCCGTCGAAGCAGTCGTGCAGCAGCAGGAGGGTCCACCACTCCCCGACTGCGTCGAGAGTGCGGGAGAGCGGGCATTCACGGTCGGCCAGGCTGAGTCGCTGCACGGCCCCAGCCTACTCGGTCGCTGCTGACATAGAAGCTAGTCACTGCTAAGTTGGAAGCTACACCCGTCGAGCTGCTTCTTGGAGGACCGATGTCCGGCGCCGCGCCCGCCCGTCCCGCCACTCCCGACGCCCTGGTGCACGAGTACTTCCGGCTCGCCGTGCTCCCCGACCCCGAGCCGTGGTTCGCGTTGTTCGCGCCCGACGTGCAGGTGACGGACGACGGCCGGGAGTACGCCGGCATCGACGAGGTGCGGGCGTGGCGCTCGGAGGTGCCGAACGTGACGTACGAGGTGCTCGAGCTCGAGCCGTCCCCCTCCGTGGCGGCCGCACGAGCCCGGGTCGCGGGCGACTTCCCGGGCAGCCCGGTGGACCTGCGTTTCGACTTCGGCTTCGACCCCGCCGGCAAGATCCAGCGCCTGCGCATCGCCCCGTGACGGGTGCGCGGCTACGCGCGCCGTCCCACGACGACGGTCGAGCCCGACTCCTCGTCCTGCTCGACCCCCGCCCGCAGCCCCGTCCCGGTGAACGCCGCCGCTGCGGCGGGGGCCTGGTGGGCGGCCACCTCGACGTACGCCGCGCCGCCCGGGGCGAGCCAGGCACCGGCCCCCAGCGCGATCGCGCGCGCCACGTCCAGCCCGTCCGCGCCCCCGTCGAGCGCCCCCCGCGGCTCGTGGTCGCGCGCCTCAGGGGGCATCAGCCGGATCTCCTCGGTGGGGACGTACGGCGGCACCGCCACGATCGCGGCGAGCCGGCCGCACAGCCGCGGTGGGAGCGGGGCGAAGAGGTCGCCGACGAGGACGGTGCCGCCGACCGGCTCGAGGTTGCCCTGCGCGCAGCGGGCGGCCACCGGGTCGCTGTCCACGGCGTACACCTCGACCCCTCGACGCGCGGTGGCCAGGGCGAGCCCCAGGGCGCCCGACCCGCAGCACAGGTCGAGCACGGCCGTGCCGGGACCGAGCCGGCGCAGCGCGACGGCCACGAGGTGCTCGCTGCGCCGCCGGGGGACGAAGACGCCCGCCTCCAGCCGGACCCGCAGCCCGCAGAACTCGGCCCAGCCGAGGACCTGCTCGAGCGGCCGGCCCGCG
>NZ_JAANNP010000127.1 GCF_011250635.1 Motilibacter deserti
GCGGCGGCGGCCTGGCCTGTGAGGGCGTCCGCCTGGTTGGCGGCGGTCGCGATCTGGTCGAGCGCGGTCTTCACCTGAGCCAGCGCCGACGCGATCTCCTGGGACGCCGCGCGGACCTCCTCGTTGCCGTTGCGGACGAGGCCCATGTCGCGCTCGATCTCGACGAGGCGCGCCGTCGTTGCGCGGGCACGCTCTACCTCGGCGAGGGCGGCGCGGGAGGTGTCCTCCAGGTCGTTGCGGACGGCGGTGATGCGGTCCTGGACCTCCTTCACCAGGTCCTTGATCCGCTCCGCGTTGTCCGCGGAGTCGCGGGCCAGGTTGCGGATGTCGGTGCTGACGACCGCGAACCCCTTGCCGTACTCGCCCGCGCGGGCCGACTCGACCGACCCGTTCACCGCGAGCATGTTGGTCTGGATGGCGACGTTGCCGATGGCGTCGACGATCTTGTCGATCTTGCGGCTGACGATCTCGAGCTCGACGACCTGCTTGACGCTGTCCTTCGCCGAGGCGGCCGCGGTGGTGATGGCCTCGATCATGAGGTCGACGGCGTGCTTGTTGGCGGCCAGCTGCTCGATCATCGTGTCGGCCTTCTCGATGGCACCGCCGGCGCGGGCCTCCGCCAGCTGCGCGCCCTGCTCGATCTGGCTGAGCGCGCTGGCCGCCTCCTGCGACTTCGTCGAGGCCGCCTGCGCGCCCGTGCTGATCTGGCTGATGGCCGTGGAGATCTGCGTCGCGGCGCGGTTGATCTCCTCGACGGCGGCGGAGAGCTCCTCGGCCGTCGAGGCGACCTCCTCGGCGCTCTTGCCGATGTCCGCGCTGGTGCGCAGCTCGTCGGCGACCTCGGAGAGCTCCTCCGCCGCCTTCTCGCTCTGCTGGAGCGCCGCGCCCTGCTGCTCGACGGTCTGCAGCGACTCCTCGGCCGCAGCGGACTGCTGCTCGGCGGCGGCGGCGATCTCCTCGGCGCGCAGCTGGGCGTCCTGGGAGGCGCGCTCCGCCTGGGCGGCAGCCGTGGCGATCTCCGTGGCGCCGTCGAGGATGGCGGTCATGTCCGCGGCGATCGTGGCCAGCTGGGCGGTGATCTCCTTGCCCTTCTCGACCTCGCCGCGCGAGGTCTCCGCGGACGCCTGGACGCCCTCCGCCACGGTGTTCACACCCGTGCGGATGGCGTCGATGAGCTCGCGGATCTCGCTGGCGCTGCGCTCGGAGGTCTCCGCGAGCGTGCGCACCTCGTCGGCGACGACCGCGAACCCCTTGCCGTGCTGGCGGGCGCGTGCAGCCTCGATCGCCGCGTTGAGCGCGAGCAGGTTCGTCTGGTCGGCGATCCGCGCGACGGCCGAGACGATCTGCCCGATCTCCTCGGCCTGCTTCTCCAGCTCGCTGATCATCGCGACGGACGCGGTCTGCCGCTCCGACGCCTCCCCGACGTTGCTGACGAGGCCCGAGATGCCCTCGGCGGTCTCCCCGAGCAGCGCCTGCAGCTTGGAGGTGATGTCCCGCACCTGCTGGCTCGTCGTCTGCTGGACGCGGATGCGCCCGGCCACCTGGTTCGTCGCAGCGAGCGACTCCTGGGTCGCGCCCGACGCTTCCTCCGCACCGGCGGCGATCTGCTGCATCGCATCGCGCAGCTGGCGCGAGGCCTCGGTCGACTGCGCGGTCTGTGCCGACAGCTCCGACGTGGCGGCGGCGATGCGCTCGGCGGCCTGCTGCTGCTTGGCGACGGACCGGGCGCGACGGCGCGCGTCCTCGGACTCGCGTGCGTCCTTGCGGGGCGACGGGCTGGCGGCGCGCGGGGCGGGGACCCCGGTCGACGCTGTGTTCTTGGTGAGGGGCATCCCCTGCTCCTTCGACGTGACGAGCCGCCGGAGTGCCCCGGGGCTGGTTCGCACGCTCACTCAGTGCGTGGCAGAAGAAGGGATCGACGGAAGGCATCGCTGGTGAAGGCTCTTCTCGAAGCTTTCGAACGACCACGAGGGTGGTGCATCCCCCGGTCGGCGGGGCCGTACCGCCGCCTGCGGCTCATGCGATGCGGCGGGGCCGCTCGTGCCTGCCCGCCGAACGGCGGGCCCGGTACTTCGGCGCTAGTGCATCCACCCCCGGCGCATGGCCGTGGCGACAGCGGCCGCGCGGTCCCGCGACCCTGTCTTCGTGTAGACGCGCTCCAGGTGCGACTTGACCGTGCTGGCCCGGATCCCCATCTGCGCCGCGATCTCGTTGTTGGAGCAGCCGGAGCTGACGCCGGCGAGGACGTCCAGCTCGCGCGGGGTCAGGGGGTTGGTCAGCTGGTCCGCGACCCTGACCGCGTCGGGAAGCGACCGGGCGCCTCCGTCGGCGCCCGCCCGGGCGGGAAGGCCCGGGTCGGCCGACACCGCGCCGCCCCCGAGCAGGACGGGGACGTCCGGCAGCGCGGCCCGGATGTGCGAGATCTGGCGGGTCAGCCCGCGGCTGTCGAAGCGGCCGGATGCGCTGAGGCCTACGAGGGCGACGTCGCCCCGTGCCCGGACGTACGCCGCGAGCTCGTCCGGGGGAAGGGGGTCCAGCACGTCGACGCGCCATCCCGCGTCGACGAGGACGTGCTCGAGCATCGCGATCCCGAGCAGGTGCGTCTCGCCCGTTGCCGGGAGCAGTACGCAGCGGATGTCGCGGCTCGACGCGGTGGGCGGGGCGAGCGCGCGCAGCCGGACCACGAGCTCGCGGACGGTCGTGCTGGCCCGGTGCTCCTCGGCGACGGTCGCCTCTCCGCGCGCCCAGCGCTCACCGAGGTCCTCCAGCAGGGGCTGGACGATCCCGGAGTAGAGGCTCGGCAAGGGGCGGCCGCGGCGCAGCAGCAGTATCGCGGCGGCCTCGGCCTGCGGCTCGTCGCCGGCGAGGAGCGCGTCGCAGAGGGCTGTCCTGGCTGCTTGCTCGAGGGGGTCCTCGCCGCGGCGCTTGCGGTGGGGCATGGTCGGGACGCGGCTCAGCCCCGCAGCAGGGCGGACGGGCCCGGTGCGCGTCCCCCGGACGCCTCCGGCTCCGAGCGCTCGTCCGCGGCGCACGCCGCAGGGGCGTCCGTGGCTCGACGGGTCATGTGCGCGGGTCCTCCTTCCGGGTGCCGGACAGGATGCCTCACGTTCTAGATGAGCCCGTCACCGGGTGTGACCGGCCCTCGCCGATGTCCCGCCCGTCGGCACCGCGGTCAGCTTCCGCCCCCGGTGCGTTCGCAGCCCCCCGTCGGCGTGGTCGCCCCTGTTGCCGATCAGGGGTCGACGGAGACCTGTTGCTGCGACGCCGGTGACGCCGACCGTGACGGCGTTCGGCGCGCGCGCCCGACCGGGGCTGGTCACCGCGGGGTCGAGGCCCGACTACCTCAGCCCGACGGGGGGGACCCTCGTCCCCATGACGAGCCACTCCGCCCCCACGACGCCCCGCCGGCCCGACCCCGTCTCGAGCGAGGCGGCCGAGCTGGGGGAGGGGCCGCGCTGGGACGCCGCCCGGCACGAGCTGCTCTGGGTCGACATCCCCGCGGGCAGGCTGCGGCGGGCGGCCTGGGAGGGCGGCCGGCTGCGTACGCACGCCGAGCACCGCCTCGACGTGCCGCTCGGCGCGGCCGCCCCGGTCGCCTCGGACGGCGGCGGGTGGTTGCTCGCGGCGGGCGCCGGCTTCTCCTGGTTGTCGCCGGAGGGTGAGGTGCGCGAGCTGGCCCAGCCCGAGGCCGGTCGGGGCGTGCGCATGAACGACGCCGTCTGCGACCCGGCCGGCCGGCTCTGGGCGGGCACGATGGCGTACGACGAGTCGCCCGGCGCCGGGCGGTTGTTCCGTTGCGATTCCGAAGGCTCGGTGACCTTGGTCGGGCACGGTTTCACCGTTCCGAACGGGATGGCCTGGAGCCCGGACGGGCGGACGATGTACCACGCCGACAGCGGGCTCAAGGTGCTGCGGGCGTACCCCTTCGACCCGGACGAGGGCCGGCTGGGCGAGCCGCGCGCGGTCGTGGAGTTCGGGGACGGCCCGCCCGCCGACGGCATCACGGTCGACGACGAGGGGATGGTGTGGGCGGCGTTGTACGGCGGCGGCGAGGTCCGGCGCTACGACCCTGCCGGGCGGGTGCTGGAGGTGGTCGAGATGCCGGTGTCGCAGCCGACCGCTCCCTGCTTCGGGCCGGGAACGACGCTGTTCGTGACGACCACGCGGCAGGGCATGTCGCCGGAGCAGCTGCGCGCGGAGCCCGACGCGGGACGCGTCTTCGCGGTCGACGTCGGAGTCGGCGGCCCGCCGGTCACCCCCTTCCGCGGCGCCCTCCCCACCCGCTGACACCCCACAACCCCCTGCTGATCATGCGATGTTGGCGAGTTGCCCACAGGTCCTGGCGGAGCTGGGGACAACTCACCAACATCGCATGATCAGCGAGCAGGGAAGGGTGACGCGAGCAGGGAAGGGTGACTCGAGGAGGGGAAGGGCGACGCGGGGCGGGGCGGGGCGGGGCGGGGCGGGGCGGGTAGGCGGAGGGCGCGCGTAGGACGTGCGGCGTTGCGGG
>NZ_JAANNP010000126.1 GCF_011250635.1 Motilibacter deserti
GAGCAGCACGGTCACGAGGGTCAGGGCGATCGCGGCGAGCAGCTGGTTGGCGATCCCGAACAGCGGGAACAGCTGGTTCACCCCGCCGAGGGGGTCGGTGACGCCGACGTAGAGCATGTAGCCCCAGAGGCCCACGACGGCGGCGCTCGCGAGGATGTTGCCGGGCCGCCAGGACAGGTCCCCGAACCTCGGCCACACGTTGCCGACCGTGTCCTGCAGCATGAAGCGCCCCACCCGGGTGCCGGCGTCGACCGCGGTCAGGATGAAGAGCGCCTCGAACATGATCGCGAAGTGGTACCAGAACGCCTGCAGGCCACCGCCGAAGGCGTCGGAGAAGATCTGCGAGATCCCGAAGGCGAGCGTCGGCGCCCCGCCGGTACGCGAGACGAGGCTCGGCTCCTGCACCGCGGCCGCGGCGGCCGCGATGGTGTCCGGTGACGTCCCGAAGCCCAGCCCCTGAACGAAGGCGGCGGCCGCCTCCGGTGTCCCGCCCGTCGCGCCGGCCGGGCTGTTCATCGCGTAGTAGATGCCCTGGTCGATGATCGAGGCGGCGATGAGCGCGCTGATCGCGACGAAGGACTCCATGAGCATGCCGCCGTAGCCGATGACGCGGACCTGGCTCTCCTTCGCGACCATCTTGGGCGTGGTGCCCGAGGAGATGAGCGCGTGGAAGCCCGACAGCGCGCCGCACGCGATGGTGATGAAGACGAAGGGGAACAACGACCCGGCGAACACCGGGCCGTTGCCCTCGCGGGCGAAGCTCGTGACCGCGTCGTTCTGCAGCACCGGCCGGGCGAGGAGGACGCCGACGGCAAGCAGGACGATGACACCGACCTTCATGAACGTCGACAGGTAGTCGCGCGGCGTCAACAGCATCCAGACCGGGAGCACCGAGGCCACGAAGCCGTAGACCACCAGGGCGAGGACGAGCTGCTCCTTCGAGATCGTCAGCGCGTCCTCGAGCCCCAGCTCCTCGACGTAGCCGCCGCCGACGATCGCGAGCAGCAGCAGGGCGACGCCGATGCCGGTGGCCTCGAGGACGCGGCCGGGCCGCAGCACGCGCAGGTAGAACCCCATGAACAGCGCGATCGGGATGGTCAGCGCGATGGAGAAGACGCCCCACGGCGACTCGGCGAGCGAGTTGACGACGATGAGGGCGAGGACGGCCAAGATGATGATCATGATGGCGAACACCGCGATCAGCGCGGCGATCCCGCCGACGACCCCGATCTCCTCGCGGACCATCTGGCCGAGGCTCTTGCCGTTGCGGCGCATCGAGAAGAACAGCACCGTGAGGTCCTGCACGGCCCCGGCGAGGATCACCCCGACGACGATCCAGATCGTGCCGGGCAGGTAGCCCATCTGCGCGGCGAGCACGGGCCCGACGAGCGGCCCCGCTCCGGCGATCGCGGCGAAGTGGTGGCCGAAGAGGACCCTCCGGTCGGTGACCTCGAAGTCCACGCCGTTCTGCAGACGCTCAGCGGGCGTTGCGCGGCTGTCGTCCGCCTCGAGGACGCGGGTGACGAGGAACCGTGCGTAGAAGCGGTACGCGATGGCGTACGAGCAGACCGCCGCGAAGAGCACCCACAGCGCGGACACCGTCTCCCCGCGCGCGAGGGCCAGCACGGTCCAGGCCGTCGCCCCGACCAGGGCGACCGCGACCCAGAGGGCGACGGAGCGCGGGGACCTGCCGCCCCGGAGCGGGGCCCCGCCGGGCTGTGGGTGACGAAGAGTCGTGGACACCGTGCACCTCCGCGAGGTGGGCCGCAGCGCTCCGTTGACGCTGCCGGCGGCAGCATAGGCCGCATATGCGGGCGTACCGGACTGTGGTGGCGGGAGGTGCGCAGTGCGGGGTGCACTCCGGCGCGAGAAATGGCTCGTGGCAACGGATTCAGGGAGCGTCAATCACGTAGCGCGAATCCGGCGGGAGCCTGCTTGATCGGCGGGAAGCGGGGGGATGCAGGGGCCGAGAAAGTCGCCGACGAAAGGACTGGCTCAGTGAGCAGCACTGACCCCGGCGCCCCCGGCAGTGGTGGCGCCTCCGGATACGGATACGGGTACGGGGCCCCGGGTGGCTCGCAGCCGCCCCAGGGCGCGCCGCACGGCGGCTACGGGCAGCCGCCCGCGTCGCGCACGAACGGCATGGCGATCGCCGCGCTCATCCTCGGCATCCTGGCCCTGCTGACCGGCTGGCTGGTCGTCGGTTCGCTGTTCGGCCTCATCGCCATCGTGCTCGGGATCGTGGGGCTGCGCCGCGCCAAGGGGGGTGTCGGCGGGAAGGGCATGTCGATCGCCGGCATCGTCCTCGGCGTCCTCGGCATCCTCACCACCGTGCTCGTCATCGCGGCGGGTGTCGCGCTCTTCAACAGCGACGAGTTCCAGAACCTGCAGGACTGCCTGCAGAGCGCGGGCAACGACCAGGCCGCGGTCGAGGACTGCCAGCGCGAGTTCAACTCCGGCGTGACCAACGGGCAGTGAGCCCGCGGGCGACGGTGGCCGCGCGGAGCGCGCGGCCACCGTCGCCCGGATCGCTCCGACCAGCCGAGCCCGATCAGGCCGCGAGCCCGCGCAGCAGTGACAGGGCGCCGTCGACGGCGAGGGCGAAGTCGGCGGGGTTCCCGGACGCGCGGGCGAGCACGTAGCCGCCCTGCACCACTGCGACCAGCGTGGCGGCAACCTGCTGCGGGTCGATCGTGTCCGGCAGTTCCCCGGCGGCGACCGCCTCGGCGAGCACGTCGGCGTACATCCGGCGAACCCAGCGGAACGCCTCGTCGACCGGCGCGCGCAGCTTGTCGTCCGCCACGACCTCGGGGTCCTGCGTCATCCGACCGACGCGGCAGCCGCGCAGCACGTCCCGCTCACGGGTGAGGTTGAGCGTCAGCCGCTCCAGCGGCGACCCCGCGCCGGTGAGAACCTCCTCGGTCCGGCCGCCGAGGTCACGGGCCGTGCGCTCCAGCGCGGCGGCGGCGAGGTCCGCCTTGCCACGGAAGTGGTGGTACATGCTGCCCTGGCCGGCGCCCGCACGCTCCTGCACCGCCCGCGGGCTCGTGCCGACGTAGCCGCGCTCCCAGAGCAGGTCCTGCATCGCCTCGACCAGCCGTTCGCGCGTGTCCACGGCCCGAACGTACCTCCCGTTTTGACCGCCCGCCGCTGACCGGCGCGGAAACAGGTCGCGCCCTGTCCGTACTAGTCGGTACAGTCTCCTCCGACGGCATCCCATCGCCTCTGGAGGCTCCGTGCGCATCGCCATCAACGGGTTCGGCCGGATCGGCCGCAGCTTCCTCCGCTCGACCCTCGCCCGGCATCCTTCCGACGCCCCCTTCGAGGTCGTCGCCGTGAACGACCTGACGGCGCCGACCACCCTCGCGCACCTGCTGCGCTACGACACGGCGTTCGGCCCGCTCGCCCAGCCGGTCGACCTCGTCGACGACGTGCTCGTCGTCGGCGACCACAAGATCCGCGTGCTCGCCGAGCGCGACCCCGCCGCCCTCCCGTGGCGCGAGCTCGGCGTCGACCTCGTCGTGGAGTCCACCGGCGTCTTCACCGATGCCGCGAAGGCCCGCGCCCACCTCGACGCCGGCGCTCGCAAGGTGGTGATCTCCGCCCCCGCCACCGGCGAGGACCTCACGCTTGCCTACGGCATCAACTCGGCGGCGTACGACCCCGAGCGCCACCACATCGTGTCGAACGCCTCCTGCACCACCAACAGCCTCGCGCCGCTGGCGAAGGTGCTGCACGAGGCCGTCGGCATCGAGAGCGGCCTCATGACGACCATCCACGCCTACACCCAGGACCAGAACCTGCAGGACGGGCCGCACAAGGACCTGCGCCGTGCGCGCGCCGCGGCGCACAACATCGTCCCGACCAGCAGCGGCGCCGCCAAGGCGATCGGCCTCGTGCTGCCCGAGCTCAACGGGCGGCTGGCCGGCTTCGCGGTGCGCGTCCCGGTGCTCACGGGGTCTCTCACGGACCTCACGGTCACCGTCTCGCGCCCGACGACCGTCGAGGAGGTGAACGCGGCCTACCGGGCCGCCGCCGACGGGCCGCTCGCCGGCATCCTGCGCTACAACGAGGCTCCGCTGGTGTCGAGCGACATCGTGGGCGACCCGTCCTCGACCATCTTGGACGCACCGCTCACGAGCGTGGTCGGCACGACGGTCAAGGTGCTCGGGTGGTACGACAACGAGTGGGGCTTCTCCAACCGGCTCGTCGACAGCGTCGGGCTGGTCGGCGCCGGGCTCTGAAGAACTCCACTTCGGCGAAGCGCGTTGCTCTCGTGTGTCGTACGCGGCGGCGCGCTTCGCCGGTGCTGCGGCAGGCGTCCGGCCCTCAGGCCGCGCTCGGGTCCACATGCCACGCGGGGTCCGCGAGCGGGTGGGTCGCGACGTCGAAGAACACCAGGTCGTCCCGGCCGCCGAGCCGGGCGATCAACGCGGCCTTCGCCGCGACGACCTGCTGCGGCATGAGGGACCGCACCCCGATGGCGATCCGCCTGCGGCGGCGCAGCGTCTCGACGATGTGCTCGTCGGG
>NZ_JAANNP010000125.1 GCF_011250635.1 Motilibacter deserti
CGCCGAGTCGCGGCTGCACCGGCACCGCGGCGTCGCGCTCATCAAGAGCATCGACGGGATCGGCGGCCCCGGCGCGAAGCGCGGCACGTGGTACCGCAACCTCGAGGAGACACCGAAGCACGTCCACACCGGGATGAAGCTGTTCCTGGAGGAGGACGTCGAGCGCGGCGGACGCCTGATGCGGCCTTCGGAGGTCCTCGCGCTGAAGCCGCGCCCGTCCTACGTCCTCTTCGAGTGAGCGGGCCCGCACCCGTCGCCGGGTGCGGGCCGATCGCCCGGGGCTACTGCTCGATCGCGACGTAGTCCTCGTAGTCGTACGAGGTGTCGGGCACGACGTCCGACTGGCTGTCCGGGTAGGTCGACGACGCGCCCGGCTCCTCCTTCACCGTCAGCGTCCCGATGCCCATCGCGGCGGTCTCCTCCGCGGTGTACTTGTGCACGTTGCCGGCCACGTCGGTCAGCATCGCCGTCGCCGTCCACGTGCCGGAGCCGTTGAGGCAGCGGAAGACGTTGCCCTTGCCGGTCCACGTGCCGTTCTGCGGAGTGCCGCCGGTGCGCGTCAGCGGGACGGTGAGCGACCCGCCATCGCCCTCCCACGTGACGAGGACGCTGGCGACGCCCGACTGCGCGTCGGTGGCGCGGGCCGTGACGCTGACCGCGGTCGCGGCGGAGATCGTGGTCGGGCTCGGCGTCGCGCTCACGAGCGCCGGCATGGTCGTGTCGTTGTTGCTGACGACCGAGACCGAGCGGGACCACTTCTTCTTCGCGACGGCGGCGTTGGAGTACTCCGTCTGGTTCATGGCGGCGTCCATGGTGTCCGCGGACACGAGCCAGGAGTCGGTGCCGACCCAGCGCGGGATGTCGGCGTACCCGACATAGGAACCGTTGTTCGCCGTTCCGCTCGTGCGCTTCAGCACGACGAGGGTGGCCGGCGTGCCGGTCGCGCCCTTGGTCTTGCGCGTCAGCTCGACGGCGACGAACGCGACGCCGGACATGTTGTCCGTGGCCTTGGCGGTCACCTTCACGCGGGCCGCCTTGGCCTTCGTGTTCACCTTCGTCGGGGCGACCGTGAGCGCGGTGATCGCAGGCTTCTTGAGGTCCGGCGTCGACTTCACCGCGAGGTCGCGCTTCCATCCCTTCTGGCCGAGCTGCTCGTAGCTGAGGAAGCCGGAGCCGCCCTGCACGTCCGTGGCCGAGACCGAGCGCACCTTCCAGGCGCCCGGGATGACGCCGCGCGCGACGATGGCCTCGCCGGTGAAGGTGCCGTCCTTCGCGGTGCCCGAAGACAGCTTCAGGTGTGCGGCCGCGAAGGACGACTTGCCGCCCGGGCCGGTGGGGGACTCGAAGGTCGCCATGACGAGCTCGGCGCCCTCGGTGTCGGTGACGTGAGCCGTCACCTTCACCTTCTTCTCGCCGCTGCGCACGTCGACGGACCCGGGGGCGAAGGAGAAGGAGGTGATCTGCGGGGGCGTGAGCTCGACGCAGCCCGCGGCGGTCGCGGGAAGCGCGCTCGTGCCGACGAAAGTGGCCGTCGCCGCGGCGCCCACTGCGACGGCGGCGAGGGTCGCCCGACGACGTCCGCTGGGCATGGCTCGTGTGGTGGACACGGTTCTCCTCGGGATGCTGGCGATCTGCTGGGGGGTACCGGCATTCCGGAGAACTTCGTCGCCCGTCAGATACACGCGTCGTCGATCCGCGATCGGAGTTGTGCGCTTTGCCCGGTGATGTCCCAGAAGAGCGCGTGATTCAGCCCGCCGACTCCTCCAGCACGTACGGGCACGGCCCGTCGATGCGCAGCGCCCGCTCCTCCAGCAGCCCGTCCAGCTCCACTGCGGGGGTTGGGCGCCCCAGGTGGTAGCCCTGGATCACGTCGACGCCGATGGCCGCCAACCGCTCCCAGACGACCGCGTTCTCCACGCCCTCGGCGACGACGGAGAGCCCGAGCGCGTGGCCGAGGTCGACGGTGAACCGGATGACGGTGTCGTCGTGCTTCCAGTCCGCGAGCCGCATGACGAAGCTCCGGTCGATCTTGACCTCGTTGAGCGGCAGCCGCTCGAGGTAGGCGAGCGAGGAGTAGCCCGTGCCGAAGTCGTCGACCGACAGGTGCAGGCCCGCCGCCGCGAGCCGGTGCAGGACCGCGAGGCAGCGCTCGGGGTCGCGCATGATGCCGCTCTCGGTGATCTCCAGGGTGAGCCGGTGCGCCGGGACGCCGGTCTCGCGCAGCAGCTGGTCCACGACGAGCGGGAGGTCGTCGTCGGAGAGGTCGAGCGTGGTGATGTTGACCGCGACGCTGATGTCGAGCCCACGGTCGGCCCACGCCGCCGCCTGCTGCAGCGCCGACTCCAGCACGTGGTCCGTGAGCTGGCGGACCTGGCCGGTCCGCTCGGCGACGGCGAGGATCTCGTTCGGCGGGACGATGCCGTAGACCGGGTGCCTCCACCGCACCAGCGCCTCGACCGCGCACACCTCGCCGGTCTGGGCGAGCGCCTTCGGCTGGAACCACGGCTGCACGTCGCCGCTCTCGATCGCGCCGGCCATCTCGGCCGCCAGCACGAGGCGCCGCCGCCGGGCCTGCTCGTTGCCGGGCTCGTAGAGGTCCACGGTGACGCCCGCGGCGCGCGCCGACTGGGTCGCGATGTCGGCGTTGGCGAGCAGCTCGTCACCGGTACGCCCGTGGTCGGGGACCAGCGCGACGCCGATCGTGCCGCCGACGAAGACGCGCACGCCGTCCACCTCCACGGGCGCGCCGCGCACGACGTCGAGGACGTCCGCCGCCCGGGCGAGCGCCGTGCCCGCGTCGTCGACCCCGGTGAGCAGGATCGCGAACTCGTCGCCGCCTAGCCGGGCCACGTGCCCGCCGGCGGCGTACGCCAGCCGTCGTCCCATCTCGCGCAGGGCCTCGTCGCCGGCGTCGTGGCCGAGCGTGTCGTTGACCTCCTTGAACTCGTCGAGGTCGACGAGAAGGACGGCGGCGCGCCCGTGGTCGACGACCGCCTCCACGCGCTTGACGAACTCGCGCCGGTTCGCGAGGCCGGTGAGCGGGTCGTGCCGGGCCTCGTGGTCGCGGGCGGCGGCCTCGGCGCGCAGCCGGTCGACGAGCCGGGCGTTCTGCAGGGTCACGGCCGCGTGGGCGGCCAGCGCCTCGAACATCTTCAGGTCCTCGGGGCGGAAGGCCTCGCCCTCGAAGAGCCGGTCGGACACGAGCAGCGCCCCGACGGTCTGGCCGCCGGTGCTGACCGGGGCCGCCATCGCCGTGCCCTCCGCGGGGCCGTCCGGCCCCGAGGGGCTCCCCGCGATGACCGGCTCCCCGCGCAGCGCGGGGGCCCACCACGACGCCGCGTCCTGCGCGCCGACGAGCGGGCGCATCAGCTGGTCCGCCTCGAGCACGACGTGGATCCCCTGCTGGCCCGGCCCGGGCAGGATCGCGAGCTCTGCGCGCGAGGCGCCCAACAGGTCGCGGGCCGCCTCCAGCACGTTCCCCACGGCGACGTCGAGCTCGACGGAGGCGCCGACCGAGCCGACGAAGCGATAGAGCGAGTCGACGCGGGAGTAGCGCCGCGCCAGGTCGGCGTGGACCTTGTACGCGACGAACAGCACCGCGAGCAGCGCCCCGAGCAGCGGGAGGGCCGCCGGGCGGTCGGTGACCACCACGACGACGAGCAGCGCCGCGCAGGTGTTGGCGATGGCCGCGGCGAAGCCGGACGTGACCGCCTCGCGCAGGATCGCGGGCTCGAAGCCGTCGCCGTCCAGCACGATCACGAGCGTCACGAGCGTGGCGCCCAGCAGGTCGGTGACGAGCAGGGCCACGAGCGCGGCGATCCAGCCACGCGGGCCCGCCGGGTCGGCGCTGCCCAGCAGCGCCGAGTAGATCGAGACCGCGACCGCGGCCTCGAGGGCGTAGAGGCCCAGGTTGAACATCAGCTTCGTGCCGCGCTGGCGCTCGCGCAGCAGGAGGACGAGCCCGCTGCCGACCAGGCTGGCCGTGACGTACGAGTCCGGCGAGGCGAACGCCAGGGCGAGCACCGCCGGCACCTCGCGCAGCGTGTGGGAGTGGGCGCTGCGGGCCGTCGGCAGGTGGACGACGAAGACCTCGGCGCACGCGAAGGCGATGGCGAGCGCCCACCAGGGCAGGTACGCGTCGGCCTCGGGGACGGGCAGGTCCACGACGTGGAGCGCGAGCAGGCCGAGCGCGGCGGCGCACATGAGCGCGCTCAGCAGGCGTACGGGCACCGGCTCCCCGGCGCGCGTCGCCGACTCCACCGCCACGACCGCCTCCTCGGCTTCCCACGCGCCCGAGCGGCACGCCTCCACCGAGGTATCGACAGCAAAGGGCCGCGGTGGAGTCAAATCACTCCACCGCGGCCCAGGAGCAGCGGGACCGTCAGAAGCCGGCGCCCGCGTCCTCCCCGATGCTGTCCGTCGCCGGCCCGTCGACCGTGACCGTCGGCGTCTCGGCGGTCGACGGCTCCTCCTGCCCGGCGGCGGGCGGCGCCGGCTCCAGGGCCGCCGCGATGACCGCGTCGGTCGACGCCTCCGGCGTCGCGGGGGGCGGGGTGAGCGCAGGCGGCACGGTCGCGGTGGCCGACCAGTCCGCGCCGGACCAGCGGCGGCCCGACCAACGGCGCC
>NZ_JAANNP010000124.1 GCF_011250635.1 Motilibacter deserti
GCTTCCTGCAGGGCGACGCCACCGACCCGGCCGCGCCGCGGGCCATGCGGGAAGCGCTCGAGGCCGGCCGTGACGTCTCCCTGACGGTGCTGAACTACCGCAAGGACGGCTCGGCCTTCTGGAACCACGTCTCCATCAGCCCGATCCACGGGCCGGACGGCGAGCTGACGCACTTCGTCGGCATCCAGACCGACGTCACGGCCCGCGTCGCGGTGGACGAGGAGCGCGACCGCGCCCTGGCCGCCGAGCGGGCCGCCCGCGAGGAGGCGGAGTCGGCCCACGCCCAGCTCACCCTGCTCGCCGAGGCGACCAGTCAGCTCGCCTCGACGCTCGACGTCGACGAGTCGCTCGACCGGCTGATGGCCCTCGTCGTCCCGAAGCTGGCCGACTGGATGCTCGTCGCGACCGCCGGCAAGCACGGGGAGGTCGCGCACGTCCGGGCCCGGCACCGCGAGGGGCGCGAGGAGGAGCTGCGGGCCTACACCGAGCTGCTCGAGCGCACGTCCACCCGGGGCTCGATCCTCAACGCCCTGCTCGACGGCGCGCCGGCCCGCCGCCTCACGGACTACAGCAGCGGCGGCGTACGCCCCGAGCGGCGCCAGTGGGTGGACGACGAGTCCGTCCTGGACATGTCGGACCGGCTCGGCACCGAGAGCGTGCTCTTCGTCCCGCTGCCGGGGCGGCGCCACGTCGCCGGCGCCATGGCGCTCGCGCGCGGGCCCGGCAGCCCGCCCTACACCGAGCAGGACCTCGCGGTGGCCAGCGACCTGGGCCGCCGGGCGGGGCTCATCCTGGACAACGCGCGGCTCTACGAGTCCGAGCACCGCATCGCCGAGACCCTGCAGCGCAGCCTGCTGCCGGACCTGCCGACGATCCCCGGCATCACCGCGGCCGCGCGCTACCTCGCCAGCGAGTCCGGCGCGGATGTCGGCGGCGACTTCTACGAGCTGATCGACCTGCCCGACAACGCCATCGGCCTCGCGATCGGCGACGTTATCGGCCACGACGTCCTCGCGGCCGCCGCGATGGGCCACCTGCGCGGCCTGCTGCGCGCCTGCGCGTTCGACGTCGAGGAGGGCCCCGGCCGCGATCCGGCCGCAGTCCTCGAGCGGGTGGACCGCCTCGTGCAGGGCTTGCAGGTCGCCACGCTGTCCAGCGTCACCTATGCCCGGCTCGAGCCGATGCCGGACGGGCCCTGGCGGCTGCGCTACAGCAGCGGCGGCCACCCCCCGTTGCTGCTGCGCCGCCCCGACGGCGCCGTCGACACGCTGGACGGGGCCGACGGCCTGCTGCTTGGCGTCGACTCCCAGCCGCGCACGACCGCGTTCGTGACCGTCCCCGCCGGCTCGACGCTGCTCGCCTACACCGACGGGCTCGTGGAGCGGCGCGGCGAGAGCCTCGACGTCGGCCTCGAGCGCCTCCGCCGGGCGTTCGCCGCCGGCCCGCGCGAGGTCGGCGAGCTCTGCGACCACCTGCTCGCCGAGCTCGGCGACAGCGAGGACGACGTCGCCGTCCTCGCCCTCGCGCTCTGAGACCGGGCAATCTGGGCATCCTGCCGAGGTGACCGCACCCCCGCCGCAGCGCCGCCTGCCCGGCCCAGGCCGGCTGCTCGGCGGGTTCCTCGGCGCCGCGCTGCTCGCCGTGCCCGCGCTCGTCCTGCTGCTGCTCGTCGAGGCGGCGTGGGAGCCGCTCGAGCGCGGGGACCGGTCGGCGTCCCGCGAGCTGACGGCCTCCGCGCTGTCCTCCCCCGCCCTGGCCGACGTGCTGCGCACGGTCGAGATCGCCACGCGGGCGCCCCTCTGGTGGGGGCTCGGCCTGGTCGCGATCGCCGTCGCCCTGCTGCACGGCCGGCGCCGGGTCGCGGCCTGGGCGCTGCTCGTCGGCATCACCGGCGCCGTCCTCACCCCACTGCTCAAGACGCTCGTCGGGCGCGCGCGGCCGGTGCTGGAGGAGCGGCTCACCACGGCGGACGGCGGCTCGTTCCCCTCCGGGCACGCGAGCTCGTCCGCGCTCGGGGTGGGGGTGGTCCTCGTCGCGCTCGTGCCTCTGATCGCCCGGCATTGGGTACGCGTCCTCGCCGTCGCGCTCGGCGCGCTCGCTGTCGTCCTGGTCGGGCTCGACCGGGTCGCGATCGGGGCGCACTGGCCCAGCGACGTGGTCGCCGGCTGGTCGCTCGCCGCGGCGTACCTCGTCGCGACCTTCCGGGCGGTCGATCCGCTGCGCGGGACCGCCGGTCAGCCGTTGCCGCGCTCGCGGACCCGGGCCAGCCAGGCCTGGGCCTCCCGGAAGACCGAGTCCGAGGAGGTCGAGGCGGGCGCCGGCGACGCCTCGGCCCGCGGGTAGGAGCCGAGATAGCGCGTATCGGCGCAGACCCGGCGCAGCCCCATGAGCGCCTCGCCGACCGCGGCCTCGTCGACGTGGCCCTCGCAGTCGATGGAGAAGAGGTAGCGCCCGAGCCCGGCGCCGGTCGGCCGAGACTCGATGCGGGTCAGGTTGACCCCGCGCACCGCCAGCTCGGTGAGGATCTCCAGCAGCGCACCGGGATGGTCCTCGCGGATGAACAGCACGATGGACGTCCGGTCCGCGCCGGTCGGCAGCGGCGGCGGCACCGGTCGGGACACGAGGACGAAGCGCGTGACGGCGTGCGGGTTGTCCCCCAGCCCGTCGACGAGGACGTCGAGGCCGTAGGTCGTGGCCGCGATCGGCGCGCTCAGCGCCGCGTCGTACGTCGCGGTCCCCCCGGCGATCGCCTCCGCCGCCGCTGCGGTCGACGCCGCGGTCTGGTAGGTCGCGTGCGGAAGGTTCTCCGCAATCCACTTCCTGCATTGCGCTTCAGCATGTGGGAACGTGCCGAACGACCGGACGTCCTCGAGCCGCATACCCGGTCGGGCCATCAGCGCGAAGCGGACCGGCAGCAGCACCTCGCGGGTGACGACCAGCGGCTCACCGGTCGCCAGCTCGTCAAGGGTCGCGGGGACGCCGCCCTCGACGCTGTTCTCGATCGGGACCATGGCCGCCGCCGTGTCTCCGGCGCGTACGGACTCCAGGGCCGCCGGGACCGACGGGTAGGGCAGCAGCTCGGCGTCGGCGTGCATCGGCAGGCTGCGCAGCGCGGCCTCGGTGAACGTGCCGCGCGGGCCGAAGTAGGCGTAGCGCGCGGCCGGGAGCGGCCCGATCGGGCGGTGCGCGGTCACCGGGCGGCCCCGTCGTACGGCTGGTCCAGCCCGCGACTGTCCGCCCCCCGGCCGTCGGTGCCGCGGCGGGCGTACCCGATCGCCTGCTCCTCCTCGGGCGACAGCGTCTGCTCGCTGCGGCCGCCCTTCACGCCCTTGGCGTAGGTGCGGGTCTCGCTGCGCCCGTTGATCGACGTGAGCACGAGCCCGTCGCCGGACTCGTCGAGGAGCGCGGCAGAGAAGGAGAGCCGCCCGCCCATGTCGCCGAAGGCGTCGTAGCGGACCACCGCGACGTGGCGGAGCGAGTCACGCAGCTCGGCACGGGCCGTCTCCGCCTCGCCCCGGGTGGCTGCGACCTCCTGCCGCAGGCGTACGACCTCGTGCGCGTGCCGGGAGAGCACGTCGAGCACGTCCTCGCCCTCGACGCTGCCCAGCGCCGCCAGCGCGCGGCGGGCCCGGCGCAGCCGCACCGCCGTGACCAGGGCGATGACCAGGGCGAGCAGGGCGAGGGCACCCGCGCCGAGGGCGAGGTACGCCGCCTGCTGCGCGTCGAGCTCGGGCACGGCGGGGCACGTCCTTCGGCAAACGGTTCGCGGGGCGCAGCGAGCCTAAGGCACCCGGCGTCCGCGTGCCGGGGCCTCGACGAGCCCCGTCCGCCGGCCGCGATGTCGACAGCACGGCCCGGGCTCGGCGTCGCAGGAGAGCTTCACCGCCGCCGCAGCAGGCGTACGGCGCGGACGAGGGCTGCCACACCGCCGACGAGCAGGATCAGCACCGTGGCCCAGTTGGGCAGCTTGTAGCCCCACTCCCACAGCTCGTCGCGAGTGCCCACGAGCATCAGCACGCCGAACAGCAGCAGGAAGAGGCTCAGCACGCCGAAGGCGGACGCGCGGACGACGCGGTCGCTGCGTTCCGGTGACACGGCCATGGCTGGGCCTTGCCCCACGCGCGTCCCGGCACTCGCCCGTGGGCTCAGGTGCCGAGCTCGACTACGCGAACTCCGGGGCCGGGATCGACACCCGACCCCGGTCAGTCCTGCAGCAGCAGCGTGTAGATGCGCGAGATGAGGCCGTCCTCGACGAACGCGATGTCGACGCCGCGCACGACCGGGTCCCCGCCCTCCGGCCCGAGGCTCCACGCCAGATAGCCGAGGTCGTTGTTCTCGTATGCCGCGCCGGCCGGGGTGAAGACGAAGCTCGGGGCGCCGTCGAGGATCTTCTGCGCCTTCGCGTCGAGCGCCGCGTGCCCGGTCACCGTGTCGTCCGGGTCGAGGAACTGCACGTCGGGCGCGTACGTGCGGGCGATCGCCGCGCGCCGCCGCTCCGGGTCGCGCTCGTTGAACACCTCGAGCAGGTTCGCCCGCATCAGGTCCGTGGTGACGCTCATCGTCGGCTCCCGTCGTCCGCTGGTCCGGCCCGACGGCAGCGGCGGGCGTGCGGGGCGAGGCTAGGAGCG
>NZ_JAANNP010000123.1 GCF_011250635.1 Motilibacter deserti
CGCCGGCCTGACGCAACCCGCCCGGAACGGCGGAGGAGCTTCCCTCCTTCAATTCCTACTGCTACGGTAGGCGACGTGGGACTTCACCGGGTCACCCGTACGCACGTGGATCTGCTGCGTACCTCCAGCGCCATCTGTCGCTGACCTCTCGCGCCCGCGCCGCCGATGAGCGGCGCCCGGCTCCGGTCGTACCCCTGCCCGCCACACCCCGCGGGCCCCTTCTCGCTCCAGGCTCCCGACGGCGTAGCCGGGGTTCCTGCATCAGACTTCCGTCTTCCTTCGGAGTTGCGTCATGGCCACTGACTTCCTCTGGTACGTCGTCCCGCAGGACGGCCCCTATCCATGGGAGCCCGAGGGCGCCCGCTCCATCGACCTCGACTACCTCAAGCTGCTCGGCGGAGTGGTCGAGCGCTCGGGCTTCTCCGGCGCACTGTTCGCTACCGCGGCACACGACGTCTGGGTGCTGGGCACCGCGCTCGCCACCAGAGCCAAGAAGCTGCGCCCGCTGCTCGCCGTGCACCCCGGGCTGATCTCCCCGACGCTGCTGGCGAAGATGGCGTTGACCTTCGACACGCTGTTCGACGGCCGCCTCATCTTCAACGTCATCAACGGCGACACCCCGACGCTGCGGACCTACGGCCTGCACGTCGAGCACGACGAGCGCTACGAGCTCGCGGGGGAGTACTGGGACATCGTCAAACGGCTGACCGCCGGTGAGACGGTGACGTTCAAGGGCAAGCACTTCGACATCGAGAACGCCTCGGTCAACGGGCTGAAGCCGGTGCAGTTCCCGCACGTCCCGCTGTGGTTCGGCGGCTCGTCGGAGGCCGGCATGCAGCTCGCGGCCAAGCACATCGACGTCTACCTCTCGTGGGGTGAGCCGCCGGAGCAGCTGCGCGAGAAGATCACCCGTCTGCGCGCGCTGGCCGAGCAGCAGGGCCGCCAGATCCGCTTCGGGCTCCGCGTCCACACGATCGTCCGCGACACCGACGCCGAGGCGTGGGCCTGGGCCGACAACCTGCTGCGGGTCACCCGGCGCGAGACCGTCGACCGCATCGTCGCCGCCTCGAAGGCCAACGACTCCGTCGGCATCCAGCGCCAGTACGCCTCCCACGGCGGCCTGCTGCCCGACTCCGCGAAGGACCTCGAGGTCTACCCGAACGTCTGGCCCGGCATGAGCCTGCTGCGCCACGGCCCCGGGACCGCACTGGTCGGCAGCCACGCCAGCGTCATCGAGCGCCTGCAGGAGTTCGAATCCCTCGGCATCGACACCTTCATCCTCTCGGGCAACCCGCTGCTCGAGGAGGCGCTGCACGTCTCCGAGACGATCCTGCCGGCCCTCGGCGTGAAGAGCGGCACGACGACATGAGCACCCGCGTCCCGGCACCGCGCACCAGCGAGGGCGTCGTCGTGGAGCACGTGACGAAGTCGTTCGGCGAGAGCCGGGTCCTCACCGACCTCTCGCTGCGGCTCGCGCCCGGCAGCTTCACGGCGGTGCTCGGGCGCAGCGGGTGCGGCAAGTCCACGCTGCTGCGGCTGCTGGCCGGGCTCGACGGCGACTACGTCGGCACCGTGAGGGCGGGGGGTGACGTGGCCGTCGCGTTCCAGGAGCCGCGGCTGTGGCCGTGGGCGCGCGTGGAGTCGAACGTCGCGGTGGGGCTGCAGGGCAAGGACGTGAAGGACCGCGCCCGCGCCGCGCTCGCGGAGGTGGGGCTCGCGGACAAGGCCCGCTCGTGGCCGCTCACGCTGTCGGGCGGGCAGGCGCAGCGGGCGTCGCTCGCCCGCGCCCTCGTCCGCGAGCCGTCGGTCCTGCTGCTCGACGAGCCGTTCGGCGCCCTCGACGCGCTGACCCGGCTCTCGATGCACCACCTGGTGCTCGACCTGTGGCGGCGGCACGCCCCGACGGTGCTGCTCGTGACCCACGACGTGGACGAGGCCCTGGCCCTCGCCGACCGGGTGCTGGTGCTCGACCGGGGACAGGTGTCGTTCGACGCCGAGGTCCCGGAGGAGCGGGCGGTGCGCGCGGAGTCCCTCGGGATCGCCGCTCTGCGCCGCCGGCTGCTCGAGGCGCTGCATGTGCGCCCCGCGAAGGAGAGGTGACGAGGTGACCGCGACCGTCGAGACCCCCGTGCGCAGTGGGGCCGCCCCGGTCGAGGAGCGCGCGGTGGCCCCGGCCCGGCGCCGGCGCAGCCGCACCGGCCCGCTGCGCTACCTCAGCCTGCTCGGCCTGCTCGCGGTGTGGCAGGTCGCGACCTGGGCGGGCTGGACGTCGCCGGACACGCTGCCCGGCCCGGCGAAGGTCGCCTCCGCGGCCTGGGACCTGTGGAGCAGTGGGGCGCTCGTCGACGCGTTGGGCGTCAGCCTGCAGCGGGTCCTCATCGGGACCGCCATCGGGCTGGTGGCCGGCCTCGGCCTCGGCCTGCTCTCCGGCTTCTCCCGCAAGGCCGAGCTCGTCGTCGACGCGCCCGTTCAGGCGTTCCGTGCGGTGCCCTTCACGGCGCTCGTCCCGCTGTTCATCCTGTGGTTCGGTGTCGACGAGACGCCGAAGGTCGCGATCGTCGCCGTCGGTGTCGCCTTCCCGGTCTACATCAACACGTTCGCCGGGATCCGCGACGTGGACTCCAAGCTCGTCGACGTCGCCCGGGTCTATCGCCTGAGCCGCTTGCAGATCGCCCGCCGGGTGCTTCTGCCGGGCGCGCTGCCGAGCCTGCTCGTGGGGCTGCGCTTCGCGCTGACCCTCGCTTGGATCGCGGTCATCGTCGCGGAGCAGCTAAACGCCAGTGCAGGCATCGGGTTTCTGCTGACACAGGCACGGCAGTTCCTGCAGGCCGACGTCATGGTCGTCTGTATCGCGCTCTACGCCACCCTCGGCCTCCTCACCGACCTCCTGGTCCGGGCCGTCGAGCGTCGGGTCCTGGTCTGGCGACAGGCCTACTCCGGCAACTGAGTTCCCCCTCTTCTTTCCGACACGTACGCGGCGGCTCCGTCCGCCGCGGCGCGGCCCTGCCGCGCCCTGACCCCAGGAGGCTTCCCGTGACGCGAACCCTGCGCATCGGAGTGCACAGCAGCAACCCGACGATCGACGTCTTCAGCCGCCGCCCGGAGCTGCAGCAGCAGCTCGCAGAGGCCGGTGTCGACTTCCGCTTCCTGCCCCACCCCGGCGGCGTGGAGACCGTCGCCCTGCTGCGCGCCGGCGCGATCGACATCGCCGGCACCGGCTCGACGCCCCCGCTGACGGCGCAGGCGGCCGGCGCGGACGTGGTCTACCTCGCCACCTCCGGCCCGCGCCCCGAGCGCGGGGGCGTCGCGGTCCGCACGGACAGCGGCATCACCGACGTGGCCCAGCTACGCGGACGCACGGTCGCCCTCGCGCACGGCTCCTGGCAGACGTCGTCGCTCGCCTTCACCCTCGAGCGGGCCGGCCTCGGCTGGGACGACGTGACCCCGCTCGACCTCAGCACTCCCGCAGCGGAGCAGGCGTTCGTCGCCGGCGACCTGGACGCCTGGGTCCTGCCCGAGCCGACCCTGTCGGCGGTCGAGCAGAAGACCGGCGTACGCGTCCTCGTCCCGACGACCGACGTGCTCACCCACCGCTCGGTCTTCTTCGGCCTGCGATCCGCGGCGGAGGAGCAGCCGGAGCAGGTCGCGGCGGTCCTCGCCGCACTGGACGCGACCGACCGCTGGATCGAGGCGAACCCCGACGAGGCCGCGGCCGTGCTCGCCGCCCGTCCGGGTGTCCCCGGCGGCACGTCGGTCTGGCGTGCCGGGGTGGACCGCCGTCCCTGGGGCCTGCTCGAGCCGTCCCCCGAGTTCCTCGACGAGCAGCAGCGCGCCGCCGACGTGCTCACGCGCTCCGGCGTGCTCCCCCGCTCCATCGACGTCCGGGCGGCGCTGCCCGCCCGCTCGCTCGTGCCCGCCGTCTCCGCCTGACGCCCGTCCCACCTCGACGAAAGCGAAGCCGCCTCCCATGCGAACCCCTACCACCCGACGCGGACTCCTCGCCGCGGCCGCCGCCGCGCTGAGCCTGGCCGGGCTCACCGCCTGCGGGTCCGACGAGCCCGACGCGGCCCCGGCGTCCGCCGCCGAGCCCGCGGCGACCGTCCGCATCGCCGTGCTCAACGGCGCCGACAACGCGCTCGCCCTCAGCCGTGCCGACGGCAGCCTCGAGCAGGCGGTCACGGCGGCCGGCGGCAAGGCCGAGTGGGTGGGCCCGTTCCCCGCCTTCGCCCCCGCCGCCGAGGCCATCAAGGCCGGTGCCGCGGACATCACCGTCGGCGGCCTGCTCTCCTGGGTCGGCGGCCTCGCCGCCAACCCGGACCTCGTGGTCTTCGGCCGCCAGCCCGACGACGGCGCCGGCTCCGGCATCGTCGCCACCGCCGACTCCGGGGTGAAGACTGTCGCCGACCTCAAGGGCAAGAAGGTCGCCGTCAACCAGGCGGGCACGGGGGAGTACCTCCTGCTCAAGGCGTTGGAGAAGGAGGGGCTGTCTCCCGACGACGTGGAGCGCGTCTACCTCCCGGTCACCGACGGGGCGACGGCGTTCCAGTCGGGCAAGGTCGACGCCTGGGCCACGTGGGGCAACTTCTTCGCCTCCGCGGCGAGCGCCGAGGGAGCGCACGTCGTGGCCACCGCCGGCGACGTGGGCTCGCGCAACGACACCGTCTACGTCGTCGACCGCAGCTTCCTGGACGAGCACCCGGACGTCGTGAAGGCGGTCTACGACGCCTTCGACGCGGAGGTGGAGAAGGTCACCGCCGACCC
>NZ_JAANNP010000121.1 GCF_011250635.1 Motilibacter deserti
GCCCGCGCGACGTCGTGCCGCTCGTCATCGGGGACGCCCGCTTCAGCAGTCTGCGCGGTGGTTGTCCTCCCACGTTCGGATGATCACCGCCGCTGGCAAGCCTCTGCTGTCGTTTGCGTGATCTACTTCCGCGCCGTGCGTCAACGAATGCTCCTTCTCGTGACCGGCCTCGCGGTCGCCGGCACCACAAGCGTCGCGACCGCCGCGGTGGTCGAACGGTCGGCGGCCGGCGGCCGGCTGACGACCGCCTGCGTGCAGGGCAAGACCAAGGCCCTCTTCGCGGCGACGAACGGCAGGTGCCCGAAGGGCTCGACCGCCGTCGCGCTCGGGGCGGCCCCGACGGCGGTGCGCGGGCCTGCAGGACCGGAGGGCGACCCAGGTGCCCAGGGGGCCGCGGGGCCCGCTGGTGCAGCGGGCCCGGCCGGGGCGGCCGGGCCGGCTGGTGCGCCGGGCACCCCGGGCCAGACCGGGGCGACCGGGCCGCGGGGCGAGGCCGGGGCCACGGGGGCGACCGGCGCGGTCGGGCCTCGGGGGGACACCGGGCCGGCCGGGTCTACGGGTGCCGCAGGTGCGGCCGGCGCGCCCGGGCCGAAGGGTGACCCCGGCCCCAAGGGCGACACCGGGCCGCAGGGTGAGCGGGGCGTCGGGCTGGACCGCATCGTCTCGCTGCGGAGCACGACCCAGGTGCCCCTGGTGCGCGATGCCTACCGCCCGGTCCTCACGATGACGCTGCCGGCCGGGCGCTACCAGCTCCACGCCGGCGTGCAGCTGCAGACCGGGAACCTCTCCATGGGGGCGAACGCGCACACGGAGATGCTGTCGGGAGGCTGTGGGCTCTGGCCGAGCACGGACTCGACCCAGCCGGGCTACGACAAGCAGCCCACCTACGTGTCCGCCACGTACGAGACACCTATGGATGTGACCACGCCGCTGTCTCTGATGGGGACGGTCGACAGCCCCCGCGAGGCCTCGGTCGTCCTCATGTGCACGTTGAGCTCGCGGCGGCACGAGGCGCAGCCCCCGGTCAACCCTGTGTGGAGCGACTACGCCGTGGCAACCGGTGCGTGGCTCGAGGCGCTGCCGCTCGGCTGACGGCCAGCGACCGCGGACGGCGGCCGGCTGCGTGCCGGCCGCCGTCCGCGTCCCGTCACCGGCTGTCGGCGCTCAGCTCTCCTGCCTTCTCCGGCACCGCGGCCCGTCCGGCCTCGAGCCGCGCGACCGGCACCCGGTAGGGCGAGCACGAGACGTAGTCCAGCCCGGCGGCGTGGGTGAAGTGGATCGACGGCGGGTTGCCGCCGTGCTCGCCGCACACCCCGAGGTGGAGCCCCTCGCGGACCTCGCGCCCCTCCCGGCACGCGACCGAGACCAGGCGCCCGACCCCGGAGCGGTCGAGCACCTCGAACGGCGAGTCGCCGAAGACGCCGGCGTCGAGGTAGCGCGGGAAGAACGAGCGCTCGACGTCGTCGCGGGAGAACCCCCACGCGGTCTGCGTCGGGTCGTTGGTGCCGAAGGAGAAGAAGTCCGCGGCCGTGGCGATCTCGCCTGCGGTGAGCGCCGCCCGCGGGAGCTCGATCATCGTCCCGATGCCGGCGGGGACGTGCACGCCGGTCTCCTGCTCCACCGCTGCGAGGGTGTGCTCGCACTGCTGACGCACGATCTCCAGTTCCTGAACCGCACTGACGAGCGGAATCATGATCTCGACCCGCGGGTCGAGCCCGCGCCGCAGCAGCGCCGCGGCCGCCTCCGCGAGGGCGCGGACCTGCATCTCGACGAGGCCCGGCACCACGATCCCGAGCCGCACCCCGCGCAGCCCGAGCATCGGGTTCTGCTCGTGGAGGCGGCGTACGGCCTGCAGCAGCTCGCGGTCCTGCGTCTCTGCGGTGCCGGTGGCCTCGGCCACGGCGACCCGGACCGAGAGCTCGGTGAGGTCGGGCAGGAACTCGTGCAGCGGGGGGTCGATGAGGCGGACGGTCACGGGGGAGCCGTCCATCGCGGCGAGGATCTCCTCGAAGTCCCCGCGCTGCAGCCGTCCGAGCTCGGTCAGCACCGCGTCCCGGGTGGCGTCGTCCTGCGCGAGCACGAGGCGCTCGACGAGCAGGCGGCGCTCGCCGAGGAACATGTGCTCCGTGCGGCAGAGGCCGATCCCCTCCGCCCCGAAGCGACGCGCCCGCTCGGCGTCCCTCGGCGTGTCCGCGTTCGCGCGTACGCCCAAGCGGCGCACCCGGTCACCGTGCTGCAGGAGCGTGTGCACCGGCCCGACGATGTCGTCCTCGTCGCTGTCCGTGCCGCCGCCCTCGTGCCGGCCGGGCTGGACCGAGCCCTCGAAGTAGTCGACGACGGGCGGGTTCTCCACGGGGATGCGGTCGAGGTAGACCTTGCCGCTCGTGCCGTCGACCGAGATGAGGTCGCCCTCGGAGACCACGGTGCCCGTGCTGGTGCGGAACTTCCGGCCGGGCGCGTCGACGGTGATGTCCTCGGCGCCGCAGACGCAGCACTTGCCCATCCCGCGGGCGACGACCGCAGCGTGGCTCGTCCGTCCACCGTGGCTGGTGAGGATCCCCTCGGCGGCGATCATCCCCTCGAGGTCGTCCGGCGTCGTCTCGCGCCGCACGAGGATGACACGCTCGCCCGCCGCAGCCCGGCGTACGGCATCCGCGCAGTCGAAGACGGCGATCCCGACGGCGGCGCCCGGTGAGGCGTTCATCCCGGTGGCGACCGGGCGGGCGTCGGACGGGGCGTGGAACCGGGGGAACATCAGCTGGGCGAGCTGGTCGCCGGTCACCCGCCGGAGCGCCTCGTCGAGGTCGATCGAGCGCTCGTCGACGAGCTGGGCGGCGATCCGGAAGGCAGCAGCGGGGGTGCGCTTGCCCACCCGGGTCTGCAGCATCCAGAGCTTGTGATGCTCGATGGTGAACTCGATGTCGCACAGGTCCTTGTAGTGCTCCTCGAGCGTCCGCATCGCGCGCAGCAGCTCGGCGTACGCCGCAGGGTCGATGTGCTCGAGCTCCAGAGCGGCACGGGGTTGCGGATGCCCGCGACCACGTCCTCGCCCTGCGCGTCCTGCAGGTAGTCGCCGTAGATCCCGGGCCGCCCCGTCGCCGGGTCCCGGGTGAAGGCCACCCCCGTGCCCGAGTCCATCCCCAGGTTGCCGAACACCATCGCCACCACGTTCACCGCGGTGCCGAGGTCGTTCGGGATGCGCTCCTGCCGGCGGTAGAGCACCGCCCGCGGGGCGTTCCAGGAGGCGAACACCGCGCGTACGGCGGCGTCGAGCTGCTCGCGCGGGTCCTGCGGGAAGTCCCGGCCGGTCTGCTGAAGGACGATCTCGCGTTCGCGCATGACGAGCGCACGCAGGTCGTCGACGTCGAGGCCGAGGTCGTCGGTCACGCCCTTGGCGGACTTCGCCGCGTCGAGCGCGTCGTGGAACAGGTGGACGTCGATGCCGAGCACCGTGGCGCCGAACATCGAGATGAGCCGCCGGTAGGAGTCCCACGCGAAGCGCGGGTCGCCCGAGCGCACCGCGAGGCCCTCGACGGAGGCGTCGTTCAGCCCGATGTCGAGCACCGTCTCCATCATCCCGGGCATCGAGAACTTCGCCCCGGACCGCACGCTGACCAGCAACGGGTCGGCGGAGTCGCCGAGGCGTCGCCCGGCCGCCTCCTCCATGCGAGCGAGCGCGGCATCGACCTGCCCGGCCAGCTCGGCGGGCTCCGCGCCGGTGCCGAAGTAGGCCCGGCAGGCCTCGGTCGTGATCGTGAACCCCGGCGGCACGGGGAGCCCCAGCCGGGCCATCTCCGCCAGCCCGGCCCCCTTGCCGCCCAGCAGGTCGCGCATGTCGCGCGAGCCCTCGGCGATGTCGTAGACGTACTTGGTCGGGTACGTGCTCATGCCACCTCCCGCTCGACGAGGAGCGGATCCGCAGGCTCCGCCGCACACGAGCGCCGGAGTGGCGGGGCCGAAGGGATCCCGTAGCTCCGACGGTAGGGCCGTGCGGCGCTGAAGGCGAGGGGCCGAAGTCAGCGGAAGCCTTTGCTGGGCTGGAAGGGCGCCTGGTCCCGGGGGACCTGTCCCGGGGGCGCGGGTCCCGTGGCTAGCGCCCCTCGATGCCAGGTGGCGAGGGAGCGGGGCGGCGAAGGCCCGGTAGCGACCGTCCTGACCTCGTCCCCGGGCTTTGGCGGGTGCGGGGCTCGGAATGTCGGCCGTACGCCGCCAGGCCCTGGTCCATCCGCCCCGTCGCAGGCGCAGGGCGCTCCGGCCTTGCGCGGACTTGCGCGACCTTGCGCGACCTTGCGCGGGGCTTGCGCGGCCTTGCGACGGCTGCGGCCTCGCGAAGTTGCGGCGACTCGGAGTGCATCGGCGCTGCGACGTTGCGAAAGGCTCTCCGCTGCGACGATGCGGCATCCCAACGGCTCGGCACTGCCACAATGTGCCGTCGTGACGAACCTATTGGCAGAATGCCACATTCTCGCGTTCGACATCCTGCACAACGGCCCGTGACCGCTGCTCGCGCCAGGTTTCCCGAACTCGACTTCTCACCTTTCGAGTGAGAAGCGGCCTTCCGTCATACCCTTGTTTCCGGGGTAGTTCTGTCAGTGGTGGCGGCTAGGTTGTCGGCATGGGAAACAGCATGGTCGACGCGCTCGCGGCATTGTCCGCGGCGATCGACGTGCTGTCCGCGGTCGACTTTGCAGACCTGTCGCCGGAGCAGGCCGGCGACGTTGCTGCCGCGCTGGTCCGGCAGGGCCGCCGGGTCGCTGCGGCGCAGGCGAAAGCGCTGGCGGTGTTCGACGCCTCCGGCGCGGCGCGGGCCGCGGGTGCGACCTCGACCGCGGCGTGGCTGCGCGGCACGGCGAACCTCTCGCCCGGCGACGCGACCGCCGC
>NZ_JAANNP010000120.1 GCF_011250635.1 Motilibacter deserti
CGATTCACGTCGGCGCGTACGTCACGCGAGCGGCGCGCGCAGCGGCAGGTCGCTGCCGGTGAGCACGACCTGGGCGGCCTGGTTGGTGCGCAGGTTGATCACGACCGGCGCCATCAGGTTGACGGTCGCCTTGTCCACGCTCTCGCCCGGCGTCACGACGAGCAGCACCAGCGCGTCCTCGGCCCGCTCGAGCCCGAGCTCGGCGGCGGCCTCGTCGTCGATCTCCGGCGCGTAGTCGGGGAAGAACAGCCCCGGCGGCATGACGACGAAGCGCAGGTCCTCGTGCTCGAGCGAGCGCAGCGAGTACGCCGTGCCGGCGTCGTCGAGGCGTACGAGCGCGAACTGACGGGCCTCGGAGAAGCCCGGCAGCCCCGAGGGGAACACGAGCGAGGGCAGCTCCTGCTGCGCGGGCGGGGTAGCGGTCACCTGGGCGTCCACCCGGCCATCGTGCCCTACGCCGTCCCGGACGATCTCCAGGGAGCTGCCAGCCACGCCGGAACCGGTCCTCTCGTCGATCGCCGCGGTCATCGCAGGAAGTCCGTGAGCGAGAGCTGCAGGACCTGCCCGGCGGTGCTCAGCGCGGCCTGGTAGGCCACCTGCTGGAGCTGGAGCTGGACCGTCGCGTCGGCGATGTCGACGCTCTCGATCTCGTTCAGCCCGTTGTTGAGGGTCAGCTTGCGGTCGTCCGCGCCCTGCTTGAGCGACTCGACGCGGTTGTAGCGGGCACCGATGTCGGCGGCGCCCTTGCGCAGGTTGGTCAGCGCCTTATCCAGGCGGGTGAGGTCGTCCTGCAGCTTCGCCGGGTCGTTCGAGGCGTGGTCGGCGATGTCGTTCACGATCTTGAAGAGCTGGTCGTCGCCGGTGCCGAAGATCTCCGGCCCGTTCGAGTCGACGCGGACCTGGACGCCCTCGGCGACGTTGCGCATGACCTGGCCGCCGTCGCCGACGTACGTCCCGTCCTTCTGGTACGCCAGGCTGCCCGCCGTCGTGCCGCCGAAGATCGGCCGGCCGAGGTAGGTCGTGTTCGCCGTCTCGATGAGCGAGTCGCGCAGCTGCTTGACCTCGGTCGCCACGGCGTCGCGGGCGGTCTGGCCCTGCGAGCCGGTCGACGCCGCCTGCACCGCGAGGTCGCGGACGCGGTTCGCGACGTTCAGCGAGGACTGCAGGGACTGGTCGGCGTACCCGAGCCAGGCGATGCCGTCGTTGGCGTTGCGGGCGTACTGCGTGTTGGACTTGATGTCCGAGCGGAAGGACATCGCGGCCGAGGTGCCGGACGGGGAGTCCGAGGGGCGGTTCACCGAGCGGCCGCTCGACAGCTGGTTCTGCAGGTTCGAGAGCCGGTCCAGGTTCCCCTGGATGCCACGCAGCGCGGACGTCCCGAGCGCGTGGTACGTGACGCGGGAGATGCCAGTCATCGCTGGTTACCTTCCAACCATGTTGATGAGCGTGTCGAGCGTGGAGTTGATGCTGTTCATGACCCGCGCCGCGGCCTCGTAGCCCCGCTGGTAGGCCAGCAGGTTCGTCATCTCCTCGTCGGTGTCGACGCCGCGCACCGAGTCGAGCGCGTCGGTCGCCTTCTCCGAGACGGACTTCTGCGTCGTGAGGCGCGTCTGCGCGGTCTGCGACTCGACGGCGAGGTTGGCGACGAGGTCGCGGTAGACGCCGTCCGGGCCGTCGACCTTGCCGGCGATCGCCGCGATCTTGTTCGCGACCGCGTTGTCGAGGCGCTTGGCCGCGTCACCCGACGCCGCGACCTTGCGCGGGTCCGTGACGAGCACGGTCAGATTGGCGGCCTTGACCGGGCCGCCGTCGGAGCTGCCGAAGAAGTTGCCGCCGGCCGGGTTGCCGTCGAGGTCGTAGCCCGTGCTCCAGATGGCGTTCACCGAGGTCGCGACGGTCGAGGCGAGGCCGTCGAGCTTCTGCGAGTACGTCGGCAGCGTGCTGTTCAGCGTCTCGAGCGCGCCCGCGGCCTTGCCGCTGCTCACGGAGGACGGGTAGCCGTCCTTGTCGCGGACGATGCGCAGCTGGCTGGCGGCGGTGACGTCCGCCAGCTTCGTCGGGCCCTCGAGGCGCAGCGCGTCGGCGTCGGCGCCGCGCACGATCGCGGTACCGCCGAGGTAGACGTCGACCACGCCGTCCTCGCCCTGGCGGCCGGTGGCGCCGACCAGGCTGGCCAGCTTGTCGACGAGCGCGTCGCGGCGGTCCTTGAGCTCGTTGGCCGGTACGCCGGCCTGCGTGTCGCGGCGGATCGCGAGGTTCAGCTCGGCGATGCCCTTGGCCGCGACGTTGACCTCGTCGACCGTCACCGACAGCTCGTCGCGCTGCTGCGACCACTGGTCGGAGAGGTTCTTCGACGCCGCGTTGATGTTGCCCGTCAGCGTCTGCGCCTGCTGCAGGAGCGCGCTGCGCGGAGCCTCGTCGCCGGGGCTGTTGGCGACGTCCGCCCACGCGTTCCAGGTGTCGGCGAGGTTCGAGCCGAGCGCGCTGTCCGAGGGCTCGGGGAAGACGTCCTCGATGCGCGAGAGCGAGGTGGCGATCGTCTGCTGCGACGCCAGCTTCGCGGCCTCGTTCTGCGCCCGCGACTGCAGGAACGTGTCGGTGATGCGGTCGACGCCGACGACCTTCACGCCGTCGCCCGCGCCCTCGTACTTGGAGTACATCGCGGGGACCGCCGGGCCGCCCTGCGCCTCGAGGTTCGCGCGCTGGCGGGTGTAGCCCGGGGTGTTGACGTTGGCCACGTTCTGGCCGGTCGTCTCGAGGGCACGACGCTGAGCGACCAGTGCCGAGTAGGCGGTGTTGAGACCGCTGAACGTGCTGCTCATCGGTGGGGGTTCCTCATCCTTCGGGGGTCTGGTGCTGCTGCAGGTCGTGCGCTGTCGCTGCTACGGAAGTCACATCGCCTCGTCGACGAGGCGGCTGAAGCGGCCGGCCGCAGCCGGTGCCCCGCTGGCGGTGTACGTCTCCGCGCCGTCGCCGAGCGACAGCAGCGCCTCGCGGGCGGCGCGGAACCCGCTCGTGAGCAGGTCGCGGTTGGCCTCGGCCATCGCCTGGATCTCGGCGGTGGCGGTCAGGAACGCCTGCCGGTGCTCGAGCAGCAAGGTCTTCCACGGCTCGTCGGCCGCCTCGGCCAGCTGGCGCAGGCTCGGCCCGGAGCCGATGCCCAGCTCGGCGCCGGCGGCGTCGACCTGGACGGCGCGCAGGAGCTCGGCCCGGCGTACCTCCTCGAGCACCATCTCGACCTCCTTGGTCGCCCGCGACAGCCATCGCGTGCGGCCCGAGGCCAGGACGAGCTGCTCCTCCTCCAGCTTGAAGAGCAGGAGCTCCAGGAGCTCACGCTCACGCCAGAGGGTGCTCGAGACCCCTGCCAAGCTCATGTAGTCCTCCGCCTCGAGGCCATCGCGAATCGACGGCCCTCAACTGGTGCTGACTAGCGAATCGGCGGAGGGCCGGGCGACCTGAGGGTTCGCCGTCCCCCGTTCGGCGCAGCTTCCCGGGCCGAAGGCATGGTCCTCCTGGGCCCAAGGGCCCACGCCCCGCTGGCCGCTCGCCCGGAAGGAGTAGTCCTGACGGGCGGTTTCGCCCCCGAAACGCTCAAGGGCTTCCGAGGTCCGCGCCGAGACCCGGAGCATGACCGCAACGCGCCACGACGCCCGCTCCTCGGCAGGCATGGCCTCTACGACCAACCGCAGCGAGGAGCAGCTGTGCCGTGAGCACATGCCGCTCGTGGGATACCTCGTCAGCGAGCTCCTCGGGCGCCTCCCGGCGCACGTGAGCCGCGACGAGCTCTCCTCGGCCGGGCTCGCCGCCCTCGCGCAGGCGGCCCGCTCCTACGACGACGACCGCGGCGTGCCGTTCGCCCGCTTCGCCTCCACCCGCATCCGCGGCGCGCTCATCGACGAGCTGCGCAGCTACGACTGGGCCAGCCGCTCGGTCCGCACCCGCGCCCGCAAGCGTGACGCCGCCGAGGAGGAGCTGACCCGCGTGCTCGGCCGCACGCCGACGCAGCCGGAGATCGCCGCCCACCTCGGCGTCCAGGTCTCCGAGCTCGGCTCCGTCGAGGACGACGTGCAGCGCGCGGTCGTGCTGAGCCTGCAGGGCTTCGGCGAGTCCGGCAGCCTCGACGACGTCGTGGCGGTCCACGAGCCCGCACCCGACGAGGTGCTGCTGCACCGGGAGAAGGTCGGCTACCTGTACGACGCCGTCGACGTCCTGCCCGAGCGGCTGCGCACCGTGGTGGTCCGCTACTTCTTCGAGGAGCGGCCGATGGCGGACATCGCCGCCGAGCTCGGCGTCAGCGAGTCCCGCGTCTCCCAGATGCGCGCCGAGGCGCTCACGCTGCTCAAGGACGGGATCAACTCCCAGGTCGACCCGGCCATGGTCGCCCCCGCCGCCCGCCCCGGCGGCTGCGCCGCCCGCCGCCGCGAGGCGTACTTCGCCGAGGTCGCGGCCAACGGCGACTTCAAGGCCCGGCTGTCCGGCCGCACCCCCGCTTACGCGGCGGCGGCGTACGCCCCGGCCGCGTACGCGCCGGCGAACGTCGCCTGACGAACGCCCGCAGAGACGACGACGCCGGCGTCCCCTTCGTGGGGGCGCCGGCGTCGTCGTGCGTCGACCGGATGCGGGCCGTGGCCCGGCTGCGTCAGTAGCTCGTGACGCGCACGCCTCCGCTGCTGAGGACTGCGGTCACGAGCGCCGGATGACCGACGAACGACCTCGTGGCGCAGGTCTTCCCGCGGTCCGTGACCTTCATGAGGAACGGCGGCACGAGCGGGTTCGCGGTGACCACGCTGGCGAGCGACTCGCCCGTGCCCTGGCCGGCGATGCAGATCGTGGTCTTGGACCAGAACCAGGTGCCGACGTACGCGGTCTGCGCGGTCTTGATGACGCCGTGGTCGTCGATCTCCGCGGCCTCGGCCG
>NZ_JAANNP010000119.1 GCF_011250635.1 Motilibacter deserti
TGTTGACCAGCTGCTCACGGGCGACGCCGTGCAGCGCCTCGTTCCACCAGCCGTACTGCGCGATCCCGAGCCGCGGGATCGCGGGGGACACGCTGCTGTTCATCTGGCTGGCCTTCTCGGCCAGCGTCATCCGCGACACCAGGTCCGCCGCGCGCTCCTGCGGCGAGTAGTGGCGGTCGAGGTAGATCGGGGCCGTGTCGGCCAGCGCCTGCTGGCCGGACCCCGCCACGGCGGCGGGGACCAGCCCCGTCACGGTGAGCCCGAGGGCCAGCGCGAGGGGTACGGAGCGTCGTGCCATGCATCTCTCCGATGAGAATCGGGTGCGGCCCGGGAGGTCCCGGGGCCGCTGCGGACGGCCGTGCAGAGGGGGCTGGCTAGCGGCCTCGACCGCACGGCCTCGGTGCGTGGAGGGCCGGTCGCGAGAGGGCGTGCCGAGGGCATCGCGGCGGCGTGCAGGGCCGCCGTACGATGGTTCTCGGTAAGGTTTCCGGACCGAGGCGGTGGGAATGTCGGCCCTTCTGGCGACGCCCCCCGGAGCGCCTCCTACTCCCGATGACCCGCCTGGAGGGCAGGTCAGGGCAGTTGGTTGGGCACCGGAACTAAACCTCTCCCAGCGGCTCCGTGTCCAGTCCGGGGCGGCCCAGGACGGTCACAGGTTCATAACGACTGCCACGTGCCGTTCTGCAACTCTCGGTGACCTTCCGGAAGCCCGTCCGGGACCTTGTGCCCGGTTCGAGCAGGTCTGGCGGCCTACTGAGGAGCAGTCGGAGGTCGCGCCTCGCCGGGACCCGGTGGCTCGTTACCGGATTGTTGCGGCAACATGCTCCCAGGAGATCCGAGAGTTGCGTATGTTCGATGCGTAAACAAACGGGGGCCCTGCCCAGTGGGCAGCACCACGCAGCCGTGGCTCCCCCGTCACGGGTGTTCACAGCACGACATCAGTTCGGGCACCAGGAAGGAAGGTCGAGGATGTCGACCAAGAAGAGGCTCGTCGCGGCCGTCAGCGTCGCGCTGCTCGCCGGCGGTCTGAGCGCGTGCAGCAGCGAGCGCTCCTCCGACGAGGACGCGGGCGCCAGCGCGAGCGGGGGCGCCTCTGCCGGCGGCCTCATCGGCGTCTCGATGCCGACGCGCAGCCTTGAGCGCTGGAACAAGGACGGCGCGCGCCTCACCGAGCAGCTCAAGACGATGGGCTACGAGACCACGCTGCAGTACGCCGACAACAAGGTGGACCAGCAGATCACGCAGCTCGAGAACGTGATCAACCAGAAGCCCAAGGTCCTCGTCGTCGCCGCCATCGACGGCACCGCGCTCAGCCCGGTGCTGCAGAAGGCCGCCGCGCAGGACATCAAGGTCATCGCGTACGACCGGCTGATCAACGACACGGAGAACGTCGACTACTACGCGACGTTCGACAACTACAAGGTCGGCCAGCTGCAGGGCCAGTACATCGTCGACCAGCTCAAGCTGGACTCGGCCCCCGGCCCGTTCAACCTCGAGCCCTTCGCCGGCTCGCCGGACGACAACAACGCCAAGTTCTTCTTCTCCGGCGCGTGGGACGTCCTCAAGCCCTACATCGACAGTGGCAAGCTCGTCGTCCCCTCGGGCAAGTCTCCGAAGAGCAATGACGACTGGGCCAGCATCGGCATCCAGGGGTGGCAGTCCTCCACCGCGCAGTCGGAGATGGAGACCCGTCTCAACTCGTTCTACGGCGGTGGCAAGAAGGTCGACGTCGTGCTCTCGCCGAACGACTCGCTCGCCCTCGGGATCGAGCAGGCGCTCGACGGCGCCGGCTACGGCAAGGCCGACTGGCCGATCGTGACCGGTCAGGACGCCGACCAGGCGAACGTCAAGAACATGCTCGCGGGCAAGCAGTCGATGACGGTCTGGAAGGACACCCGGACCCTGGGCGACCAGGTCGCGAAGATGGTCGACCAGATCGTCAAGGGCGAGACCGTCGACGTGAACGACACCGAGACCTACGACAACGGCAACAAGGTCGTCCCGACCTACCAGCTGCCGCCGGTCGTCGTGACCGCCGACTCGGTGCAGAAGGACCTCGTCGAGTCCGGCTTCTACAAGGCCTCGGACCTCGGCCTCTGAGGCTGACGCAGGAACCTTCGAGGTCCCGGGCGGCCTGATCCCGACCACAGGCTCGCCCGGCCTCGGGCCTCGGCCCGTTCCGTGCTGCACCCCGGCCGGGCCCTGCGCGAATCGCGCAGGGCCCGGTCGGCCCCGTCGGGACACTGCGGAAGTTAAGCGAGCGACACATGGCTGCTAACGACAACATGATTCTCGAGATGCGCGGGATCACCAAGACGTTCCCGGGCGTCAAGGCACTGCAGGACGTCACGCTGGCCGTGCGTCGCGGCGAGGTCCACGCGATCTGCGGGGAGAACGGCGCGGGCAAGTCGACGCTGATGAAGGTCCTGTCGGGCGTCTACCCCGCCGGGACCTACGACGGGGAGATCTACTTCGAGGGCAAGCTCTGCGAGTTCAAGGGCACCCGCGACAGCGAGCACCTGGGCATCGTGATCATCCACCAGGAGCTCGCGCTCAGCCCCTACCTCTCCATCGCCGAGAACATCTTCCTCGGCAACGAGAAGGCCAAGGGCGGGGTCATCGACTGGCTGGCCACCAACCGCGAGGCCGCGCAGCTCATGGCCCGGGTCGGCCTCACCGACAGCCCCGACACGAAGATCCAGGACATCGGGGTCGGCAAGCAGCAGCTCGTGGAGATCGCCAAGGCGCTCTCGAAGCAGGTCAAGCTGCTCATCCTCGACGAGCCGACGGCGGCGCTCAACGACGAGGACAGCGCCCACCTGCTCGACCTGCTGCGCCACCTGCAGGGGCAGGGCATCACCTCGATCATCATCTCGCACAAGCTGAACGAGATCAAAGCGATCGCGGACTCCACGACGATCATCCGCGACGGTCAGACGGTCGAGACGCTGGACATGCACGGCGCGGAGCCCGTTTCGGAGGACCGCATCATCCGCGGCATGGTCGGGCGCGACCTGTCCAACCGCTATCCCGAGCACACGCCGAAGATCGGCGACGAGGCGCTCCGCATCGAGGACTGGACGGTCCACCACCCCGTCGACCGCTCGCGGGTGGTCGTCGACCGGGCCAGCCTCGACGTGCGCGCCGGTGAGATCGTCGGCATCGCCGGCCTCATGGGCGCGGGCCGCACCGAGCTGGCGATGAGCATCTTCGGCCGCAGCTACGGCACCGACATCACCGGCAAGCTCTTCCTCAAGGGCCGCGAGGTGTCGCCGCCCCGCAACGTCAAGGACGCGATCAAGCAGGGGCTGGCCTACGCGACCGAGGACCGCAAGCGCTACGGCCTCAACCTCATCGAGGACATCAAGACCAACATCGCCGCCTCCGCCCTCGGCAAGCTGTCGCGCTGGGGAGTCATGGACGAGGGGCGCGAGGTCAAGACCGCGCAGGGCTACCGCAAGGACATGAACATCAAGGCGCCCAGCGTCGACGTCCTCACGGGCAAGCTCTCCGGCGGCAACCAGCAGAAGGTCGTCCTCAGCAAGTGGATCTTCTCCGATCCCGACGTGCTGATCCTGGACGAGCCCACGCGCGGCATCGACGTCGGCGCGAAGTACGAGATCTACCAGATCATCAACGCGCTGGCCGACCTGGGCAAGGCGGTCATCGTCATCTCCTCCGAGCTGCCCGAGCTGCTCGGCATCTGCGACCGCGTCTACGCGATGAGCCAGGGCCGGATCACCGGCCAACTACCCCGCGGTGAGGCCTCGCAGGAGTCCCTCATGCGCTTCATGACGATGGAGAAGGAAGGTGCGTCGGCGTGAGCAGCGCCCTCACCAAGGACGTCCGGCCCACTGAGCCGGGCAGGGGCGCGGCGGCCGGGCCGTCGCTGAAGCAGTACCTCAGCAGCAACGTCCGTGAGTACGGCATGGTGGCTGCGCTGCTCATCATCGTCGTGCTCTTCCAGGTCCTGACCGACGGCCGGCTCCTCGAGCCCAACAACGTCGCCAGCCTCATCGGGCAGAACGCCTACGTCTTCATCCTGACCATCGGCATGGTCATGGTGATCGTCGCGGGCCACATCGACCTGTCGGTCGGCTCGGTGGTCGCCTTCATCGGCGGCCTCTGTGCACTGATGATGACGGACTGGGACATCCCCTGGCTGCTCGCGGTCGTCGCCTCTGTCGCGATCGGCGCGTTGGTCGGCGTCTGGCAGGGCTTCTGGATCGCGTACGTCGGCATCCCGGCGTTCATCGTCACCCTCGGCGGCATGCTGATCTTCCGCGGCCTCGCGATCGTGCTCGTCGGCACGACGGTCGCCGGCCTGCCGGACAACTTCATCGAGATCAGCAACGGGTCGATCCCGAACTGGCTCGGGTTCGCCGGCAACCTCGACGTCGTCACGGTCGTCATCGGGCTGGTCGCCATCGCGGGCCTGGTCGGGTCGCAGGTCCGTCAGCGCGTCGCGCTGAGCCGCGAGGGCCTCATGACCGAGCCGATGGCCGCCTTCCTGGTCAAGATCGTCGTGACCGCGGCGATCATCGGCTTCGTCACCTGGCAGCTCGCGAACAGCACCGGCGGCACGCCCTACGTCCTCATCATCGTCGGCGTGCTGGTCGTGCTCTACACGTTCATCATGGGCAAGACCGTCTTCGGCCGGCACATCTACGCGATGGGCGGCAACCTGCAGTCGGCCAAGCTCTCCGGCGTCGACACCAGGCGCGTCAACTTCATGATCTTCGTGAACATGGGGCTGCTCGCCGGCATCGCGGCGGTCGTCACGACCTCCCGCGCCGGCGCCGGTGTGGCCGCTGCGGGCCAGAACTACGAGCTCGACGCGATCGCCGCTGCCTTCATCGGTGGCACCGCGGTCGCGGGTGGTATCGGCAAGGTCTCGGGGGCGATCATCGGCGCGCTCATCATGGGCGTGCTCAACATCGGCCTCTCGATCATGAACGTCGACGCCGCCTGGCAGCAGACGATCAAGGGCCTCGTGCTCATCGCCGCGGTCGCGTT
>NZ_JAANNP010000118.1 GCF_011250635.1 Motilibacter deserti
CGCCGCAGCCGAGCAGGCCCGCGACCTCCGGCGGGGCGGCCGCGTCGACCTTGGTGCACTGGCCGGCGGCGACGAGCGTGAGCTCGGCGAAGGCGCCGATGCCGAGCGCGGGGCTCAGGACGGTGCCGTCCTCGAGCGTCATCTTCTGCGTGGCGTTGTGGGTGTTGAAGCAGTACCAGGGGCGGCCGCGCAGGCAGGCCCGGCACTCGCCGCAGACCGCGCGCCAGTTGAGGACGACGTAGTCGCCCACGGCGACCTCGGTCACGCCCTCGCCGACCGACTCGACGACGCCCGCGGCCTCGTGGCCGAGCAGGAAGGGGAAGTCGTCGTTGATGGCGCCCTGCTGGTAGTGCAGGTCCGTGTGGCAGACCCCACACGCCTGCACCCGCACCCGGGCCTCGCCCGGTCCCGGCGCCGGCACGACGATCGTCTCCAGCGAGACGGGCGCGCCCTTCTGACGGGCGACTACGCCCTGGACCCGCTCCTCCTGCGCACTGCTCACGGCTGCCCTCCCGGCTCACGTCGGTCAGTCTGCGAGGTTAGCGGTGGTCGATGAGGCGGGGCTGAGCAGGCGGAGCAGGGCCGGGCGGGTGCCTCGGGCAGCCAAGCACTCGGGGACCTGGACGGCGGTGGGGGCAACGCAGCCCGCAGCGCCCCGGGTGGCACAGAACTCCACGATTGCGGGCGTTTCGGCCCGCTCGGGAAGCGATTCACCAGAAGCCCACTTCAGAGGCTTGTTCAGCGAGTGGGCGCTGGCTAGGTTCCCGTGGGAGAAGCTCCAGACCCGAGCCGGGGGCATCCGTGGTCGACGCCCATCACCAGTCCACAGTTGCTCAGCAGGTCGCTCGACGCGAGGTGCTCCGCCGCGCCGGCCTCGTCGGCGCCGCCGGGGCAGCCGCGTGGGCCGCACCTGCGCTCACGAGCACGACCGCCGCGTACGCCGTGGGCAGCCCGCCGCCAGGGACCGATCCGGACCCGAACCCCACCACCGGCACGCTCACCGGCCGCATCGTCGACGCGCTCACGCTCGCGCCACTGGCCGATGCGACGCTCCGCCCCAGCCCCGGGTCGAACACCGTGCTCGCGACCACGGACGCTGACGGGCGCTTCACCCTGGCCGGCCTCGCCCCCGGTCCCCGCTCCTTCTACGTGGTCCGTGGGCTCACGGGGCCTGCGTCCACGCACGTCCAGCAGTTGCTGGACGTGACCATCGTCGCCGGCCGGCAGACGGTCCAAAACGCCTACCTCGTCCCGTTCGCCCCGGGGGTGCAGCGATACACGACTGTCGTGGCGTGGCAGCAGGGCGATTTGCAGTTCGTCCTCGACGCCCCGACACGCGCCGGGGGCCGCGCGGCGGTGGAGCTGACGGCCGGCGCCGCCCTCGAGGACTACGTCCGGGTGCTCCGGCGCGGCCAGGGCGTCGACGGCGACAACGTGCTCGTCCTGCAGATCGACTACGGCACGACGATCCCGAGCAGCGCCTTCCTCCTCTACGCCAACCAGGTGGGAGGGACCCCGGTCCCGTCGACCGGCGCGGTCGCGCGGACGTACGACAACCTGGCGTTCGGCCAGATCGCGCGAGCCGAGGTCGCGGCCGGCCCGAGCGGCTCGCCGGTCTGGAACATCTACCGGATCGACCGGTCGACGGCCGCGCCCTACGCGCTCGTCAACACCTTGCAGCCGGCGCCGCCGGTTCCGCCGGCGTCGAACCGCTACCTGGTCTTCGCCGGGACCGTGCCCGCAGCCACGTTCACGACGCCCCCGATCACGATCAACGTCCCGGCCGGCACGACCTCCGGCGCGTTGTCGTCGGACGCCGGGGGGACGCAGCCGTACGACGTGCGCGGCGACTACGTCGACTTCGTGATCGACGGCGTCCGCCGGACCGGCACGTGGGGGCACGGCACGGACGTCGCCCCGGTGCCGCTCACGCCGGGCGTGCACACCTTCTCCCTCGTCATCGGCGCCGGTGGCCGCGGGCCGTTCCCGAACGAGACGATCTACCTCACGGCGGGACGCCAGTTGCTCTGAGGCTGTCGGCGCTGCCGGCTGGGGTAGCGGCGAGAGGTAGTGCAGGTCCGTGTGGCAGACGCCGCACGCCTGCACGCGGACGCAGGCCTCGCCAGGCCCGGGAGCCGGCACGACGATCGTCTCCCGCGAGACGGGCGCGCCCTTCTCGCGGGCGACGCCCTGGACCCGCTGCTCCTGCGCACTGCTCACGGGTGCCCTCCCGGCTCGCGTCGGTCAGTCTGAGAGGTGAGCCGGGCGAGCTGAGGCCGCGGTGAGCAGGCGGAGCAGGGCGGGACGGGTGCCCGAGGAACGTTCCACTACGGCCACGGCATGACGCCTGCCATGTAGGACCGGTAGCTCGATTCCGACCTAGTGTCGGCGAGCGTGCCACGGCGAACGAGAGCGCTGGTATTCGGACAATTGCTGCAAATAGCTTCCGGTGGAAGTCGAGGTCAACGCGGACCGAGTTTCGATGCCTTGTTCGCACTGATACGACGCGACTAGGTTCGGAACCGAGAGAAGAATCCGGACGGGGGAACAGTGGCCGACAGCCAGCGCATGCCCGGGAGCGGGCACCAGATCGACCGACGCCTGCTGCTCAAGCGCGCCGGGCTGGCCGGGGCGGCCGCCTGGGCCGCGCCGGCACTGACGACCACCTCGGCGGCGTACGCCGTCGGAAGCCCGCCTCCCGACGGCACCCCGGGGGGCGACCCGGGCGGAGACCCGACGAAGGGCAGCATCGTCGGCCGGATCGTGGACGCGGTCACGCTGGCGCCGCTGACCGGGGTCCAGATCCTCCCGAGCCGCGGCAGCACGACCGTGCTCGCGACCACGGACACCGAGGGGCGCTACCGGATCGACGGGCTCGCCCCGGGGACCAGCGCGCTCTTCGTCCCGTTGGTGACCCGCAACGGCACCTCCTACAACAACCGGTTCGTCGAGGTGACGGTCCTCGGTGGGGTCGAGACGCGCGTCAACCACTACCTGCCGCCGAACCTCAGCGACCATTTCGTGGTCGTCACCTGGCGCGAGGGCGACCTCGACTTCTTCTTCGACGTGCCGACCCGGGACGGCTCCCGGCAGCTCGTCCAGGGGCCGGCGGGAACGACGTACGACACGTACGTCCGCTTCGCGGCGAAGGGTCCCGGCCTCGACGGCGAGCAGATCGCCGTGATCCGGCTCGGCCTCGACAACGCCTTCGGGGAGTACCAGCTGTACGCCCGGCGCGCCGGCGGGGGCGCCGTGGCCACCACCGGCGCCACCGTCGACCTCTACGTCTCCTTCATCCACCTCGGCCGACGGGAGGCCGCGCAGGCGGCGGGGCCCGCCGACAGCGCGTACTGGGACCTGGCGCGAGCCACCCACCGCTCCAGCGGGGGCGGCGGCACGGCCATCTCGCTGGTCAACGCGCTGCTGGCGGCGCCGCCACCCGCGCCCCTGCCCCTGCGCGTCCTGCTCTTCGACTCCGTCACCCTGTCGCCGGCCGGGACCGGGTCCGTCGGCCCGGCGGCGTTCACCGTCCCGCTCGGGGTCTCGAGCGCGCAGCTGCTGCGCGACGGCGTCCCGATGAACGTGATCGGCAGCCGCGTCGACGTGACGATCGACGGCGTCACCACCCTGCACTTCGGCCACGGTGTCGGCATCGGCCCGCGCACGGTGAGCCCGGGCGAGCACTCCATCTCGCTCCGTTTCGACACCGCCGGCCGTACCTCGAGCCTCGGCCCGATCTCGCTGCTCTTCACGTACTGACACGACCGTCGGGCGCGCTCCTGGGTAGAGGCGAGACGAACCGTCGTCCTCGACCCGGGAGTAGCCCGATGGAGTACCGCACGCTCGGCGGCAGCGGAGCCGTCGTGTCCGCGTTCGCGCTCGGCACCATGACGTTCGGCCACGAGTCCGACGAGGCGACGGCGCATGCGCAGCTCGACCGCTTCGTCGAGGCCGGCGGGACGTTCATCGACACCGCCGACGTCTACACCGCGGGCGCGTCCGAGGAGATCATCGGCCGCTGGCTCGCCTCCCGGCCCGCGGACGTGACCGAGCGGGTCGTCCTCGCCACCAAGGGCCGCTTCCCGATGGGCGACGGGCCGAACGACCTCGGCCTCTCCCGCCGCCACCTGCGCCGCGCGCTCGACGCCTCGCTGCGGCGGCTCGGCGTCGACGCCGTCGACCTCTACCAGCTGCACTCCTGGGACCCGCTCACCCCGCTCGAGGAGACGCTCAGGTTCCTCGACGACGCCGTCACCGCGGGGAAGATCGCGTACCCCGGCCTCTCCAACTTCACCGGCTGGCAGCTGCAGAAGGCGTGCGACCTGATCGACGTCCGTGGCTGGGCGAAGCTCGTGACGCTCCAGCCGCAGTACTCCCTGCTCGTCCGCGAGATCGAGTGGGAGATCGTGCCGGCCTGCCAGGAGAACGGCCTCGGCCTGCTGCCCTGGTCGCCGCTCGGGGGCGGGTGGCTGACCGGCAAGTACACCCGCGACTCGCGCCCGTCTGGCGCCACCCGGCTCGGCGAGCAGCCCGACCGTGGCATGGAGGGGTACGACCGCCGCAGCACGCGTGACCGCACCTGGGACGTGGTCGAGGCCGTCGAGGAGGTGGCCAAGGCGCGCGGCACGTCAATGGCGCAGGTCGCACTTGCGTGGGTATGCGACCGCCCGGCGGTGACGTCCGTGCTGCTGGGCGCGCGGACGATGGACCAGCTCGAGGACAACCTGGCGGCCGCCGACGTTCGGCTCTCGGAGGAGGAGACCGCCCGGCTCGACGCCGTCAGTGACCCGGGTGTCGGCGACTACCCCTACGGCGAGCTGGGCGTCGAGCAGCGCAGCCGGCGCATCGAGGGCCAGCGCTGAGAGCCTCGGGGTCCGGGGCCGCCGCCCCGGCACCCGTGCCCACCCTGCCCGGCGACAGCGACAGCTTGACGGGCGTCAGCTATCGGACGGCGTCGGGCCGAAGCGCGTCAGCTCGATCGGCGTCAGGCCTCGGACAGCGTCGGCCCGACGCGCGTCAGCTCGACGGGCAGGTGAT
>NZ_JAANNP010000117.1 GCF_011250635.1 Motilibacter deserti
CAGGAGCGTCGCGGTAGAGCTTCAGCCGGGCCGCGCCGGGGTCGGCTCCCGCGGAGAAGCTGAGCGCCAGCCGGTCACCCTCCGGCCCCTCGAGCGACTCCAGGTGCCCGATGTCCAGCACGGCCTCGGCCGCGCCGAAGTCCTCCTTGTAGGCCTGCGGGAACGCCCGCGCGTAGCGGCGCAGCAGGGCCGCCGCCGCGGCCGGCTCGTGCGCTGCGCCCACGGCGTCGGCGAGGTCGTCCTCCCAGGTGCGCGTCGCCGCGGCGAGCCGGGCCTCGATGGCGGCCGCGTCCACCTCGGGCAGCCGGTCGCCGGGAGGCACCCAGGCCACGAAGTGCAGCCGGGCGAGGACCGACTCGGTGACCCGCGCGGTGTAGTCGATGCTGTCGGCGCCGACGGCCTCGCGCAGCACCGCCTCCATGCGCAGCCGGACGGTCGTCGTGTAGCGGTCGCGCGGGAAGTAGAGCAGGCACGAGACGAAGCGGCCGTAGTCGTCCCGGCGGAGGAAGGCGCGTACGCGGCGGCGCTCGCCGAGCCGGAGCACCTCGAGCACGACCGAGGCCAGCGTCTCGGCGTCGACCTGGAAGAGCTCGTCGCGGGGGTAGGCCTCGAGCACCTGCAGGACCTGGCGGCCCGAGTGGCTCGTGGCGACCGTCCCGGCCGCGTGCATCACGTGCTCGGCCTTGCGGCGCAGGACCGGGATGCGCAGGACGCTCTCGCTGTAGGCGGTCGACGAGAACAGCCCCAGGAAGCGGCGCTCGCCGACGACGCGCCCGGAGCCGTCGAACGTCTTGATGCCCACGTGGTCGAGATAGGCCGGACGGTGAACCGTGGATCGTGAATTCGCCTTCGTGAGCACGAGCAGGCGCGGTTCGCTGGCGATCGCCGCCGCCTCGGGCGAGAACCGCCGGACCACGGGCCCCTCGGCCTGCACCGGGCGCGTCGCCGGCTCGTGCGGGCGGAGGATGCCGAGCTCGCTGCCCGGGACGCGGCGCAGGCCGGTGCCGTCGGGCTCGAGGGCGTAGTCGGCGTAGCCGAGGAAGGTGAACGAGTTCTGCGCCAGCCAGCGCAGCAGCTCCACCGCCTCGTCGGCCTCGGCCGCGCCGATCCCGGCCGGGCGCTCGGCCGCCAGCTCGTCCGCCATCCGCAGCGACTGCGTACGCATCGGCTGCCAGTCCTCGACGGCGACCCGCACGTCGCCGAGCACGCCGCGCACCGCCGCCGCGAGCTCGTCGGGGGTCGTCCGCTCCCCGCTCAGCTCGAGGTGCATCCAGGACTCGGCGAGGCACCCCTGCGGGCAGGACGCCGCGGCCGGGCCGAGCACGTCCTCGAGCCGCCCGTCGGCGTCCCGGCGCACGGCGAGCTGGGGGTGGAGCAGCCAGGTGATCGCGTACCCGAGGCGGGAGACGAGCGCGGTGACGGAGTCGACGAGGAACGGCATGTCGTCGGTGATGACGTCCAGCGCGATGCGGGCGCCCACCTCCTCGTCCAGGACGTACGCCTGGACGAGCGCCTCGCCCGCCGGCCGGCGGGCGCCGAGCCGGGCGTGCGCCGCCAGGACCGCGTCGGCGTGCCCCGCCCCCTGCCCCTGCACCTCGTCCGGCGGCACGTGCGCGAAGTACGCGGCCGCGAGCCGCGCAGGCCCCCCGGGCAGGTCGGCGGCGGGGGAGGTGGGCAGTTGCGCGCTCATGCGGCGGGCTCCTCGGCGACGGTGGCGAGTCGGGCGAACGGGGTTGTCCGTGGCGCCATCCGTCTATTCCTACTCCCCCGACAGGTGGCGCTGCAGAGCCGGAGCGATCAGGGCGACCACGTCCTCCTCGGGAGCGGAGGCGATCGGCTCGACGCCGATGACGTGTCGCAGCAGCGCGACGCCGAGCAGCTGGGCCACGGCCGCCTCCACCCGCAGCTCGCGGTCCGGCAGGCCCGCGATCGGCGAGGCCTCCGCCACCCGCGCGAGCAGGCTGCCCGTGACGAACTCGCGCAGCATCCCGGCCGCCGCCGGGCTCGACGTCGCGGCCGACAGCAGCGCGATGAAGGGCTCGCGGCTCTCCGGGCGGGCCCACACCCCCAGGAAGAAGCGTGTCACCCGCTCCCCCAGCCCGTCCGGGTTCCCGGCCAGGATCCGCGGGAGCGCGTCCGCCGGGTCGAACGGCAGCCGCATCGCGGCGACGAAGACCTGCTCCTTGCCCTCGAAGTAGTGGTGGACGAGGGACGGGTCCACCTCCGCCACCCGGGCGATCCCGCGCAGCGAGGCCTTGTCGTAGCCCTTCGCCGCGAACTCCGCCCGCGCGGCCGCGAGGATGCGCTCCCGGGCGTCCGACGGCCCCGCCGGCCGGCCGCGCGGGCTCACGCGGCCAGCCCGCGCGCGAGGTGGTGCCGGGCGAAGGACAGCGCCTCCTCGAGGTCGGCGCGGCGGGCGGCCCGGTCCGCGGCGCGCCGGGTGTTGACCTCCACCACCACCGTCCCGCCGAAGCCGCCGTGGCCGAGCAGGGCGAGCACCTCGGCGCACGGCTGGGTGCCCCGGCCCGGCACCAGGTGCTCGTCGCGCGGCGAGCCCGAGCCGTCGGCCAGGTGCAGGTGGCCGAGCCGCCGGCCCATCGCGTCCACCGCCTCGAGCGCGTCCACGCCCGAGGTCGCCGTGTGCGAGAGGTCCAGGACGAGATGGTCGTACGCCTCGCCGACCGGGTCCCAGCCCGGGGCGTACGCCTCCAGCAGCCGCCCGCGCGCCTTCCACGGGAACATGTTCTCCACCGCGAGAGCCACGGCGGTCCGCTCCTGCCGCTCGGCCAGGCCCTCGACGAACGTCCGGGCGTAGTCGCGCTGCCAGCGGAACGGCGGGTGGATCACGACGGTCCGCGCGCCGAGCTGCTCGGCCAGGCCGTACGACCGCTCGATCTTGGCCCACGGGTCGTTGCCCCACACCCGCTGCGTGAGCAGCAGCGTCGGCGCGTGGATCGAGAGGACCGGGATCTTGTAATGCGAGGACAGGCGCTCGAGGGCCGAGGCGCTCTGGCTCACCGGGTCGTTCCAGACCATGACCTCGACGCCGTCGTAGCCGAGCGCGGCTGCCGCCTCGAACGCCGCGGTGCAGCCCTCGGGATAGACCGAGGCCGAGGAGAGGGCGACCGGTGGCGCCGCGCGGCCGCCCGCGGAGGTCACGGCGTCGGCAGGGCGTCCAGCCGGCGCAGCAGGATGCCCTCCCGGAGCGCCCACGGGCAGATGTCGAGCTCCTCGACGCCGAGCAGGTCCATCGCCGCGAGCGCCACCATCGCGCCGGCCAGCAGCTGCGGCGCACGGTCCTCGCTCACCCCCGGCAGCCCGCAGCGCTTGCGCAGCGACATCGCCGGCAGCCGCTCCTCCGCCCACTCGGCCAGGCCGTCGCGGCGCAGCACGCGCCGCACGTAGGGGCCGTCGGCGTACGGCGCGGCGCCGCAGATCCGGGCCAGCGACCGGAACGTCTTCGACGTGCCCACCACCCGGTCCGGCGTGCCCACGAGCAGCACGTCGCGTACGACCTTGCCGAGCTCGGCCCGGATGTACTTGCGCGTCGCCTTCACGTCGGCGGCGGAGGGCGGGTCGCCCGGCAGCCGGTCGCGCGTCAGGCGGCCGGCGCCCAGCGGCACCGACAGCGCGACCGTCGGCTCCTCCTCGGCGCCCGCCGAGATCTCCAGGCTGCCGCCGCCGATGTCGAGGTCGACCAGCCGGCCCGCTGACCAGCCGAACCACCGGCGCACGGCGAGGAACGTCAGCCGGGCCTCGTCGGGGCCGGACAGCACGGTCAGCTCGACGCCGGTCTCGTCGCGGACCCGGGCCAGCACCTCGGTGCCGTTGGGCGCCTCGCGGATGGCCGAGGTCGCGAAGGCCATCATCTGCTCGACGCCCTGGTCGTCGGCGACGTCCGCGGCCTCGAGGCAGAAGGAGACGAGCTGGTCCGCGCCCTTGCGCGAGATGCTGCCGTCGTCCTCGAGCTGCTCGGCCAGGCGCAGGCGCATCCGGTGGGAGTACGCCGCCAGCGGCGGCGCGCCCGGGTGGGCGTCGACGACGAGCAGGTGGACTGTGTTCGACCCCACGTCGAGGACCCCGAGGCGCACGCGAGGAGCCTAACCAGTGCGCGCCTACGCTGTGCCGGTGCCCGAGGTGCCCCTGGACTTCCCCCGTGCGTGGGTCGAGTTCGCCGACCCCGACGACGACTCGCAGGTCTTCCGCTGCGACCTGACCTGGCTCACCTCCCGCTGGACGTGCATCTTCGGGTCCGGGTGCCAGGGGATCTACGCCGAGCGCCCCGACGACGGGTGCTGCACGCTCGGCGCGCACTTCGCCGACGAGGACGACGAGAAGCGTGTCGCCGGGTTCGTGAAGCAGTTGACGCCCGAGACCTGGCAGCTGCACGGCCGCGGCCGCAAGCACTGGATCGAGACCGACGACGAGGGCGCCCGCAAGACCCGCGTCGTCGACGGCGCCTGCGTCTTCCTCAACCGGCCCGGCTTCCCCGGCGGCTACGGCTGCGCGCTGCACACCCTCGCCGTCGCCACCGGGCGCGAGCCGCTCGAGACCAAGCCGGACGTCTGCTGGCAGCTGCCGGTGCGGCGGTCCTACGAGCGGGTCACCCGCCCCGACGACACCGAGGTCTTGATCACGACCATCGCCGAGTACGACCGGCGCGGCTGGGGCCCGGGCGGTCACGACCTCGACTGGTACTGCACCGGCAACACCGACGCGCACGTCGGCCGGGAGCCGGTCTACGTGTCCTACGCCCCCGAGCTCACCGAGCTCATGGGCGCCGCCGCGTACTCCGCGCTGGTCCGGCTCTGCGAGGAGCGCATGGCGTCGTCGCTGCTGCTCGCGCCGCACCCGGCCGACGCCACCTCCGCCCCGCGCCGCAAGCCCCGGCGCCGGGGCAGTGCCGGCGACGCGGAGCCCGCCGCCACGACGTGACACGGCCTCGCTCGACCTGGCAGTACGCGCCACTCGCGCCCGGGGGCGGCCGCCTGGTTCGGCGCGATGCCGCATTCATCCGGCGCTGCACTGGCACGATGCCGCATTCATCGCGACCTATCGCCGCGATGCCGCATCGTCGCG
>NZ_JAANNP010000115.1 GCF_011250635.1 Motilibacter deserti
CGATGCGCTGGCCCGGATGAGCGCGATGACCTCGTCGAGGTGATCGAGCGCCTTGACCAGGCCGCGCAACAGGTGCGCGCGCTCCTCGGCCTTGCGCAGCCGGAACTGCGTGCGCCGGACGATGACCTCGATCTGGTGCGTGACGTAGTGCTTGACGAACTCGTCGAGGCGCAGCGTGCGCGGGACGCCGTCGACCAGCGCGAGCATGTTCGCGCCGAACGTCTCCTGCAGCTGGGTGTGCTTGTAGAGGTTGTTGAGGACGACCTTGGCGACGGCGTCGCGCTTGAGCACGATGACCAGGCGCTGGCCGAGGCGCTCGTTGCCCTCGTCGCGGACGTCGGCGATGCCCTGGACCCGGCCGTCCTTGACGAGCTCGGCGATCTTCTGCGCGAGGTTGTCCGGGTTGACCTGGTAGGGCAGCTCGGTGACGACGAGGCAGGTGCGGTTGTTGATCTCCTCGACGTTGACCACCGCGCGCATGGTGATGGAGCCGCGCCCGGTGCGGTAGGCATCCTCGATGCCGCGACGGCCGACGACCAGACCGCGCGTCGGGAAGTCCGGGCCCTTGATCCGCTGCATCAGGGCCTCGAGCAGCTCGTCGCTCGACGCGTCCGGGTGGGCGAGCGACCACTGCACGCCGTCGGCTACCTCGCGCAGGTTGTGCGGCGGGATGTTGGTCGCCATGCCGACTGCGATGCCGGCGCTGCCGTTCACCAACAGGTTGGGGAAACGGCTGGGGAGGACGTCGGGCTCCTGCGTGCGCCCGTCGTAGTTCGGCGACATGTCGACGGTGTCCTCGTCGATGTCGCGGACCATCTGCATCGCCAGCGGCGCCAGCCGGCACTCGGTGTAGCGCATCGCCGCGGCCGGGTCGTTGCCGGGCGAGCCGAAGTTGCCGTTGCCGTCGACGAGCGGGTAGCGCAGCGACCAGGACTGTGCGAGCCGGACGAGGGTGTCGTAGATCGCCGAGTCGCCGTGCGGGTGGTACTGGCCCATGACGTCGCCGACGACGCGCGAGCACTTGGAGTAGCCGCGGTCGGGGCGGTAGCCGCCGTCGTACATCGCGTAGAGGACGCGCCGGTGCACCGGCTTGAGCCCGTCGCGCACGTCGGGCAGCGCGCGCCCGACGATGACGCTCATCGCGTAGTCGAGGTACGACTGCTGCATCTCGACGTTGATGTCGCGCAGCTCGATCCGGTCGCCGGGCGGCGGCGTCGTCGGCGTCTCAGTCACCAGAAGTCCTTCTCACGAGTACGACTGCAGCTGTCAGGGTCGCGCGGTCGCACGCGCTAGATGTCGAGGAAGCGGACGTCCTTGGCGTTGCGCTGGATGAAGGAGCGACGCTGCTCGACGTCCTCGCCCATCAGCACGGAGAACAACTCGTCGGCCGCTGCGGCGTCGTCGAGCGTGACCTGGAGCAGGACGCGCGCGTCCGGGTCCATCGTCGTCTCCCACAGCTCCTTGGCCGGCATCTCACCGAGGCCCTTGAAGCGCTGGATGCCCTCTTCCTTCGGCAGCCGCTTGCCCGACTCCTGCCCGAGCTTGATGAGCCCGTCGCGCTCGCGGTCGGAGTAGGCGTACTGCACCGGCTCCTTGCCCGCCCACTTGATCTTGTAGAGCGGGGGCTGCGCGAGGTAGACGTGGCCGGCCTCGACGAGCGGCCGCATGAAGCGGAAGAAAAACGTCAGAAGCAGAGTGCGGATGTGCTGGCCGTCGACGTCGGCGTCCGCCATCAGGATGATCTTGTGGTAGCGGAGCTTCTCGAGGTCGAAGTCGTCGTGGATGCCCGTGCCCGCGGCCGAGATCAGCGCCTGGACCTCGTTGTTCTGCAGGATGCGGTCGATCCGCGCCTTCTCGACGTTGAGGATCTTGCCGCGGATCGGGAGGATCGCCTGGAAGCGCGAGTCGCGGCCGCCCTTGGCCGAGCCGCCGGCCGAGTCGCCCTCGACGATGTAGAGCTCGCACTTGTCCGGCTCGCGCCACTGGCAGTCGGCCAGCTTGCCGGGCAGGCCGCCGGACTCCAGCAGGCCCTTGCGGTTGCGGGCCAGCTCGCGGGCCTTGCGGGCGGCGACCCGGGCCGTCTGCGCGGAGATGGCCTTGCGGACGATGTCCTTGCCCTCGTTGGGGTTCTTCTCGAACCACTCACCGAGCCGGTCGTTGCACACGGTCTGCACGAACGACCGTGCCTCGGTGTTGCCGAGCTTGGTCTTCGTCTGCCCCTCGAACTGCGGCTCGCCGAGCTTGATCGAGACGATCGCGGTCAGGCCCTCGCGGATGTCGTCGCCGGTGAGGTTGGTGTCCTTCTCCTTGAGGAGGTTCCACTGCCGGGCGAACTTGTTGACCGTCACGGTCAGCGCGGACCGGAAGCCCTCTTCGTGCGTGCCGCCCTCGTGCGTGTTGATCGTGTTGGCGAAGGTGTAGACCGACTCGGTGTAGGTCGGGTTCCACTGCATCGCGACCTCGAGCGAGAGCTTCTTCTCCGCGTCCTCTGACTCGAAGTCGATGACGCTCCGGTGCACCTCCCCCTTGCTGGAGTTGAGGTGCGTCACGAAGTCGATCAGGCCGCCCTCGTAGAAGTAGGTGACGTTGCGCTGCTCGGCGACCTGCTCGGCCACCTCTTCGCTGTCGGTCTCGACGGGCCGCTCGTCGCGCAGGCAGATGGTCAGGCCCTTGTTGAGGAACGCCATCTCGCGGAAGCGGGCCGACAGCGTCTCGAAGGAGTAGTCGGTGGTCTCGAAGATCTCGTCGTCGGCCCAGAACGTCACTGTCGTGCCGGTGCGGTCGGTCGCCTCGCCACGCTCGAGGTCGGCCACCGGGGCGCCGCGCAGGAACGCCTGGCGCCAGACGTAGCCGTCGCGGTGCACCTCGACCTCGACGCGCTCGGACAGCGCGTTGACGACGGAGACGCCGACGCCGTGCAGCCCACCCGAGACGGCGTAGCCGCCACCGCCGAACTTGCCGCCCGCGTGCAGGACGGTGAGCACGACCGTGACGGCCGGCTTGCCCTCCGAGGCGACGATGTCGACCGGGATGCCACGGCCGTTGTCCTCGACGCGCACGCCCCCGTCGGCGAGCAGGGCGACCTTGATCGTGTCGCAGTAGCCGGCGAGGGCCTCGTCGACGGAGTTGTCCACGACCTCGTAGACCAGGTGGTGCAGCCCGCGCTCGCCGGTGGAGCCGATGTACATGCCCGGGCGCTTGCGGACCGCCTCGAGGCCCTCGAGGACGGTGATCGCGCTGGCGTCGTACGCCACGGCCTCGCCGTCCGGGCCGCCGGCGGGCACGCTGCCGTTCCCCGCGCCGGTGTCAGATGCGCTGCCGTCGAGTGCGCCGTTCGCCGCGCCGGTGTCGGGGGCGATGCCGTCGGGTGCCGTGCCGTCGGTCCCCGGGGGCGCCACGCCCTGTGCCGGGTCCACGATGTCCTGCGCGCTGGGCTGGATGTCGGTCACGGGCACCCTTCGGGGGCACGCGGCACCGCTCCCCTCGGGAGGGACCGGCGGCCGCTGTCGAGCGGAGCCCGAAGCGGCGGGAGCACCTCCGGGCGGAACCACTCAAGTCTACCCGTCCGCGCCCTCTGCAGGTGGCCGTGCACACCCCTGGGACGCCGTCTGGCGGTGGAACGGAGGTGGGGACGGGTCCCCCCACACGACGACGGGCACCACCGGGCCTCGTAGCGGGTCAGGTGCGTCCGTGCGCCGGGCCCGGGGCGAGCTCGTTCGACCCGGGTCAGCCGTACGTGTCGCGCGGCCCGCGGCCGCGTACGGAGAGCGGGCCGCGCCGCCAGGAGGGCGCCGCCGGCCCCTGCACGCTGATCGTGCGACAGACGCCGCGGCCCAGCTCGGCGTCGATTCGGGCCCGCAGGGCCGGGACGAGCAGCCGCAGCTGCGTCGCCCAGGCCGTCGAGTCCGCACGAAGCACCAGGACCCCGTCGTCGAAGCGCTCCGGGGTGGCGTGCGCCGCGACCTCCGGGCCCACGAGCTCGGGCCAGCGCGCCAGGACGCCGCTGACCGCCGCCTCGACCTCCCAGCCGCGCTCGGCGAGCAGGCGCGAGACCGCCGAGCCGACGCGCTGCGGGTCCCGGTCGTCCGGCGCGGGGCCGCTGCGCAGCTCCTCACCGCGGGCGTACGAGCGCCGCCCGCGGCCGGCCGGCTCCCCCAGCGCGCGGGCACCGGTCGGCCGCTCCCCGTTGCGCCGGGCCGCCAGCCGGGCGGCGGCGAGCGCCTCGCGCGCGATGTCCACGCCACTGCGCCGCTGCGCGGCGGCGGCCTCGCCCGGGCCGTTCACGCCTCCTGCGGCGCGCTCCGGGAGGTCGTCCGAGGGGCGGCCGGGGTCGGCCTGGCGCTCGGTCACCGCACCCGGCGGGCCGCGCCGGCGGCCACGTCGAACCGAGCCCCGGCCAGCTCGCCCGGCACGTCGCCGGCGACCGCGGCCGTGATCAGGACCTGCTCGGCCGGGGCGATGCGCGCGGCGAGCCGCTCCCGGCGGTCGCTGTCCAGCTCGGCGAACACGTCGTCGAGCACCAGCACGGGCTCGCCGCCGTCGGCGCGCAGCAGGTCGTAGGACGCCAGTCGCAGCGCCAGCGCGTAGGACCAGGACTCCCCGTGGCTCGCGTAGCCCTTGGCCGGGGCGGCTCCGAGCCGGAGGACCAGGTCGTCGCGGTGCGGGCCGACCAGCGAGACGCCGCGCTCGAGCTCGGAGCGGCGCAGCCGGCGTACGGCCTCCAGCATCGCCTGGGCGAGGGTGTCGCGGTCCTGGACGCCCTGCCCGGCGAGCTCGTCGCCGAGCGCGGACTCCAGCGAGCTGCGGTAGTCCAGGCCGGTCGGCCCCTTGCCGCGCGACACCTCGTCGTAGGCCTTGTCCACGAGGGGGCGCAGGGCGTCGACGAGCTCGAGGCGCGCGGCCAGCAGCTCGGCGCCCGTCCGCGCGAGATGGGCGTCCCAGACGTCGAGGGTGGCGACGTCGCCGCCGCCGGAGCGGACCTTGGCGCCGGCGCTCTTGAGCAGGGCGTTGCGCTGCTTGAGCACCCGCTCGTAGTCCGAGCGCACGCCGGCGAAGCGCGGTGCCCGGGCCACCAGCAGGTCGTCGAGGAAGCGGCGCCGCTCCCCGGGGTCGCCCTTGACCAGCGCCAGGTCCTCGGGGGCGAAGAGCACGGTCCGCAGCAGCCCGAGCACCTCGCGGGCGCGCGGCACGGGGGAGCGGTTGATCCGGGCGCGGTTGGCGCGGCCGGGGTTGACCTCGATCTCGACCAGCACGGGCCGGTTCTCGCGGACGACGCTGGCGCGGACGACCGCGCGCTCGGCGCCGAGGCGTACGAGCGGGGCGTCGGCGGGC
>NZ_JAANNP010000114.1 GCF_011250635.1 Motilibacter deserti
GGCGACCGATCTCGACCTCAGGCTCGAGCGGCCCGCCCCGGCCGGGGCGCCGGTGGACGTGTCGGTCACTGCAGGGCCGGTCGCGCCGGTGCCGTTCGAGCAGCCCGTGGGCGCGGTGGTCGCGGCCTACTCCAACGATGAGGCGGGCGTCCGCTTCTGCGCTGTCCGGACGGACGACGGGGACGTGGTGGTCCGCTTCCCCGGCGCCTGCGACGCCCGCATCGCTGCGGGCCTGGACGCGGTGCAGCTGGTGCGCGACCCGTCGATCGGCGCCGACACCCTGCCGCTGCTGTTCAACGGGCTGGTCACCAGCCTGCTGCTGATGCTGCGCGGCTCGCTCGTGCTGCACGCCTCGGCCGTGGCCGTGGAGGGTGACGCGGTGGCGTTCGCCGGGCACCCGCGGCGGGGCAAGTCGACTTCCGCGACCCTTGCCTGCGCGGCCGGCGCGGCGCTCGTCACCGACGACGTCCTGCGGGTGGACCAGCCCGGCGGGGGCCTTGCGCGCTGCTGGGTCGGTGGCGGCGAGACCCGGCTGCGCGCGAGCGCCGGCACGCTCGCCGACGCCTTCACCGGCGCATCGTTCGAGGCCCGCATGACGGTCGACGGGCGGACGGCTCTCCGGCTGCCGCTCGCCGCGGCCGACCCGCTGCGGCTGCGCGCGGTCGTGGTGCCCCTGCCGGACCGGGAGGCGGACGCGGTCGACGTACGCCGCCTCGACCCCGCCCAGGCGCACCTCACGCTGACGAGCTACCCGCGCGTGCTCGGGCTGGCCGACCCGGCGCTCACGGGCGCGCAGTTCCTCGCCCTCGCCGACCTCGTCGCCACCGTGCCGGTCGTCGAGGCGCGCCTGCCGTGGGGGCCTCCGTACGACCCCGCCACCATGACCGAGCTCTTCGCCCAGCTGGGGCTCGCGCTGCCCTGACCCGCGCGGCCACCTCGTCGGGAGCGCGCGGGCGGCACCGTGGATGGGCCCGGCGGTCACCGGGCGGGGCTCAGAGGTACGTCCGCGACTGCAGCTCGTAGAGCTCGGCGTAGAGCCCCTGCCGGGCGATCAGCTCGTCGTGGGTGCCGTGCTCGACGACCTCGCCGGCCTGCAGCACGTAGATCCGGTCAGCGTTGCGGACGCTGGAGTAGCGGTGGGACACGAGCAGGGCCGACCGGCCCTGCAACAGGCCGCGGATGTCCGCGAAGAGGTCGTGCTCGGCGCGCGGGTCCAGCGACGCGGTGGGCTCGTCGAGGATGACGAGGGAGGCGTCGCGCCGGAACGCCCGGGCGAGCGCCACACGCTGCCACTGACCGAGCGAGAGGTCGCGGCCGCCGGCGTACTCCCGGCTGAGGATGGTGTCGTAGCCCGCCGGCAGCACGGACAGGAAGCCGTGCGCGCCCGCCCGGCGCGCGGCCTGCTCGGCGGCGTCCGGGTCGTCCATCCGCTCCGGGTCGCCGATGCCGATGTTGTCCCGCGCCGGGAACTGGTAGCGGACGAAGTCCTGGAAGATGACCGCCGAGGCCCGCGTCACGTCGTTGCCGAGCTCGGCCGCGTCGTGCCCGTCCCAGGTCACGCGCCCCGCCGTCGGGGCGTAGAGCCCGGCGATGATCTTGGCCAGCGTCGTCTTGCCCGAGCCGTTCTCGCCCACGAGGGCGACGACCTCTCCGGGTCGGATGCGCAGGTCGACGTCGCGCAGGGCCGGCCGGCTGGTGCCCGGGTAGGCGTAGCTGACCTTCTCGACGGCGAGCACGTCGCGGTGCGGGGCGGCCTGCCCGCTGCCGTGCGGGCGCGCGAGCCGGGCGCCCAGGGCGAGGAAGCGGTCGAGGTCGTCAAGGAAGACGGCGGACTCGAACAGCTGGCCCAGCGAGCCGAACACCTGGTCCAGCCGGCCGCTGAGCAGGCGGACGGCCAGCACGGCCGCGCCGGCCTCGGCGATGGAGATGCGCTCGGAGGCGACCTGCCACGCGAGCACGCCGAGCGCGGCCGCCAGGGCGAGCCCGCTGGCCAGTGCGGTCACCGCGGTCTGGCGCTGGCGGCGGCGTACCTGCGAGCGCAGCGCGGCGGTGAAGGTGCGCGACATCGCGTCGTGGCGCCGGCGCAGGACGGTGGCGGCGTCGAACGCGCGCACCTCCTTGGCCGGCTCGCGGCGGGTCAGGATCTCGCGCAGGTAGTCGCGCTGGCGCACGAGCGGGGACTGCGCGACCGCGAACGAGAACTCCGTGCGGCTGGCCCGTCGCGACATCAGGATCGCGGGGATGCCGCCGAGCAGCAGCAGCGGGATGAGCACCGGCGCCAGGACCGCCACGGCCAGCAGCATCGCGACGGTCGTCGCGCCGCCGCCGATGAGCTGGAACAGGCCGGTGGTGACCGTGACCGGCCGCATGATCGCGTTGGTCTGCACCCGCTGGAGCTGGTCGTAGAACGTCGAGGACTCGTAGGTCTCCAGCCGCGCCCGCCCTGTCACGTCGAGGACGCGCTCCCACGCCGCCAGCGCCACCCGCTCACCGAGCAGCCGCTGCTGCTGGGACTGGAACGTCCCGATCGCCGACGAGCCGGCGCTGACCAGGGCGAGCGCGCCGACGAGCACCGCCAGGCGCCCACCGGGAACGTCATCGGCGTCAGGGACCTGCAGGATGTCCAGCAGCAGCTTGCCGATGACGACCAGGCCGACCGAGGCGACCGCCCCGACGAGCTGGTACGCCGCGGCGGCGGCGAAGCCGCGCGGGTCGGCCTGGCGGACCAGCCGCACCGCGCGCCCGAGCAGGCGGGGCAGGGCGCGTACGTCCCGGGACCGGGTCCGGCTCTCGACCAGCAGCGCGAGCGGGTCGAAGGACCCCTCGTCGGGCGGCCCGGCGTCGGCGGCGGGCGGTCGCCCGCTGCCGGCCGTGCTCTCGGTGCTTTCAGTGCTCCCGGTGCTCCCGGTGCCGGTGGGCCCGGTCGCGGACGGGCCGCCCTCAGCTGTCGGGGTCCAGGCGGCCGCCGGGGCCAGGCCCGCCGACGCGGATGCGGGGGAGGAGCCGTTGACGTCGCTGGTGCCGTTCGCACCGCTGTGCGCGGGGAGCCCGTCGAGCTGCGCGGGCAGCCCGGCCGGCTGTGACACGCCGCGCAGGTGCTGTGCCCCGGCCGCGCGTCGCGCGTGCCCCTTGCCCGCCACCGGAAACCGCCCCCCAGGGGTGCTCGGAAACCCCCTGCCGGAATCCTAGGGTGGAAGCCTTGCCGGAGCGGCCGCAATGAGCCGCGAGCGTCCGACGGCGGGCGCAGACCACCCGGGGGGAGCAATGCGGCGCTACCACCAGATGCACGGCTATCTCGTCCAGAGCGCCGTGCCGCTGCCCCTGGCCGAGGCGGGGCCGGACGGGGCGCCGGACCTGGTCCTCGCGGTAGGCGAGGGGCGCGGCGTCCCCGCGGACCGCGTCCCCGGAGAGGCGATCGCACACCGGGTGGGGCCGGCCGGGGAGAGCCTCTACACCTTCACGCGCTCGGCCGAAGGCATCGTGCTCCGCTTCCCCGGGGTCGCCGAGATAACGGCCGACGCCGGTCTGCGCCGGCTGCACGCGCACCACGACCCGCGCGCCGGGGAGAAGGCCGTGGGGGAGCTGGTCGCCGGGGTCGTCGGCGCCGTACGCCTGCTGCTGGACGGGCGGCTCGTGCTGCACGCGAGCGCGGTCGTACGCGGTGGTGCGGCGGTCGCGTTCGTCGGCGCGTCGGGGGCGGGCAAGTCCACGCTCGCGGCGCTCGCGGCCGCCGAGGGGGCGGCGGTGCTGACCGACGACGTGCTGCGGGTCGACGTCGACGGAGGAGGCGCGCTGGCGTGGCCGGGCCCGACGCAGCTGCACCTGCGCGCGGGCGCCGAGGACCTGGCTGCCGGCGCGGCGAGCGGTCCGGGCAGCTGGCTGGTGGACGGGCGCTACGCGGTGGCCGCGGGCGCGTGGACGGGCGGGCCGGTCCGGCTCGCGGCCTGCGTCCTGCCCCGGCTGCGGCCGGCGGGGACCGACCTCGCAGTACGCCCGCTGCCGCCGCCGGCTGCGCTCGGCGCGCTCGGCGCCGCGCCGCGCGTGGTGGGGTGGTCGGAGCCGGAGGCCTCACGCCGACAGTTCGAGGGGCTGGCGGACCTGTGCCTGCGTGTCCCGGTGCTGGAGGCCGACCTCCCCTGGGGGCCGCCGTTCCCGGCGGGCATGGCCGACGGGCTGCTGGCGGCCGCGGGGCTCTGAGCGGCCCGTCTCCCCGCGGCCATCGCGGTTCTCCAGCGGCCGCTTCCGATGACCGCCTCGTGCAGTCCCGGCGTCAGCCGGTGGGCACGCCAAGACGGCTGCGTGCCTCGCTGCGGACAGCGTCGAAGTAGGCGCGCCGGGCCGCCTCGCCCCCGGCCACGACGTGCAGCGGGTTCGGGCCCGACCGGCCTGCCGACCGGACCCGCCGGCGCTCCATCGCGCCCAGAACCCCGTCGAGCACGGCGACCCGGCCGAGCTCGCCCACGCTCGCCGCGGTGGACGGCCCGGTGGCCGCGACGAGGGAGCGCCAGCTCAGATGGTCGGTGTGCGGGCGGCCGGGCGGGCGCCAGGCGTCGGCCGCCCGGACCAGCTGGCGCCACCCGCGGGCGCCGGGCACGGTCAGGCCGAGCGGCCCGATCACCCGCTCGGTGCGGTCGAGGATCGTGCCGACGAGCGGGAGCACTCCCCACCGGGCCGCGCGCCGGGCGGTCTCGTCGGCGTCGACCTCGCTGTGCTGCAGCCACAGCGCGATGTCGGCGAGCCAGCCGAGGCGGGTGCCACCGCTCAGCGCGGCGTGCTGGGCCAGCTGGATCAGGCCGTCCGTCGGCTCCAGCGCGGGGAGCGTGGTCTGGCCGACCGTGACGCGGCGTACGCGGCTGAGCAGCTCGTCGGTGTCGATGGGCATCCGCTGCCGCCGGCGGCGGTCGTTGACCAGGTGCCAGTGCACGTCGAGCGGGACCTCGTCGAGCACCATCGACAGCTCGCCGCGGATCTGCCGGCCGGCGAGGGTCCAGTTGAGGTCGACGAGTCGCGCCCCCGCCTCCTCGAGCACGTCGAGCGCTCGCTCGAAGGACCCGGGGGAGATGAGCAGGTCGACGTCGCCGTACCACCGGCGGTCCGGCGCGCGGTAGGCGAGCTCGGTCAGAACCGGCCCCTTGACGACGGCGAACGGGATCCCGGCCGCGGTGAGCGCGGCGTCGCAGCGGGTCGCGCGCTCGAGCCCGACGGCGTGGTGGATGAAGGCCGAGCGCTGGTCACCGGTGAGCAGCGGGACCAGCCCGGAGCCGGCGAGCAGCGGGTCCGCGCGCATCGCGGTGGCGAGCAAAGGGGCGATCGAGTGCGCGCGCGCCTCGTCGGCGAGCGCGGGCAGCGACAGCCCGGCGTACGCGTCGGCGAACTCGCGCGCCCCGCCCCG
>NZ_JAANNP010000113.1 GCF_011250635.1 Motilibacter deserti
CGCTCGCGGCCGGCATGCCCGTGCTCGCGGCCGGGCAGGGCGGGACGTCCGGCGACGCCGGCGGCGACGCGCCGCAGGACGGCGCGACGGCGGCCGCGCTGCTTGCGGCCGCACCGTCGGACGCGCCGTCCGGCTCCGCGGCCCCGGCCACGCCGGCGCCCACCGCGCCGACGACGGGCAACGTCGTGCCGTCGGCCCCTGCGGCTCCGGAGCGCCCGCAGGCGCACGCGCCGGCCCACACGCCGGTCGCCTCGCAGGTGTCCACGCACGTCGCCGGGCTGATGAACGGGCCGGACGGCGTGCACCGCATGGTCATGCAGCTGCACCCGGCCGACCTCGGGCAGGTGCAGATCATCGCCGAGCTGCGTGACGGCCGCGTCCACCTGCAGCTCACGGGCGGCACCGAGGCCGGCCGCGAGGCCCTGAAGGCCGCGCTGCCGGACCTGAAGCGCGACCTCGCCGACGCGGGCCTCTCGACCGGCTCGCTCGAGGTCGGCAGCGACGGGCCCGGGTCGTTCGCCCGGGGCCGGGAGGGTGCCCAGCAGCGCGGCGAGGGCCGCGCGTCCGGGACCTACGGCTCAGGTGACGCCCCGGTCCGGCCGAACGACATCCCGACCGCACCAGCCCCGGTGCGCGCCACCGGCGACCGCGCCCTCGACCTGCGCGTCTGAGAGAGGACCTCCATGCCTGACCCGATCTCCGGCTACACCCCGATCTCGGACGTCATCGGGACGCAGCAGCCCGCGGCGCCGACGAAGAAGGCCAACGACGAGCTCGACAAGGACGCGTTCCTGAAGCTGCTCGTCGCGCAGCTGAAGTACCAGGACCCGAACAGCCCGGTCGACAGCTCTCAGTTCATGTCTCAAACTGCTCAGTTCACGTCGGTTGAGAAGCTCACCGCTCTTGCCGATACCCAGACTGCGATGCTCTCCTCGCAGCAGCTCCTGGGAGCGAGCAGCCTCGTGGGTAAGACCGTGTCCTACCCCGGCCCCGACGGCACGGACGTCTCGGGGGTCGTGACCTCAGCGCAGCTCAGCACCGACGGACCGGTGCTCCGCGTGGGGGACGTCAGCGTCCCGCTCACCTCGGTGAAGGAAGTCAAGAACACGCCCAGCACGTAGTCCTGCACCGCGTGACCTGACGCTCCTCCCGCACATCCTTTCCGTCCGTCCCCTCAGCTCCAGGAGAACTTCCGTGCTCCGTTCCCTTTTCTCTGGCATCAGCGGCCTCAAGCAGCACCAGACGATGATGGACGTCACCGGCAACAACATCGCCAACGTCAACACGGCGGGCTTCAAGTCCTCCAGCACCGTCTTCGAGGACACGCTCAGCCAGATGGTCCGCGCGGCCGGCGCCCCCCAGGGCGGCAACGGCGGCACCAACCCGGCACAGGTCGGCCTCGGTGTCCGCCTCGGCGGCATCGCGACCAACTTCGGCCAGGGCTCGGCCCAGAGCACCGGCCGCTCGACCGACATCATGATCCAGGGCGACGGCTTCTTCGGGGTCCGCTCCGGCGGCGAGACGCTCTTCACCCGCAACGGCTCGTTCAGCTTCGACCAGGACGGCCGCCTCGTGACGAACAGCGGCGGCGTCGTCCAGGGCTGGACCGCGGTCGACGGCGCGGTCAACACCAACGGCGCCATCGGCGACATCCAGCTCCCGACCGGCACCCTGCTCCCGCCGAAGGCGACCGGCGCCGCCTCGCTCGGCGGCAACCTCCCGGCGGGCGCGGCGGACGGCACGCAGATCACCGGCTCGTACAAGATGTTCGACGCGCAGGGCAAGGAGCACACCCTCGCCTACACGCTGACGAAGGTCGACAGCACCGGCCTCGCCAACGACCGCTGGACGCTCGCCACCACGGTCGACGGCACCGCTGCCACCGCCTCGACCGCCGCGTTCGAGTTCAGCAAGGCCGACGGCAAGCTCGTGACGCCGCCGGCGACCGGCACCCCGGCGACGCAGACCTTCAGCGTGACCGCGCCGTGGGGCGACGTGAACATCGACGTCGCCTCCGTGAGCTCCTTCGGCGGCGAGAACACCCTCGCGGCCGGCACCCAGGACGGCTCGTCCATGGGCTCGCTGCAGGCCTTCACGATCTCGCCGGACGGCACGCTGGTCGGCGTGTTCAGCAACGGCCTCAAGCAGCCGCTCGCGCAGCTGTCCCTCGCCAGCTTCAACAACCCGGCCGGCCTGGAGAAGGTCGGGGGCTCGATGTTCCGCAACAGCGTGAACTCCGGCAACCCCGTCATGGGCACCGCCGGCGGCGCGGGCCGCGGCACGCTGCAGAACAACACCCTCGAGATGTCCAACGTGGACCTCGCCGCCGAGTTCACCAACCTGATCGTCGCCCAGCGCGGCTTCCAGGCGAACTCGAAGGTCATCACGACCAGCGACGAGATCCTCAACGACCTGGTCAACCTCAAGCGCTGACCGCCGCTCGCCCGCAGGGCCCGGACGCCTCGTGCGTCCGGGCCCTGCTGCGTTCCGGGGTACGTGGTGGTGCCGGCGGTGGTGGTGCTGCGGGCGGTGCGTGGTGCTGTCCATCTCAGGCGACGTCTGGACCAGGAAGCAGCCAGCCGCCGTCGGATCAGCCAGTGCTGGTGGTCGTGGCCACGGCCTCGGCCGCTGGCTGACTCCGGGTGCAGTCCCGCCGACCGCACGCTGCTGCTCGCAGTCCGCGACGTACGCTCGACGGGATGTCGCACCCCAGGCCGTCCGCGCCCACCCCCGACCCTGACCGCAGCGAGTACGACAAGATGGTCGCGGGGGACTGGTACCGCTACCGGGTGAGCCCCGAGCTCGTCGCGATGACAGCCGCCACGCAGGCATGCTGCCGCGAGATCAACGAGACGTACGCGTCCGACCCCGAGCGCGCGCTCCTGCTGATGCGGGACCTGCTGGGCTCGATGGGGGACGCCGTGCAGTTCCGGCCTCCGTTCTACGCCGACTACGGCTCGCGGCTGCACATCGGCGACCGCAGCTTCCTCAACGCCGACTTCCTGGCCCTGGGCGGCGGTGAGATCACGATCGGCAAGGACGTGCTGATCGGTCCGAGCGCGCGGCTCTACACGCCGAACCACCCGATGGACCCCGACCAGCGCCGCGAGGGCTACGAGCGGGTGCTACCCGTCCGGATCGAGGACAACGTGTGGCTCGGAGGCAGTGTCGTCGTCTGTCCCGGCGTGACGATCGGGGAGTCGGCGGTCGTGGGCGCGGGCTCGGTGGTCACTCGTGACGTGCCGGCCGGTGCTTTCGTGGCCGGCAACCCGGCTCGCGTGATCCGGCCGGTGGCGGGGGAGCCCGGCGTCCGCTGAGCGGACGCCGCAGGACGGCTGGGCGTCGTCGGGGCGGCGAGGCGACTTTGCCCTTCGACGCGTGGCGGGCGGGGCTTGCTGGCTGCCCGATTCGATCCGACCGTCCTTCCGTTTCCCTGTCCTGGTCACCGGCTTCTCGTGCGAGCCCCGCCTGCAAAACAGGAATCTCGCTACGCCGTAATGAGGATCAGGGATCCGCAGATCGCCCTCGGTCGAGGAGCGATGAACGCGATGGCCTCCCGGCAGCCGAAGAGCGGCGATCACCGACGAGCGGCACGCCGCGGGTCAACGCGAGACGCGAGGACCCGGCTGCTGCACCGGGACAGCGGACGAGCGACCGGTCGATCATGATGGCGCCGCGCATCGGCGCCACAGGCCCTCGAGCTGGAGCCGCCGGTCCCGGAAGGAGTCGATGATCGCGCTGACGTAGGAGCTTGCGCAGGGCCGGTGACGGGGCGGCAACCGGCCCCCCAGAGCCGAAAGTCGGACCGCGGGCGGTCGGTACACCCACGAGCCCCCCGAGCGCGACGCGAAGGCCGGGGAGCAGCGGGCCCCGGGGGTGGCGGAGCCGGGTCAGGTGCCCGTCTGCTCGAGCTGGCGGTGCGGCACATCGACGGTGAACCACACCTCCTTGGCCCCCCGGTCGACCGAGCAGCCCCAGTCGCTGCTCAGCGCCGCGACGATCCCGAGGCCCCGCCCGCTCTCCGCGTCGTCGTCCGCCGGGTCCGCGGCGTTCCCGATGCACTGGGGCAGGCTGTCCGAGACTCCGACGCGTACGTGGTCGTCCCCGAGCGCGACGGCGACCCGCATCGGTGGCCGCCCGTGGCGCATCGCGTTGGTGATCAGCTCGCTCGCCGCGAGCAGGACGGCGTCGGAGGACTCCTCGGCGCCCCACTCCTCCAGCGTCCGCGACAGCAGCCGGCGCGCCTCGCGCACCGATGCCGGCTCCCCGGTCAACGGCACGGCGACGACATGCTGGTAGGACACGGCGGTTCCCCATCTCTTGAGGCGATGGGCCCTTGGGGCCCTGACGTGCTCGGGAATGGCTGTGCGGCGAGCCCAGGGCGGGCTCCGACGCGTTCGGACACCCGGCTCTTACCCAGCCCCCCGCCACCGCCGAAACCCCGAGGGACTGCCTCGTCCCGAGGCGGCCGCACGTGGCTGCCACATCGGCTGGGCCGGAAGGCCCAGCTCGTCCGGCCGTCACCTGAACGGCGCAGTTCCCGGCGCTTAGGCGAGGAGCACACCCCGCCGATCCGGTTAGGGCAGGCGGAGAACGCCCGCACGGCGCACGCGCCGGCAGACAGGTCCTCGGGACCGACGACTCAGGACGGGAGGGCGGCCGCATGATCGTGCTGACCCGGCTCAACGGGCACGCGTTCGCGCTGAATCCCGACCTCATCGAGCGTGCCGAGAGCACGCCCGACACGGTGATCACGCTCGTGGACGGCAAGAAGTTCGTCGTCTCCGAGTCGACGTACGAGGTCGTGACCCTCGTCGCCGACTTCCGCTCGTCGATCATCGCGCGAGCCCAGGTCCTCGAGACCGAGATGCAGTACGAGCAATCGCAGGGACCGGACGACCGGGGGCCGCAGCGCGGCCGCGTGGTCCCCCTGCCCATCAGGGAGGCATGACCATGGACCCCGCAGCTCTCGCCGGCATCGCGCTGGCGTTCATCGCTGTCCTCGTCGCGAACGTGATGGAGGGCGGCAACCCGGCCGCGCTGCTGAACATCCCGGCCCTCATCCTCGTGTTCGTCGGCACCATCGGTGCCTGCCTCGCCGGTGGCATCCTCAAGGACACCATCGGCGCCCTGCAGGGCATGATCAAGGCGCTCACCGGCAAGGCCGCCGACCCGGGCAACTCGGTCGAGACCGTCGTCAAGCTGGCCGAGCGCGCTCGCCGCGAGGGCCTGCTCGCGCTCGAGGACGCGGCCAAGGACATCGACGACCCGTTCCTGCAGAAGGGCCTGCAGCTCGCGATCGACGGCACCGACCCCGAGGAGCTCCGCGAGATCCTCGAGGCCGAGATCGGCGCCCGCAAGTCGGTCGGCAAGCTGAATGCCGCCTGGTTCACCAACGCCGGCGCGTACGGCCCGACGATCGGCATCATCGGCACCGTCATGGGCCTCGTGCACGTGCTCGAGAA
>NZ_JAANNP010000112.1 GCF_011250635.1 Motilibacter deserti
CGCCGTGCGGGCCTCCCCGCGCCGACGAGGCAGGCCCAGCGCAGGGACCGGTCCGGGCGGGTCCGCTGGCTCGACCTCTACTGGCCGGAGTGGCGGCTCGTGGTCGAGATCGACGGCGTCGGCCACACCGGTCTGCTGGCGTGGTGGGACGACATGGCCCGGAGCAACGACCTCGTCATCAGCGGGGACCGTGGCTCCGGTTCCCGTCGTTCCTGGTGCGCGAGCAGCCAGAGGTGGTCGTGGCCGCGATACGCAGCGCACTCGTCGCCGCGGGGTGGCGTCCGCGAGCCGCATGATCATCCGGGTGCCAGGGTCGTGCGAGCAGCCCTGGGACCCGGATGCTCACTCCCACTCGCCCCTTACCGCGCCCGCGCCACCCCCAGCCGCGCAGGCGCGAGCCCCGGGAACACGCTGCGCGCCGGCACCCCGCACCGCGCCTCGAGGATCTCGGCCAGCAGCGTGCGGTAGTCCGTCGTCCCGGCCAGGTCGCCCTCGACGAGGGACCGCTCGCCGAGGCCGGGCCAGCGCCCGTGCACGCGGCCGCCCACGACCCCGCCGCCGAGCAGCAGCACCGCGTTGCCGTTGCCGTGGTCGAGCCCGCCCGAGCCGTTCTCGGCGACCCGCCGGCCGAACTCCGACAGCGTCACCACGGTCGTGCGGCCGAACGCCTCGCCCAGGTCCGCGGCGAAGGCCGCCAGCCCGCGCGCCAGCTGGTCCAGCTGACGGGCCATCCAGCCGCCGTCGACCCCGCCGACGCCCTCGTGCATGTCCCAGCCGCCGAGGTCGACCGCCGCGACGCGCGCGCCCACGCCGCCGCGGATCAGCCGGGCGACGTCCCGGAGCGCCTCGCCGAAGGACCCCTCCGGGTACGCGACGCCGTCGGGCAGCGTCGAGGGTGCGGGCAGCGCAGCGGCGGTGTCGAGCGCGGCGAGCGAGCGGCGGGCCGCCGAGACGACCGCCTCCGGGCCGCTGGTGTGCAGCTCGGCGAGCGCAGTCTTCCAGCGCGCTGCCTCCCAGTCGGCTCCCGACAGCTTGAAGCTCGGCAGCGACCGGACGCTCAGCTCCGGGGCAGCCCCCGCGAACGCCGTCGTCGTGGTGGTGGATCCGACGGACACCGCCGCGAACGTCGACGTCGCGCCGCTGGCGCCGACCATGCGGTCGATCCATCCGGTACGCAGGCTCGAGCGCGGCGCGGCGCGCTCCAGCTCCTCCATCGCCGTGAAGTGGCTGCGCGTCGGGTCCTTCTGGCCGACGGCGTGGACCGCGCCGAAGGTGCCGGCGCGCCACAGCGGCTCGAGCGGCTTCAGCGCCGGGTGCAGGCCGAAGACGCCACCAGCGGGGATCAGCTGCGAGGACGGGACAGCGATGTTCGGGCGGGCTGCGGCGTACGCCGGGTCACCGGCCGGGACCACGGCGGACAGCCCGTCGAAGCCGCCGCGCAGGCTGACGACGACGAGCACGTCGCCGGCGTAGCCCTCCTCGGCCAGTGCCACCTGGGCGCCCCCGAGGTCGAGCAGGCCCCCGCCCGCGACGCCCGCCAACGTGGCGAGCGAGGCGCGGAGGAACGTACGCCGGGACAGCCCGCGCTGCTCGGGGCAGCCGCAGTCGGCTGCAGCATGCTTCACCGAAGAGGTCATCGCAGAACCGCCTGAGGGGTATCGAGGATCAGGGCAACCAGGTGCGCCAGTCGCCAGTGCAGGACGGCGTCCGTCTGCTTCACCGGGTCCTGCGGGCGGCGCTCGAAGAACGTGCAGATCGCCGCACGCTGCCGGTCGGTGAGGGCCGGGACGAACAGCCGGGCGGCGACGGCGTCGATCAGCGCGGCGTACGAGCCCGGGAGCGGGGAGGGCAGCCAGCTCTTCGGGTCCGGGTGGCCGAGCTCGCGGTTCCACTGCCCGGCCAGGCCGAGGTGCGTCGTCCAGCGCTGCACGGTGCCCGCAGCGCCCGTCCACGCGGCCGCGACGTCCGGGTAGCCGTCGGGCCGGGGCCACGCCAGCGGCGGCTGGCCGAGGTTGGAGCTCTCCCAGTAGAGGCCGAGGACGCCCTGGGTGCCGGACGCGGGCGGCGCGATCCCGAGCGCGCGGACGGCGCCGACCAGGGACTCGAACGGCGTACGCACCTTCTTGCCCTCGGACGCCCAGAACTCGGCCGACCCGAAGAGCGCGCGCAGCACGGGCACGATCGAGGTCTTGTTGCGGCGGTACGTCGCGGCGAGCATGCGGACCAGCCCGGCCGACGGGGTGTCGGACACGAAGCGGACGGCGAGCCGGCGGGCCACGTTCAGCGCGGTCGCCGGGTGGTGCGCGAGATAGCGGAGGTACGCCTCGGCGACCCTCCTGCCGCCGGCGGGCGTCGCGTTCGGGTGCCGGAAGCCGAGCACGCGCACCGGTCCGGTCCAGTGGTCCTGCGCGCGGTAGACGAAGGTGCCGCGGTCCCAGTCGACCGAGAGGCCGGTGAGGATGCGGGCCGAGTCGCGGACGTCGCGCTCGGTGTAGCCGCTGGCCCGACCGACGGTGTGCAGCTCGAGCAGCTCGCGCCCGAGGTTCTCGTTCGGCTGCCAGCGGTTGCTCGACGCGCCGTCGAGGAACCGGAGCATCGCCGGGTGGGTGATCGCCGCGACGAGCATGTCGTCGAACCGGCCGAGCGCGTGCTTGCGGATCACGTCCCGGTCGTAGCGGTGGCGCGTGCCCCAGACCTCGCCGGAGGGGTTCGTGACGTTGAGCGCGTTCGACCAGACGTCGACGAGGACCTCGAGCAGCTGGCGCCGGGACCAGCAGGCGCGGGCGAGCGCGGCCGAGCTGAGCGCCACCATCGTGTCCCAGCCCTTGGTCGACCTCGTCGCCGTCGGGATGTCCCAGCCGAGCTGCGGCCAGCGCGGCAGCAGGGCGTCGACCTGCGGGTCCGGGATCGCGGCGGGCCGCAGCTGCCGGTCGAGCCACGCCTTCGTGCCCAGCGCGCGGATCTCGGCGACCAGCTCGGGTGTGGGGCCCCAGGCGGCACGGCGGGCGAGGTGCAGGACGGGGTCGCTCACATCGCACAACGTCGGCAGCCGGGCCCCGCGGCTGTACGCCGTGCGCGGACTTCTTCCGAACCGCCCGCGGCTGACGCAAGATGATCGGCGTGCCGGAGCTGCCCGAGGTCGAGGCCCTCGCCCGTTTCCTGACCGAGCGGGCGGTCGGGCGGACCGTCGCGCGCGTGGACGTCTCCGCGATCAGCGTGCTCAAGACGTACGACCCGCCGGTCACCTCGCTCGGAGGCCTCGAGATCGCCTCCGCCACGCGCCACGGCAAGTTCCTCGACCTCGACGTGTCGGGCCTGCACATGGTGATCCACCTCGCGCGCGCCGGCTGGCTGCGGTGGAAGGAGTCCCAGCCCGCCGTCCCGCCGCGCCCCGGCAAGGGCCCGCTGGCACTGCGGCTGCACCTGGACGACGGGTCCGGCTTCGACCTCACCGAGGCCGGGACGAAGAAGGGGCTCGCGGTCTACGTGGTGCGTACGCCCGAGGAGGTCCCCGGCATCGCCCGGCTCGGCCCCGAGCCGCTCGCGCCCGAGTTCACCCCGGACGCCCTGGCCGCGATCCTGCAGCGCGCCGGCCGGGCGCAGGTCAAGGGCGTGCTGCGCGACCAGTCCGTCGTCGCGGGGATCGGCAACGCGTACTCCGACGAGGTGCTGCACGCTGCCCGGCTCTCGCCGTTCAAGCCGGCGTCCGGCCTCTCGCCGGAGGAGGTGCTGCGGCTGCACGCCGCGATCAAGGAGCTGCTCGAGGACGCGGTGAAACGGTCCGTCGGGCTGGCCGCGGGCGACCTCAAGGCCGAGAAGAAGGTCGGGCTGCGCGTGCACGGGCGGACCGGCGAGGCGTGCCCGGTGTGCGGCGACACCGTCGCGGAGGTGTCGTTCGCGGACCGGTCGCTGCAGTACTGCCCGACCTGCCAGACCGGTGGGCAGAAGCTGGCCGACCGGCGGCTGTCGAAGCTGCTGCGCTGACGCCGGGCCGTCGGCGGGTGAGCGCGGGCGCAGAGGGCCGTCCAGTCGTGTTCATGTGGCAGGCGTAGCGGCTCACGTGGCGCGTTGATCACGGGACTCGGCGCACGGCACGCCGGTGTCGGTCAGCCAAGTCCCTTGATCAACTGACATCCGGGCGCGCCGCACCACGACGAGCGCGCCGCGCCGGCGGAGCGGGGCTCGCACGACGCGCGCGGACCGATCCGCGGCGCCCACTGAACCCCCGGGAGCGCGTGACGGCTCCGAGTCGTCGTACGCACGTAGACTCGACACCTCGGACTCGCCTTCCTGTCGTCGACCCCGGGACCTGCCTGTGACGCTCCGCCACGACCCCCGTGCCGCGACGCCCGAGCCGCCGCCCGCGCAGATCCAGGACTCGGACGCCGAGACGGTGGTCTGGCAGCACCCGCTCGACCGCCTCGAGGTCGTCGAGGAGACGCGTACGCCGCGCTGGCGCCGCGTCCTCGTCTGGCAGCGCTGGAGCAGGTGGCCCCGCTGGCGCAAGCCGGTGCTGTGGGCCCTGGGGGCGCTGGTCGTGGCCGGCGCCCTCGGCGCGGCGGGGGCGTGGATGGCGCTCGGCCTGGTGCAGTCCGCCCGCGACATCCAGGACTCGGCGACCGGCGCGCAGGACGAGCTCGAGGCGTTCCGGACCCAGCTCACGGCGGGTGACCGGGCCGGCGCGGTGGCCCACCTGGACGCCGCGGCCGCGCACCTGTCCGTCGCGCACGACGCGGCCGACCGCCCGCAGGTGCGCATCGCCGGCTACCTCCCGGTCGCCGCGACCGCCGTCGACGACCTCGACCACCTGCTGACCGCTGCCGACGAGACCGTCGAGGCGGGGCGTACGGGCATCGACGTCATCGGCGCGCTGTCCGGCGGCACCGGCCCGAAGGTCTACACCGACGGCAAGTTCTCCGTGCCCGTCATCCGCGACACGACGGCGCGCGCGGAGGAGATCAGCCGGCTGATGCTGAGCGCCGAGCGCGAGCTGCTCAAGGTCAAGGGCACGGCCCCCAAGACGGAGCGGGTGCTCGAGGCCAAGGAGACGGCCCTCGAGCAGGTGCGCGAGCTGCGGACGCAGATGGAGGCCGCGCTGCCGGTGCTGCGCACGCTGCCTGCGATGGTCGGCGCGGACAGCCCCAAGAACTACCTCGTGGCGATCCTGAACCCCGCGGAGATGCGCGCCTCCGGCGGCGCCCCGCTGACCGTCGCCACGATCGGGCTGGACAACGGAGAGCTGAAGATCCCCGCGCCGTCCGCGACCGGCGACATCGACTGGCCGAACGCGCTGGACAAGGCGGCGGGCGACACGAGCACGGTGGGCGTGAACCCGCCGATCCCGTGGAAGCCGGTCGACGGCGACCCGTTCACCCCGGCCATGCAGGCGAAGGGCACGGAGGGCATCTCCTTCGTCAACTCGAACGTCAACCCCGACTTCCGGGCCGCGGGCGAGAACATGGCCCGCGCATGGGAGGGCGGCACCGGCAACACGGTCGACGGCGTGATCGCGCTCGACATCGTCGCGG
>NZ_JAANNP010000111.1 GCF_011250635.1 Motilibacter deserti
TCGTCGCACCGAGCCGGGACGCCGACGACCTCGCCGCCGCGATCCTCGCCGCCCACGCCGGGGGGCGGAAGCTGCGCGAGCGGACCGCCGGATGGTTCGCCGACAACGCCGACCGGCGCAGCGTCCGGCGTTCCGCCGAGGCGATCCTGGCGGCCTACGGTGCGCCCGTCGGCGGCCAGCTGTGAGCTTGCACGTCGGTCTCGACCTGCTGTTCGTCACCGGTCGTGCCGGTGGCACCGAGACCTACGTCCGCGAGCTGCTGACCGCCCTGCGGCGGCTCGACCCCGGACTGCGGTTCACCGGCTTCTGTCGGCCGGCGCTGCAGGCGGCCCCGCCGAGCTGGCTCGCAGGCGTACGCCTGGTGCCCGTCGACACCGCGCTGCCAGGGCCGCTCGGATGGGCGGCCGGCGAGGTGGTGCGGCTCCCGCGTGCCGTCGCGAGGGCCGGCGTGGACGTACTCCACTGCCCTGCGAACTTCGGCCCGCTGACCGGCGAGGTGCCGCGCGTGGTCACGGTCCACGACCTGCTGCACCGGCGCTTCCCGCAGCTGGTGCCGCTGCCCGTCCGTTACGGCACCCGCTTCCTCGTCGACGCCGCCGGCCGCCGCGCCGACCTCGTCCTCACGGTCAGCGAGGCGAGCGCGGCGGACCTGCAGCGCTACCTCGGCCTTCCGCGCGAGCGCGTCGTCGTGACCCCGCCGGGTGCCTTCCACGCGTCGTCGCCGGGCGGTGGGGTCGAGCCTGAAGAGTCCGTCGGGCCCGACGCGCGCGCCTTGCTCGGCCTTCCCGATCGCCCCTACGTCCTGTCCGTCGGCACGGGGAGGCCGCACAAGAACCTCCCGCGGCTCGTCGAGGCGCTGGCCATCCTTCCGGCCGGCGGCAGGCCGCTGCTGGTCCTCACCGGCGGCGGCGCACAGGCCGAGCTGGGCCCGGTGGCCCGGCAGCACGGGGTGGACGGCGACGTGCGGTACGCCGGATGGGTGGCCGATGACGCGCTCGAGGCGCTCTACCGGGGAGCCTGTGCGTACGTCATGCCCTCCCTCTTCGAGGGGTTCGGGCTGCCGGTCATCGAGGCGATGCGTCGCGGCGTGCCCGTCGCATGCTCTGACATCCCGGTCCTGCGCGAGGTCGCCGGCGACGCGGCAGAGTACTTCGACCCGATGTCCGCGGCCTCGATCGCCGCAGCTCTGCGCCAGGTGGTCGACGATCCCCGCCTGCGCGGCCGCCTGGTCGAGGACGGCGCGGCCCGCGCCGCCGCGTACACGTGGGACCGGACCGCCGAGCTGACCCTCGCCGCCTATGTGCGCGCCGCCCGGGGCTGACGTGCTCGTACGCCCCGGCCGCGCGCGCGTGGTCGGCTAACCTCGCCGGGTCTGCGCACGTCGGGGGTGCGCGCCGTCCTCGGGGGTTCGCGTGCGTCCTACTGGCCTGTCGTCGTCCGGCGACACCGGCTCCGTCGACCTCGAGGCCGACCGCGGCGCCCCGGCGAGCAGCGCCGCGCGGCGCCTGACCGGCAAGCGCCTGCTGGCCTGGGCCCTGCTCTCGGTGGTGCTCGCCATCAGCTTCGGCGGTGACCCGTTGCGCGTCACAGACCCGGGCTACCACCGGGGCTTCGACGCGGTCTCCGAAGGCCTGGTCCGGATGGCGATCGACCAGGCGCCCGACCGGCCGGCGTTCGGGCCCATGCCCACGTCGACCGCGCTCGACAGCCACTACATCGCCCAGTTCGGCCTGCAGGGCGACCTCGCCGGCCTCACCCGGCCGGGCGGCCTGGGCGGCGCCGAGTGGGCGGACTTCCTGCGCTGGGTACTGGCGGCGTCGGCCGGGGCCGTGTTCGCCGCCGCCGCGGTCGCCGTGGGCGTGGTGGCGGGCCGCCTGGCCGCCGGCGCAGCGGTCGTGGCGCTGGTGCTGTCGCCGTGGCTGCTGGCCTTCGCCCCGAACCTCTACTGGGCGACGGTGCTCCTCATCGCCCCGTGCGTCGCCGTCGGCCTCATCTACCGCAGGGACGGCTCGCGGCGGCGGACGCTGACGGCCGCCGCCGTGATGGCCCTGCTGGTCCTGGTCAAGTGCCTCTGCGGCTACGAGTTCGTGACCACCGTCGTCCTCGGCGGCGTCGCGGGCGTAGCCTTCCACGAGTTCGCCGGCCGCGTTGACCGCCGGCTCCTCGGCCGGCTTGCCGCGTTCACCGTCGTCGGGATCGTCGGGTTCGGTGTAGCCCTGATGCTGCACTCCTACCAGCTCAGCCACACCCCGGGGCTGGACCCGTCGATGATCGAGGGCCGGTCGAGCGACCGGACGTTCAACCCGGAGAACATCGACTTCCACCTGCAGGAGATGCGCGACAAGGGCGGGCGGCTCTCGGACCTGCTGCTCCAGGTGTTCCCCGACCCGGTGGCGCTTGCCCTGAACAAGTGGAAGGCGTACGCCATGACCACGCTCGTCGCTCCGCCGGGCGCCGGGTTCAGCGGCGTCGACTGGCACGGGACCGTCCAGCTGCCGCTCATCGTGTTCATGCTCTTCGTCCTCTACCGAGCCGACCGCGTGCTGCGCCGGAGGAAGCCGACGTCCCCTGCGGAGAACGCGCTTCTCGGCACCGCCCTCATCGGGCTCGCCGGCGGCTGGTCCTGGCTGGTCCTCGGCTTCGGCCACGCGATCAACCACGCCCACCTGGACGCGATCGTGTTCTACCTGCCCTTCGTGCCCGCGACCGCGGCACTCGCCGCGATCGTGCTCGCGGAGACCCTGCGGCGGCGTTCCGCCGGTGAGCCGGCCGCGGACCAGGCACCGGCAGCAGGCGACCCGGCGCACGCGAGGGCCTGAGCCGCGCGCGCGCTCCTGCACTCGGCTTTCGGGCTAGGCCGTGAGGGACCGCAGCACGTCCCGGGTCTCCCGCGCGGTGCGCTCCCAGGAGAACCGCGCCGCGCGAGCCCTGCCCGCTGCGGACAGCGCGCTCCGGCGGGCAGGGTCCGTGAGCAGGCTCGCGAGAGCGTCCCGCAGGGCCGACGTGTCGAGCGGGTCGACCAGGACGGCGGCGTCTCCGGCGACTTCGGGCAGCGAGGACACCGACGACGTGACGACGGGCGCCCCTGCCGCCATGGCCTCGAGCACCGGCAGGCCGAACCCCTCGAAGAGGGAGGGGTAGGCGAAGAGCGTGCTCCCCGCGTAGAGGGCAGCGAGCTCGTCGTCGGAGACCTGGCCGAGCAGCTGGACGGCTGGTGCTCCGGCGGCGCGGTTGACGATCTCCTCTGCCTCCCAGCCCGTAGGGCCGACCAGGAGCAGCTCGTGCGCGCCACGCTCCGCGTCCGACAGCGCCGCCCACGCGTCGAGCAGCCGCGGCAGGTTCTTGCGCGGCTCGAGGGTCCCCACGGCCAGCACGTAGGGATGCTCCCGCACGGCGGCCGAGGCCGTCGAGAAGCGGCTGTCGGCCGCGAGCGGGATCACCCTGGCCCGGCTCGCCGTCGCCGGCCACCGGGAGACGAGGTCCCGGCGGGTCGCCTGCGAGACGCAGAGGAAGCGCCGAGCGCGCCGGAGGGCGATGCCGATGGTGGCCTTCTCGATCCGTTGGGCGCTCTTCAGCGCGGGCGCGTCAGGCCGGAACGGGACGAGGTCGTGGACCGTCACCGCCGTCGGGCGCCAGGTGAACCATGCCGTGAGGTAGCTGTTGGTCGACAGGAAGGCGTCACACTGCCGGCTGGCCAGGACCGCCGCCTGCAGGTGCCACGCCGGGTCCGGAAGTGGGAGCTGTCGCCAGGTGAACCGGGAGTCCAGCCCGAGGTCGGCCGGTTGCCGGCAGTAGAGGACGTAGCGCTCGCCTTCGTGGGGCAGGCTCGAGAGCGCGCGGAGCAGCTCGCGCACGTAGCGGCCGCGTCCCGCGGGCACCTCCGCCGCCGCGCGCGCGTCGATGCCGAAGACGGGTCCCGGAGTTGCCATCCGGCAGAGGCTAGTCCTCGTGCTCCGCACACCGTCTACGACTCCTCCACTTCGTCTACCGGACTAGCTAGACGTTCATATACAGTCCTCGACATGGACCCGGTCCGCAATCCCTACGCTCCGGGCGCCGGCCAGCGGCCCCCCGAGCTCGCTGGTCGCGACCGAGAGCTGGACGCCTTCTCGGTCGTCCTCGAGCGCGTCGCGAAGGCCCGACCCGAGCGCTCGCTCGTGCTCGTGGGCCTGCGCGGGGTCGGCAAGACGGTCCTGCTCAACGCGTTGCGGAGCGCCGCGCTGCAGCAGCTGTGGGGGACCGGCAAGATCGAGGCGCGGCCGGGCCAGTCGGTCCGGGGGCCGCTGGCCTCCGCCCTGCACCGCGGCGTACGCGAGATCGCGCACCGGCACCGTGACCCCGAGCGGGTGGACGACTTCCTCGGGGTGCTCAAGGCGTTCGCGTTGAAGTCGGGCAACGGCCGCTGGCACCCGGGCATCTCGGTGCCGGCGGCGCGAGGGCGCGCCGACAGCGGCGACATGGAGATCGATCTCGCCGAGCTGCTGCTGGACGCAGCGGAGCTCGCGGGTGACGTGGGCGTGGGGATCGGTCTCTTCCTCGACGAGATGCAGGACCTGCAGTCAGGCGACATCGACGCGCTGTGCGGGGCGTGCCACGAGCTCAGCCAGAACGGCGCTCCTCTGGTCGTGGTCGGCGCGGGGCTGCCGCACTTGCCGGCCGTGCTGAGCGCGAGCAAGTCCTACTCCGAGCGCTTGTTCCGCTACGCCCGCATCGACCGGCTCGACCGGCAGTCGGCGGATCACGCCCTCGCGGCGCCTGCGGCGGAGGAGGGCGTCACGTTCACCTCCGACGCGCTGGACGCGCTCTACACCGCGACCGACGGCTATCCCTACTTCATCCAGGCCTACGGCAAGTCCGTCTGGGACAACGCCCCGGGCACACCCGTGACGGCCGAGGACGTCCGGGTCGCGCTGCCCGAGGCGGAGGCCGAGCTCGCCGTCGGCTTCTTCGGCAGCCGCTACGAGCGCGCCACCCCTGCCGAGCGGGAGTACATGCGGGCGATGGCCGACCTCGGGCTGGAGAACGGGGACTCGCCCGTCGCCACCTCGGCGGTCGCATCGCTGCTCGGGCGCAAGCCCGCCAGCCTGTCCCCGGCGCGCGACAGCCTGCTGAAGAAGGGGCTCGTCTACGCGGCCGAGCGCGGCACCGTCGCCTTCACCGTTCCGCACTTCGGCCGATTTCTCCGCCAGCACGCCGCCTAGGCCCGCGTAAACTCCGGCCCGTTTACCCGACGACTTTCTAGGGAGCGGCGTGCACCTGGCCCTCGACACCCTCACCGGCTTCGTGCTCGGCCTTCCCGCCCTGTTGGTCGGAAGCGTCCTGCTCGTCCTCGGCGTGCTGGCCTGCGCGGTCCTCGGCGTCCGCCGTCCGCTGCTCGCGCTCGCTGCGGCGCTCCCGGTGGCGCTGGGACTGCTCGCCGCGACCGGTGAGGTGTTCGACCTGATCGGCGTCGGGGTGCGCGTGGCGGCACTGCCGTTCCTCGGCCTCGGCCTCGCGATGCTCCTCGGCGTGGTCCTCCGTCTGGCCTGCTCCCGCGGCCCGTTCGTCGGCTGGAGGGACCGCGGGACCGAGGAGCTCGATGCGCCTCCGGCGCGCGTCTGGG
>NZ_JAANNP010000110.1 GCF_011250635.1 Motilibacter deserti
TCGGCGCACGGCACGGGGACGCCGGCCAACGACACCATGGAGAGCCGGGCGATCCGCGAGGTGTTCGGCGACAGCCCGCCGCCGGTGAGCTCCACGAAGTCCATGCTCGGGCACACCATGGGGGCGGCGAGCGCCTTCGGCGCCATCGCCTCGGTGCTCGGCCTCGCCGAGGGCTTCCTCCCGCCGACGATCAACCACGAGACCCTCGACCCGGAGATGACCGGCTTCGACGTGGTCCCCAACCAGTCCCGGCCCGCGGACCTGACGTGCGTGCAGAACAACGGGTTCGCCTTCGGCGGGAACAACGCCATCACGATCTTCGGGAAGGCAGCATGAGCGAGGACCGGGCCGACGCCGCGTTGGCCATCACCGGCTGGGCCGTCGTCTCACCACTCGGGACAGGTGCAGCAGACTTCAGCAGAGGATGGCGCGCGCAGGAGTCCGTGCTCTGCGACGTCGAGGGCATGTACCCCGAGGAGCTGCCCGTCGCCAAGGCGTGCGTCCTACCGGGCTTCAACGTCCGGGACCATCTGGGCCGCAAGGGGACCAGCTGCTTCGACCGCCCCACGTCGTTCACCGTCGTTGCCGCCGGCCTCGCGCTGGACGACACCGATGCGGACCTGAGCGAGGAGGCGCGCGGGTCGACCGGCATCGCCATGGGCACGGGCGGCGGGACGCAGTCGCTGTGCGACTTCATCCAGGAGACGATCGTCAACGACCCGCCGTACCTCGTCAACCCGATCCGGTTCCCGTACGCCGTGATGAACGCGGCCGCCGGCTCCGCCGCGATCTGGCACCGGCTGCGCGGCGTCAACGCGACCATCACCGACGGCCAGACGTCGTTCCTCGCCGCGCTCCGCTACGGCCGGAACCAGCTGCGCAACGGCTACGAGCGCACGATGCTCGTCGGCGGCGTGGAGGAGTTCACGCCGCAGCGGGCGTGGGCGGCGGAGCACCTGCGCGGCGGGCTGGACAGCCGCGTACCGCTGGGTGAGGGCGCGGCGGTCTTCGTGCTCGAGCCCGCGGCGGCGGCGGAGGGCCGCCCGCGCTGCGCGGAGGTGCTGTCGGTGGAGATCGGCGCGTCGGCCGACGGTGAGCCCGATCCCGCGGTCGTGGCCGCGGTGGTGTCGCGTGCCCTGCGCGTCGCAGGCGTCGAAGGAAGCGACATCGCCACCGTCGCGTCGTCGTTGGCCGGGTCCCCGCGCCGCGACAGCGCCGAGCGGTCCGGAATCCTCGAGGCCCTCGGCGCGGACACCGCGAGCTGGCTCCCGGTCAAGGACCGCCTCGGCGAGACCTACACCGCGTCGGGCGCACTGCAGCTGGCCGCGGTCCTCGCCGAGCACCGGGCAAGCCCCGAGCTCGACGGCCGCCACGCGCTGGTCACGTCGGTCACGTCCGACGGCCTCGTGGGCGCCGCGGTGGTCAGGGGGTGGTCCCGTGCCGGCGACGCTGACGGGCTATGAGGCGCGCAGCTGCCTCGGCGACGCCGAGGAGACCTTCCGCGGGCTCTGTGCCGGCCGCAGCGGCGCCGGCCGGCTCGGCGCGCGGTTCCTGCCCGACGAGGTGGGTGTCACCTCGAGCTACGAGATCCGCGACGACTCGCCCGGCCTCGCGCACGTGCACCGGGCGGCGGCGCTGCTCGGCCAGGTCGTCGCGGGTGCCGCGGCCCGTGCGGCCCTCGACGCGAAGCAGCTGCGAGTCGTCGCGATCGTCGGCACAGGCCTGCGTGAGCTCGCCGCCGCGGAGCGTTGGCACCTGGACGGGTCGCCCTTCTCGGCGACCGAGCTGCACTTCGGCGATGTCGTCCGCGACGCCCTTCCGGGAGTCGCCGAGGTGCTCACCGTGTCGAACGCCTGCTCGGCGTCCGGCTACGCCCTCGCCCTGGCGCAGGACCTGCTGGACGCCGACGAGGCCGACGCGGTCGTCGTCGCGGGCACGGACTCGCTGACGCTGAGCCTGCTCGCGGTCATGGGCCGCGGCAGCGCGCAGCCGTCGGAGGCCGTACGCCCCTTCGACCGGGACCGCCGTGGCGTGCTGCTCGGCGAGGGGGCCGCCGCGGTCGTGCTCGAGGCCCGGCCTTCGACGCGGCCCGGTGCCGAGCCTGCGCTCGGGGTCCTGCACTCGGTCGGGCTCAGCTGCGACGCCCATCACGAGACCGCTCCCCACGCCCCGGGGATCGCCGCCGCGATGCAGGCCGCGTACGACGCCGCCGGGGTCACGCCCGCCGACGTCGGCCTCGTGGTCGCCCACGGCACGGGGACCGCCCTCAACGACCCGCTGGAGGCCGCGACGCTCGCCGACGCGTACCAGAGCCGTTCTGTGCCCGTCACGGCGATCAAGGGCGGCACCGGGCACACGTCCGGCGCTGCGGCGCTGATGAGCGTCATCGTCGCCGCACAGGCGATGCGGAGCGGCGCCGTGCCTCCGATCACCGGGCTGCGCGACGCGATCGACGAGGCACAGGGCCTCGACCTGGTCACCGGCGCGCCGCGGGCGTGCGACGCGACGCTCGCGCAGGTGGACGCGTTCGGCTTCGGCGGCGTGAACGCCGTGGCTCTCGTCGGGGCCGCGACATGAGCCGCGCCCACGTCGTCGTCCGCGGCACGGCCGTCCACGTCCCGGGGCTGGCGCCGGACGCGCTCGCGGACGTCGTGCGCGTCGAGCCGGACGCGTGCAGCGCCGAGGACGCACACAAAGTGCTGGGCAGGAAGGGGCTGCTCTACAAGGAGCAAGCCACTCGGCTGGCCCTCTGCGCCGCGCAACGCGCCCTCGGCCTGCCCCCCGGCCGCGTCACCACGCCGGTCCCGGGCGCGGAGCGCACCGCCGTCGTCGTCAGCTCCAACCTCGGCAACCTCGAGACCGTCTGCACGATCGCAGCGACCGTGCGCACGGCCGGCTACCGCGACGTCAGCCCGCTGCAGACGCCGAACGCGTCGAGCAACGTCATCGCCAGCACGCTCGCGATCCGGTTCGGGCTGACCGGCCCGAACGTCATGCTCTGCAACGGTGCGACGTCGGGAGCCGACGCGGTCCGCGTCGCGGCCCGGCTGCTGCGCGCCCGGCGGGCCGACCGCGCGCTCGTGGTCGGCGTCGAACCCGACGACGAGATCTCGAGCCGCCTCCTCGCGCAGGGCGACGACTCCCAGGAGGCACGTCCGCTGACCGCAGCGGCCGGGGCGCTGGTGCTGGAGCGCGCGGACGACCCCGCGGGCGAGGACCTGCTCGTCACCTCCGCCGGCGTCGTCCCGCCCGGAGCGGGCCTGCCCGCTGCCCCCGTGGCGGAGCCCGGGCAGCTGCTGCTGGTGGCCGCGGGCCTCGCGCCGCACCCGCACCACGACGGGAGCCTCGTGGTCGACCTGACCGCACGGATCGGGGAGACGTACGGGGCGCACGGCGTCCTGCAGGCCGCCCTGGCGGCGGCTTGGCTTCGGCAGCTGCCGGCCGAACGACGGACGGCGAGCGCCGGCGCCGTCTGCGGCAACGCCGCAGACGGCTACGCGTCGCTCGCCCTGCGGCGGGGGCCCGCACCCGTGGCGCACATCCCGGCCCAGCAGCCGGTTGCCGCCGTCCTGGCCACGGCCGGGAGGGCCTGATGACCGCCGCCGACACCGCTACCGACACGTCCGCCCTGCACGCCCACGGAGACGTTCTCCGCGTGCACTCGACGGGCGACCCGCAGGCGCCGCCGCTGCTGCTCGTGCACGGGATGGAGGGCAGCTGGACCGACTGGCGCCCGCTCGCCGCCCGGCTCGCGGGCATGTACCGACTGCACCTGCTGGACCTGCCGTGGCGGGCCGGCGGCGAGTACCGCTGGCGGGCGGCCTCCACCTCGCACGCCTGGCTCGGCCTGGCGGCCGACCTGGTCGGGCGCCCTCCGGTCGGCGTCGTGGCGCATTCCTTCGGAGCGAACGTCACGCTGCAGTGGCTGGCCCGCGCCGGCGTCGCGCGTGCCGTCTCGGCCGCGGTGCTCATCGCGCCCTTCCACCGGCCCGCGGCGGTCGACGACGACTGGCAGACGTTCGGCCGGTCGCACGCCGACTTCGAGGCCGTCATGACCGCGGGAATGCTCTCCCGCCTCGGACCGCGCGCCGGCGTCGTCGAGGACGACATCCTCGCGGGCATGGCCCGCAAGATGCTCGACCGGATCGGGCCGCGCGGCTTCCTCACGCTCTACGAGCACTTCCTCACCTCGAGCGAGCTCCCGCTCGCCGAGGTCGACCTCCCGACGCTCGTCGTCGCGGGGACCGACGACCCCGGGATCTGCAACGAGCGCGCCGTGGAGCTGCAGCGCGCGCTCGTCGCCGGCCGCCTGCACCGCTCGCCTCGCCTGACCCACTTCTGCCATCTCGACCAGTCCGACGAAGTCGGGGATCTCGTCGCCCAGTTCCTGGACGAGGCCCTGGCCGAGCTGCCCACCTGCCCGCCGCCTCATCCGTTGGAGACCACGTGAGACTCTCGCCCGGCTGCCCGCCGCTGCCCTACGCGGGCCGGCCTCGATTCGACGGCGCCAACATCTCCACGTTCATCGGGTTCAAGAACTTCATGTTCCTGGCCGAGGACGCCGTGCTGTCGGCCTTCCGCCAGGCCGGTCTCGGCCCGCAACGACTGTTCGAAGAGCACGGCATCGGGCTCGAGGTCGTCGACACCAGCACTCGCCTCGTCGGCACGCTGCACGTCGACGACGCCGTGACCGGCACCGTGACTCCCGTGGCCAACCGGCACGCGAACGGCCTGTCCTTCGCGGTCCACCTCTCGGCCGAGCGCGAGGGCGGCCCGGTGCCCGTGCTCAACGGCCGGCTGACCGTCGCGCCCGTGACGGAGAAGGAGGGACGGGGAGCTCCGCCGCCCGCGGAGCTCGCCGCCCATCTGGTACCGGAGACGACGTCCGCGCCGGGAGTCGCCGAGCCCGCGGCATGGGCTGCGCCCGGCGGGTTCGAGTGGCAGTGGAATATCCCGTACTACGCCTGCCACTACTACACACGCCTGCAGAGCAATGCGTACGTCCGGCTGCTCGAGGAGACCGTCGACCGCTATCTGGAGTGGGCGGGCCTGCCCATCACCGGGCTGCTCGCGACCCGGGACTGGATCCCGGTGGTGTCGCGGGCGCGCGTCCAGATGATCGCCGACGCGTTCATGGGCGAGACGCTGCACGTGACGTTCACGGTCGACGACGTCCTGAAGGACACGCTCTTCACCGGGCGGATGGACTGCTACGTCGTACGCGACGGGCAGCGCATCCACACCGCGACCGCGACGATCATGCACGGCTATGTCATGGCGCGCGGTGACAACGCCTTCGACGAGATCATCACCCTCGACGCCGACACGCAGGCGCAGCTGCTCGGGGGCCGGCCGTGACCAAGCGCCCCCGGCTCTACTTCTCCTTCCGCAGCCCCTACAGCTGGATGGCGCTGCACCGGCTGCAGCAGGCGCTGCCGGACGTGCACGAGCGGTTCGAGTGGCTGCCGTACTTCGCGCCGGACGAGACGACGCAGTCGGTTCTCGACGCCCGTGGGATCGAGATGCACTACACCGCCATGAGCAAGGCGAAGCACCTCTACATCCTGCAGGACGTGAAGCGGCTGACCGCCAGGATGGGCCTGTCCATGCGCTGGCCGATCGACATCGACCCGTGGTGGGTGCTGCCGCACCATGCCTACTTCGCGGCCCGCCGTGCCGGAGCAGGCCTCGAGTTCTACAACGCGATGTGCGCCGCTCGGTG
>NZ_JAANNP010000109.1 GCF_011250635.1 Motilibacter deserti
CGCAAGCGCGTCACGGTGGTCTACCGCCCCTACGCCGCCTACGAGGCGGCCGCCATCGCCGACGCCGACGTCCGCACGGCGAACACCCTCGCCACGGCCCGCCGCGGGCAGGCCGCAGCGGGCGAGACGGCGGCGATCCGCGCGACCCGGCAGACCGCCGAGGAGCAGGCCGCCGGCGCCGGGCTCGTGCGCCAGTCCGTAATGGTCACCGTCACGATGTCCGACCCCAAGCGGCTCGGTCAGGCAGCGGAGATCGTCGACCAGCTCGGCGCCTCCTCCCGGCTGCAACTGCGCCGCTGCTTCGGCTCCCAGGACAGCGCGTTCGCCGCTGCCCTCGGCGTCGGCGTCGTGCTGGCCAAGCACGTCGCGATGCCCGACGTCTTCCGCAACGGCCTCTAAGCCCTTCCAGGAACAGGGGAACGCATGTCGAAGAAGCTCACATCGCTGGAAGAGGCCGACGCCGTGGTGTCGGCCCGCATCGGCGGCGGGCGCCGCCACCGGCGGGCCTCCCGTCGCGATTCCACCGGCATCACCGCCACTGCGAAGGCGACGAGCAAGCGCCAGCTGCGCAAGGCCGCCAAGCAGGTGAACAAGGCCCCGAAGGCCGCCCCGGCGAGCCTGGCCAAGCGTCCGCGGCTGACCGCGCGCGGGTTCGCCGGCCGCGGGCTGGGCCGCGCGTCCTACGTGGAAGCTCCCCCCGAGTGGCGCGGCACGACCGTGCAAGCGTGCGGGCTCTACCCGTTCGTCGTCGGCGCGTCCACGCCGATGGTCGGAGTCCCGATCGGCCCGTCGCTCTCGACCGGGGCGACAGTGTGCTGCGACCCGATCAACTGGTTCCAGCGCGCCAAGCTCATCTCCAACCCCTCCATGTTCGTGCTCGGCCTGCCCGGCCTCGGCAAGTCAACGCTCATCCGCCGCCAGGTCCTCGGCCTCGCCGCGCAAGGCGTCACCCCGCTCGTGCTGGGCGACCTCAAGCCCGACTACGCCGACCTCGTGCGCGAGCTCGGCGGGCAGGTCGTCCGCCTCGGGCGCGGCCTCGGCTCGCTCAACGTCCTCGACGCCGGCGCGCTCGACGAGGCCGCCGACCTCCTGCAGGCCGCCGGGATGCACCGGCGCGCGGACCGGCTGCGCGAGGAGGCCCACGGCCGCCGGCTCAACATGGTCGACGCGCTGATCCTGCTCGCCCGCCAGTCCTCCACCACCGACACCGAGCGGACCGTGCTGTCCGCCGCGCTGCGGCTGCTGGCCGAGCGCCGCGCCGACGCCGCCGCCTACGAGGGCACGTCCGAGGCGCCGCTGCTCTCCGACCTGGTCGCGGTGCTCGAGGAAGGGCCGGAGACGGTCCGGCTCCCGACGCTCGACCGTGGCAACGTCGACCGCTACCGGCTCGCCGTCGAGCCGCTGCAGAAGTCCCTGCTGGCCCTGATCGAAGGTCCGCTCGGGTCGGTGTTCGCCCGCCCCACCACCGAGCGCATCCGGCTGGACTCCACCGCCGTCTGCGTCGACGTGTCCGGGATCAGCGCCAACGACACCGCGCTGCAGGCCGCCGTGCTGCTCGCCTGCTGGAACGAGGGGTTTGGCGCCGTCGAGGCCGCCAACGAGCTGGCCGACGCCGGCCTCGCCCCCCCAGCGCCGCTACTTCGTGGTCATGGACGAGCTGTGGCGGGTGCTGCGCTCGGGCGCCGGGATGGTCGACCGCGTCGACTCCGTCTCCCGGCTCAACCGCCAGGAGGGCGTCGGGCAGGCGTACTGCTCGCACTCGATGGCAGACCTGAAGTCCATGCAGGACCCGGCGGACATTGCCAAGGCCAAGGGCCTGGTCGAGCGGGCTGGGATCGTCGTCGTCGCCGGGCTGCCGCCGGCCGAGCTCAAGGAGCTGGCCGAGGTGGTCGGCTTCACCCAGGCCGAGGTCGAGACCGTCACCTCGTGGTCGACGCCGCGCGGCTGGGACGAGGGCGAGGGGCCGGCTCAGAGCGCCGAGGAGAGGGAAGGCGGCGAGGAGAGCGGCGGGGACGCCAAGCCGGGCAGTGAGCCGCCCGGCCGCGGGAAGCTGCTCATCAAGGTCGGCCAGCGGCCCGGTATCCCGGTGCAGCTGCACCTCACCCGCGCCGAGCGGCGCAGCGCGGTCCACAACACCAACAAGCGGTGGGACCTGACCAAGCCGGGCGGCGCCGGGCTGGCGCCCACGCTCGACCTGACAAAGGTCGAGGCCGAGCGCGCCGGGGCGGTGGCCTGATGGCGACGGCCCGGCCCACCCCGACCATCTCTCCGCGCGGTGCCGGCGGCGGCGAGGGCGGCATCTTCATGCTGCTCGGCGGCTTCGCCCTCGTCTTCGGCGCGTCGGTCTCCCTGTGGGTCTCCGCAGGGCTCACCGGCGCGTGGGCCGCGCACTCCGGCGGCCACGGCTGGGCCTGGCAGCCCGGGCCGTTCTCGCCGCTGCTCGCGATCGACTTCGCCCGCCACTCCGACACCTACCTGACGGGCAAGGGCGTGTGGGCGGGCACCGACCTCCGCCAGCTCGTCGGCGTCGCCGTGGCCGTCCTGGCCGCGATCGCCGTGCCGCTGCTCCTGCTCGTCCGCTCGTTCACCAAGGCCTCGCGGCGGGCGCCCGACCCGGGCCGGCTCATGGCCACCGTCGAGGACGTCAAGCACCTGACCCAGCCCGAGCTGGCGAAGCGGGCCGCGTCGCTACGCCCGTCGCTGGCCGGGATCAAGCCCAAGAACCTCACGCCCGCACAGGTCGGGTTCACCCTCGGACGGCTCGCGCGCGTTGGCCGCCGGCTGCAGGGCTCGTGGGAGGACGTCGTCCTTCTGTTCATGGCGCCCCGCTCGGGCAAGACGACGGTGTTCTCGATCCCGCTCACGCTCGAGGCGCCCGGCGCCGTGGTGCAGACCTCGAACAAGTCCGACGGCTGGGCCGCCACCGCCGCGCTACGCGCCAAGGACACCGGCGAGCGCGTGTGGACGTTCGACCCCCAGCAGATCGCCCGCGTCCCGCAGACCTGGTGGTGGGACCCGCTGCGCGCGGTCACCACGGTGGAAGAGGCCGAGCGGCTGGCCGCCCACTTCATCAACGTCACCGGCACAGACACCAAGGACGACATCTGGAAGCAGTCCGGCGCTGAGCTCGTCGCGTCCCTGCTGCTCGCGGCCGCCGTGTCCGGCGGCACGCTCGCCGACGTCTACAAGTGGGTCACCCAGGAGAACAGCCCCCTCCCCGCGCAGCTGCTGCGCCAGGCCGGCTGGGACGCCATCGCCTCCTCCCTGGACGGCACGCGCACGATGGCCGAGGAGACCCGCTCCGGCGTCTTCTTCAACGCCCGCTCCGCGCTGGCCTGCCTGCGCAACCCCGAGATCACCGCGTGGGTCACCCCGCCGACCAGCGCGAACGCCGACAGCATCGAGGAGTTCGACGCCACGGCGTTCCCCACGTCTCGCCAGACGCTCTACCTGCTGAGCAAGGACGGCGGCGGCTCGGCCGCCCCGCTGGTGGCCGCGCTGACCGACCGGGTGCTCCGCGAGGCCGTCGCGGCGGCCGAGCGGCGCCGCGGTGGGCGTCTGGACGCGCCCATGCTCGTGATGCTCGACGAGGCCGCCAACATCTGCCGGATCGGGGACCTGCCGCAGCTCTACTCCCACCTCGGGTCGCGCGGGATCGTCGTGCTCACGGTGCTCCAGTCCTACGCCCAGGGCGTCGGGGTGTGGGGCGAGACCGGGATGAAGGCGCTCTGGGGCGCCGCCACGTTGAAGGTGATCGGCTCCGGCATCCAGGACCCCACGTTCGCCGAGGACCTGTCCAAGCTCGTCGGGGACTACGACTACACCTCGGTGTCGGTCAGCCGAGGCGACGGGAAGTCCAACCGCTCCCGCTCGGTGCAGACGCGGCGCATCCTTCCTGCGTCCGACATCTCGGCGCTGCCCAAGTGGCGCACGATCGTCTTCTCGACCGGCGCCAGGCCGGCGCTGGTGCGCTCGCTGCCGTTCTTCGAGGGACCGCGCAAAAACGAGATCGGCGCGGCGCAGAAGGCAGCCGAGGCCCAGATCGAGGCCGCCGCCCAAGGAGCGGCGGCATGAGCGACCTAGAGCCTCTGGACGGGCTGGGCGACGTGGAGCCGGCGGGCGGGGTCGACGAGCCGGCCCCGCTGGGCGAAGCCGTCGAGGCCGGCCCGGTCGTGAGCAGCCTGAGCGAGGCCGGCGGGTGGCTGTTCCACCTGCAGACCCAGGTAGACGACCTCGACGAGCTGGTCAACGCGGCGCTCGGCAACGCCCGCCCGGGTGCTGCGGCGGAACGCCCGGCGCTGCCCGCTCAGCCGCCGGTCAAGCCCGGCGACGAGTGGGAGACCTACTACCGCGACGTCGAAGAGTTCGTCAACGAGTTCTTCGTGCTCGCCTTCGCCCGCACCCTGGGCGGCAACGCCCTGTGGTGCGACCGCTGGTGGGACCACCCGGAGGCCGTGCTCCGGCTCGAGGGGCTCTGGCGCACGTTCGAGACCTCCCGCCGGCAGCCGGAGAACGGTGGCCCGATCTTCCTCGCGCTGGTCGACCACCATCTGCCGATCCTGCTCAGCGCGGCCGGGCCGTTCTCGGCCTGCGGCGGCTCCGGCCACAACCCGCCGCCGCCGCTTCCCTCGGTCCTGGCCCCGGCCGGGCACTGGGCGCCGATGGCCACCTCGGCCGGGACCGGCTCGTGAAAGCCGAGCCAGTGGGCGCGCAACCCGTGTCGCCGGCGCTCGCGCCCGGCGACTACACGTTCGTGACCCTCTCCCCCGCCGTGCCGCCGACTGGCGGCCCGACACCGGACACGGCCGCCGACGTGCTGTTCGCCCTCGCCCTGCTCGTCATGGCGTTCTGCGCCTTGGCCTTCGCGTGGTGGCTGGCCTTCGCCCGCCGCAACCGCTGCGGCTTCTGACCGGCGCCCGGCCACCGGCCGGGCGGCCCCCCGCTTCACCCGCTCATGCCGATCGTCCCTCGCCCGTTGGGAGAGCGCCCATGTCCACTAGTCACCTCGAGATGCAACCGGCGGCGGAGGAGCCCGTCGCGGCCGCCGGCACCAGGGTCGTCCAGCTCGTCAGCGTGGTCGCTATGGCGGCCGAGACCGCCGCGCAGGTCGCCGCCCGCCGCGCCGCTCTCAAGGCCGAGCGGGACCAGGCCGAGGCCAACGCGATCCGGGCCGACCTGGAAGCGCGGCGCGGCGCCGCGCAGGCCGCCTGGGCGCCCCTGCTCGACCCCGCCGGCTACGGCGGCACGACCGTCCTCGACGCCGGGCGGGCCTGGGCCGCGGCGCAGGCCTGGAGCCCGGACCCCGAGGCCGAGCGCGCAACCACCCTGGCCGAGGACCGGCTGCGCGAGCTGCGCCCGGACGTGATGGAGCGCTACGACCGGCTCCGCGCCCAGGGCACCCACCCGGTCGACGCGATGACCCGCGTCGCTCCCTACTTCGACGCCCCGCCTGTCCGCGTCGCCGACCCCGTCACCCGGCCCGCCGGGCTCGCGCCCGACCAGGCCACCGGCGGCGTCGTGCTGCTGGCCGACGCCGACCGGCAGACGGCGCGCTTCCCGCACGTGACCGACGCGCCGACCACGGCCCCAGCCGCCACCGGGCCAGCGCCGGACGCACCGCCGCCGGCCCCGCGTCCGGTCGATCAGCAGGCCCTGCAGGCGCTGCGCTCCCGCGCCGCGGAGCTGCCCAACGCGACAGTCGCCACCGCGCTCAGCGTGTGGGACCACGCCCGCACGACGCTTCCCCTCGAGGCCGCCCGCCCATTCATGGCGCAAGCCGAGCAGCGCCTGGACCAGCTCGCCCCCGACGTC
>NZ_JAANNP010000108.1 GCF_011250635.1 Motilibacter deserti
GCCGCGCGGCTCCGCGAGCAGCGCGTCCAGCGTGGACCGGACGCCCACGGCGCGCGCGAGCTCCGGGTCGAGCGGGATCGGGAGCGGGGCGTAGACGCCGGCGAGCACCGGGTCGGCGCCGGGCAGCGCGTAGTCCGTCAGCGGCCGGCCGTCGACGCGGGCGTGGGTGCGCAGCCACCAGGCCGTGTAGGACGCGCCGTCCCGGGTGCGGCCGTCGGCCCCGACGAAGCGGACCGGCTCGACGACGGCGTCGCGCAGCGGCGGCCGGGCGAGCAGCGCGAGGGCCTCGCCCCAGGCGTCCTCCCGCACGAGGTCGAGGTCGCGGACCGCGACCAGGGCCGGCGCGACCGGCGGCAGCGGTCCGACGGCCCCCGCGACCGCCTCCGCCCATGCGTCCTCGTCGTCCACGTCGAGGTCGATCTCGTCGGGGTCGAGCGGGACGTCCTCGCGGCGTTCGACGGCGAAGCCGCGCAGGACGCCGGCCGCCTCCAGCACGTCGGCGCCCCACCGGTCGACCAGCCCGCCGTCGACCGCCGCGAGCGCGTCCGGCTCGAGAAGCGTCGCGAGCTCGCTGCCCGGCAGGACCAGCTGGCCCGCGGGCGTGAGCCCGCCCTCGTCGTCGGGCAGCGCGAGCCCGGCGAGCGCCGGGACCTCGCCGGGCGCCGGCCGGGCGGCGGCGACCAGGGCCAGGACCGCGTCGGCGACCTCGCGCGCGGCGTCGTCGGGCAGGTCGAGCGTCCTCTCGACCGCCTCCCTCACGGCCGGGCCGGCGAGCAGCGCGGCAGGGGTGGCGCGCGCGGCGCCGAGGCGCTCGAGCAGCGGGTGGGCCGCGGCGGGGTCGACCGCGCGGGCGCCGAGCACCTCCAGCGCGTGCAGGACCTCGGGCGTGGCGTCCTCGGCGAGCAGCGCGCCGCGGGCGCCGCGGACGAGCCGGCCGTCGGCGAGCGGCACCGGCAGCGCGCCCAGCTCGTCCGGCGGCACGCCGTCCAGCGCGGCGTAGAGCTCGTGCCACCACGTCGCGGGGCGGCGCAGCCCGGTCAGCGCGTCGGCCACGTCGGCCACCCGCAGCCGGCGCGCGCCCAGCCGCTCCAGCAGGCCGGCCGACCCCGTGGGCGCGGGGGCCGCTACGTCGGCGAGCGGGCCGTCGTCCGCGCCGAGCACGTCGAGCGCGCGCTGGCCCACCCCCTCGACCACCGTCACGTCGCGCGGCCGGGCGAGCGCGCCCGCCACCGTCGGCACGAAGGCGGTCTCCGGAAGCGCCTCCAGCGCCGCCGCCCGCACCAGCGCGTCCACCTCGCCGGCGGCGGCCGGGCCGGGGACGAGCGCCAGCGCCGAGCCCGGGCGGGCGGCGGCGGCATGGGCGAGCAGCTCGGCGTACGCCCGCCCTGCCTGCGCCGCGACCGCCGCCCGCAGCGGGCCGGGCAGGGTCCGGCGCCGCGACGGCTCGAGCGGGAACGTCGCGACGAGCAGCGCGGGTAGCCCGATCGGCTCGTCGGTCGGGGTCGGAGCGAGGAGCACCCCGGACAGCGCCGGCGCGCCCTCGACCGGGAGCGCCCACATCACGGACCACTGGTCCGCGGCCCGCTCCTCGACCGCCCGCTCGGCCTGCAGCTCGGCCGCGACCCGCCCGGTCCGGCGCACCAGCAGCCAGCGCGCCGGCTCGCCGTCGACCGTCGTGGCCAGCCCGTCCGCGGCCGGCTCGACCGTGAGCTCCCGGACCGTGCCGGCCGACGCGTCCTCGATCCGCAGCTGCGCGAGGCCGGGCAGGGCGACGAGCAGCTCGTGGCCGACCTCCGCGAGCAGCCGCCGGGCCAGCAGCTCGGCGTCGCCGTCGCGCAGCGGCAGGTGCACGGCGGTCGCGTAGCCGTCCGGGACCTCGACGGCCGCCGGCCGGGGAAGCCGGAGCACGGGTACGTCGCCGCCCCGCCGCTCCAGCTCCTCCCCCAGCGCCGGTGCTCCCGCCGCGCGCTCGCGCACCAGCTCGTACGCGTCGGCGCGCGACCAGCGGACGCCGCCCGTCGCCCGCGACCCGATGGCCGGCTCGTCGGTGACCGCGAGCACCGCGGCGAACCCGACGCCGAACCGCCCGACCGAGCCGCCGTCGCGCTTGGCGGAGGCGCGCAGCGTGGACAGCGCCTCGACGCCGGCCAGGTCGAGCGGGGCCCCGTTGTCCGCAGCGACCAGCCGGCCGGGCTCGAGCCGGAGCAGCATCCGCGCCGGCTGGCCTGCCCGGGCGGCGGAGTCCACCGCGTTCTGCGCGAGCTCGACGACGAGCCGGTCCCGGTAGCCGCCGCGGACGAGGTCCTCCTCGGCGTTGGCGTCCTCGCGGAACCGCGCGGCGCTCGCCGCCCACGCGTCGAGCACGCGCTCGCGGATGCCGGCGGTGCCGAAGGGGTCGTCGGTGGGAGCCATCGCCGCGACCCTAGGGCTCAGCTGTGGCCGAGCTCCTCGGCGGGCGTCGCGTCGTCGACCGAGCCCTCGCCGTGCTCGGGCACGACGACCGGCTCGGGCGGGCGCACGGACACGACCTCCACGCCGGTCTCGTCGAGCACGGGCTCCGGCGGGGCGGGCGGCGCGGGCAGGACCGCGGCCTCGGAGTGGGCGCCGCAGCCGTGGTCGACGGAGACGATGCGCCCGTCGGACGGGGAGTAGACGTTGGAGCACGCACCGAAGACCAGGCGCATCGAGCCGGCCAGCGGGACGAAGAAGCCGCAGGAGGCGCAGTGGGCCGGGGCCGCCTGCGCGATCGGGGCGTCGGGGCCGCCGTCACCGGCGTACCACCGCTCGGCGGCCTCGGCCCGGCCCTCGAGGGAGAGCACGCGCGCGCGGCCGAGCCCGAGCTCCCAGCGGGCCGCGACGTCCTCGTCCTCGGGCCGCAGCGAGCTGTCGCTCCAGCCCGGGGCGAGCCGCGGGTCGTCGGCGGTGGTCGGGAGGATGTCGCCGACGCCGAGGTCGCCCGGCTGCAGCCGCTCGCTCCACGGGACCCAGGCCGGCGGGAGCAGTGCCTCGGGCCCGGGCAGCAGGGCCGACTCCACGACGGTGGGCTGGCGCTGGCGCGGGGCGCGGGCCAGCACGACCGACCAGCGCCACCCGACGTAGCCCGGGGTCAGGCAGGCGAACTCGTGGCTCACCAGCCGGTCGCCCTCGACGGTCGCGCCCAGGTGCTCGCCGACCGGCTCGCCCTCGGCGAGCTCCTCGGCGACCGCCCGTGCGACGTCGACCGCTGCGGCGAGGACGCTGTCGAGCGCGGGCTTGCGTGCACGGGGTGCGCGGCGCGGAGCGTCCTCGCGCGTCGGCTCGCCCGAGGGCGCAGCATCAATCGGCAGCGCTTCCACAGGCCCATCCTCGCATCCGTCCGGGCACGTGTCCGCGCTCCGTCCACATCGGGGCCGGTGATCACGGCAGGATTGAAGGGTGAGCACGGGCAGCGGGCAGGAGGCGCCGGGCGGGAGCGCGCCGGGCGGCGCCGGCCCGCGGCTGGACGAGGAGCTGGGCGGCGAGCCCGCCGCCGACCGCGGCCGTGAGGGGCGCGAGGACCGCAAGGGCCGCGAGGCGCGCGCGAGCCGCCAGAGCCGCGAGGAGCCCGGCGCGGCCGACCACGCGCGCAGCGCCGCCCGGGCCGCCGGCACCGCCGCCTCCGAGCTCGGCGCCCTCGGCCGCGTGGGGTGGCGGCGCATGCGGCGGGCCACCCGCGCCCACGGCGCCGGGGAGACCGGCCTCGCCAAGCTCATCGACCTCACCGCGATCGGCTCCGCGGGCGACGCCCTCATCACCGTCAGCCTGGCCAGCACGCTGTTCTTCTCGGTGCCGACCGGCGAGGCGCGGGGGCAGGTGGCGGTCTACCTGCTCGTCACGATGGCGCCGTTCGCCGTGCTCGCGCCGGTCGTCGGGCCGCTGCTGGACCGGCTGCGCCACGGCCGCCGGTGGGTGATCTCCGGCACGTTTGTCCTGCGGGCCGTGCTCGCCCTCGTGATGGCGACAGCGGTCTCGGGCGACACCGAGGACCCGTTCAAGCTCTACCCCGCCGCCTTCGGGGTGCTGGTCGGGACGAAGGCGTACGGCGTGGCCCGCGCCGCCGCCATGCCCCGGCTGCTCCCCCGCGCGCTCAACCTGGTCACCGCCAACGCCCGGCTCTCCATCGCCAGCCTTGCGGCGCTCTCGGCGGCCGCGCCGCTCGGCGCCGGCCTCGTCGCGCTCACGTCCCCGGCCTGGGCGCTGCGGCTGGCCGCGGTGGTGCTCGTCGTCGGCGCAGTCCTGTCCGTACGGCTGCCGGCCCGGCTAGACGACGCTCCAGGCGGCACCGCGCTGCTCACGAGCGACCAGCCGGACGACCCCGACGCGTTCGACCCGCTGGACCCGCTCTCGCTGTCCACGCCGCCCGGCGGGCCGGAGGAGGCCGCCGGGCACGGACGGCAGCAGGCACGGGAGCAGGCACGGGTGCGGACGCGCGAGGAGCCGCTCGGCGGGGCGACTTCGGCGCAGCGGCTGCGAGCGCGCCTGGCCGCGTCGCGCCAGCGCCGGGCGGAGGCCGTCGGCCCCGCGGTGGTGCGGGCGCTGCGGGCCAACGCGGCGATCCGCGCGTTCGCGGGCTTCCTCCTGCTCCACCTGGCCTTCCTGCTGCGCGCCGAGCCCTTCCCCGGCCCGGACACCGCGCTCATCGCCGCCGCGGCGGCGGCGGCCGGCGTGGGCAGCGCGGCCGGCGCGTCGCTCGGGGCGATGCTGCGCCGCCGGCCGCCCGAGCTGACCGTGCTGCTGACCCTGGCCGGGGTCACGGTCGCGGCGCTGCTGGGCTGGCTGCTGTTCGGCCTGGTCGCCGTCATGGCGGTCTCGGTCGCGGCCGGGCTCGCGCAGACCCTCGGCAAGCTGGCGCTCGACGCGCTCGTGCAGCGCGACGTCGCCGAGAACGTCCGGGCCTCGGCGTTCGCGCGCTCGGAGACGGTGCTGCAGCTGTCCTGGGTGATCGGCGCCGGCGCGGGCACCCTGCTGCACCCCGACGGCGGGCTCGGCCTGGGGCTGGCGGCCGCCGTGCTCGCGGCCGCGCTAGCGCTCGTGGCTCGGTCGGTGCTCGCGGGGCGGCGGGCTCGGCTGAACCACCTTGGGTAGCCTCGGGCGGGGCAGCCAGCGCTGCCCCCCACGGCACGAACTCCCGTCTCGATCCTTCGGAGCCCATCCCATGCGCGGACGCGACAGCCTGGCCCCTCGCCGCACCGGAGCTCGCCGCCCTGCCCGGGTGGCGCTCGCCGCGGCCGTGCTGTCGCCCCTGCTGCTGACCGCGTGCGAGAAGCCGGTGCCGTCGGTGACGCTCTTCGCCGGCTCGACGTCCGAGCGGGCCGAGGCCTCCTGCTGGAACCACGACGACGCCGCGCTCCCCCAGGACGAGGTCGCCACTTGCGCGAACGCGCAGGGCACGCTCGTCGAGGTGCACAGCGGCGACACGATCAGCATCAGCGTCGACAAGGAGGTCGCCGAGGCCGGCTGGCGCCCGCCGGGCGTCCAGGAGATCTCGCACGACACCTACTACAGCCTGCCGCTCGGCCAGGAGCTGACCGAAGAGGTCCCGCTCGACATCGTCGCCTACGACGAGTCCGGCGAGCAGCCGCGCGGCGTCTGGCGCTTCCGCCTCAGCAACAAGTCCTGAGGGCGGGCCGGGCATGCGGGTCCTCGCGCTGGTCCCCGACGACGCGGCGCGCGATGCCGCTCTCGCCGGCCTGACGGCGTTCGACCGGCCGCGGCTGGCCAAGCTCGCCCCCTACACCGGCACCCGGGTCTCCGACTGCGGCGCGGGGACCCTCGTCGTGGTGCCCACGGGCCTGGGCGGTGCCGCCGCCGCGGGCGTCGCCGCGGGAGTGGCCGTCAACCGGGCGCTGCCCGACCTCGTGCTGGCCGTCGACGTCATG
>NZ_JAANNP010000107.1 GCF_011250635.1 Motilibacter deserti
CGGGACGGGGCCGTACGTCCCCCCGCCGCCGCGCGAGGGCGACTTCACGTTCCCGGGCAAGGCGGTGCGGCTGCCCGAGCGCCTCGGTGGCGGCTTCCTCGTGTCCGACTCCGGCCACCACTCGCTCGCGGTGCTCGACGAGACGGCCGAGAAGGTCGTCCGCCGCATCGGCTCCGGCCAGCGAGGGCTCCTCGACGGCGACGAGGCGACGGCCCGCTTCGCCGAGCCACAGGGGCTCGTGGTGCTGCCCGAGGACGTCGCGGCTGAGGTGGGCTACGACGTGGTGGTCGCCGACACGGTGAACCACGCGCTGCGCGGGGTCACGCTGGCGACTGGTCAGGTGCAGACGCTTGCCGGAACGGGCCGTCAGTGGATGCAGGGTTCCGGAACCGCTGATCTGTCGTCCCCGTGGGACGTCGCGTGGTGGCAGGGCAAGGTCTGGATCGCGATGGCGGGCATCCACCAGCTGTGGATGTACGACCCGCGCAGCCTCGCGGTGGCGGTGGCCGCCGGCACGACGAACGAGGGCCTCGTCGACGGGCCGGCCCACGAGGCGTGGTTCGCCCAGACCTCGGGGCTCGCGGCCGACGGCGACACGCTCTGGATCGCGGACTCCGAGACGTCCTCACTGCGCCGCGTCCGCGTGGACGGCGCCGGGGCGTACGTCGTCGAGAGCGTTGTGGGCAAGGGGCTCTTCGACTTCGGGCACCGTGACGGGCCGGTCGACGAGGCCCTGCTGCAGCACCCGCTCGGCGTCACGGTGCTGAGCGACGGGTCGGTGCTGGTGAGCGACACCTACAACGGTGCGCTGCGCCACGTCGACGTGGCAGCGGGGACCGTGTCGACGGTCGCGACCGGCCTGGCCGAGCCCTCCGACGCCGTCCTGGGCGACGAGGGCGCCGTGCTGGTCGTCGAGTCGGCCGGGCACCGGCTGTCCTGGGTACGCCTCACCGGGGCCGCCTCGGTGGAGGGCTTCGCCTCGCGTACGCAGCGGCCGACGACCGACGTCGCCCCCGGCCCGCTCCGGCTCGAGGTGGTCTTCGACCCGCCGCCGGGCCAGCACCTCGACGAGCGCTGGGGCCCGGCCACGCGGCTCGTCGTGTCGTCCACCCCGCCCGGACTGCTCCGGTCCGGCGAGGGGCGCGACACGGGACTGGCCCGCGACCTCGAGCTCGACCCCGGCGCGGGCGACGGCGTGCTGCACGTCGCGGCGATGGCCGCGTCCTGCGACGACGAGGGCGGGGAGGGCGCGGCGTGCCACGTGCACCAGCAGGACTGGGGCGTACCGGTCCGGATCGTCCCCGGCGCCCCGGACACGCTGACGCTGGTCCTCTCCGGCAACGCCTGACGCCTCCCTCAACCCCTCTTCGCTGATCAAGCACAGTTGGCGAGTTATCCCCAGTCTGTGGGTAACTCGCCAACTCTGCTTGATCAGCCAGGGGGGTGGGCGGGTCAGGGGCGGTCGCCGTGCGGGGTGTCTTCAGAGGCGCCGTCCCCGAACGCCTCGGGCGCCACGTGCCGGCGCACGGGCGGCGCCAGTAGCGGGCCGAGCGCCAGGAGGTACGCCCCGACGAGCGCGAGCGAGCGCAGCGTCGGCGTTTGCAGGGCCGAGAGCAGCACGCCCAGCGTGGAGAACGCGCAGGTGACGGCCCAGGCGACCCGGCTGCGGCGCAGGATCAGCCAGGCCAGCAGGCCAGCCAGGGCGAGGGCTGTCGTCACCCCGGACGCGTCGCTGCCCGGGTAGTCCGTGAGGGCGGTCTGCAGCGCCACGCCCGCGAGGGACACCGCGACCGCGGTTTTCACCGGGAAGGGCGCGTTGCGCGCGAGGCCGGGGTCGCTGTCGTCGGGCCCGGGGTGATCGACGGTCACGGGCCGCCCTTCCAGTGCTCGATCCGGCGGTGGTCCGGGGTGAAGCCGTGCTCCACGCCCCAGAGGACCGCCTGTGTCCGGCTCCCCGCCTGGATCTTGCGATAGACCGAGCGGATGTAGGACTTCACGGTGTTCGGGCTGAGGAAGGTCAGCGCGGCCACCTCGGCGTTGCTCTTGCCCTGGGTGATGAGGGCCAGGATCTCCGCCTCCCGGTCAGTGAGCCCCTCGCCGCGCCCCGGCCAGTCCAGCCCGGGCGCACTGCGGGCGTGCAACGGCGCGTCGCTCACCACGAGCTCGCCGGCGTGCACGGCCTCGAGGGCCAGCACGAGCTCGCGGGCCGGCAGCGTCTTGGACAGGTAGCCGCGCACCCCCTGGTCGCAGGCGCTGCGGACCAGGTCGGGGTGGAAGTTCCAGGTGTAGACGGCGACCTTGCGCGCCCGCGGGTTGTCGATCAGGACCTGGATCTCGTCGTGGTCGGACTCCGGCTGGGCGAAGGCGTCGTAGAGCGCGATGTCGACGGCGTCGTCGAGGGAGGCGTTGGCGTCGATCTCGGCCACGACCACCCGGTCGCGGTAGGGGTCGAGCATCCGCGCCACCCCGGCGAGCACCACGTCGTAGTCGTCCACGAGGGCGACGGTCAGCGGGGCGGCAGGCACTCGGTCACCGTAACCCTCCCTAGGGGTGTACTGCGCCCGCCCTAGGGGTGGTTCAGTCGTGCCGAGCGCTCAGCCGGGTCGGCGTCCTGCCGGCCTCTCGCCCCGCACGGGTCGCCCCTCCTGCGCCGGCCCGCCGCGTACCCCACGGAAAGGGCACTCCCATGCTCGGTCTCATCGTCACGATCCTGCTCGTCGGCCTGATCGCCGGCGCCCTCGCGCGCCTGCTGGTGCCGGGGCGGCAGGACATGTCGATCCCGATGACCATCGTCCTCGGGATCGTCGGCTCCCTGCTCGGCGGCTTCCTGGGCTACCTGCTCTTCGGCAAGGACTCCGAGGACGGCTTCCTCCAGCCCGCCGGGCTCGTCGGCTCGGTCATCGGAGCCGTCCTCGTGCTGCTGCTGTGGACCCGGTTCGGCCAGCGCAGCACGGCGCGTCGCTGAGGCGTACGCGCCTTTGATCGGCCGGCCGCGTCGGGAGCGTCGAGGGGGGCGGACTCCCGACGCGGTCGGCCTCGTCCCGACCTCGTGGAGGAGAAGCGTGAGCGAGAGCCTGACCATGACGTGGCACGACGAGGAAGCCGCCACGGTGGTGCGGATCGCTGGGGAGATCGACGCCCACACCGCACCGCAACTGCGGACGCGACTGATCGAGATCGTGGCCGAGGGCAGGGCCCGGCTGGTCCTGGACCTCACCGGGGTGACCTTCTTCGACTCCACCGCGCTGGGAGTCCTCGTCGGGGCGCAACGCCGGGTCCGTGCGCTCGACGGCCACCTCGGCGTCGTCACGGACCGGCCGCTCACGGTCAAGGTCTTCCGCATGACCGGCCTGGACAAGGTGATCGCGCTGCACCGGACCCTGCAGCAGGCGCTGGACTGGCAGGCAACGCTTCCGCGCGCCGGCGGCTGAGCGGTCAGACGAGCATGCGGTCCCGCGGCCCCAGCACCCGGAGCCAGCGGTGGCCGTACCTCCCGAGCGAGAGGTGCAGCGAACCGTCCTCCGGCACCGGCCACTCCTCGGTCGTGTCCAGGTCCACCACCCGGCTGCCGGGCTCGCACCAAAGTAGCGGCACCGTGACGTCCACGCGGTCGGCGGCGAGGTTGTGCAGCGTGACGACGGTCCCGCGCTCCCAGTCGTTGCGCAGCACCAGGACACCTGGTGCATCGGTCTCCAGCACCTCCGCGGACCCCCATGACAGTTCCGGGCACTCGCGGTAGCGGGAGATCAACGTGCGCAGGTAGGTGAGCAACGATCCCGGGTCCCGCCGTTGATCGCGTACGTTCACCTGCTCGGGGCCGAAGTCACCTTCCGGAATCGTGGCTCGTGCCGGTTCGACACCGGGCGGGGAGAAGCCGCCGTTCGGCTCCGGTGTCCACTGCATCGGAGTGCGTACGGCCATGCGCCCCTCCGCCCGCAGGTCCTCGCCCATGCCGATCTCCTCGCCGTAGAACAGCGTCGGAGTGCCCGGTAGCGCGAAGAGCATGCTGTAGACCAGGCGGACCCTGTCCTGGTCACCGTCCAGCATCGGGGGTACGCGACGGCGCAGGCCGCGGTCGTACAGCTGCATCGACTTCTTCGGGCCGAAGGCGTCGAACACCTCCTGCCGCTCCGACAGCGTCAGCTTGTCCAGGGTGAGCTCGTCGTGGTTGCGGACGAACGTCGCCCACTGGCAGTCCTTGGGCGGTTCTGGCCGGGCGCGGACGGCGTGCACGAGCGGCGACGAGTCCTGTCGCGCCATCGCGAGCCAGAGCGCCTGCATGCCGTTGAAGTCGAAGATGACCGTGAGCTCGTCGCCGTCGGCCGAGCCGAAGAACTCCGCGGTCTGGTCGTACGGCAGGTTCACCTCGCCGAGCAAGGTGACGCCGCCGTCCCGCCGGGTGAGGAACGTGCGCAGGTCGCGCAGGTAGTCGTGTGGCCGCGGGAGCTTCTCGTCCCCGTGCGGCACAGCGCCGGTCTCGAGCAGGAACGGCACCGCGTCGACCCGGAAGCCGGAGAGGCCGAGCTGGGTCCACACACTCGTGATGCGTGCAATCTCGTTCCGGACTGCAGGATTGGTGATGTTGAGATCAGGCTGCTGCCGGTAGAACTGGTGCTGGTAGTACTGCCCGGCCTCCTCGTCGTAGGTCCACACGCTGTCCTCGACATCCGGGAAGACGACACCCTCAGAGGCGTTGGCCGGCGGCTCGTCGCGCCAGACGTACCAGTCGCGGTAGGGCGAGTCGCGGCTGGAGCGCGCGCTCTGGAACCACGGGTGCTGCACCGACGTGTGGTTGACCACGAGGTCGGCGATGACCCGGATGCCGCGGTCGCGGGCCGTACGCACGAACTCGACGAGGTCGCCGAGCGTCCCCAGTCGCGGGTCGACGGAGTAGAAGTCCGTGATGTCGTAGCCGTCGTCGCGCTCCGGTGACGGGTAGAACGGCATGAGCCAGACGCACGTCACGCCGAGGTCGGCGAGGTAGTCGACACGCTGCGTCAGGCCGGCGAAGTCGCCGTAGCCGTCGCCGTCCCAGTCGAGGTAGGTCTCGACGTCGAGGCAGTAGACGACGGCGGACTTCCACCAGACGTCGGCGGTCTCGCTGGTACGCACGGGCTCGGCGCTCCTCGACGGCTGTGCCTGTGGACAACTCGCCACATGTGCATGATCAGCGGGGGAGTGGGGGTGCGGCTACTCGGTCTTCGTCGACGCGTCGCCGGAGGCGGAGTCGCCCACCCACACGGTCTTCGCGTTGCAGAAGGCGCGGATGCCCTGCGCGCTCAGCTCACGGCCGTAGCCCGAGCGCTTGACGCCACCGAAGGGGATCTCGGGGAAGGAGGTGACCATCCCGTTGACGAAGACCATGCCGGCCTCGAACCCGTCGATGAACTTCTCCTGCTCGGCCGGGTCGTCGGCCCAGACGTTGGCGCCGAGGCCGAAGGGGCTGTCGTTGGCCAGGCGCAGCGCCTCGTCGGCGGACTCGGCGGCGTGGATCGTCGCCACCGGCCCGAACGCCTCCTCGGCCCAGAGCCGCATCTCCGGCGTCACGCGGTCGACCGCAGTCGCGGGGTAGAACGCGCCGGGCCCGTCCGGGACCTCCCCGCCGCACAGCACCCGGGCGCCGCGCGACCGGGCGTCCTCGACCATCTCGTGGAGCTCGTCGCGGCCGCGCTCGCTGTAGAGCGGGCCGAGCTGCGTCTCCTCGTCCAGCGGGTCGCCCATCCGCAGCGCCTGCAGCCCCTCGACGAAGCGGGTGACGAACGTGTCGTAGACGTCGGCGTGCACGATGAAGCGCTTCGCGGCGATGCAGGACTGGCCGTTGTTCTGGCAGCGAGCGGTCACGCCCACCTCGGCCGCGCGGGCGATGTCGGCCGAGGGCAGCACGACGAACGGGTCGCTCCCGCCGAGCTCGAGCACGGTCGGCTTGATCTCGTCGCCGGCGATCGAGGCCACCGACCGGCCCGCCGGCTCGCTGCCGGTCAAGGTGGCCGCGGCGACCCGCGGGTCGC
>NZ_JAANNP010000106.1 GCF_011250635.1 Motilibacter deserti
CGTTGACCGCGTGGCTCAGCCGCCAGTCGCGGACCGCGGAGAGGTTCGAGAGCGCCTCGCCGACGCCGGCGCGCAGCGTCCGCGCCGGGGCGCTGCGGACCAGGTCGAGGTCCACGACGACGGCGAGGGGGGCGGGCACGCCGTACGACCCGCGGCCGGCCTCGTTGTCGAGCACGGCCACGGGGGAGCCGAGGCCGTCGTGGGCGAGGTTCGCCGCGACGGACACCATCGGCAGCCCGAGCCGGGCCGCGGCGTACTTCGTGACGTCGAGGACCTTGCCCCCGCCGACCCCGACGACGGCGTCGTAGCGGCTGGCCCGGATCTCGTCGGCCAACCGGTGCGCGCTCTCGACCCGCCCCGAGCCGACGGCGAAGAAGTCGGCCGCCCCGAGCCGCTCGCGCAGGTACGCCTCCACCGCCGCGCCCGACGTGGCGCTGACCGCCACGGCGACCCGGCCGGACGTCGAGATCCGCCGGTCGCTGAGGACGGCGGGAAGGTCGGCGAGGGCACCGGGCCGGATCTCCACGGCGAGCGGGGCGGGGACCATGCGGGCGAGGACGGGCACGCGACGTGCTTCGACGGCGACGCCGACGGGCTTGAGCGCGTCGGTGGACGCTCATCCGGACGCCTCGCCCAGGCCTAAGGTCCCGGCAGCGTTGGGCCGAACCAGTGACACGTGACCCAAGTTGACGCGGGCAACCCGCCAGTGCGCCATGCAGTCGTCATCGAGATCGAGGACCTGGCCCTGCCGCAGGCGCAGGTGGTCGTCTCCGCGGCCGCGCAGGTCTTCAGCGCGAACGACCCGGTCGAGGTCGTCCTGACCGTCGTCGGGGTCGACGAGCCCACCGAGGCGCACGCCGAGGTCGTGCAGCGGGTCTGCACCGCCGCCGTCGCCGACACCCGCGCCCTGCCCGAGCTGCTGCTGCTCGGCGAGCAGGAGGCCGCCGGCCTGGAGTGCCTGCGCCGGGTGACCGCCGGCCGCGACGAGGCCGAGAACGCCCGGTCCGTGGCGCTCCTGACGCTGCTGGCCCGCGAGCTGTGGGACGCCGCCGAGGAGCCTGCCGAGCAGGCGGGTGCCGTGCCCGCCGTCGACGAGGCCGCGTACCGCGCGCACTTCACGATCCTGCAGGCCCAGCGCGACCGCGCGCAGGCCGAGAAGGCGATCAGCCGGCGCGACGTCCGCGCCGCCCGGGACATCACCGCCGGCCGCCGCCGCCCGCACGTCGTCCTGCTCGTGCAGCAGCGGCAGACCTGGGGCTCGGTGTCCGTGCTCGCCGCCGAGCTGAGCGCCCGCGTCGACATCGACTTCACCCTCGTCGCCCTCGACAGCACCGCCGACGGCCAGCAGGCCTCCACTGCCGACTTCGTCCGCGACCGCGGCTACGACCCGCGCGACGGCGAGTGGCTCGTGAGCTTCCTCGACGACGTGGACGTCGTCGTCGTCGACAACCCCTACGACGAGTTCCGCCCCGCGCAGCTGAGCGCCGCTGCGCTCGCCGAGCGCGGCGTACGCCTCGTCTCCGTGCCCTACGGCAACAACGCGATCGACGGCGCCTTCATGACGCGGCTGCTGTGGGACCTCCCGCTGCAGCGCCTCGCGTGGCGCGCCTACCTGTCCTCGCGGGAGCAGGCCCGCCTGTACGCCGCGCACTGCGCCGCCGGCGACGCCCCCGTGCGCGTGCTCGGCTCGCCGAAGCTCGACGCCAGCGTCAACGCCGTGCCCGAGTCCTGGGGCCGGCAGCTGCGTGCGCGCGCCAAGGGCCGGCCGGTCGTGCTGTGGAACCCGCACTTCCGCATGGAGGAGGGCGGCTGGTCGACGTTCCACCTCTACCTGCAGCCGCTGCTGCAGCGCTTCACCCAGCGCTCGGACCTGGTGCTCCTCGTCCGGCCGCACTTCCGGCTCTTCGCGGACCTCGCCGAGATCGAGGGCGGCCCGTCGCGCGTCGAGACCACGCTGCGCCGCCTCGCCGCGGAGCACGACACCATCCACCTCGACGACACCGCCGACTACACCGAGGCGCTCGCGACCGCCGACGCCATGATGAGCGACCTCAGCTCGCTGGCCACGGTCTTCCTCCCGACCGGCAAGCCGCTGCTCTACCTGCGCCGCGAGGACGGGCCGGGCACCAACGACGAGGGCGCGTACTTCGAGTCGATGTACCAGGCGCGCTCCTGGGAGGACGTCGACGCGTTCCTCGACATGGTTCGGCGCGGGAAGGACCCGCAGGCGGCCGAGCGCGCCGCCGCCGTCGAGCGCCACTTCCCGTACGTCGACGGCCGCGCCAGCCGGCGCATCGTCGACGACATCGTCGAGTCCTTCCGCTCCGAGCTCTTCCTCGAGGACGCTCCCGCGCGGCCGGCCGACGCGCTCGTGACGGCTGGCGCCGCGGTCAACGGCTCCGTCCGGGAAGGGGTGTGACCCCCGTGGCGGCTCCCGTGGCCGAGCGCCGGACGGCGGCCGTGCCGGCGCCCCGCGCGGGCGCCCGCCCCGCCGCCCGCCGGTCCGGCGAGCAGGTGCTCAAGCTCTACGTCGACTCCACGACGCTGTCGCTGGTCAGCCAGGTCGCCGACTTCGTCGCCTGCGCCGACGACCCCGACGTCTTCAAGATCGCGACCTGGCTGCGGCTCCCGCTCACGGCCGAGCAGCTCGAAGGCTGCAACGCGCACCACGTGCCGCAGGTGGCGGCGGTCAGCGGCGAGTTCGTCGCGGCCGTGGCCCGTCTCGTCACCGCGCGCCGCTTCGACCGCATCGAGATCCACGCGAACCAGCACCACGCCGCGAAGAGCATCACGCCGCTGCTGCGCGAGCTCTGCCTGCTGGTGCCCGGCGCGCGCGAGCGCGTCTCGCTCGACCTCTACGACGACGGCAGCATCGGCGTGCTCGAGCGCGAGACGCTCAAGCAGCAGCGCGATCCCGTACGCCAGGTCGCCGCCGCCGCGGCGGACCTGCGCCGCGCGGTGTTAGCCCGCGAGCCGATGCTCTGGGGGATCGCGCAGAGCTACGCCTGGCACCACCTCTTCCCGACGACCTACCACCTGCTCCGGCGCGACGTCCTGCTCCGCGACGAGCCCGGCCGGCTGCTGCACGGCTACCTCGAGCCCTACGCCGCCGACATGCGCTTCGACACGCTGATCGGGCTGTCGCGCCGGCAGACCGAGCGCTACCTGGGCCTGTTCGGGATCGACGCGGCCCAGCGCGAGCAGCTCGAGAGCGTCGCGCGGGACCCCGACGGGCTGCTCTTCACCGGCTCCGCGGTCTGGGAGGACGCCGACGACGACGAGCTGGCCGCCACCCAGCTCAACGCGATCCGGATGCTGCGCGCCGACGGCCGCATCCCCGCCGGTGCCCGCCTCGCGTTCAAGGGCCACCCGGCCAACACCAACCACCACGCCGAGCTCGCCGCCGCGCTGGGCGACGACGTGCTGACGATGCCGTCGCAGGCTCCGCTGGAGCTGCTGCACATGCTCGGCCTGCTCCCGGCGAGCTACGGCGGTGTGCTGAGCACGTCGCAGTTCACCCTTCCCGTCGACCGGCTCCGGTTCGTGCTCAGCACGCGGCCCGAGCGCCGGCCGGCCCGGGGCGCCGCGCTGCCGCAGCTGATGGTCGAGGCCGGGGTCCTCCCGCCCGAGCTGCTGCTGCCCGTCCTCGCCCGATAGCCGAAAGTCCCCGCCCGTCCGTGCCGAGGAGAAGCCCATGCGCCTTCGAGCCCGCGTCCCCCTGCCCCGCGCCCGGCGCGCCGCATACGCGGTGACGGCCCGATGAGCGCGCAGCGTCCCGCCGTCTCCGTCGTCCTCACCGCGGCCGGGCCGGTCTCCGAGGCGCTCGCGGCGCTGCAGCCGTCGCTGCGGCTGCACGACGAGGTCCTCGTCGTCGCCGCCGTTCCCGTCGGCACCGTCCGCGGCGCGCGCGTGCTGCCCGCCGGCGCGAGCCTGGCCGAGCAGCGCGCGGCCGGCGTCGCCGCCGCCCGCAACGAGCTCGTCCTCCTCGTCGACGGGGACTGCCTCGCGCCGCCGCACGCCCTGGACCAGCTGGCCGCCGCGCTCGGCGACGACGTCGTCGCGGTCGGCCCGCGCACGGACCTCGCGGCCGGGCGCCAGCAGCTCGTCGCGCCCATCGAGGCCATCGGCACCCGGAGCACGCTGCGGGCGTTCGCCCGCGAGCAGGCCCGCGAGCTGCGCGGGGCGTACTGGCCGGCCGAAGAGCTGGCCGACGTCGTCCTGCTGGCACGCACGGCCGACCTCACGGCAGTCGACGACCTGGGCGAGGGCCTGGGCGCGCGCCTCGCGTCCGGCGGCCGACGAGTCGTGGTCGCCGCCGAGAGCTGGTGGCCCCACCGCGACACGGCGGCGTGCTCGCTGCGCCCCGCGGCGCGCCCGCTGCTGTCCGGGACGATGATCGTCAAGGACGAGGAAGAGGTGCTCGGCGAGAGCATCGCTGCCCTGCAGGCGTTCTGCGACGAGGTCGTCGTCTACGACACCGGCTCGACCGACCGCACGGTCGAGATCGCGGAGGCGGCCGGCGCCCGCGTCGTCCGCGGCTACTGGAACGACCACTTCAGCGACGCGCGCAACCGCTCGCTCATGCACTGCACCGGCCGGTGGGCCTTCACCGTGGATGCGGACGAGGTCGCCGTGGGCGACGTCGAGGCCGTACGCCGCCGGCTGCGCGACGCGCGGGCCAACGTCGATGCGTTCGTCGTCGAGGTGGACAACGCCGCGGTCGGCGTCGGCGCGGCGAGCACGCTGCGCTCGCGGCGCATCGCCCGCGCCAGCGCCGACTGGTGGGCCGGCCGGCTGCACGAGCAGCTCATGGACCGCACCGGCGACGCACCCGCCGAGGAGGACCTGCAGGACGTACGCCTCGTGCACTCGGGCTACCTGCCGCACCGCATGGCCGCCCGGGACAAGTACAAGCGCAACGCCGACCTCGCCCGGCTCGCCGTCGAGGACGGCGGCATCGAGGGCGACCCCGGTGAGGCGCTCGCGAACCTGGCGCGCTCGCTGTGCTCGGCCGGCGACGGCCCCGGCGCGCTCGACGCGGCCGAGCGGATGATCGCGGTCGGCGGCACGCCCGTGAACCAGCGCCAGTCGTGCCTGGTCGGGCTGATGGTGACGATCGGCTCGAAGGACTTCGACGGCGCGCGCGTGTGGCTCGAGCGGCTGCGCGAGCGCAGCGTCGCCGGGCTGACCGTGGCGGCGTACGAGGCGGAGATCGCGATGCGCGAGGGCGACCCCGCGCGGGCGCTCGAGCTGCTGGCCGCCCTCCCCGACGTCGTCGAGGACGAGGTCGGGCTGCGGCGCACCCGCGACTCCTGGCTCGCGCTCGAGGTCGAGGCCTGCCTGGCGACGGGGGAGCACGCCCGCGGCGTGGAGCGCGTGCTCGAGGTCACCGGGCGGGGCACGGCCGCCCTGCGGCTGGCGACGGTCGCCAAGCTCTTCAAGCGGGCAGGGGTGCCCCTTGTCCGCTACCTGCGGGCCGTGCCGGCCGACGACGTCCTGCCCCTGCTGGGCGAGTCCCTGTCGATGAGCGACGAGGACGCCGACGACGTGCTCGAGCAGGCGTTCACGGCGTGGCCGGCCTCGCGCGCGGTCCTCGCGGCCGCGCTGCCGATCGCCGGCCGGCGTACGGTCCTGCGGGCGCTGGAGTGGTCGGCCCGTGCCCGTGCGGTGGGCATCACGGCCGGCTGCCCGCTGGTCGCCATCGCCGGAGACCCGGCGCGGCCCGCCCGCGACCGGGTGCTCGCCGCGGCGGTCGCGCTCGAGTCGTACCGCGACGAGCGCGCGCTGCCGCTGTTCCTCGCCGCGGCCGACGCCGTCCCGGACGCCGAGGCGGAGTTGGTCACGGCCGAGCTCACGCTGCTGGCTCCGCGTGTGGTGGGCGAGCTGCTCGTCTGACGGTCGTGCTTTGACGGTGCGCTGGCCGCGCTGCTCCGACGGCTCTGTCCTCAGGGCGGTCTCCCGGGTGTCCCGGGAGGCCGCCCTTCGGCGTTCCTCGACCGGTGTCTCACGCGGGGTGTGTCACTCGTGCGGGTGAGGTGGGTTGTGGGGC
>NZ_JAANNP010000105.1 GCF_011250635.1 Motilibacter deserti
TCGTCCAGCAGGCCGAGGAGCTCGTCGCGTTCCTCCAGCGCAAGGAGGACGTCGAGAACGACGTGACCCTCGTCCGCGTCCCCGGCTCCGCGCAGGCCGCCCTACGGCCGGCGAGCTGATCCCACCGGTCCACGACAGGTCACCGGCTCGCCGGCCTGCGGCCGGGCCCGGTCGTTGCCATGCACGACGGGGCCGTCGGATCGTCGCCTGGTGAGCCGGCGCGCCGGCGGGAGTCGCCTCCGTCAGGCGGGCGCTAGCACCTCCGCCGGGACGTGGAACGTGTTGTCCTGTCGCGCGTAGGCGCCGGGGGTCACGCCGTGCGCCCGTCGGAACGCCCGGTTGAACGCCGCCTCGGACCGGTAGCCGACCCGCTCGGCGATGCGCGAGAGCGACAGCGACTGCTCCCGCACGAGCCGGGCGGCGAGGTCCATCCGCCACGAGGTGACGTAGCCCATCGCCGTCTCTCCCATCACGGAGGTGAAGCGCGCGGCGAAGGCGGAGCGGGACAGGCCCGCCTCCCCGGCGAGCGACTCGAGGGTCCACTGCGCCGCGGGCTCGGCGTGGAACGCGGCGAGCGCCCGCCCGAGCGACGGGTCGCGCAGCCCGGCGACCCAGCCGCGGTCGGGGACGGTCGACTCGAGCCACGAGCGCACGGCCTGCACCACGAGGACGTCGGCCAGCCGCGCGGTCATCAGGTCGCTGCCGGGCCGGGGGTGCCTCGACTCCGCCGCGATGACGTCGAGCGCGGCCCGCTGCCACGCAGAGTCCTCGTCCCGGCCGACCAGCAGCACGGGCGGGAGGCTGCGGACCAGCCGCTCGACGCCGAGCCCGGTGAAGCTCACCGCGCCGCAGACGAGCTCGGTCCGGGCGCCGTCACCGGGCAGCGAGATGCGCTCGTAGCGGTCGGTCTGCTCGACGCGCGGCAGGTCGAACAGCGGCACGGGCACGCGGCCCGGGGCGTCGAGGATCGTGTGCCCGGTGCCGTGCGGCACCAGCAGCAGGTCGCCGGGGCGTACGGCCACCCACTCGCCCTCGACCTCGATCACCGCCTCGCCGCGCGTCAGCAGGTGGAAGACCATCGTCCCTGGCATCGGAGGCAGCGCGATGCCCCACGGGGCAGGCACGTCCGACACGGCGTAAAAGACGCCGGTCATCCCGAACTCCTGCAGCGCCCGGTCGAGCACGTCCGGTTCCATGCCGGCCAGCATGGACCGCGGGTGGACGATCGAGCAAGAGCACCGGTCGAACTGGCATTGACCGTCCGGGCGCGGGCGACAAGGCTCGATCCGTCAGCCAGTCGATCGGAGGAGGAGCCATGAAGGTTCTCGTGGTGGGAGCAAGCCGCGGCAGCGGGGCGGCGGCGGTCGAGGAGCTGGCGGGCGCGGGACACCTGGTCACCGCGTTCGCCCGCTCGGCCCCGGGTGCGCCGCGCAGCGACGACGTCCGGTACGTGACCGGCGACGTCATGGACGTCGAGGCGCTCGGCAAGGCGATGGTCGGGCAGGACGCGGTGGTCGTCGCGCTCGGCATCTCCGACAACCCGCTGAAGGTGCGGCTGCTGCGGCGAGCGAGCACGCCGCTCGACGTCCGGTCGCGCGGGACCGCGAACGTGGTCGAGGCCATGCGCCTGGCCGGGGTCCGCCGGCTGGTGGTGCAGTCGACGTACGGCATCGGCGACACGTACGCGCGCCTTCCGTTCTTCGCGAAGGCGTTCTTCACGCTCGTGATCCAGCCGCAGGTGGAGGACCACGTGCGCCAGGAGCAGGTCGTCCGCGCCAGCGGCCTGGACTGGACGGTGGTCCGGCCGGTGTTCCTCAAGGACAACGACAAGGACAAGGACGGGGACGATGCTGCGGCCCACGTCGACGACCGGGACGAGATCTCCGGGCTGACGGTCTCCCGGCGCCAGCTCGCCCGGGTCTTCCTGGACGCCGTCACGCGGGCTGAGTGGCACGGCCGCACGCTGAGCGTGTCCGGCTAGCGTCGGCCCCGGGCCTCGGGATGCGGCCGGAAGGGCTGCGGGCGAGGGTGGTGACCGACACCGCACCAGCGCTTGCCGAGGAGACCCGTGGACCTGCCCGCCGACCTGCTGGCCCTGCTCCGTGCGCCCAGCCCCTGTTTCGTGACCACGCTGATGCCGGACGGCTCGCCGCAGATCACCCAGACCTGGGTGGACACCGACGGCGAGCACGTCCTCATCAACACCGTCGCGGGGTTCCAGAAGCTGCGCAACATCGAGCGCGACCCGCGGGTGGCGCTCGCCGTGGCGGACCCGGGCAACCCGTCGCGCTACTTCGCCGTCCGCGGCCGGGTCGTCGCGACCACGACGGACGGCGCCGCCGACCACATCGAGGAGCTGGCCCAGCGCTACCTGGGCGGGGCCTATCCGTGGTTCGGCGGGCGGGACCAGGTGCGGACCATCGTCACCATCGCCGCCGACAAGGTCCACGCGATGGGCTGACCGGCACCGGCGCTCACCGGGGCGGCCGGCGTCACCTGGTCAGAGCTGTGCGCCCGTCAGGGACCGGGCCTGCTTGTCGGCGTACATCCGCCGGTCGGCCTCGGCGAGCACGTCCGAAGCGGTCGTGGGGTCGTCGATGACGAGCTCGCCGATGCTGACGCCGACGGATGCTGTCAGGCGGCCCAGCTCGAACGGCTCGGTGATCGTTGCGAGGAGCCGCTGCCGCAGGCCGTCCCCTCCTCGACCGGCCGGAAGCTCCGTCCCGCCCAGCTCCGTGACCACCACGAACTCGTCCCCCGCCAGCCGGGCGACGGTGTCGCCCGCCCGCACGGTCGCTGACAGGCGGCGCCCCACCTCGCGCAGCAGCTCGTCGCCAGCGGCGTGGCCGTAGGCGTCGTTCACCTGCTTGAACCCGTCCAGATCCAGGAAGAGCACCTGCACGGCCTCGCACCCTCGACCGATCCGGGCCAGTGCCTGCTCGAGGCGGTCGAGCAGCAGCAGTCGGTTGGGAAGCCCGGTGAGCCCGTCGTGCGTCGCCAGATGAGCGAAGTGGGCTTCGCGTCTGGCGCGCTCCGTGACGTCGCACGCCATGACGTAGATGCCGGTGCGGCCGGCGACCTGCACGGTCGACGACACGGACTCGACCCGCACGAGCTCCCCACCCGCGCGGACCATCGTGATCTCGACCGAGCCCGGCAGGGCGTGGCCGGCCAGGAGCGTCTCCATCCGGTGCCGGACCACGTCCACGTGATCGGGGTGCACGTGATCGAGCAGCAGCCTCCCCACGGCAGCTCCGGGACCGACGCCGAGGATCTCCTCCGCAGTCGAGTTGGCGTACACGAAACGCCCGTCGACGTGGACCGCGACCGCCATCGGCGCCGTCTCCACCAGCGCACGCAGCACGTCGTCCCCGATGCCGCTCATCCTCGACACTCCTGTCGCCACGTCTCCGCCGGGCCTTGATAGTCGCGCGAGGCGACCAGGGCCTGCCGGCTCCGGCCGCCGGCCCGACCCGGGACGCGAGCACGTCCTGCGCGTCCCACAGCCCTCCGGTCGCTCGAAGGCCCTATCGGCAACCGGGCGACGTCGTGAAGGAGTCCCCACGGGCCGCCACTCTGGCGGGGCTTCTCGCGAGTGGGACGAAAGGCCGGCCGCCGCTGCCCGTTTGCTGGTGCCGCCGGCGGGGAGCCCATGTCGGTGTACGCGCACAATACGGGGGAGTCGTACGGCGGCTACGACATCGTGCCGGCCTTCCAACCGATCGTCGACCTGGACCAGGGGCACGTCGTCGCGGTCGAGGCGCTCGCCCGCGGCCGGGCCGACGGCGGTGTCATCGCGCCGCAGGCGCTGTTCGCCCGGGCCGCTGCCGCCGGCGCAGCGGAGGTCCGGGCGCTCGACGAACGATGCCTGGGCGCGGCGCTCGCCGGTGTGGCGGGTGGCCGGCCTCCTCTTCAGTTGTTCGTCAACGTGGAGCCCGTGACGCTGGGGGCGCTGACGGGCAGGCGGCTGGAGGAGCTGGCGGGGCTCGTGCCGCCCGGTGTCGGCGTCGTCGTGGAGGTGACCGAGCGGGACCTGCTCGAGACACCGGCGCAGCTGCTGTCGGGCGTGCGGCGGGTGCGGGACCTCGGATGGGGCGTAGCGCTCGACGACGTGGGCGCCGAGCCTTCCGCGCTGGCCCTCATGCCGTTCCTCGCCCCCGACGTCATCAAGCTCGACCTGGCCCTCGTCAGGCAGCAGCCGTCCATGTCCATCGCCACCACCATCGGGGCCGTCCACGCGCAGGCCGAGCGCAGCGGAGCGCTCGTCCTCGCCGAGGGCATCGAGACCGACGACCATCTCGAGCGCGCCCTGGCGGCGGGCGCTCGCCTGGGCCAGGGATGGCGCTTCGGCCGCCCCATCGACGCCCTGCCCGCCGAGACGGTGCCCCTCCGCCTGCCGGCACGCACGCGCAGCAGGCCGGTGGGCACCCCGTTCAGCCTGCTCAGCGCCGACAGCTCACCCGGCATCGCCGGGGTGCCCCTGCTCGCGGCGATGTCGCGTCAGCTCGAGCGGCAGGCGCTGCTCCTCGACGAGCTCACCGTCGTGCTCGCGACCTTCCAGCACGCCAGTGCCGTGACGCCGGCCACCCGCCGCCGCTACGAGGCGGTGGCCGAGGTCACCGCCCTCACGGCGCTGCTGGGCCCGGGTATGCCGGAGGAGCCCGCGCGCGGCGTGCACGGCACGGCCGTGCCCCCGGGAGACCCGCTGGCCGAGGACTGGGCCGTGATCATCGTCGCTCCGCACTACGCGGCGGCGATCACGGCCCACGAGCTGGAGCGGCGACCCGACGGCGAGCGCCGCTTCGCCTTCGTGCTCACCCATGACCGCGCCCGGGTGATCGACGCCGCGACCCTGCTGCTGGAGCGCGTACGCCCCCGGCCGGCCTCCTCCCCGCCCAGCACCGCGCGCGCCGGCGCGACCGCCGCGTCCGCGGTCGGGGTCCCCGCGGACGTCCTGCCCGACCTGCTGCTACGCGCGATCGACACCGCCTCCAACGGCATCGTGATCGCCGACGCGCGCAGACGGGACATGCCGATCGTGTACGCCAACGCCGCCTTCCTCGCGCTGACCGGCTATGCCGCCGCGGAGGTGCTCGGCCGCAACTGCCGGTTCCTGCAGGGCTCGGGCACCGACCGGACGCAGGTCCGCCCCATCGCCCGCCGCCTGGCGGCGGGCCGCTCCGTCCATACGACCCTGCTCAACTATCGCAAGGACGGCACGCCTTTCTGGAACGAGCTCACCATCTCCCCGGTCCTGAACGCCAGCGGTCAGCTCACGCATTTCATCGGCAACCAGGTCGACGTCACCGAGCGCGTCGAGCGCGAGGAACGGGCGGTCTACCTCGCCTACCACGACCCGCTGACCGGGCTGCCCAACCGCGCCCAGCTCCTGGACCACCTCGAGCTCGAGCTCACGCGTGCCCGGCGCGACGGGCACGGAGTGGCCGTGCTGTTCCTCGACCTGGACGGGTTCAAGGCCGTCAACGACTCTCTCGGCCACGCGACCGGAGACCGGGTGCTCGCCGCCGTCGCACGCCGGATGCAGGGTGCGCTCCGCGCCGGAGACCTGCTGGCGCGCTACGGCGGCGACGAGTTCGTCGCCGTGCTCGCACGACTGCCCACCGACGACCCTTCTCCCGCCCTGCGCGCCGCGCAGCAGATCGTCGCATCCGTCGCCGACCCCGTGCCGCTTGACGAGGACCGGACGGTGAGCGTCGCTGCCACCGTCGGCATCGCCCGGCATCCGCAGGATGCGAGCACGCCGAACGCCCTCCTCGACGCCGCTGACCGTCGCATGTACGAGGCGAAGAGCTGAGGAGCGCCTGCCGCAGGCGTGCGTGGCAGGAGGGCGTGCAGAGGACGCACGCGGCTTCCCTCGGCCCTACGACGTGGCGCCCGCCTGCAGCAGCCCCGGCAGCCGTTCGTCGAGCCACGGCCCGATCGTGGCCAAGCGGTCCTGGGGTGCCGGCTCGACGGCGTCGATCACGCCGTCGGCGTGCACGAGGACGAGCGTCGGCCCCGACGCTCCGACTGCGTGCGACAGGGCCCCGTCCGCGTCCTGCGCGAC
>NZ_JAANNP010000104.1 GCF_011250635.1 Motilibacter deserti
CCGCCCGCGGCGACCAGGTCCTCCCGCAGGCCGGGAAGCAGCTCCTGCGCCGCGAGCATGCCGCGGTGCAGGAATACGTGGGGCTGCCAGTCCTGCGGGACCCCGCGGCGGTGAGCCGGTGCGGCGGGAAGCACGTCCCGCTCGACGACCGTGACCGACGCGCCCGCCTGCGCTGCCGCTGCGGCCGCGAAGCACCCTGCGGCGCTCGCCCCCAGGACGACGACGTGCCGGGCCATGGCCGTCAGCGGAAGCTGCGGGCGCTGGGGCGGCCCTGGCCGCCGTCCACGACGATGTCCGCTCCGGTGACCCAGCCCGCCCGGTCCGACAGCACGAACGCGACGACGTCGGCGACCTCCTCCGGGCGGCCCAGCCGCCCGAACGGGAACTCCTGCTCGCGGAACCGCTCGAAGCCCGCGGGGTCGTCCTGCTGGTAGCGGTCCCAGCCGCCGCCGGCGAAGAAGATGCTGCCGGGGCTGACGGCGTTGACGCGGATCCCGTCGGCCGCCAGCTCCTGGGCCATGGCTCGCGCCAGCTGGATCTCGCCCGCCTTGGCGACGCTGTAGGTCGTGCGCGGCGCCACCTTGCTGCCGTTGACGCTCGTGACGAGGACGACCGCGCCGCCGCCGGCCGCGAGCAGGTGCGGGTGGGCGGCCTTGACGACCGTGACGGAGTGGCCGGCGTTGAGGGCGAACGTGGCCGCGAAGTCCGCGGTCGAGCTGTCGAGCAGGTTGCCGCCCACCGTGCCGCCCGCGTTCGCCACGACGCGGTCGAGCCCGCCGAGCTGCTCCGCCACCGCGTCGACGGCGGAGGCGAGCGCCGGCTCGTCGGTCACGTCGACGGCGTAGGTCACGACCTGCGTGCCGTGGCGGGCGACCTGCGCGCGGGCGCGCTCGAGCCCTTCCTCCCCGCGCGCGAGCAGCGCGACGGAGGCGCCCTCGGCCGCGAGCGTGTCGGCGATGGCGAGGCCGAGGCCCCTGCTCCCGCCGGTGACGAGGGCGCGGGCGCCCGTGAGGCCGAGGTCCATGCGCCGACCTTAAGCGGGGCGAGGCCTCAGGGGCAGGCGACGACCTTGAATGCCTCGGCCATCCGTCCCTGCGGCAGGCCGTGCACCGAGGCGTCGCCGCGCAGGAACCCGCGGACGAAGTCGTCGAAGCCGTCGATGTGGGCGACCTGGCTGACGTGCGAGCGCAGGGCGGCGAGCTTGCGCTCCACGACGTCGGTCACGTCGACGGCGTGGTCCGGGCTCGGGTGCGCCATGATCCACATCTCGCGCACGGTCCACGCCTCCAGCCCCTCGTCGCGCAGCAGCTCGACGTGGGTGAACGGGTTGCGCGCGTCCGGGTAGATCGAGTTGACCGCGGCCTCGCCGGCGGCCCGGTGGTCGGGGTGGGAGGCGGGCAGCCGGTCCCAGCGGTACTCCGGGCTGGGGACGATCGCCCGCTGCGGGCGGACCTGCCGGATCACCCGGCTGATGTCCCGGCGCAGGTCGAACGTCGGTTCGAGCCGGCCGTCCTTGTAGCCGAGGAAGCGCACGTCCGTGACGCCCACCTCGCGGGCCGCCGCGACCTGCTCGGCGCGCCGGATGCCCGGGATCTCGCGGCGGGGCACGGCGGGGTCGAAGCCACCCGCGTCGCCGTCGGTGCAGATGCAGTAGGTCACCTGCACGCCGCGGTCGGTCCAGAGCGCGACCGTCCCGGCGGCGCCGAAGTCGATGTCGTCGGGGTGCGCGGCGATGACGAGCGCGCGCTCGACCTCGTCCTCGGGGATCGTCACAGGCACGGACGGCATCGTAGGGAACGCGCCGCAGCCGCGCCGGTCGGTGCCCCCGGCGGCGGATCCAGCGAGCGACGCGCACCCCGGGACGAGCGCGCACCCGGTAGAAAGGGCCTGTGAAGCAGCGCGTACGCAGGAGCCTGGCTGAGCGCGCGGAGCGCCTCCTGGGGCTCGCCCTGATCGCGGGGTCGGCCGCGCTGCTCGCCGTGGCGCTGCTGCAGCGCGACTGGGAGTCGCTGCCCGGGACCCTGCTCTTCATGGCGCTGGGCGGGCGGTTCCTGCTCGAGCGCCGCTACCGCCAGCTGGCCAGTGCGGTCATCTTCGCGGCGGTCCTTGGGTTCATCGTGGTCCGCGCCCTGCAGGGGGAGTGGCTCTGGGCGCTCGCCGCGTGCGTGCCCGCGCTGCTGCTCGGGCTGTCCCTGCGCCCGCAGCAGCGCGCTCCGCGCTGACCCGTGCGCTGACACCCGCGCGCGGAGCCGCGCCCCCGGCTGCGCCCAGGCCTGTGTGCGCAGCCCGCCGCCTGTCGGCGGGGCGACCTAGACTCGACGGACGATGAGCAGCCTGCCCGACGACCTCGTCCTCGACCTCCCGGCCGTGTCGGCGGAGCCGTCGCACCCCCGTCGCAGCGCGAGCCCTGCCGACCTGCTCGAGGGGCTCAACCCCCAGCAGCGCGCGGCCGTGGTCGCGGAGGGCTCGCCGGTCCTCATCGTCGCCGGGGCCGGGTCCGGCAAGACCCGGGTCCTGACCCACCGGATCGCCCACCTGCTCGCCGCCCGCAACGTGCACCCGGGCGCCGTGCTCGCCATCACGTTCACCAACAAGGCCGCGGGCGAGATGAAGGAGCGCGTCGCCGGCCTGGTCGGCGGCCGGACGAAGGCCATGTGGGTGTCGACCTTCCACTCGGCCTGCGTGCGCATCCTGCGCAAGGAGATCAGCCGCTTCGGCTTCACGTCGAGCTTCTCGATCTACGACGCCGCCGACTCCCAGCGCCTCATGGGGCTGGTCTGCCGCGAGCTGGACCTCGACCCGAAGCGCTATCCGCCACGGTCGTTCAGCAACCAGGTCAGCAACCTCAAGAACGAGCTGATCGACCACGAGGCCTACGCCGCGAAGGCCGAGACGGACCTCGAGCGCAAGCTCGCCGAGGCCTACGCGCTCTACCAGCGCAGGCTGCGCGAGGCCAACGCGCTGGACTTCGACGACCTGATCATGACGACGGTCAACATCCTGCAGGTCTTCCCGGACGCCGCGGAGCACTACCGGCGCCGGTTCCGGCACATCCTGGTCGATGAGTACCAGGACACCAACCACGCGCAGTACGTCCTCGTCCGCGAGCTGGTCGGGCGGCCGGGGGAGGCGACCCCGCCGGCGGAGCTGTGCGTCGTCGGAGACGCGGACCAGTCGATCTACGCCTTCCGCGGTGCGACGATCCGCAACATCCTCCAGTTCGAGGAGGACTACCCCGACGCGCAGACGATCCTGCTCGAGCAGAACTACCGCTCGACCCAGACGATCCTGTCCGCGGCCAACGCCGTGATCGCGAAGAACGCCGGGCGCAAGCCGAAGCGGCTGTGGACCGAGTCCGGCGACGGGGCGCCGATCGTCGGCTACGTCGCCGACAACGAGCACGACGAGGCCGCGTTCGTGGCCAACGAGGTCGACCGGCTGACCGACGAGGGCCTGGCCAAGCCCGGCGACGTCGCGGTGTTCTACCGCACCAACGCCCAGTCGCGTGTGTTCGAGGAAGTCTTCATCCGCGTCGGCCTGCCCTACAAGGTCGTCGGCGGGGTGCGGTTCTACGAGCGCAAGGAGGTACGCGACGCCCTCGCCTACCTGCGCACCCTGGCCAACCCGGCCGACTCGGTGTCGCTGCGCCGCATCCTCAACACACCCAAGCGCGGGATCGGCGACCGGGCCGAGGCCTGCATCGAGGCGCTGGCGTCGCGCGAGCGCATCACGTTCAACCAGGCGCTGCTGCACGCGGCCGACGCCCCCGGGCTGGCGACGCGGTCACTGACCAACATCTCGGAGTTCAACCGGATGATGGAGGGGCTGCGCACCCTCGTCGAGGCCGGCACGGAGCCGGCTGAGCTGCTCGAGGCGATCCTCGAGCAGTCGGGCTACCTGCTCGAGCTGCAGCGCTCCAGCGACCCGCAGGACCAGACCCGGCTGGAGAACCTCCAGGAGTTCGTGGCCGTCGCGCGCGAGTACTCCACCTCCGACCCCGAGGGCGGCCTCGCCGGGTTCCTCGAGCGCGTGGCGCTCGTCGCGGACTCCGACGAGATCCCGGAGGGCGCGGAGGACAGCGGGGTCGTGACGCTGATGACACTGCACACGGCGAAGGGGCTGGAGTTCCCCGTCGTCTTCCTCACCGGGCTCGAGGACGGCGTCTTCCCGCACATGCGCTCCCTCGGCGACGACAAGGAGCTCGAGGAGGAGCGCCGGCTGGCGTACGTCGGCATCACCCGCGCGCGCGAGCGGCTCTACATCTCCCGTGCCCTGGTCCGCAGCTCCTGGGGCGCGCCGTCCTACAACCCGCCCTCGCGCTTCCTGGACGAGGTGCCGTCCCAGCTGACCGACTGGAAGCGGGTCGAGCCCTCGCGCGCGGCCCCGCCGTCGGCGCTCGCCGTCGCCGCGGCGCGGCCCACGGCCAAGTCGCCCGGCAACCGCAAGGTCGTCTCGCTGAGCGTCGGCGACAAGGTCACCCACGACACGTTCGGGCTGGGGACCGTCGTCGCCACCGCCGGCGTCGCGGAGAAGGCCGAGGCGACGATCGACTTCGGGGCGTCCGGGACGAAGCGGCTGCTGCTGCGCTACGCCCCGGTGGAGAAGCTGTAGCCGACCGGGACAACAGCCGGACACAGGAGCCGGACACAGCGGCCGGAGACGGAGGAAGGCCACCTCCTGGCGCGTTGTCACGAGGAGATGGCCTTCTTCGAAAGCCTGCTGAGACCCGGATCGGGCCGACGCCAGCTGCCTAGAGCACGACCCCGTGCTCGCGCAGCCACGACTCCGCGTCGACCGGGTCGGCGGCGCCGGGGCGGACCTCGAGGTGCAGGTGCGGCCCGGTGGTGTGGCCCGTCGCGCCGACGCGGCCGATGAGCGTGCCGGCGATCACCTTCTGCCCGGCGTCGACGAGAGTGGCCGACAGGTGGCCGTACCACGTCTCGGTGCCGTCGTTGTGGCGCAGGACGATCTTGTTGCCGTACGCGCCGTCGTAGCCCACCGAGACGACGACGGCGTCGCCGACCGCGTGGACGGGCGTGCCGGTCGGGGCGGCCAGGTCGGTGCCGGTGTGGCCGTTGGACCACAGGCTCGCGCGCTGGCCGAAGTGCGCGGTGATCCGGTAGCCGCTCAGCGGCTCGACCCAGGCGCGGCGGGCGCGGGCGAGCGAGGTCAGGCTGGCCCGCTTGCTGCTGCGCGTCGCGCGCTGGGCTCGCCGGGTGGGCTTTGCGCTCGCCTCGGCGGCCGGGGTCGACGCGGCCGCCGAGGGGGTGTCGGGAGCCGTGGGCTTGGACGACGGGCGCGTCACCGGGGTCTTGGCGAGCGTCGGCGTGGGCGTCGGGGTGGCCGCCGTCCGGGTGCTCAGCGCGGGGGCGGCGAGGTCCGTGGAGGTCGAGGGCGCCCGGCGGGTGTCATCACCGGTGGCAGCGGGAACCTGGAACGCGTAGGCCGCGGCGGACGCGACGACCGCGGTCCCGAACAGGACGGGCGGGCTCGGGCGGCTCCCGGTCGCGGGGCTGCGGTGCCTGCCGGGCCGACGGTGCTTGCCGGCGGTACGACGAGCGCTCACAGACCGTCCTTCTCGCGTCGGCAGGGCAGGGCATCAAGCAGCGTTCTGACCAGCAGTCGACCAGCCGCCGGGAACAGCGGCCGACGACCAGCAGGAGCCGGGTCCGCGCCGGCGCAGCAGGGCTCGGGCCGGAGCCGCAGGCCCCGGTCGGCCGGGCGCATCGGGGGACAGGCTACGCGGTCCTGGGGCGATCCGTCGCCCCGGTCCCCACATCCCTGTTTCGGACAAATCGGTAACGAGTAGAGCCCCGTCACTTCTTCCCCAACCGTCGCGGAAGGTCGGGGGCAGGCCCGCCCCGATTCGGCCGCAGCAGGTAGGCGGGACTAACCTCGCCGACGGACAGCGGCCGCGCCGGCGTACGACCGGGCGGCCGGGACGTACCCAATTGGACGGAGGCCTGTGGACCTCTTCGAGTACCAGGCGAGGGACGTGTTCGCCGCGCACGGCGTGCCCGTGCTGGACGGCGCGGTGGCCGAGACGCCGGAGGAGGCCCGTGCCGCCGCCGAGCGGCTGGGCGCCGGGGTCGACGGCGGCCGCGTCGTCGTCAAGGCACAGGTCAAGACGGGCGGCCGCGGC
>NZ_JAANNP010000103.1 GCF_011250635.1 Motilibacter deserti
CACGCCGGTGCACCGGTCATCCTGCACTGGCTGGGCGAGATGTTCGACCCTGCGCTGCGGGGCTACTGGTCCGGGTCGGACGTCGCGGCCGCGACCACGGCCTTCCTGGGCCTAGTGCACGACCACGCCGAGCACGTCGACGGGGTGAAGGTCTCCCTGCTCGACGCCGACCACGAGCGGCGGCTGCGGGCCGCCCTCCCTGCCGGCGTGCGGCTCTACACCGGCGACGACTTCAACTATCCCGAGCTCATCCGCGGGGACGGCAGCCATCACTCCGACGCCCTGCTCGGGGCGTTCGCCGCCGTGGCGCCGGCCGCGGGCGCCGCGCTCGCCGCGCTCGACGCGGGGGACGCGGGGGCGTACGACGCGGAGATGGGTGCGACGCTGGAGCTCTCCCGGCACCTGTTCCAGGCCCCGACCTACTACTACAAGACAGGAATCGCCTTTCTGTCGTGGATTTCAGGCCACCAGCCGGGGTTCACCATGGTCGGCGGCCTTCAGTCGGCCCGGTCGGTGGTCCACCTGGCGCGGGCCTTCGAGCTGGCGAACGAGGCCCGGCTGCTGCCGGACCCCGGGCTCGCGGCCGAGCGGCTCGGCCTCCTGCTGCGTACGGCGGGGGCGTCGCCGTGAGCGGTCTGCTCGAGTCGCTCGAGGTCGACGTCCCGGGCGGCGCCCCGGCCCGGGTGCCGACACCTCTGCCCGGCGACCTCCGGCTGGCCCGCCTCTCGCTCAACCAGCGCACGGCGGCCCGGTGGACGCTGCACGAGGCGCTGGAGGGCGCCCGCGCGGCCGGGCTGCCGGCGGTGGGGCTGTGGCGCGAGCCGGTGGCGGACGTCGGGCTCGACGTGGCCGTCCGGGAGGTGCGTGCCTCCGGGCTGCGGGTCTCCTCGCTGTGCCGCGGTGGCTTCTTCACCACCGCCGACCGCGCCGAGCGGGTCCGGGCGATCAGCGACAACAGGGCAGCCATCGACGAGGCGGCCGCGCTCGGCGCGCGGACGCTCGTCCTCGTGCCCGGCGGGCTGCCGCCGGGGGACCGCGACCTGCCGGCCGCCCGGGCGCGGGTGGCCGAAGCGGTCGCCGACCTCGTGCCCTATGCGCGCGAGCGCGGCGTCGTGCTCGGCATCGAGCCGATGAACCCCGTCTACGCCGCGGACCGCGGCGTCGTCTCGACCCTCGCCCAGGCGCTCGAGCTCGCGTCCACGCACGGAGCGGACGAGGTCGGGGTGGTCGTCGACACGTTCCATCTGTGGTGGGAGCCGGGCGTGCTGGCTCTCCTGGAGTCGTGCGGCGACCGGATCGTGAGCTACCAGGTGTGCGACTGGGTCACTCCGCTGCCGGCGGACACGCTGCTGGCGCGGGGGATGATGGGCGACGGCCACGTCGACTTCGCCGCGTTCACCGCGGCGGTCGCGCGCTCGGGCTACTCCGGCGACGTCGAGGTGGAGATCTTCAACGCCGACGTCTGGGCCGCGCCCGGGGAGCAGGTCGTCGCGACGATGGCCCGCCGCTACGTCGAGCTGGTCCAGCCGTACCTCTGAATCCGCGACCGGCCATTGACTTCCGGTGAAACGCGCTTGTAACTTCCGCGTAAGCGCTTACGCACACCACATCTCTCCGACGGAACGGTGGGTGCAATGAGGAAGCCCAGATACCTGATCCCAGTTGCGGCACTCGCTGCTGCGACCCTTCTCGTCCCGGTGACAGCCGCTTCGGGTGTCGCGGCAACCGACGTCTCCGCCGCAGCGAGCGTCGTGCTGACCGATCCGATCCCCGAAGAGGCGGCTGCGGCCCGGCTCGGACTCGTGGTCGAGGAGTTCGCGCAGTTCCCGAAGTCCGAGCCGTTCCCGGCACCGACCGACGCCCGGCTGATGCGGCACGCGCGCATCAACAACCTCGCCGAGATCCGCGACGGCTCGGGGCGGATGTACGTCCCCGACCTCAACGGCTCGCTCTACCTCCTCGACGACGACGGGGAGCCGTGGGAGTACCTCGACGTCCGTGAGACGGTCGGTGCCGACTTCTTCTCCGGCCGCGGCCTCGGCCAGGGCTTCGGCTTCGCCGCGTTCCACCCCGCCTTCGCGAGCAACGGGCTGTTCTACACCGTTCACACCGAGGCGTTCGGCGCGCTCACCAGCAAGACGCCGGACCTGACGCCGCAGCGCGGCACGATCTTCCACGGCGTCATCACCGAATGGAAGGCGACGGACCCGGCCGCGGACGTCTTCAGCGGCACACGACGCGAGGTGCTGCGGCTCGGCTTCGGCGGCCAGATCCACGGCATCCAGCAGATCGACTTCAACCCGAACGCGACCCCGCGCGACGCCGACTACGGCCTGCTCTACATCGCGGCGGGCGACGGCGGGCTCGGCGCGAGCGTGGGCAACAACGACCCGCAGAACCTCGCCGTCCCGCACGGCAAGATCCTGCGCATCGACCCGACGGGGCGCGACAGCGCCAACGGGAAGTACGGCATCCCCGCCGTCAACCCGTTCGTCGGGCAGGCCGGCGCCCTCGGCGAGATCTTCGCCATCGGCATGCGCGACCCGCACCGCTTCAGCTGGGACCCGGGCGGCAAGCAGCGCATGTTCATGGGGCACATCGGCGAGAAGGACCTCGAGGCGGTCTACGACGTACGCGCCGGTGACGACCTCGGATGGCCGCAGCGCGAGGGACCGTTCCTCTACAACAAGTCCGACCGTTGCAACCTCTACTCGCTGCCCGATGACGACGAGTCCTACGGATTCACCTACCCGGTCGCGGCGTACGACCACGACCCGCCGCCCGGCTACTCGTGCACGGCGGACGTGGGCCACGCGGTGAGCGGCGGCTACGTCTACCGCGGGAAGAAACTCGGCAAGCTCGGCGGGACGTACATCTTCGGTGACCTCGTCGACGGCCGGATCTTCTACACCGAGGAAGCGAAGATGGTGCGCGGCAGCGGGGAGCTGGCGCCGATGCACGAGCTCGCGGTCTTCACCCCCGACGGCCGTGAGGTGTCGATGCCGATCCTCGCCGGCGACAACCGCGTCGACCTTCGGTTCGGGCGTGACGCGGAGGGCGAGCTCTACCTGATCGCCAAGGCGAACGGCAAGGTCTGGAAGGTCGTCGGCGTGCAGCGGGTCGAGCGCGACGAGGTCGTTCACCCCAACGTGGCCCGTGACCTGCAGGCCTACTACGACTTCGAGCACCCGGTGCCGGGGAACCCCGCGAAGGAGGACGACCAGGGGCTGTCCGGCACGGACATCACGCTCGTCAACGGCGGCGACGACATGCGGATGCGGGACGGGGCCTTCCGCGCCAGCCGCAACTCGATGCAGGTGCAGCAGGCCGACGTCGCCGCCGGGCGCGGGGCGTGGAAGGCCGGCGTCTACTCACCGACCGGCGTGCCGACGCTCCGCGCGTTCAACGCCGTGCAGAGCACCACCGTCATGGGCTGGTTCAAGATGACCGGGGACGGGCCGAGCCCCAACACGAACACGGCCAACCCGAACGACTACTACAACGCCATCGGGCTCGCCGGCGTCCTGACCGGCAACTCCGACGGCCACGCCGTACGCGCCCTGCTCGAGCTCATCGACGTCAACGGCACGCTGCGGCTGGTGGCCCTTGGGCGCCGGATCGACACCGGTGCGTCCCAGACCTTCGCGGCGAACGCGGATTGGCGAACTCTGCTTCCGCAGGGCGAGTGGGTGCACCTCGCGGCGACGTTCGACTTCGACGCGGGCACGATGGCGCTCTATCGCAACGGCAAGCCGATCCCGGGGTTCTACACCGCGTCGGGCGACCCGTGGCAGCGGACGGGGCCCCGGCCGTACCTCTCCTCCCCGACCGACCCACGCGGCATCAAGATCGGCGGGAGCTTCCCGCAGGACCTGTCGGAGCGGAACCCGTGCAACTGCCGCATGGACAGCCTGATGTTCCTCGACCGCGCGCTGACCAAGGTCGAGGTGGGGCAGCAGTACCGCCGCATGACCGAGCACGGGCGCTGACGCCATGCGGACCAGAGCGAAGGCGGGGCTGCTCGCGGCCGCGGGCGCGCTGCTCGGCACGCTTCTCGTCGGGCTGCCCGGCTCGACGTCGGCGGACGGCGGCCACGAGCGGTGGGGACGCGACGACGACGAGGTCGCAGACTACGGCGTCTGCCGGGGGACGGACCCGCGGTGCTACCACGAGTGGCCGACGCCGTTCCGCAACGACGGGGTGTGGAAGGTGCTCGTCTACAGCCGGACCGGCGTCTCGCGGCACGCCCACCTGGGGCCGCTGCTGGGGCCGGGCAAGAACCCGCCGCTGGCGGCCGGCAACATCGCGCAGCGCCGGGTCGTCGAGTGGGGCCAGAAGCACGGGTTCGCCGTCGACTGGACCGAGGACGTCGCCCAGCTCGACTCGCCGGGCCGGCTGCTGCCGTACGACGCGGTCGTGTTCCTCAGCAACTCGCGCGACATCCTCGACGACGCCGCGCAGACCGGGTTGATGCAGTACGTCCGGGCCGGGGGCGGCTTCGTCGCCATCCACAACACCCTCGGCGCGGAGTACCACTGGCCGTGGTTCCAGGGGCTGCTCGGCGGGGCCAACTTCTACGACCACGGGCCGAACCGGGCCGGGCTGGTGCGTACGGTCAACCGGCGGGACGTCTCGACGGCCGCGTTGCCGCGCGAGTGGCGGTTCACCGACGAGTGGTACAACCTCATCCCCGAGCCGTCCGACGTGCGCGTCCTGCTCGAGATGGACGAAGCGTCGGCGGGCAACGCGGTCGGCTTCAACGGCCACCCGGGCATGGGACGCGACCACCCCGTCTCCTGGTGCCAGTACTACGACGGCGGCCGGTCCTGGGTCACGTCGCTCGGGCACGACGTCGCGGCCTGGACGGACGCGCCGCTCGAGGGTGACGCGTACTTCGAGGACCACGTCGTCAACGGGATCCTGAGCGCCATGGGGGCGAAGCCCTTCTGCCGCTGACCCTCTGCCGCTGACCCCTTTCCTCCACCCACCCCTCCGGCTGATCAAGCAGAGTTGGCGAGTTGTCCACAGATTGCGGCCTGTGGACAACTCGCCAACTTCGCTTGATCAGCGGGGGAAGAGAGGCGCCCGGGATGCGGGGTGGGGTTGGGGCGTGGGTCAGAAATGCAGGAGCAGCTCGGGGAACCGCTGCAGCTGCAGGAACCGGCCCTCGGTGGGGGCATCGAGCTCGGCGTGCTCGAGGGCCCAGGTGTTGTCGTTCGGCAGGAAGACCGCGCCCAGGCCCGCGGCGAGCGCCGGGTTGATGTCGGACTTGATCGAGTTGCCGATCATCCAGGTCTGCGCCGGGTCCAGCCCCTCGTCGGCGACGAGCTTGCGGTAGGCCTCGACGTCCTTCTCGGGAACGATGACCGTCCGGCGGAAATAGCCGGCCAGCCCCGAGACGTCGATCTTGCGCTGCTGCTCCTCGGGTGCGCCCTTCGTCAGCAGCAGCAGGTCGTGCCGGTCGCCCAGCGCCGCGAGCGTGTGCTCGACCTCTGGGATCAGCTCGACGTCCCCGGACCGCAGGCGCGCGGCGAAGGCCTCGATCGAGGCGCGGTCGGTGTCGTCGGCCCCGCGCTCGGCCAGCCGCTCGAAGCACTCGTGCAGGCTGCGCAGGAAGACCAGCGTGCCGTAGCCGTGCGCGACCGAGTTGGCCCGCTCGATGTCGTGCAGCGTCTGCCGGATGGCCGCGGGCTCGAGCGTCGGGTGGTTCATCCATGCGACGAAGTCGTCGATCGCACGCTCGAAGAAGACGTTGTTCTCCCACAGCGTGTCGTCGGCGTCGAACACGAGGTGCCGGCGGGCTGCGCTCAGCATGGGCCGGCCTTGGCCGCGGTCGTCATGGACGCAGACCGTAGCCAGCGGCCGCGCGGACGTCAGCGGGTTATGCGCGCTCTCCCGTCGGCTGCGGCACGTAGCGGAACACGCGGCACCGCCCGTGCAGCGTCGAGTCGTGGAAGTCCGCGGTCTCGACGTACTCGGCGAAGGGCTTGCCCGGGGCCGCGTCGAAGACCACGCGGCCGTCCTGGGGCGGCGGGTAGAGCACGAGGTCGCGGTCCTTGTTGTCGTACGGACCGCCGCCCGAGAGCCAGATGCACGACATGCTCGGCAGGCTAGCTGCGGGATGCCGACCAGGACAGTCCTTGACATCACCGGCGAAGTGCGGGACAAGCCGCGGCCCCCGCACCCTGGCTGGGTGCGGGGGCCGCGGC
>NZ_JAANNP010000102.1 GCF_011250635.1 Motilibacter deserti
GAAGGGCGCCGACGCCGTCGAGTCCAAGACCGGCGGCAAGGGCACCGACCAGATCGAGAAGGGCCAGCAGGCCGCCGACGCGAAGATCGGCGAGTAGCTCCCTGCCCCTGCGAGCGGCCGGCTGCGTCCCGTACGCGGCCGGCCGCTCGTGCGACTGGGCCGTGGAGCCGTCCGACGGCGCGAGGTCCGGGGCGCCGCCTTGGCGCCAGCTGCTCAGGCCGGGCGCCCGACCAGCCCCGCGACCGCCACCTCCACCGCGGCCCGTTGAGCCTCCGGTGAGTAGGTCTCGTCATCCACGGTGGCCAGCGAGTTCAGCCCCTCCACCAGGGACACCAGCACGAGCGCGGCCGTAGCGCAGGCCTCCGGCCCGAGGTCGGGCCGGCAGCCGCGTACCAGCCGGGTGATGCGCTCCACGAACGCCCGGTTGCCGCGCACGTGCAGCTCGGCGAGCTCGTCGTCGCTGAGCGCGGCTGCGAGAAAACCGAGCCAGACGCGGGCCTCCTCACGCGCAGCGGACGTGAGCGACGCCGCCTGCAGGAGCACCGCGCGCAGCGCGTCCTCGGGGGCTGCTTCCCCCGGCTCGCCAGCACCCGCGCCCGCCTCGGCTGCGTCCGCGCTCGCCGCCGTCCGCTCGTGCAGCAGCTCGCGCGCGTGGGCGAGCAGCGCCCGCTTGTCGCGGAACGTGTGCAGCACCAGCCCCGTCGTGCATCCCGCCCGCTCGGCGACCGCCCGCAGCGACAGCCCCTGCAGCCCCTGCTCGGCGAGCACCTCCCAGGTCGCCGCCGACAGCCGCGCGCGCTGCGCCTCGACCTCCCGCCGCTTGGCCACGTCCTCCGCCTTTCGTTCCCCGCGCAGCGTAGCGGCTGTTACGGTAACGCTTGTTACAGAACGAGCCCAGGAGGACCGATGACCGTCGCCATCACCGTCGAGCCGTGGGACGCCGCTGACGGCGTACGCCTGCGGGCGGCGCAGCGCGCCGAGCTCGATGCGCGCTACGGGTGCGACGACCACGAGCCCGGCGAGCCGCCGACGGCCGAGTCGGTGAGCGTCTTCCTGGTGGCGCGCGACGCCACGGGGACTGCGGTCGGCTGCGGCGGGCTGCGGTTCCTGGGGCCGGGGTCGGCCGAGATCAAGCGGATGTACGTCGACCCCGCGGCCCGCGGCACGGGGGTGTCGGTCGCGATCCTGCGCGCTCTCGAGGAGCAGGCGCGGGCGGCCGGCGTGGGGCGGCTGCTGCTCGAGACGGGCACCGCCCAGCCGGACGCGATCCGGTTCTACGAGCGCGAGGGCTACGGGCGGATCGAGCAGTTCGGGGCGTACGTCGGGTCTGAGATCTCGGTCTGCTACGCCCGCGACCTCTGAGGCACGGCGACATCGGACGTGCAGTCGTGGAGCGCCAGCCGCGCTCTGACGCGGTCAGCACTCCACAGCTCGCCGGACGTGCCGCTCACGGCCGCCGTCGTCCCGCCCGCCGGTTGTGGAGCGCCACCAGCGGAAGCCACAGCACCAGCGCAGCGCCGGCGACGGCCGGCCAGCCCCAGGTCGAGCCCGACTCGCTGAGCCGGGCCGCGCCGAAGAACGCGACGACGATGCCGAGCGGGGCCGCGGCCCAGTACGCGGCCGGCAGGCGGGGCGCCCGGCCGAGCCACGGCACCCGGCCGGCGTTCGCCCGCAGCAGGGCCACGGCGCCCGCGAGCCACAGCAGCACCCCGACCCCCATCACGGCGACCCACATCGCAGCCTCCCCGAGCGGCAGCACCGACGGCCCCCGGCCCCTCCCCGAGACGACGCCCGGCTACCCCTCGCGGGGCGGAGGGCCGGCCGCCGACAGCTCCCCCGCGACCTGCACGAGGGCGTCGAGCACGGCCGTGACCGCGGCCCTCGGCAGCCGGTCCGGCCGCACGAGCGCCTCGATGCGGCGCGTGACGGCGGCGCCGGTGATCGGGCGGAGCACGACGCCGGGGTGGCGCGGCCCGGTGTGGCGCGGGATGAGCGCGACCCCGCCGCCGGCAGCGACCATGGCGGCGGACACGGAGAACTCGTTGATGCGGTGCACCGGGCGGATGGGCCGGCCGGCCGCGGCGACGACGGCCTCGAACGCGCCGAGCAGCGGGAAGCCCTCGTGCACCGCGATCCACGGCTCGTCGGCGAGCTCGGCCGCGGTGACGGAGGGCCACTCCGCGAGCCGGTGGCCGGCGGGCAGCGCGACGTCGATCGGCTCGCGCAGGAGCGGGACCGCCCGGACCGTACGCGGCCAGTCCGCGCCGTGCTCCGGGCGGTGGGCGACCACCACGTCGTAGTCCGCGCACAGCCCGGCGAAGTCCGCCTGCGCGACGTCCTCGTCGGCGCACTCGACGTGCGGGCCGTCAGCGTCGGCCAGCGCGGCGACCAGCGGAGGGAAGAGCGTCGCCGCTGCACTGGAGAACGCCGCCACGGCGACAGTCGCCCGCACGTCGGCGAGGTAGTCCTCGACCGCCGCCTCGGCCCGTGCGAGCGCGGCCGCGACGTCGGCCGCCGCCGCGGCCACCGCCCTTCCCGCGTCGGTCAGCACCAGGGCGCGCCCGCGCCGCTCGGTGAGCGGCACCGGCGCGCGCCGCTGCAGCGCCGCGAGCTGCTGGGAGACGGCGGAGGGCGTGATGTGCAGCGCGGCGGCGACCGCCGTCACGCTCCCGCGGTCGCCCAGCTCGCGAAGGACGGCGAGCTGCCGGGGGTCCATGAAGCGACGCTACAACGACGTTGAACGAACTGCTGGTTGCTCTTCACGGTTGTGTGACCGAACCTGGTCGGCGTGAGCAAGCTGCGCGGTGCGTACGCGGTCGACGCCGTCCTTCTCGGCGTGGCCGTGGTCTGGGGCACGAGCTACCTCGTCGCGAAGGACCTGACCGCCGTCGCCGCGGTGTCGGTGGTGCTCGCCCTCCGCTACCTGCTGACCGCCGCCTCGCTCGTCGTCGTCTGCGCCGGCACGCGGTCCCTGCCCGACCGGCGCGAGCTGCGCGTGGGCGTGCTGCTGGGCTGCACGCAGGCGGCGATCCTGGCGCTGGAGACGGCGGGGGTCGCGCACACGTCGGCCACCAACGCGGGCTTGCTGATCAGCCTCACCGTCGTCTGCACTCCGCTCCTGGAGAGCGCGTGGTCGCGCAGCTGGCTGCCGGCGCCGTTCTTCGTCGCAGCGACGCTGGCCGTGGTCGGGGTCGGGCTGCTCGTGTCGGCGGACGGGCTGGCGGCACCCGGCGGCGGGGACCTGCTCGTCCTGGCGGCCGCCGGCGTACGCGCCACGCACGTCACGCTCATCGGCCGCCTCACGGCGGGCCGGGCCTACCGCTCGCTGCACATCACGACGGTCCAGGCCGTGGTCGGGACGGCTGTCTTCGGGCTCGCGGCGGCACCGCAGCTGCCCGGAACCCTCCCGGAGCTGTCGGCGGCGGACTGGGGACGGCTGGCGTACCTCGCCCTCGCGTGCAGTGTCTTCGCCTTCCTGGCGCAGACCTGGGCCATCCGGCGCACGTCCGCGAGCCGGGCCAGCCTGCTCATGGGGACGGAGCCGGTGTGGGCCGTCGCCGCGGGGCTCGGCCTCGGGGACGAGCGCCTGACGGCGCCCAGCGCGGTCGGGGCGGCGCTCATCGTCGCTTCGACCTATTGGGGACGTGCGGTCGAAGGCCGGCACCGAGCGCGGATTACCGAACCAGAGACCCCTGATGCAGCCTTCGCGGATGCGGACTACGGAGGACGCGAGCCGGCTCAGAGCGCGCGCTGAGCCTGCCGCTGCCGCTTGGCTAGCGGGGCCTGCGAGAGGTCCTCGGTCACCGTCTGCTGGAGCTTGTAGGCCAGCCCGCGGGCCTCGAGCCACGCCTTCACTGCGGCCTCAGCCCGCTCCTCCGCGAGCAGGATGTCCTCCTCGGACTCGCCGGAGTCCGCGAAGCGGAACGTGAAGAACGGCCGCGCCGCGACGTCGTAGGCCATGTGCCCCTCGGGTGTGAAGCGCGCCGACAGCATGTCGTGGTCGGCCGCCTCGGCCAGCAGGGCGGAGCGCTGCTCGGGCGTCAGGCCGACGAACGAGCCACGGATCTTGATGCGGAAGGCGCGGGTGCTCACCCGTCGACGGTAGTGACGGGTGAGCACCGCGCGCCATTCAATTCGGGCCGGTCACCGCGTCCAGAGCGTCGCCTGCGGGGCCGCCGGTGTGAGCTGCACACCGGAGTCGAAGGCGAGGAAGGACGGGCCGGGCAGGTAGTCCGGGGTGAGGAAGAACGCCCGGCCGATGCGCTTCACGCTGAGCGTCGCGCCGTTGTCGCCCGCGCCGCTCGGCGTGCGGATCGCGATCAGCTGCTCGACGTCGTCCGCGGTCTTGCCGGCGGGCAGCTCCACCGTCGTGGCGGCGGGCACGTCGCGGGCGATGGTCCAGCCGAGGACCGAGTGGTCCGAGCGGTAGACCGTCGCGTCGCCGCGCAGCTTGACGCCGATCGCAAGGCCGGGCAGCGAGCCGGGGCCCTGCGCGGTGCCGGTCACCTGGGTGGTCTCGACCCACAGGTAGGTGCGCTGGTCCCCGACAGCGGGCGTCGCGGGGTTCGAGGGGGCCTCGATCTGCCCTTCACGCAGCATCTCCTTCGCCATCACCTGGTAGGTCCAGGGGTTGGTGTCCATGAGGTGCTCGCGGGACCGGTCGGCGGGGCGCGTCGCGCGGGTGTCGAGCGCGAAGCGCATGCGGTCGGCCGCCGGCGTCGAGATCTCGTGGCACATGTTGTTGTTCGACGTGCAGACCTGGATCAGCGGGTGGTCGCCCTCGAACTCGCCGGTGAACTCGACGGTGCCGTGCCCGGCCGACTGGTAGACGCCGGTGCCCGGGACGCGCTCGCCGTCCTCGTCGAGCTCGACGCGGTAGAACCACTCGATGTCGGTGGTACGTCCCCACCGGGCCATGAGCGCAGGCGAGTTCGTACCGCCGTCCTCGTTGCTCCACACGACGGAGTACTCGACGATCTGGTGGCCGGGTGTCGCGGCGGGGCGCGCCTCGTGCCATGCGATGAGCGGCGTGTCGGTCGTGGCGTTCTGCCAGACACTGCCGAGCTCGGGAAGCGTGCGGCCGATGAGGATCGGCGCGTGAGCGAGGACGTCGTACTCCTCGGCGTTCTCCCGCGACACGTCGACGCGCAGCCGGCTCAGCTCGACGGTGGGCACGCCCGCGGGCGAGCGCTCGTCGAAGACGAGGCGCAGCTCGTGGTCGCCCTTCTCCAGCCGGCCGAGGGCGAAGGTGCGCTGCGTGGGCAGGTTGGACGGGACGACCAGGTCGGTGACATGGCGCCCGTCGACGTACGCCGCGACGACCGCGCTCTCACGGCCCTTGACCGCCCAGTCGGCGCGCCCGGCGGACACGGTCGCGGTGAGGACCGCCTCGCCGGGCCGGCGCACGTCGAGGTCGATGGTGCCGGACTGGCCGCGCTCGAGGCCGAGGTAGCCCTCGCGGCCCTCCGACGCCGTCGCCGGGGCAGCGGTGGCGGCCAGCGCGGCGCCCGAGAGGGCGGCGGTGGCGAGGACCGCGCCCAGGGCGCGCCCGGGCAAGGTGTCGATGCGACGACGCATGATGCTCCTGATGGCATGGAGGGGTGGCGTGCGTCGCTCAGGCAACCGGCGGCTGGTTGCCTCGTTGTGACCGGTCGGGGGACGGTGGGTGACCAATGTCCGACGCTTCCGGCACGGCGGAGGCCCGCCGCGGGACACGTCCGTGTCGCCGCGGCGAGCCTCGGGCCCGGTCGCGTCAGCGCAGGCCGTTGCGCTTCGCGACCTCGATCAGCAGCCAGGGGTCGTCGCTGATGATGCCGTCGACGCCGAGCTCGATGACTCGTTGCATCGTGGCGGCGTCGTTGATCGTGTAGGGCACGACCTTGAGGCCGGCCGCGTGCAGCCCCGCCACGTCCGGGCCGTGGAAGTACGCCGGGCTCTGCCGGAGGTACCAGTCGCTCGACGCCACCGTGCCCTGCGCCGGGTCGTGGACCTGCCAGTTGGCCGACACCGTCGACGCGCCGGACGCCTTGACCAGCGCGCCCAGGTCCTTCGTCGTCCACCAGTCGAGCGTCCCGGTCCACGGGCTCTTGACGGCGGGGTTGCCGTACGCCGCCTGCAGAGAGCACTCGTCGGAGACCGTCGCGCACTCGGCGGGGCCGTACTGCCACACGAGGGCCACGGTCTCCAGGTCGGGCCTGATCTGCTGGGAGTACTGGATCGTCCGCCAGTCGAACGACTGCAACGTG
>NZ_JAANNP010000100.1 GCF_011250635.1 Motilibacter deserti
ACGAGGGCGCGTTCGCCGTCACGGCGACCCGGGGCACCGCGACCGCCGCTCGCACCGTCACCGACGCGTACGTCAGCGACAGCCCGGAGCGCGGCGAGCGCGAGCGCAGCGGGCGCTATGTGATCGTCGAGCTCGACATCGCGGACGCCAACGCGTCGGCCATCCGCTACGACGGGACGCTCAACCAGTTCTACGACCTCGAGGGCGCGTACCGCGTCCGGGTGGCCCAGGACGTCCGCGACGAGCGCGGGCGGGTCCGGCTGCCGGCCTCCGCCACGCCGGTGGCGAACGACGACGTGCTCAGCCCGCTGGTGGACGAGTTCGCCCGCAGCACCTTCGCCGGGTCCTCCGGCTCGGCGCTCAGCTACGGGCTCTACTCCCCGCAGCGCTACCGGGACCGGCCGTCGAGCAAGCGCACGTTCCCGCTCGTGGTCGCCCTGCACGGGGCGGGCGAGCGCGGCACGACCGGCGCCAACCTGGTCGCGAACGAGCTGGCCGTCGCGTTCGTGAAGCCCGAGCGGCAGCAGAAGGACCCGAGCTTCGTGCTCGCCCCGCAGGCCCCGCCGCCGTCGGTGCAGCCGGTGCCTGCCGGGAGCTCGGTGTGGGAGGTGCCCGGCGTGCAGTCCGCGCTGATGGAGCTCATCACGCGCACCATGGCGCAGTACCCGGTGGACCCCGAACGCGTCTACATCACCGGCCTGTCCATGGGCTCGATGGGGACCTTCGACATCCTGCCCAAGTACCCCGACCTGTTCGCCGCGGCGCTCCCGGTGACCGGTTACGCCGACCTCGAGAGCGCACCGGTCATCAAGGACATCCCCATCTGGGCCACTCACTCCCGGGACGACCGGACCGTGCTCTTCGACCGGGCGGACTCGGACTGGCACCTCATGGACGCGATCGAGGCGACGGGCACCCCCGTCGTCCGTGACGAGTGGGCCGGCAACCTCCCGGACGCGGAGAACGAGGCTCGCGCCCGAGCACAGTGGCAGCGCGCGGAGGCGCTCGGCAGCCACACGTTGTTCACCGCCTTCACAGCGGGGACGACCCCGGTCAACGCGCACTTCTCCTGGGTCCCGACGTACTCCAACGACGTGATGATCGACTGGCTCTTCAGCCACGTGCGCGGGGACTGACCACTGACGGGCGGTCGGGCCTCGCCCGGCCGCCCGCCCGCGGACCGCCCTCGGGAAGACACAGGCTCCACCACTTGACACCGTTGTCAGGCTCAGGTTCGCTCACTTCGCACCACTTCGGTGCACGGCCCGCCAGGGCCGCCGGCCGTTGTCGCCCGGGAGCACTCCTTGCGCCGTACCTCTCTAGCCGCCACCGCCGTGGCCGCCCTCTCGCTGGCCCTGCCGGCCGCGACCGCCTCCGCGGCGCCGGCAGCCGTCGGCGCCGCAGCAGCCGCCGACGCCCCGCTGACGAGCCTGGTGAACCCGTTCATCGGCTCGCAGAACGAGGGCAACACCTACCCCGGGGCCACCGTGCCGTTCGGGATGGCCCAGCTGTCGCCGGACACCGGCCACTCGACGGGCTACAACTACTCCCACGACCGCATCCGCGGCTTCAGCATGGTCCACATCTCCGGGGTCGGCTGCGGCCTCGGCGGCGACCTGCCCGTGCTGCCGACGACCGGCGCCATCGGATCGACGGACTACGCGCAGTACCAGCTGCCGTTCAGCCACACCGGCGAGACGGCGTCGCCCGGCTACTACAAGGTCCCGCTGACCGCGTCGCAGGGCACGATCACCGCCGAGCTGGGCGCGACGACCCACACCGGCTGGTCGCGCTACACGTTCCCGGCCACGACCGAGGCCAACGTCCTGGTCAACACCGGCCAGGCGCTGCACGGCATCAGCAGCTCCGAGGTCCGCGTCATCGACGACCGGACCGTCGAGAGCCGCGTCACGGGCAGCGGCTTCTGCCAGAGCACGAAGCCCTACACGCTCTACTTCGTCACGAAGTTCGACCGCCCGTTCGCGTCCTACGGCACGTGGGACGGCGCGACCGTGACGGCCGGCAGCAACACCTCGTCCGGCAGCGGCCGGCGCGGGGCGTACCTCCGCTTCGACACCACGGGAGACCGCGACGTCGTCGCGACGACCTCGATCTCGTACGTCGACCTCGACGGCGCGCGCAAGAACCTCGCGGCCGAGGGCGGCGGGACGTTCGACTCGGTCGTCGCGGCCGCGCAGGCGCAGTGGGAGCAGCGGCTCGCGCAGGTCCGCGTCCAGGGCGGCAGCGAGACCCAGCGCCGCACGTTCTACTCCTCGCTCTACCGCTCGCTGCTCGCACCCAACACCGGCACCGACGTCGACGGCCGCTACACCGGCTGGGACCAGAAGGTGCACTCGGCTTCGGGCTTCACGTACTACCAGAACTGGTCCCTGTGGGACACCTACCGCACGCAGCAGCAGCTCCTGTCGCTGCTCGCGCCGCAGGAGTCCCGCGACATGGCGCTCTCGCTGCTGCGCGTCGACGCCGAGGGCGGCTGGCTGCCGCGCTGGGGCTACGCCACGGTCGAGACCAACATCATGACCGGCGACCCGGTGACGTCGTTCCTCACGACCGCCTACCAGCAGGGGCTGCTGAAGGGCCACGAGGAGGAGGCGTACGCCGCGCTGAAGAAGAACGCGGACGGCGTGCCTCCGGCGGAGTCGCAGTACAACGGCCGCGCCGGCAACGAGTTCTACCTCGCGAACGGCTACGTCCCCTACATCCCGACGGCGACCGGCAAGCCGGGCGACTACGACCTGCAGCACGGGCCGTCGGCGACGCTGGAGTACGCCCTCGCCGATTCCACGCTCGCGGCGATGGCCAAGGACCTCGGCCATCCCGAGGACGCCGCCCGCTTCCAGGCCCGCGGGCAGAACTTCCGCAACGTCTTCGACCCGCGCACCGGCTTCTTCCGCGCTCGGGACGAGAACGGCATGTTCGTCGGCCCGGCCGACCCGGCCAACAGCGTCGGCTTCCACGAGGGCACGTCGTGGCAGTACATGTGGCTCGCGCAGCAGGACCTGCCGCAGCTGATCGACCTGATCGGCGGCAAGGACGCGACCAACGCCCGGCTGGACAGCTTCTTCGCGTACGACAGGCTGCTCGCGGACTCCGAGGACACGGTGCGCAACGTGTGGGTCAACGGCCCCTACGCGTACTACAACCAGGACAAGTACAACCCGCAGAACGAGCCCGACCTGCACTCTCCCTACATCTACCTGTGGACCGGGCAGCCGTGGAAGACGACCGACGTCGTCCACGCCGCGACCACGCTGTTCACCGACGGCCCGACCGGCATGACCGGCAACGACGACCTCGGCACGATGTCGGCCTGGCACGTGCTGTCCTCGATCGGCGTCTACCCGGTCATCCCCGGCTCCGAGGTCTGGGGCCTGACCAGCCCGGTCTTCGAGCGCGTCGACCTCACGCTGGACCCGGAGTGGTACCCGCGCGGCTCGCTCACGATCAGCGCCCCCGGCACGTCGGCCACGAACCGCTACATCCAGCGGGTGGACCTGGGCGGCAAGAAGCTGCGCGACACCTGGATCACCGGCGAGGACATCCGCGCGGGCAAGGACATCACCTTCACCGTCGGCTCGACGCCGTCCACCTGGGGCACGCGTGACAGCAGCGCACCGCCGGCCATCGGCGCCGGCTACGTGCCGCAGAGCCGGCTCGCGCTGGGCGTCACGAGCTCGTCGGCCGGCATCATCGGCTCCGCGCAGGACCAGACGGTCGACCTGACCGCCGCAGCCGTCAGCACGACGCCGGGCCGGGCGTACGTCACGGTGACCGCGAGCGCCCCTGCGCCGCTGCGCGTCACACCCACGAACGCCAGTGCGTACGTCCAGTCGGACAACCTGCCGATGACGCAGGAGACCGCGCTGCGCGTCACGGTCCCGGGCGGCACGCCCGCAGGCAAGTACCCCGTCACCGTCACGGCCAAGGACACGAAGGGCAATTCGGTGACGCGCACTGCGGTCATCGACGTCCTCGGCCAGTGCGGCGAGGCCGGCGGCTTCTGCCCGCAGGACCTCAGCGCGGCGTACGACGTCGACGGCGCCGCCACGTCCGACAACCGGGCGCAGGGCAACTTCGATGGCGGCGGGTGGAGCTTCCCGGCCGAGCAGCTGCCCGCTGCCGGTGTCGGCATCGTCGGGGGCCGGGTCTACGCGTTCCCGTCCGCGACGGGCACGGCGCGCAACTTCATCGCCGCCAACGGCCAGACCGTCCCGCTCGCGCCCGGCAGGTACGCCGCGCTCGAGGTCCTGCTGTCGGCTCACAACGGCGACTTCACGGGGAACGCGACGGTGAACTACGCCGACGGCACCAGCTCGACGGTGCAGCTCAAGGCCAGCGATTGGGCGGCCGGCTCCCCTCGGCTGGGTGAGGACCGCGCCATCACCGTCTCCGGCCGCTACCACACCGGTGGCGGGGGCGACGGCCTCACGGTCTCGATCTGGCACAACACGCTGACGCTCGACCCGGCCAAGCAGGCCGTGTCGGTCACGCTGCCGAGCCAGAGCCGCATCAAGGTCTACGCGATCACCGCGCGCATGCCCTGACCGCTTCCTCAACGCCTCGGCCGGGCCACCCACGAAGGGTGGCCCGGCCGAGTGCGTTGCGGACGGGTCAGAGGGCGCAGGCGCGGCAGCGCTGGGCGCTGTAGGGCTGGGCCGCCTTCTGCAGGGTCGTGGCCGGGACGATCGTGCGGCAGTCCTGGCGGGTGTGGAAGCGGAAGCTCGACGAGCCACCTCCGGGAAGGCGCGGGAGCTGCTCCACCCATCCGCTCGGCGGGGTGTAGGCCATGGGTCTTCTTCTTCCTGACGGGACGTGCAACGGGCCGGGCGGACGTCGGGGGCTGGGGCGCTGGGCGCCCCGGTGCTCCGCCTGCTGCGCGGCGTTGCGCTGGCCGATGGTCGTTGCTCGACATCGACGGAGCCCACCCGAAGCCCGGCTCCTACCCCGCGTCCCCCTGTCCCACGCGCGGACGCGGCGTCCGGCTCGCCGCTCGTCGGCCTACGTCGCGGGGCGCCCTCACCGATGAGTCCGGCCCCGCCCGGGCGTCCAACTCCACGACACCGCAGGCACCGCGAGCGAGCGGCCGCCGCCCCCGACGAAGGAGCCCCCATGACCATGATCTTCGTGAACCTGCCCGTCAAGGACGTCAAGGCCTCCGCCGCGTTCTGGAGCGCCCTCGGCTACGGCCGCAACGAGCAGTTCTGCGACGAGCAGACGACCAACGTCATCCTCGACGACAACATCTTCCTCATGCTGCTGCAGCACGCCCGGTTCACGGACTTCCTGCCCGCCGGCACGTCGATCGCGGACGGCGCGGCCGGCACCCGCGCGCTGTACGCGCTCTCCGCGGACAGCCGCGAGGCCGTCGACGCCCTCGTCGACAAGGCGCTCTCCGCCGGCGGCTCGGACTGGATGCCGGCCCAGGACCACGGCTTCATGTACGGCCGCTCGTTCCGCGACCTCGACGGCCACGTCTTCGAGGTCATGTGGATGGACCCGGCCGTCGCCAGCGGCCAGGCCGAGATGCCGGAGACGGTCGGCGCGAGCGCCTGACCGGGGCTTGCCGGACCGACGTCGTGCTGGGGCCGACGTCGTGCGGGTGACGGACCTCGTGCGATGACCACCACGGCCGAGCCACAGCTCGGCCGTGGTGGTTCCTGCGCCGCGCCGGTCGCGTGCGGCGCCTGACCCCGGCGCCCGGCGGGTGCATCAGGCAGGCAGGTCACGCCCCCACGTACGCCGCCAGGTGCCGGCCCGTGAGGGTGGACCGGTCCGCGACGAGGTCGGCCGGCGTACCGGAGAAGACGACGCGTCCACCGTCGTGGCCGGCGCCGGGGCCGAGGTCGAGGATCCAGTCGGCGTGCGCCATGACCGCCTGGTGGTGCTCGATGACGATGACGGACTTGCCGGAGTCGACGAGCCGGTCGAGCAGGCCGAGCAGCTGCTCGACGTCGGCCAGGTGCAGGCCAGTGGTCGGCTCGTCGAGGACGTAGACGCCGCCCTTCTCGCCCATGTGCGTCGCGAGCTTCAGCCGCTGCCGCTCGCCCCCGGACAGCGTCGTCAGCGGCTGGCCGAGGCTGAGGTAGCCGAGCCCGACGTCCACGAGCCGGCCGAGGATCGCGTGCGCGGCGGGCAGCTTGGCCTCGCCGGTGCCGAAGAACTGCTCCGCCTCGGTCACCGGCATCGCGAGCACCTCGCTGATGTCGCGCCCGCCGAAGCGGTAGTCCAGCACCGAGGCCTGGAACCGCTTGCCCTCGCACTCCTCGCAGGTCGTGGCCACCCCGGCCATGATCCCGAGGTCGGTGTAGATC
>NZ_JAANNP010000098.1 GCF_011250635.1 Motilibacter deserti
GAGGTCGGCGTCGCGGACGTGGATCTTGCGGTCCAGCTCGATCGCGACCGCGCTCACCGCGTACCCGAGCGGGTTGACCTCGACGATCGCGTCCACCCCGACGATCGCCGGTGCGGGCGGGGCGGCGTACGCCGTCGGCGCGGCCACCGTGGGGGCGAGGAACAGGGACGTCCCCGCGGCCATCGTCGCCCAGCGGATCGGACTCCTCATTGAGCCTCCTGCTGCTCTGACCCGGCCGCCGTGGCCGGGGGAGCGTAAGGAGACAACGCCGTCATTCCGGGCGTCAAGCGGAGGGCGCGCCCGAAGGTGGCGTGCGCGTGTGCGTCTGGTGCTCCGCCCGGAGTGCCGGTGCGGCCGTGGGGGCCGCGTCAGCGCGCGCGGCGCGCCAGCCGGTCGACGTCGAGCAGCACGACGGCGCGGGCCTCGTGCCGGATCCACCCGCGCTGCTGGAAGTCGGCGAGCGCCTTGTTGACCGTCTCGCGGGACGCGCCGACCAGCTGGGCCAGCTCCTCCTGGGTGAGGTCGTGCGTGACGTGCACGCCCTCGTCGCCCTGGACGCCGAAGCGGCGCGCGAGGTCGAGCAGGGCCTTGGCCACACGGCCGGGGACGTCGCTGAAGACGAGGTCGGCGAGGAACTCGTTGGTGCGGCGCAGCCGGCGGGCCAGCGACTGCAGCATCGTGTAGGCGACCTCGGGCCTGCCGCGGATCCACTTGTCCAGGTCCTCGTGGCCGAGCCCGATGAGCGTCGTCTCGGTGACCGCGGTGGCCGTCGCGGTCCGCGGGCCGGGGTCGAAGACGGAGAGCTCGCCGAACATCTCGCCCGGCCCCAGCACGCCGAGGAGGTTCTCCCGGCCGTCGGGGGCCGTACGCCCGAGCTTGATCTTCCCCTCGGTCACGACGAAGAGGGTGGAGCCCTCGTCGCCCTCCGCGAAGAGGATGTCGCCGCGCGAGAGGTGCTGCTCCTCCATGGTCGCGCGCAGCTCGCGGGCGGCCTCGTCGTCGAGCGCCGCGAAGAGCGGAGCCCGGCGTACGTGGTCGTTGACCTGAGCGTCGTCGCTGCTCACAGCGGCCAGTCTGCCCCACCCGGCGCCGCCCTACCGAGGCACCCCGCCGGATCTTGCGGAAGTTCTCGGCGGGGTGCGGCCGGACGGGTGACGATCAGGGCAGCGGCAGGGCCACGAGGCACTGGCGCGGGTCCTCGGCGTACCGCGCGACGAGCTCGCGGGTGGCGAGGTCGAGCCGCTCGTGCAGCCCCTTGCGGTAGGTCGAGAGAGCCAGGTCGGCAGCGGCCAGCCGGCCCATGAGCTCGCTGCGGGCCTCGTTGTCCTGCGGGTCCACCTCGGACCAGAGGGCGACGAGGTCGGGCAGCTCGGGCAGCGCGGCCAGGTCCGGCAGCGCGGCCGTGGCCTCGAGGGTGAGGAACGCCGAGCGGGCCGGGCCGCTCTGCCCGTGGGCGAGCACGTCGCGCAGCCGCTCGGGCCGGTGCAGGCGGGCCGAGTCGAGCACGTCGCAGCGGGCCTGGACGAGCCGGCGCCAGTACGACACCCGGCTCTCCTCGTTGCCGAGGTCCTTGCGGTACGCCCGCAGCTCCGCGAGCGACAGGTGCGCGAGCGCCGGGACCCGGGCGGGGGCCGGCTGGCTGCCGCGGCGGACCGGGGCGAGCTGTGCGGGTACCTCGGTGCTGCGGACGTCCGCGGCCGCGGGTAGGTCCGTCGATGCGGACATGCGTGCCTCCTCCAGTGACGGGTGGTCGGGGCGACGACCGCCCGTTGACGTGGAATAAATCGTCGGGGCCTCCGAAGTGCTTGAGCAGGCAGGCGCCCAGGTCACCCGGACGACCCATGGCGGGCGCCGTAGGCTGGCACTCGTGCCGCCGCGTGCCCGATCTGCCCGACCGTCGACCGTGTCCGACGACGCCGGGGCCGCGGTCGCAGCGGCCGCCCCCGTCGGCGGGGAGTCCCGGACGGCGCTCGTGCGCCGCGCGCGCCGGATCAACCGGGTGCTCGCCGAGCGCTACCCCGACGCCCACTGCGAGCTCGACTTCACCACGCCGCTCGAACTGCTCGTGGCCACGGTGCTGTCCGCCCAGACCACCGACGTGCGGGTCAACTCGGTCACCCCGCGGCTGTTCGCGAAGTACCGCACGGCCGCCGACTTCGCCTCGGGCGACCGCGAGGACCTCGAGACGATCCTGCAGCCGACCGGGTTCTTCCGCGCGAAGACCCAGTCGGTGATCGGGCTCGGGCAGGCGCTGTGCGAGCGGTTCGACGGCGAGGTCCCGAACCGGCTCGAGGACCTGGTCACGCTGCCGGGGGTCGGGCGCAAGACGGCGAACGTCGTGCTCGGCAACGCCTTCGGCATCCCGGGCATCACCGTCGACACGCACTTCGGCCGGCTCTCCCGCCGGTTCGGCTGGACCGTGTCCGAGGACCCGGTCCAGGTCGAGCACGAGGTCGGGTCGCTGTTCGAGAAGCGCGACTGGACCATGCTCAGCCACCGGCTGATCTTCCACGGGCGGCGGACCTGCCACGCGCGCAAGCCCGCCTGCGGGGCCTGCCCGGTCGCCAAGCTCTGCCCGGCGTACGGCACCGGCGAGACCGACCCGGAGAAGGCGCGCAAGCTGGTGAAGGACGTGCCGCCGGCGCAGTTCGACGCGCCGGAGGGCGCGGGGCCCGAGGACGTCTCGCCGCTCGGGACGCTCGCGTGAGCTCGGACGCCTCCGACTTGCCGGAGGCGCTCGCGCCGCTGTCCCGGGTCGTGCACTCGGGCCGGCGCGAGGACTTCAGCCGCCATCCCGTCCCGCCCGAGGGCGGGCGCGCATCGGCCGTGCTGCTGCTGTTCGGGCCCGGCCCGGCCGGCGTCGACGTCCTGCTGCTGCAGCGGGCCGAGGGGCTGCGCCATCATCCGGGGCAGGTGGCCTTCCCCGGCGGGCGGCTCGACGAGGGAGACGCCGGCCCGGTCGAGGCCGCCCTGCGCGAGGCGCAGGAGGAGACCGGCCTCGACCCGAGCGGGGTGGAGGTCCTGGGCCAGCTGCCGGCGCTCTTCCTGCCCCCCAGCGGCTTCCTCGTGACGCCTGTGCTCGGGTGGTGGCGTACGCCGAGTGCCGTGCGCGCCGGCGACCCCGCCGAGGTCGCGTCGGTGCACCGGGTCCCGGTCGCCGAGCTCGTCGACCCGGCCAACCGGCTGCGCGTCCTGCACCCGCAGAGCGGCTTCATCGGCCCGGCGTTCCGCGTGCAGGGGCTGCTCGTGTGGGGGTTCACCGGCAGCCTGCTCGCCTCCGTGCTGCGCCTCGCAGGGTGGGACCGCCCGTGGGACCAGTCGGCCACCCCGCTCGACATCAGCACTCAGCTTCGCGGAAGCGAGATACCCGTACCCGACGGCGGTCGTTCGGACGGCGACGGGCCCGACGAGTGATCCTCGACATCGCCCTGGCGATCGGGCTCGTGTCGTTCGCGTTCTCCGGCTACCGGCAGGGCTTCCTCGTGGCCGTCCTCGGGTTCGTCGGCTTCCTCGGCGGCGGCATCGCGGCGATGGTCTTCACCCCGCGCATCGTCGGCGACTGGGACCCCAGCACCGGTCAGGTTCTGGCCGCCGCCTCGGTGGTCGTGCTCGCCGCCGTGCTCGGCCAGCTGCTGCTCACCGGCATCGGCGGGCGGCTGCGCCGGCTGCTGGTCTGGGGTCCCGCCCGCCTGGTCGACTCCGCGCTCGGCGCGCTGCTGAGCGTCCTCGGGGTCCTCGTCGTGACGTGGTTCCTCGGCACGGCCGTGCGCGGCGCGGAGATGCCCCGGCTGTCGAAGGCCGTCGCCGACTCGCGGATCCTGCGCGCGGTCGACGCCACGATGCCCGATGCGAGCCAGCACTTCTTCTCCTCGTTCCGCGCGCTGCTCGACGAGGGGTCGTTCCCGCAGGTCTTCGGCGGGCTCTCCCCCGAGCGCATCCTGCCCGTCGAGGCCCCGGACGCCCGCGCCGTGCAGACGCCGGGGATCGCCAAGGCACGCCGCAGCATCGTGCAGGTGAGCGGCTCGTCGAAGGACTGCGACCGGCGCATCGAGGGCAGCGGCTTCGTCTACGCCCAGCACCACGTGCTCACCAACGCCCACGTCGTCGCCGGGGTCACCAAGCCGAAGGTGCAGATCGGCGGGGCCGGCACGGTCTACGAGGCGCGGGTCGTCGCCTTCGACTACACCCGTGACGTCGCGGTGCTCTACGTCCCGCAGCTCGAGGCGAAGGCGCTGCCGCTCGTGTCCGGTGCCGGCCGGGGCGACTCCGGCGTCGTCGCCGGCTTCCCCCGCGGCGGACCGTTCCGCATGGGGCCCGCCCGCGTGCGCGAGGTCATCCAGGCCCGCGGCCCGAACATCTACTCGACCCGTACCGTCACCCGCGAGGTGCTCTCGCTCTACGCGACCATCCAGCCCGGCAACTCCGGCGGTCCGCTGCTCTCGCCGTCGGGCGGGGTCATCGGCATGGTCTTCGCCAAGTCCGTGGACGACGACAAGACCGGCTACGCCCTCACGGTGGCCGAGCTCTCGCCGGTCGCCGACGGTGCGCGGGCCGCGACGAAGGCGGTGGACACCCGGGCGTGCGCGGCGTGACGGACGAGCGTGCCACGGTGCCGCGCTGGCCGTTCCACGCAGCGCTCGCCCTGCCGACGGCGGCCTTGCTGTGGGCGGAGAGCTTCCCCGGCCGGCCGGCGCTCTGGTGGACGCTGGGAGTGCTCGGGCTCGCGCTCGGGGCGCTCACGTGGCTCGCGCGGCTCGGGCTGAGCCGCGCCCGGCGCGACCCCTGGTCCTGGTGGTTCGTCGTCGGCCCCGTGGCCGGCGCGCTCGTGCTGGCCTTCGTGGCCGTCGACGGCCCGCTGCGGGTGCGGTGGGCGCTCGGGGAGGACCGCTTCCGGGACGCCGCGCAGCGCGTGCTGGACACCGGCAACGGCGAGCCGACGCCGCTGCGGCTGGGGACGTACACGATCACCTCGCTCGAGCCGGTCCCCGGCGGGGTGCTGATGGACGAGGTGACCGGCACCCCCGGCGGCCGCGCCGGGTTCGCCTACCTGCCCGACGGCGGGCTCGAGCGGCTCGCGGCGGAGGGCTACCTCACGCTCGCGGAGTCGCGGGGCCTCGGCGGCGGCTGGTACGCCTGGGCCGAGGAAGGCTGAGCGGCGCGGCTGGGAGGCGCTGGACGCCTCGCCCTGCCGGCACCCGCCGCGCCTGCTTGGTTGCCAGGTCTCAGCTCCCGTTCAGCTCGTCACAGCGAACCCACAGCCCGGCGACAGAGCGTTGCCGGGCAGCGCGCCGAGAGTGGTTGCTGAGCTTGGGACCGACCACGAGGAGCCGACATGAGCCAGCCCCGCACGCCGACGTACGAGGGACGACCGCTGCCGCGACCGGACGAGGAGGTCGTCGACCAGGGCCTCGGGTTCGACCTCGGGACGCTGCTCGGGCGCCGGCAGGCGCTGCGGGCGTTCGGCCTCGGTGCCCTCGGCCTGGGCCTCGCCGCGTGCGGGAGCTCGTCCTCGGGCAGCGGGTCGGCCGCGGCGGTCGCCACGCCGAGCGCGACCGCGACGACGGGGACGACGGGGACAACCGCGTCGACGGGGGAGATCCCCGACGAGACGGCCGGGCCGTACCCGGGTGACGGCTCGAACGGGCCGGACGTGCTGGAGCAGAGCGGCATCGTGCGCAGTGACATCCGGTCGAGCTTCGGCGATGCGAGCGGCACCGCCGAGGGCGTGCCCATGACGCTCGAGCTGTCGGTGTCGGATCTCGCGAACGGTGGTTCGGCCTTCGCCGGTGTCGCCGTCTACGTCTGGCACTGCACCCGCGAGGGCGGCTACTCGATGTACTCAGAAGGGATCACCGAAGAGAACTACCTACGTGGTGTGCAGATCGCCGACGCCGACGGCAGGGTGAAGTTCACCAGCATCTTCCCGGCCTGCTACGACGGGCGCTGGCCGCACATCCACTTCGAGGTCTACCCCGACGCGGACAGCATCAGCGACGCCGCGAACGCGATCGCCACCTCGCAGGTCGCTCTGCCCAAGGCGACGTGCGAGACGGTGTACGCCGAGCCCGGCTACGAGGCGTCGGTCACGAACCTGGCGAAGGTCAGCCTGGACAGCGACAACGTCTTCGGCGACGACGGCGGCGCCACCCAGCTCGGGACGGTCACCGGCGACGTCGCGGGCGGCTACGCCGTCTCGCTCGCGGTCCGCGTCGACACGCGGACGACGCCGACCGGTGGGGGCCAGCCGCCGAGCGGTGGCGGCGCGCCGGGCGGCATGGGCGGTCCCGGCGGACAGCCTCCGATCGGGGGCTGAGCGGGGGGTGAGCGAGCCTTCGCGGCGCCAGCGGCTCCTCCGCGGTGTCCTGCCACCGCCGTCGAGCCTTCGGCGCCGCGCAGGTGGGCTGTGCACAGGGTTGTGGTCGTCCACAGATCGCTCCGCGTGACAGCTCGGCCCCGGTCGGAGGCAGGACGCTGGCGGCGTGATGCCTCAGCTGCGAGCCATGGCCGTGCGACAGGGG
>NZ_JAANNP010000097.1 GCF_011250635.1 Motilibacter deserti
CGCCGCGAGCGGGAGGCTGCGGCCCGCGCGCAGCGCGAGGCCGAGGAGGCTGCGGCCCGGGCGGACCGCGAGGCGCGCGAGTCCGCGGCCCGGGCCGAGCGCGAGGCCCGGGAGGACGCCCGGTCCCGGGAGGCCGCCGGGCGCGAGTCGGCCCGGCGCGACCGTACGCCGTCCGACGACACCGCGACGACCGTGCTCCCCGTCATCTCGCCGGACGCCGTCGCCACCCGGGCGCACGAGCGCCCGCGCCCGGCGGAGCTCGCCCGGCTGCCCGACGACGCCACCCGCGAGCTCTCGCTGGCCGACGAGCTGTTCTCCATGTCGCCCGACGACGACGAGGACGAGGTCGACGAGCCCGACGAGGGCCGCCCGCACGGCTGGTTCTCCCGATGAGCGGCGTCTGGGACGACCTCGTCGGGCAGGCGCCGACCGTGGCCGCGCTCCGGGCCGCGTCGGAGGCGGCCGCCGAGATCCTCGCCGGGGGCACCGGCCCGGCGATGACCCACGCCTGGCTCTTCACTGGGCCGCCCGGCTCGGGCCGGTCGCTGGCCGCGCGCGCGTTCGCCGCCGCGCTGCAGTGCCCGCGCGGCGGGTGCGGGGAGTGCGCCGCCTGCCGCACCGCCCGCTCCGGCACTCATGCCGACGTCGAGGTCGTCACGACCCGGCTGCTCTCGATCGGCGTCGCCGAGGCGCGCGGGCTGGTGGAGCGCGCCTCCCGCCGCCCGTCGGGCGGCCGGTGGCAGGTCATCGTCGTCGAGGACGCGGACCGGCTCACCGAGCAGGCTGCCAACACGCTGCTGAAGGTGCTGGAGGAGCCGCCGCCGCGTACGGTCTGGCTGCTCTGCGCCCCCAGCCTCGAGGACGTGCTCCCGACGATCCGGTCGCGCTGCCGCCACCTCGGGCTGCGCACCCCGCCTCCGGAGGCGGTCGCCGAGGTCCTCACCCGTCGTGACGGCATCGACCCGGCGATGGCGGCCTTCGCGGCCCGCGCCTCCCAGGGGCACATCGGCCGCGCCCGGCGCCTCGCCCGCGACGAGCAGGCGCGGCTGCGGCGGGCCGAGGCGCTGCGCATCCCGCAGCAGGTCAACGGGGTGGGCGACTGCCTGACCGCCGCGGCCAACCTCGTCGAGGCGGCCAACGAGGAGGCGGCGACCGAGTCCGCCGAGCTCGACGCCCAGGAGACGGCCGAGCTGGCGCGCGCCCTCGGCCAGGGCACGACCGGCAAGGCGATGCCGACCGGCGCCGCCGGCCAGCTCAAGGAGCTCGGCAAGCAGCAGAAGACGCGCGCCAAGCGCACCTCGCGCGACGCGCTCGACCGGGCGCTGGTGGACCTCGTGTCGTACTACCGCGACGTGCTGGCCGTGCAGTTCGGCGCGCCTGTCAGCCTCGTCAACGAGGAGCTGCGCCCGGCGCTGGAGCGGGCCGCCCGCTCGAGCACTCCCGAGGCGACGCTGCGCCGGGTCGAGGCGGTCCTCGCCTGCCGCACGGCGATCGACGCCAACGTCGCCCCGTTGCTCGCGGTCGAGGCGATGGCGCTGTCGCTGCGTGCAGGCTGAGGCGGACGCACGCCCTGCGGGGCGTCGTCTTGCTCCGCCGGCCCTCACCGCGCGGGTGGGCGGCGTCCCGCGGAGACTGCGTGGACTCGGGCACGGCCGCGCGCCGGAGCGGCGTGGACGGCCCCCCGGCCGGATGACGCCCGTTGCGTACGCTCGGGCGGGTGCCGTCCCCCCGCCGCCAGGCCCGTGCCGTTCCCCGCCCGCCGACCCGAGCACCGCGTACGCGACTGGTCGGCGCCGGCCTGCTGGCCGCCGTCCTGCTCGCGGCAGGGTGCACCAGCGACGGCGACGGCTCCGCGAGCGACGGGCCCGCCGCCGCGGGGACCGGCTCGGCCGCGCCGTCCGCGGGTGGCGCGTCCGAGGGCGCGCTCGCGGGCTACTACGGCCAGGAGCTGGACTGGGGGAGCTGCGGCGAGAGCTACCAGTGCGCGAAGCTGCGCGTCCCCGTGGACTACGCCGACCCCGAGGGCGGCGACCTCGAGCTGTCGGTCGTCCGGCGCCCGGCCGGCAAGAAGAGCGAGCGGGTCGGGTCGCTGCTGGTCAACCCCGGCGGCCCGGGCGGCTCCGGCATCGACTACGCGCGCAGCGCGGAGAACTTCTCCACCACGCTGCTGACGAGGTTCGACATCGTCGGGTTCGACCCGCGCGGCGTCGGCACCAGCTCGCCGATCGACTGCCTGTCCGACGAGCAGACCGACACCTTCCTCGCCGTCGACGCCTCGCCGGACGACGCGCGGGAGGAGGCGGCGTACGCCGAGCAGAGCCGGCTGCTCGGGGAGGGCTGCGAGGCGAGGTCCGGGGAGGTGCTGCCGCACGTCGGCACCGTGGACGCGGCCAAGGACATGGACGTGCTGCGGGCCGTCCTCGGCGACGAGACCCTGACCTACCTGGGCAAGTCCTACGGCACCTACCTCGGCGCGGTCTACGCCGAGCAGTTCCCGGACAAGGTCGGCCGCTTCGTGCTGGACGGCGCGCTCGACCCGACCCTGACCGACGAGGCGCTCAACCTCGGGCAGGCCAAGGGGTTCGAGACCGCGCTGACCGCGTTCGTCGACGACTGCCTCCAGCAGGAGGAGTGCCCGCTGACCGGGGGCCGCGACGCCGGCCTCGCGCAGGTCCGCGGCCTGCTCGACGACATCGACCGCGAGCCCCTGCGGAGCGACGACGGGCGCGAGGTCACCCAGCCGCTCGCCGCGCTCGGGCTCGCGACGGGGCTCTACAGCAAGGACTTCTGGCCGTACCTCGAGGTCGCCATCGCCGACGCCCTCGACGGCGACGGCACGACGCTGCTCACGCTCACCGACGCCCAGACCGACCGCACCGAGGACGGCACGTACGCCTCGAACGGCAACGAGGTCATCTACGCCGTCAACTGCCTGGACAAGCCCTCCGACGTCACGGACCTCGAGGCCTGGCGGGAGCGGGCTGCCACCGCCGAGCGCGCGGCCCCGACGTTCGGCGCGCTGCTCGGCTGGAGCAGCCTGCCGTGCGCGACCTGGCCCGCCCGCTCGGACACCGGCCCGCACGAGATCGCCGCGCCGGGGGCGGCGCCGATCCTCGTCGTCGGCACCACCCGCGACCCGGCCACGCCCTACGAGTGGGCGCAGGGGCTCGCGGGCCAGCTCGAGTCCGGCCGCCTGCTCACCTTCGACGGCGACGGCCACACCGCGTACGCGTCCGGCAGCCGGTGCGTCGACGAGGCCGTGGACGCCTACCTCGTCGAGGGCACGCTGCCCGCCGAAGGGGCCCGCTGCTGAGTCGCCCGGCGGGTGGCCCCGGCCGCCCGCTACACTTTCCTCGTGCCGCGGCCTCGTGTCGCGGTGCTGCCGCCTTAGCTCAGTCGGCCAGAGCGACGCACTCGTAATGCGTAGGTCATCGGTTCGATTCCGATAGGCGGCTCCACCTCACAGGGCGCTCTTCCTTCGGGAGGGCGCCCTGTGGCGTTCCGGCGACCGCGGGGCGGCCCACCCTCCCGCCCCACCGTCGGCCGACCACGTCGCGAGCGGTCCCCGCTGGCTATAGCGTGCTTGCCTCCCCACGCGGCCCCTTCTGGCCGCGTGCCGAGGCCGGGAGGGGCCGATGTCCGCATCAGGTCGGGACTTCGAGCTCGCGGACGAGCCGGTCCGTGGTGGGACCAGCAGGCCCGGCGTGCCCGGGCTGTCTGGCGCGGACACGCTGCGCGCCTGGCTCTCCGGCGACCTCCCGGCCCCGCCCATCGCCCGGCTGACCGGCCGGCGGCTGGTCGCGGTCGACGAGGGGTCCGCGACGTATGCGCTGCCGGTGTCGCCGTGGCTGCTCGGCCCCAAGGGGCGCGTCCACCCCGGAGTGCTGGCGTTCCTGGCGGCGGCCCCGCTGGGGGCGGCCGTCCTCTCCGCGCTGCCCGCGGGCGCGACCTGCACGATGGCCGAGCTGTCGATGACGTTCCTCGAGGCGCCGCCCGGCGACCCCGGCGAGGTCACGGCGCACGGCGAGCTGCTCGCGATCCGCGGCGACAGCGGGCTCGCCGCCGTACGGGTCACCGGGCAGGACGGGGAGCTCGCGGCGTACGGCACCGCCCGGAGCATGCTCCTCCCGCTCGCCGCTCCGGCCGGCGCCGAGACGGGCGCCGACCCGCACGCCGACCCGGACACGGCACCGGCGGGGCCGGGGGAGCCGGAGCACGCGACGCCTGACCCTTGGCAGCGCCCGGTCGAGTGGGGGCCGGTCGCCGACGGCGAGCGGATGTCCGGGCTGGAGATCCTGGGCGCCCTGGCGCGCGGGGACCTGCCGCGATCGCCGATCGACCGGCTGCTCGGGATCTCCCTGCGCGAGGCGCAGTGGGGCGGCGCCGCGTTCGCGATGCCGGCGAGCCGCTGGCTGGCCCAGGAGCTCGGGACGGTCTTCGCCGGCGCGATCGCCCTGCTCGGCATGTCCGCCGCCTCCGCCGCCGTGCAGACGACCGCGGAGCGCGGCGCCCGCTTCGCCGCACTGGACATGAAGCTCAACCTGCTCCGGCCGCTGGCCCCCGACGGGCAGGACGTCGTCGCGGTGGGGAAGGTCGCGCACCGCGGCCGGCGGCTGGGATCGGGACGAGCGAGGTGCACCACGGCGGCAAGCTGGTCGCCATGCTCACTGGGACGACGGCGGTGACGGCGCGGGCGGCGCGGCCCCGTCCCTAGCCCGCCGCGCGCACGTGGCGTGATCTGCGCTCGGCGGTGCGTCGGGATCGGGCCTGGAGATGGCAGGGTGGCCCCCGACCGTGCCACGACCGACAGCGACGTCGGAGCAAGGAGGAGGGACGACATGTCCGTCAGCAGCGATTCCGGAAGCAGCGTTCTGCCCAGGGGCGTCATCGACGTCGAGCAGGAGCTGACCGTGCTGCTGCGACGGGCCCGCGGGACCTCGCAGGAGTTCGCCCGCCAGGTCCACCCTGAGCTGGAGAACGACGCCTACGGCCTGCTCGTGCGCCTCGACCAGGTCGACGGCGAGCGGGGCACCGACCTCGCGGCGTTCTTCGGGGTCGGCAAGCCCACGATCAGCCGGCAGGTCGCGATGCTCGAGAAGCTGGGCCTCGTCGAGCGGCACCCCGACACGACCGACGGCCGGGCCACGGTGCTCAAGATCACCGAGGACGGCCGGGCGCGCATCCGGCGCATGCGCGAGGCCCGCCAGCAGTACTTCGGCGAGATGCTCGCGAGCTGGGACCAGGCCGACGTGGAGCAGTTCGCGCACTTGCTGCACCGCTACAACGAGACGGTCTTCAGCTACCGCTGAGCGGCGCGGCGCAGCGTAGCGGTCGCTCTCGGCGAGGGCGCCGGCACCGAGCGAGGTGGGCGCCGCGGCCGAGGGTGAAGATCCACACGGCGGGGTAGTCGCCTGTCGGATCGCTCGGCGCGACGCGGTGGGAGGCCTGACATGCACGGGGGACGCCACGAGGGACGGGCTGCACGGTGGGCGCGGGGAGCGCGCGGGCTCCTCACGGCGGCAGCGGCCCTGGCCCTGCCCGCCGGGCTGCTCGTGGCGGTGGCGCCACCGGCTGCGGCGGCCACGAACGTCAGCTACCTGGCGCTCTACTCCACTCCTGGCGACTACATCGGCCAGGGCCGCTCGCAGCTCTACCGGGCGCCGGTCAGCCGGCTGACCCCGAACGGCAACGCGGGGTCGGTGACCGTCAACGTCGAGGGCCCGAACGGCTCCTGGCTCTACGTGCAGCTGGCCGCGCCGCAGGGCCGGGACCTCGCCCCCGGTGTCTACCCGCGGGCCACCCGCGCCCCGTTCCGCAACGGCAACGACGCGGGGATCGACATCAGCGGCAACGGCCGCGGCTGCAACAGCATCACGGGCTCCTTCGCCGTACGCGACGTCCACGTCGGCGCGAACGGCGTCGTCGACCGGCTGTGGGCCGTCTTCGAGCAGCACTGCGAAGGCGGGGCCGCCGCACTGTTCGGCGAGATCAAGGTCAACGTCCCGGTGGACGGGCCGGTCGTGGCGCCGGACGCGATCGCGTTCCCCGACGCCTATCCCGGCTCCACCAGCCCGGTGGCGCCGGTCTGGGTCCTGCGCCCGGACGGGAGCTTCGCCGACGTGGTCAGCGCGACGCTCGGCGGCCCCGCGGCGCGCGACTACACCGCGGCCCCGTCCGCCTGCAACGGAAGCGGCGCCTGCCAGGTGGACGTCCGTTTCACCCCGACGGCCTCGGGCCAGCGCTCCGCAACCCTCACCCTCGCCACCGCGGACGGGACGGCCACCATCCCGCTGGGCGGCGTGGGCATCGCCGGCCGCACGTCCTTCTCCTACTCCAGCGGCGCGGACGACTGGGTGGGAGCCGGCCAGTCGCGGTCCTACACCCCGGCCAACTCGGTCATCTTCGCGTACGGCGACGCGTCCCGCGTCCGCGTCAGCCTCCAGGGCGGCGACGGGGCGTGGATGTACGCCGACATCGCACCGCCCGCGGGCGAGCGGCTGCTGCCCGGGACCTACAACGACGCCCAGCGCACGACGTTCCGCGCCGCCGGCCGCCCCGG
>NZ_JAANNP010000096.1 GCF_011250635.1 Motilibacter deserti
CGCCGACCCCGGCTCCGACAGCCACGGGCACCGCCCCGGCCCCGGCGCCGACCGCCACTCCCACTCCCAGCTCGACGCCCACCCCGACGCCCACCGCGCCGGCCCCGGCCGCCGCCGTCGTCGTCGACCCGAAGGCCGTCACCCGCGGCACCGCCAAGGGCGCGCTCGCGATCGGCTGCACCGCCGGCGAGGGTGACGTGACGGCGTGCTCGGTCAAGCTCGTGTCCACGGTGTCCGGCAAGCAGGTCGTCATCGGCAGCGGCAAGGCGACGTACGCCGCCGCCCGGGCCACGGCGAAGGCGACCGTCAAGGTCGTCCTCACCGCGAAGGGCCGCCGGCTCGCGGCCCGGCCCGGCGGCCTGAAGACCCAGGTCGTGGCGACGGTGCAGACCACCGCGTCCGCCCAGCCGGTCTCGGTCCAGGCCGTGACCACGGTCGTGCCGCCGGTCCTGCTGGTCACGCCGTCCGACCTGCTGTTCGCGCACGGCAGCGCGGACCTGACGGTCGCCGGCAAGCGCTACCTGGCGGGTCTCCGGTCCAAGGTCGGCGCCGCGCGCGCGGTCCGGTTCGAGGGCTACACCGACTCGACCGGGTCGGCTGCGCTGAACAAGCGCCTCGGCCTGGCCCGCGCCGCTGCGGTGCGGGACGCGCTCGAGCTCAGCGCGGGCATCAAGGTCACGCTGGTGTCCTACGGCGAGGGCCGCCCGCACGCGACCAACGCGACCGAGAAGGGCCGTTCGGCGAACCGGCGGGTGGACATCCGCCTGTTCTACTGATCCACCGCTGTCTGCGAAGCGTCCTCGCGCAGCGCTCCGGAGCCCCCGCCCTCGCTCAGGGCGGGGGCTCCGTGCGTGTCGCTACGTGTGGGTCTGTGAGTGACATCGTTGACAAGCCCCTGGGTCGGTCCGATTTACTCGCTGCGCCGCCGTGACCGGTCCGAGCGGTCTTGTGCGCCCGGCCCGGTCACCCGTGAACCAACGAGGGCTCAGGAGGCCGACCGATGTTTCCACGTTCGCAACGACGCGGACTGGCTCGAAGAGGAGCGCTCACTCTCGCGCTCGCCGCGCTCGTCGTGCCGGGGGCAGCCGCCTCGCCGGCGACCGGTGCCGAGCAGGACCGCCACGGTCTGAAGGGCGACTACTACTTCTCCAGCGGCCCGGGGCTCGGCGACTTCGTCGAGTACCGCTCGACCCAGGTCGATCCCAACCTGGACTTCAACAACCTGGAGAGCCGGCTGCTGGACGCGACCGGCGCCTCGGACGAGGTGTCGGTCCGGTGGACCGGGCAGCTGCTGCCGGAGTTCTCCGAGGACTACACGTTCCACGCCGTCGGCGACAACGGCTTCCGGATCTGGATCGACGGCCGCCTCGTCATCGACCACTGGGTCGACGACTGGGACCGCCCGCAGACCAGCTCGCCGCTCCGGCTGACCGCCGGCCAGCTGGTCGACGTGAAGGTCGAGTACTTCGAGAACTGGGGCGGCTCTCACCTGCAGGTCGACTGGTCGAGCGCGAGCCAGCCGCGTGAGCCCATCCCGGCCGAGGCGTTCTTCCTGCCCGAGGGCTACGTCCCCGAGGTACGCGTCGAGCCGCGGATCGCCGACGTGACCGCGGTCCTCGACGCCCTCGCCGGCGAGCAGGCGATCGCGCGGTCGGCCGAGCGCGACGTCCGCGCACTGCTCGCTGCGGCCGAGAGCGCCGGCGACTACGACACGCGGATCGAGCAGCTGCAGGCCGCCCGCGAGCTGATCGACACCGCCGCGGCGTCCAGGCTCGACGACGCGGCCCGCGCCCGGCTGTCCGCGCCGCTGGACGCGCTGCTGACGCCGCGTACGCCGCAGCAGGAGCTCTCCCGTCAGGTCGCGGGCCTCTCGCGCGACGGGAACGTCGCCCCCAGCACGGCACGCGACCTGCAGCAGCTCGTCGCAGCGGGCGAGCTCGCGCAGGCCCGGGCCCTGATCGCCGGCGCGAAGGCGGGGAAGCTCAGCAGCGCAGCGAAGGCCGCGCTCCTGCCGCCGGTCGAGGAGATGATCGCGCGCGGCCACCCGTTGAACCACACGACCGCCGAGGCGGGCAACCCGTTCGTCACCGGCTGGTACGCCGACCCCGACATCGCGCTCTACGACGACCGCTACTGGGTCTTCCCGACCACCTCACGCGGCTACGACGAGCAGACGTTCATGGACGCCTTCTCCTCGACGGACCTCGTCCACTGGACCAAGCACTCGAACATCCTCGACATCGCCGACATCCCGTGGGCGCGGCGTGCGCTCTGGGCTCCGGCGCCCGTCGAGCGCAACGGCAAGTACTACCTCTACTTCGCCGCCAACGACATCCAGAACAACCGCCAGCTCGGCGGGATCGGCGTCGCCGTCGCGGACCGTCCCGAGGGCCCCTACAAGGACGCGCTCGGCAAGCCGTTGATCGGCCAGTTCTACAACGGCGCGCAGCCGATCGACCAGGACGTCTTCATCGACGACGACGGCCAGGCCTACATGTACTACGGCGGCCACAGCCACGCGAACGTCGTGAAGCTGAACCCCGACATGATCAGCCTGGGGACGTTCGAGGACGGGACGACGTTCAAGGAGATCACCCCGACCAACTACGTCGAGGGCTCCTTCATGTTCAAGCGTGGCGGCAAGTACTACTTCATGTGGTCCGAGGGCGGCTGGACCGGCCCGAACTACGCGGTGTCCTACGCTATCGCAAACTCGCCGACCGGGCCGTTCACCCGGCTGGGGCGCGTTCTCCAGCAGGACGCGGCCGTGGCCCGTGGGTCGGGCCACAACTCCGTGATCAACGTCCCGGGCACCGATATCTGGTACATCTTCTACCACCGCCGCCCGCTCACGGAGACCGAAGGCAATTCGCGCGCCCTCTCGTACGACCGGATGTATTTCAACCCCGACGGCACGATCGCGCCCGTGACCATGCTGGTGAAGGACGACTTCAGCGACCGGGACTCGGTCGGATGGCGGACCTTCGGGGGGCTCTGGAACGCCACTGACGGCACGTACGCCGCGCCGTCCGGCCCCGGCACGATGGCGCTGCAGGACACCAACTTCGGACCGCTGACGTACGAAGCTGACGTCACCCTCGCCGCCGCCGACAGCCAGGCCGGGCTCGTCTTCCGCGTCACCAACCGTCCCGGTGGCGCGCAGGGATTCTCCGGCTACTACGCGGCGCTCACGCCCTCCGGCGTGACGCTCAGCAGCTGGCGCAACGGACAGACGACGCAGCTGGCGTCGGCGCCGCTCCCGCTGGCCGTCGGCACGGCCCACACCGTGCGGGTCGAGGCCGTGGGCTCGTCGATCAGGGTGTACGTCGACGGCGGGTCCGCGCCCGTGCTGACCGTGACCGACAGCACGCACGCGGTCGGGGCCAACGGCCTGCGCGCCAGCGGTCCCGGCGCGGCCGGCGTCGCCGCGCGCTTCGACGACGTGTCGATCTCGCACCCGTAGCCGTACGCCGGGGGCCAGGGCCGTGGTGGCTCTGGCCCCCGGACGGCCTCCACCCAGCCGGCGGGGTCGTACTGTTGCCGCGAGCCACGAGCGGAGAGGGCAACGATGCGGTACGTCGCGATCGGCGACAGCTTCACCGAGGGCGTGGGGGACGAGCGGCCCGACGGCACCCCCCGCGGCTGGGCCGACCTGGTCGCCGAGGGGCTGGCCGTGGCGGCGGGGAAGCCGATCTCCTACGCCAACCTGGCCGTACGCGGCCGGCTCCTCGGGCCGATCGTGACCGAGCAGCTCGACGCCGCCCTGCGCCTGGCTCCGGCGCCCACGCTGGTGTCGCTCAACGGCGGCGGCAACGACATGCTGCGGCCCGGCGCGGACATGCGGCGGCTCGTGCAGATGACCGAGGACGCGGTCCGCCGGTGCCAGGACGCGGGCGTCCCGCTGCTCCTGCTCGCCGGGGCCAACCCCTCGCAGCGGCTGCCGCTCGGCCGGGTCATGAACCGCCGGGGCGACGAGCTGACCGCGGCGGTGCGCGACCTCGCCGCGCGCTACGGGCTGGTCTTCGCCGACGCCTGGAACGACCTGGAGATCCGGCGGGCGGAGTACTGGTCCGCGGACCGGCTGCACCTCAACGCCGCCGGGCACCGCCGCGTCGCAGGCCTCGTGCTCGCCGCGCTCGGCCACCAGGCGCCCGCCCACGTGCTCGACGCGGGCCCCGCGCAGCGCCGCCGCCTGCTCGCCGAGGCCCGGTTCTACCGCGAGCACGTGGTGCCCTGGGTCGGCCGGCGCGTCCGCGGCCGCTCGTCGGGCGATGCCCGCACCGCGAAGCACCCGGGATGGACGACGGTCGCCCCCGGCTGACCGGCAATAGCCTCTTCGGGCTATTCGGCTGTTCGCAGTGCCCGCGAAGCGGCCTCCTGCGCACGAGATGCGCAGGAGGCCGCTCTTGGCACGTGAAGCGTGCTTCAGCTCTTGCGGTCGCCGTCCGTCCCGTACATCCGGAAGTTGCCGCTGTCGTAGAGCATGCCGAGCAGATAGAGCATGCCGTCGTAGTAGCGCGCCCTTCCCGACGGGACGGGCGTGTTCCAGAAGTCACGGACGAAGTCGAGCCGGGCCGGGTTCGTCGCCGTGATGGCCGACGTGGAGTTCATGGCCACGAGGCCCTCGGCGTGCGGCGGCTCGTAGGTGTTCTGCCCGCCCTTGAGCGGGGTGCCATCGAGCTGGTAGCGGCTGACGTACGTGGTGACGCCCTGGCCCACGAAGAAGCGCTCGAGGGTGTTGGAGAACTGCGTCTGCCACGGCTTGACGCCCCACCAAGAGGCGTCGAGGTTGGCGTTCGCGATGACCCGCCAGGCGTCCTCCTGGAAGGTGATCGAGTACGCCTCGGTGTTCGTGCGCGACTCCCACGGCGCGAGGTGCGGCGTCCCGTCCCAGTTCGAGTAGGAGGGCGAGAGGCCCGTGACCGGGCTGTGGGCGTTCTGCAGCATCTGCTCGCCGGCGACGACGGCCTTGTTCCACAGCTTCGCGTCCTCGGGGACGACCTTGGCGAAGACGCGGTAGAAGGCGGGGAGGGCGTACGACGCGTCGCTGAAGTCGTTCACCCCGGGCGGGGAGAACCGCGGCAGGTAGGTCGTGCGGTCGAACATGTCGACGCCGCCCGTGTCCGACTGGTGCCACATGGCGCGCAGGATCTGCTTCGCCTCGGCCTCGTAGTCGTAGATGCCGTCGCCGTTGCCCCAGCGTCCGGCGGCGAAGGCGAGGGCGGCGGCGATCCACTCGTCACCGTCGGGCGCGATGCCGGTGTCGATGATGGTGCCGTCGATGCGGGTGTGCCAGGCGAAGAAGGACTTCGTCGGCCCGCTCTTGAGCTGCATGTGGGTCTTGGCGAAGTTCCACAGCGAGTCGAACTCGTGCTTCTTGCCCAGCTGCAACGCGATCATCATCGCGTAGCCGATGCCCTCGGTGCGCACGTCGTGGTTGGCGACGTCCGTCACGTAGGCCATGTCGGGGCTGACCTGGTAGTAGATCGACTCGCCGTCGAAGTAGTCCGGAGCGGTGCCGGGAGCTCCGTGGAAGAGCTGGTCCCAGGCCGCCTCGATCTTCTTCTTGACCGCCTTGTGCGAGTAGCCCGCCTGCTCGAACACGTCGATGTAGTGGCCGCCCTGCGCGTTCGCGTTGCGCCCCGACCCGTGCCCGGGCGTGGACTGCGCCTGCGCCGTCGCCGTGCCCGCGAGCACCGCCGCGGCCGTCACTGCAGTGATGCCTAGCCTTGCTGTCCTGCGCACACCACACCTCTTCCGTGCCGACTGTCCGTCGGCGTGGCCTGATGCGGGCCCGACGGCCGGCCGCCGCGGTCCGGCCGGTCACGCACCCGTGCTCCGCCGACCGGTCGGCGGGGCCGGGCGTCCGTGGAGACGCCCTGCGCAGAAGGTAAGTTTAGGCAAGCAACCAAGTCAAGAGGCTCTTCCCGGCTGCCGCCTCGCCGAGGCGTGAGCCCGTCCGGCCACCGGCGTCACGGCGAGGCCGCTCCAGGCCCGCGAGGAGCGTCAGCCCGTGCTCCGCGCCGAGCCGGCGCAGGTCCTCGAGGTCCGCCTCCCACAGGGCCGAGCCGAACTCGTCACCCTGTGCGCGAGCCAGGCCTAGGCCCTCGAACGCCGTGTGGGCCCGTTCGCGCAGGTGTGCCGTGAACTCGTCCATGCCGACCTCCGATCCAGCCGTCCCTGTGCGGCTCCTGGGTGTGCGTCCGCCCAGTGTTCGAGACGTCCTTTGCGGTGTACGGGGCCGTTCTCTTGCGGTCTCGTGACAAACGGGCGGGCAGATGCCGTCATAACGGCTCGGTGACGAGCCTTGACATCGTTGCCTGGCGCCACCGTAGGGTGCCGCTGTTCGAAGCTGTCCGCTTCTGTGTGCTTGTGGGGGCAAGCACGGCTGACCGTCCGCCCTGCTCTTCCCGAGAAGGACCCATGCCTGGACGACGACGTCCGCTCGCACTCCTGACCGCCCTCGCGCTCGCGGGCGGAGCCGCCTTCGCCGCCGGACCGCCCGCCACGGCCGCCGAGGACTACCCGGAGTGGAACAACAACCCCGACGTGTTCGCGGTCGGCAGCGAGCCGCCGCACGCCACGCTCATGCCCTACGACACGCTCGACCGTGCGCTCGCGGCCGACCGGGCCGACTCGCCGTACCGGCTGAGCCTGGACGGCGACTGGAAGTTCCAGTGGTTCAAGAACCCCGCCGCGCGCGATCAGGGGTTCTACGCCGCCGACGTCGACGACTCGGGCTGGGACACCATCAAGGTCCCGTCCAGCT
>NZ_JAANNP010000095.1 GCF_011250635.1 Motilibacter deserti
CGGGTCCATGCCGCGATCCGCGACATCACCGAGCGGCGCAGGCTCGAACAGGAGCTCCGCTCCCTGGCCGGGATCGTGGCCGGGGCGCGCGACGCCATCGTCTCGGTCGACACCGGCGGGCACATCACGTCCTGGAACCAGGCGGCCGAGGAGCTCTACGGCTACGGCGCGGCCACCGCGCTCGGTGCCCACGTGGCGACGCTCGCGCCCGCTGACGACCACCGGCTCAGCGACTGGCTCGCCCGCGCCGTGGCCGGTGATCCCGTCGAGCCGATGGACAGCGTGGGCCGCCGCCGCGACGGCTCGACCGTCGACGTCTCGGTGACCGTGTCGCCGGTGCTCGACGCGGCCGGCGGCGTGGTCGGGGCCTCGCTCGCCGCCCGCGACATCACTGAGCAGCGAGCCGCCCGCGAGCGGCTGGCCGCCGCCAACGCCGAGCTGGCGGACGCCAACGACGCCCTCCAGCAGGTGAACGGCGAGCTCGACCGCTTCACCGGCAGCGTCGCGCACGACCTCAAGAACCCGATCACCACCGTCGCGGGATACGCGGAGCTCCTGCACGACCTCGGTGGCTTCGCACCGGACAGCCTCGAGGCCAACGCCGTGGCCGCGATCCAGCGCGGCGCCGACCGCATGCGCACCCTGATCGACGGGCTGCTCACCTACGCACGGGTGAGCAGCGAGCCGCTCGCCCTCGAGCCCGTCGACCTGGCCGCAGTGGTCGCCGACATCACCCTCGACCTTGCCAACGTCCTCTCCCGGTCCGGCGGCACCATCCGCGCCGGGAGCCTCCCGACCATCACCGGCCACCCCGTCCTCACTCGCCAGGTACTGGCGAACCTGCTGAGCAACGCGGTCAAGTACGTCGCACCCGGAGTGCCACCGCGCGTCGACGTGACCGCTGAGCACGACGGGTACGGGTGGGAGATCCGGGTCGCGGACAACGGCATCGGCATCCCCGCCGACGCCAGGGAGAGGGTCTTCCGCATGTTCCACCGCGAGACGACCGAGGGCTACGAGGGGACCGGGATCGGGCTCGCCACCTGCCGCCGGATCGTCGAACGCCACGCCGGCAAGCTGTGGATCAGCGACGGTGCAGGCGACGGAGCCTCGGTTGACGGGTCCGTGCTGCACCTCTGGCTCCCGGCGCCGCAGCCCGGCGACGGGAGCGAGGCAGCCGTCGCGCTGCCGCCCGCCCGCAACGGGTGAGGGCGCGGGAGGTCGTAGCGGCCCGGCGGCCGCTTGCTCGACCGTCGGGCCTCGGCCTCCCGGAGTTCGCGACCCCCAGGCTGCCGTCAGCGGTGCTTACCCCTCCCGCCCGCGCCGATGCCGTCCGGACCGGACCAGCGGCACCGTCGCCGGCTCAGCCCGTCGGACCCGGCCATGTCGCCGACGGGGCAGCGGGCGACGCGGGCAGGCCGCGGACACTTCCCTTCCGCTGCTGCGCCGCCCAGGACGCCAGCAGGCGCAGGTTGTCCTGTGACGCGCTGCCGGGGTCGGTCGTGTAGACGAAGAGCGTCTGGTCCGGGTCGCCGGGCAGGGCGAGCGCCTCGTAGGAGATCGTGATGTCGCCGATCTGCGGGTGGTGCATGCGCTTGGTCCCGTGCGTGCGCTCGTGCACCCGGTGGTCGTCCCACCAGCGGCGGAACTCCGGGCTCTGCAGCGTCAGCTCGCCCACGAGCTCGTTGAGCTGGGGGTCGTCGGGGTGGCGGCCGGCGTAGAGCCGCAGGGTGCCGACGACGTCCGCGGCGACGCTTCTCCAGTCCAGGTAGGCCGCGCGGGCGTCGGGGTCGAGCAGCACCCACCGCGTGTAGTTGCGCTGCCGTACCGGCAACCGCTCCCAGTCCGTCATCAGTGCGCGGGCCAGTGCGTTGCTCGCCAGGATGTCGGTACGCCGCCCGACCACGAACGCCGGATGGTCGACCAGCGAGGCCAGCAGCTGGTGCACGGCCGGGCGGACCCGCTGCGCCTGCGGGCGGGCCGGGGACCGGCGTACGGGCCGGGCGAGGTCGGACAGGTGTGCTGCGGCGGCGGCGTCGAGGCCGAGCGCCCGCGCCAGCGCCTCGACGACCGCCTCGGAGGGGCTGCTGTGCCGCCCCTGCTCGAGCCGCGTGTAGTAGTCGACGCTCACCCCCGCGAGCTGCGCGACCTCCTCCCGGCGCAGGCCGCGGACGCGCCGCCCCGGCCGCGCGGCGTCCAGCCCGACGTCCTCCGGCGTCACGCTCGCGCGACGCGTGCGCAGGAACTCGCCCAGCTCGGTGGATGCGGCCATGCGTCGAGTCTGGCCCGGGAATGCCTTCGCGTGGAGCCTCTGGGTGGGTGCGGCTTTCCCAGGCAGGGCGGTCCCCGGCACCACTGGGCCTGCTGGACCGGTCACGCGGAGCCCCGGCGGCGGCAGGGTGGAGCACGTCCCCACGGCGCCCACGAAGGACGCCCCACACTAGAAGTGGAGTGCTGCCATGTCCTACCCCACCGATGCCCCCGCCACCTGGCTCGTCACCGGCGCGTCCCGCGGGCTGGGACTCGAGCTGGTGAAGCAGCTGCTCGACCGCGGCGACAACGTCGTGGCGACGACCCGGTCGGTCGAGCGGCTCACCTCGTCCCTGGCCCGGGAGGCGACGCGATCCCTGCTGGCGCTGGAGGTCGACCTCGCCGACGAGGAGGCCGTCCGCCGCGCGGTGGCCGCGGCGACCGAGCGCTTCGGCGGCATCGACGTCGTCGTCAACAACGCGGGCTACGGCTTCCTCGCCGCGGTCGAGGAGGTCACCGACGCGGACGCGCGGCGGATGTTCGACGTGCAGGTCTTCGGCGTCTGGAACGTCCTACGCGCTGTGCTTCCTGCGTTCCGGGCGAGCGGCAGCGGCCACGTCATCAACGTCTCCTCGATCCTCGGGCTGACCTCGTTCCCGGGCTGGGGCCTCTACTGCGCGGGCAAGTACGCGCTGGAGGGGCTGACCGAGTCGCTGGCCGCCGAGGTCGCCGGGCTCGGCATCCGGGTCAACCTCGTCGAGCCGGGCTACATGCGGACCGACTTCCTGCGCCCGCAGTCGCTCGGCCTGCCGCAGGGCACCGTGCCCGGCTACGAGCCGATCCGCGAGATGACCGAAGCGCATCTCGCGATGCCCGGTTCGCAGCTCGGTGACCCGGCCAAGGCCGCGAGCGCCATCATCTCCGTCGCGGTGACGGGGGACGCGCCCCTGCACCAGCTCCTCGGTTCCGACTCCTACGAGCTCGCCACCGCACGCATCGCGGCCCTGAAGGCCGACGTCGAGGCGGGGAGCAGCCTCGCCCGGACGACGGACGTCGATGCGGCCTGACCTGCCGGCCTAGGGACCGCCCGCACGGCGGGGCAAGATGGCGGCATGTTCGCGATCGTCGTCCGCTTCGACCTGCTCGACACCGCCGCCGCCGAGCGGTTCGACCACCTGGTGGCCGAGGTCGTGCCCGGCATCCGCGCGTCGGAGCCGGGGACGCTCGTCTACACGCCGCACACCGTCCAGGGCGAGCCGCTCGCCCGGGTGTTCTACGAGGTCTACCGCGACCGGGAGGCCCACGCGGCGCACGAGGCACGGCCGGAGACCGCCGAGTTCCTCCGCGAGGTGCGCACCCTGACCGCGTCGATCCGGGTCGAGCTGCTCGAGGGCGCCCTGGAAGCCGGCTAGGCGGGCCGGGCGGGCGGCCCCGGGACGGCTGGGGACGCCCGACGCGCAGGGCCGACACGCAGCCGGTTCGCGGCAAATCGCTCCCGCGGCCGCTCGCGATCTCCTACGGTGCCACTCGTGGGGCTGGGGGACTCCTTGGCGACCGGACGCGCAGCGCGGCGCACCGCGCTGCTGCTGGCCGGTGCCGCCGCGGCCCTCTCGCCCGTCCCGCCTGAGGCGTACGCCGCGGACAGCCCCGGCGCCGTGATCCGGTCGGCGGTCCCGCCCGTCCCCGACCCGGTGGCCCGCGTCGCCCGCGTGACACCCACGACGATGACGGACCGCTGGAGCGGCCCGGGCACGGTGCGTGCGGTGCTGCGGCTGCGCGGGCTGCCTCCCGGTCAGGTCCGGTCGCTGATCGGCACGCTGGTGGCGGGCGCGCCCAACCAGCGCTCGGTCGCGTTCGGCAACAAGATCACGTGCAGCGAGCCGGGCCGCCCGATCAGCACCCAGCTCTGGAACGGCGTCAACCTCATCGGCGGCCGCGCCGACGAGACCGTGCGGCTGCGCATGTTCGTCACGGTCCCGGCGAGCGGCCGGCTCGACTGCGCGCTGCGGGGCTACGTCCTCACCCACGTGGGCATCCCCGGAGCGAAGGCGTCGCTGCGCGGCGGGTGGCTCGCCGACCTCGGCTCGGCGGGCCGCGCCCCCGCGACCGTCCAGCGCGTGCTGAGCGGGCAGGCCAACCCGTTCATCCCGCTCGGCGGGCGGACCGTGCGGGTCCCGGGCATCTCGGGGTACGTCCCACCCGCCTCCGCGCGCTTCCTGCGCATCACCGGCGACGTCTACCTCACCGAGTGCCACCGCACCGGCAACAACTTCTGCCCGCGAGGGCGCAGCTACCCCGCCTACGGCACCTCCCGCGCGCAGACCTGGGTCGTCGCGATCCCGCGGGGGCCCGGCGGCTGCGCGACGCGTACGTCACGGCGAACGCTGACGGTCATCGACAGCGCGTCGCACCACCGGCGCGCGGAGAGCACACTGCGCATCCCGGTCGGCGGCGCCGCCTGCGCGCCGTGGGACGTGCAGGTCCACGCCCGCAGCGCCGGCGGCACGTCCCCCTTCGTGATCAGCGTCACCGAGACCTACAGCGCCGTCACCGTGGGGCCGCAGCGGTGACGGCCGGTCGACGCCGGGCGGAGTGCCGGTTAGCGTGAGGACGCGAGCCTGCCGCACCGAGGAGGAGGCCGCCATGCGCGTCCGTCGAGCCGCCGCCGTGGTGACGGGCGGGCTGCTCGCCGCCCTGCTGCTCCCGCCGTCCGCAGCCGGAGCGCAGACGCCGACCCGGCTCGAGTCCCTCACCGTGAGCCCGACCGCGACGACCCTGCAGCGCGCGGAGCTCGCCGTCGTGCGCGTCACGGCCCATCTCGTCGACCCCGACGGGGTGACCGCGCGGCGCGAGCTCGTCGCCCCCGACCGCAGCGAGGCCTGCCCGTGCGTGACCGTCGAGCAGCCGCGCCGGGTGGAGGCCCAGGCGCAGCCCTGGCGCTCGGTGCCCCTGCGGCTCACGAGCGGGACAGCAGAAGACGGCATCTGGCAAGGCAGCTTCGCCCTCGGGGCGGCGAGCGCCGGAACGTGGACGGTGACGGGGATCGCGGCGGGCGACCTGCGCGTGGAGGAGCCGGGGCCGTACGGCACCAACCTCGTGCCCGTCGCCCCGCTCGTCGACACGGCGCCCACGTTCACCGTGCGCGGCGTCGACTGGCCGCGGCTCACGCTCACGCTGCCGCGCGCCACGGTCGACGCCGGCGACGCCTACGTCCTGCGCGGCACCGCCCGCTATGCGCGGACAGGACGCCCGGCGGCGGGCGTCCGGCTGTCCGTGCGCCACACGCTCTGCGACGTGCTCGACGGCTACGGCGGGGTGGAGGCGGCGGACGTCCGCACCGACGCGAACGGCCGCTGGTCGCTGCGGTCCCGGGTCGTCGCGGGCAACTGGTGCGTCTGGCTCGGGGAGCACGAGGGGTCGCTCGAGCCGGTCAGCCTCGCGTCGCGGACTCGCGCGTTCGTCCGTGCGGTCGCCACGGCGGAGGCACTGCACGCCCGGGTCGACGTCAAGGAGGTGCCCGTCGTCCGCGGCCGGGCCCGCCCGAGCCTGCCCGTCGTGCTCGAGCGCTGGACCGGCCGGGCGTGGCAGCCCGACGGCGAGACCGTGCCGGGGCCCGACGGCGACTACACCGTCTCCGGTACGCCGGCGCGGCCCGGCACCACCACGTACCGCGTGCGGGTGCTGGGGGACCCCTACGTCGCGCGCGGCACGGTGACCGACGCGGTCACCGTCCGGGTGGGGTGAGGCCGACCGTCACCGGGCGCGCGCCTGGCTGCGGAGCAAAGCCTCCGTACCCGAGCGGCCGTCCCTCCTCCGCCGGACCGGCTGACCCGATCGGCCGTACCAACGCCGCTGCCCGCCGCCGATGAGTCCTTGAGCGGGACCGGTCGGAGGGGGAAGCATCGTGACGGCGAGCACGTGGGAGACGCAGGAGCCGCCCCTGAGCGTGGCGACCTGGGGTGCCCTGCTCGCGGCGCGCCCGCTCGACGTCGCACGCCTGGTCGAGGGGCTCGGTGACGCGCTGCTCGAGCACGTGGTGTCGCCGATGCTCCGCCGGGCCGCCGACGACGCGCTCCGGCTGCGCCTCACCGCGTTGCTGGCCGTCGGTCCGCGGCGGCGGCGGGACGCCGAGCCCGGGCGCCTCGACGAGCTGCTGCGCAACGCCGACGGGGCGGCGCTGAAGCTGCGCTCGGCCCTGGACCGGCTCGCCGACACACGTGGTGACGAGACCGAGCCGGCGGCGCACGCGGTCGCGGTGCTGACGGGCGGTGACCCGGCCGAGGCATGCTCCGCCGCGCAGGTGCCGCTACGCACCACCGAGGTTGCCTACCACGCGCTCGACGCCATGGGGCTGCGCGGCCTCGACCCCGTCGAGGTGCTGGCTCTGGTGAAGTCGGGGATCCCGGTGCAGCAGGCCATCACGCTGGCCGAGCTGCTCTCGACGCGCCGATGGTGGCCGAAGCGGCTGCGCGAGTTCGCCCTGGGCGGCGTGGCGGCGGGCGGTGACGCCGACGCGTTCGTGGCGTGCATGGACGACCTCGCCTTCGCTCAGCTCTCCCCGTGGCAGCAGCGCGCCGCGCTCG
>NZ_JAANNP010000094.1 GCF_011250635.1 Motilibacter deserti
GGCCGCAGCGACCTCGGACGACCCGCGCACCGTGCGGGTCGATGAGCACGCCGCCGGGGTGCAGGCCTCGCGCCAGCCCGCGGCTGCGGCCTCCGTCGATGGCGCCTCCGCCCGCGAGGGGCGGGCCAACGCTGCCGAGCTCGCAGCGATCGCCTACCCCCAGCCCGTCACCTCCACGGGTGCTGAGGCTGCCAAGGCCACCCTCGGAGCGACAGCCGCCGTGGCCGGCCAGGCGGCCCCCGCCACTGCGGCCGACGCCGGAGTGACCGCCGCCGCGGCGGTCCCGTCGCCGGCCACCCCGGCACCTGCGGCGCCTCGCCGGCGAGCCGCCCGCCCGTGACCGGGCCGCTCGACCACGACCCGGGGGCTACCGACATGGCGGCACCCGGCCGTTTCGGCGCCGACGCCGACACCGCCCCGCTGCCCATCCTCGAGCACGTCAAGGCCGCGCTTCACGAGGGCCAGGCCGCACCGTCGCCGGCGCCGCGCCTGGCCGCCGTCGCGTACCCACTGCCCCTCGGCACCCCCGCCCCGGCCGACCTCGTCGGCACCCCAGCGGAGGCCGCACCGACCGCCGGCAGCCCTCCCCCACCCCGCTCACCCCGCCCCTAGAGGCACCCCGAGCCAGGAGGTAGACCGCTCATGAGCCCCACCGACCACGCCCAGCTCTACGCCATGCACGACCAGGCCCAACGCTTCTACACCCGCGGCTGGGGCGGCGCCCAGAACCGCGACATCGCCCGCTTCCTCTCCGAAGTCCAGCGGCGCGGCATCACCACCGAGACCTTCACCAAGTACCAGGTCGGCTACGCCGCCCCCTCCTGGACGGCCCTGACGAGCCATCTGCGCGGGCTCGGCTACACCGATGAGCAGCTCCTGGAGTCCGGCCTCGGCCTCAAGACCTCGCGCGACACCGTGGTCGACCGCTTCCGCGACCGGGTCATGTTCCCCGTGACCAGCGCCGCCCCCGCCGGCGAGCTCGGCCACGTCGTCGGCTTCAGCGGCCGGTCCCTCGACCCCAACGCCGGCGCCGAGGGCGCGCCGCCGCGCTACCTCGACTCCCCCGCCACGCCGATCTACCGCAAGGGCGAGCACGTGTTCGGGCTCGGGTCCATGCCCGAGCTGGACGGCCGCGCGGCGGGCGCCGTCCCGGTCCTCGTCGAGGGTCGCTGGGACGTCCTGGCCGTCACCTCCGCCGATCCCGGCAGGTACTACGGCGTGGCCCCCGGTGGCACGGCGCTGACCCAGCACCAGGCCCATCTGATCGCCGCCTCGGCCGTCGGCCGGGGCGTCATCGTCGCCCCGGACGAGGACGAGGCGGGCCGCGCCGCAGCCCTGGCGGCGTACCCGCTGCTGCGCGCCGCCGGCGTGCACCCCGACCGCGCCCCCGGCGTCCCGGGCCACGACCCCTCCGACCTGCTGGCCCAGTACGGGCCCGCCACCCTCGCGTCATCGCTCGCCGCCGCGCAGACCCGGCCTCTCGTGGCGGCCGTGCTCGGGGACACCGTCAGCCGCCACCGCGACCGGCTGCAGTGGGCCGAGGGCCGCGTCGCGGCCGCTCGCGCTGTCGCTCCGATCCTCGCCGACCTTCCGCCCGCCGTCGCTCGCTGGCAGATGAACGAACTCGCGTCAGCACACGGCCTCGACCACGACCTGCTCATGCGGGAGTACCTCGCAGCGCAGACCGCGGGGGGCGATGCCCGGGGGCGAGCCGGTAGCGACGAGCCCTCGCAGCGCCAGATGACCACCCCGGCCACCGCTGCCTCACTCGCCGCCACCGCCTACCCCGCCCCCCTCTCCGGCGCTCCCAGGCTCGACAACCCTCTCCCGGTCACTGCCGCCCCGGCGCCCGCGATCGCTCAGCTCGCGGCCTCCGGACGACGCCTCCGATAGCCCGACGTGTGCGCTCAGCCAGCACGCGTGAGGGAGTGACCGACTGGGCGGTGAATTCGGCTCCCAAGCTCCCGACGGCCGTGGTGATCGAGGTGCTGAACGACATCGCCGCCCCCCCTCTGTGGCCTTCGACCTGGAGTGGACGTCGACGTGCACGCTGCCTCCCTCGCTGGCAGTGGCGAATGCGCCACCACCAGCAGGGGCGCGTGCCGCTTCGCACCCGCGACGAGGTGACCTTTCACGCTCGTCACTTTTGCTTGCCCTGGCGCATGAGTTGCCGGGTCACGGTCCACCAGCGGCCGCACCTGTTCGTCGACGAGCAGGTTGGCGGCCCTTTCCGCAGCCTGCCCAACGAGCACCCTTTCGACGCCCTCCCCAGCGCAGCGAGCGCTGGCGGCACCATGGGCACCCGAATGAGCGACCGCGTAATCATCAGTGCCCCCGCTGCGCAGGTGGGAGCGGTCGTCGCCCGCCAGGGGCTGGCGCCCTATGTTGGGCCAGAGTCGTTCGCGCGCCTCGAACGGTGCAGCCCGATGACTAACTCCTCTCGACTTAGCGCGAGGCTGATTGATTGAGCATCAGCGACCGCAGCGACTCCCCGATCGTGATATGCAGGCCAGCTCCCGCGCCAACCTCACGGAGTTCGCACACCACCTGCGACGACTCCTCGCGGGCGAACAAGTCCCCTCGAGAAGAAGGCAAACTTAAGCTGTCCACGGGGACATACCATCCAGCAATATACAGTGCGCGACCACTCTCGATTCTCGTCTTTGTTGTCAAAACTGGTTTAGGCCGCCCGCCTGGCGGAACGGCTACCAACTCAAGCTGCCGTGAGACCCCTCGCAGAAGGGCCTGCTGATCTCCCTGAGCATGGTCTGCCAGTATCGACGACACTTCGGGGTCCCAGGCAAGGCGCTGCTGCTCACTTGCACCCGGGACCTGAAACAGCCCCAGGGCCGCTGACTCAATCAGCGTCTCGGTCCGTTCGTGGTCCCACCTCTTAATGAACGCAGGCGGCATAGCTTGCACGAAGACGTTCCGTAACAACTCCTCCATGCCCGAAGCCGTCGACCGCGGACGTGGTGCGTGTGGCGAGTCCGAGCGGAGTAGAGGCGAGGAAGCATCAAGCTTGTGCGCGCGACTCAAGAGCCGCTTGAAGAGCGCGACCTGGTCGGCAATGTCCTGTGGTTTGACGCTGTAAAGAACTTCAAGCGGGTCACCGCCGCAGACCGAAACAACCTTATGGAGCAGCCTGTCGTCAAATATTGTCATATCGTTGACAGGACCCAACGCGGCCGCCTCGTCGTTGTCGATGAACCAGACGTCTATCCCCGCCTCCACCTGTTCGAGAACCAGTTTCCGCCACATTTCAAGAAACCGGGGAGGACGAGGCTTGCCGACGAAGACTCTGATAACCCGAACCGGCGTTGATCGCTTGACAGCGTCGAGATTCAGCCTTTCGTACTCTTGTCCATCTGTGCCGCACCACCACTCTAAGGTTTGCTCGCCTCTTGTGACGCCACGCAGGATCTCGTTGCAGTTGCGTGCGGCTTCGAGTAGCAACTCACCCCGGAAGCTATTGTCGAGCGTCAGGCGCCCTTCAACGACCTCGTCCAACCACGCCCCCAGCATCTCCATACGGTGCGCGAGCGCCCTCGCGTATACAGGCTTATCCTGTGCAACGAGGCGGGCGTTCAGGTGGGCGTCGAGTCGTCGTAGCTCTGGTCCCACCAGTGCTTCAGGTAGGGTGTAGATGCGGTCAAGTAGCTGCGCCGAACGAGCCCACCGCGCCTCATAGTCTTCGAGTTTGCCAAAGCCCTGCTTCGAGACGTCCGAGACTTTATTCATCAGTTCCCACATTAGTGTGAGGAGCACGCCGATGAGTGCGAACGAAAGGGTGCCTTGCACCCCATCGGCGGCCAGGGCGCCAACAATAGAAAGCGCCAAGGTGATAATAAGGCCAATAGACACCCTAAGAAGGCGCGGGGCTGAGCTACCAGGGTGTACCCAATTTCTCACGCTACGGATGCGCATGTCGTCTCCAGGTAGACGGAGCGGCGAATCAAGAGCGAAGACCCTGCTTCTCTACTCTGCGCATCACCTCCCATGTCGAACAGGATTGAAGCGTCAGTCATCGACTTTTCTACTGCTCAGGCTGTACGTGAGGCGAAGGAATCTCAGACCCCACCAGTAAAAGTCATGCTCCGTTTTCAGCCCCTGCTCGTCCACATGAACGTGTATTCGTTCTGACAGGAAGCTGAGGCGGCGCACTCGCAGCTCTTCGTCAGGGGCTGCGTCGCACAAGTAGTCTCCGGGAGTGGTGTCGCCCCTGATCCGACTGCGGAGGAGTAGCCCGCCGGATGGCGTCGCACTTGGGCGCAACGTGGCAGTCAGGTTTGCGTCAGGCAGCGGAAAGCCGACGCTGATGTATGCCGCCGCCGAGCCGGAGGGTCGGTAGACTGTGTATATACCGACGTACATCGGCTTCTTCGACGACAAAGCAACACGCACCCAGGCTCGGACGTCAATTCGCCCATCGAGGTCAACATCGAGTGTGTCGATGCGAGAGCCTAGGCCTTGGGCGGCCTCCGCCTGGCTCACCGGGAAGCAGAACTGCTGGATTGGTTGCGAGACCGTACTTCTGAAAAAGATGAAGAAGAGGCGAGCCAAAGGGTGCCAGGCAGGTTGCAACCGCATCTCGTATCGATCGGTATGCTCGTAGAAGTCGCGCACCGTGGCATGTACTTGTGTTGGATCGAAGATCGGGCTTCGCAGCTGATTGAAGTCATCCATGAGGCCGGTGGCCGCCCCAATCGTGTAGGCACCGCCGAGCCGTGTCGCGAGACCCTCAACGAAGCGCTCTCCAACGACCGCTGTTTCTGCCTCGAAGGGTACAGCATGCGGCTGCTCGTGCACGGGAACAGGCCGCAGCAGCCTCCTGCCAAGTCCAAGAAGCAGGTCATGCACCCGCAAGTTCATTGCTCCTCCCCCGGGTTCAGTCGAGTTCATCGTGCGCCCCCGTCAGGCTCCATGGCTAGGGCCAGGGCAACACTGCCTTGGGCGTCACGGGGTCCCGCATGTGCTGCCACTCGAGCGGCTTTGAGCAGCGTGCGGGAAGGCGGAATGCGTCGAGGCGTCCGCCGGCCGCGCGCCGCGTCGGGGGCGACCGGCACTCCTAGCGTGATCCCATCGGAATCGTCCAGCTGATGTAAGAGTCCGAGAGCCCAGGCTGGTGGGCGAGGACGACGATCACAAAGCGGCATCGGCACACTCCCGAGCAGGTGGTCCGCAAGCTCCGTGAGGGCGACCGGCTGCTCAACCACGGCAACGACCTGGCCGAGGTCCTGCACCGCCTCCACCAGACCCGGGGCGGTTCACACTGACTCCTCGGCCCTGGCTGCGGTGCACGACTTGTTCGGCGAGGACGTCCCCGTTCTTCAGATCGTCTGGACCGACTCCCGAGGGAACCTCCCCTGGGGAGCCGGGTTACGCCAACCCGCCCGGTTCTCAACCCCTGCTCGGGCCGGTCTGACGCATCCGGAAATGCCGCCGACCGGGCGGCGATGGCTGAACTGGGCGTCGCGGCGCCGACTCAGGTGGCGCGAACTAGCAGCCTCGCTGTGGGCCGCGGCGTCGCTCCCAGGGCTTGAGGGCTGCCCCTGGTGTCGGGGGCGGCGGCCATTGGCCGGGGCCAGGTGCGGGCGTTGTGGGCGTGGTCGCGGTCGGTGCAGCAGCGGCCTCGGCGGCCTGGCGGTCCTCCCATGCCTGCCGCGCCGCGCTTGCGCTCCCCGGCTGTGCGATGGCAAGGCGCTGGTACTCGCCGCGCAGCTCGCGCGCCGCATCTCGCGCGGCGGCAGCCTGGGCTGCCCGCTCTTGCTGTTCGCGCACGCGTGTCACCGAGGAGATGAGGGCGTACATCTGCGCCATCAGCGCGAGGACCTGACGGGATTCCGGAGCCATCGTCTTGCGGATTGAGGCCAGGGCGCGGGCGCCGGCGCGCAGGCTGTGGCCGGCCTGCGAAGGCGCGGGGACGCGCCCGTAGGCCTCCCGGGCTGCGCGCTCGAAACGTCGTGCGGCCGCCGTGACCGGCCCGGGCCGCTGCGGCTCGAGGACCCTCGCGGCCGACGTCAGGAAGTCCGACGCCGCCCAGGCCGCGTCCGCCGCCCCAGCGGTGTCGCCCGACTCGACGGCCCGGCCGCTGTGCTCGGCGGCCTGTCGAGCGGCGGACGCGGCGCTCATGAAGACCCGGCGCCGCTCCTCCGGCGAGGGCCGGTAAGCGCCGTGCAGCCGGCGCCCCGTGGCGCCGTACTGCGGCCCGGGCGTCGCGGTGTCGCCCGGTCCAGCCTTCCCGCGGGAGGCCGCGAGCGCCTCGTCGCCAGGGGTCGGCGCGTCGGACTGAGGCCCGTTCCAGCGCGCCTTGAGCTTGGGGAATGTGAGGTCCGAGGCGAGCCGGCCACCCCCGAAGAACACCGGCTGGCCGTCCTTGCCGACCTGCCCGTCGAGGGCGACGGCGTAGCCGGTGACCTCGCCGGGGGTGCGCTCGGACTCGCGCAGCCGCACCCGCACGCCTTGCGCTCCCAGCTTCGCCACGAACTCCTCCAGGCTCCCGGACTGCGCGCTTGCGGCGCGGACGGCCCGGCGCAGGGTGTCCCGGGGGGGCCTCTGTGCTGCCAGTCCGGGCCGCCTGCTCGGTCTCGGCGCGAGTCGGCGGAGGCTCGGACGTGCGGTCCGCAGGGGCCGTCCTGACCGACAGCCCGTACTTCGCCTCGGCCGCGTGCGCGCCGTCGCGCAGCTTCTTGAAGTCGTTCTGCGGGCGGATCCGCTTGCCGTCCTGGCGGACCAGAGTGGCCACCACGTGCACGTGGTCGGCGGCGTGGCGGACCGCGATCCACCGCGCGCCGAGCAGGTCGCCGGCCGGGGCGATGCCCGTCCGGTCCAGCATGTCGGCCGCGACCTCGCCCCACTCGGCGTCCGTGAGGACCCGGTCGTCGGCGTGGTTGCGCAGCACCAGGTGGTACACCGGCTTGGCCTCGGCGCCGACGCTCGCGGCCTTCAGGGGCGCCTCCAGGGCCGCGATCAGGTCGCGGAAGTCGCGCGC
>NZ_JAANNP010000093.1 GCF_011250635.1 Motilibacter deserti
CGGGCTCGATGGACCCGATCGTGACCATGGGCTTCGTGTGGTTCGCGGTCCTCATGGGCGCGACCTACTCCGGGGTGCTGACGAGCGTGGTCGAGCTCGCGAGCGAGGGCGCCCGCCGGAAGGCCTCCTCCCCGACGGGGCCCGTCGCCCCGCTGGTGGGCAGTGCCGCTCGCGAGGTGCTGGCCCTGACCGGCGCCACCCAGTGGCTCGCCCGCGCCTGGGAGGAGGGCCACCTCTCACCGGACGCCGCGCTCGCGGCGGCCATGGGCGTCCGTGCGACCGCGAGCTCCGTGCGGGACCGCGTCTTCTCCGCGCTCGCGCCCGTCATCGGCTCGCGGCTCTACACCTCCGGCCAGCAGGCGGCCGCGCTCGCCCTCGACTCCCTCGCGGTCCACCACCACCCGCCGGCGCTGCTTGTCTGCGACACCGGCGTCGGCGCGGCCTGCCTCGGCGCCCCGATCACGTTCGAGCTCGAGAAGTGACCGCCGTGTCCCCGCCCCTCGCCACCGCCTCGGCTGCGGACGGCCCGCCCGTCGATGCCCGGGCCACGCTCGCTAAGGTGCGGCGGCACATGTCGCCGGCCCAGGCCCGCGGGCAGAAGCTGCTCGCCGCCGGCGCCGTGGAGGAGTGCGGCAGCGGGGCCGAGGTGGTGCTCTCCGACGGCCGGGCCGTCGTCGACTTCGGCAGCTACGGCGTCGGCCTGCTCGGGCACCGCCACCCCGAGGTCGTGGCCGCCGTGGCGGGGGAGCTGGCGCGGATGACGACGTCCACCCGGGTCCTCGCCAACCCGCGGACCGCCGCCCTCGCCGAGCGGCTGGTCGGCCTGCTCGCCCCGGAGCGGCTGCCCCGGGTGTGGATCGGGCAGAGCGGCGCGGACGCGGTGGAGTGCGCCCTGAAGCTCGCGCGCGTCGCCTCGGGCCGGCCCCGGATGCTCGCGGTCGAAGGGGCCTTCCACGGCAAGACGCTCGGCGCGCTCTCCGCGACGTACTGGCCGAGGTATCGCAGCGGCCTGGAGCAGTTCCTGGCTCCGACCACTCACCTGGACCCGGCCGACCCCGACGCCGCGGCCCGCGAGCTCGCCCGCGGCGACGTGGCGGGCCTGGTCTTCGAGCCGGTGCAGGGCGAGGGCGGGGTCCGGGTGCTCGACGCCGCCGTGCTGCGGCGCTGGTCCGAGGACGTGCGCGCCGCCGGCGGGTTCGTGGTGTCGGACGAGGTGCAGGCCGGGCTCTTCCGCGCGGGCCCGGCGTCCTTGGCGCTGCAGTGGGGCCTCGAGGTCGACGCCGTGCTGTTCGGCAAGCACCTCGGCGGCGGAGTGCTCCCCCTCTCCGCAGCCGTGTGCTCCGAGCGCCTCTACGCGCCACTGGCCGCCGACGCGTTCCTGCACACCTCGACGTTCGGCGGCCACCCGCTCTCCTGCGCCGCAGGCCTGGCCGCGATCGACGTCACGCAACGGCTGGCTGACGTCACCGGCCTTCCCGAGCAGATGGAGGCCGCGCTGCAGGCCGTGCGGCGCCGCCACCCCGACGTCGTCACCGCGGTGCGCGGCCAGGGGCTGCTGTGGGGCCTGGAGATGAGCAGCCCCGCGACCGCCGGCTCCGCGCTCGTGGACCTCACCGAGCAGGGCCTGCTCGTCTCACCGTGCCTCGGACGCCCCGAGGTGCTGCGCCTGCTGCCCCCGCTCGTCACGACGCCGGCCCAGCTGCGCCGCGCGATCGAAGCTCTCGACGCCGCGCTCGCGGTCGCCGAGTCGTACGTAGACCTGCCGGACCCCCAGCCCCGCAAAGGATGACGCGCCATGCCCACAGTCGACGTCGAGATGACGATGCACGCCCCGGTCCAGCAGGTGTGGGACGCGGTGGTGGACGTCGAGTCCTACCCGAGGTACATGGAGACCGTGAAGTCGGTGAAGGAGCTGCGGCGCCTGCCCGACGGGTCGCGGGAGACCGAGTGGTCGGTGCTGCTCAAGGGCTCCACGCTGGAGTGGGTCGAGCGTGACGTCGTCCTCGAGGGCGAGCGCAAGGTGGTCTTCGAGCAGACCGACGGGGACCTCGAGGTCTTCGAGGGGGAGTGGACGGTCACGGAGCAACCCGACGGGACGGTGAGGGTGCGCCTCTTCGTCAACTTCGACATCGGCATCCCGCTGCTGTCAGCCATGCTCAACCCGGTGGCCGAGCGAGCTCTGAAGGAGAACTCGCGCACCATGCTTCAGCAGATCGAGAAGCGGGTGGCGGCATGAGCCCCCGACGGGTCCTCGTCACGGGAGCCGGCGGGGTGCTCGGCACGGAGCTCCTGGAGCAGCTGCGGGCGGTGCCCGGGCTCGACGTCGTGGGGGTGACGTCGCGCGGGGACGCGGAGCGCGGCGTGTTGCGCTGGGCCATGGGACGCGAGAACGCCCCGCCGGGAGCGCAGGGCCCGTGGGACGTCGTCATCCACTCCGCGGCCAACACCAAGTGGAACCTGCCGGCCGAGCAGGCGGTGTCGGCGAACGTACGCCCGACCGAGGCGCTCGCGCAGGTGCTGTCCGCGGGCACGCACCTCGTCCACGTCTCGACCGCGTACGCCGGCGGCCACTTCGGCTCGGTCGAGCCGACGGCGGTCGAGGCCTACCGCAACACCTACGAGTGGTCCAAGGCGGCGAGCGAGCGGCTGGTGCGCGAGCTGCACCGGGGCCCGCTGACCATCGCGCGCCCCCCGCTCCTGGTCGGGCGGCGCAGCGACGGGCACGTCGCGCGCTACAGCGGCGTCTATCTCTTCTTCAAGGGCATGGCGAGCAGCACGGCGCCGGCCGTCGTCGGACACTCTGACGCGCTGCTCGAGATCGTCCCGGTCGACGACACGGCCCGGCGGATCCTGCAGCTGGCGCTGGGGACGCCGCCACCGGCGCCGGTGGTGGACGTGATCGGTAGCGGGGGCGCTGCCCCGACCGTCGCGCAGGTGCTCGCGCTCGGCCAGAAGGTCATGGACGAGCTGCGCGCGGAGCACGGGCTCGCGCCGCTGCCGCCGACCCCGCTGCTCGACGCCCGGCGCTGGGAGCGGTTCTACCTGCCGTTCGCCCGGCAGCACTTCGACGCGAAGCAGTCGCGCGTGCTCGACCTGCTGGGCGCCTTCATCCCCTACACCACCATCCGCCACCCCATCGAGGTCACGCACGTGGTGCCCGACGTGATGCCGGCGTTGCGCGTGGCCGTGCGGGCCTGGGCCGAGCGGCACCGTGCCCTGGTGCTCGCCGAGCCGGCGCCCTGGCAGGCCGAGGCGGTCGCCTGACCCGGGCGTCCGCGCTCGGACAGCCCGACCGGGCTCGATCCGCCGGGGCGCAAGGCGGCCGTTGCGCGCCGAAACGCCGTCGCCCTCGCGAGCGATCCGCCCTACCCTGCTCCCGAGGGGGACGAACATGGACATCCTGACCCGGCTTGCCTACCTCGTCATCCGGCGGCGGCGCACGGTCGTCACGGTGTGGGTGCTGCTGGCGGCCGCCTGCGCCCCGCTCGCGCTGGCGCTGCCCGACCGGCTCGGGCCGGGCGGGTTCGACGTGGCGGGGTCGCAGTCGTACCAGGTGCAGGAGGCCCTCGGCCGCGACTTCGACGGCGGCGCGGCCGACCCGGCGGTCGTGCTGCTGCGCGGGGAGGACGCCGCGGCGGCGGTCCCGGCCGTGACGGCGGCCCTCGAGGACGTCGAGGGCGTTCTGGCCGTACGCCCCGGCCTCGGCTTCGGCGGGCAGGAGGCCGGGCCGGGCCGGGCGTACCTCAGCGTCGCCCTCGCCGGCGGGCAGGACGACCAGGTGCGCGCCGCCGAGCGCGTCGTCGAGACGGTCGACGAGGCCGTCCCCGCTGGCGTGACGGCGGACGTCGGTGGCCGGGCGGCGCTCTACGTCGACGTGAACGCGGTGTCGAAGAAGGACCTGGAGCGGGCGGAGATCGTCAGCTTCCCGCTGACGCTGCTCGTGCTACTGCTGGCGTTCGGCAGCCTCGTCGCGGCCGGGCTGCCCGTGCTGCTCGGCGTGGCCAGCCTCGTCGTCACGCTGGGGCTGCTCTACGGGCTCTCCCTGGTCTCCTCGCTGAGCATCTATGTCACGAACACGGCTTCGGTCATCGGCATCGCGGTCGGCATCGACTACGCGCTCTTCGTCGTCACACGCTTCCGGCAAGAGCTGCGGCACGGGCTCGGGGTGGAGGACGCCATCGCGCGGTCGGTCGCCACCGCCGGGCGCGCGGTCGCGGTGTCGGGGCTCACGGTCATGGTCGCGCTCGGCGGCCTGTTCCTCGTCGACGTCGCCGGGTTCCGCTCGATGGCCATCGGCTCGATGGTGGTCGTCGCCCTGGCCGTGGCGGCCGCGCTCACGCTGCTGCCCGCCGTGCTCGCGATGCTCGGCGGCCGGGTCGACCGCTTCACGCTGTTCCGGCACCGGCCGACCACCGGCGAGGGTGGCGGGTGGTACCGCTGGAGCCGGCTGGTCATGCGACGGCCGGCGCTCTTCCTGGCCGGAGTGGTCGCGGTGCTACTGGCCTGCGCCGTGCCGCTGCTGGACATCCGTCTCGGGCAGCCGAGCGCGAGCACGCTGCCCGAGGGGTCGGGGCCGCGTACGGTCATGGAGCAGGTCCAGCAGGACGTCGGGCCCGGCGCGGCCGGCCCCGTCGAGGTGCTCGTGCCCACGCCCGCCGGCGCCGGCTCGGCAGCGGGCTCCGCGGCCCTGCAAGCAGTGGCGTCGCGCGCGGAGCAGGTGCGCGGCGTCGTGTCGGCCACCGTCGCGGGGGCCAGCCGCGACGGCACGGTCGGGCGCGTCGTCGTCCTCGGCAACTCGGTGACGCAGTCGGCGGAGGGCCAGGAGACCATCCGGCTGCTGCGGGACGCGCTCGTGGGCGCGCACGACCTGCCTGCGGGGGTCCTCGTCGGCGGCCAGGGGGCGAGCGACCTCGACCTGACCTCGCGGGTGAACTCGCGCCTGCCCTGGGTCATCGGGACCGTGCTTCTGCTGTCGCTGCTGCTGCTGACGGCCACGCTGCGCTCGCCCGTGCTGGCGGCCAAGGCGGTGGTGATGAACCTGCTGTCGGTCGGGGCGGCGTACGGGCTGATGGTCGCCGTCTTCCAGTGGGGCTGGGGTGCGGACCTGCTCGGCTTCACGTCCGAGGGACAGATCCAGGCGTGGGTGCCGCTCTTCCTGTTCTGCGTGCTGTTCGGCCTCTCGATGGACTACGAGGTGTTCCTGCTCTCGCGGATGCGCGAGGAGCACGCACGCACTGGCGACAACGAGCAGGCCGTCGCGCTCGGGCTCGAGCACACGGCCCGCACCATCACCTCTGCCGCCCTCGTCATGGTCACGGTGTTCGCTGCGTTCTCCTCGAGCCGGCTGCTGGCGTTCAAAGCCATGGGCTTCAGCCTCGCAGTGGCCGTCCTGCTGGACGCGACGCTGGTGCGCATCGTGACCGTGCCGGCCCTCATGCGGCTGATGGGGCGGGCGAACTGGTGGACACCGCGCTGGCTGGACCGGGTGCTGCCGCGGCTGGAGGCGGTCGCACCGCCTCCAGCCGTCATCACGTTGCCGGACGTCGAGGCGGCGCGGACGACGTCGCGCACCTGACGCCACGGGAGATTGCCGTCGGAACGCCGGGTCATGCGCGGGAGCGCTCCCGGAGGGGGCAGCCGGGCGCTCAGCGCACGACGTCGTACACGAGCTTCGTGATGCCGTTCGGGTAGGTCTCGGACTCGAGGACGCGCAGCATCTGCTTGTCCTTGTCGGCCTGGCTGAAGAGGCGCTTGCCCGCGCCGAGCAGGACCGGGAAGACGAGCAGGTGGTAGCGGTCCACCAGGCCGGCGTCGGTGAGCGCGCGGGCCAGCGTGGCGCTGCCGTGCACGGCGATCGGGCCGCCCTCGGCCTGCTTGAGCTCGGCGACCTCGTCGAGCGAGCGCAGGATCGTCGCCGGCCAGCGCTCGTCGTCGGACTGCAGGGTGGTCGACACGACGTAGCGCGGCATCGCGTTGTAGCCGGCGAACTCCTCCATCGTCGGCCACACCGGCGCGAACGCCTCGTAGCTGACGCGGCCCAGGAGCAGGGCGGTCGTCTCGTCCTGCTCGCGGCCCTTGAGCTCGTACGCCGCCGGGTCGAACTCGATGTCCTGGAAGGTCCAGCCGGAGTTGCGGTAGCCAGGCTCACCACCGGGCGCCTCGACGACACCGTCGAGCGACACGAAGGACGTCACGATCAGGGTCCGCACAGCTCTCCTCCTAGAGACGCGGTCGAACCGCTGATCATCCGGCCCGGGAGCCCGGCTGTCCACCACCCGGCGTCGCGTGGGATGAGCGACACCGCCGGATGGAAAGCCTCAAGCGCGGACGCGCGGCGGCGATGAGCAGGGTAGGTCGACACGTGCGACCGCGGAGCACTACTTCTGTGGTACGCCCCGCGGGGCCGGGGCGACGCGCCGGACCGCCCGGCCCTGCAAGCGCCCGCACGGGCGGCGCAGCACCGCGAAGGACATCCACACCACATGCACACCCCCCGAACGCAGCGGATGCGCAGCGTGGCCTCCGTGGTCGCCGCGGCCGCGCTCGGCGCCGGCGCTCTCGTGACCGTTGCCACCCCGGCCTACGCCGAGACCTCCTTCCGGTGGGGAGTGATGGAGGTCCACGCCCTGGGGACGGTCGGCTACGGCGACGACGGCGTCATCGACGTCTCCGGCGTCACGACGCTCGGCCTGGCACCGGACGCCGAGGACTTCGCCCCGCTGCTGAAGGTCGTCGGCGACATCAAGCTCGAGATGGCATCGGACCAGATCTTCACGGTCGACGGCAGCATCACCGACGCCACCACCGGCGAAGAGAAGCTGCTCTTCGCCGACGACGACACCGACCGCTCGTTCTCGGTCAACGACCTCGTCTCGGGCAGCGGTCAGCCCGTCTCGGGTGCCCAGTCCATCGAGGCCGCCGACGTCCAGTTCACCCCCGGGCTGATCAAATTTGGCCCCACCGACTCCGGGCAGCTGTTGCTCCAGGGCCGGCTGCAGC
>NZ_JAANNP010000092.1 GCF_011250635.1 Motilibacter deserti
TCGTCGGCGACGACATCAAGTCCCAGGTCGGCGCGACGATCACGCACCGCGTGCTCGCCAAGCTGTTCGAGGACCGCGGCGTCCAGCTCGACCGGACGTACCAGCTGAACGTCGGCGGCAACATGGACTTCAAGAACATGCTCGAGCGCGACCGCCTCGAGTCCAAGAAGATCTCCAAGACGCAGGCCGTCACCTCGAACCTGCAGCACGACCTCGGCGCGCGCAACGTGCACATCGGCCCGTCGGACTACGTGCAGTGGCTCGACGACCGCAAGTGGGCGTACGTCCGCCTCGAGGGCCGCGCGTTCGGCGACGTCCCGCTGAACCTGGAGTACAAGCTCGAGGTCTGGGACTCGCCCAACTCGGCCGGCATCATCATCGACGCCGTCCGCGCCGCGAAGATCGCCAAGGACCGTGGCGTCGGCGGCCCGATCCTGTCGGCTGCGAGCTACTTCATGAAGTCGCCGCCGGTGCAGTACGCCGACGACGTGGCGCGGGCGCAGGTGGAGGACTTCATCCTGGGGAACGTCGAGCGCTGACGCCTCTCTCCTCAGGCCGTCGAGGCCCGGTACCCGGATGGGTGCCGGGCCTCGGCGCGTTCCGGGCGCGGGTGCCGCTGCCGCGGCGGCAGGTCGTGGAGTGTTGACCGCGTCCCAGCACGGTCAACACTCCACAGCTTCGCGCTGTGCACGACGCGGCTCGGGTACGCCGCCCGTCGCGGCGCGCCGGACGACGCGGAGGCCCTCGCCTCCGGAACACATCACGGGAAACTCAGCACACCGTCACCACCGACCAACACCACGCAATGCCCGCTTTTCCCGCCTCGTCGCGCTTGCCGCACTATGCCGGTGGTGCTGGTACCACTTCCATAAATTCTCGACGCCAGTCCCGTATCACGGGCCCCCCGCCTCGCTCAGACTCCCCGTGCGGGTGCCGCCGACGGCGCCCCCCGCGAGTGCGGAGATCCCGCCGCGGAGAAGCAATGGAGAGCTGATGACCTACCGCCACCGCAAGGCCGCGATCGCGACGATCAGCGCCCTGTCCGCCATCGCCGCCGTCACCGGCACCGCCGCCGCGGCCGTCGCCGCCGAGGAGGAGCCCGCTCCCTGGGCCGACCACGAGGTCGTCCTGAGCGGCCTGAACAACCCCCGCCAGATCAGCTGGGACGGCCGGGGCGAGATGTACGTCGCCGAGGCCGGGCGCGGCGGCGAGGACTGCGTCGGTGAAGGCGAGCAGTCGACCTGCACCGGCACGACCGGCTCGATCATCCGCATCAAGCGCCCGGAGAAGACCACCAACGGCACCGCGGACCGCGTCATCACCGGCCTGCTCTCGGCCGCGGGCGGCGACGGGTCGGGCGCGGTCGGCGTCGACGGCGTCAGCGCCATCAACAGCAAGGTCTGGTTCGCCATGACCTACGCCCCGCCGGAGCTCGTCCCCAGCCCGGCCGGCGAGCAGTTCGGCAAGCTCTACAGCGGCCACGGCAGCAGCGGCAACAACAAGGTGCTCGCCGACATCACCGCGTACGAGGAGGCCAACGACCCCGACGGCGACGGCTTCGACTCCAACCCGTACGCCGTGCTCGCGCAGTCCAACCGGACGCTCGTCGTCGACGCGGCCGGCAACAGCGTGCTCTCGGTGTCCCCCGCCGGCAAGGTGACGACCTTCGCGGTCATCCCGGAGTACGCCCCCGGCCTGGACAGCGTCCCGACCTCGCTCGCGCAGGACGCGGCCGGCAACGTCTACGTCGGCGACCTCGGCGGCGAGGTGCCCGGCAACGCCAAGGTGCGCAAGTACAGCCCGACCGGCACGCTGCTGCAGACCTTCGGCGGCTTCACCACGGTGACCGGCGTCGCCGTGGGCGCCGACGGCTCGATCTACGCCGCGGAGCTCTTCGGCGGCTCGAACGCCTTCCCGGGCCAGGTCGCCCGCCTCGCCCCGAACGGCACCCGCACGGTCGCCGCGGTCCCGTTCGCCGCGGGCGTCGCGGTCGCCCCGAACGGTGACGTCTACACCTCGGCGTTCGGCATCGCCACCGCCGAGGGCATGGGCCTGCCGGGCAGCGAGGGCGCGGTGTGGCGCGTGAAGCCGTCGACGTTCACCACCGAGCCGACCGGCACGCCGACCCCGACCTCGACGGACGCGCCCAGCGCGGCCCGCGTGCTCTCGATCGGCTGACGCTCGCTTCGCTGAAAGGCAGTTCGGTACGGCCCGGCCCCCCGCGGGGAGCCGGGCCGTACCGCCTCCCGGCCGTCCTGCGTCCGGGCCGTCCTGCGTCCGGGACGTCCGCACGGGAAGTGGCCGGTCCCGCAGGCGACACCGCCGAGGCCGCTCGACGGAACGCACGTCAAACGAGGCAGACCCGGGCCGGGCGTACCCCTGCCCCCTGTCCCCTATCGTGGCCCGATGCCGCGCCCGGGGTCCTTCGTCGGCGACCTCGTCGACGTGCTCGAGGGGCCGCGGTTCCGCAAGCTCTACGCCACCCGGCTCTGCGCGCAGGCGGCGGACGGTGCCACCACGGTCGCGCTGACGTCGTTCGTCTTCTTCTCCCCCGAGCGGCAGGCGACCGCGGGCGACGTGGCGACGGCGTTCGCGGTGACGCTGCTGCCCTACAGCCTCGTCGGCCCCTTCGCGGGCGTGCTGCTCGACCGCTGGCGCCGCCGACAGATCCTCGTGGTGGCCAGCCTGCTCAAGGCGCTGCTCGTGCTGGTCCTCGCCGCGCTGGTGGCGGTCGACTACGCCGGGGCCGGGTTCTACGCCGTCGGCCTGCTCGTGCTGTCGGTCAACCGGTTCTACCTGTCGGCGCTCTCGGCCGCCCTGCCGCACGTGGTCCCTGAGCGCGAGCTGGTCATGGCCAACAGCGTCTCGACGACGTCCGGCACGGTCAGCTCGCTGCTCGGCGCCGCGCTGGCGTTCGGGATCCGCGCGGTGCTCGGTGAGGGCACCGCGGCGACCGCCGGCATCCTCGCCGCGTCCGCCCTGACCTCGCTCGGTGCGTCCGCGCTCGCCACCCGCATGCACCGCGACCTGCTCGGCCCCGACCTCGACGGGCCGCCGCCGCACCTGAAGGAGGCCCTGCAGGGCGTCGCGAGCGGGATGACCGCAGGGGCGCACCACATCCGCGTACGCCGCGCCGCCCGCCGCGCGCTCACTGCCATCGCGGCGCACCGGCTGGTCTACGGCCTGTGGACCGTCTCGACGCTGCTCCTCTATCGCAACACCCTCAACGACCCGGACGACACCGACGCGGCGATCGCCGGGCTGGCCACGGTCGTCGGGGCGAGCGGCGTGGGCTACTTCCTCGCCGCGCTCGCGACGCCCGAGGTCACGGCGCACGCCCGCAAGAGCACCTGGGTCACCGCGCTGCTGAGCCTTGCGGGGCTCACCCAGCTGGCCCTGCTGGCCCTGCCGGTCGACGAGCGGACGGTCGTCGGCTCGGCGCTGCTGCTCGGCCTCGCCGCCCAGGGCGTGAAGATCTGCGTGGACACGATGGTCCAGGAGGCCGTCAGCGACGACTTCCGCGGCCGGGTCTTCTCGGTCTACGACACGCTGTTCAACGTCTGCTTCGTCTCGGCCGCCGCCTTCGCGGCCGTCGCGGTGCCCAGCTCGGGCAAGTCGCCCGTGCTGACGGCGGCGCTCGGCGGGGGCTACCTGCTCGCCGCCGGCTGGTACGCCTCGGTCACCCGACGCCGGCCCGAGCCCGCCGAGGGCCCGATCGCGGGCGTCAGCCCTGCGCCTCCGGCTGCTCGCGGAACCACCTGAGCAGCTCCGCGACCGCCGCGTCGTGCTCCATCGGGCCGTGCTCCATGCGCATCTCGAGCAGGTGCTTGTAGGCCTTGCCGACGAGCGGGCCGGGCTTGATGTCGAGCAGGCGCATGATCTGCGTGCCGTCCAGGTCCGGCCGGATCGCGTCGATCTCCTCCTGCTCGCGCAGCTGCTCGATCCGCTCCTCGAGGGAGTCGTACGCCTTCTGCAGCGCCGCGGCCTTGCGCTTGTTGCGCGTGGTGGAGTCCGAGCGGGTCAGGGCGTGCAGCCGCCCGAGCAGCGGGCCGGCGTCCCGGACGTAGCGGCGGACGGCGGAGTCGGTCCACTCGCCCCCGGAGTAGCCGTGGAAGCGCAGGTGCAGCTCGACCAGGCGCGACACGTCCTCGATCGTCGCCTTGTCGAAGCGCAGCTCCTTGAGCCGGGCCTTGGTCAGCTTCGCGCCGACGAGCTCGTGGAAGTGGAAGCTCACCTTGCCGTCGGCCTCGAACTTGCGGGTCTTCGGCTTGCCGATGTCGTGCAGCAGCGCCGCGAGCCGGAGCACGAGGTCGGGGCCGCCCCCGACGTACCTCTCCTCCAACGCGATCGCCTGCTCGAGCACGGTGAGCGTGTGCTCGTAGACGTCCTTGTGGTGCGCGTGCTCGTCGATCTCGAGCTGAAGCGCGGGCAGCTCGGGCAGCACCACGTCCGCCAGCCCGCTCTCGACCAGCAGCGCGAGCCCGCGGCGCGGGTGGGCGCCGAGCACGAGCTTGGACAGCTCGACCTGGACCCGCTCGGCCGACACGATGCGCAGCCGCTCGGCCATGTCCCGCATCGCTCGCACGGCCTCCGGGTCGACGCCGAAGCCCAGCTGGGAGGCGAACCGAGCGGCCCGCAGCATGCGCAACGGGTCGTCATCGAAGGAGTCCTCGGCGCGCCCGGGCGTCCGCAGCACCCGCCGCTCGAGGTCCTGCATGCCGCCGAACGGGTCGACGAAGCGCGCGCCGGGCAGGGCGACCGCCATCGCGTTGACCGTGAAGTCACGGCGTACGAGGTCGTCCTCGAGCGAGTCGCCGTAGGCGACCTCCGGCTTGCGGGACTCCCGGTCGTACTTCTCGGCCCGGTAGGTGGTGATCTCGCAGTCCCACCCGTCCTTGCGCGCGCCGACCGTGCCGAAGGCGATCCCCACGTCCCAGGTGGCGTCGGCCCAGGGCTTAACGATCCGCAGCACCTGCTCGGGGCGCGCGTCGGTGGTGAAGTCCAGGTCGTGCCCGAGCCGGCCGAGCAGCGCGTCCCGCACCGAGCCCCCGACGAGGGCGAGCTCGTGGCCGGCGTCGGCGAACCGGCGGCCCAGCTCCTCGGTCACCGGAGCAGCGCGGAGCAGCCCCGCCACGGCCTGCCGCTGCAGGTCAGAGGCAGACCCGGGGGCAGGCCCGGAGGCAGCGGGACTCGGCGAATCGGAGGGAGCCACAGGCACGGGGCTCAAGCCTAGAGGGCGACGCGCGCTCCCGGCGCAGGCCAGCGGCCGTCCGCGCGGTTAGCATCGACCTCATGGCGCGGACGCCGGGCGACGACGAGCGGTCGCGGCGGACGGGAGGGTCCCGCGCCGCCGCGGGGGGCCGCGCTGCGCCGGGCGGCAACGGCGCGTCCAACGGCAACGGCGCGTCCAAGAGCAACGGCGCACCCAAGAGCAACGGCGCACCCAAGAGCAACGGCGCGTCCAAGAGCAACCGCGCGTCCAAGAGCGCGCCGCGCCTCGACACCCCCGCCCCGGCGCGCAACGGCCGCCGCCGCCTCACCCGCGTCGAGGAGACCTCCGCCGGCGGGCTCGTGGTGGACCTGCAGGGCCCCCGGCGCCGCGCCGCGCTCATCGGCCGGCTGGACCGGCGGGGCCGGCTGCTCTGGTCGCTGCCCAAGGGCCATGTCGAGGCCGGCGAGACCAACGAGGACGCCGCGATCCGTGAGGTCGAGGAGGAGACCGGGATCCGCGGCCGCGTCCTCGCCCCGCTCGGCACCGTCGACTTCTGGTTCGTGGCGGAGGACCGCCGCATCCACAAGACGGTCCACCACTTCCTGCTCGAGGCCCGCGGGGGCGAGCTGTCCGACGCCGACGTCGAGGTGACCGAGGTCGCCTGGGTACCCCTCGAGGAGCTGCGGGACCGGCTCGCCTACGACGGCGAGCGCCGCCTCGTGGACGCGGCCGAGCAGCTGCTCGCGGACAGCGCGTGACGGCACCGCGACGCCGCACCGCCTCCCGCCCGACCGCCGCGCTCGCCGCGCTCCTGCTGTCCGGCGCGGCCCTCGTGCCCGCCCTTGCCACGCCTGCCGCCGCTAGCTCGTCCGCCGCCGGCCCGTCCCGTGGAGTCTCCGCGCTGGCCCCGGCCCAGCCCGCCGCCGAGCCTGCCCCCGCCCAGCCTGCCCCCGCCCAGCCTGCCGCCGCCCCCGCCGCCGAGCCGGCCACCGAGTCCGGCGCCACCGTCACGCTCAGCGCGGTCTCCCCCACGATCTCCGGCCCCGGGCGCGACGTCACCGTCTCGGGCTACCTCGTGGCCCGCGAGGAGGCCCGGGACGTCACGGTCCGCGCCCGCGTACGGTCCGGTTCCTTCCCGATCGTGGCCCGCGTCCAGCTCGCGACGGCCGCGTCCGCCGACCTGCCGCAAGGGTCCCCGCTGGCCGACAGCGTCGAGCCCGTGTCAAACCGGCTGGCCGCGGGGGCGAGCGTGCGGTTCTCCGTACGCATCCCAGCGGCGGCGCTCGAGGGCGACGGGGCCTTCGGCGTGCGGGCGGTCTCGGTCGAGGCGCGTGGCACGACCTCCGACGGCCTCGAGGAGCAGCTCGGCTTCGTCACCACGTTCGTCCCCTGGGCGCCACCCGACGCGACGCCCGCCGCCACGCGCGTCGCCTGGCTCTGGCCGCTCACCGACACCCCGCACCGGGCCGCCGACGGCTCCTTCCTCGACGACCGGCTCGCCGCCTCCGTCGGCACCGACGCCTCCGGGCGCCCGGGGCGGCTGCGCCGGCTGCTCGACGCCTCCGCGGGCTGGACCGTCGCGGTCGACCCGATGCTGCTGGAGGAGGTGCAGGCGCTCACCGCCCCGTACACCGTCATCGGGCGCGCCGCCAGCCTCCCGGCCAGCAGCGAGGCGGTTGCCTGGCTCGACGAGCTGCGCCGCCGCGCCGCCGCCGGCTCGGTCGTCCTGCTGCCGTACGGCGACGTCGACGCCGCGGCGCTCGTCCACGCCGGCCGGGGCGAGGAGCTCGAGACGGCCACCGAGGAGGGGGCGGTCGCGGCCGCGGCCGTCCTCGGCTCCGCCGTCCCC
>NZ_JAANNP010000090.1 GCF_011250635.1 Motilibacter deserti
CCCGGGATGGTGCTCGTGCCGCTGATCGGCGTGCTCACCGGGCTCGGGTTCGCGTTCTTCGGGATCTGGACCGCCGCGGTGGTGCCGTCCATCGACTCGTTCAACTACATCATCTCCGGGCTGCTGACCCCGCTGTTCCTCGTCGCGGGCACGTTCTTCCCGATCGACCAGCTGCCGGAGTGGGCGCAGACGCTCGCGCTGCTCAACCCGCTCTACCACTGCGTACAGCTCGTCCGGCACGCCGTCTTCGGGCTCGACCCGCTCGCCGACCTCGGGCACGTCGCCGGGCTCGCCGCGTTCGCCGCGCTCATGGGCGCGCTGGCCGTGCGCCAGATGCGCGCGAAGCTGATCGACTGACGCCGGCCGGAAGGGGCGGGGCGGGTTCCGGAGCCGCCACGCCCGCGCGGCAGGATGACCTCATGGCAGATGAGGAGTACCGGATCGAGCACGACTCGATGGGTGAGGTCCGCGTGCCGGCGCGGGCGAAGTGGCGTGCGCAGACACAGCGGGCGGTGGAGAACTTCCCCGTCTCGGGGCAGCGCATCGAGCGCGCGCACATCGAGGCGCTGGCGCGGATCAAGGCCGCGGCGGCGAACGTCAACGCCGAGCTCGGCGTCCTCGACCGCGACGTCGCGGACGCGATCGTCAGCGCGGCGGAGGAGGTCGCGCGCGGGGACTGGGACGACCACTTCCCCATCGACGTGTTCCAGACCGGCTCGGGCACCTCGAGCAACATGAACACCAACGAGGTGATCGCGACCCTCGCGACCGAGCGCCTCGGCAAGCCGGTCCACCCGAACGACCACGTCAACGCCTCGCAGTCGAGCAACGACGTCTTCCCGTCCTCCATCCACATCGCCGCGACGAGCGCGGTCGTCAACGACCTCGTTCCCGCCCTGCGCCACCTCGAGGGCGAGCTGGGCAAGAAGGCGGCTGAGTGGGCGCAGACGGTGAAGAGCGGCCGCACCCACCTGATGGACGCGACGCCCGTGACGCTGGGCCAGGAGTTCGGCGGCTACGCGGCGCAGGTCCGCCACGGCATCGAGCGGCTCGAGGCGGCCCTCCCCCGCGTGGCCGAGCTCCCGCTCGGCGGGACCGCGGTCGGCACCGGGATCAACACCCCGCGCGGCTTCTCCGAGCGCGTCATCGCCGAGGTCGCCCGCGCGACCGGGCTGGCGCTCACCGAGGCGCGCGACCACTTCGAGGCGCAGGGCGCCCGCGACGGCCTGGTCGAGCTGTCGGGCCAGCTGCGGACCATCGCGGTCTCGCTCTTCAAGATCAGCAACGACGTGCGCTGGATGGGCTCGGGGCCGCGCACCGGTCTGCAGGAGCTCTTCCTGCCCGACCTGCAGCCGGGGTCCTCGATCATGCCGGGCAAGGTCAACCCGGTCATCCCCGAGGCGCTGTGCATGGTGTGCTCGCAGGTCATCGGCAACGACGCCACGGTGGCGTTCGCCGGCAGCGCCGGCAACTTCGAGCTCAACGTCATGCTCCCGGTGCTCGCGCGCAACGTGCTCGAGTCGATCCGCCTGCTGGCGAACATCTCCCGCCTCTTCGCCGACAAGTGCGTCGCCGGGCTGGTCGCCAACGAGGAGCGCTGCCGGGAGTACGCCGAGTCCTCCCCCTCGGTCGTCACCCCGCTCAACAAGTACATCGGCTACGAGGAGGCGGCCAAGGTCGCCAAGCAGTCGCTGGCCGAGCGCAAGACGATTCGGCAGGTCGTGCTCGAACGCGGCTACGTCGAGCAGGGCAAGCTGACGGCCGAGCAGTTGGACGCGGCGCTCGACGTGCTGTCCATGACCTCGCCGTCCTGACGCGTCCCGGCACGGGCAGGCGGCGCCTGCTGTCGTCCCCACGACAGCGGGCGCCGCCTGCTCCGCTCGGGGCCGCCTGCTCACATCTGCAGGTCGCCCAGCATGTCCGTCACGAGCGCGGCGATCTGCGAGCGCTCGGAGCGGGTCAGCGTGACGTGGGCGAAGAGCGGGTGCCCCTTCAGCGCCTCGATCACGGACGCGACGCCGTCGTGCCGCCCGACCCGCAGGTTGTCCCGCTGCGCGACGTCGTGGGTGAGCACGACCCGCGAGTTCTGCCCGATGCGCGACAGCACGGTCAGCAGGACGTTGCGCTCGAGCGACTGGGCCTCGTCGACGATGACGTACGCGTCGTGCAGCGACCGCCCGCGGATGTGGGTCAGCGGGAGCACCTCGAGCATCCCGCGGTCGAGCACCTCCTCGACGACGGCGGGCGAGACGAGCGCGCCGAGGGTGTCGAAGACCGCCTGGCCCCAGGGGCTCATCTTCTCCGACTCGGACCCGGGCAGGTAGCCGAGGTCCTGGCCGCCGACGGCGTACAGCGGTCGGAAGACGACCACCTTGCGGTGCTGCCGACGCTCCATGACGGCCTCGAGGCCGGCGCACAGGGCGAGCGCCGACTTGCCCGTGCCGGCGCGCCCGCCGAGGGAGACGATCCCCACCTCCGGGTCGAGCAGCAGGTCCAGCGCCACCCGCTGCTCCGCGCTGCGCCCGTGCACGCCGAACGCCTCCCGGTCGCCGCGGACGAGACGCACGGACTTGTCCGGCGCCACCCGGCCCAGCGCGCTCCCCCGCTCCGAGAGCAGCCGCAGCCCGGTGTGGCACGGCAGCTCGCGGGCCGCATCCAGCTCGACCCGGTCGGACTCGTAGAGGTCGTCCAGCACGTCCGCGGGCACGTCGAGCTCTGCTATCCCGGTCCAGCCGGCGTCGACCGCCTCCCCGGTGTCGTACTCCTGCGCCTGCAGGCCCACGGCGGCGGCCTTCACCCGCAGCGGCAGGTCCTTCGAGACGAGCACGACCGCGTGCCCCTCGGCCGCGAGGTTGCGCGCGACGCTGAGGATCCTGGTGTCGCTGTCACCTTGGCGGAAGCCCGCCGGCAGGACTGAGTCGTCGACGTGGTTGAGCTCGACGCGGAGCGTTCCGCCGCCGGGAACGGCCAGCGGCTCGTCCAGGCGCCCGTGCTCGACGCGCAGGTCGTCGAGCAGGCGCAGCGCCTCCCGGGCGAACCAGCCGAGCTCGGGGTGGGCGCGCTTGGCCTCGAGCTCGGTGATGACCACGAGCGGCAGCACGACGTCGGCGTCGCGATAGCGGAGCGCGGCGCGCGGGTCGGAGAGCAGCACGCTCGTGTCGAGGACGTACGTGGTGGGGCCCGCAGCGAGCGGCTGCGGCGAGCGGGACGAAGCAGTCACGAGGTACCCCCGGCGGGCGTGCACCTCCGCCCGCGCGAACGTCAGCGCCGGTTGGCGGTCGACCGGGACCGGGCCCGAGGGCCGGGTGCCGGCCCTCTTCCTCGACTGGCGTGCAGCACGAGATCGGGCCTCCCGTGACGCGCGGACGGTCGCCCGGCGTCGCTCCGAACGCTACGGACGCGACCGCTCGTGTGGCGGACGACACGCGCTCGTTTACCTGAACGAGCGATGACAGGACGGCGACCAGAGGCCGCGAACGGCACACTCCGGGGCGAACGGCGTGAGGGGCCGCACGATCGCCCGCGCAGGCCTCAACCGCGGCGTGTGACCGCCGATGTGAAATGGCGTGAACATGCGGCTGTGGAAGGTGTACTCGGCCGCAGGTGCAGGGATCATCGCCGGCTACCTCGCCCTTCCGCCCGGGCTTGCCCGGGACGGGGCGTACCTGCTCATGGGGCTGGCGGGCGTCGTCGCGATCCTGCTCGGAGTGCGCCTCAACCGGCCCGTGCGCGCCGCCCCTTGGCGGCTCATGGCCGTGGGTCAGTCGACCTGGTTCGCGGGCGACGCGGTCTACTGCTGGTACGACCACGTGCTGCACCGGAGCCCCTTCCCCTCCCTGGCCGACGGCCTGTACCTCGCGGCGTACCCGTTGTTCGCCACGGCCCTGGCGATGCTCATCCGCGGTCGACGGCCGGGTCGTGACCGCGAAGGGCTCATCGACGCCTCGATCTTCACGATCGGGCTCGCTCTGCTCTCGTGGGTGTTCCTCATGCGCCCGACCCTCGACGACTCCGGGGCGTCCCTGGCCGCGCAGGTCATCGGCATCGCGTACCCGCTGGGCGACGTCCTCCTGGTGGCCCTGCTGATCCGGCTGCTGACCACGCCCGGTGCCCGGACCTCGGCGTTCCGGCTCCTCGCGGCGGCGGCGGGCGCGCTGCTCGTCGCCGATACCGCGTACGCAGCCCTCGAGATCACGGCCGCCTACACCGAGGGCCCGGTCGACCTGCTGTGGCTCGGCTCGTACGTGCTGTGGGGGGCCGCGGCGCTCCACCCTTCGATGCGGGTGCTGTCCGAGCCGGCGGCCGATCGCGTCGTGGTCTTCAGCCGGGGGCGGCTCGTCGCGCTGTGCGTCGCGAGCCTCGTGTCACCCGCTGTCCAGGCGCTGGAGGCGTGGCGCGGTATGCGGCTGGACGTCTGGGCCGTCGTCGTCAGCTCGGCCAGCCTCTTCCTGCTCGTGATCCTGCGCATGGCGGGCCTGCTGACGCGCCTGCAGAGCCAGGCCGGCGTGCTCGCAGACCTCGCGCGCACCGATTCGCTGACGGGGCTGGCCAACCGGCGCACGACCGAGGCGGAGCTGCAGCGGGCGTTGGCGGCCGCAGCAGCGGACGGCGGTGTCGTGTCGTTGGCCATGCTGGACCTGGACCACTTCAAGGCTTTCAACGACACCTTCGGCCACCAGGCCGGTGACGGGCTGCTGAAGCAGGCCTCGACCGCCTGGGGGGCGCGACTGCCGGAGGGCGCGCTGCTCGGGCGCTACGGCGGGGAGGAGTTCGTCCTGGTGCTCCGCGGCGAGGCAGCGGTCGATCCGGTGCGGACGGTGGAGACGCTGCGCCCGGCTACACCGCTCGGTCAGACGTTCTCGGCGGGAGTCGCGGTCTGGGACCGCGGGGAGGACGCGTGCCGGCTCGTCGCACGGGCCGACGTGGCGCTGTACGCCGCGAAGCGCGGGGGCCGCGACCGCGTCGTCGAGGCCGAGCCTGACGCCGTCCTCGCCCCTGCCGCACGCTGAGCACACGGCGAGCAGCGCTTCGGTACGCGCGCTCCGCCTCAGCTGCCGAACCGGCGCTCGCGCGCGGCGTAGTCGCGCAGCGCCCGCAGGAAGTCCACCTTGCGGAAGTCGGGCCAGTGCGCGTCGCAGAACCAGAACTCCGAGTGCGCGCTCTGCCACAGCAGGAAGCCGGACAGGCGCTGCTCGCCCGACGTGCGGATGACGAGGTCGGGGTCGGGCTGGCCCTTGGTGTAGAGGTGGTCGGCGATGTGCTCGACGTCGAGCACCTCCGCGAGCTCCTCGATCGAGGTGCCACGGCTCGCGTGCTCCTGGAGGAGGGAGCGGACTGCGTCGGCGATCTCGCGGCGCCCGCCGTAGCCGACGGCGACGTTGACCACCATCCCGGAGGCGCCGACGGTCGCGTCGCCCGCCTGCTTGAGCGTTGCCGCGGTCTCTGGCGGAAGGATGTCGAGGGCGCCCACCGGATGGACCCGCCACCGGCCGGCGCGGGCCAGGTCCTGCACCACGTCCTCGATGATCCGCAGCAGCGGCTCGAGCTCCTCCCGAGGCCGGGAGAGGTTGTCGGTCGAGAGCAGCCAGAGCGTGACGACGCCGACGCCGGACTCCTCGCACCAGCCGAGGACCTCGGAGACCTTCTCCCCGCCGCGGCGGTGCCCCTCACTGGGGTGCTCGCCGACGGCCCGGGCCCAGCGTCGGTTGCCGTCGAGGATGATGCCGACGTGGTGGGGCACCCGGCTCCGGTCGAGCCGGGCGGCCAGGCGCCGCTCGTACAGCCCGTAGACCAGCTCGTGCAGTGCCACGGGAACCCCTTGCCCAGCGCAGCCGTCGACCTACCGCGCAGGGCCGGGACGAGAGCGGTCCGCGTCGGCGGCGGCCCGGGCGGGCCGCGTGCCTATGATCGCGGGCTGTCGCCGGCCGGGCGCGCGACGGGGCGGCCGGTGCGGAACGGCGGCAGCGGAGTCGGGGCGGCGAAACGGCCCTCGTGGTGCACCAGCGGCCGTCCGGTGCGGCCCGGGCGCACGTCGAGGACGCGGCCGAGGACCAGCAGGTGGTCACCGACGGGGATCTGGGTCTCGGTCGCGCACGCCAGCCAGGCCAGCGCCCCGGCGATGACGGGGTGGCCGTGGGCGTCCGGCTCCCAGGGCGTCTGTGCGAAGCGGTCGACGCCGCGGGTCGCGAAGCGGGTGGCGACGTCGGCCTGGCCCGAGCCGAGCAGGCTGACCGCGAACGTGTCCGCGCTCTCCACCGCGTCCAGGCTCGAGGCGGTGTTCGCGATGCAGAAGGACACCAGCGGAGGCTGCAGCGAGACCGCGGTGAACGAGGAGACGGTCAGGCCGGCAGGCCGGTCGCCGTCCATCACCGTCACCACGACCACGGAGGCGGCGTGGCGGCGCAGGGCGGACCGGAGCCGGTCGGGCGCCACGGCCTCGCGGGCCTGCGGCGGGCGCAGCGGGACAACACTCATCAGTCGCCACCTTCTCGAGAAGGTCGATATCGGATGCGGGAATTGCAATGCGTGAAGCCGGCGTCTGGCGACGCTCGACGACCGTGAGGTGCCCGGTGTGCTTGCCGTGGAGGAGCACCTCGGAGCCGCGCGGGATACCAGCGGCCGGGGCCGCCCGAAGGACAGCACCTCGCGCGCCCGGCTCGCCGCCCCGCGTCGACACGGCCGCACGGTCAAGCAGGGTCAGCGGCCGCGGCGACAGGCGGCGCTGGACCGGCGGCACAGGTCGACGTGCCGCCGCCTGACGAGGAGGTGCCGGCGTCGCATGGCCAAATCCTTTAATCCCGCTAGGACATGTGTCAAGCTGTGCGCACGGCGCGCCACCGCGGCGCCGGAGGCCTGAGGAGGAGAGATGCGTACGCAGCACCAGCGCGGCCGCGCCCCCCTCGGCCGCACCCCCTCCGGCACGCCCGGCTCCTGGCGCCTCGAGGACTTCTGGCCGGGGCGCCGGGGCCACGCGTTCGACGAGGCCTGTCCCGGCCGGTCGACCTTCCCCTGCCGCCTCCGCGGCTGACGTCCTCCGGCCGAGGGCGGGACGCGGACGCGGCACGACCGCTCGCCCGCCTTCCCCCGACAGGACGTGCCTCGTGCCC
>NZ_JAANNP010000089.1 GCF_011250635.1 Motilibacter deserti
GGCCGCGAGCCGGAAGGGGCGCTGGTCGTCGACCACGAGCACGGAGACGTCGCCCGTGGGGGTGGAGGGGAGCGGGGACGTCATGACCTCATCCTGGCCGCCGCGTGCCCGGTCGGCCAGGGTGGGGACGCCCCGGCCGGGGTGGTGCCAGCCCCCCTTCAGCGCCCGGAGGCGCGGCTCGGCACGCCGCCGAGATAGACGAGGACCGCGCTGACCCGCCGGTTGAGGTCGCGCTCCTCGGTCAGCCCGAGCTTGGAGAAGATCGAGTTGGTGTGCTTCTCGATGGCCCGCTCGGAGAGCACGAGCGACGCGGCGATCGAGGCGTTGCTCTTGCCCTGCGCCATCTCGCCGAGGACCTCGAGCTCGCGCGGCGTCAGCGCGTGCAGCGGGGACTTCTCCGGCGCCCGGCTGGCCGTGACGAGGCGCTCGACGACCGTCGGGTCGATGACCGAGCCGCCCGCCGCGACCGCGCGGATGGCCGCCGTGAGCTCCCCGACGTCGGCCACCCGCTCCTTGAGGAGGTACGCCCGCCCGCTCGACCCGCCCTCCAGCAGGCGCAGCGCGTAGGCCGCGTCCGCGTGCTGGCTCAGCAGGACCACGCCCACCTGGGGCTGCTCGGCGCGCAGGCGCGCGGCCACCGCGATGCCCTCGTCGGTCCCGGTCGGGGGCATCCGGATGTCCGAGACGACGACGTCCGGCTTCTCCTGCGCGACCAGGTCGAGCAGCGACGGCATGTCCGTCGCGGTCCCCGCGAGCTCGAGCTCCTGGTCGAGCGCGACGAGCCGGGTCAGGCCCTGGCGCAGGAGCGCGTTGTCCTCGGCGAGCACCACTCGGATCGGCATCCGCACACCGTAGGCGAGCAGGCCGCCTCGGGGCGGGGGTACTCGCCACACATCCGGGCGGGCGGCCACCACGCCGCCGGACCGGCCGGGCAGCACCGTCGCCGGCGGGGGCGCGGCGGCGGGACGGTGATGGCCCCACCGACCCCAAGGAGCCCCAGATGTCCTCGCTCGGCAGCCTCGACACCGGCCGCATCGTCCCCGTCCCGGCGCAGCCCGCGCCCGCCACCGGCCCGGACACCAGCTTGGACAGCAGCCCGGCGCCGTCAGCCACCGCGTACGCCCCGCCGCGGCGCAGCGCCTGGGCCTGGTCCGGGCTGCTGGCCGGTGTGACCGGCACCGTCGCCACGGCGTTCACCTTCACCGATCCACCCGAGTCCGCCGTCCAGGGCGGCCCGGAGGCGGTGTACGCCGCGCTCGAGGGGCGCGGGCTGGTCCAGGCCGGCGCCTCGCTCGGCTTCGTCGCGGTCGCCGCCCTCGTCGTCTTCGCGGCCGGACTCGCCCGCCACGTCGCCGCCCGCGTACCCGTGCACTCGCTCGTCCCGGCGGTCCTGCGCACCGCGTTCGCGGGGGCGGTGGGCGCCCTGATCCTCGCGTTCTCGTTCAAGGCGATGCTCGCCGGCGGGATGCCCGGCGGCATCGACGAGAGCTTCACGACGAAGGAGGACGTAGCCTTCCTCGCCCTGCTGGTCAGCCAGGGCCAGTGGGTCGGCTGGATCGGCGTTGCCATCGCGATGGGCGCGAGCGCGTACGCCGCTCTCCGGCTCGGTGCCCTGCCGCGCTGGACCGGCGTCGTCGCAGCCGTGTTCTCGCTCTTCGTGGCGGGCTTCGTGCTCGTGCTCTGCCTGCCCTACTCGGCGGGGATCGTCGCGCCGGTGTGGCTCGTCGTGGTCAGCGTCGCGCTGCTCACGTCGCCGAAGGCCCAGCAGCCGCCCGTTCGGGGTTGACGCTGCTCCGGGTGCCCGACCGCACGGTCGCGACCTCGCGCCGCGAGGGCACGGGAGCAGGGGCGTACTCGATGAGCAGCAGCGCGAGGTCGTCGGTCAGCCGCCCGCCGACCGCCGCGCGCAGCCTGGCGACGACCTCGTCGAGGGCGGCCTCGAACGGCGCGTCGGCGAGGGTGCCGGTGACCTCGTCGAGGGCGACGAACGAGCCGTCCGCCGACCGGGCCTCGACGAGCCCGTCGGTGTAGAAGAGGACGCGGTCGCCCGGGCGGAGCTGCACGCGCTGCACGACGGGCGCCGCGCCCAGCCCGAGCGGGAGGGCCGGCTCGGCGGGCTCGAGCAGGCGGCGTACGCCTCCCGGCCCGACGAGCAGCGGCGGGGGGTGCGCGCAGTTGGCCAGCTCCAGCAGGCCCGCCGTCGACACCGACGCCAGCGCCGCGGTGACGAAGTCCTCCTCGCCGAGGTCGCGGGCGATGCGCCGCTCGATCGCCTGCACGGCGTCCGGCAGGGTGGCGGTGGTGAGGGCGGCGTCGCGGAAGGAGCGCAGCGTGGAGGCGGCGAGATGCACCGCGGCCAGCCCCTTGCCGCGGACGTCCCCGACGACCAGCCGGGCGCCCTCGGCCGTCTCGACCAGGTCGATGAGGTCCCCGCCGATCGAGGCCTCGTCGCTCGCCGACCGGTACGCCGAGGCGACGGCGAGCGGGCCGGTGATCGCCGGCAGCGGGGCGAGGACGGCCTTCTGCGCGACCTCGGCGACCCGGGTCATCTTCACGAGCCGGGCCTCCCGCGCCTCCCGCACGCCGGCGACCCAGGGCGCGAGCAGGGCGGCGAGCAGCACGGCTCCGACGCGGATCGGTGCGACGACGCCCGGGACCGAGTCCAGGAGGACGAGCACGAGAGCGCACGTGACGGCGAGCGCGCCGATCAGCGCCGTGCGGCGGGGCGACAGCAGGGCCCCGGCCATGAACGCCGGCACCGCGAGGGTCCCGCTGAAGTTGCGGTCCTCACCCAGGCCGAGGTCGGCGGAGGCCAGGGCGACCAGCAGCCCGAGGCAGACGACGGTCCAACCCCGTGGAGACGTCGCCCCCGACCCACTCACACGCATCAGGGGGTTCTTGACCGATTCCCGGGGGCTCAACCGTCTGTTGGTAGCCGCTTCGACACTCAGCGCAGCGTGGACAGCCGTTCGAGCGCGGCGTCGAGCACCTCGTCGCGCTTGCAGAACGCCCACCGGACCAGGTGGCGCCCGCGCGCCGGGTCCGCGTAGAACACCTGGCTCGGGATCGCCACCACGCCGCACCGGCGCGGGAGCTCGCGGCAGAACTCCACGCCGTCGACGAAGCCGAGCGGCCGGATGTCGGTGGTCGCAAAGTACGTCCCCGCGGGGACGTGCACGTCGAACCCGACCTCGCGGAGCCCGGTGCAGAGTCGGTCCCGCTTGGCCTGCAGGTCGTCGCGCAGCTGCACGAGCGGCGCGTTGCCGAGCCGGAGCGCCGCAGCGACCGCAGGCTGGAACGGCGCGCCCGAGACGTAGGTCAGGAACTGCTTGGCCGTGCGCACCGCGGCGACGAGCTCGGCGCTGCCGGTCACCCAGCCGATCTTCCAGCCGGTGAAGGAGTAGGACTTGCCGGCCGACGACACCGACACCGTGCGCTCGCGCATGCCAGGGAAGCTGACGAGCGGCACGTGCTCGCGGCCGTCGAACACGAGGTGCTCGTAGACCTCGTCGGTCATCACCAGCAGGTCGCGCTCAACCGCCAGCGCGGCGACCGCCGCCAGCTCCTCGCGCGTCAGCACGGCCCCGGTGGGGTTGTGCGGGGAGTTGATCAACAGCAGCCGGGTGCGGGGCGTCACCGCCGCGCGCAGGGCGTCGAGGTCGAGCACGCAGCCCGGCTGCTCCAGCGTCACCGGCACCAGCCGGCCGCCGGCCATGGCGACGCCGGCGGCGTACGAGTCGTAGAAGGGCTCCAGCGCGACGACCTCGTCGCCGGGCTCGACGAGGGCGAGCAGGGCGGCGGCGAGGGCCTCGGTCGCGCCCGTCGTCACGAGGACCTCGGTGTCCGGGTCCCAGCGCAGCCCGTAGCACCGCTCCTGGTGCTCCGCGATCGCCGTCCGCAGCTCGGGAACGCCGATGCCGGGCGGGTACTGGTTCACCCCGGACCGGATCGCCGCAACCGCCGCCTCGGCCACCTCCGGCGGCCCGTCGGTGTCGGGGAAGCCCTGGCCGAGGTTCACCGAGCCGGTCTCGACGCCGAGCCGCGACATCTCGGCGAAGATCGTCGTGCCCAGGCCGGACAGCCGGCCGGCGAGGAGGGGGCGCTGCGACACGGCTGCAGCTTCGCAGAGCCGGCCGCGGGCCTGACAGGCTTCGGCCATGAGCGTCGCACTCGTCACCGGGAGCACCGCCGGCATCGGGCTCGCCTACGCCCGCGCGCTGGCCCTGCGCGGCGTCGGGCTGGTCCTCGTCGCGCGCGACGCCGAGCGGCTCGCCCGCCGGGCGCAGGAGCTGCGGACGGCGTACGGCGTGGTCGCCGAGGTGCTGCCCGCCGACCTCGCGACGCCGCAGGGACTGCGCGACGTCGAGGCGCGGCTCTCGGACCCAGCACGGCCCGTGCGCTGGCTGGTCAACAACGCCGGCTTCGGGATCGGCCGGCCGTTCGGGGAGGCCGACCTCGCCGCCGAGGACCGCCAGCTCGACGTCCTCGTGCGTGCGCCGCTGCACCTGACGCGGGCAGCGGTGCCGGGGATGGTCGAGCGTGGCGACGGCCTGGTCGTGAACGTGTCGAGCGTCGCCGGCTTCGTCCCACGCGGCACCTACGCCGCGGCCAAGGCCTGGGTCACCAACTTCACGCTCGGCCTGCACGGCGAGCTCGCAGGCACCGGAGTGCGCGTGCAGGCGCTCTGCCCGGGGTGGACGCGCACGGAGTTCCACGACCGGGCCGGGCTCGACATGCGCTGGGTGCCGCGCACCATGTGGCTGACGGCCGAGCAGGTCGTCGAGGGCTCGCTGCGCGACCTCGCCCGCGGGCGGGTCGTCAGCGTGCCGGGGTGGCAGTACAAGCCGCTCCCCGCCCTCGCCCGTGCGCTGCCGCCGGCGGCCCTGGCCCGGATGATCGGCGGTCGCTGAGCTCCGGCCGGCGCTGGCTAGGCTGCGCGACGTGGCCGATCGAGAGCAGCTGCTCCAGCAGATCCAGAGCAAGGCGGTCGTGCACGGCCGCGTCGTGCTGAGCAGCGGGCGGGAGGCCGACTACTACGTCGACCTGCGCCGCGTCACGCTCGACGGCGAGGCGGCGCCCCTGGTCGGCAGCGTGATGCTCGACCTCACGGCCCACCTCGACTACGACGCCGTCGGCGGGCTCACGCTCGGCGCCGACCCCGTCGCGACCGCGATGCTGCACGTCGCCGCTGCTCGCGGGCGCCGGCTGGACGCCTTCGTCGTCCGCAAGAGCGAGAAGGCGCACGGCCTGCAGCGGCGCATCGAGGGCCCGGACGTCGCGGGCCGCCGCGTGCTCGCCGTCGAGGACACCTCCACCACCGGCGGCTCGGTGCTCACCGCCGTCGAGGCGCTGCAGGAGGCCGGCGCGACCGTCGTGGGCGTGGCCGTGATCGTGGAGCGCGGAGCACGCCCGACCGTGCAGGAGCGCGGGCTGGACTACCTCGCGGCGTACGAGCTCGCGGACCTCGGGCTCGGCTGATCCTTTGCGGCGCTGCCCGCCGGGGTAGCGTCCTGCGCGGCGGCCCGCGACGTACGGGGCCGCCCGCGTCACCGCATCGGCGGCGCGCTGTGAACGACAAGGAGAGACGCATGAGCCTGTGGGTCACCACCCAGAAGGGCAACCTCGTCAACGTCGATCAGTGCATCAGCGTCTTCGTGGAGTACGTCGAGGGCACCGACCTGCCGTACGCCGTGCGCGCCGACGTGGTCGCCGGCCCGGCGAACCCGCTGATGGGCATCGCACGCTTCGCCGACGAGGCGAGCGCCCGCGCGGCGGTCGACGCCATCCGGGCGCGGGTCGACGGCTCGACGTCCCGCCCGCTCGACTTCCGCGACGACCCGACGACCTGGTAGCCCGCGCGCCGGCGTCGGCTCTGCCTACGGCGGCTCTGCCTGCGTCGGACCTGCCTGCGTCGGCTCTGCCCCGCGGGGCCCCCGCGGCGCTCGTCGCGCGGTGATCACGGGACTTGGCGCACGACGCGCCGGTGTCGCTCGGCCAAGTCCCGTGGTCACGGCCGGATCCGGCCGCCGCGCCTCATTCCTCGAGCAGTTCGAGCAGTTCGAGCCGCGCCCGGGCGGTCGCGCCTGCGCTCAGCCGCGCAGCGCCCGCTCCGCCGCCGAGCCCACGGCGACGTACACCCGCAGGTGCCCCTCGGACCACGCCGGCACCCAGCCGTCCTGGGGGACGCGCGGGACCTCGCCGTACGGCTGCTCGACCCCGTCGGCCCCGGGCCGCGGCCGCAGCCCGGTCGGGCCGTAGCGGTCGTCGACCACGAGCACGTCGTCGGCCGGGTGCTCGTCGGCGACGATCCACGCGTGCGCGGTCTGCGGCCGTGGAGTCTCGGTCTGGTCCCACGGCCCCGGCAGCGGGTCGATCCGCCCGTCCCAGACGACCCCGCCGCCGGCCGGCTCGTAGCGGTAGTAGTCCAGCGTGCGCGCGAGCCGCTGGTCGATCAGCACCCCGCGCGCGTCGGTCGCCACGAGGAAGTCGCGCAGCCGCCCCCACGTCGCCTCCTCCGGCCGGGCCTCACGAGCGAGGTCGACGGTCGGCAGCGCGTACGCCACGAGCGCCACCAGCGCCCCCGCGGCGACCAGGGCCGAGCGCAGGGCGGGCGGGCGTACCCACCGGAGCAGGGCCTCGGCCAGCAACGTGGCGGTGGCCGCGGCCCCGACCGCCGCGGCCGGGAGCAGCGGGATCCAGTAGCGCGCGAAGTAGAGCCGCAGCGACGGCGTCTCCGGCTGCAGCACGCCGCCCATGAGGGTCAGGCAGAGCCAGAAGCAGGCGACCCACAGCGCCGGCACCGCGAGGTCGCGGCCGCGCCGCAGCAGCGGGCCGACGAGCAGTCCGGCGACCGCGAGCCCCGCGGCCCAGGCGACGAGAGCGCCGTACGTCGCCGCCGGCACCGTCGCCCCCGGCCCGGTCCACCCGGTGAACGCGTGCCACAGGCCGATCCACGCGTCGTGCCGCGTCGACGCCTCGGGCAGCTCCTGCCCGTGCGCCGACGCCTCGGAGAACCGGGCCAGCGGGTCTCCGTAGACGTACGCCCCGTTGGCCAGCTCGAGCCCGAGGCAGGCCGCGGCCGGCACTCCGACCCAGATCCAGCGCCGCCACGGCAGCCGCTGGAGCAGCCCGGCGGCGAGGAACGCCGGGAAGGCGAAGACGACGTACTCCTTGCAGAGGTACGCCCACCCCAGCGCGAGCCCCGACAGCACGAGCGGCGCGGTGCCGCGCCCCGGCCGCCAGCCGGGAAGCCCGCGCGAGCGGCGCGCGCCGGCGACGAGCAGCGCGAAAGCGAGGGTGAGGAAGGCCGCGGACGGGATGTCCGGCAGCAGCAGCCAGGAGGTGAGGTAGGAATCGGTGTCGACGAGCACCGGGCAGGCGACGACCGCG
>NZ_JAANNP010000088.1 GCF_011250635.1 Motilibacter deserti
CTACACCCTCGTCAGATGCGACACCACCAACTACTGCAACCGAGCCGACACTGGCACGGGCCCCATCACCTGGAACGACGAACTCGGGTACCCCTGAGACCTGCTGAAGGCTGTTGCCGCCCGCCCTGCCACATTCGCGGGGCGCGGCCGAGAGGCACGCGAGGACATGCCGCAGTTCGTGCGCGAGCCGTTGACGGGCGCCGTCCGCCAGTCCAGCGTCGACAGCGCCCGATCCCGCAGGGAGCACTCCTCGAGCGACTGCATCAACGGCCGTGTCGGCGTCGTCGCAGGCCCGCGAGCGTCAGGCCTGCACCGACGAGCACAAAGAGGTACGCAAGGAGGAGGAGCGCGCCTCCGCCGATGTTGGGCCCGCCCCACTCGTCCGGGTACCGCGACGTAAGGACTCGGTCAATGATCACCCACAATGCGCCAACTGCCAGGAGGAAGATCCCGACCCCGGCCGACCTCAACCCGCTCCGGGAGCTCACGACACTGACAACTCCATCCAGGATCTGATGCACCGGTGGCGTGGTTCCCCGCGCCTGATATCGAAGGCCACCCCTCCTCGCTCCGATGCCCCGAGCAAGATCCGTCCATGCCGACGGCGCGCGACCCCTTGGCGCCCGCGTGTGCCGGCGACGGCGCGCCGTCAGCCCAGCACTAACAGCCCTGGTGAGAGTGCTGCAGCGCAGGTTTATGTCGTCCTCGATCACGCGCGGTCTAGGCGGCTGATCCGCACCGGTTCGAGTGACGGCGCTCCCACCGTGCCAGGGGCTTGACGGCGCCGATGTTAGCGATAACACTCGCTCAACGGTCACCGCCGACCGGTCTCTTGCGAGCCGCAGTTGGCGGCGCCGCGCGACGCGAACGGCAGGGGACGCAGCGTCGCGACACAGAGACGGACCCGCGGTCGGCGGGTCTCCAGGGCACGGAGAGGTACGCGATGGAGCTCCAACGGAGGAGAACAGCACCGCAGGCAGCAGCGAGCCGGCGCTCGGTCGGCCGCATGCGGGCCAGGATGATCGCCGCCGCAGCGGCGAGCGCTCTGGGCGCCGGGATGCTCGCAGCCAACCCGACCTCGGCGCAGGTCCAGGACGAGCCCGCCAGGGCTGAGGCCACGGCCCCCACCACGGCCGGGCCCGGCGCCAGCGTCGAGACGGCACCCGACGGCACGCCGTACGAGCGCTACGTGTTCGCGTCCTTCCACGGCGGCGACGACGGCGGGCGGAACGGCGAGCAGATCTGGCTCAGCGCCTCGAAGGGCAACGACCCGTTCAACTGGTACGAGCTGAACTACGACGAGGGCACGGCCGTCTCACAGCCGATCCTGCAGACCGTCAACCCGCCGCAGGGCCAGACGGGCCTTCGTGACCCGTCCCTCATTCGCTCCGCGGACGGGGAGAAGTTCTTCCTGCTGGCCACCGACCTGAAGACCTACCAGGACGGCCAGTCGTGGTCGTACCGCCAGTCGCGCGGCTCGCGCAACCTCGTCGTCTACGAGTCCACCGACCTCGTCAACTGGTCGGACGCCCGCTTCGTCAAGGTCGAGGACGACTCCGCGGGCAACGTCTGGGCGCCGGAGGCGTTCTATGACGAGAGCCGGGGCGAGTACATCGTCTTCTGGGCGTCGAACCTGTATCCGGACGAGAACATCGCCACCCGCAACACGTCGCAGATCTCCTACAACCGGATCCGGATCTCGACCACCAAGGACTTCGTGACGTTCACGGAGCCCAAGACCTGGGTCAACCTCGACCGGTCCACCGGCCGTCAGGGCTGGGGCATGATCGACTCGACGATGATCGCCACGGACGACCGGATCTACCGCCTCACCAAGGACGAGAACGGCTTCCGCGTCCTGCTGCAGTACATCTCCTCCCTCGAGGACCTCCACGACACGTGGGGCGATGAGGAGACGGAGCCCTACGCGGTGAACAAGAACCCGATCACCCCGCTCACCAGGGAGCCCAACGCCTGGACGATGGTCGGCAACCCCAACGGCTCCAGCAAGTGGCAGATCCCCGGCCTGAACGGTGGGAACCTCGAGGGCCCGCTGGTCTTCAAGGACAACGCCGAGGACATGTACTACGTGTTCATCGACTACGCGTCCGGCGGCGGGTACGTCGCCTGGCGTGCGCCCTCGATGGACGTGCCGCCGAACGAGTGGGAGTACCTGGGCCAGTCCTGGTGCAACACCACGGGCTTGTCGAGCACCTGCAACGCGCAGGACCCGACGTCGCCCTACTGGTCGCTGCCGGTCAGCCCGCGCCACGGCTCGGTCATCCCCGTCACGCTCGAGGAGTGGGAGACGCTGATGGCCGGCTACAACTCCCCCGTGCACGTCGAGGCGTCCCTCGTCACGACCGACGGCGACGCGGTGTCCGAGGACGAGTGGCTCAACGAGGCGCCCGAGCTGGAGGTGACCTGGACCGACTTCAACGACACCGGCCTGGCGCCCGCCTGGCTGCGGCTCGTCGAGGGCCACAACGACGGCGCGCGGGTCGTGTCTGCCGAGAGGATCACGTCCGGCATCGCGCAGGGCATGACCATGCCGGTCAACGCCGTCGAGGGGACGAACTGGGCTCAGCTCGAGTACCGCGATGCCTCCCTCGGGGGCGACGCAGTGATGCTCTGGACGCCCGACGTCTCCTACAAGCTCGACACCACGGCGCCCGTCGTCGGGGCGACGGTCGACGGGTTCGAGCTGTCGGTGTCGGTCACCGACCCGCTGCCTGCCGGCGTCAGGGAGAATTCCGGCGTCGCGTCGTGCGAGTACCGGGTCGGGGACGGCGCGTGGGCGGCCTGCGCCGACACCGTCGACCTCGGAGCGTCGATCAGCGATCGCACGGTGACCGTCGTAGCCACCGACAACGCAGGCAACGAGACGACGGTGCAGGTCGTGGCACAGAACGAGCTGCCGGAGACGATCGACGAGCTCGCGGCCGGGAACCACATGCCGCGCAGCGTCGTCCGGGACCTGCAGCAGTTCCTCGACGCCGCCGCCGACGCGGAGGCCGACGGGGACCAGGCGGAGACGCTGCGCCAGCTGCGGCGCCTCGCCGCCTACGTCGCGGCCGCGAACATCAGCAAGATCGACGCCGAGGCATGGGGCACGCTGTGGCCCGTCCTGCTGGACTACCTCACCCCGCAGAGCGACGTCGCCACACTGCAGCAGCGGGTCGGCGACCTGACCCGCAGCGGTGACATCGCGACGAGCACTGGCCGGGACCTGCAGGAGCACCTGACGGCGGCGGCGGCAGCGCCGACAGCGCAGGAACGAAGGACGCACCTGCAGGCGTTGCGGGCGGACGTCGCGTCGGCGCGGGCCAACAAGGTCAGCCAGGACGCGAAGACCGCGCTGCTCGCGCTGATCGACGCCGCGCTCGCCTCATGAGCTAGCGAGGCTTCGCAGCAAAGCTCGACGCCACACCGGCCACGGCCCCCGCACCCCCCGGTGCGGGGGCCGTGGTCGAAGCGTCGCCCCACGCACCTTGATGCGTTGCCGCGAGGGGCGTGGTGGATCACCACAAGGACCGCAGCCCGCCGTGTCCCGGCCCGCCCTGCTACGACGGAGACCGCCGGTCATGCGGCCGTGGGCCGGGGACGCGCGACCATCCCGCGGAGCCCGCGTTGAACGGAAGGCTGCCGAGACCTGCGCCCGTACGCTCGCACGGTGTCGATGACGTCATCGCGCACCGGCGGGTCGAGCTCGGGCAGGACAGCGATCGGGCCCTGCTTGCGGAATCGTCGAACGACGCCTGGCTTCTCGTCGGCGTTTATGATCAGCACAGGCCGTCCACAGTTGAGTTCAGGACGTGGAGTGGGCACCTCGACGACCTCCACCACGACTAACGCCAACACGGACCTAGCAGATCTTGCTCGGTGACACAGCTGCTGAGAACTGGTGCGGATCCGCCCGCGGCCGAGAGTGCAAGTCCGTCGGCGCGAGACGCGTCAAGGGGCGGTCGCATGCCCCTCTGCCACGAACGCTGCAAGAACCGGGACGTGTCCCAACAGCGAGTGACGGGGTGGGGAGGCGTCTAGCGGGGCGCCCATGATTCCGCCCGGGTCACGCAGCGCCGGCACGCCGGGCCTGCCACCCGGCCATGCCCAGCAGCACGCCCCACACCACGAAGATCGGGTCCCACAGCAGCAGGTGCCCGTACAACGCCGTGGGGTCGGACGGCCCGCCCTGCCCGACCAGGCCGAGCGCGGCCAGCAGCCCGGCGACGACGAGGACGCCGCCGTACACCGTCAGGACAGCAGCCCCGCCGAGAGCGGCGGCCAGGAGCAGCCGCCGCGGGATCCGCCGCCCCCAGGGCATGACCAGCGCCAGGGCAAGCGCCGCGCCGGCGACCTTGAGCAGCACGGCGACCCAGACGGCCACGAAGATGCCGGGGTCGTGCGCCCGCGCGAGCCGCTCGATGGTGCCGCCGATCGTGTCCAGGCCGGCGGTCCCGCCGAGCCCCCAATACACGCTGGGCACTGCGGAGACCAGCGCCCAGCCGGCGGCGGCGTACGCCCACCGCCGGGAGGCCCCGGCCGCGGGCGTACCCGCAGCCGGGGCGCCCGCGACCGGGCTACTGGCAGGGACGGCTTCGACACCGTCGCTCAAGGCGCTCACCTCCGCGACGCCGGCTCGGCGGGGCGCTCCTCCGCGACCGGCACCGTGGCACCCATCGTCCCCGAACGGGCAGCCGGCTGCGAGGGCACCACCGGGCGCTCCGCGGGAAGGGGCTCGGCGGCGTCCGCGTGCGAGATGTCCGGGAGCCACGTGAGCCACCGCGGCAGGTACCAGTTCCGCTCCCCCAGCAGCAGCATCGTCGCCGGCAGCAGTACGCACCGGACGACCGTGGCGTCAAGCGCGACGGCCACCGCAAGGCCGAAGCCGAGTTCCTTCATCGACACCTGTGAGAGCGTCACGAACACAGCGAACACCGCGACCATCACGACCGAGGCGACGGTGACGACGCTCGAAGCCGACCCTACACCCCTGATCACGGCTTCGGTGGTTCCGGAGCCACGGTCCACGTTCTCCCGGATCCTGCTGAGGATCAGGACGTGGTAGTCCATCGACAGGCCGAAGAGGATGACGAAGAGGAACAGCGGCAGCCACGAGGCGATCGCGCCGGTGCTGGTGAACCCGAGCGCCCGCTCGCCCCACCCCCACTGGAACGCCGCCACGACCGCGCCGTAGGCCGCGGCGACCGAGAGCAGGTTGAGCACGATCGCCTTCACCGCGACGACGACCGAGCGGAAGGACGCGAGAAGCACCACGAAGGCGAGCGCCAGCACGAAGCCGAAGACCCATGGCGTGCGCGCCCGGAGCAGGTCGTTGAAGTCGGCGCCGGTCGCGGTCGGACCGGTGACGTGCGCCTGCACGCCCGGGACGTCCCCGAGGGCGCCCGGCACCACGTCCTGCCGGAGGGTGCGCAGCGCTGACTGCGATGCCGCATCGCTGCCGCTGCCGCTGAGCGGCACCCTGACGAGGGCCGCGGTGCGAGCGGAGTTGAGCTGCACGTCGATGGGCTCGTCCATCTGCCCGCTCGCCAGGGCGCGCTGGCGCAGGTCCTCGATGCCCGCGGCGGTGGCGGGCGCAGTGACGTCGGGCGCGGTCACGACGACCACGGCCGGCGACCCACTGCCCGGGAAGGCGGTCTGGATGCGGTCGTACGCCTGCAGGGCGGCGATGTCGTGCGGTACGTCGTCGATCCCGGGAGTGGCGACGCGCAGCGACAGCGCGGGCAGGGCGAGCACGACGAGCAGGCCGGCTGAGGCGACCGCCGCGACGACGGGGCGGCGCAGGACCGCGGTGAGCAGCCGCGGTGTGCCCCTGGGACCGACGCGACGCCGGCGCAGGAAGGGCACGCGGCCGCGGTCGACGCGGTCACCGAGCAGGGCGAGCAGCGCAGGCAGCACGGTGACCGAGCCGAGGACCGCCGTCGCGACGACGAGCATCGTCGCGGTGGCGATGCCGAAGAAGACGGCGTTCCCCGTCAGGAACATGCCAGCCATCGCGACGAGGACGGTGACGCCCGAGACGACGACCGCGCGGCCGGACGTGCGCGCGGCGACGGCGAGCGCCTGCTCCCGGCTCGCTCCGGCGGCCCGCTCCTCGCGCTCACGGCGTACGTAGAAGAGGCAGTAGTCGACGCCGACCGCCAGCCCGATGAGCAGCATGATCGAGCTGGCGGTGCTCTCGACGCCGGACAGGTGGCTGGCGAGCGCGAGCAGCCCGGACGCCGCGGCGATGGCGGTCAGCGAGAGCAGGACGGGCAGCAAGGCGGCGACCAGCGCGCCGAAGGCGATGAGGAGAACGACGAGGGTCACGGGGATGGCCAGCGTCTCCGCACGGGCGAAGTCCTTGCCCGCGGTCTCCTCCAACGCGAGCGCCATGGTCGCGTCACCAGTCCCGGCAATGCGCAACTGCGGGTGTGCATCGGCTGCGGCGGCGATCGCCTCGAGGACCGGGTCGATCCGGTCCGGCGCGGTGTCGGAGTCCCCGCGGATCTCGTACGTCACCAGCGCGGCCCGGGCGTCCGCGCTGACCTGCCCCGCGCCGTCGCTCTCGAGCGGCGAGCGCAGCTGCTGCGTCAGCCCGGAAGCCGCGAGGCGGTCGACGACGTCCTCGACGGCGGCCCGGAACGCCGCGTCGCGCACGGTGAGCCGGTCGCTGTCGACGAGGACGTACTCCGCCGCGTGCGCATCGAAGTGCTCGGCCAGCGCGCGCTCCGCCTTCGCCGAGTCCCCGGAGGTGCGGTCGGCCGACGTCAGCTGCACGGTGCCGACGGCGCCGCCCGCGAGCACGGCCACGACGGCGAACAGGATCCACGCCGTCAGGGCGCGCCACGGATGCGCTGCGCTCCAGCCGGCGGCGCGGGCGGTCCCGCGAGGTCTGGGCGTCATGGGAGTTCCTTCTGCGAGTTCGGGACGCCCGCTCGAACGAGGCGGGCTCGGTCGGGCCGGGTCAGTTGGCGTGGGCGAGCGGCCAGGCAGCGGAAGCGCGGGCGGCGGGAAGCGCGGCCTCGCCACGGCCGCCGGCCGGGGCGGGGGCGAGCAGGCGCAGCTGCGCGGCCGCCGCACCCGCCTGGAAGCGGGACGTGACGCCGAGCTCGCGCAGCAGATCCGAGACGTGCCGCCGGTACGTCCGGATCGAGATGCCGAGCTCACGGCTCGCCACCTCGTCCTTCACGCCCCTGGCGAGGAAGCCGAGGATCTCCTGGGTGTGCGCGCAGCCGCGCCGGTGGCTCGTGCGACGGAAGTCCTCGAGGCTCGGCGCGGGCTCGGCCGTCGCGACGAACAGCAGGCCCAACGTCCGCAGCACCGGCGGCGTACGGACGAGCAGGGCGTGCCGCTCGGACTTTGCGCCCTGCCACCACACCACGGCGGCGGTCTCG
>NZ_JAANNP010000087.1 GCF_011250635.1 Motilibacter deserti
GGAGTTCTCGGTCATGCCTCTAGGTTCGGCTCGCCGGCTGCGGAGAGGCCGCGCCGCAGCTGTGGGGTTGCTGCGAACACTGCGGCCCGCGTCCGCTCCGCGCGGCGGGTCGCCGGGCGTACGCCCAGCCCGGCGAGCGCGAAGACCGCCGCGCCCAGCACCCACCCGCCGGCGCCGAGCGAGCCCAGCGCGAGGGTGAAGAAGCCAGGGCCGAAGACCTGCACCGCGGCGGTCGCCGACTCGGCCGCTCCCTGGTAGGCGCCGCGCGCGTCCTCGCGCATCAGCGACACCGAGAGGCTCCACGCCGCGGCCACGTAGCCCACCTCACCGGCGATGTGCAGCAGCGCCGCCAGCACGACCACCGCGCCGGCGCCCGGCCCGCCGCGGGACGCCGTCGACGCGAGGAGCAGGCAGCTGACGGCCAGCGCCATGCCGGACGCGAGCGCCGTCCGCGCGGACTGCGCCGGCGTACGCACCACGCGGGCGGCCGGGATCTGCAGCACCGCGATGCCCACCGAGCTCAGCACGACGACCGCTCCCGACAGCGCCAGCGGCAGCTGCGTCGACCCGGCGACCCACAGCGGCAGCCCCGTCGACAGCATCGCCCAGCAGAGCGACAGGACGGCGGTCACTCCGACGACGAGAAGGTACGCCCGGTCGCGCAGGACGGCCTGCATTCCCGCCGCTCGGGCCGGCCCACCGGCCGCCGGCGCGGGCACGGGGACCGCGGGCAGCGTGGCGGTGAGGGCGGCCAGGACGAGGTAGCTCGCCACGTTCGCGGCCACGGCCAGCCGGTACGCCCCCGGCTCGTCCACCGCGAGCACGAGCGCGCCCAGCCCCGCGCCGACGGCGATGCCCGCGTGCTGCGCGACGCGCTGGGCGGAGAGTGCGCGTACCCGCGCGGCGTTGTCCTCCACGAGCGCGGCCACCAGCGCGGTGCGCAGCGCGCTGCTGCCGTTGGCGAGCCCGACGAAGGCCACCGTCACCGCGACGAAGGCCACGACGCCGTCGACGACGAGGTACGCCGCCATCGCCGCGGCCCGCGCCACCGTGAGGGCCAGCAGGACGCGCGCCGGGTCGTACCGGTCGCCGAGCGCGCCCAGCGGGACCGCAGCGACCAGGCCGGCCGCAGCGGCGACCCCCATCCCGGCGCCCACCGCGGTCCCGGACATGCCGAGCACGCCGGTGAAGTAGAGCGCCCAGACCGTGAACCACAGCCCGTCCCCGACCGCCGACACGGCGCGCCCCCACAGCAGCCGGCGCAGGGCGGTGGCGGCGGCTTGCGGTTCGAGTACGTCGCGCATGCCCTCGCCACCTTTCAGGGTTGCCTGAAGAGTGACCGTAGACCGCTCTGCGGAGGCGACGCAAGCACGCTTCACGGGAGGCTGAAGCGTGACTACGCTAGGGGTGTGAGGGGACGGCGGTGACGGGCGGGGCGGGACGGGAGGCCGCGGCGCGGGCGGACGCGGCCCGGGCGGACCTGACGCCGGACGCGGGGCGGCCGGAGCAGCGGGGCGCGGCCGAGCCGGGGCAGCAGACGCGTACGGCTTCTGCCGCGCACTCCTGGGACGACCTGTCCAACCCGGTGCTCGCGGCCATGACCGGGCTGGCAGCCGAGCTCGCCGACCCACTGCGGCTGACCGCGCTGCAGCTGCTGGCCGCCGAGGGGCCGCACACCCTCAGCCAGCTAGCGGAGGCCCTCGCCGTGAGCGCTTCCCGGCTCGGCAACCACCTCGGCCGACTGCGTACGGCGGGGCTGGTGTCGGTCGAGCGCGCCGGGCGGCACGCGGTCTACCGGGTCGACCGCCCGCAGCTGCCGCCCGTGCTCGACGCGCTGGCCGGCTTCGCGCACGCCGAGGCCGTCCGTCCAGGCGCGCGGGCCGCGAACGCTGTCGACATCGCCCACACGTGCTACGACCACCTGGCCGGCCGGCTCGGCGTCGCCGTGCTGCGCTTCCTCGTCGAGCGCGGGGCGCTCCTCCCGCCCGACGGAGCCACCAGCGAGCTGGCCTTCGGCGCGGACAGCTCGGCGCTCGCCGGGCTCGGACTGCGCCTGGAGGAGCTCGACACCGGGCGGCGCAAGCCCGCCACGGCATGCCTGGACCGCAGCCACCGCGTGCCCCATCTGGGTGGGGCGCTCGGGGCCGCGGTCCTGTCGAGCTTCGTCCGGCAGGGGCTCGTGGAGCCACGTCCGGGCTCGCGGGAGCTGGCGGTCACCGACGCCGGGATGCGCCGACTGCCCGCTCTCGTGCCGGGTTTCCGACCTAGCTAGGGATCCGACCGAGCCGCGGATCCGGTCGCGCCGCCATCCGGCCGCGGGGCGGGCTGGCGCCGGCCTGTCGCGCGGCCGCCCAGCCCCTCGCCAGTCAGCCGGTCAGGGCTGGGCCTGGCCGAGCGCCACGAGCGCGGCGCCGATGAGGGCGCAGTCGCTGGTCGACAGCTCGGGCGCGTTGCCACCGCCGTCGTCGGCGAAGACCCGGGTGATGCCGTCGCTGGTGGTGACGAGGACGACGTTGCCTCCGCAGAACTGCTGGATGCTGGTGACGTCGTCCCCGGGGCGGCCGCCGCCGTAGAAGGGCACAGAACTCTCCTTCAGTGAAGTACAGGTTGGCTGAAGGAGGCGCACGACGGAGCCGGGATACGGCCAGTGACGGGCGTCACCTCTTCGAGTCACCGCGTCGTCGATATCGCAACGGGAACGTTCACCGGAACCCCTTGACTGGCGCCGAGCGAAAGCATCACCCTTCCTCCAGCCAGAGCTGGCTTTCATCGTCGAAAGGGACTCAGTGGCACTCACTCCGCGCCGCCTGCGCGCCGCGATCGGAGGCGTCGTCCTCGCGCTCGGCCTGATCGCTCCGGTGTCGGTCGCGACCGCGAACGCCGCACCGAAGCTCGAGGACGGGTCGCGGCTCTCCGTCGAGCCCAGGATCGACCGCAACTTCGCAGACCCGGACGTCCTCCTCGTGGACGGCGTCTACCACGCATATGCGACCAACTCGGACGGCCAGAACGTCCAGCACCAGACGTCGAAGAACCTGCGCAACTGGACGCGTCAGCCCGACGTAGCGCCGACGCTCGGCCCCTGGGTCGGGGAGTGCAGCTTCACTCCGGGCGGAGCGACCGACCGGTGCGTGTGGGCACCCGAGGTGACGAAGGTCGCGGGCGGCTACGCGCTCTACCACACCGCGCGCGACCGCGCGTCCCAGCGCCAGTGCATCGGCGTCTCCCTGGCGACGTCGCCGAACGGGCCGTTCCTCCCCGTCGGCAACGACCCGCTGGTCTGCCCGACCGCCAACCGGCCCCCGGACCTCGGGGGCGCGATCGACGCCAGCACGTACTCCGAGAACGGCCAGCTCTACCTGCTGTGGAAGGCCGACGGCAACTGCTGCTCGAAGCCCGCGATCATCTACATCCAGCCGCTCTCGGCCGACGGCCGGACGCTGACCGGGCCGGCCACCGAGCTGATCCGCAACGACCTGCCCTGGGAGGGCGCGGTCGTCGAGGCGCCCACGCTGGTCAAGCGCGGCTCGACGTACTACCTCTACTACTCGGCCAACGACTTCTACGGCGGCAACTACCGCACGGGCTACGCGACCGCGACCAGCCTGATGGGCCCGTACACCAAGTCCAGGACCGAGCTGCTGACGAGCGACCGCTTCCAGAACGACGTCCGCGGCCCCGGCGGCCAGGACGTCATCACGCGCCGTGACGGGCGTACGGCGATCGTCTACCACGGCTGGAACCCGACCTACACCTACCGCGCGATGTACGTCAGCTACCTCGACTACGACGCCGCCGGCGTGCCGTCGGTGGACGACGCGTCCACCCGCTACCAGGCCGAGAACGGCGTCATCACCAACGCCCGCGCCGTCGTCGACAACAGCGCGTCCGGCCTGTCGAAGGTCGGCGGCATGGACTTCGCCAACAGCTCGGTCTCGCTGCAGGTGTGGGCCGACACGGCCGGCCCGAAGACGCTCGGCATCCGCTTCGCCAACGGCTCGACCGACGGCAACCGCCGCGTGGTCTCGACCGACACGCTCACCGTGAACGGCCAGTCCCGCACCATCTCGTTCTGGCACACCACGTGGGGCAACTGGCAGCTCAACGAGCAGCGCGTGCAGCTGCGCCAGGGCTGGAACACCGTCACGCTGACGCGCGGCACCTACTTCGCCGAGATCGACTCGGTCGACGTGTACGACGCGCTCCCTGACCCCTCGCCCGTGGCCGTCCCGGCGGGGCCCGCGCAGGGCACCCGCTACGAGGCCGAGGCCGGCGTCATCAACCGGGCGCGCGTGCGCACCGACGGGGCTGCGTCGGGCGGGGCCGTCGTCGGCGGGCTCGACTTCAACGACAGCTCCGTCACGCTGCGGGTCTACGCGGCCGAGTCGGGCGACGCCACCCTCGGCATCACGTTCTCCAACGGCTCCGAGCGCGGCGGCAACCTCATCGAGGCGACCGACCGGGTCACGGTCAACGGCCGCGACGAGGGAATCGTGCAGTTCCCGCACACCCGGTGGGGGAACTGGTCGACGGTCGAGCACGAGGTGCGGCTCAAGCGCGGCTGGAACACCGTCACGCTGACCCGCGTGTCGTTCTACTCCGAGCTCGACGCGGTCGACGTCTACTGACCGCTGCTTCTCCGGCCCCCGGCCCCGCGGCACCTGTCGCGGGGCCGGGGGCCGAGGCGTGTCGGGGACGGTCGGCCGTCGGGGCCGACCGCGCGTCAGCGCGACAGCAGGCCCACCGCCGGTCCCACGCCGCGGTGCAGGAACGCGCGGGCCAGGGTGGTCTCGCCGCGGCTGATCCGGGCGAAGCCGTCCGCCCCGCGGGCGGTCCGCGACAGCGCCGCGTGCACGAGCCCCGGCCGCCGCTCGAACAGCCGCAGGCAGCGCCGCCCGGCCGCCATCTCGACCCCGAGCTCGGCCTCCACGGCCTCCTCGTACGCCGGGCCCGGCGCGCCCGCCGCGAGCCGGGCCGCCGCCTCCCCCGCCAGCCGCCCTGAGCGCAGCGCGAACGAGATCCCCTCCCGCGTCCACGGCTCGAGCAGGCCCGCTGCGTCGCCGGCGACGAGGACGTTGTCGCGGCGCAGCGGGGAGCCCGGGGTGCGGCAGCGGGTGAGGTGGCCGGAATCGCGCAGGACCTCGGCCGAGTCGAGGCCGAGCCTGCGCAGGTAGGCCGCGAGGTAAGCCCGGGTCTCCTCGGGGCGGCCGCGTGCCGCGATGACGCCGACCGTGAGCGCGTCCCCCTTCGGGAAGACCCAGCCGTACGACCCCGGCAGCGGCCCCCAGTCCAGGTGGACTCGGCCCTTCCACTGCTCGGCGCGGGCGCCCGCCGCGACCTCCACCTCCAGGCCCAGGTCGACCTGGTCGCACACGACCCCGACGTGCTTGCCGATCCGGCTCGCGCTGCCGTCCGCCCCGACGACCGTGCGCGCCAGGACGTCCTCGCCGTCGGTCCGCAACCGGGCCCCGTCGGCGGACTGCTCGACGTGGCGTACGAGGGTCTCCTGGCGCAGCACCGCCCCGGCCTGCACCGCCGCCTCGACGAGCGCGGCGTCGAGCTCGTCGCGCAGGACCATGCAGAGCAGCGGCTCGGCGAACCTGCGGGTGCGCTCCCGGCGCCCGTCATGGGCGAAGGTGACTTCGGTGATCGTGTCACGCGCCGGCAGGCGCAGCCCCGGCGGAAGGCTGCGCAGGGACGTGCCCGTGATGCCGCCGCCACAGGTCTTGTAGCGCGGCAGGGTGCTGCGCTCGAGGAGGACGACCCGGGCGCCCGCGCTCGCCGCGGCCCACGCGGCCATCGCGCCCGCCGGCCCGGCTCCGACCACGGCGACGTCCCAGGTCGTGCCGAGCGCTGTCACCGGGCGAGGCTATCCGGCGCGGATGTGGGACGGGCCGGCTGTCTGGCGGTGCACGTCGCTGGCGCAAGGCGGCGGGGTGCCGGCACGCGGCCGGTCCGTGCCAGAGCGCGTGTAGCGGGTCGCGGGCGGCCGGGCGTGTACGGCGGCGGGCGGCCGGGCGTGTACGGCGGCGGGCGGTTAGCACCGAGGCGATCTTGGTCCGCGTCGGACCGCCCCGCGCGCCACGTTCGTACGTCGGACCCCGCGGACGTGCTTCGGACGGGCTGCACCCGGTTCGAGGTGGTGCTACCGGTCGAGAGGTCGGGGTCAGGGCGGCCGGCCGACCCAAGCGCCGGCCGCTCGGCGTCGGCGCTCGACAGGGGGGTCGTATGGGCGCCATGTACGGCGCATGGGGGGTCGGTGGCGCCCATAACGGCAACGTCGTGCCTCCTGGGCCTCGATAGTGGGTGCAGCGACACGGTCGCGCCTGCTCCGACTCGGTCGGAGGTGCAGCGGCCCGCCGTCGCGGACGCAGCGCGTCCACGACGCCCGCGAGCGCGGCGGCCGGGTCCGCGACGGGGCGACCTTGTGGGAGCACGCGGGCGTCGGGGCACCCCCGACTTCCCACAACCTCGTGGCGCAGTGCCGACCCGCGATAGCCGGCCGCCGGTCAGTCGACGAACAGCCGCGGCGCGAACGAGTAGAGATGGCGGCGCCACGGCGTCCCAGGTGTGGCAGGAGCCGGCGTACTCCGCGTACTCGTCGTCGACGCCGAACTCGTCGAGCGCTCAGGTGGCGACGCCATTGGCGTAGGCGATGTCGGTCCGGTCGCGCATCCCGATCCAGAACAGGTCGGTACGCCGGTTGGACAGCACGTGGACGTAGTCCGCGCGCAGCTGCGCGAGGACCGCGGGGACGTAGCCCGAGCTGGAGTCGCCGACCTAGTCGAGACCCACCCTGGGCTGCAGAAGCAGCGTGTCGAACGTCTGCAGGCCGCCGAGCGACAGCCCCGGGCGGACGCGCTGGTGGACGGAGAAGAGGCATTCGGCTTCAGCGATGTGCGATGTGTGAATCGCACGGGCTACGTGCCGAGCGGGCACGCGCTCCCCTCGACGGCACGGGCATGGCTGACCCTGGGAGCCGTCCGGCGTCCCTCCCCGGACCGCCCCGCCCCGCGCCGGTCACCCGGCGGGGTCCTCCGCCGACCCGGCGCCGTCGGGAGCGCTGTCGTGGACTGCGTCCGTCACCGGGCCGCCGCCCTCGACCGACCCGGGTGCCTGGCCCTCGTCGCCCATCGGGCCGGTCGTCGCGGGAAGGCCGGTGCCGGTCTTGTCCGCGCCGATCACCGCGTCCTTGTCCTGGCCCGTCTCGCTGCCTGCTCCACCGGGGATCGTCATGCGCCTGCCTGTGCCCGCTGCAGCGTGCATCATCCGCGGCAGCGCACATCGGCAAGAACCGGGGGCACGGGAGGCGCGTGCAGGATGCCCGCAGTGCCCGTGGTGCGCGTCAGCGCGACGTAGAGGTCGTTGAGCCCGCGCGGCCCCTGCAGGATCGACTCCGGACCGACGACCAGGACGTCGTCGAACTCCAGCCCCTTCACCTGCCCGACGGTGAGCACGACGACGTCGGCTCGCAGATCCGGC
>NZ_JAANNP010000086.1 GCF_011250635.1 Motilibacter deserti
CCCGGGCGGGCGGAGCAGGCCGGGCGCCGGCTACCGGCGGGCGGCCACCGGAGAGGACGACACGACCATCGCGCTGCCGCCCCCGCGCCGGGAGGTCTCGGCCGCCGCCTGCACCCGGCCGTCGGGCAGGAGCTCGACGCCGGTGGCGGCACCGATCTCCGCGGTGCTGGTGAACGAGTGCCCGAGCGCCTGCAGCCCGGCGCGCGGGAAGGCCGGCTCGGCCTGGATCGCCGCCGTGTTGCGCTGGGACTGGCGCGGCGCGGCGATCGCGTCGACGAGCGGCTGGCCGCGGTCGAGGCGGTTCGTCAGCACGGCCAGCACGGTCGTGATGATCGTGGCGCCGCCGGGAGAGCCGACCGCCAGCAGCGGCTTGCCGTCCTGCAGGACGATCGTCGGCGCCATGGAGCTGCGCGGCCGCTTGCCCGGCGCGGGCAGGTTCGGGTCGTTGCCGCCCTGGGTGTCGGTGAAGTTGAAGTCGGTCAGCTCGTTGTTGAGCAGGAAGCCACGGCCGGGGACGACGATGCCGCTGCCGCCGGTCTGCTCGATGGTGAGCGTGTAGGACACGACGTTGCCCCACTTGTCGGCCGTCGTCAGATGCGTGGTCGACATGCCCTTGGTGTCCGGGGCGCCGACGGCGGAGGTGGCGCCGCACCCGGCGTACGAGCCGTCGGGGACGCCGGGGGCGAGCGGCTTCGGCAGCGCCGCGGCCGGGTCGACGCGGCAGGCCCGCTCGCCGGCGAAGCCGTCCGAGAGCAGCTGGCGCAGGGGAACGTCGACGTACTCCGCGTCGCCGACGTAGCGGTTGCGGTCGGCGAAGGAGAGCGCGCTGGCCTCGGCGAACAGGTGCTGGTACTGCGTCTCGCTGACGGTGGACAGCGGGAAGCGCTCGAGGATGTTGAGCGCCTCGCCCACCGTGGAGCCGCCGCTCGAGGGCGGCGCCATGCTGTAGACGTCCAGCCCGCGGTAGCTCACCTGGGTGGGGCGCCGCAGCGGGGCGTCGTAGTCGCGCAGGTCGTCCATCGTGATCAGGCCGCGGCGTACGTTGCGCGTCACCCCGGGGGCCACCGGCGGCTGCTGGGCGGTGGCGACGAGCTCGCGCCCGATCGCCCCGCGGTAGAAGATGTCCGTCCCGCGCCGGCCGAGCTGGTCGTACGTCTCGGCGAGGTCCTCGTTGACGAACACGCTGCCCACGGCCGGCGGCTGGCCGCCGGGGAGGAAGAGCTCGCGGGTGGAGGTGAAGTCGCGGAAGCGCGCGGCGTTGTCCGCCGTCTGCTGACGGAACGTCTCGTCCACGACGAAGCCGCGCTCGGCGAGCCGCTCGGCCGGGGCGAGCGCGCGCCGCAGGTCGAGCGTCCCCCAGCGCCGCAGCGCCTCCTCCCACGTCGCGGGCGTGCCCGGGACGCCGACCGAGAGCCCGCTGCTGACCGCGTCCGCGAACGGGATGGCGGTGCCGTTCTCGACGAACGCGTTCGGGCCCATCGCGAGCGGCGCGGTCTCCCGGCCGTCGATCGTGAGCACGCGCTTGGTCCGCGCGTCGTAGTAGACGAAGAAGCCGCCACCGCCGATGCCCGCGGAGTACGGCTCGGTCACGCCGAGCGCGGCAGCGGTGGCGACGGCGGCGTCGACCGCGTTGCCGCCGGCCCTCAGCACGTCGACGCCGATCCGCGTCGCGTAGGGGTCCACCGACGAGACCGCGCCGCCGTAGCCGGTGGCGACGGGGGCGCGCGGGGGCTCCACGGGCCGAGCGGCTCCGGCCGGCGCAGCGAGCAGGCCGAGCGGGAGGACGGGGGCGAGAAGGGCGACTAGAGCCGCTTTGCGGAGGGTCATCCGCCGTTCCTCCCACTACGCGCGGAAAGAGTCAAGGAGTGCACGAGCGGCGACCGGGCAACTACGCAGGGGAGGCGTTCACCTAAAGGGCTGACGGAGGACGCCGATGAGGTGCGGGTCCGGGCCAACCACCCGGATCTATCCGAGTAGGACGGGGTGGCTCGTGGGTGACATCCGAGTTCTCGTCGTGGACGACTCCGCGGTCGTCCGGCGCATCGTCGCCCAGGTCCTGGACGCCGAGCCCGGCATCAGCGTGGTCGGCACGGCGCAGAACGGGCGCATCGCCCTGGAGAAGCTCACCGAGCTCTCGCCCGACGCGGTGACCCTGGACATCGAGATGCCGGAGCTCGACGGGCTCGGCACGCTCAAGGAGCTGCGGAAGACCCACCCCCGCACTCCGGTGATCATGTTCAGCACGCTGACCGAGCGGGGCGCGTCGGCGACCATCGAGGCGCTCTCGCTCGGCGCCAGCGACTACGTGACCAAGCCGTCCAACACGACCGCGCTCACACAGTCGGTGCGCAGCGTGCGCGAGCAGCTCGTCCCCAAGCTGCGCTCGCTCTGTGGCGGCGCGGCGCTGCCGGGCGGGATGCCGGCCGCCGCGCAGCCCGGCCGGCGCTACGGCGCGGCCGCCGCCGCCACCGGCCCCGCGGGTGCGATGGCCGCCTCGGCCCGCCGCCCCGGCACCGCGGGCCGGCCCGCGCCCGGCGCCCCGACCGCGCGGCTCACGCCCGCCGCGAAGCGCCCGGACATCCTGGTGATCGGGTCGTCCACGGGCGGCCCCGAGGCCCTGGCCCGCGTGCTCGGGGGCCTGCCGGCCTCCCTGCCGGTGCCGGTCGCGGTCGTCCAGCACATGCCGCCGATCTTCACCCGGCTGCTCGCCGAGCGGCTGAGCCGGTCGAGCGCGCTCGACGTCCGCGAGGCGGCCCAGGACGACCAGCTCGTCCCGGGCCGGGTGCTCATCGCGCCCGGTGACCGCCACCTGGAGGTCGTGCGCCGCGGGACCGGGCTCTACGCAAACCTGACGACGGCGCCGCCGGAGAACTTCTGCCGGCCCGCGGTGGACGTCCTCTTCCGCAGCGTCGCCACCGTCTTCGGCGGCAGCGTCCTCGCCGTCGTCCTGACGGGCATGGGTAGCGACGGCAAGCTCGGGGCGCAGGTGCTCAAGACCCGCGGGGCGCGGGTTCTCGCCCAGGACCAGTCGACGTCCGTCGTCTGGGGGATGCCCGGAGCCGTCACCACGGCGGGGCTTGCCGACGCGGTCCTGCCGCTCGACGCGGTCCCGGGCGCAATCGTCGACTCGATCGGGCTGGCCGGGCGTCCCCGGTCGGCCGGCGCCACGGAGGCCGCATTGACCAGGGGGACACGAGCATGACCACGCTGGCCACCACAGCGTTCGACTGGGTCCGCGAGCTCGTCTACCGCGAGGCCGCCATCGTCCTCGAGCCCGGCAAGGAGTACCTCGTCGAGGCGCGCCTGACCCCGCTCGCTCGCGCCGCGGGTAAGCCGAGCGTGAGCGTGTACGTCGACGGCCTGCGGGTCTCGCGGGACCCGCGGGAGCAGGCGAAGATCGTCGACGCCCTCACGACCAACGAGACCTCGTGGTTCCGCGACGGGGCGCCCTTCCGGGCGGTCGCCGAGCACATCGTGCCGGAGATCCTGCGCAGCGGGCGGCCCGACCGCGTGCTGCGCATCTGGTCGGCGGCGTCCTCGAGCGGCCAGGAGGCCTACACGGTCGCCATGAGCATCCAGGACAAGGTGCGGGCCGCCGGCTGGCGGTTCGAGATCCTCGGCACAGACATCTCCGAGGAGATGCTGACCAAGGCCCGGGCCGGGCGCTATTCCCAGCTCGAGGTCAACCGCGGCCTTCCCGCGCCGCTCCTGGTGAAGCACTTCACCCGGAAGGGCACCGAATGGGAGGTCTCGCCGGAGCTGAAGGCGAACATCAAGTTCCAGCGGCTCAACCTCGCGGCGCCGTTCCCCGTCATGCCGCAATTCGACATCGTGCTGCTGCGCAACGTCCTCATCTACTTCGACACGGCGACCAAGCGCTCCATTCTCCGGAGGGTCGCCGGAACGCTTCGGCCGAACGGATGCCTCCTGCTCGGGGGGGCTGAGACCACACTCGGCGTGGACGACTCGTGGGAGCGCGTCCTCGTCGCCGGAGCACCCGTACATCGACCGGCAACCTCTATCGGAAGTAAAGGAGCCTGACATGCGCGCTCTCGTCATCGACGACTCGCGGGCCATGCGGACTATCCTTGGCCGCATTCTCGTCGGGCAGGGTTTCACCGTCTCGGAGGCCGGCAACGGCCAGGAGGCGCTCGACTCGCTCGACGCCCTCCACGCGGAGGGCGACACGCCCGTCCTTTGCCTTGTCGACTGGAACATGCCGGTCATGGACGGGCTCACCTTCATCAAGGAGGTGGGCAAGCGCGACGAGTACCGCAACATCACACTGATGATGGTCACCACCGAGAGCGAGCACGGGAACATCGTGCGCGCGCTCGCGGCGGGTGCCCACGAGTACGTCATCAAGCCGTTCACGGCCGACGCCATCGCCGACAAGCTGGCGCTCCTCGGCCTCGTGTCCGCGGAGGTGAGCGCATGACCGCGACCCTCGCCGTCGACGACCTGCTCGCCATCGCGGGAGACCTCTGGACGTCGTACCTCGGCTCCGAGCCGACGCCGTCGGTCCCCGGCGTGGGCAAGCCCGCGCAGGTCACGGCCAGCGTCTCCATCGCGGGTGAGTGGGACGGCGTCGTCGTCGTCTCGCTCAGTGCGAAGACCGCTCAGGACGTCGGAAGCGCGCTTCTGCAGCTCGACGCCGCCGACCTCGAGCCCGGCGACGTCGACGACGCCGTCGGTGAGCTTGTGAACATCGTGGGCGGGAACGTCAAGAGCGTGCTGCCCGGCCCGAGCTCTCTGTCCCTGCCCGTCGTCGCGCACGGGACGGCGCACGTCGCCAGCCGCGGCGCCGAGATCGTTGCCCAGGCCGCGCTGGAGTGGCTGGGCGAGCACGTCGAGATCACCGTCTGGTCCTCGACCTCCACGGAAGGAGCCTCCTCATGAAGATCCTGATCGCCGACGACAGCAAGGTCATGCGGCAGATCGTCACCCGTACGCTCCGGCAGGCCGGCTTCTCCGGGCACGACCTGGTCGAGGCCGTGGACGGGGCCGACGCGTTCAGCAAGGTCCAGAGCGAGGAGCCGGACCTGGTGCTCAGCGACTGGAACATGCCGAACATGACCGGCATCGAGCTGCTCGACCGACTGCGCGCCAGCGGCTCGACGGTCAACTTCGGCTTCGTCACCTCGGAGGGGTCGCCGGAGATGCGCGAGCGCGCGGCCAACTCGGGAGCGCTCTTCCTCATCGCCAAGCCCTTCACGCCCGAGGCCTTCCGCGAGGCCCTCGAGCCGGTCCTCGACTAGTCCGCGACCGGCGCGAGAGCCTCGGGCGCCACTTCCCACGCAGGCACTTCAGAACAAGGAGACCTCGGACATGGCCATCAGCCTGCTGCCGAACGAGAAGGACGTGCGGGACGCGCTCGGCGGCCTGCTCTTCCGTGACATCACCCTGTCGCCCGGCGAGCCGGTCGTCCCGTCCCCGACCGACCCCGTGACGATCGCGGTCTACGTCGACGACTCGCTCGGCACGGCGGCGGTCATCGTGACCGACCTCAACCTCTCCGCCTTCGCGGGGGCGGCGATCGGGCTCGTCCCGGTCGGCGGGGCAGAGGCGTGCATCGAGGACAAGGAACTCCCGACTTCCATCAAGGAGAACCTCGACGAGGTGCTGAACGTTCTCGCTTCTCTGTTCAATGCAGAGGGGCAGCCGCATGTGAAGCTGTACGCGACGTACGGCTTCGCGGAGACCCCGCCGAACGACATCTCGGCCATCCTGCGCGCGTTCGGGCGCCGGCTGGACCTCGGTGTCGATGTCGCGGGCTACGGCAAGGGCCGGATCTCGGTAGTCCTCGCCTGACGTTTGACGGCAACTGCCGGGCGCTTTGCCCGACATTTGTGTGAAGCCCCCCGGCACATTCGTGCGCCGGGGGGCTCACGCGTGTCGCAATGCCGGTGCGATCGCACTAGCAGGGTCTGCTTAGATGATCGCAGCGGGCACCGCGAGTTGCTACGGTCTCCCCGGCGATTCTCGAGAACGCCGCCAACCGCAGTTCCCCGGCCTGGATGGAGCCCCGTTGATGGCTGAGCCCGGTACGCGCGACCCGGCGGCGGACGGGGAGCCGGGGACCCCCGCCCTGCCGCCGGAGAGCTGGGGCGCGTTGCTCGACGAGGTCGCCGCCGGTCGGCTGACCCTCACGATCGAGAGCCCGGGCGGGGGCCGGGTGTCGGTGCTGTCCGCCGACGAGCTGACCCGTCTGCAGGGAGCGGCTCGCACCGGCACCAACGGGGCGGTGCGCCTGACCGGCCGCGAGCTCGAGATCCTCTCCCTGCTCGCCGCCGGCTCGACCGGCACCGGGGCCGCCGCGCGGCTCGGGCTGGCGCCCAACACCGTCGCCCAGCACCTCGTGGCCGCGCGCCGCAAGCTGGGCGTGCGCACGAGCGCGGCCGCGGTCGACGCGGCCAGGCGGGCCGGGCTGCTGCCCTGACCCGCCCGCGCGGCGGGGGACCTTCGCCACGGTGCGCGCGGGCCGTCCGTCTGCGCACACTTGGACCGTGAACGATCTCGCACCGCTGCTCGTCGTCAACGCCGGCTCGAGCAGCCTCAAGCTCTCCCTGCTCGACGAGCGGGACGACCTGGCCGCCGAGTCGACGCTCGAGCGCTGGGAGGGGGCGCGCGACACGGGGGGCATCGAGAAGTTCCTCGCCGACCTCGGCACCGCCCCGGCCGCGGTGGCGCACCGGTTCGTCCACGGCGGGGCGCGCACGGACGCCGCGCTGCTCGACGACCGCGAGGAGCAGCGGCTGACCGAGCTCACCGCGCTGGCCCCGCTCCACCAGCCGCGGTCGCTGGCCGGGGTCGCGGCCGTGCGGCGCGCGCTGCCGCAGACGCCGACCTACGCCTGCTTCGACACCGCGTTTCACGCCACCCTGCCGGAGGCGGCGCGGACCTACGCGCTGCCGGCGCAGTGGCGCGAGCAGTGGGGGCTGCAGCGCTACGGCTTCCACGGCCTCTCCCACGCGTACGCCGCCCGCCGCGCCGCGCAGCTGCTCGGCCGCCCGGCGGACGAGCTCCGGCTCGTCACCTGCCACCTGGGGTCGGGGTCCTCGCTGTGCGCGGTCCGGGCCGGCCGGTCGGTCGACACGACGATGGGCTTCACCCCGTCGGAGGGGCTCGTGATGCGCACCCGCAGCGGCACGGTGGACCCGGGGCTGATGCTCTGGCTGCTGCAGGAGGGCGGCCTCACCGTCGACCGGCTCGCGGCCGGCATCGAGCGCGGTGGCGGGCTCGCCGGGCTGAGCGGCACGTCGGGCGACACGCGGGACATCGCTGCGGCAGCCGCCGCGGGTGACCAGCAGGCCCGGCTCGCGCTCGACGTGTGGAACCACCGGCTCCGGCGCGAGCTCGGCGCGATGATCGCCTCGGCGGGCGGGGTCGACGCGGTGGTGCTCACCGGCGGCATCGGCGAGCACGCGCCCGGCCTGGTCGACCTGTCGCCGCTGGAGGCGCTCGGCCTCGCCGTGGACACGGCGGCCGTCGCGGACGGGCGCGGTGACCGCG
>NZ_JAANNP010000084.1 GCF_011250635.1 Motilibacter deserti
CCGTGCCCGTGACCTGCTCGCCCGCTTCGGGCTCGAGGACGCGGCCGACCGCCAGGTGAAGACGTACTCCGGCGGCATGCGACGCCGGCTCGACCTCGCGGCGAGCCTGCTGACCGACCCCGCCGTGCTCTTCCTCGACGAGCCGACGACCGGGCTCGACCCGCTGAGCCGCCGCGACCTCTGGACGATGGTGCGCGAGCAGGTCGCCCAGGGCGTGACGGTGCTGTTGACGACGCAGTACCTCGAGGAGGCCGACGTCCTCGCCGACCGCGTCGCGGTCGTGGACTCCGGCCGCGTGGTCGCGGACGGGACGCCGGACGAGCTCAAGTCGCGCATCGGCGGCGAGCGGCTGGAGGCCTCGTTCTCCGACGCCGCCGAGACGATCCGGGCGGCGAACGTGCTCGGGCGGGTGTACGCCCGGGAGCCGAGGATCGCCGACGACGGCCTCGGGCTGAGCGTGCCGCTCGGCGACGCCACCGCCTCGGTCGCCGAGGCCGTGCTCGCCCTCGACTCCGCCGGCTGCCGCGTCCGCTCCTTCGCGGTCGACCGGCCGACGCTCGACGAGGTGTTCCTCGCCCTCACGCAGGGAGCCGCTGTCGCCGCTGCCGATGGTGCTGACGCTGTCGATGGCGCTGACGCTGTCGACGGTGCCGACGCCGTCGACGGCCGCCCGGCCGTGAAGGCCGTCGCGTGATGGACACCGTCAGCGACGTCTGCGCCCTCTTCGGGCGCCACGTGCGGCACATCGCCCGCGTCCCCGAGAAGCTGATCTCGGTCACCGTCATGCCGGTCGCGTACCTCGCGGTCTTCGGCCTGCTCTTCGGCAGCGCGATCACGGTCCCCGGCGGCGACTACGTGCAGTACCTCGTCGCCGGGATCCTGGCCCAGACGATGCTCATGAACGTCTCGAGCACGGCGCTCGGCGTCGCCGAGGACCTCGGCAACGGGCTGGTGGACCGCTTCCGCGCCATGCCGATCTCCACGGGCTCCGTGCTCGCGGCACGGACCGGCGCGAACACCGCCCTGTCGGCGGTCTCGTGCGTCACGATCTGCGCGGGCGGGCTCGTGCTCGGCTGGCGGCCGCGTGAAGGCCTCGCCTCGGCAGCCGCGGCGCTGGCGCTGCTGCTGCTGCTCGGGTGGGCCATGTCGTGGGTGGGCGCGGTCGTCGGGCTCGTGCTGCGCGCGAACGACGCGATCACCTCGGTCGCCTTCCTCGTCGTGCTGCCGCTGACGTTCCTGTCGAACGCGTTCATCCCGCTGTCGGGACTGCCCGACTGGCTCGCGACGGCCTGCGAGTGGAACCCGGTGAGCGTCGTCGTCGCGGCCTGCCGAGACCTGTTCGGGGACCTCCCGGCCGGTTCCGCCGGCACCGGCTTCCCGGTCCAGCACGCCGCTCCGCTCGCGGTCACGATGGCGCTCGCGCTCGCCGCGCTCGCCGCGCCGGCAGCCGTCCGGGCGTACGCGAGGGCGGCCGCGCGATGACCACTGCCCCGATCTCGCGGGCCACGGGCCTCTCGCCGCTCCCCGCCCTGCGGCCCGCCTCATCGCCCGCGGCGCCCGCCGACGACGGCCCGACGACACCGACCGCCCCGGGGGGCGTGCTCGCCGCCGCCCGCCATTCCGGCTCGGGCACGGCGCCCGGGTCCCCGCTCACCGCGTTCGCCGCCGCCTCCTCGGAGCTGCTCGCGGACGAGGACCCGTGGCTGCACGGGCTGCTGCACGCCGAGCACGTCGGGCACGAGGCCACCCTGTCGCTGCGCGCCGGCTCCGGAGCCGCCGACCCGTCGGTGCTCGCCTGCCTGTCCGCCGCGGGGGTCCAGGGAGCGGCCGCCGACGACACGGACGACGCCGACGACCTGGAGCAGCTGGCCGTCGAGCGTGCCCGCACCCTCTTCGGCGCCCGCTACGCCACGGTCCGACCGGGCGGCGCCGCGCAGGCGACGGTCGTCGCGCTGGCGGCGGTGCTCGGCCCCGGGGACGAGGTGCTGCACGTCGGGCCCGTCGACGGCGCCGACCTGCCCGGGACGCCCGCCGCACCGCTGCGCTGCGCGCCCGCCGCCGACGGCGGCCTCGACTACGCCCGCGTGGCGACGCTCCTGCGCCGCCACCGCCCGCGCGCGCTCCTCGTGCAGAGTGCGGGCCTGTCGCGCCGGGTCGACCACGGGCGGCTGCGCACGCTCACCGACGGCGCCGGCGCCGTGCTCATCGCCGACATCACCGCGGTGGCCGCGCTCGTCGCCGCGGGGACGCACCCCGGCCCGGTGGACTGCGCCCACCTGACGGTCACCGGCACCCGCGGCCAGCTCGCCGGCCCCGCGGGCGGGCTCGTCCTCTCCGGGAGCGACGCGGAGCTGCCCTTCGGCGCCGGCACGCTCGCGGAACGTGTGGAGCACGCGGCGCGGACCGCCTGTCCAGAACCCGCTCGCCCGGCGCTCGCCGCGACCGCGCGTGCCCTCGCCCTGGCCGCCGCCGAGCCCTTCGCGCAGACGGCCGACCGCGCCGTCCGCGGCGCCGGCGAGCTCGCCGCCGTGCTGTCCGAGTGCGGGCACAGCGTGGTCGGCGGGCGTACGGACACCTCGACGGTCGTCCTCGACCCGGCCGCTGCGGGCATCGACGCACGCACCGCGGCGTCGGTGCTCGCCGGCCTCGGCATCCTCGTCGACGTCACGCGGCTACCGGGCCGGCTGGCCGACCGGGTCCACCCCGACGGGCTGCTGCTCGACACGTACGCCGCGGCCCAGCGCGGGCTCGGCCCGGTCGAGCTGCGCCAGCTGGCGCGCATCATCGGCGGCGTCCTGGAGGCGCTCACCCCTTCGCACGGCGCCCCGCGCCCGCGGATCGGCGAGCCGGCGCGGCGCGCGGCGGCCGCCCGGCTGGACCGGATGCTCACGCAGTTCCCGCTGTCGCGCCACGTGCCGGTCGCGCGCATCCCCGCGGACCCCGGATGAGCGCCGCACGCCCGCTGCTCGCCGCGCTCGAGCGGATCGGGCAGTCCTTCCCGCAGACCCCGCTCGTGCCGCTCGAGCACGACCGGCTCGACCTGTTCGCCAAGCTCGAGTTCGCGAACCCGAACGCGAGCTCCAAGGACCGGTCGGCGTTCTGGATCCTCAAGTCCGCCATCGAGCGCGGCGACGTCGGCGAGGGCGCCACGATCGTGGAGTCGTCCTCCGGGAACTTCGCGCTGTCGCTCGCGACGCTCTCCCGTGCCCTCGGGCTGAGCTTCGTCCCCGTCATCGACCCCAACGTCAACGCGTCGACCGAGGCCTACCTGCGCGCCCTGTGCGACCGGGTCGAGAAGGTCAGCGAGCGCGACGGGACCGGGGGCTACCTCGCGAACCGGCTCGCCCGCGTGGCAGAGCTGCGCACGCAGCTGCCGGCGGCGTACTGGCCGAACCAGTACGCCAACCCGGACGCGCTGCTGGCGCACTACCGGCTCACCGGCGGTGAGCTGTGCCGCGAGCTGCGCCGGCTCGACTACGTGTTCGTCGGCGTCAGCACCGGAGGCACGATCAGCGGCCTGTCGCTGCGCGTCAAGGAGGCCTTCCCGAACGCCCGCGTCGTCGCCGTCGACGCGGCGGGGTCGGCGATCTTCGGCAGCTCGCCGTGCCGCCGGCTCATCCCCGGCATCGGCTCGAGCATCGTGCCGCCGCTCGTCGGCCACGCGCTCATCGACGACGTCGTGATCGTCTCGGAGGAAGAGGCGATCGCCGGCTGCCACCGGCTGCTGCACCGGCACGGCATCTACGCCGGTGGGTCCACCGGCAGCGTGTACGCGGCGATCGAGCGCTACTTCGCGGGCTCGCGCGGGCGCCGGCCCACCGTCGCGTTCCTCTGCGCCGACCGCGGCGCCGCGTACGCCGACACCGTCTACGACCGCGCCTGGGTCGCGAACGCGTTCCCCGGCGCCTTTCCCGACGGCCCGGCCGACCCGGAGCGCGAGCTCGTCGGCTCGTCCGTCTGAACCTGCCCCGTCCTCGAAAGACCTTGTGAGAGGAGAGCCCGTGAGACCGCCAGGCTTCGGAATCGTCAGCGCTGCGGACATCGCCGCCCAGATCGACGCCGACCGGCCCGCCTGCCTGGAGGCCGTGCGTCAGGGATACCTGGCTCATGCTTCCGGGAACGCGGTGAACCCGCACAGCAGCTTCCTGCGGCTGCCCGGCCACAGCAGGGACCGGATCATCGCGCTCCCCGCCTATCTCGGCGGCGACTTCGACGTCGCGGGGATCAAGTGGATCGCGAGCTACCCCGGCAACGTGCAGCACGGGATCGCGCGCGCGTCTGCCGTCCTCGTCCTCAACGACATGCAGACGGGATACCCGTACGCCTGCATGGAGGCCTCGCTCATCTCCGCGACGCGGACCGCGGCCTCCGCGGTGCTCGCGGCGGAGGCGTTGTGCGGGCGCCGCTCGACGGGCCGCATCGGCTTCGTCGGCACGGGCCTGATCGCGCGCCACGTGCACGCGTTCTTCCGCGACCTCGGCTGGGACGTCGGCGGCTACCGCTGCTTCGACCTGGACCGGACGCGCGCGGAGAAGTTCGCCGCCGCGGCGCAGGAGGACGGGCAGCGTGACGTCGAGGTCGTCGAGGACGACGCCGCCGCCTTCCACGGCTGCGACGTCGTGGTCCTCGCGACGGTCGCGGGGGAGCCGTACCTGCAGGACCCCTCCCTGCTCGCACACAAGCCCGTCGTCCTGCACCTGTCCTTGCGCGACCTGGCGCCGGAGCTCGTCCTGTCCGCGCAGAACCTCACCGACGACCCGGACCATGCGGTGCGGGAGAAGACCTCTCTGCACCTCGCCGAGCAGCAGGTCGGTGACCGCAGCTTCGTCCACGGCACCCTCGCGCAGCTCCTGCGCGGCGAGGTCGCCCGCGACGAGAGCCGGGCGGTGGTCTTCTCGCCGTTCGGGCTGGGGGTGCTCGACCTCGCCGTCGGCAAGCACGTCTACGACCGCGCTTCGGCCGGCGGCCGCGTCCGGCCGGTCGACAGCTTCTTCCCGGAGGGGGTCGCCCCATGACCGAGGCCTGCACGCCCGAGCCGAGGGACGGCAGGACCCATGTCGTCGTCGTGAACAGTGAGAAGCAGTACTCGTTGTGGCCGAGAAGCCGCCCGCTCCCGCAGGGGTGGGCCGGAGCAGGCTTCGTCGGCAGCGAGTCCGAGTGCCTCGACCACATCGCCGACGTGTGGCTCGACCTGCGCCCGCGGAGCGTTCGCGAGCGCCTGGCCGCCGAGGAGCCCGCCGCGGTCGCGGAGGCGGCCCGCGCACCCGCCGAGGCCGGACGATGACCGTGGTCGACCGCACGCGCCCCGGCCGGCGCGGGTCGCCGGAGCTGCGCGCCGGCCCGCAGGTCGCGGACCGGGACGGCGGGCCACCGGTGCTGCTGTGGAGCTGGAGCCTGGACGAGCTGGGCGAGACGCTGCGCCGTCACGCGTGCGGAGCGACGCTCAGCCCGGAGGAGGCCGCGCGCGCCGCACGGTTCCGCAGCCGTCGCACCGCGGACGACTACGTCACCTCCCACCTGGCGGCCCGTGTCGCGCTCGCCGAGGTGCTGGGCGTACCGAGCGGCGACGTGGTCCTCGGGCGGCTCCCCTGCCCGGGCTGCGGGGACGCGCACCACGGGCCGCCCGGCGTCCTCGAGCCGCGCTCGGACTGGCGGATCAGCCTGTCCCGTACCCGCGGGTACGCCGTGCTGGCCGCACTGGAGGGTGCGCCGCTGGGGGTCGACGTGGAGGCCCCGCGCGCGCTGTCCGTGGACGTGCTCGCCGACGTGACGTTGACGCCGGCCGAGCGGTCCCACCTGCTCGCTCTCCCGGCACCCGCGCAGCTCGCCGGCTTCTACCGCACCTGGACGCGCAAGGAGGCCGTGCTCAAGGCCATCGGCGTCGGGATCGCCGGTGGCGTCGACACGATCGACGTGCGCGCGGACCTCGACGGCGCGGTGCTGGTGCGCCACGGCGTGGGGAGCGAGTCCGTCGAGTGGCTGGTCCGCGACCTCGACCTGGGCCACGGCCTGGTCGCCGCGGTCGCCCAGCCGTCCGACTCGGCGGGCCAGGTCCACCCCCGTGACATCTTCCAGTCATCGCTATTCCGTGCCGGCCAGAACGGTGACTAGCGTGATTCTCAGTTCCCCGAATTCACATTCTCCAATTATCTCGAGGAGGCCCGCCATGTCGGACCGTCGTTGTGCCGTCGTCACCGGTGGCTCGCGCGGCATCGGACGCGCCGTAGCGGTCGCGCTGGCCCGGGACGGCTACGACGTGGCCTTCTGCGGGCGTACCGAGTCCGAGCAGCTGCGCATCACCGAGAAGCTGGTCCGCGACGTCGGAGCCGACTGCTACTCCGCGGCCTGCGACATGACCGACAGCGCGGCGGTCCGCGCCTTCGTCGCGGACGCCGAGTCCGCGCTCGGCCCGGTCCACACGCTCGTCAACTCGGCCGGCGTCATCCGCGACGCGCCGATGGTGCTCATGAAGGAGGAGGACTGGTCGGAGGTCATCGACACGAACCTCTCCGGCACGTTCCACGCCTGCAAGGCGGTGGCCTTCGGATTCATGAAGCGCAAAGCCGGTGTCATCGTGAACGTCTCCTCCGTCGCGGGAGTCGTCGGCAATCCCGGGCAGGCGAACTACTCCGCCTCGAAGGGCGGGATGAACAGCATGACGAAGGCCCTGGCGAAGGAGCTCGGCCGATACGGCGTCCGCGTGAATGCCGTGGCGCCCGGCTTCATCGACACGGACATGACCTCCGGGCTGCCCGACAAGCTGAAGGCCGGCGCGCTGCAGGCGATCCCGCTGTCCCGCTTCGGCACCGCCGAGCAGGTCGCCGACCTGGTGTCCTTCCTCGCCTCCGACCGCGCGAGCTACATCACCGGGCAGGTCGTGCAGGTCGACGGCGGCATCGTCATCTGACCCGCCTCGCCACCCACCACACAAGGAGCCCCCGTGCCGTCCATCCGGGCCGCAGCCCGTCCGCTCGACGCCGTCGACGAGGTCACGGTCGTGTCCGCGGACGAGGTGCTGGCGCGCAAGCGGGTCACCGCGGTCGACCCGTACCTGCGCGGCCACTACCCCGACCTCACGATCTATCCCGGCGTCTTCGTCGTGGAGTCCGTCCGTCAAGCGGCGCTGCGCCTGCTCGAGGAGACGCGGCCGGAGGTGACGAGCGCCGTCCTCGTCGGCATCGACTCCGTCCGCTTCACCGCCCCGTTCGTGCCGGGCGACGACCTCCGGCTGCGGGCCACGTGCACCGGGCCGGACTCCGCCCGCAGGGTGAGCGCGACCGTGACCAAGTCCGGCCTCGACGTCGACGACGCACCGGCCGCGCAGGTCACGCTCACCCTCGCGCTGTTCCAGGAGGACGGCGATGCGTGAGTACGCCGACATCCGCGCCGTCCTGCCGCATCGCCACCCCGTGCTCCTGGTCGACCGGGTGGTCGAGCTGAAGGAGTTCGCGAGCATCGTCACGCTCAAGGCCGTCTCCGGCTCGGAGCCCTGCTACGCGCAGATGGACGAGGGGCTGCCGGCCTCGGCGTACGCGTACCCCGGAAGCCTTCTTCTGGAGTCCTTCGGGCAGAGCGGAGCGTTGCTGTGGCTGGAGAGCCTGCGCAGCCGTGGCGA
>NZ_JAANNP010000083.1 GCF_011250635.1 Motilibacter deserti
CAGCTGCGGCCCGCCCAGCTCAGCCCGGCCCAGCTGCGGCCGGCCCAGCTGAGCCCCGCCCACTGGGTGGTGGTCGTCCAGCCCTCACCGGCCCACTGCGCGCCGTTGAAGGTGCCCCCGTCCCAGGCGGTCCCCGCGTCCTCGGCCGCGGCCAGGGCAGCGGTGTCGACCGGGTTGCCGAAGATGTCCTGCTCGCCGGAGAGCTGCACCCCGTCGAGCTCGAGGTGCGCGCTGCCGCGGCTGCCCTCGATCGTCCCGGTCCCCGTCGAGAGGTAGTCGGGCGCCGGCACGACGGGTGTCGCGGCTGCCGCGGCGGCGGCCAGGTCGAGCGTCCCGTGGCCCTGGGCCTGCACGCTCGTGCCGGGCAGCTCGTACGCCGTCGAGGTGAGCAGCGCCTTGACCTGGTCCGGGGTGAGCTCCGGGCGCTGGGAGAGCAGCAGCGCGGCCGCGCCGCTCACGACGGCCGCGGCCTGGCTGGTGCCGCTGCCGCGGAAGAAGCGCTCGCCGACCGCCGCCGTGGCGCCGTACTCGGTGTCGATCGCGGAGCCGGGCACGCGCAGGCTCAGCAGCGACGTGCCGGGGGCGACGACGTCGGGGTTGCGCCCGCCGGCGCCCCGGTTGGAGAACGCCGCGACCGTGTCGTCGGCGGTGCTCGCCGTGCCGTGCGTGTCCGTGGCCCCGACGGCGAGGACGACCGGGTCGTACGCCGGGTTGGTCAGGCCGGGCACGTCGCCGGAGTCGCCGGCGTTGCCCGCCGCCGCGACGACGACCAGCCCGTGGCGCCACGCCGCCTCCGCCGCGTACGCGAGCGGGTCGAGCAGGTAGCTCTGCGCGCTGTCGGTCCCGAACGAGAGGTTCAGCACGCGGACGTTGAGCCCGTCGTCGGCGCGGTGCTGCACGACCCAGTCGATGCCGGCGATCACCTGCGAGACGTCGACGGCCCCGGACCGGTCGCCGAGCTTGAGGCTGACGACGCGTGCGCCGGGGGCGACGCCGGTGAACTGCTCGGGCGCCGCCGTGGCCGGGTCGGCCACGTCCGCGTCCCGGCCCGCGATGAGCCCGGCCATGTGGGTGCCGTGCCCGTAGCCGTCCAGGCCCCGGTCGGTGTCGCGGTCCTGGCTGTCGAAGGAGAGGTCGGGGCCGAGCACGACGCGCTCGGCGGAGTCGAGCCCCGCCACCGGAGCCACGCCCGTGTCCAGCACGGCGACGTCCACGCCCTCGCCCGTGACCCCCTGCGCCCACAGCGCGGCGGCGCCGGTGCTCTGCGCGAGCACGGCCGGCGCTCCGGCATCGGTGGCGGGGTCGTACGCCGCCCCGCTCAGGGTGACGGCGCGGTCCGGGGAGACGACGCGCACGCCGGCGACGGCGTGCAGGGCCGCGGCCCCGCGGGCGTCGAGGCGTACGACCGCCTGGCCGATGCCGGGCAGGGCGCGAACGACGCTCCCGCCAGCCGCGGTGACGGCGTGCTGCAACGGCTCCAACGGCCCGTCGACGACGACGATCCACTGCGCGGTCGCTGCCGCAGGCGCACCGGGGCCGCCCGGCACCCCAGCCGCCGCGGGCGCGGCGGCCGCGCTCGTCGTCGTCAGGCCAGCCCCGGCGACGACAGCCGCACTCAGTGCTGCCCCGAAACGGGCCGCGACGGCGACCCGACGCGGCCGCGGACGGTCGCTCCAACCCAGGCTCATGTCACTCCTCGTGTTCGTCCGTGAACTCAACGCGAGAAGACTGTCGCCCGCCGAGCGCCCCGCGGCCAACCGCAGATCGGAGAAGCACCACGCCGGAGTAGGCAGAGGTCCCGGGGCGGTCCGGGCCTGGTGCAGGCGCACTCCCCCGGGCGGAGGTACAGAAGTCGGCAGGGCCGGCCGGCGGAAGCCCGAGCCGTCCCAGGCGGAGCCCCCCGGGGGGAGCGCGTAGCTGTCCGGCCGTCAGCCGAGGGCCAGCGCCAACCCCTCGAGCCAGCGCACGACGCCCTCGGGACCGTCGACGACCACGTCCGCGCGGCGCGCGAGCTCGACGACCTCGTCGGACCCGCTGCACACCAGCAGGCCCGGGACCCCCTCGGCGCGCAGCGCGTCCACGGCGTCGTACGCCGCGAGGTCGCCCAGGTCGTCCCCGACGAACACCACCGACGACGGGCCGGGGGCGGCGGCCTCGGCGGCGAGCGCGCGCAGCGCACCGCCCTTGTCGATCCCGGGCGGCCGCAGCTCGAGCACGTTGCGGCCGGGCTCGACGACGAGCCCCGCCTGCCCGGCCAGCCGGCCCAGCGGCTCGCGCAGCCGGTCCAGCGCGGCCGCCGGCTCGTGCGCCCGGCGGGTGTGGACGGCGACCGAGCTGCCCTTGTCCTCGAGGTACGCGCCCACGCCGAGCTCCTCGAGCAGCGCGGGCAGCGCGGCCCGCACGGCCGCCACTCCCGGCGCCGGCTCCGGTGCCGAGAGCCGGCCGGTCGCGGCATCCCAGCGCTCCAGCCCGTAGTGCCCCAGCACCGACATCCGCTCCAGCCCCGCCACTCCCGCGAGCCCCGCGTACTCCACCGCCCGGGCCGCCGGGCGGCCCGTCACGACGGCGACCCGCCCGAGCCGGGGGCCGACGAGCGCGAGCGCCCGCACGGCTCCGGGATGGGCCCGCGCGTCGTCGGGCTCGGGGACGATCGGCGCGAGCGTCCCGTCGAAGTCGAGCCCGAGCACGGCGCGCTCCGGGGCGGCGAGCAGGGCGGCGAGGCCGGCCCGCCCGGCGTCGGTCGTGGGGGCGCCCGTCGGGGCCGGCCAGAGGTCTGCACTCATCGCGAGCGCTCCTGCCCACTGGGCGGCGTGCTCAGTCGGGAGGTCGCCCGGGCCCGCGTGGGCGCGCGGACGGCCGCGGCCGGGCGGGCCACCGCTCAGCGGACGACGGTCGGGCGAGGACGACGGTCAGGCGAGGACGACGGTCAGGCGAGGACGACGGTCAGGCGCGTCGAGGAGAGCGTGCTGAAGCGCGGCCGGACCCGGTCGGTCCCCTCGAGGTCGGCAGCGAGGGCGCGCGCTGCGGCCTCGGCACCGTCCGGGTAGTAGACCGTCGTCGACGGCACCGTGCCGCGGAAGTTGCCGACCGCCGCGACCGTCCAGCCCGCGGCGCGCAGCCGGGAGGCCGTGGCCGCCGCCAGCCCGTTGCGGCCGGTCTGGTTGAGGACCACGACCTGCAGGTCGCGCAGCTCGCCCTCGTCTCCGCCGCCGGCGCCCTCGCTGCTGGGTGTCGGCGGGGTCGGCGTCGGCCGGGGGGTGCGGCTGGGCGTCGGGGTGGGGGTCGGGCTGGGCGTCGCCCGCCGGGTCTGGGTCGCGGTGGCCCGCGGCGCGCTCGGGGACGGCACGGCGTCGTACGTCGCGCTGGCCGCGGCCGCGTCGTCGTCGCTGGTGGTGTCGGCCGGAGCCCGGCCCAGGACCGCCCAGAGGCCGCCGACGATCGCGACGACCGCCAGGACGGCGACGACGGAGCCGAGCGCGGCGCGGGCCGCGGCACGACGGCCGCGGTGCGAGCCGTGGCGAGGCTGCTGCAGCGCGTCGGGCTGCTCGCGGGAGCTGGACCTGCTCATCGTGGGACGAGGCTATGCCGGACGAGCCGGCAGCTGCCTAGGCCTCGAAGCCGAGGCGGCGGGCCGAGCGCTGGCGCTGGCGCGCCGCGCGCAGCCGGCGCAGGCGCTTCACGAGCATGGGGTCGTGCACGAGCGCCTCGGGACGGTCGAGCAGCGCGTTGAGCACCTGGTAGTAGCGGGTGGCCGACATGTCGAAGAGCTCGCGGATCGCCTGCTCCTTGGCGCCGGCGTACTTCCACCACTGGCGCTCGAAGGCGAGGATCTCGCACTCGCGCTCGGTGAGCCCCTCACCCGTCGCGACGGACGAGGCGCCGGCCCCGGTCGTTGCCCTCGCGGCGTCCATGCGGTCTCCCTCGATTCCTGCGCCGAGTCGTTCCTGCGCGTGAGTCCGGCGTGCCGTTCCGGCCAGCAGTCTAGCGAGGGAATCACAACGGTGTGGTTCTCCGGCGCGCGCCCCGTTCGGGCGATTCCCCGGCACCTGGCTCCGTCGGGCCGGGCGGGTGGGCGCCGCCGAGCGGGAGGTCAGGGCGCGCCGAGCCAGGCGAGCACGGCGAGCACCCGGCGCGAGTCGGCGGCGTCGGGCTGCAGCCCGAGCTTGGTGAACATGCTCGTCACGTGCTTCTCGACAGCGCCCTCGGAGACCACGAGCCGTTCGGCGATGGCGACGTTGGAGCGGCCCTCGGCCATGAGGGCCAGCACGTCGCGCTCGCGCGGCGTGAGGGCCGCGAGCCGGTCGACGGAGCGCCGGCGGACGAGGACCTGCGCGACGACCTCCGGGTCGAGCACGGCCTCCCCCGCCGCGACCCGGCGCAGCGCGTCGAGGAAGTCTCCTACGTCGGCGACCCGGTCCTTGAGCAGGTAGCCGACGCCCCGGCCGTCGCCGGAGGCCAGCAGCTCCGCGGCGTACGTGTCCTCGACGTACTGCGACAGGACGAGCACCGGCTGGCCCGGGACGCGCTCACGCGCCGCGACCGCCGCCCGCAGCCCCTCGTCGGTGTGGGTCGGCGGCATGCGCACGTCCACGACCGCGACGTCGGGCCGGTGCTCCTCGACGGCGGGGACCAGCGAGCTGCCGTCGCCGACGGTCGCCACCACCTCGTGCCCGCCGTCCTCGAGCAGGCGGGTGAGCCCTTCGCGGAGCAACACGCTGTCCTCGGCGATCACTACGCGCACGCGCCGAGCCTAGGGGCTGGGCGACCTGTGCTCAGCCGGCGGAGTACGCCACGAACGACACGGCGATGTAGTGCACGACGAACGCGACGAGCGTGAACGCGTGGAAGACCTCGTGGAACCCGAACCAGCGCGGCGACGGGTCGGGCCGCTTGGCCGCGTAGACGATGCCCCCCACCGTGTAGAAGAGCCCGCCGACGAGCAGCAGCACGAGGACGGCCACGCCTCCGTGACGCAGGATCTCCGGCAGGTAGAACACCGCGACCCACCCCAGCGCCACGTAGACCGGGGTGTAGAGCCAGCGCGGCGCGTCGCTCCAGAAGACGCGGAACAGCACCCCGACGAGAGCGCCCGCCCACACCAGCCAGAGCAGGGTTCGGCCGCCCGCGTTGTCGAGCAGCAGGGTGGCGAACGGCGTGTAGGTGCCGGCGATGATCAGAAAGATGTTCGAGTGGTCGAGCCGCTTGAGGACGGCGTGCGCCCGCGGTCCCCAGCTGCCCCGGTGGTAGGTCGCGCTCACCCCGAACAGCAGGATCGCCGTCATCGCGAAGACCGCCGTGGCGACCCGCGCCTCGAGCGTCGGGGAGAACGCGACCAGGACGAACCCGGCGACGATCGAAGCCGGGAACGTCCCGAGATGGAGCCACCCGCGCAGCTTGGGCTTGACGCTGTCGACGGTCCCCCGGACGTTGTCGCGCACCGTGTCGACCGTCTCGCGGACGTTGCCCCGGACTGAGTCGACGGTGTCCCGGACGTTCTCCCGCATGTCCGACGCCCGGCCCATGGCGCGCTCGACGGCGTCCTCGACCTGCTTCTTGCGCCTGCGCACACGGCAACTCTAGGAGCAGGCGCGAAGCCCGCACGAAAGTGCGCCGGTGGCGGGAGCTCCGTCGCCCGGGCGGGTTGCCGTCGCCAGGCGCCGCCGCCGCAGTGGCCCGGGACGGCACGCCCGGGAGCGGATGACGGGCCGCTGCGCGGGAACGCACTGGCCACGAAGCACGACGGCGAGGAGGCCCCGGTGACCCAGTACGCGTACGACGACGACATCAAGGCGGCGTTGAACGACGCCGACTTCCCGCTCGGCAAGGACGATCTCGTCCGCCACGCCGAGCAGGCCGGGGCGGGCGAGGAGGTGCTGCGCTCGTTGCGCACGCTGCCGCTCGCGGACTACCGGAGCCTGGACGAGGTGCTGCGGTCGACGCCGGACCGGTGACAGCCCCCGGCTCGCGGCCGGCGTCCCGGCCGGGTTCGCGGCCGGGACGGCCTGGGTAGACGCCGCCCATGACCGAGACACCGTTCCCCTCTCCCGACGCGGCACCCGACGCGGCACCGGACACCGTCGGCCCCGGCGCGGGGTCGCAGCCCGGCAACCCCGAGGCCGGCGGCGGCACGGCCGCGCCGCCGCTCGACACCGGAGGCGGTGCCGAGGTCTCGGAAGAGGGCGCGCCCGTCGGCTTCACGGTTGCGGTCGGCGACGCCGAGCCGGGCACGACCAGCGACCCCGAGGAGGCCCGCGACGTCGCCGCCGGGCCGGGCGAGGGCCCGCCGCCCGAGCGGTAGCGGGCGCAGGGGGCAGACACGCGAGCGGGCCCGCGGTCGGAACCGCGGGCCCGCTCGGCGTGCCGGCGTCTCCCGGAGCTGGGAGCGCCGGAGCGCGGCTACTTGAGCCGGGAGCTCCAGACCTCCTCGAGGAGGTCGACCGCCGCACCGGGGTTGCCGATCAGCAGCTGGTGCTCGGCGTCGGCGGTCAGCGCCGCGCCGTTCACCCGGAGCGCGGTGCCGCCGAGCGACACGAGCCGGCTCTGCGCCACGTCACGGGCCACCGAGACCAGGAGGTCGTCCTGGGCGAGGGTGTCCTTGGTCGTGGCCTGCAGGTCCTCGCCGGCGCGCTGCAGGTAGCGCAGGACGAGGCCCGCGTCCCACACCGTGCCGTTCGAGTTCCAGTTCGCCGCCGCGAGCGCCCGGTCGAGGTTCTTGACCGCGCTGTCGACGGAGCGGTCACCGCCGGCGAGCGCCGCGAGCTGCGTACGCACCGCCTGCACCCGTGCCTTGGCGTTGTCGGTCCGCAGGCCCCAGCCGTAGGGGAACTGCGGGTCGTACGACGCGTCCCCGACGTTGAGCGGCTGCTGCGCGGCCGTCTTCGGCCAGGAGACGGGGAGCCGGCCGGTGAACGGCTTGTCGCCGAACAGCACGTCCGCGACGCCGGCGCCCTCGGAGCCCGGCAGCCACGACGCGACGAGCGCGTCGATCTTCGACAGCTGGTCGTTCAGGGCGAGCGGCCGGCCGGAGACGACGAGCACGACGCACTTCTCGATCGCCGCGCAGACCTTGTCGACCGCAGCCTTGTCGGCAGCCGTCAGCGCGAGCTGGTGGCCGTTGGTGCCGACGTCGCCCTGGCCCTCGGCGTACGGCGTCTCGCCCACAACGACCACGCCCGTGTCGTAGCCGGCCATCGAGGCCGACGCGTCCTTGCTGTAGGTCAAGGTGGCCTGCGGCGCGATCTGCTTGATCCCGTTGAGGATCGTCGTGCCACCGGTGGTGCTGTCGTTGCCCGACATGCCCTGCCAGGAGATGGTCCAGCCACCCATCTGGTTGCCCAGGTCGTCGGCGTTGCTGCCCGCGACGTAGACCTTCGAGGTCTTCGACAGCGGAAGAGCGTTTCCGGAGTTCTTCAGCAGCACCTGGGACTGCGCGGCCGCCTCGCGAGCCACCGCCCGGTGCTCGGCCGAGCCGAACTTCGACAGGTTGGCCCGGTCGGTGTAGGGCTTCTCGAACAGGCCCAGCAGGAACTTCTGCGTCAGGATCCGCTCGACCGCGTCGTCGATCCGCGACATCGGCACCCGGCCCGCGTTGACCTCGGAGGTCAGGGCGGCGGTGAAGCCCTGGTAGTCGTTCGGGACCATGATCATGTCCAGGCCGGCGTTGATCGACGTGCGCACGTCGCTCGTGTAGTCGCCGGGGATCTGGTCGATGGCCGCGTAGTCACTGATGAGGAAGCCGTCGAACCCGACCTTGTCCTTGAGCCAGTCGGTGAGCAGCTCCTTGTTCGCGTGCATCTTGATCGGGTTGCCGAGGCCGTCCTCGGTCCAGTCGACGCTGGAGTACGACGGCATGATCGTCCCGGTGTGGTGCTGCTGGACGGCCGGG
>NZ_JAANNP010000082.1 GCF_011250635.1 Motilibacter deserti
CGCTCGCGGCGCTCCTGCTCCTCGCGCTCGGCGCGGGCCGCAGCCTCGCGCTCGCGGCGCTCGGCCTCCTGCGCCGCACGGGCGGCTGCCTCCTCCGCGCGCAGCCGCGCCTGCTCGGCGGCGATGCGCCGGGCCTCCTCCGCCTCGCGGCGTGCGGCCTCGGCGGCGCGGGCGGCCTGCTCGGCGGTGGCGCGCTGGGCGGCCTCGATCGCCTCGGCGGCGCGCAGCTGCTCGAGCCGGCGTGCCTCGGCCTCCTCGGCCCGCTTGCGCTCGGCGGCCTCGTGGCGCTCGGCCTCGAGCCGGCGGCGCTCCTCGGCCTGGCGCTGCTCCTCGGCCTGCCGGGCCGCCTCCTGCTCGGCCGCCTCGCGGGGACTGAGCGGGAGCACGCCGCGCAGGCGCTGCTGGATGACCGTGGTGACCTCGGTCGGGCCCTGCGAGGCGTCGAGGACGAGGTAGCGCCCGGGGGCGGCGCTCGCGAGCTCCTTGAAGCGGCGGCGCACGCGGTCGTGGAACTCGACCGGCTCGGCCTCGAGCCGGTCGGCCCGGCCCTCGTCGCGGGCGGCCCGGCGCTGGGCGCCGACCTCCGCGGGCAGGTCGAGCAGGACCGTGAGGTCGGGGACGAGCCCACCGGTGGCCCAGGCCGAGAGCCGGGCGACGTCGCCGTCGGGGAGCTCGCGCCCAGCGCCCTGGTAGGCGATCGAGGAGTCGACGTAGCGGTCGCTGATGACGACGGCGGAGCGGGCGAGCGCCGGCCGGACGACGCGCTCGACGTGCTGGGCGCGGTCAGCGGCGTAGAGCAGCGCTTCGGCCCGGCTCGAGAGCGGGCCGGTCGTGGGGTCGAGCAGCAGGGCGCGCAGCCGCGTGCCGATCTCGGTGCCGCCCGGCTCCCGCGTGAGGACGACCTCGTGACCGCGCTCGCGCAGCCACGCGGCGAGCGCGGTCGCCTGGGTGGACTTGCCTGCGCCCTCGCCGCCCTCGAGGACCAGGAAGAAGCCGTGCCGCTCGGCCTCCTCGCCCGGCCCGGGCAGGCCCTGGCCGCGCAGCGCGGCGAAGAAGTCCTTGAGCACCGGGACGCCCCGGCGGTCGTCCATGGTGCGGAACGACGCGACCCCCAGGCCGGCGCAGAGCAGGCCGGCGAGCAGCAGCGTGACCTCGGCGCCGCCCAGCGTCCACGTCACCGACTCGGTCGGGTGCCAGGTGTGCGGGCCGATGGCCGCTGCGAGCAGCGGGGCGAGGGCCAGCACCGCGACCAGGACCACGCGGAGCATGACGGTGAGCGAGGCGAAGACCCGGCCACGGTGGTCGTCGTCCACCTCGAGCCCGATGAGCGTGTAGGCGATCACCCAGGCGACACCGGTGCACGCCCCCATCGCGACCGTGAAGAGGACGGCGACCGGGAGGTTGGGGGTGAGGGCGATGACCGCGAGCAGGAAGCCGGCGACGGTGATCGCGAGGCAGAGCAGCCGGCGCCGGCTGAACCCGGCGACGAGCCGCGGCCCGAGGAACATGCCGAGCGCCAGGCCGAGGAAGACCGCGAAGAACAGCACGCCGTAGCCCGGGTCGCCCGCGCCGAGGTCGCGGACGTAGGTGCGGGCGAGGCCGATGACCGCGCCCCCCGCCGCGAACGCGCCGAGCAGGGCGACGATCAGGCCGCGCACCACCTTGGTGCCGCCGACGTACTTCCAGCCTTCGGTCAACGCCTTCCACGCCGAGGGCTCGCGCCCGTCGGCGGTCGTGATCACGTTGCGGGCCGGGATGTCCTTCAGCTGCGCGATGACGATCGCGGCGGCCAGGAAGGTGAGCGCGTTGACCCAGAGCGCGATCGCGAGCGTCAGCGGCGCGTCCTGCGCCTTGCCGAGCCCGCCGGTCGGCAGCGTGAGGACGATGAAGAGCACCGCCGCCAGCGGCGCGCTGCCGTAGGTCCCGGCGAGGTTGAGCTGGTTGGCCGCCTCCAGCCGCTCGCGCGGCACGAGGTTGGGGACCGTGGCTTCCTTCGCCGGGATGAAGAACAGGCTGGCGGCCTCGTTGAGCAGGGTCGCGACGAAGACCCACCAGAGCTCGCCGACGAGCGGGATGGAGGCGAGGATGACGAAGCGCGCGGCGTTGGCCGTGACCATCGTCCAGCGCCGGTCGAGCCGGTCGGCCACCACGCCGGCGAGCGGCCCGAGCAGCATCGCCGGCGCGAGGCGCAGCAGGAAGACGACCGCGACGGCGAGGTTGGCCTGGGTGTAGTCCCCGCCGGCGAGCGACTGCGCGTAGGCCGTCATCGCGAGCAGGCCGAGCCAGTCGCCGAGGCTGGCGACCGACAGCGCCACCCACATGCGGCGGAACGTGCGCAGCGACAGCACCTCGCGGACGTCGCCCGCGAGGCCCGTCACGGCACCCGTGCTCATTGCTTCACCCTAACCACGGGGCCCGACGGTCCGGCCCGGCGCGGCTCAGGCACCTGCCTTGGCCGTCTTCTTGGCGGCCGCCTTCTTGGCCGGTGCCTTCGCCGCGGTCGACTTGGCGGCCGCCTTCTTGGCCGGAGCCTTCTTCGCGGTCTTCTTGGCGCTCGGCCCGGCGGCCCGCTTCTCCGCGAGCAGCTCCACCCCGCGCTCGGGGGTGATGCCCTCGACCGTGTCACCACGGCGCAGCGTCGCGTTGGTCTCGCCGTCGGTCACGTAGGCGCCGAAGCGGCCCTCCTTGACCACGATCGGCTTGCCGCTCACGGGGTCGGTGCCGAGCTCCTTGAGCGGCGGCTTGGCCGCGGCCCGCCCGCGCTGCTTGGGCTGGGCGTAGATCGCGAGCGCCTGCTCGAGCGTCACCGTGAAGAGCTGGTCCTCGGTCTCCAGCGACCGCGAGTCCGTCCCCTTCTTGAGGTACGGCCCGTAGCGCCCGTTCTGCGCCACGATCTCGTCGCCGGACTCGGGGTCCTTGCCGACGACCCGCGGCAGGGTCAGCAGCTTCAGCGCGTCGTCGAGGGAGACCGTGTCCAGCGACATGGTCTTGAACAGCGACGCGGTCCGCGGCTTCGCCGACTTCGGCGAGCCCTCCGGCAGGACCTCCGTGACGTACGGCCCGAAGCGGCCCGCCTTGGCGACGACCGTGTGGCCGGTGGCCGGGTCGGTGCCGAGCTCGCGGTCGCCGGACGGCGCCGACAGCAGCTCCTCGGCCTTCTCCACCGTCAGCTCGTCGGGCGCGAGGTCGTCGGGCAGCGACGCCCGCTCCGAAACGCCATCACGGTCGCGCTCGATGTAGGGGCCGTAGCGCCCGACGCGGACGGCGATGCCGTTGCCGAGCTCATAGGTGTTGACCTCGCGGGCGTCGATCTCGCCGAGGTTCTCGACGATGCGCTTCAGGCCGCCCAGCTCGTCGGGGCCGTGCCCGCCGGGATGCGTGTGCTCCGGCGTGCCCTCGCCGTCGCCGAAGTAGAAGCGGCGCAGCCACGCCACGCGGTCGGCGTCGCCACCGGCGATGCGGTCGAGGTCCTCCTCCATCTCCGCGGTGAAGTCGTAGTCGACGAGTCCGCCGAAGTGCTCCTCGAGCAGCCGCGTGACGGCGAAGGCCAGCCACGTCGGGACGAGCGCGCTGCCCTTCTTGAAGACGTAGCCGCGGTCGATGATCGTGCCGAGGATCGACGCGTAGGTCGACGGGCGGCCGATCGCGCGCTCCTCCAGCGCCTTGACCAGCGTCGCCTCGGTGTAGCGCGCGGGCGGGCTGGTCGTGTGGCCCTCGGGGTCGACGCGCTGCGGCTCGAGGCCGTCGCCCTCGCGCATCGCGGGGAGGCGCTGCTCGTTGGCGTCGCGCGGCGCGTCCTCGTCGCGCCCCTCCTCGTAGGCGGCCAGGAACCCCCGGAAGGTGATGACGGTGCCGGAGGCGCTGAACTCGGCGTCCTTGAACGGCGAGCCTGCGTGCGGCGCCGCGCCGATGCGGACGGAGACCGTCGTGCCCCGCGCGTCGGCCATCTGCGAGGCGACCGTGCGCTTCCAGATCAGCTCGTAGAGCGCGAACTCGTCGCGGGCCAGCTCGCCCGCGACCTCGCCCGGCGTACGGAACACGTCGCCGGCGGGGCGGACGGCCTCGTGGGCCTCCTGCGCGTTCTTGACCTTGCGGACGTAGCGGCGCGGGACGTCGGGGACGTACTCGGGGCCGTAGAGGGCTCGCGCCTGCGACCGCGCGGCGTTGATGGCCGACTCGGACAACGTGGTCGAGTCGGTGCGCATGTAGGTGATGTAGCCGTTCTCGTACAGCCGCTGCGCGACGCGCATCGTCGTCTGCGAGGACCAGCGCAGCTTGCGGCTGGCCTCCTGCTGCAGCGTCGAGGTGATGAACGGCGCGGCCGGCTTGCGCGAGTAGGGCTTGTCCTCGACCGAGCGGACGGTGAACGGCGCGTCGGAGAGCCCGGCCGCGAGCTGGGTGGCCGCGGCCTCGCCGAGCGCGACCACGCCCTGCTGCTGGGCGCGGGCCGTCAGCCGGCCGTCGCTGCCGAAGTCACGGCCCGTCGCGACGCGGGTGCCGTCGACCGACGTGAGCCGGGCGGGGAAGGACTGGCCGGAGCGCTCGAGCTCGGCCTCGATGTCCCAGTAGGACGCGCTGCGGAAGGCGATGCGCTCGCGCTCGCGCTCGACCACCAGGCGCGTCGCGACCGACTGGACGCGGCCGGCGGACAGCCCGGCGCGGACCTTGCGCCACAGCACGGGCGAGACCTCGTAGCCGTAGAGCCGGTCGAGGATGCGCCGGGTCTCCTGGGCGTCGACGAGGCTCTGGTCCAGCTCGCGGGTGTTCTCCACCGCGCGGCGGATCGCCTCGGGCGTGATCTCGTGGAAGACCATCCGGCGGACCGGGACGCGCGGCTTGAGCACCTCGAGCAGGTGCCAGGCGATGGCCTCGCCCTCGCGGTCCTCGTCGGTCGCGAGGAAGAGCTCGTCCGCCTCCTTGAGCAGCGCCTTGAGCTCGGAGACCTTCTTCTTCTTGTCCGAGTCGACGACGTAGTAGGGGGCGAAGCCGTTCTCGACGTCGACGGCGAACTTGCCGTAGGGGCCCTTCTTCATGTCCGCCGGCAGCTCGCTCGGCGTCGGCAGGTCACGGATGTGGCCGACGCTCGCCTCCACGTCGTAGCCGTCCCCGAGGTAGCCCGCGATCTTGCGCGCCTTCGTGGGCGACTCGACGATGACGAGCCGGCGACCGGTGGCGGTACGGGAGCGGGGCGGCACAGGGAGCCTTCCTGACGAGCGAGGTTCGGCGGACAGACGACAGGGCGGAGTCTGACGGCATCCCCGCCCTCGCTGTCAAACCGGAATGATCGCCCACTCGTTCCCGCGGACCGCCGACCCCGTCCCCGGAGGCGTGTCGTGCCAGGCCAGCCGCAGGGTGCCGGCGGACGTCCCGCGGGCCGGGGCGGCCGGATCCTGCACCCGCACCGCCAGCGAGACCACGTGCTCCCCGCGCGTACGTTGGACGAGGGCCCACTCCCCGGGCCGCCAGGGCGCGCCCGGGCGCTCGAGCAGGCGGGGGCCGGCGCCGTCGAGCGCGAAGGCCAGTCGGCCCGCGGGGACGGAGAGCCCGTCCCCGGTCGCCTTGAGCACCGCCTCGCGCAGCGTCCAGTAGCGCAGCGCCGCGAAGGCCCGCCGTTGGGCGGGCAGCGCGGCGATCCCGGCCCGCTCCTCGGGCGCGAGGCCGCCCCGGGCCAGCAGCTCGGGGTCGAGGCGGCGGCCCGCCCACTCCGCGTCGATCCCGCAGTCGCGCCCACGGGCGACGACGCAGGCGACCAGCCCCGGGGTGTGGGTGAGGTTGAACCGCAGGCCGGTGCCCGGGGTGGCGAGCTCGGGACGGCCGCCCGGCTCGCGCCGGAACCGCCACTCCGCCGCGCCGACCGCCGGCTCGGCGGCGGTGAGCGCTAGCCGGAGGAGCAGGTGCGCGGCCAGGAAGGCGTGCCGGTCGGCGTCCCGGCGCAGCCGCGCGGCCCGCGCCCGCTCTTCCTCGTCCAGCCGCGGGTCGTCGGGCCGCACGTCGAGGTCGTCCGGGCTGACGCACCAGACGGCGACGGCGGGCGCGCCGCTCGCTGCCCCCGGAGCCCGGTCCCCCGGGCCGCTCACGGCCGCCGCGCCGCCGCGGGCCGCGCGACGCCGTCGAGGGGCTGGTCGCCCGCCCGCTGCGCCGGCGGCGGGATCGCGAGCGGCGGTGCCGTCGCGGGAGGCGGGGGCAGGGACTCGTACCCGAACCTGCGGTGCGCCCGCTGCAGGAAGCCCGGGCCCCACCAGTTCCACCTGCCGAGCAGCGCCATGAGCGAGGGCACCAGGAACGCGCGGACGATCGTGGCGTCGAGCAGCACGCCGATCGCGGCCCCCACCCCGAGCTCCTTGATGAAGACGATGCGCGAGGTCGCGAGCGCGCCCATCGCGACGCACAGGAGCAGGGCGGCGGCCGTGACCACGCGGCCCGTGCGGCCCACCCCGAGGACGATCGCCTCGCGCTCGTCCGCGCCCGCGTCGCGTGCCTCCTTGATCCGCGCGAGCAGGAAGACGCCGTAGTCCGTGCTCAGCCCGAAGACGAGCGCGAAGAGCAGCACGGGCTGCGTCGTCTCGAGCGCGCCCTGGGCGTCGTGGCCGAGCAGCCAGCCGAGGTGCCCGTCCTGGAAGATCAGGACGAGGGCACCGTACGTCGCCGACAGCGTCAGCAACGTCATCAGCACGGACTTGAGCGGCAGGACCAGCGACCCCGTCATCAGCGCCAGCACGAAGACGTTGGTGAGGCAGACGATCGCCAGGGCCAGCGGCAGGTTCGAGGCGATGCTCGAGCGCAGGTCCACGAAGCGCGCGGTCGAGCCGGTCACCAGCAGCGGCCCGTCCGGGAGCTCGCGCAGCTGCTCGACCAGCTCGCGGCTGCTCGCCGTCAGGGGCCCCTCCCGCGGCTGCACCTGCACCAGCCAGGTACTGGTGTCGAGGGCCACCGGCCCGGTCACCGCGGCGGCGGCCGGCAGCGCCCGCGCGGCCGTGGCGACCTGCTGGGCGCGCTGCTCGCCGTCGCCCGCTCCGGTGTCCGTCACGACCGCCGAGACCAGGTCCGACGGCGAGGACTCGAACCGCTCTTGGAGGGCGTCGTCGACCGCCCGCGCGCTCGCGCTCGGCGGCAGGGCGGTGGCGTCGATGAAGGTGAAGCGGACGCCGAGCAGCGGCAGCCCGAGCGCGAGCAGCAGCGCGGCTCCGACGACCGCGACCGTCACCGGCCGGCGTACGGCGTGGCGGGCCACGGTGAACCAGCCGCCCTCGGCGGTCTCGGCACGTTCGAGCGGGCGGCGCCAGCGGGCCGGCGCGACGAGGTCGAGCCGGTGGCCGAGCAGGCGCAGCAGCGGCGGCAGCACCACGAGGGCGACGACCGCGGACATCGCGGCGACGAGCGCGCCGCCGATGGCCATGGAATAGAGGAACCGTTGGCGGAAGACGAGCAGGGCGGCGAGCGCGGCGACGACGGTGACCGAGCTGAAGAGGATCGTGCGGCCGGCGGTCCGCACCATCTGCCGCACGGCGTCGTCGACCCGGCCGTGCTCGGCCAGCTCGCTGCGGTATCTCGACACCATCAGCAGGCTGTAGTCGATCGCCAGGCCCATCCCCAGCGTGGTCACGAGGTTGAGCGCGAAGAGCGAGAGGTCCATCCCCGCGGTGACCCCGTGCAGCACGAGCAGCGTGAGTGCGACGTTCAGCCCGCCGGCCAGCACCGGGAGGGCTGCGGCGAACAGGCTGCGGAAGACCCAGAGCGATAGCAGGAAGAGCAGCGGCAGCGCGAAGAGCTCGGCCCGCACCAGGTCCTCGTGGACGGTGGAGGTCACCTGCTCGTCGACGACGGGCGACCCGCCGAGGCGTACGCCGGGCACGCCCTCCAACCGGTCGCGCAGCCGGTGGACGGTCTCCTCGTCGCCCGCCCCGGGCTCGAGCCGGGCCACGACGTACGTCATCCGCCCGTCGCGGGACACCATGGCCCGGTCGCCGGTGGAGTAGTAGGACGTCACGGCGACGACGGCCGGGTCGGCGGCCAGCCGGTCGGCGACGTCCTCGACCATCGCGCGCGCCGGCGCGGCGTCGACGTCCGGCTGCACCTCGACGAGCGCGAGCACACCACCGTCGCTGGACGTGCCGGTGGCGCTCTCGATGCGCGCGTCCCCGCGGGAGCTGTCGGACCCCGGGGTCACGAAGTCCGGCGATCCGCCGTTGAGCGA
>NZ_JAANNP010000080.1 GCF_011250635.1 Motilibacter deserti
GGGCGGACGACCGCTCGAAGGAGAGCCCGTGGCACCCGACCGTCAACGGCCCCGTCCTCCCGTCCGCCTGCGCCGTACCCGGCGACGGGCCGCCGTGCTCGCGGCGGTGCTCGTCAGCGCGCTGGCCGGCCCGCTGAGCCCGGGCGCCGCCCCGGCCTCCGCCGCCACCGGCCCGCGCACGGTGCCAGCGCCCGCGGTCATGGCAGTCCTCGGCGACTCGATCAGCCGCGGGTTCGACGCCTGCCTCCCGCTGCAGGACTGCCCGGACGTCTCGTGGTCGACCGGCAGCAACCCGGCCGTGGCGAGCCACGCGGCCCGGCTGAGGACGGTGGCGCCAGGCCTGGTCGCGACGAACCTCGCCGTCTCGGGCGCGACGTCCGCGCTGCTGCCCGCCATGGCCGCGGCGGCGGTCGCCGCACGCGCCGACTACGTCGAGGTCCTGATGGGCGCCAACGACGCGTGCCGGCCCAGCGAGGCCCAGATGACGCCCGTCGAGACGTTCCGCGCCAACTACTCCGCGGCACTGACCAGGCTGGCGGCCGGCGGCGCGCGGGTCTTCACCGCGTCGGTCCCCGACGTCGAGGCGGTGTGGCGGGTGGGCAAGGACGTGCCGGCGGCGCGGGCGATCTGGGAGTCGTTCCGCCCCTGCCAGACCATGCTCGCCAACCCGCTCTCGACGGCGCGGGCCGACCGCGAGCGGCGGGACCGGGTCCGCGAGCGGATCCAGGACTACAACGCCGTCATCTCGCAGGTCTGCGCGGCGACGCCGAACTGCCGGTTCGACCACCGCGCCGTCTTCAAGCACGAGCCGACGCTCGCCGAGCTCTCGCCAATCGACTTCTACCACCCCAGCGTGGAGGGCCAGCGCACGCTGTCGGACCGGCTGTGGGAGGAGACCTACCGCTTCCGGCCCGCGGGCTGACCGAGCACGCCGCAGGGGCCGGGGACGTACGCCCCGGCCCGTGATGCCTCAGCGGCGGTAGCCCGCGATCTCCAGCAGCCGGGCCACCCGCTCCTCGGTCGGGGGGTGGGTCGAGAAGAGCCGGGACGCGCCCCCGGCGTTGAACGGGTTCGCGATCATCAGCGAGCTGGTGGTCTGCAGCGCCGGCTCGGGAGCGAGCGGCAGGCGGCGTACGCCCGCCTCGATCTTGCGCAGTGCGCTCGCCAGCGCGAGCGGGTCGCCGGTCACGGCGGCGCCCGACGCGTCGGCCTGGAACTCTCGCGACCGGCTGACCGCGAGGCGTACGAGCGTGGCCGCGACCGGGCCGAGCACGAGCAGGAGCAGGATCCCGACGGGGTTGGCCCCCTCGTCGTCCTCGTCTCCCCCTAGCGGCAGGAACCACGCCAGGTGCGCGAGCCACAGGACGATGCTCGCGAGCCCCGCCGCCACCGAGGAGATGAGGATGTCGCGGTTGTAGACGTGGGAGAGCTCGTGCCCCAGCACGCCGCGCAGCTCGCGCTCGTCGAGCAGGCCGAGGATGCCCTCCGTGACGCACACGGCGGCGTGCCGGGGGTTGCGCCCGGTGGCGAACGCGTTGGGCGCGTCGGTCGGCGACACGTAGAGCCGGGGCATGGGCTGGCGCGCCGCTGTGGAGAGCTCGCGGACGATGCGGTAGAGCCCGGGCGCCTCGAACTCGCTGACCGGGCGCGCCCGCATCGAGCGCAGGGCGAGGGTGTCGCTCGCGAAGTAGGCCACCCCGTTGGTCGCGAGCGCCAGCAGGACGGCGACGCTCAGCCCTGTCGGCCCGCCGACCAGCTGGCCGACGAGCAGGATCAGCGCCGAGAGGGCGCCCAGCAGCGCCGCCGTCTTGACACCGTTGTGGTGCCGGTGCACGGTTCGTCACTCCCCTCCGACGACGCCTGGTCCGGCGCCGTCCTAGCGGAGAACGCCCTCGCGGAGCCCGCTCGTTCCCCTGCGCGCCCCGTCAGTCCGCTGCCGGCCCCCCGGCAGCCGGTTGGGAGCCCTCGCTCGCTCCGGGCAGCTCCAGTCCGGCGGGCAGCGCGCCGGGCGGCACGTCCTTCACCCACTCGCCCAGCCGGTCCCGCTCGTGCACGAGGTCGCGCACGTCGAGCGCCGAGTAGCCGGGGTCCGGCGCCCAGAAGAGGGCGTCGAAGGGGCAGGCCTCGACGCAGATCCCGCAGTACATGCAGAGCCCGTAGTCGATCGCGAACCGGTCGAGCACGTGGACGGAGTGCGGCCGGCCGCCCGGCCCCTCCGCCGGCTTCCGCTCGACGTGGGAGTCGATCTCGATGCACCAGTCCGGGCACTCGCGGACGCAGAGCATGCAGACCGTGCAGTTCTGCTCGACCAGCGCGATGACCCCGCGGCTGCGCTCCGGCTGTGGGTAGCCGCCGCTCACGACCCCGCCTCCCCCGCGCCCCACGTGCCGGGCTCCGGCACGCCCGGCGGGAGGTTGCGCCGCCGCGAGCGGCCGCTCGGCTCGTGCTCGCCGGGCCATGGGCGCGCGACCCGGCTGGCCAGCACGAAGTCCTTGCGCAGCGGATGGCCGTCGAACCCGTCGGGCAGCAGCAGCGGGCGTAGGCCGGGATGGCCCGCGAAGTCGATCCCGAACATCTCGTGGGCCTCCCGCTCGTGCCAGGCCGCGCCCGCGAAGAGGTCGACGAGGCTCGGGACCTGCGGGGCGGAGCGGTCGGCGAGGGTGCGCAGCAGCACCCCGTGCCCCCGGTGCGCGCCGTCGGGGGCGAGCAGGGACACGACGACGCGCAGCCCCTCCTCGAGCTCGTCCACCCCGGCCAGCCAGTCGAACCAGGCCAGCCCGAGCCCGTCGCGCGCGGCGCCGACGGCGTCGTGCCAGCGGTGCGGGGCGATGTCGGCGTACGCGGTGCCGGTGGCGGTGCCCACCTCGAGCAGTCCCTCGCCCAGCGCCGGCTCGAGCACCGCGCGCAGGACGGCCTCCTCGAACGGCGCGCTCATGCCGCGTCCTCGGGGAGCAATGCCTCGAGCCGGGCGAGACCGTCGGCGAGCGCCTCGGGCCGCGGCGGGCAGCCGGGGACCCAGACGTCGACGGGCAGGAACTGGTCGATGCCCTTGGTGACCGAGTAGGAGTCCCAGTAGGGGCCGCCGCTCGTGACGCAGGCGCCGTAGGCGACCACCCGGCGCGGCTCGGGAAGGGCGGCGTACGCCTCGAGGACCGCGGGGAGCAGGGTGTCGGTCACCGTGCCGCTGACCAGCAGCACGTGCACGGGGCCTGCGTCCGCGGCCGGCCCGCCGGACGACGGCTGCGGCGAGGTGGAAGGAAAGGGCTCAGTGCGGGCCACGGCCGCGGCCACCTCCACCGCGCAGCAGGCCAGGCCGGCGTCGGCGACGTGCAGCAGGTGACGGCTCCCCCAGGGCAGCGGGGTGCGCTCGCCGGGGTGCACGGGCGAAGCGGCGGCGGCCGGGCCGACGACGGGCAGCGGCAGGGGGACGGTGCTCACGACCCGTCCAGGTTAACGGCGCGCTAAGCCTGTTCCCGGAAGAGCTAACTCCGGGCGCGGGCCGATCCCGGCGGTTACGGTGACCGCAGCATCGATCATTCTCGCCCGGGGCCGCTCTCGGGCGCTCTTGTGTCTCCCCGGGGGGTCTGCTTCGTGAGTCGGATTCGTCGTGCCGCGGTGACCGCGGCCGCCGGCATAGCCATGGCCGCTGGCGGCCTCACCGCCGGGGCCGGTGGGACCGCGGTCGCGGCGCAGCCGGCCGCGGCCGAGCAGGCGGCCACGGCCGTGGCGCCTGCCGCGGCCAAGGTGAACGCGAAGGCCGCCCTGGCCAAGCTGAAGGTGAAGCCGTACGGCCCGGTGAAGGGGTTCACGGGGGCGAAGTTCGGCAAGACGTGGGCCGACGTCGACACCAACAAGTGCGACACCCGCAACGACATCCTCTGGCGCGACATGGTCCGCACCGCGAAGCTCAAGCCACGCAGCCGCTGCGTCGTCGCGAGCGGCACGCTGACCAGCCCCTACACCGGGCGCAAGGTGGCCTACCGCGCGGCGAAGCCGGCCGTGGCCGTCGACCGCACCGTGACGCTGCAGGAGGCCTGGCGGAGCGGGGCCGGTCGCTGGAGCCAGGCCAAGCGCCTCGTCTTCGCCAACGACCCGCTCAACCTGCAGGCCGTCGACCTCGCCTCGAGCAAGAAGCGCGGCACCAAGGACGCGGCCTCGTGGCTGCCGTCCAACGCCAAGTACCGCTGCGCCTACGTCGCGCGCCGCGTCGGGGTGAAGACGAAGTACGGGCTGCCGGTGACCGCCGCCGAGAAGGCGCGGATGGCCGCGGTCCTGACGAGCTGCCCGACGCGCGTGATGCCGACGGGCGGCGCGACGCTGCCGAAGGCCGGCAGCCCCGGGGGTGCGAACCAGCCGGGCGCCTCACCCGGCGTCACGCCTCCCGGCACGCCGGCCCCGGCGCCCATGGCTCCGAGCCCGGCGCCCGGCTCCCCCTCGCCGGCTCCCGGCACCCCCTCCCCCGTCGCGCCGGCCCCGGGCACGCCCACCCCCGGCACACCGACCGATGGCTACGTCCCGCCGCCGGCCAACACCCCGCGTCCGGGCCACAATGGCGAGCAGGACTGGACCCCCTCGATGACGAGCGCGGCCTTCACGCCGGGCACACTCTCGGAGCTACACAAAGCGCTCGCCGGCGCCCGCCCCGGCGCGGTGATCTACCTGCTGGACGCCGACTGGCGCAACGCCCTGACCGCCAGCGCGAACGGCACTGCGGACAAGCCGATCATCCTGCGCGGTACGGCCGACGCAGTGCTGACCTCGGGCGGCAAGAGCAGCGGCATCGGGCTCAAGATCACCGGGGACTACTGGCGCGTCGAGGGCATCTCCGTCGACACGGCCCAGCGCGGCATCTCGGTCGAGGGCTCGACCGGCACGGTGCTCGACGGCGTCCACGTGCTCAACAGCGGCTACGCAGGCGTGCAGTTCAGCAAGGGGTCCCGCGGCGGAGCGATCCGCAACAGCGTCATTCGCAACGCGGGCATCGACGGGGCGATGCGCGGAGCGGGCGTGCTGGTCGGCATGGCGGGCCGCGATTGGGAGCGCTACAACGGCAGCCAGATCGACATCACGACCGGGATCGCGATCCAGAACAACCTCATCGAGGACACCACAGCCGAGGGCGTCGACCTGCGTGAGGGCAGCTTCGGAGGGACCGTCTCGGGCAACACCTTCGTCAACACCGGGCGGATGCGCAGTGTGCAGGACGAGAGCGGTGCCTACTCGGTCGCGACCTGGGTGGACGTCAAGGGCCAGGGCTACACCATCACAGGCAACCACGGCCCCGCGCCGGCGGCGACCCCCTTCAAGACCCGGACGCTGACCTGGCCCAAGCGGCTGAAGCGGGACCGCCCGGTCGTCCCCGGCTCGGGCAACGACAACCTCTTCGCCTCCAACAGCGTCGACGGCGGCTTCGGGGGCTCGATGTACGTCTGGGAGGGCGGCTCCAACAACACCGTGCGCGACTGACCCGGCGCACCCAGCGCGTGAAGGCCCGGCACCGTGCGTGCCGGGCCTTTGGCGTTGGGATGGAGGCGGGTCAGCGCATGCCGCACGTGAGCCGCGACACACCGCGCGCAGCGGGAAGCCCGACGCCCGGGCACGCGTTGTCGAGGGTCGGAAGTAAGGGTTGCCTGCCCGTAACATAGGGAGGCATCACGTACGGCGGCGACGCCTGCCCGGAGACACCTCGACGGGCAGCGTGGCGCAGCTCGATCCCCGAGGACGCTCCCGCCGACCAGGAGGCTAGTGCGCGTGGCAAAGCAGGTCCAGCAGCTCGAGCGGGTCGTCATCCGTTTCGCCGGTGACTCCGGGGACGGCATGCAGCTGACCGGGGACCGGTTCACGGCCGAGACGGCGTCGTTCGGCAACGACCTGTCGACGCTGCCCAACTTCCCCGCCGAGATCCGCGCGCCAGCCGGCACGCTGCTGGGCGTCTCGTCCTTCCAGCTGCACTTCGCCGACCGCGACATCATGACCCCGGGCGACGCCCCGGACGTGCTCGTGGCGATGAACCCCGCGGCGCTCAAGGCGAACCTCACCGACGTTCCCAAGGGCGCGTCGATCATCGTCAACACCGACGAGTTCACCAAGCGCAACCTGGCCAAGGTCGGCTGGGACGCCAACCCGCTCGACGACGACTCGCTGGCGGCGTGGAACGTCCGCAAGGTCCCGCTGACGACCATGACCGTGCGCGCGGTCGAGGGCATCTCGATCAGCAAGAAGGACGCCGAGCGGGCGAAGAACATGTTCGCGCTCGGCCTGCTGAGCTGGCTCTACAACCGCCCGACGCAGGGCACGATCGCGTTCCTCGAGTCCAAGTTCGGACGCAAGCCCGAGATCCTCGAGGCCAACATCGCGGCGTTCCGCGCCGGCTACAACTACGGCGACACCACCGAGGACTTCGCGGTCACCTACGAGGTCAAGCCCGCGCCGATGGCGACGGGGACCTACCGCAACATCACCGGCAACCTCGCGCTGTCGTACGGCCTGGTGGCCGCCGCGCAGCGCTCGGAGCTGCCGCTGTTCCTCGGGGCCTACCCGATCACCCCGGCCTCGGACATCCTCCACGAGCTGTCCAAGCACAAGAAGTTCGGCGTGCGCACGTTCCAGGCCGAGGACGAGATCGCCGGCGTCGGCGCGGCCCTCGGCGCGTCCTTCGGCGGCTCCCTCGGCGTGACGACGACGTCCGGCCCGGGCGTCGTGCTCAAGGCCGAGACGATCGGCCTGGCGGTCATGCAGGAGCTGCCGCTGGTGGTCGTCGACGTGCAGCGCGGCGGCCCGTCGACGGGCCTGCCCACCAAGACCGAGCAGGCCGACCTGCTGCTGGCGATGTTCGGCCGCAACGGCGAGTCCCCGGTCCCGATCGTCGCGCCGCGCTCCCCCTCGGACTGCTTCGACGCCGCGATCGAAGCCTGCCGGCTGGCCCTGCAGTTCCGCACCCCGGTCTTCCTGCTGTCCGACGGCTACGTCGCGAACGGCTCAGAGCCCTGGAAGATCCCGGACGTGGACAGCCTGCCGGACCTGCGGGTGGAGTTCGCGACGGAGAAGAACCACACCGCCCCCGATGGCGGCGAGGTCTTCTGGCCCTACCTCCGTGACCCCGAGACCCTGGCCCGCCCGTGGGCCGTCCCGGGCACCCCGGGGCTCGAGCACCGGCTCGGCGGCATCGAGAAGGCCGACGGCTCCGGGGAGATCTCCTACGACCCGGCCAACCACGACCTGATGGTCCGGACCCGGCAGGCGAAGGTCGACGGCATCGCCCGGTTCATCCCCGAGCTCGAGGTCGACGACCCGGACGGTGACGCGAAGGTCCTCGTGCTGGGCTGGGGGTCGACGTACGGCCCGATCGGCGCCGGCGTGCGGCGTGCCCGCCGCGAGGGGCACAAGGTCGCGCAGGCCCACCTGCGCCACCTCAACCCCTTCCCGGCCAACACCGGCGAGGTGCTGCGCCGCTACGACCGGGTGCTCGTGCCCGAGATGAACCTCGGCCAGCTGGCGCTGCTGCTGCGCGCGAAGTACCTCGTGGACGTGACGTCCTACAACCAGGTGCGCGGCCTGCCCTTCCGCGCCGTGGAGCTGGCGAACGTCATCACCGGCATCGTCGAGGACGTCGAGAAGCGCGCCGAGGCCGCCGGCCTGGCGCAGGAGAGTGGTGTGCGGTGAGCGTCCAGGAGCTTCCCGTCCCGCAGCCGCGGGCGAAGCTGACGGCCAAGGACTTCAAGACGGACCAGGAGGTCCGCTGGTGCCCGGGCTGCGGTGACTACGCGATCCTCGCCGCCGTGCAGGGCTTCATGCCCGAGCTCGGCGTCCCGCGGGAGAACATCGCGATCGTCTCGGGCATCGGCTGCTCGTCCCGGTTCCCGTACTACATGAACACCTACGGGATGCACTCGATCCACGGGCGCGCCCCGGCGATCGCCACCGGCCTGGCCGCCACCCGGCAGGACCTGTCGGTCTGGGTCATCACCGGCGACGGCGACGCGCTCTCGATCGGCGGCAACCACCTGATCCACGCGCTGCGCCGCAACGTCGAGCTGAAGATCCTGCTCTTCAACAACCAGATCTACGGCCTGACCAAGGGGCAGTTCTCCCCCACGTCCGAGCTCGGCAAGATCACCAAGTCCACCCCGATGGGCTCGCTCGACGCGCCCTTCAACCCGGTGTCGCTGGCGCTCGGCGCCGAGGCGACCTTCGTCGCGCGCACGATGGACTCCGACCGCAAGCACCTGACCTCGGTGCTGCGGGCCGCGGCCGAGCACAAGGGCTCGGCGCTGGTGGAGATCTACCAGAACTGCAACATCTTCAACGACGGCGCGTTCGACGTGCTCAAGGACCCCGAGACCCGCGAGGACTTCGGCTTCCAGCTGCACGACGGCGAGCCGGTCCGCTGGGGCAAGTCCGGCCAGTACGGCATCGTGCGCGACGCC
>NZ_JAANNP010000079.1 GCF_011250635.1 Motilibacter deserti
TCGCGGCCCCGGGGCTGCGCGTCTTGTTCTGCGGCATCAACCCCGGCCTCTACACCGCGTTCACCGGCTTCCACTTCGCCCGTCCGGGGAACCGCTTCTGGCCGGCGCTGCACCGGTCCGGCTTCACTTCGCGCCAGTTCGACCCCTCCGAGCAGGCCCTGCTGCTGCCGCTCGGGATGGGCATCACCAACGTCGTCGACCGGGCCACCGCCACCGCAGCGGAGCTGGGCCGCGAGGAGCTCGTCGCAGGCGGGGCGGCGCTGGCTGCGAAGGTGCGGGATCTGGCTCCGGCGACGCTGGCCGTGCTGGGGGTGACGGCGTACCGCGCGGCGTTCGGGCTGCCGAAGGCGCAGCTGGGGCTGCAGCCGGACGCGATCGGCAGCACGGCGGTCTGGGTGCTGCCGAACCCCAGCGGCCTGAACGCGCACTACACGCCCGCCGCCCTGGCCGAGAAGTTCGCTGAGCTGCGGGAGTTCGTGGGTAGGACAGAGTCATGACCAGCGCCTTCGCCGTCCTCGCGATCGACGCGAACGACCCGTCCCTCGTCGCGCGCTTCTGGATCGACGTGCTCGGCTGGCGCGTCCTCGAGGAGGCCGAGGGCATCGTCACCATCGGGCCCGCGGACGGCGGGTGGCCGACGATCGACGTGGTGCCGGTCCCGGAGCCGAAGACGGTCAAGAACCGGCTCCACCTGGACCTGCGCGCCGACGGCACCTCGACCGAGGCCGAGCTCGAGCGGCTGCTCGCGCTCGGCGCCACCCGGGCGGACGTCGGGCAGCCGGCCGACGCGACCTGGGTCGTGCTCGCCGATCCCGAGGGCAACGAGTTCTGCCTGCTGTCGCGGACGGTGCAGCAAGTGACGGCGCGCTAGCGAAGCCCGGCTCGCCGAAGCTGGCGCAGGACGCCGGCCACCCCGACGTGGCGCTTGATGGCGGAAGGTGGCGCGCTGCTTGGGCGCCGCTTGATCAGCGCGCCAGCGGGTAGCCCGATGATCGTGATGCGCAGAACGACCCCCGCCGTTATCCTCCTCGGCCTCGCCTGCGCCGGGTGCGCCGGCAGTCGCGGCGACGCCGCCGAGACGGCCGCGACGCGCTTCGCGCAGGCCCTCCAGTCCCAGGACGGTGAGTCCGCGTGCGCCGCGCTGGCGCCCGCGACGCTGGAGGAGCTCGAGCAGGACGAGCAGCAGGAGTGCGCGGAGGCGATCACGGCCCAGGAGCTCAACGACGCCGGAACCGCTGTCGGCGTCGACGTCTTCGACGGGCAGGCCCGGGTCCGCCTCGAGCACGACACCTACTTCCTGTCCCGGTTCGACGACGGCTGGCGGGTCGTCGCCGCCGGCTGCACCCCGCGCGAGGGGCTGCCGTACGACTGCACGGTCAAGGGAGGCTGAGCGGTGCGCGCCATGTTCGTCGCCTACGTGGCGGTCATCGTCGCCGGGCTCGTCTACTTCACCGCGCTCGGGCTGGCGCAGCGATGAGCGACCAGAAGCAGGAACGTGGATTCCTGCGTGACAATTCGCTCTCGCTGGTGTTCGGTGCTCTGTTCCTACTCACCCTCGCCCTGCAGGCGTGGGCCGGCTGGGCGCAGGAGAACAACGACCTGCGGCAGGCCGAGCTCGACACGGTGTCGTTGCTGCACTACCTGACCACCGCCAGCTTCGGTGCGGACGTGCTGGAGAACTGGCAGTCGGAGTACCTCCAGTTCTTCCTCTTCCTGTTCGGCACGGTGTGGCTGATCCAGCGCGGCTCCCCCGAGTCGAAAGAGGCGGGCAAGGAGGGCCCGGAGTCCGACGAGGACCAGCAGGTGGGCGCCTACGTCGAGCACGACACGCCGACCTGGGCGCGCGTCGGCGGGTGGCGGACCCGGGTCTACTCCCGGTCGCTCGGCATCGTGATGGCGCTGATCTTCCTGGCGTCGTGGGCCGGCCAGTCGATCGCCGGCTGGGCGGCGTACAACGAGGAGCAGCTGCGCGAGCTGGCGACGCCGACGAGCTACGGCGGCTACGTGCTGTCCGCCGACTTCTGGAGCCGGACGCTGCAGAACTGGCAGTCCGAACTGCTCGCCGTCGGGTCGTTCGCGGTGCTCGCGATCTATCTGCGCCAGCGCGGGTCGTCGCAGTCGAAGCCCGTCGGCGCCGCGCACTCGTCCACCGGAATCGAGGGCTGACGTCAGCCGCGCCGGCCGGGGTGCCCCCGCCGTACCCAGCGCCAGGCGTTGCGCTGGACGACGAGCGTGAGCAGGGCGGCGAGGACGATGCACCCGAGGTTGACGCCCAGCTGCACGAGCGAGCCCCACGCCTCGTCCCGCTGGCCCGTCACGGTCGCCGCCGCGATCTCAGCGGCGGCCGGAACGGTCGTGACGCTGATGAAGACCCCGACGAGCGCACTGGACTTCGCTGAAGTGAGCGACACCGTCCCGGCGACGCCGGCCAACAGGGCCACGATCACGCTGAAGACGTCCGGGTGCGCGACGAAGGACGTCAGCGGGCGCTGCCCCTCCAGATAGGACTCCGGCACCCGCCCGACGGCGTCGAGCAGCGCGACTCCGAGCGCGGTCAGGGCGATCGCCATGGCGAAGCCGACGAGCACCGCCCGGGCGGACCGCCAGACGTGCCCCCACTCGCGCCCGAGCAGGGCCACGGCGACGCCGGCGAGCGGCCCGAACTCCGGCCCGAGCACCATCGCCCCCACGATCAGCACCTGGCTGTCCAGCAGCAGGCCGACGGCGGCGATCAGCGTCGCGACGGTGAGGAAGAGCAGGAACGACGCCGAGAGCGTGGAGTCCTCCCCGGTCGTCGCCGACAGCTGCTCCCACACGAGCGCGTCCGCCCCGGCTCCCGGCGCCGCCGCGCGCGCCTCGTCCGCGTAGCCGCCGAGCGCGGAGTCGACGGTCTCGAGGCTCACGGACGCGAGCCCGTCGGCCGGGCCGGCCCCGCAGCCGCGCAGCGCCTCGAGCACCGCGTCCGCGGCCTCGCGCGCCACGTCGGCCTGCACGAGGTCGCCGCTCGGCTCGACCGCGGCCCCGCTCAGCAGGACCACGTTGGTGGCGCCCGGCTCCCGCCGGAAGACGTCGAGCACCCCGGGCGTGAGCGGCGGCGGACTGATGACGCGGAAATGGATCACGGCAGGCAAGTGTGGACGGTGCGCACGGCTGCGCCTAGTCGGCCCGGAGCACCCGCGCCGGCCGCACCCGCGCCGCCCGCCACGACGGCAGCACGGCCACGAGGACGGCAAGCGCCGCCGCCGCGGGCACGAGCGCGAGCAGCGCGCCGACGGGCACGTCGACGTCGGTGGCCACCCCGAGGGCGACGGCGGTCTCGTACCAGAGCAGCCGGCCGACGCCCAGCCCGAGCGGCACACCGACGGCCAGCGCCACCGCCACGGTGGTCAGGGCGGTCGTCACGAACGCACCTGCGACCTGCCCCGGGGTGAAGCCCAGCGCGCGCAGGGTGCCGACGTCCTGGGCGCGGCGCCGGGCCAGCAGGCCGAGCCCGTGGGCCAACGCCGCCGCGGCGAGGGCGGCGAGGAACCAGCCGAGCACGCGGGGCAGCGCGAGCAGCCCGGTCACGTTGGCGACCTCGACCGGCTGCTCGGCGCGCCCCAGCTCGAGGCGGGCCTTGTGGTCGTCGTAGAGCGCGTCGACGTGTCCGGGGCTCGTGGCCCGGACGAGTCCCGACAGCGTGGGCGCGCCCTCGGTGAGGGACTCGAGCGCGGGCAGCGTCAGCGCGAGCGTGCTGCCGAGCGGACGGGAGTCGACGACGGGGAGGAGGACGGTCCCGACGACCCGCAGCCGGCGCGGGGCGCCCTCCGGTGGGGTGACCTCGAGCCGGTCCCCGACCCCCAGGTCCAGCGAGTCCGCGAGCCGGGGGCCGAGGGCCACCTCGTCGTCGGCCGCAGGCATCCGGCCGTCCAGCACCTCCCAGTGCAGGCTGCCCTTGCGCTCGGTGACGCCGAACGCCGACAGCAGGCTGCCGCCCGCGCGCACGCTCGCCTCTCCGGCGAGGGCCAGGGCACCGACGCGGGGGTCGGCGGCCAGCTCGGTCATCACGTCCGGCTTGGCGTCGACGTAGACGAAGTCGGCCGGCCACCCGTAGCGCTCCGGCGTCGCGTCCAGCCGCTGAAGGCTCGCGCCGAACGTCGTCGCGGCCACCACCCCGCACACGCCGAGCACCGCGCCCACCAGGGTCGTACGCACCGGCACGGCGCTGCGGCCTCGCCCGCGGGCGAAGGCGAAGGCCACCCCGACCGCCGCCGCCGGCCCGCCCGGCAGCCGGGCCGCGCCGCGTACGGGAGCCTCCGGCGCGTCCGCCCGCGCGCGCCCGGCCCGGAACGCTGACAGCGCGGTGAGCGCGAGGAAGACGCCCGCCGTCGCGACGCCTCCGACCGCGGTCACCGCCGCGTCCGGGCGCCACCCGGGGTCGGGCTCGACCCACTTCAACGCCCCCAACGGCTCGATCCAGCCGGCGAGGAGGCCGCCGGCGACCGCGACGGCCGCGGCGACCGACGCGCCGAGCAGCGCCGGGAGCATGCGGGCGAGCACGCGCTCGGCGGCGGTCAGCCCGAGCGCAGCCTCGGTCCGCTGCTCCCCCGCCCCGGCGGCGTGGTGCCGGGCGAGGGCCTGGCCGACGGCGAACGCTCCCGCGAGGGCGGTGACGAGGGCGAACGCGCCGAGCGCGATCCCGGCGGCGTGCCGGGCGGCGCGTACGCGGGGGTCGCCCTCCTGCTCGGAGAAGGTCGCGCGCAGCGGCCCGAACTCCTCGGCCCCCGGGGGAGGGTCGGCCGACAGCCGGTCGAGCCCGGCGGAGAACGCGGCGGCGTCGGCGTAGCCGCCGCGGAGCCGGACGAGCAGCGTCGAGCCCGGCGAGAACTGGGCGTAGGCCCGGGCGAAGGCGGGGCTGGCGAACCACGGGCCGACGCCCTGGCCGGTCGAGCCCGCCATCCGCACCACCCCGACGACGCGCAGGTCGACCCGCGGCCCGTCCGGCTCGCCGAACCCCTCGTCGAAGCTGAAGATCTCCTCGACGGTGAGGAACGTGTAGTCGACGACGTCGCCCACCCCGACGCCCATCGCGCGGGCGAAGCGCTCGTCCACCGCGACCTCGTCGATAGCGTCGTCGGCGGGCATCCGCCCGTCCACGGGGACGGGGGTGATGAGCCCGGGCGGCCGCGGCTGGCCGGAGCTGATCGAGACGTAGACCAGGTCGTCGTCGGCGAGCTTGCCGACCGTCGTGAGGCTGGACCACGCCGACTCGACCTGCGGCAGCCGCGTGACGGCCGGCACCTGCGCGGGGTCCAGGACCATCACGCGGGCGTCCTCGGCCGAGCTCGCGTCCACGAGCCGGGAGTACGCGCTGGACGTGCGCGCGGCGAGCGCGAAGGCACCGATCACGACCGCCCCCGCGAGCCCGGCGACCAGGCCGACGAGGACGATCCCGGCCCAGCGCCGGCGCAGCTCGACCCGTCCGACGGCGCGCACCGCGCCCCACGCCGTCCTGGTGCCGGCACGGGGGCCGGGACCCGGCCACCTCATGGTCACGCCGCCTGCAGGGCCGGGCGGACCCGGCCGCTCACGCAGGTGCCCTCGCCCAGGGCCGACGTCCAGGTGACGCGCCCCCCGATGGCGCCCAGCCGGTCGGCCATGTTCTCGAAGCCCGAGCCGGGGCGGACGGTCGCGGCGTCGAAGCCGGGGCCCTCGTCGCGTACCTCGAAGCAGAGCTCGCCCTGCTCCTCCCACACGCGCAGCGTCACCGGCGCGGCGGGGGCGTGCTTGGCCGCGTTCTGCAGCGCCTCGAGGCAGCAGAAGTAGACCGCCTCCTCGACGCCGGCGGCGTAGCGGCCGACCGAGGCGTGCACCGTCACCGGCTGGCGGGCCCGCGCCGCGGCGGCCGGCAGGGCCTGGGCGAGGCCCGCCTCGACGAGCAGCGGCGGGTAGATCCCGTGCGCGAGGTCGCGGACCTGCTGGACCGTGGCGCGCGCGTCGGCGGCGGCCTCCTCGAGCAGCTCGACGGCGGCGGCGGGGTCCTCGGTGACCAGGTCCTTGGCGAGGCCGAGCGTCACGGCGAGCGCGACCAGGTGCTGCTGCGCCCCGTCGTGCAGGTCGCGCTCGATGCGCCGGCGCTCGGCGTCCGCGGCGGACACGAGGCGCGCCCGGCTGCGCCGCAGGTCGGTGTTGGCGTCGCGCAGGTCCTCGAGCGTCGTGCGCAGTGCGGAGTCCAGGACGCGGTTGCGCAGCACGACGCCGAGCCGGCGGCCGACGTCGGCGAGCACGCGCTCCTCCGCCTCGCCGAGGCGCGCGGCCTGTGCGGACCGCCCAGCCACCACGAGGCCGAGGACCGAGCCCGCGTGCAGCGCGGGGGTGAGCCGCAGCTGGTCGTCCTGGCGCCCGTCGAGCAGGTGCGGGATCCACAACCGGAGCCACGCCTCCCCCGCGACGCCGGCGCGCGCGAGCAGCGCGAGCTCCGGCGCCTCCAGCGGCGGGACGGATCGCCCGTCGTCGGGGAGCCGCAGCGTCCGCTCCAGCCGGGTGCCGTCGCCCGTCCACACCTCGACCACGTCGAGCGAGAGCGTGCGGCGCAGGGACGTCGCCAGCTGGTCGAGCAGCTCCTCGACCGGCGCCCCGGACGTCGCCCGGTCCCCGAACGCGCGCAGCACCTCGTCCGGGGAGCGCCGCACCCCGAGCAGAGCGCGCGCTGCCGCCCGGGTCGTCCGCCGCACCAGCGGCACCGCGGCGGCGGAGGCCGCAGCGGTGCCGAGGGCCACCGGGAGCACGAGCCTGCGCTCCTCGTCGGCGGGCAGCCGGCCCAGGACCAACAACACCACCCCGAGCGCGATCAGCACCGTGGCCCCCACCGCGCCGAGCGCGGCGGCCGCCGTCAGGACCGGGCCGGCCGACCGGCGTACGCGGGGGCCGTCCGCGGCGGCGAGCAGCGCCGGCACGAGAGCCACCACGGCGAGCACGGCCTCGGTGGCCCCCGGCCCGGTGTCGCTCAGCGCGCGCACGGCCAGCGCGACGAGCGCCCCGACCGACGCGAGGCCCAGGGCGGCAGCGAGCAGGAGCAGGCGCTGCCGGCGTGCGGGCAGGGCCGCGCGCCGGGCCGAGGGAACGGTTTCCGCACTCATCACACGGCCGCCGCGGCCGGCTCGTCGCTCACGGCCCGGCCGTCGCGCATGCAGACGACCCGCTCGGCGCCGGCCGCGACCTCGCTGCTGTGCGTCACGAGCAGGATGCTCTGGCCGGCAGCGTGCAGCCGGGTGAACAGGTCGAGGATCTCGGCCGCGCCCGCGGAGTCGAGCGCGCCGGTCGGCTCGTCGGCGAGCAGCAGCGTGGGCCGGTTCGCGAGCGCCCGCGCGATCGCCAGCCGCTGCCGTTGACCGCCCGACAGCGCCCCCGGTGCCTTGCGCGCCTTGTCCAGCAGGCCGAGCAGGTCGAGCAGCTCGGCCGCGCGCGCCTGCGCCTCCCGCCGGCCGCACCCCGCGGTGAGAGCGGCGAGCGCGACGTTGTCGGCCACGCTCATGCCCTCGAGCAGGTGGAAGAACTGGAACACCAGCCCGACGTGCCGGCGGCGGGCCTTCGCGAGCGCGCTCTCACCGAGGCCGGTGATCTCCTCCCCGGCGAGCAGCACGCTGCCGTCGTCCGCGGGCTCCAGCCCGGCCGCGACGTGCAGCAGCGTCGACTTGCCACAGCCGGACGGGCCCATCAACGCGACGAACTCGCCACGCCCGACGCGCAGGTCGACACCCCGCAGCGCGCGCACCGGCGCGGTGTCCGGGTTGTACGTCTTGCGCACGCCACGCACGTCGAGGGCCGCCTCCGCGGCCGGTGCCCGCGGAGGCGTCCGCCCGCTCGAAGCCGTTCCGTCCGCCACGGCGCCACACCCTAGGGACGCCGGGCGGGGTCAGGGGGCGGTTCTCCACAGCCGGCATGCCAGCACCACCGCGGCGGGGGATGCAGGCTCCCCCGGGCGGCGTCAGCGCTGCTGCAGCGCCAGCCGTCCCGCGAGGCCGACGTAGGTCGCGGCGAACGTGCGCCGCATCCACAGCACCACTCGCGGTCGAGAGACGACCTGGGCCCGGACGCCCGCGGCGAAGAGGCCGTACGCCGCGAACACGACGAGCGTGACCGCCATGAAGACCAGGCTCAGCCCCGTCATGCGCAGCCAGCCGTTCGGCTCGCCCGCGGGCACGAACTGCGGCAGGAACGCGAAGAAGAAGACGGTGAGCTTGGGGTTGAGCACGTTGATGAGGACGGCCTGCCGGATCACGGCCCAGCCGGGGGCCGGGGCCGGCGCCCCCTTGCCGTCGCCGTCGTCGCCGCTGTCGACGTGCAACGGGGTGCGGTCGCGCCAGGTCTGCCAGGCGAGGTAGAGCAGGTAGGCGACGCCGAGGTACTTGATCGCGGAGAAGGCGACGGCCGACGCGTGCAGCAGCGCGGCCAGCCCGGTGATGGCCGCGAGCATGTGCGGGACGACCCCGAGCGTGCAGCCGAGTGCGGCCACGACGCTCGCGCGGGCTCCACGGGCCAGGCCGGCGGCCACTGTGTAGAGCGCGCCCGTGCCCGGCGTGGCGACGACGACCAGCG
>NZ_JAANNP010000078.1 GCF_011250635.1 Motilibacter deserti
CGCCCGGCACGGACGTGATGGTCGACCAGGCCCACGTGGTCGGGGTGGCGTTCTTCAGCGGGAAAATCCGCGTGTTCTCCCCGCCGCGCAGGCACTTGGGCACGAGCTTCGCGATCCGCCGCGCGGCGTCGCGGGCGGCCGTCGCCGTGCCGAGCTCGACGACGGTCTGAGCAGCGCGGCCCGCACGCGGGCCCTCCGGCGGCGTGTAGCGGGCGGTGACGCGCTCGCGGCCCGCCGGTATCGCCGGGACGCAGGCGCCCGAGAGCGCGCCGGCGTGCCGGCCGGCGCGGGCGAACTTCAGCGCCCCGAGGTGCGGCCAGACCCCGGGCGGCAGCGTGTCGGTGTAGACGCTGTCCTTCGCGACGGCGGCGGGGGAAGCGGGCGTCGCGGTGCTCGCCGGGGCGGCGGCGTACGCCGGGGCGGGCGAGGCGCCGAGCGCGGCGGCGCCGACGAGCGCGGCGGCCAGGGCGGTGCGGGCGGTGGTGCGGGTGCTGGTCGGGCGGGTCATGCTGGTCCTTCCGGTACGCCCCGGGAGCGGTTCTTCCGGGGCCTGTGCCGACTCGGACGCTGACGGGTGCGCGTTTGGTTGCACGGCCCCGTGCGTACGGTCTTGGTCATGGAACAGAGGACTCTCGGCAAGACCGGATACCAGGTCGGCGTGGTCGGTCTGGGGGCGTGGCAGATCGGCGCGGACTGGGGCGAGGTGAACGAGGACGACGCCCTGGACACGATCGCGGCGGCGGTCGACGGCGGCGTCAACTTCATCGACACGGCCGACGTCTACGGCGACGGGCGGAGCGAGCGGCTGATCCGTCGCTTCCTCGGTGAGCGCTCACACGGGCCGATCACGGTCGCGACCAAGGCGGGGCGCCGGGCCGACCCGTTCGTCGCCGAGCAGTACACCCTGGACAACTTGCGGGCCTGGACGGACCGCAGCCGGGAGAACCTCGGCGTCGACACCCTCGACCTGGTCCAGCTGCACTGCCCGCCGACCGCGGTCTACTCGATGGACTCGGTGTACGAGGCGATGGACACCCTCGTGCAGGAGAAGGCGGTGGCCTACTACGGGGTCAGCGTCGAGACGGTCGACGAGGCGCTGACCGCCATCTCGCGGTCCCAGGTCGCGACGGTCCAGGTCATCCTCAACGCCTTCCGGCAGAAGCCGCTCGAGCGCCTGCTCCCCGCGGCCAAGGAGGCGAACGTCGGCATCATCGCGCGCGTGCCGCTCGCCAGCGGCCTGCTCTCGGGCAAGTACGACGAGAACACCGAGTTCGCGGCGAACGACCACCGCAACTTCAACCGGCACGGGGAGTCGTTCGACGTGGGCGAGACGTTCGCCGGCGTCGACTACGAGACCGGCGTACGCGCCGCCCGCGAGATCGCGAAGCTGACCCCGGAGGGGGCCACCACCGCCCAGCTGGCGCTGCGCTGGATCCTCGACCAGGACGGTGTCTCCGTCGTCATCCCGGGTGCCCGCAACGCCGACCAGGCGCGTTCGAACGCCCAGGCCGAGCAGCTCGCGCCGCTGGGGCCCGACGCGCTGCGCGCGATCCGCGAGATCTACGACGAGCGGATCCGCCCGCTGGTGCACGACCGCTGGTAGGACTGTCCCCATGACGGACGCGGCCCCTCCCGAGCGGCAGGGGCTGCCTGTCGTCGCCTTCGCCGACGCGTCGGAGTGGGAGGCGTGGCTCGAGCGCGAGCACGCCTCCTGCCCGGGCGTCTGGGTCCGGCTGGCGAAGAAGGGCTCGGGGATCGCCAGCGTGTCCTACGCCGAGGCGGTCGAGGGCGCGCTGTGCCAGGGCTGGATCGACGGCCAGTCCGCGTCGATGGACGAGGCGACGTGGCTGCAGAAGTTCACCCCGCGCCGGGCGCGGAGCAAGTGGTCGAAGATCAACTGCGAGCGGGTCGAGGGCCTCGTCGCAGCGGGGCGGATGCGCCCGGCGGGGCTCGCGGAGGTCGAGCGGGCCAAGGCGGACGGGCGCTGGGACGCGGCGTACGACCCGCCGAGCACCGCGACCGTGCCGGCGGACCTGCAGGCCGCGCTCGACGCGGACCCGGCCGCCGCCGCGGCCTTCGCGAGCCTCAACGCTTCGAACCGCTACGCGATCCTGCACCGGCTGCACGACGCGAAGAAGCCGGAGACGCGCGCCCGACGGCTGGAGAAGTTCGTCCAGATGCTGCGCGACGGGCAGAAGCTCCACCCCTGACCGGCGTTGCGCCCGCGAGCACCGCCTTGCTCCCGCGGCAGGGGGAGCAAGGCGGTGTCGGCGGGCGCAGAGCCGCGTCAGCCCTGGGCGGGCGGGTGCGGCATGCCGTGCCCCGAGGACGCCTGCCGCTCCCGGGAGCGCTCGATCTCGGCCTCGGCCTCGGCGCGTCCGGTCCACGTCGCGCCCTCGACCGACTTGCCGGGCTCGAGGTCCTTGTAGACCTCGAAGAAGTGCTGCACCTCGAGCCGGTCGAACTCCGCCATGTCGTCGATGTCCTGGATCCGGTCCATGCGCGGGTCGCCGGCGACGACGCACATGACCTTGTCGTCGCCGCCGGCCTCGTCGGTCATGCGGAACATCCCGATCGCGCGGCAGCGGATCAGGCAGCCGGGAAACGTCGGCTCCTCGATGAGCACCATGGCGTCGAGCGGGTCCCCGTCCTCGCCGAGCGTGCCCTCGATGTAGCCGTAGTCGTGCGGGTAGCGCGTCGCGGTGAACAGCATCCGGTCCAGCCGGATGCGGCCGGTCTCGTGATCCACCTCGTACTTGTTGCGCGACCCGCGGGGGATCTCGATCAGGACGTCGAACTCCACGGGAGACCTCCACCGGACGGCTGCTGACTGCAAACGGTTAGTGTCGCGGAGTGCGTGGACGCGTTGTCGCCGGGGTGGGCGCCGCCGTCGTCCTCGTGGCCGGTGCGGGCGTGGCCATCGGTGCCGGCCTCGACGGCGCCGAGCCGGAACGTCCCGCGACGTCCGCTTCCGCCCCGGCCGTGCTCCCGCCGTCAGCCCCGGCCGTGCTGCAGCCTGCCACGTCGTCGCCCGGCAACGCACCGGCCCCCGCGGGCGTGACGGCCGCGGTGCGTGCCGCGCTCGGCGACCGGGCCCTGGGCGGCTCCGTCGGGGCGACCGTGCTCGCGGCCGACGGCACCGTGCTGCTCGACCGCGGCGGCGCCGCGCACACCCCCGCGTCCGTGGCGAAGCTGCTCACGGGGACGGCCGCCCTGACCGCCCTGGGCCCGGACACCACGCTCGCCACCCGGGTCGTCAGTGACTCCGCGGCCGCGGCCGGCGCCACGCCGGGAACGCCCGGCGCGAGCACCCCGGCGGCGGGCGGCACGGCCGACATCGTGCTCGTCGGGGGCGGGGACGCGACCCTGCAGTCGGGAGCGGACGACCGGGGCAGCGACACCACGGCGTACGCCCGCCTCGACGTGCTCGCGAAGCGCACCGCGGCCGCCCTGGGGCGGGGAGCGACGGTGCGCGTGCTCGTCGACGACTCGGCCTTCGCCGCGCCCGCGGTCAGCCCCGACTGGGAGCCCGGCTACGTCCCCGGCGGCATCGCCGCGCCCACGAGCGCGCTCTCGGTCGACCAGGGGCGCGTACGCCCCGGCGAGGACGCGCGGGTGGGCGACCCCGCGCTGGAGGCGGGGCGCCGGTTCGCGGCGCTGCTGCGCGCGCAGGACTTGACCGTGCGGGGCGCGGTGGCGCGGCGGGCCGCCCAGGGTGCGCAGGAGCTGGCCCGGGTGGAGTCGCCGCCGGTGGCGCGGCTCGTCGAGCGCATGCTCGAGCAGAGCGACAACGACCTGGCCGAGGCGCTCGTCCGGCTGGTCGCGGCCGAACGCGGCGAGCCGGCGACCGCGGCCGGCGGTGGCGCCGCCGTGCTCGCCGAGGCGCAGGAGCTGGGCATCCCGGTCGCCCGCGCGCGCCTGCTCGACGGCAGCGGCCTGGCGCGCGGCTCGCGGGTCGGGTCCGACACCCTGGCGGCCACGCTGCGGACGGCGGCCTCGCCCGAGCACCCGGAGCTGCGGCCGGTCCTGACCGGGCTCCCGGTGGCCGGGCTCACCGGCACCCTCGCCGAGCGCTACGCCGACAGCGGACCGCTGGACGCCGCGCGCGGCGTCGTCCGCGCCAAGACCGGGACGCTCACCGGCGTCAGCTCGCTGGCCGGGCTCGTGCGCGACCGCGACGGGGGGCTGCTGGTGTTCGCGTTCCTCGCCGACCGGGTCCCGGGCAGCACGCTCGACGCCCGGCAGGCGCTCGACGAGGCGGCGGCCGCGCTGGCCGAGTGCGGGTGCCGGGGCTGAGCGTGGGGAAGCGGTCGTGATCGCGGTGCTGTGGGCGCTCGCCGCCGTGCTCGTGGTCGTGGGCATCGGCTCGATCGTGCGCGACGAGCGGGTGTGGGGCGTCGCGCTCGTCGTGCTCGGCGTCGCGCTGGGGCCGGGCGCAGCCGTGCTGCTGGCGTGACCGAAGGGCCGGGCGTCACCAGCCCGTAGCGTGGCTGCATGGACAGCGGAGGCGCGATGCGCGGCGGGGCGGGCACGGCATGTCGGTGACGGTCGACTGGGACCTCGCGACCGCGACGGCGGTGCGGCTGGCCCCGCGCGGGCCCAAGGTGACGCGGGACGAGGCGCACGCCGCCGTCGCCGAGCTGCGGCAGCGGGCCACGGAGGCGCAGGCGCACGTGCGCGCCTACACCGGGCTCGTCGCCGAGGGCGGCTCCTCGGCCGTGGCCGTCGTGGACCGCCCCGGCTGGGTCCGCGCCAACGTCGAGGGCTTCCGCGTCGTGCTCGACCCGCTGGTCGCCCGGCTGTCCGAGCGCGCGGCGCGGCGGCGTACCCCCTCCGACAGCCCGGTCGCCGAGGCCGTCGGTGGGGTGCTCACCGGCCTGGAGACCGGGGGGCTGCTCGCGTTCCTCGCGGGCAAGGTCCTCGGGCAGTACGAGCTCTTCACCCCCAGCGCCACCGGCGGCCGGCTGCTCCTCGTCGCCCCCAACATCGTCGCCGCCGAGCGCGAGCTCACGGTCGACGTCAGCGACTTCCGGCTCTGGGTCTGCCTGCACGAGGAGACCCACCGCGTGCAGTTCGGGGCCAACCCGTGGCTGCGCGACCACCTGCTCGCCCAGATCAGCGGCTTCGTCGACGACGCGGACCTCGAGCCCGCGGCCCTGCTCGCCCGGCTGCGCGGGGTGTTCCGCGCGGTCTACGGCGCGGTGCGCGGCGACGAGAGCGCGCCCTCGCTGCTCGAGGCCGTCCAGTCGCCGGCGCAGCGCGAGGCCCTCGACCGGGTGACCGCGATGATGTCGCTGCTGGAGGGCCACGCCGACGTGGTCATGGACGGCGTCGGGCCGGAGGTCGTGCCGAGCGTCGAGCAGATCCGCAAGCGGTTCCAGAAGCGCCGCGGCTCGAGCCGGCCCACCGAGCAGGTGGTGCGCCGGCTCATCGGCATCGACGCCAAGATGCGGCAGTACCGCGACGGCGCGAAGTTCGTCCGTGGCGTCCTGGACCGGGCGGGCATGGACGGCTTCAACCAGGTCTGGACCGGCCCCGAGACCCTGCCCCTGCCGGCCGAGATCGCGCACCCGGCGGCCTGGGTCCGGCGCGTCCTCGGCTGAGCCGTGGGCGGGCAGCTCGACCCTGCGGTCGCGGCCGTCCGCGTCGCCGTGCGGAAGGCCCTGCAGGACGTACGCCCCGGCGGCCGTGTGCTCGTCGCCTGCAGCGGCGGCGCGGACTCGCTCGCCCTCGCCGCGGCCGCCGCCTTCGTCGCACCGCGCCGGGGCCTGACCGCCGGAGCGGTCGTCGTCGACCACGGGCTGCAGGCGGGCTCGGCCGAACGGTCCGAGCAGGTCGGCGCCACGCTGCGCGCGCTGGGGCTGGCGCCGGTCGAGGTCGTCGCGGTGGCCGTCGGCCGCGCCGGAGGCCCGGAGGCGGCGGCCCGGGACGCGAGGTACGCCGCCCTCGCCGCCGCGGCCGCGGCGTACGAGGCGGAGGCGGTGCTGCTCGGCCACACGCTCGACGACCAGGCCGAGACCGTGCTCCTCAGGCTCGCGCGCGGCTCGGGCGCGCGCTCGCTCGCGGGTATGGCGGCTCGTGGGGGGCCGGCCGGGCCGGGCGGGCTGTGGCGCCGGCCGCTGCTCGGGGTCCCGCGGGCGACGACGCGGGCGGCGTGCGCGGCGCTCGGGCTCGAGCCGTGGGAGGACCCGCACAACGCCGACCCGGCGTACGCCCGGGTGCGGGTCCGGCGCGACGCTCTCCCCGCCCTCGAGCAGGCGCTCGGGCCCGGCGTGGCGGAGGCGCTCGCCCGCACGGCCCGGCTGCTGCGCGACGACGCCGACGCGCTCGACGCCTGGGCGGAGCGCGAGCTGCCGGCCCTCACCGGGACGGACGGCTCGCTCGACGTGGACGCGCTCGCGCAGCTGCCGGCGGGCGTACGCCGTCGCTGCCTGCGCTCGGCGGCACTGGCGGCGGGATGCCCGGGCACGGACCTGTTCGCGGTGCACGTCGACGCGCTCGACGCGCTGGTCGTCGACTGGCACGGGCAGGGCCCGGTCCAGCTGCCCGGGCGTGTGTCGGCCCGGAGGCGGTGTGGGAGGCTCGACCTCGAGGCGGGGCAAGGCAAGAGCTGACCGGAGGCGCACGGCGTGAACGCTGCCGACATGGGGACCGACCTCGAGCGGGTGCTCGTCACCGAGGAAGAGATCCAGAACCGTCTGCAGGAGATGGCGGCCGAGATCGACTCCGACTACCACGGGCGTGACCTGCTGCTCGTGGGCGTGCTGAAGGGCGCGGTCATGGTGATGGCCGACCTGTCGCGCAAGATCAGCTCGCCGATCCAAATGGACTGGATGGCCGTGTCGTCCTACGGCTCAGGGACGAAGAGCTCCGGCGTCGTCCGGATCCTCAAGGACCTCGACCGCGACATCTCCGGCAAGCACGTCCTCGTCGTCGAGGACATCATCGACTCGGGCCTCACGCTCTCCTGGCTGGTCGCCAACCTCGAGTCCCGCGGCCCGGCCTCGATCGAGGTCGCCACCCTGCTGCGCAAGCCCGACGCGCTCAAGGTGGACGTGACCGTGAAGTACGTCGGCTTCGACATCCCGGACGAGTTCGTCGTCGGCTACGGCCTGGACTACGCCGAGCGCTACCGCAACCTGCCGTTCGTCGGGCTGCTCGCGCCGGCCGTCTACTCCTGACGCCCACTCCGCTCCCGCGCCCACCGTCTTGCCACCTGCGCTGACGCCCCATCACCTGCGCTGATCATGCACATGTGGCGAGTTGTCCACATGCTCGCGAGCTGTGGACAACTCGCCACATGTGCATGATCAGCGGGTGAGGGGGAGGGGCCGCTACGCCCACGGCGTACTGGACGGCCCAGCACTCGTCCGAGGGGAACGGCGCTGGCCAAGGCCGCGTTGGCCTGGGATAGCTGCACCGAGTGCTCCGGAGTGTGCAGCAGTGCGCGCTTTCTGCGACTGCTCGTACCCCGGTGTACCGTTCCTAGCAGACCGTTTGCTACTCGAGGAGGGACGGGGCGACCCGCCCCGGTTCGATGGACCTCAAACGCTTCTTCCGCGGCCCCGTGTTCTGGGTGCTCCTTGCCATCCTCGCGGCCGTCCTGATCACCACCACGGTGCGCTCCTCGAGCGGCGCGAAGGCGGTCGACACGTCGGACGCCATCGCGGCGATCGACGCCGGCCAGGTCGAGTCGGCCAAGGTCGTCGACGGCAGCCAGCGCATCGAGCTGACGCTCAAGGACGGCTTCCGCATCGACAGCGCGCCGGACGCGGAGAAGGTCTACGCCACCTTCGTCGACGGCACGCAGCAGCAGATCGTGAGCAAGCTGCTCGCCAACGTCCCGCCGCAGGGCTTCGACGAGGACGTCGCACGGCAGAACTGGTTCGTCAGCCTGCTGCTCACGGTCGTCCCCATCCTGCTGATCTTCATCGTGTTCCTGTTCTTCATGAACTCGATGCAGGGCGGCGGCTCCCGGGTGATGAACTTCGGCAAGTCCAAGGCCAAGGTGGTCAGCAAGGACACGCCGAAGACGACCTTCGCCGACGTCGCCGGCGCGGACGAGGCCGTCGAGGAGCTCCACGAGATCAAGGAGTTCCTCGAGAGCCCGGCCAAGTTCCAGGCGATCGGGGCGAAGATCCCCAAGGGCGTCCTGCTGTACGGCCCTCCCGGCACCGGCAAGACGCTGCTCGCCCGCGCGGTGGCCGGCGAGGCCGGCGTGCCGTTCTACTCGATCTCCGGCTCGGACTTCGTCGAGATGTTCGTCGGTGTCGGCGCCTCGCGCGTCCGTGACCTCTTCGAGCAGGCGAAGGCCAACGCGCCCGCGATCGTGTTCATCGACGAGATCGACGCCGTCGGACGGCACCGCGGTGCGGGGCTCGGCGGCGGCCACGACGAGCGCGAGCAGACGCTCAACCAGCTGCTCGTCGAGATGGACGGCTTCGACGTCAAGGGCGGCGTGATCCTCATCGCCGCGACCAACCGGCCGGACATCCTCGACCCCGCGCTGCTGCGCCCGGGCCGCTTCGACCGGCAGATCGCGGTCGAGAGCCCGGACCTGCAGGGCCGGTTCAAGATCCTGCAGGTGCACGCGAAGGGCAAGCCGATCGACCCGTCGGTCGACCTGATGGCCGTCGCGCGGCGCACCCCCGGCTTCACCGGCGCCGACCTGGCCAACGTGCTCAACGAGGCCGCCCTGCTGACCGCCCGAGCCGACCGCAAGCTCATCGACCCCCCGTCGATGGACGAGGCGATCGACCGCGTCGTGGCCGGGCCGCAGAAGAAGACGCGGCTCATGGGCGACAAGGAGAAGAAGCTCACCGCCTAC
>NZ_JAANNP010000076.1 GCF_011250635.1 Motilibacter deserti
CCGACGTTCACGTACACGACGAACGGCACCCGCACGGCCCGTCTCACGGTCACCAACGTCGCCGGTGAGAGCGGCACCACGACCGTCACGGTCGTGGTCGGCAACACCGCACCGACGGTGACGGTGACCACGCCGACCAACGGTGGCTTCTTCAGCTTCGGCGACCGCATCGCCTGGGCCGTCACCGTGACCGACCCGCAGGACGGGACGATCGACTGCAGCCGTGTCCAGGTGAGCTTCGTGCTCGGACACGACACGCACGGCCACGGTGAGGGCTCGTTCACCGGCTGCTCCGGCGTCTACCAGACGACCGCGGCCCAGGCCGACCACGCCGGTGGGCACCTCTTCGGCTCGTTCAGCGCGTCCTACACGGACAACGGCGGGCTGACCGGCACCGGCCAGGTGCAGATCCAGCAGCGTTTCCAGGAGGCCGAGGCCTGGCAGTCGTCGGGGACGAACGTGACGTTCGTCAACGACCCGAGCCCGGTCGGGGTCTCGCAGAACGTCGCGGTCCAGAGCATCGACAACGGTGACTGGCTGACGCTCGCGGAGCCGCTCAACTTCGCGAACATGACGTCGGTCGACCTGCGGGTCGCGGGCACCAACCCGGCTGCCCCGGCCGGCACCGTCCGCGGCAACATCGAGGTCCGCCTCGGCTCGCCGACGGGGACGCTCGCCGCGACGATCCCGGTGCTCAACACCGGCAACAACACCATGAACACGCAGAACGTCGCGCTGCCCGCCAGCCTGACGGGTGCAGGGGCGAACCAGGTCTACCTCGTCTTCCGCTCGACCGGCGCCGCCGGCCAGCCGACGGGCAACCTGTTCACCCTGAACTGGCTGCGGTTCAACGGCCAGGGGGTCACCGCCCCCTGACCGGGTCGTGACCCAGGTGCGGTCGGCGTCACGGGACGCCGGCCGCACCGCCGCTAGCTCGAGAGCCGTCGGGGCCCGCTTCCTTCGGGAAGCGGGCCCCGACGCACGTCTGTCCAGAATCCGAGACAGGATTCTCGACATCTGTCGGAAGTTTCGTTACGACACTGCTACTTCACTTCCCCTTCCTGCGGCGGCCTTGTAGACCAGCGGCGGGCACCGTCCGGTGCAGCCCCGCAGAACGCAGGAGGACCCGCCCCATGGGCGCAAGACGGCTGAGCAGGATGCTCGTCCCGATGGCAGCGCTGTCGCTGCTGCCGACGCTGGCCACGGCCGCGCAGGCCGAGCCGAACCCCGGCATCGTGATCCAGAACGGCGTGACCGCGCCGGTGTTCGGCTACGCCGACGCGATCCGCGAGCGCGTGTTCGTCGACACGGACATGGACACCGACAAGAACGGGGTCAAGGACGTCGCGGCGTTCGACATCATCCGTCCGAAGGCGACCGCCGACGGGCTCAAGGTGCCGGTCATCATGGACGCGAGCCCGTACTACCGGACGTCCTGCCGTGGCAACGAGACCGAGTGCAAGCTGGACACCGACGGTGACGGCCTGCTCGACCAGTGGCCGCTCTTCTACGACAACTACTTCGTGCCGCGCGGCTACGCGGTCGTCCTCAGCGACGCGCTCGGCACGGCGAACTCGACCGGCTGCCCGACCACCGGCGGCAAGGGCGACACGGCGGCGGCCCTCGCGACCATCGACTGGCTCAACGGCCGCCGCACCGGGCGCCACGCGGACGGCAGCGTCGCGACGGCGGGCTGGCACAACGGCAAGACCGGCATGATCGGCAAGTCCTACGACGGCACGATCGCCAACGCCGCCGCCGCCACCGGCATCGAGGGCCTCACCACCATCGTGCCGATCTCGGCGATCTCCAGCTGGTACGACTACCAGCGCACGGGCGGCGTCCGGCACAGCACCGGCTACGCGTCCTACCTCTCCAACGCCGTCACCGGCGACCGCTACCTGCCCGAGGTCGACCGGGCGCGCAAGGCGGCCTGCGCCGCCATCCGGACCGAGCTCGACGCCGGCGCCGGTGACGACACGGGCGACTACTCGGCCTATTGGGCCGAGCGCGACTACCGTCCGGACGCCGACCAGGTGAAGGCCTCCGTCTTCGTCTACCACGGCATCAACGACCACAACGTGCGCGGCAGCCAGTTCTCCGAGTGGTGGTACGAGCTCGCGGAGAACGACGTCACGCGCAAGATCTGGATCTCCCAGCTCGGCCACGTCGATCCCTTCGACATCCGCCGCGGCGACTGGGTGAACACGCTGCACCGGTGGTTCGACCACGAGCTCCAGGGCGTCGAGAACGGCATCCTGGACGAGCCGATGGCCGACATCGAGCAGACCCCGCTCAACTGGGTCACCGCGACCAACTGGCCGCAGCCGGGCACCGTCAAGACCAACGTCTACCTGCAGCCGAACAGCGCGACCACGCCGGGCGGCCTCGCCCTGCACCGTTCGAAGAGCGGTGTCTCGGAGACCTACACCGACACCCGGACGTCCGAGACGGTCCTCACGCGCAGCCTGCCGACCGAGGTCAACAGCGCGCGCCTGGTCTACATGACCGCTCCGCTCACGGCCGACCTGCACATCTCCGGCACGCCCGAGCTCTCGCTGCGGTTCAAGACCGACCGCAACGACGCCAGCCTCTCGACCTTCCTCGTCGACCTCGGCACGGGCCAGCACATCTCGACCACCAACGACGGTGCGCTCACCGGCACCGAAGAGGACTGCTGGGGCGAGAGCTCCGCGGCGGACAACGCCTGCTACAAGAAGGTGACCGAGCGGGTCATCACCAACGAGCAGGAGCTCGTGACCCGCGGCATCCAGGACGCGTCGAACATCAACTCGCTCTCGCGCGACCGGAAGCTGACGCCGAACCAGTACCGCAAGGCCGAGATCAAGCTCCAGCCCGAGGACTACGTCTTCGCCAAGGGCCACCGGATCGCGATCGTCGTCGCCGGCAGCAACAGCAGCTGGGGCCAGCGGACCGCGACCGAGTCGAACGGCGCCGTGATCACGCTCGACCCGCGTGACAACCGCATCGAGCTGCCGATCGTCGGCGGCGCCGCCGCGGCCAAGGCCGCGGGCATCGCCAAGTAGCACTTCGCGCGGACCTCACGTCCGCCCGGCCTCGACGGGCCGGGGCTCCTCCTTGCGAGGGGCCCCGGCCCGTTCGCCTGTACGCCCGCCGGCACCCACGGCCTCGGCCGACGGCGAAGGCGGCGCCCTCGTTGCGACGAGTACCTGTTCGGGTGCTTGCGCCTTCGCGGTCGCCGCCGATGCTTCGGACATGACCCCGCGCGAGGAGCGACGTCGGTTGGCCGCCCTGCGCGCCTACGACATCGTCGACACGCTTCCCGAACGCGAGTTCGAGAACTGCGTACGCCTCGCCGCGAGCATCGCGGGCACCGAGGCCGCCGCGCTCACCTTCCTCGACTCCGAACGGCAGTGGGTCAAGGCGCAGACCGGGCTGTGGTTCAGCCACCTCGCCCGCGAGGCCGCCCTCAGCGCCGAGGTCGTGGCGAACGGCGAGCTCGTCCTCGAGGACGCCGCAGCGGACCCCGCCTACCGCGACCACCCGGGCGTCACCGGCCTCGACGTCCGGTGCTTCGCCGCCTGGCCCGTCACGGCCCCCGACGGCTCCTGCCTCGGCGCGCTGATCGTCGCCGACCGGGCCCCGCGCACGCTCGACGAGAGCCGGCGGGCCGCGCTCGGGCTCGTCGCGCGCCAGGTCGAGCACCTGCTCGAGCAGCGCCGCACGCTGCGCTCGTCCTCGGTGCTGGCCGCGGTGGCGGCGGCCGCGAACACCGCGGGCGACTTCCGGCACGCCGTCGGGTCCGCGCTCGGAGTGCTCTGCGAGCGCGGTGGCTGGACCGCCGGCGCCGCGTACGCCCTGGACTCCCGCGGGACCGGCATCGTCCCCGTGCGCACCTGGCACTCGGGCGGCCTGCGCCCGACGGCAGAGTGCGCCGAGCGGCCGTTCGACGTCACCGGCCTGCCCCAGCTCGTGCTCTCCAGCGGCATGGCGGCCTGGCTCGACGGCGGTGACGCGGCGCCGCGCATCCCCGGCGACGTCGTGTCGGCGTACGCCTTCCCGATCCTGGTCGGCGACGAGGTCGTCGGTGTGATCGAGCTCGTGACCGACGAGGCGCGCCCGCCGGCTGCGGAGCTGACCGAGCTGCTGGGGCAGGCCGGCGTGGCGCTGGGCCGGGTGGTGGAGCGCGAGCGCGCGCGGTCGCACGTGGAGCGGCGCGAGGAGCGGCTGCGCCAGCTGCTGGAGCTGGCGGGCGACGCCTTCGTCAGCACCGACGCCGCGGGCGTCATCACCGGGTGGAACCGGCGGGCGGAGGAGCTGCTGGGCTGGTCGGCGCAGGAGGCGGTCGGTACGGCCATGTCCAGCCTGCTCGTGCCCGAGCACCTGCGCGCGGCGCACGAGGCCGGCATGGCCCGCTACGTCTCCACCAGGATCCCCACGATCCTCGGCAGGCCGCTCGAGCTGCCCGCCCTCACCCGCGACGGCCGCGAGCTCCCCGTCGAGCTGGTGCTCTGGGCGACCGACCACGGCGACGGGCTCGAGCTCAACGCCTTCCTGCGCGACATCAGCCACCGCAAGGAGGCCGAGCGGCTGCTGCGCGCGGACCTCGAGGGCAAGGAGCGGCTGGTCGAGCGGCTGCAGGAGCTCGACCGCATCAAGGCCGAGTTCATCGCGACCGTCTCGCACGAGTTCCGGACGCCGCTGACCAGCATCCTGGGCTACCTGGAGATGCTCACCGAGGGGCTCGAGGCCGAGGACGCACGACACGCGCTGGCGGCGATGACGCGCGGCACGCATCGGCTGCGCGGCCTCGTCGACAACCTGCTCACCCTTTCGCGCATCGACTCCTCGGCGCTCGGGCACCAGCGCGAGGCCGTCCGCCTCGCCGAGGTCGCCGAGCAGACCGTCCGCTCGGTCGTGCCGCTGGCGCTGCAGCGCGGGATCGCCATCTCCACCGACCTCGCACCCGACGGGGCGCTGGATGCCGTCGTCATGGCCGACCCGGACCAGCTCGAGCTCGCAGTCGCGAACCTGCTGTCCAACGCCGTGAAGTTCACCCTCTCCGGGGGCTCGATCGACGTCCGCGTGCACGCCGTCGACGGCACCGCTGTGCTCACCGTGACCGACACCGGCGTGGGCATCGACGAGCACGAGCAGGCATCGTTGTTCACGCCCTTCTTCCGGACCCGGTCCGCCGAGCAGGACGCCGTGCAGGGCACCGGCCTGGGGCTCGCGGTCGTCCGCGGGATCCTCGACGCGCACGGCGGGTCGGTGCAGCTGGCGTCGACGCCGGGCGTGGGCACCTCGGTCCAGCTGCGGCTGCCGCTCGCCGGCGACGCAGAATGGGCCGGTGCCGCCGCCTCCTGACCCCGGCGACCCCTCTGCCGCCGGCGACCCGCACACTCCCGGCCTCGGCGGTCCGCACGACCCCGCCCTCCCCTGGCCGGACCTGCCCCCACCGCCGCCGGCGAGCAGCCCGGCGGTGCGCCGCAGCATGCAGGGCAACCGGCGGCGTGACACGGTCCCCGAACTGGCGGTGCGCCGGGCGTGCCACGCGCTCGGCCTGCGCTACCGGGTCGACGCCCCGCTGCCGCTCGAGGGCGTACGCCGCCGGGCTGACCTGCTCTTCCCGGGTGCCCGGGTGGCGGTCTTCGTCGACGGGTGCCGCTGGCACGGGTGCCCGGAGCACAGCCGGGAGCCGCGGACGAACGCCGACTACTGGACGGCCAAGCTCGAGCGGAACCGGCGCCGGGACGCGGACACCGACGCGCGGCTCGCCGCCGTGGGATGGATGGCGCTGCGCGCCTGGGAGCACGAGGACCCGGCCGTCGTCGCGGAACGCGTCAGCGCGACGGTCGGGTCTCGACGTCGTGGTGGGGCGGGGACGGTCAGCGCCGGCTGAGCCTGCCCGGTGTCACCAGGACTCGGTGACCTCGGAGGGGACGGCGCGCTCGACCGCAGAGAGCAGGGCGGAGGCGATGAAGGGCTTGGTGAGGTAGGTCGCGCCGGCGGCCCGACCGCGGGCGACGTCCTCCTCCTGCACGCGGGCGCTGAGGAACACGGCCTTGACGTCGCGACCGCTGCGCTCGCGCAGGGTCTCCAGCAGCTGGAACCCGTCCATGCCCGGCATGGTCACGTCGAGGACGGCGACCTCGGGGATGCCGCGCTCGTCGACGAGGTCGAGCGCGCGGGCACCGTCGGAGACGGCGACGACCCGATGGCCGGCCGCCTTCAGGCGCATGGCGACGAGGCCACGGATGTCGTCGTCGTCGTCCACGACCAGGATGCGTGCCACGGGGTGCCTCCTCGAGCTGATGGTGCGGGCGGGGTGCGCCCCGCGTACCAGGACTTTCGTCCGTCCCGCGACCTGGCTTGAGCAGCCGGAAGGGTCTAGAAGCCACCCGGTCGACACCTCAGGCCGAGGCGGTTCCGGGACGACAAGCAGTGCATGCCCCGCGTTCCCCGCCCGGCCCTCCCCGCCGCCGTCGCGACGCCGCTGCGCGCCGCGGCGCGCAACCCGCGGCTGCGCCGCCTCGGCACCGTGTCCGTCCTGCTCGCCGGCGTCGCCGCGTCGGCCAGCGGCGTGACCCACCTGCCCTCGGCCGCACCGCTGCCGGCGCTGCTGGGCCTGGCCGCGTTCGTGCTCGGCAAGTACGTCTTCTGCCCGCTGCGCTGGCACGCGCTCTCAGCCGCCCGCCCGGGCCGGCGCTGGTTCTTGCGGACCTACGCCGAGGCCGAGCTGCTCGGCCTGTGCACGCCGGGCCACGCTGGCGCGGACATCTGGCGGGTACGCCGGCTCGAGCAGAAGGGCGAGCGGCGCGCCGCCGCGGTCGCCGAGATCGCAGCCGACCGGCTCGTGGGCTCGATCGGCGTGGCGGCTTTCGCGCTGGCCGCGGGCGCCACGCTGCCGCTGCACCTGGCCATCACCTTCGGCTCTGTGGCGGCCGGCATCCTCACGCTCGCGCTGGTCGTGCTCAAGCTGCGGCCCGGCATCAAGGCCCGCATCGCCCCGTCGCTGCCCTCCAAGCGCCGGCTCGCGACCGCCTTCGCGTACTCGTTCGGCTACCAGGCGTGCGTCGTCCTTCTGCTCCTGGGTACGGTCCTGGCCGTGGGAGAGTCCGTCAGCCCGCTCGCGCTCGCGGGGGTCTTCGGCGCCAGTCAGCTCGCCGGCGTCCTGCCCGGTCCGCAGGGCGCCAGCCCCAAGGACGGCGCGCTCGCGGTGGGCCTGGTGGCGCTCGGGCTGCCCTGGGCGGCCGCTCTGGGCGCGGTTGCGCTGAAGGCCCTGCTCGCCTGGGTGCCAGGCCTCGCCTTCGGCGGCGCCAGCTTCCTGGCCCGCCGGATCGCCCGAGGGCGCGACCGGCTGGTCGCCCTCGTGTGCGCCGAGCACCAGGTCACGCTGCCGCAGTGCGTCACCTGCACCCCGGCCGCGGCGGCCGCGTGACCCCTCCGCACCCGCTGGCCGTCGCGCACCGGGCGGGGAACCAGCTGCCCGCACTGGGCGCCGCCGCCGAGCTCGGCGTGGACGTGATCGAGCTCGACGTGCACAGCTGGCGCGGACGGCTGGAGGTACGCCACGCCCGCACCGCGGGAAGGCTGCCCATCCTTTGGGACGGCTGGCGGCTGCACCGGGGGTGGAAGCCGCGCCTGGAGCTGGCCGAGGTGATCGCCGAGGCGCTGCGCGTCGCCGGCCCGGGCACCCGGCTCATGCTCGACCTCAAGGGCACCGGGGCGTCCGTCGGCCACGAGGTGGCCCGCAGCGTCCACGATCTCGCGCCCGACCGCGACGTCCTCGTGTGCGGGCGGCACTGGCCGGCCCTCGAGCCCTTCGCCCGGCTGCCGTACGCCCAGGTCCTGCTGTCCGCGCGGACCCGGGGTGAGCTGGCGGCGCTGCGGGCGCGCGTCGCGGAGGGCGCGCTGGTCGGCGGACGGGCGGCGTACGGGGCGTCGATCCACCGCTCGCTGCTCACCCGCCCACTGCTGGACGAGCTGCACCGGACCCTGGAGGCGGTGCTGACGTGGCCGGTCAACACGCCCGCCGCGCTCGCCGAGGTGCTCGAGGTGGGGGCGACCGGTGTCATCAGCGACGAGCTGGACGTCCTGCGGGCGCTGCTGGCCCAGCGCACGCGCTGACCCCGTTCCGATCCGCAGCCGGCCCGTCACGGCGCGCGGTGGATCCTTTCGAGGGAGGGCGTGCCTGTGTCAGCCGCGCGAGCCCTGGGTACTCGGGTGTGCAGGAGCGCGGCCGGACGTTCGCCGGCCGCCGACACCGGAGGCAGCAGTGGGAATCGGCGTCAGCATCTTCCTCATCGCGCTTGGGCTCATCCTCGCGCTCGCGGTCGACTACACCGTGTCCGGCCTCGACATCATGGTCGTCGGCTGGATCCTCGTCGCCGCCGGCGTGCTCGGGCTCGTCCTGACGTTCACGCTCTTCGCGCCGCGTCGCCGCCTCGTCGCCCGAGACGACGTGGCCGTCGACCGCACGGTCTACCGCGACCGCGCCCCGGTCGTCGAGGAGCGCCGGGTCTACGACGACGGCACGCCGCGCTACTAGGCAGGCCCGGGGCCGGCTTCCGACGAGGAGGCCGGCCCCTTCGCATGTGCTGGACCGGATGCACGACCGGAAGGGCGAGGACGATGGCGATCGCGGTGACGAACCCGGCGACGGGCGAGGTCCTGGAGACGTTCGAAGAGCACGACGGCGCGCAGATCGAGGAGCGCCTCGCCAAGGCGGTGACGGCGTACCAGCAGCTGCGGTCCACGTCGTTCGCGCTGCGCGCGCAGTGGCTGCGGGCTGCCGCCGACGTCCTGGACCGCGAGGCCGACGACATCGCGCGCGACATGGTCCTCGAGATGGGCAAGCCGATCACGGCGGCCAAGGCCGAGGTCGCCAAGTGCGCGAAGGGCATGCGGTTCTACGCCGAGCACGCCGAGCGGTTCCTCGCCGACGAGCCGCTTGACGCCGAGGCCGTGGGAGCGTCGCGGGCCTTCACCCGCTACCAGCCGCTCGGGCCCGTGCTCGCGGTCATGCCCTGGAACTTCCCGCTGTGGCAGGTGGTGCGCTTCATGGCGCCCGCGCTCATGGCCGGCAACGTCGGCCTGCTCAAGCACTCCTCGAACGTCCCGCGCACTGCCCTCCGCCTGGAGCGCGTGGCGCGTGAAGCCGGCTTCCCCGACGGTGCGTTCCAGACCCTGCTCGTCTCGGCGAAGCAGGTCGAGCAGATCCTGCGCGACCCGCGG
>NZ_JAANNP010000075.1 GCF_011250635.1 Motilibacter deserti
GCCACCGGTGATCGTCATGCGCTGCTCGCGGCCGGTGCCGAGGTCCTTGGCGTGGACGTTGACGATGCCGTTGGCGTCGATGTCGAAGGTGACCTCGATCTGCGGCACGCCACGCGGCGCCGGCGGCAGGCCGGTGAGCTCGAACATCCCGAGCCGCTTGTTGAGCGAGGCCATCTCGCGCTCGCCCTGGTAGACCTGGATCTGGACCGAGGGCTGGTTGTCGTCCGCGGTCGTGAAGATCTCCGAGCGCTTGGTCGGGATCGTCGTGTTGCGCTCGATGAGCTTGGTCATGATGCCGCCCTTGGTCTCGATGCCGAGGGACAGCGGGGTGACGTCGAGCAGCAGGACGTCCTTGACCTCGCCCTTGAGCACGCCGGCCTGCAGGGTGGCGCCGACGGCGACGACCTCGTCCGGGTTGACGCCCTTGTTGGGCTCACGGCCGCCGGTCAGCTCCTTGACGACGTCCACGACCGCGGGCATGCGGGTCGAGCCGCCGACGAGCACGACGTGGTCGATCTTGTCGACCGGGACGCCGGCGTCGCGCAGCACGTTGCGGAACGGCACCTTGGTGCGCTCGAGCAGGTCGGCGGTGATCCGCTGGAACTCGGCGCGCGACAGCGTCTCGTCGAGGAAGAGCGGGTTCCGCTCGGCGTCGACGGTGATGTAGGGCAGGTTGATCGAGGTCTGCTGCTGGCTCGAGAGCTCGATCTTCGCCTTCTCCGCGGCCTCGCGGATGCGCTGCATCGCCATCTTGTCCTTGGACAGGTCGGCGCCGTGCGCGGCCCGGAACTTCTCGACCAGCCAGTCCACGATCCGCTGGTCCCAGTCGTCGCCACCGAGGTGGTTGTCACCGGAGGTCGCCTTGACCTCGACGACGCCCTCGCCGATCTCGAGGAGGGACACGTCGAACGTGCCGCCACCGAGGTCGAAGACGAGGATCGTCTGGTCCTTCTCGCCCTTGTCCAGGCCGTACGCGAGCGCCGCCGCGGTGGGCTCGTTGACGATGCGCAGGACGTTGAGGCCCGCGATCTCGCCGGCCTCCTTGGTCGCCTGGCGCTGGGCGTCGTTGAAGTACGCCGGGACCGTGATGACCGCGTCCGTGACGGGCTCTCCGAGGTAGGACTCCGCGTCGCGCTTGAGCTTCTGCAGCACGCGCGCGCTGATCTCCTGCGGGGTGTACTTCTTGCCGTCGATCTCGACGGTCCAGCCGGTGCCGATGTGGCGCTTGACCGAGCGGATGGTGCGGTCCGGGTTCGTGACCGCCTGGCGCTTGGCCACCTCGCCCACGAGGACCTCGCCGTTCTTGGCGAAGGCCACGACCGACGGCGTCGTCCGGGCGCCCTCGGCGTTGGCGATGACGGTGGGCTCGCCGCCCTCGAGGACCGAGACGACCGAGTTGGTCGTGCCGAGGTCGATGCCGACCGCGCGGGCCATGTAGTACCTCCGGGAAGTTCGGGTTGAGCCGATGCGGCTCATGTTGACTGCCCGGGTCAACGGCCGTCAAACCGAGTTGATTCCCGGCGGCTCAACTTTCTTGCGAGCAGCGGCAGCCGGGCGATCGACGTCGAGCGCCGCCAGGACGACGGTCCAGGCCGCGACGACGGCGAGCGCGCCCGCCGCGACCCCGGACGCCGCGCCGGCGAACGCCGCCTCGAAGAAGGAGCCGACGACCTCCGGCGGCGCGAGCAGCAGGCGGCCCAGGACGATCAGCCCGAACGCGCCGAGCAGGGCCGCGGCCGCGCCCAGCACGACCACCTGCCAGTAGACCCGCCGCAGCGACGCCCGCACCCGCCCGTCCCCCGACCGGCCGGCGCGCGGGCCCGTAGCGCGCAGGACCGCGACGACCGCCAGCGCCCACCCCAGCGTGCCGGCGTACGCCGCCGCGACGTCGCTCGGCATGTGCGCCTGGATGCCGATCGTGGCGACCCCGACCGCCACGGCGTACGCGGTCCCCACCAGCGCGACCGCCGGGCGCCAGCGGGGGGCGCTGACGAGCATCGCGGCGAGCGCGAACGAGGTCGCCACCGTCGTGTGGCCGCTCGGCAGCGTGTGCACCCAGCCGTTCTCGACGTCCCGGGCCAGCAGCTGCTTGAGCGTCGCGGTCAGCACCGGCCCGCCGGCCTGGACCGCGACGGCCGCGGCGGCCAGGCGCGGCCGGCGTCGCGCGAGCCCGACCGCGCCGAGGCAGCAGGACGCGACGAGCAGCGAAGGGACCGAGACAGTGTCCAGCGGCGCGTAGAGCAGGTCGCCGAGCCACCGTTTGAGGTTGCCGGCGCCGCCCACCCCGTAGGAGTCGGCCATCATGCCGCGCCGCGTGCGCCCGAAGAACGCCCAGATCCCCAGCAGAACCGCGAAGCAGCCCGCGGCGAGGGCGAGCAGGAGGCGTACGTCGCGGCGGGCGCCGAGCGCCGCCGTCCCGCCGAGGCCATCCGCTCCAGGCGCATCGGCGCCACCGGGCGCGCCAAGCCCGGTGGGGACGGCAGGACGGGGAGCAGGCGGCATGCTCCCCAGCGTCTCAGGGCAGGCGGAGCCCACGCCCGGGGTTCGGGCGATCCGCGCCCCGTTAGGGTGCGGTCAGACGAGGCGCGGAAGAGGGCGAGGACAGATGGCCAAGCAGGCATCCGGCGGGGTTGGGTTCAAGGCCGTCACGGCCGTGTCCGCCATCGCGGCCGCATGGGTCGGCCGCAAGTCCGTCACCGGCGCCTGGAAGGCGTTGACGGGCAACGAGCCGCCGGCCAACCCCGAGGACCCCGACGTCTCCTGGCAGGAGGCGGTGGGCTGGGCGCTGCTGTCCGGCGCGGTCATCGGCCTCACCCGGCTCGTCGCGTCGCGGCAGGCCACCGTGCTGTGGCGCAAGGCGACCGGCTACACCCCCACGGACCTGCAGGACGCCAGCAGCTGACGGGCCTCCTCCCGAGGCTCCCGCACCTGCCGCTGCCCGCGGCGCGCCGGCCCGCTCCCGCTCCTTGAACGGGCCCCACCCGCGCGCGGCCGACTCGCTCATCGCGCTGTCGGCTCCCAGGGCCGCACGGCTACGCCTCCCGCCGACCGCCCGTCCCGCGTACGCTCGGCGGGTGCTGCGCAGCCTGCGGGGCCCCGACGGTGGCCCGGGGCTCGCCACTCGCCTCCTCGCCGCGGTGGTCGCCGGCCTGCTCCTCGTGATCGCGGCGCCGCACGTCCTGGTGCCCGCCCTGCGTTGGCTCGTCCACCTCGTGTTCTAGAGCGTCTTCCTTAGATTTCCTGGCGCCACGGCCGGTCGTCATCGTTGTCAGGCCGCGCGAGGCCACCCGTAGGGGTACAAAGCCGTCCCGGGCTTGCCAAGGGACCGATGGGGTCCCAGCCTTAGCGTGAGCCAGGAGGGCATCGCGTGGAGACGGTTGGTGAACCGGGTCAGCACGCCGACCGGCCCCGCGCGGACGGGCCGTCGGCCGGGAACGTGCTGCTGCACGTGCTCGAGCGACTGAGCGACCCGGGCGACGCCGTGCGCGACGTCTCGGCGCTCGCCGCCACGGTCGCCGAAGCGCTCCGCGACGACGTCGGCTGCGTGATCTGGAGCGGCCCGGCGGGGGCACCGCCGGAGATCGGAGCCTGGCACTCCGAGCCGGCCGTCGCCGCGGCACTGGGCCGCTGGGCGCGCGCCGCCGTGAACGCGGAGAACGGTGCCCCCGCGCTGGCGCTCGCCGCCACTGCGCCCGTCGCGCTCACCGGCGAGGAGGGGCTGCGCGCACTCGGAGCCGGCGCCGGCGACGAGCGCCCCCCGCCCGGGCTGGGCGACGTACGCGTCCTCGTGGCCGCCCTGCGCGTCGGCGCCCGCTCCCTCGGCGCGCTCGCCCTCGTCCGACCACTGGGCTCCGAGCGCTCCGGCAGCGGTCGGGCTGGCGACGCGTCGGCGGCCGGCGACCTCACCCTCGCCGGCGCCGCCGCGTCCGGGCTCGCACTCGCGCTGGAGAACGCGCGGCAGGCCGCTGAGACGCGCGTCCTCGAGCCCGGCCGGCACGCCGCGCAGGAGGCGTACGCGAGCGCCCTGGCGCGCGAAGGGCTGCTGGCGGCGGTCCCGGAGCGCCTGGCCGAGGCTGCGGACGACCTCCGAGCGGCGGCGAGCGCCGTGGCGGGGACGGCGTCGGCCATCTTCGGCGACCCGGCGGCGGTCGTCGTGCTCGACGCGTCGGGCCGGCACCCCGAGCACATCGGCGTGGCGCACCCGGACGCGTCGTTGCAACGGGCGCTGCAGCGGGTCCTGGACCACCGCGCGGCCCAGGCGAAGGGGCTCGTGCCAGGCGGTGCCGTCTCCCGTGCCCTCGACGAGGAGGAGGTGTGGCTGACACTCGTCAACGAGGACGAGATCGCCGACCTCGTCGGGGCCGAGGCCGCTCCGCTGATCCAGGCCATGGCGCCGCTGCGGCTCATCGCCCGCCGCATCGACGGGCGACGCGGGGCGATCGGCGCGGTCTTCGTCATCCGCGGTCAGGACCGCCCGCCGTACGTCCCGGGCGACCTCGAGAGCCTGCGCGCGCTCTGCGACCGGGTCGGGCTCCAGCTCGACAACGCGCGGCTGCTCTTCACCGCCCGGCGCGAGGTCGAGGAACGCCGCCGGGCGGAGGCGGCGCTCGCGGCGGCGGCAGCCCGGCAGGAGGCCGTGGCGACGATCTCGGACTCGCTCGCCAACACCGCGACCGAGCCCGCGGCCATGTCCGACTGCGTCGCCCGGACGATCCGCGACGTGCTGGGCGAGGCGTGCGCGGTCGCGCTCGTCGACCCGGACGACCCCACCCGGGCGCGGGCGCTGTCGTTCGTGCACTGGGACGCCAGCGTCCAGCAGGGCGTACGTGCCTTCTCGCGGACGGCGCCACCGGAGACCGTGCCGCCCGGGCTGCTGCGGCGCGTCCTGCAGGTGGGCGCGGTCCGCACCAACTTCCTGACGGCAGGGCAGGCGGAGGAGAACGCCGGCGACTACGCGGCGAGGATGCCTGCCGGGGAGGGCACGCACGTGCTCGCCGAGCGCATCGACGGCCGGGACCGGGCCTGGGGGGCGATCGCGGTCTGGCGCAGCGCGCTGCGGGCGCCGTACTCCGAGGAGGACCAGCGCTTCCTGCACCTGCTGGCCCAGCGCGTCGCGGTGCACGTCGACAACGCCCACCTGCTCGACGCGATGCGGCGCGAGGTCGACGAGCGGCGCAGCACGGAGGCCGAGCTGGCCAGCACGGTCGGCCACATCACCGAGATCATCGACGCCCTGCCCGTCGGGCTCGTCGTGCTGGACGCCGACGGCCGCGTCGAGCGGGTCAACCGGCGGTGGACCGAGACGCTGGCCGACGACCCGGCCATCCCACGGCTGCGCGACGACAGCGGAATGCACTACCCGACGCTGCTGCGCAAGGTCTCGCTGCAGTTCGTCAGCCCGTCGCTCGGAGCCCTCGGCGCCGCCGTCCAGGACCTGCTCGACGGGCGCAACACGGCGTACGAGTCCGACGTCATGCGCCCCCGGGACGGCGAGGAGCGGTGGTACCACTGCCGCGCCGTGCCGCGCGCCGGCGGTGGCGCGATCATCATCTACGACGACGTGACCGAGCGCCGGGCCGCCGAGCGCGACGCCGCCTACCGGGCGACGCACGACCCGCTCACCGGCCTGCCGAACCGCTCGCTGCTGCTCGACCGGGTCAACCACGCGGTCGCGCGCGCCCAGCGCCAGCCCGCCACCCTGGCCGCGCTCTTCATCGACCTGGACCACTTCAAGCTGGCCAACGACACCTACGGCCACCCGTTCGGCGACGAGCTCCTGCTGCAGGTGTCCCAGCGGCTCAGCAGCGTCGTACGCCCCGGCGACACGCTCGCCCGCTTCGGCGGCGACGAGTTCGTGCTGCTGTGCGAGGACCTGCCACGGTCCGAGGACGCCGAGCGGATCGCGCTGCGCATCCTGGACAGCCTCGAGCGCCCGCTGCTCGTGCAGGGCCGCGAGTTCGTCCAGACCGCCAGCGTCGGGCTGGCGATCTCCGAGCCCGGGACCGACGCCTCGGACCTGCTCGCCCGGGCCGACGGCGCACTGCTGGACGCCAAGGAGGGCGGGCGGGCCCGGCTGGCCCGGCACGACACCGAGCGCACCGAGCGAGCGCGCCGGGTGCTCGACCTGACCCAGTCGCTGCGCCGCGCTGTCACCGTGGGCGACCTCGAGCTGCGCTTCCAGCCCGTGGTCGGGCTGCGCGACGGCCGGCTGCGCGGGTGCGAGGCGCTCGTACGCTGGCGCCGCGACGGCCGGATCGTCGAGCCGGCGGAGTTCCTGGCCGAGGCCGAGGAGTCCGGGCTGATCGTCCAGCTCGGCGAGTGGGTGCTCGACGCGGCCTGCGCCCAGGCCGCGGCCTGGCGGGCCGTCGGCCACCCCGAGCGCGTGTTCGTCAACATCTCGCCGACCCAGCTGAGCAGCGGCCTCGTCGACCGGATCGAGGCGGCGCTGCGGGCGCACGGCCTGCCCGGCTCCGCGCTCGGCGTCGAGATACCCGAGGGGGCGCTGATGCGCGACCCCAACGCCTCGGCGCTGCACCTGTCCGCGCTCGCGGCGCTCGGCGTGCGCGTCGAGGTGGACGACTTCGGCACCGGCTACTCCTCGCTGTCCTACCTGGAGGAGTTCGCCCCGCACAGCCTCAAGATCGACCGGCGGTTCATTCGGGACGTCCACCTGGACCAGCGCCACCGGCACGTCGTCGGCGCGATCATCGCCCTGGCGCACGCGCTCGGCGTCGAGTCCACCGCCGAGGGCGTCGAGCTGCCCGAGCAGCTGGCGGTCATCCGCGAGCTCGGGTGCGACTCGGCCCAGGGCTACCTGCTGCGCCGGCCGGTCCCCGCGGGCGAGGTGTGGCCGGAGCCGTTCGCGCTGCCGGCGGCGGTGGGCTGAGCTACTCGGTCAGGGCGGGGCGTCGATCGCCGTCGGCTCCTGGTCCGGCTCCGCCGCGTGCCGGTTCTGCTGGTACTGCGAGGCCACCGGGCCGCGCTGCCCGACGTACTTCGACCCCAGGTCCGGGTGGCCGTACGGCCGCTCGGCCGGCGCGTCGAGGCAGTGGAACGACAGCTGGCCGATGCGCATGCCGGGCCAGAGCTTGATCGGCAGCGTCGCGACGTTGGACAGCTCGAGCGTGATCTGGCCACGCGTCCAGCCCGGGTCCACGAACCCCGCGGTCGCGTGGATCAGCAGCCCCAGCCGGCCCAGGCTGCTCTTGCCCTCGACCCGGGCGACGAGGTCGTCGGGCAGCCCGATCGCCTCCAGCGTCGTCCCCAGCACGAACTCGCCGGGGTGCAGCACGAACGGCTGTCCCTCGGGGACCCGCACCTTCTCCATGAGGTCGTCCCGCTTCTCGTACGGGTCGATCACCTCGGCCGTGTGGTTGCGGAAGACGAGGAACTCCGAGCCGAGGCGTACGTCCACGCTGGCCGGCTGGACCTGCCCGGGCTCGATGGGGTCGATGACCAGCCGCCCCTCCGCGAGCAGCCGCCGGATCGTCCCGTCGGACAGGATCACTGCGCCTCCTCGGGCTCGGGCGGGAGCCGCATCGGATGGTGGCTTCCGTACGCGGGCACGCTAGCGGCTATGCTGGCTCCGCTCGTCCCTGGGGCTCCGGCTCCGGGGTATGCGCACGCGGGTGTAGTTCAATGGCAGAACATCAGCTTCCCAAGCTGACAGTGCGGGTTCGATTCCCGTCACCCGCTCCATCCACGTGTCCCGCCTGTCGTCGGGGCACTCCTCCCGCGACAACACCGCTGCCCGCGACCTCCAGGTGGGGGGGCAGTTCGCGTTTCTCCCGGTCGGGCGTCGGAGGGCGCTGCGGAAGCCCCTGAGCGAGGACGTGGAGCGCTGCGCTCGCTATAGCGGGCCTGGCGCTCCACAGGTCCCCCCGCTACGCCGGCTGCGCCACGTCGAGCGCCGCACCGAGCGAGCCGGCCAACACCGGCAGCACCTGCCCGAGCGGGGCGTCGATGCGCACCCGGGCGTACGCGTCCCCCCGGGTCGGCCCCGCGTTGACGATCGCGACGGGCACGCCGAGCTTGACCGCGCGCAGCACGAAGCGGAAGCCGGACATGACCGTGAGGGACGAGCCCAGGACGAGCAGGAGCCCGGCCCGCTCGACCAGGGCGTACGACTCCTGCACCCGGTCCGGCGGCACGGTCTCGCCGAAGAACACGACGTCTGGCTTGAGCGTGCCGCCGCACCCCGTGCACGGCACCGCGACGAAGCCGTCGAGCTCGGAGTCGGCGAGGTCGACGTCGCCGTCGGGGTTGACCGGCCCGGAGACGGGCCGCCAGTCCGGGTTCGCGTCCCGGAGCCGGGCGTCGAGCTCCTCCCGGGGGCTGGAGCGCCGGCAGTCCAGGCACACCACGGCGTCGAGGCTGCCGTGCAGCTCGAGCACGGACCGCGCGCCCGCCGCCTGGTGCAGCCCGTCGACGTTCTGCGTCACGATGCCGGCCAGCAGGCCGCGCCGCTCCAGCTCGGCCACGGCGTGGTGCCCGGCATTGGGCCGCGCCGCCGCGATCTGCCGCCACCCGAGGTAGCTCCGCGCCCAGTAGCGCCGGCGCGCCTGCTCGTCGCGGGTGAACGCCTGGAAGGTCATGGGCGTGTGCCGGCGCGCGGCGCCCGACGGCCCGCGGTAGTCCGGGATCCCCGACTCCGTCGACAGCCCGGCGCCGCTGAGCACCACGACCTCGCCGTCGGAGGCCAGGCAGGCGAGCACGTCGAGCGCGCCGCCGTCGTCGCGTACGGGGTCCACTCCTCCATAGTGCGTCAGCCGGGCGCGGTCCGCGCCGTGCAGGACCCGCCGCTCCTTGCGGCGCCCGCCCGCGGCAGTGCATCGTCGCCGTCGGCGCTTTCCGCACCGCACGAGGAGACCGATGGCCGACATCGTCACGCCGCACCTGCCGTCGTGGGACGAGGTCGCCGCCGCGTCGCGCTGGCCCACGCTGCTCATCGGCAACGGGGTGAGCATCAACGTCTGGTCGGACTTCCGCTACAGCGCGCTCTACGAACGGGCCGCCCTCACCTCTGCGGCCCAGAAGGCGTTCGGCGCTCTCGGGACCACCGACTTCGAGGGCGTGCTCGACACGCTCTGGCGCACGCGCACCCTGCTGGCCGCGCTCGGCCAGGACACGTCGACAGTCACCGCGCTCTACGACGAGGTGCAGCGAGGCCTCCTCGACGCGGTGCACCGGGTGCACGTCCCATGGTCATTCGTGCCGCCGGCGACGTGCGAGGCCATCGGGCGGGAGATCGAGAAGTACGAACGCGTCTTCACCCTCAACTACGACCTGCTCGTCTACTGGGGCATCCTCGAGAAGCGCAAGGTGTCGGGAACCCTTGCCGTGCAGGACTTCTTCGGCCCGCCGGACCCGTTCGACCCCGACGAGC
>NZ_JAANNP010000074.1 GCF_011250635.1 Motilibacter deserti
GCCGTACTCAGGTCTTGACTGAACTCGCGCTTCTCCATGCCCGTCGCGCCGGCTTGCCGCACACCGCCGAGGCGTGGTGGCGGTCGCCTCTCGTCGGCGGTGCCGAGGACGCCCCACCCGCGGCATGAGCGTTCGAGCGTGGGGCTGCGCGAGGGAGAGTAGGGCTATGCATGAGGTCGGCAGGTCCAGTTGGGCCATCACAGAGGACGTGCCTACGCCCGCTGTCATGGCGTTGTACCTGCGTGACCTGGCCGGGGTGGGGCCTTACGTGCTGCCGGACCTTCCACCGCTGGTGCCGCCGGTCGAGTGTGCCGGCGACGAACTGGACCTTGGAGCCGCGATACGGGAGTGGGAGCGCTGGTGGGCGAGCATGGATGTGCGCTTGCCTGGCCTGCTGCCGATGCCGCGGCCTCCCGACTGGGGAGGCCTTGAGGACGCGCCCACACTGCGCGCCCTGCTCGAACGTCGCTTCCCCGAGGCCGAGGCCTGGGTCCAGGGGGCGAAAGCCGCGGCCGCTGGAAGGAGGCGGAGTCTGCACCTCACGCACTTCGTCAACGGGTTCGAGCAGCGCCTGGGACGACCAGTACGCCCGTTTCGGCTATGGGTCGGCGAGGTGCCGGTACGGGGGAGTGCGGGCTGGACTCTGGACGATGGACACGTGCTCGTCAGCAGTGAGCTGGCGACGGACGAGAGCGAGCTGGAGGCCTTCCTCGCCCCGCTCATCCAGGCCGTTGCCTAGCAGGCGGACTGACCAGCGCCGACGGCCGTGATGCCTGTACGTCCCACGACCCGTCCGCGGCATGTGCGGATGTTGCTTCCGCAACCACTCGCCCGCACGCACGTTCGCCATGACACGCTGATGCCCGCGTGTTGCTCCGGGTAACGAAGGGGACTGCCCCCGCTTCGGTTGACTCCGATGGTGGGTGGAGTCAGGCCGCGTGAGCGGTCTGTAGGAGCGTCTCGAACTCTACGGGGGTAAGACGTCCGAGGCGGTCTTGTCTTCGGCGGCGGTGGTAGGTCTTCTCGATCCAGACCACGATCGCGCGCCGGAGCTCGTCGCGGGTGTCCCACCGCCGGCGGTTGAGGACGTTCTTCTGCAGCAGCGCGAAGAAGCTCTCCATGGCGGCGTTGTCGGCGCACGTGCCGACGCGGCCCATCGAGCCCCTTAGGCCGGCGCCGCGCAGCACCCGGAGGCAGGCGTGCGAGCGAAATTGGCTCCCGCGGTCCGAGTGCACGACCGTCCCGGCGGGCTTGCGCAGCGAGATCGCGTTGCGCAGCGCGGCGACGGCGAGCGCAGAGGTCATGCGGGCGTCCATGGAGTAGCCAACTATCCGGTTGGTGCAGGCGTCTTTGACCGCGCAGAGGTAGAGCTTGCCCTCGCCGGTCGGGTGCTCGGTGATGTCGGTGAGCCACAGCTCGTTCGGCGCCTCGGCGGTGAACTGGCGGGCGACGAGGTCGTCGTGCACGGGCGGGCCGGGCTGCCGGTACCGGCCACGGCGGCGGGCGTGGGTCGACCAGACTTTCTGCAGGCTGCAGAGGCGGTTGACCCGGTTTCGGCCCGCGGTAATGCCGTGACTGGCTAGCTCGTCGGTGATGAACCGGTAGCCGAACTCGGGATCATCGTGGTGGATGTCCAGCGCGGCGTTGATCAGATGGGCGTCGTCCCAGTCACGCTGCGTCACCGGCCGCGCCCGCCACGCGTAGTAGGCCTGCTTGGAGAACCCGAGCACCCGGCAGGTCAGCGCGACGGGGATGCCTTCGCCGGCCAAGTCTCCGACCAGCGGGTAGATCATTTTGGGAGGACGTCGCGGGCGAAGTAAGCGGTCGCCCGGCGCAGCACCTCGTTCTCCTGCTCGAGCTGGCGGTTCCGCTTCTCCAGCGCCCGCAGCCGCTCCTCCGTCGACGCGGTCTCGGCCGGCGCGGCCGGGCTCGCTGCCAGGCCGCCGGTCGGTCGACGGCCGCCGGGGCGGTCGCCGAGCCCGTCCTCCCGGTCCGCGACCTTCAACCAGCGCGACAGGCAGGACTCGGAGATGCCGAAGTCGCGGGCGATCTGTGCCATCGACGCCTCGCTGCTGCGAGCGACCGCGACGACGTCACGACGGAACTCCGGCGGGAACGGGGTGGGCACGATGCCGATCCTTCCAGCGAGGACCCAGTCCTCACAGGTCAGGAGTCAACCGAACCCGGGGCAGTCCCAAGTCGACCGGCCGTGGCGTTCGGACTGTCGTTGCGTGCGCCCTGCAAGCTGGCCCGAGGCGCTTCCGGTTCCGCCTGCCCGGCATGGCGCCATGTCTGGTCTCGGGGCGGAGCCTTGGGACCATCGGCGATCTTGCGCAGTAGGTTCTCAACGTCTAGTTTGATGAGAACTCAGGTGGCGTGTCGGTTTGAAGCATGTTGCGTGCGGTGGCCGCGTATAGCTGTCAGTTCGAGGATGAGATTGGGAGGCGAAGAATGGGTGACGAGTTCAAGAATATTTCCGGTTCCGTGATCGTGAACCGTTCGAAGATTCTTGGTGCCGTGAATGTTCTTTCGGAGAGGGGGCATCAAGGCGTCGCGCGGGACCTAGAGGCGCTAGGGGAGCTGGCTCAGCAGTCGGGTGAGCCCGAGGCGGTGGAACTGTTTGAAGCCCTCACCGAAGAAATCCAGCAGGCGAGCCCGCGAGTGTCGGTGCTAAGGTCCACTTGGAACGCACTCAAGGCTGTGCTACCAGGCGCAGCCCATCTTGCGGGAATCGCCAACTTCATCAACGCGCTGGCGACTTGAGATGCGCCTTTCTTGGCGCTCAGGTCCCAGCGATACCAGTACAGATTCCTCGATCGAGCGCACCTACGGGCTAGCAGCGTCGCTGCGCGCTTGCCTGCGCCCCTTCGGGTACCGCGAAGTGCGATCGTCTCCGTCTACGGGTGCCACTAAGGTCTATCGCGGTGTAGCAGGGAACGAAGAGTTCTGGCAGGATGCGCGCGAGGATGGGCTCTGGGATGGCCGAAGAGTCGAGTTGCATTCGTGCAAGCTGGCGGAGTGGGTTCCTCTCGAGCCAGGCCTATACCACGACCCGCGCTCCCATTCCGTCCGACGAGCGGCGCTCCACTCCACTCGCTCGACGCCCACGCTCGGGCCCCATTACCTCCCAGTGGGGAAGGTGGCGATGCTCGACGGAGGTATCGGATGTATCCGATTGACAGCAATCGAGCACGGCGGCGAGACATGGTACGTGCTCGGCGCTACGTTTTCGTCATTCTGTGACGACGGTATTCCGGTGCTTGTGCGGAGCGGCGAGTATCACTCGTTGGCCGAGCGACTGCGTGAGGAGGGGATCTTGATCGCGAGCGTAGCGGGCAGTGTAGAACTCCTGCCGGAGGTTGTGTTGACACACGCGACACGACTGCCCGGCTATTGCATTAGAGTAGCGAGTGTGGAAATCAGCCCACCACCAACGGGGACGCACCTGCATGCCTCCGCCTTCGTCACCTTCGAGTCCTCTGATAACGAGTCGCGCAGACGAGACGAGACGGGATGGCTGACTTCGTATTGTCGTTTCGAGCCGGGACGGAAGGGGAACATTGTCGAAGCAGTAGACTGGCTGAAGGGGTACGTGAGCACGTACGCGTCCCGTGACAGTCGCGTCCTTGCTGACTTTGACGCCTATCACAACTACTTCCCGAACGTTGCCCTCCCGGCGACGGAGCGGGTGCGCTCTGCTTTGCCGATATCCACGCTTCGGTACTACGCGAAGGCAACTGGCCCAATCTTCATCAACGGCGACTTGACCCTCGGCGACCGAATCGAGAACGTCCGAGACTCTACCATCATCAACAGGTCGGCGTACGTCATAGAGCCATGACCCGGCGAGGGGCTGGACGGCACGGTCCCCCAGGCCAAGTCGTTGACGTACTCCTAAACGGACTGGTCGTAGCCAGCCTCGGCTTCCTCGATGACGCTCTTCCAAGCCGCTGTCCTCTGATTCGCTGTCCGCGGGGCGCGGTACCGACGTCGGCATCAGCCCTCAATTGCCCAAGTCTGGGCACGGGAGGTGCTGGGTTGCGGCAGACTGCCCGCCATGGAAGCAGAACAACTGGCGCGCGAGTACCAGAAGGTCCGTGGGTTCGCTGCGGAGATTGGTTTCCAGTGGGTATTGGACGAGCTCGACGAGGCTATTGAAGAGGGCGTTACGGAGACCAAGCGACTACGCTCAGTCAAACGCAACGGGCGGGACGACTTCGAGGAGGTGGCTTCGACCGCACCTGGGCGCAAGCGAGCCGAGGAGTTCCTCGTGCGCCGCCCTTTGACACTCGAGGAGCAGGTTGAGGCCCTATTGGGCGCGTTGCGGCGCGCCCTAGTGGACGTCGAGCGCGTCTCGCAGCAGTCGATTGAGCAGTTGCAGCCGTTGGCGTCCGCGAATCGCTCGCTGCTCGGGCTCGACGACGAGCCTACACCTCGGCCAACCGAACGTGCGACGACGCCCGTCATCTCGGAGATCGACTGGGTTCCCGATCAGGGCTCGCGTGATGTCGTCGGGATAAGCACGGAGGGACTGCGCCATCGGACTCGGGGTGGCACCACCGACCTACTGAGCAATGTACTCCACCGACTGTCGCAGGAGTTGCTCTCGTGACCGGCGTTGACGATCTACTCAGAGAACTGCAGGCGGTCCTCGGCACGCGGGCCAGCAACTACAACTCCGCTAGCGCCGCCAACGACGTCTACGAGGGCTACGTCTTCGGCATTGTGCTTCGAGCTGCTGTTGCGGCCGGCGGCCGCATCGACTTCCGTGACGTTCACGGTGCGGTTCCGTCGCGCCTGGTCTTTCGCACGAGCCCCGGGATGTTGTCCTCCACTACTCACCCTTACACCCACGCCGTCGTGACTTTCTCCGACTGCGACCCCTTGGAAGTCCATGTTGGCGTCCGAGTTCAAGGACGGTCGCGGGTCCTGCACGAGTGCGACGTGCTGGTCCTGCCTGCGGACGAGGCGGCACTTTCCCGGACCAAGCAAGTCGCTCCGCGAGGGATCAGGTGTCTGCTGGGCGTGGAGTGCAAGTATTACGCCACGCATCTCGCGCTACATCTCGCCCGGGGGTTTCACGGGCTGCATAGTGATCTTGGGCTGCTGCACCCCTTCTTCGTGGCAAATATTGGCGCCCCTCGCATTCAGCGGTACCTCTCACATCACAAACGCAAGTGGGAGGTTGACGTCCTTCCTGGAGGTAACGCCGCCCGTTACTTGGAAGGGCAGTTCCGAGAGGCGTTCAAGACCTACATCGCCATGCGTGGCACCCTGGCGCCCTGAGAACGGCTGCAGACTCTGATGGACGAATGACGTTGGCATGATGTGGGTGATCTGGCTACCGCTCGTCGGCATGTCCGTGTCACGGAGATGCCTGCCAGAGGAGCGTTGTCGGCCATATCCGCTTGCTGATCGGCACTCTGAAGATCACGCTCGTCGTCGGCGTCCGAGGGGCGTCGCACTGGCCGCCCGCCGCACCCAGGCAGCGAACGCCGCGCCCGACAAGCCTTCGGAGATGGTCACGAAGAGACGGCCGGCAGTCAGGCTGCGCCCGTGCAAGCTGCAAGGCCCCCCTCTCAGGGGCACGCGACCCCAACGGCACGGGCGCGCGTTGCGTCTCCGCGTTTCGGTCGCTGACCAGCAGCGGCACGGTTAACGCCTTGCCAGAGGCGATGTGCTTCGCCAGCGTCGGGACGGGACCCGTGGACGGGCGACGCAAGGCGGTGACAGCGCGAGCGGGACCGCAGGCAGAACAAGACCTCCGCCAAATTGCCGTTTCACGTGGATCTTGAGCTTCCCCCCGAGGCGCGCGGCGCGCACAATCCCCGCATCTGCGCTGCTTCCGGAGAGCTGTTCGGCTCAGCCGGCACCCAACGCGCCGCGCCTCACCCGCACGTACGGCCGATGGCGTTCAGCATGTCCCGCCGCATCAGCCCGCTGCCGACCCGCACCAGCACCCAGTACGCCGAGAACGCGATGCGGGAGCGCAGGTCCGGCGTACGCACCCGTGTCTCGGTGTGCAGCCGCGTCCCCCCGCGCTCGGCGACCAGCCGGAAGTCCATGACCACCTTCGAGTAGCCCGGCCGCTCGAACGCGCTGAACGCCTCGAGCCCCCCGGCCAGCCCCTCCGGCCGGGTCGGCTTCGGCCGCGCGTACGCCGCGATGTCGCCGAGCACGAGCTCACGCCCCGGGTCTGCGGCGAGGGTGATCGGCGCCACCGAGTCGATGACGAGGGCGTCGGTGCCGAGCGGCGTGGCCGTCCCCCGGACGAGGCCCACGGGGTCCGAGCGCAGCCGCATCAGCGCCTCGGTCAACCGCAGGTCCGCCACCCGCAGCCCGAGCAGCGCGTCCCAGACGCGGTCGGGGCTCGCGGCGTACCACGCGTCGTGCCGTTCGCGCTGGTCCCAGCGCGGCAGCAGCAGGTCCATCGTCCACGGCGCGTCGGTGAGCGCCGTCGTTGCGTCGATCATGTCGGTCACAGCCGGGCTCCTTCGAGCGGCAGGGACGGCGCGGGCGCGGCTGCGTCGGCGTCGCAGGTGCGTTGGACGTACGTCAGGGCGGCGAGCAGCCCGCTGCTGGTCGGCAGCGCGGCCCGGTCGAGGTCGGCGAGGTGGGCGATGGGCATGGCGCCGACGCTGGACCAGCGCAGCCGGCCCTCGGCGTCGAGCGTCGCGCGCGCGGCGCCGCGGTTGTCGGCGTGCAGGCAGTACGGCACGTCGAGGTAGCCGGCGGCGAAGGCGCGCACGAGAGCGGTGCCGATGTCGGGGTCGAGGTCGAGGACGGCCTCGATGAGGGCGCGGGCCTCGACGTAGACCCCGGTGTCGGAGACGTCGCCGGGCCCGAGGGGACGGGCCGCGCGGGCGGCGGCTGCGGCCAGCTCGAGGGCGGCGACGTTCTCGTCCACCGTCGGGATGCGGTACGCCTCGGCCGGCGTCTTCACGATGAGCCGCTCCGCGCCGCTGGCCGCGAGCTCGGCCGCGCGGGACAGCAGCAGGGCGGCGCCGCCCGGGGTGCGGGGATAGACGCCCATGTAGGTGTAGACGACGACGTGCCAGTCCACGCCGGGCAGGAACTGGCGCGCCAGCCGGCGCAGCGCGAGCAGCGCCTCCGCGTCCTGGGCCGCGTTGGTCTGCTGGGCGAAGCTCACCGAGACGCTGCGCAGCCCGTGCTGGACGAAGAACGCCGCCTCGAGCACGGTGAGCGCGACGAGCAGGCTCGGCGGGCAGAGCTGGCCCAGCATGCAGCCGCCGAAGCTCTCCAGATGGGGCTCGCCACCCTCGTCCGCGGCGCGGGCGAGCCGGTCGCAGCTGCGGGCCCAGCTGTCGACGGCCCGCCGCAGCGGGACCCGGCCGTACGGCAGGCAGTAGGACACCGGGCCGCCCTCGGTCGCGTCGAGCCCGAGCGCCGTGAGCGTGCGGAAGATCGACTCGGGCAGCGGGGAGCCGTGCCGGACCTGGACCGGGAAGCCGGGGCCTGCGACGCGGTCCAGGACGCCGCGGGTGATGTCGAGCGCGTGGCTGGTGATCGGATAGCCGTTGAGCGGTACGCCGGTGGCGAGCGCCCGGGCGGCCGCGGCGACGTCGCCGACCCGGGTGTAGCTGTCGAGCGTGAGCGTGCCGACGGTCGCGCCGCGGGCAGCGCGCGTGGCGAGCAGGCCCGCCCGCATCCGCGCGGGGTCGCTGAACCCCATCCGCGGCTGGACGAGCAGCTCTCCGCGCTCGCGCGCCGCGCGCACGGCCGCCGGCAGGCTGCCGTAGCGGTCCCGCGGAGCCGCCGGGACCGATGCCAGCGCACCGGCTGGCCGCTCCGCGGCGCTCACGACGCGTCCGCCGCGTAGGCCGGCAGCAGCCCGTTGCCGAAGCGCGAGGGGATGACGCCGTGCCCGGTGCGCGCGACGGGCACCGCTGCCCGCGCGGCCCTGCGCGCCGTGCACACCGTGTCGACGAGGTGCAGGAACGGGCCGGTGTCGGGGCTGTCGGGGAAGACCGCCGCGAACCCTGCGTCCAGCAGCTCGGCGTCGGCCGCGTCGTCCGCGCCCGCAACGCCGAGCTTCCCGCCGATCACGGCGGGCACGCCGCGCAGCATCGGGTCCGCGCGCAGGGCGCCGATGAGCCGGCGGCCGTCGGCGCGGCCGTGCCCGTTCACACTGCTGATCACGATGACGTCCGGGGCGTGTGCGCGGGCCTCGGCGAGCAGCAGCTCGTCGGGTACGCACGCGCCGAGGTTGACGACGTCGTAGCCGTTCTCCTCGAGCAGCAGCTGCAGAAAGACCAGGTTCCAGGTGTGCGCGTCCGAGGAGACGCTGCTCAGCAGCACGCTCCCACGGGCGGGCCCGGTCGACCGGGAGCCGGCCCCGGGGGACCGGCCCCCGCGCGGCCGCTTCACACTCCCGCCCGGGCGCCGTCCATGGCCCGGGCCAGGCTCGCCGGTCGCATGTCCGTCCAGTTCGCCTCGATGTGCTGCAGGCACGCCTCGCGCGTGTCCTCGCCGTGCTCGACGTGCCAGCCGTCGGGGACCTCGGCGAACGCCGGCCACAGCGAGTACTGCCGCTCGTCGTTGACGAGTACGAGGTAGCTGCCGTCGGCCTGCTCGAAGGGGTTGGTCACTGGTCTCTCCTTGGGAAGTTCGTGGGCGACGGGGGAGGCCCGGAGCCGGGGGAGCTGCAGGCCCACCTTCCGTCGGGCGGGAGTGCGGTGTCAGCGGCCGTGGCCGGTAGTGGACGCGGCACCCGGGGATCAGCGCGGCTGCGCGTCCCGGGCCTGCCCCAGGGCCGGCACCAGCGCCGCGCAGATGGCGGCGAGGGCGTCCGGCGTCGTCATCGCGTCGTGCACGCAGTCGATGTCGTGCGCCCGGGTCGCGCCGGTCGCGTGCGGCCCCCACGCCTGCGGTCCCGGCCCGTCGGGCGTGACACTGCCCGTCGCGACGAAGAGCAGCGGCTCGCCGTCGAACACGCCGGGGACGAACCGGCGGGCCAGGCGGGAGTTGTTGGCGAACACCGCGTACAGCGCTGCGAGGTGGTGCTCCTCGACGGTGCCGAGCACGCCGCCCTGGCGGCGGATCAGCTCCGCCACCCGGGAGTGCTCGAGGGGGCCGTCGCCGAGGGCGGAGCGGTCGTACCCGGCGAGGTCGAGCATCGCGCCGAGGAACTCCTGCTCGCCGAGGACCGTCTGCTCGGCCGCCTCCTGCGCCGTCTTCGGGAACGAGTCGAGCATCGCCAGCAACGCGACCTCCTCGCCCTCGGCCTGCAGCTGGGTGGCCATCGCGTGCGCGACGAGCCCACCGAACGACCAGCCGAGCAGCGAGTACGGCCCGTGCGGCTGCACCGTCCGGATCTGTGCGACGTAGTCGGCGGCGACCTCCTCGACGCTGCCCGGCAGCTCGTCGGCCTCGGCCAGGCCGCGCGACTGCAGCCCGTAGACCGGCACGTCCGGCCCCAGGTGGCGCATCAGCCCGGCGTACGACCAGGCGAAGCCGCTCGCCGGGTGCACGCAGAACAACGGCGCCTGCGAGCCGCGCCGCCGCAGCGGCAGCAGCACGTCGAACGCGCCCTCCTCCTCC
>NZ_JAANNP010000073.1 GCF_011250635.1 Motilibacter deserti
GGCCGCGGCGATCGTCGAGCAGGCCAACTTCCCGGCGGAGGTCCGCGACCAGGTCGCGGCAGCCATCGTGAAGCTCTGGGGCGTGTTCACGGCCGAGGACGCGACGCTCGTCGAGGTCAACCCGCTGGTCAAGACCGCGGACGGGCGCATCGTGGCCCTCGACGGCAAGGTCACGCTGGACGAGAACGCGGACTTCCGCCACAAGGACCACGAGGCGCTCGTGGACAAGTCGGCGACCGACCCGCTGGAGCAGCGGGCCAAGGAGAAGAACCTCAACTACGTCAAGCTCGACGGTGAGGTCGGCATCATCGGCAACGGCGCCGGGCTCGTGATGAGCACGCTCGACGTCGTGGCCTACGCCGGCGAGGAGTTCGGCGGCGTCAAGCCAGCGAACTTCCTCGACATCGGCGGTGGTGCTTCCGCCGAGGTCATGGCCAACGGGCTGGAGATCATCCTGTCCGACCCGGCCGTGCGCAGCGTGTTCGTGAACGTCTTCGGCGGCATCACCGCGTGCGACGCCGTCGCCAACGGCATCGTCAGTGCGCTCGCGCTGCTGGAGTCGCGCGGCGAGACGGTCGAGAAGCCGCTCGTCGTCCGGCTGGACGGCAACAACGCGGCCGAGGGCCGGCGCATCCTCGACGAGGCGGCGCACCCGCTGGTCTCGCTGGTCGACACGATGGACGACGCCGCGCGCCGCGCGGCCGAGCTCGCCGGCGCGGCTGGCAAGGGGGCCTGAGCAATGGCGATCTTCCTCACCGAGAAGAGCCGCATCCTCGTCCAGGGGATGACGGGCTCCGAAGGCATGAAGCACACCAAGCGCATGCTCGCGTCCGGCGCGCAGGTCGTCGGCGGCACCAACCCGCGCAAGGCCGGCACCACGGTCGACGTGGACGGCACGCAGCTTCCGGTGTTCGCCAACGTCGCCGAGGGCATGGCCGCGACCGGCGCCGACGTCACGGTCATCTTCGTGCCGCCGGCCTTCACCAAGGACGCGGTGATCGACGCGGTCGACGCCGGCATCCCGCTCGCCGTGGTCATCACCGAGGGCGTGCCGGTCCACGACACGGCCGCGTTCTTCGCCTACGCCCAGCAGAAGGGCACCACGCGGATCATCGGCCCGAACTGCCCGGGCATCATCAGCCCCGGCAAGTCGAACGCCGGCATCATCCCGTCGGACATCACCCCGTCCGGCCGCATCGGCCTGGTCAGCAAGAGCGGCACGCTGACCTACCAGATGATGTACGAGCTGCGCGACATCGGCTTCTCCACGGCCATCGGCATCGGCGGCGACCCGGTCATCGGCACGACGCACATCGACGCGCTGCAGGCCTTCCAGGACGACCCCGACACCGACGCCATCGTGATGATCGGCGAGATCGGCGGCGACGCCGAGGAGCGGGCGGCGGCGTACATCAAGGAGAACGTCACCAAGCCGGTCGTCGGCTACGTGGCGGGCTTCACGGCGCCCGAGGGCAAGACGATGGGCCACGCCGGCGCGATCGTCTCCGGCTCGTCCGGCACCGCCGCGGCCAAGCAGGAGGCGCTCGAGGCGGCCGGGGTCAAGGTCGGCAAGACGCCGAGCGAGACCGCCCGTCTCATGCGGGAGATCATGAACGGCATGTGACGCATCCGCGTTCACACGACGGTGGGCGGGCACTCGGCTGCGAGTGCCCGCCCCCAGTTGTTCTCGGGTCAGCCGGTCGGCGGCTCCGGCAGGACGTACGGGGCGGCGCCGCGTACGGCGAGACTCATCGCCGCCCGGACCTGGTCCGCGTCGGCGCCCTCGAAGCGGATGAGGACGAGGATGTTGCCCACCCTGGCTGCCATGAGCTTGTGCACCTTCCCCTGGGTGCCGACCGCGGCGTAGACCGGCGACGAGTCGTCGACGTCATCCGGGGGCGGGACGCGCTCTGAGCTCGTCGAGCACCTCGCGAGGGCGCCGTTCCACGCGTCGAAGACGCTCTGCGCGGTGGCCGAGCTGCCGAGCACGACGAGCCGTTCGTGGGAAGTGGGCGCTTGCCCCCGGTACGCGCCGTACCCCCGCTCCAGTTGCTGGAGCAGGTCGCGGTCCGGGACCGTCAGCGGGCACGGGGACGTCTTGTCGGGGCCGACCACGATGTCGGCGGGGTTGTCGCCCTTCGGCCACATCCCCGCAGGGATGAGCGCGTCGGTGCCCGGACGGAACGCGTCGGGCGCCGGCTGTGCCGTGGGGTCGGCCGGAGTGCCGAGAGCGCCGACGGCCTTCTCGAGGACGGCGGCGAGGCTGGCCTCGGGCGCCTGGCCCCTGCTCGGGCCGACGATCTCCAGCCCGAGCACGGTCACGAACCGGTCCCGCGTGCCGACCAGCACGACCGTCCTGGTGGCGATGGAGTCGGAGAAGTGCAGCCACATCCGGCGTCCGTCCTGAACACGCGACGTCCAACCCGCGTTGTTGTCGGCGCAGCCGTCGAGCCGCCGGCCCAGAGCCCGGTAGGCCGCCTCGGCGGAGCGCTCGGACTCGTACGCGGTGGTCGCCTGCTGCCCGGCCGACAGCTGGGTCCGGCCCTCGGCTCCGATGAAGTTCGCGTACATCGTGACGAGGCCACGGGTGCCGTCGTCGGAGGTCAGGGCCTGCGCTGCGCACCGGTCCTGCAGAGGCGACGGCAGGAGCGACTGGACGGACCAGTGGCCCCAGACCTGACGTGGCCCAGGCAGATCATCCGGGGCCAACGTCCGTGCCCGGCTCATGAGGTCGTAGGACACAGGGTCAGCGGTCGGCCTCGCTCCCGGTGTCCCGGCTGCGCCGCCGCCGATGCCGGAGGTGGCGGCGGCAGCCAGAGCGACGACCCCGGTCAACGCGAGCGCGCCCAACGATCCGGAGGCTCGCCGGGACCGTTGGCGCCCGCGCTGCCGGGCGTCGGCCGCCCCGGGCAGCGGCTCCGGCCCCAGGTCGTCGCGCAGGCGCTCGAGTTCAGGGAAGAGCGATTCACGCACGAGAAGTCTCCTTGTCCGGCTCGGCCTCGTCGTCCTCGCGGAGCAGGCCGGCGAGCGCCGCCCGCCCGCGCGACAGCCGCGCCTTCACGGTCCCGACGGGGGACTCGGTCTCGCGGGCGACGTCCTCGACGGAGAGCCCGCACAGGTGGTGGAGCACGACGGCCCGGCGCTGCGCCTCCGGGATCTGCCGCAGCGCCGCGACGAGCGCGACGTTGTCCTCCGACGGCGGCCGGGCGGGAGCGGGCGGCCCGTGCCGCACGAGCGCGGCGAGCGCATTGCGGCCGCGGCGCCAGCGGTTGACCGCCAGCCGCCAGGCGACGGTGCGTACCCAGGCCTCGGGGTCGTCGTAGTGACCGACGCGGCCCCACCGCTGCCAGGCCCTGGCGTACGCCTCCTGCACGCAGTCCTGCGCCTCGCTGAGGTCGCCGGTCATGGCGTAGAGCGCGTGCAGCACGCGGCGCGAGCTCGCCGCGTAGAACGCGTCGAAGCCTGTCGAGTCACTCACCTGGCCCCCCGTCGGCCGGCCCCTCGGCCGGCGTCACAGGAGAACACCGCCCACCCTGCCGCTGGGTTGCACGCCGCGCCGCGGCGTCGAGGGCGGGTGCCTGCCCGTGGCCCGCCCGCTGTGGACAACTCGCCACATGTGCTTGATCACCGAGAGGGGGTGTGGGGCGGCGCATGCGGCGCGGGCGACACCCCGACGTACCCGCCATTCCCGCGCTGCGGCGCGAGGGGCCGCGACGATGGGCTGCGATGGCCACGCTGCTTCCCCCCACGCGCACGACGTTCCCGCGCCCGTCGGCGGCTCGGCCGCCCCGGCCGCGCTCGACCCGCGCCATGGCCGGGGCGGCCGCCGCCGGCGCCGCCCGGGGCGCCGGGTTCTCGCTGCTGACCTGCGCGGTCGTCGTGCTGGTCGGGTGGGCGGGCGCCCACGGGACGGGGGCCGGCGCGGTCGACGCGGTGCGCACCACGGCGTACGCCTGGCTGCTCGCGCACCACATCGACCTCACGCTGTCGGCGGGGAGCCTGCGCCTCGCGCCGCTGGGCCTGATCGTGCTGCCGTTCGCGACGCTCGCCGCGGCGGGCTACCGCGCCGCGCGGTCGGCGGGCGTGCGCACCGGGCGCGAGGCGGGCGTGCTGACCGCGTCCGGCGCCGTCGCGTACGCCGTCCTGACGCTGGTCGTGGCGCTGGCCTCGCGCTCGGAGCACGTGCAGCCCTCGGTGCCCGGAGCGATGATCGGCGGGCTGCTCATGGGGGCGGCCGGGACCGGGCTCGGCGCGCTGCGCGCCCTGCGCCGGCGATCGGCACTCCCGGTGATGCCGCTGCGCCCCGGCACCGTCCTGGCCGCCTCCGTGGGGGCGGTCCTGACGCTGCTCGGGACGGGCGCGCTGCTGCTCGCCGGCTCGCTCGTCGCGCACCTCGACCGCGGCGCCGACCTGGCCGCCTCGCTCGAGCCCGGTCCGCTCGGCGGCTTCCTGCTGCTGCTGCTCGGGGTCGGGCTGGTCCCCAACGCCGTCGTCTGCGCCACCGCGTACGCCGTGGGCCCCGGCTTCGCGGTCGGCGCGGGCACGTCCGTCGCGCCGGCCGGGGTGACCACGGGGGAGGTCCCGGCGCTGCCGCTGCTCGCGGCCCTGCCGGTCGACGGCTCGGCCCCCGCGCTGTCGCTGCTGGCCATCGCCGCCCCGCTCGCGGCCGGCGTCGTGGCGGGGGTGGTCGCCGGGCGGAGGGCGCCCGCGGACGACTCGCCGGACCGGGCCGCAGGCACGGCCGCCCTGGCCGGCCTGGTCTCCGGCGTCGTGCTCGCGGTCCTCGGCGCCCTGGCAGGTGGGTCGGCGGGCGCCGACCGGCTGGCCGCGGTCGGCCCGTCGCCGCTCCGGCTCGGCCTCGCGGTGGCGGCCGAGGTGGGGCTGGTCGCTGCCGCGACGGCGTGGCTGCTGGTGCGGCGGGCGGCGGACGCGCGTACGGACGAGCGGGCCGCCTCCCCGGTCGCGGGAACGGCCTGAGCGCAGCCAGCGCAATCCGGCGCCCTCGAGCCCAAACCGCCTGAGCGCCGCTCAGCGCAGCGCGGCGCCCTCCAGGCCGAACGGGCTCCGCTCGTCCTCGTAGCGCTCGTCGCACTCGGCCCGCGCCGCGTGGGTGAGCGCCTGCTCGCGGCACTCGCGGTAGTCCCTCGCCCCGGGCAGGGCCGACGTGACCAGCGTCGAGACGCCGAGCGACACCACGCAGCTGCCCACGACGAGCGCCGCGACCGCGCCGGGAGCCGTGCCGCGCTGCCGGCGGGCCTCCCGGATCGCCAGCGCGGCCAGCACCAGGGCCCCGACCGCGAGGATCACGCCGATCTCCGGCGAGGCGAGCGCGGGCAGCGCGACGAGCGCGAGCAGCAGGGCCGGCCGCCCGCCGGAGACGACCGGGCCGGTCGGCCGGCGCTGAGGTGAGCCCGGCCCGCCCTCACCCCGCGCGGGGCGCCCCCAGAAGGACGAGGGCGGCTGCGGCGGGGCCGGGCGTGGCGGGGCCGGCCGCTGGCCCGCCTGCTCGCCCTCGGGGGGAGCGGCCCAGGGGTTGTCGTCGGGCACCGGCCGCTCGCCGTCCCGTGCCCGCTGCGTCCCGTCGCCGTTCTCCACCTCGCTATGGTGGCGGCTTGTGACTACGGCTCGGAAACCGGCTCGGGTCGTGGCCCTCGTGTCCGGCTCCGGCACGCTCCTGCAGGCCCTGCTCGACGCCGTCGACCCGACCGAGGTCGAGGTCGTCGCGGTGGGGGCGGACCGCGCGGGCACCGGAGGCCTCGACCGGGCCGCTGCGGCCGGCGTCCCCACGTTCGTGTGCGCCCCGAAGGACTTCGCGGACCGGCCCGCCTGGAACGCGGCGCTCGCCGACGCGGTCGCCGCGTACGACCCGGACCTCGTCGTCTCTGCGGGCTTCATGCGCATCCTCGGCACCGAGTTCCTCGGGCGCTTCCCGGACCGGGTGCTCAACACCCATCCCGCGCTGCTGCCCGCGTTCCCGGGGGCGCATGCTGTGCGGGACGCGCTGGCGTACGGCGTGGCCGTGACCGGCTGCACGGTGCACCTCGTGGACGCGGGGGTCGACACCGGCCCCGTGGTCGCCCAGGAGCCCGTACGCGTCGAGCCGGGTGACGACGAGGCCACCCTGCACGAGCGCATCAAGGTCGTCGAGCGCCGGTTGCTCGTCGACGTCGTGGGCCGCATGGCGCGGTCCGGTTGGTCGGTGGAAGGCAGGAAGGTGACACTCGCGTGAGCGATCGACGTCCGGTGCGGCGCGCCCTGGTCAGCGTGTACGACAAGACGGGGCTGGAGGAGCTGGCCCGGGGGCTGGCGGCCGCGGGCGTGACGCTCGTGTCGACGGGGTCGACGGCCTCGCGCATCGCCGCCGCGGGCGTGCCCGTCACGCCGGTCGAGGAGCTGACCGGCTTCCCCGAGTGCCTCGACGGGCGGGTCAAGACCCTGCACCCGCGGGTCCACGCGGGCATCCTGGCCGACCTGCGCAAGCCCGAGCACGAGCAGCAGCTGCAGGAGCTCGGCATCGAGCCGTTCGACCTCGTGGTCGTCAACCTCTACCCGTTCACCGCGACCGTCGCGTCCGGCGCCTCGCCCGACGAGTGCGTCGAGCAGATCGACATCGGTGGGCCGTCGATGGTCCGCGCGGCGGCCAAGAACTCGCCGTCCGTCGCCGTCGTGACGTCCCCCGGGCGCTACGCCGACGTGTTGACCGCGGTGTCGGAGGGCGGCTTCACGCTCGCCCAGCGCCAGCGGCTGGCGGCCGAGGCGTTCGTGCACACCGCGACGTACGACATCGCCGTCGCGTCCTGGATGGGCAGCGTGCTGGCCCCGACCGACGACGGCAGCGGCTTCCCGGCGTGGGCCGGCGGGTCGTGGGAGCGGGCGCAGGTGCTGCGCTACGGCGAGAACCCGCACCAGCGCGCCGCGCTGTACACCTCGGACCGGCCGGGCCTGGCGCAGGCCGAGCAGCTGCACGGCAAGGAGATGTCCTACAACAACTACACGGACACCGACGCCGCGTGGCGGGCGGCGTACGACCACGCCGAGCCGTGCGTCGCGATCATCAAGCACGCGAACCCCTGCGGCATCGCCGTCGGCGCCGACGTCGCGGAGGCCCACCGCAAGGCGCACGCGTGCGACCCGGTCTCCGCGTTCGGCGGCGTGATCGCGGTCAACCGCCCGGTCACGCGCGCGATGGCCGAGCAGGTGGCCGAGGTCTTCACCGAGGTCGTGGCGGCGCCCGGCTTCGACGACGACGCGCTCGAGGTGCTGACCCGCAAGAAGAACGTCCGCCTGCTGCGCGTGCCCGAGCCCGCGGCGGCCGAGGCGGTCGAGCTCAAGCCCATCAGCGGCGGGCTCCTCCTGCAGACCGTCGACCGGCTCGACGCCGAGGGCGACGACCCGTCCAGCTGGAGCCTCGCTGCCGGAGACGCAGTTGATGAATCTGCCTTCGCTGATCTCGTCTTCGCCTGGCGGGCCTGCCGTGCGGTGAAGTCGAATGCGATCCTGCTTGCCTCCGACGGCGCGACCGTCGGCGTCGGCATGGGCCAGGTCAACCGGGTCGACTCCGCGCGGCTCGCGGTGTCGCGCGCGGGGGACCGGGCGCGCGGCTCGGTCGCCGCGTCGGACGCGTTCTTCCCGTTCCCCGACGGGCTCGAGGTGCTGACCGAGGCGGGCGTCAAGGCCGTCGTCCAGCCCGGCGGGTCCGTACGCGACGAGGAGGTGCTCGCCGCCGCCCGCGCCGCGGGGGTCACCGTCTATCTCACCGGTGCCCGGCATTTCTTCCACTGAGGCCCCGGCCCGCGGCGGCCGCTCGCTCGCCAGCCACAAGCCCCTCGCGGCGGCCGTCGCGGTCGCCGCAGGCGTGCTGCTCGCCGTCCAGGCCCGGGTCAACGGCCAGCTCGGGGAGAAGCTCGACGACTCGATCGCCGCTGCGCTGCTGAGCTTCGCGATCGGCACCGTCATCGTCGCCGTGCTCGCGCTCTCCCGGCGGGCGGGTCGGGTCCAGTTCGCCGCGATCCCGGCGCTGGTGCGCTCGGGCCGGCTGCGGTGGTGGCAGTGCCTGGGCGGGCTGTCCGGCGGCATCTTCGTCGCGGTGCAGGCGCACAGCGCGCCGGTGCTGGGCGTCGCGCTCTACTCCGTCGCGGTCGTCGCCGGCCAGACCACCTCGAGCCTCGCTGTCGACCGCCTCGGGCTCGGCCCGGCTGGGCGCGCGCGCCTCACCGGTGCGCGGGTCGTGGCCGCGGCGGTGACGGTCCTGGCGGTCCTCGTCGCTGTGTCCGACCGGCTCGACGGCCGCAGCCCGGTCGGCGCCATGGTGCTGACCGCCGTCGCCGGTGTGCTGCTCGCCGTGCAACAGGCGGTCAACGGCCGGGTCAGCCAGGCCACCGGGGAGCCGCTGGTCGCCGGGCTGGTCAACTTCCTGCTCGGGACGCTGCTGCTCGTGGTCGCGTACGCCGCCTTCACCGGCCTGACCTCCGACGTGTGGAGCCGGCTGCCGGGGGAGTGGTGGCTCTACCTCGGCGGCGCGTTCGGGGTCGCGGTCATCGTGTCCGGCGCCCAGACCGTGCGGGCGCTCGGCGTGCTGCTGCTCGGCCTGTGCACGGTGCTTGGCCAGCTCGCCGGCGGCGTGGCGCTCGACGTCCTGGCCCCGGTGCACGACGAGGGCGTGTCGGTCTGGACGATCGTCGGCTGCCTGTTGACGGCGCTCGCGATCGCGGTCGCGGCGCGCGGCTCGCGCCGCTGAGGCAAGGGCGCGAGGCCTGGCCAGGGGCCGCGAGGCCTGGGTGGGCGATGCGAGGCACGACCGTGGCACGGGGTGGCGTACCCGTCGTCCGGGCCCGACGTGACCGCCCGGCGCTGCGGGACTCGCCACGACGTTGCGGACCGCACGCCCTGAGCGGAAGGGACTGACTCCTCCACCACGCGGCTCGGCGGCGACACCACGGCGTGTCGCACGCCGAGCCCCGTGATCGTCGAGCGCCGTGGCGGATGACGCCCCGCACGCGCGACCGTGGGAGGATGCGGCCCCGTGACGGCGCAGACCCTGGACGGCAAGGCCACCGCGGCGACCATCAAGGCCGAGCTGGCCGAACGGGTGGGCGCGCTGCGCGAGCGTGGCGTGGTCCCCGGCCTCGGGACGCTCATCGTGGGCGACGACCCGGGCAGCAAGGCGTACGTCGCCGGCAAGCACCGCGACTGCGCGCAGGTCGGCATCGCCAGCATCGAGCGGACCCTGCCCGCCGACGCCACACAGGCCGACGTGCACGCGGTCGTCGAGGAGCTCAACGCCGACCCGGCGTGCACCGGCTACATCGTGCAGCTCCCGCTGCCGCGCGGGCTCGACGCCAACGCGGCGCTCGCGCTGATGGACCCGGCCAAGGACGCCGACGGCCTGCACCCGGCCAACCTCGGCTGGCTGGTCCTGGGCCGCGAGGCGCCGCTGCCGTGCACGCCGCGCGGCATCGTCGAGCTGCTGCGCCGCTACGACGTGCCGCTCGGCGGCGCCGAGGTCGTCGTCGTGGGGCGCGGGGTGACGGTCGGGCGGCCGCTCGGGCTGCTGCTCACGCGCCGCTCGGAGAACGCGACGGTGACGCTCTGCCACACCGGCACCCGAGACCTGGCCGCGCACGTGGCGCGGGCCGACATCGTGGTGGCGGCTGCGGGCGTGCCCGCGCTCATCAAGGCCGACATGGTCAAGGAGGGCGCGGCCGTCCTCGACGTCGGCATCACCCGGACCGAGGCCGGCCTGGTCGGCGACGTCGACCCTGCGGTGCGCGAGGTGG
>NZ_JAANNP010000071.1 GCF_011250635.1 Motilibacter deserti
TCTACACCGAGGGGCTGCTGGTCGACGGTGCGCTGCTGCAGGGCTACCTCGCGCGGGACGCCGCGGCCGGCTGATCCGCACGGCTTGACCCGGAAGGGCATCACCGCGGGGCCCTTCGGCGTCCTTCCTGGTGCACGGCCGTGCCGAGCGGCCAGGCGGCGACGAGGGGGACGTATGGACCGCATTCCGGTGTACGTGCTGGCCGGGGACCCGATCTCCGAGGCGGGGGTCGCCCGGCAGCTGGGGGAGAGCCTGCGCTGCCGCCTGGTCTCCCGGGCGGACGCCGACGCGGCGCAGGTCGCCGTGGTGGTGGCGGACCGCGTCGACGACCAGGCCCGGCGGCTGGTCCGCGAGGCGCGGGAGCGCGGGCGGGCACGCGTCGTCCTCGTGGCCGGCGTGCTCGGGCACCTGGACCTGGTGCCCGCGCTGGAGACCGGGGCCATCGGCGTGGTACGCCGCCACGAGGCGACGCCCGAGCGGCTGGTCACGGCGGTCGTGCACGCCGCGGCCGGCGAGCGGACGGTCCCGCCGGACCTGCTGGGGCGCGTGGTGGACTCAATGGCCAGGCTGCACCGGCACGTACGCCCGACGCGCGGGCTCGCCCCGACCGGCCTGGCCGGCCGCGAGATCGAGGTGCTGCGGCTGGTCGCCGAGGGCCTGGACACCGCGGAGATCGCGCGCGAGCTGTCCTACTCCGAGCGCACGATCAAGAACGTGCTGCACGAGGTGACCACCCGGCTGCAGCTGCGCAACCGGCCGCACGCGGTGGCGTACGCGATGCGGCAGGGCTTGATCTGACGGCAGCGGCCGCGGCCGCCCGCGTCAGCCGGCGTCCCCCGTCCAGGCCTGCTGGTCGACGCGCTGCTCCGGCGCCGCGGGGTAGTCGCCGAACTCGAAGGCGCCGATGGCGTCCGCGGGAACGCTGGCCGACGTACGCCGGTTGATCGCGCACAGCCGCTCCGGGGCGATCTTCGGCTTCCGCGCCTCGGTCAGCAGGCCGTTCTTCTCCTGCACCGTGTCCGTCAGCTGGGTGTAGCAGAATCCCGTGAGCGCCGGGCTGTCCAGCAGGGCGCTGACGAGCTCCTCGTAGCGCGCCGCGAGCTGCTCCGGCTGCGTCACGGCGCCGTAGCCGCGCCACGCCTCCACCTCGCCGCCCACGTCGTAGGTGATGCCGCCGAACTCGGTGACCATCACCGGCTCGTCCCCCCGGCTCGCACCGGGCAGCAGCACGGAGCGGTAGCCCGGCTGGGTGTACTGCAGCGTGTTCTCGACCGCGCCACGGTCGCCGTAGCGGTCGCGCAGCGCACCGCCCTGCGAGCTGTAGTCGTGGACCGTGATGATGTCCGAGACCACCTGCTCCCACCCGTCGTTGCCGATGACCGGCCGCGTCGGGTCGAGGCTCTTGGTCAGGTGGTAGAGCGCGCGGACGAAGTCGCGTTGCTGGGCGGACTCCCGCAGCGACGGGACGCCCCAGCTCTCGTTGACGGGCACCCAGGCGATGACGCAGGGCGCGCTGCAGTCACGCTCGAGGACCTCCATCCACTCGGCCGTGACACGCTCGACCGAGCGTCGGGAGAACTCGTAGGCGGATGGCATCTCCGCCCACACCAGAAGGCCCATTCGGTCACACCAGTACAGGAATCTGGGATCTTCGATCTTCTGGTGCAGGCGGATGCCGTTGAAGCCGAGGCTCTTGACCAGCTCGACCTCGCGGCGCATCGCCTCCTCGCTCGGGGCGGCCAGGTGCGACTCCGGCCAGTAGCCCTGCGCCAGCACCAGGCGCAGGAAGTAGGGCTGGCCGTTGAGCAGGAACCTCCCGTCGCCGGCCCGGACCGTGCGCATCGCGGTGTAGCTGCCGACGCGGTCGATGACCCCGTCGGCGTCGCTGAGGTGGAGCTCGGCGTCGATCAGGTTCGGGTGCTCCGGGCCCCACAGCATCTCGTGGCGTCCGAGCGTCATCCCGGCCTGCGGGAGGGTGATCGTGCGGTCGACCTCGTCGCCGAGCACGGCGTACTCGTCGTCGGACAGCAGCTCCCCGTGCAGGGCCAGCCGCACGCGCAGCCGCAAGGGCCGGTCGTCCTGACGGCAGACGCGGACGCTCAGCTGGAGCGTCGACCGGTCCACGTCGGGGACCCACGCCACCCGCTCGACCCGGGTCGCGGGGACCTCTTCGAGCCAGACCGGCTGCCAGATCCCGGTCGTGCGGGCGTACCAGATCGCGTGTGGCTCCGGCTGCCAGTCCTGCTTGCCGCGCGGCTGCTGCAGGTCGAGCGGTCGGTCCTCGGCGCGCACGACGACGTGCTGCTGCTCGCCGTCGACGAGCACCGGGGTCACGTCGGCGCTGAACGGGGTGTGCCCGCCCTCGTGGGTCGCGACGAGGTGCCCGTTGACCCAGACCGAGGCCCGGTAGTCCACCGCGCCGAAGTGCAGCAGGAGCCGGTTCCCGGGGGCGAGGCTCCGGGAGAAGGCCCGGCGGTACCACACGACGGGGTGGAAGCCAGGGTCGCCGATGCCGCTGGCCGGGGACTCGGGCGGGAACGGGACGCGGATCGTCCGGTCGAAGGGCTCGGCGCGCTCGGGCCAGCCCTGCTCGACGCCGGTGCCGGCGTCGTCGTAGGCGAAGGCCCAGTCGCCGCAGAGGTCGACCCAGTCGTCGCGGGTGAGCCGGGGACGGGGATGGATGGGCATCCGCAGGGGGTGCCCCTCGGGCGCGGGCGTGAACCTCCCCAGCGCCGGTCACCGCCGCGTGCGAGCCAGAGGTCACGATCCCGTCACAGCAGGCGCCGCCGGCGTGCGCGTGCATAGCCTCGAGGCGAGGGTGGGACACCCCTCGAGGAGGTTCGCATGAGCGACTGGCTGCAGAGCCGCAGCGACGACCGCAGTGCATGGGACGACGGGCCGCGCGGGCCCGTGGTGGTCGTGGGGGTCGACGGCAGCCGGTCCTCCAGATGCGCGGCGCTCGCGGCGGCCGGAGCGGCCCGCGAGCTCGGCGGCACCGTCGTCGCCGCACACGTGCCGACGCCCTCGCCGGTCCATGCGTTCGCCGGCCTGGTGGGCGCGGGGTTCGTGCTGCAGGAGGCCGAGGACCTGCAGGTCCGCGCCATCGAGAGCCAGCTGGCGGCGCTGTTCGACCTCGAGGACGTGCCGTGGCGGTTCGTCGTGCTGACCGGGCCGGTCGGCGCTGCGCTGGACCGGCTCGCCGAGCAGACCCGGGCGGCCGTGCTCGTCGTCGGCTGTCCCCGTCGCACGCTGCGCCGCCGCCTGGTGCACCTGCTCGCCCCGAGCGTGCCCCGGCTGCTCATGCGCCGACAGCACGGCCGGCTGCTGGTGGCCTGAAGCACCTCCGCCATTGCTTTCATCGACCGGAAGCAACGGCTTCATCAGACTGAAACAGCACCTCGGCACGATCGGGCCGCTTTCCCGCCCTTGCTGAGGAGCCGTTGTGCCCAAACCCGTCGTCCGCTCACTTCTGACGGCGCTGTCCGTCACGGCCGCGCTCGCGGTCCCGATCTCCACCGCCGCAACGACCAGTACCGCCGTCGCCGCGACGGCGGCCGCCCCCGTCCTCGACCTGGAGACGCTCGACGGCGTCACCGCCGAGCGGATGATGGCCGCCGGCCAGCTGACCTCGGTCCAGCTCGTCCAGGCCTACATCGACCGCATCGAGGCGCTCAACAAGCGTGGCCCCGGCCTCAACGCCGTCACCCAGCTCAACGAGAACGCGCTCAAGGACGCGGCGAAGGCCGACGCCGAGCGCGCCGCCGGCATCGTGCGCGGTCCCGCCCACGGCCTGCCGGTCCTCGTGAAGGACCTCATCGACGTGAAGGGGATGTACACGTCGAACGGCAACTACTCGTTGCGCCACTCCTACCCGGCCGACGACTCGGGCATCGCGAAGAAGCTCAAGGCCAGTGGTGTGATCATCCTCGGCAAGCTCGGGCTTTCCGAGTTCGCGAACAGCTTCGGCAGCCAGCCCTCCGGCTTCTCCAACCTCACCGGCCAGGTCATCAACGCCGTCGACGCCGACCAGAACCCGAGCGGCTCGTCCTCGGGCAGCGGGGCCGCCGGCGCCGCGGCGCTGTCGATGCTCGTCGTGGGCACCGAGACCTCGGGCTCGATCATCAGCCCGTCCAGCACGCAGGGCCTGGTCGGCATCCGCCCGACCGTCGGCCTGGTGCCGGCGTACGGCATCGGCCCGATCTCCTCCTCGCAGGACACTGCCGGCCCCATGGACCGCACGGTCGCGAACGCCGCGATGAACCTGCAGTCGATGGCCGGCCGCGACGCGAAGAACGAGGCCGGCTACGCCGCGGTCTTCGGCCCGAACTGGCAGCAGTCCATCCAGCGCGCCCCCGAGGTCGTCCCGGACTACATGTCCGCGCTCGACCTGAACTTCGTGCGCGGCAAGAAGATCGGCTACAACGGCACGTTCGCCGCCGGCACACCGGCGAAGCTGGCGTACGACGCGCTGGTCGCGGCCGGCGCCATCATGGTCGAGCGCCCCATGGTCGCCGTGGGCACTGTCCCCGCCATCCCGAGCGCCTACCAGCAGCACAAGGCGATCGACGAGTACTACAAGAACCTCGGGCCGGACGCTCCGATCAAGAGCCTCGCCGAGGAGGTCGCCGACAACCAGGCCAACGAGCACCAGGCGCTGAAGTTCGGCAACCAGAACCACGTGAACGCGCTGGCGGCCGAGACGGCGCCGGGCGGCCCGAACGAGACGGCCTACCGCGAGGCGATGCCCATCCGGCGCGCAGCGCAGTGGAAGGCCATGGACACGATGATCAACGGCGGTACGCCGGACGACCCGAGCGACGACGTGCTCGCGATCATCGGCTCCGTCCCCAGCGGCCCCACCGCCGGCACGCCGCAGATCACGATCCCCATGGGCTACTCGGCCACGGCCCGTCGCGCCCAGGCGGTCTCGATCCACGGCAACAACATGAGCGAGCGCAACCTGATCGGCGTCGCGTACGTCATCGAGCAGGCGACGAAGCTCGCCCAGGGCGTCTCGCAGGTCAACCCGAGCATGTACCGCTGCGCGGACACCGCCACGACGCAGCCGTTCGCGGGCCGGGGCAGCTGCAACCCCGACTACACCGACGCGATGACGCTCACCGGATATGCGATGCCTGATCTCGGCTTCTCCCTCGAGACCGAGTCGGTCAAGAGCCTGCAGGCCCGGATGGCCGCCGGCACGCTGTCGGCGGAGACGCTGACCAAGGCGTACCTCGCCCGCATCGCCTACGCGAACGCCGCCGGGCCCGCGGTGCAGGCCGTCCGCTCGCTCAACACCGCGGCCCTCGCCGAGGCGAAAGCCCTCGACAGCGAGCGCTCCGCGAAGGGCGCGCGCGGCCCGCTGCACGGCATCCCCGTGCTGCTGGACGACACGATCGACGCCACCGGGCTGCCCACCACCGGCGGGTCCGTCGCCCTGCAGGGCAGCACGCCCAAGAACGACTCCGCGATCGTGGCCAAGCTGAAGGCGGCGGGCGCGATCATCCTCGGCAAGACCAACGTCACCGAGCTCAACGGGCTCTTCGACGCCAACCTGCCGGAGGGCTACTCCTCCCTCGGCGGCCAGGTGCTCCTGCCGTCCGACACCGACAAGACCCCGGCCGGCTCCTCGGCGGGCTCGGCGGCGGCGACCGCCGCCGGGCTGGCTGCGCTGACCGTCGGCCTGGAGACCTCGACCGACACCGCCCAGCTCCTCGCGCCGGCCAACGCCGCGGGCGTCGTCGGGCTCAAGCCGACCGTCGGCCGGGTCAGCCGCGACGGCGTCCTGCCGGTCGCCAAGACCCAGGACTCGCCGGGACCGATCACCCGCACGGTCTACGACGCGGCGGTCTCGCTGCAGGCCATCGCCGGCGTGGACGCCGCCGACACGGCGACGACGGGCGCCCCGGCGGTGCCCGACTACGTCTCCGGCCTCACGTCAACGGCGCTGGCCGGCAAGCGGGTCGCGGTCGTGAACAGCACCGCCGCGCCGTTCCCGTCCGCCGTCACGGCGCTGCAGGGTCTCGGTGCGACGACCGTGACGAAGACCGCGAGCACGCCGAGCCCCAACCCGGCGAGCATCGTCACCCGCGAGTTCAAGCGCGACCTCAACGCCTATCTCGCGGACACCGCGGGCACCGGCGCCAAGTCGCTCGCCGAGATCCTGGCCTACAACACCGCGAACCCGGTCGAGGGCCTGAAGTACCAGCAGGGCGAGCTGACGGCCGCGCAGGGCGTCGACCTGGCCGACCCGGCGACGGGCTCGACCTACGAGGCGGAGAAGGCGGCCGGCCTGGCGTCCAGCAAGGCCGTGATCGACACGATCCTCAACAACGGCACGCCGAACGACCCGAGCGACGACTTCGACGTCGTCCTCGTCCCGGCCGGCAACAGCCTCATCGGTACGGCCGACCGCGCCGGCTACCCGGCGCTGACCGTCCCGGCGGGCTACGGCACGGGCAGCGCGGGCCGCAACCCCATCGGCGTGACGTTCATCGGCACCGCCTACAGCGAGGCGAAGCTGCTCGCCGCCGGCTACGCCTTCGAGCAGGCCACGAACGTGCGGCAGGCGCCCAGCTGGACCAACCCGTCGATGTGGCGCTGCGTCCCCGGCAGCACGTTCTTCACGGCGGAGCTGTGCAACCCCGGCGACCCGCTGATCTCGCTGTTCGAGCTCGAGTCCATGGTCGAGCGCTTCAACGCCGACGGCACGGTCAGCGACAAGACCACGGCCAACATCGGCGCCGCGCTGGACAAGGCCGTTGAGCAGAACTACGCGGGCAGCGAGGTCCGCACGATCGGCTACCTGCAGTCCTTCGTGGACAAGGTCAAGAACCAGGTCAAGGGCGACGCCCGCGACCTGGCCGTGCGCGACATGCTGGTCAACGAGGCCAGTGCACGGCTCGCCTACCTCACGACGCGCGAGGCGTACGAGGCGACGTGGGGGCTGAACAAGTAGCCCCGACCCTGTCGGGCGAATGACCACAGGCCCCGCTCCGGACTCTCTAGGGTTCGGGGCGGGGCCTGTCCCTGTGGTGTCCGGGGTGCGATGCGGAGGTCAGAGAGTGCACGTGAGCGAGCTGCGCCTCGTGGTGACGGCCGACGACTACGACGGGGCGCTCGCGTTCTACCGCGACGCGCTCGGGCTGCCCGTGGTGGCTGACTACAGCTCGGCCGAGGGCCGGGCGACCCTGCTCGACGTGGGCCGGGCGCGGCTCGAGCTCTTCGACGGGCGCCAGGCCGAGCACATCGACCGGGTGGAGGTGGGCCGTCGGGTCGCGGGGCACATCCGGGTTGCGCTCGAGGTGGACGACGCCGCCGTCGCCGCCGACCGGGCTGCGACGGCGGGCGCCGAGGTGCTCGCCGCGCCGACGCGTACGCCATGGGGTTCGCTGAACGCGCGGCTCGAGGCGCCCGCCGGGCTGCAGCTGACGCTGTTCAGCGACGAGCCGGAGGCGTGATCGCCGCGCGGGCCCGGGCGGTCGCGCCTCCGGCCGCCGTCCCGGGGGACGACGGCCGGCGCTCGTGCGGCTCGCTGGTCAGTAGTTGATGTACTTCAGGTGGTCGTAGATCCGGCTGCCCCACTGCGCCTGCCCGGCCGCGTTCGGGTGCAGCGCGCCCTTCTCGTCCCACTGCAGGCCGAAGCTGTCAGCGGCGGTGTTCACCCAGCGGGTGCTGGACGAGGCGCAGAAGCCGTGGCGCACGAAGTCCGGGGCGGGCACGACCTCCCAGTAGGGGTGCACCCCCGGCCGCGCGTTCGCCCGGGCCGCGGCGGCGTACATCTGGTCGTTGATGAAGTTGAGGACGTTCGCCCGCGCCCAGTTGCTCTCCACGCTCTGGAAGCCGCTCAGCGGGTCACCCCACGGCGTGTTGTGGCAGCCGGCGCCGCTGTCGCTCGTCATGACGTCGGGGTACGCGGTGAGGAGCACCCGGCCGACCGGCGCGTCCAGCCGGCGGCCGGTCCCGTCGGGCCGCCCCTGCACCGCCTCGATGAGCATGTCGTACTTGTCGTCCAGGAGCGGCGCGTTCATCGCGAGCAGCCGGTTGGCCTCGCTGCCGGGGCGGGAGCAGTCGGCGTTCCACGGCATGACGTTGGTGCAGTCGAGGGCGATGTCGCTGAAGCTCATGTCGTTGCCGCCGCCGGAGATGACCAGCGTGTCGATGCGGCGGGTGCCGACCGAGGCGTTGACCTGGTCGATCTGCGGCAGCCGGCCCTTCTGGGGGCTGAGGATGCCGCCGTCGCGCTCGCTGCGGTCCGGCTGCGTGCCGCCGACGATGACCGCACCGGAGCACGCGAAGCTGCGTACGTCGATCGTGCCCTGGTAGGGGTTGTTGGCCTTGAGCCGGTTGCCGGCCACGGTGAAGCCGGCCCGGTTGGAGCGGTGGCAGTCCTGGCTGCCGAGGTACTGGCCGTTGGCGTCCGGCGCGCCCTCGCCCGAGGCGTACGAGTCGCCCATCTGCACGATGAGCGGCGTGACGCCACCGGGGCGGACGGGCTTCGGCGGCGCGGGCGGCGGGGGCTCGTACTCGCCGCACTGCTCGGGGCGGCACTTCGCGGCCTCTGCGGCGTCCGGCAGCGCGACGCCGGTCGTGACGAGGGCGGAAGCGAACGTCGCGGCGACGAGGCCGAGAGTGAGGCCGGGGCGCAGCCGGCGGACGAAGCTGAGCGAGGTGGTCGCGGGCTTGACGGTCATCGGAAGCTCTCCTCGGTCTTTGCCTCGGCACCATGCCGGGGTGATGCGGAGAACTCTCGTCGGATCGCAGTGCCGCGCCCACGCAGCTGCCCTGCCAGTCGGTGGTGGGGACAGCACCCCGGTGCCGCGGGTGCTGGTGGCCGGTACGCCCGCCCTCGGCCGTGAGATGCCCTGCTGCGCAAGGGCCGGGAACGCAACAGCGCCCGGCTCGTGAGAGCCGGGCGCCGCGTGCGGAGAAGGGGAGGGTCAGCTGACGCCGTTCTCCCGGTCCTCGGACTCCTGCAGCCAGGACATGATGATCTGCGCGTTGGCGAGCAGCAGCATCTTCGCCGCGTCGTTGCCCCGCACCTGGTTGTTCACCTTCGCGATGAACTGGCCGAGGTAGCCCATCGCGGACTCCTCGTGGCCACCCTCGTAGCGCTTGATCGCGTTGGCGAGCCGGCCCTGCAGGTCCTCGGCCACCGAGGCCTTGAGCCGCCCGGCCATGACGAGGCCGTTGACCTGGTCGCGCAGCTCGTCGAGCCACGTGAGCGTGCGGTCGGCGAACATGTTGCGGTAGCTGCGATCAGCGGCGCCGAACGACCCGCCGGCCGCTGCGGGGGTACTCGGGGCGCTGTCCTGCTCCCACAGCGGGTGGTGCTCGGCGCGAGCCCCGACCTTGTCGAAGAAGGCGCGGAACGGGATGGTCCCGAGGCCGTACTCGACGTCGGCGAACGAGTTGCCCTGCGCGGGGTTGCTGAACGGCTGGCCGTCCTTGACGTGGAACAGGGTGTAGCGCTGCGGGTTCGCCGCCACCCAGTCCGCCGGGTCGAAGCCGAAGCCGCCGTTCGCGAGCGGGAGCCCCCGGTTGTTGGCGCCGCCGGGCACGGCGTACTTCCGCGCGCCCCCGTAGGCCCAGAGGATGTCCATCTCGAGGAAGGCGCCCGCCGCCCAGCCGCCGTTCGCCTGGACGGCCTCGATGAAGACCTCGTAGCGACGACGGTTCGGAGCGTCGTCGGTGAACATGAACTCGTTGGCGTGGTTGTGCTGGTAGATGCGCAGGCCGTAGGTCGCGGCCTTGACCTGGGCGGCGGCGAAGGCCGCGGCGCCGGCCTGGATGGCGGCGACCGTCGTGCCCGGGAAGTCGTTCGCCGTGCCGATGTAGGGGAGCGC
>NZ_JAANNP010000070.1 GCF_011250635.1 Motilibacter deserti
GCACGGCGGCGGCGAGCTCGCGGGCGTCGCGGGTGTCGCTGGTGATCCGCTGCTGGGCGGCGGAGGCCGTCGTGCCGGTCCAGCGCGTCGCGAGCGCGTCACCGGCCGTCGACACGGTGCGCTCGGCGGCGTCGAGGGTCTGCGCGACGGGGTCGAGCGAGGACGCCGCGGTCGACAACGTCTCCGGCTTCCAGGCCAGGACGCGCTCGACGGTGAGCGCGCTCACCGGGCACCCACCAGGCCGGAGAGCGTCGACTCCGCTCCCCCGTCGGCGCCGAGGTAGCCCGCGGCGTTCGAGCGGGCGTTGCCGGCGAGCGCCGCGAACGCGTCACCGGCCGCCTGACAGGACACCGTCAGCGCGATGCCGAGCCGCGCGGCCTGCTCGGCGGTCGCCGTCTCGGGCACCGCGGCCGGGACGGTGGCCATCGCGGCACCCGGGTCGAGCCCGGCCGCTTGCCCCGACGCTCCCTCGCAGGCGGCGGCGAACTCCTCCAGCGCCGCAGGGTCGACGGTGAAGCCCGACATGCGTGATCCTCCCGATGACGGCAACGGTCCAGCAGGGCGTACCCCGCGGGGCACGGATTCGATCTTCGGTCAGGGCAGCGAGCCGATGCCCTCACCGAGATCACCCAGACGGGTGCCGCTCCGGCCGACGTACGCCGCCAGCGGCGAGAAGTCCGGCAGCCCGAGCTCTCCGCGCAGGTGCGCCGCCTGCGCCCGCAGGGCCTCGGCCACCGGCGCGGCAGCCGGGCCGAGCGCCGCGGCCAGCGCCTCGAGCTCATCCGGGGACCGGCTGCGCCCGCCCCCGGGCCACACCCGCAGCAGCTCCACCTCGACCGTGCCCGCGCGCAGGCTCAGCCGCCGCGGCCGGCCCGGCACCAGCTCCACCGCCGCGTCGCGCAGCGCCACCCGGCGTACGCGCAGGCCGCGCCGCTGCTCGAGCACGCCGTCGCGCAGGACCGGGGCCCCGTTGCGCACCGCGCCGCCGAGGCGGACCGCCTTCTGCAGTGGCCCGAGCAGCCGGGGCATGGCGTGTGCGGCGCTCATCGCGGAGCCCGGCGAGACACGTCGGGGCGGGACATGGCCGCAGCCTAACCAGGACGTTCACGCGCTCCTCGGACGGTTCGGGGCGGCGCGCCTCAGGGGCTCGTTGAACCAAGGACGAACGACGGTGCCCCCGCCGAAGACCGGCGGGGGCACCTGGAGCGGGCCGGGCTACCGCGTACGCAGGGTGAACGTCGCCGTCGGGTGCCAGCCGCCGTCGATGTGGTGGTCGACGGTGTACGACCCGGCGTTGGTGCCGGAGACGTCCTGGCTGGTGCTGTTCGAGCCGGCGAACGGGACGTAGCCCGTCGCGCTGAAGCTGGTGCCGTCGGCCGAGACGTACGTCGCACCGGCGATCGCGCCCTCGATGCTGAAGCTGTCGACCACCGCGGTCGCCGTGCCCCCGGCGGGCAGGGTGGCCGGGAACTCCGTGGTCCAGCTGCCGTACGGCTTGTACTCCGACGACCGGGTGAGGTCCTTGCCGGTGTTGTTGACGATCTTCACGGTGACGCCGGACGAGGACTCGACGGCGCCGAGCGAGGCCTTCGGACGGAGGGTGAACGAGGCGGTCGGGTGCCAGCCCGAGCCGATGGAGTGGTCGATCGTGTAGGACGAGGCGTTCGTGCCGGAGACGCCCTGCGACGTGCTGTTCGAGCCGGCGAGCGGGACGTATCCGCCGGCCGTGAACCGGGTGCCGTCGGCGGTGACGTAGTCGGCGGACGCGATGGCGCCCTCGATGCTGAAGCTGTCCACCTTTGCCGTGACCGTCGCGCCCGCCGGGATCGTGGTCGGGAACTCGGTCGTCCAGTCGCCGTAGGGTTTGTACTCCGACGCCCGGGTCAGGTCCTTGCCCGTGCTGTTGGTGATCTTCACGGTCACGCCGGACGAGGAGTCCACCGCGCCGAGCGAGGCCTTGGGACGCAGGTTGAAGGACGCCGTCGGGTGCCAGCCGGAGCCGATCGAGTGGTCGATGGTGTACGAGCCGGCGTTCGTGCCGGTCACGCTCTGGCTGGTGCTGTTCGAGCCGGCCAGCGGGACGTAGCCGCTGACGTCGAACCTCGTGCCGTCGGGCGCCGCGTACACCGCCTGCAGCTGCGCGCCCTCGATGCTGAAGCTGCTGACGCCCGCCGCCGCCGTGTCGCCCGGCTGCAGGGTCTGCGGGAACTGGCCGCTCCAGTCGCCGTAGGGCTTCGAGGTGGAGACCAGGGTCAGCGGCACGCCGGTCGAGTTCGTGACCCGGACCGTGACGCCGCTCGAGGACTGCGGGGAGCCGAGCTGCAGCGTCTGCAGCACGTTCGCGAGGCCGGCCTTGCCGGCCGCGTCCGCCTTCGAGCCCGGCAACGCTGCGACGTACGCCCGCAGCGCCGGCAGCCGCGAGGAGTCGGCCTCGGCGGCCTTGAGGTCGGCCACGACGCGGCGCGCGGTGCTGGCCGCGATGTCGCCGTTCTGCAGGAGGTTGCGGGCCACCTCCCGGGCCCGGACGTAGCCGGCCGGGTCGCCCAGCATGCCGTCGAGCTCGGGCAGCAGGTCGACGCCGGCGGCGGCCGCGATCTGGCTGAGGTCCGCGGCGTAGACCGTCTCCCGGGCGTCGAACAGGGCAGCGGTCGCGGCCGCGTCGTCGCCGGCGGCCTGGGCCGTCACCGCGGTCTGCAGGTCGGCCCGCAGGCTTCTGCCGAGGCTGGGCTGGATCTGGCCGTTCGCGACGTGGGCGTTGACGGCGTTCAAGGCGTCGGCCACAGCCGACGCGGCGGGCTGGGCGGCGATCGTGACCGCGGCTGTGGCTGCGCTCGGGGCCTGCGCCGGCGAAGCGAAGGCGGCGGGGGCACCGACGGCCGAGACGGCGCCGACGAGGGCCAGGGCGGCGAGGGAACGGGAAATGCGCATGACGACCTCCAGGTCGCTGGGTGGGGTGGACCGGGGCTTGCCGGCCATCGGGTGAGGACCGGCCTTGCTGCTGGCCCGGAAGCGTTTCCGAACCGATGCCAGGAATACTGCCCGCACCGATCGGGACGTTCCGTTCCGCGGGTGACGCAGGAACTGTTCTGCTGCTGACGGTTCGTCCGAGGATGTATTTCCACGGCTTTTCCGTCGGACTCCGATGTGTGCGGCGCCTGCAAGAACTATTTCCGAGGAACGCACAGCCGCCCGTCGGGCGAACGGGCCCGGCGGCGGGTGGTGCCGGTGTCCACCGATCGGTGGAGCCCGCCACGAGATCGCGCGTTTCGGATAAAGAGCCTCGAGCAACGGCCGAGTCGGCCTATTGACAGCGCCTTCGCCCCCCGCGAGCGTGAGCTATCCGATCTTCTCGGACCAGGTAGGGGGAATCCGTGCACCATCGCACCGCCGCAACCCTGTCCGCCCTCACTCTCGTGGCCTCGCTCGCGATGGCCGCCCCCAGCGGCGCCACAGCGCGCCCACAGCCCAGCGACCACCTCGACGTGTACGCGGGGGTCGTCGACCGAGCGAAGCTGTCGGCGCTGCTCGACCTCGGCGTCGACCGCCGCGAGCTCGACCTCGCGGCCGTGCGCGGCGCGGCCGGGAAGGTCCGCGTCGAGGCCACGCTCAGCCAGGACCAGGCCGACGCGCTCGCCGACCAGGGCGTCGAGCTCGAGCCGAAGCTCATCGACGGCGAGACCGTCGCCCAGCGCGCGTCGGCCGCCGCCGAGGACTACGAGGTCTTCCGCAAGTACTCCGGGCCCGGAGGGCTCAAGGAGGAGATGGAGCAGCAGGCTGCCGCCCATCCACGCATCACGAAGCTGGTCACGATCGGCAAGACCGTGCAGGGCCAGGACATCGTGGCCGTGAAGGTCGGGCGCAACGCCGACACCCGGCCCGACGGGAGCGAGCCGACGACGATCTTCCTCGGCGCGCAGCACGCGCGCGAGTGGATCACGCCGGAGATGATCCGCCGGCTCCTCGACCACGTGCTGACCGGCTACGACACCGACCCACAGATCCGGCGCCTGGTCAACCGCACCGAGATGTGGTTCATCCCGGTCGCCAACCCCGACGGCTACGACTGGACCTTCGAGGAGGACCAGCGGCTCTGGCGCAAGAACCTGCGCGACAACGACGGGGACGGTGAGATCACGTCGGCCGACGGCGTGGACCTCAACCGCAACTTCCCGACGCGCTGGGGCTACGACAACGAGGGATCGTCGCCGGTGCCGGCGATCGACACCTACCGCGGCCCGTCACCGGCGTCGGAGCCGGAGACGCAGGCGCTCGACAGCCTTTTCGCCCGGCTCAGCGCGCAGTTCCTCGTGAACTACCACTCCGCCGCCGAGCTGCTGCTGCACGGCATCGGCTGGCAGGTCGCGACACCGGGGCCGGACGACGTGCTCTACGAGGCCATGGTGGGCGACGACGCCGACCCCGCCGTGCCCGGCTACGACCCGGACCTCTCGGCCGAGCTCTACACCACCAACGGCGACACGGACACGCACGCGCAGGAGGCGTACGGCACCCTCGGCTTCACTCCGGAGATGTCGACCTGCGAGGCGGCGTCGGCCTCGGTGCCGGACGACGAGTGGGACCCGAACGCCTGCATCAGCGGCTTCATCTTCCCCGACGACGAGGAGCTGGTGCAGGCCGAGTTCGAGAAGAACGTTCCCTTCGCCCTCGCGGTCGCCGAGTCCGCGATGGACCCGGACGACCCGGTGTCCGTCGTCGGACGGGACGCCGCGAACTTCAAGGTCGACTCGTTCAGCGTGTCCTACGGCGATCCGCAGACGGTCGCGGTCGTGGCGAAGCGCGCGCTGCGCGACATCACGATGGAGTACCGCATCAACGGGCGCGGGCCGCGCTACGAGGTCCCCGCGACGGAGTGGGCGGGCGGTGAGCGCTACGGCTGGGAGAACAACGACTACTACGCCGAATACCGCGCGGAGGTACGCGGGGCGAAGCCGGGCGACCGGGTGACCGTGCACTTCCGCGGGCGCGGTGAGGGCGGCTCCAAGAGCGAGGAGTTCAGCTACACGGTTGCCCGCGACACCGGAAACCGGGTTCTCGTGATCGCGAACGAGGACTACAAGGGCGTCAACCCGACCTACCCGGCGTCCGTCACCGGGCCCAAGTACCTCGACGAGCACCTGGCCGCCCTCGCGGCCAACGGCATCGCGGCCGACATGTGGGACGTCGACGCGCAGGGCGTCCCACACGACCTCGGCATCCTCAGCCACTACGACGCGGTGCTGTGGTACCTCGGCGACAACCGGCTGACGATGGACCCCGAGGACGCCCTCACCCGCATCGGGAACTTCAACTACCCCGACGCGCAGGTCGCCGAGCGCCAGCAGTACCTCACCATCGCCGTCCGCGACTACCTCAACGAAGGCGGCAAGCTGCTGCACTCCGGGGAGACGACGGCGTACTACGGGCTCATCGGCACGACTCTCGGCGGCATCTACTACGGCCTCGACGGCGACCCCACCGCGGACTGCGTCGTCACCCAAAGCATCTACGACGACTGCCTGCTCCTCGCCGACGACTTCACGCAGTACTACCTCGGCGCCTACTCGCGGGTGGCCCTGGACGCGGCGAGCGGCGTGACAGGCCTGTCGGGCAGCCCCTTCGCCGGCTTCGGCGCGAGCTTCGGCGGGCCGGCGACGGTCGACAACCCGGTCGACGAGCCGGGGTCCTTCACGCCGACCAACGACGTCCTCCCGATCGAGGACTTCCCGCAGTTCGGGACCAGCGACGCGGTCGCCGAATACACCGACGCCGTCGGCGCCTTCCTGCCCCCGCAGGGGTCTTACGGCGTGGCCGCCTTCCACACCGACAACACGTACACGCGGCTGACCCGGACGTACGACCTCACCGGGATCGCGGCGGCCTCGGCACCGGCCTTCGCGGCGCAGATCTCCTACGACACCGAGGAGGGCTACGACCACGTCATCGTCGAGGCGCGGACCGTCGGCCAGCAGAACTGGACGACGCTCCCGGAGCGGGGCGGTGCCACCACCACCGCCGTGCCGGCCGAGTGCGAGGCGGGCTACCTGCTCGCCGGGCACCCGTGGCTGCTGCGCTACCTGACCCCCGGCAACCCCTGCCAGCCGACGGGCACCAGCGGAACGTGGAACGCCCTGACCGGCACCAGCGACGGCTGGGAGGACCTGTCCTTCGACCTCTCGGCGTACGCCGGGCAGCAGGTCGAGGTCTCGATCAGCTACGTCACCGACCCGTTCACCGGCGGCGTCGGCGTGATCGTGGACGACACCCGGCTGACGACGACGGCCGGGGTGCAGCAGCAGGAGGGCTTCGAGACCGGGCTCGGCTCCTGGACGATCCCCGGCCCGCCGCCCGGCAGCCCGCCGGTCGACGGCGGCTGGGAGCGCTCGCCCGGCATCGGCGGCAAGACCTCCGCCGTGCTGACCGAGGACACGGTGCTCTTCGGCTTCGGCATCGAGCAGCTCGTCACCGTCACCGCGCGCGCCGACGCCGTCGGACGGGCGATGACGCACCTGCTCGGGGTCCCCGCGGCTCGCCGCTGACGCCGGCCTACAGCCCGACGGGGCCGCTCCCACGCAGGGAGCGGCCCCGTCGGCCGTACGAGAGAAGGTCAGGCAGCAGGGCGCAGTGCCGCCGCGGCCACCGAGACGCGGACCGTACGGGTCGCGCCGTTGACCGTGACCGAGAGGTCGAACGAACCCGGCTTCAGGGCAGTGAGCGTCCCGGTGGAGGGGTCGAGCACGGCGACGTGCCGCGAGCGCACGTCGTCCGGGTCTCCCACGAGCAGCTCGCGAGACCCCGACCAGTCGGCCGAGACCGGGTACGCGACCGGCACCCGGCGGCCGTCCTGGACCGCGGTCGCGGAGGCCTTCGCGGACGCGCCGACCGCGAGGGTGGCAGGGGCCTGCAGCTCGAGCGTGTCGACGTGCGGGCGGAAGTCGACGCGCAGCCACGCGTCGGGGTCCTTGCGCTCGGGGGCGGCGCGGTGGCGGACCTTGTCGTCGACGAGCGGTGCCGAGGCGTTGACGCCGAACATCGCCCAGCCGGTGAAGCCGCCGGCCCCCGGAGCCGAGCTCGGGCCCTTGCCGGCGTTGCCGAGCAGCGGCAGCAGGACCCCGTCGGTGCGGCTGGCGCCGAAGACGCCGGCGTGGGAGGCGACGTAGGCCGCGCCCTTGCCGGTCTCGGCGCGGAAGGCCGCCAGCCAGTCGACCAGCAGCTGCGCCTCCTTGCGGTCGGCCAGCTGCGAGTTCTTCGTCGGCAGCGGGTCGTCGACGGGGTGGTGGCCCATGACGACGACGGACCGGACCGACGGGTCGGACTCGGCGGAGTCGAGCGCCTGGCGCAGCATCACGATCTGCCCGAAGCCGCTGCCGCGCAGGGTGCCGAGCGAGGTGTCGAGCAGGACGAACCGGGTGCCGTTCCGGTCGAAGGCGCGGTATCCCGCGCCGAACACCTTCGACCACTCGACGATTGTCCCGGGGCCGGACGCCTCGTGGTTGCCGGGGACGTAGTAGTACGGCAGCCGGTCGCCGATCTCCTCGTCGAGGACCCGCTTGGCGAGCGCGACGTCGTTCGCGAACGCCCGGTCGAGGAAGTCACCGTTGATGACGAGGAACTCCGGCCCGGCCGCGAGCACCTCACGGATCGTGCGCCGGGCCTGCTGCACGAGGTCGGACTCGGGCGCGTCCGCCGTGAACTGCACGTCGGACAGGACCGCGAAGTTCCAGCGCTTGCCGTCCTGCACGGTGCCGTCGGTGACGACGACCGGATCGACGACCTGCTGCGCCGCGGGGATGCTGACCTCGCGTGCGACCTTGACCGTCAGGTCGTCGACGACGATGCGGCCGGAGTACTGCCGCGTCGGGGCAGTCTCGACGGCGTAGAGGCGCTGGAAGCGGAACGGCGGCTGCAGCCCTGCGGGGACGGTCGCCTCGACGTAGCGCCACCCGGTCCAGTTGACCGACGAGGCGAGGTCGATCGTCTTCGCGGCACCACCGGCGGCGTCGAAGATGTTGCCGCGCAGCCAAGCACCGCTGCCGTCACCCAGGACCCAGGCGCCGATGCGCTGCGGAGTTCCGGGAAGTGCGAATGGTGTACGCGCCTGCAGATATGCGGCGCGCGTCGCCGTGGAGTTCGTGAGGGAGTAGTCCAGGGCGATCGCCGTGCCACCCGTACGCCCCGGCGCGGTCGAGATCGCCGAGCCCGTCGTCGCCGGTGCACGGTTGGCCGTCCAGGTCGCCAGGTCGTCCATGGCGTCGACGACGACGGACTGCAGGCCCGTGGTCACGGGCACCGTCGCGCTGAGCCCGCGGACCGTCACCGTGACCGCGGCGGCGTCGTCCCCGCGCAGGGCCGTCACGCGGAAGCCCTTGCCGGCGGCCTCGACACGCACCACGTCCGCGTCGTAGGAGAGCGTGACGTCGCGCGGCTCGACCCAGGTCGAGAAGCCGTCCGCGTCGTAGCCCACGACCTCGAAGCTGCCGGTCGCCCCGGCGCCGTTCAGCGACACCTGCGGCACGGTCGTGGCGAGCCGCACCGGCGCGCCGAGCACGACGAGGTCCGCGACGCCGACCACGTCGCGGTCGCGCTTGCCCGACGCCTCGATCGCGACGTCGCCCGGCCTCCGCCCGGTCACGACGACCGTGTTGTCTGCGCCCGGCGTGACGTACGCATCCGTCGTCGGGTTCGCGTGCCAGCGGACGTCGGTCCGCACGGGCGAGTACGTCTCGTCGTGACCGCTCGCGCGCAGCACGCGCGACAGCCCGGCGAGGACGCGCTCGGAGCGCTCGTCCTCGACGACCGGCTCGACGTGCACCCCGGTGAGCTTGCCGGACCCCGGCGCCACCAGCAGCCCGAGGCCGTTGGGGGTCAGCCGCTCGCCGCCGTCGGACGGGCTGTTGACGACCTCGGGGGCCGCGTCGCCGGGCGTGCGGGCGAGCATGGTGGAGGAGCCGCCGCCGTCGAGGTTCAGCACGTCGTCGGCGCCGAGGTCGCGTACGAACGCCCCGAGCTCGCGCTCGGTCATCCCGCGGCTGTCCACCTGCCGCCCGTCGATCGTCACGAGGACCATCCGGCGGCCGTCCGCGGAGAAGCCGACCGCGGTGCGCGGGTGCAGGTCGACGTCATCAACCGGGAGCACGACCCCGTCCCGGACCAGCTGCTTGTTGCCGCTGACCGCGACCGCGACGTCGCCCGCGTCGCTGCGCGGGCCGTAGGACACGTCGACCCGCTCCCCGACGGAGAACGCCGAGAGCGCCGTCGCTCCTGCCTCACGGCCGACGAGAGCCATCTCGTCCGCCGCGAGGGGCGTCGTCCCGACCGCGCCGTTGGCGACCACGACCCCGTCCCGCACCAGGACCTCGCGCACGCCGGCGACGCCGTCGATCACCCGGGTGCGCGGAGCCGCTCCCCACGCGGGCGTGTAGAGGCCGACACCTCCCGCACTCACCGAGGGGCTGTTGAGGTTGGCGAGCGTGACCCGGTCACCCTCGCCGGTCGACGCCGAGCCAGCGAGGAAGACCTGCGCGATGCGGCCGAGGCCGTCGGCCCCGATCGTCGCTGAGTCGTTGTGCCCGCTCGCGGGCGCGTTCGTCAGGCCGCCGCTGCGCCCGAGCCCGACGCCGAGCGGCGCGCCGGTGTCGTTGATGTCGAAGAAGTCGCCGTTCACCCCGGCGACGGCGCCCGCGCGGGCGGCCTGCTCGGAGAGGACCGCCCGCCCGGAGACCGTTCCCGGGCTCAGGTAGTCGACGGTGACCCGGTCCTCGTCCAGGTCCGCGACGAGGACGTCCCCGCGGATCCAGCCGCGCGCGTCGATGCGGTCGAACGACGTGTGGGTCACGCCCGGGGCGACGACGTTCTCGTCGCGGTCGGTGACGATCGCCTGTCCTGCCGGGGCGAGCGCGAGGTCGGGCAGGTCCGCCGCGCTGGAGGAGCCGGTGCCGGCGGGCGCGGGGACCGGGACTGCGGCGTACGCGGGGGACGCGCTGAGCACGAGAGCGGGGGCGAGGATCGCCGCGGCGAGAGCCTGCGGGACGTTGGGGCGACGCAAGAAGCACTCCTGGCGTTCGATGCAGCCGGTGGACAGAACCGACTGCACCCCATCGACGGCGGGCGACCGGCAGGTGTACGCAGCCCGACCCGCCGGCGAAGCCGAGGGAACCCTTCGTCCGCTCCTCGCCGATCAGGAGGCGCGGGCCATC
>NZ_JAANNP010000018.1 GCF_011250635.1 Motilibacter deserti
GCGCCGGCGCCCTCGGCGCCGCCGGCCTGGCCCTCACCGCGACGCCGCTGACGGCGTTCCACTCCCCGTCGCCCCCACCCACCCCGCGGTGATCATGCACATGTGGCGAGTTGTCCCCAGGCCCAAGGCTTGTGGGCAACTCGCCATATGTGCATGATCACCGCGGGAGTGGAGGTCAGAGGCGGCGCGAGGCGTCGGGGTCGGTCCCGCTCATGCCGCCGCGCGTGGTGACGTCGGCCTCGCGGCCGGCGTCGAGGTCGATGCGCTCCTTGCGCACGTCCCCGGTCACCGTCTCCTCGTGCGTCTCGGCCTCGGTCTCGAGCCGCACGCGCTCGACCGGGACCGTCTCGGTGGACACGACCGGGCGCTCGGCGTGCAGCGTCACCTCGTGCTCGGCCTCGGAGATCGCCGGGCCGCTCGTCGCCCGGTCGTAGTTCTCGTCCGTGACGGGCTCGCTGACGAGCCGCGCCTTCTCCTCCGTGACCGGCACAGTCACCTGCTGCTGCTCGGTCTCGACCCACTTGCGCAGCCGCGCGCGCCCCGTGCTCACCGTCTCGGTGTCGGCGCGCAGCCGCTCCTCCGACCGCGTCATCGCGTCGTCCGTCGCCCCGGCTCGACCTGCACCGGACATCGCCGAACCGGACATCGCCGAATCGGACATCGCCGAACCCGACATCGCCGAACCGGACATCGCCGAGTCCGTCGCCGCCATGTCCGTACGCGTCATGTCACCGCGTGCCATGTCGTCCCGGGTCATGTCCTCGTCCGCCGCCACGCCCGAGTAGCCCTGGAACGAGGTGTCCCGGTCGCTGCCGACCCCCGCCGCCGCGTCGTCGCGGGCGCCCGCACCGATGCCGGCCATACCGCCCGTCATACCGCCGGCCGTGCCGCCCGTCATGCCCTCGGAGGTGGCGTCGGACCTGGGCATCCCGTAGTAGCGGTAGAGCTCGGCCTCCTGGTCCTCGGAGAGGTGCCCCTCCTGCGGGTCGACGCTCGGCGCGTCCTTCACCGTCGTCTTGTCGAACGGCACGTGGACGTCGCCGCCCTGCAGGTCCGCCTCGGCGAGCGGTACGAAGCTCTCGTGCGTGCCGAACAGCCCGGTGTGCACGGTGGCCCACTCCGGGCGCCCGGTCATGTCGTCGACGAAGACCTGGCCGATCTTGCCGATCTTGCCGCCGTCGGACCCGTAGAGCGTGCCGCCGAGCATGCTGCCCGCCTGCTCCTGAGTGATCATCTTCTCTCGCCCCTCCGTCGTCGACGCTGTCCTGGCGGGGACCGGGGCGCCGCCCCGCACGGCGCGTTCCCCTTCCTCCCGGTTCCCCGGGCGCCAAGATCAGGAAACGGGCTGCCGACGGCTCGTACGGGCGACACCGGAGGCCTCAGCCGGCGGCCGCCTCCTCCTGTGCCTGCACGGCCGTGATGGCGACGGTGTGGACGATGTCGGGCACCGTGCACCCGCGCGAGAGGTCGTTCACCGGCCGGCGCAGTCCTTGCAGCACCGGGCCGACCGCGATGGCGCCTGCCGCGCGCTGGACGGCCTTGTAGGTCGTGTTGCCGGTGTTGAGGTCCGGGAAGATGAGGACCGTGGCGTGCCCGGACACCGGGTTGCCCGGCAGCTTCGTCGCACCGACGCCCGGGTCCACGGCGGCGTCGTACTGGATCGGCCCGGCCAGCGGCAGGTCGGGCCGCCGCTCTGCGACGAGCTCGGCGGCGCGCCGGACCTTCTCGACGTCGGCACCGCTGCCCGACGTGCCCGTCGAGTAGGACACCAGCGCGACGCGCGGCTCGATGCCGAACGCGACGGCCGTCTGCGCGGTCGACAGGGCGATCTCGGCCAGCTGCTCCGGCCCCGGGTCCGGGTTCACGGCACAGTCGGCGAAGGCGAGCACACGGTCGGACAGGCACATGAGGAACGTGCTCGAGACGAGCGAGACGCCCGGCGCGGTCTTGATGATCTCGAGTGCCGGCCGGATCGTCGCGGCGGTCGTGTGCGCGGCCCCGGAGACCATGCCGTCGACGATCCCGGCGTGCACGAGCAGCGTGCCGAAGTACGACGGGTCCACCACGACGTCGTACGCCGCATCGAGCGTGACGCCCTTGTGCGCGCGGAGGGCGGCGTACGTCTCCGCGAACTCCTTGCGCAGCGGCGATGTCGTCGGGTCGAGCACCTCGACCCCGCGCAGGTCGATGCCGAGCTGGCCGGCGCGTGCGGCGACCGCGTCGGGGTCGCCGAGCAGGGTGATGCGCGCGACGCCGCGGCGCACGATCTCCTCGGCGGCGCGCAGGACCCGGTCGTCGTCGCCCTCGGGCAGCACGATGTGCCGCCGGTCGGAGCGGGCGCGCTCGAGCAGCTGCGCGGAGAACATCAGCGGCGTGACGGCCTCGCTGCGCGTGAGCCGGACGCGGCTGGCCAGCTCGTCGGCGTCGACGTTGTCCGCGAACAGGCCGAGCGCGGCGGCGACCTTGCGCGTGCTGGTCGGGTGGATGTGCCCGCGCAGGCCCTCCAGGGCGTGCAGCGTGCCGTAGGTGTCCGGCTCGGTCATCAGCACCGGGAGCCCCGACGGGCGCAGCAGCTCCTCGATGTGCGGGCTCGGCGTCGCGCCGAGCGTGAGCAGGACCCCGGCCGGCGTGGGCAGTGCGGGGCTGGCGGCCGCCGCGGCAGCGGTGACGATCAGGTCTGTGCGGTCCCCCGCCGTCACCAGGAGCGTGCCGTCGCGCAGCAGCGGCAGCACGGCGTCGACGTGGCCGGAGCCGACGACGAAGGACTCGACCTCGCGCTGCAGGCTCGCGGCGTCCCCGTTGAGGTGCGCGGCGCGCAGCCGGGCGGAGACCTCCTCGACCGTGGGCGCCGACAGGAGCGGGAGCTCGGGCAGCACGTACGTCGGCGCGTCCCCTGCGGACACCCGCTGCTGCTCGCGCAGCACGTCGGCGGTCTCGGGCGCAGCTCGGTTGACGATGGTGGCCACGAGGATGCACCCGTTGTCGCGCAGCACACCGAGAGCCTGCGCGGCGTCGCCGGCGACCTCGTGCGGCCTGCGCCCGAGCGCGGGCACCAGGGTGATCACGGGGGCGCCCAGGTTGGCGGCGAGGACGGCGTTGAGCTCCAGCTCGGTCGACGGCGACGGGCCCGTGTAGTCCGACCCGATGGACAGGACCAGGTCGGCGCGCTCGGCCAGCGCGGCGTAGCGCTCCATGACCCGCTCGACGAGCGGGCCGGTGCCGCCGGCGCTCAAGAGGGCCGCTTCCTCGTACGTCGCGCCCGCCCCGGCCTCGGGCGACTGGGCGAGCGAGTAGCGCGTGCGCAGCAGCTCGGCGATGCCGTCCGGCCGGTCGCCGTCCTCGACGAGCGGCCGGAACACCGCCAGCCGGTCGACGTGGCGCGCCAGCAGCTCGAGCACGCCGAGCGCGACGGCGGCCTTGCCCGAGCGCGGGCCGGTGGACAACAGGTAGAGGCTCTGGGCCACGCGGGTCCTCCTGCGGGTGGATGCCCTCCTATCCTGCGCACTCCGCGCACGCCGCACACCCGCCGGGGTGCGCGCCGTGCGGACGTCCCCCGCAGACGGGAAGAACGTCGCACCGTCGGTCCGACGGTGCGACGCCCTTCCCGCGGTGGCGGCGGTCACGCGATGGTGCCGCCGCCCTGGGTCACTTCGCGGCCGCGGCCGAGGTGACCTTCTTGCCGTCCTCGTCGAGGTCGTAGACGCGCTTGCGGTCGCGGTCGAAGTCCTTCTCGATCACGAAGCCGTCGTGCCACTCGCCGTTGGCCTTGCGGGCCTCGTAGCGCATGGTCTCGCCGTCGACGTCGATGAGCTGGTAGAGCTGGTTGTCCTCCAGCTGCTTGGTCACCTCGGCGCCGTTGCTCGTCCAGTTGACGCCGCCGTTGAGCTCGTACATCTTCTCGCCCGAGACCGAGACGACGTAGACCGTGCCCTGCTGGTTGATGGCGTTCTTGCGGTTCACGGCGAGGTTGCCGCGGGCGTACGAGTGGTCGTGGCCCTGCAGGACCAGGTCCACGTTGTACTTCTCGAAGATCGGCAGCCAGTACTTGCGGACGTTCGGGTTGTTGCGCGTGCCGGTCGTGGAGAACGCCGGGTGGTGGTAGGTGACGACCGCCCACTCGTTCGGGTTGTCGCGCAGGACCTGCTCGAGCCACGCCGCCGTGGCCTCCATGTAGGCGGTGTTGCCCTGGAGGTTGGTGTTGAGGCCGATGAAGCGGACGCCCTGGTAGTCCGTGTAGTACGTGGTCTCGGGCGCCACGGTGTTGAACGCCTCGGGGCCGTTCTTCGGGAACTCGAACTGCTTGTCCCAGTAGCGCGCGAGCTGGCCACCGCTGTACTCGTGGTTGCCGGGGACGCCGAGCTGGTTGATCATGCCGGTGGTGAACCCGCCGGCGTAGAACCACTCGCCCCACTGGGAGTCGCTGTTCGCCGAGTCCACCAGGTCACCGGCGTGGACCACGAGCTGGGCCTCGCTGCGGTCGCGGAAGGCCTGGCGGAACACGCGCGAGGCGTGGTTCTTGATGCCGTTCTGCGCGTCGCCGTAGTAGATGAAGGAGAACGGCTCGGCCGTCGCGGCGGCCGTCTTGAACTGCAGCCACTCGGACCAGTTGACGCCGTCGCCGACGCGGTAGGTGTACATCGTGTCGGGCTCGAGGCCCGTGAACGTCGCCGAGTGGAACACGACCGGGTAGCCCAGGTCGGCCTGGACGGTCGGGCTCTTCGTGGCGGTCAGCCGGGTCGCCGTGAACGACGGGCCGCCGGCCGCCTTGGCGATCTCCGCGAAGCCCGGGTTCTCGGCGTTGTCCGAGCGCCACGAGACGCTCTGCGAGGTCGCCGGCGTCGTCGTCGGGTTCATGACGATGCGGTCCGGGACCGAGATGGCCTTGTAGTACGTGCTGGCCGGGTACGCCGTGGGGGCCGCACCGGTCGCCGTGGTGACCACACCGCCGGCGAGCGCCGCGGCGGCGACGCCGACCGCGGAGACTCGGGCCGCGCGCGAGTTGTAAACCCGCGAGCGCAGGGAGCTGCTGCTCATCAGTGCTCTGGTCCTCTTCGTCTAGGAGAGCGATTGCCGCGAGTGCGGCGCGCCCAGTCCTAGGCGGAGGCCGTGAACGGAAGGCCACGTGCGAACAGACGTACGGTGAACGGCGCTTCGGGGGATGGTGACGGCGGGCCGGACATGCGACGTTAACCCTGGCGCCACTTCCTCGACAGGACAGGGCTTCCCGTCGTTCGCACCCGACGTCCACCGTGGCGCTGCCAACAGCGAGGCGGCCATCAGCTTGCCTCGTGCAACCTGTTCGGGCAACCCCTGGCCTGTTGCAACTTCTTCGCAATAAGCGTAGGACAAGGAGAGAGCGGATGCCAGCCCGCCATCCCGTACGCCGCCTCGGCCTCTGCGCCGCGGCCGCGGCCGGCCTGGTCGTGGGCGTTCCCGCCGTCGCGTCCGCACACCCCTTCGGCCCGCCGCTCACCGCAAAGCTGAGCGCGCAGGGCAGCTCGGTCGAGCTCGAGCTGCACGCCGAGCCCGACGACTGGATGGCGATCGGCCAGCTGGTGCACGCGTTCGACGACGTCTCCGGCGACACCTCGACCACCGGCGAGCAGCGGCTCGTCACTTCGCCGAAGTTTGCTGCGTACGTCTTGGACAACGTGCGGGTCCGGCAGCACGGCGTGGACTGCACCGGCACGGTGGAACCGCGCCCGAGCCTGCTGAAGGACGGCATCGTCGTCGTCGCGGACTGCCCCGCCGACGTGGAGACGGTCACGGTGGACATCACCACGCTGCACGACGTGCACGAGAACTACCGCACCGTCGCCTCGGGCGACGGGGTGCCGCAGACCCTCTTCACGAGCACCGACTCCTCCCACGACGTCGCCTTCACCGGCGGCTCGTCGGCACCGCTGCCCGGCCTGCTGACGGCGGGCGGGATCCTCGCCGTCGGGGCGGTCGGGGCCGTGGCCCTCCCCCTGCTCCGCCGGCGTACCCGAGAGGCTTCCCGTGCCTGACCTGACTGCGCTCGACGACCGCCTGGTGCGGCTGTTCGACAGCCCCGGGACGCTCTGGGTGGTGCTCGCGATCGCCCTCGGCGTCGGCGCGTTGCACGCGGTGGCTCCCGGCCACGGCAAGAGCATCACGGCGGCGTACCTCGTCGGGTCGGCCGGCGGCTACCGGCACGCGGCGGCCCTCGGCGCGATCGTCGCGGCGATGCACACCGCCTCCGTGCTCGCCCTCGCGGTCGGCTGGGTCGCGCTGTCGGAGGGCACGTCGGTCGGGACCCTCGAGCTGACCTCGTGGCTGCAGGTGGCCGCGGGCGTCGTGTTCGTCGCGGTCGGCGGCTTCCTGGTCCGCCACCGGTTCCGGGCCCGCCGCCGGCCGGGCACCGGCCACACCCACGACTCTGGCCATCCCCACCCTCACGGCCACTCCCACGACCACCCGCACGAGTCCGGCCACACCCACGACCACGGCCCCCACGGCCACTCCCACACCCCTGCGGCCGGCACGGTCCCGTGGTCGCGCAAGGGGCTGGTGGCGCTCGGCCTGTCCGGCGGGCTGCTGCCGTCGCCGTCGGCGTTCATGGTCCTGGTCAGCGGGATCCTGGCCAACCGCGTCCCCTACGCGATGACGCTCATCCTCGCCTTCGGCGTGGGGATGGCGCTCACCCTCACCGCCGTCGGAGCGGCGAGCATCCGCGGCTCGGCGCTGCTGCAGCAGGCCGGGCGCTCGGGCGGCCTGGCGGCGGCGCTGGCCGTACGCCTGCCCTCGCTCGCGGCGCTGGGCGTGCTGCTCGGTGGCTGCGTCTACCTCGTCCGCGCCACCGCGGCGGTGGCGGCATGAGGCGGGCGGCCAAGGCTCCGGCCCTGCTCGGCGCGCTCGCCGGCCTGCTCCTGGCCGGCTGCACGGTGGTCGGCGCCGACGCGGACCTGGCGAGCGGCCAGGGCGACATCAAGGGCGCCGGCTGGATCGACCCCCGGTGGTCGGACGCGCGCAAGATCGTGCAGATGTTCCACAACGGCGGGGCGCCGGTCGAGCTGGCGAAGGAGTACGACGCCGACGACGACCCCGACGGGCTGCTGGGCGAGCCGGGGGGCTACGAGTCGAAGGCGGCGTACCGCGACACGCGGGTGCCCGACGACGAGGACCCCGTCGCGGCGGGCGGGGCGGTCGAGGTCTTCGAGCTGGACGCCGACGCGCAGCGGCGGCTGGACGAGCTCGCGGCCAGGCAGGCGGCCGGCGAGCTGCGCCGGGAGCACCACTTCCTCCACGGGCGGGTGGTGATCCGCGTCTCCGGGAGCCTCGACGAGTACGCGGCCATCGAGCTCGAGACGAACCTCGGGGACTGACCTGCGCGGCCGGCCGGGACACGGGCCGACAGCTGGCTCCACGGGGGCGTTCGAGTTCGCGTAGCGTATGCGCCTACGGCAGGCCTGCCCTTCGAGAGGTGTCATGCACGGGGACTTCGTGGGTCGACGCCTGTGACGACCTACGAGCCCGTCTACGGCCCGGTCGACCTCACGACGTGCGACCGCGAGCCGATCCACATCCCCGGGTCGATCCAGCCGCACGGCCTGCTGATGGCGGTCGACGAGGCGACGCGGACCACGGTCGTCGTGTCGGAGAACGTCCGGGCCCTGGCCGGCATCGACGCCGCCGACGTAGTGGGCGCCCGGCCGGCCACCGTGCTCGGCGACACGCTCTCCCCCGTCCTGCGCCGCCGCGCGAGCGCGGAGGACCTCATGGAGCCGATCCGGGTCCGGATGCCCGCGGGCCCCGGGTCGCTCGCCGGCACCGAGGTCGACATCGTCATGCACCGCTCCGACGGGCTGGTCGTTGTCGAGCTCGAGCCGGCGGACGCGACGAGCGGGGTCTCGGCGGTGTCCTACCGCGCGGCGCGCGCCGCGATGACCCGGCTGACGGAGACGTCGAGCCTGCCCGAGCTGTGCGACGCGCTCGCCCGCGAGATCCGGTCGCTGACCGGCTTCGACCGCGTGATGGTCTACCGGTTCGACGCGGAGTGGAACGGCGAGGTCGTCGCCGAGGACAAGCGCGACGACCTGAACGCGTTCCTCGGCCTGCACTACCCGGCGACGGACATCCCCGTCCAGGCCCGCGCGCTCTACACCGTCAACTGGACGCGGCTCATCGCGGACGTGGGCTACCGCCCCGTCCCGCTGGTCTCCTCGCGCAGCGAGCCGCTCGACCTCTCGCACGCGGTGCTGCGCAGCGTCTCCCCGATCCACATCGAGTACCTCACCAACATGGGCGTCACGGCGTCGATGTCGGTCTCGCTGCTGCAGGACGGGCAGCTGTGGGGGCTCGTCGCGTGCCACCACTACTCCGGCCCGCACCGCCCGTCCTACGACGCCCGGTCCGCGGCGGAGTTCCTTGGCCAGACCGCCTCGCGGCTGATCGCCGAGCGCCGGCGCGCGGACGACAGCGTCATGGCGATGATCGCGCAGGCCCGGCTGACGCACATCGCGTCGGCGCTCGCCCGCGACACCCGGGCGCCGCTCGAGGCCCTGGCCCACGCCCGCGAGCTGCTCCTCGGGCTCGTCGAGGCCGACGGCGCCGCGCTCACCACACCTGACGGGCTGCTGCTCGTCGGCGAGACGCCGGACGTCGACGCCGTCGCGCAGATCGCGCGCATCCTGGCCCGGCACGACCCGGCGCTCGCCTCGACGGACAACGTGCCGTCGCTGCACCCGGATCTCGAGCGGGCCAGCGAGCGTGCGGCCGGCGCGCTGCGGGTCGGGCTCGGCCCCGACGAGTGGGTGCTCTTCACGCGGGTGCAGCAGGAGCGCGTGGTCGACTGGGGCGGCGACCCCCACAACAAGGCGCTCGCCGCGGCCGAGGGGCCGGACGTCCGGCTCAGCCCGCGCAAGTCGTTCGACAAGTGGCGCGAGGTGGTCCGCGGCCGGAGCCTGCCGTGGGAGCGCTGGCAGCTCGACGCGGCGGACGGGCTGCGCACCCACATCGCCAGTGCGATCGTCCGCCGGTCGCGCGAGCAGATCGTGATGGCCGAGGCGCTGCAGCGGGCGATCATCCTGCACGAGGCGCCCCGCTTCCGTGGGCTCGAGGTCGCCGCCCGCTACGCCCCCGCCCAGGGCGGCCAGCTCGGCGGCGACTGGTGGGACGCGCTGCGGCTGGCCGACGGGCGCATTGCGCTGGTCGTCGGCGACGTGGCGGGGCACGGCGTCGCGGCCGCCGCCGCGATGGCGCAGGTCCGCACCGCGCTGCGCGCCTACCTGCTGGACGGGCACGGGCCGGCCGCGGCGCTGGACCGGCTGGACAACCTGGTCGACGCCCTGCTCGACGGCGAGATGGCGACCGCCGTCGTGGCCGCGGTGGACCCCTCGGCGGGCACCGTCGAGCTCGCCTGCGCGGGCCACCCGCCGCCCGTGCTGGCCCACCCGGAGGGGGCACACGCGCTCGACGTCCCGCCGCGCCCGCCGCTCGGCGTCGGCCTGCTCGGCCGCTCGGCCGCCGTGACCGTTCCCCTCCCGCCGGGCGCGGCCCTCGTGCTCTACTCCGACGGGCTGGTCGAGCGACGCGACGCGTCGGTCTACGACGGCGTGGGCCGCCTCTGCGCCACCGCCTCCGGCGGCCCCGGCGCGGACCTGCACGGGTGGGCCGACACGCTGCTCGCGGCGGGCACCGGCAGCGAGGGTGACGACACGACACTCCTGGTGGCGCGGGCGGGCTTTCACCTCTGACGCCGGTCGTGTCGTTGCGGCATCGGCCATCGCCCTCGGCCGCGACGTCGATGCCTCCCCACGAGGCTCGTCGAGGGGCAGAAGCCCTCGTGGACCTGTCGCGCACCAACAGAAGCCCCGAAGGCGCCCTCAGGGCGAACCCGGGCTTGCACGGGCCATAAGCACCGAGCCCGGCGAATCCCCGAGTCGAACGGCACATCGCGAAGAATGCAGAGGTAGTTCGCCGAGCCGTGGCCTTGCATCGCCGGACGCCCTAAAGTCAGCGGGACGAGGCGCCTGTGGAAGCGCAGGCTGGAGGTGGAGTTCTGTGCCGGCTCACGCCTCCGATCAGGACAACAGGGCGCTCGCTCTCGCAGCAGGCAGAGCCCACCGCGATCGGCCGCGCGCCAAGGCCTTTCTCGTACTCCTGGGCGTCCTGCTCGGCGCAGCCTCGCTCTTCGTGATCGCTCTCGTCGTGCGAGCCGCCCTCGGCGAGCGGGAGTTGAGCTCCCAGCACGAGCGCACACGCCTCGCCGCGCGGGCGATCGACATCCCTGCGGGTTGGGGGCTGGTGGACAGCAGCGACGAGCCGGGCCAGGTGGGCCTCATGCATCAGGACCCGAGGCTGACGCGGCTCTACGAGGCGCCGGGGACGATCGACCGTCTGCAGGTCCAGGTGCAGCGCGTACTGGACCGAGCTGGTGTGGACGTGCCCACGGCCGGGTGGACGCCGGACTCGATCCCGCTGAGTCCCGGGGGCCCTGCGCCTTCGCGAAGCCTGATCGGCGCTCGTGACGAGGTGGAAGTCCGGGTGACGGTGGGCAACGGCCGGGTAGATGAGCCCGGGCTCAAGGACTTCACGACGGCTCCCGGATCCTCCTACGTCCTGATACGGCTGCAGCCGCTGAGCATCAGGTCTCACCAAGCCCTGTCCCGCTAGTCGCCCGTGCCGACGCGGCCTTGCGGCTGCCGTTCAGGTCTAGACGTCCTCGCCCCTCAGACGATCGGCGGGCGGCCCGCGCGCGTCATGCGCCAGGCCGTCGCCCAGTGCATCGGCCGCCGGTCGACGACCGGCTCGCGGAAGCCCTCGAGGTAGCCGCGCAGCACCTCGCGCAGCTCTGGGAAGGAGCGCAGCCGCACGAGCGTGAGCAGCGACCACGTCCCGAGGTACGCGACGGCGAGCGGCGCGGGCAGGTTGCGCCGCGCGATCCACACCCGGTTGCGGACGCTGTAGCGGGTGAAGCCGGGATGGCGGCCGGGGCCGACGCGCGCCGAGTGGTAGGCGATGAGGTCGCCGTCGTAGCGGACGGAGAAGCCCGCGTCCCAGGTGCGCCAGGCGAAGTCGATGCCCTCGTGCATGTAGTAGAACGCCTCGGGCCATCCGCCGGAGCGGTCGAAGGCCTCGCGGCGGCACATGACCGCGCCCTCCCAGACGGCGCAGACATCGCTGCTGCGGTCCTCGTCCCCGACGCGCAGCCGCGGGATCCACCGCCGGGGCGTGGGCAGCCCGTCCGGGTCGACGGGGTGGAACTGCACCAGGCCGAGCCCGGGGTCGGCCTCGAACCGCGCGACCGCCTCGGCGAGCGTCCCGCTGTCGGGCAGGCTGGCGTCGTCGTCGAGGAACACGACGAGCTCGCCCTCGACCGCACGCCCGCCGGCGTTGCGCCCCGCGGGGATGCCGAGGTTGCGCGGCAGGGCCAGTGTGCGGACCTCGGGCGGGAGCCCGTCGGGCTCCCAGCCGTTGCCGACGACGAGGACGTCGAGGCGTACGCCGGTCTGGCGCAGCAGCGACTCCACGGCCTCCTTGAGCTCCAGCGGCCGCTTGCCCTGGGTGAGGACGACGCACCCGATCAGCGGGCCCATCACGCCGCCCGCAGCCGGGAGGAGCGCAGCACGCTCAGCAGGTGCCCCGCGGCGGTGAGCACGGCGAGCGGGCCGAGGACGGCGACGAGCACCCGGGTGCCGGGAATGCCGTCGGCGAACGCATCGACGAGCGCGGCGGCGAGCGCCAGGAAGCTCAGCTCCACGGCGATGAAGGCGCGGAAGAACGGCGCGAAGCGCAGCGCCCGGCGCAGCGAGAGCGAGCGGCCACGCAGCGTCGACCCCTTGTCCTCGAGGAGCGGGAGCCGGGCGTAGGCGCGCGCGACGTGCACCAGGTCCGTCTCGGACTTGTTGAGCAGCACGAGCACCGCGATCGCCAGTCCCCACATCGTCCAGCCGTCCAGCGACCCCCAGCCGCCGGCCGCCCGCACGCCCAGCGCCGCGGCCATCGCCGCCTCGGTGGTGTAGTGCCCGATGCGGTCGAGGTAGACGCCTGTGGCCGAGGAGATGCCGCGCCAGCGCGCGACCTCGCCGTCGCTGCAGTCGAAGAGCAGCTGGGACTGGATCAGCACGACGGCCGCGAGCGCGGCCCACACGCCGGGCAGCGTGAGCGCCAGTGCGGCCAGCCAGCCGCTGACGATCATCAGCCAGGTGACCTGGTCGGGCGTAATGCGGGTGACGACGAGCCGCTGGGTGACGTGCAGCGACACCCGGCGCATGTAGAGCCGGCCGGCCCAGTGCTCGGCGTTGACGCGGCCGACCAGCGACTCCGGCTGGCAGGTGGCGCGCAGCTCAGTCAGCGAAGGCGTCGACAAAGTCGGCGACCGCCTTCCGGATGTCGTCGCCGTCCATCGCCAGGTGCTCGAGGACGGTGTAGCGGTCCGGCCGCGTGGAGGGAGCGAGCTCGACCGCGCGGGCGAACCCCTCCTTGCTGATGCCGATATCGGACGGGACGCGCGGCAGGCCGTGCCGTCGGAAGCACGCGTCGACCTGCGCGGTGCGCGGGTCGTCGCGCAGGAACAGGGCGAACAGCGCGCCGAGCCCGGCCTGCTCGCCGTGCGTGCCCTCCCCGAGCTGTAGCTGGTCCAGGGCGTGGCTGATCTCGTGGCAGCCGCCGCTGCACGGCCGGCTGCTGCCCGCGAACGTCATCGCCAGCCCGCTGAGGACGAGCGACTCGGCCAGCGAGTGCAGGAAGCCCTCCGAGTCGAGCCCGCCGGGATGGTGCAGGACCGCTTCACCGGCGTTGCGGGCGAGCATGGCGGCCAGCCCGTCGACCTGCTCGCCGCGGACGTCGCGGGCGAGCTCCCAGTCGGCACAGGCCGACAGGTTGCTGACCGCCTCGCCGACGCCGGAGCGGCGCAGCCGCAGCGGGCTGCGCCGGACGTAGTCGAGGTCGACGACGACGGCGATGGGCATCTGCACGCCGATCGAGGCCTTGCGCCCGGCCTGCGAGAGCGACGCGACGGGGCTGGCGAGCCCGTCGTGGGCGAGGCTGGTGGCGACGGCGACCATCGGCAGGCCGGCCATCGTCGCGGCGTACTTCGCGACGTCGAGGGTGCGCCCGCCCCCGATGCCGACGAGGGCGTCGTAGGACGAGCCGCCCGAGGAGCGCCGGACCTGCTCGACCAGCCGCCACGCCTCGTCGACGGTGCCGTCGGTGACCACGAAGGTGTCGCAGGCCGACAGCGTCGACTCGAGCGCGGCGGCGACCTCCTCGCCGATGCCGGGGCCGACTGCGACCGCGACGCGCCCGCCGGAGGAGATCCGGCGGTCGCTCAGCAGCGGGGCGAGGCCCGCCACGGCGCCGCTGCCGATGTCGACGCTGACCGGCGCCCCCAACATCCTGGCCAGAATCGGCACCCGGTCCCGCCTTCCGCTCTGCCCCTGGGCAGGGCCGATACCGCGTGAGCTACAAATGAAACAACGTCCGGTGGACCAGGGACGTCACCAGGGTTAACGCTAGGTTTCAGCGCGCAGTCTACCGGAGCGGGCACCCCCTCCCTCTAGGCTGCGACGGGCGGACGACGTACCCCGTCAGCCGCTTCCGAACCGTGCACGACGCGCTCCGGCCCCGGCCGGCCGAGGAGGCTCCCACCCGATGTCGGTCAAGGTCAGCGTCGTGGTGCCCGTCTACAACCCGGGCAGCCACATCGACGACTGCATCCGGTCGCTGCTGGAGCAGTCGCTGCCGACCGACGAGTACGAGGCGATCTTCGTCGACGACGGGTCGACGGACGAGACGCCCGCACGCCTCGACGCCCTCGCGGCCGAGCACGACCACGTCCGGGTCTTCCACATCCCGAACTCCGGGTGGCCCGGCCGCCCGCGCAACGTCGGCATCGACAACGCGCGCGGGGAGTTCGTCTACTTCGTCGACAACGACGACTGGCTGGGCCCGGAGGCGTTGGAGCGGCTCTACGCGTACGCCGTCGAGCACGGCTCCGACGTCGTCATCGGCAAGCTGGTCGGCCACCGACGCGGCATTCCCAAAGAGATCTTCAGGCGTTCGAAGCCGAAGGCCGTCCTCGGCCAGGACCCGCTGCTCACGCTTCTGACGCCGCACAAGCTCTTCCGCAAGGCGATGCTCGACAAGCACGAGATCCGGTTCCCCGAAGGGCGGCGCCGGCTCGAGGACCACCTGTTCGTGATGAAGGCCTACTTCGCCGCGGACACCATCTCGATCCTCGCCGACTACCCCGTCTATCACTGGGTCCGGCGCGACGACGACACCAACGCCTCGGTCAACCGCTTCGACCCGAAGGGCTACTTCGACAACGTCCGGGAGGTCCTCGACGTCGTCGTGGCCAACACCGAGCCGGGCGACCTGCGCGACAAGCTGCTGGCGCACTGGTACACCGGCAAGTCGCTCGGCCGGCTCGGGGCGGGCACGCTGCTCGGCTACCCGCCGGACTACCGCCGTGAGCTCTACGACGCGATCCGCGGCCTCGCGCTCGAGCGCTTCGCGCCCTCGGTCGACCGGTTCCTCCCGCCCAGCTTCCGGCCGCGCTCGGTGCTGCTGCGGGCGGGCTCGCTCGCGGGCCTGGAGGCGCTCGCCGGCGCGGAGCGCGGGCTAACGATCGAGCCCACGACGTCCGAGGTCGCCTGGGACGGGGACGTGCTGCAGGTGAGGGCCTCGGCCCGGCTCGTGTACGCCGACGGCCGGCCTGTCGTGTTCGTACGCCGCGAGGGCCGGCTGCTCTGGGAGCTGCCCGTGCGCCTCGACGTGCCCGTACCCGACGACGCGCTCGACATGACCTCCGCGCTCGCCGCCGCACGCGCGGACGTGCTCGTGCGCTCCCGCGAGCTGCGCGACGACTACTTCGTCCCGGGGGCCTGGACGGCCTCCCTCGAGGAGATCGACGCCGACCGGGTCTCGCTCGTGGTCGCCGTCGAGGCGCGGCTTGACGCGCAGACGGCGGCCGCCGGAGCGCCCTTGGCCAAGGGGACCTGGGACGTCCTGGTGCGAGTCGCCGCCTGCGGCTGGGGCCCGGGGGCCCGGCTGAGCGCGGCGTCCGCGCCCGGGCTCGGCGCGCTCGAGGTCGGCGAGTCCGGGCCGGACCGGCGGCCGGTGTCGCCCTACTGGACGGTCAACGGCAACCTCAGCATCGCGGTCGGCACCCGGCGTGCACCCGCCCCGCCCCCGCCGCCGTCCGCGCCGGCCCCCCGCCCGCTGCCGGCCCCTCCCGCCCGCGGGCGCGCAGCCTGGCTCCCCGCCCCGGTCCGGCGACGGCTGCGCGGGCTCGCGCGACGACTGGGCTGACCTCCCGTGGACGGCGGCCTGCAGCGCGCGGTGTGGGAGCCGCTGCGCGCGCTACGCCGCCGGGTCGCGGGCCCACGGGCGGACCGCGACCGGGTCGACCTGCTGCGCGGCCTGCCGGGCCTCGGCTGTCTCCCCGATGCCGAGCTCGAACGGCTCGCCCTGCTCCTGCAGCCGCACGTGGTGCACGGCGGCGAGGACGTGATCCGGCAGGGCGAGCCCGGCAGCGCGTACTGGATCGTGTCCGAGGGCGCGGTCGACGTGCTGATCGACGGCGAGGTCGTGTCCACGCTCGGCCCGGGCTGGGGGTTCGGCGACCTCGCGCTGCGTGGCGGCATCCCGCGCAGCGCGACCGTGACCGCCCACGGGCCGGCGACGCTCTACGCCCTCGACGGCGAGCACTACCTCGCCGCGCTCGGGGAGGACGCGCAGGGCTGACGCCGCCGACGGCACGGACCGACGACTGCGAGCAGCTGCTCGGATCGGCTGGGAGCCGGGCGAGCTCGCGCCCCCGGAATCGACATCCGTAGGACGCGATCCGGCCGATCGGCCGGAGTTCTTCGACATCCTGTAGTTCCGCCGGGAACTTGCCCCGCAAAAGCGCGCATTCGGTCTGGACCGGCGCACAGCGGTCGGTCCAGGGTGTGGGACGACGCCCAGACCGCCTTCGTCGAGGAGCCGGATTTGCCGTACTCGTCGTCCCCTTCCCTCCCGTTGTCGCGGCTTCGAGACCGTGTCCGGGCAACAGCCCTCGTGGCGGCGGTCGTGACCGCGCTCGCCGCACCGCTCGTCGGCCCGGGCGCCGCGCCGGCCTCCGCCGCAGCCGCCCCGCCCGACGTCCTCCCCACACCGCAGGAGCTCACCGCCCACGGGGCCGGCGTCGACCTCGAAGGCACCATCACCGTCGTCACGGGACCGGGCACGGACGCCGCCGCCCTGCGTGTCGTGCGGAACGTGCTCGCCGCCGCGGGCGCGGTCGACGTGGACGTCGTCGACGACGTGGCGGCCGCTGCGGACGGCGGCCCCGTCGTCTTCGTCGACGGGACGAGCGACGTTCCCGGTGCCGCGGAGGCCCTGGCCGCGCTCGGTGCGCAAGGAGCGTCAGGCCTTCCCGCCGAGGGCTACGTTCTCGCCGCCGGGCGCGTGTCGAAGCGCGAGCTCGTCGTGCTCGACGGCGCCGACGCGGCCGGCGCGTTCTATGCCGCGCAGACCCTGCGCCAGCTCGTGCGCCGCCACGGCAGCCACGCCACCGTCGACGGCGTGGTCGTCCGCGACTGGCCGGAGCTGCCGCTGCGCGGGGTGATCGAGGGGTTCTACGGCACGCCGTGGTCGCACGCGGCGCGCAAGGACCAGCTCGCGTTCTACGGCCGGCACAAGATGAACATCTACGTGTACTCCCCGAAGGACGACCCCTACCTCCGGGAGCAGTGGCGGGCGCCCTACCCCGCGCCACAGCTCGCCGACATCAGCGACCTGGTGCGGACCGCCGCTGACAACCACGTCGCGTTCACCTACGCGCTCTCTCCCGGGCTGTCGATCTGCTACAGCTCCGAGTCGGACGTGCAGGCATTGATCGCGAAGTTCCAAACGCTCTACGACATCGGTATGCGCGACTTCGCGGTCCCGCTCGACGACATCAGCTACACGACGTGGAACTGCCCTGCGGACCAGGCCCGCTTCGGCACCGGCGGCGGCGCGGCCGGAGCGGCCCAGGCGTACGTGCTCAACCGCGTGCAGCGCGAGTTCATCGAGACGCACGCCGGGGCCACGCCCCTGCAGATGGTGCCGACCGAGTACTACGACCAGGCCGAGACGCCCTACAAGGCCGCGCTGCGCACGCAGCTCGACAGCGACGTCATCGTGGAGTGGACGGGCCAGGGCGTCGTGCCGGGCACGATCACGACCGCGCAGGCCCAGCAGGCGAAGGCGGTGTTCGGCCACCCGGTCCTCGTCTGGGACAACTACCCGGTCAACGACTACGCGACCGACCGGCTGCTGCTGGCTCCCTACACCGGGCGTGAGGCGGGCATCGCCGGCTCGATCCTCGGCATCACCTCGAACCCGATGATCCAGCCGTACGCGTCGAAGACCTCGGTCGCCGGTGTCGGCGACTTCACCTGGAACCCCGACGCCTACGACCCGGAGCAGTCGTGGGCCGCAGCGCTGGACGAGCTCGCCGGGCCTGACGCGGACGTGCGAGAAGCACTGCGCGTGTTCGGAGACCTGAATTGGACCTCCGTCCTCGACACCCGGCAGGCCCCGGTGCTCGCGCCGCGGCTGCAGGAGTTCTGGACCGCGTGGGAGCGCGGTGACTCCTCCGCCGCGGCCGCGGCCGAGCGCCTGCTCGACACCGTGGCCGAGGCTCCGGCCACGCTCCGCGCCGGGATGGCCGACCGCGGGTTCGTGCAGGACGCGGCACCGTGGCTGACGGCGGCCGAGCTGTGGGGACGGGCCGACCTTGCCGCCCTGCAGATGCTCGTCGAGCTGCGCAACGGCCGGGTCGAGCGGTCGATCGAGTCCCGGCAGCGGGCACTCGACCTGGCCGCGCAGGCCGCCGCGGTCGTCTACCAGGGGCTCGGCGGCACCGTGCGCGTCCACGTCGGCGACGGCGTGCTCGACACGTTCGTCCAGCAGGCCGTGGCCGAGCACGACCGCGCCCTCGCCCTGCGGGCGGTCCGGCCGAGCGTCTCGACCAACCTGCCGACCTATCAGAGCTACGTCCCGGCCAACATGGCCGACGGCAACCCGGACACGTGGTTCTGGAGCAGCCGGGCGGTCGCGAACGGCGACTACGTCGGGGTCGACCTCGGGTCCGTCCGCGAGGTGTCCGGCGTCACCGTGCTCATGGCGAAGGCGACGAGCCCGCGCGACTTCATCCAGAACGGCGTGCTCGAGTACTCGGTCAACGGCACGACGTGGACGCCCGTGCGGACTCTCGTCGACACCGCCGAGGCCACCGCGACGCTGCCCGCCGGGACGAGCGCGCGCTACGTCCGGGTGCGCGCGACCGCCGCGCAGTCCGAGTGGCTCGTGGTCCGCGAGCTGACGGTCACGAGCGCGACCCCGACCTCGCCCACGGTCACCTCCGGCCCCGCGCCGGCGGCAGGCTCCTCCCTCGGCGCCGCGGCGGACGGCGACCTCACGACGGCGTACGCGGCGGCGGGCTCGGCGAAGGGCGCGGCCCCGCTCGTGGTGACGCTGCCCGCCGCCCGGCCGCTGTCCCGCGTCGGTGTGGTCGCGGACGCCGCGGCGACGGTCGAGGTCCGCAGCAACGGGGCCTGGCGGGCCGTCGGCAGCCTGTCGCGCGGCTACACCGAGCTCCCCGTCGGTGGCCCGGCGGTCGACGCCCTGCGCCTGGTGTGGGGCTCCACCTCCCGGCCGCCCGTCGTGACCGAGGTCCTGCCGTGGTACGCCGACGTCCCCGCCGTCGCGCTCGCCGGGCCGGCGGACGAGGTGGCGTTCGAGACGGGGTCGACCGCGACGGTGCCGGTATCGGTCACGTCCACCACCCCGGCTGCCGTGGCCGGCACGCTCTCGGCGGCCGCCCCCGCCGGCCTCACGGTCACACCGGCGAGCAGCGCCCTGACCGTGCCGCGCGGGGCGTCCGCCACGGTGGCGCTGACAATCGCCGGGGCGGCCGGGACGTACGACGTGCCCGTCACCTTCACGCCCTCGGGCGGGACGCCGGTCACCACGACCGTCCGCGTCTCCGTCCATCCGCGGGTGACGGCGACGAACGTCGCGCTGGCCTCCGCGGGCACGGTCGCGACCGCGAAGAGCGTGGAGCAGGACCTCCCGCAGTTAGCGGCCCGCTTCGCCAACGACGGCGACACGTCGACCCGGTGGTCGTCGGGCTACGACGACACGGCCTGGCTGCAGCTGCAGTTCGCGGCCCCGCAGCGCGTGGGCAAGGTGGTGCTGCGGTGGGAGGCGTCGCACGCGGAGTCGTACCTGCTGCAGACCTCGGCCGACGGCACGACGTGGTCCACGGCGCGGGCCGTGACGGCGAGCCCGGGCGGCGTCGAGACGCTGTGGCTCGACGGAGCGGAGGTGCGCTACCTGCGCGTGCAGGGCGTCAAGCGGTCGTCGACGTGGGGCTACTCGCTCTGGGAGGTCGAGGCGTACCCCGTCGCCGGCTGAGCGCTCGCAGGGGATGAGCCGCACGCCGTCGGGTGCGGCTCGTCCCCGCGGGGGTCAGCCCCGGCCGAAGGACCGGGCGAGTGCGTCGGCCAGCTCGGCGGCGCCCTCGTCGGGCGTGGCGCCCCGCTCACGCAGCCTGCGCAGCACGTCCCAGACGGGGGCGGCGAGCACTCGCTCGGGCTCGACCGCGGCGTCACGGGCCAGGATCTCCGCCGGCACCTCGCGGACCATCACGTGCTGCTCCACGATGGAGGAGTACGCGTCGGCGAGCGTCGTGTCGCCCGGATCGAGGCCCAGCACGAGCAGCAGCCCGGTCGGCCGCGTGTCGACCGGCACGACGGTCAGGCCGGGACGGTGCTCGGCGAGGACGGGCAGCAGCTTCCAGACGTCGCCGGTCCACGCCTTGCCCACCGGCGTGCGCTGCGCCTCGGCGGCGTTGCGCGGCAGCACGTCGTCGAGGATCACCGCGGACCAGGGCGTGGACAGCGCCTCGGCGTGCAGGAAGTCGCGGAGCACGACCTCGAACAGGTGCAGCCCGTCGAGGAAGGCGAGGTCGTACGGCCGTCCCGCCGTCGGTGCGAGCGGCTCCGGACGGGCGAAGTACTCATCGCTGGTGGTGCGCAGCAGCGCGAGGTCGCCGTCGAGCTCGACGTCGATCGCGAACGCCGGGTCGACGCCCACGCTGCGCGCGCGGGACAGCGCCAGGCTGCGGCCGTCGCGCACGCCGACCTCGAGGTAGGTCGCGGGCCGGAGGCGGTCGTGGACCCCCCGGAGGAACTCCGTGTAGAACATGATGTCCTTTCCGCGGCTGCGCCCGACCCTACCCAGCGGGCGCCCGGAGGCCCGGCGAAGGGACGCGTACGTGGCGGTCAAGGTCAGCGTCGTGGTGCCGGTGCACAACCCGGGCGACCGGATCCTGCGCGTCATGAGATCGCTCGACCGGCAGACGCTGCCGGCCGACGAGTTCGAGGCGATCCTCGTCGACGACGGGTCGACCGACGGGACCGCCGAGCGGCTCGGACGCATCGCGGCGCACCGGCCGTACGTCCGGCTCGCCCGGCTCGAGGGGTCGGGGTGGCCCAGCTGGCCGCGCAACCTCGGGATCGAGCTGGCCAGTGGCGAGTACGTGCTCTTCATGGACCACGACGACGAGCTCGGCGACGACGCGCTGCGCCGCGCGTACGACTACGCGGTGGCGAACGGCTCGGACGTCGTGATCGGCAAGGAGGTGGCCGTCGGGCGCTCCGCCCTGGACTCGCGGATGTTCCGGCACAACGTCGCCCGCGCGTCGATCCTCGAGCACCGGCTGCTCGACCTGCTCACGGTGCACCGGCTCTTCCGCCGGGAGTTCCTCCTCGCGCACCGCATCCGCTTCCCCGAGCGCGTCGGCCTGCTCGAGGACCACCCCTTCGCCCTCAAGAGCTTCCTCGAGGCCGACGTGGTCTCGATCCTCGCGGACTACCCGGTCTACAAGTGGATCGTCTCGGACGAGAACAACTCGCGCCAGACCCCGCAGACCGAGACCTACTTCGCCAACATCCGCGAGTGCCTGGACCTGGTGGAGTCGCACACGTCGCCGGGCCCGGAGCGCGACGCCATGATGCTGCGCTGGCTGCAGGGCTCGGTGGCCGGCAGCATCGGGCCGCGCATGCTGACCCGACCCGAGGGCCACTGGCGCGAGTGGGTCGACGCCGTACGGACGATTCTGGAAGAGCGCTTCCCCCGTCGGCTCGACGAGCTGGCCGCGCCCATGCACCGGCTGCGGCTCGCCGTCGGCCGGGCCGGGGACCTCGACGCCGTGCTCGCGCTCGCGCGCTTCGAGCAGGGCAGCGCGGTGCGGGCCGAGGCGTCGTCGTACGTGTGGGTGGACGGCGCCCTGCAGGTGCGCGCCCGCGGCGTCCTGCTCGACGCGTCCGGCGCACCGATGGCGTTCGAGCGCGCCGGCGAGCGCGTGGTCCGGCGCCTTCCCGCAGAGCTCGCGGCGTACGCCCCCGACGGGCTGCTCGACGTGACGTCCGCCGTCGAGGCCGCCGCCGCCGAGCTCAAGCTGCGCCACCGTGACAGCCGGGTGGAGTGGTACGTCCCCGGCACGTCGAGCGCACGCCTGGAGCAGGTGGACGGGCGGCTCGCGCTCGTGGCCGAGTGCACGTCGGAGGTCGACCCCGCGGTCGCGGCCCTGGGCGCCCCGCTCGAGCCGGGGGTGTGGGACGTCGTCTTCTGGATGCAGGCGCTGGGCTACGACCTACGCCCTCGGCTGGCCGCCGCCCCGGCCCGCCCCGCGCCGGCGCTCGTCGACGGCGAGCAGCTGGTGGCGTACCGGACCAAGGACGGGAGGCTCGCGCTCGACGTCGGCGCGACCGTGCGCACGCTCGTGGGGTCCGCCCGCCCCACGCCCGACGACGCGACGGTGCGGCCCGGGCCGGACGGCTCGCTGCTGAGGCTCGCGCTGCCGCGGGTGCACGTGCGCGGGCAGGCGTCGGTCCCGGGCGGCCTGGCGCTGGAGGCGGCGATCCTCGAGGGCTCGGTCGAGCTGCCGGCCCGGCTCGTCGCCGACGCGGGCGACGCGCGGGTCGAGGCCTACGTCACCGCCCTGGCCGGGCGCTACGGGCTGCGCGCCACGTTCGGCGAGGGGCCGACGACGCAGCCGTTCCTCGATCTCGAGGCGGCGGACGACGGGACGTACGCGCTGGTGCCCGTCGCTTCGCCGGACGCGAAGCCCGCCGCGGTGGGAGCCGCGCTCGCGCAGCGTCCGGCACCGCAGGCGATCCCCGTCGGGCGGCGGCCGGTGCTGGGCGGCCCTGTCCTCAGGCGGGTGCGCCGGCTGGGCGGGAGGTGAGGCTGCGGGGCCTGGGCGATCTGACCAGGCCCGGGCTCACGCCTGGATCCGCGCAGTTGTGGAGTGCGACGCTCGCCAGAGCGGGCTCCACGACCCCGACGCCACACCTGACGACGACCGCCGTCAGCGCGAGCGCAGCGCCTTGACCTGGCGCAGGCCCTGCTTGACCGTCCGGGTGGCCGTACGCCGCAGCTCGCGCCGCCGCGCGCGGTAGATCGTCGGGCGCTCGAGCGCCTCGGTCATCTCGACCCGCGCCCGCTCGCGGGAGACCCACGGCCGGCGGGACCGTCGCAGGGAGCCCCAGACCGGCGAGCGGAGCAGCTTCTCCGGCGCGAGTGCGCCCTCGCGGTTGAGGATCGCGGGCGGCACGTCCTGCGGGTCGTCCACGACGTACTTCTCGACGATCTCGTCGTAGTGGTCGGTGAGGACCGTGTTGTCGGGGTCGAGCCCGGTCACGAGCAGCAGCCCCGTGGGGCCGGTGTCGACGAGCAGGAGCGTCAGGTCGGGACGGTACTGCCGCAGCACCTCGACGATCTTGTAGACGTCGCCGGTCCAGACGCGGGTGTGGCGGTCACGGGCCGCCTCGTCGACCTTGCGCGGGAAGATGTCGTCGAAGACCACGACGCTGCTCGGGCTCGAGCAGCGCTCGACGTTGATGAAGTCGCGCAGCGCGAACTCGAACAGGTGCATGCCGTCGATGAACGCGAGGTCCGCGGGCGCCCCGTGGAAGGGCGCGAGCGGGTCCGGACGGGAGAAGTACTCATCGCTCGTCGTCTTGAACAGCGCGACGTCGCACGTGATGGGGCACTTGATGGCGAAGTCGGGGTCGATGCCGATCGACTTCGACCGCGACAGCGCGAGGCTGTCACCGGCGCGGACTCCGACCTCGAGGTACGTCGCCGGCCGCAGCGCCTCGTGCAACCGCCCGAGGAACTCCAGGTAGGGCATCTGGCCGGCCACGAGGCCTCCCGCATATCGATGGTGCTGGCTGTGTTCGCGTGCAAGGAAACGGCCGCAGAACGGCCGGGAAACGTGCCGCGACGCTAACCCGCGCCCCGCTACGGCAGCAAGGCGGCGCGCGTCAACGCCCTGTTACTACGGACGCCGCCTCAGCGGGCGGGCCACCGGGCCGCGATCGACTTCGCCCGCGCGTAGTCCTCGGGCGAGTCGACCTCGACCCAGTCGACCTTCCCGATGGGGGCGGTCCGAACCTCGCCGCCGCGGTCCACCAGCTCCTGGAACCCGTCCTCGTAGTACAGCCCCGGGTCGCGCTTCCACGTCGTCTCGAGCGCGTCGGCGAGCGCACCCGCCACGGCCGGCTCGATCACCGTGACGCCGATGTACTCCCCGTGCGCGCTCTCGGCCGGCATGAGCTTGGTGATCCGCTCGAGCCGCCCGTCGGCGGCGAGGACGACCTTCATCTCCTCCTCGCCGAGCTTCTTCTCGGTGTCCGTGGCGAGCAGCAGCTGCGGCCCGCGCGCGGCGAGCACCCGCTCCTCGACCACCGGCGGGTGGACGGTGTCGCCGTTCACCAGCAGCACGCCCTGCTCGAACTGCTCCCGAGCGACCCAGAGGGAGTAGCAGTTGTTCCACTCGAGGGCCTTCTCGTTGAAGATCAGCCGCAGCTTCAGGCCGTGGCGCTCCTCCAGCCGGGGCACCTGCTCCTCGATGCGCTCCGCCGCGTAGCCCGTGACGACCGCGACCTCGTCCAGGCCGGCCGCGCGCAGGTTCGCGAGCGTCGAGTCCAGGATCGACTGCCCGTCACGCACCTCGAGCAGCGTCTTCGGCAGCTTGGCCGTCAGCTCACCCAGCCGGCTTCCCCAGCCCGCCGCGAGTACCAGCCCGATCATGCGTCTCCCTCGTCGTGCTCTCCGGACCCCTCGGCCGCGGTGGACCCCTCGCGGGCAGCGGCTCGTGCCGTACGCGCGTCCCGGCCCTCGCGGTTCGGGCGCAGCCAGCCTGCGGTGCTCTCCCCGACGTACAGCACGCCCAGGACCGCCGCCGCGACCGCAGCCCCCATACCCAGCCCGCCGACCCCGACGAGCAGGCAGGCCAGCAGCAGCCGGACGTCCCAGCCGCCGCCGGCGAGCCGCAGCCACGTCGGCGGGGCGACGCGGCGGTGCCGCAGCCGGTAGACCGTGTCGTAGTGGTGGAAGGCGAGCGCCGCGAGCAGCGCGTAGGCCGCGGGCTGCGCCGCCGGGTCCACCACCGCGACGACCCGGGCGAGCGTGAAGTACTCCACCGCCCGCAGGAGCGGCGGGATCACCCAGTCCAGCTTCGACACGTGCGAGCGCCCGGCGGCCGCTCCGGCGGTGAGGACGTACCAAGCGACCGCGACCGGGAGCGGCCAGCCGTCGACGGCGCCGCGGTCGAGCAGGACGAGGACGAGCGGCAGCGCGCCGGCCAGCGTGAGCAGCACCGGCGCGGCAGGCGCGGACGCGAGCGGGCCGCGGGCCGCGCGGGCCAGCGCGCCGGTGATCGCTCCGTCGTCGCGGTAGGAGTCGAGGACGCTGCTCATCGGGCCACCGACCGGAGGATCTTGCCGAGGGTGCTGTACGCGGCGGCGAGCCCGCCCCACCACAGCAGCGCCAGGAAGGTGACGCGTGGGGTCCAGAAAGCCGCGGTGACCGAGATCAGCGCGAAGCGCTCGCCGATCGGCAGCACGAAGATCTTCTTCGCCCAGCGTGCCGCCTTGGCACGCTCGGTCCGTCGCGACAGCCGGACGGCCGCCTTGCCGACGCGGACGTGCAGCGGCAGTGCGGGCCGCTCGGGCTCGAGGGCCGCGTCGTGCTCCGCCTCCGCGGCGACGTCACCCGCCGGCACCGCGGGCGAGGGCGTGGCAGGCAGCGGCGCGGGCGGCCCGGAGACCGCGACCGGCGCGCCTACGGCGGCGGCGACAGGCACGTCGTCGGGGTCCACGACACCGCGCGCCGCCGCCGACTCGGTCGGGTCGACCGGGTCGTCCGGGCCGGCAGGCGCCTCGTCGGGGGCGACGAGCACGTCGGCGCTCTGCGCGAGCGGGAGGCGCGGAGCCTGCGCGATCGCCTGGTGCGCGCCCGCGGCGTACGAGAAGTCCACCGCGTGCCGCACGGTCTGCAGTGTGATGGCGGCGCAGGCCAGCGCCCACACGTCGTCGTCCCACCCGCGCGAGGCGCCGAGGGCCAGGCCGACGAAGACGAGGTACTCCTTGCCGCGGTCGAAGACGGAGTCGAGCCAGGCGCCGAGCGAGGAGAACTGCCGGGTGTAGCGCGCGAGCTGGCCGTCGACGCAGTCGAAGGTGAACGCCAGCTGGAGCAGCACGGCGCCGGCGACCATCCCCCACCGCTCTCCGGTCGCGAAGGCCGCGGCCGCGAGCGCCCCGAGGGCCATCGAGAAGGTCGTCACCGCATTGGGGGTCAGCCCGAGGCGGGCGGTCCAGCGCGCGATGTAGCGGGAGTAGGGGCTGACGAAGAAGGTGGTGAAGAAGCCGTCCGAGCCCTTCACCGCCGCGGCCAGCATCAGCCGCTCCTCGTCGTAGCCGGGCAGCGCCTCGGCCGCCGCCTGCGCCGCCGCGGCGTCGAGCGGGCGCGCCCAGAAGAAGCCGCGCAGCGCGCTGTTGGCGATCTGCACCCCGGACCGGACCAGGCCGACCAGGCAGAGCGAGGCCGCGTCCTCGCGCAGCGCCCGGGCCCGGCGGGCGAGCTCCGCGCCGGCCTCCGCGCTGATCGGGGCCTCGGCCGGGCCCTCCTCCGTCGGCGGCAGGCCGAGCTCGGCGGCCGCCCGACGGGCGAGGATCTGGTGCCACCGCTCGGTGCGGGCGGTGAGGGTCTCCTCCCACTCCGGCGGCGGCGCCGCCGCCAGCGTCGCCAGCTCGGCGGTGGACGCCGCGAGCGCGGCGAGATCGTCCGGGTGCACCTTCAGCACGCCGAGGAAGCGGCTCGTCGGCTGGCGGGTGGAGTGGAACGGCGAGGCCGCGCTGACCAACCGGCCGCGGACGGACCGGGTACGCGGCGCCCACGGCCGCGCGAGCGCGCCCCCGCCGGACAGCACGCCGGTGCGTACGCGCGGGTCGGCGAGCAGGCCGGCGAGCGAGTCGCGCTGCAGCACGACGTCGCCGAGGGCGAGGAGCAGCGCGTCGTCCCGCTCGGTCGCGAGCGCGCTCACCGTCCGCAGGTCGGCGGCGAGGTCCTCGGACGCGAGGACGCGGACGTCGGCGAGCCCGTGCACCGCGGAGACGCAGCCGGCCTCCCAGCCGGGCCGGGTGATGACGTGCACCGGCCGCGCCTGCAGCGAGGCCAGCTGCTCGACCAGCCGGCGCAGCACCGTGGCGCTGCCGAGCGGGAGCAGGGCGGCCGCGCCGCCGTCGTCGGTGGGCGCGGTCGCGAACACGACGGCCCCGACGGGGGCCGACACCCGTCCACCCGCCGCTGCCACCGTCGCCGCACCCTTCCGCCGGACACCTGTCGTTCGCCGCCCGGACCATTGTCCGGCCAGCGAACGATGCCATGCCCGGCTCCCCCTGCCCTGCAGGGGAGGGCCGACCGGGCGGGTCAGCCGCCGGAGCTGATGTAGCCGATCAGCTGCTCGCGCTCGGACTCCAGCTCGTCCATGCGCGTCTTCACCACGTCGCCGATGCTGACGATGCCGACGAGGGCGCCGTCGGCGAGCACGGGGATGTGGCGTACGCGGCGCTCGGTCATCTGGGCCATGAGCCGGTCGAGCGTGTCCCCCGGCGCCGCGACCGTGAGGTCCGTCGTCATGATCTCGCGCACCGGGGCGTTGAGCACCTCAGGCCCGCGCGCAGCCAGCGTGCGGACGACGTCGCGCTCGGAGGCGACGCCCACGATGTCCATGCCGTCGTCGGTGACGAGCACGGCGCCGATGTTGTGCTCGGTGAGCGTGGCCAGCAGGCCGTGGACGGTGAGGTCGGGTGGGACGGTCACGACGGAATTGCCTTTGTGGTGGAGCACATCGCGGACGTGCATGGCGCCTCCTGGGGCGTGCGTCCAGCCGAGCCGTGCTTGGGAATGTAGTGGCCCGGGGGCGCGGTGAACAGCGGGCGGAATGCGAGGACCGGCCGCAGCCGCTACCTTCGCGCGGGCCCTCAGGTCGGAGCCCGCGCCGCCGATTGTCGTATGTCGCGGGTGGAACGAGGAGAGTCGTGAACGAGATTTCGCAGATCCTGGCGAGCGGGGACGTCCGGAGCGTCTTCCAGCCGATCGTCGACCTCGAGAGCGGCGCCGTCGTCGCGTACGAGGCGCTGGCGCGCGGGCCGCACGGCCCGCTCGAGCGCCCCGACCTGCTCTTCGCGGCCGCCCGGGCCGAGGGCCGGCTCGCCGAGCTCGACGAGCTCTGCCGCCGCCGCGCCCTCGAGGGCGCAGTGCAGGCCGGTGTCGTGCTGCCGCTGACGCTGTTCGTCAACGTCGAGCCGGAGATCCTCGACACCGCGCCGCTCGAGGAGCTGCTCGCGCTCAGCGACGGCGCGCCCGGCGGGATGCAGGTCGTCCTCGAGATCACCGAGCGGGCCATCGGCACCCGTCCCGCGGAGCTGCTGGCGACCGTCACCCGGCTGCGCGAGGCGGGCTGGCGCATCGCCCTCGACGACGTCGGCGCCGACGACCTGTCCCTCGCCTTCATGCCGCTGCTGCGCCCGGACATCGTCAAGCTCGACCTGCGCCTCGTCCAGCAGCGCCCCGGCCCCGCGGTCGCCGAGATCATGAACGCGGTCAACGCGTACGCCGAGCGCACCGGCGCGCTGGTCCTCGCCGAGGGCATCGAGGACGAGAAGCACCTCGCCGTCTCCCGCGCGCTCGGGGCACGCCTGGGACAGGGCTGGATGTTCGGCCGCCCCTCGCCCACGTTGGTCACGACCCTCCCGGTCGGCGGTCTCGAGCTCCCGCCGGCGGTCGAGGCGGAGACCCACGTCTCGCCGTTCGCGTGCCTGCCCGAGTCGACCCCGCTGCGCCGGTCGAGCAAGCCGCTGCTCATCGAGGTCAGCAAGCACCTCGAGCGCGAGGCGCTGCGCTTCGGCTCCACCTGCATGGTCGTCGCCGCGTTCCAGGAGGCGAAGCACTTCACCCCCTCGACCACCGCGCGCTACCGCGAGCTCGCCGAGCGGACCGGCTTCGTCGCCGCCATCGGCCAGGGCCTGTCCTCGGAGCCGGCGGCGGGCGTACGCGGCGCCGACCTGCTCGCCGACGACCCCGTGCGCGGTGAGTGGAACATCGCCGTGCTCTCCCCGCACTTCGCCGCCGCCCTGCTCGCCCGCGACCTCGGCGACCGCGGCCCGGACCTGGAGCGCACGTTCGAGTTCGCGCTCACCTACGACCGCGACGTGGTCGCCGACGCGGCCGCCGCCCTGATGGCGCGCGTCCTGCCGCAGGACCCGGCGGCGGTGGAGGCACTGCGCGCGAGCACGGCCCTCGCGGGGCACGCCGGCGACCCGGCACACGCCCGCGCGTCGCAGTCCGCCCGCCGGACGGACTCGGAGCGGACCCTGCGCCGTGCCCTCGCCGCCACCGCGAACGGCGTCACCATCTCCGACGTCACCCGCCCCGACCAGCCCCTGATCTACGTCAACACCGCGTTCGAGAAGCTCTCCGGCCTGCGCGCCGAGGACGTCATCGGGCTCAACTGCCGATTCCTGCAGGGCCCGGACACGGACGCGGCGGCGGTCGCGCGGCTGCGCGCGGCCATCGCCGAGGGCCGCGAGGTCCGCGAGACGATGCTCAACTACCGCGGCCCGGAGCGGACGCCGTGGTGGAACGAGATCTACCTCGCGCCGGTCTTCGACGAGAGCGGCCGTGTCGTGCAGTACATCGGCGTGCAGAACGACGTCACCGCCCGGGTCGAGGCCGAGTCCCGGCTGCAGCGCGAGCGCGAGCGCGCCGAGGCGTACGCCGCGGAGATCGAGCAGCTCGCGTGGCGCGACCCGCTGACGGGCGTGCTCAACCGGCGCCGGGTGCAGGAGGCGCTCGAGGGCACCGTCCTGCACGCGCAGATGAGCGAGACGGGCGCGGCGCTGCTCTACCTCGACCTCGACGGCTTCAAGCCGGTCAACGACCGCTTCGGCCACGCGGCCGGCGACGAGCTGCTGCGCGTCACCGCCGAGCGGCTGAAGGCGCGCCTGCGCCGCGGTGACCTCGTGGCGCGGTTGGGCGGCGACGAGTTCCTCGTGATCCTGCCCGGGCTCGACCAGGCCTCGGCGGGCGAGGAGGGCCGTCGCGTGGCCGCCGAGCTCAGCCGCCTGCTCAGCGAGCCGGTGTCCACCCCGCGCGGCGAGGTGCGCGTCACCGCGAGCATCGGGGTGAGCTCCTTCCCGGCCGACGGCGCGGAGTTCGACCAGCTGCTGCACGCCGCGGACAGCCGGATGTACGAGGTGAAGTCCGCGCACAAGGGCCGCTGACGCCGCGCGCTGTCCTCCGCCTGCGCGTCCATGCGCGCCAGCTCCTCCGGCGTCACGGTCGTCATCACATGCGGGCGGAGTGGAAGCTGAAGCGCTCGGGCGCCAGCTGCTCGCGGCGCGCGAAGAGCTCGGGCAGCTCGGTCTCCATCGTCGTGTTCGAGCTGGGGACGAGCAGGCCCACCCGCCGTCGCGTCACGCCTGCACCAGCCCGTAGTCGCGCTGCTGCAGGCGGGTCGCCGCGCCCGGCCCGAGGACGACGTCGTAGCCGAGCGGCGCGAGGACGGCGCGTACGCGCTCCACCGGCAGCGAGCCGTGGCGCTCGACGATCAGCCGCACCCGGCCGTCCGGGCCGGAGCCGGCCGTGCGGTGGAACGCGACGATCGTCGTGGACACGGGGTCGTGGTGCGGGTAGCGGGCACGAGCGGCCGCCTCGTCCCGGTGGGCCAGGAGCAGGAACCGCGGGTCGCCGCCGAACTCGGCCGCGAGCGCGTCCCCGCGAAAGTGCGCCGGCTCGTCGGACGCCCCGGACAGGTGGCGCGAGCGGTTCGCCGAGGTGATGTAGAGCAGGTCGGCGTCGGCGGCCGTGAGGCAGGACGCGAGGAACTCGTTGCTGGGGCAGGCATGGCCGGGGGCGATGACCTGGGCCGTGCGCACCCACCCCTCGTGCTGCGTCAGGTGGTCGGGCACGTCGCTCGCCGCCGGTCCACGGAATCCGAAGGGTCCTTCGGCGAAGAGTGCATCCATGATCTCGAGTACGTCGTGGCGGGCGAGCCCGGGAGGCAGCCGTGACCAGTCGTAGACGAAGGGGATGCGCGACGGCGTCGTGGTGATGCTTCCGACCTGCCCGATCGGCCTGCCCTTGAGCAGGTTCACCGACCGCACGGTCTCGGCGTCGGGCCGGGTGGTGATGGCGTAGAAGTTCGCGAAGGCGTGCGCCACGATGCCGCCCGCGGCCAGGGCCCGGGCCGCGATGGCGCGGTGCGCCTCCTCGTCCAGGAGCAGCGTCGTGTGCCGTGCGGCGGACCGCGGCGGCGGCAGTGGAGCCACGGGGAGCCGGGCGGTCGCTGCCGCCGCGGGGGTGTCGGACATGGTGCGCTCCCTCGTCGTGGGCGCCTCCTGCGCGGCACCCTCGCCGGAGCAGAGACGGCTCCCCCGGGCGCGAGATACACGCTGCGGCGGCGTGGTCCGCCCGACGGCGCCGTCGACCCGACGGTCGGCCTCGGCACGCTGGCCGATCCCTTGCCGAACGCCTTACTCCCGTCAACCCCGCTTTGCTCCCGCGACAACGGGAGCAAGGCAGTGTCGGCGGGAGCAATGTGCGCCTCAGCGGCGGAGCGGGTCGGCGGGAGCGGGCGCCACGAGGGATCGGTTGCCTGAGGTGCAGGACCCGCAGCCTAGGGGTAGAGCCGGGGGCGTGAACGGCCCCCACCTCTCGACGATCGAGACGAAGATCCCGGCCCGGCTCGACCGGCTCCCCTGGTCGCGCTTCCACTGGCTGGTACTGGTCGGCCTCGGGACGGTGTGGATCCTCGACGGCCTGGAGGTGACGGTCGTCGGCTCGGTCGCCTCCCGCATGACGGAGGACGGCAGCGGCATCGCCATCTCCACCGGACAGATCGGCACGGCGGCCGCGTTCTACGTCGCGGGCGCCTGCGTCGGGTCGCTCTTCTTCGGCCAGCTGACGGACCGGTGGGGCCGCAAGAAGCTCTTCCTCATCACGCTCGGCCTCTACCTCGCCGCGACCGGCGCGACCGCGTTCGCCTGGACGCCCTGGTACTTCTACCTGGCCCGCTTCTTCACCGGCGCGGGGATCGGCGGGGAGTACGCCGCGATCAACTCGGCCATCGACGAGCTCATCCCCGCCCGGCTGCGCGGCCGTGTGGACCTGCTCGTCAACGGCTCCTACTGGCTGGGAGCGGCCGGCGGGTCGGCTCTCGTCCTGCTGCTGCTGGACACCGGGATCTTCCCGCGCGCGGTCGGATGGCGGCTCGCCTTCGTGCTCGGCGTCGTGCTCGGCGCCGTGATCCTGGTCGTGCGCCGCCACGTGCCCGAGAGCCCGCGGTGGCTGTTCATCCACGGCCGCGAGGACGAGGCCGAGCGCATCGTCGGCGGCATCGAGTCCGAGGTCGAGCAGGGCACGGAGCGGCGGCTGGGGGACGTCGAGAAGTCCATCCGGGTGCGGCAGCGCGAGCGGATCCCGTTCCGCGTCATCGCGCAGACGGCGTTCCAGAAGTACCCCCGGCGCGCGGTGCTGGGGCTCGCGCTCTTCATCGGGCAGGCCTTCCTCTACAACGGGATCACGTTCAACCTCGGCGGCGTCTTCACGACCTTCTTCGACGTCGACTCGGGCCGGGTGCCGGTCTTCCTCATCGTGTACGCGGTGGGGAACGTGCTCGGGCCGGTGCTGCTCGGCCCGTTGTTCGACACCGTGGGCCGCAAGCCGATGGTGACCGTGTCGTACCTCGGGTCTGCCGCCGTCGGCGTCGTGATGGCACTGCTGTTCGGCAACGGCTCGCTGACCGAGTGGACGTTCCTCGCCCTTCTCGTCGCCACCTTCTTCCTCGCCTCGGCCGGGGCGAGCGCGGCATACCTCACGGTCAGCGAGATCTTCCCGATGGAGACGCGGGCGCTGGCCATCGCGTTCTTCTACGCGATAGGGACCGCAATCGGCGGCATCACGGGACCGCTGCTGTTCAGCCGGCTCATCGAGAGCGGCGACCTGCGGCAGGGAGCGCTCGCCTTTTTGATCGGCTCGGCCGTGATGGCCGTCGGCGGGCTGGCCGAGCTGTTCCTCGGCGTCAAGGCCGAGCGCAAGTCGCTCGAGGACGTGGCCGAGCCGCTCACCTCCACCTAAACCGGCCCGACTGCCCCGGGCAGGGCCGCGCCCATCACCGGTCGGGGCCGCCCGACCGGCGCTGCCGCTCCGTGCACGCGACGTCGCTATAGGTGCTCCGGTGAACCGTTCGGGCCGTCGCGGCGTATCCCGGGTATGAGGTGTGCGCAGGAGCTCCCGCGCGCGGCCGGTCGTGAGTAGCCTCGCGGCCGTGAGGGCGCGCGACGAGGACCTGCTGCGCGCGCTGCACGAGGAGCACGGCGCCGCGCTCTGGTCCTACGTGGTGGGGCTGACGGCAGGGGACGGCGCGCGGGCGCAGTACGTGGTGGAGCAGACGATCCTGCGGGCCTGGCGCAGCCCCGAGCTGCTCTCCCGGCCGGGGCTGTCCGCGCGGGGCTGGCTCTTCTCCACGGCCCGCCACCTGCTCGACACCGACCACGCGCACGCGCGGCGCGGCCCGGGGGCGCACGTCGCGGCGCTCCGCGTCCCGGCGGCGGCCCGCCCCTCTGGAGACGCCGCGCCCGGCCGCCCGGACCGGCAGCTGGTGCTCGCCGCGCTGCGCGAGCTGGCGCCCGAGCACCGCGAGGTCCTCGTCGAATGCCACTTCGCCAACGCCTCGGTCGGGCAGGCCGCCGACCGGCTCGGCCTTCCTCCGGACGCCGTGAAAGCGCGCATCCGGGACGCGCTGCACGCGCTGCGCCGCGCGGTCACCGAGCTCGGGGGCCTGGCGTGAACGCGACCGACCCCTTCGAGCTCGATGACGGGGCGTACGTCCTCGGCGCGCTCTCGGCCTCCGAGCGTGCCGCGTTCGAGACCCATCTGCTGACCTGCGCGGACTGCCGGGAGCGCGTCCGGCAGGCCCGGGCGGCGAGCAGCATGCTCGACGGGCTGCGCGTCAGCGACCTCGTCGCTCCGGCGCCGCCCCCGGCCGCCACCAGCTCCGCGCCGACCGGCACCGGGCGTACGCGCAGAGCGCTGCTCGCCCTCGGCGGCCTCGCAGCGGCAGCGGTCGTCGCGTTCGGCGCCGTGGCCGTCGCGTCGTTCGTCGACGGGGGCTCGCCGGCGACCACGGCGATGACGCCGCTGGTGGACACGCCGGTGCGGGCGGCGGCCGCCCTGGTCCCGAAGCGATGGGGCACCGAGATCGAGGTGGACTGCGAATACCGCACGGTCCCGTCGGAC
>NZ_JAANNP010000068.1 GCF_011250635.1 Motilibacter deserti
CGCTGACCGTGGGCAGCAGGTCGTTGCGGTAGTAGTCCGCGAAGCCCGCGACGTCGCCCTTGTCGGCGATCGGGAAGAGCTCGGACGTCGCCTTGTCCAGCATCAGCTGGTAGTTGGTGACGAACGTGTCCAGCGTCGCCTGCTCGGTCGTCGTCTTCTGGTACTCGGCGATGCCCTCCTCGACGGCCGCCTTCTTCTCCTCGAGCTCCTCGAGGAGAAGCTTGCGCGTCTCAGGGGTGGCGACGCCGTACTCGAGCAGTCGGGCCCGAGCGGCCTGGAAGCCGCGGAGCGTGGCGCCGAGCGTGTTCAACGGCTTGACGTTCTCGTCGAACATCGACTCGCCGCGGTCACGCAGGTTCTGCGCCTGGGTGATGCCGAGCGTGCCCACGACCACGGCCACCAGGCCGAGGACGCCGAGGGCGGTGAGGATCTTGGCGCCGACCCGCAGGTTGGTGAACCAGCCGGTCCGGCCTGTCTTGGTGCGGGCCTCGCGGTCCGCGGCTCTCGTGGTCATCTCGGCCTTCCGGCTGTCGTCGGGTCTTTTCGTGAGGCAGTTGGAGATAGCGTCGGCGCGGGAGAGATCGAGTTGAGGGGACGAAGGGCCCACGGATTGACCCGATCGGGCGAACCGCGTTCTAGACGAGGACTAGATGTCGGTGGCTCGGTGAACCAGATGTGCGGGGCTCGGAGCCGGGCGGGGTGGAGCGGAAGGCCCGTGCCAGGCAGGATTCGTCCGTGACCTTCGAGAACCTGCTGCCCGGCCCACCGCCCACCTCGCTGCCCGACGACGTCGACGCCCGGTCCGCGCTCGAGTCCGCCCTGGCCGGCGGCGAGGACGTCCGGCCGGTCGCGGCGGCGCACCCCTCCTACAGCCTGGCCTGGGCGGTCCTCGCCGAGCAGGCGCTGGACGCCGGCGACGCGGTGACGGCGTACGCCTTCGCCCGGACCGGCTACCACCGCGGGCTGGACGCCCTGCGCCGCTCCGGATGGCGCGGGCACGGTCCCGTGCCGTGGGAGCACGAGCCCAACCGCGGCTTCCTGCGCGCGCTCGGTGCGCTCGGCCGGTCGGCCGCCGCCATCGGCGAGGAGCCCGAGGCGGAGCGGTGCCGGGACTTCCTGCGCGACAGCAGCGCGACCGCAGCGTCCGAGCTCCCCGCCTGGTGAGCCGCGCCGCGCACACGGCGGCGGGCGCCGAGGACGTCCTCGAGCGGCGCGAGGCGCTGCGCCGCCGCCTCGAGGTGCTCATCGGCACCCCCTTCACCGAGGGCAACCGGCTGACGGTCCTGCGCAACGGGGACGAGATCTTCCCGGCGATGCTGGAGGCGATCCGCGGCGCCCGCCGCACTGTGGACCTGATGACCTTCGTGTGGTGGCAGGGCGACATCGCCCAGGAGTTCGCCGCCGCCATGTGCGAGCGCGCGGGCGCCGGCGTACGCACCCGGCTGCTCATCGACGCCCTCGGCGGCCGCCTCATCGACAAGGACCTCGTGCGCCGCATGGCGCGCAGCGGCGTGCAGGTCGAGTGGTTCCGCAAGCCGGTCGTGAAGTCTCCGTTCAAGCAGAACCACCGCCTGCACCGCAAGGTCCTCGTCGTCGACGAGCAGGTCGCGTTCACCGGCGGCGTCGGCATCGCGAAGGAGTGGTGCGGCGACGCCCGGGACGAGACCGAGTGGCGCGACACGCACCTGCGCATCGAGGGGCCGGCAGTCGACGGGCTGCAGGCGGCGTTCGTGCAGGACTGGGCCGAGACCGGGCGCGTGCTCTACGACGAGCGCAACACGTTCCCGCAGCAGCCGCAGTGCGGGGACTCGCTCGTGCAGGTCGTGCGCGGCTCCGCGAGCCTGGGCTGGGACGACATGCAGTCCTGCTTCCACGTCATGCTCCGCGAGGCGCGCGCGCGGCTGCGGCTGGCGACGGCGTACTTCGCCCCCGACAAGTCCTTCCTCGACACGCTCTGCGCGACGGCCGCCCGCGGGGTGGAGGTCGACGTGCTGCTGCCGGGGCCGCACGCGGACAAGCGCGTCTGCCAGCTGGCGAGCATGGCGCAGTACGAGACGCTCACCGAGGCGGGCGTGCGGGTCTGGGAGTTCCAGCCGTCGATGATGCACCAGAAGGTCCTGACCGTGGACGGCTACGCGGCCGTGATCGGGTCCTCCAACTTCAACCGGCGCTCGCTGGACCACGACGAGGAGGTCGTGGTCGCAGTGCTCGACGAGCAGGTCGTGGACGTGCTCGACCGCGCGCTCGACGACGACTTCGCGCGCAGCGAGCGCATCTCGCTGGCCGAGTGGGAGGAGCGCTCGGCGCTGCAGCGGGTGCTCGAGACGTCGACCGCGCCGCTGCGGCGGTGGCTGTGACGGGGCCCTGGTGAACGCGCTCGCCGCCGACCGGGTGGTGCGCGCCCTCGGGCCGGTCGCCGTCGTCGGGGCGGGCATCTCCGGGGCCGCGTGCGCCGGCGCGCTGGCCGACGGCGGGCTCCGAGTGCGGATGTACGACCGGGGCGAGGGGCTCGGGGGACGGCTCGCGTCGTACGCGGTCGACGGCCGGATGGTCGACGCCGGCGCGTCGTACTTCACCGTCTCGGACCCCCGGTTCGCGGCCGTGGCGCAGGACTGGGAGCGGCGCGGTGTGGCGCGGCCGTGGACCGACACCTTCCACGTCGCCGGGCCCGAGGGCATCACCGGGACGTCGTCCGGCCCGGTCCGCTGGGCCTGTGCCGGCGGGCTGCGCTCGATCGCCGTCGACCTGCTCGGTGAACGGCGGGTCACCCACCCGTACGACGTCGAGAGCGTCGCCCCGGGGCCGTCCGTCGACGGCGAGGTCGCGGAGGCCGCGGTGCTCGCGATGCCGGACCCGCAGGCCGCCGACCTGCTCGCGCCGACGCTCCGGGAGGAGCTGGCCGTGCTCGAGGACCGGACGTGGGAGCCGGTGCTCGCACTGGCGGCGGGCTGGGACCGCCGGTCCTGGCTGCCCGAGCTCGACGGCGTGTTCGTCAACGACAGCCCGGTGCTCGGCTGGGTCGCGGACGACGGGCGCCGCCGTGGCGACGGGGCGCCCGTGCTCGTCGCGCACTCGACGTCCGCCTTCGCCGAGGCCAACATCGACGACCCTGCCGCCGCGGTGGCTGAGCTCGTCGCCACGGTGCGCGCGGTGCTGGGCGTCGGGGAGGAGCCGCGCTGGGTGCGGGTCCACCGCTGGTCGCTCGCCCGGCCCGTCGAGGGCCGCGAGGCGCCGTTCTTCCTGGGGGAGGCGATGGTGGGGCTCTGCGGGGACGGCTGGCACGGCAAGCCACGGGTCGAGGCGGCGTACCTCTCCGGCCTCGAGCTCGGGCAGGCCCTCGTGGAGCGGCTGACGTGAGCGGGACCGGGGGCGAGCTGCGCTACGGCACGGCCGCGGGGCGCTGGGTGCTGCTGGTCACGATCCTCGGCTCCGGGATGGCGTTCCTCGACGGCACGGTCGTCAACGTCGCGCTGCCCCGCATCGGCGAGGACCTCGACGCCGGCCTCGCGGCCCTGCAGTGGACCGTCAACGCCTACACGCTGACCCTGGCGGCGCTCATCCTGCTCGCCGGCGCGCTCGGCGACCGCTTCGGCCGTCGCCGGGTCTTCCTCGTCGGCGTGGTGTGGTTCGCCGTGACGTCGGCCGCCTGCGGTCTCGCGCCGGACGCGACGACGCTCGTGGCGGCGCGCGCGCTGCAGGGTGTCGGCGCCGCATTGCTCACGCCGGGCAGCCTGGCGATCCTGCAGGCCTCGTTCGCCCGCGAGGACCGTGCCCGCGCCATCGGCGCGTGGTCCGGGCTGGGCGGCATCGCCGGGGCGGTCGGACCGCTGCTCGGCGGCTGGCTGGTCGAGGCGGCGTCGTGGCGCTGGGCGTTCTTCATCAACCTCCCGCTCGCCGCGGTCGTCGTCCTCGCCGCGCGCCACGTGCCGGAGTCGCGTGACGAGCAGCGCGCCCCCGGGCTCGACCTGCCCGGCGCGGCGCTCGGGGCGCTCGCGCTGGCCGGGACGACGTACGCGCTCACCGCGTGGCCGGAGGACGGCGCGTCGCCCGTGGTGCTCGGCGCGCTCGTCGGCGGGCTGGTCGCGCTCGGCGCCTTCGTGCTGCGCGAGCGGTCCGCCCGGTCGCCGATGCTCCCGCTGGGGCTGTTCGGCTCCCGTGCGTTCACCGCCTCCAACCTCGTGACCTTCGCGGTGTACGCGGCGCTGGGCGGCGTCTTCCTGCTGCTCGTGCTGGAGCTGCAGGTCGTGGCCGGCAGCGGGCCGGTCGCGGCCGGCGCGGCGCTGCTGCCGGTGACCCTGATCATGCTGGCGCTCTCGGCGCGCATGGGCGCGGTGTCGGAGCGGACGGGGCCGCGGCTGCCGATGACGGTGGGGCCGCTCCTTGCCGCGGCCGGGACGGTGCTGCTGGCCGGGGTGGACGCGGAGACGGCGTACGCCCGGGACGTGCTCCCCGGGGTCCTGCTCTTCGGCCTCGGGCTGTCGGTCACGGTCACGCCGCTGACCGCGACCGTGCTCGGGAGCGTCGACGACCGCTACGCCGGCACGGCGAGCGGGGTCAACAACGCCGTCGCCCGGGCCGCCGGCCTGCTCGCGGTCGCGGCCCTGCCGCTGCTCGTGGGCCTGTCCGGAGACGACTACGCCGACCCCGCCGCGCTGCAGCCGGCGTACCGCAACGCGATGCTCGTCTGCGCCGGGCTGCTCGCCGCCGGTGGGGTGCTGGCGGCGCTGTCCGTGCCGGGGCGTGCGCGGCGGGAGCCGCAGGTGTCGCTGCCGCCCAGCTGCCAGGCAGTGAGCGGGCCGGTCCACCCGGGGAGCGACGGGCCTTCGTGAGCATGCGCGCCTTCGTCATCACCGGCCCTGGGCGGGCCGAGGTCCAGCAGGTGCCGCGGCCGGAGCCGCGCACGGGCGAGGTGGTCGTCGACGTCGAGCGCGCGGGCGTGTGCGGCACCGACGTCGAGGTCTTCACCGGCGAGATGTCCTACCTGCACGACGGGCAGGCGGCCTATCCGGTGCGCATCGGGCACGAGTGGGCCGGCACGGTCGCGTCCGTCGGCCCGGGCGTGGACGAGTCGTGGGTGGGCCGCCGGGTCACGGGCGACACCATGCTGGGGTGCGGCGCCTGCGACCGGTGCGTGCGCGGCAAGCAGCACCTGTGCGCGGACCGCTACGAGATCGGGATCCGGCACGGCTGGCCCGGCGCGCTGGCCGAGCAGCTGCCCGTTCCCGTGACGGCGCTCGTGCCGCTGCCGGACCACATGGACGCCGCCCTCGGCGCGCTCGTCGAGCCGGGCGGCAACGCGCTGCGTGCCGTGCTCGGTGCGGACGTCGGCCCCGGTGACCGGCTGCTCGTGCTCGGCCCGGGCACGATCGGGCTGCTCAGCGCGCAGGTCGCGGCTGCCCGCGGTGTCGAGGTTCACCTGCTCGGGCGCGACGAGCCGACGCTCGAGTTCGCCCGGTCGCTCGGCTTCGGATCCACGTGGACCCGCGACACGCTGCCCGCGCTGCGTTGGGACGCGGTGCTCGACGCCTCGGGCGCCGCCGCCCTGCCCGCGCTCGCCGTGGACGTGGTCGAGCCCGGCGGGCGCGTCGTCTTCATCGGCATCGCCCCCGAGCCCTCGCTCGTCGACTCGCGGGCGCTGGCCCTGCAGGACGTCACCGCCGTCGGCGTGCTCAGCGCGTCGGGCGGGCTGTCCGGCACGGTCGAGCTGTACGCCTCCGGCGCCGTCGACCCACGCCCGCTGGTCGCCGCGACGGTCGGGCTGGACGAGGTCGCGTCCGTCCTGGCCGGGCAGCGCGACCCGGCCTGGGGTGCCGGGCCGAAGGTGCACGTCGACCCGCGGCTCTGACCCCGCCTCCGCTGCTCCCGCCTCCCCACCCACGCGCTGATCATGCACATATGGCGAGTTGTCCACAGCCTCCTGGCCTGGGGACAACTCGCCAGAAGTGCATGATCAGCGCGAGGTTGGAGGGGGCCAGCGGGGCGTGGTGCGCAAGTCGACGGTCCGGGGCCGCAGACATGGGAAGGCCCGGCGCGGGTCGCCCCGCGCCGGGCCTGTTGCATCCATCCGCCGGTTGGCCCGGCGTCGGAAGGCTGAACGCTACTTCGCGTTCTCCTGGTCGTCCAGGTCCTGCTCCCACGCGATGAGCTGCGTGGCCTTCTGCACCAGCAGCTCACGGACGGCGAGGTCGTCCGCGTCGCCCTTCACCTGGTTGCGCGCCTTGGCGATGAACTGCTCGAGCAGGCCGGTGGCCGGGACCTCGTGGCCGGCGGCGGACTTCACCGAAGCGCGCTGCAGGCGGTCACTGAGCGAGGCGTACGCGGAGGCGCTCAGCCGGCCCTCGTCCTTCAGGTCGCCGAGCAGGTTGGTGACCTCGGAGTAGCTCGTGCAGTTGAACTCCTCCGCACCGGCGGTCATCTCGATCGCGCCGAGGATGTGCGAGAGCACGAGGGGCTCGGAGAAGTAGACGCCCTTGTGGCCCACGGCGGTGTAGAACGAGCGGCCGCCGTCGTAGTTCTGGCACCACGAGATCGGGTGCGGGTTGCCCATGGGGGCCGAGCCACCGGGGACGCTGTAGCCGCGCGGGTTGTAGGTGTTCTCGTCGACGTTCGCGAGCACCCGGACCTTGCCCGTCGGGTTGGTGCGGAAGTTGTACCACTCCTCCTCGCGGGTCCAGCGGTCCGGCAGCTCAGCGGTGGCCGGGGTGCCGTGGCCGAGCACGTCGACGCTCGCGACCTGGAACTGCGGGCTGACGCCGGGGACGCCCGGGTGGTCGCGGAAGTACGCGCCGACGAGGCCGCCGTACCACGCCCAGTCGTACTCGGTGTCGGACGCCGAGTGGACGCCGAGGTAGCCGCCGCCGCCCTGGATGTAGCGCTCGAACGCGCCCTGCTGGGTGTCGTTGAGCACGTTGCCGGTGGTGCAGAGGAAGACGACTGTCTCGTACTTCGCGAGGTTGGCGTCGGTGAAGACGGCCGCGTCCTCGGTCGAGTCGACGGTGAAGTTGTTCGCCGCGCCGAGCGCCTTGATGGCCGGCGTGCCCGAGTTGATGCACTCGGTGTGGCGGAAGGCCGCGGTCTTGGAGAAGACCAGGACGTCGAAGCTCTCGGCGGCCGCACCGGCCGGCGCGATGGGGGCCATCGACCCTGCGACCACGGCTGCCGCCATGGCCCACTTCGTGAACTTACGCAATTCTCGCTCCCTTGCGACCTTGGTTGTTGCGCTCAACGAACTGCCGAGGTGCGGGGAGACTAGGACGACTTAGTTCGCCCGGACAAGAGGGCGGGCCGTTCTGCGACCCTTCCGTGACCGATCAGGCGGCCGAGCGGGCGCGGTAGAGCACGTGCCTGCGCAGACGGTGGCCTTCCGGCAGCACTGGGTGGTCGAAGTCGTCGTCCGGGTCGTGCGTCATCCCCAGCCGCCGCATGACCGCCTGCGACCGGACGTTGGGCACTGCCGTGAACGAGACGACCTCGCCGAAGCCGATGTGGGTGAAGCCGAAGTCCAACGCTTCTCTGGCCGCCTCGGTCGCGAAGCCGCGGCCCCAGGACCACCGCGCGAGACGCCACGCGATCTCCACGGCGGGCATGAAGTGCGCGTCGAAGCGCGGCACCTTGAACCCCACGAAGCCCGCGAAAGCGCCGGCGTCCGGCCCCTCGGCCACCTCGACCGCCCAGAGCCCCCAGCCCTGCCGGTCGATGTCAGCCTCGCTCTGGGCCGCGAAGGCGTCGCTCTCCTCCCGCGTCAGCGTCGCCGGGAAGTGCTCCATCACCTCCGGGTCGGCGTTCAGCGCGAAGAACGGCTCGCGGTCCTCCGCCCGCCACTGGCGCAGCAGCAGCCGCTCCGTACGCAGCCCCGTGCGGCTTCGCTGAGGGACGCTCACGCCTGCCTCTCCTTCCATTCGCGGGCCAGCACGGCGTACACGAGCTCGCTGCCCCACTCGCCCTTGAAGACCCCGTTCTCGACCAGATGGGCCTCGCGTCGCATCCCGAGCCGCTCCATGACGGCAGCGGACTTCGTGTTGCGGTCGTCGCAGCGCCCGTAGACCCGGTGCAGGCCGAGCCCCTCGAAGCCGAGCCGCAGCATCTGGGCCGCCGCCTCGGTCGCGTAGCCGTGCCCCTGCGCGTCGGGGTGGAAGACGAAGCCGACCTCGCCCTGCGCGTGCTCGGCGCTGCGCCAGTTGAGCGAGACCTGGCCGAGGACCCGCCCGAGCCGCGGCACGACCACGGCGAGCGCGAGCGAGTCCCCCTCCTTCTCGAGCGCGACCGCTTCCATCCGCCCGCCGAGGAACTCGCGCGCCTCGTCGCGGGACAGCGGCTCGCCGTAGAGGTAGCGGGAGACCTCCGGGCGTGAGCGCAGGTCGTGCACGTCGTCGAGGTCGCTCTCGGCGAACGGGCGCAGCACAAGCCGCGCCGTCCGGATCGGGTAGTCGGGCCGGAGCACCCGAAGACCCTAGGGGGACGAGCGCTCCGGCTCAACGGATTTCAGCGCCCGACCACGGCGTTCCAGTCGTCGCGGAAGGTCGCGTCGACGGTCTGCAGCTCGGTCGCGCGCACGCACCCGCCCGCGCTGTCGCAGCGGACGACGGCGAAGGAGTTCGGCCGGTCCCGCGCAGCGGCCGCGGGGAAGACGAGCATCCCGTCGTCCTCGAAGGCCCCGTCGCGGAAGTTGCCGTCCCACCGGACCAGGACCGAGCCGGTGCGGGCGTCGACCAGGGCGTACTGGCTGGGGCCCACTCCGTCGGTCAGCGTCGACTCCGCGAGCGCCGTCCGGCCGTCGGGCGAGAACTCCTGCACGATCCACTCGCAGGACCGCCACAGCATCTGGGAGGTCGAGAACTCCACCACCGCCGCGCAGGGCGTGAACTCCGGCGTCTCCTCCTCCGTCAGCACGCTGAGCAGGCCGGCCCCGGCGGCCCGCCCGCGCAGCCCGGCCGGCAGCGGTGTCGACTCGCCGGTCCGGGTGTCCCACACGCTGACGTCCGGCACGCCGGTGACCGTCCCGGCGGCCTCTGCGCCCTGCGTGAGGCGCAGCAGCACGCGCGCGTCGTCGATGAAGCCGACGGGCGTCCACGCCCCGGCCACCTCGGACTGCATCGTCGGAACGCCGCCGTCGAGCACCGCGTGCAGCGTCGTCGTCGACCCGTCGCGCGGGCCGTCCGCCCACACCGCCCGCTCGCCGTTCGGCGCCGCGACCACTCCGCGGGCGTTCGTGTCCGAGAACGGCCACGACGACCCGTCGGCCTTCACGCCCACGGCCGCGCCGGGGTTCAGGTCCCCGTCCGAGGACTCGACGAGGGTCCCGACGATCCAGTCGCTGCCCAGCCGCGCGACCGAGACCGGAGGCCCGGGGAGCGCGAGCTCGACGGACACGTGCCCGTCGTGCAGGACGTTGCCGATGATGTACGGCACGGTCGGCGCCGCACCCTGCTGCAGGTCGGCGGCCGCGAGCCTGGTCGCCGCGACGGTCGAGCTCGGCGCTGGGGTCGGGGTCGGCGTGGGGGACGGCGTCTGCGGGCCGGACGTCGGCACCGGCTCGGGGCGTACGTCCGCCTCGTCCCGGCTCGCGACGACCGCGGCGGTCCCCGGGCCGCCGACCAGCACGACGGCGGCCAGCGCGCTCACGGCGCGGCGGCGTACCCGACGCTTGAGGCGGCCCGCCCCGATCGCGCGCCCGGCGAAGTCGTAGCGGCTCGGCACGACCGGCTCGGCCCGGCGGGCCAGCTCGGCGCGGAGGGCCTCCGCCACGTCGTGGTCAGTAAAGCTCATCGCGACCCCTCCTCCTTCCGCTCCGGCACGGCCGACATCCGCTCCCGCAGGGTCGCGAGGGCCCGGCTGGTCTGGCTCTTGACGGTCCCGACGGCGCAGCCGAGCACCTCGGCCACCTGGGCCTCGCTCATGTCCTCGTAGAACCGCAGGACGACCGCCGCCCGCTGCTTGCGCGGCAGCGTCTGGACGACGTCCCACAGGTCGGTGCGCTCGGCGACCGCGGTGTCGAGCGCGACGCCGGTCGCGGCCGGCTCCGGCAGCTCCTCGGTCGGCCGCTCGCCCTTCCACCGTCGCCGCCACCAGGAGACGTACGTCCTGGTCAGGGTCGTGCGGACGTACGCCTCGGCGGCGTTGAGGTCGTCGATGCGGCCCCAGGCGATGTAGGTCTTGGTGAGCGCGGCCTGCAGTAGGTCCTCGGCGGTGTGCCGGTCCCCGGTGAGCAGGTACGCGGTGCGCAGCAGCGCGCGCTGGCGGTGCGCGACGAAGTCGCTGAACTCCCGCTCGTCCTCCGCCGCGCCCACTACGACCCTCCCCGCCCGTGCGCCGTCGGTCGGCGCGTCGGGGAGTGGGACGCCTCAGGCCTCACCGGAGGTTGCACGCCGGTCCCCGCCGGTTGGCAGAGTGCCGCATTCTCGCGGCG
>NZ_JAANNP010000067.1 GCF_011250635.1 Motilibacter deserti
CCGACCTCGTGCCCGGCGAGGACGCCGTCCTCGTGGGCGAGAGCGTCGAGCTGGACGGCGAGCCGTTGCCGCTGGAGGCCTACCTCGCCGACGCCGCGCTTACCCGGCTGCCCGCGGCGCAGAAGGGGCAGGCGGCCGGCCCGGTCGCCGCCGGCGCGTACGCCGCCGCCCGCGTCCACGGCCGGCCGTTCCTGGCGCTCACCGTCCGCGGCAAGGACCCGGAGGCCGCCCGGGAGGCGCTCACCGAGCTGGTGCCGCTGCTGCTCGCCACAGAGCTGCGCTGAAGCAACGTCCCCTCCGAGCTGCGCTGACGCAGCTGCGCTGACGCGGCGTCCCCTCGGTGCCGTGCTCACGCAGCGCGGGCGCCGCCCCGTCAGGAGCAGCGCCCGCGTCCGGCGAGACGTCGGTCAGGCCTCGAGGTCCTCCGCGACGGCGCGCAGCACGGCGGCGACCTTCTTGCCCGCGGCCTTGTCGGGGTAGCGGCCGCGGCGCAGCGAGCCGCCGACGCCCTCGAGCAGCCGGATGAGGTCCTCGACGATCGGCACGAGGTCGTCCGGCTTGCGCCGCGCGGCCTTGGCCAGCGAGGGCAGCGGGTCGAGCAGGCGTACGGACAGCGCCTGCGCGCCGCGCCGGCCCTGTGCGACCCCGAACTCCAGCCGGGTCCCTCCCTTGAGCGCGGTCGCGCCCGCCGGGAGCGCGGAGGCAGGCAGGAAGACGTCCTCGCCCTCGTCCGTCGTGACGAAGCCGAAGCCCTTGTCGGTGTCGTACCACTTGACCTTGCCGGTCGGCACGGCCATCCCTCCTGTCGGTTCGAGCGGCGGTCAGGGTACCTCCCGGCCGGCGCCTACGCTTTGCCGTATGAACGCCGGCTCCTCCCCCGCCCGTGCCTCGGCAGACGGGCCCGCCCGGCAGACCTCGGGTGCCGCCGGCCGCCGTCCCGGCGACCGGCTCGTCGCGGTCGGCGGGGTGCTCTTCGCCGTCGGCGCGGTCGCCTGCCTCGTCACCGTCGCGCCGCTGCTGCTGGGGGCCGACCGGCTCCCGCTCGCGGCCTACCTGCTCGCGCTGCTGGCCCCGCTGGGCTTCGGCCTCGCGCTCGCCGGCGTGCTCGTCAGCGCCCGCGCGCGGCGCGTCCGGCGACCGCGCGCCTGACCGACCGGGCAACCGGCCGCCGGGGCTTCAGCGGCCCCTCCCATCCGCCGATGCAGCTGCCGAGCAGCAGCGGGCGCACGGCCCGGCACCGGACCGGGGGACGTACGTGGCCACGAGGCGCAGCGGCGCGGAGCAGCAGGTCGCCGAGCTGCTGCGCACGGCGAAGGAGGCGCTGGGGCTCAGCGTCACGTTCCTGACGCGCATGGACGGCGAGACCCAGCACCTCGAGGTCGTCGACTCCTCCGTGCCGTTCCTGTTCCAGGAGGGCTACCGGCAGCGCCAGGAGGCGACGCTCTGCCAGGCCATCCGCGACGGCAAGCTGCCGCCGGTGATCCCGAACCTCAAGGACCATCCGGAGGCGATGAAGCTCCCGGCGGCGCGGTTCCCGCGCATCCGCAGCTACGTCTCCGTCCCCGTCGTGCTCAGTGACGGCACGGTCTACGGCACGTTCTGCGGCGCCGGGCTGACGTCGGACAAGGGGCTGACCAAGCGCGACCAGTCGCTGATGGACGTCCTCGCCTCAGCCGCGGCGGTCGTCATCGAGCCGGGGATCCGGGAGCAGGCGCGAGCCGAGGAGATCGAGGCCCGACTGCGCCCGGTCATGGAGCAGGGCGGGCCGCTCGTCGTGCTGCAGCCGATCGTGAGCCTGCTGACGGGGCGGCGCGAGGGAGCCGAGGCGCTCAGCAGGTTCCCGCGCGACTGGGCCAAGGCACCTGATGTGTGCTTCGCTGAAGCGCACAGCGTCGGTCTCGGTCATGAGCTCGAGCTGCTCGCCCTGCACGGAGCCGCCCGGCATCTGGAGACGGTCAGCGGCTACGTGTCCATGAACGTCTCCCCGCAGACCCTCCTGACCCCGGAGTGCGCGAGCCTGCTGCGCGAGCTGCCCCTGGAGCGGATCCTCCTCGAGCTGTCCGAGCACGACGCGGTGGAGGACTACGACGCGCTCCAGGCTGCTCTCGCGCCGCTGCGCGCGCAGGGCATGCGGCTCGCGATCGACGACGTGGGCGCCGGGTTCTCCTCGCTCCGCCACATCGTGCTGACGTCCCCGGACGTCATCAAGCTCGACCGGAGCATGGTGGACGGGGTCAACGCCGACCCGGTGCTGACGTCCCTGGTCGGCTCGCTGTCGGAGTTCGCGCACCGCGCGGGCGCCGCGGTGGTCGCCGAGGGCATCGAGACCGCCGAGGACGCGGCGATGCTGGTGTCGCTCGGCGTCGACTACGGCCAGGGATGGCACTTCGGGCGCCCTGGCCCGCCGCAGGCGCTCGTGGAGGCCTGCCCCGTGCCGCCCGTCCGCCGCGACGTCCCGGGCCAGCGGACGGCGGCCGAGCCGCCAGCGCTCCCCCAGCCCGCCGGCTGACGTCGACCCGGTCCGAGACACGCAGAGAGCCCCACCGCCCGGAAGGGCGATGAGGCTCTCGACCGGTCCGCGACTTAGGCGCGGGCCGCCCGCTCCGCAGCCTTGGCCGCGTCCTTGGCTGCCTTCGCCTCGGCCTTCTCGGCGTCCTTGAGCGCCTTGACGGCCGTACGGGCCTCGGCCTTGACCTGCCGCTCGGCCGCACGGGCCTGCTGCTTCTCGGCCTTGGCCGTCGCCTTCAGCGTCGACGGCGAGGGGGCCCCGCAGGCGACACCGTTCATCTTCACGTTGGCCGGAGCCGTGTGGCCGGCGGCCACGTAGCCCAGCGTCAGCGACTTGCCCGGCTGGACCGTGCGGTTCCAGGACTGCCCGGCCACGGTGAGCGTGGTGCCGCTCTGCGACCAGGTGACGTCCTCGTCCCGCCCGTTCCACAGGTCGCCGGTGTCCTCGACGTCCCACGTGAGCGTCCAGATGACCGGAGCCTTGCCCTGGTTGTAGAACGTCACCGTGCCGCTGTGGGCGTCGGCGTACTGCCCGGTGGCCTTGACGACCACGCCACAGCTCGTGACCGTGGTGGTCGGGGCCGGCTTCTTTGCGGCGGAGGCCGTCGCCGGCGCGCCCACCACAGCAGCCAGAGCGGTGACCGCGACCGCGGCACCCGCCCATCGACTGATCTGCATGTCTTCCTCCAGACGCGCCCTGCCCCCGTGGCGGGGCGCCACCCGACCCTAGTGCGTCCGGATCAGATGCACGTCCTACGTTGTCAATCGTTCATCCGGAGGTGTATGACTTCCGCCGGGGCCGTGCAATTCCGGACCGAACGGCGCATACCGCCGGTAATCCCTCAGCTCGAGGCGCGCGTCCTGCACCGTGGGGCCGCCGACGCCGACGCTATTTCGGCGGCAACGCCTTCACCACGTCCAGCCCGCGGGTGACCCATCCCGCCAGCTGCACGTCGTCGGCGAGCACGCCGTCGCTCACCCGCAGCCAGCCGCGCATCACCCGGCCCTGGCCCATCACGACCTCGTCGGCCCCGGGCTCGGCGAGCAGGTCCTCCAGGTGCTGCGGGTCGACCCGCACCATGATCCCGCCCTGCCCGCTGACCGCGACCGCCATGTGCCCGTGGACGAGGAACGCGAGCCCGCCGAACATCTTCTTCTCGACCGTGGGCTCGTCGTCGAGGACGGCCCGGACGCGCTGCGCCAGCTCCTGGTCGTACGCCATTCCCGGAATGTAGGAGAACTCCGCGCCCGGCGGAAGCCCAAGGGCGGTGCGACTCGGCGACGGGCGCACCGACGGTCTCGCGCCTCGAGCGGCCACAGCCACAGCCACAGCCACGGCCACGGCCACGGCCACGGCCACGGCGCGAGAACGGAGTCCCCTGATTCATGCTTGGCGATTCACAAATTGCTGAACGACCAGGAACGCAGAAGGGCCTCGTCGGCGCGATGCCGACGAGGCCCTTCGTCACTGCCCGCCGGCCCGAGGGCCGGGTGGGGCAGGCCGAGCCGGGGGTGGGCTACGGCGCGACGACCGCGCTGACGTCCACCCGGCCGGTGCCGAGGACGGCACCGGTGTCGTTCAGGACGTTCATCACACCGGTCAGCGTGCGGCCGGCCGCCGGAGCGGTCAGCGCGGTGAGCGTGCCGGTGACGGTCGTCGTCTCACCCTGCGCCAGCGTCACCGCCGGCGAGGTGACGGCGAGCGTGCCGAGGGACGGGGCGTAGAACGCGTCGCGGTAGTCGAACTGCGTCGTGCCCGCCGGGACGGCGTAGCCCTCGACCTCGACGATGTAGGTCCCCGGGGTCGGGTTGTCCCACACGATCGACTCCTCGGAGTCGGCGTCCGCGTCGTACGTGACGATCGAGCCGGCGGGCGTCAGCAGGTAGAGGTCGAGGTCCGCCTGCGGGTCCGTCGTGTTGCCGATCGAGGTCTCGAACCGGGTCGTGCCGGCCGGGATCGTGATCTCGTAGTCGACGTACTTCGCGTCGCCCGAGGCCGCGACCGTCGGCCGCTCCTCGCGGACCGAGCCGAGCGGGCCGCCCTGGCCGCGCAGCGTGGCCTGGCCGAAGTCGTTGCGGACCGTCCACGACAGCGGCACCGGCTGGCCGACCGTCGCCGAGGCCACCGTCTGCTGGGCCGGCGTCACGGTCGCGCCGAGCAGCTTGGCCGTGAGGGTGAACGGGTTGTCGGCGAGCGGCGTCGTGCGGCGCGACTCGACGAGGAACTCCCACACGCCCGGGGTCGGGTTGGAGTAGACGCGGCGGAACGGGTTGCAGCCGTTGCCCTCGGGCGTCCCGTAGTTCGGGTAGCAGTTGGGCGTCGAGGTCGAGTCGAGCGGCACGCCGTACGGGTGGAAGCTCAGGAAGCGCACCTGGCTGCCGGCCGCCTGGCCGGTCATGGAGACGTCGAGCGCCTTCACGCCCTCGGGAACCGTCAGGTAGTAGCGCTGCGCGAGGTTGCGCTGCGAGACACCCGACGTGGACCACGTGTATTGCGGGCCGGGCGCGCTCTCGCCGGCCACGACGACGGCCATCATCGACTGGTCCCAGCCGCGCGTGGCCGGGTCGTCGACCTGCAGGATCGCGCTGTGCGCGCCGGCCGTCGGCTTCGCGGTCACGTAGACCGTGGTCGGGGTGTTCAGCGCGATGTTCAGCTTCTCCGGCGAGACCGAGAAGGTCCCGTCGTTGCCGGTGAACGAGAGCTTGGTGTAGGTCGAGCCGGCCGGCCCCGCGGTGCGGGTGATGGTCACGGGGTACGTCCGCGACTCGCCCGGCGCCTGGCCGCCCTCACCGGGGGCGCAGCGGTTGTAGAGGCCGGTGCCCGGGCGCGTGTCGTCCGCGCCGAGGCGGCCGAGGTCGCGCCAGACGGCGGTGCAGGTGGGGGCCGACACCGTGAACGCCTGCGACGTGTAGCGCTTGCCCTTGATCGCGGCCCACGCGGCGGGGACGTCGATCTGGCCGCGGCCCTGCAGGAAGGCCGGGATGCCCTCGGAGAAGCCCGCCGTCGAGTAGACCGCGTAGCGCAGCTGCGACGTGGACACCGGGCGGTTGGTCGCCTTCGCCGCGCCGAGCAGCAGCGCCATGGCGCCGGCCGCCTGCGGCGAGGCCATCGAGGTGCCCTGCAGCATCGCGTAGCCCGGGGGCAGCGAGTAGCCGGACTCGGGCGTCGGCCCGCCGGGCAGCCAGGTGTTGATGGACGCGATGGCCGAGCCGGGCGCGGTGATGTCCGGCTTGAAGCCGCCGTCCTCGCGCGGGCCGCCGGACGAGAACGGCATCATGCCGAAGTCGTACGCCGAGTCCGACCCGTAGTTGACCTGCCAGGACTCCCGGCTGATCGTCGCGCCGACGGCGACGACGTCGCTGGCGACCGCAGGGTCGCCGACCGTGTTGAGCGCGTTGCTCGAGTTGCCGGCGCTGATGACGATCTGGACGCCGAGCTCGTTGATGATGTCGTTGTAGAGGCGGGCGCGGTCGTTGTCCGCGTCGTTGACCGTCGGCAGGCCGCCGATCGACATGTTGATGATGTCGACGCCGTCGAGCGCGAGCATGACCATGCCGTCGCGCAGCGCCGCCTCGGTGCAGCCGGCGCCGAAGGCGCAGGCGCGGGCCGACACGAGCTTGGCGCCCGGGGCCTGGCCGTCCATCTGCCCGCCGAAGAAGCTGTGGCCCGCGGCGATGCCGGCGACGTGCGAGCCGTGCTCGCCGGACGCGAGCGCGATGTCGACGAAGTCGTAGGTGGCGTTGATGCCGACCGGCAGGAGCGAGAGGTTCTCGCGGTAGTTCACCGTGAACGGGATCGACTCGCGGATCGCCGTCGCCGGGTTGTCGCGGCCGAGCTCACCGACCTGGCCGGACTCCTTGTAGGGAGTCATCCACGCCTCGTCGGTGAAGTCCTTGTCGTCGTCGCTGTCGACGAGGACCCGCTTGTTGGCCTTGTCCCACAGCACGCCGATGCGGTCGGTCTTGTCGCCGTCGCGGTTGAGGTCGCCGCAGATCTCGCACTCGGGCTGGTCGGTCTGCGCCTCGACGACCTGGCGGAACCGGTAGGAGCCGGTCGGGATCGTGTAGCGGACGCCGTTGATCGTGGCGCCCGGCCCGCTGACGGCGGTGACCATCGGGATCCAGGTCGCGTCGCCGTCGCTGATGAGCGAGCCCTCGGTGACCGGGTCGGTGGCGCTGAAGTTGTCGACGATCTTGCGCTCGCCCGTGCTCGTCGTGTTGAGCGACGGGTGGCCGAGGTCGACGCCGGAGTCCAGGATGCCGATGGTGACCCCGCGGCCGTCCCACGTCGGGTTGTCCTGCTTGAACGCGATCGAGCCCGTCTCGCGCGTCGGCATGTAGGGGTTGTCGTCCGGGGTCTGCGGGCCGGGCGCGGCAGCGGCGACGGACGCGCCACCGCCGGCCGGGGCCGGGTCCGACAGCTCGATCACCTGGTCGAGGTCGACCGCGCGGACCGTCTTCAGCGACGCCGTCTTCTCGACGTTGGACGTCTTCACCCGGGCGCTCACGTAGTCGAGCTCCGGGGCGGCGTAGCGGACGTAGCCGCCCGCCTTCGTGATCGCCGCGGCGACCTCGGCAGCCTTGCCCGCGGCCGTGCCGATCATGATCGTGGTCCAGGTCTCGCGGTCCGCGCGCAGCTGGGCGAGCTTCTGCTCGTCGGCGCCGCCGAGCTTGTCCGCGGGGCCGGCGTCGGCCTTGATCTCCAGCTCGCCGCCGGTGACGGGGACCGGGTCGGCGGCTGCCGGCGCGGCAGCCGCCTGCGCCGAGGCCGGGGTGGTGGCCGCCGCGAGGACGGCGGCCAGGGCGGCCGCGCCGGCGACTCCGCGCGCCGCGCGCCCCCGAATCGAACGATGGGTCACTGAGTTGCCTCTCTGAGCGAGGTGTGGCGTCCGCGCCTGCGTTGCGGAAGCGCAGAGCGTTCATACGTGACAGCACCGACAACACCGCCCGGACTTACGGATTGGTTACCGAACCGTCACAGACGCAGAGCGTTGCACAAGGCAACGGTCCTGCCCAGACGCACGGACGGGCGAATCCGCCGCAGGCGGTAGCGTTGACCCGATGCGCAGCCTCGCCGACGACCTCCGGGCGCGCGACGACGCCGCGCTCGCGCAGCTGCTGCGCACGCGCCCGGACCTGCTCGGCCCCGTCCCGCCGGACCTCGGGGCCCTCGGCGCGCGGGCCGCCGGCGGGCCGAGCATCGCCCGTGCCCTCGACCGGCTCGACCTGCCCGGGCTGCAGGTCATCGACGTCCTCTGCACGCTGCCTGAGCCGACCGACGAGCAGGCGGTGAGCGAACGCTGGGGGGCCGACGCCTCCGGGCCGCTCACGACGCTGCGCGCGCAGGCCCTGGTGTGGGGTGCGGACGGGGAGGTGCGGCTGGTCCGCGGCGCCCGCGACCTCGTCCGCGAGCCGGCAGGGCTCGGCCCGCCCGTGGCGACCCTGCTGGCCGCCGTGGCGCCGTCCGCGGTCGCGCGCATCGCCATCGCGTGGTCGGTCAAGCCGAGCGGGGACCCGGTGACGGACGCGCACGCCATCGCCGAGCGCCTTTCGGACCGGGCCGCGCTCGACGCCGTCCTGGCCGAGGCGCCCAAGGGCGCGCGCGACGCCCTGGCCCGGCTGGCCTGGGGCCCGCCGACCGGGGCCGTGCCCGACGCGCGTCGCGACGTCGACGTCGAGACCGCGAAGACGCCGGTCGAGTGGCTGCTCGCCCGCGGCCTGCTCGTGCCGGCGAGCATCGGCACCGCCGTGCTCCCGCTCGAGGTGGGCCTGCACCTGCGCGGCGGCCACGTCCACCAGGCGCCGAGCCCGGTCCCCCCACCGCTGGCCACCGTCGAGCGCGGGGCCGAGTCCGTCGCGGGCGCGGCGGGGCAGACGGCCTTCGACGCCGTACGCCGGGTCGAGGACCTGCTCGAGGCGTGGAGCATCGACGGCCCGCCGGTGCTGCGCGGCGGCGGGCTGGGCGTGCGCGAGCTCAAGCGCGCCGCCGGCCAGCTCGACGTCGAGGAGCCCGTCGCCGCGCTGCTGCTGGAGTCGGCGTACGCCGCCGGCCTGCTCGGCCCGAGCGGCGACCTCGACGAGCTCTGGGTGCCGACCCCGGCGTACGACGTCTGGCTCGAGCTGCCCGTCGCCCGGCGGTGGGCGGTGCTCGCCGGCGCCTGGCTGCTCACCACCCGGGTCGCGGGCCTGGTGGGAACCCGCGACGACCGGGACCGCCCGCTCAACGCGCTGGGCGGCGACCTCGACCGCCCGGTCGCCCCCGAGCTACGCGCGGCGGCGCTGACCGCCCTCGGGGAGGCGCCGGCGGGGTCGGCGGTCGAGGAGGCGAGCCTGTTCGAGCGGGTGGCCTGGCACCGGCCGCGCCGCGGCGGCCGGCTCCGCGACGAGCTGCTGCGCGGAGCGCTCGCCGAGGCCGAGCTCCTGGGCGTCACGGGCCGGGGCGCGCTCGGGCCGGGCGGCCGGGCGCTGCTCGCGGGCGACGAGGACGCGGCCGCCGAGGCGCTCGAGCCCTACCTCCCCCGCCCGGTCGAGGAGCTGCTGCTGCAGGCCGACCTGACCGCGGTGGCCCCCGGACCGCTGGTGACCGAGCTCGCCCGCGAGGTCGCGCTCGCCGCGGACGTGGAGAGCACCGGCGGCGCGACCGTCTACCGCTTCACGCCGGCGTCGGTCCGGCGCGCGCTGGACGCCGGGCGCAGCGCCGACGACCTGCACGCCCTGCTCGCCCGGCACTCGCGGACCCCGGTGCCGCAGCCGCTGACCTACCTCATCGACGACGTCGCCCGGCGCCACGGGCTCGTCCGCGTCGGCACGGCCTCCGCCTACGTCCGCTGCGACGACCCGGCCGTGCTGTCGGAGGTGCTCGCGGACCGGCGCGCGGGCCAGCTGCGGCTGCGCCGGCTCGCGCCCACCGTGCTGGCGGCCCAGGCGCCGGTGGACGTGGTGCTGGAGCGGCTGCGGGCGATGGGGCTCGCCCCCGCGGCCGAGTCCCCCGACGGTGATGTGCTCGTACGCCGCCCCGACGCCCGGCGAACGCCGCCGCGCCCGCGCCCGCCCCGGCTGGTCTTCGAGCCGCCGACGGCCTCCCCCGCGACGCTGTCGGCCGCCGTCCGCGCCCTCCGGGCCGGCGACCGCGCCGCCACCGCCGTCCGCCGCTCGGTGCAGCTGCCGGCCGCGGCGGGGCTGCCGCCGCGGTCCCCGGTGGCCGAGGTCGTGGCCGCGCTGCGGCGGGCGGCGGTCGAGGGGTTCCCGGTGGTGATCGGCTACGTCAACGCCGAGGGCACGCCCACCGAGCGCGTCATCGAGCCGATGTCGGTCGAGGGCGGCTACGTGAGCGCGTTCGACCACCTGCGCGACGAGGTGCGCACGTTCGCGATCGCCCGGATCATGGGCATCGCCGCGGTCGCCGACGAGCCGGCCTGACGCCCGCCGGACCAGCCGCTCCGCCCGCGGGCGAGTGCCGGCCGCCTTTGAGCCGGTGGCCTCACAGCGGGATGTGGAAGAACACCTCGTCGCGGTCGTCGCCGGGAGCGACGCGGATGGCCTTGGGGAAGCGGCCGATCTCGACGTAGCCCAGCCGCTCGTAGAACCCTTCGAGCCCCAGGCCGCCACGGGCGCTGAGCCGCAGCGCCTCGAGCCCGAGGCGGCGCGCCACGTCGTGGGCGCCTTCGAGCAGCGCCCGCCCGCACCCGGTCCCCTGCTCCTGCGGCGCCACCATCAGCCGGGCGACGGTGGCCCAGTGCCGCATGTGCGGGGCCGCGGGCGTGAGCAGGAAGCAGAAGCCGCCGACGGCTCCGCCGCGCCGGACGAGGACCAGCCGGGAGGAGCCGGCCGCGACCTGCGCGAGCGCGGCGTCGAGGACGGGCGCGACGTCGTCGGGGCGCACCGGCGCGATGAAGCCCACCGCTCCGCCGGCGTTGACGACGTCGACCCAGACGGCGAGCAGCTCGTCGCGCAGGTCCTTCGGGACCG
>NZ_JAANNP010000066.1 GCF_011250635.1 Motilibacter deserti
CGAGCGGCCGTTCGTGCTCATCGAGTACTCCCACGCCATGGGCAACAGCAACGGCAACCTCAAGGACTACTGGGACATCATCCGGTCCCATCCCGAGCGGCTGCAGGGCGGCTACATCTGGGACTTCGTCGACCAGTCGCTCTGGACGAAGGTGCCCGCGAAGCGCACGATCCAGGAGTCGGGGCCGAAGAAGCTCACCGCCGCTGTCGCCCGGCGGGCGAGCATCGAGCCCACCGGGCTTAGCGGCAAGGCCACGTTCGGCAACGACCCGTCCCTCGACCTGACGAGCTCGGTCACCCTCGAGGCCGTCGTGACCCCCCAGGCGCAGTCGATGAGCCAGGGCACCATCGCGAGCAAGGGCGACCACCAGTACGCCCTCAAGCAGAACGGCACGTCGCTCTCGTTCTACATCTACGGCACCAACGGCGGTTGGACCGAGTACGGCACCGCCGTCCCCGCCACCGGCTGGGTCGGCAAGCAGCACCGTGTCGCGGGCGTCTACGACAAGGCCGCCGGGAACATCAAGCTGTACATCGACGGAGCCCTCGCCGGCCGCAAGAACGTCGCGGGGCCCATGACCGCGAGCGACCAGCCGTTCATGATCGGCGGCGAGTCCGAGCACAGCGACCGCGCCTTCGTCGGCGAGGTCTCCGGCGTACGCCTCTACGACCGCGCGCTCTCGGCGGCCGAGGTCGCGGACGCCGGGCGTACGAGCACGGACCCGGCCGTCCGGCTGTGGTTCGACGCGTCCGCGACGACCATCACCGAGACCGGCGGGTCCGACGAGAAGTACCTCGCCTACGGCGGTGACTGGGGCGACGAGCCCAACGACGGAAACTTCGTCGGCAACGGCATCGTCCTCGCCGACCGCACGGAGACGCCGAAGACGGCCGAGGTCAAGCAGGTCTACCAGGACATCCAGGTCGCCGCGGACGACGTCGTGAACGGCGAGGTAGCGATCACGAACGAGGCCCTCTTCCGCAACGTCAACGAGTACGACGTCACCTGGCAGCTGCTGCGCGACGCCACCGTCGTGCAGCAGGGGACGCTCTCGCCCGCGGAGGCGGACGTCGCCCCCGGCACCACGAAGACCGTGGACATTCCGTTCACGAAGCCGGCTTCGCTGCCCGCCGGGAGCGAGTACTGGCTGAACGTCCAGTTCCGGCTCAAGAGCGACACGCTCTGGGCGGACAAGGGCTACGTCCAGGCCAAGCAGCAGCTGGAGGTGCCGTTCGGCGCCCCGGGCGTCGTGCCCGCGGACCTCAGCGCGATGCCCTCGCTCACGTCGCAGGAATCGACCGACGAGGTGACCGTCAGCGGCGACGGCTTCGCGGTGACGGTCGACAAGAAGCAGGGCACGCTGTCCTCGTTCACGAGCCAGGGGCAGGAGCTGCTCCGGTCGGGGCCGCGGCCGAACTACTGGCGCGCTCCCACCGACAATGACGTCGGCACCAACCTGGCGAGCACCGCGCGGACGTGGCGCTACGCGGGCCGGGACTGGGCGATCAGCGACGTCGAGGTGGAGCCCCTGCTGGACAAGGCGGTGCGCGTCACCGTGACCGGGACCGTGCCGACCACGACGCCGTCCAAGGCGTCGATGACCTACACCGTCTTCGGTGACGGGCAGGTCAAGGTCAGCAGCACGCTCACCCCGGGCTCGTCCAGCCTCCCGTTCATCCCGGAGGTCGGCACGATGATGACGCTGCCCTCGTCGCTGGAGACGCTGACCTGGTACGGCCGCGGCCCGCACGAGTCGATGCTCGACCGCAAGGCGTCGGCCGACGTCGGGGAGTACTCCGGCGCGGTGAGCGACCAGGTCACGAAGTACCTCCGGCCGCAGGAGTCCGGCAACAAGACCGACGTCCGCTGGGCGGCGCTGACCGACCCGTCGGGCAACGGACTGCTGGTCTCCGGCGACGGCGTGCTCGAGGTCAACGCGAGCCACTACACCCCCGAGGACCTGTCGCAGGTCATCGGGCGCAACGGCCAGCACTGGTACGACACCCCCGCCCGTGACGAGGTCGTGCTCCGGGTGAACCTGCACCAGATGGGCGTCGGCTCCGACGACAGCTGGGGCGCGCCGACGCACGACGAGTACAAGCTCTTCGCCAACCGGAGCTACGGCTACAGCTATCGGCTGGCGCCGATCCGCACTGGCCAGGACGCCATGCAGCTGTCGCGCCGGGCGGTCGCCGCCGACCTCGTCACCGATCTGCGGGTGGACGGGACGACGGTCTCGGGGTTCACCCCTGGTGGGGGGGACTACGCGTACACCGCGTTCTCCGGCGAGCCCACGCCGACCGTCGAGGTGGACACCGCGGCCGGGGTGACCGTCGAGCGCGGGAAGGTGACGGTGCCGGGCACCTACCGGGTCGTCGCGACGTCACCCGACGGCAAGCGGACGGAGGCCTACACCATCCGCTTCACCAGCACCGACGTGTCGTACCTCTCGGACCGGCAGTGGGCCTCGGCCACCACCGGGTGGGGCTCGATCGGGCGCGACGTCTCGGTCGACGGCAACCCGATCCGGGTGCGGTCGGCAGACGGCAGCGCGAGGACGTACGCGAAGGGGCTCGGCGTGCACGCCGACTCCCAGCTCGTCTACGAGCTGTCGAAGCTCAACCTGTCCCGGTTCCAGGCCGTCGTCGGCGTCGACCAGGAGGTGCCGGCGAACGCGAAGTCGTCGGTCGAGTTCCGGGTCCTGCTGGACGGCAAGGAGGCCTTCGACAGCGGGGCCATGACGCGGGGCACGGCGGCGGTCCCCGTCGACCTCGACGTGCGTGGCGTCAAGCAGCTGACCCTGATCACCGGCGACAGCGGGAACGGCAACCAGGAGGACCACACCGACTGGGCGGACGCGAAGCTGATCGCGGCTCCGAGCGTGCCGATGGCCGCCGCCGACGACCTGTCGTTCCCCGTGGGCCGGTCCTCCGCGGCCGCCCTCGCGACGGTCACGGCGAGCGGGATGACGGCCTCGCAGCTGTCGGCCACCATCGACTGGGGTGACGGGTCCACGACCACCGGCACCCTGGCGGGCCCGACCGGCAACTGGGGAGTCTTCGGCTCGCACGCCTACGCCGAGGCCGGTGCCTACACCGTCGCGGTGCGGGTGTCCGGGCCCGGCGGTGCCGTGGGGACGTCGATGACGACGATCCGCGTCGGCTGAGCTCCGCTCGCCGTGAACGAGGGCTCGGTCCCGTCCGCCCGGACGGGGCCGAGCCCTCTTCCTGCTCAGCCGCGCGCCAGCGCGGCTCGGACCAGGCCGGCGTCGGTGAAGGGCAGCAGCTCCTCCTGCAGCTGCTCGCAGTGCAGCAGCAGCCGGGGCAGAAAGGCGCGGGCCGTGTCCAGCGCCTCGGCCTGCGCGGCGGCGCTGAGCGCGGCGCACGATCCCGCCACTGCAGACGCGCCCAGCCACTCGCTCGACGTGCGCAGCGACTCCGCCGCCGCGAGCAGGGCGCGCGGCTCCTGGCGGCGTACGGACGCCTGGATCTTCAGCCGTCGGCCGGGCAGCTCCGCGAGGTAGGTGGAGACGACGTCGGCCGTGGCGGCGGCGTCACCGTCCAGCCGCTCGGCGATCCGGCGCAGCACGGCGGGTGCCGGCGCGCAGCGCGAGCCCGCCTCCTGCGCCTCGTGGCCCGCCGCGGCCCGGGTCAGGGCGGCGCCCAGGGACGTGAGGTCGACCGGCTTGGTGAGCACCTCGTCCATGCCGGACGCGAGGCAGGCGGTGATGGACTCGTCCGTGACGTCGGCCGTCACGGCCAGGATCGGCAGCCGGGGTGCGTCCGGGGCAGTAGCGGCGCGGATGCGGCGCGTGGCCTCACAGCCGTCGATGTCCGGCAGGTGCCGGTCCATGAGGACGACGTCGAACCCGCCGGCGAGGGCGGCCTCCACCCCGGCCTCACCCGTCGCGACGGCCACCAGCTCGTGGCCGAGCCGGGCGAGCTGCCGTTGCGTCAGCAGCCGGTTCGTCGCGTTGTCCTCCACGTAGAGGACCTTCAACGCGCGATCCGCAGTTCGGTCGTCCTTCGCTACGGCCGGGGTCGCTCGCAGCGGCGCAGCGGGTCGGGCCGCGAGCGGGAGGGTGACCGCGACCCGGTTGGCGTCGACAGCGATCGACGCGTCCAGCAGCGCGCCCAGCTGACGGACGAGGAGCAGCCCGACGGCCGACGCCTGCTTCGGGTCCTCGCCCACGAGGACCGCACGGGCCGCCGCCGGCAGCCCGGGGCCGGCGTCGCTCACCGTGAAGCGCAGCTCGGAGCCGACCGGTGTCACGTCCAGCGTCACCGGCGCCTCGCCGTGGATCGCGGCGTTCGACAGCAGCTCGGCCAGGAGCTGGTGCAGGGCCGACGCGTCGGTCACGAGCGACTCGGGCGCGGTGGCGGCGACGACCGCGCGCACGCGGGTGCCGGCCGCCTCGTCGAGCTCGGCGAGGACGTCGGCGAGCTCGACGCGCTGGTCACGGCGGGTCGCGTCACCGGCGGACAGGCGCAGCAGCCACGTCATGCGGCTGCTCGCGGACAGCAGCTCCTCCGCGCTGCCCACGAGACGGTCGACGAGGAGCCGCTGGTCGGCGTCGACGTCGGAGGCCGCGAGCAGCTCGAGGAAGCCCAGCAGGCTGTGCAGGGGCGTACGCACGGCCGTGCCCATGGTCTGGCCGAGCAGTCGGTTGAGCTCGGGCGACGCCGGAACGGTGCTGGTCATGGTGCGGGGACTTCCTTGTCGACGATGTCGAGCAGCCGCTGCACGTCGAGCGGCTTGGGGACGAAGTGGGTGGCGCCGGCCTCGAGCAGCCGCCGCTCGTTGCCGGCGGACACGTCGGCGGTGAGGATCGCGACCGGCACCGAGGCCAGCCGCTCGGAGGCGTCCGTCCGCAGTGCCGCGAGGATGTCCGCGCCGTGCATCGTGGGCAGGTGCAGGTCGAGCAGGACCATGTCCGGCTCGAGCGTCCGGGCCGTGGCGAGCCCGTCGGCGCCGTCCACCGAGACGACCAGGTGCAGGTGCGGCCGGCGCTCGAGGATCCTGCGCACGAGCCGGATGTTCGACGGGTTGTCCTCGACGTAGAGCACGGTCCTGGCGCCGTCGACGGGTGCCGCGCCCGAGGCCGTCCCCGGCGCGTCGGGCGCGGGGCCCGCCCCGGCGTACGGCAGCTCGATCCAGAAGGTGCTCCCGCGCCCGGGCTCGCTCTCCAGGCCGATCGCGCCGTCCATCGCCTCGACGAGGGTGCGGGTGAGCGACAGGCCGATGCCGGTGCCCTCGATCTCCGTCGCCTCGGCCCCGAGCCGCTCGAAGGGCGTGAAGACGTCGTCGAGGTGCTCGGCCGCGATGCCCCGGCCGGTGTCCTCGACGGACAGGTGCACGCGCGGGCTTCCGCCCGTCACGCTCTTGACGAGCTCGGCGCGGACCCGGACCGTCCCACCGTCGACGTTGTACTTCACGGCGTTCGACAGCAGGTTGACCAGCGCCTGCTTGAGGCGCTGCCGGTCGGCCCGCACGGCGATCCCGGTGCTCGCGCAGTCAATGTCGATGCGGCGGTCGAGCGCGGCCGGCCGGACCAGGCCCACGCTCTCGACCAGGACCTCGTCGATCGCGACCGGCTCCAGCGAGAAGGAGAGCCGGCCGGACTCGATGCGGACGACGTCGAGCACCTCGTTGATGAGGCCGAGCAGGTGACGCCCTGCCTTCATGATCTGCTCGGTGTTCTCCTGGTCCTCCTCGCCGAGGTCTCCGAGCTCGAGCAGCTGGCCGAACCCGAGGATCGCGTTGAGCGGCGTGCGCAGCTCGTGCGACATGCGGGAGAGGAACTCGCTCTTCGCCGAGCTCGCGCGCTCCGCCGCCGTCCGCGCCTCCTCGGCCTCGTCCCGGGAGCGCTCGGCCTCGTCGCGGGCCCGCTCGGCCGCGCTCATCGACAGCTGCACGTCGTTGATGAGGCGCGCGTTCTCGAGGGCGACGCCGATGTGCGTCGCGGCGGTCTCGAGGAGCTTCCCGTCGCTGTCGCCGAAGGTCGAGTAGTCACCCAGCCGGTTGCCCACGAGCACGTGTCCGCCGACGCCCGGCAGCACCGCGACGACGCAGTCGCGCAGGCCACGCGCTTCGACCTGCTCGCGCTCGCCGGCGCTGCGGCGGCTGCCGCGGGGCACGACGCGGAACGCGACGGCGTCGGAGGGCGACCGCCAGCTGCCCGGGACCCGGTCGACCGTCACCGTGTCGTCCGCGTGCAGGGCGTGCCGCTCGTCGCCGCCCGCCGCCGGCAGCACGATCTCGGCGTACTCCGCCTCGACGAGCTCGCGCACCTCCACGAGCAGCCGCTCGAGAGCCTGCGGCCCGGACGCGCCCAGGTAGAGCGAACGGGTGAAGTGGTTGAGCCGCTCCATGCTCCGGTGCCGGTTGCGCAGCCCGGCGTACGCCCGGTAGGCCAGCAGCAGGGCCGCGCCCAGCACCACGATGGGCAGCGCGGCGGCGGCGTCGTGCCAGTACGCCGCGAGCATGAGGACGGCGACGGTCGCGTTGCCCGCCGCGGCGGCGACGCTGATCGGCAGCCCACGGCCGAAGGCTCCCAGCTCGAGGGCGCCGAGGTGCAGCGAGATCGCCATCGTGAGGGTCACACAGCTCAGCAGGGAGAGCGTCAGCATGACGGCCAGCGCTGCACCCCACACCGGAAGCACGCCGGTCGCTCCGGCCGCCCCGAGCTGCTCGAAGACCAGCACGCCGAGGGTCATCTCCAGTGCCGCGTGGACGCTGTTGAAGACGATCTTGTTGACGTGCTGCCGGCGGACGAGCGCCATCGCCGCGACCATGCCCAGGACGCGGGCGGCGACGAGGAGCAGGGGCGAGCAGAGGGCGAGGCCGACGACGAGCGGGACCTCGCTGAACGTCGCCGCGACCGCGTTCTTGCGCATCCCGAAGTGCACGGGGAAGCTCTCGGTGAAGAAGAACGCCAGCAGGAGCAGCAGGGCCAGGCCCCAGGTGTCGCCACCGCCCGGCAGCTGCAGCAGCAACGCCCCGGTGAGCACCGCGAGCGCCACGCTGAGCGCGTAGACGCGCCGGTCCCCCGGGGAGGTGCGGGCCGGGCCGCGTACGCCCTGCGCCGGCCCGGGCGACGATGCCTCTCGCGCCGCCGCCCCGGGCGGTGCGAGGGACACGTCCGTAGCCATGGGCCTCCTATCGGAAGAAGCCCAGCGGTTCTTAGCGGCCCCCGAGGTGGCTCGGCTACGGCTGGAAGCGGTAGCCCATGCCCGGCTCGGTCAGCAGGTGCCGAGGGCGGTCCGTGTCGGGCTCGAGCTTGCGGCGCAGCTGGGCCATATACTGGCGCAGGTAGTTGGTCTCGTCGTTGTACGCCGGACCCCACACCTCGTGGAGGAGCTGGCGCTGCGACACCAGCCGGCCGGGGTGGCGCAGCAGTGCCTGCAGCAGACCCCACTCCGTCGGCGTCAGCCGCACCTGGCGCTCCTCCTCGGGCCCGGCGCCGTCGCGCAGCACGCGCCGGGCCGCCAGGTCCACGGTGACGGCGCCGAAGCGTACGACCGAGCCCTCCTCGCCCGTCGCCACCCGCCGGCTGACCGCACGCGTCCGGGCGAGCAGCTCGTCGACGTCGAACGGCTTGGTGACGTAGTCGTCGGCGCCCGCGTCGAGCGCCTCGACCTTGTCCAGCGAGTCCGTGCGGCCCGACAGCACGATGATCGGCACCGAGGTCCAGCCGCGCAGGCCACGGATCACCTCGACCCCGTCCATGTCCGGCAGGCCCAGGTCGAGCACGACGAGGTCGGGGCGGGTACGCGCCGCCACCGCAAGCGCGTCGGCTCCGGTCGCGGCGGTCTCCACGTCGTACGCGCGGGCCCGCAGGTTGATGCGCAGCGCGCGCAGGATCTGCGGCTCGTCGTCGACGACCAGGATCCGGGTCACGGGGCACAGCCTCACACGGCTGCGGGCGCGCGGCGCCGCGAGGACGTCAGCACGCCGTCAAGGTGCCGCCGACTGGCGTCAGGAACGCGTCAAGACCGGCTCCGTCCCCGCTGGCCGGCGGTTCTCTGGTCCCGTGCCCACCCTGGGCCGCGCGGGCCGTGCTCGGCCCGCGGAGTTGACGTGGTTGTCCGGGAGCCCTGCATGGCCGATCTGGTCTTCGTCCTCGTCACCGTGGCGTTCTTCGTCGCCTGCGGTGTCCTCGTCCGGGGGGTCGAGCGGCTGTGAGCGCCGAGAACGTCGTCGGCCTGGTCCTCGCGGTCGGCCTTCTCGGATACCTCGTCGTCGCGCTGCTGTTTCCCGAGAGGCTCTGACGTGGGCGAGACGACGTCCTTCATCCTCTCCGTCCTCGGGCTGGTCGCGGCGCTGGCGCTCGTCCACCGCCCGCTGGGGGACCACATGGCCCGGGCCTACTCCGGCTCTCGGCACCTGCGCGCCGAGCGGGTGGTCTACCGGCTCGTCGGGGTCGACCCCGAGGCCGACCAGCGCTGGCCCGTCTATCTGCGCTCGGTCCTGGCGTTCTCGGTGGTGAGCGTCCTGGCGCTCTATCTGCTCCAGCGCGTGCAGTCGCACCTGCCGCTGGCGCTCGGCTTCCCCGGCATCGAGCCGGACCAGGCCTTCAACACCGCCGCGTCCTTCGTCTCCAACACGAACTGGCAGTCCTACTCGGGCGAGGCGGCCATGGGCCACCTGACGCAGATGGGCGGCCTGGCGGTGCAGAACTTCGTCTCGGCCGCCGTCGGGATGGCCGTGGCGGTCGCCCTGATCCGCGGGTTCGCCCGCTCACGCACCGAGCGGCTCGGCAACTTCTGGGTGGACCTCACCCGCACCTGCATCCGGATCCTGCTCCCGCTCTCGTTCGTGGCGGCGATCGTGCTCGTGGCCTGCGGCGTGATCCAGAACCTCCACGGGTTCACGGACGTCCAGACGCTCGCGGGGGGCACGCAGCCGATCCCCGGCGGCCCCGTCGCCTCGCAGGAGGCCATCAAGGAGCTCGGCACCAACGGCGGCGGGTTCTTCAACGCGAACTCCGCCCACCCGTTCGAGGGCCCGACGGCCTTCGCGTCGTGGTTCCAGGTCTTCCTGATCCTGCTGATCCCCTTCAGCATGCCGCGGGCCTTCGGCAGGCTCGTCGGCGACGTACGCCAGGGCTACGCGATCGTCGCCACGATGGGCCTGATCTGGCTGGCGTCGCTGGTCGCGATGTACGTCGTGGAGTCGGCGCACCCGGGCACGGTCCCGCAGGCGGTTGGCGCGTCGATGGAGGGCAAGGAGACGCGGTTCGGCGTCGGGCTCTCGTCGCTGTTCGCCACCTCGACCACCATGACGTCGACGGGGGCGGTGAACTCCTTCCACGACTCGTTCACCTCGCTGGGCGGCGGCCTGGCCCTGCTCAACATGCAGCTGGGCGAGGTGACGCCCGGCGGCGTCGGCGGAGGCCTCTACGGGATGCTCGTCCTCGCGATCGTCGCGGTCTTCCTCGCCGGCCTGATGGTGGGGCGCACCCCGGAGTACCTCGGCAAGAAGCTCGCGCCGCGAGAAATGAAGCTGGCTTCGCTCTACATCCTGGTCATGCCGGCGACGGTGCTCTCGCTCACGGCGCTGGCGGTCGCCCTCGACGGGCCGCGCTCGTCCATGCTGAACGCGGGTGCGCACGGCTTCTCCGAAGTGCTCTACGCGTTCACGTCGGCGACGAACAACAACGGCAGCGCGTTCGCCGGCATCAGCGTGAACACGGGGTTCTACAACACCACCCTCGGTCTGGCCATGCTGATCGGCCGGTTCGTGCCCATCATCCTCGTGCTCGCGCTGGCCGGGTCGCTGGCCCGGCAGGCCCCCGTGCCGGTGACGGGCGGGACGCTGCCGACCCACCGCGGCCTCTTCGTCGGCCTGCTGAGCGGCGTCGTGATCGTCGTCGCGGGGCTGACCTTCCTGCCCGCGCTCGCCCTCGGCCCGTTGGCGGAGGGGCTGTGACGAGGCGCGCCGCCGTGGACGACCTTGTGGGACGCCGGGGGCGTGATGGCGCCCGTCACTTCCCACAAGGTGACGTGGGCCGGGCTGGCCCGCCGGCCTCACCGTCCCGCGCCCGGCACGAGGCCGTGGAGTGCCACGCCCGTGACAGCGAGCGCAACGCTCCACGGGCTGCGCCAGTCGCCCGCCGCGCACAGGGACGGCCCACCCCCAGCACGTCTCAGATCAAGACCGGAAAGGAACTACAGCCATGACCGCCCCCAGCTCGACGCGCGAGGCGCCCGTCGAGGCGCAGACCAGCCCGGGCGCAGCACCGGGCCGGCAGCCCGAGCACCGGGTCAGCGGTGGCCTGCTCGACCCTCGGCAGCTCGTGCGCTCGCTGCCGGACGCGGTCCGCAAGCTGGACCCTCGCCGGCTCGCGCGCAACCCGGTGATGCTCGTCGTCGAGGCCGGATCGGCGCTCGCCACCGTGCTCGCCGTGGCCGACCCGAGCGTATTCGCGTGGGTCATCGTGGTCTGGCTCTGGCTGACCGTGGTCTTCGCGAACCTGGCCGAAGCCACCGCCGAGGGTCGGGGCAAGGCCCAGGCGGCGACCCTCCGGCAGGCGCGCACCACGACCACTGCGCGGCGGCTCGGGCGCGGCGGCGGCGAGGAGCACGTGGCCGCG
>NZ_JAANNP010000065.1 GCF_011250635.1 Motilibacter deserti
CGCCCCGGGCTTCTTCCCCCCGGGCCCCGGCCCCTCCTCGGTCAGCTCAGCTGCGCGTACAGGAAGCCCGCGTCCCCGATCAGCTGCGCGCGCGCCTCCGCGTCGGTGCGGACGCGCTGCTCCACCTTCTCGACGAACTTGTCGAGGTACCCGCGCGCCTTGGCCGCCTGGCCGAGCTTGATCCGCTCCGTGACGTTGCTCCACCAGTGGTGCAGGTTGTCCGCGCTCGACGTCGAGTAGGCGCCCTCGGCCGCCAGCTCATCGATCAGCACGTCGACGTCGACGGTCAGCGGCGCGAGCCAGGTGGCCGTCAGCGGGCCCCAGTAGCCGGCGGAGTTCTTGGCCCGGACGTAGACCAGCTGGCGGTCGAAGGCGGCCGCGGCGCCGGGGACGCTCCCGCGCAGCTGCACGGTCTTGCCGCTGCTGACCAGCGCCAGCGGGTAGCCGGTGCCGCCCTGCCCGGGCTTGCCCCCGACGAACACCTCGGCGGCGACGACGTCATTCGCGACCGGCGAGGCGACCGGGAACGTCGTGCTGCCGGTGTTGACGCCGAACGTGTCGTCGCTCGCCGTCGCCGTGAGCGTCGCCTGGCCCGGGGCGTCGTGGTCCCAGTCGATGGTCGGGCCGCTGAGGGTGGGCCCCTGCGGTGTCACGTACGGCGCGCTCGCGGCCTTGGCGGCGTAGAGGAGCGCCGGCGCGTTGCGGGACCAGAACAGGTCCTGCCGGCTGTAGGCCGGGAAGAACCCGCCCGTCTGAGCCGTGCCGATCTCGAACGTGTAGGCCGGCACACCAAGGGCCGAGTAGACCCAGTCGATGTCGTTCCCCGCGTTGTCGTAGAGGATCTCGCCGGCCTTGCCCGACAGGAAGCCGTTGTACTTGCTGAGGCGGAAGCCGAGCGCCTTGAGCGCCTCGAGGTTGGGCACGTTCGCGGTGCGTGAGTACGCGTACGGGTAGATCACGTAGTCCGCGTACGAGTGCAGCGTGACGTAGGTGCCCTGCCGTGCCGTAGGCGCCGGCGTCGTCTCACCGACCTCCTGCGCGCCGAAGAGCTCGGTCAGCAGCGCCGTGTGGAAGTAGACCTCGGGCTCCGAGGCCGGCGCGGTGCCCTTGTAGGTGAGGGACGACGGGCTCGAGGACGTCGACGCGCCGCCCCACGCCGTGGGGTAGTTGCGGTTGAGGTCGATCCCCGGCTGGTTGCTGCTGTAGCTGGCGTTCGGGTTCGTCGGCGGCGTGTAGTTGCTGTTGTTGACGTTCTTGCGCTGCCAGGCCCGGCTCGTGCTCGTCGGCACCGCGTCGCCCGCCGCGTTGCGCGGGGCGGCCTCGAGCGCAGGCTCGATGAGGTCCACGCCATCAGGGTTCGCCTGCGGGATGACCCAGACCTCGGTGCTGTCGAGCAGCGCGGTGATCTCGGCGTCGACGCCGTAGCCGTCGACGAGCTGGGTGATGAAACGCCAGGCGATCTCGCTCGCGACGATCTCACGCGCGTGCGTCTGGGTGTTGAGCACGAACCGCGGCTTGCGGTTCGCGTGCGACGTCCAGTCGCCGTCCTTGTCGGCACCTGCGGTGATGCGCAACGCGAGCAGGTCGTGGCCCTGCGCCGGGTCCTGCAGCTTCTTCCAGGACTTGCCCCAGACGACCCGCTGGGTGAGCGCGGGGTAGGCCTTGGCCACGTCGGCGAGGAACTGCTCGTGCGCGTCCACGGTGCGGTAGCCACCGAAGAAGGTCTCGTACTCCTTGGCGGCGAGCTTGCCGGGCAGCGGGTACGTGGCTGCCGCCGACGTCGCCGCGCGCTTCACGGTGCTCTTGGCCGCGGCGGACGTGACGGGTACGCCGATCGGCCGGCTGCTCGCCGTGCGCAGACCCTTGGCGGCGAGGGCGGCGGAGGTCGAGCCGTCGCCGAGCACCACCGGGTTGCTGCCCGAGCGGCTGACGACGTCGAAGCCGGCGGCCAGCAGCTCGGTCCCCAGCGCCGCCGGGTCGTGGCCGGACGCGTCGACCGAGATCAGCAGCGGAGTGGTGCCGGCGGCCCGCGGCGAGGAGGCGGCGCTCGCCGGGCCGGACGTGAAGGAAAGGGCGGTCAGGGCGGCGAGCGCGGTCAGCGCCGCCGTTCCTCTCTTACGCATGGGAAACGAACTCCTCAGCAGATGTGCGAGAGCGGGGATCCGCCGGCCGGGTCACGCCCGGCGGCGGTCAAGGCAGAGCCGACGCCGCGCGACTCGGACGGCCGCCTGGCGTGGAGAAAGGTGTGGGCGGGGTCAGCCCCGCAGCGGGACGTCGTCAGCAGGACGCGTCGCGGCGAAAACAACACGCCGGGAGGGCAACGCGGCGCAGGTGGCGCGGGGTGCCGGCGGGGGTCGTCATGCAGGAGACCATAGGTTCACGCCGCAACGACGTCAAAACGCGGTGTCCGCATGATGAGACAAAGGAGCCGCTGCCCGGGCGACTCCCAACCGTCTTCTGACGAAGCTGAATGCAGGCAACCACTTTCATGGTTCTGTGCTGCCTGCATCATCGTCCGGCTCGCCGCTCAGCTGCCCGCCGGCACCGGCGCAGGCGGCGCCGCGAAAGGGATGCCCGTCGACTCCGCCGGCCGCTGCTGCAGCGGGGACGTCCAGAGCCCGCGCGCCGCGAGGATCGGCAGCACGCCCTCGCCGAACCAGTAGGCCTCCTCCAAGTGCGGGACCCCCGACAGCACGAACTCGTCGATGCCGAGAGCGGCGTACTCGGCGATGCGGTCGGCGACCTCGATGTGGCTGCCGACGAGCGCGGTGCCCGCACCACCGCGTACGAGGCCCACCCCCGCCCAGAGGTTCGGGTAGATCTCGAGGGAGTCCTTCGACCCGCCGTGCAGCGCGAGCATGCGCTTCTGCCCCTCGGACTCGCTGCGGGCCAGCCCCGCCTGCACGCCCGCGATCGTCGCCGGGTCGAGGCCGTCGAGCAGCCGCTGCGCCTCCGCCCAGGCCGCCTCGGACGTGTCGCGGGTGATGACGTGCAGCCGGATGCCGAAGCGCGGCGTCCGGCCGGCCGCTGCGCCGAGCGCGCGGATCCAGTCGAGCTTCTGGGCGACCTGCGCCGGGGGCTCACCCCACGTGAGGTAGACGTCGGAGTGCGCCACGGCCACCGGGCCGGCCGCGGCGGAGGAGCCGCCGAAGTAGAGCGGGGGGACGGGGTCGGGCACCCGCGGGATGCGCGCCCCCTCGACGCGCTGGTGGGCGCCGTCGAAGTCGACCGTCTCGCCCCGCCAGAGCCGGCGCACGATCTGCAGGAACTCGTCGGCGCGGGCGTAGCGCTGGTCCTTGGACAGGAAGTCGCCGTAGGCCCGCTGCTCGTGCGCCTCGCCGCCGACGACGACGTTGAGCAACAACCGTCCCTCGGAGGAGTTCTGGAACGTCGCGGCCATCTGCGCGGCCAGCGTTGGGGAGGTGAGGCCCGGCCGGAAGGCGACGAGGAACTTCAGCCGCTCGGTGCTCTCGACGAGCATCGCGGTGGCGAGCCAGGCGTCGTCGCACCACCCGCCGGTCGGCGTCAGCGCCCCCACGAAGCCGAGCTGCTCGGCGCTGCGCGCGATCTGCCCGAGGTAGGCCCGGGTCGCGGGGCGTACCCCGCCCGCCGTCCCCGGCGGCAGGCCGTGCCCGCCGCCGACGATGTGCCGGCTGTCGCCGTACGTGGGAAGGAACCAGTGGAAGGTCAGGGACAACGTCGTTCCTCGTTCCCGCGGGACGGCGGACGCGGGGGTCTCCCCCGGCCGCCCTTGCCCGTCGACCCTCGGCGGCTCGCTCCCGACCGTCAATCCCGGCCGCTCACCCTGTCCGCATCGTGGACAGGACGCTGCGGCACAACGCCGGGGACCCCTTGCCCACGCGATCGCCGTCGACGATGCGGATCGCGAGGACGGCGGCGTTGTCGTCCTCGTCGGTCTCGAGCAGGAGGTCGTCGGGGTCCGCCTCGAGCAGCAGGCAGTAGCCGCCGTCGCGCAGCCGTGCGGGCAGGCGGAGCGCCTGCCCCGGCAGGTAGTGGCCGTAGACGTCGGCCCACCCCACGGCGACGCCCTGCTCGCGCGTGCGCCCGCAGGTGCCGTAGTGGCGAGCCTCGGGGCGCCCCGTCGCGCCCGCGACCCGCCGGTTGTCGCGCAGGCAGAAGCTCACCTTGTCAGCCGCCACGACGGTCCTGCCGGTCGCGGGGTCCACCAGCGCGTACCTCGCCATCGCGTCGAGGTGCCAGTGGTCGTGCGTCGGGTGGTCGAGCATGCAGCCGCCCCCGGCGCGCACGCGGTTCACGTCGATCCCGCGCGTGAACCGGAAGTTGCGGTCGACGTCCTGGTAGACCACCTGGCTGGCGAAGATCTGGCCGGCTCGGCACGAGCCGCGGGAGCCGGGGCGGACCTCCATCGGGCCGTCGCCGACGTTGGCCAGCGCGGCGCTGAAGCGCAGCAGCCGCTGGTCTCCGGAGCGCCGCACGTAGACGTCCTCGGCGGGCAGGCTGCGCATGTTCGGCAGCAGCGGCCGCGGGCCCGCGGCGGCAGGGACGCTGGGCGACGGGGTCGGCGAGGGGCTCGCCGCGGCGGACGCCGTGCGTGCGCTGACCGGTCGCAGCTCACTGGACCCGGAGGCGGAGACCAGCACGCCGGCGGTCGCGACCCCCGCGACCGCCGCCGCGCCTGCGCAGATGCCGAAGAGCCGGCTCCGTGTGTTCACCGCACCACCTTTGCCCATCGATGGCCCTTTCGCCCCCCGAGCCGCGCGACGCGTGACCCGGCTGTGACGCTGCGGCAGCCGAACCGCCGCGTTCTGGAGCGGGCTCGCGCCCGTCGCGGCGGCGCGCAACGGGGCCACGGTCCTGCGCCTGCAGGAGCTGAAGAGGGTCTGACCGTGGCCGCGCCGCCGGGCAGCGGGAGGGGAGCTGCACGGCGGCGCGCGGCTCACGCCCTGGCGGTCAGGGAGCCGACCAGGACCACCTCGTCGAACTGCGACACGCGCACCCGGATCGTCACCGCGTAGGTGCCTGGGAACGGGAGCATGCCGCGGGCGCTCGTGCCCTTCGCCTGCCACACCAGCGCCGTGGGGATTCTGGGGTGGCTCAGGCTGACGGTCCCGTCCAGCGCGTTGACCGGCAGGCCGAGCGTGCGGACCCCCACGCGGTCCCCGCTGAGCCGGACCGGGCGCGAGCGGTTCTTCGCGTCCTTCATCGTCAGCGTCTTCGCCGCCGCGGACGGGGTGGCGAGCCCGACCGAGAAGGCGCGGGCGCTGGTGATGCGGTGGCCGTCCGAGCTCAGCACCGACCAGACGAGCGCGTAGCGCCCCTTCGGCAGCCCCGGCGTGCCGGCCTGCACCGACGAGCCGGCGAACGTCGCCGGCCGTGACCGCACCGCACCCTTGGCGTCCAACACGCGCAGAGCGGTGCCACCTCCGCTGACCTTCTCGCTGAAGGTCACGCGCACGCTCGTGGGCGCCTTCGCCACGACGCTGTCGGCCACGGGGGTGGTTGCCTTCAGCTCCGCGTGCGCCCACGCCGGGGACGCGGGGAGCAGGGCGGTGGCCGCGGCGGTCAGAAGCGCGGTGCCGGCCAGCGCGGCGCGGTGCAGGCGGCCGGCCCGGGCCCGGCCCGGCGGCGAGCCCGTCATGCCTTGTCGGTGGCGAGGACCTGGCCGCCGACCACGAGCTCGAGGACCTCGTTGCGCTTCACCTTGGCCGCGGTGGAGCCGGTCGCGGTCCAGCCGATGTCACCGGCCTTGTCGAGGCGGATGCGGGCCACCACGGTGCCGGACTCCTCGAGGCGAAGCGTGGCGACCTTGCCGGCGTGGACCGCCGAGGCATCGGCGTCGATGCGCAGGCTGCCCTTCGCGTTCTTGATCGCGCTGAAGTCGGCCGTGGAGCGGGTCGACGACGCGACCGTGGTGAGGGCGGGAGCGGGGTGCTCGGCCTCGGGGTCGGTGCCCACCCATGCGACCTCGGTGGCGCCGCACTTCTGGACCGTGTCGAAAGCGACGACCTCGCCGACCTTCTCCGGCAGTCGGACCGACAGGCCGAAGTCCTCGAACGCCGCGTCCGGGAGGCTGCCGCCGGACCACGTGACCGTCGTGACCTTGCCGCTGGCGTCCTTGGCGATGTCGAGCGCCCAGCCGGCCTTGCCCTGCGGGCGCGCGGAGGGGACGTTGGCCGGGATGCGGACGGAGACCGACGTCGTCGGGGCGCCCGAGCAGCCATGGCCCGCGCGCAGCCAGACCGTGACCGACTTGCCCGCGACGGGGCTCGCGCCGTAGAGCTGGGCGGAGAAGTGCGCCGACGCGGGTGACGCGTTGACCAGGGCGAGGGCGCCGGCGGTGAGCGCCGTGGCGGTGGCCGCGACGAGGGAACGACGGGACATCAATGGTCCTTCCACGAAGTTGGCAACAGGAATTGCTGTAGTGGATCAGTCCGTGACGTCGAGCTTGAACAGGAGCAGGTCGCTCTCGTGCGTCTCCACCTCGTAGGAGCCGGAGGGCTCGGCCACGAAGGTCAGCTCCCCGGGGACGCCGGGGTCGAGCGGGAGCTCGACGTCGATGCCGTGCACGTGCACGGTGTCGACCTGGTCGCTGGTGGCGTCGATGCGCACGACATCTCCCGACTTCACCGTGACGGTCGTCGGCGCGGGCACGACCTTGCCGTCCTGCACGCTGACGGTCACGACCTTCGCGGGCTCGGCGCTGGCCGGCGCGCCGGGCTCGCCGCCGCCCGTCGAGGGAGACGCGGGCAGGGGCGAGGACTGGGACGAGGACGCGGGAGCCGGCGCGGCCCTGTCCTCGTCGTCGGACCCGCAGCCGGCGAGCGCAGTGACGGCGAGGGCCACGGCCGCGGCGCCCGCGAGCGTGCGGCGGGCCAGGAGTCGGGGGCGTGCAGGCACAGGGGTGCTCCGGGATGGGGTGCGGGACGGGGTTCGGGCGGGGACGCGCCGGCTCAGGCGCGCCGGCGAAGCGCGAGGGCCCCGAGGACGCCGGCCGCGAGCCCGACGACGAGCCCGGCCACGCCGATCCACGTCGCCCGCTGCACGTCCGAGTCGCTGGCTGTGTCCGAGGCGTCGGCGGCGGCGGGAGCCGCCGCCGGGTCCGCGGTGGCCGTGTCGCCGTCCGCGGCCGCCGCGGGCTGCAGCGCGAGGACCGGGGCGGGCAGCTCGGGCTCCTCGGTGGACCCCGGCGCCGCCTCCTGCACCCAGGCCACCTCCTCGCCGTCGCTGTAGCTCTGCACGGCCTTGAACACGATCTGGTCGACGTCGGGCATCGGGCCGGCGCTGACGTCGAACTCGTCGAACTCGCCGGGCTTGATCGCCGCGTCGCCCGTCGCGGTCCAGGTGATCTGCGAGACGGCCTCGGTGATCTGCTGCCCGTGCGCCTCGATCGGGGTGTCCAGCGTCTCCTTGGTGACCTCGTAGGTCCAGCCCGGGTGCGGCTTGACGCTGACGGAGGCGAAGGGCGTGTCGATCGGGAACTGCACGGCCACCTTGGTGGTCGAGGCGCTGTCGCTCTCGGTCGGGACGCGGAAGGTGAGCGCGGCGTAGGACCCCTGCGTCGCCTCGCGCGGGTTCACGGTGACGTGCGCGGCGGCCGGGCCGGCCGTGGCGACGAGCAGGACGAGGCCGACACCGGTGACGGCGAGGGCGCGGCGGGACGAGCGGAGCACGGGAAGGACCTTTCCGGAGCGGGGTACGGGCGGCACGGCGGGAATCACGTCATTCGACGTCCAGCCGGGCCTCGGCGGTGATCTCGTCGTAGTCACCGAAGCCGACGGTGAAGTCGAACTCCCACTCCCCGGCCGCCGGCAGCTGGAGCCCGCTGCTCGCCCACCGGCTGTCGTCCCCGGTGCCCCGCAGCCGGACGGCGAGCGGGCCGAGGTCCTTGGCCGTCAGCGTCAGGTCGCCGTGGACGTGCTCGGCGGGCAGGGGCCTGCCGTCCTTGCCGAGCACCGTGATGGACAGCTCGGCGGGGCCGGGGCGAGCGGGCTCGAGCCGGAGCTGGGCGGACCGTCCACCGCCGAGGTCGACGGTCTGCTCCGTGACGGGCGCGTAGGCGGCACGCGCCGGTGTCATGCCGACGAGTGCGGCCGTGAGCACCAGGACCACCGCCGCGCCGGCGACCTCGAGGCCGACCGCGCGGCGCAACGCCTGCAGCGGCCCGCGCGGGTCGGCGACGGTGCCGGGGCCGGCGAGGGCCACGGCAGCGGGCCGGGCGGGCATCCGGCGGCGCACCAGCGCCCGCGAGCCGGCCGCGACCAGGACGATCGCGGCGACAACGGCCACCTTGACGAGGAGCAGCTGCCCGTACGTCGTGTCGCGCAGCGCGTCGACGCTCCGCACCTGCAGCCAGCCCTGCCAGGCACCGGTCAGGGCGAGCACGGCGACGCAGGCGAGCGCGACGGAGGAGAACCGGCGGACCGCCTCCGCCGGCGTCGCGCCCTCCACCCGCGGAGGCCGCAGGGCGACGACGAGCAGGGTGCCCAGGCCGCCGAGCCACACCGACATGGCCAGCATGTGCAGGGCGTCGGAGGCGAGGGCGAGCACGAGCGGGTGCTCGGCGCGCGGGTGCCCGGTCATGCCGAAGCTCACGAGGAGGGCGGCCGTCGCGGCCGCGCACGCAGCGCCCGCGGGCGCGCCGAGCCGCCGGGTGGAGGAGCGCAGCGCCCACGGCAGGACGGCGACGAGCACGGCGGCCGAGCCGAGCCGGAGCGCGATCGCCTGCCCGACCGAGCCTTCGGCACCGGCGCGCAGGACGTCGCGCGTGAACAGCTCGCCCGCCGGGAGCCCGGAGACGGCCAGGCCCTGGACGACGAGCTGCGCGAGGGCCGCGGCGATCACCACGGCGAACCCCGCCGTGACGACGCGCTCGGCGGCCCGCGAGCGGCCCGCCGGCCAGCACCAGAGGATGAAGGTGGCGACGCCCAGCCCGGCGACCAGGCCCGCGTAGGCCAGGCCGCGCACCACGGCCGCCTGCGCGGCGTACGGAGTGCTCGTGCCCTCCTCCCCGGCGACGGGGGCGGCCCCCGCACGGACGGCGCCGACCGTGAAGGACCAGCCGTCGGTGATCGGATGCGAGTCGGCCGACACGATGCGGTAGGACACGAGGTAGGTCCCGTCCGGCAGACCGCCGGCGAGCGGCACCCGGATGCGGGTCGCGTCCGCCGGGTCCACCTGCGGCTCGCCCGCGGTCACCGACCGGCCCTCGCCGTCGATCACCCGCAGCCCGCCGGGGGCGAGGCTCACCGGCTCGGAGAAGTCCGCGACGACCTCGGTCGGGGCCGAGGCGAGCCCCTCCCCGGCGGCGGGGGCCGAGCTCTCCAGCCGGGCGTGGGCCGAAGCCGGCCCGGCGCTCCCGACGAGGCCGGCGAGGCCAAGCAGGCCGAGCACCAGGGCCAGCAGGGCCGTGGCGGCCCCCCGGCGGGCCGGGCCGCGCCGGGCCGCGCGGCGGCGGTGTGCCGCCACGCCGCTGCCCGCCGATCTCCGTCCCATGACCGGTAGTCCGGCGCAGCCGGACGAAAGTTCCCGCACGGCCCCCGATTCTCGTCCGGGCGCCGGCCGTCCGCACCCGCCGGGCAGCACGAAGGCCCGCCCCCGAGGGAGCGGGCCTTCGTCGTCGCAGGAGGCAGGCCCGCCCCGCGGAGGGCGGGCCTGCGTCAGGCCTTCCTTGGTCGGTCAGCCGCGGGCCGAGGCGACCGACAGGCGGGCCGCGTCGGCGCCGCCGCCGACGACCAGCACCGGGGTGGTCCCGACCGCGATGCGGTCGCCCTGCGCACGGGAGACGACACTGCCGTCGAGGCCGACGACGCCGGTCGTGCCCGCGGGCGCCGCGAGGCCGCTCGAGCCGTCCCGTCGCCAGACGACCTGCGCCCAGCCGCCGCCGTTCGGGCGCAGCGAGCAGGCGTACACGCCCTGGGTGTCGGTGCAGCCCACGAGGACCGAGTCGGCCAGCCAGCCCGACACGCGGGACCAGGCCCGGGCGGGGGCCGTCGGGCCCTGGGCGTTCTCGCCCAGGCTGATCCCGAGGATGCGCGCCTCGCCCCACGAGTACCAGAACACGCGGTCCACGCCGGCGGCCCGGTCGAGCAGCAGGGTGCGGGCGACGTACGCGCTGGCGAGCGGCTCCGGGATCGTGACCGCGTCGTTGATGCCGCCGACCACGCCGTAGTTGACCTCGGTGTTCCAGACCGGCTTGCTCACGCCGCGGTTGCGCAGGACCGTCGCGAGGGTCTCGAGGTTGCCCACGGCGTCCTCGGGGTCCTGGTCCGCGAACGGGTAGAGGTGCAGCGAGACGACGTCGATGTCGCGGGCGCCGGGCGCGTCGAAGTAGCGGTAGATCCAGCCGACCTGGCCCTTCGTGCGCGTCGCGAAGCCGGGGCTCAGCACCAGGGCCCGCGGGTCGGCCGACTTCACGGCCTTGTAGGCCAGGCCGGTCAGCTTCGCGAGCTCGGCCTCGCTGCCGTGGAAGTAGTCACCGACGAAGTTCGGCTCGTTCCAGATCTCGTAGGCCTCGATGCGGCCCTTGTAGCGCGAGGCGACGGCGCTGACGTAGCTGCTCCAGCGGCTCATGTCCGCGGGGGGCATGCTCGAGCCGGGGGCGATGACACCGGGGGCCGAGGGGTCCGAGGAGGCCCAGGTCGGGGTCTGCCCGAGGACCAGCAGCGGCTTGAGGCCGTGCGCCTCGGCCGCAGCGACGACGGCGTCGAGCTTCGCCCAGGCCCACTGGCCGGGTTCGGGCTCGAGGTCCGCCCACGTCGTGCCGGTGTCCCAGAGCCGGATGCTGCCGAAGGAGCTGGCGGTCGCCGCCGGCCAGGACGTCGCGTTCGCGGCGCCGGTCACGTGCAGGCCGAAGAACTCGGGCAGGGTGCGGCCGAGCGGGGCGACGGTCGGCACCAGAGGCGCGTCGACCGGCTTGCTGATCGGGCCGGGCTGCGGCTTGTCGCTCACGACCGGCAGCGGGGCGAGGCACGTCGGCTTCTTGACCGCAGGCTTCTTGACCGCCGGCTTCTTGA
>NZ_JAANNP010000064.1 GCF_011250635.1 Motilibacter deserti
CGCACCTGTAGCTCGTGCGGCCGCGTGTGGCACGTGGACTTCGACCCGTCCTCGGTCCCGGACCAGTGCGACCACTGCGGCGGCGCGCTCTTCCAGCGTGAGGACGACAAGCCGGAGACGATCCGTCGCCGGCTGCAGGTCTACGCCGAGCAGACGGCCCCGGTCGTCGGCTTCTACGCCGAGCACGGGCTGCTCGAGCGCATCGACGCCACCGGGACCGTGGACGGCGTCACCGCGCGCATCCTCTCGGTGCTGCGCCGCTTCGACCGCTAGAGCGCGCGGGCTCCCGGGCCGGACCGGGCACCGCCGCGAAGGAGACCCGCCTGTGTTCCGCCGTCGTGACGACATCGAGCTGAAGACCCCCGAGCAGATCGAGCTCATGCGCCGCGCCGGGCTGATCGTCGCCGACGCGCTGGCCGCGATGCGGCAGGCGGTCGCGCCCGGGATCACGACCAAGGAGCTCGACGCCCTCGCCGAGGAGGTCATCCGCTCCCGCGGGGCGGTGCCGTCCTTCCTCGGCTACCACGGCTTCCCTGCCTCGACCTGCATCTCGGTCAACGAGGAGGTCGTACACGGGATCCCGGGGGCGAAGCAGCTGCGCGAGGGCGACGTGGTCGCGATGGACTGCGGCGCGATCTTCGAGGGGTGGCACGGCGACTCGGCGCTCACGGTGACGGTAGGGGAACCGACCGCGGAGCAGGCCGGGCTGCTGGCCGCCTGCGAGGACGCGATGTGGGCGGGCCTGGCCAAGGCCGTCGTCGGGGGGCGACTCGGGGACGTGTCCGCCGCGGTCGAGCAGACCGCGCGCTCGCGCGGCGCCTACGGCGTCGTCGAGGGCTACGGCGGGCACGGCATCGGCTCCCAGATGCACATGGACCCGCACGTCCCGAACGTGGGGCGGGCCGGGCGAGGGATGCACCTGGTCGAGGGCATGGCGCTCGCCGTCGAGCCCATGCTGAACCTCGGCACGCACAAGGTCCTCGAGCTCGAGGACGGCTGGACGGTGGTGACGGGCGACGGGCGGTCCTCGGCCCACTTCGAGCACACGGTCGCGCTGACCGCGGACGGGCCGTGGGTCCTGACCGCGCACGACGGCGGCCGCGAGCGGCTGTCCGCACTCGGCGTCGCGACCCCGGCCTGAGCGGCCACGGCGGCCGGCGCGCTGTGCCCGGCCCAGCGCTCGGCGCCCGGTCCACCGCTCGGCGCCCGACGTCCGGTCGAGCCGGCCGTGCGCCCCGCCAGGTCCGGTGATCGCCCGGGTTTGGACGGTGGCGCGCCCGTCACGTAGACTTCTTCGTCGGCCGTGGGTTTGTCATGTGCGCGCTCAAGTGCGCAGCTGACGACCCGGGTGCCGATGTCGGACGGTAGACCAACAAGCTACTTCGATCACGCCACGGATTGCGGAGGACATGCCCAAGAAGGAAGGGGCCATCGAGATCGAGGGCACCGTCATCGAGTCTCTGCCCAACGCGTTCTTCCGGGTCGAGCTCGCGAACGGGCACAAGGTCCTCGCGCACATCTCCGGCAAGATGCGCCAGCACTACATCCGGATCCTCCCCGAGGACCGGGTGGTCGTCGAGCTCAGCCCGTACGACCTCAACCGCGGCCGCATCGTCTACCGCTACAAGTAGCCAAACGACACGAATCCGGGCGTGCCTCCCGCGCACCGGCGAGACGTCCAGGGGTTCATTTCCATGAAGGTCAAGCCCAGCGTCAAGAAGATCTGTGACAAGTGCAAGGTGATCCGCCGCCACGGCCGGGTCATGGTCATCTGCTCGGCCACCCCGCGGCACAAGCAGCGGCAGGGCTGAGCAGCGGCGGGCCGTCTGACGGCCCGCCGCACCGGCGGGGCCTTTCCGGCCCGCCCGCCGCACCGGACTGATTGCACCAGCCGGCGCGGCACGTACGACCGGGAGCCCGGAGCCACCGCGAGGTGGCACGGCACCGGCTCAGTACGCAGCGTCCCGACCCCCGCGGGGAGATCCGCGGGACGACACCCCCGGCACGGAGGCCGGGGACCTGCTCCAACCGACGGCCTGCGAGGAGGACAGGCCCGGCCGAGGAGCGGGAACGGCGCTGCGCAGGAACCTCCGTTCTACTCAGGAGACGCATACCGCATGGCACGCCTCGTCGGCGTCGACCTCCCGCGCGAGAAGCGCGTGGAGATCGCCCTGACCTACATCTACGGCATCGGCCGCACCCGCGCCGCGGAGACGCTGGCCCAGACCGGCGTCAGCCCGGACACCCGGGTCCGCGACCTGGGCGAGGACGACCTCGTTCGGCTCCGCGACTGGATCGAGGGCAACTACCGGACCGAGGGTGACCTCCGACGCGAGGTCGCCGCGGACATCCGCCGCAAGGTCGAGATCGGCAGCTACCAGGGTCTGCGGCACCGCCGCGGCCTGCCGGTCCACGGCCAGCGCACGCACACGAACGCGCGCACCCGCAAGGGCCCGCGTCGCGCGATCGCCGGTAAGAAGAAGCCCGGCAAGAAGTAGTCCCCGTAGCAGGTGCCGCGCCCTTCGGCGCAGCGCCTTCCTACCGGACCGACGACCTCCAGGAGCGAGAGCAGACATGCCCCCCAGGACACGGCAGCAGGCCGGCGGCGCCAAGAAGGTGCGCCGCAAGGAAAAGAAGAATGTCGCGCACGGCCACGCGCACATCAAGAGCACGTTCAACAACACGATCGTCTCGATCACGGACCCGCAGGGCAACGTGATCTCGTGGGCCAGCGCCGGCCACGTGGGCTTCAAGGGCTCGCGCAAGTCGACGCCGTTCGCCGCGCAGATGGCCGCCGAGGCCGCCGCCCGCCGCGCCCAGGAGCACGGCATGCGCAAGGTCGACGTCTTCGTCAAGGGCCCGGGCTCGGGCCGTGAGACCGCGATCCGCTCGCTGCAGGCCACCGGCCTCGAGGTGGGCTCGATCCAGGACGTCACGCCGGTGCCGCACAACGGCTGCCGTCCCCCGAAGCGCCGCCGCGTCTGACGCGCGCAGCCCACGAATCGTAGGAGCGAAGTAACCCATGGCCCGCTACACCGGCGCGGACTGCAAGCGCTGCCGTCGCGAGAAGATGAAGCTGTTCCTCAAGGGCAGCAAGTGCGAGTCCCCGAAGTGCCCCATCGAGATCCGTCCCTACCCGCCGGGCCAGCACGGCCGTGGCCGGACCAAGGACAGCGAGTACCTCCTGCAGAAGCGGGAGAAGCAGAAGTGCGCCCGCATCTACGGCGTCCTCGAGAAGCAGTTCCGCGGCTACTACGAGGAAGCCAACAAGCGCCAGGGCAAGACCGGCGAGAACCTGCTCCGCATCCTCGAGAGCCGGCTCGACAACGTCGTCTACCGCGCCGGGTTCGCCCCCAGCCGTGACGCCGCCCGCCAGTTCGTCCGCCACGGCCACCTGCTGGTCAACGGCAAGAAGGTCGACATCCCGTCGTACCGCGTGACGGAGAACGACATCGTCGAGGTGCGCCCCGGCTCGGTCGAGATGACGCCGTTCGTGATCGCTCGTGCCACCGTCGGCGAGCGCACCGTCCCGGCGTGGCTCGAGGTCATCCCGAACCAGATGCGCATCCTCGTGCACGCTCTCCCGGCCCGGCAGGTCATCGACACGCCGGTCCAGGAGCAGCTGATCGTCGAGCTCTACTCCAAGTAGTCCCCGTGTCCCGGGGCCGTCCGCTGGCGCGGCGGCCCCGGGGCATCGCCATTCCCTCGTCGCGGCGTCATATGGCGGACGCCGCCGGAAGGAAACTCCGTGCTCATCGCCCAGCGGCCCACCCTCGCTGAGGAGCCGATCTCCGAGTACCGCTCGCGGTTCGTCATCGAGCCGCTCGAGCCGGGCTTCGGCTACACCCTCGGCAACTCCCTGCGCCGCACCCTGCTCTCCTCGATCCCCGGGGCCTCGGTCACGAGCCTGCGCATCGAGGGCGTCCTCCACGAGTTCACGACCGTTCCGGGCGTGAAGGAGGACGTCACCGAGATCATCCTGAACATCAAGAACCTCGTCGTCAGCAGCGAGCACGACGAGCCCGTGGTGATGTACCTGCGCAAGCAGGGCCCGGGCGCCGTGACCGCCGCCGACATCGCCCCGCCGGCCGGCGTCGAGGTGCACAACCCCGACCTGCACATCGCCACGGTCAACGAGAAGGGCAAGCTCGAGATCGAGCTGACCGTCGAGCGCGGCCGCGGCTACGTCTCGGCCGTGCAGAACAAGCAGCCCGGCCAGGAGATCGGCCGCATCCCGGTCGACTCGATCTACTCGCCCGTCCTCAAGGTGACCTACAAGGTCGAGGCGACCCGCGTCGAGCAGCGCACCGACTTCGACCGCCTCGTGGTCGACGTCGAGACCAAGCCCTCGATCCTGCCGCGCGACGCCATGGCCAGCGCCGGCAAGACCCTCGTCGAGCTCTTCGGGCTGGCCCGTGAGCTCAACGTCGAGGCCGAGGGCATCGACATGGGCCCGTCCCCGCAGGACCAGGCGTTCGCCGAGAACCTCGGCATGCCGATCGAGGAGCTCGAGCTCACGGTCCGGTCCTACAACTGCCTCAAGCGCGAGGGCATCCACACGGTCGGCGAGCTGATGAGCCGCAGCGAGGCCGACCTGCTCGACATCCGCAACTTCGGCGCGAAGTCCATCGACGAGGTCAAGGCCAAGCTCGCGACGATGGGCCTCTCGCTCAAGGACAGCCCGCCCGGGTTCGACCCGAGCGCCGCCGTCGAGGGCTTCGGCGCCGACGACGACACGTCCTTCGCGGAGGACGAGCAGTACTGAGCACGCGGGCCTGCCCCGGGGGAGCCTTCGCTCCCCCGGGGCAGCGCCTAGGCTCGTGGCCAGCGAGCCGACCGAACACCGCCCGAACGACGCTGTAGCGACCCAGCGACCGACTGACAAGGAACCTTCATGCCCACGCCCACCAAGGGCCCGCGCCTCGGCGGCGGCCCCGCGCAGGAGAAGGCTCTCCTCGCCAACCTCGCCACCTCGCTGTTCGAGCACGGCCGGATCCGCACGACCGAGGCCAAGGCCAAGCGGCTGCGCCCCTACGCGGAGAAGCTCATCACCTTCGCGAAGAAGGGCGACATGGCCTCGCGCCGGCAGGTGCTGACCGTGATCCGGGACAAGAGCATCGTGCACACGCTCTTCACCGAGATCGGGCCGCGCTTCGCCAACCGCCCCGGCGGCTACACCCGGATCGTGAAGATCGGCCCGCGCTCGGGCGACAACGCGCCGATGGCGATCATCGAGCTCGTCGAGGCGCTCACCGTGCAGCAGACCGCTGTCGGCGAGGCCGAGGCCGCGACCTCGAGGGCTGCGCGCGGCAACGTCTCGGTGGGTGAGGCGGCCGCCGCGACGGGTACCTCTGCTGCATCCGAGCAGGTTCCCGCAGAGGAGCAGAGCGTGGTCGACGAGAGCACGACGGCGAGCGACGAGACCCCGGCGACGGACGTGTCCGCCCCCGAGGGTGGCGACCAGGCCGCCGAGGAGGGCACCTCCGCGCAGACGGCGGGGGCGACCGAGGAGTCGCAGGCCGAGGGCGACCCTGACAACGACCCGAACAAGGCGTGACCGACCGCCCTTCGCACGACGACGAGCCCGCCGTCCCCCTCCCGGGGGGCGGCGGGCTCGCCGCTTCCCGGCCGGTGCTCGCCGAGGACGAGCGCGTCCGCATCCGGTTCGACCTCGGCTACGACGGCACCGCGTACGCCGGCTGGGCCCGGCAGCCCGGCCAGCGCACGGTGCAGGGGACGCTCGAGGAGGCGCTCGGCCTGGTGTGGCGCGAGCCGGTGGCGCTGACCGTCGCGGGGCGGACCGACGCCGGCGTCCATGCCCGTGGCCAGGTCTGCCACGTCGACGCTCCGACGGCGGCGTGGGAGCGGACCGGCCCGACGCTCGTCCGCCGGCTCGCCGGCATGCTTCCCGACGACGTCCGGGTCCGCTCGGCCGCACCGGCGCCGGACGGCTTCGACGCCCGGTTCTCGGCCCTCTCGCGCCGCTACGCGTACCGCGTCCGCGACGACGCCACCAAGGCCGACCCGCTCGAGCGCGCGTGGGTGCTGCGCCACCCGCGCCCACTGGACCTCGAGGCCATGCAGCTGGCCTCGCAGCTCCTGCTCGGCGAGCACGACTTCGCCGCGTACTGCAAGCGGCGCGAGGGGGCCACGACCGTTCGCGAGCTGCTCCTCCTGGAGTGGGCGCGCGACGACGCGGGCCGTGCCGTCGCGACACTGGTCGCGGACGCCTTCTGCCACTCCATGGTCCGCGCGCTGATGGGCGCGCTGCTCGCGGTCGGCGACGCGCGGCGCGACGTGGAGTGGCCGCGGTCGGTGCTCGACGCCCGGCTGCGCGACCCCGGGGTGACCGTGGCTCCGGCGCACGGCCTGGTGCTGGAGGAGGTGCGCTACCCGGCGGACGACGAGCTGGCCGCACGGGCGGCGCAGGCCCGGAGGGTGCGCGTGCTCGAGGCCTGACTGACGGCTTTCCGGTGCATTCGCGGCGCGCTCGGGGCACACTCTGCGTTCTAGATTGCCGACGTCCTCAACGGGGATGCGACGTGGAGCACTTGAGCATGGTGGGCTGCACCCGACCGTCGGTCGCGCGCGAGCTCGAGCAGCTGAGCGGGTCGCTCGTCGGGGAGCTGAACGGGCTGGCGCAGCTCGCGGCCGCGGTGTGCGGGACGCCGATCGCCGCCGTCAGCCTCCTGGTCGAGGACCGGGTGACGTTCCCCGCGGGCCACGGCCTGCGGTTCCGCGACTCCTGTGTGGGCGACACGCTCTGCGAGGTCGTGGTGCAGTCGGGGGACCGCCTGGAGGTGGTCGACGCCGCCGCCGACCAGCGCTTCGCCGAGCTGCCTCCGGTGGCCGGTCGGCCCGGGGTCCGGTTCTACGCCGGGGTGCCCCTGAGGGCCGACGACGGCTCACCGGTCGGCGCGCTGGCCGTGCAGGACCTGCAGGCCCGCCGTACCCGCCTCACGGACGCCCAGTGGGAGCACCTCGAGGTGCTGGCCCGGCAGGTGATGGCGCTGCTGCGGCTTGCCGGGCAGAGCGCGACCGCGCTCGAGCAGACCGGGCAGCTGGCGCACGCCCGCGGGCTGCTCGACGCGCTGCTCGCCAACACCACGGCGCTCGTGGCGGTGAAGGACCTGGAGGGGCGCTACCTGCTGGTCAACCGCGAGGTCGCGCGGCGGACGGGAATGGCCGCCGAGCAGGTGCTCGGGAGGACGGCGCACGAGCTCGGGCCGTACGCCGAGGAGTGGGTCGCCCAGGACCGCGAGGTCGCCGCCACCGGGCAGACGCTGCACGTCCTCGAGACCGTCCGCCGGCTGGACGGGCGGCCGGCCGAGTACGCGACCACGAAGTTCCCGCTGCTCGACGACGACGGCAAGGTCTATGCGGTCGGCGCGATCCGGGTCGAGGTCGACGACCCCGCTGCCGCGCGAGCGCGGCTGTACGAGTCCGAGCAGCGCTACCGCGCCCTGTTCGAGCAGGCGGCGGTGGGCCAGGCCGAGGTGAGCCTCGACGGCACCCTGCTGACGACCAACCGCTGCTTGGAGCAGATGCTGGGCTACGAGCCGGGCGAGCTGGCCGGGCGCCGCGTGGTGGACCTCGTCGCGCCGGCCGAGCGAGCCCAGCTGGAGGCCGACATGCGCGGCTGGCGGGAGCCGGGCTACCGCCGACAGCTGACGCCGCGGCGCTACCTGCGCAAGGACGGGACGCTGCACCCGGTCCTCATCTCGGCCACCGTGGTCGACGACGCGCAGGGCCTCCCGCGCGCGGTGCTGGCGACCGTGCTGGACGAGCGCGACCGGGAGGAGGCGGCACGCCGGCTGCAGGCGAGCGAGCAGCGTCAGCGCAGCTTGCTCCAGGGCATCCCCGACGCGGTCCTGGTCGTCGACCGCAACGGGCTCGTGCGCGAGGTCAACACCCGGACCGAGACGCTGTTCGGGTACGCCGCGGCCGAGCTCGTGGGGCGGCCGGTGCAGGCCCTCGTGCCGCGCGCCGCAGAACACGGCCTGGACGGGCGGCCCGGCGGCGCGGATGGCGCGGATGCCCCGGGCGCGGTGGCGCTGCGCAGGGACGGGTCGCCGGTCCCGGTGGAGATCAGCCTGGCCGCCGTGGACCTCGACGACGGCCCGGCGGTCATCGCGACCGTGCGCGACGTGACGGAGACGCGCGCGCTGCAGCGCCAGCTGCACGCCAGCGAGGAGCAGTTCCGCCAGGCGTTCGCGGACGCGCCGACCGGGATGGTGCTGACGGGGCTGGAGGCGCACAACCGCGGCCGGATCATCCACGTCAACCGGACGGTGTGCAGCCTGCTGGGGCGCCCGGCCGAGGAGCTGATCGGATGTGCCACCGCCGCAGTGCTGCACGCGGATGACGCTCGGGCCAGCGATGCGGTCGTCGACGAGCTCGCGGAGGGGCTGGCCTCGGAGTGGAACGCCGAGCGCCGGCTCTGCCACAAGTCGGGGGCGACGGTCTGGGTGCGGCTGAGCACGTCGGTCGTCCACGCCCTCGACGGCAGGCCGCTGTACGCCATCACCCAGGTCGAGGACGTCACGGCCCGCAGGGCGGCCGAGCAGCGGCTCGCGCACCAGGCGATGCACGACGCCCTGACCGGGCTGCCGAACCGCGTCCTGCTCCTGGACCACCTGCAGGGCGCGCTCGCGCGCTCGGCCCGGCAGGGGAGCCGGGTCGCCGTCCTCTACCTCGACCTGGACAACTTCAAGGACGTCAACGACGCGCTGGGCCACGCGGCCGGCGACGAGCTTCTCGTGGACTTCTCCCGCCGCCTGACCCAGTGCCTACGCGACACCGACACCGCGGCCCGGCTCGGCGGGGACGAGTTCGTCGTGGTCTGCGAGGGCCTGGACGGCCCGGACGAGGCGAGCGTGGTCGCGTCCCGGGTCGAGGCCGCGCTCGACATCGACGTGCCCGTGCGCGACCACTCGATCCGGGTCACGGCGAGCATCGGCATCGCGATGAGCAGCGGTCACGAGAGCGGCGAGGACCTGCTGCGCGAGGCCGACACGGCGATGTATCGCGCCAAGCGGGCCGGGCGCGGCACGTTCGCCCTGGCCGACCCGGAGAACCAGGCCCGGGCGCTTCGGCAGGTCCGCCTCGCCGCGGACCTGCGTCGGGCGCTGGAGACCGACGGGGAGCTGGTCCTGCACTACCAGCCCACCTTCGACGCGCGGACCGGCGCGGTCGCGGCGCTGGAGGCGCTGATCCGTTGGGAGCACCCGGAGCACGGGCTGCTGCTGCCGGGCGCCTTCCTGGACGTGGCCGAGGACCGCGACCTCATGGTGCCGCTGGGCGCCTGGGTCCTGCGCGCGGCGTGCGCCCAGGCCGCCGCCTGGCACGAGCGCCTCGGCGCCGCGGCCCCGGAGATGTGGGTCAACGTGTCCAGCCGCCAGCTGGGTGTGGCCGAGCTGACCCACCGGGTCGACGAGGTGCTGCGCGCCACCGGGCTGCCGCCGGACAAGCTCTGCCTGGAGATCACCGAGCGCCAGGTGGTCGAGATCGACGGGGTCGTCCGGCGTGACCTCGACGGGCTGGTGAGCCTGGGGTGCCGGCTCGCGCTCGACGACTTCGGCACCGGCCACAACGACATGTCCCACCTGCGGGCGCTGCCGTTCGACACGCTCAAGATCGACCGGGTCTACGTGACGGGCCTGGGCACCGACCGCACCGACACCGCGATCACCACGAGCATGGTGACGCTCGCCAAGTCGCTCGGGCTCACCGTGGTGGCCGAGGGCGTGGAGCGGCCGGCGCAGGCGGACCAGTTGCGCGAGCTCGGGTGCGACCTGCTGCAGGGCTTCCTGCTGCACCGGCCCGCGCCGGCGACCCAGCTCGACCGCGTGCTCGACCGCGTCGTCGACCTCGACGCGGACCGGGCCCCGGCGACGGGGCGGGCGTGAGCCCGGCGGGCGGAAAACCGGAGGCGCCGGACGGCCCCACCGGCGACACTTCCTGACCATGGGCCATGTCGACGTCTCCGGGGTCAGCCATGCCCTGCCCGACGGCCGGGTGCTGCTGACGGACGTGTCGTTCCGGGTCGGTGACGGCCTCAAGGCCGCGCTCGTCGGCGCGAACGGCGCGGGCAAGACCACGCTGCTCCGCCTCGTCGCGGGCGACCTGACGCCGCAGCAGGGCGCGGTCACCCGCAGCGGCGGGCTCGGCGTCATGCGGCAGCTGGTCGGCAGCGTGCGTGACGAGTCGACGGTGCGCGACCTGCTCGTCTCGGTCGCGCAGCCGTCCGTGCGGGCCGCGGCCGCAGCCCTCGACGCCGCCGAGCTGGCGATGATGGAGCGCGACGACGAGCCGACCCAGCTGCGCTACGCGCAGGCGCTGTCCGACTGGGCCGACGCCGGTGGCTACGAGGCCGAGGTGCTCTGGGACACCTGCTGCACGTCCGCGCTCGGGGTGCCGTACGACCGGGCGCAGTGGCGCGAGGTGCGCACACTGTCCGGCGGCGAGCAGAAGCGGCTCGTGCTCGAGGCGCTCTTCCGCGGGCCGGACCAGGTGCTGCTGCTCGACGAACCGGACAACTACCTCGACGTCCCGGGCAAGGAGTGGCTGGAGCGCACCATCGCCGAGAGCCCGAAGACCGTGCTCTTCGTCTCCCACGACCGCGAGCTGCTCGCGCGCACGGCCGAGCGGGTCGTCACGGTCGAGGCCGGCGGCGCGGCGGGCGGCGGCGTCTGGGTGCACGGCGGCGGGTTCGCGACGTGGGCGCAGGCGCGGCACGACCGCTTCGAGCGCCTGGACGAGCTGCGGCGCCGCTGGGACGAGGAGCACGCCAAGCTCAAGGAGCTCGTCCTCTTCTACAAGAACAAGGCGGCCTACAACGACGGCCTCGCGAGCCGCTACCAGGCGGCCCAGAAGCGGCTCGAGCGCTTCGAGTCAGAGGGCCCGCCGGAGGAGCGGCCCCGCGAGCAGAAGGTCACCATGCGGCTGCGCGGCGGCCGGACCGGCGTCCGTGCGGTGATCTGCGAGCAGCTCGAGCTGTCCGGGCTCATGCAGCCGTTCGACCTGGAGGTCTACTACGGCGACCGGGTCGCGGTGCTGGGCAGCAACGGCTCGGGCAAGTCGCACTTCCTGCGGCTGCTCGCCGGCGGCGACGTACAGCACTCCGGTACGTGGCGGCTGGGCGCG
>NZ_JAANNP010000063.1 GCF_011250635.1 Motilibacter deserti
CCAGAGCTGCTCGGCCTGCGTGAAGAGCCGCAGCCCCTCGGTGACCCGCCCCGCCTGCACGGTGGCCCACGCCTGTCCCTCGGCAGCGACCGCATAGACCGCCGGCCCCACCTCGCGGGCGAGCTCGAGCGCCTCGGCGACGTGCCCGAGCGACTGCTCGTGCCGGCCGAGCTGGGCCTCGATCATGCCGAGGTTGTTGGCGACCCGCACCTTGTCGGCCACGGGCAGCGTCCCGGCGGCGAGCGCGCGGTGATAGGCGCCTGCGGCTTCCTTCAACCGCCCCGCGTTGTGCATCAACGTCCCACGCTGGAAGTCCACTTCGGCCGTACGTGTCGGCCCGAGGAGCGGGCGCGCCGCCTCCAGGTCGCGGGCGGCCGCGGCGGCGTTGCCCAGCTCCTGGTTCACGGCGGCGCGAGCCAGCAGCCCCTGCGCGACGCGGGAGGCCAGCCCGGCTCGCCGCGCGGTCCGGACCGCGTCGTCCAGCAACGCCTTCGCCCCATGCTGGTCGAGCAGCAGCCGCGACGAGTACGCCTGGGCGAGGAGGGCCACCACGAGGGCCTGGACGTCGGCGGCGGCGCGCGCCTCGCGAACGAGGGCGGCCGACGGCTCCGCCGCCGCGGCGGGCTCGGCGGTGGAGAGCCGGTAGACGGACTCGGCGCGAGCCAGCAGCTCGCCCGCCGTCCGGGCGGTTGCGTCCTCCCGGGACGCTGCGACCACGGGCACACGAGGCAGAGGCGGCCGCCGCCGTACCTGATGCACGCACCCGCCGTCCGCACCATTGCCCGCGACGGGGGCCAGGGCGTACAAGAAGACGCGTGGGGGCGGCGCTCGCTCGTGGAGGACCCATGAAGGCACCACCAAACGACAGCCGCGATCGGGAGCTCGGGCGCCCGTTCCGGGAGCAGTTCCCCGACCGCCGCGGTGAAGCGCAGCAGCGCAGGGACGCCCGGCGCGTACGCGCCCAGGCCGCCGAGCTCGCGCAGGCCGCCGCGGCCAACGGCTCACGGCGCGAGCTGGTCCGCCTGCTGCAGCGGCGGCGCGCCGGCGCACCCGAGGACGTGGTGCGGTTCGAGCCGGTGCCGACAACCCGCGGGGACGAGACGTACGTCGTGGCGGGCTCCGCGCTCGTCGCGCTGACCGGCGACGAGGAGCAGCGCTCGACCGTCCGCCGGATCCTCGAGCGGGCGGGATACGAGCGGGTGCCCCTCGGCTGCGCCGAGCTCGAGGACCGGGTCGCCGACTACCGCCATCCGACGGCCGGCCCGGGCCAGCGCAACCGCACCGTCCGGCAGGTCCGCACGACGGACACACCCGCCGGGCTGCAGTACGTCGAGCCGCTCGGCATCGTCATGAAGCACGAGGGCGGCGCCGAGCCGACGTCGGTCGTCGTCGTCGAGCCGCCGGCGTCCGTGTCCGGAAGCACGCCCGTCGTGGTGGCGGTCATCGACAGCGGCATCAGCGACCAGAAGCGCAGCGACGGGTGGCTCGAGGAGGTCGTACGCGGGGGCGGCAACGTGGACCCGCTGGACGCGTTCCCGTCCCCGGGCAACTCCTACCTCGACCTCGGTGCCGGCCACGGCACGTTCGTCGCCGCGTGCGTCCGCCAGGTCGCCCCCGACGCCGAGATCCGGGTCTACCGCGCCTTCGACAGCGACGGGTTGGGCAGTGAGGTGGCGGTCGCGTGCGCGATGGTCCGGGCGGTCCGGGACGGGGCGCAGGTGCTCAACCTCTCGTTCGGCGGCAAGACCCTCGACGACACCGCCCCGGTGGCCATCGAGGCCGCGCTCGACGTCATCGACGAGATCGCCGAGGAGCGCGGGGAGAGCCCGGTCCTGGTCGCGGCGGCCGGCAACTTCGGCGACGACGACCCGTGCTGGCCCGCGGCCTCTCGCCGGGTCCTGTCGGTCGCCGCGCTCACGGAGCACGGGGCGCCTGCCGCCTGGTCCAGCCGCGGGGTGTGGGTCGACTGCTCCACCGTCGGCGAGGGGGTCGTCTCGCCCTACGTGCGCGGCACCGAGGACCCGACGTACGACGTCACCGGACCCGACGCCTTCGGCGACGACTCCTGGGCGGTCTGGACCGGGACGTCCTTCGCCGCCCCGCAGGTCGCCGGCGCGGTGGCGCGCATGTGCGCGGAGACGGGGCTGCCGCCGCGGCTGGCCGCGCGCAGGGTCGTACGCAGCGGGCTACCGATCCCGCAGTTCGGCCGGGGTGTCCGGCTGCTGCCCGGCTCCTGACGGGGCGCCAGCCAGCAGCTCGGCCGCCGCCTCGCGTCGGCGCGGCACCTCGACCGCGCCGCGCAGGTCGACGGCATCGCTCTGCCCGAGCGCATCGCCCTGCCCGAGCACGTCGCCCTGCCCGAGCACGTCGCCCTGCCCGACCGCATCGCCCTGCCCGGCCACGGCCAGTGCAGCCCGTCGGAACGCCGCCGCCGCCTCGCGGGCGCTACGGGCCGCGTGCCGGTCACGCGCCGCGCGCTCCCGGTCGCGCCGGGCCTCGAGCCGGTCGGCCGCCGCCCAGTCCCGCTCGACCGAGGACAGGTGGAGCAGGCCGGCGGCCAGCCCGGCCGCGGCGGCGTACGCCGGCTCCTCGCGGTCCCGGCGCGAGGCGGCAAGGTCCCGCCGCTCGGCCGCCGCGTCCCGCTCGCGCGCCAGCTCGTCCCACGCCTCGGCGAGCCGGTCGCGCAGGTCGGCGACGCGGTCGCGCTCGTCCTCGGCCAGCGCCAGCCGTGAGAGGCCGGGCGCGCCTGCCACCTCGGCGCAGAGCACGGCCAGCCGCTCCTCCGCGGCGGCGAGGGCGGCCGCCTCCACCTTGAGCGCCTCGCGCCGCTCTTGGAGGGAGGCAGACGTGTCGGTCACGGGACGAATACTAGGAGTCACGGGGCGGCTCCGGAAGGGCTCGTTCTCTCGACGTCGAGGGTCCCGCCCTGCGGGTCCGACCGCAAGACCGCGGTCGTGGCCCTTCCGGCAGCCCGCGCCCGTCACCGCCCCGCCCGGACCCGCCACGGCCACCGCCGCGGGCACGGTGGGCGCGGGGGCAGGGTCGCGAGCAGACAGCGCTCGGCCACCTCGAGGTCGAGAGGTACGCGGGGGCCGACCACCGGACGGCGGACCGTCCTCAGGCCCTGCGCAGCCCGCTCGCCCGCGCCACCGGGCGGGCCAGCGCGGCCCGCAGCGCGTCGGCACTGCCGAGGACGGTGACGGCGGTGCGAGCACGGGTGACGGCGGTGTAGACCAGCTCGCGGGTCAGGAGCGGGGAGTCGGGCGGGGGCAGGACCAGCGAGACCCGGTCGAACTGGCTGCCCTGGCTCTTGTGCACGGTCATGGCGTGGACGGTCTGGACCGCCGCCAGCCGGCTCGGCGCGACGAGCACCGGGTCGCCGCCGCGCGCGAACGCCGCCCGCGCGGTGTGCCCGTCGCCGCGGACGACGACGCCGGTGTCCCCGTTGTAGAGGCCGGTCTCGTAGTCGTTGGCGGTGACCAGCAGGGGGCGCCCGACGTACCACTCGCCCTCGGCGGCGTAGCCGTCCACCGCCTCGGCCAGCCAGCGCTCCACGACCGAGCTCCAGTGGTCGACGCCGTACGGCCCCTCCCGGTGGGCGCAGAGCAGCCGGTGCGCGTCGAGGGCGCGCAGCGCGTCCGCGGCCCGGCCACCGCGCGCCGCGGCCACGACGTCGCGCCCGGCGTCCACGACCGCCGCCCGCAGCTCCTCGAGCGCCGCCCCGGCGGGCGGGGCGTCGGGCGCCTGCTCGCCGAACGTCAGCTGCCCGGACCCGCCGCGCAGCAGGCTCAACGCCGCATCGGCGTCCCCGGCCTGCACCGCGCGGGCGAGCTCGGCGATCCCGCCGCCGAAGCGGTAGGTGTGCCGTAGGACCACGACGTTGTCCGTCGTCCCGCTCCCGTCGCCTTCCGGAGCGGGGGTTGCAGGGGTCGCGCCCGCCGGGGCCGGCGCGCGGTGCACGAGGTCGCCGAGGACCGCCCCGGCCTCGACCGAGGCCAGCTGGTCCGGGTCGCCGACGAGCACGAGCCGGGCGTCCGGGCGGAGCGCTTCGAGCAGCCGGGCCATCATCGTGAGAGACACCATCGACGTCTCGTCGACGACGACCACGTCGTAGGGCAGCCGGTTCGTCCGGTCGTGGCGGAACCGCGTGCGCGAGTCCCGGCGCCGACCGAGCAGCCGGTGCAGGGTCGACGCGGAGAGCCCGGCGACCGCTGCCCGGTCCCGCGGCCCGAACGTGTCCCCGACCGCACGCACCGCCTCCTCGAGCCGGGCCGCGGCCTTGCCGGTGGGCGCGGCGAGCGCGACGCGCAGCGCGAGCGCGTCGGCTCCCGCGCCGCGGTGCACGTCCTGCAGCAGCGCGATCACCCGCGCCACCGTGGTGGTCTTGCCGGTGCCCGGGCCGCCGGCGATGACCGTCACCCAGCGTCGGGCGGCGGTCGCGGCCGCTGCGGTCTGCAGTCCGAGCCCGTCCGGCTCCTGGGGAAAGAGCCGTTCGAGCGCCACGCGCAGGCGCTCCCCGTCGACGGCCGGCGGCGGCCGCTCCTCCCGGGCCTGCAGCTCGCTGCGGACGAGCTGCTCCTGGCGCCAGTAGCGGTCGAGGTAGAGCAGTCCCGCGTCCAGCCGGAGCGGGCGGGCATCCGCGTCCGGCGGGTGCGCACCCGGCGCGACCAGGTCGCTCGCGGCGCACCGGTCGAGCCACCCGGCCGGCTCGGGCCAGGCCAGCGCGTCGACCTCGTCCCGGCTGACGCCGTCGACGACGACGGTCTGCCGGACCGTCGCCAGGTCGACACAGACCGAGCCGTGGCGTACGGCCCGGACGGCGAGCGCGGCGGCGAGCAGGACGTCGGGCCGGTCCTCCCCGCCGAGCCGTGCCAGCGTGGTGGCGACGTGGACGTCGGCGGCGTGCAGGACGCCCGCGACGTTGAATGCGCGCAGCAGGCCCTCCGCGCGCAGCGCGAGGCGGGCGTCGTAGGGCTCGTCGGCAGCCGAGTCGAGGGCGTCGTCCCACGCAATGCTCATCGCTGAACTTCGCTTCCACCGTCGAGCAGGTCCGACAGCTCGGTCACGAGCCGCGCCGACGGCTGCCAGCCGAGGACGCCGCAGACCTGGCCGTCCACGACAGGGGTGTCCGGGCCGCACATGCCGCGCAGGAAGAGGTAGAGCGTGCCCCCGAGGTGGGCCTCGGGCGCGTAGCCGGGCTGGCGCCACCGCAGGAACCGGTGCAGCGCCACCGAGTAGAGCAGCGCCTGGAGCGGGTAGTGGGCGGCGCACATCGCGGCCGCCATCGCCTCCGGCCGGTAGTCCCACGCGCTCAGCTCTGGGGCGTCCGGGCCGAACCCGCCGAGCCAGTTGGTCTTGTAGTCCACGACCACGAACCGCGGTCCGGCCGGGCCGTGCACCCGCAGGACCGAGTCGATGCTCCCGGTCAGGAAGCCGCGCAGCGGCTGAGCGCGCAGCTCGGGGGCGTCCAGCAGGGCCGGGTACGCCGCCAGCACGTCGTGCGCCGGCAGCCGTCGGCGCAGCAGGGCAGCGACGTCGCCGAGCGCCACCTGCGCGGCGGGGCGGTCGCCGCCCGCGAGCGGCAGCTCGAAGTCGAGCTCGGGGAGCCGGTCCCCGGGGTGCACGTCGGCGAGCCGCAGGCCCGCCGCGAGCGGGCCGAGCGGGGTGCGGACGACCGGGAGCAGGGCCGCCGCGAGCGTGGCCGCGTCGAGGCCGCGTACGGGTCGGACGGCCAGCTGCTCCGCGCTGAGCCGGCGCAGCTCCGCCTCGAGGTCGGGCACTGTGCTGTCGAACCGCTCGAGCACCGCGTGCACGAGCGTGCCGAACGCCGTGCCGCTCGGTAGCGCGGCCAGCGGCGAGGGCATGGCGCGCAGCCGCGCCTCCGCATGAGCATGCTCGGCGGTGGTGTCCGCGTCGGGCGGGGGGACCACCGGCTCGTCGTCCTTCTCGGGCGCCTCCGCCTCGCTGCCGACCTTGTCCAGCGGGTGCCCGGCCGGTCCGGCGTGCACCGCGGCGGTGAGGGCGCTGTAGGACGTCCGCCGCCATGCGGTGTCGAGGGCCCGGTCGAACGAAGCCGCCTTCAGCGAAGCCGGGAGCGGCCGTGGCGGGCTCCACCGAGGCTGCTCGGCGACCCGCTCGGCCGGCTCGAGCGAGACGTTCGCGCCGGCCGGGTGCAGCCGCTCACGCAGCCGCCCCACCGCCTCGGCGTCCGTCGGCACGCCCACCGTGTCCGGCGGCTGGTCCCCGGGCCCGAACCCGCCGAAGAGCAGCCGGTGCAGCGCCGCGGAGGGCGTGTTCGACGACGGCGCCCACCAGAGGACGGCCTGCGACCGGGCACGGGTGAGCGCCACGTAGAGCAGCCGCAGGTCCTCCCCCGCCTCCTCCTCGGCGTGCCGGACCCGGCGGCGCCCCCACCCGGGGCCGCTGCGGCCGCCGACGTCGAGGACCCGCTCACCGTCGTCGTCGTGCAGGCGCAGCGGGTCCGGTGTCGACGGCACCCACCGGTCCCAGCCGAAGGGGACGTAGACGATCGGGAACTCCAGCCCCTTGCTGCGGTGGATCGTGACCACCTGCACGGCTGCGGCGTCGGACTCCAGACGCCGGGTGCGCTCCTCGTCGGTGTCCGTCGCGGCGTCGGCGATGCGGCGGCGAAGCTCCTCCACGAGCGCCGGCAGCCCGAGCTGCCCGCGCTGTGCGGCCGCGTGCAGCGCCTGGGCCACGTGGCGCAGGTCGGTCAGGATCCGCTCGCCGTCGGTCGTCACGAGCAGCCGCTCGGGGACGTGCTGCACGGCGAAGACCGTCTCGGCGAGCGCAGCCATCCCCCGGGTCGCCAAAACCTGCGCCCATCCGCGCAGCACCGGGCCGAGCTCGTCTGCGGCACCGTCGCCGCCGGCGTCGAGCTGCTCCGGCGTCCAGCCCAGCAGGCTGGTCAGGGCGGCCGCATGGGCACGCCACGCGCGGTGCGGCTGCTCCAGCGCCTCGAGCAGGACGAGCCAGTCGCGGGCGGCGGAGGTGCTGAAGACGCTCGGTCCCCCTCCCAGCACCGCCGGGACGCCGGCGGCGCGCAGCGCGTCCCTCACCAGGGCGCCCTGGCTGTTGGTCCGCACCAGCACCGCCAGGTCCCCGGGCTGCACGTCGCGCTCGGCGTCGCCGTCGCGCAGCCGGCCGGGGGCCGAGAGCAGGCGTACGACGTCGGCGGCGAGGTCGGCGGTCACGAGCTCGCGGACCGCAGACGTCTGGGCGACGCCGTTGCGCACGAGCGGGAGCCCACGCCGGCCGACGACGCGCAGGCGCAACGGCGCGGGCGCCGGCGCCGAGACGAGCCGCGAGCCCGGGTGGGCCGAGCGGACCGGGCGGACCCGGATCCCCTCATCGCCGAGCGCCGCTCCGCGCAGCAGCGTGTCGAGGGCCTGCAGGAGGGGCTCGTCGGTGCGCCAGTTGAGCCCGAGCGTCGCCCGGTCGGTGGCGTCGTGCACGGCGTCGAGATAGGTCACGACGTCGGCGCCGCGGAACGCGTAGACCGCCTGCTTCGGGTCGCCGATCAGCACGAGCGTCGCGTGCCCGTGGAAGGCCAGCCGCAGGATCTTCCACTGCACCGGGTCGGTGTCCTGGAACTCGTCGACCATGACGACGCGGTAGCGCGCCCGCAACCGCGCCTGCGCCGCGCCGCCACCACCCGCGTCGTGCTCCAGGGCGTCGGCGAGCCGGGTGAGCAGGTCGTCGTAGCCCAGCAGTCGCTGCCTGCGCTTGCGCACCTCGACCTCGCGGCGTACGGCGCCGGCCAGGCCGTAGCGCTCGGAGGCCTCGCTGCCGGGGACGGCGTCCGTCGGCTCGAGCCGGGCCTGGCCGTCGTAGACCGCGGCCATCCCCACCTCCAGGGCGGTCCGCCGGGGGAAGGCTGGCCGGTCGGCGCCCGCCGCGGCGTACTTGCGCAGGTAGAGGTCGTCGACAGCCTCGACCACGAGGTCGTCGATGCTGTCGACGAGGACCGCGTCGGGGTCGGTGTCGCCGGCCACGCCCAGGCTCGTGAGCACCTGCTGGCAGAACTGGTGCGTGGTCGCGATCGTGGCCGCGTCGAAGCCGGCGAGCGCGACGGTCAGCCGGCGCCGGCGGGCCTGGACCTCCTCCTCGCTGCCCGTGGCGAGCAGCGCCAGGACGGGGTCGTCGCCTGCCCGCGCCGCCACCGGGTCGGCGAGGCCGCGCTCGGCGGCCGCGACCCGCTCGCGTACGCGCTCGCGCAGCTCCTGCGTCGCGGCCCGGCTGAACGTCACGAGCATCAGCTCGTCCAACCGCGCCTCCCCTTCCGCGAGGAAGCGGGTGGCCAGAGCGGCGAGGGTGAAGGTCTTGCCCGTGCCGGCGCTGGCCTCCAACACCGTCGTGCCGGTCGGCAGCGGCCCGCACACGTCGAAGGGCGGCGGCCCGTCCGCTGCGATCTGCAGATCAGCGAAGGAGGAATCAGCGAAGGAAGCATCCACGAACGCCGCAGCCGCAAAGCTCTCGTTGCCGGCGGATGGTTCGAAGGGCAGCGGGCTCACAGCAGCTCCAGCGTCTCCGCCGCGAGCAGCGGCGCCCACAGCCGGCGGGCGAGAGCGCCGAAGCGGCTGGGCTCGTCCGCGGCCCAGCCGGCACCCGTCTCGGCCGCCCCCGCGGCGGCCGTGAGCAGGAGCTCCAGGCCCGGAGACTCGCCCCACACCAAGCGGTGGGCGGCGTCGACCGCCTCGCCCGGCACGGTGTCGTTGCCCGCCCACTCCCCGCGCGCCCGCACCAGCGCGTCCTCGACGGACTCGCCTCGCTGCCGCGCGTCGGCGTAGGCCGCCGACGTCTTGACCGCCATCGGCAGCGGCTCGCACAGCCCCGCCGCGCGCAGCGCGACGAGACGGGCGAGCACGTCGGCGGCGTCCTCCGGGCGCAGCGGGCCGAAGGTCGAGCGCCGCGGCCGGTCGCCCTGGCCCTTGCCGATCGTCACCGCGCGCCACGGCGTGCCCGGGTGGGCCGTGGTCAGCGCGACGAGGCCCGCCCACGCCCGCAGCCGGTGCTTCGCGGCGAGCCGGGAGTACGTCACGCTCACGACCGTGTCGCCGTGCACCCCGCCGACGGTGCCCTCGACCCGCGGCCCGGCTCCCGGCAGCGCGGACACGTCGACCGTCGTCGCCGAGGCCCCGCTCCGCGCCTGCTCCGCTGCGGCGACCAGCGGCTCGACGCCCTCCAGGACCTTCTCCAGCGCCCGGCTCCCCAGCGGCCCCGGGGGCAGCGTGCCGCGCCGCCACTCCGCCTGCCGACACCGCTCCGGGCTGGCGCCGGCGAGCCGGTCGCGCAGCAGCCGCTCACCCACGGCCCACCGCTCCAGCGGCTCGAGCTCCACGGCCAGCACGTCGGACGGCTCGTCGTCGCTGCCCAGCACGCCGACCTGCAGCCGCTGCTGCAGGAAGGCCCGCACGGGGTGCTCGAGGAAGCGCACGAGGGACTCGAGCTCGACCCCCTCGACAGAGCTCTGCGCCGGGAGCGGCCGGACCAGGAAGGGCCGGGGCGGGACGCGCGGGCCGGCGGCCGCACGGGCGCCCGCCAGGGCCGTACGGTCGAAGCTGAACGGCCTGCGGGACCCGAGCTCGCCTTCGGTGAAGTTGCGTTCGTCGAACGGCTGGAGCGGGTGGCGCACGAGCACGTGGCCGCGTGCCGGGCCGTCGTCGCCGGCCACCGCGAGCGCGTCCACGGCGTCGAGCAGCTCGCCCACCGGCACCGCGGGCGGGCGCGGCGTGTTGGTCCGCTCGTCGGCACCGGAGTAGGTGATGACGAGGTGCTCTGTCGTCGCGAGCACCGCGTCGAGCAGCAGCTGGCGGTCCTCGCTGCGCGGGTCGCGCTCCCCGATGCGAGGGTCGCGCAGCAGCACGTCGTCGCCGTCGGGCGTCGCGTTGCGCGGGAAGACCCCGTCGTCCAGGCCGAGCAGCGCCACGACCCGGTGCGGCACCGAGCGCATGGGGACGAGGGTGCAGACCGTGAGCGTCCCGGTGCGGAAGTTGGCCCGCGTCGGTCGCCCACGCAGCCGGGAGGCGAGGAGCGCGCGGACCTCTGGCAGGGTGAGCCGGACCGGCGCGGACGTCGCCGCTCCCGCCGCCGCGACGTCCGCGAGCTCGGCCCGGGCCTGCGCGGACTGCCAGCTGTCCGCGTCGCTCACCGCGGTCAGGGCGTCGAGCGCGCGCCCCAGCGCGTCGAGCCACGCCTGCAGCGGCTGTTCGCCGGACAGCGACTCGAGCACGACGGCGAGGCGGTCCACGAGCTCGGCCAGCCGGCCGGCCAGGTCGACGTCGGAGCTGTCGACGTCGTCGAGGGGCAGCGCGAGGCCGAGCCAGGAGGACGCGCCCGCGCCCTCCTCGGCCATCGCGGCGCCGAGCAGGATCCGGTCGAGCCCGGCCCGCCAGGTGTTCTGGCCGAACGAGCCCAGGGCGAAGGGGCGCCGGTGGGCCGCGTCCAGCCCCCAGCGCACCCCCGAGCGCGCCACCCAGTCCTGCAGGCGCTCGAGGTCGTCGTCGTCCAGCCCGAAGCGCCGCCGCACGGGCGCGAGCCCGGCGAGGTCGAGCACCTGCGACGCCGGCAGGCGCGAGCCGGCGAGCTCGAGCAGGGCCGCGAGCACGCCGAGCAGGGGGTTGGTCTGGCGCAGCGAGCGGTCGGCCAGACGGACGCGCAGCGCGTGGGCCGGGTGGTCCCCGTCCACGCCTGCGGTATCCGCCGCCGTCGCCCCTGGCACGCTGCCCGCGTGCGCGCCGGACTGCCCGCCGCTCGCCTGCCCACCGCTTGCCTGACCACCCAGCCCGAAGGCCGCCGAGACGAGCGGCGCGAACGCCTCGATGTCCGGGCACATGACGAGGATGTCGCGCGGCTCGAGGGTGGGGTCGGCCGCGAGCAGCCCGAGGAGCGTCTCGCGCAGCACCTCCACCTGCCGGGCGGGGCCGTGGCAAGCGTGCACCTGCACGCTGCGGTCCGACGGCAGGAGCGCGGGGCGGTCGCCGGGCGCGGGCAGTGGGGTGTCGTCGCGCAGCGCGGCCTGCAGCTGTCCGAGCAGCGTCACCGGCAGCTCGGGCAGCGGATGGTGCACGGAGACGGCAGGGCCCGCCGCCGCCAGCGCGAGCTGCAGCTCGCGGGCGTCACGGCCGAGCGAGGCCAGCAGCGGGTTGCGCGCGAGCTCCGCGGTCGGGTCGTCGGCGCGGCGCAGCGCCCCGCCCCCGGCGTCGTCGGCGCGGCGGAGCACCCCGGTCCCGGCGGGGTCGTCGGC
>NZ_JAANNP010000061.1 GCF_011250635.1 Motilibacter deserti
GAGCCGGCCGGCAGACGTGGCCGCGAGCACGGCCCTGGGCGCTGGCCGACCCAGGGCCGGCCGTCGGGCGGTCAGCCGTTGCGCCGCAGCATCCCGGCGTGTTCGCGCAGGAAGCCCGCGAGCGACCGCGCCGGGCGCCCCGTGACGCGCTCGACCGTGTCGGTCACGACCGCGAAGCTGCCGTCCCGGACCCGCTCGAAGGTCAGCACGTCGAGCTCGCGCGCGAAGCCCTCGCTGCCGGCGACGGCCTCGTCGATGCCCACCTCGCGGTGGACGACCGGGCGACCCGCCGCCTCGGACAGCAGCGTCGCCGTCTGCGGCAGCGAGAGCGCCTCCGGCCCGGTGATCTCGTACACCGCCCCCGCGTGGCCCGGCTCGAGCAGCGCGCGCTCGGCGACAGCGGCGATGTCGCGGGCGTCGATCCACGCGATGGCCGCCCCGCCGCTCGCGAACTCCAGTTCTCCCGTGTCGGCGATGTCGTCGACGTAAAAGCGGGGGTCGGTGAAGACCTGCATGAACCAGCTCGGCCGCAGGACCGTCCACTTCCGGCCGCTCTCCCGGATTGCGCGCTCGACGCGTGGCGCCCACCCGCCCGGCCCTGGATAGTCGGCGTCCTGCTCGGACAGCAGCACGACCCGCGCCGGCTCGGGCAGGACGTCGAGCAGTGCCCGGACCAGCTCGGGGGCGTCGGCCCGGTCGGGGCGGACGACGTAGACCGCGTCCACGCTGTCCACCGCCGCAGGCCAGCCCGCCGGGTCGTCCCACGAGAAGGCGGTCGGGCGTACGCCGTCGATGCGCACCTCCGCCGGGCTGCTGCTGCCGCCGAGCACCTCGACGCCGGGCCGGGCGGCGAGCAGCTCCGCCAGCGGGGCTCCGGTCTTGCCGCGTACGCCGGTCAGCAGCACTCGAGCCATGGAAGCTCCTGGAGAGTCGGGGACGTCGGCACCGGGGTCAGCCGCCACTCTTCCGCACGGTCCGCCGGTCGTCCGGGAGCCGCTGCGTGAGCCCCGTGCGGTCGAGCAGCTCGAGGAAGGGCACGGCCACCCGGCGCGTGGTGCCGAGGGCCTGGCGCGCCTCGCTCAGCGTGAACGGCTGCGCGACGCCGGCGAGCAGGGCGGCGGCGCGGGCGGGTGCGTCCGGGAGGAGGTAGACGCCGTCGGCGACCTTGAGCAGCGCGCCGACCCGCACGGCGGCGGCGAGCTCGCGCACTCCGAGCCCGAGGGACGCGAGCCGGTCGGCCTCGGGCGCCCGGAACGGCGCCTCGGCCAGGTCCGCCGCGACGGCCTGCACCGCCGCGGCCACGGGCGCGGGGAGCGCCGGCGCCCCGGCGGCCGGCACGACGAGCCGACCGCCGCGGGCCTGCAGCTGACCCGCGGCGAGGGCCTCGACCAGGATGCGGTCCGGCAGCCCGAGCTGCTGGCGGACCACGTCGAGGGGGACCCCGGGCTCCAGCGGATGGGCGTCGGCGTATCGGCGGGCCTCCTCGACCGCCGCCGCGCGCAGGCGCCGCCAGGTGCCCGGGTCGGCGAGCCAGTCCCCTGCGACCGGCGTGCCGGCGACCGCCACGCCCATGGCCGCCAGCTCGGCCCGGCGGGCCAGCCCGCGCCGGCGCAGCTCGTCCGCCTCGTCCGGCCGGCCCTCCAGCTGCTTGAGCTCGGCGGCACGCGCCGCGGCGGCGCCACGACGGCGCAAGGCGGGGGGGCGTACGTCCAGGACCGTCACGCCGCCGAGGACCGCGCGGCGGCCGGGGTCGCGCAGCAGCGCGCGGTCGCCGATCCGCAGCGGGAGCGGCGAGGCGAAGGCCAGCCGGGCGGTGTCCTGCCCGAGCGGGCGGACCCGCACCGGCACCGCCGCCGAGCCCACGTGCAGCACCAGCTCGGTCGGCAGGTCGGGGGTGGCCAGCCCGCCCACGCGCACGTCCACCGTGTCGGACCAGAGGAAGGCGCCCGGCGGGACGAGCGCGTCCCCTCGCCCCACCTCGTCCCGCTCGACACCCCGCAGGTTCAGCGCGACGCGGGCGACGGCGTCCACCCGCGAGTGGGAGGCGCCGAGCGACTGCAGGCCGCGCACCCGCACCCGTCGCCTCCCGGGCCCGAGCTCGAGCTCGTCGCCCACCGCCAGCGAGCCCGACGGGAGCGTGCCGGTGACGACGGTGCCGCTGCCCTTGACGGAGAACGAGCGGTCCACCCACAGCCGGACGGGGGCGGCGCACTCCGCGGGTGGGAGCTGTTGGACGAGGCGTTCGAGAGCGAGGCGAAGTTCCGGAATCCCTTCTCCGGTGACCGCGCTGACGGCGACGACGTCGACCTCCCCGATCGACGTCGCCGCGATCTCCGCCATCGCCTCCGCCCGCGCCAGGTCGGGGTCGGCGAGGTCGCTGCGCGTGACGACGAGCAGGCCGTGCCGCACGCCGAGGGCGTCGAGCGCGGCCAGGTGCTCAGCGGACTGCGGCATCCACCCCTCGTCGGCCGCGACGACGAGCATCGCGGCCGGCACCGGGCCGACGCCCGCGAGCATGTTCGGGACGAAGCGCTCGTGCCCGGGTACGTCGACGAACGCGACCTGCGCGCCGGAAGGCAGTGCCGTCCACGCGAAGCCGAGGTCGATCGTCATCCCCCGGCGCTTCTCCTCGGCCCACCGGTCGGGCTCCATCCCGGTGAGCGTGCGGACCAGCGTCGACTTGCCGTGGTCGACGTGACCGGCGGTCGCAATCACGTGCACGACGGTTCCTGTCCTACCGTTCCTACGTCGAGCACCGCACCGACCACGTCGTCGTCCCGGTCCGCGGGCACGCAGCGCAGGTCGAGCAGCAGCGCGCCGCGCTCGACCCGGCCCACGACCGACGGCTCGCCCAGCCGCAGCGGCGCCGCGTACGCCGCCGGCAGCGCCACGGCGTACGACCCGATCTCCACCCCGGGCGCGCCCCCGCCCCCGACGACCGCGGCCGACTCGACGACCTCGGCGGGTACGCCGGCTTCTTGCAGTCGGGCGACGACGTGCGCGCTCCGCGACCGCAGCGCGTCGGCCGGCACGCGCAGCGCCTCCCAGGTGGGCGTCGCCGGCCCGCGCAGCGTCGCCTCCAGCGCAGCGAGCGTCAGCTTGTCGACGCGGAGCGCCCGGGCCAGCGGGTGACGGCGCAGCCGCTCCACGACGCCCGCCTCCCCGAGCAGCAGCCCGGCTTGCGGCCCGCCGAGCAGCTTGTCCCCGCTGGCGGTCACCAGTGCGGCCCCCGCGCCCAGGGCGGTCGCCGCGTCCGGCTCGTCCGGCAGCAGCGGGTCGGGGGCCAGCAGTCCGGAGCCGATGTCCACGACGACGGGCACCCCGAGGGTGGCGAGCCCGGCGACCGGGACGGACGACGTGAAGCCGGTGACCACGAAGTTCGACGGGTGCACCTTGAGCACCATGCCCGTCTGCGGGCCGACCGCGGCGGCGTAGTCGTCGAGAGAGGTCCGGTTGGTGGTGCCGACCTCGCGCAGCCGGGCACCGGTGGACTCGAGCAGGTCCGGCAGCCGGAAACCGTCCCCGATCTCCACCAGCTCCCCGCGGCTCACCACGATCTCGCGTCCGGCAGCGAGCGCCGTCGCCGCGAGCACGAGGGCGGCCGCCCCGTTGTTGACCACGTGCACGCCGCCCGCCGCCGGCACCGCGGCCGCGAGCGCCTCCAGCGCCCCCCGTCCCCGGCGCGCCCGCCGCCCGGTCGCGAGGTCGAGCTCGACGTCCGTGCTGCCCGCGGCGGTCGCCAGCGCCTCGACCGCGGCCGTCGACAGGACAGCGCGGCCGAGGTTGGTGTGCAGGACGACACCGGTGGCGTTCAGCACCGGGCGCAGGCTGGTCGCCGCCCGCGGCAGGGCGGCCAGGGCGGCGGCGACCACGTCCTCGGGGGCGATGTCCCCCCGGCGGGCCTGATCCTGCGCCTGCCGCACCGCGCCCTTGACCGTCTCCCGGCCGAGCCGGAGCACCGGCCCCGCCATGCGCTCGTCGGCGAGCACCGCGTCCGTACGCGGGATGGCACGCCGCGAGTCCGTCACCGGCGCACTCTAGGTCGGGGCGCCGAAGCCGGGCATTCCGGGGTTGCGGCACCATGGACCGGTGAGCGGAGCCCGAAGGACGAGCCGAGCCGTCAAGCCCCTGTCGGCGGTGCTGTCGCTGCTCGTGGCGTCGACCGCCGCCCTGGCGTCCATCGCACAGGCCGCGCCGGCCGCGCCGGCGCGCGGCGAGCTGCCGGCGTACACGTCGAAGGTCAGCCGCATCGACAACGCGACGCTCGCGCGCATGAGGTACTCCCACCGTGCCGGCTGCCCGGTGAAGGTGAAGGACCTGCGCCTCGTCCGGCTCACCTACTACGGCTTCGACGCCAAGGCCCACACCGGCGAGCTCGTCGTCGCCGCGGCCGTCGCCGGCGACGTGACCGCCGCGTTCGGCAGGCTCTACGAGGCACGGTTCCCCATCGCCCGCATGGTGCTGGTCGACAACTACAAGGGCTCTGACGCCCGGTCGATGGCGGCCAACAACACCTCGGCCTACAACTGCCGCAAGGTCGCCGGCACGAGCCGTTGGTCCGAGCACTCCTACGGCCGTGCCGTCGACATCAACCCGGTGCAGAACCCCTATGTGCAGGGCAGGTCCGTCGCGCCGGCCGCCGGGCGGGCGTACGTCGACCGGTCCCAGGACGTGCCCGGCCTGATCCGAGCCAAGGACGCCGTGGTGAAGGCGTTCGCGGTCGAGGGCTGGGGCTGGGGCGGCATCTGGCGGGCGTCGAAGGACTACCAGCACTTCTCGTCCACCGGCCGCTGACCCGTCCGGCGGGCCCCGGCCCGCAGGTTCATCCGATCGTGACGCGCCGCGCTCGATCGGCGGCTGCCGGGGACGCTTCCGGCACCGCAGACTGGCGGCGCGCATCAGCCAAAGGCGGCAGCAGGCCGCCCCAGCGCGGTCGAAAGGAGCCCTGCGCGTGGAACCGAAGCTGGTCTACGACTTCGGCGGGTGGATCGAGGTCCGGTCCGCCGATCCGGCCTGCCTCGCGCAGCTCTACGCCCACGCCAGCGCACACGGGCTGAAGGCCGTCCTGCAGAGCGGCACCGGGCAGGACTTCGACCACCTGCTCCGCGTGGAGGTGAGCGGCGACGACCCCCGCCTCGCGGACGCGGTCTACGCCTTCACCAAGCGCGTCGACCAGATGGTCGTCGACTCCTGCTGAGCGCGCCGCGGACGCGCCGCTGAGCGGAGGCGGATGGGAATCGAACCCACCAGGCCGAGATCCTCGGCCTCAACGGTTTTGAAGACCGCGGGGGACACCAGTACCCCGAACGCCTCCCCGGTGCCGTCACAGGCGGTGGCGGGGACCGGAGACGAACCCTACTCCGCGCATCGCGAGCGCGACGGCGCTGCCACCTGAGCGTCCCCGCGCTGTCCGCGCCGGGCGGGGACGCGGCCGGCCGCCGCCGTAGGCTCGCGGCGTGACGGCCACCGAGACGTACCGGTTGACCCAGTTCGCGCACGGCGGCGGGTGCGCGTGCAAGATCCCGCCGGGCGAGCTGGAGAGCGTGGTCGCGGGGCTGGTCCCGACGGCTCCGCTGCAGGGTGCCGGCGGTGACCTGCTGGTCGGCCTGGAGGCGGGTGACGACGCCGCGGTCGTGCGCATCGAGAACGGCACCGCTGTCGTCGCGACGGCCGACTTCTTCACCCCGGTCGTCGACGACCCCTACGACTGGGGGCGCATCGCCGCCGCCAATGCACTGTCCGACGTGTACGCCATGGGCGGGCGCCCGCTGGTCGCGGTCAACCTGCTCTCCTGGCCGCGCGACGTGCTCCCGTTCGACCTGGCGCGCGAGGTGCTGCGCGGCGGGCTCGAGGTGGCGTCCTCGGCCGGGTGCCACGTCGCCGGCGGGCACAGCGTGGACGACCCCGAGCCGAAGTACGGCATGGCCGTCACCGGGCTGGCCGACCCGCAGCGGCTCATGCGCAACGACGCGGGGCGGGCCGGCCTGCCCCTCACGCTGACCAAGCCGCTCGGCGTCGGCGTGCTCAACAGCCGGCACAAGGCGACCGGCGAGCGCTTCGCCCAGGCCGTGGACGCGATGACGACGCTCAACCGCGAGGCCTCCGAGCGCGCCCTCGCCGCCGGCGCGGCGTGCGCGACCGACGTCACCGGCTTCGGCCTGCTCGGCCACCTGCACAAGCTGGCGCGAGCGAGCGGCGTGACCGCGGTGGTCGACGCGGCCGCCGTGCCCTACCTCGACGGGGCACGGGACGCGCTGGCCGCGGGCTACGTCTCCGGCGGGACGCGCCGCAACCTCGACTGGGTGCGGCCGCACGCCGACCTGTCGGCCGTTCCCGAGGACGAGGCGCTGCTGCTCGCCGACGCTCAGACCTCCGGCGGCCTGCTGGTCGCCGGCGAGGTCCCGGGCTACCCGGTCGTGGGCGAGCTGGTCCCCGCCGTCGCGGGTGTCACCGTCGTCGTGCGCTGAAGGGAGGGCGGTCGCGTAGGCCGCCCTCCCCGTGGGGCTCAGTGCGCCCGGGTCGCCGACGCCTCGCGGGTGCGGCCGTTGGACGCCGGAGCGCCCGTCGTCCCGCTGGCGTCGGACGCGGCCGGTGCCGCCGTGCCCGGCATACCGCGCAGATAGAGCCACCAGTAGAACGTGGCGACGAACACCCCGGCCCCGACGAAGTTGCCGAGGAACGCGAACACCCAGTTGTCGAGGATGTCGGACCAGCCGATGCCCGGCGCCCCGGCCCACATCGCGGCGGGGAGGAAGAACATGTTGGCCACGACGTGGTCGAAGCCGAGCGCCACGAAGGCCATGATCGGGAAGAAGATGGCGAGGATCTTGCCGCCGATGTCGTCGGCGGCCATGGCCAGCCAGACGGCGAGGCACACGAGCCAGTTGCAGCCGACGGCGCGCAGGAAGATCTGCCAGTCGGTCTCGGTGATCGCCTTGCCCTCGGAGACGGCGGTCAGCCGGGTGAAGGTCGAGGCGCCCGACGAGCCCTCAGGCGACAGGTGGGTCCCGATCACGCCGGTCTTCAGCGCGAGGAAGTAGGCGACGAACAGCGACCCGAGCAGGTTGCCGACGAGCACCATGCCCAGGCTGATCGACAGCCGGCCGAGGGACACGCGCTTCTGCAGGACGGCGAGAGGGATCAGGGCCATGTTGCCCGTGAGCAGCTCGGCACCGCCGATGACGACGAGCATCAGGCCCAGGCTGAAGACGGCGCCGTTGACGAGGGTGACAAGGCCGCCCCACTGCTGCGGATCGAGCCCGCTCGTGACGACGACGGCGAGCAGGCCGCCGAACGCGATGTACGCCCCGGCGAGGAACCCGCCCACGAGCATCTTGTCCGGGCTGAGCATCGCCTTCTTCTCGCCCGCGACGACGGCGGCGACGGCGATCTGGTCCGGGGTCTTGTAGGGCACGATCGCCCTCCTTCCACGCGGCCGTGGTGGCCGCGTAGGGAAATACCCGCGCGGCCCGGGAGCTAGCCCTCTCGCGCGGATGAATCCTCGTCAACGGCAATTCCTGAATGCCGCTTCTCCTTCGCGCTGCCCCGCGCGTCCACGCGCTCGCGCTGCGGGACGACGGTGTACTTCGGGTCCTTTGCCGACGCGACACCGCCCTCGAAGACGCCGAACCGCGTCGCGATGCTCCCGCCCAGCAGTGCCGCTCCGCCCAGCGCGGACACGATGCGGCTCCGGCCGCCGGCGACCGCGCCGGCTACGCCAACGAGCGTCAGCGCCCGCGCGGCCCGCAGCAGCTTGCCGGGACGGCCCTGCGTGTAGGGCTCGCTGAGCAGGCCGTGGCCCTCCTCGAGCCGGTGCGCCGCCGTCAGCTCCACCGCGGCGCCGATGAGCGCGAGACGCCGCGCAGGAGCGGCCTCCGTGACCGGGGCGAGCAGCATGCCGGCCCCCGCGCCACTGGCGAGCGCGCTTCCGGCGAACATGAACGGGAGTTCGCGATAGACCTCGTGCCACGACGGCACGGCGGTGTCCGCGAAGAGCACGGCCGTGTAGGTCGCGAGCGCCGGAGCGACGGCAGCGGCGGCGAGCCCGGAGGCCGAGCCGGCGGCTGGCAGCACCTTGCGCCCGAGGCCCAGCAGTCCCGTACGCGGCAGCAGCGGCGCCGCCTCCGTCACCGCCGCCGCTCCGGCGAGCCCGCCGAAGGCGGAGAGCACCCAGGTGCCGACCGACATGGGAGAAGTCGGCTTCGCCACCCGCAGCATGTGGTGGAAGCGCTCGGGGCGGCCGAGGTCCTTGATGAGGAAGAAGGTGCTCGCGCCGAGCGCCCCGAGGCACGTCAGCCGCAGGTTGCGCCGGAGAGTGGGCGCGCCGGTGAGGTCCGCTCCGGCGGCCACCAGCGCGGAGCCGGCGGCCAGGCCGCCCGTGAAGAGGTAGATGGCGATGTCGTGCGTCCAGACCGGGGCCTTGAGCACGGCGCGGCCGTAGTAGGACTGGAACTCGGCGTCGGGCACCATGACGCTCTCGTCCCGCTTGCCGCCGCCCCGCGGCTTGCGGCGCCCGTCCCCGCGGCCGAACTCCCAGCTGCGCGCGGCCTGGTCGCCGTGCGGGACCCGGCCACCGCCAGGCGGCGTCGCGCCGACCTGGTGCTCGGCGGGCGCGCCCCCGGCACGCCGGTGCTCGCCCGCGTCGTCGGCACTCACCGGCGCCGGCCGAAGAACGAGGAGACGAAGGCCACCGCGACCCCGGCGAGCATCGCGGCCGACGCCGCGCCGGCGTGCCGCCACATGTCGGGCAGGTCGCGGGTGGTGACCACGGGGTCCGGCGGAAGGCCATAGACCTCGGGGTCGTCCAGGAGCAGGAAGAACGCGCCGTCGCCGCCGACCCCGTCCTCCGGGTCGTTGCCGTAGAGCCGGGCCTCGCTCACGCCCGCGCCGTGCAGCTGCTCGAGCCGGCGCTGCGCGCGCTCGCGCAGCTCGTCGAGCTCACCGAACTGGATCGACTCGGTGGGGCAGGACTTGGCGCACGCCGGCGTCATGCCCGCGCCCAGCCGGTCGTAGCAGAGCGTGCACTTCCACGCCCGCCCGTCGTCCTCCCGCTTGTCGATGACGCCGTACGGGCAGGCCGAGACGCAGTACCCGCAGCCGTTGCAGATGTCCTCCTGCACCACGACGGTGCCGAACTCGGTGCGGAAGAGCGAGCCGGTGGGACAGACGTCGAGGCAGGCCGCGTGCGTGCAGTGCTTGCAGACGTTGGACATCATGAGCCAGCGGAAGTCCGTCCGGCTCTCCGCCCCGCCGCCGCGGCCCGGGGGCTCCGCCCCGGGCATGCCGAGGAACTGCGGCTGCGCGCCCGACGCCTGCCGCGCGGCCTCGGCCACCTCGTGGCTCGTCTCCACGCCCGTGCCGAGCCGGTCCTGCTCGGGCAGCGCGCGGACGCCGGCCGCGGTCACGTCGAAGGCGGGCCCGGTGCCCGACGGCCCCGTCGGCGTGCTCGCGAACGGCGCGCTCTTGTTGCCGACGCCGTACGGCTGCTCGATGAAGTGGACCGCCCGCCACGAGTCCGCGCCCAGGCCGCCGGTGTTGTCGTAGGAGAAGCCGAGCAGGTTCAGCCCGTCGTCGGGGACCGCGTTCCACTCCTTGCACGCGACCTCGCAGGCCTTGCACCCGATGCAGACCGACGTGTCGGTGAAGAAGCCGACCCGCGGCGGGGCGTCCTCGTAGCCCGCGTCGGGCGCCGGGTCCAGCGGTCCGAACAGGCTGTTCTCCGACACCATGTCAGCTCTCCTGTCCGGGCGCGCCGGTCGAGCCGCTCCGGCCCGGCCCGTCGGGCCGCTGGCCGCGCCCGGTCGGCGTCTCGGCGGACGCCTGCTGCCCCGTCGTCTCCGCCGACTCGCCGTAGCCGACGCTCACCGACCCGGCCTTCGCGTGGCGGGATCGCACTTCGTCGTGATCGGCGTCGATCAAGTCCGACGTACGAGCCACGGTTCCGGTCTCACGCGTCACGTGTGCTCGCCTTCGGTATTCGTTCATCAGGTCGAGCACCGCGCGGCCGCGGGGTCGACGACCAAAGCGGACGTCGCACGTCCCGGCCTTGCACTCCTGGATGTGGACGTTCGGGTCGAGCGTGAGGTGCGGCAGGTCGTTCACGACGTCGCCGCTCGTCAGCCCGCCCGGCCCCCAGTGATAGGGCAGCCAGACCTGGTGCACCACGCGGTTCTGCACCCGCAGCGGGGTGAGCCGGTCGGTGACGAGCACCCGGGCCTCGATGACCGCCCGCGCCGTGATCACGTGCGCCCAGTCCAGGTGCTTGAGGCCGCGCTCGGCCGCCAGCTCGGGCGAGACCTCCATGAACAGCTCGGGCTGCAGCTCGGCGAGATAGGGCAGGTAGCGGCTCATGCCGCCCGCGGTGTGGTGCTCGGTCAGCCGCGAGGTCGTCCAGACGTACGGGAAGTGCTCGCTGCCCTCCTCGGGAGGGCTCGGGTGCATCTCGTTGACGGTGCTGGTGTAGATCTCACGGGTCGGGTTCTGCTGCTGGGTGTAGACCGTGTTGCGGAACGGCGATTCACCGGGCTCGTAGTGCGCGGGGAGCGGGCCGTCGACGACCCCCTTCGGCGCGTAGAGCCAGGCTTTGCCGTCGGCCTGCATGATGAACGCGTCGTCACCGGCGAGCGCAGCAGGCCCGGACGCGTCCGGGTCGGGCTGGAACGACGGGGCCTTGTCCACCTGGAAGTCCGGCACGTCGTGCCCGACCCACTTGGCCTGCTCCTCGTCCCACCAGACGAGCGCCTTCCGCTCGCTCCACGGCTTGCCGTCCGGGTCCGCGGCCGCCCGGTTGTAGAGGATGCGCCGGTTGGCCGGCCACGCCCAGCCCCACTCGGGCGCGAGCCAGCTCTGGTCCTTGCCCGGCTTGCGACGGGCGGCCTGGTTGACCCCGTCCTTGTAGATGCCGGTGTAGATCCAGCAGCCGCCGCTCGTGGACCCGTCGGCCTTCATCTCGTTGAACGTCGACAACGGCTCGCCCGTCGAGAGGTCGGCGCCGTTGATCTCGCGAAGCACGGCTTCGGCGTCCGGGTCCTGCTTCTCCCCGTGCACCGGGTAGTCCCACGTCAGGTCGAGCAGCGGGCGGTCGCGCTCGTCGGTGGACTGCGCCAGCCGCTCCCGCATCTTGCGGCCCAGGTGATACATGAACCACAAGTCGGACGTGCAGTCACCCGGCGGCTCCAGGGCCTTCTCGCGCCACTGCACGAGCCGCTGGGTCTGCGTGAACGTCCCCTCCTTCTCGACATGCGTCGCGGCCGGCATGAAGAAGACCTCGGTGCGGCATTCCTCCGGCACGATCTCACCGGTCTCGAT
>NZ_JAANNP010000060.1 GCF_011250635.1 Motilibacter deserti
CCTCCTCCTCCGCGCCGAGCCGGGGAGCGAGCTCCGCGACCGTGGGCGCGTCGAACAGCGCCCGGATCGCGAGGTCGACCCCGAAGGCGGCCCGCACCCGGCTGATGAGCCGGGTCGCGAGCAGCGAGTGGCCGCCGAGGTCGAAGAACCCGTCGTCCACGCCCACCGACGCGACGCCGAGGACCTCCGCGAACAGCTCGCAGAGCACGCGCTCCCGCCCCGTACGCGGCGCCCGGGACGTGGCGGCGCCGGTCACGGCGGGCGCCGGCAGGGCCGCCCGGTCGAGCTTGCCGTTCGGGCTGAGCGGCAGCGCCTGCACGGCGACGACCGCTCCCGGGACCATGTGCTGCGGCAGCCGGGCCGCGGCGTGCCGGCGCAGCTCGTCGGCCGCGGTCGCCGGCACGCCGGGGCGGTGCACGACGTACCCGACGAGGCGCTGGTCCCCGGGCCGGTCCTCGCGGACGACGGCGGCGGCCTGCGCGACGTCGGGGTGCGACGCCAGCGCCGCGCCGACCTCGCCGAGCTCGATGCGGAACCCGCGCAGCTTGACCTGGTCGTCGGCCCGGCGGACGAACACGAGCTGGCCGTCGGCGTTCCACCGCGCGACGTCGCCGGTGCGGTACATCCGCGAGCCTGCGGGGCCGAACGGGTCGGCGACGAACCGGGACGCCGTGAGCCCGCGCCGGTCCAGGTAGCCGCGGGCGAGGCCGCTGCCCGCGACGTACAGCTCCCCGGGGCAGCCGGGCGGGACGAGCCGCAGCGTGTCGTCGAGCAGGTAGAGCCGGGTGTTCTGCAGCGGGCCGCCGATGGGCAGCGGGCCGGGCGGGAGCGGCTGGCCCGGCGCGACGCGGTACTGCGTGCAGTTCACGGTCGTCTCGGTCGGGCCGTACATGTTGAGGACCGCCGCGCCCGGGTGCTCGGCCCGCCACCGGTCGACCGGCTCCGCGCGCAGCACCTCCCCGCCCAGCAGCAGCTCGCACGTCGGGGAGAGCTCGCCCGGCAGCTCCGCGAGCATCGGCAGGTGGCTCGGCGTCGCCTTGAGGAAGGTCACCGGGCGCCGGTGCACCGCGTCCAGCGTCGCCGGCTCGGCGTCCAGGCCGCCCACGTGCACCGTGCCGCCCACGACGAGCGGCACGAACATCGCACTGACCGTGAGGTCGAACGACACCGGCGAGTGCAGCAGCGCGGCGCCGCGCGGCCCTTCGTACGCGTCGGCCGCGAAGAGCACGTAGTCCGTGAGCGAGCGGTGCTCGATGACCACGCCCTTCGGCCGGCCCGTCGACCCCGAGGTGTAGATGACGTACGCCGGGTTGCCCATGCGCAGCGGCGCGCCGCGCTCGGCGTCCGTGACCGGCCCGGCCGCCGCGGCGGCGACCTGCGCAGCGGTACGGTGGCAGTCCAGGTGGACCTGCGGCACGGCGGCCGCGGGCAGCGCGGCGGCGAGCTCCGACGTCGTGACGAGGAGCGCCGGCGCGGTGTCCTCGAGCATCATCGAGATGCGCTCGGCGGGGTAGTCCGGGTCGACCGGGACGTACGCCGCCCCGGCCTTGAGGACCGCCAGCAGCGTCGTGACGAGCTCCGGGGAGCGGGGCAGCGCCACGGCGACGAACCGCTCGGGGCCGGCGCCGTGGGCGACGAGGTGGCGGGCGAGCCGGTCCGCCGCGGCGTCCAGCTGCGCGTACGTCACCTCCACCCGGTCACCCCGGTCCCCGAGCAGTGCCCCGCACAGGGCGCCGGTGAGCGCGACGGCGTCCGGCGCCTGCGCGGCGCGGTCGGCGACGAGCCCGGGGAGGGGCACGGCCGGCACGTCGCGCACGCACCCGACGCCCTGGGCGAGCAGGCGCCCGGCTTCGCCGTCCTCGAGCAGGTCGAGCGAGCTCAGCGGGGCGTCCGGCGCGTCGGCGGCCGCGGCGAGCAGCCGGCGCAGCCGCCCGGCGAGGGCGACACAGGTCGCGCGGTCGAACAGGTCGGTCCGGAAGCGCAGCGACCCCGTCAGGCCCTCCGGGTCGCCGGCCTCCCCGAGCCGCTCGCCGAGGTGGAGCGAGAGGTCGAACTTCGAGGCGGCCGCCGCGATCGGCAGCTCCTCGACCGCGAGCCCCGGAAGGTCGGCGGCCGTGCGCGCGCCGTCGGTGTGGAAGGCCAGCGCCACCTGGAAGAGCGGGTGCCGGGAGGCCGAGCGCGGCGGGTTGAGCACCTCGACGAGCCGCTCGAACGGCACGTCGCGGTGCTCGAAGGCGGGCAGGTCCGCCGCGCGCACCCGGGCCAGCAGCTCGGCGAACGTCGGGTCGCCGGAGGTGTCGGTCCGCAGCACGAGGGTGTTGACGAAGAACCCGACGAGGTCCTCCAGCGCCTCGTCCTCGCGGCCGGCGATCGGGGTGCCGACCGGGATGTCGGTGCCGGCGCCGTGCCGGGTGAGCAGGGCGGCGAGCGCGGCCTGCACCACCATGAACATGGTCACCTGGCGCTCGTGCGCGAGGTGGGCGAGCGCAGCGTGCAGGCCCGCGTCGAGCACGACCGGGACGCTGTCGCCCGCGGGCGTCGCGTCCGCTGAGCGCTCCCGGTCGGCGGGCAGCTCCAGCTGCTCCGGAAGCCCGCGCAGCGCCTCCCGCCAGTACGCCAGCTGCCGGGCGGCCGGGGACTCGGGGTCCTCGTCGCTGCCCAGGGCCGCGCGCTGCCAGAGCGCGTAGTCGGCGTACTGCACCGGCAGCGGGGCGAAGGCCGGCGCCTCGCCCGCTGCCCGCGCGGCGTACGCGGCGGCGAGGTCGCGGGCGAGCGGCGCTGCGGAGCCCACGTCGCTGACGATGTGGTGCAGCACGAGGACGAGCACGTGCTCGTCCGGCCCGACGCTGAGCAGCCGCGCGCGGATGGGCAGGTCGTGCGTGAGGTCGAAGCCGGCGGCGGCCGCCTCGGCGACAGCGGCGTCGAGCTCCGCCCGGGCGACGTCCGTGACGGGCATCGCCAGCCGGGCCGCCTCGACCGGCAGGACGTGCTGGCGCGGCTGCCCGTCCGCGGCCGGGAAGACCGTGCGCAGGCTCTCGTGGCGTACGAGCAGGTCGTCGAGCGCGGCGGCCAGCGCGGAGCGGTCCAGGGCCCCGGTCAGCGCCAGCGCGAGCGGCACGTTGTACGCCCCGCTCGGCGCGTCGAACCGGTTGAGGAACCACAGCCGCTGCTGGGCCGGCGAGAGCGGCACGACGTCGGGCCGCGGCTGCCGGCGCAGCGCCGGCCGGTCGCGGCGCGCCCCGCCGAGCCGGGCCGCGAGCCCGGCGACGGTGGGGGCCTCGAACACCGTGCGGATCGAGAGGCTGGTGCCGAACACCGTGCGCACCCGGTTGAGCAGCCGGGTCGCGAGCAGCGAGTGGCCGCCCACGTCGAAGAAGCTCGTGTCGGCGCCGACGCCGCCGACCCCGAGGACCTCCTCGAAGATGCTGCACAGCAGCTGCTCGTCGACCGTGCGGGGAGCGCGGCCCTCGGGCGCGGCGATCTGCGGGCGCGGCAGGGCGGCCTTGTCGACCTTGCCGTTGCGGGTGAGCGGCAGCCGGTCCATCGGGACCACGGCGGCCGGGACCATCGCCTCCGGCAGCGTCGAGGCGACGGCCGCGCGGACGTCGGCAGCGTCGCCGCCGCCCACGACGTACCCGATCAGCCGCTTGTTGCCCGCCGGGTCGACGTCCACGGCCACGGCCGCGTCGGTCACGCCGGGGACCGACAGCAGCCCGGCGGCGACCTCGCCGAGCTCGATGCGCTGGCCGCGGATCTTCACCTGCTCGTCGCGGCGCCCGAGGAACTCCAGCTGCCCGTCGAAGCGGTAGCGGACGCGGTCGCCGGTGCGGTACATCCGCTCGCCCGGCTGCTCGGCGAAGGGGTCGGGCACGAACGCCGCCGCCGTCCGCGCGGCGTCCCCGAGGTAGCCCCGGCCGACGCCGACGCCGGCCACGCAGAGCTCGCCCGGCACGCCCACCGGCACCGGCGCCAGCTGCTCGTCGAGGACGTACAACCGGAAGTTGCGGACGGCGCGGCCGATCGGCACCCGCTGCTCCACGATCTCGGCGGTGTCCGCGCCGGCGCGCAGGACGGCGTGGGTCACGTCGTCCGAGCACTCGGTCGGCCCGTAGGCGTTGACGAGCGCGATCTCGGGGAACCGCGCGTGCCACCGGGCGCGGAGCACCGCGGGCAGCGCCTCGCCGGTGACGACGAGCCAACGCAGGGCGGCGAGGTCGGGCACCCGCGCTCCGGCGTCCCAGGCGTCCATCGCGCTGCGCAGCAGCGACGGGACGACCTCGAGCACGGTGACGTGCTCGGCCGCGACCCGGCCGAACAGCGCGTCGGGGTCCAGCGCCGTCTCGTCGTCGACGACGCGGACGCGGCCGCCCACCATGAGCGGGGCCAGCAGCTGCCAGACCGAGACGTCGAAGGTCAGGGGCGCGTTCGCGACCAGCGTGTCCGCGACGGTGAGCCCGAGGTCCTCGACCTTGGCCAGCAGGTGGTTCTGCATGCCGCGGCGGTGGACCATCGCCCCCTTGGGGCGCCCGGTCGAGCCCGACGTGAAGATCACGTACGCCAGGTCGTCGGGGTGGCCGACGGGCGCGCGCAGGGCCTGTGTCACGGGCGCGGCCTCCTCGAGCGGGAGGACGAGCGCGCCCGTCCCGGCCAGCTCGGCCAGCTCGCCGGCCTCCGCGCACCGGGCGGGCTCGGCCAGCACGACCCGTGCGCCGCAGTCGGCGAGCAGCCGGGCGTTGCGCGCTCGCGGGGCGCGGGGGTCCAGCGGGACGTACGCCGCCCCCGCGCCGAGCACGCCGAGCAGCGCGGTCACGGTGCGGGCCGAGCGGTCGCCGAGCACGGCGACCACGGACTCGCGCGGGATGCCGGAGTCAAGAAGGGCCGCGGAGACCGCGCCCGCCCGCGCCGCGAGCGTGGCGTAGTCGACCGTGCCCCGGTCGTCGAGGAGCGCGACGTCGTGCGGCCGGCGGGCGGCGGTGGCGCGCACCCGGGCGAGCACGTCGTCGCCCGGGTCGGGCCGGGCCGTGTCGTTCCAGCGCGCGAGCGCGGCCTCCTCGTCGGCCTCCGCGAGCGGCAGCACCGCGAGCGGGACGTCGGGGGCGTCGACGGCGGACTCGCAGAGGCGGACGAGCCGGGCGGCGAGCGCGGCGGCGGTCTCGGGGTCGAAGAGGTCGCCGTCGTAGTCGAGCCGCCCCGCGATGCCCGCGGGCGCCCCGGACGCGTCGGTGTGCTCGGTGAAGTCGAGCGAGAGGTCGAACTGCGCGGCGTGCGCGCCGACCGGCTCGACGACCGCGCGCACGCCCGGCAGCTCGAGCGCCGCGGCCGTGTTGTTCTGCAGCACGAGCATGACCTGGAACAGCGGGTTCCGGGTGAGGCTGCGGGCGGGGTTGAGCACCTCGACGAGCCGCTCGAACGGCAGGTCCTGGTGGGCGTACGCCGCGAGGTCGGCCTCGCGGGTGCGGCGGACCAGCTCGCGCAGGCTCGGCTCGCCGGACGTGTCGGTGCGCAGCACGAGCGTGTTGACGAAGAACCCGACGAGCTCGTCGAGGGCGTCGTCCGTGCGGCCGGCGATCGGGCTGCCCACCGGGATGTCGGTGCCGGCGCCGTGCCGGGTGAGCAGCGCCCCCAACGCGGACTGCAGCACCATGAACAGGCTCGCCTGCTCCTCGCGCGCCAGCTCGGTCAGCCGGGCGTGCAGGGCGGCGGGCAGCTCGAACCGCAGCGTCCCGCCGGGGCGGGAGGGGACGGCGGGCCGCGGCCGGTCGGCCGGCAGCTCCAGCTCCTCGGCCAGGCCCGCGAGCGCAGCCCGCCAGAACCGGACCTGCTCGGACAGCGTGCTGGCCGGGTCGTCCTCCTCGCCGAGGACACGGCCCTGCCAGAGCGTGTAGTCGGCGTACTGGACCGGCAGCGGCTCCCAGTCGGGCGACTCGCCGTGCTGGCGGGCGGCGTAGGCGGTCGACAGGTCGCGCGAGAGCGGCGCCATCGACCAGCCGTCGGCGGCGATGTGGTGCAGCACGATCGCGAGGACGTGCTCGTCCGGGCCGAGCTCGAAGAGCCGCGCGCGCAGCGGCAGGTCCGTCCGCAGGTCGAACCCGGCGCCGACGTCCGCCTGCATCGTCGGGAACAGGTCCGCCTCGCTGATCGCCGTGATCGGCAGCGCGGGCCGCGCGGCCTCGGCGTCGAGCACGAGCTGGTACGGCGCGCCGTCCACCTCGGGGTAGACCGTGCGCAGGCTCTCGTGCCGCGCCACGACGTCGGCCAGGGCCTCCGTCAGTGCGGCGGGGTCGAGCCGGCCGTGCAGGCGCAGCGCGACCGGGATCTTGTACGGCGTGGCCGCGCCCTCGAGCTGGTTGAGGAACCACAGCCGACGCTGCGCGTGCGAGAGCGGCACGTGCTCCGGGCGGTCCTGCGGGCGCAGCGGCTCCCGCGCGGCGCCGGCAGCGGCGATCGCGTCGGCCAGGCCGGCGACGGTCGGCGCCTCGAACAGCGCGCGGATCGCCAGCTCGACGGCGAAGGTCGAGCGGACCCGGCTGACCAGACGCGTCGCGAGCAGCGAGTGCCCGCCGAGGGCGAAGAAGTCGTCGTCGATGCCCACCTCGGGCAGGCCGAGCACGTCGGCGAAGAGCCCGGCGAGCTGGGTCTCGCGGACGGTGCGCGGCGCGCGCCGGGTCGCGGTGGAGGTGAGCGCCGGGGCGGGCAGCGCCCGCCGGTCGACCTTGCCGTTCGGGGTCAGCGGCAGCGCGTCGAGCACGACGACCGCCGACGGGACCATGTACTCCGGCAGCTCCTGCGCGCAGGCCGCGCGCAGCGTCGCCGGAAGGGCGTCGGCGGCGGCGGGGCCGGCGGCGATAGCGGGATCGGCGGCGGGGTCGACGGCGGCGACGACGTACCCGACGAGCCGCTTGTCGCCCGGCCGGTCCTCGCGGACGACGACCGTCGCGGTGGCGACGCCGGGCTGGGCGGCGAGGACGGACTCGATCTCGCCGAGCTCGATGCGGAAGCCGCGCAGCTTGACCTGGTCGTCGGCGCGGCCGACGAACTCCAGCGCGCCGTCCTCCCGCCAGCGGGCGAGGTCGCCGCTGCGATACATCCGGGCCCCGTCGCCGGCGAAGGGGTCGGCGACGAAGCGGCCGGCCGTGAGGCCCGGGCGCTCGTGGTAGCCCTGGGCCAGGCCCGCCCCGGCGATGTAGAGCTCGCCGACGGCCCCCAGCGGTGCGAGCCGCAGCCCCCCGTCGAGGACGTAGAGCCGCATGTCGTCGAGGGCGCGCCCGATGGGGACGACGTCCGGCACGGCCTGCGCGCCCTGCATCGGGTACGTCGTGGCGAACGTCGTCGTCTCCGTCGGGCCGTAGCCGTCGGTGACGACGAGGCCGGGCGCCGCCTGCATGACCCGTCGTACGGAGGCCGCGGGCACCACGTCGCCGCCGGTCCACACCTGCGCCACGCCCGCGAAGCACTCCGGCGAGTGGTCGGCGAGCAGCCGGAACAGCCCGGCCGTGAGCCAGAGCGCGCTGATCCGGCCGGAGCGGACCAGGCCGGACAGCTCGCGGGCGCCGAGGTCCCCGGGGGGCGCGGCGACCACGGTGCCGCCGCGCAGCAGCGGGACCCAGAGCTCGTACGTGGAGGCGTCGAAAGCGGTCGGGGAGTGCAGCAGGACGCGGTCGTGCGCCGCGTCGGCGAAGGCGCTGTCGTCGGCCAGCGCGAGGACGGCGTCGTGGGGGACCGCGACGCCCTTCGGGCGGCCCGTCGAGCCCGAGGTGTACATCACGTACGCCAACTGCTCGGGGTGGACGGCGACGCCGGGGCGCGTCGTGGGGGCCACCGCGAGGCCGGCGTCGGAGTCGACGTCGACGACGGTGGCCGAGTGCTCGAAGCGGGTCTGCAGCCCGGCGGTGTCAGCGAGCAGCACGCGGGCGCCGGTGTCCTCGACGACGAGCTGCAGCCGGGCGGCCGGCGAGCGCGGGTCGAGCGGGACGTACGCCGCCCCCGCCTTGAGCACGCCGAGCAGCGACGCGACGAGCGCCGCCCCGCGCTGCTGCAGGACCGCCACCCGGTCGCCGGGCGCGACGCCGAGCGCGCGCAGCCGGTGCGCGACCGCGTTGGCGCGGGCGTCGAGCTGGCGGTACGTGAGGGTCGCGCCCGGTGTGTCCGGGCCGGGCGTCCGGGGGCCGGGGATCTCGACCTGCGCGGGCACGACGGCGACGGCGTCCGGCGTGCGGGCGGCCTGCTCCTCGAACCGCGCGCAGACCGAGCCGGCGCCGTTGGACACCCGCGGACGGCCCGCGAACGCCTCGAGCAGCCGGTCGCGCTCGCCGGGCGCGAGCGCGTCGATCGCGCCCAGCCGCTGCGTCAGGCCGCCGGAGCCGGCAGAGCCGCCGGTGTCGGCAGCGCCGGTCGCGACGGCCGCGAGCAAGGCGGCCAGCCGGTCGGCGATGCGTTCGACCGCCGGCAGCGCCAGGGCGGCCGGGTGGGAGTTGAGCTGCAGCGTGAGCCGCTCGCCGGGCAGGGCCACGAGCGTCAGCGGGTAGTGCGTCGCGTCCGCGGCACCGAAGCCCGTGACGGTGACGCCCGTGCCCGGCAGCGCCAGGGCGGTGGCGTCGAGCGGGTAGTTCTCGAAGGCCGTGAGCGTGTCGAAGAGCTCGCCGCCGGCCGGCCCCGCGATCTCGCTGAGCGGGACGTGCTGGTGGGCGGAGGCGAGCGACGCGGTGTCCTGGACGCGCCGGAGCAGGTCCAGCACGGTCTCGCTGCGCTCGAGCCGCACGCGCACCGGCACGGTGTTGATGAACAGCCCGACCATCGTCTCGACGCCGTCGATGTCGGCGGGCCGGCCCGACACGGTCGTGCCGAAGACGACGTCCTCGCGGCCGGTCATCGCTGCCAGCAGCAGCGCCCAGCAGCCCTGGACGACGGTGGCGAGGGTCAGGCCGGCCTGCCGCGCGGCCGACGAGAGTGCGGCGGTCAGGGCGGCGGGCAGCTCGACCGTGACCGCCTCCGGCAGCGCGGGGCGGCGGCCGGGGTCGGCGGGCGCGAGCAGCGTGGGCTCGTCGACCCCGTCGAGCAGCGTGCGCCACACCGCCTCCGATGCCTGCCGGTCCTGGCGCGCGAGCCAGGACAGGTACGTCCGGAACGGCGTCGGCGCGGGCAGCGTCGCCTCGGCGGCGGGGTCGGCGTACAGCGTGAAGAGCTCGCGGGCGAGCAGCGGCGCGGACCAGCCGTCGAGCAGGATGTGGTGGTTCGTGAAGAGCAGCCGGTACGCGTCGTCCGCCAGCCGGATCAGCGTGAAGCGCAGCAGCGGGGGCTGCGAGACGTCGAAGCGGCGCTCGCGGTCCTCGGCCTGCAGCCGCTCGAGCTCGTCCGCCACGTCGGCGCAGCCGCGCAGGTCGTGCTCGGCCCACGGGACGTCGACGGAGTGCGGGACGACCTGCACCGGCGCGCTGTCACCTCCGGGCCAGAACGCCGCCCGCAGGTTCGGGTGCCTGCGCAGCACGGCGTCGGCCGCTGCGCGCAGTGCCGCCGCGTCGACGGCGCCGGCGAGGTCGAAGGAGAGCTGCACGACGTAGACGTCGCGGTCCTCGTCGTCGAAGAGGGCGTGGAAGAGCAGGCCCTCCTGCAGCGGGGACAGCGGCAGCAGGTCCGCGGGGCGCGGGTGGACGTGCTCGACGGCGTCGATCTCGCGCTGGGTGAGCCCGGTGAGCGCGACGTCGGAGGGGGTGAGGCCGCCGGCGACGGGGGTGGACCCGTGGCGGGCGACCGCGGCGAGCGCGTCGAGGTAGTCCTGCGCGAGCTCGGCGACGTCGGACTCGTCGAGGGCGGCGCCGGGCCAGGACCAGGTGACGGAGAGCTCGGGGCCGCCGGGGCCCTCGGGGCCGTTCTGGGCGAGCGCCGTGACCTCGAGCAGGTGCGGCACCGGCGCGTCCGGGTCCGCGCCGCCACCGAGCGGGACGCTCTCCGGGGCCGGCGACCACGCGGTCGGGGCGGCCACGTCCGGCGCGGCGAAGCGCCCGAGGTAGTTGAACCCGATCTGGGGCGTGGGGAGCGCGGCGAGCAGCGGCGCGGTCTGGGCGTTGAGGTGGCGCAGCAGGCCGTATCCGACGCCCTCTCCGGGCACCGCCCGCAGCGCCTCCTTGACGGCCTTGACGGCGGCGCCGGCCGAGCGGCCGCCCGCGAAGGCGTCCTCGAGGTCGACGTCGCCGGCGTCGACGCGCACCGGGTACATCGTCGTGAACCAGCCGACCGTCCGCGAGAGGTCCGCGCCGGTGCCGAGGTCGACCCGGCCGTGGCCCTCGAGGTCGAGCAGCACGTCGCGCTGCCCACCGGGCGTACGCCGGCCGCGCCACCGCGCGACCGCGAGCGCCAGCGCGGCGAGCAGCACGTCGTTGACCGAGCCGTGGAAGGCGGCCGGCACCGTGGTCAACAGCGGCCCGGCGTGCTCCGCGGGCAGGGTGGTGGTGACCTGCCGGGCACTCGCGACCGTGTCGCGGGCCGGGTCGAGCGGCCGGTCGCCCAGCGGGGCGTCCGGCGCACGCAGCACGGCCTGCCAGTGCTCGACCTCGGCGAGCCGGTCCGGGTCGTTCGCGGCGGCGGCGAGCTGCTGTGCCCAGCCGCGCAGCGACGTGCCGACCGGGTCGAGCTCGGGCGTCGACCCGGCGGCGGCGGCCGCGACGGCGGCGGCGAGGTCCGGGACGAGGATGCGCCACGACACGCCGTCGACCGCGAGGTGGTGGACGACGAGCAGCAGCCGGCCGAGGGCGTCCGGCCCGGCGTCGAGCCACACCGCCTGGAGCACGGTCGCCTGCTCGGGCCGGAGCCGGGCCTGGGCCGCGGCGGCCTGCTCGGCGACGGCCTGCTCGATCTCGGCGCTCGGAAGGCCCGCGATGGCGACCCGGGTGACGAGCGGCCCGGCCTCGACCCCGCCGCGCGGCAGGACCTCGAGGCCCCACGCCGCCGCGGTCCGGCGCAGCCGCAGCCGCAGCGCGTCGTGCTGGTCGAGGAGGGCCTGCACCGCCGTGGTGAGGGTGGGCAGGGAGAGGCCCGCGGGAGCGTGCAGCAGCACCGACTGGTGGAAGCCGTCGGGGTCGCCCTCCCACTCGCGCAGCCAGTGCATGATCGGCAGCAGGGGCAGCGGGCCGGTCCCGTCGTCCGTGGCCGCGGTGCGGGCGGTGGCCGGATCGCGGGCCAGGTCGCGGGCGACGACCGCCAGCGCGGCGACCGTCTTGTGCTCGAAGACGTCGCGCGGGGTGAGGACGAGCCCTGCCTTGCGGGCGCGGCTGACGAGCTGGATCGAGACGATGCTGTCGCCGCCGAGGTCGAAGAA
>NZ_JAANNP010000059.1 GCF_011250635.1 Motilibacter deserti
GGTGGGTTGCGGGGGCGGGCCTTCCGCGTGGCGCTGGCGGCGGTCGCGGTGACGGCGCTCGCCGCGTGCGGCGAGGAGGGCTCCTCGGACGAGGGAGCGGCCCCGGCCTCCAGCGCGGCCGGCAGCGCGGCGGCGGGGGCGGGCTCGTGCGAGCCGGTCTCCGGTGACGAGCTCGTCGTGCTCGAGGACGACAAGAAGCTGCAGACGGTCGACAACATCATCCCGGCCGTCACGGCGAAGTCGTCGAGCCAGCCGCTGATCGCGGCGCTGGACAAGGTCTCGGCCGCGCTCACGACCGACGACCTCGTGGCGCTCAACAAGCGGGTCGTCGTCGACCGCGAGACCTCGCCGAACGTCGCGAAGGACTACGTCGCGGAGAAGGGCCTCGCCCAGGGCCTCTCGGGCGGCTCGGGCAAGATCGTGGTCGGCGCGGCCAACTTCGCCGAGAACCAGACGCTCGCCGAGATCTACGCGCTCGCGCTGGACGCCGCCGGCTTCGACGCCTCGACGCGCACCATCGGCAACCGCGAGGTCTACCTCCCGGCGCTCACCAAGGGCCAGATCCAGGTCGTGCCCGAGTACGCCGGCACGCTCGCCGAGTTCCTCAACAAGCAGGAGAACGGCGCCGACGCCGAGGCCAAGGCCAGCAGCGACCTCGACGCCACGGTCTCGGCGCTGACGACGCTCGGGGAGTCGGCCGGGCTCGCGTTCGGCGCCCCGTCGCAGGCCGCCGACCAGAACGCCTTCGCCGTCACCAAGGCCTTCGCCGACGAGCACTCGGTCTCGACGCTGTCCGACCTCGCGTCGGCGTGCGGCTCCGGCCTGGTCCTCGCCGGGCCGCCGGAGTGCCCCGAGCGCCCGTTCTGCCGACCGGGCCTGGAGTCGACCTACGGGCTGTCGTTCGAGTCCTTCACCCCGCTCGACGCCGGCGGCCCGCTGACCCAGGCCGCGCTCAAGCAGGGCCGCGCCACGCTCGGCCTGGTCTTCAGCTCGGACGGCGCGCTCAGCGCGGGCTGACGGCACACCCGTCCCGCTGCCGCCGCTGGCGAGCAGCGGGAGCCGCAGGCGCAGATGATCAACGGGTCGTGGTCGTGACACGCCGGCGCGTCACGACCACGACTCCTTGATCGCTTCGCTTCGGGCGCCTGCGCCGATCGAGCCGCCCGCGCGCCGCGCGTCGGCTGGACAGCGGCGAGCCCGTATCCTTGGCTCCATGTCTGCCCGGCATCGCCGCCCCTCGCGTTTCGCCCGTCTCGTCTCGCGGCTCTCGGCGTTCCTTCCCGGGCGTCGCCCGGGGCCGCAGCAGCCCGCCCGCCCGGCCCCCGTGCCGGTGGCCCCGACCGCTCCCGCGGTGGCTGCCGCGAAGGCACCGGTCGCCACGGTCCTGCCGCGCCCCATCCCCGCCCCGCAGCCGTCCGCGATCGCTCGTGAGGCCGCCGCCCTGCGCGTGCAGGTCGAGCAGCTGACCGGCGAGCTGGCGACCGTGCGCGCCGAGCTCGCGAGCACGAAGGCGCGGCTCGGCAGCGCGAAGGCGCAGCTGCTCCAGGCGCAGGCCGAGGTCGTCGCCGCCCAGGCCGCCCGCGACGCGGCCGCGGTCGCGACGCACGCGATGGCCTACCCGGCGAGCGGCACCACGGGCACGCACAGCGGCCCGCTGCCCGTCGTCATCCCGCTGCGCCGGGTCAACGGCCGCACCCGCGCCGCCTGACCGACCTGCGCCTCACCGGTCCATGTCACCGGTGACGAAGAACACCGAGCACAGCACCGGCACGAGGTGCTCGAGCCGGCACCCGGGCAGCAGCGCCTCGAGCGACTGGACGTTGCCGAACGACGCGCTGCGCAGCTTCAGCCGCCACGGCACCTTCTCGCCGCGGCTCACGAGGTAGTAGCCGTTCAGCCCGAGCGGGTTCTCGGTGACGGCGTACGCCGACCCCTCCGGCACGGTGAGCACCTTCGGCAGCCGCACGTCGACCGGGCCGGCCGGCAGGGCCTCGACCCGGTCCAGGCAGGCGTCGGCCAGGTCGAGCGCCACGCGCGCCTGCTCGGCCAGCACCTCGAACCGCGCCAGGCAGTCGCCCTCGCCGCGGGTCACGAGCGGCACGTCGAGCTCCGCGTACGCCAGGTAGGGCGCGTCGCGGCGCAGGTCCGCCCCGATCCCGCTGGCCCGCGCGACCGGCCCGCTGACGCCGTACGCCAGCGCCGTCGCGCGCGGCAGCACTCCGACGCCGCGCAGCGCTGAGCGGAAGCGCTCGTCGGCGACGGACGCGGCCTCGACGGCGGGCCACTGGGAGCGCACGTGCGCCACCGCCGCGCGCGCCCGCGCCGTCCAGCCCTCGGGCAGGTCCTCCTTGAGGCCGCCGACCCGGTTGAACATGAAGTGCACGCGCCCGCCGGAGGCCTCCTCGAGCACGGCCTGCAGGGTCTCGCGCAGGGCGAGGACGTCGGGGTACGTCGCGGTCGCCCCGTCCGGCCGGGCCGGGTCCGGCGGGGAGGCCAGGAACATCAGCGAGGCGAGCACCCGGTTGAGCTCGGCGAGCAGGGTGCGCGCCCAGACCGCGCGCTCGGGGACCTCGATGCCGAGCATCCGCTCGACGGCCAGCACGACGCCGAGCTCGTTGGCGAAGGCCGAGAGCCAGTCGTGCCGGTTGGCCAGCACGATCACCTGGCGGTAGTCGCGTACCTCGAAGAGCTTCTCGGCCCCGCGGTGCATGTAGCCCGCGACCGGCTCGGCCGCGACGACGACGTCGTCCTCGACCCGGAGCCGGAGCCGGAAGGCGCCGTGGGCGGACGGATGGTGCTGGCCGATCGGCAGCACGAGGTCGGCCCGGGACGGGTGGCCGCCCGCGGCGGGCCCGTCGGGGGCTGCAGGTGACGTCAGGCCGACGCCGACGACGATCTCGGGCACGGGCGGCAATGGTGTCACCGGGCCGAGGACGCCGGGCACCTAGGCTCCCGGGGTGGACACGAGAAGCGCCGACGCGTTCGACCCGCCCGGCACGAGCTGGCTGCCGGTGTCGCCGCGGCTGGCGAGCGTGCGCCGCGGGCTCGCCGCCGCGCTCATCGGCGTGCCGGCGGTGGCCGCGGCGGTGCTGCTCGCGGTGTTCGCCGCCCTGCCGTGGGCGCTCGTCCCGCTCCTCGGGGGAGCGGCACTGCTGGCCTGGGCGTGGGCGGTCGTGGGGCGGCAGGTGGCAGCCTGGGGCTACGCCGAGCGCGACGACGACCTGCTGCTGCGCAACGGGGTGCTCTTCCGCAAGCTGGTCGTGGTGCCCTACGGCCGGATGCAGTTCGTCGACGTGACCGCCGGCCCGCTCGACCGCGCCGCCGGGGTGGCCCGCGTCCAGCTGCACACCGCGTCGGCCACCACCGACGCGTCCATCCCCGGCCTTCCGCCGGCCGAGGCCGCGCGGCTGCGCGACCGGCTGGCCGCGCGCGGCGAGGCGCGCGCGGCGGGGCTGTGAGCACCCCCGTCGAGGCGGGCCGCGTCGTCGAGCTGCGCCGGCTGCACCCGCTGACGCCCTTCGTGCGCGGCTGGAAGGCGCTCGCGGTCATCGTCGCGATCCTCGGCCAGCAGGCCGCGGAGGGGCGCGGCGGCTCGCCCACCCCGATGCTCATCGTCCTCGGGGCCGTCGTCCCGCTCGCCCTCGTCTACGGCTGGGTGGCGTGGCTCTTCACCCGCTTCGGCTTCGACGGGGAGGAGCTGCTCATCGAGAGCGGGGCGCTCTTCCGGCGATCGCGGCGCGTGCGGCTGGACCGGCTGCAGGCCGTCGACGTCGTACGCCCGCTGCTGGGCCGGCTGCTCGGGCTCGCCGAGCTGCGGCTGGAGGTGGTGGGCGGCAGGTCGAGCGAGGGCGGGCTGGCGTACCTCGGGGAGGACGCCGCCCTCCGGCTGCGCGCGGAGCTGCTGGCACGGGCGGCCGGAGTGCGCGCCGCCGAGGGCGAGGAGGCGCCCGAGGCCCCGGAGGTCGTGCTCCACAAGGTGCCCGCGGGGCGGCTCGTCGGGTCGGTTCTGCTGTCGATGCCGACGATCCTGACCCTCGGGCTGGCGGTCGTGCTGCTCGTGGGCGTGGCGATCACAGGAGAACCAGGCTTCGCCTTCGCGATCCTCCCGGTGCTGCTGCCCCTCGGCGGCGGGATGGCACAACGGCTGATCAGCGAGTTCGATTTCACAGTTGCGGGTTCGCCCGATGGGCTGCGGCTGCGGCGCGGGCTGCTGGAGACGCGTGCCCAGACGGTCCCGCCCGGGCGCGTGCAGGCGCTGCGCATCGTCTCCCCGCTGCTCTGGCGGTCCCGCGGGTGGGTCCGGGTCGAGGTGTCGGTCGCGGGCTACGGCAAGGAGTCCGCGTCCGAGAGCAGCGCCCTGCTGCCGGTCGCCCCGCGCCACGAGGCGTACGACCTGGTGCGCCTGGTTCTGCAGGCCGAGGTCGGCCCGCACCCCGGGCCGGAGGCGGTGCCGCTGACCCCCGTGCCGGCACGGGCGCGGTCGATCGACCCCGTCGCCTGGCGCGGGCTCGCCGTCGGCGCCGACGACCGCGTCTTCGTGTCGACGCGCGGGGTGCTCCGCCGGGAGATGGACGTCGTCCCGCACGCCAAGGCGCAGTCCGTACGCGTCACCCAGGGCCCGCTGCAGCGCCGGCTCGGCCTCGCCTCGCTCCATCTCGACCTGCCGCCCGGCATCCGCCCGTACGCCGACCACCGCGACGCGGCCGAGGCCGGCGAGCTGCTGCGCCGGGAGGTGGAGCTGGCCCGGGCCGCCCGTGCGCGGGCGCTGCCGGAGCGGTGGGCGGAGCGGCGCGAGGGCTGAGCTCTCGCGGGCATAGCGTCACCGAGCGAGAGCTCCGGGGAGGCCCCGTGCTCGGGCACGGGTCAGGGCTGGAGCGGCTCGTCCCACCCCGTCTGCGGCGTCCGGCAGGTCTCGCGGTAGACGTACTGCGAAGGCAGCTTCCGCTGATGGCTGGACCAGTCGATCGCGGGGCGGCGCTGCTCCGGCGGCAGGTAGCCCAGCCGGTAGACCGCCATGAGCTCGAGGTTGTCGGGCACGGCGAGCAGCTCGCAGATCTTGTCCCACTGGCCCGGGACCTCCATCGGGAACGAGATGAACTGGATGCCCATCCCGAGCTCGACGGTCGTCAGCCAGATGTTCTCCATGGCGGCGCCCATGCTGAACACCGAGTAGAACGAGGACAGCTCGCCGGGGCGGTACTCGCTGCGGTCGAGCATCACGCCGAGCAGCAGCGGGCAGCCGGCGACGAGCTTGCGGTTCTCGGCGCCGAGGGTCTGCGGGACACGCAGCGTGTTCATGAGCTTCTGCCCGCGCGAGGTGAAGACCTGGCTGGTGAAGGGGCGCAGCGGCGCGGGGAGCTTGTCGAAGAGCATGCCGTCGCGGCGCCGCTCCATCTCCTCCTGGCTGAAGCGGAAGTAGGGCTTGTAGCGCTCGAAGAACGTGCCGTTCGACATCGCCGTGGTCATGCTGCCGCCGCTGATGTCGGCGATCGCGTCGATGGTGGCGCGGTTCTCGACGAGGACGAACCGCCACGGCTGGCTGTTGAGCTGCGACGGCGCGCGGCCGGCGACCTCCATCAGCAGCCGCTGGTGCTCCTCGGACACCGGGTCCGGCAGCATCGCGCCGTTCGTCGTCCTGCGGCGCCGGATCGCGTCCAGCAGCTCCACCTGGCTACCTCCTGGTCAGTGCGAGACCGGCGGCGTAGAACGGCGCCGCCGACAGCGCCACGACCCTATGCCGGGGGCCGTGCGTCCCCAGGTAGGGAATGAGCGCGAGCGGGACCGCCGCCGGCACGAGGGCGAGGGCCGACGGTCGGGGGCGCCACACGGCGGAGCCGACGGCCGCGGCGGTCAGCGACGCGGTCGCGACGAAGAGCGCGTGGTGCGTCCAGCCGACGCGGCGGGTGTTGACGCCGAGCGCCGCCGCCGTGCCCAGCGCGCAGTTCGCCGCGTAGCTCGCCGCCGCGGCCTGCACGAGCACATCGGCGTTGCGCAGGGCTCGGGCGTTCACGCGGCTTCTCGCACCAGGAGAAGCCGGTACGGCCGCTGCCGCTCCACCCGCCACCCCGCCGGCACCCGGGCCGCGAGCTCGTCCCGGCGGTAGCTGCGCCGGATCGACAGCAGCCCGTCGACGTGCAGGAACGAGCGGCGGGCGAGCGGACGGGTGGCCACGGCGTACGCCGAGTAGGCCAGCCGGGACCGTTCGATGTCGTTGTGCACGACGAGCCGCCGGGCGAGGGCCGCGCTGTCCGCGAGCAGCGCCGCGAGGCCGGCCTCGTCGAGGTGGTGAAGCAGGTGGTTGGAGGTGACGACGTCGAAGCGCTCACCGGCGGCGACCAGCTCGGCCGAAGACGCCCGCCGGAACGCGACGCCGGCGTCCGGGGCGGCGGTCGCGAAGGCGTACGCACGGTCGTCGGGGTCGATCGCGGTCACGTCGAGCCGCAGCCCGTCGCGCCGCGCCCACCCCGCGAGGGCGCGCGGCACGTCGCCGCCGCCGAAGCCGACGTCGAGCAGCGTCGTCGAAGAGTGCGCGGACAGCAGCGGCCGCAGCCGGCGCACGTAGACCCGCCGCCACCCGGACACGGCGCGGTTGACCGCACGGAACTGCGCATAGGTCGAGCGCAGCTTGCCGAGGTCGCACTCCGGGTCGTCCATGAGCTCGCGGACCGCGGTGTCGCGGGCCGACAGGTCGGGCATCACGCGGCCCCGAGCGTCAGCAGGCCCGTCTCCACCGTCAGGCCCGGGCCGAAGGCGACCGCCACCACGCTCGCCGGGCCGGCCTGGCGCGAGTGCAGGATCTCGCGCAGGACGAACAACACGGTCGCGCTCGAGACGTTGCCGTAGTCGCGCAGCACCCCGCGCGACGGGGCGAGCTGGGCGTCGTCGAGCCCCAGCGCCGACTGCACTCGGTCGAGAATGCTGCGCCCGCCGGGATGGACGGCCCAGTGCTCGATGCCCGCGGCGTCCCGGTCGCCGAGCAACGGGTCGAGCGCGCCCCGGATGTCGGCCTCGATGATGCGTGGCACGTAGCTGCTGAGCACCATGTCGAAGCCTTGGTCGCCGATCGTCCACGCCATGTCCTGCTCGCCCTGCTCGGAGAGCACGGTCTCCAGCGACTCGATCGTCAGCGTCGGCTCGCCCGCGGGCGCGGGCCGCGCTGTGACGACGGCCGCCGCGGCGCCGTCGGCGAAGACGGAGGAGGAGACGATCGTGTCCGGGTCGTTCGCGACGTGCAGGTGGAGCGTGCAGAGCTCGACGCACACGACGAGCACGACCGCGTCCGGCTCGGCCTGGCAGGTCGACCGGGCCGCGCGCAGCGCCGGGAACGCGCCGTAGCAGCCCATGAAGCCGACGTGGAGCCGGCGGGTCGAGGGCGGCAGGCCGAGCTCGCGCACGAGCAGGTAGTCCGGGCCCGGCGCGAAGAACCCCGTGCACGACACCGTCACCACGTGGGTGACGTCCTCCGCCTCGAGCCCCGACGTCTTGAGCGCCCGCCGGCCGGCCTCGACGAAGAGCTCGCGCGAGAGCCGGGCGTACGCCGCGTTGCGCGTCCCGGTCGACGGCGTCAGCACGTGCCCCGACCCGTGGTCGAAGAAGACCGGGCCGCCGGCCGCGGCCTCCTCCAGCTCGTCGAGCACGGTGTGCCGCGTCTCGATGCCCGAGGCGTCATAGACGGTGCGTACGAGCCGGCGCGCGAGCGGCGTCAGGCCGGGCTGGGCGGCCATGAGGTCGCGCAGGACGGCCTGCGGCATCGGCCGGGGGACCGCGGTCTCGATGGAACGGATGTGCACCGCGCGCGCGGTCACGCGGTCTGCCGAGCGTCGCTCGTGCGTCGGGTCATGCCCTGGTCCTGCCCACGCGCCCTAGTTGAGCATGCGGGCAGACCGGGCGCGCGTCGGTGACGGTCGCGGCTGGTCGCGCTCAGGAGACGAGCTCTCTGGTGTCGATCCGGAGCTGCAGGTCACCCACGGCGATGGAGGCCGTCGGCTCGTGCCGGCCGAGCCGGGCGACGACCCGGTAGCTGCCGTCGCGCAGCTCGTGCGCCGTGAGGGTCTCGTCGCGGGGGGCGACCACCCAGTAGCAGGGAGCGCCCGCCGCCGCGTACTCGGCGAGCTTCTCCACGAGGTCACGCGCGCGGTCGCTCGACAGCACCTCGGCGAGCAGACGCGGGGTCCCCGTGAACTTCACGACGTCCTGCGGCTGTGGCTCCAGGACGATCAGGTCCGGCCCCCACTCCTGGTCGTCCGGCTTCCAGGCGACGTCGGACAGGACCTCGAGGCCGTCCGGGAGCTGGTCCTCGACGACCCGCATCAGCCGGCGCAGGACACGGCCGTGGTACGGCGTCGGCCGGTCCATCACGACGGCGCACCCTGCTTGGTACTCGTTCGGCGGGTCGTCCGGCAGCTCGAGGTAGTCCGAGTACGACATAGGGATGCGCGTGGTCATGGCCGACCTCCTCGTGCGAACGGTAGCCGCTGCCGGCGAGCTGCACCCCGCCCCGAGCTGCCCTGTGGACGACGGCCCCCTCCGGCGCCGAGGAAGCTGCCTGCCGGCCGTCGTCACGGGTGGCGGCCCCTCCTACGCTGGGCCGGGTGCGAGGCAGCGCAGCGTCGGAGCCCGCGCCCGCCCGGCTGCGCTGGGCGGTCGAGCTGCTCGGCCACCGCCCGCAGGACCGGGTCCTCGAGGCCGGCTGCGGGACCGGGGTGGCGGCCGGGCTGGTCTGCGCGACCCTGACGACTGGCCATCTGCTCGCCGTGGACCGGTCGGCCACGGCGGTGGCCCGCGCGCTGGCGCGCAACGAGGCGTACGTCGAGTCCGGCGTGCTGACCGTCCGGCGGGCCGCGCTCGCGGGCCTCGATGTCGAGCCCCGGTCGTTCGACCGCGCCTTCGCCGTCAACGTCAACGTCTTCTGGACCTCACCGGCGGCTGACGAGTGTGCGGCGCTCGCCCGGGCGCTCCGGCCCGGCGGACGGCTTTGCGTCCTGTACGACGCCGGCCCCACCGCCGCCGAGCGGGTGGTCGCGGGCACCTGGGCCGCGCTCGAGGCCGCCGGCTTCGACGGGCTCGAGGCGGTGCACGACTCGGCGGGCGCCGGCGTCACGGGACGGGCGCCGGCCCGTCGCTGAGCCGGGCGAGGCCTACCCCGGCTGCGCGTCCCAGCCGGTGTAGGTCCCGCCGTTGCGCTCGACCACCTCGCGCACGGCCACGAGGTCGCTCTCCAGGAACGACGCGTCGAGCGTCCCGGAGCTCGTCGCGGTCAGCTCGAAGCTGTCGGACTCGCGGACGTTCACGACGGGGGTGACGGTGAGGCCCAGGACGGTCAGCTCGGTGGAGACGCTGTCGAGGGTCGGCTGGTCGTCGAAGCGGGCGTAGTGCTCGACCGCCACCGGCTGGCCGGCCTTCAGGCCACGGGCCAGCGCCCGGGCGACGACCTGCTGGTCGGCGGGGGCGAGGCTGCCGAAGCCGGCCGTCGTGGTCCCGGCGGGGCTGGGCCGGGCCGGGGCGGACGTGGAGGAGGCGGGGGCCGAGGGGGTGATGGGTGCGGGCCCGGACGGCGCGACGGGGCTGGGCTGGCCCGCGGGCTCGCTCGCCAACGGTGGGACCGCGGGAGCGGACGGGTCGCCCGCGGAAGCGCCGGTGGTCGCCGAGGGGCCGGCGGGCGCGGCGGTGCCGTCCTCGTCGCCGCCGGAGCACGCGGCGGTGGCCAGGAGCAGGGCCAGGGCACCTGCGGCGGGGGACAGGCCGGCACGGAAGGACATGTCCCCATCGTCCCGCATCCGCGTGAGGGAGGGCCGCGCGTTTCAGCGGACGGCCGTTGCGTCTCCCCCTACGCTGGCCCGCACCATGATTCCGCCGCTGGTCCCCGATGCCTTCGACCCTGCCTCCGCCGCGTTCGTCGCCGACCCCTACCCGACCTACGGCCTGTTGCGGAAGCTCGGCCCGGTCGCCTGGTCGCCCCGCACCGGGCAGTACGTCGTCTCCCGCGCCGCCGACGTCGACGCCGTGCTCCGCGACCGCCGGTTCGGCCGTTCCTACCTGCAGGTCGCGACCCACGCCGAGATGGGCCGCCCGGAGGACGCGCCGCACCTCGCGCCGTTCTGGGACGTCGTCCGCGACGGGATGCTCGACACCGAGCCGCCGGACCACACGCGGCTGCGGCGGCTCGTCGCCAAGGCGTTCACCCCGCGCCGGGTCGAGGGGATGCGCGCGTCGATCGACGCGACCGCCCGCCAGCTGGTCGACGACCTGGTCGACGCCGGCAGCGACGGCTCGGTCGTCGACCTCAAGCCGGTCGTCGCCGAGCCGCTCCCGGTGTCCGTCATCGCCGACCTGCTCGGCGTCCCGCCGGCGGACCGGCACCTGTTGCGCCCGTGGTCGCAGGACATGTGCCGGATGTACGAGCTGCGCCCCACCCCGGACGACGAGGTGCGCGCGGTCCAGGCCGCCGAGGAGTTCGCCGCGTACCTGCGCGAGCTGGCCGCGCAGCGCCGGGCCCGGCCGCAGGACGACCTGGTCACCGCCCTCGCCGAGGTCGTCGACGAGGGCGAGCGGCTCACCGAGGACGAGCTCGTCGGGACGTGCGTGCTGCTGCTCAACGCCGGCCACGAGGCCACGGTCGGCGTGACGGTCAACGGCATCGCGGCCCTGCTGGCCCACCCCGACCAGCTCGAGCGCGTACGCGCCGACCCGGCGCTCGTCCCGACCATGGTCGAGGAGCTGATGCGCTACGACACCCCGCTGCAGCTCTTCTCGCGGTGGGCGCTCGAGGACGCGGACGTGGGCGGCGTGCCGGTCGCCCGTGGCAGCCAGGTGGCGTTGCTGTTCGGGTCGGCCAACCGCGACCCCGAGCGCTTCGAGGACCCGGACCGGTTCGACGTGGGCCGCTCCTCGAACCCGCACATCAGCTTCGGCGCCGGCATCCACTACTGCCTCGGCGCCCCGCTCGCCCGGCTCGAGCTGCAGGCGCTCTTCGCCGAGCTCGTACGCCGGGTCCCGCGCCTCACGCCTGCCGGGGAGCCGCGCCGGGGCCGCGGCTACATCATCCGCATCCCCGAGACGCTGCCCGTCACGGTGGCCTGAGCGCCCGAAGGGCCGGCGGTGCATGACGCACCACCGGCCCTCGGCATGCCCGGCCCCGACGTCTGCGCGCGCCCGGGCCTGGAGCAGGTCAGAAGGTGAAGCGGTTCACCTCGGCCTTGAGCCCGCTGGCCATGGAGGCCAGCTCCGCGACTGCGGTCTGCGACGCGGAGAGCGCGCCGGTGGTCGTCTCGGCCGCGGCGGAGACGCCGGTGATGTTGGCCGCGATGGCGCCGGTGCCGGTGGCGGCCTCGCTCACGGAGCGGCTCATCTCGTGCGTGGTGGCGGTCTGCTCCTCGACCGCCGAGGCGATCGTGGTCTGGAA
>NZ_JAANNP010000057.1 GCF_011250635.1 Motilibacter deserti
AGTTGACGTAGTCGACGACCTTCTGGTGCGCCGCGCCAGCGAGCGCGACGATCTCCGGGTCCTCGGCGACACCCGTCGTGTTGAGCAGCGTCGAGCTCTTCGTCACCAGCGACCAGGCGCCGTCGACCTTGTCCAGGCCCAGGCTGACCTGGCTGAGCCGGCGGCCCCACGAGCCGGGCTGGGTCAGCAGGACGTCCTTGCCGGTGGCGGTGTTCGCGACCAGCTGCTGGGTGACGTTCGAGTGCGAGTGGCCCGCGACGATCACGTCGATGCCCGGCACCTGGCGGGCCATGTCGGCGGCGAAGTTCTCCGGGAAAGGGATCGCGTCGCCGTACGACGTGGACCCCGAGACGCCGGTGTGCGCGAGCACCACGACGACGTCGGCACCGGCGGCACGCACCTGCGGGACGTACTTCGCGGCCTGCTCGACGCCGCCGGTGAAGTCGAAGCGGCCCTCGACGTTGCCGCGGTCCCAGACCGCGCTGCCCGGGGTCGTGATGCCGAGGATGCCGACCTTCACCGGGTCGTGGCCCGGGACGGTCATGGTCTTGATCGTGTACGGCGCGAAGGCCGGCTCCTGCGTCCCGTGCGTCAGCACGTTGGCCGTCACGATCGGGAAGCGCAGCTGGCTCTCGAACGTGCGCAGCAGCGGGATGCCGTAGTTGAACTCGTGGTTGCCGGTGACCATGGCGTCGTAGCCCATGGCGTTCATGACGGCGGCGACCGGGTGCGTGAAGGTGCTCGTCGGCGGCTGGTTCTTCGCGTAGTACGTGCCGAGCGGAGTGCCCTGGATGGTGTCGCCGTTGTCGACGAGCAGCGTGGACGCCGCGCCGCGCTGGCTGCGCACCTGCTTGACGAGGGTGGACAGCTTCGCGAAGCCGGTCTGGTTGGTCGCCGGCGCCGAGTTGGCGAAGTAGTCCCAGTTGAAGACGTTGGAGTGCACGTCGGTGCTGGCGAGCACGGTGAGGTCGACGTGGTCCTCGACGGCGGCGCTGGCGGGTGCCGCCGGGGCCAGCAGCACGGCGGACACCAGCGCGGCCAGGCCCAGCGGGAGGCGGCGGAGGCTCGAAGTCATGAAGGCGGACGTCCTCGAGGTCGTGGCACGGGTCGTGCCGTGGTGGTGGAGCCGGACGGGCGCTGCAGGCCCGCGGCGACCGCAGGATGCAGTGCACAGATTGCCTGGACGTGAACGGCAGCCTGACGCGGGGCGAGCTGAGAGATGCGTACGCCCGGGTCGTCAGCCGAGCGGGTCGCTGCCCGCCCGCCACGTCATGGCCTGCCACTCCGGATTCGTGAACCCGAGATCCCTGTAGAGCGGAGCGCCCTCGTCGCTGGCGTGCAGCTCGACGCGGTTGACGCCCCGCGCCGCGAGCTCCTCCATCACGCCGACGACGCACCGGCGGGCGAGCCCCAGCCGCCGGGCGTCCTCGTCCGTGACCACGCTGTAGAGGTACGCCGTGAGCCCGGTCGGGTTCCGCGGCCCGGGCAGCATCGCGTAGACCGTCGCCGCGGCGCAGGCCGCGAGGCCGCCCGTCGGCCGCTCGGCCACGACGGCGACGATCGAGTCCTCCAGGCCGACGGCGACCCGGCGGACGCACTCCGCGCGCCACGAGCCACCGTCCGCGTCCGGGTCCTCGCCGATCGCCCGCAGCATGACCTCGCGCAGCCGGGTCAGCTCCTCGGCGTCGTCAGGGCGCGCGGGCCGGACCGTCATCCCCGTCACCGGGCCAGCCTAGGCTGGAGGCCATGGCAGAGCTGGAGGACGCGGCGGACGACGCCCCGGGCTACGAGCAGGCCCGCGACGAGCTGCTCGACGTCGTGCGCCGGCTGGAGGCGGGCGGGACGACGCTCGAGGAGGCGCTCGCGCTGTGGGAGCGCGGCGAGCGGCTGGCCGCGGTCTGCCAGGAGTGGCTCGACGGCGCCCGACGCCGGCTGGACGCGGCGACCGCGGAGCGGCCCGCGCAGGTGTGAGGCCGTCAGCCGGCGGAGATGACGGCGCCGCGCGGCCCGCCGACCTGTCCCCCGGCATACGTCAACGACTCGACCAGCACCTCGAGCTCGTCCCACGACGCGGTGCCCCCGACCACGGTGCTGACGCCGGCGCGGGTGCGCCAGAACGCGCGGTGGTCGCGCAGCTGCGCGTAGCTGCGGTTCCACAGCTCGGTGCCCACCAGCTTCGAGCCGCGCAAAGGGCCGCGCTCGGTCATCTCGCCCACGAACACGACCGGCAGCCGGTTGCTCTGCTCGACCGAGGCGTACGCCCCGCTGGGCGTCGCGAACGCGAGGTGCCAGTGCGTGGTGCCGTTGCGCCGGTCGATGCGTACGCCCGTCGCCCGCCAGCCGGCCGGCAGGCCCTGTGGCGCGGCGACGGCGAACGGCGCGGAGGCGCGCACGGAGGCCAGCTCCGAGGCGTAGCCGATCTCGCGGACGACGTCGCCGCTCGGGCGCGGGATCGCGACGACGAGGGCGGCGACCGTGGCGAGCACGCCCAGCACGGGGAGGACGAGCCGGCGCCCGCGCGCTGCGGGCCGGGGCGGGGCGGCGGCGTCGATGCCCGGGCGCGCCGCCTCCACCGTGCTGCTCACCAGGCCATCGTCGCCGACGCGGGCGAGCTGGTCTCCCGCAGGATCTCCTCGACGGCGTCGAGGACGGCGACGCACTCCTCGGCGGAGTTGTAGAAGTGCGGCCCGATCCGCAGCCCGACGCCCGGGCGCGCGTCGACCGTGAAGCCGCGCACGAGCAGCTCGTCGCGCACGCGCAGGGCGTCGCCGGGGTCGATCGCCACCGCGCCACCGCGGCGGGCGGGGTCGCGCGGCGAGCGGACCGTGAAGCCTCGGGAGAGGGCATCCTCGAGCAGCGGCTGGGTCAGCGAGACCGACCGCTCGCGGATGCGCTCGACGCCGGCGGCGAGGACGGCCTCGTAGCCCGCGCTGGCGGCGTACGCCGACGGGACGCCGGGCGTGCCGCCGGCGAAGCGCATCGCCCCCTCCGCGTAGTCCATCGGGCCGAACTCGAAGTCGAACGGGCGCGCGTGGCCCCACCAGCCCACCGCCGCCGGGCGCAGCCGGTCCGCGGCGTGGGGCGCGACGTACATCCAGGCCGCACCGGGGCCGCCGCAGAGCCACTTGACCGAGCCGCCCACGCAGGCGTCGACGCCGAGCGCGACGACGTCGACGGGGACGCACCCGGCCGACTGGTACGCGTCGAGCACCACGAGCGCCCCGACCGCGTGGGCGCGCTCGACGACCGGGCGGACGTCGACGAGGGCCGAGGTGCGGAAGAGCACGTGGCTGATCGGGACGACGGCGGTGCGCTCGTCGATGGCCGCGACGAGCCGCTCGACCGACGCCTCGATCGCGGGCTCGTCGGGCAGCGCGGGGTCGGGCTCGCTCGGCACGACGACGACCTCGGCGCCGTGGCGCTGCTGCTCGGTCCACAGGTAGTGCGACGACGGCCATTCGAGGTCGGAGTAGACGACCCGGTTGCGTGGCCCGGACCAGTCGACGGCCGACGCGACGGCGCCGAGCAGGTCCGCGACGCTCTGCCGGAGCACGGTCGTGCCGGGCGGGGCGCCGACGATCGAGCCGACCAGGTCGGCGACGCGGCGTACCTCCGGCCCCCAGACGCCCCACGAGGCGACGCCGCGCTCGGCCCAGAGCGTCGAGAACTCCGCGAGCCGCTCGGGCGTACGCCGGTGCATGGCCCCGAGGGTGTGGCTGGCGAGGTAGGTGCCGCGGGAGAGCACGGGATGGTCGGCGCGCAGCTGCAGCAGGTCCTCGTGAGCCATGCGCGGACCCTACGCGAGCGGCTCGGAGCCCGGGTCTCGGTCGCGGCGCGAGGTCGGCCGCAGAAGCGGGAGGAAAGAAGAAGACGGTCCGCAGCTGCGGCACCGGACGCCACCGGGAGCCGCAGGAGCGGTGTAGCGTCCAGCCGTGCCGACCTTCCGCATGCGCGAGGCCGCCGAGCTGCTCGGCGTCAGCGACGACACCGTCCGCCGCTGGGCCGACTCCGGCCGGCTGGCCACCTCGACCGACGCGGCGGGCCGGCGCACGGTCGAGGGCGTCGAGCTGGCCCGGCTCGCCGGCGAGCTGGCGGCGGTTCCCGACGACCGCCGCCCGGTGGCCCGCGAGTCCGCCCGCAACCGCTTCCGCGGCATCGTCACCAACGTCGTGCGCGACACGGTGATGGCCCAGGTCGAGATCCAGGCCGGGCCGCACCGGGTCGTCTCGCTGCTCAGCCGAGAGGCGGCCGACGAGCTGCGGCTCGAGCCCGGCGTCCTCGCGGTCGCGAGTGTGAAGGCCACCAACGTAGTCGTGGAGATACCTGAAGCATGATGCGGCGAATTCTGATTCCTGTAGCAGCCCTCGCCCTCACTCTCCTTTCCGCCTGCGGCTCGGACGACGGTGAGGGGGCCAGCCCGACCATCACCGTCCTGGCGGCCGCGTCCCTGCAGGGCACCTTCACCCAGCTCGGCGAGGAGTTCGAGGCCGACAACCCGGACGTGCAGGTGACGTTCAGCTTCGGCGCGAGCTCGGCCCTGGCTCAGCAGATCGTGCAGGGAGCGCCCGCGGACGTCTTCGCCGCGGCGAGCGAGTCCACGATGCAGCAGGTGGTCGACGCGGGCGAGGCCCCCGACAGCACGCCCTTCGCCGCGAACTCGCTCGCCATCGCCGTGCCGCCCGGCAACCCCGGCAAGGTGCGCGGCATCGGCGACCTGACCAGCCCGAAGGTCAAGGTCGCGCTCTGCCAGCCCCAGGTGCCCTGCGGGGCGGCGGCCAAGGAGGCGCTGGACTCGGCCGGACTGGTGGTCCGGCCGGCGACGGAGGAGGCCGACGTGTCGGCGACGCTGACGAAGGCCAAGCTCGGCGAGGTCGACGCAGCCGTGGTCTACGTGACGGACGTGCAGGCGGCCGGCGACGCGGTGCAGGCCGTGGAGATCCCGAAGGAGCTCAACGTCACGACGACCTACCCGGTCGCCCCGCTGCGCGCGGCGGGCAACCCGGAGGCAGCGGCACGCTTCGTCGACTTCGTGCTCTCCGAGCGGGGCCAGGCCGTCCTCGCCGCCGCCGGCTTCGCGCGCCCCTGACGCGCGATGGACCGGGGAAGCCGCACCGCCCCCCGGCGGGAGGCCCGGCAGCGGGCCCCGTGGCCGCTGTCGGTCCCCGCGCTCGTGGCCGCGGCCTTCCTGCTCCTGCCGCTCGCCGCCGTGCTGCTGCGCGCCCCGTGGACGGGGCTGCCCCGGCTGCTCTCGGACTCGGGGGCGCTGGACGCGCTGCGGCTGTCGCTGGTCTGCGCGACCGCGGCGACCGCCGTGTCACTGGTGCTCGGCGTCCCGCTCGCCTGGGCGCTGGCCCGCTCGGCGCTCCCCGGCGTACGCGTGCTGCGCGCCCTGGTCACCCTGCCGCTCGTCCTGCCCCCCGTCGTCGGCGGCCTGGCGCTGCTGCTCGCGCTCGGGCGGCGGGGCGTCGTCGGGCGCCCGCTCGAGGAGCACCTCGGGGTCAGCCTGCCGTTCACGACCACCGGCGTGGTGGTCGCCGAGACGTTCGTCGCGATGCCGTTCCTCGTCGTCGCCGTCGAGGGCGCGATCCGCTCGCTGGGGCCGGGGCTGGAGGAGGCCGCGGCGACCCTCGGCGCCTCGCGCACCGCGACGTTCCGGCGGGTGACGCTGCCGGCGATCGCCCCCGCCCTCGTCGCCGGCGCCGTGCTCTGCTGGGCGCGCGCCCTCGGCGAGTTCGGCGCCACGATCATGTTCGCCGGCAACTCCCCCGGGCGGACGCAGACGATGCCGCTCGCGGTCTACCTCGCGCTCGAGACCGACCCGGACGCCGCGGTCGCCCTCAGCCTGGTGCTGCTCGCGGTCGCGGTCGCCGTCCTGGTGCTGCTGCGCGACCGCTGGCTGCGCGTGCCGGCGGCGTCGTGAGCGACCGGACGGCCGGGCACCGCCACGCAGCGGTCGAGCAGGCCGCGCCGGGCGGCCTCGACGCCGACATCGACGCCGACATCGACGTCTCCCGTGGCGGCTTCCGGCTGCGCGTGGGACTCCAGGTCGCCCCCGGGGAGACGCTGGCGGTGCTGGGGCCCAACGGCGCCGGCAAGACCACGCTGCTGCGCGTCCTCGCGGGGCTGCTGGCGCTCGACGCCGGTCACCTGCGGCTCGGCCCGCAGACGCTCGACTCCCCGGCGGAGCGGGTCTTCGTGGCGCCGCAGCTGCGTGGCGCCGGGGTCGTGTTCCAGGACTACCGGCTCTTCCCCCACCTGTCGGCCCGCGACAACGTGGCGTTCGGCCCCACTGCCGCCGGCCTGCGCCGCAGGGCAGCCCGCGCCGTCGCCGACCGCGAGCTCGAGCGCCTCGGCCTCGGCCCCGTCGCCGGGCACCGGCCGGCGCAGCTGTCCGGCGGGCAGGCCCAGCGCGTCGCCCTGGCCCGGGCGCTGGCCGCCTCCCCCCGCCTGCTGCTGCTCGACGAGCCGCTGGCCGCGCTGGACGCCCGGTCCCGCGCCGACTCCCGGACCGCCCTGCGGACCGCCCTCGCCTGCTTTCCGGGGCCGGCCCTGCTCGTCACGCACGACCCCCTCGAGGCGCTGACCCTGGCCGACCGGCTGCTCGTGCTCGAGCGGGGCGAGGCGGTGCAGGAGGGGGCGCCCGCCGACGTCGCGCGCCGGCCCGCGACCGACTACGTGGCCCGCCTCGTCGGGCTCAACCTCTACCCCGGCACCCTCGACGGCGACCGCGTACGTCTCGAGGGCGGCGGCACGCTGGTGGCCGCGGCGCGGGCAGGGGACGGCGACTCCGACCCCGCCGCCCTGCCCGGCGGCTCGCGCGTGCTCGTCGCCGTCGACCCGGCCGCGGTCTCGGTCCACCTGGAGCGGCCGGCGGCGGGCAGCCCGCGCAACGTCTGGCCGGGCACCGTCCGGGCGCTGGACCTGCTCGGCAACCGCGTCCGGGTGGACGTCGCGGGCGCTCCCCCGGCCCTCGTCGACCTGACCGCGCCGGCCGTCGCCGAGCTCGGCCTGCGGCCGGGGACGCCGGTCTGGCTCAGCCTCAAGGCCAGCGAGGCGCGGGCGTACCCGGCGCCCGTCCGCTGACCGCTCCGGCGTCAACGCGGCGGTGCCCGCGAGCGGCCTCGCTACGATGCGCCCACCACCCGGCACGAACGAGGAGTCCGATGGCTGCCACGCCCGAGCCCACCGCGGTCCCGCCGATCCTGCGGGTGGGGGCGGAGGCACCGGACCGCAACCTCGCGCTCGAGCTCGTGCGCGTCACGGAAGCGGCCGCCATGGCCGCCGGCCGCTGGGTGGGCCGCGGCGACAAGAACGGCGCCGACGGCGCGGCGGTCAACGCCATGCGCCAGCTCATCACGACGGTCGGCATGCAGGGCGTCGTCGTCATCGGCGAGGGCGAGAAGGACCAGGCGCCCATGCTCTACAACGGCGAGCTCGTCGGGTCCGGCAGCGGCCCCGAGTGCGACGTCGCGGTCGACCCGGTCGACGGCACGACGTTGACCGCGAAGGGCATGGACAACGCGGTCTCGGTGCTGGCCGTCGCCGAGCGCGGCGCGATGTACGACCCGTCCGCCGTGTTCTACATGGAGAAGATCGCCACCGGCCCCGAGGCCGCCGACGTCATCGACATCACGGCGCCGATCCGGGCCAACATCAAGTGGGTGGCAAAGGCGAAGGGCGGAACGCCGGAGGACGTGACCGTGGTCATCCTCGACCGGCCGCGCCACGAGGCCCTCGTCAAGGAGGTCCGCGCCACCGGCGCCCGCATCAAGTTCATCTCCGACGGCGACGTCGCGGGCGCCGTCATGGCCGCGCGCGAGGGCACCGGGGTCGACCTGCTGCTCGGCATCGGCGGCACGCCGGAGGGCATCATCGCGGCCTGCGCGCTCAAGTGCATCGGCGGCAACATGCAGGGCCGGCTCTGGCCGCAGACGGACGCCGAGCGGACGAAGGCGCTGGACGCCGGGCTCGACCTCGAGGCGGTCCTCGGGATCGACGACCTGGTCAAGGGCGACAACGTCTTCTTCGTCGCGACCGGCATCACCGACGGCGAGCTGCTGCGCGGCGTGCGCTACAGCGGCGGCGTGGCGCGCACCCACTCGATCGTCATGCGCTCGAAGTCCGGCACCGTCCGCGAGGTCCGCAGCGAGCACCAGCTGTCGAAGCTGCGCGCCTACTCGGCCATCGACTTCGAGCACGCCCGCTGACCGGGACCACTCCGCCGCAGCCGGGCGCGCTGCGGCCTCGCGAGGAGCAGCTGTGATCACCGTCGTCGGGGAAGCCCTCATCGACATCGTCCGCCGGGAGGGCCAGGAGCCGACCGAGCACCCGGGTGGCAGCCCCTTCAACGTCGCCGTCGGGCTCGCCCGGCTGGGCGCGCAGGTGGGGCTCGTGACCCGGGTCGGCAAGGACGACCGCGGCCGCGTGCTCGTGGAGCACCTGCGCGGCAACGGCGTCCACCTGCTCGGCGACGCGGAGGGGCTGGCCCGCACGAGCACCGCGCAGGCCACGCTCGACGCCGAGGGTGTCGCGACGTACGAGTTCGACCTCGTGTGGGACCTGCCCGAGCTCCCGCTGCCGGCCGGCACGTCCTGCCTGCACACCGGCTCGCTCGCGCTCACCATCGAGCCGGGCGCGAGCACGGTGCTCACGGCGCTGCCGGACATCCGCCGCGACGTGCTGGTGTCCTACGACCCCAACCCTCGCCCCGCGCTGGTGCCGGACCACGCGGCCGCGGTCCGCCGCGTCGAGGAGACGGTGGCGCTGGCACACGTCGTCAAGGTGTCCGAAGAAGACGTCGAGTTCCTGTATCCCGGTTCGGACTACCGGGACGTCGTCGCCAAGTGGCTGCGCGGCACGGGGACGGACCTCGTCGTCGTGACGCGCGGCGGGGACGGGGCGTACGGCGCGACGCGGGGAGCCCGGCTCGACCTGCCCGGCATCCCGACCGACGTCGTCGACACCGTCGGCGCGGGCGACGCCTTCATGTCCGGCCTGCTCGACGCGCTGCGCCGGGGCGGGCTGCTCGCGGTCTCCCGGCTGCAGGCGCTGCGCGGCCTCACTCAGGACCAGCTGCACGGCCTGCTCCACGAGGCCGCGGTCGTCGGCTCGCTGACCTGCCGACGGGCCGGCGCTGACCAGCCGACGCGCGCCGAGGTCGACGCCTTCCTGCGCGGCTGACCTCCGCCCCGCTCCCCCCACGGGCCGAAGGGCTCACAGCCGGCTCACAGGCAGCGCCCAGCCGGCCCGCAGGCTGCGGGACGACGCTCGGCTCGTGACGATCACGGACGCAGCCGCCGGCACCGGGACGCGCGACGGGCACCCTGCCGCGCGCAGAGCGTGGGTACGCCACCTGCTCGGGATGCCGTTCAGCATCCACGTGCGTGGGCCGGAGGCGCTCGACCCGGCCGTCGACGAGCTCGTCACCTCGGCGCTGGCGACGGTGCGCGACGTCGACCGTCGCTTCAACCCGTTCCGCCCGGACAGCGAGCTGTGCTTGCTCAACGCCGGCCTGCTGGCGATGGAGGACGCCTCGCCCGGCCTGCGCGAGCTGATGTCGCTCTGCGAGCAGGCGCGCACGCGCACGGGCGGGGCCTTCGACGCCGAGCTGCCCGACGGCCGCGGCCGCCGGCGCCTCGACCCGTCCGGGCTGCTCAAGGGCTGGGCGGTCGAGCGCGCGGCGGCCGAGCTCCGGCTGCTCTCGGAGCACGACTGGGTCGTCAGCGCGGGCAGCGACCTGCTCGTCTCCTGCGTCCCCGGCTCCAGCTGGCGGGTCGGTGTGCAGGACCCGGCCGACCCGACCCGGCTGTTGCGCGTCCTCGAGCTGTCCTCCGGCGCGGTGGCCACCTCGGGCAGCGCGCGGCTGGGCGCCCGCGTCGTCCACCCGGCCAGCGGCGAGCCCGCCGACGGCGTCCGCGCGGTGACCGTGGTCGGCCCGTCCGCCGTCTGGGCCGACGCCTTCGCCACCGCAGGGGTCGTCAAGGGCGCCGGGGCGTTCGCCTGGCTGAGCGCGCTGCCGGGCTACGAGGGCGCGGTCGTGGAGCGGGACGGGCGCACCCGGTCGACGTGGGGGCCGGGCGCGCACCCCTGCTGACGCCCCGGCGGTCCGCGCGCCTCGCAGCGCTCGCGATATTGCGTCGAGGACCGTCGGTGCCACGCCGTACCGTCGGACGACGTGAGCCCTCCCGCCATCCGACTGTCCCGGGTCGAGAAGCACTACGGCGACGTGCACGCGGTCGCGGGCCTCGACCTCGAGGTCGCGGAGGGCGTCTGCTTCGGCCTGCTCGGGCCCAACGGCGCCGGCAAGTCGACGACGATGCGGATGCTCACCGGGCAGACGCACCCGACCGCCGGGTCGATCGAGGTGCTCGGGCTGCCGGTGCCGCGCGAGTCCAAGCGGGCGCGGGCACTCATGGGCGTCGTCCCGCAGAAGGACAACCTCGACGAGGAGCTGACGGCGGAGCAGAACCTCGAGGTCTTCGCCTACCTCTACCGCGTCCCCGCCCGGGAGCGGGCCGCCGCCGTCGACCGTGCGCTCGCACTGGCGCAGCTGACCGACCGGCGCGCGACCAAGGCCGACAAGCTGTCCGGCGGCATGCGCCGCCGGCTGCTCATCGCCCGCGGGCTGGTGCATCGCCCCCGCCTCGTCCTCCTCGACGAGCCGACGGTGGGGCTCGACCCGCAGGTGCGCCAGGAGCTGTGGTCGCTGATCGACGGCCTGCGCGCCGAGGGGGTCACGGTGCTGATGTCGACCCACTACATCGAGGAGGCCGAGCGGCTGGCGGACGAGGTGGCGGTCATGTCGTACGGCAGGGTGATCGCCGCGGGGCCGCCGGCCGACCTGCTCTCGGCCCACGCGGGCGAGCGCGCGGTGGAGTACTACGGCCCGCCGCCCCGGCTGGCGGAGATCGAGCAGCTGGTGCACGCGGCCGGCCTGCCGACCCGGCGTACCGGCCCGTCCGTCTCGGTGCTGCGCGCGGAGTCGATGCCGGCCGAGCTGGCCGACAAGCTCGGCGACGGCGTGCCGCGGGCCGCCAACCTCGAGGACGTCTTCGTGGCCCTCACCGGGGAGGTCGTGGCGTGAGCGCCCCGCCGACGCGGCTGCGCCTGCTGGAGCGCTCGGCGCTGGCCGGGGTGCTCAAGCACGAGACGACGCTCTACAAGCGCTACTGGCGCTCCACGACCTTCTCCTCGGTCGTCGAGCCGACGATCTACCTGCTCGCCTTCGGGGCCGGCTTCGGCTCGCTCATCGGGACCATCGCCGGCTACCGCTACGTCGACTTCCTCGGCACCGGCGTGGTCGCGACGGCGGTGCTCTTCTCCTCGGCGTTCGCCGGGATGTTCCAGACCTTCATCCGGCGCAGCTACCAGCACACCTACGACGCGCTGCTCGCCGCGCCCATCGACGTCCACGAGGTCGTGATCGCCGAGGCGTTGTGGATCGCGATCCGGGCCGGCGCCTACGGCTGTGCCCCGCTCCTGGTCGCGATGGCGTTCGGGCTCGACCCCGCACCCGGGATGGTGCTCGTGCCGCTGATCGGCGTGCTCACCGG
>NZ_JAANNP010000056.1 GCF_011250635.1 Motilibacter deserti
GCCGGCTTCCGCATCGCGGACCACGGGACGCTCGGCCGGATCGCCGACCTCGTCCTCTCCCAGCACGGGGCGCCCGTCGCCCTGCAGACCGTCTGAGGGCGGACACCATGACACTTGCCCCATCACTCGACGGCGCCGTCGCGCTCGTCACCGGCGGCGGCCGCAACGTCGGCCGGGCCATCGCGCTCCGGCTCGCGGCGGAGGGTGCGACGGTCGTCGTAAACCACTTCCGCAGCCCGCAGGCGGCGCGCGACACGGTCGCCGCCATCGAGGCAGCAGGCGGCCGGGCTGTCGCGATCCGTGCCTCCGTCGCGGTCGAGGCCCAGCGGGACGCGATGTTCGCCGAGATCGACGAGCGCTTCGGCCGGCTCGACGTCCTCGTCAACAACGCCGCCTACGGGGCTCTCGTGCCCGACGAGCAGGTCGACGACAAGCTCCTCGACCGGGCGCTGGACACGAACCTGAAGGGGAGCCTGGGGTGTGCGCGGGCGGCGGCCGCGCTGATGGCGCGCCACGGCGGCGGCAGCATCGTCAACCTGTCCACCCTCGGCGGCGGCAGCCTGGTGATGGCCAACTATCTCGCCTGCGCGCCGGCTAAGGCGGCGGTCGAGGCGCTGACCCGCTACCTCGCCGTGCAGCTGGCCCCTCAGGGCATCCGGGTCAACACGGCTGCCGCGGGGCTGATCGAGAGCGAGGTGATCGGCTACTTCCCCGACGCGCAGAGCATGCAGGAGACGGTCGTCGCCGCGACCCCCATGGGCCGGCTCGGCCGCCCGGAGGAGTTCGCCGAGGTCGTCGCCTTCCTCGCGTCGCCGCGATCGAGCTGGATGACCGGGCAGCTCGTGCTGGCCGACGGCGGGTTGTCCACCGGGGCGGCGCTGCTCTCGCCGGCTCCGCAGGCCGCGGCGCAGCCCCAGCCCGAGCCCGCGGCGGAGGCCGCACCCGCCCCGCCCGTCGAGATGCCCGCCCCGCGCCGTCCCGCCCAGCTCCTCGAGCGTGCCGAGCAGGCCGCCAGGACGCAGCCGGCGTCGACGGCGCCCCGGCCCGTGGCGCCCGAGGAGGACGAGATCGCCGTCGTCGGCATGGGCATCACCGTGTCCGGCGCGAACGACCCGGAGGAGTACTGGCGCCTGCTGCGCGACGGCGCGGAGCTGTTCGTCGAGGTCCCACCGGACCGCTGGGAGAACGACCACTTCTACGCCCCCGACCGCGCAGCCGAGGACAAGACATATTCGCAGCGGTCGGCCTTCATCACCGGCTTCGTCCCGCACCCGGCCCTCGCTGCGGAGCTCTCCGCGAACGGGGGCGGTGCCCAGCCCGAGTCCACGACGCTCTGGCTGCGCCACGCCCTGCTGCAGGCGCTCGAGGGCGTCGTGACAACTCCTGAAGACGCTCTCGGCCTCATGGTCGGCTACACGGCCGACGGCAGCCAGCACCTCGAAGAGGCGATGCTGCGTTCGGGCGTGCGTACGCGGATGGAGAGCGTGCTGCGCAGCCTGCAGGTCCCGGCGGACGAGCGGGAACGCCGGCTGGGCGCGGTCGACGAGGCGCTGTCGCGGAGCTACCCGCGCAGCGGCCCGGACCCGATGCGCTACCTGCCCCACCAGGTGGGCGCCCACGCCATGCGCGGCGTGCTCCCTGCCGACACCGAGCTCCTGGTCGTCGACACAGCCTGCTCCTCCTCGCTCTACACGGTCGACCTCGGGGTCAAGGGGCTGGTCGACGGCCGCTACGACGTGGCCGTCTGCGGTGGGGCGTTCGCGCTCGGGCCGCGCGGCTCCATCCTCTTCGCGAAGCTCAACGGCCTGTCGGCCCGAGGAGAGGTGCGCTCGCTGGACGCGGGCAGCGACGGGGTCCTGTTCGCGGACGGCGCCGCCGTCGTGGTGCTCAAGCGGCTGAGCCGGGCGCGCGCCGACGGCGACCGGGTCCTCGCGACGCTCCGCGCCTTCGGCTCCTCCTCCGACGGCAAGGGCAAGGCGATCTACGCACCCTCGCCGGCGGGGCAGAAGATCGCGATCCAGCGGGCGATGGCGCAGGCCGGCGACGTCCCGCCTCCCGAGTGGGTCGTGGCCCACGCCACCGGGACCCCCGCGGGTGACCTCGCGGAGTTCACGACTTTGCGCGAGACGATCGATTCCGCAGCACCGGTGCAGGTGACGTCGAACAAGTCGGTCATCGGCCACACGGGATGGGCGGCCGGTGCCGCCAGCCTCATCGAGGTCGTCCTCGCACTGAAGCACGGCGAGATCCCGCGCCAGCACCGCTTCACCGCGCCGCCGGAGTCTTTCCAGGTCGGCTCGACCTGCCTGGACATCCCCGTCGCCGATGTCCCGTGGCCGCGGCGCGAGGACCGGCGTACGGCCTCGGTCTCCGGCTTCGGCTTCGGCGGCACCAACGCGCACCTCGTCGTGCAGGACCCGCCGGCCGCCGCTGCGGAGGGGACGTTGAGCGTCCCGAAGCGGCAGCGGCTCGCCATCGTCGGGCAGGCCGCGCACGTGCCGGGCGGGATCGGTGCCGAGCAGCTCGCGGGCCTCCTCGCCGACGGCGCGGAGCCGGAGCGGTCTTTCGGCCCGAGCTACCCGCTGCCGCCGTTCCAGAAGGTACGGATGCCACCGGGCATCCTGCGCTCGATCGACCGGTGCCAGCTGATGATCCTGGAGTGCGCGCACACCCTGCGCGACCGCCTCGGGGACTTCTGGGAGGCCGAGCGGCGCACGATGGGCGTCCTGCTCGGGCACATGGGCGCGACACGCAACGCCACGCTCTACGCCACCCGGTGCTACCTCGACGACCTCTCGCGCCGGCTCCCGGCCGACCCCGCCCTCGCCGGGGCGGAGTGGCTGGACGAGGCGATGAAGCGGCTCGCCGACGACGTGCGGGGCCTGGTGGCGCCCTCCAACGAGGACTCGTTCCCCGGGATGATGCCGAACGTCATCCCGGCCCGCGTCGCGAACTACTTCGACCTCAACGGCCTCAACATGACGGTCGACACCGGCTTCACCTCCGCCCTCAGCGCGCTCGACGTGGCGGCCCGCTACCTGCTGGCCGGTGACCTGACCGTCGCGCTCGTCGGCGGCATCAACGGCAACGCCACGGTGGAGGCGCGCGAGCTCGTGGCGCCCGTCCTGTCGGGCGAAGCCGAGTTGGCTGAAGGTGCGTTCTTGTTCGCCGTCGTGACCGAGGAGACTGCCCGGAGGGCCGGCCTGGAGGTCCTCGGGCTGTTCGACCCGGAGGAGCTGCAGGAGGCGGCGGCGGCCGGTGCGGCTCCGGCCGACGTCACCTGCGGCGCGGTGCCGTCCGGCCGGACCGCAAGCTACCTCGGTGCCGAGGGCGGGCTGGGCATCCTGCAGGCCCTGGCGGCGACCGCGCGCGGGGAGCGGGCGACGGTGGTGTGCGACGGCGGGGACGTCCCGGGCCGCCGGCTGGTGCTGGTCCCGGACGCGGAGCCCGCGGCCGACGCCGGCCCGGCTCCCGACGCCTCGGCCGCCGGCACGGCGCCCGCCTCCGCCGGCCAGCAGCCCGCACTTCCCGCGGGCACGCTTCCCGACGGCACGCCGTGCAAGGTGGACCGGCACGTCGCCCGCCTCGTCCCCGACCCCGGGGACGGCGGAGGCCCGACCACCCGCTTCTGGCCCGCGGGCGAGCGCGTCGTGGTCCTCACCGACCGGCCGGACCTGGTCACCGGCGTCGCCCCGCCCTCGGCGTTCGTGCTGTCGGTGGCACCGGTCGACCCGGCGAGCGGAGCGGTGCACATCGCCGAGGTCAGCCCCGACGCCGTGGCCGCGGCGCTCGGCACGGCACCGGTCCGGCACGTCCGTGTCGTGACGACGCTCGCGGCCTCCACCCGGCAGCCGGCGTACGCGTCGACCGGCGTCGAAGCCCTCCATGACCTGCTCTTCTGCACGCTGCAGGCCGGCTACGACCGGCTCCGTGAGCCGGGCGCGAGCTGTGTCGTGCTGGCGCTGGACGCGGTGGCGGGCGACGCACCGGCGCCCCTGGCGGGGCTCTTCACCGGGCTGCTCAAGGTGGCCCGGCTCGAGCTGGAGCAGAGCACGACGTACGCCGTGCTGACCTCGGCCCAGGCCCTGTCCGCCGGCGTCGCAGAGGCGGAGGCCGAGTCCGCCCACACGCGTGGCCTCCCCGTCGCGTACTACCTGGACGGCTGCCGCTGCACCAGCCGGCTGCAGGTGGACGCGGGGGAGCAGGCCGAGCTGCCGACGCTGAACGAGTCGTCGCTGGTGCTCGCCGTCGGCGGTGGGCGTGGCATCACGGCCGAGCTGCTGGCCGGGCTCGCCCGCGACGTCCGCCCGCACATCGTCGTGGTCGGGAGCAACCGCATCGACGAGCACCCCGAGCGCTATCTCCAGATGCCCGAAGCGGAGTTCCTGTCCTCGCGCAGCGGCTACATGCGCGAGCAGCTCGCACAGGGCGGCGGGGTGACGCCGGCGCAGGCGAACGCCCGTTTCCAGCGTATCGCCGACGCGCGCGACACGGTTCGCAACCTCGACCGGCTGCGCGCCCTCTGCGGGGCCGACCGGGTGCGCTACCTCGCCTGCGACATCCGCGACGCCCACGAGGTGCGTGGCGTCGTGGAGCAGGCTCTCGCTGTGACGGGGCGGGTGGACCTGCTCATCAACGCCCCCGGCCTCAACCGCTCGGCACCGCTGAACGTCAAGAGCTTCGAGGAGTTCCGGAGGATCCGCGACCTCAAGCTGCGGGCGTACCAGAACCTGAAGTCGGCCTTCGGTGACGTGCGGCCCGGCCTGTGGTGCAACTTCGGCTCGCTGCTCGGCATCACCGGCCAGGTCGGTGAGGCCGACTACGCCGCGGCGAACGACTTCCTCGCCTGCGCCGCGACCTACGCGCACGACGCGCTCGGTGCGGCGGAGACGACGATCGCCTGGACGCTCTGGGGGGAGGTGGGGCTCGGGGCCGGCGAGCTGACCAAGGCGTACTTCGAGAAGACCGGGATGTACTCGGCCATGAGCACCGCCGAGGGCGTGCACCACTTCCTGCGTGAGCTGCGGATGGCCCGGGTGGAGCCGCTGTCGGTCCACCTCGGGGACGCCGAGCGCGCGGCGGTGGGGCGGCTCATCCCGGGCTTCCTCAGCACGGGCCCGGCCACACCGGCGACATCCGTCCAGGAGAGGCCCGAGCCGCACTTCCTCGACCGGGAGGTCTCGCGCACCGCCACGAGCGCGGTGTTCGAGCACGGGTTCTCCGTCGGTGCCGACCCCTACCTCGCCCACCACCTGGTCTCGGGCGCCCCGACCCTGCCTGGAACGTTCGTCACCGAGATCGCCTACGAGGCGGCGTCGGCCCTCCTGCCCGACCTGCAGGTCTACGCGCTGGAGGACCTCGTCTTCCACCGCTTCCTCAAGGTGCGGCCGGACGCGGCACCGGTCCCGCACCGGGTGAGCGCCACGGTCGCCGAGGTGCGACCGGACCTGGGGCAGGCGGTCGTCGAGGTGCGGGTCACCTCCGACGTCGTCGCCCCGAACGGCACCGTGCTGGTCCGCGACCGGCTGCACTTCACCACACGGGTGCTGCTCGCGCGCAGCCTGCCGGAGGCGCCGCGGTGGGAGCCCTGGCCCGCGCTGTCCGAGACCCCGGTGGTCGACCCGTACCACGCGGCCGGCTCCCCGGTGCTGCTCACCGACATGTTCGCCTCGACCACGCGGACCCGGCTGCACCCCTGGGGCAAGCGGTCGACCTACGACCTGCGGCTGCGCCCGGACGACCCGGTCTTCTCCCGGTTCGGCGTGCCCACGATCCTGCTCGACGGGCTCGCGCGCACCGGGGTGCTCGCCCTCGTGCAGGACGGCCTCGTCCCGCTGGCCGCACCGCTGAGCATCCGCCGGGTCAACCTCTACGAGCGCACCAACGACGCGCGGATCGCCGCCGAGCACGGCACGGTCGAGCTGTACGCCGTGCTCGACGACGCCGGCGACGCGGGCGGTGCGGGGGCGGGCAACGCGTTCACGGCGGTGCGCCCTGACGGGCGCGTCCTCGCCGAGCTGCGCGACCTCGACTGGACGGTGCTCGGCTTCCTGCGCCCGGAGACGGGCGAGTTCCTCCAGCCGGACCAGGTCCCGGGCGCCGGCTCCCTCTCGACGATGGCAGGTGTGCGATGACGACCGCGACCCCCGGTCCGGAGGCGGCCGTCGACGCTCCCGCGATCCCGGTGCAGAGCAGGGCCGACCGGGCCCGCGCCCTGCTCCCGACGAGCCGCCGCGCGTCCGGGGACGGTGCCGCCGCGCGGCCCGGGCGTGCGCCCGGCCCCCGCGGGCCGTACGAGATGGTCCGCAACCTGCGCCGGCTGCAGTCCTGTGCGCCGCTGCTCTTCCAGGACCTGCACCGGTCCTACGGCGACGTGGTCCGGCTGCCGCTGGGGCCGTACCTCACGCACCTGAACCTGCACCCGGACGGCGTCCGTCACGTGCTGCAGGACAACAACCGCAACTACGTGCGCGGCAAGATGTACGAGCGGTTCAAGATCTTCTTCGGCATCGGGCTGCTCACCACCGACGGCGAGGAGTGGCGCGTACGCCGCCGCCGGGTCAACCCGCTCTTCCACCAGACGGCGATCGCGGGCATGGCGACGGCGATGACCGACGCGACGTCCGTCGTGCTCGACCGGTGGGAGCGGTCGGCGGCCGAGCGCACTCCCGTCGACGTCGTGCCCGAGATGATGGACCTCAGCCTCGGCGCGCTCGGGCACATCATCTTCGGCACCGACCTGTGGCCCTCCGCGCCGCGCGTCGCCCCGGCGATGGCCGTGTCGCTCGAGGCCATGATCTTCAAGGGCACCGCGTCCCAGATGACGCCGGACCGCATCCCCACGCGCTACAACCGCACGATCGCGGACGCCCGCGGCGTCATCGACGAGGCGGTCCGCGCCATCGTCGCCGAGCACCGCCGGGAGGGCCGTGACGCGCCGGCGGACCTGGTCGACCTGCTCCTGCACGCGCAGGCCTCCGAGGACGGCGACGAGCCGTTGTCCGACGACCTCGTGCACGACGAGATGCGCACGATCTTCATGGCGGGGCACGAGACGACGGGCACGGGCCTCGCGTGGGCGCTGCACGAGCTCGCGTGGCACGAGGAGGTGCAGGAGCGGGCGGCCGCGGAGGTCGCGGAGGTGCTCGGCGACCGCGTGCCCACGGTCGAGGACGTGCGGAAGCTGACGTACGTGCGGATGGTCGTCGACGAGACGCTGCGCCTGCACCCGCCGATCTGGCTCTATCCGCGCGACGCCGTCGAGGACGACGAGATCGGCGGCTACCGCATCCCTGCCGGCACGCACGTCTTCCAGGTGCCGTTCGTGACGCACCGCCACCCCGACCTGTGGGAGCGGCCGACGTCGTTCGAGCCGGATCGCTTCGCCCCGGACGCCACGGCGCAGCGCCCGCGTTTCGCGTACTTCCCCTTCGGCGGCGGCCAGCGCCAGTGCATCGGCAACCAGATGGCGCTGCTGCAGACGACGCTGACGCTCGCCATGGTGCTGCAGCGCTTCCGGCTCGACCCGACGCCCGGCCGTCCGCCGGAGCTCGGCACGCTCGTCTCGCTCCGCCCGCTGACGGGGCTCCCGCTGGCCGTCAGCGAGCGCAGCCCGTGAGCCTGCTCGCGCCGCCTGCGCCTCCTCAGCAGCGGCCGGCTCCTGCCCCCGCGCCGGCCGCGCCCTCCCGCCCCGTCGGGAGGTACGTGTGGGAGCCGCAGGAGGTCGCGCCGGCGCAGGGAGGGGGCGAGCGTCTGCGCGGCCGCGTGGTGCTCGTCGTCGGGGGCGGGGACGGGCCGGCCGCCGCGCTGGTGTCCGCGCTCACGGCCGCCGGCTCGCGCGCCGTGCGCGTCCCGCCGGACACGGACCGGGCCGGGGCGGCCCAGCTGGTCGCGTCGCTCGGGCGGGTCGACGGCCTGGTGGACCTGAACCTGACGTCGGCCTTCGATGTCACCGCCGGGCGGACGTACGAAGCACCGTTCCTGCAGTCGATCGCGCTCCTGCAGGCGCTGCAGCCGGAGTGGGCGGCAGAGGAGGACACGACGCGCGTCTTCTACGTCGCGGTCACCCGCATGGGCGGGCGCATGGGCTTCGACGGCGGCGCGGTGCCGCAGCCGCTCGGCGGGCTGTGGGCCGGGCTGGCCAAGGGCCTGCCGCGCGAGCTGCCGACGTGCAACGTGAAGGTGGTCGACCTCGCCGGCCAGAGCGACGACGAGGCGGCCGCGCTGGTGTGCGCGGAGCTCTACGACTGGGGGCTCTTCGAGGTCGGCCACACGGACCGCCGGTGGACGCTCGCCGCCCGGCCGGCGCCGGTGGGCCCGCCCGTGGCGGCGCTCGGCCCGGGCGACGTGGTCGTGATGACCGGTGGCGGGCGGGGCATCGGCTTCGCGCTCGCTCGCCACCTCGCTGCCGCGTACGGATGCCGGGTCGTGGTGAGCGGCCGCGCGCCCCGGCCCCCGCAGGACGACCCCGTCCTCGCGCTCGACGACGCGGGCTTCCGCCGGCTGCGGGACGACCGGCTCAAGGCAGCTGCGGCGGAGCGGCGCGTGGCCGAGGCCCGGCGCGAGCTGGCGGCCCTGGCGCGCGAGCGCGAGCTGTGGCGGAACCTGCGCGACGCCCGGGAGTCCGGCGCCGACATCGACTACGTCCAGCAGGACGTGACCGACCCGGCCGACGTGCGCCGGCTGCTCGCCGCGGCCGGCGACCGGCTCGTCGGCGTGGTCCACAACGCCGGGCTCGACGTGCCGGCGCGGCTGCCGGTCAAGAACGACGACGACGTCCGCCGCGTGCTCGCGGTGAAGGTACTCGGATTCCTGAACCTGGTTGCCGCCCTCGAGGACTCGGCCCGGCCCGAGTTCGTCTGCAACGTCGGGTCGCTGACCGGCCGCTGGGGCGGTATGGTCGGCCAGCTCGACTACGGCGCGGCGAACGAGGCGCTCAGCCGGCTGGGGCTCTGGGCCGGCGCCGCCGGAGCCGCGGTGTCGACGCTGTGCTGGCCGACCTGGGACCGGCTCGGGATGATCAGCAACTACGAGGCGACCCTGCGCTACATGTCCTCCCTCGACGTGGGGGAGGGCGTCCGGCTCTGGGCTGACGAGCTGCTGGCCCGCACTCCGGGCGAGGTCACCTTCCACGGCGAGGTCGGCGCGTCGATCGTGCCGTCGCTGCTGCGCGGCTACCCGAGCTGGTCCCGGCTCCCTGGCATCGGCCGGCTCCGCACCGAGCTGCACCTGCTCGGCGAGCCCCGCCGGTTCGCCCCCGGCCGCGCGGTGGAGTCCGTGGTCCCGCTCGACCCCGGGCTGCTGCCCGTCGCCCGCGACTTCCGCGTCGACGGCGCGCCCGCGCTGCCGGTCTCCCTGGTGCTCGAGCACCTGCTGGCCGCCGGCCGCTGGGTGCTGCCGGAGGGGCGCGAGGACCTGGAGCTGCTGGCCGTGCGCGAGCTCCGCGTCGAGCTGCCCGCGCTCCGCCTGATGCACGGGCGCACCGCGCTTCTCGCGAAGTCGGCAACAGCGAAGTGGGTTGCTGACGAGTGGCACGTCGAGGCGGCGCTGGAGCTGGACGGCGCCGACGCCGCACGCGCCCTGCTCGTGCTCGGCGCACGGCCCGCGCCGGCCCCGCCCCAGGTGCTCCCGGAGCCACCGGGGGCCCTGCCGCCGGCCGGCGCTCCGACGTCGGACCGGCTGGCCTGGCTCGGTCACACCTTCCGCCCGGCGGACTGGCGCGTCGCGCCGGACGGCAGCTGGCACGCTGCCTCGACCCCCGCGTACGCCGCCGACGTCCTGGGCGCCACCCCGGCCCCGCTGCTCGCGCTCGACCTCGCCGCGGTCGAGGGGCTTGTGCGCGGGGTCTGGGCGCGCAGCGGCACTCCCACCGCCCGCGTGCTCAACGTGCCGCGGATCGAGCTCGGCCCCGCAGCCGGCCCCGCCCGACGGCTCCACGTCGACGCCACCGGCGGCACATGGGCCGCGCTCGACGCCGCCGGGGCGCCGGTCGCCCGCCTCCTCGCCCCGTCCCTGCACCCCTGAACTGCTCGCCCTGACCTGGGCGGATGCCCGTGCTCCCCGCCCGACAACGCTCCGAAAGCAGGAAGCCATGACCGTGGACGACCGATCGACGAAGTTCTGCGTCATCGGCGCCGGCGCCGCCGGCCTCACCGCCGCCAAGAACCTCCTGCAGCTCGGCATCGAGGTCGACGTCATCGAGCGCGAGGACGAGCTCGGGGGCAACTGGAACTACGGCAAGCCCAACAGCAGCATCTACCGCTCGGTGCACATGATCACGTCGAAGCCCTTCACGCAGTACACCGACTTCCCCATCCCCGCCGAGTACCCCACCTTCCTCGGCCAGCGGCAGGCGCTCGCCTACCTGCGCTCCTACGCAGAGGCGTTCGGCCTCGAACGGCACATCGAGTTCGAGCGGACGGTGGAGAGCGTCGAGCGCACGAAGGACGGGCTGTGGAACGTCGTGCTGGACGGCGGGGAGGCGCGGCGCTACGCCGGGCTCGTCGTCGCGAACGGCCATCTGTGGAAGCCGCGCTACCCCGGCTACCGCGGCCACTTCGACGGCGTGACCGTGCACTCGGGGGACTACAAGACCCCCGACGTCCTGCGCGGCAAGCGCGTGCTCGTCGTCGGGGCGGGCAACTCCGGCTGCGACATCGCGGTCGAGGCCTCGCAGAACGCGGCCGTGACGTTCCACAGCACGCGGCGCGGCTACCACTACTGGCCGAAGTACCTGTTCGGCCAGCCGTCCGACGTGGTCTACGAGCTCGCGCTCAAGACCCGGTCGCCGCTGCCGATCCGGCGCGCGCTGGGCAAGCTCTTCCTCACCGTCAACAACGCCGGCAGCGCGAAGAAGTACGGCCTGCCCGAGCCGTCGCACCGGTTGTACGAAGAGCACTTCATCATCAACAGCACGCTGCTCTACCACCTCGGCCACGGCGACATCGCACCCAAGCCGGACGTCGCGGAGCTGCGCGGGGACCGGGTGCTGTTCACCGACGGCACCGAGGAGCAGGTCGACGTCATCGTCTACGCGACCGGGTTCCAGCTCGCCGAGTTCCCCTTCCTCGACGCCGACGCCCACCTCAACGCACAGGGGGGCTTCCCCCGGCTCTATCTCAACGCCTTCCACCCGACGTACGACAACCTCTTCGTCATCGGGTTCTTCCAGACCTCGACCGGCAACTGGCCGCTGATGGACTACCAGTCCCAGGTCATGGCCCGCTTCGTGCGCCAGCTGCGCGACGACCCCGAGCAGGTCGGCTGGTTCCGCGCGCTCAAGGCCGACCCCGGCAGCGCCGGCCGGCTCAACGGCGGCATCGACTACTACAACTCGGAGCGGCACGCGCTCGAGGTGGAGCACTTCGCCTACCGCGGCGCGCTCAAGCGGCTGGCCCGCAAGCTCGGCGCCTCGCAGGGGATCCCGGCCCAGCGCGCCGTCTCCGAGCCGGCTCGCGCGCCCGAGGCCGTCTGACGTGCTCGAGGCCCTCGCCCGGCTGTCGGTCCGCCGGCCGCTGGCGCTCCTGCTCGGGAGCCTCGTCGTCGCGGCCGTGGCCGCGGTGCTGGGCGTGCCCGTCGTCTCCTCGCTCAACGGCGGATCGCCGGACTTCGTGACCCCGGGGTC
>NZ_JAANNP010000054.1 GCF_011250635.1 Motilibacter deserti
CCGCTCGCCCGCCTTCCCCCGACAGGACGTGCCTCGTGCCCACCACCCCCACCACCCCCGCCCCTCTCTCCCCCGCGCCCCGCACGGCGCACACCCGCCTTCCCGCTCGCCACGACCTCGGGCTGCTCGCCCTGGCGGTCAGCGACGACATCGCCTGGCGGCGCACCGTCCGGTTCGACCCGGCCGAGCGCTGGTTCACCCGCGTCGCGGCGACCAGCTCGTACGAGGCCTGGCTGCTCAGCTGGCTGCCCGGCCAGGGCACCGGCCCGCACGACCACGGCGGCAGCGCCGGCGCCTTCCTCGTGCTCCAGGGCGAGCTGGAGGAGGCCGGCTACGCCACGACACCGGGGCGCTCGACCGCGACCGCCACCCGCCGGCTCGGCACGGGCTCCGTACGCAGGTTCGGCGCCCAGCACGTGCACGATGTGCGGGCGGTCGGCGACGTGCCCGCGGTCAGCCTGCACGTCTACGCCCCGGCGCTCACCCGGATGACCCGCTACGCCTGGGACGGCGACCGCCTCGTCGTCCGCGCCACCGAGGCCGCCGGAGCGGACTGGTGACCGCCCCCGACACCGTTCGCAGCATCGAGGACATCCTCGCCGGCGCCCGCGCCCGGCTCGACCGGCTGCATCCGTACGAGGTCGTTGACGAGCTGCGCTCCGGCGCGGTGCTCGTCGACATCCGCCCTGCGGCCCAGCGGGCGGCCGAGGGCGAGGTGCCCGGGGCGCTGATCGTGGAGCGCAACGTGCTCGAGTGGCGCTTCGACCCCGCGAGCACCGCCCGGCTTCCCGTCGCGAGCTACGGCCTGCGGGTGATCGTCCTCTGCTCCGAGGGCTATACCTCGAGCCTGGCGGCCGCCAGCCTGCACGACCTCGGGGTGACGAGGGCGACGGACGTCATCGGTGGCTTCCGGGCGTGGGCCGCGGCCGGGCTACCGGCGAGCGGCCCGCTCGCGATCGCCCGCATCTAGGCCACCGGGCCGCGCGCCCGGACCCGCTCGACCTCCTCCATCGCGGCCCGCAGCTCGGCGAGCCAGTCGTCGGTGTGCCGGCCCACGAGCCGGACGCACCACGCGAGGGCGTCGGCGCGGGACCGGGCCACTCCCGCGTCGACGAGGGTGTCCAGCACCAGCCGCTCCGGCTGGCGCAGCCGCGTCATGACGGGGATCGAGAGGTTGGTGAAGACGTAGTCGCCCTCGCCGCACTCCACACCCCAGGCCACCTTCCGCCCGAAGCGGTGCTCGGCCTCGCGGGCGATCTCCATCCGGCGCTCCCGCGTCTCCTCGCGGAAGCGCTTCGCCCGCCCGGCCGAGGCCGCCTGCCGCTCCGCCACGGAAGCCCCCTCGGCGACCGCGGGCGCGGAGATCGTGCCGACGACGAGGACTTCCTCCCGGTCGACGGTGACGCGGGCAGGGCCCTCGAACCAGTCCTGCGGCAGCCGCCCGGCGAACCAGCCGCGCAGCTGCTCCTCGAGATCTCGGTACGTCATGAACCGAGGATTACTTGCTTACAACTCGACCGCCATCCCCGTTCGCCCACGGCGGAGGCGGGCGTCACCGCGAACCTAAGAGGTTGCTTAAAGCCACTTGACCGCCCCTAGCCCCGCCCGTAGCGTCCTGCTGCTGCAAGTGGAAGCCTCAGGCATCCACTCGGTAGTCGGACCCGCGTGTCGGCACTCCAGCCGTCGCCGGCCCGGCTTCCGGACGCCGTCCGGCGCTCGCCCGGCAGGCTTCAACTCTCCGCCAGCGTCGGCAAGGAGGCCGAGACGTGAGCTTCCCTCCCCCTGTCGGACCGGGCGGCACCGCCGGACCCGCGACACGGTCGGGCTCGTCCGTCCCGTCGACGGCGCCGAGCCCGTCGGCACGGTCGACGCTGCCGGCTCCGAGCCCACGGCTGACCCTGACCCGGCTGCGGGTGTTCCTCGCGGTCGTGGACACCGGGTCCATCCCGGCCGCGGCGCGCGCACTACAGGTGACCGAGATGTCGGTCCGCAACAACCTCCACGAGCTCGAGAGCAGCGTCGGGTGCAAGGCGCTCCTGGCCAAGGCGGCCGGCGCGCTGGTGCCCACCGGCCACGGCGAGCACGTCGCCTCGGTCGCCCGGTCGATGCTCGCCCAGGCCGCGCAGCTGTCGCGGCCCGAGCGGCTGCGCCCGGTCGTCGCGTTCTCCCCCGCGCAGGCACAGTGGGTGGTCGACGCCCTCCGAGCCTGCGGGAGCCTCGACGAGGTCGAGCTGCGCGTCCTTCCGGGTTCGCAGGACGGGGGCGAGCGAGCCACTCCGTCCCTTGCGGCCGAGCTGCTCACCGGGGCGGTCGACCTGCTCGTCTCCCCGCTCGAGGAGCCGCTGGGCGAGGACCTGCCGCTGCAGACAGAGGCCCTCTACCGCTCCCAGCTCCTCGCGCTCGTCAGCCCACCGGCGAAGGTCGCGACCCTGCGCGAGCTGAGCGAAGACCGGATCCTGGCCCTGCCGAACGGGTGGGCCGCGCCGATGCTTCGGGCCGCCGCCCAGGTCGAGGCCGTGCCGCTCACCGTGGACACCACGAGCCCGGACCCGCACGCTCTCGTCGTCCTCGCCGAGGCGGGGCTGGGCACCGCGGTCCTCCCGGCCGACGTCGCCCTCCTGGTCGCCCCGCACCCGGCGACCGGGTCTTGGGCGCCGATCCTGCACCGCGGCCGCCTGCTCGACAGCCCCGTCTGCCTCCTGAGCCGACGCGATGCCTCGCGCCGCATGGAGCGCGTACGCAGCAGCCTGCGCGCCGCGGCGGCTTCCCGCGCCCTCGCACCGGGAATGCCGGCGAGCGTTGCCGCCGATGTCGCCACGGGTACGGGTTCTCCCCCAATAGCCACGTCCGCCCGCTGATTCCCCGCCGCCTGCCGGCGACAACCCGCCCGGAGCATTTCTCACGCCCGCGGCGTGCAATACGCCGCACTCTCTCGGACAATTCCGGGACGGGCAGTCGCCCGTCATTTACCGCGCACCGGCGAGAATAGTCAGGCGGCGAGCGGGGCGGGCATTCCGCCTGCCTTGAACACCTCGCGTCCTCGGACGCCTCCACTCCCCCAACACGTGCGTACGGCGTGTCGCGGTCACATCTGCAACGCGTCGCGGGATCGAGCGTCCCCTGCCTACAAAGGCCTCGTTGACTCGCGCCAAACTTTTGCTGGTCACGGGCGGATAACGCCGTCGTCCGGCAGAAGTTTCTCCTTGACGAGGGCTTACCCGGAAACTACGTTGCACTTGCGCGGCAACAGCCCCAGGGCCGCCCGCGACGTTCGTCCGACTTCCCCGGCGAAGGGCCGGCAGAGCATTTCTTCTGTCTCCGATCGGCGCGTCACTCGGCGCTGACGATCGCAGCGAAGAAGACACGGGCCATGCGCCCTCCTGCCCTCGCCCGACCGGCGTCGGACGTCGGCCTCAGACCCCAGCAGCAGCGAGGAGTTCCCACGCAATGAAGCGAAGTCGGCTTCGTCTGCTCTCCGTGCCCCTGGCGCTCGCCATCCCGGCGACGGCGCTCGCGGCAGCGGTGGCGCCCGTGGCTTCGGCCGCGGACCCGGACCCGTTGGACTGGAACAACTACGAGAAGGTCACGCTCAGCAAGGACGTCGGTGAGCCGATCGACCTCGCCGTCCTGCCGGACAAGCGGGTACTGCACACGGCGCGCAACGGCGACCTCCGGCTGACCGACTCGACCACGGGCGTCACGAAGATCGTCAACCACCTTGACGTCTACAACAACTCCGAGGACGGCCTGCAGACCGTCTCGATCGACCCCGGCTTCGCGACCAACAAGTGGGTCTACCTCTACTACGCCCCGCGGGTCATGAGCGGCACCGCGCAGAACGGCAAGCCCTACCCGACCACGACGCCGACGGGCAGTGCGCCGAACACCCTGCCGGCGGGCGCGGACGAGTCGTACTGGCAGCAGTGGCTGGGCTACAACCAGCTCTCGCGCTTCAAGTGGAACGACGCGACCGGGTCGCTGGACCTGGCCAGCGAGCAGGTCATCATCAAGGTCGAGTGGAACCGCGGCCAGTGCTGCCACAACGCCGGCGACGTCGGCTGGGACGCGGCGGGCAACCTGTTCCTCTCGGTCGGCGACAACACGGCCGCCAGCGCCCCGGGCGCCAACGGCATGGCGCCCAACGTCGCAGTGCCGAACGGCAACCCCGGCAACGACGACCGCCGCGGCGCCGGCAACTCCAACGACCTGCGCGGCTCGATCCTGCGCATCAAGGTCGCCGAGGACGGCAGCTACTCGATCCCGGAGGGCAACCTCTGGCCGGTCGGCACGGCGAAGACGCGCCCGGAGATCTTCGTCAAGGGCGTGCGCAACCCGTTCCGCATGGACGTCGACCCGGTGACCGGCACCGTCAACTGGGGCGACTACGGCCCCGACGCCGGCGCACCGATCGCGGGCCGCGGCCCGATGGGCTTCGTCGAGTGGAACATCACGGGTGTCAACCGCCCGCTGCACTCCGGCTGGCCGTACTGCACCGGCAACAACTTCAACTACAACGAGTACAACTACGCCACGAACACCTCGGGCGCGGACTTCGACTGCGGCGCTGGCGCGGTCAACAACTCGCCGTGGAACACCGGCCTGCAGCAGCTGCCGCCATCAACGCCCGCGACATCGTGGTACGGCGACCGGGTGGGCGACCAGCCGGCCGAGTTCGACGGCTTCGTCAACTTCGGCACGGGCACCGCCCAGTCGCCCATGGGTGGCCCGGTCTACCACTACGACGCCGCGAACCCGGCGACGACGAAGCTCCCCGCCTACTGGGACAGCAAGGTCTTCTTCTCCGAGTTCCAGCAGGACTACGCCGCGGCGCTGTCGGTCGACTACGCCAACTACAAGCTCACCAAGCTCGAGGACTTCATGCCCAACGGCAAGGTGACCTCTACCGCCGCCCCGGCGTGGGACGGGACGATGGACATGGAGTTCGGGCCTGACGGCTCGCTCTACGTCCTGGACTACGGCACGAGCTACTTCCGCGCCAACCCGCAGGCCGGCCTCTACCGCGTCGACTTCGCCCCCGGCGACAAGTCGCCGCAGGCCTCCTTCACCACCCAGCCGAACTCCAGCAGCTCCGCGCCGCTGACGGTCGCCTTCAACGCTGCCGGCTCGGTCGACCCGGAGCGGACCGCGTTGAAGTACGAGTGGGACTTCAACAACGACGGCGTGTTCGACGCGACCGGCGTGACGGCGTCCTACACCTACACGCAGGTCGGCGCCTACACCGCTCGGCTCCGCGTCACCGACGCCTCCGGCAAGACCGGCGTCACGTCGCGCGGGATCTCCGTCGGCAACCAGGCTCCCAGCCTTACGCTCTCCACCCCCAACGGCGGCTTCTTCGACTGGGGTCAGGCGGTCCCGTGGGCCGTCACGACCAGTGACCCGGAGGAGGGCACGGCGACGGTCTGCTCCCGCGTCGCGATGACCTTCGGCCTCGGCCACAACACCCACGCGCACCCGCTCACCACGGCGACCGGCTGCGCCGGCGCCTGGGCGACGCCGGTCGACGCGCCGCAGCACGGCGTGACGGAGAACATCTTCGGCGTCGTCGTGGCGCAGTACACCGACGCGGGTGCCGCGGGCGTCCCGGCAGCGACGAGCGACCTCGGCATCGAGATCAACTCGAAGCTGCAGCAGGCCGAGTGGTTCGACTCCCAGTCCGGCGTCGAGGTCACGTTCGACCAGGACGCGGGTGGCCTCAACAAGGTGACCTCGTTCGACGCCGGCGACTGGGTCGCCTGGGACCCGGTGAACTTCACGAACATCACCGGCGCGCAGGTCAAGGCCTCCGGCACCGGCACGCTGTCCTTCCGCTGGGGCTCGGCTGACGCGGCGCCGTTCGCCACCGCCGCGATCAACGGCACCGACTGGCAGACGGTGAACCTCGCGCTCACCGGCACGTCGCTGCCGGCCGGCACCGGCAAGCTGGTCGTCACCTCCACCGGTGGCGTGGTCTTCGACCAGGTCCAGTTCCTCGGCAACGGCATCGCCGACGTGACCGCGCCGACGGTGACGGCGACGACCACGCCGGCGGCGCCGCAGGGCACCAACGGCTGGTACACCTCGGGCAACGTGACGGTCAACGTCGCCGCCACGGACAACGGCACGGTCTCGACCCGGCAGTACCGGACGGTCACCGCCGCCAACCAGTGCAACGCCGACGGCGCCACCTGGACCAACCTGCCCACCAACGGCAATGTCACGGTGAGCCTCGAGGGCACGACCGTCGTCTGCTGGCGGGTCACGGACAACGGCGGCAACGTCGCGACCGGCAACACGACGGTCCGCATCGACCGCACCGCTCCTGCCGTCAGCCTGGCCGGCGTCACCAACGGGTCGATCGCCGACTCGGCGTACCTCACCGTGGGCGGCACGGACTCGGCCTCCGGCTTCCTCTCGGCCTCCGCCATCACGGTGGACGGCAAGAGCTACGGCGCGGGCCAGCCGATCGACCTGTCCACCCTGGCCCCCGGCAGCCACACGCTGGTCGCCACGGTCAAGGACGTCGCCGGCAACACCGCGACGCAGACGGTCACGTTCACCACGACGGTGTCGTTCGACAGCATCAACGCCCTCCTCGACCGCTACGTGGCGGCGAGGACGATCTCGGCGAGCGCGGCCGCCAGCCTGCGCGACCGCCTGGACGGCGCGCAGACCCGCGTCGAGCGCGGCCAGACCTCCTCGGCGGTGAGCTACCTGAACCAGTTCATCGCCAAGGCCGACAGCCAGGTCAAGCAGAAGGTCGCGCACGACATCCTCGTCCGCGACGCCCGGGCGCTCATCGCCTCGCTCGAGGGCTGAGCAAGCGCACCGACAGCACGACGGCCGGCCCGGCGAGTTCCTCGCCGGGCCGGCCTCCCCGGGCCCTCGTCGGCCCAACGCCACATCTGCGTGTCAGAGGAGAATCGTCATGAGCAAGCTCAACCGCCGAGGGTTCCTCGGCCTGGCCGGCGCCTCCGCCGTCGGCGTCGCGGCCTCGCCGCTGCTCGGCATCAGCCCTGCGAACGCCGCCCTGGACGTCTCGGCGCCCGACACCCCGCTGGAGAACCTCGGCCTCCAGCTCTACACCGTGCGCGACAAGATCACCTCCCTCGGCTTCGCCGTGGTGTTCGAGGAGCTGGCGCGCATCGGCTACAAGGAGGTCGAGTTCGCGGGCTACACCCAGTCCACGAACATCCTGGGCCGCCAGATCACGATCGCCGAGATCAGGAAGGCGCTCGACGACAACGGCCTCAAGGCGATCGGCTCGCACATCGGCGCCGCGGCGCTCGTCGACCCCGCGCAGCGCGACGCGTCGTTCCAGGCCGCGGTCGACCTGGGCATGCCCTACGTCGGCACCGCGAACGACTTCTGGGGTGCGAGCAGCACCCCGAGCTCCACGAACACGCTCGGCATCTACGGCACCGCGCGCACCATTTCGGACCTGCAGCGGGGCGTCGACTCGCTCAACAAGGCCGCGGTCGTCGCCCGCGAGATGTTCGGCCTCAAGGGCATCTACCAGCACAACCACCAGAACGAGTTCGGCTTCGCGACGGACAACAGCGCCGTCCGCCGCTACGACGTCTGGAGCGCGGGCCTGGACGACAGCACCGGCGCCTTCCTGGAGATGGACATCGCGTGGGCCTTCAAGGGCGCGCGCACGTTCCCCGGCCCGACGGCCGCCACCCCCGGGCGCCACGAGGCCTCCTACCTGGGTGGCTTCGACCCCGCCGACTACGTGGTGGCCAACCCCAACCGCTACAAGCTCTTCCACACCAAGGACGCCGTCCCCACGGCCCTCACGGCCAACACGATCCCGGGCGACCTCACCCCGGTCGAGTTCGGCACCGGCATCGTCCCGTTCCGCGCCTTCTTCGCGAAGGTGGGCGCCCGCGCCGCGGCGACCGGTGTCTACGAGCAGGACACGGCCACCAACGCCGGCGTCCCCGGTGGGTCGCTCGGCGCGGCCGCCCGCTCGTACGACGGCATGTACTACGTCCGCACTCTGACCTGGCTGGACGAGCTCTACGCCCTCGTCGGGCGCTACGTCACGGCGGGCCGCGTCAAGGCCGCCGTGGGTGATGACCTGCAGGGCCGCCTCGGCAACGCCATCAAGCGCTACGAGGGCGGCCACGAGGAGTCCACGATCGGCTACCTCGGCCAGTTCGTCGCGAAGGTCAACAACCAGGTCAAGGGTGACGACGCCGCCAAGGCGCAGCTGCTCACCGTCGCCAACTCGATCCTGGGCTGGCTGCAGACCTCCGAGGACAAGGAGAACGGCGTCATCTGACGTCGCTCCGCAGCTCGGCGGACTGTCGTGCGAAAGGGGCCTCGGCGCGCATGCGCCGAGGCCCCTTCCTCTTGGCCGTGCACCCCGGCCTGTGCGTAGGGCCTCTGCCTGGCACGGCGATCGCCGTCCCACACCGCCAACCCCCTCGACGGGACGCTGGACGGCACGAGCGGGCGGACGTACCGGCAGTCCGACGGCTCCGCGCTGACCGCGGGGTGAGGAAGCTCAGGCGCTGGCGGGACGCTGCCGAGCGCGGAACTCCCCACGCCCTTCGTCACCCAGCCAGTCCGCGAACGACTGGCCGGTGAGCTCCTCGAGCTCGCGGATGTCGTCGACCAGCGGGGCGAGCACCTCGCGCCGCTGGTCGACGCCGAGCCGCGGCCGGGCCGTCCCCCGCGAGTGCAGCGCCCTGAGGAGGGGCACCGACGCGGCCCGCCATACCCGGGGCGGGAAGTACGCCCCAGCGGCGGCGCCGGCCCGGACGAGCTTCGCGAGCGCGAGGTTGCGCCGCGTCGCGGGCACGAAGGGACGGACGTTCTCCGGCGGCGCGCTGACCGCGTGGCCGTGCTCGACGCCGAGGAACGAGCAGACGGTGTCGAGCGTCTGCTGCGGCTCGTCGACGAGCTGGCGGTAGCGCAGCACGAGCACCTGCTCCCGGGGGAACAGGGAGTAGAGGTGGCGCAGCTGCTCGCCGTAGCGGCCGAGCCGGCGGTAGTGCCAGAACGGCGCCCACCCGTCGGCGACGCGGGCGTCCTCGGCCCGGCAGGCCTGCACGAAGTCCCCGATCGGCTCCAGCCCGTCGGACCAGAGGTGCATCCAGTTCGAGTAGGCCCGGTCGACCGGGTCGCGGACGACGGCGATCAGCTTGGCGTCCGGCACCGCGGCGCGCAGGCGTTCCTGCGCGCCGCGGTCGTACAGGTAGAACGGTGTGCTCTCCCCGAGGAGCGCGCCGGCCGGGGCATCGGCGAAGAGCGCTTCGTAGTCGCCCCGCCTCCACACCCACTCCCGGGCGCTGTGAGCGTCGCCGGGGCCGCGCTGCCCCTGCTGCCCCGGGCGGGCCGGAGGCTCGTCGGCACAGAGGAAGTACTTCGGCTCCTTGACCTTGGACAGGTAGAGGCCGGGGTGCGGCACCAGCGCCGCGTGCAGCGCCGTCGTGCCGGCCTTGGGCGCGCCAACGAGGAAGAAGTCCGGAAGCGCCATGGCAGTCCTTCGGTCGGCGCGCCGCAGCGGCAGGTCAGAACGCGGGCAGGACCTCACCCGACGGCCACTTGGTCTCGATGAACTCCTTGACCTGCGGCGAGTGCAGGAGCTCGTCGAGCTTGACCAGGGCGGGGCTGGCCTTGTCCTCGGTGCGGACGGCGAGGAAGTTCGAGTAGGGGTTGCCCTCGCCGCTCTCGATGAGCAGCGAGTCCTCGGCCGGGTTGAGCCCCGCCTCGAGCGCGTAGTTGCCGTTGATGATGGCCAGGTCGAAGTCGTCCAGCGTGCGCGGCAGCTGCTCGGGGTCGGTCTCGACGAACTCCAGGTCCTTGGTGTTGGATTCGATGTCGAAGATCGTCGGGTCCTTGTCCCCGGTGTCCTTCAGCGTGATGACGCCGGCCTTGACGAGCAGGTCGAGCGCGCGCGCCTGGTTCGAGGGGTCGTTGGTGATCCCGATCTTCCCCTTCTGGGGGAGCTCGGCGACGTCCTTGATCTTCTTCGAGTACGCGGCGTACGGCTCGATGTGCACGCCCTCGAAGTGGTCGAAGTCGTAGCCCTGCGACTCCTCCTGCGACTCGAGGTAGGGCAGGTGCTGGAAGTAGTTGCCGTCCAGGTCGCCCTCCGAGAGCGCGACGTTCGGCTGGATGTAGTCGGTGTACTCGACGACGTCGAGGTTCAGGCCGGCGTCCTTGGCCAGGTTGTCCTGCACGAAGCGCAGGATGTCGGCGTGCGGGACGGGGCTGGCACCGATCTTGAGCGTCACCGGGCTGGCCGCTGCGGGCGTCTGCTGCGCGGCAGGCGCGGCGTCCTCCGAGTCGTCCCCGCCGCACGCGGCGAGCAGCGCCATCGCCGACAGTGCCGCCGCCAACGTCGTCAGGGTCTTGCGCATCTGTGGTTCTCCTTCAGGAATCGAATTTCAGCGGTGGTCGAGCCGTCGGACGAGGAAGTCGCCGACGAGCTGCACGACCTGGACGATCAGGATGAGGACGATCACGGTCACGACCATGACGTCGGTCATGTAGCGGTTGTAGCCGTAGCTCACGGCGAGAAAGCCGAGCCCGCCTCCGCCGACGGAGCCGGCCATCGCGGAGTACGAGATCAGGGCCACGGTGGTGACGGTGAGGCCGGAGACGATGCTGGGCAGCGCCTCGGGCACGAGCACCTTGCTGACGATCTGCAGGCGGCTCGAGCCCATGACACGGGCTGCCTCGACCTTGCCCGGGCTCACCTCGCGCACCGAGGTCTCCACGAGGCGCGCGAAGAACGGCACCGCCCCGACGGTGAGCGGGACGATCACGGCCTTGGGGCCGATGTTGGTGCCGACGATCAGCTTGGTGAACGGGATGATCGCGATCAGCAGGATCAGGAACGGCAGTGACCGCCCGATGTTCACCACCAGCCCCAGCACCCGGTTGACGACGGCGTTGGGGGCGAGGCCGCCGCGGGCGGTCGCGTGCAGCACGAGGCCGAGCGGCAGCCCGAGGATCGCAGTGAGGACGGTGCTCCAGCCGACCATCTGGAAGGTCTCCAGCGTGGCCTCGGGCAGCCGTTCCTGGATGACCGGCGAGTCGAAGACGTCGAACATGCTCATCGCACGACCTCCGCGGCGACGCCGTTGCCGGCGAGGAACTCCAGGATCTGGGGCATGGGCGCCCCGGGGCCGAAGCCCAGCCGCATCCGCCCGTACTGCCTGCCGCGGTGGGTCTCCACCGTGGCGGCCACGATGCGGGCGTCGACGTCGAAGCGACGGGCGAGCTGGCTGAGCAGCTCGGTGCCCTTGGCGTCCCCGGAGAAGGTGATGTCGACGACGTCCTCGGCGTGGGCGTCGGACGCCGCGGTGACGAGCGGGAGCAGGTCGTGGGCCAGCTCGGACTCCGGCGCGGTGAGCGCCTCGGCGACCGGCCCCTGCTGGACGATGCGCCCGTCGTGCAGCCGGGAGACGCTGTCGCACGCCTCCTTGACCACGGCCGGCTCGTGCGTGATCAGGATGACGGTCACTCCCAGGCGGTCCCGGACGTCGCGGATCAGCTGCAGGATCGAGTGGGTCGTGCGGGCGTCGAGCGCGGACGTCGGCTCGTCGCAGAGCAGGACGGACGGCTCCGCCGCCAGCGCACGGGCGATGCCGATCCGCTGGCGCTGCCCCCCGGACAGCTGGGAGGGGTACGCCGCCCCGCGGTCCCCCAGGCCCACGAGCTCGAGCAGCTCGGCGACCCGCTCCTTGCGGCGCTCGCGCGGCACCCGGGCGAGCTCGAGCGGGTGGGCCACGTTCTGCGCCGCCGTGCGGTTGTCCAGCAGGTTCACGTTCTGGAAGACCATGCCGATGCTGCGCCGGGCGGTGCGCAGCTCGCGCTCCCCCAGTGCGGTCAGCTCCTTGCCGTCCACGGTCACCGAGCCGGAGGTGGGCCGCTCGACCACGGTCAGGCAGCGCACGAGCGTGCTCTTGCCGGCGCCGCTGGGGCCGACCACGCCATGGATCTCGCCGCGCGGTATGTGCAGGCTGACACCTCGCAGAGCCGGGATCTCCCGGCTGCCCAGCCGGTAGACCTTGCGCAGGTCCTGGACCGTGATCACTTCTTCTCCGCCATTGCCCCGTCGTATCACGCAGTCGCCAGCGCCCCGG
>NZ_JAANNP010000050.1 GCF_011250635.1 Motilibacter deserti
CTCCGCGGTCCTCGCAGAGCAGGTTGGCCAGCGCGATCATCGCGTCGGTGTCGCCCTCGGCCACCCCTGCGCGCAGCAGCCGCTCGGCCTCGTCCACCTCGCCCCGCGACCGCAGCAGCCGACCGAGGTCGTTGCGGGCGAAGCCGTCGACGTCGACGGCCTGTCGCAGCAGCGGCTCGACGTCCTCGTCCGCCCCCTCCGCCTGCAGCCACAGGGCGAGCTCGCCGGCGGCGTACGCATCTCCGTGCTCAACTGCCGCTCGAAGCAGGGACCGGCCCTCGTCCTGGTCGCCGTGCCAGCGCAGCAGGTGGCCCAGGAACATCGTCGCGCGCGGATCGCCGACGGCCACCGCCTCGCGGTAGGCGTCGGCCGCCGCGTCCCAGTCGCCGGCCTCCTCGTGAGCCAGTCCGAGGTTGAGATACGCCCCGGTGTCTCCCGAGGCTGCCGCCCGCCGGTACTCCTGCGCGGCCTCGTCCGCTTTCCCTCGCGCGAGAAGGGCATTGCCGAGGTTGAGCAGGGCTTCCGTAACGCCCAGCTCGGCGGCACGCCGGAAGCACGCTTCGGCCTCGGCGTGACGCCCCGCGTCGGCGAGGTCGCACCCGGCCGCCAACAGGTCGTCGCCGTCGTCCTCGCCGAGAGCGGGCTGCGGGGTCACGCCGGCGATCCTGGCAGCCCGCGCCCGGCGGGCGCCTCCCTTTTGTGTCAGGCCGGCTCGACGCCCTCGGTCTCGTCCTCGCAGTCGAGCCCGCGCGCGAGCAGGTCGCGGTAGGTCCGGATCTTGTCCTGCACGAGGCCGAGGTCGTGCTGCAGGAGCGCAATGCGTTGCCTGATTGCGGCTTCCTGCTTCTCGAGCATCGCCATGCGCGGGGCGTGATTCTCGGTCGTCCCGCCGCCGAACTGCACGAAGCGGCGGACGTCGGCCACGGGCATGCCGGTGCGCCGGAGCGCCTGGACGAGCAGGATGAAGCGCACCGCCGCGGGGGAGTACCTGCGGCGCCCGTCCGAGCCCCGGTCCACCAGCGGCAGGAGCCCCTCCCGCTCGTACCAGCGCAGGGTGTCCATGCTCAGGCCGGTCTGCTCGGCGACCTCGCGGATCCCGAGGGACGCGGGACGCGTGGCTGTGGTCATGGCGCCAGGCTATGCGTCCGCATGGGCGCCCATGTCGAGAACGAGGCGGCCGCGGACGTCGCCTCGCGCCAGCCGCTCGAACGCGGTACCGACCTGTGCGGCCGGCAGCACCTCGACGTCCGCGGTGATCCCGTGCTCGGCGCAGAACTCGAGCATCTCCTGGGTCGTACGCCTCCCACCGCTGCCCGAGGCCGACAGGTTGCGCCGGCCGAGCAGCAGGCTCAACGCGTTGACCTCGTAGCGGTCGGGGATCCCGAGCATGCAGAGCGTCCCGTCCATGCGCAGCGCGCGCAGGAAGGGGGACGGGTCGTGCTTGGCCGAGGCCGTGTCGAGGATCAGGTCGAAGCGGTACGCCTGCGCTGCCATCGCCTCCGCGTCGCTCGACACGACGACCTCGTCGGCCCCGAGCTCCAGCGCGGCCTGCGCCTTGCCCGGCGACGTCGTGAAGACGGCGACCCGCGCTCCAAGGGCCTTCGCGAACTTCACCGCGAGGTGCCCGAGCCCGCCCAGCCCGACGACGCCGACGAGGTCCCCCGGCCCGGCGTCCCAGTGCCGCAGCGGGCTCCACGTCGTGACGCCCGCGCACATGAGCGGCGCGGCGCCGGCCGGGTCGAGCCCCGGCGGCAGGGCGTAGACGAAGGCCTCGGTCGCGACGTACTCGGAGGAGTAGCCGCCCCGCTGGGGGCGCCCGTCACGCCGGTCCACGCCACCATAGGTGAGGGTGGGGAACTCCCTGCAGTAGCTCTCCTCGCCCGCCCGGCAGTGCTCGCAGACGCCGCAGGAGTCGACGATGTTGCCGACGGCGACCGCGTCGCCAACCCGGAACCGTGTGACCTCGCCGCCGACCGCGCTCACCACGCCGACGAACTCGTGCCCCGGGACCAGCGGGAGTGCCGCCTCGGTCGCGCCCTCGACTGCGTGCAGGTCGCTGTGGCAGACGCCGCAGTAGGTGACGCGAACGGCGACGTCGTCGGGGCGCAGGTCGCGGCGCTCGAACGCCCACGGCTCGAGCCGGCCGCCCGGGGTGAGCAGGGCGTACCCGGTGGTCTTGCGCATGAAGTGCTCCTCGCTGTCGATGCAGGTCGGACAGTAGGAGCTGGAGTGCACTCCAGCGCAACGGTCGGCGCGCGGCTCGGGCGTCGTGGGCTGTCGGTGGCCGTCTGTAGGTTGACGGGCATGAGTTCCGCACGCGTCGCCCAGGCGTACGCGGCGCTGGCCGAGCGCTACATCGAGCTGCTCGGCTCGGTCGAGAGCGTGCACCCGGACGACCTGCGGCTGCTCGACGACCACCTCGCGCGGCTGACCGGTCCGGTCCTCGACCTCGGGTGCGGGCCGGGGCACCTGAGCGGATACCTCCGCCGGGCGGGCGTCGACGTCACTGGCATCGACCTCGTGCCGGAGTTCCTCGCCCACGCGCGGCAGGCCCACCCGTCCGTACGCTTCGAGCTGGGCTCGCTGACCGAGCTGGACCGCCCGGACGCGTCGGTCGCCGGTGTCCTGGCGTGGTTCTCGCTCATCCATCTCGAGCCCGGCGAGCTGGACGCGTCGCTCGCGGGCATCCGCCGCGTCCTGGCCCCCGAAAGCCCGTTCGTCGTCGGCTTCTTCGCGGGCGATGCCTGCGAGCCCTTCCCGCACAAGGTAGCCGAGGCATACCGCTGGCCGGCGGACGAGGTCGCCCGCCGGCTCGCACGGGCCGGTTTCATGGAGGTCGAGCGTGTGCAGCGGCCGCCGGACGGCGAGCGGCGGGCGTACGCCGTGATCGCCGCGCGCGCCGTCGCTGCGTCCTAGCCGGGCGGGGTGCGGGCGTAGCGCTCCAGGACGACCCCTGACCCGAACGCCCGCGTCTCGACCCGGTCCATCCGCACGGTGCCGGCCACTGGCGGCAGGTGCGGAGTGCCGCCGCCGACGACCACGGGGTGACGGAAGACGCGCAGCTCGTCGACGAGCCCGGCCTCGAAGGCCTCCGCCGCCAGCGTCGCACCACCGATCGACACGGGCTTGTCGGTGGCTTCGAGAACGGCGGCGACCTCCTCGGCCACCGACCCCGTGGCGAGCCGGGTGTTGCTGCCCTGCACGCTGCCCAGGGTGCGGCTGAAGACGACCTTGGGCAGCGCGCACCACACGTCGGCGAACTCGTTCGTGGCCGCGCTGGTGCGCATCGCCGGGTCCGTCTCCCAGACCAGCATCGCCTCGTAGAGCCGGCGCCCGAGCAGGTACGCGCCCAGCCCGCCGACCTCCGCGAGATGCGCTGCGAACACCTCCTCGGTCGGGGCGGTCCACGCGAACTCGCCCTCCCGGTCGTTGATGAACCCGTCGACCGACACGCCGATCGAGTAGATCAGCACGAGGCTTCCTTGGTGGGCGTGGACATGGGCGCACCCTCCTGCTGCGGCTGCTTCTGCCCTGGTGACGGATCGCGGAGCCGGAACTCATCGCCCGGCCCCCGGTGACGATGAAGCGGCGTGCTGAGGCGGCTCCTCCGAGCGACGGTGCCCGTCCCTCCGCTCACGCCGCCAGATGGAACGTGGCCGCGAACCGTTCGAGCAGCTCGACGCGCCCGTGCAGCACCTCCACCACACCGATCGCGATCGCGCGCTCCGGGGCGAGCTCGCCGGAGATGAGCCGGCGGATGTCCGGCCCCGTCGCGAAGGCGAGGTCGACCGCCCCGTCCCCCCGCGCCACGTCCAGGGTTGCGCCGTCGACCCGGACGAGCAGCTCGGCGGCGCCGACGTGCGCGGCGTACGCGGTGGCGGGCAGGCCTGCCGCGACCCCGGGGCGGAAGGCGGTGCGCAGGGCCATGGTCATCGCGTCGGGAGTGATGACCTGCTCGTCCCGCGGGTCACCCAGGGCCTTGAAGCCCCAGGCGCCGAGCGCCAGCACGACCGGCTCGAGCTCTCGGCCGTACGACGTCAGCTCGTAGACGATGACGCGCGAGTGCGGCACCCGGCGGATGACACCGGCCGCCTGCAGCTCCTTGAGCCGCGCCGCGAGGATGTTGCTCGGGATGCGCGGCAGGCCTGCGGCGAGCTCCCCGTAGCGGCGCGGCCCGACGAGCAGGTCGCGGACGATGAGCAGCGCCCAGCGCTCGCCCACGAGCTCCAGGGCCTGCGTGACCCCGCAGTACTGCCCGTACTCGCGCGCAGCCATAGGGCTCAGGCCTGCCGGCTCGGCACTGCCTCGGGCCCCTGCTGCGCGGCGGCCGGGTCCATGTAGCCGAACTCGAGGACGTGGCCGTCGGGGTCGGTGAGCTGGCGCTGGTACATGAACCCGTAGTCCGAGGCGGGGTGGTCCTCCGAGCCCCCCGCGGCGATCCCGGCTGCCATGGCGACGTCGACCGCCTCTCGGGTGTCGAGGAAGATCAGCGTCGCGCCCGACACCGCCTTGGACGGGTCACCGATCGGGCGGTCCGTGTGGCTCTGGAAGTAGTCGCGCACGAGGAGCATGAAGTAGCTGTGGTCCTCCTCGACGACGACGCAGGCCGCGTTGTGGTCGGTGAAGGCCGGGTTGATGCGGAACCCGACCGCCTCGTAGAACGCCTTCGACCGCTCCAGGTCGGTCACGGGCAGGCTGACGAACATCGAGGTCATCGAGGGGCTCGCTCTCTCTGGGCCGACGCTGGCAGCGCCCACACGTGCAATACGCAAGTGGGACGTCAAGGGGCTGCGTCGATCTCCTGCGGGACCGGGTAGGACGCCGGCATGAGCTCGGAACGGCGCGCGGAGCGCACACCCGACGGCCGCTACGTCGTCATCGACGGGCGGCGCTGGCGTGCGACCGACCCGTTGCTGCCCGAGGACGTCGCGGCGCGCCTCCGGTCCGAGCTCATGAGCGCGCGGCGGGCGGTGGGCCAGGCGCTGCGCGCAAGGGATGCGGCTGCGGAACGGGCAGCCCGCGACCGGGTGCACGCCGCGAAGGTCGCGCTCGGGGAGCGGGGCACGCCGTGGTGGGAGCAGAGCGAGGACGAGCGGCGTGCACGGTGGGAGGCGGGGCCGGGGTAGGGCGCCCTGGCCTGCCGAGTCAGCCAGCAGTCGTGGACGTTGCCACGACCTCTACCGCTGGCTGACTCCGGCGAGTCCGTCGCGGTCCTGCCCCCTCGGTGGGTGCGGCAGCCTGCCGTCAGGAGTCGAGGAAGGCCATGAGGTGGGCCAGGAACTGCTCAGGCTCCTTGCGGTGAACCAGGTGGCCGGCTGGGACCGTACGCAGCTCGGCGTCGGAAAGCATGCTCACGAGTTCAGCAATGTGGCCTTCGGGTACGAAGCTGGTCGGGCCCCCGGCGATGACCAGCGACGGCACGCTGATGCTGCGCATCAGGCGAGGCCATGCCGGGTCGGGGTCGTCGATCTGCGGCCTGACCTGCTCGACGACGCGCCAGTCGAAGGGCAGGGGGTCCGGCGGCCGTCGCGGGGTCGCCGGCGGGCGCGGGTGCGGCATGCCGACGTCTTCGAGGACGAGACGGCGGACGTGCTGGGGGCGGCGCGTGGTCGCCAGACAGGCCACCAGCCCGCCCAGCGAGTGCCCGACGACATCGAGGCGCGGCTCGGGCAACCGGTCGAGCAGCCCGGCGATGTCGTCGGCCATCAGAGCAAGGGAGTACGTGCCGGGCCAGTCGCTCTTCCCGTGCCCGCGCAGGTCCACCGCGTACACCGTGCGAGTGTGGGCGAGTCGCTCGGCGACCTCGTCCCAGTCGTCCGCCGTGGCGCCGGTGCCGGGCAGCAGGAGCACCGGCGCCGGCCCCGCCGGGTCGGGCACGGCTGGGGGGCGTCGGGCGTGCACGGCCAGGGTCACCGTGCCGACGTCGATCCGCTCCAGCGCCGTCATGGTGCGAGCATCCTGTCCTGCCGCGCCGCCGGTCGCGTCGTTTCCCTATTGGCAGAAGAGAGCTTCGCGTTGTCGAGTCGCCGTCGTCAGGACGACGGCTCTCGGTCGCTCGCAGCACGTGTGCCTGTGCGGGCCGATCTCGTTTGATCGTTTCGCCGGAACGGAAGGCTGAGCCCGACGGGGGAGGTCTTCATGCGCGAAGCTCGCTGTGGGCGTACTGCATGCGTCCTGGGCGTTGCTGCACTGTTGCTCGCGGCGTGCGGGTCGGATACCGACGGCCAGGAGGGCGCGTCGCCAGCCGAACCGTCCGTGCAGCAGCTGGCCTCGACTCCGACGCCGAGCGCGACGCGGCCCATGCCCCAGACCAGCTGCCCGGGCGGCCTGTCGATACGGGCGGTGCTGACGGTCGACTCCAGCCGGTCCGACGAGGCCAGGTCGGGGACCGATGCCGGCAAGGTGCACGAGGGTGAGTGCCTGACCCAGCAGGGCCTGCCGCCCGGTGCCGTGCCCAACGGGCCGACCACCGCGGGCGCCCATGCCTTCGTCGCGTTCGAGTGCGCGTACGGCACCTCTCCCGAGACCTTCGAGCCCGCCCGTCCGGACAAGGGGCTCATTGCCTGCAATTCGTCCTACACCAAGTTCCTGCTGGGCCCGGCAGAGGTGACGAGCGCCGAGGTCGTGTCCGCCACGGTCGAATCCGCCGCAGGCACCGAGGAGTTCCTCGTCCACGTCGAGTTGAGGGAGGCCGGCGCGACGGCGTTCGCCCCGCTCACCGAAGCGGCCGTCGACCGTGATGCGCCGGGCAACACCGTCGCGATCGTCGTCGGCGACCGAGTCGTCAGCGCCCCGCAGGTGGCCGGTCCCATCACGGGCGGGCAGCTGCAGATCACCGGGTCGTTCAGCGAGGACGAGGCGGAGCAGTTGGCGGACGCGATCGCCGCGAGGTGATGCCCCTCCTTCACCAGCAGCGAGTGGGCCGACCCGTCCCGCATCACGAGACGCGCTTCCCGCCATGTGGACTGACGGCTAGCGTGCCGGCGTGGGCCAAAGGAGCGGTGCCGACGCGTACGACGTCGTGGTGGTGGGTGGAAGCTTCGCGGGCCTGCAGGCTGCGCTGACCCTCGGGCGCGCGTGCCGGCGCGTGCTCGTGCTCGACGACGGCGCTCCGCGCAACGCCACCGCCGTTGCCGTCAACAACTTCCTCGGTCAGCGGCGCCCGCGTCCTGCCGACCTGCTCGGAACCGCGCGGGAGGCGTTGGCCGAGTACGCCGTCGACCTGGTGTCCGCGCGAGCGCTGGCGCTGGAGCCATCCGGCCGGCGCTGGCGGGCCCACTGCTCCGACGGGTCCGTACACGTGGCGCGTCGACTTCTTCTCGCGACCGGCCTGGCCGAAGAGCTGCCGCCGATCCCGGGCCTCGCCGCGCTGTGGGGGACCCTGGCCGTCGCGTGCCCGCACTGTCACGGCTGGGAGGTACGCGGTGAGCCGGTCGCCCAGGTGGGCTTCCGCGGGAGCCTCGACCGCTCGGCGCAACGCGCGATCCTGGTGAGCCGGTGGAGCGCGCGGACGACGCTCTTCACCCAGGGCGACGCCGTCGACGGTGCGCGCCGCGAGCAGCTGCATCGAGCGGGCGTGCTGGTGGACGACCGGCCGGTCGAGCGGCTCGAGCGCGGGGAAGCCGGCGTCGACATCGTCACGGCTGACGGCGCGCGCCTGCCGCAGCGGTCCGTCTTCATCGCGACCCGGCAGCGCCAGCAGAGTGCCCTCGCCCGCTCTGTGGGCTGCTCGTTCTCCGGCGATGGGCCTGAGTACGGAGCCGTGATGACCGACGAGGCTGGAAGGACCGACGTCGCCGGCGTCTGGGCGGCCGGGACGATGGCGAATCCCGCTCTGCTGGCAGTCGCGGCGGCCGGGCACGCGGCGACCGTCGCGGTCGCGCTCCACGCCGACCTTCTCGCAGAGGACCTTGCCTCGGCGCCATCGGCCTCCTCCCCTGCTCAGACCTCGGTCTGAGGCCGCAGGCAGCGGGCGCCGGGGCGGAGCCCGCACACTGATCCGGTGGAGAGCATGCAGCGCGCCGAACCGACGACCGCCCAGGACAGCGATCCGGACGCGGAGTTCCTCGACGCGGCGGTCACGCTCGCCGTGCGCAACGTGGCCGACGGAGGCGGGCCGTTCGGGGCGCTCGTCGTGAGCGACGGGCACGTCATCGCCGAAGGGGTGAACCGCGTCACCCGGGACAACGACCCGACCGCGCACGCCGAGGTCGTGGCGATCCGACGCGCCTGCCAGCAAGCGGGCACCTACCGGCTCTCTGGGATGACGCTCTACGCCTCGTGCGAGCCCTGCCCCATGTGTCTGGCCGCCTGCCTGTGGGCGCGCCTTGACCGGGTCGTGTACGCGGCGGACCGGCACGACGCGGCAGGCGGCGGCTTCTCGGACCTGGAGTTCTACGAGCTGTTCACGGGGAATCGGGACGACTCGCCGACTCAGGTGGTCTCGCTCGCGCTGCCGCGCCGGACCGAGCCGTTCGAGGCGTGGCACACCAATACGGGGCGGGTCGCGTACTGATCCCGCGACGCACCACCAGCTCGTCGCGACGCCGACACCCTGCTCGCAGGAAAGACCCGGACGTCGCGGACCGCGGCCGGTGGTCGCGGGAGCGATGACGGCTCGCTCGGAGCGGCCAGCTCAGCGTGCACACCCTCCGCCTCCGACGGCAGGCGCCGCGGCTTGGCGACGACGGCCGGCCCGGTCCGCCGGTCCGCCGGTGCTGCCGGAGTGCGGACGACTGCTTCCCCGCCGCCCGTCACGGCCCGCCCATCAACTGGTACGCGACGGTGCGCCCGTCCGCGGCGGCCCAGAGGACGGTGGGGACGTACGCCGGCAGCCGCTTCGAGAAGACCTCTGCCCCACCCGGTGCGGTCGCCAGCAACGCCGCGCCCGGCGGCACCGGTTCGGGCCCCATGCGGCGGTAGTCCCGGTCGAAGACGTGCAGCTTCGGCGGAGTCGCGGAGTGGGTCAGCCGCCACTCCCACGTCTCTTGATGGACCTGCTCGAGCCGCAGGAGCACCCCGGCGACGAGCACCAGCAGGGGCACGGTGACCAGCAGGCGGCGGCGTACGCGGAGCACCCGCTGATGTTGCCTGGTAGAACAGGTCCGCGCCAGGTCGCCAACGAGTCCGGCGCCGGCTTTCCGCCCGGTCCCTGTTGGCGAGAATGGCGCATTCCGCCGATAGGTTCGTCGCAATGACGCATTCTCGCAGGGAGAGACCGTCGCGATGCCGCATCCTCGCAGTGAGAGACCGTCGCAGGGGTGCATCGTCGCGGTGCGGAGCTGTCGCGACGCCGCATCGTCACCGTGGTGAGCCGCCAGCAGGCGGGCCGACGTCGTACCGGTCGTATCAGCGTCGCGGGGGAACGAAGGCGCGACGTCAAGAGCGTGCGTCGTCTCCTGTCGCGATAGCAGCACCAGGCACCGCATGCTCGCGGCACCTTGTCGGCAAGCCCGTCGATCACGGGGCTTGGCCGACCGGCACCGGCATGTCGCGCGCCAAAGCCCGTGATCATCTAGCGACCCGGCCCTGAGCGAGGCACACCGACCCGACCGTGCCCCCACGCGCCGCCCCGCCCCCCACGAGCAGGCCGCGAAACCCCGTTGCACCCTCCGACAACGGCTCGTACCGTCCGCCCCATGCCCCTCGAGGTCGACGCCCTCGTCATCGACGCGAACGACCCGCAGGCCCTCGCCCGGTTCTGGGCCGGGGTCCTGTGCCGCGAGCTCCTGGAGGACGGCCGCACCCTCCGAGCCCCCGACGCCACGGCGTTCCCCATCCGCTTCGACCCGACGGACGCGCCGAAGTCCGGCCCCAACCAGATGCACTTCGACCTCACCAGCGCCTCCCCGGAGGAGCAGCAGGAGACCGTCGCCCGGGCGATCGCGCTGGGCGGCCGGCACATCGACGTCGGCCAGCGGCCCGAGGAGGGGCACGTCGTGCTGGCGGACCCGGAGGGCAACGAGTTCTGCGTGATCGAGGCCGGGAATGCCTTCCTCGCCGGCACGGGCTTCATCGGCGCACTGTCGTCGGACGGGACGCAGCAGGTGGGCTACTTCTGGAGCAAGGCGCTGGAGTGGCCGCTCGTCTGGGACCAGGACGAGGAGACGGCGATCCAGTCACCGCGGGGTGGCACGAAGATCACCTGGGGTGGGCCACCGGTGCGCCAGAAGCAGGGCAAGAACCGGCTGCACCTCGACCTTCGCACCGCAGACGAGAGCCTGGACGAGGAGGTCGAGCGGCTCCTCGCGCTCGGTGCCACCCGCCTCGACCTCGGCCAGGGGGACACGGCCTGGGCGGTGCTGGCCGACCCGGACGGCAACGAGTTCTGCGTGCACCCTCGCAAGGCGTAGCCTACGTCCGTTCCGGGTAGCACGCCCGGCACGGGTGCGCTCCAACACGTGCCCACACGCACTGCCGGGTCAGCCAATGGGGGTTGCCGGGATGATGCCGATGCTCGCTGCCCCGCAGGTCGCGCTACGCCCGCTCGGGGCGCCGGCGGTCCGCGTTCCCGTTACGCCCGACCAGCCCGCCGTGCTCGCAGCCGACCCGAGCCCGTTCCTGCCCCACCGCGCGCGTACCTTCGTCGCCCGGGCCTGCCAGGCGTGGGGCCTGGCGGAGTCCAGCGAGGCGGCCGCGCTCGTGGCCGACGAGCTGGTGGCGAACGCCGTCGTGCACGCGCGGACGTTCGTCGAGCTCCACCTGCATCGACAGGAGGAGTGGCTCGTCGTCGCGGTCCACGACCGCGACCCGGCGTTCAGCGCCTCCTGGTGGGACTGCATCGTCGAGGACGACGCCGACGACCTGCGGGGTGCGCGCTACGGGCTGTGCATCGTGCGCGGCACCGCGTCCCACGTCGGCGCCTACCGGCACCCCGACAGCGGCAAGGTCGTTTGGGCCGCGCTTCCCCTGCCCGACGTGGGGCCGCGGACGATCGACCTGCGCGACCCCGTCGAGCCCGAGGCGGCCGTACGCCGGACCCTGCAGGTGGAGCCGGTGCACGAGCGGCCGGGGTGGCGCCTGGAGCTGCTGCTCGGCTGGCGCGGGCAGGACCCTGGCTCGGTCGACGTCACGCTCCGCGCCACGCCGGCGCACCCGACGCTGCCGCAGCGCCACCGGCGGACGACGGTGGCGCTGCTCGCCGCGGGCCTCGACGGCCTGGAGGCCGACACCGGTCTGCGGGTGCACCCCGACGAGGATCCCGCCGCGGTCGTGCTCGAGCTCGACGACGACCCGCGCGCGGGCGTACGCGCCGAGGCGGCACAGCTGCGGGCGTTCCTGGCGGAGGTCGAGGTCGCCCGCGAGCGCGCGAGCGCCCGGCGCTGAGCGCGCGTCAGCTGTCGCGGCGCGGAGGCCCGGCCTCCGCCTCCAGCCCCGGCTCGACCTCGACGTTGGGGGGGAGCCGGTTCGGCCCCGCCTCAGCCGGGCGCGGCCGGTCCTGCGGGTGCAGCCGCACCGCGACGAGCGCGACGTCGTCCTCCGGGCGCTTGGGCAGCATGCGGCGGAGCACCTCGTCGCACAGCTCGTCCAGCGTCAGGTCCTCGGCCGCCAGGTCCGCGAGCGTGTCGCGCAGCAGCGAGAGCCCGTCGTCGAGGCCCTGCCCGCGCCGTTCGACCAGGCCGTCGGTGTAGAGCAGCACCGTCGCCGCGCGGTCCAGAATCACGTCGGACTCGACCCGCTCGATCTCGGGGGCGATGCCGAGCAGCAGGTCGGCCTGCACGCCCGCGAGCGGAGTGACCGTGCCGTTGGGGTTGACGACCATGGGCGGCGGGTGGCCGGCGTTTGACCAGCGCAGGTGCGTGATCCCGCGCTCGCGCTCATCGGGCGTCTGCTCGAGCCGGGCGACGACGACGGTCGCGGTCGTCCCCACCTGCAGGGTCTGCATCACCTTGTCCACCCGGACCAGCACCTCGGCCGGCCCAGCGCCGGAGTCGGCGGCGATGCCGCGCAGCAGGGTGCGTACCTGACCCATGGCCGCGGCCGCGGCGACGTCGTGGCCGATCACGTCGCCGATGACGAGGACGGTCGCGCCGCCGGGCTGCAGGAACGAGTCGTACCAGTCCCCGCCGACCTGGGCCGCCTCGGTCGCCGGCGAGTAGCGCACGACGACCTGGACGTGGTCCGGCTCCGGCGGCTCGGTGAACATCGACAGCTGCAGGCCCTCGGCCAGGTCGCGCTGCTGGCGGTAGAGCCGGGCGTTGTCCAGCGCGAGGCCTGCGCGCGAGGCGACGTCCCGCGCGGTCTCGATATCGGCGCGGGTCAGCTGACCGCGCTGCGTGCCGTTGCACAGCGTCAGCAGGCCGACGGTCCGGCCCCGCCCGCGCAGCGGCAGGATCGCGGCCGACTCGGGGCGCAGCACGCCCACCAGGTCGCGCGCCTCCCCGGGCTGCAGGACATCCTGCAGCGCCGTCGTGGCTCCGGTCGGGACGGTCACCACCCGGCCCGTACGCAGCGCCCGGGCGAGGTAGGAACGGTCGGTGAGCGCCGCGAGCCGCGTCTGCGCGTAGCGCTCCAGGGCAGGGCGCAGCTCCGGGTCCGCGTGCCAGGAGCCTGCGTCCTGCAGGCCCTGCCACGTCCCGGCCCGCTCGTCGTCGTCCGCGAGCGTCACGATGCACCAGTCGGCGAGCGCCGGGACGACGAGCTGGGTCAGCCGCGAGACCGCCTCCTCGGCGTCGAGCGTCTCGGCCAGCTCCGTCGTCACCTCGGCGAGCAGCTCGAGCCGGCGCGCCGTGTCACGGGCCTGCTCGGCGGCGAGGCGTCGGTCGGTGACGTCGTGGAAGTAGACGGCGAGCGCGTCCGGCCCCGGCCAG
>NZ_JAANNP010000049.1 GCF_011250635.1 Motilibacter deserti
TCCGGCGCGTTCTGCCAGAAGGTCGCGCTCTCGATGAGGACGAGGTCGCGGACGACGAGCCAGTCGAGATTGGCCAGGCCCAGCCGCTGGGCTCGGCCGTTGGCCGATCCGACAGCGGGGTTCTGCCCGAGCAGGAAGTAGCCGAAGATCTTCCCGCCCTCGATCATGTCCATGACCTGGCTGTAGGTGCCGTGGTCGGCATTGATCCGGGGCAGGTAGTCGAAGCAGAAGTCGTTTTCCGCCGTCGCCTTGTCACCGAAGTAGGACTTCAGCAGGCTGACGATGTAGGCGTCGGCGTTGCCCCAGAAGCCCTTCTGGTTCACACCCTTGATCTCGTCGACGTAGGACTGCAGCGTGCTGTGCTCGGCGACGTGCGGCATCGCGAGATAGCCCGGCAGCAGGTTGTAGAGCGTCGGGATGTCCGTCGACCCCTGGATGCTGGCGTGTCCGCGCAGGGCGAGGATGCCACCGCCGGGACGGCCCATGTTGCCCAGCAGCAGCTGCAGGATCGAGCCGGTGCGGATGTACTGCACACCGGTCCCGCGCTGGGTCCAGCCGACGCTGTAGACCAGCGCCGTCGTCCGGTCACGCCCGCTGTTCGAGGCCCACGCGTCCGCCACCTCGGCGAACACGTCCGGCGAGATGCCGCAGACCTCCTCGACCATCTCCGGGGTGTAGCGGGAGAAGTGCCGCTTGAGGATCTGGAAGACGCACCGCGGGTGCTGCAGCGTCTCGTCCTTCTGCACCTTGTGGGTGTGGAGCGCCGCACCCCCGGAGCCGAGCTGATGGCCCTGCTCGGAGTCGCGGGACCGGTCGGTCTTCTCCCCCGAGTCACCGCCGCCCTCCTGGCCGGCGTACTGCCACGACTTCGTCTCGTAGGAGCGCTTCTCGTCGTCGAAGCCCGAGAACAGCCCGTCGAGGTCCTCGGTGTCCTGGAAGTCCTCACTGATGATCCAGGACGCGTTCGTGTAGGCCTTGACGTAGTCCTCGAACCAGAGGTCGTTCGAGAGCACATGGTTGATGATCGCGCCGAGGAAGACGATGTCGGTCCCGGAGCGGATCGGCACGAACGTGTCGGCGTGCGCGCTGGTCCGCGTGAAGCGCGGGTCGATGTGGATGACCTTCGCCCCGCGGGCCTTCGCCTCCATCACCCACTGGAACCCGACAGGATGGCACTCGGCCATGTTCGAGCCCTCGATGATGATGCAGTCGGCATTCTGCAGGTCCTGCAGAGAAGTCGTCGCGCCGCCACGACCGAACGAGGCCCCCAGACCGGGGACGGTGGCGGAGTGTCAAATACGGGCCTGGTTCTCCACCTGGATCGCGCCCATCGCGGTGAAGAGCTTCTTGATGAGGTAGTTCTCCTCGTTGTCGAGGGTCGCCCCTCCGAGGCTCGCGATCCCCATCGTCCTGCGCAGGGTGCGCCCCTGCTCGTCCTTGTCCTGCCAGCCCCGACGGCGCGCGTCGAGCACGCGGTCGACGATCATGTCCATCGCGGTGTCGAGGTCGAGCTTCTCCCACGTGGTGCCGTAGGGCCGGCGGTAGAGCACCTCGGTCTGGCGCAGCGGCCCGTTGACGAGGCTCTCGCTGGCGGCGCCCTTCGGGCAGAGCCGGCCGCGCGAGATCGGGCTGTCGGGGTCACCCTCGATGCCGATGACGCGCTCGTCCTTGACGAACACCCGCTGCCCGCAGCCGACGGCGCAGTAGGGGCAGACCGACCTGGCCATCCGGTCGGCCGTCTCGGTGCGCGCCACCAGCCGCTTGGAGCCCGCCGACTTCGACGCGGCGCCCCGGCCCAGCGGGTCGGGGCCGGTGAGCTGGCGGTAGACCGGCCAGCCCTCGATCCAGGTGCGTACGCCCATGTGCCACCGACCTCCTTCCTGACCCCGGGAAGCGGAAGTTGCCCAGCAAGAGCAACGCTAACCCCACGGAGAGGCGTGAGCCTCCCCGACCCGGGTAGCGGAGGCGAGCCCCGCAGCCCCGCCACGGGAGCGGTGCAGCCCCCGGGCAGGGAGGAGCGCGTACCGGCATGACGACGCCGTCCCTTCCCCCTCCGGCCGCTGCGCGCCGGGCCGCACCCGTGGTCGGCCTGCTGCTGTTCGTCGCCCTCGCGGCCGGCCTGCTGCTCTGGGCGAAGTGGTCGCCCTACCTGTCGAAGGTGCAGTCGCTCTCGGACAGCCGCGCCTGGTCCGGGGAGTCCCTGCTCGCGACGGCCGGCGTCGAAGCGGGCTCGGGCCCGAGCTGGTCCGCGGCGACCGCCTTCACCCGCGCGTACTTCGACGCGGTGTGGAAGGCCGTCGTGGCCGGCCTGTTGATCGCCGCCGCCGTGCAGACCCTGGTCCCGCGCACGTGGCTGCTCCGCGTGCTGTCCCGCCGCGGCCCCGCTGCGAGCGCGCTCGTCGGCGGGCTCGTCGCCACCCCGTCGATGATGTGCAGCTGCTGCACCGCGCCCGTCGCCTCCAGCCTGCGCCGCCGCGGCGTCCGGACCGCCGGGGTCGTGGCGTACTGGCTGGGGAACCCGCTGCTCAACCCGGCCGTGATCGCCTTCCTGGCGCTCGTCGCCCCGTGGCAGTGGGTGGCGACCCGGCTCCTGGTCGGCGGCCTCCTCGTCGTCGGCGGGAGCGTGCTCGTGGCCCGGCTGACCGAGCCGGACATACGCGCCGACCGCGTCGCCTCGCTCGCGGATCAGGCGGGCGTCCCCCAGGCCGAGGAGAGCTTCGCCGGCGCGCCCCGCCGGTTCGTCCTCGCGCTCGCCCGGCTCGCGGTCGTCATCGTGCCGGAGTACCTCGTCGTGGTGCTCCTCGTCGGCGGCTTCAGCGGGTGGCTCTTCCCGCTCGGCGAGAGCGCGCAGTCCTGGGGTGTGCTCGCCGCCCTGCTCGCGATCGTCCTGGGCACGCTGCTCGTCATCCCGACCGCGGGGGAGATCCCGCTCGCGCAAGGGCTCGGCACCGCCGGCGTGGGGAACGCCGCGGTCGGCGCGCTGCTCGTGACGCTGCCGGCCGTCAGCCTGGCCTCGATGGCGATGGTGGCCCGCGCGCTGACCTGGCGCGTCACGCTCGCGACGGCCGGCGTCGTCGCGGGAGGCGGCGCCCTCGCGGCGGTGCTGCTGCCGCTGCTCATGCTGCTCTGAGCGGGCTCAGCGCCGCGGCGGGGGCGTCAGCGCCGTGCTCCCGGTCGACACGAGCACCCGCTCCTCGCCCTGGCGCACCTCGGCGGTGGCGATGGCGAGCCGCTTGCCCGCGTGCAGCAGCGTCCCGGTCGCGACGAGGTCGCGCCCGTCCGGCTGCACCGCGCGCAGGAAGTTCAGCTTCACGTCGAGCGCGGCGAACGCGGTGCCGGTGGCGGCGATCGACTGCACGACGGCGCTCGTGGCCGAGGTCGCCAGCAGCCCGAGCGCCCCGCCGTGGACGGTCCCCCACTCCTGGCACAGCCAGGGGCTGGCCGGCATGGAAAACACGACCCGGCCCTCCTGCGCCGAGAGCAGCCGGACGCCGAACAGCTGGTCGATCGGGGGCGGCACGCGCTCGCCGGTCAGCAGCGCCTGCAGCTGGCCCAGGCCGCTCCGCTCCCTCCACGAGCCGGGCGCGTCGGCCGGGGCGGGGCGCTCCCACGGGTCGGGCGAGGAGACGGCTTCCGGCTGCGCCCGTGGCGGGACGAGCTCGACCGAGCCGTCGATGGGCGCGAAGACGGAGCACCGGGACGTGCCGTGCGCGATGAGCCGGCCCGTGCTGTCGCGCAGGAAGACCTCCGCCAGGGCCATGACGGAATCGGCGTGCAGCAGCCGGGCCTGCGCGGTCAGGCTGCCGGGTGCGACCGGGGCCGGGGTGAGGAAGGTGAGCGCCAGCTCGGCGGTCGTGGAGGGCGTACGCGGCGGCAGGCCGGTGTGCACGGCGGCGTACGACGCGCCGTCCGCGAGCAGGGTGAGGACCCCGGGCAGGACGTCGCCCTTCGGCCCGGCCACCCACCCCGTGACCGGCAGGACCATGGTGACCTCGGCCGGGCCGACCTGCGTGATGCGGCGGCCGACGAGGCGGGCGATCGAGGGGGCCGGTGCGGTGCCGTCCTGCAGCGCCTGCAGCTGCTCCCGGCCCGGGAGCGCGGCGAGCCCCGGGTAGGCGGCGCTCCCGCGCACCGGCTCCGTGCGCAGGTCCACGTGCCCACCTCCCGCGGCCCGCTGCCGGGCCTGCTTCGGCCGGTCCGGCCCGCCCCGGCTCAGGCCGAGCGGGCCTGCCAGGCCTCCCAGGCGCTGGCGATCATGTCCTCGAGGTCGCGCTTGGCGGTCCACCCGAGCCCGGCGTTCGCCTTCTCGGGGCGGGCGACCACCCGGGCGGGGTCGCCGGGGCGGCGGGCGACGACCTCGTACTCGAAGTCGATGCCGGTCACCCGGCGGGTGACCTCCATGACCTCCTTGACCGTGGAGCCCTCACCGCGCCCGATGTTGTAGGCCTCCGCGAGCGGGCCTGCGGCCAGCTTGCGGGCGGCGGCGACGTGGGCCTCGGCGAGGTCGACGACGTGGATGTAGTCGCGGATGCATGAGCCGTCGCGCGTCGCGTAGTCGTCGCCGAAGACCTTCGGGCTGCGGCCTTCGGTGATGGCCTGGAAGGTGAGCGGCACGAGGTTGAAGACGCCCGTGTCACCGAGCTGCGGCGCGCCCGCCCCCGCCACGTTGAAGTAGCGCAGGCTCGCCCAGCGGGTGCCGGTGGCCTTGCCGAAGTCCTCGATGACCCACTCGCCGACGAGCTTGGTCTCGCCGTACGGGCTGACCGGGCGCTGCAGGGCCGTCTGCACGACGTCCTCCACGACGTCCTCCGTCTGCGGCTCGCCGTAGACCGAGGAGCTGGAGGAGAAGACCAGCTGCTCCACGCCCTCGTCCTGCATGGCGGTGAGCAGGCTCTCCAGCCCGGTGACGTTCTGCTGCCAGTAGTAGAGCGGGCGCTCGACCGACTCGCCGACGGCCTTCTTCGCCGCGAGGTGCACGACGCCGGTCACCTCGTGCTCGCGCAGCGCGCGGCGCACCGCGGCTGTGTCGAGCACGTTGGCCTCGACCAGCGGGATGTCCGGCCCCAGCCGCTCCCGCACACCGGTCGACAGGTCGTCGAGAACGACGGCCCCCAGCCCGGACTCCTGCAGGGCCAGGGCGATGTGCGCACCGATGTAACCGGCTCCGCCGGTCAGCAGCCACGTCATGCGCCGACAGTATCGAGCGCTCTGCCGGTGATGCGCAGATAGGCCTCGAGGTAGCGGGCGCGGGTGCGCTCGACCACGTCGTCCGGCAGCGGCGGCGGCGCCTCGCCGCTGTCCTTGCGCCAACCCGAGGCCGGCGAGGTGAGCCAGTCGCGGACGTACTGCTTGTCGAACGACGGCTGCGCCCGCCCCGGCTGCCAGCTGTCGGCCGGCCAGAAGCGGGAGCTGTCCGGCGTGAGCACCTCGTCGGCCAGCACGACCGTGCCGTCGGCCCGGGCGCCGAACTCGAGCTTGGTGTCGGCGAGCAGGATGCCGCGCTCGCGGGCGATCCGCTCCCCGACGGCGTAGACCTCCAGGGTCAGGCGGCGCAGCTCCGCGGCCGTGGCAGCGCCCAACGCCTGCTCGACCGCCGCGTACGAGACGTTCTCGTCGTGGTCGCCGACCGCGGCCTTCGTCGCAGGGGTGAAGATCGGCTCAGGCAAGGAGCTTCCGTCGTCGAGCCCCGCCGGGAGCGGGTTGCCGCACACCTCGCCGGTGGCCCGGTAGTCCGCGAGCCCGGAGCCGGTCAGGTAGCCGCGGGCGACGCACTCGACGGGGAACATGTCCAACCGCTCGCACACCATGGCCCGGCCCCGCCACTCCACCGGCGCGCCGTCCGGCAGCTCCGTGGTCACCAGATGGTTCGGCACGACGTCCGCGAGCCGCTCGAACCACCACAGCGACAGTTGCGTCAGGACGCGCCCCTTGTCCGGGACCGGAGTCTGCAGCACGAAGTCGTAGGCCGAGATGCGGTCGCTCGCCACGACCACGAGCCGGCCGTCGGGCAGCTCGTAGAGGTCGCGGACCTTGCCGCTGTGCACGTGTCGTAGCGCGTTGCCCACGCCGAGTTCCCTTCCGATCGCCGCGGGCGCCCCGATCGAATAGAGATCGCTCAAACCAGGCATGCCGGGCATGGCAGCGGGTACTCCCGCTCCCGACCAGACGACAGGGCGTTACCTGCTTCGCACCCTACTGCAAGCACGTGGCGCGCTCACGGAAGGAAGACCATGACCGACGCGAGTAGCTCGGGCGGCACTTCGGGCAAGGTGGCCGAGGTGTCCGGGGCCGCAAAGGACTCGGCGGCCGAGGTCGGCAGCACCGCCAAGGAAGCCGGCACCCAGGTCGCGACGACGGCACTGGACCAGGGCAAGCAGGTCGCGGCGGAGGCGAAGAGCCAGGCCCGCGACCTGCTCGGCGAGGCGCGCTCTCAGGCCACGGCCCAGGGCACCGCCCAGAAGGACAAGGCCGTGGGCGGCATCCGCGCGCTGGCCGACGAGCTCGGCTCGATGGCCGAGGGCGGCGGGCAGAGCGGGGTCGCCACGGAGATCGCCCGCCAGGCGGCGAGCCGCGCCCACGAGGTGGCGGACTGGATCGAGAGCCGCGAGCCCGGCGACCTGCTGGAGGAGGTCCGCGACTTCGCCCGCCGGCGCACCGGGACGTTCCTGCTCGGCGCGGCGCTCGCCGGGGTCGTCGCAGGCCGGCTGACCCGCGGCGCGGTGGCCGCTGCGCACGACGACAGCGGCTCGGGCACGACCGGCTCCACGCGCTCCACCGGCGCGCCCGCCGCGCTCGTCGACACGGGCGCCGGTGCGGGCACCGGCTACGGCAGCGTCTACACCGAGGGCGCGGGGACCGAGTACGCCGGTGGCGCCGCCACCGGCTACCCGGGCACGACCTCCGGTGCGGGCTACGGCACGGGCGCGGCGCTCGCGGCCGGAGCCGGAGCGGGCGCCGGGGGCACGTACGCCGCCGGCAGCGACCTCGGCAGCGGGACGCCGATCGCGGACGAGATGAGCGAGTCCTACGGCGCCCACGACGCCGGCACCACGACCGGGAACGCCGACCTGGGCTCGACGTACACCGACCTCGGGTCCGCCCCGGGGACGCTCAACGACCCGGACACGATCGACGTGCGTCCCTCGACGACGGAGGCCCGGCCGTGACCACAGCGCCCGGGATGCCCGGCGGCGGTGCGTCGGCGGCGTACGGGTCCGACCGACCGCAGGTGCAGAACACCCCGTCTCTCGGCGAGCTGCTCGGCGAGGTGACGAAGGACCTCTCGACGCTGATGCGCCAGGAGGTGGCACTCGCCAAGGCCGAGGTGAAGCAGGAGGCCTCGAAGGCCGGCAAGGGCGCGGGCATGCTCGGCGCCGCGGGGTTCGCGGGCTACATGGTCCTGCTCTTCCTGTCGATCACCCTGCTCTGGGCGCTCGACAACGTCATGGACACGTCGCTGGCCGCGCTGATCGTCGCCGTGATCTGGGCCGTCGTGGGCGCCGTCCTCTTCGTCATGGGCCGAGCACAGATGAAGAAGGTCCGCGCGCCCAAGCAGACGATGGAAACGGTCAAGGAAGTCCCGCCGGCGCTCAAGCCGAACACCGGCCGCTAGGCCGCCGACCCATTTGCCGGCCGAAGGGCCAAGGAGGAATTCCCGATGAGTGACGACCCCGACCAGATCCGCCAGGACATCGAGCGCACGCGGGCGGAGCTCAGCTCCGACGTCGACGCGCTCGCGGACAAGGTGAGCCCCGCCTCGATCGCGCACCGGCGCGTCGAGGACGCGAAGAGCACCCTCACGGGTGTCAAGGAGAAGGTCATGGGCAAGGCGTCCGACGCCAAGACGATGGTGCAGGAGCGCACGCCCGGCCTGCACTCCTCAGACGACCCGTATGCGTCCCAGGGCCCGAGCGTGGGCGAGCGGGCGCAGGGCGCGGTCTCGAGCGCGCAGGGCGCGGTGCAGCAGGCCCCCACCGCGGTGAAGCAGCAGGCGCAGGGCAACCCGCTCGCCGCCGGGCTCATCGCGTTCGGTGCCGGCTGGCTCGTCTCCTCGCTGCTGCCGGCCTCGGGCAAGGAGCAGCAGGCGGCTACGCAGCTCAAGGACAAGGCGACGAGCGGCCCGGTCAAGGAGAAGCTGCAGCAGGCTGCGCAGGAGGTGCAGGAGACGCTGCGCGGTCCGGCCCAGGACGCGGTGCAGTCGCTGAAGTCGACGGCGCAGGACGCGGCCCAGACGGTGAAGGACGAGGCGCAGACGGCCAAGTCCGACGTGCAGGGCTCGGCCATGCAGGCCAAGGAGAGCGTGCAGTCGAGCACGAGCAGCAGCTGACTCCACCTTCGGCGCACCGACGGCGGGCCCTCCTTCGGGAGGGCCCGCCGTTCGTCGTCCGCGAGGCCCTACGCCATGGCGCTCCGGCGGAATCGGCGCCATCCCAGCGGCTGCAGGACCCGTGGTCCGACATCTGTAGGATGCGCCGCGGCTCAGCGCCTCCTTAACATACGCGGAACTCGCCGTAACCGAGCTGAGACCCGACGAACGTACGGTTCCGGCGACCCACGTGCGGTCTGCTCCCTAGAGTGCGACGCAAGTGGACATTCCGACGAACTTCACGGATCGAGGACACAGGATGCGCAGCAGGGCCTGGAGATCGGCCGCGCTGGCAGCGGGGCTCGTCGCGAGCCTCGGGCTGACCGCGTGCGGCGGGGACGACGACGACACCGGCGGCGACGCCGCGGCCACGCCGCAGGCGAGCGGAGGGGCGGGCTCGTCCACGGAGTCGGTCGTCCTTGGCACGACCGACACCGTGACGAGCACGGACCCGGCCGGGGCCTACGACCTCGGCTCGTGGACGCTCATCTACAACCTGTACCAGAACCTGATGAAGATCCAGCCTGGCTCGGCGACGCCCGTCCCGGACGCCGCCGAGAGCTGCGACTTCACCTCGCCGACGGTCTACACCTGCAAGCTCAAGAGCGGCCTGAAGTTCTCCAACGGCAGCGACCTGACCTCCGAGGACGTCAAGGCGTCCTTCGACCGCATGGTCGCCATCGAGGACGACTCCGGCCCGTCGTCGCTGTTCGCGAACCTCAAGTCGACCGCGGCCCCGGACCCCGCCACGGTCACGATGACGCTGAACAACCCCGACGCCACGTGGCCGTTCGTGCTCACGACCGGCGCCGGCGCGATCGTCGACTCCGAGGTCTACCCCGCCGACGAGCTGCTGCCGAGCGACCAGGCCGTGGGCTCGGGCCCCTACAAGCTGTCGACGTTCACCAGCGGTCAGCAGGCCGTGTTCGAGCCGAACGAGTCCTACGCGGGCGACATCGAGCTCAAGAACAACGGCTTCATCGTGCAGTACTACACCGAGGCCTCCGCGCTGAAGCTCGCGATCGAGGAGGGCGACGTCGACGTCGCCTACCGCAGCCTCGCGCCGACCGACATCGAGGACCTGCGCGGCGAGTCCGACCAGGGCGTCCAGGTCGTCGAGGGCAACGGCACCGAGATCCGCTACCTGACCTTCCAGGTGAACCAGGCGCCGTCGGACAACAAGGCCGTGCGCCAGGCGATCGCGCAGCTCATCGACCGCCAGGCGATCGCGGACCAGGCCTACGACGGCACCGTCACGCCGCTCTACTCGATGATCCCGCAGGGCCTGGACTTCCACACCGAGGCCTTCCAGGAGAAGTACGGCGAGCCCGACGTGGAGAAGGCCAAGGCCCTCCTCGGCGGAGCGAGCACGCCGGTCGACATCACGCTGTGGTACACCCCCACCCACTACGGCCCCAACGCCGCCGACGAGATCACCGAGATCCAGCGCCAGCTCGAGGAGAGCGGCCTGTTCAAGGTGACGATCGAGAACACCGAGTGGCAGCAGTACCAGACCGACTACAAGGCAGGCACCTACCCGCTCTACCAGCTCGGCTGGTTCCCGGACTTCCCGGACCCGGACAACTACTCCGCCCCGTTCCTCGACGGCAAGGGCGGCTACTTCAACAACGGCTACGAGAACCCGCGCCTGACCGAGCTGATCGCGCAGGAGCAGGGAAGCACCGAGGAGTCCGAGCGGCAGGCGGCCTTCGAGGAGATCCAGAAGATCACCGCCGAGGACGTGCCCGTCCTCCCGATCTGGCAGGGCAAGCAGATCGCGGCGGTCCGCGACGGTGTGACCGGTGTCCAGGACACCTTCGACCCGTCGTTCACTTTCCGCTTCTGGCTGGTGAGCAAGCAGGGCTGACGCCCTGCCGGGGGAGGCGCGGGGTTTCCCGCGCCTCCCCTTCTGTCTTTTCTCGTCGAAGGAGTCCTCTGTGGGTTCGCTGGCGCGCTATGTCGGCGTACGGCTGCTGCTCGTCATCCCGATGGTGCTGATCCTGCTCAGCCTCGTCTTCCTGCTCATGCGCGTCGCGCCCGGCGACCCGGTGAGCAGCGCGCTCGGCGGCCGGCTGTCGGCGGAGGAGCTGGCGGAGCGGCGGGCGGCCGCCGGCTTCGACGCGCCCGTGTGGAAGCAGTACTTCGAGTACCTCGGCCAGGTCGTGCAGCTGGACTTCGGGCGCACGATCACGGACAACCGAGCGGTGTCCGAGATCGTGGTCGACAACGGCGGCGCGACCCTGACGCTGACCCTCGGGGCCGTCCTCGTCGCCCTGCTCGTCGGTCTCCCGCTCGGGCTCTGGTCCGGCCGGCGGCGCGACAAGCTCGACGACGTGGGCATCCGCGTCTTCGGCATCGTCACGTTCGCCGCGCCGGTCTTCTTCGTAGGGCTGCTGTTCCAGCTCTTCTTCGGCAAGAACCTCGGGTGGTTCCCGACCTCCGGCCAGGCCAGCCCGCGCATTCAGGCCTCCATTCCGGAGAAGACCCACATCCTGCTGATCGACGCGCTGCTGGCCGGCGACATGTCGGCGTTCCGCGATGCGCTCCACCACCTGGTCCTGCCCGCCGTGACGCTCGGCCTGCTCGTCGTCGGCGTGCTGATCCGCCTGGTGCGCGTCAACATCATCCAGACGCTGCAGAGCGACTACGTCGAAGCAGCTCGCGCCCGCGGCATCTCCGAAGGCCGCGTCGTGCGCAAGCACGCCTTCCGCAACGCGCTCGTGCCCGTCATCACCGTGATGGGCCTGCAGATGGCCTCCCTGCTCGGAGGCGCGGTCCTGACCGAGCAGACCTTCAACTGGCCGGGCATCGGCAACGAGCTCGTCGGCTATCTCAACGACCGCGACTACACGGCCGTGCAAGGCATCATCACGATGTTCGCGCTCATCGTCGTCGGTGTGAGCCTGCTCATCGACATCATCAACGCCCTTGTCGACCCGAGGATCCGCTACTGATGGCCGCCGACCCCCTGGCCCTCCAGGCGCCCACGACTCCCCCCGCGCCCTCCGCCAAGCGGCGGGGCGGCCGCATCCTCGGCCCGATCCGAGGAGCCCGCCGTATCCCGCGCTGGCTGCTGCTCGGCGGCATCGTCGTCACCGTGCTGTTCGTCGTCCTCGCCGTCTTCGCCCCGTGGATCGCGCCGTACGACTTCGACCAGTACCGCGACGGCGACGCCCGCTTCCCCAAGCTCGAGGGACCGGACGGCACGCACCTGTTCGGCACGACCGTCCAGTCGCTCGACGTGCTCTCCCGCACCGTCTACGGCGCCCGCACCGCGCTCGAGGTCGTCGTGCTCGCGGTCGTCTTCTCCGTCGTCATCGGCGTCCCGCTCGGCCTCATCTCGGGCTACCGCGGCGGCTGGCTGGACCGCGTGCTCGTCCTCTTCATGGACGCGCTGTTCGCCTTCCCCTACCTGCTGCTCGCCATCGTCATCGCGTTCATCCTCTCGGACACGTGGATCGGCGGGGGTGTCTGGACAGCGGCCATCGCCATCACGGCGGTCTACATCCCGCAGTACTTCCGCGTCGTGCGGGCCAGCACCCTGAGCGCCCGCGAGGCGACGTACGTCGAGGCCGCCCGCGCCATCGGCGCGAAGCCGCGCACGATCGTCGTGCGCTACCTCTTCTCCAACGTCGTGCACAGCGTCCCGGTCATCGCGACGCTCAACGCCGCCGACGCGATCCTCACGCTCGCCGGCCTCGGCTTCCTCGGCTACGGCATCCAGCCCACGGAAGCCTCCGAATGGGGTTATGACCTGCAGCGGGCGATCTCCGACGCCGGCGCCGGGATCTGGTGGACGGCGCTCTTCCCCGGCCTCGCGATCACCGTCCTCGTCGTCGCGCTCACCCTCGTCGGCGAGGGGCTCAACGAGATCATCAACCCGACCCTGCGCCGCCGGGTCGTGACCACGGTCATGATGCCGGGCGACAACTCCGCCGACGGGGCAACGGCTCCCAAGGACACGAACAACCGCACCACCGAGGAGGTCGGTCCGTGAGCGCGCTCCTCGACGCCTCGCCTCCGCCGCAGCACGCCGGTCCCGTCATCTCCGTCGACGGGCTGCGCATCTGGTACGGCAGCCCGCGCGGCCCCGTCAAGGCCGTCGACGACGTCGATCTCGTCATCAACGCCGGCGAGTCGGTCGGGCTGGTGGGTGAGTCGGGCTGCGGGAAGTCCACACTGGGCAAGGGGCTGCTCGGCCTGCTGCCCGAGGGCGCCCGGATGACCGGCAAGGCCCTGCTGCGCGGCGAGGACATCGTGTCGCTGCCGGCCGAGCGGCTGCGCGCCATGCGCGGCAGCGAGCTCGGCCTCGTCTTCCAGGAGCCGATGACCCGGCTCAACCCGCTGATGCGGGTGAGCGACCACTTCGACGAGCTGCTGCGCACCCACGAGCCGGCCCTGAACAAGGCCCAGCGCGAGGAACGGGCGCTCGAGGCGCTGCGGGCGACCGGCATCCCGCCGTCGCGGCACAAGCAGTACCCCCATGAGTTCTCCGGTGGCATGCGGCAGCGCATCATGATCGCACTGACCCTCGTGCTCAAGCCCGAGCTCATCGTCGCCGACGAGCCGACGACCGCGCTCGACGTGCTCGTCGAGGCCCAGGTGCTGGCTCTGCTCTCGGACCTGCGCAAGACCTCGAACACCGCGCTGCTGCTC
>NZ_JAANNP010000047.1 GCF_011250635.1 Motilibacter deserti
GGCGGGAGATCATCTACTTCGACGAGGCCGACGACGCGCAGCGGGTGCTGGTCGACCCCCGCGAGATGGCGCCCGGCGCGCCGACGTCCGAGGTCCGCTACGACGCGGTGCTCGACGAGTGGGTCGCGGTCGCGGGCCAGCGGCAGGGGCGCGCCTTCCTGCCCCCGCGCGACGAGTGCCCGCTCTGCCCCTCGCGTGACGGCCGGCAGTCCGAGGTGCCGTCGCCGGACTACGACGTCGTCGTGTTCGAGAACAAGTCCCCTTCGTTCGCGCAGACCGCGGCGCCCGCGGACGCGAGCCCGCTTAACGGCGGCCTGGTGCCGCGGGAGCCGGCGTACGGCCGCTGCGAGGTCGTGCTGTTCACCTCCGACCACGACACGTCGTTCGCCCAGCTCTCCCCCGAGCGCGTGCGCACGGTGCTCGAGGCGTGGGTCGACCGGACGCTGGCGCTGTCAGCGCTGCCCCACGTGGAGCAGGTGTTCTGCTTCGAGAACCGCGGCGAGGAGATCGGCGTCACGCTCGCGCACCCGCACGGGCAGGTCTACGCCTATCCGTTCGTCACGCCGCGCACCCGGCAGGCCCTCGACTCCGCGCGCCGCTACACCCGGCGCACGTTCCGCAACCTCTTCGCCGACGTGCTCGCGGCCGAGCTCGAGGAGGGGACTCGCGTGGTCGCGGAGTCCGCGCACTGGGCGGCGTTCGTGCCCGCGGCGGCCCGGTGGCCGCTGGAGGTGCACCTCTACCCGAAGGAGCGCGTCGTCGACCTGCCGTCCCTGAGCGACGCCCAGCGCGACGACTTCCCGGGGATCTACCTCGAGCTGCTGCGCCGCTTCGACGGCCTCTACGACACCCCGACCCCCTACATCGCCGGCTGGCACCAGGCGCCGGTGCGGGCCGACCGGGACCTGTCCTACCTGCACCTGACCCTGCACTCGATCCGCCGGGCGCCAGGCAAGCTCAAGTACCTCGCCGGCTCGGAGTCGGTGATGTGGGCCTTCGTCAACGACGTCCCGCCCGAGGCCCAGGCCGCGGCGCTCCGAGGAGTTCAGCTGTGAACGCTCCCATGGCAGCAGTGCGCTTCGCCGAAGTGCACAACAGTGAACCCGAGGGCGTGTGGGCGGCGCCGGGGCGGGTCAACCTGATCGGCGAGCACACCGACTACAACGACGGCTTCGTGCTGCCCTTCGCGCTCGAGCAGTCGACGTGGGTGGCGGCGTCCCGCCGCGACGACGGCGTGCTCCACGTCGAGTCGCTGCAGGCCGACGAGCCGGTGCGGTTCGAGGTCGGCGAGCTCGCGCCGGGTGGGAGCGGCGGCTGGGCGCGCTACGCCGCCGGCGTCGTCTGGGCGATGCGCGCGGCCGGGCACGAGGTGGGCGGGCTCTCCCTCGTCATCGACGGGCAGGTGCCGCTCGGGTCGGGGCTGTCCTCGTCGGCCGCGCTCGAGTGTGCGGTCGGGGTCGCGGCCAACGACCTGTACGCCCTCGGCCTCGAGCGGGCCGAGCTCGCCCGGCTGGCGCAGAAGGCCGAGAACGACTTCGTGGGTGCGCCGACCGGCGGCATGGACCAGATGGCGTCGATGCTCTGCACGCAGGGCAACGCGCTCTTCCTCGACAACCGGACCCGTGAGGTGGAGCAGGTCCCGCTCGACGCGCCCGCCCTCGGCGTACGCCTGCTCGTCATCGACACCAAGGTCAGCCACGCGCACGAGACCGGCGGCTACGGCGAGCGGCGCGCGCAGTGCGAGCAGGCCGCCCGGGAGATCGGCGTCCCCATGCTGCGCGACGTCGACCTGGACGGGCTCGACGCGGCGCTGGCGAAGGTGGGCGACGAGGTCGTCCGGCGGCGTGCCCGCCACATCGTCACCGAGAACGCCCGCGTCCTCGACACCGTCGCCGCACTGCGCCGGGACGACCTGTCCGAGGTGGGCCGGCTCATGGTGGCCTCGCACGTCTCGCTCCGCGACGACTTCGAGGTGAGCAGCCCCGAGCTCGACGTCGCGGTGGATGCTGCGATGTCGGCCGGCGCGATCGGCGCCCGCATGACCGGCGGCGGCTTCGGCGGGTGCGCCATCGCGCTCGTCCGCGAGGCCGACGTCGACGCCGTGGGCGCGGCCGTGGCGAAGGCGTTCGCCGGCTCGGGCTACGCCGAGCCCGGCCTGCTGCCCGCCGCGCCGTCGCAGGGGGCGCGCCGCGAGGTATGAGCGAGCCCGTGCCCGACCCCGAGCTGCAGCAGGTCCTGCGCGAGCTGCGCGACCGGGAGCCGGTGTTCCACCGCCCCGAGCTCGGCACGACGCGTGACGACCTCGAGCGCCAGACGGCCCCGGACTTCTTCGAGGTCGGCGCCTCGGGGCGGCGCTACAGCCGCGGGCACGTCATCGCCACGCTGCTGGCCCGCTACGCCCGGAGCGAGTCCGACGAGTGGGAGACGACCGACTTCCACTGCCGCGCGGTGGGCCCGGAGACGTACCTGCTGACCTATCTCCTGCGCCAGGGCGAGCGGCGCAGCCGGCGCGTCACGGCCTGGCGGCGTACCGATGGGCAGTGGCAGGTGCTCTACCACCAGGGGACGCTGGTGACCGAGTAGGCGCCCCGACGGACGAAGGCGCCCCTCCCGCGGCCGAGCCGCAGGAGGGGCGCCTTCGCTGTGATGAGCCGGTCGCGGTCAGGCCGCGTTCTTGGCCAGCACGGCGTTCTCGCTGTCCTCGGCCGCCTGCAGCTGGTCGATCAGCTGCTGGGCCGCCCTGACGAGCGCGTCACGCGCGATCGGGTCGTTGTTGAGCTGGTTCTCGACCCGGGCGATGAACTGCTCGAGGTAGCCGATGGTGCGCACCTCTCCGCCTCGCGCGGCCTCGGCCTTGGCCCGCAGCAGCCGCTCGCTGAAGGAGGCGGCCTTCGCCGCCGACAGGCGGTCCGCCGCGCGGTACATCGCGAGCGTCGCGTCGATGTCGTCGTACGTCGTGCGTCCGGCCGTCACCTTCCACGACTCGTAGCCGTTCGCGGCGCCTGAGCTGTAACCGTTCTCCACGTTGCCCGGCGCGTCCACCGCGAAGAAGCTCACGACGGTGTCGTTGGAGACGGTGAACGTCTCCGCGCCCTCGCGCAGCGCCGCGTTCTGCAGCTTCGTCGACGAGGTGGTCGGCTTGCTGCCGTCGAGCGTGTAGTAGACGGTCGCGGGCTCCGACGTCTCGATGCTGAACGTCGTGGTCGTGGCAGTGCGGGACTTCACCGTGACCCACGAGTCGGGGCGGACGTCGTCGAGCTCGTACTCCCGGGCCACCTGGAAGAGCCCGACGAGGCCGCCGGCGAACTCCTGGGACTCGGCGTAGCCCTCGGCGAACGGCGGCTGGAAGCCCACGGCCTGCCAGGTCTTGGTCGTCGGGTTCCACAGGTCGGCTCCGACCTCGAAGTCGAAGCCGTAGATCCCGCGGTTGTACCAGTGCTCGTCGGCCGAGTTGCCCGCCGCCGAGTAGAGGACGTCGATGACCGGGCCGGTGCGGCCGGGCCACGTCGCCGTGCCGCGGAAGTCCTGGACGCGCGAGAGGACGTGGTCGGCCGTCTGCCAGAAGTAGGACTCCTCGCCGTACGTCGGGCGAGGCAGCGACTCACGGCCGGCCGTCTTGTAGGCCCCCGGAGGCCACATGAAGTAGCCGCCGTAGCTGTGGATGTTCATCGCGAACTTGATGTTCGGGAACTGCTGGGTCAGCCAGACCTCGTTGCGCGACTCCGGCTCGGACAGCTCGCTCGGGCCGGCGAACGTGTCGCTGCGGCACGCCGTGGGCGAGGTCGTCGGCGTGGAGGCGCCGTTGTATCCGTCGAACGCGGAGCCGACGGAGAAGTTGCGGTTGATGTCGACGCCCCAGTTGTTGCGGTAGCCGGGGTCCGACTGCGCCGGGTCGCAGTAGTTGGTCATGTTCTTGCGCTGGCTGTTCGAGTCGTACATCGAGTAGTGGCCGCCGTCGGGGTTCGTCGTCGGCATGATGAAGATGTCGAGGTCGTCGACGAGGTTGCGCGTCGCCGCGTCGGTGGCGTAGTTGCGCAGCAGGCGCTCGGCCGTCTCGATGGCGACGAGCGGGGTGACCCACTCGCGGGCGTGCTCCTGGGCGTTGGCGAAGACGCCGGTCTTGCTGCCGTCGCGCGTCTTGCCGATGCGGATCGCCTTCATCGTGAAGGGGTCGCGCGAGACGCTGGCCGGGGCCTTGAGGTTGTCGGTGAGCGCGGTGCGCGCGAGCGGCGCCACGACACCGGCGCCCGTCGAGGTGCGGTAGGGCGTCGCGGTCAGCAGCGCGGAGGCCGGCGCCGACGCGTTGATCGCCGCGACGACCTGGGCGGCCGTACTGGTGGCCGCACCCGAGCCGTTGGTCGCGAGGCTGACGGTCACGTCGTTGCCGGCGACCGAGACCGACAGCGGGCTGTCGGCGGCCGAGGGCGCCACGACGGACAGGGTCAGGCTGTTGCCGCCCTCGTGGCCCCACGCCTTGGAGGTGACGTAGAACGCGGAGGCGGTCGCCGTACCGACCGTCAGCTGCGCCTTGCGGCGGTAGCCGTTCGTCTTGTAGGGCAGCTCGACGATCGACGCGAGCTGCGGGAACTCCGCGGCCAGCGACTCGATGCGCTTGGTGACCTCGGTCGGGTCCATGTAGTGGTCGACGAAGCCGCTGGCGAGCTGCGCGCCCGGGTTCTCCGGGGCCTTGCCCAGCCACTTCTTGACCGGAGCGGTGACGGTGCCGCCCTTGCTGCTGGTGAACGTGACCGTCGCCGGCACCTTGTCCACCGGGACCGGGCTCGCCATGCGGTGGTACATGTACTGCCCGGCGTCCACGAAGCGGCTCAGCGTTGCGCTGCCGCCCTCCCAGGACGCGGTGACCGTCGTCGTGGAGTCGGCGCCGAGCGAGGACCGGATCTCGGTCGAGATGTACGTCTGCCCGCCCACGCTGGTGAACCAGTCGGCACGCAGCACGGTGAGGGTGTCGGCGTCGACCGCGGCGTCGGCGGCGGCGAGGGTCTGGACGGTCTCGGCGCGCTCTTCGCGCACCTCCTCCATCTGCTCGCTGCTGAACACCGTGCGGCCCACGTCGAACCCGTGCGCCTCGAGGTCCTGCTTCTCCTGGTCGGTCGCGACCACGTGCAGCTCGAAGCCGTTCTCGACCGGCTTCTTGTACTCCGTCACGTCGAAGCCCAGGCTGACGAGCATGTTCACGGCCGTGTCGTTCGGCACGACGACGGCGACGACTTCCGGCTCCTCCGGCCCGGAGACGACGGTGCTCGCGGCCGGCGCCGACGCGGTGGCCGAATTGGCACCCGCCGCGATCGGCGCGGTCGCGGCGACCACGGGTACGGCGAGCAGGACTACCAATTGTCTGGAGCGGCGCAGTCTTCCGGCCTTCACGGAACCTCCTGGTGGGACCCGGCGATATGGGCGGGCAACTATCACCACACCGGAGGGGTGAGCACAACCACTTCTGTGCAGTTCGAGCAGGAGGATCGCCGGTCGGGGCGCGAGCAGCCCCGGCAGACGCCGCACCCCGCCGCGCAGGGACACTGGCGGGATGGGTGTCGAGCACGTCCTCGCGGCCGCGCGGGCCGGCGTCGATCGGCTGTCGCCGGGCCAGGTGCTCGCCGCGCAGGCCGCCGGCGCCCTGGTCGTCGACACCCGCACGCCGTCGCACCGGCGCGAGCAGGGCGAGCTCCCCGGCGCGCTGGTCATCGACCGGACCGTCCTGGAGTGGCGGCTCGACCCGGCCAGCCCCTGGCGCATCCCGGAGGCGACCGGGCCCGACCTGCAGGTCGTCGTGGTGTGCCGCCACGGCTACAGCTCGAGCCTGGCCGCCGCCTCGCTGCGCGCCGTGGGACTGCGCCGTGCCACCGACCTGATCGGCGGCGTCGAGGCGTGGATCGCGGCGGGCTGTCCCGTGCACCGTGGACCGGTCGACGTCCGCGAGTGACGGCCCGCCTCGGACGTAAGGGACCATGAGCAGGCCAAGGCCCGGCGACGCAGCACGCGTCGCCGGGCCCCGGCGTACACCACTCGGGCGGATCAGCCGACCAGGCGGATCGCTCCCCAGCGGGAGGTGTCCTGGTAGGAGCTGCCCGTCGGGTCGCTCCAGGTGAAGACCGAAGTCCGCTTCCCGGACGTGGCGTCGTTGACCTGCAGGTCGAGGCCGAGCACCTTGCCGACGGCCGGCGCGACGTCCTTCAGTGAGATGGCCGCCTCGACGGTGTAGCTGCTGCCCTTGTACGTCGTCGCGCTCGTCAGCGTCCCCTGCACCTTGTCCGACCCCGTGGTCGAGGCGCGGTTGTCGAAGCTGATGCGGTACTGCGCGTCGTCGTCCTGCAGCGCGGGCGTCTTGCCGTTGTTGCGGTCGAGGAAGATCTCCAGCGAGTCCTGCTCGTACGCGTTCGGCGAGCTGGCGTCGGTGTCGCGGTCCTTGACGTCGGCCAGGACGTAGAGGTTGTCCGCGTCCCACATCAGCCGGACCTTCGCGGTGGCGCCCTTGGCGTCGCCCGACACCAGAACCTCGGTGCGCACGATGGCCGCGTTGCCCCACGCCGCGTCCTGCTTGCCGTCGATCACCGGCTTGGTCTGGGCCTTCGGCACGTCCGCGGTGGCGATCTGGGGGATGAAGGTCAGCGTCCCGTGGTTCGCCGCACCGGCGGCGGTGCCGCCGGTCAGGTCGTTCCAGGACCACTGCCACTTCAGCGCGGCGTCCGTGACCCGGACGTCGAACGGGACGGACGATCCCGCCGCCGGCTCCGCGCCGAGCGGCAGCGCGACCTCCACCCGGTAGCCCGTCGCCGTCTGCGTCACGACGGTCGGGTAGTAGCCGTTGGTCCGGCTGCCGTTGCGGCTGACGACGTAGCGCTGGTCGCCGACGAAGAACTCGACCGTGTCGGCCGCGTCGTTCGTCGCGTCGGTGACGTTGACGAGGGCGAACAGCTTGTCCTTGCGCCAGCGCAGGTCGAACGTCGGCGTGTTGAGGTCGACCTCCACCGCCTGCGTCAACGGGCGGGACTGCCACTGGGCGTCGACGCTCCCGTCGACCGCGACGAGCCCGGCCGAGGCCGTCGTCGTCTGCTGCAGCGCGCCGAGCTTGGACTGATCGACGATGCCCCAGTACTGCTGCTTGGCCTGCAGCTTGTCGTCGAACGGCAGCGGCGACTCCTGCGGACGGTTGATCGGCCACGTCCGAAGCCAGCTTCGGGTGTCGTACGGCCCCCAGAAGGTGACCGACTCGATGCGCTCGGAGTACTTGCGCAGCACGTCGAACAGGTCGCGGTAGTAGTAGCCGGCCCGGATGTCGCGCTCCGCCGTCGGGGCGGGGAGCGACTCGGCGCGCGACTCCGAGGTGCTGACGTCGAGCTCGCTGATCGCCATCGTCAGCGGGAGCTTGGAGAAGCGCTCCAGCTGGCGCTCGACGAGGCTCACCGGCCGGTCGAGGAAGAGGTGGGTCTGGAAGCTCACCCCGTCGATCGGCACGCCGCGGCTGAGCAGCCGGTTCACGAGCGCGAAGTAGCGGTCGTTCTTGCCGGGCAGCTCGGTGTCGTAGTCGTTGATGAACAGCTTCTGCTTCGGGAAGTACTTGTCGGTCAGCCGGAAGGCGTCGTCGATGAACGTCTCGCCGAGGACCTGGTACCACCGGCTCTCACGCAGCCCGTCGACGTTGCCGGGGCCGTCGTTCACGACCTCGTTGACCGCGTCGAACGCCCAAATCGGGTAGTTGCCGTCGGGGTAGCGGGCCAGCAGGTGGTCGCGGATCCCCTTGATGTGGTTCTCCATGCGCTGCAGCAGGATCACCTGGTCGGCGCTGCTGTTCGTCAGCGGCCGGAGCTGGCCGTTGGCACCACGCTCGGTCGGGTGCGTGAACATCCAGGCCGGGGTCTGGTCGTGCCAGACCATGACGTGGCCGTAGATCTTGAGGTTGTTCCGGTCCGCGAAGTCGAGCAGCCGGTCCATCGTCGACCAGTTGAACTGGCCCTCGACGGGCTCGATCTGGTCCGGCTTCAGCGCGTTCTCAGGGGTGAGCGCGTTGAAGTGCTTGAGCACGAGCTCCCCGGCCGCGCCGGCGGTCTCTCGGGTGTCCATCGCGACTCCGACCCGCTGGAAGGGCAGCACGTCCTTGAGCGACGGGATGTCCTTCTGGATGGCGATCGGGGCGGCCTTGCTGACGGCGAAGTCGTCGAGGTAGAAGCTGACCCCGACCGGGCCCTCGACGTAGAGCAGCGCGGAGTCGGCGTCGCCGCGCAGCTGGTACTTCTGGTTGAACCGCACCCAGCCGTCAGCGGTCACGTCGACCGTGCCGACCGTGTCGTAGTTCGTGGCGCTGCCCTTCGTGCGCTGCACGGTCACGCGCAGCGTGGTGCGCGGCGTGCCGGGCGCGAGGCGCAGCCAGAGCGAGACGTCGGTGTCCGAGCCGACCGCGACCGCCTTGGTCACGTCGAGCACGGGGCCGTTCCAGTCCTGCGCCCGGCCCGTGGTGAGCAGGCTCTGCGTGCCGCTGTGCGCCGCCGCGGTCGTGACCGCGGTCGTCACCGGGCCGCGCGGGCCCCAGCCCTGGGGCGTGCCGTCCTCGAAGCCGCCGGCGATCGAGACCGCACCGCCGCCGTTGCCGCCACCCGGGTTGTCGACCGTGCCCGGCGCGATGGCCCGGCCCGTCGTCGGGGAGATCATGCCGGGGCAGAGGCCGCGGCTGTTGAGGCCCGCGATGATCTGCGGCAGCGCGGCGCGCGTCGTCGCGTAGCCGTCGTGCATGAGGATGACCTGGCCGGCCTGGAGCGTCGCCGCCCGGGCGACGATCTGCGCGGTGGTCGCGCCGTTCCAGTCCTGGGAGTCGACGTCCCAGAGGATCTCCTTGAGCCCGAGCGAGGCCTCGACGCTCTGCAGCGTCGCGTTGGTCTCGCCGTACGGCGGGCGGAAGAGCACCGGCGCCGGGACCCCGGCGGCCGTGATCGCGGCCTGCGTCGACGTGAGCTCGGACCGGATCTGCGCTTCGGTCATCGTCGGCAGGTGAGGGTGCGTCCAGCTGTGGTTGCCGACCCAGTGGCCGCCGTCGGCCTGGGCCTTCACCAGCGCCGGGTTGGCCTGCGCGGCGTTCCCGACGTTGAAGAACGTCGCGCGCGCCTTCGCAGTCGCGAGCACGTTGAGCAGCGCGGCAGTGTCGCCGGCCTTCGGCCCGTCATCGTAGGTCAGGCCGACGTAGCCGTTCTTGCAGTCGCCGTTGACGACCCCGCCGGTGCCCGGGTCGGTCGTCGGCTCCTCACCGAGGATCGCGACGTCGTCGACGTAGAACTCGAGCGTCGCGTTGAGGCTCTCGAAGTACGCGGTGATCCCGGTGTTGTCCGAGTTGCTGAACGTGTAGGCGCCGCCGACGTAGGTCCACGCGCTGTCGGTGACGGCGACCTGGCTGGCGACGGAGTCGTAGCTGCTGGTGCCACCGTGGTCGCGCTGGACCGTCAGGCTGACCCGCTCCGAGCCGGCGCCCGGCTTGAGCCGGACGTACGCGCCGATCGTGTAGGTGACGTTCGGCTGCAGCAGCCCGAGCGCGTTGAACGCCGGGCCGTTCCAGTTGGCGGTGCGGCCTGTCACCTGCAGGCTCTGGGCTCCGGTGCGGGCAAGGGCCTCCGACGTGGCAACCTGGGCGGAGCCGCGCGGGCCCCACCCGTCCGTACCCGTCTCGAAGCTCGTGGAAGCGAGCGTGGGAGGCGCGGCGGAGGCCGCGGGAGGCGTGGTGACCGCCAGGGCCGCCAGCGTGCTGGCGACGGCGAGCCCGGCCAGGGGGCGTCGTCTCATGGGTGCTCTTCTCGTGAGGGCACGGCGATGCCGGCGAGGACCGCGTCCCGTTCCGAAACCTTCCGGAACGGCGCGGGAAACCTAAGCGCCGCATCCGACAGAGTCAACGGGTTCGTTGGGGCCGTAGCTGAACTGTGATGGACGTTGCGCGCGCACCGACCTCCTGGATCTTGGCTGCTGCACAAAGGGAAGATCGCCACGAGCGCCGGGCTCACGGGTCAACGGCTGCCCCGCCTCGACCCCCGGAACGCTCCGGCTGGGCAGTCGACGTCGGACCGGGAATTACCGCGCACGGTCGACGCCCGTGGCAGGGAGCTTCAGCCCCCGGCCTGCAGGCGGAGCCCCGCGAGCAGCAGGTCGAGCCCCGCGCGGAACTGCTCTCTGTCGTCATGGACGGCGAACTCGTCGAGGATGAAGTGCAGGAACGGGTACGTCGCGGGGTCCATCGCTCGCCACGCGTCGGCGTAGCGGGCGACGTAGTCGTCGCGGGAGACGCTCCCGTCGAGGACCTCCTGCGGCGGCTGCTGGCCCAGGTCGGCCGCGGTGCCGATGACGAAGCCGAGGACCGCCGAGACTGCGTCGAACGTCTGCTTGGGCGGAAGGCCCAGCCGCATCGCCTGCTGGCCCATCCGCTCGAAGAACAGAAGCTGGTTGGGCTGCTCGTCCCCCGGGCTGCGCATGAAGTACGCCCCCAGCCAGGGCCGGTCGACGGTCGCGTCGAACAGGGTCACCGCGAGGGCCCGCAGGTCCTCGATCGGGTCCTCGTGGCCGAGGAGCTTCTCGCTGTCCGCGAGCACTCCGGTCAGGACGTGGTCGGCTGCGCGGTCGAGCAGCTCGTCCTTGCCAGAGACGTACCAGTAGACGCTGCCTACCCCACCGCCGAGCCGGGCCGCGAGCGCACGGAACGTGAGTGCCTGCTCCCCGGCCTCGTCGAGCAGCGCGACGGCCGCGGTGAGCACGGCCTCCAGCGAGTGCGAGGCCCGGCGGCGCCCGCCGGCCGGCGCACCCGCGCCCGGCCCTCTGCCCGGCCGCGCCGTCGCGGCACGTCGTGGTCCCGGCATGCCCCCATCCCATCACAAGCCTTGCAGCTGATCGAACGGTGTTCTACTCTCGAACCACGTTCGATAGTCGAACGACGTTCGATACACCGGGAGGCGCTCCATGAGCTCCGTCACCGCGGCCCGCCCGGCCCGCACGTACACGTCCCTGCGGGCGGCCTGGATCCCCCTGGCCGCCCTGTGCCTGGCCTTCTTCGTCGAGATGGTCGACAACACGCTGCTGACCATCGCGCTGCCGACCATCGGGCGCGACCTCGGCAGCGGGACCACCGCGCTGCAATGGGTGACCGGGGCGTACTCGCTCACCTTCGGCGGCCTGCTGCTCACCGCCGGCGCGCTGGCCGACCGGCTCGGCCGCCGGCGCGTTCTGCTCGTCGGGCTCACGGCGTTCGGCGTCATCAGCCTGGGCGCGATCGCGGTGGGCACCGCCGGCGAGCTGATCGCCCTGCGCGCCGCGCTCGGCCTCGCCGCCGCGGCGATGGCCCCGATCACCAACTCGCTGGTGTTCCGCCTCTTCGACGACGAAGCGCTCCGCATGCGGGCGATGAGCGTGATGATCGTGGTGGGCATGAGCGGCTTTATCCTCGGCCCGCTGCTCGGCGGCACCGCCCTCGCCCACGTGCGCTGGGAGTGGCTGCTCGTCGTCAACGCGCCCATCGCACTGGTCGCCTGGATCGGCGTCCGCCTCGGCGTCCCCGCCGACCGGCCCGAGGACCTGACCTCGGACGCCCTCGACCTGCCCGGGGGCGTCCTCAGCATCGCGACCATCGGGCTCGGGTGCTACACGCTGACCAGCGGCGTCGAGCACGGGTGGCTCTCCGCGGCGACGGGCGCGACCGTGCTCGCGGCGGCCCTCGCGCTCGCCGCCTTCGTGTGGCACGAGCGCCGCGCGAAGGCACCGATGCTCGACCTGAGGCTCTTTCGCAACGGCACCGTCCGGGGCGCGGCTCTCGCGCAGGTCGGCACGTCGATCGCGATGGCCGGTGTGATGTTCGGGCTGATCCTGCACTTCCAGTACGCCTACGGCTGGAGCCCCGTCCGGGCCGGCCTGGCCAACCTGCCGATGATCGCCACGATGATCCTGGCGACCCCGGTCTCTGAGGCCCTGGGCAAGCGGCTCGGCCACCGCGTCGCCTGCCTCGTCGGCGCCGCCCTGCTGGCCGGCTCGCTCGCCGGCCTGTCCTACGCCGTCGACTCCGGCTACATCGCCATCGCGGGCTGCATGGTCGTCCTGACCGTCGGGCTGCGGACCGTCATGACCATCTGCGCGGTCGCCCTCGTCAGCGCGATGCCGAGCAACCGCACGTCCATCGGCACGGCGCTCAACGACACGGCGCAGGAGGTCGGGACGAGCGTCGGCACCGCCGTCGTCGGCACGCTGATCGCCACGCTCGTCACCGCGACGCTTCCCGCCGGCGCGTGGAGCAGCGGCCTCGTCGCCTCCTTCTTCGACGGAGAGCGCGTGACCTACGCGGTCCTGGCCGTCGTCGTCGGCATGATCGCCGGCTGGGGCGCGCTGACCCTCACCGACTCCCGGTCGGTCGACGAACACGCCTGACCCGCGGTGGAGCCGGCGGGCGCGCGCTCAGGTCAGCCAGTCCGGCGGCCAGCCGCCCGGCTCCGACGGCTGCGGGAAGCCGCCGTACGCCAGGCCGTACGCGAGGACGACGACGAGCGCGGCGGCGTACGACACCGCGACCACCGTGCCCAGCCGGTCGCACCGCCGGGCTCCCCATGCGAGGAAGCCGAGCGACACGGCCACGGCGAGCGGCACGGTCCCGCCCTCCAGGGAGTTCGTCGCGAACGTGGTGCCGGCGAGCACGCCGAGCAGCCAGGGCAGCGGGCCGGGAGGCATCCCGGCCCGGGCGAGCGCGCGGACGGCCACGACCGCGAGCAGGACGACACCGGAGTACCACACCCAGTGCCCGACGACCTCGTCCCAGAGGTGCGCCACGTCGCTGGGCTGCCGGTTGTTGACCGAGTTGCCGGCCAGGTGGATGCCGTGCCCCTCGGTGTAGGCGACCGTCGCGACGACGAGCAGCAGCCACTCGCGCGCGGGCTGCCGGGACACCGCGAGGGCCCCGGCCAGCGGCAGCACGACGAGCCACGGGGTGAGCAGGTCTGCCCAGTCCGCCCAGCGGGTGTCACCGACCTCGCCGAGCACGTTGACCGCTCCGACGTGGTGCATGACGACGTACGCCACGACGGCCGCCGTCAGCAGCCGCAGCGTGCGGGCCCGGTCCTCGGTCACGTCCCGTCCAGGTCCGCCTCGGCGAGCAGCTCCCCCGCCCGCTCGGGCTCGAGCAGCAGCGCCGCGACGAGGCCACGCCGCTCCCACGCCCCGGCGGCCCAGGCCAGCGCCCGGGCGAGGCCGTCGAGGGTCGTCGCATGCACCGTGCCGCCCGCCACCTGCCAGTCGAGCTCGCCGTACGCGGTGGGCAGCGCGTCGTGCTCGTGCCACGTGCGCGGAGCGCCGGGCAGCACCGCCCGCACCACCTCCGGGACGGGGTGCTCGGCCCCGCCGGCCGGCGGCTCCAGCGCCAGCTCGTCGCTCGCGAGCTCGACCCCGAGCAGCTCGGCGAGCGCGGCCGCGCGGCT
>NZ_JAANNP010000046.1 GCF_011250635.1 Motilibacter deserti
CGAGCTCCCTGTCTGACTCGCTGACCGTCACGCTGGCCTCGCGGTGCCGGTCCGCGCGTCGGCGGGACGGGCAAGCGCGCCGCCGCACGACGGGCAGCGAGCGTTGGGGGGTTGAGCCGACGCGGGGGCGAGCAGGACTGCGCCTGCCCCGAGCCGCGCCCCGTACCGGGCGGCTTCCCAGTGTCGGCGGCAGAGGTAGACGCGGCCGCCGGCGCGACCGTTCAGGACGACGACGGCGGGGTCGTCGCACACTGGGTTCTCGCACACGTGCGAGCGCATGACAATGCCATCCCTCCGTGCACACCGGAAGCGCACTTCGCGGCACGAGGGTTGCCGCGTTGGCAGCGCGCTAGGAAACGCCGCGGCTCTGCCCGGACGAGCCGTACTCCGCGGCCGAGTCGGCACAGGGCGGACGCACGAAACCGCAGGTCACAGCCGTGCCGCTACGTGGCGGCACGAGCCGTACCAGCACCAGGCTGCCTACGGATCAGAAGGTTAGGGGTTCGAGTCCCTTCGGGCGCACACTGTGTCGAGACAGTAGGACGAGGCCCTGGCCTGCGGAAACGCGGCCGGGGCCTTGTGCTGTCAGGGGAAGGCGCGGGAGCCGCTGCTGACCGCTGGACCCTCAAAGGATCCGCTCGTAGTCGTCTCGTAGTCGTCTCCATCGCCGGGTGCCTGGAGCGCGAGGGCGACGCGGTCCGCGGCCTCGCTCGGGATCACGTGCGTGTAGAGGTCGGCCGTGATCGCCGTGCATGGAGTGACCCAGCCGCTCGCTAACGACCTTGATGTCGACGCCGCCGGCGAGCGATGCTGCGCTGGCGTGCCGCAGGTCGTGAAGCCGGATCACCGGCAGCCCGTGCAGCGTGGCGAGCGCCTGGAAGTGGCGGGTGACGTACTCCGGCCGGAGCGGCCAGCCGCCTCGCGAGTGAACACGAGGCCGTGCGACTGCCATGCGTCGCCCCAATCCGAGCCTCGGTCGCCTGTGCTGCGTCGTGCCGCTCCAGGCGCCCGGCCGAGGTGTCGTCGATCGGTGAGAAGCGGGTGGCCCGCTTGGTCTTCGGCGTCCCGACGACGAGCTTGTCCTGGATCTCTCCGTGTTCTGCTGAGCGACGACGAGTTGACGACGCGGAGGTCAACGTCCGCCCCCGCAGCCCGACCGCTTCGCCTGTGCGCGAACCTGCGACTAGAGGCAGGTGGTGAAGGGCCGCGTTCCGTCCTGCGACTTCGCCAGGAGAAGGCGTCCTGCTCGGGCGTCCATGGCTTTGGGTGGCGATGTTCCAGCCGTCGAGTACGAGCACGGCTAATACCGTCAGAACGACGGCCTCAGTGAATGCCAGCCGGCATCCGCCAGCCTCTCCCGAACCCGGGGCGGTTCAGCTCTCGACACCCGATCCCCGTTGGGGGATCAGTCGAGGGAGCCGGCCCAGGGCAGCGGGTCCTGGCCGGCGAGCTGGCGTGCACACTCCTGCGTGACCCAGTCGTCGAGCGCGTCGACGCCCGGTGGTGTCTGGTCACTCAGCAGACTGCCGGTGACGGTCGCCACTCGCAGCTGCTCGAGCGCTGCCACTGCGGCCGCCAGCGACTCCTGGGGCTGCTCGCCCATGGCCAGGCTCAGGTCGCTCGTCCGGTCGCCACGGGTGAAGGCGGCGAGCAGGGCGTCCTCGCTGACCGTCACCCCGTTGCCTGCCCGGTCCTGTGCCCTCAGGCCGTGGCTGTAGATGTCGACGAGGAGCTCGGCGGCCGCTCCGGTGGGGTTGGCGGCGTCCAGGGGCGCTTGCATCAGTTGACACTCGCGGAGCACCGAGCGGTAGTGCTCGCGCGCGCGCATCCCGAGTCGGATGGGGTAGCGCAGCAGCAGGACCTCTTGCAGTTGCTCGCTGTCGGTCTTGGCGGCGTCGGCTCCGGCGTCGAGCAGGTCCCCGAGGTCGGCGAGCCACGAGTCAACCCTCCCCGTGGCACCGCGTCCTGCTGACTCCTCGGTCAGCTCACACCAGACCACTTTGCCACCGGACGGGTACGGGTCACTGCCCCACCGCTCGCTGAGCTGGGCGACCAGCGCGAGGCCTCGCCCCGTGCCCGCCGAGGCGCTGTGCACCAGGACCTGCGGGTGCGCGTCGGATCCGTCCCGCACCTGCAGGTGCAGCACGCCCCGTTCGAGGGCGACGCTCACGGCGAGCTCATCCCGCCCGCCGTGGAGCACCGCGTTGGTGACCAGCTCGGTGAGGCACAGCTCGGCAGCGTCGAGGAGGGCGTCGCCGGCAGTCGGCACTTGTGCGCGCAGTAGCCGTCGCGCCTCGCCGGCGCTTGCGGGCACCGCTGGGAGGACCCTCCATCGCTGGTTCCTGTCGGCGTGCGGCGGGCGGTGCAACAGCACGACGGTCCGGTCGTCCTTCCGCCGGACCGACCCGGTGTCGCGCTCGACGTCGGCGAAGATGGCGTCGATCACACGTTCGCAGTCCAGGGCCTGCTGCGCCCGTGCTGCGCCGGCGGTCGCTTCGGCCAGGAGCCCGAGCAAGCGGCTGGAGCCGTACGCCTGCCCCTCGCGCAGCTCGATGTCCGCGATGCCGTCGGTCGTCACGGCGAGGGTGCCGTCGGGGGGCAGTTCACCCGAGGCCACGGACCAGGCCCCGGGGATGGGCCCGAGCAGTGGCCCGGTAGGCAGAAGCTGCTCGGCCGCGCCTGCGTGCAGCAGTGCAGCGGCCGGGTGCCCGGCGCTCGCGTACCGCAGGACGCCGGTGGGCAGGTCCACGGTGGCGAGGAAGACGGTGAGGAAGCCTTCTTCCGCATCGCCCATCTCGTCGGCCAGGCGCGCGAGTGCCTGGGCGGGGTCCAGGCCCCGCCGCAGGGCACCTGTCACGACGTGCTTGGCGCGAAGGGCCACGAGGCCGGCGTGCGGGCCGTGGCCGGCGGCGTCAGCCACGAGCACGCCCACCTGCTGGCCAGTGACCGGGAAGACGTCGTAGACGTCACCGGGGACGTCCCCTCCCGCGGGGACGGTCCTTCCGGCCCACAACAGCCCTGCTGGCAGCGGCCAGACGGACGGGGCTAGCTCGGCAGTGAGCGCCGCGACGCTCGGGCCCTCCTGCGCAAGCGCCTGTTGCGCTCGAACGGCAACGTCCTCGTTGCGGACGGCCGTCTGCCGTAGCCGTTCCGCGGACTGCGCAACCGCGCGCACGTCAGGGTCCCCGGACGGGACGGGAACCTTCCCCGCCCGAGGTTGCCGCGCCGCTGCCTCGGCGAGCGGCCGGAGCCGACGGAGCGGGCCAAGCACACGCCGCTGGACCTGGGTGGACAGCGCCCCGACCAGCAGCAGCGCGAGCACGGCACTGACCACCACGACCAGGTTGGCGAGGTCCGCGGAGCGCCGGGTCTGGTCGTTGACCAGGTCGGCCTCCGCGTCGACTCTGTCCTGCAAGCTGGCGAGCAGGACGCGCAGCCGATCGAAGCGAGTCTTCCCGGTCCGCGAGGTCACGAGGGCGACGGAGCGAGCCTCGTCCCCGGCGCGGCGGTAGGAGATCTCCGGCTCCGCCGCGCTCCGCCTCCAGTCCTCGCCCGCACGGATCACCGCGCGCAGACGCTCGGCTAACGCCGGGTCGCCCTCGAAGAGGCCGTGGAGCTCAGAAGCGAGCCGCTCTTCCTCACGACGGCCGGCGACGTAAGGCTCGAGGAACTCCTCGCCGCCGGTCACGACGAAGCCACGGACGCCCGTCTCCTGGTCCACGAAGGCCTTCGACAAGTCTGCGAGCTTCGTCCGCGCAGGAGTCAACTGCCCGTCGAGCCGCTCCTGACGATTGCCGCGCTGCACCGACAGCAAAGACCCCGCCGTGGCATCCACCAGCAGCAGGCCGAGTAGGGCGGCCACCAGCACGGCCCTTGCGGCCGGACGACGCGGGAACACGATGAACCCCCTAGCCGCCCGTCCGGCGCCGCATGGCGCTCCCCTCATCTGCCCCGCCCGGGCACTGATCATGTCTCAACGCGCCCTGCCCGCGCTGAGCACCCACCGCCGCACGGGGCAGCCCACCTGTTGCCGCTACCCACCACGGAACGTCCCGTCACCATCCGATCGCATGCCGTGCCGTAGGTGGGTCCTCGGTTGGGCAGGCTGTTCTAGACGGGCGTACGTGGGACGGGGTACGGGGTTGAGCCAGCGCGCGCACTAGCGACACCAGGTGGCGGTTCGAGTGAGCTGCTCGATCTCGCGGCGCGGATCTCGCGCGATCTGCGCGAGATCGCCGTGACGGCGGCAGCCGCGCGTGCGACATGCTGTCGGGCGGTACGCGTGATCGCCGGGGGGCACCTGCCGCCTCCCCCCGGGGCCTTCGGAGTCACTCCCCGTGACGCTCGCGCGGAGATGATCTCGTGCGATGCCGTGCGCGTCGGGCACCTCGAGCCGCTCTCCGGACGGGCCTCGGGGCGGACCGCGTCGACACGGCCATCACCACGACCATATTCACGCTGGCGAAAGCCCTGGACCTCACGGTCGTCGCCGAGGGCGTGGAGCGCCAAGAGCAAGTCGACCAGTTGCGCGGCCTCGGCTGCGACCTGCTTCGACCTTCCTTCTCCAAGGCCAGATCCGGCGACGAAGCTGGTCACCTTCCAGGGCGGCCCGTCGGGGGGACGCCATCTGCAGTGTTCGCCGGCCAGGCCCGGCCAGTCCGGCACCAGCAGCGGATGATTCCTGCCGTACCGCCTGCCGACGCCCGCTGCCGTCCGGAGATACCACTGGCACCCTCAGCTGCGCCTGCTCGTGGCCGATTAGCCGGCAAGGCAACTAAGGAGTTGACGTGAGTACCAGCACCCTGACCCGATGGGTCGCCAATCGCAAGGTCAGCACGCGGATCCTGATGATCGTCGCAGTTCTCGCCGCGGTGTCGATCAGCGTCGGGGTTGTCGGCATCCGCGCACTCGGGTCCACCTCACAGGGCACCGAGCGGCTCTACGACAAGAACGTGACCGGCCTGCTCGCCACCAGCAAGGCGCATCAGGAGCAGATCAAGTCCCGCATGCTGATCGCGAACTTCGCCGTGTCGCAGGACCAGAAGACGATGGACGTCTACCGGCAGAAGATGAACGACACCGACCGTGACCTCGACGCTGCCATCGAGGAGTACGAGGGCGTCGGCATCGGGGAAGAGAAGGCGGACTGGGAAGAGTTCAAGGCTCTGCTGGCCACGTTCCGCCAGATCCGCGACACCCAGATGATCCCGGTGGCCGCGACGAACAACATGGTCGAGTACCAGCGAGTCCGCGACACGGTCGCCCAGCCGGTCATCGACAAGATGCTCGGCGCCCTCGACCGGGTCGAGGCCTATCAGCAGGCAGAGGCCCAGGACCAGGTGACGGTCGCCAGGAGCGACTACAGCACAGCACGCACCACCGTCATCGTCGCCCTGCTGCTCGGCCTTGCCCTTGCGGTCGCGCTCGCGCTGCTCGTCTCGCGCGGCATCGTCACGGCCTTGCGCCGGGTGAAGCACGCCGTCGACGGCATGGCGGACGGTGACCTGACCAGAGCGGTCGACGTCCAGAGCAACGACGAGCTGGGCCAGATGGCCGACGCGCTGCGGCGCGCCCAGACCGGCGTCAGTGAGGCCGTGTCCACCATCGCCTCCTCCGCCGATGCTCTGGCCGCCTCCTCCGAGGAGCTGACCAGTGTCTCCGGTCAGATCGCGTCCTCCGCAGCCGAGACCTCCGAGCGGGCCGCCAGCGTGTCCGCCGCCGCGGAGCAGGTCTCCCAGAACGTGCAGACGGTCTCTGCCGGCGCGGAGCAGATGGGCGCTTCCATCCAGGAGATCGCGTTGAACACCAACGAGGCCGCCCGTGTCGCCTCCCACGCTGTCGCCGTCGCGGAGCAGACCAATCAAACGATCACCGCCCTCGGCCGCTCCTCCCAGGAGATCACCGACGTCGTCAAGGTCATCACCACCATCGCCGACCAGACCAAGCTGCTGGCGCTCAATGCGACCATCGAGGCCGCTCGCGCCGGCGAGGCAGGCAAGGGTTTCGCCGTTGTCGCGGGCGAGGTCAAGGACCTGGCGCAGGAGACTGCCCGCGCCACCGAGGACATCGTCCGCCGCGTCACCGCCATCCAGGCCGACACCGGAGACGCCGTAGCCGCCATCGGTGAGATCGCCGCCATCGTCGCCCGCATCAACGACTTCCAGACCACGATCGCCTCCGCTGTCGAGGAGCAGTCAGCGACCACAGGGGAGATGAACAGGAACGTCACCGAGACCTCGACCGCGTCGACGGAGATCGCCACGAGCATCGGTGCCGTCGCCGTCGCGGCCGAGACGACCACGGCCGGCGTCGAGCAGTCTCAGCAGGCCGCCGCCGAGCTTGCCCGCATGTCCAGCGACCTCCAGTCCATCGTCGGCCGCTTCCGGTACTAGTCGCGCCGCCGGCCTGGTCACCGCACCGCGCGGTGACCAGGCCGGTCCGCGGTCAGGGCGCCATCTGCCAGTGGAAGTGCGTCATGTGCTTCGACCAGTTCTTGATGACCTTTGTTGCCACTCGCCCGTCGGCCAGCACCACTCCTCGGATGGCTGACGCAGACGGCGGCGGTTGCCGCGTCTCGCGCGTTGAACGAGCGATGAAAGGCGGCTTGCTCGGTCGTGATGGGAATCGTGGTGGACGATGCAGGAGTTCAGGCGTGCCCGCGGGCCGAGTCTTGTAGGCGAGAAGCCACGATTCCCGGTTCCACAGTGGCCGGCACTGGACATGTCCGCCAGAACACCCGAAGAGCCTCGCCATGCGGCGAGGCCCTTCGGTGATGCAGCTTTCCCGACGCTGCAGGATCTACTTCGTGCGGAACACCCGCACCGTGATCCGGTAGTGCGCGCCGTCCTTCCGGTGGTCGACGACGTAGTTCTTCGTCCAGCCCGGGAAGCGCAGGTCGGCGTCCAGCCCCTCCTGCGAGAAGGACGTCGTGACCCGGCCGAGCGACTGGTCGTCCGGGCTGGTCGCGCCGAGGGAGCTCGCCGCGGTGAACGGGCTCCAGCGGCCCTCCTCCTCCCACACGTGCGACGTGACGGAGAACGGGGCGTGGAGGGCGTACTGGTGGCAGGTCCAGGTGTCCCCGTCGAGCGCGGAGAGCCACGGCCGGCCGGTGTTGACGGTAGGCATCGGGTGGGAGAGGCACGACTGGTCCGCGGCGATCGTCCGGGTGTCACCGGTGTCCATGCCGAACTTGGCCGTCTGGGTCTCGGCCGTGCTGCCACGCGGGTACGTGACGCGGAAGCCGGCGTAGATCTCGTCCTGGCCGAACCAGTCCGGGCCCGTCTCGTCGACGGCATGGACGTTGAGCACCTGGACCATGTAGGCCTTGCTCAGGTCCTCGGGGGCGGTCGCGGCCGACGCGCTGGCGGACGGGGCGAGCAGGGCGCCACCGACGAGAGCGGCAGCAGCGGCGGTGCGGGCGGTGCGGTTCATGGCGATTCCTTTGGGAGAGGTTCCCCGTCGTTCGGGGCTGAGACCACTCTCGCCGCGCCTGCTCACGAACGACTGACACCCGGCTTACACCGCCCCCCGCAGCTGCGTGAGGAGCCGCGAGCTTCTCCTCCCTGCCCTGCCCAGGCTGCGGGCGCGGCACCCTCGGCTCGGCACGAGAGCACGCGGATGCAGGAAGTGCAATGCATGCTCGTGCGCGCGTCTTGCAGCTTTGCCTGCGCTCTGAACGCGGCGCGACGTCGGCCGTCGAGGCGTGCAGAGTGCAGGTCAGCGGCAGCGCAGCCTCGGCCAGCCCTGCCCGGGCGACCAGGGGACGAGGGCCGCGCGCGCGGTGTGGTGACGAGCGTTGACGTCGCCCCGCGGACGTACCGACCAAGGGCGACCGGACGAGGAAGCCGCTGCGCGGTCGCGTCGATGACGGAGGGCGGGAGGCCGGGGGCGCCCAGCAGCGCGCGGACGGCCCGGATGACAAGGGCCCCGTCGACAGCGGTGTCGACGGGGCCCAGCACGTGCTTGCGTAGCACCGGCACAGCCCGCACCGGCGGCGTAGGGAAGGCCAGATGGTCGTTCGGACGGCACGGACGAGCACCAAGACCACACGGCGTGCCGTAGCCGGCTGTCACGTCGCCGGCGGTCGGGCGAGAAGTAGGGACGTCGGCGGTCAGCCTTCGAGGTGGTAGAAGCGCCAGAACGGGTGGGCGATGTCCACGACGGCGCAACGGGAGAAGCCCGCTTCGTGCGCCCAACGCCGCATCGTGCCCGGGCGCAGCACGGTGCCGTTGGCCTCCTTGGCGTCCTCGGCCCGCGTCGCCGGGAGGCAATGCAACACGCTGAAGCCGTAGTTGAAGCGGTCGATCACGCCGGCCGGCGCCTCGAACTCCTCCGCCGCGCCCTCGTCCGCGACGAGAATGCCGCCGCCGGGCTTGAGCAGGTCGCGCGCCGAGCGCAGCGCCCCGACCGGGTCGCCCATGTCGTGCAGCGCCTCGAAGACCGTGACGACGTCGACGCTGCCGGGCCCCAGGTGGGCCGACGCCTCGGCACTGTCCGCGAGCAGGAAGCGCACCCGCTCCGACAGTCCAGCAGCCGTGGCCGCCGCCTGCGCTTCCGCGACCGAGGTCGGGTCGAGGTCGAGCCCGATCACTCGAGCGTTCTCGAACCCCCGGGCGATGGCGATCGAGGACGCCCCCGAGCCACACCCCAGGTCGAGCACGGTCACCTCCGCCCCCGACGTCAGCTGGTCGTGCAGCTCGGGAACGGCCGGGATCCACGTCGACGCGAGCTCGTTGACGAACATCGGCCGGTTGAGGGCCGCGATTCCCGCGCGCAGGTGCGGCCCGAAAGCCGAGTACGCAATCCCCGTCCCTTCCCGGTACGCCTTCGGCAGCAGGGGCATGACGCTCGCCACTCCCGCTGCGACCTGAGCGATCCCAGCAGCGAAGTACGGCGAGTCGCCCTCGGTGAGCACTTCGGCGTGCGCCGGGCTCAAGGAGTAGGAGCGGGCACTGGCGTCCGCGCTCGGTGGCGCGAGCTCGAGCACGGCGCAGGCAGCCTGTTGCTCGAGCCACTCCCGCGCGTACCGCTCGTCGATCCCCGCGCGCTCTGCGAGCTCGCTCGGTGTCGCGGGCGCATGCCGGAGCGCGGTGTAGAGCCCGAGCTCGCGGCCGAGGTGCACCGCCCCGAGCTCCAGTGCCCCCAGCAGCGCCTCGAGCAGCCGCTGTCCCAGCACCTCACGCGGGTCGGGTGCGAGGTCGGCTGGGACGGGCTGCACAGGGATGTCGGTCATGGTCATGGCCCCTCCTCGGGGGTTTGCAGTGTCGGTCCCGACACGCTCCCTTGAGGCCCTGTCAGCGCGCTGACAGCTCACTCACACCCCCGCCCACGCCATCGCGGGGCGTTCCTGTGGCGCTCGGCCCTACCGCAGCTGCAGACGGCAGGCCGGATGTCGCTGCGGCAACGATCAGCGGTGATGGCGTGCAAGATCCTCGTCGGCCAAGCCGCGATCGCCGAGGAGGCGGCCGATGCACGAGGGCCCGTCCCCACCGCGAGGCCACGCGGCGGCACCGGGAGGACAGAGCGCCGCTCACACTATGCACGTCACGCAGGCCCGGGCGTGCTCGCCGGCCTGTGCGGTCGCGTATCAGCCCGCGCTGCCGGCCTTGTCCGCGTACATCTGCCGGTCCGCTGCCGCCAGCAGCTCGCCGGCCGTCTGGCCCTCGGCCCACTCGGCGACCCCGACGGCGACGGAGACCGACGGCGCGCTCGCTCGCAGCCGGGCGATGACCTGCTGCCCTGCCGCTTCGTCGGTGTCCGGCATGAGCACGACGAACTCGTCGCCTCCGATGCGGGCCAGCTGGTCCTCGCGGCGCAGTGCGGTGCGCCAGCACCGGGCGGCGTCCTGCAGCAGCGCGTCCCCGGCGGCGTGGCCCTGCTGGTCGTTGACGGACTTGAGCCCGTTGACGTCGAGGACCGCCACCGTCAACGGTCGCCTGGCCCTGCTCGCGCGGGCCACGAAGCGGGCCAGCTCGGTGTCGGCGGCCCGCCGGTTCGGCAGCCCGGTGAGCGCGTCCTGCGTCGCGGCGGCGGCAAGCTGGGCGACGAGGTCGGCACGGCTGATCGCGAGAGCCGCGTCGGCGGACAGCAGCGGCATGAGCCGGCGTACCCGCTGCGGCGGCTCGGGCACGGCGGTGCGCCAGGCCACCACGAGGACCCCGACCACCGAGCCGCCCGCAACCACCGGATGGAAGAAGCCCGACGCTGCTCCTGAAGCGCGCACGAGCTCGGGGTCGGCCTGCGGATGCGCCGCCAGATCGGGCAGGAACACCGGGATACCCGTGTCGAAGACCTCGCGCGTCACCGATCCGCGCTCGTCCGGCCGGGGAACCCGGAGCTGCTGCCCGGACGGCATTCCCGGGGCGACGGCGCGTGCCGTGGCGGAGAGCGTCCCCTCGCGCTGCTCGGCGAGGAAGACCCCATCAGCCTCCGCGAGCATGAGCGCGCCGGAGCAGAGCATGTCCCGTGCCTGCTGCGGGTCGTCGGCCTCGAGGATCGCGCGGGACAAGGAGGCGAGCTGCTCCAGGTCCGAGCTGAGCCGTCGCTCCGCGGCGAGCTGCGCGCGCAGCTCCGTCACGTTCCGGACGAGCGTGAGCACGTGCTCCTCGGTCAGCGGCACGTGGCTCACGAGCAGGTGGCGGAACTCGCCGGTGAGCGGCGACCGCGCCTCGAAGTCCGCCGCGATCCCGGCTTGCTCGTCCAGGCAGCGCCCGAGGTCGGCCCGGAGGGTCAGGCCGGGCTGGCGCAGCAGGCCGTGGACCGCGGCCTGCATGCCGGCCAGCCCGGCGCCGGTGAGCGCCTCGGCCGGCGCGTTCCCCGCGACGAGCACGAAGCCGTCCGGCGCGACCCTCCGCCAGATCCACGCCGGGTCCGGGCCGTGGAGGAACACCGGTCCGGCCAGCGCCACCACGGCGTCCAGGTTCACGGAGAGAATGTTCCACGCGAGGAGCGGCTCACGCGCTGTCAGCCCGGCGTCGTCACATCGTCCGAGTACCGGCGTCTCAGCACAGCGGAGCGTTGCGGCCGCCGTAGCAGGGCGCTCCCGCGCGTCCTGGCACCCATACGAAGGGCGCCCCCACCGGTGCGGTGGAAGCGCCCTTCGGAGCTGTGGATGGCTCAGTGCCGGGCGGCCGTACGCCCCGGCAGCAGCGCGCCGGCGACCGCGGCGAGCACGAGGATCCCGGCCGAGACGAGCAGGCCGCGGCCGTACCCGGACGTCAAGGCCTCGGCCGCCGGCTGCCCGGCCTCCCGCAGGCTCCCTGCGTGGGTGTTCGCGATGGTGGCCAGGACCGCGAGGCCGACCGCGCCGCCGACCTGGCGCGAGGTGTTGAGCAGGCCCGACGCGAGGCCTGCCTGCCGCGGCTCCACGCCTGCGGTGGCGGCCACGGTCATCGGCACCATCGTCAGGCCCAGCCCGAGCGACAGCACGATGGTCGCCGGCAGGACGTCGGTCGCGTACGCCCCGTCCGCCGAGAAGCGCGACAGCCACGCCAGCCCGGTTGCGGTGAGCAGCGGCCCGACGACGAGCAGCGGGCGCGGCCCGATCTTGCGGACCAGCTTCCCGGAGACCTGCGACGCGATGACGATCGAGACGCTGCTGGGCAGGAACGCGAGACCGGCCTCGAGCGGGCTGTAGCCGTGCACCTGCTGCAGGTAGAGCGTGAGGAAGAACCAGTAGGCGAACATGCCGCCACCTACGAAGGCTGCTACACCGTTCGCGGCGGACAGCGCGCGCAGCCGGAAGATGCCGAGCGGCACGAGGGGCTGGCTCGACCGCGCCTCGATCAGCAGGAACACGCCCAGCAGCGCGAGCCCGGCGATCAGCGGGACGAGGGTGTGCGCCGACCCCCAGGCGTAGGTGTCCGTGCTGACGATCGCGTAGACGATGGCGGTCAGGCCGAGGGTCACGGTGACGGTGCCGGGGACGTCGAGGCTGCGCACGCCGCGCACCTGGCCCTTCGACTCGAGCAGGACCGCGACCGCGCCGATGAAGAGCGCGAGACCGATCGGCCCGTTGACGAACAGGACCCACCGCCAGGACAGCAGGTCGGTCAGGACGCCCCCGGCGAGCGCGCCGAGCGCGCCACCAGCGCCGACGACGGAGCCCCAGATGCCGAGCGCGCGCGCCCGGGCGTGCGGCTCGGTGTATGTCGTGGTGAGCAGGCTCAGCGTGGCCGGCGCGAGGACGGCGCCACCGATGCCCTGGACGGCGCGCGCGGCGACGATGGTCGCCTCGTTCTGCGCGAAGCCGCCGACGACGCTGGCGAGCGTGAAGACCGTGAGGCCGAAGAGGAAGACGCGCTTGCGGCCAAACAGGTCCGCCGCCCGGCCGCCGAAGAGCAGGAAGCCCGCGAACGTCAGCGTGTAGGCGTTGACCACCCACTGCAGGCCGTTGGTGCTGAGCCCGAGGTCGTGCTGCATCGACGGGAGCGCGACGTTCACGATCGAGACGTCGAGGATGACCATGAACTGAGCGGCGCACGCGATGAGCAGCACCGCCCAGCTCGGGAAGTGCGCATGCGTGTTGCCGTGGGTGTGCGCCGCTGCGGGTGCCCCCGTCGGTGCGGTCTGCGTGGTGCTCATGAATCCCTCGTCCTGCTGGTTGCCTGCTGCAACAGTAGAGCCACTACAGCGTTGTGGCCAACTCAAGAACCTGGACGGTCTATTCCTGGAGCTGCTCCGGCCGGAGGTACCGTGGAGGGCATGGAGGAGACGACGGGCCGCCGCGAGCGCAAGAAGCTCGCCACCCGGCAGGCGATCCTCGACGCCGCCCGCCCGCTCTTCCTCGAGCGCGGGTTCGACCCCGTGACGATCGCGGAGATCGCCGAGGCGGCCGACGTGTCCGTGGCCACGGTCTTCAACCACTTCCGGACCAAGGAAGACATCGTCTTCTGGAACCAGCCCGCCGACGAGCGCGCGCTGGCCGACGCCGTCCGGTCGGCCGCCACCGGGGAGCCGGTCGTGGACGCCGTCCGGCGCTACGAGGAGCAGCGCCTCGCCGCCAAGCAGGAGCCGCAGGCGATGACGGGCTACCGCCGCTTCCTCGTGGTCCTCGCCGGCAGCGAGACGCTGCGGGCCCGGGACCGCTGGATCGAGGTGCGCCGCCGCGAGGAGCTGCATGCCGCGCTCGCCGAGACGCTGGGGGACTCCACCACGGCGGTGGAGGTCGAGCTGCTCGCCGGGCAGCTCGTGGCCGCGCACCGCGCGATCGACACGGTCGTACGCCGCGGCGTCCTCGCCGAGGACCGTCCCGCCAAGGTCCACCGGGCGGCGATGGCTGCGGTCGACCTGGTGTTCGGCGCCCTCGACGTCGGCGTGCGCGGCTACCGCGCCGCGGAGCAGCGCGGGCTCGTGGACGCCCCCGCCGGATAGCGCGCCGGCCGCCGCGCAGCGTGACCGCTTTTCCGGGAGGAGCCCGCTATGCCCGTGGGGAGCGGACCGAGCTCGCGCGCACGACCAG
>NZ_JAANNP010000045.1 GCF_011250635.1 Motilibacter deserti
GGGGTTCCGCTGCCACGTCAGAGTCTGCCTCGACCGAATGCTGTCTTCGGCAAGAGCGGTCGCCGGCCGCGCTCCCTCGGCGGCATGTCAGGATGTTGCCTCTACAACTACGCACCTTCAGCCTCTACCTCCGGGCAACTGTCGCGGCGCCTACGGCTGAGTGTGTCAACTCGACTTGGCCCTAAGGGTAACGGGCTGGAACCCGCTTTGTCACTCTCATACGACAGGGTAACGATGTGAATCCCATCCGAAGTCTCAAGCACAAACATGCGCGGTTCTGTGAATTCTACAGCGCTCGGCGCCGTCTGCTGATGCAACGAGCCGCCCGCAACGGCCGGACTAGCTAGAGTGTGCCAGCCTGGAGCAAGAAGGAGGTCGAGTAGAAGTAGCGACTCTTGATGAGTAGTTCTGGCAACTGTCGGGCCACGTGATCGGCCAGGTCCCGAAGTTCGGATCCAGGAGCACCTCGGCCTCGCAGGCAGAGCACGAGCAGGATGACGGCCCTGTCCGCCGTATAGATGCCCACGCGCGGGTTGTCAATGAGAGATCTCAGTTCATCGATGCCACTCGGAGCTGACTGAAAGAGCCTTGTAATGAGACTCGCCGGATGGAAGGGCTGTCGTGAATCTTCGGGTGACCATACTTTCTCGATGATTACTTCTAACAGTCGCTCATCTTCCATCCATAGGTCCAGTACCCGACGCGCGACATCGTCTGCCAGCGCCGAGGTTACTCCTGGGGCGAGACCTGCGGCGAGCCCAACAGTCCTGACGGCAGAGCCGAGGAGTTCATCCGGCAGCCACTGCATTGTGCGCAGCAGCAGGGCGAAGGCGCGCGCGTCACTAGCGCTGGAGTAAAACCACACCGCCTGAAGCGCGTTCCTCTGCTTCTCGATGTCGTCGGACATCAGGTCTAGGAGATGCGTCGCTAGCTCTGACTGCTGAGCCTGAGAGTCACATACGCCCCAGAGGTGTTCCCAGTCTGCCTCATCAATCAACTCGCGGTCCATGGTCACACGCTTGAGCCGGGGTTCCGCGCGCAACTGGTTGCGGATGTCGCCCCAGAGGAAGTACCCATCTCCGTCACTAGCGCCTTCTCTATAGGCGAAGGCGAGAATTGGCGTAAGGCTCAACATCCAGAAGTCACGATGCTTCTCGTCTACCGAGAAGGAAGCTCTACGATCGCTGCTGAACCAGGAGTCGCCGGATTTCACTTGGGCTCCAACGGCCCTAGAGGTAACACCCTCCTTACCGTAGACGCGCGGCAAGTGGAAGGTGACATCGACTCCAAGGTCGATCTGCTCGGGGATGATCAGCGCAGTGAAAAATCTGCGTCCCAGTAGCGTCGCCAGCTCATTGACACCTGTATTCGCCAGTGACTTTGTGTACCTGGGGTAGCTTTCGCTGTCGGGTCTCCACAGGTAACCATCGAACATCCCCATCTACTCCGGCTGTCGTCGACTCTGAGATCATCGGCTTCGTTGAACCGCACGATGATAGACGGAATGCGGGGCACGCTCGTCCACCCCACCTCCGATACCGCGTAGGCACTCCACAGGGCTTGTACGACTTGAGTGCCATGCGTCAGCGGGAGTGCGCAGTCATACACGCCCCATCAAGCGAGTGATCCGCTCGCACTTCGGCATTTCCGTGCAAGCCAGCAGCCAGCGCGACGCGTGCCGAAGCGGCGCCTGCCACAGCTCCCGGCCAAGACCGCAGCCCCGCCCCGGCCTGGCCCGACTACCTCGACACGAGAGGCGCCGGAGCCAACGACGCACGCAGTGACCAACCCCGGGCCCTGCGCAGGATCCACTCACCCGCGAGTCCACTCCCCTCGGATGGGTACGTCCTGGACATGACCGACACCCCCGACGTTGCCCTGCGCCCCCTCGCCGTCGTGACCGGCGCCTCCAGCGGCATCGGCTTCGAGCTGGCTCGCCAGTTCGCCCAGAACGGCTTCGACGTGCTCGTCAACTCCGAGGACCCCGGGCTGGAGGAGGCCGCGCGCGAGCTCGGCGCCACCGGCGCCGGGGTCATGCTCTGCCAGGCCGACCTCAGCACGTACGAGGGCGTCGAGCGCCTCTACGCCCAGATCGTCGGCACAGGCCGGCCCGTGGAGGCTCTCGCGCTGAACGCCGGCATCGGAGCGGGCGGCGCGTTCGTCGACATCGACCTGGACAAGCACTTCGAGCTCATCGACCTCAACGTGCGCGGGACCGTCCACCTGGCCAAGCGCGTACTCACCGACATGGTCGCCCGCAACGGCGGCAAGGTGCTGTTCACGTCCTCCATCGCCTCGACGATGCCCGGCTCGTTCCAAGCGACCTACAACGCCTCGAAGTCCTTCATCCAGTCGCTGGCCGAGGCGCTGCAGAACGAGCTCAAGGACACCGAGGTCACCGTGACGAGCCTCATGCCCGGCCCGACCGAGACCAACTTCTTCCACCGCGCCGACATGGACGACACGATGGTCGGCACCAGCAAGAAGGACGACCCGGCGCAGGTCGCCGAGCAGGGCTTCAAGGCGCTGATGGCCGGCAAGAACCGGGCCGTCGGCGGCGGCGTGAAGACCAAGGTGCAGGAGCTCGGCGCGAAGGTGATGCCGGACGCGCTCAAGGCGCAGATGCACCGCGGCATGGCCGAGCCGGGCACCGGCAAGGACTGACGCCCGCGCGCTTCCTACGGTGGGCGGGTGCAGCCCGTCGCGCCCGCCCACCAGATCCGCTCGTTCAAGCCGCGCCGCGGCCGGATCACCCCCGGCCAGCAGCGCGCGCTCGACACGCTGGCCGCGGCGTACGTCCTGCCCGTCGGCAACGTCCCGCTGGACCCCGTCGCGGTCTACGGCCGGGCTGCCCCGCTCGTGCTCGAGATCGGCTTCGGCATGGGCGAGACGACGGCCGCGATGGCGGACGCGGACCGCGACCGGGACGTGCTCGCGGTCGACGTGCACACCCCGGGCGTCGGGGCCCTGCTCGCCGAGGTGTCGGCCCGCGGGCTCTCGAACGTACGCATCGTCTCCGGCGACGCCGTCGAGGTGCTGCGCCACATGGTCGCGCCCGGCGCGCTCGACGAGGTCCGTGTCTTCTTCCCCGACCCCTGGCCCAAGTCGCGCCACCACAAGCGCCGGCTGGTGGGCCCCGCCTTCGCCGCGCTCGTCGCCGCCCGGCTTCGCCCCGGCGGGCGGGTGCACTGCGCGACGGACTGGGCGCCGTACGCCCGGCAGATGCTCGCCGTCCTCTCGGCCGAGCCGGCGCTCGAGGTCGTGGGCGGGGGCTTCGCGCCCCGGCCCGAGTGGCGGCCGGTGACGCGGTTCGAGCAGCAGGGGATCGCCAAGGGGCACGAGGTGTTCGACGTGATCGCCGTACGCCGGAGTGCTCCCGCCGCGCAGCCTGAGTAGGAAGCCCAGAAGGTTGAGTAGGGGCTACCTGTCCCACGGAAGGCCTTGGCCGCTCCAGTACTCCGTCGGGGCGCTGGGCCTCGACCGCGGCGCTGCGCGCACCGCGACCCGTAGGCCTGGAGACAGCTCATGCGCACGTCCCGCTCGACCCTCCGCTCCCCCCGTCGTTCGCTGACGGCCGCCGCCGCGGCGGCTACCGCCGCACTTCTCGCCGGGACGGGGGCCGCGTCCGCCGACGTCCGGGGCGGCGAGCCCGTCCTTCCCGCCTGCACCCTCGTCCAGGTGACCGGCGCCGTGGCCGCCTCCCCCACGGTGGTGCAGGGCGGCGGGACGACGAACCTCGGCTGGCAGGTGACGGCGCCGGCGAGCTGCCCCGGCCTCACCATCACCTTGAACGGGGCCAGCGTCGCGAAGAGCGGCCAGAAGGAGTTCCACCCGCTGACGACCACGACCTACAACCTCACCGCCAAGCTCGGGGCGTCGTCGAAGCCGCTCGGCGCAACGACGGTCGCGGTGGACGGGCAGCACGAGGTCGACGTGAAGCTGAGCTCGTTCTCGGCCGCCCAGGCCGGCGAGGGCGCCTTCGGCGGCGGCGACGAGCCCTGGCTCATGGTGTTCCCGGTGTTCGTCGACGGGACGACCGTGGACGCGGCCGACCTGCCGGGCTCGTGGACGACCGTCTTCGGCACGCCGTACGCCCACGGCAACCTCGGCAACGTCAGCGTCGGCAGCGGGACCACGGTCGCGGTGCCGCAGGGGACGGGCACGTTCCTGGACAACGTCATGACGCCGGTACGCGCCCTCTCCCCGTCGCTCGGCCGGCAGGCCGCGGTCGCCGGCGTCGTCGTCGTCGCCCTCGAGCAGGACGGCAGCAGTGACGCGTCGGCCGGCGTGGCCCGCTCGATGGCGCAGGCCGGCATCAAGGCCAAGCTCGACGACCTCGTGGCCACCATGCCGGTGCCGGCCCCCGGCAACCTGGCGGCGTACCGGGCGGAGCTGAAGAGCCGCGTGCTCGACGCCGTCAGCAAGGACTCGCTCGTCGGCTCCGGCCTCTTTGCCGGCGTCAACGCCGACGACTACATCGGCGCGGGCTTCGCCTCCTCCTCGCTGGCCGAGCTCGAGGCGGCCGGGCCGGCAGGCCGCCAGATCGCGCTGAGCTTCCAGCAGCCAGGGACGTCCTACGCCGTCACCGGCACGATCAGCGCGAGCTGACCCCGGGCGGGCGCTCGACCGCATCGATCGATCTGACGCGAGGGCATCGTCAACCATTGTTGACAGCTGCCCTCGCGTCAACTTATGTTGACGTACATGAGCGAGACGACCGACCTGATCGGAGCAGGCACCAGCTCCGACCCCGCCGAGGGCCTGCGCGCCGTGGCGTCGCTGCGCCTGCTGGTGGAGCAGCTAGAGGCCCTCCAGGTCCATGCCGCCCGCGAGCAGGGCTGGTCGTGGCAGGACATCGCGGGGCTCCTCGGCGTCTCGAAGCAGGCCGTCCACAAGAAGCACGCCGGGCGCGCGCCGCTCGGGAAGGAGCGCTGACGATGTTCGAACGGTTCACCAAGGCCGCGCGCGCCGCGGTCGTGCAGGCCCAGGTCGAGGCCCGCCGGCTCGGCCACGACCGCATCGGCGACGAGCACCTGCTGCTCGGCGTCCTGGCCCAGCCGGGCAGCGTCGGTGCGGAGGTGCTGGGCGAGCTCGGCGTCGGGCTCGAGCCTGCTCGCGCGCAGGTGGCCCGGCTGCACGCCCCGGACGCCGCGGCCCTCGGCGCGCTCGGCATCGACCTGGAGGAGGTGCGCCGCAGGGCCGAAGCCGCGTTCGGCGAAGGCGCGCTCGAGCGACGCTGGAGCAGAGGCGGGATGTGGCGCCGTCGCGGCGGCCACATCCCGTTCACCAAGCCGGCCAAGTCTGCTCTCGAGCAGTCGCTGCGCCAGGCCCTGTCGCTGCGCCACAACTACATCGGCACCGAGCACCTGATGCTGGGGCTGCTGTCCGACGAGCGGGGGCAGGCGGCACGGGTCGCCCGGCAGCTCGGCCTGCAGGCCGACCAGCAGGAGCTGCGACGGCTCGTCGTCGAGAGGCTCGGGCGCGCGGCGTAGCGAGCACGCGACCGGGGCAACGGGAGTGTGACCGCCCCCGCGACGAGGAGCACTCCCGTGTCGAGAGTCGACGGCCTTCCCGCCCGCCACCGGCCCTTCTCCACCACTGTCGTGGTGGGCCTGCTGTCAGTGCTCGCCCTCGTGACCGCGACGGCCGCGCCACCGGCAGCCGCGTCGGACGCCCACCCGCGGGTCGAGCCGCGGGACGCCGTCCTGCAGGCCGCCCTCGAGGACGTCGTGGCCGCGGGTGCCAGCGGCGCGGTGGCCCTGGTCGACGACGGCACCCGCGCCTGGCAGCAGGCCACCGGCCTCGCCCGGCTCGACCCGGCGCAGGCGTGGCGGCGCGACGAGAAGCTGCGCATCGGCAGCGTCACCAAGACGTTCACCGCGACCCTCGTCCTCCAGCTCGTCGACGAGGGACGGCTGTCCCTGACGGACACCGTCGAGTCGTGGCTGCCCGGGCTCGTCCCCGGCGGGGACCACATCACGCTGCGCCAGCTGCTGCAGCACACGAGCGGCGTGTTCAACTACAGCGAGGACCCGGCCTTCCTCACCGCTTTCGGCAGCGACCCCGGCCGGGGCTTCGAGCCGCGCGAGCTCTTGGCGTACGCGGTCGCGCACCCGCCGCTCTTCCCGCCCGGGCAGGGGTGGTCGTACTCGAACACGAACTACGTGCTGCTCGGCCTCGTCCTCGAGCAGGCGTCGGGCGAGAGCCTGCGCAGCCTGCTGCGCGACCGCATCCTGAAGCCGGTGGGCCTCACGCACACCAAGCTCCCGGCCGACGAAGCGGTCCCGGGCAAGCACGCGGCGGGCTACCTGCCCCCCACGTTCACCGGGGCCCCGGGGCTGCTGGACGTCACGGCGACCAACCCGTCGTGGGCGTGGGCGGCGGGCGCGCTGCTGTCGACGACCACCGACGTCCGCGACTTCTACCGGGCACTGCTGTCCGGGGAGCTGCTCTCCCCCGCCTCGCTCGCGCTGATGAAGACGACGGTGCCGTTCGGCGAGGGCGCGGGCTACGGCCTCGGGCTGCTCTCGCTCGACACCCCGTGCGGCACCGTGTGGGGGCACGACGGCAGCGTGACGGGCTACTCGACCTACGCGCTGCACGACGAGACCGGCGAGCGCAACATGGTGCTCGCCGTCCCGACGACCCCTGACGAGGCGATCACGACGGCCCAGCTGCGGGCGCTGACGGTCGCGGTCTGCGCGATGTTCGGGCAGCGGCCGCCGGCCGGCGCTCCCGAGGGCGCTTCCGTCGGCACGGCCGCCTCGTCGAGCGCCGCCGGCTGACCTGCCCCTCTTGGCCGGAGCGTCCGGATCCGAGAGACGTGGGCACCGTGGTCCGCTACCGCGCCACGCTGACCGAGCCGGCCGGGACGACGTCGGTCATCGCGGGTCCGCACCGTCCGAGTGGGCGGCTGAGCGAAGCATGCGGTGCCTGCTGTCGTGGGGACGACAGCAGGCACCGCATGCTCACTCCCACTCGATGGTGCCCGGGGGCTTGCTCGTGATGTCGAGCGTGACGCGGTTGACCTCGCGCACCTCGTTGGTGATGCGGGTGGAGATGCGGGCCAGCACGTCGTAGGGCAGCCGCGACCAGTCCGCAGTCATGGCGTCCTCGGACGACACGGGCCGCAGCACGATCGGGTGGCCGTACGTCCGGCCGTCGCCCTGCACGCCCACCGAGCGCACGTCGGCGAGGAGCACGACGGGGCACTGCCAGATCTCGCGGTCGAGGCCGGCAGCGGACAGCTCTTCGCGGGCGATGGCGTCGGCCTCGCGCAGGACGGCGAGCCGGTCCTCGGTGACCTCGCCGATGATGCGGATGCCCAGGCCGGGGCCGGGGAACGGCTGGCGCCACACGATCGCCTCGGGCAGCCCGAGCTCGAGGCCGACCTTGCGCACCTCGTCCTTGAAGAGCGTGCGCAGCGGCTCGACGAGGGAGAACTGCAGGTCGTCGGGGAGGCCGCCCACGTTGTGGTGGGACTTGATGTTGGCGGTGCCGGTGCCGCCGCCGGACTCGACGACGTCGGGGTAGAGCGTGCCCTGGACGAGGAACTCCACCTCCTCGCCGTGGGCGCCCGCGTCGGCGACGACCTCGCGGGCCGCCTGCTCGAAGACGCGGATGAACTCGCGGCCGATCGCCTTGCGCTTGGCCTCCGGGTCGGTCAGCCCGGCGAGGGCCCCGAGGAAGCGCTCGCGCGCGTCGACGACCTTGAGCTTCACGCCGGTGGAGGCGACGAAGTCCTCCTCGACCTGACGGGCCTCGTCCTTGCGCAGCAGCCCATGGTCCACGAAGACGCAGGTCAGCTGGTCACCGACGGCGCGCTGCACCAGCGCGGCCGCCACCGCGGAGTCGACCCCGCCGGAGAGCCCGCAGACGACCCGCTTGTCCCCGACCTGCGCGCGGATCGTGGCGACCTGCTCCTCGACGATGTTGTCCGTCGTCCAGGTCGGCTCGCAGCCGGCGACCTCGAAGAGGAACCGCTCGAGCACGGCCTGGCCGTGGGCGCTGTGCAGCACCTCGGGGTGGAACTGCACGCCGGCCAGGCCCCGCGTGACGTCCTCGAACGCCGCGACCGGCGCGCCGGCCGACGCCGCCACGACCGCGAAGCCCTCCGGCGCCCGGGTCACGGAGTCCCCGTGCGACATCCACACCGACTGCTCCGAGGGCAGCCCTGCGAAGAGCCTCGACGTCTCGTCGGTGACCAGCAACGGAGTGCCGCCGAACTCCGAGCGGCCGGTCTTCTCGACCGTGCCGCCGAGCGCCTGCGCCATCGCCTGGAAGCCGTAGCAGATGCCGAACGCCGGCACCCCGGCCGTGAACAGCGCGGGGTCGACCGCGGGGGCGTTCTCCGCGTAGACGCTCGACGGGCCGCCGGACAGGATCACCGCCTTCGGCCGGCGGGCGAGGATCTCCGAGACCGCCGTGGTGTGCGGCACGATCTCGCTGTAGACCCTCGCCTCGCGCACCCGGCGGGCGATCAGCTGGGCGTACTGCGCCCCGAAGTCGACGACGAGGACCAGGTCCTGGCCGTGCTCGTCGGGGGTCGGGACGGACGGTGTCGCGGGGGACGTCTGCAGGTCGGCGGCCACCGGACAAGCGTAGGCCGTCCGACCGGATGGCCCGACGCGCGCGGCGCAGGCCTCGACAAACCGGGGGCGCAGGCGGCCGCAGATGATCTAGCCTGCCCCGGATGGGACCTTCGACGCGGCCTCGGATCGGCGTGCTCGGGCCGCTGGAGGCGCTCGTCGACGGCGTTCCCGTGGACCTCGGCGGCCCCCGACAACGGGCCGTGCTGGGCGTCCTCGCCGCCGCCCACGGCCAGGTCGTGCCTGCCGAGCGGCTGGTCGAGGAGGTCTGGGCCGGCAGCGCCCCGGCCAGCGCCCCGCAGACGCTGCAGGTGTTCGTCAGCAAGCTGCGCCGCGCCGTGGAGCCGGGCCGGCCGGCGCGCGCGCCCGCCACCGTGCTCGTCAGCGCGTCCCCCGGCTACCTGCTGGCGGCCGAGGCGGTGAGCGTCGACGCCGACGAGTTCGCCGCGCTGGCCGGCGAGGGAGCCCGGCTGCGGGAAGCAGGCCGAGCCGCAGAGGCCCGCGACGCGCTGACCCGGGCGCTCGCGCTGTGGCGGGGGCCGGCGTACGCGGACATCGCCGACCTGCCCGCGCTGCGCCAGGAGGCGAGCCGGCTGGAGGAGCTGCGCGTGGCCGCGCAGGAGGAGCTGCTCGCCGCCCGGCTCGACCTGCCCGGTGCGCAGGAGGCCGTCGGCGAGCTCGAAGGGCTCGTCGCCGCGCACCCCTGGCGCGAGCGCCCGCGCGAGCTGCTCGCGCTCGCGCTCTACCGCGCGGGGCGGCAGGCCGACGCGCTCGCCGCGCTGCGTGCGGCGCGCCGCCACCTCGCCGACGAGCTCGGCATCGACCCCGGCCCGGCGCTGCAGCGCCTGGAGGCGGCGGTCCTCGCCCAGGACCCGGCGCTCAGCCCCGCGGCGCCCGTCCCGGCGACCGGTCAGGGGCCGGCCGCTGCGCCCGTCCCCGCGCCTGCCCCCGCGGCCGGCCCTGCGCCTGTCTCTGCGCCCACCCCTGAGCACGAGCCGCGGCCGTCGTCGCGCCGGTCCCCGATCCCGGTCGCCTCGTCCTCGTTCGTGGGGCGCGAGCGCGAGCTGGCCCAGGTCGGCGACTGGCTGCGCCAGCACCGGCTCGTGACGCTCGTGGGCTCCGGCGGGGCGGGCAAGACGCGGCTGGCACTCGAGGCGGCGCAGCGCCACCCGGGGCCGGACGGCCCGTGGCTGGTGCTGCTCGCCGGCGTACGCGACCCCGAGCTCGTCCCGGCCGCCGTGGCCGACGCCCTCGGGGTGTCGGCCGGCGCGGGCACCACCCGTGCCGAGGCGGTGGTCGAGGCGCTGCGCGAACGCTCCGCCCTGGTCGTGCTGGACAACTGCGAGCACGTCCTGGACGCCGCCGCCGACCTCGTCACCGCCGTTCTCGACGCCGCGCCCAACGTGCGCGTGCTGGCGACCAGCCGGGAGCGGCTCGCCGTGCCCGGGGAGGCCCTGGTCGGCGTCGCGCCGCTGCCGGTCGAGCCCGCGCAGGCGGGCGCGCTCGCCCCCGCGGCCCGCCTGTTCGTGGACCGGGCGCGCGCGGTCATCGGCGAGTGGGAGCCGGACGCGGGAGAGCTGGACGCCGTACGCCGTATCTGCCTCGCCCTCGACGGCATCCCGCTCGCGCTGGAGCTGGCGGCCTCGCGCTGCGACGTCCTCTCCCCCGCCCAGGTCCTCGAGCACCTCGGCGACCGGTTCGACCTGCTCGAGGACGGCCGCCGGCGGCGCGGCGCGGCGAGCCCGGACCACCACCGCACGCTGGAGGCGGCGGTCGAGTGGAGCTACGCGATGCTCGGCCCCGACGAGCAGGCGGTCTTCCGGATGCTGTCCGTCTTCGACGGGGGCTTCGACCTCGACGCGGCGGCCGCGGTCACCGGGCGGCCCGTGCTGCGCCCGCTCACGGCGCTCGTGGCCAAGTCGATGGTCACCGTCGACACCTCGGCCAGCCCCCGCCGCTACGGCATGCTCGAGTCCCTGCGGGAGTACGCCGCCCGCGCACTCCCCGACGACGAGCGCGCCGCGCTCCGGGCCCGGCACGTCGCCTGGCTGGTCGACCTCGCCGAGCACGCGCTGCCCCGGCTGCGCACCGGCGACTCGGCGGTCTGGCTGCGCCGGCTGGCGGCCGAGCAGGCCAATGTCCGCGCGGCGCTCGGGCACGCGCTGGGCAGCGGTGACGCCGGGTCGGCCGTGCGGATCGCCGCGGCGCTGGGCTGGGCGTGGTACCGCACCGGCCCCGCGGACGAGGGGCGGGCGTGGCTCACCCGCGCGCTCGCGGCAGCACCGGACGCCCCCGGCCCCGTCCGCGTCCGCGGGCTGCTTGCCGTCGCGATGCTCGGCTACCTGGTGGGCGACATGGCCGGCGGGTCGGAGCGGCTGGGCGAGGCCATCGCCCTGGCCGACCCGGCGCGCGAGCCCGACATGTACGCGCTTGCCCGGGTCTACGCCGGGTACGTCCAGGCGCTGATGGGCGATCCCGACGGCGGTGCGGCCCTGGCCGACGAGGCCCGGCGGACGGCGCGCGAGGCCGGCTACCCCTGGGTCGAGGCCGAGGCGTACCAGACGCTGGGGCAGGTGGCCCGGCTGCGCGGGGACGCGCTGCGGGCGCAGGAGCTGCTCGACGAGGGCGCGCAGGTGGCCCTCGAGTGCGGGCACCTGTGGGCCGCGGCCTCGATCGGGTGGCTCGCGGCGAAGGCCGGGCTCGACCGGGGGCAGCCGCACGACACGCTGCGCCGGCTCGTCCCGATCCTGCGCGGCCTGCACGAGGAGCAGGACCGCACCTCCACCCTCGCGCTCGTGCACACCGTGGCGGGAGCGCTCGGCGCGTGCGGGCGGGGCGAGGACGGCGCCGTCCTGCTCGGGGCCGTTGCCGCGCGGGGCCGCGGGGTCGGCTACGTGCCGGAGCGGATGGACCCCGTGGACGGCGGGCGCGACATCGCGCTCGTCGAGGCGGCGCTGGCCGAGAGCGGCGTCGCCGAGCCCGCGCGCGCGGAGGCGACGGCCCGGGGCCGGGCGCTGGGCTGGGACGAGATGCTCGCGTACGCCCTCGACGCCGCCGCGCGCGAGCTCGCCTCCGCCGAGGCGGCGGCGTGCTGACCGGCGCGCGGGCGGTGCTGCGCGAGCTCCGCCGCGACGACGTGGCGCTGCGCCACGCGGCCGTCGCGGGCGACCCCGAGCTGCACGCGGTCACCGACGTCACGCCGTGGCGGCCCCAGCCGCTGGAGCGGGCGCTCGCGGCCTACGACAAGCAGCTCGCGGAGGAGCCGGACCGCAAGGTCGCGTGGTTCGCCGTCGCGCGCCGCGACGACCCCGAGCTCGCCTGCGTCGGCGACGCGGGGCTGTGGGGCATCGACGAGCACCAGCGCACCGCCCACCTCGGCATCACGGTCTTCCCCGCCGCCCGCGGGCAGGGGCTCGGCACCGACGTCGTGCGGCTGCTCTGCGCCTACGCCTTCCGCGACCGCGGGCTGCACCGGCTGCAGGCCGAGACGCTCGCCTCCAACACCGGCATGCGGCGTGCCGCGCTCGCCTCCGGGTTCACCGAGGAGGGCCGGCTGCGCGAGTCCGCCTACGTCCTCGGCGACCGGGTGGACGAGGTGCTGTTCGGGCTGCTGCGGGCCGAGTGGCTGGCGGCCGCGGGCGGCGGCTCGGCCGGCTGAGCGGGGCGGGCGCGCCAGGCTGAGCGGCGCGGGCGCGCCAGGCTGAGTTGCGCGGGCGCCGGGGTCTACGGTCCGGCCGCCCGAAGCACCGGGGCCGCGAACGGCGCGCCGTGCACTGCGGCCGCCTCCGCCACGAGCCGGCCGCGCAGCAACGGGCCGTGCGCCGGGACGACCAGCTCGGGGGCCTTGGGGCCGGGCCAGCCGGCGGCCAGCGCCGCCGCCTGGGCCGCGCCCGAGCCGGCGTGGCACGGGCTCGCCGCCGCGTACTCGCGCAGCGCCCCCGCCCAGTCCCACTCGGGCAGCTCGGCGGGGTCGAGCACGCGGGCCGGGACCGGTGCGGCGAACGCGTCGGCGGCCCAGAGCAGGCCGGCCTGCGGATCGGCCAGGCCGAGCACGTCCGGCCCCGCCTCGATCGGCAGCAGCGCGCGCCCGTGCACGGGCAGCGGCCGGCCGGGGGCCGCGGGGCGTACGCGACCGGTGAGCCCGGGATGCGCGGCGAGCAGCCGCGCCGCGACGGCCGGGGCCGCCACGACGAGCGCGAGCGGGCAGGCCGCGAGGACCTCCATCAGGGCGCCGGCGTGGCAGGAGTGGTCGGAGGTGAGGACGACCCAGCGCACGTCGCCTGGATCGACGACCGACCACGCGGCCTCGTCGCCCCCGTCCAGCGAGAGGGCTTCCGCCGAGGGAAGCCTTCCCACCGACAGGCGGGCTCCAGTAGAGGGGAGGCCGTCGGCCAAGGAGGGCCCGGTGTCGACGAGCACCGGCTCGGACCCGGTGAGCACGAGGGAGTTGAGCAGGGTCAGCTGCCCGCCCGCCGCGGGTACCCAGCGCGGCACCACCCAGGTGTCGAGCGCGATCCGCACCGCACCAGCAGCCATCGGGCTCCTCCAGGACGACGGCGCCGGCCCGGGCCGGGGTGGCCGGGACGACGGGCCGGCGGGTCGCGCCGGCCCGGCCAGCGTGGGCGCGGGTGCTTCCTGACCGCTTAACGGCGGCTTGTCGAGCCCCCGCGCGCTCCCGGCAGAAAAGATCAACAATCGAGCAATCCCGGGCTGACACGTATCAGCGCCATTAGTTGGCAGAAAGACGAACCAAAGGGGTAGCGGAAAGCGCTCTAGATGACTCAGGCTGTGAGCGGCAGAGTCCCCGTCCGGGATGGCAGATGACTAATCACTCCAGCGTCACCAGCTCCCGCTCTCGATCGTCGGACCTCTACGTCCCCCCGTGCGGCTGTCCGGACCTCGGCGCAGCCGTCGGCGGCCACCCCGTGGTCAGCCGCGTCCTGTCCCTCTCCCACCCCATCGGCGAGCGCACCTCCTGGCACGTGCGCGCCGAGCTGCTCGACGGCAACGGAGACGTCGTGCGGACCCGGCAGTGCCTCAGCGCTGCCGTCGCGGCGTCCGTCAGCGGCGACGTCGTCGTGCTCCACGCCGGCAGCATCCGTACGCCGTCGGCCTCGCTCGTCACGTTCCTGGTCGACGCGGCGCGCGCCGTGCGCAGCCATGGCG
>NZ_JAANNP010000042.1 GCF_011250635.1 Motilibacter deserti
CGGGGCGGGTCCTCACGCTGCTGGGGCCGGACGCGCTCCGCCGCGCCACGCTCGCCCGGCTCGACGACGCCAGTGCCCGCTGCCCTGCCGGGCACCGGCACGGCGGGGTCGTACGCGTCGCGTCCCCCGTCCCGCCGGCGCGCACCACGGTCCGAGCCGCCCTCGCCGCTGCCGCGCACGCCACTGACGAGCCCCGCGCCAGCACTCTCAGCGCCGGCCACGGCACCGGACCCGACAGCACCGCCACCGACAGCACCGGCCACGGCACGGCCGCCCACAGCACCGACCCCCACGGCAACGGCGCGCCCACCACCAACCCGCCCACCACCGAGCCCCGCGCCGGCGCGCGGCACTGGCTGGGCGACGCCCTCGGCGAGCGGGTCGACCCGCTGCTCGACCGTCAGCTGGCCGGTCTCGGCCCGGTGGACCGCCGGCTGGTCGCTCTCGCCGTGGCCGTCGCCCAGGGCCCGGCCGCGCTCGTGGTCGACCGGCTGACCGACGGCCTCGACGCGGAGGGGCGGCGGGCCCTGCTGGCGCTGCTGCGCTGCCTGGCCGCCGACCGTCGCGCCGTGCTCGTCGACGACTCCGACCCGGTCGCCGCGCTCGCGGTCGCCGACGACGCCGTGCGCGTGGGCGTGCCCGGCGTCCTCGAGCGGGTCGAGCTGGACTACCCGCGCGGGGTGTAGGTCAGGCAGTCGGCGGCGTCGCGGCCGGGGCCGACGCGCACCTCGCTGGCCGTGCACTCCAGCGCCTCGTTGTAGGTGCACTCGGAGCGGTGACAGGCGCCGACGTGGCCGACGACGTCGAGCCCGCCCTTGAACGAGATGTCGATGAACGTGCCGCAGGCGGCCGACTCGCCGCCGACGGTGATGGCGCCGGCGTGGCACGCGACGTCGTGGTTGTAGCCGCAGCTCTCGACCGAGCACTGTCGGACGGGCGGCATCTCCGCGAGCGTGGCCATGGCGAACCTCCGGGGATCGGTACGTGCGGTGCCCACCCACTCTGGCCCGATCCCCGCGCCGCCACAAGCAAGCCAGGGCTGCCTAAGTACGAAGTGCAGCTCGTGCTTTGGCTAGCCTTGCCTACCCCGTCGGGGAGGCCTCCGGCCCGGGCCGGGCTCGATCCCGGCCGCCTCGAGATCGGGGCGCAGCTCGTCGGCCACGAGCAGGTCGCTGCGGACGTGGCGGGTCCGGTAGGCCATGCGCGCTACCAGGTGGCCGGAGACGGGGGCGGTCACGAGCTGGAAGGCCGCGACGAGCACCAGCATCCAGACGTCCACGCTCCGGTGCAGCCGGATCCCGGCCCCCGCGACGACGCACAGCAGGCCGAGGGTCTGCGGCTTGGTCGCCGCGTGCATCCGGGACAGGACGTCGGGGAAGCGTACGAGGCCCACCCCGGCGAGCAACGTGAGCAGGCACCCGGTCAGGACCAGGAGCCCCGCGAGCGCGTCGAAGAACGTGGTCACCGGCGGCTCCGGCGCGGGCGGCGCGGCTGCCTCGGCTGTCGCGACCGGGCGGGCTTCGGCTGCTGCGGCGCGTCGCGCGGGATGAAGCGGGCGACCGACGCCGACCCGACGAACCCCAGCAGCGAGACCACGACCAGCACCGGCACCACGGTCGAGTCGCGGGTGACGGCGGCGTAGGCCCCGATGCCGCAGGCCGTGACCGACAGCAGCACGTCCATCGAGACGAGCCGGTCCAGGACCGACGGGCCGAGAGCCAGCCGCAGGCACACCAGCAGCGCCGCGATGCCCAGCAGCACCCCAGCCACGGCCCCGACGACGCTCATGCGGCCTCCTTCTCGCGGGTCATGGCCGGGAGCGCCCGGCGGATCAAGTGCTCCAGGTGCAGGGCGCGGGCGCGGAAGCGCTCCGCGCCCTCGGCGTCGCGCACGCCGAGGACGTGCACGTAGAGCGTCCCCGTGGGGCTGTCGATCTCCACGATCACGCTGCCGGGCACGAGCGAGAGCGCCTCGGCCACGACCGTGAGGATCAGGTCCGAGCGGGTCTGCAGCCGGACAGCGAGCACGGCGCTGGTCACGCGCGGGCCGGGCGACAGTGCCAGCCGCGAGACCTCGACGCTCGAGACGACGAGGTCGCGGGCGACGTACGCGATGAGCCGCAGCAGGGCCAGCGGGCGCACGCGCCGGCCCTCCGTCACGGCGGGGAGTGGAAGCACGGCAAGAACGATCAGGGAAACCAGGATCCCCGAAAGCAGGTTCGCCCAACTCCAGGTCCCCCACAGCAGGACCCAGACGAGCGTGAGCCACGCGATGACGGGCAGCTGCCGGCGCGGGGCCAGCCGGCTCACGGCGCCCCGCCCAGGACGGAGGAGACGTAGGGGCTGCGGTCGAGCAGGTCGCCCGCGGCCCGGTCGGTCAGCCCGTAGAGCGGCCCGCCGAAGACCGTCAGCGCGAGCCCCACGCCGACGAATGCCGCGGCGCTGGTCACCATGACGCGCGGCGCGGTCCCGGCGTGCATCAGGGCGTCGGCCTCCTGAGCCTCGGGCGAGCGCGGCGCCTGGTCCGCCGGGCGCCAGAAGGCCTTGTTCCACACCTTCACGACGGCGAAGAGCGTCAGCAGGCTGGTCAGGACGCTCGCCCCCACCAGTGACCAGGCCAGCACGCTTCCGTCCTGCGCGCCCGCCTGCAGCAGTCCGAGCTTGCCCAGGAACCCGGACAACGGTGGGATGCCGGCGAGGTTGAGGGCCGGGATGAAGAAGAGCACGGCGAGCAGCGGCGAGCTGGCCGCGAGGCCGCCCAGCCGGTCGACGGACGTCGTCCCGGCTTGTCGCTCGATCAGCCCCACGACCAGGAAGAGGCTCGTCTGGACCATGATGTGGTGAGCGACGTAGAACACGGCGCTGGCAACGCCGGTCTGCGAGGCGACGGCGATGCCGAAGACCATGTAGCCGATGTGGCTGACCAGCGTGAACGACAGCACTCGTTTGATGTCGCGCTGCGCGACCGCGCCCAGGACGCCGACCACCATCGTGAGGGCTGCCGCGACCATCAACAGGTCGTCGACGTGGCCTCCCGGGAAGAGCAGCGTCTGCGTGCGCAGGATTGCGTAGACACCCACCTTGGTGAGCAGGCCGGCGAAGACTGCCGTGACGGGTGCCGGCGCAGTCGGATAGCTGTCCGGCAGCCACGCCGACAGCGGGAAGACGGCCGCCTTGATCCCGAAGGCGAGCAGCAACATCACCTGAAGCATCGTTCGCGTGCCCGCAGGCAGCTCGGCCAGGCGCTCGGACAGCTGAGCCATGTTGAGCGTGCCGCACGCGGCGTAGATCAAGCCGATGGACGCGAGGAAGAGCAGCGACGACAGCAGGCTCACGACGACGTACGTCACGCCGGCGCTGATGCGCGGGCCGGTCCCGCCCAGCGTCAGCAGCACGTAGCTCGCGACGAGCAGCACCTCGAACCCGACGTACACGTTGAACAGGTCGCCGGAGATGAACGCGTTGGAGACGCCGGCGGACAGCACGAGGTAGGTCGGGTGGAAGATCGACAGCGGCGTCTCGTCGTCGCTCGCCGTGCCCTGCCCGACGGCGAAGACGAGCACGCCGAGCGTGACGGTCGACGCGACGACCAGCATCAGCGCGGAGAGCCGGTCGACGACGAGCGTGATGCCGAGCGTGACCGGCCAGTCCCCGACGTGAACCACCTGCGGGCCGTTGCGGTCGGCCTGCACGAGCAGCGCGACGCTGACCACCAGCACGGCCGCCAGCACGGAGAGGCTGACCGCGCGCTGCGCGCGGGCGTGCCGGCCGAACAGCAGGGTGAGCGCCGCGCCGAGCAGCGGGAGCAGCACCGGCAGCGGCGGAAGGACGCGGGTCACGGGCGCGCCTCCTCGACGGGGCCGTACGGCACCAGCCCGTCCTCGAGCCCGTCGGTGAGGTCGCCGTCCGGGTCGATGTCGTCCGGGCCTGCTCCGACGTAGTTAACGTCGTCTGGCGCAAGCTGGATGCCCGAAGCGACGATCCTGTCTTCGGGGTCGTCCTCGAGCGACTCCTGCCCGAGCCGCCAGGAGCGGTAGATCATCGCGAGCAGGAACGCCGCGACGCCGAGGGTGATGACGATCGCGGTGAGGGCCATCGCCTGCGGGAGCGGGTCGCTCATCTCCTCCTCGGGCGTCGTCCCGTAGATCGGGGCCCCGCCGGACTCCCCGCCGGAGGCGAGCAGGAGCACGTTGGTGGCGTTGCCGAGAAGCAGCACGCCGAGCAGGACGCGGGTGAGGCTGCGGTCGAGGAGCAGGTAGAGCCCGGCGGAGTAGAGCACGACGGACGTCACGACGAGGGCGAGGCTGGCGGTCATCGGGCGACTCCCGCCAGCGGCGCGTCGACGTCCATGTCCTCGTCCTCGTCGAGCCGCTCGAGCTCCGCACCGAGGCTGCGCAGGATGTCGAGGACCAGGCCGACCACCACGAGATAGACCCCGATGTCGAAGAAGAGCGACGTCACGAGCTTCACGTGGCCGAGCACCGGCAACGTCTGCTCGAAGGCCACCGTCTGCAGCACCTCGCCGCCGACGAGCAGCCCGATCACGCCGGTCGCCCCCGAGACGAGGACGCCCAGCCCCAGCAGCAGGCCGGGGTCGATCGGCGCGGCGCTGCCGAGCTCGTAGCGCCCTCCGGCGACATAGCGCACGACGAGGGCGAGCCCCGCGACCAGCCCGGCGGAGAAGCCGCCGCCGGGGACGTTGTGGCCGGCGAACAGCAGGTAGACCGAGAGCACGAGGATGGTGTGGAAGATCAGCCGGGCCACGACCTCGAGCACCAGGGAGCGGCGCTGCGGCGCCATGAGCGCGCCGGCCGGCAGCCAGACCGACTGCGGCGCCGGCGTCGGACCGGGGGTCGGGCCCGGCGGCGGAGGAGCGATGGCGTGGGCGCGGGGAACGGCCCCCGTCCGCTTGCGCAGGAACACCAGGCTCGCCACACCGGTCGCCGCGGCCGTGAGGACGGAGATCTCGCCGAACGTGTCCCAGGCCCGCACGTCGACGAGCGTCACGTTGACGACGTTCTTGCCCTCGCCGAACTCGTAGGCCTCCTTGGGGAAGGCGTCGGAGACCGGCGGCGCGACCCGCGCGTCGAGCGCCAGCAGGCTGAGCGCGCCGAGCAGCAGCCCGCCGGCGATCGCGATCGTGGCGCGTACGGCCCGCGTCACGGGGGAGTGGCGCTCGACGATCCGCTTCGGCAGCTTGCGCAGCACGAGGACGAAGACGACGAGGGTCAGCGACTCCACGAGGAACTGCGTGAGGGCGAGGTCCGGGGCGCCGTGCAGCGCGAAGAGCATGCCGACGCCGTAGCCGGTCGCGCCGACCAGGAGCACGGCGGTCAGCCGCTGGTGCGTGCGGACCGCGGTCACCGCCGCGATCAGCGCGACCCCGGCGACGACGGCCTGCAGCGGGGTGTCCCACGCCCGCAGCGTGTCCGGCCACTGCCCGCCACGGATCATCGCGACGCCGGGGACGGCGACGAGCACCGCGAGGATGGTCCCGAGGTACGCCGGCAGCGACCCGCGCTGGGTGGCCGCGGTGACGGTCAGCGCGACGCGGTCGACCCCGCGCATGACGGCGCGATAGGCGCCGTCGGCGTTGCCGACACCGGGTGCCTTGGCCTGCACCGCCGCCACCCGGTCGCGCGCGGCGAAGAGGGCGAAGCCTGCGGCCAGCGTGAGGGCCGACAGCCCGAGCGCCGTGTTGACGCCGTGCCAGAGCCCGATGCTGTGCGGGTGGCCGTCGCCCACGGTCTCGGCGTAGTGCGCGAGCCCCTCGCCGAGCAGCCCGCTCATCGGCCCGGCGACGAGCCCCGCGGCTGCGAGCAGGCCGGGGGCGGCGGCGAACAGCGGCCCGACCGGCCGGGGCGTCACCGGCTCCAGCCCGGGCTTGTCGGCGAAGGCGCCCCACACGAAGCGCGCGCTGTAGGCGAACGTGAGCACCGAGCCCACGACCAGCCCGGCGAGGGTGAGCCCGGACGCCCACCCGGCGATGCGGGGGGCGTCGAGGAAGGCGGCGTACGCGGTCTCCTTGCCGACGAACCCGAGCAGCGGCGGCACGCCGGCCATCGACGCGGCCGCGAGGACGGCCATGACGGCGACCGCGGGCAGCCGGCGACCGAGGCCGGACAGCTCGCGAAGGTCCCGCGTGCCGGTGGCCCGGTCGACGATCCCGACGACGAGGAAGAGCGTGGCCTTGAACAGCGCGTGCGCCAGCAGCATCGTCACGCCGGCGAGCGCCGCGTCCGCGGTCCCGGTGCCGACGAGGAGGGTGAGGAAGCCGAGCTGGCTCACCGTGCCGAAGGCCAGCAGCAGCTTGAGGTCGTGCTGGCGCAGCGCCCGCCATGCGCCGAGCAGCATCGTGGCCAGCCCGAGCGGGATCAGCACCGGCCGCCACAGCGAGCTGTCGGCGTAGCCCGGGGCGAACCGGGCCACGAGGTAGACCCCGGCCTTCACCATCGCCGCGGCGTGCAGGTAGGCGCTCACCGGCGTCGGCGCGGCCATCGCGGCCGGGAGCCAGAAGTGGAAGGGGAAGAGCGCGGACTTGGTGAGCGCGCCGGCCAGCACCAGCATCACGGCCGTCGCGCCGTACGTCCCCCCGACCGGCTCCGCGACGACCTCCGAGAGGCGGTAGGTCCCCGCCCGTTCCCCGAGCATCACGATCCCGACGAGCATGGCCAGCCCACCCGCGGTCGTCACGACCAGTGCCTGCATCGCCGCGCGACGACCGGCCTTCAACTGCGCGCTGTGCCCGATGAGCAGGTAGGAGAAGACGCTGGTGAGCTCCCAGAACACGTAGAGCAGCACCATGTCGTCGGCCAGGACGAGCCCGAGCATCGCGCCCGCGAACGCCAGGAGCACGCCGGCGAAACGACCCAGCCCGGCCGAGCCCGAGGAGAAGTAGCGCGCGCAGTAGACGAGGACGAGCGCGCCGACGCCGGTGACGAGGGCGGTCAGCAGCAGCGACAGCGTGTCCAGCCGGAACGACAGGCTGAGCCCGACGGTCGGCATCCATTCGTAGGACTCGGCCACCGCGCCGTCGTCGCGCACGCGGGCGAGCTGGGCGAGCGCCCAGACGAAGGCGGCGGCCGGCCCGACGGCGAGCACGAGGAACGCGTCGCGGCCGAGGCGGCGCACGAGCAGTGGCGCGACGAGGGCGAGCAGGACGTGGGCGGCGAGCAGGTACGGCAAACGTCGTCTCCTGCGAGTCGGGGTCCGGCCCTAGAACTTATCAAGAGTCAGTGATAACGCCGATTCGTGTTTGTCGCGACCATGACGGCGGTATGTCAATGGCTTGGGCCTGCGCAGATCCTGCCTGGGTTTTCCACTCGCGGGGTTCGCGAATTGTGCTTCGGGCTACTTCTCGGTGGCCGAACGTCTCTTCCTTCAAGGTGTGTGTCGGGCCCGGGCGGGAAGTGGCCCCGGTCGCTCCACGTCGTCGTCGCAGGGAGGCGCCATGAGCCGTCGGTCGAGCTACGCCACGGCGGCCACCGGGGTCGAGGTCGGCGAGGAGGGGATCCGTTCGCCGTCCGGCGAGGTCCACGCCTGGGTGCCCGGCACGAACTCCACCGTCTGCGGGCTGCAGCTGTCCCGCTCCCAGCTCACGCGGCTCTCGCACGTGCCCTTCGTCGAGGCGCTGCCGGAGTCCGGGGGCAGCGCCGACTTCGTCGCCGACGTGTGCCCGCGCTGCCGGGCCGCGGTCCTCGGGCGCTCGTCGGGCGGCCGGTCCTGGCAGCGGGTGTCGCCGCGCCCCTGAGGCTGCCGGCCCTGGCGCTGCCGGCCCTGACGCTGCCGGTCCTGGCGCTGCCGGTCCTGACGCTGCGGGTCAGACGGCGGGCAGCAAGGTGCGGGCGCGGGCCGCGCCGTCGCGCAGGCCACGGTGGAGCGCCGGCTGCCGATGGGCGAGCAGCGCGCTGATGACGGGCCGGCCACGCAGGAGGGCCAGGCCGGTGAGGGCGACGACGCCGCCGTACAACGCTCCGCCGGCCGCGAAGTGGTGCGCCTGCAGCCCCCAGTAGACCGACCACGCGACCCCGCCGATGCTGCCGAGCACGTAGCCACCGACCGCGACGCCCTTGGTCGTCGCGGGGTGCAGCACCAGGCTGGCCAGCTGCGGCAGGCCGACGACGAAGCCGAGCACGACGGCGACGCCCGACAGTGCCGCGGCCTGCCCGGTCATCGCCAGGGCGGCCCACAGCGCGAGGCCGGCGACCGCGGCCACGTCGAGCGCGGTCGCGGGCTTCACCGGGTGGTGGACGCGGTGGGCGACGACGTTCGCCGTGCAGATGAGCGTGGTGATGCCGTTGATGACCGCCAGGCCCAGGCTGCCGCTCGCGAGGGAGTACGCGAACCATGCCGCGTTGACCAGCATCCCCGCGCGCAGGCCGAGCGGCGAGAGGCCGTCGGTCTGGCGCTGCAGGACGGTGCGGCGCGCCTGTGGGACGGCGCCGAGGATGTTGGTGGCCGAGCCGAGCACGAACAACGGCAGCAGGAGCGGAGTCACGGTTCAGCGGATCGGCGTCGCGTTCCGTGACCAAAGTGTTACATCTAGATCGATGTGGGGGTACGCCCAGCATCACCCGGATGGCCGAGTTTGCGCAGGACGAGGGCTGGTCGAGCATCCGGGCCTGAGGGTCGCCATGACGACCCTGGAACCCGGATGCTCAGGGGCAGGGACGGGCTAGCCTGCGCCCCATGCGCGTCGGGCCAGGGGTCTTCGTCGGGCCGGTCTTCCTCCTCGCGGGCGTGGCCGCCCTGCTGCTCCGGCGCCGGCTCGCCACGCGGCTGGACACGACGTGGCTCCGCGGAAGGAGCCCCGACCTCACGACGCAGGACAAGGTCGCCGTCGCGGGCGGGTCCGCGGTCCTCGGCGGGGCGCTCGGCCTGCTGGCCGGGCTGGGCCTGCTGGATTGGCTGTCGGGGTAGCGGTACGGCGCTGCGCCGGTGCGGTCAGCGCGGGGCGCCGGGGCCAGCGAGCGCCCGCGTGCGTCCTCGCGCCCCTGAGCCAGCCAGCGGCCGTGGCCGTTCCCGCGACCACGAGCGCTGGCCGACTCGGCCGCAGCAGCGCGCGTGAGGCGCAAGCTCAGGCCGGGCCGCCCCAGCGCGCGAGGCGCCCACCCCGGGACACGGCCTTGAGCCGGCGCTCGGTGACGGCGCGGGCGTCCGGCGTCACGACCAGCAGCAGCTCGTCACCGGCGCGCAGGGTCGTGTCGCGCGTCGGGACGGCGGCTCGGCCCTCGCGCACGATGAGCGCGACGGCGGCGTCGCGGGGCAGGCGCAGCTCCCACAGCTCGACACCCTGCAGCCGCGAGCCGGCGGGCACGTGCACCTCGAGCAGGTCCGCGCCGAGCCGGCCCAGCGGGCTGGCCTCGAGGTAGACCTCGCGCGCGGCCATCGGGTCGGCGAGCCGGAGCTTGCGGGCGACCCAGGGCAGCGTGGGCCCCTGGACGAGCGTGAGGACGACGACGATGACGAGGACGACGTTGTAGACCCGGTCCGCGCCCTCGAGCTCGTGCACGGCCGGCACGGTCGCGAGCACGATCGGGACGGCACCGCGCAGGCCCGCCCAGGACAGGAACGCCGCGTGCTCCCACGGCAGCCGGAAGGGCGCGACGCTCGCCAGCACCGACAGCGGCCGGGCCACCAGCAGGAGCACGACCGACAGGGCCAGCCCCTGCCACAGCACCGAGGGCAGGTCGGAGGGGTCGACCTGCAGCCCCAGCATCACGAAGAGCCCGATCTGCGCGAGCCAGGCCAGCCCCTCGGCGAACCCACGGGTGGCGGGCCGGTGCGGCAGGCCGGCGTTGCCGAGGACGAGCCCGGCGATGTAGACCGCGAGGAAGCCGCTGGCGTGCAGGGTGGTCGCCGCGCCGTACGACACGACCGTGAGCGCCACGACCGCCAGCGGGAAGACGCCGGCGGACGGGAGCGCCGCGCGGCGCAGGACGAACGTGCCGAGCACACCCGCGCCCGCGCCGATCAGCGCCCCGGCGGTGAGCTCGTAGGCCAGCAGCGCGGGCAGCTCGTACGCGTCCGAGGGCCCGAGGGCGTGCTCGGCGAGCGCGACGACGACGATGACGACGGGGGCGTCGTTGAACCCGGACTCGGCCTCGAGGGCGCCCGAAAGCGACTTCGGCAGCGGCACCCGGCGCAGCACGCTGAAGACCGCGGCCGCGTCCGTGGAGGCCAGGATCGCGCCGATGAGCAGCGCGTTGCGCGCGTCCAGCCCGAGCAGCGGCGCCGCGAACGCCGCCGTCACCGCCATCGACACCCCGACGCCCACCGTCGACAGCGCGGCCGCGACGGGGACCGAGCCGCGCACCGAGTCCCACGACGTCGTCAGGCCGCCCTCGGCCAGGATGATCACGAGCGCGGCGTAGCCCAGCAGCTGGGTCAGCTGCGGGTCGTTGAACTCGATGCCGAGGACGTCCTCGCCGAGGAGCATCCCCAGCGCGACGTAGAGCAGCAGCGACGGCAGCCCGGTGCGCACCGACAGGCGCAGGGTGGCCACCGCGAGCAGGAGGACGACCGCGCCCACGAGCAGGGCTACGTTGAACTCGTCCTCGCTCACGTCACCTCCGGGGGCGGGTCGTCGTGCCCGAACCCTAGGGGGAGTCGCGGCGGCGGGGCTCAGGCTGTCGGCAGCCGGAGCACCCCGTGCGGCGTCGCCACCGCGCCGACCCGGACGTCGTGCGGCTCGGTGGGGACGGTGTCGAGCAGCTCGTCCTCCCAGACGACCGCGACCACCAGCGCGCTTGGGGAGACGCGGCGCAGCGCCCGGTCGTACGACCCCCCGCCGCGCCCGAGCCGGGTGCCGTCGCGGCCGGCGGCGAGGGCGGGCGCGAGCACGACGTCGGCCGTGGCGACCGCGTCCACCCCGAGAGAGGGGCCGGCCGGCTCGCGCAGGGTCCGGCGCACGGACGACGCCACGAGCCCGTGGCCGGTGGTCGGTCGCTCGGCCCACTCCACGTCCAGCCCCTCCTGCAGCACGGGGAGCAGGACGCGTACGCCGGCGGCCGCGAGCGCGTCCAGCACCGGCTCGACCGAGGGCTCGGGCCCGACGGCGGCGTACGCCGCGACGCACCGCGCTGACCGCAGCTCGGGGGCCGCGAGGAGCGCGTGCGACACCGCGCGCTCGCAGGCCGTACGCTCCGCCTCGCTCCGCGCCCTGCGCCGCTCCAGCAGCCGGGCCCGCAGCGCGGACTTGGCCGCGTGGACGGCGCCGGGAACGTTTGCGTCCTCGCCCGGCGATGGGATCATGATCGCCAGGGTAAGAGGACAAACCGCTGCGTACTGCGGAAGGATGAGCGTGTGGGCTTGAGCCGCCGTCTCTGGCTCGTCGTCGGTGCCCTCGTCGTCCTCCCCGTCCTCGTCGGCAGCGTGGCGTTCGTCCTCCTCGTCGGGCGGGCCGACGACGCGCGCCGCGCAGCCGAGCTGAGCGCGACCGCCCGTGCGGTGAGCGCGGACGTCGCCGCCACCTGCCGCGAGCTCGGCCCCGCCAGCCGCGCCCTGGCGGCCGAGGCGGCCGTCGGAGACGTCTACCAGGCACTGGACAACGCGGTCACGGCCTCTGCGCTCGACTACGCCGCGGTGGCCTACGCCGACGACGCGGTCGCACAGCGTGGCGCGCTCCCGGCGGACGTCGCCGTCCGAGCGGTGGAGCCGTGCGGCGAGGCGGTCACGCTGCCCGTCGTCGCCGCGGTCACGCCGGTCCGCTCCGCCAGCTCGGTGCAGGGCCCGCGACGGATCGTCTCGGCCACCGCCGCCCGCGTCGTCGACGCAGCAGACCTGCGCGCGGTGGTGCAGAGCCTCGGGCTGCGCGGCGACGTGGTCATCGCCGACGGGGACGAGCCGCTCGTCTCCACCCTGCCGGCCGACACCGCGCGCGACGTGGCCGCGGCCGGGGGCGAGCCGGGGGAGGCCGCCCGCGCCGACGGCCGCATCGTCGTCGGCGTGCGCGTGGTCGAGGGCGCCGACCTGCGCGTCGTCGCCGTGCAGGCCCCGCGGTCCCGGGTGCCGCTCGTCCTCGCGGCGGGCCTCGGCGTCGTCGTGGGGTGCGGGCTGGCGCTCCCGCTCGGCTGGCTGCTCGCCCGCCGGCTGCTCGGCCCGCTGCTCGACCTCGCGGACGCGTCCGAGCGGATGGCGTCGGGCGACCTGGGCGCCCGGCTGCCGGAGCAGTCCGACGACGAGGTCGGTCGCGTCGGCCGGTCGCTCAACCGCATGACGGCGGAGATGCGGGAGTACCACGGGCGCCTGGGCGAGGCGCTCGGCTCGACGCACGACCTTGCCGCGCTCGCCCGCGTCGTCCTCGAGTCCGCGATGGCCGTCTCCGGCGCCCAGCGCGGGGGCGTCTACGTCTCCGACTCCGGCGGGCCGTTGTCGCTGGTCGCCACCCGCGGCAGCGCGCCCGGCGAGCCGGAGGCCCCTTTCACGCTTCCGCCGCGGCTCGCGCCGAGCACGGGCGCCCTGGGCTCGGTCGTCCGGGAGGGCCGAGAGGTGTACGCCCGGCTGGGCCCGGCCGCCGGCGAGGCGGGGGACGGCGAGCTGGCGCCCGGGCCCGGCGAGCCCGCCGGGGCGTACCTGCTCGCCGTGCCGATGCGCGGAGAGCGGTCCGCGGGCGTGCTGGCGCTGTTCGACAAGGCCGACGGCCGGCCGTTCGGCGCGACCGACGCCGCGGCGCTGCTCGACCTCTCGACCTCGGCGGGGACCGCCCTGGACAACGTCCTGCGCCACCGGGAGGCGAAGAAGCTCTCCATCACGGACCCGCTGACCGGGCTGTGGAACTTCCGCTACCTGTCGATGAGCCTTGCCCGCGAGATCGAGCGCGCGACGCGGTTCGAGCGGTCGCTGGCCGTGCTCATGCTCGACCTCGACCACTTCAAGCAGGTCAACGACACCTATGGCCACCAGCGCGGCGACGCGGTCCTGCGCGAGTTCGCCGAGCGCGTGGGCGAGCTGGTGCGCGAGGTCGACATCCTCGCCCGCTACGGCGGCGAGGAGTTCGTCCTGGTGCTCCCCGAGACCACGATCGACGGGGCCACGATGCTCGCCGAGCGGATCCGGCTGGCCGTGCGGCGCAGCCCGGTCTCCGGCGCCCACGGCGAGCCCGCCATCCCCGTCACGGTCTCCATCGGCATCGCCGCCTTCCCCGGGCACGGGTCGACCCCCGCGACCCTCATGCGGGCGGCCGACGCGGCGCTCTACGAGGCCAAGGGGGCCGGGCGCGACTGCTGGCGGGTGGCGACCGGCCCCGCGGTGGGCCGGCAGGCCGACGGCGCGGCCGAGCACGCGTCCGAGGCCGGCCGTTAGGGTCTGCGCCATGACGCGAGTGACCAAGGCCGTGGTGCCCGCAGCGGGCCTCGCCACCCGCTTCCTGCCCGCGACCGAGGCCACGCCCGAGCAGATGCTTCCGGCCGTCGACAAGCCGGTGATCCAGTACGTGGAGTTCTTGGCCGAGCAGGGCCCGGTGCCCGCCCCGACAGCGCAGAGCGGGCGCTGAGCCGGGTGACATCCCTGCTGGTGGGCGGGTAGGGCAGCTGTCGTGAAGACCGTCGATGAGCACCTGGCCGACATCCTCGGCCGGATCGAGCCGCTGCCGCCGCTGGAGCTCCAGCTCCTCGAGGCCGACGGCTGCATCCTGGCCGAGGACGTCACGTCGGCGACCGACCTGCCGGCCTGGGACAACAGCGCGATGGACGGCTACGCGGTGCGCCGCGAGGACGTCCTGGCGGCGACCGAGGACGTCCCCGTCGAGCTGCCCGTCGTGGGTGACGTCCCCGCGGGGTCCTCGCAGGCCTACCGCGTCCAGCCCGGCCAGTGCGTGCGCATCATGACCGGCGCGCCCCTGCCCGCCGGGGCCGACGCGGTCGTCCCCGTGGAGTGGACGGACCGCGGCGTCGCGACCGTCGCCATCCGCAAGCCGCCAACGGAGGGGCAGCACATCCGCCGGCGCGGCGACGACGTCTCGGCCGGGGACGTCGTGGCCACCGCCGGGACCCGGCTCGGGCCGACCCACATCATGCTGATGGCGGCCGTCGGGCGCGCCCGCGTCGTCGTCCGGCCCCGGCCGCGCGTGGTGGTCATCTCCACCGGGACCGAGCTCGTCGAGCCGGGGGCCCCGACCGGGCCGGGGCAGATCAGCGACGCCAACGGGCCCGGGCTGACCGCCGCGGCCCGCGAGGCGGGGGCGATCGTCTATCGCGTCGGCATCGTCCCCGACGACCCGACGACGCTGCTCGACGCGATCGAGGACCAGCTGGTCCGGGCGGACCTCGTCATCACGACCGGCGGGGTGAGCGCCGGCGCGTACGACGTGGTCAAGGAGGTGCTCGGCCGGCTCGGGACGGTGGCGTTCGAGCAGGTGGCGATGCAGCCGGGCAAGCCGCAGGGGTTCGGGACGATCGGGCCGGACGGCACGCCGATCTTCACGCTGCCGGGCAACCCGGTGAGCGCGTACGTCTCGTTCGAGGTGTTCGTGCGCCCCGCCATCCGGCGGATGCTCGGGATCGAGCCGGTGCACCGGCCGCAGCTCCCCGCGGCCTGCACCGCCGCGCTGACGTCGCGGGAGGGCGTCCGGCAGTTCCTGCGCGGGCGGCTGCGGATGCTCGACGGCCGGCTCGCGGTCGAGCCCGTCGGCGGCCCCGGCTCGCACCTTGTCGCGAGCCTCGCCCGGTCCGACGCGCTCATCGTCGTGCCGGAGGACGTGACGCAGGTGCCGGCAGGGGGCACAGTGACGGTCCTGTCGTTCGGCACGCTCCCGCACGGGGACGCGGAGGCCGACGGCACGGGGAGGGACGGGTGAGCGGGTCCGACGGGCCGCAGCCGCAGCTGACGCACGTCGACGAGCAGGGCGCGGCGCGCATGGTCGACGTGTCCGCCAAGCCCGTGACCGCGCGTACGGCCGTGGCGTCGGGCCTGCTGCGTACAAGCCCGGAGGTGGTCGCCCTGCTGCGCGGGGCGGGCGTGCCCAAGGGGGACGCGCTGGCCGTCGCCCGGATCGC
>NZ_JAANNP010000040.1 GCF_011250635.1 Motilibacter deserti
CCGGGTCACCTACACCGACCTCGGCGTCTACAGCAGCCGCAACGCCCTGCTCGACCTGAGCGGCTCGCTGCCCGCGGACTACGCCAGTGGCTTCACCCCCGCGCTCTACGCCGCCGTCTCCCGCGATGACAAGCCCTACGGCGTGCCGCACCACACCGACACGTCGATGGTGCTGGTCAACGACGACGCCGCCGCGGCGGCCGGGCTGGGCACGCTGCCGCAGGCGTACGACGAGGCGTGGACCTGGGACGAGTTCAAGGCGGCGTTGGACAAGCTCAAGGCGGCCGCGAAGCCGAGCACCTACGCCACCGGGCTCAACCTTCAGCTGGCGGGGGCCTACCGCTGGCTCAACTTCGTCGGCCAGGCCGGAGGCCGCCTCCTGGACGAGAGCCTGCGGGCACCGGCCATCGACAGCCCGGCCGGCCTGGAGGCTCTGCGCTTCACCCAGGGCCTCTACTCCGGCGGCTACGTGCCCCGCAGCACCTCGGCCAAGGGCGAGTACGTCGGCGACCTCTTCACGGCGGGGACGCTCGCGTCGGTGGTGGCCGGTGACTTCCTGCTCGCGGACTTCGAGAAGGGCGCGTCCTTCGACTTCAGCGCGACCTTCCTGCCCGTGAAGGAGCAGGCGACGGCGGAGCTCGGCGGCAACGCCCTCGTCGCGGCGGCCGCCACACCGCGCAAGGAGCAGGCGGCGAAGTTCCTGCAGTTCGCGGCGTCCGAGGAGCAGATGGCGAAGTTCTGCGGAGCGACGAGCGTCCTGCCGACGCGCACGTCCATCGACGCCGCCGACATCGACTACGCCGTGCGTCCCGACCTCATGGCGCTGTTTCTCGAGCAGTCGAAGGCGATCACCCCGGAGATCGTGCAGCAGGTCACCGTGCCGGAGTTCAACGAGGTCAACGCGGCGCTCGTCGAGCGCCTCGAGCAGGCCTTCAACGGCGGCCGGGACGCCGCAGAGGTCCTCGCCGGGCTGGCCGGCGACATCGAGCAGGTGTTCGCGTCGTGACGGTGCAGGCGCCGGCCGGCTCGGCCGTGCGCTCGCGACGCGCTCCCGAGCCCCGGAGCGCTCCTGCGCGCCGCCGCCGGCGCCGGGAAGGGGCGACGGCGTACCTGCTCATCGCTCCCAACCTCGTGCTCTTCGCGCTCTTCATGCTGATCCCTCTGCTGCTCACGTTCGTCCTCGGACTGCAGGAGTCGAGCGGCTTCGGCGCGGGGCGCTGGATCGGGCTCGGGAACTACCGGCAGATGGCGTCGGACGACGTGTTCTGGCGGTCCCTCGTGAACACGCTCGTCTTTGCCGGAATCACGGTTCCTGCCTCCCTCGCCCTCGGGCTCGGCCTCGCGCTCCTGCTCAACCGCCCGGTCCGCGGGCGGGCGGCCTTCCGGTCGCTCTTCTACCTGCCCTACGTCATCTCCGGGGTCGTCATCGGCCTCACCGGCGACTGGATGTTCAACGAGAACATCGGAGTCGTCAACAAGATCCTCCGCGTGCTCGGCGGAGACGGCGTCTCCTGGCAGTCGTCGCCGGTGCCGGCGTTCGCCTCGGTCGTCGCGGTGATCGTGTGGACCCACGTCGGCTTCTGCATGGTGATCTACCTCGCAGGCCTGCAGGGCGTCCCCCGCGAGCGCTACGAGGCGGCGAGCGTCGACGGCGCCCAGGGCTGGCAGGTGCTCCGCCACGTCACCCTGCCGGCGCTGCGGCCCACGACGTTCTTCCTCGTCGTGATGATGGTCATCACGACGTTCCAGGTCTTCGACGTGGTCTACGTGCTGACCGGCGGCGGGCCGGGCAACGCGACGCAGATGCTGACCACGTACGCCTACTCCACCGGGTTCGGGTCCCGCCGGCAGGGCTACGCGGCCGCCATCGGTGTCGTGATGTACCTGCTGGTGCTGGCCTTCACCGTCGTGTGGTGGCGGGCTCACAAGCACCAGGAGGCCGAGGCATGAGTGTGCTGTCCACGACTGCCCGCCGGGCGGGACGCGGACGCGGAAGATCGCGAGCGACGACCGCCGGGCGCTTCGCGCTGCTGCTCGTCATCGCCGTGATCATGGCGTTCCCGCTCTTCTGGATGGCGCTCACCGCGGTGTCGCCCGAACGCGACCTCGCCGGCCCGGACCTGCGGTTCTGGCCGTCCTCCCTCGAGCTGGGCAACTTCTCGCGGGCGTGGAACGCGCTGCCGTTCTCCACGTGGTTCGTCAACTCGGTGGCGATCGCGGTCGTCGCGGTGGTGCTGACCGTCAGCATCAACCTGGTGGCCGGGTTCGTGCTCGCGAAGATGCGGTTCACCGGGCGCAACGTGGTCCTGCTCGTCATCGTCAGCACGCTCATGATCCCGGTCCAGGTGGTCATGGTCCCGCAGTTCCGCATCGTCGCCGAGCTGGGCTGGGTCAACTCCTACTGGGCCGTGATCATCCCGCGCGCCGCCGAGGCGTTCGGGATCTTCCTGGCGCGCCAGTTCATGCTCGCCATTCCGGACGAGCTGATCGACGCGGCCAAGGTCGACGGCGCGGGCACCCTGCGCATCCTGCGCAGCGTCATCCTGCCGCTCTGCAAACCGCTCATCGCGGTCCTCGTGATCTTCACGTTCATGTACCGCTGGAACGAGTTCGCCTGGCCCTTGATCGTCCTCAAGGACCAGGACCTCTACACGCTGCCCATCGGCCTGACCTTCCTGCAGGGGCAGTACACGACGGACTACTCAGGCCTCATGGCCATGGCCCTGGTGTCCGCCCTGCCGATGCTCGTCGTGTTCCTGGTCTTCCAGCGCTACCTCGTCCAGGGCATCGCGACGACCGGCCTCAAGTGACTCCTCCTGGGCGAACGCCCCACAGGGAACTCACAGGTGGCGTCCAGGGCCGTTGCAGCGCCCCGGCCGAACGTAGAGGCATGACCGAGACGCACACCGACCCCACCACCCGCTCGCAGCCGTACGACGGCGACTCGCACGGCCCTGACTTCGAGGTCCCCGCCTCGTACTCCTCGGGTGCCACGCAGAGCAGTGGTGCCTGGTGGGCGGGCCCGGACGGCCGCGCCACGCAGGAGGCCCCCGCCGCCTCCTCCGCCCCGGCCGAGCAGGCCTCCTCGCCGTACGCGGCCCCCACCGGGTCCCTCGGATACGGCAGCAGCTACGACACCGGCTACGGCCAGGCGCCCGGCTACGGCACGCCGAGCTACGGCGCCACGCAGTCCGCGTACGCCCCGGCGTACGACCCGTTCGCGCCGCCGACGCAGCCGCCGGCGCCCGAGCAGCCGGCCACCGCGAAGGGCGGGCCCGCGTGGGGCCGCCGGGCGGGCGCGCTCGCGCTCGTCCTGGCCGTCGCGCTCGGCAGCGGCACGGCGGGCGCCGCGATCTCGCAGGCGTTCGACGACGACGCCGCCCCGGTGGCCGCGGCCGCCGCGCCGGCCACCACGGGCAGCTCCACCTCGACCACGACGACGGCGCCCACCCAGTCGCTCGCCCAGGTGGCGGCGAAGGTGACGCCGAGCGTCGTCTCGGTCAGCTTCACCAGCTCGGCCGGCCAGGGCGAGGGCTCCGGCGTGGTCCTGACCGCGGACGGCCAGATCCTGACCAACAACCACGTCGTCGCGGCGGCGGCGAACGGCGGCGAGATCACGGTCAAGTTCGCCGATGGCAAGACGGCCAAGGCCTCGATCCTCGGCCGGGACCCCTCGACCGACCTCGCGGTCATCAAGGCGCAGAACGTCTCCGGGCTGACCCCCGCGACGATCGGCAAGAGCTCGGACCTGCACGTGGGCGACACGGTCCTCGCGATCGGCAACCCGCTCGGCCTCGAGGGCTCGGTGTCGGCCGGCATCGTCTCCGCGCTCGGCCGCAGCGTCCAGATTCCCGCCGAGGAGGAGCAGCAGCAGCCGGACTCGATGTTCCCGGGCCAGGGGCAGCTGCCGCAGACGTCGACGGGCAGCGGTGGCACGACGCTCAAGGGCGCGATCCAGACCGACGCCGCCGTCAACCCCGGCAACTCCGGCGGCGCGCTGGTCGACGCCGCGGGCCGCGTCGTCGGCATCAACAGCGCGATCGCCTCGCTCTCCAGCGGCTCCGGTGAGTCCGGGAGCATCGGCGTCGGCTTCGCGATCCCGATCGACACGGCCATGAAGGTCGCCGAGCAGCTCGCCAAGGGCGAGACCGTCCAGCACCCGATCCTCGGCGTGACGATCACCGACGCCACCAACGGCAGCGCCGGGGCGCAGATCGGCACCGTCACCAACGGCAGCGGAGCGGCGGAGGCCGGCCTGCAGTCCGGCGACATCATCACCTCGGTCGACGGCAGCTCGATCACGGACTCCGACGACCTCACCGCCACCATCTCCACCCACTCCGTCGGCGACCAGGTCACTGTCACCTACACCCGCGACGGCCAGACCAGGACCGCGACCGTCACGCTCGGCTCGTCCGACTGACCTCGTGCTTCGCGCCCGCGGCCTGCCATCCCCCATCCTGGGAAGGAAGGCCGCGGGCGCCGCTATGCACACAGGGCGAACCCGACCGACGTGGTGAAGGAGACGACGATGGCTGCCGAGGCCCGGCTGCTCGTGGTGGACGACGAGCCCAACATCCGCGAGCTGCTGTCCGCGAGCCTGCGGTTCGCCGGCTTCGACGTGACGACCGCCGCCGACGGGCAGCAGGCGCTGAGCCTCGCCGAGTCCGCACGGCCCGACCTCGTCGTGCTCGACGTGATGATGCCGGGGCTGGACGGCTTCGGGGTGCTGCGCCGGATGCGGGAGAACGGCTCCCGCGTCCCCGTCGTGCTGCTGACGGCGAAAGACGCCACCGAGGACAAGATCGGCGGCCTGACGCTCGGCGCCGACGACTACGTCACCAAGCCCTTCAGCCTGGAGGAGGTCGTCGCCCGCATCCGCGCCGTCCTCCGCCGCGCCGGCGAGGCGGCCCCGGCCGACACCGCGCGGCTGACGTTCGCCGACATCGAGCTGGACGAGGAGACCCACGAGGTCCACAAGAACGGCGAGCTGGTGCCGCTCTCGCCGACCGAGTTCAAGCTGCTCCGCTACTTCCTGCAGAACCCGGGCCGCGTCCTGAGCAAGGCGCAGATCCTCGACGCCGTCTGGAACTACGACTTCGGCGGGGACGCCAACGTCGTCGAGTCCTACGTGTCCTACCTGCGGCGCAAGGTCGACACCACCGAGCCCCGCCTGCTGCACACGCTGCGCGGCGTCGGCTACGTCCTGCGCCTTCCTCGAGCCTGACGCATGGGCCCGGTGGCTGCACTGCAGCAGCTCAATGCACGTACCCCGCTTCGGGTACGTCTGGTGGCGGCGCTGCTCGCGCTGGTGACCGTCGCGCTCGTGGTGACCGGCTTCGTGGCGACCTCGCTGCTGCGCAGCTCGCTGGAGGGTCGCGTCGACGAGCAACTGCGTAGCGACGCGCCCAAGGTCGTCGACGCCTTCCGCGACATCGGCGGGCGCCCCGGGCCGCAGTACTCGATCTACGTCGTCCGCTTCAACCAGCCCGACGGAGCGCAGGCAGACATCATCCTCGGCCGGTCGCCCACGGAGCCGGACCTGCCGGACGTGACCACGAGCCAGGCTGACGTCCGGGACGGCGACCTCTTCACGGTCTCGACCAAGGAGGAGAGTGGCAGCTGGCGTGCGACCGTCGTCCCGCTCGGCGGGCAGTACCTTCTCCGCACCCGCGACGGTGACGCGGTCCCCGTGTCGAGCGCGACGGTGGCTATCAGCCTCGGCGACATCGACGACACGTTGAAGCGGCTCCGGCTCATCGAGCTCTTCGTCGGCTTCGCCGTCCTCGCAGCGCTGGGGCTGCTCGGCTACTTCGTCGTCCGCTCCTCCCTGAAGCCGCTGACCGACGTGGAGCAGGCGGCACAGGCCATCGCAGCCGGCGACCTCTCACGACGCGTACGCGAGAGCGACCCCCGCACCGAGGTCGGCCGGCTCTCCCGCACCTTCAACTCGATGATCGCGCAAGTGGAAGCAGCATTCCGGAGTCGCGCTGCGTCCGAGGCGAGCGCCCGGTCCTCGGAGGAGCGCATGCGCCGCTTCGTCGGGGACGCGAGCCACGAGCTGCGCACGCCGCTGACGTCCATCCGCGGGTTCGCCGAGCTCTATCGCCAGGGCGCGGTGCAGGAGCGCTCGGACGTGGACATGGTGATGCGCCGCATCGAGGACGAGGCGCAGCGCATGGGCGGCCTGGTCGAGGACATGCTGCTGCTCGCGCGGCTGGACCAGCAGCGCCCGCTGGAGCGCAGCCGGGTGCACCTGGCGACGCTGGCCGGCGACGCGGTGCTCGACGCCGGTGCCATGGACCCGGAGCGGCCGGTCGCGCTGGAGACCGTCGGTGACGACCCCTCCCCGGTGGTCCTGGGCGACGACGGCCGGCTGCGGCAGGTGCTGGGCAACCTGGTGCGCAACGCGCTCGTCCACACGCCGGCCGGGACTCCCGTCACCGTGCGGGTGGGCACGACCGACGTGGCCGGGAGCCGCTGGGCACTGCTGGAGGTCCGGGACGAGGGCCCGGGCCTTCCTCCCGAGGACGCGGCGCGCGTCTTCGAGCGGTTCTACCGCGCGGACTCCTCGCGTACCCGGGCCGCCGGCGGCACCGGGCTAGGGCTGTCCATCGTCGCCGCGCTCGTGGCGGCCCACGGCGGCACGGTCGGCGTCGACACGGCGCCAGGGGCGGGCGCGACGTTCCGCGTCCTGCTCCCGCTGGCCGGGAGCGAGGGCCGGCCGGAGATACCCGAGGACGAGATAAAGGGCTTGCCCGGCGCCACCGCGCCCTCCACGCTCTCCTCATGACCACTCCCGCCACCCCGCTGCCGCCGACGACGACCCCGGTCGCGGCGACGCAGCAGCGGCCCAGCCCCCGGCGGGAGCGGCCAGCACGCCTGCCGTGACCGCGGCGCTGCTGGCCGGTCTCGTCGCGGGCTACGGCATCGCCGTCCCGGTCGGCGCGGTCGGGGCCTACCTGGTGACGCTCACGGCGCGCACCTGCCTGCTCGTCGGCGTCTGCGCGGCGCTGGGGGTCGCCACCGCCGATCTCCTGTACGCGGCGGCGGCCGTGACCGGCGGCGGCGCGGCGGCCGGCGCGGTCCGGCCGGCCGCCCCCGCGATGGAGCTCGGCTTCGGCCTCGTGCTGCTCGCCCTGGCGCTCTCGACGGCCGTCAGGGCGCTGCGCGCCCGGCGGGCGGCACCGGACGCCCTCCGGGCCGCAGAGCCGGCTGCGGTGCTCTCGCCGCCGAGGGCGTACGCCGGGCTGCTCGGCATCACGCTGCTGAACCCGACCACGGTCGTCTACTTCACCGCGCTGGTGGTGGGGGGCGCCGCCGCCTCCCTCGACGGGCCGGCCGAGGGGACGGCTTTCGTCCTGGCGGCGTTCGCGGCGTCCGCGAGCTGGCAGCTCCTGCTCGTCGGCGGGGGCAGCGTGCTCGGGCGGGCGGTGAGCGGGCCACGCGGCCAGCTGCTGACCGCACTGGCCGCGAGCCTCGTCATCGGCGCCCAGGCGGTGGCCCTGCTGGCCTGACGGGGGGTCGGTCCCGCGGCCATGGGCAAACGGCCAGGGCGGCGCTACTGTCCGCCCATGGGACGCTCTTCCCGCACCGCAGCGGACGGGCGACGTCGATGAGGCTGCCCGGGCACACGAGCGGCATCGTCGCCTCGACGGTCGCCCTCGCCTGCCTGGCCGTCGTCGCCTACCGCGCCGACGACGTCGCGAGCCGCGTCGTCTTCCTCGTCGGCGCCCTGGCGACCCTCGTGGCGGTGCTCGCGTTCCTGGCGGACCTGCGCGACTGAGCCGAGCCCGCCTCCTAGCACCACGGGCCGCGCTCGCTGCTGCCGGGCCGCGACACACGTGAAGCGGGGCGCCACCGCTGCGGTGGCGCCCCGCTCCCCTCCCTGACCGTCAGGCCGAGGGGCTGTCGTCAGCCCGCTGGCCTACAGCGTCATCACGGGTTGGTGCCTGTCGGCGGCCGGATGATCGTCTGGGTGCTGCCGGTCTGCGCAGGCTGCCCACCAGGCGGGTTGTCGGTGTACTGCGCCACGAACACCGCGGCGATGTTGCCGGAAGTGGCGTGCGCGCTGTCCAGCGGCGGCGTCTGGATCGTGCCGGTGCAGCCCGCCGTGGAGTTCTGCGGGTGCCCGTGCGCGTCGTGGCCGAGGATGTAGGCCACCTGGACACGGGTGCAGTCGACCGGCTGGTCGTCGTTCACGGTGACGGTGAACTGCACGGCGTCGCCGAAGCGGAAGTTGTTGTTGGTCAACGGGGCTCCCGCGGCCGTGCGCAGCTGCAGCTGCACGGTCGGCGGCGCGTTGCCGACGCGTACGCGGACCGAGCTGGACGCCCAGCGGCCCGTGCGGTCGGTCACCTTCAGCGTCGCGTCGTAGATGCCGAGCGCGGCGTAGGTGTAGGTGGGGTTGGCGCCGGTGGAGTCGAAGACGCCGTCAGCGTTGAAGTCCCACTGGTACTGCAGGCGGTCGCCATCGGGGTCGCTCGTGCCCGCGCTGGAGAACGTCACCGTCAGCGGGGCGGTCGGCGACTGCGACGGCTGCGCCGCGACGCGTACGGTCGGGGTGCGGTTGCCGCGGGTGTAGTCGATGCGCGCCAGCTGCGCCTCGGGGTTCTCCGAGAAGTAGCCGTCGCCGTAGTCGAGGACGTAGAGCGCGCCGTCAGGGCCGAACTCCATGTCCATCGGGTTGTCGACGAGGCCGACCGGGCCGACGTTGCGGATGTCTATCAGGTCGCCGCGGCTGTTGATCCGCATCTCCTTGATGTAGTCGCGGCTCCACTCGTAGAACAGGGCCGCGTCGTCGTAGTACTCCGGCCACTTGACCTGCGAGGGGTTCGACCGGCTGAAGTGGTACATCGGGCCGCCCATGGGGCTGACGCCGTTGCCGCCGACCGTGGTGCCGTTGGGGCCGGTGAACGGCGTGACCCCGTTGACCTCCGGGAAGAGCGCGCTGTTGCCGTAGTCGTACCAGACCTGCGGCTGCTGGACCGGGGGCAGGACGCGCTGGCCCTGGTAGGTGATCTGCGTGCTGCCGGAGGAGATGTTGGCGTTCCACGCGGAGTCGTTGACCGGCGCGCCGCAGTTGAACCACTCACCCGGCGTGCCCTGGGTGCCGGTCGGGGAGCCCACCGGCGGGAACGTGTAGTCGCGGTAGGGGATGTCGGGCGCCATGCAGTAGGGCCAGCCGTAGTTCGCCGGCCCGGTGATGACCATCCACCGGCCGAGGCCCTGCGGGCCGCGGTTCGCGTTCGGGTTCGGGGCGTCGGGCGAGTAGTCACCGAGCAGGATCTGGTCGGTCTCGCGGTCGATGCTGAAGCGGAACGGGTTGCGCAGGCCCATCACGTAGATCTCGGGCCGGGTGTTCGGCTCCCCCTGGTCGAAGAGGTTGCCCTCGGGCACGGTGTAGCCGCCGTTCGCCCCGACGCGGATGCGCAGCACCTTGCCGCGCAGGTCGTTCGTGTTGCCGGACGTGCGCCGGGCGTCGAGGCCGGGGTTCTGGTACGGCGTCGCGGCGATCCCCGTCGGGTTGTCGTTGATCGGGGTGTAGCCCTCGGAGAAGAACGGGTTCGTGTCGTCACCCGTCGACAGGTAGAGGTTGCCCTCGCTGTCGAAGTCGATCTTGCCGCCGACGTGGCAGCAGAGGCCGCGGTCGGTCTCGACATCGATGATCTTCTGCTCGCTGCCGAAGTCGAGCGTGTTGCCCGTCATCTTGAACCGCGAGAGGCGGAGCACCCCACGGAAGCGGGCGAAGTCGGCGAGGGTCCCCATCATCGGCGCGTCGCCTTCGTTGAACAACGGCGTGCTCGGGTCGTCGAGCGGGGTGTTCAACGCGGGCGAGTAGTAGACGTAGACCCAACGGTTCTCGGCGAAGTTCGGGTCGACGGCGATGCCCTGCAGGCCCTCTTCGTCGTGCTGGTAGAGCCCGGCCGGGGCGTCGCGGAAGTCCGCGACGAGGGTGTTGAGCCCCGTCCGGGGGTCGTTGACCCGCAGCTGCCCCGTGCGGGCGCTGTGCAGGACGCGGCGGTCGGGAAGGACGGCGAGCGCCATGGGCTCGCCGGGGTCCTCGTTCAGCGGGACCCGCTGGAAGTCTGCGGCGGGAGGCATCGGCCGGGTGGCCGGGCCGCGTACGGCATTGGCGGTGGTGGGCGCGGCGATGGCCGCAGCTCCGAGGGTGACTGCTGCGCCGGCTAGAGCGACTGCTCTGCGCATGAGCACTATTTCCTTTCGTTGATCTTCGTCGACCAACACGCGAGCGCCGGAGGCTTCGAGCGCGTCCGGCGGGGCGGCCTGGCGAGGGCCCACCTCCTCCTTCCCGGCGACGCCAGACCCGGGGTACAGGGGGGACATTAACCCTCATGTCAACCCGATCAACTAATCCCGGCAGCAGGGTGCGCTGGCGGAGCGGAAACGATTGCTGTGCGCCGCCGGAAGCGTCGTCTGCGTGAGCAGATGCTTCCGTGAACTAACCGTTTCCCCGATGCAGAACGGCGCCTCGCAGGGCCTCCTGCAGGCCGGCGTTCTCACGACGTGGACCGCGAGGACGGTGGTATTGCGCCCGCCTCCACGCACCACCTAACGTTCCCGCCCGGGGGGCTCTTTGCGCGGAAGGTAACGTCCCTTGGCCACGCAGCGTCGGGCGGACGATGTCGTGCCGGTCGCTCGTGCCCCGGGAGGCCCCGCACGGTCGCCGACCTCGACGGGCCCTCACGTCTGCGGCCGTACCGTGGTCGCGTGAGCGACTGCTGCGGGCCCTCGGCGGCCGCCTCCCTCGACCCGACGCGCGAGGTGAGCCGCCCGCTGCCCTTCGACGTCCCGACGCGCGCTGCCAAGGACGTGGCACGCGGCATGGTCCGGATCGCCGGCGGCGGCTTCCTCATGGGCGGCGACGACCCGGACCAGTTCCCCGCCGACGGCGAGGGCCCGGTGCGCCGCGTGCAGCTGGGGGCGTACCTCATCGACGCCACGTCGGTGACGAACGCGCAGTACGCGACGTTCGTCAAGGCGACGGGCTACGTCACGGACGCCGAGCGCTACGGGTGGTCGTTCGTCTTCCACCTGCTGCTCGGGCCGGGAGCCGCTCCCCACGTCATGGAGGGGGCCGTGCCCGGGGCGCCCTGGTGGCGGGCGGTGCGCGGCGCGTCCTGGCGCCACCCCGAGGGCCCGGGGTCCGACGCGTCGTCGCGGCAGAACCACCCGGTGACGCACGTGTCGTGGCACGACGCCGCGGCCTACGCCGCGTGGGCGGGCAAGCGCCTGCCCACGGAGGCCGAGTGGGAGATGGCGGCACGGGGCGGCCTGGAGCAGGCGAGGTTCCCGTGGGGTGACGAGCTGACGCCCCGCGGTCAGCACCGCTGCAACATCTGGCAGGGGACCTTCCCGACCGTCAACACGCAGGAGGACGGATACGTCGGGACGGCGCCGGTGAAGGCGTACCGGCCCAACGCGTTCGGCCTGCACAACACGTCGGGCAACGTGTGGGAGTGGTGCGCGGACTGGTGGAGCACGACGTGGCACGCGGCGGAGCGGCCCGAGACCCGGCAGGACCCGCAAGGCCCCCCGACAGGTGAAGCACGGGTCGTGCGTGGTGGCTCGTACCTGTGCCACGCGTCCTACTGCAACCGCTACCGCGTCGCCGCCCGCACCTCGAACACCCCCGACTCGACCACGGGGCACATGGGCTTCCGCTGCGCCGCCGACGTCGCCGGCTGACCCTCGACGGATCCGTCCAGCGGGTCGTGCCGTCAGGCGCGCAGACGTCGGGCCAGGGCGGGGATGACGATGGCCGCGGCGACGAGATGGGTGGCCACGAGCAGCGCGCGCGTCGACCAAGCGGCGTCGGCCGTGAGGCTCGGGAGCAGGGAGAGCGCCGTCAGCGCGACGGTCGCGGTGAGGAACGCCCTCCTCGGGCGCGCGGCCCAGCGCGCCAGCGCGGCGGCGAGCGCGAGCCCGACCAGTGAGAACAACGCGGTGAGGACGGCGAAGCCCGAGACCGGGATCGGCTCTCCCGAAACCTCCCGGCTGACCCCGGCGGCGGACGCGAGAGCTGCGGTGGCTGCCGTCGCGGCGCTGGCGACGGCGATCGCGGCGATCCCGGTGCCGAGGAAGGGCAGCCACTGCGGACGGGCGGTCGTGCGGTCGTGCGTGGGGGCGGCGGTCGTGGCGGCGGTGGTGGCCATGGCGGGCTCCTCGGACGGTGGCCGGCGAGTTCCGGCCGCTGCCTGTACGACGACGCGGTTGCGCCGGACTCATCGCCGCGTCGGAGGGGGCAGTGCTCCGGCTCGATGTGGGCCCCGCGCTCGCGACGTCCTTCGCGCTCGAGGCCGCCGGCTGTGCGCAGCAGGCGGGTCCTGCGTCGTGGCGCCACGCCGGGAGCGCCCCGCCGGGCTCGCTCGTTGGGACAAGCCGGAGGTCCCTGGACCCGCCGCGGGGCGGCGGCGATGCTGGGCCGGGCGGCGGTGAGAGAGGCGGGCGTGCAGGGCGAAGCGGCGGCGCGAGGCAGCTCCGGCGCGCTGCTCGCTGCCGTCACCGCCGCGTACGCCACCGGCAGCTTCGTCTCGCTGCGCGCGGACAGCGCGGGCGACGCACCGGCTCCGGCCGCGCTCGTCGTCGGCGGGCTGGTGCTCGGACTGCTGCTCTGGCCGCTCGCCGCGCGCACGACCCGGGTCGTGACGCTCACCGCCGTGCTCGCCGCGGCGCAGATCGGCGCCTCCACCGTGACTCTCGCCGCAAGCGGCTCACTCGCCGTGCACGGCGCCCGCGGCATCGTGTGCTGCCCGCCGACGCCGACCTCGAGCTCCGGCCCGTTCGCCGCGCTCACCGCCCAGGCCGGGTGGTGGCTCTTCGCCGCCCAGATGCTCGCGTGCCTGCTGCTCGCGCTGCTGCTACGGGGCGCACGCCAGCTCGTCGACACCGCCCTCGACGCACTGCTCGACGTGCGCGAGCTGCTCGGCGCGCCGCTGCGCGGGCTGCTCGCCGCGCTCCGGGCGATCGTCCCCGCCGTCCCCGTGGGCCCGGCACCGCGCAGGTGGGAGCGGGCGGATTCGCCCCCGCTCGCCGGCCTCGTGCTGGCGCGCACCACCGCGCGCCGCGGGCCCCCGGCCCGGCCGGCGCGCTCGCGCGCCCACCCGGCCCCTCTCGTCCTGGCCTGACGGCGGGCGTCCCCGCGACACGGGGGCCCGCCGCGGCCCTCCCTTGTCCGGAGATTCCTGATGTCTCGTTCTGCCATGTCGGCTCCGCCGACGTCCACGCCCCTGACCGACGCGCCATCCGCTCCGGGCGGAGTGCGCCCGGCGCTCGAGTGGGCCGCGGTCCCGGCCCGCCTGCTGCTCGCGGGCGTCCTGGGCTACGCCGCCCTGAGCAAGATCGGTGACCCCGCCGCCACCGTCCGTGCCGTCCGCGCCTATGACCTGCTCCCCGACGGCCTCGCCACCGTCGTCGGCCATGGCCTCCCGGCCTTCGAGCTCGCCCTCGCCGCCCTCCTGCTCGCCGGGGTCGCGCTCCGGCTCACCGCGACCGTCACCGCCGTCCTGCTCGGCGTGTTCCTCGCCGGCATCGTCAGCGCCGCCGCCCGCGGATTGGCGATCGACTGCGGCTGCTTCGGGGGTGGCGGGCCGACGGACGACCCGGCGTACGCCTCGGAGATCGTCCGCGACTCGCTGCTGCTCGCCGTCGCGGTCGGGCTCGCCGTCCTCGGCACGTCCCGGCTGGCGGCCGTCCCGCGGGCACCCTTGGCCCCGCAGGCGCCCCCGGCCGGCTCGCCACGCACGGTTGCGCGGCGGGCCCAGGTCGAGCGCACGCGCTACGAGGCCGCGCTCGGGCGGCACCGGGGCCGCGTACGCCTCGTCGGCCTGGGCGCGGCCGCCGCCCTGGTCGTGGCCCCGCTCACCGGCATCGCGGTCGCCGAGGCGACCAAGCCCGCACCGCCGGTCGTCGTCCCCGCCGCGGCCACGGCCTCCGGCGGCATCGCCGTCGGATCGCCGTCCGCGCCGCGCACCCTGGTCGTGTTCGAGGACCCGCAGTGCCCCTACTGCGGCGAGCTGGAGCGCGGCGACTCGGCCAAGGCGATCGCGGCGGCCGTCGACGCGGGGGCGCTGCGCGTGGAGTACCGCCTGCGCAGCTTCCTCGGGGAAGAGTCGGTGCGCGCGGTGTCAGCCCTGGCCGCCGCGTCCGACGAGGGCAAGTTCCTCGAGCTCCACGCGGCGGTCTACGCGAGCCAGCCAGAGGAGCGCACCGGCGGCTACACGACCGACGACCTGCTCGAGCTGGGCCGGAGCGTCGGCCTGACGAGCGACAGGTTCGTGCAGGCCGTGCGGACCGAGAAGTACGCCGGCTGGGCGCGCCAGGCCGACGACCGCGCGAGCCGCGACGGCAACACCAGCACGCCGGAGCTGCGGCTCGACGGCAAGGTCGTGGACGCGGACACGATGTTCGACGCCGCTGCGCTGACGGCCCTGCTGGCCTGAGCACGGACAGCGCTGCGCGCGTGCGGGCGTGCGCAGCGCTTCCCGGGCGCACGGTGTGGTTCGTTGACTTCCGCGGTGTCAGCGGCACTTCCGCGGTGTCCTGACACCGCGAAAGAGCACCCGGCGCCGCGAAAGAGCGCCCTGCGCCGCGCAGTGGACGACCACCGCTCAGGACGCCCGTGCCCGGCGCGCGCGGGCGAGAGCGGCGTCGACCTTGCGTCGCACCGCCTCCGGGTCGAACAGGTCACGCCACTCGAGCCGGACGACTTGCCAGCCGGCGTCCTCCAGGTCCTGCTCACGGCGCTTCTCCGCCCGGAGGACGTCGGCCGGCTCCCGGCCCCGGAGCAGGTGCGGGTCGGCGTACTTCACCCGGCCGTCGAACTCCACGACGACGAGGCCGTCGACGAGGAGGTCCACGCGGTAGCGCTGCCCGCTGGACCCTCGCAGGTGGGCCTGCGGCTCGACGTGCCCGTAGCCGAGGGCGATGAGGAGCACGCGGGCCAGCGACTCCCCCGCGGACTCCGCCCGGCCGTCGGCCAGCTGCAGGACCCGCCGGGCGGAGGCGATGCCAGGCCACCGCCGCATGGCGTCGGCCGCGGAGGCGAGCGCCTGCACCGACGTGCCACGCGCGGCCAGCGGTGCGTCCGCGACCACGACTGCGTGCTCGAGCGGCAGCACCCGCGCCACGTCGAGCACGGTCCGGGTCAGACTCGTGCGGGCCAAGCCGTCACGCCCGAGCTCGGTAGCTCCGCGAGGAAGGGCCGCTACGACGAGCCGGAAGCCCTCGCGCTCCA
>NZ_JAANNP010000039.1 GCF_011250635.1 Motilibacter deserti
CGGTCGTGGAGGCGGTCGAGGTGGGCGTGACCGCGGACTCGGCGGCGGTGGCGGCGCCCGCCCCACCGATGACGACGACGCCGGAGACGAGCGGGAGAACAGCCAGACGAGCGAGCCGGGAGATGTTCACGGGAGCCTCCATCTGCGCAAGGGAAAAAGTCGGGAATCGTTCGCCTGCAGCGGGCTTTTCGGCCTCGCCTCGGCGACGTCCTCACCTTCGGCCCCGTCCGGCGGCCGCGTCCACGGGTTGGCGGTGGCACCTTGTTGCCTGACACCGAGTAGCCACACCGGCGCCGCTCGGCGACTCACCGGCGCGCGACAGCGGACGGACGAAAATGTCCGGAACGCGTTGCTCACGCGTCGAAGAGCTGCCTAGAGTGCGTGCGCGGGCACTGCCTGAAGCCGCCGAGCCCCCGCACGGAGAACAGCGCGATGACCGGTCCGGCAGTTCAGCCGCAGCCCGCGGCTGCGTACGACGGCAGCGCTCTCGACGAGAACGTGGCCCTGGTCTACCGGCACGTCGTGAGCCGGCCGGGCGCTTCCGTCGCGGTGCTCGCGCAGGCGTGCGGGCTGCCCGCCGAGGAGACCGAGGCGGCGCTCACGCGGCTGGCGGAGCTCTCGCTCGTGCGCACCGACGACGCGGGCGCGGGCTGGGCCGCCATGAGCCCCCGGACGGCCGCCGCCGCGACACTGGGCCCGATCGACGCGGAGATCCGCCGGCGCCAGAACGAGGCCGAGCGGCTGCGCGCGGACCTCGAGGCGCTGGAGCAGATCTACCGCGACGCGCTCCCGCAGCACCAGGGCGAGGAGGCCATCGAGCTGCTCGACCAGGCCGAGCGGGTGCGCCACGTGCTCACGGACGCGGCCGAGCAGTGCACGCTCGAGGTGCTCGGCGCCCACGCGGGCGGCCGGATCGAGCCGGAGATGGTGGCCGACGCGCTCGCGCGGGACGTGCAGCTGCTGCAGCGCGGCGTACGCATGCGCTCGCTGCTGCAGCACTCCGCGCGCGCCTGCCCGGTCACCCAGGCGTACGTCCGCGCGCTCACCGCGGCGGGCGGCGAGGTGCGCACGACCGAGATCGTCACCGGCCGGCTGGTCGCGTTCGACCGCAAGCTCGCCTTCATCTCGCGCAGCTCCAGCGGCGGCGGCGCGACGGTGCTGCGCCAGTCCGACGTCGTGGAGTACCTCTGCGACCTGTTCGAGCAGAACTGGCAGAACGCCGCGCCGTTCGGCGACGAGGGCATGACTCCGGACCTGCGCGACAGCATGCGCCGGACCCTGCTGGAGATGCTGGCGCGCGGCATGAAGGACGAGGCGATCGCGCGCACGCTGGGCATGTCGCTGCGCACCTGCCGGCGCCGGATCGCTGAGGTCATGGACGAGGTCGGCGCGCGCAGCAGGTTCGAGGCCGGGGTGAAGGCGGCGCAGCTGCGGCTGCTCGACGCCGGGCTCCCGCTCGACGAGACCGAGCCCGCCCTAGCGCTGACCGGCACCGAGGACGCCTGACCCGCTACGCGCCGGCCGGCGGGAAGACCGGTGGCTCCGGAGTGGTTCACACTGGGCTAGACCACCCGCCATCCTCCGGAGCTGCTGCGTGACCGACGGCCCGCTGATCGTCCAGTCCGACAAGACCCTGCTGCTCGAGGTCGACCATCCGTCGGCCGACGACGCCCGTCGCGAGATCGCGCCGTTCGCCGAGCTCGAGCGCGCGCCGGAGCACGTGCACACCTACCGGCTCACGCCGCTGGGGCTCTGGAACGCGCGGGCGGCCGGCCACGACGCCGAGCAGGTCGTCGACACGCTCCTGCGCTACAGCCGCTACTCCGTCCCGCACGCGCTGCTCGTCGACGTGGCGGAGACGATGGACCGCTACGGCCGGCTCCGCCTGGAGAAGCACCCCACGCACGGGCTCGTGCTGCACAGCAACGACCGCCCCGTGCTCGAGGAGGTGCTGCGCAGCAAGAAGATCGCCCCGCTGGTCGGCGCCCGGCTCGACGACGACAGCGTCGTCGTGCACCCCTCCGAGCGCGGCCACCTCAAGCAGGTGCTGCTCAAGCTCGGCTGGCCCGCCGAGGACCTCGCGGGCTACGTCGACGGCGAAGCGCACCCGATCGAGCTGCTGGAGGACGGCTGGACGCTGCGCCCCTACCAGCGCGAGGCCGTCGAGGGATTCTGGCATGGTGGTTCAGGAGTCGTAGTTCTGCCGTGTGGTGCCGGCAAGACCCTCGTCGGCGCGGCCGCGATGGCGCAGGCCAAGGCCACGACGCTGATCCTCGTCACCAACACCGTGTCCGCCCGGCAGTGGCGCAACGAGCTGCTCAAGCGCACGAGCCTCACGGAGGACGAGATCGGGGAGTACAGCGGCTCCAAGAAGGAGGTCCGCCCCGTCACGATCGCGACCTACCAGGTGCTGACGCTCAAGCGGAAGGGGATGTACCCCCATCTCGAGCTGCTCGACGCCCGCGACTGGGGCCTGGTCGTCTACGACGAGGTCCACCTGCTCCCCGCGCCGGTCTTCCGCTTCACCGCCGACATCCAGGCGCGCCGCCGCGTCGGCCTCACCGCGACGCTGGTGCGCGAGGACGGCCGTGAGGGCGACGTGTTCTCGCTCATCGGCCCGAAGCGCTACGACGCGCCATGGAAGGACATCGAGGCGCAGGGCTACATCGCGCCCGCGGACTGCGTCGAGGTGCGCGTCACCCTGACCGAGTCCGAGCGGCTGGCGTACGCGACGGCCGAGCCGGACGAGCGCTACCGGCTCTGCTCCACGACGGCGTCGAAGTCCCGGGTCGTCAAGAGCATCGCCGACCAGCACCAGGGCGAGCGGCTGCTCGTGATCGGCCAGTACATCGACCAGCTCGACGACCTCGGCGAACGGCTCGACGCCCCGGTCATCAAGGGCGAGACGACGGTCAAGGAGCGCGAGCGGCTCTTCGACGCGTTCCGCACCGGCGAGATCACCCGGCTCGTGGTCAGCAAGGTCGCGAACTTCTCCATCGACCTGCCCGAGGCGGCCGTCGCCGTCCAGGTGTCCGGCACCTTCGGCTCCCGCCAGGAGGAGGCCCAGCGGCTCGGGCGCGTGCTGCGCCCGAAGTCCGACGGCCGCGCAGCGCGGTTCTACTCCGTCGTCGCGCGCGACACCCTTGACCAGGACTACGCCGCCCACCGGCAGCGCTTCCTGGCCGAGCAGGGCTACGCCTACCGCATCGTCGACGCCGACGACATCCTGTCCGGGCACGACCCGGCCGGGCCGGGGGCGCCCGAGGCGGGGTGACGCCCTTGCGCAGCAAGCCTCCGCGGTTGGGCGACGCGCCTCACCCCACCGGGACGACGCACCACACGGCCTTGCCGGAGCCGGTAGGGCGGGTGCCCCACCGCTCGGCGAGCAGTGAGACGAGCTGCAGCCCGCGGCCGTGCTCGTCGTCCTCGGTGGGGCGCATCCGCCGCGGGTAGTAGGTCGCCGAGTCGATCACCTCGAGCACGACCGAGTCGCCGGCGTGCCGGATGCGCAGCTCGACGGGCGGCCGCCCGTGCACGATCGCGTTGGTCACCAGCTCGCTGACGAGCAGGATCACGTCGTCCTGCCGGTCGCCCGGCACGTCCCAGCCGGTGAGCGTCGCGGCGACGAAGTGGCGCGCGTCGACCACCGCGCTGCCCTGCGAGGGCACGTGCATGCTCGCGACGCGAGCCGCGGCCGGGCCCTGCACGCGCGCGAGCAGGATCGCGATGTCGTCGTCCGGGCCGTGCGGCAGCATCGCCGAGACGAGCGCCTCGGGCACGCCGTCGGCCAGCAGCGTCACCCGCTCGAGCTCTGCGACGAGGGCGTCGATGCCCGCGTCGATGTCGGAGTCGCGCCGCTCCACGAGCCCGTCGGTGTAGAGCAGCAGGCCGGTGCCGGGCGGCAGCTCGACCCGGTGCTCGCGCAGCCCCGGGCGGCCGGCGCCCAGCGGCGGGCCGGACACCCCGTCGAGCCGCTGGACATCCCCGCCGGGCAGCGCCAGCAGCGGCGGCAGGTGCCCCGCGTTGGCGTAGGTGAGCGCCTGCTCGCCCGGGTCGTAGACCGCGTAGACGCAGGTGACGATCTGGTCGTCGCCGAGGTCACGCACGACGCCGTCGAGCAGCTCGAGCAGGTCCGCCGGCGGCAGGTCGAGCCGGGCGTACGCCCGCACGGCCGCGCTCAGCTGGCCCATGACCGCCGCCGCCCGGACGCCGCGGCCCATGACGTCGCCGAGGACGAGCGCCGTGCGGCCCGCGCCGAGCTCGATCACGTCGTACCAGTCGCCGCCGACCTGGGTGCCCTCGACGCCCGCGCGGTAGAACGTGGCGACCTGCAGGTGGTCGGGGGCGAACGAGCGGGCGGGGAGCAGGCTGCGCTGCAGCTCGTCGGCGATGGAGTGCTCGCGGGCAGCGGCCTCCTGGGCGGCCGCCGCGGCGGCGAGGGCGCGCTCGGCCTCGCGCTGCTCGGTGACGTCCTGGTTGCTGCCGTAGAGCCGGAGCGGGTTGCCGTCGGCGTCGCGCTCGAGGGCGCCGATGGTGCGGAAGGTCCGGACCGAGCCGTCGATGCCGATCACATCGACCTCGTAGTCCATCGGGGCGCCCTGCGCGGCCGCGTCGATGGCGGCGCGGACCCGCTCCTCGTCCTCCGGGCGCAGGCTGGGAAGGTGCGGTGCCTGCCCGGTGAGCAGCTCCGCGGCCGTCATCCCCATCTGGCGCCGGAACTCCGGCGACCCGACCACCGCCCCAGAGGCGAGGTCGAGCTCCCAGCTGCCGACGCGGGCCAGCCGCTGGGCCTGGTCCAGCAGCTCCTGCTGGCGCTGCAGCTGCGCGCGGTTGCGGCGTACGCGGTCCAGCTCGAGGGCGGCACGCACCCGGGCGCGGAGCTCGATCGCCGAGAACGGCTTGACGAGGTAGTCGTCCGCGCCCGCGTCCAGCCCCTCGACCGTCGCTTCCTCCCCCGCCCGGGCCGACAGCATGACGACCGGGGTGGTGGCCGTGCGGGCGTCCCGGCGCAGCTCGGCGAGCAGCTCGAACCCGTCGAGCTTGGGCATCATCACGTCGGTGAGGACCAGGTCGGGCGGGTCCTCGAGCGCGGCGGCCAGCCCGGCCTCGCCATCGCCCGCGGTCCGGACGTCGTAGTCCCCCTGCAGCAGGCCGGCCACGTAGTCGCGCATGTCCGCGTTGTCGTCCACCACGAGGACGCGTGGCCGGTCGGCGGCCGCTGCCCGGCGCGTCGTGGCGGCGTCCGCCGACACGTTCCAGCGCGCCGCCTCGGCGACGAAGGCCTGCACGCGCTGGCCCGCGAGCGAGTCCGGCGTGGGCACGGTGGCGAGCTGGTCGGCAGGCAGGTGCTCCGCGCCGGCCGGCAGCGTCACGCTGAAGGTGCTGCCCTCGCCCGGCACGCTCGCGACGTCGACGGTGCCGCCGTGCAGGGCGGAGAGCTCGGCGACGAGGGCAAGCCCGATCCCTGAACCCTCGTGCGTACGTGACTCGACCCCCGCCACGCGGGTGAACCGGTCGAAGAGCCCTTCGCGGTCCTTGTCCGCGATGCCGATGCCGGTGTCGCTGACGTCGAGGCGGACTCCCCCGTCGACCGGCTGCAGGCGCACCGTGATGCCGCCCGAGGGCGTGAACTTCAGCGCGTTCGAGAGCAGGTTGAGCACGATCTTCGCCCACAGGTCCCGGTCGACCCAGTAGCGCTCGGTCAGCGGCGCGCAGTCGACGACGAGGGTCAGCCCGGCCCGCTCGACGGCCTCGCTGAAGGCGCGGGCCAGCTCGGCCGTCTCCGCGGCGAGGTCGACCTGCTCGAAGAGGCCGGGCCTGCTGCCGGCCTCGAGCCGGCTGAAGTCGAGCAGGTCGTTGACGAGCTTGAGCAGGCGTTGGCCGTTGCGCACCACGACCTCGACGCGCTCGCGCTGGCCCGGGGGCAACGGCCGCTCGGCGTCGCGCAGGGCGTCCTCGGCGGGGCCGAGCAGCAGGGTGAGCGGGGTGCGGAACTCGTGGCTGACGTTGGTGAAGAACGCGGTCTTCGCCCGGTCCAGCTCGGCCAGCCGCTCCGCGCGCAGCCGCTCGGACTCGTACGCGCGGGCGGTCGCGATGCCGGCGGCCACCTGGCCCGCCACCAGCTCCACGAAGGCGCGGTAGGCGTCGTCGAACGGGCGGTAGGGGTTGAGGGCGGCGACGAGGAAGCCGGACGGCGCGGCCTCGGACTGCTGGCCGAAGGGCACGACGTATGCCGAGACGGGCGGGTCGTCCCACGCGCCGCGCGGCACCTCATCGAAGCGCTCGGCCAGCCCCTCGACGAGCACTGCCCGCCCGTCGGCCTGCTGCTTGACCGGCCAGGGGGCGTCGCCGTCGTCGACGACCGTCTCCGGGGCGACGGCTGCCCCCGGGCCGACGCCGCTCGCCGCGAGCAGCCGGGCGACGTCCCCGCCCTCCTCCAGCCCGTAGACGAGGGTGAAGGGCAGCGACTGCTGGTCCTCCCCCAGCCGGAGGGCCGCGGCGGCGGCCACCTCCCGCTCCGTCCGTGCCGACGCCAGCGCTGCACCGAGGCCGCTCAGCGTCTGCAGGTGCCGTTCGCCGATGACCCGGTCGGTGTCCTCGCTGACGACGCAGAGCATGCCCTCGATGTCGCCGCCGTCGCCGCGCAGCGGGCTGTAGGAGAACGTGTGGTAGGTCTCCTCGCGGTAGCCGCTGCGCTGCAGGAAGAGCAGCAGGCCGGCGTCCCAGGTGGCCGTGCCCGTGGACATCACGCTGTCGATGCGCGGGCCGATGTCGCCCCAGATCTCGGCCCAGACCTCAGGCGCCGGCCGGCCGAGCGCCCAGGGGTACTTCTTGCCGAGGGTGTCCCGGCGGTAGGCGTCGTTGCAGAAGAAGGTCAGCTCCGGGCCCCAGGCCATCCACATGGAGAACCGCGAGGACAGAAGCAGCTGCACGACCGCGCGCAGCGACCGGCTCCACTGCTCGGGAGGGCCGAGCGGCGTACGCTCCCAGTCCACCCGGGCGAGGTCCGCGCCCACGGTGCCGCCGGCGCTGAAGACGTCGGGGGCGCTGCTGCTCATCCTTGAACGGTAGGGCACCCGCCGCAGCAGCGCGTCCCGGCACCCGGGACGGCGCCGCTCACGCGCGCGCCCGCGCCGTCCGCCCCGGCGGGCACGACGGCGCGACCACCAGCGGCACGCTCAGCCCGTGCAGGCAGTAGACGGCCGGCGGCGTGGCCGGCGGCAGCTTGATCGGCGCGATCCGGATCGTCACCGCCCCTGCGGGCGACGCCCCGAGGGGGCCGGACATCAACGCGACGGTGACGCCGAGGCCGAGCGCGGACAGGGCCCGGGCCGTGCGGGACGTGGTCATGGGAGCTCCTCGGAACGGGATGGTGGAGTGAGGGGCCGTGGGGACCGGGCCATGGCCTCGTCGGTGCCGTGGGCCGGCGGTCCGGAACGGCCCGCCGGATGAGCGGAGTAATGGGTACGCGAACGGTCAACCGCGGCAGTGCTGCCGCGGTTGACCGTCGCAGCCTCCTCGCCAGAAGAGGTCAGAAGTGGCCGGCAGCGGCCAGAGGGCGAGGAGCTCAGACCAGCGGCTGCGGCGGCAGCTCGCCGAGGACGGCCGGCACCGGTACGCCCCAGGCCCGGGCCCGGTCCTCGAGCCGTGGCCGCACCCACGACCAGGCCGGCCGCTCGTCCATGCGCAGCGGCTGGGCGCCGAGCACGAGGGCGTGCACCGCGTTCCAGCCGAGGCTCCGGACCGGTGCGGGCAGCCGGGGGGTCAGGTCGCAGACCAGCGGGCGCAGGCCCTGCGCCCGCAGGGCGTTCACGAGGTGCTCGACCCGGCCCGGCACGTCGTCAGGGGCCACGGCGCGGAGGTCGAGGTCGGCCGCGGCTCCGAGGTCGGCCGCGGTTCCGAGGTCGGCCGCGACGGCCGGGCGGCAGCGGTCGAGCCAGGCGCGGGCCGCGTCGACCGCCGCGGAGGTCGTGCAGAAGCGGGCGCGGTCGCTGTCGTTCTCGACCGTCGCGCCGGGCGGGAGCGCCGGATGGCGGTCGACGACCCCGCGCAGCAGGGTGAGGACCTGCAGCGCCTCACGCGCCGAGCCCTGCACCGCCTCCACCGTCGACCACGCGGACTTCGCCCCTGACGCGAGCACCGGGCGCGGGCCGGTGGAGTCGACCAGCATCGTGAGGGCGATCGAGAGCCCACTGATCCCCGAAGGCAGGATCACCGAAGCGATCTGCACCTCCAGTCCGTCCAGCGCGCGTTCGAGCTGCCGAGCCGCGCCGCCGTCCCCGCGCCGGGCGCCGTCGGGCAGGTCGAGGGGGTGGACGACGGGGAGCGGGGGGCGCAACGCCCAGGCGCACTGCGCGGCGTCCCGCTCCACGACCTCGAGCAGCCCGCGCTCGGTGGCGAAGGCGAGGTCCGGGCCGGCGGCGGCGCCGGTCGGCCCGGGGTCGACGTAGCGGCGCTCAGGCCCGCGTACGGGGTCGTCGACGGCCGCTGCCGGAAGCAGCACGGGCATCACGGGGACCGGCAGGCCCGCCATCTCGACGCCCTGCCCGTCCCCACCGGCCAGCAGCTCCACCGCCGGCAGGCAGTCCAGGTCGACGGCGTCGAGGCGCGGGTCGGAGCGGCCGACCTCCGGCGTGCCGAGCAGCACCCGGCCCGGCGCCCCGGCGGGCACCCGGGCCCGCCCCGCCTCGGACGGCGGCGGCACCAGCGCGAGCCGCTCGACTGCCTCGCCGGCGCCACGCATCAGCGCGTCGGCCCGGGTCCAGCCGCAGGCTCCCACCAGGTGCAGGTTGGGGCCGTCGCCCGCCGCCTCGGTCCGCGACTCCTCGAGCCCGACGTCGACGGCGACGGTCCAGAGCCCCAGCTCGTCGGGCGGCACGAGGTGCGCGGAGCGGGCGAGCCCGGCGGCGCTGTCGAGGGTCGCGGTCATGTCGAGCACGAGAGCTCCCGGAGGTCGAGGGCGGACGGGCCGTTCGCGGAAGCGGCCAGGGCTTCCTCGACGAGCGCGGCCACGGCGTACGTGTCGAGGCCGGCGAGCATCGGGAGCCCGCCACCCCAGCGCCGCGCGCATCGGTCGGCGACCGCGTCCCCGACGTGCGTGCCCCAGACGGGCGCGAGCGTCGGAACCAGGCGCGAGACCATTTCCTGCAGCCCGTCGACCGGCTCCGCCGGCAGGGGCGGGTGCACGGACGGGGCGTCGGCGAGCGTGGTGGCGAACGGCTCCCAGGCCCGGCGCAGCCGCGCCGCACTGCCCCACCTGCCGTCCCCGCCGACGACAGCACGCGCCCAGACGGGCAGCAGCGCCGCGGTGGCCCGGACCTTGCTGACACCGAGCTCGGCGGCGAGCTCGGTCGCGACGTACCAGACCGGGGACGCGAAGGGGCTGCGCCCGAGGTGCCCCCAGCCGAGGTGGCTGTGCGCCCCGACGGTGGCCAGCCCGAGCCGCGCGACGCGCCCGACCTCCGCCCCGACCGCGAGGGCGTCGGCGACCTGCGCCAGCGGGCGCGCGAGCGCCCGCAGGTCGGCGAGCACGTGCTCGTCCGCGTGGTGCACTGGGGCGCCCGTGTCGCTGCCCGGCCCCGCGAACGGGACGAGCAGCCGGGCCAGAACTTCGATTCCTGCTTCGCCGCACAGGGATGCCGGAAGGCCGTCGGTGGCGGCCGGGTCGACCACGGCCTCGTCGCCGCGCAGCGCGGCGCCCACGACGAGGACCTTGCCGTCTCCGCGCTCGCAGCAGGCCGACGTGCTCACCTCGGCACCGGTGCCGAGCGTGGTGGGCACGAGCACTCGCCCCGCAGTGGGGCGCGCGGCCGGCAGCGCGACGAGGCCGCAGCGGCTGCGCCAGGCCGGGCCGTCGAGCAGCGCGGGCGGCAGCGTCCCCAGCACCGCGAGGTCGAGGGTCGACCCGCCACCCACGGCCACGACCCGGCCGACCTCGGACTCCTGCCAGCGGGCGGCGGTGTCGCGTACGGCCTCGACGGTCGTCGCGCCGGCCTGGTGCACGTGCTCGTCCACCGGGTGCTCGGCCCGCATGAGCTCGCGGCGGACCCGGGCGACCAGCGCCTCGCCGGCCGTGGTCGCCGCCATGCCCGCGTCGACCAGCAGGACGGTGCGCGGTACCGGCGGGAGCGCCCGCACGCACTGCTCGACCGCCCGGTCGCCGCTCCACCAGCGGGTGGAGGCCGCCCACTGGACGGGCTGCGCGCTCACCGCACACCCACCAGGCCGGCCCGCGGCTGCGGCAGCGAGCCGGTGGCGAAGGACATGCTCTGCGCGTCGGCCAGCCCGGCCGCGAGGCAGCCGAGCAGCTCGTCGACCTCAGCGTCGGAGTAGGTCAGGGCAGGGAGCAGCTGGATGCCGCCGAGCCCGTTGTGGACGATCGCCCCGGCGCGGCGGGTGGCGGCGACGAGGGCCGCGGTGGCCGCCCCGTCGAGCGGGAGCCCGTCCTGGCCGGTCACGACGACGCCGCGGAAGAGGCCGCGGCCGGTCAGCCGCAGCCGGCCGCCGGACGCCTCGGCCATCGACCGGAGGCCCGCGTCGAGGTGGGCGGCCAGCGCCTCGGCCCGCCCTCCGCCCACGACCTCGCGCGCCACCGCGAGGGTCGCGAGGATGGCCGCGGCGGTGGGCGGCGTCCCGGCCTGCGTCTCGCCGTGCAGGAACACCGCGTCCGCGGCGTCGAACTCGCGGACGACACGCTCGCCGACGACGATCGCCGACGCGGCGCAGGTGCCGTTGGTCAGCCCCTTCGACAGCACGACGAGGTCCGGCTGGCGGGCCCAGGCAGCGCTCGCGCGGAACGGCCCGGTGCGGTGGAAGCCGGTCGCGACCTCGTCGGCCACGAGCACGAAGCCGTGCTCGTCGGCCAGCCGGCCCGCTTCGGCGAGGAACTCGGCGGGCACCTCGATCGCACCGGTGCCGAGCACGGGCTCGAGCACCAGGGCGGCGATGCGGTCGCCCTCGCGGTCGCAGAGCGCGCGCAGCTCGGCGGCATCGTGCGGCGACACGTGGCGGACGAGCTTGCGGTCGACGCCGTAGAGCTCCTGGCCGAGGTCCTCCCCCGTCAGCGCCGAGCTGCCGTAGGTCAGGCCGTGGTAGCTGCCGCGCAGCCCGACGACCAGCTTGCGGCCGCGGTCGCCGCGCAGCACCGCGTACTGCCGGACGAGCTTCATGACGGTGTCGTTGGCCGCGCTGCCGGAGGTGGAGAAGAGCACGCGGGCGAACGTGTCCCGGCCGCACGCGTCGAGCAGGGCGGCGGCGGCACGGTTGGCGTAGTCGTGGCCGTAGCGGAAGAGCGAGAGGTAGGACGCGTCGAGCAGCGCCGCGTGCACGGCCTGCGCGATGTCGGGGTTGCCGTAGCCGAAGTTGACGTTCCACAGCCCGCTCGTGCCGCAGAGCAGCGTCCGTCCGTCGGCCATCGTCACCCGCACCCCGGAGGCGCGGACGGCCGTGCGCGAGGGGTCGCCGTAGGCGCTCGGCGGGACCAGGAACTCCCACAGCGGGCGGTCGGTGGTGGTCACTTGGTCTCTCCCTCGTCGTCGCGGTGGCAGGTGAACAGGACGGTCTCGCGGCCGTCGGGGGCGGTGTGGATGGACTGGCGAGCCGTCACGGCCAGGCCGGCGGCGGCGAGGTCGGCGGTGACACTGGCCTCGTCGACCATGCGCGGGGCGGACAGGAAGAGCTCGGGAGGCGCCGGCGGCTCGAGGTGCTGGACCAGGACCGAGACGGACCGGGCTCCCTCGTCGGGGCGCAGCTCCTCGATGAGCGTGGCGAGCGCCGTGCCACCGGACGGGGAGGCCAGCGCGACGACGTCGACCGTCTCGGCCCGCCGGCCTGCGGGGAAGCAGAGCGAGGAGACGAGGAAGCGCCCGCCAGGGGCTAGGTGGGCGCGCACGCCGCGGAAGGTGGCGCGCCGAGCCTCGTCGTCGAGCAGGCTGACCGTGGTCGTGCCGAGCAGCACGATGTCGAAGCGGCGTTCGCCAAAGTCCAGTGCTGCCATGTCACCGAGAGCCGGCTCGAGCCGGTCGTGCAGGCGACCGGGGAGACGAGCCGCGCGCTGGGCGAGCTCCGCGAGCATCGCCGCCGCGTTGTCCAGCGCGACGACGCGGTGGCCGCGGGCGAGGAACGGCATCGTCAGGCGGCCGCTCCCGGCTCCGAGGTCGAGCACGTCGCCGCGCAGGCCGCGGGCGGCCGCGAGCAGCTCCGGCACCTCGGCGGTGTCGTTCTCCACCATCCGGTCGTAGACCCAGGCCCCGCCGTCGTAGAGGTCGGAGACCCGCAGCGTGTCGCCCAGGGCCTCCGCGAGCCGGCGGGCGGTGCCGCCGAGCGCGGGGGCGGTCAGGGTGGCGGCCATCTCAGGCCACCGTCGCGTACGTGACGCGGACGCCGCGGGCCGCGAAGAGCTCGATGGCGCCGGTGAGCAGCGCGCGGGCCTGCTGGGCCGGGATGCCGCGGCCCACGAGGCGGTCTACGGCCGCCTGCTCGTCCCCCGCGTCCAGGGCGGCCTCGAGGACCTCGGCGAGCTCGCGCCCGAGGCCGAACGCCTTGCGCTGCTGCCCGTCGAAGAGGACGTAGCGCGCGCCGCCCTCGAGCAGCAGGAGGTCGGGACGGACCTGCGGCGCCGCTCCGTCGAGGAGCTGGTGCCCGAACCCGGAGACCCGCCACTCCGCGGTGCCGCTGGAGGCCAGCAGGCGCACCCCGTCGAGGGCCGCGACGTAGCCGGCGAGCGTCCTGCGGTCCAGGGCGGACAGGCCGTCGACGACCTCCTCGGGCAGCCGGGCGCGCAGCGGGTCCGCGGCGGCCGCGGCACGCAGCGCGTCTGCACTGTCGCCGACCGAGCCGATGGGCGCCGCGAACGGCGAGCACCGGACGGCGCCGTCGCGGTCCACGTGGAGCCAGTCCAGCCCCGCCGGGGCGCCGGAGAAGGCCCCTCGGTCGCCCAGCTCGACGGCCCGGTGCACGAGGGCGGCGGGGAGGTCCCCGGTCCGCCGCGCGTCCTCCACGTCCGCGGCGAGCGCCTCGACGTCGTCGGCGTTGGTGAGCCGCACCGCCGTCGGGCCGACGACCGGCAGGTAGCGGAGGGCGGCGTAGTCGGTGGTCAGCAGGAAGAAGTCGCGGCCGATCCCGAGCTCGTCGCCGGCCTCGGCGGCGCCGCCGCTGCAGGAGACCCAGAGGCCGGGAGCGTGCTCCGGCAGTGCGGTCTTGCGGGTGACGAGGACGTACGAGTCCTCCCCCACGATCCCGGTGTCCGCGGCGCTCAGCCACTCCACCGCGTCGGGGGTCTCGACCACGGCCATGGCCGTGCGGCCGGGCGTTCCGGGGGCGACGTCCCCGCGCGCCCAGGCGGTGAGCCGACCGACGATCTGCTGCAGCGACGTGCGCTCGACGATGTTGTCCACGGGGTGCTCCTGATGATGAGTTCTGGCGAGGAATTCAGGGATGCAATGTTCAGGAATCGGGAGTTCAGGGAAGCTGGGCGATGGCCGGGTCGAGGATCCGGGCCTGGGCCCAGTCGGCGAGCGAGACGCTCTCGGGCTCGGCGCTAACCCGGCCGTCGGCGGCGCTCACGTCGCCGGTCGTGCAGAGCGGCACGACCCGGCGCTCGATGCTGAGGTGCACGCCTCCGGAGACCGGGGAGCCGGCCTCGACGGGGACCTGCGCGGACTCGGCCGGGCCGCAGACGGTGCCGGTCGCGACCACCGGCGAGGTGACGATGCCCGCCCGGTGCAGCTGCACGGAGGCGCCGTCGGCGAAGGCGTCCTCGCCCGTCGCGGGCAGGACGGCGACCGCGCGGCCGTCGACGACGGCGTAGACGGTCGAGGTCTGCAGCGGGACGCGGGCCCACATCAGGGCGGCGACCGCGACCGCGGCGAGCCCGGCCCAGCCGGCGGCGCGGCGGGCGATGCCGGCGCCGGTCGAGGCGGCGCGCCGGTCCCGCAGGCTCAGCCGGCGGAGCACCTCGGCGGCGACGACCACGGCCACGAGCAGGACGAGCCCCCCGCCGAGCGGGCCGAGCACGGCGAGCACGCTGGGGGCGTACGACAGCAGGGCGACGAGGAGGAGCAGCGGGCCGGTGACGGCGCAGGCGAGCCCGAAGGCCAGCCGGCGAGCGGTGGTCGTGGTCTCGCGACGGCCGCCGAAGACGACGCGGGCGACGATGTCGTTGAGCTCGCCGATGCACTTGGCCCGCAGGTTCGGGGCGTCGAGGCCGCCGATGAGGGCGATGTAGCCGTCGAACTTGACGAACGGGCAGAGGTTGACGAAGGCCATGGTGAGGTTGCCGGCGGCGGCCATCGCGGCGACCTGACGGAGGCCGCCCGGGCCGGCGGTGGCGACCACCGTGCCGGCGACGCCGGCGACGAACAGGTGCACCCGGGCGCCGGCCAGCGCGACGAGCACGCGGCGGCGGGGTGGCAGCCGCCAGGCCTCGCTCACGTCGCAGAACATCGCGGGGCTGCCGTACATCAGCATGAAGCCCAGGCGGGGTACGCGGCGGCCGGCGTGCGTGAGGGAGCCGGCGTGCGCCAGCTCGTGCGCCATGGTCGCGCCGATGACGAGCGCGAGGGCCGCGCCGACGACGGGCAGGGTGGCGGGGCGGCCGAGCTCGGCGCCCAGAGCCGGCAGGCTCAGCAGGAGGGCCAGGACGCCCGCGAGGCTCACCAGCGCGACGAGCACCTGCGCGGCAGGCGTCGAGAGCAGGCGTACGACGGGGGCCAGCCGGTCGAGCAGCCGGCGCGGGTCCATGAGCGTCAGCTCGACCACGCCCGGCGGGCGGTAGCGCCAGCGCTTGGGCTTGCCGCCGACATGGGTGGCGGAGGCGGTCGTGCGCCGCTCCTGGGCGGGCACGGCGTGCGGCTCCGCGGGCGTGTCGAGCAGGCCCATCTGGGCGAAGCGGCCCACGGCCTGGGCGACGACGGCCGGGTCGAGCCCGAGCTCCTCGGCGATCGCCGGGACGTCGTGGGCCCCGTCGAGCAGGACGAGCAGCTTGCCGGCGAAGGCGTTGACCCGCCACTGCCGGCCGGTCGTCACGTCCGCGACGATCCAGCGCTCGCCATCGCTGTCGGGGTGCATCTCGAGCCCCACGCGGACGGCGGGAGCGGGGGTGGTGGTCGGAGCGGCAGGACCGAGGCTTGCCAACCCCTGGTCCTGGGGAAGTACCCTGGTGGTTGCGGTCACGGTCCTGTCCTTCACGGGAGCTGGGGTCTGCTGCTGAGTTGAGCGCGCGGTGCGCTCTGGCGAGATTCGGGCCCGCCAGAGCGCACGACGCGTCAGCTGGTCGGAGGGCGGTGCCCTCCGGGTGCCCGGGGAAGCCCCGGGGCTGTGGAGGCCGGAGCCTCCGGATCACGTGAGGGCGATGCCCCCGACGACGGCGCCGGCGAAGACGGAGCCGACCGCGAAGCCCTCCCAGAAGCCCGGCGCCTCGAGCGACTCGAGCTCCTCGAC
>NZ_JAANNP010000038.1 GCF_011250635.1 Motilibacter deserti
GCCGCGGTGGCCGTCAACGATCACGCGTAGGCCTCGCCGCCGGGTGGAAGGGGACGGGTGCCTCCGAACCGCACCAGAAGGGACGACCCATGTCGAGAACCGCCTCGCACCGCCCGCTTCTGCTCCCCCTCGCCGGCGCCGCCGCCCTGACGATGGCCGCGACGCTCGCGGTGCCCGCAGCCTCGGCCTCCGAGCGCGTCCGCGAGCGCGACGACCTCACCCGCTACGACACCGCGCTCGTCCCCGCGGACGCCCGCGCCCGCGTGACGGCGGTCTACGACCGCAGGGGAGGCACGGAGGTCACGCTGCGCGTCCGTGGGCTGCTGCCGAACCGGGCGTACGGCGCGCACGTCCACTCGAACGCGTGCGGCGCGACGGGCGCGGCGGCGGGGCCGCACTACCAGTACGTCGTGGACCCGGTGCAGCCGTCGGTCGACCCGGCGTACGCGAACCCCGAGAACGAGGTCTGGCTCGACTTCACCACCGACGCCCGCGGCAACGCCGTCGGCCGGGCGGAGGTCGACTGGCAGTTCCCCGCGAACCGCCGCGCGAACTCGGTGGTGATCCACTCCGAGCTCACCCAGACCGGGCCGGGCGTCGCGGGGATGGCGGGCGCCCGCGTCGCCTGCATCACGGTGCCGTTCTGACCCGCGCCACCTGCATCACGGTGCCGTCCTGACGGGCGCCGCACAGGCGATGTGTGGAGCGCTGGCCGTGCTGGGGCACGGCTGGCGCTCCACGACCTGCTGAGCTGGCCCGCGCCCTCACGCCCCCGCGCGCGCCCGCTCGACGTCCGCGGCCACCGGTGCACCGTCCGCCGGCCCGCCGTGCAGCGACCCGCGACCGCGCCGCGCCGGCCGGACGACGAGCAGGTGCAGCGCGACGACGAGCAGGACCGCGCCGACGGTGTAGGACGACTGCAGCAGCCGCGCCCAGGCCTGCGGCACGTCCGGGTCGTAGAGCATCCGCGCGCCGCGCCACGGCAGGTCGAGCGGCGTGCTGAACAGCGCCCAGACGGCGACGGCGGCCGCGACGCGCACCCGGGAGCGGGCGTCGCCGACGAGCGCCAGCATGCCGGGCACGACCCAGACGAGGTGGTGCAGCCAGGCGACCGGCGAGAGCAGGACCGTGAGCACGCCGACGACGGCCACGGCCGCGACGTGCTGGCCGGCGCGGGCGGCGCGGGCGGCGACCCACAGCCCGTAGACCGCCACCGCGACCGCGACCGCGAGGGCCCCCCATAGCAGCGACCCGGCCGCCGTGTCCGGCCCGAGGCGGGAGGACAGGCCGACGATCGACCCGTTGTAGGTCCCGGCCGTCGAGCCGATGCGCTCGGTGTCGAAGAGCGCGCGGCCCCAGTACTCGACCGACTCCTGCGGCAGCACGACCGCGGCGCCGAGCGTGGCCCCCGCGGCCGAGGCGAGGGCGACGAGCGCGGCACGCCAGCGCCCGGCCAGCCAGAAGTGGATCAGGAAGAGGCCGGGGGTGAGCTTGAGCGCCGCAGCGAGGCCGACGAGCAGCCCACGGGGCCAGCGGCCGCGTACGGCGTTGTCGAGCAGGCAGCACGCGGTGAGCAGGATGCCGACCTGGCCGAAGAAGAGCCCGTCGGACACCGGCAGCATCCAGCAGGCCGCGGACGCCAGGGCGGCGAGCACGACGGGGGCCGCGTGCCGGCAGCGCACGAGCAGCGGGCGGGCCGACACCGCGCAGATGACGACGACGAGCGACACCTGCAGCGCCGCCCACAGCACCTGGGCCGCACCGAACGGCACGAGCGCCAGCGGCAACGCCACCAGCGCCGCGAACGGCGGGTAGGTGAACGGCAGCAGGTTGGGGACGTCGGTGAGGAAGGAGTAGAGCGGCCGGCCGTTGAGCAGCGAGACGCCGGCGGCGCGGTAGACCTCGAGGTCGACGTTGCGCTGCCAGGCCGGGACGTCGAGCGCCTCGACCAGCGCGGGGCCGGCGCCGAGCGCGAGCACGGCCGCCCCGAGGAGCCACCACGGCCACGGTGCGGACCACCGCGCGGACCGGGACCCCGTTGCCATCGGGGGCCAGCCTACGCAGCCCGTCAGAATGGGCGGATGAGCGACGGCCGCGGACGAGAGGCCCGGCGGCTGTCCCGCCTGGTGACGGTGCTCGGCGGAGTGACGTTCGCGCTCCTGCCGGCGCCGGCGGGCGCGGCGGACTCCCCCGGCGGGTTCTCACCGGTCGTGGTGCTCGGCGCGGGTGGGCTGCGCTGGTCCGACGTGTCGCCCGAGGCGACGCCGACGCTGTGGGAGCTGGCGGGCGAGGGCGCGGTGGGCTCGCTCGTCACGCGTACGGCCCGGCCCGTCACCTGCCCGGCCGACGGCTGGCTGACGGTCGGGGCGGGCACCCGCGCGCAGGCCGTGGAGCACGGCGGCCCGGGCGGCTCGAAGGAGACGTGCCCGGCCTCCGGCCCCGCCGTGACGCCGGACGGCGAGGGCGCGCGAGTGCAGGAGTGGGCGGCCATCGGGCGGCTCGACGCCAACGAGCGGTTCGACACCCGCCCGGGCCTGCTCGCCGAGGCCGCGGCCCAGGCCCCCGGCACCTGCGTCACCGCCATAGGCCCCGGCGCCGCGCTCGCGGCCGCGGACCCGGCGGGGCGGGTGGCGTACTACGCGCCCTCCGTCGCCGACGCGACCTCCGCCGACGTCACGCGCTGCCAGGTCACGATGGTCGAGCTCGGCGACATCGACGCCCGAGCGGGCGATCGGGCGGCGCAGGTCGCCGCCGTCGACGCGGCGGCGGCGCGCGTGCGCGAGCTCCGGCAGGGGCCGGCGACCTGGATCGTGCTCGGCCTCTCCGGCGACGCCAGCGGCGAGACGCACCTCGGGCTGGCGGTGCGGCACAGCGACCTGGCGCCCACCGCGCCCAGCTGGCTGGACTCCTCATCCACCCGCCGCCAGGCGGTCGTCCAGCTCACGGACGTCACCCCGACCGTGCTGGGCCTCGTCGGCGCGCCGGTGCCGGACGAGGCGGTCGGCTCCCCGCTCGAGGCCGGGGCGCCGGTCGACGGGCTCGGGGAGGCCGTGGACGACCTCGTGGCGGCCGACGACGCGGAGCGGGTGGTCCGCGGGACGCAGTCGTGGTTCTGGATCACCCTGCTCGGGCTGCAGCTCGTCGTCTACCTGCTCGCCACCCTCGTGCTGCGGCGTTCCTGGGGGCCGGCCCGCCGCCGGGTGCTCACCTGGACGCGGTGGGGCGCGCTGGCCTCCGGCGCGGTGCCCGCCGCCACGTTCCTGGCGGACCTCGTGCCGTGGTGGCGGGCGGGGGCGCCCGTGCCGGCGATCGTCGCCCTGGTCGCCGCCCTGACGGTCGCGATCGGGGCGCTCGCGGCGGCGGGGCCGTGGCGCGGCCGCCCGCTCGGCCCGCCGACCGCGGTGGCCGCCGTCACGGCGCTCGTCCTCGGGCTCGACGTCCTGCTCGGCGCGCGGCTGCAGCTCGGCAGCCTCATGGGCTACTTCCCCACCGTCGCCGGTCGGTTCTACGGCTTCGGCAACCAGGCCTTCTCGCTCTTCGCCACCGGAGCGCTCTTCGCGGCCGGTGGCCTCGCTGCGTGGCTCCTCGGCCGCGGGCCCGGGCGGCGCGGCCTCGCGACCGCCGCCGTCGTCCTGGTCGGGGTCGCGACGCTGGGCATCGACGGGGCGCCCTCGCTCGGGGCGGACGTCGGCGGCGTGCTGGCGATCCTGCCGGGCTTCGCCGTCCTCGCCCTGCTCGTGAGCGGGCGCCGGGTCTCGGTCGTCCGGCTGGCCGCGGCCCTCGGGGCGGCCGTCCTGCTGCTCGCGGTGGTCGGGCTGGCCGACGCCGCGCGCCCGGCCACGTCGCGCACCCACCTCGGCCGCTTCGTGATCGAGGTACGCGACGGCGAGGCCGGCGGCACGATCGCCCGCAAGCTGGGGGCCAACCTCGGCCTGCTCACCAGCACCCCGCTGACGCTGCTGCTGCCGGCCGCGATCGTCTTCGTGGTCCTCGTGCTGCGACGCCCGGCCCGCTGGCACGCGCCCGCTCTGCAGCGCGCCTACGAGCGTGAGCCGCTGCTGCGCCCCACGCTCGCCGCCCTGCTCGTGCTGCAGGCGGTCGCGTTCGCGGTCAACGACTCCGGCGTGGCGATCCCCGCCGTGTCCCTCATGCTCGTCATCCCGTTCCTGCTCGCGGCGAGCGTGCACGCGCTGGAGCTCGACGAAGCCGGCGCGCGGCCAGCCCCAGCAGCGCGGCCGCGGCCAGCCACGCCAGCCACGGAGCCACGTCCCGCCGCCCCGTGAGCGTCCAGTCCTCGACGCGGGCCGACATCCCCTCGACGCGTCCCGGGACGTACGCCGCCGCGAGCACCAGGCTGCGCGCCGCGAAGACCGCGGTGACCAGCGCCGGCCCGCCCACGGCGGCGAGCGGCGCCCAGGCCAGCGCGTCGTACCACGGCAGCACGTAGGGCGCGGCGAGGACGTAGGCCAGGGCGAGCAGCAGCCAGGCGCGCGCGGCCTCCTGCTCGCGCCCGGCGCCGGCCCGCGGCAGCAGCCGGTGCAGCGCCAGAACGAGGAGCAGGGCCAGCACGGCCGCCATGGCCCGGGTCAGCCAGCGCGACGTGCCGAAGCCCAGCGGCCCGTCGAGCGCGTGAGCGACCGGCCCCCAGGGGGACGCCAGCGACACCAGCTCGGAGGCCGGCCCGAGCCGGTCCAGCGCGTTCGGCCCCGCGAGGGCGTACGCGACGGCGAGCGTCGCGGCACCGCCGGCCGCGGTGGTGACGAAGGCGCGGGCGTCGCGGCGCAGCGCCCACGCCACACCCAGCGCGGCGAGCGCGAAGGGGAGCTTCACCGCCACGGCGAGGGCGAGCAGGCCGCCGGCGAGCAGGTGCCGGCCGCGGCGCAGCGCGAGCAGCGCGGCCACCGCTGGCAGCACGGCGAGCGCGTCGACGTGCGCGCCGGCGACGAGCGCCCACAGCAGCAACGGGTTCAGGGACCAGAGCAGGAGCGGGACGGGGTCGCCGGGCCGCAGCCGCAACAGCAGCAGCCCGGTTCCCCAAAAGCCGATTCCTGAGACCAACGACAGGAGCCAGACGGTGAGCGCGAGGTCGTCGCCTGCCAGGCTCGACGCCAGCATCTGCACGCCCGTGGCGACGGGGCCGTAGACCGATGGTGTCGACCGCCACGGCGGGCGGACGCCGCTCACGACGGGGTCGGCGTCGCCCGCGAACTGGTCCGGCGGGGTGAGGTAGGGGTCGCCCCCGAGCGCCGCGATGCGGCCGTAGGAGGCGTAGCTCAGGTGGTCCGCCGAGCCCATGGGCGGCACGAGGACGAGAGCCGCAGTGCAGATCGCTGAAGCGGCGAGCAGGCGACGCACGGACGGCCGCCAGCCGCGCAGGGCCGACAGGACGGCGGCGCCCAGCCCGGCCGTGCCGAGCAGCAGCGCTGCGAGCAGCAGCACGGTCACGAGCCCGGAGCTGGGCCGGGCGTCGAGCGCCCACGGCGGCAGCGGCCCGAGCGGGCCGAGCGGCGGCTGGGCAGCGGACGTGCCGAGCAGCCCCGTGGCCAGCACCAGGACGACGCTGCCGGCCACACCGCAGACCCCCGCGGCCCCGAGCCGGGACGGCGACGGCACCGCGGTCAGCCGCGCGGGCGCAGGCGGGCGACGATCGACTGCACCCGCGCGGCGACGTCGCGGGTGGTGTCCCACGCGGGGAACGCGCCGCGGGCCCGCAGCGCCTGGTAGACGTCGCGCCACTGCTGCGCCCGGTGCAGCTGGCCGCGCCAGTCGTTGCCGGTCGCGCGGTGGCCGAGGTCGACGTCCACCTCGCGCACCCGCAGCCCGCGCCGCAGCAGGTCGACGGTCAGCCCCGCCTCGACCCCGAAGCCAGCGGCGAGCGGAAGCCCGGCCTCGAACGCCTCCCGGGTGAGGGCACGCTGCCCGGACAGCGGCTGGCGCGGCTCCCAGCCGGTCGCCTGCCGGATACCGTCGGCGGCCAGCTTGACGACGAAGCCGTGGCCGCCGGCGGCCGAGCCGTCGGGGCGGGTCTGCGGCGGCAGCACCCCGATCGTCATGTCGGCCTCGCCGGCCGCGACCGGGGCGAGCAGCGGGGCCGCGCCGACGGCGGTCGCGCCGAGGTCGGCGTCGAGCAGCAGCAGGTGGCGGCGTACGCCCTCGCGGCGGTCCAGCGCGCGGACCAGCTCGGCCCCGCTCTCGAGCGCCGCGGCCTTGCCCCGGTTGCGGCCGTGGCGGACGACGACGGCGCCCGCCTCCTCGGCGAGGGCGGCAGTGGAGTCGGACGACCCGTCGTCGACCACGACGACGAGGTCGACGCCCGGCAGCGCGGCGATCGCGCGCACCGTGGCCGCGACCCGGTCCCCCTCGTCGTGCGCGGGAACGATGGCCGCGAAGGCGGAGGAGTCGCTCACGGCGCACAGGCTAGTCAGCCCGGCGGGGCCGCCTCCCGCGCCTCCAACCGCGCGCGCAGCCCGCCCAGCAGCAGCCCCAGCCCCTCCTCGAACCGCTCCTCGTCCCCGCCGACGTCGGCGACCGCGGCGGTGAGCAGCGGGTAGCCGCCCGTGGTCGGGTCGGCCGGCGGGTGCGCTCCCGCGTCGGCCCGGCTCTGCGCCGTCTGCGTCTCCAGCGCGTCGCCAATGACGAAGGAGCCGAGCGTGGTCAGGACGCGCACGGCCTCCCCCGGCGTGCACCCGGCCGCGACGAGGACGCCGAGCGTGCGCTCGATCGCCGGCAGGGCGTCCGCGGTGGGCCGGTTGCCGGCGACGACGAGCGCGCTGTCGCGGTGGGCGAGCAGCGCGGCCCGCTGGTCGCGCGCCCGGTCGGCCAGCCAGTCCCACACCGGCTGTCCCGGGGCCGGCTCCTCCCTGCCGGGCGTGCGGAACCCGCCGATGACGTACTGCGCGACCAGGTCGAGCAGGTGGCGCTTGTCCTTGACGTGCCAGTAGAGCGTCGGTGCGCGCACGCCGAGGCGCGACGCCAGCGTGCGCAGGGTCAGCCCGTCGAGGCCGGACTCGTCGAGCAGGTCGACGGCGGCCCCGACGATCTCCTCGCGGCTCAGCGGCACGCTTGACACTCTAACGGCGTTAGAGCACGCTGCCGAGCATGGCTCTAACGATGTTCGAGCAACCATCGGGGGCGGCGCCCGCGGCCGAGCCGGCGGTGCTGGTGCAGGGGCTGCGCAAGAGCTACGGCAAGGGCAGCTCGACGGTGGAAGCCGTGCGCGGGATCGACCTGCGCGTCGAGGCCGGCGAGCTCTTCGGCTTCCTCGGGCCCAACGCCGCCGGCAAGTCCACGACGATCAAGATCCTCTGCACGCTGCTGCAGCCGACCGCCGGCACCGCGACCGTGGCCGGCCACGACGTCGTGCGCGAGCGCACCGAGGTGCGCCGCCACATCGGCCTCGTCTTCCAGGAGACGACGCTCGACGACTACCTCACCGCCGAGCAGAACCTCCGCTTCCACGCAGACATCTACGGCATCCCGCGCCGGCTCGTCGCCGGGCGCATCGAGGCCGTGCTCGACATGGTCGGGCTCTCCGACCGGCGCGGGAGCGTCGTCCGCACGTTCAGCGGCGGCATGAAGCGCCGGCTCGAGATCGCCCGCGGCCTGCTCCACTCGCCGCGCGTGCTCTTCCTCGACGAGCCGACCATCGGGCTCGACCCGGAGTCGCGGTCGACGCTGTGGACCTACATCGACGTGCTGCGGCGCCAGGAGGACATCACCGTCTTCCTCACCACGCACTACATGGACGAGGCGGAGCGCTGCGACCGCATCGCGATCGTCGACCAGGGCACGGTCGGCGCGCTCGGGACGCCGTCCGGGCTGAAGGCGAGCGTGGGGCACGACCGCGTACGCCTCACGACCGCCGACGACGCCGCGGCCGCCGCGGTCATCGAGGAGCGGCTGGGCCTGGAGACGACGCACGAGCGGTCGGGCCTCGTCGTGCTCGCGCCGGACGGGGAGCGGGTGGTGCCGCAGCTGTTCGAGCTCGGGCTGACGGTCCGGGCCGTCAGCGTGTCACGGCCGACCCTCGACGACGTGTTCCTCGCATACACCGGAAGCAGGCTTCAGGAACGCATGGCGGCGGCGGGGCCGGCCCGCCGGGGAGGGCGGCCCGCATGACAGACACCCGAAGCCGGGTTCAGGCGCCGGTCGCTCCGGTGCTCGTGGCCCGTCGTGGCCTCGCTCACGAGGCGCGGGCCGCCCGCGTGGTGTGGCAGCGCGACCTCATCCGCTTCAGGACGGACCGCGGGCGCATGGTCTCGTCGTTGATGCAGCCGATCCTCTTCCTGTTCGTGCTCGGCAAGGGGCTCGGCGCGGCCCTCGACACCGGCGGGGACGTCGACTACGCGACCTTCCTCTTCCCGGGGACGCTCGCGACGGGCGTCATGTTCACCGCCGTCTTCTCCGCGATCTCCATCGTGTGGGACCGGGAGTTCGGCTTCCTCCGCGAGATGCTCGTCGCGCCCGTCAGTCGCAGCGCGATCGTCGTCGGCAAGTGCCTGGGCGGCGCGACGGTCGCGACCCTGCAGGGCGTCATCCTGCTCGCCCTCGCCGGGCTCGTCGGGGTCCCATACGAGCCGCTGCTCCTGCTGGGGACGCTGGCGCTGCTGTTCCTGACCGCCTTCGCCATCACGGCGTTCGGCCTCGTCATCTCCGTGCGGGTGCAGCAGATCCAGACCGTCATGCCGCGCGTGCAGCTGCTGCTCATGCCGCTGATGTTCCTGTCGGGGGCGTTGTTCCCCGTGGGCGACGCGCTGCCGGGCTGGCTCCGGCTGCTGACACACCTGAACCCGATGTCGTACGCCGTCGACGCGATGCGCCGGCTGACGTTCCACTACCTGCCGGGCACCGAGGTGCCGGCGCAGCTGCGCTCGACGCTCACCTGGGGCGACTGGCCCGTCCCGGTCTGGCTCGACGTGGCCGTGGTGGCCGGCACGGGAGGCGTGCTGCTGGCGATCGCGTGCGTGCTGCTGTCCCGGTCCGAGTGACCGCCTGAGGGGAGCTCAGCCCCGGCCGGGCAGCAGCCCCACCCCGTCGCGCAGCCACGCCTCGAGCGAGCCGCGGTCGGACGCCGGGCCGCGGTAGCCGATGTGGCCGTCGGGGCGGACCCCGAGCACGTAGCCCGCGGCCGGGCGCGCGCCCGTGCCCGGCGCGCCCGGGACGGCCAGGGCACGCACGCGCGGGGCGTGCCGGTCCGCGACCGCGTGGAGGACCGGGAGCGTGGCGGCCGGCCCGTCGCGCCCGGCGACGAGCACCAGCGTGATCGCGCCGTCGCCGCGCACGGCGGCGGCCGCGTCGACGCCGGGGGCCACGCGGAACGGCCGGCCGGGCACGTGGTCCGCCCCGGCGAGCCGGCTGCCGGTCGTCAGCGGCGAGCCGGTGTAGTCGGCGTCCGCGACAGCGGCGCGCGCCAGCCGGTGCTCGAGCTCGCCGTCCCGGCGCAGCTGGGCCGGGACGCTGCCCCGGACCCACCGCGCCATCCGCGACTCCCCCGCGAGCACCCGCCGCTCCTCCGCGGCGGTGTCCCGCAGCGCGGCCCGGGCCACCGGGCGGCGCTCGGCGTCGTAGCTGTCGAGCAGCCGGTCGCGCGCCGCGCCACGGACCACGAGCGCGAGCTTCCAGGCCAGGTTGTGCGCGTCCTGCAGGCCGAGGTTGAGGCCCTCGCCGCCGCGGGAGGGATGGGCGTGCGCGGCTGCGCCGGCGAGCAGCAGCCGGCCCGCACGGTACGTCGCCGCCACCCCGCGCGAGCCGTCGCCGGGGACGAACGAGACGACCCGCCGGGCCCGGACGAGCCCGGCCGCGCCGCAGGAGTCCAGCAGGGCCTGCAGCTGGGCGGTCCCCGGCCGCGGCCCCCACTGCAGGTCCCGCGCGTACCCCACCACGCTCCAGGTGCCCGCCGCGGTGGGCAGCAGCATCACGACGCCGCCGCCGCTGCGGAAGACGTGGGCGGTCGAGGCGTCGAGCCGCGTCCGGGCCTCGATCTCGGCGTAGGCGGAGTCCCCGTCCCCCGCGGCGCCCACGTCCTCCCAGCCGACGCCGGCCGCCCCCCGCACGGTGGAGTCGGCCCCGTCGCAGCCCACGACGTACGCGGCGCCGGCCTCCGCGCGGTGCCCGCGACGGTCCAGGACGAGCGACACCCCGTGCCCCGACGTCCCGATCTGCAGCGCCTCGGTGTCCCACTCGACGCGTACGCCGAGCTGCGCGAGGCGTTCGCAGAGCAGTCGTTGCAGCGTCGCCCGCCCGAGCACGACGGGCTGCAGGTGGGGGTGCTCCCCCTGCAGCGGGACGCGGGCGAGCACGCGACCGCGGTCGACGTAGCGCGCGGCGTGCACCGCGCGGCCCGCCAGCTGCACCGGCGGCCCGACCCCGATCTCCCCGAGCGCGCCGAGGGTCGCCGACCACAGCAGGACGGAGTCCTCCGGGCCCGACAGCTCGGGCCGACGGTCGACGACCCGGACGTCGACGCCCGCCGCCCGCAGCAGGCACCCGGTGGCCAGGCCGGTCGGGCCGGCTCCGACGACGAGGACCTCGCTCATGCGCACGCTCCTGGCTCGGGAACGGCGCGCTCCGCGGGCTCCCCGCCCGCGACCGCTGCCGCCTGACCGGGGGGACGGACACGCGCCCGTACCTTCTCGACCGGTCGCCGCCGAGCCGGTGATACCGCGGCTATCCCGGCGGGAGCGGCAGGACCGCCTCGACGCTGGTCCCCCGCGGCCGGCGCGGGCTCACGGTGAGCGAGCCGCCCAGCTCTTCGGCGCGCTGCGCCATGGAGTCCAGGCCGACGCCCGCCCGGCGGTCCGCCCCGAGCCCGCGGCCCTCGTCGTCGACCACGATGCGCAGCTCGCGGCCGCGCTCGACCGTGACCGTGCAGCTCGGGGTCTCCGCGTGGCGCACCGCGTTGGTGACCGCCTCGGAGACGATGCGCAGCGCCGCGACCTCGACCGCCGCCGGCAGCGCGTCGAGGCCGCCGACGACCTGCAGCGAGACGTCGACGGGCCCGTCGGAGATCCGGCCGAGCAGCCGGCGCAGAGCGGCCTCGAGCCCGCCGTCGAGGGCGGCCGGGCGCAGCTCGTCGACGAGCCGGCCGAGCTCGTCCGCGCAGCCACGCAGGTCCCGCTCCAGGTCGCGCAGCCGGCCGACCTCCGGCGACGCCGCGGGCAGGCCGCGCTCGAGGGCGCGCAGCTGCATCGACATGCCGATCAGCGTGCCGCGCATGCCGTCGTGGAGCTCGCGGCGCAGCCGGCGCCGCTCCTCCTCGCGGCCGAGCACGAGCCGCTCGCGGGCGTGCTGCACGTCGCGGGTGAGCACCGACGCCTCTGCCGCCAGCGCGGCCTGCGCGGCCAGGTCCTGCAGCAGGCGGCGCTCCTTCGCGCTGAAGTGGTCGCTGCTGCTGCGGCGGCCGACCTGCAGCTCGCCGAGCGTCTTGTCGTGGGCGAGCAGGGGGAAGGACTCCGGCGGCGTCAGCTGACGGCCGTAGCTCAGCACGTCCTCCTGTCCGTGGGCGCCGCGCAGCACGACGGAGACCCAGGGCACCCGGAGCAGCTCGACCAGGCTGCTCGGCAGGTCGCGCAGGGCTGCTTGGGCGTCGACCACCCGGCGGATCGAGTCGGCGAGCTGCGAGAGCACGATGTAGGGCTCGTCGCGCTTGCCGAACAGCGCGGCGTCGACACGGCGCTGGACCCGGGCGCGGACCGGCTCGAAGGCCACGGCGACGAGCGCGGTCGCGACGATGCTCCCCAACGTGGTCCGCTCGCCCACGACCAGCCCGAGCAGCCCGACGGCCACCGAGAAGGCGGCGATGACGAGCAGGGTCATCACCGGCCACACGACGGCCCGGCTGACGAGCACGTCGAGGTCGTAGAGGCGGTGCCGCAGGATCGCGACGGCCATGCCGAGGGGGATCGTCGCGACCGCCACGGGCAGCGCGTACGGCACGGCGGCGATGTCGAGCACGACGCCGACCAGCAGGGCGAGGCAGGCCGGCACCAGGCACGTCAGCTGACGGCGCACGAGCGCGTCGGCGGCCCGCCACCGCTGCACCAGCGACCAGAGCACCGCCGGGGAGGCCAGCAGCACCGCCGCCATCGCGACGACCGTCACCTTGCGCAGGGCGAACGGCCAGCCGGTCAGCTGGGCGTCGGTGTCGGTGATGAAGCTGCGCGGGGCGCCGAGCGCGCCCACGAGCATGGCGGTCGTCGCCAGCCCGGCGGCGAGCGCGAGGCCGACGGCGACGGCCCGCCACCGCCGCCCCGGCAGCCGGCCGTCGGGGAAGACGAGCAGGCAGAGCAGGAGCAGCGCGACGGGCGGCCACCACGACCACTGCCCCACCCACGCGAACGGCGTGAACCGGGCCCAGCTCGTCGCCAGCGACGCGACCACCGCAGCGAGCCCGACGGCCAGCATGAGCTGGCCGACCACGTGGCCGGGGCGGTGCAGGACGACCCAGTAGCCGAGCGGCGCGAACGACACGGCGAGCGCCAGCGGCAGGCCGAGGTCGCCCGCGGCCGCGTCCGTCGGGTCGTACGCCTGGCCCAGCGCCGTCAGGGCCAGCGCGAGGGCGCCGATCCCCGCCGCGACGCCGGCCGGCGGCGTGCCGATGCGCGGCGTGAGCTGCAGGGTCAATGGGCGAACGTGTTGTGGAACCAGCCGGCCCGGTGCTCCGGCGGCGTCTCCTGGTGCACCGGCTCGTTCATCCGGTGGCTGAGGTCCTGCAGGAAGTCGCGCACGGGCCGGCCGTCGAGCCGCGGGATCTGCCGCACGAGCAGGGCCAGCTCCTCCTCGTCGAGGTCGAGGGCCCGGGCCGCGGGCTCGATGCGCGCCTTGCCCGCCTCGAGGACGCCCTGCACGCGCTCGGCGAGCTCCTGCTCGCCGACGGACGCGCCGAGCGGCGTCAGCCGCAAGGTGACCGCCTCACCGTCGGAGACCTCGAGCTGGAGCCGGTTGCCGGCCGCGTCGAACCACTCGTAGTCCGCCAGCGGGCGCACCGAATGCTTGGAGCTGGCGTTGATCAGGTCCTGCACGAGATGGCGGATCAACGCGGCCTGGCTGTCGCCGATGTGCAGATATCGATCATCGGAAGTAATCGCGAGAACAGGTGTCGTGACGGCACTGTCTTCGATCGGGAACTGACTCACGATGCTTCCCCCTTCGGACGGCTAATGGCCGCCCGTCACGCTACGGCAGCACGCAGGCCGCTCGCCACGATTCCAGGGAAGGAACAATTGCCCTTGTGGGAAGTATCCCCGGCGGCCGCAGAAGAGTCGTAGAGTCCCTGCCTAGCCGCGGTATCACCGCGAATTCCGGCTCAGGTCTGCCGAGTACGGGCAGTGCCCGCGCCCCGGCCGGCCGCCCGGTCCCGGACCACACGCGGAGGCGTCGATGCAGGCGGTACCGGTACGACCCGCGACGTGCACCTGGCCGGGTGAAGGCCCGCCGCGATGGCTGCGCTAGACGCGACGGTCGAAGCGCTCACGCGTGCTGCGCGCGCCGGAAGCGTCGGGCTGGTGGAGGAGGCGTGCGCCGGTCTCTCCCGGCGGCTGTTGGCCGGGCAGGTCCCCTTGGCCCAGTTGCGGGAGGCCCTCGACGTCCTGCGTGACGGTGGGTTCTTCGGGCCGCTCGGCAGAGTTTCAGAATCCGCCCTGCAGTCCGGCCTCTCCCTGCCCTTCGTGCGGCTGCGTCACGTGCAGGGCCTGATCGAGCTCGGACACCTGACGCCGGCGCTCGCCCTGCTGCACCAGCTGGAGCAGGAGGAGCCGGGATTCGCCCCGGCCGAGGTGAGGGGGCTGCAGGGCAGGGCCCACAAGCAGATGTTCCTGCGGTCGGCGGAGGCCGGGCGGCGCGAGGAGCACCTTGCGGCAGCGCTCTCCCGTTATGCCGCCGTCCCCGCGGACGACCCGAGCAGCCTGTGGCACCGGCTCAACGTCTGCGCGCTGCTCGCCCGGGCCGCGAGCGAGGGGCTGCAGCCGGGCGGGGTCGTGGACCCGGCGTCCGCGGCCCGCCGTCTCGCGGCCGGCATCGTCGACGAGGTCGAGGCGCGCCGGGACACGCCGGACACCTGGGACGGCCCCGCGCTGGTCGAGGCGGCCCTGGCCCTGCGCGACCGCGGGATCCTGCGGACGGCGCTGCGCCGGCTCGCCGACGACGGCGGCGTCACGGCGTTCCAGGCCCAGAGCCTGCGCCGGCAGCTCCTGGAGCTCTGGAACTGCGGGCCGTACGCCGAGCTCGTGCAGAGCGTCGTGCCGGCGGTGTCGGCGCTCGCGCTCGGAACGGACGGGGGCCGCCTCGACATCGGCACGGGCGAGCTCCCGCTCACCGCGGGCGATCAGGAACGCGCCGGGTGGGGCTACGAGGCGGTGTTCGGCTCCGACGGCATCCAGAAGCGGACGTGGTTCCTGCAGCTGCTGAACCGCTGCCGGTCGGTCGCCCTGCTCGCCGACCGGGAGGAGGACGGGGTCGGCAGCGGCTTCCTGGTCGAGGGCACCGCCCTGCACCCCGGCCTGCCTCCGGTCGTGGTGCTCACCAACGCGCACGTCGTCCCGGGCGCGATCAGCGAACAGCACGTCCGGGTGGGGCTCCGCGGTCTCGAGCCGCCGGTCACCGGGATTCGCGTCGGCAAGGTGCTCTGGTCCTCCTCGCCGCAGGACCTCGACGTCGCGGTGCTCGAGCCGGAGCGCGTTCCCGACGGCGTCGAGGCGCTCCCGGTCGCCTCGACCCTGCCCGCCCTGGGGACGGCCTCCCCGAGCCGCGTCTACGTGATCGGGCACCCGCTCGCCCTGCCGGCGGTGCGCGTGTCGATCCAGGACAACGCCCTGCTCGACTACGACGACACGCGCCTGCACTACCGCGCGCCGACCCGGCCGGGAAGCTCGGGCAGCCCCGTATTCGACAAGGACTGGGACGTCATCGGGGTGCACCGCGGTGGCGGCCACGCCGTGCCCCGGCTGCACGGCTTCGGGACCCACGAGGCGAACGAGGGGACCCGTATCGACGCGATCCGCCGACGGCTCGCCGAGGAACTCGGCCCCGGCTGATGCAGGGGCCGAGCTCCGGGCGGGGGCCGCGGTCGCCGGCGCTACGCCGCGCGGGCGCACTCCTCGACACCGTGCCCGTCGGTCCCGGGCTCGTCGACGGCCGGCTCCAGCAGCTCGCGCAGCCGGGCGAGCGCCCGGCGCCGGGTCGGGCCGATGCTGCCGACCGGGATCTGCAGCTGCACGGAGATCTGCTCGTAGGAGGCGAACGGGCTGAGGAACAACGCGTGGATGAGCCGGCGCTGGCTCGGCGGGAGGCTGCGCACCGCGCAGAGCACGCGCCCGGCGTCCACCGAGCCGAGCGCGGCGTCCTCGACGTCCACCGTCACGTCGGGCAGCTCGAGCTCCTGCAGGTCGGCGCCCACCACCTCCGGGCGCGCCCGCGACAGCAGGTCCCGGCACTCGTTGCGCATGACCGCGACCAGCCAGCCCCCGAGCGCGCTGGGCGTACGGACCGACCCCGCGTGCCGGAAGAGGCGCATCCACGTCACCTGCATCGCGTCCGCCACGTCCTCCGGTGGCAGCCGGAAGGAGCGGCCCACCGCTCTGAGCCGCGCCTCGTAGCGCCCGACGAGCTCGGACCACGCCGCGAGGTCGCCGGCGTCGGCGGCCTGCAGCAGCCCTTCGAGCCGCTCCGGGCCTCGCGTGTCGTGCAGCTGTCGAGTGGCAGACATCTGAACTCCTCCTCAGCAGTTGGCCGTATCGCCAGCGTGCTGCGACGCTGTCCCGCGGAGCAGGGCCCCGATGTCCTGGGCGTCGGGACGTCGTCCCGCGGCTGCGGCGTATCCGCCGGAAGGAG
>NZ_JAANNP010000037.1 GCF_011250635.1 Motilibacter deserti
CGCTCGCGGTCGTCGTCGTCCCCGGGCAGGGGCTGGCCCTGGCCTGGCCGGGCGGGGCGCGCACGGTTCCCGGCCCGCCGCACCGGCTCGCCGCGGAGCTCGCGCCGCTGCACCCGCGGTGGACGTGGTGGTCGGCGCGCGAGGCCGCCCGGCCGCTCGTCGCGGACGGCTTCCGGCCGCGGGCCTGCTGGGATCTCGGCGCCGTCGGGATGCTCCTGCACGGCCTGCGCCGGTCCGGGCCGGAGGCCGTGTGGGCGGCGGCCCACGGCCGGCCGTTGCCGCCGGAGCCGGGACCGTCCGCGCCGGCCCCGAGCCTCTTCGACGAGCCGCAGCCCGCGGGCACCAACGACGACCCGCTGGGCCCCGACGGGCAGCTGAGCCCCGGCTGGATACGCGGCGGCTGGGCCGCCAGCCTCGACGCCGCGGCCCGCTGGGCGGCGCTCGCGCTGCGCCTGCAGGCGCGCCAGGAGGAGATGCTGCGCGCCCTGCCCGACCCGCGGCCCGGGCGCGCGGCAGACGACCCGGCGCTCGCGGTGCTCACGGCGTACGCGGAGTCGGCGGCGGCGCTGCTCGCGGTCGAGCTCGAGCACGACGGGCTGCCGCTGGGCGAGCCGGCGATGACCACGCTGCTGACGGGCATGATCGGGCCGCGGCCCCCCGACGCCGCCGCCGAGGCGAGCGCCCGGGCCGCCCGTGACGAGCGCGTGCTGCGCCGCTTCCCCGGGTCGCCCGTCGACCTGCGCAACCCGGCGTCCGTGCGCGACCTGCTCACGCGCATCGGCATTGACGTGCCGGACACCCGCTCCTGGCGCCTCGAGCGCTACGCCCCCACGTCTGAGCCGGTCGCGGAGCTGCTCGCGTGGCGCAAGACCGAGCGGGTGGCCACGACCTACGGCTGGAGCTGGATCGACCGCAACGTCGGCCCGGACTGGCGGCTGCGCGGGGAGTGGGGCTCGGCCGACGGCGGCGCGGGGCGCATGACCGCGTCGGCCGGGCTGCACAACCTGCCCGCCGAGCTGCGGCCGGGGGTGCGGGCCGAGCCGGGGCACGTCTTCGTCCGCGCCGACCTCGGGCAGGTCGAGCCGCGCGTGCTCGCGGCGGTGTCGGGGGACGAGGGGCTCGCCCGGGCGGCGCGCGAGGACGACATGTACGCCCCGGTCGCGGCGGCGCTGCGCTGCGACCGCCCCACGGCGAAGGTCGCGGTCCTGGCTGCGATGTACGGCCAGACCTCCGGTGCGGCCGGGGCCGCGCTGCGCGACATGGAGCGTGCCTATCCGCGAGCCCTGGGCTTCCTGCGGGCGGCGGAGACGGAGGGCCGGGCCGGGCGGGACGTGCGGACGTACGGCGGGCGGCTGGTCCGGCTCGGGCCGCACCCGGCGGACGCGGACCCGGGCCGGCTCTCCGGCTATGGGCGCTACGCCCGCAACGCCGTGGTGCAGGGCGCGGCGGCCGAGCTGTTCAAGGCCTGGGCGGCGAGCGTGCGCACCGGCCTCGCCCAGCTGCCGGGGGAGCCGCGCATCGTGCTCTGCCTGCACGACGAGCTGCTCCTGCACGTCTCGGAGCCGCAGGCGCAGGACGCCGCCGCGCTGCTGCGCACGATGCTCGAGCGGACCGCACGCTGGTGGGCGGCCGGCAGCGGGGTGCGGTTCGTGGCCGACGTGTCGGTGGGCGACAGCTGGGCGCAGGCGCACTGACCCTTCCGGCAGCTTCGTCACGATTCGGCAACGGCCTGCGGGCACCTGCTTGACCCGAACCCGCCCAGAGCGGTTCTGTGAGCGCTAACACGGACTCCTTCATCCGTCGCCACCGCGCCCGCACCGTCCGTCCCCCGCCGCCTCGGCCGGGCCGATCCCGTGCGCGCGCCCGTCCAGGGAGAAGTGCAATGACGCATGAGTTGACCCGGCGCAGCATGCTCAAGATCGGCTCGGCAGCCGCTGTGCTGCCGTGGGTGCCCGGCCTGGCCGGCGCGTCCCGCGCGGCCGCCGCTCAGGCGCCGGGGACGGCTGCCGCGGCGACGACGATGCTGCGGCCGTTCGGGCTCGAGGACGTCGACCTCGGCGCCGGCGTCTTCGCGCAGAAGCGCAGCCTGATGCTCGAGTTCCTCCGCGGCTTCGACGAGCGGCGCTTCCTGATCGCCTTCCGCGCGAACGCCGGCCTGGCGCTCGACCCGAGCGTCGTGCCGATGCCCGCCGGCGGTTGGGAGGGCCTCGACGGCGAGGCGAACGGCAACCTGCGCGGGGCGTTCACCGGCCACTTCATGTCCGCGGTGGCGCAGGCGTACGCGAGCACGGGGGAGACGGCGTTCGGGCGCAAGCTGCAGACGCTGATCGACGGCCTCTACGAGGTTCGCGGCGCCCTGGGCAACGACCCCGTCCTGCGGACGACGGCTGGCAAGCTCAGCGGCACCGCCGTCGACATCGCGCGCGGCACGTACAACTACGTCGCGCTGCCCGCCGGCACCTTCAGCGGCCTCACCAGCTTCACGTTCGCGGCCTGGGTGCGCCCGACCGCGGCGGCGAACTGGGCGCGCATCCTCGACATCGGCAACGGCACCAGCGTGTACGCCTTCCTGGCCCAGCGCGACGGCAACGGCCGGCCGCGCTTCGCGATCACCCGCAACGGCGGTGGCGGCGAGCAGGTCCTGCAGGGCACGACGGCGCTGCCGGTCAACGCCTGGAGCCACGTCGCCGTCACGCTGACGGGCACCACCGGTCGGCTCTACGTCAACGGGGTGCAGGTCGCGCAGAACACCACCATGACGCTCAACCCGGCGGCGCTCGGCGCGCTGGCCAACAACTGGCTCGGCCGCTCGCAGTACAACGACCCGCTGTACGCCGGGGCCTACCAGGACGTGAACGTCTGGTCGACCGCGCTGTCGGCCGCGCAGGTCGCCGAGCTCACCGCCGGGCGTGCCGCCACGACCTCGGCCGGCGCCGGCGACGCCCTGTCGCTGCCGATGGACGAGAGCGGCGGGCTCGTGATCGCCGACGTGTCCGGCAAGGGGCGCAACGGCTCGCTCGTCCGCACCTGGGGCAAGCCCAGCCACCCGGGCTTCCTCGCCGCGTACCCGGAAACGCAGTTCATCACCCTGGAGACCATGACGACCGGGAACTACAACGTCGTCTGGGCTCCGTACTACACCGCGCACAAGATCCTCAAGGGCCTGCTCGACGGCTACACCGCCACCGGCGACCCGAAGGCCCTCGACCTCGCGACCGGGCTCTGCGACTGGATGTACTCGCGGCTGTCGAAGCTGACGCCCGCCGTCCGGCAGCGGATGTGGGGGATCTTCTCCAGCGGCGAGTTCGGCGGCGTCGTCGAGGCGATCCTCGAGACGTATGGCCACTCCGGCAAGCCTGAGCACCTGCAGTTGGCGAAGTACTTCGACCTCGACTCGCTCATCAACGCCAGTGCCGAGAACCGCGACATCCTCAACGGCCTGCACGCCAACCAGCACATCCCGATCTTCACCGGGGCACTGCTGATGTACGACAAGACCGGGGAGGAGCGCTACCTGCAGGCGGCGCGCAACTTCTGGGACATGGTCGTGCCGACCCGCATGTTCGGCATCGGCGGCACCAGCTCGGCGGAGTTCTGGCAGGCGCGCAACCAGATCGCGAGCATCCTCAAGGACACCGACGCCGAGACCTGCTGCGCCTACAACATGCTCAAGCTGAGCCGGGCGCTCTTCGCGCACGAGCAGGACCCGGCCTACATGGACTACTACGAGCGGGCGCTCTTCAACCAGGTCCTGGGGTCCAAGCAGGACGCGGTCGACCCCAACTTCCCGCTCGCGACGTACTTCATCGGCCTGCAGCCCGGCGCGGTCCGCGACTTCACGCCGAAGAACGGCACCACGTGCTGCGAGGGCACGGGCATGGAGAGCGCGACGAAGTACCAGGACTCGGTGTTCTTTGCCGCCGAGGACGGGTCGGCGCTCTACGTCAACCTGTTCGTGGCGTCGACGGTCTACTGGGCCGCGCAGCACGTCACCGTGACCCAGGAAACCAGCTTCCCCTTCGAGCAGGGCACGACGCTGAAGGTGGCCGGCAGCGGGGCCTTCGACCTCAGGGTGCGCATCCCGTCGTGGGCGCGCGGGGCCGCCGTCCGCGTCAACGGCGCCGCCGTCGGAACGCCGGTGCCGGGGGCGTACCTCACGCTCTCGCGCTCGTGGAAGGACGGCGACACCGTCGAGGTCGACCTCCCCTTCGCGCTGCGCGCGGAGCGGACGCCGGACGACCCCACCGTCCAGAACCTGATGTACGGCCCCGTGCACCTCGTCGCCCGGGACGCCCGCACGACGTTCCTGCCGTTCAGCCTGTACGCCACGGCGGCCCTCGACGGCGACCTGGCCGGCGCGCTGCAGCCGGTCACCGGCAAGCCGCTGCACTTCACCTCCAACGGCGTCGAGCTCGCGCCCTTCCACGAGGGCACGACCGACCCCTTCCACGCGTACGTCCGGCGCACCGAGCCGCGGGTCGTGCTCGGGTCGGTCGACTCCGGCGTCGCCAACCCGGCCCGCGCGGACCGGACGACGCTGCTCGACGACGTGTGGAGCGGCGCGCCGTTCGCCCACAAGCCGGCCTTCCTGCAGCGCCTGGCGTCGGTGACCGACTCCTGGGTGGGCGCCGGCCTGCTGGCGGCCGCGGACCGCGACCGCGTCCTCGAGGCGGGCAGGCGCGCCGCGTTCACCACCGCGTACGCCGAGGCGGCCGACCTGCAAGGCATCGCCGACACGGCGCGGGCCGCCGGCACGCTCTCGCAGGGGGCGCACACCAACCTGCGCAACCGGCTCGAGGGCGCCCTGGAGGCGCTCGAGGCGGGGAACGACGCCAAGGCCCTGCGCTACCTCCAGCAGTACCTCGACCACGCCGCTCGGCGCGTCGAGGACGCGGACCTGCTGGCGCTGCTCTCGCTCGGTGCGGACGCGCTGACGGCCCGGCTGCGCGGGTAGGCCTGCGCTCGACGGGCGGCCCGGGGGAGGGCGGGAACATCTTCCCCCGGGCAACCGTTGTGCTCCTCGCCGTCCCTGGATGCGAAGGCGCGATCCGCCGGCAGACGATGCCCACAAGGCATGGCAGTCGAGCATGGGCGAGGCGGGTGGTTCGATTCCCCCGACGGCACGCCAGGCGGGGCCGCACGTTCGACCGGTGCGGTGCCCGCCTGCTCCAGCGCCTCGCCTCAGGCGTCCTGCCGCAGGGAGTGCGTCTCCAACGCCTCCATGCCCCCGGACCAGGTGGCGACGTCCAGCAGCGCGGCCCGCAGCTCTTCGTACGCCTCGCCGCCCAGCCTGCGCCGCAGCGCGCGGCGCAGGTCCCGGCGTGCGGCCCGCGCCGTCTCGACCGCTGCCCAGCCGTGGTCGGTCAGCTCCACCCGGCGGACGCGGGCGTCCTCGCCGCGGTGACGCTCGACGTAGCCCAGCTCCTCGAGCTCGGCCACCGACTTCGACGCTCCCTGCTGGGACATGCCCAGCAGCTCGGCGAGCTGGCCGATCGTCTTGGGCCCCTCGATCAGGTGCTGCACGAGATAGCCGTGGCTCGGCCGCAGCGACCGGAAGCCGGCGTCCTCGAGCCGCGACGTCACCTTCGCGTTGAGCCCCGCGCTGCCGGCGGCGAGCAGGAGGACGGGATCGTCCTCGAGGGGAAGCGGGTCCGGCACTCTGCACCTCCCGTCTCGCACATGAATACGGCGCCTGACTCTAGCGCTCTCACCCCTGTGCAATACACCCCAGAATCGAGCCGGATCGCGAATCCGGGTCGCAATTGCCTCGCGTCGTGCCCCGAGGGGCGCCTTTCCGGTGCGGTCGCACTATCCCACGGCGCTTTCCGCCACGTACCACTCCGACTGCACGCCGCGTCGAGCGGTGACGGTGCCGCAGGGCAACCAGCGCAGTGCGCCGTCCTCCGTGCGACTCGGGGGTTCGACGGCTTGCGCGTCGGTGACCGACAGCCTTGTCATGGACGCAGCCGCCGCGGGGGTTGGTGCGACCAGGGTCGCGAGCCTCCCATTGTTTGTGGGCGCAACACTGGTGCTCCGCGGATTGACGGCAAAAGTTGCACAACTAGAGGCGTTTATTGGCCCAGTCGATCCCGCTGGGTTGAAATCGCGGCGTCCGGGCCCGAGAAGCCCGCGCGACCGGTGGCCGTAGGGTCGCATCATGCGGCTTCTGGTGCTCGGAGGAACGTCCTTCGTCGGACGCACGATCGTCGAGGACGCCCTCGCCGGCGGGTGGGACGTCGCGCTCTTCGGCCGCGGGCGCACCGGCCGCGAGCTCTTCGCGCAGGTGCCGCGGCTCGTCGGCGACCGCGAGAGCGGGGACTACGCCGCGCTGGGCGGCGGCAGCTGGGACGCCGTCGTCGACGTGAGCGCGTACGTCCCTCGCCACGTGCAGCAGGCCGCGGACGCGCTGGACGGCCGGGGCGGGCGCTACGTCTTCATCTCCACCGGCTCCGTCTACGACGTCGCTCACGCGCGGCCCGGGCTGACCGAGGACTCGCCGCGCCTCGCTCCCGAGCGCGGCACCGAGGAGGTCACGGCCGACACCTACGGGCCGCTGAAGGTGGCCTGCGAGGACGACGTGCGGTGGCGGCACGGCGAGCGCGCCACGATCGTCCGGCCAGGCATCGTCGCCGGGCCGCACGACACCACCGACCGCTTCACGTTCTGGGTACGCCGCGCCGCGCAGGGCGGGCGCGTCGCCCTGCCCGCGCGGCCCGAGCAGCCCGTGCAGGTGGTGGACTCGCGCGACCTGGCCCGGCTCGTGACCTCGCTGGTCGCCGACGACCGGCCGGGGACCTACAACGCCGTCGGGCCGGCCGAGCCGACCACCCTCGCCGGGCTCGTCAGGACGTGCGCGGAGGCGGCCGGCACCGAGGTCGAGGTGGTCCCCGTCGACCCCGGGCTGGTGCCGCCGGCCCCGCTCGTGCTGCCCGCCGGCTGGGACGCGATGTTCGCGCGCAGCGCCGCCGCCGCGTACGCCGCCGGCATGCCCGCCACCCCGCTCGCGCAGACCGCACGCGACGTCCTGGCGTGGGACCGCGCCCGCGGGAACCCCCCGCTCATCGCCGGGCTCTCGCCCGAGCAGGAGGCCGAGCTACTGGCGTCGGCTCAGAGGTAGGTGTCGAGCGTCGCGCCGACGGACCCGACGGGGGCGAGGCCGACGCGCTGCGCGCGCGGCTCGCGGGGGAGGACGATCACGCGCGGCTCCTCGCCGGTGCGCGGGGTGTCGAGGGCCCGACGCAGGGCGAAGAGCTGGACCGCCATCGGCGTGGTTGCAGCCTGTGTCACCGTGCTCATGCTCCGTAGCGTGCCCTATCGGGAGCCCGCGTAGTTGCGCCGAACGGGTGATTCGCCCGCTCGCAGCTCAAGACAGGACCTTCAGCGGCCGACGGCCTGCGAATCCCAGGTCGGACCGGTGGTACCAGCGCAGGCTTCGGTCCCCCTCCAGCCAGCACAGCAGGACCGGCACGCCGTCCAGGTCGGCCGGGAAGTCGACCAGCAGCGGCGCCAGCCCCTTGAGCTCGGCGCCGGTCTCCTGCACCCGGGTCAGCAGCTCGTCCAGGCGGGCCTGCGCGGCCTTGAGCTCCGGCAGCCCGCCCAGCGCCGTCGAGCGACCCCCCTTCTGCAGCGACGCCGCCAGCTCGGCCGCGTCCGCGCGCAGCGCGACGATCTCGTCGAGGGTCGGGAGCAGCGCCTCCAGCTCGGTGGCCGCCTCCTCCGGCGTGAACAGGCCCATGCCCTGACCTTGCCACTCGTGGGCGCGCACCGTGGCGACGGGGCTGCGGGCACGCCGCGCTCCGTCCGGAAGTTGACCATGACAGAGGCGCGCAACCGCCAGCTGCCCCGGGCAACAGGGGTACGCACGGCGGCAGCGGGCATCAGACACAGCACAGACGACAGTGGAGGACACGATGAGCCTGCTCAAGGGCGCGATGAAGGCCGGCCTGGCCGCGAAGGCACTCGACATCGCCCGACGTGAGGCGAGCAAGCCCGAGAACCAGCGCAAGGCCAAGGAGCTGTTCGCCAAGCTCTCCAGCCGCGGCAAGAAGCCCGGCACCCGCTCGTACTAGCGGTCGCAGTCCGCACCGGAGGCCGTCCCCTGCGCGGGGGCGGCCTCCGGCGTTCGCGCGTCCCTCCGCCGGGACGGCCGGCACCAGCGCCTCCGCCACCGCCCGCACGCCGGTGCGGCACGGGGCGGCACGGAGCGGCAGGATTCGGGCATGACCCGCGCCGCCAGCACTACCGTGACTGCAGACGATGTGGACGCGGCCGCCGACCTGCTGCGCGGCATCGCCACCGTGACCCCGCTCCTGCCCAACGCGCGTCTCTCGGCCCTCACGGGCGCAGGCGTCTGGCTCAAGCGCGAGGACCTGCAAGTCGTCCGGTCTTACAAGGTGCGCGGGGCGTACGCCCTCATCGCCCGGCTCGACGAGACCGCCCGCACGCTCGGCGTCGTTTGCGCGAGCGCGGGCAACCACGGCCAGGGGCTGGCGTACGCCTGCGCCGCCCTCGGTGTTCGCGGCCGGGTCTACCTGCCGCGCACCACTCCCCGGCAGAAGCGCGACCGCATCGCGGCGCTCGGCGGCGACGTCGTGGACGTCGTGGTGCTCGGCGACACGTACGACGAAGCGGCCCAGGCGGCGCACGAGGACGCGGCCCGCACGGGCGCGACGCTCGTCCCCGCCTTCGACGACCCGCGGACCATCGCCGGGCAAGGCACGGTCGTGCGCGAGGTCGTGGAGCAGCTCGGGGCGGCGCCCGACGTCGTGGTGCTCCCGGTCGGCGGCGGCGGGCTGCTGGCCGGGGCGCTGACATGGCTCGGCGCGCGGCACCCGGGCGTACGCGTCGTCGGGGTCGAGCCCGCCGGTGCGGCCTCGATGGCGGCGGCGCTCGCCGCGGGCGGGCCGGTGGACCTGGCCGAGCTCGACACGTTCGTGGACGGGGCGGCGGTGCGCCGGGTGGGGGCATCGACGTATCCGGTCGTCGCCGGGTCCGGCGCCGAGCTGACGACGGTCGCCGAGGGCCGGGTGTGCACCGAGATGCTCGCGCTCTATCAGTCCGACGGGGTGATCGCCGAGCCCGCCGGGGCGCTGGCGCCGGCGGCGCTGGGCGACACGATCCACGTGGAACCCGGCTCCACCGTCGTCTGCGTGCTCTCCGGCGGCAACAACGACGTCAGCCGGTACGCCGAGGTGGTCGAGCGCGCGCTGGTGCACGAGGGGCGCAAGCACTACTTCCTCGTGGACTTCCCGCAGGAGCCGGGGGCGCTGCGCCGGTTCCTCGACGAAGTGCTGGGGCCGGACGACGACATCACGCTGTTCGAGTACATCAAGCGCAACAACCGGGAGACGGGCCCGGCGCTCGTCGGCATCGAGATCTCCCGGCCCGAGGACCTGGACCCGCTGCTGCGGCGCATGGAGCTCGCCCCGCCGCACATCGAGCCGGTGCCGGCGGACAGCCCGCTCTTCCGCTTCCTGCTCTGACCGCCCGCCTCAGTCGGCCACGTCGACCCCGGCCAGCTGCACCCCGCGATAGGCCGCCAGCCGCTCGGCCGCCTCGTCGAGGACGGCGCGCTGCTTCGCGGGCAGCGGGGCCCACGGCACGAGCTCGACGCGCAGCCGCTTGCCGGTCTTGCGCGGGCGCCAGGTGCCGGCGAGGTCGCCGTCCAGGAGCAGCGCGCCGGGCCGGCCGAGCACCGGCCAGAGCGCCTTGGACCGCGCCGGGTCGTCCACGAGCAGGGCACGGTCCTTGGCCTGCAGGAAGAGGTCGAACGGCCCGAGCAGCCGCGCGCCGCGCACGGCAGGGCCTGACAGCGCGTCGACGTCGGCCGGCAGCACCCAGCGCCGCTCGCCCTCCACGTCGACCTCGACGGCGTCCGCCGGCCAGCGCGCCTGCACCTCCTTGACCGGGGCGTCGAGGTAGTCCGCGACGTGCCTCGGCGTCGCCGGGCCGAGCAGCCGGAGGTAGGCCGAGACCGGGTCGAGCCGCTCGGGGACCGAGCTCGCCTTGCGGAACCCCGCGATGGGGCGCAGCACCGGTGGCGAGGTGCCGGGCTCGAGCTCGAGGCCGGCCCGCACCGCCGCCAGCCGGAACGGCTGCTCGAACAGGTGGGTCGCGTTGCACGGCCGGCAGAAGCGCAGGTAGGGCTCCGGCATCACGGCCGTGACGGCGCTGGAGACCTCGCCCTTGACCGTCGGTGACGTGACCGTGCGCTGCATCGCGGCGGCCACCTCGTCCAGGGCGTCGAGGATGCCGATCCCCGCGGCCTTCAGCGGCTTCGCGGCGTCATAGATGCGCTTCGCGGCGTCGGCGTCCGAGAACGGCTCGACGGCGGCCGCCACCCCCGGGACGTCGGCCCGCCGGTAGTAGTGCGGAGCGCCGCGTACGGTCCAGAGCAGCGCGAGCTCGTCGGGGCCCAGCGATCCGACGTCCACCCCGCGCAGCGCCAGCGCCCAGCGCCCGCCGTCCGGCCCGGTGTCCTGCACCCCGAGGTCCAGCACGGCGGTGTCGGCCACCGAGCCCTCGTCCCGGTCCAGTTGCTGCGCGCGGACGCGGAAGCCGAGCACCTGCCGACGCGGAACCGTGGACGCCATGGGGCCACCGTAGGCAGGGCCACCGACGAGCCGCTGTCGAGCCGCCGACCAGCGCCGGCTCAACCGCCCACCGGCCGCCGGGGCGCGGCGCTCCGCAGGCGCCGTACGCCCCTCAGGTGCAGCTGACCTGCGCCGCCGTGGCGGTCTCGATCGCCGGCTTGGGCTTCGTCGCCCCGACGACGCGCACCTCGCGCGCCCCCGACCAGCCCGAGCCGACGAGCACCTTGACCGTGTCGCCCAGCCGCGGCGTACGCACCAGCTTCGAGCCGGGGATCGCGGCCTTGAGCGTCTTGGCCGCCGCCTCCTGCGCGGGCGCGTAGCGGATGACCGTCGCCTCACCACTCGTCGCCGCGGCGCCCCCCACGTCGAGCACCCGGAAGCCCACACGGGCGAGGTCGTCCCCGGCGCGGACGGCGGCCCCCGGCACCCCGGCACCGTTGAGCACCTGCACCGAGACGTCCTCCGGCGCGACGCTCACCCTCGGCGCGGAGGTCGACGCCTTCGTGCCGTTGATCGGCTGGTCTGCGTTGATCCGGGCGAACATCGCCCGCGCGGCCGGGGCGTCCCAGAGCACCGTGCTGCCGACCTTGCCCGGGCGGTAGTCCGGGTCGGCCACCGGGACCGTCGCGAACGTCATGTGCCCGGGAGAGAAGTTGCGCAGCTGGCGGGCCAGGTTGAGCATGTCGCCCTGGCTGAGGTCCTCGTCCACGGTCACGGACTTGGTCACGGCGTTGACCAGGCGGTTGAGCTTGATCGGGTTGAGCAGCACCTTGCTGCTCGTCGCCTGCCGGACGATCGCCCCGATGAACCCCTGCTGCCGACGGATGCGCCCGAAGTCGCTGTCGGCCGTGATGTGCCGCGCCCGGACGTACTTCAGCCCGACCTCGCCGTCGAGCTTGTGCTTGCCCGCCGGCAGGTCCAGCCCTGAGTAGCTGTCCACCAGCGCGCGGGTGGTGCAGACCTCCACGCCGCCGACCGCATTGACCATCCGCTCGAAGCCGGCGAAGTTGATCTCCACGTAGTGGTCGATGCGCACGCCCGTCGCGGTCTCGATCGTCTGCACGAGCGTGGCCGGGCCGCCTTGGTACGCCGTGTTGAGCTTGTCCTTGCGCGCGGGCACCTGCTCGCCGGTCAGCTTGTCGACGTGCGGCGGGATCCAGACGTAGGAGTCGCGCGGCAGGCTGACGAGCGTCGCCTTGGCCTTCCCCGCCGCGAGGTGCAGCAGCATCATCGTGTCCGAGCGCTGGCCCTCGGCCACCCGCTCCGGGCCGACGTGCAGCCGCTCCTCGTCCTCGAAGCTCAACCCGGCCCGGCTGTCGGAGCCGACGAGCAGGTAGTTCTCCGCCCTCGTCGGCGCGGCCGGGGGGCGCGCAGGCGCGCCGGAAGCCTGGGGGGCGTCGATCGTGACGCGCTGCAGGTTGCCCTCGGCGTTCTTGACGTACGCGTAGCCGCCCGCCGCCACCGCGCCGAGGGCCACGACGGTCCCGCCCGCGGTCCAGGCCACGACCTTCGGCCACCGGCGCTTGCGAGAAGGCGCCATGTGCAGCGGCGCGTCGTCCGGGTTCGCCCCGCGCCCCGGGTCACCCTCCGCGGACCCGACCTGCTCGCCGCCGGAGCCGCGCTCCGCAGGCTGCTGGGCAGCTGCCGGGATCGCGTCGTCGTCGCGGCGGTCCGTCACCGGTGGGGCCTCCGTGGTCGGGAATGGGGGCCGCGCACAGCCGCCCCGGCAAGACTATGCGGCCAACCGCCGCAGTGTCCTCGTACCGCGGAGCCGCCCCGGTGATGCCTGGGGAGCCGCTCTCGCGGTGGCCTGCCCGCCCGTACGCGTCGCGCACCCGCTATCCAGGCCGCTCGCGCACCGGGCCGGAACGTCGAAGCACGCACCGAAGTTCCTGCTTGCGCAACAACCGCTCCCTCGCCAGAATCACGGAAATGATGGAGCTTTCGAAAAAGCAACGACGTTGGGTCGGCCCGGTGATCGCCCTGTCGGCCGCCGCATCCGTCACCACCCTCCCGGTCGCCGCCCACGCGGCTCCCGCTGGCGCGGCGTCGGCCGCCGCCGTCCGCGCCGCCGTGGTCGGGCCCGCGCAGCTCGACCTCCCGGACGGCTTCCGCCCCGAGGGCATCACGAGCATCCCCGGCGGGACCGACTACTTCGCCGGCTCGATGGTCGACGGCCGCATCTGGAAGGGCAGCCTCGCCACCGGCCAGGGCTCGGTCGTCACGCCCGGCGCGACCGGCCGGGCGCTGCGCGGCATGGTCTACGACCCGCGCAGCCGGTTCGTCTGGACCGTGGGCACGCACGAGAGCGGCGGCGGCATCATCCTCGCCGTCAACTCCCGCACCGGCGGCGTCGTCCACAACTACCGCGTCGCGGACGCGCAGTTCCTCAACGACCTCACGCTCGCGCCGACCGGCCTGTGGGTCACCGACTCGCGCGTCGAGCGGCTGCTCAACATCCCGCTCGGCTCCAGCGGCCTGCCGACCGGCACCGGCTACACCACCACCCCGCTGACCGGCGCCTGGCCGGTGACCGGCAACACCCGGGCCAACGGCATCCGCGCCCTCGTCGACGGCAGCCTGCTGCTCGACCACTCCGGCGCGGGCGGGCTCTACCGCGTCAACCCGGCCACCGGCGTCGCCACCGTCGTGCCCATCTCGGGCGGCACCCTGACCGGCGGCGACGGCATCGAGCTCGCCGGCAACATCGCGTACGTCGTCCGCGGCAACGGGACCGCCGTCACCGTGCTGAAGCTGGGCTACGGCGCCGGCCTGGCGTTGACCGCCCACTGGCAGGGCGTCATCTCCGACCCGGCGTTCGACGTGCCGTCGACCACGACGCGCAACGGCAAGTACATCTACTCGATCAACGCGCGGTTCGGCGTCGCCAACCCCGGCGCCGCCGACTACTGGGTGACCCGCACGCCCGCCAAGCTCTGACGCTCGCGCACAGCCCGAGGCCCGCCGCAGATCGCGGCGGGCCTCGTCGTCGGCGGGGTCCGTCGACGGTCGTGGCGGGTTCAGACCGTCGCGACGATCGCCCAGAACTCGGCGTCGACCACGTCCATGTCGTCCTCGACCCGCCAGCGCTGCGCGGCGACGGCGACCGCAGCCGCGGCCACCGCCTTGGCAGACGCCAGCGAGGCCTGCTCGGCCTCGCGCCAGAGCCGCAGGCAGCGCCGCGACGTCGGTGACACGGCGCACAGCAGCGCGGAGGCCACCGGGCCGAGCTCGCCGGCGAGGAGCTTGTCGGTCAGCCGCTGCAGCGGCTGGGCGGGCCGCGCACTGCGCGGTGCACTGGGCATCGTGCGGAGAAGTCGTGCGGGCATGTCCGGCTCCTGGGGCGCTCTCGAGTAGGCGGAAGTTGCTGCGTTGCTACTCGGAGCGGGGTAGGCCGGTCTTGAGTACGTCCCAGCCGCGGGAATCCGTCCCGCCGGTCCGGGTCCCGCCCGACGGCAGGCGAACCTGTCCCTGGAAGCGACACGCGCACGGACTGACCTGCTCGTACGACCCGGTCGGAACCGGGAAGGTTCGGTACCCTGGCCGCGCGGCAAACGGGCGACTGACCCGGATGTGGTCGCGCGGCGCGCCTGAGTGGCGTATCGTCGGCGCGCACGTCAGCGAGTCGGGCGCGGCCGAGGCATGTCTCGAATGTGTCCTAGGTCATGCTCAGGTTTCTGGAACATTGCCGCGTTACCTGCCGTTGAGGTGAAGGTCGGGCTGCCAGAGCAGCCGACTCTCCGGCTGCCGCTGTCAGCCGAACCACTTCTTTGGAAGGTGTTACGCCGCATGCCCATGCCCGTCCTCGCGCGCTCTCAGGCCGACGTCGTCGCGGAGGTGACCGCTCGGCTCCTCTCCGCCGCCGCAGCAGGCGCCGCTCCGACCTTGTCCGCACTGCGCACCGAGTTCGCGGGCGCCGGCCTCTCCCCGGAGGAGGGCCGCACCGTGCTCAGCGCGCTCGCCGCCGCCGGCGTGACGCTCGCCGCCGCCGACAGCAAGCCCGCCGCCAAGCCCCGCGCCCGGCGTACCACGACCGCGAAGCCGAAGGCCGCTCCCGCGGTCCGTCGCACCGCCGACAAGGTCGCGACGCCCGCCGTCACGGACCCCGCTCCCGTCGAGGCCCCGGCCCCCGCCGAGCCCGCCCCCGCGCAGCCGGTGGCAGAGGTGGCCGCTTCGGCGACCGCCGCCGTTCCCGCGCAGCGTTCGTCCTCGACCGCCAAGTCGAAGGCCGAGGGCACCGAGGCCACGGCCGACACCGACCTGGTCAAGGTCTACCTGCGCGAGATCGGCCGCGTGCCGCTGCTCGACGCCGCCACCGAGGTCGAGCTCTCCCAGCAGATCGAGGCGGGGCTCTTCGCCGAGCAGTTGCTCATGCGCGTCGACACCGAGGGCGAGGCGTTCCTCGCGGACATGGCCGGCGCGCCGACCGTCCGGGAGCTGCGCGAGCTCGCCCGCACGGGCGTCTCGGCCAAGGCCCGCATGGTCGAGGCCAACCTGCGCCTCGCCGTCTCGGTCGCGAAGAAGTACCAGAACCGCGGCGTCGACCTGCTCGACCTCATCCAGGAGAGCAGCCTCGGCCTGATCCGCGCGGTGGAGAAGTTCGACTGGAAGACCGGCTACAAGTTCTCGACCTACGCCATGTGGTGGCTGAGGCAGTCGACCCAGCGCGGCCTCGCCGAGCAGGCCCGCACGGTCCGGCTCCCCGTCCACGTCGTGGAGCAGCTGTCGAAGCTGGCCCGCGTCCGCCGCGAGCTCACCGCCTCGCTCGGTGAGGCTCCGACCGAGGCCCAGCTCGCCGAGGCGCTCGGCATGCCCGAGGCCAAGGTCATCGAGCTGCTCGACGTCTCCCGCGACGTCCTGTCGCTGGAGGCCCCGCTCGGCGACGGCACCGACGACGGCACGCTCGGCGACATCCTCGCCGACGCCCAGGCGCCCGACGCCCACGAGCAGGTCGCCTTCGGCCTGCTGCAGGACGAGCTGGCCCAGGTCCTGTCGCAGCTGCCCGAGCGCGAGCAGACGATCATGCGCATGCGCTTCGGCCTGGAGACCGGCCGCGAGCACACCCTGCTCGAGATCGGCGACCGCCTCGGCCTCACCCGCGAGCGCGTCCGCCAGCTCGAGAAGGAGAGCCTGCGCCGGCTGCGTACCTGCAGCGGCGTCTCCGACCTGCTCGAGTACGTCGCCTGACGCTCCCCGATCCCAGCGGCCCGTCCCCCACCTCTGCGGGGGGCGGGCCGCTTCTCGTTCTGGGCTGGCCTCGGCAGCTCCGCTCCTCCCCGCAGCGCTTCGCTCCTCGGGCCGGAGGAGCGAAGCTGGGTACGGGAGAGCAAGGCGTGCTTGGCAGGGCCAGCCGGCGTCATCGCCGCCCCGCACGAGCGAACGCCGCCTCGAGCTTGGCGCGCACCCGCGCCGGCTGCTGCAGGTCGGCCCAGTCCAGGCGTACGACCTCGTAGCCCGCGTCCTCGAGGTCCTGCTCCCG
>NZ_JAANNP010000036.1 GCF_011250635.1 Motilibacter deserti
CCCGCGGGAGAACGTCCTGCCGGTGTGGCCGGTGAACACCCACGACGCGTCCATCGCGATCGGTGTCGTGCCCTATCACGCGATCGCCCCGAAGCTGAACGCCCTGCAGGCTGTCAGCGACCGCGTCTCCGCGAGCGTCGTGGGCAAGTCCTCCTCCGGCTACGACCTCTACGGCGTCACCGTCACGTGGCCCGAGACCGCGGCCGAGGCCCGCCAGCAGGAGCGGTGGAAGCGCGAGATCGAGAACGAGCCGGTCCAGGCGCAGAACGACGCCAAGCTCAAGGCCGGCTACAAGACCCCGCTCTTCGTCAACGCCAACATCCACGGCAACGAGTGGGAGGGCACGGACGCGGCCCTGCGCGTCATCGAGGAGTTCGCGACCAGCAACGACCCCGAGATCGTGACGCTGCTCAAGCGGAACCGCCTCGTCTTCAACGTCACGTCGAACCCGGACGGCCGCGTCCTCGGCACCCGCGCCAACGCCGCGGGCTACGACCTCAACCGCGACCTGACGATCGTGTCGCAGCCGGAGACGGTGGTCATCCGCGACCTGACGATCGCGACACAGCCGACCATCGCCCTCGACCTGCACGGCTACGTCGAGCCGACGCTGCTGCACCCGAGCACGCCGCCGCACAACGTCAACGACGAGTACGACCTCTACATCAAGCACGCGCTGCCGAACGCGCTCGGCATCGAGGCGGGGCTCAAGGCGCTCGGCCACCCGGAGACGCAGCGGGCGCGCATCCCGTTCCGCGACGACGCCCCCGGCGTGTGGGACGACTTCCCGCCGATCTACGTCCCGTCGTTCTCGATGCTGCAGAGCAGCATCCCCTACACGATCGAGGCGCCGCTCAACCCGCGCGGCACCAACCTCACGCCGGCCGAGCGAGTCCGCCGCTCGGGCATCAACACAGACGTGCACGAGGTCGCGATCCGCGAGTCACTGGACTACATCCAGGAGCACCGCGACGAGGTGCTCTTCGACCAGGCCGAGGTCTTCCGCCGCGGCTGGGCCGGGGAGCCGCAGCGCGACCTGCCCGACGGCTACGTCCCCGGCTGGGGCCCGGAGGACAACTACCACACGACGTTACCGCGCTCCTACGTCATCCCGGTCGGCCGGGGCCAGCGCTCGGACACCGCCGCCGCCCGCCTCGTCGACCTGCTCGTCGGCAGCGACGGCCGCGTCACGCAGGCCACCGCGCCCTTCACCGCGAACGGCAAGAGCTACGAGGCCGGGTCGTACGTCATCGACCTGCACCAGCCGAAGCGCGGCCTGGTCAACTCGCTCCTCGAGCCGGGCGCGGACATCACCGACCGCGTCGACGACCTCTACGCCGGCCCGGCCGCGTGGAGCCAGGGCCTCACGTGGGGCGCGACCGTCGACACGCTGTGGGACGAGCTGCCGAGCGTCCCGACCAAGCGAACCTACGACGGCGTGGCCAAGGGCGGCCTGCCCGCCGGCACCCCCGACCTGCGCCTCGACATCCAGGACGGTGCCGACCTGCTCGCGGTCAACTCGCTGCTCGACCAGGGCGTCGACGTCTACCGGCTCGCCGACGGCTCCGTCGTCGTTCCGCACAGCGGGGCCAACCGCCGCCTCGCGGCCGTCGAGACCCGCACCCACAAGGTGAAGTTCACGGCGGCCCCCGCCGGCTGGACGGGCACGGAGCTCGACGAGGTCGTCGTCGGCTACCTCGGCACCGTCGAGGAGCGCGACACGCTGCTGGACAACGGCTTCGAGGCGCGCGCTCTGGCCGCCAACAACCTCGCCACCACACTGACCGCCGACGTCGACGTGGTCCTCGTCAACAGCAATGTCAATGTCGCCGGACTCACCGCGCCGAACCGCGCCGCGCTCGACGCCTTCCTCGCCCGCGGCGGCGGCGTCGTCGGCCTCGGGACGCAGGGCGCCGCGTTCACGAATGCCACTTCACTGCTCAGCGTCACGGCGACCGCCGGGGCCAGCCTCGCCAGCGGCGTCGTGAACGTCGTCAACAGCGACGGCCCGGTCGCGTCCGGGGCGGCTGCGACCTCGTGGGTCTTCCAGCCGGTCTGGTACGCCAACGTCCCAGCCACGGCAAAGGTCGAGCAGTCGTACGCCGCCGACCCGCTGCTCTCGGGCTGGTGGGCCGCGACGAACGCGACCAACGGCCAGGCCGCCGCGGCGAGCCAGGCCAGCATCGTCAGCGCCGTGAGCGCCGGTGGGAACGGCGTCGTGCTCATCGGGACCGACCCGACGGTCCGTCTGCACGCCAAGGGCCTGCACTCCCAGCTCGGCCGCGCGATCCTCTTCGCCTCGGAGCAGTAGGGCCGCAGGCGCGGGTCGAGAGAGGGGCTGGGCACGCGACCGCGTGCCCAGCCCTTTCGCGTACGCCCGCCCTGCCACCGGCCGAGCGGGATAGCTTGCGAGCCGCCCGGGCACGATCCCTCCGACGGTCGAGACATCGCCGAAGGAGGGACACCCCGTGCGCGCACTGCGGCTGACGGCCTGGAAGTCCGAGCCGGAGCTGGTGGAGGTGCCCGACCCGACGCCGGGCCCGGGGCAGGTCGTCGTCCGGGTCGGCGGCGCCGGCGCGTGCCACTCCGACCTGCACCTGATGCACGACTTCGAGGCGGGGACCGTCCCGTGGCACCCGCCCTTCACCCTCGGGCACGAGAACGCCGGTTGGGTGCACGCGGTCGGCGACGGCGTGACACACGTACGCGTCGGCCAGCCGGTCGCGGTCTACGGCCCATGGGGGTGCGGCACGTGCGCCCGCTGCCGCATGGGCGTCGAGACGCTGTGCGAGAACGTGCTCCAGTCACCCGCGCCGGGCGGCGGGGGCGGTCTGGGCGTCGACGGCGGGATGGCGGACCTGATGCTGGTGCCGGACGTGCGCCACGTCGTGCCGCTGCCCGACGGCCTCGAGCCGGCGACGGCCGCGCCGCTCACCGATGCCGGGCTCACGCCCTACCACGCCGTACGCCGCTCCTGGAGCAAGCTGCCGCCGGGCAGCTTCGCGGTGGTCATCGGCGTCGGCGGCCTCGGGCACGTCGCGGTGCAGATCCTCAAGGCGACTACCGCCACGACCGTGATCGCGGTGGACCAGCGGCCCGAGGCGCTCGAGCTCGCGCGCCGGCACGGGGCGGACCACACCGTCGCGTCCGGCGAGGGCGCCGCCGCGGCGATCCGCGAGATCACCCGCGGGCTAGGCGCAGACGTGGTCCTCGACTGCGTCGGTGCCGACGCGACGCTGGCGCTCGGGGCCACGGTCGCGCGCCCCCTCGGAGACCTCACGATCGTCGGCATCGGTGGCGGCAGCCTGCCGGTCTCGTTCTTCGGCGTGCCCTACGAGGTGAGCATCCAGACGATCTACTGGGGCTCGCGGTCCGAGCTCGTCGAGGTGCTCGAGCTCGGCGCGCGCGGCCTGGTGCAGCCGCAGATCACGACCTATCCGCTGGACGAGGCGCCCGAGGCCTATCGCAAGCTGGCCGCCGGAGAGGTCGCCGGGCGGGCCGTGGTCGTGCCCAACGCGTCCTGAGGCCGGGCCGCGGGCTGCCGTGCGCCGGGAGCCCGCGTCCCCGCCTGCGCGGGCTCCCGACGGCGCGTCCGCCGCCGTGACGCGGCAGCGCTCGGTGCCGGCCGCGCTGTGGGTATTCGGAGCCGTGCGGGGCGCGGACGGGTCCCGGCCGCCCCTCTTTTCTCAGGGGCGGCGGGCGCGGACGAGGTACTGCATCTGCACCTCGTGGTTGTCCGCCACGCCGTGCGCGACGTCGAGGGCGTGGACCGCCTCGAGCGGGGTCACGCTGACGTCCTCGAAGCCGGCCTGCTCGACGAGCGCCGCTGTGGCGTCGATCGAGCGCGCGGTCGCCAGCGGCAGCGCGGCCGCGACGGTGTCGTCGTAGAGCAGGGTGAACTCCGGCGTCCCCTCGTCGAGCCCGTCGGGGAACCACGTGCTGTCCACCACCGCGAGCACCCCGCCCGGGCGCAGGGCCCGCTTCCAGTTCGCGAGCGCGGTCAGCGGCTCGCGCAGGGTCCACATGACGTACCGGTTCGTGATCGCGTCGAAGCTGCCGTCCGGGTACGCCGGGGCGACGGCGTCGCCGCGCTCGACCCGGGGCGGGTTGTCCATGCGGGCGGCGTGCGCGCGGGCGCGCTCGAGCATGCCCTCGGCCAGGTCCGTCGCGACGACGCGGTGGCCGAGCTCGGCGAGGAGCGTCGCGACGTAGCCGCTCCCGGTGCCGAGGTCGAGGACGTCGCAGGGCGCGGGCGGCAGGGCGGCGGCGAAGGCCTCGCCCCAGGCCCTCCGGTCCGCGTCGTAGCGCTCGGGGCGCAGCTGGTAGGCGTCGTAGGGGACGCTGCGCCCGCTCCAGTACGCGTTGAGGTTGTCCTGGACGTAGGAAGTGCCGGTCATGCGATCTCCTGGAGGGCGGGGGCGCAAAAGCTGTGCTGCGGCCGGAACAGCAGGTGGAGCTCGCCGTCGACGTCGACGCGGCGTACCTCCACCTCGTAGACGGGCTCGAGGACCTCGGGGACGAGGACCTCGTCGGGGGTGCCGGCGGCCACGACGCGGCCCTGCTTCAGCAGCACGAGCTCGTGGCAGTAGCGCGCGGCGAGGTTGAGGTCGTGCAGCACGACGACCGCCGTGATCCCGAGCGAGCGGACGAGGTCGAGGATCTCGTGCTGGTAGCGGATGTCGAGATGGTTGGTCGGCTCGTCCAGCAGCAGGTGCTCGGCCTGCTGGGCCAGTGCGCGGGCGAGCAGGACGCGCTGCTTCTCCCCGCCGGAGAGGCCGACGAACGGGCGTCCGGCGAGGTGCGAGACCCCCACCCGGGCCAACGCGTCGGCGGCGATCGCGGCGTCGCGGTCCGTGGCGCGCTGGAAGGCCGCCAGGTGCGGTGTGCGGCCGAGCATGACCATCTCGGACACCAGCAGCGGCATGTCGCCGCCGTGCTCCTGCACGACGACCGCGAGCTTCGTCGCGGCTTCGCGCGTCGGCACCTTGCGCAGGTCGGTGCCGTCGAGCAGGACCGTGCCCTGCGAGGGCTTGAGCGAGGCGTAGAGCGTTCGCAGCAGCGTCGTCTTGCCGCTGCCGTTCGGCCCGATGAGGCCCAGCACCTGGCCGGGGCGGGCGGTGAGCCCCGCCTCGCGCAGGACCTCGGTGCGGCCGTACGCGAAGGAGACGCCGTCCGCGCAGATCACCGGGCACCGCCGAACCGCTCGACGATCTGCTGCAGGCCCACGAGCGCCAGCGGCGACGGGGGCTCGGTGAAGTTGAACAGCTGGGTCATCACGTTGCCGTCGCGGACGGCCTTGAGCTTGTCGGCTCCGGGCAGGTCGGTAACCGCCTGCTCGACCTTCTGCGGGTCGCCCTCGGAGTAGAGCAGGACGAGCACGTCCGGGTCGCGGCCGATGAGCTCCTCGAGCGTCACCTCGAAGACGCGCTCGTGCGTGTCGTCGAAGACGTTCTCGAAGCCGGCCGCCTCCAGCTGCGGGTGCGCCATGCTGCGGGTGCCATAGGCGTACGTCGTGCCGCCGCCGACGGTGGGGTAGAGCACGGCCGCGGTACGCCGCTCCCCCGCTGGCGTCTGCGACGTCGCCGCGGCGACCTCCGCCTCGAAGGCGGCGGCCTTCTGCCGAGCTACGTCCTCGACGCCGAACACCTTGCCGTAGGCGAGGAACTGGTCGGACACGTCCGCGAAGCTCGGGTCGGTCGGCGGGTCGGGGCAGAGGGCCGGCTCCTCGAGCAGCGGGATGCCGACGGCGGCGAGCGTCTCGCGGTTGAGGTTGTCGACCGAGCCCATGACCAGGTCGGGCTCGAGGTCGAGGACGACCTCCTTGGAGATCTGCAGGTGGCCGCTGCCGTCGACCTTGTCGGTCAGCAGCGGGACACTTTCCAGCTCCGCCCAGGTCGCGTCGTCGTAGTAGTCGCGGGCGAACGCTCCTGCGCGCGAGACCACCTTGTCCATCACGCCGAGCTCGTGGAGGTACGGCACCGGAGAGCTCTTGAGCAGCACCACCCGCTCGGGCGCCTTCTCGAAGGTGACCTCCGCCCCGCAGTTCTCCAAGGTGACGGGGTAGCCCGAGGTGGCGTCGCCGCCGGGGCCCCCGGCCGCAGCGGCCGCGCCGGTCGGGGAGGCCTCGTCGCCGGCTCCGCAGGCCGTCAGCGCGAGGGCGCCGGCGGCCAGCAGCGCGGCGGCGGCGCGGTGGCGCGCGAGACGGCGGATGCTCATCGTTCTCCTTCGGGTATTTCTTCTTCAACGAAGCCGGATGCAGGATTTAGACGCCGGGCGTGTGCAGCCGGCGGACCAGGATGAGGAGGAACGGCGCCCCCACGAGAGCGGTGACGATGCCGATCGGCAGCTCCTGCGGCTGCAGGACGACGCGTGCGGCGATGTCGGCCCAGACGAGGAAGACCGCTCCCAGCAGCGCTGCGACCGGCAGCGCGCGGGCGTGCGCGGCCCCGATGACCCGCCGGGCGAAGTGCGGGACCACCAGGCCGACGAACCCGATGCTGCCGGACGCCGCCACGAGCACGCCGACGCAGAGCGAGACGAGCAGCAGCAGGCGCGTGCGGAAGGCCGCCGGCGAGACCCCGAGCGACAGCGCCGTGTCGTCGCCGATCGCGAGGGCATCGAGGCGGCGGCCCCACAGCGTGAGCAGCCCCAGCGTCAGCAGGACCACCACCGCCACGACGGCCAGTGGCCCGTTCCAGGTGGCGAGGCCCAGCGAGCCGAGCAGCCAGAAGAGCACCGACCGCGACCCCTCGGCCGAGTCGGAGGCGAAGATGAGGAAGCTGGTGAGCGCGTAGAGCGCGTAGCCCACCGCGACACCGGCCAGCAGCAGGCGGACGGAGGTGACCCGGCCGGACGACCGGGCGACCAGGAACACCAGGGCCGAGGCCGCGAGCGCGCCGAGGAAAGCCGTGCCCTGCAGGGCGTACTCGCCGAAGCCCGCACCGAAGCCGAACAGGATCGCGCCGGCCGCGCCGCTCGACGCCCCGGAGTTCACGCCGAGCAGGTACGGGTCGGCGAGCATGTTGCGCACCATCGCCTGCATCGCGGCACCACAGACCGCCAGGCCCGCGCCGACGAGCGCGCCGAGCAGCACGCGCGGGAGGCGTACCTCCCACACGATCGCGTCCTGGGAGAGCGACCAGGTGCGCTCGCCGGGGAAGCCGACCAGGTGGTGGCCCACGACCGACGCCACCGTGCCGGGGCCGATGGCGACCGCTCCGGCGCCGACACCGGCGATCAGCGTCAGCACCAGGAGGGCACCGAGGCCGGCCAGGCACGCGACGAAGCGGCGGCGCAGCCGGCGCAGCCCGAGGACGTCCCCGTCCTGGCCCGGCGGCGGAGGACCGGCGGGAGCGGACTGGGCGGCGGCCAGGGTCACGAGGCCTTGACCGCCAGCAGCACGCGGTCGGAGTACCACTGCCACACGGTGTCGACCTCGACGAAGCCCGCGTCGAGCAGGGCGGCGCGGTGCAGCGCGTACGACGTCGCCCCCTCCGGCCGCACCGGGTAGCGGGCCTGCGCGGCAGCACGGCGCGCGTCGCGCGCCCGGCCCGCGTCGGCGAGCTCGGGACGGGCGAGCGCCTGCTCCCACCAGCCTTCCCAGTCCCCGGCCCCGCCCGGGACGAAGGCCGCCGCGTGCTCGGCGTCGTACGCCTGCTGCGCGAGCCGGCCGGCCGTCGGGGCGTCCGGTGAGTAGGGCATGCCGTCGCCGTTGAGCACCACGCCGCCGGGGCGCAGCAGGCCGTGCACGGCGGCGTAGACCGCGTGCAGCGAGCCGGCGTCGAGCCAGTGCAGGGCGGTGGTCGAGACGACGGCGTCGAACTCGTGCGTCGGCAGGGCCTGCACCCACTCCGGGTCGCGCAGGTCGGCGTCGACGAAGCGCAGCCGGTCTCCCCACTCCGGCGTGTACGCCTCGGTGCCGATCGCGAGGAGCACCGGGTCGGCGTCGACGGCCACACACGTCGCGCCGGGCAGGGCACGGAGCAGGCGGTCGGAGGTGGAGCCGGGGCCGGCGCCGAGGTCCAGGACGCGCGCCCGCGGCCCGGCGAGCCGCTCGACGACGTCGGCCATGACCGCGAAGCGCTGCTCCCGCCGGGGCAGGAAGCCCTGCTGCTGCTCGTCCCAGCTGCGCAGCAGCTCGCCGGCCCACCCGGCCGTCGTCGCCTGCACAGCCGTTGCCCCGCTCACGCCGCTTCCCTCCGCTGGACCCGCTCGAGCCGTGTGCGCCGCGGCAGCCGGCCGGGCACGGAGATCACCCTGCACCATGATGCTGCCGAGTAGCAACTGCGAACGAGTTGCAGCTACTTGAACGAAGGGAGAACGCGGGCGGCCTCAACCGGGCACGGGCTCGTGGTGCCCCGCCGGGCTGGTGTGGACCAGCGCCGCCGTGAGCCGCGGGACCTCGGCCAGCAGGCGCTGCTCTGCCGTATGGGCCAGGTCGTGGGCGGCGACGAGGCTGAGCATCGGGTCGACCGCGATGTCCACCTCCGCGCGCAGCGTGTGCCCGATCCAGCGCACCCGCAGCTCGCGGACGTCGACCACACCGGGGGCCGCGCCGACGACGGCCTCGACCCGCGTCACGAGCTCGGGGTCGACCGCGTCCAGCAGCCGGGCGCCGACCTGCCCGACCGCCTGGCGCAGCACCCGCAGGATCGCGACGGCGATGAGCAGCCCCACCACCGGGTCGGCCTGTTGCCAGCCGAGGCCCACGCCGACCGCCCCTATCAGCACCGCGAGGCTGGTGAACCCGTCCGTGCGGGCGTGCAGGCCGTCGGCGACGAGGGCGGCAGAGCCGATCCGGTGCCCGACCCGGATCCGGTAGCGCGCGACCAGCTCGTTGCCGGCGAACCCGAGCAGCGCGGCGAGCGCGACCGCCCACAGGTGGTCCACGTCCTGCGGGTGAAGCAGCCGGGCAAAGGCCTCGTAGCCCGCGAGGACGGTCGACAGCGCGATCATGGCGACGACGAAGAGGCCGCCGAGGTCCTCGGCCCGCCCGTAGCCGTAGGTGAAGCGCCGCGTCGGCGGGCGGCGCGCGAGTGCGAACGCGACGAGCAGCGGCACGGAGGTGAGCGCGTCGGCGACGTTGTGCAGCGTGTCGCCCAGCAGCGCGACCGACCCGGTCATCGAGACCACGACGGCCTGTAGGCCCGCGGTTCCGGCGAGCACGAGCATGCTGACCCACAGGGCGCGGCGGCCCGCGGCGTCGGCGGTCAACGCGTCGTCGACCCGGTCGGCGGTGTCGTGGGAGTGCCCGGCCACGACGTCGAGCAGGTCGTGGCGCAGCCGGCGGAGCCGCCCCTGGCCGTGACCCTGCGCGCCGTGGGAGTGGCCGTGCCGCTCGCCGTGGTGCGGGTGGCCGTGCCGCTCGCCGTCGGCGGTCGGGGGGTGATTGTGCGAGTGGCCGTGATCATGGCTGGGCCTTGCAGACATGGGCACACGATCGCGACCGCGCGACATTGCAGCAACTCACCAGCAGGCACGCCCTCGCCGTTGCGCCGAGGACGTGCCTGCGAAGCGGTCGCGTCAGCGGAAAGTGCGCAACCGCAGGCTGTTCGAGACGACGAAGACCGAGCTCAGCGCCATGGCCGCACCGGCCAGCAACGGGTTGAGCAGGCCGGCGGCGGCGAGCGGGAGCGCGGCGACGTTGTAGCCGAACGCCCAGAAGAGGTTGCCCTTGATCGTCGCCAGCGTGCGGCGCGCGAGCCGGATCGCGTCGGGCGCCGTCGCCAGGTCTCCGCTGACGAGGGTGAGGTCCGCGGCCTCGATGGCCGCGTCGGTGCCGGTGCCCATCGCGAGCCCGAGGTCGGCCGCGGCGAGGGCGGCCGCGTCGTTGACCCCGTCACCGACCATGGCGACCACGCGCCCCTCGGCCTGCAGGCGGCGTACGACATCGGCCTTGTCGGTCGGCAGGACCTCGGCGACGACGTCCTGCGCGGGGATCCCGACCTGCGCGGCCACGGCCCGCGCCGCGCGCTCGTTGTCGCCAGTGAGCAGCATCGGGCGCAGCCCCAGCGAGCGCAGCCGGTCGATGGCAGACCGCGACGACGGCTTGACGGTGTCGGACACGACCAGCACGCCGCGCAGGGCGCCGTCCCAGCCGACCCACACCGGCGTGCGCCCATCGCCCTCGGCGTCCTCGGCCGCGGCCACGAGAAGGTCCGGCGCGTGCTGCGCCCACTGCTCGGCGAGCCACGCCCGCCGGCCGACCACGACCGCGGACCCGTCCACGACTCCGGCCACTCCCCGGCCGTCGGTGCTCTGGAAGCCCTCGACCGCGGGCAGCGGGCCCACCCGGTCTCGCGCGGCCTGCGCAACGGCTCGGGCGATCGGGTGCGCTGACGCGTCCTCGACCGCGCCGGCGAGCCGGAGCAGCTCGCGCTCGTCCACTCCCTCGGCCGGCAGCACGTCGACGAGGGTCATGCGACCGGCGGTGACCGTCCCGGTCTTGTCCAGCACGACGGTGTCCACGCGCCGGGTCGACTCGAGAACCTCCGGGCCCTTGATGAGGATCCCGAGCTGCGCGCCGCGCCCGGTGCCGACCAGCAGTGCGGTCGGCGTGGCGAGGCCGAGGGCGCAGGGGCAGGCGATGATGAGCACCGCGACCGCGGCGGTGAACGCTGCCTCGGCTCCACTGCCCCGGCCGAGCCAGAAGCCGAGCGTGGCGACGGCCAGCGCGATGACGACCGGGACGAAGACCCCGGACACCCGGTCGGCGAGGCGCTGGACCTGCGCCTTGCCGTTCTGCGCCTCCTCGACGAGGCGGGCCATCTGGGCCAGCTGCGTGTCGGCGCCGACCCTCGTCGCCCGGACGAGCAGTCGGCCGCCCGCGTTGACCGTGCCACCGACGACGGGGTCGCCGGGGCCGACCTCGACGGGCACGGGCTCGCCGGTCAGCATCGACGCGTCCACGGCCGAGGTGCCGGAGACGACGACGCCGTCGGTGGCGACCTTCTCACCGGGGCGTACGACGAACTCGTCACCGACCCCCAGCCGGCTCGTCGGGATGCGCTGCTCCACGCCGCCGCGTACGACCGAGACGTCCTTGGCGCCGAGCGAGAGGAGCGCACGAAGCGCAGCACCGGAACGCCGCTTCGCGCGTGCCTCGAAGTAGCGGCCCGCGAGGATGAACACGGTGACCGCCGAGGCGACCTCGAGATAGATCTCGTCGCCACGGTGCTCACTCCCGGGCCACAGGTCGAACGGCATCCGCATCCCCGGCTGCCCCGCGTCGCCGAGGAAGAGCGCGTAGAGCGACCACCCCAGGGCTGCGAGCACGCCCACCGAGATCAAGGTGTCCATCGTCGCGGCGCCGTGGCGCAGGTTCGTCCACGCGGCCCGGTGGAACGGCCAGGCGCCCCACGTCGCGACCGGCGCGGCGAGGGTGAGCGCGGCCCACTGCCAGTTGTCGAACTGCAGTGCGGGGACCATCGAGAGCAGCAGCACCGGGAGCGTGAGCGCCGCGGTCGCGAGGAGCCGCTGGCGCAGGGGGTACGCGGGGTCGGGCTCCGGGGCGGCCTCGCCCTCGTCGTCCGGGGCGGCGGGCTCGGGCGGCGGTGGCAGCTGCGCGGTGTAGCCGGTCTTCACGACGGTGGCGACCAGGTCCTCGGGCGACACCTGCTCGCCGAACGTCACCTTCGCCTTCTCGGTCGCGTAGTTGACCGTGGCGGTGACGCCGTCCATGCGGTTGAGCTTCTTCTCGATGCGGTTGGCACACGAAGCGCACGTCATGCCACCGATGGCCAGCTCGATCGTGTGCGAGGGACCGGCGGGCACGGAGACGTCGTCCTCGTGCGTGGGCATGGTGCTCATGGGCGTCTGCTGCTTCCTGAATCGAGGATCAGGTCAGTTGTCGTGGCCGGGCTGCACGCGCGTCGGCAGCGGCTCGGCGGTGTGGTCCGCGCCGTCGTGGACGACCGCGGGGGCAGGCTTCTCGACGGTCGTGCCGGCGGGGCTGTCGTCGTCGAACGCGGTGCCCACGGCGTACGCACAGGCGAACGCGGCGACGAGCACCGCCGCGAACCCGCCGAGCCGGGCGGCCACCGGCAGCTCGCGGCGCACGCCGGTCATCGTGCCGGCTCGGCCAGCTCGTAGCCGGCCTCGTCGACCGCCTCGCGCACCGACGGCTCGTCGAGCGGGGCCGTGGAGGTGACCGTGACGGCCGACGCCCCCTCGGGGTTGAGGTCGACCGAGACGCCCGTGACGCCGGGCAGCTTGCCGATCTCCTCGGTGACCGCGCCGACGCAGTGCCCGCAGGTCATGCCGGCGACGGCGTACGTGGTGGTGGTGGCGCTCATCGGAGGTCTCCTTGTCGTCGGGTCGCGCCTCGCGGAGGCGCAGGGTGCGTGGTTGGGAGCAGTGGGGTCAGGACTTGACCAGCCGGGCGATGGCAGCCGACGCCTCCTTCACCTTCGCGTCCGCCTCCTCACCGCCGTTCTTGAGCGCGGAGGCGACGCAGTGGTGCAGGTGCTCCTCCAGCAGCGAGAGCGCGAACGCCTCCAGCGCCTTGGTGGCGGCGGACACCTGGGTCAGGACGTCGATGCAGTAGGTGTCGTTCTCCACCTGGCGCTGCAGCCCCCGCACCTGGCCCTCGACGCGCCGCAGCCGCTTCAGGTGCGCGTCCTTGCTGTCGGAGTAGCCCGGTGCGCCGTGGCCGGTGGCGTCCATCGCTGGTCCTTCCCTCACCCGTCAGGTCGACACCACAAAGGTACCCCTTGGGGGTATGAGCGTGCAAGTACCTCCTGGGGGTATGCGCAGACCTGGCGGGAGTCGTGGGTGCTGGGCCCGGGGCGCTGCCGCCACTCAGTGGGCGCTGTGGGCACCGGGTACCGCGCATGCGGGGTCGGCGGCATCGGTACGGGCAGCGGAGTGGGGCGCGGGCGGGTGGGGGGCCGGGCCGGGCGGCGACGCCTCGGACCGGCGCGCGGGGACCGTGGGGGCGCAGTGACCACGCGCAGCCCACGGCCAGCCCACGTGTCGCTTCCCACTTAGTTGCCGCTATAGGCGCCACGTACCCCGCATGCGGAGTCGCCGGCACCCATACGGGCAGCGAAGTCGGGCGCCGGCCAGTGGGCGTGCGGGGGTCGAGCAGCGCAGGCCCGGTCCAAGCCCGCCGCTCGCCGGCACAGCTCCCCGGCGCAGGCCTAGTGCGAGCCGGACGTCGCCCGGTCGTCCTTCTCCGGCACGCGCAGCACGCGCTCGAGCAGGAGGCCGGCGACGACGACGAGCACGGACGCGCCGGTCGCGAAGGCCGCGGCCCAGAGCCGGTCGCCCCACATGTCCGCGTCGGGAACGAGGTAGACCGCGTAGCCGGCGTACGCACCGGCGAGGACGGCGCCCACGTGCGACGAGGCCTTCGCCAGCCCGACCAGCCGCGCTGCCGCGAGCGGGTCGACGGGACGCGAGCGCGGCGCGCCCGCCAGCCGGCGCCGCCAGGCCAGCGCGGTGACTCCGAGCCCGAGCGCGACCAGCAGCAGGCCGGTCGGCAGCGTCCAGGGGATCTCGAGCCACTGCTGGGCGAACACGTCCGTGCCGCGGGCCTCGAGCACCTGCAGCAGCGTCCAGACCGCGGCCGCGCACACGAGGACGGCGGCCACGAGCCACGCGATCGACGTCGGCCGGATGCTGGGGCGAGGGTCGCTCACGTCGCCTCACCCCCGGGCGGGAACAGCGCGAGGTCGTCGCGCCGGCGTACGCCCGCGCGCTCCTCGTCCGGCAGCGCGGCCAGCAGCTGCGCGACGTTCCCCGCGCCCGGCAGCTGCGCGCCGGGGTCGACCGCGGCCCACGGCGCCAGGACGAAGGCCCGCTCGGCCGCGCGCGGGTGGGGCAGCGTCAGCGCCGGGTCGTCGGAGGTCACGCCGTCGACCGCGACGAGGTCGACGTCGAGCGTGCGCGGCCCCCACCGCTCGGACCGCTCGCGCAGGTAGGCCGCCTCGATCGCGTGCGCCCGCGCGAGCAGCGCCTCCGGGGCCAGCGCGGTGTCCACCAGGACGACGGCGTTGAGGTAGTCGGGCTGTCCCGGGCTGCCGGGCAGCACGAGCGCGGCGGTCTCGAACACGGGGCTGACCGCGCGCACGGACGTCCCGGCGGTGGCCGCCAGCGCGTGGACCGCTCCCTGCAGGGCGGCCCGCCGGTCGCCGAGGTTGGCGCCGAGCGCGACGACGGCACGGCGTACGGCGGAGCGCTCGACCCGCACCACGACGTCGTCGAACGGCAGCGGGATCGGCGCGGCCGGCTTGTGCACCGCGACCTCGACGCGCTCGACCAGTCCGTGCGCGAGGCAGGCCGCGGCGATGCGCCCGGCGACCGTCTCGATCAGTGCAGCGGGCTCGCCGGCGACCACGGCGACCGCCTCCTGGGCGACGACGCCGTAGTTCACCGTGCGGGTCAGGTCGTCGCCTTCGGCGGCGGCGCGCAGGTCCAGGTGGAGCGTCACGTCGACGACGAACTCCTGCCCCAGCTCGCGCTCGGCGTCGAAGACCCCGTGCCGGCCGAACGCTCGCAGCCCGCGCAGCTCGATGCGGTCAGCCGACATCCGGCCTCCCCCGGCCGTCCCCGCCCGCACCGCCGGCGGTCGGGTCGTCCTCGTCACCGGCCTCGTCGTCGAGCCCCTCGTCCTCCTCGTCGTCGTCGCTGCTCGCGAGGATCGGAGAGGAGTGGTGGACCTGGATGCGCCAGCCGCCGGGGGTACGCCGCAGCACCTTGGTGGACACCGCCTGCGCGCCGACGAACCCGTCGCCCTCGTCGTCGCCGGTGAGCATGCTCTCAGCGCAGGTCACGACCGCCGTGTCGCCGTTGACCGTCACCTCGAGGTCGGTGAGGAAGAACTGCACGTAGGGCGTCCCGGCCATGACCACGGCCCACGAGCGCAGCACCGAGCTGCGGCCGCGGACCGCCGGCCAGCCGGGGTGGATGCAGACCGTCTCGTCGCCGGCAGTGCCGTCGAGCCAGAGCGCGCCCATGAGGTCGAGGTCACCGTGCTCGACCGCGGTGTAGAGCGAGCGGACGGCACGCTCGACCGAGCGGGCGTCGGCGTCGGCCGTCACGGGCGGTCCTGCCCGGCGCTGCGCACGGCCTGGGCCACGGCGACGGCCGCCCGGTTGGCGCGGGCCTCGTGGACGCGTACGCACCACGCCCCGCCCGCGGCGGCGAGCGCCGTGACGGCGACCGTGGCGTCCGCGCGCTCGGCGACCGGCGCGGGAGCGTGCTCGTCGCCGCTGAGCAGCGACCCGAGGAACCGCTTGCGCGAGGCGCCGACCAGGACCGGGTAGCCGAGCGCGGTCAGCGCGGGCAGCCCGGCGAGCAGCTGCCAGTTGTGCGCGGCGTTCTTGGCGAAGCCGAGCCCGGGGTCGAGGACCAGCTGCTCGGGCAGCAGCCCGAGGTCGAGGACCGCCTCGACCCGCGCCTGCAGCTCGCCGGCCACGTCGTCGACGACGTCGGCGTAGACCGCGCGCGACTGCATCGAGGTGCTGTGCCCCCGCCAGTGCATGACGACGTACGGCGCCCGGGCGTCGCGGGCGACCTTGGCCAGCTGCGGGTCGGCCATGCCGCCGGAGACGTCGTTGACCAGGCAGGCGCCGGCTTCGAGCGCGGCGGCGGCGGTCGAGGCCCGCATGGTGTCGACGCTCACGGCGACGCCCTGGCGCGCGAGCTCCCGCACGACCGGCAGCACGCGCCGCTGCTCCTCCTCGGCTGCGACGCGCTCGGCGCCGGGCCGGGTGGACTCGCCGCCGACGTCGACGAGGTCGGCGCCCTCGGCCACGAGCTCCAGGCCGTGCACCACGGCGGCGCCGGCGTCCATCCAGCGACCGCCGTCGCTGAACGAGTCCGGCGTCACGTTGAGGACGCCCATCACCAGGCACCGGTCGACCCGCAGCGCCTCCGGCAGCCCGGCGGGGCGCGGGAGGGCCGGCACCCTTGAGGGGGCCACGGTCATCGACCGAGGATGAGGCTCATCGCCTCGGCCCGGGTCGCGGGGTCGCGCAGCTGGCCGCGGACCGCGCTCGTCATGGTCTTCGAGCCGGGCTTGCGGACGCCCCGCGTGGTCATGCAGGTGTGCTCGGCCTCCATGACGACGATCACGCCACGCGGCTCGATGACGCGCAAGAGGGCGTCGGCGACCTGCGAGGTCAGCCGCTCCTGCACCTGCAGCCGCCGGGCGTAGACCTCGACCAGGCGCGCGAGCTTCGACAGCCCGGTGATGCGCCCGTTCTCGGCCGGGATGTAGCCGACGTGCGCCATGCCGTAGAAGGGCAGCAGGTGGTGCTCGCAGGCGCTGGTGAACGCGATGTCCTTGACCAGCACCATCTCGTCGTGGCCGAGGTCGAAGGTCGTCGTCAGGACGTCCTCCGGCTCCTGCCAGAGGCCGGAGAAGAGCTCGCGGTACGCCCGGGCCACCCGCGCGGGCGTGTCCCGGATGCCGTCGCGGTCGGGATCCTCACCGAGGGCGACGAGGATCTCGCGAACCGCGCGGCGCACGCGCTCCTCGTCGTACGGGGGCCGGGTCGCGGTGCCGGTGTAGGTCGCGTCGTCGGAGACCAGGCTCGCCAGGGTGGAGCCGTCCACGTCGTGGTCGACGCGACCGGACATGACTGCGCCGGACGCCGGTCCGGCAGCTGCCTGGCTCGCAGCGGCAGCCCGCGCCGAGTCGGCGCGGGCTGCGGTGTCGTCGCTGGTCAGGGCCGATCAGCCCTCGGACGGCAGGGGCGAGTCGGGCACGTCGGTCGGGCCGGTGATGCCCATCGACTTGTCCAGCCCGTTCGGCGAGCCGTTCGCGAGCTCCTTCTTCGTGAGCACCGGGCCGGCGCCGGGGCGGAACTTCGGCGAGCCGGTCCAGGCCGGGCGCGCCGGGCGGCGGCGTACGTTCGCGAAGACCTCGGCGATCTGCTCCTTGTTGAGCGTCTCCTTCTCCATGAGCTCGAGAACGAGGTTGTCGAGGATGTCGCGGTTGTCGACCAGGATCGACCAGGCCTCCTCGTGGGCGGCCTCGATGAGCCCGCGGACCTCGGTGTCGACGACCGACGCGACCTCCTCGGAGTAGTCGCGCTGGTGGCCCATGTCGCGGCCGAGGAACGGCTCGCCGTTGGTCTGGCCGAGCTTGATCGCGCCGATGCGCTGGGTCATGCCGTACTGCGTGACCATCGCGCGGGCGACGCCGGTCGCCTTCTCGATGTCGTTGGCCGCACCGGTCGTCGGGTCGGCGAAGACGAGCTCCTCGGCGGCGCGCCCGCCCAGCATGTAGGCCAGCTGGTCGAGCATCTCGTTGCGCGTCGTGGAGTACTTGTCGTCGTCCGGCAGCACCATCGTGTAGCCGAGGGCACGCCCGCGCGGCAGGATCGTGACCTTGTGCACCGGGTCGGTGTTGT
>NZ_JAANNP010000035.1 GCF_011250635.1 Motilibacter deserti
GGGTTTCGTGGCCCCCGTGCCCGGCGGGGTGGGGCCGATGACGCGGGCCATGCTGCTGACCAACGTCGTCGAGGCGGCCGAGCGCTCGCTCGCCTCCTGACAACGGGCAGGGCGCGGGGACGGCTGAGGGGCGGCTGAGGGGCGGCTGAGGGGTGTCATGGGGTTGCGGCGCGAGTGGCCGGCGCTGCTCGTGCTCGCGGTGGCGGCGGCGGGCCTCGGCCTGCTCGCCCTCGACGTGGGCGGGCACCGCGGTGGCACGACCCTGCTCGCGGCGGCGCTGCTGCTCGCGGCGGTGCTCCGCGCGGCGCTGCCGACCCGGCTCGTGGGGATGCTGGCCGTCCGGTCACGGGGCCTCGACGCGGCGATGTCCGGCGCGCTCGGCGTCGCGCTCCTCGTGGTCGCCCTCGTCACGCCCAGCGCCTGACGCGTTCGCCGGCGCACGCCCCGGCGCGGGTGGGACGGTGCGCGGGAGATAGCCTGCCGAGCGGGCGCGGGCGCTTTTTCCAGGACGGGACCGGCCCACACTCGACGAGGAGCAGCGACGTGGCGCGTTCGGGCAAGGTGACGGTGGTCGGAGCCGGTTTCTACGGCTCGACGACGGCTCTGCGGCTGGCGGAGTACGACATCTTCGAGGAGGTCGTGCTCACCGACGTCGTCGACGGCAAGGCCGAGGGCATCGCCCTCGACATGCAGCAGTCGCGGCCGGTCGAGGGCTTCGAGACCAAGGTCACCGGCAAGACGACGGGGACCGACGGCTCGGGCTACGAGGTGATCGCCGGCTCCGAGGTCGTGGTCATCACGGCCGGGCTGCCGCGCAAGCCGGGCATGAGCCGCATGGACCTCATCGAGGTCAACGCCAAGATCGTGCGCTCGGTCGCCGAGAACATCGCCCAGCACGCCCCCGAGGCCGTCGTCATCGTCGTGTCGAACCCGCTCGACGAGATGACCGCGCTGACCCAGATCGCGACCGGCTTCCCGAAGAGCCGCGTCATCGGCCAGGCCGGCATGCTCGACACGGCCCGCTTCAGCTTCTTCGTCGCCGAGGCCCTCGACGTCCCGGTCGGGTCCGTCCGCACGCTGACGCTCGGCTCGCACGGCGACACGATGGTCCCGGTCCCGAGCGCGTGCACCGTCGACGGCAAGCCGCTCGCCGACGTGATGGACCAGGCCAAGATCGACGAGCTCGTGACGCGTACGCGCAACGGCGGCGCCGAGATCGTCGCCCTGCTCAAGACCGGCTCGGCCTACTACGCGCCGTCCGCCGCCGCCGCCCGCATGGTCAAGGCGGTCAAGGAGGACTCCGGCGCGGTCATGCCGGTCTGCGCGTGGGTCGACGGCGAGCACGGCATCTCCGGGGTCTACCTCGGCGTCGAGGCCGAGCTCGGCAAGGACGGCATCCGCAAGGTCGTCGAGACGAAGCTGACCGAGAGCGAGCTCGCCTCCCTCAAGGAGGCCGCCGAGGCCGTGCGCGCCAAGCAGGCCGACGTCAAGGACCTCTGAGCCCGGCTCACCCCCACAGCAGAGCAACCCAGCACAGAGACGCAGGGAGAAGCGTTAGATGGCGAAGATCAAGGTCCAGGGGCCGGTCGTCGAGCTCGACGGCGACGAGATGACCCGGATCATCTGGCAGTTCATCAAGGACCAGCTGATCCTGCCGTACCTCGACGTCGACCTGCGCTACTTCGACCTGTCGATCGAGAGCCGTGACGCCACGGACGACCAGATCACGATCGACGCGGCCAACGCCATCAAGGAGCACGGCGTCGGCGTCAAGTGCGCCACGATCACGCCGGACGAGGCGCGGGTCGAGGAGTTCGGCCTGAAGAAGATGTGGAAGTCGCCGAACGGCACGATCCGCAACATCCTCGGCGGCGTCATCTTCCGCGAGCCGATCATCATGCAGAACGTCCCCCGGCTCGTCCCGGGCTGGACCAAGCCGATCGTCGTCGGCCGTCACGCGTTCGGCGACCAGTACCGCGCAACCGACCTCAAGGTCCCCGGCCCGGGCAGCCTCACGCTGACCTACACGCCGAAGGACGGCTCCGAGCCGGTCGAGCTCGACGTCTACGACTTCCCGGGCGGCGGCGTCGCGCTCGCGATGTACAACCTCGACGACTCGATCCGCGACTTCGCCCGCGCCTCGATGCGCTACGGCCTCAACCGCGGCTACCCGGTCTACCTCTCGACGAAGAACACGATCCTCAAGGCCTACGACGGCCGCTTCAAGGACATCTTCGCCGAGGTCTACGAGGCCGAGTTCAAGTCCGAGTTCGAGGCCGCCGGCATCACCTACGAGCACCGGCTCATCGACGACATGGTCGCCGCCGCGCTCAAGTGGGAGGGCGGCTACGTCTGGGCGTGCAAGAACTACGACGGCGACGTGCAGTCCGACACCGTCGCCCAGGGCTTCGGCTCGCTCGGCCTGATGACCAGCGTGCTGCTCAGCCCCGACGGCCGCACGGTCGAGGCCGAGGCCGCCCACGGCACGGTCACGCGCCACTACCGCCAGCACCAGCAGGGCAAGCCGACGTCGACGAACCCCATCGCGTCGATCTTCGCCTGGACCCGCGGCCTCGAGCACCGCGGCAAGCTCGACGGCACCCCCGAGGTCAGCGCCTTCGCCGCGGACCTCGAGCGGGTCTGCATCGAGACCGTCGAGGCCGGCCAGATGACCAAGGACCTCGCGCTGCTCATCGGCAAGGACCAGCCCTGGCTCACCACGCAGGACTTCCTCGCCGCGCTCGACGAGAACCTCAAGAAGGCGCGCGCCTGACGCTCGCCACGACGGTGCCGACAGGGCCGGGTGCACGGAGTTCCGTGCCCCGGCTCTTCCGTCTTTCCCACGCATGATCCACGCCACCCTGGAAGCTGGGTTCGGGAGCGTGCGGCTGGGCTGAAGCACCGCGCCAGCAGGAGGTGCCCGGCTACGCTGAGGAGGGCTTGTCTGCGGGAGCTCGGGAAGGAGCAGTGTGCGGATCGTCGTCGTCGGCGGCGGGTTCTACGGCTGCTCCATCGCTGCCGACGCGGCGCGAAAGGGCGCTTCGGTGACCCTCCTGGAAGCTCGGCCGGGTCTGATGCGGGCCTCGAGCTGGTTCAACCAGGCCCGCGTCCACGGCGGCTACCACTATCCTCGCGCGCTCACCACGGCCGCGCGCAGCCGTGCGAGCTACGCCGACTTCGTGCGGCGCTATCGCGACTGCGTGAAGGACGACTTCCTCTGCGTCTATGCGGTCGCGCGGGGAGGGCTGACCAACGCCCGGAAGTTCCGCCGGGTCATGGGGCTCATCGGAGCGCCGTTGCAGGAGGCGCCGGGACACGTCCGCCGCATGCTCGACCCGGGGCTCATCGAGGCGGTCTGGGTGGCGGAGGAGTCGTCCTTCGACACGGACAAGCTCCGCGCCCGGATGGAGGACGAGCTCGACCTCGCCGGCGTGGACGTGCACCTCGGCGAGCCCGTGACCCGCGTCGAGGAGCACCCGGACGGTGCGGTTGTCCAGACGGTCGCGGGCAGCTACCGCGCCGACTGCGTGTTCGTCTGCACCTACGGTGAGTCGAACGCCGCGCTTCCGGCTGACGTGCGTTTCGGAGAGCTGCGTTGCGAGCCGTGCGAGATGGCTCTCGTCGACCTCCCGTCGGAGCTGCGTGACATCGGGTTCACCGTCATGGACGGCCCCTTCTTCTCGCTCTTCCCCTTCCCGTCGGTCGGCCTGCACACCTTGAGCCACGTGCGCTACACGCCGCACGGGGCGCACTCGTCCTTCGAGGCCGCCGCCGCGGCGGTGAAGTCCGGCCTGCCCAGTCGCGCGAACCGCATGATCCGCGACTCCGCGCGCTATCTCCCCGCGCTCGCTGACGCCGTCCACGTCGAGTCGCTCTGGGGAGTCAAGGTCGTGCCGGCGCGGCGCGACAACGACGACGCCCGCCCGATCGTCCTGCGCAAGTCCGGTGGAGGCCGGGTCGTCTCGATGCTCGGAAGCAAGATCGACAACATCGGGGACGCGCTGAGCGTCGCCGGTGCCTCTGTGGGGGAGCGCGTATGAGCAGCACGGACACGCCTGCGGTCCGGGACGGAGCGGTGCCGGCCGGCGCGGCGACGAGCCAGGCATTCCCGGACGTCGTGGTGCGCACGCGGGCCCCCGCGGCGGGTGCGGTGCAGCCGGCGAGCAGGGGCGGCGCGTTCCTCAGCGTCGTCGTGGTCGTCGGGCAGAACATCGCGCAGGACGCCCGCGACCTCGAGCAGCTCGAGGCGGCGCTCGCCGACGCGTACCCCGTCCACGAGATCGTCGTCGTCGTCCCGCGAGGGGAGGCCTCGGCCGACTGGGCGCGCGACCTGGCTGCCACGCGGCCCAACCTGCAGGTCCTCGGCCTGCTGCACCCCGACCGCGACGAGATCGCCTACACCGCGGGCCTGGACAGCGCGCTCGGCGACGTCGTGGTGACCGCGCGGCTCGGGGTCGACCCCCCTGCGGAGGTGCTGCGCTGCGCGGCGCTCGTTCGCTCGAGCAACGGGGTCGTCGTCGGCGTGGACCAGAACCGCGCGCGGCGCTCCTCCCTGCCGGCACGGCTGGCGCGCAGCGTGGCCAGCCGGAGCCTCGGCCTCGAACTGCCGTCCGTCAGCCTGACGTTGCGTGGCTTCCCGCGCTCCGCCCTCGACGCCTGGCTGCCGCGCCGTGACCGGGACAAGGTGCTGCGGATGCTTCCGGCCTTCTCCGGCTACCCCTACACCGTCATGCCCTACGCATCGGCCGGCGCCGGGCGCGGACACTACCTGGACAACGGCCGGCAGGTCGTCAGGTCGATGTTCTACGTCAGCGCCCGGCCGCTGCGCGCCGCGGTCGGCCTTGCCCTGGCCGCCAGCACGCTCAACGTGCTCTACGCGCTCTACGTGGTCGTCGTGGGGATCTTCTCCGGAGCGGTCGAGGGCTGGACCTCGATGAGCCTGCAGATGAGCCTGATGTTCTTCCTGCTGGGCGTCGTGATCGCGATCATGGCCGAGTTCATGTACCAGTCGCACGTCACCGCGAACGAGCATCCGATCTACCGGGTCTCCTACGAGGCGACCAGCCCCGTGCTGGGAGCGCGCGAGGCGCTGAATGTCGAGGCGGCGGCGTCCGCCGTCCAGGAGGAGCCCGGCGTGGCCGGCTCCACGTCGAAGGGGGAGGGCAACTGAGCACGCAGCATCGCCGGGCACTCGTCGGCTGGACCGGTTTCATCGGCGGCGAACTCGCCCGTCGAGCCGCTCCGGGCGCGAGGTTCCGCAGCACGGACATCGACCTGCTTGCCGAAGCCGACGCCGACGAGATCGTCTGCGCGGGGGCGCCAGCGGAGAAGTGGAAGGCCAACGCCGAGCCCGAGCGCGACTGGGAGAACCTCAGCCGGCTCATCTCCGCACTGGACCGGTCGCGCGCCACGCGCTGCGTTCTGGTGTCGACGGTCGACGTCTTCGCCGACTCGCGGGGTGTCGACGAGTCGACGCCTGCCGACGACGGGCAGGAGCAGGCGTACGGCCGCAACCGCGCGAAGCTCGAGCAGTTCGTCGCCAAGCGCTTCGACGAGGCGCTTATCGTGCGCCTTCCCGGGATGTTCGGGCCGGGGCTGAAGAAGAACCTGCTCTTCGACCTGATCCATCAGCCCCACGAGCGTTTTGCGAACTCCGCTTCCACCTTCCAGTTCTACGACGTACGCGAGCTGTGGGGTCACATCCTGCTCGCACAGGACGCCGGTCTCGGCGTCGTGCACCTCGCGACCGAGCCGGTGTCGGCGGCGGAGGTCGCCCGCGAGTCCTTCGGCGTCGAATACGTGGAGAACGAGCGCAACGAGGCGCACTACGACCTGCGCACCCGCCACGCGGACGTCCTCGCCGGGCGGGACGGCGCGTACCTCCGCACGCGCGGGGAGATCGTCGCCGCCATCCGCAGCTGGGCTGCAGACGAGCTGGCCGAGGCGGGGCCGCGCTCGTGAGCCTCGCCTTCTCCAACATCGCGTGGCCGGTGGAGGACGACTCCGCCGCCTTCGAGGTGCTCGTTGAAGCCGGCTATCCCGGCCTCGAGGTCGCGCCGACCCGGATCTGGGACGAGCCGCTGGAGGTCCCCGCCGCGGAGGTCGCGGCGTTCCGGCGCACCGTCGAGCGGACCGGGCTGCGCATCGTCGCCATGCAGTCGCTGCTCTTCCGTCGCCCGGACCTGCAGGTCTTCGGGAGCGCGGAGTCGCGCAGCGCACTGCACGACCATCTCGCCGGGATGGCCCGGCTCGCTGCCGGCCTCGGGGCGACCCGGCTGGTGTTCGGCTCGCCCGGCAACCGCAAGCGCGGGGACATCCCCATGGCCGAGGCGATGGAGCGTGCCGTCGAGGTCTTCGCACCCCTCGCCAAGGAGGCCGAGGAGGTCGGGGTCTGCTTCTGCATCGAGGCCAACCCGACCGCGTACGGGTGCGACTTCCTGGTGAACGCGGTGGAGTCCACTGCCTTCGTGCGCGCGGTCGGCTCCCCCGGCGTCCGCCTCCACCTGGACTCCGCCTGCATGGCGCTCGGCGGGGACGACGCGGCCGAGCGCGTGCGCGACGGGGCGGACGTGCTCGCCCATGTGCACGCGAGCGCGCCCCAGCTCGGTGAGGTCGGCCCGGACACCGGGGTGGATCACGAAAGGCTGGCCACGGCCCTGCGCGAGGCCGGCTACGCCGGGTCGGTCTCGGTCGAGATGCGAGCGCAGGAGGACCCGGTGGCGGCGGTGCGCCGCAGCTCCAGCTACGTGAAGGACGTCTACGCATGACGCAGATCGCCACGCTCGACACCGCCGGGTGGCAGGTGCCCTCGGGGGAGATTCACGAGCTCGCCCCGCGCTCCAGCCGCTACGCCGTGCTCATCCCGGTCATCAACGAGGGCGAGCGCATCCTCGGCCAGCTGGCCCGGCTGCAGAAGCTCGCCCTCGACGTCGACGTGCTCGTCGCGGACGGCGGCAGCACAGACGGGTCGAACGACCCCGAGCGCCAGCGCGAGCTCGGGGTCCGCGCGCTCCTGGTGAAGCGCGACTCCGGCAAGCTCAGCGCTCAGCTGCGCATGGGGATGGCCTACGCGCTGCGCGAGGGCTACGAAGGCGTCATCACCGTCGACGGCAACGGCAAGGACGACGTCTCGGCGATCCCCGGCTTCGTCGCGGCCCTCGACCGTGGCGCCGGCTTCGTCCAGGGCTCCCGCTTCATCCCGGGCGGGCTCGCGCTCAACACTCCGCCGGACCGCAAGCTGGCCATCACGCTCGTCCACGCGCCGTTGACGACGCTCGCCGCGGGCAAGCGCTACACCGACACCACCAACGGCTTCCGGGGGCACTCGCGCGCGCTGCTGCTGGACCCGCGAGTCGCGCCCTTCCGCGCGGTGTTCGACACGTACGAGCTGCTCGCCTACCTCCCGATCCAAGCGGCGCGCCTCGGCTACGGCTGCACCGAGGTGCCGGTGACGCGGGCCTACCCGGACAGCGGCGACGTGCCGACGAAGATCCACGGGCGGCGTGCCGAGCTCCGGCTGCTCACCATCCTCGCGCGGGCGGCGGCCGGTCGGTACGCGCCGTGAGCGCCCGCCGGGCGCAGCTGGCCGTGTTCGTGCGCTTCGTCGTCGTCAACGGGGCGAACACCGTCCTCTACTACGGGCTGTACCTGCTGCTGCGCCTGGCCATGCCGTACCTCCTGGCCAACGTCGTCGCGCTTGCTGTGGCGATCCTGGTGGCGTTCTGGCTCAACGCCCGCTTCGCCTTCAAGGTCGAGGCGCGTCTGAGCAAGCTCCTGCCGTACGCGTTGTCCAACCTCGCAGGGGCCGCGCTGCGCACCCTGGCGGTGCTCCTCCTCGTCGAACTGGCCCACATGTCAGAGGAGCTCGCCCCGCTCGTGGCGACGGCGTTGACGCTCCCGATCGCCTTCCTGCTCACGCATCTGGTGATGGCCGACCGGCCTGGCCGGCTGGGACGTACCGCCGACGCGGTCTGATCGCAACCGGTGCGGGCCGGCGCCCAACCAAACCTCACGCCGACCGTCTCCTTCCCTGCGGAACAGCACGCAAGGAAAGGAAGTGCCCCATGCCCGGTTCGACGCGTCGCGCGACACTCGTGCTCATCGAGGTCTTCGTCGTTGCCGTCCTCGTCGGCGGGCTCGTCACGGGACGGCTCGGCTGACCCCCTGACCTGACCCACCGGCACTGAGCCGGTGACGGCACGGGCAGGGCCGGCGGCGTTCTAGGCTGCCGACCATGGAGCCCTCAGAGCGCAGCACGCCACGGCCCGGCGGGGAGGCCGTGGCGTGAGCCGCACGGTCGCCGACGTCCTGCTCCTGATCGCGCTGGTGCTGCTCGGGGGGCTGCTCGCGGCCGCCGAGCCGGCCCTCACGTCGCTGCGCGAGAGCCAGCTGCGCGCCATGTCCGCCCGCGGGCGTCGGGGCGCGCGGGTCGCGGCGCTGGCCGAGGCGCCCGAGCGCTTCCAGCCCGCGCTGCAGGTCGGCTCGGTGCTGGCCGGCTTCTTCGCCGCCGCCTACGCGGCCGTCACGCTCGGGGACGAGCTCGAGCGCGGGCTGACCGCGCTCGACGCCGCCGAGCAGCCCGCGCAGGCGCTGGCGGTCGTGGGCGTCACGCTCGCGACCGCGTACCTCGTCGTGCTCGTGCAGCTCACCCTGCGGCGGGTCGCCGCCGCGCGGCCGGAGGCGGTGGCGTACGCGCTCGGCCCGTCGACGGCCCGGCTGGCCACTGCCGCCCGGCCGCTCACCTGGCTGGTCATGCGCCCTGCCGACCTGCTCGTGCGCGCCGTCGGAGCGGGCAGGGGGGCCGAGGAGGAGATTGGCGAGGAGCAGATCCTCGACCTCGTCGCCGGTGCGGAGGCGATCGGGGGCGAGGAGCGCCGTCTCATCGGTGAGGTGCTCGGCGCCGGCAGCCGGCAGCTGCACGAGGTGATGGTGCCGCGCACCGAGGTGGAGTTCCTCGACGGCTCGCTGACGGTGTTCCGCGCGGTCCGGCTGGTGTCGGACAAGCCGCACTCGAGATATCCCGTCGTCCGCGGCTCCGCCGACGACGTCGTCGGCTTCGTCCACGTGCGCGACCTGTTCGACCCGGCCACGAGCAGCAACGCCCGGCTCGAGGAGCTCGCCCGCCCGGTCCTGCTGCTGCCGGGCACCAAGCAGGTGCTGCCGACCCTGTCGGAGATGCGGCGGGCCGGCCAGCACCTCGCGATCGTCGTGGACGAGTACGGCGGCACCGACGGCATCGTGACGCTCGAGGACCTGGTCGAGGAGCTCGTCGGCGACATCCGTGACGAGTACGACGTCGACGCCGGGGAGGCGCGGCAGGACGGGCCGGCCGAGGTCGACGGGCTGCTCAACCTCGACGACTTCGCCGAGCGGACGGGCCTCGAGCTGCCCGAGGGGCCCTACGAGACCGCGGCCGGCTTCGTCATGACCACGCTCGGGCGCATCCCGGCGGTCGGCGACGCGGTCGAGGTGGCGTCCCACCGGCTGACGGTCCGGGAGATGGACGGCCGGCGCGTCGCCCGCATCGAGGTGCGCCCCGGTGCGAGCCCGGGTGCCGCCACGTGAGCTGGCGTGACCCGTCGTGGCCAGGTGGGTCTGAACGCGTCGTCGCCAGTGCAAGAATGGAGCCCATGTCGTTGCCCCGCGTCTTCTCGGGCATGCAGCCCACGGCCGACTCGCTCCATCTGGGCAACTACCTCGGTGCCCTCACGCAGTGGGTCAAGCTCCAGGAGACCCACGACGCGTTCTACTGCGTCGTGGACCTGCACTCGATCACGGCGGACTTCGAGCCGGAGGTGCTGCGCCAGCGCACCCGGGTGACGGCCGCGCAGTTCCTCGCCGGTGGCGTCGACCCCGAGCGCAGCACGCTGCTGGTGCAGAGCCACGTCGCCGCGCACGCCGAGCTCAGCTGGGTCCTGACCTGCCTGACCGGCTTCGGCGAGGCCAGCCGCATGACGCAGTTCAAGGACAAGTCCCAGCGCTACGGCACGGACCGCTCGGGCGTCGGGCTCTTCACCTACCCGATGCTCATGGCCGCGGACATCCTGCTCTACCAGAGCCACCGGGTCCCGGTCGGCGAGGACCAGCGCCAGCACCTCGAGCTCACCCGCGACCTGGCCCAGCGCTTCAACACCCGCTTCGGCGAGACGTTCGTCGTCCCCGAGCCCTACATCGTCAAGGGCACGGCCAAGATCTACGACCTGCAGACGCCGGACAAGCAGATGAGCAAGTCCCTCGGCGGCAGCGGCTGCCTCTACCTGCTCGACGAGCCCAAGGTCAACGCCAAGAAGATCCGCAGCGCCGTCACCGACACGGGCCGCGAGATCCGGTTCGACCCGGCCGAGAAGCCCGGCATCAGCAACCTGCTCACGATCTACTCCGCCCTGTCCGGGCAGACCGTCGAGCAGCTGGAGGCCGCGTACGACGGCAAGGGCTACGGCGACCTCAAGAAGGACCTCGCCGAGGTGTTCGTCGAGTTCGCGACGCCGTTCCGGGACAAGGTCCGCCAGATCGTCGCGGACACCGAGGGGCTCGACGCGGTCCTGGCCCGCGGCGCCGAGCGCGCCCGGACCGTCGCGGGGGAGACGCTCGCGACGGCGTACGACCGGGTCGGGTTCCTCCCGGCGAAGCGCTAGGGCAGAGCACTGCGCACCATCGGCGTCGCGATCGCCATCCCCGAGCCGTGGGGTGGCGAGCTCCAGCGCTACCGCAGGGCCTTCGGCGACCCGCTCGCCGACGCGATCCCCACCCACGTGACGCTCGTCCCGCCGACCGACGTCGAGGACGAGGCGCTGCCCGGCATCGAGGAGCACCTGCGGGCCACGGCCGCGCAGGAGGAGCCGTTCGACCTGCACCTGCGCGGCACCGGCACCTTCCGGCCGGTGTCGCCGGTGGTCTTCGTGCAGCTGGCCCTTGGGATCAGCGCGATCGAGCGCATCGAGGAGCTCGTACGCCGCGGCCCGCTCCACCGTGAGCTGAGCTTCCCGTTCCACCCGCACGTCACGGTCGCGCACGACCTGCCCGACGAGGCGCTCGACCGGGCCTACGACGAGCTGGCGACGTACGAAGCGCGGTTCGTGGTCTGGGGGTTCAGCCTCTACGAGCACGGGCCGGACGGGGTGTGGCGGCCGCAGCGCGACTTCGTGCTGGGCCGGCAGCTGCCCGGCCCGGGCCTGCCGGCGGAGGGCGTGGGCGCGGCCGGCTGAGCGGCGGGGGTGATCCAACCGGCCGCGGGGTAGTGACGGCGCATGCCCGCAGTCGTCGACAAGGCCAAGGACACGGCCCACGAGGTCCGCACGCGGTGGCCGATCCTGGACCACGCGCTGCGGATGAACAAGCACTACGGCAAGGTGCGCGGCGGCGCGCTGGCCGGGGCCGTGACGTACTTCGGCTTCCTGTCGTTCTTCCCGCTCATCGCGCTCGCCTTCTCCGTCGTCGGCTTCATCGCCGACGCCTATCCCGACGCCCAGCAGGACATCCAGGACACGCTGCAGGAGACGTTCCCCAGCCTGATCGGCACCGGCGAGGGGCAGATCAACGTCGAGACGTTCGCCAACGCGAAGGCCGGCGCCGGCCTCGTCGGCCTCGTCGGCCTGCTGTACGCCGGGCTCGGCTGGCTGGACGCGCTGCGTGAGGCGCTCCGCCAGGTGTGGGGGCTGACGACCGGCGGCGGCAACTTCGTGGTGAAGAAGGTCGTCGACGTCATCGTGCTCGTCGTCTTCGGCACCCTGGTGCTGGCCACGACGACCGTCTCGAGCTTCACCACGAGCCTGTCCGGGACCGTGCTGGGCTGGTTCGACCTGGACGGGAACGTCGGCGCGGCCGTCCTGCTGCGGGTGCTCGGCATCTCGATCGCCGTGATCGGCAACACGACCGTGCTGCTCTTCGTCTTCACCCGCCTGCCCGGCCACCGGCTCCCGTGGCGCAACACCTGGCACGGCGCGCTGCTCGGCGGCATCGGCATCGAGGTGCTCAAGCAGCTCGGCACGACCTTGATCGGCAACACGACGAGCAACCCGCTCTACGCGTCCTTCGCGGTCGTCGTCGGCCTGCTCGTGTGGATCAACTTCATCAGCCGCGTCATCCTCTACGCCGCGTCCTGGGCGGCCACGGGGCCCAAGGCGACGCTGGAGGCGCTGACCGTCGCCGAGGCCGACGTGCTGAGCGAGGAGGAGGCGAAGGTGGTCTCCGGCAAGCCGCTGCCGCAGGCGGTCGCCGCCCGGGACAAGCTGCGCGCGCGCAACGCGCGTCGCGACCAGGCCGCGGCGGAGGCGATCCGGGGGAGGTACGGGCTGCCGGTGGGGCTGAAGAAGCGGGCCGCGGCGTTCCTCGGCGTGGTCGCGCTGGTGTCGGTGCGGCGACGCGCGACGCGGCCCTGACTTTGCGGGGGCGCCGCCAACGCGCTCGGCGTCAGCGCACCGGCAGGCGGGGGCCCGCGACGTCCCGGGCCGGACGCGGCCCCGGCGCGGACGTCGGAGCGGGTCGGCGCGGCGGGCCGACGACGCGCTGCTGGGCGAGCCGGCGGCGTCGCTGCCGGCGCCGGTAGAGCACACGCAGCCGCAGCCCGGCCACCGTCGCCCACAGCACCGCGAGCACGCCGAGCACCGTGCCCAGCCAGCCGCTGCCCGAGCCGGTGACCTGCGCCCGGGCCGCCGGGGCAGGGGCCGGCGCGGGGGCGAGGGTGGGCGCGACGCTCGGCGCGGCCGCCTCCACCGCGGGGGCGCCCGGCTCGACCAGCTCGCCGACGGCGTGCGCCGCCGCCCCGTGCCGGAAGTACCAGTCCGAGAGCTGCACGGCCTCCTGCCAGCCCTGTGCGGCGCCGAGGAGCGTGACGATCACCGTCCGGCCGCCGCGCTCGGCGGCGGCGATGATCGTGTTGCGGGCCAGCGTCGTCCAGCCGTTCTTGATGCCCAGCGCGCCGTCATAGTTCAGGACGTACTTCTGGTGGGACCAGAGCTCGAACGTCGGGCGCCGCTTGCCCTTCTTGACCATCTTGCCCGGGAACGGGGTCGAGACGGTCTGTGCGTAGCCCATGATCGCCGGGTTCGCGAGCGCCGCCCGGCCGAAGAGCGCGAGGTCGTACGCCGAGCTGACCTGGCCGTCCTCGTCGAGGCCCTCGGGGCTGACGGCGTGGGTGTCGAGCGCCTGCAGGTGGTCGGCGAGCGCGTTCATCTCCGCCACCGTCTGCGCGACGCCGCCGTTGAGCGTCGCGAGCCCGTGCGCGGCGTCGTTGCCGCTGGCGAGGAAGAGCGCCTGGAACATCTGCTCGACGGTGTAGGTGCCGCCCGGCACCATCCCGGCCTTCGAGCCCTCGATGTTCGCGTCGTCCGCGCTCGCGGTGTAGACCGTCTGCGGCGCCAGCTTGGGCTGCAGCGTCAGCGCGGTCAGCGTCTTGAGCGTGCTCGCCGGGCGCAGCCGCTTGTGCGGTGCCTTCGTCGCGAGCACCTCGCCGGTGTCGGCGTCGGCGACAACGTACGCCTTCGCCGTGATCTTGGGCGGGCGTGGGACGCCGGCGGGCAGGTCGACGACGACGCGTCCGCCCTTGAGCAGCGGGCCGCCGACGGGGTCGGATGCCTTGACGGATGCCGGGTCGGATGCCCGGGCGGATGCATGGCCGGCTGTGTGGCCGGCCGCCACCGGCGCGCCGGCCTCCGCCACGGGCGCGGCGAGCAGGCCGAGGCTGCAGGCGGCGACCGCCGCGAGCGCGGCCCGGCCGCCGCGTACGAGGATCCCGGACATCGGGCCAACGCTAGCCCGCGCGGGGGCGTCCGGGGGCGCTCCGACACGGGCGGGGGGAGAATGCGCCGGTGGTTCTGTCGCGGCGCGCTTCGTGGTTCCTGCTGGCCGTCGGCGGATGGACGTGGCTGATCTGGCCGCGCTTCCTGCGCGCGATCTGGGCCGACGACCGCTCCTGGGACGACGGCCCGACCTCGTTCTTCCTCGTCCACGCGGTGCTGATCGGCACCTCGCTCGCGATCGGCACCGCGGTCGGGTGGATCGGGTGGCGGGGCGTACGGGCGGGCCGTCGGCGCGCAGTCGCCGGCCCGGACCCGGCGCCGCTTCAGCGCCAGCCGTAGTCCTTGCGCAGCTCGGCGGCGACCGAGTCGAAGCGCCGCCGGTCCAGCACCGCGCCCTCGCGGCGGATCGCGCGCTCGTCCATCTCCAGCACCCGGTCCAGCCGCACCCAGCTCGGGCGCCCTTCCCTGTCCCAGGCGCCGGGCCCGAGCCCCAGCCAGTCGCGCTGGCCGTCCCGCTCGGACTGGCTCGACAGCATGAGGCCCAGCACCGTCGAGCCCTGCCGCCCGACCACGAGGACCGGTCGGTCCTTGCCCCGGCGGGGGTCGTCCTCGTACGCCACCCACGCCCACACGACCTCGCCCGGGTCGGCGCGGCCGTCGAGGGCGGGGGAGTACGAGACCGCCCGCCCGGCGTGCTTGCGCGCGGGGACCGTGGTGGTCGAGGCCGACGTCCTCGCCGGCGACGGGGCCGCCGGGCGGGCTGCCCTCCGCGCACGGCCGGGGCGCGGGACGAGCCGGTCGAGCAGCCGGCCGAGCAGGGCGTAGCGGGAAGTTGCCATCGTGCTGGGACACTAGCCGCCGGCTGGAGATCGTCCGGCTCCAGCGGTTGTCCCGGCAGCCGCGGGGCACGAATGATCATGACAAGTCAAGGGGGAGCCGGACGTGACGGTGGCAGCGGGCGAGGGCGTCGTCTTCGACATGGACGGCGTGCTCATCGAGTCCGAGGAGCTGTGGGACGAGATCCGGCGCGGCCTCGCCGCCGACGCCGGCCGCCCGTGGCCGGCGGACGCGACCCGCGCCCAGCAGGGCATGAGCACGCCGGAGTGGGCGCGCTACCTCGCAGGGACGGTCGGCATTGCCGGTACGCCCGAGCAGATCGCGCGCACGGTGATCGACCGGCTCGCCGCGGCCTACGAACGGGAGCTGCCGTTGATCCCCGGGGCCGTCGAGGTGGTGGCCCGGCTGGCCGAGCGGTGGCCGCTGGGCCTGGCCTCGTCGTCCCCGCGCCGGCTGATCGACTCGGTGCTGCACGCGGCCGGGCTGACCGGCAGCTTCCGGGTGACGCTGTCCACCGAGGAGGTCGCGGCGGGCAAGCCCGACCCGGTCGTCTACCGCACCGTCGCGCAGCGGCTCGGCCTCGACCCATCGCGCATGGTCGCCGTCGAGGACTCGAGCAACGGGCTGCGCTCCGCGTCCGCCGCGGGTATGAAGGTGCTGGCCGTCCCGCACTCCGCCTTCCCGCCCGCCGCCGACGCCCTCGCGCTCGCGGACGTCGTCGCGGAACGGCTGACGGACGTCACGCCGGAGCTCGTCGCGCGCATGCTGGCGCCGACGAGCTCCGGGTGAGGCGCCGCTCAGCTCACCGGGGTCGCGAGGACCGACGCGCGCACCGTGTAGCCGGTCAGGTCCTGGTCCGGGGAGGCCACCCAGAAGCCGACCCGGTCGGCCGCGGCCTGCGTCACCCAGCCATTGCCGCACGCCGGCGTGAGCGTGTCGAACGCGCACCGGAGGCCGAGGTAGTAGCGCGTCTCGCCGTTGATGACGGCGCCGAACGCAAGGTACGCGCCGGGGACCGCGACCGGGTTGCCGCTGGGGTCGAGCAGCTGCGCGATGACCTGCTTGTAGGTCAGGTCCCGCCCGGACGGGGCGTACCCGGGGTGGGCCAGGTCCTCGGAGATCGCCTCCTCCTCGTAGAGGCTGAAGGTCTGCTCGTGTGCACTGTTGCCGGGCTTGAGCGTCACGGAGCGGTCGTACGCGATGGTGGCCGGGCCGGCGGGGCCCTGGGCGCCGGTCTCGCCCTGGAGGCCGCGCGGGCCCTGGACCCCCTGCGGGCCGGGGTTGCCCTGCGGGCCAGCGACGCCGGGGTCGCCCTGCGGGCCAGCGACGCCGGGGTCGCCCTGGGGGCCCGGAGCCCCGGCCGCGCCGGTCTCGCCCGGTGCCCCGGCCGCGCCGGTCTCGCCCTTGGCCCCGGTGGCCCCCGTGGCGCCGGTGTCGCCCTTCGGTCCTTGGGCCCCCGTCGCGCCGGTGTCGCCCTTCGGGCCCGGAGCGGCCGGGGCCGTCGTGGTGTCACCGGACGTGTTCCACGCGACGGGCTTCTCGCCGGGCTTGCAGGCGGAGGTCTTGCCGGTGTTGAGGTGCAGGTCACCCGTGCGCACGTTGTAGCAGGCGTTCAGGGTGCGGTTCAGGCCGGCGCTCGACACTGCCTGGGCCGTTCCGAGGCCGAGGCCCGAAAGGGTCAGGACGGCGACGCCGGAGAGGGCGAGGGACTTGCGCGCGGTCTTGTTCATGACGGGCTCCTGGACGGGTAGGGCAAGGCGCCTGACTCATCGGGCACTGGTCGCCGCTCCTGAGGAACCCGTTCGACGCCGCGGACAAGCACAGTGGGAAATTGCTCTCAGCAACCGAGGCGTCGGCCTCCCTCACGTGGGCAAGGGGACGGCCATGGAGATGAGAACCCTCGGGCGTACCGGCGTCAAGGTCAGCCCGCTCTGCCTCGGCGCGATGATGTTCGGCCAGTGGGGCAACCCCGACCACGACGACTCGGTGCGGATCATCCACTCCGCGCTCGACGCCGGCATCAACTTCGTCGACACCGCGGACGTCTACTCCCGCGGCGAGTCCGAGGAGATCGTCGGCAAGGCCCTCGTGGGCCGGCGCGACTCGGTCGTCCTCGCGACCAAGGTGCACGCCCCGATGAGCGACGACGACCCCAACGCGCAGGGCAACTCGCGCCGGTGGATCACCCAGGAGGTCGACAACAGCCTGCGCCGGCTGCAGACCGACTGGATCGACCTCTACCAGGTCCACCGGCCGAGCCCCGACACCGACATCGACGAGACGCTCGGCGTGCTCACCGACCTCGTCCGCGCCGGCAAGATCCGCTACTTCGGCTGCTCTACATTTCCGGCATCGGAGATCGTGGAAGCGCACTGGACGAGTGAGCGACGGGGTCGGGAGCGCTTCGTCACCGAGCAGCCGCCCTACTCGCTGCTCGTACGCGGCATCGAGCGCGAGGTGCTTCCCGTCGCCGAGCGCTACGGCATGGGCGTCATCCCGTGGAGCCCGCTGGCCGGCGGCTGGCTCACAGGGAAGTACCGCAAGGGCCAGGACATCCCGCAGAGCGGGCGCGCCGAGCGCATGCCCGCACGCTATGACCTGTCACTGCCGGAGAACCAGCGCAAGCTCGACGCGGCCGAGGCACTCGCCGTGCTGGCGGAGGAGGCGGGGCTCTCGCTCATCCACCTGGCGCTCGCCTTCGTGGCCCAGCATCCCGCGGTGACCGCCCCGATCATCGGCCCGCGCACGATGGAGCAGCTCGAGTCCCAGCTCGGCGCCGCAGACGTGAAGCTGAGCTCGGACGTGCTCGACCGCATCGACGAGATCGTGCCGCCGGGGACGAACATCGCAGCCGCGGACGCCGGCTACCAGCCGCCGTCGCTGGCCGACGCCTCGCTGCGCCGCCGGTGACGGGCATCCGTGCGGTCGGCATCCCGCGCACCGGTGGGCCGGAGGTGCTCGAGATCGTCGAGCTCCCCGTGCCCCAGCCGGGGCCCGGGGAGCTGCGCATCCGCGTGACCGCCGCCACGGTCAACCCCACGGACGTGGGCCTGCGCGAGATGGGCGCGGACCTGCCGACGCCGTGGGTGCCGGGCATGGAGCTCGCGGGAGTCGTCGACGAGGTGGGCGAGGGCGTCACGCTCCCGCTGGGCACACCGGTGATGGCGATCGTGAGCCCCCGCCGCCCGCAGGGCGGCGGGCAGGCCGAGCTGGTGGCCGTCCCGCAGGAGTCGGTGGCGCCGGTGCCGGAGGAGACGTCCGACGTCGAGGCCGCGACGCTGCCGATGAACGGTCTGACCGCGCGGCTGGCACTCGACCGGCTGGCGCTCCCGGCCGGCGCGACGCTCGGGGTGACGGGCGCGGCCGGAGCCCTGGGCGGCTACGTGATGCAGCTCGCCAAGGTCGAGGGGCTGCGCGTCGTCGCGGACGCGAAGCCGGAGGACGAGCCCCTCGTCCGCGAGCTGGGCGCCGACGAGGTGGTGCCGCGATCCGACGACCCCTCCGCCGCGTACCGGAGAGCGGTGCCCGTCGGGCTCGACGCCGTCGTCGACACCGCGCTGCTGCACGAGGAGGTGCTCGGCGCCGTACGTGACGGCGGCGGCCTGGTGACCGTCCGCGGCTGGAGCGGGCCGAGCGAGCGGGGGATCGTCGTGCACCCCGTGCTCGTCCGCGAGTACCTGCACGAGCAGGCGAAGCTGGCCGAGCTCGGGGCGCTCGTCGAGCAGGGGCGGCTGACCCTCCGGGTC
>NZ_JAANNP010000034.1 GCF_011250635.1 Motilibacter deserti
GGCCTCGGGAACCGCAGCGGCATCGTGGTGACTTCGCAGCGGGCGTCAGGAGATCGTGACGACCACGTGGTAGTTCACCTTGAAGCTGAGGTTGTCGCCGATGGCGGTCGCCGCCGTGCCGGTCCAGGTGCCGGGGCTGTTCGGCCCGCCGACCATGAAGTCGACCGTGTTGTAGTCGTAGTCGTCGTTCGAGCCGTTCTTGAAGTACCAGTTGCCCTTGCTGAAGGGCCAGTCGTCGAGCACGCTCTCGCAGCCGAAGAGGTCGCAGTCGTTGTCCGCCAGCTGCACGGAGACCTGCCGCCCGTCGTAGCCGTCGTCGGCGTTCCAGGACATCGACGCACCACCCAGGCCGACGGTCTGGCCGCTGGAGATCGAGCGGTTGGTGAGCAGGCGCTTCTCCTGGCCGCCCATGAGCGAGTGCGCCCAGATCTCGCCCGCACCGGTGAAGTCCGAGTCGTCGAGCACCTGGACCGAGTCGAGGACGACCGTCGTCTTCTTGGTCCGGGTCACGAAGTTTCCGGTCTCGGTCCAGGACTTTCCGTTGGCGTCGGTGGCCGTGAGCTCGTACAGGTAGCCGGTGCTCGGGCTGAGCGACAGGGTGAGCCCGTGGCTCGTGCTCGCGGCGTTCTCGGTGACCGAGTCGCTCTTGCCCTCCGAGAAGAACGGTGTCGCCGAGAACGTCACCTTGGCCGGGACGGTCGTCTTCAGCGAGATGGAGGCATGTCGCAGGCCTGCGGAGATGTGCTTGTCGTAGATGCAGTCGCTCTGACAGGTGGCAATGCCCGGCCATTGGACGGGCGGCACCTCGGGGTTCGTGATGATCGGTCCGTCGATCCCGGGCTGCGGCACGCCGGCAGACGCATTCCCCGCGAGAGCGGGAACGGCGGCGAGCGCGAGGGCGAGGACGGTGAAAGCGCGACGGATTCGCACGGAGGCTCCTTCAGCGAGAGCCCGGGCCTCGTGCCCGGGCGACAGGAGCAATTCCAGCCCGGGCGGTGCCGCATTTCTTGAGTGGCGGCTACTCGCTTTCTCTGCCCGGACTACTCACGCGGGCGTACTCCCGGATCCGATACCGCAGCCCCGTCCGCGACGTCAGCCACTCCGGCTCACCCGCGGAACGCCACGCGCCGTCCAGCGCCGGCGCGTACGTGTCCCCCGCGAACTCGTCGGCGAGCTCCGTCACGACGGCCCGGTCCGCGAACGGCAGGCAGGCCGCGTACACCGAGCCCCCGCCGATCACCCAGACGTCGCCGTCGCGCACGGCGTCCTCGACCGACGGGACGACCTCCGCCCCGGGCAGCTCGCGGGCGGTGCGCGAGAGAACGACGTTGCGCCGGCTCGGCAGCGGCCGGAAGCGCTCCGGCAACGACTCCCAGGTCGCTCGCCCCATCACGACGGTGCGGCCCGTCGTCAGTGCCTTGAAGTGGGCCAGGTCCTCCGGCAGGTGCCAGGGCAGCGCGCCGTCCCGCCCGATGACGCCGTTGGCCGCCTGCGCCCAGACGAGGCCGATCACCGCCGGCGGGTCAGACCGCGACGGCGCCGACGAGCCGCGGGTGCGACTCGTAGCCGACGACGGCCATGTCCTCGTAGGCGTAGTCGAAGAGGCTGTCGGCCTTGCGCAGCTCGAGCCGGGGGAAGGCGTAGGGCGCGCGCGTGACCTGCTCCCGCACCTGCTCGACGTGGTTGGAGTAGATGTGGCAGTCGCCGCCGGTCCACACCAGCTCGCCGGGCTCGAAGCCGGACTGCTGGGCGACCATGTGCGTCAGCAGCGCGTAGGACGCGATGTTGAACGGCACGCCGAGGAAGAGGTCCGCGCTGCGCTGGTAGAGCTGGCACGAGAGCCGGCCGTCCGCGACGTAGAACTGGAAGAGCGCGTGGCAGGGCGGCAGGGCCATGTGCTCGATCTCGCCGACGTTCCAGGCCGACACGACCATCCGCCGCGAGTTGGGGTCCGTCCGCAGCAGGTGCAGCACGTTGGCGATCTGGTCGACCGTGCCGCCGTCCGGCGTCGGCCAGGCGCGCCACTGCACGCCGTAGACCGGCCCGAGGCTGCCGTCCTCGGCCGCCCACTCGTCCCAGATCGTGACGCCGTTCTCCTGCAACCACTTCACGTTGCCCTCGCCGCGCAGGAACCACAGCAGCTCGTAGGCGATCGACCGGAAGTGCACCTTCTTGGTCGTGATGAGCGGGAAGCCCTTCGCCAGGTCGTAGCGGAGCTGGCGGGCGAAGACGCTGCGGGTCCCGGTGCCGGTCCGGTCGGGCTTGAGGCTGCCCTCGGCCAGGACCGACGCGAGCAGGTCCTCGTACTGGGTGTCCGGCGCGCTCATGGCGCGAAGCCTACGTGGGTGCGTGGGTCAGCGGCGGCGGAGCGCGCGGCGGCGCGGGGCCTCGACGACCGCGTCCTCGACCGGCGCGTACGCCTCGACGAGGTCGGCACGCGCCCGGGCCACCCGGGAGCGGATGGTCCCGATGGGCACGCCGCAGACCTCGGCGGCCTCGGCGTACGAAAGGCCGAGGGCCTGGGTCAGGACGAACGCCTCGCGCCGGTCCTGACCGAGCCGGGAGATGAGGTCGGCGAGCGCGACGCTGGAGGTGAGGTCGGCGACCGGCACGTCGTCCGCGGCCGCGTCGAGCTCGGTCTCCCGGGCGCGGCGGCGCGACACCGCCGAGATGTGGTCGGCCACGCACCGGCGCGCGATCGCGAGCACCCACGTGGCCGGCGACGCGTCACCGCGCCAGCGCGAGCGCCCCGTCAGGGCCCGGACGAACGTCTCCTGGACCACCTCGGCCACGTCGTGCTCGGGCGTCCGCGGCCCGAGCAGGGAGGCGACGAACCGCCAGACCGACGGCTGCAGCGCACGCACGAACGCGGCTGCCGCGGCCTCGTCGTCGCGCGCAGCGAGCAGCAGCGCACCGAGCTCGCCGCTGTCGGCGCCCTCTCGTGCCATCCGCGCTCTCCTGCCTCGCCGGGGAACGCGGCCTGAGCCGGACACGTTCACGGGAACTTCCAACGCCTCGGACCCGACTAACGGGCATGCGGTGCGAGGACTTTGCGGAGGCGCTGTCCGCTCAGCTCGACGGGGAGGATAGCCCGGAGGAGCGGGCGGCGATAGCCGATCACGAGCGCACGTGTCCGGACTGTGACGCGTGGGCCGGCCGCGCCCGGACGTTGCACCGCGCCGCCCGCACCGGCTCCGTCCAGCCCCAGCCCGACCTCGCTGCGGCGGTGCTCGCCGCGGTCGCCGCTCGCCGTTCCCCGCTCCAGCGCGTACGCCACACGGCGCTCGCCGGCGCCCAGGCCGTCGGCGGGTGGCTGCGCCCGCGCGGCCTGCCCGACGTCGCACTGCGCCTGGGCCTGCTCGCGGTCGGCGTGTTCCAGGGCCTGCACTGCCTCGGCCTCGCCTTCGCCCCAGACGAGCCCGCAGCCGCCGCCGACGGGCACGCGCACAGCCACGGCCACAGCCACGGCGGGGCCGCAGCCGCCGCGTCGCACGCGGCCGAGCACCTCGACCGCGACCTGGCGGCGTTCGGCCTCGGCCTCGCGGTCGCCTTCGCGGCGATCGCCCTCCGCCCGCGCCGGGCCGCGCCGCACCTGCCGTTCCTGGTGACGTTGGTCGGCGCACTGGTCGTCTTCGTCGGGATCGACCTCGCCTCGGGGGCCGCGTCGCCCACCGAGGAGGTCGACCACGCGCTGCCCCTGCTCGGCCTGCTGCTCGTGGCCGCGCTCGCCCGCCGCGAGCGCAGCGGCAAGCGGGAGCCGGCCCTGCTGCCGCGGCCGACCACCTCCCGCCCCGGGCTCGGTATCGTGGGAGGGCGGCGCCGGGCGGCCTGAGGCTTCGCGCGCCTGGTCCCCGGGCGCAGGCGCCTCGGCAGCAGCCGTCCTAAGGCACGAGAGCCGCCGCACAGAGGCCGCCTGCACCGACGCCGATTCGTGACCTCACTATGGTCGCGGGCCGCCCGAGTTCTGCTTCCGCCGCGCGTTCGCGGATGGCAGTCTGTGCCGGTGCTCGCACTGGCAACGAAGCCGGCAGCCCGTCGCCGCGTCGACCGGGCCGCCCGCGCAGGGATCCTCGCCGCCCTCACCACGGCCGGCGTGCTCGGCAGTGCGCTGCCGGCCGCCGCTCACGGCTCGCTCGCGGAGTCGACGCCGGCCGAGGGCACCAAGGTGTCCGAGCCGGTGGAGGTCGTGGACCTCTACTTCACGGAGCCGGTCGACCCGGGCGTCGCGAAGTTCGAGGTCTTCGCCCCCAACGGCGAGCGCGTGGACGCCGGCTGGTGGCCGGGGCAGACGCGCCGGCTGCGCGAGCCGGTCCAGGAGTTCAACCTCGTCGACGGCACGTGGACGCCGGTGTTCTACGACTACGGCTACGGCACGCAGGTCGCGCTGCGCCAACTGCCGCAGAAGGGGACCTACCGGGTCACCTACTCGAACGTGGCCTCGGACGGCGACGAGGTGAAGGGCGAGCTGAAGTTCAACTACACGGGCGCCCCGACGCAGCCGCGCACGGTCCAGACGCCGTCGCCGTTCCCCGTCCAGGAGGCGGCCCCGCACGCCGCGGCGACCCCCGTCGCGAGCGCCGCGGCCGGCCAGCAGCCCGTCACGACGCCCGTCCCCGCTCCCGCTGCGGCCGCCGCGCAGAACGAGGAGTCCGGCGGGCTGCCGACGGCCGCGCTGATCGGCGCGGCCGTGGTGGTGCTTGCCGCCATCGTCGCGCTGCGCGTGCTCGTCATGCGGCGCGCCCGGTCCGCCACCTCCGGCCCGCCCGCCTCCGGTCGCGGCGGGCGCCCGGCCCCGCGGCCGACGCCGTCGCGTACGCCCTCGTCCCGGTCCGGGTCCGGCAGCGGCGGCACGACGGGAACGCGCAAGAGCCGCCCCTGATCCAGGGGCGGCCCTCGCGGCGGGGTCGGTCGGTCAGCGCCGTGCGGCGGCCTTCTCGTTCTCCGGGACGCCGGTCACCGGGACGCCCTCGACGGCGGCGGCACCCTCGTGCCGCTCGACGACATCGGACGGCTGGTCCTCGGCGGTCACGTTGGCCTTGCGCAGCGGGACCTCCTTGATGAAGATCACGCAGAGGAAGGCCAGCAGCGCGAACGGCGCGGCGACGAGGAAGGTCTCCGCCGCCCCCTTGCCGTACGCCTCCTCGACCACGGTGCGGACCGGGCCGGGCAGCGTGCTGAGGTCGGGGATCGACGAGCCACCGGCACCGCCGGCGTTGATGCCGAGCTTGGCCAGACCGGACGCGATCGAGTCCTTCACCTCGTGGCCGAGCACCGCGCCCAGGGCCGAGACGCCGACGGCACCGCCGAGGCTGCGGAAGAACGCGACCGTGGAGCTCGCGACGCCCAGCTCGTTGACCGGGACGGCGTTCTGCACCGAGAGCACGAGGTTCTGCATCGTCATGCCGACACCGGCGCCGGCGATGAACATGTAGACCGAGAGCAGGGCGTACGACGTGTCGTAGCGCATGGTGCTCATGAGCCCGAAGCCGATCGTGATGAGGACCGTGCCGGCGACGAGCCACCGCTTCCACAGCCCGGTCTCGCTGATGATCCGGCCGGTGATCGTGGAGGAGAGGAACAGGCCGAGGATCAGCGGCAGCGTCATGAGGCCCGCCTTGGTCGGCGAGTCCCCACGGGCGAGCTGGAAGTACTGGCTGAGGAAGACCGTCGCGCCGAACATCGCGACGCCGACGAACAGGCTGGCGACGGTGGCGAGGGTGATCGTCGGGTTGTTGAAGAGCCGCAGCGGGATGACCGGCTCGGCGGCCCGGGACTCGACGAAGATCGCGAGCGCGCCGAGGACGAAGGCGCCGGCCACCATCACGGCCGTCTGCCAGGAGGCCCAGTCGAAGTTGTGTCCCGCCAGCGAGACCCAGATGAGGACCAGCGACACGGCCGCGGCGATGAGGGTGGCTCCGAACCAGTCGATCTTGACGTTGCGCCTGACGACGGGCAGGTGGAGCGTCTTCTGCAGGATGACGATCGCGAGCAGGGCGAAGGGCACGCCGACGCCGAAGCACCAGCGCCACCCGAGCCACGAGGTGTCGACGATGACGCCGCCGATCAGCGGGCCGCCGACGGTCGCGACGGCGAAGACAGCGCCGAGGTAGCCGCTGTAGCGGCCGCGCTCACGCGGGGAGATCATCGCGGCCATCACGACCTGGGCCAGCGCGGTGAGCCCGCCGGCGCCGATGCCCTGCAGCGCGCGGCAGCCGATCAGCATGCCGGTGTTCTGCGAGAACGCCGCGGCCACGGAGGCGACCACGTAGATCAGCAGCGCCAGCTGCACGAGCAGCTTCTTGCTGTAGAGGTCGGCGAGCTTGCCCCAGATCGGGGTGGAGGCGGTCATCGCGAGCAGCGTCGCCGTGACGACCCAGGTGTACGCCGACTGCCCGCCGCCGAGCTCGGCGATGATGCGGGGCAGGGCGTTCGAGACGACGGTCGAGGACAGGATCGCGACGAACATGCCGAGCAGCAGCCCGGACAGGGCCTCGAGGATCTGCCGGTGGGTCATCGGCTGCGCCTCGTGCGTCGCCCCCGGGGCGGCCGAAGTGGTGCTCATGCACGTTCTCCTTGTGCGGCGATGGAGCCGACGAGGGCTCCGGTGGTCGGTACGGGCGCGGCGGGCGGTGCTGCGGTCGTGCCCTCGGCGGTGCGGCGGAGGCACGAGAGCAGGCGGACCAAGGTCTCCGCGTCCCTTTGTTCCCATTTGTCCAGTCGCTGAGCCAACTTCTCGGCCAGCGCTCCACGCACGGACTCGAGCCGGGCGCGCCCGTCGGCGGTGATGCGCAACTGATGGCTGCGCCGGTCGCCCGGGTCGGGCAGTCGCTCGACGAGCCCCAGCGACGCCAGGTGCGCGGCCTGCCGGCTCGCAACCGACACGTCGACGGAGAGCCGCTCGGCCAGCACGCTGGGCCGCAGCGGCCCCTCGAGGGACAGCACGCTCAGCGCCCCGAGCCCGGGCAGCAGCGTCTCCGGGACCGAGCGCGCGAGCTCGCGCTTCAGCACGGTCAGGACGGGCATCTGCTCGATCAGGTCCGAGCAGGTCTCGACGTCCACACTCACGGCTGGCACCTCCTCCCCTGTTGCTCAAAGCAACAGTACGGAAGAGAACTTGCTTGCCGCAACCAGTATTCCCCGGACGGCGCAACGGCGCAGCCCGCAACGGCCGGACGGCGCATGCGAGGGACGAAGGCGCGGGAAGCGCACCACGAACGCCGCAGGGGCCGGGCCTACGCGGTCGGCCCGGCCCTGCGGCGGTCAGCTGCCGGAGCCGCTCCGGCGGGGTCAGGACGTCAGGTGGCGGCGAGGTTGAGCCGGCCGAGCAGCTCGGCGAAGGTCGCCACGTCCTCGGTGGGCCAGGAGTCCAGCCACTGGCGATAGATGCGCCGGCGCGCCTCGCGCACCGGGGCGAGGCGCCGTGCCCCCTCCTCGGTCAGCACGAGGAGGAAGGCCCGGCCGTCGCTCGGGTCCGGGCTGCGCTTGACGAGCCCGAGCTCTTCGAGCAGCCGGATCTGTCGGCTGATGGTGGGCTTGCCGACGCCGAAGTAGGCCGCGAGGTCGGTGCCGCGCGAGCCCTCGGACTCCGACAGCCGCACCAGCAGCCCGTAGGCGTCGGGCTCCATGTCGGGGTGCACCTCGCGGGCGAGCTCCTTCGACAGCGCTCGCGCGCGGCGCAGGAAGACGGCGAGCTCGTGCTCGAGTGCGCGGTAGGCCTCGGAGTCGGCGCCGGGCTCCAGGCCCAGGACCTGGTCGATGGTCTCCATGGCGTCAGTGCTTGGGGAGCTTGACGACGCTGACGAAGAAGTCGTCGATCTGGCGGACGACCTCGATGAACCGCTCGAAGTCGACGGGCTTGGTCACATAGGCGTTGGCGTGCAACGAGTAGCTGCGCAACACGTCCTCCTGGGCTTCCGATGTCGTGAGCACGACCACGGGGATCAGCCGGAGGGCCGGGTCCGCCTTGACGGCGGCCAGCACCTCCCGGCCGTCCATGCGCGGGAGGTTGAGGTCGAGGAGCAGCAGGTCGGGGGTGGGCGCGTCCGCGAACTCGCCCTCCTTGCGGAGGAACTCCATCGCCTTGACCCCGTCGTTCACGACGTAGAGGTTGTTCGCCACCTTGTTGTCGGCGAACGCCTCCCGCGTCATCAGCACGTCGCCGGGGTCGTCCTCGACGAGCAGCACGTCGATCGACGTGTGCTGGTCACCCATACCGCGTCCTTCCGCTCCCGATCACCTCGCGTGACCGAACAGGTCGTTGCAGCTCCGGCCGGGGCCGGTGCTCCGTGGTCAGACGGGCGACGTCGTGCCGCGCGTCTCCCCCTGAACGGAGGACGACCCGGCGAAAGTGCCCGTGGCAACGGTTTGATCCGGTTGATCCCCGGATAGCACCGGAAGCGTCCAGCGGAACGTGGTCCCGCGGCCCTTCTCGCCGTCCCCCGACGCCTCGTCACCCCCGGTGTCGATCCAGATCCGGCCGCCGTGGAACTCGACGATCTTGCGGCAGAGCGCGAGCCCGATACCGGTGCCTTCGTACTGGTCCTTCGGATGGAGCCGCTGGAAGATGACGAAGATCCGCTCGGCGTACTGCGGCTCGATGCCGATGCCGTTGTCCCGACAGCACAGCTCCCAGAAGCCGCCCTCCTGGCGCACCCCGATGTGCACGCGCGGAGCGTCCTCGCCGCGGAACTTCACCGCGTTGCCGATGAGGTTCTGGAAGACCTGTGTCAGCAGCGGGCCCTCGCCGCGGACGGTCGGCAGCGGGTCCGAGGTGACTTCGGCCCCCGACTCCTCGATCGCCGAGCTGAGGTTGCGCAGCGCATGGCGCAGGCAGGTGTCCAGGTCGACCTCGGTCTGGCCGGCGGAGATGCGGCCGACGCGGGAGAAGGCGAGCAGGTCGTTGATGAGCTGCTGCATGCGCTTCGCGCCGTCGACGGCGAAGGCGATGTACTGGTCGGCGCGCTCGTCGAGCTGGCCCTTGTAGCGCCGCTCGAGCATCTGGCAGAAGGACGCGACCTTGCGCAGCGGCTCTTGCAGGTCGTGCGAGGCGACGTAGGCGAACTGCTCGAGCTCGCGGTTGGACCGCTGCAGGTCCTGCGCCTGCGCCTCGAGGCGTACGCGGGCGTCCTCGATCTCGGCCCGGGCCCGCTCGACCTCCTCGAGCTGGGCGACGATCCCGCGCCGCATGGCGTCGACGTCCTGGCCCAGGGCGACGAACTCGGGCGGGCCGGTGCCGGCCACCTCGTGGCGGAGGTCGCCGCTGCGGACCAGGCGGGTCTCGGCGGCGAGCTCGCCCACCGGCCGGGTGACCCAGCGCTGCAGCAGGGCCCACAGCCCCACCGCGATGACCGCCACGACGAGGACGCTGGCCAGGACCGCCCCGAACAGCAGGTTGGTCTGCCCCTGCAGGCTCTCCCGGGCCTCCGTGCGTCGGCTCTGCAGGACCTCGAGGTAGCTGGTGTAGTCCGTGCGCAGGGCGTCGAAGAGGTCTCGGCCGCGCTCGATCTCGGCCGTGTCCACCGCCGTCGTGCCGCCGAGGCGCACCGCGTCCATGACGGGCTCGGCCCAGGTCCTGAACCAGCGCACCGCGTCGTCGGTGGCCTTGCGGTAGGCGGCGTTCAGCTCGGGGTCCGCGGCCACGACCTCGCGCAGGATCTCCCGCCGGCGCTGTGCGGCCGCCGACTGCGTCTCGGGCCGCAGGATCGGGGTGAGCGGCTCGAGGTCCTTGGTGTTGCCGGTCAGCGCGTAGCCGCGCACCGCCGTCTCGGCGTTGACGAGGTTCGTGAACGACTCGGTCGAGCTGATCGTGGCGGCGAAGTAGTCGGTCGCGACCCGCTCCTGGGTCTCACGCACCTGCAACAGCAGCACGAACGACGCGCCCACGACGCCGAGGAGGACGACCCCGACGGCTCCGAGGAGCACGCCGATGCGGCGGCGCAGGCTCCACGCGCCCCGCGACGACGTGGGCGCCGGCGGCTGGGGCGCGCTCACGTCCAGCCGCTCGTTGACGGGACCGCCGGCGTCCGCTGCGGGACCGCCGCGTCGTGGCCGACGACGACGACGGCGACGTCGTCGGAGAGGTCGCCGCCGTGCAGCTCGCGGGCCTTGGCGATGAGGTCGTCGACGAGCGCGCCGGAGTCCGGGTAGCCCGGGCTCTGCATCGCCAGCCCCAGCAGGCCGGGGACGCCGAGCCGCTCCGAGCCCTCGCCGACGTGCCCCTCGACGATGCCGTCGGTGAAGAGCATCAGCCGCCAGCCGGGCTCGAGCTCCACGATGCGGCTCCCCCACACCACGCCGGGCAGCACGCCGAGCGCGGGCCCGACCAGCTCGTCGGGCAGCTGCTCCGGCGCGTCGCCGAGCAGCAGCGGCGCGGGGTGGCCGGCGAGGAAGACGCGGGCCGAGCGGCGGTCGGGGGCGACGACGACCATGCAGAGGGTCGCGAAGACCTCCTCGGAGCGGCGCTCCCGAACCAGCACGTCCTCCAGCACGGGGAGCAGCCGCTCGCGCTCGAGGCCGGCGAGCACGAGCGTGCGCCACGCGATGCGAAGGGAGACGCCGAGCGCGGCCTCGTCCGGCCCGTGCCCTGCGACGTCGCCGATGAGCAGGAAGAGCGTGCCGTCCTCGGTCTCGACGACGTCGTAGAAGTCGCCGCCCAGCACCGCGTCGCGCCCGGGCCGGTAGCGGGTGGTGACGCCGATCGAGGGGTCGGCCACCTCCGGGTGCGGCAGCAGGCCGCGCTCGAGCCGGGCGTTCTCCGCCGCGCGCAGCTCCGAGGCGTAGAGCGCGCGCAGCTGCTCGTCGGCCCGCTTGCGCTCGATGGCGTAGCGGATCGACCGGCGCAGCAGCTGGCCGTCGACCTGGCCCTTGACGAGGTAGTCCTGCGCGCCGGCGGCGGCGGCGGCCACCCCGCGGTGCTCGTCGTCGAGGCCGGTGAGGCAGAGCACGGCCGCGCCGTCGGCGACCTCGAGCACGGAGTGCAGCGCGTCGAGCCCCTCGGCGTCGGGCAGTCCGAGGTCGAGCAGCACGCAGTCGTACGAAACGGCCCCCGGCTGCTGCAGGCGCTGGCGGGCGGCGGCGACGCTGGTGACGACGTCGATGAGGACGGGGGCCGCGTCCTCGCTGAGCAGCTCGGAGACGAGGAAGGCGTCGCCCTCGTCGTCCTCGACGAGCAGCACCCTGACGACGCCGACGCCGGGCAGCCCCGGAGCGACGAGGGCCTGGTCCACGTGGCTCCCCTCGTCGAAGTGGGCGCGGCTCGGGTGAGTCGGCGGCCGATCTTAGGCGACGACGGGCCAGGCGTGGGCCGACGCCCCACAGCCGGCAGCCGTGGGACGTCGACCCGGGGTTGCTCCGTGCAGTCCCGTCACTCTGCGTCAACAGAGTGCCACGAGACCGGGCGTCACGGGGTGGGCTCCGCCTGGCGCGGGAGCCGGGCGTCAGCGGCGGGCGCGACGGTGTGCCCGATGCGGAAGACGTCCTGCGGGTCGTACGCCGCCTTGACCGCGCGCAGCCGGGCGAGGTCGGCGGGGGCCCAGACGGTGTCCAGCTCGTCCCTGGTCAGGCCGCCGGCGAAGTTGAGCAGCCGGTCGGGGCGGGCCCAGGGCGCGACCGCCTCGAGGGTGGCACGGACCGCGTCGGGCACGACGGCCGCGATCTCCGGCATGAGGACGCCCACGGCGAAGACCGAGAACTCGGCACCGCGGCCGGACACGGCGTTAGGGCCGCCGGTGGCCCGGGCGGTCGCGCCGCCCAGGTGGCGCACCTCGGCGAGCAGGACGGGGGTCTGCACGCCCGGGCCGGCGGCCGCGAGCAGCGCCTCGACGACGTCGGCGCCGAGCTCGTCGAGCAGCGCGCTGCGCTCGAACACCGGCATCGGGTCCGTCGGGTCCATGTGGACCATCCCGACGTTCGTGAACGGCATCTCGCCGACCATGTCCATGACGGCGGGCGCGACGGCCCGCATCGGGGCCAACAGCGCGGCGCCCTCCTCCTCGGAGCCGAGGTGGGCGTAGCGCAGGTGGACGACGAACTGGCCGCGCAGCGGCTCGGGGATGCTGGGCAGCGGGGGCAGCCGGAGCAGGCCGATCGAGGTGGTCGTCTCCTCGGGCAGCGTCGGCGCCCACTCCCGGTAGGCGTGCAGCAGCGCGGCGGCGGACTCGCCGGGGAACATGATCCCGCCGGCGTAGAACCGCTGGACCGGTACGAGCTCGAGCTCGAGGGCGGTGACGATGCCGAACCCGCCCTTGCCGCCGCGTACGGCCCAGAAGAGGTCCGGCTCGGACTCCGCGTCGACCGAGCGGACCGCGCCGTCGGCCGTCACGATCTCGAAGCCGCGGACCCGGTCGGCGGCGAAGCCGTACTTGCGCGAGATCGGGCCGACGCCGCCGCCGAGGGTCATTCCGACCACGCCGACGGTCGGCGAGGAGCCGCAGACCGGCGCGAGCCCGGCCTCCGCCGCGGCCTCGAGCAGGCTGTGCATCAGCACGCCCGCCTCGACCCGCGCGGTCGCCGTGGCGGCCGACACCGTGAGGCCGGTCATGCGCCGCGTGCTCACGAGCACGGCGCCGTCGGCGGCCGCCACCGCGCCGTGGCCGGTCGCCTGCACCGCGACGGGCAGGCCGTGTGTGGCCGCGAACCGCACCGCAGCGCTCACGTCCTGGGCGTTCGTCGCGCCGACGACGACGGCCGGATGGTGTGTGGTCGCGAGGTTGAAGGCGGACACGTCGTCGGCGAAGCCGTCGGCGCCGGGGAGGAGCACCGGGCCGGCTACCTGAGCGGCGAGCGCGGCGGCGTCCTCGGCGGTCACGAGGGCGGCGGAGGTCGAGGGGAAGGCGGTCATGCTGCAGCTCCTGCGAGAAGTCGTCGGGGGACCATCGCCGTCAGCGTGGGCGCGCCGGCTTGAGCCGCGCTTGGGGCTGGCTTGACGTCTCCCCGTCCGCGGGATCTCCGGCGGACATCGGCAGGACGGAGAGCGCCGCGGCGGCCGGTGATACGTCGGGGGGCTGCCTGCGCGCCGACGCCGCCTAGTCTTGAGGAGTGAGAGCCGCCGACCGCCGGGGCGCCGCCGGGCTCGCGCTCGCCGTGGCCGTGAGCGCCGGGGCGACGGCGTGCGCGCCCGCCAGCGCGTACGACAGCTCCTCGTTCTGTGCGGCGCTCAACCAGGTGCGGGCCTCGACCGGCGAGGTGAGCTCGCTGCTGGCGACCGCCGCGCCGGACGAGCGGCGGTCGCTGCGCAACGAGCTCGGCGAGGACGTCGAGTCGCTGCGCGAGGTCGCGGAGGACACCTCGAGCTTCGAGCAGACCGAGGCCGTCCGCCAGGTCGTCGAGGCGTTCACCGGCTTCGACGAGGCGGTCCGCACGAGCGGCGACTCCGAGCGGCCCGAGGCCACGCTGCCGGTCTGGCTGACGCTGCGCCGCGTCGGCGACGCGGCGCGGCTGGCGGCGACGCAGCTCGGCTGCCCGCTGCCCACGCCGTCGGCCTCCCCCACGCCGAGCTCCACGCCGACGCCGTCGGGCTCACCGTCGTCCGCCCCGACGCCGTCGCCCTCGACGTCCTCCTCGCCCACCCCGAGCCAGAGCGGGTCGCCGACCCCGGGGGCGAGCCCCTCCCCGTCGACGTCCGGCTCGGCCTCGCCGTCGCCGACGCCCTCCCCCAGCTCCTCGGTCCGGCCGGGCCCGGGCGGGACGCTGCCGCCGGGTGTGCCGGACTGGCCGGGCCGCATCCTCTGACCGGGCTCTCCCGGTGGCGTTCCCCACGCCCGCCGAGGCGGCTACGGTGCGGCGATGGCGACGCGATGGACGTTGACCTTCGACGCGCAGGACCCGCGGTCCCTGGCCTCCTTCTGGGCCGACGCACTCGGGTACGTCCTCGAGCCCGGCTTCGACGAGCCGGGGGCGGCCTCGATCGTGGACCCGGGCGGGCAGGCGCCGGCGATCTCGTTCCTCGCGGTGCCCGAGGGCAAGAGCGCGAAGAACCGGTTGCACATCGACGTCCGCGGCACGCCGGGCGCCGACGAGGCCGGGCGCGAGCGGGGCGTGCGTGCGCGGGCCGCCGAGCTCGCGGCTCGCGGCGCGGTCCTGGTGCGCGAGCAGTCCTACGGCGGGGCGTTCGGCCACGTCGTCATGCTCGACCCGGAGGGCAACGAGTTCTGCGTGGCGTGACTCAGCCCCGGCTGAGCGGCCGGCCTGGGGGCGGGTCGTCGACGACCTGCAGCAGGCCCCAGACGAAGACCGCCCGCCAGGGGCGCCCGGGCCCGGCGCCGATGGCGTACCACCGGCTGGTGGCGTCCCCCTCGCCCTGCTCCAGCACCGGGTACGCCCGGGCGGCGTCCCGGACGACGCACGACCACGGCTCCAGCTCCCGCGGGTCCTCGGGGAGCGCGGGCTCGCCGGACAGCCGCACGAGCTCGGAGTGGACCGTCGCGCCCTCGCGCAGCGACACCAGCTGCCAGCCGAGGTCCGGCCAGAGCCGGCCGAGCGGCCACCAGCGGCGTACGACGGCCAGGTCGCCGAGGGCCTCCTCGCGCTGCGCGGCGGGAGGGCCGAGCACGGCGGTGTAGCGCTGCAGGTCGCCGCGGAAGGCGCGCGAGTGGGAGATGCGCTGCCACCGGGCGTGCGCCGCGCGGGCCTCGGCGGGCGTGGCCCCGAGCACGTCCAGCGCGGCGCGGACCCGGTCGGGGTGGAAGTCGGCCATCCGGCGCAGCAGCACGAGCTCGAACTCCCGGCGCCCCAGCCCTTCCACGGCGTGCAGCCTCGCAGGCGACACCGCCCTCACGGATGGGCGCCCCCTGCGCGGGTAGTCCGCGAAGGTGACCCCCTCCGGCATCGACCTTCCCGGAGGTCGCGGGGGGTGCACGCTCGACCAGCTCACGCCGCGGGAGGGGACGTGAGGACCGAGGCCGACGTCTGCGTCGACGGGCGCGTCGTCCACGTGTCGAGCCTGGACCGCGTGCTGTGGCCGGCCGCAGGTGTGACCAAGGCCGAGCTGCTCGACTACTACGTCCGCGTCGCGCACGCGCTGCTGCCGCACGTCGCGGGGCGGCCGGTGACGCTGCACCGGTTTCCGGAGGGTATCGGGGGGCCGCACTTCTTCCAGACCCGTACGCCGCCGCACCCGCCCTGGGTCCGCACCGCGACGCTGAGCTTCCCGCGGACGGGCAAGACCTTCGACGCCCCGGTCCTCGACGACCTGCCCGCCCTGGTGTGGGCGGCCAACCTGAGCACGCTCGAGGTCCATCCGTTCCTCGGCCGCGTGGAGGCGCTGGACCGTCCCACGGCGGTCGCGTTCGACCTCGACCCCGGTCCGCCGGCGGGCATGCGCGACGCGGCACAGGTGGCGCTGGCGGTCCACGCCCTGCTCGAGGACGCAGGCCTCGTCGGCTTCGCGAAGACCAGCGGGTCGAAGGGCATGCACGTCTTCGTGCCGCTCAACGGCGACGTGACGTACGAGGCGACCAAGGGCTTTGCGAGGTCGGTCGCCGCCCGGCTCACGGCGGTGTCCGGCGGCGCCGTGACCGACCGGATGTCGCGCGCGTTGCGGCCCGGGCGGGTGTTCGTCGACTGGAGCCAGAACGACCCGGGCAAGTCCACCGTGGCGGTGTACTCGCTGCGCGGCACGGCGTTCCCGAGCGCGTCGACGCCGGTGACGTGGCCCGAGGTCGAGTCCGTCGCCCGAGGTCAGCTTCCGGAACTGCGCTTCGGCCCCGATGACGTGCTCGAGCGGCTCGAACGCCTCGGGGACCTGTTCGCTCCGGTCCTGTCGCTGCGCCAGGAGCTTCCACCGGCATGACGACGAAGGGCCCGGCCGGGCGCACTGCTCGGCCGGGCCCGTCGTCCGGGAGGGTCAGGATCAGCCGTCGTTGACGGTCCCGTCCGCAGCGTTCAGCAGCGCGATCAGCGCCGTCGCCGACCGGAGCACGGCGTCGCGGGCCGCGGCGTCGCCCTTGATCTGGTTGAGGGCGCGGTCCACCAGGTGCTGCAGGTAGCCCGCGGTGCGGCTCTCGCTGCCCGAGAGGCCGAGCCGCTCGGCCCGGTCGAGGCGGTCGAGCAGGCTCGCGGCGACGTGCCCGGCGATGCGGTCGTTCGCGGCGTACTCCTCGATGAGCTCGCGGAGGTCGGAGTACCACGCCGGGTCGCGCAGGTAGTCCCGCGGGATGTAGCCGGCGGCCGCGGCGGCCTGCGTGGCCGAGACGAACTCGGTGGCGTAGGACCCGACCGTCGGGTAGAGCGTCGCCAGCTGCGCGTCCGTCAGCGGAAGCGAGCTTCCGTCGAGGAAGCAGAACCCGGGGCCGGTGTTGGAACCGGAGTTCACCCGCACGGCCGCCTCGTGCTGCGCGAGCCGGATGCCCCCGAGCGAGAGCCCGTAGCTGTCCCGGACGACGTTGGTGGACGCCGCCGGGTCGGTCGTGATCTTCGGCGCGCTGGGCGGCTGGATGCCGTAGGCCACCCAGTTGACCGTGTGGTCGTAGACCGCGTTCTGCACCATGTGCTGCGGGATCCGCGACAGCGACGGCAGGGCGCACGTCTGCGGCTCGCCCGGGTAGCCGCCGGGGTAGGTCCCGATGTCGCGCTTGCGCAGCGGGCCGTAGTCCGTGATGAGCTTCCAGTCGCCGTGCGAGGCGCCCGCGACCTCCCAGGCCCGCAGCACCGGCGAGTCCGGCTGCTGGCGGGCGGCGACGCTGAGGATCCCGCTGGCGACGTCACCCTCGGAGTTGATCCGGAAGACGGGCCGGGCCAGGTCGGTGCGGAGCACGCCGCCACCGCCGTGCAGCACGACAGCGTCGAGGATGTTCGACAGCGGCAGGATGCCGTTGTAGTAGTTCGCCAGGCGCCCGGCCGACTGCGAGTGGCCGGTGGCGATGACGTACTGCGGCGCCGACAGCGTGCCGAGCGGGTCGAGGCCCGCCGGACTGCGGACGGCCTTCACCGCCTGGGAGAAGATGTCGTAGGACAGCGTGTCGTCGTTGATGGTGCCGCCGACGGTGACGTCGAGCGAGCCGTAGCGCGTCGGGCTCCACGCCTTGAGGCCCGTCGCGGAGTGCAGGCCGGCGCGCTGGGCGGAGACGCCCACCCACGCGTAGCCCTCGCGCATGAGGTGCTCGTGCGTCTGGAACCAGTCGACCTCCTGGTCCCACTGGTTGCTGACGTTGGTCCACTCGGCGATGACCACGCCGTTGAACGCCTTCGCGTCCACGGGCCGGCGCACCACGATGCGGGTCTGGTACGGGTGCCCGGTGCTCGTGACCGTCGCCGTGTTGGTGCCGGTCTGGGCGTAGCGCGTCGCCTGGCCGGAGATGAAGAACTCCTGCTCGACGTAGCCCGCGCTCGCGAGGTCAACGTCGGTGGCGAGGAACGGGTAGCCGTGCCCCGGGTCGCCGACGGGCGTGGTGTTCGCGACCGGGCCGCTCACCGTGGGGGCCGCGACGCTCGCGCCGGTGGCGGTGGAGGGAATCGGCGCCTGACCCTGCGGGCCGGGGCCGACGGCGTACGCGGGGCCGCTCAAGGCGCCGCCGGCGAGAGCCACGCCGGCGACGAGCACGGCGGGCCGGACGAGCCGTCGACGGGCGCGCTGTCGGTCGTGCAGCGGAAGCGACATGAAGATCCACCTCACTGTGGAAGTCAGGACGGCCGCAACCTAAAGACGACGCGATCCGCCTGTCAATGAGCCAGATCTGGTCGAAATCCCCGGGTAGCGTTCCGGCCCATGTCGAGCACTCCCTCGTCGTCCGCCGGCGCCGCCGGGCTCCGGTCCGCCGCCGCCCGGATCGCCGACCTGCTGCGCGAGCGCGGCCCGCTGACCCGCGCCCAGCTGGCTCGCGCGTCCGGCATGCCCAAGTCCACCGTCGCGGCCGCGGTCGCCGAGCTGGCGGCGGAGGGGATGGCCCGTGAGCTCGAGGCGCAGGAGCGCGGCGGCCGCGGGCGCCCGGGCGCGCTGGTCTGCCTCGACCCCCGTCAGGGCCTGGTCGTCGGGCTGCAGCTGGGCCTGGCGCACGTGCGGGCGGCGGTGGTGGACGTGTCCCACGACGTACGCGCCGAGGGCGTGCGCGAGCTGCGCCCGCACTACCACGCGGACGAGGGGCTCTCCGCGGTCGAGCAGCTGGTGGGGCAGGTGCTCGACGAGGCCGGCGCGTCCGTCCGCGACGTCCTGCACGTGGGGCTGGCGGTGCCGCTCGGGCTGACCGAGGGGCCCACCGAGGCCGGCGGCGAGCTGCCGCTGTCGAGCATGCGCCCGGGCTGGGAGTCGGTCGACGTGGCGGACGAGCTGCAGCAGCGGCTCGGGCTGCCGCTCGTGCTGGACAACGACAGCAACTGCGCCGCCCGCGGGGAGCTGCTCTGGGGCGCTGCGCGCGGCTACAGCGACTTCGTCTTCTTCAAGCTGCACATCGGCGTCGGCGGCGCCGTCGTCCTCGACGGCAAGGTCCGCGCGGGCCGGTCGGGGGCGGCCGGCGAGTTCGGGCACCTCACCCTCGACCCGGCCGGGCCGCTCTGCCGCTGCGGCAACCGGGGCTGCCTGGAGTCGTACGCCGGCACGAACGCGCTCGTCAACGACGTGCAGCCGTGGTTCGCCCGTCCGCTCACCTTCGAGCAGCTGCTCGAGCTGCTGCAGGCCGGCGACCGGGCCTGCACCCGCGCCGTCTCCGACGCCTCGGCGCGCATCGGCCAGGCCGCCGGCCTGCTCTGCAACGCGCTCAACCCGGAAGCAGTCGTCCTCGGCGGGCCGCTGATCCGCGCCGGGCAGCTCGTCGTCGACGAGGTCGCCCGCGGCCTGCGCCGGTCCTGCCTGCACGTCAACGCGGACGTCGACATCGTGCTCGCCACGCTCGGCCCGCGCGCCGGCGCCCTCGGCGCCGCCGGCCTGGCCCTCACCGCG
>NZ_JAANNP010000033.1 GCF_011250635.1 Motilibacter deserti
GCGCTCGCGGGCGGCCGGGATGCGCACGCGCTCCATCAGCTCGATGGCGCGCTCGCGGGCCTCCTTCTTGCCCATGCCGCGGTGGACGCGGAACATCTCCCCGATCTGGTAGCCGACCGTCATGACCGGGTTGAGCGAGGAGAGCGCGTCCTGGAAGATCATCGCGATCTTCTCACCGCGGTAGGACCGCCGGTCCCGCTCGGGCAGCGCGAGCAGGTTGCGGCCGCGGAAGCGGACCTCGCCTCCCGTGACGTAGCCGGGCGGGGTGTCGAGGATGCCCATGATCGCCTGCGCGGTCACGCTCTTGCCCGACCCCGACTCGCCGAGGACGGCCAGCGTCTTGCCCGCCTGCAGCGAGTAGCTCACCCCGTTGACGGCGTGCGCCACGCCGTCGCGGGTGCGGAACTCCACGTGCAGGTCGTCCACCTCGAGCAGCGGCGCGGTCGGGTCCTCACCGGGCACCGTCACGTCCTTGCCCTGCGGCTTGCTCATGTCCAGAGTGCTGCTCATGGTTCAGGCGCTCCTCATCGCAGCTTGGGGTCGAGGGCGTCCCGGACGGCCTCGCCGAGCAGGATGAAGCTCAGGACGGCCAGGCTGAGCGCGCCGGCGGGGAAGAACAGGATGTGCCGTGCCCGGCCCCAGTACTGCTGGGCGTCGGCGATCTGCAGGCCCCAGGAGATCGTCGGCGGCTTCACGCCGATGCCCAGGAAGGAGTAGGTCGCCTCCGCGGCCACGACGCCGCCGAGCGAGATCGTCGTCACCACGATGACCGGGGCCAGCGCGTTCGGCATCACGTGCCGCAGCAGGATGCGCAGCCGGGTGGCGCCCAGCGAGCGGGCCGCGCTCACGAAGTCCGCGTCGCGCACCGAGATCACCGCCGATCTGGCGATGCGGGCAGTGCTCATCCAGCCGAACAGCGTGAGCGCCAGGACGACGCCCCAGATGCTCGGCAGGTCCAGCGTCACCAGGATGATCAGGCCGGCGAGGAAGTACGGAATCCCGTTGAAGATGTCGAGGATGCGCGACAGGATCGAGTCCGTCAGCCCGCCGTAGAACCCCGCGACGGCCCCCAGCGGCGTGCCGATGAGGAAGGTCGCGAACACCACGATGAAGCCGACCGCGAGGGAGTTGCGCGTGCCGTAGATGATGTTGGCGTAGACGTCGCAGCCCTGGAAGTCACGGCCGAACCAGTGCTCTCCGCTGGGGCCGGCGAGCGACTGGGACAGGTCGCACTGGTTGGTGTCGTAGGCGTCGATGCCGCTGAACAGTCCCGGCGCGATGGCGATGGCCACGTAGACCGCGATGATGGCGCTGGAGATCCAGAAGATCGGGCTGCGCCGCAGCTCGCGCCACGCGTCGGCGGCCAGGCTGGCCCGGCGCTCCTCCGGCAGCGGCGCCTGCGTGGACACGGGCCCGAGCTCCCCGGCCGGGTCGGTGCCCGGCACGGCCGCCTTGTCGCCGATACCACCGGCGCCCGTCTGCACGTTCGTGTCAGTCATAGCGGATCCTCGGGTCGAGTACGCCGTAGAGCAGGTCCACGATCAGCGTCGCCGAGACGTAGACGAGGACGAGCAGCGTGACGAGGCCGACGACGACAGGAGCCTCCCCGGCGCGGGCCGAGGACGCGATCTGCCGGCCGAGGCCGTTCAGGTTGAAGATCGACTCGGTCACGATCGCCGTGCCGAAGATCGTGCCGACCTCGGTGCCCAGGAAGGTCACCACCGGGATCAGCGAGTTGCGCAGCGTGTGGACGCCGACGACGCGGCGCCGGGGCAGGCCCTTGGCCACCGCGGTGCGCACGTAGTCCGCCCGCAGGTTCTCCACGATGCTCGTGCGGGTCAGCCGGGACGAGTACGCCAGTCCGAGCAGCGCGGTCGTGAGGCCCGGCAGGATGTACGCCACCGGCCACCCCTGCGTCGTTCCCGCCACCGGTAGGTGGAAGACGTCGCGCCCCTGCACGCCTATGAAGAACTGCAGGATGAACGCCATCACGAACGCGGGGAACGAGACGAACAGCAGCGTCGTGAACAGCACTGCCTTGTCCACGACGCCGCCTCTTCGCAGGCCCGCCAGCAGGCCGAGCCCGAGGCCGAGGAAAGCCTGGATGCCGAGGCCGGTGAGCGTCAGCTTCACCGAGACCGGCCACTGCTGCTTGAGCAGGTCGCTGACCGGCCGCTCGTTGAAGGTCTTGCCCAGGTCGCCGGTCGCCAGCTTGCCCATGTACTTGCCGTACTGGACCACGAGGGGGTCGTTCAGGTTGTACTCGGCGCGCAGGAAGGCAGCCCGCGACGGGTCCGGCCGCTTCTCCCCGGAGAGGCGCTGCACGGGGTCACCCGGGGTGGCGTAGACCATGGCGAAGATCAGGAAGGTCGTGCCGAAGAAGACCGGGATCATCTGCAGGATCCGGCGCGCGGCATAACGCCCCATGGTGCCCTCCTTTCAAGGTGCTCGGAACGGCCAGGGGCAGCCGGCCAGCAGGCCGGCTGCCCCTCGCGTTCCCGACCACGGCCCGGGGACCCTATCCCCCCGGGCGGCGGTGTTCGATCGTGCTCGGTGGTGCTACTTGAGCGAGATCCCGACCTTGTCGATGCGGTCGAACGCGTCGACGCTGACGTTGGTCACTCGCTCGGAGTTGGCGGCGTTCGTCACACCGAAGAACAGCGGGACGACGGGGAACTCCTGGGCCAGGATGTCCTCGGCCTGCTGCCAGTCGGCGATCGCGGCCTCCTCCGTGGCCTCGGTCTGGCCCTTCTTCACCAGGTCGTCGAACTGCTTGTTGCTGTAGCCGTAGTAGTTCGAGCTACCGCCGGTGGAGTAGAGCGGGCCGAGGTAGTTCTGCATCGACGGGTAGTCCATGATCCAGCCGAGGCGGAACGGGCCGAAGCTCTGCTTCTTCGCGGCCGACTTGTCCAGGTCGTCGAGCAGGACGTCGAACGAGGGCTTCGGCGTCGCGACGCACTTTACGCCGAGGTTCTGCTGGATCTGGTTGCAGGCCGCCGTCGTCCACTCCTTGTGACCACCATCGGCGTTGTAGGTGATGGTCATGTCGGAGAGGCCGCCGCCCTCGGCGAGCAGCTGCTTGGCGCGCGCCGGGTCGAAGCTGCAGAAGTCACCGCACGCGCCCTCGCGGTAGCCGGCGACGACCGGGTTGACGAACGCGTCGGCCGGGACGCGGGTGTTGTTGAACACCGTCTTGGAGATGGCCTCACGGTCGATCGCCAGCGAGATGGCCTGGCGGACCTTGATGTTCTGGAACTTCTCGTCGTAGGTCGGGAAGCCCAGGAACTGGTAGTAGGACGACGGGAACGTCTGGTAGCGGTCGCCCAGGTCCTGCTCGGCGTTCGCCAGCGCGCTCGGCGGCAGCGAGTCCATGACGTCGAGGTTGCCGGCCTGCAGGTCGTTGTAGGCCGTCTCGAGGCTCTCGTAGATCTTGAAGTCGATGCCGTCGACCTTGGGCTTGGTGCCCTTGTAGTCGGCGTAGGCGTCCATCGCGATGGACTCCTTGTGGTTCCAGGTGCCGTTCATCTTGAACGGGCCGTTGCCGACCGGGGCCTCCTCGAAGGCCTTGAGGTCGGAGAAGGCGGCCTTCGGCATCGGGTAGAACGCGGTGTAGCCGAGCGACGTCTTGAACGTGTTGTCCGGCGCGGCCAGCGTGACCGTGAACTCGGTGTCGGAGACCTTCTTCAGGCCCGACAGCGTCTCGGCCGTCGCCGGCGGGACCTCGTCGTCGTCCGGGTTCGGGTCCTCCGGGTTGAGGGCGGAGTAGCCCTCGATGTTCCCGAAGAAGTAGTTGTTGTTCTGGCCGTTCGCGTTCAGCGCGCCGTAGTTCCAGGCGTCGATGAAGGAGTCGGCCGTGACGGGCTCGCCGTTGTGGAACGTCCAGCCCGAGTTGAGCTTGATGTCCCAGGTCTTGTTGTCCGTCGAGTCGACCGCGGAGGCCAGCTCGGTCAGGACGGGCTTGTTCTGGTCGTCGTAGTCGACGAGGCCGACGAACAGCGCGTCGAGGACCTCGGCACCCGCGGTCTCGTTCGTGTTGGTCGGCACGAGGTACTGCGGCTCGGAGATCTCGATGGAGACCCGGCCCCCGCTGGTGCCGCCCTCCGCTGCACCGCTCGACGACGGGCTGCTCGTGTCGTCGTCGTCGCCACCGCCACAGGCCGCGACGACCAGCGACAGTGCCGCCAGTCCGACCCCGAAGCGCGCGACCTTCAGTCCACGCATCAAGACTCCTCCTTCTGGGGCCGGCTCGCGCAGATCGCGGCGGCGGCCGGAACGGCCGCACTCGGGCCCCAGGTCAACCCAGCAATGGTGCAGCCACCGGGATCGGTAGCTGGTCAAACGCTACCTGACGGTGTGTAAACACGGAGGAGGGTGTTCGTTCCAGCAATGTAACGGTCGCGACACTATTGCGCCACGACGCCCCGTGACGACGAGCCGCCGCGTGCCAGTCTAGGTCGTGGCCCCGGGCAATACATCCTGGCCCTCCTCGACCAGGGCCCGGAGCCGCCCGACCACGGGCATGTCGGCGGGCAGCCAGCCGACGCTCTCCCAGTCGCCCCACGACAGCCAGCGCAGCTCGTCGTGGTCCTGCAGCGGTGCCGGCTCGCCCTCGACGACGCTGCCCGTCCAGACCCGCAGGGCCCGCCCGGGCGAGAGCGGCCAGTCCCCGCCCACACGCTCGCCGAGGCGTACCTCCACTCCGAGCTCCTCGACGCACTCGCGCACCAGCGCGTCCTCCTCGCGCTCGCCGGGCTCGACCTTGCCGCCGGGCAGCTCCCAGCCGCCGGCCAGGGCAGAGGGGGCCGAGCGCCGCGCGGCCAGCAGCTGGCGGCCGCGCAGGAGGGCGACGGCGACGACGACGACGGGCGGGGTTACCGGCCCACCCTCGCACCCGCTCCCGCGCAGGCGCACGGGGCGCTCAGGACGGCTCCGGCGCTCGCCCCGTGGGCGCCGCGGCGAGCGCCTCCGACCCGCCCGTCGCCCCTGCGGCCGGCTCGCGGCGCGGCTTGGCCGTAGCGAGCACGGAGCCGAGCAGGACGAGCGGGAAGCCGATCGCGATGCCGAGGGTGAAGGGCTCGTCCAGCAGCAGCACGCCGAGCACGACCGCGACGGCCGGGTTGACGTACGTGATCACCGACGCGCGGGCCGGGCCGGCCTCGGCGATCAGCGCGAAGAAGACGATGAAGGCCACCGCCGTGCACACCACCGACAGCACGACGACCGAGACGGCCGCGTCGCCGGACACCGAGCTCGGCCAGTGCCAGACCGCGAAGGGCGCGTAGAGCACGGCGACGACAGCGAGCGAGGACGAGATCACCCCGAGGCTGGGCAGGTGCGCGAGCCGGCGGGCGACGATAAAGGGCCCGACCGCGTAGCCGACGGCGGTCAGCAGTGCCTCGCCCACGGCGACCATGTCGTCCGCGTGCACGTCGACGCCCGCGAGCGTGACGACGCCGGCGACGCCGACCGTCAGCCCGAGCAGGCGCCGCGAGTCGATCCGCTCGCTGCCCCCGAGCCGGGCCAGGACGGCCGCGACGAGCGGCGTCGTGGCGATGAGCAGCGCGGCCAGCGAGCTGGACAGCCGCACCTCGGCGTGCGACAGCAGCAGCCACGGCCCGGCCAGCTCGACGAGGGAGTAGAGCAGCACCATCCGCCAGTGCGGGAGCAGCGGGCGCAGCATCCCGCGGTAGGCGGCGTACGCGGTGAGCAGCACGGCCGGCGGGGCGGTCCGGGCGAAGACGAGCACGTCGGGCGGGAAGTCGCGCACGGCGACGCGGATCAGGAGGTACGGGATGCCCCAGATGACGCTCATCGCCAGGAACAGGAGCCATCCACGCCGTGTCACGGCGGTCAGCCTGGCACAGCAGGGACCCGTGTCTCGCGCGGGTTTCAGCCCTCGCGACAGCCGGCCTGGCGCGGCCGCGGCGGGCGGACCATGACCGTGACCAGCCGGTCCAGCTCACCCGCCGGGTCCGCGGTCACCCCGGTGTGCACGGGCGAGGCCTGCACCACGGTCGAGCGCGGAGCGCTCAGCCAGCGGAAGCGCTCGCCCGCCGGCCGACGCGCGTTGGCACCCGCCACCGGCTCGCCCGCGCAGAGCGCGCGCACCGCCTCGAGGTGGTCGCGCACCGCGGCCACGTCGGCGTACGGGTCGAGGGCCAGCAGCCGCGCCTCGTCGAGCTCGACGACCGCGCCGAGGAACCCTGCGCCCTGGCAGTAGACGACAGCGCCGGCGTTGAGCGTCTCGCCGCGCTCGACGCGCGGCACGACGCGCAGGACCGCCCACTCAAACGCGTGCTGCACGAGACTCCTCCAGCGCGGCCAGCCAGCTCGCGCGCGCCTCGACGCGAGACAGCAGCACCTCGACGTACCTCTCCCGCACCGCCTGCGCGTCCGCGAACCCCGGCTCGCCGTCCAGCCACTCGTCCGGCACCAGCGAGACCGCCTCCTCCAGCACCGTCCGCGTGAGCAGCGGGGCGAGCTGGTCGTCGGCCGCCGCGAGCGGGCCGGCGACGGGCAGCAGGACGTGCTCGGCGGCGACGGCGTACGGCCGCGCGGCGACGTTGCCCGCGCGGTCCCAGTCGTGGTGGAAGTACAGCGAGGCCCCGTGGTCGATGAGCCAGGGCTGTCCGTGCCAGCGCAACAGGTTGGGGTTGCGCCAGGACCGGTCGACGTTCAGCACCAGTGCGTCGAGCCAGAGCACGCGGGCGGCGAAGCCGGGCTCGACCACGGTCTCCAGGTCGGCTGCCGGGTCCAGCGTGAGCGAGCCGGGCAGGTAGTCCATGCCGAGGTTGCGCCCGGCCGACGCGCGCAGCAGGTCCTGCACCTCCTGGTCCGGCTCGCCCGGAGCCAGGCCCGGGTCGAGCTCGACGACCACGAGCTCGGGCACGGGCAGCCGGAGCCGGCGCGCGAGCTCGCCCACCACGACCTCGGCCACCAGGCTCTTGCGGCCCTGCCCCGCCCCGCGGAACTTCACGACGTACGTGCCGAGGTCGTCCGCCTCGACCAGCCCGGGGAGGGAGCCGCCCTCGCGCAGCGGCAGGACATAGCGTGTCGCGAAGACGGTCCGGAGCGGCACCGCGCCACCGTAGCCGTCGCTGGGACGCGCGCCCGGGACCCCCGCCTCTGACGAAGGAGCCGCATGCGGTCGGTGAAGGCGCTCGTGCTGCTCGGCGGCCTCGCCCTGGCGCTGTCGGGCTGCAGCGACGACGGCACCGCGGCGGCGCCCTCCTCCCCAGCGGTCTCCCCCACGGCGACGACCGGGGCTCCGACGCCTACCGCGCCGACGACGGGCGGCTCCCCGGGGGCACCGGCCGCTACGCCGGGCGGCACCACGCCCGCTGCCGGAGCCGGCGCGACGGCGCCCACGGGCACGGCTACGCCCACCGGGACGGCAGCGGCTACGGACGGCTCGCGCTGCCGGGCGGACGAGGTCACCGCGTCGCTCGTCCCGGGCAGCCCGGGGGCGGGCCAGCGCTACGCCGCGCTCGTGCTGCGGAACGAGTCGGCGCGCGAGTGCGTGGTGCAGGGCTACGGCGGGGCGCAGCTGCGCGACGAGAACGGCAAGGCGCTGCCGACGAAGCTCGACCGGGTGGGCGGGCCCGAGCGTGCGGTCGTGCTCCAGCCGGGCATGTCCGCCCAGTCCCAGCTGCACTGGGGCGCGGTCGCGGGCAGCGGGGAGCCCACGACGGGCGACTGCGCGCCTGCGCCCTTCACACTCGCCGTCACCCCGCCGGACCAGCGCGAGCAGGTCGAGGTCCGCTGGTCGCTCGGCCCGGTCTGCGACGGCGGGCGCATCGAGCAGCAGCCGTACGCCCCGGCGGCCGCCTGATGCCGCCCGCCCTGCCGGACGAGGGCCTGCTCCGGATGTTGCAGCCGCTGATCGGGCGCTGGCGCACGACCGGGCGGGTCCTCGACGCGAACGGGAGGCAGGTGGCCACGGTCGAGGGCAGTGACAGCTACCGCTGGATGCCCGGCCGGCGATGGGTGGTGCACGAGGTCGACGTGACGATGGGCGGCGAGCACGTGCAGGTGCTCGAGATGATCGGCGGGGCCGGCGAGACGCCCGGCACCATCGCGATGCGGGCCTTCGACGCCTCCGGCGACTACGGCGTCATGAGCCTGGCCGCGCTACCTGACGGGGCGCTGCTGCTGTCCGGCGACGGGGTGCGCAGCGTGCTCCGGCCGGCCGCCGACGGTGCGTCGATGCGGGCGCACTGGGAGCAGGAAGCCGGCCCCGACCGGTGGGTGCCGTGGATGGAGATGGAGTTCGCGCGCATCGGCTGAGCGCGGCCGCGCTCAGACCAGGCGGACCGTGCGCCCGCCCGCTTCGACGACGTCGCCGACCGCCAGCTGCGCCCCCCGCCGCGACTCCGGCCTCCCGTTGAGCAGCACGTCGCCGGACTCGAGCAGCTCCTTGGCCGCGCCGCCCGTGTCCACCACGCCTACCAGCTTCAGCAGCTGGCCCAGCCGGATACCGCTGCCGACCTCGACCTCGTCCACTCCCCCATCGTCCCAGCGTCTCCCTCCGCCCGGTCACCCTCCCCGCACGATGCGCCGCAGGAGCTCACGAGGAGGCGACGGGTGACGCTGTTGGTGGCTCGGTGAGGCCCGAGGGCACCGTCGTGGGACGCCGGCTGGACGTGGTCTACGTGCGCGCCCTCCCGCTGTCGTGGGCGGGCCTCACCTGCCCAGGACCCCTTCGGCTCGCGTCGGCGGGCCTCGCCTGACCAGGACCCCTTCGGCTCTCGTGGGCGGGCCTCGCCTGACGGCGACCGGGGGCCGGTAGTCTGGCCCGCGAAGGGGAGTAGCCCTCCCGTCACCGGTCGACATGCTGGCGCTCCGGCGCCCGGTCGGTGAGCTCCCGGCCCGGGAGTGGGCGAGACCTTCGGCACCGCCCCGCTGACCTGGCCACGCTTGCGTGGCTCTGTTGGCGCGCGTGCCGGAGGCTGCCCGCGGCGGCCCTCCGGTCACCGCGCCGGAAAGGCCCCCATGAGCCTCGACCTCGGCCTGGACATCGGCATCGCCGCCACGGCGTTCGTACCGCTGCTCCTGCTCGAGCTGCCGGACAAGACGTTCATCGCGACCCTCGTGCTGTCCACGCGCTACAAGCCGTTGACCGCGTGGCTGGGCGTGGGGCTGGCGTTCGGCGTGCAGTGCGTCGTCGCTGTGACGGCCGGCGGCGTCCTGTCCCGGCTGCCGACCACCCCGGTCGCGATCGCCGCGGCGCTGCTGTTCGCGGCGGGGGCCGTCCTGCTGTGGCGCGGCGCGGCCGGGGCGGACGCCGAGGAGGCCGAGACCGAGGAGGAGTTCTCGGCGCGCATCACCGGCGGCGGCAGCGGCCTGCGCGCGGTCGGGGCCTGCTTCCTGGTGATCTTCATCGCCGAGTGGGGCGACCTGTCCCAGCTGTTCACCGCGGGGCTGGCGGCCCACTACGCCGACCCGGTGTCGGTCTTCGTGGGCTCGTGGCTGGCGTTGCTGGCCGTGTCCGGGCTGGCCGCGCTGCTCGGCAAGGCCCTGCTGCTCAAGGTGCGGCTGTCGACGATCCGACGAGTAGGCGCGGTCGTGTGCCTCGTCCTGGCGGGGCTCACCGCCGCGCAGGCCGCGGGCGTCGAGCTGCCGGTGTAGCTCGGGGTCCGGGCTCCACCGCCGCGGAGCCGCCCGGGCCGGGCGTTCCCTCAGGCCGCGGCCACGCCGGCCGATCGTGCAATCGTGCGTACTGGCTGGGACCTCCCCCCGCTCGGTAGCCCGGCGTTGCACGCTCTCGACGTCCGGGTGCACGCACTGCTGTCCATGTTCATGGGGCTGCTCTGCCTGGTGTTGGCGCCGCTGGGGCAGCACAGCCTGGTCGTCGCCTCCATCGGCGCGACCGTCGTCCTCACCGGCGGCGTGCCGCCGCTGCTCATGGCGCCCGAGCGCACGTCGAAGCGGGCGCTCTCGATCGGCATGATGGCGGCCAGCGCCGGCATCACCCTCGGGACCGGCGTCCAGGCGGGAGCGTTCGACGTCAGCACGTCCTCGCTCATGCTGGTCAGCGTCGTGCTGCACGCTGGCTTCTTCCGGTCGCGCCGGGAGACGTGGCTGCAGCTCGCTTGGCTGCTGACCGTCTACGCCGTGCCGCTCATCCTGACCAACGACAGCACCGGCCGCGTCGCCGTCGCCTGGGTCCTCCTCGCGACCATGCTCTCGCTGCTCACCGCGGTGCTGGTCTGGGTGCGCGCCGGCATCGACGAGCTCATCGCCGAGCTGCACGGCCAGGCCGAGCGCGACCCGTTGACCGGGCTGCTCAACCGCGAGGGGCTGCGCCGGCGTTCCGAGCAGCTGTTCGACAGCGACTCCCCCGGAGCCGACGTCGCGCTCCTGCTCGTCGACGCCGACCACTTCAAGCAGCTGAACGACAAGCACGGCCATCCCGCCGGCGACGCCACGCTCTCCTGGCTCGGGGAGCTGCTCACGTCGCTCACGCCCGAGTCCGGGCTCGTCTGCCGCCACGGCGGCGAGGAGTTCGTCGTCCTCGTGCCGGCCTGTGACGTCGACACGACGAGGCTGATGGCCGAGCGCATCCGGCGGACGGTCGAGGAGGGCGCCCGCGCCACCGCGTACCCCTTCACGGTGAGCATCGGCGTGGCCGTCGGGCCGTTCGAGCCGGGCCTCGGCGACCTCTACCGGCAGGCCGACGCCGCGCTCTACCGGGCCAAGCGGACCGGGCGCAACCGGGTCGCCGTCGAGCCTCACGCGTTGGCGCGCCACGCCGGCTGACTCGCAGCCCCTTCGCCGCCGCTGCGCCGAGACCACCGCGGCCGAGCCACAGCTCGGCCTCGGTCATCGCAGCTCGGCCCCCGTGCAACCGGGCGTAGGTGCGTCGCCGCGGCCCGAAGAAGCCGACAGCCGCCCGTGCGGGCCGCCTCAGACGTTGAAGCGGAACTCCACCACGTCACCGTCGGCCATGACGTAGTCCTTGCCCTCCATGCGGACCTTGCCGCGCGCCTTGGCCTCGGCCATCGACCCGGCGTCGGTCAGGTCCGCGTAGCCCACGATCTCGGCCTTGATGAAGCCGCGCTGGAAGTCGGTGTGGATGACGCCGGCCGCCTCGGGTGCCGTCGCGCCCTTCTTGATCGTCCAGGCGCGGGCCTCCTTGGGCCCCGCGGTGAGGTAGGTCTGCAGCCCGAGCGTGTGGAACCCGACGCGGGCGAGCAGGTCGAGCCCGGACTCCTCCTGGCCGGTCGACTGCAGCAGCTCGAGCGCCTCCTCGGGAGGCAGCTCGGAGAGCTCCGCCTCGAGCTTGGCGTCGAGGAAGACGGCCTCGGCCGGCGCGACGAGCGCGCGCAGCTCGGCCTTGAGCGTCTCGTCGCCGAGCTCCTCGTCGTCGAGGTTGAAGACGTAGAGGAACGGCTTCGCGGTCATCAGGTGCAGCTCACGCAGCGGCTCGGGGTCGAGCCCGGCGGCGAAGATGGTCGTCCCCTCGTTGAGGACGTCACGCGCCTTCTCGGCGGCGGCGATGACCGGCAGCTTGTCCTTCTGCGTCCGGGCCTCCTTCTGCAGCCGCGGGAGCGCGTTCTCCAGGGTCTGCAGGTCGGCGAGGATCAGCTCGGTGTTGATCGTCTCGATGTCGTCCTTCGGCGCGACCCGGCCGTCGACGTGCACGACGTCGGGGTCGGTGAAGACGCGGATGACCTGGCAGATCGCGTCGGCCTCGCGGATGTTGGCGAGGAACTTGTTGCCCAGCCCCTGGCCCTCGCTCGCCCCGCGCACGATGCCGGCGATGTCGACGAACGTGACGGTCGCCGGGATCACCTTCGCCGAGCCGAAGATCTCCGCGAGCTTGGCGAGCCGGGCGTCGGGCACGCCGACGACGCCGACGTTCGGCTCGATCGTCGCGAACGGGTAGTTCGCCGCGAGCACGTCGTTGCGGGTGAGGGCGTTGAACAGGGTCGACTTGCCGACGTTCGGAAGTCCGACGATGCCGATGGTGAGGGCCACGGGTAGACGAGCGTACCGGTCGCTCGGGGCCCCTGCCGCCGCCGTCCGTGGGAGGACTGTCAGTGGGGGGCGGCATGCTCCGCGCATGGACGCATCCAGCCTCGCCCTGCTGCTGCTCGGCGTCGCCCTGGGCCTGGCCGCGGGCGTCGGCCTCGGCCTCTCCCTGGGCGCCCGGCGCGGCCTGACCGCCGAGTCGCTCGACGCCCGCGACCGCCGGCTGCTCGAGCTCGCGGACAGCCGCTTCCGCGAGGCGGGCACCCGCACGGCCGGCGACCTCGCGCTGCGCAGCCAGGCCGTCGAGCACGTCGTCGAGCCCGTGCAGCAGGCGCTGGCCCGGGTCGAGGCGCAGCTGCACGGCATCGAGTCGGCCCGCGCGGCGTCCCAGGCAGCGCTCGCCGAGCAGGTACGCGGGGTCCAGCACGCCTCCGAGGCCCTGCGCGCCGAGACGGCCGCGCTCGCGGGGGCGCTGCGCTCGCCCAACGCGCGCGGCCGCTGGGGCGAGATGCAGCTGCGCCGCGTGGTGGAGGTGGCGGGGATGCTCGCGCACTGCGACTTCGAGGAGCAGGTCGCGCTGTCGACCGCCGACGGGACGGTCCGCCCTGACCTGGTCGTACGCCTCGCCGGCGGCCGCTCCGTCGTGGTCGACGCGAAGGTCCCGCTCACGGCCTACCTCGAGGCGGCCGAGCAGGCGCGGCCCGAGCAGCGCCAGGACGGGCTGCGGCGCCACGCCCGCGCGCTGCGCGCCCACGTCGACACGCTCGCGCGCAAGGAGTACTGGGCCGCGGTCCAGCCCGGCCCCGAGCTCGTCGTGCTCTTCGTTCCCGGGGAGGCGTTCCTCGCGCCCGCGCTCGAGCACGACCCCGCGCTGCTCGACGACGCGATGGCGCGCGGAGTCGTCGTCGCCACGCCCACCACGCTGCTCACCCTGCTGCGGACCGTGGCGTTCGGGTGGCAGCAGGACTCGCTCGCCGAAGGGGCCCGCGAGGTCGTCGCCGCCGGGCGCGAGCTGCACCGACGGCTGGGGACGCTCGCCGGCCGGGTCGACAAGCTGGGCCGGTCCTTGAAGCGCTCGGTCGACGACTACAACTCGACGGTCGGCTCGTTCGAGCGCTCGGTCGTGCCGGCGGCTCGCAAGCTGTCCTCGCTCTCGCCCGGTGCGGGCACCGACCCGGCCCGGCCCCAGCCGCTCGACGTCGTCCCGCGCCCGGTCGCAGCGGAGCTGCTGCAGAGCGGGTTGGACGACGACGGGCGCCACGGCACCGGGAGGGACGCCGCCTTGGACCCCCTTGGGCGAAACAGCCCGGATCCGGTCGACCTCGAGGTGAGCGGCACCGCGCGGGTCAGCTCCGGGCGAGCGGGCCAGGAGTTGGACGACCGTGAGTGGGCCGACCGTCAGCCGATCGACGGCGAGCTGCCGGAGCGGGCACTGCTGGAACGCGGCCACGGGCTGGACGGGTCGGGCCTGCTGGAGCCGGAGGTCGGGGTCTACGTCGAGGCGCGGCCGGACAGCGGGCGCCCGGGCACCGAGGGGGCGGCGTGAGCTGAGCCGGAGGCGCCCGGCCCGGCGCGCCTGACCCGCTGCGGGCGGGTCCCGTCGTTACCGTCCGAAGGTGCACAACCCCGTACGCGCAAAAGCCCCGTCCGAGCTCGAGGCGACGGGCGTGGCCCTGCTCGGCGCTGCCGCCGCCTTCACCGGCGCCCTGGTCGACATCGCGATCGGGCAGAAGCTCGGGCTGGCGTTCCTCGCGACGTTCCTCGTGGCGTCGGTCTGGGGCGCGGCGCGCGTGCGCCGCTCCGAGCTCGTCGCGGCCGTCGTCCTGCCGCCTCTCGTGTTCGCCGTCGTGGCGTTCCTCGCCGGCCAGTTCCTCGGGCGGTCGGCGGACGGGGGCTGGCTGATGGCGCAGGGTCTGGACCTGGTCAGCGCCCTGGCCACGGGCGCACCCGCGCTGGTGGCCGGCACGGTGCTCGCGGGCGCGGTCGCCGGCGGGCGGCTGGTGCTGGAGCGGCGCGCGGCGGCCGCCGACGGAGTCGACGCCGAAGAGGGCTTCTTCGGCGAGGAGGACGCCGCTGGCGTCGGCGACGGGTTCGGCGCGCGCGACGTGAAGGACGGGCGCGAGCAGGCCGGGCACGGGGACGCCGAGCACGTGCACGACGACCAGGGAGCCGACGGCCACGGGAGCGCCGGGACGAGCCTCGACCCCGCGACCGTCGAGGGCGACGAGCACGCGGACCGGCGCGGGCACGACGGTCGTACCGATGACGAGAACCGTCGATCCGGCGTCGACGACGCTCCCGCCGTCGGCAGCGACGCGGCCGCACGCGAGCGGACCGGCGGGGCCGACGGCGCTGGCGATGGCCTCGCGTCCCACACCACCGAAGACACCGACGCGGAGGCCGGCGCGGACGCAGACGTCACGCCGCGTATCGCGAGTTCCGCCTGACCCGACGGCGCGCGAGACGCCTCTACGGACTGGAGCCGCCGTCGAGGCCGAACGGCCGATTGCCCTCGTGAGGCAGGCCGAAGTCCGGCCCTCGTGATGATCACGGGACTTGGCGCACGACACGCGGGTGTCGCGCGGCCAAGTCCCGTGATCACTGCGCGAGTTGGCGATAAGTGCGAGCTCGCGATCAGTGCGAGTCGACGGGCAGCGTGACGCAACGGACCCGGGGCCGCGTGGCCGCACGGTCCTGCTCGACGCCCGGAGCCGCGAGCGTCAGCTGATCGACGCCCCCGTAGCCGCGGTCTGCGCAGCCTTGATGTCGCGCCGCAGCTCGGCCGGGAGCGCGAAGAGCAGGCTCTCCTGCGCCGAGCGCACCTCCTCGACCTCGCCGAAACCGCGCTCGGCCAGCCAGGCGAGCACATCGCGAACGAGGATCTCGGGCACCGACGCGCCGCTGGTCACGCCGACCGTCGACACGCCGGCGAGCCACTCGTCGCGGCACTCGGAGGCGTAGTCGACGAGGTATGCGGCCTTGGCGCCGTACTCCAGGGACACCTCGACGAGGCGGACGGAGTTCGAGGAGTTGCGCGAGCCGACGACGATGACGACATCGGAGCGGGCGGCGACGTCCTTGATCGCGACCTGGCGGTTCTGCGTGGCGTAGCAGATGTCGTCGCTGGGCGGGTCCTGCAGCAGCGGGAAGCGCTGCTTGAGCCGGCGTACCGTCTCCAGCGTCTCGTCGACCGACAGCGTGGTCTGCGACAGCCACACGACGCGCTCGGGGTCGCGGACGACGACGTCGTCGACGCCCTCGGGCCCGTCGACGAGGTGGATGTGCTCGGGCGCCTCGCCGCTGGTGCCGACGACCTCTTCGTGGCCTTCGTGGCCGATGAGCAGGATGTCGAAGTCCGCGGCGGCGAACCGGCGGGCCTCGTTGTGCACCTTCGTCACGAGCGGGCAGGTCGCGTCGATCGTCTTCAGGCTGCGCTGGCGGGCCTCGTCGTGGACGACGGGGGCGACGCCGTGGGCGGAGAAGATGACTGTGGCGCCCTCGGGCACCTCCTCCGTCTCGTCCACGAAGACCGCGCCCCGCGACTCGAGCGTCTCGACGACGTACTTGTTGTGGACGATCTGCTTGCGGACGTAGACCGGTGCGCCGTAGACCTCGAGCGCCTTCTCGACCGTCTCGACGGCGCGGTCGACGCCGGCGCAGTAGCCGCGCGGCGCGGCCAGCAGCACCCGGCCGCCGGTGGGGGCGGGAGTCGCGGCGGGCAGCGTGCTCGCGTCGGGCGGGGCCACGTCAGCGGTCATGCCTCCCATGGTAGGTGCGCGCGGGCCTGCCGGCCCGGCATCGGCGGTCGCCGTGGGCAGGGCCACGTCACGGGTGTCACTCCGGGCCCGGCTGGGCACGCAAACGATCACGCCCGTCCCCCAGGAGGCCCCCATGCGCGTACCCGCCGTGTCCACGAGCTCGCTCCCGGCCGTGCGCCACCGTTCTGGGACCGGCAGCGGCAAGCGCCTGGCCGCCCTGCTCGCCCTCACCCTCGGCTCCGCGGGCGCCGCCTTCGTGCTCGTGCGCCGGCTCGGGATCACCCCGCCCTGGGCGTCGACGAAGCAGCCCCCGGCGTACGAGACGCCGGCCGCGCGTGAGGCGGGCGCTCCGGGAGCCGCGACGGCCGCGGCGGAGGAGGCGGCCGAGCAGGCGGGTACGCCCGACGGCGCCACGCTGCACACCGACGACCTGCCCATCGAGGACTACGACCACCTCACGGTCGGGTCGCTGCAGTCGCGCATCCGCTCGCTCAGCGTCGAGGAGCTGACGGTCGTGCGGGCCTACGAGGCCGCCCACGCCCACCGGCTGCAGGTCACCACGATGCTCGACAACCGCATCGCGAAGCTGCGGGCGGAGGCGGCACCGGGCCCCGACGCGGGCACAGGCGCGGGCACCGGCACGGAAGCGGCTGCCGCGGGGTCGGCCGCTCCCAACGCCTAGCCTCGTCGGGTGCCGCTGGAGACCTCGCCGGAGTCGCCCGCCCCCGTCCGCCGCATCAGCGCGCTGCTGGCGCAGTACGTCGGGCGGCTCGGCGCGGTCTGGCTCGAGGGCCAGGTCACCCAGTGCACCCGCCGGCCTGGCACCCGGACGGCCTTCCTGACCCTTCGCGACGCCGCCGCCGACGTCTCGCTGCCGGTGACGGTCCCCGTTGACGTGCTCGACGCCCTCCCGACACCGCTGCGGGAGGGCGCGTCCGTCGTCGTGCACGCCAAGCCGACGTTCTGGCCGGCGCGCGGCACGCTGTCGATGGCCGCGGACGAGCTGAGGCCGGTCGGTGTCGGCGCGCTGCTCGCGCGGCTCGAGGAGCTCAAGCGCGTGCTCGCGGCGGAGGGGCTGTTCGCCCCCGAGCGCAAGCGGCCGCTGCCGTTCCTGCCGCACGTTGTCGGGCTGGTGTGCGGCCGCGCGTCCGCCGCCGAGCGCGACGTCGTCGAGAACGCCCGCCGCCGCTGGCCCGCGGTGCAGTTCCGGGTCGAGGAGGTCGCGGTCCAGGGGCCGAACGCCGTGACGGAGGTGGTCGCCGCCCTGCAGCGGCTGGAGGCCGACCGCGCGGTCGACGTGATCGTCGTGACCCGCGGCGGCGGCTCGGTCGAGGACCTGCTGCCTTTCAGCAACGAGGCGATGGTCCGGGCGGTCGCGGCCTGCTTCACGCCGGTGGTGAGCGCCATCGGGCACGAGGTCGACGCCCCGCTGCTCGACCTCGTCGCAGACGTCCGCGCCTCGACGCCGACCGACGCGGCCAAGCGGGTCGTCCCCGACATGGAGGAGGAGCTGGCCCGGGTCGGGCAGCTGCGGGATCGGGCGCGCGGAGCGGCCGTAGCCCGGGTCGCGCGCGAGCAGGCCGGGCTCGACAGCCTGCGCTCCCGGCCGGTGCTCGCCGACCCGTACCGGCTGCTCGACGCGCACGCCCAGCAGGTGCTCGACCTGCGCGACCGCGGGCGCCGGTGCTTCTCGGCCCGCATCGACCGGGCCGGCGACGAGCTCGGCCACGCCCGCGCCCGCGTCACGGCGCTCTCCCCCGCCGCCACCCTCGAGCGGGGGTACGCCGTGGTGCAGCGCCGAGCCGACGGCCACGTCGTGCGCCACCCCGAGGAGGCGCCGCCCGGCACCGTGCTCCGGCTGCGGCTGGCCGACGGCGAGGCGGCGGCCACGGCCGGCTGAGACCGGGGCGCTGCCCTACGGGCCGGTCGTGGTCGCGACCCGCGACGCCCGGCAGCTGCCCCGACGCGCCCCTGCGCCTGCGCCGCCCCGCTCCTGGTGCGCTCTGATCACGGGACTTGGCTCGACCGCCACGGCGTGTCGCACGCCAAGTCCCGTGATCACCGGGCGACCACCCCGCGGAACCGGGCGACCACGCCGCAGAACCGGGACGTGACCGGGGCGCGCGTCCGACACCCTGCGGCGCGCGCCCCGGTCTGACTTGACCCGGACCTCAGGCAGCGGCCGCCGGCAGCAGCGCGAGCAGCGCCGTACGCGCGCCGGCGCCGAGCTTGCCCGGGCGGGCCGCCGACAGCGCGGACCGGACCGCGGCCAGGTCGCCCGCGGCCGCGAGCGCCTGCACGTCGCGGGCAAAGCTGCCCGCCGCCTCGCCGGTGGCGACGTACGCCGCCAGCCGCTCGGCGACGTCATCGAGCGCCGCGCGGGCCGGGTCGGTCGTGGGCGCCCACGAGCCGAGGACCGCCAGCAGCTCGTCCTTGCCTGCCTGCGACACCTTGCTCAGCGGGAGCGCTGCGATCGTCGTCGTGAGCGCCGCGGCGCGCGACCGGGTGAGCGTCGCGTTGTTCGCGTCCTGGGCCGCAGCCACGCCCGCCCACTGGTCGACGAGCTCGCGACCCACGCTGCGGGCCAGCGCACCCGAACCAACGACGTCAGCAACCGAGTTCGCGAATGGGAAATCGTAGACCGGGACGTCGCCGGCCACGAGGCGCCAGTCCTCGCTGGCGAAGTCGGCGGGGTCGATCTCGCCCTTGGCGGTGACGTAGTCGATGACGAGCTGCCGGTTCTCCGTCATCGGGTTGAAGATGATCGGCGCCGACGAGACGTGCGGCGCACCGCCGCCGCCGTTCTGCCGGTAGTTGTTGATCGCGACCGCGAACTTCTGCGCGGGGTCGAGCGGCCGGCCGGCGAAGGCCAGGTTGCGGATCCGCGAGCCCTCGGGCGCGGTGATGTCGATGTCGTAGGAGACACCGGACACGACGTCGTAGTTGTAGAGCGGCTTCGTCCCGGGGATCGAGCTGCGGACGTACGGCCCGGAGCCGGTCGCGCGGCGGAAGTACCCGGCCGACCACTCGAGGAAGTCGCGGACCTGCGCGCCGGTGAGCTCGACGGCCAGCAGCGTGTTGTCGTAGATGTAGACGCTCGCGGCGTCACGCACGGACACCTGGCCGGCCGGGATCTTGCCGGTGTTGTTGAACGGCGCGGCGATCGAGAGGACGGGGAGCCCGGCGTGCTCGGTGCCGGCGATGCCCGCGCGGACGGCCTCGGTCTGCACGTGGTTCACCAGGTCCAGCGCCGGGACGTCGCGGACGTCGGCCTGCGCGAGCGACATCTCGGTGGTCG
>NZ_JAANNP010000032.1 GCF_011250635.1 Motilibacter deserti
GCGGCGCGCCTGCGCCACCGGCCCGCCCTGCAACGTGGCCTCCTCGAAGCCGAGGCGGGCACGCACCCGGGCTTCGCGCTCCTCGAAACGCGTCGCGTAGCCGACGACCCGCGGCGCCGTCCGCCGCCGCTCGCGCCGCTCGCGCACCGAGTCGCGCAGCCCCCACACCACCGGCACGCGGACGACGCGCACCGGCCCGAGCATCGACTCGCTGCGCTCGCCGTCAGGGGCGTAGGCGACCACCGTCACGTCCAGCCCGAGCCGCGCCAGCGACAAGGCGGTCTTGCGGATGCGCGTGTCGGTCGCGACGTCGTTGCCGGCGAGCATGGCGACCGTCGTCACGGCCGGCCTCCGCCCGCGGCGCCACGCCCGGCCGAGCGGCTGCGGGCCAGTGCGGCGAGCTCGGCGGGGAGCCGGAGCGCCCCGCGTGGAGAACGCGCCCCGGCCAGCGCGCGGCCCAGCCGCAGCGCGCCGGACGACTCCAGCCGTAGCACGCGGGCCTGCGCGGCCGCGGCCTCCCGGCGGGCGGCCTGCAGCTCGCCCTGCGGCGGCGGCTGGGTCCGCAGGGCGTCCAGCTCGGCGCGGACGTCCGCCAGCTGCGCGGTCAGCGCGCGCTCGCGCAGGCCGGCGAAGACGAGCTCCCCGGCCAGTCGACGGGCGAGGCGCCGCTGCGCTGCAGGGCCCTCGGGCGCGGCGCCAGGCTCGGCGGTGGCGGCGGACGGCGGCCCGAGGTAGCGCGCGGGCGGCACGAGCGGCCCGTCCTTGGCCAGCAGCACGACGAGCGGCCAGTCGCCGAGCACGGGGACGGCGTCGAGGACCTGGCAGTCCGTGGCCCCGGCGACGTCGAGCAGCCGCGGCCACGGGGCGACGAGCGCGCCCTGGTCGAGCACGACGGCGAGCGTCGCCCCGGCCGGCGCGGCGTCCAGGGCCTGCTCGACGCGCGCCTCTGCGGCCGGGTCGCCCACCGGCCAGCCGAGCACGGTGAGGACGCCGGGCTGTGAGGCAGCGCCGGTCGCGCCGCCCGAGGCGGTCGCGCCGCCCGAGCCGCCCGCGCCACCCGAGCCGGCCGAGGCGCCGGGGTCATCGGCAGCCACGTCCGCGCCGTCGAGCAGCTGGAGGTGGCGGACGAGGTCGGCCCCGGCCGCGTCCGGCAGCCCGGCCAGGCGTACGCGCCGGCCCTCCGGCAGGTAGGGGCGCAGGGCGTCACGCAGCTGCAATGCCACCAGCAGGTCCTCTCAGCTGGTCCGACGGAAGACGTGGAAGCCGACGGGGCTGCCGCGGAAGCCGTCCGGCACGAAGCCCTCGACCCCGACCGCGGCGCGCTCCAGCCCGCGGGTAGCGAGCAGCTCGTCGTACTGCGCCCGGGCGCGCACCACCTGGTAGCTGCCGAGCACGCGCCGCTCGGCGACGTCCCAGTCGCTGACGGCGAGCAGGCCGCCGAGGCGCACGAGTGACGCGAGCCCGCGCACGGACGCCGCCCACTCGTCCTCGTCGACGATGTGGAAGAGCACGTCGACCGAGTAGACGACGTCGTAGAGGCAGCCCGGCCGCCACGTCGACAGCGTGGAGACGGCGTAGCTCGGGGCGCGCCCCGGCACGTCGGCGCTGGCCGCGCGGCACGCCTCGATCGCCGCCGGGCTCGCGTCGACCGCGTCGACGCTGTGGCCGAAGCGGGCCATCGAGCGGGCGAACCAGCCCTTGCCGCAGCCGGCGTCGAGCAGCCGCAGCGGCTCGGCGGCCGCGTTCGCGTCGCCGACGATCTCCAGCAGCCGGCCGAGGCGTACGGCGTAGAAGATCTCGTTGGTCGGCTCGTCGAAGTGGACGTTGCCGCCGGAGGCGAGGTCGCCGCGCCGACGGTGACGGGCGTCCCAGTACGCCGCGGCCTCCTCGCTGGTGAGCACGGAGGGAGGGACGGGCTGGGTCACGCGGCGCCGATCACCCGGCGGACCACGCCGGGGAAGCGGGCCGGGTCGGTCACGCGGCGCCCGTCGACGACGGCCTTGACGCCCGGCAGGTCCTCGGCGCCGAGCGAGCGGTAGTCGGCGTGGTCGGCCTGCACGACGGCCGCGTCGACCGGCTGGCCGAGCGCGTAGGGCGTGAAGCCGAGGCGCTCGAGCTCGTCGTCGGTGTACATCGGGTCGTGCACGGCCACCTGCGCGCCGCGTGCCTTGAGCGCCTCGACGGTCGGGAAGACGCCGCTGAACGCCGTCTCCTTCACCCCGCCGCGGTAGGCCGCACCCAGGACCACGACCCGGGCGCCGGTCAGGTCGCCGTACGCGCCCTCGAGCAGGGCGACGGCGTACTCCGGCATCTGCGCGTTGGCCTCGCGAGCGGCCTGCACGACCGTCGCGGCCGGGTCGTTCCAGAGGTAGAACCGCGGGTAGATCGGGATGCAGTGCCCGCCGACGGCGATGCCGGGCGAGTGGATGTGGCTGTAGGGCTGGGAGTTCGAGGCCTCGATGACCTGCAGCACGTCGATGCCGTGCTCGCCCGCGAACCGGGCGAACTGGTTGGCGAGGCCGATGTTGACGTCGCGGTAGGTCGTCTCCGCCAGCTTGGCCAGCTCGGACGCCTCGGCCGAGCCGAGGTCCCAGACGCCGTTGAGGCGGGGCAGGTCGGGGCGCTCGTCGAAGTCGAGCACCGCCTCGTAGAACTCCACGCCGCGCTTGGCGCTCGCCTCGTCGATGCCGCCCACGAGCTTGGGGTAGCGGCGCAGGTCGGCGAAGACCCTTCCGGTGAGGACCCGCTCCGGGCTGAAGACGAGCGCGAAGCCGGACTCGGAGCCGTCGGCCACGAGGCCCGACCCCTCCTCGAGCATCGGCTGGAACCGGGTGCGCGTCGTGCCGACCGGGAGCGTCGTCTCGTAGGACACGAGCGTCCCGGGCTTGAGCCCGGCCGCGATGGCGCGCGTCGCGTCGTCCATCCAACCGAAGTCCGGAACGCCCTCGTTGTCGACGAAGAGGGGCACGACCACGACGACGGCGTCACTCTGCGCCACCGCGGAGGCGGTGTCCGTGGTCGCCGTCAGCAGGCCGGCGTCGACCGCCTCCCGCAGCTTCTCGGCGAGGTGGGCCTCGCCCGGGAAGGGCTCCTGCCCCGCGTTGACGAGATCGACGACGCGCTGGCTCACGTCCGCGCCGAGAACCGTGTGGCCCTTGGACGCGAACTGCACCGCGAGGGGCAGCCCGATCTTGCCGAGGGCGACGACGCAGACCTTCACAGCACGCTCCGGAGCGGGGGACGAGGACGTGCCTAGGCTAGCGTCCGCCGAGACGGAAATCCCGCCTCGGACGCCGCGCCTGTGGATGCCCGGGCGTCCGGCCCCGACCTGTGGAGGAACCGCCGGTGAAGGTGCTCAGCGTCGTCGGCGCCCGCCCCCAGTTCGTCAAGCTCGCCCCCGTCGCCCGCGCCTTCGCCGGCAGCGGCCACGATCACGTCATCGTCCACACCGGCCAGCACTACGACGCGGTGATGAGCGACGTCTTCTTCGCTGATCTGCAGATCCCCTCTCCCGACGTCCACCTCGGTGTCGGCTCGGGCAGCCACGGCGTCCAGACCGGTGCGATCCTCTCGGCGATGGACGCCGTCCTCGACGAGCACCGGCCCGACTGGGTCCTCGTCTACGGCGACACCAACTCCACGCTCGCCGGCGCCCTGGCGGCGGTGAAGCTCCACCTGCCGGTCGCCCACCTCGAGGCCGGGCTTCGCTCGTTCAACCGGCGCATGCCCGAGGAGCACAACCGCGTCCTGACCGACCACGCCGCGGACCTGCTGCTCGCCCCGACCCGGGTCGCCGTCGACCACCTGGCCGCCGAGGGGCTGGCGGAGCGGACCGTGCTGGTGGGCGACGTCATGACGGACGTGCTGCTCACGGTGCGCGACGGCATGGCCGACCGCGTCCCCCAGCTGCCCGAGGGCGTCGACCCCGCCGGGGCGTACCTGCTCGCGACGATCCATCGGGCCGAGAACACCGACGACCCGGACCGGCTGCGGGCGATCGTCGAGACACTGGCCGGGCTCCCCCACCCGGTCGTCCTGCTGGCCCACCCGCGGCTGGCCGCCCGGGCAGCAGCTCTCGGGCTCGAGCTGCGGGCCGGGTCGCTGCACCCCACCGCGCCGCTGCCGTACCCCGAGATGGTCCGCGCCGTCATGGGGTCGGCCGGCGTGGTGACCGACTCCGGGGGCCTGCAGAAGGAAGCGTTCCTGCTCCGCGTCCCGTGCACGACGCTGCGGACCGAGACCGAGTGGGTCGAGACGGTCGACCTCGGGTGGAACGTGCTGCGCGCGGACCTCACCGGCGTGGCCGAGGCCGTCACCAGGCCGCGCCCGGCGGACACCGACGCGGCGCCGTACGGCACGGGGGACGCGGCGGAGCGGGTCGTCGCGACGCTGGCGGAGCGTACGCAGAGCTGACCGTCGCAGTCGGAGCGTGACGGTCCTCACGAGGTGCGAAAGCTGAGAAAACGCGCAGACGGGATGCGTGGCGCAGGCCACCGGGTTCTACTTCTCAAGTTCGCCCGGAAGGATCCGAAGCACCCCCCATGCGCCTCCTCCCCCGTACGCGCGTCGCCGCCTCCCTCGCCTCACTGACCGTCGTCGCCGCCGGCGTCCTCGCCGTCCCCGGCACGGTCGCCGCCCCCGCCGCGTCCGCGGCCACCACCGTCGGAAGCTCGGCCTGCCTGGGCTACAGCGGCCTGGACAACCCTCGCCTGCTCAACGGCGACCCCAAGGCCGACCTGGTCGGCTTCGTGATGCGCGACGGCTTCAAGGCCCCCGGCATCGCCGCGAAGGTCGTCGGCAACGGCAACGGCAACGTCACCTGGCGCCAGCCGTCGCTCGGCGTGTCCGGCACCGCCTGGCTGCACTCGCTGAAGTGGCTCGGCTCGCTGCTCAGCCAGGACCGCGACTTCACCTACCCGCGCAAGCCCTACTGGCGCAACTACACGGCGGCGGAGAAGAACGCGCAGTACGCCCGCGCCGTCGCCGTCACCAAGGACTGGGTGGCCGACAACCCCAGCTGGGAGAAGACCGACCCGCGCGGCTCGACCCGCGGCATCGTCTCCAACGCCGGCCACCGCCTGCAGTTCCTGCTCTGCCTGCGCCAGACCGTCGGTGCGCAGGGCTGGCTCGACTCGACCATCGCGCGCCACGTGGCGTTCCTCATCGGCTCCTCGTCGGACAAGCTCAGCAACCGTCGCGACGCCGACTCCCGCCGCTACGTCTACTCGAACTGGAAGCCGGCCGCGGACTGGCCGCGCTGGCAGGGCCCGAACAACATCGGCCTCGACCAGAGCCTCGGCGTGATCAGCGCCGGCTGCGAGCTGGGCCGCCAGGACTGGCTCAACGTCGGCCTGCGCCGCATCGGCAAGCACGCCAACAAGGTCTATGACGCCCAGGGCGTGGACAACGAGCAGGCCCCGGGCTACAGCGCCTACAACTTCGGCCTCTGGACGAAGACGCTCGACCGGCTGCAGACCTGCGGCGCGCTGAGCGTCGGCGTCGGCGCCCAGCTGCAGAACGCCGTGAGCTTCATCGCCGCGGCGCACCGGCCCGACGGCAAGCTCGAGCAGCTCGGTGACACCAAGGCCGTCGCGTCGCCGATCTACGGCACGGTCGCGGAGTACGCGGCCACCCAGGGCGCCAGCGGCCCCCGCCCGACCGAGCGCGTCGGCGTCTACAACAGCCGGACCAACGGTGGCTACGTCTTCGGCCGCAGCGGCTGGGGCACCGACCGGCCGTTCGCCCAGGAGAGCTTCTACTCGCTGCGCTTCGGCGCGGGCCGGATGTACCACGGCCACGACGACCACACCTCGGTCACGTTCTACGCCCGCGGGCAGCAGATCCTCACCGACGGCGGCCACTCGGGCTACACCAAGGGCAAGTACCGCGACTACATCATCTCGCCGGAGGCGCACAACCTCGTCACCGTCGACGGCCTGAAGCACGAGCGCTACGCGAAGACCTCGCTCACCAAGGCCACCCTGTCCGACTCCGGCGACTCCTTCGTCGTGGTCGACAAGCCGTACGCCGGCGTCACCCGCCAGCGCAGCGTCCTGACCACGCTCACCCCGCAGCCGGACGCCATGATCGTCGCCGACACGCTGACGTCGTCGACGAAGCGCCACTACAACCAGCTGTGGCACCTCGGCACGCCGTTCGTGGCGTCGCCCTCGGGCAACGGCGCAGTCGCCACCAGCGGTGACACGACGGTCCACGTCCTCCCGATCGCCGTCACCGGCGGCGCCGCCACCGCGACCAAGATCGTCCGCGGCGCCACGAGCCCCTACCAGGGCTGGACGTCGCCGAGCCCGGGCACCCGGCAGGCCGTCAGCACGGTCGTCGTCGGCGCGACCGGCGGCAAGGTCACGATGCTCACGGCGGTCGTCCCGGCCGCGGCCGGAGCAGCGGTCAGCGCCACGGCGACGCCGAACGGCACGGGCGGCTACGCGATCACGCTGACGATCGGTGACCGTACGGTCAACGCCACCCTCGCGGCGGACGGCGCGCTCTCGCGCTGACCCGCACGCCCTCAGCGCTGATCAAGCAATGTTGGCGAGTTGTCCACAAGCCCTCGGCTGTGGACAACTCGCCACATGTGCATGATCAGCGGGAGAGGTTCAGGGGTGCGTCAGACCAGCTCGTCCACGGAGACCGTGACGCCCTGCTGCGCGCTGCGGATGCAGGCCTCGGCGACGCCGACGGTGGCGAGGCCCTGCGCCATCGTCACCACGTCGGAGCGCTTGCCGAGGATCGCGTCACGGAACGCCGCGTCCTCGGTCATCAGCGGCTCCGGCTTCGGGATCGCGAAGCGGACGACGTCGCCCTCGGTCACACCGCGGAACTTGGCGATCTGGTCCCAGGTCGTGGGCACCGAGCCGTTGCTGTAGAAGGTCAGGTCGGCGGTGAGGGTGTCGGCCACGAACGTGCCCTTCTCCCCCGTGACGATCGTGACCCGCTCCTTCATGGGCGAAAGCCAGTTCACCAGATGGTTGGTGATGGTCCCGTCCTCGAGCGCCCCGACGGCGGCCACGAGGTCCTCGTGCTCACGCCCCGACTTGTACGCCGTCCGGGCCGACACGGACACGAAACGGCTGCCGGTGACCCAGGCCGTCGAGTCGATGTCGTGGGTCGCGAGGTCCTTGACCACGCCGACGTCGGCGATGCGGTTCGGGAAGGGGCCCTGGCGACGAGTGGCCAGCTGGTAGATCGCCCCGAGCTCGCCCTGCTCGAGCCGGGCGCGCAGGCTCTGGAGCGAGGGGTTGTAGCGCTCGATGTGCCCGACGGCGCCGACCAGCCCGGCGTCCTCGAACGCCTTCACGATCCGGCGGGCCGCCTCGACGTCGGGGGCCAGCGGCTTCTCGACGAGGGTGTGGACCCCGGCCGCGGCGAGGGTGAGCGCGACCTCCTCGTGGAAGATCGTCGGCACCGCGACGACGGCCATGTCGATGCCGGCCGCGACGAGCTCCTTCGCAGAGGCGAGCACGCCGAGGCCGTTGGACACGCCGTGCGGGTCGCCGCCCGGGTCGGCGACGGCGACGAGCTCGACGCCATCGAGGGAGCGGAGCACCCGGGCGTGGTGCCGCCCCATCATGCCGAGCCCGATCAGGCCCGCACGCAGGACCGCCATGTCAGGAACCCGCCTTCGCACATGCGTTGACGGCCGTGACGATCTGCTCGAGGTCTGCCTGCGTCAGCGACGGGTGCACCGGCAGCGACAGGACCTCGCGTGCCGCGCGCTCGGTCTCCGGCAGGTCGAGCGTCAGGCCGAAGGACGGCAGCCGGTGGTTGGGGATCGGGTAGTAGACGCCGCTGCCCACGGCGTACTCCTCCGCCAGTGCCTTCTGGAACCGGTCGCGGTCGCCGGGCACGCGGATCGTGTACTGGTGGTAGACGTGCACGGCGCCGTCGGCGACGGGCGGCGTGACGACACCCTCGAGGTTGGCGTCGAGGAAGGCGGCGTTCTCCTGGCGCTTCGCGGTCCAGCCCGCGAGCTTGGTGAGCTGCACCCGGCCGACCGCGGCATGCACGTCGCTCATGCGGTTGTTCAGACCGACGACCTCGTTCTGGTACTGCTTCTCCATGCCCTGGTTGCGCAGCAACCGGACCTTGCGCGCGACCTCGCCGTCGCAGGCCACCATGCCGCCCTCGATCGAGGTCATGTTCTTGGTCGGGTAGAGGCTGAACATCGCCCACGTGCCGAAGGTGCCGACGCGGCGCCCCTGCCACTCGGCGGCGTGCGCCTGGGCGGCGTCCTCGTAGACCTGCAGCCCGCTCTTGTCCGCGATCTCGCCGAGACGGGTCATGTCGGCCGGGTGGCCGTAGAGGTGGACCGGCATGACGCCCTTGGTCCGCGGCGTGATGGCGGCCTCGACGGCGGCCGGGTCGAGGCAGAACGACGCGGGGTCGATGTCCGCGAACACCGGCGTCGCGCCGGTGATCGCCACCGAGTTGGCCGTCGCCGCGAAGGTGAAGGACGGGACGATGACCTCGTCGCCCGGGCCGACGCCCGCGGCCAGCAGTCCGAGGTGCTGCCCCGAGGTGCCGCTGTTGACCGCGACGCAGTTGCGACCACTGACGACTGCTTCACCGAACTCGGCTTCGAACGCCGCGACCTCGGGCCCTTGGGCGACCTTGCCGGTCTGCAGTACGCGGTCGACCGCCGCGCGCTCCTCCTCGCCGATCAGCGGCTTTGCGGCGGGGATCATCGCGTCTCCTCCGTGAGAATGTCGTCCTGCTCGAGATAGGTCTCGCCCGTCGTCGGGCACCGCCAGCGCCCGGGCTCCCCCGTCGGCTCCAGCGGCTCGCCGGCCTTGCCGACCCAGCGGATGCGCTTGGCGGGCACGCCGGCGACAAGGGCGAAGTCGGGTACGTCCTTCGTGACCACCGCGCCGGCGGCGACCAGCGCCCAACGGCCGACCGTGACCGGGGCCACGCAGACCGCGCGCGCGCCGATCGACGCGCCGTGCCGCACGGTGACGCCGACGGCCTCCCAGTCGTCACCGCGCTTCAGGGTGCCGTCCGGGGCGATCGACCGCGGGTAGTGGTCGTTGGTGAACACCGCGGCAGGGCCGACGAAGACGCCGTCCTCCAGCACCGCCGGCTCGTAGACCAGCGCGTAGTTCTGCAGCTTGCAGTTGTCGCCCATGCGCACGCCGGACCCGACGTAGGCGCCGCGGCCGACGATGCAGCCCTTGCCGAGCACCGCGTCCTCGCGGACCTGCGCCAGGTGCCAGACCGAGGTGCCCTCACCGAGGGTCGCGCGCTCGTCGACATCCGCGCTGGGGTGGATTCGCGCCATCGGGTGCACGACCTGCCGTCTCTCGCGTCGGGACTCGCCGCCCCGACGATAGCCGGGCGCCGGCCGTGCGCGGCTCCGGCGCTCCGCGCCCCCTAGGCTGGGGTCGCTCACTTCGACGACGCAGCGTAACAGGAGGGTCTGAATTGCCCGGGCGACCGCACGTGCTCTATGTCGTCTGGGGATTTCCTCCTTGCCGCGCCGGAGGCGTCTACCGCGCCCTCGCCACCGCCAACGCCTTCGCCCGCGGCGGCTGGGACGTGACGGTCCTCACGCCCGAGCGGGAGGCGTTCGAGCGCTACACCGGCGTGGACCCCTCGCTCGAGGAGCGGGTCGACCCGTCGGTGCGCGTCGAGCGCATCCCGTTCTCCTGGCCCACGCTGGAGCCGGACGTACGCCAGTGGCCCGCGCTGCGGGCGTACGCGCCGCGGCTCTGGGCCCGGGCCCGCAAGGAGCTGGACCAGGTGCCGTTCCCCGAGCCGGCGTACGGCCCCTGGCGCCGCGAGCTCGAGAAGGCCGTCGACCGGCTGGCCGCCGAGCGCCGGATCGACCTCTGTGTCGCCACCGCCAACCCGCACGTGACGTTCACCGCGGCCCGGCGGCTGCACGACAAGCACGGCGTGCCGTACGTCATGGACTACCGCGACGCCTGGTCGCTCGACGTCTTCTCGGGCGACCGGCTCCACCAGCCCGGCAGCCGGGTGGAGAAGTGGGAGCGGTCGCTGATGACGGACGCCCGTGAGGTGTGGTTCGTCAACGAGCCGATCCGCGCGTGGCACGCCGCGACGTACCCCGAGACCGCGTCGAAGCTGAGGGTCGTGGCGAACGGCTACGACCCGGAGTTCGCCGCCGAGGGCACGGCGCGGGTGCCGTCGACGGAAGCCGGGCTGACGTTCGGCTACGTCGGCACCGTCAGCGGCAAGGTCCCGCTCGCCGAGCTGGTCGAGGGATGGCGGGCAGCCCGTGCGCTCGACCCCGTGCTCGAGCGGTCGCGGGTGGAGATCCACGGCTACCTCGGCCACTACGCGCTCCCCAACCCGGCGATGCAGCGGGTGGTCGAGTCGGGCGCGGACGTCGGGGTGTCCTACGAAGGGCCGGTGCCCAAGGCCGCGGTCCGGTCGGTCTACGAGCGCTTCGACGCGCTGCTGCTCGTGCTCGGCACCGGGCGCTACGTCACCTCCGGCAAGGTCTACGAGTACCTCGCCACGGGCCTGCCCATCGTGTCCGTGCACGACCCCGGGAACGCCGCGTCCGAGGTGCTGCGCGGCTACCCGCTCTGGTTCCCGGCCGCGTCCCTGTCCGCGGCAGACGTCGGACGTGCGCTCGCCGACGCGGCCGCCGCTGCCGTCGCCGCCGACCCGGTGATCCGGTCCGCCGGCGTGGAGTTCGCGGCCCGCTACCGGCGCGACCGGCAGCTCGATCCGCGGGTGTCGGAGCTGAAGGCGGTGGCGGCGTGAGGGCGCTGCTCGTGCTCGGCGGGCCCCGGCTCGCCCGCGACCCGCTGCTGCAGCAGGTCCGCGCGCTGGGCGCGGCCGGCTGGCAGGCCGACGTCGTGTCGTTCAAGGCGCTCGACGAGGAGCTTCGCGCGGCGGTCCACGCCACCGGCGGCGAGGTCGTCCTGCTGCTGCCCACCGGCCTGCGCCCGACCGTGCCCGCGCTCGCGCCCCGCTCGGCGGCGCTCGCCCGGGTCGTACGCGGCCTGGTGCGGCGTGCGGAGCCGTACCGGACGAAGGTGCTCGGCCGCATGCCGGGATGGGCGTACGCCCGGCGCCTGCTCCACGACATCGACGCCGTCCGCGTGGCGCGCGCCGCGGACGTGGCGGCCGCCGTCGACCGCGACGCCGGGCTGGTGGTGTGGAAGCTGGCCCGCCGCCGGCCCGACCTCACCGCGGTCAACGGGCTGGGGGCGCTGGCGAACGTGATGACGCGGTACGGGGGGTAGGCCGGCTCGTCCGCTCGTCCGGCTGGTCGGCTCGTCCAGCGCGCTGAGGCACCAGCATGCGGCGTGTGGTGTCGCGCCCGCGGCAGTGGACGCCGCGTGCTCCGGCCGGGGTGGGACCCGCAGCCCACGGTCGACGCCCGCCCAAAGCATGCGGCGCCTACTGTCGTCCCCACAGCAGCAGACATCGCATGCTCTGTGCCCGCGGGCAGGGCACGGTGGCCGTGTATAGGTCGGCACAAGCATGCGGCGCCCACTGCCGTCCCCACAGCACCAGACGCCGCACGCTTCAACCGGCCGCTGTCCACAGGCGCCGCGTCCTCCACAGTCGGGCCTCCCGGCCCCCGCGCCGCCGCGGCTCTCTCCCACGCTCTACGACATGCCTCTCGATGAGCTTCTGGCCCTGCAGGACGACGTGCTCACCTGGGACCAGGCCGTCGACGCCCTCGGGCTGAGCGCCGTGCGGTGGCGCGTCGCACGCGGGCGCTGGCAGCACCCGGCCCGAGGCGTCCTGGTCGCTCACTCCGGTCCACTGACGACGCGGCAGGAGCGGTGGGTCGACGTCCTGTCCGCCGGCCGGTCCGCGGTGCTCGCGGGTCTGACGGCAGCGGTGGAAGGCGGCCTGCGCGGCTACGACGACGACCGACGCTGGGTGCTCGTGCCCCATGGGCTCAAGCGCTCGTCGACCCGCCCCGGCTTGATGGTCCGGTCCTCGACCCTGCTGGCGGCCGAGCACGTCCAGCCCGGGGCTTCGCCGCCTCGTACGCGGATCGCGCGCTCGCTCGTCGACTCCGCCACCTGGGGGCCGTCCGACACCTTCGCCCGGTCCGTGCTGCACGCCGGAGCCCAGCAACGGCTGGTCCGGGCTTCCGACCTGGCCCTGGTCGTCGCGGCGCGGAAGAACACGCGGCGCCGCGCCCTGGTCGCGGGAACGATCGCCGACGTCGCCGGTGGGGCGCACACCCTGGCCGAAGCCGAAGTCCCGCGGCTGTGTCGCAAGGCGGGCCTGCCCGAACCCGGGCGACAGGTCCGGCGCAAGGACCGAGACGGTCGCGTCAGGTGGCTGGACGCGGCGTGGCCGGAGTGGAACCTAGTCCTGGAGGTGGACGGCCGCGGGCACCTCGACATCTCCGCGTGGTGGGACGACATGGCCCGTGACAACGCCCTCGTACTCGAGGGGCAGCGCGTACTGCGGTTCCCCTCGTTCATGGTCCGTGAGCAGCCCGAGGTCGTCGCCGCAGCCATCGAGGCCGCGCTTATCCAGGCCGGTTGGTCGAGGCGGTCATGAGCATGCGGTACGCGGTGTCGCGCCCACGACAGTCAACGCCGCGCGCTTCGGCCGCCCTCGCAGTCAGCCCCCGAGCGCGACCAGGCCTTCGCTCCGTCGCAGCTGGCACTCGCCCGCTCGGCACAAGCATGCGGCGTCTACTGCCGCATGCACGACAGTCGACGCCGCGCGCTGCACGCCGACACCTACGTCGCCGCCCTACAGCGCACCCGCCGGATCGAGCGGCAAGCCGACACGCCTACCAGCGCACCGCCCCGGACAGCCACGGCCGCAGGACGGACGCCGCGAGCCGCCCGTCGTGCAGCGCGCGCACGAAGCCCGGCCCCTCGGCAGCAGCCGCGCGCGCCGCAGCACGGTCGGCGAGCAGCGACCGCAGGACCGCCTCCAGCGTCGGGGGCGTCGCCTCCACGATCGGCACCGGCAGCGGCACCCGGCGGCGTACGCGGTCGGAGACGTGGCCGACGACGACCCGGCCGGCGGCTAGGGCCTGGCAGGCGAGGACGCCGTAGTTGCCGACGACGACGTGGTCGATCACGACGTCGGCCTCGCGCAGCAGGGCCGGCAGCTGCGCCGGGGGGACGGCGTCGAGCCTCCGGTAGTCCACCAGCCCCTCGGCGACCAGCCGCGCGAGGACGGGCTCGATGGCCGACGTGCCCTTCCAGCGCGGGGAGGACGGGGCGTGCAGCACGACCGGTACGTCCCGCTCGAGCACGGCCGAGCCCGGGGCGAAGTCGGGCTCGAGCACCGTGACCGGCAGCCAGACCGCGTGCGGGAGGGAGTCGAGCAGGTCCGGGGTCGAGACGAAAACTGGTCCCGCGAAGCCGTTGAGGATCCGCGCGTTGCGGTCCGCGACCTCCTGCAGCCGCGGCACGTCGTCGAACTCGTCGCCGAACGGCGCGTGCTCGTAGAGCCGGCCGTGCAGCCGCGGGTCGCGGATCTCGCTGCCGTGGCAGACCACGCCGACCGAGACGGCCGCGCGGCGCAGGGCCGGCAGGTCGCCGGTGAGCACCGAGCCGTTGAGCAGGCCGAGCAGGGGGCGTACGGACTCCGACAGCGCGTGGGTCCAGGCCAGCGCGCGCGGCAGCTGCGTGACCTGCCAGTCCAGCGACGCCCACTCCGCCGGCGAGGGCCGGACGTCGGCCGGGAAGTTGAGCACGTCCTGCTCGACGGTGACGACCTCCGCCGTGACGCCGAGCGACGTCCGGGCGGCAGAGGCCCAGGCCCATGCCTGCCCGGCGAAGCCCGCCGGGCCGACGCCGAGGCGTACGTCCGCGAAGCCCTCACCCACCGGCTCGGCCTGCTGGGGAGCGGGCACCGGAGGCAGCGAGTCCGGAGCCCCCTCGACCCCGGCCTCACGCAGCACGTGCCCCCAGGAGGCCACGGTCCGCCCCGTGGGCATGTCGAAGAGCGAGCGCGAGCCGAGCTCCGCGAGCCGCTCGCGGACGACGAGCCCGTACTCGGTGTCGGTCGAGACGTCCGCGACGTGCTCCACATGCACCGTGCGGGCACCGACGCGCACGGCGGCGAGGAACGCCTCCGACCCACAGGCCACGACCAGCGTCGGCGCCAGCGCCTTCACCTCGCGTGCGAGCGCCCCGACGAGCGCGTCGAGCCGGTCGGCAGCCGCGATCGACTCGGCGGCGTCGACCCCGTTGGCCTCGACCCGCTCGCGCAGGGTGCGCAGCGCCCGCTCCTCGGCCGCGAGCTTAAGCCGCGCGGCGCGCCCGGGGTCTGCGGCGAGCGCCGCGCGTACGCCGAACAGCCGGTCGTCGATCGCCTTGAGCTGCGTGCGCAGCGGGTCCGCGACGCGCGTCGGGGCCGGCACCCGCACCCAGCGCGCGCCGGTGGCGTCGGTCCCGGCCGTCCGCGGCCCGCCCGGCGCGACCAGCAGCACCGACGCGGCGTCCCAGCCGGCAGCCCGGGCGAGCGACCGGGCGAGCGCGGCGTCGTCGTCGTAGCCGTCCCGCGCGTCCGAGACGGTGAGCAGCAGGCTCATCCGCGGGCGAGCCTCGCGACCTCGCCCGCCAGCTCGTCGTACGCCGACGCGCCGCCCAGCCCCTCGGCGGCCCAGGCGCGCGCGGCGGCGCGGGCGGCCTCCAGGGGCGCCGGGTCGCGCGCCCAGGCCTCGAGCACCTTGCCGGCGGCCTCGCCGGTGGGCACGATTGCGCCCGCACCGGCGTCCTCGACGAGCGCGGCCGTCCGCGGCAGCGGCGTGGCAACGACGGCGAGCCCCGCGCCGAGGTACTCGTAGACCTTGGTCGGGACCGCGGCCCGGAACGCCGGCGTGTCCTCGAGCAGGGCGAGCCCGGCCCAGGCGCCCGCGGCGATCGCCCAGGACTCCCGCGGTGGGAGCCGGCCGTGCAGCCGCACGCGCGGCGCGGCGGACGAGGAGGCGAGCCACGCCTCCAGCTCCGAGCGGTCCGACGGCGCCACCGGCCCGACGAGGTCGAGCGTCCAGGACGGGGCGTGCTCCAGCGCCTCGAGCATGGCGAACAGCCCGCGTGAGCGGCGCAGGTCGCCGATGTGGACCGCCCGCGGCTCCGGCGAGCGGGGCGACCAGGCGGGCAGGTAGCTCCCGTCCGGCAGGTTGCGGACGACCCGGCGCCGGCTGGCGGCCAGCGGCGGCACGTGCTCGTCCGCGACCACCGTGATGTCGGCCCGCCGGGCCAGCGCGCTCGCGCAGCTGACCAGGGCGTCCGCCGCGCGCCCGACGACCCCGCGGGCCCAGGCCCGGTCGTGCAGGAGTGCGGCGTAGTCCTCGTGCACGTCCACGACGGCGTAGCGGGCGGGTCCGGGCCGGAACCGCGAGAGCGCGCGGCGCAGCATCGTGGCGGGCACGGTGTCCGGGTCGACCGTCAGGACGACGCGCCCGCGCGCCTCCCACGGCAGCGCGACGGCCTGCACCGCACGCCCGGCCCGCCCGGCCCGCGGCCGGGCGACGACCGAGGCCACCCCGCGCGGAGCGTCGGAGGCGGACCCGAGGCCGCGTACCTCGACCGAGAGCCCCGCCCGCACGAACGCCGCGCAGAGCCGGTGCAGGCGGGCGTCGGCGACGTCGTGCGCGGTCGACACGACGCTGACGTCGAAGGCGGCGGCCCCCATCGGCGCTAGATGTCCTCGAGCGCGGTCGCCTCGGACTCCTGGACGGCCATGAACTTCATGTAGTCGCGGGTGACGTGACCGGGCTGGCCGTGCTTCATCAGCCGGCCCTCGTGCAGCCAGATGGCCTCGTTGCACATCTTCTGGATCGTGGCGAGGCCGTGCGTGACGAGCAGGACCGTGCGCGAGCTGTCCTCGACGACGAGCTCGCGCATCTTGGCCTCCGCCCGCTTCTTGAACTTCGCGTCGCCGGCCGAGAGCGCCTCGTCGACGATCAGCACGTCCGGCTCCATGTGCACGGCGACGGCGAAGGCGACGCGGGAGTACTGGCCCGAGGAGTAGGTGCGCATCGGGCGCTCGAGGATGTCGATGTCGAGGCCGGTGAAGTCCGCGATCGCCTCGAAGCGCTGCTCGATCTGTCGGCGCGAGAGGCCGGCCGCGAGCCCGCCGAGCAGGATGTTCTCCCGCCCGGACAGCGCGCCGTTGAAGCCGACGCCGAGCGCAAGCAGCGTGGAGACGCGGCCGTTGACGACGATGCGGCCCTTGGACGGGGGCAGGATGCCGGCCACCGCGCGCATGAGCGTCGACTTGCCGGCGCCGTTGGCCCCGACGATGCCCATGACCGCGCCCGGGCTGACCGAGAAGCTCACGTCCTTGAGGGCGTGCACCTCCTTGACCAGCCGCTGGCGGCGGCCCAGCCGCTTGGCGGCCGAGCGCAGCGTCTGCTTGCGGTCGATCGCGACTCGGTAGGTGACCGAGAGGTTCTCGACGCTGATGGCCGGCTCGTAGACCCCGCGCCGGGCCTGCAGCTCAGAGACGGACAGCAAACTCGCGCTCCCGGGAGACGAGGAAGGTGGCACCGATGACGAACAGCCCGACCGACCAGGCCGCGCCCCCGAGCAGCATGGTCGCGCTGGGGATCGTGCCCTCGACGAGGACCTCCGTCCAGCCACCGAGCAGGAAGTAGAGCGGGTTGACGTACGACAGCGCGCCCAGCCGGTCGTACATCTGCTCGGGGAAGTAGAGCACCGGCGACAGGTAGAGCCAGATGCGCACGAAGTACGGCAGGAACGCCGCCGTGTCGCGGAAGTAGACGTGCAGCGTCGCGACCAGGAAGGCCGCCCCGGCCGCGAAGAGCGCAAGCTCGACGATCATCGGCACCGCGAGCAGCAGGTGCGGCCCGACGTCCACGCCGTTGACCACGTGCACGACCGCGTAGACCACGAGCGTGGGCAGGAAGCGCAGGAACGCGGTCAGCGTCGAGGACAGCGGCAGCAGCAGCCGCGGGAACGCGGTATTGAGGATCAGCCGCCCGCCCGAGGTCACCGAGCGCGCGCCCGCGGTCATGGAGCCGCTGACGAAGTAGTAGGCGAACAGCCCCGCGAGCAGGTGCGGGAAGAAGTTGTCCGGGTGCTCGCCGCCGCGCAGGATGTTGACGAGCAGGAAGTAGACCGCGCCGAGCAGCAGCGGGTTCAGCACCAGCCAGAGCTGCCCGAGGGCGGTGTTCTGGTTGGCGGTGCGCAGGTTCGAGCGCGAGAGCTCCCAGAGGAAGCTGCGCCGGTGCCAGAGCTGGCGGACGTACGGCCCGAACTTCGGCATGCCGGCCCGGTGCGGCTCGTAGACGTGCCGCTCAGGGCTGTAGTCGTCCGGGCGGGTCGCCGCGTCCGAGGGCGTGGCGCTGATCGACATACGCGCAGTGGCTCCTCGGTAGGCAAGAAACGCCCGGGGTCGCTACCGGGCCAGCCCCCGAGGATACCGGCCGCGCAGTGCCCTACCCGCGCTCCAACGCGCGGTAGACCGACAGCAGCGCGGCCGCGTCCACGTCCCAGGACAGCGCCGGCTGCGCCGCCCGCACCGCCGCGACGAGCTCCGGCCAGCGCTCGACGGCCTCGCGCACCGCGCGCGCCAGGCCCACCGCGTCGCCCGGGGCGTACAACGTGCCGAGCCCGTGCTGGCGGACCACGCCGGCCAGCTCGTCGACGTCGGTGGCGACGACCGGCACCCCGACCCGGACCGCGAGGAACAGCTTGTTCGGCAGCGCGACGCGGTGGTTGACCCAGCGCGCCGAGTGCGTCACCAGCGCGAGCCCGCGCTCGGCGATCATCTGCTCGGCCTCGGGCAGCGGCAGCGCCGGCCGCACCTCCAGCGGCCCCGGCTCGAACGTCGCCAGCCAGGTCGGGTCCGCCGGGCCGATCGCAGTGAGCCGCAGGCCCTCGAGCCGGCGGGCTGCGTCGGCGACGGTCTCGAGCTCGCGGTACGGCGCCATCCGCCCGGCGTAGACCGCGCCCGTCGGCGCGTCGGGCAGGGCGTAGGGCGTCTCCGGCAGCGGGAACGAGTTGCGCACGACCGTCACGTGCTCCCAGCCGAACTCCTGGCGCAGCAGCCCGGCGACGCCCGGGCCGACCGTGATCACGGCGTCGGCGCGGGCACCCAGCGCGCGCTCGGCGGCGAGGTCGCGGCGGGCGGCGTACGGCGTGGGCCGCCCGACGCGGGGGCGGCCGGACCAGAACTCGTGGGTGTCGTAGACCAGCCGCGCCTGCTTGGCCTCGGCCAGCCGGGTGGCCAGGGCGAGGGTGTTGAAGTCGTGCGCGTGCACGACGTCGGCGTCGCGGCCGGCCGCGTCGGCGGCCGCGCCGGCGGTGAAGCGGGCGAGGACGGTGGCGTTGTGGCGCGGCAGCAGCGCCCAGCGCGCGGCGCGCAGGTGCGGCGGGAGGGCACGGCGTACGGGGCTGCCCGCCGGCAGCGCAGAGGGCTGGCCGCCCGGGTCGGCCGAGGGCTCGGACGTCCCCCGGTCGCGCCGCAGCCCGGTGCCGGCGTCGACCGAGGACACCGTCACCCCGGCCGGCGGCTGCCATCCCGACGGCACGCCGCGGCCGATGACGTGGACGGCGTGGCCCGCGGCGGCCAGCGTCGAGGCCTCGCGCACCACGCGGGAGTCGCCCGCGACGTCGGAGGTCACGAGCATGAGGACGCGCACTAGGCCTCCTGGGGAGCGGGCGGGTGCGGCGGGACCGCCCCCACCCGCGCGAGCGCGGGGACCAGGCTGCGCGGGCTGGTCAGGAAGCCGGCGCCCCACGACATGTGCATGGTGGCGTAGACGACGGGGAGCGCGGCCAGCGCACGCGGCGGCAGGCCGCGTCCGGTGACAACCGAGCCGGCGCCGATCGCGAGGGCGTACCCCGCCGGCAGCAGGAAGCCCGCGCGGTGCACGAGGACGCCCGCCGCGGTGCCCCCGACGACGCCGACCAGCGCCGCCGGCGCCGCGAGGTAGCGCGCGGTCACCGTCCCGGAGTGCCGCCGCATGACGACCCGACGCCAGCGGCCGTAGTGGAAGTACTGGCGGGCGAGCGCCTTCGGGTTGGGCCGCGGGCGGTAGGACACCTGCAGGTCGGGCGAGAACCACACCAGGCCGCCCGCCTCGCGGATGCGGTGGTTCAGCTCCCAGTCCTGGGCGCGCTGGAAGGACTCGTCGTAGCCGCCGAGCCGCTCCAGCGTCGTGCGGCGGAAGACGCCGAGGTAGACCGTGTCGGCCGGCCCGGGCTCGCCACCGGTGTGGAAGCGCGCGCCCCCGACGCCGAGCCACGTCGTCATCGCGCGCGCCACGGCCTGCTCGAAGGCCGTCTCCCCCTCGGCGGCCATCACGCCGCCGACGTTGTCCGCGCCGGTGTCGTCGAGCAGCTCCACCGCCGTCTGCACGTAGCCCGGGCCGAGCATCCCGTGGCCGTCGACGCGCACGACGATGTCGTGGCGGGCGGCCGCGATCGCGACGTTCAGCCCGGCGGGCGTGCGGCCGG
>NZ_JAANNP010000031.1 GCF_011250635.1 Motilibacter deserti
ATCGCACGCTCGCAGCGTAGCGATTCACGGTCATGCCGCTGACGTGGCGCGGCCGCGGGTGCCCGGTCCTGCCGTCGTGCGGATGTCCCCCCCGGCGGTCGAGGAGCAGCACCGACCAAGACGGATTGGCGGGTTAGCGATCTCGACCGAGCCGACCGAGCCGACCCGGCCCGCGGAGGTGCCAGACTCCCGTCCCATGCCCCACGTGCTCGACCGCTGGTCCCGGAGCTTCTGGCGTCTCGCCGGCCGGGCGGTCGATCTGGACGGCGCCGACTCCTGGCTCGATGCGCCGGTGAGCGCGACGGCGAGGGTCGGGGGCGGATGGCTCGACGTCGAGGCGGCGGCACGCGGATGGACCCTGGACCGCGGTGGCCCCGAGGCGGGCCTGCTCCCGTCGATGGCGGCGCTCGACGGCCCCGGCTTCGACTCAGCACAGCTGCGACCGGCCATTCGAGACTTCTACGAGCACACCGCGGCCTGGGACATGGAGGTGTGGAGCAGCTGGTCGCCGGTGGTCTGGCCTGCAGGCGAGCTGGTCGCGCGCCTCTACGCCCGCCGGGTGGAGCAGCTCGCGCTGCCGATGCGCCCCCTCGACGTGGCCCACGGAATGGACAGCCAGGTCACCGTGGTGCGCGACGGCGCCGGCGAGCAGGTCGCGGCGGCCTGGGTGCGGACGCTGCGAAGCAACGGCCGCCATGTCTTCAGCGGCAGCTATGCGACGCGCACCCTCCCCCGTGCGGACCGGCCGAGCATCCACGTGACCTTTCCGCTCGAGTCGGGCAACGTACAGGTGTTCCTACGACCGTCCGTCACCAAGGACGGCGGGCTGCGCCTTGAGTCGCCGTGTGGCGGTTTCGGTCAGGACGGCGCGTACGTCGTCGTGCGCGAGGGCCGCGACGTCGCCGCCCGCGTGCCGCTGCATGAGACCTTCCACGTGTACGTCGACGGTCGCGGGGTGCTGCGTACCGACCATGAGCTGCGGGTCGGCAGGCTGTCGGCGGTCCGGCTCCACTACCGGTTGGAGCGCGCGTCGTGACCGTTCACAGCTTGCACTTGGTCGAGCTCCCGCGCTGGGTGACGGCGAGGGCGCTCGCCTGGCATCCGTCCGGCAGGACCGTGGCCGGGCTGGCCCACGCCGAGCCGCTGGCCCTGATGCGGCTCGGCGCGCCGACGCTGTCCCCGGACCGCCTGCAGCTGAGCCGTCTGGCCGTGTTCGCCCAGTGGGCCGATGAGGCGGCACTGGAGAGGTTCCTTCGCGAGGACGCCCTCGGGCGCCACCTCGCGAAGGGCTGGCACGTGCGCCTGGAGTTCCTGCGACGCTGGTCCACCCTGGCGGCCCTGCCCGGGCTGCCGGTGCGAGCCGGCGACTGGGACCGGGAGGAGCCGGTCGTCGCCGTCACCGTGGCTCGGATGCGCATGCGGGAGGTGCCGCGCTTCCTCCACTGGGGCAAGCCCGTCGAGCGGCTCGTCCGTGACCACCCTGGCACGACCCTCGCCCTGGCCGGCTTCCGCCCCGCACGGACGATCGCCACCTTCTCCGTTTGGCGCACAGTGCGCGAGATGGAGGAGATGGTGCACGGCGGGTCGTCGGTCCTGCAGCCGGAGCGGCACGCCGCGGCGATGACCGAGCGCGACCGCCGCGACTTCCACCACGAGTTCGCGACCTTCCGATTCCGCCCGATCTCGGAGCACGGCGCGTGGGAAGGGCGCACCTGCATCGTGCCCCGGGCGCGGTGACCCCCGCGTAGCGCTGCGCGGCCAGCCGGCCGTGCTCGCGGCTCGGTCGGTTTCGTACGTGGAGGCTAGCCGCACCCCGCTGGGCCTGCTGCCGCGTCTGGGCGCGGCCAGTGCCTGCTGCCACTTCGCGACCGGCGCGCCTCTGCGCTGCCCCTGAGAGATGCTGCCCCTGAGAGATGAGGAGCGGCCGGCCCGGGGTGCTTGTCCGGAGCCGTCAGCGACTGATCCGTTGCGCGCTCGTGGGTGCCGTGGCGCAGGCAGGTGCAGGAACTCCTGCCCTGCCCGGTAGGACAGGAGCATGCAGATCCTTCAGCGACGACCGACCGTGGTCGCCGGGCTCCCGGTGACCGCCAAGTTCGACCAGTTGGCGAAGGAGGTCCCGGAGGCGTGGGCGCGGTTGTTCGCGCGACGTGCCGACCTGCCATCGCCACAGCGCGGCTACGTTGAGCTCAGCGCCTACGTGGGCGATGGCGTTTATGCAGAGACCCTCGGCGTGGAGGTCCTGCCGGAAACTCGGCTTCGAGGGGAGTGGGCTCTCGCCCTTCTACCTGCCGGGGACTACGTACACCATGTGTTCCGCGGTGCGGTCCCAGACATCGGGACCGCCTTCGGCGAGATGCACGACTGGGCAGAGGGCCAGGGTCGCACCATCGGCAGCAGGAAGCTCGATGTCGGCTACCTGCCCGACGGCCGGGATGGTCAGCATGAGCTGTGGGTCGAGCTGCTGGACTAGCCGCTGGAGCTTCCCGTGACGTCCGCGAACCGCAAACGCCCTCGCATGCCACGGTCGCGCGCCCGCTCCTGCGGCCGTCCTGCCTCGCGCGTGCGAGCGCCGCCACGTCTGTCCCTAGCTTCTCGGCAAGCTGACAACAGGGAACGGCACCCCGCGCTCCTGCGGCCGTGCGTCAACCGGCCACGTGCGGCTGGCTGTCCGGGAGGACTGTCACGCGCACCGTCGCCGTCTCGCTCTCCTGACCGAAGCGGTCGAGAGCGGCGTAGGTGAAGGTGTCGATGCCGGTGAACGGGTCGTCGTAGTCGGGGACGTAGCGGAAGGAGCCGTCCGTGTTGAGCGTCACGACGCCATGGCGGGGCTCGGTGACGAGCTGCGCCCATACCGCGTGGGGGTCGTTACCGAGCAGACCAGGGGCGCCGACGTTCAGTTCGTGCCGCTGCTCGACGACGTAGGAGTTGTCCACGGCGTCCGCGACCGAGAGGGCGTGCTGCGTCAGCCACCAGCTGACGTCGACGTCGAAGGTGAGCGGTCCGGCCGGGGAGGACAGCGTCCGCCGCAGCGCCGGGCCACCGGCAACGGCTCCGGTCAAGAAGGTGTTGAGCACGCCGGCGTCGTAGTCGGACGTCGAGCCGGCGGCGAAGCTGTTGTCGGCACCGCGCAGCGGGCCCCAGATCGGCGGGCTGAGCTCGGCGAGGTAGCAGCCGAAGACGTCGCAGTCGTTGTCGGCGACCTGGACCTGCAGGCGCAGGCCGTCCTCCGCGTCGTCGGCGAGCGAACCGGTCGTGTCCAGCCGCTCCCCGTCCGAGACCCCCTCGAGGCCGCGTGCAAGGGTCTTCCAGTTCCAGTTCAGCTGCGCGTGCACGGAGACCTCCGCGTCAGCCCAGTCGCTGTTGTCGCGCACGGTGACGCTGTTGACCCGCACGTGGCCCTCGAGCGCCAGCGTCCACTTCTTGACGACGATGTCCTGCTTGTTCCCGTTGACGTAGTCGAGGTGCAAGGTCAGTTCGTAGGGCCGGCGAGGCAGCAGCCCGCGTACGACCGGGTCGATGCGCTCGCTCGGCACCTGCGTCGCCGTGGTGCGGACGGGGTCGGTCCCGTGGTGCGCCGTCAGCGTGACGGTCGCGGGCACGGTGGTCGTGATGTGCGCAGTGGCCGTGTCCCAAGTGGACTCGAAGTGCAAGGTGTTGCCCGGGGAGGCAGCAGCGGGGGAGGCCGCGTGCAGGCTGACTGCAACTAGCGCTGCGAGCAGTGGGAGTACGAGGGCAACGGGGCGTGTCGAGGGCATGACGGGTCCTTCCGGAAAGTGCGCCCGGTTGGCGCGGCCCTTCCACGTTCGCTCGCTGGCTCCCCGGGCGCCTGAGCACCAGCTACTCAACGAGCCGCCGGCCAACACGCTTCAGGGTCGAGGCATGGGTTCCGCCCCGACCGCCAAGCCACCCCACACCGCGCGTACGGGAGACACATGCGCACACGCCGCGCCCAAGGCGCTCGCCCGCCAATGTCGATCGGGGTCAGCAGCAACAGGTGCTGCTCGCAGCCGGCGTCCTGGCCGCCTCCGACCTGAGTCCGCACGACCGGATCACCGTCGTGCTGGGAACGATCGAGACTCGAGAGCCGTCTCAGGGCAGGCGCTGCGCGAAACACATGCGCGGCCGTTGAGCAGCAAGCCGTACGACAGGAGGAGCACATGATGCGACGTCGGGGGATGGCCGCGGGGGCGCTGCTTGCAGCGCTCGTGGCCATGCCGCTGCTCGGGCCCGCCGCGCCCGCGTACGCCTGCAGCTGCGCTAGCCAGTCCGACAGCGAGGCCCTCGCACGCGCCGATGCGGTCTTCGTGGGCGAGGTCGTGCGCGAGCGCCGCCCCGACCGGTCGAAGGCCTCGAACGACGGAGTCACGTACACGGTCGGGGTACAGGACGTCCTGAAGGGGACGGCGACGCGCGAGCAGGACGTGGTGTCGGTGGTCTCCGGCGCGAGCTGCGGTCTGGAGAACGTCGCGGGGCGCATGCTGTGGTTCGTCAGCGCCCCGACGGCGCAGGCGTGGCTCGTCCGCGCTGAGCAGGGGCAGTACGTCGGGTTCCTCTGCTCGGGGACCCGCCCGCTGCCCGCCGGGGACGCGCTGCCCGCCGCGCTGGCCGAGCTCGAGGCGCGGCCGCCCCTGCCCACGGTCGATTCGACGCACGCGCAGAGCCGGCCCGCGGACGAGCGCCCATCCCGGGGCACGCTCGGCCTGCTGGCTGCCGGGGTGCTCGTCGCGGGTACCGGCGCAGTGCTCACCGTGCTCCGCCGCAAAGCCGTGGTCGGGCGGGTTGGCGCGGCCGACTGACCGCACTGTGGAGTCGCAGTCGACCCCGTGCACAACAGGCGCGTGAACGGGACCAGGTGAGCTGGCGCCTCAGCAGCCGTGTCTGCCGTGCAACCGAGGATTCGGCCGTCTATCCGGTCCTGCTTGCCGACCGCGCGCCACCCCGCAATCCTTCAACGCGGCTCTGCCCCTCCTGCGCGGGCGACGACGCGCAGGCCCGCCAGCGCTGCTGATCCACCGACCCGGGCGACCACCGCGAGCAGCGCCCCGCCGATTCCCAGCACGGGACCGAGGCCGTCGCTACCGATCGCAACTGACTCCACGACGGCGTACAGCGACCCGGCAGCGCCACCGAGCAGGGCGTGAGCAGAAAGAAGCACCACGGCGCTCGACATTCCGATGGCCCGCTCCGCGATCAGCGCGACGGGCAGGCCGAGAAGCAGCAGGCCAGCGGCGACCGTGCCAGCCAATCCTCCTATGGCCAGCGCAGTCGCAAGCGAGTCCTCGGAGGCGAGCACCTGCGCGCCGACGACAGAGGCCACGACGGTGCTCGAGACAGCGCAGCCGAGAAGAGCGGCGCCGAAAGACAGTGGCCGCAGGCCCGTGCCAGCGAGGAAGAGCAGGCCGAGTTCTGCGCGCGTGGGCCTCGTAGGCGCAGATCTACACTCGGTCGAGCTACTCGAGTGTTCGCTGGCGCCCGGCCAGCTCGGTCGATCGCTCTTGCCGCGGACGGCACGGGGAGAAGCCGGAAGCCGAGCCTGTGCGTGAGGCGGGAGGGTGAGCCTGCAGGTGCGATCAGCCGTGCTGAACAGGCCCGAGGAAGCCGTGCCCATCGACGCGGTTGTGCGTCCACCCGTTCCACTGCAGGGGAAGTGCTTCGTCACGGAGCTGCGCGCCGACAGGAGCTGCTCTCTCGCCGCACTCCGGGTTCGGAGGCAGGACAACACTGACGGCTTCCGCCCCCAGCGCTGATGGAGTGGGACATCGCCGGCGGGCGCCCACCGACGGAGGCCGAGGCCACGTTCCTCGCCGCGCTCGACCCGCCCGCGGCGCTGGGACGTCGGGCCTGGCTGCACCAGGACGCCGAGGGGCCCTGGCTGCTGCTCGTGCTGGCTCTTCCTGAGCGCCACGCCGGGGTCGCCCTCCGTCTCGACTTCGACGGCGCCGGCCTCCGCGGCGGTTGGAACCCCCAGCACCTCATCGGCGGTGAGCCGCAGCGCGCTCTCGAGTCCGAGGTGGCGTTTCACGGACCGAGCGGGCTCGACCTCGCCGGCGCCGAGCCCCGTGCACTGGCCCGCGTGGCAAGCGATTGGCTGCACCAGGAGTACGCCGATGCCGAGGCCCGGCGGGACTACGTGCCACCGTCGTGGGTCGCGCCCGGCGTCCTCGTGCGCATCCTCGCTGACGACGAGAGCCCTCACGACGAGCACCACGGAAAGCTAGGAATCGTGGTGACGTACCTCGTCACGGACGGCGTGTTGCTGAGCTACGGCGAGCACCGGGAGAGCGGCATCTTCGCGGCCGAGATGCTCGAGCCGGACCCGGCGCTGTCGCCGGACGAGCAAGGCCTAGCCGCCGCCCTGCCCGCTGAATGGGCTGCCTTTCGGGAGCGCAAGGAACGAGACACCTCCCACGACGTCCACGGCACGCTCTCCTAGTCGTCAGTGCTCGGCACAGTCGCAGTTTCATATGCACGTGCTGCAAGTCGCGCACCGGCTCGTGCCGTGACGGCGGGCGCGGAACTCGAGTCCTCGTCCTGCCCAGAGAAGTCAGCCGCCCGAACCCCCAACCTGGAGACACGCCCCAGCGTCTCCCTGAGCATGGGGCGTAGATGAGCGACGAGCCGAGCACGTTCGAGGAGTTCGTCGCCGCGCGCGGACCGACCCTCGCCCGGTCTGCCTACCTGCTGACCGGCGACCGGCATCTCGCCGAGGACCTCCTGCAGTCCGCCCTGGCCCGGGCGCTGCCGCGGTGGAGCCGGATCGAGGACCCGGAGGCGTACCTCCGTCGGGTCCTCTTCACCGAGCACGTGTCCTGGTGGCGTCGGCGCCGCCGGCTGACCGAGGTGCCGCTCGACGACCACGACGCCCCCGCTCGCGGGGACGGCGCCGACGAGGACGTGCCGCGCCGGCTCGCCGTTGAAGCCGCGCTCCGCTCCCTCACTCCGAAACAGCGCGCCGTGCTCGTCCTTCGCTTCTACGAAGACCTCAGCGAGGCCGAGGCCGCCACAGTGCTGGGCGTCTCGGTCGGCACGGTCAAGAGCCAGACCCACGTCGCGCTCAAGCGACTGCGCGCCCTCGCCGGCGTCCACCCAGACCTGTCGCTCCCGGAGAGGAACTGACGTGACGACCGACGTCCGCGACATGCTGCAGGACATCGCTGAAGCCGCCCCGTGCCGCCCGGACGCCTGGGCACGCAACGCCCGGTCCCGCGCCGCGCAGCGCCGCCGCCGTCAGCGGGTGGTGGGTGCCTGGACCGCGGTGGGGACCGCCGCAGTCGTCGCCGTGACCGCCGGCGCGACCTGGCCGTTCTCGGACCGCTCGTCGCTGCCCGGAGCGCCGTACGTCATCGAGGACCCGGGCCGGTCGTTGCCGTCCGTGCTCGACCAGCCCATCGCGGCGGCTGCTGCGCTGGCCGTCGACGGCACGCGCATGTTCCTGGTGGACGCAGCCGGCGACGGTGAGCGCTCCCTTCCCGACCACGTCGGCGGCCACGAGGTGCCTGACGAGGTGGACGCAGGCTGCCTTCCCGCGCTCTCGCAGGACGGGTCGCGGCTGGCCTGGGCCGACTGCAACGTCGACCACCCGGTCGTCACCTCGCTCTCGGTGCTCACCTTGTCGACCGGCGACGTGCAGCGCGTCCCCGTGACGGGGCCGGAGTTCCGCAGCGACGTCGGCGGGACAGCGAACCTGTCGCTCGTGTGGTCGCCGGACGGCACGGCGATCGCGCTGCTCAACGCCAACGTCGCCGCCGTCGTGGAGCTCACCGACGGGCGGCTCACGCCGGTATCCGAAGGCTTCGCCATGCAGGCCGTGTGGTCCCCGGACAGTCGGCGGATAGCGGTCTTCGACAACGTGCTCGCCCCCGGCGCGATCGGTGCGGGGGTCTTCTCCCGGGACCTCCGCACCAAGGTGAACGTGCAGGCGCTGGTCCCTCGCCAGGAGGTGGGCGGGACGTGGGTGTGGGGGCCGGACGGCGACACGCTCTCGACGTCCGTGCTGCACGACGGCAAGGCCGAGATCATCCTCGTGCCCGCCGACGGCCGCGGGCGTGTGCGCCGGATCGAGCTGAAGGGTGAGCTCGCCTACTCGACCGGCAAGGTGCCGAGCCTGCGGGGGTGGCGGGGCGGCCGCCCCGTCATGCACGTCTTCCCGCCGATCGAGAAGCGGTCCCCGGGCGGCTGGGTGACCTACGACCCTGCCGCCGGCCAGGTCGAGCCTCTGCTGGCCGTCGAGAACGACGTCTGGGTCGCGCAGATCCCCACGGACATCCTCGCCGACCAACCCCTGGGGACGGTGCAGGCTCGTCCCACACCCGCAGCGAGCTGAGCCCGAGGGGTTAGCCGGAGTGCCCGTCCGGGGTACGCAGGGTCGGCAGGCGCTCGGTTTGTGCCGGCACTTAGGCCCGCCTAACCTAATGGAGTGACGATCGCCCCCGAGCGCGCTTCGGCCGCAGTCCCGGCCCGGACCGGAGCGGCGCAGCCTGCGGCGGAGGCCGTCGAGGGGCTCGACGCCCCCCGGTGCGCCGTCGCCTCGCGCGGCTCCGGCGAGCTGCAGCGCGGGACCGCGGCGCCCGTCCGGTCCTGGCTGCTGGTCGAGCAGCCCGGCGCCTGGTCCCGGGCCGCGCTCGCCGAGACGCTCGCCGCGGCGCTCGCCCCGGCCGACCGGCGCCGCCTCGGCCACCTGCAGCGCGAGCAGCTGCTTCGCGCACTGCTGGTCCGCCGCCCTGGGCGGACCACCGACCCGTCCGGGCCGCGTACCGTCCTCGTCGGCTCGGCGGTCCCGGGCGAGGCGTGGCTCGAGCGGCTCGTCGTCCCCGACCTGCGCGCGCTGGCCGACCTCGACCTCGAGGCCGTCGCAGCCGGCCGCCCCGGGCATGGGGAGCCGGTCGACGGCCCGGCGCTGCTCGTCTGCACGCACGGGGCCAAGGACATGTGCTGCGCCGTCGAGGGCCGGCCGCTCGCCCGCGCGCTCGAGGCGGTGCACGGGGACCGGGTGTGGGAGTGCAGCCACGTCGGCGGCGACCGCTTTGCCGGCAACCTCGTGGTGGCGCCGCACGGGGAGTACCACGGGCACCTGGACCCCGCCGGCGCGCTCACGGCCGCTGCCGCGGCGGTCGCGGGCCGCGTCGAGCTCGCCGGGTTCCGCGGTCGCTCGGCGTACGACCCGTGGCAGCAGACCGCCGAGCACGCCGTCCGCGTACGCACCGGGCTGCTCGGCCGGGACGAGGTCCGTTGCGGCCCGTCCCGCGAGGACTCCGGGCGCGTGCACGTCACGGTCTCCACGCGGCGCGGCGCCTTCGCCGTGCAGATGGAGCGCCGGGTGCAGGCGGAGGTGGCCGCGAGCCGTTGCCGCGGGCCGGTGCTGCCGGTGGACTACGCGGTCGTCGCTCTCACTCCTGCCGGCTGACGCAGCGCTCGGCGGGCGGGGAATGCCCGGGCGAGCCCCGCGCTTCTGGACCGTCGGTGGCGGGGGGAGGATGCCCGCGACGTCGATGAGGGGAAGTCCAGTGAAGGCGACCACGATCGGAGCGCTGTTCGTCGCGGGCGGCGCGGTGCTCTGGGGCACCGACGCACTCTTCCGCGGCGACATGGCCGAGTCGGTGCCGGCGGCCACGATCGTCTTCTGGGAGCACGTCGTGCTCGCCGCCGTCACGGCCTTCGCGATGCCGGCCGCCCTGCGCCTGCTGCGCCGCGCCGGCTGGCGTGTGGTGCTCGCGGTCCTGGCGATCGGCATCGGCGCGTCCGCGGTAGCGACGGCGCTGTTCACCGAGGCATTCAGCTACGGCGACTACACGACCCCGGTGCTGCTGCAGAAAGTGCAGCCGATCGTCGCGGTCGTCGGCGCGTGGCTGCTGCTCGGCGAGCGCCCGCGCGCCGGCTACGGGCCGTTCCTGCTCCTCGGCCTCGTCGGGGCCTGGCTGATCGCGTTCCGCGACCCCTTCGACGTCTCGTTTGGCGAGGCGCGGCCGGCGCTGCTCGCCCTGGCCGCCGCAGCCCTCTGGGCGGCGGGCACGGTCCTCGGCCGCTACGTGGCGCCGGTCTTCGCGCCCCGCGAGCTGACCGCCCTGCGGTTCTGGTTCGGCCTGCTCGGCGCGGCCGCCGTCGTCGCGGTGACCGGGTCCTCGCTCACGGTCGGCGGGGAGTGGCACGTACGCCTCGTGCTGCTCGCGCTCGTGCCGGGCCTGGTCGCGATGCTGTTCTACTACCGCGGCCTCAAGCGCACCCCCGCGATGGTCGCGACCCTGTGCGAGCTGGCCTTCCCGCTCACCGCCGCCGTCGTCCCACCGCTCCTGCTCGACGAGCCAGCGCTCTCGGTGAGCCAGGGCGTGGGCGTCGCGCTCACCGCGGCGGTCGTGCTCGGGCTGACGCTGGCGCAGAGCGCGGGGCGCCGCCGCGACGCGGGCGTCGTCGAGGCGCCGGACCGCGCGCTCGCGTCGGCCTGAGCCCCGGGGCGCCGCGCCGGCCTGAGCCCGGGCGTCGGCGCCGGCCTCAGCGCGAGTACGGCGTGAGCAGCTGGTCCACCGGGGCGTAGTCGTCGGTCAGCACGTCCGCGCCACCGACGAACGCGTCGAGCCCGCCGCCCGAGACCAGCTGGGCGGGGTGGTCGGCGGCCAGCCCGAGCGCCTTCAGCAGCGCGTCAGTGTCGAGCGGCCGGTCGCTCGCGAGCACCACGAAGTTGCCGCCGGCGGTGTCCAGCCCGCCGTCGTGGGCGATCAGGGCCACGTGGTCGAACACGTCCCGGATCGTCGCGATCTCGGCCTTGAGGAACGCCGCCGGCGGGTAGTCGATCACGTTCGCGACGTAGGTCCCGCCCGGGCGCAGCACGCGGTCGACGTCCTCGACGAGCTGGCGGGTCGCGAGGTGCCACGGCACCGAGAGCGACCCGAACGCGTCGCCGACCACCACGTCGTACGCGTCGTCGGCCACCGACCGCATCGACCGCCGCGCGTCGCCCGTCCGCACCTGCAGGGCCGGTCCCTCGCGCAGGCCGAGCTCCTCGCGGGCGATCTCGACCACACTGGGGTCGAGCTCGAGGACGAGCGAGCTCGACCCGGGGCGGGTCGCCTCGATCCAGCGCGGCATCGTGAAGCCGCCGCCGCCGATGTGCAGCGCGCGCAGCGGCGCCGGCCGCGGGTGCAGCGCGTCGAGCGCCGCGCCGAACCACGTGGTGTAGGCGAACTGCAGGTAGGCCGGGTCGTCGAGGTCGACGTAGGCGTGGCGCAGGTCGTCGAGAACGAGGGTGCGCCCGCCCTCACGCCCGGGGTCGGCGACCACCTGGGCGCAGTAGTACGCCGTCTCGGCCTCGCACGGCCCGTCGACCGTGACGAGGGCCGCGCCGACAAGGGCCGTGCCCGCGGCGGTCGCCGGCAGCAGGCGGGCCGCGTGCGGCGTGGCCAGCAGCCCGAGCAGGAGGAGCACCCCGCCGACGACGCCCAGGATCCACGTCGTGGGCAGCGTCGCCACCAGGACGTAGCCCGTCAGCACGCTGCCCGCGAGCCCGCCGAGCGTCCCGAGCGCGGACAGCCGGCCGACGACGCGCCCGGTCTCCCCGAGGTCGGACAGCCGCATCTTCACCACACCGGGCGAGACCATCGACAGCACGGCCACCGGGACCAGGGTCGACGCGCCGACCAGGACGATGCTGGCCAGCGGGCCGCCGCCGGCGTCGGACACGCCTGGGCCGAGCGCGTGCACCAGCGGGCGGACGGTCAGCACCAGCAGGCCGCCGACGATCGTGGCCGCGCCGACCCAGCTGGAGGGCGGACGGGCGTCGGCCGCCATCCCGCCGAGCCGGGCGCCCCCGGCGATGCCGAGCAGGGCGACCGCGATCGCGGCGGTGTAGGACTCCAGGGTCAGGCCGACGTACGGCGCGACGAGGCGTACGGCGACGATCTCGAGGACCAGCGTCGCGGCGCTGGTGACGAGCACGAGCAGGGCGGCAAGCGGGCGGGGCATGCCCCTAGCCAACCGGGCCCGCGCCCACGGCCCGGCACGTTCCCCACCTTCCCCCGCTGATCATGCAGATGTGGCGAGTTGTCCACAGCATCGTCTCCGCGGGGGCCTCACTGACGTCGCACTGTGAGCGGGGAGGGGAGGGGCACGTCAGGCCGCGGGCTCCCGGAGGCCGATGTAGCCCGCGACGGCGCGAACGAGACTGGCGAAGAGGGCGTCGGCCGGCGGCCCGGCGAGCCCGAACAGGTGCCCGAACGCCTCGAGGCACACGAAGCCGTGCAGCGACGCCCAGGCGTGCAGCATCGCCTGCGCCTGCGGCGGCGTCAGGCGGTCCAGCGGCGGCTTGTCGCAGACCGCGGCGAACGCGGCGGCCACCTCGGGCTGGCCCGGGAGCACCGGCTCGCCCGCGGCGACGGCGCCGAGCACCGGGCTGGCGAGGTAGCCGAAGGCCCGCTCGGCCGCCTCGGACTTGCCACGCTCGTCCTTGGCCACGTAGCCCGCGACGGGCAGGCCGAACACCACCGCGAACCGCGTCGGGTCGGCCGTGGCCCAGGCGCGGTAGGCCTGGCAGAGCGCGGCCAGCCGCTCGTACGCCGACTCACCGTCCACCGACTCCACGGCGAGCTCGAGGGCGTCGCCCAGCTCGACGAACGCGTCCTCGACGAGCGCGGCGACCAGCTCGTCCCGGCCGGAGAAGTAGCGGTAGAGCCCGGGCGCGGTCATGGACATCGCCCGCGCGATGTCGGCGAAGCGGAGGTCCGTGCTGCCCTGCTCGCGCATGAGCGTGAGAGCGGTCCGCTTGATCTCCTCCACGGTCGCGGCCCGGGTGATCGCGCGTCGCGTCGTCATCGACGCACCTCCTGTCCTCGTGGCCGCAGCCGCCGGTCCCGGGCATCCGGCGCGGTTCCTGAGACCGCGGGGCCGATCCATGGTGCCGCTTCCTCTTGACAACAGTACCGAGACCTCGCAAGAGTTACGAGCCATAACGCAAACACCGATCCGTAACTCAAGTTTCGAGGAGCAACGATGTCGCGTCCGGCTCTGCTCGACCCGCCCTCCACCGCACCGGCACCGGGTACGCCGGGCGGGCCGCCGCTCGGCCTGCTCGGCCGGCTGGCCGGGCTCTCCTTCCGCCGCCGTCGGCTGACGGTGCTCGCCTGGCTGCTCGCGGTCGTCGCCGCGGTCGGCGCCGGCGCGGCCTGGTCGGGGGAGTTCGAGGCCGACTACACCGTCAAGGGGTCGGACTCGCGGGCCGCCCAGGACCTGCTCTCCGAGCGCTTCCCGGGGCAGGCGGGCGACACCGTCGACGTCGTCCTGCGCGCGCCGGACGGGGTCCGGGCGGCCGAGGCGCAGGTCGACCGGCTGCTCGCCGAGCTGGCCGCCGTGCCGCACGTGCAGTCGGTGGACGACCCGTTCGAGACACCCGGGGCGCTGTCGGACGACGGGACGGTCGCGGTCGCCAAGCTCCGGCTCGACGTGGTCAACCCCGTCGACGTGCCGCTGGAGGACAGCGAGCGCCTGGTCGCCGTCGCCGAGGAGGCCGCTACCGCTGAGCTGCAGGTCGCGCTGGGCGGGCAGACCATCGCGGCGACCGAGCAGGGCGAGATCGGCTCCGAAGGCATCGGGCTCGCGGCAGCGGCGCTGATCCTGCTGCTGGCGTTCGGGTCCGTCGTCGCGGCCGGCCTGCCGATCCTCACCGCCGTCGTGGGGCTCGGTGTGAGCGCGAGCCTGGTCGGGGTCGTGGCCGGGGTGATCGGCGTCCCCGACTGGTCGACGTCACTGGCGGCGATGATGGGCATCGGCGTCGGGATCGACTACGTCCTGCTGCTCGTCACCCGCTACCGCGAGCAGCTCGCCGGCGGGCGCGACCCGTACTCCGCCGCCGTCTCGACCGCGGAGACCGCGGGCCGCAGTGTCGTCGTCGCCGGCTCGACCGTCGTCATCAGCCTGCTCGGGCTCTTCGCGATGGGCCTGGACTACATGCGCGGTGCCGCGCTCGTCACGATCCTCGCCGTCCTGATCGTCATGGCCGCCGCGAGCACGCTCGTGCCCGCGCTGTTCGGCTTCACCGGCCGCAGGGTCGACGCGCTGCGGATCCCCGGCCTGCGACCGCAGCACGGCGCCTCCCCGACGTGGACGAGGTGGAGCCGGCTCGTGCAGCGCCGGCCGCTCGTCTCCGCCGCCGCCGGCCTGGGCGTGCTCGTGCTGCTGGCGGCCCCGATGGCGGGGCTGCGCTACGGCTTCCCCGACTCCGGCAACAACCCCGAGGGCACCAACACCCGCACGGCGTACGACCTCACCGCGGCCGCCTTCGGCCCTGGCGCCAACGGCCCGCTGCTGCTCGCCGCGTCCCTGCCCGCGCCCGGCGATGCCGCGGCGGTCGAGGCCCTCGCCGAGGAGGTACGCCGCGCCCCCGGGGTCGCGTCGGTCTCCCCGGTCTCGCTGAGCCCGGCGCAGGACACGGCGGTCGTGACCGTGGTCCCGACGACCGGGCCGCAGGACCCGAGCACGGAGACGCTCGTGCGCACGCTGCGCGAGGACGTCGTGCCGCAGGCGACCGCCGGGACCGGCACGGCGGTGCACGTCGGCGGCGTCACGGCGAGCGCGATCGACAGCACCGACGACGTGGCCAAGCGGCTGCCGCTGCTCGTGGGCGGGGTCGTGGCGCTCTCGATGCTGCTGCTGCTCGTGGTGTTCCGCAGCGTGGCGCTCGCGGTCAAGGCCGCGGTGATGAACCTGCTGTCGATGGCGGCGGCGTTCGGCGTCGTCGCGTACGTCCTCGAGGGCGGCTGGGCCGGCCAGCTGTTCGGCATCGACACCCCGACCCCGCTGCCGGCCTTCATCCCGGTCCTGATGTTCGCGGTGCTCTTCGGGCTCTCCATGGACTACGAGGTCTTCCTGCTGAGCCGCATCCGCGAGCGCTGGGTCGCGACGGGCGACAACAGCCGCGCCGTGGCCGAGGGCCTCGCCGGCACCGCCCGTGTCATCACCGCGGCGGCGGCGATCATGGTCGCGGTGTTCGCCGCCTTCGTCCCGAGCCCGGCGGTCTTCCTCAAGGTGATCGGCATCGGGATGGCGACGGCGATCCTCATCGACGCCACGGTCGTGCGCATGCTGCTCGTCCCGGCCGTGCTGCAGCTGCTGGGCCGTGCGACCTGGTGGTCCCCGGCCTGGCTGGACCGCCGCCTCCCGCGGGTGCACGTCGAGGGCCGCCCCGAGCACCACGTCGAGCTGCCCGAGCCGCACCTGCCCGGCCCGCGTACCGCTCCCGCGCCGGCCTGACCCGCCGCGCGCCGGCCTGGCCCCACCGCCGACCGCCCTGACCCACCCGCGGCCGCCCACCTCCAGCGCGATCAAGCACATCTGGCGAGTTGTCCATAGCAGCCCGGCTGTGGACAACTCGCCAGATGCGCATGATCAGCGCGAGGGGTGGGGGCGGGGAGGGGCGGGCGTGGGAGGCGTCGGGTTGCGGAAGCGCGGGTAGCGTGCTCGGGGTGACAACGACAGCACAGTTCGCCCGGGAGACCAGCTCGTCGGGCGAGTTCCAGCGCCAGGCCAACCGCTTCACCCGCCGTTTCACCGCCGACGGGTCCAGCGGGCTGCAGGTCGAGCCGGGGCGCTACCGCCTCGTCGTCTGCCTCGCCTGCCCCTGGGCGCACCGCTCGCTCATCGTCCGCGGCCTGCTCGGCCTCGAGGACGTCATCTCGGTCGGCGTCGTCGACCCGATCCGCGACGAGCGCGGCTGGCGGTTCACCCTCGACCCCGACGGCCGCGACCCCGTGCTCGGGATCGAGTACCTCATGGAGGCCTACCGGGCGACCGACCCGGAGTTCGACGGCCGCGCCACCGTCCCCGCGATCGTGGACACGCAGACGGGCCAGGTCGCGACCAACGACTACCCGAGCATCACGCTCGACTTCTCCACGCAGTGGAAGGAGTTCCACAAGCCGGGTGCGCCGGACCTCTACCCGGAGGCGCTGCGCGCGCAGATCGACGAGGTCAACGACCTGATCTTCCGCGACGTCAACAACGGCGTCTACCGCTGCGGGTTCGCGACCTCGCAGGAGGCCTACGACAAGGCGTACGACCGGCTCTTCGCCCGGCTCGACTGGCTGAGCGAGCGGCTGTCCGCGCAGCGCTACCTCGTAGGAAACGCGATTACCGAATCCGACATCAGGCTCTTCACGACGCTGGTCCGGTTCGACGCGGCCTACCACGGCCACTTCAAGTGCAACCGGAGCAAGCTCACCGAGATGCCGGTGCTCTGGGCCTACGCGCGCGACCTCTTCCAGACCCCGGGCTTCGGCGAGACGGTCGACTTCGACCACATCAAGCGCCACTACTACGCCACGCACGCGGCGATCAACCCGACGCTCATCGTGCCGAAGGGGCCGGACCTGTCCGGCTGGGCCGAGCCGCACGGGCGCGAGGCGCTGGCCTGAGGAATCCGGCCCGCGCCCGATGCCACGAGGGCGGCGGGCGTCAGGCCGACAGCGGCAGTCGGCCCGGGACGCCCTCGGCGACGAGGGCGTAGGCCTGCAGCCACACGCTGAGCCGGAGCTCGGCGCGGTCCGCCCGGCGCTGGTGCATCCGGCGCTCGACGCACCGGCCGGCCAGCTCCTCGGCGGCCGCGTCGGCCACGGCGAGCTCGTGGTCGGTGCGGGCGGCGGCGATGTGGGCCTCGATGGCCTCCAGCGCCGCGCGCAGAGCGTCCGTCCCCTGGTCGGGGGCTGCAGGAGGAGTCATGGGTCCACTGTCCTGCTGCAGCCCCGCCAACGCTGTCACCGGCGTGACACGACCACCGTTCGGGTGACGACACAACGGTCAGTCCGTACGCGGCGCAGCCCCCGGCTCGGGAGCGGGCGCCGCGGGCCGCAGCGCGCGGACGGCGGCCCGGACCGCCGCCGCGATGCCGGCGATGCCCAGCCCGACGACGACCGACGGGACGACGACGTTCGCCCGGACCTCCTCGTCGGTCAGGCTGGCGGCGGCGTACGTCAGCCCGACCGCGAGGAACACCACGCCCGCGACGAGGACGGCCAGATCGAGCTCATGACGCCTCACGGCGCACCTCCAGGCTTCCGACGTTGACGTCGAGGTCGAGGACGAGGGTGCCGTTGCCGGCTCCGCTGGCGTCGGCGTAGGTGCTGGACAGGTCGCTGCCGGAGTCGTCGGGACGCCCCGGGAGCCGCAGGTCGCCGACGGCGTTCACGTCCGCGTCGATCTCGAGGGCGACGTCGTCGGGCACCAGCACGGTGAGCTCGCCCACGCCAAGGCTCGCCTCCACGTCCACGCGCTGCCCGTCGAGCGCGAGGCCCCGCAGGTCGAGGGTGGCGTTGCCCATGCCGAGGCGGTACTCCCTGGCCTGCGCCGCCTCCGCGGTGACCGGCGCCCAGGTCCGGTCGCCGACGCCGCCGCGCACGGGATTGTCCGCGATGCCGTTGAGCACGAGCACCACGATGAGGAGGACGCCGACCGGCACGATGCCGCCGGCCCGGCCCCACTTGACCGCGACGACGAGCCCGAGGCCGAGCACGGCGAGTGCGGAGCCGAGCACCAGCGGCACGTCGGCCTCCTCGCCCGCAGCCCGGCAGACCAGCGTCACGAGCCCCGCGACGACCGCGGCGGCGCTGATGGTGAGCAGCGTCAGCGGGCCGCTCTTCTCCTTCGGCTTGTCCGGCGGCGGCGACGGGACCGGGGTCACCGGCGGGGGCGGCGGGGGAGGCGAGTACGCGGTGCCGGCGGTGCGGCCGTACGGGTCGGCGGCGGGCGGCGGGCCCATCGGCCCCACGGGGCCCGTCGGCCCCACCGGCCCGAGCGGCCCGGTCGGGGCGTAGGCCGGGGGGTAGGCGGGCGGCGGCATCTGCGGCCCCGCGACCGGCGCCGGCGGACGGTCGCCGCGCAGCGCCACGAAGGCACCGAGCGCGAGGAGCGTGACCACGACGACGGCGGTGACGGAGCCGTCGCCGATCGCGCCGAAGACCGAGAGCCCCATGACCACCACCAGGATCGGAAGGATGAGCGAGGCGTCCCCTCGCCCGCGGGCCGCGCGCTCGCCGAGCGACTCGTGCTGCCCGTCCTCGGGCAGCAGCAGCCAGGCGAGGCCGTAGAGCAGCGCGCCGGCGCCGCCGAAGACCGTGAGGACAACGACCGCGACCCGCAGCACCAGCGGATCGATGCCGAAGGACCGGGCGAGCCCGCCGCAGACGCCGGCCACCTTGCGGTCGTAGGTGCTGCGCCGCAGGGCCTGCACCGCCGGCACCCCGGCGAACCAGCCGCCGGACGGCGGTGGCTGCGCCCCCGGGGGCGGTGGCTGCGGTCCCGGCGGTGGCCCGGGCGGTGGACCCCCACCGGGCGGGGGCGGCGCCTCGCCGCTGCCGGGCCCGCCGGGAGGCGCCCCGCCCGGCTTGTCGAAGCGGACCGTCGTCTCGTCGGCACCGTTGCTGTTCATGGCACCCATCCTGCGGACGGCGCGGTCGCGGGGGTATCCGGAAGTGCCCTGACGCGACCCTGGGAGGTGCCTCAGGGCGGGCCTCGGGGTCCGGGACGGCTGGCGCAGGGGCCGGGCTCAGGGCTTGTCCTGATGTCGCGGGGGCGGCGGGCTGGGACCATCGGAGGGTGTCGTCGAACCCCGCGCCCGCGCCGGCCCCGCCCCGGCCGGCCGCGCCCCCGCCGCCCGCGACGGGCCGGCGGCTCTTCCGGGCCAGCCAGGGCGCCTACGTCGCCGGTGTCGCGCGCGGCCTGGCCGACCACCTCGGCATCGACGTACGCGTCCTGCGCGGCGCGTTCGTCGTGCTGGCGTTCGCGCAGGGCGCCGGGTTCCTGGCGTACGCCGCCTTCTGGTGGCTCGCACCGCTCGCCCCCGACGCCTCCGACCCGCGGGCCACCGGCCCGAAGCGGCGGCGGCGCGAGACGGCGGTGCTCGCCGCGCTGGCCGGGTGCGGCGCGCTCGGCCTGCTGCTCTCGACGCAGATGTGGGTGAGCGTCGGCGGCTCCGCGGTCTGGCCGGTCGTCGTCGTCGGGGTGGGCGTCGTCCTGGTCTGGTGGCAGGCCGACGAGGCCCAGCGCGCCCGGTGGCGGGCGCGTACGGTCACCGACCGCCGCATCGGGCTGGCCCGGACCGGGCTCGGCGCCGCCCTCCTGGTCGCCGGGTCGATCGCGCTGCTGACCGTGCCAGGGGACCTGCGGGTCACCGGGCAGTCGCTGCTGGCGGCGGGGGTCGTGCTCGCCGGCGTCGCGCTGGTCACCGGTCCGTACTGGCTGCGCATGGCGCGCGACCTCACCGCCGAGCGGTCCGCGCGCATCCGCGAGCAGGAGCGGGCCGAGGTCGCCGCCCATCTGCACGACTCGGTGCTGCACACGCTCACCTTGATCCAGCGTCATGTCGACGACCCGCGCGCGGTGGCGACGCTGGCCCGCGCCCAGGAGCGCGAGCTGCGCGCCTGGCTCTACCGCCCCGTCGCGGAGACGTCCTCGACGTTCACCCCCGAGCTGGAGCGGACCGTGGCCGAGGTCGAGGACACCCAGGGCGTG
>NZ_JAANNP010000029.1 GCF_011250635.1 Motilibacter deserti
GGGTGTTCACCGGCCACACCGGCAGGACGTTCTCCCGCGGGTACGCCGAGATCTCGTCGTAGCCGATCGTGCGGTTGGGGACCTCGGGCAGCGCGGTCGCGGAGGCCGGGACCGCCGAGGGGACGGCCACGAGGGCCGCCAGGATCGGCGTTGTCGTCAGGACGGCCAGGGCGGTCCTGGGTTGCGGTCGACGCATGAGGGCGGAGCTCTCCTTCGAACTGGGCATGCGGGAACGCCCCGACGCGGAAGCGGGGCGTGAGAAAGGGGAAGCGAAGTACGTGAAGCCCGGAAGTGGGCGTGGCGCGGCGTCGGCAGCGCTAGAAGGCGGGCCGAGGCGTCAGGTGCGCAAAGAGAGCGTCACCAGGCGCGACAGGCGGCGCTGGCGACGAGCAGCAGGTCGATGTGACCGCGAGTGGTGAGCCGGGCGCCGGACATGGCTGCACTCTGTCGGGGTCGCCTTCGCACTGTCAATGCGCTGGTGCGGGCCCGTCTCGCGACGTGAGACGCACAGGCCGCCCGTGTGCCCCTCGGGTGGCCCCTGGGTCTGGCGGGCGTAAGAGATCCGTAACCCCATGCCGCGCATCGACATCGCGAACGCATGGAAGGCGTCCCGGCAGGAGCGGCATGCCGGCGTGCGTGCCGGCCCCCGCAGGCCCACGACGCGAGGAGGCCCACTTGACCGGACCACTGCGAGGTGGCGGGCGCACCGTGCTGGTCGCGCTCGCCGTCTCCACCATCGTCGCACCGCTGACCGGCATGGCACCGGCAAGGGCCGACGCGGCCACGGAGGCGCCGACCGCGACGGCTCCGGCGGCAGCCGTGAAGTACCGCTACGTCGACCTCGGCGCCCTGGGCGCAAGCCTGGGAGGAGGGTCGCGCAGCGACGCAGTAGCGATCAGCGAGCGCGGGCAGGTCGTCGGCAGTTCGTCCGCCCCTTCGGGCGGCGGGGTCTTCGGCTATCTCTGGGAGAACGGGCGGATGACGCAGCTCGACCCCCAGTCGGGCGCGGACGGCCGGGTCATCCAGTCCAACGACGTGAACGAGGCGGGCACGATCGTCGGCTGGGGATGGACCGGGTTCTACACCCCGCCGCGGCCGGTCGTCATCCAGGACGGCGTCCGCAGGACGCTGCCCACCGGCTACGGCGCGGAGAGCGGCGCGGCTGCGCGGGCGATCAACGACGACGGCTTCATCGTCGGCACCTATTTCGAGAAGCAGGGCTCTCCCATCCGGGCTGCCGTGTGGAAGAACGGCCAGGTGCAGGACATCGGCACCCTGGGTGGGGTGGCCGCGACGCGGTACGGCACCGAGAGCGAGGCGCGCGACGTCAACAATGCCGGTGAAGTCGTGGGTGTCGCGCTGCCGGCCGGAGGAGCGCCGCTGCACGCCTTCGTCTGGCGGGACGGCGTCATGCGTGACCTCGGCGGCCTCGGGGGGACGACCGAGGCGAGCCAGGCGAACGCGATCAACGAGCGGGGGGACGTCGTGGGGTCGTCCCAGGCCGCGGACGGGAAGACGTACGCGACCCTGTGGAGCGGCGGGAGCGCGCGGAGCCTCGGCACGTTGGACGACGGCCTGCAGAACGCGGGCAGCGTCGCTTACGGCATCAACGAGGCCGGCACGGTCGTCGGGACGTCCAACGTGCGGATCCCGGGCAAGGCCTCCACCGAGTACCACGCAGCGGTCTGGAGGGACGGGCAGGTCTACGACCTGAACGCGGTCACCAGGGACGTCCCGGCGGACCTGAACCTCTGGCTGGCGTCGTCGGTGAACGACTCCGGGGTCATCGTCGGGCGGGGCTGTGTCATCGGCACCTGCGGATGCGAGTGCGTGATCACGCGCGCGGTGATGCTGGTTCCTGAGGGCGTGGACGGCCCGCCGGGGAGGGGCCTGCGCGCCTCCTACTTCAGCACGCCCGACCTCTCCGGCCCCTCCGTGGACCGCGTCGACCCCGTCGTCGACTTCGACTGGGGGCTGTCGGCGCCGGCTCCGGGGACTCCGGAAGACCGCTTCTCCGTCCGGTGGACCGGCCTCGTGATCGCGCGCCACACCGAGCTCTACACCTTCACGACCACCAGCGACGACGGGGTGCGGCTCTGGGTCGACGAGCGCCTGGTGATCGACCAATGGCACGTCCAAGGGCCGACCGCATACAGCGGCACCATCTTGCTGAGCGCCGGGGACTCCTACTCGGTGCGGCTCGAGTACTTCGAGCACACCGCCGGGGCGACCGCGCAGCTGCGGTGGTCGAGCGCGTCCCAGCCGGAGGAGGTCGTCCCCGCGGATCGTCTGGTGCCGACGACGCCGGTGGCCGAACCGGGCAAGGGCCTGCAAGCCGAGTACTACGCCACGAACGATCTCAGCGGGCCGGCAGTCAGGCGCGTCGACGCCAGCATCGACTTCGACTGGCGAGGGGCACCGCCGGTAGCCGGGCTCCCGAGCTCGAACTTCTCCGTCCGCTGGACGGGGACCGTCGTGCCGCGCGCCGACGAGGTCACGTTCACGACCGCGAGCGACGACGGGATCCGTCTGTGGATCGACGGACGGCTGGTGATCGACGAGTGGAACTACCGCCGGGTCGCCGAGCACTCGGTCACCCTGCCGCTGGCGCACGGGCATCCGTACTCCATAAAGATCGAGTACTTCCAGGGCGGCAACGACGCCGTCGCGAAGCTGAAGTGGGGCCGCGGGCCGGCGCAGGAGATCGTCCCGCCCGCCCAATTGCTGCCGACACTGCCGAGGATGGGCCTGCGCGCGAGCTACTTCCCGAACAAGACCCTCTCCGGGCCGGCGGTAACGCGGGTCGACCGCACCCTGGACTTCGACTGGGGCCTCGGCAACCCGGGCGACGGCCTGCCCGACGACGGGTTCTCCGTCCGGTGGGAGGGGCGGGTGTGGCCACGCACGACGGGCAATCACACGTTCTACACGACGAGTGACGACGGCATCCGGCTCTGGATCGACGGAAAACTGGTCATCGACCAGTGGAACGACCACGGGCCGACGGAGCACAGCGGCACCGTGTGGCTCGCGGCGAACGTGCACCACGCCATCAAGGTCGAGTACTACGAGAACGTGTGGACCTCGACGGCCAGGCTGGCCTGGTCCGGCCCGGGGCTGCCGAAACAGGTCATCCGGCCGGAGCAGCTGATCCCGCTGCGGGATTAGGAGATGCGCAGGAGGGCGGGGAGCCGCAGCTCCCCGCCCTCCTGTCATCCCTGCATCTGCGTCAAAGAGCCGCGCACTGCCCGCTTCGCCGACCGTTCACCGTGTTGTCGACCCCCAGGTCGACGGGAGAAGCCACGTTCGTGCTGCAGCTCAGCTGCCCCTTGACCAGCGATCCGGCGAGCACCGGCGCGTACGCCGTGGAGCTGTTGCCGGACAGGGTGACCGCGCCGCGCACCTCCGCCCCGAGCAGCGACACACCCCCGGTCGCGCCGGAGACGGTGACCGAGCCCGTGACCAGCGTGTCGGTCAGCTGGACGGCGCCCGCCCCCGTCGCGGTGACCGGGCCACGGATCTCCGCGTCGGACGCGACCAACGACGCCCCACCGCTCACCGTCACGGGGCCGCTGACCCGGGCACCGTCGAGGCAGACGACGCCAGAAGTGATGTTCAGCGGAGTGCTGACCCGGCCAGTGACGGTCGTCGTGCACGCGGGCGTCGCCGGCAGCACGGACACGGTGAACGCGCCCTGCCCGCCGATGTTGCCCGCCGCGTCGATGCCGCGATACTCGATGAGGTGCGTGCCGTAGCCCGGCCGGCGCTCCTCCCACGGCTGCGGCGACAGGCCCTCCGGGCTGAGGCTGCCGTAGACGAGCCCCGCGATGTTCGTGCCCCGCGGCGTGAACCGGAACGGCGTTCCCTCCGGCGCGTCCGGCCAGCCGTAGTAGTGGTGCCAGCCGTCGCCGTCGCGGCGGAACTCCCCGACGACGTAGCCCGGGCCGTTGTCGGTCGGTGTGAGCCCCATCGTGAACTGCTCGTTGTAGACGTAGTGCGGCTTGCCGTCCGCTCCGTCGAACGTCGTCAGCGGGGTGGACACCTCGTACCCGACGGTGGCCGGGGCCGTGTCGACGGTCCACGTCAGCGTCTCGGTGCCGACGGACGCGGTCAGCGTGTGCAGCCCTGGCGACAGTGTGCGCGTGGCGAGGTCGAAGCTGCGCGCCATCGTCGGGCTCGGGACGACGGCACCGTCGAGGCGCCAGACCACAGCGGGCACGGAGTCCGAGGGGTGCGTCGTCTCGGCGTACACGACGTCCTGCGCGCCCACCGGCCGCTCGGTCTGCGTCCACGACGTGAACTTGCTCGGCACGGTGGAGGGCGCCGAGGCCGCTTCGCCCACGGTCCACGTCCGGGTGGCTGTCATCGTCGCGCGGACCGCCGGGTCGCGGACGAACTCGGTCGGGTCGACGACGGTGGCGGTGACGGTGTGCGGTCCCGCGGCGAGACCGAGCGTCTCGAGGTCGAGGTCACGGCTGTTCTGCGTGTTGGGAATCGCAGTTCCGTCGACGGCCCACGTGACGTCGAGGTCGTGGTAGACGGGATGAGCGGTCTCGACCCAGAGCACATCCGTGCGCCCGACCGGCGCGGACGTCGGCGTCGAGTCCTCGATCAGGTTGACGCGCTGAGAGATCCGCTGTGTCATGCGCTCTCGCGAGACCTGGTCGAAGTAGTAGCCCAGCGAGATCATCATCGAGTGCTTGCTCGGCCGCCAGATCCCGCTGTCGAAGTACTGGCCGCCCTCGTAGCGGCCGATGACTCCGCCGGACTCGCTCGGCTCGCCCAGCCAGCGCCACCACTTGCGCTGCTGGTCCAGCATCTGCTGCTCGGTCAGCAGCGTGTGGTGGATCGAGCTCGGCTCGCCGCCGGTGTATCGGCCACCGGGGACACCACGGCCGTAGTACGTGTACTCGTCCTGCAGCCCGCCGAGGGAGTGGCCGAGCTCGTGCGGCGTGATGAGCGCCGAGAGGGCGTTGCCGCCGGACGCGGTGGCATAGGCACCGCCGGCCCCGCCGTACGTGTCGCTGTTCGCGATCGCGAGGATCTGGTCGTAGTCCGGGGTGGCCATCGTGGCGTACTGACGGGCGACGGTGTTGTTGACGGTCAACAGGCGCTGGACGCTGCTCGGGTTGCACCCGCCCCAGAAACCCATGCCGAGCACGGTGTCGCGCCGCGGGGACGTGAGGTCGGGGTCGCAGTCGACGCCGGACTCGGCCGACTCGATCTCCACCAGGTAGACGTTGATGTAGTTGCGGTAGCTGCGGAAGGGCTCGATGCTCCACAGCACGTTGAGGTGCTTCTCGACGTCGGCACGGAACTCCGGGAGCTCGGCGGCCGTGTAGCCGTCGCCCATGACGACCATGGAGAAGCGGTCCGCCGGGTCCCCGGTCACCTGCAGCGGGACGACCTTCGCGTCCCCCACGGCCGCGGTGGCAGTCTCCTGGGCGACGGTGGGCAGCAGGGCGGCGGCGAGGACGGCCGCTCCCAGCGCGGCTGCTCTTCGGATCATCGGCTTCCTTCCAGAGGCGGTGCGCACAGACGCGCTGGGCGCATACTTCCGCCGCCGAAGGACCGCTGCATCCGTCAGCTGACGGAAGCCGAGCCGCTGCGGGCCCGGCTCCCGTCGCACCGGTGGGACGTCGGGGGGCCGGCTGCTGGGCAGCTCTGCCTAGCCCTGCGCCTCCTTCGACAGCCACTCCCACTCCCGCCACGTCGCGAGCCGCTGCTCGTAGTCGGCCGTCGCGATGCCGAGCGGCGCGGCGCCGAAGAACACCCGCAGTGGCGGGTTCTCCGCGTCCACCAGCTTCAGCACGGCGCCTGCGGACGCGGTGGGGTCGCCGGCCGCTGAGGTGCGCGCCTTGCGCTGCTCAGCTGCCTTCTCGCGGAACTCGTCGTACGCCGCGAGCGGCGTCGCGTGCCGCGCGGACGAGCCGCCCCAGTCGGTGCTGAAGCCGCCGGGCTCGATGAGCGTGACGCGGATCCCGAAGTCCGCGACCTCCTGCGCGAGCGCCTGGCTGAAGCCCTCGAGCGCCCACTTCGAGGCGTGGTAGGCACCGATGTTGGGGAACGCCGAGATGCCGCCGATGCTGGAGACCTGCAGGATGTGCCCGCCGCGCTGTGCACGCAGGTGCGGGAGCGCCGCCTGGGTGACCCAGAGCGCCCCGAAGACGTTGGTCTCGATCTGGTCGCGCAGCTCGGCCTCGGACAGCTCCTCGATCATGCCGAACTGCCCGTAGCCGGCGTTGTTGACGACGACGTCGACCCGGCCGAAGTGCTCGAACGCCCGGTCGACCGTGGCGAAGGCCGCGGCCCGGTCGGTCACGTCGAGCGGCAGCGCGAGCACGGAGTCGCCGTACGCGTCCTGCAGGCCCTTCAGCGAGTCCACGTTGCGCGCCGTCGCGACCACACGGTCACCGCGCTGCAGGGCGGCTTCGGCCCACTCGCGGCCGAAGCCGCGGGACGTGCCGGTGATGAGCCAGGTCTTCACGGACCCTCCAGAGGTCTGCGCCGAGGTCGGTTGCCTGAGGGCGCATACCCGTTCTGCGGCCCGCGCAGCACGTGGGCTGCGCCACCGGTCCCCGAGCGGCGCGCTACTCCTGAGACCGGGGCGAGCGGCGCGGGGCCCTGAGCAGCCGGTAGGCCCCGTCCAGCATCGCGGCCCGCAGCTCCTCGCGCGGCAGGGCCGCGAGCACCGGGTCGCGCAACGGGCCGGTGAGCGAGGCGAAGAACATCGACGCCGTCACGAGCCCCCGGGTGTCCGCGTCGGGGCCGAGCAGCAGCTCGGTGACCATCGGCCCCGCCGACTGCAGCCAGGGGTCGCGGCTCGCGAGCTCGGCGACGTAGAGGTCGCCGTTGAACACCCCGTAGCGCGGCCCCTGCTCGACGACGATGTCGATGAGCCCGGTCACCAGGACGTCGACCCGAGCGGCCCGGTTGCGCTGCGCCTGCGCCCGCTCGACCACCCGGCGCACCTCGTCCAGGACCGGGGTCAGCACGCCCAGGACCAGCTCGTCCTTGGTCTTGTAGTGGTAGTAGACCGCGGCCTTCGTCACGCCCATCGCGTCCGCGATCATCTGCAGCGACGTGCCGGCGACGCCGTGCTCGGCGAACAGCCGCAGGGCCGTCTCGTCCACGCCCGCCCGCCCCAGGCGGCGCTCGCCTGCGCGCGCTGCCTTCGGCGGGCCCGCCGTGGTGTCGCTCATGTCCTCAGGCTAACGGGTCACGAGCCTGTTCCGACTAGCCGCGTGGCAAGCATCACGCTAGTCGTACGGCTAGTCACAGCTAGTCGAACGGCAAGTCTCAGGTGTACGTTGTCCTTGCCGATCGACTAGCCGTGGGGCTGGTCTCCGCGCTGTCTGTCCGTCCCGGGGGCTCATGCGCGGCCCCGGGCCTGCCGAGGAGTGACCAATGGCGACCTATCTGTACCGGCTCGGCCGGTTCGCGTTCCGGCGCCGCCGGCTCGTGGCCGCGCTCTGGCTGGCACTGCTGCTCGCCGCGGGTGCCGGGGCCGCGACCCTGTCCGGCCCCACGTCGAACGCGTTCTCGATCCCGGGCACGGAGTCCAGCCGTGCCCTCGACGTCATCGAGGACAAGCTGGGCTCGGCGGGCGACGTGGCCACGGCCCGCGTCGTGTTCCGCGCGAACGAGGACCTGCAGGCCGCGGAGCCGAAGTCGGCCGTCGAGGCCGCGGTGGCCGCCTTGGCGCAGGCCCCGCAGGTCGCGTCCGTGGCCGACCCGTACCAGGCGGGGACGGTCTCCCAGGACGGCCGGACGGCGTACGCGACCGTGACCTACTCGGTCGGCGCGGGCGACGTGACCCACGAGGCCAAGGAGGCGCTCTTCGCCGCCGGGGACAGCGCGAAGAGCGCCGGCCTCGAGGTCGAGTACGGCGGCGACGCCACGCAGGAGGCCTCGCACAGCGGGGCTACCGAGGTCATGGGCGTCCTCGTCGCGGCCGTGGTCCTCGCGATCACCTTCGGCTCGCTCGTGGCCGCCGGGCTGCCGCTGCTGACCGCCGTCGTCGGCGTCGGGCTCGGCCTCTGCGGCGTGCAGATCGCCACCGGCTTCTTCGGCCTGAGCTCGTCCACCTCGGCCCTGGCGCTCATGCTGGGCCTCGCAGTCGGCATCGACTACGCGCTCTTCATCCTGACGCGCTACCGGGCCGAGCTCGCGAACGGCCACGACGGCGAGGAGGCCGCCGGGCGCGCGGTCGGCACCGCCGGCTCCGCGGTCGTGTTCGCCGGGCTCACCGTCGTCATCGCCCTCGGCGCGCTCTTCGTGGTCGGCATCCCGTTCCTCACCGCGATGGGCGTCGCGGCCGCGGGCACCGTCGCGGCTGCCGTCGTCATCGCGCTGACCCTGCTGCCGGCCGTCCTCGGCTTCGCCGGCGGCAAGGTGCTCCCGAAGCGGGCGCGCGCCAAGCACGAGGCCGGGCACGTCCCGTTCGGCGAGACGTGGGGGCGGGCGGTCGTCAAGGCGCGCGGCCCGGTCCTCGCGCTCGCCGTCGTCGGCCTCGGCGTCGTCGCGCTCCCGCTAACCGACCTGCGCATGGCGCTGCCCGACGACAGCACCGCCGCCCCGGAGAGCACGCAGCGCAAGGCGTACGACCAGCTCAGCGCGGGCTTCGGGGCCGGGTTCAACGGCCCGCTCGTGCTCGTCGTCGAGGCGCCCGCCGGCCAGGCCACGGCCGCGGCGCAGCAGGCCAAGACCGGGCTCGCGCAGCTCGAGGACGTCGTCGCGGTCACCGACCCCGCCGCCAACCCGGCCGACGACACCGCGCTGATGACCCTCGTGCCGGGCAGCGGCCCGAGCTCGGAGGCCACGCAGGACCTCGTGCAGGACATCCGGGACCGGGCGACTGCGCTGACCGGGTCGGCGGACGCCGAGCTGATGGTGACCGGCACCACCGCCCTCAACATCGACGTCTCGCAGAAGCTGAACGACGCGCTGATCCCCTACCTCGCGGTCGTCGTGGGGCTGGCGTTCCTGCTGCTGATGCTGGTCTTCCGCAGCATCCTCGTGCCGCTCAAGGCGACGCTCGGCTTCCTGCTCAGCGTCGCTGCGACCTTCGGTGCCGTCGTCGCGGTGTTCCAGTGGGGCTGGCTCTCGGGCGTGTTCGGCATCGAGACGACCGGGCCGATCGTCAGCCTCATGCCGATCCTGCTCATCGGCATCCTCTTCGGGCTGGCCATGGACTACGAGGTCTTCCTCGTCGCCGGGATGCACGAGGCGTACGCCCACGGGGCCCGGCCGGACGCGGCCGTCGTCGCGGGGATGCGCAACGGCTCGCGCGTCGTCACCGCGGCCGCGCTCATCATGATCTCGGTGTTCTTCGGCTTTCTCCTGGCCGACGACGCGATCATCAAGTCCCTCGGCTTCGCGTTCGCCGCGGGTGTCGCCATCGACGCCTTCGTCGTCCGCATGACGATCGTGCCGGCGGTGCTCTCGCTGCTCGGCGACAAGGCCTGGTGGCTGCCGCGCTGGCTCGACCGGGCGCTGCCCAACGTCGACGTCGAGGGCGCGAAGCTGGCCGAGCAGCTCCAGCCGGCCGGGGCGCGGCGCGAGCTCGTCGACGCCTGACTCCCGGCGCCCCGCCGGCCGGCCTCCCCGGCGGCCGACGGGGCGCACTGCCGTTCGCACTGCCGGAAAGGACGGGGCATGACGACGCCCGCACCCGAGGTGCTCGCCGACGCGGGCACGGCCCCCACGCCTGCCGGCGACGGCGCGAGGGCCCGACGGTGGCTCGACCGGCCCCGGCCGACGTGGTGGCAGGAGGCCCTGCTGCTGGTCGGGATGCTGCTCGCCTACGACGTCATCCGGCTCGCGGCCACCGACGACCTCGCCGTCGCGCTCCGGCACGCCCGCGACCTGCTCGATGTCGAGGCCGCGCTCGGGCTGCACGTCGAGGCCTCGCTCAACGCGGCGGTCGTGGGCCACCGTTGGATCGAGGTGGCCGCGTCCTACTGGTACGCCGCGCTGCACTACACGGTCACGCCGCTCGTCCTCGTCCTGCTCTGGCGGTGCCGGCCGGGGGAGTACCGCCGGCTGCGCGCCGCGCTCGTCCTGCCGACGGCGGCCGCCCTCATCGGCTACCTCGCCTTCCCGACCGCGCCGCCGCGGCTCGTCCCCGGCTACACCGACGTGCTGCTCTCGACCTCGGACGTCGGCTGGTGGGGCGGCCACGGCGGGGGAGTGCGCGGCGCGTCCGAGGCGGTCAACCAGCTGGCGGCCATGCCGTCGATGCATGTCGGCTGGGCGCTCTGGTGCGGGCTCGTCCTCGCCCGGCTGTCGCGGCGCCCGTGGCAGCGCGCGCTCGCCCTGTCGTACCCGGCCGTGACGACTCTCGTCGTGCTGGTCACCGCGAACCACTGGCTGCTCGACGCCGTGGTGGGCGCGGCGCTGATCCTTGCCGCGTGGTGGCTCGTCAACCGCGGGGGACGGCCCGCAGCGCCACGTCGACCGACGCGGGCGGGCTGACCGACGACCGCGGCTGAGTGCACGCCGGTTCGTCGGAACCCTGCCGTGCGCTGTCAGGGTTCGCCCGCACGCTGGCCCCATGAGCAGAGAGCTGAGCGACAAGGTCGCGGTGGTGGCGGGCGGGACGCGCGGCGCGAGCCGGGCGATCGCGGTGGAGCTGGGGCGGGCGGGGGCGACGGTCTACGTCACCGGCAGGACGACGGCAGCCGGCCGGTCCGAGGTCGACCGGCCGGAGACGATCGAGGAGACGGCCGCCCTCGTCGACGCGGCGGGCGGGACCGGCATCGCCGTCCGCGTCGACCACCTCGTCCCGGCCGAGGTCGCCGGACTGGCCGAGCGCATCGACGCCGAGCACGGGCGCATCGACGTGCTGGTGGACGGGGTCTGGGGTGGCGACGTCCACCTCGCCTGGGGCAAGCCCGTGTGGGAGCACCCGCTGGACACGAGCCTGCGGATGCTCCACCTCGGCATCGACGCCCACGTCATCACGAGCCACCACCTGCTGCCGCTCGTGCTGCGCCGACCGGGCGGCCTCGTGGTCGAGATGACCGACGGGACGGCGGAATACAACGCGGCCTACCGCAAGGGCACCTCGCTCGCGTTCTACGTGGCCAAGGCCGCCGCCCACCTGCTCGCCATCGGCCAGGCGGCCGAGCTGCAGGAGCACGGCTGCACCGCCGTGGCGGTCACGCCGGGATGGCTGCGCTCGGAGGCGATGCTCGACATCTTCGGCGTCCGCGAGGAGAACTGGCAGGACGCGCTGGAGCAGCAGCCCTACTTCGCCATCTCCGAGACGCCGGCCTTCGTGGCCCGAGGGGTCGCGGCGCTGGCCGCCGACCCCCGCCACGCGCGCTTCTCCGGGCGGACGCTGTCGAGCTTCGACCTGGCCTCGGCCTACGACGTCGACGACCTCGACGGCAGCCGTCCGGACGGGTGGCGCTTCGTGGTCGAGGTGCAGGACGCTGGCAAGCCCGCCGACACCGCCGGCTACCGGTGACGGGCGAGCATCGCCTCGAGGAGCTCGACGAACGCCGCGCGGACCTCCGGCGGGCCGACCACCTCGACGTCCGCGCCGAGCGGCAGCAGCTGCCCGGCGGCGATCTCGGGCTCCTCGAGGCCGAGCTCGACCTCGGTCCAGCCGTCGGACGCCGGTGCCGCCGCAGCGGCCAGCCCCGCCCGTGCCACGTCCGCGTCGAGGACGCGCGGCAGCACCCGCAGGCCGCGCGGGCTCAGCCGCACGCGGACCGCGACACGCTGCAGCGACCGCTCGAACTCCGCCGAGGACCGGGCCCACCACTGCGCGAGGTCGAAGCCGGGCGGCCGTTCGAAGGGCTCGTCGAGCTCCTCCACCTGCGCCATCCGCGCGACCCGGTACGTCCGGACGTCCGTGCCGGCCTGGGCGGCCAGGTACCACGTCCCCGCCTTCAGCACGAGGCCGAGCGGGCCCAGCACGCGCTCGACCTCGTCCTCGCCGCGGCGGTAGCGGGCGCGCACCCGGTGCTCGGACCACACGGCCCGGGCGAGCGTCACCAGCTCCTCGCTCTCCTCCTCCCGGCGGAACCATCCGGGGGTGTCGAGGTGGAACCGCTCGGCGAGCTGCTGGGCCTGCTCGCGCACCTGCGCCGGGAGCGTCGCGGCGACCTTCGCGTGCGCGGCAGACACAGCGGTCCCGAGACCCAGCTCGGCCAGCGCCCGCGGTGTGCCCAGTGTGAGCAGGGCGACCGCCTCGCGTGTCGTCAGGCCGTCCAGCCGGGAGCGCCACCCGTCGACGAGGCGGACGCCGCCGTGCCGGCCGGGCTCGGTCCAGACCGGCACGCCCCACTCGCGGAGCGCGCCGAGGTCGCGGTGGACGGTGCGCTCGGACACCTCCATCGCCGCGGCGAGCTCGGCGACGGTGGCCGAGCGTCGGCTCTGCAGGGTGAAGAGCAGGGCGACGAGGCGTTCGGCGCGCACTCAGCTGCCCGTCGTGTCGGGCGTGGCCATCAGCGGGCCGCCAGGAACTCCAGCACCCGCTCGGTCAGCAGCCCGGCCGCTTCCGCGTCGTACGCCGGGAGGCTGCTGTCCAGGAAGAGGTGCCGGTCGCCGGGGTAGAGGAAGAGCTCGGCCTCGGGGGCCGACGCCACCAGCGCCCGGGCCGCGTCCAGGTCGCCCTCGTCGACGAAGACCGGGTCCGCGTCCATGCCGTGCACCTGGACAGGGACCTCGGCCGGCCAGTCGCCGTCGAACTCCCTGGGCGGGACGCACGAGCCGACGAGGACCGCGCCACGGGCGCCCGGCCGCGTCTGGGCCAGCAGCTGCGCGGGCAGCACGCCGAGCGAGAGGCCGATGTGGACCAGGCCGGCGGGCAGCCCCTCCGCGGCCGCGCGGCCGCGCTCGAGGACCGTGCCGAACCCGGCCTCCTGCGCGTAGCCCACGCCGGACTCGAGGTCGTCGAAGGTCCGCCCGTCGTAGAGGTCGGGCGCGTGCACGGTGTGCCCGGCGGCCCGCAGCGTCCCGGCGAAGGCCTCGACCCCGGCGGTCAGGCCCTGGGCGTGGTGGAAGAGGAGTACGTCGGCCATGTGGCGCTCCTTGGCGGGAGGGGGAGCTGTCGCAGTCGCATCCTGCCGTCGCTGGCGCCTGGGCTCGCAGCGGCCTGTGGACGACGCACTCCCGCGCCGCTCACGACCCGCCGCCGGACACCCGCGTCACAGGTCCTTGCGCTGGAACGACGTGACCGCGAGCCCGCCGACCATCACCACCCAGGCCACGGCCCACAGCAGGTAGCCGGGGGTCAGGGGCGCGGCGCTGAGGAAGGGGAACGCCTCGGAGTCCGCGCCGCCGAACTGCACGAGCGCCGACGGGTCCTGGAAGCCGTGCATCGCCCCGCGCCAGAGCCCGTCGGTCGGCAGCAGCATCCGCGACACGGTCCCGACGCGCTCGACGGCCTCGTTGCCCAGCGAGCCGCCGATGCCGCCGACCACGCCGGCGATCCACGTCGTGCCGAACAGCCCGACCGCGACGACGCCGGACGCCATAGGGGAGACGGCTGTGGACAGCAGCAGCGCGAGTGTGAGCAGCACGGTCGTCTGGCCCGCGAGCAGCGCGAGGGCCGCGGCGGGCTGCGGTGGCCAGTAGTCGACGGTCGCCCAGACCACGAGGCACTGCGCGAGGCCGGCGACGACGACGAAGCCGCTGCCGAAGGCGACCAGGCCGAGCCACTTGCCCAGCAGCAGCGCCGACCGGCGGATCGGCCGGGCCAGGACCGACAGCGCGATGCCCGACTCCGTCTCGCCGGAGAGCGTCGGCCCGGCGAGGAACGCGGTGCCGAGCGCGGCGATGAGGCTGAAGCCGAACATCACCAGGTTGAGCAGGATCGACGCCGTCAGCCGCGCCTCCCCGCTGGTGAGCGTCGCGTCCCCGGACTCGGCGGCGACGCGGGAGAAGCCCCAGGCGCTCAGCGCGATGAGCACGACGGTCAGCGCGACGAGCGCGAGCAGGACCCGTCGGCGCGACGCCTCCTGCAGGGTCAGCGCGGCGATGGTGAGCACGGTGCGCGCCGTTGTCACCGGGAGCTCCCTTCGGTGTCGGAGCGGGCCTCGGACGCGGAGCGCAGGATGCCCAGCAACCGCTCCTCGAGCGTGATCCGCGCCGGCTCCACCGCGTGCACCTGGGCGCCGAGCGCCACCAGGTCGGCCACGAGCGCCGGCACCGCGGTGTCCTCGTCGGCCGCCAGCGCCACGGTGAACCAATCACCCTCGCGCTCGACCGGCCCGGTGGCGGCGAGCCGCTCGCGGGCGGCCGCCGACACGCCGGTCAGCTGCAGCTTGAGCTCGCGCTGGCCGAGCAGCTCGGCCAGCGTGCCGGAGGCGGCGACGCGCCCGCGGTCGAGGATCACGACGCGGTCGCACACCCGCTCGACCTCGCCGATGAGGTGGGAGTTGAGCAGCACCGCGACCCCGCGGGCCTTGAGGTCGAGCACGATGTCGCGTACGTCCGCCCGGCCGAGCGGGTCCAGGGCGCTGGTCGGCTCGTCGAGCACCACCAGCTCCGGCCGCGCCACCAGCGCCACGGCGAGGCCGAGGCGCTGCTGCATGCCCTTGGAGAACCCGCCGACGCGGTCGCCGGCGCGGTCGCCCAGCCCGACCAGCGCGAGCACGTCGCGGCGCTGGGCGGGGGTGACGTCGGTGCCGGAGAGGCGGACGTGCAGGGCGAGCACCTCCGTCGCGCTGAGCCAGGGCTGGTAGCGGAAGAGCTCGGGCAGGTAGCCGACCCGGGCGCGGGCGGCCGGGTCCGCGGCGGGCTGCCCGAGCAGCATGACCTCGCCCGCGTCCGGGTGGACCAGGCCGAGCAGCATCTTGATGACCGAGGTCTTGCCGGCGCCGTTCGGCCCGAGCAGGCCGACCACCTCGCCCCGGCCCACCTCGAGGGAGACGTCCGCGACCGCCTGCCGCTTGCCGTACCTCTTGCGCAGCCCCGAGCACCAGACGGCGGGAGCCGGCGGCAGGCCCGCGACGAGGCGCGACGCGGCATCGAGTGCCGCGTCGCGCCCGGCAAGCCCAGCCGTCACGTCAGGCCCCGCGCGACGTCGAGCAGCTCGTCGTCGTCGAGCGCGCCGCCCACCACCGTGACCACGCCGTCCTCGACCCACACCACGGCCGACAGCAGCCGGTCGCGCGTCGTCAGCACGGTCGCCTGGTGGCCGTCCACCTGCTCGGTGCGCGTCGAGACCTGGTCGCTCGGCACGGGCAGCGGCAGCGTCGAGCCGTCGGCGGTGAAGGTCCGCAGCTGGGCGGCGATCTCGGTGGGCAGGCCCGGCAGCGACAGCAGGTAGTCGCGGACGGTCTCGAACGGCACCCCGGAGGAGTACGCGGTCGGCGCGACGGCGCGGCCGACGACCAGGGCGGGAAGCCCGCTCGAGGACGTCCAGATCTGGGCGACGCCGGGGCCGGCGACGAGCCGGACCGAGCTGCCGTCCAGGCCCGCGGGCTCCGGCGGGAGCGGCTCGCCCGCCTGCGCGGCGGCCTCCGCGGCCCGCTCGGGGGAGAACGTGAACGTCGCCGCCGCCTCCTCGCCGACCTGGTAGACCGGGTCGCCGGTGACCCCGCGCGGCAGGCCCGCGACCTCGGGGACGTCGAGGCCGCTCTGCGCGGCGGCCACCCCCGCGCCCGGCACCGTCCGGACCCGGGTCTCCTTGGTGATCTCGAGGTTCCCGTAGGCCTCGAGGTCCGGCAGGGAGACCAGGTCGGAGGTGCTGAAGCTGATCGGCGCGACCTGCTCGGTGCGGAAGATCTTCACCCAGTCGTTGGCCGCCGCGGTCCCTGCGCCGGCCAGCACGACCGCCACGCCGAGGGCGGCGGCCGCCGGGCGGCGCAGGAACGCCCGGTAGCGCGACGTGCGCGGCTGCGGGACGGCCTGCGCACGCGCGGGGTGGGCCGCCGGCGGCCGCGCCGAGTGGGCCGCCGCCTGCAGCCGCTGCCACCCGGCCTCGACGTCGCTGGTGCCAGCGGTGGCGAGCGCCGCGCCGACGAGCGTGGCGTCCTGCTGCAGGGACGCGACCTCGGACAGGCACTGGGCGCAGTCGGCGACGTGCCGGCGGTCGGCGTCGGCCACCCCGGCCGGCTCGTCGACCAGCCGGCGCAGCACTCCTTCAGTCGGATGACGCATGACGGTTCAGCTCCTTGCGCAGGGCGGACTCGGCGCGTCGCACGGTGGTGCCCACGCTGCCGAGGGAAAGGTCCAACGCCGTGGCGACGTCGGCGTAGCTCAGGCCGCTGTGCCGCAGCACGAGGGCGACGGCTGACTTGCGGGGGAGGCGGGCGAGGGCGGCGCGTACGCGGCGGCGCTCCTCCAGCGTCACGACCGCCTCGGCGACGTCGGAGACGACGGGGGAGTCGGCTGCGGCGGCCGTCTCCTCACGGGAGGCGCGCCGGCGCCCCGACCGCAGCAGGTTCAGCGCCGTGTGGGCGGCGGCGACGGAGAGCCAGCCGCGGGCCTCGGCGGCGGGGACGTTCGAGCGGCCGAAGGAGAGGAAGACCTCCTGGGCGACGTCCTCGGCCTCGTCGCGCGCGCCGAGAACCCGGGCCGCCACGCCGACCACGCGCTCGTAGTCGCGGCGGAAGACCTCCTCGAGGTCCGCGCGGACGGGCCCCGACGACGAGCCCCGAGCCGTACCCGACACCTCGCCGCGCCCCCTCCGCTCGGCCCACCTCTCGGTCGCGGCCCCCGCGGGATCGGCCCGAACTGCTGCGGCGGCCGCGACGGCCACGGCGGCCGCTCCTCCGTGCCGAATCAGATCCATGCCCCTAGAGCACCGCCGGGGACGAGAATGTGACACGGGCGGGGCGCGGCGCCTACCAGCGGTCGATCGTGAACGCGGTGAGGAAGCCGAGCGTGGTGATGAGGCCGGTGAAGAGCCCGGCCTTCTCGAACGCCTCAGGGATCATCGTGTCGGCCAGCATCGCGAGGATCGCGCCGGCCGCGACGGCGGTGATCGCCGCGATCGTGGCGTCGGACGCGTCCTGCAGCAGCAGCGCCCCGACGAGCGCCGCGAGCCCGCTGGCGAGGGCGATCCCGCCCCACACGCCGAAGACGTACGCCGCGCTGCGCCCCGCGCGCTTCATGCCCGCTGCGCTGGACAGGCCCTCGGGGACGTTGGAGATGAAGACGGCCGCGAGCACGCCCACCCCGACGCCGCCCCCGCCGAGCAGCGACAGGCCGAGGACGACGGACTCGGGGATGCCGTCGAGCAGCGCGCCGACCGCGATGGCCGCGCCGCTGCCGGAGTCCTCGTCCTCGGACGGCTGCTGGTCCTCGGACCGCTTGCGGTGCCGGGCGCCCTGTCTGGCGAGCAGGACGTTGGCGCCCGAGTAGACGACCGCGCCGCCCAGGAAGCCGAGGATCGTCGGCGTCAGGCCGCCGGTCTGCTCGGCCTCGTCGACCAGCTCGAACGCGAGCGCCGAGATGAGCACGCCCGCGCCGAAGGCCATGATCCCGGCGACGACGGGCTGCGGGACGCGTACGCGCCAGGCGACCAGCGCGCCCACGACGAGCGCGAGCCCGCCGACGAGCCCCCACCAGCCGGCTTCGAGCCAGAGCGGCATCGCGCTTCCCCTTCCCGGCGCCGCCCTCGCCGCGCCCGCCGGGGCTTGCCCGTCGCGGCGAGAGGTGAAGCGTCGGTCACGCGCTCGGGACGATGTCCACCGCGGCGTCCTCCAGGCGTACGCCCGCGACCTGGGCTTCGACGCTGCGGCGCAGCGCCTCGTGCAGCGTGCGCGGGGTGAGGACGCCGACGTAGCGCTCGCCGTCGAGGACCGCGACCCAGCCGGCGTCGTACTGCAGCATCTCCTGGAACGCCTGCTTGAGCGACGCGCGCGCCGGCACCCATGCCTCCATCCGGTGGCAGCTGTCGGCGACGGTCCCGGTCCCCCGGACGGTGTCGGCCACGCCGATCCAGCCGCGCAGCGCCCCGCCGTCGTCGAGGCAGACCGCCCAGGCCGCGCCTTCGCGGCGCAGCAGGTCGGCGGCCTCGGCCAGCGTGGCCGAGCTGCGGACCACGGGCGGCTGCTCGAGGTCGCCGTCCGCGATCGGGGTGACCGAGAGCCGCTTGAGGCCACGGTCGGCGCCGACGAACTCGGCGACGAACGCCGTGGCGGGCGAGCCGAGCACGTTGGAGGGGGAGTCGTACTGCTCGACGTGGCCGCCCTGGCTGAGCACGCAGATGCGGTCGGCCATGCGCACGGCCTCGTCGAGGTCGTGCGTGACCAGCACGATCGTCTTGCGCACCTCCTCCTGCAGCCGGAGGAACTCGCCCTGCAGCCGGTCGCGCACGACCGGGTCGACGGCCCCGAAGGGCTCGTCCATGAGGAGCACCGGCGGGTCGGCGGCGAGCGCGCGCGCGACCCCGACGCGCTGGCGCTGCCCGCCGGACAGCTGCGCGGGGTAGCGGTTGCCGTAGAGCTTCGGGTCCAGGCCGACGAGCTCGAGCAGCTCGGCGGCCCGGGAGCGGGCCTGCTTGCGGTCGACCCCGAGCAGCCGCGGGACGGTCGCGGTGTTGTCGAGGATCGTCTTGTGCGGGAAGAGCCCGACCTGCTGGATGACGTAGCCGATCCGCCGGCGCAGCTGGACCGGGTCGGCGTGGGTCACGTCGTCGCCGTCGAGCAGGATCCGGCCGCTGGTCGGCTCGATGAGCCGGTTGATCATCTTCAGCGTCGTCGTCTTCCCGCACCCCGACGGGCCGACGAGGGCCACGAGCTCGCCGGCGCGCACGTCCAGGTCCAGGCTCTGCACGGCCACCGTCCCGTCGGCATAGCGCTTGCCCACGCCGTCGAGACGGATCATCGAATCCCCGGTAGCGTCCATCCGTGGCCCTCTCCTCCGCTGCCCAGAACCCGTGGGTCGACTGGGGCTACGTCCGCGACAACCGCGACACCATCCTTACCGCTCTCGAGCAGCACGTCACGCTGACGCTCAGCACGGTCGTGATCGGGACGCTCATCGCGCTGCCGCTCGCCGTCGTGGCCCGGCGGTGGCGCTGGCTGCGCGGGCCGGTGATCGGCGTCTCGGGCGTGCTCTACACGATCCCCTCGCTCGCGCTGTTCTCGCTGCTCGCGCCCTACACCGGCATCGGCGCGCGCACCGTGCTCATCGGGCTGGTGATGTACGCCCTGCTGCTGCTCGTGCGCAACGTGCTCGCCGGCCTCGACGGCGTCCCCGACGAGGTCCGCGAGGCGGCCCGGGGGATGGGGTACGGCCCGGTGCGCATGCTGCTCACCGTCGAGCTGCCCATCGCGATGCCCGCGGTGATGACCGGCATCCGGCTGGCGACGGTGTCGACCGTCGCGCTGGTGACGGTCGGCGTGGTCGTCGGCTACGGCGCGCTCGGCGGCCTCATCGTCAGCGGCTTCGACAACAACTTCTACAAGGCGCAGATCTTCACCGCGACCGCGATCTGCGTGCTGCTGGCGCTCGTCCTCGACGTGCTGCTGCAGCTGGCGACCAGGCTGCTCGTCCCGTGGGCTCGGCGGGGGGCGACGGCGTGAGCTACTTCTCCGACGCGTTCCGCTGGCTCAACGACCCGCTCAACTGGAAGGGCCCGGACGGGGTCACCGCGCGGCTGGTCGAGCATCTGGAGATCACCGGCCTCGCGGTGCTGCTCGGTGCCGTCTTCGCGCTGCCGCTCGGGGTCTGGCTGGGCCACACCGGCCGCGGCGGCGCGCTGACCGTCGCCCTCACGAACGCCTCGCGGGCCGTGCCGACGCTGGCCGCCCTGACGATCCTCGTGGTGGCGACCGGGGACCTCGGCAACGCCCCGACGATCTACGCCCTCGCCCTGTTCGCCGCGCCGCCGATGCTCGCCAACGCCTACGTGGGCGTGCGCGCCGTCGACCGCGACGTCGTCGAGGCCGCCCGCGGGATGGGGCTGTCCGGCCTGCAGTCGCTCGTCCGCGTGGAGCTGCCGCTCGCGCTCCCGCTGCTCATGGCGGGCATCCGGACCGCGGTCGTGCAGGTGCTGGCGACCGCGCCGCTGGCGGCGTACGTCGGCGGCGGCGGCCTCGGCCGGCTCATCCGCTCCGGCTTCAGCACCCAGGACTACGGCCAGACGCTCGCCGTGGCGCTCCTCGTCGCGGCGCTGGCGCTGGCGGCGGAGGGGCTGCTCGCCGCCGTCCAGTGGGCGGTCACGCCCGGCCGGTCGCTCCCGATCCGGCGTCCCCGCCCGGTCGAGCTGACCGACCCGGTGCCGGTGCGTCCGTGATGTGAACGGAATAAGAACCCGTCTTGCGCCTGCTGCGCCGTTCGTGTGGGGTGGGCACGGTGGG
>NZ_JAANNP010000028.1 GCF_011250635.1 Motilibacter deserti
CGGACCTGCGCCTCGGGGACCTCGTGGTGGTCGAGGCCGGCGAGGTCATCCCGGGGGACGGCGACGTGGTCGAGGGTGTCGCCAGCGTCGACGAGTCCGCCATCACGGGCGAGTCCGCACCCGTGATCCGCGAGTCCGGCGGCGACCGGTCGGCCGTGACCGGCGGCACACGCGTGCTGTCCGACCGCATCGTCGTCCGCATCACGAGCAAGCCCGGCGAGACGTTTATCGACCGCATGATCGCCCTCGTCGAGGGCGCGTCCCGGCAGAAGACGCCGAACGAGGTGGCGCTCGACATCCTGCTCGCCAGCCTCACGATCATCTTCCTGCTCGTCGTGGTGACGCTGCAGCCGTTCGCGGTCTACGCCGGCGCCGAGCAGTCGCTCGTCACGCTCGTCGCGCTGCTGGTCTGCCTCATCCCGACGACGATCGGCGCGCTGCTCTCGGCCATCGGCATCGCGGGCATGGACCGCCTGGTCCAGCGCAACGTGCTCGCGATGTCGGGCCGCGCCGTCGAGGCCGCCGGCGACGTCGACACCCTCCTGCTCGACAAGACCGGCACGATCACGTTCGGCAACCGGCAGGCGACCGAGTTCCTCCCGGTGCAGGGCGTCCCGGTCGCCGAGCTCGCCGAGGCGGCGCAGCTGTCCAGCCTGGCCGACGAGACGCCCGAGGGCCGCTCGATCGTGACGCTGGCCCGGCGGTTCGGGCTGCTGCGCGAGGACGGCGTGCAGCGGGCGGGCGCGGAGTTCGTGCCCTTCACCGCGCAGACCCGGATGTCCGGCGTCGACCTGCCCGGGGACGGGGGGCGGCCGGAGCGGCTGATCCGCAAGGGCGCCACGTCCGCGGTGGCCGCCTGGGTGCGCGAGCAGGGCGGCACGGTCCCGGGCGACGTCGAGGCGTACGTCGACCGGGTGTCGGCGGCCGGCGGCACGCCGCTCCTCGTCGCCGAGGCGATCGACGGCCGGGCCCGCGCCCTCGGGGTGATCGCGCTGAGCGACGTCGTCAAGCCCGGGATGCGCGAGCGCTTCGACCAGCTGCGCGCGATGGGCATCCGGACCGTCATGGTGACCGGCGACAACCCCGTCACCGCACGGGCCATCGCGGGCGAGGCCGGAGTCGACGACTTCCTCGCCGAAGCCACGCCGGAGGACAAGATGGCCCTCATCAAGCGCGAGCAGGAGGGCGGCCGGCTCGTCGCGATGACTGGCGACGGCACCAACGACGCGCCCGCCCTCGCGCAGGCCGACGTGGGCGTGGCGATGAACACGGGGACGTCGGCGGCGAAGGAGGCCGGCAACATGGTCGACCTCGACTCGGACCCGACGAAGCTCATCGACGTCGTCGAGATCGGCAAGCAGCTGCTCATCACCCGCGGTGCGCTGACGACCTTCTCGCTGGCCAACGACCTCGCGAAGTACTTCGCGATCCTCCCCGCGATGTTCGTCGCCGCCTTCCCCGGCCTCGACGCCCTCAACGTCATGCGGCTGCACAGCCCCGAGTCGGCGATCACGTCGGCGGTCGTCTTCAACGCGCTCGTCATCGTCGCGCTCATCCCGCTCGCCCTGCGCGGCGTGCGCTACGTGCCCTCGTCGGCCTCGGCGCTGCTGCGGCGCAACCTGCTCGTCTACGGCCTCGGTGGTGTCGTCGCCCCGTTCGCCGGCATCAAGCTCCTCGACCTCGTCATCTCCCAGCTGCCCGGGATGTCCTGACCATGACCATCTCCGCTCCCGACCGTCCCATGCCCCGTCCCGCGGCGGACGCCGTGCCCGCGTCCCGGCCGCCCCTGACCCGCCAGCTCGTGGCGGCCGTCCGCGCCCTGCTCGTGCTCACCGTCGTGCTGGGCGTCGCGTACCCCCTCGCCGTCACCGGGGTCGCGCAGGTCGCGTTCCGCGACCAGGCCGAGGGGTCCCTCGTCGAGGCCGACGGCCGCGTCGTCGGCTCCCGCCTGCTCGGCCAGGCCTTCGCCGATGCCGACGGCGACGTGCTGCCCCAGTGGTTCCAGCCGCGCCCCTCGGCAGCCGGTGACGGCTACGACCCGACCGCCAGCTCGGCCTCCAACCTCGGGCCGGAGAGCCCGGACCTGCTCGCCCTCGTCGAGGAGCGCCGGGCCGCCGCCGCTGCGGATGGGGTCGACCCCGCGCAGGTGCCGCCGGACGCCCTCACCGCGAGCGGGTCGGGGCTCGACCCCGACATCTCTCCGGAGTACGCCCGCCAGCAGGCGGCGCGCGTCGCCCGGGAGCGCGGGCTCGACGTCGAGCAGGTCCGCCGGCTCGTCGAGGCGCACGTGCAGGGGCGCGAGGCCGGGTTCCTGGGCGAGCCGCGGGTCAACGTGCTGGAGCTGAACGTCGCGCTCACGGAGCTGGGGTCCTGAGCGGGCGAGGACCGGCTGCCGGCCGCGGGGACGCACAATGGCAGGCGTGACCCGCGGCCGGCTGCGCATCTACCTCGGTGCCGCACCCGGGGTCGGGAAGACGTACGCGATGCTCGGCGAGGCGCGCCGCCGGGCCGAGCGGGGGACGTCCGTGGCGGTCGGCTTCGTCGAGACGCACGGCCGGCCGCAGACCGCGGAGATGGTCGACGGGCTCGAGGTCGTGCCGCGGCGGCCCTTGCCCTACCGCGGCGGCACGTTCGAGGAGATGGACGTCGACGCGGTGCTCGCGCGCCGCCCGCAGGTGGCGGTCGTCGACGAGCTCGCGCACACGAACGTGCCGGGCTCGCGCAACGCGAAGCGTTGGCAGGACGTGGAGCTGCTGCTGGATGCAGGAATCGACGTGCTGTCGACGCTCAACGTGCAGCACCTGGAGTCGCTGAACGACGTCGTCGAGAAGATCACCGGCGTCGCGCAGCGCGAGACCGTGCCCGACGAGGTCGCGCGCCGGGCCGAGCAGGTGCAGCTCGTCGACTCGACCCCTGAGGCGCTGCGCCGCCGCATGGCGCACGGCAACATCTACCCGGCCGAGCGCATCGACGCCGCGCTGTCGAACTACTTCAAGCCGAGCAACCTCACCGCGCTGCGCGAGCTGGCCCTGCTCTGGCTCGCCGAGAAGGTCGACGAGGGGCTGCAGAAGCTGCGCGCGGACCTCGGCGTCTCGGAGACGTGGGAGACGCGGGAGCGGGTCGTCGTCGCGCTGAGCGGAGGGCCGGAGGGCGAGACCCTGCTGCGCCGGGCCGCCCGCATCGCCGACCGTTCGAGCGGGGCCGACCTGCGCGCCGTCTACGTGGCCCGCTCGGACGGGCTCACCGGGGCCTCGCCGGCGGCGCTGGCCAAGCAGCGCCGCCTGGTCGAGGACCTCGGCGGGACCTACTCCGTGGTCGTCGGCGACGACGTGGCGCGCGCCCTGCTGCAGTTCGCCCGCAGCGAGAACGCGACACAGCTCGTGCTCGGGGTGAGCCGGCACTCGCGCCTCGCCCACCTGCTGCGCGGCCCCGGGACCACGGCGGCGGTCACGCGGATGTCCGGCGACATCGACGTGCACATCGTGACCCACGAGCACGCGGCCGGGAGCTGGCGGCTGCCGATGCCCACCACGGGCGTGGACGTACGCCGCAGGTTGTGGGGCCTCGCCCTGTCGGTCCTGCTCCCGGGCCTGCTCACCCCCGCGCTGCTCCTGACCGACGACGCGCTGAACCTCACCAGCGACGTGCTGCTCTACCTGCTCGCCGTGGTCACCGTGGCCCTCGTCGGTGGCGCGATCCCCGCCGCGATCGCCGCCGTGCTGTCCACGGTCCTGCTCAACTGGTTCTTCACCCCGCCGGTGCGGGCGTTCACCATCGCCGAGCGCAACAACCTGCTCGCGCTCCTCGTCTTCCTCGCGGTGGGAGCGATGGTCAGCGCCATCGTCGACCTCGCGGCCCGACGGAGCAGCCAGGCGGCGCGGGCGACGGCCGAGGCGACGACCCTGTCGGCCGTCGCGGGCAGTGTGCTGCGCGGCGAGACCGCGCTGACCGCGCTGCTCGACCGGCTGCGCGAGACGTTCGGCATGACGTCGGTCAGCCTGCTCGAGCGGCAGGACGACACCGGGCGGTGGAGCGTCGCCGGCTCCAGCGGCCCGCGGAGCTGCCGGAGCCCGGGCGAGGCCGACGTCGAGGTGCCGGTGGGGGAGCGGCTCACCCTGGCCCTGCGCGGCCGGCCGCTGCCCAGCGAGGACCGGCGGGTGCTCGGGGCGTTCGCGGCCCAGGCGGCGGCCGCCCTCGAGCACCAACGGCTGGCCCAGGCTGCCTCGGCGGCCGAGGACGTGGCGCGGGCGGACCAGGTCCGCTCCGCGCTGCTGCGCGCCGTGAGCCACGACCTGCGCACTCCGCTGGCGTCGGCGAAGGCGGCCGTCGCGGGGCTGCGCGCCGACGACGTGCAGTGGAGCGCGCAGGACGTGGCCGAGCTGCTCGCCACCGCCGACGAGTCGCTCGACAAGCTGACCTACCTCGTGACCAACCTGCTCGACCTCAGCCGGCTCGAGGCCGGCGCGCTCAGCGTCTTCGCCCGCGACGTCGCCCTCGACGAGGTCGTGCCCATCGCGCTGGACACCCTCGGCCCGGCCGCGGACGAGGTGCGCCTCGACGTCCCGCCCGCGCTGCCGGCGGTCCGGGCCGACCCCGCGCTGCTCGAGCGGGTGGTCGCGAACCTCGTGTCGAACGCGCTGCGCTACGCCCCGCCGGGCCGCCCGCCCGTCGTGACCGCCAGCGCCCTCGGCGACCGCGTGGAGCTGCGCGTCGTGGACCGCGGCCCGGGCATCGCCGAGGCCGACCGCGAGCGGGCGTTCACGGCGTTCCAACGGCTGGGCGACACCGACAACGGCGCCGGCGTGGGGCTGGGCCTGGCCCTCTCCCGAGGGCTGACCGAGGCGATGGGTGGCACCCTCGTCCCTGACGACACACCCGGGGGCGGGCTGACGATGACGCTGACCCTGCCCGCGGCAGGCCCCGGAGGAAGCACCGCATGACGTCCAGCACGGACACCCTGCCCGCACGCCCGCAGCCGTCCCGGTTGCGGGCGTGGATGCTCGAAGGGCTCGTCGACCGGGCGGCCCGCATCCAGGGGCCGCACGGGCGGACCGACGACGAGACGCACCGGCAGCCGTGGTGGCGGGTCATGTGCCTCACCGGCGTCGACTACTTCTCGACCCTCGGCTATCAGCCGGCGATCGCGGCGCTGGCCGCCGGAGCCGTCGCCCCCATCGCCACCCTGGTGCTCGTGGCGCTCACCCTGCTCGGCGCGCTCCCGGTCTACCGCCGGGTCGCCCGGGAGAGCCCCAAGGGCGAGGGGTCGATCGCGATGCTCGAGCGCATCCTGCCCTGGTGGGCGGGCAAGCTCTTCGTGCTCGTGCTGCTCGGCTTCGCCGCCACCGACTTCCTCATCACCATCACCCTGTCCGCCGCCGACGCGTCGGCGCACGCGATCGAGAACCCGTACGCCCCGTCCTGGCTCGAGGGCGAGCACGTCCTCGTGACGCTCGTCCTGCTCACCGCGCTCGCCGTCGTCTTCCTGCGCGGGTTCAAGGAGGCCATCGGGATCGCCGTCGTGCTCGTCGCGGCCTACCTCGGGCTCAACGCGGTCGTCGTGGCCACGTCGCTGGCCGAGGTCGTCGCGCACCCGCACGTGGTCGGTGACTGGAAGGACCTGCTCGTCTCCGAGCACCCCAACTGGCTGGGCGTCCTCGGAATGGCGCTTCTGGTCTTCCCGAAGCTCGCACTGGGCCTGTCGGGCTTCGAGACCGGCGTGGCCGTCATGCCCCAGGTCCAGGGCGGGCCGGACGACACCGAGGACAGGCCGCTGGGCCGCATCCAGGGCACGCACCGCCTGCTCACGACGGCGGCGCTCATCATGAGCGTCTTCCTCGTCCTGTCGAGCTTCATCACCACCGTCCTCATTCCCCCAGCCGAGTTCGAGGACGGCGGCGAGGCCAACGGGCGCGCCCTCGCGTACCTCGCACACGAGCACCTCGGCAACGCCTTCGGCACGGTCTACGACATCAGCACGATCGCCATCCTCTGGTTCGCGGGGGCCTCGGCGATGGCCGGGCTGCTGAACCTCGTGCCGCGCTACCTGCCGCGCTACGGCATGGCACCACGCTGGGCCCGCGCCGTCCGCCCGCTGGTGCTGGTGTTCACGGCGATCGCCTTCTTCGTCACGTGGTACTTCGACGCCGACGTGGACGCCCAGGGCGGGGCGTACGCGACCGGCGTCCTCGTGCTCATCACCTCGGCGTCCGTGGCGGTCACCCTCTCCGCACGGCGCAAGCAGCAGCGCCGGCTGACGATGTTCTTCGGCGTCATCGCGGCGATCTTCGTCTACACCACCACCACGAACGTCGTGGAGCGGCCCGACGGGGTGCGCATCGGCGCCTGCTTCATCCTGGCCATCCTCGCCGTCTCGATCGCGTCGCGGGCAGGACGCGCGTTCGAGCTGCGCGCCACGAGCGTCCACTTCGACGCCGCGGCAACCCAGTACCTCCGCGAGGCGGCGAAGTCGGGCGCGCTGCGCATCGTGGCGAACGAGCCGGACGAGCGCGACGCGAAGGAGTACCGCGAGAAGGTGAAGGAGGTCCGGCACGACAACGACATCCCGACGTGGGCGCCGCTGGTCTTCGTCGAGGTCACGGTCACCGACGCGTCGGACTTCGAGACCGACCTCGTGGTCAAGGGGGAAGAGCGGTTCGGCTACCGCATCCTGCGGGTGCAGAGCTCGGCCATCCCCAACACCATCGCCGAGCTGCTGCTGGAGATGCGCGACCTGACGGGTGCGATGCCGCACGTCTACTTCACCTGGACCGAGGGCAACCCGTTCCTGAACCTGCTGCGCTTCCTCTTCGTGGGGGCGGGCGAGGTCGCGCCGGTGACCCGTGAGGTGCTCCGCGAGGCCGAGCCGGACGTACGCCGCCGGCCCCGCGTGCACGTCAGCTGACCACCGTTCACAGCACCGCCCACAGGGCGCCGGCCACGGCCGCGGCGCCGGCGAGGCCGTACCTCAGCAGCTTCGTCAGCGCCGGGGGGCAGACGTAGTCGTTCCAGCAGGCCTCGCAGTGGCAGGTGGGCCAGGCGACCGGATGCTTCTCGACCTCGTGGCTGCGCATGACCACCACGATGGCCGTGCCGACGGGGCCCTGGCGATCCTCTTGACACCGTCCTGACGGCGGTCGGCTGCGATCGCTACGCGGCCTTGACGTCACGCGCCCACGTTGGCCTGAGCGGCTGCGCGAGCTGGTGCCGTCGCCGACGGCACCAGCCCGCGCACAGGGCGGCCGCTGCGGGCCGGCGTGGCGCTAGTGGCTCGCCCCCGCGTGCTGCCCGTTGACCGCGGCCACGTCGGAGGAGCCGGACGCCGCCCCCAGCAGCTGAGCAAGGTCCAGCCCGCCGGCCTTCGCCGTCTCGAGGACCTGCAGCAACAGGGTCGGCACGGACCCCGCGACCCGCGAGATCGCGTCCTCGCCTCCACTCCCGCCGTTGAGCACGACCATCGAGTCGATGTTGCCCATCGGGGCGGCGACCGCCTGCGCGATCTCCGGCAGCGCCGCGATGAGCTGCGGAAGGACGTTGAGCCGCGCGGCCTCGGTGGTGAAGGCGTTGAGCGCCTCCGCCAGCTCGGCCTGGCCCTCCGCGGACGCGAGCAGCCGTGCCTTCTCGCCCTCGGCCTGGGCGAGCAACAGGGCCTGCTCGCCGTCCGCCCGCGCGAGCAGGCGTGCCCGCTCGCCCTGCGCCTCGGCCTCGAGCTCGCGCTGCTTGGCCTCGGCGACGTACGTCCGGGCGCGGGCGTCGGACTGGCCCTGCAGCTCGCGCTGGCGGGCGTCGGCCTCGGCGCGGGCGATGACGGCCTCGCGCAAGCCCTGCGCGTCGATGACGGCCGCCTGCCGCCGGGCCTCCGCGGGGACGGTCACGTCGGCCCGCTGTGCCTGCTCCGCCCGCAACGCCCGCTGCTCCTCCACCGCGATCTGCGCCTCCTGGCGCTGGCGCTCGATGGCCACCTCGGCGACGATGACCGCCTTGCGCGCCTCCGCCTCCGCCAGCGGACCGGCCTGCGCCGCCCGCGACCGCTCGGCCTCGACCAGCGCGCTGATGCGGGCCAGCTCGAGGTCGCGCTCGCGCTCGGCCTGTGCGATCTGCGTCGCGGCCTCCGCCTCGGCCGTACGCCCCTCCCGGTCGGCGGACGCCGCGCGGATCATCGCGTCCCGCCGCGCGTTGGCCTGGCCGATCTCCGCGTCGCGCTTCACCTCGGCGATGCGGGTCTGGCCCAGCGCCTCGAGGTAGCCATTGGTGTCGGAGATGGTCTGGATGGTCAGCACGTCCAGCTGCATGCCGATCGGCTCGAACGCGGCCTCGGCCTCGTCGACGACGCGGCGCTTGAGCTCGTCCCGGTTGCTGTTGAGCTCCTCGACCGTCATCTGCGACACGATGCTGCGCATGTTGCCGGCGAGGATCTCGGCGACCTGGTTGTGCATCGAGTGCCGGTCGCTCGTGAGGAACCGTTCGACGGCCGTGGCGATCGCCTCCTCCGTCGAGCCGAAGCGGATGAGGCCGACCGCCGTCACGTTCACCGGCACCCCGTTGGTGGAGTAGACGTTCTCCACCCGCGCCTCGACGTTGAACGGCTCGAGCTGCATGATGTCGACCCGCTCGATGACGGGTACGCGGAAGCGGGCGCCGCCGCGTACGGTCCGGAGCCGGCCGCGGCCGGTGAACACCGCGACCTGGTTCGGCGGGACCTTGACGTAGTTCTTGGCGTAGACGAGCCCCACCAGCAGGAGCACGGTCACGATGGCCGCAACGGCCACGACGATCGTGAGGATCTCATTGCGCACGGTCATACCTCCTCGTCAAGCGCGGGCGCGGGCGTCACGACGACGCCGCGTTCGGTGGCGAGTGCGATGAAGACGGCGGTCCCGCGCTCGAGAGCGGGCTCGCCGGGAGCAGACGCGGTGCGCACCACGCGCGCACCGGAAGCGTCCCTGAAACTGACCTGCCCGGACCCGCCTTCGGGTATCCGGAGCGTGACGCGACCGGCCAGGCCTTCATAGGTAGAACTACTGATCAGTGAATTGGACTGCTGCCGTGCAAGGGGCCGCAGCACGAGCACCTGCACGGCGGCCCCGAGCCCGACTCCGCCGATCGCCGCGACGGGCCAGGCGGCCGGCTGCGGCAGGCCGACGGCGACCGCGCAGTAGCCGACGACCCCGAAGCCGGTCAGAGCCGCCGTGAGCACGCGAGTGCTGAGCCAGCTCGGGCCGTCGCCCTCGGGCGTCGCAAGCCCCGCGGGCAACGGGTCGCCGGGCACCTCGATGCCGTGCGTGGCGACGACCTCGTGGCCGCTGTCCAGGCCGTGCCCCAGGATCTCGCCGAGCACCAGCGTCACCGCCAGCAGCGCGAAGCCCACGCCGGCGGCAATCAGGAAGACGACTTCGGAACTGTTCACCGGGCCCCCAACGGTCGATGGCAGCGCTAATGCGTTGCCGACCAGGCTTCCCGGCTCACCTAGGAGGAATTGTAAGCCATGTTGTTGCTCGAGGACAAGCCTTTGCATTCTGCTGAGCAATCAGCAGAAGGCGGATTCGCGTAGTGCGCTGCGCTCCTCAGGCGAGGGTGCGTCGGCGGCGCGCGAGGGCGCACAGCGCAGATCCGGACGCCAGCAGAGCGATGGCGGCGCCGGCGAGCACCTTGACGTCCGCACCCGTCCTCGGGAGCGTGGCGGGGGCCGCGGCCGCCGGGCCGGCGACGTCGATGCTGAGTGCTGCGACGGCCGGGTCGCCATCGGGCCCGACGAGCGCGTAGGTGAGCTCGTCCGTGCCGCGGTAGCCCTCGTCCGCGGTGTAGCGGACCCGTCCGTCGGTGAGGACCTCGGCCGTGCCATGGGCGGGCTCGGCGGCCAGCATCACGGGGTAGTCGACGCCGTGCAGGGCGTCGTTGGCGAGGACGTTTGCGACCGCCGTGCGCTCCCCTGAAGCGACCTTCAGGGAATCAGGCCGGGTGGTGGGGGCGGTTGCGTACGCCGCCGCTGCGCCGGCGCCATTCGCTGCGGCGCGGCGGGCTCGCGAGGCCGTGTCAACGGGGTCGGCAGCCGTCGAGGCAGGCGTGGTGGTCGGGCCGGGCGTTGCCGTCGCACCGGCGGGGGCGCCGGGCACGGGGGCGGGCGTCGCAGGAGCCGGAACGGGGGCGCCGGGCGCGGGAACGCTGGACGCAAGGCTGGTCGGCGCAGGGCTGGGCGGCGGAGTTGCTGCAGCGGGTCCGGGCGAGGTCGGCGGCAGCGGCGTCACCGCGGTGGCCGGCGTGCCCGCCGCGGGTGCGGCGGCCGGGAGCGTCGCTGAAGCGCCGGACAGCACGGGCACCGACGGGGCGGGAGCAGGCGTGGCGGGCACGGCGGTGGGCTGCTGCGGCTGCGCGGCAGCGGCGGGCTCCGGGGCAGCGGCCAGGTCCGTGAGCGCGACGGCGGCCCGCAGCGAGGGGCCGGTCGGCGTACCCGTCGAGACGTCCACGGGCGTCAGATCCGAGCCCGGGCCGGGCAGGGGAGCAGCGGCGACGAGCGGGCCGGCCGGCCCCTCCGCGATGCCCGATCCAGCGGGGGCGGGCGCCAGTGCCACGGCGGCCGCGGCGCCGGCGGGCACGAGGTGCAGGACGCCGCCGTCGAGGACGAGCGCGTCCCCGGCGGAGGTGTAGGTGAGGTCGCCCGTCCCGCTCGCCGGCAGCCCGGACAGTGGCGTACGTGCGCTCTCGCTCCCCGTCGCGGGGTCGAGCGTGAGCAGCTCCGCGCCCGCGAGCGCGTGCAGGGTCCCGTCCGGCGCGAAGGCCAGCCCGGTCACCGCGGTGTGGAGCGTCGCGGGCAGCACGCCGGCCTGTCCCGAGGCGACGTCGTAGGTGCCCACCAGATAGCGCCCGGCTGCGTCGGCGTCGCGGGACGTGACGTAGACGAGGCCGGACCCGGGCTGGCGGGCGGCCGTCGTCGCGGCGAAGGGAAGCGGGGCGGGGAGCGGTGTCGCGGTGCCCGACGCCGGGTCGACCCGGTAGAGCAGGTGGTCGTCGGCCACGCCGTAGACCGTCGCGTCGCGCACTGCGGACGCGGGCGCGGCCGACAGCACGGCGGCGGAGACGCCGGTCGCCGTGGCCAGCAGCGCGCCGGCGAGCGCGCTCGCGAAGGGCTTGCGCGGCGTACGCGTCAGGGCGGCCCGGAGCGGCCCCCGGGCGCGGGGCAGGGAGTGCTTGCCCACGGTGACGCCCTCCTGCGGTTGTGCGACGGCTGACGCCTCTGACGTCCTGCCTTCGGCACGTCCGTCCGGACGCTGAAGCGGCTCCCGGCCGAGCGCTGGAGCGCGCTGCCCTACCGAGCTATCCGGGCGCGGGTCAGCAGCTCGGCGAGGGGGAGGGGCTCGGAGGCGCGAGCACGGCCGCGGCGGCGGCTGCGGGGCGCAGCCGCGAATAGGCGTTGCCGATGACGAGGTCGACCGTGGCGCCGGGGCGCTTGTCGCTCGCCAGTTGCGCGCCGGCGACGTGGGCCGCGAGGGTACGCGCGGCCGCCGCGCCCGTCGCCCCGGAACGGACCTGCGCCGTCCCCTTCACGGGCCGCCCCGCGGGGTCGTTGCCGACCGTGCCGATGCGGAAGCCGCGGGCCTCCAGCTGCGTGCTCACCGCTGCGGCAAGCCCGGCCTTGGTCGTGGCGTTGAAGACGTTCACGGTGATCTGCCGCGCGGGCACGGGGACCGAGGCCGTCGCCGACCCGGCGGACGGGCTGGGGACCGGCCCCTGGCTCGGCGAGCAGGAAGAGGCGGCGACGGGGCCGGTGCTCCCCGCTTGTCCGGCCTCGGGGTCGTCCTGCCAGCGGTCGTACGCCCACCAGCCGGCGTAGCCGACGCCGGCGAGCAGGGCGAGGACGAGGACCGCGACGAGAGCGCCTCGGGCGCGGCCGCGGCGCCGCCGGTGCGACCCGCCGAGCCGTGCGGGGTCGAACCCCCGCGGCGTGAGCATGCTCACGGCGTCGTCGCCCGCTCGTCGAGCTCGAGGACGCGCGCGTGCAGGACGTTGCGCTGCTGGAGGGCGGCTCGCAACGCGCGGTGCAGCCCGTCCTCCAGATAGAGCTCGCCGCGCCAGGACACGACGTGGGCGAACAGGTCGCCGTAGAACGTCGAGTCCTCGGCGAGCAGCGCCGCGAGGTTCAGCGTGCGCTTGGTCGTCACGAGCTGGTCGAGCCGGACCTGGCGCGGCGGGATCTTCGCCCACTCGCGCTGCGAGGTCGCGTGCTCCGGGTACGGCTTGCCGTCACCCACCGCCTTGAAGAGCACGCCGCGAGCCTAGTCGAGGGGGTTGCGGGAGCCTTTGCCCGTGTACGGCCGCGCCGCCCTGGCGCCGCTGCGGCCCAGCCGCCCGGGGAGGCGTAGCCGGTCCCGACGGTCGCGGCGGGGCGGATACGACGACGGCGCCGCGGCTCGGGAGCCACGGCGCCGCCGGAGGCGGAGGATGCGGGATTTGAACCCGCGAGGGGTTGCCCCCAACACGATTTCCAATCGTGCGCCCTAGGCCACTAGGCGAATCCTCCGTCGGCGAGGATAGCGGCACCGCCGGGGTGGCCGGAGGGGCCGTCCCCCGGGCAGGCGCTTCCCGCCGCCCCTGGCCGCTCCACGGCCTGGCGTGCGGCCGGCGCGGAGCCGCCTGCGACGGGGAGCAGGTACGCTTCGGCCCAGCCCCTCGCGTGGCGCTATCCCGCTGAACCCCCCCAGGGCCGGAAGGCAGCAAGGGTAGGCAGGCTCTGGCGGGTACGCGGGGGGCCCTGTGCTTCCCGGGCCCGTTGTCCACCGGCCGTGGTCCGCCGGGTCGTCGTCCACCGGCTCGTCCGCGACGGCTCCGACCGTCCCCCGGCCCGGCTACTGTCGAAGGCGTGTCCCAAGCGCTCTACCGCCGCTACCGGCCCGAGACGTTCGCCGACGTGATCGGCCAGGAGCACGTCACCGGCCCTCTCGGCCAGGCGCTCCGCAAGGGCCACATCAACCACGCATACCTCTTCTCCGGGCCGCGCGGCTGCGGCAAGACCACCAGCGCGCGCATCCTGGCCCGCTGCCTGAACTGCGAGCAGGGCCCGACGCCGACCCCCTGCGGTGTCTGCGACTCCTGCGTGGCGCTCGCCCGCGGCGGCCCCGGGTCCATCGACGTGATCGAGATCGACGCCGCCAGCCACGGTGGCGTGGACGACGCCCGCGACCTGCGCGACAAGGCGTTCTTCGCCCCCGCGTCCTCGCGCTTCAAGGTCTACATCGTCGACGAGGCCCACATGGTCTCGACGCAGGGCTTCAACGCCCTGCTCAAGGTCGTCGAGGAGCCGCCGGAGCACGTGAAGTTCGTGTTCGCGACGACCGAGCCCGAGAAGGTCATCGGGACGATCCGGTCGCGGACCCACCACTACCCGTTCCGCCTCGTCCCGCCGACCCGGCTGCAGGAGCACCTGGCCTCGATCTGCGAGCGCGAGGGCGTCGGCGTCGAGAAGGGCGTGCTCCCGCTCGTCGTGCGCGCCGGGCGCGGCTCGGTCCGTGACGCGCTGTCCGTCCTGGACCAGCTCGTCGGCGGCGCCGGCCCCGAGGGAGTGACGTACGCCCTCGCGACCGCGCTGCTCGGCTTCACCGACGCCTCGCTGCTGGACGCGACCGTCGACGCCTTCGCGGCCGGCGACGGCGCCGCGGTGTTCACGATGGTCGACCGGGTCATCGAGGGCGGGCTCGACCCGCGCCGCTTCGCCGAGGACCTGCTCGAGCGGCTGCGTGACCTGATCATCCTCGACGCGGTGCCGGACTCGGCCGAGGCGCTGCTCAGCCACTGCCCCCCCGACCAGCTGGAGGCGATGCGGGCGCAGGCCGGCGCCTTCGGCGGCGGGGCGCTCTCCCGCGCGGCGGACATCCTCAGCGCCGGGCTGACCGAGATGCGGGGCACGACCGCGCCGCGGCTGCAGCTCGAGCTGATGTGCGCCCGGGTGCTGCTGCCGGCCGCCGAGGGTGACGAGCGCTCGCTCGCGGCCCGGCTGGACCGGCTCGAGCGCCGGGTGAGCGGGGGGCCGATGCCGCCCCCGACGCCGCTGCCCGCCGCCCCGGAGCCTGCGGCCCCCGGGGCCCGCGGCCCGGAGCGCCCGGTGCCGGCCCGTCCGGCCGCAGAGAGCCCCGTGGCGCACGCCGCGCCGTCGGCGGCGGGCGCTTCGGCGGCGCCGGGTGTGTCGTCGGCGCCGGCTGCGCCGTCGGCGGATGCCCCGGAGTGGCCGGCGCCCCAGCCGGTCGGCCCCGACCGGACCGCCGAGCGCGAGGACGAGCGGTCTGCAGCCCGTGCCACGGGGGACCGTCCCACCGGGGAGCGCGCCGCGCAGAGCCCGGGCCACGAGCGCCCCGCAGCGGCCTTGCCGGGCGCAGGCCCCGCCGCACAGGCGCCCGCCGAGCACGCGCCCGCTGCGTACGCCCCTGCGCCCCCAACCGCTCCGGCCGCCGCAGCGCCGGGTGCCCCCGCCGCCGGCGGCATCGACCTCGCGGGCGTCCGCGGCATGTGGCCGGTCGTGCTGACCACGCTGGCCGGCCTCAAGCGCACGACGTGGAGCCTCGTCGCGCAGAACGCGACGGTCGCGGGCCTCGCCGACAACCGGCTCACGCTGGCGTTCGCGACCGCCGGGCTGCGCGACCGCTTCAGCTCGCGCGGGGACCACGAGGAGTTCGTCCGGCAGGCGCTGATCGACGTGCTCGGCGTCGACTGGCGGGTCGAGGCGATCGTCGGCGGCCCCGGTGACGGGCCGCCCGCGTCGTCGCCGCGCGCCGCAGCGCCCGCCGCGCCACCCCAGGCCCCCGCGCCCGGCCCCGTCCCAGCGCCCGGCGCCGGCCCGGCCGGAGGCTACGGCGGCGGCCAGGCCGGCGGCTACGGCAGCGGCTCGGCCGGGGGCTATGGCGGCGGCTCGGCCGAGGGCTACTCCGGCGGCGGGCCGGTCGCGCCCGCGCCTGCGGGGCCCGGGGGCAGCTACGGCGCGGGCGGTCCCGCGACGTCCGGCCCGGCCAACGGCGGCCCGCCGCCGACGAACGAGGCCGGTCGTTCGCCCGGGCGTCAGGCGCTCGCCGCGGCCGCCGCGGCGGCCCCGCCGCCGCGTACCCCCACCGTGCCGCCGGAGCAGGACACCCCCGCTGCCGACGACCCCGACCTCGAGGACAGCGGGTTGAGCGGGGTCCAGCTCCTGCAGCGCGACCTCGGCGCGCGGGTCATCGAGGAGTACGACACGGCGTAGGCTCGCCGCGGGCCGGCCACCGGGGAGCGGGCGACGCCACCGCGGCGGGCCCGGCACGGCACGCACGTTCGGCGATTCCGGGACTTTCGGACTCCTCGGGCTCCTCGGGCTCCCGGGGTTTTCGGACTCCCGGGGGTTCGGGCTCCGGGGTGCCCCGGGCTCGTGTGTCCGGGGCTTCCGGGCGGGAGCACCCTCGTGGCGCGTCCCGGCACCCCTTGCGCACCCCGCGCGTTCGACCCTCCGACGGCGGCCCGCCGTCGCACCGACTAGCGAAGAAGGCTCCACGTGTTCCCAGGCGACGGCTCGCTCGACCTGCAGGCTGTCCTGCAGCAGGCCCAGCAGCTGCAGCAGCAGGTCCTCGACGCCCAGGCCGAGCTCGCGGAGGCCCAGGTCTCCGGGACGGCCGGCGGCGGGCTGGTCACCGCGACCGTCTCCGGCGCCGGTGAGCTGCTCGGGCTGGAGATCTCCCCGGACGCGGTGGACCCCGCGGACACCGAGACCCTCGCCGACCTCGTCGTCGCCGCGGTGCGCGACGCGACGACGCGAGCCGCCGAGCTGCAGGCCCGCGCGATGGGCCCGATGAGCGAGGGCCTCGGGGCGATGGGCGGCGCTTTCGGTGGCCTTCCGGGCGGCGGCGGCATCGCGGGCGGCCGGGCAGGGGGCACGGCGGGCGGCGCAGCCGCTGGCTCTGGGCTCCCGTCGGCTCCGCAGCCGCACGTCGACTGAGGCCGGGTCAGCGTGTACGAAGGGGTCGTCCAGGACCTCATCGACGAGCTGGGGCGGCTGCCGGGCGTCGGGCCGAAGAGCGCGCAGCGCATCGCGTTCCACCTGCTCGCGGCCGACCCGGTCGACGTGCGCCGGCTCGTCGTGGCCCTCGAGCAGGTCAAAGAGAAGGTGCGCTTCTGCCGGATCTGCGGCAACGTCGCGGAGGAGGAGGAGTGCCGGGTCTGCCGTGACCCCCGGCGCGAGCTCTCGGTGATCTGCGTGGTCGAGGAGCCCAAGGACGTCGTCGCGATCGAGCGGACCCGCGAGTTCCGCGGGCGCTACCACGTGCTCGGCGGCGCGATCAGCCCGATCGAGGGCGTCGGGCCGGACGACCTGCGCATCCGGGAGCTGCTGGCGCGGCTCGCGGACGGTACGGTCACCGAGCTCATCCTCGCCACCGATCCCAACCTCGAGGGCGAGGCCACGGCGACCTACCTGGCGCGCCTGGTGAAACCGATGGGACTTCGGGTAACCCGCCTCGCAAGCGGGCTCCCGGTGGGTGGCGACCTCGAATATGCCGACGAGGTCACGCTGGGGCGTGCGTTCGAAGGAAGGCGGCTGCTCGATGTCTGACACTCCGACCACTCCGGTCTGGGGCGGGGGCTACACCCCCGACCCCACGACCGACTTCTCCCACGGCGACGAAGGGCCGCCCGTCGGCCCCGCCGAGGACTGGGGCGACTTCGCCGCTGAGATCGCGGACCAGGTCGAGAGCTTCGTGCTGGCGGTCCGCGAGATCGCGGCGGGCGAGAGCCCCGAGACCGCGGTCTCGCTGCTGCTCCTGCAGGTCTCGCAGGTGCTGCTGGCCGGCGGCCGGCTCGGCGCGGTCCAGGACATCGTCCCGGACGAGCGCTTCGAGCCGGACGCGGGCGACGACGCAGACGTCGAGGGCATCCGCTCCTCGCTGTCGAACCTGCTCGAGCCCGTCGACGAGTACTCCGAGGTGTTCGACCCCTACGGCGAGCCGCCGGAGGTCGTCACGACGACCCTCTCCGACGACCTGGCCGACGTCGTGTCCGACCTCATCCACGGCCTGCAGCACTACAAGGCCGGGCGCCACGTCGAGGCGCTGTGGTGGTGGCAGTTCTCCTACCTGTCCAACTGGGGCTCGACCGCCAGCGCCGCGCTGCGCGCGCTGCAGTCGGTCGTCTCGCACGTACGCCTCGACGCCCTCGCGGACGACCCCGAGCTGGCCGTCGAGGACCGGCTGCTCGCCGAGACCGCCGCGAGCGCCGTCGCCCCGCCGCAGGACTTCGTGCCGCGCAGCGCGCCCTGACGCGTTCGCCGTGCGCGCGCCGGGGCCCGCGCTGCGGCCAGGGCAGGCCTGCCCTCGGCAGGCGCGGTCGAGACGCCGGAACGGTGGGTAGACCTCGCCCATGCGACGACGCGAGGGAGCGTTGGGCTTGGCCCTGGGGCTGCTCGCCCTGATCGTCGCCGTGGCGGCGGGGGTGGCGTTCACCGTGTCCGCCGGCGGCGACGAGGCGGACCCGCCGCCGCAGGCGCCGGCCAGCCCCGCTGCCCCGCCGTCCGGGGCGGCCCCCGCCGACGGGGGGACGCCGATCTCGACCCCGGCCGCCACCGGCTCGCCGGGCGCCCCGGCCAGCCCGACCACCTCCCCGTCGCCCGCCGTCTCCGCGTCGGAGGCCGACAACGGCAGCGGGCAGGGCCGGGGGCGCGGCCGCGGCCGCGGCGGGGACGACTCGGGCGACGACTCGGGCGACGACTCGTCGGGCGGCGACTCCTCCGGCAGTGGCTCGGGTGGAGACGGCTCCGGTTAGCGGCACGGCCGCGCCGGCGGCCGCCCGGGGCAGCGGCCCCGGCTCCCCGGCGGCGCAGCGCGTGCTGTGGGTAGCGGTCTACGCGATGCTCGTGCTGGCCCCCATGGCCTTCGTCGCGGTGGCGCCGGACGCGGCTCGGCGCTCGGGGCTGACCAACGCCAGCGACGGCATCGGCTTCTCCGCGCTCGCGGTGCTTGCCCTGCAGCTCGGGCTCCCGGCGCGGCTGCGGCTCTTCACCCGACCCTTCGGCGTCGACGTCCTGCTCCGCTTCCACCGGCTCGTCGGCGGTGTCGCCCTCGCGCTGGCCCTGCTGCACGTCGTGCTGCTGATGGTCGACGACCCGGACCGGCTCTCCCTGCTCGACCCCGTGGACGCCCCCTGGCGCGCCCGTGCCGGGCTGCTCTGCGTCGTGGCCCTCGCCGTGCTCGTCGCGCTCTCGCTCTGGCGGCGCCCGCTGCGGGTGCCGTACGAGGCGTGGCGGGCCAGCCACCTGCTGCTCGGCGTCCTCGTGGTGGCCGCGGCGGTCGGCCACGTGGTCGGCGTCGGGGGGTACGCCGGGGTCGGCGCGGTGCAGGCCACGGTCGCCGCGCTCGTCGTGCTGGGCGCGGCGGCGGTGTTCGCGCTGCGCGTCGCCCGGCCCTTCGCCGCGGCCGGGCGGCCGTACCGGGTCGACCGGGTCCTCGACGAGCGCGGCGGCGCGACCACCCTGCGGCTGCGCGCGGACGGGCACGCCGGCATCGCGTTCTCGCCCGGGCAGTTCGCCTGGCTCAAGACGGCGGCCTCGCCGTACGCGCTGGAGGAGCACCCCTTCTCGTTCGCCTCCAGCGCAGCTCGCCCCGGCGCGGTCGAGCTGACGGTCAAGGCCGTCGGGGACTTCACAGCAAGCGTGCGCGCCCTTGCGCCCGGCGCCCGCGTGCTCCTTGACGGGCCGCACGGGTCGTTCGTACCCGCTCGGCCCACGGCGCCGTACGTGCTCGTGGCCGGCGGGATCGGGATCACGCCGGTGATGAGCCTGCTGCGCACCTTCGCGGACGCAGGCGACCGCCGGCCGCTCGTCCTCGTGGACGCGAACCGGCGGTGGGACGACGTGACCTTCCGCGAGGAGCTCGACGAGCTGACCCGCCGGCTCGACCTGCACTTGGTGCACGTGCTGTCGGAACCACCGGAGGACTGGACCGGCGAGCGGGGCCGGGTCGACCTGCGCCTGCTGGCCCGCGTCCTGCCCGACGACGTCGCCGGCTGGAACGCCTTCGTCTGCGGACCGCCCCCGATGGTCACGGCCGCGGTCGAGGCGCTGCGTGCGCTGGGCCTGCCCGAAGAGCAGGTGCACGCCGAGCGGTTCGCCGACGTGTGAAGCCTCAGGCGATGCGGCTGCCCTTCCCCAGCCGGTGCGCGGGCGCCCGGAGCCGGCGCGCCGCGAGCCAGACCGCGCCCGCCCCGAGCAGCAGGTCGAAGCCGAGCCCCCAGGGCCAGACCGCGGCGGCCTCCCGCGGGCCGTCGACGGCGGAGCCCGCGACGGAGACGTCCGGGTCGTACGCGACGCCGGGCTCGGGCAGCGCGCCGGGCGTCGGCACGACCGCGGTGATGCCGCCGCCCGGCGGGTAGGGCCCGTAGCTGTACCACCCGTCGTAAGCCTCGGGGTCGCGTGCCTCGCGCACCGCGCGGCCGATCTCGCCGAGCGGGTCGAGCGGCTCGGGCTCGTAGTCCTGCACGTAGTCGGCGTAGCGGCGGGGCATGCCCGGGTCGTTGCGCGGCGCCGCGTCGGCCAGCACCACGAACGGGTTGGGCGCGAGCAGCCACCACACCCGCTCCGGGTGGTCCTCGGTCGTCATGTACGTGGTGGCGACGCCGTCGCCGTCGTAGTAGGCCTCCTCGCGCGCCTCCGACGTGGCGACGAGCGCCAGCCCGAATGCGATCAGGGTGCCCGCGCTGAGCGCGAAGACGGCGAGGTAGGTCAGCACCGCCGACGTCGTGCTGCGTGACAGGGCCGCCGACAGCCCGAGCCCGATGGCGCACACGACGCCGAGGAGGAGGGCCTCGACGAGGACGGCGACGAGGAGCTGCCCGGCGCCGACGCCGCCCTCGACGAGTGACCAGACGGCGAAGGGCAGCGCGAGGGCCAGGAAGAGCAGGGCGACGCCCCAGGCCGCGGCGAGCTTGCCGAGGGCGATCTCCCAGGGCGTGAGCAGAGTGACCTGCAGCGGAGCGAGCAGCCCGCGCTCGCGGTCCCCGTTGACCGACTGGGCGGTGAGCGAGGGGACGACGAGCATCGCGAGGCCGAGCACGAAGAGCATGAGCCCGCCGAACAGCGGCGGCCCCATCTCCTGGCCCGGCTCCAGGCCGGTGCTCAGCGCGAGCCGCAGCAGCACGGTGAACGCCGCGAGCACCGCGACCCAGGCGGCCAGCAGCCACCGCCAGCGCCCGGCTCGTACGCGCTGGCGCAGCTCGCCGCGCGCCACCACCAGCACTCCGGCGGTGCTCATCGCCGCTCCTGCGTCATCGTGAGGTAGGCCGACTCCAGGGCGCTCGACGCCGGCGCGAGCGAGACGACCGGCACGCCGTCGCGGACGAGGCCGGCCAGCAGCTCGGCCGCCTCCTCGTCGCCGCCGAGCCGGACCTCCACCCCGCCCGGCCCCGGATCGGAGTACGCCACGGCGCGCGCGTCCAGGGCGGCGAGCAGCGGTGCGGTGGCGAGCGCGCGCACACGCCACGTGCTGGCAGCCCCGCGCGGCAGGTCGGCGAGGCGGTGCTCGCCCACGGTGCGCCCGGCCTCGACGAGCACGACGCGGTCGGCG
>NZ_JAANNP010000026.1 GCF_011250635.1 Motilibacter deserti
GCAGCGCGTGCAGATGGAGGTTCTCGGCCACCGCCTCGACGAAGTCGACGCCGGGCATCCGCGCGACGGTCAGGTCGATCTCCGACCGCCAGCCGATGCCGATGCCGAGCGCGGGGTGGCCCGTCGCCGTGCCGGCCACGTCAGCTGCCTCCCCCGCACCCGCCGCCGCCCCCACCGCCACCTCCGCAGCTGCTGCCGCCCCCACAGCTGCTTCCGCCACTGCAGCTGCTCCCGCCCGAGCCGCCGTAGCCCCAGACACCCCAGCCGGACACCGCCGCCCCGTCGCCCGTCCGCCTCGACCGCCCCGTCCGGCGCACCCGGCCGAAGACCGCGTCCCGCAGCTCGCCGTCGGCCATGCCGCCCGGGCCGACGAGCGCCACGGCCCAGGTGTCGGCGGCAATGTCGGCATTGCTGTTCACCGAAGCCGAAGCTGCCATTTGCAATGCACGTCGGCCGGCTCCGCTGACGGCCATCCCCGACCGCGGCCCGAGCACCCGGACGACCCCGCCGCGCAGCAGGCCGGCGCGTACGAGCCGCTCCACCCGGTGCTCGGCCCGCGGGTCCGCGGCGACCTCCCACCAGAGCTCGTCGACCCGGCGCGACGCTGGGCGCGCCAGCACGTCGAGCACCATGCGCTCCACCTCGTGCCGGGGCGCGTGCTGCACCACGTCGAGCTCGCCGGAGGTCCGGGCCCGCACGTCACCGCGCAGCAGCAGCGCCGTCACGGCGGTCTCGGTCAGGCGCCGCGGCCCGCCCGCGAGGAAGGCCACGTCGTACAGGTCGAGCTGCCCCACGTCACCCATCTGGCCCTCCCCGGGACCGTGCGGCCGCGCACCGGCGCGCTGCCGCCTTGCCTGACGGTCCCACGCGGCCCGGCGTGTTGATACACGAACCGCCGGATCGGCCACCGCGCCGGACGTGCTCGTGCCCCTGCGACCATTTCCGGTGTGACCTCAGCACCGCCGCCCTCCGCCCGCAGCCCGCTCGGCGCGCTCTGGCGGCACCACCGCCGCTACCGCCGACGCGTGGTCGCGGCGATCGCCTGCACCAGCGTCAACACGGCGATGGACGTCGCCCCCGAGATCCTGCTCGGCGCGGCCGTCGACGTCGTGGTGCGGGGCGACGACTCGTTCGTGGGGTCGACCCTGGGGGTCGACGGCCGGTTCGCCCAGCTCGTGGTCATCGCCGCGCTGAACGCGCTCGTGTGGATCCTCGAGTCGCTGTCGGACTACGTCGCCTCGCTGCTCTGGCGGGGGCTGGCGCAGACGGTGGAGCACGACCTGCGGGTCGAGGCGTACTCCACGGTGCAGCGGCTGGACGTGGCCTGGCACGAGCGGACCTCGACGGGCAAGGTGCTCTCCGTCCTCAGCGACGACGTCAACCAGCTCGAGCGCTTCCTCGACGTCGGGGCGCGCACGATCCTGCACACGGCCTGGACCGTCGTGCTCGTGGGCGCGGTCTTCGCCGTCACCTCGTGGCAGCTGACGCTGCTGGCCTTCCTGCCCGTCCCGGTCATCGTGCTCGGCTCGATCCGGTTCCAGCGCCGGCTCGAGCCGTTGTACGCCGCCGTGCGCGAGACGGCCGGCGAGGTCAGCGCCACGCTGGCCACCAACCTCGGCGGCCTGACGACGATCAAGGCGTTCACCGCCGAGGAGCGGGAGACCGCGCGCGTGGAGCGGGTCTCCGACGACTACCGGGTCGCCAACCGAAGGGCGATCGCGTCGTCGTCGGCGTTCGTCCCGCTGATCCGCATGGCCATCCTCGCCGGCTTCACCTCGACCCTGCTGCTCGGCGGGTGGTTCGTGTTCGAGGGACGGCTCGAGGTCGGTCTCTACTCGGTGCTCGTCTTCCTCACCCAGCGGCTGCTCTGGCCGCTGACCGACCTCGGGCAGACGCTCGACCTCTACCAGCGCGCCATGGCGTCCACGCGGCGGATCTTCGCGCTGCTCGACGAGGAGCCGCACGGGGTCGACGGGACGCGCCGGCTGCCGGCGCCCGTGCGAGGCGGGCTCGAGCTGCGCGGGGTGCGCTTCGGCTACGACGACGGCCCGGACGTCCTGCGCGGCGTGGACCTGGTCGTGCCCGCAGGCGAGACGCACGCCGTCGTCGGGTCGACCGGCGCCGGCAAGTCCAGCCTGCTCCGGCTCGTGCTCCGGTTCTCCGACCCGCGCGCGGGACAGGTGCTGCTCGACGGCGTCGACGTGCGCGACCTGACGTGGGAGTCGCTGCGCGGCGCCATCGGCTACGTCAGCCAGGACGTCTTCCTCTTCCACGGCACGGTCCGCGACAACCTGGCCTACGGCCGGCCCGAGGCCTCCGACGCCGAGGTCGAGCAGGCGGCCCGGCTCGCCGAGGCCCACGGCTTCATCAGCGCGCTGCCGGAGGGCTACGCGACCGTCGTCGGCGAGCGCGGGCTCACCCTGTCCGGCGGGCAGCGCCAGCGCATCGCCCTCGCCCGCGCCATCCTGCGCGACCCGGCCCTGCTCGTGCTCGACGAAGCGACGTCCGCCGTGGACAACGAGACCGAGGCCGCGATCCAGCGCTCGCTCGCCGTCGTCACCGCCTCCCGGACCGCGCTCGTCGTCGCCCACCGGCTCTCGACCGTGCGCGACGCGCACCGCATCTGGGTCCTCTCTGAGGGGCGGGTCGCCGAGTCCGGCACGCACGACGAGCTCGTGGCGGCGGGTGGGATCTACGCCCAGCTGTGGGCGGTGCAGACGGGGTCCGCCGTCGCCGGGCCGGCGCACCGGTAGCGGTCGCCTCGCGACATCTGCTCGATGCGGGGGTGCAAGCGGGGCGGAAAACGGGCAACGCCGCAGCAGCGGGCGCAGGAACCGCCCGCCCGACGGCCCGGAGGCCAGCATGAGCGAGCCCGTCACGTCCGTCCCGCCGCCCGACGCTCCCGCGTCCGTGTCCCGGCGCGGCCTGCTCACCGGCGCCGCCGCCGCGGCGGGGGCGCTGGCCCTGCCCCGGTCTGCGGAGGCTGCGGAGTCGGCGCCCGCCCCGCCGCGCGCGGCCCGGTCCGTGCCCGTCGGGTTCGTGCTCTCCCACGAGCAGTTCCAGACGCAGGCACTGGTGCAGTGGGCGTCGCGCGCGGAAACGGCGGGCTTCGGCCTGCTGTGGACGAGCGACCACCTGCAGCCGTGGCAGGACGTGCAGGGCCACTCGATGCACCCCTGGATGACGCAGGCGCTGATCAGCCAGGCCACGACGCGGGCGACGTTCGGGCCCGGCGTGACCTGCCCGATCTACCGCCACCACCCGAGCGAGGTCGCCCAGGCCTGGGCGTCGCTCGGCATCCTCGCGCCCGGGCGGGTGTTCCTCGGCGTCGGCACCGGGGAGGCGCTCAACGAGAAGGCCGGTACCGGCCAGTTCGGCCCGTACGCCGAGCGCGCCGCCCGCCTGGTCGAGGCCGTCCAGCTCATCCGAAGGCTCTGGCAGGGCGAGCGCGTCACCTGGTCCGGCGCCTACTACGCCGTCGACCGGTTCCAGCTCTACGACGTCCCGGAGCGGCCCGTGCCGATCTACATGGCCGCGAGCGGGCCGAAGAGCGCCTACAACGCCGGCTTCTACGGCGACGGCTGGATCTGCAGCGCCGCCGACATCCAGAAGCCCGAGCTCCGCGACGCCTTCGCCCGGGGGGCGCAGGCGGCGGGCAAGGACCCGGACGCGATGCCGAAGTACGTCGAGCTCTTCGTCAACGTGGGCGACGGCCCGGGGCTGGAGTACGCCGCCAAGCGCTGGAGGTTCACGGTGGACCCGTGGGATCCGGCTCTGCTGTACGACCCGGACCCGCTGTCGATCCAGCAGAAGGCCAACTCGTGGTGGCCGCTGCCGCAGGTCTACGGCTCCTGGCCGAAGACGGGCGACCCGGAGGACCACATCGCCGCCGTGCAGAAGCTGCTCGACCTGGGCGCGACGCCGTTCGTGCATTCCGGGCAGCGGAACCAGGCGGCCGTCATCGACTTCTACGGCCGCTCTGTCCTGCCCGAGCTGCGCGTCTGACGACGCAAGCCCGCCTCCCGTCGGCTCGTCGCCTCTGCCTGCCTCGCTCAGGAGGAAGCACCACGAGCCGATGGGAGGGCCGGGGCGGCGCAGCCCGCTCCACGAAGGGGAGTCAACTCGTTACGCTCGGTGGGCAGAACGGGGGACGGGGGCGCTTTCGAGGGACTGTGCGGACGACGACGAGAGAGGCAGGTCGGCAATGCGACTCCGGTGGAGGGACCGCCCGAGCACCCGCGCCCGGGTGGTCGCCGGCGCCGTGGCCCTGGCGGCGGTCGTCGCCGGGTGCGGCGGCGGGGACGACGACGACGCGCAGGCGCCCGAGGACGGCGGCCGGGCCGCGATCGCGCTGATCGAGCCCGCGTCGCTGACGCCGCCGAACGTCGCGGAGTCCGCCGGACAGGAGATCGTCGATGCGCTCTTCACCGGCCTCGTCGACTACGACGCGTCCGGCAACGCGAAGCCGACGGGGCTCGCGACGTCGATCACGACGCAGGACCGCAAGCAGTGGACGATCACCCTCACCCCCGGGTGGACGTTCCACGACGGCACCCCGGTGACGGCCTCGTCGTTCGTCGACGCCTGGAACTACGGCGCCAGCAGCGGGCAGGCCAACAGCGACTACTACTCCCTCATCGAGGGCTTCGACGAGGTCGCCCCCACCGAGGACGGGTCGCCCGGTCCGGCCACGGCGATGTCGGGTCTCAAGGTCGTCGACGACGGCACCTTCACCGTCACGCTCTCCCAGCCGGACAACAGCTTCGAGACCCAGCTCGGGTACGCCGCGTTCCTCCCGCTGCCCGCGAAGGCCCTCGAGGACCCGAAGGCCTACGACGACGCCCCCATCGGCAACGGCCCCTTCCGCATGAAGGGCAGCTGGCAGCACAACGAGCTCATCGCCGTCGACCGGTGGGACGCCTACAAGGGGACGAAGCCGAAGCTGCAGGGCATCGACTTCCGCCTGTACGCCTCGATGGACACGGCGTACAACGACCTGCTCTCCGGCACCGTCGACGTCATGACGGCTCTGCCGGCCGCCCAGCTGGCCTCCGCCCCTGACGAGTTCGGCGACCGCTACGCGACCTTCCCGTCGTCGTACTTCGCCTACCTGGGGCTGCCGAGCGCCGACCCGGAGCTGCGCGACGTCCGTGTCCGCCGGGCGCTGTCGATGGCGATCGACCGTCAGCAGCTCAGCGACGTGGTCTTCCACGGCACGCGCGTGCCCGCCGACGCGTACGTCGGGCCGACCGTCCCGGGCTATCGCAAGGGCAGCTGCGGCGAGACGTGCACGTACGACCCGGTGCAGGCCAAGGAGCTGCTGTCCGAGGCCGGCGGGCTGGACGAGATCACGGTGACCTACAACGCCGACGGCCCGCACAAGGAGTGGGTCGAGGCGCTGTGCAACCAGGTCTCGGCCAACCTCGACGTGCAGTGCATCGCGACGGCGGTGCCGGACTTCAGCGTCCTCGTCGAGCGGCTCATGCGCGCCTCGGCGGCCGAGCAGCCGTTCGGCCCGTTCCGCATGGCGTACTCCATGGACTGGCCGACGCTGGAGAACTTCCTGAGCTCGCTCTACAGCAGCAGCGGCTCGAGCAACCTCTACGGCTACGCCAACGACCAGGTCGACTCGCTGCTGGCCAAGGGCCGCGGCGAGCCGGACCAGGAGGCGGCGATCCCGGACTGGCAGGCGGCCGAGGACCGGGTCGCGCAGGACGTGCCCGTGGTGCCGCTGTTCTTCGGGACCACCGCGACGCTGCGCTCCGAGCGCGTCGCGGGGCTGCACGTGGACACGTTCGAGCGCATCGACAAGATCGCGCTTTCCGTCACGCAGTAGCCGCTCGGCCCGCTGGACAGGCCCCCACGCCCTGCTCGTCGGCGTGGGGGCCTGCGCGTAGACGGACGCCGGGCGTGGCTTGGTGATACCGCCAGGCGCGGATACGTGACCGACCCGACAGGCGGGGACGCCACCATGAGCGGAGACGGGAAGAGCCCCCGGTCGGATTCGAACCGACGACCTACCGCTTACAAGGCGGTTGCTCTGACCAACTGAGCTACAGGGGCGCGCGACGAGGGTACCGACCCGGGCCCGGCGTCAGGCGCCCGCGCGGATGGCGGCCTCGGCGTCGCGGGTGACCCGGCGCTCGACGACGAACGACAGGAACGGGACCGCCCCGGCCAGCAGCACGGCCAGGATGCGCGGCTTGGACCAGCGCGCCTTCATGCCGAGGTCGAACGCGACGATCAGGTAGACGATGTAGCAGGCGCCGTGGATCGGCGAGAACGTCTCCGAGAACTCCGGGTGCCCCCAGATGTAGCGGATCGGCATGGCGACGAGCACCAGGATCAGCAGCATGACGCCGACGATGTAGGCCATCACGCGGTAGCGCTTCAGTGCAGGGCTCACGAACGGGTCCTCAGCGGTTCGGCCGGCTCGCTGCCGGCGGTGGGATGGCCAGCGGGGGCGTTGGCCCCCGGACGCGAGGAGCGGTCGTCCTCGGGGAGGAAGCGCCACCACATGAAGGCGGCGAAGGCGGCGAACACCCACCACTGGATCGCGTAGGCGAAGTTCTGCAGCGGGAAGCCGCCACCCGGTCGGTGCACCCAGAGCTCGACGGGGGCGGGCGCGACCGCGGGCCGCGGGTCCTCGGCGGCGGCCACGACGAGCAGGTTGTAGATCGGGCCCGGCACGGCCGCGAGCAGCTCGACGGGGCTCGCGGCGAGCGCCTGGCCCGCGGGCAGCCCCTCGTCGTTGACGTCGTCGACCGGCTCCGCGGGCTGCACCCGGCCGGTGAGCGTGACCGGCCCCGTGGGCACCGCGGCCGCCGGAGCGTCGGTGCTGTCGACCCAGCCGCGCACGACCGGCACGACCGGGCCGTCGGAGCCGCCGGTCTGCAGCGGGGCGAGCAGCCAGTAGCCCTTCCGGCCCTGCAGCTCGCGGTCCGGCAGCAGCAGCTGGTCGCCCGGGAGGTACTCCCCCTCCACCGTGACGAGCCGCCCGAGCGCGTCGGCGGACACCTCTTCCTCGCTCGGCCCGGCCAGCGCGGACAGCGGCACGGCCGGGTCGTCGCGGACCACGACCGATCCGCGCGCCTTGTCCTGGAAGCGCTCGAGCTGCCACCAGCCGAGCCAGCCGAAGACGACGAGGACGGCCACGAGGAGGACGTGCAGGGGCAGCGCGCTCGTTGTCCACAGCCGCCGGCTCACGACCGAAACGCTACCTGCGACTCGGGCAGGATCTTGTGCGGTGCGCGTCACCCTCACCGTCGTCGACCCCGCCACCCGGCAGCGCCGGGACGTCCTCGTGGACGCCCCGGCGCGGACCCCCGTCGGAGCCGTCGTGGACCTGCTCGTGGCCCGGCTGCGGCCGCAGGGCGGCGGGCGTGTCACCGCGTACGTCCGGGGGGAGCCGCTGGGCCGGGGCGAGCCGTTCGCCGGGTCGCCGCTGCGTGACGGCGCGGTCGTGGGGCTCGACGCGCCCGCCGAGTGGCCGGCCGAGCCCGTCAGTGTCGAGCTGCAGGTCGTCGGCGGGGCGGGCGCGGGGACGGTGGTGCCGCTCCCCCTGGGGCGGACGCGGCTCGGCGCGGGGGCAGGGGTCCGGCTCGGCGCTCTCGACGTCGGGTCTCTCGAGGTGGACGGTCTCGAGGGCGACGCTCTCGAGGTGGACGTCGCCGACGACGAGACCTGCACCGTCCGCGGCACGGGCCGGCTGGACGGCGTGCCGCTCTGCGACGAGCCGCTGCCGTGGCCGCCCGGGGCGCTGCTCCGGGCCGGGCAGTGCCTGCTCACGGTCGGCCCGCCGGCCGCCGCCGACGCCGTCGTGCACCCGGCCGCGGACGGCGGGCTCGAGGTCAGCCGCCCGCCGCGGCTGCTGGCGTCGGGCGCGAGCACGGCGTACCGGCTGCCCTCGACGCCCGCCGAGCCGCCCCGCCGGCCGCTGCCGCTGCTGATGGCGCTGCTGCCGCTCGCGCTCTCCGGCGTGCTGGCCTGGGCGACCGGCAGCGCGGGATACCTGCTGTTCGGCCTGCTCAGCCCGGTGTCGCTGATCGCGGGCGCGGTCGCGGACCGGCGCTCGGGCCGGCGGTCGCACCGGGCGCTGCTGCGCGAGCACGCGGAGCGGAAGGCTGCGATCGAGGCCGACGCCCGGGGCGCCGCGCTTGTCGAGCGGGACGCGCGTCGGCACGCGCTCCCGGGGCCGGTCACCGTGCGGGCGACGGCGACCGGGCCGGGCCGCGGGCTCTGGGAGCGCCGGCGGGACGATCCCGACTTCCTGTCACTGCGGGTCGGCTGCGCCGACGTGGCGGCCGACGTGACGCTCGAGGACCCGGACCGCGAGGAGCACCGCCGCCGGGTTCCGCTGCCGCTTCCGGACGTCCCCGTCGGCGTGCCGCTGGCCCGGCTCGGTGTGCTCGGGGTCGCCGGGCCGGCCGCGCGCCCGCTGGCGCGCTGGCTCCTCCTGCAGGCCGCCGTGCTCCATGCGCCCGCCGACCTGCAGGTCGTCGTCCTCGGCGGGCGCGACAGCGCGCCGGAGTGGGAGTGGGCGCGCTGGCTCCCCCACTGCCGCCCGGCCGCAGGGCAGGACTGCGCCGCCCTGCTCGCGTTCGAGGACGAGGACGCGGCCCGGCGGCTGGCCGAGCTCGCCGCTCTGGTCGCCCGCCGGTCCGCGGCGCGCGAGCCGCTCGCGGCCGCGCAGGCGCTCGGCGAGCCGGCGGTGCTCGTGGTCGTCGACGGGGCGCGAAGGCTGCGCACGCTGCCGGGGCTCGTCCAGGTGCTGCGCGAGGGGCCAGGCGTGCGGGTGCACGTCCTCTGTGTCGAGCCGGAGGAACGGCTGCTGCCCGCGGAGTGCCGCGCGGTGGTGTCGCCAGACCCGGACGGCCTTGTCCGGGTCGCCGAGCACCAGGGGCCAAAGACGGAGGCCGTGCTGCCCGACCTCGTCGCGGCCGGCTGGTGCGAGGAGGCGGCCCGCGGGCTCGCCCCGCTGCGCGCAGGCGGGGGTGACGGGGAGGAGGCGCAGCTGCCCGCGGCCAGCCGGCTGCTCGACGTGGTCGGGCTTTCGGTCCCGACGGCCGAGGGCGTACGCCGGCGCTGGGCGCGGGCGGACGGCCGGCTGCTCGCGGTCCTCGGCGAGTCGGTCGACGGCCCGTTTGCGCTCGACGTCGGCCGCGACGGGCCGCACGCCCTCGTCGCGGGGACGACCGGGGCCGGCAAGTCCGAGCTGCTGCAGACGCTGGTCGCCACGCTCGCCGCGTCGTACCCGCCGGACCGGGTGGCGTTCGTGCTCGTCGACTACAAGGGCGGCGCGGCCTTCGCCGACTGCGCGGCCCTGCCGCACACCGTCGGGATGGTGACCGACCTCGACGGCGCGCTCGTGGAGCGCGCCCTGGCCTCGCTGCGCGCCGAGCTCGCCCGGCGCGAGCACCTGCTGGCCGCCGCCGGGGCGAAGGACGTCGACGCCTACCTCCGTTCTCGGAACGGAACCGCTGGAGAGCCGCTCCCCCGGCTGCTCATCGTCATCGACGAGTTCGCCTCGCTCGTCCGCGAGCTGCCGGACTTCGTCACCGGGCTCGTCGACATCGCCCAGCGCGGGCGCTCGCTGGGCATCTCACTGGTCATGGCGACCCAGCGGCCGTCCGGCGCGGTGTCGCCGGAGATCCGGGCCAACACGAACGTACGCATCGCGCTGCGCATGACCGACGGCGCCGAGAGCAGCGACGTCATCGACGCCCCCGACGCCGGCCGCATCCCGCGCCAGCTGCCGGGGCGCGCGTACGCCCGGCTCGGGCACGCCTCGCTCGTGCCGTTCCAGGCCGCCCGCGTCGGCGGGCCGGCGCCCCCAGCCGGTTCCGAGCCCGAGCCGGAGCCGTGGGCGGTGCCGATCAGCGTGGCCGCGCTCGCCCGCCCGCTGCCCGCCCGGCCGGCAGCCGCGGGGCCGGCGTCCCCCGTCACGGACCTCTCGGCTTTCGTCGACGCCGTCCGCGCTGCGGCCGACGCGGACGGCTGCCCACCGCCGCGCCGCCCCTGGCTCCCGCCCCTGCCCGCCACGCTCGCGCTCGCCGACCTCGCCGAAATCGCCGCCGAGGGGGCCGCGGCGTACGGCCTCGTCGACCTGCCCGCCGAGCAGGCCCAGCTGCCGGCCGTCGTGGACCTGGCCGCGTTCGGGCACCTGTTCGTCGTCGGGGCGCCGCGCAGCGGGCGGTCGACCGCGCTGCGGACGCTCGCGGCGGCGCTCGCCACGGCGTACCCCTCCTCGGACGTGCACCTCTACGCGCTCGACTGCGGAGGCGGCGGGCTCCAGGGGCTCACGGCGCTGCCGCACTGCGGGGCGGTGGTGGGTCGCACGGAGCCCGAGCGGGCCGGCCGGCTCCTGGCCCACCTGTCGGCGGAGGTACGCCGCCGCCAGGACGCGCTCGCGGCCGGGGGCTATGCGGACGTGGCCGAGCAGCGGCTCGCCGAGCCGGCGGACCGGCGGCTGCCGCACGTCGTGCTGCTGCTCGACCGGTGGGAGGGATTCGTCGCGGCGCTGGGCGAGGCCGACGGGGGGCGGCTGGTGGAAGAGGTCACGGCGCTACTGCGCGAGGGTGCGAGCGCCGGGGTGCACGTGGTCGCCGCCGGGGACCGCTCGCTGCTGCTCGGCCGGGTCGGGGCCGCGAGCGAGGACAAGCTGCTGCTGCGGCTGGCGGACACCGCGGACTACGCGCTCGGCGGCGTGCCCGCGCGGTCGGTCCCCCCGGACGGGCTGTCGCCGGGGCGGGCGCTGCGGGCCGACGCCGCCGGCTCGGTGCAGATCGCGCTGCTCGACGGCGCGCTCTCGGGGCGTGACCAGGCCGCGGCGCTGGAGCGGCTGGGCGCCAGGCTGGCCCTGCGCGACGCGGCCGTGCCGGCGCACCGCCGGGTACCCCGGGTGGACGCGCTGCCCGCCCGGGTCTCCTTCGACGCGGCGTGGGACCTGCGGCCGAGCCCACTGCCCGCGCGCTGGGCGATGGTCGGCGTCGGCGGCAACGCGCTCGCCGCGCACGGGCCGGACCTGACCGCCGGGGGCGGCTGCTTCCTGGTCGCCGGGCCGCCGCGGTCGGGCCGCTCGACGGTGCTGCTCGCGATGGCCCGCTCGCTGCTGGCCGCCGGCTCGCGGCTCGTCGTGGCCGCGCCGCGGGCGTCCCCGCTGCGCAGCCTTGCGGGGCAGCCCGGCGTGGTCGCGGTCCTGCCGTCCGCGGCGCTCGAGGCCGCGGAGCTGGGCGCTGCCCTCATCCGGCTCGGAGCCGGCGGCGTCCTGCTGGTCGACGACGCCGAGCTGCTGCGCGACTGCCCGGCTCGCGAGACGTTGCTGGCCGCGGTGCAGGGCGCGGGTGACGGCGGGCCGGGCGTCGTGGCCGCCGGCACGGCGGACGAGGCCTTCGCGGGGTTCAGCGGGTGGCAGGTGGAGCTGCGCAAGTCCCGCCGCGGCGTGCTGCTGTCCCCGCAAGGCCTCGCGGACGGCGACCTGATCGGCGTACGCCTCCCGCGCGGCCTGGTCGGCGGCCCGGTGCAGCCCGGGCGGGCGCTGGCCCAGCTGGGCGACGGGGAGCTGCTGACCCTGCGGGTGCCTCTGGAGTGACGGCGGGGCTGCGTCAGGCCTGTGGACAACGGCGGCAGGAGCCCCGCCCCGGGCGCCAGGATCGCGCTCGTCGAACGCGGGACGCCCTCCCACCCGGGCGGGGGCCGCACAGGAGGAGGCACGGACATGGCGAACGTCAACGTCACGTATCAGGACATGCAGACCGCGGCCAAGCAGCTGCGCAAGGGGCAGTCGGACATCGAGGCGACGCTCTCCTCGCTCAAGAAGCAGGTCGACGCCCTGGTCGCCGCCGGCTACGTCACCGACAGCTCGAGCAAGGCCTTCTCCGGGGCCTACGCCGAGTTCAACACCGGCGTGACGAAGGTCGTCGCCGGGCTCGAGGGGATGGGCGGCTACCTCGACGTCGCCGCCACCACGTTCCAGCAGGCCGACCGCGAGCTGGCGGCAGCGCTGGCGCGCTGAGCGGGCGCACGCAGGTGCGGGGGCCGGGGAGCGGGACGGGCGCCCCGGCCCCGGGTGGGGCGGCTGTAGTTCGGACGGGTCGATGTGGTTCACGGCCACGGGCCGCGGTGGTTCCGGGCGGTCCGATCGGGTTTCTCCGGTGGATCTATCCGCCCTCCCCCTGGGCACAAGGTCCACAAGGCTCGTACGCTTCGCTCAGCGCGAGCGGTCCCCGCCCGCGCCCCGCCACTCACTCGGATCGTCCGGCACGTTCCTGCCGGTGAGAGGACGCACCATGGCGCCCGTTTCCTTCCGCAAGGCCACCCGGGTCTACCCGGGCCAGGAGAAGCCTGCGGTCAACCAGCTCGACCTCGAGATCGGCGACGGCGAGTTCCTCGTCCTCGTCGGCCCGTCCGGCTGCGGCAAGTCCACCTCGCTGCGCATGCTGGCCGGCCTCGAAGAGGTCAACTCCGGCAACATCTTCGTGGGCAACAAGGACGTCACCGACCTGCCGCCGAAGGACCGGGACATCGCGATGGTGTTCCAGAACTACGCGCTCTACCCGCACATGTCGGTCGCGGAGAACATGGGCTTCGCGCTCAAGATCGCCGGCGTAGGCAAGGAGGAGCGCGCCGCCCGCGTCAAGGAGGCGGCCAAGCTGCTCGACCTCGAGCAGTACCTCGACCGCAAGCCGAAGGCGCTCTCCGGCGGCCAGCGCCAGCGCGTCGCCATGGGCCGCGCGATCGTCCGCCAGCCGCAGGTCTTCCTCATGGACGAGCCGCTGTCGAACCTCGACGCCAAGCTCCGCGTCCAGACCCGCACGCAGATCGCCTCGCTGCAGCGCCGCCTCGGCGTCACGACCGTCTACGTCACGCACGACCAGGTCGAGGCCATGACGATGGGCGACCGGGTCGCGGTCCTCAAGGACGGCCTCCTGCAGCAGGTCGACACCCCGCGCCACATGTACGAGAAGCCGGCCAACGTCTTCGTCGCGGGCTTCATCGGCTCCCCCGCCATGAACCTCACGCAGTTCCCGGTCACGGCCGACGGCGCCGACCTCGGCCACGGCGCGATCCTGCCGCTGCCGCGCGTCGCCCTGGAGCAACTGCGGGGCGAGCGCGAGGTCACGGTCGGCTACCGCCCCGAGGCCGTCGACGTCGTCGCGCAGGGCACGCCGGGCGCCTTCCCGGTCATGGTCAACGTGGTCGAGGAGCTCGGCGCCGAGGCCCACGCCTACTGCAGCTTCGTCGACGCGCAGGGCCAGTCCACGGGCCGCACGGACGTCATCGTCCGGGTCGAGCCGCGCTCGGTCCCCGAGAAGGGCGCCCAGGTCTTCGTCCGCATCAAGGAGAACGAGGAGCACCTGTTCCAGGTCTCCTCGGGCAACCGCATCGACTTCTGAGTCGCCGCACCTCCCGACGGGGCCGTCCCGGCAGCTGCCGGGGCGGCCCCGTCCGCTTCTTGCGGCTACGCGCACAATGGACCCGTGGCCCTCCAGATCACGGCCGTCCGCGACGCCCAGCTCCTGCTCGACCTGCCCTGGTCGACGCCGCTCGAGGAGTGGCCGGAGAGCCTGCTCGTCCCCCTCCCCCGCGGCATCTCCCGGCACGTCGTCCGCTTCGTGCGGCTCGACGGCACGGTGTATGCCGTCAAGGAGGTCACCGAGCGCTTCGCCGAGCGGGAGTACCGCCTGCTGCGCGACCTGCAGCGCCTCGACGTCCCCAGCGTGGAGCCGGTCGGGGTCGTCGGTGGCCGCGTCGGCGACGACGGCGAGGAGCTGATGGCCGCCCTCGTCACCAAGCACCTGCAGTTCTCGCTGCCCTACCGCGCCGTCTTCTCCCAGACGCTGCGGCCCGACACCGGCAACCGCCTGCTCGACGCGCTGACCGCGCTGTTCGTGCGGCTGCACCTGGCCGGGCTCTACTGGGGCGACTGCTCGCTGTCCAACACGCTCTTCCGCCGTGACGCCGGCGCCTTCGCGGCGTACCTCGTCGACGCGGAGACCGGCGAGCTGCACGACACCCTCAGCCGCGGCCAGCGCGAGATGGACATCGAGACCGCGCGGGTCAACATCATCGGCGAGCTGATGGACCTGCAGGCCGGCGGCCTCGTCGACGAGGACGTCGACGTCGTCCACCTCGGCAACGCCATCGAGCGCCGCTACATGCGGCTCTGGGACGAGCTGACCGGCGAGCAGACCGTCGACTTCGACGAGCGCTACCGGATCAACCAGCGCGTCGAGCGGCTCAACGAGCTCGGCTTCGACGTCGGCGAGCTGCAGATCGTCACCGACTTCGACGGCGCCACGGTCCACATCCAGCCCAAGGTCGTGGACGCCGGCCACCACAGCCGCCGGCTGCTGCGCCTGACCGGCCTCGACGTGGAGGAGAACCAGGCCCGCCGGCTCCTCAACGACCTCGACCAGTACGCCGTCGAGTGCGACCGACAGGGCGAGTCCGAGGAGATCGTCGCCCACGAGTGGCTGCTCGACGTCTACGAGCCCGTCGTGCAGGGCATCCCGCCGGACCTGCGCGGCAAGCTCGAGCCGGCCCAGGTCTTCCACGAGGTGCTCGAGCACCGCTGGTTCCTGTCGGAGAAGGCCCGCCGCGACGTCGGCCTCGACCGCGCGCTCGACTCCTACATTCGCGAGGTGCTGCCCGCCAAGCGCGACGAGCTGGCGGTCATGGAGATCGGCGACGACTTCAGCTCGCTGCTCGAGCCGGCGGTCGGGGCCGAGGCCGAGGACTGAGTACGTCGTGCTGCTCCCCGGTGGCGGCCGGCACTGCCTCTGGGCCAGCTCGGCCGCCCCAGTGGCCGTGTGTTGTCGTCGCGCTCGGCGTGGAACGGGTCGCGTCTTGGGCCAATGGTGCTTTCTGCTGGTCGATCGGAGGACGTGGCTGCTGTGGCAGCCGGCCTGGACCAACTGATGCCGGGCGACGGGTCATAGGCGGACTTGTCGGGTTCACGGACAGGCCGATCGGTGGACGGTGGATCAGCCCACGTAGCGCCGATGTGAGCGCGAGACAGGCGGGGGGCGGCACAACCCAGCGCCCGAGCTCCACGAACACGCTTCGGGTACCGACCTGCTGGTACTCAGGTACCGCGTGCGCCTGCGGCTCTTACCCGAGCGCCTTGGCCCGCCGAGGATGGAGGCATGCCGAACGCTCTGCGCCTCCTTTCCACCAGCACCTCGGGCGTCGATCCCAGCGCTCCCGGTGGCGGCCCCACGTGGAGGAGGACATGGGCGCGCCCCGCAGTGGTCGCGGTGGCGAGCTTCCTTCTCGGCGCCGCCACTTTCTTCCTCCAGGGCCTGCTGCCCGACTCCCTGACGTCGTTCGCGAACTCCGCGTCCGGCTGGACGCTCGTCACGGCGCTCCTGCTGATCGTGGTCCAGGCCCGGGCGGCGGTCGCGGCGCTGCTGGGCGCGACGAGCTTCGTTCTGTTGACCATCGGGTACTCGGTCGCAGCGCAGTTGCAGGGTCTGTTCTACGACCCCACGAAGTTCGCGCTGGTGGGAGTCGTGGTCGGTCCCTTCGTGGGGATCGCCACGAGCTGGTTGCGGGCAGCGCACCCGTGGCAGGCCGCGATGGGCACGTCTCTGCTGGCGGGCATCGGTCTCGGAGAGGCCGCCTTCGGGCTCACCACCGTCGCTGACACGACCAGCCCCGTCTACTGGGCGCTGATCGGTGCGGCTTCGCTCGCACTGGTCGTTGCGATGCTGGTCCGCCGCATCCGCGAAGCGCTATGGGCCACCCTCACGGTCATCGGGACGTGCGTCCTCGCAGGCGCTTTCGTCATGGCCTACGAGTCACTCGGGAGGGTCTAAAGGTAAGCGGACACCCTGGCCCAGCCCCAGCACGTCCCGATCAGCCCCCCGGACCATCCCCGCGCGCACGCCGGAGCTGCCTTGCTCAAGCCCGTCATCTCCGAACGCCAGCAGCACACCTGCAAGCCGCCCCAGGGACTTCCAGGCACGTGAACGAGGCAGACGTGATCCGGCGCCCTGTCGCCGACGCGAACAACCGACCCGCACGTCGCGCAAGCCTGTCGGCCCGCGACACGAGAACGGGCAGTCTTGCGCTCATGCCACCGACCCCGCGTCCGCTCTGCCGGTGTTCGGACCTACGGCCAGCCGCCCGATGCCGTGCTCAAGGTGAGGCCGCTACTTCGTCGGCTACCACTGACTGGCGTCAGGGCGGATCAGCAGCTCGCTCATGACCACTCGTGCCGGGCGGGTGACGACGTAGCGGATGGCATCGGCGATGTCCTCGGCGTGCAGCAGAGTGGCGTCGGCGAAGGCCTCCGCGCTGGCGGCGAGGACCTCGGGCCGGATGTGGGTGAACAGCTCGGTGGCCACCGGGCCGGGCTCGATCAGCGAGACACGGACGTGCCGCCCGCTGACCTCTTGCCGTAGGGCCTCGCTGAAGGCCCCGATGCCGTGCTTGGTGAGGCTGTAGACGGCCGACCCGCCGATGGGCGCGCGGCCCGCCAGCGAGCTGATGTTGACGATATCGGCGGTTCCGCGGGCTCCGGCGGCGGCCGCGAGCAGGTGCGGCAGGGCGGCGTGCGTGGTGTAGAGCAGGCCCTGCACGTTGATCGCGAGCATCCGGTCCCACTCCTCGACCGGCGCGCTCTCTACCGGGCCGAGGAGCATGACCCCGGCGTTGTTGACCAGGACGTCCAAGCGGCCGTACGCCTTCACCGCCTGGGCGACGGCACCCGCAGCCTGCAGCTGGTCGGTGATGTCGGCCTCGATGGCCAGGGCGTTGCCGCCCTCGCTCCGGATCCGCTCCGCGAGCTCGTCCAGGCGGTCCTTGCGCCGGGCCACGAGAGCCACGTTCATGCCTTCCGCAGCCAGCGACAGGGCGGTGGCCGCCCCGATGCCGCCGCTCGCCCCGGTAACCAGGGCGGTCGTACCGCTGCTCGACGAAGCGCTCATGTTCTACCTCCGGTGGATGCGCGATCAGAAGCGGGTGGAATCAAACCGCTGACAGCACCGTACACGTTTAACTCCTGTCAGGACGACTGGACCGTCAGCTCTACGCTGATGTCACTCGATCGGCTAGGCTCCTCGTGTGGACAGCACAAGCGGCAGCACCGAGCGGTTGCTGATCGCGCCCGCCCCCGGAGGCCTGTGCGTGGTGCAGGACCTGCTCAACACCAGCGCGATGGCGGCTGCCGCGCTGCCCGACCTGCTCGACGACGAGCGTGCGGCGCAGAGCTGGATCGACCTGTCGCTGGGCGCATGGGGCAAGCAGGCCGTACGCACGCCGCCCACGGTCACGGTGTCGGGCAGGGACCTGCCCGCGCTTCGCGAGCTGCGCAACCGCCTCCGCCAGTGGCTGGCCGGCAATCACGACGACGCGCGCGAGTTGACGCTCGAGGCGAGCGTCTCGCTCGACGGCGGCCAGCTGAGCCATACGCCTCGCGGCCGCGGCGGGGGCGCTGTCGTTTCGTTGGTCCTGCTCGAGACGCTGCTCGCCTCGCATACCGGCAGCCTGGCCCGGCTCAAGACCTGCGCCAACCCGGCCTGCGGTGCCGCCTTCTACGACCTGTCACGCAACAGCAGCCGGGTCTGGCACGACATGAAGACCTGCGGCAACACCATGAACCTGCGCGCCTCCCGCAACCGCCGACGAGCGTCCCCAGAGCCGCCCAACCCGTCCGATCCCGACACCGGCCCTGCGGACCCACTCAACTAGCTCTGGATCCGATCACCGCCGTAGTGGGGTGGCTGCGTCCCGTGGCTCATACGGCAAGGTTCGGAACCGGCCCCCACGGCCCTTCGACCAGACCCACCAGGAGGCCTTCGTGCTCATCGGCGAGAGCGCTCACGGCGACGACCTGAACGCCGCGCACGTCAACACCGTCCTCGGCCCCAGGAGCGGCCCGGTCGGGGTGGCCTGGGCCACCGCCCTGGCCACCCCGACCGTTGGACATTCGCCCTTCATCGCCGTGCTCGCACCATCGGTCGCCGTCAAACCGTTCACGCTCTTCGTGACGAAGGCGACCCCGCACAGCGACCTGCACCAGAGCCTCACGTGGGGACCGGCCCAAGCCGGGGTCGCCGTCGGCGTAGCCGACGCCGTCGCTGACGGGACCATTACTGCCGAGCGGTGCGATACCGATGTCCTCATCGCCTCGGTCTGGGTCAACCCCCGAGCGCATGACGCTGACGCCGTCTACCGCAACAACCGAGCCGCCACCGCAGCCGCGCTGCGCAACGCGATTGCCGGGCGGCCCACCCTCGAACAGGTGCGCACCGCCAGCAGCCACGTCACCAACGGCCTGAACACAGCCGGCGACTGAGCCGGGGCCAAGCCTGCACTAGGGCCTTCTCCAACCGCCCCCGACGCTGCCCACGCAGATCGCCGGAGTACACGGACATACCGCCGAGGGGTCGCCGCGCAGGTTCCAGGTGTCGATCGACCTCGCCCATGGAGACGAGGCTGTGGCACGAGTCGCTTCTCAAAGCGATATCAAAGGCTCTCCTGCTGCCGGGGTGGCGCGCTATCACCTCGACCGCAGGGCCGGCCACGGCACCGCGCGGCCTGCTGTGCCGGGCTGCTGCAAGGCTTGTCGGAACCCGGCGAACACGGGTGCGAGGGGCGGAGCCGCCGGGCCAGCCGTTGAGCGTGTCGAGCAACTGCACGGCGCACTCCGCGCGCGGGCCGTCCGCGACCTCGAGTCGGCGTTGCAGTGACTGGCGGTACTCCGAGGGGTCGGTCGTGCCGAAGGAAGCCGCGTAGCGGTCCACCAAGTCGTCGAGGAGGAGAGCTGCGGCAGCCGACGTAGAGCGGATCCCGGCAGCGAGAACCTTCTCGACCGTCGTTCGGACGTACTCCGTCAGGTCGTGGTGCAGCCCGGTCCCGTCGCCGGCTGCTTGCTCCGACGCCTGGTGCTCGGCCATCCGCCGCACGCTGCTGACGGACGTCCTCGTCCTGGACGAGCTCGACCAGATCCACCCACCCACGCCTCGACCTGCTCGACGTCGGTTCCTCCGAGGTGGCCGTCCGAGGTGCTCCAGGCCCCACGGCTCCGTGCCGTCGCCGGAGAACACCGGGTCGGCCTGCCCCTGGGATCGCCGTGCCGTGGCAGCGCGCTTGCCGCTGCCACAGGCCCTGGTTTCCCTGCCCTTGCGCGGCAGGTGCTGCTCGACCGATGATCGACCACTCGAAGCTCCCGTCTCCCCACGCTCGCCCCTTCGGGGCGCCGGGTCCTTCATGTCACGCGGAACACCGGCCACCCGATCTCCGTGCGCCAGGCGGCTGGATCGCTGTCCTCCCGCGGCCCGACGCGGTAGACCTCCCGCACCGGGCCCGCCACCGCCATGGCGTTCTCCACGACCCACGTGCCCAGCTGGCCGTAGGTGACCTCGACGCCGTCGTGCTCGCCGAGGTGAGTGGTCACCGCCAGCTCCACGGCCGGGAGGGTCACAGCGTGCACCCGCCCGGTGCGCGGCGGGGACGCGGTCGGCAGGTAGACCAGCGCGCGGCCGCGGCCCTCCTCGAACAGCGCGTTGTCGTAGGTGCCCCCCGGCGGTCCGCTCACGCCGTCACCCACCGCCGCCTCCAGCTCGGCCATCGCGCCGGCGAACCAGGACTCCACGTCGCCCTCGCCGATCACAGCCTCCACCGCCGCGACCGTACGGGCGGGTTCGGCGCGCAGCTCGACCACGATCGGCGCTGGTTCGGGCCGGAGCAGGCGGCGCAGTGCGGTGACCGCGGCGCGGGTGCGGTCCAGCTGGTCCTCCAGGCGCTGGAGGTGCTCCGCGACCAACGCCGAGCGGCCCTCGGGGTCCGGTGTCCGCAGGATGCGCTGCACGTCGCTCAGCGGGACGTCGAGCTCGCGCAGGCGGTTGATGACCTGCGCGATCGGGATCTGCTGGAGGGAGTAGTAGCGGTAGCCCGTGGCCCCGTCCACCACTGCCGGCTCGAGTAGCTGTCCCTCGTGGTAGCGGCGCAGGGTCCGCACGCTCAGATGGGTCAGACGCGAGAACTCCCCGATGGTCAGCACCCCGCCAGTGTGGAGGCTCCCCCCGGGGGAGGGTCCAACGCTTGACCCTCCCTCGCGACGAGGCCGCACGGTGGCGACATGACACACACCGACCTCCGGTCCGACGCCCTCCCGACCACTGTCCGCGACTTCCTCGCGGCGAGCACCGTCCACGACGCCGACACGGCCTCCTCGTTCCTCGCCGAGGACGTCGTGGTCGTCGACCAGAGCGAGACCTTCAGGGGCCGCGACGAGGTGTACGCGTTCGTGCGCGACGCAGGCGCCGAGTTCGAGTACACGACCGAGCAGATCAGCGCCCGCCGCGTCGACGACGAGCACTGGGTGGTGACTCTGCGCATCGAGGGCACCTTCCCGGGCGGCGTCGCCGACCTGGACTACCGCTTCACCCTCCGCGGCGACCTCATCACCGAGCTCGTCATCGCCAACCACACCGCCTGAGCACGTCCGGAACCACCCGAACCGTCGAAGGAAGAGAAGGTATGTCCAGCAAGGATCGTGACCGCCTAGACGGCCGCCGCGCGCTCGTCACCGGGGGGTCGAAGGGGACGGGCAGGGCCGTCGTCGCCCGCCTGCGGGATATGGGTGCGGACGTGTGGACCACGGCCCGGACGATGCCCGACGGGTACGACCATCCCGACCGGTTCATCGCGGCCGACACGTCGACCGCCGAGGGCGCGCAGCTCGTGGCGGACCGCATCGCGGAGGCCGTCGGTGCGCTCGACGTCCTCGTGCACGTCGTCGGGGGCACCTCGACGCCGGCCGGCGGCTTCGCGGTCATCACAGAGGAGCAGTGGCTGACCGAGATCAGCCTGAACTTCCTGGGCGCCGTGCGCCTGGACCGGGCGCTGCTGCCGGCGATGGTGGAGACGGGATCGGGCGTGGTGCTGCACTTCACCTCGATCCAGCGAGAACTGCCGCAGCATGACGCGTCCCTGGCGTACGCGGCGGCGAAGGCGGCGCTGCGCACGTACAGCAAGGGCCTGGCCAACGAGCTCGCACCCCGCGGCGTGCGGGTCAACGCCATCAGCCCCGGCGGGATCGAGACCGAGGCCTACGAGCGGTTCGTCGCCCGGATCGCCGAGGGCAACGGGCTCACCCGCGAGGCCGCCAAGCAGACCATCTTCGACTCCCTCGGCGGGGTCCCGCTGGGACGTTTCGCGCAGCCCGAGGAGATCGCCGACCTGGTCGGGTTCCTCGTGTCCGACCGCGCATCGGCCATCGTGGGCGCCGAGTACGTCATCGACGGCGGCACGGTCCCGACCGTCTGAGCCGACGACGGGGCGGCGTCGAGACCGTCGTCGTCGCCCCGTCCCCACTTCCCGAAGACCCGCAGAGGACGAGGAAGACCATGGCGAGGAGCGTCACCGAGCCGTCCACCGCACAGCCGGTCGGACCGCCGCCACCCTTCGACCCCGAGCTCGCTCCCGTCGTGGACGCGCTGACCAGCATCCGCCCCCCGGACGCGTACCGCCCGGACACCATTGTGGAAATGCGCCAGCCCGTCCCCGGCGTCCCGACCCCGACGGATTCGGTCCTGTCGCGCGACGGCGCCTATCACGTACGCGAGCGGACCGTACCCGGTCGGCACGGAGATCCGGACGTTGCGCTGCTCACCTGCCTCCCGCGATACGTGCGCACGCCGATTCCGGCCATCTACTTCATCCACGGTGGCGGGATGATCGTCGGTGACAACCGGTTCGGCCTCCCGGAGGTGCTGGACCTGGCCGAGCCGCTGGGCGCGGC
>NZ_JAANNP010000025.1 GCF_011250635.1 Motilibacter deserti
CGGTCGCCCGCCCACCGCGGCAGCAGCGCCTCGGGCGGCTCGCCCGGCGCCTCGGCGGCCAGCCGCAGCCCGTAGCGCGCGGCCAGCTCCGGCAGCGCCAGCCGGCGGACGTCCAGCTCCACCCGTGACGCGAGGGCGAGCACCGTCAACACCTCGCGGCCGCGGCGCGCGACGGCCCGACCCTTGCGCACCACCCGGCGCGGCAGCGCCGCCCCGGTCGCGCCGACAGCACCCGTCACGGCTGCCGGGGGGCCGGGACCTGCGGCAGGCCGTTCTCGGCGAGCCACGCGGCGTGCAGCATCGACATGGACGCGGCGTGGGCGTTCGGCTCGATCCAGATCTTGCGCAGCACCTCGGCGTCCACCAGCTCGGGGTCGGCCCCGGCGCCGGACCAGGAGCGGGCGAAGTCGCGCGACAGTTCGTCGACCGCGACCTCGTTGAACCGCGCCTTGCCCACCCGCGAGACGACCTCGGGGTGGAGCACGTCACCGAACAGCTTGTCCGTCGACTCCCGGCGCGACGCGAAGCCCCAGGTCCCGCACTCGCGCGCCCAGGCCTCGACGAAGGCGCGGTCGAGGAAGGGGTAGTGACACTCGACGTCCATCGCCCCGGCCACCTTGTTGACGTTGGCGATGTAGCGCAGCACCGCCCGGCGGGCTGGGGCGCGGCGCACCGAGTCGCTCCAGCGGAACGGCTCGGCGACCCGGTCCTCGGTCAGCCGGCGGTAGTAGTCCTCGCGCGGGCCGGGCTGCATCCACGGGTGCTCGTCGTGCGCCTCGACGAAGCGGCGCAGCCGTCGGCGGCGTACGAACGAGGGGGCACCGCTCTCGACCATGCCCTCGAGCAGCCGGCGGGACGGGCGCGGGCGGCGCTGCCAGGTGCCGGTGAAGACGCTGACGCGGCGCTCCATCATCACCTCGTCGCCGCCCTCGCCGGTGAGGAAGCTGCCGCCACGGGCCAGCTCCCACAGCGGGGAGTGGGTGTGCCCCAGGGGCGGCCAGACGAGGCCGTAGGTGCGCAGGACGTTGAGCGCGCGCTCGCCGAGCACGTCGAAGCTGCCGGTGTCCGGGATCCGCACCCAGTCGGTGAGGCCCAGGTCCTTGATGAGCAGCTCCTGCCACCGGGTCTCGTCGGCGTTGCCGCGGCCGGTGAAGTCGTGCGTCGCCGCGATCGGGCGGGGCAGCCCCTCCCGGTCGGCGACCTTCACCGCGACGGCCAGGATGGCGCTGGAGTCACGGCCGCCGGAGAAGGCGATCACGCACGGGGGGCGCAACAGTGCGCGCAGCACGGCCTGCTCGAACGCGTGCCGAGCGGTGCCCGGGTCCACGTCGGCCGGCCACGGCGTCAGCCGGTCGAAGCCCGGGACCCAGCCGGCCGCGACCTCGAAGGGGGTGAGCCGGTAGAACCCGTCCGGCGCGAGCGACCGGGTCAGCTCGACGTCCTCCCAGGACTGCGGCACGACCAGCTCGATCCCGTGCGCACGCGTCATGCTCGCCCACCCATGGCGCGAGCATAGGGGAGCGGCCCCGCCGGCGAGGGGCTCAGGAGAAGACCGTGAAGACGGTGCCCGGGTGCGCCAGCGGCATGTCGCTGGCGAAGCCGACGTCCGACCGCCCGGTCAGCTGCTCCAGCGTCCCGACGACGGTCAGCTGCGGTGCCACGTAGTCCTTCATCCCGGCCCCCCGGTCCCTCATGGCCGCGACGCGGCCTCGGCACGGCGCCGGCGGCCCCGGCGCTCGCGTCGAGGGAACCAGAGCGCGACGCCTCGTGCGGCCTGTCCTTCGTCAGGTCACCCGGACGGCGGCGGGCCAGGCTGCGCAGGCTCGACGGAGTGCCGGCGGACATGCAGAAGGGGCCGCCCGACCGAGGTCGGACAGCCCCTTCCGTCAAGCCGTGCAGCTCGATCAGGAGAAGATCGAGAACGGCGGCACCGGCGTGCCGATCGGCACGTCCGTCTGGGAACCCGCAGTGGACTGCGCAGTGAGACGCTCGAGCGAGCCCACGACGGTCAGCTGCGGAGCGGAGTACTCGCGCATCTGAACCCCCCCTTCCGTTGTGAGATGGATGCAACATCGAAGACGGTAGGGGAGGGACGTGACAGGCTTCAAGCTAGATCCGCATGAGTTCACGCAAACGACTCGGACGGACCAGCGAGATTGCGCTGCAGTCAGCTCACGTCACCGTGCGTGATTGCCAGGCCGGGTTAAAACCGGACATTTGCCGCCCGGCACTGCCTGCGACCCTGAAGTGGTATTGGTCACGTATCCGACCAGCGAGACATGGAAGAAGGCCGGGATGTCACAGCTCGACCAGGCTGATGGGGGTTCGACCGCTGCGGCCGATCCCGCGACGGGGCTCGGGCTGCGCCCCGTTGCGGGCGACGCGCTCGTCGGCTACTTCGGCGGCCCGCCCTCGGCCCGCACTCGCGTCGTCCCGTCGGCCCGCAAGCGCGAGTGGCTGGACGCCGGGCGGGCACGCGCGGGCAAGCACTGCCTGCCTCTGCTGATGGCCAACGAGAACGGCTGGGAGGTCCTGAACCCGGTCGCGGTCACGGTCGAGTGGAACGGGGAGGACGCCGCGGGCAACGTCGCGATCACCGCGGACGGCGGGCGCCGCGACGCCATCGCCCACTCGGCGTTCGGGGCGGGTGTCGTCAGCTTCGCGATCCCGGTGCTGTTCCGCACTCCACCGGGGGTGAACCTGCTGGTGCGCGGGCCGGCGAACCGGCCCAAGGACGGCATCAGCGCGCTCGAGGGCCTGGTGGAGACCGACTGGGCGGCCGTCACGTTCACGATGAACTGGAAGCTGACCCGCCCGGGCCACCCCGTACGCTTCGAGGAGGGCGAGCCGATCGCGATGCTCGTGCCGCAGCAGCGCGGAGCGCTCGCGGGCCTGGACCCGCAGTGGGTCCCGCTGGACGAGGACCCGGTCTCGCGCGCCGGTGCCGAGCGCTTCCACGCCGACCGTCAGCAGGCCCGCCAGGTGAACTTCCTGGCCGAGCACGGATTCGCCGAGCCCGCACCGCTGAGCCTGAAGTACTTCAAGGGCCAGTTCCCCGACGGCCGGCCCGCACCCGAGCACGAGACGCAGCTGCGGCTGCGCCCGTTCCGCGAGTGGGAGGGGGCTCCCCCGGCCGAGGGCTCCGGACCGCTGCAGGCCGGCTACTAGCCCGACCGGCTCCCAAGACACCACAGACTTCACAGGACGCCACAGGCCCGCGGGAAGTCCCGCGGGCCTGTCGGTGTCTGCGTGCCGGAGCGAGCGCGCTCAGGCCAGGACGTCGCTCCCGGTGAGCAGGCCGTGCTCGCGCAGCGAGCCGACGAACGCCTCGACGTCGCGCATGGCGATGACGCGGTCCACGTTGTACTCGGCGACGACGGCGTCCACCAGCTCGTCCATGGTCCGCTCCTGGCGGAGCAGCTCGTAGAGCAACGAGCCGGTCTCGTTCAGGGTGAGGTACTGCGACTTCTCCAGGTCGAGCACGACCGTCTCCGCGTCGAACGAGCGAGCGGCCAGGCCGTCGGATCGGATGCGCATGGGCCCCCCTTGTGCGTGGTGTTATGACCTTACGGTCCGGAGCGCTCCCGTGGGCGCCGAACCTCCGAGATGTGCCCGAACGGCGGACTCAGGCCTCGCCGCCGAAGAGGCTGGTGACCGACCCGTCATGGAAGACCTCGCGGATGGCGCGCGCGATCAGCGGCGCGATCGGGAGCACCGTGAGCTTGTCGAAGCGGCGCTCCGGCGAGATCGGCAGGGTGTCCGTGACGACGACCTCGCTGATCCGGCTGTTCTTGAGCCGGTCCACGGCCGGGTCGGAGAAGACCCCGTGGGTGGCGACGACGACGACCTCGGCCGCACCGTTCTCGAAGAGCGCGTCCGCGGCCTTGGTGATCGTCCCGCCGGTGTCGATCATGTCGTCGACGAGCACGCAGAGCCGGCCCTCGACCGAGCCGACGACCTCGTGCACCTTGACCTGGTTGGCGACCCGCGGGTCGCGCCTCTTGTGGATGATCGCCAGCGGGGCGTTGAGCGTGTCGGTCCAGCGCTCCGCGACGCGTACGCGCCCGGCGTCCGGGCTGACGACGGTGAGCCGGCTGTGGTCCAGGCGCGCCCCGACGTGCTGCGCGAGCACGGGGAGGGCGAACAGGTGGTCGACCGGGCCGTCGAAGAAGCCCTGGATCTGGGCGGTGTGGAGGTCGACGACGATGAGCCGGTCGGCGCCGGCGGTCTTGAACAGGTCGGCCATGAGGCGGGCCGAGATCGGCTCGCGACCGCGGTGCTTCTTGTCCTGCCGGGCGTAGCCGTAGAACGGCATGACCACGGTGATGCGCTTGGCCGACGCGCGCTTCAGCGCGTCGACCATGATCAGCTGTTCCATGATCCACTGGTTCAGCGGCGCCGTGTGGCTCTGCATGACGAAGGCGTCGCTGCCGCGCACCGACTCCTCGAAGCGGACGAAGATCTCGCCGTTGGCGAAGTCGTACGCCGACGTCGGCACGATCTCGACGCCCAGCTCCTGCGCCACGCTCGCGGCGAGCTCGGGGTGGGCCCGGCCCGTGAACAGCATCAGCCGCTTCTCGCCCTTGGCGGTCATCCCGCTCATCGGCCTGCTCCCTCGCTGTCGTTGCCGTTGCCGTCCTCGCCCTGGCGGCCCCCCGGCCCGCTGCCGGCCGCTGCCCGTGCACTCGATGTGCCCGGCCGTCTGCGCTCCACCCACCCGTCGACGTTGCCCTGCCGGCTGCGCCCGACCGCGAGCGCGCCGGGCGGCACGTCCTCGGTGACCACCGAGCCGGCTGCCGTGTAGGCGCCGTCCCCCACGGTCACCGGGGCCACGAGCACGGTGTCGCTGCCGATGCGTACGTGGTCGCCGACCTTGGTGCGGTGCTTCGCGACGCCGTCGTAGTTGGCGAAGATCGTGGCCGCGCCGACGTTCGTGCCGGCGCCCACCTCGGCGTCGCCGACGTAGGACAGGTGGGGCACCTTGGCCTCCTCCCCCAGCACGGCGTTCTTCATCTCCACGAAGCCGCCCGCCTTCGCCCCGGCGCCGAGGACGGTGCCCGGCCGCAGGAACGTGTAGGGGCCGACCGTCGCGCCGGTGCCGACGCGCGCGCCCTCGCAGGTGGAGCTGCGCACCACCGCGCCCTCCCCGACCTCGGTGTCCACGAGCGTGGTGTCCGGGCCGACGACCGCGCCCGCGGCAACCGTGGTGCCGCCGTGCAGCCGGACGCCCGGCAGCAGGGTGACGTCCGGGGCCAGCGCGACGTCGGCGTCGACCCACGTCGTCAGCGGGTCGACGACCGTGACGCCGGCGCGCATCCAGTGCAGCAGCAGGCGGTCGCGCAGGGCGGCGCCGGCCTGGGCCAGCTGGGCCCGGTCGTTCACGCCGGCCACGTCGAGCGCGTCGGGAGCGGTGACGGCCGCGACGGGCCGGCCCTGCTCGCGCAGGATCGCGAGCACGTCGGTGAGGTACTCCTCGCCCTGCGCGTTGTCCGTCGTCAGGCGGCCGAGCGCGGCTCGCAGCTGCTCGACGGCGAAGACGTAGATGCCGCTGTTGATCTCGCGCACGGCCCGCTCCTCGGGCGTCGCGTCGCGGTGCTCCACGATCGCCGCGACCCCGCCGGTCGCGTCCCGCAGCACCCGGCCGTAGCCCGTCGGGTCCTCGAGCAGGGCCGTGAGGACGGTGGCGGAGGCGCCCGCGGTGCGGTGCCCCTCGACGAGCGCGCGCAGCGTCGCCGGCGTGAGCAGCGGGGTGTCGCCGGCGGCCACGACGAGCGTCCCGGTGAGCTCGGGCATGGCCTCGAGAGCGGTGCGCACGGCGTGGCCGGTGCCGCCCTGGCGCTCCTGCACGACGGGAACGGCGTCGGGCTCGATCGCCGACAGGTGGGCGACGACATGGTCGCGCCCGGCGCCGACGACGACCACGACGCGCTCGGGCGACAGCTCGCCCGCCGCCGCGAGCACGTGCCCGAGCAGGCTGCGGCCGGCGACCGCGTGCAGGACCTTGGGCGTACGGGACTTCATGCGCGTCCCCTCGCCCGCCGCCAGCACGACCACCGCGTCGACGGGCGCCGGGCCCGGAGGAGTCGAGGAAGGGGTGGACGGGGCGAGGCTCACACGCGCTCCTGCGCTCGTTCGTGCTGGTGGGGCTCTGATGGAGGAAGGTGCTGCCGTCGCCGAGGCGCGGCCGTCAGGCGACCCCACGAGCCTACCGGCGGCCGCCGGGCCTCCCGCTCCGCCGCTTGGATTCGAACCAAGACTGCAAGGCTCCAAAGGCCTGCGTGCTGCCGTTACACCACGGCGGACCACCCCGGGGCGGGGGCGGCGCCAGTCTGCCACCCCCGCCCCGACCGCCCGCGCCGCCCGGCAGCGCGCTTTGCGCGGACGGCCTTGGCGCGGTGCCCTGACCCGTAGGATCACGCCGAGGTCGAGGAGCGCCCGCGGGCGTTGACGAGGGGATCGTGGCGTGGGCCGCACAGTTGTCACGGGTGGCGCGGGGTTCCTGGGGTCGCACCTGTGCGAGCGCCTGCTGGCCGACGGTGAAGAGGTGCTCTGCCTGGACAACTTCGTCACGGGCACGCCCGCCAACGTCGCCCACCTGCTCGAGCGCCCGGGCTTCCGGCTCGTCCGGGCCGACGTCACCGACTACATCCACGTGCCCGGCCCGGTGGACACCGTCCTGCACTTCGCCTCGCCGGCCTCGCCGATCGACTACCTCCAGCTGCCTATCGAGACGATGAAGGTCGGCTCCATCGGCACGCTGCACGCGCTCGGCCTGGCGCGCGAGAAGGGGTCCCGCTTCCTGCTCGCCTCGACGTCGGAGACCTACGGCGACCCGCAGGTCCACCCGCAGCCGGAGTCCTACTGGGGCCACGTCAACCCGGTCGGGCCGCGCGGCGTCTACGACGAGGCCAAGCGCTTCGGCGAAGCGCTGACCATGGCCTACCGGCGCACCCACGACGTCGACACCGGCATCGTGCGCATCTTCAACACGTTCGGCCCGCGCATGCGCCCGAACGACGGGCGGGCGATCCCCACCTTCATCCGGCAGGCGCTGGTCGGCGAGCCGATCACGGTGGCGGGCGACGGGTCCCAGACCCGGTCGATCATCTACGTCGACGACCTCATCGAGGGCATCCTGCGGCTCGTGCGCAGCGGCCTCGAGGGCCCGGTCAACGTCGGCAACCCCCACGAGCTCAGCATGCTCGACCTCGCCCGGTGGATCCGCGACCTCACCGGCTCCAGCTCCCAGATCGAGTTCGTCCCCCGCCCCCAGGACGACCCCAGCGTGCGCCAGCCCGACATCACCCTTGCCCGCGCCAAGCTCGACTGGGAGCCGACGGTGCCGATCGAGGACGGGCTCTCGCGCACGATCGAGTGGTTCCGACAGCACGACGAGGTCCTCGGCGTCACCGCCTGACCCGGGCGATCCGCGCCAGCGGCGCGAGCACGACGCGCAGCTCGCGCTCGAGCAGGGCCACCACCTCCTCGTGCGCTTGCGCCGGGCCACGGATCGGGTCCATCACGTCGTCGTCACCGTCCGCCGCCAACCCGCGCCAGCGACCCACGTCCAGCGCCCACTCCCGCGCCCCTGCCTCCGTCGGCGCTTCGGCGCGGGCGACGAGCCGGGAGAGCTCGCGCAGCGTGAACGCCCGGCGCAGCACCGGCGGGTAGGTGCGCACGGCGTGCGCGCGGTGGCCCCGAGTCATCCCGAGCACGAGGTCGGCGGACTCCACGAGCCGGCGGGTGATCGGGCGGCCCGCGGGCCCGGCAAAGTGCACGCCGCGGCGCTGCAGAGCCGCGAGGGTGAACGGGTGGACCTCGGCGCCCGTCACCGGCGCTGTCCCGGCGCTCGTCGCGAGCACCGCGCCGTCGGACAGGCTCTCTGCGAGTGCGGCCGCCGCCGGGGACCGGCAGATGTTGCCGGTGCAGACAAAGAGGACCCGGACCGGGTCTGCGGCCCGAGTCACCGTGCCTCATCCCGCCAGCGCACCTGGCCGGATTCCGCTCCCGTGCCGGTCATCTCTGCAGGTTAGCGAGGCCGGAGCCGAGCGGGCAGGCCTCGAGCTGCCGGCGGGCACTCTGGCGCAGGCGTCCACCTTCGTCGGGGTGACTCTGCCGCGTGGACTCTTCGGGCACGTGAGGCCGATTTCGACAGGATTGCCGGGCACGCCCTACGCTCTTCGCGGCAGCGGAGACTGCACGACCTGGCCGAGAATGGAGTCTCCGCAGATCTTCCTACGCGTCCGTAGGTTACGGTAGCGTAGCCGGGGTAGTAGCAGGTCGCCGCGAGTTCGACGCGGCCGGCCCCCGCCTTTCCTCTCCCGCAATGCAAGGAGCCCCAGTGACCGCTTCCCCCCTTGCGGACCGGCCGACGGCGTCGGTCGACCTCGACCTGGAGGCCGAGCGCGCCTTCCACGGCGACGACCACAAGCGGACGTGGGAACAGGTCGCGCTCGCGCTCTTCATCGCCGTCCCCTTCCTGGCGCTGATCGTCGCTGTCCCGGTGGCCTGGGGCTGGGGGCTCGGCTGGTCCGACGTCGTCATCGCCCTGGTCATGTACTTCATCTCGGGCTTCGGCATCACCGGTGGCTTCCACCGCTACTTCACCCACGGCGCCTTCAAGGCCAAGCGCGGCCTGCGGGTGGGGCTGGCGGTGGCCGGCAGCCTGGCCGTCGAGGGCCCGGTCATCCGCTGGGTCGCCGACCACCGCCGCCACCACAAGTTCTCCGACAAGGACGGCGACCCGCACTCGCCGTGGCGCTACGGCGAGACGTTCCCCGCGCTGATGAAGGGCCTGTTCTTCGCGCACATGGGGTGGCTGTTCGACGTCGAGCAGACCAACCAGCGCCAGTACGCGCCCGACCTGCTCAAGGACAAGGACATCCTGCGGGTCTCGCGCGCCTTCCCCTACCTGGTGCTGGCCTCGCTCCTCGTCCCCGCCCTGCTCGGCGGCCTGCTGACCTGGTCGTGGCAGGGCGCGGTGACCGCGTTCTTCTGGGGCAGCCTCGTCCGCATCGCGGCCCTGCATCACGTCACCTGGTCGATCAACTCGATCTGCCACGCGATCGGCGAGCACGAGTTCAAGAGCCGCGACCGCTCCGGCAACGTCTGGTGGCTGGCGATCCCGTCGCTCGGCGAGTCCTGGCACAACCTGCACCACGCCGACCCGACCTGCGCCCGCCACGGGGTCAACCGCGGTCAGATCGACATCACCGCGCGCACGATCTGGCTCTTCGAGAAGCTGCACTGGGCCTACGACGTCCGCTGGCCCGTGAGCGCACGGCTGGACGCCAAGCGCACTGCGGCCTAGGACGTGCACCTGCGCGCCGGCCTGCGCCCCTCCGCGTGAATTCCGTGGGGCCGCAGCCTGAGACGATAGAGGCGTGACGGACGCCTCTCCTCCCGCCCGCCGGGCCGCCCGCAACGGGTCGGCCGGCGGGCGGGTGCGCATGACGGGCAAGGAGCGCCGCGAGCAGTTGCTCGACGTCGGCCGCTCGCTCTTCGCCGAGAAGGGCTTCGAGGGCACGTCGGTCGAGGAGATCGCGGCGAAGGCAGGGGTCTCCAAGCCGGTGGTCTATGAGCACTTCGGCGGCAAGGAAGGGCTCTACGCCGTCGTCGTCGACCGCGAGGTGGAGCGGCTGCTCGGGTCCATCACGGGCACGCTGACCACGACCGACCGCTCGCGCGAGCTGCTCGAGCAGGCCGCGCTCGCGCTGCTGGACTACATCGAGTCCTCCAGCGACGGCTTCCGCATCCTCGTCCGCGACTCCCCCGTCGCCTCGTCGAGCGGCGGGACGTTCGCGACGATCATGAGCGACGTCGGCAGCCAGGTGGAGCACATCCTCATCGCGGAGTTCAAGAACCGCGGGTTCGACGCGAAGGTGGCGCCGCTCTACGCGCAGATGCTCGTCGGGATGGTCGCGCTGACCGGCCAGTGGTGGCTCGATGCCCGCAAGCCGCGCAAGGCCGACGTCGCCGCACACCTGGTCAACCTCGCCTGGAACGGTCTGAAGAACCTCGAGGCCAAGCCGAAGCTGCTGTCGCGGTGAGCGGCGCGGCGCCTCAGGCCGCTGGAGAAGGCCCTGCTGGAGCTGACGAGGTCGACCGGATCGTCGCCGCGTGGCGGCGGGAGCGGCCCGATCTCGACGTAGGTCCGCTGGAGGTTCTCAGCCGCGTGAGCCGGCTGGCGCGCCAGCTCGATCTGGCCCGTAGGGACGCCTTCGCCGACGCTGCGCTCGAGGCGTGGGAGTTCGACGTGCTCGCCGCGCTGCGCCGCGCGGGGGCGCCGCACTCCATGTCGCCGGGGCAGCTCGCCCACGAAACCTTGGTCGGGTCCGGAACGATGACGAACCGCGTCGACCGGCTGGAGGCGAAGGGGCTGGTCCGCCGGGCCCCGAACCCGCGCGACGGCAGGGGCGTGCTCGTCGTCCTGACCCCGCAGGGCGCGGCCCGGTCCGAAGCCGCGCTCACGGCGCTGCTGGCCCGCGAGCGCGTCGTGCTCGCGGCGCTGGACGACCCTGAGCAGCAGCAGCTCGCGCAGCTGCTGCGCCGGCTCCTCCTCCCCCTCGACGGGTCTGGCCGCGTCTTCGAGCCGGGCGTCGGGCACCCCGCGACGGGATGACCGCCGGCCTCCCGCGCAACCGCAAAGCCGCCCGCCCCGGCGTCCGCCCCTGCCAGGATGACGCCGTGGAGGATGCGACCGTGACTCGAGGGCCCGCGGGCTCTACCGCCGGCTCCGCGACGTCCGGGCCCGGCCACGCCGGCCGCCCGGTCCGCAGTTGGGCCCCTGCGACGCTAGCCATCGCCCTGGTCTCGGCCACCCTGGGGGCCGTCTACGTCGGGCTCGTCCCGCGAGGGCTCCCCTACGACGAGCCCTCGCACTGGCTCAACGTCATGCACATCGCCGAGGATTGGACACTGCCGCGCCTCGGCCAGCCCGACGTGACGTACCAAGCGCAGCAGGGCCCGCTGGCGTACGCCCTGGGCGCCGTCGTCCTGGCCGTGACGCGCTGGATCGCCGGTGACCTGGCCGGTTTCTACGCGGTACGCACGCTCGGCCTCGCCGAACTGCTCGCGCTGGGCGCGGTGACCGCATCGCTCGTCACGCGCGCGCTTCCCCGTGCACGCTGGGCGTTCCCCGTGGCGTTCGGGTTCGTCACGCTCAACCCGATGATGCTCGCGATGTCGACCAGCGTGCAGAACGACACCCTGAGCCTGCTCCTGGCGGCGCTGGCGCTGCATGTGGGGCTCGTTCCCGCTGCCGCGCGCAACCCAGGCAGGGCCGCCGTCGCCGGCGCGCTGGCCGGTCTCGCGATCCTGGCCAAGGTGACGGCGTTCCCCGTCGCCGTCGTGCTGCTCGCGGTGTGGGCATGGCGACGGGAGTGGCGCGCCGTCGCGGCGTCCGTCGTCGCGCTGGCCGTCGTCACGGGGTGGTGGTTCCTGCGCAACCTCGACCTCTACGGCGACCTCACGGGAGAGAAGGCCATCGAGGAGGCGGGCTACCCGTTCGACCCGGTGAGCGCGGCGCCGATCCCGCTGGCGCGCAACGTCATCACCTACCTCTGGCTGCCGACGGAGTACTACCGCAACCTCATCGTGTCGCCCACTGCCCTCGACGCGCTGGCCGTGCTCCTCACGGTGGCGGGCCTGGCCGGAGGCGTGCTGGCGCTGGCGCGGCTGCGCACCGTCCGCGACTGGGCGGCGGAGAGCCGACTGCTCATGGGCGCGGTGCTCGCGACGGCGGCCATCGCGTTCGTGGCCTATGTCTACACGACCACCCAGGTGCGCGTCGTCGCGCTGCGCTTCGCCTACGTCGGGTGGACCGGCTGGGCGCTGGTCTACGTCGCCGCCTTCGGCCTGCTGGCGGGTCGCAGGCTGCGCGGCGCCGCGCTCGCCGCCGGGGCCGTGGTGCTGCTCGCCCTGTCGGGCTGGGTCCTCATCTCCGTAGCGCAGGACGCGCCGGACGTCAGCCCCGACTGGCCCGGGGTCTCCTCCTCGGCCAGCCGCTAGCGCCGGGGCCGCCCGCCCGACCCGCTCACCCCACCGACAGCTCGAGCCAGCGCTCCTCGAGCTCGGCTCGCTCGGCGACGAGGCCGCGCAGCTCGTTGTCCAGGGTCTGCAGCTGCTCGTGGTCGGTCGCCGCGGCGGCGAGCGCGGCGTGCAGCTCGGCCTCGCGCTGCCCGAGTCGGTCGAGGCGCCGCTCGATGCGGGTCAGCTCCTTGCGTGCCTCGCGGTTGTCGCCGGCCGCGCGGGCCGAAGCCGGAGCTGCGGCGGCGGCCACCGCGGCGTCGGCAGCCGCCTCGAGCCCAGCGCGCCGCTCGAGGTACTCGTCGACGCCCCCGGGCAGGTGCCGGATTCCCTGATCGCCGAGCAACGCCCAGACCGACCCGCAGACCCGCTCCAGGAAGTAGCGGTCGTGGCTCACGGCGACGAGGGTCCCCGCGAAGCCGTCGAGCAGGTCCTCGAGGCCGGACAGCGTGTCCGTGTCGAGGTCGTTCGTCGGCTCGTCAAGGAGCAGGACGTTCGGCTCGGTCATGAGCAGCCGCAGCAATTGCAGCCGGCGCCGCTCGCCGCCGGACAGGTCGGTCACGGGCGTCCACTGCCGGTCGCGGCCGAAGCCGAGCCGCTCGAGGAGCTGGGCGGCGCTCTGCTCGCGTCCCTTGCCGAGGTCGACGACCGGCTTGACCTCCTCGACGGCCTCGATGACCCGCAGGTCCGGTGGCAGCTCGGCGGCCTCCTGCGACAGGTAGGCGACGCGGATCGTCTTCCCCACCACGAGCCGCCCCGCGCTGAGCGGGTGCTGCTGCGCGAGCACCCGGAGCAGGGTGCTCTTGCCGGCGCCGTTGACCCCGACGACACCGACGCGGTCCCCCGGGCCGAGCCGCCAGGTGACCCGGTCGAGCAGCGTCCGGCCGGGCACGTCGACGGTGCCGTCCTCGATCTCCAGGACGGTCTTGCCGAGCCGCGCGCTGGCGAACGCCACCAGCTCGACGTCGTCGCGCGGCGGTGGCTCGTCGGCGATGAGCGCGTCTGCCGCGGCGATTCGGAACTTCGGCTTGCTCGTCCGCGCGGGCGCACCGCGACGCAGCCACGCGAGCTCCTTGCGGATGAGGTTCTGCCGCTTGGCCTCCTCGGACGCCGCCTGCCGGGCACGCTCGGCGCGGGCGAGGACGTACGCGGAATAGCCCCCCTCGAACTCGTGCACCGCGCCGTCGACGACCTCCCACGTCCGGTCGCACACCTCGTCGAGGAACCACCGGTCATGGGTCACGACGGCGAACGCGCCGCGCCGGGCCCGAAGGTGCCGGGCCAGCCAGGCGACGCCCTCGACGTCGAGGTGGTTCGTCGGCTCGTCCAGCAGGATGAGGTGGTCGTCGCCGAGCAGCAGCCGGGCGAGGGCGACCCGGCGGCGTTCTCCGCCGGACAGGCCTGAGGAGTCCCTGTCCAGCGCGGCGAAAGCCGCGACGCCGCCGAACAGGCCGTCGAGGACGTCGCGGGCGCGGGGGTCCCCGGCCCAGGCGTGCTCGGGCAGGTCCCCGACGACGAGCTCGCGAATGGGTACGCCCAGGGGCAGGTCGTCGGCCTGGGTGAGCATGCCGACCCGCATGCCGCCAGCGTGCACGACCCGCCCGGTGTCGGGGGCCACACGCCGGCCGAACAACTGCAGCAGGGTCGACTTGCCGCCGCCGTTGCGGCCGACGACGCCGACGCGTGCCCGCTCGGTGAGCCCGATGGTCACGTCGTCGATGACGGTACGCGTACCCCAGGACTTGGAGACGCCCTCGAGGGCAGCGAGGGTGGCGACCATGGCTCAGGCTCCCTGTGGATCGAGAAGGCGGGCCCCGTGCGCCGGAGCAGAGGCGGTACGCACCCCGCGCACGCCCTCGACCGCCTCCAGGTCGTGGACGATCCGCGCGGCCGCTTCCCGATCCGCGGCGAGGAACGCGCACGTCGGGCCACTGCCCGAGACCAATCCGCCCACCGCGGAGCGTCGTCCGGCCTCCAGGACCGCGTGCAGGCCGGGATGCAGGCTGACCGCCGCGGCCTGCAGGTCGTTGTCGAGCGCCGCGCCCACACCGGAGACGCTGCCGGCGCGCAGGGCTGACAGCAGGGCGTCGGACACCGCGGGCTCGGGCACCGGGGCGCCGGCACGCAGGCGGTCGCACTCGGCGTAGACGGACGGGGTGGACAGTCCGCCCTCGGCGAGGGCGAACACCCAGGTGAAGCTGCCCTGCGACAGCACCGCGGTGAGCCGCTCGCCTCTGCCGACGCCCAGCGCCGTGCCACCGGTCAGGGAGAAGGGCACGTCGCTGCCGAGCGCCGCCGCGTGCGCAGCCAGCCTGTCCGCGTCGAGGCCGAGCTCCCAGAGGGCGTTGCACGCCACGAGCGCGCCTGCCGCGTCCGCGCTCCCGCCGGCCATGCCGCCCGCGACCGGGATGCCCTTGCGCAGAGTGATACGCACGTCAGGCGCGCGGCCGCCCTCGCGGGCCAGGAGCGCTGCAGCCTTCGCGGCAAGGTTCGTGGCGTCGGCAGGCACGCCCACGGTCTCGTCTCCCGTGACGACGACCTCGAGCCCGTCAGCTGCCTCGACCGTGACCTCGTCGTAGAGCCCCACCGCCTGGTAGACCGTGACGACGCCGTGATAGCCGTCCTCACGCAGCGGCCCCACGGCCAGCTGGAGGTTCACCTTGGCCGGGACGCGTACGCGGACACGCCGCCCCATGCTCTTCGCCTCCGCTGTCCACGTGGTGCCTACCGCAGGCGGACCGGTGCCGCACCGCCCTGGCCGCTCGGCGCGGCCGGTTCCCGATCGTAGGTGGAGCGCGCTCAGCCGGCGGACGCGCCCGGACCGGGCAGCGCCCGCTGGGCGGCGAGCCGGGCGAAGTCCTCGACCGTGAGCGACTCGCCGCGCGCCAGCGGGTCGATGCCTGCGGCGCGCAGGGCCTGCTCGGCCCGGGCGGGCGACCCCGCCCAGCCGGCGAGGGCTGCGCGCAGCCCCTTGCGGCGCTGGGCGAAAGCGGCGTCCACGAGCGCGAAGACCTCCTGGCGCGTCGCGGTCGTCTCCGGCGGGTCCCGCCGGTCCAGCCGGACGAGCCCGGAGTCGACGTTCGGCGCCGGCCAGAAGACGTGCCGGCCGACGGCACCCGCCCGGGACACCTCCGCGTACCACTGCGCCTTGACCGACGGCACTCCGTAGACACGGCTGCCGGGGGCGGCCGCCAGCCGGTCGGCCACCTCGGCCTGGACCATCACCAGGCCGCGGCGCAGGGTCGCGAAGCGCTCGAGCAGGTGCAGCAGCACGGGCACCGAGACGTTGTAGGGCAGGTTGGCCACGAGCGCCGTCGGCGCCGGGCCGGGCAGCGTGTCGACCTCGAGCGCGTCGGAGCGGACGACCTCGAGCCGCCCGGCCAGGGCCGGCGCGCGCTCGCCGACCGTCTGCTCGAGCCGCCCGGCGAGCACGGGGTCGATCTCGACCGCGACGACGCGGGAGACGGCCGGGAGCAGGGCCAGGGTCAGCGAGCCGAGCCCGGGGCCGACCTCCACGACCACGTCGTCGGCGCCGACGTCGGCGACCTGGACGATCCGCCGCACGGTGTTGGCGTCGATCACGAAGTTCTGGCCGAGCGTCTTCGTGGGGCGCACCCCGAGCTCCGCCGCCAGCGCACGCACCTCGCGCGGCCCGAGGAGCGCGGCCCCCAGCGCGTCGGTCAACCTCAGCACTCCCTGTGGACGGTCCGGCTCGGACGGGTCTGGCTCCGAGGGGGACCGGTCAAGCAGCTGGCCCACTCGTTGCAGCCAGGGTAGGCCGGGTCGCGGTTGACCCTACGGGCGAATTCCGTCACCCGCACGAGCGGCGGCACGCAGGATGCCAGGAGCAGCACCGCCCCGCGCCGCACAGTCGAGGCGATGGGAACCGTAGGGGGACGCGTCCGCAGGCCGGGCGTCGACGGAGCGCGGGCGCTGGCCTGCCTGATGGTGCTGGCCTTCCACTCGTGGGAGTTCGCCGGCAGCCCGAGCTCGCACGGGCTGGGCGCCATGTTCGAGCTCAACGCCGGTGTCGACCTCTTCATGATCCTCAGCGGCTTCTGCCTGATGCTTCCGCTCCTGGAGCGGCAGAACGGGGTCGAGCGCTTCGACTGGCGCACCTACCTGCGCCGCCGCGTACGCCGCATCGCCCCGCCCTACTACGCCGCCATCGCGTACGCCGTGGCGCTGCCCGCGGTCCTGGTGGCCGGCTATCGCGCGCTGGGGATCAGCGCGTCCTGGCAGCCACTCCCGTCAGCTGCAGACCTCTTCACCCATCTGACGTTCACCCATTCACTCTTCCCCGAATACTGGAACGGCATCAGCGGGAGCTTCTGGTCCCTCGGCCTGGAGATGCAGTTCTACCTGCTCTTCCCGCTGCTGGTGCTGGCCTTGCGGCGCCGGGGTGCGCTCGTGCTGGCCCTCGGAGCCGCGGCCAGCGTGGCGTACCGGGTCGTCCTCGACCTGAACCCGCAGCCCGAGCCGATGGGCCTGCTGCTGACGCTCAACGCAGCGGGACGGCTCATGGAGTTCTGCGCCGGGGCGCTGGCGGCCGTGCTCGTGGCCCGCACCGCCCGTCAGCTGACCGTGCCGCTCGCGGTCGTCGCCGGCGTCTGCATCGCTGGTGGCCTGGTCCGCAACGCACCGCTCGCGCACCTGCCCGCCCGCGAGCTGCTGCTGTCCACCGGCTTCGCCGCGTTGCTCGCGCTCGCCGCCCGGCCGGGCAACGCGGTCTCGGCCGCGCTGTCCGTGCGTTGGCTCGCCTGGCTCGGCTTCGTGTCCTACAGCGTCTTCCTGCTGCACCAGCAGACGCTGTACTACTTCCAGCAGGGCCTGGAGAAGGCGCTCGGGGTGCCGCAGGGAGCGCCGACGCTCGCCCTCGAGCTGACTGTGGGGCTGGCGCTCGTGCTGGCTGTGAGCTGGGGCTTCCACCGCCTCGTCGAGCTGCCGTTCATGCGCCCGGCCCGCAGGCCGCTGCACGCCCGCCCCGCAGGCTCAGCTTCCCTGGTCCCGGGGCAGCGCAGGGCGGGCCAGGACGTGCGCCCGGAGCCGGCCTTCCGCGGGTGAGACTACGACGGGCGCCGGCTCCCGTGGCGCCCCGTCACCAGCTCCCGAACGCCCGCTCGGTGTTGGCCGCGAGCGCCAGGCACAGCTCCTCGACCGCGACGCCCTTCACCTGCGCCATCAGCCGCACGGTGAGCGGGATGAGGTAGGACGCGTTCGGCCGCCCGCGGAAGGGCATCGGCGTGAGGTAGGGCGCGTCGGTCTCGACGAGCACGTTGTCCAGCGGCGTGACGCGCAGCGCCTCGCGCAGCGGCTCGGCGTTCTTGAACGTCACGGTGCCTGCGAAGGACAGGAACCAGCCGCGCTCGACGCAGTGACGGGCCATGTCCGCGTCGCCGGAGTAGCAGTGGAAGACGACGCGCTCCGGCGCCCGGTCGGCCAGGACGCGCAGCACGTCCGCGTGGGCGTCGCGGTCGTGGATCATCAGCGCCTTGCCGTGCCGGTCGGCGATCTCGATGTGGGACCGGAACGAAGATTCCTGCACCGCACGTCCGTCCTCGCCCGTGCGGAAGAAGTCCATCCCGGTCTCGCCCACGGCGCGCACCCGCGGGTGGGCCGACGCGGCGTCGACCTCCGCGAGGGCGTCGTCGAGCTCGCCCTTGCCGGCCAGCAGCGGGGCTTCGTTGGGGTGGATCGCGACGCCGGCGACGACCGTCGGGAACCGCTCGGCCGCCTCGACCGCCCATTTCACCCCCGGCCGGTCGCAGCCCACCTGCACGATGCGGGTGATGCCGGCGGCCGCGGCGTCGGCGATCGCCTGCTCCGGGGCGTACCACTCCTCGCCGTCGGCGATGTCCATGTGGCAGTGGGCATCGGCGACGGGGAGCGGGAGCGGCTCGGGGGCCGGCGGGCGGGAGGTGTCGCGAGTGCGCTCGCCGCCCTTGCGGCCCCGCGTCGGCCCGTCCGTCACTCGGTGGCCCCGCCCTGCAGCCGGGCGAGCTCCTCCTCCACGATGGACTCGTCGAGCTTCTTGAAGACCGGCGTCGGCGGCGACAGCGGCGTCCCGGGCGCGATCGGGCGCGACTCCCAGCGCGGGACGTCGGAGTAGTCGCCGGTGAGGATCGGGTACGCCGGGCCGCCGTCGAGGTCGTCGACCTCCTCGATGCGCGGCAGCGGGGCGAAGACCCCCTGGCCGCCGAGCATCTCGTGAATCTTCTGCGCGCTGTGCGGCAGGAACGGCGCGAGCAGCGTGTTGCAGTCGCTGATCGCCTGCAGCGCGGTGAAGAGGACGGTGTCGCGGCGCGCCGGGTCGTCCTTGAGCTTCCACGGCGCCTGGTCCGAGAGGTACTTGTTGGCCTCGCCGACGACGCGCATCGCCTCGCCGATCGCGGCCTTCTGCCGGTGCTTCTCGAGCAGCGAGCCCACGCTCGCGAATCCTGCTTCGGTCGTCGCCAGCAGCGCGCGGTCCTCGTCCGTCAGCTCGCCGGGCGCGGGCACCGCGCCGACGTTCTTCGCCGCCATGGAGATCGAGCGGTTGACCAGGTTGCCCCAGCCGGCGACCAGCTCGTCGTTGTTGCGGCGGCGGAACTCCGACCAGGTGAAGTCGGTGTCCTGCGTCTCCGGGCCCGCGACGGCGATGAAGTAGCGCAGCGCGTCGGCGTCGTAGCGCTCGAGGAAGTCGCGAACGTAGATGACGACCGAGCGCGAGGAGGAGAACTTCCTGCCCTCCATCGTGAGGAACTCGCTCGAGACCACCTCGGTGGGCAGGCCCAGCTCGCCGAGCTCCCCCGGCTCGCCGCCCCCGGCGCCCTTGCCGTCGTACCCGAGCAGGATCGCGGGCCAGATCACCGAGTGGAAGACGATGTTGTCCTTGCCCATGAAGTAGTAGGCGCGGCACTGCTCGTCCTGCCAGAAGCGGCGCCACGCGTCCGGGTCGCCGCTGCGCCGGGCCCACTCGACCGACGCCGAGAGGTAGCCGATCACGGCGTCGAACCAGACGTAGATGCGCTTGTCGGTGCGCTCCTCCCAGCCCTCGAGCGGGATCGGGACGCCCCACTCGAGGTCGCGGGTGATCGCGCGCGGCTGCAGGTCGTCGAGGAGGTTGAGCGAGAACTTCAGGACGTTCGGCCGCCAGTCCTCGCGCGACTGCAGCCACGACCCGAGCGCCTCGGCGAACGCGGGCAGGTCGAGGAAGAAGTGTTCGGTCTCGATGAACTGCGGCGTCTCGCCGTTGATGCGGCTCTTGGGGTTGATCAGGTCGGTGGGGTCCAGCTGGTTGCCGCAGTTGTCGCACTGGTCACCGCGGGCCGAGTCGTAGCCGCAGATCGGGCAGGTGCCTTCGATGTAGCGGTCGGGCAGCGTGCGTCCCGTCGACGGGGAGATGGCGCCCATCGTCGTCTTCGGCACGACGTAGCCGTTGCGGTGCAGGGTCCGGAACATCTCCTGCACCACGGCGTAGTGGTTGCGCGTGCTGGTGCGGGTGAACAGGTCGTAGGACAGCCCGAGGCCCTGCAGGTCCTGCACGATGACCCGGTTGTAGCGGTCGGCCAGCTCGCGGGCGGTCAGCCCCTCGGCGTCGGCCTGCACCTGGATGGGGGTGCCGTGCTCGTCGGTGCCGCTGACCATCAGCACGTCGTTGCCCGCCATCCGCATGTAGCGGCTGAACACGTCCGAGGGGACTCCGAAGCCGGACACGTGGCCGATGTGCCGCGGGCCGTTGGCGTACGGCCAGGCGACGGCGGTGAGGACGGGGCGAGCCATGCGCTCCAGCCTAGTGCGGCGGCTCCGAGCCCTCGGCGTCGTCGTCCACAGCGCGGGCGGCGAGCACCGCGGCGTACACCTGCTTCTTCGGGACCCCGGCCTCCTTGGCCACCGCGGCCAGCGCCGCCTTCCGGTCCTCGCCGGCCTCGACCCGGGCGGCGACGCGCTCGGCCAGTGCCGCGTCGTCGACGTCGCCGGGCGCGGCCGGTGGGGCTCCCGCGACGACCAGCGTGATCTCTCCGCGTACGTCGCCCGCCGCCCACTCGGCCAGCTCGCCGAGCGGGCCGCGACGTACCTCCTCGTAGGTCTTGGTCAGCTCCCGGCACACCGCAGCGGGCCGGTCCGCCCCGAACGCGGTCGCGAGGTCCGCGAGCGCCGCGGCGAGCCGGTGCGGGGCCTCGAAGAAGAGCAGTGTGCGCGGCTCGGCCGCGAGCTCGGCCAGCCGGCGGGCGCGCTCGCCGGCCTTGCGCGGCAGGAACCCCTCGAAGCAGAAGCGGTCGGCGGGCAGCCCCGACACGGCGAGCGCGGTCAGCACGGCGCTCGGCCCGGGCACGGCCGTCACGCGGACCCCCGCCTCGACAGCCGCGGCGACCAGCCGGTAGCCCGGGTCGGACACGCTGGGCATCCCGGCGTCGGTCACGAGCAGCACGCGGGCGCCGCGCTCGAGCTCCTCGAGCAGCTCGCGGGTGCGAGCGACCTCGTTGGCCTCGAAGTAGCTCAGCGCCCGGGCCGGCGGCGGCACGTCGAGCGCTGCGCACAGCCGGCGCAGCCGCCGGGTGTCCTCCGCGGCGACGACGTCGGCGGCGGCCAGTTCCGCGGCGAGCCGGGGCGGCGCGTCCGCGGGGTTGCCGATCGGCGTGCCGGCGAGCACGAGCACGCCCGGCTCAGGGTCGTCGCTCACGCTGCGACCCTACGATGGCCCGATGGCCAGCACGCTCGCCCCGCCCGGGCAGCCCCCGGGCGAGCCCGCGCCCGCCACCGACGCCCCCTCCCCCGGCCGCAGCCTGGCCACCGCCGCGGGCAGGCGGCTGAACGCCCCGATGCCGCAGGACGGCCTCGCCGGGTGGCTCGGCCCGCTGCTCGTCGCCGCGGTGGCGGGCGTGCTCCGGTTCTGGCACCTCGGCCGCCCCGGCGAGAAGGTCTTCGACGAGGTCTACTACCCGTCCGAGGGCGCGTCGCTGTGGGACTACGGCGTCGAGGTCAAGGACGGCGTGCCGGAGTACGTCGTTCACCCACCGCTGGGCAAATGGGTCATCGGCTTCGGCGAGCAGCTGTTCGACGGGGCGTTCGGCTGGCGCTTCGCGACCGCGCTGCTGGGCACGCTCGCGGTCTTCGTGCTGGCCCGCGCCGGGCGCCGGCTCTTCCGCTCGACGCTGCTCGGCTGCGTGGCCGGCCTGCTGCTCGCCCTCGACGGCCTGCACCTGGTCATGAGCCGCACCGGGCTGCTCGACTCGATCCTGATGTTCTTCGTGCTGGCGGCCTTCGCCTGCCTGCTCGTCGACCGGGACGCGACGAGAGCCCGGCTGGCGCGCTCCCTCGACGCGGCTGCTGCCGGCAGCGGGCCGTCGCTCGGCGCCCGGCCCTGGCTGCTCGCCGCCGGCGCGCTGCTCGGCGCGGCCTGTGCGACCAAGTGGAGCGGGGCGTTCTACCTTGCGCTCTTCGGGCTGATGAGCCTGCTGTGGAGCGCGTCCGCCCGCCGCGCGGCGGGCGTCGCCCGCCCCTACACCGCCGCCCTGCGCCGCGACCTGCCGGTCGCCGTCGTCGCGCTCGGCGTCGTGCCCGTCGCGGTCTACCTCCTGTCGTGGACCGGGTGGTTCCTCTCCCCGGGCACCGAGGCGTACGGCCGGGACTGGGGCCGCGACAACCCGGCCTCGGGGCTGGCGGGCCTGGTGCCCGACGGCCTGCGCAGCCTCTGGCACTACCACGCCCAGGCGTACGAGTTCCATCGCAACCTGCGCACGAAGCACGCCTACCAGTCGAACCCGTGGAGCTGGCTGGCGCTCGGCCGCCCGGTCGCGTTCTGGTATCCCCAGGGCGTCACCGGCTGCGGGTCGGGCTCGTGCTCGCAGGCGATCCTCGCGCTCGGCACGCCGGCGCTCTGGTGGGCCAGCATCGCCGCGCTCCCGGTCGTCGCCTTCCGCTGGCTCGCCCAGCGCGACTGGCGGGCGGGCGCGATCCTCGCCGGCGTCGCCGCGGGCTACCTGCCGTGGTTCAACTACGAGGAGCGGACGATCTTCTCGTTCTACGCGGTGGTGTTCGTGCCGTTCCTCGCGCTGGCCGTCACGATGGTGCTCGGCATGCTGCTAGGTCCGGCGCCTGCCGTCACCGACGACGGCGACCCCGAGCCGGCCGGTGCCCGCCGCCGCACCTGGGGTGCGGCCGTGGTCGGGGCCTATCTGCTCGTCGTCGTCGCGTGCGTGGCGTACTTCTGGCCGATCTACACCGCGCAGGTCATCGACCAGAGCGACTGGGCCGCCCGGATGTGGTTCCGCAGCTGGATCTGATCGCGCCGGGATCAGGCCGGGCGGCGCGCCACGCAGGCGCCCGGGTCAGGGCGCGCAGCGTGTCGGGGCGG
>NZ_JAANNP010000024.1 GCF_011250635.1 Motilibacter deserti
CGCGGGGACGACGAGCAGCGCGATCACGAGGATCGTCCCGACCGCCTGCACGGCGGCGACGATCACGAGCGCGATGACGAGGTTGAGCGCGAGGTCGAGCAGGCCGGTGCGGTAGCCCGCGGCCCGCGCCCCTACCGGGTCGAACGAGCGCAGCACGAGCTCCTTGCCCGCGACGGCGAGCACGAGCAGCGTGATGACGCCCACGACGGCCGACTGGACGATCTGCTCGCGAGTGACGACGAGGATGCGGCCGAACAGGAAGGCTGTGAGGTCCGAGGAGTAGGACGAGCGGCGCGACACCAGCACCACGCCGATGCTGAACATGCCGGTGAGCAGCACGGCGAGCGCGGCGTCCTCGCTGACCAGCTCGCGCGCGGTCAGCACGGTGAGCAGGACGGCGGTGATCACGGCGGCCGCGAGCGCGCCCCAGAAGACGCCGCCGGTGCCGGCGACGAGGAAGCCGAGCACGACGCCGGGGAAGACGGTGTGGGTCAGCGTGTCGGCGACGAACGCGAGCCGGCGCAGCAGGACGTAGACGCCGACGAGGCCGCCCAGCGCGCCGAGGATGACCACCTCGAGCAGTGCACGGGCCATGAACGGAGCCTCGAAGGGCTCCACGAGCAGGTCGTACACGCGCTCAGCCGGTGACGATCACGCGGTCGCCGCGCAGCTCGAGGGCGTGCCCGCCGTACGCCGCCCGCAGGTTCTCGGGCGTGAGCGTCTCGTCGACGGGGCCGAACGCGAACTGGTGGTGGTTGAGCAGGCAGACGTCGTCGCACGCGAGGTGGGCGAGGGCCAGGTCGTGGGTGCTGACCAGGACGGCGACGCCGCGCGCCTTCAGCGAGGCGATCGCGGCCAGCAGGGCGTCCTGGCTCACCGCGTCGAGGCCGTTGAACGGCTCGTCCAGCAGCAGCAGCCGCGGCTGCTGCGCGATCGCCCGGGCGAGCAGCACCCGCTGGCGCTGCCCGCCCGAGAGCAGCCCGAAGCGCGTGGAGGCGCGCGAGGCGAGCCCGACCGCGTCGAGCGCCTCGAGCGCCAGGCGCCGGTCCTCCCGTCCGGGCCGGCGCAGCCAGCCCATCCGCCGATAACGGCCCATGAGGACGACCTGCGCGGCCGTGACCGGGAACCCCGGGTCCAGCGCGTCGGCCTGCGGGACGTAGGCCACGTCGCGACGGGCCTGCCGCGGGGGCTGCCCGAGCACCGAGATCTCGCCCGACACGACCGGGACCAGCCCGAGGACCGCCTTGATCAGCGTCGACTTGCCCGCGCCGTTCGGCCCGATGAGCGCGACGGCCTCGCCCGGGGCGACCACGCCGTGCACGCCCTCCAGCACCGGCACGTCGCCGTAGGCGATGCTCGCGGCGTCGAAGACGAGAGCGGGGCCGGTGCGGGCTTGCGCAGGTGCTGGGGCGGCGTCAGGCACCCGCCAATCATCCACCGAGCGCGCTCACGATGGTGTCGGTGTTGTGCGCTTCAGCCTTCAGGTACGTGTCGCCGGCGGACCCGGCCGGCCCGAGCGCGTCCCCGTAGAGCGCGTCCTCGCCCGCCTCGACCGTGACCCCGGCGCGCTCCGCGATGGACTCAGCCGTCCGCGGCGGCAGCGAGGACTCGGAGAAGATCGCCTTCACGCCGGTGGCCTTGATCTTGTCCACGAGCGCGTTGACGTCGGCGCCGGAGAGCTCGGCCGAGCTGTCGAAGCTGGGGATGATCGAGCCGACGAAGGTCAGGCCGTAGTGCTCGACGTAGTAGCCGAAGGCGTCGTGGTTGGTCACGAGCTTGCGGTCGGCGGCGGGGATCGTGGCGAGCTTGGCCTTGTTGTCGGCGTCGAGCTGGTCGATCTGCGCGGAGTAGGCCGCCGCGTTGGCCGTGTAGGCCGCCGCGTCGTCGGCGTCCGCCGCCGCGAACGCCTTCTCGATGTTGGCGACCATCGTCTTGGCGTTCTGCGGGTTGTGCCAGATGTGCGGGTCGCCGTCCTCGTGGGCGTGCCCGTCCTCCTCCTCGGCGTGCTCCTCGCCCTCCGCGTGCTCGTCCTCCGCGTGCTCCTCCTCCGAGCCCTCGCGGATCGTCACGCCGGCGCTGGAGTCGACCCGCGTGCCGTCGAAGCCGGACGCGCTGATCGTGTCGTCGAGCCAGTGCTCGAGCCCCACGCCGTTCTCGACCAGCACGTCGGCCTCGCCGATCGCGACGATGTCGGCCGGGGAGGGCTCGAAGTCGTGCGGGTCGACGTTGGGCTGCAGGATCTGGGTCACGTCGACGAGGTCTCCACCGACGTTGCGGGCGAAGTCGGCCACGATCGCCGTCGTGGCCACCACCTTGAGCTTGTCCCCGCCCGCGGCCGCCGGCTCGGCCGAGCCGCCGTCGTCGCCACAGGCCGCGAGCCCGAGGGCCAGCGCCCCCGCGAGCGCCACGGCGGACGCCGTGCGCTGCCGCCGCGTACGACGGGAGGGGGCAGGGGACGGGACGGCGCTGCGCGGTGCGGTGCTCATGGCAACCACTGTAGCTGGCATGGATACCGTTTTCATTACTGCCGGCAAGAACTCCGCGATCGGGTAGACCTGGAACAGTGGTCCCGCCCCCGAGGAGGTGACGGCATGGCACTGAGCGTGTTCGACCTCTTCACGATCGGTATCGGCCCGTCGAGCTCGCACACGGTCGGCCCGATGCGGGCGGCCCGGATGTTCGCCCGCCGGCTGCGTGCTGCAGGCCTGCTCGAGCGCACGGTCACTGTGCGGGTCGAGCTCTTCGGCTCGCTGGGAGCGACCGGGCACGGCCACGGGACGGTGAGAGCGGTCGTGCTTGGCCTGGCCGGGCACTCCCCGCGGACGGTCGACCCCGAGGCCGTCGCTCCGGAGCTGGACCGCGTGCGCGCTACGGGCCGGCTCGCGCTGCTGGGCGTACGCGAGATCGCCTTCTCCCCGGACACCGACATCGTGCTCCACCGGGGCAAGGCCCTCCCCTTCCACTCCAACGGGATGCAGGCGCGGGCGCTCGACGAGGCGGGCCGGGCGCTGCTGGAGAAGACGTACTACTCGGTCGGCGGCGGCTTCGTGGTGGACGAGGACGCCGTCGGCGCGGCCCGGGTCACGCTCGACGACGCCCGGCTCGCCCATCCGTTCCGCACCGGAGCGCAGCTCCTCGCCCGGTGCCGGGAGACCGGGCTGCCCGTCTGCGGGGTGATGCTGCGCAACGAGCTGGCCTGGCGGAGCGAGGCCGACGTGCGGGCCGGCCTGCTGGAGGTCTGGGAGGTGATGCGGGGCTGCGTCGCCCGCGGGAGCGAGCACGAGGGCGAGCTGCCCGGCTCCTTGCGCGTACGCCGCCGCGCCCCGGCGCTCGCCGCAGCGCTGCGGGCGGAGGGCCAGACCGACGCCAACGCCATGGACTGGCTGACGATGTGGGCGATGGCGGTCAACGAGGAGAACGCCTCCGGCGGCCGCGTCGTCACGGCCCCCACCAACGGGGCGGCGGGCGTCATCCCCGCGGTGCTGCACTACTACGCCCGCTTCGCGCCCGGGGCGGACGACGACAACGTGGTCCGCTTCCTGCTCGCGGCGGGCGCGATCGGCCTGCTCTACAAGGAGAACGCCTCCATCTCCGGTGCGGAGGTCGGCTGCCAGGGCGAGGTCGGATCGGCCTGCTCGATGGCCGCCGGAGCCCTGGCCGAGGTTCTCGGCGGCACCCCCGAGCAGGTGGAGAACGCGGCGGAGATCGGCATGGAGCACAACCTGGGCCTCACCTGCGACCCCGTCGGCGGCCTGGTGCAGATCCCCTGCATCGAGCGCAACGGGATGGCCGCGGTCAAGGCGGTCACGGCCGCGCGAATGGCCCTGCGCGGCGACGGACGGCATTCCGTCTCGCTGGACCAGGTGATCCGCACGATGCGCGAGACCGGGCGGGACATGAGCGTGAAGTACAAGGAGACCTCGCGCGGCGGGCTCGCGGTCAACGTCATCGAGTGCTGACTACGCCGCCGGGAGCCCGATGAGTGCGGGCCGCTCAGAGCGTCCTAGTGGGCAGCGGCCACGACGGCCGCTCCCCCAGGAGGAGAGGACCTGCGATGCCCAAGACCATCCCCTGTCTCTGGTTCGACGGCCAGGCCGAGGACGCCGCCAAGCTCTACGTCTCGCTCTTCCCGAACTCCTCGATCAACAACGTCACCCGCTACGGCGCGGACCAGCCCGGGGCCGAGGGCGCGGTGATGACCGTCGAGTTCACGCTGGACGGACAGGACTACGTAGGCCTCAACGGCGGGCCGCAGTTCCCGTTCACCGAGGCCATCTCGTTCCAGATCCTGTGCAAGGACCAGGAGGAGGCCGACCACTACTACGACGGCCTGACCGCCAACGGGGGCCAGGAGAGCCAGTGCGGGTGGCTGAAGGACCCGTTCGGGGTGTCGTGGCAGGTGACGCCGGTGGAGCTGCTCGAGCTCATCCGCGACCCCGACCCCGAGCGGGCGCAGCGCGCGGTGCAGGCAATGCTCCAGATGCGGCGCATCGTGATCGCGGACATCAAGCAGGCGGCCGACGGGGTCCCGGTCTGAGCCCGGAGCCGTCCGTCCGTCAGCCGCCCGGCGCCCGAGACGTCAACCGGGCGTTGACGGCGAGGGTGCGTCAACCTACCGTTGACGCATGACGACACCTCTCCCCCTCGACCCGCCGGTCCGGCTCGACGACCTCATCAGCGGCATCAAGAAGGCACACAGCGACGCCCTCGAGCAGCTCTCCGACGCGGTCCTCGTGGCCGACCACCTCGGTGAGCTGGCCGACCACCTGATCGGCCACTTCGTCGATCAGGCCCGGCGGTCGGGGGCGTCCTGGACCGACATCGGGCGCAGCATGGGCGTCTCGAAGCAGGCGGCGCAGAAACGGTTCGTGCCGCGGACCCCCGTGGAGCCGATGGCGATGGACCCGAACGAGGGCTTCAACCGCTTCACTCCGCGAGCGCGCAACGTCATCGCCGCCGCCCAGAACGAGGCCCGCACCGCGAGCAGCACCACGATCACGCCCGCCCACCTCGTCCTGGGCCTGCTCGCCGAGCCGGACGGGCTCGCCGTCCGGGCGCTCGCCTCGCTCGGCGTCACGACCGACGCCGTACGCACGGCCGCCCTTGCCGCCCTGCCTGCCGCCGCTGCGGACGCGCCGGACCTCGTCCCCTTCGACACGGACGCGAGGAAGGCGCTCGAGCTGACGTTCCGGGAGGCGCTGCGCCTGGGCCACAACTACGTCGGGACCGAGCACGTCCTGCTGGCCCTGCTCGAGCAGGAGGACGGCGACGGTGTGCTCAGCGGGCTCGGCGTGAGCAAGGCGGCGGTCGAGGCCTGGGTCGGCGAGGCCCTCGCGACACTCACTGCGAAGCAGCCGCCGGCGCAGTGACCTACGGGGGCGCGGCCGACGTGCAGGCCGCTGCCTCGGGGTCTCGCGCCACCGCGGCCAGCTGTGGAGCATCACCCGGGTGACTGCGCGGTCAACACTCCACAGGTCCGACGGCCGGCGCTGCGCCCTGCGCCTGCCTAGGCCGACCGCTCAACCACGACCTCGCACAGCGCCTCGAGCGCCACCCGGGCCGGCACGTCCGGCAGCGGCGCGAGCGTCTCGCGGGCCCGCGCGGCCCAGCGCCGCAGGTCCGCGCGCGCGGACTCGACGGCCCGGTGCCCGCGCAGCAGGGCCAGCGCCTCCTCCAGCGCGGCGTCGGAGGACAGGTCGCCGTCGAGCAGCTCGAGCAGCCGCACGTCGTCGGGGTCGCCCGGGTCGGCGAGCCGGCGCGCGTGCAGGACGGGCAGCGTCGGGACGCCCTCGCGCAGGTCGGTGCCGAGCGCCTTGCCGGACAGCCCGCTCTCGCCCGCGACGTCCAGCAGGTCGTCCGAGAGCTGGAAGGCGACGCCGATGAGCTCGCCGTACGCCGTGAGCACGTCGTCGACGCCCTGCGGGGCGCCGCTCTGCCATGCCCCGAAGCGGCCGCTGGTCGCGATGAGCGAGCCGGTCTTGTCGGCGAGCACGTCGAGGTAGTGCTCGACCGGGTCGGTGCCCTCCGGAGGCTTGATCGTCTCCCGGATCTGGCCGGTGATGAGCCGCTCGAAGGTCCGGGCCTGCAGCCGGACGGCGTCCGGCCCGAGGTCGGCGACCAGGTGTGCGGCCCGGGCGAAGAGGAAGTCCCCGGTGAGGATCGCCAGCGAGTTGCCGTAGCGGGCGTTCGCGCTGGGGGCGCCGCGGCGCAGCGGCGCCTCGTCCATGACGTCGTCGTGGTAGAGCGAGGCCAGGTGGGTCAGCTCGACGACCACGGCGGCCGGGACGACCCCCGCGGCCTTCGGGTCGCCGAACTGCGCCGCGAGCAGCACCAACAGCGGGCGGAAGCGCTTGCCGCCGGCGTCGACCAGGTGGCGCGAGGCCTCGGTGACGAACCCGAGGGAGCTGCTGACGGACTCGCGCAGCAGCTCCTCGACCTCGTCCAGGCCCTGGGCGAGGCTCGCCTCGAGCTCGGGGTCGATCGGCGGCAGCCCGAGCAGCTGGCCGGCGGTCGGCGGCGGGCTGGCGGCCGGCCGGCTGGCAGGTGGGGTCACGGCGCCCGTCAGCGGACGAAGGCCGCGGCGTCGCCGGCCAGGTCGAGGACGGGCTGAGGAATCACTCCGAGCACGAGAGTGACGGTAACGCCTAGGGCCAGCGCGACCGTCGTGAGGATGCTCGGAACGGCCACCGTCGGCCCGTCAGCGGCCGGCTCGCTGAAGAACATCAGGACGATCACGCGGACGTAGAAGAACGCCGCGACGACCGAGGCGAGCACCGCGACCACCACGACCGGCGAGGCGCCGCCGTCCAGCGCCGCGGAGAACACGGCGTACTTGCTCATGAAGCCGGACGTCAGCGGGATGCCGGCGAACGAGAGCAGGAAGATCGCGAACGCGCCCGCCACGAGAGGTGACCGCCGCCCCAGCCCGGCCCACTGCGACAAGTGCGTGGCCTCGCCGGCCGGGTCGCGGACCATGGTCACGACCGCGAACGCGCCGATCGTGGCGAAGCCGTAGGCCAGCAGGTAGAACAGCACGCCGCGCAGCCCGGCGTCGTCGGCCGCCAGCACCCCGACGAGCACGAAGCCGGCGTGGGCGATCGAGGAGTAGGCGAGCATCCGCTTGACGTCCTGCTGGGTCAGCGAGATGACCGCGCCGACCAGCATGGTGAGGATGGCCACGCCCCACATGAGCGGGCGCCACTCCCACTTGAGCCCGCCGAACGCCACGTAGTAGATGCGCAGCAGCGCGCCGAAGGCCGCGACCTTGGTGCACGCGGCCATGAAGGCCGTGACCGCGGTCGGGGCTCCCTGATAGACGTCCGGCGTCCAGGCGTGGAACGGCGCCGCGCCGGCCTTGAACAGCAGGCCCACGGTGACGAGCCCGACGCCGCTGAGCAGCAGGACGTCGCTGCCCTGCGCCTGGGTCGCGGCGTCCGCGATCTCCGAGAGGCGGATCGAGCCGGCATAGCCGTAGAGGAGCGCGATGCCGTAGAGGAAGAACGCCGACGAGAACGCCCCGAGCAGGAAGTACTTCATCGCCGCCTCCTGCGAGAGCAGGCGGCGCCGCCGGGCGAGCCCGCAGAGCAGGTAGAGCGGCAGCGACAGCACCTCGAGGGCCACGAAGGCGACGAGCAGGTCGTTGGCCGCGGGGAAGAGCAGCATGCCGCCCACCGCGAACAGCGTCAGCGGGAAGACCTCGGTCTGCGCGGCACCCGCACGCGTGGCCTCGCGCTCCCCCGGCGAGCCGGGGACGGTCGAGGCCTGTGCGGCGAACGCGCCGCTCGGGCCGGGATCGAGGCGCCGCTCCGCGAGCAGCAGCACCGCCACGAAGGCGAGCAGCAGGATCGTGCCCTGCAGGAAGAGCGTCGGCCCGTCGACGGTCACGGCACCTTCGGCCACGACGGCGCGGGCGCCCTTCCAGTCGTCCGAGCTCGCCACGAGCACCACGGCGACGAACGCGCCGACCAGGCCCAGCACCGTGAGCCCGACCTGGACGGCCCAGCGGGCGGCCCGCGGGGCGAAGGCCTCGACGAGCACCCCGAGCACCGCGGCGCCGAACACGACGAACAGTGGCGAGAGGACGCCGTACTCGATGTGCGGGGCGGGGATGCTGTCCGCCGCCGCAGCAGACACCGAGGCAGCCGGCACCGAGGCGGCGGACACCACAGCTGCGACCGTCATCGTCCGCTCCCCTGCTCCGCCGTGGCCGGGACGTCCGGCTGCGGGTCACCCTGGTTGACCGACTGCAGCGTGCGGTCGACCGCCGGGTTGATCACGTCCAGCGCCAGCTGCGGCGCCACCCCCAGCGCGAGCAGCAGCGCGATGACCGGCGCGACGCTCCAGAGCTCGCGCGGGCGCAGGTCGCGGAAGCCCTCGACCGCCTTCGCCACCGGCCCGGTCATCACCCGTTGATAGACGATCAGGATGTAGAGCGCGGCCAGCACGATGCCGAGGGTCGCGACGATCGCCGCGACGGTGTAGCGGCCGTACGTCCCCGCCAGCACGAGGAACTCGCTGACGAAGCTGGAGAAGCCCGGCAGCGCGAGGCTGGACAGGCCCGCCATCAGGAAGAGCCCGGCGAGCACCGGTGCCACCCGCTGCACCCCGCCGAAGTCCGCGATGCGGCGCGACCCGCGGCGGGCGGCGAGCATCCCGGCCAGCAGGAAGAGCGCCGCGGTCGAGAACCCGTGGCTGAGCATGTAGAGCGTCGAGCCGGCCTGTCCCTGCGAGGTCATCGCGAAGATGCCGAGCGCGATGAAGCCGAAGTGCGAGACCGAGGTGTACGCGATGAGCCGCATGAGGTCGGCCTGGCCGATCGCGACGAGCGCGCCGTAGATGACACCCACCACGCAGAGCACGACGACGACGGGCCGGGCCCAGACGGAGGCGTCCGGGAAGAGCGGCAGGCAGTAGGCGATCATGCCGAAGGTGCCGATCTTGTCGAGCACGCCGACGAGCATGACCGCGCCGCCGGGGGGCGCCTCCGACGCCGCGTCCGGCAGCCAGGTGTGCAGCGGCCAGAGCGGGGCCTTGATGGCGAAGGCGATGAAGAACCCGAGGAAGAGCCAGCGCTGCGTCGTCGGGTCGATGGACGCGCCCTCGAGGGTGCTGCGCAGGAAGCCGGTCTCCCCGCCCGGCCCGGCGACGTAGAGGCCGATGACCGAAGCCAGCATCAGCAGTCCGCCGAGCAGCGAGTAGATGAGGAACTTCACGGCGGCGTAGGAGCGCTGGGCACCGCCGAAGCCGCCGATGATGAAGTACATCGGGATGAGGACGGCCTCGAACAGGACGTAGAAGAGGAAGACGTCGGTCGCGGCGAAGACGCCGACCAGGATGCCCTCGACGGCGAGCATCAGAGCGAAGAACGTCTGCACCCGGCGCGCGCCGGGGGCCTCGGTGATGTCGTTCCACGAGGCGAGCAGGCAGACCGGCGTCAGCAGCGCGACGAGGGCCAGCAGCACCAGGGCGATCCCGTCGACGCCCAGCGCATAGCTGACGCCGAATTCCGGAACCCACTTGTGGTATTCGGTGAACTGGAAGGCGCCGGCCTCGTCGGTGTCGAACTGCACGCCGAGGGCGACGACCAGGGCGAGCACGACGAGCGAGACGCCGACGGCCAGCTGCTTGGCGAGCAGCTCGCGGCCGCGCGGCACCGACGCCACTGCCACGGAGCCGACGAGCGGAACCGCGCCGATCACGCTCAGCCAGGGGAACTCTGGATCGGTCATCGCGGCCGTCAGATCCTCACGAGGAGAAGGGCGCCCACCACGAGGGCCGCGCCGCCGAGCATGGACAGGGCGTAGCTGCGCACGAAGCCGGTCTGCAGCCGTCGCAGGCGGCCGGAGGTGCCGCCGATGAGAGCGGCGAGCCCGTTGACCGCGCCGTCGACGCCGCGGTTGTCCGCGTAGACGAGCGACCGCGTGAGGTACTGCCCGGGCCGCATGAGGACGGCCTCGTTGAACGCGTCCTGGTAGAGGTCGTTGCGCGCGGCGATGGTCGCCGGCGAGCCGACCGGGGCCACGACCGGCACCTCGCGCCGGCCGTACTGCAGATAGGCGGCCGCGGCGCCGCCGGCGACGACGAGGAGCGTCAGCAGCGTCACCACGATCGGCGAGAGCGTCGTGACGCCCTCCTCCTCGCCGTGGCCGCCGACCACCGGCTCGAGCCAGTCCTGCAGCATCCCGCCGTACGCCAGGATCCCGCCGAGGAACACCGAGCCCAGGGCGAGCAGCACCATGGGCGCGGTCATCACCGCGGGCGCCTCGTGCGGGTGCGCGTCCTCCGCCCAGCGGCGCGGGCCGAAGAACGTCATCACCATCACGCGGGTCATGTAGAACGCAGTGATGCCGGCGCCCAGCAGCGCGACGACGCCCAGCGTCCAGCCCTCGACGCCGCCCTCGTGGAAGGCGGTCTCGATGATCTTGTCCTTGCTCCAGAAGCCGGACAGCAGCGGGAAGCCGATGATCGCGAGGTAGCCGAGCCCGAACGTCACGAAGGTGACCGGCATCGCCGTGCGCAGCCCGCCGAAGCGGCGCATGTCGGTGGTGTCGTTCATCGCGTGCATCACCGAGCCCGCCCCGAGGAAGAGGCCGGCCTTGAAGAACCCGTGGGTCAGCAGGTGGAAGATCGCCACGGCGTAGCCCGCGGGGCCGAGGCCCGCGGCCAGCACCATGTAGCCGATCTGGCTCATCGTCGACGCGGCCAGCGCCTTCTTGATGTCGTCCTTGGCCAGGCCGATGACCGCCCCGAAGACCAGCGTCGCGGCGCCGACGATCGCGACCACCAGCTGCGCGGTCGGCGCGAGGTCGAAGATCGGGCCCGAGCGGACGATGAGGTAGACCCCGGCGGTCACCATCGTCGCGGCGTGGATGAGCGCCGAGACGGGCGTCGGGCCGGCCATCGCGTCGCCGAGCCAGGACTGCAGCGGCAGCTGGGCGGACTTGCCGCAGGCCGCGAGCAGCAGGAGCAGCCCGATCGCCGTCAGCGTCCCCTCCCCCGCGCCCGCCGCGGCGGCGTGCACGCGGACGAAGTCGGTGGCGCCGAAGGTCGTGAACATCAGGATGATCGCGAGCGACATCCCCACGTCGCCGACGCGGTTGGCGACGAACGCCTTCTTGGCCGCGGTCGCATAGGCCGGGTTGCGTCCCCAGAAGCCGATGAGGAGGTAGGACGCCAGGCCCACGCCCTCCCAGCCGATGTAGACGACGAAGTAGTCCGAGCCGAGGACGAGCAGCAGCATCGCCGCGACGAAGAGGTTGAGGTAGGCGAAGAACCGCCGCCGGTCCGGGTCGTGCGCCATGTAGCCGATGGAGTAAATGTGGATCAGCGTGCCGACGCCGGTGATGAGCAGCACGAACGCCATCGACAGCTGGTCCAGCTGCAGCGCGATGTCGACGTGGAAGCGGCCGACGTCGATCGCGGTCCAGAGCTTCTGGATCGTCGCCCGCTCCTCGACGTCGCGGCCGGCCATGTCGAGCCACAGCACGAGCGCGACCACGAAGGACGCCGCGGACGCCAGCGTCCCGAGCAGGTGGCCGAACCTGTCCGTACGCCGTCCGCCGAGCAGCAGGACCGCCGCCCCGGCGATGGGGAAGGCGAGCAGCAGCCACGTCAGGTCGGCGGTGCCGCTGGCCTGCGCCACGGACGCGGGCTCGGCGGCCGCCAGCACCGGCGCGTACGGGAAGCTCACTTCGTCTCTCCGTCAGTCACTGCGGGTCCGTCCGTCTCAGTACTTGAGGAGGTTGGCGTCGTCGACCGAGGTGGAGCGCCGCGTCCGGAAGATCGTCACGATGATGGCGAGCCCGACCACGACCTCGGCGGCCGCCACGACCATGACGAAGAACGCGATGATCTGGCCGTCGAGGTTGCCGTGGATGCGGGCGAAGGTGACGAACGCGAGGTTGGTCGCGTTGAGCATCAGCTCGACGCACATGAAGACGACGATCGCGTTGCGCCGCAGCAGCACCCCGGCGGCGCCGATGGTGAAGAGGATCGCCGACAGGTAGAGGTAGTTCTGCACGCCCATCAGTAGCGGCCCCCCTGCGTCGGGCCGGGCCGAACGTCCTCCGGCGCCTCGCCCGCCTCGATCGAGCGCTGCTCGGTCGTCTCCACCGCGGGCTGCACGTCCTGCACGTCGCCGCGCGCGACGAGGACCCGCGACACCGAGAGGTCGGAGGTGCTGCCGTCCGGCAGCAGCGCGGGGAAGTCCACGGCGTTGTGGCGGGCGTACACCCCGGGAGGCGGCAGCGGGCCGGGGTGCTCGTCGGAGCGGAACCGCTCCTCGGACAGCTCGCGCTGGCTCTTGCGCGGGGTGTGCCGCTCGCGGTGCGCGAGCACCATGGCGCCCAGCGCGGCGGTGATGAGCAGCGCGCTCGTCACCTCGAACGCGAGGACGTAGTCGGTGAAGAGCAGCCGGGCGATGCCCTCGACGTTGCCGTCCGCGTTGGCCGTCCCGAGCCCGACGACGGTCACGTCGTCGAAGGCGGAGCGTCCGAGCGCCCCGACGACGAGGACCCCGAAGCCGAGCGCGAGCAACAGGCCGGTCAGGCGCTGCCCGCGCAGTGTCTCCACCAGCGAGTCGCTGGAATCGACGCCCACGAGCATGAGGACGAAGAGGAACAGCATCATCACGGCGCCGGTGTAGACGACGATCTGCACGATGCCGAGGAACGGCCCGCTCTGCGCGAGGTAGAACACCGCGAGCACGATCATGGTCGTCGCCAGCAGCAGCGCCGAGTGCACGGCCTTGCGGACGAAGAGCATCCCGAGCGCGGCGAGGACCGCGATCGGGGCCAGCACCCAGAAGCCGAACGCCTCGGTCGTGGAGGTGTGCGCTGCCGCGAGCAGAGGGTCCGACACGGCCGGGGTCACGGCCTCTCCTCCTTCGGGACGCCGCCCGGGCCGGCGGGGGTGGTCGCGGGCATCGGCCGGCCCGAGCGCTCCGCGGCGTAGCGGATCTGGGCGTCGGTCGCGCCCTTGACGCGGCCGGCGTAGTAGTCGTCCTCGGTCGTGCCGTCCACCATCGGGTGCGGAGCGGGGACCATGCCGGACAGCATCGGCCCGAGCAGGTCCTCCTTCTCGTAGATCAGCTCCGCGCGCGAGGTGTCGGCGAGCTCGTACTCGTTGGTCATCGTGAGCGCGCGCGTCGGGCACGCCTCGATGCAGAGCCCGCAGAAGATGCACCGCAGGTAGTTGATCTGGTAGACGCGGCCGTAGCGCTCACCCGGGGAGAAGCGCTCCTCCTCGGTGTTGTCCGCGCCCTCGACGTAGATCGCGTCGGCCGGGCAGGCCCAGGCGCAGAGCTCGCACCCGATGCACTTCTCCAGCCCGTCGGGGTGCCGGTTGAGCTGGTGGCGGCCGTGGAAGCGCGGCGCCGTCGGCTTCTTCTCCTCGGGGTACTGCTCGGTGACGACCTTCTTGAACATCGTCGAGAAGGTGACGCCGAAGCCCTTCACCGCGTCCAGCGCGCCGGGCTGGGACTGCCCGGGGCCCGCCGTCGACGGCCCTTCGGACGGGGTACGTGCCGCTGCCGCCGTCGGGCGGGTCGCCGGCGTCCGCTCGTCAGCCACGGTCGCCCTCCTGCGCTGTGTCGGGTCCGGTCGTGCCGGCGTCGGGTGCGGCCGCGCCCGAGTGCGCCGGCTGGCGGGCCGGCTCGTCGAGCGACTGGCCCGGCAGCGGTGGCACCGGGAAGCCGCCCGAGAAGGCGTCGCGCTGCCGGGGAGCGGTGCGCACCTCGAGCTTCGTGGCCTCCTTGCGGGCGGCCACGGCGTCCCACACGAAGCTGAGCAGCAGCCCGACGACGAGGATGCCGGCGAAGGTGAAGAGCAGCGTCCGGGTGTCGATGTCGGTCTCGCGGCGGACCGTGAGGACCGTGGCCAGCAGCACGATCCAGGCCAGCGAGACCGGGATGAGGCCCTTCCAGCCCAGCTTCATGAACTGGTCGTAGCGCAGCCGCGGCAGCGTGCCGCGCAGCCACACGAAGACGAAGATGAGGATCACGACCTTCGCGATCCACCAGAGCAGCGGCCACCAGCCCTCGTTGGCCCCGTCCCACAGCGAGATCGGCCACGGGGCGCGCCAGCCGCCGAGGAAGAGCGTCGTGGCCAGGGCCGAGACGTTGACCATGTTGATGTACTCGGCGAGGAAGAAGAGCGCGAACTTCAGCGACGAGTACTCGGTGTGGAAGCCGCCGACGAGCTCGCCCTCGGCCTCCGGCAGGTCGAACGGCGCGCGGTTGGTCTCACCGACCATCGCGACGAGGTAGATCGCGAAGGACGGGAAGAGGATGACGCCGTACCACCAGTCCGACTGCTCGGCGACGATCTGCGAGGTCGACATCGAGCCGGCGACGAGGAAGACCGCGACGAACGACAGCCCCATCGCGACCTCGTAGGAGATCATCTGGGCCGACGAGCGCAGGCCGCCGAGCAGCGGGTAGGTCGAGCCGCTGGACCAGCCGGCGAGCACGATGCCGTAGATCCCGACCGAGGCGATGGCGAGGACGTAGAGCACGCCGACCGGGAAGTCGGCGAGCTGCAGCGTCGTCCGCTCACCGAAGATCGAGACCTCGGGCCCGAACGGGATGACGGCGAAGGCGAGGAACGCCGGCGCCGTCGAGATGACGGGGGCGAGGAAGAACACCACCTTATCGGCGGTGCTCGGCGTCAGGTCCTCCTTGAACGCCAGCTTCACCCCGTCGGCGAGCGACTGCAGGCTGCCGAACGGGCCGTGCCGGTTGGGCCCGATGCGGTGCTGCATCCGGGCGACGACCCGGCGCTCGAACACGATGTTGAACAGCGTGATGACGACGAGGAAGCCGAAGACGCAGACGGCCTTGAAGGCGATGAGCCACCAGGGGTCGTCGGCGAGCAGGCTGGCGGTGTCGTTCATGCGGGCGCCCCTTCCGCGGCCGCGGGGCTGGTGCCGTCGAGAGCCGCGCCCGCGGGGGCGACGGCGACCACGGCCCCGGCGTCCGCGCCGAGCGTGGCGCGAACGGTCGAGCCCGGCGAGTTGGTCGGCAGCCACACCACGCGGTCCGGCATCTCGGTCACGACGAGCGGAAGCGTGAGCGCGCCCTCCGGCGTCGACACGGTGACGCGCCCGCCGTCGCTCGCCCCGATCTCGGCGGCGGTCGACGGCGACATCCGCGCGTACGCCGGCTTGGCGGTGGCGGCCAGGTGCGGCTCGCCGTCCTGCAGCCGGCCGAGGTCGAGCAGCTGGTGCCAGGTCGCGAGCACCGCCTGCCCGGCCTCCGGCTGCGGCGGCTCGGGTACGCCGACCGCGGGGGCAGCGGCGCGGCGCCCCTCCCAGGCCCCCAGCTCGGCCAGCTCGCGGCGCGCGGCCTCGACCGTCGGCAGCCCGAGGCGTACGCCCATCTCCTCGGCCAGGGTGTCGAGCACCCGGACGTCGGCCAGGCTGGGCAGTGTCTGCTGCGGGTTGGCCAGCGCAGCCGCGAACGGGCGTGCCCGGCCCTCCCAGTCGACGAACGTGCCGGCCCGCTCGGCGACCGGCGCCACCGGCAGCACCACGTCGGCGCGCTCGGTGACCGCGCTGGCCCGCTGCTCGAGGCTGACCAGGAACCCGACGGCGTCGAGCGCCGCGAGCGCGGCCCGCGGTGCCGGCAGGTCGTGCGGGTCGACGCCGCCGACGACGAGGCCGGCGAGCGTGCCCGCGGCTGCCGCGGCCAGGATCGCGGCGGTGTCGCGCCCGGGCGAGCCCGGCAGCCGGAAGCCCTCGTGCAGGGCGAGGCCCCAGGCGGCGGCCAGGTCGACCCGCGCCTCGGCGTCCTCGACCGGGCGCCCGCCGGGCAGCAGGGTCGGCAGCGCTCCCGCCTCGAGGGCGCCGCGCTCGCCGGCACGGCGCGGGACCCACCCCACGCGCGCGCCGGTCGCCCCGACGAGCCGGGCGAGGGCGGACATCGCGCCGGGGACGTAGCCGAGCCGCTCGCCCGCGAGGACCACGGCGCCGGGGGCGCGCAGCAGCTCGCCGAGCGCGGCGAGCTCGCCGTCCGGGGCGCCCAGGGCGTCGAGCACCTCGGCCTCGGTGCCGGGCGCGGCGGGCACCAGCTCGCCGGAGAGCTTCTGCAGCCCGCGGGTCGCCCAGGGGGCGACGGCGAGGACCCGGAGCCGGTTCTTGCGGACCGCCTTGCGCAGCCGCAGGAAGACGATGGGCGACTCCTCCTCCGGCTCCAGGCCGGCGAGCAGCACGACCGGCGCGGCCTCGAGGTCGGCGTACGTCACCGCCCCGGCGCTGCCGAGCGTGCGCCCGGCCACGTGCGCGCCGAGGAAGGCCGCCTCCTCGCCCGAGTGCGGGCGGGACCGGAAGTCCACGTCGTTGGTCCCGAGCACCAGCCGGGCGAACTTGGCGTAGGCGTAGGCGTCCTCCTGCGCGACGCGTCCACCGGGAAGGACGCCGACCCCGCCGCGGGCCTTCGCCGCGAGCAGCCCGCGGGCGGCCACGTCGAGCGCGTCGGCCCAGGAGGTCGGCACGAGCTCGCCGCCCTCGCGCACGAGCGGCGTCGTGATGCGGTCTGGCAGGGCGGTGTAGCGGAACGCGAAGCGCCCCTTGTCGCAGTTCCACTCCTCGTTGACCTGCGGGTCGTCCCCGGCGAGCCGGCGCTGCACGGCGCCGCGGCGCACGTCGGTGCGCAGCGCGCACCCCGACGCGCAGTGCTCGCACGCGGTCGGCGTCGAGACGAGGTCGAACGGGCGCGCCCGGAAGCGGTAGGCCGCCGACGTCAGCGCCCCCACGGGGCAGATCTGGATCGTGTTGCCGGAGAAGTAGGACTCGAAGGGCTGCTTGGTGTAGATCCCGACCTGTTGCAGCGCGCCGCGCTCGAGCATCTCGATGAAGGAGTCGCCGGCGACCTGGTTGGAGAAGCGGGTGCACCGCGCGCACAGCACGCAGCGCTCGCGGTCGAGCAGCACCTGCGCCGAGATCGGGATGGGCTTGGGGTAGGTCCGCTTGACCCCGTCGAACCGGGACTCCGGCCGGCCGTTCGTCATGGCCTGGTTCTGCAGCGGGCACTCCCCGCCCTTGTCGCACACGGGGCAGTCGAGCGGATGGTTGACCAGCAGCAGCTCCATCACGCCCTTCTGCGCCTTGTCGGCGACGGGCGAGGAGAGCTGGGTGTTGACGACCATCCCGGGCGCCACCGTCGTGGTGCAGGACGCGGCGGGCTTCGGCATGCCGCGGCCGTTGCCGGCGTCGGGGATCTCGACCAGGCACTGGCGGCAGGCGCCCACCGGGTCGAGCAGCGGGTGGTCGCAGAAGCGCGGGATGGCGATGCCCAGCATCTCGGCGGCCCGGATGATGAGCGTGCCCTTGGGGACGCTCACCTCGAAGCCGTCGATGGTGAGGGTGACCAGCTCTTCGTTCTTCTGCACGTCCCCGCCGCTGCCGGCGGGCGTGCTCGTGGTGACGGTCATCGAGCCAGGGCTCCTGCGAAGACGGTCGACGCGACGGGGTCGAAGGGGCACCCGCCGGAGGTGAAGTGCGCGACGTACTCGTCGCGGAAGTACTTCAGGGACGAGGTGATGGGGCTCGTCGCACCGTCGCCGAGGGCGCAGAACGACCGGCCGAGGATGTTGTCGCAGAGGTCGAGCAGCCGGGCCAGGTCCTCCTCGGCACCCTCCCCCGCCTCGAGCTTGCGCAGCGACTGGACGAGCCAATAGGTCCCCTCGCGGCAGGGCGTGCACTTGCCGCACGACTCGTGGGCGTAGAACTCGGTCCAGCGAAGGACGCAGCGCAGGACGCACGTCGTCTCGTCGAAGACCTGCAGCGCCTTCGTGCCGAGCATCGACCCGGCGGCGCCGACCCCCTCGTAGTCCAGCGGGACGTCGAGGTGCTCCGCGGTCAGCAGCGGGGTCGACGACCCACCCGGAGTCCAGAACTTGAGCTCGTGCCCGGCGCGTACGCCGCCCGACATCTCCAGCAGCTGGCGCAGCGTGACGCCGAGCGGGGCTTCGTACTGCCCCGGCCGCTCCACGTGGCCCGAGAGCGAGTAGAGCGTCATGCCCGCGGACTTCTCGGTGCCCATGGACTTGAACCAGTCGGCCCCGTTGAGCACGACGACCGGGACGGTGGAGATCGACTCGACGTTGTTGATGACCGTGGGGGCGCTGTAGAGCCCGGCGATGGCCGGGAACGGCGGGCGCAGCCGCGGCTGCCCGCGGTAGCCCTCGAGCGAGTCGAGCAGCGCGGTCTCCTCGCCGCAGATGTAGGCCCCGGCCCCGGCGTGCACGACGATGTCGACGTCGACGCCGGACCCGAGCACGTTGCGCCCGAGGTAGCCGGCGTCGTACGCCTCCCGCACGGCCGCGAGCAGCCGGCGGTAGACGTGGACGACCTCGCCGCGCACGTAGATGAAGGCCGTGCTGGCCCGGATCGCGTAGGCGGCGATGATGACGCCCTCGACCAGCTGGTGCGGCGCCGCCATCATCAGCGGGATGTCCTTGCAGGTGCCGGGCTCGCTCTCGTCGGCGTTGACGACGAGGTAGTGCGGCTTGCCGTCGTTCTGCGGGATGAAGCCCCACTTCATGCCGGTGGGGAAGCCCGCTCCCCCACGGCCGCGCAGCCCCGAGTCCTTCACGAGGGCGATGACCTCGTCCGGCGACATGGCGAGCGCGGCGTGCAGGCCGCGGTAGCCGTCCTTGGCCTTGTAGGCCTCGAGCGACCAGGAGCGGTCGGAGTCCCAGGTGCGCGAGAGCACCGGGGTCAGCGGGGCGGTGGGCTGCTCGGTCACTGGCGCTTGCCTCCCTCGCTGGAGTTCTCGTCGGGCGCCCCGGCCGGGGTCGGGTTGGCCGGGTCGGACTTGGCCGTGTCGGCCGGCGCGTCGCTGCCGCTCGGCCCGCCCCCCGGCCCGTAGCCGGTGGCGGGCATCCCCAGCGCGGCGTCGCCCCCGGCGTCCGGCGGGGGTGCGGCCCAGCCGCGCTCGCGGGCCAGGTGGAGCCCGGCGAGGGTGGCCGGCCCGGCCCCCACGCCCTCGTCCGCGAGACCGTCCTCGAAGCCGGCCAGCACCCGCTCGACCTGCTTGAAGGTGCACAACCGGCCCGGGCCACGGGTCGGGGCGGGCGGGTCGCCCGCCCGGAGCCGGTCGACCAGCTCGACCGCGCCCTGCGGGGTGACGTTGTCGAAGAACTCCCAGTTGACCATCACGACCGGCGCGTAGTCGCAGGCCGCGTTGCACTCGATGTGCTCCAGGGTGACCTTGCCGTCCGGCGTGGTCTCGTCGTGGTGGACGCCGAGGTGCTCCTCGAGCCGGGCGAGGATCTCGTCGCCGCCGAGCACGGCGCAGAGCGTGTTGGTGCAGACCCCGACGGTGTAGTCGCCGTTGGGGCGGCGCTTGTACATCGTGTAGAAGGTGGCGACCGCGCTGACCTCGGCGGTCGTGAGGTCGAGCCAGCGGGCGCAGAGCTCGATGCCCTCGGGGCTCACCCAGCCCTCCTCGGACTGCACGAGGTGCAGCAGCGGGAGCAGCGCGGACCTCGGCCGCGGGTAGCGGGCGATCACCTCCTTGGCGTCCAGCTCCAGCCGGGAGAGGGCGTCGGCGGTCAGGCTCATCAGCGGTCCACCCCGCCCATCACCGGGTCGATCGAGGCGACGGCCGCGATCACGTCGGCGACCTGGCCGCCCTCGGTCATCGCCGGAGCCGATTGGAGGTTCGTGAACGAGGGATCCCTGAAGTGCACGCGGTAGGGGCGGGTGCCGCCGTCGCTGACCAGGTGGCAGCCGAGCTCGCCGCGCGGGGACTCGATGGCGGTGTAGACCTGGCCCGGCGGCACGCGGAAGCCCTCCGTCACCAGCTTGAAGTGGTGGATCAGGGCCTCCATGGACTCGCCCATGATGTGCCGGATGTGATCGAGGGAGTTGCCGAGTCCGTCCCCGCCGAGGGCGAGCTGTGCCGGCCAGGCGATCTTCTTGTCCTCCACCATCACCGGGCCCGGCGCAAGGCGCTCCAGGCACTGGTCCACGATGCGCAGGGACTGCTTCATCTCCTCCAGCCGGATCCGGAAGCGGCCGTAGGCGTCGCTGGTGTCCCAGGTGGCGACGTCGAAGTCGTAGGTCTCGTAGCCGCAGTAGGGCTGGGACTTGCGCAGGTCGTGCGGGAGCCCGGTGGCGCGCAGGATCGGCCCGGTGATGCCGAGGGCCATGCAGCCGGTCAGGTCGAGGTAGCCGACCCCGACGGTGCGCTTCTTGAAGATGTAGTTCTCGTTGCAGAGGTCTTCGTACTCGTGCAGCCGGCTGCGGACGAGGTCGACGTTGCGCCGGATCAGCTCGGTCGCGCCGCTCGGCAGGTCCTGGGCCACGCCGCCCGGGCGGAAATAGGCGTGGTTCATGCGCAGCCCCGTGACCGCCTCGAAGATGTCGAGGATCAGCTCGCGCTCGCGAAAGCCGATGGTCATCACGGTCAGGGCGCCGAGCTCCATGCCGCCGGTGGCCAGGCAGACCAGGTGTGACGACACCCGGTTCAGCTCCATCAGCATCACGCGGATGACGTTGGCGCGCTCGGGGATCTGGTCGCTGATGCCGAGCAGCCGTTCGACGCCGAGGACGTAGGCCGCCTCGTTGAAGAACGGGGCGAGGTAGTCCATGCGCGTGACGAACGTGACGCCCTGCGTCCAGTTGCGGTATTCGGCGTTCTTCTCGATTCCGGTGTGCAGGTAGCCGATGCCGAGCCGGGTCTCGGTGACCGTCTCCCCCTCCATCTCGAGGATGAGGCGGAGCACGCCGTGGGTCGAGGGGTGCTGCGGCCCCATGTTGACCACGATCCGCTCTTCGCCGATGTGCGAATCAGGATCGGAGCTTCCGACGACGTCCCAGTCGGAGCCGCTGACGGTGAAGACGCGGCCCTCGCTGGCGCCTTCGTCGGCGGCGTCCCCCAGCGGGGTCTGCTCGAACGGGTCGTCGGCGCCCGCGGGGCGCGCGTCGTACATGCTGCTGCTCATCCGGAGTACGACCTCCGCTCGTCAGGCGGCGGGATCTGGGCGCCCTTGTATTCCACCGGGATGCCGCCGAGGGGGTAGTCCTTGCGCTGCGGGTGGCCGGGCCAGTCGTCCGGCATGAGGATGCGGGTCAGCGCCGGGTGGCCGTCGAAGACGACGCCGAACATGTCCCAGACCTCGCGCTCGTGCCAATCGTCGGTCGGGTAGACCGCGACCACGCTCGGGACGTGCGGGTCGGCGTCGGGACAGGTGGTCTCGACCCGCACCCGCCTGTTGTGCGTGATCGACAGCAGCGGCCAGGTGACGTGCAGCTCGCGTCCGGTGTCCTCGGGGAAGTGCACGCCCGTCGCGCCCAGGCAGAGCTCGAAGCGCAGCGCCGGGTCGTCGCGCAGCGTGCGCATGACCTGCGGCAGGTGCCCGCGGCGTACGACGAACGTCAGCTCGCCGCGGTCGACGACCACGCGCTCGAGCGCCTCGTCGAGCTGCGGGTAGGCGCGCTCGAGGGCATCGGCGATGACGTCGAACGTCCCGCCGTAGGGCCGCTGCGCGGCTCCCGGCAGCTGGACCCGCCGCACGATGCGGCCGTAGCCCGAGGTGTCGCCGCCGCTGCGCCCGCCGAACATCCCCTGCCGCGTCTGGAAGACCTCGTTGGGGACCCCGCTGGCCGTAGGGCTCGGCTGCGCCTCGAGCTGCTGCCCCGCGTCCTTCGCCTCGAGCGGCGAGCCCTCGGTGCGGTCCGTCACCGAGCGGCGCGCGCTGTCGCTGGGCTCGCTCACCGCAACAGGCCCTTCAGCTCGGACGTCGGGGCGGCCGAGAGCGCCAGCCGCTCGGCCTCCTGCTCCTCGCGGACGCGGTTCACGCCGAGCTTGGAGTGCTGGATCTTGTCGTGCAGCGTCAGGATCGCGTCGAGCAGCATCTCCGGCCGCGGCGGGCACCCCGGCAGGTAGACGTCGACCGGGACGACGTGGTCGACGCCCTGCACGATCGCGTAGTTGTTGAACATCCCGCCGCTGGAGGCGCACACGCCCATGGCCAGGACCCACTTCGGGTTCGCCATCTGGTCGTAGATCTGACGCAGCACCGGCGCCATCTTCTGGCTGACCCGGCCGGCCACGATCATCAGGTCCGCCTGCCGGGGCGAGGCCCGGAAGACCTCCATCCCGAAGCGGGCGCTGTCGTACCTCGGGCCGCCCGTCGTCATCATCTCGATGGCGCAGCAGGCCAGGCCAAAGGTCGCCGGCCAGAGCGACGCCTTGCGCACCCAGCCCGCCGCCGCCTCCACCGTGGTCAGGAGGAAGCCGCTCGGAAGCTGCTCTTCGAGGCCCATGGGCTAGACCGTCCTTCCGTGCCGAGTCGCGATCAGTCCCACTCGAGGCCGCCGCGCCGCCACACGTAGGCGAACGCGACGAAGACGGTGGCGATGAAGAGCACCATCTCGATCAGCCCGAAGAGGCCGAGGCTGTCGAACGCCACGGCCCAGGGGTAGAGGAAGACGATCTCGATGTCGAAGACGATGAAGAGCATCGCGGTGAGGTAGTACTTCACCGGGAAGCGGCCGCCGCCGACGGGCTGCGGAGTGGGCTCGATGCCGCACTCGTATGCCTGAAGCTTGGCTCTGTTGTAGCGACGCGGGCCGGTGAGGGCGCCCGCGACCACGGAGAAGACGGCGAAGCCGAACGCGATCCCGCCGAGCCAGGCGATGGGTACCCAGTCCACGAGCCCGCTCCCTCCTCAACGCGTTCCGCGCCGTGCCCCGCGCTGGGCCCGGGCCGGAACTATACGGATTCGGCCGGCGGATTCCGCCGGTTCTGCGCAACTCCTGAGGTCGCGATCAGGTCACGACAGTTCAGGTCTCCAGCGTTCTCTCATGCTGCCGGCGCCACCTTCGTCATCGCGGCGATGACGCGGTCCATGGCGTCACCGCCCTTCGGGTCCGTCAGGTTGGCCAGCAGCTTGAGCGTGAAGCGCATGAGGAGCGGGTGCGGCAGCCCGTGGCGCGTCGCCAGACGCATGACGCGCGGATCGCCGATCAGCTTCACGAACACCCGGCCGAGCGTGTAGTAGCCGCCGTAGGTGTCCTTGAGGGCACGGGGATATGCGCTCAGCGCGAGCTCGCGCGCGGGGCCCTCGGGCCGGGCCAGCGCCTGGGCCGCGACCTCCGCGGCCATCGCGCCGGACTCCATCGCGTACGCGATGCCCTCGCCGTTGAAGGGGTTCACCATGCCACCGGCGTCGCCGAGCAGCATGAGGCCCTTGGTGTAGTGCGGTTGGCGGTTGAACCCCATCGGCAGCGCGGCCCCGCGGACCGGGCCGAGCCGGGTCTCGTCGTCGAGCCCCCACTCCGGCGGCATGCCCGCCACCCAGCGCTTGAGCAGTGCCTTGTAGTCGACCTTGCCCCAGGCGCTGGAGGTGTTGAGCACCCCGAGCCCGATGTTGCTGGTGCCGTCGCCCATGCCGAAGACCCAGCCGTAGCCGGGCAGCAGGTCGTCGCCCTCCCACAGCTCGAGCCAGGACTCCAGCCACTCGTCGTCCGAGCGCGGGGAGGTGTAGTAGGTGCGGACGGCCACGCCCATCGGGCG
>NZ_JAANNP010000022.1 GCF_011250635.1 Motilibacter deserti
TGGGCCGGGCTGAGCTGGGCGGGCCGCAGCTGGGCCGGGCTCAGCTGGGCGGGCCGCAGCTGGGCCGGCGACGTGTGGTCCAGCTCGAGCTGGTCGTAGTCAGTGGACCCCGTGCACAGCCGCCGCGGAGCCCGACGGGTGAGCGCGCTCGCCCGCGGGCTTCGCGGTGTGCGCGGGGTGCGGGCCCTGACGGTGGCGTCGGCGCTCGCGATGCTGGCCCTGCTCCGACTGCTCCCGGCCGGGCCGGCGCAGGGCCCGGAGCTCTCGCACTGGCTGGCCTTCGTCGGGGCCTTCGCGGTGGCGGAGGTGCTCGTCGTCTACGTCGAGTTCCGCCACGAGGCGCACGCGTTCGGCGCCAACGAGATCGTCCTGGCCGCCGGGCTGCTCCTGATCGACGGCGTGGGGCTCGTGACCGCTCAGCTCGCCGGCGCGGCCATCGCCCTGCTCGTCCGTCGGCAGCAGCTGCTCAAGCTCTGCTTCAACGTGGCGCAGTGGGGGCTCTGCGCTGCTGTCGCCGCGGTCGCCTTCGCGGCGGTCGACCCGACGCCGGACGCCGGGTCGGCGGCCACCGTCGCGGCGGTCCTCGGCGCCGTGCTCGCCGGTTCGACGGTCAGCTTCCTCGCCATCACTGCCGTGGTGTGGATGGTCGACGGGGCGCCCGGGCGCGCCGAGTCCGTCGAGGCCCTGCTCGTCGGGTACGTGGGGGCGGTCGCCACCGCGTGCCTCGGCCTGACGCTCGTGCTGCTGCTGCGTACCGGGATCGTCGCGGTGTGCTGCGCCCTTCCCGGAGTGGTCGTCGCGATGGTGTCCTACCGCGCGTACATGGTCGGCCGGGAGCGCCGCCAGCACCTGACCTTCCTGCTCTCGGCGACCCGGGCCCTCAACGCGAGCCCCGACCTCGAGCGCGGGTGGGCCGACGTGCTGGCCGCGCTGCGCGACGCCGTCCGCGCCGAGTGGGCGACCGTGCTCATCGCGCCGCCGGAGGCGAAGGACCCGGCGGAGTGGCTGCAGCTCGACTGCGCCAAGGACGGCGTGCGACCGGTGTTCCGCACGGTCACGGCCGAGGAGGCCGCCGCGCTGCTTCCGCCGCCGGGGTCCGGGGGAGTGCACGACGTACGCCGCCGGCTCGGGGCCGTGGACTGGCTGGCCCGGCACGGGATGAAGTCGGCGATGACCGCCCAGGTGTGCGACGAGCTCGGGCTGCTCGGCCACCTCGTCGTCGGGCCGCGGCTGGGGGAGACCGGCCGCTACGCCGAGCACGACCTCACCCTGCTCGAGGCCCTCGCCAACCAGGTCGGCGGAGCGCTGGAGACGGGCCGGCTCGAGCGCACGCTCTTCCAGATCACCGAGCTCAAGGAGCAGCTGCAGCACGAGGCCCGGCACGACTCGCTCACCGGCCTCGCCAACCGCACGCAGTTCAACGCCGCGCTGTCGGCAGGCCTCGTCGGGACGGGGCCGACGAGCGTCATGATCGTCGACCTCGACGACTTCAAGCGGGTCAACGACGACCTCGGGCACGCGGCCGGCGACGCGCTGCTCGTCGCGGTCGCCGAGCGCATGCGGGCCACGGTGCGCACCCTGGACACGCCGGCCCGGCTGGGCGGCGACGAGTTCGCCGTCGTGCTGCCCCAGTGCGCCGCGGGGGACGCCGAGGAGATCGCCCAGCGGCTGCTGCGCGAGTTCGCGGTGCCGGTCGCGATGCCCGGCGGCGGCCAGCTCGTCCCGCGCGCGAGCATCGGCGTGGCCACGACGGACGCGGTGCGCCGCGACGGCGACGAGCTGCAGCGCCGGGCGGACGCGGCGCTCTATGAGGTGAAGCGCAACGGCAAGGGCGGCGTACGCGCCTGGCACCCGGCGGTCGGCGCGGCCCGCGACCGCCGGCGGCCGCTGCTGGCCGACGTCACCTCGGCGCTCGCGCAGGGCGAGTTCGTCTGCCACTACCAGCCGGTGATGAGCCTGGTCGACGACGCGCCGCTCGGCGTGGAGGCGCTGGTGCGCTGGCAGCACCCCGAGCAGGGGCTGCTGTCCCCGGGCGGCTTCCTGCGCCAGGCCGAGGACTCCGGCTGGATCCGCGAGATCGGCGAGCACGTGCTCCGCTCCGCGTGCCACCAGTTCGTGCGGCTGCGCAGGCACACTCCGCACCTGCCGGCGGGGCTGCAGGTCAACGTCTCGGCGCTGCAGCTGGACCCGACGCTGCCGCGGATCGTGGCCGCGGCGCTCGCCGCGACCGGCATGCAGGGCGGTGACCTTGTGCTGGAGATGACCGAGGGCCTCGCCCTGGACAGCCCCGAGCTGGCCGCCGAGGTGATGGAGTCGGTCGCGGCGCTCGGCGTGCGCTGGGCCCTGGACGACTTCGGGACCGGGTACGCCGCGCTGGACCGGCTGGCCGACCTGCCCGTGGACATCGTCAAGCTCCCGGGCGAGGTGGTGCGCGGCGCGCAGTCGCCGCGGGGCGCCCGGCTGCTGGCCGGGACGGTCGCGCTCGCGCGCACGATGGGGGTCGAGGCCGTCGCCGAGGGCGTGGAGAGCGAGGCCCAGCGTGCGGCCTTGACGGCGGCCGGCTGCCTGCAGGGGCAGGGCTACCTCTGGTCGGAGCCGCTCTCGGCCGACGAGCTCGAGCGGTGGCTCGTGGAGCGGGGCGCGGCGGTGCCGGCCTGACGCTCCTGGATCCAAGGGACCGCAGCGCCGGATCTTCAGCCGCGTCGGCCGGCGGGCGCGGACGGGGCCAGGGGTCGGCCCGCGGACGCGGTCAGGCGTCGAGCGCGTCGACCTGCTCGGCGAACCAGCGCTGGGGCGGCAGCGCGCAGGCCGCCGCAACCAGCCCGCGCGCCCGCTCGCGGCGCTCCTCGGCCGGCATGGACAGCGCGCGGTGCAGCGCCTCGGCGGTCCCGGTCACGTCGTAGGGGTTGACCATCAGCGCGTGGTCGGCGAGCTCGTGCGCGGCGCCGGCCTCGGTGGACAGGACCAGCGCGCACGACTGGTCCGACAGCGACGGGCCCTCCTTGGCGACGAGGTTCATCCCGTCGCGCACCGGGTTCACGAGCAGCACGTCGGCGACGCGGTAGGTCGCGAGGGAGCGCGCGAAGTCGTCCTCGACGGAGATGAGCAAGGGGGACCAGCCCGGCTCCCCGAACTCGTCGTCGATCTCGGCCGCGAGCCGCAGCACGTGGGCGGTGTACTCGCGGTACTCGGGCAGGTCGTGCCGGGACGGGTACGCCCCGGCGACGTGGACGACCCGGCCCCGCCACTCGGGGTGCCGGCGCAGCAGCTCCCGGTAGGCCAGCAGGCCGCGGGTGATGTTCTTCGACAGCTCGGTCCGGTCGACCCTCGCCACGACCTTGCACGAGCCCACCTGCGCCCGCAGCGCCTGCTCCTTCGTCGCGACGTCGGGGCGCTGCGCGCGCTGGCGCAGCTCGGCCGGGTCGATCCCCAGCGCGTGCACGGCGACGCGCGTCGTGCGGCCGCCGTACGTCACGGTGCAGGCGCGGCGGTCGACGTCGGCGCCGAGCACCTGCTCGCAGCAGTCCAGGAACGCCTCGACCCAGCGCGGCGCGAGGAACCCGGCGTGGTCCGCGCCGAGGACGCCGAGCAGCACCTCCCGCGCGATGTCCTCGGGCAGCAGCCGGAAGTAGTCGACCGGTGCCCACGGGGTGTGGGAGAAGTGCGCGATGCGCAGGTCGGGGCGGCGCTCGCGCAGCTGCTGCGGGGTGAGCGTGAGGTGGTAGTCCTGCACGAGCACCTTCGCGCCCTCGGCGGCGTCCTCGGCGAGCGCGGCGGCGAAGGCGCCGTTGTAGCTGACGAACGAGTCCCACTCGCGGTGGAAGGGGGTGTCGAAGTTCGGCGCGGTGGCCGTGGCGTAGAGCAGGTGGTGCAGGAACCACAGCGTGGAGTTGGCGACGGCGTTGTAGGCCCGGCCGAAGGTGAAGGCGTCGATGCCGTCGGCATCGGCGAGCATGCGCACCTGCAGCCCGGCGGTGTCGTGCCCGGCGAGGTCGAGGCGGCCGCGCGGCGCCGCACCCGCCGCCTGCCGGTCGGCGTCCCCGAGGGCGCAGCAGACCCAGAGCGCGTGCGCCTCGCTTCCGACGCTGGTGAAGGCCGACACGAGGCCGCCGCCGCCGCGGCGGCCGGTGAGGCCGCCGTCCTCGCCGTGCACGAACGAGAGCGGCCCCCGGTTGGAGGCGACGAGCAACGAGGCGGGCACCGCCCGAGCCTACGACCGACGCTGCGAGATCTCCGGAACCCAGGCGCATCGTCCGTTAACGTTCGACGTGCACCCGCAGAACGGGCGTCGTCGGCGCGCTCAAGCCCGGGCGGCGGGCGGTCGAAGGACCGGGGGCGACGGACGCCGACGTGCGCCCGTCAGAGTGCACGACCGGTGCTGCGCCGCCCGGACCGCACCGCTCGCCCGTCCTCTGCTCGTTCCCTGCACCGCCCGTGACCGCACTGCCCGTGACCGCACTGCCCGTGACTGCACCCCCTGAGGAGCCCGATCCGTGCGCCTGCCCCGCCGGCTGTCGAGCCTGAGCCCGTTCCTGCTCGTGAGCGCCGTGGTGGGGACGCTGGTCGCGCTCCCGTCGGCGCAGGCCGTGCCCGCCGTGCCCGCCGTGCCTGCCGTGCCCGCTGTGCCGGCGTCGCCGTCCACCGCCACCCTGGACCGGGCCACCATGAGCGGCGGCGACGTGTCGTGGCCGCAGTGCTCGAAGCGGCAGGGCGGCTACGACCTGCCGCTGCCTTCGCGCGGCGCGGGGTTCGTCGTGGTGGGCCTGACCAAGGGCCTGCCGTTCCAGGAGAACCCGTGCCTCGACGCGCAGCTGGCGCACGTCGGCTCGCTGGGGGCGAAGCTCGCCGTCTACTCGTTCGCGGCGTACCCGACCTCCGCGCAGCTCGCCTCCAGCGGCCGCAGCGGCCCGTACGACGGCTCGACCCGGCTGGGCCGGCTGTCCAACGCGGGCTACGCGCAGGGCGTGTGGTCGGCCACGACCCTGGCCCGGCGCTCGGTGTCGGTGCCCTTCGTGTGGCTGGACGTGGAGCCGCGCAAGGTGCAGAACTGGCCGCGCAGCGACCAGGCGGGCAACCGCGCGGTCATCGCGGGCGCCGTCAAGGCGCTGCAGGACGCGGGCTACGGCGTCGGGTTCTACTCCTACGCCAACGGCTGGAAGGAGATCACCGGCGGCATGCGCTCGAGCCTGCCGGTGTGGGCCACGGCCGGGCGCCGCGGCCGGGCGGCGGCCGAGGCGATGTGCGACACCCCGTCGTTCTCCGGCGGCCCGGTCATGATCGCCCAGTGGTACGACAGCGTCCGCGACTCCGACGTGACCTGCGCCCGGATGTCCGGTGCCGTCACGGTCGCGACGAGCGAGCTGGCGCCGTACCGCGGCCTGGTCCTCAGCCGCGGCGACCGGGGCAAGGCCGTGAGCGCGCTGCAGCGGCGCCTCGGCGTGCCCGAGTCGGGCAACTTCAACGCGGCCCTGGAGAAGAAGGTCCGCAGTTTCCAGAAGGCCCGCGGGCTGGCTGCCGATGGGGTGGTCGGCCCGAAGACCTGGAAGGCCCTCGGGGCCACCACGGTCCGCGTGGAGCGCCAGGGCGCGAGCCTGGAGGACACGTTCTTCGGGACCGTCTGACCGGACGTGACGCCGCTCACCCGGGCGGCGTGCCGGGCGGCCATCGTCTACGATGGCTCCGCACGACAACTGAATACAGCTCATCCAGAGGGACTGAGGGAACGGCCCGTTGAAGTCCCGGCAACCCTGGCAGCGTCTCGTCCTCGCGAGGCCCGCTGCGCAGTAGGTGCCAACTCCGGCCTGCGGAACGTCCGCCAGGCGAAGATGAGGAGAGGCCTCGCTTCATGACGCTCCTGAACGCCCCCACGCCCACGCTCGCCGGTGCCTTCGGCAACGCCGTCGCGCTCTCCTGTCGCGAATGTGGCACCCGCTTCGAGCTCGGCGCGGCCTACGCCTGCGAGGAGTGCTTCGGCCCGCTCGAGGTCGTCTACGACGTCCCGCGCCTCACCCGCGAGCACATCGAGTCCGGCCCGCAGTCGATCTGGCGCTACCGCGACCTGCTGCCGGTCCCGGCCGACGTCGCCGCCCACCCGGGCCTGCACCCCGGCTGGACCAAGCTGGTCAAGGCCGACAACCTCGCTCGCGAGCTCGGCGTCAAGTCGCTGTGGGTGAAGGACGACTCGGGCAACCCCACGCACTCCTTCAAGGACCGTGTGGTCGGCGTCGCGCTCTCCGCGGCCCGCCAGCTCGGCTTCACGACCGTGGGCTGCGCGTCGACCGGCAACCTCGCGAACGCCGTGGCCGCCGCCGCTGCCCGCGCGGGCCTGCGCTCGGTCGTCTTCGTGCCCTCGAACCTCGAGGCGGGCAAGACGATCACGACCGCGGTCTACGGCGGCACGCTCGTCGCCGTCGAGGGCAACTACGACGACGTCAACCGGCTCTGCAGCGAGGTCGCGGGCGACCAGCCGTGGGGCTTCGTCAACATCAACCTGCGGCCCTACTACGCCGAGGGCTCCAAGACGGTCGGCTACGAGGTCGCCGAGCAGCTCGGCTGGCACCTGCCCGAGCAGGTCGTCGCGCCGGTCGCGTCCGGCTCGCTGCTGACCAAGGTCGACAAGGGCTTCACCGAGCTGGGCAAGGCCGGGCTCGTGGAGGCCACGCCGTACAAGGTCTTCGGCGCCCAGGCCACCGGGTGCTCGCCGGTGGCGCAGGCCTTCCGCGCCGGTGCCGACATCGTCAAGCCGGTCCGGCCCGACACGATCGCGAAGTCGCTCGCGATCGGCAACCCCGCCGACGGCCCCTACGCGCTCGACGTGGTGCGGCGCACGGGCGGCGCGATCGCGGACGTGAGCGACGACGAGGTGGTCGAGGGCATCCGGCTGCTCGCGCGCACCGAGGGGATCTTCGCCGAGACCGCCGGCGGCGTCACCGTCGCGGTCGCGAAGAAGCTGCTGGCCGAGGGCCTGCTCGACCCGGACGCCGAGACCGTCCTGCTCAACACCGGCGACGGGCTCAAGACCCTCGACGCCGTCGCTCCCGTGGTCGGCCCAACCGCGACCATCGCCCCGTCCTACGACGCGTTCCAGAAGGCAGGCCTCGCATGAGCGTCAGTGTCCGCATCCCGACCATCCTGCGCACCTACACCGACGGTGCCGCCGAGGTGACCGCGGACCCGGGTGACGGCGCGACGCTGGCCGACCTGCTCGAGACGCTGGACCAGAGCTACCCGGGCCTCAAGGGCCGCGTGCTCGACGACTCGGGCAATCTGCGACGTTTTGTCAACGTTTATGTCGGCGACGAAGATGTCCGTTTTGCCGAAGGCCTCGCAACGCCCACCCCGGCGGGCGCATCGGTCTCGGTCATCCCGGCGGTCGCCGGCGGCTGCTAGCGGCTGAGGGCCTGACGGGGCGCTTGCAGACATTTCTCTAGAGGGATGGTCACGGCGTCGTAACGTCACTAGAGTTCGCGCCGGTCGTCCACCTCGTCCAGCCCTGCGCCAGCGGTCAGCGGAAGTGTCGACCCGGGGCCCGCAACACCGCGGGTCCTGTGCAGGCACAGCACAGGGAGTGGCAATGCCTCAGGGCACCGTCAAGTGGTTCAACGGCGAGAAGGGCTACGGCTTCATCGCCGTCGACGGTGGCGCGGACGTCTTCGTCCACTACAGCGCGATCGACATGCCGGGGTTCAAGACGCTCGAGGAGAACGCGCGCGTCGAGTTCGAGATCACCCAGGGCAGCAAGGGGCCGCAGGCGGACAAGGTCCGCGTGGTCTGACGCGCGCGGGCCCGGCCGACGGCTTCTCGTCCGCGAGAAGAGGCCCCGGCCGCTCGGGTTTCGACCCGGGCGGCGGACTCGCGAATTCCGCACCACCCTCAGATCGGCCCGGACCGTCCACCTCTGGACGTCCGGGCCGCTCTGTTTACACCCCGCAATTCCGTTCGACAAGGCAATGTTTGTGGTTCTGAACGGGATGGCGATGGCGAACACGGCCTCGCCCCGGGGAAAGTGCTTTCCGGCTACTGGCGCCGTCCGGGCAGGATGAGGCCGTGCACACGATCCCCGTGGCCGGCCGCGGCCCGGCTCCTCTGGTGGGCCGGAACGACGAGCTCGCCGAGCTGCACGCCCTGCTCGGGCTGGGCAGTGCAGCGGGCGACGTGGCGGCGGGCCGGGCCGTGCCGGGCGGGGCGGCAGGTGAAGCCGTGCCGGGCGGGGCGGCAGCGGGCCGGGCGGTGCTCCTCGCCGGCGAGGCGGGGGTGGGCAAGACGCGGTTGACCGCCGAGGTGCGACGAGCCGCCGGCGAGGCCGGGTGGCACGTGCTGCAGGGCCACTGCATCGACTTCGGCGGCAACACGCTGCCGTACCTCCCGCTCTCCGAGGCCTTCGCCCAGCTGCCGGCGCAGCGCGTCGAGGAGCTGCTTGCCCGCTGGCCCGCGCTCGGACGGCTGCTGCCCGGGCGGCCCGCGACCGGCGGCAGCGCCGAGCCCGTCACGGGGGCGACGGGGGCCGACGCCCGCGCCGAGCTCTTCGACGCGGTGTGGTCCACCCTCGCGCACCTCGCTGCGGACGCTCCGGTCCTGCTCGTCGTCGAGGACGCCCACTGGGCCGACACCTCCACCCGCGAGCTGCTGAGCTACCTGCTGCCCCGCACGGCGTACGCCCGGCTGGGCGTGCTCGTCACGTACCGGACCGACGACCTGCACCGCCGCCACCCGCTGCGCCAGGACGTCCTGCAGTGGTCGCGCAGCGACGCCGTCGCCCGGGTGCAGCTGCGCCCGCTGCCCGTCCCGGCCGTACGCCGGCTCGTGCGCGAGCTGCAGCCTGGCGCCGGCAGCGACCCGGGGGCTCCGGTCAAGGAGGGGCTGGTCGAGGAGGAGCTGGTCGAGCGCATCGTCCGTCGGGCGCAGGGCAACCCGTTCTTCGTCGAGGAGCTGGTCGCGGCCGCGCGCTGGGGGGAGCGGGACCTCTCGGCGGACCTGGTCGACCTGCTGCTGCTCCGGCTGGACCAGCTCGACGAGCCGACGCGGACCGTGCTGCGGGCGATGTCGGTGGGCGGGCCGCGGGTCTCGCACGCGCTGCTCGCGCGGGTGCTCTCCGACGACCGGGGGCAGGGCGCCGTGGACGACGAGGGGGACGGCGGCGCGAGCGGGCTCGACGCGGCGCTGCGCCAGGCGCTCGACCGCAACCTGGTCGTGGCCGAGGGCGGCGGCTACGCCTTCCGGCACGCGCTGCTCGCCGAGGCGGTCTACGAGGACCTGCTGCCGGGAGAGCGGGTCCGGTGGCACCGGGGCTACGTCGCGGCGCTGCAGGCAGGGGAAGGGGCGGGGGCGGCCGCCGAGCTCGCCCGGCACGCCCGTGGCGCGGGGGACGTGGCGACGGCGATCGCCGCGAGCGTGCGCGCCGGAGAGGAGGCGACGGCGGCGGGTGGCCCGGCGGAGGCTGCCCGGCATTTCGAGAACGCCCTGCAGCTGCTCGCCGAGCATTCCCACGAGCAGCCGGAGGAGGAGGCCACGGCGCTCGCCACCGACCTCGTCCTGCGCGCCGCCGACAGCGCGGTGGCCGCGGGCCTGCCGCAGCGTGGCCTCGCGCTGCTGCGCGACGCGGTGGACGCCCCGCGACCCGGCCTCGACGACCGGCAGCTGGCGCTGCTGCTGCACGCGACCGCACGCACCGCCATGCTGCTCGACGCCCCCGTCGACGCGCTCGCCATCACGAGCCGGGCCCTGCGGCTGCCGCCGGCGGCCGAGCCGGGGGAGCTGCGAGCCCGGCTGCTCGCGACCCACGCCCTCGCGGCGCTCGACTGGGGGCGCGACGAGGACGCCGCCCGCTGGGCCCGGGAGGCCGCCGCGCTGGCGCAGGAGGTCGGGCTGCCGGCCGTGCTCGCCGACGCCACGACCACGCTCGCCCGGCTCTCCGGGCTGTCGGCCGGGCCGGAGGTGGAGGCCGACCTGCGCCGCAGCATCGCCGAGGGTCGGGCCGCGGGCGACGCGTCCGCCGAGCTGCGCAGCGCGCACGGCCTCGGGATGGTGCTCTACGAGGCCGGGCGGCTGGCCGAGGCGCAGGAGGCGTACCTCCATGCGGTGCGGCGGGCCCGGGAGCTGCACCGTCCGTGGGCGCCCTACGGCGTGGACAGCCGCGTGATGGCCGGGCTGGTGGCCTACGCACGCGGCGACTGGGAGGAGGTGCTGCGAGTCACCGCCGTCGACGACGAGCAGCCGCCGGGGGCGCTGCGCGCGGTGCTGGCCTCGGTCCGGCTCATGGTGCTCGCCGGGCGCGGCGACGCTGCGGGCCTCGCCGTCGTCGAGGAGCTGCGCCCCTGGTGGGTGCACGACGTGCTGACCGCGATCAACGCCGCCGCGGGCGGGATCGACCTGATCGGGAGCCTCTCCGGCCCGGACCCGGCCGCCGACCTGCTCGACGAGGTCGTCGACGCGGTCGAGCCGCTGCTCGGGACCCGGGTGTTCAGCGCCCGCATCCGGCTCGGAGCGCTACTGCTCGGCCAGTACGCCTCGGCCGCGCTCGCCGGCAGCGCGCGCGAGCGCGAGCGGCTGGCGTCGGCGGGTGAGCTCGTGGTGGCCGCCGTCGAGGAGGCCGCCGCCGCCGCGCCGCGCTTCGGGCCGGAGAGCGTGGCGTGGCTGGCCCGGGCGCGGGCCGAGCACGCGCGGCTGCTGCACGCCGCCGGGCGGTCGGGTGACAGCGCGACCGCGCTCGTCGGTCTCTGGCAGCAGGCGCTCGCCGCGATGGAGCGGTTCGGGCACGTGCCGGAGACCGCACGGTCCCGGGCCCGGCTCGCGGCCGCGCTCCGGGCGGCCGGGCGGGCGGGCGAGGCTGCCGTCGAGGCGGCAGCGGCGCTCGCGGTGGCTGAACGGCTGGGGGCGCGGCCGCTGGTCGCCGAGCTACGCGCCGGGGGCGCGGCCCCGGCCGGCGAGCCCGATGACCCGGACCGGTTGACCGCCCGCGAGCTGGAGGTGCTTGCGCTCGTCTCGCAGGGGCTGACCAACCGCGAGGTGGGGGAGGCGCTCTTCATCAGCGCCAAGACGGTCAGCGTCCACGTGTCCAACGCGATGGCGAAGCTGCAGGCCGGCAGCCGCAACGAGGCGGCGTACGTCGCCCGGCGGCGGGGGCTGCTCCCGTCGGCGTGAGCCGCGGGCTGCTGCCGCCGCGTGTGTGCGGTGACGGGTTGCCGAGCGCTCCGCTGCGCGCGGCCAGGGGCCGGCCAGCTCGGCCGGGCTAGGGCGTGTCGGGACTGCCGTTGCCGGGGCCGGTGCCCTCGTTGCCGCGGCCGGGGCCGGCGGGAGGCGTACCCCCGCCGTCCTCGCCCTCGGGGGCCGCTCCCGGGGCTCCGCCTGCCCGCCACGCCGCGGCCGCGGTCTCGAGCCGGGCTGCGGCGCGCAGGTTGCCCTCGGCCAGCCGCGCCTCGTTCTCGCGCATGCCGGTGTCGCCGGTGGCCTCGCCGACCGCGAAGCGTCCGCAGGCCACGACGCGGTGCACGGCTGCGGCGCGCTCCATGGCGGCGGGCGGGTCCCCGCGCAGCGCCGTGGTCACCACGGCGTCGCCGACCGCGGCGAGGTCCTCCGCGGTCGGCGTCTCGGGCACGCCCGACACGGCGTCCGCCACCGGCGCGTGGCCACGCCCCGAGCGGTAGATGCGGGCCGCCTCGGCCGACTGGCGGGTGAGCCAGGCGCGCAGCAGGTAGAGCGACCAGAGTGCGGCGGGCAGGCCGTCCTCCTCCGGCTCGGCCCACAGCTCGCGCAGCGCGTCCAGGCCGAGCGTCTCGTCCAGCCGGACGAGCTCCGCGGCGAGCCCGGGGTCGTCGCGGCCGGCCGCGAGCAGGGCGCTCGCCGTCGCGTACGCGCGCTCTCGCTTCGCCGCCGGGTCGGAGTCGGGCGCGGAGAGCCAGAGCCCCGGCGCAGGCAGGGGCAGCGGACGGTGCGGCCGGCTCGCCGGCTGCTGGGGCCCGTGGTCGGGGCTGCTGTACTGCGACATCCCGTCCAGTGTGCCTGTCCGGGCGAAGGACCACCGTCGGTACGCCCTGGGCCGAGCCGGCGGGCAGCGGCCGGGGGCTGCCCCGGCGGTGGCCGCGCGAGGCCACGGGCTTGCACTCATCGGGGCAGAGTGCTAATCATGTCGTTAGCACTCTGCAGTAGTGAGTGACAGAACCGAACATCACGCGGCTCAGAGGCGATGAGGCCGAGCGCCATCGCGCGAAGCCCTCCGTCGCGGGCGTCGTCTCGCCGCGGGCACCCACCCTCATCCGGGAGGACCTGTACCGCATGGCCAAGATCATCTCTTTCAACGAGGAAGCACGGCGCGGGCTCGAGCGGGGCATGAACCAGCTCGCCGACGCCGTCAAGGTGACGCTCGGCCCCAAGGGCCGCAACGTCGTTCTCGAGAAGAAGTGGGGCGCCCCCACGATCACGAACGACGGCGTCTCCATCGCCAAGGAGATCGAGCTCGAGGACCCGTACGAGAAGATCGGGGCCGAGCTCGTCAAGGAGGTCGCCAAGAAGACCGACGACGTCGCCGGTGACGGCACGACGACGGCGACCGTCCTCGCCCAGGCGCTCGTTCGTGAGGGTCTGCGCAACGTGGCGGCGGGCTCGAACCCGATCGCCCTCAAGCGCGGCATCGACAAGGCCGTGGGCCTCGTCAGCGAGCAGCTGCTCAGCCAGGCGCGCGATGTCGAGACCAAGGAGCAGATCGCTTCCACGGCCTCCATCTCGGCCGCCGACCCGCAGATCGGCGAGCTCATCGCCGAGGCGATGGACAAGGTCGGCAAGGAAGGCGTCATCACCGTCGAGGAGAGCAACACCTTCGGGCTCGAGCTCGAGCTCACCGAGGGCATGCGCTTCGACAAGGGCTACATCTCGCCCTACTTCGTGACGGACCCCGAGCGCATGGAGGCCGTCCTCGACGACCCGTACGTGCTCGTCGTCAACTCGAAGATCTCCGCCGTCAAGGACCTGCTCCCGCTGCTGGAGAAGGTCATGCAGGGCGGCAAGCCGCTCGCGATCATCGCCGAGGACGTCGAGGGCGAGGCCCTGGCCACGCTCGTCGTCAACAAGATCCGCGGCACGTTCCGCTCCGTCGCCGTCAAGGCGCCGGGCTTCGGTGACCGCCGCAAGGCGATGCTCGCCGACATCGCGATCCTCACCGGTGGCGAGGTCATCAGCGAGGAGGTCGGCCTCAAGCTCGAGAACGCCGGGGTCGAGCTGCTCGGCCGCGCCCGCAAGGTCGTCGTCACCAAGGACGAGACGACCATCGTCGAGGGCTCGGGCGACGCGGACCAGATCGCCGGCCGGGTCAACCAGATCCGCCAGGAGATCGAGCGCAGCGACTCTGACTACGACCGCGAGAAGCTCCAGGAGCGTCTCGCCAAGCTCGCCGGCGGCGTGGCCGTCATCAAGGCGGGCGCGGCCACCGAGGTCGAGCTCAAGGAGCGCAAGCACCGCATCGAGGACGCCGTTCGCAACGCGAAGGCGGCCGTCGAGGAGGGCATCGTCGCCGGTGGTGGCGTGGCCCTCATCCAGGCCGGCGTCCAGGTCTTCGAGAAGCTCGACCTCGAGGGTGACGAGCTCACGGGCGCGCTCATCGTCAAGTCGGCGCTCGAGGCCCCGCTGAAGCAGATCGCGGTCAACGCCGGCCTCGAGGGCGGCGTCGTCGCGGAGAAGGTCCGCAACCTCGAGTCGGGCCACGGCCTCAACGCCGCCAACGGCGAGTACGTCGACCTCATCGCCGAGGGCATCATCGACCCGGCCAAGGTGACGCGCTCTGCCCTGCAGAACGCCGCCTCGATCGCGGGCCTGTTCCTCACGACCGAGGCCGTCATCGCCGACAAGCCGGAGAAGTCGGCCGCTCCCGCCGCCCCCGGCGGCGGCGAGATGGACTTCTGAGAAGTCCGCTTCCGGCAACACCGTTCCACCCGCGAGGGCGGTTCTTCCGTACGGGAGGGCCGCCCTCGCGGCGTTCGCGGGCGTAGCGGGCGAGGGTGCGGTGTCCTGCCCGCCGAGGGGCTTGCTGCGTCGATGGGGACTCGCGCAGTCCGCGCGCGGCGGTGCTGCCGGCTTTGATCACGGGACTTGGCGCACGACGCGCCGGTGTCGTAGAGCCAAGTCCCGTGATCGTCGAGGGCTGGGCGCGACTCCCCAGCGCGTCAGCCGCCCAGCGCGTCGTCGCCTCCGAGTGCCGCCGCCGCCACCCAGCGTCGGCGCCACCGAACGCCGTCGCACCGAGCGCCCGTCGCGCCTCACCCCGCCGGTGGGCAGACCCAGCGGTAGACCTGCCCGTCGCGCAGCGCGGCGGACACCGGCGGCTCGGGCACCGGCCCGTCCCGCAGCAGCGCGAGGACTTCGGCCCGGCCGCGTACGACCGTCCCGTCCGGCGGGGACCACTGGAGGTACGGATGGAGCAGCAGCCGCGCCCGTTCCCGGTCCCCGCCCGCGATCGCACCGCGTAGCTGCGTGACGACGTCGTCCACGTGCGTCAGCATGGCCGGGTCGACGGAGACTTGGAGGCCACCCGGTGAGCGCACAGCAGACGGACGAGAGCTACCCGGCCCTGCGGTCGGTGGTGCTGGACTGCGAGGACGCGCGCGGCCTCGCCGAGTTCTACCGGCAGCTGCTGGGGCTGCGCTACCGGCCGGGGGACGAGCCGCCCGCGGACGGGGAGCCGGATCCCAAGGGCGCGGACTGGCTCGTGCTGGAAGGCGCCGGGACGCAGCTGGCGTTCCAGCAGGTCGAGCACCTGCAGCGCGCGACGTGGCCCGAGGGCGAGCACCCGCAGCAGCTCCACCTCGACCTGACCGTCCCGGCGGGCTCGGAGCTGCTGGTCCAGCACCGGCGCGCGCTGTCGCTCGGCGCGCACCTGCTGCTCGACCGGTCCGACGACTTCGACGAGCCGCTCTACGTCTACGCGGACCCGGCCGGGCACCCGTTCTGCATCTTCGTCAGCGCGCCGGCGTCGTGAGCGGGGCCGCCCCCTGAGTGGTGGCGTACGCCGCGCCGGGGAAGGGTGGGGCGCATGACCGACACGCGCGCCCCCGGCCTGCGCCGCAAGAGCCTGCCCGCGACCGGCCTGCACGCCCTCGGCCGGTCCTCGTCCGGCCTGTCCTCGTCTCGCGTGCGCCGGACGAGCACCCCCGCGGCCCCTGCCGCGCCCGGCCGCCTGGCAGTGCTGGCCCGGGCCGCCGCCGTCGGGGCGCTGGGAGGCCTGGCCGGGTCGGTGGCGATGGCGGCCGGCCAGCGCGTGGAGCGGGCGGTCACCGGCCGGCCGGCGTCGTACGTCCCCGGCCGGACGCTGCTCCTGCTCGCAGGGCGGTCGCCGGGCGACGACCAGCGCCCCGCGGCGGCCACGGCGCTGATGCAGGTGGGCACGGGCGTCGCGCTGGGGGCGCTGCGCGGGGTGTGGCGCGCGACCGGGCTGATCGGCGTACGCGCGGATGTCGTGCAGACGCTGACGCGCGTCATCGTCGACCAGACGCTGGAGAACGCGACGGGAGCAGGCGCCCCGCCGCGGACGTGGCGGCGGGGCGAGGGCGTCGTCGAGGTCGTCCACGCCGCGGTGGCGGCGCTCGCCACCCGCGCCGTCGTGGAGCGTCTCGTCGACCCGGTCCTGGAGTCCCGGCGCGGAACGGCCAGCCACTAGCCGACGCCGGGGACCGGGCCTGCGCGGGACAGCGGGCTAGCCGACGAGGGCGCGGGCGCGCCCGAGCAGCGCCTCGACGTCGGCGACCGGCTGCGGCCGGCCGAGCAGGAAGCCCTGCCCGGTGCCGCACCCGAGCTCCTCGAGCGCGTGCAGCTGCGCCTCGGTCTCGATGCCCTCGGCGACGACGGCGAGGCCGAGCGCGCCCGCCATCGCCAGGATGGCCGTGACGAGCTGGTAGTCCGACTGCTCGGTGCCGAGGCCGGTGACGAAGGAGCGGTCGATCTTGAGCACGTCGACGGGGAGCTCGCGCAGCGCCCCGAGGCTGGAGTAGCCGGTCCCGAAGTCGTCGATCGCCACGCGGACCCCGCGCTCGCGCAGCGCCTCGAGGGTGGCACGTGTGGCCGACGCGTCGCCCATGACGACGCTCTCGGTCACCTCGAGCCCGAGGCAGGCGGCGGGCAGCCGCGTCTGCTGCAGCAGGCGGTCGACCTCGCGGGCGAACTGCGGGCCCTCGAGCTGGCCGGCCGACACGTTGACCCAGACGGTCAGCCCGCGCGCTGCGGCGTGCCGCTCCCGCCACTCGGCGAGGTCTAGCAGCGCCCGCGTGAGCACGGACCGGCCGAGCATCTCGATCAGCCCCGACTCCTCGGCCAGCGGGATGAACACCGCCGGGCTCACGGGGCCGTGGCCCGGCCGGTTCCAGCGGGCGAGCGCCTCGAGCCCGACGAGCTGCCCGGTCTCGAGGTCGATCTCCGGCTGGTACGCCACGTCGAGCCCGTCGGAGGCGATCGCGTCGCGCAGGGCGAGCGCCAGCTCGTTGTCCTCCTGCGCGCGGGCGCGCAACGTGGCGTCGCAGACCCGCGCCCGGGAGCGCCCGGCGGCCTTGGCCTGGTGCATGGCGAGGTCGGCGTCGCTGAGCAGGGCCTCGACGTCGCGGCCGGTGACGCTGGAGACGGCGGCACCGACGCTCGCGGACAGGCGCAGGGCGTGGCCCGCGACGCTGACCGGGACGGCGAACGCCGACACGGCGCGCTCGGCGAGCGCCTGGACCGACCCGGCGGGCACGTCGAGGGCGAGGATCGTGAACGCGTCTCCGGCGTACCTGCACGCGAGGTCGCCCGGCCGGAGCCGCTCGCCGAGCGCGGTGGCCGCGGCTCGGAGGTAGGCGTCCCCGGCGGCGTGGCCGCGGGTGTCGTTGATGAGCTTGAAGTGGTCGACGTCGCAGAACAGCAGCACGTGCTCGCGGTCGCCGGCAGGGGGCGTACGCAGTGCCGCGGCCGCCTCGGCGAGGAAGGCGCTGCGGTTCAGCAGCCCGGTGACGGTGTCGCGGGTCGCGAGCTCGGTGAGGCGGTCGTGGCCGCGCGACTGCTCGATGACGAGCCGCGTGAGGTCGCCGAAGCTGCGCAGCACGTCCCACTCGTACCGGCTCGGGACGCCCGGCTCGAGCCGGTAGAGCGCGAAGGCGCCGAGCACGGTCCGCTCGTCCGAGTGCAGGACCGGCATGGACGCGACGGCCCGGACGCCGGCCTCGGCGAGCAGTTCGCGGACGAAGTCGTTGGGGTAGTCCACGGCGTCCCGGATGACCACCGGCTTGCCGGCGTGGGCGGCCTCGCCGCACGCGCCGTTGCCCGGGCCGACCGGCAGGCCGTCGAGCTTGCGGACGAGCTCGGGGGTGAGGGCGGGAGCGGCGCCGACGCGCAGGGAGCGCCCGTCCGCGTCGGCGAGCATCACCGAGCACGTGACCCCGCCGCCGACGAGCTGGGAGACCTCGCGGGCGAGCAGGTCGAGGGAGTCGGCGAGCGGGCTGCCTGCGGCCACGGCCGCGAGGACGCGGCGCTGGGCGGCCTGCTCGGCCTGCCGGCGGGCGAGGCTCAGCAGCGCGGACACCTGCGCGGCGATGTCCTCCAGCGCCGCGACCTCGGCCGAACTGGCCCCGTCCCGGGAGACGGAGTCGATGGCGCAGACCGCGCCGACGACCTCGCCGTCCTCGTCGACGATGGGGGCGCCCACGTAGTAGCGCAGCAGACCGCTCACGGCTGCCGGGTGGGTGGCGAAGCGCCTGTCGGCGAGGACGTCGGGAACGACGAGCGGGCGCCGGGTGGCGACCACGTGGGTGCACTGGACGAGAGCGGAGTCGACGTCGAGCTCGGGCGGCAGCGCCGTGTCGCTGCGCCCGACGTAGCTCTGGCAGTCCGGGCCGATCAGGCTGACCAGGCCGAACTCCGTGCGCGCGACCGTCGCCGCCAGTCGGGCGAAGGCGTCGAGGTCGGCCGCCCGGTCGCGGGCACCGGGAAGCGCGCGCTCGACCGCGACGGCGCGGGCGGTTGACGCGACCTGCTCCAGGACGTACTCGACCGGGGGCAGCGGCGCCGACCGGTGCAGCGCCCGGCCACCCGGCGTCGCGCCGACCGTCCAGTCCCCACCCATAGCCAACGTCATCGGTAGACCCGTGCCTTTCCTTGAGTGCTTCGCCACCGGACGCCTACCACCGGTGGGCCGGTCCCGCCCGCCGCGCGGAGCGGGCGTGCCGGGCGCAGCCCACTAGAACAGCTCGATCGCCGGGGACGCCGTCGCGCCCTGCTCGTGGCCGGCCGCCGTCGCGTGCACCGCGCGCTGGCGCTGCGACACATAGGAGGAGGAGAGCTCTGTGACCGCGTCGTCGAGCGGGAGCAGCGACCCTGCCGGCGCCTCGCCGCGCAGGTGCTCGGTCACCGTGCCGACCCGGGCGCCGAGGCTCGCGAGCGCGCCGCCGACGCCCTCGAGGGTCTGCCGCGTGATGTCCTGGAACTGGGTCTGGGCGAGGATGTCGTTGGTCCGCGCACTGAGCGAGTGCGCGGACGCCTCGACCTGCTCGATGGCCGACTGCGTGCCGGCCACGGTGTCCGTGAGCATGCCGGCCATGTCGTGCTGCGCAGCGGCGATCGACTCCAGCCGACCGTTGATGGCCGCCGAGCTCGACGCGCCCGCGGCGTCGCTGCTGCCGAGCCGCTCCTCCATCAACCCGGTGACGCGGGAGATGCCCTGCCGGATGTCCTCCGCGGCCGCTGCGGACTGGCGCGAGAGCTCGCGCACCTCGTCAGCCACCACCGAGAAGCCCTGCCCCGCTGAGCCGGCGCGCACAGCCTCGATCTTCGCGTTGAGGGCGAGGATCGTGGTCGCGCGCGCGACGTTCGCGATCGCCTCGACGTAGCGGTCGAGCCCGCGCACCTCCTCCACGAGGTCGAGGACCGCACGGTCCCGCTCGGTCACGAGCGAGACCAGCTGCTCCACGGACTCGGCGCTCGTACGGGTCGCTGCCGCCACGCGCTCGGCGTCCTCGCCGCTGCGGCGGGCGAGGTCGCGGGCGAACTCCGAGAGCGCCTCGGCCTCCGCGTCCGCGTCGCGGGCGCCGTTCATCACGCCGAAGGCGGCGTCCTCCGTGTGGGCCACGACGTCGCGAAGCTGCGCGGCGACGACGTCCAGCAGCGGGCGTGCCCCCTCCAGGGCGCGTGCCGCGGACGCGACGTCCGGCATCCCGGCGGACTCGCGCTGCTCGGGCCTGCTTGCCAGCCGGCGCATGTCCTCACGCTCCCGGCACGACCTGGCGCACGACACCCAGCAGGGCGTCGGGCTGCACCGGCTTGACGAGCCAGCCGGTGGCACCAGCCTTCTTGGCCTCGTCGCGCTTGGCCTGCTCGGACTCCGTCGTGAGCATCAGGATCGGCGTGAAGCGCAGCCCGGCCTTGCGCGCCTCACGCACGAAGGAGATGCCGTCCAGGCGCGGCATGTTGACGTCGCTGATGATGAGGTTGGGCTTGAGCCCCTTCTTGATCTGGTCCAGGGCGTCCTGCCCGTCGCGGGCCGTCTCGACGGCCATTCCGGCCTTCGTGAGCACGGACTTGATGCTCATGAGCATGGTGGGGGAGTCGTCCACGAGCATGACGGTCTTCATGATGCTTCCTTCGAGGAGTTTGCGAGAGGCTTCTGGTCCGGCGTCGCGGCGAAGCGCTCGAGAAGAGGGGCGACCCACGCCCTGAGAAAGGCGTCGGCAGGAAGGACGCTCACCTTTACGCGAGCGGCCAACAATGCCTGCAGGGCCGCGGTGTGCAGGTGCGAGCAGTCGCGCAGGTTGACCCGGGGACCGGCCGTCTGGCGCAGCCACGCCGCGAGCGGCTCGGCCTCCTCGACGGTCACGGTGCCCTCGAGCACGGCGGTACGGCTACCGAGCTGCAGCGGCACGGTTGTTCAACTCCTTCACGTCGAGGACGAGCAGGACCAGCCCGTCGCCCAGCAGGGCGGTGCCGCAGTAGCCGGGGGTGCCGGCGAGCAGCCCGTCGAGCGGCTTGAGGATCACGTCGGTGTTCTGGTGGAAACGGTCGACGACGACGCCGAGCGGGCCGGTCGCGGTCCGCACGACCAGCACGCTCACCTCGTCGCCGCGGTCGGCGGCCGGAAGGTCCAGCAGCCCCGCGAGCGGCGCCAGCGGCACGATCTCGTCGCGCAGCACCAGGACCTCGCGACCCGCGACGCGGGTGACCGAGCTCCACGGGGTCCGCACGGTCTCCACCACGTCGTCGATCGGCACGCCGAACCGCTGGCCACCAGCCGTGATCAGCAGCACGCGGGAGACCGCCATGGTCAACGGCAGCCGCAGCCGGATCGTGAGCCCCTGCCCTGGGCGGGAGTCGGTGGTGACCGTCCCGCCGAGCCGTTCGATCGCGCTGCGCACCGCGTCCATGCCGACCCCGCGCCCGGACACGTCCGAGACCTGGTCGGCCGTCGAGAACCCGGGAGCGAAGATGAGTTCGGCGATCTGTGCGTCGCTCATCGACTCGAGGGCGGACTCCTCGACGATGCCGCGCTCGTAGGCCTTGCGGCGCACCCGCTCGACGTCGATGCCGCGGCCGTCGTCGGCCACCTCGACGAGCACCGCGTCCCCGTCGGGGACGGCGCGCAGCAGCAGCGTCGCCTCCTCGGGCTTGCCCGCTGCCACGCGCTCCTCCGGCGGCTCGATGCCGTGGTCGAGGCTGTTGCGCACCAGGTGCACGAGCGGCTCGGCGAGCATCTCGATGACGTCCTTGTCGGCGGCGGTCTCCTCGCCCTCCTGGACGAGGCGGACCCGCTTGCCGAGCTTGCGCGACAGGTCGCGGACGAGGCGGGGAGCACGGGCGAACGCCGTGGACACCGGCAGCATGCGGACGTCCATGACCGCCTGCTGCAGCTCCTCGCTGACGCGGCTCACCACCGCGTACTCGTCCTTGATGCGCCGCGCGAGGACCCGGTGCCCCTCCTCCTCCGCAGCGGCGGCGACGAACGGCAGCGAGTTCTTGGCGACGACTAGCTCGCCGACGAGGTCGAGCAGCCGGTCGACCTTGGACTGCTCGATCTTGAGGATGCGGCTGCCGGCGGTGGCGTCCTCGGTGGCGGGCTCGCCCACCGGGCCGTCCGCGGACCGCTCGGCTCCCGCGTCCTGCTCGTCGACGGGAGCGGTGCGTTGCGCAGGCACCACGGGGCTCCCTGCGGCCGCGACGAGCGCGTCGACCCAAGCGAGGACGGCCTCGGGGCCTGCGCCCTCGGCAGGAGAGGTGACGCTCAGGCCGAGCGCGGAGGCGGCGCGCAGGGCCACCCGGACCGCGGCGGTCACGGACGCCGGAGTGGGTACACCGGCGGCGAGCACGCGCCGCTGCGCGGCGAGCAGCCCGACGAGCACGCGGTGCTCCTCCGGGGCCTCGGCCTCCGTCGGGGCCTCCGCTTCATCCCCGCCGTCGAGCAGTCGGGCGAGAGCGGCAGCCGTGACCTCGACGACCTCCACCTGGTTCGGGACGTAGCGGAAGACGTACTGCACTTCCTGCATCGCAGCTCGGGTGAGGGCGGTGAACCGCAGCACGCTCTCGTACTCGTCGAACTCGGTGACGGCGGGCAGGTCGTCCGGGGCCCGGACCTCGAGCACCTCGAGCGCGGGCACCTGGCGGACGAGGTGCAGCGGGTCCTCACCGCGGAAGAAGCAGCCGTCGTCCGGGCGGTAGTCCAGGGCCCGGATGCTCGCGCCCGTCGCTTCGAGCCAGGGCAGCAGCCCGCGCAGCGTCTCCTCGCCCAGGTCCAGCACCCACGGCGCGAGGACTGTCGGCGCGACGGGCGTCGCGGCCACGGTCACCGTGACCGGGCTCGACCCCCCGGCGTCGTCGCCGAGGGCCGTGCGCAGCCGGCGCGCGATCGCCTCGCCCGTGGCGGCGGCGCTCGCGGGCGCCGAGCCGGTCGCCTCGATGACGGGGATCCAGGCGCGTACGGCGTCGAACGCGGCCAGCAGGCCGTCCACCATCTCGGCGTCCAGTGGAAGCGCTCCCGATCGGACGGCGTCGAGCAGGTCCTCGGCGGCGTGGGTCAGGCGCGTGAGCTCGGGCAGGTCGAACAACCCCGACGAGCCCTTGAAAGTGTGCGCGGCGCGGAAGACCGCGTTCACGAGGTCGACGTCGGCGGGGTCCCGCTCCAGGCGCAGCAGGCCCTCGTCGACCTCGGCCAGCAGGTCCGCCGCCTCGGCGACGAACTGGGCGAGCAGCGGGTTGGTCACGACGCGCTCCACGGTGCGGGTAGGGAAGAGGTGAGCACGCCGGCGACGTGCTCGAGCAGGTCCGGTGCGACCGGCTTGACCAGGTAGAGGTTCGCGCCGGCGCGGTAGGCGTTGTCCGCGTCCGGCTCGTCGGCCTCGGTGCTGATCGTCACGACCGGGCAAGTGAGGGCGACCTCGTCCGACCGCAGCCGGGTGAGCAGCTCGTACCCGTCCATCTGCGGCATGTTCACGTCCACGACGAGCAGGTCGTACGCGGTCGCGAGGGCGAGCTCCAGCGCCTCGAAGCCGTTGCCGGCCTCATCGACGTCGAAGCCGGCCGAGCGCAGGATCTCGCCGTGGTAGAGGCGGACCGTGGGGGCGTCGTCGACGACCAGTGCCCGCGGCCTGCTGGTGTCCTGGTCGCTCATCGCGCTGCTCCGATCGGCGGACGCCGGTAGACGATGCCCTCCGGGAGCCGGACGGGCGTGAAGATGGGGGAGATGCGGCTCATCGACTCCGAGTGGCCGAGGAACAGGTGGCCACCGGGGCGCAGCGCCCCGAAGAGGTTCTCCGCGGCACGGCGCGAGGAGACCTCGTCGAAGTAGATGAGCAGGTTGCGGCAGAAGATGACGTCGAAGTCGCGGTAGGCGCGCATCGACTCGCTGTCGCAGACGTTGACGACCCTGAAGTCCATGGCGTCCCGCAGGTCTTGCTTGACGCGGTAGGTCTCGGCGTCGACGCGGTCGAACCACCGAGTCCGCACGGCGAGCGGGACGCGCTGCATGGACCGGGGGCCGTACTCGCCGCGCTGGGCGAACGACAGCACCCGGGTGTCGATGTCCCCGGCCACGATCTCGACGTCGAAGTCGTCGATGTCCTCCCAGTCCTCGAGGAGCCGCAGCCCGATCGAGTACGCCTCCTCGCCCGTCGAGCACGGCAGGCTGAGGATGCGGATGGGCTGCGAGCTCCCCGTGGCCCTGCGCTCGGCCGCGATGGCCGGCAGGACGCTGTGCACGAGGCCCTCGAACTGGTGGTCCTCGCGCAGGAAGTAGGTCTCGTTGACCGTCAGCTCGTTGATGAGCTGCTGGGCGAGGGCGGGGTCCGCGCCGAGCCGGAGCCCGGCGAACCACGCGTCGAAGCTGCCGCCGTGCTTGCGAACGCACGACTGCACCCGCTTGTCGACGAAGTAGCGCTTGCTCTCGGCGAACTGGATCCCGGTGCGCCGGTAGACCCACTCTCGGACACGGGCGAACTGTGCTTCGGACAACGCGGTGTCGTCGGTACGTGCCGCGGTGCTCATGGCTGTCCCGTGCGGGCCGCGAGGAACCGCAGGTAGGGGTTGTCGGGGAAGCGGCCCGCGGCCGTTGCGGCGAGCTCCTCGGCGATGTCGCCGCCTATGGTGACCGCGACGTCGACCGCCGCGGCCACCACGTTCGCATCGGCGTCGGAGTCGACGACGGGGCGCAGCCACTGGGGCACGTCGGGGTGCGACACGGCGGAGAGCACCATCACGGCGAGCACGCGGACGTCGGCGTCCGCGTCCTGCAGCACGCCCCCCTCGACGAGGGAAGCGACGGCGAGGGGCATCGCCTGCAGCGCCTTGACGGCTGCGTTCCGGCGCGCGGCGTCCTCGCTGCTCAGGTCACGGCCGAGGGCTGCGCCGACAGCGGGGGTGTCGTGGCCCGCCAGCGTGGTCAGGACGGCGTCGCGCGCGGCCCCGTCGTGCTCGGACGCGAGCGCGTCGAGCAGCGCGGGGACGGCGTCCGCGTCGCCCCACAGGTCGAGCGCGGCGCGGCGGCGCTGCTCGGCGTCACCGTCGCGCAGCTGCTGCTGCAGCCCGGACGAGTCTCTGACGGCCTCGCGCCGCTCCTCGCCCGTCGGCACCTGCGCGGTGCGTCGTACCAGCCCCATTGTCGTGCCTCTCGTGTCTCGGATGTTGATGTGTCTCCTGCCGGCTCAGAGCCAGGCCGCGAGCTGCGCGGGGATGTCGTCCGAGTGCAGCACGCGGGTCGCGCCGCCCCGCGCGACCAGCTGCCCGGGCATGCCCCAGACGACCGCGGACTCCTCGGACTCCGCGATCGTGCGCCCGCCGCGGGAGTGCAGCTCGGCCATCTGCTCCGCGCCGTCGTCGCCCATGCCCGTGAGCAGGACGCCGACGACGCGCCGCGGGTCGATCACCTCCATCGCCGACTGCACGAGGCGGTCGACGCTGGGGTGCCAGCGGTAGGACGGCCCCGCCGGGGCCGGCCGCACGACCAGGCCCTCGGCCCGCCGGGCGACCACCATGTCCGCGTCGCCCCGCGCGACGTAGACGTGCCCCGGCCGCACGGGCGTGAGCCCGGTGACCTCCTGCACCGGCAAGGGGCAGGAGGCGTCGATCCGCCGGGCCAGCGGGCCGGTGAACGACTGCGGCATGTGCTGTGCCACGAGCACCGGCGCCGTGCAGCCCGCCGGCAGCTGCGCCAGCAGGTCCGACAGCAGCGCGGGACCGCCGGTGCTGGCGCCGAGGACGAGCAGGTCGACCTCGCCGCGCGCCGACCCCGCGCCCGCGCTCCGGGCCGTCCCGGAGCGCGGCGCGGGCGCCGTCGCGAACGACTCCTCCCGCGCCCTACGCAGCCGGGCGGCGAGGCCTCCCGTCCGCGTGCGTGCCCGCGCCGCGCGGCGCACCTTGTCGACCAGCTCCTCGGCCGCGTCCCGCATGTTGAGCGAGACGGTGCCGCCGGGCTTCTCGACGTAGTCGACGGCGCCGAGCTCGAGCGCCTCGAGCGTCACCAGGGCCCCGCGCTCGGTGAGCGAGGAGACCATGACGACCGGGCAGGGGCTCGTCCGCATGATCTCGGCCAGACAGGTGAGCCCGTCCATCACCGGCATGTTGATGTCGAGCGTCACCACGTCGGGGCGGACGCGCGGGAGCTGCTCCAGCGCGTCCTCCCCGTTGCGGGCGAGGTGGACGTCGAACCCCTCCGCGTCGAGGAGCATCGTCTTCAACGCCTTGCGCATCAACGCGGAGTCGTCGACGACGAGCACCTTCGTCGCGGCGGTCATGCCGCTGCCCCGGTGTCGTGCACCTCCTCGGCCAGGAGGGCGACCTGCTCGGGGCCGAGCAGCTCGCTCGGCTCGAGGACGAGCAGCATCCGCCCCTGGCCGGGGAGGTTGGCGACCCGCGCGACGACCCGGGCCTGCTCCGCGGAGAGCTCGGGCGCCGCCTCGAGCTCGCCCCCGGCGACCTTCGCCACCTCTGCCACCGAGTCCACCACGAACCCGGTCCGCACGCCGCCGATGATTAGCACGACGATGCGCTGGCGTTCGTCGCGCTCGAGCCGGCGCAGCCCGAGCCGCGTCCGCAGGTCCACGACCGGCAGGACCGCGCCGCGCAGGTTCACCAGGCCCTCGACGAAGTCGAGCGTCTTGGGCACGCGCACCAGCGCCTCGGGCACCCGGATGATCTCCTGCACCGCGTCGACGTCGACGCAGTATTCCTCGCCCTCCAGGCGGAACACGACGAGCAGCTCGTCGTCGCCGCGGCCGTCGTCGGTCATGTCGTCCCGTCCCTTCTCCGCATCGGCCGTCGAAGCCGCGGCGCTGTCCGCCGCCGTGACGTGGTCGATCGCCTGCAGGTCTCGGTCGTCCACCAGCGCGTCCGCCGACAGCACGGACACGAGCCGCCGGCCCTCCTCGAGGCGGCAGACCGCCTCCACCTCGTTGCGCCGCCCGCCGCCGGAGACGACGTGCGGCAGGCCGCCGACGAGCTCCATGGGCACCCGGAGCACCTCCCGGACGGTGTCCATCACGACGCCGACGAGAGACTCGCGGCCCTCCCGCTCGACCGTGATGACCACGATCCGGTTGTGCGGCTCGAGCTCGGTGACGGGCAGGCCGAAGACGCTGCGCAGGCTGACCACGGGCAGCAGCCCGCCCCGCAGGTCCATGACCCCGAGCACGCGCCGCACCGCGTTCGGCACGGCCGTCACGCGCTCCGGAGCCTGGACGATCTCCTGCACACGGTCGATCGGCAGGGCGTACTCCTGCCCGTCCACCGCGAAGCTCACCAGCTCGAGCGTGTCCGTCGACTCCTCCTCGGTCGCCTGGTCGCCGGGCGACCAGGCGGCCGAGGCCGTCGAGCCGCCGGCAGTGTGCCGGCCGAGGGCCGCGAACTCCGTCGCGACCAGGTGCTCGACGTCGAGGACGGTCGTCATGCGCCCGTCCCCGGCCTTGAGCACCGCGGCCAGCAGGTCTGAGCGGACCGTCGACTGCACCGAGTCGGCGCTCTCGACCTGCTCGTCCTCGACGGAGATGACCGCGGCCACCCGGTCGACGACGAAGCCGAGGGTCGCGCCCGCGGACTCGACGACGACGACTCGGGTCGCCTCGTCGTGCTCCCTGCCCGCCAGGCCGCAGCAGCTGCGCAGGCTCACGACCGGCAGGACACGGCCGCGGAGGTTCGCCAGGCCAACCAGGGCCGACGGTCCCAGCGGCACGCGGACCACCTCGGGCATCCGGATGATCTCCTGGACGCGCTCCATCTCCAGGGCGTACATCTCGCCCTGCATCTCGAACGTCACGTAGTCCCGGCCGCTGTCCAGCTCGTCCTCGGCGCCCGCCATCGGGGGCTCCGAGGGCGCGGCAGCCACGGCCTCATCGACAGCGAACTCCGCTTCGGCGATGCTCATCGCACCAACCCTTCTTCGTAGCTCGAGGTGGTCAGGCGTTCTGCAGCTCGTCCGCGAGTGCCGCGATCTCCTCGATGGCGACCGCGAGCTCCTCCGCGCCGGTGCTCTGCTGCCGCGCGGCGGCGGC
>NZ_JAANNP010000019.1 GCF_011250635.1 Motilibacter deserti
AGCACGAGCTCCTGGCCCACGGTCGCCTCCTGCACCTTCCAGCCGGAGATGTAGCCCTCCTGCTGCAGGATCTCGGCGATGCCCGCCTTGATCTTGGAGTGCGGCATGCGGACCTCGTCGTGGTACGCGGTGTTGCCGTTGCGCAGACGCGTGAGCATGTCTGCGATCGGGTCGGTCATCGTCATGGCCGGGTGTTCCTCCCCGCCGCGGTTCCGCACGCGCCGCCCCGAAGGGCGGTCGCGCCGGCCTGCGGCGATCGATTAGAGATGAGTACCGGGGTTGCCAACAGTCGCGGCAGGCGCACGCCTACCAGCTGCTCTTGGTGACGCCCGGGAGCTCGCCGCGGTGCGCCATCTCGCGCAGGCAGATGCGGCAGAGGCCGAACTTGCGGAAGACCGAGTGCGGCCGACCGCAGCGCTGGCAGCGGGTGTAGCCGCGGACAGCGAACTTCGGCTTGGACATGGCCTTGTGGATCAGGGCCTTCTTCGCCACTGCTCAGGACTCCTTGAACGGGAAGCCGAGGAGGCGCAGGAGCGCGCGGCCCTCGTCGTCGGTCTTGGCGGTCGTGACGACCGTGATGTCCATGCCTCGCACGCGGTCGATCCGGTCCTGGTCGATCTCGTGGAACATCGACTGCTCGGTCAAGCCGAACGTGTAGTTGCCGGCGCCGTCGAACTGGCGCGGGCTCAGCCCACGGAAGTCACGGATGCGCGGCAGCGCCGTCGACAGCAGGCGGTCCAGGAACTCCCACATGCGGTCACCGCGCAGCGTGGTGTGCGCGCCGATCGCCTGCCCCTCGCGGAGCTTGAACTGCGCGATCGACTTGCGGGCCTTCGTGACCGCCGGCTTCTGACCGGTGATCGCCGTGAGGTCGCGGATCGCGCCATCCATCAGCTTGGAGTCACGGGCCGCCTCGCCGACGCCCATGTTCACGACGACCTTGACGACCGTCGGAACCTGCATCGGGTTGGTGAAGCCGAACTGCTCGGTCAGCGCCGACGCGATCTCCGCGCGGTAGCGCGTCTTGAGACGCGGCGTGACCTTCTCAGGTGCCTCTGCAGTCATCAGATGTCCTCGCCGGTCCGCTTGGCGACCCGGACCTTGTTGCCGTCCTCGTCGACCCGGAAGCCGATCCGGGTGCCGACGCGCTTGCCGTCCTTCTCCACGACCAGCATCACGTTGCTGACGTGGATCGGGGCCTCGGTCGTCACGATGCCGCCGGTCTTGGCGCCACGAGCGGTCTGGCCGACCTTCGTGTGCTTCTTGACGCGGTTGACACCCTCGACGATGACCTTGTCGTCCTTCGGGAAGGCCTCGATGACCCGGCCCGTGGCGCCCTTGTCCTTGCCTGCGATGACGAGGACGCGGTCGCCCTTCTTGATGCGCATCTGAGTCATGTCAGATCACCTCCGGCGCGAGCGAGATGATGCGCATGAAGCGCTTCTCGCGGAGCTCACGGCCGACCGGGCCGAAGATGCGCGTGCCGCGCGGGTCCCCGCCGTCCTTGATGATGACCGCGGCGTTCTCGTCGAAGCGGATGTACGACCCGTCCTGACGACGCCGCTCCTTGACGGTGCGGACGACGACAGCCTTGACGACGTCACCCTTCTTCACGGTCCCGCCGGGGATCGCGTCCTTCACGGTGGCGACGATGACGTCACCGATGCCGGCGTAGCGCCGCCCCGACCCACCGAGGACCCGGATGCAGAGCAGCTCCTTGGCCCCGGTGTTGTCGGCGACGCGCAGCCGCGACTCCTGCTGAATCATCGATAGTCCTTACTTGGCCTTCTCGAGGATCTCGACGATCCGCCAGCGCTTCGAAGCGGACAGCGGCCGGGTCTCCATGAGGAGCACGCGGTCGCCGACGCCGGCGTCGTTGCGCTCGTCGTGGGCCTTGAGCCGGCTCGTGCGGCGCACGACCTTGCCGTACAGCGGGTGCTTGAAGCGGTCCTCGACGGCGACCACGACGGTCTTGTCCATCTTGTCGCTCACCACGAGGCCCTCACGGGTCTTGCGGTAGCCGCGGCCCTGCACGTGGACATCGGCCGCGCCGGGGGCGCTGGCCGGAGCGGCCTGGGCCGCCTCGATGTTCTGGTCGCTCATGCCGCTCCCTCCGTGCCCTCAGTGGTCGTGATGCCGAGCTCGCGCTCGCGCAGGATCGTGTAGATGCGGGCGATCTCGCGGCGCACGGCCTTCAGTCGCCCGTGGTTGTCCAGCTGCCCGGTCGCCGCCTGGAAGCGGAGGTTGAACAGCTCTTCCTTGGCCTCGCGCAGCTTGCCGAGGAGCTCGTCGTCCTCGACCCCGCGCAGCTCGGCCGCCTTGGTCCCGAGCGCCATCACGCAACACCCTCTTCGCGCTTGACGATGCGGCACTTCATCGGGAGCTTGTGCGACGCGCGCAGCAGGGCCTCCCGGGCCGTCTTCTCGTTCGGGTAGGACAGCTCGAACATGACCCGACCCGGCTTCACGTTCGCGATCCACCACTCCGGCGAGCCCTTGCCGGAGCCCATGCGGGTCTCGGCCGGCTTCTTGGTCAGCGGGCGGTCCGGGTAGATGTTGATCCAGACCTTGCCACCACGACGGATGTGGCGGGTGATCGCGATACGGGCGGACTCGATCTGGCGGTTGGTGACGTACGCCGGCTCGAGCGCCTGAATGCCGTACTCGCCGAAGGTCACACGCGTGCCGCCCTTGGCAGCGCCCGAGCGGCTCGGGTGGTGCTGCTTTCGGTGCTTGACCCGACGGGGGATGAGCATGGGGGTCAGCCCTCCTGTCCGTTGTCCGCCGGCGCGGCAGCGTTGCTCTGCTGCTGCGCCTCGCGGATCGTGGCCTCGACGGCCGAGGCCTCGGTCTGGGCCTGGTGCGGCCCGGCCTCGCTGTGCGCGGTGTCCGCAGCGGCCGAGACGGCGCCCTGCGCCTCGCGGCGCGGGCCCGAGCCGGCGCCACGGCCGCCCCCACGGGCGGGACGGGCACCGGCGTCACGGCGCGGCTGGCGCGCAGCGGCGGCAGCCGCCTGGCGCTCGGCCGACAGGCTCGTGACGTCGCCCTTGTAGATCCAGACCTTGACGCCGATGCGGCCGAACGTCGTCCGGGCCTCGAAGAAGCCGTAGTCGATGTTCGCGCGCAGCGTGTGCAGCGGGACGCGGCCCTCGCGGTAGAACTCCGAGCGCGACATCTCCGCGCCGCCGAGGCGGCCCGAGCACTGCACCCGGATGCCCTTGGCGCCGGCCTTGGTCGCGCTCTGCATGGCCTTGCGCATGGCGCGACGGAACGACACGCGGCTCGAGAGCTGCTCGGCGACGCCCTGGGCTACCAGCTGCGCCTCGATCTCGGGGTTCTTCACCTCGAGGATGTTGAGCTGCACCTGCTTGCCGGTGAGCTTCTCGAGGTCGCCGCGGATGCGGTCGGCCTCGGCGCCGCGGCGGCCGATGACGATGCCCGGGCGGGCCGTGTGGATGTCCACGCGGACGCGGTCGCGGGTGCGCTCGATCTCGACCTTGGCGATGCCCGCGCGCTCCATGCCGCGCGTCATCATCCGGCGGATCGCGACGTCTTCCTTGACGTAGTCCTTGTAGAGCTTGTCGGCGTACCAGCGGCTCTTGAAGTCGGTGGTGATGCCGAGCCGGAACCCGTGCGGGTTGACCTTCTGACCCACTAGCGGGCCCCTCCCTTCGCACCGGCGCGCTGCGACTGCTGCGTCGACGTCACCGACTCCACGACCACCGTGATGTGGCTCGTGCGCTTGCGGATGCGGTAAGCGCGGCCCTGCGCACGAGGCCTGAACCTCTTCAACGTCGGGCCCTCGTCCGCGTATGCCTGGCTCACGCGAAGCGTTCCGCGGTCGAGCTGCTTGTTGTTCTCGGCGTTCGCCATGGCGCTCGCCAGGACCTTGCCGACCGGCTCGCTCGCGGCCTGCGGCGCGAACCGCAGCACGTTGAGGGCCTGCTCGGCCTCCATGCCGCGGATCAGGTCGATGACGCGGCGAACCTTGGTCGGCGACATGCGCACGTAGCGCGCGGTCGCCAGGGCCTCGTTCTCGCCCAGGTGGCGGGTCTTGTTCTCAGCCACGGCGAGACCTCCGGTCCTCCTTGACGTGGCCACGGAAGGTCCGCGTCGGAGCGAACTCGCCGAGCTTGTGCCCGACCATCGCGTCCGTCACGAACACCGGGACGTGCTTGCGGCCGTCGTGCACCGCGATGGTGTGGCCGATCATGGCCGGCACCACCATGGAGCGCCGGGACCAGGTGCGGATGACGTTCTTCGTGCCCTTGTCGTTCTGCGCGTCCACCTTCTTCAAAAGGTGGTCGTCGACGAACGGGCCCTTCTTCAGGCTGCGCGGCATCGCTGGCTACCTGCTCCCTCAGCGCTTCTTGCCGGTCTTGCGACGGCGGACGATGAGCCGGTCGCTGGGCCGATTGGCCCGGCGGGTACGGCCTTCGGGCTTTCCATTGGGGTTGACCGGGTGGCGACCACCGCTGGTCTTGCCCTCACCACCGCCGTGCGGGTGGTCGACGGGGTTCATGGCCACACCGCGGACGGTGGGGCGCTTGCCCCGCCAGCGGTTGCGGCCGGCCTTGCCCCAGTTGATCGAGGCCTGCTCTGCGTTGCCGACCTCGCCGATCGTGGCGCGGCAGCGCACGTCGACGTTGCGGGTCTCGCCGGAGGGCATGCGCAGCAGCGCGTACGGCCCCTCCTTCGCGACGAGCTGGACGCTCGTGCCGGCCGAGCGGGCGATCTTCGCGCCGCCGCCGGGGCGCAGCTCGATGCAGTGCACGGTGGTGCCGACGGGGATGTTGCGCAGCGGCAGGTTGTTGCCGGGCTTGATGTCCGCGCCGGGGCCGTTCTCGATCGGGTCGCCCTGCGAGAGACGGTTCGGCGCCACGATGTAGCGCTTCGTGCCGTCCGCGTAGTGCAGGAGCGCGATGCGGGCCGTGCGGTTGGGGTCGTACTCGATGTGCGCGACCTTGGCCGGCACGCCGTCCTTGTCGTCGCGGCGCCAGTCGATGAGCCGGTACGCCCGCTTGTGGCCGCCACCCTGGTGCCGAGTGGTGATGCGGCCGGTGTTGTTGCGGCCGCCCTTCTTCGGCAGCGGCACGACCAGCGACTTCTCCGGCTCACTGCGCGTGATCTCGGCGAAGTCGGCAACGCTCGCGCCGCGCCGGCCCGGCGTCGTCGGCTTGTACTTGCGGATGCCCATGGGGTGTCGCGTCCTCGTCAGCTGTTCGTCGGCTCGTCTGTCTGTCTCTGGCGCAGTCGCTCAGACCCGGAGGTCAGGAGACCGGTCCACCGAAGATGTCGATGCGGTCGCCCTCGGCCAGGGTCACGATCGCTCGCTTGGTCGAGACGCGCTGCCCGAACCCGAAGCGGGTCCGCTTGCGCTTGCCCTCGCGGTTGATCGTGTTGACGTTCAACACCCGGACCCCGAAGACCTTCTCGACCGCGGTCTTGACCTCGGTCTTGTTGGCGTCCGGGCGGACGAGGAACGTGTACTGGTTCAGGTCCAGCAGGCCGTAGCTCTTCTCGCTGACCAGCGGGGCCAGCAGGACGTCCCGGGAGTCCCGGGCCAGAAGGGCGCGGCTCGCGCTCGGACCGTTGATCGCGCGGCTCACTCGGCGCTCCCAACCTTGTCGAGGGACAGCTCGCTCTCACGCCCGACCGCGGTCGCGCTCCGGCCCTTGGGCGGGCCGGCGAGGAACGCGTCGAGCGCGCCCCGGGTGAAGACCACGTCGTCGGAGACGAGCACGTCGTAGGTGTTGAGCTGGTCGGCGTAGATCCAGTGGACCTGCGGCGCGTTGCGCAGGCTGCGCAGGCCGAGCTCGTCCGAGCGCTCGAGGACGACCAGCACGTGGCGGCGGTCGGTCAGCGTCGCGAGCGCGGTGATCGCGGCCTTGGTCGACGGGGCGTCGCCCTCGACCACCGCGGTCAGCACGTGCACGCGCCCGTGCCGCGCACGGTCGGAGAGCGCGCCGCGCAGGGCGGCGGCCTTCATCTTCTTGGGCGTCCGCTGCGAGTAGTCGCGCGGGGACGGCCCGTGGACCGTGCCACCGCCGACCCACTGCGGGGCGCGGGTCGAGCCCTGCCGGCCGCGGCCGGTGCCCTTCTGACGGAACGGCTTCTTGCCACCGCCGCGGACCTCGCCGCGGGTCTTGGTGTCGTGCGTGCCCTGCCGCGCGGCGGCGAGCTGGGCGACGACCACCTGGTGGATCAGCGCGATGTTGGCCTGCACGTCGAAGACCTCGGCGGGCAGCTCCACGGTGCCGGCGGTGCCGCCGGCCGGGGTGCGGACGTCGATCGTGCTCATCGGCCAGCCGCCTTCGCCGGAGTCTTGGACGCGGTGCGCACGAGGACGACGCTGCCTCGGGGGCCGGGGACGGCGCCCTTGATGAGGATCAGGCCCTTCTCGGCGTCCACCGCGTGGACCGTGAGGCCCTGCGTCGTGGTGCGGACGTTGCCCATGCGGCCGGCCATCTTGAGGCCGGGGAACACGCGGGCCGGGGTCGCGCAGGCGCCGATCGAGCCGGGCGCGCGGTGCTTGCGCTGCGTGCCGTGGCCCGCGCCCAGGCCCTTGAACCCGTGGCGCTTCATGACACCCGCGGTGCCCTTGCCCTTGCTGCGGCCGACGACGTCGACCTTCTGACCCGCCTCGAAGACGTCGGCGGTCAGCTCCTGGCCGGGCGCGAACTCGGCCGCGTCCTCGGTCCGGACCTCGACGAGGAAACGGCGGGGCGTGGTGCCGGCCTTGGCGAAGTGGCCGGAGAGGGGCTTGATCACCTTGCGCGGGTCGATCACGCCGTAGCCGAGCTGGACGGCGGAGTAGCCGTCGGTCTCGGTGCTGCGGACCTGCGTCACCACGCACGGCCCGGCCTGGACGACCGTCACCGGCACGAGCCGGCCGCCATCGTCCCAGACCTGGGTCATGCCCAGCTTCTCGCCGAGGAGCCCTCGGACATTGGGTACCTGCGAAGCCATTCTGCTTTCGTCCTCTGTCGTCCGTTGTCGTCCGCTGTCAGTCGACCGCTGTAGTCGAGAACCGTGGCCGGACTAGAGCTTGATCTCGATGTCGACGCCGGCCGGGAGGTCGAGCCGCATGAGCGAGTCGACGGTCTTCGGCGTCGGGTCGAGAATGTCGATGAGCCGCTTGTGGGTGCGCATCTCGAAGTGCTCGCGCGAGTCCTTGTACTTGTGCGGCGAGCGGATGACGCAATAGACGTTCTTCTCGGTCGGCAGCGGCACCGGGCCCGCGACCTGAGCACCAGTCCTGGTCACCGTCTCGACGATCTTGCGCGCCGAGCTGTCGATGACCTCGTGGTCGTAGGCCTTGAGCCGGATGCGGATCTTCTGTCCCGCCATGGCGTTGGAATCGTCCTTCGTCTCGTACCGCTGCTCGTGCCGGGCTGTTGCCCGTCCCGATCTGGTCTCGCCGGTCCAGGCCTTGCGTGGGGCGCCCCGAGCCCGCCCGCTCCGACCCCCGAGGTCGGGCGTGTCGCACTCGTGCCCGCACTGCGCCGCCTGCCACCGCTGCGGGCCGGGTCCTGTCGGAGCGAGCTCCGCCGCAGTTCCCGCACCCACCAGCCGTCGGATGCCGGTCCTGCCGTGCGCGCCGACTGCTCGTTGCACACGCCTGTCCCGTCACCCGCCAAGGCAACTTGCCCAGTATGCCAAACGCGTCGGCTCCGGGTCCAATCGCGTCCGGCGGGGCCGGGAAGGCCCGCTCCCCGGACGGCGCAGGACCGCCGACGGTGGCCCTGGAGCCCTTCCCCTGGTTCGGGCATGCGCCCGCCTTCGGGAAAGCCTCCGGGACCGCCGGAGGCGGTCGCACGAGTGGGCCGGCGCCGGGACGATGTCCAGGGCGCCGGCCCACTCGAGGGGACTACTTGTTGATCTTGGTGACGCGACCCGCGCCGACGGTACGGCCGCCCTCGCGGATAGCGAAGCGCAGGCCCTCCTCCATGGCGATCGGGTGGATGAGCTGCACCGACATCTCGGTGTTGTCGCCCGGCATGACCATCTCGGTGCCCTCGGGGAGGGTCACCACGCCGGTCACGTCGGTCGTCCGGAAGTAGAACTGCGGACGGTAGTTGTTGAAGAACGGCGTGTGCCGGCCACCCTCGTCCTTGGACAGGATGTAGACGTTCGCCTCGAACTCGGTGTGCGGCGTCGTCGTGCCCGGCTTGATGATGACCTGGCCGCGCTCGACGTCCTCGCGCTTGATACCGCGGAGCAGCAGGCCGACGTTCTCGCCGGCCTGGCCCTCGTCGAGCAGCTTGCGGAACATCTCGATGCCGGTGACCGTCGTCGTGGTCTTCTCAGGACGGATGCCGACGATGTCGACCGTCTCGTTGACCTTGACGACACCGCGCTCGATACGGCCCGTGACGACCGTACCGCGACCGGTGATCGTGAAGACGTCCTCGACGGGCATGAGGAACGGCTTGTCGACCTCGCGCTCAGGCTGCGGGATCGCGGTGTCGACCGCGTTCATCAGCTCCATGAGCTTGTCGGCCCACTCCTCGTCGCCCTCGAGCGCCTTGAGCGCCGAGACGCGGACCACGGGGACGTCGTCGCCGGGGAACTCGTACTCGGACAGGAGCTCGCGGACCTCGAGCTCGACGAGCTCGAGGATCTCCTCGTCGTCGACCATGTCGGCCTTGTTGAGCGCCACGACGATGTAGGGGACGCCGACCTGGCGGGCCAGGAGGACGTGCTCCTTGGTCTGCGGCATCGGGCCGTCGGTCGCTGCGACCACGAGGATGGCGCCGTCCATCTGCGCCGCACCCGTGATCATGTTCTTGATGTAGTCGGCGTGACCGGGGCAGTCGACGTGCGCGTAGTGGCGCGCCTCGGTCTGGTACTCGACGTGCGCGATGGAGATGGTGATACCGCGCTGCCGCTCCTCCGGCGCCTTGTCGATCTGGTCGAACGGCGTGAAGGGGTTGACGTCCGGGTAGCGGTCGTGCAGGACCTTGGTGATCGCCGCCGTGAGCGTCGTCTTGCCGTGGTCGATGTGCCCGATCGTCCCGATGTTGACGTGCGGCTTGGTCCGCTCGAACTTCGCCTTCGCCACGGGTGGGTCCCTCCTAGGAAACGTTTCGGTGGCTGGTGCAGGGCCGGTGCCTGCCGCCTGTGTGCCTGCTGCGGGTACTGATGGTGTCAGAAGGTCTGACGGGTCGAGCAGTGGGCTACTCGCCGCGGACCTTCTTGACGATCTCCTCCGCCACGTTGCGCGGCACCTCGGCGTAGGAGTCGAACTGCATGGAGTAGCTCGCGCGGCCCTGCGTCTTGCTGCGCAGGTCGCCGACGTAGCCGAACATCTCCGAGAGCGGCACGAGCGCCTTGACGACGCGGGCACCGGAACGCTCCTCCATGGCCTGGATCTGGCCACGGCGGGAGTTGAGGTCGCCGATGACGTCGCCCATGTAGTCCTCGGGCGTGGTCACCTCGACGGCCATGACCGGCTCGAGCAGGACCGGGTCGGCCTTGCGAGCGGCCTCCTTGAAGGCCATCGACCCGGCGATCTTGAACGCCATCTCCGAGGAGTCGACCTCGTGGTAGGCGCCGTCGAGCAGCGTCACCTTGACGTCCACCATCGGGTAGCCGGCGAGGATGCCGAGCTCCATGGCCTCCTGCGCGCCCGCGTCCACGGAAGGGATGTACTCGCGCGGGATGCGGCCACCGGTGACCTTGTTCTCGAACTCGTAGCCGCCGTCGCCACCGCCCGTGGGGGCGAGGGCGATCTGGACCTTCGCGAACTGGCCGGAGCCGCCGGTCTGCTTCTTGTGGGTGTAGTCGTAGCGGTCGACGGTCTTGCGGATCGTCTCGCGGTACGCCACCTGGGGCTTGCCGATGTTGGCCTCGACGCGGAACTCGCGGCGCATGCGGTCGACGAGCACCTCGAGGTGCAGCTCGCCCATGCCGGCGAGGATGGTCTGGCCCGTCTCCTCGTCCGTGCGGACCTGGAAGGTCGGGTCCTCCTCGGCCAGGCGCTGGATCGCGACGCCCAGCTTCTCCTGGTCGCCCTTGGACTTGGGCTCCACGGCGACCGAGATGACCGGCGCGGGGAAGTTCATCGACTCGAGCACCACGGGAGCCTCGGGACCGCAGAGCGTGTCGCCGGTGGTGGTGTTCTTCAGGCCCATGACGGCCACGATGTGGCCGGCGGTGACCTTGTCGATCTCGTCCCGCTTGTTGGCGTGCATCCGATAGATCTTGCCGATGCGCTCCTTGTTCCCCTTGGTGCTGTTGAGCACCTGGGTCCCGGTGGTGAGCGTGCCGGAGTAGACCCGGATGTAGGTGAGCTTGCCGAGGTGCGGGTCGCTCATGATCTTGAACGCGAGGGCCGAGAGGGGCGCGTCGTCCGCGGGCTCGCGGGTGATCGTCTCCTCCTCGTTGCCCACGGCGTGACCCTCGACGGCGCCGATGTCCAGCGGCGACGGGAGGTAGCGCACGACCGCGTCGAGCATGGGCTGGACGCCCTTGTTCTTGAAGGCCGAGCCGGTGAGGACGGGGGTGATCTTGCCCGCGATCGTCGCGCGCCGGATGGCGGCGATGAGCTCCTCCTGGGAGGGCTCGTTGCCCTCGAGGTACTGCTCCATGACCGCGTCGTCGTTCTCGGCGAGCGTCTCGAGCAGCTTGTCGTGCCACTCCTGGGCGGCCTCGGTGTGGGTGGCCGGGATGTCGAGGGTGTCGTACATCTCACCCTTGGCCGCCTCGGCGCTCCACACGAGCGCCTTCATCGCGATCAGGTCGACGACGCCCTTGAAGTCCGCCTCGGCGCCGATCGGGATCTGCAGCACCAGCGGGGTGGCGCCGAGCCGGTCCACGATCATGTCGACGCAGCGGTGGAACTCGGCACCCGTGCGGTCGAGCTTGTTGACGAAGCAGATGCGCGGGACGTTGTAGCGGTCGGCCTGCCGCCAGACCGTCTCCGACTGCGGCTCGACGCCAGCCACGCCGTCGAACACCGCGACGGCCCCGTCCAGGACGCGCAGCGAGCGCTCCACCTCGACCGTGAAGTCGACGTGGCCCGGGGTGTCGATGATGTTGATCGTGTGGCCGTCCCACTGGCAGGTCGTCGCGGCCGACGTGATCGTGATGCCGCGCTCCTGCTCCTGCTCCATCCAGTCCATCGTGGCCGCGCCCTCGTGGACCTCACCGATCTTGTAGTTGATACCGGTGTAGAAGAGGATGCGCTCGGTGGTGGTGGTCTTGCCGGCATCGATGTGCGCCATGATGCCGATGTTGCGGACCTGAGCCAGGTCCGTGGTCTGTACGTCGGTGGCCATGTGGGTCTACGCGTCCCTCGTCGGCTCGAAGCTGGAATGTGCGCCCGCGGGAGGGAACCGGAGTTCCCCCCGAACTACCAGCGGTAGTGGGCGAAGGCCTTGTTGGACTCGGCCATCTTGTGCGTGTCCTCGCGCCGCTTGACGCTCGCGCCGAGGCCGTTGCTCGCGTCGAGCAGCTCGTTCATCAGGCGCTCGGTCATCGTCTTCTCGCGACGGCCCTGCGAGTAGCTGACGAGCCAGCGCAGCGCCAGCGTCGTCGAGCGGTTCGGCTTGACCTCGACCGGCACCTGGTAGGTCGCGCCACCGACACGGCGGCTGCGGACCTCGAGGGTCGGCTTCACGTTGTCCAGGGCACGGCGCAGCGTGACGACGGGGTCGTTGCCCGTCTTCTCGCGCGTGCCCTCGAGCGCGCCGTAGACGATCTGCTCGGCGATCGACTTCTTGCCGCTCTGGAGGATCTTGTTGACGAGCTGCGTCACCAGGGGCGACCCGTAGACGGGGTCGACGACGAGCGGGCGCTTGGGCGCCGGTCCCTTGCGCGGCATGTCAGCTCTTCTCCTTCTTCGCGCCGTAGCGGCTGCGAGCCTGCTTGCGGTTCTTCACGCCCTGGGTGTCGAGCGAGCCGCGGATGATCTTGTAGCGAACACCGGGGAGGTCCTTCACACGGCCGCCACGCACGAGCACGATCGAGTGCTCCTGCAGGTTGTGGCCGACGCCGGGGATGTACGCGGTGACCTCGATCTGGCTGGTCAGCCGAACACGGGCGACCTTGCGCAGCGCCGAGTTCGGCTTCTTCGGCGTGGTGGTGTAAACGCGCGTGCAGACGCCGCGGCGCTGGGGCGAGCCCTTGAGCGCCGGCGTCTTGGTCTTGCCGACCTTGTCCTGGCGGCCCTTGCGGACCAGCTGCTGAATCGTGGGCACCGCGTCCAGTCTTCCCTTCAGTCCCGTCTCGCGTGGCAAAGCTCGCGCGTGTCTCTCCGCGTCGAATTGACGGTGAGAGCCGCTCCGCAGCCGACCCCCGCAGTCGGGCGTGTCGCCCGGTGCGGGAAGCTCACCGTGTGATGAGCTGCGGTGTGGCTCCCTGTCGCGCTGGCGCGCGCACACGCGAAGGCCTGGGTTCCCCCAGGCACGAGTAACCAGATTACAGAGCGGGCCCCGCTGGGGTCAAAAGAGGGCGGTTCTGCACCCTCGCCCGCGCTCAACCCCCGCCCACCGCGTACCGATGGACGGGCCGCCGTCCCACCGGACAACCGCTCCCGCGCGCGCCGTGTTCCCGCCCCGCACGGCGCGGTTGGCCCCTTGCACGCACGCCTCGGGACCGCGTACGGCCCCGGGCCCGTCCTCGCCCGCGACAGGCAGCCCGCCCTCCCCCGCCGCTGTGGCCGCTCCCGCCCCCAACGGCCGACGCCGGCCGCCCCACGAGGGGACGACCGGCGCCGGACGGGACCAGGGACTGCGATCAGCCCGTGTAGGGGCCGTAGTCGTAGTCCTCGAGCGGGACGGCCTGGCCCGAGCCCTGGCCGAAGGGGCTGTAGTCCAGCTCCTCGTAGCCCGGCAGGGAGTACATGGCCGCCTTCGCCTCCTCGGTGGGCTCGACCCGGATGTTGCGGTAGCGGGCAAGGCCCGTACCGGCCGGGATGAGCTTGCCGATGATGACGTTCTCCTTGAGGCCGAGCAGCGAGTCGCTCTTGGCCTCCATCGCCGCGGTCGTGAGGACCCGCGTCGTCTCCTGGAACGAGGCTGCCGACAGCCACGACTCGGTGGCCAGCGAGGCCTTGGTGATGCCCATGAGCTCGGGACGGCCGGAAGCCGGCTGCCCGCCCTCGGCCACCACACGGCGGTTCTCCACCTCGAAGCGCGAGCGCTCCACGAGCTCGCCCGGCAGCAGCTCCGCATCGCCGGACTCGATGATCGTCACCCGCTTGAGCATCTGGCGGACGATGACCTCGATGTGCTTGTCGTGGATCGACACGCCCTGCGAGCGGTAGACCTCCTGGACCTGCTCGACCAGGTGGATCTGCACCTGGCGCGGGCCCAGGATGCGCAGCACCTGCTTCGGGTCGACCGCGCCCTGGACGAGCTTCTGCCCGACCTCGACGTGGTCGCCCTCGCTGACCAGCAGCCGCGACCGCTTGGAGACCGGGTAGCCGATCTCCTCCGACCCGTCGTCGGGGGTGACGACGAGCTTGCGCGACTTGTCGGTCTCCTCGATGGAGACCCGGCCGGCCGCCTCCGAGATCGGGGCCACGCCCTTGGGGGTGCGGGCCTCGAAGAGCTCGACCACACGCGGCAGGCCGTGGGTGATGTCGTCACCCGCCACACCGCCGGTGTGGAAGGTGCGCATCGTCAGCTGCGTGCCCGGCTCACCGATCGACTGGGCGGCGATGATGCCGACCGCCTCGCCGACGTCGACGAGCTTGCCCGCGGCCAGCGAGCGGCCGTAGCACATGGCGCAGGTGCCGACCTTGCTGTCGCAGGTCAGGACCGAGCGCACCTTGACCGTCTCGACGCCCGCGTCCACCAGCCGGCCGATCACGACGTCACCGAGGTCGGTGTTGGCCGGCGCCACCTCGGTGCCGTCCGGCCCGACGGCCGGCTCGGCGAGGTTGCGCGAGTAGACGCTCGTCTCGACGTTCTCGGCGCGGACGAGCTTGGAGCCGTCCGCGGACCGGTCCGCGATCCGCATCACGATGCCGCGGTCGGTGCCGCAGTCCTCCTCGCGGATGATGACGTCCTGCGAGACGTCGACCAGACGACGGGTGAGGTAGCCCGAGTCGGCGGTACGCAGAGCGGTGTCCGCGAGGCCCTTGCGGGCGCCGTGGGTGGCGATGAAGTACTCCAGGACCGACAGGCCCTCGCGGAAGTTGGACTTGATCGGGCGCGGGATGATCTCGCCCTTCGGGTTCGCCACGAGGCCGCGCATACCGGCGATCTGGCGGACCTGCATCCAGTTACCGCGCGCGCCCGAGTTGACCATCATGAAGACGGTGTTCTGGCGCGGGAACTCCTGCTGCATGGCCTCGGCGACCTTGTTCGTCGCCTCGGTCCAGATGTTGATGAGCTCCTGGCGACGCTCGTCGTCGGTGATGAGGCCGCGCTCGTACTGGCCCTGCACCTTCTCCGCGCGGACCTCGTGCTCCTCGAGGATCGCCGCCTTCGCCTTCGGCGTGACGACGTCCTCGATCGAGATCGTGACGCCGGAACGGGTCGACCAGTGGAAGCCGGCCGCCTTGAGGGCGTCCAGCGTCGCGGCGACCTGCACCTTGGGGTAGCGCTCGGCGAGGTCGTTGACGATGCCCGAGAGCACCTTCTTGTCGACGACCCGGTCGACGAACGGGTAGTCCGCCGGCAGCGCCTCGTTGAACAAGGTCCGCCCGAGCGTGGTCTCCAGGAGGTACGGCTGCCCCGGCTCCCAGCCCTCGGGAGCGGCGAAGCCCGCCGGCGGCACGACGTCGCTGACCCGGATCTTGATCCGCGCCTGCAGCGACAGCGTCCGCTGGTCGAACGCCATGACCGCCTCGGCCGCCGAGGAGAAGACGCGCCCCTCGCCCTCGGCCCCCTCCAGCTGGGAGGTGAGGAAGTAGATGCCGAGCACCATGTCCTGGGTCGGCGCGGTGATCGGACGACCGTGCGCCGGCGAGAGGATGTTGTTGCTCGACAGCATCAGGACGCGGGCCTCGGCCTGCGCCTCGGCCGACAGCGGCAGGTGGACCGCCATCTGGTCGCCGTCGAAGTCGGCGTTGAAGGCGGTGCAGACCAGCGGGTGGATCTGGATCGCCTTGCCCTCGACCAGCTGCGGCTCGAAGGCCTGGATGCCGAGGCGGTGCAGCGTGGGCGCGCGGTTGAGCAGCACCGGGTGCTCGGTGATGACCTCCTCGAGCACGTCCCACACGACCGGGCGGGCGCGCTCGACCATGCGCTTGGCCGACTTGATGTTCTGCGCGTGGTTGAGGTCCACGAGCCGCTTCATCACGAACGGCTTGAACAGCTCGAGCGCCATCTGCTTGGGCAGGCCGCACTGGTGGAGCTTGAGCTGCGGGCCGACGACGATGACCGACCGGCCGGAGTAGTCGACGCGCTTGCCGAGCAGGTTCTGGCGGAACCGGCCCTGCTTGCCCTTGAGCATGTCCGACAGCGACTTGAGCGGGCGGTTGCCCGGCCCGGTCACCGGACGACCACGACGGCCGTTGTCGAACAGCGCGTCCACGGCCTCCTGGAGCATGCGCTTCTCGTTGTTGACGATGATCTCGGGCGCGCCGAGGTCGAGAAGCCGCTTCAGTCGGTTGTTGCGGTTGATGACGCGGCGGTAGAGGTCGTTGAGGTCGCTCGTCGCGAAACGGCCACCGTCGAGCTGCACCATCGGGCGCAGGTCCGGCGGGATGACCGGGACGCAGTCGAGGACCATGCCGTTCGGCGAGTTCCGCGTGTTGAGGAACGCGCTGACGACCTTGAGCCGCTTGAGGGCGCGGGTCTTCTTCTGGCCCTTGCCGGTGCGGATGATCTCGCGCAGCTTCTCGGCCTCGGCCTCGAGGTCGAAGGACTGCAGGCGCGCCTGGATGGCCGCCGCGCCCATTCCGCCCTTGAAGTATTCGCCGAAGCGGTCGCGCATCTCGCGGTAGAGGATCTCGTCGCCCTCGAGGTCCTGGACCTTGAGCCCCTTGAAGCGGTCCCAGACCTCGTTGAGGCGGTCGATCTCGCGCTGCGCGCGGTCGCGGATCTGCTTCATCTCGCGCTCGGCGCCCTCGCGGACCTTGCGCCGGGCGTCGCTCTTGGCCCCCTCGGCCTCGAGCGCGGCGATGTCCTCCTCCAGCTTGCGCTGGCGGGCCTCGACGTCGGAGTCGCGGCGCTGCTCGAGCTGGCCGCGCTCGACGCCGATCTGCGCCTCGAGCGAGGGCAGGTCGACGTGGCGACGCTCCTCGTCGACCTCGGTGATCATGTAGGCCGCGAAGTAGATGATCTTCTCGAGGTCCTTGGGAGCCAGGTCGAGCAGGTAGCCCAGCCGGCTCGGGACGCCCTTGAAGTACCAGATGTGCGTGACGGGCGCCGCGAGCTCGATGTGGCCCATGCGCTCACGGCGCACCTTGGCGCGCGTGACCTCGACGCCGCAGCGCTCGCAGATGATGCCCTTGAAGCGGACGCGCTTGTACTTGCCGCAGTAGCACTCCCAGTCCCGGGTGGGACCGAAGATCTTCTCGCAGAAGAGGCCATCCTTCTCCGGCTTCAGCGTCCGGTAGTTGATGGTCTCGGGCTTCTTGACCTCGCCGTGCGACCACTGGCGGATGTCGTCAGCGGTCGCCAGGCCGATGCGCAGCTCGTCAAAGAAGTTGACGTCCAGCACGCGGTTTCCTTCTCTCAAATCAAGGTCTCGACACGAGCGGTGAGGGGGGCCGGTGGGCGCCGCAGCCTGTCCGGCTGCAGCGCCCCGCCGGCCTTCCGTCAGACCTCTTCGACGCTGCTCGGCTCACGCCGCGACAGGTCGATGCCCAGCTCCTCGGCCGCCCGGAAGACGTCCTCGTCGGTCTCGCGCATCTCGATGGACATGCCGTCGCTGGAGAGCACCTCGACGTTCAGGCAGAGCGACTGCATCTCCTTGATGAGCACCTTGAAGGACTCAGGAATGCCCGGCTCGGGGATGTTCTCGCCCTTGACGATCGCCTCGTAGACCTTCACGCGGCCGAGGACATCGTCGGACTTGATCGTCAGCAGCTCCTGCAGCGCGTAGGACGCGCCGTAGGCCTCCAGGGCCCAGACCTCCATCTCGCCGAAGCGCTGGCCGCCGAACTGGGCCTTACCGCCGAGCGGCTGCTGGGTGATCATGGAGTACGGGCCGGTCGAACGGGCGTGGATCTTGTCGTCGACCAGGTGGTGCAGCTTCAGGATGTAGATGTAGCCGACCGAGACCGGCGCCGGGAACGGCTCGCCGGAGCGCCCGTCGTAGAGGCGCGCCTTGCCCGAGCTGCCAATGAGGCGGACCCCGTCGCGCGTCGGCGTCGTCGAGTCGAGCAGGCCGGTGATCTCCTCCTCGCGGGCACCGTCGAAGACCGGGGTCGCGACGTTGGTGCCGGGAGGGGCCGAGTCCGCGCCGATCGAGCGCAGCGACGCCTTCCACGACTCGCCGGGCTCGTCCTCGCCCTCGACGTTCCACCCAGTCTTGGCCACCCAGCCCAAGTGGGTCTCCAGCACCTGCCCGACGTTCATGCGGCCGGGCACGCCCAGCGGGTTGAGCACGATGTCGACGGGGGTGCCGTCCTCGAGGAAGGGCATGTCCTCGACCGGGAGGATCTTGGAGATGACGCCCTTGTTGCCGTGCCGGCCGGCGAGCTTGTCGCCGTCGGTGATCTTGCGCTTCTGCGCGACGTAGACCCGGACCAGCTGGTTGACGCCCGGCGGGAGCTCGAAGCCCTCGTCGCGGTCGAAGACGCGCACGCCGATGACCTTGCCGGACTCGCCGTGCGGGACCTTGAGGCTGGTGTCGCGGACCTCGCGCGCCTTCTCGCCGAAGATCGCGCGGAGCAGGCGCTCCTCGGGGGTCAGCTCGGTCTCGCCCTTGGGCGTGACCTTGCCGACCAGGATGTCGCCGGTGACCACGTCGGCGCCGATGCGGATGATGCCGCGCTCGTCGAGGTCGGCGAGGACCTCCTCGGAGACGTTCGGGATGTCCCGGGTGATCTCCTCCGGGCCGAGCTTGGTGTCGCGGGCGTCGACCTCGTGCTCCTCGATGTGGATCGAGGAGAGGACGTCGTCCTGCACCAGGCGCTGGCTGAGGATGATCGCGTCCTCGTAGTTGTGGCCCTCCCACGACATGAACGCCACGAGGAGGTTCTTGCCGAGGGCCATCTCGCCCTGGTCGGTGCACGGGCCGTCGGCGATGACCTGGCCCTCTTCGAGGCGCTGGCCCTCGTCGACGATCGGGCGCTGGTTGAAGGCCGTGCCCTGGTTGGAGCGGCGGAACTTCTGCACCCGGTAGGTCTGGTAGGTGCCGTCGTCGTTGGCGACCGTGATGTAGTCGGCCGAGACCTCCTGCACCACGCCGGCCTTCTCGGCCACGATGACGTCGCCCGCGTCCTTGGCGCCGCGGTACTCCATGCCGGTGCCGACCAGCGGGGACTCGCTGCGCAGCAGCGGGACCGCCTGGCGCTGCATGTTGGCGCCCATGAGCGCGCGGTTGGCGTCGTCGTGCTCGAGGAACGGGATCATCGCCGTCGCGACCGACACCATCTGGCGCGGCGAGACGTCCATGTAGTCGACCTCGTCGCCGGGGATGAAGTCGACCTCGCCGCCCTTGCGGCGGACGAGCACGCGGGCCTCGGCGAACGAGCCGTCCGGGTTCAGCGGAGCGTTCGCCTGCGCGATCGTGTGCTCGTCCTCCTCGTCCGCGGTGAGGTAGTCGACGTCGTCGCTGACGCGGCCGTCGACGACCTTGCGGTAGGGCGTCTCGATGAAGCCGAACGGGTTGATCCGCGCGTAGGTCGCGAGCGAGCCGATGAGGCCGATGTTCGGGCCCTCGGGGGTCTCGATCGGGCACATGCGGCCGTAGTGGCTCGTGTGGACGTCGCGGACCTCCATGCCCGCGCGCTCACGGGACAGGCCACCGGGACCGAGCGCGTTGAGTCGGCGCTTGTGCGTGAGGCCGGCGACCGGGTTCGTCTGGTCCATGAACTGGCTGAGCTGGGAGGTCCCGAAGAACTCCTTGATGCTCGCCACGACGGGCCGGATGTTGATCAGGGTCTGCGGCGTGATCGCCTCGACGTCCTGGGTCGTCATGCGCTCGCGCACGACGCGCTCCATCCGGGACAGGCCGGTGCGGACCTGGTTCTGGATGAGCTCGCCGACGGTGCGGATGCGGCGGTTGCCGAAGTGGTCGATGTCGTCGACCTCGACGCGCACCTGCCCGCGGGCGGACTCCATCGCCGGCTGGTTCGCGTGCAGCGAGACGAGGTACTTGATCGTGGCGACGATGTCGTCCACGGTCAGCACGCCGGCGCCGATCTCGCCGTCGGTCCCGATCTTCTTGTTGACCTTGTAGCGGCCGACCTTGGCCAGGTCGTAGCGCTTCGGGTTGAAGTAGAGGTTCTCCAACAGCGTCTGCGCGGCCTCGCGGGTCGGCGGCTCGCCCGGGCGCAGCTTGCGGTAGATGTCGAGCAGCGCGTCGTCCTGGCCGGTCGTGTGGTCCTTCTCCAGCGTGGACCGCATCGACTCGAACTCGCCGAACTCCTCGAGGATCCGGGCGTCGTCCCAGCCCAGGGCCTTGAGCAGCACGGTGACGGACTGCTTGCGCTTGCGGTCGACGCGGACGCCGACCTGGTCGCGCTTGTCGATCTCGAACTCGAGCCACGCGCCGCGGCTCGGGATGATCTTGGCGCCGAAGACGTCCTTGTCGGAGGTCTTGTCCAGCGTCTTGTCGAAGTAGACGCCGGGCGAGCGCACGAGCTGGGACACGACGACACGCTCGGTGCCGTTGATGATGAACGTGCCCTTGTTGGTCATGAGCGGGAAGTCACCCATGAACACCGTCTGCGACTTGATCTCGCCGGTGTTGTTGTTCATGAACTCGGCCGTGACGAACAGCGGCGCCGAGTAGGTGATGTCGCGCTCCTTGCACTCCTCGACGGAGTACTTGGGCTCGTAGAACTCGGGGTCCGAGAACGACAGGGACATGGTCCCCTGGAAGTCCTCGATCGGGCTGATCTCCTCGAAGATCTCCTGGAGCCCGGACTTCTCCGGGACGAGCAGGCCGTCGGCCCGCATCGCCTCGACGCGGGCCTTCCACTTCGCGTTGCCGAGCAGCCAGTCGAAGCTGTCGGTCTGCAGCGCGAGGAGGTTCGGGACCTCAAGCGGCTCGCGGATCTTGGCGAAGGAGATACGAGTGGGGGCGGTGCTGTTGGAGCTGGCGGCGTTGAGCTGATTGGTGTTCAACGCGGAGCCGGGTTCTGCAGTGCGCGGGGCGGCCAAGAGGGGTCCTTCCGAGGCTCGGAGCTCGAGGCAGACGGGCGAGCCCGGCCCCCCACCTCCGACGGCATGAGCCTGTCGGGGCATCTGAGGTACATCGGGCAGCGCAAAGCGTCAGCATACCCTCACGGGCAGGCTGACGCAAACCCCGGCGTCGGCTCGTGCGGTTCCCTTTCGGCGCCCATCCGGGCTCCGCAGGCTTCGCACGCCCCTCCTGCAATCTCTCGTGCCGGCCACCCAGCCGCTAGCGCCTTGCTCGGGCCGGCGCGAAGAGGATGACTCCCCGACCGCACCCGGGTCAAGCGCATCGCCGCAACTGCCGGCCCGGCGCACGAATCCCGTCCTACCACGCCTGGTGCCCGACGAAACCGTACCTGCTCCACCGGCGGGGCGACGGCGGACGTCCACACCCGGAGTGGCGACGCACCCGGCGCACGGCCGGCCCTCCCCCGTCACGCCGGCCGGGCCGCAGAACGCACGAGCCGCCCGCCCCGCGCAGGCGGGACGAGCGGCTCGAGAGACGCAGCTGCGGGCGGGCCCGCGGGTGCGAGGGGGGTCTTACTTGACCGTCACCGAGGCGCCGGCGCCCTCGAGGGCCGCCTTCGCCTTCTCAGCGGTCTCCTTGTTGACCTTCTCGAGGACGGGCTTCGGCGCGCCGTCGACCAGGTCCTTGGCCTCCTTGAGGCCGAGGTTCGTGAGGCCACGGACCTCCTTGATGACCTGGATCTTCTTGTCGCCGGCCGAGTCGAGGATGACGTCGAACTCGTCCTGCTCCTCGGCGGCGGCGGCCTCGCCACCGGCGCCACCGGCAGCGGGGGCGGCCGCGACGGCGACCGGAGCGGCGGCGGTGACGCCGAAGGTCTCCTCGAACTGCTTCACGAACTCGCTGAGCTCGATGAGCGTGAGCTCCTTGAACGCGTCGAGCAGCTCGTCGGTGCTGAGCTTCGCCATGGTGGCGGGTCCTTCCTACAGATGGGGAGAAACAGAGTTCGCGGGGCGCGAGCGCCTCGCAGGGGGCACGTCAGGCCTCGGCCGGAGCCTCGGTCGACTCGGCGGGAGCGTCCGCGTCGGCGGCCGCGGGAGCGGCCTCCTCGGCGGGGGCACCCTCGGCCTGCTTGGCGCGCAGCGCCTCGGCCAGGCGGGCGGCCTGCGACAGCGGCGCCTGGAACAGCGCAGCCGCCTTGGCCAGCGAGGCATTCATCGCCCCGGCGGCCTTGGCCAGGAGGACCTCCTTGGACTCCAGGTCCGCGAGCTTGGAGATGTCCTCGGCCGAGATCGGGCGGCCGTCGAGCACGCCGCCCTTGATGACGAGCAGGGGGTTCGCACGGGCGAAGTCACGCAGGGCCTTGGCCGCGTCGACCGGCTCGCCCTTGACGAAGGCGACCGCGGACGGACCGGCAAGCAGGTCGTCCAGGCCCCCGACGCCGGCGTCCCGCGCAGCGATCTTGGTCAGCGTGTTCTTCACCACGGCGTAGGTCGTACCGTCGCCGAGCGAACGGCGCAGCTCCTTGAGCTGGGCGACGGTGAGACCGCGGTACTCGGTGAGCACCGCCGCGGACGAGCTGCGGAAGTGGTCCGTCAACTCGGCGACAGCGGCGGCCTTGTCGGGCCTCGCCATGGGTCTCCCTTCGGGTGCCGGCGCACGGAGGCCCTGCGGAGACGACGAACGCCCCGGCGCGCGGCGCACGGGGCGTGGGAGACGGCACGGCGAAGCATGCGCGTCGAGCACTTCCGGTCACCTGCGCGGGTCGCCCACGTCCTGCGGGGCCTTCGGCTGCAGGTCCTGAGCGACGGGCGTCGCGCGGGCATGCAGCGGCCAGCGGTCTTCGGTGGCATCAGCGTACGTCATGGCGCGACCGGTGCCAAACGCCCGGCGACGCCCGGCGGCCGTGGATCACTGGAGGCGCCCCGGGGCACCCGTCCGGCCCGCGAACGCGCGAGGGGCGCGCTCCCGGCCCTACGGCTCAAGGATGCGCGCCCCTGCGGAGGCGGTGCGGCGGTCAGGCCGAGGCGGTCGCCTCGTCCTCGAGAACCGCGCGGCGAGCGGCGTCCAGCGGGATGCCGGGGCCCATCGTCGTGGTGATCGTCGCCTTCTTGATGTAGCGGCCCTTGGCTGCCGAGGGCTTGAGACGGTTGATCTCGTCCATCGCGGCGGCGTAGTTCTCGACGAGCGCACGGTCGTCGAAGCTCGCCTTGCCGATGATGAAGTGCAGGTTCGAGTGCCGGTCGACGCGGAACTCGATCTTGCCGCCCTTGATGTCCGAGACGGCCTTGGCGACGTCGGCCGTCACCGTGCCGGTCTTCGGGTTCGGCATCAGGCCGCGGGGGCCGAGCACGCGGCCGAGGCGGCCGACCTTGCCCATGAGGTCGGGGGTCGCGACGACGGCGTCGAAGTCGAGGCGGCCCTTCTGGACCTCCTCGATCAGCTCGTCCGAGCCGACGATGTCGGCGCCGGCGGCCTCGGCCGCTGCCGCGCGGTCACCGGTGGCGAAGACGAGGACGCGAGCCGTCTTGCCGGTGCCGTGCGGGAGGTTGACCGTGCCGCGGACCATCTGGTCGGCCTTGCGGGGGTCGACACCGAGGCGGAGGGCGACCTCGACCGTGGCGTCGTACTTGACCGTGGAGGTCTCCTTGGCCAGCCGGACGGCCTCGACCGGGCCGTACAGCTTGTCGAAGTCGACCTTCTCGGCCGCAGAGCGGTATGCCTTGCTGCGCTTCACTGCTGCTCCTGAACGTGAGGTGGAGTCGTGGTCATCGGGCCGCGCGCGGCCCTTCCACGGGGGTGCTGGGCGGGACGGGTGCCGAGCGGAACGCTCAGCCCTCGACCGTGATGCCCATCTGCCGGGCGGTGCCGGCGATGATCTTCTCGGCGGCGTCGAGGTCGTTGGCGTTGAGGTCGGGCATCTTGGTCTGCGCGATCTCACGGACCTGGGCGCGGGTGAGCTTCGCGACCTTGGTCTTCTGCGGCTCCGGGGAGCCCTTCGCCACGCCCGCGGCGGCCAGGATCAGCTTGGCGGCCGGCGGCGTCTTCGTGACGAACGTGAACGAGCGGTCCTCGTAGACGCTGATCTCGACGGGGACGACCTGTCCGCGCTGGGCCTCCGTCGCGGCGTTGTACGCCTTGACGAACTCCATGATGTTGACGCCGTGCTGGCCGAGCGCCGGGCCGACCGGCGGGGCCGGCGTGGCCGCGCCGGCCTGGATCTGCAGCTTGATGATCGCTGCAAGCTTCTTCTTGGGGGGCATCTCTCGCGTCCTTCGATCTTCTGTGCGCTTGGTGGTGGGGCCGGCTCAGATCTTCTGGATCTGGCTGAACGGGAGCTCGACCGGGGTCTCACGGCCGAAGATCTCGACGAGGGCGCGCACCTTGCGGGCGTCGACGTCGATCTCGGTGATCGTGGCGTGCAGCGTGGCGAACGGCCCCTCGTTGACCATCACCGAGTCGCCCACGGAGAAGTCCACGACCTTGACCTCGGGCGCGGCGGCACCGCCGGCACCGGGGCGCTTCTCCTCGGGCTTCGGCGCGATCATCCGCCCGACCTCGTCGAGGCTGAGCGGCGTCGGGGAGTGGGTGTGCCCCACGAACCCGGTCACGCCGGGGGTGTTGCGCACCGCGCCCCACGACTCGTCCGTCAGGTCCATGCGGACCAGGACGTAGCCGGGGAACTTGTTGCGCCGCACCTGCTTGCGCTGGCCGTTCTTGATCTCGGTGACCTCTTCCATGGGCACCTCGATCTGATAGATGAAGTCCTCCATGTTGAGGCTCGAGATGCGCTGCTCGAGGTTGGACTTCACCCGGTTCTCGTAGCCCGCGTAGGAGTGCACGACGTACCAGTCGCCGGGCGCCCGCCGCAGCGCGTCGTAGAACGCCTCGACGGGGTCCTGCTCCTCCTCGGGCGCGGCCTCGGGCCCGGACTCGGACTCCGTCGCGGCCGGCTCCTCGACGGCGTCGGCCGACGCGTCGGCGAAGCCGCCCTCGGCGAGCTCGTCCTGGGTCGCGCCGGCGACCGCCGCGCCCTCGACGTAGCCGCTGGTCACGTCGGTCGTGCCGCCGAGCTCGTCCGTGCCCGAGGCCAGGTCGTCGCCCGGGTCGGCCGCGGTGTCGTCGATCCCGACGCCCGACGCGTACGGGGACACCCGCGGCGCAACGCCCTCGGCGTCGGCGGCCTCGGCGTTCTCGCTGCGCTGCAGGCCGTACTCGGGGTCCTCCGGAGCGGTCGGCTCGAAGGGGGTCTGGGACACGTTCGGCTACCTCGGTTCGGTGCGGGGTCTCGGGTCGGTGCTGGGTTCTGTCGGTGCTGGCTCGGCTCGGTGCCGGCTCGGTCGCGGGGCGTCCCGACGCCGGCCGGGCGCGCCGTCCGGCGCGGCAGGCCGGTCGGCTAGCCGAACACCCAGAACATGAGCCGGCCGAAGCCGTAGTCCAGGACCGAGATGATCGCGATCATGACCAGCACGAACACGAGCACGACCGTGGTGTAGGTCGTCAGCTCGTGGCGCGTCGGCCAGATGACCTTGCGCATCTCGGCGACGACCTGGCGGAAGTAGAGCGAGGTCCGCGCCACCGGGGACGAGCCCCGCCGGTCGGACTTCTCGCGAGAGGCGACGGAGCCGGTCTCGCGGCGGTCGTCGCCGGTCTCGCGCTCGGGGACGGCGCTGCCGTCGTGCAGCTCGGTCACGCGTCGGCTCCAGTGCTCTCGGTGTGCTCACGGGTGCTGGTCCACCTGGGCTGGCTTGCCAGGCGTTCGGTCAGGCATCGGTCGGCCGGCCCCGGCGGGTGAAGTGGCTCGAGCTGCCTCGCCCTACGGGTCGCGCAGCGGCCGCACGCGCCAGCTCTTGCTCCGTGCCTGGCAGGCGCACGCGGGCGCGCCACAGCGCCGACGGGCCAGTGTACGGCGCGGCGGGCGTTCAGGTCGAACGCCCGGCAAACCCGGCCCTCGCCCGCGGCCCCGTGGGAAACTCCCCGACGGGCCGTCGGCGGGGCGTGGGAGCATCTGGGCCATGAGCGTGCCAGCCGGTCTGCCCCCGACGTCTCCAGCCTCCCGCCGCGTGTCCGCGCGGCTCTCCGCGATCACCGAGTCGGCCACGTTGGCCGTCGATGCGAAGGCCAAGGCGCTCAAGGCGGCCGGGCGCCCCGTCATCGGCTTCGCGGCCGGCGAGCCGGACTTCCCGACCCCGGAGCACATCGTCGAGGCGGCGGTCCGGGCCTGCACCGACCCGCGCATGCACCACTACACCCCGGCCGGCGGCCTGCCCGAGCTGCGTGAGGCCGTCGCCGCCAAGACCGCCCGCGACTCCGGCCTCACCGTAGCCGCCTCTCAGGTCCTCATCACCAACGGCGGCAAGCAGGCGGTCTACAACGCGTTCGCCGCCCTGCTCGACCCGGGCGACGAGGTCCTGGTCCCGGCGCCCTACTGGACGACCTACCCCGAGAGCATCAAGCTCGCCGGCGGCGTCCCGGTCCCGGTGACCGCCGACGAGAGCACGGGCTACCGGGTGAGCGTCGAGCAGCTCGAGGCCGCGGTCACCGAGCGCACCAAGGTCCTGCTCTTCGTCTCGCCCTCCAACCCGACCGGCGCCGTCTACTCCCCCGAGGCCGTCGCAGAGATCGGCCGCTGGGCCGTGCAGCGCGGGCTCTGGGTCGTGACCGACGAGATCTACGAGCACCTCGTCTACGGCGACGCACGTTTCTCCTCCATCTCGGTCGCCGTGCCCGAGCTGGCCGAGCAGACGGTCGTCGTCAACGGCGTCGCCAAGACCTGGGCCATGACCGGGTGGCGCGTCGGGTGGCTGATCGGGCCGAAGGACATCGTCAAGGCCGCCGCCGACCTGCAGTCGCACGCGACCTCCAACGTCGCCAACGTCTCCCAGGCCGCTGCGCTCGCCGCCGTGACCGACGACCTGTCCGCCGCCCGGCAGATGCGGGTCTCCTTCGACCGGCGCCGCCAGACGATGGTCCGGATGCTCAACGAGGTCCCCGGCTTCGTCTGCCCCGAGCCCGAGGGCGCGTTCTACTGCTACCCCTCGGTCAAGCAGGCCCTCGGCCGGGAGATCCGCGGCCGCCGGGTCGAGACCTCGGCGCAGCTGTGCGAGGTCGTGCTCGAGGAGGCCGAGGTCGCGATGGTGCCGGGCGAGGCGTTCGGCACCCCGGGCTACGTGCGCCTGTCCTACGCGCTCGGCGACGACGACCTCGCTGAGGGCGTCAGCCGGGTGCAGCGCCTGCTCGGCGAGACGAGCTGAGCGGGCGTACGCCGGCAGGTGGGCCCGGGGCCCGGCGCGACCTCGCGCTGCTGCCCAAGGCCCACCTGCACCTGCACTTCACCGGCTCGATGCGGCACCGGACGCTGGTCGAGCTGGCCTACCGGGCGGGCGTTCGGCTGCCGCCGTCCCTGCGCTCGGACGAGCCGCCGCAGCTGACCGACGTCGAGAGCCGGGGCTGGTTCCGGTTCCAGCGGCTCTACGACACCGCCCGGTCGGTGCTGCACACCGAGGACGACGTGCGCCGCCTGCTGCGCGAAGCGGCCGAGGACGAGGCGGCCGAGGGCTCGGGCTGGCTGGAGATGCAGGTCGACCCGTCGGGCTACGGCGCGCGCTTCGACGGGCTCACCTCCTTCCTCGAGCTCTTCCTCGACGCAGCCGCCGACGCCGGCGAGCGCGCGGGGATCGGCGTCGGGGTGATCGTCGCGGCCAACCGCACCCGGCACCCGCTCGACGCGCGCACCCTCGCCCGGCTCGCCACCCGCTACGTCGGGCAGGGCGTCGTCGGGTTCGGGCTCTCCAACGACGAGCGGCGCGGGCGCACCGAGGACTTCGGCCCGGCCTTCGCCATCGCGGCGCGGGCGGGGCTGCCCGGCGTGCCGCACGGCGGGGAGCTGCTCGGCCCGGAGTCCGTGCGGGCGTGCGTGTCCGCGCTCGGGGCCCGGCGGCTCGGCCACGGCGTACGCGCCGCCGAGGACCCGGCGCTGCTCGAGGAGCTGGCCGCGGCCGGCGTCGCCTGCGAGGTCTGCCCCTCGTCCAACGTCAGCCTGGGCGTCTTCGACCGGGCCGAGCAGGTCCCGTTGCCCGCCATGCTCGCCGCCGGCGTGCCCGTCGCCCTCGGCGCGGACGACCCGCTGCTCTTCGGGTCGCGGCTCACCGCGCAATACGGTTTGGTGCGCGACGTCCACGGGCTCGACGACGCGGCCCTGGCCGGCCTGGCCCGCAGCTCGATCACGGCGTCCTTCGCCCCGCAGGACGTCAAGGAGCGGCTGCTCAAGGGCGTCGACGACTGGCTGGCCACGCCTGCCGGGGACGCGGTCGACCCCGCGTCAGCCTCCTCCGCCCCCTGAGCCGCCCCGCTCTGGAAGCGAGCCGACACCGCGTACGCCGAGCCGCACCCGCCCCCGCACCCGCAGACCACGCACACCCGCTGATCATGCACATATGGCGAGTTTTCCACAGCCCTTCGAAGTGTGGATAACTCGCCATAAGTGCATGATCAGCGCAGGGAAGGGCTCGCGCTCAGCGGGCGAGCGCTGGCCTGCCGAGCAGGGGCGGGGCCTGTCAGAGGCTGAGGCCGACGAGCACCGGCTCGGGGACGAGCTCGATCCCGAAGCGGGCGCGCACGCCGTCGCGCACCTCCCGCGCCAGGGCAGCCAGGTCGGCGGCGGCCGCGCCGCCGCGGTTGGTCAGGGCCAGCGTGTGCTTGGTCGAGAGCCGCGCGAGCCCCGTGCCGTAGCCCTTGCCGAAGCCGGCTTGCTCGATCAGCCAGGCGGCCGGCACCTTGACCAGCCCGTCCCCCGCCGGCCAGCGCGGCGCCTCTGCGGGCAGCGCAGCGGCGTCGTCCGGGGCCAGGACGGGGTTCGTGAAGAACGAGCCCGCGCTCCACGTGTCGGGGTCGTCGGCGTCGAGCACCATGCCCTTCGCCGCGCGCAGCGCGAGGACCGCCTCGCGCACGGCGGGCAGCGGCGCGCGCGCACCGGTCTCGATGCCGAGCGCGCGGGCCAGCTCGGCGTAGCGGACCGGGTCCGACATTGAGGCGGGGCGCAGGGCGTACTCGACCTCGAGGACGACGTAGCGGCCGGGCTCCTGCTTGAACCGGCTGGTGCGGTAGCCGAAGCCGCAGTCACCCACCGGGAAGGTGCGGACGCGGCGCTCGACACGGTCGTACGCACGGACCCGCTCGACGGTGGAGGAGACCTCCTGGCCGTACGCGCCGACGTTCTGAACGGGCGTCGCGCCAGCGGTGCCGGGAATCCCGGACAGGCACTCGATACCGGCGAGCGACTCCTCGACCGCCCGGACGACGACCGCGTCCCAGTCCTCTCCCGCGGCGACGCGCAGCGTGGGGTAGCCGCAGCCGCAGTCGACCAGCTCGGTCCCGCTGGTGGCAACGAGGACGACCGTGCCCGCGAAGCCCGCGTCGGCGACGAGCACGTTGCTGCCGCCGCCGAGGACGAGGAGCGGCTCACCGGCCTCGTCGCAGCTGCGTACGGCCTCGATCAGCTCGGCCTCGGAGCTCGCGCGGACCAGCCGCCGGGCGGGGCCGCCGACGCGGAGCGTGGTGAGCGCGGCGAGCGGCAGGTCCTGCCCGGCCGGGGCAGGGCCGGCCGCAGCGGGGGGCGCGAGGTCGGAGGAGGTCACGGACCGACGGTATGCGAACGGTCAGGCGAGCTGCAGGACGGCGCGGGCCTGGCCCAGCACCTTGACCCCGGCCGAGGTGGCCGTGAGCTCGACGCGGACGCGGCCGCCGTCGAGGACCTCGGTGACGCGGCCGGCAACGACGAGCTCGGCGACGTCGGGGGCGGCGGGCACGACGACGGGCTTGGTGAAGCGGACGGAGTACTCCACGACCGCTCCGGGGTCGCCGGCCCAGTCGGTGAGCACGCGGGCGGCCTGCGCCATCGAGAGCATCCCGTGGGCGACGACGCCGGGCAGCCCGATCGCGAGGGCGGCCTGCTCGTCCCAGTGGATGGGGTTGAAGTCGCCGGAGGCGCCGGCGTAGCGGACCAGGTCGGCCCGGCCCAGGCGCACCGTGAGCGGCGGCAGCTCGTCACCGACGGCGACGTCGGCGGCGGGGCGGCGGCTCACGCGGCGGCCTCGGGAGCGCGCACCAGCAGCGAGGACCAGGCCGAGCCCAGCTCCTCGCCGTCCTCGGCGCGCAGGTCGACCCGGACCGAGATCAGCGCGTTGCCGCCGACCACGCGGACCGACTCGACGGTCGCGGCGCCGGTGACCCGGTCCCCAGCCTGCAGCGGGCGGGCCAGGGCGAAGCGCTGGTCGCCGTGGACGACGCGCTCGAGCCCGATGCCGAGCTCGGGGTCGGCGAGCAGCGGGGCGAGCCCGCGCCAGGCAACGAGGAAGGGGAAGGTCGGAGGGGCGACGACCTCCGGATAGCCCAACGCCCGCGCTGCGTCGGGATCGACGTAGGCGGGCGTGGTGTCGCCGAGGGCCTCGGCCAGCTCCCGAAGCTTCTCCCGGCCGATCTCGTACGGCGCAGACGCCGGGTAGGAACGACCGGCGAGCGACGCGTCGAGCGGCACGGCAGCGAGTCTTCGGAGAGCGGTAGCGCCGGACCCGAAGGTCAGCGGGTCTCGCGGTGCTCGGTGTGCGTCCGGCAGTTCGGGCAGAACTTCTTCAGCTCGAGCCGGTCGGGGTCGTTGCGGCGGTTCTTCTTGGTGATGTAGTTGCGGTGCTTGCAGACCGTGCAGGCCAGCGTGATCTTCGGACGTACGTCGGTGGCAGCCACGGGTGCAGCCTTCCTTGAGCTACGGATGCGGGACGCGGGGTAGCGGTGACCGGACTTGAACCGGTGACACAGCGATTATGAGCCGCTTGCTCTGCCAACTGAGCTACACCGCCGCGAATGCCTTCCCGTGCTGGGAAGGCACTTTCAGAGCCCCAATACGGAATCGAACCGTAGACCTTCTCCTTACCATGGAGACGCTCTGCCGACTGAGCTATTGGGGCACGCGAGGAACGAGGATACACAAGCCCCGGGCGGTTCGGCGAACCGGTCGCCGGAGCTGGTGGCCCGGGCGGATGTTTCTCGGCTCCCGCCCGGTCGTTCTCGCAGGTCAGGATACCCGGTCGCCGCCGCGGGCGGGGGTCGGGGACGGGCTCGCGGGAGCCGTCCCCGTCGGGGTGGGCGTCGGCGTGGCAGTCGGCGTGGGAGTCGGCTCCGGAGCCTCGCCGTCGATGCTCACAGTGGCGGTGTCCGAGCGCCTGGTGACGTCGCCGTCGCACCCACGCGCGCTGACCCATGCCCGGAGGCGGTGCTCACCGGGCTTCTTGAGCTCCAGCACGCCCTCGCTCACCCCTGCGGACGGGGCAAGGGTGCAGTCGTCGCTGATCGTGCGGGTGAGCACCCGGTCCGCCCCGTCGAGGATGGCCACGCTGGCCACCGGGTCCGGGCCTCCGGACCACGTCACCCGCCAGGAGACGCTGGTCCCCGTGACGTCCACCGACAGCGTGACGGACAGGGCCTGCGGCCCCTGCGTCGCGGTGCTCGACGGCGTCGCGGTGGGCGACGCCGCAGGCGCCGTCGGGCTCGAGGTCGGCGAGGAGGGCGTGGGCACACCGCTCGGGCTCGCGGACGCCTTGGGGCTCGTCCCGCTGTTGGGCAGGCCGGGCGTGGGCAGGGCCGGCGCGTCCGGGGCCTGCGTGCCCGCTGTGGCCGCAGGCTGCGTGCCCGTGACGGGAGCTGACGTCGTGGGCGACGGGGACGCGATCACCGGGGATGCCGTGACCAGGTGCCCGCCGGCGACGGTCTCCCCCGGCCCCGGCCCGCCCCTGTCCGCGACACCGAGCGCCCATCCGGCGAGCGCGGCGACGGGCACCATGGCGGCGGCGCAGGCCGCGAGCCGGCGCGAGGTCCGGTCGTGGCGTGCGCGGGTGAGCACGGCGGTGCTCAGCTCCTGGGCGTCGACGTAGCGCGGGCTCTCGTCGGCCAGGCGGCCGAGGCCGCGGCGAAGCACCTCATCGACACGCGGGTCGAACGCGTCGAACGGGTCGGGGCGGCTCACGGCGCGCCTTTCTCGTGCGGGGTGGGAACGGGCGACGCCTCGTCGGCGACCATCGAGCGCAGCCGGGCCATCGCGGCGGAGGCGGTGCTCTTCACGGTGCCCGGGGAGATCCCGAGCGCCTCGGCAATGTCCTTCTCGCTCATGTCCTCGTAGAACCGCAGGACGATGACGGCCCGCTGGCGCCGGGGCAGGCTCGTGAGCAGGGTCCGGACGTACTCGCGCTCGTCGGCGGCGCCGTAGGGGTCGAGCAGCTCGACGTCGGGCAGCTCGGCCGTCGGCCGCTCGCCGTTCCACTTGCGCTGCCACCAGCGGGTGTAGACGCTGACCATGACCTTGCGGACGTACGCCTCGGCCGCGGCCTCGTCGCGCAGCGAGGACCAGCGCAGGTAGGTCTTGGTGAGGGCGGCCTGGAGCAGGTCCTCGGCCAGATGGCGGTCACCCGTGAGGAGGTACGCGGTCCGCAGCAGGGCCGCGGAACGCTCGCGCAGGAGGCGGTCGAACGCCTCGGGCGCGCTGTCCATGCGCCTCCCGTCGCCGACCGCCGAATGTCCCCCGTCCACTGCCGCTCCGGATGCTGGACGCGGTCCCAGGGTAGGCGCAGGCAGGGCAGATCGGGGGGAAGCCCCCGGGACACGCCCTACCAAGGCGCCAGACAGTGCCTGCACGCCCGGAAGGAGACATAAGAAGGGCGCGGAGGTTCATCCCAGCCGGCGACGAGGTCGCGCGCAGTCTCGCGCGACGGCCGGTGGGGCGGCTGGCCCGACGGCCGGTAGGGCGACCCGTGGAGCAGCCCGTGGGGCAGCCCCGTGGACGGCCCGGGAAAAGCACTGACGGCGCCCGGCCGAAGGGCCGGACGCCGTCCAAGGTGGCAGGTGAAGGATTCGAACCTTCGTAGGCAAAGCCGACGGATTTACAGTCCGCTCCCATTGGCCGCTCGGGCAACCTGCCGTGACCCGCCGTGCAGCCCAGGGCTCCTGGCGGGACTGCGGAAGAATAGCCGATCGCGGCGGGGCCCGGCGCCACCGGGAGGGTGGCCGCCCCGCGCGGGACCGGTCGCACGGCCCGTCCGCACACCGGCACGTGAAGGAGAGGCAGCACACAAGATGGCCGACTCGTCGTTCGACATCGTGAGCAAGGTGGACCGCCAGGAGGTGGACAACGCGCTCAACCAGACCGCGAAGGAGCTGTCCCAGCGCTTCGACTTCAAGGGCACCGGGGCCTCGATCGCCTGGTCCGGCGAGCGCATCGCGTTCAGCGCCGGCTCGGAGGAGCGGCTCAAGGCGGCCCTGGACGTCTTCAAGGAGAAGCTGATCAAGCGCGGCATCTCGCTCAAGGCGATCGACGCCGGGGAGCCGCAGGCGTCGGGCAAGGAGTACAAGCTCACCGCGGACCTCAAGCAGGGCATCGGGCAGGAGGACGCGAAGAAGCTGGGCAAGATCATCCGCGACGAGGGGCCCAAGGGCGTCAAGGCGCAGATCCAGGGCGAGGAGCTGCGGGTCAGCTCCAAGAGCCGGGACGACCTGCAGGAGGTCATCGCCCTGCTCAAGGGCAAGGACCTCGACATCGCCCTGCAGTTCGTGAACTACCGCTAGGCCGACGCCGCTGCGAGAGCCGGCACGGAGCCGGCACGGAGCCGGCACGGAGCCGGCCCGGGCTGGCACAGCGGGCGG
>NZ_JAANNP010000006.1 GCF_011250635.1 Motilibacter deserti
CGTGGCGACCCGTCGTGGTGGCACGCCGGAGGCCGGGGGTGACGCCGCCGTTTTTGTCGAGGAGTCCGCGGACGACATCGAGCGAGCGCTCACCGAGCTCGTCTCCGACCGGCGACGGGTCGAGGAGCTCAAGTCGCGCGGCCGGGCGTCAGTCCTCAAGCGCGACTGGAGCCAGCAGTACGCGCGGCTGCGCGAGGTCGTCGGCGTCTGACCGCCGTGTGGGCGCGGCGCCGTCGCTACGTGGCGCGGTGCACTGGTAGGACCGGACCGAGTGCAGGAAGCGGGCCTGCCTCCGAGTCCGCGGCCATCGCGCGCCCGGAGGCGACGGGCTGCATCGCCAGCCCCATGCCGGCGATCAGCCAGGGCAGGGTCGACTGCCCGCCGATCCAGTAGATGTCGACCAGCCCGTGGACGAATCTCGCGACCACCACGGCCAGGCCTGCCGTCGCCAGGGGTGACCGCATGCGCCAGAGCCCCGTCACGCTCGCGTAGACGAAGACCAGGAACCCGACGAGGCCCGGGAGCCCGGCCTCGGCGAGGACCTCGTTCAGCACGTTGTTCGGTGGGATGTAGCCGGTGAAGCCGGGTTGGGCGAAATAGCGCAGCCCCACTCCCGTGGCGGGGTTGTCCATCCACAGCTGCTGGGTCTTCTTCGCCTCGTCCTCACGCTCGGTGAAGCTGTCGATCGGCGTGGTGGTGCGCTGGCGCTCCAGCTGCGCGTCGACGGAGATGTAGACGAACGCGCCGAAGGCGACCATCACGACGAGGGCGAGCTTGCGGTACTTCCGGCGGACCTCCGGCGACATGCGCAGGAACCAGAAGGCGCACCCCACCGCGGCACCGAGCATCGCGCCCCGCGACTGCGTCGCGAGCAGCCCGACCGCGATGGTCACCCCGCCCGTGACGAGGAGCCACCGGGGCAGCCGGAACTGGTCCGGGGCGGTGAGCACGACGAGCAGGGTCGTCGCAAAGACGCTGCCGGAGAAGTTCTTGTTGAACCACAGGGGATACGACGGCTGGAACCCGATCTGCACGGACTCGATGGCGGCCGCGACGGAGACGATCGCCATGACGAGCAGCAGCAGGCGCAGCGCGTGGCGCTGCTTGTCGTTGTGCACGAGCCAGGCCCCGATGAGGATCGACCCAAGGACGATCTCGATCCGGTGCAGGCCCTCTAGGTCCGAGCGGAAGCTGTGGTTCACGACCAGGGTGACGCCGAGCATGCCGAAGTAGAAGACGAACCCGGCGGCGACACGGCGCCACTGCGGCGCGAGCAGGCGGTGGGCGCCGTACAGGAATGCGAGGACGGCGACGCCGGTGGTGATGACGTCGCTGAAGCTGATGTTGCCGGGCGCGCGCTGCGTCAGCATCACGCCGGGGACGGTCAGCACGGCCAGGGTGAGGGGTGCGCGGACGGAGATCGCGGCGACGACGCCCATGCTCGCGACGAGCGCAGCGATGTAGGTGCCCTCGGTCGTGAGGTAGCCCACGAGGGCCGCCGCGACGGCGAACCCTATGAGCGTGATCACCGTGGGGGTGACCCCGGACGGCTTGAGCTTCACCCGGCACCCTCCAACGACGGAACCCTACCCTCACGGCTGCGGTCGACTGATCCTTACGACAGACTGCATGCGTACCTGAGGCTTCGGCGTGGGAGGGACGTGGCAGATCTCGGGACGGTGAAAGCCGTCGTGGTCGCCTATCGCAACACCGACGACCTTCGGGCCGCGCTGGACGGGCTCGAGCGCCGCGTCGACGTCATCGTGGTGGACAACGGAGTGGAGGCGGAGGTCGCGGGGCTCTGTGAGGAGCGCGGCGTGGCCTACCTCACCCCGGGGCGCAACGTCGGGTTCGCGGCCGCGGTCAACCTCGGCATACGAGCGGCGCTGGCCACCGGTCCGTGCGACGTCCTGCTGCTCAACCCCGACGCGCGCGTCTCGGTGGCGGTGGTCGAGGCGCTAGCCGACGCGCTGCACGCCCACGAACGCATCGCTGCGGTCTCGCCGCGGCTGTTCGGGGAGACCGGCGAGGAGCAGCAGGTGGCTTGGCCGGTCCCGTCACCGCGCAATGCGTGGGTCGACGCCCTGGGGCTGCGGCGTCTCGTCCGCCCCTCCGAGGTCTTCCTCATCGGCGCGGTCCTCCTCCTCAACGGTGCGGCCCTGCGCGATGTCGGCGACTTCGACGAGCGCTTCTTCCTCTACGCCGAGGAGTCCGACTGGGAGCTGCGCGCACTGCGCCGCGGCTGGCGCGTCCGGCTCTGCGACACGCTCTCGGCAACGCACGTCGGCGCCGGCAGCAGCTCAGACGAGCAGCGTCGCGAGGCCCTCTTCCACAGCTCCGCGGAGCTGTTCTCCCGCAAGTGGTACGGCCCGACGGGGTGGCAGGGCGTGCGTGCCGCCTCGCTCGTGGGCTCGCTCCTGCGGCTCGCCCTGCAGGGGCGGGACCGTCGCGCGGAGCACGCTGCACGGGCACGCCTCTACCTGCAGGGCCCGGCCCGGGCGGCGGGGCGTCGTGCCGTCGGCTGACCGCCGTGTCGTCCACGTGGTGTGCACGGACGCCTTCGCAGGAGTCGAGCGCTACATCTGCGATGTCTCGGTGGAGCTCGCCCGCCGCGGCTGGGACGTGTCGGTGATCGGCGGCGACCCCGCCGCCATGGCCCGCGAGCTCGGGACGGCGGTGACGCACCGTCCGGCGGTTGGTGTCGCGGCAGCCGTCCGCGAGGTGGATTCCGCACGTGGCCGCGGGGTCCTGCACGTGCACATGACGCAGGCGGAGGTGGCCGCGGCGCTCGCCGTCAGGACGTGGGGCATGCCCTGTTTCACGACCCGGCACTTCGCGGCGCCGCGCGGGTCGTCCGCTGCCATCCGTGCCGCCTCGCCACTGCTGCGCCGTCGGTTCCGCGACCAGCTGGCCATCAGCCGCTTCGTCGCGTCGCGCGTGGGGGAGCCGACGACGCTGCTGCCCAACGGTGTTCGCGAGCGGCCGGCACACACCGGTGGGAGCCGGTCGGTCGTGATGATGCAGCGGCTCGACCTGGAGAAGCAGACGGACATCGGCCTCCACGCGTGGGCCCTGTCCGGTCTTGCCGAGGACGGCTGGCGGCTGCAGGTGGCCGGGCGCGGGGCTCAGGAGCCGGCGCTGCGCGCCCTGGCCCAGGAGCTGGGAGTGGCGTCGTCCGTCGAATTCCTCGGCTTCGTGACGGACACCGCGGGCCTGCTCGACCGAGCTGACGTGTTCTTCGCGTCGGCGCCGGAGGAGCCGTTCGGCCTGGCGGTCGCAGAGGCGATGGCGGCCGCACTGCCGGTCGTGGCGGCGCGCGGCGGAGCGCACGTCGAGACGATCGCGGACCCCGACCTGCTCTTCCCCCCGGGCGACCCCGCGGCTGCGGCCCGAGTCCTGCGTCGCGTCGCGGAGGACGACGTGCTCCGCCGACAGCTCGGAGCGCAGGCTCAGGCGCGCCAGCGCCGTGAGTTCTCGATCGCAGGGCACGTCGACCAGCTGAGTGAGATATACGAGGGAGCGCTGCGATGACGCCGCTCCCGTTGGAGTGTCCCGGAGGCCACCCGTGCGCATAGCCCTCATGCCCAGCGCTTACCACCCCTCGGTGGGCGGCGTGGAGGTGCTCACGCACAGGCTGGCCGTCAATCTCACCCAGGCAGGCCACCAGGTGCAGGTGTGGACGGCCCGGTCCGAGGGCGACGACCTCGCGGCCCGCGAGGTCGTGGACGGCGTCGACGTGCGCCGGTTCGTCTTCGCGGCTCCCTCCGCGAGCGTCGCGAGCCTTGCGCGCTGGCCCGCAGGCGCGGCCGGCGCGATGCGCAACCTGCTCCGCGCCTATGCGGACTTCCGTCCCGACCTGCTGCACGTTCAGTGCTTCAGCACCAACGGCGCCTACGCGACGGCGTTGAGCACAGCACGCCGGGTGCCGCTCATCGTGACGCTTCAGGGCGAGACGGTCATGGACGACCTCGACATCTACGAGCACTCGGCGTTCCTCCGCGCCGCTCTGCGCCTCGGCCTGCGCCGGGCGCGGGTGGTGACGGGTTGCTCCCAGTTCACCCTGGACGACAGCATCCGACGCTTCGGCCTTCCCCCCGCGAAGGCGCGCGTCGTCTTCAACGGGGTGGACGTCGACGAAGCGCCCCACCAGGCGGTCGAGCTCCCGTTCGACCGCTACGTCCTGGGGCTCGGGCGCGTGGTGCCGAAGAAGGGGTTCGATCTGCTGCTCGACGCGTTCGCCGAGCTCGCCCCGCGCGTCCCGGAGGTCGGCCTGGTCATCGTGGGCTCCGGGTCCGCCCTGCAGGGGCTGAAGGACCAGGTGGCGCGGCAACGGCTCGGCGACCGGGTGCACTTCCCCGGCAAGCTTGGCCGTGGGCAGGTGGCCGCGGTGATGCACGGCGCCGCGGCGTTCGTCATGCCGTCCCGGGTGGAGCCTTTCGGCATCGTCGCGCTCGAGGGCTGGCGGGCCGGCGCTCCCGTGGTCGTGTCGTCCTCCGGCGGCGCCGCGGAGTTCGTCGAGCACGACCGGACGGGCCTCGTCGTCGACCCCAATGACCGGGCGGCGCTCGCGGAGGCGCTCGAGCGGCTGCTCCTCGAGCCCGAGCTGGGCAAGCGGCTGTCGGTCGCGGCGGCCGAGCGGCTCCCGGACTTCAGCTGGGACCGGATCCGGGCGGAGTACGAGCGGGCGTACGCCGAGGCGCTGGCCCCGCCGGTGCCGAGCTAGCCGCCGGCGGTGGCCAGGGGTGGCCACGCCGCGGCGAATTCTCGGGCGCGCTGGGCCCAGCTTCCGACGGAGCGGTCCGCAGCTGCGGGCGGCGAGGCCAGCGTGGCGACGACGGCTTCGACGAAGCCCTCGACACCGACGACCGTGAGCTGCGGGGCTCGCAGGTGTTGGAAGCCGCTCGTCGGCGTCGCGACCACGGGTCGTCCGCTCGCGAGGTACTCGTAGCTCTTGATCGCGTCCAAGCTCATGGTGAACGGCGTGATGCGGTGCGGGCACAGCAGCATGTCGAGGGCGGCCATCCAGGACGGGACGTCCGCGGCCGGAACGGGCCCGTGCAGCTCGACCTTGTCCTCCGCGGCCAGGCGGGAATGGCTCTGCGCGTCCAGCGCGTGGGGCCCGACCAGGTGCAGCGTGCCGACGGCCGGGTGCCGAGCCAGCTCGAGCGTGAGATCCACGTCCAGCCGCTCCTCGTGCAGGGTGCCGACGTAGCCGACGTGGGGCCCCGGGCCGGTGAGCGGCCGCGGGGACGGGGCGGCCCACGCCGCCGCGTCGATGCCGTTGTTGATGACCGGGGCCTCCACGCCGTAGCGCGCCCGCCACCGCGACTGGAGCTCCAGACTGCACACGGTGGTGCGTGCCGTCCCTGCCAACCGGTCCTCGGCGCGCACGATCCGCCGCACGATGCGCGGCAGCGAGGCCATCTCGCGCCAGTCGTCCGTCACGTCGTAGACGGCAGGCTGGCCGCGGCGGACCGCCGCCGCGCCGACCTCCGGGTCGTTGACCCACAGCAGGTCCGCCCGGCGCAGCGCGCCGAGCCGGAGCTGGGTGCCCACGAGCGTGTTGCCGCCGGCACGCTTGAGCACTGTCCGCCGGGGCTGGACGACGGTCACCTTGGGCATCGGGCGGCGGAGCGGGGCCGGTCGCCAGGCGGGCGGCTCCACGAAGAGCAGCCGGTCGGCCAGGCCCTGCATGACGAGCTGCGCGGAGAGGTGTTGGTTCCTTCGCCACACCTCGTCCCACGGCTCGAGCGAGATCAAGGCGACACGTGGGGCGGTCAGGAGCACTCCCGAGAGCGGACGGCGAGCGTCGCGGACGTTGTCTCGCGCCAGACCCTAGCGGTTGCGGAGGGTGCGCCGCCGCGCTCGCGAGCCGCCGTACTACGGGCGGGGCGCGCACTGCCGAGTGACACGGGCCACCCGTGCACGGGTGCACAGTCGAAAGATCACCACACCTGTGATGTTTCTATCTATTTCGGGCACCACTCACCCTGATGAGTGAACGTTCCCTACGATCAGGGGCGCTAAACACTCCATCGGGGGCTTGCGGCGCGTCCGCCGCAGACGGTGTCCAACTCGAACGTGGGAGTCCCATGCGCGTCGCTCTGCTGGCCGCTTTGACGGCCGTGACCACCGTGGCCTCGCTCGCCCCTCCATCAGGAGCCACCGCGAGCGAGCAAGCCGCGGCCTCCATCTACGACTCGACGCCCGCGATCCACCTGTGCGGCGTGGTTGATCCCAGCGCCATCGACGCACCACCGGCCGGCACGGCCTATCCGGAGCCGACCACGGTCTTCGCCGGGGTCGTGCCGGACAACCTGCAGTTCGCCAACGACAAGCTCTACGTGCTGGCCCGTGGCCAGCAGCGCGTGCTCGTCTACAACAAGGCGCGGGTGCAGCAGGCCAGCATCGACGTGCCCCGCAACGGTGGGGAGGCGCTCGCGGTCGACCCGGACGGCGCCGTCTATGTCATGCAGCCGCCGTTCCAGGTGATGAAGTACGCCGCGAACGGCACGCTCGCCTGGACCCACACGTTCACGCAGCCGATCCTCAACAACGGCGTGTTCGCTCGTCCCTCGGCGAGTGGCTGGCGCCTCGGTGTCGTCAAGCGCGACGGCGGCGGGGCGTTCCTGCTCGACAGTTCCGGCGTCGAGCGCGACTTCGTGCCGGGCGTGTACGGCTCGATGTTCACCAACGCCGCCGACGGGTCCGTCGTCACCACCGACGGCCACTACGTCCGCGTCTACGACTCGTCCCTCAAGCTCGTGCAGCGTTTCGGTGACAAGGGCACCCGCAACGACCCGATGCCCGAGGGTGCGCCCTACCACTTCTACCTGCAGGGTGGAGCGGTGAAGCTGCCCGACGGCCGCTTCCTCGCGGCGGACGCCGACCGCGGCATCCACGTCGTCGACTCGCGCGGTCTGGTCCAGGGTGTCGCGGCCGACGCGGCGCTCTGGGGCCTCACGCAGGCGAGCCCGCTCGCGTTCGACGGCACGGGCGTCTACTACGCCTCCGGTGCGCGCTTCACGAACGACCAGCGCGTCACCTACATCTCGCTGAAGGACCTGCAGGCGCTGGCGGACTACCCGAAGCGATCGCTGCCACGGCTCGGCTTCGGCGCCGGCCTCACCGTCGTCGGCGGCTCCTACAAGTACTTCCGTCCGGGGACCGCGCCGCGGGTCGAGGCGTCCATCGACGGCTGGTGGCAGTCGCTGCCCAACCTCTCGCTGCAGTACCGCGTCCGGGACTTCGAGGAGATCGACGCCGACGCGAACCCGGCCTACACCACGCTCGCCCTGGGCCCGGGGGCGTTCGACGCCCCGCTGAGCCTCAACCTGCCCGAGGCCAAGCCCGGCTACTACCAGGTCGAGGCGTTCATCGTCCAGAACGGCACCCGTCTGTCCGGCACCTGCGCCGAGTACGCCGTCGGCGCCCCCGGCCAGCAGCTCGACTTCAGCACCCTCCCCGGCCAGCCGAACCCCGGCGGCCCCGGCGCCGCTCGGGGCGTGGCCCTCGCGGACGTGCTCGGCACGGGCGCGCACCGCATCGTCGTCGACTGGCACAAGGTCCAGCCCGGCGGTGCTCGGTCCAACGGCCCGCTCGACTTCTCCTCGATCGACGGGGAGATCCGCTCCGGTGCTGCCGAGGCCGCCCGCCGCGGCGTGCCGCTCTTCGTGACGCTCGCGACCGAGAGCGGCCTCGAGCGGGAGATGGTCTTCCTCGGCCAGACGTGGGAGTCCAACGTCCGCAAGCTGGTCGAGCGCTACAAGGGCATCGTCAAGTACTGGGACACCTGGAACGAGCCGAACAACCCGGCCAGCTTCGGCCCGGCCGTGGACTACGTCGAGCGCGTGCTGAAGCCGACGTACCGTGTCATCAAGTCGGTCGACCCCGAGGCGAAGGTCATCGGCGGCTCGACCGTCGAGATCTCTCCTGGGTACTGGAAGCAGATCGGCGAGAACGGCGGCTTCGACTACCTCGACATCGTCGGCATCCACCCCTACACCGGCCACGGGCGCTCCCTCGAGGAGCAGGGGACCGCAGCCCAGATCGCCGAGCTGAAGGCGTTGATGGCGGCGAACGGTTCGGCGAACAAGCCGATCTGGGTGACCGAGCACTCGTGGTGGTCCAACGGCCAGGGCAACCTCTTCGCCCAGGCGGACTACTCGGCCCGGGCGCAGCTGCTCTACCGCTCCTGGGGTGTCGAACGGTGGGCGTACTTCATCATCGAGGGCACCTGGGGCGGCCAGGACGTCACCTTCTCGGCCATCGAAGCGGGTGACCAGGTCAAGCCGGCGGCGCTTTCGCTCATGACGGTCAAGGACCTGACGTCCACCCGGCCGCTCACGTCCTCCTCCGACCTCGGCGTGCCGCACGTGTTCGTTCAGAAGTACGGCGCGTCGGCGACGGCCAACGACACGGTCTACGCGGTCTGGACCGACGACATGCCCTACTCCCTGCGGCTGTCGAACAGCGGGAACGCCGCATCGACGGTGAGCGTCGTCGACGAGCTCGGCAAGCCGGCGCCCCTGACGGTGCCTGCCGGGAAGTCGGTCCCGTTCGACGTCACCGGGTCGGTGCAGTACGTCCGCGTGCCGAGCGGCTCGCAGGTCACGGTGACGACAGCCGAGAAGTGGGGCGACAACGTCGCTCTCGCGTCGGCCGGCGCATCCGCCACGGCGACGTCCTCCGCGCCGATCAATCCGCCGATCTCGGCGATCGACGGCGTGTCCGACGCGCACGGCGTCGGCGACTGGCAGGGCGCGTTCACCTGGGCACAGGCCGTCGGGGACCAGTCCCCGGCGCTGACGATCAACCTCGCGAAGGCCACGACCATCAACAAGGTGCTCGTGTCGACCGTCGGGCAGAACAGCATCCTGACCGGGCTGCGCTCGTTCAAGCTGTCGATCCAGTCGCCTGACGGCACGTGGTCCGAGGTGTCCAGCGAGAACAAGATCTTCTACCAGCGCAGCCGGCTCGTGCAGTTCCCGGCTCGCCTGGCGACCGCCGTGCGCATCTCGGTCACGGGAATCAACTTCTCGGGCTACCTGGGTGGTGCGAAGCCGGTCTTCTGGCCGGCCGTCGCCGAGACCGACCCGTACAACCCGTTCTACGGCCCGGCTCTGATCCGCGAGGTCGAGGTCTACACGCCGGGGCAGACAACGACGGACCCGACGCCCACGCCGGACCCGACGCCCACGCCGGACCCGACGCCCACCCCGGACCCGACGCCCACCCCGGACCCGCCGCCCACCCCGGACCCGACGCCCACCCCGGTCGTCTTCAAGGCGCTGCCGAACGCGCTCGTCGCGGCGGGCCTGTCGATCCCCGGTGGTCAGTCGGTCTCGGTGCAGCTCGCGGGCCGCGGCGGGATCCCGGCCTCGGGGGCCAAGGGTGCGCGGGTGTCGCTGCTCGCCACAGCAGCGGGCTCGGCCTCCGGGCTGCAGCTGCCCGGGCTCTCTGGGCAGGCCGTGACCCTGGGGCTCGGGCTCAACCGGGTGGCCACCGTGAACGGTGACGTGACGATCGGCGCCAACGGCCAGCTCGTCATCCGCAACACGGGGACGGGGACCGCGAACGTCACGGTCTTCACCCAGGGCTGGTTCGGCTGATCACCCCTCGCCGGGCACTCCGCCCGGCGCGACAGCGGCAGTAGGCAGTGACAGGACAGGCGCCCGAGGACTCCCTCGGGCGCCTGTCCCGTTTCCGGAGCGAGCGCTCAGTGCCAGGGGGCGGCCCGGTCCGCGTCTCATGGCGGGACGGGAGAAAGCATCCTTCGAATCACGAATCTGGCAGCAGGGCACGGTAGATCTCGGCGTAGCGCCCCGCTACCGGAGCGGGAGCGAGCGGCGCCACAGCGGCCGGGGCGGAGGCTGCGAGCCGCCGGCGCAGCGCACCGTCCCCGGCGATCTTGCGCAGCGCCTCCACGAGTGCGTCCTCGTCGTTCATCGGCACAAGCAGACCCGTGCGCCCGTCCTCGATGATCTCCAACGGGCCGCCCGCGGCTGGCGCGATGACGGGGATACCCGCAGCCATCGCCTCCCCGACGACACGGCCGAAGGGCTCCGCGATCGTCGGGGTGTGCACGACGACGTCGACCGAGCCCAGCACTCTGCCGACGTCGTCCACGTGGCCAGCGAAGGCCACCCGGTCGGCAATGCCGAGCTCGGCGACGAGATCGTGCAGCGCTGCGGCGTAGTCGTCCTCGCCGAAGAGGGCGGCGCCGAGGACCAGGGCACGCTCGCGGCCGCCGGGGAACGCGCGGGCGAAGGCCGACAGGAAGCGGTCCTGGCCCTTCCACGGGCTGAGCCGGCTCAGCGTCGCGTAGGTCGTGGCGACGGGTGCGGGAGGGGTCGGGGCCGCGGTGGTGGTGACCGGGCCGTGCACGACCTCGACCCGCTCACGTGGCGGCACCGTTGCTGCGGTCGCGTTCGAGTTCGCGATGACCGCGGCCGGCAGCCGGCGCACCAGCGGGCGCACGATCTGCAGCATCGAGGGCTGGATGTACTCCTCGGAGAGCCGGTCGTGCACGTGCCAGACGAGGGGCACGCCGGCCAGCCGCGCGGCGACGCTGCCGTAGACCCCGGCCTTGAGGCTGTTGGCGTGCACGACGTCGGCCTTGACCGAGCGCAGCAGGGCCGCCAGCCGGACCGCGTACGCGAGCGTGGCGGCCCCGGCGGCGGCTCTGCCCCCGCGCGTGCCGGCGCCGGAGACCCCGACCTTGGCCGCGGCGTCGGGCAGTCGGAGCACGCGGGTCGCAGCGGCGTCGGAGAAGCGCTCGAGCAGCGGGCCCTCGCGGCCCAGGACGACGTACGGGATGACGCCGTGGGCGGGCAGGTGCGGCAGCACGTCGAGCAGGGCCAGCTCGCCGCCGGCCGGCTCCGCGCAGTGGTCTAGGTAGACGACGCGGAGCGGGCCAGCGCGGTCGGGGGTGGCGGCCGGCTCGGCGCGGTGCGCCGCGCGGTACTGGGCCCGGGCGGTGGCGTCGGCGAGGCCGCCGAGCACCCGCGCCGCCGCCGGGCTGGAACGCAGGACGGGCAGCGCGAACGGGCGGGCCATGCCGCCTGCGGTGGCCGGCTCGCCGAACTCGGCGACGGCGCGGCTGCGTGTCAGCGGCGTCGCCACCGGCAGCGAGCGGGGCACGTGCCCCGTGGAGCGGACCTGCTCGTAGAGCCGCAGCATCCCCTCGGCGACGCGCGGCCAGGTGCGCGTGGCGGCCAGCGCGATTCCCTCGGCCCGCAGCTTCTCCCACGCCGGCGGGTCGTCGAGTAGGGCCTCGACGCTCGCCGCGAGAGCGGGAACGTCGCCGGCTGGGACGAGGAGACCAAGACCGGCCGCGACCTCCGGGATGGACCCGGTGGCGTAGCCGGCGACGACCGCGCCGGACGCGTGCGCCTCGACGATCACCCGGCCGAACTGCTCGACCCAACGCGGCGTGGACAGGCTCGGCAGGAGAACGACGTGCGCGCTGCGGTAGACCTGCGCGAGCGCCTCGGTCCCGGCCCAGGGCCGGACCTCGAGCCGGTCGGCGACCCCGAGCGCCTGCGCACGGGCACGCGCCGTGGCCTCCTCGGGGCCGCTGCCCATGAGGACCAGTCGCGTGGGGTGCCGGGCGTGGAGGCGGGCGAGGACCTCGACGGCGTCGACGACGCCCTTCTCTGGGACGAGCCGGCCGACGAGGGCCAGGACCCGCTCCTGCCCCTTCCCGAGGGCCTGCGACCCGGGGCTCAGCGCGCGGTCGTCGTAGCCGAGGGGCAGGACCTCGACCCGGCCGGAGTAGCCCTTGCCCCGGGCGACGGCGGCTGCCTGCGCGCTGCAGGGGTACAGCCCGTCCGCCCGCGCGAGCGCCCGGCGCTCCCAGCGGGCGAAGGGCGGAGGGAACCGCTTGTCGAGGTTCTGCGCTGTGTACATGCAGACCGGCGTCCGCTCCGGCACGAGCGGCAAGAGCTGGGCGGCGACCGCGCTCACCGGCTCCTCGTGGATGTCGACGACGTCGGGCGCGACGTCGCGGAGCAAGCCCCGGAGCCGGTGCTCCGGCACGTCGTAGCGGTGCCGGTTGACGTCTCCGGGCCGCGTGACGGGGAGCTCGACGACGTCGAACGGGAGGGCGGGAAGGACCTCCTGCGCGCCGGACTCCTCCCATCGGGCGGGCACGACGAGCGTGAGGTCGACGCTCGCCTCGACGAGCGCTGCCTCGCGCAGGCGGTGCGCCGCGTCGCGCCCGGAGTGGTAGAAGCGCAGCACGCGCACCGAGTCGGCCTCCTGGTCCGGGGGCGCGCGTCGCGCACCGCCTCGGAGCCGAACCTAGCGTGCTGCGGCCCCGGCCACCGGCTCTGCTCCGCCCTTCGCCACCCCTCCGGACGCAGCAGATCCCCGCCCGGGGCAGTGCCCGGGACGGGGATCGGGTGCTGGCGGTGCGTCAGCCGTAGACGAGGCCGCTGACTGCGACCTTGACGCGAACCGCGGAATTGCCGAGGTTACCGACCGTCACGCGGCCGGCCTTGCCGACCGGGACGAGCACGGTCGTGGTTCGGCCCTTGGCCGGCTTGACCACGGTGCGGGCGGAGCCGGGGAGGTCGCTACCGAGAGCCACGCTCGCCGTGCCGCGGGTGGGGGTGGCGGAGACGCTCAGCAGCAGCCCCTTGACCGGGCGGGCGCCCGTCGAGGTGGCGGAGACCGTGCGGGGGGCCGACACCGAGGTCGTACGCCCCGGCGCCAGGGTGGCCGCCTTGGCCGCGGTCGTGGTGGTCACCACGGCCTTGGTGCTGGCCGCCGCGACGGCGGTTGCGGTGTAGCCCTGGGAGAAGACGGTCACCGACGTCGTGCCCTTGCCGGTGTTCTTGATCTTGACCGTCCCGTCCTTGGCGACGGGCACCGTCACGGTGGCTGCCGTGGAGCGGTCCGCCGGGGCGGTGATCGTCGAGGACGCGGTGCCCGACACCGTCAGCGCCGTGGCGGCGCCCTTGGTGCTGGCCATCAGGGTCAGCGTCACGCTGCCCACGCCCGTCGTCGGGATCCCGCCCTTGCCCAGCAGCGAGATCGTCGTCGTCTTGCCCGCGTTGAGGGTGGCGTTGCCGACCATGCTCATCGGCAGCGCGACAGGGGCCGGGGCCGGGGCCGGGGTGGGCGTCGGGGTTGGGGTGGGGGTGGGCGTCGGGGTGGGGGTGGGCGTCGGGGTGGGCGTCGGGGTCGGGGTGGGGGTGGGCGTCGGGGTCGGGGTGGGGGTGGGCGTCGGGGTTGGGGTGGGCGTGGGCGTCGGGGTGGGCGTGGGCGTCGGGGTGGGCGTGGGCGTCGGGGCGGGGGTGGGGGTGGGCGTCGGGGTCGGCGTCACCACCGGGGTGGCGGTGCTGGTGCCGGCGGCGTACACCTCGAGCTCGCGGACGACCGCCGCGCCGTAGAACGTGGCGCCCGGGTTCGACAGCGTGCCCGCGTCGGTCGGCCAGAAGGACGGGGCCGCGCCGGCGAAGTAGCCGCTGAAGTTGACGCCGGTCACCGTGACCCGCACGGCCTTCGCTGTACGCGGGGCGAACTCCGCGATCCGGCCGCGCTGGTAGAACACGCCCTCCTGCGTGGAGACGTCCGTCCAGCTGCCATCGACGCCCTGTACGGCGACCGTAAAGGAGCGCACGCCGGTGAGGATGCTGTTCAGCCCGATGGTCGAGACGACGACCCGGTCCACCGTCGTCGGCTTCGCCAGCGTGACGGTCAGGGCGGGCGCGTTGTCGCCCGGAGCCTGGACCCACGCCGAGGTGCCGGCGAGCTCGCCCGCGCCCTGGGCGTCGACGACGCCGTCGATGGCGAGGGCGGCCGGGTTGCCGGGGCCCGACGACGTCGCGGTCACGGTCGCGCCGGAGGATGCGAGGGCGACGTTGTCGCCCCACGTCTCCGCCGGGACGAGCGACACCGCGCCGTCGGCCGGGACGTGCAGGTAGCGGACGAAGCCGCTGACCGTGAGCGAGGCGGTCCCGTTGGCGGGGACGGTGATGGTGCTGGGCGCACCGAGCTCGTCGACGACCGGGACCGTGACGGCGGACGCACCGGTATTGCGCAGGCGCATGGGCGTCGCCACGTCGTCGCTCCAGGCCGCGAGGACCTCGTCAGCGGCGGTGCTGCTGGCGCCGTACCGCTGCACGAAGACGTGCGGGGTGCCGGTCTCGACGCGGCCGGCGAACGGCCGGGTGGAGACCTGCTCCTTCTGCGTCATCAGGGCGAGCGCCGACGGCTTGACGTAGTCCTCCGCCTGGATGGCGGAGAAGGTGAGGCCGTCGCCGCCCCACGTGCCCTGTGGGATGAAGTAGGCCCAGCGGTCGATGCCCCACTCGCGGTAGAGCAGCTGTGCCCGGGCGCTGTAGTCGCCCTGGGCGAACTGGTTGCCCTGCCCGTCGGACCACCACGCGTGCTCGGTCACCCACAGCGGCTTCGAGACGCCATAGTTCGCCATCTCGGTCTTGAGGATCTGGATGAAGCGGGCCATGCCCTCCTCCTCGTACGACCGGTTGTGCCCGGTGTACGGGTGCAGGCCCACGATGTCCATGTACTTGTAGCCGCCGGCGTAGGCCACGCCGCCCCAGTAGCTCATGTCCATGCCGCACACGGTGCCGCCGATGACCTTGGCGTCCGGGTCGGCAGCCTTCACGGCGCGGTAGACCGGGGCGAGGACCTGGTTGACGTAGTCGGCCGGGGAGCCGAACGTGTTGTTCGGCTCGTTCCAGGCCTCCCAGTACTTCACCACGCCCTTGTAGTGCGCGACGACCTGACGGACCGTAGCCTCCCAGGTCCCCTTGGCCACGAGGCCCTTCTCGCTGTTGCCCTCGCCGAGCTGGACGACGAGCGGCACGCCGCGCTTGGCCGACTCGGCCGAGGCCGCCGCGAGGTGGGCGTCGTACGCGCCGAAGTTGAGCGGGCCGTCCACGCCGTTGGGCATGAGCTGGCGCCAGTCGATCTGGAAGCGGTGCAGGCCGGTGCCGAGCGCGTCGGCGAGCGCGACGCCGCGGACAGCGTCGGGGCCGCCGGCGTCCGCGGCGCCGGGCATCGCGGCGAGGTCCAGGTTCTGCCCCGGGGCTGCGATGGCGTAGTTGGTGCACGTGCCGGACATCCGGACACCGTTCTTCACGAGGTACGCCTCGACCTCGTAGTAGCCCGGAGTGGCAGCAGGCAGGTCGAGAGGCAGCCGGTTGTCGATCGCGGTGGTCGTGACGGCAGCGCGCGTGAAGGGCACGTCGACGCCGTCGAGAACCTGGGTGTGGGTGCGGACGCGGTAGTCGACCTGCAGGTCCGCGACGGTCTTCCAGGACTGGTCGAACGAGACGGTGACCCTCGGACTCTGGCCCTGCCGGTAGTACTTCGCCTTCGTTCCCTCGACCCACAGGCCGGCGCCGTAGCCGAGCCGAGGCAGGTCGCGGTTGGGGCTCGTGGCGAGCGTGAGGACGGTCTGGAGCGGCAAGGAGGCGATGTGCTGGCCGGAGGTGAAGCGGCCGCCGCTGGAGTAGTAGAGGTTCTCGCCGTCCGTCGCGAGCAGGCTGTTCTCGGTCAGGTTGACGAAGTCGTCGGGGACGATCCCGACGAAGAAGCCGTTGGGGTCTGTCAGGGCGATGCCGTTGTTGGCGTCGGCCACGAGGAAGCGGCCGTCCGGCAAACGCACGGCGCCGCCCTGCAGGTAGAAGTGGCGCGGCGCGGCCACCGGCATCGGGTCGTTCGCGATGCCCGTGTCGCCGAACTTCGTGGTCACGCGGAGCGAGGAGTCGTACCGCGTCACGTAGCGGCCGTCCGTCGCGACGATGCCACCGGCCGGATCGTTGGAGAACCACTTGCCGGTGACGGCCGCGGTGCCCTGGGCGTTGCCGGCGCTGTCGAACAGGTACGAGGTGCCGGACCGGCCGACGGCGCCGACGCGCCATCCGGACGGCGTCTGCAGGCCGAAGACCGCGTTCACCGGGTCCGTGAACGTCTTGGTCCACTGCAGGACACCGGCGGCGCTGTACTTCGAGAGGGTCCACGGGTAGTTGACGAAATAGAGCGAGCCCTCGGCGTCGATCGCCTGGCCGATGCCCTCCTTCGCGACGTTGACCGTCTGCAGCAGGTTGCCGGCCTTGTCGTAGACGCGCTCGACGCCCTGACCGGAGTCGTACAGGTAGAGCTTGCCGTTCGCCCAGGTGGTGCCGCCCAGGAAGAAGTCGGTGAACTTCTTGGGGGCAATGGCGGGAAGAGTGTTGGGAGCCTTGACGGAAACATAACCGCAGGCGTTCACGGTGGGCGTGCTGCGCTGGTCGAGAAAGCTGCTGCCCGCCGCGTACGCCGGCGCCGCGGACGTCCCTACCGCGCTCACGAGACTCACAGCAGTCAGGGCCAGCAGGGCTGGGATCGTTCGCTTGGTTGTGTTCACGAAGAATACGTCGGGACGTAGGGCCCGGGTACTGATGCCGCCAAGCGGGTGACGGTGCCTAGAACAGTCCTCGGGTGCTGTCCGGCCGGACGCCGCACGCTGCGCTGCTAGGCTGCTGGCAGACGCTCCAGAGGTGTCACGGGCTGCATCGGCGCAGCGCAGGGGGATGATCCGGTTCGGCCGATACGTCGAGCAGCGTGGTCGCGCGTGCTCGCGAGGGGGGCATACCTGTGACCGGCACCACGCGCGCGTCGCTGATCGTGCTGAACTACGAGGGTGAGCGCGTCCTCGAGGATTGCGTGCGGTCGCTGCTGGCCGACATGTCCGACGAGGACGAGTTGATCGTGGTCGACAATGCCTCGACCGACGGCAGCGGCGTCCGGGTAGCCCAGGCATACCCGCGGGTCAAACTCGTGGCCCTCCCCGAGAACACCTACATCTTCGGGTTGAACGAGGGTCTGAAGGTTGCGACCGGCAAGTACGTGGCCTTTTTGAACAATGACATGACCGTCGATCGCGGGTTCATCGACGGCTGCCTCGACGGGTTCACGTCGCCCGAGATATTCGCGGTGTGCCCACGCATTCTGGAGCTCGGTGGGGCCGAGCAGGGCAGTCGCACTTCCGGGAAATGGCGCGGCGGTTTGATCTTCTACACGGCCCTGCCGCACTCGCCCGAGCCAACCGATTGCTTTTTTGCCGTCGGTGGCCAGTCGTTCTTCGATCACGAGAAGCTGCAGGAGATCGGGTCGATCGACCCTCTGCTCCGGCCGATGTACCACGAGGACATCGAGCTGTCCTACCGCGCGTGGAAGCGGGGCTGGGTCATCCGGTACGCACCGGACTCGGTGGTGCGGCACGTGGGTGGGCACAGCAGCCGCAAGGTGTTCACCCCGACGCAGTTGCGCAGCTTCGTCCGCCAGAACGAGTACCTCACGGTCTGGAAGAACGTGACCGACACCCGGCTGCTGGTCGAGCACTTCGCCGCTTTGCCGTTCCGGCTGCTCGTCGCCGCGCTCAAGCGGGACATGGGGACGCTGCGCGGCTTCGGGCGTGCGGTCTCCCGGCTCCCCGAGCTCAGGCACGCGCGCACTGAGGCGCGCAAGCACATGCGACTGACGGACGCCGCGGTGCTCGCCCGGGTCGGCGCGATCCGCTGACGGGCGGGCGTCGCGCTGTCAGCGTCCGGTGAGCGCGCGCGCCTCGTCGATAGGCGCTCGGCCGTTGATGAGGACGAGGAACCCGACGTAGAGCGCCGCGCCCAGCACGACCTGGAGCAGGAGCGTGGGCAGGGCGACGGGAAGCGCCGTGCCCACGCCCCAGACGACTCCGCCCATCAGGGCTGCCGGAAGCAGCCGCCGGGTGCCGAGGGCCAGCGTGCGCCGCCCCGAGAAGTGAAGCATCCGCTGCACGACCGCCATGATGAGCGCGGAGTTGACCAGCGACGCCAGCGCCACAGCCAGCCCCGCACCGGTCACCCCCATGTCCAGCACGAGAAGGAAGACGGGCAGGGCGATGGCCTGTAGGGCCAGGCCGGTCAGCCCGGTGACGAAGATGACCCCGGGCCGGCCGACCGCGAGCAGCAGGCTGCCGGTCGATCCGGCCACCGAGCGGATCCCGCCGAAGACCAGCAGGAGGGCCAGAGCGGGCACCATCGGCTCCCACTTCGGCCCCAGCAGGACCGGGACGAGGACGGGCGAGGTCGCCGCCAGCCCCGCGACCACCGGGCTCACGACGAGCGTGATGAGCTTGAGCGAGCGCACGTAGTTGCGGCGCAACCGCGCCAGGTCGTCGTTCATCTGGACGAACGACGGGAGCAGGACGCGGCCGATCACGTCGGCGATGTGCGTCGCCGGCAGGTTGGCCAGGCTGTAGGCCAGGCCGTAGAGGCCCAGGGCGGCCGGCCCTTCCACCCTGCTGACGAAGATGTTGTCCATGTTCGTCGTGACGTAGATGATGACGCCGCCGCCCAGCACGTGCTTGCCGAACGACACCAGCTGCTTCGCGATGGCCCAGTCGAAGCACCACGAGGGCCGCCAGGACGACACCGCCCAGACGAGCACGACCGCGGCCACCGTGGAGGAGACCGAGCCGATGGCGAGGCTGTACGGCCCGGCGTCGAATGCGGTGGCGAGCACCAGCGTGACCGCGATGTAGACGAAGGTGGGCACGAGGTCAGGGATGGCCTTGCGCTTGTACGCCATGTCCTTCTCGAGCAGCGCCGCCGGCACCGTCGCGAAGGAGCCCAGCAGCAGGCTGAGGGACACGACCCGGATGAGGTTTTCCGAGCGCGGCGAGTTCAGCAGGTCGGCCAGCGTGCCGGCAGACGCGAAGGCGACGAGGTAGAGCAGGAGGCCGATCGCGGGCATCAGGAAGAAGGCCGTTGAGGCCATCCGCTGGCGGTCGGCCTTCGACTGCACGATCGCGGTCCCGAGGCCCATGTCGGTGAAGACGACCAGCGCCGCCACGACGACCGACGCAGCCGCCAGCAGGCCGTAGTCCTCGGGAGCTAGGATCCGAGCGAGGATGAGGGTCGTCGCGACGTTCAGCACCTTCGAGCCGTAGACGACGACGCTCACCCAGAGGACGCCCTTGCGGGCGCGACCGAGCAGCGAGCCGGGAGCCTGCGCCACCTGCGTGTCCGTCGTCACGTCCGATCCCGTTCTACGCAGGAGAGTGCTTGGTGGCGAAGGTTCTCGTCTACAGCCAGGACATCATCGGCAAGACCATGGCGGGGCCTGGCATCCGCTCCTGGGAGTTCGCGAAGGCGCTCTCCACACGGCATGACGTCACACTAGCTGCGCCCAACGAGCCGGACCTCACGTCCGACGCCTTCGTCATCCGCTCGTACGAGCCCCAAGGAGTCACGTCGGTCCTCCCGGGACACGACGTGATCATCACCCAGAAGGTCACCCCGGCCCTGGCCTACCTCGCGGACCGCACGGACGTCCGCATCATCGTCGACGCCTACGACCCGGTACTGCTGGAGGCGCTCGAGGTCCTGCGCCACATGGACCTCGACGTGCAACGGCGGACAGCCCGCGTGTTCCGCAACGACCTGATGCTCTCGATGCTCTCGGCCGACGGCCTGATCTGCGCGTCCGAGAAGCAGCGCGACCTGTGGCTCGGCAGCCTCATGACCGTAGGAAGGGTCACTCCCGACGCCTACGCGCGGGACAACGCGCTGCGCACGCTCGTCGACGTCGTGCCCTTCGGGGTGCAGGACGGCGAGCCGGTCAGGACCGGGCCGGGGTTTCGGGAACGGCTCGGGATCCTGCCGACGGACAAGGTCGTTCTGTGGGGTGGCGGCGTCTGGAACTGGTTCGACCCGCTCACCCTGATCCGCGCCCTCGGGCGGATCGCGGAGAGCCGCAACGACGTCAAGCTCGTCTTCATGGGGCTCAAGAAGCCCGACCCGGCGCTCGCCGACCACAAGATGGCCCTCAGTGCGGTCGAGCTGGCCAAGGAGCTCGGGCTCTACGGCTCGACCGTTTTCTTCAACTACGGTTGGGTTCCGTACGAGGAGCGGCAGAATCACTTCCTCGAGGCGGACCTCGGGGTCTCCACACACTTCGACCACCTCGAGACCCGTTTCTCCTTTCGCACGCGGATGCTGGACTACTTCTGGACCCGGCTCCCCATCGTCGCGACGGAGGGGGACTCGATCGCCGAGCTCATTGCTCAGCGCGGACTGGGGCGCGTCGTCGGCTACGAGGACGTCGACGGCCTGGCCAGGGCGCTGACCGGGCTGCTCGACGACCCCGAGGAGATGGCGCGCATCAAGGACCGGCTGTCGGTCGTGCGCGAGGAGTTCCGCTGGGAGCGGGTCACGCGGGCGCTGGACCGGCAGATCGACGCGGTCGTCGCAGCGCCCGGGCACCGGTTCGAGATGGCGCGCGCTTCGGCTCTCGGCCGCTCCTACGTCGACTACCTGCGCGTGCTGAAGGGTGACAACGGGCTGGTCGTGCCGGCGCGCGTCGCCGTCCACGCCGGTCTCCGGCTGACCAAGGCCCGGCTGGGTGGCGGCCGCGGGGCGAAGTGATCCTGGGCTGCGGGGCGCCTCGGCTCTACTGCGCCGAGGCGACGGCGTAGAACCGGAAGAAGAGCTTCGGCTGGTACGGCTTGACCCGCGAGACCAGGTGCAGCACCTTCTGCGTGCGCGGGGAGAAAAGGCGGCTGACGAGCCGGGAGTCGATCTCCTCCTCCTGAGTCAGGGTGAAGGTGTCGAAGACCTGGCCCAGCTCGGCGCGGAGCATCGGCTCGGTGAAGAAGACCGAGTGGTCGCGGTCGAGCATGTGCTCGTAGGTCAGGCCGCACTGGAAGAGCAGGTCGAGCTCGCCGCTGTGCGGGGTGGTGATGAGGACGTTCCTGCGCGCGACGCGCTTGCTCTCCTGCAGGATGCGGCGGCGTACGTCCGGGTCGGGGACGTGCTCGAGGACCTCGAACAGCAGCACGGTGTCGACGCTGTCGTCGGGGAGCCCGAGGGCCGCCGCGTCCCATTCCTCGACCGGGAGGCCGCGGCCCTTGGCGATGGCGACGTATCCGCCGTTGATGTCGCTCCCGGTGCAGGTGTGGCCGGCCTGCTGCAGAGCGGCGACGTAGTCGCCGCTTGCGGCCGCCGCGTCGTGGACGACCGGGCCGGCGTGCTCTAGGGCGAAGCTCAGGTGGCCGATCGCGACCTTCGAGGTGGCGTCCTTGGCGTAGTACTCCGTCGTGTCTCGATGCACCGGTCGCGCTCCTCGTCAGGAGTGTGCGGCGGACCGTCCGCCTCCGGTCAGCGTTCCACAGCGGCACCGCGATTATCGGCCGTTCGGGGGGACGCGTGAGCTCGGTCCTGGGCGCCTCCGGCGTCGTCAACCGGGCCCGGCAAACACCCGATCTCGGCATCGGGGGTCCGCTAGTGTCGGCCGCAGAGGGTCCGGGAGCTCCGTCACCCGCGACCAGGGGGTTCTGCGATGCAGCAGGTGATGGTGGACGAGCGCCGTCGCGAGGGTGACCACGCGGTCACCAGGCACGGTGCGTCGCGGCGCGCCCGGTGGGCCGCGGTCGTCGGCTCTGCCCTCGCTGCGGCCGTGCTCGGTCTCTGCTTCCTCACGACGGGAGTGCAGTCCCCCTTCGACGAGATGGCGCACTTCGACTACGTCGCGAAGCTGGCGGAGGGTGATGTCCCGCAGGTGGGGGAGGACCTCGGACAGGAGTCGCTGCGGGAGTTCGCCTGCCGGTCCGAGCCGACCACCCCGCTGGGGGCTGCGTGCGGCGCCACCTCCGTCGATCCCGCGCTCGCACCGTTCGAGGGCCAGAGCTACACCACCGAGTACTTCCCGACGTTCTACGGCGTGACAGCGGTCGTCAGCAAGGCCCTCGGCGCCGTGCCCGGGGTCTCGCTGCTCGAGGCCGCTCGGCTGGCCGACCTGCTCTGGCTCTGCCTCGGAGTGGCGGCCGTGGCGGCGCTGTCCCTGCGGCTCGGCGCGCGCCCTACGGGCGCCTTCGCGGGCGCGACGCTGCTCGCGGCGATGCCACTGGTCCTGCTGCTCGGGACGAGCGTAACGAACGACTCGGCGGCGATCGGGTGGGCGGCACTGGTCCTGCTCGTCTGGCTGCGGCTCGAGGCGGCGCCGGCGCGCCGCCGCGTCCTGCTGGTCGGGCTCATCGGGCTCATGGGGCTGACCGTCAAGGAGACCACGGTGCCGGGCCTCGCACTCGCCGCGCTGCTCGAGCTGCGAGCGTCGATGGCCACCGGTGCGACGTCGTCGCCCGGTGGGCACGGACGACCGGCCGCGGGTCGGTTGCGCGCGCTGGTGCGACCGCTCGCGCTCCTCGCACTGCCCGCGCTGGGCTACGGGGTGCTCGCTGTGCTCGACGACGGGGCGCGTGGGGTAGCCGACCCCGCCAACAAGACCTATGCGTTCCTCATCAGCCTCGCCACTCCGCAGGGCGAGGTCCTCCGTGACGCTGTGGCAGCGGGGCTGACCCCCTTCGCGGCCCCCGATGACCTGCCCGGCGTCGCCGCGGCCGTGCTCGCGGTGACCGGCGTGCTCGCGCTGGCCTTCGGTGTCCTGTCGGCCGGCTCGGCCGCTCACGTGGTGCTGCGCTCGACCCTGCCGTGGCGGGCGGACACCCTCACCGTCGTACGCCAGGGCTTTCTGGTCGGGGCGCTCGTCACTGGCCCCGTCTTTCTCGTCGCGACGCGGGTGACAGCGGGCGTCGCGTTCTACAACCCGCGCTACGCGCTGCCGCTGGCGGCGGTGGGGGCGGCCGCGGTCTTCGCCGACCTGTCGCGCCGGTGGAGCGCGGCGGTCGCCGGGGCGGCCCTCGTGGTCGTCGGCGTGCTCGCGCTCGGCTACCTGGTCGCCTGACCGGGGCGAGCGCTCGGAAGGCACCGGCCGGGCGGCGGTCGCGCGGTTATCCTCGCGGGACGGCCGCGTGGCCACCCGATCAGCGGCGGCTCCCGAGGAGCCCGCGTGGCTGGAAGGACAGGGGAGGGCAGTGCTTGCTCCGCCGGGGTTCGTGCACCGGCGCCGGTACTCCCGCCGCCTCCGGGTCTCGGTCGCGTCGGTCGCGATCCTCGTCGTCCTCGGAGCTGGCGCCGCATTCACGGCCGCGGCTGCCCACGCACCCCGCTACACGGCGATCTCGAGCGTCTTGCTGCGCGACTACCAGCTCGGCGGGGCGCCGCTGGCTGACGAACGCGCCGCCCTCCGCTTCCACACCAACGCCGCGTTCATCGCGAGGTCACGCCCGGTCCTGGAGGGTGTCGCGGTCCGCATCGGCCGACCGCGCGCAGACTGGGCGCGGCTGCGCGAGGACCTCGCCGTCACCTCCCGCGAGGACGCGGACGTCCTCGATCTGTGGGCGTCCGCGCGGACGGCCGCCAGTGCCACTCGGCTCGCGGACGCCGTGGCTTCGGAGCTCACGGACCGCCTGCGCGGCCAATTCAAAGCCGTGCCGCCCGGTCTCTCGGCCGAGGGCCGTCGCCGGTTCGAGGACCTGCGCGACCTCGAACGCGTCAGCCCCGCCGCGGAGGTGCTCGTCTCGGAGCCTCCGGCCGACCGGGTCAGCATCGAGCCATGGCGCGCCGGGCTGGCCGGTGGCGTCGCCGGGCTGGTGGCCGGCCTGCTCGTGCTGGCCTGGCGGTTCCGTCGCCGGGACGAGCTGTCTCGCTTCCCGGCGGCCGGGGACGACGCTGCGCGCCCGGCGTCGTCATGAGCGCTGCCCTGACCGCGCGCGCTCCGCGCCGGCCCCGCGGGCGCCCCGCCTCACTCGTGGCGGGCGTGGGCGTTCCGCTGGTCCTGCAGCTCGCGGGCCTGGGGGTCGCCGGCTGGCCGCGCGGCCTCCTCGTCCTGCCCGCCGTGGGCCTGCTTCTCGCCGTGGCGTACGCCGGCTCGCGGCTGAGTCATGTGCTGGTTGCGGGCCTCGTCGCCTTCTTCTGCATCCAGCCGACGTTGAAGTTCTACGTCTCCTGGTACTTCGGCCCCGCGAAGGACGCCGCCGTGCTCGTCGCGGTCCTTGCCTTGGCCATCCGCCTGCTGCGGGACCGCACCGCGCTGCGCAGAGCTGACCCGTGGGTGGCGGGCGGGGCCCTCCTGCTCGTCGGGCTCTACGTGGTCGATCCCGTCGGCGACCATGGGGCAGCCTGGCTGACCGCGACCCGGCTCACCGCGTCCGCGTTCGGGTTGTTCCTCGTCGGCTGGCTGCTTCCCGACCCGGCTCGGACGTGGCGCTTCGCCGCTGGCGCGCTCGTCGCCGTCGGGGTTGCCCAGGGCCTGCTGGGGCTCGTGCAGCAGGCCATCGGCGCCCAGCGTCTCGTTGATGACTTCGGCCTCTGGCTCGGGTTCCAGGTGCGGGAGACCCACGGCGGGCAGTTGCGCAGCTTCGGGACCTTCTCGGACCCCTTCAGCTACGCCGCCGTGATGGCTGTCGCCCTGGTGGCCGCGCTCACGCTGCCGCTGCGCAGGTCGCACGGGGCCGTCGCGACCGGCGTCATCGCCCTTGGGGTGATCGTGTCCTTCGTGCGGACCGAGGCCGTCCTCGTGGTCGCCGTCCTCGTGGCCGCCGTCGCGGTCCGGGGACACCGAGCGAGTGCGGTCCTGCTCGGCGCGGCCGCGACAGCGGCATCGACGCTCTACCTCGTCCTGCCCGCACGCACGAGCAGCACGGCGACGGGGCTGGACGTCCTGCTCACGCTGAACGGCAGGACCGAGCTCTGGTCGCAGGTGCTCCGCGGCCCGTGGGACGTGCTGGCCGGTCGGGGCGTAGGGCAGGTGGGGACCGGGCTGGCGCGCAGCCAGTCCGGTCTGTGGGGCCCGACCGTGGACCAGGCGGGCGCCACGGTGTCGCCCGGAGCGCCGTCCTCCCTGCTCTACGTCGACAACGCCTACCTCTCCCTCGTAGCCGACGTGGGTCTGCCGGGGCTCGTGCTCACCTGCGCGGTCTTCGCGCTGATGGCGCGCACGCTGCTCCGGGCAGCACCTGCTGCTCCAGCGCTGTGCGGGCTCGGCACGCTCGCGGTGGTCGCCGTCGACGGGCTCACGCGCAGCTCCCTTACGCAGTTCCCCTTCGGCTACGTCGCCCTGCTGGTCCTCGGGACGGCCCTCGCCGCAGCCACCCACGGCGGCGACGCGCGGCTATCCGACGCCGGGTGTCAGCCTCGCGGCGCGCTCAGCAAGCCCGCGAGCAGCGGGACCGCAGCCGGGGCGTCTTCGTAGCCGAGGAGCCAGCTGGGTGCGGCGGCCGCGATCGCCGTCGCTCGAAGGAAGGCTCCGCGTGGGTCGCGGTAGTGGTTGAAGGAGTTCTTGAGCAGCAGCTCTGCGGCCGTGCTCCGGGGCAGCCTCGTCGCCTCCGGCAGGCCCGGGCGCCGGTCGAGCACCACCACCACGGTCACGTCGACCTGGCCGCGCTCCACGTTCCCGAGCAGACTGGCGCGGTAGAACCCCTCGGTCTGCGAGCGGACCGGGGCCGGCGCCAGGCCGAGCAGCGCCTGCGACGCGGACAGCAGGCTCAGCGGGCGCGGGTACGCGACCACTTTCGTCGCCTCCTCGTCGGGAAAGCGGGCCGCCTCGTCCGTGAGGTACGTGAGCCCTGCCCCGAGCGCGGCAGCGCAGAGCGTCGTCTTGCCGGTGCCTGACACCGCAGGCACGATTGCGGCGCGGCCGTCGAGGGCGAGGACGGCGGCATGCACCGCGAACACGTCCTCGTCGTCGATCGCCACGGTGTTGAGCAGTCGCAGCGTGTCCACGACCAGGCCCGGGCCGTCGGGCGATGCGAGCAGCAGGGCGTCCCCGCGGTAGAGCTGCCACCGGCCGTCGGTCTCGCGCAGGGTCCAGGTGTCCTCGGCGGGCTCGTGCGTCGGGACGACGAGGTCGCCGACGAGGTCGAGCAGCTCGGCCCCGAGCGTGCGGCCGGCAGGCACGACCAGGTCCCAACGGCGTCCGAGGACGCCCAGCGCGACGCGGTCGAGGCGCAGGTCCTGTGCGGTCAAGGCGTCGCGAGGAGGTAGCCCTCATGGAGCAGGCGCTGGACGGCGGCCTCGACGTCGGCCCGGATGGCGTCGGCGTCGACTCCCAGAGCGTCGTGCAGCATCTCGACGACCTCGTCCACGGTGGCGGCTCCTGCGGTGCACGCTGCCCAGATCGAGGTCGCCGACTCGTTGAGCGACAGCGCGCTGGTCGAGGCCGGATGCAGCAGCATCGCCCGTCCCTCGATCTCCTGCACGAGGACGCCGTCGGCGACCTGCCACGAGAGCGCCTGGGTCACCCTGTCCTCCGTCTGCCGGTCCCACCGCCGCGCCCCGCAGCGGCCCGCATCGTCACCGCCCTCGAGTGGGGCGACGAGCTGTGCGCCAGGCAGCATGCCACGCTGCGGGACACGGATGGCGGGAGCCCGTCACCCGATGCGGGCGGCCTCGGGGTCCCGGAGGTCGATCGTGCGCTCCTGCTCCGGCAGCTTGATGACCCGCGGGCCGGCCACCACGTCGCGGACGACGGCCCGCAGCCGCGTGCGGAAGGCGGACTCGGAGTAGCGGCCGGCGTGCTGGGCGACGCGTGCGCGGTCGAGGTCCGGCAGCCGCCGAAGGGCGTCGCGTACCGCCTGAACAGTCGGCTCCTCCACGAAGACGCCCGAGACGCCAGGGTCGAGGGTGTCGAGGAAGCCACCGGCGCGGAGTACCACGGCAGGCGTCCCGAACGCGTTGGCCTCGATCGGGGTCAGCCCGAAGTCCTCGTAGCTCACGCTCACGAGCGCACGCGCATTCGCATAGAGCCAGCGCAGCTGCGCGTCGCTGACGATGCCGAGGCGGGTGACCGGAGCGGGTGCCGTCCGAGGGTCCCCTGACCCGCTGCCCACGACGACGAGGCGCTGTCCCGCCATGCCTGCCACCGCGTCCTCGACTATTGCGGTGTTCTTGTAGCCGCGGCCGCGGGCCACGGTGATGAGGAAGCCGGGCTCGAGGCCGGGGACCGGCTCGCGCTCAGCATCGACGTCGACGGCGACCGGGGGCGCCAGCACCTCGGCCTCGATGCCGTACACCCGCTTGATCCGCTCGGCCACGACGGTGGAGTTCGCGAGGTACCGGTCGGCGGTGCGGGCGGCCCGGTTGTCCCAGCGGGCGAGCGGGCGGCGCACCGGGGCGAGCGCAGCGCCGCGCCAGGGGGACCGGGCGAAGTACTCCTCGCTCTGGTACAGCCAGCGCGCCGGGTTGTGGCAGTAGACGACCTTGCGGACGCCCGGCGCGGTGCGGACCGCGTGCGCCCACCCGCTGCTGCTCGCAACGACGACGTCCGCGTCGTCGATCGTGGTCATGCCCCACGCGGGCGCGAGAAGTGGCAGGGCGAGCCTCGGGTCGTTGCGGAACGCCGGGACGTTCTGCAGCAGGCTGGTGCGCACCTGGTGCCGGTCGAAGCCCGGGAACGTCCGCTCCGCGGCGTAGACGCTGGTGACGAGCGGCGAGCCGGGGAAGCAGCGCAGCATCGCGAGAGCGACGCGCTCAGCGCCGCCCCGCTGCGTGACGTAGTCGTGGGCGACGACGACGCGCGGCTGGGCGCTCTGCGGCTGCCCGGCGGGAGACGCCTCGACGCGCGGGGCGACGTACCTCGTCAACGTCTTCATCGTGGCCTCACGCACGCGCGGACCGACGGCGCAGGGCCGGGACCGAGACCAGCCCGAGGCCCGCGATCAGCAGCGCGGCGGCGGCGGACAGCAGGACCGGGAGGCTCGTCGCACCCGTTCGGGCGAGGCCACCGGCGGCGGCGCCCGAAGCGCTGCTCTCCGAGCCGTCCCCCGAGCCGCTGCCGGCGCTGCCCCCTTCGGCACCCGTGCCGGGGGCCGGGGCCGCCGGGCCCGTCGCACCCGCCGGGCAGTCGCTGGCGGTCACGGTCGCGGTGACGGTGCGCGCCGCGTCCCCGGGCGGCGGGGTCTGCCCGGTCGCGGTGAGCGTGTAGGTGCCCGCCTGCGCGGGCGAGAGGACGTAGCTCGCCTTGCCGCTCGCGTCGGCCACGACGAACGTGCCCTCTGCGCCGGCGCCGGTGATGGCCACGGTGCTGCTCGGCGCGAAGCCGTCGGCGGCGAAGGTCACCGACGTGCCCACGCATGCGTCGGACGCGGTGACCGTGCCGTTGCCGCTCGTCGGCACGTAGTCCGCCCAGGCGGCGCTCGTGCCCGCCGCGCCCAAGAACGCCGCGCTGACGATGCCCGCCCCCAGGATCGTCATCAACTGCTGAGTCGTTCGCATGTGAAGCCCCTCCCTGTGTCACAGAGTAGAGGTGATCGCCCCGTGCTGGATGCAGAGAGTTGCTAATCGTCCGAGTGAACCCCGGAATGGCCTAGCGTTGACACGAAGCGTGATGAACGTTGACCGTCGGTGGTTGTACGAGTGGCTGAGTGCGAACGGTTGGTGCAGCAGTCATGGCCGGCAGGTTGGCGTGCAGCGTGAGCTCCCGCTGCGAGCCGGGGTCGACTGTGGTGTAGAGCGACAGGACCGTAAAACCGCTCTCCGTGCGCACCTCCATCCCGGTCGCCGTCCCGTCCAGCGTCGCTGCGCCCAGCGTCGACCCGGGCGGTAGGTAGACCGAGACGTAGTCGCGGCGCTGCCCGGTGGGGGATCCCGGCCGGCCGCCGAGGTCGGCCCGAGTGGTGACGTACGCGGGGAGCCCACTGCGAGGTGCGGAGTTCCCGATGCGCACGTCGAGCGTCGCCTCCTGCCGCCCCTTGGCGCAGGCCGCGGAGGTGTAGGTGATCTCGCGGGTGATGTAGGGGCCGAGCTTGCTCCCGCCGGCATCGTTCACGACCACGGCGATCAGGGGGGAGGGAGGGCCGGACAGGCTGCCGCCGATCCGTTGTCCGGCGAGGATCGCCTGTACCCGCTCGTCTCCGGGCATCGCGACCGAGATGCGCCCCTCACGGGCGCCGCGGACCAGGGCGAGGACGAGCGCGCGCGCGTCGGTGCGCGGGGACATGACGGCGGTGAGCGTCCGGTCGAGCAGCTCGCGGACCCGCTCGTCGCGCTCGAGCTCGTCGGGATAGCGGGCGTACTGGTCCTGCAAGACGAAGCGGGCCGCTGTCCCGGCGTCGAGCTGCGTCCCGTCGGAGAGCCGGACAGGGCCCGTCGCGGCGAGGAGGTAGCCGAGGACCAGCGGGTCCATGGTGGCCACGCCGTCCACCCGCTCCCCGCGCGACGCCTCCCACTTCGCGGCCCAGATGCCGGCCGCCACGGGCAGGTCCGGGCTGACGCCGCCGTTGATGGCCAGGGTCGTCGGCGACCACGTGCCCCACTGGGCGGCGTACCCCGGCGGCAGCGGCACCTTCACCGCACGCTCGTTCCGGAAGATGCGGTTCGTCTCCACCTCGGTCACCGTCACCTTGCCGCGGTCCGCCCTCGCGACGCCCACGCCCCCGAGGAGCCCGCCCGTGCCGCGCGCCTCGGCAGGCGTCTGCAGGGCCACCAGCCATCGACGGGGTGACTGCGCGCCCAGGGCGGCGGGGAGCACACGGGCCGCGGTGTGAGCGGCGCCGAGCGTGCAGACCAGGTCGTCCAGGGTGCCCAGCAGCGTGGAGCGGGCCGTCCCGACCTGCGCGGGCCGGCTCACCTCAGGCGAGCGCGCGACGCGCTCCCGCACGCGTCTGGCGGCCGCTACGGCGTCTCCCAGCGGCGCCTCTGCGGCGACCAGCGGTGGCAGTCGGAAGGCCGCCGAACCGGTGCGCAACTGCTCGGGACGCAGGGCGGCCGCGACCGGCAACAGTGGCGGGAGGACCTCGCGGCTGAGGTCGTCGGCCGCCGCGGTCAGCGCCCGGACCGTGCGCAGCGGCCCGCCCGCGACCGGCACCCGCGACCCGACCGCCCACACCGGGCCTCCGGTGAGGTCGCGCGCCCGGGCCGCATGTCCCGAGGCGGCGCTCAGTGCCGCCGCTGCGGTGGCGGCGTCCCCCGAGAGCGCGGCGGTCCGAGCGGTGGTGAGCTGCGCCTGCGCCGCTTCGAGCTCGGCACGGGCGTCGCGGCCGCTCGAGAGCAGTTGGTAGCCCGCCGCTGTGCCGGCGAGGACGACCAGGGCCACCACGGCCACGGCCGCGAGGAGGAGCCGGCGGGTTCTGCGCACGCGGGGCAGGCTAGGGGCGGTGCCTCAGCTGTGTGGGTGCGGCTCAGTGGGCCAGCGTGATGATGCCGCTGCAGGTGGCAGAGCCTCCGCAGGGCGTGATCGTCAGCCGCACCTTGCCGCCGATGCACGGCGTGCACGAGGGGCGCGACGGGCGGCAGACCTTCCGATTCCAGCAGTCACGGAACGTCCGCGTGTAGGTGTTGGTCGTCGTGGTGGGCCAGGTCGACGGCCGGAGCAGGTTGTAGGCCGACGCCTGCGTCGAGGTCAGTTGGCGCGCGTCCTGGCTGTCGATGTCCACCGAGCCCGCGAGGCTGTACTGGAAGACGTCGTAGACCCAGTCCTTGATCGCCGCGTCGGAGCAGCCGGCCTTGATGTCGTCGAGGGCCCGGCTGGCGTTGGTCGTCGTAGGCCGGACGATGAACGTCTGCTCGAAGCACGATGTCTTGTTGACCCAGAACACCGCCTTGACGGTGTAGTAGTCGCACGTCGAGGGCTTGGGCGACGGCTTGGTCGTCGCCTCGGCCGACAGGCTCATCGTCTGCAGGACCGGGGCGCTCCACGCGAGGGTGCCGCCGACCACTGCGATGCGGCGGAGGGCATCCCTGCGCGAGACGTTCCCAGGCTGGGTCGCACTGTCGTTCATCAGCCCCCCCGGGCGTCGGCGGGAGTCTCTGACGAGCTCTCCGCGGCGATCTTGTCCTCTGAGTCTAGGGAGGTGACGCGCGAGCAGGTGTAGGTCGGGGGGGGGCGTCGCCCGTTCTGAGGGGGTTCGGGCGCTGAAGATCACACGATCGGGTGGGTGTGGTGCCCGGTGTCAGTCCATCGGCGGGCCGCGGACGAGCGGGGAGGGGGCAGGGGCTCGGGCGAGTATGCTGGTCGGCAGCACGGCGAGGGAACCGTACGGCTCCGTGATCGACGAGCGGTGCCGTTGTGTGCCCTTGCCGCCCGCGCCGCCGCTCGTCCCGAGCCGCCGTGGGCGAGCCCGACCGCCCGTGGACAGAACGAGTCCCACCGTCACGAGGAGCACCGCTGTGTCCGAGGTCCGCATCTCCGCCGAGCCCCGTACCGAGTTCGGCAAGGGTGCGGCACGCCGCATCCGCCGCGACCACAAGGTGCCGGGCGTCGTCTACGGCCACGGCAACGCGCCGCGCCACATCGCGCTGCCCGGGCACGACCTGATGCTCGCGCTCAAGACCCCCAACGTCCTGCTCTCGCTCGACCTGGGCGGCGAGACGATCCTCGCGCTGCCGAAGGACGTCCAGCGCGACCCGGTCAAGGGGTTCCTCGAGCACGTCGACCTGGTCGTCGTCGAGCGCGGCGAGGCCGTCAGCGTCGAGCTGCCGATCCACGTCACCGGCAAGCCGGCCGGCGACGGCCTGCTCGTCGTCGACCTGCAGACGGTGTCCGTGGTCGCCGAGGCCACCCACCTGCCCGAGTTCGTCGAGCTGTCGGTCGACGGCATGCCCGCCGGGACGCAGGTCCTGGCCAAGGAGATCTCGCTGCCGGCGGGCGCCACCCTGGAGGGCGACCCCGAGCTGTCGATCCTGCGCATCACGGGTACGCCCACCGCCGAGCAGCTGGACGCCGACCTCGCCGGCGCCGAGGCCGAGCTGGGGATCGTGCACGAGGCGAAGTCCGAGCCCGCCGCCGGCTCGGAGGGCTGACGCCTGGCCGGGGACCTTCCCGGCGGCGCGCCCGTCGACGGGGCGTGGCTGGTCGTGGGCCTGGGCAACCCGGGCCCGGACTACGCCACGACCCGTCACAACGTCGGCGCGATGGCGCTGGACGTCCTCGGCGGGCGCGTCGGCGGGCGCTTCGGCGCCCACCGGCGGGGGCGCGCCGACGTGCTCGAGGGCCGCATCGGCGGGCCGGGCGGCCCCCGGGCCGTGCTGGCCAAGCCGCGGTCCTACATGAACGAGTCGGGCGGCCCGGTCGCCTCGCTGCAGCAGGCGTTCAAGATCGGGCCTGAGCGCATCGTCGTGGTCCACGACGAGCTCGACCTCCCGTTCGGGGCGCTGCGGCTGAAGCTGGGCGGGGGCGACAACGGGCACAACGGGCTCAAGTCCCTTCGGCGCTCGCTCGGGACCGGCGACTACCTGCGCGTACGCCTTGGCATCGGCCGCCCGCCCGGGCGCCAGGACCCCGCCGACTTCGTGCTCAAGCCCTTCTCCTCTCCGGAGCGCAAGGAGCTCGACGTCTTCCTTGAGCGCGCGGCCGACGCCGTCGAGGAGCTCGTGACGCTCGGCCTCGAACGCGCGCAGAGCTCGTTCAACGACTGACGCGCTCCAAAGGCTGACGCGCCGGCGGGAGTGGCAGCGTTTCGCCCCACGAGCGAGGGCCAACCTGACAATGGGGTCGCGACGCCGACGCCGGAGGAGGGTGATGTGACCACAGGCGAGCCGCACGTCGCCCACGTCCCGATCCCGCTGGCCCGCAGTGGCAGCGGGATCACCAACGTCGTACGCGGCCTCGCGGCGGCGCACGAGCGCGCTGGCGGGCGCTCGACCGTGGTGCTCAGCCACAACCGGCCCGGCACCGTCCGGCACGCCCGCGTCGAGCGGGTGGACTACACCGCCCACTGCCCGCGCGAGAGCTTCCGGCGCACCGAGTACCTCCTCGACCACATGCTGGGCGCGCTCGGCCGCGAGCGCCGCTTCGCCCCCGGCCTGTTCGACCCGGCGGTGGAGCGGCTGCGCGCGCTGGGCCCCGACGTCGCCCTGCTGCACGAGGGGCACTACGCCGCGACCGCCCTCCCGCGGCTGCGGGCCGCCCTGCCCACGGCGCGCCTGGGCTACTACGTCCACACCCGGCTGTCCCGCGCGTACTCGCGGCGCGAGGTCCGCCGACTGCTCGCTCCGGCCGACTCCATCGTCTGCGTCAGCGCCTACACCGCCCAGCACGTGGTCGACCGGCACGGCGGCAGCCCGCCGGAGGTCTCGGTCGTGCTGAACGGCGTCGACACCCAGGTCTTCAGCCCGCCCGCGCACCGGCAGCCGCACGAGCGGCTGCGCCTGCTCTTCGTCGGGCAGGTCACCGCCGAGAAGGGCCCGCACCTGCTGCTCGAGGCCGTGGCGATGCTGCCGGAGCACGTGCAGCGCCGGCTCAGCCTCCGCGTGGTGGGGTCGTCGGCCCACGGCTGGGTCCCCGAGCTCTCGGCCTACGAGGAGCGGCTGCGGCGCACGGCGTTCACGCTGGCCGCCGACGTCCGCTTCCTCCCCTTCCAGGACAACGAGACCCTCGTCGAGCACTACCGCTGGGCCGACGTGGTCGCGGTGCCCTCGCTGTTCCAGGACCCCTGCCCGCTGGTCGTGCTGGAGGCGATGGCGTGCGGCGCGGCCGTCGTGGCCAGCCGGGTCGGGGGCATCCCGGAGCTCGTCGGCTCCGCCGGCCTGCTGCTGCCGGCGGCGCCCGATCCCTTCGCTGCCGCGCTCGAGCACCTCATGCGCGACCGTCCGGAGGTGGCCCGGCTGTCCGCGCGCTCCGTCGCGCGCGCGGGTGAGCTCGACTGGGACAGCCGCAACGACGAGGTCCTGCGCGCGCTGCGCGTCGCGTCGCCGCGCGGGAGCCGCTGAGCTGCGGGAGACGCGTCAGGGCGTGACGGGGTTGAGCAGCACGGGGTCGACCGCGTATCCCGCGTCCCCCGGTGCCGGGCCCGTCGGCATCGCCCCGGGCACCGTGCCTGTCACGCCCCACCCGGGCGGCAGCGTGAGGGGGCCGTTCGCGTGCGGGGTGGCCGACGCCCCGGCCTCGGCCTCGACCTGGGCCCCTGCAGGCACCGTGTAGGACACGACGTAGTCCACGCCCGGCGCTAGGTCGACCGGAGTGCCGGTGGCGTAGAGCCAGGAGCCGACGCCGTCGGATGCGACCGGCGAGGGGTGGAACGACAGCGTCGCGAGGAGCGTGCCGTCCGCGCGCCAGACCCGGGCGGTGCGGGCCGAGACGCTTTCGCTCGCCCGATGGACGCGTACGCCCACGAGCTGCTGCGCCGACGTGACCCGGAAGCGGGTCCCGACCTCGGCCGCTCCTGGCACCGTCGTGGCGTTCCCGGCCGGCGTCGCCGGAAGCGCGGTGACGGGCGGGCCGGCCACCCAGTCGACGGCTCCGAGCAGGGCGAAGCCTGTGTTCTCCGCCGGCTGCAGGGTGGCCGACCCGGGGGCGCTCAGCCGCGCGACCGGCGTCGCGCCGAGCCCGGCGTACGCGGACTGGGTGAAGCCGCTCGCGGGGCCGGCTGCTGCGGCCGCCCCGCCCCAGGCCCACACCGTCCCGGTCGAGTCCACCGCGAAGGTGTACGCCGGGGTGACCCGCACGGCGCGCCAGTCCCTTCCTGCCCCGAGCCGTCGCGGCAGCGGCGCGTCGGCCTCATCGCCGCCGCCGTTGCGGTTGAGCATCCCCATGCCCCAGCACCAGAGCGTCGCGTCCGCCTTGATGCCGCAGCCGTTGTTGCCGGCGAAGTCGTACTCGACGAACTCGCGCGACACGAGCAGCGGCGTCAGCTGCGTGCTTCCCGCGCCCGCGGCCCCGACCGAGCCGAAGGGGTTCATGCCCCAGCAGTAGAGGCCGGCCCGGCGCAGGCCGCAGCCGCCGGCGAGCGACATGCGCACGTCGAGCCAGTCGGTGTACGCGTCGGCCCGCACGGGGGACCGGGCCGGCACGTTGGAGACCGCACCGTTGCCGAACGCCCCGGTCTCGTTGGCGCCCCAGCACCAGCGCGTGCCGTCGGTGCGGACCGCGCACGCGCTGAGGTTGGTGACCGACACCCGCGCCCAGCCGGTCAGGGCGCCGGCCTGCACCGGCCGTGTGCTGCCGCCGCCGGAACCGTTGCCGAGCAGGCCGTAGCCCACGCCCATGGCGCCCCAGCACCAGAGCGTCCCGTTGCCGGACCGGATCGCGCAGGCCGAGTACGTCCCGACGTCGACGGAGTCCCAGCCGGTGCCCACCACCTCGGGCGTGGAAGCGGTGCCACCCGCGGTCGACCTGGTGCCCAACTGGCCGAACCCGTTCGTCCCCCAGCACGCGAGCTCACCCGACGTAGCCACACCGCAACCGAAGCCACTGCCCATCGAGACGGACGCGTAGGACAGCCCGGTCCGGCGAAATGTCGGCTCGAACAAAGACGCGGGAAGTGCAGTTCCGGCAGTCGAGTTCGCTCCGGCCGTGAGCAGCGGGCGCGTGCTCCAGCCGCCCGCCGCCCATGCCGAGCCGCCGGACGAGATGGACGCGCCGAAGGCGGCGTACGTCGGCGGCACGAGGCCGGCGAGCCCGAACGACCCGAACGGGCCTACCGGGGCGATCGCCCCGGCCAGCGCCGTCACCGCCGTGGTGAGCGCGAGGACTGCGCTGCGCAGCCGGCGCGTCGCCGTCCGCTCCCGTCTGCTCGTCACCTGCGTTCCCTCCTGCTCCTGCCCGCTCGGCGAGGCTGCTGCCGTGCTGCTGCCGAGCCGATGCCGTGCTGCTGCGGCGCGTGCTGCTGCGGGTGCCCGCCCGGCCGCTCCGGCCGACAGACTGCGACGGGTGGCGGCCACGCGAGACCGGATACGCACGATTTGAGGCGGAGGTCCCGGCCCGATCGAGTGACCGGACGGTAGCGCTGTGCGGCATCTGGGCGAAAGCGCCCGCAGGCGTACCGATCGGCGAGACACTGGTTGCCCGGGCGGTTCGGACGGAGCCAGCGGTCCCGACGCGTTCCGCGCGGAAACTAACGCCGTCGTCATGGATTTAACCCGGCTGTTGTCCTAGGTTCAGGGGCACGAGGCCGGGGCGCGGCGCAAAGCGCCGCAGCGCCTTGCGCCCGGGGGGTGGTCGAGCGAGGGGGAGTCATGCACATGGGCCGACCCGCCGCGCCGCGGGCCTGGTCGGGGGCGGGCCCCACGGTGTCGGGGGGCGCCGCACGGATGCCTGCCCCGGCGGCTGACTCGGTCCCTGTGCCGGTTCCTGCGCCGGCGCCTGACCCGGTGCCTGCCCCCTCGCCTGCTCGCTCGCCCCGGGTCGTCGGCGCGCCGGGGCCGCTCGCTTCCGTCGTCATCCCGGCGCACCAGGAGGAGGCGACGATCGCGCGCTGCCTCGAGGCGCTGCTCGGCGCGGCCGCGCCGGGCGAGCTGGACGTGGTCGTCGTCTGCAACGGCTGCACCGACGCGAGCGCCGAGCGCGCCCGGGCCACCGCCGCTCGGCTCGGCCACCGCGTACGCGTCCTCGAGCTCGACGTGGCGAGCAAGGCAGCGGCCCTGCGCGCGGGCGACGCGGTCGCCGACGGCTTCCCTCGGCTCTACCTCGACGCCGACGTGGAGTGCCCGACGGCCACCGTGCGCCGGCTCGCGGCGAGCGTCGCACCCAAGGGCGAGGGCGAGGGCGAGGGCGAGGGCGCCGAGCTCGCCGTCCCCGCGCGGCGGCTGGACCTGTCCGCGGCGAGCGCAGCGGCCCGTTCCTTCTACCGCACCTGGGAGGAGCTGCCCTGGGTGGCGCAGGCCCGCACCGGCCGCGGTGCCCTGATGCTGTCCCACGCCGGCCGCAGCCGGGTGGGCGCCTTCCCGGACGTCGTCGCCGACGACCGGTGGGTCACGAGCGCCGTGCCCTCCGCCGCGGTGCGCATCCTCGACGACGCCCCGTGCACGGTCCGCCCGCCAGCCCGCCTGCGCGACGTCGTACGGGTGCGGTCGCGCATCTACGCCGGAAATTCCCAGCTCGCCGAGCAGGGTGTGGCGCCCGCGTCGGACCGCCCGCTCGGCAACCGCCTCCGGCAGGTGGTCCGGCTGGTCGGGCGCCCGGCGGGCTGGCCCGGCGTCGCGGTCTTCGCCGGCGTCACGCTGAGCGCGAAGGTCCTCGCGCGCACCCGGGCACGGAACGTGTGGGCGCGGGACGACCGGCGAGGCCAGGCGTGACGCGGACGGTCCCCGCGGCGGCTCGCGAAGGCGCGCTGCAGGACGCGGCGTGTGCGGCCGCCGATGACGCGCCTGCCCTCGACGTCTGCGTCGTGGTCGTGGCCTATCGCAGCGCAGCCGACCTGCCGGCCTGTCTCGCGAGCGTGCGGACGGCCCTCGGCGGGCTGCGCGGCGCGGTCGTCGTGGTGGACAACGCGTCCGGTGACGGCGCCGAGGGCGTGGTGCGACGTGAGCTTCCGGAAGCTCACTTCACTGAACTGCAACACAACCGTGGGTTCTCGGGAGGCTGCCACGCGGGAGCGGACAGCGAGGCAGGGCGCAACGCCCGTCATCTGCTGTTCGTCAACCCGGACGCACGGCTCGAGCCGGGAGCGGTGCGCGAGCTGCTGGCCGCGGCGGCCCGCCACCCCGAAGCCGGTGTGGTGGGCGGCCTGGCGGTGCGCGCGGACGGTCGCCCCGACCCGCGGTCGTGGTACGGCCGCCCCACGTTGTGGTCGACGTTCTGCTTTGCCACCGGGCTGTCCACCGCGCGGCCCGGGTCCCGGGTCTTCGACCCCGAGAGCTCGGGCCCGTGGAGTGCGGCCGCCCTCGCGAACGACCGCGTCGTCCCCGCCGTCAGTGGAGCCGTCATGCTCGTGGAGCGCGGGCTCTGGGACGCTCTGGACGGGTTCGACCGCGCCTTCTTCGTCTACGGCGAGGACGTCGACCTGTGCCTGCGCGCCGGTCGCGCCGGCCGGCCCGCGGTCTTCGCCCCGGCGGCGCGTTACTTCCATCAGGTGGGAGCGTCCAGCATCGGCCTGCGCAGAGCGGTTCTGCTCTTCACTGGCAAGGTGACCTTGCTCCGCCGCCACCTGCCGGTGCCGGCCCGCCCGGTGGGCGTCGCGTTGCTCCTGGTCGGTGTGGCGGCGCGCGCGGGGGCCGCGCGGGCAGCGGGGCTGGCCGGCCGCGCCGGGCGCGGTCGACAAGGGGCCGTCCCCGTGCGGGAGCGGGCCCCGCTCGGGTTCTGGGGCGAGCTGTGGCGCGCACGCGCCGAGTGGATGCAGGGCTGGACGTCGACGGTGACGGGAGTGCAGCGGTGACCACCTTCGAGCACGTCGAGCGGAGGCGCTCCCGGCTTGGCCGGCCGACGACCCGGGGGCGTGCAGGGCACGCGGCTCCGGACGCCCCGTCCGGCGCGGCACCGGACGACGTGCCGGGCGCCGGGCGCACCCCCGGCCCGGGCGAGAGCGAGGTCGTCGGCCGCGTCTGCGTGATCGTGCAGAACATGCCCTACTCGCTGGACCGCCGGGTGCGCGCCGAGTGCTCGTCGCTGGTCGCGGCCGGCTACGGCGTCTCCGTCATCTGCCCGGCGGGGGAGGGGGAGGCGGCGCGCTACGAGCTCGACGGGGTGCACGTGCACACCTACGCGCCGCCGCCCGCGACCTCGGGCGCGCTCTCCTACATCTGGGAGTTCGCCTACTGCTGGATCCGCACGGCGCTGCTCTCGCTCTACGTCCTGCGCAAGCACGGCTTCGACGTGATCCAGGCCTGCAACCCGCCGGACACCTACTGGCTGCTCGCCCTGCTCTACAAGCCCTTCCGCAAGCGGTTCGTCTACGACCAGCACGACCTGTGCCCGGAGGTCTTCGAGGCCCGCTTCGGGCGCAGGGGCCTGCTCTACCGCGCCGTCCGCGTCCTCGAGCGCGGGTCCTACCGCGTCGCCGACAAGGTGGTCGCGACCAACACGTCCTACCGCCAGATCGCGATGACCCGCGGCCGGCGGTCGGCCTCCGACGTGCGCATCGTGATGAGCTGCCCCGACCCGAGCCGGCTGCGCCCCGGCCCCGCCGTGCCGGAGCTGCGGGCAGGCAGGCGCTTCCTCGTCACGTACCTCGGCATCATGGGGCCGCAGGACGGCGTGGACCGGCTGCTGCGCGCGATCGCGCACTACGTCCACGTGCTGGGGCGCACGGACTGCCAGTTCGGCCTGCTCGGCTACGGCGACAGCCTTCCCGCGCTGCGCGAGCTGGCCGACAAGCTCGAGATCGGGCCCTGGGTGACCTTCACCGGCCGGGTCGGCCCGGACGAGGTCCGGCGCTGGCTCTCGACCGCGGACCTCGGCATCACGCCGGACCCGAAGTGCGACTTCAACGACCGCTCCACCATGAACAAGACGCTGGAGTACATGGCCCACGGCCTCCCCGTGGTCGCGACCGACCTGGTCGAGACCCGCCGGTCGGCCCGTGGGGCCGCGGCCTACGTGACGACCGAGGAAGAGCTGGCCGAGCAGGTCGCGGCGCTGCTCGACGCACCGGCCAAGCGCAAGGAGATGGGCGCTCTGGGGCGCGAGCGCATCGAGCGCACGCTCTACTGGGACAAGCAGGCGATCCGCTACGTCGGGTTGTTCGACGAGCTGCTGGGGGTGCAGCGCCGGACGATCGACCTGACCGGCCGGGTCGTCCACCTTCCGGACCGGGCGGCGATGGCACACACCCGGTCGGCGGCGGCAACACGTGCACTCGGAGAGAAGTAGAACGCCATGACGACGAAGCGCCCCACCTCGCGCCTGCTCCCGCTGCGCGACCCTCGCTGCCGGCTGGCCGCAGGGATCACGGCCCTGGGCGCGGCCCTCGCTGTGCTGGCCGGCCTCCTCCCGGCGGCGGCCGGGGCGGCGGCGGAGTTCTCGCTGTCCTACAGCCTCTCCGCCCAGCGCACGAGCCCGGCGGCGCTCGCCGGCGCGAGCCTTCCCGACGGCAGCGTCTACATCTTCACCACCCCCTCGACCGGGGTGCGCGAGGTGCGCTTCTACCTCGACGACCCGGAGCGTACGAAGGCGCCGCGGCTCGTGGAGAAGGGGGCGCCGCACGACTTCGCCGGCACCGCCAAGGACGACACCGCGCTGCCGTTCGACACCAGGGCGCTCTCGGTCGGCACGCACACCGTGACCGCGGAGATCGTCCCGACCACCGGGGCGGCCCAGGTCGTGTCGGCCGCCTTCGCGAAGACAGCCCCCGCGCCGGCCCTCACCGTGAGCCCCGCCTCCCTCGCGCTCTCGGCCCAGCAGGGCAGCGCAGCGCAGACCGCGAGCTTGGCGGTGTCCGGCCCCGCTGTCGACTTCTCCGTCGCGTCCTCCGCCTCGTGGCTGCGGGCCTCGAGCGCGAGCGCGACCGCGCCCGCCTCGCTGACGCTGACGGTCGACCCCTCCGCGCTGCCTGTGGGCACGGCCACGGCCACCGTCACCGTCACGGCCGCCGCGCGGCAGCCGGTCGTCGTCCCCGTCAGCGTGACCGTCACCCCGGTCGCCGCAAGCGGGATCTCCGGTTCGCAGGTCGTGTTCAGCAAGAATGCGAAGCGCACGTCGCCGGTCCCGCTCAACGGCGCGACGGTCTCGGGGCTCGTCTACCCGTTCCTGTCACCCGACGCGGGCGTCACGTCGGTCTCGTTCTACCTCGACGACCCGACGGGCGCCGGGCAGCCCGTCCGCGTGGACACGACGTCGCCCTTCGACTACGCGCCGGGCTCGGTCACGCACGCGTCCGCCCCGCTGGACACCGCCGCCCTCGCCGACGGGGCTCACACGATCACCGCGAAGGTCACGGGCGCCGACGGCGTCACCACGGCGACCGCGGCCTTCACCACGTCCAACGGCACCAAGGCGCTGTCCTGGGCCGTGCCGACCCTTGCCGTCAGCGCGGAGGCCGGCGGTTCCGCCACCACCTCCCAGGTCGAGCTCACGGCGGCGGCGGGCACGACGGCGACGCTGACCAGCGACGCGTCCTGGCTGCGCGCGCCGGCGTCGGCCACCGCAGGCGCCGTCGCGGTGACCGTCGACCCCGCCGGGCTGGCCGCCGGCACCCGGACCGCGACGCTGCGCGCTGCCGCGCCGGGCGCGGTCGATGCGGTCCTGACCGTCACGCTGACCGTCCGCGCACCGTCCCCCGTCCCCGTGCTCGTCGCGGACCCCGCCGCGGTCTCGGTGACGGCCGAGGCCGGCAGCGGCCAGGTCACCCGGTCGGTCGCGCTGTCCGGGGCGTCGGCATCCTTCACCGCCTCGTCGTCGGCGCCGTGGATCACGGTCACCCCGGCAGCCGGTACGACGCCGGCAGCCCTCGCGGTCACCGTCGACCCCGCCGGGCTCCCGGTCGGCACGTCCAGCGGCAGCGTCACCGTGACGGCGCCGTCGCTGCCGCAGCTCGTCGTGCCGGTGACGGTCGAGGTCCCCGCCGGCCCCGGAGACGCCTCCTACTCGGTCGTCTACAGCAGCAACGCCAAGCGCACCGCACCGGTCGCGCTCGCGGGCGCGGCGCTCAGCGGCAGCGCGGTCTACCCGTTCCTGTCCCCGGACACCGGCGTGACGAGCGTGTCCTGGTACCTCGACGACCCGGCCGCGGCCGGCGAGCCGGTGCGCGTGGACGCCACGAGCCCCTTCGACTACGCCCCGGGCTCGGTGACGCACTCGTCCGCGCCGTTCAACACCGCCAAGATCCCGGACGGGCCGCACACCATCACGGCCAAGGTCGAGTCCGCGGCCGGCGTCAAGCTCGTCGCCGCCTCGTTCACCACGTCCAACGGCACGAACGCGCTGACCTGGTCCGCCCCCTCGATCGCCTTCTCCGCCGACCAGAACGGCGCCGCCGTCGGCGGCGAGGTGCAGTTCGCCGCCCAGAAGCCCGGCACGACCGCGACGCTGGTCAGTGACGCCCCCTGGCTCCGGGTGCCGGCCACGGTGACGGCGCCGGGTCCGGTGCAGCTCGTGGCCGACCCGGCCGGGCTCACCCCGGGCCACTTCACCGCCACCGTGCGCGCCAGCGCGCCGGGCGCGTTCGACGGGGTGCTGACCGTCGAGCTGACCGTGGGCGACACCGGCGGCTGCAGCCCGGTCGCGTGCGACCTCATCAAGATCGACACGCCCTACAACCTCGCCTGGCGCTACGACGGCGGCGCCATGCTCGACCGCGACGGCCTCGGCACCGGGTTCACCACGATCCTGAAGAAGGATTCCGGCGACTCCTACCGTCGCGACCTGCTGGACGTCGACCTGGAGACGGGGACGCTCGACGTCACGACGACCGCGGGCCGACCGCACCTCGGCGACAACGACCAGGACAACATGGTCGGCGTCGGGTTCGACGGCGACAGCGAGATCGCGACCATCAGCGCGACCATCGCCGGGATGCCCGCGACGACCGGCAAGTACGAGCAGGCCGGGGTCTGGTTCGGCTACGGCCAGGACAACTTCGACCGCATGGTCATCGCGTCCACCCCGAACGGCCTGCGCTTCGAGCACGTGCTCGAGGTCGCCGGCGTCGAGGTCTCGCGCAAGAACTCGCCCATCACCACGGTTGCCTCGGACCAGCCGGTGCAGCTCGCCATCAGGTCCGACCCGACCAAGCGGACGGTCACCGCCTACTACAAGGTGGGCGACGCAGGGCTGACGCCGCTGTCGACCTTCACCGCGCCGGGCGAGTTCTTCAGCTTCGACGCGGCCGGCATCGACCCGCGCGTCGGCACTCGCAGCTTCGGCGGCATCCTCGCGACGCACCGCAGCGCGACGACGGCCGTGACCTACCCGTTCTCGTCCTTCAGCGTGGGCGGCGAGTTCGACATCGCGGGCAACCCGGACTACCCGCTCACCCGCACGTCCTACGACGTGCCGTTCCCGAGCGCGATGGCCATGGGCCCGGACGGCAAGCTCTACGTGCAGAGCATGTTCGGCAAGATCTACGTGCTCACGCTCGACGCTGCGCACAAGGTCGTCGACAGGCAGGTCGTCGGAACGCTGGGCACGCGGATGGCGCTCGGCCTCACCGTCGATCCGGCCTCGACCGCCGACAACGTGATCGTGTGGGTCGCGCACTCCTCACCCGTGGTGGACGCCGGCGAGGTGGACTCGGGCGTCGTGACGCGGCTGTCCGGCCCCGGGCTGACCGAGCGGTCCGACGTCATCACCGGGCTGCCGCGCTCGTTCGCCAACCACAGCACCAACGGGCTGCACTTCGGCCCCGACGGGCTGCTCTACATCGCCCAGGGCGGCAACACCGGCGCCGGCGCGCCCAACACCGCCAAGACCGAGTTCAGCGACCGCGGTGAGCAGCCGCTGTCCGGGGCGCTCCTCGTGGCCAACGTGAAGGCGCCCGGTTTCAACGGCGCCTGCGCCGACCCGGCCGACATGACCAGGTCCGGCCTGGCCTGCGACGTCAAGACCTTCGCGACCGGTCTGCGCAACACCTACGACTTCGTCATCCACTCCAACGGCAAGATCTACGGGCCGAACAACGGCCTCGGCGTCGTCGGCAGCTACCCGCCCAGCCCGACCGCGCCGTGCACCGGCATGGGCGACACCCGCCCCTGGAACTCCGGCGGCAACAACCCCGGCCTGCAGAACGACGACCTCAACCTCATCGAGGAGGGGCGCTACTACGGCACGCCCAACCCGACCCGGGGCGAGTGCGTGTTCAAGAACGGCAGCTACCAGGGCGTCGCCCCGGCCCCGAACTACACCCCGCCGATGTTCGACCTCGGGCCCAACCGCTCGGCCAACGGGATCATCGAATACACCGGCAGCGCGTTCTGCGGCCAGCTGGACAAGTCGCTGCTCATCACCAACTACAGCGTCGGGGACGACGTGACGCTGGTGCAGCTGGCGGCCGACGGGCGCAGCGTGACTTCCGCGAAGCGGCTCGTGGGCGGCTTCAAGGACCCGCTGCCGATCGTGCAGGGCCCGGGCGGGTCGATCGTCGTCGGCGAGTTCGGCGGCAACAAGGTGACGATCCTCGAGCCGCAGGACATCGGCTGCTGGTCCACCGCGCCCGCGCTCCCGGAGAAGCTGCTCGACTCCGGTGCCGGCGTCATCGGCTCGACGATGTACCTCGTCGGCGGCAAGACCGAGCGGGCGCACTCCAACCGGCTCTACGCCTACGACAGCGCGACGAAGTCCTGGGCCCGCAAGGCGGATCTGCCGGGCGCGGGCGTGGAGAACCCGGCGGTGACCACGCTCGAGGGCAAGCTGCTGGTCTTCGGGGGCTCCACCGACGCGTTCAGCGGCGCCCAGTCGGCCTCGTGGTCCTACGACCCCACTGCTGACGCCTGGACGGCGCTCCCGGCGCTGCCCACCGCCCGCGGCGGCGCGGGGGCCGCGGTCCTGGACGGCAAGGTCTACGTCGCCGGCGGGATGACCGAGGACGGCGCGTCGACGGGCGTCGTGGAGGTCTACGACCCAGTGACGAGGACGTGGTCCGCCGCGCCGGCCCTTCCGACCGCGCGCGACAACCCCGGCGTCGCGGCGCTGCGCGGCTCGCTCTACGTCTTCGGTGGCCGGACGCGGCTTGCGAGCGGGGCGACCTCGGTCGCCACGCACACGACGGTGGAGGCGTACGACCCGGCGTCCCGCACCTGGTCGGCCAAGGCCCCGATGCCCACGGGCCGCCGCACGATGGCGACCGCGGTGGTGGACGGCAAGGCGGTCCTCATCGGCGGTGAGGTCGCCCCCGACGGCAGTGCGTTCGACGTCGCCGAGCAGTACGACCCGGCGGCCGACGCTTGGCGCGTGCTACGCCGGATCCCGACCCCGCGCCACGGCGCATCCGTCGGGGTGGTCGACGGGCAGGTGCACGTCGTGGGCGGCGGGCCGTCGGGTGGCTTTGCCTTCACCGACGCGCACGAGGTCCTCACCCTGCCGGCCGGCTGAGCGGGCGGGTGGGCAGCGGCAGGGCCGCGGCCGGAGGGCAGGCCTCGGTAGCCTCCGGCCGCATGGCCGACGAGGTGCCCGACGCGCTCGAGCGCGGCAGCCTGCGTCCCGCGCTCGGGCGCCGGGCCGCTCGCGGCCTGGTCGTGACCATGGGCGGGCAGTGGGGCCGGCTCGTCCTGCAGACCGCCTCGACGGCGGTCCTCGCCCGGCTGCTGCTGCCGGGCGACTTCGGCCTGGTCGCCATGGTCGTCGCGGTCACCGGCCTCGCCGAGCAGGTCAAGGACCTCGGCCTGGCGGCCGCCACGGTGCAGCGCGACAAGCTCGAGGACCGCCAGGTCACGGGCCTGTTCTGGGTCAACGCCGCCCTGGGCGCGGTGCTGGCCGCGGTCGTGGCGGCGTGCGCGCCGCTCGTCGCGGCGTTCTACGGCCGCCCGGAGCTCACCGGGCTCACGCTGGTCCTGGCGCTCGGCTTCGTCGCCGGCGGCCTGTCGGTCCAGCACGCGGCCCTGCTGCAGCGCCGGCTGCGCTTCGGTGCTCTCGCGACGAGCGAGACCGGGGCGTTCGCCATCGGGGTGGTCGCCGCCGTCACCGCGGCGGCCGCCGGCGCGGGCTACTGGTCCCTCGCGGTGCTCCCGCTGGCCTCGGCGTGGGCACGGACCGTGTTGCTGTGGGCCTTCTGCCGCTGGCGCCCGGGCCGCCCGCGCCGCGACGCGGGGATCCGGGAGCTGCTGTCGTTCGGCGGCGGGGTCAGCACGTTCAACCTGTTGAACTACGTCTCCCGCAACGCCGACAACGTGCTGATCGGCAAGGTCAGCGGCGCGACCTCGCTCGGCCTCTACTCCCGGGCCTACACGCTGCTCCTGCTGCCGCTGCAGCAGCTCAACGGGCCGCTCGCGTCCGTCGCGGTCCCGGTGCTGTCGATCCTGCGCGGCGAGCCGGCCAAGTACCGAGCGTTCTACCGCTCGGCGGTCGGCGGGCTCGCGCTCGTCGGCATGCCGCTCGTCGTGCTCCTCGTGGTCTGCGCGCCCGAGGTCATCGCGGTGCTGCTCGGGCCGGGTTGGGACGGCGCGGTGCCGATCTTCCGCGCGCTCGGGCTGGCGGGCGTCGTGCACGTCGTCGGCAACACCAACGGCTGGATCTACGTCTCGTGGGGCTCGACCGGCCGCATGGCCCGCTGGGCGCTGGTCAGCCGGCCGCTGATGGTCGTGTCGATCGCGATCGGGCTGCCCTGGGGGCCGCTCGGCGTCGCCGTCTCGTACGCCGTGGGCCAGCTCGTCCTCGCCGTGCCGGGGTTCGCCAACGCCGTGCGCGGCACGCCGCTGACGCTGGGCGACGTGGGCGGCGCGGTCTGGCGCCCGGCCGCACTGGCGGCCGTCACCGGTGGCGTCGCCGCCGCGCTGCAGGCCCTCGTCGACGGGCCGCCGCTCGCCGTCCTCGCGGCCGTGGGCGTCCCCGCCGTGCTGGTGCACGCCGGCCTGACCTGGGCGTGGCGCCCGACACGTGAGAGCGTGCGGCTCGTGCTCGCGCAGCGGGGCCGCAGGTGACGCCCCGGAGCGGGCAGCGCCTGCGCGTCAGCGTCGTCGTCCCCGTCTTCGACCAGTGGGAGCACCTGGCCGGGTGCCTGCAGGCGCTGGAGCAGCAGACCCTCGGCGCGGAGTCGTTCGAGGTGCTCGTGGTGGACAACGGGTCCTCGACCCCGCCTCCGCCGGCGATGCCGGGGCAGCGGCTGCGGTTGCGGTGGCTGCAGGAGAGCCGTCCCGGCTCCTACGCCGCGCGCAACACCGGGCTGCGGGCGGCCGGCGCGGACGTCCTCGCCTTCACCGACGCGGACTGCCGTCCGGCACCGCGGTGGCTCGAGGAGGGGCTGCGGGCCCTGGACGGGCCGCCGCAGGTGGACCTCGTCGGCGGGTCGATCACGCTCTTCCCGGCGCGCCCGGACCGGCTCTCACCGGTCGAGGCCTACGAGCTGGTCAAGGCCTTCCCCCAGGAGCGCTACGTCGACCAGCTGCGGTTCGCAGCCACGGCCAACCTCTTCGCCCGCCGGGCCGTCTTCGACTCGGTGGGGGAGTTCGAGGAGCGGCTGCGCTCGGGCGGGGACCGGGAGTTCGGCCAGCGCGCGGCCCGGGCGGGCCACTCGTGGCGCTACGCCCCCGCGGCGGCCGTGCGCCACCCGGCCCGCCGCACCTTCGGCGAGCTCGGCAGCAAGCTCGCGCGCGTGGTCGCGGGCAGCCGTGACGCGCGCGAGCTGGCCGGCAGCCCGCTCGTGACCGTCGACGAGGTGGTCCGCGGGCTCGTCCCGCCGCTGGGCGCGGTGCGCCGCGCGCGGGCCGACACGCGGCTGCCTCGCCCGGCCGACCAGGCGGGCTACGTGCTCGCCGAGTTCTACGTGCGCTATGTGGGCACGTGGCTGCGGCTCAAGTCGCGGGTCTCCGGGCGCAGCCCGCGGGCCTGAGGGGGGCGTACGGCTCAGCCCTTGCCGGTCTTGCCGGGCACCTCCGCCCCGGAGGCGAGCTTGTTGTCCTCCCACACGGTCCCCTCCGGGATGGCGACCCGCGGCCCGTATCGGAAGTCGCCGCCGAAGACGTTGTGCCGGAACACCACTCCCGTCACGCTCTTGGCGTCGGAGTCGCCGAGGTAGACGGTGTAGTTGCCGCCGTTGAGGTAGTTGTCCTCGACGCGGACGTCTGTGACCGTGCGCTCGGAGCCGGCGCTGATGATGTACGCAGCATTCATGAAGTCGCCATCGGTGAAGACGTCGATGGTGTTGCGCCGGATGACGATGCCCGTGCCGCGGATGCTCTGGATGCCGTCGTTGTGGGTCCCGGGCTTGCGGGACAGGCTGTGGATCCAGGAGTCCTCGATGACGGAGGAGTCCCCGGCCCGGACGCCGTCCACGGTGCTGTGCACGTTGACCCGGCGCAACGTGAAGCGGGCGAAGCCGACGCCGATGCTCGTGACGCCCATGCCGTCGATCTCGGTGTCCTCGAGCAGCAGCCGGTCGACGCCGTCGTCGGCGCGTACGGCGGGCAGGTCGTCGGCGTCGCAGCGGATGCGCGAGCGCTTCACGGTGACGTCGTCGGCCTTGACGCGCAGGCAGCCGAGGTCGAGGCCGTCCAGCACCGTCCCCGGCTCGGTGACCTCGACGACGTCGGAGGGGCGCAGCTCGACGTCCGGGGGGACCCCGGTGTTGTCCGGGCCGGGGCGTCCGGCCGGACGGGGCGCCGACGGCGGCAGCTGGCTCTGCGCCGGGGAGGCGCTGGGCCCCGCCGCGTCGTCGACGGGCTCGCGCGAGCTGTCGCGCAGGAGGAAGACCCCCGCGACGACGCCCGCGCCCAGCACGAACGCCACGATCGCGACCACGCCCACCAACAGGCCCGGACCTCGGCCTTGCTGCACCCTGCCCTCCCGTCATTGGGACCCCCTGGTCCCAACCTACGAGAGACGCGCCGCGTGCCCGCTTCTCATCGCACCGGCAGGCCGGTGTCGTGCCACACGTTCGACCGGTCCCAGTCCGTCTCGCCCGTGAGCGCGCTGAACGCCCCGTAGCGGTAGTCGCGGCCGAACCGGTTCCCGCGCAGCACCACGTTGGTGACCGGGTGGGCCCCACCGGCGCCGAGGTAGACGGTGAAGTTGCCGCCGTTGAGGAAGTTGCGCTCGAGCAGCACCCCGTCGACCGGCCCGCCGCTGGCGCCCGCACTGATGATGAACGCGGCGTTGTGCGGGTCGCGGTCGTCGGCGTCGTAGGGCAGCAGCGTGTTGTGCCGGAGCACGATGTTGCTGCCCTTGAGCGTCTGCACGGTGTCGTTGTGCGAGCCCGGCGTCCGCGCGAGGTCGTGGATGAAGGAGTCCTCGATCAGGACGTTGCCGTCGGCGCGGACACCGTCGACCGCGTCGTGGAGGTCGACCCGGCGCAGGGTGAAGCTGTTGCAGCAGATGCCGACCGAGGCCGTGCCGTTGCCGTCGATCTCGGAGTCCTCGATGACGAGCCCCGAGTAGCCCGAGTAGAGCCGCACGGCGTAGCTCGACGCCCCGTTGGTCATGCGGCTCCGGCGGATCGTCACGTCGTCCGCGCGGATCGTCACGGCTCCGCTGATGTCGAGCCCGTCGAGAACGGTCCCGTCCTTGGTGACGGTGAGCCCTCCGGTCACCTTCGTCAACGCGGTGCCAGCCGGGACGCCCGTGGTGCGGGCGTCGGGGAAGCCCGAAGGGCTGTTCGGGTACGTGGGCGTGGGGGTCGGGGTGGGGGTGGGGGTCGGTGTGGGCGTCGGGGTCGGTGTGGGCGTCGGCGTGGGCATTGGGGTGGGGGCGGGCGTCGGGGCCGGCGTGCGCGGCGGCGTCGTCACCGGCGCGGAGGCCGCGTCGGCGAGCACGGTCAGCGTGGCGGTCTCGACGACGCGCTTGCCCTTCACGGTGAGCACCACGGTCACCGTGTGCGCCCCGGCCCGCAGCGGGCGCAGGTCCCAGGGCTTGGCGTTCGGGGTGCCGCCGGCGAGGTCCCAGGGAGCGGCGTCCTCGACCTGGGCCGGAGTGCTCTTGGTGCTGGGGTCGTCGATCCAGAACGACGCCGCCGTGACCGACGAGGACGTGGGCACGAAGACGTACACCTTGCCCTTGAGCTTGGCGCCGTGCAGCGGGACCGCCGCCGACTTGTCCGCGTTGACGCTCACCTTGAGGTACGGCGTAGCCGCGCCCGCGCCGGGAAGGCCGGCGCCTGCTCCGGCTGCCGCGGCCGCGAGGGCGAGGGCTCCGGCCAGGAGGGGGAGGTGGCGGGGGCGGGCACGGTGCGCGTGGGCATGGCTGGGCATGGTCAGGTCTCCGCAGAGGTCGGCCGTGCTCGAGTCAGGACGGGTGCTGGGCGGTCGGCAGCCCGTCCCCCAGGTGCGGGCGCGCGACAGCCGCACGTGCACAGCCGTCAGCTCCCCAGCCGGATGCCGACGACCGCAACCTAGTGCGGGTGACGGCCCGTGTCACCCGAACGGATCAATTCTCGGCGACGGCGGACGTGAGCACGACGCGACGAGCCCGACCCCTGTCGAAGGGCCGGGCTCGCTGCGGAAGGTGCGTCAGCGCACCGGCAGGCTGTTGTCGTTCCAGACGTTGGTGGCGTCGAACGCGGTGTCGGCGGCGAGCGCGGTCACCGGGCCGAAGCGGAAGTTGCGGCCGAAGCGGTTGCCGCGCACCTGCACGTTGGTGACGGGGTGGACGCCCCCCTTGCCGAGGTAGAGCGTGTAGTTGCCACCGTTGAGGTAGTTCTTCTCCAGCAGCACGTTGTCGACCGGTCCGCCGCTCGTGCCGGCGCTGATGATGAACGCGGCGTTGTGCGGGTCGCCGTCCGCCGCGCTGTAGGGGAGCAGCGTGTTGTGCCGCAGCACGATGTTGCTGCCCTTGAGCGTCTGCACGGTGTCGTTGTGCGAGCCGGGCGTACGGGCCAGGTCGTGCACCCACGAGTCCTCGACGAGCACGTTGCCGTCGGCGCGGATGCCGTCGACCGAGTTGTGCAGGTTGACCCGGCGCAGGGTGAACTTGTTGCAGCAGATGCCGACCGAGGCCGTGCCGTTGCCGTCGATCTCCGTGTCCTCGATGACGAGGCCGGAGAAGCCCGAGAACAGCCGGACGGGGTAGTTCGCCCCGCCGTTGGTGATCCGGCTGCGGCGGATGGTGACGTTGTTGGCCTTGACGTTGATGGAGCCCGCGACGTCGAGCGCGTCGAGAACGGTGCCGGCCTTCGTCACGGTGATCCCGGCGCTCTTCGTCAGCTTCGTGCCGGCGGGCACGCCGGTGTTGGCGGCGCTCGGGTAGCCCGCGGGCGGCACGGCGGCGAGCGCGGTGTCGGCCGCGGCGGGGGCCGAGACCGTCGCAGGGGCCGTGACGACGCTGGTCGGGGTGGTCGGAGCGGTCGCGGGCGTACCGGCTCCCGACGCCGCCACGGCAGCGACAGGGGACGAGACGTTGACCGTCGCGGTCTCGGTGACCTGCTGGCCGTTGACCGTGAAGCGCACGGTCACGGTGTGCGGCCCGGAGGGGAACGAGCGCAGGTCCCACGGCTTCGCGCTGGTGGCCCCACCGGCGAGGTCCCAGGGCGCGCTGCTCTCGACCTGGTCCGGCTTGCCGGCCGCCGCGGCGTCGTCGATCCAGAAGGACGCGGTGGTGGCGCCGGTGACGGCGGGGACGAAGACGTACACCTTGCCCGAGAGCGTCTGCCCGGCCAGCGGGACGCTGCCGCTGCGGTCGCTGCTGGCACTGACCTGCAGGTACGTCGGCGCGGCGTCGGCTGCTCCGGCCTGCGTCGTGGCGAGCGCGCCCGCCGCGAGGGGGAGCGTCAGCGCGACGGCGAGAGACCGACGGCCGCTCGTGCCGAGGACGGACGGGCGGGGAAAGCGGGTCATGAAGGAATCTCCGAATAAGGGCTGACTGGCTCCGATGGAAGGTCCATCGGGGCCCGGGCCCTTGTTCCTGAAACTCGGAGAGTGCTTCTCACCCGTCCGGACTATTGCCGACCGTGAGGAAGTCGTGATCCAATTGCCGGTTCGTCCCGCTGTTGCGCCGAACGGGTTGCGGCGATGTGCCGGCCGTCATAGCCCGGCTACGGCTTGACCGCCACGATCGACTTGATCAGCCCGCCGATGCGCTCCTTGTGGATCTGGGAGCCGGGGAAGTAGTAGCGCAGCTCCGTGATGCTCGAGAGCTCCACGCCCAGGGCGTCGCGCACCGCGCCCCGGTCGTCGTCCGGGCGCGTGTGCACGAGCGGCCAGTGCCGGGCGATGCGGGACCGCGCGGCGAGCGGGAGGAACTGCATTCCGGGAAAGAGCCAGTGCGGCTCGACGGGGAAATAGCGGTACGGCGTCTGCACCCAGTGCCGGGGAGCGAGCGTGTGCACCGACTCGGCAAAACGCTGGCGCCGGTCGTGCCCGCCGACGTGCTCGAGCACGGAATTGGAGAACACGACGTCGAAAGCCCGCCCGCGCACCTGGGTCGGGAGCTCGCAGGCGTCGCCGTGCTCGACCCGCAGCCAGTCCTCCTCGGGCAGCTCGGGCTGCTGCTCCAGGTTGATCACGAGGACGCTGCGCGGGCGGACGGGTGCGGCGGCCCAGGTGGACGTGCGCCCGCCGAGGTCGATCACGTCCATGTCCGCGAGGTCGGGGAAGAGGTCGCGCACCAACGCGGCCCGCCGGCTGCGCGCCTGCTCGCCGAGGGAGCCGGGGCTCTCGACGAGGCGACGGCGGACCGTGCCGCCGATGCCGGCCCGGCTCATGCGACGCCGTCCAGCTCCGGGCGGCGCGCGACGACCCAGGTCGCGACCGGCCACTTCGGCGAGTTCTTCGTGGCGGCCCAGTGCAGCGGGTGGCGCGGGGAGCGCGGGACAGGCGTCTTGCGCAGCCCGAGGCCGGCGACCAGCCAGACGTAGGGGTTGCCCCAGCCGCCGCACTCGACGACCTCGGCGTCCTTGCCGACGAGGAGCGCGAGCGCCTCGGGGGTGAAGCGCCAGAAGTCCCCGGGCCAGGCGTGGACCGGGTTGATGAAGCAGGTCGTGTGGACGGCGACGCCGCCGGGACGCAGCACGCGCAGGGTCTCGGCCATCGCCGTGAACGGGTTGCCCTCGATGTGCTCGAACACCTGGTCGCTGACGACGAAGTCGAACGAGGCGTCGGCGTAGGGCAGGGACAGGATGTTGACGTCGGGGTAGTCCGCTTCGGTGATCGCGGTCCCGTCCAGGCCGAGCACGGTGCAGAGCTGGGTCGACCGGCTGATCGACAGCGTCCGGGCCGCGGGCGAGGGGCGGAAGCCCCGGCCCACCTCGGCGAGCCGGTCGTACATCACGAACCGAGTGATGTGAGCGCCCCGCTCCTGGCCGCGGGAGCTGAGCTCCACGGCACGGCGGGCCAACGGCTTCACGAGCTTGCGCACGGGTCTCTCCCAAGGCGGCGTTGCGGTGCGGACGGTCAGGAGGCGTCGCTGCGCTCGCGTGGCGCGGCGTGCTCGACCACGACGGCCGGGCGGCGCATGCGGCGCGCCCGGATGCGGCGGGCGGTGCCGACGAAGGAGCTCGCCTTCTCGCGCGGCGTCAGGTCCCGCAGCCACGAGCGGAAGGCCGGCATGTGTGCGTAGCGCGGCGCGGGCAGGCCGAGCAGCCGCATCGTCGTGATGCGCCCCCAGACGGCGCCTCGGGTGCGGACGAGGTTGGGCTGGCTGCGCGGCAGGACGTCGTTGCCCACGCGCTCGAGGACGAGCGCCCCGGAGGCCCGCGCGGCCGCCACGGCCTGCCGGCCGCGCTCGGTGCGCACGACGACGAGGCTGCGCCCCGGCTCGCCGGGCTCGATCTCGCGGTACCACGGGTCGCCCACCGCCACGTCGGCGAACTCGCCGGTGTGGTCGAGGCAGACGTGGCACCGCCACTGGCGGTGCCGCTGCAGGATCGCGCCCCACGAGTCCGCGTAGGAGAAGCGCGCTTCGTGGAACTCGCCGTCCCTCGTCCCGGTGGCCACGGCCTCGCCGGGCCAGCCGTTGCCGCGGTAGCGGACCGACTCCACGTCCGAGGGGTCCGCGAAGCCCATCGCACGCACGAGCTCGAGCGTCCCCGCCGTCGACGGGGTGCCCGCGCAGAAGACGCCGATCGTCAGGGCGAGCCCGGCCTGCAGCGCCGGCCGGACGGCCGTCGCCTTCGCCGCGCCGGCGACGTCGCACGGCTTGCCGATGAAGACGTAGGGGCTCGACCCCACCGCCCCCGCCCGCTCCGCGGTGCCCAGCCCGTCGGCCGGGCTCGCCGGGGCGTAGCGCGACCCGGCCCGGGCGAGGAGCTCCTCGCGGGTGGTGCTGACGACCGTCTCGTTGAGCAGCGGCGCGTCGGCGCGCGCGGCGGTGTGGATGACGCCGGCCGCGCCGCCGGAGCCCACCAGGTGCAGCGCGAGGGCGCTGGCCGCGCCGCCGCTGGACCCGGCGAACCGCAGCTCGGGGTCGCCCGCGTACCCCTCCCAGACCTCGAGGACCGGGCCCCAGCCGGGAAGCAGGCCGGGGTCGGCGCCCGCCGGCACCGACCCGGGGTCGTGGGCGAGGGCGGCACCGGGGCAGGCGCGCAGCGCGGCCTGCGTCGAGGGCGACCCGGACGGCAGCAGCTGCAGCGGGCGTCGCCCGGCCGCGAGGTCGTCGACCATGCGGACCGCGTCGGGCGCGACGAAGGCGCACGTGCCGCAGCCGGAGCAGAGCCGCCCCTCGGCGACCTCGGTGATGTCGCGTGGCGCCCCGGGGCGCAGCCCGCGCCGACGCCCGCTCACCCGCCGCCGCCGCGACCGACGAGCCGGCCGGCGTGCCGCCCGCTCTCCGCCACGCCGACCACCTCCTCCATCTGGCTTGCCGCCCGCCGGGCGACCTCCTGCACCGACCGTGCCAGCTCGCCCCGGGCGCTGTCCCGCGCTTCCCACGATGCGAGCAGCGCGTCCAGCGCGGTCGCGTCGTCCACGCGGCGCGCGTCCACGACGCCCGCTGCGGCGCCCACCGACGCGAACACCCCGCGGAACTTCATGCTGTAGGCGAGAGCCGCCGTCGGGACGCCGGACGACAGCGCTCCGATGGTCGCGTGCATGCGGGCGCCGGTGAACCAGGACGTCCGCGAGATCACCCACTTGGCCTGCGTCGCGTCCATGGGCCCGGTGACGACGTGCACCCGGTCCCGCCAGCGCTCCGGCAGCTGGGCCGCCAGGTGCAGGCACGCCCCGGTGTCTGACTCGACGGGCGCGTCCGGGCCGACCAGTCCGGCCGGCCCGAGCACGTGCGGGACGAGCAGAACGCGCGCGCCCGCGGCGCAGAGCCGCTCGACGAACGCGCGCACGACGGCGGGGTAGTCGACGGACAGCCCGTAGCGCGCCGCGGCCGTCGGGTCGTTGTAAAGCAGGCCGCTCACATTGACGCCCGCGACCGGCGCCCCGTCGCCGTCGACGAACCGCTCCACCGCGTCCGCGACCGCGTCGTCCGGGCGGCGCACCGGCAGCGCGAACGCCATGTCGACGCCGAGCCGGTGCCGCTGCGGGTCGTACTCGTCCCCGAGCAGCTCGCGCAGCGCGTCGTGGCTGTCGCTGTCGCGCGCCCACGCCGCGTGCGCCGCACGCACCACCCGCGCCGCCTTGGCCCGCATGGCCGGGTCGGGGAAGGGGCCGTACGTCTGCGGCAGCAGGACCAGCGGCCGGCCGGCCTGCAGGGCGAGCAGCTTGGGCAGCAGCACGGTGCGGAACCGGAACTCCCCGTACGTCCCGGCGAAGCTGTCCCCGCCGCTGACGTCGAGCACGGCGTCGGCGCCGCGGACCAGCCGGGCGCCCACGCTGCCCGCTCCGCCGAGCCGGAGCGCGAGCCGCATGCGGGCGTAGCTCTCGGGGCGGTCCAGCCGACGGCTGTTGCGCGCGCCGCAGAGCCGGTACGCCGCCGCCCGCCCGTCGGCCAGCTCGAGGGCCGCGGGGCGTACCCCCCACCCGTCGTCGAAGGCGACGAGCCGCGCGTCGGGGCGGCGCTCGAGGACACCGTGCAGCAGCGAGAGCCGAAGCGCTCCGACACCGAGGTTGTAGGCGGTGCCGGGCGTGCCGAACAGGCAGGCGCGCAGCGGGCCATCGGTCACGGGCAGCACCTCGGCATGGGGGCGCCGGCACGGCGGGTCGCGGCGCCGGTCGGGGGCGGGAGGGGCCTGCTGGCCGGCCCGGCGGAGGGTCACGGCCGGAGCACGCACAGACCCAGGCGGGGGAAACTACCAGAGGAACGCCCTCCCGATCCGGGGCTGGATGGCAGGCTGTTCGCCAGGAAGCCGGACGTCATCGAGGAGGAACGCGTGGACCTGTGGCAGTTGACGGTTCTCGTGCTGCGCAGGTGGTACGTCGCCCTTCCCATCGCCTTCCTCGCCGTGTTCGCGGCGGCGCTCGCCGGCAGCCGGATCCAGCCGGAGTACGCGACGACCGCCCGGGTCCAGATCACCTCGCCCAACGTCACCCTCGTCGGCGGCCTGGGCGCGCTCGCACCGGACGAGTCCGGTGACGACGTGCAGGAGGTGACGATCAACCCCTTCCTCTCCGCCGGCGCGCAGACGATGGCGCAGACGATGGAGTTCAAGATGGGCAGCCAGGAGGTCCGCCGCGAGGTCGCAGCCCGCGGCGGCGCGGGCGGCTACACGGTCAAGGCGCAGACCCGGACCCCCTTCCTCCAGCTGAGCGTCGTCGCCGACAGCGCCGGCCAGGCCGTGCGGACCGCCGAGGTCTTCGGCCAGGTCCTCCGCCGCGAGCTCGAGGCGCTCCAGGACGCCAAGGGGTCGCCGGAGATCCAGCAGTTCACCGTCACCGACCTCGCGGTCGGCGAGACCCCGAGCGCGGGCAAGAGCGGGCTGCGCAAGGTCCAGGCCATCGTGCTCGGCGTCGGGCTCGCGCTCGCCGTCGGCCTCGCGCTCGCGGTGGAGGGCGTGGCCCGGGCCCGGGCGCAGCGGCACGCCCGGCGCCGCGCCCTCGCGGGCCTCGGCCCCGACGACCGCGCCGACCCGGCCCGCGCCGGTGCGCCGGCGCCCGGCGGGGACGAGCCGGTCGTGCTCCCGCGGCGGCCGCACGCGGGGTCGTGGCACTGACCGGGCCAGCGGCCGGACCCCTCCTGCCCGCCCGTCCCGGCCCGCGCCGGCCGGCGGCCGACCGCCCCCTCCTGCGCGACGCGACGGACGCCGGGGTCGTCGTCGGCGCGCTCGTCCTCCTGCTCTACGCCCTGCCGCCCCGGCTGGTCGTGTCCGGGCTCGGCGCCGCCGGCCGCCCCGCGCTGATGCTCGGCTTCGGGTTGTTCGCGTGGTGGTGCGCGATGCGGCTCGTGCCGGGGCTCGCCGCCCGCGGCCGGCAGCCGGTCCGCTGGGCGCTCGCCGCGTACCTCCTGCTCTATGTCCTGTCCTACGCCGCCGGCTACGACCGTGGGCTCGACGGCGTCGAGGGGCGCAGCGCCGACCGCGGGCTGCTCGTGACCGTGGCGCTCGTCGGCACCGCGCTCGTCGTGGCCGACGGCGTGCCGACGCGGCGCTCCCTGGACCGGCTGCTTCGCACGCTCGTCCTGGCGGGCGCGGGGATGTCGGTCGTGGGCGCGCTGCAGCACGTCGCGGGCATCGACCTCACCCGCCACATCGTCGTACCGGGCCTGTCCCGCAACGGGACCCTCATCGGCATCGGCGCCCGCGGCTCCGGGGACCTGTCGCGGGTGGCGGGCACGGCGGGGCACTACATCGAGTTCGGCGTGATCCTCGGCATGCTGCTGCCGCTCGCGCTGCACTACGCGCTGTTCGCCCGCAGCGGCCGCGAGCGCCGGTGGCGCTGGCTGCTCGTCGTGGTCATCGGCGTGGGCGTGCCGTTCTCCATCTCCCGCTCCGCCGTCCTCGCGCTCGTGGTGGGGCTCGTCGTCGTCATGGCGCCGTGGCGGCTGCGGGCGCAGGCCAATGTCGCCATCGGCGCCCTGGTCGCCCTGGTCGCCGTGCGGGCCACCCAGCCCGGGCTGCTCGGCACGATCCGGTCGCTGTTCACCAACGCGGGCAACGACCCCAGCATCCAGAACCGCACGAGCGACTACGCCGCGGTCTCGGGCTACATCTCCGAGCGCCCCTGGCTCGGGCGCGGGCAGGGCACGTTCCTGCCCGACCGCTACGTGCTGCTCGACAACCAGCTGCTCGGCACGCTCGTCAGCGGCGGCGTGCTCGGGCTGGCCGCACTGCTCGTGCTCTTCGCGGTCGCGTTCAGCCTGGCGCGCCGGGCCCGGCGCACCGCGCCCGACGAGCAGGCTCGCTCGCTCGGGCAGGCGCTGGCGGCGGCGGTCGCGGTGGGCCTCGTCGCCTCGGCGACCTTCGACTCGCTCGGCTTCACGACCTTCGCGATGACGTTGTTCCTCCTCTTCGGCGCGACCGGCGCGCTGTGGAGGCTGACGCGAGGCCCGGCCGCCGCCGGCCGCGCGGACGAGCCCGTGCCGGACGTGCCCGTCCTCCGGGAGCGGCCGCTGCTGCGCCCTCTCGCAGGGCAGGCCGCCCGATGAGCGCGGGCGCGCCGCGGTCGGTGGACATCCTCATGATCACCTACAACAGCGCGGACTACGTGTCGCTCTCGCTGCCGCGCCTGCTCGCGTCCTGCGACGAGCACGCGCGCGTGTGGCTGTGGCACAACGGCGACGACGAGGCGACGCTCGAGGCCGTGCGTGCCCACGCCGGCGACCCGCGCGTGCACCGGTTCCACCACAGCCGCGAGAACGTACGGCTGCGCACGCCCACCAACTGGCTCTGGGCCGAGGGCGACGCCGACTTCGTGAGCAAGGTCGACGACGACTGCCTCGTGCAGCCCGACTGGCTGGAGCTGCTGCGCCGGCCCTACGCCGACTTCGCCGGGTTCGGCGTGCTCGGGTCGTGGCGCTTCCCGGACGAGGACTTCGTCCCCGAGCTGGCCGGGCGCAAGATCGCCGAGTTCCCCGGCGGGCACCGCGTCCTGCGCAACCACTGGGTCCAGGGCAGCGGCTACCTGCTGCCCCGCCGGCTCGTCGCGGAGCAGGGGCCGCTGCGCGAGGGCCAGTCGTTCACGCAGTACTGCCTCGCGCTCGCCCGCAGGGGCGCCGTCAACGGCTGGAGCTACCCCTTCGTCCGCGAGGACCACATGGACGACCCCCGGTCGGCCCACACGCTGTTCCGCACCGACGCGGACTTCGCCCGTCGGCGGCCGCTGAGCGCGCAGGCCCTCGGAGTGACGCGGCTGGCCGACTGGGAGGAGCAGATGCGCGACTCCGCGCGCACCGCCCAGACGGCGTCGCTGGACCTGCGCGAGTACTCCCCGTGGCGCGCGCGGCGGAGGGCGCTGGCCCGACGGGTCCGCAGGTCGCTCGGCGGCCGGGCGCGCTGGTGAGGGCCCGACGCCGGTCAGCGCCGTCGACCGCGCTCGTGACGGCGGTGCGCTGCGCGCTCGGGGTGCCGGGGCAGGAGCCCGCGCTGCGCGCGGCGGTGGCGGCGCTCCACGCAGCCGGCCGTGCCGAGCTGCTCGCCCGGGCCTGGCACCACCGCGTCGGCCCCATGGTCCGGCTCGGCGTCCTGCTCTCGACGCCGTCGCCGCGGCCGGGCGACCCGGCGGCTCTGCTCGCCGCCGACCTGCGCGCGCAACACCTGGCCGCGAGCGCAGGGCATGTCCGCGCCGTGCACGACCTGGGCCTGGTCGCCGACGCCCTCGACGGCGCCGGGCTCGCGTGGGCCGCGCTCAAGGGCCCCGTCCTCGCGGCGCGCGTCTACCCGCGCGAGGACCTGCGCCCGTACGGCGACATCGACGTGCTCGTCGACCCGCTGGCCCTGGGCGCGGCACTCCGCGCCCTCGAGCGGGCCGGCTTCCAGGTGCTCGACCGCAACTGGCAGCTGCTTCGCGAGCGCGTGCTCGGCGAGCTGCACCTGCGCGCTCCGAGCGGGTCCACCGTGGACCTGCACTGGCAGCTGGTGAACCGGCCGGAGGTGCGCGCCCGCTTCCACCTGCCTACCGGGCCGCTGCTCGGGCGCGCGGCCCGGGCCGACGTCGCCGGGCGCGACATCCCGGTGCTCGACCCGGTGGACACGCTCAACCACCTGTGCCTGCACGCCGGGCTCGCCGGTGGGGACCGGCTGCTCTGGCTGGCCGACATCGCGCTGGCCGCCCGGGCGCTGCCGGGCAGCGCGGGCGCCGACGCGGGCCCGGGCGGGTGGCCTGGCATGGACCAGCTCGTGGCGCGGGCCGGACAGGCCGGCGCGGGCAGCATGGTCGCGCTGATGCTGCGCCGGGCGGACCGGCTGCTCCCGGTTCCCGGCGCGGATCACGCCGTGGCGCTGCTGCAGCCCTCGCGCCCCCTCCGCGCGACGCTCGAGGCCGTCGACCGCCTGGTCCCGGTGCAGCAGGTGCGGCGCCCCGGGTCCCTGCCGCGGACGGCCGCCCGCGCCGTGGACTCGACGCTGCTCGGCACGCTCGTCGCCGCCGTCGCCTTCCTGCGCGACCGCGCGCAGGAGCGGCTTCCCGGCCACCGGGTGCCCGGCTCGGACTGGTCCCGCTCCGTGCTGCACCCGGCGGGGGGAGCGGAGGACCGTGCCGCGTTCCTCGAGCGGGTCGCCGAGGCCGAGCGGCGCGAGCTGCAATGCTGATCGACGAGTCGCACATCGCGCTTCGCTGAAGCCCGGTTCGCCCCGCCTCGTGTCAGCCGACCGCCTCGCCGTAACGCCGGGCGAGCACGTCTGCCGCCGCGTCCCACGTGAGGTCGTCGCGCCGCCGCTGCGCTGCCTGCGCCAGCTCCAGGAGCCGCCCCCGGTCCGCGTGCAGCAGGTCCAGATGCCCGGTGAGCCCGCCGACGTCGCCGACCTCGTGGACCAGCCCCGAGACGCCGTGCTCGAGGTACGCCCCCGCCGCCGCGCTCACCAGTGGCACGGCTCCCGCGGCCTGCGCCTCGTACGTCACGAGGGCGCTGCCCTCCTCGTACGACGGCAGCAGCAGCACGTCGGCGTCCGCCAGCAGCCCGGACACGTCCCCGACGACGCCCACGGCGCGCACCCCGGGCTGCGCGAGGTCCACGGCGAGCGCCTCGGCATACCCGGGGACGAACCCGCCCGCGATAGTGAGCGACCCTGCCCGGGACGCCTGCGACGCGCGCCACGCCGCCAACGCGACGTGCAGCCCCTTGCGCGGCTCGCAGCGGCCGAGGAAGAGGGCGCGCAGCCCGCCCTCGCGGCGTCCGCGCGGGGGCGTCGCCGGCACACGCGCGGGGTCGAAGCCGTAGCGGTGCCGTGCCAGGACGGCGGGCGCGAAGCCGCGGTCGAGGAAGGTCTGCTCGACGAACGGGCTCGGCACCAGCAGCCGCGCCGCCGCGGCGTACTCCCGCTCCTCGCGCCGCAGCCGCCGCTCGTCGTAGGCGTGCGAGTGGCCGGGCTGCGCAGGCAGGTGCAGCTCCTCGCCGAGCCGCGCGACCACGGCGTACGCGTGCTCGGTATGGCAGTTCGGCACTTCCCGGAACCCGACTACGCCTTTGTCTCGCGCCGCCCGCAGGGTCCGCAGCGCCCCGAGCGGCCAGGTGTGCACGACGTCGTAGCGCCGCCTGCCCAGCAGCAGGGCGGTGGCCACCGCATCGTGGTAGGCGAGAGCCCGCTCCACCCCGCCCAGGGCGCGGTGGGGGAGCCGGAGCCCACCGGCGGAGAGGGTGCGCACGACGCGAACCCCCGGGGGGACCGGCCGCGCGGTCGCGGTCGTGACCAGGGTGATCTCGTGCCCCTGGCGCGCCAGCGCGGTCACCTGGCCGTACGCCGTGGTGCCGATCCCGGGCGCACCCCACGTGTGCGGGAAGCTGTAGAGGACCCGCAGCGGGCGCCCCTCGTCTGCCGCGCCGGAGTTCACGCGCCCATCTTGGGCCACCTGCTCCGCCGTCTCCGCCCTGGGCGGGCCGGTCAATCGTTTAGGTGCACGGCAAAACTATCCTTGACCGACGCTGACGCGCTGGCTACCTTCCCCGCGTGGGCGACACCGTGGCCGCCACCCCGGCCGCCTCTCCGCGTCGTCCATGCTCCTCCTGCTCGCGGCCTCGTCGCGAGGCCTATATATCTGTGTCGTTCGCGACACCGTTGCCTCGGCGGCCTCCGGACGCGCGATCCTGCCCGACGTCGGCTCGGTCATCACGTCACGTGGCGGTCGACGGGCGGCGCCGAGGCGCCGAGGCGGGCGTCGTGGCCGGATCGTTGCCTACCGCTGTGGGGAAGCCCTGCTTTTCGGGCTCCGCGCGCGGCCTGCGTCAGGCACGATGTGAGAAGCGCTCGGAGGATGTGACCCAGGACACTCCGGGGCTCGTCGGGGACGCCGCTGTCCCAGGTCCTGACGTCCCCGGTGCGGACCGCCCTCACCTGCTCCGTGCGCTGCGCCGCAGCACCTTCACCACTCGTCGGCGTCGCAGAGGCGGCCGGCCCGTCCGTCGGGCGGTCGTCGGGCGGTCGTCGGTACCCGGGGGGCCGCCGCCTCGTGCGACCGTGCGCGAGCGGTGCCGGGGACGGTTGGCCCGCCGTTCGGGGGACGGCTCGGCCGCCGTTCACAACATCGTTGTAACAACCGACTTTTGCAGGGACGGAAGCTCTTGACAGTCGGCGCGAACAAAGCAAGGTTGACCTGCGACGTAAGTCCGACCAGATCGTGGAAGAGGGAGACCGGCATGCGACAGCGGCGATGCTGCAGGCCTCAGAGGGTGCAGGTATCGGCATGACTGCTCCGCTGCTGCGGATGAAGGGCATCGTCAAGATCTTCCCGGGCGTCCGCGCGCTGGACGGTGTGGACCTGGAGGTCCTGCCCGGTGAGGTGCACTGCCTGCTCGGGCAGAACGGCGCGGGCAAGTCCACGCTCATCAAGACCCTGGCCGGCGCCCACACGCCGGAGGAGGGGACGATCGAGTGGCAGGGCAAGGAGGTCACGCTCTCCAGCCCGGTCGCTGCGATCAACACGGGCATCGCCACGATGTACCAGGAGCTCGACCTGATCCCCGGCCTCTCGGTCGCGGAGAACATCTGGCTCGGCCACGAGCCCTCGACGGTCGGCTTCTCCAAGCGCGGCTCCGAGCGGTCCACCGCACGCGAGATGCTCAAGCGGCTCGGCCACCCCGAGATCCCCGTCAACCGTGAGGTCGGCCGGCTGTCGGCCGCGGGCCAGCAGATCGTGAGCATGGCGCGGGCGCTGTCCCACGACGCCAAGCTCATCATCATGGACGAGCCGTCCGCCGTGCTCGACCAGGACGAGGTGGAGAACCTCTTCCGCACCATCCGTGACCTCAGCGCCTCGGGCGTGGCGGTGGTCTACATCTCCCACCGTCTCGAGGAGATCCGCGAGATCGGCGACCGGATCACGGTCATCAAGGACGGCCGCACCGTCGCGGTCAACCTGCCGGCCAAGACGACGCCGACCGACGACGTGGTCCGCCTCATGACCGGCCGCTCGGTGGAGTACGCCTTCCCGCCGCGCCAGACCGGCACGCCGCTGGCCGAGCGCAAGGAGCTCCTCCGCGTCGAGGGCCTGACGCGCAAGGGCGAGTTCAACAACGTCTCGTTCTCCGTGCGGGCCGGTGAGATCGTCGGCCTCGCGGGGCTCGTGGGCGCCGGGCGCTCGGAGATCCTCGAGACGATCTACGGCGCGCGCGCCCAGGACAGCGGCACGGTCGTCTTCGACGGCAAGACGCTGCGCCCGGGCAACGTCCCGGCGGCGGTGAAGCTCGGTATGGGCCTAGCGCCCGAGGAGCGCAAGAGCCAGGCGCTCTTCCTCGACCACCCCGTGGCGCACAACATCTCCGCGGCGACGCTCAAGCGCTACTCGAAGCTCGGCTGGCTCGACCGCCGGCGTGAGCTCAAGGACGCCGCCGAGCAGTCGACCGCGCTCGAGCTGCGCCCGGCAGGCCCGATGCGCCCCGTGCGCAACCTGTCCGGTGGCAACCAGCAGAAGGCCGTCGTCGGCCGCTGGCTGCTCAAGGGCTGCCGCCTGCTGCTGCTCGACGAGCCCACCCGAGGCGTCGACATCGGCGCCCGCGCCGAGCTCTACGCTCTGGTCCGCCGTCTCGCCGACTCCGGCGTCGGCGTCCTCCTCGTCTCCAGCGAGGTCCCCGAGGTCCTGGGCCTCGCGGACCGCGTGCTGGTCATCCGCGAGGGCCACATCGTGCGCGAGGCACCCGCGACCGAGCTCGACGAACACAAGGTGCTCGACCTTGTCATGGCCGGAACTTTGGAAGGAGCCCTCAAGTGAGGGAGCAACTGACCCCCCGCAACGAAGACCTCGGCGCTGCTGCCGGGGCGCCGGTCGCGGACGAGCACGCCCGCATCGAGCGTGCGGCTGCCGAGTCGACTGCTCCCAAGTCTGCGTTCGCCCGCCTCGCGGACAGCAGCGCCGGGCGCAACAGCGGCCTGGTGCTCGCGCTCGTGGTCATCTGCGCCATCGGCCTGATCACCAAGGGCGACACCTTCGCGACCACGGACAACGTCTGGACGATCCTGCGCCTCGCCGCGGTCGGCGGCGTCATCAGCGTCGGCATGACGTTCGTCATCATCGCCGGCGGCATCGACCTCTCGGTGGGCGCCATCGTCGCGCTCGCCTCGGTGTGGGCGACGACCACGGGCACCCAGGACATCGGCACCTTCGGCATCATCTTCACCTCCATCGTCGTGGCCACGGCCTGCGGCGTCATCAACGGCGTCCTCATCGCCTACGGCAAGGTCGTCGCGTTCATCGCGACGCTCGCGGGCCTGGCGACCTACCGTGGTCTGGCCGAGAACCTCTCCGACCGCAAGACGCAGTCGATCGACACTCCGTCGGGCTTCCTCGACTTCTTCGGCGCCGAGCCCGGCGGCATCCCGGTCCTCGTCATCATGTTCGCCGTCGTGGCGGTGCTCGGCTGGCTGCTGCTGAACCGCACGACCTTCGGCCGGCGCACGTTCGCGATCGGCGGCAACCCGGAGGCCGCGCGCCTCGCCGGCATCAACGTCAAGCGCCAGACGGTCATGCTCTACGCGCTGCTCGGGTTCCTCTGCGGCATCGCGACCATCATGATCCTGGCTCGCACCTCCGCCGGCACGAGCACGCACGGCAACCTGTACGAGCTCGACGCCATCGCTGCCGTCGTCATCGGCGGGACGCTGCTCAGCGGCGGCCGCGGCACCATCGTGGGCACGGTGTTCGGCGTCCTGATCTTCCAGACGCTCAACAACATCTTCACCCTCAACAACCTCACGACCTCGACGCAGGCCGTGGCGAAGGGCCTCATCATCGTGGCGGCGGTGCTCCTGCAGCAGCGCGTCGCGAAGACGTCCCGCAGTTAGCGCACCACCCGCACCACCCACTCAACGATCCTGCACATCGAAGCCCAGGGATCCCTGGACGCCTTCCAGCACAGCCCATTTCGCGGCTCTCACAGGAGAGAGAACATCATGAGCAAGGACGAGCAGATCAGCCGTGCCCTCGGGCGTCGCGGCTTCCTCTTCGGGGGCGCCGCGATCGGGGCCGGCGTGGTCCTCAGCGGCTGCACCAACAGCTCGGAGGAGGACGACGACGTCGCGGCGAACGTCGCGGCTCCCGCGGCCAGCGGCTCCGAGGCGCCCGGCGCCCCGGTCACCATCGGCTTCTCGGCGCCCGCTGCCGACCACGGCTGGATGGCGGCCATCACGACCTACGCCCGGGAGCAGGCCGAGGCGTACCCCGAGGTCACGTTCAACGCCACCGAGGGCACCAACGACGTCAACCTGCAGATCTCGCAGGTCGAGACGCTCATCAACGACAAGGTCGACGTCCTCGTCATCCTCCCGCACGACGGCAAGGCGCTCACCGAGATCGGCCGCAAGGCGACCCAGGCCGGCATCCCGGTCATCAACCTGGACCGCGAGTTCTCGGACGCGCTGGCCTACCGCCTGTTCATCGCCGGCAACAACTACGGCATGGGTGTCGCGGCGGGCAACTTCATCGCCGAGCAGATGAAGGCCAAGGGCGTCAGCAACCCGGTCATCGGCGAGATCCCCGGCATCGACTCGCTCCCGCTGACCCAGGAGCGCAGCCAGGGCTTCAAGGACGCACTGACCGCGGCCGGCCTGAAGCTCGGCCCGCGCGTGCCGGCCGAGTTCACCGTCGAGTCCGGCGAGCGCGCCGCCTCGAACCTCCTGCAGGCCGCCCCGAAGCTCGACGCCGTGTGGAACCACGACGACGACCAGGGCATCGGTGTGCTCCAGGCGATCAAGAACGCCGGCCGTGACGAGTTCATCATGGTCGGTGGCGCGGGCTCCGGCACCGCCGTCAAGGACATCGCGGCCGACAACACGGTCCTCAAGGCCACGGTGACCTACAGCCCCTCGATGTCGGCGTCGGCCATCCGCCTGGCGCGCAACATCGGCCAGGGCAAGGGCATGAGCGACCTGGTCGAGCACGAGGTCCCCTCGCGGATCATCCTCACCTCCGAGACGATCACCAAGGAGAACGCGGCCGACTACAAGTTCGGCTTCGCCTCCTGACCCTTCAGGGCGACGAGAGCCTCGGTGGCTCTCGCCCTCCTGACCGGTAGGCCCTGCGCGGGCCGGGCCAGCACCGGCGCTGGCCCGGCCCCGCAGTCCTCCCGGCTGTCGGTGGCTCCCGTCCTCCCGACAGGCACGACCCCTCGGCAGCGCGCCTGTCGCAGGGCTTCCTCGAACCGCTGAACACAGTGCAAGAACGGACCGGTCAGTGACGATCGCAGGCAAGCCGACTATCGGCGTCGGCATGGTGGGCTACGCCTTCATGGGGGCGACGCACTCGCACGCGTGGCGCACCGTCCCACGGGTCTTCGACCTCCCCCTCGTCCCGCGCATGGTGGCCCTCGCCGGGCGCAACGAGGCCAACGCCCGCGCAGCGGCGGACCGGCTCGGGTGGGAGTCGGTCGAGACGGACTGGCGTGCGCTCGTGGCGCGCGACGACGTTGGGCTGGTCGACATCGTGACCCCCGGCGACAGCCATGCGGAGATCGCGATCGCGGCGCTCGAGGCCGGCAAGCACGTCCTCTGCGAGAAGCCGCTCGCCAACACGGTCGCCGAGGCCGAGGCGATGACCGCCGCCGCCGAGCGCGCCGCCGAGCGCGGGGTCCGCGCCATGGTCGGCTTCAGCTACCGGCGCGTCCCCGCCATCACCTTCGCGCGCGACCTGGTGCAGTCGGGCCGGCTGGGGACGATCCACCACGTGCGCGCCCAGTACCTCCAGGACTGGATCGTCGACCCCGAGTTCCCGCTGGTGTGGCGCCTGCAGAAGGAGCACGCCGGGTCCGGCTCGCTCGGAGACCTCGGCGCACACATCATCGACATGGCGCAGTTCATCACCGGTGACCGCATCACCGGCGTCTCCGGACTGACCGAGACCTTCGTCAAGGAGCGCCCGCTGCCGACCGCGTCCAGCGGGTTGAGCGCCTCGGGCAGCAGTGAGCGGGGACAGGTCACCGTGGACGACGCCGCGCTGTTCCTGGCCCGGTTCGGGGGCGGGGCCGTGGGCTCGTTCGAAGCGACCCGTTTCGCCTCCGGCCGCAAGAACGCCATGCGCATCGAGATCAACGGCTCGGCCGGCAGCATCGCCTTCGACTTCGAGTCGATGAACGAGCTGCAGTTCCACGACCACTCGATCGACGCGGACAGCGCCGGGTTCCGCCGGATCCTCGTGACCGAGCCGACGCATCCCTACATGGACGCGTGGTGGCCGCCGGGTCACATCATCGGCTACGAGCACACCTTCATCCACCAGGCCCGCGACCTGCTGACCGACATCGCCACGTCCCAGGCGCCCGCGCCGTCGTTCGCCGACGGGCTGCAGGTGCAGCGCGTGCTCGAGGCGGTCGAGCGCAGTGCGTCCGGCGACAGCTCCTGGACCGCGGTGGACGCCGCGGCAGGCTGAGCTCCGCGCCGGGACGTGGCTTCGCGCCGCGTCCCGGCGCGGCCCCACCACGCGCGCCCCCTCGCCCCGGTTCGGCCTCGGCCCGCGGGACGAGGGGGCGCTGTGGTTCGTCCCCGGGGTCGTTGACAACGTTGGCTCCGGCCGGCGCGCTCCCCGTCCACGCCCTTCTCTCGGCTTTTTGGGGCGGCGGCCCGGGCCGAGGAATCGATCGGCGGAAACAGAACCGAACGACTGCGCGTCACGTAGTCGGCGGCAGAAGATCAGTCGTCGGCAGCGCGGCGCGGCCCAGCACGAGCGGGCAGCACGAGAGCGAGCAGTGCCAGACAGCAGAAGGGAGCGCCCGAATGACGCTCAACAGCGCTCCAGGCAGAACACGGGGAATCTGTCCGGGAGCTTCGAGGACTACGGCAGTTCCGAGGAGGACGCGGTGAGCACCGGACTATGGCTTGTGGGCGCGCGAGGGTCGGTCGCGACGACTGCGGTCGTCGGCGCCCTTGCGGTGCGGGCAGGCCTGGCCGCACGCAATGGATTGGTGACGGAGAGCCCTGCCTTCGCCGAGGCCGGGCTGCCCCCGCTCGAGGGGTTCGTCTTCGGCGGCCACGACGTGACGGCCATGCCGCTGGCGAAGCGGGCCGAGGCGTTGGGCCAGGCCGGGGTCGTCCCGCGCCACCTGCCCGCCGTGCTGGCGGACGAGCTGGACCAGGTGGACGCCCGCATCCGGCCCGGCGGCCGGCAGGAGGGCGAGACCCAGGCCGAGCACGCGGCCCGGCTGGCCGCGGACATCCGCTCCTTCGCGCAGGCGAGCGGCGTCGATCGCGTCGTCGTGGTCAACGTCGCCTCGACGGAGCCCCCGGCCGAGCCGCACCCGGCCCACGCGTCCCTCGACGCGCTCGAGACCGCCCTCGAGCAGGGCGCGACCGTGCTGCCGACCAGCTCGCTCTACGCCTACGCGGCGCTGCAGGCCGGGTCCGCCTTCGTCGACTTCACCCCCTCGACCGGCGCGCGGCTCCCCGCTTTGGACGAGCTGGCCCGCCGTGAGCGCCTCCCCTACGCCGGCAGCGACGGCAAGACCGGTGAGACGCTGGTCAAGTCCACGCTCGCACCGATGTTCCAGACCCGCGAGCTGCACGTGCAGTCCTGGGTCGGGATGAACATCCTCGGCGGGGGTGACGGTGCCACCCTGGCCGACCCGCACGCCAGCCTCAGCAAGACCCGCAGCAAGGGCCGCAGCGTCGCCGAGACCCTGGGCTACGAGGTAGTTGCCCCAGTCCACATCGACAACGTCCCGGACATGGGCGAGTGGAAGACGGCCTGGGACCACATCGCGTTCGAGGGCTTCCTCGGCGTCCGCATGACGATGCAGTTCACCTGGCAGGGCTGCGACTCCGCGCTCGCCGCACCGCTCGTCCTCGACCTCGCCCGGCTGGCCGCGCGGGCCGCGCAGGCGGGGGAGTCCGGCCCGCTGCCGGCGCTCGGGTTCTTCTTCAAGGACCCGGTGGCCTCCAGCGAGCACCGGCTCGCGACGCAGTACGACGTGCTGGTGGCATGGGCCCGGGACCTGGCCGGGCGGTCGGCGTGACCTCCCTCCGCGACCTCGCGGAGCTGGTCCGGCTGCCGGCCGCGCTGACGGTGCCGGGCGACTCGGTCGCCGGGGCCGCGGCCGCGGGATGGCCACTGGGCCGCCGCACGGCGGCGCTGCCGGTCGCGTCGGCCTGCCTCTACTGGGCGGGCATGGCCCTCAACGACTGGTCCGACCGCGAGCTGGACGCGGTCGAGCGGCCCGAGCGGCCGATCCCGTCCGGACGGGTCAGCCCGCGACAGGCCCTCGCCGTGGCGACCGGGCTCACCGGCCTCGGGCTCGCGGCCGCCGCCTGCGCGGGCCGGCCAGCCCTTCGTGTGGCAGTGCCGCTCGCCGCGACCGTGTGGGCCTACGACGTGCTGCTCAAGCCCACCCCGGTGGGGCCGCTCGCGATGGGGACGGCGCGCGCCCTCGACGTCCTGCTCGGCGCGAGCGGGCAGCTGCGTGCCGCCCTCCCGGCCGCGCTGAGCGTCGGCGGTCACACCCTCGCCGTCACCCAGCTGAGCCGTGACGAGGTGAGCGGCGCGAAGTCGGCGGCCGTACCCGCGGCCGCGCTCGCGTCCACGGCCCTCGTCGCGGTCGCTGCTGTCGCCGGCCCGGTGGCCGGCGACCGACCGCGCACCCGCGCGCTCCACCGCCTCGCGGCCGCTGCCGCTGCCGGCACCTACGCCGTGACCGTCGGACGGCGCCAGCTCGACGCCGTGCAGGACCCCTCCGCGGCAACGGTCCGCCGTGCGGTGGGTGCCGGCATCCACGGCATGATGCCGTTGCAGGCGGCGTTCGCGGCGCGCAACGGCTCCGTCGTGGCCGCGATCCCGGTCGCGGCGGTGTTCCCGCTGGCCCGCGCTCTCTCGAGGAAGGTGTCACCGACATGAGCAGCCCAGCAAGCGACTCCGCCAGCACCTCCCCGAGCACCACCTACCCGAGCACCACCACTGCGCCGACCGAGGCCGGCGTGGCCGGCGCGCTCGAGGCCGTCCTCTCCGACCAGCAGGCCGGCTGGCTGGCAGACGCGCGGGCACGCGTCTCGGCGGCCCCCACGCAGGTGGGCGCGGTCTTCCCCGCCGTCCGGCGCTCCTGCGGCGCGGGCTTGCTCCCGTCGCCCGACGCCACGCTCAGCGGATGGACGGTCGACGACGCCGCCCGCGCCCTGCTCCTGGTCGACGTCGCCCGCGCCGGGCTGCCGCCGGACGACCTGGCGCGCGAGGTGCAGGACCTCTACCGCTACGGCGACGCCGCGGAGCGGCGGGCGGTGCTGCGCGCGCTGCCCCTGCTCGACGCGGTCCTCGGCGACCGCGCGCTGCCGGTGGTGACGGACGCGCTGCGTACCAACGACACCCGCATCGTCGGCGCGGCCGTCGGCCCCTACGCGGCGTCGCACCTGGACGCGGACGCGTTCCGGCAGGCCGTCCTCAAGTGCGTCTTCGTCGGAGTCCCGCTGGCCTCGTTCAGCGGCCTGAGCGAGCGCGCCGACGCGGAGCTGGCCCGGATGCTCGCGGACTTCGCGCACGAGCGGATCGCCGCCGGGCGCGAGGTCCCCGCGGACATCTGGCTCGTCCTCGACCGGTTCCCGGAGGCGGTCGAGACCGCCGGGCTGCGCGAGGAGCTCTCGTCCCCCGTCCCCGAACGCCGCGCCGCGGCGCAGCGTGCACTGGCCGGCCACGACGCCGCCGTCGCACAGGAAGGCTGACCGTGCGCATCTTCGACCCGCACATCCACATGACCTCGCGCACCACGGACGACTACGAGGCGATGTACGCCGCCGGCGTCCGTGCCCTCGTCGAGCCGGCGTTCTGGCTGGGGCAGCCGCGCAGCAACGTCGGCTCGTTCGTCGACTACTTCGACTCGTTGCTCGGGTGGGAGCCCTTCCGGGCCGCCCAGTTCGGCATCGAGCACTTCTGCACCATCGGGCTCAACCCGAAGGAGGCCAACGACCCGCGCTGCGTCGAGGTCCTGGACCTGCTGCCGCGGTTCCTGGCCAAGGACCGCGTCGTCGCGGTGGGCGAGCTGGGCTACGACTCGATGACCAAGGAGGAGGACGAGGCCTTCTCCCGCCAGCTCGAGCTCGCGCTCGAGCACGACCTGCCGGTGCTCGTGCACACGCCGCACCGCGACAAGGCCGCCGGGACGCGGCGCACGCTCGACGTCATCAAGGAGGCCGGGGTCCCGGCGGAGCGGGTCATCATCGACCACCTCAACGAGATGACGGTCGCGATGGTGCGCGACGCCGGGTGCTGGGCCGCGTTCTCGGTCTACCCCGACACGAAGATGGACGAGCACCGGATGGTGCGGATCCTGCAGGAGCACGGGCTCGAGCGCATGCTGGTCAACTCAGCGGCCGACTGGGGCCGCAGCGACCCGCTCAAGACGCTGAAGACGGGCCGCGCGATGCTCGAGGCCGGCTTCAGCGACGACGACGTCGACCGCGTGCTCTGGCTCAACCCCGTCGAGTTCTACGCCCAGAGCGGGCGTCTCACGCTCGAGGACGAGAGCATCGAGACCGGCGCCTCGGCGACCTTCCAAGGCAGCTCGGTGCTGCGCGGAGCGCGGGACAACTAGCGCGATGCGATTCCGGCATCCCGATGGGCAGACGGTCCATCTGGCCTACTGCACCAACGTCCATCCGGCCGAGGACCTCGACGGGGTCCTCCGCCAGCTGGATGCCTACGCCGGGCCGGTGCGCGAGACGCTCGGCACGGACCGGCTCGGCCTCGGGCTCTGGCTGGCCCGCGAGGTGGCGACGACGCTGCGCGCGGACGACGCTGCCCTCGCCCGGCTTCGCGGCGAGCTGGTTGCGCGTGGGCTCGAGGTCGTCACCCTGAACGGCTTCCCCTACGCCGGCTTCGGCCAGGAGGTCGTGAAGCTGCGCGTCTACTCCCCGGACTGGTCCGAGCCCGAGCGGCTGCGCTACACCGCCGACCTGGCCTGGCTGCTCGCGCGGCTGCTTCCCGACGACGTCGCCCGTGGAAGCATCTCCACGCTTCCGCTGGCCTGGCGAGACCCGTGGGACGAGCGGTCCCAGCAGGCGGCCCGTGGCCAGCTCGACGCCCTGGCCGCCGAGCTCGCCGACGTCGAGGCGGCGACGGGCAAGGTGGTGCGGGTCGCGCTCGAGCCCGAGCCGGGGTGCGTGGTGGAGACCGGGGCGCAGGTGAGCGCGTTCCTCGCCGGGCTCGACACCCGCCGGATCGGCCTCTGTCTGGACGCCTGCCACCTGGCCGTCGCGTTCGAGACCGCCGAGGAGCTGGTCGAGCGGCTCGACGAGCTCGGTATGCCCGTGGTGAAGCTGCAGGCGTCCGCAGCGCTGCACGCCGACGACCCCCGCGACCCGGCGACCCGCGCGGCGCTCGCGTCGTTCGTCGAGCCGCGCTACCTGCACCAGACGCGGGAGCGCGTCGGGGCCTGGCTCGACGGCCGTGACGACCTCGACGCGGCGCTCGCCGCGGACGGGTCGGCGGCCGGGCTTGCCGGGGACGCCCCCTGGCGGGTGCACTTCCACGTACCGCTGCACGCCGACCCCGAGCCGCCGCTGCGCTCTACCCGCGAGCAGCTGCAGGACACGCTGCGCACGCTGTTCGCCGGCTCGGCCGCCCGCACGGATACGGTCGAGGTCGAGACCTACACCTGGCACGTCCTGCCCGAGCAGCTGCGCCCCCAAGGGGATGCGGGGCTCGTGGCCGGGATCGCCGCCGAGCTCGCGTGGGCCCGGGACAACCTGCTGGCTCTCGGCCTCCGGGAGCTGACATGAGGAGATCGCATGACTGAGGGCCGCAACCCCGTGCTCCTGCTCGACGTCGTGGGCCTGACGCCGAAGCTGCTCGCGCACATGCCCAACCTGCAGGCCGTCGGGTCCACGGGCTTCACCGCGCCGCTCGGGACGGTGCTGCCGGCGGTGACGTGCTCGGCCCAGTCCACGTTCCTCACCGGCCTCATGCCGCGCGATCACGGCGTGGTGGGCAACGGCTGGTACTTCCGGGACCTCGGCGAGGTCTTCCTGTGGCGCCAGCACAACAAGCTGGTGCAGGGGGAGAAGGTCTGGGAGGCCGCACGCCGCGAGGCCGCCGGATCGACGTCGGCCAACGTCTGCTGGTGGTACGCCATGGGCGCGTCGACGGACCTCACCGTCACCCCGCGGCCGGTCTACCACGCCGACGGGCGCAAGTCGCCCGACTGCTACACCTACCCGCCGCAGCTGCACGACGAGCTGACCGAGGAGCTCGGGACCTTCCCGCTCTTCCAGTACTGGGGCCCCACCGCCTCGATCGCCTCCTCCCGCTGGATCATCGAGGCCACGCGCCGCATCCTCGCCCGCAACCGCCCCGACCTGACCATGGCCTACGTGCCGCACCTCGACTACGACCTGCAACGCTTCGGCCCCGACGGGCCCGAGGCCGTCGCGGCGGCGCGCGAGGTCGACGGCGCGTTGAAGCCGCTGCTCGACGACGCGCGCGGGCGCGGCATCACGGTCGTCGCGCTGAGCGAGTACGGCATCACCGCCGCCCGCCGCCCGGTGGACGTCAACCGGCTGCTGCGCCGCGAGGGCCTGCTCAACGTCTACGTGCAGGACGGGTACGAGCTGCTCGACCCCTGGACCTCGCGGGCCTTCGCCGTGGCGGACCACCAGGTCGCCCACGTCTACGTCGCCGACGAGTCCGACCTGCCGCGGGTGCGCGCGATGCTGGAGAGCCTGCCCGGGGTCGCCGAGGTGCTCGACGAGGCGGGCAAGGCGAAGTACGGCCTGGACCACGAGCGCTCCGGCGAGCTGGTGCTCGTGGCCGAGCCGGACGCGTGGTTCACCTACTACTACTGGCTCGACGACGACCGGGCGCCGGACTTCGCCCGCACCGTCGAGATCCACAAGAAGCCCGGCTACGACCCGGCCGAGCTCTTCCTCAACCCGGAGGACAAGCTGGCCAAGGCGAAGGCCGGGGCCGCGCTCGTCCGCAAGAAGGTCGGCCTGCGCTACTCGATGCAGGTCATCCCGCTGGACCCGTCGCCGGTGAAGGGCAGCCACGGACGGCTGCCCGACAGCGACGCCGACGGTCCCGTCCTCGTCTGCTCCGACGCGAGCGTCGGCGTGGACCGGGTGGGGGCCACCGAGGTGAAGGACCTGCTGCTGCGTCTGGCCCGCAACGGCCGACCGCGCCCGGCAGCAGCCGGCTGACCCGTCCCCGGGGCAGCCGGACGTCGACCGTCCGACAACCAACGACGCGAGGAGAACGGCAGATGGCACGACCGATCACGCTCTTCACCGGCCAGTGGGCCGACCTGCCCTTCGAGGAGGTCGCCCGCCGGGCGAGCGAGTGGGGCTACGAAGGCCTCGAGATCGCTTGCTGGGGCGACCACTTCGACGTGCTCAAGGCCGTGGAGGACGACGGCTACGTCGAGGAGAAGAAGGCGCTGCTGGAGAAGTACAACCTCAGCGTCTACGCGATCTCGAACCACCTCAACGGCCAGGCCGTCTGCGACAACCCGATCGACGAGCGGCACAAGGGCATCGTCAACCCGCGCGTCTGGGGTGACGGCAACCCCGAGGGTGTACGCCAGCGCGCCGCCGAGGAGATGAAGCTGACCGCCCGCGCGGCGGCCAAGCTCGGCGTCAAGACCGTCGTCGGCTTCACCGGCTCCAGCATCTGGCACTATGTCGCGATGTTCCCGCCGGTGCCGCCGCACATGATCGAGGCGGGCTACCAGGACTTCGCCGACCGTTGGAACCCGATCCTGGACGTGTTCGACGAGGTGGGCGTCCGCTTCGCCCACGAGGTGCACCCGAGCGAGATCGCGTACGACTACTGGACGACCGTGCGCACGCTGGAGGCCATCGGCCACCGCGAGGCGTTCGGGCTCAACTTCGACCCGAGCCACTTCGTGTGGCAGGACCTCGACCCGGTCGGCTTCCTGTGGGACTTCAAGGACCGCATCTACCACGTGGACTGCAAGGAGTCGGTCAAGCAGTTGAACGGCCGCAACGGCCGGCTCGGCTCGCACCTGCCCTGGGCGGACCCGCGCCGTGGGTGGGACTTCGTGTCCACCGGTCACGGCGACGTCCCGTGGGAGGCGTGCTTCCGCATGCTGAACGCGATCGGCTACGACGGCCCGATCTCCATCGAGTGGGAGGACGCCGGCATGGACCGCCTGGTCGGCGGCCCGGACGCCCTCGCGTTCATCCAGAAGCTCGTGCAGATCGAGCCGCCGGCGGCGGCCTTCGACGCCGCCTTCAGCTCCTCCAGCGACTGAACTCCGGGCACTGACCCCGGAGGCCGGCCCGGCGACCGGCAGCGACGGCCTGCCCGTCGACCGGCCCGGCCACTGACCCTGCGTCGCGGTTGCGACGCAGCGACCGGGACGACCGTGCCGGTGCCGCTTCCGCCGGCACCGGCACGGCTCCGTCCGACGACCTCAACGAGGAGGTTTTCTGGTGCGTACAACGCGACAGCGACCGGTGCGGGCGCCCCGCCGGGCCGAGTGCGGGGCGTGTCCCCGGCTCCGGCGACCGGAGCACCGCCGGCGCCACTGACGGCACGAGCGCCTGCGCGGTCCGGAGCTCGAGCTTGGCCAGCCCCGACGTCGGCTCGATTCGCCTCACCTGTTCCGCCGACCTCGGCGGCGACCTCAGGGGCCGTGGGCGGCTCCTCCGGCTTCTCGCAGCGTCTCGAGCTTCTTGGGGGCCCTGTCGGGCGCTGTGGGGGCCCTGCCCGGGACATCGCCGCGCCGCGCTCGCCGCCCCACTCCGCATTTCCGCGAACCGAAAGACCAGCTGGTCTTCCGGCGATGACCCATGTCCCGGCACTTCGACAACTCCTATGCAGAACTTTCGCAGCAGGGGTTGAAACTCGTGCAACCCGATGCTTTACTTCGCGGCATGACGGCTACTGTGCGCGTTGGCGTAGTGGGGACCGGCTTCATCGGGGCAGTGCACGTGCGTGCTGCCGCCCGGGCCGGAGCGACGTCCATCGCAGTCGCGGATGCGACACCTGAGATCGCTGAGGCGGCTGCGCAGCGCATGCGCGCGGACCGCTTCTTCGCCTCCTCCGACGAGCTGATCGAGAGCGACGAGATCGACGTCGTCCACGTCTGCACGCCGAACCACCTGCACGCACCGCTGGTGGAGAAGGCGCTGGCGGCCGGCAAGCACGTCGTGTGCGAGAAGCCGCTGGCGATCGACGTCGAGAGCGCCGCCCGGCTGACCGCGCTGGCCGAGGAGGCCGGGGTCGTCAACGCGGTCCCGTTCGTCTACCGCTACTACCCGACGGTCCGCGACACCCGCGGCCGCATCGCGCGCGGCGACGCCGGCAAGCTGCACCTGTTCCACGGCTCCTACCTGCAGGACTGGCTGGCCCGGGAGACCGACAACAATTGGCGGGTCAATCCGGCCTTGGGCGGCTCCTCGCGCGCATTCGGCGACATCGGGATCCACTGGTGCGACCTGGTCGAATTCGTGACCGGACACCGCATCGTGCGGCTGTCTGCGATGACGGCCACCCCGCTGGCCCGCTTCGCTGACGACAAGGGCAACATGGCCCCGGTCACCACCGAGGACATTGCCGCAATTCTTTTCCAGACCGATCTCGGTGCCACCGGGACGCTCGTGGTCAGCCAGGTCTCGCTCGGGCGCAAGAACCGGCTCTGGTTCAACATCGACGGCGCCGACGCCTCCTACAGCTTCGACCAGGAGAACCCCGACACCTTGTGGATCGGCGGCCGGGACGCGTCCACGGTGGTGCCGCGCGGCAGCGAGCTCATGAGCCCGGAGGGGCTGCGCTACGCCTACCTGCCCACCGGCCACCCGCAGGGCTACCAGGACTGCTTCGACGCGCTCATCGCCGACGTCTACGCGGCCGTGCGGGGCGAGCAGCCCGTCGGAATGCCGACGTTCGCCGACGGGCTGCGCGGTGCACGCCTGACGGAGGCCGTTCTGGCTTCTGCGCGCAGCGGCCAATGGGTGGACGTTTCGGACGTTGTGGTACTCCCGAATCAGAAGGCTTTGGTCTAGACTCGCCAAAGAGTTGGTGGCACTTCTGTCGGTGCGACCTGCGGCGTGGTGCACGTTGTCTAGGCCATTGCCCGAACTCAGCGGGTGAAGGGCAAGGGCATGACGCGTATGGGCACAATGCGTCCCGCAACGGACGTCCAGTGCAAGATCCTCCGCCTCCTGCGCGACGAGGGGCCCGCCTCCCGGGCGGCCCTCGTCGGGCTGGTCGGAGTGGGCCGGGCACGGCTCGGTGTCGAGCTCGAGGAGCTGCTGGCGTCGGGGCTCATCGAGGAGAGCGGCCTCAGCGTCTCGCGCGGCGGCCGGCCCTCGCCACAGGTGTCGCTCAACAGCGGCCTGCGGTTCCTGGCCGTCGACCTCGGGGCGACGTCGATCAGCATCGCGATCGGTGACAGCCGGCTCAACCTGCTGACCTTCCTCGAGGAGCCCTGCGACATCCGCAGTGGTCCCGACGTGGTCCTGCCCAAGGTCTACGAGCTCGTGGCCAAGGCGCAGAGCACGGTCGCGTGCGACACCATCTCGGGGATCGGCATCGGCGTCCCGGGGCCGGTCAGCTTCCGCGAGGGCATCCCGGTCAGCCCGCCTCTCATGCCGGGGTGGAACCGCTACCCGCTGCGCGACGAGTTCTCCCGGCGCTTCCGCTGCAGCGTCACGGTGGACAACGACGTCAACATGATGGCCCAGGGCGAGCGCTGGGGCGGAGTCGCCAAGGGCATGGACGACTTCCTGTTCGTGAAGATCGGGACAGGTGTCGGGAGCGCCGCGGTCATCCACGGCGACGTCTACCGCGGCGCGGCAGGCTGCGCCGGCGACATCGGCCACATCCGCGCCGGCGAGGGCCACGTCTGCGCCTGCGGCAACACCGGCTGCCTCGAGACGATGTTCAGCGGTGCGGCGCTCGGCCGGGACGCGATGGCCGCGGCGACCTCGGGCGAGTCACCGGCCCTGGCCGCTCGGCTGGCCCACAGCCAGACGCTCACGGCGATCGACGTCGGCGAGGCGGCGCAGGAGGGCGATGCGGTCGCGCTGTCGCTGATCAAGACGGGGGGCCAGCGTCTCGGTACCGTCCTGGCCGAGCTGGTCAACTTCATGAACCCCTCGCTCGTGGTCATCGCCGGCGGCATCTCCCGGCTCGGCCACCCGCTGCTCGCCGAGATCCGCCAGACTGTCTACCGGCAGTCGATGCCGCTCGCGACCAGCAACCTGCCGATCGTGCTGAGCGAGCTGGGCGAGACCGGCGGGGTCCTCGGCGGCCTCGTCACGGCGAGTGACTGGATGTTCTCGCCGTCGGCGTGAACGTGCACTAAGTTGCCCGCGCTAACGGGCGGGTGCGACCCATGAAGCCACGAGGGCGGCGAGCCGACCGGCTCGCCGCCCTCATCCGTCTCACCCGATTTTCCGCCTGCCGCCTCCTCGGTCAGCAGGCGTTGACGCTCCTCGCGGACGGGCGAGCGTCAGCCCGTGTTGCGCAAGCCTGCGGCGACACCGTTGACGGTCAGCAGCAGGGCACGGCGCAGCTCGGGGTCGACGTCGTCGCCGGCGGCCCGCACCCGGCGCAGCAGGGCGACCTGCAGGTAGGAGATCGGGTCGATGTAGGCGTCGCGCACCTGCAGCGTCCGGGCCAACGACGGGCTCTTGCCCAGCAGTTGCGTCTCGCCGGTGACACGGAGCACCTGCTCCACCGTCCGGTCGTGCTCCTCGACGATGCGCTCGAAGATCGGCCGCAGCGCCGGGTCGACGAGCGTCTCGACGTAGTGCCGGGCGATGCGCAGGTCGGTCTTGGCCAGCGTCATCTCGACGTTGGACAGGAAGTTGCGGAAGAAGTGCCACTCGGCCCACATCCGCTCGATCTGCGCGCCGTGACCCGCCTCGAACGCGGCGGCCAGGCCGCTGCCGACGCCGAACCACCCCGGGACGACCTGGCGCGACTGCGTCCACCCGAACACCCACGGGATCGCGCGCAGCGCGGAGAGGCCGGCGTCGGAGGAGGGCCGCCGGGACGGGCGGGAGCCGATGTTGAGGTCGCCGAGTGTCTCGACCGGGGTCGACTGGGAGAAGTACGCGGCGATCTGCGCGTCCCTGGTCAGCGCCCGGTAGGCCTCCTGGGCCTTGCCCGACACCAGGTCCATGACCGGGTCGAACTGCGGCAGCAGCGAGACCGTCGTCTCGCGCGGCGTCCGGTGCAGGACCGTCGCGGTCAGCGTGGCGGCCAGCGTGAGCTGGAGGTTCTCGCGGGCCAGCGACGGCAGGAGGTACTTGTCGCTGATGACCTCGCCCTGCTCGGTCAGCTTGATCTCGCCGTCGAGCGTCCCCCATGGCTGGGCGAGGATCGCCTCGTACGTCGGGCCGCCGCCGCGGCCGACTGTCCCGCCGCGCCCGTGGAAGAGCCGCAGCCGGACGCCATGGCGCATCGCGACGTCGCGCAAGCGGCGCTGCGCGCGGTGGATCTCCCACTGCGAGCTCGCGATGCCGGCGTCCTTGTTCGAGTCCGAGTAGCCGAGCATGACCTCCTGCACGTCCCCACGCAGCGCGACGAGGCGCCGGTAGGACGGGTCGGAGAGCAGGTCCTCGAGGATCTCGTCGGCCGCGCGCAGCTCGTCGACGGTCTCGAGCAGGGGCACGAAGCCGATGTGCGCGACGCCGCCGGCGAGGTCGACGAGCCCGGCCTCGCGGGCCAGCAGCACGGGCGCGAGCACGTCGTCCGCGCCCCGGGTCATGGAGACGATGTAGGACTCGACGACCTGGGGCCCGAAGCGCTCGAAGGCCTCGCGGACGGTCGTGAAGACGGCGAACACCCGCTGCCCCGCCGCGTCGAGCGGTGGCGGGGTGGGCGCGAGCGGGCGCCGGCTGGCGAGCTCCGCGCGCAGCAGCGCGAGCCGGTCCTCGCGCTTGAGGTCGGCGTACGGCGTGGGCGACTCGCCGAGCCGGTCGAAAAGCTGCGCGAGGGTGTCGTGGTGGGCGTCGGCGTGCTCGCGCACGTCGAGCGTGGCCAGGTGAAGCCCGAACGCCTCGAGGGTGCGCACCAGGCGCTCGAGCCGGCCGTGGGCGACGAGCTCGCCCTTGTTCGCGAGCAGCGAGTCGCGCACGACGACGAGGTCGTCGACGAGTTCTGCGGTCGAGGCGTAGTCCCGGCCGGGCTCGTGCGGCGCGGCGGCCGCGTGCCGGCGCCGCGTGTGCTCGAGCTTGTGCCGGATGCACGTGAGCTTGAGCCGGTAGGGCTCCTGCTGGTTCAGCCGCAGGTAGCGCGGTGGGACCTCGGGCAGCCGCTCGAGGTCGGCGGCCAGGCTGTCGCGCAGCTCCTGGCTGACGCCGGCGTTGCGCAGGCTGGAGGAGAGCTCGGCGCGCAGCTGGTCGATCTGCTCGCCCACCGCGTTGAGCGCGTGGTCGTGCTGCAGCAGCAGGACGTCGTACGTCACCCGCGGCGTGACGTTCGGGTTGCCGTCGCGGTCGCCGCCGATCCACGAGCCGAAGGTGAGCGGCCGGCTCTCCAGCGGCAGGCCGACCTGCGCGCGGTCGAGCTCGGCGACGAGCTCCTCGAGCACGTCCGGGACCGCGATGCGGAAGAGCTCGTCGAGGTAGTAGACGGCGTTGCGCGCCTCGTCGAGCACCTCCGGGCGCTCCGAGCGCAGCTCGTCGCTCTGCCACAGCAGGTCGACCAGCTCGGCGAGCCGGCGTACGGAGCGGGGGTCGGACTGCCAGTCGTCGCGCTCGAGCAGCTCGCCGATGCGACGCAGCTTCGTGAGGACGGTGCGGCGCGCGGCCTCGGTCGGGTGCGCGGTGAAGACGGGGCGCACGGAGACGTGGCGGACCATCTCGGCGACCTCGTCGCGGGGGACCCGCTCCTCCTCGACCGCCTCGACGATCGAGTCGACGGCCTTCTTCAGCCAGCTGCCCTGCTCGCCGCGCAGCCGGCGCAGGTCCCGGGAGCGGTGGACCTGCTCGGCGATGTTGGCCAGGTGGAAGAACATCGAGAACGCGCGCGCGAGGCGCGCCGCGGTGGGCACGTCGACGTCGGCGAGCAGCCTGGCGGCCGCGTCGCCGTCCTCGCGGGTCAACCGGCGTACGCGCTCGACCAGGTCGAAGAGCTCCTGGCCCTCCTGGCGGACGATCGTCTCGCCCAGCAGGGTCCCCAGCCTGCGGATGTCGGCACGCAGGCCGGCGGGGATGTCGTCGGCGTCGGTCACGGGCTCTCCTCGCGTCGTCCACCCGGGCGGCGGCGGTCGGACGGCGCTGTCCGGTGCGGGTCACCCTACTTCGGGGGCCATCGCCGCCTCGCCACGAGGCGGATCTGCATCCGATCGGGGTTCGCGCGTGGGCAGGGCGCCGCCCGTGGGAGTGCTGGGGCTGCGTCCCGCGCCGTAGGCTGGGATCCACGCCTTTCCGTTATCGGAGGGACGCCGCGTACGTGCCGCTTGAGGAGCGCCCGTGACCCTGAGCGGCCTGCTGACCGCCGTCGCCGCCGACCCTGCCCTGGCCCGTGCCGTCGCCGACGCGCGGGCGGGGGACACCCCGACGCTGGAGATCGCGGCCCCCGGCGCGCTGCGGCCGTTCGCCGTGGCCGCGCTCGCCGCGCCCGGGCCGCTGGGCGCGGGCCGGACCGTGCTCGCGGTGACGGCGACCGGGCGGGAGGCCGAGGACCTGGTCACCGCGCTCGGGTCGCTGATCGGCGCCGACAACGTGGCGCACTTCCCCTCGTGGGAGACGCTCCCGCACGAGCGGCTCAGCCCGCGCAGCGACACGGTCGGCGTGCGCCTGGCGGTGCTCCGCCGGCTGGCGCACCCGTCGGCAGACGACCCCGCCGCCGGCCCGCTCAAGGTCGTGGTCGCGCCGGTGCGCAGCATCCTGCAACCGCTCGTGCGCGGGCTGGGCGACCTGGAGCCGGTGAGCCTGCGCCCCGGTGACGAGCTGGCGCTGGAGGACGCGGTCGAGCGGCTGGCCGCCGCGGCGTACTCCCGCGTCGACATGGTGGAGAAGCGCGGCGAGTTCGCCGTGCGCGGCGGGATCCTCGACGTCTTCCCGCCGACCGAGGAGCACCCGCTGCGGGTGGAGTACTGGGGCGACACGGTCGAGGAGGTCCGCTGGTTCAAGGTCGCGGACCAGCGCAGCCTCGAGGTCGCCGAGCACGGGCTGTGGGCGCCGCCGTGCCGCGAGCTCCTGCTGACGCCGGAGGTCCGGGAGCGGGCCCGGGCGCTGGGGGAGTCGCACCCGAGCCTGCTCGACGTCCTCGGCAAGCTGGCCGAGGGCATCGCGGTGGAGGGCATGGAGGCGCTGATCCCGGCCCTGGTCGACGACCTCGAGCTGCTGCCGCAGGCGATGCCCGCCGGCTCGTACGTCGTGGTGTGCGACCCCGAGCGCGTCCGCGCCCGCGCTTCCGACCTGGTGGCGACGAGCCGGGAGTTCCTCGAGGCCTCCTGGGCGACGGCGGCGGTCGGCGGGGAGGCGCCGATCGACCTCGACGCGTCGTCCTACCGCGAGCTGGCCGAGGTCCGCGAAGCCACGCTGAGCAGCGGCCGGGCCTGGTGGACGATGTCGCCGTTCGAGACCGACGTCGAGATCAGCGAAGCGGAGAACGTGCTTCCGGTTTCGGCGAGGGAGGTCGAGGGCTACCGGGGTGATGTCCAGCGCGCGATCGCGGACGCGAAGGGCTGGCTCGGTGAGGGCTGGCGCGTCGTCTACGTCACCGAGGGCCACGGCCCCGCCGAGCGCACGGTCGAGCGCCTCAGGGAGGCCGGCGTGCCGTCGCGGCTGGACGTCGGCCTGCGGCAGGAGCCGTCGCCCGGGGTGGCGGAGGTGACGACCGGCTGCATCGAGCACGGCCTGGTGTCCGCCCAGCTCAAGCTGGCGATCCTCACCGAGACCGACGTCAACGGCCAGAAGGCGTCCACCAAGGACATGCGCCGCATGCCGAGCCGGCGGCGCAACCAGGTCGACCCGCTGCAGCTCAAGCCGGGCGACCCCGTCGTGCACGAGCAGCACGGCGTCGGGCGCTACGTCGAGATGGTGCAGCGCACCGTGCAGGGCGCGACCCGCGAGTACCTCGTCATCGAGTACGCCCCCAGCAAGCGCGGCGCCCCCGGCGACCGGCTCTTCGTCCCGACGGACCAGCTCGACCTGGTCACCCGCTACGTCGGCGGCGAGCAGCCGGCCCTGGACCGGATGGGCGGAGCCGACTGGCAGAAGCGCAAGGGCCGGGCCAAGAAGGCGGTCAAGCAGATCGCGGCCGAGCTCATCAAGCTCTACAGCGCGCGCATGGCGACGCAGGGGCACCAGTTCGGCCCCGACACGCCCTGGCAGCGCGAGCTCGAGGACGCGTTCCCCTACAACGAGACGCCGGACCAGCTCTCGACCATCGACGAGGTCAAGCGAGACATGGAGCGGCCGGTCCCGATGGACCGCGTCGTGTGCGGCGACGTCGGCTACGGCAAGACCGAGATCGCGGTGCGGGCGGCGTTCAAGGCCGTGATGGAGGGCAAGCAGGTCGCCGTCCTGGTGCCGACGACGCTGCTCGTGCAGCAGCACTTCTCGACGTTCGCCGAGCGCTACGCCGGCTTCCCGGTGAACGTGAAGGCGCTGAGCCGCTTCCAGACAGACAAGGAGGCGAAGGCGGTCCAGGAGGGCGTGCGCGACGGCAGCGTGGACGTCGTCATCGGCACCCACCGGCTCATCATGGGCGACGTCCACTTCAAGGACCTCGGCCTCGTGATCGTGGACGAGGAGCAGCGCTTCGGCGTCGAGCACAAGGAGCGCCTGAAGCACCTGCGCACGAACGTCGACGTGCTCACCATGTCGGCGACGCCGATCCCGCGCACGCTGGAGATGTCCATCACCGGCATCCGCGAGATGTCGACGATCCTCACCCCGCCGGAGGAGCGCCACCCGGTGCTCACCTACGTGGGGGCGTACGACGAGAAGCAGATCTCCGCGGCGATCCGGCGCGAGCTGCTCCGCGAGGGGCAGGTCTTCTACATCCACAACCGCGTCGAGTCGATCGACCGGGCCGTGGCCCGGCTGCGCGACCTCGTCCCGGAGGCGCGCATCGCGAGCGCGCACGGGCAGATGAACGAGCACACCCTCGAGCAGGTCGTGCTCGACTTCTGGGAGCGCCGCGTCGACGTGCTCGTCTGCACGACGATCGTCGAGAGCGGGCTCAACATCTCGAACGCCAACACCCTCATCGTCGAGCGCGGCGACACGCTCGGCCTCTCCCAGCTGCACCAGCTGCGCGGCCGCGTCGGCCGCGGGCGCGAGCGGGCGTACGCGTACTTCCTCTATCCGCCGGAGAAGCCGCTCACCGAGACCGCGCACGACCGGCTCGCGACGATCGCGCAGAACAGCGACCTCGGCGCCGGCATGCGCGTGGCGATGAAGGACCTGGAGATCCGCGGCGCGGGCAACCTGCTCGGCGGCGAGCAGTCCGGCCACATCGCCGACGTCGGCTTCGACCTCTACGTGCGCCTCGTCGGCGAGGCGGTCGCGGAGTTCAAGGGCGAGGCCGACACCGCGCCGGCCGAGGTCAAGGTCGAGCTGCCGGTCGACGCGCACCTGCCGCACGACTACGTCCCGGGGGAGCGGCTGCGGCTGGAGGCCTACCGCAAGCTGGCCGAGGCGGCGGACGACGAGGCCATCGAGGCCGTGCGGGCCGAGCTCACCGACCGCTACGGCACGCCGCCGGCGCCGGTCGAGAACCTCTTCGCGGTGGCGCGGTTCCGGGCGCACGCCCGCAAGGCCGGCCTCCGGGACGTCGCGCTGCAGGGCTCGCAGATCCGGTTCGGCCCGGTCGAATTGCGCGAGTCGCAGCAGCTGCGGCTCCAGCGGCTCTACCCTCGCACTCTTGTGAAGCCGGCCACATCTACGATCCTGGTGCCACGGCCGGCGACCGCTCGGATCGGAGGGACCCCGTTGCGCGACGTCGCCCTGCTCGACTGGTGCCGCGACCTCATCGACGCGGTGCTGCTGGACGCCCCGGCCCCGGCCGCTGCCGGTGGGAGCGGGCGGTGAGCCGGCGCGGCCGGGCCGCCGTGGCCGGGGGAGCGGTCCTGCTCGCCGTCGCGCTCGGCGCCTGCACGCCGTCGGGCGCGGGCTCGGCCGTCGTCGTCGGGGACCAGCGGGTGAGCAACGACGAGGTCCGCACGGTGGCGGACCGGCTCTACACCGCCGACGCCAGCCCGTTCGCCGACGACCGGCCCGCCGCCGTCTCCTACACGCTCAACTACCTGCTCGAGTACGCCCTGCTCGACGAGATCGCGGCCGCTCAGGACCCGCCGATCACCGTGGACCAGAGCGAGATCGAGGCCGTACGCGGCCAGCTCGTCCGCGCGGGCGGCGCCGAGGGGCTGGGGCAGGCGTTCCTGGAGCAGGGCGTCGCGCCCGGCACCGAGGACCGCTACCTGCGGTGGTACCTCATCCAGACCAAGCTCGGCGAGCGGCTCGTGCCGGGCGTGCAGGGCGAGCAGCTCCAGGCCCAGCGCCAGCAGGCCGTGGAGGAGGTGCGCCGCCAGTTCGTCGACCGGGTCGGCGTCGAGGTCAGCCCGCGCTACGGCGACTACGACGCGTCGGCCGGCGCGCTGAGCCCGCTGGCCAGCGGAGGCCTCGCGACCGGCGCGACCCCCACCCCCGCGGTGGGGGAGCCCGGCGCGGGCACCGAGGGCGCGGGGGCCGGGTGACGGGGGAGTTCGCCCACGTCACGCTCGTCGTCGCAAGCCCCCGCGTGCCCCCGGGAGCCTTCTCCTGGCCGGCGTGGGAGGCGCTGCGGTCCGCCGCCGCGGTCGTCGTGGACGCGGGACTGGCGGCGCACGTGCCCGCCCTGCGGGAGGCGGGCGCGCGGGTGGCCGACGACGGCGACGTGCGCCTCGTCCCGCCGGCGGCCGTCGACGCGCTCGCGGCGCAGCTGATCGACGACGGGGCCGAGGTCACGGTCATCGCCTCCGCGGACCTGCCGGGCGCGCACGTCCTCGACCTCGTCGCACTCATGGACCGGCTGCGTAGCCCCGGCGGGTGCCCCTGGGACGCGGAGCAGACGCACCAGAGCCTGGTGCAGTACCTCCTCGAGGAGGCCTACGAGGTCGTCGAGGCCATCGAGGACGACGACCGGGACGCGCTCGTCGAGGAGGTCGGCGACCTGCTGTTGCAGGCGGTCTTCCACGCCCGGCTCGGCGAGGAGCGGGACGACGCGCCCTGGTCGATCGACGACGCCGCCGACGGCATCGTCACCAAGCTCGTCCGCCGGCATCCGCACGTCTTCGGGCCCGAGGCCGGGACTGCCGACGTCGCCGCGTCGCACACGGAGAAGACCTGGGACGCGGTGAAGCGCGCCGAGAAGGGCCGCGCGTCCGCGGTGGACGGCGTGCCGATGGCCCAGCCGGCCCTCTCGCTCGCTGCCAAGCTGCTCGGCCGGGCGGAGCGCGCCGGGCTGGACGTGCCGGTCGCCGCGGTGGACGCGGACGACCCCGACGTGGGCGAGCTGCTGCTCGCGGTCGTGGCGCGGGCCCGCCGCGAGGGCGTGGACGCCGAGGGGGCGCTGCGCACGGCCGCGCGGCGCTACGCCGACCGCGTACGCACCGTGGAGGGCTCCGCCGGCTGAGCCGCGCCCCGCTCGCGGACCGGCGCCACCGGCTGCGCGCCCCTCCCGGCTCCGGCTACGCGCCCCCGGCCAGGGCGGCTCCGGTGCGGCCCGTCGCGAGCAGGCAGCCCTCGTGCGAGCCCGAGGCCCGGCTCATTCAGGATTCGGCCATGACCGACGTCGCCACGGGCTTCCGCACCGCCGCCACCTCCGGGCTGGACGTGCTCCTCACGCACAGCCCCACGCTCGCCACGGTGTCCGGCGACCACCGCTTCGACGACCGCCTCGAGCGCCTCGACCCCGCGTCGCTCGCCGCCGAGCGGGCCGACCTCGACCTGGCGCTCGCGGCGCTCGACGCCGTCGACCCGGCCCAGCTGTCCGCCGACGACGCCGTCGACCAGGAGGTCCTGCGGGTCGCGCTGCTCTCGCGCGCCTTCACGCTGGACGAGCTGCGACCCCTGGAGCACGACCCGCTGGAGCCGAACCCGGGCACTGCGCTCTACACGCTGCTCGCCCGCGACTTCGCGCCCCTCGGCGACCGGCTGCGGTCCGCCGCGGCCCGGCTGCGCCAGGTGCCCGCGAGCCTCGCAGCGGCGAGAGACGCGCTGACGGTGGCCCCCCGCGTACATCTCGAGACCGCGGCCGGGCAGTTCGCCGGCACCCGCTCGCTGATCCGCGACGAGCTGGCAGCAGCGCTGGAGCAGGAGCCGGCGCTCGGCGCAGAGGTCGAGCCGGCCCGGTCCGCCGCGCTCGACGCGCTGGACGAGCACGTGGCGTGGCTGCGGGAGCGGCTGGCGGCGACGGACGGGTCGGCCGACGGTGACCCGCGGCTCGGCCCCGACCGGTTCTCCCGCAAGCTCGCGCTCTCCCTCGACCTCGGGAAGGACACGGCCGGCGACGCGGCGGACACGGTCCTCGCGCTCGCCGAGGAGAACCTCGAGCGGGTCGAGGCGCAGATCGCGGAGGCGGCGGCGCGCCTCGGCGGGGGCGTGCGCGAGGTCCTGGACCGGCTCGCCGCCGAGGGGGCGGTCGACGACTCGACCGTGGTCGGGATGTGCCGCGAGGCGCTCGCCGCGACGACGGCGTTCGTGCAGGAGGAGCGGCTGATGACCGTGCACGACGACCCGGTCGAGGTGATCGTGATGCCCGAGCTCTACCGCGGGGTCGCCGTCGCCTACTGCGACCCGCCCGGCCCGCTGGAGGCCGCGCCGCTGCCGACCTACTTCGCGGTCGCCCCGACGCCCGCGGACTGGAGCGCCGAGCGGTCGCGCTCGTTCTACCGCGAGTACAACGCGCACATGCTCCATCAGCTGACCATCCACGAGGCCGCTCCGGGGCACGTCCTGCAGCTGGCCTCCTCGCGCCGCTTTCCCGGCTCCACACCGGTGCGCGCCTGCTTGTGGAACGGCGCCTTCGTCGAGGGGTGGGCGGTCTACGCCGAGGAGCTGATGTCCGACCGCGGCTACCCGGGCGTGGGCGGCCCCGACGGCAACGCCGCGCTGCGGATGCAGCAGCTGAAGCTGCAGCTGCGCATGACGATCAACGCGATCCTCGACATCCGCGTGCACACGCGCGGGATGACCGAGCAGGAGGCGCTGCGGCTGATGGTCGAGCGGGGCCACCAGGAGGAGGGCGAGGCCGTCGGCAAGTGGCGGCGCGCCCTGCTGACCAGCGCCCAGCTCGCGACCTACTTCGTCGGGTACGCCGCGGTGCGCGACCTCGTCGCCGACCTGCGCTCCGCGCGCCCCGGGTGGGACGACCGGCGCGTCCACGACGCCGTGCTCGCTCACGGGTCCCCCGCGCCGCGGCACGTGCGGGCGCTGCTGGGGGTCTGACGGGCCACCCGTGCGGGCCGCGCAGCGAGGTGGCGCCGAGGCCCGTGGAGCGCCTGCGCGGGAAGATCGGCTGACGCCGGTAGGCTGCGGTCGTATCCCAGCCTGCATGAGGAGAACGACGTGGCGAGCATCGACGCCGTCGGCGCCCGGGAGATCCTTGACTCCCGCGGCAACCCCACTGTCGAGGTGGAGGTGGCCCTCGACGACGGCACCATCGCCCGTGCGGCGGTGCCGAGCGGCGCCTCGACCGGCGCCTTCGAGGCGGTCGAGCTGCGCGACGGCGAGTCGCGCTACGGCGGCAAGGGCGTGGAGAAGGCCGTCCTGGCCGTCCTCGACGAGATCGGCCCCGAGCTGCTCGGCTTCGAGGCCAGCGAGCAGCGGCTGGTCGACGCGGCCCTGCTCGACCTGGACGGCACGCCCAACAAGGCCCGGCTCGGAGCCAACGCGATCCTGGGCGTGAGCCTCGCCGTCGCGCGCGCTGCGGCCGAGTCGGCGAAGCTCCCGCTCTTCCGCTACCTCGGCGGGCCCAACGCCCACACCCTGCCGGTCCCGATGATGAACATCATCAACGGTGGTGCGCACGCGGATTCCGGCGTCGACATTCAGGAATTCATGATCGCGCCGGTGGGTGCGGAGACCTTCCGCGAGGCGCTCCGCTGGGGCGCGGAGGTCTACCACTCGCTCAAGTCCGTGCTCAAGGCCGAGGGCCTGGCCACGGGCCTGGGCGACGAGGGCGGCTTCGCGCCGAACCTGCCGAACGGCCGGGCGGCGCTGGACCTGATCGGCCGCGCGATCGACAAGGCGGGCTTCAAGCTCGGCGACGACATCGCGCTCGCGCTCGACGTCGCGGCCACCGAGTTCTTCGAGAACGGCACCTACCGCTTCGAGGGCTCGGACCGCACCGCCGCCGAGATGACGGCCTACTACACCGAGCTGGTCAACGACTACCCGCTGGTCTCCATCGAGGACCCGCTGGCCGAGGACGACTGGGACGGCTGGGCGGAGATCACCAGCGGGCTGGGCAGCCGGATCCAGCTCGTCGGCGACGACCTCTTCGTGACCAACCCCGAGCGCCTCGCCCGCGGCATCGCCGGCGGCCAGGCCAACGCCCTGCTGGTCAAGGTCAACCAGATCGGCAGCCTCACCGAGACGCTGGACGCGGTGGCGCTCGCGCACCGCAGCGGCTACCGCTGCATGATGAGCCACCGGTCCGGCGAGACCGAGGACACGACGATCGCCGATCTCGCGGTCGCGACCGACTGCGGCCAGATCAAGACGGGCGCCCCCGCGCGCAGCGAGCGCGTGGCCAAGTACAACCAGCTGCTGCGCATCGAGGAGGAGCTCGACGACGCCGCGCGCTACGCCGGCCGCTCGGCCTTCCCGCGGGCCGCGAAGGCCTGACCCGGAGCCTCCGGCCGTGCCCGCATCCCCGTCCCGACGCACCCCGCCGCGCGCCCCTGGGCGCGCGGCGGGGCAGTCGGGGCGTCCGCGGCCGCGCCCGGACGCCCCGCCACGGCGCTCGCGCCCGGCCCATCGCGGGGCCCGGCGCGGCGCCGGCCTGACCACACGCGCTGCGGTGCTGGCCCTCGTCGTGTGCGCCCTGGCCCTCTCGCTGGCCTACCCGCTGCGCGAGTACCTCGGCCAGCGCTCCGAGATCGCTGCCCTGCGTGAGCGGACCGCCCAGCAGGAGGCGCGCGTCGCCGCGCTCGAGGCGGACAAGGCGCGGTGGGACGACCCGAGCTACGTGGTGACGCAGGCAGAGGAGCGGCTGCACCGCGTGCGTGCCGGCGAGTCGCACTACGTCGTCAAGGAGCCCGACCGCACCATGACGCAGCAGGACACGGTCGAGGCCCCGCCGACGGCGGCCGACCCCGGGGAGCGGCCGTGGTTCGGCACGCTGTGGGAGTCGGTCGAAGCCGCCGACGCCGCCCACTGACGTGACCGCCTCCGACGCCGGCCCCGGAGCCTCCGGGCCGGACGACATCGACGCCGCGGACATCGCGGCGATCGGGCGGCAGCTGGGCCGTCCGCCGCGCGGCCTCCGTGCGGTCGCCCACCGCTGCCCGTGCGGCCAGCCCGACGTCGTCGAGACCGCGCCCCGGCTGCCGGACGGCACGCCGTTCCCGACGTTCTACTACCTCACGTGCCCGCGGGCGACCGGCGCCGTCAGCACCCTCGAGTCCGAGGGGCTGATGCGGCAGATGACCGAGCGCCTGAGCGACGACCCCGAGCTCGCCGCCGCCTACTCAGCTGCCCACGAGGACTACCTGCGCCGACGCGACGCCGTCGCGCAGGTGCCGGAGATCGCCGCGGTCAGCGCCGGGGGCATGCCCGACCGGGTCAAGTGCCTGCACGTGCTGGTCGCGCACTCCCTCGCCGCCGGCCGCGGCGTCAACCCGCTCGGCGACGAGGCGCTCGCCGCGCTTCCCGAGTGGTGGGCGGGCGGGCCCTGCGCCCGCGACACCGCCGACTGACGACGGCCCCGGCGCGCCCCGAAGTCCCCCCACGCTCACGACCAGGACGGCCCATGACCTCCCAGCGCGTCGCAGCGATCGACTGCGGCACCAACTCCATCCGCCTGCTCGTGGCCGACGTGGACCCCGAGGCCGGGACGCTGCTCGACCTGGACCGGCGGATGGAGGTCGTCCGCCTCGGACAGGGCGTCGACCGCACCGGCCGGCTCGCCCCCGAGGCGCTGGCCCGGACGCTCGACGCCACGGCTCGCTACGCCGAGGCGATCCGAGCCTTCGGCGCCCAGCAGGTGCGCTTCGTCGCGACGTCCGCCACCCGCGACGCCGAGAACCGCGCCGACTTCGCCAAGGGCGTCCAGGAGGTCCTCGGGGTCGAGCCCGAGGTCGTGACCGGCGCAGAGGAGGCGGGGCTCAGCTTCGCCGGTGCGACGCGTGAGCTGGCGGCCGACGGCGTGGCCGGGCCCTACCTCGTGGTCGACATCGGCGGCGGCTCGACCGAGTTCGTCCTCGGTGACGCGACCGGCGTCCGGGCGGCCCGGTCCGTCGACATCGGCTGTGTACGCATGACCGAGCGCCACCTGCACGACGACCCCCCGACCGCGGAGCAGGTCGCCGCCGCTCGGGTAGACGTTGAGGCGGCGATCACGGTCGCGGCGCAGGACGTCCCGCTGCACGAGGCGCACACCCTCGTCGGCGTCGCGGGGTCCGTCACGACGGTCGCCGCGATGGCCCTCGACCTCGAGGCGTACGACTCCGCGGTGATCCACCGCTCCCGGATCCCCGCCGACGACGTCCGGGACGTGACGGCCCGGCTGCTGCGGGCGACGCACGCCGAGCGGGCCGCGCTGCCCTTCATGCACCCGGGACGGGTGGACGTCATCGGGGCCGGGGCACTGGTGCTCGAGGCGATCGTGAACCGGCTCGACGTGACCGACATGGTGGTCAGCGAGCACGACATCCTCGACGGGATCGCCTGGAGCCTCGCCCGCTGACCCGCTGACCCGCTGACCCGCTGACCCGAGGGGTCCGCTGAGACCCTGACGAGCTGTCACGAGGCCGCCTGTCAACTGCTCGAAGGCCCCGCCCGCCGACGGGGCCTTCGTCGTACCCGGCTCCTGCGTGAGGCTTCACCGGGGCTGGCCGCGGCCCGACCCGCCGCGAAGACCTGCCCGTTCGTGCAAGGCAGGTGCCCGCTCAGGAGGCGACGGGCGAGAATCACATCTTTGCAAGTAGCCAATTCTGGCCATTTCTCGACCGGCTAGGGCGGCTCATTCAACTGGCCGCCAGGAACCGCAATTTCTGATAGACAGGTCCCCGACTCCGGGGAGGGTGTCGTGGCCAGTCCACACGCACATGGTCACGTCCGGACAGCGCCCCGAGGCACATATCTCCTGCGGTCGCGTCGACAGGAACGATCTTCGTGCCCGCACACGCTTTCCCCGCACTTCCGTGGCAGCTGCAGCTGGATTCGACAGCGTCGGCGGGGCCAGCCGGCACCAGGAATGTGGCGCCAGCGTACGGCCTGGTGGGCGCAGCGGCTCCGCTCGACAGCAAGAGATCTTCAAGGAGGAAGAACAACGTGAGACATGGACCGCGACGTCTCGTCGCGTTGTTGTCCACGGCGCTCGTCGCCGCGGTGCCCATGGCCTTGCCGGCGCAGGCGGCCGAAGCGCCGCCCTACACCGTCGTGACCCCCAGCAGCCCGAACGGATGGCAAGCGGCGAACGTACGCCCCGACGCGTCCGTCGTGATCAGCACGGCACAGCCGCGCGGCGACTCGCCGGACAATCTCGGGTCGCTGGAGTTCCGCACGAACACCGTGACCAACGGCCAGGACAAGGCCGACTACGTGAAGTACTGGGGCCAGGTCGCCGGGCGCACCCTGGGCAATCTCAGCGCGCTGAGCTATGAGTTCTACCGGGCCGCATCAAGCACGACCGCGCAGCACTACGCGCCGGTGCTGCGGCTGGCGTACCAGACGGCCGGCGGCCAGAGCGGCTATCTGATCTGGGAGAACGTCTACAACGGTGGCAGCACCTCGGCGCCGGTCCCGACGGACCAGTGGCTGACGAAAAACGTGCTCGCCGGCTACTTCTGGATGCGCGCGTTCGGCCCCGGCCGCACCATCGAGCGCTACGACGTGACCCTCGACCAGTGGGAGAGCGGCGCCGCGTTCGGTGACTCTCACGTCCTCGGCCCCGACACCCACATCACCGGCATCGAGACCGGCGTCGGATCCGGCTGGGGCGGGACCTTCCGCGGCTACGTCGACAACGTCGACGCGGGATTCGGCGCGGACTCTGTGTCCGCGAACTTCGAGCCGACCCCGCAGTGCACGACGACCTGCTACGTCGACGCGGTCAACGGCAACGACGCCAACGGCGGCACGAGCGCTGCGGACGCCAAGAAGACCATCCAGGCAGCGGTCTCGCAGGTCGCAGCGGGCGGCACCGTCATCGTGGCGCAGGGGACCTACGCAGAGTCGGTGACGGTCGCGAAGGACGGCGTGCGGATCTCCGGCGCAGGCAAGGCTGCGACCGTGATCCAGGGGACGTCGTGCTCCGGCAACGGGATCACCCTGGTGGGCTCGCGCAACGGGCTGACCGTGGAGGACCTCATGGTCACAGGGTTCGAGAACGGCGTCTACCTCGGCGTCGGCAGTGACACCCAGACGAACGTGACTCTCGAGGACGCAAGCATCAGCTCCAACTGCCGGCACGGGATCTTCATGCAGGCGGGGACGGTCGGCAACTTGACGGTCAACCGGGTGACCGCCTCGAGCAACGGCACGGCCGGCTCCGGAGGGCGCGGCATCTTGGTGATCAACGGCGTCAAGACCAACGTCAGCATCACCGGCGGCACGTTCAGCGGCAACGCCCTCAGCGGCATCGACATCAGTGACGGCAACGTCTCCGGGCTCACCGTGACGGGCAACACCGTCGAGGACAACGGCGACGCCGGGATCAGCGTGCTCGGCGCGCGCGGCCCGGGGGCCAATGCGATCAGCGGCAACACCGTGCGGAACAACGGTCGTTTCGGCATCGAGCTGAAGGCGTCGACCGGCACCGGCGTGGAGAGCGGCTCGGGCAGCCTCGTGGTCTCCGGGAACACTGTCGAGCGCACACTGGCGGCGACGGACGCCCGCGACCACGCCGGAATCGCAGTGGTCCGTCGGTCGCAGAACCCGGCGTACAACCAGGACCAGCCGTTCGGAGCGGTCGTCGCCGCCAACGTGGTCCGCGGCTTCCTGCGCAGCGCGTCGGGCTCGACGGGTGACGGGTTCGGCATCGTGGTCGAGGGGCTGAACAACTCGGTCCGCAACAACACGGTATCCAACAACGACGTCGGCGTGCAGGTGCAAGGCGGCAACACCGCGAACACGCAGGGCACGGCGTACTTCGACCGGGGGGACGCTTCCCTGGGCGGCGCCGTGCTGGTCCGCAACTCGATCACGGGCAACGGGGTCGGGTTCCGCGCGGTCGGCGCCATCGTCTCGCCGCCCGTGAGCGCCGAGCGCAACTGGTGGGGATCGAACACCGGGCCCGCGCCGACCGGCACCGGCGACAGCGTGGTCGGGCCCGTCGACTCCGACCCGTGGCTCTGCAGCGGCCGTGACACCTCTCCGGCCGTCGGCTTCCAGCCGAACGAGCTGACCTCTCCGTGCTCGCCCCCGCCCTTCACCGTGGTGACCCCGACCAGCCTCGACGGATGGCAGGCCGCCAACGTCCGCGCGGACGCGTCGGTCTCCATCACGAACGCACAGCCGCGCGGGGAGGCCCCGAACAACCTGGGCTCGCTGGAGTTCCGTACGAACACGGTCACGAGCGGCCAGGACAAGGCCGACTTCGTGAAGTACTGGGGCGTGGTCCCGGGGCGCACGCTGGGCAATCTGAGCGCACTGAGCTATGAGTTCTACCGCGCGTCGTCCAGCACCACCGGCCAGCACCACGCTCCCGTCCTCCGGCTCGCCTACAGCACTCCGAGCGGCGACTCCGGGCTGCTCATCTGGGAGAACGTCTACAACGGCGGCAGTACCGCCACACCCGTGCCGACGGACCAGTGGATCGCCAAGGACGTCCTCAACGGCAACTTCTGGATGCGGACCTACAACCCCGGCTTCACGGTCGAGCGCTACGACGTGACCCTGGACGAATGGCAGAACGGCGCGGCCTATCCCGGCTCGGACCTGCTCGGCCCGGACACCAACATCATCGGGGTCGAGACCGGTGTCGGCTCCGGATGGGGAGGCACCTTCCGCGGCTACGTCGACAACGTGAACGTGCAGTTCGGCACGGACAGCGAGTCGGCGAACTTCGAGCCGGGACCGGCCTGCACGAGCTTCTGCTACGTCAACGGCGCGACGGGCAACGACGGGAACGGCGGAGCGAGCCCCGCGGACGCCAAGCGGACGATCCAGGCGGCGGTGACCCAGGTGTCGTCCGGCGGCCAGGTCATCGTGGCGGCAGGTACTTACGCGGCCGGGGCGAGCATCGCCAAGGACGGGATCACCATCTCCGGCGCGGGCACGGGCGCGACCGTCGTCCAAGGCTCGTCGTGCGCCGGCAACGGGTTCACCCTGGTCGGGTCGCGCAACGGGCTCACGATCGAGGACCTGACCGTGACTGGGTTCGACAACGGCGTCTACCTCGGGGTCATCGGTGACACCCAGTCGAACGTGACGGTCGAGGACGTCAACGCGAGCGCGAACTGCCGGCACGGCATCTTCATGCAGGCCGGCGTCGTCGACAACCTGACGGTCAACCGCGTCACGGCGTCGAACAACGGCACCACGGCGGGCTCGAACGGCCGCGGTGTGTGGGTCATCAACGGGGTCAAGACCACCGTCAGCGTCACCGAGGGAACGTTCAGCAACAACGGTCTGACCGGGATCGACTTCGGTGACGGCAACGTCACCGGCCTCACGGTCACCGGCAACACGGTCAACGGCAACGGCGACGCGGGCATCAGCGTCCTGGGCGCGAGGGGGCCGGGCGCCAACCGCGTCAGCGGCAACACCGTGCGCAACAACGGCCGTTTCGGAATCGAGGTCAAGGCGTCCAACGGCTCGGGCAGCGACAGCGGCTCCGGCAGCCTCGTGGTGTCCGCCAACGTGGTGGAGCGCACCGTGGCAGCCACCGACGCCCGCGACTCCGCCGGCATCGCGGTGATCCGCCGCTCCCAGAACACGACGTACAACCAGGACCAGCCGGGCGGTGCCGTCGTCGCGGACAACGAGGTGCGGGGCTTCCGGCGCAGTGCGTCGGGCTCGACCGGCGACGGCTTCGGAATCGTCGTCGAGGGCACCGGCAACACCGTCCGCAACAACGTGCTGGCGAACAACGACGTGGGCTTCCAGGTGCAGGGCGGCAACATCGCCAACACCCAGGGAACGCCGTTCTTCGATCGCGGTGACGCGGCCACGGGCGGCGCGGTGGCGAACCAGAACTCCGTTTCTGCCAATGGCCTCGGGGTGCGTGCACTCGGCGCGGTCATCACCGTCCCCGTCAACGCCGAGAGCAACTGGTGGGGGTCCAACACCGGGCCGGCGCCGACCGGCACGGGGGACAGCGTGGTCGGGCTCGTGGACTACGACCCCTGGCTGTGCAGCGGCGCGGACACGTCGGCGGCGCCGGGCTTCCAGCCCAACCCGCAGACCTCGCCGTGTGCAGCGCCGGGCTCGACGTACACCCCGCAGGACCCGACGCGGGTGCTGGACACCCGCAACGGGACCGGCGCGTCGCAGGCGAAGGTCGGGCCAGGCGGGACGCTGCGGCTGCAGGTGACAGGCCCGGCCGGCAGCGGATTGGCGCCGGTGGGGAGCACCGCGGTGGTCCTCAACGTGACGGCGACGAACGCGACGGCGGACACATACGTCTCGGTCTACCCGACGGGCTTCGCAGGTGGGCCAAGCACCTCGAACCTCAACGTCCTGGCGAACTACACGATCCCGAACCTGGTCGTGAGCAAGGTGGCCGCTGACGGCAGCGTCACGCTCTACAACGACTCCGGCAGCATCGACCTGGTCGCCGACCTGCAGGGGTCCTACAGCAGTGCGCCGACCGGCTCGACGTACACCCCGCAGGACCCGCGGCGCCTGCTCGACACCCGCAACGGGACCGGCGCGCCGTCGGCAAAGGTCGGGCCAGGCGGGACCCTTCGGCTGCAGGTGACGGGCCCGCCCGGCAGCGGACTGGCGCCGGTGGGAAGCACGGCGGTCGTCCTCAACGTGACGGCGACGAACGCGTCGGCCGACACATACGTCTCGGTCTATCCCACGGGGTACGCCGGCGGGCCCGGCACGTCCAATCTCAACGTGGTCGCGAACTACACGATCCCCAACCTCGTGATCACGAAGGTGGCCGCGGACGGCAGCGTTACGCTCTACAACGCGGCCGGCAGCGTCGACCTGATCGCCGACCTGCAGGGGGCCTACACGGCCACGACCGATGCGTCCGCTTACACCCCGCAGGACCCGAGCCGCGTGCTGGACACCCGCAACGGGACCGGCGCGCCGCAGTCGAAGGTCGGGCCGGGCGGAACTCTGCGCCTGCAGGTGACGGGTCCGCCCGGGAGCGGGCTCGCGCCGGTGGGCGCCACGGCGGTCGTCCTCAACGTTACGGCGACGAACGCGTCGGCGGACACGTACATCTCGGTCTATCCGACGGGCTATGCCGGCGGCCCGGACACGTCGAACCTGAACGTGCTCGCCGCCCGCACGATCCCCAACCTCGTCATCACCAAGGTCGCCGCTGACGGGAGCGTCACGCTCTACAACGACTCCGGCAGCATCGACCTGATCGCGGACCTGCAAGGCGCCTACACACAGTAGGACCTCTGCTCCCCAACTGGCCCGGGCACTCACGCGTGCCCGGGCCGGTCGGCTGTCCGGGTGCCTGCTGATCCTTCTCAGTGGGCCGTGGGATGAGCCGGGCGCCGGCCGGGCAGGAGGAGACCCGTCGCGGACGCGCACCGCGGCGGGAAGGAGAGCGCCATGACCGTGCCCGACGTCGAGCAGGACGAGCCGGACAAGGACGGCAACACCGCGGCCCCGATCATCCCCGCGCCGACGATCACCGCAGGCGCCGTCGTGCCGCCGGCCGCCGTGGCGTCAGCGGGGGAGGCCGACGCGCCCACGGAGGACCCCGTCGAGGAGGGCCGCCGCGCGGGCGAGCAGGACCCTGGCGGGACCGACGGCCCCGTCGGCGGCTTCCGCGCCCCCTCCTCCTGAGCGTGCGCGTCCTCCGGGTGCGAGCGACCCCCGGGCGCACGGGCCGGGCAGGCCGGCCCTGAACGCCTCCTCTGGCGTCGACCCGCCCCCGCTGCCGTCGCCGGTGCCGCCCGGCAGCGGGTGGCCGGGCGACCTCGCGGACGCGGCGACCCCCGTGGCACAAGGGGCGGCCGGCGTACGCGCCCTCGCCGGGTCCGCGGGCGGGCTCGCCGAGCTCGACGCCCGCGTCTCGGTCTGCCGCGCCTGCCCGCGGCTCGTCGAGTGGCGCGAGGACGTCGCCCGGGCCAAGCGCCGGATGTTCGCGACGGAGGCCTACTGGGGCCGCCCGATCGCCGGCTGGGGCGACCCGGAGGCCCGGCTCCTCATCGTCGGCCTCGCGCCGGCGGCCCACGGCGGCAACCGGACGGGCCGCATCTTCACCGGCGACGCGAGCGGGGACTTCCTCTTCGCCGCGCTGCACCGGGCCGGGTTCGCCGCGCAGCCCACGAGCACCAGCGCGTACGACGGGCAGCGGCTGCTGCAGGCCCGCATGCTCCCGGCGGTGCGCTGCGCGCCGCCGGCCAACAAGCCCACGCCCGGCGAGCGCGACACCTGCGCCCCCTGGCTGGACCGCGAGCTCGAGCTGCTCCTCCCGCACGCCCGGGTCGCCCTCGCGCTCGGCGGCTTCGCCTGGCAGGCCCTGCTGACGGCGCTCTCCCGGCGCGGGCTCGACGTGCCGTCGCCGCGGCCCGCGTTCGGCCACGGGGCAGAGGTCGGGCTCGGCCCGTTGACCGTCCTGGGCTGCTACCACCCCAGCCAGCAGAACACCTTCACCGGTCGGCTCACCCCCGCGATGGCCGACGACGTGCTGGCCCGCGCCCGTGAGCTGTCCGGTTTGCAGGGCCCCCTATAACAGGTTCATCACGGGGCGGCACTCCCAGGCCGGTTCGGTCGTTGAGACCCGCTCGGGTAGCTTGGTTGGCATGGCTCAGTCGTCCGCGCGCCCCCGGATCGTCATCGTCGGGGGCGGCTACGTCGGGATGTACACCGCGCTCCGTCTGCAGAAGAAGCTGCGACGTGACGAGGCCGAGGTCATCGTCATCGACTCCCGGTCCTACATGACCTACCAGCCGTTCCTCCCCGAGGCGGCCGCCGGCAACATCGAGCCGCGCCACATCGTGGTCCCGCTGCGACGGGTGCTCGACGTGTGCAAGGTCGTGACCGGCGAGGTCACGGGCATCGAGCACGCCCGCAAGGTGGTGCACGTCAACCCGCACGACGGTGACCCCTACGAGGTCGGCTACGACCACGTCATCGTGGCCCTGGGCTCGGTCCCGCGCATCCTCCCCATCCCCGGCCTCGCCGAGCGCGGCATCGGGTTCAAGCGGGTCGAGGAGGCGATCTACCTCCGCAACCACATCATCGACCAGCTGGACCTCGCCGAGTCGAGCAGCGACCCCGAGCTGCGCCGCCGCGCGCTGACCTTCTGCTTCGTCGGCGGCGGCTACGCGGGCATCGAGGCCTTCGCCGAGCTGCAGGACATGGCGAAGTTCGCGACGCGCTACTACGAGACCATCAAGGCCGAGGACCTGCGCTGGGTCCTCGTCGAGGCCGCCGACCGCATCCTGCCCGAGGTCGGTCCCGAGATGGGCGTCTGGACCCTCGAGTCGCTGCGCAAGCGCGGCATGGAGATGAAGCTCAAGACGTTCCTCAACTCCTGCGTCGACGGGCACGTCGTGCTGAGCGACGGCACGGAGTTCGACACCAACACCGTGGTCTGGACCGCCGGCGTCAAGGCCAACCCCGTCCTCGGCTCGAGCGACCTGCCGCTGGACGACCGCGGCCGGCTCAAGTGCACGACCAAGCTGCAGGTCGAGGGCGTCGAGGGCGCGTGGGGCGCGGGCGACTGCGCCGGCGTCCCGGACCTCACCGGCACCGGCCCCGGCGGGTTCTGCAGCCCGAGCGCCCAGCACGCCGTGCGCCAGGCGCCCGTGCTGGCCGACAACGTCGTCGCGGCGATCCGCGGGTTCGGCCCGAAGGACTACAAGCACAAGTACGCCGGCTCGGTCGCGGGCCTCGGCCTGCGCAAGGGCGTGGCCAACGTCTACGGCGTCAAGCTCAAGGGCTGGCCGGCCTGGATGATGCACCGCATCTACCACATGAGCCGGGTGCCCACCTTCCGCCGCAAGATCGAGGTCCAGGCCGACTGGGCGTCCGCGCTCTTCTTCCGCCGTGAGGTCGTGTCGCTGGGGTCGCTGCAGCGCCCGCGCCACGAGTTCGAGGAGTTCGCGCCGCTGCCCAAGGTGCAGGAGCAGCCCGAGGCCGCCATCTCCGGCCCGGGCCGCGGCCAGGGCCAGTAGCAGCAGGGGCGCGCGCATGGCTCTGCTGGCCGTGACGGTGCTCGGCACCGACCGGCCCGGGATCGTCGCGGAGGTAACGGGCTACCTCTCGCGCCTCGGCGGCAACCTCGAGGACTCGACGATGACGCTGCTGCGCGGGCACTTCGCGATGGTGCTCGTCGTCTCCACCGAGCGCGCTCTCTCCGACGTCGAGGCCGCGCTGGCCCCGGTCTCGGCCGACGGCTCGCTCGACGTGTCGGTACGGCCCGTCCCGGAGGCCGGGGTCGCGGCGGTCTCGGGGGCGCCGTACCTCCTCTCGGTCCACGGCGGGGACCGCCCCGGCATCGTCTCCTCGATGCTGGGCGTCGTCGCCGGGGTCGGCGGCAGCGTCACCGACCTCACGACCCGCCTCTCCGGCGACCTCTACGTCCTCGTCGCCGAGGTCGACCTCCCGACCGGCACCGACGTCGCCGCGCTCCACCGAGCCTTGCGCGTCGCCGCCGAGTCCCTCGACGTCGACGTCTCGCTGCGACCGGTCGACACCGACCTGCTCTGAGCGTGGACGCCAGCCTGCTGCCCGAGCTCCCCGAGGGCCGGGTCCTCCCCGTCGTACGCGCCCCCGCCCACGTCCTGTCCGGGCCCGGCGCCGAGGTCGACCCGCTCGACCCGGCCGTCGTGCAGCTGGCGGCCGACCTGCTGGCGACCCAGCGGGTGTCCCCGGGATGCGTAGGGCTCGCCGCGCCGCAAGTGGGCGTCGGCTGGCGGCTCTTCTCCCTCGACGTCACCGGCCACCCCAAGGCCCGCACGGTCCACGGGCCGGTCGTCCTGGCCAACGCCGAGGTCGTCGAGGCCTCGCGCTGGGAGAAGGGGCGCGAGGGATGCATGTCCGTTCCCGACCTGACCGGTGACGTACGCCGCGCCGGGCGCGTGCTCGTGTCCGGCGTGGTGCCGGGCACGGGGGAGCGGCTGGAGGTGCGCACCGACGCGTTCGAGGCCCGTGCGTACCAGCACGAGATCGACCACTGCGCCGGCCTGCTCTTCCTCGACCGCGTCGCCGGCGCGCACGCGATCCACCAGCGCAAGACCTACCTGTAGTCCCGCAGGCCGGGCTCGGCCTTCCGCGGGCGAGCCGAAGCGTCCGCGGGCACGGCCCGTCGGCCGTACCCTTTCGCCCGTCCGCCCCCGTAGCCCAATCGGCAGAGGCAGCGCTCTTAAAAAGCGCCGAGTGTGGGTTCGAGCCCCACCGGGGGCACACCTTCCGGTGCGGGACGCCGGCTGCGGCAAGTCGTCCCTGCGCGCGGAACTACGCGGAGTCGCCGCGACGTTCTCATCTACGAGGCTCCGCATGGTGCGGCGCCCACCGGAGGTGTCACAGTGGAGAGCAGGAACCCCGTGTTCAACCGGAGCGAGGGCTTCTCGCGCGGGGGCAACGCGACGTTCCGTGACGTCCCGACCCCCACGCCGGGGTCGCTGGAGGAGATGTACCGCCGTCCGTCGGCGGGGCCGGTTCAGACCGGGCGCATGACCATCGACGACGCCGTGATGAAGACGCTCGCCTGCTTCGGCGTGCTGCTCGTCGGCGCGGCGTTCGCCTGGTTCGTGGCGCCGGGCCTGGCGTTCGTGGGCATGATCGTCGGCCTCGTGCTCGGGCTCGTCATCTCGTTCAAGCAGTCGACCAACCCGGCGCTCATCCTCAGCTACGCCGCGGCGGAAGGCCTCTTCGTCGGCGGCATCAGCGCGGTCTTCAACGACCAGTGGCCCGGCATCGTCAGCCAGGCCGTGATCGGCACGCTGGCCGCGTTCGGCGCCATGCTCGCGCTCTACAAGACCAAGGTGCTCCGCGCGACGCCGAAGTTCATGAAGGTCCTGACGATCGCGGGGCTGGCGTACTTCGGCGTGGCCCTCGCGTCCCTCGTCGGCGCGCTGTTCGGCGTCGGCGACGGCTGGGGCTTCTACGGCATCGGCGGCCTGGGCGTGCTGCTCTGCGTCGCGGGTGTCGCGCTGGCCGCGTTCTTCCTCGTGCTCGACTTCGACTTCGTCGAGCAGGGCGTGCGCAACGGCCTGCCCGAGCGCTACTCCTGGCTCGCGGCGTTCGGCCTCATGGCCACCGTCGTCTGGCTCTACGTCGAGCTGCTCCGGCTGCTCGCCATCCTGCGCGGGAACGACTGACGCAGGCCGCGCCGCGCTCGGATGGCGGCTCGGATCGCGCGGCACGCTCGCGGTAGCGGACGGAGGGCCGGCCCCCAAGGGGGCCGGCCCTCCGGCGTTTCCAGGGTCGCGCCGTCGCGTGGGCGGGGCCGGTGCCGGTGCCGGTGCCGAAGTGTGCCACTCCTCCGGACGCGCCACTGCTCCGGACGCGCCACTGCTCCGGACGCGCCACTCCGCCCGACGCGCCACTCCTCCGGACGCCGAGGCTCAGAATGCGGCATCGTGCCGATCCGCGCCCGTCACGATGCGGCATCGCGCCGATAGAGGCGCGACGATGCGGCATCCTGCCAATCCGGTCCTGCGACGATGCGGCATTCTGCCAACCCGGGGGCGGGCGGTCAGGAGCCGTAGGCCTCGCGCAGCGCGGGGAGCAGCTCGGACTCGGACCAGTCGAGGAAAGCGTCCTGGGAGTCGGCGCCGATCTGCACGAGCGCCACATCGGTGAACCCGGCTTCCACGAAAGGCTTCACGCCCTCGACGAAGGCGGCGACGTCTGGGCCGCAGGGGATGGACTCGGCCACGTCGTCGGGCTTGACGAACTGCGACGCGGCCTCGAAAGCCGTCGGCCCCGGCAGCTCGGCGTTGACCTTCCACGTCAGCCCGAACCAGCGGAACTGCTCGTGCGCGCGCTGGACCGCCGCGTCCTTGTCGCGGTCGAAGCACACCGGCAGCTGGCCGACGCGCGGCTTGCCCCGGCCGCCGGCCGCGTCGAAGTACTCCCCGAGCTCGGGCTTCGGCTCGGTGGCGATCATGAGGTCGGCGTACGACCCGGCCAGCGTGCACGACTGCTCGCCGGACACCGCGACCCCGATCTTCACCGGCTCGTCGGGCAGGTCCCAGAGCTTGGCCGACTCCACGTCGTAGTGCTCACCGTGGAAGGTGACGTAGCCGCCGTCGAAGAGCTCACGGATGATCTCGAGCGCCTCCTCGAACATCTCGTGGCGCACGTCGACCGGCGGCCAGCCGCCGCCCACGACGTGCTCGTTGAGGTTCTCCCCGGCGCCGAGCCCGAGCGTGAAGCGCCCTTCGCTCAACAGCGCGAGCGTCGCGGCCTTCTGCGCCACGACGGCCGGGTGGTAGCGGAACAGCGGGCAGGTCACGTACGTCATGAACGGGATGCGCTCGGTGGCCTGGGCGACCGCGCCGAGCACGGTCCAGGCGTACGGCGAATGCCCCTGCGCGCGCAGCCAGGGGTTGTAGTGGTCGCTGCTCACGAGGAAGTCGTAGCCGACCTGCTCGGCGCGTACGGCGTCGCGGACGAGCTGGCGCGGGCCGGCCTGCTCGCCCATGATCGTGTATCCGATTCGAGTCACAGGCTGCCGCTTGCCCGGGCTGCCGGGGGCATAACCCCGCGCCGCTCGGCGCGGGCTGAGTCAGCCGGAGACGTTCGGCCCCGCGCGCTCGATGGCGAACCGGAGGAGGACGCGGCGGTCACGCTCCATGGCGGCGCGGTAGTCGTCCCAGTCGGGGTGCTCACCGGCGATCCGGCGGTAGTAGTCGACGAGCAGCTCCATCGCCTCGGGCAGCGCGACGATCTCCGCGGTGCCCTCGACCTGGACCCAGTCGCCGAAGAAGCGTTCGGTGAAGACGCATGCCGCCACTCGCGGGTCGCGGCGGAGGTTGCGCACCTTGACCGCAGTCTCCCGCGAGCTCACGATAACGCGGCCCGCGTCGTCCACGCCGACCGTGACCGGGGACAGCTGCGGCCGCCCGTCAGCGCGGAAGGTCGTCAGGACGGCCCGGGAGTTCGACCGGACGAACTCCCGGGCGCGCTCGGCGTCCACTGTCGGTGCTCCGGTGACGTCTGGTCGACGGCGTCAGCTGAAGCTGCGCGACGCCTTCTGCTTCACGTGCTCGTGCACGATGGCCTGCGCGTACGCGTGTGACAGGTCGTGCTCCGTCCGCAGCCAGTCGACCCGCTCCTCCTGGCGGAGCAGGCTCGGCCCGTCCTCCAGGGCCTGGAACCACTCGGCCATGGGTCGTCCGGTTGCCTGCGGGATCCGCGCGACGAGCTGGGTGTGGGTTTCCTCGGACGGGCGTAGGGACATCGGCGGTGCCTCCGTGGGTTGGCAACGTGTCGCTTCCGAGGTTCCTCCTAGACCGGGGTGGTTCGCAAGTGCCGCGCGGGCTCGCCACACTGGCGTCGTGATCGGCGACGAGGACGGGACGCCCCGGGACGAGCTCGAGCGTGAGGTACGCCGGGTGGCCGACCGGCTGCGCACGCTGGCCGTGGGCCGGCTGGGCGAGCCGGCTCCGCCGTGGCCTTCGCGTGCCGCCGCGGCGCGGGCCGCCGCCCAGGCACTCGCGGACGCGGCGGCACAGCTGGAGGGCGAGCCGCGGCGTGAGCTGCCCGGGCTGGCGGACACGGCGAGCGGGGACCTGGTGGCGGTGTGCGGGAGCGACCTGCTCTCCGTCCTCGACGAGCGCGCGGGGCAGGGCGACGGCGAGCCTGCGGTCGACGCGGCGCTCGGCGCGTTGCGCGACGTGCGGCGGGCGCTGTGAGCACGCCAGGGCGGGCGCTGGCGCGTGGGCGCGGACGACGGCGGGCGGGCGCCGTGGTCGCGCCAGGGTGGGCGCGGTGAGCACGCACGAGGGCGCGCGGGCGACCGACCGCGAGCTGGAGGACTCGATCCGCACGCTGCTCGCGCGGCGCGCGATGGGCGCCACCATCTGCCCGTCGGAGGCGGCACGCGCGGTCGGCGGGAAGGCCTGGCGCGAGCTCATGGAGCCCGCGCGGGCTGCGGCGCGCCGCCTCGTGGCCGCGGGCGAGGTCGTCATCACCCAGGGGGGCGAGGTCGTCGACCCGGCGGCGGCGAAGGGGCCGATCCGCATCCGGCGGACGACCATCGGCTAGCTGGCCTGCCCGCTCCCCGTCACCGCGTCGCGGCGCTGCAGCGGCGCGACCGGCGCACGTACGTCCAAGGACTGCTCCTCGTCCGCGAGCGGCGCCGCGCGGTCAACCGGCGCGGGCCCGAGGTCGGGCCCGCGGCCCCGCGCAATGCCCGGCTCGGTCCCCTCCCCGGCGCGGGGCTCGGTCTCCGTCCCGGCGCCCGGCTCGCTGCCCGCCGGCCCCGGGCGGCGCCGCAGCAGCAGCGCCCACCGCCCGCGCGGCCCGCGCTCGCGCCCGGCCACCTGCGTGCCGGTGACCTCCGTGCCCGCAGTGTCGGCCGCCTCCACGGCCGCCTCGGCGACGCTGCGCAGCCCCTCGCCGCGCCGGGCGTCGGGAGTGTCCTCGCCGACCGGCGCTAGGCCGAGCGCGGCGAGCACGGACGGGAGCAGCGCCTGGCCGGCGGCGCGGTAGCCCGCTGCCGACGGGTGGAAGCGGTCCGGCCCGAACATCTCCATCGGGTTCGCGGCGAACTCCGGGCCGAGCAGGTCACCGAGCGACACCGTGCGCCCGCCGGCCTCGACCACGCCGATCGTCTGCGCCGCCGCGAGCTGGCGGGACCAGTGCCGTGCGATCAGGCGCAGCGGCTGGGCGATCGGCTGGATCGTGCCGAGGTCCGGGCAGGTGCCGACCACGACCTCGCAGCCGGCCTGGCGCAGCCGCCGGACCGCCTCGTCGAGGTGCCGCACCGACGCCGAGGGGCGTACGCGGTGGGTCACGTCGTTCCCGCCGACCATCACGACCGCGACGTGCGGGCTGGCCTCCAGGGCGCGGGTCACCTGCTGGTCGAGCCCGTCCGAGCGCGCCCCGACCTTCGCCACCCGGGTGAGCCGTACTGGTCTGCGGGCGGCCGTGGCCACCCCCTCGGCGATGACGCCGCCGGGGGTGTCCTCGGCCCGGTGCACACCGAGGCCCGCGGCGCTCGAGTCGCCGAGCATCACCATCGACAGCGGGGCGCCGGCGAAGCGCGCGCCGTAGACCCCGTCGGCGTTCGGCGAGTCGTCGACGGGCTGCCCGATGCGCCGGCGGGCGAGCTTGGCCTGCGCGGAGAGCAGCGCGTACGTCGTGGCGGACAGCGCGCCGACGCCGGTGCCGCCGTACGCCGCCCCGACCGCGATCCGCCGTGCCGCCGATGCCCGGCTCACGGCTGGCGCTCGGGCGGGGGACAAGGACGGCGGGCGGGCACGGGGCGACCTCCTCGATGCGTACGCAGCCGGAGGCGGTCGTGGGCGCCCGCCGGGCCGCAGGGGCCTTCACCGTATCCAAGGGCTCGCGCCTAGGCTGCCGACGTGGAATACGCCGAGTCCGTCGTCGACCTGATCGGCGGCACACCCCTGGTCCGCCTGCGCTCCGTCGCGTCGCACGTCCAGCCGCTGGTGCTGGCGAAGGTCGAGTCGTTCAACCCGGGCGGCTCCGTGAAGGACCGCATCGCGACCCGGATGATCGAGGCCGCGGAGGCGTCCGGGGAGCTCAAGCCCGGCGGCACGATCGTCGAGCCGACGTCAGGCAACACCGGCGTGGGGTTAGCGATCGTGGCCCAGCAGCGCGGCTACAAATGCATCTTCGTCTGCCCTGACAAGGTCGCGGAGGACAAGCGCAACGTCCTCAAGGCCTACGGCGCGGAGGTCGTGGTCTGCCCGACGGCGGTCGACCCGGAGGACCCGCGCTCCTACTACAACGTCAGTGACCGGCTCGCCCGCGAGACCGAGGGCGGTTGGAAGCCGGACCAGTACTCCAACCCCAACAACCCCCGGTCGCACTACGAGACCACCGGGCCGGAGCTCTGGGAGCAGACCGAAGGCAGGATCACGCATTTCGTGACTGGTGTCGGCACCGGTGGCACGATCTCGGGCATCGGGCGATACCTGAAGGAAGCTTCACAAGGGCGAGTTCAGGTGATCGGCGCGGACCCCGAGGGCTCGGTCTACAGCGGCGGCAGCGGCCGGCCCTACCTGGTCGAGGGCGTCGGCGAGGACTTCTGGCCCGAGGCGTACGACCGCGAGATCGCCGACGAGATCGTCGCGGTGTCGGACCGGGACTCCTTCGTGATGACGCGGCGGCTCGCCCGCGAGGAGGGGTTGCTCGTCGGGGGCTCGTGCGGCATGGCGGTCGTCGCGGCGCTGCGGGTCGCCGAGCGACTCGGGCCTGACGACGTCGTGGTCGTGCTGCTGCCCGACGGCGGGCGCGGCTACCTGTCGAAGATCTTCAACGACGACTGGATGGCGTCCTACGGCTTCCTGGAGACCTCGAAGGAGGCCACGGTCGGCGAGGTGCTGCGCGCCAAGTCCGGTGACGTCCCGGCCTTCGTGCACGTGCACCCGACCGAGACCGTCCGCGAGGCGGTCGACATCTTGCGCGAGTACGCGGTGTCGCAGATGCCGGTCGTGCGCGCCGAGCCGCCGGTGAAGGCCGCCGAGATCGTCGGGTCGGTGTCCGAGGCGGCGCTGCTCGACGCCCTCTTCGCCGGGCGCGCCCACCTGGCCGACCGGCTCGACCAGCACATGAGCGCGCCGTTGCCGATCCTCGGCGCGGGCGAGCCGGTCAGCGCCGCGGTCACCGCGCTCGAGCAGGCCGGCGCCGCGGTCGTCATCGCCGACGGCGACCCGGTCGGGGTCATCACCCGCCAGGACATGCTGGGGTACCTCGCGACCTGAGCCTCGACCGTCCCACTCTTCTCGCGGCGATCATGCACCTGTGGCGAGTTGTCCACAGGCTCTGCGTTGTGGACAACTTGCCACATGTGCATGATCAGCGATGAGGGGTGGGGGAGGCGTGCAGAAGGGCCGGCGACAAGTGTCGCTGGCCCTTCTGTCGTCACTGTGGAGTCAGCCCTCGCTGAGCGTCAGCCCGCAGCGGGCGCGGACTCCGTCGCCGCGGACGTGTCGAGCCCGACCGGGCAGGACACGCCGGTCCCGCCGAGTCCGCAGTAGCCCCACGGCACCTTCGCGTCCGAGAGGTACTGCTGGTGGTAGTCCTCGGCGTAGTAGAACTCCCCGGCCGGCGCGAGCTCGGACGTGATCTCGCCGTGGCCGGCGCGGGTGAGCTCGGCCTGGTAGGCCGCCCGCGACGCCTCGAGCGCCGCACGCTGCTCCTCCGAGGTCCAGTAGACCGCCGAGCGGTACTGCGTGCCGACGTCGTTGCCCTGGCGGTAGCCCTGGGTCGGGTCGTGCGACTCCCAGAACACCTTCAGCAGCTCGGCATAGGTCACCTTCGTGGGGTCGAAGACGACCTTGACGGCCTCGGTGTGCCCGGTCATGCCGGTGCACGTCTCCTCGTAGGTCGGGTTCGGGGTGAACCCGCCCTGGTAGCCGACGGCGGTCGTCCAGACGCCGGGAACCTTCCAGAACGCCCGCTCGGCGCCCCAGAAGCAGCCCATGGCGAAGTACGCGGTCTCGAGGCCGGCCGGGTACGGCCCCTCGATCGGGGTGCCGAGCACGGTGTGCGTGCCGGCGAGGGAGAACGGCCGTGCCGGCCGGCCGGGGAGGGCCGACTCGGCGGGGACCATCGATGCCTTCATACGTCCGAACACCATGTCCAGGCAACGCTGCTGGAGCGTGCGCGATTCCAGCACGCCAGAGCGCCGCTACTGCGGCTGTACCGAGACCAGCGCCTCATCCTTGGCGCTCATGCGGCCTCCTCGAGGGCGGCGGCGAGCCGGTCCAGCTGCCCGGGCGTGCCCGTACGCCGCGAAGCCGCCTCGTCGAGCCCGTCGAGGTAGGCGCCCCGCTCGGTATAGACGGGCATCGCCCGCGGGGAGCGGAACCTCTCCCGCCCGCCGATCCGGTAGTCGGCGGAGTAGTCCGGGTCCGCGGCGTCGGACAGGTCGAACCACCGGACCTTGACCTTTGGGTCGGCCGACGCCGTGAAGACGCGCTCCGGCGGGTGCGGGTGGTCGCGCTCGATGCTCCAGGTGCTGATCTCCACGCTCACGACGTGCTCGCTCGCTTCCGGGTCGTACGACGTGCGCTCCGGTCTTCGTCTGTCGTTGCCGCCTGCTCGTCGAGCACCTCGCCGAGCCGCTGGAGCCGGTGCTCCCAGACGCCGCGCCGCTCCGCCAGACACTGCTCGGCCGACTGCATGGCCTCCTCGTTCAGCCGGCACGTACGCACCCGGCCCGTCTTGCGCGACTCGACCAGCCCGCTCGCCTCGAGCACCTGCACCTGCTGCAGAGCGGCGGCGAGCGACATCTCCAGTGGCCGCGCCAGCTCGCTCACCGACGCCGGCCCACGGCTGAGCCGGTCGACCATGCTGCGCCGGCTCGGGTCGGCCAGGGCGTGGAACGCGCGGTCGAGGACCGCTGGATCGTCAAGCACTCCCTTGCCTGTGCGCGCGAGATCAAAGGTCAAGCATCTGCTCGAGCGTCACGGGGCTCCCTCGGGAGCGCCGTAGCAGGAGCGGGGCTAGCGTGAGACGCATGACCGACGCGTACGGCTTCGAGACCCTTGCGATCCACGCCGGGCAGGAGCCCGACCCGCTTACGGGGGCCGTGGTGCCGCCGATCGTCCAGGCGTCCACCTACAAGCAGGACGGCGTCGGCGGGCTGCGCGGGGGCTATGAGTACTCCCGCTCGGCCAACCCGACCCGGACCGCGCTCGAGGAGTGCCTTGCCGCGCTCGAGGGCGGCCGACGCGCGCTCGCCTTCGCCAGCGGGCTGGCCGCCGAGGACACCCTGCTGCGCACGGTGCTGTCGCCGGGCGACCACGTGATCGTCCCGAACGACGCCTACGGCGGGACCTACCGGCTCTTCGCCAAGGTCTGGTCGCGCTGGGGGGTCGAGTACGACCCGGTGGACCTGCGCGACCTGGACGCCGTGCGCGCGGCGGTGCGCCCAGGCTCGACGAAGCTGGTGTGGATCGAGACCCCGTCGAACCCGCTGCTGTCGATCGCCGACATCGCGGCCATCTCCTCGATCGCGCACGACTCCGCCGCGCTCGTGCTGGTGGACAACACCTTCGCCTCGCCCTACCTGCAGCAGCCGCTCGCCCTCGGCGCCGACGTGGTGGTGCATTCGACGACGAAGTACCTCGGCGGCCACTCCGACGTCGTGGGCGGTGCGCTGGTGGTCAGCGACACCGGGCTGGGCGAGCGGCTCGCCTTCTCGGAGAACGCCGCCGGTGCCGTGCCCGGGCCCTTCGACAGCTGGCTCGTCCTGCGCGGCGCCAAGACGCTGGCCGTGCGCATGGACCGGCACTGCTCCAACGCCGAGCGCGTCGTCGAGTTCCTGCAGTCCTCGCCGGCCGTCGCCGAGGTGCTCTATCCCGGGCTGCCCGGCCACGTGGGGCACGAGATCGCGCAGAAGCAGATGCGCGCGTACGGCGGCATGGTGTCGTTCCGGCTCAAGGGCGGTGAGGAGGCCGCGCTCCGTGTCTGCGAGCGGGCGAAGGTCTTCACCCTGGGCGAGTCGCTCGGGGGCGTCGAGTCGCTCATCGAGCACCCGGGGCGCATGACGCACGCGTCGGCGGCCGGCTCCCCGCTCGAGGTCCCCGCCGACCTCGTCCGGTTGTCCGTCGGCATCGAGAGCGTCGACGACCTCGTCGCGGACCTGGACCAGGCGCTGCGCGGATGACCGCCGCCACGCGTTCCCAAACGGTGACCTCCATCGCAGCGGACGGAGCAGTCCGGACGCGGAGCAGGGGCGAAGACTCTGTGTGACAGGCGATAGCGAGCGGGACGGGTTCCGCGGACAACGCGCCCTCGGGGCGTTGTCCGGGCTGCTCGCCGCGCTCCTGTCGCTCGGCACCGCGGAGCTGGTGGCTGCTCTCCTCGGGCGCACGTCCTCGCCGGTGATCGCCGTCGGGGGCGCGTTCGTCGATCGGACGCCGCGGTGGCTCAAGGAGTTCGCCATCCGCACCTTCGGCGAGAACGACAAGGACGTCCTCATCGCCGGCGTCGTCGCGACCGTTCTCGTGCTCGCCCTGCTGGTTGGTGCGCTCGCGGTCCGGCGCAGGGTCCTGGGCTATGCCTTCATCGCGCTGCTCGCGGCCGTGGCCGCGTCTGCGGCCGTCTCACGGCCGAACGCCGATTGGCAGGACGTGCTCCCCTCGTTGGTCGGGGGGCTGCTCGGTGGGCTGGCTCTCGGTCTCCTGCTGCACGCCGTGTCGTCGCGGGTGGCTCCGCGCGCCACGACGACGGAAGCAGGAAGCCAGAAGCCGGAATCCCAGGTGGGGGTGGGACGGCGGCGGTTCCTCGTGGCGGCGGCGGGGGTCGGCGTCGCCGCCGTGAGCACCGAGCTGATCGCACGGGCGGCTCGCAGCCGGCTCGATGTGGCGGCTTCGCGGGCTGCCGTACGCCTCCCCGTCCCGGCGAGCCCGGCCCCGGCGCTCGCCCCCGGCGCGATGTTGCGGACGGCGGGCCTGTCGTCCTTCTACACCGCGAGCCGGGACTTCTACCGGGTGGACACGGCGCTGACGGTGCCCCAGCTCACGACGGAGGACTGGCGGCTGCGCATCCACGGCGACGTGGAACGGGAGCTGAGCCTCGATTGGCAGCAGCTGCTGGCCAGGCCGATGATCGAGCGCGACATCACGCTCACCTGCGTCTCCAACGAGGTGGGCGGGAACCTCGTGGGCACGGCGAGATGGCTCGGCGTCCCGCTGAAGCCGCTGCTCGAGGAGGCCGGCCCCCGCGCCCGAGCCGACCAGATCGTCAGCCGTTCCGTCGACGGCATGACCATAGGGACTCCGACGGCGGTCGTCATGGACGGGCGGGACGCCATGCTCGCCGTGGCGATGAACGGCGAGCCGCTCCTGCCGAAGCACGGCTTCCCCGTGCGCATGGTGGTTCCCGGGCTCTACGGCTACGTCTCGGCGACCAAGTGGGTGACGGAGCTGGAGCTCACCAGCTTCGACGCGTACGACGCCTACTGGGTCAAGCGCGGCTGGGCCGAGCAGGCGCCGATCAAGACCGCCTCACGCATCGACACGCCCCGGCCGTTCTCGAAGAACCCACCCGGACGCGTTGCGGTTGCGGGCGTCGCGTGGGCCCAGCACCGTGGAGTCAGCAAGGTCGAGGTCCGGGTGGACGGCGGGCCGTGGCAGCCGGCGCAGCTGTCCGCCGCGGGAAGCAAGGACCTCTGGCGCCAGTGGGTCTGGGAGTGGGACGCCACCGAGCCCGGCACCCACAAGCTCGAGGTCCGCGCCACCGACGCGGACGGTGAGACGCAGCCACAAACACGCGAAGCGCCGTTCCCTGAAGGCTCCCAGGGATGGCACTCGGTGGTCGTCCGGGTCACGGACTGACCGCACCCCGGCGACGCCGGGCAGCAAGAGACACCCACGGCTGCGCCGTGCCCGCTCGCGGGCCGGCGGCCTGCTCAGCCATGCCCTCGCACACCATGCGACACAGGAACGAAAGGCAGATCATGAACCTCGCGACCCGCAAGCCGCTCGCCGTAGCCGGCGTCCTCGCCGCCCTCACGCTGGGGCTGACCGCGTGCGGCGACGACGGCGACGACACGGCGGCCGGCACCACGAGCGACAGTGGCATGACCTCGTCGGCCCCGTCGATGACGCCGTCGATGGCGCCCTCCATGGCTCCCTCGACGGAGGCCTCCACGGGCAGCGACATGACCGGCACGGACGCCGCGTCCGGCCTCGTGGGGCCGGGCTGTGCCGACTACGCGAAGGCCGTGCCCAGCGGCGCGGGCTCCGTCGCGGGTATGGCGCAGGACCCCCTGGCGACCGCCGCGTCGAACAACCCGCTGCTCAAGACCCTCGTGTCCGCGGTGTCGGGCAAGCTCAACCCCAAGGTCGACCTCGTGGACACGCTCAACGGCGACCAGTTCACCGTCTTCGCCCCGGTCGACGCGGCATTCGCGAAGATCGACGCGAAGACGCTCGCGACGCTGAAGACCGACGACACCCTGCTCACCCAGATCCTGACCTACCACGTGGTCCCCGGCCAGCTGTCGCCCGAGCAGGTCGTCGGGATGCAGACGACCGTGGAGGGCGGCGACGTGGACGTGACCGGCAGCGGCGACTCGCTGAAGGTCAACGACGCCAACGTCATCTGCGGTGGCGTGAAGACCGCGAACGCGACGGTCTACCTCATCGACTCGGTGCTCATGCCGGCGAGCTGACCACTGCCGCTTCCGACAGCCCCGGGCCCGTGTGTGCGAACACGGGCCCCGGGCTGCGGGCACGGGCCGCCGGTCAGCGCGCCCGGGCCGCCGTGACGGAGCGGCGGGTCTCGGGCAGGGTCGTCGCCAGCACCGTGCTGAGCCCGAGGATCACCGCCCCCATGCCGAACGCCGCGGCGTAGGACACCTCGTCGGCCAGCCAGCCGGCGACGAGCGGCCCGGAGATCGACCCGACGTCGGCGGCCATCTGGTAGGCGGCGACGACGGTCCCGCCCCGCCCGCGCACCACGTCCCCCACGACGGCGCCGGAGGCGGGGGAGACGAGGCCGAACCCGGCGCCGAAGAACGCCATCGCGAGCAGGAAGCCGGTCACGGTCTCGTCGAAGGTCAGCAACAGCAGGCTCACGGTGGCCAGCGCCATGCCCAGGGTGAGCGTCAGCCGCCGCCCGCGCTGGTCCGTCAGGCGTCCGCCGGGCAGCAGCAACGCGGCCTGCACCGCCGCGGAGATCGTGAAGCCGATGCTCGCCACGCCGGTACCCTCGTCCAGGCCCTCCTTGACGAACAGCGGGATGAGCGAGCTGCGGATGCCGAAGGCCACCCATCCGGTGGCGAGGTTGGAGAAGAGCGCGGTGACGTAGGCACGGTTGCGCATCGCCTCGCCGAGCCCGGTGCGGTCCTCCTCAGGGGCGGAGCCCTCGGGCCGCTCGCGGAGGTTCGCGTGGCTGAGGTACGCGACCGCGATGCCGCCGGCGACGGCGAGCGTCGCGGCATAGAAGAAGAACGGTGCGCGCAGCGACCATGCGCTGAACGGTCCCGCGAACGCCGGGCCGCTGATCCCACCGAGGATGAACCCGCCCTGGTAGAGGCCGGCCGCCCGGCCGCGCAGCTCATCGGGGACGACGCGCAGCAGCAGGCTCATCGACGACACCGTGAACATCGCCGAGCCGACGCCCCCGACGCCACGCAGCAGGACGAGCTGGGCGTACGACTGGGAGAGGCCGGCGAGCGCGCTCGACACGGCGACGATGCCGACACCGCTGGCCAGGATGGCCCGCTCCCCGAACCGGTCGACGAGGCGGCCGCCGGACAGCGCGAACGCCAGGCGCGTCAGGGCGAAGGCGCTGATGACGGCGCCCGTCGCCGCGGCGCCGACGCCGAAGCTCTCGGCGAACAGCGGGATCACCGGGGCCAGCACGCCGAAGCCCAGCGCGACGGCGAACGCCACGGCGGAGAGCACCATCACCTCGGGTGGGAGCCCGCCGAACAGTCGTCGCACGGCCGCGACCCTATCCGCGCCCGGGCCTGCCCCGGGCCGCGCCTGCACAGGGCTGCCCGGACGGCCGGGAAAACGCGTTGCGAAGCGGAGCAACCTCCGGTTAAGCTGAGGGTCGAAGTGGAGGCACCTCCACATCCAACGCGGCTCCGCGCCGTTCGACCGAAGGACCTGCCATGCCGACCTCGCTCCCGAGTCGTGCCCGCCGCACCGGCCATCGGGCCACGTTCGCGGTCCTCGCCGCCGCCGTCGCCGCGTTCGCGCTCCTGCAGTCGCTGGTCACGCCGGTGCTCGCGACGATCCAGCACGACCTCGACACCGACCAGGCGACGGTCACGTGGGTGCTGACGGCGTACCTGCTGTCCGCTTCGATCTTCACCCCGATCGTCGGACGCATCGGTGACGCGGTGGGCAAGGAGCGCATGCTGCTCGCGACCCTGGTCGCGCTCGGCGCCGGCTCGCTGCTGGCGGCACTGGCGACCGACGTGCGGGTCCTGATCCTCGCGCGCGTCGTCCAGGGGATCGGCGGCGGAGTCCTCCCGCTCGCCTTCGGCATCGTGCGCGACGAGTTCCCGCGCGAGAAGGTCGCGGGGGCGGTCGGCGTCCTCGCCGCGCTGACCGCGGTCGGCGGCGGGCTGGGCATCGTCCTGGCCGGCCCGATCGTCGACGCCCTCGACTACCACTGGCTCTTCTGGATCCCGCTGGCGATCGTGGTCCTCGCCGCCATCGCGACGTACGCGCTGGTGCCGCCGTCGCCCGTGCGCACGCCCGGCCGGATCAGCGTGCTCCCGGCCGCCCTGCTGTCGGCATGGCTCGTCTGCCTTCTCCTCGCGCTCAGCGAGGGCCCGGCGTGGGGATGGGCCTCGGCGCGCGTCCTCGGCCTGCTGGTGGCCGCCGTGGTGCTGGCGGCGGGCTGGGTGGCGGCCGAGCAGCGCTCCGCGGCGCCGCTGATCGACCTGCAGATGATGCGGCTGCCGGCCGTCTGGACGACGAACCTCGTCGCGCTGCTCGTCGGCGTGGGGATGTACGCGACCTTCGGCTTCCTGCCGCAGTTCCTGCAGACGCCGGAGGAGGCCGGCTACGGCTTCGGCTCCAGCGTGACGGAGTCGGGCCTGATCCTGCTGCCGTGGAGCGCCACCATGTTCGCCGTCGGCCTCGCCTCCGGCCGGCTCGTCGCGGGCTACGGCGCCAAGGCCGTCGTCCTCGCCGGCACCACGGTGGCCGTCGTGCCGTTCCTGCTGATGGCCTTCGCACACGGGGCGGTGTGGCAGCTCTGCCTGGCCACGGCGGTCCTCGGCGTGGGGTTCGGCCTCGCGTTCTCCGCCATGTCCAGCCTCATCGTGGACGCGGTGCCTTCCGAGCAGACCGGGGTGGCGAGCGGCATGAACGCCAACATCCGCACGATCGGCGGCTCGATCGGCGCCGCGGTGATGTCGAGCATCGTGACCGCCAACGCGACGCCGGAGGGCCTGCCCACCGAGGCGGGCTACACGTGGGGTTTCGCCGCGCTCGCCGGCGCCGGCGTCGCCGCGGCCCTCGCCGCCCTGCTGATCCCGCGCGTGCGCCAGACGGCGCACAGCGACGAGCCGGAGCACCCGGAGCTCGCCCTCGTGGCCGCTGGCACCGTGGTGGGCGACAAGAGCGAGTGAGCGACCGCCGCCGGAGCCGCCTGGCTCCGGCGGCCGGCCGGTCTCAGCTCTCCGCCTCCTCGGCGGCCTCGAGAGCGGCGATGAGCGCGTCGGCCGCACCCACCAGCTCGGCCCGGGCCTCCAGGTCGCGCGCGTCCCCCTTGACCTGGTTCTCGGCCCGGGCGACGAACTGGCGCAGGAAGCCGATCGTGCGAATCTCGCTTCCGGTCCGGAACGACGCAAGGGCACGGTCGAGCCGCTCGCGCAGGTTCGCCCTCGTCCGGTCGCTGATCGTGCCCTCGGCGTGGAACGACTCCAGCAGGGCCTCGATGTCGGGCACGCCGGCGACAGGGCAGTCGCCCAGGTCGAGCCGCGCGGACTGCCCGCGAGCGATCGTCACCGTCTCGCTCCGGAAGGCCTCACCCGACCAGTCGGTGCAGGACACAGTCCAGGATTCGGGAATCAGCGTGCTGGAGTACTGGCTCTGTCGCAGCGACGGCAGGACGTGCCACTCGAACGCCCCGTCCGCGGGGACGCGGATCGTCGTCTCGACCTCGACGTCGGACTGCAGCACCGCCCCGTCCGCCAGTGGTGAGGAGTCGACCGTGACCTGCTTGCGGATCGTGAGCTCGGCGCCGCGGGGAGCGGTGCCGGTGAGCACCGAGTGCTTCGCCGGGTCGGCGGCCGCACGCCAGGCGATCAGGAACGCCTTGCGGAGGCTGGACCCGGCGTAGTAGCCCGTCCCGAAGTACTGGTCGACGACGTACTCGTACGGCGGGTGGAAGCGGGCGAGCCCCGTGTGCCCCGGCGTCAGCTCCGGGGTGAACCCCAGCGTGCCGTTGACGTAGAGGCCGTGCTCCTCCGCCACCCCGCTCGCGACGTAGTAGACCTCGGGCCACGGGCCGGCCGGGAAGCTCAGCGCCGCGCCGAGCTGCTGGGCGAGCCCGTCGTACAGCTCCTCCTCGGTCGGCACCGGCTCCAGCGGCGAGGACGGGGCTCGCAGCAGGCGGGCGTCGGGAGTGTGGTTGTTGAGCGCGACCATCACCTGGTGCGCGGACATCAGCGCGCTCATGTTCTGGATCTCGGGCTCGGAGTACGGGTGCGCCCCGTGGTGGTTCTCCGCCCGCACGTTGGCGCTCGACCCCGGCCCGCCCCAGAACGGCCCGTAGTTGCGGTTGAGGTCGACGCCGAGAGCCTGGTTGGTGGTGCTCGCGCACTCGGCCGCCGTCGGCACCTGGCCGGCCTGCATGCGGCAGTTCTTGCGCTTCATCTCGTACGCAAGGTCCCGCGACACGTCGAACCCGTCGGGGTTCACGACGGGCACGACGACGAGCCGCGTGCTGTCGAGCAGGCCCGTGATCTCGGGGTCGGTGCCGTAGCTCTGCACGACGTCCCAGGCGAACTCGAGCGTCAGCTCCAGGGTCGGCCACTCGCGGGCGTGGTGGACTCCCGTCGTGAGGAACACCGGCTTGCCCGACGCGGCGTGGACCTCGCGGGAGATCTCCAGCCCCAGCACCGGGCGGCCGAGCAGCGAGCGGTTGGGCAGCTCGAAGAGCTTGACGATCGCGGGGTAGCGGTGGGCGATCTCGCGGATCTCGGCCTCGGCCTCCTCGATCGTGCGGTAGGACACCCGCCCGGTCGGCAGGGGCGACTCGAGGGCGGCGTCCCGGTCCGCGGCGGCCTGAAGCGCGTCCTCCTCCGCGCGCTGCCGGGCCAGCTGCTCGGCCTGGTCGGTGACGTCGACGACCTGCGCGTCGAGCCCCGTAGCGGCGAGCGCGCGGCGGTCCTCTCCGCTGCCCAGCAGCACCTCGGCCTCGTCCGGGCCGAACTCCAGCACGTCGAGCCCGAGCCCCAGCAGCCGCTCGCGCTCGCCGTCGGTGGTGGCGGAGACGCGGGCGATGCTGAGCCCGGCCGATCCGGTCGCGGCGGAGTCCGCGCTCGCGGTGGGCAGGGCGGAGACCGGGAGGGCCGCGGCCAGCGCGGCGGCCGAGCCCACGGCGAGCAGGCGCGCGCGGGTGCGGAGCCGGGAACGCGTCATCGGAGAATTCCTTGCGCTCGGGAGACGAGCGGGAACCGGCAGCACAAATGCGCGGTCCCCGCGAATTCCCGCACACTAGGGGCGCGTTCCGGGGCCGGTCAAGACGGTGCAGCCGGGGTGAAATCGGCGGGCCTGTCCCGGGGAAGGTGAGGCAATGGCGTGTTTCCCCGCGGTGTCCGGGCGGTGAAGGGTATTCGCCCGCCGAATTCGGGTCAGGTGACGGGCGCGGGTGCGCCCGGCCTCCGACAGGGGTAGGGAAGCGCCATGCCCGAAGGCCACACCCTGCACCGCTACGCCGCCGCGCTCCGTGCGGACCTCGCCGGGCAGCCGGTGCGCGCCTCGAGCCCGCAGGGCCGCTTCGCCGCAGAGGCCGGGACGCTGGACGGCGCCGTGCTGGAGCGTGCCGAGGCGTACGGCAAGAACCTCCTGCTCGAGTTCTCGGCCGGTGGCACCGTGCACGTGCACCTCGGCCTGCGCGGGCTCTTCCTGCGCTACGACGACCCGGCGGCCGAGCCGCGCAAGGGGACGCGGCTGCACCTGGTGGGGGACCGTGCGGCGTACGACCTCATCGCTCCCATGACCTGCGCGCTGCTGGAGCCGGGCGCGGTCGCCCGGCTGCTCGCGACGCTCGGCCCGGACCCGCTGCGCCCGGAGGCGGACGGCGAGGAGGCCGTACGCCGGCTGCGGGCGCACCCGCGCAGCGTCGGCGCCGCGCTCCTGGACCAGTCGGTGCTGGCCGGGGTCGGCAACGTCTACCGCGCCGAGGTGCTCTACCGGCACCGGGTCGACCCGCGGGCCCCCGCGCGCGACGTGCCGGCCGCGACGTACGCCGCGATGTGGGAGGACCTGCGCGGGCTGATGGCGCGCGGCGTGCGGGTCGGGTCGATTCTCACCGTCGACGAGGCTCCGGACGACACCCCGCCGGAGCAGGCGCGCTACGTCTACAAGCAGCCGGCGTGCCGGGGCTGCGGCGGCCCGGTGCGCACGTGGACGCTCGACGGCAGGGACTGCTACGCCTGCGACCGGGAGCAGCTCGCGGACTGAGCCCTGCTCTGCCCGGCCGATGCAGCGCGCTGAGGGTCAGGACGCCCGGCGCGCCCCCCGCCCCTTGCGCATCCGAAGGTAGTCGCTGACGACGTAGGACCCCAGCCGGTCAGCAGACGGCTGAAGCATCCTTCCGCCGTTGCGGCGCACGACCTCGCGGACGAAGGCAACGAGCCGCGGGTCGTCGTCGAGCAGGAAGACGTTGAGCGCCGCCCCGCGGCGGGTCATGCGGTCGACCTCGGCCACCGTTGCGGTGATGGTCTCGTGCTCCGGCGGCCAGGCGAAGTAGGGCCGCCCGTCCGGCAGCAGGTGCGCGGTCGGCTCCCCGTCGGTGACGACGAGGACGATCGGCTCGGAGTTGCGGTGCTTGTCGAGGAAGCGGCTCGCGAGCATCAGCGCGTGCTGCAGGTTCGTGCCCTGCACCATGTCGGCCTCGAGGCCGGCCAGCTCTCCCGGCTGCAGCACCCGGGCGTACGACGAGAAGCCGATGATCTGCACGGCGTCCTGGGGGTACTGGCCGGTCACCAGCGCGTGCAGCGCCAGCGCGGTCTGCTTGGCCGGCCCCCAGGTGTCGCGCAGCACCATGGAGTAGGACAGGTCCACCAGCAGGCACACCGCCGCCGAGGACCGCCGCTCGGTCTCGACGACCTCGAAGTCCTCGACCTCGACGCTGACCCGGCCACCGCTCGCACCGCCACGGCGTACGGCGTTGCTCAGCGTGCGCACCACGTCGATCGGCTGCTCGTCGCCGAACTCCCACTGCCGGCTGGCGCCGGTCGGCTCCCCGGCGGCGCCGGCGTCGTGGACGTCGTGCGTCCCGCGGCCGGACGAGGCGAGGTCCTTGAAGACGCGGCGCAGGGCGGTCTGCCCGAGCCGGCGGATCGCCTTCGGCGTCAGCTCCAGGTGCCCGGCGTGCCGGGAGAGGTAGCCCTGCTGCTCGAGCTCGCGCTCCAGGCGGCGCAGCGCCTCCAGGTCGTCGACGGCCTTGCGGCCGAGGGCGCGCCGCACGGCCTCCTCGTCGATGTCCTCCAGGCTCGCGCCGGGGTAGTCCTGCGCGAGGGAAGCCTCCAGCTCGTCGAGGTCGGCGAGCTCCTCGAGCGCGCTCGTCGCCTCGCCCATGCCGAGCGGGCGGTCGCCGTTCATCCGCTGCCGGCCCTGCCAGTCCAGGTCGGGCCGGCGCCCGCGCAGGTGCCCCTGCAGCTGGGCCATCTGGTTCTGCAGGTCGAGGTCACCGAGCGTCTGCTCCATGAGCGAGGCGAGCTCGGCCCGCTGCTCGCGCGACATCGAGTTGAGCATCCGCTCGGCCGCCGCGGCGCGCCGGGCGAGGGCGTCGACGAGCTCCTCGAGGCTCTCCGGCTGCTCGGGGAAGAACTCCCCGTGCTTGGCCATGAAGTCCTCGAAGTCGGCCGAGGTGTGCTCGCCGCGCGCGTCCTTGGCCAGCATCTCGTTGAGGTCGGACAGCATGTCCTTGACCTGCTGCATGGCTCCGGAATCCGGGTTCTGCAGAGCCTGCTTCAGCCCACGGAACTGCGAGTCCAGCACCTCCCTGCGCAGCAGGTCCTGGATCTCGTCGTAGGTCTGCCGGGCCTGCGGCGACCGCCAGTCGTAGTCCGACAGCTCGCGCAGCGCCCGGGACGGCTCGCGGGGCAGGGAGTCGAGCTGGGCTTCGCGGAAGCGTGCTTCGTCCGACGGGTCGGGGAAGAGCGCCGCACGCTCCTGTCCGAGCGCCTTGTCCAGCAGCCGGCGTACCTCCTCCAGCGTCCCGTCCAGACGCCCGCGCTGTCGGGCCGCCTTGCGCTGCTGCCGGGTGCGCCGCAGCAGGTCGTCCAGCCCCCGTCGGCCGTCCATGCCACGGCGCATCATGTCGCGCAGGGCGTCCCGCAGCGACGAGCCCTGCAGGACGTCGTCGCCCAAAGCGTCCAGCGCCCGCCGCACGTCGTACGGCGGGGCCAGCGGGTCGGGCCCGTCCTCGTAGTGGCCGTAGCGGTAGGGCATCTCAGGCCCCGTAGAGGGTGCGCGTGCCCGGCTCTCCGACGGCTCCGGCGCCCTCTTCCTTGCTGATGCGCCGGTTCAGGAAGAGCCCTTCCAGGGCGAACTCGAGGGCGCTCGCGGCGTAGGCGGGGGAGTCCACCGCGTCGTCCATGCCGAGCCGCTCCATGATGTGGCCCAGCCCCTGCACGGTGCCGACCTGCTCGAGCAGGCGCGCGCCGGGCACGAGGTCGCCGCTCTCGACGATCAGCCCTTCGTCGAACCGCTCGAGGAGGGCAGGCAGGTCGCTCGCCGCGAGCCGCGAGCGGAACGCCTCGACCGTGGCGCGTCGCAGCAGGTGGTGCAGCACCTCGCGCTCGTTGCCCTCCTCGCTCACCTCGAACTCGACCTTGCCGAGCAGGGTGTCGACGACCGGCGGGACGTCGCAGAACCGCGCAACGGCGGGTGTCTCGCCGGTCAGCGCCGAGCGCCGCAGCGCCGACGACGCGACCGTCTCTGCGGCCGCGACGGCGAACCGGGCGGACACGCCGCTGCGGGCGTCGACGGACGGGGACTCGCGCACCTGCCGCGTGAAGCGGGCCACGACCTCCAGCAGGTGGTCGGGGACGTGCGCCGAGAGCACGGCCTCCTGGCGGACGAGGTCGACCTCGTCCTCGAGGCGCAGCGGGTAGTGGGTGCGCACCTCGGCGCCGAAGCGGTCCTTCAGCGGAGTGATGATCCGCCCGCGGTTGGTGTAGTCCTCGGGGTTGGCGCTCGCGACGAGCAGCAGGTCGAGCGGGAGCCGCAGCTGGTAGCCGCGGATCTGGATGTCGCGCTCCTCGAGCACGTTGAGCAGCGCGACCTGGATGCGCTCGGCGAGGTCGGGCAGCTCGTTGACCGCGAAGATGCCGCGGTTCGTGCGCGGGACCAGGCCGTAGTGCACGGTCTCCGGGTCTCCGAGCCGCCGGCCCTCCGCGACCTTGACCGGGTCGATGTCGCCGATGAGGTCGCCGACGCTGGTGTCCGGGGTCGCGAGCTTCTCGCCGTAGCGCTCGCTGCGGTGGACCCACTCGACCGGGGTGTCCTCGCCGGCCTCGGCGACGAGGCGCTGGGACGCCGCGGTGATCGGCATGTAGGGGTGCTCGCGGACCTCGGAGCCGGCGATGATCGGCGTCCACTCGTCGAGCAGCTCGACGAGGGTGCGGATGAGCCGGGTCTTGCCCTGGCCGCGCTCGCCCAGCAGGACGAGGTCGTGCCCGGCGAGCAGCGCCCGCTCGAGCTGGGGGAGGACGGTCTCGTCGAAGCCGACGATGCCGGGGAATCTGGTCTGGCCGGTGCGCATCCGCGCCAGCAGGTTGTCGCGGACCTCTTCCTTGACGGTCCGGTGGACGTGTCCGGTGGCGCGCAGCGCGCCCAGTGTTGCCGCTCGGGTCACGACTCACCGTACGTCCGGGCTGCGCGCCGCCGCGACCGCGGAGCCGTCCGCGCAACGCGTAATCCCGCTGCCCCGCCGCGCCTCCTTCCGCCTCCTCGCGGCAGAAGGAGGCGCGGCGGTTATCAGCTCGGGCGCCTGCCCGTCAGTCCAGGGCGAACGCCGGTGGCGCGTCGGCCTGCTCGCCGTCCTTGCCCCCGCCGGAGCCGCGCAGCGGCAGCTCGCGCAGGAACAGGGCGAGGACGAAGGCGAGCACCGCGACCGGCACGGCGCACAGGAAGACCGTCTGCAGCGAGTCCACGAAGGCCTCGATGACGGGGCCGTGCACCTCCGGCGGCAGCGCCTTGATGACGTCCGGGCTGCCGGTCAGGTCACCGGCCGGGATCGAGCCGGCCGCGCCCGCGGGCAGCTTGTCCGCGAGGTTCGCGCTGAGCCGCGAGGTCAGGACCGCGCCGAGCACCGCGATGCCGAGCGTGCCGCCCATGGAGCGGAAGAAGGTCGACGCCGAGGTGGCGACGCCCATCACCCGGAAGTCGACCGCGTTCTGGACGGCGATGATCAGGACCTGCATGACCAGGCCGAGGCCGGCCCCGACGATGAACATGTACAGCCCGCTGAGCCAGCGCGACGTGTCCGTGCCCAGGGTGGCGAACAGCGCCAGGCCGACGGCCATCAGCGCGGTCCCGACGATCGGGAAGACCTTGTAGCGGCCCATCGAGGTGATGGCCCGGCCGGAGGCGATCGACGTCACGAGGATGCCCAGCATGAGCGGCAGCATCAGCAGGCCCGACTGGGTCGGCGTGACGCCGTCGACGACCTGCAGGTAGATCGGGATGTAGATGATCGCGCCGAACATGCCGAAGCCGAGCAGGAAGCCGATCGCGCTCGTGACCGAGACGATGTCGTTGCGGAAGATGTCGAGCGGCAGGATCGGCTCGCTGGCGCGGGTCTCCCACCACACGAAGGCCACGCCGAGCACGACCGCGGCGACGAGCAGCACGAGCGAGAGCCCGTCGAACCAGCCGTACTCGGTCCCGGCCCAGGACAGGTAGAGCAGCAGCGCGGACGTGCTCGCGACGAGCAGCGTCGAGCCGAGGTAGTCGATCTTGTGCTGCTGCTTGTTGACGGGCAGCTTGAGGACGACCGCGACCACGACGAGTGCGACGGCGCCGATCGGCAGGTTGATGTAGAAGATCCAGCGCCACGAGGCGTGCTCCGTGAAGAACCCGCCCAGGAGCGGCCCGGCCACGCTCGACAGGCCCCAGACCGCGCCGAACAGGCCCTGGTAGCGGCCGCGCTCGCGAGGCGGGATGACGTCGCCGATGATCGCGAAGACCAGCGCCATGAGACCGCCGGCGCCGATGCCCTGGATCGCGCGGGTGGCGATGAGCTGGCCCATGTTCTGCGACAACCCGGCGAGCACCGAGCCCAGCAGGAAGACCAGGATCGCGAACTGGAAGACCGGCTTGCGGCCGTAGAGGTCGCTGATCTTGCCGTAGAGCGGCGTCGACGCGGTCGAGGTCAGCAGGTACGCCGTAGCGACCCAGGACAGGTGCTCCACCCCGCCGAACTCCCCGACGATGGTCGGCAGCGCGGTCGAGACGATCGTCTGGTCGAGGGCGGCGAGCAGCATGCCGAGCATGAGCCCGCTCATGACGGCGAGGATCTGGCGGTGGGAGAGGTAGCTCGGCGCCTCGGGCGTCGGTGGCGCGGTGGTCATCGGTTCTCCCCGTTCGGTACGGATGTGGTCGGGCGGGCGAGGTCGTCGGCGAGGCGGGCCAGCAGCCCGGCGAGCTGCTCGCGGTCGGCGGCGTCCCACGGGGAGAGGGCGGAGCCGAGCACGGCGCGGCGGGCCACACGAGCGCTGTCGATGGCGTCGGCCCCGGCTGCCGTGACGGCGACGCGGTAGGCGCGCCCGTCGGACGGGTCGCGGTCGCGGGCGACCAGGCCGAGCCGCTCCAGCGCCTGCAGGTGGCGGCTCACGGTCGAGGCGTCGAGCGCGATCTCGGCGGCCACGTCGCTCGGCCGGGCCGGCCCGCTTCCGGCGACGGCGTTGAGCACTCCCAGGCACGGCCCCTCGACGGGGGCGTCGCCCCGCGCCACTTTGAGCGCCCGGATCGCGCGGGCCAGCGCGTCGCCGATGACGTCGGCAGCGTCGCCGGAGGCGCTCCGGGAAGCAGTTGGTTGGGCCATGCAAGTAGATTACGCACGCCTGGTTGCGTCACGCAATTGGTTTTCCGCCGGGCAAGCGCGGGCCGGGAGAGCGCGGGCCGGGACATGCAGAAGGGGCGCTCCCCTGACGGGGAGCGCCCCTCCGCGGGGTGTGCGGCGCGTCAGCCGGCGTACGGCTTCGCGGCCTTGATGACGACAGGGATCTCGCGGCCGTTGGGCGCGGTGTAGCTCACCGAGTCCCCGACCTTCGCCCCCGAGATCGCGGTGCCGAGCGGGGACGTGGGGGAGTAGACGTCGATGTCCCCGGAGCTGCCCTCCCGCAGGCCCAGCAGGAACGTCATCTCGTCGCCGGCGACCTCGGCGGTCACGACCATGCCGGCCGTGACGACGCCGTCCGCGGACGCCGGGGGCTCCCCGACGCGGGCGTTCTCGAGCAGGGACTGCAGCTGGCGGATGCGCGCCTCCTGCTTGCCCTGCTCCTCCTTGGCCGCGTGGTAGCCGCCGTTCTCCTTGAGGTCGCCCTCCTCACGAGCGGCCTCGATGCGCTTGACGATCTCGGCGCGAGCCGGGCCACGCAGATGGTCGAGCTCGGCCTGGAGCCGGTCGTGCTGCTCCTGGGACAGCCAGGTCGCGGTCGCGCTCGTCTCGGTCACGCCATCGCTCCAGTCTTCGGTCACGTTCAGCCCCGCACCATCGCGGAGTCTGTGGGTGTACGTGGTGAATCGCCGATCCTACCGGCCCGGCGCGCGCCCCGGCCCCCTTCGAGCGACCGGAGGGGGAAGGCCTGATCCCGCTCGTGCCGGGCCCGTGCGGGCTCGGCACAGCCTGTGTGACGCGTGCCGTGCCGCGGCTCAGCGCAGCGAGCAGCGCACCAGCTCGGCGTTCAGCGCCTGCGCGCTCGTCGGCACCGTGAGCTCCACGACCGTCGTCCCGGCGCCGGCCGGCGCGACCGCCTCGGCCCGCCCGACGGTCGCGAACGACCGGTCCAGCGCGCGCAGCCGGCAGACGGCCTCGCGGTCGCGCGGCTTGGTGATCTGCACCCGGGTCGCGACGCCCCGCGCGTCCACGGGGTCGTACGACAGCACCCGTGCGCGCACGTCCTCGTCCGTGGCGCTGAGGCCGGCCCAGGCCAACCACCCGCCGGCCGCGACGGCGAGCGTGGCGACGGCCGCCACCAGGGCGCCGCGCCGGCGGCGCGTCGGCTCGCCGTAGCGCCCGGCCGGACGCGACGGGGCGTCGTGGCGCGCGGCAGGAGGCGGGACGGACAGCGGGACCCCTCGGGCTGGGCCGCGTACGGGACGGGCGCGGGCGGGCGGGACGATGATGGACCGGGAGGGCGCCGGAAGACGCGGGGCGCCTCCTCATGTTCCCATAGCGGGCGCGCAGCGCCTGCGTGGCGACGCGCACGGACTGGAGCTGGAGGGCGAGTGGCGGAGCAGTTGAGGCTCCTGGCGGTGCATGCGCACCCGGACGACGAGTCGAGCAAGGGCGCCGCGGCGATGGCGCGCTACGTCTCCGAGGGCGTCGACGTGCTCGTGGCGACCTGCACGGGAGGAGAGCGGGGCGATGTCCTCAACCCGAAGCTGCAAGGCGACCCGGAGATCGCGGCGAACCTGCCGGCGATCCGCCGGCGCGAGATGGACCGGGCGCGCGAGATCCTGGGCGTCCGCCAGACCTGGCTCGGCTTCGTCGACTCCGGCCTGCCGGAGGGCGACCCGCTGCCGCCGCTGCCCGACGGCTGCTTCGCGCTGCAGGACGTGGCCGTCGCCGCCGAGCCGCTCGTGCGGGTGATGCGCGAGTTCCGCCCGCACGTCGTGACGACCTACGACGAGGAGGGCGGCTACCCCCACCCCGACCACATCATGTGCCACAAGGTCACCGTGGCGGCCTTCGAGGCAGCGGCGGACCCCGGCGCGTATCCCGAGGCCGGGGAGCCGTGGCAGCCGCTGAAGCTGTACTACAACCAGACGTTCTCGCGCCCGCGCACGACCGCGCTGCACGAGGCGCTGCTGGCCGCTGGGATGCCCTCCCCCTACGCCGAGTGGCTCGAGCGCTGGGCGGACCGGGCGGACCGCGCCATCACGACCCACGTCGACTGCGCCGCGTGGTTCGACGTCCGTGACCGGGCGCTGCTCGCCCACGCGACGCAGGTGGACCCGGACGGCTCGTGGTTCGCGTGCCCGCTGGACATGCAGCAGAAGGCGTGGCCGACGGAGGACTTCGAGCTCGCCCGCTCGCTCGTCCCCGTCGCCCTGCCGGAGGACGACCTGTTCGCCGGCATCCGTTCCGAGCTCGGGGAGCCGGCCGCATGAGCACCTCCTTCCTCCTCGCGGCGCCGGCCTCGTCGCCGGTCCGCAGCCTCCTCGCCGTCGACGAGGTGGACGAGTCGAAGATCACGCCGGGGCTCACCGGCTTCCTGCTCTTCGTGCTCCTCGGGGTCGCCCTCTGGCTGCTCATCCGGTCGATGAACCGCCACCTACGCCGGGTGACCTTCGAGGAGAAGTCCCCCGGGGCCACCTCGGCCGAGCCCGCGCCTCCTGCGCGGGGACCCGGCCCGCAGGGGCCCGGAAGGCCCGCCCCGCGAGCGTGAGCGTGCGGCACCACCGCTGAGCGCGTGAGCATGCGGCACCGGCGCTGAGCGCAGCCGGCCCGGGAGAGCAGGGGCCGAGGTCCCGGAGGCGCCCGGGACGTGAGGTTCAGTGCGCGCACGCTGCTGCCGATGGAGATCGAGGAGCCGGTCGGGCTCCCCATCGACCTCCCGGAGCATCCTGTGCATCTGCGTACCTCCGCCCCGCGGCGCCGGCCCACGCTGGTCGGGCTGGCCGTGCTCGGGCTGGCCCTGCTCGCGGGCCTGCTGCCCGCTTCCGGTGCGCGCGCCGTGGCCTCCGAGGTGTCGGCGGCTGCGGCAGCCGCGCCTGCGGCGGCCTGCCCGCCGGCGAAGAAGCCCGTGGCCAAGAAGCCCGTCGCCAAGAAGAAGCCTGCGGCGAAGAAGAAGCCCGTCGCCAAGAAGAAGCCCGCGGCGAAGAAGAAGCCCGCCGTCACGAAGAAGCCGGCCGCCAAGAAGAAGGCGTCGGCGAAGAAGAAGGGCTCCGCCACGAAGAAGGCTGCGCCGAAGCAGCTTTCGGTGAAGCTGGCTGCGGCCAAGAAGGTCGTCGCCAAGAAGCCGGTGGCGAAGAAGAAGCCTGCGGTCAAGAAGCCTGCGGTCAAGAAGCCGGCGGTCAAGAA
>NZ_JAANNP010000001.1:0-85827 GCF_011250635.1 Motilibacter deserti
GCAACCCGTCGATCTCAAAGAAACCCATCCCCACCCCCAGGGTCCGAAGACCATAGGACATGAGTGACAGGGCCAAACATATGGCATCCATCCTCAAGCACGCTGTTGAGTTCTCAAGAAACGAACGCACACCCACCCAGGACCCACAAGCCCCAGCCAAGCCGCTTCCGTCCACCCGGACCAAGCCACCCACCGGCGACCCGCCCCGACCTCGCTCCGAAAGCCTACCAGACTTTCTCGGCCCCGGCTCCAGGCCAACCGGCCTTTCACCATCGTCTTTCCTTGCCCTGCGGAAGAGACTTTATCAGACCCTCCCGCCCGGCCCGACCCGGCCACTTCCGCGGCCGTTCCGGTCCTTGCAGAAGAAACTGTAGCAGCCCTTCCGCAGTGGATTCGCGCCTCGCGGCCCTCATCCACCCGAGGAAACAACTCCCGCGACGGGACAATGCCCACGCGGCGCCACACCGTACCCGATGCCGGCAGCAGCCATTTCCGCAGAATGTTGTGACGGACGCTTCGCACCGGCTGAGCCGAGCAGTGGTCCCGTCGTCCCCAACCGCAGGGCCACTCGCGTGTCCACTGCCCGGCGGGGCGAGGATCAACTGTAGCGGACGCGGGCCTGCTGCGCAAACCCCGGCTCTGGCCGGCGCGCGCCTCCACTCGAGGGCGTCACGACCCGCGAGACGCCCGCGTCCCGGCCGGGGGTGGTCTCGAGCCGACGCCTCTGCCGACCCAGGTCTCTTCCCCCTGGGGCCGGGCCGTCCGCACGTGCCACCCGGTGGCCGCAGCATGCGCTGGGCGGCGGGACGGAGCACGGCCCGTTGGCCGGGCCGCGGCGAGGGCTACCCGTCCGGACGTGACCGCAGCGGGGGGCCGAAGGGCGCGACGCCGAAGCGCCCGCGTAGATACGCGTCCCCGCAGGGCCCGCCGACTGTCAGACGCGAACCCCTCGAGCGCGCAGCTGCTCACGCCCGCCACACGTCGGACGTTGAACCACAGCGCGCGCAGCTGCTCACGCCCACCAAGCGTCAGACGTTGAACCCCAGCGCGCGCAACTGGTCGCGGCCGTCGTCGGTGATCTTGTCCGGGCCCCACGGCGGCATCCAGACCCAGTTGATCCGGACGTCGTCGACCAGGCCGTGCAGCACCGACCGCGTCTGGTCCTCGATCACGTCCGTGAGCGGGCACGCGGCGGAGGTGAGCGTCATGTCGAGCACTGCCGTACGCGACCGGTCGTCCACGGTGATGCCGTAGACGAGCCCGAGGTCGACGACGTTGATGCCGAGCTCCGGGTCGACGACGTCGCGCATGGCCTCCTCGACCTCGTCCACCGTCGCGAGGTCACCCGCGGGCTCCGGCTGGGTGAGCTGATCGGTCATCGCACTGCCTCCTGCTTGTCGTCCGCCCCACTAGCAACAGCGCGCGCCGTCGCGTCCTTCCACGCCATCCATCCGAGGAGGGCGCACTTCACCCGGGCCGGGTAGCGCGCGACGCCCGCGAAGGCGACGCCGTCCCCGAGCACGTCCTCGTCGCCCGCTCCCGTCCCTTGCATGAGGGCCAGGAAGGCGTCCGCCACTTGCATGCCCTCGGCCACGGAGCGGCCGGTCAGCAGCTCGGTCAGCACGGACGTCGACGCCTGGCTGATCGAGCAGCCCTCGCCCGAGTAGCTCACGTCCTCGATGACGGCCGCGTCCCCGCCGCCCGAGACACGGACCCGCAGGGTCACCTCGTCGCCGCAGGTCGGGTTGACGTGGTGGGCCTCGGTCGTGAACGGGTCGCGCAGCCCCTTGCGGCGCGGGTTGCGGTAGTGGTCGAGGATGATCTCCTGGTACAGCGCCTCGACGCTCACCCGAACCACTCCTTGACCTTGGCCAGCCCCGCGACCAGCGCGTCCACCTCGTCCGTCGTCGAGTAGACGTAGAACGAGGCCCGCGTCGTCGCGGGCACGCCGAAGCGGTCGCAGACGGGCCGGGCACAGTGGTTGCCCACCCGGACGGCCACACCCTGGGCGTCGAGCACCTGTCCGACGTCGTGGGAGTGGACCGGTCCGCGGGCCGTGTCCAGCACGAACGAGACCGCTCCCCCGCGGTCGACCGGCGTGGCCGGCCCGATGACTCGCAGCCCGTCGACCTCCGACAGCCGCTCGAGGGCGTACGCCGTGAGCGCCTGCTCGTGCGCGGCGACGCGCTCCATCCCGAGCCCGGTGAGGTAGTCCACGGCCGCGCCGAGGCCGACCGCCTCGGCGATCGGCGGCGTGCCTGCCTCGAACTTGTGCGGGAGGGCGGCGTACGTCGATCCCGCCATCGTGACGACGGAGATCATCTCGCCACCGCCGAGGAAGGGCGGCAGCTCCTCGAGCACCTCCCGGCGCCCCCAGAGCACGCCGATGCCGGTCGGGCCGAGCATCTTGTGCCCGGTGAACGCCACGAGGTCGACGCCGGCCTGCGCGAGCGCCGCCACGTCGTAGGGCAGCTGCGGGACCGCCTGCGAGGCGTCGACGACGACCAGCGCGCCGGACACCGCCTTTGCGCGGGCAGCGATCTGCGCGACCGGGTTGACGGTGCCGAGGATGTTCGACACGTGCACGAGCGACACGACCTTGGTGCGCTCGGTGAGCAGCTCGTCCAGCCGGGACAGGTCGAGCCGGCCGTCGTCGGTGATGCCGATCCAGCGCAGCGTCGCGCCCGTCCGCTCGCAGAGCAGCTGCCAGGGGACGATGTTGGAGTGGTGCTCCATCTCGGTGACGAGCACCTCGTCACCGGGGCCGACGAGGTAGGGGCCGGCGCCCCAGGCCAGGACGTTGGCCACCAGGTTGAGCGCCTCGGTCGAGTTCTTGGTGAACACGACCTCCTCGCGCGCCGCGCCGAGAAAGGCGGCGACCTTGTCGCGCGCCCCCTCGTAGAGGGCGGTCGCCTCCTCGGCCAGCGCGTGCACGCCGCGGTGGACGTTGGCGTTGTGCAGCTCGTAGTAGCTGTCCATCGCCTGGAGCACCTGCCGCGGCTTCTGCGAAGTGGCCGCGCTGTCCAGGTAGACCAGCGGCTTGCCCTCGTGCACGGTGCGCGCGAGGACGGGGAAGTCCGCGCGCACGGCGGCGACGTCGAGCGGCGGCACGGAGGTCGCCGCCGCCGACGCGCTGACCGCGGAAGGCGTCACGAAGCCTTCTTCACGTACCGCTCGTAGCCCTCGGCCTCGAGCCGGTCGGCGAGCTCCTTGCCGCCCTCCTCGACGACGCGCCCCTCGACGAACACGTGGACGAAGTCCGGCTGGATGTAGCGCAGGATGCGCGTGTAGTGGGTGATGAGCAGGACGCCCGTCTCCCCGGTCGCGCGGACGCGGTTGACGCCCTCGCTGACGACCTTGAGCGCGTCGATGTCGAGCCCCGAGTCGGTCTCGTCGAGGACCGCCATCTTCGGCTTGAGCAGCTCGAGCTGGAGGATCTCGTGGCGCTTCTTCTCGCCGCCGGAGAACCCCTCGTTGACGTTGCGCTCGGCGAAGGCCGGGTCGATGCCGAGCCGGTCCATCGCCTCGCGGACCTCCTTGACCCAGGTGCGCAGCGACGGCGCCTGGCCGCGGACCGCGGTCGCCGCGGTCCGCAGGAAGTTCGAGACGGAGACGCCCGGGACCTCGACGGGGTACTGCATGGCGAGGAAGAGCCCGGCCCGCGCGCGCTCGTCGACGCTCATCGCGAGGACGTCCTCGCCGTCGAGCGTGACCGTGCCGCCGGTGACGGTGTACTTCGGGTGGCCGGCGATGGAGTAGGCCAGCGTCGACTTGCCGGAGCCGTTCGGCCCCATGATCGCGTGCGTCTCGCCGGAGCGGATCGTGAGGTCGACCCCGCGCAGGATCTGCTTGGCGCCCGTCTCGCCGGTGTCGACGGTGACGTGGAGGTCGCGGACCTCGAGCGTGGACATCTGGAAAGGCTCCTCAGCTGGCTTCGTTGAGCGCGACGTCGACGGAGACGAGCACGTCGTCGCCGTCGAGAGTCACGGGGTAGACGGGGACGGGCTTCGTCGCGGGCAGGCCGGACGGCTCGCCGGTGCGCAGGTCGAACATCGACCCGTGCAGCCAGCACTCGATCCGGCAGTCCTCGACCTCACCCTGCGAGAGCGGCACGTTGGCGTGGCTGCACGTGTCGGAGATGGCGAACACGCCCTCCTCCGTCCGGACCAGCGCCACGGCGACGTCGTCGACCACGAACCGCTTCGGCTCGTCGATCTCCAGGTCGCTCAAGGCGCAGACCCGCGAGCTCATGCTTCCTGCTCCTCGGCGGCAGGGGCGTACGCGGACGCCAGCTCGGCCTCGATCGAGCCGAGCAGGCGCTCCTGCAGCTCGGGGACGCGCACGCGCTGCACGAGCTCGGCGAAGAAGCCGAGCACGACCAGGCGACGGGCCTCGATCTCCGGGATGCCGCGGGCCTGCAGGTAGAAGAGCTGCTCGTCGTCGAAGCGGCCGGTGGCGCTGGCGTGGCCGGCGCCCTCGATCTCGCCGGTCTCGATCTCGAGGTTCGGCACGGAGTCGGCCCGCGCGCCGTCGGTGAGGACGAGGTTGCGGTTGAGCTCGTACGTGTCGGTGCCCTCGGCCGCCGCGCGGATCAGCACGTCGCCGACCCAGACGGTATGCGCCGCGTCGCCCTGCAGCGCGCCCTTGTAGAGGACGTTGCTGCGGCAGTTCGGCACGGCGTGGTCGACGAAGAGCCGGTGCTCCTGGTGCTGGCCCGCGTCGGCGAAGTAGAGGCCGAGCAGCTCGACGTCGCCGCCGGGCGCGTCGAAGGCGACCTGCGGGGTGACGCGGACGACGTCGCCGCCGAGCGTGACGACCAGGTGCTTCAGCGTCGCGTCGCGGCCGAGCCGGATGCTGTGCTGGGTCAGGTGCACCGCGTCGTCGTCCCAGTCCTGGACCGTGACGAGCGTGAGCTGCGCGCTGTCGCTGACGAGCACCTCGAGCCCCGCGGCGTAGGCCCCCGTCCCCCGGTGGTCGAGGACGACGGTCGCCTGGGCGAACGGCCCGAGCTCGACCAGGGTGTGGCCGAACGCGGTGCCGCCCTGCCCGTGCACGGTGAGGTAGGTCGGGCGCGAGGCGACCGCCTCGGCCGGGAACGAGACGACCGTGGCCTGCTCGAAGCCCGCCCACGCCCGCGCGGCGACCCGGTCGCCGGGCTTGCCGGCGCGGCCGAGGCGCTCGTCGCCACGGCCCACGACCTCGACACGCGCCTCGGGGGCGGCGTCGACCTCGACCTTGGCCTCGCTGTCGGCCGGCGCATCGCCCTGCAGCCCGCGCAGGCGGTCCAGCGGTGTGAAGCGCCAGTCCTCCTCGCGGCCGGTGAGCGTGCCGAAGTCGTCCGGGTCGAACGACGCGGGCCGGTCAGCCCGGTTGCGGTCGTCGATCGCGATCGCGCCACCGCCGTGCGAGTGCTCCTTGACGGCCACCCCGGAGACGGGGGCCGCCCCCTCCTCCGGGCGCAGGATCGCGGCCGCCGCCGCGCTCGTCTGGAGCGACTCCTCCAGGGCCGGAGAGACGTTGGTGTTCGAGTCGGTCATCCGACCGCGCCCTCCATCTGCAGCTCGATGAGCCGGTTGAGCTCAAGCGCGTACTCCATGGGCAGCTCGCGCGCGATCGGCTCGATGAAGCCGCGCACGATCATGGCCATGGCCTCTTCCTCGCTCATGCCGCGGGACATGAGGTAGAAGAGCTGGTCCTCGCTGACCTTCGAGACCGTGGCCTCGTGCCCCATCTGCACGTCGTCCTCGCGGACGTCGACGTAGGGGTAGGTGTCCGAGCGGCTGATCGTGTCGACCAGCAGCGCGTCGCAGCGGACCGTGCTCTTGCTGTGGTGCGCGCCCTCGAGGACCTGGACCAGGCCGCGGTAGGACGTGCGGCCGCCCCCGCGCGCGACGGACTTGGAGACGATCGAGCTGGAGGTGTGCGGCGCCGCGTGGACCATCTTCGAGCCGGCGTCCTGGTGCTGGCCCTCGCCCGCGAAGGCCACCGAGAGGGTCTCGCCCTTGGCGTGCTCACCGACGAGCCAGACCGCGGGGTACTTCATCGTGACCTTGGAGCCGAGGTTGCCGTCGATCCACTCCATCGTCGCGCCCTCGTGGCACACGGCGCGCTTCGTGACGAGGTTGTAGACGTTGTTGGACCAGTTCTGGATCGTCGTGTAGCGGCAGCGAGCGCCCTTCTTCACGATGATCTCGACGACGGCCGAGTGCAGCGAGTCGCTGGAGTAGATCGGCGCGGTGCAGCCCTCGACGTAGTGCACGTAGGCGTCCTCGTCGACGATGATCAGCGTGCGCTCGAACTGGCCCATGTTCTCGGTGTTGATCCGGAAGTAGGCCTGCAGCGGGATCTCGACGTGGACGCCCTTCGGCACGTAGATGAACGAGCCGCCGGACCACACCGCCGTGTTGAGCGCGGAGAACTTGTTGTCGCCGGTCGGGATGACCGAGCCGAAGTACTCCTTGAAGAGCTCGGGGTGCTCCTTCAGCGCCGTGTCGGTGTCGAGGAAGATGACGCCCTGCTCCTCGAGGTCCTCACGGATCTTGTGGTAGACGACCTCGGACTCGTACTGCGCCGCCACGCCCGCCACGAGGCGCTGCTTCTCCGCCTCCGGGATGCCGAGGCGGTCGTACGTCGCCTTGATGTCCTCGGGGAGCTCCTCCCACGAGGCGGCCTGCTTCTCGGTCGACTTGACGAAGTACTTGATGTTGTCGAAGTCGATGCCGCCGAGGTCCGAGCCCCAGTCGGGCATCGGCTTCTTGCCGAACAGGCGCAGGCCCTTGAGGCGCGCCTGCAGCATCCACTCGGGCTCGTTCTTGCGGGCCGAGATGTCGCGTACGACGTCCTCGTTCAGGCCGCGCCGGGCCACGGCGCCGGCCGCGTCCGGGTCGGCCCAGCCGTACTCGTAACGGCCGAGGCCCTCGAGCTCGGGGTGGGCGGTCTGGGTCATCGGGACGTCCCTCCTGACGGAGCGGTGGTGCGTGATGCTGCTTCTGACTGCGGGCGCCCACGGTGGTGGGAGCCGGGGCTGGAGCTGCTGACGTGCGTCGTGCAGACGTGCTCACCGTGGGCGAGCGTGGAGAGCCGGCGCGCGGGGGCGCCGACCAGGCGGGCGAAGGACTCGGCCTCGGCGTCGCAGAGCTGGGGGAACTGCGCGGCGACGCTCTGCACCGGGCAGTGGCCCTGGCAGAGCTGGGCGCCCCCGGCGGGCCCGGAGTGGACGCTGGCGGCGTAGCCGTCCGCCGACAGCGCGTCGGCCAGCGCCCGCAGCCGTTCCTCGGCGGAGGGCCCGGCCGCCTCGACCGCGGAAGAGTAGCGGGACTCGATCTCCGCGGCACGCGAACGCGCGAACGCCTCGACGGCCTGCTCGCCGCCCGTCGCGCCGAGGAAGCGCAGCGCCGACGCGGCCAGGTCGTCGTAGGCCGTCGTCATCGCGGCGTGCCCGCTCGTCGTGAGCGCGAACTCCTTCGCCGGCCGACCGCGCCGCCGCGGCCCGGCGACGCGCTGCTCGCGGGCCTCGACACGGCCGCTGTCCACGAGGGCGTCGAGGTGGCGCCGGACCGCCGTGGGCGTCAGCCCCAGCTGGTCGGCGAGCGCGACGGCCGTGGTCGGCCCGCCCTCGAGGATCGCCCTGGCCACCCGGTCGCGGGTGCGCGAGTCCGGCCCCTGGTGCCCCGCAGCGAGCTGCTGCTGCACAGGGGCAGGGCTCTCCGGAGTATCGGCCACGCTTTGCACAACACAAGTGTGGCGTAAATCCCTTCCCGGTGCCGACTCCGCGACCGGTGGCCCTCGTCACGGAAGGCTGCCCTAACCGGTGCTCCGATCGCTCCGCACCCGTACCGGCACCTAACATCTGATGCGTGCACTCCCCCGCCGCCGTCGAGGTCACCGACCTCGTCAAGGCGTACGGCGTCAAGGGGAGGGGCCAGGTGCGCGCCGTCGACGGGCTCAGCCTGCGCGTCGAGCCCGCGTCCGTGACCGCGGTGCTGGGGCCCAACGGCGCCGGCAAGACGACGACGATCGAGACCTGCGAGGGCTACCGGCGCCCGGACTCCGGGCGGGTCCGCGTGCTCGGGCTCGACCCGGTGCGCGAAGCCCGCGCACTGCGGCCCCGGGTGGGGGTCATGCTGCAGGGCGGCGGAGTGCCGAACGCCGTGCGCCCGCTCGAGGTCCTGCGCCACGCGGCCGCGCTGCACGCCCACCCCATCGCCCCCGAGCTGCTCGTCGAGCGCCTCGGCCTCGGCCCTTCGCTGGGTACGCCCTACCGGCGGCTCTCGGGCGGCCAGCAGCAGCGCCTCGCGCTCGCGCTCGCGGTCATCGGGCGCCCCGAGCTGGTGTTCCTCGACGAGCCCACCGCGGGCCTGGACCCGCAGGCGCGGCACGCGACGTGGGACCTGGTCAACGACCTGCGCGCCGCCGGGGTGACGGTCGTGCTCACGACCCACCTGCTCGACGAGGCCGAGCGGCTGGCCGACATGGTCTACGTCATCGACGCCGGACGCGTCGTCGCCGCGGGCACCCCCGCCGAGCTGACGGCCAAGGGCCCGGAGGAGGCGCTGACCTTCGACGCGCGGCCCGGCCTCGAGCTCTCCGAGCTGCTGCTCGCGCTGCCCGAGGGCACGACGGCCGCCGAGGCGCTGCCCGGCCGCTACCGGGTGGCGGGCCCGATGACCCCGCAGACGCTCGCGACCGTCACGGCGTGGTGCGCGGCGCACGGAGTGATGCCGGAGGGTCTGACGGTGGGACGCCGCACACTGGAGGACGTGTTCCTCGACGTGACCGGCAGGGAGCTGCGCGCGTGACGGCCGTCCCCTCGGCGGCGACGGCGCCGCTGACCGACGCGGCGGCGGCGTTCACGCCCCGGCCGGGGGCCGCTCCGGCTCACCGGATGGTGCTGGCCCAGGCCGCCTTCGAGCTCAAGATGGTGCTGCGCAACGGCGAGCAGCTGCTCCTCACGCTGGTCATCCCGGCGCTCCTGCTGGTCGTCGGCGCGACCGTCGACGTGGTTGACGTCGACGCAGGGACGCGGCGCATCGACGCCGTCACCCCCGGCGTGCTGGCCCTCGCCGTGATGTCCATCGCGTTCACCGGACAGGCGATCGCGACCGGGTTCGAGCGCCGCTACGCCGTCCTCAAGCGGCTCGGGTCCACGCCGCTGCCGCGCTGGGGCCTGCTGGCGGCCAAGGCGCTCGCCGTGCTCGCGGTCGAGGCGATCCAGGTCGCCCTGCTCGGCGGCACGGCATTGCTGCTCGGCTGGCACCCGCACGGCAGCCCGCTCGCGGTCGTGGCCCTGCTGGCCGCGGCGTCGGCGGCGTTCACCGCGCTGGCCCTGCTCATGGCGGGGACGCTGCGCGCCGAGGCGACCCTCGCCGGCGCCAACCTGGTGTGGGTCCTGCTCCTGCTCTCCGGCGGCGTGGTGGTCCCGTTGTCGGACTACCCCGCAGGCGCCGCGCGGGTCTTCGAGCTGCTCCCGCTCGCGGCCCTGTCCGAGGGGCTGCGGGCGGTCCTGGAGCACGGGGCGGCCCTGCCCGCCAAGGACCTTCTCGTGCTGCTCGCCTGGGCAGCAGGCGCGGGAGCCCTCGCCGCCCGGTTCTTCCGCTGGGAGTGATCCTCCCGACGCCGCCGCGCGCTGCTGGGGCCGCTCGCCGCGCCTTACCCTGGTGCACGTGCCCGACCTGCCCGACGTGCGCCGCCGTGTCCCCTCGCTGATCGCGAGCCGCCCCACGTGGCGGACGGTCCGGCTGCTCGCGTGGGCGTCCGTGGTCGCCAACGTCGTCATCGTGGTCACCGGCGGCGCGGTCCGGCTCACCGCCAGCGGCCTCGGGTGCCCGACATGGCCCAAGTGCGGCGAGGAGTCGTACGTCACGCACGGCGAGCTGGGCATCCACGGTGCGATCGAGTTCGGCAACCGGCTGCTCACCTTCGTCCTGGCGGCCGTCGCCATCGCGACGCTGGTGGCGGCCGTACGCGCCCGTCCCCGGCGGAGTGGGCCGGTGCGCATCGCGATGGCGCTCTTCCTCGGCATCCCGCTGCAAGCGGTCATCGGCGGCATCACGGTCCTCACGAAGCTCAACCCGTGGGTCGTGATGCTGCACTTCCTGCTGTCGATGGTGCTCGTGGGGCTCGCCACGCTGCTCGTGCAGCGCACCGGCGAGGGCGACGGGCCGGCCCGGCTGGTCGTGCACCCGATGCTGCACCGGCTCGGGTTGGCGATCCTCGGGCTCACGGCGGTCGTGCTCTACCTCGGCACCGTGGTCACCGGCAGCGGGCCGCACGCGGGCGACCTCGACGCGAAGCGGACGGGGCTGGACCCGGACCGGATGAGCCAGCTGCACGCCGACGGCGTCTTCCTGATGGTCGGGCTGACCCTGGCGATGGTCTTCGCGCTGGCCGCGGTGAACGCGCCCGCGCAGGCGCGCCGGGCGGCGGTCGTGCTCCTCGGCGTCGAGCTGGCCCAGGGCGTCGTCGGGTTCGTGCAGTTCTTCACCGGGCTCCCCGAGGTCCTGGTCGCGCTGCACATGCTCGGGGCGGGAGTCACCGTGGTGGCCGCCGTCCGGCTCGTGCTGGCCCTGCGCGTACGGGCGGCCGAGCTCCCGGAGCCGCGCCGGCCCGCGGTCGCGGCCGTCCCGGCGTCGGCGGCCGTCCCCTAGGCCGCGCAGAGCTCGGCGATGCGCTCCATCGCCGCGCGTCCGGCCGACGGGGAGCGGCGGCCGAGCCCGCAGGGGTTGGACACCCCCACGGGGCGGTCGACGCGCTCCTCGATGAGCCGGAGGACCTCGAGCTGCTCGGCGAAGCCCTGCCCCTCGTGGGCGAAGCCGGCCACGAACCGCGTGGTCGTCGGCAGCCGGAGCCGCTCGAGCGGCGCGTAGAACGCCGGCTCCGTGGGCGGCGGGTCCTCCCCGCCCGTGAACGGCGCGTGGACGAACTCCAGCGCCCGGCCGGCCGGCCAGCCGCGAGCGATGGCGTTCGCGAGGTGGACGAGGGGAGCCGCGTCCTGCATCCGCCCGAGCGCCCGGTGGTTCATGTCGCCCAGGCAGAGATGGACCCCGAAGCGGGCCCCCTCCGGCGCTCCGGCGGCGAGGTCGAGCACCCCCCGGGCGAGCACGCGCGCGGCGGCCGGCGCCAGCGGCTCCGGCACCCGGGCCAGCTGCACCAGCTCGGCCGGGGCCTCGATCTGGAACACGACGTCCCGCCCGTGCGCCGCGAAGACGCGCCCGATCTCGGCGAGCGTGGCCTCGGTGAACGCCCGCCGGTGCCGCAGCCCCTCCCGCGGGCCGAGGGTGAAGGCCGCCATGTCGAAGTCGCCCGGGACGCCCACCTGGAACGACAGGCCCGGGCGGGCGTACTCCGTCCGAAGCCGGGAGAAGACCGGCCAGCTCTGCTCGACCGCCGCCACGTGGCCGAAGTCCAAGGTGGCCCCGTAGAGCTTGCGGCCCTTGCGGACGCGCAGGCGCGGGATGCGGTCGTAGTCGGAGAAGTCCCCGTCGCGCGCGACCTCGAGGTCCGGGTGGTCCCGCAGCTCCTCGATCACGGAGACGATCCAGTTGCGCCGCTCCCCCGTCTCTCCGTCGGTGAGGGTCTGCAGCGACGGGCCGAGCGCGTCGAGGGCCAGCCGCATGGCCGACTCCGCGTCCGGCGCCGGGATGCTCCCGACCAGGTGCCCCATCCGCTGGGCCATGCCGCTCCTCTCCCTCGAGGCCGTCGTACGCGAAATGCCGTAGCCCGGGCAGGCTAGTTGCCCCCGAGTTCCCGGGCCATCCCTGCGGCGCACCGGGCGCCCGGGACGGTGCCGGCCCACCCGGCTGCCGCCGGAGGCCCGGCGTGCGCGAGCATGCGACGGGAGCACGCGGGCGCCCGCCGGCCCGGCGGCGGCGCGCTCCATCGAGAGGAGCGCCTGTGCGAGCGATCGCCTACACCCGCAGCGGCGGCCCGGAGGTGCTCGAGCTGGTCGAGCGCCCGGTCCCCGAGCCCGGTCCCGGCGAGGTCCGGGTCCGCGTCTACTACTCCGGCGTGAACCCCACCGACTGGAAGGCGCGCGAGGCTGCCGGGCCGGGGCGGCCGCTGAAGTTCGCGTCGGTGGTGCCGAACCAGGACGGCTCGGGGGTCGTCGACAAGGCCGGGAGCGGCACGAGCCTGGAGCCGGGCCAGCGCGTCTGGCTCTGGGAGGCGGCGTGGCAGCGTGCGGACGGGACGGCGCAGGAGTACGTCGTGCTGCCCGAGCGGCAGGCCGTCCCGCTGCCGGACCAGGCCGGCCTCACGCTGGGCGCCAGCCTGGGCATCCCGGCCATGACGGCGCACCGCTGCCTCACGCTCGGCGACGGCGTCCCGGACCGCCTCACGCCGGGGGCGCTCGAGGGCCGCACGGTCCTGGTGCAGGGCGGGGCGGGCGCCGTCGGCAACGCCGCGATCCAGCTCGCCCGTTGGGCGGGAGCACGGGTCATCACGACGGTGAGCAGCACGCCGAAGGCACGGCTCGCGTCGGCGGCGGGCGCGCACGAGACGGTGAACTATCGCGAGCACGACGCCGCCGCGCTGATCCGCACGCTCGCGCCGGACGGCGTCGACACGGTCGTCGAGGTCGCGCCCGCTGCGAACGCGCAGCTGGACCGGGCGGTCATCGCGCGCCATGCCACCGTCGCGATCTACGCCAACGACGGCGGCGACGAGCTGGCGCTCCCCGCCCGCGAGCTGCTCTCGTCCAACAGCAGGTGGCAGTTCGTCCTCGTCTACACGATGCCGGACGCGGCCAAGCTCGCGGCGGTGGCGGCGATCCGCGCGGCCGTCGCCGACGGCGCCCTGCAGGCCGGCGAGCACGCCGGGCTACCGCTGCACGTGTTCCCGCTCGCGGCCACGTCCGACGCTCACGAGGCGGTGCGTGAGGGCACCGTCGGCAAGGTGCTCGTCGACGTCAGCGCGTGAGGCGGGGGCCGGCGGCAGCGTGAAGGCGAACACCGAGCCGCCCTCGTCGCCGGGGCGTACCCAGATCCGGCCGCCGTGCCGCTCGACGATGCGCTGGCAGGTGGCCAGGCCGATCCCGGTCCCCTCGTAGCCGCGGCGTGCCTCGCGCGCGAACATCCGGAAGATCCGCTCGACGGCGTCCGCGGGCACGCCGATGCCGTTGTCGGCGACCGTGAAGACCCACTCCCCGTCCCCGCCCGGCGCTGCGTCCACGGCGACCTGCGGGCGTACGCCGGGGGCGACGTACTTCAGCGCGTTGCCGACGAGGTTGGCGACCAGCTGCCGCAACAGGGTCCGGTGGGCGTGGACCTGCGGCAGCGGCCCGACCCGCACCCTGCCGCCGGCCCCTTCGATCGCGGGCGCGATGTCGGCGACGACCTCGGCGACGACCACCGCGCTGTCCACCGGCCCGAGCCGCAGGGGCTCGCTGCCGGCGCGGGCGTAGTCCAGCAGGTCGTCGATCAGCGTCCGCATGCGGTCGGCGTTGCGTCGAACGGCGTCCAGAGCGTGCAGCCCCTCAGCCGGAAGCGCTCCTCCGCACAGGTCCGAGAGCAGCTCGCTGTAGCCCGAGATGGAGGTCAGCGGGTTCTTCAGGTCGTGCGCCACCGCGGCGGTGAAGCGGTCGAGCTCGGCGTTGGTGCGGGCGAGCGCGTCGTTGGCCGCGGACAGCTCCTCGTTCGCGCGACGCAGCTCCTCGCGGGCAAGGCGGCGCTGGGTGACGTCCTCGACCTGGGTGACCGTGTAGAGCCCGGCACCCTCCTCGTCACGGACGACGGCGACGTTGACGGCCACCCAGACCGCCTCGCCGTCCGCGCGGATGTAGCGCTTCTCGAAGCGGGCCCGCTCCTTGTCCCCGCGCATGAGCAGCCGCGCCCACTCGGCGTCCTGGGCCAGGTCGTCGGGGTGCGTGATGTCGGCCGTCGTACGTTGCAGCAGCGCGGACCGGCTCATGCCGAGCATGCGGCAGAGCGCCGGGTTCACGTCGAGCAACCGGCCGGCCTCGTGCGGCCGCAGGCTCGCCATCTGCACACCGGTGGGCGCGTTCGTGAAGGACAGCTTGAACCGCAGCTCCGCCTCGCGCAAAGCGGAGGCGGTCTGCCGTTCGTCGGTGACGTCGCGGTGCGCGCTGACGGTGCCGGTCACGCGGCCCTTCGCGTCCTTGAGCACGACGACGACGGCCTCGGCGACTCCGGGCGGCCGGCCCTTGCGGGCGAACGCCAGGTCGCCCCGCCACTCGCCCTGCGCCCGGAGCGCCTCGCCGACCATCGCCAGCCGTTCCGCGGCGCACATCGCGTCGGGACGGCGGCCCAGCAGCTCGGCGCGTGTGTGGCCGGTCATGCGCTCGGCGGCGGGGTTGCAGTCGACGATCGCGCCGGCGGGATCGGTGATGAACACCGCGTCGGTGATCGCGGAGAACACCACGGCCTGGCGCGCGAGGGCGGCCTCCGCGCGCTGCCGCTCGGTCACGTCGTCGAAGACGGCGACGGCACCACCCCGACGCGACAGCGGGTGCGCGCTCACGCGGAGCACCTGAGGGCCGCTGCCGTCGATGTGCACCACGACGTCGACGTCCTCGCAGGACTCCCCGGCAAGGGCACGCGCGAGCGGCAGCTCGTCATCGTCGTACGCCGCGGCGCCGTCGCCGCGCAGCACGCCGTCGCGGTCCTGCAGGGTCTGTGGCATGGCGCCTTCGGCCGTGGTGCCCAGCATCTGCCGCGCCGCCCGGTTGTGGACGACGTAGCGGCCGTCGGCGTCGACCACGGAGACGCCGTCGCTGATGCTCTCCAGGACGTCGTGGAGCAGTTCGGCCTGCTGTCGGGACTCCTCCTCGGCGGCGCGCAGCTCCGCCATCGCCGCGCCCCAGCGCGCGACGGCCCGTTCGCGCGCGATCGCGAGCACGAGCACCAGGCCGGCGAGGAGCACGGTCGCGAGGCCGCCGCCCACACCGATCGCGGTGTCCATCGGGACGAGTCCGGCGGGGGCCGAGCGAACCGGGGGGGCGGTGACGGTGAGCGCCCACGTCCGGTCCACGACCCGGACGCCGACCCTCCGGTGCGGAGCATCACCGGCCCCGGAGCTGCGAAGGGCAGGCTTCGGGTCCGGAGCGACGGCGGCGATCGTCACCGGGTCGCCCGTGACGGCCGGCGCGGCCAGCGTCACCCGGCCCACGGGGCCGACGGCCTCGCGCAGGAGCGCGCGCACCAGGTCGGGGCCGCGTAGGCTGAGCAGGGCCCAGCCGCGGAAGCGCAGGCCCGGGCCCACGACCGGTGCCGCGAGGACGACCGCCAGCTGACGACGGCCGGGCGGCAGCGCCCGGTCGCGCGGCAGGACGAGCGGGCTGGAGACGGCGGGCCGACCCGTCCGGCGCGCGCGTTCGAGCACGTCCGCGAGCTCGGGGTCGGCGGCGGCGTCCCAACCGCTCGCCACGGCGCGTCCGTCGAGGCCGCTCGCGAGCACGACCAGGTCCTCGCCGTCGCGCGGCTCGGCGTACGCGACGCCGCCCGCGCCAGGCAGGTGCGCGAGCGCGAGCGACTGCGCCAGCGCCCCGAAGGACGACCTGTCCGGCGAGACGGAGGCCGAGAGGGAGGCGGCGGCCTGCCGGACCGCGTCCTCGTAGCGGCGGGCCTCGGCGGTCAGCGCGGCCTGAGCGCCAGCCAGCGGCCGCTCGAGGCCGCGGGCGGCGGCGTCCCGCTCTGCCCGGGAGGCGAGGAGCGTGGCCGGCACGACGAGCGCGGCTCCGACGACCAGAACGACGAGGGCGAGCAGCGGCGGGCGCCGGCGCCCGTCAGTTGCTCTCCCGGATCCTCTGGTCACGAGGCCCCTTCGGCGTGCCGGGCACGCAACCTGAGGACAGGAGCCCGCCGGGGCCCGTCAGCCCGCGAGCAGCGCGGGCGCAGCGTGTGGCGGGGTGGGGGGAGCGTCCGGTCCGGTCGGGAAGGTGGCCCGCGCGGTCGTGCCCGCTCCCGGCTCGCTGACGATGCTGAGCGTGCCGCCGTGGGAAGCGGCCACCTCCCGCGCGACAGCAAGGCCGAGGCCGACGCCGGGCTGTCCGTCGTGCCGCGTGGCGCTGCCACGGTAGAAGCGCTCGAGGACACGGGTGCGCTCGTCCGCGGGGATGCCGACGCCGGTGTCGGCGACGTCGACCGCGGCCCAGCCGTCCAGCGCCCGCACCTCGACGCGGACCGCGCCACCGGGCGGCGTGAACGCGACGGCGTTGCACACGAGCGCCTCGACCATGCGCACGAGCCGTGCGCGGTCCCCCTGCGCCACGACCGTGCCGCACGGCACGACCTCCAGGGCCACGCCGCCGCGCTGCGCCGGGCGCGCCCGTGCGGCGGCCGCCGCGCCAGCGACGTCGAGCAGGTCCACGGGCTGCCGGTCCAGGGCCAGCTGGCCGTCCCCGGCCCCCGCTCCCGCGACGAGCAGCAGGTCCTCCACGAGGCGGAGCAGGCGCTTCGCGCCGTTCTCGGCGGAACGGGCCACCAGGGCCTGCTCGTCCGACAGCGGGCCGACGATCCCGTCGAGGAGGAGCTCGAGGTGGCCGAGGGCGGACGTGAGCGGGGTGCGCAGCTCGTGCGACATCAGCGCGAGGAAGGCGTCGCGGACGTCGGCGTCGAGGGTCGCGCCGGGCACACGCTGGTCCGCTGCACGCGCCAGCGGCATGCCCGGCGGCGCCGGCTCGCGCTGCGCGGGGTGCCCGGTCATATCCCGAGGTTCGGCAACCTGATGCCGCCCCGGGAGCGGATCGCCGCCCAGATCACCCGGGTGCCGCAGTACCCCGGATCGTCCGGGCCGGCGGCGCAACGGTCAGTGCAGCAGCGGGTCGATCGCGACGGCGAGGAAGAGCAGCGAGAGGTAGCTGATCGACCCATGGAAGAGCCGCATCGGCTTGAGCCCCGCGCCGCGGGCGCCCGACCCGGCTCGCGCCAGCAGGCGGTGGGCCTCGAGGAGGAAGGCCCCGCCCAGCACGACGGCGGCCACCGCATAGACGGCTCCGGTCCCCGCCACCGGCCAGAGCAGCAGGGAGCAGGCGACCATCGCCCAGGAGTAGGCGACGACCTGACGGGCGACGGTGACGTCGGACGCGACGACCGGCAGCATCGGCACGCCGGCGGCGGCGTAGTCGTCGCGGAAGCGCATCGCCAACGGCCAGTAGTGCGGAGGCGTCCACAGGAAGATCACGCCGAAGAGCACCACCGGCGCCCAGGACAGCGAGCCCGTCACGACGGCCCAGCCGATGAGCACCGGCATGCAGCCCGCAGCGCCGCCCCAGACGATGTTCTGCGGGGTGCGCCGCTTCAGCAGCAGGGTGTAGACGAGCACGTAGAAGGCGATCGTCGCAAGCGTCAGCCCGGCGGCGAGCAGGTTCGTCAGCGCGGCGAAGAGCGCGACCGACACTCCGCCGAGGCCGAGGCCGAAGACGAGGGCCTGGCGCGGGGTCACCGCCCCGGTGACCAGCGGCCGCCGCTCGGTGCGGTGCATGACCGCGTCGATGTCGCGGTCGATGTAGCAGTTGAGCGCGTTCGCGCTGCCCGCGGCGAGCGTCCCGCCGACCAGCGTGACGAGGACGTCGCGCAGGGACGGGAAGCCGCCCGCGGCGAGGATCATCGTCGGCACGGTGGCGACGAGCAGCAGCTCGACGACACGCAGCTTCATGAGGGCGACGTACGCCCGCAGCTGCTCGGCGAGCCTCCGGCGCCCAGCTGCGGGGGCCGCGGGAGCCGCCGACGTCCCGAACCTTCCGGAGTCCGAACCTGCCCGCGGAACCGCGAGAGCGTGCGGACGCGGGTCGACTGCCGTCACTGGCACCTCGTCGAGCATGGGGAGCACCGCTGTGGACGGCGCGCGGACGGGAGTCAGCGTAACCGTCGGTCGCGGGCGGACGACGGCCGGGACACGGTGACGGCGGACACCTCCGTCGTCCGAGCCGGGCGGTTTGCGCAGAGCGCGCCCGCCCCCGCGTCGGGGCGCCGTGATCAGGGCATCCCGCGGCGGGAATAGGGTCTGGGAGCGTAGATGCTGGCCCAACGGGCAGCAGACCCGAGTCGGGGCTCATCGGAGCCGTCTGCGGACGGCGCCTGCCGCGGCCCGAGGCGACATAGGACGTTGTGGAGGGAGACCGGCAAGTGGCGAATACCGAGACCAAGGGCGGCAAGGCTCCGGAGCTGGAGTGGTCGGACGAGGACCGGAAGGTCGTCGACGTCGCCCGTGCGCTGGCGATGGACGCCGTCCAGCAGGCGGGCTCGGGCCACCCCGGCACCGCGATGAGCCTGGCTCCCGTGGCCACGCTGCTCTTCCAGCGGCTGCTGCGCCACGACCCCAGCGACCCGCACTGGGTCGGGCGCGACCGCTTCGTGCTCTCGGCCGGGCACGCCAGCATCCTGCTCTACAACCAGCTATACCTCTCGGGCTACGGCCTGACGTTGGACGACCTCAAGCACCTGCGCCAGTGGGACAGCCTGACCCCGGGCCACCCCGAGCTCCACCACACCAACGGCGTGGAGACCACGACCGGCCCGCTCGGGCAGGGCATCTCCACGGCGGTCGGCTTCGCGATGGCCGCCCGCCGCGAGCGCGGCCTGTTCGACCCGCAGGCAGCGCCGGGCGAGAGCCCCTTCGACCACACGATCTACGTGATCGCCGGCGACGGCGACATGCAGGAGGGCGTCCAGGCCGAGGCCGTGAGCCTCGCCGGCCACCTGCGCCTCGGCGACCTCGTCGTCCTTTACGACGACAACCACATCTCGATCGACGGCAACACCGACGTCGCGTTCAGCGAGGACGTCCTCGCCCGGTTCGCGTCCTACGGCTGGCACGTCCAGCGCGTGGACGACGCCCAGGACGTCGACGCGCTGCACGCCGCGCTGACCGCCGCCCGCGACGAGCGCGACCGGCCGAGCATCATCGCGGCCCGCTCGATCATCGCCTGGCCGGCGCCGAACGCGCAGAACACTGCGAAGGCGCACGGCTCCGCGCTCGGCGAGGCCGAGGTCGCAGCGACGAAGGAGGTCCTCGGCCTCGACCCGACGAAGACCTTCGACGTGCCCGACGAGCTGCTCGCCCACGCCCGTCAGGTAGTCACTCGCGGGAAGGCGCTGCGCGAGGAGTGGGAGAAGTCGTTCCTGGCCTGGCGCGACCGCGAGCCCGAGGGCGCCAAGCTCTACGACCGGCTGCTCACCCGCCGGCTGCCCAGCGGCTGGGACTCGGCGCTGCCGACGTTCCCGGCAGGCAAGGACGTGGCGACCCGCAAGGCCAGTGGCGACGTGCTCAACGCGATCGCCCCGGTGCTGCCGGAGCTGTGGGGCGGGTCGGCCGACCTGCACGAGTCGAACCTCACGCTGATCCACGGCGAGCCGTCGTTCGGCCACCCGGACTCCGGCGCGGCCAACGTCGACCTCTACGGCCGCAACGTGCACTTCGGCATCCGCGAGCACGCCATGGGCGCGGCGATGAACGGCATCGCCATCCACGGCAACACCCGCTTCTACGGCGGCACCTTCCTCGTCTTCAGCGACTACATGCGCGGCGCGGTGCGCCTCGCCGCCATCATGAAGGCGCCGGTCACCTACGTCTGGACCCACGACTCGATCGGGCTCGGCGAGGACGGCCCGACCCACCAGCCGGTCGAGCACCTCTGGTCGCTGCGCGCCATCCCCGGCCTCGACGTGGTCCGCCCGGCGGATGCCAACGAGACGGCGATCGCGTGGCGGGCGATCCTGGAGAAGGACCGGGGGCCGGCTGCGCTCGCCCTCACCCGGCAGGGCGTGCCGACCTACGACCGCTCCCCCGCCGGCCCCTACGCCAGCGCCGAGGGCGTCACCAAGGGCGGCTACGTCCTGATCGACTCCTCGGCCACCACCCCGCACGTGGTCCTCATCGCCACCGGCTCCGAGGTGCAGATCGCCGTGGCCGCGCGCGAGCTGCTCGAGGCACAGGGCGTCCCCACTCGCGTCGTGTCGATGCCGTGCGTCGAGTGGTTCGAGGAGCAGGACGACTCCTACAAGCAGAGCGTCATCCCGCCGGCGGTGCGCGCCCGGGTCAGCGTGGAGGCCGGCATCGCGCAGGGCTGGTGGAAGTACCTCGGAGAGGCCGGCGAGGCCGTCAGCATCGAGCACTTCGGGGCCAGCGCGTCCTACAAGGTCCTCTACGAGCAGTTCGGCTTCACCGCCGAGCGCGTGGTCGCGGCCGCTCAGGCCAGCATCTCCAAGGCCGGGGTCATCCCCGGCAGCACGACGGGCAACTGACCCGCCGCTCGTCCACCCGCGAACAACAATTCGCAGTAGGAGGCACCAGGTGTCCGACTCTCTCCGCCAGCTGTCCGAGCAGGGGGTCGCGGTCTGGCTCGACGACCTGTCGCGGGCCCGGCTGCAGACCGGAAATCTCGAGGAGCTGATCCGTGAGCGCTCCGTCGTGGGCGTCACGACCAACCCGGCGATCTTCCAGAAGGCGATCTCCGGCTCGGAGGTCTACTCCGACCAGCTGCGCGACCTCGCCCTGCGGGGCACGGACGTGGGCGAGGCGCTGCGCGCGCTGACGACCTTCGACGTGCGCTGGGCGTGCGACGTGCTGCGCCCGCAGTGGGAGGCCTCGAACGGCCGGGACGGCCGGGTCTCGATCGAGGTCGACCCTCGCATCGCGCACGAGACCGACCGCACGGTCGCCGAGGCCAAGGCGCTGTGGTGGCTGGTCGACCGGCCGAACCTCCTCATCAAGATCCCGGCGACGCTCGCCGGTATCCCCGCCATCGCCTCCACGCTCGCCGAGGGGATCAGCGTCAACGTGACGCTGATCTTCAGCCTCGAGCGCTACGAGGCCGTGATGAACGCCTACATCGAGGGGCTCGAGCGGGCCAAGGAGAACGGCCACGACATCTCCACGATCGAGAGCGTCGCGTCCTTCTTCGTCAGCCGCGTCGACACCGAGATCGACAAGCGCCTGGACAAGATCGGCTCCGACGAGGCCAAGGCGCTGCGGGGCAAGGCGGCCAACGCCAACGCCCAGCTCGCGTACCAGCTCTACGAGAAGGTCTTCTCCGGCGAGCGCTGGGAAGCGCTCGAGGCCGCGGGCGCCAAGCGGCAGCGTCCCCTGTGGGCGTCGACCGGCGTGAAGGACCCGTCCTACGACGACACGATGTACGTCGTCGAGCTGGTCGCGCCGGACACCGTGAACACGATGCCCGAGGCCACGCTGCAGGCGGTCTACGACCACGGCCAGATCCGCGGGAACACGATCGCCGGGTCCTACGAGGCGGCGCAGAAGGTCCTCGACGACCTCAAGGCCGTCGGGGTGGACTACGACGACGTCGTGCGGCTCCTCGAGGAAGAGGGCGTCGACAAGTTCGAGGTCGCGTGGAACGAGCTGATCGAGTCGGTCACGGGCGAGCTCGAGCGCATGGGCGCCGAGGTCATGCCGGCCGGCGCCACCAAGCCCGCGGGCTCGGGCCCGGCGTCGGCGAGCCCGGAGAGCACGTCCAAGTAGCCGGGCGACCGCGGCGGCCGCCTGACCTCCCGGGGCGGGCGGCCGCGGCGCGTTCAGCTGCGAACAGAAGAGAAGAGGCGCAGTGACAGCGAGCGAGGCCCTGTTCACGAATGGGGCGTCGCCGGGCGGGCTCTCGAGCACGAACCCGCTCCGCGACGTACGGGACCGGCGGCTCCCCCGGGTCGCCGGCCCGTGCGGGCTGGTCATCTTCGGCGTGACCGGAGACCTGTCCCGCAAGAAGCTCATGCCGGCCATCTACGACCTGGCCAACCGCGGCCTGCTTCCCCCGGGCTTCGCGCTCGTCGGGTTCGCGCGCCGCGACTGGGAGGACCAGGACTTCGCCCAGGTCGTCCACGACGCGGTCAAGCAGCATGCCCGCACCCCGTTCCGGGACGAGGTCTGGAAGCAGCTCTCCGAGGGCATCCGCTTCGTCTCCGGCGAGTTCGGCGACAAGCAGGCGTTCGAGACGCTGCGCGAGACCATCCGCGACCTGGACGAGAAGCGCGGCACGCAGGGCAACCACGCGTTCTACCTGTCGGTCCCGCCCAAGTTCTTCCCCGACGTGGTCCGCCAGCTCAAGGAGACCGGCCTCGCCGACGGCCCCGAGCACGCGTGGCGGCGCGTCGTCATCGAGAAGCCGTTCGGCCACGACCTGGCCAGCGCGCAGGAGCTGCAGCGGATCGTGGGCGAGGTCTTCGACCCGTCGTCGGTCTTCCGCATCGACCACTACCTGGGCAAGGAGACTGTCCAGAACATCCTCGCGCTGCGCTTCGCGAACGAGATGTTCGAGCCGATCTGGAACCGCGGCTACGTCGACCACGTGCAGATCACGATGGCCGAGGACGTCGGCATCGGTGGCCGCGCCGGCTACTACGACGGCATCGGCGCCGCCCGCGACGTGATCCAGAACCACCTGCTCCAGCTGCTCGCGCTCACCGCCATGGAGGAGCCGGTCTCCTTCGACGCGCGCGACCTGCGCCTGGAGAAGCTCAAGGTCCTCAACGCCACGCACGCCGGCAAGGACATCTCCCGGTCCACCGCCCGTGGGCAGTACGTCCGCGGCTGGCAGGGCGGTGAGCTCGTGCCGGGCTACCTCGAGGAAGAGGGCATCCCGGCCGACAGCATCACCGACACGTACGCCGCGGTGCAGCTGGAGATCGAGACCCGGCGCTGGGCCGGGGTGCCGTGGTACCTGCGCACCGGCAAGCGCCTCGGGCGCCGGGTGACGGAGATCGCCGTCGTGTTCCACCGGGCGCCGCACCTGCCCTTCTCCCGCAACCAGGTGGAGGAGCTCGGCCAGAACGCGCTCGTCATGCGCATCCAGCCGGACGAGGGCATGACCGTGCGCTTCGGCTCGAAGGTGCCGGGGACCTCGATGGAGGTCCGGGACGTGACCATGGACTTCGCCTACGGCGAGTCGTTCACCGAGTCCAGCCCCGAGGCCTACGAGCGGCTCATCCTCGACGTGCTGCTCGGCGACCCGCCGCTGTTCCCCCGGCACGAGGAGGTCGAGGCGTCCTGGCGCATCCTCGACCCGATCGAGGAGCACTGGGAGAGCCACGGCAAGCCCGACACCTACCCGGCGGGCACCTGGGGCCCGAGGTCCTCGGACGAGATGCTCGCGCGCAACGGGCACGTCTGGAGGCGTCCGTGAGCAGCGTGCGGAGCCCCCTCGAGTCCGAGCGCGCCCGGAGGCCGCAGTGAACATCGACCTCACCGACACCACGTCCAGCAAGATCTTCGGCGCGCTGCTCGACGCCCGTCGGCGCAGCGGCAGCCCGGCGATGGGCGCGGTGCTCACCCTCGTGATCGTCACCGACGAGCAGGGGCACTACGACGCGCTCAAGGCCGCCACGTCGGCCTCGCGCGAGCACCCGTCGCGGATCCTCGTCGTCGTGGCCAGGCCGGGCCGCGGGGCGTCGCGGCTCGACGCCGAGGTGCGCACCAGCGGGGAGACCGGCCCCGGAGAGGTCGTGCTGCTGCGCCTGCACGGCGAGCTGTCCGACCACCCCGACAGCGTGGTGCTGCCGCTGCTGCTGCCGGACGCGCCGGTCGTCGTCTGGTGGCCGGGCACGGCACCGGAGGACCCGGCGCACCACCCGCTCGGGATGATGGCCCAGCGCCGCATCACCGACTCGGCCTCCTGCCAGTCGCCCATCTCCGAGCTGGCCAAGCGCCGCTCTGGCTACTCCGGCGGCGACACCGACCTGTCCTGGACGCGGCTGACCCCCTGGCGCACGCTGCTCGCCGGTGCGCTGGACCACCCGGCAGCGCCCATCACGGGGGCCAAGGTCGCGGCCGAGGCGGAGAGCCCCAGCGCCGAGCTGCTCGCGCTGTGGCTCGGCTCCCGGCTCGGCGTCGAGGTCGAGCGCGCGACGACCGACGGCCCGGGAATCACCGGGGTGCATCTCTGGTCCGACGGCGGCGGCGTGGACATCGAGCGCGGCGACGGCCGGGTGGCGCAGATCAAGGTGCCCGGCTCCCCGGAGCGCTCGGTCGCACTCCCCCGGCGGCCGCTGAGCGAGCTGCTCGCCGAGGAGCTGCGCCGGCTCGACGCGGACGACGTCTACGGCGAGGTGCTCGGCCTGGTCTCGCCCGCGGATGGCTCCGTGGGCGCCGGCGCATGAGCGGGCGGACCTCGCCCGCACCCAGCGTCGTCGTCGCCCCGGACAAGGACGTCCTGGCCGCCGCGATCGCCGCCCGTCTCCTCACGGCGCTCGCCGACGCCCAGGCGCTGCGCGGCACCGCGTCCGTCGTGCTCACCGGCGGAGGCATCGGGCTGGGGGCGCTGCGCGCCGTCGCGGAGTCACCGGCGCTCGGGGCCGTGGACTGGTCCCGCGTCGACTTCTGGTGGGGCGACGAGCGCTACCTTCCGGACGGGGACCCGGAGCGCAACGAGACGGGCGCGCGATCCGCGCTGCTGGACCGGCTGCCGGTCGACCCGGCGCGGGTCCACGCCGTGGCCGCCGAGTCCCCCGACGGGCCCGAGGTCGCCGCGGAGGCGTACGTCGCCGAGCTTGCCGCGGCGGCCGCCGACGGCGCAGCAGCGCCGGCGTTCGACGTCTGCCTGCTCGGGGTGGGCCCGGACTCCCACGTCGCGTCGCTGTTCCCCGAGCACCCCGGCACGCAGGACACGCGGCCGGCGTTCGCGGTGCACGGCTCCCCGAAGCCGCCGCCGACCCGGATCAGCCTGTCCTTCGACACTCTCCGGTCCGCGCGCGAGGTGTGGCTCCTGGTCGCCGGGGCCGAGAAGGCCGACGCCGTCGCGCTGGCGCTCTCGGGCGAGGCCGGCGAGCGGCAGGTGCCGGCGGCGGGGGCGTACGGCACCGAGCGGACGCTGTGGCTGCTCGACCGTGCCGCGGCGGGCAAGCTGCCCGCCTGAGCGTTGCACCGGGCCGGCCGCCCCACCCGCTCGGTGGGACGGCCGGCCCGCGCCCGCGGGCCTCCCGGCCCATCTGCTGCAGAAGTTCTCCTCAAGCCTGTCCCCCGTCCGGCCGATCGAGGCTCGACAGACGAACATCGGAACGGGCGATACGGGGGCCGGCGATGCGCCGACGCAAGAACACGACGGTCCAGGCACCGGTGCCGCGCGACGTCGAGGCGCTCGAGCAGGTCGTGCTCGCGTTCGACGGCGGGCTCGTCGACCTGCAGGACGCGCGGGTCAAGACGACGGACGCGCTCGTACGCGCACTGGACCTCGCCTACGGCGCCCGCTGGGTGCCTGACGGGCAGGGCGGCTTCACCCTCGCCTACGAGACCGGCGAGCTGACCCCTGCCATGGCGCGAGCCGCTGGCGGCGCGCGAACGCTCCCGCCCGACGTCGGGCTGCTCGGCCGGGCGCTGTCGACCCGCAAGCCGGTGCTCGTCGCGCCGCCGGAGGAGGGCGCGAAGTGCCTGCGCTGGGCGGCGGCCCGGGCCGCCGGCGCGGTCGAGGGCGCTCTCATCCCCATGGTCGACGGCAGCGCCGTCGTCGGCGTCATGGAGTGCTACAGCCGTCAGCGGCTCCCCGTCTTCGGCAGTGACAAGTGGGCCGCCATCGGCCGGATCGCGACGCTGGCCCGCAACCAGGCCCTCGCTGCGACCACCCTGCGCGAGACGCTCGACGACCGGCAGGCGGTCACGACGGTCGTCACCCGCGTCGGCGAGGCGGGCAACGAGGAGGCCGCCCTCCGGGTCGCGCTGGAGACCGTCCGCACCGCGTTCGGCTGGGCCTACGGCTCCTACTGGAAGCTCGACGAGGACGAGAAGGTCCTCCGCTTCGACGTGGAGTCCGGCACCGCCGGCGAGGAGTTCCGCCGCGTGACGCTGGCCGCCTCGTTCGCGGAGGGGGTCGGGCTGTCCGGGCGGGCGTGGAAGGCGCGCGACCTCGTCTTCGTGCACGACCTGGCCGACGTGACCGACTGTGTCCGGGCGCCGGCGGCGCAGCGGGCCGGCGTGCGCTCGGGCGTCTGCTTCCCGATCGTGGACGGCACCCACGTGCTCGGGACCATGGACTTCTTCACCACCGAGAGCATCGAGCTCTCCGAGTCCCGTGCCGCGGCGCTGCGCAACGTGCAGCAGCTGGTGTCCCAGCGCCTCGCCGTGCTGCGCCGGGCCGAGGAGGACGCCCAGCGGGCCCGGGTCCTGCTGGACACGGTGTCGCGTCTGCGGGAGGCCACCGACGACGCCGGCCGCGTCGCCGACGAGGCGGTCAGCCGCTCGTCAACGATGACCGCTGAGGTCGAGGGGCTCGCGGCCGCGTCGTCGGCGATCAACGACGTCATCAAGATCATCTCCGGCATCGCCGACCAGACCAACCTGCTGGCGCTCAACGCCACCATCGAGGCGGCGCGGGCGGGCGAGGTCGGCCGCGGCTTCGCGGTCGTGGCGAACGAGGTCAAGGAGCTCGCTCGGGAGACCGGGGACGCCACGAAGCGCGTCGCCGACCAGGTCGCGGGAATCCAGGCGAGCAGCGAGACCGTCGCCGCCGGCATCCACGCCACGAGCGAGATCATCGGCCAGCTCGACGGGGTGCAGGCCCGGATCGCCGACGTCCTCGAGGAGCAGGCGCGGATGGCCGGCCACCTCTGACCGACGCTTCAGCAAAGCGAGCTTCCTACGTCGCAGTCGCATGGAAGTGCGCGGGCGCGACTCCTCGGCGAACACGAGCGCGGAGCGTCTGTGCGGGACCGCCCGTCCGACATGAGCGTGCGCCCCGACGCGCCTGACGCCCACCCATGCAGAGCGCTCCCCGGGACAGCCCTTCCGACCGGGGAGCGACTGGAGAAGTTCGGTGCTCATAGCGCGTCACGCGAAGCAGTCTTCGCGCGTACGACTGACGGCGACTACCCCGACGAGCGACGGCGTTCTAGTTCGAGCTGTTGACGCGAAGGCTTCCGCGGCCGCCGTCACCCTTGTACAGGTCGACCTGCGCAACGTACTCGCCCGGAGTCAAGACGGGCGTTCGCAGCTCCCCGTCCGGCTTCAGCTGTGTGTCACCCACCTCGTTCCGGTGGATGTCGTAGAGAACGAGCTTGCCACGCCGTGGCCAGGTCGCCCCAGAGATGCGCAACGTCAGTCGGTCGGCAGTCACCACACGGAACCGGACGTCCGCCCTCTCCTCGTTGCGATCCACGTCCACGGTCACTGCTTCGCCGTCGACGGCTGCCACGAGCTCCGATCCGCTGACGAACGAGGAGGGTCGGCCACCGCCTGACGTGTCCCCTGCCAACGGCGCCACGACAGCGGCCACGGCCGCCACTGCTCCGGCCCCGAGCGCCCACCCCGTAGCCGTCGGTCCCGGGGCTCGCCCCGTGCGCCGACCGAAGAGCTGGCGGAGGTCGCCAACCAACCGGCGCGCTGCCGCCCGGAGGTCCTCATGGTGCAACTCGACCGCCTCGAGATGAGCGACGTCAGAAGGCGATCCCACTGAGTCGGTGAGCAGGGGGACCACGAACACGCCCTCCCGCGACCGAGCCTCGTCCAATGCCCACTCGCGCTCCTTCGCGCAGAACTCCGAGGCGCGGTAGGCGGCCGTGACCAGCAACAGCACGAGGTCGGACCGACGGACCTGGTGGCGGAGCTCGCGCTCGAAGTCCTGGCCGGCGAGCAGCACCTCACGGTCCAGGACCACACTCAGCCCCCGCGCGCGGAGCTCGCCCTTCAAGGCGTCCGCGAGCACCTTGTCCTTCCGGGCGTAACTGAGGAAGACCCGCGTCCGCGGGCGCCAGAGCCGGTCGGCGACGCGGGAGACGGCGCCGCGTACTCGTGGCGCGACGAAAGGAGCTGCGGTCACGTGGTGGGAGACGTCTGACATGTCGCCCTTGATACGTCTCACCGACCAGTCGACCGCGCGTCGTGGTGCCGACCACGGGGCACTCTGCGCGTCCCCCTGCTCAGCCTCAGCTTGCCAAAGCGGACGAAGAAGCCGAGAGGGGCGGCCCCGGAGACCCCGGGACCGCCCCTCTGACGTACGGGACAGCTACTCGCCGCGCCGCTTGCGCAACTGCTCGAGCGCCTCGGCGAGGATCGCCTCGCCGTCGGACTCCGTGCGACGCTCCTTCACGTAGGCCAGGTGCGTCTTGTAGGGCTCGGTGCGCGGCGGCTCCGGGGGCTTCTCCCGGTCCTGCCCGGCCGGCAACCCGCACCGCGGGCAGTCCCAGACCTCCGGCGGCGCGACCCCGGGCTCCTCGGCGAAGCTGGGGACGCTCTCGTGCCCCTTCGCGCACCAGTAGGACACCCGGACGCGCGGAGCCGTGTCCCCCCGCTCCGCCTCGCCCATGGGGCCGGCGCCCACCCGACTGCCCCGAATGGCATTGCCGCTCGCCACGCTGGTCCTCCCCTGCTCGACTGAAGGGTGCTCGTACGGTCCCGCTCGACCTGACCCCGGCGCGCGGAGCGCGCCGGCGGGGTCAGACCTTCGCGAGCAGCCCGAGGGCGACCACGGACGCGAGCCAGATGAGGCCGATCCCGATGGTGAGGCGGTCGAGGTTGCGCTCGACGACGCTGGACCCGCCCAGCGACGACGACACGCCGCCACCGAACATGTCGGAGAGGCCCCCGCCCTTGCCCTTGTGCAGCAGCACGAGCAGCACCAGGAGCGCGCTCGTGACGATGAGCACGCCGGAGAAGATCATCTCGGTGATGGACACGCAGAGCCTTTCTGGGCCACTCGTCAGCTCGACGCTGGACAGCGTACGACGAGGTGGGGCGCTGGGGGACGTAGACGGGCGGACGGCGGTCTTTTCGCCGTCCGCCCGTCGGCGACGGTCAGGAGGCGGCGGTCTCGCCGAACCGGACGATCTTGCAGAAGTCCTCGGCGTCGAGGCTGGCGCCGCCGATCAGCGCGCCGTCCACGTCCTTCTCGGCCATGATCGCGCCGGCGTTGGAGCCCTTGACCGAGCCGCCGTAGAGCACGCGGACGCTGTCGGCCACGTCGCCGGACCAGCCCTCGGCGAGCTGGTCGCGGATCGCGGCGCAGACCTCCTGCGCGTCCTGCGGCGTTGCAACCTCGCCGGTGCCGATGGCCCAGACCGGCTCGTACGCGATGACGACCTTGCGGACCTCGTCGCCCGACAGCCCCGCGAGGCCGCCGGTGAGCTGGCTGATGCAGTGCGGCACGTGGCCGCCGGCCTGCCGGACGTCAAGCCCCTCTCCGATGCAGAGGATCGGGGTCAGCCCGTGCTTGAGCGCAGCCTTGACCTTCGCGTTCACGAGCGCGTCGTCCTCGGCGTGGTACTGGCGGCGCTCGGAGTGGCCCACCACGACGTAGGTGCAGCCGAGCTTCGACAGCATCGCGCCGGAGATCTCGCCGGTGTAGGCGCCGGAGTCCTTGTCGGACAGGTCCTGCGCGCCGTACGCGATCTTCAGCTCGTCGCCGTCCACCAGCGTCTGCACGCTGCGCAGGTCGGTGAAGGGCGGCAGGACGACGACGTCAGCGCGGTCGAAGTCCTTGTCCTCGAGGCGGAAGGCGAGGTCCTGGACCAGCCGGATCGCCTCGAGGTGGTTGAGGTTCATCTTCCAGTTGCCCGCGAAGAGCGGCTTGCGGGCACTGTTGTCCGAAGAGCTGGGAGTCGCCAAGGTTCATGCCTCCAGGGCTTGCAGGCCGGGCAGGGTCTTGCCCTCGAGGTACTCGAGGCTCGCCCCGCCGCCGGTCGAGATGTGTCCGAACGAGCTCTCGTCGAAGCCGAGCGCGCGCACGGCGGCCGCGGAGTCCCCGCCACCGACGACCGTCAGCGCGCCGCGGCTCGTGGCGTCGGCGAGCGCCTGCGCCACGGCCCGGGTCCCGCCGGCGTAGGGCTCCATCTCGAAGACGCCCATCGGGCCGTTCCAGAACACCGTGCGCGCATCCGCGAGCTTGGACGCGAAGAGGGCGCCCGACTCGGGGCCGATGTCGAGGCCGAGCCGGTCGGCGGGGATGGCCTGCGCCGGCACGACCTGCGGGTCGGCGTCCGCGGCGAACGCGGTCGCCGCGACGATGTCGACCGGGAGCACGAGCTCCACGCCGGACTCCTGCGCGCGCTGCAGGTAGCCCGTGACCGTCTCGAGCTGGTCCTCCTCGAGCAGGCTCTTGCCGACCTCGTGGCCCTGGGCCTTGAGGAACGTGAAGAGCATGCCGCCGCCGACGAGCAGCTTGTCGCCGGACTGCATGACGCCGAGCAGGTTGTCGATGACGCCGAGCTTGTCCGAGACCTTGGACCCGCCGAGCACGACCACGTAGGGCCGCTCGGTCTGCGTGGTGAGGCGCTTCAGCACCTCGACCTCGGCCTCGACCAGCCCGCCGGCGACGTGCGGGACGCGCTGGGGGACGTCGTAGACGCTGGCGTGCTTGCGGTGCACCGCACCGAAGCCGTCGCCCACGTAGGCGCCGTCCGCGCCGAGCAGGGCCACGAGGGCGTCGGCGAACGCGCCGCGCTCGGCGTCGTCCTTGCTCGTCTCACCGGCGTTGAACCGCAGGTTCTCCAGCAGCGCGACCTCGCCCTCGCCGAGCCCCTCGACGGCGGCGCGCGCCTCCTGCCCGACGGTGTCGGTGGCGAAGGCCACGGGGCGGCCGAGGACCTCGGAGAGCCGGGCGGCGACCGGGGCGAGGGTGTACTTCGGGTCCGGGGCGCCCTTGGGGCGGCCCAGGTGGGCGACGACGACGACGCGTGCACCGCGCTCGGCGAGCGTCGAGATGGTCGGCGCGCTCGCCCGGATGCGGCCGTCGTCGGTGATGCGGGTGCCGTCCAACGGCACGTTCAGGTCCGAGCGCACGAGCACGGTGCGGCCGCGCACGTCGCCGAGGTCGTTCAGCGTCTTCATCGGATCGCCCTCACAGCAGAAGGTCCTCTCCGCACGAGTGCGGCGACCCCCGGGCTCCTAGAAGCCCGGGGACCGCCGCGTTCGTGGGACTTAGGGGATGAGCCGGGGAGCCCGGGTCAGAGCGAGCTGCCGACCAGCTTCGACAGGTCGACGAGGCGGTTGCTGTAGCCCCACTCGTTGTCGTACCAGCCGAGCACCTTGACCTGGTTGCCGTTGGCGATCGTCAGCGAGGCGTCGAAGATGCAGGACGCCGGGTAGGTCACGATGTCGCTGGAGACGATCGGGTCCTCGGTGTACTCGAGGATGCCCTTCAGCGGCCCCTCGGCCGCGGCCTTCATCGCGGCGTTGACCTCGTCCTTGGTGACCTCGCGCTCGAGCTCGACCGTGAGGTCGGTCGCCGAGCCGGTCGGCACCGGGACGCGCAGCGCGTAGCCGTCGAGCTTGCCCTTGAGCTCCGGGATCGCGAGCGAGATGGCCTTCGCGGCGCCGGTCGTCGTCGGGATGATGTTGGTCGCGGCGGCGCGGGCGCGACGCAGGTCCTTGTGCGGGAAGTCCAGGATGACCTGGTCGTTCGTGTAGGCGTGGACGGTCGTCATGAGGCCCTTGACGATGCCGAAGCTCTCGAGCAGCACCTTCGCCATCGGCGCGAGGCAGTTGGTCGTGCACGACGCGTTCGAGATGATGTTGTGCGACGCGGGGTCGTACTTGTCATCGTTCACGCCCATGACGATGGTGATGTCCTCCTCCTTGGCAGGAGCGGAGATGATCACCTTCTTGGCGCCGGCGCTGATGTGCTTGCCCGCGTCCGAGGCGGTCGTGAAGCGACCGGTCGACTCGATGACGATGTCGGCGCCCAGCTCGCCCCAGGGCAGCGCGCCCGGGTCCCGCTCGGCGAGCGCGCGGATCTTGGTGCCGCCGACGATGAGGTTGTCGTCGTCGTAGGCGACCTCGCGGTCGAGCCGGCCGAGGATGCTGTCGTACTTCAGCAGGTGGGCGAGGGTCTTGTTGTCCGTGAGGTCGTTGACCCCGACGAACTCGATGTCGGCTCCCTGCGCGAGGGCGGCGCGGTAGAAGTTGCGCCCGATACGGCCGAAGCCGTTGATGCCAACGCGAACCGTCACTTGATCTCCTCGAATAGCTCCTGTCTGCAGGCGCACCTTACCGCGCGCCGATGAGCGCCCCCCGGGCAGTCCGACACGTGGACGAGGGGCCTCCGGCCTGTCAGCGACGTCGCGGTCACCCGCGGACCGCTCAGGCCAGCATCTCCGGCGTGATCGAGGCCTCCGTCGTGGGCAGGCCGTTGTCGAGCGCGTGCTTGTCCGCCATCGCGAGCAGCCGCCGGATGCGCCCCGCGACCGCGTCCTTGGTCATCGGCGGGTCGGACAAGGCGCCCAGCTCCTCCAGGCTCGCCTGCTTGTGCTCGAGCCGCAGCTCACCCGCCACCCGCAGGTGCTCGGGAACGCTGTCGCCGAGGATCTCCAGGGCCCGCTGCACCCGTGCCCCGGCGGCCACGGCCGCCCGTGCCGAGCGGCGCAGGTTGGCGTCGTCGAAGTTGGCGAGCCGGTTGGCGGTGGCGCGCACCTCCCGCCGCATGCGCCGCTCCTCCCAGGCCAGCACCGACTCGTGGGCGCCGAGCCGGGTCAGCAGGGCGCCGATGGCGTCGCCGTCGCGTACGACCACGCGGTCCACGCCCCGGACCTCTCGGGCCTTGGCGCTGACGTTGAGCCGGCGGGCGGCGCCCACGAGCGCGAGCGCCGCCTCGGGGCCGGGGCAGGTCACCTCGAGCGAGGAGCTGCGGCCCGGCTCGGTCAGCGAGCCGTGGGCGAGGAACGCCCCCCGCCAGGCGGCCTCCGCGTCGCAGATGCCACCGGACACCACCTGTGCGGGCAGCCCGCGCACCGGCCGGCCGCGGCCGTCGAGCAGCCCGGTCTGGCGGGCCAGGGACTCCCCGTCCTTGACCACCCGCAGCACGTAGCGGCTCCCCCGGCGCAGGCCGCCGGGGGCGACGATCGCGAGCTCGGAGGCGTGGCCGTAGACCTCGGCGATGTCGCGCCGCAGCCGGCGGGCCGCGGCCCCGGTGTCCAGCTCGGCCTCGACCACGATCCGGCCGTTCACGATGTGCAGGCCGCCGGCGAAGCGCAGCAGCGCCGACACCTCCGACTTGCGGCAGCACGACCGGGTGACCGGGAGCCGGCTGAGCTCGTCCTTCACTGCCGCGGTCATCGCCATGGGGCAGCCTCTCCTCCGACAATCGATGCGTACGCGGCCGCGAGCAGGCCGGGGTCGTGCCGCGGCGACCCGTCGGGCACGCCGACCGGCTCCAGGACCAACCGCCCGCCGGCGGACGCGACCACGTCCTCCAGGCCCTCGCGGTCGGCCACGGTAGCCGGGTCCGCGAGCACGACGTCCAGCTTCAGCCCCGGCGCGTGCGCGAGCAGGACCTCGACGTGCGCCTCCGGGGTGAACCCCTTGGTCTCGCCCGCCTGCGGGGCGAGGTTGAGCACGAGCATGCGCCGGGCCGGCGTGTCCAGCAGCGCCTGGGCCAGCCCCGGGACCTGCAGGTGGGGCAGCACGCTCGTGAACCACGAGCCCGGGCCGAGCACAACCCAGTCGGCGGCGCGGATGGCGTCCACCGCCTGCGCGCACGCCGGGGGCCGCTCCGGCATGAGCTGGATCCCGAGGACCTGTCCCGGCGTGGTCGCCGCGGCGACCTGGCCGCGCACGGTCGTGATCTCGTCGGGCCGGTCCGGGTCCGCGCCTAGGACGGTGGCCGCGATGTCGAGCGGGACCTCTGCCATCGGGAGCACCCGCCCCTCGCAGCCGAGCAGCCGCCCCATCCACTCCAAGGCCGCCACGACGTCGCCGCCGAGCCGCTCCCACAGCGCGACGATCAGCAGGTTGCCGACCGCGTGGCCGTGCAGCTCGCCGCCACTGACGAAGCGGTGCTGCACCACGTCGGCCCAGGTCCGCCCCCACTCGTCGTCCCGGCACAGCGCCGCCAGCGCCTGGCGCAGGTCGCCGGGAGGGAGCACGCCGAGCTCGCCGCGCAGCCGCCCGCTGGAGCCGCCGTCGTCGGCGACGGTCACGACCGCGGTGAGAGCGCGCGTGACCCGGCGCAGCGCGGACAGCGAGGCCGCGAGCCCGTGGCCGCCCCCGAGCGCGACCACCGCCGGTCCGGGGACGTGCCCGTCCGTCGCCGTCACTCGCGGCCCAGGTCGCGGTGGACCACCGTCACCTCCGCGCCGGCCGCGCGCAGCCTGCGGGCCAGCTCCTCGGAGATCGCGACGGACCGGTGCTTGCCGCCGGTGCATCCCACCGCGAGCGTCGCGTAGTGCTTGCCCTCGCGCTCGTAGCCGTCGGTCACGATGCCCAGCACGTCGCTGAAGCGGTCGACGAACTCACGGGCGCCCGGACGGGACAGGACGTAGTCGCGGACGTCGGGGTCCTGCCCGGTCTGCGGGCGCAGCGTCGGGACCCAGTGCGGGTTCGGCAGGAACCGGCAGTCGACGACGAGGTCGGCGTCGACCGGCAGGCCGTACTTGTAGCCGAAGGACATCACGGTGGCGCGGACCCCGTGCGAGGCCGCCTCGTCGAAGGCGCGGCGCACGGCGTCGGCGAGCTGGTGCACGTTGAGCGCGCTGGTGTCGAGCACCACGTCGGCGTCGCCGCGCACGTCCTCCAGCAGGCGGCGCTCGGCCTGGATGCCGTCGAGGATGCGCCCGCCCTCCTGCAGCGGGTGGGGGCGGCGTACGGACTCGAACCGGCGCACCAGGACGTCGTCGGCCGCCTCGAGGAACAGCGTGCGCACCGTCATCCCGACGCCGGCCAGGTCCTCCAGCGCCGCGCGCAGGTCCAGCGAGAAGGCGAGGCTGCGCACGTCGACCACCGCGGCCATTCGCGGCACCGAACCCGCGGTCCTGCTCGCGAGGTCGGCGAGCCGGGGCAGCAGCGACGGCGGCAGGTTGTCCACGACGTACCAGCCGAGGTCCTCGAGCGTGTTCGCAGCCGTGCTGCGGCCGGCGCCGGACATGCCGGTCACCAGCACGAGCTCGACGGGGGGCCGCGCCGGAGCCTCCGGCTCGTCCTGCCGCGAGCCCTCCTGCGGCACGGCCGGAGCCTCCTCCCGCGTCGCGTCCACTACGCCGTCCCTCCCGTGCCGGTCCGCACCGCGGCGGCAGCCGCGTCGTCCCCAGCCGGCAGGCCGGGGGGCTCGTCCTCCGGCGGAGTGCCGCCGGAGCCGGAAAGCATTGCACCCGCAGGCTGCTTTGACAGCCCCGCGCCGGGGCCCGCGAGGGCGGCGACCACCGCTTCGGCCGTCCGCGGCCCGATGCCGGGCAGCGTCGCGATCTCCTCCGCCGTGGCCTCGCTCAGCTTCTTCACGGAGCCGAAGTGGCGCAGCAGCGCCTTGCGGCGCGCGTCCCCGAGGCCGGGCACGTCGTCCAACACGCTCGCGCGGACCGACTTCGCCTTGCGCTGGCGGTGGAAGGAGATCGCGAAGCGGTGCGCCTCGTCGCGTACGCGCTGCAGCAGGTAGAGCCCCTCGCTGCTGCGCGGGAGGATGACCGGGTGGTCGTCGTCGGGCAGCCACACCTCCTCGAGCCGCTTCGCCAGCCCGCAGAGGGCCACGTCGTCGACACCCAGCTCGTCGAGCGCCCGCTGGGCCGCGGCGACCTGCGGCGGGCCGCCGTCGACGACGACGAGGTTCGGCGGGTACGCGAACTTGCGCGGGCGCCCCGTCTCGGGGTCGATGCCGCGCGGGGCGCCCGACCCCGGCTGCTCGGCCTCGCCCGGCGCCCCGCCGTCGACGGGGTCCAGCGCCGACAGCCCGCCCTGCTCGACGCCGGCCTCACCCGTGCGCTCGCGCTCGTCGAGATAACGCCGGAACCGCCGGGTGATGACCTCGTGCATCGACGCCACGTCGTCGGAAGTGCCGTTCAGGCCTCGGATGGCGAAGCGGCGGTACTCGCTCTTGCGCGCGAGCCCGTCCTCGAACACCACCATCGAGGCGACGACCTCGTCGCCCATCGTGTGCGAGACGTCGTAGCACTCGATGCGCAGTGGCGCGGACTCCAGCCCCAGCGCCTCCTGGATCTCCTGCAGCGCCCGCCCGCGGGTCGTCAGGTCGCTCGCCCGGCGCGTCTTGTGCAGCGCGAGGGCCTGCTGGGCGTTGCGGGCGACGGTCTCCATCAGCGCCTTCTTGTCCCCGCGCTGCGGGACCCGCAGGTCCACCCGCGCACCGCGCACGAGCTGGAGGATCTCGGCGACGACCGTGGGGTCCTCCGGCAGGGCGGGGACGAGCAGCTCGCGGGGCACGTCGTTGCCCGCGTCCAGGTAGAACTGCTCGACGAAGCGCTCGACCAGCGCCGGGGTGTCGACGTCCTCGACCTTGTCGACGACGAAGCCGCGCTGGCCGCGGACGCGGCCGCCGCGTACGTGGAAGACCTGCACAGCGGCCTCCAGCTCGTCCTCGCAGAAGGCGACGACGTCGGCGTCCGTGCCCTCGGGCAGCACGACCGCGCTCTTCTCCATAGCCCGCCGCAGCGCGCCGATGTCGTCACGCAGCCGGGCCGCCCGCTCGAACTCCAGCTCGTCCGAGGCCTCCTGCATGCGCTGCTCGAGCCGGCGCACGAAGCGGGTGGTGGACCCGGCCATGAAGTCGCAGAAGTCGTCGACGATCTGCCGGTGCTCCTCGGCACTCACCTTGCCGACGCAGGGCGCCGAGCACTTGTCGATGTAGCCGAGCAGGCACGGGCGCCCGACCTGGGACGCACGCTTGAAGACGCCGTTGGAGCAGGTACGCGCAGGGAAGACGCGCAGCAGCAGGTCGAGCGTCTCGCGGATGGCCCAGGCATGGGCGTAGGGGCCGAAGTAGCGGACGCCCTTGCGCTTGGGACCGCGCATCACCGTGAGCCGCGGGTAGTCGTCCGACACAGTGACGGCGAGGCTGGGATAGCTCTTGTCGTCGCGGTACTTCACGTTGAAGCGCGGGTCGAACTCCTTGATCCAGGAGTACTCCAGCTGGAGCGCCTCGACCTCGGTGTTGACGACCGTCCACTCGACGCTCGCGGCCGTGGTGACCATCGTCGCGGTCCGCGGGTGCAGCCCCAGGACGTCCTGGAAGTAGTTGTTCAGCCGGTTGCGCAGGCTCTTCGCCTTGCCGACGTAGATGACCCGGCCGTGCGCGTCGCGGAAGCGGTAGACCCCCGGGGAGTCCGGCACCTCCCCCGGTGCGGGGCGGTAGCTCGCGGGATCGGCCATGGATACCGATGCTACGTTCGCGCCGGCGCTGCCCGGCTCTGCCGGATGGCTCGTCCGGGGCGCACGGACGCCGAGCCCGCGCGGTCGGGACCGAGCGCGCCCCGACCGCCTCCGCCGGGCGTCAGGTGTCGGACGTCGGCAGCAGGCCCTCGCGCACGGCCACCGCGAGCGCTTCGAGCTTCGAGTGCACGCCGAGCTTGGCCAGGATGTTGGCCACGTGGTTGCGCACCGTGTTGACGCTGACCGACAGCCGCTCGCCGATGGCCGCGTTGCCCAGGCCCTCGGCGATCAGGACGAGCACCTCGAGCTCGCGGGGGGTCAGGTCCGAGCCGAGCCCGCGCTGCACGCGGTGCAGCCGGGGCAGCAGCCTCGACAGCAGCGCAGGGCTCACGAGAACCTCGCCGACCGACGCGGCCCGCACGGCGGCCACGAGGTCGTCGACCTTGCCGGACTTGGACAAGAAGCCCGAGCACCCGGCCTCGGTGGCGGCCACGAGCGTCGCGTCATCGGTCGCGGCCGTGACGACGACGATCTTCGCGCTCGGCGCGATCTGCTTCACCCGCGGGATCTCGTCGACCCCTCGCCCGTCGGGCAGCCGGTGGTCCAGCAGGACGACGTCGGGCGGGTCGAGGGCCACCCGCTCGCGGGCCGCCGCGAGGGTGCCGACGATGCCGACGACCTCGATGTCGGGCTCCTGCTCGAGGACGAGCGCGACACTGGACGCCACCATCTCGTGGTCGTCCACCACGAGCACGCGGATCGCCCGCTGTTCGTGGTCAGACAAGCCTTCCGGCACAGGGCACCCTCCTGCTGCGAAGCTACCACGCTGCCCCGGACGTGCTGTCACGACGACGGCGGGCCGACGGCCCGCCGTCGGGGTGACGACAGGCCGTCCCGCGGCCGGAGCGGCGGCCGCGGACCGGAGCCGGTCAGACCGCCTTCTGCACCCGCCGACGAGCCGGGCTCTTCCCGGCGGCGGCGACGGCGCGGCGCTGGCCCGGCCCGCCGCCCATCCCGAGCACCTCGCGCAGGAACCGGCCCGTGTGGCTCGTCGGGTGCGCAGCGACCTCCTCCGGCGTGCCGGTCGCCACCACCGTGCCGCCGCCCGTGCCGCCCTCCGGGCCCATGTCGATGACCCAGTCGGCGCTCTTGATGACGTCGAGGTTGTGCTCGATGACGAGCACGCTGTTGCCCTGGTCGACCAGCCGGCCGAGGACGCCGAGCAGCTTGTTGATGTCCTCGAAGTGCAGGCCCGTGGTCGGCTCGTCCAGCACGTAGATCGTGCGCCCGTTGGACCGCTTCTGCAGCTCTGAAGCGAGTTTCACGCGTTGCGCTTCGCCTCCCGACAACGTCGGGGCGGGCTGGCCGAGGCGGACGTAGCCGAGGCCGACGTCGACGAGGGTCTTCAGGTGGCGCGAGATCGCCGGCACCGCCGAGAAGAACTCCGCGGCCTCCTCGATGGGCATGTCGAGGACCTCGGCGATCGTCTTGCCCTTGAAGTGGACCTCGAGCGTCTCCCGGTTGTAGCGCGCCCCGTGGCACACCTCGCACGGGACGTAGACGTCGGGCAGGAAGTTCATCTCGATCTTGATCGTGCCGTCGCCGGAGCAGGCCTCGCAGCGCCCTCCCTTGACGTTGAAGGAGAACCGGCCAGGCAGGTAGCCACGGACCTTCGCCTCCGTGGTCTCGGCGAAGAGCCGGCGCATGTGGTCGAACACGCCGGTGTAGGTCGCGGCGTTGCTGCGCGGCGTGCGGCCGATCGGGCTCTGGTCGACGTGCACGACCTTGTCGAGGTGCTCGAGGCCGGTCACGGTCTTGTGCCGGCCCGGCACCTGGCGCGCGCGGTTGAGCTTGTTGGCCAGCACCGTGTAGAGGATGTCGTTGACCAGCGTCGACTTGCCCGAGCCGCTCACGCCGGTCACGGCGACGAGCTGGCCGAGCGGGAACGCGACGTCGACACCCTGCAGGTTGTGCTCCCGGGCGCCCTTGACGACGAGCTCGCGGCCCGGGTCGCGCGGCCGGCGCTCCGGCGGGGTGGGGATCGACTTGCGGCCGGAGAGGTAGGCCCCGGTCGGCGAGTCCGGGTTGGCCAGCAGCCCCGCGACGTCACCGGTGTGGACGACCTGGCCGCCGTGCTCCCCCGCCCCCGGGCCGATGTCGACGACCCAGTCGGCGGTGCGGATCGTGTCCTCGTCGTGCTCGACCACGATGAGCGTGTTGCCCAGGTCGCGTAGCCGGGTGAGGGTGTCGATGAGCCGGCGGTTGTCGCGCTGGTGCAGGCCGATCGACGGCTCGTCGAGGACGTAGAGCACGCCGACGAGGCCGGAGCCGATCTGGGTCGCGAGCCGGATGCGCTGGGCCTCGCCGCCGGAGAGCGTGCCGGCTGCCCTGTCGAGCGAGAGGTAGTCGAGCCCGACGTCGAGCAGGAACCCGAGCCTCGCCCCGATCTCCTTGAGGACCCGCTCGGCGATCTGCTTCTGGCGGGGAGTGAGCTCGAGGTCGGCCAGGAAGCCGGCGCAGTCGCGGATCGGCAGTCCGCAGACCTCCGCGATCGACTTGCCGCCGACCGTGACGGCCAGGATCTCGGGCTTGAGCCGCGCCCCCTTGCAGGCCGGGCACGGGATCTCGCGCATGTAGCCCTCGTAGCGCTCCTTGCTCCACTCGGAGTCGGTCTCGGAGTGCCGGCGCTTGACGAAGGGGATCGCCCCTTCGAAACCGGTGAAGTAGGAGCGCTCGCGGCCGAAGCGGTTCTTGTACTTCACGTGGACCTGGTAGTCCAGGCCGTTGAGGACGGCGTCCTTCGCCCGCTTCGGCAGCTTGCGCCACGGCTCGTCGAGGCTGAAGTCGAGGGAGGACGCGAGCGCCTCGAGCAGCCGGACGAAGTAGTCGGCGGACTGGCCGACCGACCACGGGGCGACGGCGCCCTCGCGCAGCGAGAGGTCCTCGTCGGGCACGAGCAGCTCGGGGTCCACCTCGAGCTTGGTGCCGATGCCGGTGCACTCGGGGCAGGCGCCGTAGGGGGCGTTGAACGAGAACGACCGCGGCTCGAGCTCCTCGAACGACAGGTCGTCGTAGAGGCAGGCCAGGTGCTCGCTGTAGACGCGCTCGCGGCCCGGGTCGTCGTCGGGCAGGTCGACGAAGTCGAACACGACCAGGCCGCTGGCGAGCCCGAGCGCGGTCTCGACGGAGTCGGTGAGCCGGCGCTTGGACGAGGCCTTGACCGAGAGCCGGTCGACGATCACCTCGATGGTGTGCTTGTAGCGCTTGTCCAGCTTCGGCGGCTCGCTCAGCTGGACGACCTCGCCGTCCACCCGGGCCCGGCTGTAGCCCTTGGTCTGCAGCTCGCCGAAGAGCTCGGCGTACTCGCCCTTGCGGCCGCGGACCACCGGGGCCAGCACCTGGAAGCGGGTGCCCTCGGGCTGCTCCATCACCCGGTCGACGATCTGCTGCGGCGTCTGGCGGGCGATCGGCCGCCCGCACTTGGGGCAGTGCGGCGTGCCGGCGCGCGACCAGAGCAGGCGCAGGTAGTCGTAGACCTCGGTGATGGTGCCGACGGTCGACCGCGGGTTGCGGCTGGTCGACTTCTGGTCGATCGACACCGCCGGGGAGAGGCCCTCGATGAAGTCGACGTCGGGCTTGTCCATCTGCCCGAGGAACTGCCGGGCGTAGGACGAGAGCGACTCGACGTAGCGGCGCTGGCCCTCCGCGAAGATCGTGTCGAACGCGAGGCTCGACTTGCCCGACCCCGACAGCCCCGTGAAGACGATGAGGCTGTCCCGGGGCAGGTCCAGGGAGACGTCCTTGAGGTTGTGCTCGCGCGCACCACGGACGATCAGGCGGTCAGCCACGGGCCCCTCTCGCATCTGCGTGGGTAGTGCTCGCCGCGCACGGTCGTGCGCGGCTGGTCGTGCTGGGTCGTGCCCTTCGGTGCTCCGGTCGTGCTGGTCGGAGCCCTGCGGCGTCGGACGGGAGACGCCCGCTCGTGCGCGCGCCGGAGCCCGGTCCAGGCCGCGTTCCATGCTAGGTGCCGCCACCGACAGTCGCCCCCGACGAGTCGGCCGCCGGACTTGTCCGGCATGCCGCCGGTCACAAGCACACGGCAAGGAAGCGGCAACTGGATCTTCCTAGCGTCGCACCGACACGAGATCCGCGACCTGACGCTGCAGAAGGAACCATGACCTCCAACGACAGCACGACCCCGCACGCTTCCCTCGACCGCCGCACGCTGCTCAAGCGGGCCGGCGTGGTGGGCGCCACGGCCGTGTGGGCCGTGCCCACCATCACCAGCACCGGCTCCGCCTGGGCGGTGGGCAGCCCCGCCCCGGGCGGCGGCGGCGATCCGGTCCCCGTACCCACGGGCACGGTGAAGGGCAAGGTCGTCGACGGCGCGACGCTGCGTCCGGTGGCCGGGGCCACCGTCACGGCAGGCACCGTGTCGGCGACGACGGCTGCCGACGGCACCTACACGCTGGCCAAGGTGGCGAGCGGCTCCGCGTCCGTCAGCGTGAGCGCGCCCGGCTACACGACCGCAACGGCCCAGGTCGACGTCCCCGCCAACGCCTCCGTCACGCGCGACTTCGCCCTGTCCACCACGGGCAGCTTCCGCGCGATCCTCTCGTGGGGCAACGTCTCCGACCTCGACCTCTACGTGAGCGGCCCGAAGCCCGACGGCACGCGGTTCACCGCGTCGTACAACAACTACCGGCCGGTCCCCTACGTCTCGCTGGACGTCGACTCGCGCAACCCCGGCGGCACCGAGACGACGACCATCACGGTGGACACCCTCGGTGGGTCGTTCGTGCCGGGCGAGTACCGGGTCTGGGCCTACAACTACTCCGGCAGCCCCGCCTACGACACCAACGGCGCGCGCCTGTCGCTCTTCGGCCCGAGCGCGCAGCTGGGCACCTGGGACGCCGCGGCGGCCGGGGGCTCCGCGAGCGACCGCTACTGGTACGTCGTCGCGTTCACCGTGGCGGCCGATGGCTCCGTGACCGCGCTGGACGTGAAGCAGCAGCGACGCGCGGACGCGGCCGGGCTCTGAGCCTTGCCCGGGGGCCGGCAACTGCGGGGAGGGGCAGCGGCCGGCCCCCGGCGAGCAGGCAGGATGGCGCAGTGAGCTACACCGGGGACGTACGCGTGGGCGGGCCGCCCGACGTGCTGGAGCTGCCGTCGATCACGGTCGTCAAGCTGGCCGTGGGGCCGATGGACAACAACGCCTACCTGCTGCGGTGCCGCCGCACAGGTGGAGTGCTGCTCGTCGACGCCGCCGGCGAGGCCGACCGGCTGCTCGCCCTGGTCGACGAGTACGCACAGGGCAGGCTCGACCGCGTCGTGACGACGCACCGCCACCCCGACCACTGGGGCGCCCTCGCCGCTGTCGTCTCGGCCACCGGCGCACGGACCGCGGCCGGGGAGCCCGACGCCGACGCCATCCCCGTGCGCTGCGACGACCGGCTCGTCCACGGCGACTCGGTCCCGGTCGGCGAGACGGGCGCGGGCGCGGCCCGGCTGCGGGTCGTCTCGCTCGTCGGGCACACCCCCGGCTCGGTGGCCCTGGTCGCCGAGGAGGCCGAGCCCGAGCCGCACGTGTTCACCGGCGACTCGCTGTTCCCCGGCGGGGTGGGCAAGACGCACTCCCCCGCCGACTTCACCTCGCTGCTCGGCGACGTCGAGCGCGAGCTGTTCGGCCGGCTGCCCGACGCCACGGTCGTCCACCCTGGCCACGGCAAGGACACCACCCTCGGCGCCGAGCGCCCCGCGCTGCCGGAGTGGCGGGCGCGCGGGTGGTGAGCGAGACCCGCGACTGCGAGCGCCTCGGCCCCTACCTGGCGCTCGACGCCGTCGTCGAGGTGTCCGTCGAGGACGCGCGGACCGCGGCGTACCTGCGCCGGGCGCTGTCCGGCCTGCCCACGGCGCCGGCTGGCGCGCGCCCGGTCCGCTACGCGCTGCGCCGCGTCGACGCCGGCCACGTGCTCGAGCGCAACGACGAGCCCGTGCTCGTCGAGCCGGACCGCGGTTGGCTGCCCACCGCGTACCTCCTCTGGCACCTCAACCGCGACGCGGTGAACGCGACGCTGCCGCGCGCCACCGTCCTGCACGCGGCCGCGGCCAGCTGGGCCGGCGGCACGGTGCTCCTCCCCGCCCCGATGGAGACCGGCAAGTCCACGCTCGTGACCGGCCTGGTGCGAGCGGGCTTCTCGTACGTCACCGACGAGGCCGTCGCCGTCGACCCGGCCACGCTGGCCCTGACGAGCTACCCGAAGCCGATCGGCCTCGACCCGGGCTCCTGGCCGGTGCTGCCCGACGCCCGCCCCGACGACGCCGACGTCCTGCCCGAGCAGTGGCTCGTGGCCGCGTCCGGCCTGGCCGGCTCCGGCGGCGTCGCCCCGCAGCCGGTGCCGCCGGCCCGCCTGGTCGTCCTGGCTTCGTTCGAGCGCGGCGCACGGGCCCGCCTGGAGATGCTGACTCCGGGCGCCGCGGTCCTCGAGATGGCCAGGAGCTGCTTCGGCTGGCCGGGCACCGCCCGCCGGGACCTGCCGGTCCTGGCCCGGCTTGCAGAGTCCGTCCCGAGCTTCCGGCTCCCGCGCGGGGACCTCGACGGAGCGGTCGCCACGCTGCGGTCCGCCCTCGAGCGGGCGGCGGCATGACCGGGCGGCCACGGCTGCGGCCCGGCGTGCTCTGGGTCGACGTCGCCGACGAGCGCGTCGGCTACGACGAGCAGGCCGGCCGGCTGCACCTGCTCAGCCCGGTGGGCGCCGCGGTCGCGGACCTGCTGGAGTCCGGCCGCTCCGTCGACGAGGCCGTCGACCAGCTGACCGGCGCCTCCGGTCGCACGCGGGGCGAGGTCGAGCGCGCCGTCCACGACGTGCTGGCCGCGCTGGCCGCGGCGGGCCTGCTGCAGGACCGACCGGGCCCCGCCGGCCCCGGCCCCGGGGGCCCGGCGGGCTGACTCGCTGCCCGTCGCGGTCAGACGCGGCGGCGTCCCCCAGAAGGTGCCGTCGCCGCTCCGGCTGGGACCGTGCCGCAGCCGCTCCGGCGAGGCGCTGCCGCCGCTCCGCTGCGGATGAAGCCGTTCCGGCTAGCGGGACGACCGCGCTTCGTCGGGACGGCCCGGCTCCGGCACGCCGGCGTCCGACGCGTCCTCCACCGAGGTGGCCGCGGTCGCGCCAGCTGGCGCGGAGGGCGCCTGGTCCGAGAGGTCGACCACCGCGTGCCCGTCGGCGGAGGGACGGGCGTTGGCCAGCGGGTCCTTGGCCAAGGGGTCCCTGGCCAGCGCTGCCGTGCCGTTCAGCCCGGCGGGCAGCGCGGGAAGCGCCGAGACGGCCTGTGGCTGGGCCCGGCCCCACTCCAGCTCCACGTCACGCAGCAACGCCTCGAGGTAGGCCCGCAGCTGCACGCGGGTCACCTGGCCGAAGGCGCGCAGGTAGGCGACCTGCTCCTCGAGCTCCTGCTTGGCCTGCGCCGAGTCGGTGCCGGCCGCGACCGGCTCGGCCGCCGGCGCACCACTGGGCAGGGCCGGGGCCCCGTTCGGCGCGGGAGCCGCGGCGGAGGCCTCGAGCGCGAGCCGCTCGGCCTGCTCGACGATGGCCTTGGCGCGCACCCGCGCCTCCTCGACCAGCTCCTCGGCGTGCTGCCGGGCGTCGCTCGTCACGCGACGGCTGTACTGCTCGGCGTCGGCGACGTACTGGTCCGCGGTCTGCTGGGCAGCGGACAGCACTCGCACGGCTTGGAGCGACGCGGCGTCGCGACGCTCGCCGCCGCCCTCGCCGTCCGGGCTCGACACCTGCTCCTTGAGGCGGATGACCTCGTCGCGCAGCTCGCCCTTCTCCCGGATGAGCCGGGTCAGCTCCACCTGGACCCGCTCGAGGAAGACGTCGACCTCGGTCACGTCGTAGCCGCGGCGACCGAGGCCCGAGCGACCGAACAGGACGCTGTGGACGTCGGCAGGACTCAGCCGACGGGCCCACTCCTGGTGGTCGGGCACGGAGTTCGTGGGGGTCGTCATGACGTCAAGCTCCCTTCGGCACTGGGCCCCGGCCGGCTCGGGGCGAACCTCTCCGCTCGGATGCGGTGCTCCGGCACGCCCGCCTTGATGAGCTCCTTGACGGTCTCGTCGACCATCAGCGGCGCCCCGCACACGAACACGTCCCTGCTGCCCCACGGGCCGTCGCGGACCACCACGTCGCTGACGCGCCCCTTCTCCCCGGGGTAGTCGTCCTCGTCGGAGACCACGGGCACCACGGTCACCCACGGGTGGGCGCGGGCGAGCGCCTGCAGGCTCTCGAGGTCGTAGAGGTCGGCAGCCGTCCGTGCCTCGACGTAGAAGTCGACGCGGCGGGCGACGTCGTCCTGCGTGACCTGCTCGAGGATCGCCTTGAGCGGGGCCACGCCCGTGCCGCTCGCGACGAGCAGGAGGTCGCGGTCGGACGTCGTGTCGAGCACGAGCCCGCCCTGGGGCGGCCCGAGCCGGACCGCGTCGCCGACCGCGAGGTGGCGGACGAGGGCCGAGCTCACCGGGCCGCCGTCGTGAGCCTGCACGTGCAGCTCCAGGACGTTGTCCTCGCGGGGAGCGTTGGCGACGGCGTAGTAGCGCCAGAGCCGGGGCCGCAGCTCACTCTCCACGGCCACGGCCTGGCCCGGGACGAAGTCGAGGCGCTCGCGCGGCTCCAGGCGGACGACCGCGATGTCGAGCGTTCGCCGCTCGTGCGAGACCACGCGCGCGTCCCACCAGGCCGGGTCGTCGGACTGACCGGCGGCCTCGGTCATGACGGAGGCGATGACGCCGTAGGCCTCGGCCCAGTCGGCCGCGAGCTCGGGCGTCCACGCGTCACCGGCGAAGTGCTCGAGCGTGGCCAGGAGGCTGGCCCCGACCGCCGGGTAGTGCCCGGCGAGCGTCCCGAACTTGCGGTGGTCGCGACCGAGGTCCTGCAGGAACGGGACGAGTACGTCCACATTGTCCACATTGGTCACAATGTGTCCGAGCGCGGCGAACAAGCGGTCGCGCTGCGTCATCATCGAGACGGGGAACAGTGAACGGGTCTCGGGATAGTTCAGGAACAGGTGCGAGTAGAAGAACAGCGGGACCTCATCGCCGTTCGCACCGACGACCTCGAAGCTGTCGCGCATTCGCTGGATGTCCACCAGAAGCTCTCCTCCCCCACTGTCCTTGTCTCCGCCGTGCCCGGGCCGGCACGGTGCTGCCGGCTACGAACCGGATGGCACGGGATCCGCGACGATGTCGTCGCGGTGGGCGCCGAGCGCCGCTGCGACGGTCCCGAGCGTCTCGTCGTCGACCCCGAGCGACGTGAGCGTGGCCGCAAGGTGGCCCACGACCCGGTCGAAGTCCGCGGACGTGATGCCGAGCGAGCGGTGCGCCTGCGCGAGGTCCCGCCCCTCGTAGGCCTTCGGCCCGCCCGTCACCTGGACGAGCAGGGCAGCCTGGTGCTGACGGAGCCGCGCCATGTCGACGCCCTCGAAGTAGCCGGCGAGCGCAGGGTCACCCAGCACGCGGCGGTAGAACTCGTCCACCGCGGCACGAATGCCATGCTCCTGGCCGAGAACGTCGTAAATCGACACGGATCGCCTACTCCAACCTTCCAGGTGCCCGGGCCATCGCGGCCCGGCGGGACCGACTGTAGGGGGTGCCCGCCGCGTGCGTAACACAATCCCCAGACTTCGGATACGCGCTGATCACACCAGGCGGGCACGAGGAAGTTGCCGGCCGCCGAATTTCCGTCCAGGCACGGACGGTGCTACTCGGCATTCCGTGACGAGCAAATAACGGAGCGTCGCAGCCGATGGCCTGCCGCCGGTCCAGGCGGCAGGCGCACCCTATGGGCCGGTCTGCACAGTTCGCCCGGGCCCGGCGCGAGGGGTTCGCCGCCTCTTCGGACGAAGTTCGGCAACTCGAACGGTGCGACGGCCCCGTCGTTGCTAGCGTCCGACCGCTCTGGCTCGTCCAGGGCGGCACAGCTCGCAAGCGACACAGGGGGGATTGCGATGGACGACAGCGCGCAGACGCTGCCGACGGGCAGCGCGGTCGACCGACGGACGATGCTCAAGCGCGCGGGTGCGCTGGGCGTCGCGGCGGTGTGGGCGACGCCGGTCCTGCAGAGCACGGGAGTGGCCTACGCGGTGGGGAGCCCGCCGCCCGGCGGCACCCCGGTCCCGCCCGGCGGCATCAACCAGCTGCCGCTGCGGGGCGTGCTCGTGGTGCGTTTCGACGGCTCGCCCGACCGGGTCGCTCTCAGCATCTACAACGGGGGCTCCACCCTCGACCGCACGATCAACAACGAGGACAGCACGTTCATCACGTCCAAGATCGGAACGTGGCGCGACGCGAGCAGCGCGGAGCGCAGCCGCTTCACGACGTTCGGCGCGACGACGTACGCCGGCTCCGCTGCGCTCTTCGTCACCCTGCCGGCGGGCGTGGCCTTCGTCGACGGCGTGACATACACCTTCGACGGCAGCTTCTACAACTGCGGTGACGGCGACAAGTACACGACCGCCTACCGCAGCGGCAGCACCGTCTACTTCGTCCGCGCCTGCAACGAGTCGAGCGGCGGGGAGTCCTAGCCGCTGCCTCCTCGCGTACCCGCGACAGCAAAGCACGAGGGGACGGCCCAACCGGGCCGTCCCCTCGTCGCGTCGTGGGGCCAGGCCGCGAGTCAGCCGACCCCGGCGGTCCGCATCCCGCGCAGCTCCTTCTTGAGCTCCTGGACCTCGTCACGCAGCCGGGCGGCGAGCTCGAACTGCAGCTCGGCCGCAGCGGTCCGCATCTGGTCGGTCAGCGTCTGGATGAGCTCGGCGAGGTCGTTGGCCGGCATGCCGGAGGCCAGCTGCTTGGCGTGGGCGCCGACGTCCGCCTTCGAGGACAGGCCCGGCACGGGGGACTTGCCGCGCGACTGCTGCCGGCCGGACCCGCCCAGCAGCTCGGCCGTGTCGGCTTCCTCGCGGGCCAGCAGGTCGGTGATGTCCGCGATCCGCTTACGCAGCGGCTGCGGGTCGATCCCGCGCTCCTTGTTGTAGGCGACCTGCTTCTCGCGCCGTCGGGCGGTCTCCTCGATCGCCTGCGCCATCGAGGGCGTGATCTTGTCGGCGTACATGTGCACTTGGCCGGAGACGTTGCGGGCCGCGCGCCCGATCGTCTGGATCAGCGAGGTCGCGGAGCGCAGGAACCCCTCCTTGTCCGCGTCGAGGATCGCGACGAGCGACACCTCCGGCAGGTCGAGGCCCTCGCGGAGCAGGTTGATGCCGACGAGCACGTCGTACTCGCCCATGCGCAGCTCGCGCAGGAGCTCGACCCGGCGCAGGGTGTCGACCTCGGAGTGCAGGTAGCGGACCCGGATGCCGAGCTCGAGCAGGTAGTCCGTGAGGTCCTCGGACATCTTCTTGGTGAGGGTCGTGACCAGGACCCGCTCGTCGCGCTCGGTCCGCTGCCGGATCTCGTGCACCAGGTCGTCGATCTGGCCCTTGGTGGGCTTGACGATGACCTCGGGGTCGACGAGCCCGGTGGGCCGGATGACCTGCTCGACGAACTCGCCTCCCGTGCGGGTCAGCTCGTAGGCCCCCGGTGTGGCCGAGAGGTAGACCGTCTGGCCGATCCGCTCGAGGAACTCCTCCCACTTGAGCGGTCGGTTGTCCATCGCGCTCGGCAGCCGGAACCCGTGCTCGACGAGCGTCCGCTTGCGGGACATGTCGCCCTCGTACATCGCGCCGATCTGGGGCACCGCCACGTGGGACTCGTCCACGACGAGCAGGAAGTCCTCGGGGAAGAAGTCGAGCAGCGTGTTGGCCGCCGACCCCGGCTCGCGCCCGTCGATGTGCAGCGAGTAGTTCTCGATGCCGGAGCAGAACCCGACCTGGCGCATCATCTCGATGTCGTAGGTCGTGCGCATGCGCAGCCGCTGCGCCTCGAGCAGCTTGCCCTGCTTCTCCATCTTGGCCAGCTGGTCGCCGAGCTCGCGCTCGATGCCGGCGATCGCGCGCTCCATGCGCTCGGGGCCGGCCACGTAGTGCGTCGCCGGGAAGATGCGGACCTGCTCCTGCTCGGCGATCACCTCGCCGGTCAGCGGGTGCAGCATGAGGATGCGCTCGATCTCGTCGCCGAACATCTCGATCCGGACGGCGAGCTCTTCGTAGACGGGGATGATCTCGATGGTGTCGCCGCGCACCCGGAACGTGCCGCGGGTGAAGGCGAGGTCGTTGCGCGTGTATTGGACCTCGACGAACCGGCGCAGCAGCGTGTCGCGGTCGATCTCCATCCCGACGTGCAGCTCGACCATCCGGTCGACGTACTCCTGCGGGGTGCCGAGGCCATAGATGCACGAGACGGTCGCCACCACCACGGCGTCCCGCCGGGTCAGCAGCGAGCTCGTCGCCGAGTGGCGCAGCCGCTCGACCTCCTCGTTGACCGAGGAGTCCTTCTCGATGTAGGTGTCCGTCTGCGGGACGTAGGCCTCGGGCTGGTAGTAGTCGTAGTACGACACGAAGTACTCGACCGCGTTGTTCGGCAGCATCTCGCGCAGCTCGTTCGCCATCTGCGCCGCGAGCGTCTTGTTCGGCTCGAGCACCAGCGTCGGGCGCTGCAGGCGCTCGATGAGCCAGGCGGTGGTCGCGCTCTTGCCGGTGCCGGTCGCGCCGAGCAGCACGACGTCCTTCTCTCCCGCCCGGATCCGCCGCTCGAGCTCGGCGATCGCGGTGGGCTGGTCGCCGCTCGGCTCGAACTCGGACACGACGGAGAAGGGCGTGGCCGAACTGCGCTGGAGGTCGGTGACGGGTCGCACGCATCGAAGGTACGTCGCCCCACCGACAGTCGTGCCGGCGAGCGGTTGCCTCAGCTCTGGGCGGACGGCGCGTGCCGGGCCAGCCGCTCCCACAGCCGGTCGACTTGCGCCTGCAGGTGCTCCACCGGCCCCCCGCCGTCGAGCACGACGTCGGCGGCGGCCAGCCGCTGCTCGCGCGTCGCCTGGGCGGCGATGCGGGCGCGGGCTTGCTCCTCGTCCAGACCGCGGGCGGCCACGAGCCGCCGGACGCGCACGTCCTCCGGCGCGTCGACCACCACGACGAGGTCCAGGCCCGCGGTCAGCCCCTTCTCCACGAGGAGCGGCACGTCGTGCACGACGACGGCGCCCGCGGGGGCCGCGGCGACGGCCTCGGCCCGGCGCCGGGCGACCTCGGGGTGGACGATCGCCTCGAGCCGCTCGCGGGCGGCGGCGTCCGCGAACACGACGCGGCCGAGCGCGAGGCGGTCGAGGGAGCCGTCCGCGGCGAGCACCGAGCGGCCGAAGGCGGCGACGACGGCGGCCAGCCCGGGGGTGCCGGGGGCGACCGCCTCGCGGGCCAGCAGGTCCGCGTCCACGACGAGCGCGCCGAGCTCGGCCAGCCGCGCGGACGCCGTCGATTTGCCGGACGCGATCCCGCCGGTCAGCCCCACCTGCAGCACGCGCCCATTCTTCCCGCGGGGGCGGGCCGACGACGAGGCCCGTCCCCATCCCCGTCGTCGCCCCCGCCGCAGACGCCGGACGCCCCCGGCCCGAAGGGGCAGGGGGCGTCCGGTTCGGGGGTGCGGGTCAGGCCCCGCCGGTGAGCTTCTCGCGCAGCGCGGCGAGCGCCTCGTCGCTGGCGAGCGTGCCGCCGGCGTCCGCGACGGGCGCGTCGGAGGAGTAGCTCGACGGGGTCTCGGCCGACGCCTCGACCTCGGCAGCAGCCGCCGACGCGATCTGCTTGCGGTGCGCCTCGAAACGCGCCTGCGCCTCGGCGTACTGACGCTCCCACTCGGCCTGCTGGGCCTCGTGGCCGGGCAGCCACTCGTTGGTCTCCGGGTCGAAGCCCTCGGGGTAGATGTAGTTGCCCTGCTCGTCGTACGTCGCGGCCATGCCGTAGAGGGTCGGGTCGAACGTGTCGCCCTGCGCCTCGCCGGTCTCGTTGGCCTGCTTGAGCGACAGCGAGATGCGCCGGCGCTCGAGGTCGATGTCGATGACCTTGACGAAGATCTCGGTCCCGACCTGGACGACCTGCTCCGGCAGCTCGATGTGGCGCTCGGCGAGCTCGGAGATGTGGACCAGGCCCTCGATGCCCTCGTCCACCCGGACGAACGCACCGAACGGCACCAGCTTGGTGACCTTGCCGGGGACGACCTGGCCGATCTGGTGCGTGCGGGCGAACTGCTGCCACGGGTCTTCCTGGGTCGCCTTCAGCGACAGGGAGACGCGCTCGCGGTCCATGTCGACGTCGAGGACCTCGACGGTGACCTCCTGGCCGACCTCGACGACCTCGCTCGGGTGGTCGATGTGCTTCCACGAGAGCTCGGACACGTGGACGAGGCCGTCCACGCCGCCCAGGTCGACGAAGGCGCCGAAGTTGACGATCGAGGAGACGACGCCCGAGCGGACCTGGCCCTTCTGCAGGGTCTGCAGGAACGTCGAGCGCACCTCGGACTGGGTCTGCTCGAGCCACGCGCGGCGGGACAGGACCACGTTGTTGCGGTTCTTGTCCAGCTCGATGATCTTCGCCTCGAGCTCGCGGCCGACGTAGGGCTGCAGGTCGCGGACGCGGCGCATCTCGACCAGCGAGGCCGGGAGGAAGCCGCGAAGCCCGATGTCGAGGATGAGGCCACCCTTGACGACCTCGATGACGGTGCCGGTGACGACGCCGTCCTCTTCCTTGATCTTCTCGATCGTGCCCCAGGCCCGCTCGTACTGCGCGCGCTTCTTCGACAGGATCAGCCGACCCTCCTTGTCCTCCTTCTGGAGGACGAGGGCCTCGACGTTGTCGCCGACGCTGACGACCTCGGAGGGGTCGACGTCGTGCTTGATCGAGAGCTCGCGCGAGGGGATGACGCCCTCGGTCTTGTAACCGATGTCGAGCAGGACCTCGTCCCGGTCGACCTTGACGATGACACCGTCGACGATGTCACCGTCGTTGAAGTACTTGATCGTGGAGTCGATTGCGGCAAGGAAGTCTTCCGCGGACCCGATGTCGTTGATCGCGACCTGGCGCGTGGCAGGGGCCTCGACTGGGGTGGACGTCATGTAGGAGGGGCTCCGTAGCGGGCAATGAGTGTGTCGGCGTGCGCCGGGACCCGTTGTCGGCTGTGCTCGAACTGCACCAGAGGCTGTCCACCAGAGGCACGGCACCGACCCGGGGCGAAACCGGTGCGGCGCCGCAGTTGCTCACACTGCTGAGCGCGGCCCACTCGGTCTGAGGTCGCGCAGGCCCACGTACGCAGTCTCAAGGATAGGGCCCGGCAGCATAGCGGTCAACGCGGAGGAAGGACGTCGGTGACGGTGGAGTTCGACGAGGGGCCCGGACGGTCCCGACCGTCTGCCGGGCAGCCGGGCTGGGACGGCGACGACGGCGGGGCGGCCGTGACCCGGCGCGCTGCAGGGCCGGGCGAGAGCGCCCGGGCGAACCGGCACTGGTGGGACGCGGCCGCCGCCAGCTACCAGGACGAGCACGGCGCGTTCCTCGGCGACGAGGACTTCGTGTGGGGACCGGAGGGCCTGCGCGAGGCCGACGCCGGCCTGCTCGGGCCGGTGGCGGGCCGCAGCGTCCTGGAGATCGGCTCCGGCGCGGCGCAGTGCGCGCGCTGGCTCGTCGCCGCGGGAGCGGCCTGGGTCGTCGCCATGGACGTGTCGTTCGCCCAGTTGGAGGCGTCGCGGCGCATCGACGCCCGGCGCGGGTCGCACGTCCCGGTCGTGCAGGCCGACGCGCAGCGCCTGCCGTTCGCCGCCGCCTCCTTCGACATCGCCTGCTCGGCGTACGGCGGGGTCCCCTTCGTCGCCGACTCGGCCGGGGTCATGCGCGAGGTCGCGCGTGTGCTGCGCCCCGGCGGGCGCTGGGTGTTCTCGGTCACCCACCCGGTCCGATGGGCCTTCCCGGACGACCCAGGGCCCGCTGGGCTCACCGCTCGCGACTCCTACTTCGACCGCCGCCCCTACGTCGAGCAGGACGCCTCCGGCACGGCGACGTACGTCGAGCACCACCGCACGCTCGGCGACCGGGTCCGCGAGCTGACCGCCGCCGGGCTGCGCCTCGTCGACCTCGTCGAGCCCGAGTGGCCCGACGGGCACGACCGGGCCTGGGGCGGCTGGAGCCCGCTGCGCGGCCGCCTGCTGCCCGGCACGGCGGTGTTCGTGTGCGAGCTGCCCTCCGGTGGCACTGCGGGCGGCGCGAGTTAGGTTAGGGTTGCCTGACCGAGAACTGCACGTCAGGAGCCCTCATGCCCCACGCCCCCTCGCCGCTGCGCCACCTGCGACGGCGTGCCGCCGTCGCCCTGAGCGTGCTGACGGTCGGCCTCGTCGCCGCGTGCGGCGGCTCCGACGACGGCGACGCCGCTGACAGCGGGGCGCAGCCGTCCGGCTCCGCGAGCGCCGGGGCGTTCCCCGTCTCCATCCCGCACGCCCTCGGCACCACCACCGTCGAGGAGCAGCCCGAGCGCGTCGTGACGCTGGGCTGGGGCAGCCAGGACGTCGCGCTGGCACTGGGCGTCGTGCCGGTGGGCATGCCGAAGTTCACCTACGGCGGGAACGCCGAGGGGATCCTCCCCTGGGACGAGGACAAGCTCGCCGGCGCCGAGCCGACGCTGCTCGACGAGAGCGACGGGGTCCCGTTCGAGGCCGTCGCCGCCCTGCAGCCGGACCTCATCCTCGCCACGTACAGCGGCATCCAGCAGGCCGATTACGACCGGCTCGCCCAGATCGCGCCGACCGTCGCGTACCCGAAGACGCCGTGGCTCACCAGTTGGCAGGAGCAGACCACGCTGGTCGGCACCGCGCTGGGCAAGGCCACGCAGGCGCAGCAGCTGATCGCCGACACCGAGGCCGCGATCGCCAAGGCCGGCGCCGACAACCCCGTGCTCAAGGGCAAGACGTTCACCTACGGCAACGCCGCCGGGCCGGGCGCGATCTCCGCCTACGTCGCGGGCGACCCGCGCGTCACGCTGCTCACCGCCATGGGGATGCAGCCGGCGCCGGGCATCGAAACGCTGGAGCCGGGGACGGGCCAGTTCTACGCCGATGTGAGCATCGAGCAGGCCGACACGCTGGACTCCGACGTGCTCGTGATGTGGTACGGCTCGGCGGACGTCCAGAAGCAGGTCGAGGCCCAGAAGCTGTTCCAGGAGCTGCCCGCCGTCCAGCGCGGCTCCTACGTGGCGCTCACCGACCAGAGCTTCGTCTTCGCCACGTCGGCTGTCAGCGTGCTCAGCATCCCCTGGTCGCTCGACACCTTCGTCCCGCAGCTGGTCGAGGCCGCCGAGAAGGCTTGAGCCGTCGGTCGGCCACGCCTAGCGCCGGCGGCAGCCGGGGAGGATGCGCCCCGTGAGCGACTCGTTCTGGGTGATGACCGGCGCGGCCGGCGGGATCGCGCAGGCTCTGCGTCCCGGGTTGCGCGACCTCGTCGGACGCTGGCGGCTGCTCGACTCCCGGCCCGTGCCGGACGGCGACGCGCACGGCGACGAGTCCCGCGTCGTGGACCTGCGCGACCGCGCGGCGCTGATCGAGGCGGTGCGGGGCGCCACCGGAGTGGTGCACCTCGGGGGGCTGGCCTCCGAAGCCGACCGCGAGGACATCGTCGAGGTCAACGTCCTCGGGACGGCCCACGTGCTCGAGGCCGCCCGGCAGGCCGGCGCGCGGCGCGTCGTGCTGGCGAGCAGCAACCACGCGACCGGGTTCTACGGCGTGGACGAGCGCATCGGCCCGGGAGCGCCTCCCCGGCCGGACTCGTTCTACGGCGTCAGCAAGGTGGCGGGCGAGGCGCTCGGCAGCCTCTACGTCGACAAGTTCGGCCTCGAGGTCGCCTGCATCCGCATCGGGCACTTCGCGGAGCGGCCCGAGACGGCGCGCGACCTCAGCATCTGGATCAGCCCCCGCGACACCGTCGCCGCCTTCTCGGCGGCGATGACGTTCGCCGATCTGCGCTTCAGCGTCTTCTACGGCGTCTCGGCCAATACACGCGGCTGGTGGGACATCGAGCCCGGGCGGCGCATCGGCTACGAGCCGCGGGATGACGCGGAGGCGTACGCCGGCACGGTCCCCCCGGTGCCGGACGACGAGACGGGCCGGCTGCAGGGCGGGGAGTTCGTCCCCGCGGCGGCCACGCTCGACCCGCAGCGCTGAGCATTCAACCGAAGGAGTGGCCCACATCTCAGCTATGACGGGCTTCTCGTGGGTAACACGTTCGCCGTGCTGCCCCCTCGCTCCCGCCGGATCCTCGCCCGCTGGCTGCTCGTCCTCGCGCTGGCCGAGGTCCTCGTCGCCGGCGTGGGCATGTGGAAGGCCGGCTGGCCGTTCGTCGCCCAGTTCCTGCTCGTGACCGTGTGCATGACGGTCGCGGCCGCCCTCGTCGCGCCACCGCAGGCCGCCTCGCGAGCGCAGCGCCCCCTGACCTGAGGCCGGGCCGAGCGCCTGGCGGCACGGATCCGCGGCAGAGGCCCGCTCGAGGCCCTTCCGGCCGCCGTGTTGCCCCCCCGTTGCCAGCGCCCTCAAGGCAGCTCGACGGTCTCCGCCCGCCAGATCTCCCCGAACGCCAACTCGAGGTGCGAGCGGAGCGGGCGCCGGGACCGCCGCAGGAGCGCGGCGACGAGCAGCGGCGCCTGCCCGGCGAGCTCGACCGGGCGTACGCTGCGCGGCCTCTCGGGCCCCTCAGGAGTGTCGACCTCGTGGATGCCGAGCGCACCCGCGACGACGGACACCAGCACTTCGGTGTCGACCGCTGCCCAGGCCGCCGCCCCGCGCACCGCGTCGTCGAGCGCGTCGAGCACCTCGTCGGCGGCGAGCCCGTCCGGATAGACGTCCTCGAGCAGCTGCCGGACGACGGCCCCCAGCACCAGCCCGACCCGCTCCGGCTCCTGGACGGCCAGCCGCGCGACGGCCTCGTCGTACGCCGGCGCGTCGTCGCCTCGGGCGGCCTCGACCGCGTCGACGACCGCGTCGGCGAGCTGGCGGGCAGCGGGCGGCAGCTCGCCCAGCCGGATGGAGACCACGGGGACCTCAGCCGCGCGCCGTCAGTGCCCGGCGTCCTGCCAGGTGCGCCCGACGCCGACGCTCACGTCGAGCGGCACGGACAGGCTCGCGGCCGCGCCCATCTCCCGGCGCAGCAGCGCCTCCAGCTCCTCCCGCTCCCCCGCCGCCACCTCGAGCACGAGCTCGTCGTGGACCTGCAGCAGCATCCGCGACTTCAGCTTCGCTGAAGCCATCGCGATGTCGACCTTGAGCATCGCGACCTTGACGATGTCGGCCGCCGAGCCCTGGATCGGGGCGTTGAGCGCCATGCGCTCGGCCATCTCCCGGCGCTGCCGGTTGTCGCTCGTGAGATCCGGCAGGTAGCGCCGGCGGCCGAGCACGGTCTCGGTGTAGCCCGACAGCCGGGCCTTGGCCACGATGTCGCGCAGGTAGTCGCGCACCCCGCCGAAGCGCTCGAAGTACTCGTCCATGAGGCCCTGCGCCTCGTCGTAGCCGATGGTGAGCTGCTTGCCCAGCCCGTAGGCCGACAGCCCGTAGGCCAGCCCGTAGGACATGGCCTTGATCTTGGCCCGCTGCTCCAGCGAGACCTCCGCCGGCGGGACCCCGAACACCCGCGACGCGGTGAAGGCGTGCAGGTCCTCGCCCGACTGGAAGGCCTCGATGAGCCCGGCGTCCGCGGACAGGTGCGCCATGATCCGCATCTCGATCTGGCTGTAGTCCGCGGTCATCAGCGACTCGAACCCGGGGCCGACGACGAACCCCTCCCGGATGCGCCGCCCCTCCTCGGTGCGGATCGGGATGTTCTGCAGGTTCGGGTCCGTGGAGGAGAGCCGGCCCGTCGCAGCGATGGTCTGGTTGAAGGTCGTGTGGATCCGGGCGTCGTCGCGGACCTCCGCCAGCAGGCCCGTGACCGTCTGCTTGAGCCGGGACGCGTCGCGGTGGCGCAGCAGGTGGGCCAGGAACGGATGCTCGGTCTGGACGTAGAGCGACTGCAGCGCGTCGGCGTCGGTCGTGTAGCCGGTCTTCGTGCGCTTCGTCTTCGGCATCTTGAGCTCGTCGAAGAGCACGACCTGCAGCTGCTTCGGCGAGCCGAGGTTGATCTTCTTGCCGATCACGGCGTACGCCTCGTCGGCCGCCTGCTTCACGTGGTCCGCGAAGTAGGCCTCGAGGCCGCCCAGGTGGTCGAGGTCGACCGCGATGCCGTCGCGCTCGAGCCGCCCGAGCAGCGGCACGAGCGGGAGCTCGACCTCCTGCAGGAGCGGCCCCTGCCCCTTCTCCTCCAGCTCCACGTCGAGCGCGTCGGCGAGGTCGACGACCGCCCGCGCCCGCAGCATCGCCGACTGCGCGCGGGCGTCCTCGTCGACGCCGTCGAGCGAGAGCTGCCCGTCGTCGGCGCCCTCCGCCCGCAGCTCGCGCTGCAGGTAACGGATGACGAGGTCGGACAGGTCGAAGGTGCGCGTGTCGGGGCGGGCGAGGTAGGCCGAGAGCTGGGTGTCGCTGGTGACGCCCGCCAGTGACCAGCCGCGCTCGCGCAGGGCGTGCAGCGGCCCCTTCGCGTCGTGCAGCGCCTTCGGCCGGTCGGGGTCGGCCAGCCACTCCCCCAGGGCCGCGTCGTCGTCCGGCAGCAGTGTCGTCGGGTCGACGTACATGGCCGTGCCGTCGCCGGCCGCGAGTGCGAGCCCGTGCACCTCGCCGGTGCCGCTGCGCCACGTGCCGACGACGTGCACGCCCGTGCGGGCGGCTCCGGCGGCGTGGGCAGCGAGCCACTCGCGGACGGTCCCGGGGGCGAGCACCTGCCCCGCCATCTCGAAGCCCTCGTCGGCCGTCGGGGCCTCGGGGGCGAACGCCTCGTAGAGCCGCTCGCGCAGGACCCGGAACTGGAGGGTGTCGAACACCTGGTGGACCGCGTCCCGGTCGAACGACTGCCACACCAGGTCGTCGGGCTGGACGTCGATCGGGACGTCGCGGCGCAGCTCGGTCAGCTCGCGGTTGCGGATGACCTGGGACAAGTGGTCACGCAGCGCCTGCCCGGCCTTGCCCTTGACCTCGTCGACGCGGTCGATGATCGCGTCGAGCGAGCCGAACTCGACGACCCACTTGGCGGCGGTCTTCTCCCCGACCGAGGGGATGTTGGGCAGGTTGTCGCTGGGGTCGCCGCGCAGGGCGGCGAAGTCGGGGTACTGCGTCGGGCTCAGCCCGTAGCGCTCCTGCACGGCGTCGGGCGTCATCCGGGAGATCTCGCTGACCCCGCGCTTGGGGTAGAGCACGGTGACGTTGTCGCTGACGAGCTGGAAGGAGTCCCGGTCGCCGGAGCTGATGAGGATCTCGTAGCCCTCGGGCTCGGCGCGGTCCACGAGCGTGGCGATCACGTCGTCGGCCTCGAACCCCTCGGCCGTCACGACCGGGATGCGCAGGGCGTCCAGCACCTCGCGGATGAGCGGGACCTGGCTGCCGAACTCGCTGGGCGACTTGGTGCGGTTCGCCTTGTAGTCGGGGAAGGCGGTCGTACGGAACGTCGCCCGGCCCACGTCGAACGTGCAGGCCACGTGCGTCGGCCGCTCGTCGCGGAGCATGTTGATCAGCATCGAGGTGAAGCCGTAGACCGCGTTGGTCGGCTGGCCCGTCGAGGTGTTGAAGTTCTCGACCGGGAGCGCGTAGAACGCGCGGTAGGCCAGCGAGTGGCCGTCGAGAAGGAGCAGGCGCCCGCCCGTGCCCACGCGTGTGCCGAGCTCCGTGCCCGGCTCGGCCCCGGCCTCCACCGTGCCTGCCGTCGCGCCGCCCGTTGCCGTCGTCCCACCGCTTCCTGCCACGCCCTGAATCGTAGGCGCGACCGGGGACAGCCCCGTCTCGCCTCTCGCTCCGGTCCCGCCGTCCAAGGCGTGGGCCGCCTCCCCGGCGCGGCGGTTCTAGGCTCCGGTCATGGACCCCCACCGTGTGCCCGGCCCGGGCGCCCCGAGCTTCCCCCCGAGCGCGCTCACCGAGCGGATGGGCATCGTCGTGACGGAGGCCTCGGCCCAGCTCGTGCGCGGGACCATGCCGGTCGAGGGCAACACCCAGCCCTTCGGCGTCCTGCACGGCGGCGCGTCGGCGGTGCTGGCCGAGACGCTCGCGTCGGTCGGCGCGACGTTGCATGCCGGACCGGGGCGCGCGGGAGCCGGCATCGAGATCAACGCCAGCCACCACCGGCCCGGGCTCAGCGGGACGATCACCGGCGTGGCGACCGCGGTGCACCTCGGCCGCACGCTCGCGACCTACGACGTCGTGCTCACCGACGAGGAGTCGCGCCGGGTCTGCTCGGCCCGGGTCACGTGCGCGCTGCGCGACCTGCGCTGACCCGCGGACGGGCGTCGCTGCCGACCCCTGTTCGCCCCCGGTGCCCCCGCCGGCTGCGCCTCGTCACACCGGCGCGAGCAGGCCGTCCATCTGCTCGACGGCGGACGACATGCCCTCCGCCATGCCCATCTCGACCAGCTGGTGCATCTGCTCGTCCGTGGCGAAGTGCGACGTGATCGTCATCCGCGTGCCGCCGGCCGCTTCCTCCAGCGCCACCCGCACGGTGACGGTCGGCATCCCCGCGTCCGGGTTGCCCTCGGCGTCGCCGAATCCGTCCTCGAACTCCAGGGAGGAGGGCTCGTCGAGGGCCACGAAGCGCCACCAGCCGTGCGCCTTCTCCCCCTCCGGGCCGGTCATGTAGTAGCGCGACTCCCCGCCAGGCTCGGGCTGATGCTTGGTGAACGTCGCGGGCCAGGTCGGCGGCCCCCACCACCGCTCGAGCCGACGCGGGTCCACCCACAGCTGCCAGACGGCGCTCGGCGGCGAGGCGAGCTCCGCGACGATCGTGAAGGTCCGGGCAGCGGCGTCCGGGGTCGTGCTGACGACGGTCATGGCGTGTCCTTCCGGGAGTCCTCGGCGAGCAGCTCCTCCATGCGCCCGATCCGGCCGCGCCAGAGCTCCTCGTAGTCGTCGAGCAGGCGGCCGACGGCCCGGACCGTGTCGATCTCCCCGCGCACCAGCTGCTCCCGCCCGCGCCGCTGCTTCGTGACGAGGGCGGCCCGCTCGAGCACCGCGACGTGCTTCTGCACGGCGGCGAAGCTCATCGCGTACCCCGCGGCGAGCGTCGAGACCGAGGCCGGCTCGCGGAGCACCCGCGTCACGATGTCGCGTCGCGTCGGGTCGGCCAGGGCCGCGAAGACCCGGTCGGGGTCGACCTGACGTGCAACCACAAGGTTGTACGTTACTCGCCGGCAGTGGCGCCCACAACCCCTTCACGCCCGGTCGGGACGGCGACGGGCCAGGGCCGCCGGAGCAGCCCTGGCCCGTACCGCCGCGAGCGCGTCAGCCCTTGAGGCCGGAGCGCGAGACCCCCTCGATCACGAACCGCTGCGCGAAGACGAACAGCGCGAGCACCGGCGCGCTGGCGATCACGGCACCGGCCATGATCAGGTCGTAGCGCACATTGTTCGCCGACTGCAGGGTCGACAGCCCCGGGGGCAGCGTCTGGGTCTCGGGGCTGAAGAGGACGTACACCGGCCACAGGAAGTCGTTCCAGTTGGTGAGGAACGCCAGCAGCGCGAGGGTCACCAGGGCCGGGCGGGACAGCGGCAGGACGACGCGCACGAAGATCTGCCACTTGTTCGCGCCGTCGAGCACGGCCGCTTCCTCGAGCTCGTTCGGCAGCGACAGGAAGAACTGACGCAGGAAGAAGACGCCGAACGCCGAGGCCGCCGTCGGGATGATGACGGCGAGCAGGGTGTCCAGCCACTGCAGGTTCCCGACGATGAGGTAGTTCGGGATGATGAGGATGACCGGCGGGACGAAGAGCGTGGCGATGATGAGGCCGAACACGACCTTCTTGAACCGGAACTCCATGCGTGCCAACGGGTACGCCGCCATGGCCGCGGTCGCCACGACGAGCGCCGCATTGCACGCCGCCGCGATCATGCTGTTCACGAACCACCGCAGCACCGGCGTGCCTTCCGCGTCGAGGATGTCGCGGTAGGCCTGCAGCGTCGGCGTCTCCGGGATCCACGTCGGCGGGACGGCCGTGGCCTCCTGCCGCGTCTTGAACGACGTGACGAGCATGAAGATGAGCGGGCTGATGAACAGCACGGCGAGGACGATCAGGACGACGTAGCGCAGCGCGAGCTTGCCGCCCTTGCGGCGCCGGCCTGCAGGTGCCGCCTCCTGGGGGGCGGGACGGGTGTCGACGACGGTCGCCATCTCAGGCCGCCTTCTTCTCGCGGAACAGCCAGAACACCGCCAGGCTGAGCACCATGAGGAACAGCGTCAGCACATAGCTCATAGCGGCCGCGTCACCCATGCGGAAGTTGCGCAGCCCGGTCTCGGTGATCGTGTAGATGACGGTGCGCGTCTCGGTGCCGGGCTGCCCGAGCGTCATCAGGTAGGACTGCCCGAACATGTTGACCGACGCGATGATGGTGACCATCGTGACGAAGGACGTCACCGGGCGCAGCCCGGGCAGCGTGACGTTGCGGAACCGCTGCCACGCGTTGGCGCCGTCGACCTTCGCCGCTTCGTAGAGCTCGGCGGGGATGTCCTGCAGCCCGGCGAGGTAGATCACGGCGTTGAACCCGAGGGTCCACCACACCGTCACGCCGACGAGGGCGACCCAGGCCTCCGGCACCGAGGTGAGCCACGGGATGTCGTCGGGCAGCCCGACCACTCCCATGTAGTGGTTGACGATCCCGATGTTGCGGTCGAGCAGGAAGCGCCACAGCACGCCGATGACGGCGACACCGAGGACGTACGGCGCGAAGTAGACCGCCCGGAAGAGGTTGCGCCCGCGGAACCTCTGGTTCATGACGATGGCGACGGCCAGCGGGACGATCAGCAGCAACGGCACGCTGAAGACCGTGAAGATGGCGGTGGCCTGCATGCCGTCCCAGAAGGGGCCGGCGGTGATGGAGTCGGAGTCGAAGAGGTTGGTGTAGTTGCGCAGCCCCACCCAGGGCTTTCCGGGCAGGGTGTAGTCGTAGTCGTGCAGGCTGATCCAGAACCCGTAGACGATCGGCGCGACGACGAAGGTGCCGAAGAGCACGAGATAGGGCAGCAGGAACAGCCACGGCGTCGCCCACGACGTCAGTCGCCGGCCCGACGGGGCGCGGCGTGTGGTGGAGACCTCCAGGCGGTCGGGTGCCAGCGGTGGCGCCGCGACCTCCTTCGTCGTGGGACGGGTCGAGGAGCTCACGGTCGGGTCACCCGAACTTCTTCTTGTTCTCCTCCATCAGCTTGGAGGCTCTGGACGCCTGGGACTTCAGCGCGTCCGCCGGCGACTCCTTGAGCAGGGTCGCGTTCGCGACCGCGATCTCGAGCGTCTGCGCCTGCACGTCACCGAGGCCGGGCACCGGCGGCAGGAACTTCAACGTGTCGATCTTCGCGGCGATCGGGCCCTGCGGCGAGTCCTGCACCTGCGCGGTCTCGCGGACCGACTTGCGCGCCGGGATCATGCCCGCGCCCGCCCATTCGGCGGACTTCCGGCTGATCCAGTCGATGAAGACCTTGGCCGCCTGGAGCTTGTTGTCGTCGCCGGTCGTCTGCCGCGTGATGTAGAAGTTGTGCGAGTTGGCCCAGACGTGGTCCATCTCGCCGATCTTCGGCACCGGGGAGAGCGTGTTCTCCACGCCCGCGGACTTCAAGTCGTTGATCTGCCAGATGCCGTCCCACGTGATGGGCACCTCGCCGTTCTTGAACGCGACGTACTGCGAGTCCTGCGCGACGTTCTTCGGGCTGTAGCCCTTGTTGATCACATCGACCATCCACTGCAGCGCGGCGACGCCCTCCTCGGAGTCGAAGGTGGCCTTCGTGCCGTCCTCGGAGTACGGCTCGCCGCCGTTCTGCCAGAGCAGCGAAAGGAACATCAGGTGAGCAGGCCACCGCGTCGGCATCCAGAACGGGTTGGCGGTGCCCGACGCCTTCAGCTCGTCCAGCGCGGCCGTGAAGGACTCGCCGTCCGTCGGCATCTCGCTGATCCCGGCCTTCTGCATCGGCGCAGGCAGCGAGTACATCGCCAGCGAGTGGACGTCGAGCGGGATGCCGTAGCGGGCGTCCTGGTAGATGCCCGCCTGCCACACCTCGGGGGTGAAGTCCTCCTCGGTGAGGCCGATCGCGTTCGCGACGTCGTCGACCGGCACGATCACCTTGCGGGCGGCGTTGGTGGCGAGCTGGTCCAGGTGCATCGCCCCCACGTCCGGTCCCTTGCCGGCCGTGACCGCCGCCGGCATGCGCTGGTAGTACTCGGCCCACTGGACCGTGTTCTCCGCGATCTTGATGTTCTGGTGCTCGGCCATGAAGTCCTTGACCAGCTGCTTCATGAACGGGCCGTCGCCGCCGGTGAAGCCGTTCCAGTAGGACAGCGTCACGTCGGGACCGTCGTAGGTGCCGCTGAACGTCGCCGCCGGCTGCGCGCCGCCGCCTGCGCCCCCGGCCGCCTCACCCGCGCTCTTGCCCCCGCCGCACCCCGCGATCAGCGCGCCGGCGGCGGCGCCCACGCCGAGGCCCATGAAGCGGCGGCGGGAGATGGACGATCCGAAACCAAGGTTGTCGTTCACAGGAGCCTCCTTGCTCTTGCTGCGCGTCAGCGCCGGTAGAGGTGGAACCAGTCGAAGTCGGCTGTCGCGCCGGCCCCGCCGTGGGAGATCAATCCGATCCGGACGTCTACCCCGGCCGGGAGGGTCCATGTGCCCCCGTGGGCCCAGGTCATGCCGTCGCGGCTGGTGGAGGCCCGGAGCAGGTGCTCCCCCGTCCCCGACGTCGTGTGATGGATCCGCAGCCAGGTCGTCTCCGCCGGCGGCCCCACGATCGTCCCGCCGTACGCGAGCCGGCCGGCGTACGGCATCTCCTTGCCGAACTCCGTCTGCCGCGTGTTCCAGATCGCCACGTGGCTCAACCGGGCCCACAGGTCGTCGTCGACGTACGCCACCAGCCCGGCCTGGGAGTAGTTGCGCACCTCGTCGACCCCGAGGTCGATGCTCAGCTTCGTCTCGGCCGTCCACTCGCCCGGCGGCGGCGTACGCAGCAACAGCGAGACGTCCGCCCCGGGGCCGCCGAGGTCGCCGGCCTCGGTCGGCCAGCGCAACGCGCCCCCCGTGACCGTCCCGCGCGGGGCGCGGACCCACGACCAGCCCGCGCCGAGCGCGGGGCCGTCGAACTCGTCGCTGAAGGCGGGGTCGAGCGTGCCGGGCGCCGACGGCGGGACGGGCGGCGCGGGCGGGTCGGCGGCGGGCAGCGCGCTCAGGTTGTCGACGTCGGTCCCGGTACCGGTGCTCACCACACCCGCTCGTCCGGAGGCCCGCAGCTCTGCGTGGACGGGCAGCGTCACGGTGGCCACCGGGTCACCCAGCCGGGCGAAGCTCAGCTCCGCGTACGCCCGGTCCCCGCGCAGCTCGAGGGCCGCGCTGTGCCAGGCCGCCAGGTCGAACCCCGGGGGCACCGGGGCCGACGCGCGCGTCACGGCGCCGCCCCGGTCGTACGCCTCGAGCGTCAGCAGCCGCGTGGCCGGGTCCACCAGCGCCACGACGCCGTGCCCGGGCCGGCCGTCGGGCCGCTGGGCCGCGGCCAGCCCGGCCGGGGCGCCGAAGCGTTGGCGCAGGTCGGCCTCGACCCGCACCTCCTCGCCCGCCACGTGCGTGAGCAGCGTGGACCGGCCGGGGCCCGCGACGGCGTACGCACCGGTGGCCGGCCCGCTCGCCGACGCCCAGCTGCCGTCCCGTGCCCAGCCGCGCAGCCGCTCCTCGAAGCCGACGACGTCGCGCCCGCTGACCGTCGGCCCGGGCTGCGGCGTCTCGCTCGGCCCGAGCCCGCCACGCAGGACCGGCCAGCCGTCGACCCAGTCGAGCCGGTCCAGCAGCATCGGCCGCTCGTTGATGCCCTCGGTGCCCTCGAGGTAGGGGTCCGAGCGGTCGATCGCGTGGTAGACGGCCCAGTCCTGCCCGGCCAGGTCCGTGACGAGGGCGTTGTGACCGGTGCCGATCCAGCGGTTGCCGTTCTGGTAGATCGTCGGAGTCCCACCGGCGCGGGACTGGTCGAGCGGGACGCCCTCGCGGTCGACGTACGGCCCGCGGACGTCACGCGACCGCCCGACCTGGACGCTGTAGCCCGTGGTCGGCCCGGCGCAGCAGTTGGCGGTGGAGGCGAAGAGGTACCACCAGCCGTCCCGCCGGACGACGTACGCGCCCTCGAACTTGTTGTCGACCGCGACCCGTGTCGCCGGGCTGGTGGTGGACCGGCCGTCGGCGGCCAGCGGGGCGACCCAGATCCCGCCGTAGTAGGACCCGTAGAAGAGGAACTGCTGCCCGCCGTCGCCGACGACGACGTGCGGGTCGAAGGTCCAGAGGAAGTTGCCCGGCTCTCCCGCGCCGCCGCGCCGCGGCCCGACGACCGGAGCTCCGGAGTCGGTCCAAGGCCCGCCCGGGGTGGGGGCCGTCGCCATGCCGATGGCGTTGTCGTTCGGCTCGGCCGTCGCCGTCGTCTCGGTGACGACGTAGTAGAGGCGGTACTCGCCGTTGACGTAGCGGATGTCCGGCGCCCACAAGGCCGCACCGCGCGACCGGTCCGCCCACGCCGGCACGCTCGCCTCGGAGAAGGCGTCGCCGACGTAGGCCCACGTCGTGAGGTCGCGCGAGCGGGAGATGGGCAGCAGGTGGCGCCGCCCCTCGCCCTCGAGCAGGGGGTCGGTGGTGCCGTACGCGTACCACCAGCCGTCCTTGCCGCGGATCACCGCGGGGTCGGCGTATGTGTCGGCGAAGCCGGCGCTGACCGGGTTGGAGTACGCGGGCCCGGCCGGTGGGGCGGCCCGCACCGGCCGGGCGCCGACGGCGTCGGGCAGCGTCGCGGCCAGCATCGCGCCCACGGCGAGCAGCGGCAGGGCCAGGGGTGTCGGACGTCTGAACCCGGGTACAGCCATCGTTCCTCCCGGAGGGGCGGCCGGCTCCGTTGCCGGGCACTTCTCCCTCTGGTTGCCGAAAGTTACACCGATCCCCCGAATTAGCAAGCGACCGGCCGAGGATGTACTAATCCTGATATGTCATTCGACTACCAGAACCCGGTGCACCCGGACTACTTCGCCGACCCCTTCGTGCTGCGCACGGGCGGCCGGTACGTCGCCTACGGCACCGGCCGCGTCGTCGGCGGCCGCGCGTTCGAGGTCCTGACCTCCGACGACCTTGTGTCCTGGTCGTCGGCGGGCGGAGCGCTCGAGCGCGTCGGCGAGGAGCTGGGCGGCGACTACTGGGCGCCGGAGGTCGCCGAGCACGCGGGCCGGTGGTGGATGTACTACTCGGTGGGGCACGAGGACAAGGGCCACCACCTGCGCGTCGCCGTGGCGGACGACCCGCTCGGGCCGTTCGTGGACTCCGGCATCGACCTCACCCCCGACGAGCGGTTCGCCATCGACGCGAGCCCGTTCCGCGACGACGACGGCACGTGGTACCTCTTCTTCGCCCGCGACGTCCTCGAGGGCGAGCGCGTCGGGACGATGGTCGCGGTGGACGTGCTCGAGGACATGACCCGGCTTCGTGGCGACGCGCGGACGATCCTGCTCCCGTCCGGGGACTGGCAGATCTTCCTGCGGCAGCGGGAGATGTACGGCCAGGTCTACGACTGGCACACCCTCGAGGGGCCGTTCGTGCGCAAGCACCGGGGCCGCTACTACTGCTTCTACTCCGGGGGCAACTGGGGCGAGGAGACCTACGGCGTCGCGTACGCCGTGGCCGACTCCCCGCTCGGCCCGTGGACGGAGCCGCAGGGTGTCCCACCGCTGCTGCGCACCGTCCCGGGGACCGTGATCGGGCCGGGCCACAACTGCGTGGTCGCCAGTCCCGACGGGCAGGACGTCATGGTCTACCACGCCTGGGACAGCGCACGGACCGCGCGGCGCATGTGCATCGACCCGGTCGTCTGGACCGACGACGGGCCGCGGGTGCTCGGGCCGAGCTCCGGGCCCACGAGCTTGGCGCGCCGCGGCTGAGGCTGCGGCGCGCTCGGCCCGCGACGAGTCGGGGCGGTTCCTGCGCCGCCTCGCGCGGGCTACTCGGCCAGCCGGGCCACGCGCAGCCGGCTGCGCGAGCGCAGCGAGCGACGACGCGCGACGACGCCCTCCACCGCCTCCGGGACGCCCGCGTCGGCCGCGAGCCGGCGGCGCACCGTCGCGACGGGGGCAGCACGGCGGACGACCATCGGGGCGAAGCCGAGGCGGGCGTAGAACCGGTTGGCGTCGCGAGCGGTCGGCAGCGTGCTGGTCATGACGTGGTCAGCGCCCATCTCCTCGGCGTACGCGGCCGCGGCGGCGACGAGGGCGTGGCCCACTCCCTTGCGCCGGAACCCGTCGCGCACGTGCATGAAGTGCAGGTGCACCGACTGGACGTCGAAGAGCGCGGCGTAGGGCTGGTGGGTCAGCACGGCCATCCCGGCGACCTCGCCGTCCAGGGTCGCCACCACGATCCGCAGGTCCGGGTCCTGGTCGGCGCGCTCCAGCCGGGCCCTGACGCCGCGCTCGGAGGGCACCGGGGCCGCACGGTCCCGGGAGAGCTCACGCAGCTCGGACCACATCTCGACCAGGGCGGGCACGTCGGCCGGGACGGCCGCGCGTACGGAGACCGATGGGCGTGGCACCGCTCCTCCTGTCGGGACGGGCACGCGCGAGCACACGACGCGGGCGTGGGCCCGCGAACGGTCGAAACGGCGTGCGATGACCGGCCCCCCCGTGCACCGTAGGCTCTGCTGCGATCAAGCCCGCGCGGAGCCTATGACGAGATCAACATTTCGGCTAGCCCGGGCCGTCGAATTCGCCAGCAAGGAGCTCCCGCCTCGTGTTCGTCGGTGCCGGCACGGTCCTGAACATCGCCACCATCCTCGTCGGGACCGCCATCGGGGCCCGGCTCGGGGAGCGGCTCCCGGCCCGCACCCGCGACGTGGTGACCGACGGGCTCGGGCTGACGACGCTCCTGCTCGGCGGCCTCAACGTGGTTGCCGTCAACGACGCAGCGCTGTCGGAGGAGGTGGGCGACGCCGCGCCGGTCCTCATCGTGCTCGGGTCGCTGCTGCTCGGCGGCATCGTCGGCTCGCTCATCGGCGTGGAGGAGCGGCTGGAGGCGATGGGCGGGCACATCCGCCGCGCGCTGACCCGACGCTCGGCCGCGGAGGCCACGGCGACGGCCGGGGCGGAGGGCGAGGCGGCGGAGTCCGCAGCGCACGCTGCCCGCGAGCGGTTCATCCAGGGCTTCGTGACCGCCAGCCTGGTCTACTGCGTCGGCCCGCTGGCGATCCTCGGCTCGCTCTCGGACGGGCTCGGGCTCGGCATCGAGGAGCTGTCGCTGAAGGCGGCCCTCGACGGCTTCGCCTCGGTGGCCTTCGCGGCGTCGCTGGGCTGGGGCGTGGGCGCCGCCGCGTTGCCGGTCGCGATCGTGCAGGGCGCGTTCACCCTCGTCGGCGCACTGCTCGGCGAGGTCGTCCCCGACGCCCACATCTCCGCGATGACCGCCGTGGGCGGCCTGCTGCTCGTCGGCGTGGCGCTGCGCCTGCTGCGGATCCGGGCCGTGCCCGTCGCCGACCTGCTGCCCGCGCTGCTGGCCGCCCCGCTCCTCGTCGCGCTGGTCTCCGCGCTGCGGTGAGGGGGCGGCCGGCGGCGGCTCAGTGCGAGATGTCGCCGCCGAGGTAGGCGGCCCGCACCGACGGGTCGTTCAGCAGCTCGCGGCCCGTCGCGCTGCGCACGACGCGGCCGGTCTCCAGGACGTACGCCCGGTGCGCGAGGGCCAGCGCCTGCGCGGCGTTCTGCTCGACGAGCAGCACGGTCACGCCCTGCTCGTTGATCTCCTGGATGATCTCGAAGATCTGCTGGATGATCTTCGGCGCCAGGCCCATCGACGGCTCGTCCAGCAGCAGGACCTTCGGCTGGGCCATGAGCGCGCGGCCGATGGCGAGCATCTGCTGCTCGCCGCCGGACAACGTGCCGCCCGCCTGCTTCTGCCGCTCCTTGAGCCGCGGGAAGAGGGAGAACACCCGCTCGACGTCGGCCGACACGTCGCCCTTGCGGATGTAGGAGCCCATGTGGAGGTTCTCCAGCACCGTCAGGCCAGGGAAGATCCCCCGGCCCTCCGGAGCCTGGCACAGGCCCAACGCCACCCGCTCGTGACCGGGGACGTTCGTGATGTCCCTGCCCGCGAGCCGGACGGCGCCCTTGGCGACCGAGCGGAGGCCCGAGATGGTCTTGAGCGTGGTCGTCTTGCCCGCCCCGTTGGCGCCGATGAGCGCGACGATCTCGCCCTCGTCGACGGCGACCGTCACGCCCTTGAGCGCGGCGATCTTGCCGTAGTAGACCGAGATGTCATCGATCTCAAGAAGCATCTGCGGGCGCTCCCAGGTAGGCCTCGATGACGCGCGGGTCGTTCTGCACCTCGGCAGGCAGCCCCTCGGCGATCTTCTGGCCGAAGTCGAGGACCGCGACGCGGTCGCTGATGGTCATGACGAGGCTCATGTCGTGCTCGATCAGCAGGACGGAGACGCCGGTGTCGCGGATGCGCCGGATGAGCGCCTGCAGCTCGACCTTCTCCGCCGGGTTCATGCCGGCGGCGGGCTCGTCGAGCAGCAGGAGCTTGGGCTCGGTCGCCAGGGCGCGCGCGATCTCCAGCCGCCGCTGGTCGCCGTAGGAGAGGTTCTTCGACGTCTCCCCCGCCACCCGGCGGATGCCGACCAGGTCGAGCAGCTCCAGCGCCCGGGCCTTGCCCGCACGCTCCTCCTTGCGGTGCAGCGGCAGCCCCAGGATCGCGTTGATCGGGCCGGTCTTGTGCCGGGCGTCGGCGCCGACCATGACGTTCTCGAGCGCCGTCATGTTGGAGAAGAGGCGGATGTTCTGGAACGTCCGGGCGATGCCGTGGCGGGTCACCTTGTGCGGCCCGCCGCCGGTCTTCAACTGCGTCCCGGCGAACGTGATCGTGCCCTCGGTCGCCTGGTAGACGCCGGTCGTCACGTTGAAGACCGTCGTCTTGCCCGCGCCGTTGGGCCCGATCAGCGCGAAGATCTCGCCCTCGTCGACGTGCAGGTCGAGATTGTTGACGGCCGTCAGGCCGCCGAAGCGCATGGTCAGCCCGGACAGCTGCAGCAGGGTGCTCACTTCTTGTCCACCTCGACCGTCTGAGTCGCAGCCGCTCCCACCTCGGCGCCGAGGGTGCCCATGCCGCCGCTGCCTTCTTGCAGCTCCGCCTTCCGTCTCGCGTTGGGCAGCAGGCCCTGCGGACGGAAAAGCATGATGAGCACCAGGGCGGCGCCGAAGAAGAGCTGGCGGAACTCCTGGAACTCGCGGAAGCGCTCGGGCAGCCAGGCGACGAGGAACGCGCCGAGGATGACACCGGCGATGTTGCCCGAGCCGCCGAGGACGACGGCGGCGAGGATCAGCGCCGAGAGCACGAACGGGAAGTTGTCCGGCAGGATCGCCGTGGTGCGGCTGGCGTAGACCGCGCCACCCGCCCCGGCGATGCCCGCGCCGATCGCGAACGACGCCAGCTTGAACTTCAGGGTCGGCACGCCCATGAGCTCGGCGGCGTCTTCGTCCTCCCGGATCGCGGCCCAGGCGCGGCCCACGCGGCTGCGCTCGAGCCGCTTGCCGATGATGATGACGAGCACGATGAGCCCGAGCACGAGGTACCAGTACGGCTTGGTGCTCAGGGCGCCGAACGTGAGGTCGCCGATGGCCGGGGGCCGCGGAACGTTGGTGACGCCGCGCGGGCCACCGAGCCAGTCGGTGTTGTTGGCCGTGACGCGGATGATCTCGCCGAACCCGAGGGTGACGATCGCGAGGTAGTCACCGCGCAGTCGCAACGTCGGCGTGCCCAGCAGCAGGCCGGCGATCATCGAGAGCAGGATGCCGACCGGCAGCGCCTCCCAGAAGCCCCAGCCGTACTCCGAGCCGAGGATCGCGCCGGTGTAGGCACCGATCGCGAAGAACGCGACGTAGCCGAGGTCGAGCAGGCCGGCGTAGCCGACGACGACGTTGAGCCCGAGCGCCATGAGGATGTAGAGCCCGATCGGGAAGACGAGGACCGAGGCCCAGTCGTTCTGCGGGCTCATGATGTCGGCGACGCCGGGGATCGACGGCAGGGCCGCCGCCAGCGCCACCAGCGCGATGTAGACGACCCAGCGGACCGGGGTCGGCAGGCCGCCGAAGCTCGGGACCGGCGTACGCGGCCGGCCGCTCCCGGCGCCCTTGAGACGCCCCTTGGACAGTGCCGTGCTCATGCCTTGGACCTCCCGAGCGCCTCACCGAGGATGCCGTTCGGACGGAACAGCAGGACGAGCACCAGGATCGAGAACGTGATGACGTCCTTCCACTCGGCGCCCCAGATGCTCGCGCCGTAGTTCTCGACGAGCCCGATCGTCAGACCGCCGAGCAGGGCGCCGCGCAGGTTGCCGATGCCGCCGAGCACCGCCGCGGTGAATGCCTTGATGCCGAGCACGAAGCCGATGATGTAGCGCGTCTGGTCGAAGTAGACCACGTAGAGCGCGCCGGCCAGGCCGGCCATCGCGCCGCCGATGAGGAACGTGAGGACGACGACCCGGTTGATGTTGACGCCCATGAGGACGGCGCTCTCGCTGTCCTGGGCGGTGGCCCGGATGCCGCGGCCCAGGCGCGTGCGGTTCACGAAGCGGTCGAGCACGATCATCATCAGGATCGCGGCGACGAAGACGAGCAGCTTGTCGTTGCGGACGATGCCGTCACCGATGCTGAAGAGCTCGGTCTTCTCGAGGACGCGCTCGCTGTTGACGTAGTCACGGCCGCTCGCGTGCAGCTCGCCGTTGCTCCAGCGGAGGGCGAAGACCTCCTGCAGGAAGAGGCTCGCGCCGATCGCGGAGATGAGCGCCGCGAGCCGGCTGCTCCCCCGGGTGCGCAGCCGGCGGTACGCGACGCGCTCGAGCACGACCGCGCTGGCGCCCGACGCGGCCATGCCGGCGGCGGCGGTGCAGAACAGCACGAGCACGAGCGTCAGGCCGCTGGCCGGGCCGCTCAGGCCGAACAGGGAGATCGTCCCGACCGACGCGAACGTGCCGATCATGAAGATCTCGGAATGCGCGAAGTTGATGAGGCGCAGCACGCCGTAGACGAGCGTGTAGCCCAACGCCACCAAGGCGTAGATGGACCCGATCGTCAAGCCGTCGATGGTCGACGACCAGAACAGGTCAACGAAGTTACTCACGATGCCTTTCCCAGGACTGGGGCCCGCCTACGCAAGGCGCTGGGCACGGAACAGCACAGACAGGACGCCGGGCCCGGCACGCCGGAATGGCGTGCCGGGCCCGATTCGCACGCGGCTAGCCGCGCGCCGTCACTGCACCTTGGCGCTGGAGTACTCGCCGAGGGAGATGATCTTGCCGTCCTTGACCTGGTGGATGTAGGTCGTGCCGGTCTCGAGCTCGCCGACGTCGTTGAACTTGATCGGCTTCGAGACGCCCTGGAAGTCGATGTTGCTCAGGGCCTCGTTGATGGCCTCACCCGTGGTGGCGCCGCCCTCGAGGGCCTTGATGATCGCCGTGGCGGCGTCGAAGGCCTCGGCCGAGTAGGTCGCCGGGGCGGTGCCGTACTCGGCGGTGTAGTCGTCGATGAACTTCTGCACGGCCGCGTCCTCCGACGCGGTCGCCAGCACGCAGGTGCAGGACAGGATCGAGCCCTCGGCGGCGTCACCGGCGCCGTCGATGAACTTCTGGTCCAGCGTGCCGTCGCCGGAGACGAACGTCGCCGTGACGCCGCCGTCGCGCAGCTGCTTCACGAACTTCGCGGCGGAGGAGTAGTAGCCGCCGTAGAAGATCGCCTGCGGGTTGGCCGACTTGATCTGGTTGACCGTCGAGGAGTAGTCGTCGGCCTCGGGGTCGATCGAGTCGCGCGTGGCGACGGTGCCGCCCTGCTCGCCGACGGTCTTGTTGACCACGTCGGCCAGGCCCTTGCCGTACTCGCTCTGGTCGTCGATGACGGCGACCGAGGTCGCGGGCAGCGACTTGACGATGAACTCGCCGGCGCCGGGGCCCTGCACATCGTCGTTCGCCAGGACGCGGTGCCAGAACTTCCACCCGTTGGTGGAGAGCGCGGCGTTGGTGGCCGAGGCGGAGATGTTGGCGATCTTCGCCTCCTCCAGGACCGGCACGGCCGTCTTGGACTCGCCGGAGAAGGCCGGGCCGACGACCGCGACGACGCCGTCCTGCGCGACCTTCGGCGCGAGGGCGGTGGCCTGGTCGGGGGCGCCGGTGGTGTCGTACTGGATGAAGTCGACCTTGGTCGCCGGGTTGGTGGCGTTGTACTGGTCGAACGCCAGCTTGGCGCCGTTGTACTCGTTGATGCCCAGCTGGGCGTCGGGGCCGGTCAGGGCGCCCATGAAGCCGACCTTGACGGTGGCCGAGCTGCCACCACCGGAGCTGCTGGACTCAGCGGGGCTGGCACCGCTGTCGCCGTCGTCGTCGCTGCCGCAGGCCGTGACGCCCAGGGCAAGCGCCGCGACAGCAGCGAGGACGGATGCCCGTCGCCGGACGTTGCGCACTGCGTTCTCCTCTCGTGCGGCCGGCGCGAGTCGCAGGCCGTCGATCACCGGCGGCGCAGGCAGGTTTGAGCACCCGCGCCGGCGGCTTGTGATCAGTAGTGATACCAGGCCGGTCGGCCGTCCGGGGGTTTACGGCGCGCAATGCAACCGCGCCGTAACGAACGAACGAGAAGCGGCGCCAATACATGTGCTCGAGGCCACCGACCGGCGGGCGGACGGCTGCGGAAACGCCCTGCTCGCCCTCGAAAGGCGGCTAGAGCCCCTCGGGCACCCCGCCCGCGTCGATGACGCCGCGGGCGACCTCGCGCATGGGGACGCGTCGGTCCATCGCGGTCTTCTGCAGCCAGCGGAAGGCCTCGGGCTCGGTGATCGAGAGCTGGGTCTGGAGCAGGCCCTTCGCCCGGTCGACGATCTTGCGCGTCTCCAGCCGCTCGTTCAGGTCCGTGACCTCGGTCTCGAGCGCGACCGTCTCGGCGTAGCGGGCGACCGCCATCTCGATGGCGGGAAGCAGGTCGGCGCGGCCGAACGGCTTCACGACGTACGCCATCGCCCCGGCGTCGCGGGCACGCTCGACGAGCTCGCGCTGGCTGAACGCCGTGAGGACGACGACGGGGGCGAGGCGCTGCTCGCCGATGCGGGCGGCGGCGCTGATGCCGTCGAGGCGGGGCATCTTGACGTCGAGGACGACGAGGTCCGGGCGCAGGCTCTCGGCCAGCCGGACGGCCTCTTCGCCGTCACCGGCCTCGCCGACGACGTCCCAGCCCTCCTCCTCCAGCATCTCCCGGAGGTCGAGGCGGATCAACGCCTCGTCCTCGGCGATGACGACGCGGCGCGGGTCGGGCGGGGCCACGGGGATCCCTTCGGACGACGGTGCTGTGCAGCGCAAAGGCTAGCGGTGTCCTGGGGGTACGGCCGACGGGGCTGTCACAACCGCCCGCACGGGTCATCCCTGGCGTCAGCGCAGGTGTCGCCGCAGCTGGCACGCGGGAGGCGGTCGGCGGAGTCGAGGGAGGCGCGGGGGCGGGGCCCCGCGCACACTAGGCTGCATCCCGCTGCCGGCCCCGGTAGCCCAATCGGCAGAGGCGATGGTCTCAAACACCATTCAGTGTGGGTTCGAGTCCCACCCGGGGCACCAGACCGCTGGGCGCCGCTGCGCCCTGCGCTGACTCGCGGCCCCGTCCGCTCCCTCGTCGTCGGTCGTGCGCCGCTGTCTCGTGTGCGGCAGGAGGCTCGGGAACCTGGGTGGGGCGGGCGTCCCGCCAGCGTCGGGCGTGGCGCATCGGCCGGCTCCCCGGCGGCGGGTCTGACGTCGCGTCGGCCCCGGCCGCCATCGGAACCGCGCCGCCACCGAGACCGCGCCGCCACCAGGACGGCGGCGTCAACGGGACCAAGCCTCACCCGCGTAGCGGTGGACAGCGCTTCCCCGAGCATGCGGCGCCCGCCGCGGCGTACACGACACCCGACGCCGCGTGCCGACGCTGGTGCCTTGCACCTCCCAGCACCGCGATGCACCCCGGGCCAGAGGTGCGAAGCGGTGCTGCGGGGAGCGAAGCCGGCACGCACGACGTTGCGCACGTCCGGGAGGCGCGGCTGTCTCGACCTACTGCCCGGCGCCGCTCCGCCGTCGCGTCCCCTCACCTCGCTCAGGCGCGCATCGCGATCGGCCGGCGGAACAGGGAAGCGGTCGGGCTACCCGGGCCGCGGACCGCGCCTGCCGACAGCACCCGGAGGGCGCAGCCCCAGCCGAAGCAGGCGCCCCTGCGAAGACATCGTTCGGCACTCCCCCACGCCGCGGGTGAGGAGCCGGGCGGCCGGAGCGAGCTGGTCGCTGGTGGGACACCCTGCGCGGGCCGGTGACCGCCCGAGGCGAGGTCGGAGCGTCGGCTCTCTCGTGGGCGCCGCGCAACGACGACGGGCCGGCGACGTCGAAGGACGTCGCCGGCCCGTTCAGCGCTCGGGGGGCGGGTGCGGCTCAGGCGCCGCCCGTCTCCAGCGGGTCGCCGTAGGCCGGAGCGGCCTTCTGCACCGCGTCGCCGATGCGGTGGACCCGGAGCGCGTTGATCGAGCCGGGGATGCCGGGCGGGGCGCCCGCGACGACCACGACCAGGTCGCCCTGCTGGCACATGCCGGTCTCCAGCAGCGTCCGGTCGACCTGCAGCACCATCTGGTCGGTGTGCTGGACCATCGGCGAGAGGAAGGTCTCCACGCCCCACGAGAGCGAGAGCTGGCGCTGGGTCTCGGGGATCGGCGTGAAGGCGAGCAGCGGCACCGAGTGGCGCAGCCGCGAGACGCGGCGGGCGGAGTCGCCGCTCGTGGTGAAGGTGACGAGGTACTTAGCGCCCAACTGCTCGGCCACCTCGGCGGCCGCGCGGGTGATGGCGCCGCTCTTGGTGTGCGGGCGGGTGCCGAGCGGGCGGATCTCGTCAATGCCGTCGCGCTCGACCGCCGCGACGATGCGGGCCATGGTGGCGACCGTCTCGAGCGCGTACTTGCCGACGCTCGTCTCGCCGCTGAGCATGACCGCGTCGGCGCCGTCGAGGACGGCGTTCGCGACGTCGCTGGTCTCGGCGCGCGTCGGGCGCGAGGCCGAGATCATCGACTCGAGCATCTGCGTCGCGACGATGACCGGCTTGGCCGAGCGACGGGCCAGGTCGACCGCACGCTTCTGCACCAGCGGGACCTGCTCGAGCGGCAGCTCGACGCCGAGGTCGCCGCGGGCGACCATGATGCCGTCGAAGGCGTCGACGATGCCCTCGAGCGCCTCGACCGCCTGCGGCTTCTCGACCTTCGCGATGACGGGGAGCCGCACGCCCTCCTCGTCCATGATCTTGTGCACGTCGACGATGTCGCTCGCGTCGCGCACGAAGGACAGCGCGATCATGTCGGCGCGCAGGTGCAGCGCCCAGCGCAGGTCCTGGATGTCCTTCTCGGACAGCGCGGGGACGCTGACGCCGACGCCGGGCAGGTTGATGCCCTTGTTGTTCGAGACGACGCCGCCCTCGACGACGCGCGTCACGACCCGCGGGCCGTCGACACGGACGACCTCGAGCGCCACGCGGCCGTCGTCGACGAGCAGCGGGTCGCCGGGCGACACGTCGCCGGCGAGGCCCTTGTAGGTCGTGGACACGATCTCCTGGGTGCCGGGGATGTCCTCGGTGGTGATCGTGAACTCGTCGCCGGCCGTCAGCACGACCGGGCCCTCGGCGAACGTGCCGGTGCGGATCTTCGGCCCCTGCAGGTCCACGAGGACGGCGATCGGGCGCCCCGTCTCCTCGGCGACCTGACGGACCCAGCGGTAGCGGGCCTCGTGCTCGGCGTAGTCAGCGTGGCTGAGGTTGAAGCGGGCTACGTTCATGCCGGCCTCGACGAGCGCCTTGATGCGCTCGTATCCGTCGACGGATGGGCCCAGCGTACAAACGATCTTTGCGCGGCGCATGGGCCTGAGCCTAGTGAAAGCCTCCGCGGGCCCGACGGGTGCCCCCGCCCCAGCCGCCTTCAGGGGCGCACCTTCCCGCGCCCGAGGCTCACCGCGGCCAGCGCGTCGACGACGCCGTGGCCGTAGAACCCGTTGAACGCCGGCGTGCCCGCGCAGGTCGCGGTGAACTCGGCCGGGCGGCCGACCGGCTCGTACGACACCGTCCGCGGGTCGGGGCACGCGTGCTCGCGGGCGGTGGCGGTGATGACGCGGGCGACCTCCTTCGGGCGCATCCGGAAGTCCCCCACCGTGTCGCCCTTGGCGTACTGGCTCACGACGAGGGCCGCGACGCCCGCCACGTGCGGGCTCGCCATCGAGGTTCCCTGCAGCCAGGCGTACCAGCCGCAGTAGCGGAAGTCCGTGACGCCGGCGGGGCAGCTCTTGACGACGCCGTTCGCCGCTCCGAGCGGGGTGATGTTGCCGGCCTGGTCCACCCAGGGGGTCGGGTTGCCGGCCGTGTCGGTGACGCTCTGCAGGCTGTTGACGGGGTACGTCGACAGGATCTGGTTCTCCGCCGTCCGGTACGCCGGGGTCCCGAGGTAGTCACGGAAGTAGCCGCCCGGCGCCGAGACCGTCACCTGCTCCACGCCGTAGTTCGAGTAGTCCGCCTTGGTCTCGGACGGGCCCAGCGCCGAGACGGCGATGACGTTCGGCCCCTCGGTCGGCAGCGTCACGCAGGTCGCGTTGTCGATCGGCCGGGGGTACGCCGCACCCGGCGGGTAGTCGGGGCTGCTCGCGTCCGGCAACGGGGCGCCGAGGTCCTGGTGCTGGTTGCCCGCCGACGCGACCAGAGTCACCTCGTGGTGGTAGGCGTACTTCAGCGCCCGGTTCATCGCCTTGATGATCGTGTGCTGCTCGGCCTGCGCCGCCGGGCTGTCGGCCGGGTTGCGCTCGCAGTTGTAGAGCCACGGGTCGACGTAGAACGACATGTTGACGACGTCGATGCCGTTGTCGGCGGCGTAGGTGAGCGCGTCGACGACGGGCTGCAGGAAGAAGTAGCCGCTGTCCTGGCCGGCGCGCAGGTTGACCAGGCGTACACCGGGGGCGACGCCGGAGAGGCCGAACCCGTTGGCGGCGGCCGCGATGGTGCCCGCGGTGTGCGTGCCGTGCCCGTCGTCGTCCCAGTCGGCCGGGTCCTTGCACCCGGCGAACTCGCACGGCCCGTCGATGTCGGGCATGTCGGTGGTGAAGTTGCGCGACAGCGCGGCCTCGAAGTTGGGCGCGATGTCCGGCTGGCGCGCGTCCATGCCCGTGTCGATGTCCCCGACGAGCACCCGCGCGTCGCCAGCCTGCACGGACCGGCTGAGGTCGGCCCGGGTCATGCGCAGCCCCCACAGGGACGCGTCGAGCGGGTCGCTGCCCGCCGTCGGCTTCGGGCCCGGGCGCGGCTTGACGTTCGCGCGCGATACCGCGGCTGCGCGGACACGCCCCTCCTGCTCGACGGCGTCACCCGGCCCCGCGACGGCGCGCTTGGCCGGGGCGCGGCCCACGACCCGCTCGACGGCGACACCCTCCACCGCCGAGGAGCGCGCGACCCGCGCCGCGAAGCCCGCCCGGTCCGACGTGACCCGCAACAGGCCGACGGCCGTGTTCGTCGCCGTCACCCGCCCGCCCGCGGCGCGTGCCGCGGCGGCGGCCCGCGAGACGTTCCCGGCGCCGTCGGCCGCGAGCACGTTGTAGGCCACGGTGACGGCGGTCGACGGTGCCGCCGCGGCCACCGCCGGGCTCGCGGCGCCGGAGGCGCTGACCGGCAGGGCCAGCGAGAGGGCCACGAGGCCCGCTGCCGTCGCGGCGGCGGCCCTCCCCCGGCCGTGGCGGCGCTGACGACGGTGCGTGCGTACGGACGGTCGGGCCACGGCGTACCCCCTGCGGCTGCCGGAACTGGTGGCCGCACCCTAGGGCGGAATGCCGCTCTTGCCCAGGGGCAGAACGCACGAAAGGCGCCCTCCGGACGGAGGGCGCCTCGTCGTGCGGCGGGTCAGAAGCGGTCGACGATCTCCTGGCAGAACGCCTTGAGGTCGTCGGGCTTCCGACTGGAGACCAGCGGGCCGGGGCCGTTGGTGTCGACGTGGAGCTCGGTGTCCACCCAGGTCGCGCCCGCGTTGCGCAGGTCGGTCTGCAGGCTCGGCCACGAGGTGAGCGTGCGGCCCTGCAGCCCCCCGGTCTCCACGAGCGTCCACGGGCCGTGGCAGATGACCGCAACGGGCTTGCCGGCGTCGAGGAACGCCTTGGCGAAGGACACGGCCGCGGGGTTGGTGCGCAGCTGGTCGGGGTTCGCGACGCCGCCGGGCAGCACCAGCCCGTCGAACTGCGCCGCGTCGGCCGACTCGAGCGGGACGTCGACGTTGAACGTGTCGGCCTTGTCCAGGTGGTTGAAGGCCTGGACCTTGCCTGCCTCGGGGGCGACCAGCGTGGCCCTCCCGCCGGCGTCCGTGACGGCCTTCCACGGCTCGGTGAGCTCGACCTGCTCGATGCCCTCGCTCGCCACGAGGAAGGCGATGTTCTTTCCCTGGAGCGCCATGAGCGCGTCCTCCTGCGGGTGCTCGACTCCGGTACGGCCGGAGTCCTCCCCGCGGAGGACGCGCTCTAGTCGGCGTGAAACGGACGGCGCTCGGTCAGGCGAGCAGCGGGCGGGCGGTCGGCGGGATCGGCGCCGGCAGCTCGGTGTCACCCTCGCGGAGGTACGCATCCACCCCCGCCGCGCACGAGCGGCCCTCGGCGATCGCCCACACGATGAGCGACTGGCCGCGGCCCGCGTCACCGGCCACGAACACGCCCTCGACCGTGGACGCGTAGGACGCGTCCCGGACGATGTTGCCGCGCCCGTCGAGCTCGACGCCGAGCTGCTCGATCAGGCCGCCCTTCTCCGGGCCCACGAAACCCATGGCGAGCAGCACCAGCTGCGCGGGGATCTCCTGCTCGGAGCCCTCCACCGGCTGGAAGCGGCCGTCGACCATCTGCACCTCGACCGTGCGCAGCGCCGCGACGTTGCCCTGCTCGTCGCCCACGAACTCGGTCGTGTTGATGGCGTAGAGCCGCTCGCCGCCCTCCTCGTGGGCGCTGGAGACGCGGTAGACCATCGGGTAGGTGGGCCACGGCTGGCTGCTCGGGCGCTCCTCGGTCGGGCGCGGCATGATCTCGAACTGCTTGATCGAGCGCGCACCCTGCCGGATCGAGGTGCCCAGGCAGTCGGCGCCGGTGTCGCCGCCGCCGATGATGATGACGTCCTTGCCCTCCGCCGTGATCGGCACCTGGTAGGTCGCGTCGCGGGCGAAGCGGTTGGCGTGCGGCAGGAACTCCATCGCCTGGTGGATGCCGCCCAGCTCGCGCCCGGGGATCGGGAGGTCGCGGGCCGCGGTGGCGCCCACCGCGAGCACGACGGCGTCGTAGCGGGCCCGCAGCTGCTGGCCCGTCACCTCGTGCCCGACGTGAATCCCCGGCCGGAAGCGGGTGCCCTCGGCCTTCATCTGGGCGATGCGCCGGTCGACCTGGCGCTTCTCCATCTTGAACTCGGGGATGCCGTAGCGCAGCAGCCCGCCGATCTCGTCCGCGCGCTCGTAGACCGCGACGGTGTGGCCGGCGCGGGTGAGCTGCTGGGCGGCCGCCAGACCGGCCGGGCCCGACCCGACGACGGCGACGGTCTTGCCCGTCAGCCGCTCCGGCGGCTGCGGCTGGACCCAGCCCTCGGCCCAAGCGCGGTCGATGATCGAGACCTCGACCTGCTTGATGGTCACCGGGTCGTCACCGATGCCGAGCACGCACGCCGCCTCGCACGGCGCGGGGCAGAGCCGCCCGGTGAACTCCGGGAAGTTGTTGGTCGCGTGCAGGCGCTCGATGGCCTCCTGCCAGTCGTCGCGCCAGGACAGGTCGTTCCACTCGGGGATGAGGTTCCCGAGCGGGCAGCCGTTGTGGCAGAACGGGATCCCGCAGTCCATGCAGCGCCCGGCCTGCGCACGCAGGCCCTCGACGCTCATCTCCTCGTAGACCTCGTGCCAGTCACGGATGCGCACGTCGACGGGGCGCCGCTTCGGAAGCTCGCGGCCCGCCTTGAGAAAACCCCTCGGGTCAGCCACGGGAAGCCTCCATCACCACGGTGTCGACGTCGAGGCCCTCGGCGAGGGCCCGGGCGCGCGCCTCGAGGACGCGCTTGTAGTCCCGCGGCATGATCTTGGAGAAGCGTGCCGCGGACGCGTCCCAGTCCGACAGCAGGCGCAGGGCCACCGCCGAGCCGGTCTCCTCCCGGTGCTTGGTCACCAGCAGCCGGAGCAGGTCCACGTCCTCCGCGTCGAGCGGCTCGACGTCGACCATCTCGCGGTTCACCCGGTCCTCGCGCAGGTCGAGGATGTACGCGACACCGCCCGACATGCCCGCGGCGACGTTGCGCCCGGTCGGGCCGAGGATGACCACAGTGCCGCCGGTCATGTACTCGAGCGCGTGGTCGCCCACGCCTTCGACGACCGCCGTCGCGCCGGAGTTGCGCACGGCGAACCGCTCCCCCACGAGGCCGCTGACCAGCACCTCGCCGGCGGTCGCGCCGTAGAGCGAGACGTTGCCGGCGATGGTGTTCTGCTCGGCCGCGAAGGGCGCCGCCGCGTCCGGCCGGACGATGAGCCGGCCGCCGGACAAGCCCTTGCCGAGGTAGTCGTTGGTGTCGCCGAGCAGCCGGATCGTCACGCCGCGCGGCACGAACGCGCCGAGCGAGTTGCCGCCCGAGCCGTTCAGCGTGATCGAGATCGTGTCATCGGGCAGGCCCGCCCCGCCGTAGCGGCGGGTGACCTCGGCGCCGAGCATGGTGCCGACCGTGCGGTTGACGTTGCGCACCGGCAGCGCGAACTCGACCGGCCGTGCGTCCTCGAGCGCGTCGTGGGCCAGCGCGATGAGCTGGTGGTCCAGGGCCTTCTCCAGCCCGTGGTCCTGGCTCGTGACGCAGCGCAGCGCGGTGCCCTCGGGCAGGTCCGGGACGTGCAGCAGCGGCGTGAGGTCCAGGCCCTGCGCCTTCCAGTGCTCGACCGCGGCCGCCGTGTCCAGCACCTCGGCGTGGCCGATGGCCTCCTCGAGCGAGCGGAAGCCGAGCTTGGCCAGCCACTCGCGCACCTCCTCGGCGACGTACTCGAAGAAGGTGACGACGAAGTCCGGGGAGCCGGAGAAGCGCTCGCGCAGCACGGGGTTCTGCGTGGCGATGCCGACCGGGCAGGTGTCCAGGTGGCAGACGCGCATCATGATGCAGCCGGACACGACGAGCGGAGCGGTGGCGAAGCCGTACTCCTCGGCGCCGAGCAGGGCGGCGACGATCACGTCGCGCCCGGTCTTCAGCTGGCCGTCGGCCTGCACGACGATGCGGTCGCGCAGCCCGTTGAGCAGCAGCGTCTGCTGGGTCTCGGCGAGCCCGAGCTCCCACGGGGTGCCCGCGTGCTTGAGGCTCGTGAGCGGGGAGGCGCCGGTGCCGCCGTCGTGCCCGGAGATCAGCACGACGTCCGCGTGGGCCTTGCTCACGCCGGCCGCGACCGTGCCGACGCCGACCTCGGCGACCAGCTTCACGTGAATTCGCGCATTCGAATTCGCATTCTTCAGGTCGTGGATCAGCTGCGCGAGGTCCTCGATGGAGTAGATGTCGTGGTGCGGCGGCGGCGAGATGAGGCCGACGCCTGGCGTCGAGTGCCGGGTGCGGGCCACCCACGGGTAGACCTTGTGGCCGGGCAGCTGGCCGCCCTCGCCGGGCTTGGCACCCTGCGCCATCTTGATCTGGATGTCGTCGGAGTTGACGAGGTACTCGCTCGTCACGCCGAAGCGGCCGCTGGCGACCTGCTTGACCTTGCTGCGCCGCTCCGGGTCGTAGAGGCGGTCCGGGTCCTCGCCGCCCTCACCGGTGTTGGACCGGCCGCCGAGCCGGTTCATGGCGATGGCGAGGGTCTCGTGCGCCTCCTGGCTGATCGAGCCGTAGCTCATCGCGCCGGTGTTGAAGCGCTTGACGATCTCCGACACCGGCTCGACCTCGTCGATCGGCACGGCGGGGCGGACGCCTTCGCGCAGGGTGAAGAGGCCGCGCAGCGTCATCAGCCGCTCGGACTGCTCGTCGACGCGGGAGGTGTACTGCTTGAAGACGTCGAAGCGGCGCGCCCGCGTCGAGTGCTGCAGGCGGAACACGGTCTCCGGGTCGAACAGGTGCGGCTCGCCCTCGCGGCGCCACTGGTACTCGCCGCCGACCTCGAGCTTGCGGTGCAGCGGGAGCGCGCCCGAGGCCGGGTAGGCCGAGCGGTGCCGGCGGGCGACCTCCTCGGAGATCACCTCGAGCCCGATGCCGCCGAGCTTGGACTGCGTGCCGGTGAAGTAGCGGTCGACGAGCTCCTGGGACAGGCCGAGCGCCTCGAACACCTGCGCGCCACGGTAGGACGCGACGGTCGAGATGCCCATCTTGCTCATGACCTTGAGCACGCCCTTGCCGAGCGCCTTCACCAGGTTGCGGACGGCCTTCTCCGGCTCCACGCCGCTGACGACGCCCTCGGCGACCAGGCCCTCGACCGACTCCATGGCGAGGTAGGGGTTGACCGCCGCCGCGCCATAGCCGATGAGCAGCGCGACGTGGTGGACCTCGCGCACGTCGCCGGCCTCGACGATCAGGCCGACCTGCAGCCGGGTCTTCTCCCGGATGAGGTGGTGGTGGATCGCGGAGGTGAGCAGCAGCGACGGGATCGGCGCCAGGTTGGCGTCGGAGTCGCGGTCGGACAGCACGATGAACCGCGCGCCCTGCGCGATCGCCGCGGACGCCTCGGCGCAGAGCTCGTCGAGCCGGGCGGCGAGCGCCTGGCCGTCGCCGTGCGGGTCGTAGAGGCCGCGCAGCACGACGGTGCCCCAGCCGGGCAGGTCGCCGTCGTTGTTGATGTGGACGATCTTGGCCAGCTCGTCGTTGTCGATGACCGGGAACGGCAGCACGACCTGACGGCAGTGCGCCGGCGTCGCGTCGAGCGCGTTGAGCTCCGGGCCCACAGTGGACGACAGCGAGGTGACGAGCTCCTCGCGGATCGCGTCCAGCGGCGGGTTGGTCACCTGCGCGAAGAGCTGGGTGAAGTAGTCGAAGAGCAGCCGCGGGCGCTCGGACAGGACCGCGATCGGCGTGTCGGTGCCCATCGAGCCGATCGGCTCGGCGCCGGCGCGCGCCATCGGGGCGAGCAGGACGCGCAGCTCCTCCTGCGTGTAGCCGAAGGTGCGCTGGCGACGGCTGACCGAGGCCGCGGTGTGGCTCACGTGCTCGCGGTCGGGCAGGTCCTCGAGCTTGACCAGGCCGGCGTGCAGCCACTCGTCGTACGGCGCGGCCGCCGCGAGCTCGCCCTTGATCTCGTCGTCCTCGATGATCCGGCCGCGCTCGGTGTCGACCAGGAACATGCGCCCCGGCTGCAGCCGGCCCTTGCGCACGACGGTCGCCGGGTCCAGCTCCAGCACGCCGGCCTCGCTGCCGAGCACGACGAGGCCGTCCTCGGTGACCCAGTAGCGCCCAGGGCGCAGGCCGTTGCGGTCCAGGACCGCGCCGACCAGGGTGCCGTCGGTGAAGCAGACGGCGGCCGGGCCGTCCCAGGGCTCCATGATCGAGCCGTGGTACTCGTAGAACGCCCGCCGCGCGGGGTCCATCGAGGTGTCGCCCTCCCACGCCTCTGGGATCATCATCAGCACCGCGTGCGGCAGCGAGCGCCCGCCGAGGTGGAGCAGCTCGAGCACCTCGTCGAAGCTGGCCGAGTCGCTGGCCGCCGGGGTGCAGATCGGCGAGAGCCGGGAGAGGTCGCCGGGGATCTTGTCCGACTCCAGCAGGCTCTCGCGGGCCGCCATCCAGTTGCGGTTGCCGCGCACCGTGTTGATCTCGCCGTTGTGCGCGATCAGGCGGTAGGGGTGCGCGAGCGGCCACGACGGGAACGTGTTCGTGGAGAACCGGGAGTGGACGAGAGCGAGCTCGGTCGCGTAGCGCTCGTCGGACAGGTCCGGGTAGAACGGCTCGAGCTGCGCCGTCGTGAGCATGCCCTTGTAGACGAGGGTCCGGGCCGACAGCGACGGGAAGTAGACGTCCTGCTCGCGCTCGGCGCGCTTGCGCAGGCAGAAGGCCAGCCGGTCCAGCTCGATGCCCTCGGCGCTCGAGCCCTCGGCGGCGGTGACGAAGAGCTGGCGGAACGACGGCATGACCATGCGGGCGGTGTGCCCGAGCAGGTCAGGGGTCACCGGGACCTCGCGCCAGCCGAGGGTGCGCAGGCCCTCCTCGGCGGCGATGGCCTCGATGGCCGCGGCCGTCGCGTCGGCGGCAGCCGGGTCGGCGGGCAGGAACGCCGTGCCGACCGCGTACGTGCCGGCCGCCGGGAGCTCGAAGGGAACCACGGCGCGCAGGAACGCGTCGGGAACCTGCGTGAGGATCCCCGCGCCGTCGCCGCTGTCCGGCTCCGCGCCGGAGGCGCCACGGTGGTCGAGGTTGCGCAGCGCGGTGACCGCGGCCTGCACGATGTCGTGCCCGGCGGATCCGCGCAGCGTCGCGACCATGGCGACACCGCATGCGTCGTGCTCGGACTGCCCGTCGTAGAGCCCCTGAGGTGCCGGGAACGCGGGCGAGGGGAGGGCGGCCATCCGTCGTCTCCTCTGCTGGAAAAGGGGGGCGGGACGACGTTGGCCCAGAGGGTTCACCGGCGGCGACGTACGGGTAGCAGCCGATGTAGAAGCGCAGGTTACATGAGTGTTGCGGGCTGCCTACCGGATTTGTAGTGCCCGCGACACGATGGCGCGACGGCCGAGGTGGGCCGGGATCGCCTGCCCTTCCCCACCACCGTACGCCCCGCGGTCAATCGCGGCGCGGCGCCTCGGCTGTCGGGTCAGTCACCCCGTCGTCGGTCACCCCGTCGTCGGTCACCCCGTC
>NZ_JAANNP010000001.1:85832-92709 GCF_011250635.1 Motilibacter deserti
CCGGTCGCGCCGGCCGGGGAAGTGCCACCGGCGGTCGCGTCGTCCGTTGTCGCACCGGCGGACGGGGCCGTGACGGTCGCACCGACGCCGTCCTCGGCTCCCTGCTCGCCCTCGAGGGTGGGCTCGACACGCTCCTCACGGCCCGGGTGCTTGCGCGACGAGACCACGATGTAGGCCACGGCCAGGACGAAGATCACGGCGGCGGTCCACTGGTTGAGCCGCAGGCCGAGGAAGTGCTCGGCGGTGTCGACGCGCAGCGCCTCGATCCACGACCGGCCGAGGCAGTAGGCCGCCACGTAGAGCGCGAACGCCCGGCCGTGGCCGAGGCGGTACTTGCGGTCGGCCCACACCACCAGCGCCGCGACCCCGAAGTTCCACAGCGACTCGTAGAGGAAGGCCGGGTGGTAGGTCGCCTGGTCGGGCGTGTCGGACGGGCGGTGCTCGGGGTCGATCTCCAGCGCCCAGGGGACGTCGGTGGCCCGGCCGTAGAGCTCCTGGTTGAACCAGTTGCCCCACCGGCCGACGGCTTGTGCGACGGCCAGCCCGGGGGCGAGCGCGTCGGCGAACGGCGGCAGTGCGATGCCCTTGCGGCGGCACCCGATCCACGCCCCGAGGGCGCCGACCGCGATGGCGCCCCAGATGCCGAGCCCGCCCTCCCAGATCTTCAGCGCGTCCAGCGGCTTGCCGTCGGACCCGAAGTAGGGTTCGGGCGTCGTGATGACGTGGTAGAGGCGGCCGCCGACGATGCCGAACGGCACCGCCCAAACCGCGACGTCGCCCACTGTCCCGGCCCGCCCGCCGCGCGCGCGCCAGCGGCGGTCGCCGATCACGATGGCGAGCACGATCCCGGCGAGGATGCACAGGGCGTAGGCCCGCAGCGGGAACGGGCCGAGGTGCCAGACGCCCTCGGCCGGACTGGGGATCGAGGCGAGCACCGTGCTCCCGACCGGGCCGGAGACGCTGTCGGAGGTGCTGGCGGCAGAGGTTGCGCTCATCAGCAGCGGACCCTACCGGCCGGCCTCGGCGACACGGGGCTCAGTGCGCGGAGCCGGCACGCGCGGCCGCGCCCCGGCGTACGCCGGCGGCCAGCTCGGCCGCGAGGGTTCGCACGTCCGCAGCACCGTCGGCCGGGGACGCGGCGTCGAGCAGGCGGCGTACGAAGGCCGAGCCGACGATGACGCCGTCGGCGTAGCCCGCGACCTCCTCGGCCTGCTCGGCCGTGGACACGCCCAGCCCGACGCAGACCGGCAGGTCGGTGGCGGCCCGGGCTCTGGCGACCAGCCCGCGGGCGGCCCCGCTGACGGCGCCCCGCACGCCCGTGACCCCCATGAGCGAGGCGGCGTAGACGAAGCCGCGGCACACCGAGGTGGTGAGGGCGATGCGCTCGTCGTTGGAGGACGGCGCCACGAGGAAGACGCTGTCCAGCCCGAGCGGGTCGGCGGCGGCGAGCCAGTCGCCGGACTCCTCCGGCGGCAGGTCGGGCAGGATGACGCCCGCTCCCCCGGCCGCGGCGAGGTCGGCGGCGAACCGGCCGGCGCCGATGTGGTCGATCGGGTTGTAGTAGGTCATCACGAGCGTGGGCGTGCCCGTCGCCGCCACGGCCTCGACCGTGCGCAGCACGTCGCGCGGGGTGACGCCGGCACGCAGCGCGATGTCGACCGCGTCCTGGATCGTCGGCCCGTCGAGCATGGGGTCCGAGTAGGGCAGCCCGACCTCGATGACGTCGACGCCGCCGTCGATCATGGCCTTGAAGGCGTCGATCCCGCCCTGCAGCGTCGGGAAGCCCGCCGGTAGGTAGCCCACCAGCGCGGCGCGCCCCTCGGCGCGGGCCTGCGCCAGGGTGTCGGACAGGACGGTCACCAGCCCTCCCCGGACGACTCCTGAGGCGGCGCCTCGACGGTCGCCTCGGCGGCCTCGACGATGTCCTCGTCGCTCACGACGCCGAACCAGCGCGCGGCCGTGTCGACGTCCTTGTCCCCGCGGCCCGAGAGGTTGACCAGCAGGACCCCCTCCGGCCCGAGCACCTGGCCCACGCGCAGCGCGCCGGCGAGGGCGTGCGCGGACTCGATCGCCGGGATGATGCCTTCGGTGCGGCAGAGCAGGCGGAACGCCTCCATCGCCTCCCGGTCGGTGACGGGCTCGTAGGTCGCCCGGCCCGAGTCGTGCAGCCAGGCGTGCTCGGGGCCGATGCCCGGATAGTCCAGCCCCGCGCTGATCGAGTGGCTCTCGATCGTCTGACCCCACTCGTCCTGCAGCAGGTAGGACCGGGACCCGTGCAGGATCCCCGGCGACCCGCCGGTCAGCGTCGCCGCGTGGCGGCCGGTCTCGACGCCGTCGCCGGCCGCCTCGTAGCCGTAGAGCGCGACGTCGGCGTCGTCGAGGAACGCGGTGAAGATGCCGATCGCGTTGCTCCCGCCGCCGACGCACGCGCACACGGCGTGCGGCAGGCGGCCGGTCCGCTCGAGGACCTGGGCGCGCGCCTCGTCCCCGATGACGCGGTGGAAGTCGCGGACCATCTGCGGGAACGGCGCCGGGCCGGCGACCGTGCCGAACAGGTAGTGCGTGGAGTCGACGTTGGTCACCCAGTCGCGGAACGCCTCGTTGATCGCGTCCTTGAGTGTGCGGCTGCCGGTGCGGACCGGGACGACCTCGGCGCCGAGCAGGCGCATGCGGGCGACGTTGAGCGCCTGCCGACGGGTGTCCTCCTCGCCCATGTAGACCACGCACTCGAGACCCATGAGCGCGGCCGCGGTCGCGGTGGCGACGCCGTGCTGGCCCGCGCCGGTCTCGGCGATCACGCGCTTCTTGCCCATGCGCCGCGTGAGCAGCGCCTGGCCGAGCACGTTGTTGATCTTGTGCGAGCCGGTGTGGTTGAGGTCCTCGCGCTTGAGCAGGACGCGGGCGCCTCCGGCGTGCTCGGCGAAGCGCGTGGCCTCGGTGAGCGCGCTCGGGCGCCCGGTGTAGTCGCGCAGCAGCCGGGACAGCTCCGCGCGGAACTCGGGGTCGGCCTGGGCGGCGGCGTAGGCCTCGGTCACCTGGTCCAGGGTCGCCATCAGCGCCTCGGGGACGTAGCGCCCGCCGTAGGGGCCGAAGCGCCCGGCCTGCGCCGCAGCGGCGGGGGCCGGGACGGTCACGTCGGTCATGTCAGGCCCTCGGCTGCCGCAGAGCGGGGTGCGCGCCGGCCGCGACCAGGTCGGCGACCGCGACGCGCGGGTCCTTGCCGGTCACCAGCGTCTCGCCGACCAGCACCGCGTCCGCGCCGGCCCGGGCGTACTCGATCACGTCGTGCGGGCCGCGCACGCCGGACTCGGCGACCTTGACGATCCCGTCCGGGATGAGCGGCGCGAGCCGGGCGAAGGTGTCGCGGTCGACCTCGAGGGTCTTGAGGCTGCGGGCATTGATGCCGATGAGCTTGGCCCCGGCGTCGATGGCCCGGCGGACCTCCTCCTCGTCGTGCGCCTCGACGAGCGGCGTGAGGCCGATCGACTCGGCCCGCTCCACGAGGGACACAAGGGCATTCTGCTCGAGGGCGGCCACGATCAGCAGCGCGATGTCGGCGCCGTGCGCGCGGGCCTCCCAGAGCTGGTAGCTCGTGACGATGAAGTCCTTGCGCAGCAGCGGGGAGTCGACGGCCTGCCGAACGGCGTCGAGGTCGTCCAGGCTGCCCCCGAACTTGCGCTGCTCGGTGAGGACGCTGATGGCGAAGGCGCCGCCGGACTCGTAGTCGCGCGCCAGCGCGGCCGGGTCCGGGATGTCGGCGAGGGCGGCCCGGCTCGGGCTCGCGCGCTTCACCTCGGCGATCACCCGCACGCCCTGGTCCCGGAAGCCGGGCAGGACGGGCTTGGCGTCGGGCACGCGCGCGCAGCGCGCCTTGAGCTCCTCGAGGCCGACGCGGCTCTGGCGCTCGGCCAGGTCGACGCGCACACCCGCGAGGATCTCGTCCAGAACAGTCACAGGACAGTCACCTCGGGCGCTCCCTCGACCTGGCGGCGGACCGGCGTCGCGGCCAGCCGCCCGGCTGGCCCCTCCGCCACGCGTCAGACTAGACCGAGCCGCTGACGCTCCCGCGCCCGGCCCCGGTTCAAACCCCTCTTGCAGCGCGGATGCGCCCCGTGTTTCGCGCAGATCTTGCCGAAGCTGCCTCTTGACCGGAAAAAGAACTTCCACGACGGTTCGTGGCACCGGTCCGACCCTCGGGCCGGAGGACGGTAGGAGCGACCGAGCGCCCTCACCGTCACCGACCGTCTCTTCCGGAGGAAGCCCGTGCCGTTCCGCACCGCACGCTTCGCCCCGCCCTTCCGCCGCCGGCTCCGGCCGGCTGCGCAGCCGCCCTCCCCCGGCCCGGCGGTGCACCGCACCCCGCGCCCGCGTCGCCGGGCGACCGCGGTACTCGCTGCCGCCGCCGCGCTCGCGGTGGGCAGCTCGCTCGCCGCTGCCCCGGTGGGTGCCGCCGAGGACCCCGGAGTCCTGCGCGTGCTGCGCGCCGACTGGTTCACCTCCGGCGGCCAGATGTTCCTCTCGCTCGAGGCGAAGGCCGGGGTCCCGGACGGGCAGGCCACGCTGACGGCCGCCTGGAGCGAGGGCGCCAGCGGCCCCAGCCGTACGGCGACGCTCACGCGCTACGAGGACGCGGACGTCTACCTCTACCACCGCACCACCCAGCCGATCGCCATCAGCGCCGCGCCCGCCTCGGTCACGATCACGAGCAGCGCGGGCGGCGCCGTCACCGCGCCGGTGGAGAAGTGGCTCGGTGACGGCTTCCAGCTCCCCGCCGGCTACAAGACCCGGTTCCTGACCACCACCCCGAGCCCCACCGAGGCGAACGCCCGGCTGGAGGCGCTCGCGGCCGAGTTCCCGGGCCTGGCCGAGATCGTCACGCTGCCGGAGAAGACCTTCGGCTACCGGCGCTACGCGCAGGCGCAGTTCGGGACCGGGACGGCCGCGACCGCCCCGTCGACGTTCTTCGTCACCTCGAAGAAGTTCGGCCACGAGGGCGGCAACGACATCACGCTCGAGCTGATCGCGCCGGCGCCCAACGCCCCGCTCACGGTCGTGCGTGGCGGCAACAACATCACGGTCTTCCTCGCGACCAACGCTGCCCGCCAGCCGGTCAGCACCGCCGCCGAGATCGTCGCCGCGATCAACGCGAGCTCCGCGTCCGAGCTGCTGACGGCGTACACGTTCCGGCGCAACGACGGCCTCGGCGTCGTGCCCGCGGCTGCGCGCCAGACGCTGAGCGACGGCCTGCGCGCCCCCGCGTCGATCTCGCGCGAGCCGTTCACGATGAAGGTCCTGCGTGTCGGCAAGGTGCGCGACGGCTCGAAGACGGGCGTGTTCCTGTACGCCGGCGAGCACCCGAACGAGATCACGCCGGTGCTCTCGGTCGCCGAGACGGCCGAGCGGCTGCTTCACAACTACGCGACCGACGAGTGGACGCGGAAGGCGATCGACAACCTCGACATCTTCCTGCTGCCGTGGTCCAACCCCGACGGCGGCCACTACTCGATCTTCGACACCGGCGTGCGCAAGAACCTCACGAACTACTGCGCCCCGCAGGACAGTGACCCGGGCCGGCGCAACAGCTTCGGCGTCAACGTGAACCGCAACTACTCGACCGCGACAGTGTTCGAGGGCTGGGACGGGGCGTCCACGGACTGCCTCAACGGCAACTACGCCGGGCCGAAGGCAGAGTCCGAGCCCGAGGTGCGCAACCTGGTGTGGATGGCGAAGACGTTCAAGAACATCAAGTTCGCCATGAACACCCACTGCTGCGGCGGCTACTTCATGTGGACGCCGGGCGCCTACAAGGCCGACGGCCGCGTCTCGGTCGAGCGCCCCGACGCCGGCATCGAGGCGTACTACTACCAGGCGTCCGAGCACATCCTCTCGGCCGTCCAGACCTACCGCGACACCGCGGTGTGGCCGGGCCGCACCGGCCCGATCATCGACGTGCTCTACTCCGCGGCCGGCAACTCGGCCGACTACTTCTGGATCGAGCACGGCATCCTCGCCTGGGCGTTCGAGACGAACGGCCCGCGCTGGGACGCTGGGACGCAGCGCTGGGTGAACGGCGCCAACACCGTCGATGTCACCGAGACGGCGATGGAGTACGCCAACGGCCAGCTCGGCATCGTGGACGTGGCCCTGTCCTTCCAGCTGGACGCGACCGCCCCGGAGTCGACGCTGCAGGTCGCCTCGCGCAACGCCACCAGCACGACCTTCACGGTCTCCACGTCGGAGCCGGCGACGGTCTACTACACCCTCGACGGCAGCCGCCCGACGCTCTCGTCGCCGAAGCTGCTGGCGGCCGGGCTGCGTGAGGGAGCTCAGTCCCTGACGGTCACCACGGGCACGACCGTCAACTGGTTCGCCGTCGACCCGCGCGGCAACGTCGAGAACGGCTACGTGCCGGCCGGCAGCGGGGCGGGCTACAACTCGTTCGCCGTCGCGATCGGCACCGCCGTGAGCGACCTCAAGGCCACGGTCGAGCTGTACGCCGCCGGCGGGCGCCTCTCCGAGGGCACCGCGGCGGACCTGCAGGGCCGGCTCGACATCGCCCAGTCGCTCTACACGGCGGGCAGCGAGTCCCGGACGATCGGCTACCTGCAGCAGTTCGTCGCCAAGGTGAAGAACCAGGTGCGCCACGACGACCTCGCGCGCGACACCCTCGTCGCGGCGGCCGAGCGGCTGATCGCCGAGCTGCGGGCAGCGGACGAGGCCGAGGGCGACGTGCTCCCCCGCGCCAGCTAGCCACTGCGGCGCCGGGGGGGCTCAGCACGACGAGGGGCCGGTGGGCGGCGCGCAAAGCCGCCCACCGGCCCCGACCTGTCACCGAGCGGCCGTGCTCTGTCAACGACCGGCCCCGCCCTGTCCCCGA
>NZ_JAANNP010000001.1:92747-172934 GCF_011250635.1 Motilibacter deserti
GGAGTCGCGTGGATCTCGACGTCTCCGACATCCGCCGGGGCGAGGCCCGGTCCGTCGCCGGGGTGCTGGCTGCTGCGCTGCAGGACGACCCCGGCTGGAGCGCGGTCGTCCCGAGTGCCGCCGCCCGGCGCCGCGTCCTGCAGTCCGTCCTTCGCGCGGCCGTCGCCGACGCGGCTCGCTCCGGCCGCGTGCTCGTCGCACGCCCACGCCCGGGCGGCGGCGGGTGCGGGGGCACTCAGGGGGGCACGCAGGAGGTCACCGACAGGCGCTTCGGCGGGCGCACAGGCGACGACACCGGCGACGACACCGGCGACGGCACCGGCGACGGCACCGGTGTGCTCGGCGCGGCCGTCTGGCTGCCCCCGGGCGCGTACCCGATGACCGCTGGGCGCAAGACGTGGGCGGCGCTGCGGCTGCTTCCTGCGGGGGTGCGCGACCCCGGTGGGCTGCGGGCCGCGGCGGCCTTCGGCTCCGCGGTCGACGCGGCCTTCCCGGCCCCGGCCGAAGGACCGGTCGCCTACCTGCAGGTGCTCGGCGTCCGGCCCTCGGCGGCGCGGCGCGGCGTCGGCCGTGCGCTGCTGGCACCGCTGCTCGCGCACCCCTGCGCGGTCTACCTCGAGACCTCCGCCCCCGGCAACGTCGCGTACTACGAGCGCGCCGGCTTCGCGGTGCTCCCCGGCAGCCCTGCGCCCATCGGCGGCCGCGGTCCGGTCATGTGGCGGATGGCCCGCCCCTCGCCGTCGGAACCCCCCGCCTCGCCGACCACGAGGCGATGACGCGCTAAGCAGCGCTCGCCCGTCGCGGCGTCAGTCCGTCGGGTCCTCGCCGCGGTCGAGCGCCGCCCACGCGTCCTTGGGAGCCGCCCGGCGGCCGCCGTCGGGAGCGTCGTAGCGCGCCCCGAGGGCCGCCCACCTGCCCGACCGCGCCACGGCCACGAAACCGGCCGCGGCCAGGACGAGGCCCGCGACGACGGCCACCCACGGCCACGCGGAGAAGGCCACCCCGATCGAGGTGCCGCCGGGCAGCGACTCGGAGGCCTCGCGTGCCGCAGCGGACTCCGAGGTGCCCGCGCGGCCCGCGACGACGGCGAGGCCTGCCCCGGACAGCAGGACCAGGACGGCGACGAGGCGGCGCAGCGGCCCGCGCGCGGCGAGCAGCCCCGCTGCGCCGGCCAGCGCGACGAGCCCCAGGGCGGAAACCGCCGGCGCGAGGTCGCCCGCGGTGAGCGGGACGGGCGGAGCGGCGACCGGTGTGCCGACCGCTCGGGCGGTCGCCCAGGTGCGGCCACCGGACAGCAGGGCGACCGCGCCGGCCGCGACGACGGCGGCCAGCACCAGCCCGCGGTCCCGCGCCCCCCGTCGGGCGCCGGGCTGGGAGTCACCGACGCGCGGGCTGCGCTTGCCCTGGTCCGACGTCACGCCGGGCCGGCTGCCCGACCGCCCAGGGACGGCGCGAGCGGCCCCGCCGCCCGCAGGGTCCCCGCGGTGGCGACCGCACGCAGCACGGCCGCTGCCTTGTGCCGGCACTCGGCGTCCTCGGCCACCGGGTCGGAGTCCGCGACGATCCCGGCCCCGGCCTGGACGTAGGCGCGGCCCTCACGCAGGACGGCCGTCCTGATGGCGATGGCGGTGTCGGCGTCCCCGGCGAAGTCGAGGTAGCCCACGATGCCGCCGTAGGTCCCGCGGCGCGTGGGCTCCAGCTCCTCGATGATCTCCATCGCGCGCGGCTTCGGCGCGCCCGACAGCGTGCCCGCGGGGAAGCAGGCTGCCACGGCGTCGAACGCCGTGCGCCCCGGCGCGAGCGTGCCGACGACTGTCGAGACGATGTGCATGACGTGCGAGTAGCGCTCGATGGACATGAAGTCCACGACCTCGACGCTCCCGGCGGTGCTCACCCGCCCGACGTCGTTGCGGCCCAGGTCGACCAGCATGAGGTGCTCGGCGCGCTCCTTGGGGTCGGCGAGCAGCTCCTGCGCCAGCGCCGCGTCCTCCTCGGGCGTCCCGCCGCGGGGGCGGGTGCCGGCGATCGGGTGCAGCATCGCGCGGCCCTCGGTCACCTTGACCAGCGCCTCGGGGCTCGAGCCCACGATGTCGAACCCCTGGGGCATGCGCAGGAGGTACATGTAGGGGCTGGGGTTGGTCAGCCGGAGCACCCGGTAGACGTCGAGCGCGCTCGCCTGCGTCTCCAGCTCGAAGCGCTGCCCGACGACGATCTGGAACGCCTCGCCGGCGCGGATCGCCTCCTTGGCCGTCTCGACCGAGGCGAGGTAGTCGGCGCGGTCGGTGCGCCCGGTATAGGCCGGGTCGACGGCGGCGTCCAGGGTGGCGACGGTCGCCGGAGCGGCCTGGCCGAGCTCGCCCGTCATGCGCTCGAGCCGGGACAGCGCGTCGGCGTACGCCTCGTCCACGCGCTCGGGGCTGTCGTCCCAGTTGATCGCGTTGGCCACGAGCAGGACGGTGCCGTCGACGTGGTCGAGCACCGCGAGGTCGGTCGCGAGGAGCAGCCCGAGCTCGGGGAGCCGCAGGTCGTCCTCGGCGAGCACCGGCAGGCGCTCGAGGCGGCGTACGGCGTCGTAGCCGATGTAGCCGACGAGCCCGCCCGTCAGGGGCGGCAGCCCGGGCAGCCGGGAGGTGTGCAGCGCCTCGAGCGTGGCACGCACCGCGTCGAGCGGGTCGCCGCCCGAGGGCAGCCCGACCGGCGGCGTGCCCAGCCAGACGGCCTGCCCGTCGGACTCGGTCAGCGTCGCGGCGCTGCGCGCGCCGACGATCGAGTAGCGCGACCACACGCCCCCGTGCTCGGCGGACTCCAGGAGGAACGTCCCCGGCCGCTCCCCCGCCAGCTTGCGGTAGAGCCCGACCGGCGTCTCCCCGTCGGCGAGCAGCCGCCGGGTGACCGGGATGACCCGACGCTCGACCGCGAGCCGGCGGAACTCCTCGATCGTGGGGGCGGCGGTGCCGGCGACCCGGCCCGCAGGGCCTGCAGGGCGGCCCGTCCCGGCGGCGGCGTCGGCGACGGCGGTCACGCGGCGCCTCCCAAGAGCTCGACCGCGTCGAAGCAGGTGCGATCGCCGGTGTGGCAGGCCGCCCCCACCTGGTCCACCGAGACGAGCAGCGCGTCGCCGTCGCAGTCGAGGCGCACGCTCCTGACGTGCTGGACGTGGCCCGAGGTGTCGCCCTTCACCCAGTACTCCTGCCGGCTGCGGCTCCAGTACGTCGCGCGCCCGGTCGTCAGCGTGCGGTGCAGCGCCTCGTCGTCCATCCAGCCGACCATCAGCACCTCGCAGGTGTCCCACTGCTGGACGACGGCGGCGACGAGGCCGTCCGCGTCGCGCTTGAGGCGCGCGGCGACGGCGGGGTCGAGCTCGCTGGAGACGACCCGGCCGGAGGGCTCGAGGACGTTGGGCTCGCGGCCGGCCGGCATCGGGGCGGCGGGCACGGGGTCGGCGGCGGGTGTTCCGGGCACGTGACCATCCTGCCTCACCACGGGCGACCGGTCCGCGCACAGTCCACAGGGGGGTGATGCCCGAATACGGCTTCGCTCTACGATCACTGCGTGGCCCGCGCGCTCCGTCGCGCTCCTGCGCGGCGACGCCTCGCGAGCTCCCGTACTCCGCTCCGGCCGAGCAGCGGCCGGCACGTCGCGCGCGTCCGGGGGCCGGTCAGGGCTGCCCGGCGCGGGCTCGCGTCCGTGCTCCTGTGCCTGCTGGCCGCAGTCCTCGCGCAGACGCTGCCCCTGTCGCGCGCCGGCGCCCCGGTGGCCCCGGGGGCGGTGGGGCTCGCAGCCGCCATACCCGCGCCGACCGGGCCAGCGGCGCCCACCCCGCACGCTGAGGCCGAGCCGGCCACGCCCCGGCCCGCTGAGGCCAAGCCGGCGGCGCCCCGGCCCGCTGAGGCCGAGCCGGCCACGCCCCGGCCTGGTCAGGCCAAGCCGGCGGCGCCCCGGCCCGCTGAGGCCGAGCCAGCGGAACGGGCCGCCCCCGTTCCGGCCGTCGAGCTGACGCTCACCCGGGAGGCGCCGGTCGGGCGCCGGGTCGCCGTCTCGGGCGCGGTCGTGCCGCGGCCCCGCGCCGGCACCGCGGTCGTGCTGCAGCGTCGGGCCGCCGGGCAGTGGACGGCCGTCCAGACGTTGCGCACGGGGACGGCGGGGCGGTTCCGCACGACCGTCCGGCACACGCAGGCCGGTGTCTACGCCTACCGCGCGGCGCTCGCGCGAGGGCCTGCGTCGGCGCCCGCGCGCGTCACCGCCGTGCGCGTCCACACGTACGTGGTGCGCACCCGCGGGGACTTCCCCAGCGCGGTGCGCGAGTTCGCCGCCTCCGCCGCCGCGACCTATGCCGACCCCCGCGGATGGGCGCGCGGCTTCCACCGCTTCCGGCGAGTGGGCTCCGGGGGCGACTTCACGCTGGTGCTCGCCGCCGCGTCCGCCGTGCCGTCGTACGGCCGGGTCTGCGACGCGGCCTACAGCTGCCGCTCGGGCCGCTACGTCGTCATCAACGAGGCGCGCTGGCGCGGCGGGAGCCGCCCGTTCCCCGGCCCCCTGCGCCAGTACCGCCGCATGGTGCTGAACCACGAGACCGGGCACTGGCTCGGGCTGGGCCACGTCGGCTGCCCGCGCGCCGGTGCGCTCGCCCCCGTGATGCAGCAGCAGTCCAAGGGGCTGGCCGGCTGCCGTCCCAACGCGTGGCCACTCGACCGTGAGGTGCGCCGGGTGGCCGGCTGACCCGGAGGCGGGCGTAGGCGGGCGTGGGCGGGCCCGGGGCGGCGGGCGGGGCGTCCACGCGAGGCCGACCGGACGGTGGGCCGGGCTGCGGGCCCCTCGGGGCGCCCGTAGCGTGGCGGCATGAGCCACGCGACGGTCGAACGCCAGGCGCTGTGCGCGACGCTCGAGGCCGTCGGACCCGACGCGCCGACGTTGGACGAGGGCTGGGCCGCGCGCGACCTCGCCGCCCACCTGGTCCTTCGCGAGCGGCGGCTCGACGCGGCGATCGGCATCCTGGCCACGCCGCTCTCCGGCTGGACGCGTCGGGTCCAGGCGGGCATCGCGGCACGGCCATGGCCCGAGCTGGTTGACGCCGTACGCACCGGCCCACCCGGCTGGTCGCCGTACGCGCTGCCCGGAGTGGACGCACGGGCCAACCTCGTCGAGCTCCTCGTCCACCACGAGGACGTGCGGCGGGCGCAGGACGGGTGGCAGCCGCGTGCCCTTCCGCGCGAGCTCGAGGACGCGCTCTGGGGCCAGCTGTCGCGTACGGGACGGCTGCTCTACCGCAAGTCGCCCGCGCCCGTGCTGCTGCGTCGCGACACCGGGCAGGAGGCCACGGTGGCGAAGGGCGCCGGAGCCCCGATCGTCGTCGAAGGCCCGGTGGTCGAGCTGCTGCTCCACGCGTTCGGCCGCGGGTCGCATGCGCAGGCCTGCGTGCGCGGCGACGCGGATGCGGTCGCCCGGCTCGACGCCGGGCTGGGTGTGTGAGCTGGGAGCCGAGAGCTAGCGGACCTCGTGGCCCCGGGCCAGAAGGGCGCTCTTGACTTCACCGATCCGCAGTTGGCCGAAGTGGAAGACGCTCGCCGCCAGCACGGCGTCGGCCCCCGCCTCGACGGCGGGCGCGAAGTCGTCGAGCTTCCCCGCACCGCCACTGGCGATGACGGGGACCGTCACAGCCGCACGGACGGCGCGCAGCATCTCCAGGTCGTAGCCCTGCTGCGTGCCGTCAGCGTCGATGGAGTTGAGGAGCACCTCGCCCACGCCGAGGTCGGCGGCGCGGGCCGCCCATTCGACCGCGTCGATGCCCGTGCCCTTGCGCCCGCCGTGGGTCGTGACCTCGAAGCCGCTCGGCGTGGGGGCGACGTCGGCCGGGCAGCGGCGGGCGTCGACCGAGAGCACGAGGACCTGCGAGCCGAAGCGCTCGGCGATCTCGCGCACCAGCTCGGGCCGGGCCACGGCCGCGGTGTTGACGCCGACCTTGTCGGCCCCGGCGCGCAGCAGCTTGTCCACGTCGGCGACGGTGCGGACGCCGCCGCCGACGGTGAGCGGGATGAAGACCTGCTCCGCGGTCCGGCGGACCACGTCATAAGTCGTCTCCCGCTCACCGCTGCTGGCGGTGATGTCGAGGAACACCAGCTCGTCGGCGCCCTCGGCGTCGTAGACCTTCGCCATCTCGACCGGGTCGCCCGCGTCGCGGATCTCGGTGAACCGGACGCCCTTCACGACGCGCCCGGCGTCGACGTCGAGGCAGGGGATGACACGGACGGCGAGGCTCACGCGCCGAGCCTATGTGAGCTGGGTCAGGAGAACCGGAACGAGCCCAGCTTGACGGAAGAACCTTGCCACGAGGTAGCCGTGGCCTCGCAGACGTAGATCTTGCTCCGATCGGTCGGCGTGTAGGTGTCCGTATTGCTGAGGACCTGCGCGTTTGCCGGGATCGTTGCTGGGACGAATCCGGTCACAGCAACCCAACGGTAGGACAACGTCACGCCCTGCTCGAAGATCACAGCGTTGCAGCCCAGGCGTCCCGTGGCGGGGTCGGCGAGCCCGGTGTTGACGCTCAACCGGGGGTTGGTGATGTTCGGGAAGTACTCATAGTCGTCGCGGGTCACAGAACCCATTGCGTTCGCACTCGTCGCCCGACAGACGAGCCAGCGGCCGGCGGTGGCCTTCAATACGTCGACCGTCAGGACGAGGCTCGGGCTCGTCCCCAGCGGCCGAAGGTCGTTGACCGCGTTCAGTTCGGGGACGGAAAGCCACTGGTAGCTCGTCACGACGCCGGGCACATCAGTGGTAGGCACTGAGCACGCCGCCACGGTGTCAGGGGCAGGCAGAAGCCCACCGTCGGGTATGCCCGTGATGGTCGGGCGACTCGCGAGCACATCAGGCGCCGGCGGCACGGCGACGTCCGCGGCCGCCGTGGCGGTCCCGGCCCGCGACGTGGCCGTCACCTTGCAGGTGAGCGTGCGCCCCGCGTCCGCCTCGGTCAAGACGTGGACAGGGCCACCCTCGAGCTTGCTACTGCCGACGTACCACTCAGGAACCACGCTGCTGGTGTTGGCCGTCCAGGATCCCGCGCCGCACGTGATGGGCTGGCCGAGCGCGACGGTGCCGGACGCCGCCGGGGCGGCGGTGTTGTAGGGCAGCGCGCGGTTCTGCGTCCTGGCGAGCTTCGGGAGCGACGTGCGCGCGGCCTTCGTCCACGCGGAGTAGGCCCCGACGCTGGTGAAGACCGTGGGCGCGAGGTCGCAGCCCTTGGCCGCGCCGTAGCTCGACACGCCCACGACGAAGACGGCCTTTCCGACCTTCGTCGTGAGAGGGCCGCCGCTGTCGCCGTTGCACCCGCCCGCGAAGCGGCCGCGCCCGAGGGAGCGAGCGGCGGCGAGCTGCGTCTTCGGGCTGAAGTAGCGGAACGTGCGGTCGGCGAGGGCGTTGACCTGGCGCAGCGTCGTCGTCCGCAGCTGGCCGGTCAGCTTGCCCTTCTCGTTGTCGCCCCAGCCGTAGATGCGCAGGCCGGCCACACGTCCCGCGCGCGCCTTCGCGGCGAGCGAGGGCGAAGCGAGCCGGGCGTAGGCCCTCAGCGAGAGCGGGACCAGCGGCCGCAGCACAGCCACGTCGTTGACGGCCGTGCGGTCGCGGTAGCCGCTGTGGAAGCGGATGGCCTCGACCGGCACGAGCGTGCCCTTGCGCAGGGCATTGGCCCCGATCTCGACGTAGTAGAGCCCCTTGGCGTCGGGGACGCAGTGCGCCGCCGTGACGATCTCGGTCGGCGAAATGGCGGAGGAGCTGCACAGGGCGTCCGCCGACGTCGCACCCTTGCGCACGTGCCAGAGCGGGAGCACCCAGGGCACCGTGCTGGCCGGGCGGGCGACCACCGTGCCGTGCGTGACGGAGCGCGTCACACCGAGCTCGGGCAGTGCGGGGACGGCCGGCGCGACGGCAGTCGACGTCGCACCGGCGGTCGACGCCGCGCCGGCGGTCGAGGCAGGCCGCGACAAGGCTGCTGCGGAGGCTGCGGGCGCAACGTCGGCGGACACTGCCGGAAGGGTCGAGGCCTGCGCCGGAAGGGCACCGACGGCGGCCGTGGGAACGAGGAACAGGGCCGGCAGGACGAGCCGGGCACGCATCATGAAGTACCCCCAGGGTGAATGCGGGGTGAGCATAAGCGGCGCGTCCGACAAGGCGGCTGTGACATCCACAGCACCACCCGGGTGGTGCAGCCGCTCCCTGGCGTCCTCAGCCGGCGACGGCGAGCGCTTCCTCCAGCGTGAACGCGCCGGCGTAGAGCGCCTTTCCGACGATCGAGCCCTCGACCCCGGACGGGACCAGGGTCCGCAGGGCCCGCAGGTCGTCGAGCGTGCTCACGCCACCGGATGCGATCACCGGCTTGTCCGTGGCGGCGCACACCGAGCGGAGCAGGTCGAGGTTCGGGCCCTGCAGCGTGCCGTCCTTGTTGACGTCGGTGACGACGTAGCGGGCGCAGCCGTCGCGGTCGAGCCGCTCGAGGACCTCGAAGAGCTCGCCGCCCTCCTGCGTCCAGCCCCGCGCGGCGAGGGTCGTCCCGCGCACGTCGAGGCCCACGGCGATCAGGTCGCCGAACTCGCCGATCGCGCGGCGCACCCACTCCGGCGACTCGAGGGCCGCCGTCCCGAGGTTGACGCGGGCGCACCCGGTCGCGAGGGCCGCGCGCAGGGACTCGTCGTCACGGATCCCTCCGGACAGCTCGACCTTGGCGTCGACGCTGCGGACGACCTCTGCGAGCAGCTCGCGGTTGGAGCCGCGGCCGAAGGCGGCGTCGAGGTCGACCAGGTGGATCCACTCCGCCCCGGCGGCCTCCCACGCGCGGGCGGCGGCGAGCGGCTCGCCGTAGGACGTCTCGCTGCCCGCAGCGCCCTGGACGAGGCGGACGGCCTGGCCGTCGGCGACGTCGACGGCGGGCAGCAGGACCAGGCGGTCGGAGAGGTCGGTCACGGGAGTCAGTGCCTCCGGTCGAAGAGGAGAGTGGCCAGGACGGGAGCGGCCACGACGGCGAGCAAGAGCGCACCGGCACGCAGCAGCCAGTCGGACGTGGAGAGCCAGACGGCGCCCTGGGCGAGGACCAGCAGGGCGATCAGGCTGAGGGTCTGGACCCGGCGCCGGCGGGCACGCGGGCCGGTCGGACGGCCGACACGGGTGCGCCGCGGCAGCTTGGCCCGCGCTCGCGTGAGCGCCGTGCGCCGCTTGCGCGAGCGCGCCTCGCGCAGCTCACGCTCCCGTGTCGCGCGCGCCCGCTCGGCCTCGAGGAGGGCGCGCCGACGCGCCCGCTCACCCTTGGCCGCCACGGGCCAGAACCTTAACGGCTGCCGCAGCGCAGCCGGTCGGGCGCCAGGGGTGGCGTCACGTGCCCTGGCCCGAGCCGCCTGCCGGCACAGGGCAGGTCGCGCCCGCCCTCGGAACGAGGGCTCGCAGGGGTCAGGTGAGCGTGCGCAGCCAGTTCTCGAGCAGCGCCGCACCCGCGTCGCCGGACTTCTCGGGGTGGAACTGGGTCGCGCTGAGCGTGCCGTTCTCGACGGCGGCGAGGAACGGGTGGCCGTGCCGGGACCAGGTCAGCAGCGGGGCCGGGTACCGGTCCGAGGGCGGCATGTCCATGCCACGCACGCCGTAGGAGTGGACGAAGTAGAACCGCTCGCCCTCGAGCCCGGCGAACAGCCGGGTGCCCTCCGGCACGTCCACGGTGTTCCAGCCCATGTGCGGGAGCACGGGCGCCTCGAGCCGGTCGACGACGCCGGGCCACTCCCCGCAGCCGGCGGACTCGACGCCGTGCTCGACGCCCTTCTCGAACAGGATCTGCATGCCCACGCAGATGCCCAGCACCGGGCGGCCCCCGGCCAGCCGGCGCCCGATGACCTCGCCGCCGCGTACGGCCCGCAGCCCCTTCATGCACGCCGCGAACGCCCCGACGCCGGGCACGACGAGCCCGTCGGCGGCCTCGGCGACCGCGCGGTCGGAGGTCAGCGTGACGTCGGCCCCGACCCGCTCGAGCGCGCGCACGGCCGAGCGAAGGTTGCCCGAGCCGTAGTCGAGGACGGCGACCTTCGGCCCGTTGGACGGGGCCATCAGAGCGTGCCCTTGGTCGACGGCACGCCGACGACACGAGGGTCGTAGGCGACCGCGTCGCGCAGCGCCCGGCCCAGCGCCTTGAACTGCGCCTCGACGAGGTGGTGCGGGTCGCGGCCGGCGAGCACCCGCACGTGCAGGGCGATCGCGGCGTTGAACGAGAGGCTCTCGATGACGTGCCGGGTCAGCGAGCCGACGTAGTCGCCGCCGATGACCACATAGGCCTGCCCCTCCGGCTCCCCGGTGTGGACGCAGTAGGGGCGGCCCGCGAGGTCGACCGCGACCTGGACGAGCGTCTCGTCCAGCGGGACCAGCGCGTCGCCGAACCGCCGGATGCCGGACTTGTCGCCGAGGGCCTGGCGCAGCGCCTCGCCGAGGGCGATGGCCGTGTCCTCGACCGTGTGGTGGGCGTCGATGTGGGTGTCGCCCGAGGTCTTGACCGTCAGGTCGAGCAGCCCGTGCTTGCCGAGCTGGGCCAGCATGTGGTCGTAGAAGCCGACCCCGGTCGAGACGTCGACCGTGCCGCTGCCGTCGAGGTCGACCTCGACGAGCACCGACGACTCCTTGGTGGCCCGCTCGACCCGGCCGACCCGTCGCCGGGCTGTCCCGCTCTCCACGCTTCCTCCGCTCACTGCGTCTCCCCTGCCTCGTCCCGCGCCGCGTCAAGGGCGTCCAGGAAGGCGCTCGTCTCGTCCTCGGTCCCCGCCGTCACGCGCAGCCAGCCGCTCAGGCCCACTTCGCGCACGAGCACCCCCCGCTCCAACAGCGCCCGCCACACCCGCGCTTGTTCCGCGAAGCGGCCGAAGAGGACGAAGTTGGCGTCGCTGTCGACCACGTCGTAGCCCCGCGCCCGCAGCTCGGTGACGATCCGGTCGCGCTGGGCCTTGACCAGGTCCACGGAGGCGAGCGTGTCGTCGGCGTGCCGGAGCGCCGCGCGCGCGGCCTCCTGGGAGACCACCGACAGGTGGTACGGCAGCCGCACCAACCGCAGCGCGTCCACCACCGCGGGGTCGGCAGCGAGGTAGCCCAGGCGCCCGCCGGCGAAGGCGAAGGCCTTGGACATCGTGCGCGTCACGATGAGGCGCGGCCGTCCGGGGAGCAGCCGGAGCAGCGAGGGCGCGTGGCTGAACTCGGCGTAGGCCTCGTCGACCACCACCATGCCCGCGGTGGCGGCGTAGACCTCCTCGACGACGTCCGGGTCCAGCGCCGTGCCCGTGGGGTTGTTCGGCGAGCACAGGAAGACCACGTCGGGGGCGTGCTCGGCCACGGCCTCCACCGCGGCCGCGGGGTCGATGCGGAAGCCGGACTCCACCTCCCGGCGGGCGACGACGTAGGACGTCGACGTGCCCTCGGCGATGAGCGAGTGCATCGAGTAGGTCGGCTCGAAGCCGAGCGCCGTGCGGCCCGGCCCGCCGAACGCCTGCAGGATCTGCTGCAGGACCTCGTTGGAGCCGTTGGCGGCCCAGACCTGCTCGGCGCTCAGCTGCACCCCGCCCGAGCGGGAGAGGTAGGCCGCCAGGTCCCCGCGCAGGGCGAGCGCCTCCCGGTCCGGGTAGCGGTTGAGCGAGGACGCGGCGGCGGACACGGACGCCGCGAGGTCCGCGACGAGCGCGGCGCTCGGCGGGTAGGGGTTCTCGTTGGTGTTGAGCCGCACCGGCACGTCGAGCTGGGGCGCGCCGTACGGCGCCTTGCCGCGCAGCTCGGCGCGCAGCGGCAGCTCCTCGAGGGCGGTCACGCGTCACCCTCGGCCGGGATGCGAGCGCGGACGGCGGCGACGTGCGCGACGAGGTCCTCGGCGTTGCCGAGCGCATCGATGTGGTCGGCCACCTGCGCCAGCGCCTCCTTCGTGTAGTCCACGACGTGGATCCCGCGCAGGAACGTCTGCACGGACAGGCCAGCGTTGAAGCGCGCCGTCCCGCCGGTCGGGAGCACGTGGTTGGAGCCGGCGAGGTAGTCGCCGAGGCTCACCGGGGACCAGGGCCCGACGAAGATCGCTCCCGCGTTGGTCACCCGGGCGGCCCACGCGGACGCGTCGCGGGTGATGACCTCCAGGTGCTCGGCCGCCCACTCGTCGACCACCACGAGGCCGTGCTCCAGGTCGTCGACGAGGACGTAGGCCGACTGCCCCCGCAGCGCCTGCCCGATGCGCTCCTGGTGCTTGGTGAGCGCGAACTGCCGCTCGATCTCGGCGTCCACGGCGTCGACCAGCTCGGCGCTCGGCGTCACCAGCAGGCAGCTCGCGTTGGGGTCGTGCTCGGCCTGCGAGAGCAGGTCAGCCGCGACGAACGCCGGGTCGGCCGTGTCGTCGGCCAGGATGCCGATCTCGGTTGGGCCGGCCTCGGAGTCGATGCCGATGCGGCCGCGCAGCAGCCGCTTGGCGGCGGCGACGTAGACGTTGCCCGGCCCGGTCACCATGTCCACCGGGCGGCACTCCTCGGTGCCGTAGGCGAACATCGCGATGGCCTGCGCACCGCCCACGGCGTAGACCTCGTCGACGCCCAGCAGGGCACAGGCGGCGAGGACGCTCGGGTGCGGGAGCCCGCCGTACTCGCGCTGCGGGGGCGACGCGACCGCGAGCGAGCCGACGCCGGCCACCTGAGCAGGGACGACGTTCATGATCACCGAAGACGGATAGGCGAGGAGGCCACCGGGCGCGTAGAGCCCGACGCGGCGCACCGGCACCCAGCGCTCGGTCACCACGCCGCCGGCCGCGACCTCCACGCGCTCGTCCGGGCGCAGCTGGGCCCGGGACACGATGCGCGCACGCCGGGCCGACTCCTCGATGGCGGCCCGGAGCGCGGGGTCGAGGTCGCGGACGGCGTCGTCGAGCGCCGACTGCGGCACGCGGCAGCCCTCGAGGCTCACCCCGTCGAACCGGCTCGTGGCCTCCAGGACAGCGACCAGCCCCCGCTCCCGGACGTCCTCCACGACCGGGCGCACCACCTCGACGGCGGTCTCGACGTCGAGCGCCGGCCGCGGCAGCACGGCGGCCGCCAGGGCGGCGTCATGGGACCGGCCGCGCAGGTCCACCCGGGCGACGAAGCCCTCGCGAGTGGACGGGGCCGAGCCGGGAGTGCCGCGTTCCGGTGCAGAGGTCGAGGTCACGGACCAAGTCTAGGGACCGCGCGAGCGCGCCAGGGCCGGCGCGACCGGGCTGGGGAAGATCGGGCGGACGGCTGTGGAATACCGTTGCCACGTGCCCGAGCGGCTTCCGCTGTTCCCCCTCGGCGCCGTGCTCTTCCCCGGCGCGACGCTCGCGCTCCACGTCTTCGAGGAGCGCTACCGGGCGCTCGTCGAGCACCTGCTCGACCTGCCGGCCGACGCGCCGCGCTCCTTTGGCGTGGTCGCCATCCGGTCCGGGCGCGAGGTGGGCCAGAGCTTCACCGCCGTCGGCGAGCCCCGCGAGCACCTGCACGACGTCGGCTGCGTGGCCGAGATCCGCGACGTGGAGGCCTACTCGGACGGGCGCTACGACATCGTCACGAGCGGGACGCGCCGCTTCCGGCTGGAGAGCCTGGAGCCGCCGGGAGCGTCGGGCGGGCCGTGGACCGGCGGCGTCGTCGAGTGGCTGCCCGAGCCCGCGGACGGCGCCGACGCGGGACGCCGAGCCGTCGCCGTGGCCCGGCTGCTGGCCGAGTACGTCGCGGCGCTCCCTGCGTCGGTCGCCCGCGAGCTTCCCCTGCCGGACGGGCGCGGGGGGCTCACACCGGCTGCGCTGTCGTACGCAGTCGCGAGCTCGCTCGTCGTGCCGCAGGACGAGCGCCAGCTGCTGCTCGCGGCACCCGACACCGAGCGACGGCTCGCCCTCGAGGCCCGGCTGCTACGCCGTGAGACCGCTCTCGTGTCCGCCCTCGCGGCCGTCCCGCTGCACGCACCGGCCACGACGCTGCCGAACTGAGGCGGGAGCACGGCAGGCCGAAACCGCGCGCGCCGGGCGGGAGTGGCTCGGTAGCCTCCCGCCCCGTGGCGAAGCGTGCGGGTGGGAAGGCGGCCGGTGGCACTCCGGCGACGGTGGCGCTGACGGCGGCGGGGGTGGCCTTCGTCGCCCGGCCCTACGACCACGACCCCTCCGCCAAGTCCTACGGGCTCGAAGCCGCGCAAGCGCTCGGGGTGGAGCCCGCGCGGGTCTTCAAGACCCTGCTCGCCGACGTCGACGGCACGCTCGCCGTCGGCGTGGTGCCGGTGAGTGCCCAGCTCGATCTGAAGGCCCTGGCCGGCGTGCTCGGGGCGAAGAAGGCGAGCATGGCCGACCCGGCCGCGGCCGAGCGGTCGACGGGGTACGTCGTCGGCGGCATCAGCCCGATCGGCCAGCGCAAGCAGCTGGCCACCGTGGTCGACGAGAGCGCGCTGGCGCACGGGACAGTGCTGGTGTCCGGGGGCCGTCGCGGGTTCGACATCGAGCTGGCGCCCGCCGACCTCGTGCGGGTCACCGGCGCGCGAACGGGTGCGATCGCGCGCTGAAGTGCGTTGGCGACCGCCGCCCGGACGAGGTGAGCCGCGCGCAGTCAGGTGCCGCTCGGGCGCTCGCCCACGCGGCGCCGGCCATGGCGGCCGGGCTCGTGCGGGCCGGCGGCCCGGGCTCTGCCGTCGCCCGCCGGGGGGTCGTCGACGCCGAAGCCGGCCGTGAGCGCGAAGAAGATGACCGTGGCCGCGATCGGCCAGCACAGCAGCACGCCGTAGGCGTGCAGGTCGAGCGCGGCGATGACCCGCTCCCCGACCGCATGCCCGTCGGCCGACAGCTCCCCCGGCCCGAGCCGCGAGCCCGCCTGCCACGCGACCGCCGAGCCGAGCAGGCCGCCCAGGACCAGCCCGAGCAGCGCGTACGAGCCCGTGCGGCCGAACCGGACGAAGGCGAGCAGGGCACAGAGCACTCCGGCCACGATCGCGACGCAGGCGAACCAGGCCTCCGCGCCGAAGACGGCAGGGGTGGGGTCCGGGACGATGCCGTCGGCCGTCACGGTGCCTTCGACCTGCGGCGCCACCCACTGCCAGGCAGCTCCGGCGAGGAGGCCGACGAGCGCGGAGCCGAGGGCGACGACAGCGGCCGCCCGCAGCCCGGCCACCCAGCCGAAGCGTGCAGCGAAGCCGCGCGGGCTCACTCTGCTTGCGCGCTGCAGGCGCGGCTGGCGTCGGTCACGTCGAAAGACATTACGACGAGGTCACGAGTGGCGCGGGCCACACCGCTCTGTCCACCCATCCGAGTGGCCGGGAGCCCGGCTGTGAACCGCGACCGGGCTCCGGGAAGGTCAGCCGAGGCAGGCCGGGCCGAGCAGCGCCTTGAGGTCGCCGAACAGGGCAGGCGTCGGAGTGACCCGCAGCCCGTCGTCGATGCGCAGGACGGTGGTCTTGCCGCGGCCGCGCAGCGCGAGGTGCACCTCGGTGATGCCCGGATGCGCGGCCAGCACCTCGCGGAGCCGCTCGACCACGGGCGGGGTGCACCGCTGCGTCGGCAGCGAGATGCGCACCGGGCCTCCGGTCGCACCCTCGGTCAGGTCGGGGACCTGCAGGTCCATCGCGATCAGCTTGGGGACGTCCTCGCGCTTGTCCAGCCGCCCCTTCACGACCACGACGGCGTCCTCGGCCAGCGACATCGCCACCAGCTGGTAGGTCGCCGGGAAGAAGAGGCACTCGATCGCGCCCTCGAGGTCCTCGATCGTCGCGATGGCCCACGGGTTGCCCTGCTTGGTGAGCTTGCGCTGCAGCCCCGACACGAGCCCACCGATCGTCACGACCTGGCCGTCGGGACGGTCCTCGTCGGCCATGAGGGCCGAGATCGTGCAGTCGCTCTGGGCGGCGAGGACGTGCTCGACGCCGAGCAGCGGGTGGTCGCTGACGTAGAGGCCGAGCATCTCCCGCTCGTAGGCCAGCAGGACGGACTTGTCCCACTCCCCCACGCCGAACTGCACCGCGCCGAGCGTGGCACCCGGGCCGTCCCCGTCGTCGCCCATCGCGCCGAACAGCGAGTCCTGCCCGATCGCCTCGTTGCGCTTGACGTCGACGTGCAGGTCGACGAGCTCCTCGTGCTTGTCCAGCAGCGCGCGCCGCGTCACCCCGAGCGAGTCGAAGGCGCCGGCCTTGGTCAGCGACTCGATGACCCGCTTGTTGCAGACGACGAGCGGGACTTTGGCGAAGAAGTCCTCGACGTCGGTGTAGAGGCTCTTCTCCACGCGGGTCGCGCAGATGGCCTCGACGACGTTGGCCCCGACGTTGCGGATCGCGGTCAGCCCGAAGCGGATGTCCGAGCCGCGCGGGGTGAAGTTCGCGTCGGACTCGTTGACGTCCGGCGGAAGCACCTTGATGCCCATGCGGCGGCATTCGTTGAGGTAGAGCGCCGACTTGTCCTTGTCGTCGCGCACGCTCGTCAGCAGCGCGGCCATGTATTCGGCCGGGTAGTTCGCCTTCAGGAACGCCGTCCAGTAGGAGACGAGGCCGTAGGCGGCGGAGTGCGCTTTGTTGAAGGCGTAGTCGGAGAACGGGAGGAGGATGTCCCAGAGCGTCTTGATCGCGGCCTCGGAATAGCCCCGCTCCTTCATCCCGCCCGCGAAGTTGACGTACTCCTTGTCCAGGACCTCGCGCTTCTTCTTGCCCATCGCGCGGCGCAGCAGGTCTGCTTGTCCGAGCGAGTAGCCGGCGAGCTTCTGCGCGATCGCCATGACCTGCTCTTGGTAGACGATCAGGCCGAACGTCCCGCCGAGGATGTCGGCGAGCGGCTCCTCGAGCTCGGGGTGGATCGGGATGACCGGCTTGCGCTTGTTCTTGCGGTCGGCGTAGTCGTTGTGCGCGTTGGCGCCCATCGGGCCGGGGCGGTAGAGCGCGCCGACGGCGGAGATGTCCTCGAAGTTGTCCGGGCGCATGGAGCGCAGCAGCGCGCGCATCGGGCCGCCGTCGAACTGGAAGACGCCGAGCGTGTCGCCGCGCGAGAGCAGCTCGTAGGTCGCCGGGTCGTCGAGGGTGAGCGCCTCGAGGTCGGGGACCTCCTTGCCGTTGACGGCGATGTTCTTCAGGCAGTCGTCGATGATCGTGAGGTTGCGCAGCCCGAGGAAGTCCATCTTGAGCAGGCCGAGCGTCTCGCAGGTCGGGTAGTCGAACTGCGTGATGATCGCGCCGTCCTGCTCGCGCTTCATGATCGGGATGTGATCGATGAGCGGCTCGCTGGACATGATGACGGCGCAGGCGTGCACGCCCCACTGGCGCTTCAGCCCCTCGAGCCCCATCGCCGTGTCGACGACCTTCTTGACCTCGACGTCGGCCTCGTAGAGCGAGCGGAACTCTCCCGCCTCGGAATAGCGCTTGTGCGAGGAGTCGAAGATCCCCTTGAGCGGGATGTCCTTGCCCATCACCGCCGGCGGCATCGCCTTGGTGATGCGGTCGCCCATGGCGAACGGGTGGCCGAGGACGCGCGCGGAGTCCTTGATGGCCTGCTTGGCCTTGATGGTGCCGTAGGTGACGACCTGGGAGACCCGGTCCACGCCGTACTTCTCGGTGACGTACTGGATGACCTCGCCGCGCCGACGCTCGTCGAAGTCGATGTCGACGTCGGGCATCGAGACGCGCTCGGGGTTGAGGAACCGCTCGAAGAGCAGCCCGTGCTGGAGCGGGTCCAGGTCCGTGATGCCCATGACGTACGCCGCCAGCGAGCCCGCCGCCGAGCCGCGGCCCGGGCCGACGCGGATGCCCTGGGACTTGGCCCACCCGATGAAGTCGGCGACGACGAGGAAGTAGCCCGGGAAGCCCATCTGCAGGATGACGCCGACCTCGTAGTCGGCCTGCTTGCGCACGTGGTCCGGGACGCCGCCCGGGTAGCGCCGGAGGAGGCCGCGCTCGACCTCCTTGACGAACCAGGTGTGCTCGGACTCGCCCTCGGGGACGGGGAAGCGCGGGGCGAGGTTGGCGCCCTCGGTGAACTCGACGTTGCAGCGCTCGGCGACGAGCAGCGTGTTGTCGCAGGCCTCGGGGAACTGGGACCACAGCGAGCGCATCTCGTGCGCGGGCTTGAGGTAGAAGTCCTGTGCGTCGAACTTGAACCGGTTGGGGTCGGCGAAGGTCGACCCGGACTGGACGCACAGCAGGATCTCGTGCGCCGTGGCGTCCTTGGCGTAGGTGTAGTGCAGGTCGTTGGTGGCCAGCAGTGGCAGCTGCAGGTCCTTGGCGAGGCGGAACAGGTCCTCGTGGGCCCGCTTCTCGATGCCGATGCCGTGGTCCATCAGCTCGCAGTAGAAGTTCTCGCGGCCGAAGATGTCGCGGAACTCCCCCGCGGCCTCGCGGGCCAGGTCGTACTGCCCCAGGCGGAGCCGGGTCTGGATCTCCCCCGACGGGCAGCCGGTAGTGGCGATGAGCCCCTTGCCGTACTGCGAGAGCAGCTCGCGGTCCATGCGCGGCTTGTAGAAGAAGCCCTCGAGGCTGGCCCGAGACGAGAGCCGGAAGAGGTTGTGCATCCCCTCCGTCGTCTCGGCGAGCAGCGTCATGTGGGTGTAGGCGCCGGAGCCGGAGACGTCGTCCTCACCGCCGTTGCCCCACCGCGCGCGCGTGCGGTCACTGCGGTGGATGTGCCCCGGCGCGAGGTAGGCCTCGGTGCCGATGATCGGCTTGACGCCGTGCGACTTGGCCTTTTTGTAGAAGTCGTAGGCGCCGAAGACGTTGCCGTGGTCGGTCATCGCGACCGCCGGCATGCCCATCCGGGACGCCTCCGCGAAGAGGTCGTCCAGCCGGGCCGCACCGTCGAGCATGGAGTACTCCGTGTGCACGTGCAGGTGCACGAAGCTCGACTCGTTGCCTCCGTCTGACACTGGCTCGCGCCCCCTGTGCTGCTCCCTGACCTGCCCGACGAGAGTAGGCGAGACCACTGACACGACACGCGGAGCGAGCGTGGCTCTCGTCGTGTCGGGGCCGGGCGGCCGCTTCCTGAGGACGAAGCGACGGGGAAGGCGGCGGCCAGCTGCCGGACGAGCTGCCAGCCCGGGCGCCGGGCGGCGGGTGGCTCTGCTTCAGGTCGGCTGCCGGATCACGAGCGCGGCCTCGACCGGCTCGTCCCCGACGGCCGCGTACGTGTGCGGCCGGTCCGTCGCGAGCGCGACGAAGCCGCCTGCCGCCACCTCGACCTCGGCGCCGGGCGGCCCCACCCGCAACGTGCCACGGAACACGAGCAGGTGCTCCGCGGTCCCCCGCGGATGCGCCGGCGAGCTCTGGACCGCCCCCGGCCGGACGTCGAGCCGGTAGAGCTCGGTCGTCATCCCCGGGTCCGCGAAGGAGCGCAGGAGTGTCCCGGTGACGGCGTCACCGGCCACGCTCGGGGCGGGATCGGAGGAGCCCGGCCCGGCCAGGAGCGCGCCGAGCGGGACGCCGAGCTGGGCCGCCACCGCGTACAACGTCTCCAGCCGGGCGTTGCGCGTGCCCGCTTCGAGCCCCGACAGCGTCGCCTTGCCGATCCCCGCGTCCGCGGCCAGCCGGGAGAGGCTGAGCCCTCGCTCGGTGCGCAACGCGCGGATGCGGGCGCCGACCGCAGTCGGCGAGGCACTCTTCGCCGGCTCGTCCATCGCCCCATCATCTACCCTCGTTCCGTATTCGGAACACAGGAGGCGGGCATGGCCGAGCGGCACGAGGGCACCTCCGCCTCTGCGAGCGGCATGCCCGGCGAGGCGAGTGCCGCCGGGAGCAGGCACTCAGGGGGTCGCGACGGCAGGGCCGGCCGCGCCGGTCACCGAGGTCACACCGGCCATACCGTCCTTGCCGGGCTGATCGCCGCCGTCGTGGGGTTCACCAGCTCGTTCGCCGTCGTGCTGACCGGGCTGCGCGCCGTCGGCGCGAGCGAGGCGCAGGCCGCCTCCGGGCTCGCCGCGCTCTGCCTCGGCATGGGCCTGTCGGCGCTGCTGCTCAGCGTCCGGCTGCGGATGCCGATCAGCGTCGCCTGGTCCACCCCGGGGGCCGCGCTCCTCGCCTCGACCGGCGCCCCCTCGGGGGGCTTCCCGGCGGCGGTGGCGGCCTTCCTGGTCACCGGCGCCCTCCTCGTCCTCGCGGGGCTCTGGCGCCCGCTCGGGCGGGCGATCGCCGCGATCCCGCCCGCGCTGGCCAACGCCATGCTCGCCGGCGTCCTGCTCTCGCTGTGCCTGGCCCCGGCCCGGGCGGCGGTGGAGATCCCGCGCCTGGCGCTGCCGGTCGTCGCCGTGTGGCTGGCGCTCACCCGCTGGGCCCCGCGGTGGGCGGTGCCCGGGGCGCTCGCGGCGGCGGCCGTCGGCGTCGCCCTCGAGTCCGCGGGAGGGCTCGGCGACACGCTGTCCGGTACGCCGTTGCTCGCCACACCGGAGGCCGTCGCGCCGAGCTTCGACGTCGCGGCCGTCGTGGGCCTGGCGTTGCCGCTGTTCCTCGTGACGATGGCGTCGCAGAACATTCCGGGGATGGGCGTCCTCGCCTCCTACGGCTACCGGCCGCCGCTGCGCCCGCTGCTCGGGGTCACGGGGGCTGCAACCGTCGCGGCGGCGCCCTTCGGCGGCCACGCCGTCAACCTGGCGGCGCTCACGGCCGCTCTCGCCGCCGGCCCCGGCGCCGCTCCCGACCCGGAGCGGCGGTGGGTCGCGGGCGCGACGAGCGGTGCTGCGTACGTCGTGCTGGGCCTGCTGGGAGGGCTCGTCACGGCGCTGGCCGGCCTGGCCCCGCTGCTGCTCCTGCAGGCGGTCGCCGGCCTGGCCCTGCTCGGCGCGCTGGCCTCCGCGCTCAAGGCTGCGACGGACGACCCGGCGATGCGTGAGGCCGCGGTCGTCACCCTCGTGGTCACCGTGTCCGGGGCCCAGGTGGCCGGGGTCGGCTCGGCATTCTGGGGGCTCGCCGCCGGCTGGGTGGTGCTCGGCGTGGGCAGGCTGCCCGGGCTGCGCCCCGCCCGCCCGGCCCCCGTCGTGGCCGAGGCGCCGGATGGCCGGGACGACCGAGCGCGCGAGCACCCCTGAGGGGCCCTGAGCGGGCCCCTGGGGGCGGGCGGGACGCGGCGTTCACCCGAACGGCACTGCACCTTCGCCAAGTGCGCCCCCGAGCGGCCGGTGTGCCGTACATTCCCTCCACCGGCGAGGAACAGCGGCTGATTCAGCGGCCACGAGGAGCGACTCCAGCGAGAGCGCAGCAGCGCCCAGGCCCACCGGTGCTGGCACCTGTCGTTCCTCGTTCCCGGAGCACCGCATGCGCTCTCGCGTCCTTCCACGCACCCCTGACGCCGCCGACGACGACCCCGACGGGGCCGTCGTGCCCGTCCACCGCGCAACGGCGCCCTCCGTCGCAGGAACCGCGCGCGTCGTACCCGTCGCCTCCGCGCTCGTGCCTGCCCAGCGGGCTGCTCCTGAGCCGGCCTTCGGGCTCGAGCAGGTCCTGGCCGCAGCACGGGCAGCGGCCGCGCCGCTGGGCCTGTCCCCCGCTTCGGTCCGCGCCGCACGGGTGGTGCAGGTCGTGTCCACCGCGGTGCTCGAGGTGGACGGCCTGGCGGTGAAGGTCTACCCGGCCGGGAGCGATGCCGTGCGGCTCTCCGCGCAGGCCGCAGCCCTGGACGCGGCCGCGTCCCTGTGGGTACGCCCGGTCGCGCCGCCGGTCGTCACGCGGCACGGCGTGGTCGTCGGGTATCCCTGGGTGCCCGCCGGCGCGCCCGTGGGCTGGCCCGAGGTGGGGTCGCTGCTGCGGTCCTGGCACGCGGCGGCCGTGCCGACGGACGAGCTGCCGGCATGGACGCCGCTGCGCCGCCTGCCCGGCCAGGTCGCGGCCTACGCGGCGCTGCCGGCCGCGGACCCGGGCCTGGTCCGGGTGGCACTCGCGGCGCGCGAGCGGCTCCTGACGGAGGTGTCCGGCCTGTCGAGCGGACTGGGCGTCGGCGCGATCCACGGCGACGTGTCACCCTCGAACGTCTTGCGCCGCGACGGGCGGCCCGTGCTGATCGACAGCGACTTCGTCGCCGTCGGCCCCAAGGAGTACGACCTCGTCCCCGCCGCCCAGCGTCGGGAGCGCGGTGAGCTCGACGAGGCGGAGTACCTCGACTTCTGCGCCGCCTACGGCTACGACGTGCGCTCCTGGCCGGGCCTGGGCCTCGTCGAGGAGATCTGCGGGCTCGGCGCCGTCACCTTCCGGGTCTGGTGCGCGGCGCAGCGCGGCGAGGACGTCTCGTGGCTGGGGACAGCGCTCTCCCGCTACGTGTGAGCCCTTGTCAGCCCGCGACGAGCTCGGGCGCCGGCAGCTCTTCGACGTAGGCCGCGAACGTCGCGTTGTTGACGGCCCGCGTGCGGATGGAGCGGACGTGCGCGAGCGCGGTGCGGCCGTCGACCCCGAGCAGCTCCCGGACGGCGAGGGCCACGACGAGGCCGGAGCGGTTCTTGCCGAAGCCGCAGTGCACGAGGACCTGCCGCCCGGCACGGACCGCATCGACGGTGAGAGACACGAGCGCGTCGAGCTGCTCCGCGTCGGGCACCTGCGCGGCGTCGGTCAGCGGGTCCTTGACGTAGCGCAGGCCGGCCACCCGCTCGGCGGGGTGGACGTGGTCCGCGTCGTTGACGTCGACGATCACCTCTATCCCGGCGCGGGTGGCCCACGCCCAGTCCAGCGGCATGCCCGCCTGCCACAGCCCGGGCAGGATCAGCGTGGGCGGCTGCACCGGCGGCTGGGCCGGCGCGGAGGCGGGCTGGGCTGTCGTCGAGAGGGGCGTCACGTGCACTGATCTTCCCCACGCCGGTGGGCTGAAGCGAGCCGACCGGGTTGTCCCCGCCACATGGTCAGCAGGTGTTCGCCGGGCGTTCAGCCACCGCCTTGCACAGGCACGACCGCCTCCGTCCGCACCCCGCTCCCCCGCACTGCATGCTCGGACGCGAGGCCCGCAGGTTTGGTGCCCGAAGCCTCCGCCCGCTCCGGGGCGGCGAACTGCGTGCGGTAGAGCTCCTCGTAGCGGCCACCGGCGGCGAGCAGCTCCTCGTGCGTGCCGCGCTCCACCACACGCCCTGCCTCGACGACGAGGATGAGGTCGGCGGCGCGGACGGTCGAGAGCCGGTGCGCGATGACGATCGCCGTGCGGCCGGCGAGGGCCTCACCCAGCGCCTGCTGCACGGCGGCCTCGGAGGTCGAGTCCAGGTGAGCGGTCGCCTCGTCGAGGATGACCACGCGGGGGCGGGCGAGCAGGAGCCGGGCGATGGTGAGCCGCTGGCGCTCGCCGCCGGACAAGCGGTAGCCGCGCTCGCCGACGACCGTGTCGAGGCCGTCGGGGAGCGCTGCGACGAGGTCGGTCAGCCGCGCCCGCCGGAGCACTTCGTCCAGCTCGGCGTCCGTGGCCTCAGGGCGTGCGAGCACGAGGTTGGCCCGGATCGTGTCGTGGAAGAGGTGGCCGTCCTGGGTGACCATGCCGAGCGCGTCGCGGATCGAGGCGAAGGAGAGGTCGCGCACATCGACGCCGGACAGCCGGACCGCCCCGGCGTCGACGTCGTAGAGCCGCGGCAGCAGGCTGGCGATGGTGGACTTGCCGGCGCCGGAGGAGCCGACGAGCGCGACCATCTGGCCCGGCTCAGCGCGGAACGACACGCCGTGCAGCACCTCCACCCCGCCCCGGGTGTCGAGCTTTGCGACCTCCTCAAGCGAGGCGAGCGAGACCTTGTCCGCCGCCGGGTAGGCGAAGCGGACGTCCTCGAACTCGACGGACACCGGCCCGTCGGGCACCTGCAGCGGGTCCGGCCGCTCCCGGATGAGCGGCTCGAGGTCGAGGACCTCGAACACCCGCTCGAAGCTGACCAGCGCGGTCATGACCTCGACCCGCGCGCTCGCCAGCGCGGTCAGCGGGGCGTAGAGCCGGGTGAGCAGCAGGGCGAGCGTGACGACCGCGCCCGCGTCGAGGCTGCCGCGCAGGGCGTAGAACCCGCCGAGCCCGTAGACCAGGGCCAGCGCGAGGGCCGAGACGAGGGTCAGCGCGGTGACGAAGACCGTCTGGACCATGGCGGTGCGCACGCCGATGTCCCGCACCCGGGCGGCCCGGCCCGCGAACTCGGCCGACTCGTGGGCCGGGCGGCCGAAGAGCTTGACGAGCGTGGCGCCGGGCGCGGAGAAGCGCTCCGTCATCTGCGTGCCCATGGCAGCGTTGTGGTTCGCCGCCTCCCGCTCGAGCGAGGCCATCCGCGTGCCCATGCGACGGGCCGGCACGACGAAGACCGGCAGCAGCACCAGCGCGAGGAGCGTGACCTGCCAGGACAGGCTGAGCATGACGGCCAGCGTCAGGACGAGCGCCACGAGGTTGCCGACGACCCCGGAGAGGGTGTCGCTGAAGGCGCGTTGGGCGCCGATGACGTCGTTGTTGAGCCGGCTGACCAGCGCGCCGGTGCGCGTCCGGGTGAAGAAGGCGACCGGCATCTGCTGCACGTGGTCGAAGACCGTGCGGCGCAGGTCGAGGATCAGCCCCTCGCCGATGCGGGCGGACAGCCAGCGGTTGAGCAGGCCGAGCCCTGCCTCCACGATCGCGAGCCCGGCGATGATCAGGGCGAGCGTGACGACCGTCGACGTCTCGTCCCCGTCGACGATGGCGTCCACCACGCGCCCGGCAAGCACCGGAGTGGCCACCGCGAGCACGGCGAGCACGACGCTGAGCAGCAGGAACTGCACGAGCATCCGCCGGTGGGGGCGCGCGAACGCCAGGATCCGCCGCAGCGTGGCCCGCGAGAACGGGCGTCGCTCTTCCTCCGCGTTCATCGCGTGGTACATCGACATCCACGCGGTGACTTCCATGTCCATCAGGTGCGTCCTCGCTGTCGTCGGACGTTCGTCACGCTAGCCCCGGCCACTGACAGCCCGCCATGCGCGCGCTGCCAGAGGTAGACGGCGGAACGGCCTCGGACTCGTCGCTGCGCACCCCGAACAGCTGGAGCCCCATCAGCCAGGTGGCGCTGCCGGTGACCCATGCGGCCTCCCGCGGCGACCGCTCGGCCTGGTCGTCCTCTCCTCGTCCACTCACGGGTCGCGACGCTAGGACCTCAACTATGGTTGAGGTCAACCGACAGCGGCGGAGGCGGGCAGTGGCCGAGGACGGACGGACGGGCACCCTCGGCATCGGCGACGTGGCCCGCCGCAGCGGCGTCGCGGTGTCCACCCTGCACTTCTACGAGCGCAAGGGCCTGCTCAGCAGCACGCGCACCGGTGGCAACCAGCGACGCTACGAGCGGGACGTGCTGCGCCGGGTGTCGTTCATCCGGCTCGCACAGAAGGTGGGGATCTCGCTGCAGGAGATCGGGGAGGCCCTCTCGGCGCTGCCGGAGGGCCGCACGCCCACCGTCGCGGACTGGGCGCGGCTGTCCCGCCAGTGGCACGACGACCTGCAGGAGCGGATCGACGGGCTGACCCACCTGCGCGACGACCTGCTCGGGTGCATCGGCTGCGGATGCCTCTCGCTGCGCAGCTGCGCCCTGCTCAACCCGGGCGACGAGCTCGGCCGGCACGGGCCCGGCGCCCGGCGCTGGGTCGAGGACGAGCCGGGGGCACGCCGGCCGGCCGCGGACGAGCGCTGACGCTCCGTCAGGGGCCGAGCTCCTTGGCCATGTCCCGGTGCGGGATGCCGGCGTCGTCGTAGACCGGGCCGTACGCGGTGTAGCCCAGCCGCTCGTAGAACCCCATTGCCTGCAGCTGCGCGGACAGGACGACCCGCCGGAGCCCCAGGGCCCGCGACTCCGTCTCGACCGCGTCGACCAGCACGCGCCCGACGCCGCCGGTGCGCGCCGACGCCCTGACGGCGAGGCGCCCCAGGTGCGCCTCGCCCGGCGGGTCCTCGTACATCCGCACCGTGCCCACGACCTCGCCGTCGCGTACGGCGAGGAAGTGCACCGACGTGTCGTCCCGGTCGTCGCGCTCGAGCTCGATCGGGACCTGCTGCTCGTCGACGAAGACCTCGACGCGCACGGCGAAGGCCCGGTCGAAGCCCTCCGGCGAGGTGACCCGCTCGATCTGCACAGCGGCCGGTGTCACCGACGTCACCCCTCCTCCCGCAGGATCTCCAGCGCCTGCGCCAGGTCGGGCGGAGGCGGCGAGGTGAAGGTGACGCGCTCGCCCGTCGACGGGTGGTCGAACGCCAGGGTCTGGGCGTGGAGCCACTGCCGCGTGAGCCCCAGCCGCTGGGCGAGCACGGGGTCGGCGCCGTAGGTCAGGTCGCCCACGCAGGGATGGCGCAGCGCGGACATGTGGACGCGGATCTGGTGCGTCCGCCCGGTCTCGAGGTGGATGTCGAGCAGCGTCGCGGCCCGGAAGGCCTCCACCGTCTCGTAGTGCGTCACGCTCTCCCGGCCGCCGGCGACCACCGCCCACTTCCAGTCGGAGGAGGGGTGGCGGTCGATCGGGGCGTCGACGGTGCCCCGCGACGGGTCCGGATGGCCCTGCACCAGCGCGCCGTAGACCTTGTCCACCGTGCGCTCCTTGAACGCCAGCTTGAGCAGCGTGTAGGCGCGCTCGGACTTGGCCACGACCATGAGGCCGGTGGTGCCGACGTCGAGCCGGTGCACGACGCCCTGGCGCTCCGCGGCGCCCGAGGTCGAGATGCGGAAGCCCGCGGCCGCGAGCCCGCCGATCACCGTCGTGCCGTTCCAGCCCGGGCTCGGGTGGGCCGCGACCCCCACCGGCTTGTCCACCACGACGATGTCGTCGTCGTCGTAGACGATTCCCATGCCCTCGACGTGCTCGGGCACCAGCTCGACGGGCGCAGGCGGGGGCGGCAGCTCGACCTCGAGCTCGGACCCGGTCACGAGCCGCTGGGACTTGTACGCGGGGGTGCCGTCGACGCGGACCAGCCCCTCCGCGACGAGCTCGGCCGCACGGGTACGCGAGAGTCCGAAGAGCCGGGCGAGCGCGGCGTCCAGCCGCTCGCCCTCGAGCCCCTCCGGGACCGGCAGCGAGCGGATGTCAGGCATCACGCCGCTCCCGGAGCTCGGCGGCCGAGACGTCCTGCTGCTCCTCGCGCCCGGGATCGGCGAGGGCCTCCGCGTCGTCGCCGTGCGCGTCGTCGCCGTGCGCGGGCCCGGTCGGCTGCACGCCGCGCAGCGACAGCAGCACCAGCAGCGCCGCCGCGCAGCAGATCGCCATGTCGGCAACGTTGAACACGGGCCAGTTCGGCAGCTCGAGGAAGTCCACGACGTGGCCGCGGAAGAGGCCCGGCGCGCGCAGCACCCGGTCAGTCAGGTTGCCGAGGGCGCCGCCGAGCAGCAGGCCGAGCGCGACAGCCCACGCGGTGCTGTGCAGGGTGCGGGCCATGCGGATGATCACGACCGCCACGACCGCGGCGACCACCGTGAACAGGACCGTGGCGCCCCCGGCGATCCCGAAGGCCGCTCCGGGGTTGAGCACGAGCCGCAGCTGCAGGACGCCGTCGAGCACCTCGACGGGCTCTTTGCCCTCCAGCGCGGACTTGGCGACGACCTTGGTCACCTGGTCGACGGCGTAGACGACGAGCGCGACGAGGCCGAGCGCGAGCACGGCGGGACGACGACCGCGCCCGCGAGCGGGCGACGGGGGGCTCTGGTGGCTCAGCGACGCTCCTCGCGCTGCTTGCACGACACGCACAGCGTCGCGCGGGGGAAGGCCTGCAGCCGGGCCTTCCCGATCGGCTGGCCACAACTCTCGCACGTGCCGTAGCTGCCGTCGTCGATGCGGGCCAGCGCGCGCTCTACCTGGAGCAGCATCCCGCGCGAGTTGTTGGCCAGCGAGAGCTCGTGCTCCCGCTCGAAGGTCTTGTTGCCGGCGTCGGCCTGGTCGTCGCCCGCCCCGTCGCCGGAGTCGCGCAGCAGGTCGGCGATCTCGGTCTCGGTCTCGGCGACCTCGCGGCGCAGCCGCTCGGCCTCGGCCTGCAGCTCCTGGCAGACCTCGCGCAGCTCGTCCGGGGTCCAGGGGTCCTCGCCGGCGCGGACGGGCAGCGAGGCGGCGGTGTCGGCGAGCGGAGCCGCCCGATCGTCTCCGGGTGCCGCTTGCTCGGGGATCGACGTCGCCACGGGTGCCTCCGGGTCGGGTGCGGTGGCCACGCCGGCCGGGGCGGCCGCGGGCTCGGGAGTCTCGACGACGGAGGCCCTGGCGGACGCCCGCTTGCCCGCGGGCTTGGCGGCCGGCTCGGCCGCGCTGTCGGCCTTGGCCTTGCGGGTCACCGTGGGCGCTGCGGGCGCCGCCGCGGCAGCCGTCTTGGCGGCGCGCTTGCGGGGGGCCGGGGGGCCGTCTCCCGAGGCCGCCGGTGCGGTCTCGGCGGTCTGAGAAGCCCGGCTGCTCGTGCCGCGGGTCGTGGCCATCGTCGGATCCCCCTCCCCAGCGCTCGGACAGTCTGCCGAGGATATGCACCCCCGGGTCGTGCGGACAACGACGAAGCCGCGCCGGAAGTGCCCGGGCGCGCACGTGGGCCCGCCGGAGGTGCTCCGGCGCGGGGCCGGCTCATCCCGGGCCGGGCGCTCCCGCGAGCAGCCGGGACACCCGTTCGGCCAGGTCGGCGCGGCCTCCCCGTCGATCTCCACGACCTTGTCGCGGCTGGTCGCGCCGGCCACGAGGCGCACGTGGCGCCGCCGGGCGCCGAGCGCGTCGGCCAGCGCCCGCAGGGCCGCCTCGGTGGCCCGCCCGTCGACCGCGGGGGCGGTCACCGCGACCACGAGCGCCTCCCCGCGTACGCCTCCGACGGCCGTGCGGGACGCACCCGGCCGGACCCGCAGGGCGACGCGCACCGGCGCCGCGCCACTGCTCCCCGCGCTCATCGCCGCCTCCCCTCGCCCCTCGTTCCCGGCGCTACGCTAGGACCGGCGTTCGAGAAGGTGACGACGGGGACGAGTAGCCCCGCACGCAGCCAGGAGCGACCCGGGGACGGTGCGAGCCCGGGGGCGTGCGCGGCGGTGAAGATCACCCCCGAGCCGCCGGAACAAGCCGCCGGAGCGTTCCGCGCGACGGTGGCGTAGACCCGGCCGGCGCCGTGCAGAGAGGGACGCTCCCGTGGAGCGGCCAAGGAGGGTGGTACCGCGGGGCCCGGCCAGACCGGCAGCCTCGTCCCTCCGTCGAGCGAGACGACGCAGACGACGGAGGAGCACGCACCCCGTGAGCCCTGACACCCGCACCTACAACCCGCTGCCGCCGCAGGTCGACCTGCCGGCGCTCGACCGCGACGTGCTGGACGTGTGGCGGTCGGAGAAGACCTTCGCCCGCAGCCTGGAGCAGTCCGAGGGGCAGCCGTCGTGGGTGTTCTACGAGGGCCCGCCGACCGCCAACGGCATGCCGGGCACCCACCACGTCGAGGCTCGCGTCTTCAAGGACGTCTTCCCGCGGTTCCGCACCATGAGCGGCTTCAGCGTGCCGCGCAAGGCGGGCTGGGACTGCCACGGCCTGCCGGTCGAGCTGGCGGTCGAGAAGGAGCTCGGCTTCTCCGGCAAGAAGGACATCGAGTCCTACGGCGTGGCCGAGTTCAACCAGCGCTGCCGCGCCAGCGTCGAGCGGCACGTCGACGCGTTCGAGGCCATGACCGAGCGGATGGGCTACTGGGTCGACATGTCCCAGGCCTACCGCACGATGGACCCGGAGTACGTCGACTCGGTCTGGTGGGCGCTGCAGCGCATCGCCGAGAAGGGCCTGCTGGTCGAGGACTACCGCATCGCGCCCTACTGCCCCCGGGACCAGACGACGCTCTCGGACCACGAGCTCGGCCAGCCCGGTGGCTACGAGGACATCGTCGACCCGTCGGTGTTCGTGCGCTTCCCGCTCACGTCCGGCCCCGAGGCCGGCCGGGCGGCACTGCTGGTCTGGACGACCACGCCGTGGACGCTCGTGTCCAACACCGCGGTCGCCGCGCATCCCGAGGTCGAATACGTCGTCGCCACCGACGGCGCGGAGCGGCTGATCGTCGCCCGGCCGCTGCTCGAGCAGGCCCTCGGCGAGGGCTGGACGGTCGACGCGACGTACACGGGGGCGCAGATGGAGCGCTGGCGCTACCAGCGCCCGCTCGACCTGCTCGCGTGGCCCGAAGGGGCCGACGGCCACTTCGTCGTGCTGGGCGACTACGTGACGACCGAGAACGGGACCGGCCTTGTCCACCAGGCGCCGGCGTACGGCGCGGACGACATGGCCGTGTGCCGCCGCTACGGCATGCCCGTCGTCACGCCCATCCGGCGCGACGGCACCTTCGACGCCGACCTGCCCGTCGTCGGCGGCAAGCTCTTCAAGACGGCCGACCCGGACCTGATCGTCGAGCTCGAGAAGCGCGGCGTGCTGTTCAAGCACGTGCCGTACGAGCACGCCTACCCGCACTGCTGGCGCTGCCACAGCGCGCTGATCTACATGGCGATGCCGTCGTGGTACATCCGCACGACCGAGCGCAAGGACCAGCTCATCGCGGAGAACGAGAAGACGCGCTGGTTCCCGGACGCGGTCAAGTGGGGCCGCTACGGCGACTGGCTCAAGAACAACGTCGACTGGGCGCTGTCCCGAAGCCGGTATTGGGGAACCCCATTGCCGGCATGGCGCTGCACTGAAGCGCACATCACCGTTGTCGGGTCGCGCAAGGAGCTCGGCGAGCTCGCCGGGCGCGACCTGTCAGGCCTCGACCCGCACCGGCCGTTCGTCGACGAGATCACGCTCGCGTGCCCGACGTGCGGCGCCGAGGCGACGCGCGTGCCCGAGGTGATCGACGGCTGGTTCGACTCCGGCGCGATGCCGTTCGCGCAGTGGGGATACCCGCACGTGGCCGGCAGCGTCGAGCAGTTCGAGCGGGCCTACCCGGCGCAGTTCATCGCCGAGGCGCAGGACCAGACGCGCGGCTGGTTCTACACGCTCATGGCCGTCAACACGCTCGTGTTCGACCGCTCGTCCTACGAGAACGTCCTCTGCCTCGGCCTGATCCTCGCCGAGGACGGCCGCAAGATGAGCAAGCACCTGGGCAACGTGCTCGCCCCGGTGCCGCTCATGGACGAGCACGGCGCCGACGCGCTGCGCTGGTTCATGTTCGCCGGCGGCTCGCCCTGGGGCGCGCGCCGCGTGGGCCACACCGGCCTGCAGGAGGTCGTGCGCAAGGTCCTGCTGACCTACTGGAACACCGCGTCGTTCCTCTCGCTCTACGGCCGGACCGCGGGCTATGACCCGGCGGCCACGCCCGCTCCCCCGCTGGCCGAGCGCTCCGTGCTGGACCGCTGGGCGCTCTCCGAGGCGCACCGCGTGGCGCTGGCCGTGACCGAGGCCATGGAGGAGTTCGACGCCCAGCGCGTCGGCACCCTGCTCTCGCGCTACATCGACGACCTGTCCAACTGGTACGTCCGCCGGTCGCGCCGCCGCTTCTGGGACGGCGACCCTGCGGCGCTGGCGACGCTGCACGAGTGCCTCTACGTGCTGACGCTGCTGCTCGCGCCCGTCGTGCCGTTCGTCACCGAGCGGGTCTGGCGCGACCTGTTCGCGGCGACCTCCTCCGAGCTGCCGTCCTCGGTCCACCTCGCGGCCTGGCCGACGGTCGACGGGGCGCTCGTCGACGACACCCTCGCCGAGCAGATGACGCTCGTCCGGCGGGTCGTCGAGCTGGGCCGCTCGGCGCGCACCGAGCACAAGGTCCGCACCCGGCAGCCGCTGGCAGAGGTCGCCGTGCTGTCCAAGGACTGGGCGGCGCTTCCGGAGGAGCTGCGGGCGATCGCCCGCGAGGAGCTCAACGTCGAGCGCGAGGGCGTCCTCGCCGAGGACGCCGCGCTGGTCACGCGCACCGCCAAGCCCAACTTCCGCGCGCTGGGCAAGCGCTTCGCCAAGCGCACCCCGCTGGTGGCCGCGGCCGTCACGGCCGCGGACGTGAGCGCGCTGCTCGCGGAGTCGGCGGTGCAGGTCGAGGGCGAGCGGGTCGCGCTGGAGCCCGACGAGTTCACGGTGACCGAGACGCCGAAGCAGGGCTGGGCCGTCGCGAGCGAGCCGGGCCTGACCGTCGCGCTCGACCTGGAGCTGACGCCGGAGCTCGTCCGGGCCGGCCTCGCCCGGGAGGCGGTCCGGCTCGTGCAGGACGCCCGCAAGGCCAGCGGCTTCGAGGTCAGTGACCGGATCGCGCTGTGGTGGCAGGCCGAGGGCGAGCTCGCCGTGGCGCTTCAGGAGCACGGCGGGGCCGTGTCGGCGGAGGTGCTGGCGACGGAGTACGCCGCCGGCGAGCCGGAGCAGCACGGCGACGCGAGCGGGGATGGCGCCGAAGCCCACCGATTCAGTGACGAGGCGCTCGGGCTGACCTTCTGGGTCGCCAAGCGCTGACGCCCGGGAAGGGAGCGAGCCGGGGCCGCCGCGGGTGGCACCCGCTCGCTCCCGCCGGCGGCAGGGCGTGGCTCCCGCTGGCGGCAGGGCGCGGCTCCCGCTGGCGGGACCGCGTAGCTCCCGCTGGCGGGGGCGAGCGCAGACGGGAACGGCGGGCCGGCCCCGAGGGGCCGCCCGCCGTCGTCGTCCGTGCCGGCGCCGCGCGCCGGGTCTGGCTAGCTCTTGGCTAGCTCTTGGCTAGCTCTTGTCCATGCTGAACCCGCTGTCGTCCGCGCGGTGGCCACCGCCGCCGACGGGAGCGAACCCGCGGCCCTCGCCGCTGTCGCTGCCCCCACGGGAGTCGAGCTCCTGCAGCTGGCCGCTGATGAACGACTTGAGCCGCGCGCGGTAGTCACGCTCGAAGGAGCGCAGGTCGTCGACCTTGCGCTCGAGCACCGAGCGCTCGGTCTCGAGCGTGCCGAGCACCTGGCGCTGGCGCTCCTCCGCCTCGCGGATCAGCGCCTCGGCCCGGGTGCGGGCCTCGCTGACGATGCGGTCGGCCTGGGTCCGCGCCTCGGCGACGTGCTCGTCCGCGGTGCGCTGCGCCAGCGCGAGGATGCCGGCGGCCTGCTCCGGCGCAGCCGGGGCGGGCGCGGGCGGCGCGGGGGCGGGCTCGGGCTGGGCGGGCACAGGGGCCGGCGCGACGGCGTGCTGGCCGGTGGGGACGGCGACCGGGTGCGGCCCGGTCGGCACGGCCACGGGGTGAGGGCCGGTCGGCACCACCACGGGGTGCGCCCCGGTGGTGGGAGCTCCCTCGCCGCGGGCGAGCCGGGCCTGGGCCTCGGAGAGCGCGCGCTGGCACTGCGAGAGCTTGCCGCGCAGCTCGTCGTTCTCGCGGGTCAGCCGCGTGAGCTCGGCCTCGACCTCGTCGAGGAAGTCATCGACCTCGGCCTCGTCGTAGCCACGTCCGAGGCGCGTGCTCGTGAACTGCTTGTTGGCGACGTCCTCGGGACTGAGAGGCATGTGGTGCTCCTCGACGGGTCGGTGGGTGGTCAGGAAGGAACATCAGACGATGAACACAGCCCGGACCACACTAGCCAAGACCTGTACGAACACGATCAGCACGAGGAACGACAGGTCGAGCGAGACGTTACCCAAGCGCAGGGGCGGGATCACCTGCCGGAGGGCACGCAGTGGCGGGTCGGTGACGGAGTAGATGGCTTCGGCCACCACGAGCACGACTCCGCGCGGCCGCCAGGAGCGGGCGAAGAGCTGGACGTAGTCGAGGACGAGCCGGGCGATCAGGATGAATGTGTAGATCGTCAGCAGGACGTAGACGATCTCCCCGAAGGTACGCACAGGCCCTAACTCTGGTTGAAGAAGCCGTTCTCGGCCATCCGGGCCCGCTCCTCGGCGCTGACCGAGACGTTGGCGGGCGAAAGCAGGAACACCTTGTTCGTCACACGCTCGATGGTGCCACGGAGGCCGAAGATGAGCCCCGCCGCGAAGTCGACGAGCCGCTTGGCGTCGGCGTCGTCCATGTCCGTGAGGTTCATGATCACGGGGACACCGCCGCGGAAGCTCTCACCGATCTGCTTCGCGTCGTTGTAGGAGCGCGGGTGGATCGTGGTGATGCGGTCCAGCGCCACGGGCTGCGGAGCGGGCGCCGGCGCGGTGCGCGCCACCGTCGCGAGCGAGCCCTCGGTGCCGTGGGACAGCGAGCCGTGCGAGAGCGAGCCGTGCGCATGCGCGCCACGCCCCGCCGGCTCGCGCAGGCGTACGTCCCGGGCGGGCATCTCGGAGACGCCGCCCTCGGAGTGCAGGCCCTCGCTGTGCAGCGAGCGGGCCGCCCGCGGCCGGGGTGCCGGCTCGTAGGACTCGGCGCGCTTGTGCTCGGGCTCGGCGTCGTAGTCCGCACCGTAGGCGGCGTCGTAGCCGCGCTCGTCGCCGTCGTAGTCGTCGTAGCGGTCGTAGCGATCCGCCTCGTCCTCGACGAGGCCGAGGTAGACCGCCATCCTGCGCATCCCGCCGGCCATGTTCGCGCTGCCTCCGGTCACTTCGCACTAGTTCGAGCACAGTTGCGGCACCTGGCCTCCCGGGCGGGAGGCCTGTCTGCCTCGGTCCAGCGAGAGCCGGTCCTGCTGGGCCGGGCTCGCTGGAGCCGGTCCTGCAGAGTCGGTCCCGCCGGTTGAGCGGTCCTGCTGCTGCCCGCCGCCACGAGGCGCGGCGGGATCGTGCTGCTGGAGTCGGACGTTACCGGAGCGGGGGCCTCATCCCGAGGATCGCGCTCCCGACGCGCAGGTGTGTCGCGCCGGCGTGCACGGCGGCCTCCAGGTCGCCGCTCATCCCCGCGCTGATCCAGCTCGCGTCGGGGTGACCCTTGCGGAGCCGGTCACTCACCGTTGCCAGTTGGGCGAAGGCCGCGGCCGCGTCCCCGCCCCGGGGGGCGACGGCCATCACTCCGCGCAACCGGAGGCTCCCGCTGCCGGCCACTGCGTCCGCGATCTCGTCGACCTGGCTCGGGAACGCTCCCCCGCGGGGGCCCAGGGCTCCGGCGAGAGCGTCGGGGGCCGATGCGAGGGGTGGGTCGAGGCTCACCTGCACCAGGCAGTCGAGCCGGCGGCCGCCCTGCTCGGCCCCCCGCCGCAGAGCCGTCACGAGCCGCAGCCGGTCGACGGAGTGGACGACGTCGGCCCACCGCGCCACGGCTGCCGCCTTGTTGGTCTGCAGCTGGCCGATGTAGTGCCAGCGCAGCCCGAGCCCGGCGCACTCGGCGGCCTTGGGGCCCGCCTCCTGCTCGCGGTTCTCGGCCACGTCGGCCACCCCGAGCTCGGCCAGCAGCCGGACGTCGGAGGCGGGATGGGTCTTCGTCACGGCGATCACCGTCACCTCGGCCCGGTCGCGGCCCGCCTCCCGGCAGGCCGCGACCACCCGTTCCTCGACCGCGGCGAGGCGCTCGCCGAGCTCGTCGCGGCGGCTCACTCCGGTCCTCGGACTACTTGAGGAAGTCGGGCACGTCGAGGTCGTCGTTGGCGTCGTCGAACACGATCGTGCGCGGGCGCGCGACCGGCCGGGCACCGACGGGCTCGGGGCGCTGGGCCGGAGCCGGCACCGGCCGCGCCACGGGCGCCGGCTCGGGGGCGCGTACCGGACGAGCCGCCGCGTCGCCACCCTGGCCCGCACCCAGCCCGGGCGGGAGCGGGACGGCAGCGGGAGGAGCGGCGACCGTGCCCGGGGCCCGGCGGGCCTGCTGCTGCTCCTGCTGGCCCTGCCCGCGCCGTCGCGGCTGGCCGCCGTCGAAGCCGGCCGCGATGACCGTGACCCGCACCTCGTCGCCCAGCGCGTCGTCGATGACCGCACCGAAGATGATGTTGGCCTCACCGTGCGCGGCCTCGGCGACCAGCTGCGCCGCCTCGTTGATCTCGAAGAGGCCCAGGTCCGAGCCGCCGGCGATCGAGAGGAGCACGCCGTGCGCGCCCTCGACGGAGGCCTCGAGCAGCGGCGAGGCGATCGCCTGCTGCGCGGCGACGACCGCGCGGTCCTCACCACGGGCCGAGCCGATGCCCATGAGGGCCGAGCCGGCCCCGGACATCACGCTCTTGACGTCGGCGAAGTCGAGGTTGATCAGGCCGGGCGTCGTGATGAGGTCGGTGATGCCGGACACGCCCTGCAGCAGGACCTGGTCGGCCTGCTTGAACGCGTCGAGCATGGAGATCTGCCGGTCGGAGATCGAGAGCAGCCGGTCGTTCGGGATGACGATCAGCGTGTCGACCTCGTTGCGCAGCTCCTCGATGCCGCTCTCCGCGCTGGTCGCCCGGCGGCGGCCCTCGAAGGTGAACGGCCGCGTCACGACGCCGATGGTGAGCGCGCCGAGCGAGCGGGCGATGCGCGCGACGACGGGGGCGCCACCGGTGCCGGTGCCGCCGCCCTCGCCGGCGGTGACGAAGACCATGTCGGCGCCCTTGAGCACCTCTTCGATCTCTTCCTTGTGGTCCTCGGCCGCCTTGCGGCCGACCTGGGGCTCGGCCCCGGCCCCGAGGCCACGCGTGAGCTCGCGGCCCACGTCGAGCTTGACGTCGGCGTCGCTCATCAGCAGCGCCTGCGCGTCCGTGTTGATGGCGATGAACTCAACGCCCTTGAGGCCGACCTCGATCATCCGGTTGACGGCATTGACGCCGCCGCCGCCGATGCCGACGACCTTGATGACCGCCAGGTAGTTCTGCGGTGCTGCCACGTCGGTTGCCCTTCGGGTCTGGGCCGTGCGGCCCGTCCGGTACTTGAGGTCGAGGACGGGGCCGCGGCCCGGGAGCTCCCGGACCCTCAACCCTCACCCTCAAGTGGAGCTTCATAGTTATGTCAACCGCTCCATGGCCGGAAAAGCTAGCCGCGAGAGGAGGAGAAACCGGGGAGGCGCGCGGCGTGTCGCGCAACCTGCCCCGATCCCCCTCGCTCGCAGGCGCCAGACTGGGCGGCATGCCTCTGGACGGAACGTACGAGCCGAGCCCCGAGGCCTGGGTCCGCGACCAGGTCGAGCTGTACGAGCGCACCGGCGGTGCGGAGGGGAACACCTTGCGCGGCGTGCCGGTCGTGGTCATCACCTCGCGCGGCGCCAGGTCCGGCAAGCTGCGCAAGAACCCGGTGATGCGCGTCGAGCACGAGGGCCGCTACGCCGCCGTGGCTTCGAAGGGCGGCAGCCCAGAGCACCCGACCTGGTACCACAACATCGTCAGCGAGCCCCTGGTCGAGCTGCAGGACGGGCCAACTCCGCGTGACATGCGCGCTCGCGTGCTCGAGGGCGCAGAGCGGGCGCAGTGGTGGGAGCGCGCGGTCGCGGTCTGGCCGGACTACGCCGACTACCAGAAGAAGACCGACCGGCAGATCCCGGTCTTCCTGCTCGAGCCGGTCGAGTGAGCCAGCCCGCGCCGCCGGCCCCGCCACGGCCCGACGGGGCACGCGGAATGGCGACAGCCTGACATCCTGTTGGGTAGTTGCAGACACAACGACCGACGGCAGAAGGTGCGACATGGAACTGGGCATCACGACGTTCGCCGAGACGTACGCCGACCCGGCCACCGGGCGCACGGTGAGCCACCGCGAGCGGCTCGCGGAGGTGCTCGAGGAGATCGAGCTCGCCGAGCAGGTGGGCCTGCAGGTGTACGGCGTCGGCGAGCACCACCGAGCCGACTTCGCCGCGTCGGCGCCGGGGATGGTGCTCGCTGCGGCTGCGGCGCGTACCCGCACGATCCGGCTGACCAGCGCCGTGACCGTGCTCAGCTCCGCGGACCCGGTGCGGGTCTTCCAGGAGTTCGCGACCCTGGACCTGCTGTCGAACGGGCGCGCCGAGCTCATGGCCGGCCGCGGGTCCTTCATCGAGTCCTTCCCGCTGTTCGGGTACAGCCTGTCCGACTACGACGAGCTCTTCGCCGAGAAGCTCGAGCTGCTGCTCGCCGTGCGCGACCACGAGCGGGTCACGTGGTCGGGGCGGTTCCGGCCCGCCCTCGAGGACCAGCCGGTCCTCCCCCGGCCGGTGCAGCAGCCGCTTCCGGTCTGGGTCGCGGTCGGCGGCACCCCGGAGTCGGTGATCCGGGCCGGCCTGCTCGGCCTGCCCATGGCCCTGGCCATCATCGGCGGCCAGCCGGCGCGCTTCGCCCCGCTGGCGGACCTGCACCGGCGCGCGATCGCGCAGGGCGGGCACTCCCCCGCCCCGGTCGCCGTGCACGCCCACGGCTACCTCGCGGCGACGAGCCAGCAGGCCGAGCAGGACTACTACCCGTCGTACGCCGCGGCGATGAGCAAGCTCGGGCGCGAGCGCGGCTGGGGCGCCATGACGCCGGAGCAGTTCCGCGGCCTCGCGGCGCCGGACGGGTCGCTCGTCATCGGGAGCCCGGCGCAGGTGGCCGAGAAGATCCTGGCGATGCGCGAGTCGCTGGGGATCGAGCGGTTCATGCTGCACGTCAGCGTGGGGACGCTGCCGCACAAGGACGTCCTGCGGGCGATCGAGCTCCTGGGCACCGAGGTGGCCCCGCTGGTCGCCGCCGGCTGACGGGGCGCTGGTGTGCCTGCTCGGCCAGCAGGCGTACTCCGCACGGTCATCGCGGCCGAGCTGGGCATCGAGGGGCCCGACGCCTCGTGAGGGCCCTGCTTCCAGGCCCGGCGCGGCTACGGCCGGGCCTGGAAGCGACGGGCGGGTTCCGCTAGGCCAGCGCGTTCGACGGGGTCTGAGCGCGGCGCGGCTCCAGCAGCCGCTCCGCGAGCGCCCCGAAGACGAGGGCGAGCGTGCTCCACAGCGCGGCCTGGACCCCGAGCGAGGCCAGTCGGAACTTCCACAGCAGGTCGGCCGAGTAGCCGGCGGGGATCTCGTCGACGCCCGGCATGGCCCACATCGCGACGCCGGCCGCGACGACGAACGCGAGCCCGGCGGCGGGTACGGCGGTCCAGGCCCCGTGCGGCGCGAGCGCCCGCCCGACGATGAGGGCGACGCCCGCGGCTGCCAGGGAGAGCAGGAGCATGGCCAGCCACAGAGAGGTCCGCCGGCCGATGGTCTCTCCGTCGCCCACGCCCGGCGGGTTGCCCGGGTACTTGAGGAACGGCACCAGGATCACCGCCGCGAAGGCCGCCAACCCGAGCACCCCCGAGGTCGCGCGGGCATGCGCCTGCCCGACCCGGCCGTACACGAAGGCGAACGCGAGCGCGAAGATCCCGCCCACCGCGACGCCGTAGACCCCGACCCCGGTGGCGAGGCCGATCGTCGACTGGACGCCCCGGCTGACGAGCTCGTCCTCCTCCTCGGCGTGCGCAGCCCCGGCCGGCTCGGCGCCGTGGCTGTGCCCGCCGGACGCCTCCTCGAGCGCGATCGCGTCGCGGACCTGCGGCTCGCCGAAGACGGACGCGACGATCAGCGCGGCGAGGCCGGCCACGAGGCCGGCGAGCATGCCGCGGACGAGCAGGTTGCGTACGACATCCACGGCTCGCGCCTCAGTGGCAGGGGAAGCCGAGCAGATGGCGACCGTCGTGCACGAACTCGTGCAGCGTGGCACCGGAGAAGACCGACGTCGCGCCTTGCTCGGCACCCACGAAGTAGAGGGCGATCAGGGCCAGCAGGCCGAGGAAGAAGGCCCAGGGCAGCACCGCCCGCACCGGGATGGCGACGGGGGTGGGGCGGTCGACCGGAGTGCTGGGCGACTGCGTGGCGGAGATGGAGCTCATGGAACCTCCTCGGGAATTCGCGTCCCGCTCAGAGTTCGAGTGACGGCAGAGGGTCTGGCTCCCGCGCTCCCGGCCTCCCGTCAGGGCGACCGTGGGCGCGGTAACAGTGGCGCGACCGCTGCCGGGCTCTCACCGGCTTCCTCATGCCGTCACAATGGCTGGCGCAGTCTAGGGGAAGCGAGCGCCGTCCTGGCAACGCACGTACCGGCCGAGACCGTGGCCCGGAGCCTGACGGGGCTGGGCCCGTTCGTCGAGCTCGCCACCGGCCCGGCCGACGACGGCTGGCTGCCGGTCGCCCGGCTCGTCGGTGACCCCGGCGTGCTCCGCGAGCGCGTACGCGGCGGCCGCGCCGCGCTCGCCACCATGGCGGGCGCTCCGCCCGGCGCGGTGGAGGAGCGCGTGGTGACGTCGGTCGTCATGCTGGGCGTCGCCGCCCGGCTGGCCGCCCCCGCGGTCGCGGTCGCCACCGTCTGCGACGCCGTGCTCCCGGTCGCCGCCCTGCGGTGGCGGGACGGTCCGCCCGGCCCCGTGCCCCTGCTCCTGCCCGTCTCGGTCGGCGTTCCGACGGGCGGCTCGCTCGGGGTCGCGCTCGTGGACGACGTGCTGGCACCGCTCGTCGAGACCGCGTCCACCCTCGCGCCGCTGGCCCCGCCCCTGCTGTGGGGGAACGTGGCTTCCGCAGTCGCGGGAGCCGCCGGGGCGCTCGCGCGCGCCCGTCCCGACCTGCGGGAGCGGGCGTACGCGGTGGCCGACGAGCTGCTCGCGCACCCGCCTCTCGCGCGGTCCGGGAGGTTCGACACGCGACGCGCCTTCTCCCGCCGCACCTGCTGCCTCTACTACCGGCTTCCCGGCGGTGGGACGTGCGGCGACTGCCCGCTCCCCCCGCCCGGCCTGAGCCCTTCTGCCACGATGCCGGGATGCCGCTGACGGCGCGACAGCTCAACCGGGCCACGCTCGCCCGCCAGCTGCTGCTGGACCGCGCACCGCTCGACGTCGTCGCGGCCGTCCGGCAGGTCGTCGGGCTGCAGGCGCAGGAGCCGGCCTCGCCCTACGTCGCGCTCTGGAACCGCGTGGCCGGCTTCGACCCGGCCGAGCTCGACGCCGCCTTCGCGCAAGCGCGGCTGGTCAAGTCGTCGCTGATGCGCGTCACCCTGCACGCGGTGGCGGCCGAGGACCGGCCCGGCTTCCACGCCGCCATGCTGCCGACGCTGCGCGCGCCACGGCTGGGGGACACGCGGTTCACCTCGAGCGGGCTGTCGGTCGAGGACGCCGACGCGCTCGTCCCGCCGTTGCTCGGCTTCCTCTCCGCACCGCGGTCCGGCGCGGAGGTCGAGGCCTGGCTCGCGGACCGGCTCGGCCGCGACCCCGGCCCCGGGGTGTGGTGGGCGCTGCGGACGTACGCGCCGCTGCGCCACTTCCCCACCGGCGGCCCGTGGTCGTTCGGCCCCCGCAACGCGTACGTCGCGGCGGGCGACGTGCCGGAGCACTCCGAGCGGGACGCGGGGCTGGCTGTGCTCGTGCGCCGCTATCTGGAGGCGTTCGGCCCCGCGACCGTGCCGGACGTCGCCGGCTTCTGCCTGGTGCAGCGGACGCGGGCCCGGAAGGCGGTCGCGGACCTGGGCGAGCAGGTGGTGCGCCTGACCGGGCCCGACGGGGTGGAGCTGCTCGACGTGCCGGGCACGCCGCTGCCCGACGACGACGCCCCGGCGCCCGCACGGCTGCTGGGGATGTGGGACAGCGTGCTACTCGCCTACGCCGACCGGAGCCGGGTCGTGCCGCCGGCGTACCGCAAGCTCGTGACGCGCACCAACGGCGACGTGCTGCCGACCCTGCTGGTCGACGGCCACGTCGCCGGGGTCTGGCGCCCCTTAGAGGACGGGATCGAGGCGACCGCGTTCCACGCACTGCCGGAGGAGGCGTGGGCGGAGCTGGAGGCCGAGGCGCGCAGCCTGCTGCAGATGGTCTGCGACCGCGACCCTGCGGTCTACCGGCGGTACGCCCGCTGGTGGGCCGCGCTGCCGGCGGCGGAGGTGCGGATCCTCGGCGGCTGACACGGCTGCGGGTGAAGAGACGGCGATCGCGCTTCTCGTCGTGGAGCGACGCCTAGGGTGTGCGCGTGAGCCAGGTGGTGCAGTCGCGCGCGGCCGGCACGCGGACGAGGCAAGCCGTCGGGATGGACAGCTTCCGCCTCGCCCTGGCAGCTGCGTACGCCGTCCTGCTCGCGGTCCTCCCGTTCGTCGTCGAGTCCGACGCCTCGTTGAGCAGGCTGCGCGCGCAGGTCCTCAGCGGAGCGGTCGACGAGGTGGAGGTCGTCGGCGGGCCCGGGACCAGGAGCGGGTGGGGCTCTCAGGAGGTCCGGTGGCGGGACGGCCTGCTGCAGCGGGTGACGACCGTCGAGCTGCGACCGTCCGACGTGTCCGCCGAACCGCGCGACGGCGTGGTCCATGAGGACGTGGCAGCGTTGCTCCGTCACGATAACCCCTCCGTCGTGGTGAGTCGCAGCAACGATCCCGGCTGGGAGCCCGAGGTGTTCGGCCAGGCGGCTCCGGGCTGGGTCGCGGCACTGCTGTTCATCGTCGCCATCGCCTCGCTAGGCCTACTGATCCTGGGTCCTCCACCGTGGCGTGGGACGCGCTGGGCCTGGTTCTGGCTGGGGGTCTGGATCCCGCCGGTGGGAACGCTCGCCTTCCTGCTCCTGTCCGGCCCGGCCCCCCTCGTCTCACGGCGGCCGACGCGGCGGAGGTTGACGGGGCTCTGGGGCTTCCTCCTCGGCGCCGCGCTCGCCGCGGCCCTGCCGTCGCCGTGGTGGTGAGCAGCGCTCCGCCAGGACACCGCTGCGTCCCTCGTCTACCAGGACGAACGACGCCACGGCCTTGATCCCCGGGGTAGCGTGACGTGTGGACCCTGCCAGCACGCCTCTCGCCGAGCCCGAGCCCCGACTCCGGGTCGGGCCGCTGCTGCGCTGGGCGGACGACACGCGCGCGACGGTCTGGGTCGAGACGGACCGGCCCGGGACGGTCTCGGTCCTGGACGCCGAGGCCGAGACGTGGTCGGTGCACGGGCACCACTTCGCGGTCGTGGTCGTCGAGGGGCTCGCGCCCGACTCCGAGACCGCCTACGACGTCCGGCTCGACGGCCGGGTCGTCTGGCCGCTGCCCGGGGACCGGCGGCCCGCGCCGGTGATCAGGACGACGGGGCCGCGCACGCAGGAGGCCTTCTCGCTCTCCTTCGGCTCGTGCCGGGCGCTCGCGCCCTACGACGAGCGGGGCTTCCACGGCCACGGCGCCGACGCGCTGGTCGCGCTCGCCGAAGGCGTCCTCGCCGGGCGGACGTCGCTGCCCGACCTGCTCGTCCTGCTCGGTGACCAGGTCTACGCCGACGAGCCGGACGCGGAGATGGTCGAGCGGCTGCGGCAGCGGCCCGGCGTGGCCCCGGACGTGGCCGACGAGATCAACAGCTTCGACGAATACACCTGGCTCTACGAGAAGACGTGGAGCCACCCGTCCCTGCGCTGGCTGCTGTCGACGGTGCCGAGCGCGATGATCCTCGACGACCACGACCTGCGCGACGACTGGAACACGTCGGAGGCCTGGCGCCGGCACATGACGGCGAAGCCGTGGTGGAGGGACCGCGTCGTCGGCGCGTTCGGCTCGTACTGGGTCTATCAGCACCTCGGCAACCTCTCCCCCGACGAGCTCGCCGCGAGCCCGGTCCTGCGGGCGATCCGAGAGGCGCCCACCGAGGCCGAGCGCGAGCAGGTGCTCGACGCGATGGCCTGGCGCTCGGACGAGGACCCCGGGGCCCACCGCTGGAGCCACGTCCGCCAGATGGGCGGCACGCGCCTGGTGATGATCGACTCGCGCTGCTCCCGCTCGCTATCGTCCGGTCGCCGCGGGATGGTCGACGACAACGAGTGGCAGTGGCTCCAGCAGCACCTGACCGGGGACGTCGACCACCTGCTCGTGGGCACCTCCCTGCCCTGGCTGCTGACCCCGTCGGTGCACGAGCTGGAGGGGTGGAACGAGGCGACTGCGGGCGGGGCGTGGGGCAAGGCCTTCTCGCGGCTGGCGGAGAAGATCCGGTGGGCCGTCGACCTCGAGCACTGGGCGGCGTTCCGCAGCAGCTTCGACAGCCTCACGCAGGCGCTCGGCGACGTGGCGTCCGGCCGGCGGGGGAAGGCGCCGGCGAGCGTTCTCGTCCTCTCCGGAGACGTGCACCTGTCGTACGCCGCCCGCGCCCGGATCGCCGGCGCGAGCGCAGACGCCTCGCCGGTCTGGCAGCTGGTGATGTCGCCCTTCCGCAACCCGTTGTCGCGCTCGATCAGGGCCGCCAACCGCGTCCTCATGACCCCGCCCGCGCGGGCGGCCGTGACGTGGCTGGCGCGGCGCGCGGGCGTGCCGGCGCCGGGGGCGCGCTGGGGCCTGGACCACGGGCCGTGGTTCGACAACGGCGTCTCCACGTTGACGGTCCGCGGGCGCGACGTCCGGCTGCGCACCGAGCTCGCCGAGCTCGCCGCCGGCGACGTGCAGGTGCTGCGGACCGTGCTCGACGAGAGCCTGACGGCGCCTGGGCGCTGAGCCCGCGCGGACCGGTTGCTCAAGGCAGGCTGCCCGGAGGCCGACGACTCGTCCGAACCGTGCGTGGCGCCCGCCGCGCCCGTGAAAGGACGATCGCCCATGCCTTCCCTCCGCTGGATCCGCGACCGCGGGGTCCGGACGAAGATCCTTGCCTCCCTCGGGCTGCTCGCGGTCGTCGCGACGGTCGTCGCCGTCGTGGGCGTCGCGCAGATCCGCACCCTGCGCGACGACAACGCGGCGATGAACACCCAGACGATCCAGCCGCTCGTCGCGCTCGGCGACCTCCAGCGCGACCTGCAGAGCTGGCGGGCGCGCGTGACGGAGTACAGCAGCGCGCTCGCGGACCGGCGCCGGGAGATCCGCGACGAGAACGCCGAGCTGCAGCAGAAGGTCGAGCAGCGGGCGACGGACTACCTGCCGCTCGCCGCGGACCCGTCCGCGGTGCAGAAGCTGCAGGAGCTGCTGGGGACGTACGCCCAGCTGACCGAGGAGGCGCTCTTCCCCGCCGTCGACGGCGGGGACGTGGCCGGCGCGGTCACGATCTTCCAGGAGAAGGTGCGCCCGGTCACCTCCGACCTGCTCGACGCCTACAAGGCCGAGGCGGACGCGCAGGCGGCAAAGGCGGCCACGGCGGCGGAGCAGGCGGACTCCGGCGCGGCCGGCGCCATCCGGCTGGTCGTCGTCGTGTTCGTCGTCGGGCTGCTGCTCGCGCTCGGGCTCGGTGTCTGGGTCGCCGGCGGCATCGTGCGCAGCGTGGGCCGGGTGCGCGAGGCGCTCTGCGCGATGGCGCGCGGTGACCTGACGGTCCAGGCGTCCGTGGAGGGCAAGGACGAGCTGGGGCAGATGGCCGAGGCGCTGGCCCAGGCCCGCGAAGGCGTACGCGGCCTGCTCGTCGCGGTCCGCGACTCCGCCGTCGGCATGGAGCGCAGCTCGCGCGAGCTCACCGACGCCGCGGTGCAGGTGGCGGCCAGCGCCGCCGAGTCCTCCGGCCAGGCCGACGTGGTGGCGAACGCGTCCAGCGCGGTCTCCTCCAGCGTGCAGACGCTGGCGTCGGGCAGCGAGCAGATGGGCGCGTCCATCCGCGAGATCAGCGAGAACGCGAACCAGGCCGCGCACGTCGCCGCCCAGGCGGTGGGCGTCGCGGACGCCACGAACGAGACCGTCACCGCGCTCGGCGAGTCGAGCCGGCAGATCGGCGAGGTCGTCCGGGTCATCACCTCGATCGCGGAGCAGACCAAGCTGCTGGCGCTGAACGCGACGATCGAGGCTGCCCGCGCGGGCGAGGCGGGCAAGGGCTTCGCCGTCGTCGCGAACGAGGTCAAGGAGCTCGCGTCCGAGACCGGCCGCGCCACCGGTGACATCGCCGCCCGCGTAGAGGCCATCCAGGCCGACACCGGCAGCGTCGTCTCCGCGATCGCCGAGATCGCCGGCGTCATCTCCCAGATCAACGACTTCACCACGACGATCGCCTCTGCCGTCGAGGAGCAGACGGCGACCACCGCGGAGATGTCGCGCAACGCCGTCCAGGTGGCTTCGGGCTCGGAGGAGATCGCGGGCACCATCGCCGGCGTCGCGCAGAGCGCGCACAGCACGACCGCCACGGTCGGTGACGTGCAGGAGGCCGCCGGCGGCCTGTCGCGGATGTCCGCCGAGCTGCAGGCGCAGCTGGACCGCTTCACGTACTGACGCTCCGCCCCGCGTGCCACGAGGCCTCCGCACCGTCCGGTGCGGAGGCCTCGTCGCGTCCACGGGCGTGCAAGAGTGGCGCATGACCGCTTCGACGTGCACCTGCAGCGACGGCTCCTGCGCGGGGCACAACGGCTCGCGACTCTCGATCGGCTCGACGAACTCCGTGCTGTCGATCGGCTCCGCCGACTCGGTCCTCTCGATCGGCTCGGTCGGCTCTGTGCTCTCCGTCGGATCGAGCGGGTCGGTGCTCTCCCTCGGGTCCGCCGGCTCCGCCCTCTCGGTCCTGTCCGTCGGGTCGGTCCTGTCCGTGCTGTCGGCGCTGTCGGTCGGCTCGGTCGGGTCGGCGCTGGCGGTGGGCGGGCGGTGGGCGAAGCTGTCGCGCAGGCACTGAGGCTCGACGACAGCGGCATCGCCCCTAGAACACGCTCTTCGGGATGTGGCCGGTGACGACCTGGGTGCGGTCCACGACCTCGGCCGCGTGGTAGTTCACGGCGATCGACGCGAAGGAGTAGGCCTTCGCGGCCGTCATCCCCTGCGTCGTCACCAGGAAGTCGACCGTCTTCTCGACCGCCATGCGCATGGCACGGTCGAGGTCCCAGTGGATCCCCATCATGATCCAGAAGTCGCGGTTCTCGGCCCAGGGCAGCTCGGTCTCGACGTTCTTCATCACTCGGATGCGGAAGTTCCCGACGCAGGAGTGCTCGACCGCGGTGCCGCTGACCTCGCCGTCGCCCTGGGCGCTGTGCGGGTCGCCGATGAAGATCTGCCCGCCGGGCTGGAAGACCGGGAGGTACAGGGTCGAGCCCGAGGTGAGGTCGCGGACGTCCATGTTGCCGCCGAAGGTCCAGGGCGGGGTCGAGTTCTGCACGCCGGTAGCGGGCGGCGGAGCGTCCTCGGTGTTGCCGATGAAGACTCCGCTCTGGGGGGCGACGGCGACGATGCCCGGGAACGGCGCCGCTGGGATCTTGAGCTTGTCGGAGAAGTGCACGGTCTGGTGGCCCTCGCGCCCGGTGACCTCGTACATGTGCGTGCGCACGTCGGGCCACACCCCTGCCGGCATGTTCGGCGGGATGACTGCAGGAATGTCGAGGCCGACGTCGCCCTGGCGCCAGCCGGGGTAGAAGTCGGCCATCACCCCGCCGGTCGGGGCGGTGTTGTTGAAGCCGAACGGTGCGCGGGTCTCCATCTTCTCGATGTCGATGACGAGGGTGTCCCCCGGCTCTGCGCCCTTGACGTAGATGGGGCCGGTGAGCACGTGGCCGCCGTACTGCTTGCCTGCGGCGGTGCGCGCGGCTCGGGTCTCCCAGAACGCGATCGCGTCGGGCAGCACCGCCTCGGGCCCGGCTCCGAAGGCAGCGAAGTAGTCGTTGGGATGCACCGCCTGGGTCGCCCCCTGGTGCGAGAGCATGTCGACGCGCACCCTGTCGCCGGACTTGATCGTGGCGGCCGGGGTCGCGTTGATCGGGAAGCCGCCCCAGTGCAGGTTGTCCGGGGTCGCCTTGACGTGCACGTCGTACTTGCTGCTCGCCGCTCGGCGGACGCCCTTGCTCTCCAGGGCCGACGCCTGTCCAGGCAGGCTTGCCGCGAGCGGCACCGAGAGGCCGGCAGCCAGGAGGCTGCGTCGGCTCACCGAGCTCCAGTGGTTGGCGGACACGATGGACTCCTTCGTCGGAACGGCCACGGGGATGTTGCTGCGGGTGGCCGGGCTGAGTCGCACGGTCTCGGCGACGACGCCAACGATCGAGCGGAGTTGTTCGCGTGACGTAACGCGCAGGCAAACAGCGCGTTCCAGCAGTCGCGGATCGACGCAGGTGACGTGGCCGCGGCCCGGGTCCGACTGCCGTATCCGCCGGCGCGGGATCAGCTCACCGGGTGGCCACCCCGCCGGGCGGAGCCTCCAGGGTCACCGCCGTCCAGGAGACGGCCGGCAGCGTCAGCCGCATGACCGAGCCGTCGAGACGAGCAGTCGCGTTGTCCTGGACACCGACCCTTTCCTGGTCGTCACGCAGGTTGGCGGCGTGCACGTCCGCGTCGTGCAGGCTCTGCGCCCGCACGATGCGCACGTCGCCCAGGTGCGACACTTCGACGTCCACCGCGACCTCGTCGGTGAGGCTCCGGTTCACCAGGAACACCGCCGTGGAGCCGGACTCCGCCTCGTGCGTGGCCACGGCGTCCACCACGGGCACGTCCCCGTAGCGCTCGGTGCGGTAGGTGGGGCAGTCGAGCTTGAGCTCCAGGGTCGTGCCGCGAGCCAGGGACGAGGCCTGGGCGAAGGGGAAGAACGTCGTCTGTCGCCAGGCGTCGCCACCCGGCTCGGTCATGATCGGCGCGATGACGTTCACCAGCTGCGCGAGATTGGCCGACTTCACGCGGTCGGCGTGCCTCAGCAGCGAGATCAGCAGGCTCCCGAAGACCACCGCGTCCATGACGGTGTACGCGTGCTCGAGGAGGCGTGGGGCGACGGGCCAGGTGCCGGCGTCGGTGATGCGCTCGACGTCGGTGTAGCGGGACAGGTACCACACGTTCCACTCGTCGAAGGCGATGTACATCGTCTTCGCACTGCGCTTGAGCGCTTTGACGTGGTCAGCGGTCGCGGCGACGGTCTCGATGAAGAGGTCCATCTCCACGGCGGAGGCGAGGTAGCTCCCGTAGTCGCCGTCGTAGGGCTCGAAATAGGCGTGGCAGGAGATGAAGTCGACGACGTCGTAGGTCTCCTCGAGCACCACGCGCTCCCACTCCCCGAACGTCGGCATACCGGCGCCGGAGCTGCCACAGACGACGAGCTCGAGGCCGGGGTCGATCTGCCGCATGGCGCGAGCCGTCTTCGACGCAAGCTCGGCGTAGCTCTCCGCGGTGCCGTATCCCAGCTGCCAGGGGTGGTCCATCTCGTTCCCCAGGCACCACATGCGGATCGCATGCGGCTCGACCGAGCCGTGCTCCGCCCGCAGGTCCGACAGCGCCGTCCCGGATCGGATGTTCGCGTACTCCAGGACGTCGAGGGCTTCCTGCACCCCGCGCGTGCCGAGGTTGACGGCATAGACCATCTCGCTCCCGACCTTCTGCAGCCACGTCGCGAACTCGTTCAGGCCGATCTCGTTGGTCTCGGTCGAGTGCCAGGCCAGGTCGAGCCGGCGTGGTCGCCGGTCCCTCGGCCCGACCCCGTCCTCCCACCGGTAGCCCGAGACGAAGCTGCCGCCGGGGTAGCGGATGGCGGTGACGCCGAGCTCACGGACGAGGGCCACGACGTCCTTGCGGTAGCCGTCCTCGTCGGCGGTGGGGTGGGTGGGCTCGTAGATGCCGTCGTACACCGCCCGGCCGAGGTGCTCCACGAAGGAGCCGAAGAGACGTGCGTTGATCTCCCCGACGACGAAGTGCGGGTCGATGGTCAGGTGTGCGCGCATCAAGAGTCCTCGGTTGACTAGTCGAATGGCGGACTTCTACTTCAGGCTTCCCAAGGACAGGCCGCCCTGCCAATAGCGCTGAAGGGTGAGGAACGCGACGATCAAGGGCACGACCGAGATGAGCGAGCCGAGGATGATGATGCTCCACAGGCTCTGCCCGCCTGCGGCGCCGTAGGTCGAGGCCGTCGACTGCCAGAGCCCGATCCCGACGGTGACCGGGAAGAGCCGGTTGTCGGACAACATGGCCAGGGGCAGGAAGTAGTTGTTCCAGGAGGCCACGATCGACAGCAGCAGCACGGTGATGATGGCCGGCCGCATCAGTGGGAGCGCTATCCGCAGGAACGTCCTGAACTCCCCTGCGCCGTCCACTCGCGCGGCGTCCAGCAGCTCGTCGGGCACCGCGTCCCGCGCGTAGACGTGCATCAGGTAGACCCCGAACGGGTTCAGCCAGGTGGGGAGGATCACCGCCCAGACCGTGTTCGTCAGGTCGATCTTCGCGAACAGGATGAAGGTCGGGATGACCAGCGCGGTCGTGGGCACCATCACGGCGCCGAGCAGGATGGCGAACGCGAGCCGACGGCCCGCGAAACGGTACTTGGCGAAGCCGTAGCCCGCGAGCACGGCCAGGACCGTCGCGCCGACTCCACCGGCGACGGCGTAGAGCGCCGAGTTGAGCAGCCACCGCCGGTAGATCCCACCCCCGTAGGTGAACAACTGTCGGAAGTTCTCCCCGTAGTCGATGTCGTCGGAGAACCAGAGCGCATTGCCGCCACCGAACAGCCCGGCCGAGCTCTTGGAGCTGTTGACGATCAGCCACCAGAACGGCACCAGGAAGTAGACGACGAGGAAGGCCAGAAGGACGTGCAGCGGGAGGTACCGCGGTCTCCTGGGGGTGCGTGAACCCCGCTGAGTGACGCCGCTGCTCATGAGAGGAAGCTCCCTCGCTTGCGGGTGGCAAACAGGAAGAGGTAGACGCAGACGAACACGACGGCGCCGAGCGAGAAGGAGATCGCCGAGCCGTAGTTGTAGTTGGCCAGGTTGAAGGCCTGCTCGTAGGCGTACATGTTCGGGGTGAAGTCCTCCGGGAGGGCGCCGGCGGCGAGCGGCTGGAGGATCTTGGGCTCGTTGAAGAACTGCAGGGTCCCGATGAGCGCGAACACCAGGATCAGCAGCAGGGCAGGGGCCACGAGCGGGATCTTGATCCGCAGCGCGATCTGCCATTGGGACGCCCCGTCCATGCGCGCGGCCTCGTACAAGGAGGGATCGATGCCCTGGAGGGCGGCGAACAGGATGATCATGTAGTAGCCGGCCCACTGCCAGGTCACGACGTTGAACAGTCCCCAGAAGATGAGCTTCGAGCCCAGGAAGTCCGGCGCATCGGCCCCGACCAGAGAGGAGATGTCGGCGAGCGGGCCGAAGTTCTTGCTGTAGAGGAATCCCCACATCAATGCTCCGATGACCGCCGGGATTGCATACGGCATGAAGATCATCAGTCGTGAGAATCTGGCGAAACGATTGACCATCAGGTCGAGCATGAGCGCGACAGCGAGCGAGATGGCCATCTGGACCGGGATGAGGACGAGCGAGAAGCGGATGACGAACGAGACGCCTTCGCGGAACGAGGGGTCGTTGAAGGCTTTGACGTAGTTGTCGAACCAGACGAGCCGGGTGCCGCCGATCAGCGCCCTGCGGAAGAGGCTCAGGTAGAGGGCGTACCCGAGGGGCAGGATCAGCATCGTCACGAAGACGATCCCGAACGGCGCGACGAACAGCCAGCCGGCGAGGTTCTTGCGCCTGGCGGGGGCACGGCGGCGCGCGGCACGCACCGGGTGCGCGGTGCTCGTGGAGGGGGTGAGCGAGAGGGTCATCGTGATCTCCAGGTCTGGCAGATACGACGGCTGGCCGACCCGTGGCTCTCGGACCGGCCAGCCGTGGGGTCACCTCGTCACTGCACGGTGAAGCCTTGCTCCTTGGCGTAGCCCTCGACGTCCTTCTGCAGCGCGTCCGCAGCCTCGGAACCGCTCGCCTTGCCCTCGTTGATGGCGGCGATCTGCTTGGTGAAGGCGGTGTAGAAGTACTGGCCGATCGGGGTGTAGGTCATGCCCTGGTAGCCGTTCGCCGCAGGCACGTAGACCTCCTTGTTCGCCTGCTGGCCGTTGAAGAACGGGACCTTGTAGTCAATGAAGGCCGGGTCGTTCAGCACCTTGAGGCTCAGCGGGAAGATGATCTGGTTCTTCCAGCCCTCCTCGAGGGACGCGTCGTCGGCGTACACCCCGAAAGCGACCTTGGCCGCCAGCTCGGGGTTGTCGGCCTGCTTGGTCACGGAGAACGCCGAGCCGCCCCAGTTGACCTGCACCGGGTTGCTGGGGTCCCACTGCGGCAGCGGAGCCGTCGCCCACACGCCCTTGTCGTCGCCCGTGCCGACGCCGGCGCCCTGGAGGTATCCGGGAGCCCATGCGGCGGAGAGGTACGTCGCGTAGTCGCCGCCGATGACCCCGGAGATGTACTCGGGCGTGAACTGGTCCTGCTTGCCGACCAGGCCCTTGGACGTCAGGCCGGCCCAGTAGTCCAGCACCTGCTTGACAGCCTCGCTGTCGAGGTCGATGCCGATCGTGCCGCCGTCCGAGGGCGAGTAGTTGAATGGCTGAGCACCGTTCTGGTACAGCAGGGCCGTCACGTAGGCCGGCTGGTTGGCCGGGAAGTCACCGAAGAGCGGGCCACCGGCGTCCTTGACCTTCTGGGCCGCGGCTTCGTACTCGTCCCAGGTCTTGGGCGGCGTGATCCCGTACTTGTCGAAGACGTCCTTGCGGTAGATCATCCCCATCGGGCCGCCGTCCACGGGGGCGCCGAAGACGCCGTCACCCACCGAGACGTCCTTCCATGCGCCGTCGCTGAAGTTGGCCTTGACGTCCTCGTAGCCGAGGCCTTTGAGGTCGACCAGCGCGTCCTGGACCTGGAAGGTCGGGATCCGGTCGGCCTCGAGCATGACGACGTCGGGAGCCCCCGATCCCGCGGAGACGGCCGTCTGGAACTTCTCGTACTCGTCCGGGCCGGCCCCTGCGTTCGTCCAGCAGATCTGGACGTCGTCATTCTGGCTGTTGAAGTTGTCGACGACCTTCTCCATGTTCGGGTACCACGCCCACATGGTGACGACCGGAGCCTGCTCGTTGCGGACCTTGTTCGTGCAGTTGGCCGCCTTGCCGCCGCCGCCCCCACCGGCGCCGGCACTGGCCGTGCCGGCCCCATCGGCAGCGGAGTCGTCATCGCCACCTCCGCACCCCGAGAGCATGGCAACGAGCGCGAAGCACGCTGCGGCTGAAGCAGCAATGGCTGATCTCGTCTTCATTGGGCCTTCCCTTCCGGTGCGGGACGTCTTCGTCGATGCAGGCGGACCGCTGCGATCGAGCCGGACGACCTTCACCCGCCCGACGAGACCTGCAGTTGCGCAGCATTTTCAACGTTGTAGAAGGGAACTGTCAAGAGCTCGATATATGATAGTTATCGACGTCGCGCCGACGCTTCGGAAGAAGGCGCGGTCATGCGTTCGGGATGCCGCGCACCAACGGTCGGGCCGGTAGGATCCGACAATAACGCGGCGAGCATCAGGAAAAGCAGGGAGGGCCGATGGGCGCGACCATGCACGACGTCGCACTGATTGCGGGCGTCTCGGTCAAGACGGTCTCGAACGTCATCAACGACTACCCGCACGTGCGGCCGGTGACCCGCAACCGCGTGCTCGCGGCGATCGCGGAGCTGGGCTACCGGCCCAACCTCACCGCCCGAGGGCTGCGCTCGGGCAAGACCGGCATCATCGGCCTCGCGGTGCCGGAGTTGCGGGAGAACTACTTCGCCGAGCTCGCCGACTCCGTCATCCGGGCGGCCGAGAAGCACGGGCTCGGCGTGCTCGTCGAGCAGACCAACGGGGACCGCGACACCGAGCGGCTGGTGATCTCCGGGGCCCGGATGCACTTCACCGACGGGATCCTGTTCAGCCCCGTCGGCATGGGCCAGGCGGACGCCCCCCTGCTCGACGTCCCCTTCCCGCTCGTGCTGCTGGGCGAGCGGATCTTCAACGGCCCCACGGACCACGTCACCATGCACAACGTGTCCTCGGCCGTCGCCACGGTCGAGCACCTGCTGTCGATCGGCCGCCGGCGCATCGCCCTGGTGGGGGCGGAGGGGGACGACGACTCCGACGCCAGCTCGTGGAGCCTGCGGACCCGCGGGTACCGCCGCGCCCTCGACCAGGCCGGGATCCCCGGCAACGAGCGCCTCGTCCGGCGCACCTCGCACTGGAACCGCGCGGGAGGCGCGGCGGCCATCCACGAGATGGTCGCCGAGGGCCAGGAGTTCGACGCCGTGTTCGCCCTCAACGACGCCCTCGCCCTCGGCGTGCTGCGCGGGCTCCAGGAGGTGGGGCTGCGGGTGCCGGAGGACGTCGCCGTGGTGGGCTTCGACAACGTCGACGAGAGCCAGTACGCCGTCCCCTCCCTCACCACGGTCGACCCCGGCCGCGAGGAGATCGCGGCGACGGCCGTCGAGCTGTTGGTCGAGCGGATCAACGAGAAGGGTGTGAAGGCCCCGCCCCGGACCGTCAAGGCGGACTTTCACATCGTGTCCCGCGAGTCGACCGGCGCCGGGCCGGTCCCGTCTCCGCTCGTAGCTGCCACACCCCGGGTCGAGCTGCCCACCTGAGCTTCGCCGCCTCTCGCCGACGCTCCCGCTGGTGTCCGGTCGTGCCGGAGCCGGGGCGTGCCGCCGGCGGGGACGAGCCCGCCGGCGGCACGCGTTGCTCGGGACGGTCAGAGCCAGAAGGACAGACTGGAGATCATCTTCTGCGCGCCCGCCATGAGGGCGGCGGCCTGCGCGTCGGTCAGCTGGCGGCCGTCGTGGAGCGCGTCCACCTCGTCGACGAAGCCCTGCAGGAGCGCGACCGTCTGCTCGGACTTATCGCGGGAGAGGGCCTGGTCCACCTTGCGCAGCTGCGTGCTGAGGTCCCGCTTCTCGCGCCGGTCCAGGCCCGTGGCGCCGACGGCCGTGTCCAGCGCGGCGATCTTGTCGGCCATGAAGGCATGGGGCTGCCAGAGGTAGTCGCGGGCGAAGATGGTGAACAGCTGGTTCCAGGCGTTGAAGTCGTGGGCGCCGGCGACCACTTCGTTCTCCACGAAAGCGGTAGCGTCCAAGGCGGTCACGGTGTTGGCGTTGGGCAGGCCAAAGTCCCAGCGCCCGCCGCCGTAGAGGATGTAGGGCTTGTCCACGTCCGGCGTCGTGGCCCGCACGGACGCACCGCCGCTCCACGGGCCCCAATAGCCGAACTTCGTGGCGTCGAAGTTGATGAGGTTCTGCGTGACGGCGGAGCCGGCCGACAGGCCCGCGAAGGCACGGTCGATGGCGCGCGTCGAGACGTTGTAGTTGCTCTCGACGAAGGGGATCACGACGTTGCGCAGGTTCGGGTAGCCCTGGTTGGCCGCGCCCAGGTAGTTGGTGTTGGTGGTGATGACGACGGCTTCCTCGGTGGCGCGGTCCGCCAGCAGGTTGTCCATGATCGTCGGGACGTCGCCCATGGTCATCCAGTCGGACTGGTCCTGGCCGCCGCCGTGCTGCATGTAGATCGTCTTGTACGGCTTGCCCCGCTGGGCGCGGTAATCCGGCGGGAGGTAGACGCCGATCGTGCGGGTGGCCGTCCCGATCTGCAGGGGGACGTAGCTCCAACTGCCGTGCTTGATGTCCGGTCGAGGGTTCTCGATCGTCCGCGCGGCGAGCGGCGCATAGTTCTGCTTCACCGGGTCGTACGGCACGTTCACCATGTTGAAGGCGCGTCGAGCGGTGCCGGTGAGCCCGTCGGGGGCGAAGCGGGGCGAGTTGGCCGGGTCGGCCACCCACAGGCTCGTGTCGTTGTTGACGTAGAACCAGTACTGGTTGGCGCCCGCAGCCAACGGCACCTCCGTCACCCAGTAGCCGTCGCCGGCATTGGTCATCTGCACGTTGTAGGCGCCGCCGCCCCTCATGAGCCCGGGCTTGTACTGCTGCGGCTGATAGACCGTCGGGTCGCTCGGGTCGGCCCAGTTCCTCAGCAGGATGTCGGCCACGAAGCGCACGCTCGTGGCGGTCGGGTTGTAGTAGACGAAGCGAGCGGTGTAGCCGGTCGGCGAACTCGGGTCCGCGAACACCCTCGGGCCCGGCGTCTCCGCCGCCTCAGCCGACATCGTCGACTGACTGAGGCCCATCGCGGCGCTCATCGCCAGTGCTGCAACCAGCGCGGAGAGCCGCCGGAGACGCCCACCTGTCCGCTGTCCCGTCACTTGCAACACAGTCACCACTCCTTCGGCTGGAACGACGTCGAGCGCCGGGGCGGCGGCCCGCGGTCGCCAACGTAGTCCGGGTTTACAACGTCGTAAAGAGTCTTTTACGACGTTGTAAAAGATCTTGTCCCATAGCGCTATCGGCGCAGCAGTGAAGAGCGACAGAAGGCGCTGCGCCGTGCGGGCCGCGGCGTCGCCTCACACCCGAGGGCGCAATCGTTGCCGCCCGCAGCGAGCGTGCCGACGGGCCGACGCAATGCAGCCGGGATGCTGTCCGAGAGCGCCTTTGTCCCGTCGGCCTTGACGGCTGGGCTGCCATGATCGGCACATGCCCCGAGTCGACAGCGCCTCCCGCATGATCCATGCCCCCCAACACGACGTGTACGCCGCGCTGGTGGATCCCGCGCTCCTCGTCCGATGGCTGCCACCGCACGGCATGACCGGTCGCTTCGAGCACTTCGACGCACGGGCGGGCGGCTCGTACCGGCTCGTCCTCACCTATTCGACGACCCCGTCGACGGGCGGAAAGACGACGTCCGACTCCGACGTCGTGCACGCCCGCTTCCTCGCGCTCGAGCCCCCCGAGCGTGTCGTCCAGGCCGTCGACTTCGAGTCAGCGGACGAAGCGTTCGCCGGCACCATGCGCATGACGTGGGAGCTGCGCGCGAGCAGCGGGGCGACCCTCGTGGCGATCCGCGCCGAGGACGTGCCTGCCGGCATCACCCCCGAGGACCACGCCGCAGGCATGCAGGCCTCGCTCGCGAACCTCGCCCGCCTGCTGGAGGAGCAGGCCCCCGCGAGGCTGGCCGTCGCCGACAAGCGCAACGTGCACGACGTCCTCGACGGCGTGGCAGAGCTGTGGTCCCCGCACGTCGTGGGCGAGGTCAACGACTACGACGTCAAGGCCGCGAACGTGGAGGGCGACTACGCCGAGCACGTCCACGAGGACACCGACGAGGTCTTCCTGGTGCTGACCGGGCGGCTGCACCTGGACCTGCCGGACCGCACGGTCAGCCTCGGCCCCATGGACGTCTTCACCGTGCCCCGGGGCGTACGCCACCGGCCCCGCGCGGAGCCGGGCACCCGCATCGTGAACGTCGAGCCACGCGGCACGACGCAGGACGGGACCGCGACGGGCACCACCGGCCATCGGCTCGGCTGACCACCTCAGCGCAGGCCGGCGTCGTCGACCCTGCGCCGTGCGGGGCGGCGGCCCGTTGCGTGAGATCCTCGAGCGTCGGCGAGGCTAGTGCGACAACCCCGCCTGCCGCCGGTGGACCGTGAGCGTCACGACCGTCGCGACCACCGCGCCGACGACGAGCCCGACGACCGCGCTGGCCAGGGTGTTCGCCAGCCAGCCCACGACCGCGCCGAGCGCGCCCACCGCGTCGTGCGCCCACTCCTCCAGATGGTGCACCGCTTCGTAGGGCGCGTGCAGGCCCAGCTCGTCCGCACCCACCAGCAGGATGTGGCCGCCCACCCAGAGCATCGCGACGGTCCCGACCACCGTGAGGACGGTGAGCAGCCGCGGCATCGCCTGCACGAGGCCGCGTCCGAGCCGGGCGACGCCCTTGCTTCCGCTCTCGGCCAGCCGCAGGCCGGCGTCGTCCATCTTCACGATCAGGCCGACGACGCCGTACACGAGGACGGTGATGGCCACGGCGACGATCGCGAGGATGATCGCGCGGGACAGGAACGGCTCGTCGGTCACCTCGTTCAGCGAGATCACCATGATCTCGGCCGAGAGGATGAAGTCGGTGCGCACCGCGCTGGACACGAGGGCGTTCTCGTCCGGCAGGGCATGTGTGCCCCCGCCGGAGTCGTCGTGGTGGCCCGCGACCTTCGCCCACACCTTCTCCGCGCCCTCGAAGCAGAGATAGGCGCCGCCCAGCATGAGGATCGGCGTCAGCAGGAAGTCGGCGAACTGGCTGAGCAGCAGAACGGCCGGCAGCAGGATGAGCAGCTTGTTGCGCAGCGAGCCCATCGCGATGCGCTTGACGATGGGCAGCTCGCGCTCTGCGGCGAGGCCACGGACGTACTGCGGCGTGACGGCGGCGTCGTCGACGACGACCCCCACTGCCTTCGTGCTCGCCCGCCCGGCGGCGACCCCGATGTCGTCGACCGAGGCGGCGGCGGCCCGCGCGAGCACCGCCACGTCGTCGAGGAGTGCTACGAGTCCACCCGCCACAGGAGGTCCTTCCGATCGGTCCGGGCCGTTGCTGCCTGGATCTTGCCGGTACGCCGTCGTCGTGCCCCGTCGCGGGCCCTCCATGCGGTAGCCGCCCGGACGTCCTGCGGGAGTGCTACCCCCGTCGGCGGCCGGCGCACCCCGCGGCGGCCGCCCAAGCCCCTGTCGGGCAGCCACGCTGCGTCCTACCGGCCGAGGGTCAGCGCGGGCCCGCCGGACTCGGCGTGCCGGAGGCGGCGGCGATGACGCCCGTGAGCGCGGTGTGCAACTGGCGGAGCTCCGCGAGGTCCATGCCGAGCCGGTCCACGACCGCCGGCGGGATCTTGAGCGCCTCTTCGCGCAGGGCGACGCCGGCAGGCGTCAGGGACACGGCGAGCAGCCGCTCGTCGGCCGAGTCTCGCTCCCGGCGGACGTACCCGGCCGCCTCGAGCCGCTTGAGCAGCGGCGACAGCGTCCCGGGGTCGAGCTGCAGCAGTCGGCTCAGGTCCTTGACGGACAACGGGGCGTGCTGCCAGAGGGCCAGCATGACGAGGTACTGCGGATGCGTCAGGCCGAACGGCTCGAGCAGCGGCTTGTAGACCGCGACGACCCCGCGCGCGGCCACCGACAGTGCGAAGCAGACCTGCTCCTCGAGCGCGAGGGGGTCGCCGATGTCGTCCAGGTCACCCACGTCGGCCTCCTTTCGTCGGCTACGATCGTACCAATGGTTGGGGTACCAACGATTGGTCCTGGTCCGCGAGCTGCCCGGCCAGTTCCAGAACGCGTCCGCAGCGCGAGAAGGGGCATGAGACCGGAATGGCACGACCCTGGCGGCGCAAGACGACCGAGACCGACGTCAAGCGCGAGCGCCGCAACCCGTTGTTCTTCTTCATGGGCCCGCCCGACCTCGGCGACCCGAACGAGCCCAGCGCCCCGGCGCCACGCGTCGCCATGGACTGCACATCGTGCGGTCGGCCGATGAGCGAGCACGTCATCGACCGCTCGCAGGGCCGCTCGGCCACCTACTGCCCGCCCCGCCCCGCCGAGACTGCCGACCAGGCCGGCTGACCACGACCGCGGGAAGCAGCAAGCCGCCCGCCCGCCGCGGGTGCAGAGCGCGCCCCGGACGTGCGCGCGTCACCGGCGGCGCGGCAGCGACGCGCGCGTGGCAGGGCGGCACCGGGACGCCTCCGCACACCCGTGCGGATGCAGGATCATCGCTTCCGTGGACGACTCCTTCACCCGCTATCTGGGCTCGCTCGCGGCCTCATGGGACGCCTTCGCGAAGGCGCACGCGGGAGCGCGGGCCGTGCACGACGACGGCTACATCGCGCTGCTCGACCCCGAGCATCCCGTCCTCACGAACGCCGCCGTCCTCACACCGGGCGCGGTCCCCGAGGTCCTGGGGCTCCTCCGGCCGCACGCCACGTGGGCCGTCTGGTCCCGCGACGCGGCCACGGCCGCGGCGCTGGAGGCGGAGGGGCTGCGCCGGGACGTCACGACCCGGCCGATGCTCGCCCGCCTGCCCGTTCGGTCGGGAGCGCCGGCCCCGGGAGCGCAGGTGCTGCGCGGCGCCGACCCCGGCCGGGTGGCCGAGCTCAACGGCGCGGACCCGGAGCTGCTGCGTGGAGTCCCGGGCCTGCGGGCGTACCTCAGCGGCGACGGGGAGTCCGGCCTGGTCCTCCTGCCGCACGGCGACGACGTCAACGTCTCGATGGTGGCCACGCGGGAGGGCAGCCGTGGCCGCGGCCTCGCCGGGACCGTCCTGCACGCCGCGCTCGAGGACATGCAGCACGAGGGGAGCCGGACCGCGACCCTGCAGTCGACCCCCCTCGCCGAGCGGCTCTACGCGCGCCTCGGCTTCTCCCCCGTCGCGACGTGGCAGGAATGGGGCCCGTGACCGCAGCGGGTCGAGGCTGCCGCACTCGCCGGGTGCGGGCACCGCGCGAGGCGGCACCGGCACCCGGCGTGGCGGAGGTCAGCCCTCGCTGACGTCCAGCGCCCGCAGCCCCCGGAGGACGGGCTGCGCGGCGGCGACGAGGGCTTCCCTGGCGGCGACATCGGCGGCGTCGCCCTTGACCTGGTTCCTGACCCGGTCGAGGAACTGCTGGAGGTAGCCGAGCGCCGGGGCCTCTCGGCCGGCGCGCGCCGCATCGACCGCCCGGTCGAAGACGCTCACGCAGGGTGGCCGTGGTGCGGTCGCTGATCGTGCCGTCGGCGTTGTAGGCGGCGAGCAGGGTCGACCTCCTGCAGCCCCGACACCCAGCTCTCCCGGTACTCCAGGTCCACGAACGGCACGATCCTGGCCTGCTTCGGCCCGAAGGCCAGGTAGTCGCTGACGTTCCTCCACCATCCGCGGGTGTTCCGGTTGACGGCGACGACGCCGCAGTCGTGCTGGACGTCAAACAGGACCGAGCGGTATTCGAGAACGATGTCGTTCTCGCCGGCAAGAGCCGGCCGCGGGCGGCCGAGCGGGGTCAGGTGGAGCGCGTCGTCGGCGCGTCCGGCGCGCTGACGTCGTACGTCTTCGCGTCCTTCACCGCGGCCATGAGGGCCACGAGCACCTCGGCCTTGCGCTGCGCCCGCTCCACGTCGCCCCAGACCACCGAGTGGCCGCTGCGCAGCACGAGCGTCACGCTGTCCGGGGTCTTCGCCTCGACGCGGACGACGCGCTTCTGCAGTCCGGCGGGCAGCCCGCCGACGACGACGGCCGCGGCCACCCGCGTCGGGCCGGCGGCCGTACGCAGCACCGGCAGCGCCGTCTTGCCCTTCGCCGCAGCCGGCGGTGCCGGAGCGAACGCGACCCCGGCGGCGTCGACGTAGGTCAGCCCGCTGTCGCGCATGGACGTGACCGCCACCGGCGTCCGCTCCGCGACGGTGACGACGAGCGTCCGCGGGAAGCGGCGCTCGACCCGGACGTCGCGCACGGCGGGTATGGCGGCCACGCGCTCGCGGACGGCGGCAGGGTCGACCCGCGCGAGCGGGAAGCCGGGCGAGACGTCGGCGGCGGCGCGTACCTGCTCGGGGGGCACGCGGGACGCGCCGACCACCTCGACCGTCCGCACCCCCAGCAGCGAGGTCCCGAGGGCCACCCAGGCGGCCACCCCGAGCAGGACGACGAGGCCGGCCAGGACGCCCATCGCACGCGGGGACAGCCGGGGACGGACGACCCGGCGCGGCGCGGGGGACGCGCCCGCGGGACCCGGCGGCGCCGGCCGCTGGCGGGGCATCCCGGACCGCGCGGGCGCACGGCCCGGCGCACCCGGGCGGGTGCCCGCGCGCCCGGCCCGGTCCGGCGGCCGCCGCGGCTTCACCGCGGGGCCTGCAGCAGCTCGAGGACCTCCGGTCCCACCATCGTCACGTCACCCGCGCCGAGGGTCAGCACGACGTCGCCGCCCCGGGCGCGCTCGACGAGCCGCCCGGCGACGGCCGACCAGGACGGCTCGAAGCACACCTGCTCCCGCGGGAGCTGCACGGCCGCGGCGACCGAGGCTCCGGTCGCTCCGGGCAGCGGGTCCTCCCCGGCCGGATAGACCTCCATGACGACGACCTCGTCGGCCAGCGCGAGCGCCGCGCCGAACGCGTCGCGGAACGCCGCGGTCCGCGAGTAGCGGTGCGGCTGGAACGCCACGACGAGCCGCCCGCCGAGCGCGACGCCACGCGCCGCGCGCAGCGTCGCCTCCACCTCGGTCGGGTGGTGCGCGTAGTCGTCGTAGACCCGGATGCCCGCGGCCGTCCCCTTGTTCTCGAAGCGGCGGCGGGTGCCGGTGAAGGCGGCGAGGCCGTCACGGACGTCCGCGGCGGGGAAGCCGAGGCCCAACGCGGTGGCGAAGGCTGCAGCGGAGTTCAGGGCATTGTGCCGCCCCGGCACCTGCAGCTTGACCTCGCCGAGCCGTCGCCCGCGATGGACCGCAGACCAGCGCGACCCCGGGCCGACGAGGCGGAGCCCCTCGACGCGCAGGTCTGCGTCCTCGGCCTCGCCGTAGGTCTGAACTCGGATTCCTGCATCGCGAGCCTGTTGTGCGAGCAGGCGGGCGCCGGGGTCGTCGGCGCACGTGACCATCAGCCCGCCGGGGAGCACCCGGTGCGCGAACGCCTCGAAGGCCGCCGTGACCGCCTCCCCGGTGCCGTAATGGTCCAGGTGGTCGGCCTCGACGTTCGTGACGATGGCGGCGTCGGGCGAGTAGAGCAGGAACGACCCGTCGCTCTCGTCGGCCTCGGCGACGAACAGGTCGCCGGAGCCGTTGTGGGCGTTGGCCCCGGACTCGTTGAGGCTGCCGCCGATCGCGAACGACGGGTCGGCCCCGCAGTGCTGCAGCGCCACGGTCAGCATCGAGGTCGTCGTCGTCTTGCCGTGCGTGCCCGCGACCGCGACGGCGCGGCGCCCGGCCATCACCGCGACGAGCGCGGCAGCGCGCGGCAGCACCAGCAGCCCGCGCGCCTGGGCCTCGGTTAGCTCCGGGTTGTCCGGGCGGATCGCGCTCGACACGACGACCGTGTCCGCGTCGGCGACGTTGGACGCGGCGTGCCCGATGTGCACGGTGGCGCCCAGCGCGCGCAGGGCGGTGACCGTACGCGACTCCCGCGCGTCACTGCCCGAGACCGGGATGCCGCGGGCGAGCAGGATCCGTGCGATGCCGGACATGCCGGCGCCGCCGATGCCGACGAAGTGGACGCGCCCCAGCGCGTCGGCCGGCGGGACGGGGTCTGGTGCGGGGACGGCGCTCATCGACGCTCCCCCTCGGCCACACCGAGCACGAGCGCGGCGAGCCGGTCGTCCCCGTCGCGGCGCCCGAACTCGGCCGCCGCGCGCCCCATCGCCTCGAGGCGCGGCGCGTCGGCCAGCAGCGGCGCCAGCGTAGAGGCGACCCACTCCGGCGTGCAGTCGGCGTCGTCGACGAGAAGGCCGCCACCCGCGCGGACGACCGGCTCGGCGTTGAGGCGCTGCTCGCCGTTGCCGTGCGGCAGCGGCACGTAGGCGGCGGGCAGCCCGACCGCGGCGAGCTCGGCACACGTCATGGCGCCCGCGCGGCAGAGCGCGACATCGGCGGCGGCGTAGGCGAGGTCCATGCGGTCGAGGTACTCCAGTGCGACGTAGGGAGGGCCGGACGTCCGCTCGACCGGGACGACGTTGCCCCGGCCTGCTGCGTGCAACACCTGCACGCCCGCCGCGGCCAGGGCGTCCGCGCCCCCGTGCACCGCGAGGTTGAGCCTGCGGGCGCCCTGCGAGCCGCCGAAGACGAGCAGGGTCGGCAGGTCGGGCGCCAGCCCGAGCTCGGCCCGGGCGGCGGCCCGGACACCGGCCCGGTCCAGCGTCGTGATCGTGCGGCGCAGCGGCATCCCGACGTAGTCCGCGTGCCGCAGCGGCGTGTCCGGCCATGCGCCCGCGACGTGGTGCGTGAGCCGGGCGCCGAGGCGGTTCGCCAGCCCCGGGCGCGCGTTGGCCTCGTGCACGACCACGGGGACGCCGAGCCGTCGGGCGGCGAGGTACGCCGGGGCGGCCACGTAGCCGCCGAACCCGACGAGGACGTCGGCCTCGGTGCGGCGCAGCACGGCCGCAGCCGCCCGGACGGCGCCGACGAGCCGGGCCGGGACCTTGAGCAGCGCCGGGCTCGGCCGGCGCGGCACCGGCACCGGCGGGATGAGGGCGAGGTCGTAGCCACGCTGGGGCACCAGCCGTGTCTCGAGGCCGCGCTCGGTCCCGAGCGCGGTGACCCCGATGTCGGGCCGGGCACGGCGCAGGGCGTCGGCGAGCGCGAGCGCGGGCTCCACGTGGCCTGCGGTCCCGCCGCCGGCGAGGACCACATGCAAGCTGGCGGGCACGTCAGCGTCCTCCTGCGGTACGCGGCGACGGGGCGGGCCGCGGCTCGGGCGGCCGGCGGGCCGGCTGCGGGCGGGATGCGGGTGCGGGGCGCCCGGTGCTGCGGACCGGGGCCGCCGGGCGTGGCGAGGGGCGGCGGCGGGGCTCCGGCTCGCCCGGAGCGGCCCCGCCGGGCGGCGCCGAACCGGACGCTCCCGTGCCCCGGGCTCTCCCTCCGGCAGCTGCCGGGCGGCCCGTTGGGGAGTCGGGCCGGCCGGACATGCCCGCGGCCCGCGGCCGGGGGGCGCCCGCAGGCAGGCGCCGGCCGCGGCGTGCCTCGTCCCGGGCGAGCGCGAGCAGGAGCCCGATGGCGGCCATGGTGGTCAGCAGCGCCGAGCCGCCGGCCGAGACGAGCGGCAGCGGGATGCCGATGACCGGCACGACACCGAGGACCGCGCCGATGTTGACCAGGGTCTGGAACGCGATCCAGATCGTGACCCCGGCGGCGGCGAGCCGGACGAAGGAGTCCTGCGTGCGCATCGCCACGCGGAGGCCGCCGTAGCAGAGCGCCCCGAAGAGCGCGAGCACGAGCAGCGTGCCGATGAGCCCGAGCTCCTCGCCGATGATCGCGAAGATGAAGTCGTTCTGCGCCTCGGGCAGCAGCCCCGGCCACTTCTCCCGCGAGCCGCCGAGCCCGACCCCGGTCCAGCCGCCGGTGCCCAGCGCGAACTTGCCGTGCGTGGCCTGGAAGTTCGTGCTCATCGGGTCGGTGCTCGGCTGGGTCCAGCTGATGATGCGCTCGACACGCGTCGGGTGCGTGACCGCGAGCCACACCGCGCCCGCCGACCCGGCGGCCATGACCATCGCGAAGACCCGGAACGGCGCGCCGGCGAAGAAGAGCAGCGCCAGCACGATCGCCATGAGCACGAGCGCGGTGCCGAGGTCCTGGCCGAGCAGGACGAACAGCAGGAACGCCGCACCGACGGGCAGCAGTGGCGCCAGCAGGTGCTTCCACTGGTCGAGCAGGCGCTCCTTGCGGGCCAGCAGGTCGGCGCCCCACAGCACCAGCGCGAGCTTGGCCGCCTCGCTCGGCTGCACCTGGATGCCGCCGATCACGAGCCAGTTGGTGTTGCCGTTGACCTCGTGGCCCATGAACGGCACCAGCGCGAGCATCACCCCGGCCACGAGCAGCGCGGGATAGGCGAGCACACGCCACACCCGGACCGGCAGCCGCGACGCCACCACCAGCACCGGGACGCCGATGGCGAAGAACATCGCCTGCTTGCGGAACTCGGTGAACGAGGACCGCGTGCGCAGGTAGGAGTCCACGCTCGAGGCCGACAGCACCATGACCAGGCCGAGCAGCATGAGCAGGCCGGCGCTGGCGAGCACGATGACGTAGGACGCCGACGGCCGCGCGAGCATCGCCCGGACCGAGGCCACGAGCCCCCGCCCGTCCTCGAGGCCGGGCGTGCGTCGGCGGCCCGCGCGCTCCACCGATTCGCCCCGGGCAGTCACGCGCCCAGTGTCGGTGCCGAGGAGCCGTCCGGCCGGGACCTCGGCCGCGTGTCGCGGCAACGGCTGCTCACGTCCGCCCTCCGGCCCGCCGCTGCGAGCCGCCGTCACGAGCCGGAGACCCACTCCGCGTAGAACGTGCCGAGGCCGGCGGCGACGAACAGCCCGGCGACGATCCAGAAGCGGATGACGATCGTGACCTCGCCCCAGCCCGCGAGCTCGAAATGGTGCTGCAGGGGCGCCATGCGGAAGAGCCGCTTGCCGCCGCTGAGCTTGAACCACCCGACCTGCAGCACGACCGACAGCGTGATGAGCACGAACAGCCCGCCGAGCAGCACGAGCAGCAGCTCGGTGCGCGTCAGCACCGCGAGCCCGGCGAGCGCGCCGCCGAGGGCCAGCGAGCCGGTGTCGCCCATGAAGATGCGGGCCGGCGACGCGTTCCACCACAGGAAGCCGAAGCAGGCCCCCATCAGCGCGGCGGCCACGACCGCGAGGTCGAGCGGGTCGCGCACCTCGTAGCAGCCGGTCCCCGCGTCGGAGGCGGCGCAGTTGTTGCCGAACTGCCACACCCCGATGAGGACGTACGCGGCGAACGTCATCACGCTCGCGCCCGTCGCGAGCCCGTCGAGGCCGTCGGTGAGGTTCACGCCGTTGGACGCCGCGGCGACCATGAAGTAGATCCAGACGACCGTGAGGACGGCCCCGAGGCCGAGCCCCGTGTCCCGGATGAACGAGATCTCGGTGGAAGCGGGATGCACGCCATCGGCATCAGGGAAGCGCAGTGCCAGGATCCCGAAGGCCAGCGCGGTGACGGTCTGCCCGCCCAGCTTGGTGCGGGCACGCAGGCCGAGGCTGCGCTGCTTGAAGATCTTGATGTAGTCGTCGAGGAAGCCGACGAACCCGAGCCCGGTCATGAGGCCGAGCACCAGCAGCCCGGACACCGTCGGCTCACCGCCGCCCGGCGGGTCGGAGACCCCGGCGACCAGGTGCGCCGCGGCGTAGCCGGACAGCACGGCCGCGATGATGACGACGCCGCCCATCGACGGCGTGCCCCGCTTGGCCTCGTGGTCGGGGTAGCCCTCGCCCACGTCGCGGATCGCCTGGGCGTAGCCCTGCCGGCGCAGGATGCGGATGAGCCAGGGCGTGCCGAACAGCGCGACCACGAGGGACACGGCTCCGGCGACGAGAATGCTGATCACGAGCTGCCTTCCTCCGGCGCCGGCGGCACGTCGGAGAGCAGCGCCGCCGCGACGCGCTCCAGGCCGACCGCGCGCGACGCCTTCACCAACACGATGTCACCCGGGCGCAGCTGCTCGCGCAGCAGGTCCAGCGCCTCGTCGGGCCCGGCGACGAACTCCACCTCGTCACCCCACGAGCCCTCCTCGCGCGCCCCGATGCCGAGCACGACCGCGCCCTCGCCCACGGCGACGGTCTTGGAGATGCCGAGGCGTACGGCCAGCCGGCCCATCGCGTCGTGCTCGGCGACGCTCAGGTCGCCCAGCTCGCGCATCTCGCCCAGCACCGCCCACGTCCGGCGCGCGCCGCCCTGCGCGCGGCCCAGCGACGCGAGCGCCTTGAGCGCCGCCCGCATCGACTCGGGGTTGGCGTTGTAGGCGTCGTTGATCACGGTCACGCCGTCGGCGCGGTCGACGACCTCCATGCGCCACCGGCTGCGCGGCGTGGCGGCGGACAGCGCGGCGGCCAGCTCCGCGACGGGCAGCCCGGCCTCACGGCCGACGGACGCCGCGGCGAGCGCGTTGGAGACGTGGTGCTCGCCGACGAGCCGGAGCTGCACGTCGGCCTCGCCCTCAGGGGTCACGAGCCGGAACGACGCCCGCCCTCGCCCGTCGAGGCGGACCCCGGTGGCGCGTACGTCACAGCCCGGGCCCTCCCCGAAGGCGACGACGCGCGCGGCGGTCCGCTCGGCCATCGCGGACACCAGCGGGTCGTCGCCGTTGAGCACGGCCACGCCGCCGTCGGCCGCCGCGGGGAGCGCCTCGACCAGCTCGCCCTTGGCCCGGGCGACCGCCTCGCGGGAGCCGAACTCCCCGACGTGGGCGCTGCCGACGTTGAGCACCACGCCGACGCGCGGCCGTGCGATGGCGCAGAGGTCGGCGATGTGCCCCACGCCCCGGGCGCCCATCTCGAGCACTGCCCAACGCGTCGCGGCGTCGGCGGTCAGCGCCGTCAGGGGAAGCCCCAGCTCGTTGTTGTACGACCCGGGCGGCGCGATCGTGGGGCCGCTGCGCTCCAGCACGGCGGCCAGCAGGTCCTTGGTCGACGTCTTGCCCGACGAGCCGGTCACGCCGACGACGGTCAGCTCCGGGAGGGCCGCGAGGTGGGCGCGCGCGAGCCGCCCCAGCCCGGCGGTGGCGCCGTCGGGGACGACCACCGCGGGGACGCCGACGGGGCGGTCGGCGAGCACGGCCGCGGCGCCCGACGCCACGGCCGAGGCGGCGTGGTCGTGCCCGTCCGTCCGCTCGCCGGACACGGCCACGAACAGCGCGCCCGGCGCCGCGGCCCGCGAGTCGAGGACGACCGGGCCGTCGACGACGAGGCCCCGCCCGTCGTCAGGGGCGTCGACGACCGCGCCGCCGGCGGCCAGCGCGATGTCGGCGAGGGTGCGCGGGCTCATTCCGCGGCCTCCGACGCGAGCGCCTCCAGGGCGTCCGCGAGCTCGTCGCGGTCGTCGAAGGGCGTCACCACTCCCCCGGCGCTCTGCCCGCGCTCGTGGCCCTTGCCCAGCACCACCACGGCGTCGCCGGGCCGCGCCAGGCCGACGGCGGCCCGGATGGCCCCGCGCCGGTCGCCCAGCTCGAGCACGACCGCACGCCGGGGAAGCGGCACACCCCGGGCGCCCGCGAGCACCGCCGAGCGGATGTCGCCCGGCCGCTCCGAGCGCGGGTTGTCGTCGGTGACGACGAGCACGTCGGCACGGCGCGCGGCCGCCTCCCCCATGAGCGGGCGCTTCTCCCGATCACGGTCGCCTCCGGCGCCGAGCACGACGAGCACCCGGCCCGCGACGGCCGCGCGCACCGCGGAGAGCGCCGCCTCGACGGCGTCGGGCTTGTGCGCGTAGTCGACGACGCCGACGATCCCGGTGCCCGCGTCCGGCACCCGCTCCATGCGCCCCGGGACCCGGACGGCGGCCAGCGCCGGCGCCGCGGTCTTGGCCGGCACCCCCGCTGCGTCGAGGGCCGCGAGGGCGAGCAGCCCGTTCGCCACGTTGTAGGCGCCGGGCAGCCCGACGACCAGCTCGCACTCCTCGTCGGGCCCGAGCGCGCGCAGCCGGCTGCCCTCCGGGCCGACCTCCACGTCGGCGGCCCGCCAGGCCGCGTCGCCGCTGCCGGTCGTCACCGTCGTCACGGGAAGGCCGGCCTCGGCCGCGAGCCCGACGAGGCGTACGCCGTGCTCGCCGTCCACCGTGACCACGGCGGCGCGAGCGCGGGCGGGCGTGAAGAGCGAGGCCTTGGCCAGGAAGTAGGACTCCAGGTCGGGGTGGAAGTCGAGGTGGTCGCGGCCGAGGTTGGTGAACGCGGCCACGTCGAAGACCGTGCCGTCGACGCGGCCGAGCGCGAGGGCGTGGCTCGACACCTCCATCGCGACGGCCGTCACGCCGCGCTCGCGCATCACCGCGAACAGCGCCTGCAGGTCGGGGGCCTCCGGCGTGGTCAGCGTGCTCGCGAGCGCCTCGTCGCCGATGCGCGTCTCCACCGTCCCGATGAGCCCGGTGGTGTGCCCCGCCGCGCGCAGCCCCGCCTCGAGCAGGTACGCGGTGGTCGTCTTGCCGCTCGTGCCGGTGACCCCCAGCAGGAGCAGCCCCTCGGCCGGGTTGCCGTAGACGAAGGCGGCCAGCTCGCCGAGGACCGCCCGCGGGGAGTCCGCGACGAGGACCGGGACGCCCACGCTCTCCAGCATCGCCGCGCCGTCGGGGTCGGTGAGCACGGCCACCGCGCCGGCCTCGACCGCGGCGGCCGCGAACTCGGCGCCGTGGTGCGCGGAGCCGGGCAGCGCGGCGTACAGGTCACCGGGTCGGACGTCGCCGGAGCGGAGCGTGACGCCGCTGAGCGCGAGCTCGGGGTCGGCCCCCTCGGGCAGGGCCGCCGCCACGCGGGCGGCGGCCTCCGCGAGGGAGCGGGCGGGCAGGCCCGAGGGCCGGGGGAAGGCGGGGCTGGTCCGGTCGGGCACGGGTTTGGAGGCTACCGGCCGACGTTGCCGAGGTTGAGCTTCGGCGACCGCGCGCCGGTCGGCGGCACACCGAGGGTCTGGAGGGCGAAGGACGCGACCTCCTTGAACACCGGGGCGCCGAGCACACCGCCGAAGTGGCTGACCTTCTTCGGGTAGTGCAGCGTCACGGCCACGACGAGGCGCGGCTTGTCCGCCGGCACCACGCCGACGAACGACGCCTGGAACTTGCCCGCGCAGTAGCCGCCACAGCCGGCGATCTGGGCCGTGCCCGTCTTGCCGGCCACCCGGTAGCCCGGGATGGCGGCCCGGATGCCGGTGCCGCCCTCGAGGACGACCGCCTCCATCATCTGCATGACCTGCTTGGCCGTCGCGGCGCTGACGACACGCGTCGGCTTGCCGTTCGTGGCCGGCGACTGCGCGCCATCGGCTCCGACGGTCGCCTTCACGACGGACGGGGCGACACGGACGCCACCGTTGGCCAGGGTCTGGTAGACGCTGGCCTGCTGCAGCAGCGTGCCGGCGAGGCCCTGGCCGAACGCCACGGTGTAGCGCGTCGAGCCGGACCAGTCCTTGACCTGCGGGAAGAGGCCGTTCTCCTCGCCCGGCAGCCCGGTGCCCGGCTTGGAGCCCATGCCGAACTTGCGCAGGTAGCGGTCCAGGGTGCCCGCGGACATCCGCTCGGCGACCTGGATGGTGCCGACGTTGCTCGACTTGGCGAGCACGCCAGTGACGGTCGGCTGCCAGGTCGGGTGCGGCTCGTCGTCGTGGAAGACCTCGCCCGCCCGGCCGATGTGGTCGGGGACGGTGAGCCGCGTCATGGGCGTCACCTTCCCCTCCTGGATCGCGGCGGCGACCGTCATGACCTTCGCCGTCGAGCCCGGCTCGTAGTTGGCGCTCACCGGGTAGTTGCCGAGCGCCGCGGCCGGTGCCTTGTAGTAGGTGTTCGGGTTGAACGTCGGAGCGGTCGCCATCGCGTAGACCTCGCCGGTCTTGGCGTCCATGACGACGACGCTGCCCCAGTCGGCCTTCGCCTCCTTGACCTTCGCGGCGATCGAGGACTGCGCCACCCACTGGATGTCGCGGTCGATGGTCGTCACGACGTCCTGCCCGTCGACCGGCTGCACGATCGTGGCCGCGCCGGTCGGGAGCTGGGTGCCCTTGGCCGCCTCGTACTCGGCCTTGCCGTCGGTGCCGGCGAGCGTGGAGTCCATCGCCAGCTCGAGCCCGGCCTTGCCGTGGTCACCGTCGCGCTCGACGTAGCCCACGACGTTCGCCGCCACGGAGTCCGCCGGGTAGGTCCGGCGCGAGGTCTTGATGAACTCGATGCCGGCCTTCTCCGTCGGGTCCAGCGCGCGGATCGTCGCCCGCAGCTCGGGCGTGACGCGCTGCTTGAGCCGGAGGTACTTGCTCCCCTTGGCCTTGCGCTCCTCGATGTCGGCCTGCACCTCGGCCGCGTCGAGGTCGAGCAGCCGCGCGACGGCCTTCGCCGTGACCGCCGGCTCCTCGACGTTCTGCGGATTGGCGACCACGTCGTACGCCTCGACGCTCGTCGCGAGCGCCACGCCGTGCCGGTCGAGGATCTCGCCGCGTACGGCCGGCAGGACCCGCGGGTTCGTCATCCGCTTGTCGACGGCCTGCGCCGCGTACTGCGACGCCTCGACGCCCTGCAGTTGGAAGAGGCGCCCGGCGAACAAGGACAGGATGAAGGCCAGGACGAGCAGGGCCGCCTTGAGCCGACGGCGGCCGTCGCCGAGCGTCAGCGTGCGCGGCGCGGCCGGACGGCGGGGCGGGGCCGGGCGCCGGGCCTGCTCGCTGCGCCGCGCCGCGTCGTACGCCCGCGGCCGCGGTGCGCGATAGCGGGCCTCGCCGTAGCCGCTCGTGCGGGCCGAGCCGACCGGGCGCGGACGGGCGCCGCTGGTCGGACGGCCGCCAACGGCGCCGGCCGGACGGGCACCGGTGGCCGGACGGGCACCGCTCGTGGGCCGGTCGGTGCGCGCCGGGCCCATCGGAGCCGGGCTCACTGCGCGGCCCCGGCCGCGGCGGAGGGCCCCGGTGCCGCAGGCTTCGGCGTCGCGTCGGCCGTGCACTCCTGGCCGAGCGTCTTGCGCTGGGCGATCGAGAGGAAAGCGGGGCAGGACGGCACGAGCCCGAGCTTGTCGGCCTCCTTGGCCAGCCGCTCGGGCGACGCGAGCCGTGCCAGCTGCTGCGTCAGCGCCTGCTCCCGGTCGGCGAGCTCGGCCGAGCGCTTCTCCAGGTCAGCGCGGACGAAGGCGCCCTGCGCGAGCACCGTGTTGAGCAGCAGCATCGTGGCCAGGCCACCCGCGAGCAGCGCGAGCACGAGCAGCACGAACGGCGCCCGCGGCGACCGGCCCTGGCGGGCAGCCGCGGTCGCCCCGGCCCGGGCCGTGGGCGTGGGGCGGACGGGAGAGCCGCCGCCGACAGCCCCGGCCCGTGCCCGCGGAGCGGCAGCGGCGGGAGCCCCGGTACGCGCCGGCCCCCCCGCCGTGCTCGTCCCGCCCGGGCCGCGGCGCGCAGCGGCCACCCGACCGCGCCCCGGAACCGTCGTCGTGCTCATGCAGCCTCCCGGACTCGTTCGGCGGCGCGCAGCCGCACCGAGGCCGCGCGCGGGTTCGCGGCGACCTCCTCCTCACTGGCTTGCTCGGACCCGCGCGTGAGCAGCCGCAGCTGCGGCTCCATCCCGGCGGGCACCACCGGCAGGCCCGGTGGCAGATCGACCGTCGAGGCGGCCGTCAGCACGCGCTTGACGATGCGGTCCTCGAGCGACTGGTAGGACATGACGACGACCCGGCCGCCCACCGCGAGCGCCTCGACCGCCGCCGGGACCGCCCGCTCGAGCACGGCGAGCTCGCGGTTCACCTCGATGCGCAAGGCCTGGAACGTCCGCTTCGCAGGGTGCCCGCCGGTGCGGCGCGTGGCCGCAGGGACGGCCTCGCGCACGAGCTCCGCGAGCCGGGCGCTGGAGGTCAGCGGTGCCCGCTCCCGCTCGCGCACCAGAGCGTCGGCGATGCGGCGGGCGAAGCGCTCCTCGCCGTACTCGCGGAGCACGCGGGCCAGGTCGGGCGCGGAGTAGGTGTTGACCACCTCTTCGGCGGTGATCCCGCGGGTCGGGTCCATGCGCATGTCGAGCGGCGCGTCCTGCGCGTAGGAGAAGCCGCGGCGCGCCTCGTCCAGCTGCAGCGAGCTGACACCGAGGTCGAACAGCACGCCTTGCACTCGCGTGATGCCGAGCCGGTCGAGCACCTCGGGGAGCTCGTCGTAGACCGCGTGGACCAGGGCCGTGCGGTCGGAGTACGCAGCGAGCCGGCGGCCGGACCGCTCGAGCGCCTCGGGGTCCCGGTCGAGGCCGACCAGGCGCACGTGCGGGTGGGCGCGCAGCAGGGCCTCGCTGTGCCCGCCCATCCCGAGCGTGGCGTCCACGACGACGGGCCTGGCGTCCACGCCCTCGGGGCCGGCCGCGAGCGCCGGGGCCAGCAGCTCCAGGCAGCGCTCGAGCAGGACCGGGACGTGTGCCGGCTCCGGTGCGCTCCCCGCGTCCTCCACTCCGCTCCACCCCCCTCGCTCCACGCCGCTCCACCCGTTGACCGGGGGCCGTTCGCCCCCACGTGCCACCGCCCGTGCACCCCGGTCCCCAACCGCCCGTCCCACCCTCGCGCCCTGGCACCGGGGAAGTGGTGCCAGGAGGCGAGAGGAAGGGCGGGTGGAGACCGCAGCGCGCGGGCGCCGCCTGCCTCACAGCAGGCCGGGCAGCACCTCCTCGGCGAGCCGCTCGAACGACTCGGCCTCCTGCTCCTGGAACTCGCGCCAGCGGGTGGCGTCCCAGATCTCGACCCGCTTGTTCATGCCGACCACGACCACGTCGCGGTCCAGGCCCGCGTGCTGGCGCAGCACCGGCGGGACGGTCACGCGCCCCTGCTTGTCGGGGACGTCGTCGACCGCGTCGGAGAGGAAGAGCCGCTGCAGGACGCGGGACTCGCGCTCGGTGAAGGGCCGCGCCGCCATCGCGTCGGCCACCCGGCGGAACTGCTCGACCGGCCAGACCGTCACGCAGCCCTCCTGGCCCTTGGTCATCACGAGGCCCTCCGCGAGGCCCTCGCGGAACTTGGCCGGGAGGAAGAGCCGGCCCTTCTCGTCCAGGCGAGGGGTGTGCGTGCCGAGGAAGAGCGGCTCCACGCCTCCCCCTCCCCGCGGAGAGCTCCCGGAGCGGGGGTTCCGCTCCCCCGAGGCTCCCTCATCGCTCCCTGTTCCTCCATGATGCCCCACCCTACTCCACACGGCTCCCCCAGATCCACCCCGCCGCTCCCGCTCGCCGACGCGTGTCGCGGGGCCGGAGCGGGGCCGGGGTCCGGCTATGGCATGGGTTCGCGCACCCCGGCGGAAGCCGCCGGGGGGCCATCGGGAGGGCTGGTCGCAGTGCGGAAGCACTCCCTGCGCGCCCGGGCAGACGTACGCTGGGATCGCTGCCGTCGGGGGCGGGAGAAGGCTGTGCCTCTCGTTCGTTGGCGAGGCCGTACGGGACGGCACCGACGTCCCGCCGATGTGTGGCGCCCGGATGGACGGAGACGACGTCCTCCGGGAGTTGTGGGCGGGTCCTGCCCTCCCCGTGCGACGAGGCTCCATAAGCCGAGGAGGGCTTGTTCGTGACCGCTGTTGCTCCGCTGGGCCGCGGGCCCGCCGGCCCCGACGCCCCGATGACGCTGTCGGACGTGGCGACGGTGGTCGGCCGCATCCGGGGCGCCGTGCAGGGCGTCATCGAGGGCAAGGGCGACGTCGTCAAGGTCGCGATCGCGACCCTGCTCGCGCAGGGCCACCTGCTGATCGAGGACGTCCCCGGAGTCGGCAAGACGATGCTGGCCAAGGCCCTCGCGCGCTCGCTCGACTGCAGCGTCTCGCGCATCCAGTTCACGCCCGACCTGCTGCCGAGCGACATCACCGGGGTCTCGGTCTACGACCAGGAGCGCCGGGAGTTCGAGTTCAAGCCCGGCGCGATCTTCGCCAACATCGTGGTCGGCGACGAGATCAACCGGGCCTCCCCGAAGACCCAGTCCGCGCTGCTCGAGTGCATGGAGGAGCAGCAGGTCACGGTGGACGGCCGGAGCTGGCAGCTCGAGACGCCGTTCATGGTCATCGCGACGCAGAACCCGATCGAGATGGACGGCACCTACCCGCTGCCCGAGGCCCAGCGCGACCGCTTCATGGCCCAGGTGTCCATGGGCTACCCGGCGGCCGAGGCCGAGCTGGCGATGCTGGACAGCCACAGCGCGGCGTCCCCGTTGGACGACCTCGCCGCCGTGGCCGACGCCTCCGAGGTCGCCGCGCTGACCGAGGCCGTCCGCTCCGTGCACGTCTCCCCCGAGGTCAAGCGCTACGTCGTCGACCTCGTCACGGCCACCCGCACCTCTCCCGAGCTGCGGCTCGGGGCCTCTCCGCGCGCCTCGCTCCAGCTCGTGCGCATGGCCCGGGCGTGGGCCGCGCTCGACTTCCGCGACTTCGTGCTGCCGGACGACATCCAGGCGCTCGCGGTCCCGGTCCTCGCCCACCGGCTGCTGCCGACGGCGGAGGCGCAGATGGCCCGCCGGAGCTCGGACCGGATCGTCGCCGAGCTGGTGGCCCGGGTGCCGCTGCCGGCGGGGCGGTAGGCCGGTGCCGGGGCGTCGCGTCCTCGGCCAGCTGCGGGGCGGCCTGTCCGGCCTGACCACGCGCGGGCGCAGCTTCCTCGCGGCGGGCATCGCGGCGAGCGTGCTGGCCTACCTGCTCGACCAGCACGACGTCCTGCGCGTCGGCGTGCTGCTCGCCGCCGTGCCGCTGGTCTCGGCGTTCGTCGTGACCCGCAGCCAGTACCGCATCGCCTGCACCCGGCGGCTCGACCCGCCCCGGGTCGGCGCCGGCGACCAGGCCGTCGTCCACCTGCGGCTCGACAACGTCTCCCGGCTGCCCACGGGCCTGCTGCTCGCCGAGGACCGCGTGCCGTACGTCCTCGGCTCGCGCCCGCGCTTCGTCCTGGACCGCGTCGAGCCTCAGGGCTCGCGGGCGGTGAGCTACCCGGTCCGCTCCGACGTGCGCGGCCGGTTCATCCTGGGGCCGCTCGGAGTGCGCCTGACCGACCCGTTCGGCATGTGCGAGCTGCACCGCTCGTTCACCGCGACGGACACGCTCGTGGTCACCCCGGCGATCACGCCCTTGCCCGGGGGTGTCCTCGGAGGCGCGCTGGCCGGGACCGGGACGAGCCGCGCGCGGTCCGTCGCCGCCGCCGGCGAGGACGACGTCTCCACCCGGGAGTACCGCCACGGCGACGCGCTCCACCGGGTCCACTGGCGGTCGACGGCTCGCCGCGGCGAGCTGATGGTCCGCCGCGAGGAGCAGCCGTGGCAGAGCCGTGCGACCGTGCTGCTCGACACGCGGGTCAACGCCCATCGCGGGGAAGGCCCCGCCTCCTCCTTCGAGCAGGCCGTCGGGATCGCCGCGAGCATCGGGGCGCACCTCGCCGACCGGCGCTACCTCGTCCGGCTGGTGCTCGCCGACGGCACGATGCCGGCCGGCCCGGGCAGCGAGGCCTGGCACCCCGCCGACACCCGGGTGGCCCTGCTCGACGCCCTGGCCGTCGTCGGCCCGTCGGGCGCCAGCGCGCTTCGGGCAGCCGCGCCCGCGCTGCGACGGGGCGGCGACAGCCTGCTCGTCGCCGTGCTCGGGGCGCTCGAGGCCGAGGAGGCCCAGGCCTTCGCCGGCCACGCCGGCCCCGGCCGCACCGCCGTCGCCCTGCTGCTCGACGCCTCGACGTGGTCCTCGAACCCGAGCACCCGCGAGACCGAGGCCGCCCGGACCCGCGCCACCGCCACGATGCTGCGCGGGGCCGGCTGGCGGGTGGCCGTCCTCGGCGCCGGCGACCCCGTCGACGCCGCCTGGGCCGGCCTCGCCGGCAACGCGCCCGGTCGAAGGCCCTCGACCGGCGTCCCGACCGCCGGGACGTCGGACTCTGCGACACCCGAGCCTGCGACATCGAAGGGAACGGCATGACGAACCGGCTCCGGCTGGTGATCGCAGAGGCGCTCGCGGTCCTGCTGGCGGCCACCGCGCTCTGGCCGATCTACGAGGACCGGCAGTGGCTGCCCTCGGTCGTCCTCGCGGTGGTCGTCCCGATCGCCGCCTGCGAGCTGCTGCGCCGGATCGGGCTGCCGCGCCTGCTCGTGCCGCTCGGCGGCGTCGCCGCGCTGCTGCTGCTGCTCGTCGCCACCCGGGCGCGCGAGGTCGCGCCCTTCGGCCTCGTCCCGAGCCCGGCGGCGATGGACCGGCTGCGCACCCTGACCGACGAGGGGTTCACCGCCGTCCAGGCGTTCGCGACCCCCGTCCCCACGCTCGGCCCGCTCGTGCTGCTGGCCGCCGGCGGCCTGGGCCTGCTCGCCGTGCTCGTGGACACGCTCGTCGTGACGCTGCGCAAGCCGGCCCTCGCCGGGCTGCCGCTGCTCGCGCTCTACGGCGTACCCGCCGCCATCGTGCCGGAGGGCGTGCCGTGGCTCGCGTTCGCGCTCGGGGCCGCCGGCTACCTCGCCATCCTGCTGGCCGAGTCGCGCGAGCGGGTCGGCCGCTGGGGGCGCACGCTCGGCGCCGGCCGCCGCCGCAACGGGGTCGTCGACTCCAGCCCCTTGTCGGCGATCGGGCGGCGGGTCGGCGCCGGCGCGGTCGGGATCGCCGTCCTCGTCCCCGCGGTCGTGCCCGGCCTCGACCTCGGCCTGCTCGGCGACGGTCCGGGTGCCGACGGGTCCGGCGACGGCTCGGGGAGCGGCAACGGGAGCGGGGACCCGCTGCTCGGCCTGCGCAACGACCTCAACCGCAGGACCACCTTCGACGTGCTCAGCTACACGGTCCGGCCCACCCCCGGCACCGGAGCCGACGACCCGCTCAACGCGCCCTACCTGCGCACGCTGGTCTACGAGCAGTTCGACGGGGACCGGTGGGAGCCGGCGCCGACGGCGGAGGGCACCCCGGTCGTCGAGGGCTCGGACCTGTCCGTGCCTCCCGTGCTCGCCGGCCGCCCGCGCGAGCTCGACGTCGACGTCGAACGGCTCAACTCGCGCTATCTCCCGCTCCCCTACCAGGTCGGCCGCGTGAGCGGGCTGGACGGGCAGTGGACGCTCTTCCCCCGGGTCCGCGAGGTCGTGGCGCAGGAGCGCGGCGCGGTGGACGACCAGGACTACTCGGTGGTCTGGAACGAGCCGAACGCCCCCGCCGCCGAGCTGCTGGCCGCCACCGTCCCCAGCCCCGAGCAGATGGGCGAAGCCGGGGGGCGGCTGTTCCAGCAGCGGGGTGGTGAGGGGGTCACCGAGGCGATCACGGAGGCCCTCGACGACGCCGGCATCGGCCGCGGCGCGGCGCCGTACGAGAAGGCGTGGGCGCTGCAGCAGTGGCTTCGCGAGGGTGGCGGGTTCACCTACGCGGAGGACGCCCCTCAGCCGCCCAACGGCACCGAGCTGATCACGCAGTTCCTGCGGGACAAGCGCGGCTTCTGCACCCACTTCGCGACCGCCATGGTGGTCATGGCCCGACAGCTCGAGATCCCCGCACGGCTGGCGGTCGGCTACCTGCCCGGCCAGGAGCGCGAGCAGGACGGCGACGGCTACCGCTACACCGTCACCAACGAGCAGGCGCACGCCTGGCCCGAGCTCTACTTCCAGGGCTTCGGCTGGCTGCGCTTCGAGCCGACGCCCGAGAGCCAGGACGGCAGCTCGCGGCCCAGCTACGCCTCGGCGGCCTCGATCGACGCGCTGCGCGGCGAGCCGACCCCCACGCCCACGGCGTCGGCGAGCTCGTCGGCCGCCCCGTCGGCCAGCCCGACCGAGCGCTCGGGCGGCCGCGACGAGAACTCGGACACGAACGCCGACGAGTCCGGCGCCGGCGCCGGAGGCAACGGCCCGGACATCCCCTGGACCGCGGTGGCCGTGACGCTCCTCGTCGTAGTGGTGGTCTCGGTGCCCGCCCTGCTGCGGCGGTCCCTGCGACGCCGGCGGCTCCGGCCGGGCCAGCCGTCGCGCGCATCGGTGCTCGGTGCCTGGGACGAGCTGCGGGACACCGCACTGGACCTCGGGATGCGCGGCGCCGGGCCGCAGACGCCGCGGCAGTTCGCCGAACGGCTAGGCGCAACCTTCTCCCTCGACGCGGCCGGCGGCGCGGCGCTGGGCCGGATCGCGTCGGCGTACGAGCGGGCGCGCTACGCCCGCGACACCGGCGCTTCCGAGGCGGCGGGCCCGTCCGAGGGCGGGGTGGTGGCCGACGAGGCGACCGTGCGCGCGCAGTTGCGGGCAGCCTCCTCCCGCAGCGCGCGGCTGCGTGCGCTGCTGCTCCCCCGGTCGACGACCCTGAGCTTGCTCGACGGGAGCCGCACCCGGCGGGCGGCGGCCGCCCGACGGGTCGACGCGGGGGTCCAGGGGATCCGCGTACGCCTCACGCCGCGCCGCGGGTGAGGCGGCGCGCTCCTCGGCGCGCGCGAGCCGGCGGCGTCGGCAGCGGACGGGAGACGCCCTGCCACGGCGCGGCCTGTCGCCGTGCGGGTGGTCGCTGAGGCGTTTTGCGCGGCGGGGCGAGCCACCGCGCATTGCGCGGCACCGTCGCCGTGGCCCGGGCGGTGCGGCTCGGTCGGCGCGGCTCGGCTCGGTCGATGCGGTCGTCGCGGGCGCAGTCGATGCGGTCGGCGCGGCCGGTCCTTGCGGCGGGGTGATGCGGCGCGAGTCGTGCTGCGGCAGACGTACTGCGACGAACCACCACCGGCGGAGAGCTACTCGAGAGCTGGACCTGGACCGTCGACGGGATCGTTCCAGTGGTCCCTCGTCTAACTCATGGGCCTGTGCCCTGCCCGACTGTGCGGGAAAGCGGAATCCGCAGCGACCGGGCGCCAGGGGTCCGCTGGGCAGGCGTTCTCAGCAGCCGAGGCTGCTCAGCAGCCCAGGCTGCTCAGCAGCCCACGAGCGGACAGCCGTCGAGGAGAGCGTGCAGACGCCCGAGCGAGCGAAGAGCCAGCCCGCAGCAGTGCAGCGGGCTGGCCCCTAGGGACCTGAACAAGGCACGGGCGGACCCGCGGTCAGCGCCCGTCCTCGCGGCGCCGGTTCCACCGCTCCTCGACGCGGTCCATGAAGCGGCGGCTGCCCTGTTGCCGGCGCGTAGGCCGAGGGCCGGAGCCGGCGGCGGGCACAGCGCCGGGCGACGGGATCTGTCGCCAGCTGTGCACGGCGAACAGTGCCGAAGCGATCATGACCACGGCGCCGAAGACGCCGAGCGGGATCAGCGGGGTGATGACGCCCGCGAGCAGGAGCCCGATACCCACGAGGAAGCCCGCCGCGGCCTTCACCACCCGGCGACGGTGCAGCACTCGCAGGTCACTGCCACGCAGGGAAGAAGCGAACTTCGGATCCTCGGCGTAGAGCGCCCGCTCCATCTGCTCGAGCAGCCTCTGCTCGTGCTCGGAGAGCGGCACGGTGTCCTCCTCCACGGACGTTCCTCCGCCAGAGGCGGTGAGTACCAAGGATAGGTGGGCTAACGGCCTTGGGAAACCGCATCTCCCACATCAACCCGTTCCCGGGCTACCCGCACTGGCAGATCACCGAACGTGACTGGCACATCATCCTATCCGGACATCACACCCGGACGGGGCGATGTACCAAGGAAGACGAGCGGCGAGGGCCCGTTCGTTCCTCGACGCCAGGGTCGGCTGGGTCACCCGGTGCGCAGGTTTCAGCAGCGGCGACGGCTCGACGGCCGGTAGAGAACCCGCGGCTGGCCTCTTCGGATGGAACTGCGAAGGGAGGCCGGGCGGACCCTCGATCACGCCCGGCCGGTACGCCCGCGCCCCGGACGTGACAGCACCGACGTAGCGCCACCGCGCGCGTCAGACGGTGAACCGCGCCACCCGGCTCTGCAGCTCGGCGGACATCCGCGTGAGGTCGTCCGCAGCCCGCTGGGCCTGGGCGACGCCTTCGGCGGTGTCGCGCGCGCTGGCCGAGACCGCGCCTACGCTCGCGGCGATCTCGTCCGTACCGCTCGCCGCCTCGGAGACGTTGCGGGCCATCTCGGAGGTGGTCGC
>NZ_JAANNP010000001.1:173084-271442 GCF_011250635.1 Motilibacter deserti
CGTGCTGTGGGCGATCTCGCGGATGGACGCGCCCATCTCCTCCGAGCCGGCGGCGACGGTGCCGACGCCGCGCGAGACCTGCTCGACGGTCGTGGCCACCGACTGCGCCTGCCGCGAGGAGTCGGCTGCGGCGGCCGAGATCTGCCCGGCCGCGCCCGAGAGCTGCTGGGCCGCGGCGGCGAGCCCGTCCGCGGAGTGCGAGACGGCGCCGACGAGGCCTCGGACGCCCTCCTGCGCGTGGCTCAGCGCGGCCGCCATACGACCGATCTCGTCGTTGGCACGGGTGTGGACGGCCCGGGTGACGTCCCCCTCGGCGAGCGCGTCGAGGGCCAGGACGGTCTCCCGCAAGGGGCGGACGATCCCGCGGGCGACGCGCCAGGAGATGCCGACGAGGAGCACGAGCGCGACCAAGATGCTGACCACCGTGGTGCGCCGGACCGCGCTCACGGCCGAGTCGACCGCAGCCTCGGCCCGGGCCACGTCGCCGTCCATCGCGTCGAGGGTGGAGGAGACTGCCGCGTCGGTGGCGTCGTTGGCCTGCTGGACGTCGTCGTAGGCGGCGCGAGCCTGGGCCTGGTCGGCCACTGCTCCGTCGATGACCTCCTCGATCTGCCCGAAGTAGTCATCGAAGGCCTGCTGCAGCTCGGTGACGGGCTTCGCCGTGCCAGCCGGCAGCTGCGCGGCGGGCGGAAGCTTGGCCAGGAGCTCCTCCGCGGTCGCGACGTCGTCGGCGAGCTCGGCCTTCTGCGCCTCGGGGTCCTTGCGGACCATCGCCTTGTAGGCGTCGACCTTGAGCTCGCTCGCCCGGGTGTCCAGGCGCAGGACATTGGCCCGCGCGTCACGGATCTTGCCCAGCAGGGCCTGTTCGTCGTCGATGCGCTCGGCACCGAGCACGGCGACCGCGCCGACGGTGAGGGTGGACAGGACGCCGACGCCTGCGATGGCGCCGAGCTTCGCGGAGATGGAGGCCGTAGGACGCTTCACGCTCTGCTCCCGATCGGAAGTGACCTCCTCCTGCACGGAGGAGTACCTTCTAGATCGCCCGGCCAGCATTGCGCCTGAGCCGATGGTCCCGGCCGTTATCGAGTCGAGACGGTCAGGAGTCGCCGGCTCCGCGGATCTGCATCCGCTGCGCGCGCGGGTCCGCGCCCGTTCGGGAGGAGCCGCGGCCGTTCGTACGCGGGCCGCGGGCCGCGTCCAGCGCCGCGTGGCCGGGCGGCGCGGCGGGCGGCCGAGCCGCTGGCTCGGCAGGTGATGCAGCGTTCGATGGGGTGCGCGACGGAGCGTTCGACGGAGTGCGCGTCGACGGGCCGTGCGGCCCCGGCTGGCGGGTCGAGCTCGCCTCCCCGACCAGTGAGGCGGGGCGTACGGCGTCCGCCCCGAAGCGCAGGGCCGCCCGGTCCGCGGCGCGCTCGGCGTCGCGCCAGCCGGCCGGCCGCTCGTCGAGCAGGAGCTGCTGGGGAGCGGTGTCGGCGTCGACGAGGCCTTCGACCCGGACCCCGACGAGCCGGATGCGGGCGCGCTGCAGTCCGAGCGCGTCGTAGAGGCCGCGCGCGGTGGTGTAGACGACCTGCGCGACGTCGGTGGTCTCACGCAGGGTCTTCGACCGCGTGATGGTGGTGAAGTCGGCGAACCTCACCTTGAGCACGACGGTGCGCCCGGCGTGGCCGGCCGCCCGCAGCCGGGACGCGGTGCGGGTCGAGAGCCGCAACAGCTCGCGGTGGATCACCGCGGGGTCGTCGACGTCCCGGGCGAACGTCTCCTCGGCCCCCGTGCTCCGCTCGGGCTCGCTGGCGACGACGGGCCGGTCGTCGTGCCCCCAGGCGAGCGCGTGCAGGTGCGGCCCGCTCGTCGGCCCGAGCGCGCGACGCAGGGTGTCGACCGGGACGGCCGCGAGGTCGCCGACGGTCCGCATCCCCAGCCGGGTCAGCGCCTCCTCGGTCTTCTCCCCCACTCCCCACAGCGCGCCGACGGGCAGCGGGTGCAGGAAGGCGATGACCTGGTCGCGCGGGACGACGAGCATCCCGTCGGGCTTGCAGGCGGTCGAGGCGAGCTTGGCGACGAACTTGGTCGGGGCCACACCGACCGAGCAGGTGATGCCTTGCTCGTCGGCGACGCGGTCGCGCAGCAGCTGAGCGATCGTGGCCGGCGAGCCGAGGCGGCGGACGGCACCGGAGACGTCGAGGAAGGCCTCGTCGAGCGACAGCGGCTCGACCACGGGCGTGATCGACCGGAAGAGCTCCATGACCCCGGCCGACACCCGGGCGTAGTCGTCGAACCGCGGTGGCAGGAAGGTCGCCTGCGGGCACAGCCGGCGCGCCCGTGAGGTGGGCATCGCGGACCTGACGCCGTAGGCGCGCGCCTCGTAGGTCGCCGACAGCACGACGCCGCGCGTGCCGTTGCCGCCCACCACGACCGGCGTGCCGCGCAGGTCGGGCCGGTCGAGCAGGGCGACCGACGCGTAGAACGCGTCCATGTCGACGTGCAGGACCGTGCAGCCGGCGTCCGGCCCGGTGCCGACGCTGGTGATCCGCTCACCGCGCGGCCCCCGGCTCACCGGGCGCCTCCGGGGCCGCTGCCCGTGGAGAGGCCGCGGGGCGAGCCGTCAGCCGCGGGTCGCCAGCACGTGGATCTGGGTGGCGACGGCTCGGAACGCCGGGTGCTCGGCCGCGGCGGACTCCAGGGCCAGCAGAGCGTCGACGGCTCCGGGCTCGCCGTCGATGAGCGCGCCGGGCACGAGGTCGGCGAAGACGCGGACGCCGTGGACGGAGCCCACGACGAGCCCGGCCTCGGTGAGCAGCTGCTCGAGCTCGGCGTCGCTGAACCGCCGCGGCATCGGGTCGCGGTCGCCCCACCGGCCAGCCGGGTCCGACAAGGCCTGCCGGGCTTCGGTGAAGTGCCCCGCGATGGCGCGGGAGAGCACCGCGGCGTTGCGGTTGGCGACGAGCAGGCTGAGCGTGCCGCCAGGGCGCAGGCACCCGGCGACGGCCGCCACCGCGGACGCCGCGTCATCGACGTGCTCGAGCACGCCGTGGCAGAGCACGAGGTCGACGCTCCCGGGCGAGACGACCTCGAGCAGGCCGGCGGCGTCGCCTTGGACTGCGGACACGCGGTCGGCCACGCCGGCCTCGGCGACCCGGCGCTCGAGCGCGGCGAGTGCGTCGGGGCTGGGGTCGACGACGGTGACGTTGTGCCCGCGCTCGGCCAGCGGCACGGCGAACCCGCCTGTGCCCCCGCCGGCGTCGAGCACGTCGAGCGGACGGTCGCCAGCGTCCCCGGGCCCCCCCGTGCGCTCGAGCACCGAGCGCAGGACGTCCCACACCACACCGGTGCGGACACGGCTGCGATCGGCACGGACGCGTGTCGGGAAGTCGGCCACAGCAGGGACCCTAACCGCCTGCTCTGACGCGGGTGCCGCGTCATCGGCCCGAGCTCCCCGGGCTGGAGTGCCACAGCTTGCGCGGCGCTGACTTGGCGTCACCGCCGGCGGGTGCGATGTCCGCGTAGGGGGACTGCCGGAACCCGCTGGGGTGGACCAGGACCCGGTGCGTCAGGCGGTCCGGCGCAGCCGCAGCAGCCCCCGCTCCAGCCGCAGCCGCAGCCGCAGCGCCCTCCACTCCAGCCACAGCCGCCGGAGCATCGGGCAGCGGTACGCCGCCGGCCGGGAACGGGCTCCGTCCCCGCATCCCGCCCGCACCGGACCCGGCGTCGCTCTCGCGGGGCTCGTAGGTCCCGACGCTGGAGCCGACGGGAGGCCGGACGAGGACCGGGCGGCTCGACCTGCTTGCGGCAGCGCCGGCGACGGCCTGCTCGAGCGCCGCCTGCCCCACCGCTGCCGGGTCCGCGCTCATCAGCTCCTCCACCGCGGGCATTCCCTCGGCCTCCCAGGCCGCGTAGAGCCGAGGCAGCTCCCAGCATCCGGTCGCGCGCAGCGAGATGCCGCGCGGCCCGGTGCGCCGGGTGACCCCGCGGATGACGAGCAGCCACGAGTGGAACAGCGTCGACGCGTAGCCGATCTGCGCGTCCTCGAAGAACGTGGCGTCCACCGGGCCGGTCGCGTCGTCGAGGGTGACGAAGACGACCCGTCGGCCGGAGCGGATCGGCGGGGTCTGGGTGGCGACCTTCACCCCGGCGACGAGCACCTCGGACGCGGAGCGGCGGGAGAGCAGCCCCGTGGACCGGGTGACCCCGAGCGCGTCCAGCAGCGGGGTGTAGAAGTCGACGACGTGCCGGCTCACGTCGAGGCCGAGGACCTCGAGCTCGGCGCGTACGCGCTCCGCGCTGGTCATCTCCGGGAGCCCGCTCCCCCGTACCGCGTCGGGTGCGTCGCCCAGGTCGAGGGCGAGCTGCATCGGCTGCTCGGCCACGGGCGCGGCCGCCTGCGACTGGCGCGCCGCACGCTCGCGCACGTCGAACGTGCCGCCCTGGGCACGTCCACCGGTGCCGCCATCACCAACGCCAGCGCTCCCAGCACCTCCAGCACCGGCACCGGCCTCGAGGCCTGCAGTCGGATTCATGTCCCGAGCTTCGCCAGTCGGCCGGACGGCCTTGGTGCGGGCACGCCCGCGGGCACCAGCCCCGCGCGTCGTGGCGCGCGACCACCGGTCGAGCTCGAGGACCTGCAGCAGCAGGTCGCGGCGGGTGACCGCTCCCCGGCGCCGGACCGGCACCGGGGAGCCGATGCCGTAGATCGAGTCGAAGGCGCCGGCGACGACGAGCCGCTCCACGATCGGCCGGGAGACGCGTGCCCGGTGCCAGAAGTCCGCGAGCGAGCCGTAGGGACGGCCCCCGACGATGCGCGCGGTCTCGGCGTCGGAGATCCCCTTCACGTCGGCCAGCCCGAGCCGGATGCCGTAGGCCCGTCCGTCGGGCAGCCCCTCCTCCGGCTCGCGCCGCGGCGGGGCGTCCAGGATCCACGGAGGCGGCTCGTCGAGGACGCCGACGCGCTCGACGCGGTATTCGGCGTCGGAGAGGTTGACGTCGAGCGGGAGGACGGCGATGCCGAACTGGCGCGCGTCGTCGAGGATCAGCCGCTTGGGGTACATCCCCGGGTCGTGTGTGAGCACGCCGGCCAGGAACGCCGCCGGATGGTGCGCCTTGAGCCACGCCGACTGGTAGGTGGGCAGGGCGAACGCCGCGGCGTGGGCCTTGCAGAACCCGAACGAGGCGAACGCCTCGAGCACCTCCCACACCCGCTGCACCAGGTCGGGCTCGTATCCGCGGGCGAGCGCACGGGGGAAGAAGAGCTCCTTGAACTCCGTCTTGCCGACGGCGTCACCGAGCGCGCGACGGGCTTCGTCGGCCTCCGCGAGGGTGCATCCCGTGAAGGTCGCGACGATCTCGAGGACCTGCTCGTGGAAGACGACGACCCCGCTCGTCCCCTCGAGCACCGGGCGCAGGTCGTCGTGCAGGTAGTGCGCCGCGCTCCACCCCTGCCGGGCCTCGAGGAACGGCGTGACCATGTCGCTCTTGACCGGGCCGGGCCGGAACAGCGAGATGTCGATGATGAGGTCGGCGAAGGTCTCCGGGGAGAACTTGCCGACCAGCTCGCGCTGGCCCGGGGACTCGATCTGGAAGCAGCCCAGGGTGCGCGAGGACTGGATGAGGCGGTAGGTCGCGGGGTCGTCGAGCGGCACCTGCCGCTGGTCGTCGACGTCCACCCGGACGTCGTCGACCCGCGCGATCTCGCTCATCGCGTGCGCCATCGCGGACTGCATGCGCACGCCGAGAACGTCGAGCTTGAGCAGGCCGAGGTCCTCGACGTCGTCCTTGTCGAACTGGCTCATCGGGAAGCCCAGCCAGCTCGCCTCGACGGGGGTGCGGTCGAGCAGTGTCGCGTCCGACAGCAGCACCCCGCACGGGTGGAGCGCGACGTGCCGGGGCAGGCCGTCGAGGCGCTCAACGAGGCCGAGCATCAGGTCCAGCCGGGAGGCGTCGATGCCGCTGGCGCGCAGCTCGGGCAGCTCGCGCAGCGCGACCCGCGCGTCGCGTGCGCGGATGTGCGGGAACGCCTTGGCCAGCGAGTCGACCTCGCCGGGGGGCAGCCCGAGCGCGGCGCCGACGTCGCGGATCGCGTGGCGCACGCGGTAGGTGTCCATCATCGACACGCACGCCACCCGCTCGCCGCCGAACCGTTCGAGGACGCGCTCGTAGACCTCGGTACGGCGCGCGGACTCGACGTCGACGTCGATGTCGGGCAGCTGGGCCCGCAGCGGGGAGAGGAAGCGCTCCATCAGCAGCCCGTGGCGCATCGGGTCGACGCCCGAGACGCCGAGCAGGTAGTTGACCAGGCTGCCGGCCCCGGAGCCGCGCGCGGCGCACCGGACGTCCATGCCCCGGATGAGGTCCACGACGTCCGCGACCGTGAGGAAGTACGGCGCGAACCCGAGCCCGGCGATGACCCCGAGCTCGTCGGTGAGCCGGTCCAGCACCTCCTTCGTCGGGGCCATCGCCCGCCGCCCGAGCCCCGCCTCGCACCGGGCGCGCAGGACGGCGTCGGCCGACTGCCCTTCGCTCACGGCACGCGGGTCGAGGACGTCGAGCTCGGGCAGGTGCGCCTTGCCGAGGCCGAGGTCCTCGACCGGGTCGAGGGCGCACCGGTCGGCGACGCCGCGCGTCGTCGCGAGCAGCCGAGAGGCGGCCTGCTCGCCGAGCCCGGCCAGCCGCGCGACCTCCTCGGCGACGAGGGCCATCTCCTTGCCGCTCTTGAGGCAGCCCTCCGCGTTGGTGCGGTCGACCGCACGCTCGCTGAGCGGCACGAGCCGGCGCGCGGAGTCCAGCACGTCCGCGACCGGCGCGTCGGCCCGGTCGGCGTAGCGGACGGCGTTCGCCAGCACGGCCCCCACGCCCTCGTCCGTGGCGAGGCGCAGCATCCGCGCAGCGGCCGCGCTGTCGCCCCGGCCGCGGTGGGAGACGACCTCGACGTAGAGGCTGCCGGCGGGCAGCAGCGCACGCCACCGGTGCAGCAGCGCACGAGCGCGGTCCGGGCGCCGCGCGGCCAGCGCACGCCCGACGTCCGAGCCCGGCCCGACCAGCACGAGCAGCCCGCCGTCGGCGGCGTGCTCGGCGATCAGGTCCATCGTCGTCACCGGACGGCCGCGCTCGCCCCGCAGATGGGTCGCGGACACCAGCCGGCACAGGGACGCCCATCCGCGGCGGCTCTCCGCGAGCAGCACGATGCGCGGGTGGCGCGGGTCCACCTCGGCGCCACCGCGCGCGGGAGTACGTCGTGACGGGGCGCCGACCGGACCGGCCACCGGACCGGCCACCGGACCGGCGGCTGCGGCTGCCCCGGTGCCGCCGGCCGGCTCGACGGCCGGGTCCACCGCGAGGTCGACGCCGAGGACGGGGCGGAGCCCGGCGCGCATGCACGCCTTCACGAACCGCACCGCGCCGTAGGTGCCGTCCCGGTCGGTCAGGGCGAGCGCCTCCATCCCGTGGTCGGCCGCGCGCTCGACGAGGACGTGCGGGTGCGATGCGCCATGTCGCAGCGAGTAGCCGGAGGCGACGTGGAGGTGGACGAACGGGTCGCCGGTCATCGGAGACGTCGCGGGTGCCAGGCCGTCAGGACGGTGCGAGGGCCAGAGCCACGCCGCGACGCAGCGCCGAGGCGTGCCGCAGAGCAAACGCGCACCGCAGAACCCGCACGTGCCGCAGAACCGGCGCGCACCGTAGAGCGCGCGCAGGCCCGTGCCGAGCGGGACGAGCCCGGCGGGGCCGGAGCCGGCACGCCGAGACCCGGCACGCCGAGGAGAGCCGTATCGCGCAGGAGAGCCATGGAGGAGCCTTGCCAGAGCAGAGGTTGGAGCAGGGTCTTGGGACGGTGCAGGACGACGTGGCGGGCGAGCAGTCGACCGCGGCGCAGAAGCAGGCCCGAGATCGCGCTGCGGTGCGGTGTCCGTGGGAGTGGCGCTCCCGCACCGGACGCGGCACGGGACAGCACAGCGACCAGCACAGGAACCACCACCGGAACCAGCACAGGACACGGCACGGGAACGAGCATCCGAACAGCACGGGAGCCAGCACCGGGCCTAGCGACTCCGGTCCGGGGCGCCACTGGTCAGGCTGGGATACCGAGAGCGGACTCGACGACGCCTAGGAATGCCTCGGCGTCGCGCAGCAGGTCGTCCGCGTCGCGCTCTGACACGGCGCGGCGCAGCCCCGCCTCGGCCGCGGCCCGTTTGGACGCTCCCGCCGCGAAGAACGTCGCCCACTCCTGCATCTCCGGGGCCACCCGGGTCAGCAGGTCCCACGCCGTGCGGACGCGCCGACGACCGTCCGGTCGGGCACGGACCGCCAGGATCGCCGCTGCTGCGTGGAGCGCCGCCCGGTGCGCGGCCGCGTAGCGGTCGGCCGGCACCGTGCTCGCCGCAGAGCGCGCGAGGTCGCGGCGCGCGGCGTCGAGCAGGTCGAGCGCTGCACCCGGCAGCGGCGCCCGGTAGGGAGCCGGACCAGAAGCACGGCCGGTGGCCGTCCCGGAAGCCCGGCCGGCAGCCGTCCCGGACGCGCCGTCGGAAGCCCCGCGCGCGCGAGCCAACGTCCCCGTCGTCATGTCTCCTCCTCCTGGTCCGGCTGTTGGTCGTCCCGTTGCTGGACCGCCGGCCGGCCGGTCGTCGCCGCCAGCTCGGCCACTCGCTCCGCTGCCACCACTCGCTCCGCTGCCACCACTCGCTCCCTACCTCTGTCCACTGCCCCTCGCTCCGCTGCGTCCCTCGCCGGGGCCGCCGGGTGCACACGCAGTCCGAGGCGGTCCGGGTCGGTCCTAGGCGGTCCGCGTCGGCCGCGTCGGCCGCGTCGGCCGCGTCGGCCGCGTCGGCCGGGTCGTCCCGGGGTCGGTCCGCGTCGCTCCGGGTCGGCCCCGGTCAGTCCAGGGCCGTGGTGAGGCGCCAGCCTCCGACAGCCCAGTCGAAGGCCAGGTCGAAGACTCCGCTGCCTGCGGCCCGGCCTGCGCTGGCCTCGACCCGCCACATCTCTCGCTCGCCTGCCTCCTCGAGGGCCAGCCCGGACGAGGCCGGCGGCAGCGCCGAGCCCCGAACGGTCGAGGCGCTCGAGGCGCTCGAGGGGTCGGGGGCACCGGAAGCCCCGACGCCGACAGGAGCGGGCCCCCGGTCGGAAGCCGACGCCGGGCGTGGCATGGACGGGGTCGCGGGCACGCCGGAGCCGGGCGCCTCGTCGGTGCCGTAGACGAGCTGGGCCGCGGGAGCCCTCCACCACGCCCCGGTCTCCACCCAGTGGGCGAGGACGTCGCGGACGACGTAGAGCTTGCCGCGCCAGAGGAACTGCTCAGGGGCGTCATCGCGGCGACGGACGTCCACGGGGTCGTCGTACCGTCTCATCGGTCTCCTCCTTCACTGCGCACGCCGAGGCGAGCGAGTGCCGGGGGAAGCGGCACGCGCAGACCGGCACGGCGGCCTCGGACGGCCAGGTCGCTTCCCCACGCCCTGGCCGTCCGCTGCCGCCTCACCGGCACGGGGGGTCGAGGTCCCGTGCCGGCGAGCCGATCATTCGAACGTCTGTTCGAACACCGGCAAGGCTAGCCCCTAGCCCCGACAGCCCGCAACGGCAGGCCCGCCGCCCGTTCGAGCGACACCGCGTCCGCGGCTCGGGCGACCCCGCGCACCGCCGGGACGAGCGGACGCGAGGGGACGCGAGAGCCGGACGGCCAAGAGCCAGCAGGCGGGACAGAAAGCCAGCAGGCAGGACAGAGAGCCGACGGGCAGGCCAGGGAGCAGGGAACCAGGGACCGAGCACAGCGCCGGACCGGAGAGGCCGGACAGCGCCGGCGCTAGTGCGGCCGACCGAGCTCGACGAGCAGGACCCCGGCGATGATGAGCACGATCCCGCACGCCATCGTCCGGGAGACCGCCTCCGCAAAGAGGACGCGCCCGAGCAGAGCCGTCAGTGCGACCCCGCTGGCGGACCAGATGCCGTAGGCGACCCCGATCCCCATGCCGCGGTCGAGCGCGAGGGCCAGCATCACGAAGGCCACCGCATATCCGACGGCGACGGCGGCGTACCACGAGCCGGAGCCGCGGGTCGCCATCCGCAGCGACACCGTGCCCGCGACCTCGGAGAGGATGGCGAGCGCGAGGAAGGCGTACGCCATCAGGCGCGGCCCTCGGGCTCCGGCGCCGGGCGGGCCCCGAGCTCCACGAGCAGCACCCCGCCGATGATGAGCGCGATCCCGGCCGTCATCGTGGCGGTGAGCGGCTCGTCGAACAGGACCGCGCCAAAGGCGGCGGTGAGCGCGACGCCGGTGGCGCCCCAGATGCCGTACGCGACCCCGAGGGCCATGCCGGCGCGCAGCACCGCGGACAGGAAGACGAACGAGGCGAGATACCCCACGGCCACCAGGGCGTACCAGCCCGGGGAGTCCAGCGCGGCCTTCAGGGACAGCGAGCCGGTCACTTCACTGAGCACGGCACCGGCGAGGAGGGCCCATCGGCTCGCAGCACCACCCCTGACGACCGCGCTCCCCACCACCGAACGACCGTAGCAACACCGCCGACCCGCACCGCCACCCCAGGGCACCACGAGGAAACGCCTGCAGAGCAGCATTTCTCCGGGCGACCGCACCCGACCACCCGCCCGCCCACGACGCCGCTGCCTCGAGCAACCAAACTCCTGCGCCGCAAGTATTTGGTTGTTCCGTAGGACTAGCACCGGCTAGCCTGCCGGGAGCAGCAGCACCCGTGCGAAGGGGACGCGATGACGGAGCTGGCCATCGAGACCATCGGCCTGGCGAAGACCTTCGGAGCGACCCGCGCGGTGGACGGCGTGGACCTGCAGGTGCGCCGCGGGCGCATCCACGGGTTCCTCGGCCCCAACGGCGCCGGGAAGACCACCACGATCAGGATGCTCGCGACCCTGCTGCGCCCGGACGCGGGCAGCGCGCAGGTGTTCGGCCACGACGTGGTCCGCGAGGCCGACGAGGTCCGCAGCCGGATCAGCCTCACGGGGCAGTTCGCCTCCCTGGACGAGGACCTCACGGGGATCGAGAACCTCGTCCTGCTCTCGCGGCTACTCGGCTACTCGCGCCCGGCGGCGCGCAACCGCGCCGAGGAGCTCCTCGCGGCGTTCGGCCTGACCGACGCCGCCACCCGCCAGGTGAAGAAGTACTCCGGCGGCATGCGGCGCCGCATCGACATCGCGGCCAGCATCGTCGTCACACCTGAGCTCATCTTCCTGGACGAGCCGACGACCGGGTTGGACCCACGCAGTCGAAATCAGGTATGGGACATCGTCCGTGCACTGGTGGCGGGCGGGACGACCGTCCTGCTCACGACGCAGTACCTCGACGAGGCCGACCAGCTCGCGGAGCAGATCTCCGTCATCGACAACGGCCGGGTCATCGCCGAGGGCACGCCGGGCGAGCTCAAGGCCTCCGTTGGGTCGGGCGCTCTCCTCGTCCGCGTGCAACGCCCGGAGCAGCGGCCGGCGGCCCGGGGCCTGCTCGAGCGCGTGCTCGCCGTCCCCGTACGCGACGAGGCCGACCCCGCGGCGCTGACCGCGACCGTCGACGACCCCGGGCCGGTGGCCCGCGCGCTCACCGAGCTCGACCGGGCCGGCATCGGGCTCGCACAGTTCTCCCTCGGCCAGCCGAGCCTTGACGAGGTGTTCCTCGCCCTGACCGGCCACGCCGCCACATCCTCCGACGACGCCGAGCCCGCCGACCTCCAGGAGAGCTCCCGGTGACCGCGACCGATGCCCGCCAGCAGGCCCCCTCGCCGCGCCAGCCGCTGGAGCAGATCTCCGGCGAGGCACTGCAGTCCGTGCTGCTCGCCGGCGCCCGCCCGCCCCGCCCCGGGCCGCTCTCGGTCTCCGCGACATTCGGCTGGCGGGCGATGCTGCGGATCAAGCACGTGCCGGAGCAGCTGTTCGACGTGACGGCGTTCCCGGTCCTGATGACGCTGATGTTCACCTACCTGTTCGGCGGCGCGCTCGCCGGGTCGGTGGACCGCTACGTCCAGTTCTTCCTGCCGGGCATCCTCGTGCAGACCGTCGTGATGATCACGATGTACACCGGCGTCGCGCTCAACACCGACATCACCAAGGGCGTCTTCGACCGCATCAAGTCGCTGCCCATCTGGCGGCCCTCGGCCCTGGTCGGGGCGCTGCTCGGCGACGTGGTCCGGTTCACCATCGCCTCCGCGATCGTCATCCTGCTCGGACTGGCCCTCGGCTTCCGACCGGACGGCGGGGTGCTCGGCGTGCTCGCGGGCGTGGCGCTGCTGCTGGTGTTCTCGTTCAGCCTGGGCTGGCTGTGGACCCTGCTAGGGCTCGTGCTGCGAACCCCGAACTCGGTGATGAACACCAGCATGATGGCGCTCTTCCCGCTGACCTTCGCGAGCAACATCTACGTCGACCCGGAGACGATGCCGGGGTGGCTGCAGGCGGTCGTCGACGTCAACCCGGTGGCGCACCTGGTGACCGCGATCCGCGGCCTCATGGAGGGCAACGGCGACATGGGCGACATCCTGCTCGTGCTCGTCGAGTCCGCGGTGCTCGTCGCCGTCTTCGGGACGTTGACGATGCGGCGCTACAACAGGCGCGCCTGACTTCGGCGAAGCCTGCTTCAGCCGCCGGCGACCGACGGGATGACGAGCAGCTGGGCCCCGGCGGGGAGCGGGGCGTCCAGCCCGCAGAGGCGTACGTCCTCCTCGCCCACATAGACGTTGACGTAGCGGCGCAGCTCCCCGCGGTCGTCGCAGAGCCGTCGGTGCAGCAGCGGGTGGCGCACCGCCAGCTCGCGGAGCAGCGCGCGGGTGCTGTCCCCGTCGTGCACCGGGAGGATCACCGCCGGGCGGCCGTCCGCGAGCTCGCGCAGTGCGGCGGGGAGCCGGACCGTGACGTCCACGCGCACCCGCCGCTCAGGCGAGGACCGCGGCCCGGACGCAGAGGACGTCCGGCAGGTGACGGGCGACCACGGACCAGCTCTCGCCCTCGTCCCTGCTGGCGTAGACCTCGCCGTTGCGGTTCCCGAAATAGACGCCCGCCGGCACGCCGCCGTCGGTGGACATGGCGTCGCGCAGGACGACGCCCCCGAAATGCGGCTCGTCCGGCAGCCCGGCACTGGTCGACCGCCAGGTGGCCCCCGCGTCGTCGGTGCGGAACACCCGGCATCTGCCGTCTGCCGGCCTGCGGTCCATGTCCGCGACGAGCGGGAACACGTACGCGGTGCCCGGCCGGTGCGGGTGCGCGACGACCGGGAACCCGAAGCTCGCGGGCAGGCCGTCGTCGATCGGCGCCCAGGTCGTGCCCTCGTCGTCGCTGCGGAAGACACCACCGTGGTTCTGGGCAAACAGCTGCTCGGGCCGGCCGGGGCTGAACGCGACCTTGTGCACGCATTGCCCGAACTCGGGTTCGGGCTCTGGCAGGAAGGCGGCGGAGATGCCGCGGTTGGCGGCGGTCCAGCTCTTCCCGCGGTCGGCGCTGCGGTAGACGCCTCCGGTGGACATGGCGACGAGCACCCGGTCCGGCTCCACCGGGTGCGGGAGGATCGTGTGCACGGCCTGCCCGCCGTACCCCTCCCCCCACTCCGGCCGGTGCGGGTGGTCCCACAGGCCGTCGACGAACGAGAACGAGCGCCCTCCGTCCTCGGACCGGAACAGCGCCGACGGCTGCGTTCCGGCCCAGACCACGTCGGGCTGCGACGCGGGCGCCGGCTGCAGCTGCCAGACCCGCGTGAGCGAGGTGCCGGTCCGCTCGGGGAAGCGGACCGGGGCGTCCTCGGGCTCCTGCCAGGTGCGTCCGAGGTCGTCGGAGGTCATGACGGACGGCCCCCAGTGCTCGCTGTCCACGCCGGCCAGCAGCCGCGGGACCGCGCCCCGGGTGTCGATGGCCACGGAGTAGACCGCGTTCATCCCCAGCAGCCGGTCGGACAGCTCCCAGCCCGACCCGGTGTCCGAGGCCAGCCAGAGGCCTTTGCGCGTCGCGATCGCCACGAGAGCAGGCACAGGGATCCTTCCGTACAACGAGGAGGTTGTCGCGCAGGACCAACGCTCGTACGTTGCCACTCCCCGGTGCGCGGCGCAATGCCCAGCCGCCGCCGGTCGTGTCGTGCGGGGAACGGACCGGACGTCAGCGAGCGGACAGACACCCGCACAGCAGCGCGACAGGCTGGTCGCACGCAGGACGCCCGATCCGAGACCTCGCAGGAGGCCGCCATGTTCGTCGTCTCCGAGCGCTCGACCGGCCAGGTCGTCCGGGTCACGCGGGACGAGAGCGCCGTCCGTCGCTACGGCGCGAACGCGAGCTACGTGGTGGCCGCGCTCTGAGGCTGCTCCCCCGGACGAGCACGTACGCCGAGCCGGCCGCCGCTCTCCCAGCGCGGCGCCCGGCCCGGCATAACGTCCTCTCAAAGGCCGCCCGGCGTCAGAAGCACATGTTGACGTTGGCGGTGTTGGTCTTCCACCCGGTCGACGACGTCACCGTCGCGTAGACCTCGTCGCAGCCCTCCCAGTCCTCGTCGAGCACGTCACGGGGGACGAGCGCGTTGAGGGAGAAGTTGCCGTTGCACGCGTAGCCGCTGACCTCGTAGCGCAGGTCGTCGTCGAACGCCGCGTCGTCGCCCTTGAGCCGCATCTTGATGGTCGAGTAGGCGGGCGCGCCGGCGACATATCCGTAGGACGAGACGTAGTAGTAGCCGGGGTACGCGGTGGAGGCGCTGATGCGCAGCTTCGCGTACGACGGCGACGCCGCCGACGACGGTGCCGCCGTGGCGACGGCGACGGGCAGGGCGAGCGCCGCCCCGAGGGCGAAAGCCGTGGCCTTCTTCAGGATGCTCATCAGAAGCTCCCCGTCACGACGTTGGTGGTGAGCTGGAAGCTGCCGAGCGCCGGGTCCCAGATGTGGGCGCGCGCATAGACCTCGTCCTGCCCCCAGTCCTCGTCGAGGGTGTCGCCGTCGATGGTGAACTGGGTCCAGAAGTCGCCGTTGGGGAACGTCGTCATCCAGTTCTTGTCGAAGAGGTTCTCGTCGAACCACGTGTCGTCGGAGTAGAGGCTGATGCTGAAGTTCCGCGGCGTGACGCTCGTCAGCGTGGCGTGCCCGCTGATGGTGACGGAGTAGTTGCCTCCTCCGACCGAGCGGATCGCGAGGTGCGCGTAGTTGTAAGACGCCCGCTTCACCGTCGCCGACGGTTTTGCCTTGTGCTCGCCGATGCTTTGGGCGTTTGCCGCGCCGGCGCCGGCGAGGCCGAGTCCTGCGGTGACCGCGGTGGCTGCTGCGACAGCGGCCAGCTTGTACCGAAACATACGTCTCCTCCTGGGGCGGAACAGGGATGGCCGAGAGCCGGCCGGGAATGGTCGGCGACCTTTTGCGGTGCGCGCCGCGCACCGTCGATCGCCGTACGAAGAAGGTAGGACGCCGGCCAGGCCCGGCGCGTGGGGAGAACTCCCCATCTTGGGGGGCGGCTAGCTGCCGACGAGCGGCCCGTCCTCGCGGGTGAGCGCCAGCAGCAGCTCGCGCGTGCGGCGCAGCTGCTCGACGTCGTAGCCGCCCTCGTAGAGCCCAGCGACGGCCGCGCCGTCGGCGGCCCGGACGACGAGGAGCACCCGGTCGGGGTCCAGGCCGTCGGCGGCGAACGCCTCGTCCCAGCGCTGCTTGTCCAGCCGCATCACCTCGACCACGCCGGGCACCGCGGAGAGCGCCGCGGCCAGCACCACGTAGTCGTGCGCTGCGGGCCCGTCGTCGAGCGCCGCGAAGGTGACCGAGACGTAGGCGCGGACCAGCCTGCCCTTCGCGTGATCGGCAGGGTCGACGGCAGCCGCCACCGCGTCCCGGAAGAGCTCGGCTTGGTCCTCGGCCACCTCGAGCAGCAGCGCGTCGCGCGAGCCGAAGTGGTGGAGCAGGCCGCCCTTGGACACGTCGGCCGCGCGCGCGATGGCATCGAGGCTCACCCCGGCCCCGTGCGCCACGACGGCGGCGGCGGCCGCGTCGAGCACTGCTCGGCGGGTGCGGGCGGTGTCGCGCTCCTTGCCCGCCATCAGCGCGCCTCCGTCCGCTCCGGCTCCCGCAGAAGGCAACCCTACATAGCCGACCGGATGGTTTGCAGTGCCGACCGTTCGGTCGGTAACGTGGCCGGTATGGCCTCCCCCACCAGCGCGCCGCCCTTGCCGACGACGCCGCGCGCGGGCGCCCGGCAGTGGGCCGCCCTGGCCGCGCTCACGTTGGCCGTCACCCTGCTCGCGGTGGACGGCACGGTCCTGGCCCTGGCGGTGCCGGCCCTCACCGCCGACCTGGCGCCCTCGGCGACCGCCCTGCTGTGGATCGGGGACGCCTACTCGTTCGCCCTCGCCGGACTGCTCATCAGCATGGGCACGCTCGCCGACCGCATCGGGCGCAAACGGCTGCTGCTGGTCGGCGTGAGCGGGTTCGGCGCCGCGTCCCTGCTGGCGGCCCTCGCTCCGAGCGCGGGCTGGCTCATCGCGGCCCGGGTGCTGCTCGGCGTCGCGGGCGCCACGCTCATGCCGTCGACGCTGTCGATCGTCCGCAACCTCTTCCTCGACGCGCGGCAGCGCACGCGCGCCGTCGCCGTCTGGTCAGCGGGCGCCTCGGGCGGCGCAGCCCTCGGGCCTCTCGTCGGGGGCGCCCTGCTCGAGCACTACTGGTGGGGCTCGGTCTTCCTCATCAACCTGCCGGTGATGCTGGTCGTGCTCGTGGCCGTTGCCGCCCTGGTGCCCGAGTCGCGCAACCCGTCCGCCGGCCCGCTGGACGCGTGGAGCGTACTGCTGTCCGCGGCGGCGGTCGTGCCGTTCGTCTGGACGGTCAAGCACGCGGCCCAGAACGGCCCGGGCCTCGCCGGCGCGGCGTCCCTCGGGCTCGCGATCGCAGCGGGAGCCGCTTTCGTGACGCGACAGCGACGGCTTCCCGACCCGCTCGTCGACGTCGGGCTGTTCACCCGCCCCGCGTTCGCGGGGACCGTGGCCGCGAGCCTGATCGCCGTCTTCGCCTTCAGCGGGCTGCTCTTCTTCTTCTCGCAGTACCTCCAGCTGGTCCGCGGCTACAGCCCGTTCGAGGCTGGGATCCGCGAGCTCCCGCTGACGCTCGCGTCGATCGCCGTCGTGGCGGTCGCGGTGCCCGTCATGGCCCGGCTCGGCGCCGGCCGCGCGCTCGCGGCCGCTCTCCTCGTGGCGGCGGCCGGCCTCGCGGTGCTCGCACTGGCGGAGGGGCAGCCGGGGTACGCCGGGCTCGCCCTGGGGCTGGTCGTCACCGGGCTGGGCGTCGGGCTGGCGTTCACGGCGGCCACCGACGCGGTGCTCGGCGCCGTGCCCCGCGACCGGGCCGGAGCAGCCTCGGCGATCTCGGAGATGTCCTACGAGCTCGGCATCGCCCTCGGCATCGCCCTGCTGGGCACGGCGCACACGCTGCTCTACCGCGACCGCTTGCCCGACCTCGCCGGCCTGCCGGGCGCGACGCAGGACGCCGTGACCGAGTCGCTCGCCGCCGCGTACGCCGCACTGCCCGGGGGCGGTGCGCTGCTCGACGCCGCCCGCCACGCCTTCGCCCAAGCGATGCAGGTGACATCGGGCATCGCCGCCGCGCTGCTCGTCGCCGCCGCCGGAGTGGCGTGGAAGCTCATGGGCGCGCGGCCCCGGACCTGACGCCTGCGCCCGTCCTCAGCAGAGCGCCGGCCCCTCGTCGGCGGCGGGCTGGCACAGCACCGCCGCCGACGACCGGAGGAGCGAAGGACTACTCCGCCTCGCCCATCACGAGCCCCTCGATGCTGTGCTTCTGCGTGATCGGGGTGAGCTCGTCGACGATCGGGCAGACGAGGTGGTCGCGAACGCTCTGCGGCAGCTGCGCCCAGTAGCCCTTCGTCACCGCGAGGTCGTGGTGCTCGGCGTTGCCGGCACCGGGGGCGTCGACGCCGATGACGAGCACCGGTCGCGACTTCTGCGACTCGTTCTTCGTGCCGCGGTGGATCGTGAGCGCCGAGCGGGCCGAGATGTCGCCCATCTTCGGGTACTTGCGGACGGCCCGCTCCTGGTAGCGCGGGTAGAGCGGCTTGGGCGGGAACATCTCGTGGCCGAACGCCTCGGACCAGTCCCACTGCGTGCCGGGTGCGATCTCGAAGGGGCCCATGTCCTCCTCCGTGTCGACGGCCGTGAGGTTGAAGGCGAGGCTGGTGAGCCGCCCTTCCCGCCGGGTCGTCTCGGGCATCGGGAAGTCGCGGTGCCAGGGCTGGTTGACCGCACCCGCGAACGGGATGTCGAAGCCGACCTCGACGATCTGGTAGTCCGGCCCGAGGACGGACTCGCACACCTTCCGGAACCACGGGTGGTCGACGATCTCGACGAACGCGCGCAGCTGCTCGGGGTGGATCTCGACGTACCACCGCTTGGGGCCGCGGCCGACCGCGCCACCCGGGCGGCTGCGCGCCTCCTCGAACGCAGCCTCGATGTCCTCGCGCATGCCCTCGGCGAGCTCGCGGCTGAACGCGCCCTTCTTCGCGGTGATGCCGTCGGTGTAGAGCGCGCGGACGATCGCGGTGGCCTCGTCGTCGGCTCCCGGCGGCAGGGGCAGGACGTCGGTGTCGCGGATGGCGGTGACGATCACGGCGCGCTCCTCCTCGAGTCGGTGTGCGACTACCTTGCCACGTGGCATTGCCACGTGGCAAGAGGGAACGGCCAGGGCGCTTGCTCCTAGCTGGCACGATGATCCGGAGCATTGCGGGCACGCGCCGCGAGACACGTCCGTGCGGGGACGCGGACGGGTTTGCCCCTGGAGCGGCCGAGCGGGAGGGAGCGACGTGGCAGCGAGCATGCGCGACGTCGCCGCACTCGCCGGCGTCTCCCCGCGCACCGTCTCGAACGTCGTCAACGACGCGCCGTACGTCGCGGCTGCCACCCGCGCCCGCGTCGAGCAGGCGATGCGCGACCTCGGCTTCCGCCCCAACTCCGCCGCACGCAGCCTGCGGCGCGGCCGGTCGGGGCTGGTCGCCCTGGTGGTGCCGGAGATCGGCACGCCGTACTTCTCCGCGCTCGCCGCCGCACTCAGCGAGGCCGCCGAGGAGCGCGGCTGGACCCTGCTGGTCGAGCAGTCGCACGGCGACCCGCAGCGCGAGCGCCGGCTGCTCGACGGCGTACGCGACCAGCTCGTCGACGGCGTCTTCTTCAGCCCGTGGGGGCTCCGCCCGCAGGACCTGCGCGAGCGCCTCGACCCCACCCCCCTGGTCCTGCTCGGGGAGCAGGGCGACACGTCCGCGGCCGACCACGTCGTGATCGACAACGAGGCCGCGGCCCAGGAGGCGACGGCGCACCTGCTCGGGACGGGGCGCCGACGGGTCGCCGCGGTCGGGGCCACCTCGCCCGTGGGCCGCGAGACCGTCCGCCTGCGCCGCGCCGGCTGGGCCGCGGCGCACGCGGCGGCGGGGATCGACGCCGACCCCGCGCTCGAGGTGCCGGTGGAGTCGCTGCACCGCGCGGCGGGCGCAGCCGCCGTGCGCCGGATGGCGGACGGGGGACTGCGGTTCGACGCGCTCTTCTGCTTCACCGACGAGCTCGCGCTGGGCGCGATGCACGCGCTGCTCGAGCGCGGGCTGCGCGTCCCGGAGGACGTGGCCCTGGTCGGGTTCGACGACATCGAGGACGGCCGCTACGCCACCCCGAGCCTCACGACGGTCTCCCCCGACCTCGCCGCCATCGCCCGAGAGGCCGCGGCATGCCTTGCCGGCCGGCTGGAGCGCCCGCGTCCAGCCGCGCCCGGCGGGGCGGGGGCTCAGCAGGACGAGCACCGCACCGTGGTCGCCCCGCACCGGCTGATGGTGCGCCGGTCCAGCGCAGCAGGCCCCCCGTCCCCGGCTGACGTCGGGGGCTGTCGAGACCGCCGCACGCCAGGTGCGCCGGCGGCCGCGACGGGGTAGCCCGTCCCCATGAGCCGGCCCAGCCCGACCCAGCGCCGCCCGCTCCCGCCCGGCCGCCGGGCCCGCCAGCTCGCCGGCGTGCTGCTGGTCCTCGGGGCCGCTCTCAGCACGGTGGCCTTCTTCGGCTGGCGCGGGGAGGCGGACCTGCGCGACCTGTCCCGGCTGGAGCGGGCCACCGCCGCCGCGGCGGACGTGCGCGACCACCGCCGCGGCCCGGACACGGTGACCCTGCGGTTCCCCACGGCCGGCGGCGAGGTCGCGGCCGACGTGCCGGTCGAGGACTCCGCGCGGGCCCGCCCCGGCGCCGAGATCGAGGTCGCGTACGTCCCCGCCGACCCCGAGCGGGTGCGGACGGTCGAGCACTGGTCGCCGGCGTACGAGGAGTGGACGGCGTACGCCGTGATGGTCTTCCTGGGCGCCCTGGCCGTCGGTGCCGCCGGCCTCGTCTCGGTCCTGCGCGGCGGGGCGGGCGAGGCCGACAGCGCCGAGCCGGCCGACCCCGGGCCGCAGGACCCGCTGGGCGAGCGGCTCCTCGTCACTGACCGCCGGCTCGTCGCGGCGCCCTTCGTGGCGTTCGCCGCGCTCTTCTTCGTGCTCGTCCCGGTCGGCATGTCCGTGCCGGGCAACGAGCTGTGGGCCCTGCTCGCCGTCGCCACCGGCACGGCCGCCGCCTCCGCCGCGGCGGGCGGGCTGCTGGCCTGGCGCACGGGCAGCGACGGGATCTGGGCCACCGACGAGCACCTCGTGGTCCGCAAGGGCCGCGCGGTCCGCCGCTGGCGCTGGGACGACCTGCGGGCGCTCAGCTTCTCGCGCGGGGGCGCACCGGAGGAGCTCAGAGCCAAGGCCGACGGCGGCCGGTTCGACGAGCCGGGCCCGGTCCTGTGGGGCACGTTGCTCGTGCCGGCGGCTCTGCCCGGCGCGAAGTGGCACGCCTATCGGCGGCTCCGCCAGCTGTGCGCCGAGCACGGCGTGCCGTTCGACGTCGAGGAGGAACTCCCCTTCACCCGACACGGCGAGGTGCAGTACGGGTGAGGTGCGCCTAGGCTCGTCCCCGCGATGACCGAGCCGTACGTGACGTTGCACCTGTGGGGCGTCCCGACGCACCGGGCTCCCTCCGCCGCCGCCCGCATGGCGCTGGACCGCCGCCCGCTCCGGCAGGCCGACGGGCTGCGGTTCGCGAAGCTGCTGGGGACGGGCTCGGGGCGGACCTTCACGACACGCGATGCGGACTTCCGGCACTGGGCGCTGCTGGCGGTGTGGGACGACGAGCGCGACGCCCTCCGGTTCGAGCGGGAGAGCCCGCTGCACCGCCGGTGGGGCCGGCTGCGCGACGAGCAGCTGCGGGTGGCGCTGCGCCCACTCGCCAGCCGCGGGCGCTGGTCGCGGCGCGAGCCCTTCGGCGACCCCGAGCCGCGTCGGCACGACGGCCCCGTCGCCGCGCTGACCCGCGCCCGCATCCGTCCCACCCGGGCGGTCGCCTTCTGGCGCGCAGTGCCGCCGGTCTCGGCCCAGCTGCACCGCTCCCCGGGGCTCCGGCTCGCCGTCGGCATCGGAGAGGCGCCCGTCGGGCTGCAGGGGACCTTCTCGCTCTGGGAGTCCGCGCAGACCCTCGTTGCGTTCGCCCACCGCAGCCCGGAGCACCTCGACGCCGTCCGGCGGACCGCGGAGACGGGCTGGTACGCCGAGGAGCTGTTCGCGCGGTTCGCCGTGCTCTCCGTCGACGGGGCCTACCGGGGCCGCGGCTTCGGCTGACGTCAGGCCGCGCAGCGCAGGAAGCGCGACACGACGTCGTGCAGCACCGCGAGCTCCGCGTCGACGTCGAGCGACTCGTCGCCGGAGAGCCGCAGATAGACGACGTCGGTCATCGACTGCACCCACGATGCGGTCGCCTCCGCGTCGTGGCCGCTGTCCACCACGCCGGACTCGGTGCAGCGGCGCACGAGCTCCGTCAGGGCCGAGCGCGTCGCCGCCTCGGTCCGCGCGACGAGGGCCGCGAACTCCGCGTCCCGCGACGCCTGCTGGATGACGACGCCCACCAGCCCGAGGTAGTCCCGCTCCCGCACGTCGGCCACCAGCCCGTCCACGAGACGCCAGAGCGCGGCAAGCGGGTCGGCCTCCGCCAGCGCCCGCTCTGCGCGCTCGGCCTGCTCGGCCTCGTCGAGCTCGAACAGCGCGTGCAGCAGGGCCCGCTTGTTGGTGAAGTAGTGGAAGAGCGTGCCGGAGCCCACACCGGCCTCGGCGCACACGTCCGCGGTCGTCGTCGCGTCGAAGCCCTTGCGGGAGAAGCACCGCCCGGCTGCGGCCAGGATGTGCAGCCGCCGGGCCGCGTGCTTCTCGGGGTCAACCGTCCGTGCCACGCCGCTCATTGTCGGCGTCAGAGCGGGAGGAGTAGGCAGCCTCCCGCTCCGCGCGCGCCTGCTCCTTCGCGCGGCGCCGCTTGACCTCGCGGGCCGCGACCACCGCGGCCACCACGAGAGGTGTCCACCACTTCAGCGAAGCCAGGATCGCCGATATCCATCCGGGGAGCGCGAGGTCCGGCAGGTCCGGCACCGGCAGCTCAGGGAGGTCGAGCTGCGGCAACCGGGGCAGTGGCAGGGACGGGAGGTCGAAGGTCGGGATGTCGATCGACGGCAGGTCCAGCCGGGGCAGCAGATGGCCCAGCAGCAGGCGGAGCCCGAGCAGGGCGGCGAGGACCTCCGCGGCCGCGACCGCGACGTGGCGGGCGGCGTACGCCCGGGGGTGCTCGCGCTTGAAGCGGGCGATGCGCGCCGCGCGGGTGCCCGGCGGCGGCTCGAGCGGAGTGCGCTCCTCGCGCGGCACCGGAAGCGGGCTTCCGTCGAGGTGCTCGACGAGGTCGCACCGCCGGACGCGGTTGCGCACGTCCCACCCGACGTCGATCCGGGTCTCCCCGTGGGTGAGCGTCGCGCGTTCCAGATAGCCCGCCTGCTGCTCGTCGACCTCGACCCCGTCGGCGAGCAGCCGGGCGGCGCGGGGGCGCCCCGGGAGGGGCGCCTCGACCTCGTACGCCACACCGTGGTGGCGGATGCGGTAGGCAGCTGAGGTAGCCACCCGGCGATTATTGGAGCGGACACTCCAGCAATGCAACCCCCTCAGGCGCCGGGGCGGAAGCGCAGGCTGTCGGGGTACGCCCCGCGGCCCGTCAGCTGGCCGGCCACCCGTCCCAGCTCGGCGTAGGCGGCGCCCATGGGGCCCGGCCCGAAGCTGATGCGCGCGGCCCCCGCGCCGGCCAGCTCGGCGAGAGACGGCATCGCGGGATGCGCCAGCACGCTGAGCCGGCCCTCGAACTCCTCGGACAGCCGTCGCACGGTGGGCAGGTCGGCCACGCCGAGCACGAAGACGCAGTCCGCGCCCGCCTCGAGGTAGGCGCGCCCGCGGGCCGCCGCCTCGTCGACGTCGCCACCGCCGGCCAGGACGTCGGTGCGGGCGTTGAGGACCAGCGGCACGCCGACGGCCTCGGCCGCCGCCCGCACCGCCTGCAGCCGGCGCACCTGCTCCTCCACCGGCCGCAGCGGCCCCTCGTCGTCACCCAGGCTGTCCTCGAGGTTGCAGCCGACCGCGCCGGCCGCGAGCAGCAGGCCTACGGTGCGGGCAACGTCCTCGGGCGCCTCGCCGTAGCCCTTCTCCAGGTCCGCCGTGACGGGCAGCGGCACCGCGGCCGCGACTCGGCCGATCGCGGCGATGGCATCGGCGAGCGGCAGCTGCTCGCCGTCCGCGACGCCGTGAGCGGCGGCGATCGACCAGCTCCCCGTAGCGATCGCCGCGACGCCGGGCTGCGCGGCCACGACGCGGGCGGCGGCGGCGTCCCACACGTTGACGAGGACGAGCGGGTCGCCGGGACGGTGCAGATCGCGCAGCCGGCGCGCCTTCTCGGCGAGGGCGGCGCGACGGTGGGGGTCGTTCAGCGCAGAGATCATGGACGCACTCTGCCCGTGCCGGGCACCGCCGGTCGCGCGGATTTCGGCCGAGGTGCCCGCGTGGGGCGGCCCGCGTACCCTCCTCGCGTGTCCACGAGCCGCGCGGAGGCCGCGCCGCGGGCGGTCCCGCAGCGCCTGCCCGCGGCCCTCGCGGCGACCGCGGTGGCCTGCCAGATCGCCTACCCGCTGGTCGACGGGACGGTGCGCAACCGACTGACGGTCACGACCGTCGTGGTGTTCCTCGCCGCCGTGCTGGCGCACGCGGCCGCGACGCGCGGCACCGGCTGGGCCCTCGGATACCTGGCCGTCGCCGCGGGCACCGGCCTGGCCGCCGAGGCGCTCGGGGTAGCGACCGGCTTCCCCTTCGGCGAGTACGACTACCGCGGGACGCTCGGGCCCAAGCTGCTCGGCGTGCCGCTCGTCATCCCGCTGGCGTGGGCGATGTTCGCCTACCCCTCGCTCCTCGTCGGACGACGGCTGGCCGCCGAGCGCGCCTGGGCGACGGTGCCGCTCGGCGCGCTCGCCCTGGCCAGCTGGGACCTCTTCCTCGACCCACAGATGGTCGACGCCGGGCACTGGCACTGGGTCGACCCCGACCCCGGCATCCCCGGCATACCTGGGATTCCTGTTTCGAACTTCCTAGGTTGGCTCGGCGTCGCGCTCGTCCTCATGGCGCTGCTCCGGACGCTGCTTCCCGACCGGCCGGGGCCGGAGGGAGTGCCCGCGGCGCTCTACCTGTGGACCTACGCGTCCTCCACGCTTGCGGCCGCGGTGTTCTTCGACCGGCCGACGGTCGCCCTCGTGGGGGCGATCGGCATGGGCGTCGTCGCTGTCCCCTACGCCCTCGCCCTGGCGAGGGGCCGGTGACCGGCGGCCCTGCGCGCCTCGCGGTGCGGGCGGGCACCGCGCTGGCCGTGGCCGGGACCGTGCACGCGGCGTACAACTGCACCCGGCTCCGTGTCCCGTCCGAGCAGCCACCGCCGCTCGCGGAGCAGGTGTCGGTCCTCCTGCCGCTGCGCGACGAGGCTGACCGCGTCGAGCCGTGCCTTCAGGCCCTCCTGGCCGCTCTCGACGCCTCCGTCGAGCTCGTCGTCCTCGATGACCAGTCGACCGACGGGACGGCCGACGTCGTGCGAGCCGTCGCCGGGCCGCGCGCCCGCGTGGTCGAGGGGTCGCCGCCGCCGCCGGGCTGGCTCGGCAAGCCCTGGGCGTGCGCGCAGCTCGCGAAAGCCGCTTCACGGAACAGCACTGCATACGTCTTCCTCGACGCCGACGTCGTCCTCGCCCCGCACGCGCTGCGCGCCGCAGTCGCCCTGCTGCGCACCGCCCGGCTGGACCTCGTGTCCCCCTATCCGCGGCAGGAGGCAGGCAGCCTCGCCGAGCGGCTCGTCCAGCCGTTGCTGCAGTGGTCATGGCTGACCACACTGCCGCTCGCCCTCGCCGAGCGGTCGCCACGCCCCTCGCTCGCCGCCGCGAACGGCCAGCTGCTCTGCGTCGACGCGGCTGCGTACCGCAGGGCCGGCGGCCACGGCGCGGTGCGCGGAGAGGTCGTCGAGGACGTGGCGCTGCTACGTGCGTTCAAGCGCGCCGGCGCGCGCGGCACCGTCGTCGACGGGACCCGGCTCGCCAGCTGCCGGATGTACGACGGTTGGGCCGAGCTGCGCGACGGCTACGCGAAGTCGCTGTGGTCGGCCTTCGGCCCACCCGGCGCCGCGGCCGCCGTCCTCGGCGTGCTCGCCGTCGCGTACGTCGTGCCGCCGCTCGCCGCCCTGCGCGGGTCGCGCACGGGGCTCCTCGGCTACGCCGCGGGGGTGGCGGGGCGCGCCGTCGTCGCGCGCCGGACCGGCGGGCGAGCCCTGCCGGACGCGCTCGCGCATCCCGTGGGGGTCCTCGCCCTCGGCTGGCTCACCGTCCGGTCGCACCGGCTCCGGCGGCAGGGGCGCCTGCAGTGGCGCGGCCGCGCGGTGTCCGGCGCGTAGGCTGCCGCGCCGTGGCACGAGTGGTCGTCATCGGAGCAGGCATGGGCGGCCTGTCGGCCGCCGCGCGGCTGGGCGCGCTGCGCCACGAGGTCACCGTCTGCGAGCAGGCGCCGGTCGTGGGCGGCAAGCTCGGCCGGTTCGAGCGGGACGGGTTCGCCTTCGACACCGGCCCGTCGCTACTGACCCTGCCCGCCGTCTACCGCGACACCTTCTTCAAGACCGGCGCCCCGCTCGAGGACGTCCTGGACCTCGTGCCGGTCGACCCGGCGTTCCACTACCGCTTCGCCGACGGCACCGAGGTCGACGTCCCCAACGCCTCGCGCTCAGGCGTCCGCGCGGCTCTCGACAGTGCGCTGGGGAACGGGGCCGGCGGGGACTGGGAGGCGTTCCTCGACGTCGCCCACCGCATCTGGCAGGCCACCCGGGGGCCGTTCCTGGAGTCGCCGCTGGAGCGGGGCGACCTGGTGCGGCTCTCCCGCCGGGTCGGCGACCTTCGCACGATCGCCCCGTGGCGCAGCCTGCGCGGGCTGGGGCGCCGCCACCTGCGCGACCCGCGGCTGCGGATGCTGCTCGACCGCTACGCGACCTACACCGGCTCCGACCCGCGCCGCGCGCCGGCGGCCCTCGCCGTCGTCCCCTACGTCGAGCAGGCCTTCGGCGCGTGGTACGTCCCCGGCGGGCTGCGAAGGCTCGGTGACGCGCTGCACGAGCGGGCGCTCGCGACGGGCGCGGCCGTGCGCACCGGCGCCGACGTCGCCGAGGTGCTCGTCGAGGGCGGGCGGGTGGCCGGGGTGCGCCTGGCGGACGGCGAGCGGGTGCCGGCCGACGTCGTCGTCGCCAACGCCGACGCGTCCCACCTCTACGCGGACCTGCTGCGCGGCCCGGAGGCGCGCCGCGAGCTGCGCCGGCTGCGGCGGGCCACCCCATCGCTGTCCGGGTTCGTGCTGCTGCTCGCCCTGCGCGGGCGTACCCCCGGCCTGGCGCACCACACCGTGCTCTTCCCCGAGCGCTACGACGCCGAGTTCGACGCCGTCTTCGGCGGGCACCCCGCCGACGACCCGACCGTCTACGTCTCGGCGCCGGACGACCCCGCGCTCCGACCCGACGACGAGCACGAAGCGTGGTTCGTGCTCGTCAACGCGCCGCGGCACGAGCCCGGAGCCGGGACGGACTGGGACTCGCCCGGGCTGGCCGACGCGTACGCCGACCGGGTGCTGGCCCTGATGGCCGAGCGCGGGCTCGACGTCCGCGACCGGGTGCTCTGGCGCGAGGTGCGCACGCCCGCCGACCTCGAGCGCGAGACGCGCTCCCCCGGCGGCTCGATCTACGGCACGTCCTCCAACGGCCCGCGGGCGGCCTTCCTGCGGCCGGCGAACCGGTCGCCGGTGCCGGGGCTCTTCCTCGTCGGCGGGTCGGCCCACCCGGGTGGTGGGCTCCCGCTCGTCGGGCTCTCGGCGGCCATCGTCGCCGAGCTGGTGGGCAAGGCGTAGCGTCGGGCGGGTGACCGAGGGCGACTCCCCCGCGCTGTGGCAGGGCGGCTGGGCGTCGATCGCCCTCTTGGTGCTCGCCGCCGTGCTCATCGGCTGGGTGATTGCCCGCGGCCGCCGCCGACGCTGACGCGCGCCGAGCCCCGGCCAGCCCGGATGCGTCAGGGCGCCGTACGGAAGTCCTCGCCCGTCACCAGGGGCGGCGGGTCCAGGGGCTCGACGACCTCGGCCGTGACGACCTCCTCGGCCGGCACCACGGGCTCGACGGGCTCCATCGCGACGACCTCGTCGTCGGAGCCGCCGGACTTCTTCGTCACCGCCGCGGCCGCGACGCCCGCGCCCACCACCGCCGCCGCACCGGCGATCACGGCCTTGGGTGACACCCCGGCCTTGCCGGAGTCCTCCTGGGTGTCCGCGGCGGCGTCGATCCCCACGTCACCGACGTCCATCGTCTCGTTCACGGAGCCGCGCCAGCCCTCGGACGCGCCCTTCTCCTCGATGTAGGCCTTGAACTTCTCCAGGTCCGAGACCGCCTGCCGCTCCACGACGTTCAGCTTGTCGCCGACGCTCTCGACGAGGCCCTCGGGCTCGTACTCCAGGTGCAGCGTCACCCGGGTCTTGGCCGGCCCGATCGGCACGAACGTCACCTGCCCGGCGTTCGTCGCACCCTCTGTCGCGGCCCAGGCGACCTTCTCATCGGGCAGCTGCTGCAGGATCTCGGCCTGCCACTCGCGGCGTACGCCGGCGATCTCGGCGACCCAGCTCAGGCGCCGGTCGTCCAGCTGCTGCACGGAGGTCACCCCGCCCATGAAGCGCGGGAACTCCTCGAACTGCGTCCAGGCGTTGTAGGCGGTGCTGATCGGCACCGCGACCTCGATCGACTTCTCGACCGTCGTCGTCATGGCAATCCTCTCCTCGCCCTCGTGGCTCGGGGGCTGTTACCCGGCGCCCGGGGGCTCACGCCTGTCGGGCCGTGCCAGGCAGGGCTGTACGCACGCGCTTTCGGCGGTACGGTCCGGGCACGGTCACCGACAGGAGCGCTCGTGGCCGAGCCCCGCGGGAGCGCTTCTCGCCGACGCGTCCGAGGAGGAGTGGCGGCGGCTGCGCGCGGCGGAGGGGCGAACGACGTAGCGCGCGGGGGCCTACAGGTCCAGCTGGTACTCGTAGGTCGTGTGCGTCGGGCGGTAGCCGAGCTCGTCGTTGATCCGCATCATGTGGACGTTGGACTCCGCGGTGTCGGTCAGCAGCCCGGCGAGGCCGGGGTGCCGGTCGCGCGCGATGCGGATCGAGGCGGCCTTGACCCAGCGGCCGAGCCCGCGCCCGCGGTGCGCGCGCACGACGGCGGTCCCGTAGTGCTGCCCGTCGCCCGTCCCCGTGCCCGGCACCACGAGCTCGGTGAAGCCGGCCACCGAGCCGTCCGCCTCGCAGACCGCCGCCACCGTGTGCAGGACGTCGCCGCGCCGCTCGATCGCCTCGGCAGCCGCGCGTACCCGATCGGCGTCCCAGCTGACGGTGCCGAAGTCCGCTTCGCTCATCGGCATGTCGTCCATCGCCGAGCGGGCGGCCGTGAACGCTCCGAGCAGGGCGTCCGGGGCCGTCCCCTCCCACGAGACCAGCCGGTAGCCCTCGTGCGGACGGGCGTAGACGGCGTCGATCCGGGCGAAGTCGGCCTCGTCCATGGCGAGCCGGGCGTAGACGAGCGTGAGGACGCGCCGGAGCCCACGTGCCGCGCAGAACGCGTCGGCCGGCGACCCCTCCTGCGCCTGGGCCAGCAGCCGGGTGCGGCCGTCGGCCCGGGCGGCGTCGGCCGCCGCGGCGAGCAGCGCGGTGCCGACGCCCCGGCGGCGCTCGGCCGGGTGCACCGTGACCGCCACCTCCGCGACGTGCGCCTGGCCAGGCCCGGGGAAGAGCCGGAGGAAGGCCGATCCGAGCGGGACGTCGGCGTCGTCGGTCGCGAGCCAGGCGAGGCGGCGGACCGCGCCCGGCGCGGGGTCGGCCAGCTCGGTCAGTCGGAACGCCACACGTGCTCCTGTCCGTCGAGGGGGCGGGGACACGCAGTCTCCCGCGCCCGCCGCGCCGCGCAACGCAGGCACGGGCCCGGCGCGTCCTGACAGGTATCGTCGAAACGCCGACGACCCGCACGAGCCCGCCCGCTGCATCGGAAGGACCCGCTCCGTCTATGCGCCTGCCCCGGCTGCCCAAGGCATCGTCGCTCTCCCTGTCGTCGCTCTCCCTGTCCAAGCTGCGCCGGCCGACCCTGCCCGGCAAGCGGTCGACGCAGGCCGTGGTGGCCGGAGGCGTGGCGGTGCTGCTCGCGGCGGGCACGGTCGTCACCGTGGGGCTCACCACCGGCGGTGACTCCGACACGGTGGGCCTGGAGTCCCCGATCTCGCTGACGCCCGGCTGGCTGACCGACCCCGAGACCGGCCTGCTCAAGGGCGCCACCGGCCTGCCGGAGTACCCCGTCCCGACCGTCCCGGTCCCCGTCGCCCCACCTGCGACCCCGGCGGCCCCGGGGCTGCCCGCCCCGGTCGTGCCTTCGCTGCCCGCGGTGCCGACCCCGTCGACCGCACCGTCGGCACCGTCCGCGACGACGGGCTCCGGCGGGTCGGGCGGCGCCACCGCCACCCCGACGCCTACGCTGCCGGCCTCCGAGGACGTGTCCCCTCCGCTCGCGACCGGGCGCACGCTGCCCACGTCGCTGTTCGGGCTGCACGCTTCGGGGCTGGGCGACGGCAAGGCGCCCGCCACCGAGTACGGCGCCGTCCGGCTCTGGGACAGCGGCACCACCTGGCGGCAGATCGAGCCGGCGAACGACAAGTGGGACTGGACGCGGCTGGACAAGGCGGTCGCGACCGCGCGTCGTGACGGCGCCCGACCGCTGCTCGTCCTCGGCCAGACCCCGGAGTGGGCCGCCGCGAACCCGGGCGCACAGTCCTTCTACGGGGCGGGCGCGAGCTCGCCGCCGCGCAACAACGGCGAGTGGGTGGAGTACGTCAAGGCGGTCGCCACCCGCTACAAGGGCAAGATCACCGAGTACGAGATCTGGAACGAGCCCAACGTCACGGACTTCTGGCGCGGCACAGAGGCCCAGCTCGTCACCCTCGCGCGGCTCGCCCACGACACGATCAAGGCCGTCGACCCGGGCGCGACCGTCACCACGCCGAGCTTCGTGGTCCGCCGACCCGCGCAGCAGGCCTGGCTGACGCGCTACCTCGTCGCGGGGGGCGCCGACTCCGCCGACGTCGTCAACGTGCACATCTACCCGGACTCCTCCGGCACGCCGGAGACCATGCTGAAGCTGTACGCGGAGGTCCGGGCGCGCCTGGACCGCCGCGACGTCTCGCTGCCGGTCTGGAACACCGAGGTCAACTACGGCCTGCCGACCGGCGGGACCACTGCTCCGCTGCAGCTGCCGGACACCGCCGCCGCCGGCTACGTCGCGCGCACCTATCTGCTGACCGCCTCGCTGGGCATCTCGCGGGCCTACTGGTACATGTGGGACAACCCGCAGGTGGGCGTCGGCATGACGAGCGACGGCACCAAGCTCACGCCCGCCGGCCGGGCGTACGCGGTGGTCCGCGGCTGGCTCGCCGGCCGTGCCTTCCGGGGCTGCGCGCTCGCGATCGACGGCACGTGGACCTGCTGGGTCGGCGGCGACCGCGTCGTCTGGAACCCCGCGAAGGCGGTGAAGCTAACCGTTCCGAGCGGCACCACCGGCGCCGTCGGGATCAACGGCAAGGCGGTGGCCGCCAAGCCGGGGTCCTCGCTCACCGTCGGCGTCGCGCCCGTGCTGCTCAAGGACGCGGGCTGACGGGCACGCCGCGCAGCCGGCGCCGGGCCACGACGGCCAGCTGAGCGAGCCCGACGGTCGCGAGGACGACGCCGGCCCCAGCCGCGACGGCCGCCCACTCCGGCGCCCGCGAGGCGTCCAGGCCGGCGGCCACGCACCCGGCGCACACCACCACCACCCGGCTCGGCCGCTCCCACACGGTGACCACGCCGATGTCCGCCATGCCGCCGGCGGCCGCGCGGGCGCGCAGGTACTCCGCGGTGTAGGTCAGCAGCACGGCGGCCACGACGAGCGGCCACGGCGCGCCGAGCAGCCCGAGGGAGAGCAGGAACGCGCAGTCGGTCAGCCGGTCGGCGACGCTGTCGAGGACGTGCCCCCACCGGCTCGCCCGGTCCGTGAGCACCGCGACGGCTCCGTCGAGGCCGTCGGCGACGGCCACGGCGATCGCCCCGAGCGCGGCCAGCAAGGGCCAGCCGGATCCCGCCGCGGCGGCCGCCGGCACGCCGAGCGAGACCGCAACCCCGAGGCCGGTGACCGCGTCCGGCGGCACCCGGGCCGCCGCGAGCGGCCGCGCCAGGGCGTACGTGAGCGTCAGCCAGCCGCGCACGACCCGTGAGCGGCCCGGGTCGTAGCCGCCGTGCAGCGCCGCCCAGCGGGCGAGGTAGCCCTCACGGGTGGGCAGCGCGTCCCGTCGGCTCGGCCGCACGACGACGGCTAGCGGCGGGCGAGCCCGAGCGCGGAGTAGACCTCGCGGGTCGCCGTCGAGCGGTTGAGCGTGTAGAAGTGCAGCCCCGGCGCGCCGCCGTCGAGCAGCCGCTGGCCCAGCTCGGTGAGGATCTCGACGCCGACCTTGCGCACGGCCTCGGGGTCGTCCTCGACCGCGTGCAGCCGCTCGGCGAGGGCCGCCGGGAACGCGGCCCCCGAGAGGACCGACATGCGCTCGATCTGCTTCACGTTGGTCACCGGCATCAGGCCCGGGACGATCGGGATGCTCGCGCCGAGCTGCTCGACGCGCTCGACGAGCCGGAAGTAGTCCGCCGGGTCGAAGAAGAACTGGGTGACCGCGAACTCCGCGCCCGCCTCGGCCTTCGCGGCGAGGACCCGGGCGTCCGCCTCGAGGTCGGCCGCCTCGGGGTGCTTCTCCGGGAAGGCGGCCACGCCGACCGAGAAGTCCCCGAGCTCCTTGAGCAGGGTGACGAGCTCGGAGGCGTACGCCATGCCCTCCGGGTGCGGCTCCCACGCCGTGCCGGCGCCGGCGGGCGGGTCGCCACGCAGCGCCAGCACGTTGCGGATGCCTGCGTCGGCGTACTGGCCGATGACCGAGCGCACCTCCGACCGCGACGCCCCGACGCACGTCAGGTGGGCCATCGGCAGGAGCGTGGTCTGCTCGGCGATCCGTCGCGTGATGCGCACGGTGCGGTCGCGGGTCGAGCCGCCGGCCCCGTAGGTCACCGACACGAAGGTGGGCCGCAGCGGCTCCAGCTCGCGGATCGCGGTGAAGAGCTGGCGCTCGCCCTCGTCGGTCTTCGGCGGGAAGAACTCGAAGGAGAAGGAAGGCACACCGGAGCGGAGCAGGGCGCCGACGCGCCGCTCGGCCCGGCCGACGACGGCGGGCGGGCGCGTGGCCCCGGTCCGTGGCTCGGCTGGCAGCTCCACAGGCGGCGTCGTCGTCGGGACGGGAGCCGGCGACGCGGGCACGGCGGGTGTTCCAGGGGCCACGAGGGGAGGTTACCGGCGGCAGGACCTGCCGAGTCAGGATTGCTGTCCTAGGCTCGTGGCGACGTGTCGGGGCGTCGGCCCCGCCGGCGACCCCCGACGAAGCGCCCGTCGCGAGACGGCGACCTCCAGGAGGCCTTGTGGCGACCACGGCGCCAGAGTCGATGCCGGCCGGGCCGCTCGGAGGCCCGGCCGGCGGCCCGACCGGCACGGGTGGCACGGGTGGCGCTGTGGGGCCCGTCGCGGACGGTGCGAGCCCGCTCGACGTCGAGGGGCTGCGCACGCGCGTCGGCACCGCGTTGACCGGCTTCTTCGCCACGCAGTCCGAGTGCCTCGAGGAGGTCGGCAGCGACCTCGCCCCGGTCCTCGCCGCCGCCCAGGCGTTCCTCGAGAGCGGCAAGCGGCTGCGCCCCGCCTTCGCCTACTGGGGCTGGCGCGGGGCCGGCGGGCCGGACAACGACGCGATCGTCAACGCCGCCTCCTCGCTGGAGCTGCTGCACGCCTGCGCGCTGGTGCACGACGACGTCATGGACGACAGCGACACCCGCCGCGGGCAGCCCTCGGTGCACAAGCGCTTCGCCGCCCGGCACGCCGAGGCCGGCTGGCACGGCGAGCCGGACGGGTTCGGGCTCGCCTCGGCCGTCCTGCTCGGGGACATGTGCCTGGTGTGGGCGGACCAGATGCTGTGGACCAGCGGCCTGGGCCAGGACGCGCTGCAGCGGGCGCAGCCGCTCTACGACCGCATGCGCATCCAACTGATGGCCGGGCAGTACCTCGACGTCCTCGAGCAGGCCCGCGGCTCGCAGTCGGTGGAGAGCTCGCTGCGCGTCGCCCGGTTCAAGAGCGCCAAGTACACCGTCGAAGGGCCGCTGCTGCTCGGTGCCGCGCTGGCCGGGGCGGGCCACGCGACCATGTCCGCCTACACCGCGTACGGCGTGCCGATCGGCGAGGCCTTCCAGCTGCGCGACGACGTGCTCGGCGTCTTCGGCGACCCGGCCGAGACCGGCAAGCCAGCCGGGGACGACCTGCGCGAGGGCAAGCGGACCGTGCTCGTGGCCGAGGCCGTGGCCGCCGCCTCCTCCGCGCAGCGCGAGCTGGTAGACCGGCTGCTGGGCGACCCGGCGCTGGACGCGCAGGGCGTGGAGCGGCTGCGCGAGGTGATCGTCGAGACCGGGGCGCTGGACCGGACGGAGAGCCTGATCGCGCAGCGCCGGGACACGGCGCTCGAGGCGCTCGCGACCGCCGAGGAGTCCGGGCTCGTCGCCCGGTCCACCGCCCACGTGCTGCGCGCGCTGGCCGTCGCCGCCACCGCGCGCCGGGTCTGAGCGTCCCGCGCGTGCGCAAGGTCCGCGGACACACCGACCGGGTCGTCGTCGTCGGAGCCGGGCTGGCCGGCCTGTCCGCCGCGCTCCGGCTCGCCGGGGCGGGGCGGCAGGTGACGGTCGTCGAGCGCGAGGCGGTCCCCGGCGGCCGCGCCGGGCTGCGGCTCGACGGCGGCTACGCCTTCGACACCGGCCCCACGGTCCTCACCATGCCGGACCTGCTCGCCGACGCCCTCGACTGCGTGGGCGAGCGGCTGGAGGACTGGCTCGAGCTGACGCCGGTGGCGCCGCTCTACCGCGCGACCTACGCCGACGGGTCGACGCTCGACGTCCACGCCGACGTCGACGACATGTCGGCCGAGATCGAGCGGGTGTGCGGCCCGGCCGAGGCCGCGGGCTACCGCCGCTACGTCGACTTCGTGTCTGAGCTCTACCGGCACGAGATGCGCGACTTCATCGACCGCAACATCGACTCCCCGCTCTCGCTCGTGACGCCGAGCCTGGCCCGCCTGGCGGCGATCGGCGGCTTCCGCCGCCTCGCGCCGAAGGTCGAGCAGTACCTCCGGGACGAGCGCACCCAGCGGGTCTTCTCGTTCCAGTCGATGTACGCCGGGCTCTCCCCCTACGACGCGCTCGCGATCTACGCGGTGATCGCCTACATGGACTCCGTCGCCGGCGTCTACTTCCCCCGGGGCGGCATGCACGCGGTCCCGCGGGCACTGGCCGCGGCGGCCGAGAAGCACGGGGTCGAGTTCCGCTACTCGACCGAGGCGACGAAGGTCGAGCTGCGCGGCGACCGCGCGGTGGCGGTCCACACCTCGCTCGGCGAGCGCATCCCCTGCGACGCGGTCGTCCTCAACCCCGACCTGCCCGTCGCCTACCGCGACCTGCTGGGGCACGAGCCCCGGCGGCTGAAGCGGCTCGCCTACTCCCCGTCGTGCTTCGTCCTGCTCGCCGGCTCCTCGGCGCGCTACGAGTCGATGGCGCACCACAACATCTCGTTCGGACACGCCTGGAAGGGCGTCTTCCGCGAGATCATCGACGAGGGGCGGCTGATGAGCGACCCGTCCTACCTCGTCACGCGGCCGACGGCGTCCGATCCGACGCTCGCCCCCGCCGGCCGCGAGGCCTACTACGTGCTCTTCCCGACGCCGAACCTCGACGCGCCCATCGACTGGCGCGTGGAGGGCCCGCGCTACCGGGACCGGGTCGTGGCGACCCTGGAGGAGCGTGGGCTGGACGGGTTCGGCGCCGGCATCGAGGTCGAGCACGTCACGACCCCGTTGGACTGGCAGGCCCGGGGCATGGAGCGCGGGGCACCGTTCGCGGCGGCCCACACGTTCCTGCAGACGGGGCCGTTCCGCCCGCGCAACACGTGGGGCGCCAACGTCGTCTTCGCCGGCAGCGGCACGCAGCCCGGCGTCGGGGTGCCGATGGTGCTGATCAGCGGGAGACTGGCGGCCGAGCGGATCACCGGGCGGGACAGGGCGTACCGGTCCCGCGCTCTCCTCTGAGGGGTGGCAATGAGCGAGCGGGACCTGGACGCGGCGGGCATCACCGACCCGGCACTGCGCGCCTGCTACGAGCAGTGCCGCCGGCTCAACGCCGACCACGGCAAGACCTACTACCTCGCCACGCTCCTGCTCCCGGCGGCGAAGCGCCCGCACGTGCACGCGCTCTACGGCTTCGCCCGCTACGCCGACGAGTTCGTCGACTCGCTGCAGGACCCGCACCCGGAGGCGCTGACGCCCTGGGGCGAGCGCTTCCTCGCCGACCTCGAGGGGGGCGACAGCGCCGACCCGGTCTGCCGCGCGGTCATCAACACGATCCGCACGTGGGACATCCCCGCCCCGTTGTTCAAGGCGTTCCTGGACTCGATGGCGATGGACCTCACGGTCACCGAGTACTCCACCTTCGAGGACCTGCGCGGCTACATGTACGGCTCGGCCGCCGTGATCGGGCTGCAGATGCTGCCGATCCTCGAGCCGCTCGACGACCGGGCGTACGCGCCGGCGCAGGCGCTCGGCGAGGCGTTCCAGCTGACGAACTTCATCCGCGACGTCGCCGAGGACCTCGACCGGGGCCGGGTCTACCTCCCGCTCGAGGACCTCGACCGGTTCGGCGTGACGCGCGAGCAGCTGGCCGCCGAGGCCCGTGCGGGCACGAGCAGCCGGCCGGTGCGCGACCTGGTGCGCTTCGAGGTCGAGCGCTGCCGCGAGCTCTACCGCGCCGCCGCGCACGGCCCGCTCCTGCTCGACCCGACGAGCCGCGACTGCATCCGCACGGCGGCCGCGCTCTACGGCGGCATCCTCGACGAGGTGGCGGGGGCGGGCTACGACGTCCTCTCGGCCCGCCGCGCGGTGCCCCTCCCCCGCCGGCTGCGGGTCGCCGTCCCCGGTCTCGCCCGCGCCGCGCTCGCCCGCCGCGAGAGCGCCTCGTGGCGGCGGCTGCAGACCGCGGGCTGAGGCTCCCCGGGCAGCTGCCGCCCGCTACGACGGGGTAGGCAAAACCCCACCCCTCACACACAACCTGCGCCCATCGCCGCCCGCAGCCTCCGTTCCTACGGTCGAAGAGCCAGCACATCGACCACCTCCGGGAGCGGACCATGCAGCAGCAGTCGCCTCGTCCCGCCGACGCCCTCGCCGTACGCGGCCTGACCCGCACCTACGGCACGGGCCCGAACGCGGTCCGGGCACTCGATGCGATCGACCTGGCCTTCGCCGAAGGCAGCTTCACGGCCGTCATGGGCCCTTCTGGTTCAGGGAAGTCCACTTTTCTGAATTGCGCTGCAGGAGTTGAGCAGCCGACGTCGGGCGACGTCGTCGTCGCCGGCCAGGACATCAGCGGCTGGAGCGAGGCGCGGCGCACGGCCTTCCGGCGGCGCCATGTCGGGATCGTGTTCCAGGGGTTCCACCTCGTGCCCTACCTCACGGCCGCACAGAACGTCGGCCTCCCGCTGCGGCTGGAGGGGCGCCGGCCGGACCGGCAGCACGTCGCGCGGCTCCTCGCCCGGGTCGGCCTGGCCGACCGCGCTGGCCACCTGCCCGGCGAGCTGTCGGGCGGGCAGCAGCAGCGGGTCGCCGTCGCGCGGGCGCTCGTCGCCGTTCCGGCCGTGCTGCTCGCGGACGAGCCGACGGGGGCCTTGGACACGTCCAGCGCCCGGGACGTCCTGCGGCTGCTCCGGTCGAGCGTCGACGAGCTCGGCCAGACGGTGGTGATGGTCACCCACGACCCGGTGGCCGCGGCGTACGCCGACTCGGTCGTCTTCCTCGTCGACGGCCGCGTCGCGGGCTGGATGAGCCGCCCGACGGCCGAGGCGGTCGCCGGACAGCTCGCCCGGCTGGACGACCTGGCCGGCGCGGCGGTGGCGTCGTGACCGGGCTCGCGCTGCGGTCGGTGCGCCACCGGCTTGCGTCGTTCACGGCCACGTTCCTGTCGGCCCTGCTCGGCACGGTCCTGATCGGCTCGTTCGCGACGCTCGTCGAGACCGCGAACGGGCCGGTGTCGGTGGCCGACCGGGAGACGCTCGTCGTCATGGGCGCCGTCGTCGGCGGCTGGGGCGGGCTGATCGTCCTCTTCTCGGTGGCGTCGACGCTCGCGGTCGCGGTGCGCCAGCGGGCGGCGGAGATCGCGCTTTTGCGCGCCGTCGGGACGACGCCGCGGCAGGCCCGCCGGCTCCTGCGGTCCGAGGCCCTGGTGGTGACGGCGGCGGGCGCCGCGGTCGGAGCGCTCGTCGCACTGGGCACGGGGCGGGCGCTGCTCGCCCTCCTGCGGAGCGGCGGGCTGGTCGATGCCTCGGTCCGGTACGCCGGCGGCCCGCCGTCGCTCGCGGCGAGCGCTGCCGGGGTCGTCCTCGTCAGCCTGGCTGCCGCGTCGGTCACGGGTCGCCGGTCGACGTCCGGCCCCGCCACGACCGCGCTGCGCGACGCGGCGAGCAACCGCTCTCGGCTGCGTTGGTGGCGGGTCGTGCTCGGCCTCGTCCCGGTGGGCTACGGCGTCGCGCTCGGCGTCGTGACCGTCACCGTGACCGCGGACTCGACGGACCAGTACGCCGCGATGGCCACGTCCGGCTCGTCCTCGATCCTCGTCGGTGTCGGGCTGGCCACGCTCTCCCCCGTGCTGCTGCGCTGGAGCGCGCTGCTCGTGCGGCCGGCCCTGCAGGGCCTCGGTGCCACGGGGCACCTCGCGGCGCACAACCTGACCCGGAGGTCGCACACGCTGTCGGCGGCCCTGGCGCCGGTCGTCGTCTTCACGGCCGGCACCATCGGCACCCTCATGCTCGTCGGGATCGACGCCAGGACACTGGCCGTCCCCGTGGCCGACGGCGACACGATCACCCTGCTCAACACCGTGGTCACCGGGATGATCGCGCTGTTCGCGGCGATCATGGTCGTCAACACCTTCGCCGCGGCCCTCGCGGCCCGCCGCGGCGAGCTGGCCCGGCTGCGGCTGCTGGGCGCGACCCCGCGCCAGGCCCGCACGGCCGTGCTGGTCGAGGCGGCCGTCGTCGCGGCGGTCGGCGTCGTCGTCGGCGGGGCGGCCTCGCTCGCCACGGTCGTGCCGTTCGCCGTCGCGCGCGACGAGGGGGTCGTGCCGGACGGGCAGCTCTGGCTCCCGCCGCTCCTCGCCGCGGCCGCCGTGGCGCTCACACTCGGCTCGGCGGCAGCGGCGGCACGGCGCGTGACCTCGACCGGCATCCGGGCCGGCCTGGCGGCATGACCTCCTCCTCGGAGGCAGCGGTGCCAGACTCCCCTTCCGTGGCCGCTCTGCTGTCGCCCATCACCTCGGTCCGGCCGAAGCCGGTCGACGAGGCGGGGCTGGCCGAGCGGCTGCGTCTGACGCTCGTGGCGGCGGGCCTAGCCCTGCTCGGCGTCCCGGCCCTCGTGCTCGCGGTCCTGACGCTCGTCTGCGTCCCGCTCGGCGCGGCGGGCGTCGGCTTCGGGCTCGCCCACCTCGTCGTGCCTCTGGACGAGCGCCTCACCCGGCTGCACCGCGCCGTGAGCGGGCGCCTGCTCGGGGAGGACGTGCCGGCCGCGTACGCTCCCACCGGCGGCGCCGGCTTCCTGGCACGTCCGCTGCGCTGGCTGCGCGATCCCGCGCGTTGGCGCGACGTCGCCTTCCTCGCCTGCTCGGGCACGGGCGGCTGGGTGATGGCCGGGCTGCCGCCGTTGCTGCTCGTGACGCCCGTCGTGCACTGGACGGGGCTGCTGCTCGACGGCGGGTGGGTGTGGGGGCTGCTCGCGGTCCTCTCCCTGCCGTGCCCGCTGGTGTGGTGGGTGGTCACCCCGCCCTTGCTGCGGGCGCGCGCGATCACCGAGCGCAGCATCCTGGGCCGCTCCCGCGTCGAGGAGCTCGAGGAGCGCGTGACCCGGGTGGCCGAGTCGCGGGCGGAGACGCTCGACACGTCCGCCGCCGAGATCCGGCGCATCGAGCGTGACCTGCACGACGGAGCGCAGGCCCGCATCGCGGCGGTCGGCATGACGGTCGGCCTCGCCGAGAAGCTGCTGGCGAGCGACCCCGTGGCCGCCGCCGAGCTGCTGCGCGAGGCGCGAGAGACGACGACCTCGGCGCTGGAGGACCTGCGGTCCGTCGTCCGCGGGATCCACCCGCCGGTCCTGTCCGACCGCGGGCTCGCCGGCGCGATCGAGGCCCTGACGCTGCCGCTCCCGCTCCCGGTCACCCTCGCGCTCGACGTGCCGGGCGCGCTGCCGCCGCCGGTGGAGTCGGCCGCGTACTTCGCGGTCGCCGAGTGCCTGGCCAACACCGTCAAGCACGCGGGCGCCGGCCGCGCCTGGGTCGCCGTGGAGCACGACGGGCGGGTGCTCCGGATGCGGGTCGGCGACGACGGGCGCGGCGGCGCTTCGCCCGACGGCTCGGGCCTGGCCGGGGTGGCCCGTCGGCTGGCGGCCTTCGACGGGACCATGAGCGTGACCAGCCCGGCCGGAGGGCCGACCACCGTCACGATGGAGCTGCCGTGCGCCTTGTCGTCGCCGAGGACCTCGCCCTCCTCCGGGTCGGCCTGATCCGCATCCTCGAGGCGGGTGGCTTCGAGGTCGCGGCTGCGGTGGACAACGGCCCTGCGCTCACCCGCGCGCTCGCAGGCCCGGGCGTGGACGCGGCCGTGGTGGACGTGCGCCTGCCGCCGTCGTTCAGCAACGAGGGCCTGCTCGCGGCCATCGCGGCCCGCCGCGCCCGCCCGGGGTTCCCGGTGCTCGTGCTGAGCCAGTACGTCGAGCCGCTCTACGCCCGCGAGCTGCTCTCGAGCGGCGAGGGCGCGGTCGGCTACCTGCTCAAGGACCGCGTCGCGGACGTGGACGGGTTCGTGGACTCGCTGCGCCAGGTCGCCACCGGCAGCACCGTGCTCGACCCCGAGGTCGTGGCGGCGCTCGTCAGCGGAGCCGGGCGCGGGCCGCTGGACCGGCTCACCCCGCGCGAGCAGGAGGTGCTGACGCTGATGGCCGAGGGCCGGTCGAACGCGGCGATCGCGGCCCGGCTCGTGGTCACCGAGAAGGCCGTCGGCAAGCACACCAACAACATCTTCGCCAAGCTCAACCTGCCGCCCGCCGCCGACGACAACCGGCGGGTGCTCGCCGTGCTGGCCTGGCTGCAAGGGCGCTGACCGGTGCCGATTCCCGTCGAATGCCGCGACGTGCCCGGGGTAGGGCGACGGCATGGCAAACGACGGGAACCAGACGCCGAACACGCCCGGGCTCAGCGAGACGGAGCTGCGCGCGATGAAGGTGGACGAGCTGCGCGACCTCGCCCGCCAGGAAGGGGTCGAGGACGCAGCCGACCTGCACAAGGAGGACCTGGTCAAGGCGGTCAGCGCGAAGCACCAGGGTGGCGGTGGCTCCGACGACAGCGACGGGGACTCCTCCGGCGGGGCGCCCGCAGACTCCGGTGGGGGCATCCGGCACGGCTCGGACGAGTCCAAGTCGCTGAAGTACTCCCAGGAGATCACCTCGCCCGACGACGACCCCGAGCGCCCGGGCCGCAGCCTCGTCACGACCCACCACGACGTGATCCGGCAGTGGGCCGAGGACCGCAGCGCGCAGCCGGCCACGGTGCCGGGCACCGAGCACGACGGCCACCTCGGGGTGCTGCGCTTCGACTTCCCCGGCTACGGCGGCGACTCCCTCGAGCACGTGACCTGGGACAAGTGGTTCGAGGCCTTCGACGCGCGCAAGCTCAACTTCATCTACCAGGAGGAGCGCTCCGACGGCTCGCAGAGCAACTTCTTCCGGCTGGAGAACCCCGAGCGCGAGGACGCCTGACCTCGCGCTCGCGTCGGGCGTGCGCTGGCGGCCGCCGCTGTCGTCGAGGCCCTCACCGGCTCGTCGCGCGTCCCGCCGCCCCGAGCCCGGTAGCACGTAGGACCGGCCGGTAGGAAGCGGCGGCGCAGCGCCCCCGCTCGACACGAACGGCGACGACCTGACCGGCCGAACGGGTGGTCCCGCCGCCGACTCGCTCAAGCCTGCGCCGCGGCGCCGATGGGAGGCCACGGCGGCCCGCCCGGGGCCGCGGCGTGGGGGGCCGGGACGTGGGACGTCGCACTGCGGTCGGGCGGACGCTGCTCGCGCTCGCGCTCGCGGGCGCTCCGCTCGCGGCGGCCACCGGCCCCGCGTACGCCGAGGAAGCCGTCCCGCGGCTGTCCACCGATGCGACCGGCCCGCTCTTCGCGCTCTCCGGCCTGGCCCCGGGATGGGAGCACGCCGCCTGCCTGCAGGTCCGGTACGCCGGGCTGCCCGCGGCCAGCGCGCTGGGGGTGTTCGCGACCGCCGGCGGCAGCGGCCTCGCGGACTACCTCGACGTCCGCGTCGAGCGCGGCACCGGAGGGGGCTACGGCGACTGCACCGGCTTCGCCGGCCACCAGGTCTTCGCCGGCACCCTCGCCGAGCTCGCCGCGGCCCACGGCTCGGCGGCGGCAGCCCTCCCCGACGACGCCGCGGTCGAGGGGTCGGGGTCGGCGGCGTACCGCATCGCCCTCACACTGCGCGACGACGACGGCGCGCAGGGCAGGACGGCGGAGGCGGCCTTCTCCTGGGTCACGCTGCTGGGCGCACCCCCCGCCGCGCAGCCCGACCCGCCGCCGGCGCCCGTCGTGGCCCCGACCGCGCCTCCCGCGCCCTCACCGACGGCCGACGTGCCTCCGGCGCCGACGCCCTCGCCGAGCGCGTCCAGGCCTTCTTCGACACCCTCGCCCACGGGCCGTCGCCCGGCTCCGCCGGCGCCCGACCCGGCCTCGACGCCGACCGTCGGCCCGACGGCGAAGCCCACGCCGTCCTCGACGCAGGGCGGCGCCGGCGGCCCGTCGGCCGCGCCGGCCGTCGACCCCGCCGGACCGCCGAGCGCGGGGCCGGGAGAGAGCCCCGCCTCCACCGACGACTCCGACGGCTCCGAGGGCTCCCGGCCCGCAGCCGCCGCGCCCCCGGGCACACCCCCGGCCGGGACGCCGGCGGCGGCGCCCTCGCGCGTGCCCGGGCCGCAGGTGACGGTGCCGCTCGGCGGCAGCCGCGCCGGCGGGACGACGGCCGCACGGAACAGCTCCGGAGCAGTGGGCGTCCTGGAGCGGGCGACCGTCGTCCTCGGCAGGGCCGCGAGCGCGACCGTCGCCGTGGCCCGCCGCGTCGCCGCCCCGGCGGGCACCGGCGCGGCCGTGGGCATCGGGATGGTGCCGCTGCTCGGGGGCTTCCTGCTAATCCAGCGCCGGCTGGACGACCGGGACCCCAAGCTCGCCCTCGCGCCGCTGGCCGCGGCGCCCGACCTGACCTTCGACGCCCAGATCCGCGGGAACGACGAATGACCCGCGGGACCCACGAGTGAGCCGGGGGAACGACCGATGACGACCCGACAGGACCTGCCGGCCGCCGCCTCGACCGGGGACGCGGGCCTCGTCCCGCTGGCCGACCGGCTCTTCTGGATGCAGGCGGTCCGGGTCGCGCTCGCCGGCGCGGTGCTCGCGGGGACGCCGCTGCTCGGCTCGCAGCTGAGCCCGGGCCTGTGCGCGGCGACCGCGGCGTACCTCGCGCTGTCACTGCTGCCCGCGCGCGCGTCGCGCCGGCGCCGGGCCGACGGCCGCAGCTCGACCGTGACGCTGCTCGGCATCGGGCTGCTGCTCGACGCCGTCTACCTCGCCCTGACGACGTACGGCACGGCCGGCGTGGGCTCGCCCCTGCAATATCTCGTGGTCGTCCATCTCGTCGCTGCCACCCTGCTCGGGAGCTTCCGGACCGGGCTGAAGCTGGCGCTCTGGCACTCGATGCTCGCTGCGACCGCCTGGCAGCTGGAGCGGGACGGCGCGCCGCACGTTGGCACGGCCCCGGCGCCCCTGCGGGACCTGGCCGCGCTGCTGCTCGTGGCCTGGGCCGTCACCGCCGCCACGGCGACCCTCGCGGCGGTGAACGAGCGCGAGCTGCGCCGTCGCACGTACGACCTCGACGCGCTCGCCGCGCTGAGCCTCCGGCTCGAGCGCAGCGTCTCGGCCCCGGCCGCCGCGCAGGCGCTGGTGGACGGCGTGGTCGAGACCTTCGGGTTCCCCCGCGCGGTGCTGCTGGCCGCACCGAGCGGCAGCCTCAACCCGGTCGCGACGCACGGGACGGACGAGGCCACCGATGCCGCGGGAAGCCCGGACGAGGACCGGCTCGTGGCCCGGACGATGCGTGAGCGGCGGACGCTGCGCGTGGCGCAGCTGGACGCGGCCGAGGAGCCGTGGCTGGCCGAGGTGCTGGACGGCGCGCGCAACGTGCTCGCCTTCCCGCTCGTGGCCGAGGACGCGCCGCTCGGGGTGCTGGTGGTCGAGCAGGCGGGGCTGCGGGCGCCGGGCGGGCGGCCGCGGCCAGGGGGCCGGGTGGAGCGCCGCGTGGTCGACACCGTCGAGCGGTTCGCGTCGATGGCGGCGCTGGCCCTGTCGGGGGCGTGGCTGCTGGAGCGCGTCACCGCGCTGGCGACGACGGACGCCCTGACCGGCGTGGCGAACCGGCGCAGCTTCGACGAGGCGCTCGAGCGCGAGCTGTCGCGGGCGTCGCGGTCCGGAGCGCCCTTCGCGCTGGCGCTGCTGGACATCGACTTCTTCAAGCGGCTCAACGACACCTACGGCCACCAGACCGGCGACGTCGCGCTGCAGCGGGTCGCCGCGGCGGTGGCCGGAGCAGTCCGCGGCAGCGACGTGGTCGCGCGCTACGGCGGCGAGGAGTTCGCCGTCGTCATGCCGGCGACGGGGCTCGAGGATGCCGCGATGGTGGCCGAGCGCGTACGCGCCGCCGTGCAGGCGATCGAGGCCGAGCCGCACGTCACGGTGAGCGTCGGGGTCGCGGCCTACCCCGAGGCGGCGAGGACGGCGCCCGTCCTGCTGGCGGCGGCCGACGCCGCGTTGTACGCGTCGAAGGAGGGCGGGCGCAACCGCGTGTCGGTGGCGGGGGTATCGGACGCCGACCAGTCCGTCGGGGCGACGACCGGGCCCGCCGAGCAGCGCGGGGAGCAGGCTGTGCCGGTGCCCGTCGGTGCGTGAGCCCTCGCGGCCGTCAGCGCCCGAGCACCCGCAGTCGGCGCAGCAGCACCGGCCGAGCGGGGACCGGCCCGCGCCCGGAACGGCCGGCCGCAGTCAGAAGGCGAGCGCCTGCGCGCGCCGCTTGACCTCGGTCCCGCGGTTCTCGGCCAGCGCCTGCACCGGGGAGCCGGGCAGGCTGTCGTCGGCCGTGAACAGCCAGCGGACGGACTCGACGTCGTTGTAGCCCGCGTCGGCCAGCAACGTCAGCAGCCCGGGCAGGCCCTTGAGGACCTTGCCCTCGGCGACGAAAGCGGATGGGATCGACAGGACCTGCCGGTCGCCACGGCGCAGCGCGAGCAGCTGGCGGTCCTTGAGCATCGACCGGACGCGGACGACGTCCACGCCGAGCCGCTCGGCGGCGTCGGGGACGCTCAACCACTCGGGAACCAGGCCCTCGAGGTCCTGCAGGGCGGCCGCGGAGCGCAGTGCATCACTCACGGGGCCAGCGTGCCACGAGGGGCGGCCGCGCGCGCGGGGCCCCGTCCTTCCCCGACTCCGGTCCCGCCAGCGCCCCCCACGAGCAGGCGAGCATTTCTGGACGAAACGGACACGGATCGGCAACGATGGCTGGACGCCACAGTCACCCCACTTGTCACAGGCGTCACAACGCTATTACCGTCGTCGCGACGAGAGCCGTAGCGACACGCCGAGAAATCCCAGCGCGGGGGCTGGACCGGCAGCGGCACGCTGACTCGAGGAGCCTCATGACCCCGAACGTGCTGACCGACGTCGCGAGCGACGCGGCGGCCGCACCCGGAGACCGCGCAGCGGGCTCGGCGTTGTCCGGCACCGGTGCTGCGGCCGGCGCGCCCGCCCCCCGCCGCCGCCGGAGCCTGCGCGCGTCGTGGCGGCGTGCCCTGGTCGCCGGTGGGGCTCCCCTGCTCCTCGCGGGCCTCGTGACCGCGGGGGCACCCGGCTGGGGCGCCTACACGGTGCGCAGCGGCGACACGCTCAGCGAGATCGCCGTGCGCTACCACACCTCCGTCCCGGCCCTGGTCAAGGCGAACGGCCTGCCGGGCAACGGCAATCTCATCCGCATCGGGCAGCGGCTGAGCGTCCCGTCGCGCTCGTCCGCGAGCCGGAGCGCGCCGCGCACGAGCGTGCGCACGGTCGTGGTGACGCACCGCGTCGTCCGCGGCGACACGATGGGCGAGCTCGCCGCTCGCTACGGCACCAAGGCCTCCGTGATCCGCAAGGCCAACCGGATCCGCCACTCGGCGGTGATCCGCATCGGCCAGGTGCTGCGCATCCCCGTGACGCGCAAGACCACCACCGGCGGCTCCTCGTCCGGGTCCTCGTCGTCGGGCGGCTCGTCCTCGGGCGCGTACTCCGGCAACTCGTTCGCGGGCCGCACCTACCCGAACGCCACCGTCGCGCGGGCCGCGCAGAACCGCGCGATCCTCGCCTCGCGGCGCATGCCGTCCCGCGACACCGTCCGGGCGATGGTCGCCGCCACCGCTCGCCGGCACGGTGTCGACCCGTCCCTCGCGCTCGCCGTGGCGTACCAGGAGTCCGGCTTCAACCCGCGGGTCGTCTCCGTGGCCAACGCGATCGGGACCATGCAGGTCATCCCGACGAGCGGCGACTGGGCGTCCTCGGTCCTGGGGCGCCGGCTCGACCTGCTCAACGCGCAGGACAACATCACCGCCGGCGTCGTGCTGCTCCGCGTGCTGATCCGGTCGGCGGGCTCGACGAGCACGGCGGTCGCCGGCTACTACCAGGGCCTCGCGTCGGTACGTCGTAACGGGATGTACGCCGACACCAAGCGCTACGTCGCGAACATCCTCGCGCTGCGCGCCCGCTTCCGCTGACCGGCACCCGTACGGACGTAGTGGCTGCGCGCCTGCCCGTGCCTGCGGTGCCGCGCTCGTACACTCCGACCGTGGACACGACCGTTCTCGACCCGCTCCTCGGGCAGGTCGTCGACGGCCGCTATCGGGTCGTGAGCCGCGTCGCGGCGGGCGGGATGGCCGTCGTCTACGAGGCCGTCGACGAGCGGCTCGACCGCACGATCGCGCTCAAGGTCATGCACCCGTGGCTCGCCACGGAGGCCGAGGCGGTCAACCGGTTCATCCGCGAGGCCAAGTCCGCGGCCCGGCTGTCCCACCCCGGCGTGGTGTCGGTCTTCGACCAGGGGCGCGACGGCGACCGGGTCTGGATCGCGATGGAGTACGTCGACGGCCGCAACCTGCGCGCGCTCCTGCGCGACCGGGGCCGGCTCGGCGCGGCCGAAGCGCTCGACCTCATCGCCGACGTGCTCGCGGCGCTGGCCGCCGCGCACCGGGCGGGCCTCGTGCACCGCGACATGAAGCCGGAGAACGTCCTCATCGCGGACGATGGCCGGGTCAAGGTGGCTGACTTCGGGCTCGCCCGCGCCGCCACCGCCGCCAGCTCCACACGCACCGACGCGATCCTCGGGTCGGTGAGCTACCTCGCGCCCGAGCTGCTCGAGCGCGGTGTCGCCGACCAGCGGGCGGACGTCTACGCCGTCGGCATCCTGCTCTTCGAGTGCCTCACCGGCGGGCGCCCCTTCGACGGCGAGACCCCGATCCAGGTCGCCTACCGCCACGTCCACGAGGACGTCCCTGCACCCTCCTCTCGGGTGGCGGGCGTCCCCGCCGCGGTCGACGCGCTCGTCGCCCGAGCCACCGACCGGGACCCCGACGGGCGGCCCGACGACGCCGGCGCGCTGCTCGCGGGCCTGCAGGCCGTGCGGGACTCCCTCGGGCCGGCCGACGAGCCGACCGAGCTGGTCCGGCGCGGCGGGCCCGAGCCCGCTCCGACGCGCCCCGGGCCCCGGCCGAGCCCGCCGCGCAGCGGCCCCGCCCACCTGCGCAGCGAGTCGACGTCGCGCCAGCCGGTCCAGCGCGGGGCCCAGCCGCGGCGGCGCCGTGCCGTCCGGCGGCGGCGCGCCCTGCTCGGTGCCGTGGTCGCCGTCGTCCTCCTCGGCGCCGGGCTCTTCTGGTACGCCGGGCCGCTGCGCTGGACCTCGGCGCCCACCCTCGCCGGGCTGACCGAGTCGGTCGCGGCGCAGCGGGCCGAGCAGGCCGGGCTCGACCTCGACGTCCGCCGCGAGTGGTCCGAGACGGTCGCCGCCGGTGAGGTCGTCAAGGCCTCCCCTGCGGCGGGCGAGCGGGTGCTCCGCGACGGCACGGTCACGGTCGTCGTCTCCCGCGGCCCCGAGATGATCCGCATCCCCGTGGTCAGCGGCAAGGCGCCCGCCGCCGCGACGGCGGCGATCGAGCAGGCCAAGCTCGTGGTCGGCCGGTCGGTCAACAAGTACGACGAGAAGGTCCCGCAGGGTCAGGTGCTCGGCACCGACCCCGCCGCGGGCGAGTCGCTGCGGGTCAACCGGCCCGTCACGCTGGTCGTCAGCCGCGGCCCGAAGCCCGTCCCGGTGCCCGCCGTCGAAGGCAAGCCGGCCGCGGAGGCGGAGAAGGCGCTCACCGACGCGGGCCTGACGGTCAAGACCACGGAGGCTTACTCCGAGTCGGTGGCCAAGGGCGCCGTGGTGTCCCAGTCGGTCGCCGCCGGCAAGGGGCTCAAGCGCGGGACGCAGGTCGGCCTCGTGGTCTCGCTCGGGCCGCCGCTGGTGCAGGTGCCCGACGTCATCGACGACAAGGTCTCCGAGGCCGTCGAGAAGCTCGAGGCCGCCGGCTTCCGGGTGGAGCGGCGCGGCACGAGCATCCTCGGCCGCGTGCTCGGGCAGAACCCCGACCGCGGCTCCAGTGCGCCCAAGGGCTCCACCATCACGATCATCACGGTCTGAGCAGCTTCTCCGTGCCGTCCCGCAAGACCTCGCTCATCGGTGCCCACGTGCCCACGACCGGAGGGCTCGGCAAGGGCCCCTTCGGCTACGCCGACAAGGTCGGGGCCGAGGTCGTGCAGGTGTTCGTCGGCAACCCAAGGGGCTGGGCGGCCAGCGCCGGAGACCCGAAGCAGGATGCGCTCTTCCGCGATCGCTGCAGCGAGCTGCAGGTTCCCGCGTTCGTGCATGCGCCGTACCTCATCAACTTCGGCTCCCCCACGGCCGAGACGTCGGACCGCAGCGTCGATGCGCTCCGGCACGTGCTGCGCCGCGGGGCCGAGATCGGGGCGCGCGGAGTGGTCGTGCACACCGGCTCCACGGTCGACGCCGCCGGCCGCGAGGTCGGCCTCGCCCGCGTCCGTGAGCGGCTGCTGCCGCTGCTCGACGAGCTCGACGCCCTCGACGGCGCGCCGGCGCTGCTGCTCGAGCCGACCGCCGGGCAGGGGCAGTCGCTGTGCGCGACGATGGACGACCTCGGGCCGTACCTCGACGCCCTGGACCGCCATCCGCGGCTCGGGGTCTGCCTGGACACCTGCCACGCGTTCGCGGCGGGCCACGACCTGTCCGAGCCGGGCGGGGTGAAGGCGACCCTCGACCGGCTGGTGAAGGTGGCCGGCAAGGGCCGGCTCCAGCTCGTGCACGCCAACGACTGCAAGGACGTGGTGGGGTCCTTCAAGGACCGGCACGAGAACATCGGGGCCGGCCACATCGGGCAGGACGCCTTCGCGCAGCTGTTCCGGCACCCGGCCATGCGTGGCGTGCCGCTGGTGATCGAGACGCCGGGCAAGGCCGACGGGGAGAAGCACGCGGCCGACATCGCGCTGCTCAAGGAGCTGCGCGCGGCCGGCTGAGCGCGGCCACGCCCGGGTCAGAGCCCGAAGTCGTCCTCGGGGACCTCGACGAACGACTGGTTGTAGAGCACGCCGAGGGCGACGAGCGCGAGCATCGCCAGGACCGCGATGGCGGAGCCGTCGGCGAGGTGGCGGGCCCAGGCCCGCGTGAGCGAGGTGGCCACGCGGCGCGACAGCGCGGCGCAGCCGAGCGCGACCAGACCCGGGGCCCACATCGCGGACGTGAACAGCACCAGGTCCGAGAGGTCCGGCACCTCGCTGAACGGGGAGCTCGAGACGAGCGTGCCGCCGTAGTACCAGGCGCTCCCCGTCACCGTCGGCACGGCGAGCAGGACGGACGCGATGGCCAGCGCCTCGGCCGACGGCCCGCGGCCGCCGAGCAGCGGGGTGCCCTCGTCCTCGTCCTCGTCGTCGGGCTCGGGCACGCCCTGCAGCTCGGCGACGCTGAGGACCTCCTCGGCCGGGTCCTGGCCCCGCCGGCCGCCGGGCCGCGGCTCCTCGGGCTGCCCGCCCCCCAGGATCTCCATGCCCCGACGCTAGTCGACTCCTCGGCACCGGGCGCGGCGTACGGGACGACCGCTGTGTCACATCGTGGACAGGAGGTCCCGCGCGCTGGATCGCGCGGCTATGGTGTCCCCGTGCGGAACCGGTTCTTTAGCTATGGCGACGCGCCCGAGGCAGCTCGGGCGGGGCGCCTGGCAGCTGCTGCCTGAGCCGCACCCGCACCGAGATCTCCGAAGCCCCGGGCCGTCTGGCCCGGGGCTTTTTCGTTGCTGCGCAACGCAGATGCAGCACAGCCATAGGAAAGCGAACGGAAGGAACGTCCGATGGTCGTCGTCATGGCCCCCGGGGCCGCCGATGAGCACATCCAGGCGGTCGTCGACCGCGTCGAGTCCGCCGGCGGGCAGGCCTTCGTCAGCCGCGGGGTCAGCCGCACGATCATCGGGCTGGTCGGCGACGTGACGCTCTTCGGCGGGTTCGACCTCGGCGCCATGCCCGGGGTCAGCGACGTGGTGCGGGTCAGCACGCCGTACAAGCTCGTCAGCCGCGAGCACCACCCGAGCATGTCCACCGTCGAGGTCGGCGGCGTGCCGATCGGCCCCGGCACCTTCACCCTCGTCGCCGGCCCGTGCGCGGTCGAGACGCCGGAGCAGACGCTCGCGGCGGCGCAGATGGCCAAGGCGGCCGGCGCGACGCTGCTGCGCGGTGGGGCCTACAAGCCGCGGACCTCCCCCTACGCGTTCCAGGGCCTCGGCGAGCGCGGGCTGAAGATCCTCGCGGACGTACGCGCCGAGACCGGGCTGCCGGTCGTGACCGAGGTCGTCGACGCCCACGACGTGGAGCTCGTGGCGTCCTACGCCGACATGCTGCAGATCGGCACCCGCAACGCGGCCAACTTCGGGCTGCTGCAGGCCGTCGGCGCGATCGGCAAGCCGGTGCTGCTCAAGCGCGGCATGTCGGCCACGATCGAGGAGTGGCTGATGGCGGCGGAGTACATCGCCCAGCGCGGCAACCTCGACATCGTGCTCTGCGAGCGCGGCATCCGGACGTTCGAGACCGCGACCCGCAACACCCTCGACATCAGCGCCGTGCCGGTCGTGAACGCGCTCTCCCACCTGCCGGTCATGATCGACCCGTCGCACTCGGGCGGGCGGCGCGACCTGGTCCTCCCGTTGTCCCGCGCGGCCATCGCCGTCGGCGCCGACGGCATCCTCGTCGACGTGCACCCGCACCCCGAGACAGCGCTCTGCGACGGGCCGCAGGCGCTGGTGGACGCGGACCTGCGCGCCCTCGCTGCGGTCGTACGCCAGCTGCCGCCGCTGCTCGGGCGTGCCCCGGCTTTGGCGGCACCTGTGGCGGCGGTCTGACCGGACCGACGCGTCGAGTCCGGGCCTCGCCGCAGCGCACGCCGTGCCGCTGCGGCGAGCCTCGGGCTCGTCGTGCAACAACCCGCCACGGCCTGGCGTCCTAGGGGCGTGAACGAGACGGGGGCGGCCTGGTGACCTTCGACGAGTACGTCGCCGCGCGCGGCCAGGCGCTGGTGCGGTTCGCCTACGTCCTGACCGCGGACGCGCACCTGGCGGAGGACCTGGTGCAGACCGCGCTGATGAAGGCGTACCGGCACTGGGCCAAGGTCACCGCTGCGGACCACCCCGACGCGTACGTGCGCCGGATCGTCGTGACCACGCACATCTCGTGGCGGCGCAAGCGTGTGCACCCCGAGCACCTCACGGACACGCTGCCCGACCGTGCCGTCGACGGGCGTGCCGCGGACCCGGCGGACCGGGTGTCCGAGCGCGACGTCCTCGACCGGGCGGTGTCCGCGCTGCAGCCCCGCCCGCGGGCCGTGCTGGTGCTGCGTCACTACGCGGGCTACGACGACACGGCGATCGCGCAGGTGCTCGGCTGCAGCGAGGGCGCCGTGCGGGCCTACGCGAGCAAGGGAGCCGCGGCGCTGCGTGCCGCGCTCGGGGAACAGGCTCTGGCGAGGGAGGAGCGGTAGTGCAGATCAGCGATGCAGAGTTCAGCCGTCTGCTCGAGGACGTCTTCACGCAGCGTTCGGAACGCGCTCCCGAACCCGCCCTGAGCGCGCTCGCGCTGCGGGAGCAGGCGCGCCGACGCCAGCGGATGGCGTACGCGTCGGTGGGCGCCGTCGCGGCCGGTGCCACCGCCGTCGCGCTGGCGGCCGTGCCGGGGCTCGGCGCCGGGAGGGAGCCTGCGCCCGGGGCCGCCTCCTGCGTCGGCCCGACCGTCGCCCCGGGTGTGCCCGCTCCCCCGGCCGGGCCCGGGCCGGTGGCCGAGTCGGCTCTTCTGCGCAGCACCGACCTGTCCGGCTATCGGCACGACGACGCCTGGGTGACGGCGAACGGTGGGAGCTACACGGAGCAGTGGCTGCCCGAGGCGCAGCTGGGCCACCGGGTCGCTGCCTTCACCGGCCGGGAGTCGACGGTCTCCCAGGCGGTCATCGCTTATGCGGCGGGAGCCGGGCGGGCAGCGGTGGACCAGGCGCTCGCTTTCTGGCGCTGCCGGCCGTTCGGCGTCGAGACCGAGTTCGCTGACCGTTCTGACGACGAGGACGTCATCGCCCTGAGCAACGTGGACGACGACGCCGTCTACCGCCACGAGCTGATCGTTCGCCGGGGCGAGCTGGTGGCGATGGTGCTGGTCTTCCGTCCCAGAGAGCAGTTCGCGCCGCTTTCCCGGGCCACCCTGCGCCGAATGGCCGACGCGGTCGGTGCGCGGCTCGAGGGAAGGTCGGTTCCGGCGCCGGTCGAGGTCGACGCTCCGGCCGAGGAGCCCCCGGCGGGGTTCCTCGAGCCCGACGACGTCGGCGCGTCCTGGCGGCTGAGCACGGCCGGCCTCGGGCCTGACCGCGGCGTCGGCTGGGACTCGGCAGAGCTCGCGGTCCCGGCCGGCGACGACTGCGCCTCGTCCGCCCCCTTGGCGACGGACGGGCCGGCGCGAGCGGTCGCGTACCTGCCGCCGAACGACGGGAAGGGGTCGGCGCAGCTGCTCGAGATCGTCCAGCCGCTCCGAGCTGGGACGGGTGAGCCCTGGCTCGAGGCGATGCGGGCCTCGGCCTGCCTGTCCCGAGGGGGCTCGGTCGTTGTCGGCGGCGCCGGGGACGAAAGCGTGGTCTTGCAGCACCGAGGCGGCGCCACCGCGTACGTCCGGGTCGATGACACCGCAGTGAAGCTCGACCTGACGAGCTTCGGCTGGGCGCCCACAGCTCCCGGCGGGACGCTGCAGTGGATGCAGGACGTCGCGGCCCGCGCCGCGGCTCGCATACGTGACCGGAGGTGACGCGCCGTGACGGGCGCCGTCGGGTTGGATTAGGCCCAGTCGGGTGGGTATGCGCCTTTCACGCCGCCGACGAGAACGGTTCTCGACGGCAACGAGATGGAGGCGCAACGATGCCCGAGGTCACGCAGCCGTTCAACGACGACTCGATCAAGGTCCGCCAGCTCAGCCACTACCAGTTCAGCTGGGTGGCGGGCGAGCCGGCGCAGAAGGGGACGTTCACCCTGCAGCTCGTGCTCGACCAGGGCGCGTGGGAAGAGGTCCTGACGCTCGACGCCGACGACGCCGACGTCCTGCAGGACCTCCTGGTCAACACCAAGACGGTTCACTACGACGTCAGCCGGCGGACGCTCATGTTCGGGGTCACGCCGACCGGGAGCTGACCCGTCCCGCTCCATCCAGGGGGGCGCCGCCACGGCGGCGCCCCCCTGTGCTGTTCCAGCTCGGGCTTCATCCCGCGGAGGAACTCGCTCCGCTCCTGCGCCCCGCCCGATGAGTAACCTTCCGCCGCGACGTCGACACCTCCAATCGACGGAGGGAATCGGATGCGCAAGGTCGTGGTCTACGAGCTCATGGCGCTGGACGGCGTCGGCGAGGAGCCGGGCGACTGGATGTTCGACGTCGACGAAGCGGTGTTCAGCAACATCGCCGAGGTCGTCAGCACCCAGGACACGGTGCTGATGGGCCGGGGGACGTACGACTACTGGGCGGGCCACTGGCCGCACTCGGACCTCGAGCCGTTCGCGAGCTTCATCAACCGCACGCCGAAGCACGTCTTCACGTCGAGACCGCTCGAGCCGCAGTGGGAGAACTCGGTCGCCGTCTCCGAGCCCCTCGTCGGCCACGTCCGGGCGTTGAAGGAGACCGACGGCCGCGAGATCGGGGTGCACGCAAGCCTCACCATCGCGAACGCGCTGCTTCGGGCCGAGCTGGTCGACGAGCTGCGGCTGGTCGTCGCCCCTGCCTTGGCGGGGCACGGACGTGCGTTGTTCGACGAGGGCGCGCTGCGGCGGCTGACCCTGCTCGACGTCGACCGCACCGGCGGTGGCGCGCTGCTCCTGCACTACGCGCTCGCCTGATCAGACGGGGGCGCTGGCCTCGCACCTCTCAGCCCCGCCTCGCTCCCTAGGCCGCGGGTGCTCGAGCAGCGCTGTGTGAGCGGAGCGTCCGGCCCCGGTCGGGCAATCTCCGCTCCACGGAGCATCCGGAGAAAGTTTTCGCTGGCACGACGGACGAAGAAGCCGCTCCCGAAGAATGCCGTACGCCACGCGGCGTGCAAAACTCCGGAGTGCCGTCATCCGACGGCGTGGGCAGCGTCGCCCATCCGAATCGGAGGACGCCCGTGAAACGGCAGATGCTCTCGTTGATAGCGGCTCTGGCTGCCGCGACCTCCCTCGCAGTGCCCGCAGTGGCCGCGAGCGCGGCGCCGTCGTCAGTGGCGGCCGACGTACCCGTCGTCGTCCCCGCGAGCAGCCCCGACGTGCTCCACCTCGGACGCTGGGACCGCTCCGCGGGCGCCTCGACCACGGTGAACTCCGGCTCACGCGTGATCCTGCGGTTCACCGGAGCACACATCGCCCTGCTGCTCGATCAGAGCGGCATCACGTTCCCGCCTCAGCTGTACGCCGCGATCGACGGGGCACCGCCCGTCCTCGTCAGCGCCAACAGCAACCGCATCGACCTCACCCCCGCCGGACTGTCCGGAGGCGCTCACACGCTGGTGCTCGCCGTCAAGGACATCGACGAGGGAGGCAACCGCTGGAACCCGCCATTGCGCTCGGCCTTGAGGATCACCGGCTTCGAGATCGACCCCGGCGCGACGTTGGCGCCGTCCCCGGCGCCCACGGGACCGCGCATCGAGTTCCTCGGGGACTCGATCACGCAGGGCGTGCGGGCCCTGAACACGCAGCCCGGCGTCGCAGGCTCCGATGCGACCAAGGGCTTCGCCTGGCTGACCGGCAACGCCTTCGGCGGCAATTTCCGGCAGGTCGGCTTCGGCGCTCAGGGTCTCACCCGGCCCGGCAACGGCAACGTCCCCGTCGTGTCGGCGAGCCTGACACTGAACTACCGGGGGTCGCCGATCGACCCGTCCTACGTCCCCGACGCCGTCGTCATCAACCAGGGCGCCAACGACGCGCTCGCGAACGCCAACCCGACCACGTTCCGCACGGCGTACGAGGCCTACCTCCGGCAGGTCCGGGCCCTCTGGCCGAACGCATGGATCTTCGCGATGCGCCCGTTCGGTGGTCACATGGCCACGTCCGTGGCAGCGGCGGTCCCCGCCGTCGGGGACCCGCGCATCGTCTACGTGGACACCACCGGGTGGATACCTCGCCTCCAGACGACCGACGACCTCCACCCGACCGTCGTCGGGCACCAGAACGCTGCGCGCCGGCTCGTGAAGGTCATCGAGCGGCGCACCGGCTGGCGGGCCGCGGACATCGACCGCGCCAGGGCCCGCCTGCTCGCACTGGGCGGGTCGCGCAGCTTCGAGGGGGCAGGCGCGGTCGCGTGGCGGGCGGGGCAGAACGTGAGCGCCGTTGCGCTGGGCACCCCGGCGTACGAGGGATCGACCGCGCTGCAGGTGACGTCCGCGACCGCGCCCCTCGGGGAGTGGCGGACGGTCGACCTGACCACCCGGGCCCACCTGTCCACCAAGGCACAGGAGCTCTTCGCGTTCGTCCGGCCGATCCCGGCCCGGGTCATCGACGTGCGGATGCGCGTCGTGCGGGGCGGCCGGGTCTACGAGAGCACCGTCTCGGCCCTGCCGAACCTCGCCGCCTTCATCCCGTGGAACCGCGTCTCGGTCGCGGTTCCCGGCCAGGGCCGAATCACCGAGATCTCCTTGAGCGTGCGCGCGGCCGGGGGAACGAGCACCACGCCCGGTGTGGTGTCCTTCGTGGTCGACGACCTCGGGTGGACCGACACGGCGACGGAGCTGACGTCGATCCCCGTGCCGGACTGAGCGCTGCTCAGGTCAGGGCGCGCCGCGCTGCCGCACTCCGCACGGCATGGGCCCGCAGGGCGGCCGCCTCCTGACCGCACGACGCGCCTCCTGCCTGTCCGGCAGGAGGCGCGTCCACCGGACGGGGCAGCGCGTCAGAGCTCGACGACCTCGTTCTCGCCGCCCTCGATCCGCTCCCCCTTGACCTTCGCCTTGGCGAAGCTGAGCAGCGTCATGACCTTGCCGCCGGGGGTGTCCCAGTACTCCGCACTGTCGGCGTGGATCTTCACGAGCACCAGGCCGGGCGTCTCGGGGCCGTCCGGGAACCACGCCTCGAGGCCTGTGTTCCACAGCTCCTTCGCCTTCGCGACGTCACGCACGATCTCCGCGTTGCCGGCGACGGAGACCCAGGAGCTGCCGGAGGAGAACGCGACGTTCACCGCGTGCCCGTGTCGGATCTGGCCGATCTTGCGCGAGTCCTCGTCGGAGGCGAACCACAGGTCCCCGTCGAACTCGACCTGCTGGACCGCCATCGGCCGGCTCACCAGGTGCCCGTCGTCGTCCACCGTCGTCAGCATGCAGGTCTTGATGTCCTTGATGAGCTCGGCGACCTTCTTGACGCCGTCCTCGTTGGTCATGCGTCCTCGTCCCCTTCGCGGTTGGCTTCGCGCCAGAGCCTCCCCAAGGCCCGCCGGAGGCACACCCGGGACGCCTCGGGTCGCGGCCCGGCGCTTCCCGAAGCAGACTTACCTGGTGACGCGACGCTGGCTGTTCGCCGACCAGCTGGGGCCGCACTTCCTCGACGATCCCGACCAGCCCGTCCTGCTCGTCGAGTCGCGCGCCGTGCTGGCCCGTCACCGCTTCCACCGGCAGAAGGCGCACCTCGTCCTCTCGGCCCTGCGCCACCGCGCCCGCGAGCTCGGTGACCAGGCGCTCTTCGTGCAGGCGCGGACCTACGCGGAGGCGCGCGCCCAGGTGCACGAGCCGTTGTCGGCGTGCGCGCCGACCTCCCGCGGGGCGCTCGAGCTGCTGGGCCGGCTGCCCGACGTGGAGGTCCTGCCCGAGCGCGGGTTCGCGTCGTCGCGCGCGGACTTCGAGCGGTGGGCCGACGGGCGTACGCGCCTGCTGATGGAGGACTTCTACCGCGACGCGCGCCGACGGCTGGGGCTGCTGCTCGAGCCCGACGGCGGGCCGGTCGGCGGGCACTGGAACTACGACTCCGACAACCGCGAGCCTCCTCCGCGGCAACCGCGGGGCACGGACGCGCCGGCGGTCCTCGACGTACCCGAGCCGTGGTGGCCGGAGGAGGACGAGATCGACGAGGAGGTGCGCGCCGACCTCGACCGGTGGGAGGCCTCGGGTGAAGTCTCCTTCGTCGGTCGCGACGGGCCGCGCCGTTTCGCAGTGACTCATCGGGAAGCGCGCTATGCGCTGCACACATTCCTGCGCAAGCGGCTTCCGGCGTTCGGCCCGGTCGAGGACGCGATGCTGCACGCCGACTGGACGATGGCGCACTCGCTGCTGTCCCCCAGCATGAACCTCGGCCTCCTCGACCCGGTCGAGTGCGCCCGGGCGGCCGAAGCCGAATACCGGAACGGGCGAGCACCACTCGCCAGCGTCGAGGGCTACGTCCGCCAGCTCATCGGCTGGCGCGACTACATGTTCCACGTCTACTGGCACTTCGGCCCCGACTACGGCCGACACAACTACCTGGCCGCGCGCCGCAAGCTCCCCCGCTGGTTCGCGGACCTCGACGCCGACGCGGTCCAGGCGGCCTGCCTGTCGGACGTGCTGGCCGGCGTACGCGACCGAGCCTGGGTGCACCACATCCCGCGGCTCATGGTGCTCGGCAACTACGCGCTGCAGCGTGGCTGGAGCCCGCAGGAGCTGCGCGACTGGTTCCACTACTCCTTCCTCGACGGCTACGAGTGGGTCATGGCCGCGAACGTCATCGGCATGTCGCAGCACGCCGACGGCGGGCTCATGGCGACGAAGCCATACGCCGCCGGCGGGGCCTACATCAACCGAATGAGCGACTACTGCGGCGGCTGCCGCTACGACCCGAAGCAGCGCCGGGGCGAGGACGCCTGCCCCTACTCCGCCGGCTACTGGGCGTTCCTCGCCCGCAACCGCGAGCGGCTCGAGGGGAACCGGAGGATGGTGCAGCCGCTGCGCGGGCTGGACCGGCTGGCCGACCTCGACAAGGTCGTGGCGCAGGAGCGGGGGCGGGCGTCGACGGCGCCGTGAGCCTCGCTCCGGCCTGCGGTCCGGGCGACGCTACGCCGTCGGCGGCCCGTCGGCCACACCCAGCAGGTGGCCGAGCACCCCGGCTCGGGTGGAGGCTTGGCGCGGGCTGACGTCAGGGGTCCACGGGCACGCGATGTCGTACGCCGCCACGCGGCCGGTCGCGAACACTGCGCGCAGGGCCTGGACCACGTCAGGCATGCGCGGGCCGCCGTCGACGGGGAACGACAGGCCGGGCACGTCCGCCGGGTCGATCACGTCGACGTCCACGTGGACCAGCAGCGGCCCGGCGGGCAGGGCGTCGGCCGTCAGCTCGTCCACCGTCAGCCGCCGCACGCCGCTGGACGCCAGGTAGTCCTCCTCGGCCGGGTCGACGTCCCGCGCGCCCACGAGCGCGGCCCTCTCCTCAGGCAGTGGGCGCAGCCTGAGCGGCCCGGCAAGCTTGTCCGGGTCGCCGCCGAGCGCCATCCGCAGCGCAGTCCCGCCGAGGTAGCCGGACGTCGACGAGGCGAGCGTGTGCACGTCACCGTGCGCGTCCAGCCAGACGACCGACGCGTCCACTCCGCCCCGCTGCATCCCGGCGAGCGTGCCCAGTGCCGTCAGGCAGTCCCCGCTGACGACCGTAGGGGCCTGGCCACCGCGGCCGTCGGCCGCGACCGCGTCGGCGACCGCGGCGTACAACGACGTCATGCGCTCCCACTGCGTGCCCGGCTCGAGCGCGACGTCGATCCCGGACACGGGCCCGGGCAGTGGGAAGGTCGCGTCGGGGAGCCGGTCGTCCTGGTGGTACGGCAGCAGGTACGTCGTCACGCCGCCGAGCCTAGGCGGCCTCCCGCCGCGATGATCAAGGGTCTTGGCGCACGACTCGCCGGTGTCGCAGAGCCAAGTCCCGTGATCGTCGAGCACTGCGGGCGACACGAGGCACTGCGGACGTCACGCGACGCTGCCGAAACGATCACGGGGCTTGGCGCACGACACACCGGTGCCGCAGAGCCAAGTCCCGTGATCGCCGAGTGCGGACAGCGCGGCAGCGCCCGTACCTAGCGCCGTCCGACGACTCGCCCAGGGTCGTCGCTCAGCCGAGCACCGCCCGGCGGAGCGCTACCCGAAGCCACGCGCCCCCGGGCTCAGCCCTTGAGCGCGCGCCCCAGCACGTCGACCGCCCGCTCGATGCCCGCCTCGTCCACGTCCAGGTGCGTGACGGCGCGCAGGATGCGCGGGCCGAGGGCGCTGACGAGCACGCCCTCCTCGGCCGCTGCCGCCGCGACGGCGGGGGCGTCGGCCACGTCGCCGATGACGATGTTGGTGTCCACCGTCGCCGGGTCCACGCCGAGCACGTCCGCGAGCCGGCGGGCGTGGGCGTGGTCGTCGGCGAGCCGCTCGAGGTGGGTGTCCAGGGCGTAGAGGCCGGCGGCGGCGAGGATGCCGACCTGGCGCATGCCCCCGCCGAGCCGCTTGCGCTGGTCGCGGGCGGCGGCGATGCGGTCCGCCGACGACACGAGCAGCGACCCGACCGGGGCGCCCAGCCCCTTGGACAGGGCCACCATCACGGTGTCGGCGCAGGCGCCGTACTCCTGAAGCGAGGTTCCGGAAGCGACGTGCGCGTTCCACAGCCGCGCGCCGTCGAGGTGGACCGAGACGCCCCGCTCGAGCGCGCCGGACCGCAGCCGCTGCAGCTGCTCGATGGGCTGGACGGTCCCACCACCGAAGTTGTGGGAGTTCTCGACGGCGATCGCCGCGGTGCGCACGATGAACGGCCCGGCGTCGGGCGCGACCATCGCCAGCACCTCGTCGGCGTCGAGCAGGCCGCGCTCGGCATGCCACGTGCGGGTCGTCACCCCGTGGACAGAGGCGTGGGCACCGAGCTCGGCACGCACGACGTGGGCCTGCGCGTCGCAGAGCAGCTCCTGCCCGGGCCGCACGAGCAGCGCGACGCCGAGCAGGTTGGCCAGCGAGCCGGTGCCGGTGAACAGCGCCGCCTCGTGGCCCAGCAGCCCGGCCACCCGCTCCTCGAGCTCGCGGACGGTGGGGTCCTCGCCGTAGACGTCGTCGCCGACCTCGGCAGCGGCGATCGCCTCCCGCATCCCGCGGGTCGGCTTGGTGACCGTGTCGCTGCGCAGGTCGACCAGCCCGCCCGTCACCGGTCCGCCAGCAGCTCGGCGACCTGGAAGGCCAGCTCCAGCGACTGCTGGTGGTTGAGCCGCGGGTCGCAGGCGGTCTCGTAGCGGAACTTCAGATCGGGCTCGGACAGGCCCCCGGCGCCGCCGATGCACTCGGTGACGTCGTCGCCGGTCAGCTCGACGTGGACGCCGCCCGGCACGGTGCCGAGCGCGCGGTGCACGTCGAAGAAGCCACGTACCTCCTCCATCACGTCGTCAAAGCGGCGGGTCTTGACGCCGCCGACGTCGATCGTGTTGCCGTGCATCGGGTCACACACCCAGAGCACCTGACGGCCGCTCGCCGTGATCTTCTCGACCAGCGGCGGGAGGTTGTCGCGGATCTTGCCCGCGCCCATGCGGATGATGAAGGTCAGCCGGCCCGGCTCGCGGTGCGGGTCGAGCTTGTCCATCAGCGCGAGCGCGTCGTCGGGCGACGTGGTCGGGCCGAGCTTGACGCCGATCGGGTTGCGCACCCGCGCGGCGAGGTCGACGTGCGCACCGTCGAGCTGGCGGGTGCGCTCGCCGATCCAGACGAAGTGCGCCGAAGTGTTGTAGGGCGTGCCGGTGCGCGAGTCGATGCGGGTGAGCGCGCGCTCGTACTCGATCAGCAGCTGCTCGTGGCTGGTCCAGAGGTCGACCCGGTGCAGCGTCTCGGACTCGGCCCCGACGGCGTGCAGGAACGAGATCGCGCGGTCGATGTCCCGGGCCATCTGCTCGTAGCGCGTGGTGGCCCCGCCGCTGCGCAGGAAGCCCTTGTTCCACTCGTGGACCTGGCGCAGGTCGGCGAAGCCGCCCTGGGTGTGCGCGCGCAGGAGGTTCAGCGTCGCCGCCGAGGTGTTGTAGACCTGCAGCAGGCGGCGCGGGTCCGGGACGCGGGCCTCGGAGGTGAACGCGATGTCGTTGACGGCGTCGCCGCGGTAGCTCGGCAGGCTCACCCCGTCGCGCGTCTCCATGCCGGACGAGCGCGGCTTGGCGAACTGCCCGGCGATGCGCCCGACCTTGACGACCGGGACGCTGGCGCCGTAGGTCAGCACCACCGCCATCTGCAGCAGCGTCTTGAGCTTGCCGCGGATGGCGTCGGCGGTCGCGCCCGCGAAGGTCTCGGCGCAGTCCCCGCCCTGCAGCCAGAAGGCCTCTCCCCGGGCGGCCGCGGCGACCCGCTCCTTGAGCGCGTCGCACTCGGCCGCGAAGACCAGCGGCGGGAGGGCGGCGAGCTGGCGCTCGACGTCGGCGAGGGCGGCCGGGTCGGGCCACTCCGGCTGCTGGGCGGCGGGAAGGCTCCCGGGCGCGGGCCCGGTGGAGAGGTCAGCGCTCACGGGGCCGAGGCTACCCTTCGCCCTCCGCCATGAGGACGGTCGTCTCAGAGCGTGGGAGGCTCGCAAGTGTGAGCCTGACCTTGCTCGACTGGCGGCGGCGGACGCAAGCGATGTACGCGGCGGTCCGGCGGTCTCCCGACCCGCAGGACGCGTGGCTGGGCTGGCGCGCCGCCCGGGACCGGCTCTTCCGCACGCATCCGGACACGCCGCTGCTCGAGCCGGCGGCGCACCGCGAGCTGCCGTTCGCACCGTACGACCCAGCGCTGCGCTTCGTCGCCCCCGTCCTGCCGGCCGAGCCCGCCACCCACGCGGTGCCGGTCAGCGAGGGGACGGTGCAGCTGACGCGGGTCGGGCGGGTGGAGCTGCCGGTCGGGTCGCTGGACCTGTGGTGGCTGGGCGGCTACGCCGGCGGGCTGTTCGTGCCGTTCGCGGACGCGACCAACCGGGACACGACGTACGGCGGCGGGCGCTACCTGATCGACACGGTCAAGGGCGCCGACCTCGGCGGCGACAGCGACGGCCTGCTGCTCGACTTCAACTTCGCCTACCACCCGTCGTGCCGCTACAACCCGCGCTGGAGCTGCCCGCTCGCGCCCGCGGGCAACCGGCTCGACGTGCCGATCGTCGCGGGCGAGCAGCTCTGATCCCCCACCCTCGCTGCTCAAGCACTCGCGGCGAGTTGTCTCCAGGCATCGGCTCTGTGGACAACTCGCCACATGTGCATGATCAGCGGCAGGGGTGTGGGGGGCGGGGTCAGCGCTGGTCGGGCGCGGGCTCGTCGTCCAGCCCCTGCTCCAGCGCGTAGCGCACCAGCTGGGCGCGGTTGTGCATCTGCAGCTTGCCGAGGGTGTTCTGCACGTGGTTCTGGACCGTGCGGTGCGAGAGCACGAGCCGCTCGGCGATCTGCTTGTAGCTCAGCCCCTTGGCCACCAGCCGCAGCACCTCGGTCTCGCGCGGCGTGAGGACCGGCACGTCCTTCTCCGCGGCCGGGGCGGACGAGAGCCGGCGGTACTCCCCCAGCACCAGCCCGGCCAGCCCGGGGGTGAAGACGGGCTCGCCCTCGGCGGTGCGGCGTACGGCGTCGACCAGCTCCTCGCGCGACGCGGACTTCGTCAGATAGCCGGTGGCGCCGGCGGCCATGGCGTCGAGCACGTCCTGCTGCTCGCCGCTGGCCGACAGCACGAGGATGCGTACGCCGGGGTCGGCCGCGAGGATCCGGCGGGCCGCCTCGACGCCGGGCAGCTCGGGCAGCTGCAGGTCCAGCAGCACGACCTCGGGGCGGGCGGCCGCGACCCGGCGCACCGCGGCGGCCCCGTCGCCGGCCGTCGCGACGACCTCCAGCCCCGCCGCCTCGAGGTCGCGGGCGACCGCGTCCCTCCACAGCGGGTGGTCGTCGACCACCATCACCCGCGTCACGCCAGCTCCTTCCGCGGTAGCCGCAGCTCGACCTCGGTGCCCTGCCCGGCCCACGAGGAGACGACCGCCTCCCCGCCGAGGTCGGCGAGCCGGCCCTGGATCGAGGAGACGACGCCCATCCGACCGGCCGCCCGCGCCTCCGGCAGCCGCTGCGCCGGGTCGAAGCCGGCGCCGTCGTCCCGCACCGTCACGAGCACCTCCTCGTCGAGGTCCTCGACGAGGACGTACGCCTTGGCGCCGGGGCCGGCGTGCCGGCGGACGTTGTCCAGCGCCGCGCCCACGGCGGCCGCCAGCTCCTGCGCCGCGTGCCGGGGCAGCCGGACAGGGGTGGCCGGCTCGGAGACCGTGACATCCGGGCCGGTGTGGGCCGTGAGCGTCTCGCGCAGGTCGACGTCGCCGGCGGTCTCGGGAACGCCGTCGGGGGCGGCTGGTACGGGCCGGTGCGAGACGAGGGCGCGCAGCGCCGCCTCCTGCTCGGCCGCGAGCCGCCCGAGCTGGCCGGCCTCGCCGGGCAGGCCGGCGTCGCGCCGGGCCACGAGGGCGAGCACCTGCAGCACGCCGTCGTGGACCGCCCGCCCCAGCCGCTCCCGCTCGCGCCCCGCTGCCTCGACCGCGAGCGCGCGGGCCAGCGACTCCTCGGCCGCCCGGGCGAGCGAGGCCGCATACCCCACGACCGCACCGGCCAGGAGCAGCAGCACGATGTTGTGGCCCGTCTGCTGCGGCAACTGGCCGCCCCGCTCGACCACGCCCGCGACCGAGACGACGGCCGCCGCCGTGAGCCCGCCCCGCCAGCCCCAGCGCAGCGCCCAGGCCAGCACCGCGGCCGCGGGCCAGACCACGGGCAGCGTCTGCTCGCCCGCGTCGATGCGCGCGGCGGTGTCGACAAGCCGGGTCGAGAGCAGCGCGGCGACCGCCGCCACCAGGTCGGCCCCGAGCACCGGCCACGACCGCAGCCGCGGCACCGACAGCAGCCCGCTCACGACCAGCGTCCACCCGCCCATCGCGGTCAGCACGAGCCACGCGCCCAACGGGTGGGCGTAGCCGGAGTCCTCGCGCCACAGCACCGCTGCGGCGTACGCCCACGCCACCGCGCGGAAGACGGCGACGGTCCACCACAGCGGGCGGTCGACCGCCTCGGCGACGGGCGTCGGCACGGGGAGCCGGGTCAGGCGGCGTCGTCCGACGGCTCGGGCCGCCGGGGCGTGCTCGCCGGGGCGGGGCGCCCGCCCTTGACCGACGAGGCGTAGACGTCGACGTACTCCTGGCCGCCCAGCCGCTGCAGCTCCCGCATGACCTCGTCCGTCACGGACCGCAGCACGGCCCGGTCGCCAGCCATGCCGTAGTAGCGGGAGAAGTCCATCGGCGGCCCGACCTTGATGCCCACGCGGCCCAGCCGGGGGATCGCCTGGCCGGGCGGCTGGACCTTCTCGGTGTCGATCATGGCGACAGGGACGACCGGCACGCGCCCCTCGAGCGCCATGCGCGCCACCCCGGTGCGGCCCCGGTAGAGCCGGCCGTCGGGCGACCGGGTGCCCTCCGGGTAGATGCCGAGCAGCTCGCCCTCGGACAGGACACGCAGCCCCGTGCGCAGCGCTGCCTCGCTGGCCCGCCCTCCGGAGCGGTCGACGGGCACCGCGCCGAGGCTGCGGAAGAACCACGCCGTGAGCCGGCCGCGCGGCCCGCGCCCCGTGAAGTAGTCCGACTTCGCGAGCCACACCGCGCGCCGGCGCATCATCACGGGGAGGAAGAAGGAGTCCGAGAAGGACAGGTGGTTGCTCGCGAGTATCGCCGCCCCCTGCCGGGGCACGTGCTCGAGGCCTTCGACCTGCGGCCGCCAGACGCCCTTGAGCAAGGGCCCGACGAGGACGTGCTTGAGGAGCCAGTAGAACACTTTCCCGCCTCCTCGACATCGGTACGTCGCGCTCGGCTCCGGCACGGCCGGGGCGGGTGCGCGAGGATCTGCCTGGAAGGCTAAAGCACCCTGAGCGCTACCCCCTCGGCGTGCGACGATGTCCCCATGCCCCTGATGCCCGGCGCCGAGCCCTTCGCGGCCGACGGCGGGCCGGTGGGAGCTCTCGTCTGCCACGGCTTCACGGGCACTCCTCAGTCCGTCCGCCCGTGGGCCGAGCACCTCGCCGCAGCCGGCCTGACGGTCCGGCTCCCCCGCCTCGCCGGGCACGGGACGCGGTGGCAGGACCTGGCCGTCACGCGCTGGCCGGACTGGTACGCGACGGTGGACCGCGCGCTGGACGACCTGCGGGCGCGCTGCGACCGCGTCGTCGTGTGCGGGCTGTCGATGGGCGGCACGCTCGCCCTCCGGCTCGCGCAGGAGCGCCCGGCCGACGTGGCGGGCCTCGTCCTGGTGAACCCCAGCGTGCTCAGCCTGCGCCGCGCGGTGCACGCCCTGCCGCTGCTGCGGCTCGCGCTGCCGACCGCCCGCGGCATCGGCAGCGACGTGGCCCGCCCTGGTGTCACCGAGCTCGCGTACGACCGAACCCCGCTCCGTGCGCTGCACTCGCTCACCGAGCTGTGGGCGCTGACCCGGCAGGACCTGCACCGGGTGACGAGCCCGCTGCTGCTGTTCCGGTCGGCTGTCGACCACGTGGTCGAGCCGGAGAACGCGGCAGCGGTCTTCGCGGGCGTAGCCTCGAAGGACGTCGAGGAGCGCGTCCTGGCGCGAAGCCACCACGTCGCGACGCTTGACTACGACGCCGATGCGATCTTCGCTGCCACAGTCGAGTTCGCCGACCGGGTGTCCGGCCGGCCCCGCGTCTACCCGCCGGAGGCGGCCAGTGCGTGACAACGGCCTTCCCGGCACCGACTTCGTCGCGGTCGCCGACCTCGAGCCGCAGCTGGCCGACGCGATGCTCGAGCTGCTGCGCGACGCCGGGATGGCGGCGTACGCGGACGCCGCCGCGCCCCGGCGCGGGCCGTACAACGAGTACCACCTGCCCGACCGCCCGACCGACCGGCTCTTCGTCGAGCGGAGCGCCGCCGAGCAGGCCCGCCAGCTGCTGCGCGAGCGGCTCCCCTCGTTGCGGGCGGAGTACAGCGCCCACCACGAGCCGGCCGGGGCGCCTGACGGGGCCGCCGGAGCGCGCGACGTGCCGGACGGCGAGCAGGGCAAGTGGCCGGAGGTCGACGAGGAGGTCTGGGCCGGGATCGTCGCGTCCTTCCGCGCCCCGTCGGCGGACCCGGTGGGCCGGTGGCCCGCACACGAGGACGTCGACGCCGCGGCCGGCACGCGCGACGAGCCGGTCGTGCACGACGAGGTCCCGCCCTCGGCCCCGCCGCCTCCCCCGCCGCCCGCGGTGGCGCGCGAGGAGGAGGACCACTACGAGCCGCCCGCGCCGCCGCCGCTGCCGCGCGTCGGGCTGCTCGTCGGCTCGGCCTGGGCCGCCGTGCTCGGGGCGCCGCTGTTCTTCATCATCGCCCTGTGCGTCCACATCGACGTGCAGGGCTGGCTCGGCCTGCTCGGCGTGGGCGCGTTCGTCGCCGGGTTCCTCGTGCTCGTCAGCCGGCTCGGCGACGGCCCCGAGGACGGCTGGGACGACGGGGCCGTCGTCTGACGGTCCCGCGCGGGCGGGGAGGGACGCGGGGTGGACGGAGCGCGCTGTCTCACGTGCGGGGCCACGACCGGCCTGCCCGCCTGCGGGTCGTGCGGGCTGCCGGCCGCGCTGCCGCGCCCTGAGCCGCAGGCCCCGGTCGGGACGGTGGTCGCCGTGCGCCGCTGGGGCGGCGGCACCGCCCAGGGCGTCGTGGTGCACCGGGACGGCGGCTCCCTGACGGTCCTCACCGACGACGGCGAGTCCTCCCATACCGAGCGCGCCGTCGTGCCGGCCGGCGAGCTCGGGCTCGCTCCCACCTGGACCGGGCCGGGAGCGCTGCTGCACCTCGCCGCCGAGGTCGAGAGCGGGCGCGCGGCCCTGGCCCTACCCCCCTCCCGGCTGCGGTGCGCCGCGCTCGACCGGGCGAACGCAGCCGACGGCTCGTCGGCCGGCGGCGCGACGGCCGGCCTCGCCTGGGACGCCGCCGCGGTCGGCGACTTCGAGGCGCTCGAGGCGCTCGCGCTGCCGGAGCCGCTGCGCGGCCTGCTCGAGGTCGAGGCCTGGCTGGCCCGCTCCGACATCAACGCCGCCGCCGCCGCGGTCGGCGACCTGCCCGACGGGGCCTACCCGGGGTACGTGCCGCGCGTCGCCCGGCTCGTCGTGCGGCTCCCTGCCCGCACTCCCTACGCCTCCGGCGTCGCGCGCTGGCTGCACTCGCACGCCCCGGACCCGGTCGCGGTGGTGGCGGCCGCGGCGCTGAACGCGGGCACCGCGCTCGACGAAGGCGTCGCCGAGGCCCTCCGCGCGGTGCCGGGGGTGACCGCGGGCACCGCGTCGGCGTACGCCGAGCTGGCCGCGGGTGCGGTCCCCGTCCTGGCCGCGGGGCAGGCCCCCGCCCTGGCCCGGCTGGCCGCCGCCACGGGCCGCTCTTTCAACCCGGCTCTGCTCCGGCTGGACGACCTGCCCGAGCGCACCCTCGACGACCTGATCGACTCCGGGACGCTCACCGAGCGCCAGCTGGACGCGCTGCGCGGGCACCCCGGCCTCGACGCCGCCTACGTCACCGCCCGGCTGGACCCCACGCGGCTCTCCGACGCGGAGGTCGCCCGGCTGCGCTTCGTCGACGAGGGCGTACGTCGAGGCCTCAGTGGCGGGAGCCGGGCCGGGCTCGCGGGGCGCGCTACCCATCCGTACGTCATTGGGGCGCAGCACGTCGGCCGGTTCCTCGCCGGCGACGACGCCGCCGAGGAGCACGTGGTCGGGCTCTACGGCAGCGGCGAGGCGGCGGCGCTGCGCATCGCGAGACGGGTGGTGGAGGAGGCTCCGGACGGGCTGCCCCGCGACCGGCAGCTGCGCGGGCGCTACGTCGCCGCGGCGGCCCTCGCGACGCTGCAGCGCACCGGGCTCGAGGGCGTGCCGGACGAGGGCCTCGGCGAGCTGCAGCGCAGGGTCGTCAGCGTCGCGGCGCTGCGGCGGGCGCAGGCCTTGGTGTTCGACGGCGACTGGGGCGCGGCGTCCAAGGCGGCCCGGACGGCGCTGCGGCTCGTCCGCGACCGGCCCACCCGCGACGAGGCGCTCAGCCTGCTGGCCTGCGCCGCGCTGCACGACGGGCACCCCGAGCCGCCCGGCCTGCTCGACGAGGCCCTCGCCGGGTCCCCGCCGGCCGCGCTGCTCGTCAACGCCGCCCTGCTCGCCGAGCGCTCCCGGCCCGATGTCGCCGTGGCGCACCTCGCCCGCGTGGTCGACGTAGCCACCGACCCGGCCGACCGGGTCGCGGCCGCCCAGCGGGCGCTGGGCCTCTGGTACCGGCAGCGCGAGGGGCTCGACCTCGTCGCCCTCCCCCCGACGCTGCACGGGCCGCTGCGCCGGCTCGCGACGTCGGACCTGCCGCTGGAGCAGCTGCGCGCCCTGCTCGACCATCTCGCCACGCTGGACCGGGGGTGGCTGTCGACGCCGGGCGCCCTGGCCGGCTCCCCGCACCGCGACAGCATCGAGGCGCGCTACTTCGCGGCGCGGGCCGCCGGGCTGTCCGAGGCCCTCGACACCATGGCGCGCGGGCTGCAGGAGCCGGGCCCGCCGGCGTGGCTCCAGGAGGAGCGGGACGCAGTCGTCCAGTCGCTCTGCGCGGCGATGTCGGGTGACGAGCCGGCGCTCTGGGCCGGCGAGGCCGCGCTCACGGCGCTCGACGCGGGGCTGCCGATGTCGCGCGACCAGCGCGTGATGCTGACCGCCCTCGGCTGCCGGGAGCTCGCCCTCGCCACGCTGAACATGCCCGACGCCGGGATGGCCCGGCTCGCCGACGCCCAGGTCGACCAGCTGGCCTGGGCCGCGCGCAACGCCCACCGGGTCTCCGCTCATCTGCGCGACCGGGCGCACGGCGTCACCCGGGACAGCGCGTCGAAGGTGCAGTGGACCCTCGTCCGCGGGATCGCGGCCGAGTGGCGGGAGATGTCGCCGCGCGACCCGGCGTTCGCCGCCCGGGTGGAGGCCCTGCGCGGCGAGCTGGCCAAGCTGGTGCGCTGGGTCGACGACGACGCCCGGCGCGCCACGGACGCCCTGCTCGACCTGCTCGGCTGAGGCCGCCCGATCTGAGAGGCTGCTGCGATGCCGCCGACGACGCGCCGACCGAGCACCGCCGCAGCCCTGGCGGCCCTCGGCGACCGGGTGGACGAGGTCGCCGAACGGCTCGGGGCGCTCGAAGCCGCCCTCGTCGTGCAGGGCCCCGGGGCCGTGTCGGCGGCGGCGGCCTACGACGCGCTGCGCAAGCAGCTGCTCGCGGCCGCGGGCGAGCGCAAGCGGCTGCTGGTGTGCCTGGCCACGCTGCGCTCGGCCCTCGACGAGGGCGAGCCGCTGGAGACGCTCGCGGGCCGCCTCGAGGAGTGGGCCGCGCAGGCCGACCTGCAGGAGGTGCGCGACCCGGCCGACCTCGCGCGGTTCGACGTGGTCGGCGAGGGCCCGCACGTACGCGTCGTGCGGGCTGCATGGGTCGACAACAGGACGGGCGCGCTCATCGCGCGCGGGGTGGCCGAGCGGACGGAGGCGGAGCAGGCGTGAGCACCATCGGGATCGACTTCGGGACGACCAACTCGGTGGTCGCGGCCTACACCCCCTCCGGCTCCGAGGCGATCGACATCGACTCCCCGCCCGCGGACTGGGCGGACCTGGGCTTCGGCCGCGTGCTGCCCACGGTCTTCGGCCTCGGGCCGCAGGGCGAGACGCTCTTCGGGTGGGAGGCGAAGACCCTCGCGCACGGCGAGCGGCTGCAGGCGGTGAAGCGCCTCTTCCAGCAGGAGGTGTCCGTCACCCTCGACGGCCAGGAGTTCCTGGTCGAGACGATCGCGACGATGCTGTTCGGACACATGAAGGCCAAGGTGCTGGAGTCGGGGCTGAGCGCCGACCGGGCCGTCGTCACGATCCCGGCCAACAGCCGCGGCCTCGCGCGCTACCGCACGAAGCTCTGCGCGCAGATGGCCAAGCTGCAGGTCCTCGCGCTCATCAACGAGCCGACCGCCGCCGCCATGGCGTACAGCGCCCGCATGCCGTTCGACCAGCGGGTCATGGTCGTCGACTGGGGCGGCGGCACCCTCGACGTCACGATCCTCGAGGCGCAGGCCGGGGTCTTCATCGAGCAGGCCTCGAAGGGCATCCAGCGGCTCGGCGGGCTCGACCTGGACGCACGAGTGGCGCAGCACATCGCCGCGGCGACGCCGGGCGTAAACGAGTGGAGCGCGCTCGAGCGCCACCTGTTCCGGCTGGCCGTGGAGAAGGCCAAGGTCCGGTTGTCCGAACGCGACTTCACCAATGTCGACCTTCCCCGTGGCGGGTTCCACCGGCTGGACCGGCCGACGTTCGACGACAGCGTGCGGGGGCTCGTCGAGCGGGTCCGCCAGCCCATCGAGCAGACGCTGCAGGACCTCGGCGCCGCGCCGGCCGACATCGACGCGGTGATCCTGGTCGGAGGCACCTGCAAGGTCCCGCTCGTCCGCGAGTTCATCGCCGACCTCATGGGCAAGGAGCCGGCCGCCGGCGTCGACCCGATGACGGCCGTCGCGGAGGGCGCGGCCATCGCCGCCGCGATCCTGTCCGGGGAGATCGAGGACAACGACTTCTTCGTCGCCACCGAGCACGCGCTGGGGACCTTCGCGCTGGACCGGACCGGGGAGATGCGCTTCTCCACGATCATCCCGCGCAACCACAAGCTGCCGGCCCGGGCGACCGAGTCCTACACGCCCGCGATGGACGAGGCCGCCAGCATCAGCCTGCGCGTGGTGGAGGGCGACCCGGAGCACGAGGACTACACCGTCCTGCAGACGGTCGACGTGCCGCTCGACACCGGGCGCCTCAGCGCCCAGGACAAGTCGTTCGACGTGACCTACGAGTACGACCTCGACGGCATCCTCAACGTCAACGTCGAGGACCGGCTGTCCGGCCGCACCCTGACCCAGTCCAAGGTCGGGTTCGGCATCGCCCCGCTCAGCCCGAGCGACCGGGTCCGCATCGCCGAGGGCTCCGAGGCGGCCGTCGCCGAGGGCCGCATCTCGCCGGCTGCCGCGGCACCGGTCGCGGACCCCAAGGTCGCCGAGCTGCTGCAGCGCGCCCGCAAGGACGTCATCCCCTACATCGACGAGGACAAGGCCCGGCCGCTGCGCGAGCTCGCCGACGCCCTCGAGCGCGCCGGGGACGCCGAGCGCCCGGACGCCGTGCTCGACCTCGAGCTGGCCCTGCTCCCCTACTCCTACCTGTTCTGAACCGCGCTGTTCTCATGACGACGCAAGGACGCAACCCCTACCTCGTCCTCGGCGTGCCGTTCGGCACCAGCGGCCAGGAGGCGACGAAGGCCTTCGCCCGGCAGAGCCGGCGCGCCCGCCGTGGCATCGGGCCGTACTCGCTCGAGGACTTCACCTGGGCCCTGCACGAGATCGAGCACGGCGACTCCGACCCTGCCCACGACGCCGGGCTCTACCGGGTGCCCGCGGTGCCGGAGGCGACGGCCTGGCCCTCGCCCGAGGCGCCCTTCCCGCCCGTGCGTCCGTTGCCACGGCGCACGGAGCCGCACTCGGAGGAGGAGGTCGAGGCGCTGCGGCGGGAGGCCGCCCAGCAGCTGCTCAAGAGCGCTCTCGCCGCGCTGCCCCGCCCGCCGGGGCGGGCCGGGTAGCGCGGCGCGCCCGGTCTATCCGCGCTGCGAGCGCCACGTCCGCTCGAACGGCAGCCGCCAGGCGTGCGGAGCGATGAGCTGGTGGATCGCGTTCGGCCCCCAGGACCCGGGCGTGTAGGGCTTGACCGGCGGCGGGTCCTCCAGCAGCGGCATTGACCGCTCCCACAGGCTCTCGATGCCCTCGGCGGTCGTGAAGAGGGTGTGGTCGCCGCGCATCGCGTCCAGGATCAGCCGCTCGTAGGCCTCGAGCACGTCGCCGGCGTGGCTGGTGTCGTGCGTGGAGAACTGCATCGAGAGCTTGTCCAGCCGCATGCCGGGGCCGGGGCGCTTGCCGTAGAACGACAGCGACACCTTGCTCTCGTCGGCGAGGTCGAACGTCAGGTGGTCCGGCCCCTGCGTCCCCACCCCGGAGCCGGCGGGGAACATCGACTTCGGCGCCTCCTTGAAGGCGATCGAGATGATGCGCTGCCCCTCGGCCATCCGCTTGCCGGTGCGCAGGTAGAACGGGACCCCCGCCCAGCGCCAGTTGTCCACCCGCGCCCGCAAAGCGATGAAGGTCTCGGTGTCGGACTCGGGGTTGACCCCGTCCTCGTCGCGGTAGCCGATGTACTGCCCGCGCACGACGTGGCGCGGCTCGATCGGCAGCAGCGAGCGGAAGACCTTGTTCTTCTCCTCGCTGATCGCGCGCGGCTCCAGCGCCGTCGGCGGCTCCATCGCGACGAAGGCCATCACCTGGAACAGGTGCGTGACCACCATGTCCTTGTAGGCGCCGGTCACCTCGTAGAAGCTCGCGCGCCGGTCGAGGCCGAGCTTCTCCGGGATGTCGATCTGGATGTGGTCGATGAAGTTGCGGTTCCAGATCGGCTCGAAGAGCCCGTTCGCGAAGCGGAACGCCAGGATGTTCTGCGCCGCCTCCTTGCCCAGGAAGTGGTCGATGCGGAAGATCTGCCGCTCGTCGAAGACGCCGTGCACCTGGTCGTTGAGGCGGATCGCGCTCCCGAGGTCCGTGCCGAACGGCTTCTCCATGATGACCCGCGAGCGCTCGACCAGGCCGGCGTCGCGCAGCATGTTGACGACCGCGAGCGCGGCCCGCGGCGGCACGCTCAGGTAGTGCAGCCGGCGGACGTTGCCGCCGCCGAGGGCCTCCTCGGCCTCCTTCACGGCCTGCGAGAGCGCCTCGGGCCCGGCGCTCTGCGGCACGTAGCGCAGCTTGCGGGCGAAGACGGCCCAGTGCTCCTTGTCCAGCGGGCGGAGGCTGAACTCCTGGACCGCCTGGAAGGCGAACTCGCGGAACTGCTCGCTGTCCATGTCCTCCAGCGAGGTGGCGACGATCTCCACCTCGGGGGTGAGGGCGGACTGCGCGAGGTAGGTCAGCCCGGGCAGGAGCTTGCGCCGGGACAGGTCGCCCGTGGCCCCGAACAGGACGATGACGTGCGGGTCGAGGCGTTCGGGCTCACGGCCGTACCGGCGCGCGCTGGGGTCCGGGTAGGCGATGGTCTGAGCGGGAGCATCCGACATGCGCTCATACTTCCACCGATCGCCCTCGGGCAGTCGTGCGGCGCCCTCCGGCTGTCGCGGCGCGCCCTCCGGCTCTCCTGCTGCGTGCTTCAGCGGCGCCGTGCCCTTCGCCCTTTGTGCGGCGGGGCCGGAGCGCCTCCGGCTGCTACGCCGCCGGCGGGTCAAGGGCGAGCTCCGCGAGCAGCGGCCGGTGGTCGGTCGCGGCGACGAGCCGGCCCTCGTCCACGCCGGGCAGCGACAGCGGCACGCCGCAGCGCGTGACCGCGAGCCCGGCACTGACGAACACGCCGTCGATTCGCCGGCGCGGCGACGCCGACGAGAAGGTCAGCTCGCCGCCCCATGGAGCCGCTGCGTACGCGTCGCGGAGGCCGGCGTCGTGCAGCAGCCGCCACGCCGGGCCGCCCGGCGGCTCGTTGACGTCCCCCGCCATCACGAGCGGTCGGACATCTGCCACGGCGGCGAGCGCCGCGGCGACGTTGCGCTCCCGCTCGTCCTCGCGCAGCCCGAGGTGCATGCTCGCGACCCGGAAGGGCGAACCCGCACTCGTGCAGTCCGCGACCGCGAGCCCGCGCGCGTGCAGCCCGGGCGTCTTGGGGAAGCGGGATTCCTGAACCGCGAGGACGTCGACGCCGAGCGCGACGAGGAGCGCCGGGCCGTGGGTGGTGCGCCCCCCGCAGGCGTAGACGAGCCCGGACTCCCTGGCCAGCCGCGCGAGCTTCGCCCGCCAGCGGAAGAACCGCGGTGCCTCCTGTACGCACAGCACGTCCGGGCGGCAGGCCCTGATGACCTGACCCAGCGCTTGGACGTCGTCACGCATGCTGCGGACGTTGTAGGACAACACCCGCAGCACGCTGCCGCTGTCGGTCACCGGGACGAGGTCAGAGGTGGCGTGCCAGGTCCGCCGCGCCCACCACGCCGGCGTCGTTGCCCAGGGTCGCCTGCCGGATCTCGGCGAGCGGGCGGTAGGCCCGGCCGGTGAGGACCTCGGCGAACGTGCGGCGGGCCGGCTCGAGCAGCAGGTCGCCCGCCTCCGACACGCCGCCGCCGATGACGAAGCAGCCGGGGTCGAGGATCGCCGCGAGGTCCGCCATGCCCTGGCCGAGCCAGCGCCCCACCGACTCGAACGACGCGATCGCGACCCGGTCGCCGCGACGGGCGGCGTCAGTGATGTCGAGCCCGTTGATGCCCTCGGGGCTGCCGTCGCCGTAGCTCAGCATCAGCGCCGCGCCCTCGCGGTCCTCCGCCGCGCGCCAGCGCGCCTCGCGCACGAGCGCGTTCCCGCTGCAGTACTGCTCCCAGCACCCGCGGTTGCCGCAGCCGCAGGGACGGCCGTTGGGCTCGACCCGGAAGTGCCCGACCTCCGCGGCGACGCCGAAGCGGCCGCGGTAGAGCTGGCCGCCGACGATGATGCCGCCACCGATGCCCGTGCCGACGGTGACGCAGACGAGGTAGTCCTCGCCCCGCCCCGCCCCGTAGACCGCCTCGCCCCACGCCGCGACGTTCGCGTCGTTCTCCACGACGACCGGCAGCCCCAGCGCCTGCTCGAGCTCGGCGCGCAGCGGGCGGTGCCGCCAGCCCGCGAGGTTCGTCAGGAAGAGCACCGTCGAGCGCCGCTCGTCGATGAAGCCGGGGGCGCCCACGCCGACGGCCTCCACGTCCGGGTGCTGCTCGCGCAGCCCCTTCACGGCCGCGAGGATCGCGCCCACCGTCGCGTCCGCGCCCGTGCTCGGCGTCTCCTGTCGGGTCCGGGCGACGATCGTGCCGCTCTCGTCCACCACAGCGGCGGCCACCTTGGTGCCCCCGAGGTCGACCCCGATCGTCAGTCCCACGTCTCTCCCTCGTCGTCGCTTGCGTTGCGAAGATCCTTGCGCTCGGTCTCGAGCGGCCCCGCCTCGGGGGTGCCCGCGGCCGGCCGGTCGGCCAGCGCCTGCTTCAGCGCGGCCAGCATCGAGGCCCCGGCGCTCGCGACCGAGTCCACGGCCTGCTGCACCCCCGGGGGTACGCGGTCGGCAGCCGCCGACGCCGCCGCGGCCGCGCGGGCCGCCTGCTCGGCGGCCGCCTTCGCCGCCTGCTCGGCAGCCGCTCGCGCCGCCTGCTCGGCGGCGTACTGCGTGGCGTACTGGGCGGCAGCGGACGCGGCGGCCGCCGCCGCGGCGGACGCGACCGAGGCGATGGGCGACGCGGCGCCCTCACGGCCCGCCGACGACGGAGTGCGCAAGGCCGTGATGGCGCGGCAGAGCGGGCACATCGCGCACTCGGGCGTACCCGTGGCGATCTTGCCCTCCAGCTCGTCGGCCGCCGTGCGCGCCCACCCCAGCAGGGCGTCGAGCAGCCGGGCGGCGTCGGGGCCGAGCGGCCCCTGCTCCCCGGAGCCGGGTGTCGGTGCCATGTCAGGCCTCCACGCGCTTCTTCAGCCCGCGCAGGGCGCGCTCGATGACGACCTTCTCCGCTTTGCGCTTGAGCATGCCGATCATCGGCACCTTCAGGTCGACCGTGAGCCGGTAGGTCACCTGGGTGGTGCCGTCGCCGTTGTCGGCCAGGAGGTAGGCCCCGTCGAGCCGGCGCAGCAGCTGCGCCTCCTCCGCCAGCGACCAGCGCACCTCGCTGTCGCCGTCCCATTCGTAATCGAGCAGGAACGTGTCGCGGATCGGGTTGGAGTCGAGGACGACGCGCGCCTCCAGCGGGCGCTGGTCCGAGTCCGGGCTGACAGCCAGCACCTCGACCCGGGTGAACTCCTCGTTCCACTCCGGATAGGCCTCGAGGTCGGCGATGACGTCCATGACGACGTGGGCAGGGGCGTCGATCCCGATGCTGGACTCGGTCTGGTCCGACACGCGCGCAACCCTCCCAGCGACGGCTCCGCGCGAGACTACTCGGTCAGGCGACCAGCGCTCCCAGCAACGTCAGGGCGAGCACGAGCAGGGCGGCGAGGCCGAGCCCGCCGCCGAGGACCGCGCCGAGCTTGACGCGCGGCTCGACCAGCCGGGAGCCGAGCAGGTTGACCGGGTCCTGCGCCTCGAGCACGCGCAGGGCGGCGAGTGCGTCGTCCGGCGCTGCGGACGCCGGGGTGGCGGAACGGGCCGCGGCCGGCTCCGTGGCGCCCGGCGACGTGGCGGCGGGCAGCGGCACGTCGAGGGAGACCGGCTCCGGCTCGGCCGGGGCCGGGGCGGCGCGGACGGACGTGAAGCACTGCGGGCACCAGTCGGCGTCGGCGCCGAGGGCGGCGCTGCACGCGGAGCATCTGGCGTACGCGGTCGTCACGCCGGTGGCATCGGCGACGGCCCGGCGGCACCTGAGCGGGCGGTCACCAGGCCGAGTGCGCGCCGACCCGCGCAAGCTGCCGGTCGCGCCCGCCGTCGCACAGTATCTTCGGACCCTCAGCAGCTGAGGAGGCGAAGTGGCGATGGCGCCCGCACTCGAGTTCCATGCGCCGCACCTGCCTGCAGTGCCGCCGGACGACGACCTGACCGGGCTCGTCTGGGACAAGGCGGCGGCCAGCCCGGACGCCCCGATGCTCAGCCGCAAGCTCGACGGCCGCTGGGTCGACGTGACGGCCGCGGAGTTCCGCGACCAGGTGACCGCCGTGGCGAAGGGGCTCATCGCGTCCGGGCTGGGACCCGGCGACCGCGTCGCGATCATGTCGCACACGCGCTACGAGTGGACTGTCGTCGATTTCGCGGTCTGGGCCGCCGGCGGCGTCTCCGTCCCGGTCTACGAGACCTCCTCCGCCGAGCAGGTCGAGTGGATCCTCTCGGACTCGCGGGCGGCCGGCATCGTCGTCGAGACCGCTGAGCACGCGGCGCTCGTCAAGGAGGCCGACGGCACACTGCCCGCGCTGCGCCACGTCTGGCGGATCGAGGACGGCGCGCTCGACAGCCTCGCCGCGCAGGGCGCGCAGCTGCCCGACGCCGTCGTCGCGGAGCGGCGTGCCGGGCTCGGCACGGCGTCGCTGGCGACGCTGATCTACACCTCCGGCACGACCGGGCGGCCCAAGGGCTGCAAGATCACCCACGGCAACTTCCTCGCCGAGGTGCGCGGCGCCATCGCCGGCGTCCCCGAGGTCTTCGGCAAGCCGGACGCCGGCACGGTCCTCTTCCTCCCGCTGGCCCACGTGCTGGCTCGCGTCTTCCAGCTGATCTGCATCGCCGGCGACATCAAGCTGGCGCACACGCCCGACGTGAAGAACCTCCTGCCCGACCTGGCGTCGTTCCGTCCGACGTTCCTGCTCGCCGTCCCGCGCGTGTTCGAGAAGGTCTACAACTCCAGCGAGCAGAAGGCCGACGCGGCGGGCAAGGGCAAGGTCTTCCGGGCGGCCGCGGCGACCGCCGTCGCCTACAGCAAGGCGCTCGACACCGGGAAGCCGCCGCTGCTGCTCCGGCTCAAGCACGCGGCCTTCGACCGGCTGGTCTACGGCAAGCTGCGCGCCGCACTCGGCGGCCGCGTCACCTACGCCGTCTGCGGGGGCGCACCGCTCGGAGAGCGGCTCGGCCACTTCTTCCGTGGGCTCGGGCTGGTCGTGCTCGAGGGCTACGGCCTCACCGAGACGACCGCGGCCCTCTGCGTCAACACCCCGTCCAAGCTCAAGATGGGGACGGTCGGGCCGCCGCTGCCCGGCAACGCCATCCGCATCGAGGCCGACGGCGAGATCCTCGTCAAGGGCGGTGTGGTGTTCGGCGGCTACGCCGGCAACGCCGATGCCGACGCGGCCGCGATGACGGTCGACGGGTGGTTCCGCACCGGGGACCTCGGCGAGCTCGACGCCGAGGGGTTCCTGCGGGTCACGGGGCGCAAGAAGGAGATGATCGTCACCGCGGGCGGCAAGAACGTCTCCCCCACCACGCTCGAGGACCGCCTCCGCGCCGCCGCGCTCGTGAGCCAGTGCATGGTCGTCGGGGACGGCCGGGCCTACATCTCCGCCCTCGTCACGCTCGACGGCGAGGCCCTCGCCCCGTGGCTCGCGGCCCGCGGGAAGCCCGCGATGACCGTCGCCGAGGCCGCCCACGACGCCGATGTGCGCGCCGAGGTGCAGAACGCCGTCGACGCCGCCAACTCCGCGGTGTCGCGGGCCGAGTCGATCCGGCGCTTCACGATTCTGGAATGCGACTTCACCGTTGAGGGCGGGCAGCTCACCCCGTCCCTGAAGGTCAAGCGCAACGTCGTGCAGCGCGAGTTCGCCCGTGACATCGAGGACCTCTACGCCCCGGAGCCCGCGCGGGCCTGACGGCGCTCTGCCGCCGGACCCGCTCGGGGTCAGGGCCAGCGTCAGGACACGGCGCGCGCCGCGTTGATGCGCCCGCCGGTCGCCACCCGACCGGTGAGGGACGGCTTCCGGTCCACGCTGCTCAGCAGCTTCGTGCGCAGCGCGGCCGTCGAGATGTGGGGGTTCCGCGCCTTGATGAGCGCGGCGACCCCGCTCACGTGCGGGGTGGCCATGCTCGTGCCGGACAGGTACGCATAGCTGTCCGCCCCGGTGCGGCCCGCGCAGGACACCGTGACGTCGTCGAGATAGGCCCCGTCACCGTCGTACTGGTCGTCCGGGTTCAGCCGGAAGCGCAGGAACGCCTGGTCCGCCCCGTCGAAGCTCGTGGGCAGGCGTACCTCGAGGACCTCGTTCGGGACCGGCCAGTAGCCCGTGAACGTGGTGACCTCGGTCCACGGGCCGGCGGCGTCCGTCGCCGCCTCGAGGCGCAGGAAGTCGAACCAGGACTCGATGTCGAAGACCCCGCGCAACTGCACGACGCAGCTGTGCAGGCCGCGCAGGCTCATGGCCGGGGTGCGCGCCCAGTTGTCGCTGCCGTCGGGGTAGCGCCCCGACGGGGAGTCGGTCAGCCACGTGCCGGTCGCGTCCCACACCGGGACCGACGTCGTGCGCCCCCAGGTGTCCGGGGTGCCGCCGGTGGCCCAGCGGCCCTCGATGGGCGTCTCGAAGTCGTCGGAGAAGACCGTCGTGCGCGAGGACGCGCTGAGGATGTCCACCCCCGGCGCGGCGACGTCGACGGACCGTCGGCCGTAGTTGGAGAAGCGGGCCAGCTCGTCGTCGGAGTCGGTCGCCGCGACGCACACCAGGTTCGCGATGTCGAAGTCGCAGGGGTAGTGCTCGGCCCACTCCAGGTCCGACCCGTCGTTGCCGGCCGCGACGACCCACGTCACGCCCGACGCCGCGGCCATGGCGTCGCGCAGCGCCTGCGAGTAGTAGCGGGCACCGAGGCTCAGGTTGCCGATGTGGGCGCCGTTGCGGCGGGCGTAGTCGATGCCCGCGATCAGGTCGGCGTACGACCCCTCCCCCGCCGCGTCGAGGACGCGTACGGGCAGGAGGCGGACGTCCCACGCAACCCCTACGACATCGGTGGTGCCCGCGCCGGGCGCATCGTTGCCGCCGCGCGCGCCGATCGTGGCGGCGACGTGCGTGCCGTGGCCCTGCTCGTCGGACGTGTCGTTGTCGTCGCCCACGAAGTCCCAGCCACGCCGGTCGTCGACGAAGCCGTTGCCGTCGTCGTCGACGCCGTTGCCGGCCACCTCGCCGGTGTTGACCCACATGTTCGGCGCGAGGTCGGGATGGCCGCCGGCGACGCCGGAGTCGAGCACGGCCACCGTGACGGCCGCGCTGCCGGTCGTGACGTTCCATGCCTCAGGCGCGTCGATGTCCGCGTCCGGGCGGCCCGCGACCCCGCGGACGTCCTGCCCGGTGTTGTGCAGGCCCCACATCTCCGGCAGCCGGCTGTCGTTCGGGATCGCGGCCGCGTGGACGGCGTAGTTCGGCTCGGCGTAGGCCACGTCCGACCGCGCCTCGAGCTCCGCCACCGCCTCGGCGACGCTCAGCCCCGGCTCGAGGGCGACCCGCTCGAGCCCGGGGACGATGGCGTCGAGGCTCTGCACGGCGCGGCCCACCTCGGCCACTGCGCTCTGCCGAGCGCCGTGCGCCTGGCTGCGGGCCGGCTGTCGGAAGCGGACGAGCACCTCGCCGGCCACCAGCTCGGCCGGCGCGTCCGCTCCGGCCCGCGGATCGCCGGCGCGCGGCTGCGCCTGACCTTCCGAGACGCGTGGCGAGGACGCCGCGTGCGCGGGCGCGGCGACTGCGCCCGCGCACGCCGTGACGACGAGGAGCGCGGTGAGAGCAGCGGGCTTGGGCATCGGGTTCTCCTTCGGGACGTCGCAAGGCACCGCCGGCGCGTCGCACCGACGGTGAGCGAGGGGGAGGGACGGGCACGCAGACCGAGAGCTGGCGCGCCCGAGTTGTCGGAACCAGCACACTGCGCAGAGATACGGGCAGACCGGTCTTGACGGGACGGGCCGACGGCCGCTTGCATGCCGGGACGCGCAACGAGGCGCGCCGAAGGAGGCCGGACATGGGCTCTGTCCGCAGGCTCGCTGCGCTGGCGGCGGTGATGGTCGGCGCCGCGGCGCTCGGAACGGCACCGGGGGCGCAGGCCTCGCACAAGCGGCCCGGGTGCGACGGCGTCGACCGGCAAGGGCGGTCCGTCGTGCAGCTGCAGTCCGGCGGCGTCGAGCGCTCGGCCGTCGTGCACGTGCCGTCCGCCTACGACGGCAAGCGCCGGCTCGCTCTCGTGCTCACCCTGCACGGGAGCAACAGCAACCCGGTCGAGCAGCTGGCCCGCAGCCGCATGGAGCAGGCCTCTGAGCGCCACGGCTTCATCGCCGTCGCGCCGCAGGGCGGCATCGCCAGCGGGGCGAACTGGAGCTGGAACATCCCGCACGTGACGGCGGGCCCCGCGGGCGCCCCGGACGACGAGCGCTACCTCACCGACCTCATCACGACGCTCACCGCCACCCTCTGTGTGGACCCCAAGCAGGTCTACGCCTCGGGCTACTCCGGCGGCGGCCGCATGATCTCGCAGTACGCCTGCGACGGCCCCGGCCTGCTGGCTGCCATCGCCCCCGTCGCCGGGCTGCGCGCCGGGCGCCCGGTCGCGAGCGGCTCGGGCTTGGCACCGGACCCGGCGACGTGCAGGCCCGACCGGCCCGTGCCGGTGATCACCTTCGCCGGGACCGCGGACCCGGTGAACCCGTTCGCGGGCGGCGGCGCGGCGTACTGGGGCTACGGCATTCCCGCGGCGCAGCAGCGCTGGGCCGAGCTCAACGCGTGCAAGCGCGGGCCAGCCACCTCACAGGTCACGGCCTCGGTGACGCGCGCGGTGTTCTCGTCCTGCCGCAAGAACGCGCAGGCGCACCTCTACGTCGTCGCGGGCGGCGGGCACACCTGGCCGGGCGGTGACCCCGCAGCCTTCCCGGCCGGGCTGGGCACGGTCACGCAGGAGATCGACGCCAACGACCTGATGTGGGCGTTCTTCCGCAACCCCCAGTCACCCACCCGGGGCACCTGACCCGGCTGCTCGCCGGCCGCGTACCGGCCGGCTGGGTCAGGGCTGCCGCCGGTTCGCCGCCGCGGCGTTGATGCTCCGCTCGCCCTCGGTGTCCCCCTCGGCCACCTCGGCGGAGGGGTCGGTCGCCGACGCGCGCTCGTCGCCCTGCACCCGCATGTCACCCGCGTCGCCGGCCCCGCCCTGCGTACGCGCCGCCGGGGTCGCGAGGCCCGCGCCCTCGCCGGGGTCGGCGTCGCTCGTCGTCGCGGCCTCGGCGCTCGTCTCGACCGTCCGGTCCGTCATGGCTCCTCCTGGCGTCGGCGTGCATCCTTCCCAGCCTTCCCGTTCGCCGGCCGCCGACGCACTCCGCAGGCACGAGCCGGCGCATCAAGAGCCCCGCAGCAACAATTGAGAATTGAATCAATTGCGCGGCGACTGACTTGAGAAAAGCCATAGGAAAATGCCCAGCCCGGGTCGATCGCCCGCCGATGGCAAGCCGCAGCGACGAGGCGCGCCAGTGCAGTGCGCGCCTGCCTGCCGCGATTCCCAGGAGACGTTGCCATGTTCGAGCGCAGGCGCCGCGCGGCCGCCGCCGCCACCGGCACGGCCGCCGTCGACGACGTGGCCGCCCTCGGTGCCGTCCTCGGCGCGCTCGAGGGGGTCTCGACCCCAGGTTAGGCCGAGCAGGCGGCGCTGGACGCGGTGCGGTCCGCGTTCGGGTGGGAGTACGGCTCCTACTGGCAGGTCGGCCCCGACGAGGCCCTCCAATTCGCCGTCGAGTCCGGCGACGCCGGCACCGAGTTCCGCCAGGTCACCCTCGAGGCCTCCTTCCGCGAGGGCGTTGGCCTGTCCGGCCGCCTGGCGCACCCGCGACCTCGTCTTCGTCCCCGACCTCGGCGAGGTCAAGGACTGCGTCCGCGCCCCCGCCGCCCAGCGCGCCGGCGTACGCTCCGGCGTCTGCTTCCCGATCGTCGTCGGCGGCCGCGTCCACGGCACCATGGACTTCTTCTTCAAGCAGACCCTCACCCCCTCACCCGCCCGCCTCGACGCCCTGCGCAACGTCGGCCGCCTCGTCTCCCAGTCGCTGACGCGCGTGATGCGGGTCCAGGCGGTCACCGAGACCGCCGCCGAGCTGGTCGGGTCGATCTCGGAGCTGGGGCGCCAGGCGGAGCGGACGAACGAGGTCATCGCCGCCGCGATGGCGCGCGCCGACGCGATCGAGGCGAGCGTGAGCCGGCTGCAGGACGCCTCGATGGGCGTCGACAGCGTGGTCCAGCTGATCTTCTCGATCGCCGGCCAGACCAACCTGCTGGCGCTGAACGCCACGATCGAGGCGGCGCGCGCCAGCAAGGTCGGCCGTGGCTTCGCCGTCGTGGCCGGGAGGTCAAGCAGCTGGCGCAGGAGACCGGGTCGGCCAGCGCCGACGTGACCCAGCGGATCGGCAGCATCCAGGACGAGACCCACAACGCGGCGAGCGCGATCCAGGAGATCCGGACGGTCAGCGACGACATCTCCGGGATCCAGACCGGGATCGGGCAGGTGCTCGAGGAGCAGAACGGCCTCGCCGCGGTTCGCCGCGGCCAGCGCGATGCGGTGAGGACACGGCCGGAGCCGCCCGGCGCGTGGCCTGCACGGCGGCCGGGCGTGATCAACCCCACGATGCGGCGGTTCCGCGGATCGAGCGACGCAGACTGGGTAGATGCCGCCCGTGCACGACCTGCTCCTGATCCCTGCCCGCTGAGTGCGCTCCCTCGCTCCGCCCCCCACTGCCCGCCGAGCCCCGGCCCTTCGCCGGGCCGCGCCGTGGCTCGTCGCCGCGGGCTGCCTCGTGCTGTTCACCGTGCTCACGGTCGCGTCCGTCCGCAGCGGCCGCCTCGACGCGCTCGACTGGCGGGTGTGGAACGACCGGCCCGAGCGGCAGTGGCCGGAGCTCAAGCCCTCGGCCCGCGCGCTGACCTACCTCGGGCTGCGCGCTCCCACGGCGGCGATCGCGCTCTTCTTCGCCTGGCGGCTCTCCCGGCGGGCACGCACCTGGCGCCCGCTCGTCGTGCTCATCGGCGCGCTGCTGGCGCTGAACCTCGTGGTCGGCGTCCTCAAGATCGCGCTCGGGCGGGCCAAGGCGGAGACCGGCAGCGGGGAGTACTTCGCCGGCGGGTTGATGTACCCGTCCGGCCACAGCGCCAACGCGGTCGTCACGTGGGGCGTGCTCGCGTACCTCTGCGTGGCGTACGCCCGCGCGAGCCGGCGCACGGCCGCGGTGCTCGCGTTCCTGCCGACGCCGGCGGTGGCGGCCGGCTCGTGGTTCCTGGGCTCGCACTGGCTGACCGACCTCGTCGCGGGGTGGCTCATCGGAGCCGCGGTGCTGATCGGAGCCGTCGAGTGCGACCGGGCGGCCCGTCGCCGCCAACGGCGCGCAGCGAGCCGGGCGGCGGAGCCCGTGGCCGTGCGGACGAGCCGGCGGCGGCTCGTGGTCCCGCAGGCCCGTGACCTGGACGGGCTCGACGACGCGCCTGCCGCCCTCGACGTCCGCGAGGACCTGGTGGCCCCGCGGCGGCCGTCCGGCGAGGCGTAGCCGGATCTCGGCTGGGCGGTCGGCTGGGGCGCCGGGCCGCCGAGCTCGACGGGGTGGCCCGACGGGCGGCTGAACGGTCGGGCGGTCAGGCCGGGACGTCCTCGCCCGCGAGCAGCGCCCCCAGCCGGGCGGCGGTCCCCTCCCACGACCAGTGCTCACGGGCCCACGCCCTGCCGAGCGCGCCCATCCGGTGCGCGCGGTCCGGGTCCTGCAGAAGGTCGAGCAGGCGCTGGGTGGTCTGCTGCAGCGACTGGCCGGGCACGACATAGCCCGTCACCCCGTCCTGGACGGCCTCCGGAGCGCCTCCCGAGTCCCCGGCCAGGACGGGCAGCCCGGTGGCGGCGGCCTCGAGGTAGACCATGCCGAGGCCCTCGACCTCGAGCCCCGAACGCCGCGAGCGGCACGGCATCGCGAACACGTCCCCGGCGGCGTAGTGCGCCGGGAGCTCGTCGGCGGGGACCGGCCCGGTGAGGACGACGGACCCTTCGAGCCCGCGCTCGACGACGAGCTGCTCGAGCCGGTCGAAGTCCTTGCCGCCGCCGACGATCAACAGCGCCGCGTCCTGGACCGCCATGCGGACGAAGGGCCACGCGGTGATGAGCGTGTCCTGGCCCTTGCGCGGGACCAGGCGCGAGACGCAGACGACGACGGGGCGGCCCTGCAGGCCGTAGCGGTGGCGCACGGCGTCGCCGCCGGCGCCCGGGCGGAACGTGTCGGCGTCGACCGCCGGGGAGAGGCGGCGTACGCGGGCCGCCGCCGCAGCCGAGAGCGCCGGCGTGATCGCCCGGCGCGTGTAGGGACCGAGGCAGGTGAGGACGTCGACCTCGTCGCCGATCCGGCGCAGCACCGAGCGCGGGCCGGGGATGCGCGCCCACCACACCTCGTGGCCGTGCGTCGTCGCGACGACGCGTGTGATGTCGGACCGGCGGCGCAGCTGTGGGGCGAGCAGGCCGAGCGGGGCGGCGGCGGCGAACCACACCGCCTCGCACCCCTCGGCGCGCGCCACCGCCGCGGCGCGGCGCGCGACGGTCGGCTCGGGCAGCACGATGCCGCGCGGGTGCCGGACCACGGGGTACGGCAGCGTGGCGTCGTAGGCCGCGTCCCCCTCCTGCCCCCGGGCGTAGACCACCACCGACTCCGCGGGCATCCGGGCCAGGACCTCGGACACGAAGGACTCGATGCCGCCCTGCCGCGGCGGGAAGTCGTTCGTGACGACCAGGGTGCGCGGGACTCTCACCGCGCGGACGCCGCCGCCGCAGCCGTGGCCCGAGCCGTCGCGGGGGCCGTCGCGGTCGCGAGCAGCGACAGGCCGGGCAGCCGCCCCACCGGCAGCCCCCGCTCGAGACTGATCACGGCGCGGGCGCCGGCGTTGGCGACCCGGCCGACGTCGTCGAGGTCGGAGCCGGTCGATGCGCGCCGCCGCCACCGAGCGACCGGCGCGAGCAGGACGTTCCACGACCGCAGCTCGTGCACCTCGAGGCCCGCCGTCTCGAGCAGCGCCCGCAGCGTGTCCCGCTCGTAGCGGCGGAAGTGCCCGACGGCCTCGTCGTGCGCGGACCAGTTGGACATGCCCGCCGGCACCGCGACGAGCAGCGTGCCCCCGGGGCGCAGGACCCGGCGGATCTCATGGGCCGCCGCGAGGTCGTCGTCGAGGTGCTCGAGCACGTCGTACGCGACGACGAGGTCCGTGCTCGCGTCGGCCAGCGGCAGCCGCGTCGCATCGCCCCGGACGGCGGCGAGCCCCCGCTCGCGGGCCAGCGCGGCACCGTCCGCGCCGTACTCCAGCGCCAGGGCCCGCCAGCCGGCCCCCACCAGGACCCGCGTGTTGCCGCCGGCTGCGGCGCCGACGTCGAGCGCGCGCCCCGGCGTGACGCGCAGCCGGCGCAGCTCGGACGCCAGCAGCGAGCGCCGCTCGGCGTACCACCAGTGCCGGTCCTCCAGGGCCGCGAGCTTGCGGATCTCTGTCGCCTCCACGTCGCTCATCCTGTCGGACGGCCCGGCGGTGCCCGCGCGGGGACACGGTCAGCGGGCTTGCGAGGTCGGCTCCGGCACCCCCTGCCGGCGCGCCCAGTCACGCGCGAGCGCGATCCGCTGTGGCGCCGTCGGGTGCGTGGAGAAGACCGTGTAGGCGAGCCACGGCGGGCTCAGGTCGGACAGGTTCGTGAGCGCCAGCCGGCGCTGCATCTGCACGAACGTGCCCGGGTCGCGGGTCAGGTCGAGCGAGTGCACGTCCGCCCGCGCCTCGATGTGCCGGGAGATCAACGACTGGAGCGGCGTGCTCAGCGTCGACAGGACCAGAGCGGCGCCGAGCAGGACCGCCAGCGACCGCGGGTCAGCCGCCGAGTCCGCGCCGGCACGGCGCAGCACCGGTGCCGAGGTCGTCAGCAGGTAGAGCAGGCACACCGCGGCGGCGACCCCGAGCGCCCCGACGAGCGTCCCGTGCAGGACGTCGTCGCGCTTGGCGTGGCCGAGCTCGTGCGCGGCGATGAGCTCGATCTCCCGCGGCGTCGCCTCCTGCAGGAGCGTGTCGTAGACGACGATGCGCCGGGTCGACCCGAACCCGGAGACGTAGGCGTTGAGCGCCGTCGTCCGGCGCGACGCGTCCGCGACCAGCACGTCCTCGACAGGCACACCGTCGCGCTCCGCGAGCGCGAGCAGGTCGGTGCGCAGCTGTCCCTGCGCCATCGGCGTGAACTTGTTGAACAGCGGCTCCACCACGACGGGGTAGCCGAAGGACGCGACGACCACCACCACGGCCGCGAGAGCTGACGCGGGCGCCCACCACCAGCGCGGGAGCCCGCGCGCGAGGGCGACGGCGAGCAGCGCGACGACCACGAGCAGCACGGCCGTGACGGCCCAGCTCTTGGCCACGTCCGCCAGCCAGGACGGCCAGGACCGGGTGGAGATGCCGTAGCGCTGGCGCCCGCGCTCCACCATCGCGTCGAACGGCAGCTGCACGGCGCGCACGACGAGCCAGAGCGCGACCGCGCCGAGCGCCGCCTGCCAGCCCCATCCGCCGCCGAGCGGCGCTGCGACGGCCTTGATCATCCGGCCGCCGAGGCCGGAGGACGCGAGCACGAGCAAGGCCACCAGGCCGAGCGCCAGCGACGCGTAGGACCAGGGCCGGACGGAGGCCCGGTAGGCGTCGGCGTGGGCGATCTGCGCCGGGGTGAAGTCGCGCGACGCGTCCACCGCGACCCGGCCGCCGGGCACCGGACCGGGGAGCACGGTCCACGGGGTCGTCACCCACACCACCGCGACGAGCGCTGCGCCGAGCACCAGCAGGGCCACGAGCGCGGCCGATCGGGAGTTCACCCGGCCAGCTTGCCGAGGTAGGCCCGCCAGTCGGCGGTCAGCCCCGCCGGGGTGATCCCCAGCGTGTCCGCGAGCGCCACCTCGATGCCCGCTCCGCCGGCCGTGGCACGGTAGAGCGCGACGAGCTGGTCCTCGCCGTAGCGCTCGGCCACCATCCGGCAGGCCAGCCAGGCTTGTTCGTACGCCGCCGGCTTCCCGCCGATGTGCGTGTCGAACTCTCCGTCCCGCGGCAGCTCCCGCGGTGCGCCGTCGGCCCGGGCCTCGTCCAGCGCCTCTTCGGCCGCGGTCTGCACAGGCAGGCCGGAACTGCGGAACCCGACGTAGTCGGCGAACCCCTCCACGAGCCAGCCGGGCACGGGAGCGGTGGTGGCCGCCCGGGTCGCGACGTGGGCGATCTCGTGCGTGAGCACGACGGCCTGGCCCGCGTCGGTGAGCCCGTCGTAGGCGGCGTAGTTGACCAGCACCCGGTTCCCGCTCGTCGCCGTGCCGTCGGACGCCGTGCCGTCGACCCCGGTGCCGTCCGTCCCCGTGCCGTCGGCCCCTGCGCCGTCCGAGCGCGTGCCGTCCATCCCCCTGCCGCTCCCCTCCCCTTCGCCCGAGCCCGGGCCCGGCCCGACCCGCCCGGTCGTGACCGCCGCGAGCCCGGCGAGCGCCGCCGTGGCGCCCGGGTCGCGCCCGAGCAGCGCCGCGAGGTCGGCGACCGAAGCCGGCACGACGACGACCACCCGCCGCGGCCAGTCGCTCCCCCACACCCGGTCCACCTGCGCGACGGCCGTGTCGGCCGTGCGGGCCAGCGCCTGCGCGGCGTCTCGCGGCAGCGTCTCCGCGGCCACGACCACGCTCGACGTGCCCTGCGCCACCTGCACCTCGCCCAGGTCCCACAGGTCCACGTCCGTCCGCCCTGCGCCCGCGGGGGCCACGTCGTCGGCGAGCCGCCATCCCTCGGCGCGGCGCACGACGGTGAGCGCCTGCACCCGTCGCGCCGGCACCGGGTCCGCCCCGGCGACCTGGTAGCTCAGCTCGACCCGCGCCACCCACGACTCGGGGTCCGCGGCGAGCGCGGTGTCGGCCGGACGCGCGGTGCTGGCACCGAGGACCGTGTAGGACCAGGAGGCCAGCGGCAGCTGCGCGAGCGCGTCGTACGCCCAAGCCTGCCGCTGCTCGAACGCGTCGGCGGCAGGGTCGACCGCCGCCAGCCAGCCCGCCCGGTCCCCGGCGAGCAGCGCGTCGGCACGCCGCTGCAGCAGGTCGGCCAGGGCGGAGGCCCGCTCCTGTGCTCCCGTCGTGCCGCTCGCGGCCGCGCCGGTGCCGGGCGGCGACGAGGGAGCGGCGGTGGCGCGTGAGGCGTCGGAGGCCGGCACACCGGGCTCGCGTCCCTGCGAGCACGCCGTCGTCAGGGCGGCCAAGGCGGCGGCCGACACGACCGCCACCGCGAGCGGCCCGCGCGTCAGCCGGTGCCGCACCCGGCCGGGGCTGCGGGAGGCGGAGCGACGCACACGTGCAGCGTACGTAGCGCGAGCGCGCCCGTGCCGGCGTCACGCTGGCGCGGGCCAGGGGCTGGACCGGAGGCGCGACAGGCCCGGCGGCCACCGTGGCGTCACCCTGCCGCCCGCCGCTGCTCGCCCGGGACGAGCCGCAGCGGCGGCACGAGCCCGCCGGCCGACAGCGCCGCGATCGCAGCGCGCTCGTCCGCGTCGAGGTCGACCCCCTCCGGCGGCGCCCCGAGCAGCACGGCGACCACGCAGTCGGCGCACCCGCGCCCGCGCACCACGCACCCGTCGCAGTCGACGATCATGAGCGTTCCTCCAAGACTCGCAAGACTCGGCTGACGCGAGGAGCCCGGGACGGCGCACCGCGTCTGACGGGGAGGACGCTAGGGGCGACCACTGACAATGCCCCTCGGGGCGAGATCCCCGGGTGGGAAATGCACGCGCCGGGCCGGCGACGGGGGCTGCCGACGAGCCCGGCGAGTCGGCGCCGGGCCGGCATGAGTCGAGCGCACGGGGCAGGAGGCGTGAGGTGGAGGAGCCGGTGACGCAGGTGACCGAGAGCGAGCGGCGACGCCGGAGCGCGCTGGTGCAGGAGGCGGTGGACACGGAGACCAGGGCGTGGGACACGCAGGACGTCGACCTGCTGCTGGGCCTCTTCCACCCGGACATGGTCTGGCCGTTCCCACCCGACTCCTCCGCTCACGACCCGCTGACGTGGGTCTGGGTCAACGGGCGCTTCGACCGCGAGCGCTGGAGCGCGGACTACCGCGAGCTCTTCGCCGCGCACCGGCTCGTGCACAATCGGCGAGCCACCGCGGGGATCTCGCTGTCCGCGCAGTCGGACGCAGCGCTCGCCGTGGTCGACGTGGACACCTTGTGGGAGCACCGCGCGACAGGCACGCGGATGCACTGGAAGGGGCGGGCGGGCAAGGGCTACTCGTGGTGCCACGGGCGCTGGCTGCTCGTGATGCACACGGGGCTGCTGGACTACCGGACCGCGCCCTCCGAGCGTGGATGACCTGACCGAGAACCGCGACGTCGTGAGAGGAGGGCCCGATGCCGGACGTAGAGCCGAGCGGGGGCGACGGTGAGGTCACCCCGGCGCTGATCCCCGTCCGGCACATCGTCTCCACCACGGTCGTGGGGCTCGTGCTGAGCGTGGTCGCGTTCCCCGTCTCGCGCCGGCTTTTCGTGTGGGTGCTCACCATCACGCTCTTCTTCGCCTTGTTCTTCGGCATCACGACGGCGGTCGCCTACCGCGTCGCTCGCAGGAACGGCGAGTGGCCACGGGAGCAGCACCAATAGCCGTGCGGCGCAGCGGCCACCGCCCGTCGCACCTGTGCCCGTGCCCGTGCCCGTGGTCGATGCCGTGCCAAAGGCGCCTACCGTGGGTGGGTGGTGATCATCGAGGCTGCCCGCGCCAGCATCCTTCCCACCGCCCTTCGCATCGCGGTTGTCAGCGCGGCCGCAGCGCTGCCGTTCGCGGTCCTGTCCCACGCCCTCGACTATCCCGAGTGGACCCGGACGCTGAGCAGCTTCGTCGTGGTGCTCGCCATCGCGTTCTTCCCGCTGGGGCTGGTGTTCCGGCTCGTGCAGTACGGCGTCTGGTGGTTCGTGAACGGGTGGGACTGGCGCGAGACCACGTACGACTCCCCCTTCACCCGCGCCGCGCTGGTCCGCTACAGCACGCCGGTCGTCTACGTCGGCACCGCGTTCGCGGCGGCCGCCGTGGTGCTCGCGCTGGGCAGCGGCCTGGGCCGCGGCGACTACACCCCCTGACAGCCCGTGTGCGGGGGCCTTGCCGCTGCCCACGAGGTGCCTCGCCCGCAGGCCGGGCACCGGCCGGGCCACCACCCGCCCGGCGATCACGCTGACGCGAGGGCCTGCGCCGGTGGCGGCGGCCTCAGCCCGCGCTCGGCTCGGCGCTCGCGAGGTCCTGCAGCCCGACCACCCCGAGCAGCGCCAGCTGGTCGCGCGCCGGCGTCCCCGCCCGCGGCGTCAGCACCACCAGCGTCTGCCCCGACTCGACGCTCTGCAGGGTCTCGCAATCGACCTCGACGACCCCCACGAGCGGGTGCACGATCCGCTTGGTGTCGAAGCGGCGTACGCCCACCTCGTGCTGCTCCCAGAGCTCGCGGAACTCCGCGCTTCCCGCGAGCAGCGTGTCGACGAGCTCGGTGACGTCCGGGTCGTTGCTCCGCCGGGCCGCCGTCGCGCGCAGGTCCGAGACGATCACCCGGCTGTGCCGCGCGTGGTCCTCCTCCGGGTAGATCTCCCGCGCCCCCGGCAGCAGGAACCATCGATAGGCCTGGCTCTTGTGCCGGGTCTCGTCCCCGAGCAGCACCGTGGCCAGCCTGTTCTGCACCAGCGTCTCGGCCAGGTCGGTGATGACGAAGGCCGGCGTGTCCCGCAACGAGTCCAGGACGTGCAGCAGCGCCGGGCGTACGTGGTGGCGGGTCGTGCCGGTCCGCGGCGGCTGCTGGCCGGCGAGGTGGAAGAGATGGTCGCGCTCGTCGTCCGTCAGGCGCAGCGCGCGGGCCAGCGCGGTCAGGACCTGCGGCGAGGGGTGCGGGCCGCGGGCCTGCTCGAGCCGGGTGTAGTAGTCAGTGGAGATGGCCGCGAGCGTCGCGACGTCGTCGCGGCGCAGCCCGGGCGTACGCCGCCGCGGGCCGGGGGCTATGCCGACGTCCGCGGGCTGCAGCCGCTCCCGGCGGCGGCGCAGGAAGTCGGCGAGCTCTGGCCTGTCCATGCCGTCCATGGTCCCTCCGCCGCCGTAGGGCAGCCAGGGACGCCGAGTCCCTGGATACGCGCTCCTGCCCGCGGAGGTTGCCGGCGCTGCACGGTGGAACTCCCCCAGCGGCGGGCCCCCGCCGCCCACGCACACGAAGAGGCGATCCATGGACAAGCGCACGCTCGGCACCACCGGCCCCCAGGTCAGCTCGATCGGGCTGGGACTGATGGGCATGTCGGGGATGTACGGCCCGGCGGACGAGCAGGAAGGCGTGGCCACCGTCCACTCCGCGCTCGACGCGGGCATCACCCTGCTCGACACCGGCGACTTCTACGGCATGGGCCACAACGAGCTGCTGCTGCACGACGCGTTGAAGGGGCGCCGCCGCGAGGATGTCGTCATCAGTGTGAAGTTCGGCGCTCAGCGCGACTACGACGGCAACTGGCTCGGGTACGACGCCAGCCCCGCCGCGGTCAAGACCGCCCTCGCCTACACCCTGCGGCGGCTGCGCACCGACTACGTCGACGTCTACCGCCCGGCGCGGCTCGACCGGGGGGTGCCGATCGAGGAGACCGTCGGGGCGATCAAGGACATGGTCGACGCCGGCCACGTCAGGCACATCGGGCTCTCCGAGGTCGGCGCGGAGACGCTGCGCAAGGCGGCGGCAGTGCACCCGATCGCCGATCTGCAGATCGAGTACTCGCTTCTCTCCCGCGGGATCGAGGCCGAGATCCTGCCGACGGCGCGGGAGCTCGGCATCGGCATCACGGCGTACGGCGTGCTGTCGCGCGGCCTGCTCAGCGGCTCCTGGGACCCGTCGCGCGCCCTGTCCCAGGGCGACTTCCGGGCGCACAGCCCGCGCTTCCAGGGCGAGAACCTGCAGCAGAACCTCACCCTGGTCGACGCCCTGCGCAAGGTCGCCGCCGAGCGCGGCGCGACACCCGCGCAGGTCGCCATCGCGTGGGTCGCCGGTCAGGGCGAGGACATCGTGCCGCTGGTCGGGGCGCGTACGCGCGAACGGCTCACGGAGGCGCTCGCGGCCGCTGACCTGAAGCTCAGTTCGGCGGACCTGGCGGCCATCGCCGAGGCGGTGCCTGCCGACGCCGTCGCCGGTGACCGCTACCCCGCGCACTCGATGCGCGACCTGGACAGCGAGCGCTGACGCGGCTCCCTGCAGAATCCCGGCGTCGGCGGCGTGCGGCAGACGGGAGTCCGGGAGTGGGGCGCAGGGTCAGGGTCGGCATGGGCCAGCAGCTGGTGGTGCCGGGCGAGGTGGACGCGAACCTCGCCCGCGCCACCGAGATGATCACCGCCGCGGCCGGCAGGAGGTGCGACGTCGTCGTCCTGCCGGAGACGCTCGACGTCGGGTGGACGCACGGCCGGGCCGTCGAGCTGGCCCGTCCGGTGCCCGGCCCGACGACGGACACCCTTTGCAGGGCCGCGGCGGCCCACGGCATCGTCGTCGCGGCCGGCGTCACCGAGCGTGCGGGCGGCCTCGTGCACAACACGGCAGTCCTCATCGACGCGGCCGGTGAGATCGTGCTGCGCCACCGGAAGATCAACGAGCTCGACTTCGCCCGCGAGGTGTACGCGACGGGCAGCTCGCTCGCCGTCGCCGACACCGCGATCGGCCGCGTCGGCCTCGACGTGTGCGCCGACAACTCCGCGTCCTCGGTCGCCCTCGGCCACGCGCTCGGGCTCATGGGCGCGCGCATCCTGCTCTCACCGTCGGCCTGGGCGGTGCCTCCGGGCCATGACAACGTGCGCGACCCCTACGGCGAGGAGTGGGTCGTCCCCTACCGCGAGCTCGCCGTGCGCCACGGCATGCCGGTCGTGGGCGTCAGCAACGTGGGGCCCGTCGTCGGCGGCACCTGGGACGGGTGGAGCTGCATCGGCGCGTCGCTCGTCGTCGACCGTGACGGCGAGGTCGTCGCCCAGGCGCCGTACGGCGTGGACGCCGAGACGCTCCTGACGGTGGACCTCGCCGTCGGGTAGCCGACCTTGGTGCCCGCCGTCACATCGGAGCGCTCGGCTTCGGAGAGCGAGGAGCCACCTCTTCCGGCCGAGGCTCCGAAGCGCCTGGCCGAAGCACCATTCGCCGAACTCGGAAGCACGTTCCGATGATCAGGGATCCCCTCAGCCGCGGTCGAGCCGCTTGAGCAGCGCGGCGGAGGCGACGGGGCGCGCGCCGGAGCGGCGTACGCCCTCCGCCACCTCCTTGTCGCTGGAGACCACCACGACCGGGCGGCCCTCGGGCTCGTTCGCGACGAGCCGGCGGATGAGCTCGTCGGCGATCTCACCGGGCAGCGAGAAGAGCACGCGCACGTTGCGCGGCTTGGCGATGACGACGGGCACGTCGACCGCGGCCCCGTCGAAGCAGCAGGTGACCTCGGCCCCCGTGCGGGCGGCCAGTGACGCCAGCCCGTTGACGAGCCGCTCGCGTTGGTCCTGCAGCGAGAGGTTGCCGTAGCCGAGCTTCGTGACGTTGTAGCCGTCGACCACGAGGTGCACCCGCGGCAGGGCGAGCAGGTCGTCGAGCACGGCCGGGTCGTCCGCCGCCATGGCTCGGGCGCCGACCGACGAGACCGCCGACCCCGCCTCTCCCGCGGCGATGACGTCGGCGGGGCGCAGGTCCGTCGCGGGCAGGGCGAGCTCGCGGCGCAGGCCGGAGGCGGCGTCGGCCACCACGTCCAGCAGCAGCCGGACGCGCGCGTCGGCCAGCGCACGCCCCTCCTTGTTGACCCGGCGCGCGGTCTCGAGCTCGGCCTCGGCCTCGGCGAGCCGCTCGCGCAGCTTGCGCGCCTCGGACTCCGCGGCGCTCACGCGGGTCTGCGCGTCGGCCCGCACGGCGTCCGCCTGCTCCTGGGCGAGGTGCGCGCCCTCCTTCACCGACCGGGCGTCCTCGCGCGACTTGTGCAACCGACGACGCAGGTCCGCCACCTCGGCCTTCACCGTCGCGAGCTCGGCGCGCAGCCGGTCGGCCTCCTCACGGGCCTGGGCCCGGGCCGCCGCCAGCTGGCCGGACAGGCGCTCGGCCTCCGCCGCCGCCTTGGACGCGTCGGCCTGGCGGACCGCGCGCAGCGCCTCCTCGGACGCGGCCGCGACCAGCCCCTGCCATCCGGGAGCGCGCAGGACGTACGCGACGGCCGCGACCTCGACCGGCTCCGCGGCGGCCGGGGGCCGGCCGGCGTCGACCGCAGCGGCGAGGTCGGCCCGCCGCTCGCGTACGCGGGCGGCGACGCGGGAGCGGAACGGCTCGTCCGCCTCGAGCGCGGCGGCGAGCGCCGGCCCGGCGTGGCGGGCGCGCTTGCCCGCGGTGAAGCGGAGGAAGGGGCGCAACGACGCCGGTGCCTCGCCGGGCGCCAGCCCGGACAGCGTCTCGTCGGCGAGGGCGACGACCCGGGCGCGGACCGACTCGGGGAGCACGACGGTCGCGGGCTCCGCGTCGTCGTCGCGCCGAGCGTCATCGGCGGGGACGGGGCCGACGGGCGGAGAGCCGTCCGCGGGCCGGTCGTCCGGGCCCGGGGACGGAGCCGCCGTCACGGCTCCTCGCTGCCCCCGCGGGGAACGACCTCGACGTCGTCGACGGAGTCGCACCAGCGGCAGCGGACCTGCTCGACCTGGTCCTCGTGCACCTCCACGGACTCGACCCGCGGCTTCCCCGGCAGGTCGAAGTGCCAGAACTCGGTGACCCGGCTGCGCCGCGTCACGTCGAACCGGGTGAGGTTGCCGCACCGTGCGCAGCGCCACCGGGACTCCGGCCCGGGCAGGGTGGGTTGCGAGGTCGAGGACACGGGGCGAGCGTACGGCCCAGGGCAGCGGTGGAGTGCACGCTCCACCAGGTCCGCCCGTCGCACGGCGTGCACCGCCCGTTCATCCCCCGCTCGCGTCGGCGCGCCGCAGCAGGGTTGTCAGTGGCTGCGCCTACGGTCCCCGGCCATGACCGCTCCATCCGTCTCCCCGCCGGGCGTCGCGCTCCAAGGCACCTTCGACGAGCTCGGCACGCCGTTGCGGGAGACGACGTTCGTCGTGGTCGACCTGGAGACGACGGGCGGCTCGCCCGCGGCCGGCAGCAGGATCACCGAGATCGGCGCGGTCAAGGTGCGCGGCGGCCAACGGCTCGGCGAGTTCCAGTCGCTCGTCGACCCGCAGTGCCCCGTGCCGCCCTTCGTCGCGGTCCTGACCGGCATCACCGACGCGATGCTCTTCGGGGCGCCGCGCATCGAGACCGTGCTGCCGGCCTTCCTCGAGTGGTGCGGGCCGGACGCCGTTCTCGTGGCGCACAACGCGCCGTTCGACACCGGCTTCCTGAAGTTCGCCGCCGACGAGGCGCGCATCCCCTGGCCCTCGTACGCCGTGGTGGACACCGCGCGGCTCGCCCGCCAGCTGGTGTCCAAGGACGAGTCGCCCAACTGCAAGCTCTCCTCCCTCGCCCGCGTCTTCGGCGCGACGACGACGCCGAACCACCGCGCCCTCGAGGACGCCCGGGCCACGGTGGACGTCCTGCACGGCCTGCTCGAGCGCCTCGGTGGCATCGGCGTGCACAGCCTGGAGGAGCTGTCGACCTTCACCTCCCGGGTCACGCCGCAGCAGCGTCGCAAGCGCTACCTCGCCGACGCGCTGCCTTCCGCGCCCGGCGTCTACGTCTTCCGCGACGCGAAGGGCCGCGCGCTCTACGTGGGTACGTCGAAGGACCTGCGCTCCCGCGTCCGCACCTACTTCACCGCCTCCGAGCCACGCCGGCGGATGGCGGAGATGGTCGGGCTCGCCGAGAAGGTCGACGCGATCGTGTGCGCCACGTCGCTCGAGGCGCAGGTCCGCGAGCTGCGGCTGATCGCCGAGCTGCGCCCCCGCTACAACCGGCGGTCGAAGTTCCCCGAGCGCGCGGTGTGGCTGAAGCTCACGGACGAGGCCTTTCCCCGGCTGTCGATCGTCCGGCAGGTGCGCGACGACGGCGGCTCCTACCTCGGGCCCTTCGCCTCGAGCCGGACCGCGGAGCGCGCCCGCGACGCCGTGCACCAGGCGTTCCCGATCCGGCAGTGCACCGCGCGCCTGTCCCCGCGCAAGGCCTCTCCAGCGTGCGCGCTCGCGGAGATGGGCCGTTGCGGCGCGCCGTGCGACGGGCGGCAGAGCGTCGAGGACTACGCGGTCCACGCGGAGGCGGTCCGGTCGGCCTTCGCGGCCGACGCCCGCGGGCTCGCCGCCGTCCTCGAGCTGCGCATCGAGAAGCTCGCCGCCCAGGAGCGCTTCGAGGAGGCGGCCGCAGCCCGTGACCGGGTCGCGGCCTTCGTCCGTGGGGCTGCGCGCACGCAGCGGCTGGCCGCGCTCACCGGGTGCGGCCTCGTGGTGGCCGCCCGCCCGCGCACCGCGGGCGGCTGGGACCTCGCGGCCGTACGCAACGGCCGCCTCGTGGGCTCCTGCGCCGTGCCGCGGCAGGAGCACCCGGCGCCGCACATCGAGGCCATGCTCGCCACCGCCGAGACCGTCACCCCCGGCCCCGGGCCTCTGCCGTGCGCGCTCGCCGAGGAGGTCGAGCGGGTCCTGGACTGGCTCGAGCTGCCCGGCACGCGCCTGGTCGAGCTGGACGGGGTGTGGGCCAGCCCCGCGTACGGCGCCGGCGGCCTGCGCGGCCGCTACGAGGTGGGCGACGGCGACGTCGTGCCGTTCGCGGACAAGCGCGGCCTGCGCCCCGGCACTCACCCGGCCGCGACGTGGGGCGCGGCGGGATGAGGATCTAGGCTCCGCTGCGTCGGCTCTGGCTCGAGGAGGCTCTTCGGTGATCACCGCGATCGTGCTCGTGCAGACGGAGGTCGACCGGATCCCGGAGGTCGCCGCCCGCATCGCCGACCTCGAGGGGGTCAGCGAGGTCTACTCGGTCACCGGCGACGTCGACCTCATCGCGCTCGTCCGCGTGCGCCAGCACGACGAGCTGGCCGCGGTCATCGCCGACCGGCTCAACAAGGTCGAGGGCGTCGTGCACACCGAGACCCACATCGCGTTCCGGGCGTACTCCAAGCACGACCTGGAGGCGGCCTTCGCGCTGGGGGTCGAGGACCCCGACTGACGGGGCCGACCCCGAGCTGAGAGCGGGCACTGCCCCGCCGGGCGTCCCGTGCCCGCACTTCCCAGGTGCCCGCACTTCCCAGGTGCCCGCACCCTCCGTGTCCCGCATGTCCCGGGTGCCGCACGTGTGGGCTGCCCGCATGTCCTGGGTGCCCGCACGTCTCGGGCGCACGCACAGGCCCGTGCCCCGCGCCTCCTGGTGCCCGGATGTCCGCGTGCCCGCACCTCTCGGGTGCCCGCACAACCAGTGCCCGCGCCTCCCCGCTGCCCGCCTGTCCCCGTGCCCGCCCGTCGCGCCCCGGGGTCGGCAGATCGCCCGCCTGCCTGCACCTCCCGCCCGTTGTCCCCACTTTCCGCCCGCTGCAGCGGGCGGAAAGTGGAGTCAGCGGGCTGGAAGTGACGTCAGCGGGCGGGAAGTGACGTCAGCGGGCGGAACGAGGCCAGCGGGCGGAACGAGGCCAGCG
>NZ_JAANNP010000001.1:271479-493917 GCF_011250635.1 Motilibacter deserti
TCAGGCCAGCAGGCGGATCGTGAGCCAGAAGCGTTCGAAGACCGTCCCCATGTCGCGCGGCGCGCCTGCGCGGATCCACCACCTCCGCGTACCGTCTGACTCGCGGCGGGCGCTCAAGCCGCGCCCCGGAGACGCCGAGGACCCGAAGGATGCCAGTGCACAACCGATCCCGTCTGGGCCTCGCCGTCCTGAGCGCGCCCGTCGCCGTCGCCCTCGCCGCGGGCGTCATCACCAGCGGCAGCAGCAACGACCTCGCGCAAGCGGCGTCGGCGGCGTACTGCCCCAGCCCGAGCGCCAGCGCCGAGCCAACGTCCCCCGACCCCGCGCCGACCGACGGCTGGTGCCCGGCCGACGGCGCCACCGCGCTGCCCACGCTCCCGGCGCCGGCACCCACCAAGCCGGCGGCCCTGACGGCCGACGCGAAGATCGCCTCCCTCGTCCCGTCGCGCATCGCCTCGCTCAGGCTCGGTGGGCGGGTCGGGGCGTACGTCAAGGACCTGGCCACCGGCGAGGAGCTGGTGGCGTCCGGCGCCGACAGCGCGCTGATGCCGGCCTCCACGACCAAGCTCGCCACCGCCGCGACGGCCCTGACCGCGCTCGGCCCCGACGCCCGCTTCACCACGAAGGCGCTGCTGCGCGGGAGCACGCTGACGATCTACGGCGGGGGCGACTCCTCGCTCACGACGCGCGGCGTCCGGGCGCTGGCCGACCGCGCCGCCGCCGCAGCCCGCGGTGCCGGTGTCAGGAAGCTGCGCGTGATCGTGGACGACTCGTACTTCCCGGCGCCGACGCTGGCCCGCGGCTGGGCCCGGGGCTACGTCCCCGGGTCGGTCTCGCCGGTGCGCGCGCTCGACCTGGACCAGCGCGTCAGCATGGACACCAGCATGCTCGCCGGCAAGGCGTTCGCCGCGCAGCTCAAGCGGCGCGGGCTGCAAATCGCCTCGGTCCGCCGCGGCCGCACCCCGGCCGGCGCGGCCGAGGTGGCGGCGGTGCAGGGCTCGCGGCTGTCGGCCATCGTCAAGCAGATGCTGCAGGTCAGTGACAACGACATCGCCGAGAACCTCGCGCGGCACGTCGCCGTTTCGCAGGGGTACGCCCCCGACTGGGCCGGCGCTGCGGCGGCCCGCACCGCCGTGCTGATCCAGCTCGGCGTGCCGCTCACGGGCGTCCGCATCGACGACGGCAGCGGGCTGTCGCGGACGAACCGGCTGACCGCGCGGGCACTCGTCGCGATCCTCGAGCTGGCCGCGGACCCGGCACGGCCCGAGCTGGCCCCGATCTTCACCGAGGGCGGCCTGCCGACCGCTGGGAGGACGGGCTCGCTGCGCCCGGCGCGCGGCCGCTTCGTGACCGCGCCCTCGAAGTGCGCGACGGACAAGCTGTGGGCCAAGACCGGCCTGCTGCGCGACGTCGTCTCGCTGGCCGGGCTGACCTACGGCAAGGACGGCGAGCTCAAGGCCTTCGCGTTCGTGGTCAACGGGCCGAAGTCGACGCTGACGCAGCGGCGCAAGGTCGACGCGGTCGCCGCGACGGTCACGGGCTGCTGGTAGCCCTAGCTCCCGGCACCCAGCCGCTGGCTGACGGCGGCCCACCGGTCGAGCGTCGTCACCGCGGCGCCCGAGTCGACCGCCTCGGCCGCGCGCACGACGCCGGCCCGCAGCCGCTCCTCCAGCGGCGTCGTCGGCTCGGTGTCGACCGCGTCGAGCGCGACGAGGGCCGCGGCGGCGTTGAGCAGCACCGCGTCGCGCACCGCGCCGGCCTCGCCGCCGAGCACCCGCTGGGCGACCTTCGCGTTGTACGCCGCGTCCTCGCCGCGCAACGCCTCGGCCGGGGCGCGGGAGACGCCGAGCGCCTCCGGCGTGACCGTGCACTCGGACACGGAGCCGGAGCGGACCTCCCAGACCCGCGAGGGGCCGGTGACGGTGAGCTCGTCGAGCCCGTCCTCGCCGCGGAAGACCAGCGCGGACGTGCCGCGAGCGGCGAGCACCGACGCCATGACGCCGGCCATGCGCGGGTCGGCGACGCCGACGGCCTGGGCGGCGGGCTGCGCCGGGTTGGCCAGCGGGCCGAGGAAGTTGAAGACGGTGGCGACGCCGAGCTCGCGGCGCGGCACGGCGGCGTGCCGGAGCGCGGGGTGAAAGAGCGGGGCGAAGCAGAACGCGATGCCGGCCTCGTCGATGCAGGCCGGGATCGCGTCCGGCCGCAGGTCGACGACGACGCCGAGCGCCTCGAGCAGGTCCGCGGACCCGGACCGCGACGACGCGGCGCGGTTGCCGTGCTTGACGACCCGCCCGCCGGCCGCGGCGACGACCACAGCGGACATCGTGGAGATGTTGACCGTGTGGGCGCGGTCACCACCGGTGCCGCAGGTGTCGACCGCGGCCCCCGGCACCTGCGTGCGCTGGGCGTGGGACAGCATCGCCGCAACGAGGCCGCCGACTTCCTCGGGCGTCTCGCCCTTGGCCCGGAGCGCGACCGCGAAGCCCGCGATCTCCACCGGTGTGGCCGCACCCTGCATGACCTGGTCCATCGCCCAGGAGGTGTCCTCGGCGGACAGCGCCTCGCCGCGCAGCAGGGCCTGCAGCAGGTTCGGCCACGTCCGGGTGGCGACCGCCGTGCTCATCGGGCCGCCGCGCCGGCCAGGCGCGTACGCAGCAGCTTCGCGGCGGCGTCCGCGAGCAGCACCGGGTCCAGCGGGTGCGGGACGGCAGCGTCGGCCCGGGACCAGGCGGCGAGCCAGTCGTCCTGCGGCCGTCCGGTCAGCACGAGCACCGGCGGGCACTGGTAGACCTCGTCCTTGAGCTGGCGGCAGAGCCCCAGCCCTCCGGACGGGACGGCCTCGCCGTCCAGCACGACCAGGTCGACGCCGCCGCGCCGCAGCGACTCCAGGACCGCGGGCTGCGTGGCGCACTCGACGTACGCGACGCGCGGCACGTCGCGGGCGGGCCGACGGCCGAGCGCCGCGGTCACCCGTTCGCGGATCGTGCGGTCGTCGCTGTAGACGAGGACCGTCACGGTCTCCTCGGGCATGCTCTTCTCGGGCAGCGTCGTCTCAGGCATGGTCGTCTCGGGCTCAGTGCTCTCGGGCGAGCTGCCCAGCTCCTGCGTCGCCATCGGTGCGGCCGGCTCCCTGCTGTCGACGACGGGGGCGTCGACGAAGCCGGACTCTACCGGGCACGCCGGCTCCGCTCGCGGCTATAGCGCGCCGGCTCAGGCGAGCCGCATCAGGAGCCCGGTCCGCCACCGCCCGGGGTCGGGCTCCTGCCGGGGGTCGGTCTCGTACGACTCGAGCCGGCACGCCCACTCCTCGGCGTCGGCGGCGGCGACGCGGTCCCACGCGAGCCCCTGCTCCTCGCCCCAAGCCAGCAGCCGCTCCGTCGCGTCGGCGAGGCCGTCGAAGTGCCCGACGTGCTCCGACGCGGCGTAGCGCCCGCCGGGCAGGGCCCCGGCGTAGAACCCGTCCCCGACGTCCACCGGGCCCGGGACAGGGACCCCCGCCTCCACCCGCAGGGTCCCGTCCGCGCGGAAGACGAGGTAGCGCAGGAAGGGAGCGCCCGCAAGGGGCACGTCCCGCGCGGCGAGCCGGCCGAGGAGCTCGGGGAGGCGGTCCGCGATCTCCCCGATCGTGTCCATCCGCACGTCGCGGGCCGTGCCGACGTACGCCTGCTCGCCCCGCTCGACGATGTACGGCACTTCTGCCTCCCTTGGCCCGTTGCCGGGACACGTCCTGCGCCACGGTGCGGCCACAAGTCCTACAAGACAACTGATTGAGCGTCTACCCGTACCGGGAAGTACGAGTACATTAGTTCTCGTGGCAACCAGGCGGGAGTACTTCGACGGGTGCGCCGCGGCGCACGCCCTGGACCTGGTCGGCGAGCGATGGGCGCTGCTCGTCGTCCGCGAGCTGGTCCTCGGGCCGAAGCGCTTCACCGACCTGCGCACCGGGCTCCCCCTCGCGAGCCCCAACGTGCTGTCGCAGCGGCTGCGCGACCTCGAGCAGGCCGCGATCGTGCGTCGACGGCGCCTTCCTCCGCCGGCTGCGTCCGCGGTCTACGAGCTCACCGAGTGGGGCCGCGGCCTCGAGCCGGTCCTGCAGGCGCTCGGCCGCTGGGGCGCCCGCTCCCCCAGCCTGCCCGCCGCCGAGGGCATCGGCCTGGACTCCTTCGTCCTCGCACTGCGCACGATGTACGACGCGGGCCGGGCGGACGGGCTGCGGGCTACGTACGAGCTGCGGCTGGGCGACCACAGCTTCGTCGCCGTCGTCGACGCCGCCTCGTTCGACGTCCGCCCCGGGTCCCTCCGCGCGGCGGACGCCGTGCTCACCGCCGCCCCGAGCGCACTGGCGGCCGTGGTGTTCGACGAGCGCACGCTCGCGGAGGCGGTCGCGTCCGGAGACGTCAAGGTCGAGGGCGACCCGGAGGCCGCGGAGCGCTTCGTCGGGCTGTTCCCGATGCCTGAGCCCGCACCGGCGTTCGCCCCCGCCGACTGAGGCGCACCCCGCCCGGAGGCCCGGAAAGAAATTTCGGGCCCTGTGTCGAAGTACGGTCTGCTCGTTCGTCGCAGTGACAGAGCGACGGGTCGATCCGCGGCGAAGGAGCAGCGGGCCTCCGCTCGTGACCGAGAGGGACACTCCGATGCGCTTCATGATGATCGTCAAGGCCACCGCGGACTCCGAGGCCGGCGCCATGCCGACGACCGAGGAGCTCACCGCGATGGGGGCGTACAACGAGGAGCTCGCCAAGGCTGGCGTGCTGCTCGCCGGTGAGGGGCTGCACCCGAGCTCGAAGGGCGCCCGCGTCGTCTTCTCGGGCGACTCGCGCACGGTGCTCGACGGCCCCTTCGCCGAGACGAAGGAGCTGATCGCGGGCTTCTGGCTCATCCAGGCCAAGTCGCTCCAGGAGGCCGTCGAGTGGGCGAAGCGCTGCCCCAACCCGATGCGCACCGAGTCCCAGATCGAGGTGCGGCAGGTCTTCGACGCCGATGACTTCGGTGACGATCTGACCCCCGAGCTGCGTGAGCAGGAGGACCGGCTGCGCGCCGAGACCGCGCAGCGCCAGGGCTGACGGGTCGGCAGCGTGGGCGCTGGGGCGACCGCACGGGCCATCGAGGCGGTGTGGCGCATCGAGTCGGCCCGCCTGATCGCCGGGCTCGCCCGCGTCGTCCGCGACGTCGGGCTCGCCGAGGACCTGGCGCAGGACGCGCTCGTCGTCGCGCTGGAGAAGTGGCCGGAGTCAGGCGTCCCGGACAACCCGGGCGCCTGGCTGATGGCCACGGCCAAGCGCAAAGGCATCGACCTGCTCCGGCGCGACGTCATGCTCGACCGCAAGCACGCGGAGATGGCGCACGCGCTGGAGCAGCGCCAGGAGTCCGCACCGGACGACGACGACGTCGACGGCGTCCAGGACGACCTGCTCCGGCTCGTCTTCACGACCTGCCACCCGGTGCTGTCGACCGAGGCCCGCGTGGCGCTCACGCTGCGCCTGGTCGGCGGGCTGACCACGGCCGAGATCGCGCGGGCGTTCCTGGTGCCGGAGCCGACCGTCGGCCAGCGCGTCTCGCGGGCCAAGCGCACCCTGGCGACGGCGAACGTGCCGTTCGAGGTGCCTACCGGCGCGGAGCTGGCGCCCCGGCTTGCCTCGGTGCTCGACGTTGTCTACCTGGTCTTCAACGAGGGCTACTCCGCGACCGCGGGCGAGGACTGGATGCGGCCCGCGCTCTGCGAGGACGCGCTGCGCCTCGGGCGCGTCCTCGCGCAGCTGATGCCTCGTGAGCCCGAGGTGCACGGGCTGGTCGCGCTGATGGAGGTGTCGGCGTCCCGCACCCACGCGCGGACGGCGCCGGACGGCTCGCCGGTGCTGCTGGCCGACCAGGACCGGTCCCGCTGGGACCCGATGCTCGTACGCCGCGGCCTGGCCGCGCTCGAACGCGCCGAGCAGCTCGGCGGGGCGCTCGGGCCGTACGCGCTGCAGGCGGGTATCGCGGCGTGCCACGCCCGGGCGCGGACCGCCGAGGAGACCGACTGGGAGCGGATCGTCGCCTTCTACGACGCGCTCGCCCAGCTCGCCCCCTCGCCCGTCGTCGAGCTCAACCGGGCGGTGGCGGTGTCCATGGCGTACGGCCCGGCCGAGGGGCTCGCCCTCGTCGACCAGCTGATCGACGCCCCTGCGCTGCGCGGCTACCACCTGCTCCCGGCGGCACGGGCCGACCTGCTGGCCAAGCTCGGCCGCACCGACGAGGCGCAGGAGGATCTGGCCCGGGCCGCGTCGCTCACCCGCAACGTCCGCGAGCGCACCCTGCTGCTCGAGCGCGCCCGTCGCCTCGCCGGCCCGCACGGCTCGGCCCTGGGGTGAGGCGCGGCCCGTGGCGGTTCAGCCAGGCAGCACCGGGTCCGGGGTACGCGCCGGCTCGGGCGAGCGCTCAGCGGGGGCCGGCCGCGCCGACAGCGTCGACCCGACGCTCGCCGCGACGACGACCGCGACGGCCACCGCCTCCAGCGGCCGCATCCCCTGCGACAGCAGCACCCAGCCGGCGAGGACAGCGACGACCGGCTCGAGGCTGAGCAGCACTCCGAACAGGCTCTTCGGCAGCCGGCGCAGCGCGGCGAGCTCGAGCGAGTACGGGATCACCGAGGCGAGCAGGCCGGTGCCGGCGGCGAGCAGCAGCAGGTCCGGCTGCGTGAAGGCCGCGGACGCACCGTGCGCGCCGGCGGGCAGCAGCACCAGGGCGCCGATCGCGACGGCGACGGCGAGCCCGCCGTGGCCCGGGACGGCGGCCCCCACTCGGGCGCTCGCCAGGATGTAGCCGGCCCAGAAGACGGCGGCGACGAGCACGAGGACGACGCCGACGGGGTCGAGCCCCTCCCCGTCCAGGCCCTCGCTGCCCGCCCAGAGCAGCACGACGCCGATGCCGGCGAGCAGCACCCACGCCAGGTCGCGGGCGCGGTGCGTGAGCACCGCCGCGAGCGCGAGCGGGCCGAGGAACTCGATCGTCACCGCGGTGCCGAGCGGGATGCGGTCGATCGCCGCGTAGAAGAAGCCGTTCATCCCGGCCATGGAGACGCCGAGCACCGCGATGGCCCGCCACTGCCGGGCCTCCCACTTGCGCACCCGGGGGCGGACCGCGACGAGCAGGATCAGGGCGGCGAGCCCGAGCCGGAGCAGCGTCGCCCCGGTGCTGCCGGTGGAGTCGAAAAGGTGGGCGGCCAGCGCGGCGCCGAGCTGCAGCGACGAGCACGACGCGAGCACCATGGCCACGGCGGTGCCGCTCGTCCAGTTCCGGGACGGGGCAGGCACGGGCAGGCGCAGCGAGTCGTTCACCCTTCAACTATCGGGAGCATCGAAGCTCCAGTCCAGCGAATTGTTGTGAGGGATACTCGTCAGCAGAACTGACGAGTGGAGGCTGCGTGCTCGACGTCCAACGGCTCCGGCTGCTGCGCGAGCTCGAGCGGCGGGGCACGCTGGCGGAGGTCGCGCGCGCCCTGGCGTACAGCCCCTCCGCGGTCTCCCAGCAGCTCGCGCAGCTCGAGGCCGAGGCGGGCGTGCGCCTCCTCGACCGCGTGGGGCGCGGAGTGCGCCTCACCGAGCAGGCCCGCGTCCTCACCCGGCACGCGGACGTCATCCTGGAACGGCTCGAGCTCGCCGAGGCCGAGCTCGCCGCGTCGCTCACGCAGGTGAGCGGAACGCTCCGGGTCGCGTCCTTCCAGACCGTCCTGCTCGCCCTCGTGCCCGCGACGCTGTCCCGGCTCGCACAGCTGCACCCCGGGCTGCGCGTGCAGATCGCGCAGCGCGAGGCCGAGCCGGCGTTTGCCGGCCTGCTCGCGCACGACTTCGACGTCGTGCTGGGCGAGGAGTACCCCGGCCTGCCGGAGCCGCTGCGCGCCGGGGTCGACGAGGAGGACCTCGCGCACGACGAGCTGCGGCTGGCCGTCCCGCCGACCGGTCCGCTCAGCACCGTCGACGGGCTTGCCGACCTCGCCGGGGCGCCCTGGGTGCTCGACCCCGAGCGCGCCGCGCCCGGCCAGTGGGTGCGCAGGCTCTGCCGCAGCGCGGGCTTCGAGCCCGACGTCCGCTTCGACAGCCTCGACCTGCTGCTCCACGTCCACCTCGTCGAGACCGGGCACGCCGTCGCGGTGCTGCCGGACCTGCTGTGGGCCGAGCGCGAGCCCCGGCTGCGCCTGCTGGAGCTGCCCCGGCGCCCGCACCGCCGGCTGTTCACCGGCGCCCGGCGCGGGAGCGCGGGCCACCCGGCCGTACGCGCCTTCCGCACCGCGCTGCGCGAAGCGCTCGAGGCGACCCGGCCCTCGTCGCGCCCCGACGCTGCGGCAGGGCACATCGGGCCGTCGTGAGCCGCGCGCGGTGACGCCGGCGGGCGACGTGACCGGCGCCGGAGCTCAGGAGCGTGGCCCGGCGCCGCCCGGGCCGCAGACGTCCCAGCCGGCGACGTCGCCGCCGAGGCGTTGGGCCAGACCCGCCATCCGGCTGCGCTCGCGCGACAGGACCAGCCCGGACGGCACCTCGACGCGGCTCGCCCGCACCCGCCACGTGCCGTCCACCGGCCGGCCCGCCAGGGCGTACCCCTCCTCGGCGACCACGGCGCCGGCCTCCTCCGCGGCCTCGCGGGTCGGCAGCACGAGGTGGTGCCGGACCAGCAGAGGCACGGTGACGTCGACCCCGCGCTCCGCCAGCTCCGCGAGCACGCTGGAGTCCGACCGCGCGGGGTCGTCGCTGCCGCCGAGCACGGGCAGCGAGCCGTCGTCCGCGTACGCCGGCGCCGGCTCGTCGCGCCGGCGCCGCCAGGGGAGCCTCACCGGGCCAGCCTCCTCGCCACGGCCGCACCCGCAAGGACCAGGGCCCCGACCGCGACGGCGTCGGCGGCCAGCCCGTCCCGGCCGGCAGACGCACCCGAAGGCGGCGGGCCCTCGGCACCCCGCACCGCGGCGGCGAGCAGCTCGGCGGCGTGCCGGGGGCGGGCCGTGACGTCGGACTGCTCGACCTGCGTCCGGCAGCTGAAGCCGTCGGCCAGCACCTGCTCCTCAGCGCCCAGCCTGCGCAGCCGGGGCAGCAGGGCGTGCTCGGCCACCGCCTGCGAGACCTCGTAGTGGCCGTTGGTGAACCCGAAGTCCCCGGCGAGCCCGCAGCAGCCGGCGTCGAGCACCTCGACCTCGGCCCCCGCCCGCCGCAGCAGCTCGGCGTCGGCGTCGTAGCCCATCACCGCGTACTGGTGGCAGTGCCGTTGCACGACGGCCCGACCGCCCACCGCGGCAGGCGGGCGCCACTCCGGCGCGCGCGCCGCGAACAGCTCCCCCAGCGTCACCGTGGCCTGCCGCAGCCGCTCCACGTCCGGGTCGTCGGGGAACAGCTCGGCGGAGTCGGCGCGGAACACCGCGGTGCAGCTCGGCTCCAGCCCCACGACGGGGCGACCGGCGTCCAGGTGCGGCCGCAGCGCGTCGACGGCCCGCCGCAGCACGCGGCGAGCCACGTCGAGCTGGCCGGTCGTCACCCAGGTCAGCCCGCAGCACAGCGGCCCCTCGGGCAGCACGACGCGGAACCCCGCGTCCTCCAGCACCTCGACCGCCGCCCGCCCCACCTGCGGCGCGAGCGCGTCGGTGAAGGTGTCCGGCCAGAGCAGCACCTCACCGCGCCGGCCGTCGCCGCGCGGGCCGTCGCCGCGCGGGCCGCGCCGGGCGTACCAGCTGGAGAAGCGCTCGTCCGCCACCTGCGGCAGCGTGCGCTGCTGCGCGATGCCGCCGGCCCACTTGACCCCTCGCGAGAGCAGCGGCGCGGAGGCGACGGCGTTCACCACGCGCGGGGCGCGGGTCGCGGCGCGCAGCCAGACCGGGAGCCAGCCCATCGCGTAGTGCGCCCGAGGGCGCAGCCGCCCCGCGTAGTGGTGGGAGAGGAACTCCGCCTTGTAGGCCGCCATGTCCACGTTCACCGGGCAGTCGGTCTTGCACCCCTTGCAGGCCAGGCAGAGGTCGAGCGCGCGCAGCACGTCGGGCGAGCGCCAGCCGTCCTCCCGCACCGTCCCGTCGTCGCGCATGAGCTCGAAGAGCAGCCGTGCCCGGCCCCGCGTCGAGTGCTCCTCCTCCCCCGTCGCGCGGTAGCTCGGGCACATCACGCCACCGACGTGGGAACGGCACTTGCCCACTCCTACGCAGCGCGCGGCTGCGCCGACGACGGAGCCGCCGTCGTGCGGGTAGCCGAACTGTTGCTTCCCTGGAGGAGGGGTCAGAGGTGCCAGGAGGCGGAGGTCGGCGTCGAGCGCGTACGGGGCGACGACCTTGCCCGGGTTCATCCGGTCCAGCGGGTCGAACGCCGCCTTGAGCTCGCCGAACGCGCGCACCAGCCGCGGGCCGAACATGCGGTCCAGCAGCTCCCCGCGGGCCTGGCCGTCCCCGTGCTCGCCCGACAGCGAGCCGCCGTACGCCGCAACGAGGTCGGCGGCCCGCTCGAGGAAGCGGCGGAAGGCGCGTACGCCCTCGTCGGAGCGCAGGTCGAAGGGGATGCGGGCGTGCACGCACCCATGGCCGAAGTGGCCGTAGACCGAGTGCTGCTCGTAGCCGGACTCGACGAGCAGCGCCTTGAGGTCGCGCAGGTAGTCGGCGAGCCGCTCCGGCGCGACGGCCGAGTCCTCCCAGCCCGGGTGCGTGTCCGGCCGGCCGGGGACGTGCGCGGTGGCCCCGAGCCCGGCCTCGCGGATCTGCCACAGCTGGCGCTGGTGCGCGCGGTCGCGCAGGACCACGGACGGAGTGGCGCGCCCGGCGGTCCGGACGAGGGCCTCGGCCTGCGCCGCGGCCTCCGCGGGCGTGTCGCCGGCGAACTGCGCCATGAGATAGGCCCCGCCGGGCGGCAGCAGCCCGAGCACCTCCGGCTCGAGGTGCTTGTCGCGCTGGAACTCCACGAGCTCCGCGTCGAAGCCCTCCAGAGCGATCGGACGGTGCTCGTTGATCGGCGGCACCGCTCGCGCCGCGGCGACCAGGTCGGGATAGGCGAGCACGGCCAGCGCGGTAGCGGCCGGCAGGGGGACGAGCGCCAGCTCGGCCCGGAGCACCGTGACGAGCGTCCCTTCCGTGCCCACGAGCAGGCGCGCCAGGTCGACCTCGCCCTCCGGCAGCAGCGCGTCCAGGCTGTAGCCGGACACCCGGCGCGGGATGTCGGGGAAGCGGTCGCGGACCTCGTCGGCGTGCCGGTCGCGCAGCTGCGCGAGCGCGCTGTGCAGCCGGCCCAGCTCGCCGGGCAGATCCGCGCGCAGGCCGCCGGGCCCGAGCGGCCCGGCCCAGAACCGCAGCCCGCCGTAGGTCAGCACCTCCAGCCGCCGCACGTTGTCCACCGTGCGCCCGTATCCCTGCGCGCTGGCGCCGCAGGAGTCGTTGCCGATCATCCCGCCGAGGGTGCAGTTGGCGTGGGTGGCCGGCTTGGGACCGAACTGCAGCCCGTACGCCGCGAGCTGCCGGTTGAGCTCGTCCAGCACGATGCCCGGCTCGACCGCGCACGTCCGCGCAACGGGGTCGACCGAGAGCAGCCGGTTGCAGTGCTTGCTCCAGTCGATCACGACCGCGACGTTGCATGCCTGCCCCGCCAGGCTCGTCCCGCCGCCGCGCGAGAGCACGGGCGCGCCGAGCTCCCGGCACACGGCGACCGCTTCGACCGCGGCCTCGACGGACCGCGGCACGACGACCCCGATCGGCACCTGCCGGTAGTTCGAGGCGTCCGTGGAGTAGGCGCCGCGGCTCCCCGGATCGAACCGGACCTCTGCGTCGACGCGCCGTTCCAGCTCCTCCCGGAGCCCACGGACGTCCACGTACGGCGCACCTGGCACGCGCGCATCCTGCCGAACGTTCGGCAATCGGCGGGCGCCGGGACGGTGCGCCACGCGGGCAGCACCCTCCGCGACGGCCGGTGTGCGGCGCGCCACGCTCCCCCGCCGCGCCGCTCCGCCGACGGAGTGGCACGATGTCCGCGTGGCTACGGCAGCAGCGGTGGAGACAACGGTCGCCCATGCTCCGGCGAACCGGCCGAACATGGTCTCGGTAGGGACCATCGTCTGGCTCTCGTCGGAGCTCATGTTCTTCTCGGCGCTCTTCGCCATCTACTTCACACTCCGCTCAGTCACTGGGCAGGAGTTCTGGGACAGCCGCAACGAGCTGCTGAACGTCCCGTTCTCGACGACGAACACCACCGTCCTGGTCCTGTCCTCGGTGACGTGCCAGATGGGCGTGTTCGCGGCCGAGCGCGGCGACGTCAAGCGGCTGCGGCAGTGGTTCGTGCTCACGTTCCTCATGGGCGCGTTCTTCATCGGCGGGCAGGCGTACGAGTACGCCGAGCTGTTCCGCGAGGGGCTCACCCTCGCCTCGGACTCGTACGGCTCGATCTTCTACCTGTCCACCGGGTTCCACGGCCTGCACGTCACCGGCGGCCTGTTCGCCTTCCTGCTCGTCCTCGGGCGCACCTACGTCGCGAGGCGCTTCACCCACGAGCAGGCGACCAGCGCGATCGTCGTGTCGTACTACTGGCACTTCGTGGACGTCGTCTGGATCGGCCTGTTCGCGACGATCTACCTGCTCAAGTGAGAGGCGACGTGAGCGACTCCAACATGCGCCCAGAGGACTCCTCCGACCTCGCCCCGGCCACGGCTGCCGCAGGCGCCGTCGAGCCGGACGCCGTCGAGCGCGCTCCGGCGGCCGCGGTCCCGGCGCGTACCCGCAAGCCGCTGCGCCGCCGCCCGCTGGGCGCCTCGCTCCTGCTGCTCGTCGCGCTCGGCCTGGTCGGCGCCGTCTACTCGCTGTTCGCCCCGGCGAACGCGGACGTCGACGCCCCGGGCAGCGCCCAGGCCGGCCGGGAGCTCTTCCTCGCGAACTGCTCCTCGTGCCACGGGACGCAGGGCCAGGGCTCCTCGGCCGGGCCGACGCTCGTCGGCGTCGGCGCGGCCTCCGTCGAGTTCCAGGTCGGCACCGGCCGCATGCCACTGGCCCAGCCCGGGGCACAGGCGCCCCGCGACTACGTCCGCTTCAGCGACGAGGAGATCGCCGACATGGCGGCCTACGTCGCCACGCTCGGCCCGGGCCCGTCCATCCCCTCGGACGAGGACCTCGACCTGTCCGAGGCGGACGTCACCCGCGGCGGCGACATCTTCCGCACCAACTGCACGATGTGCCACAACTACGCGGGCTCCGGCGGCGCGCTGACCGAGGGCAAGTACGCCCCGTCGGTCAACCAGACCTCCCCGCGGCACATCTACGAGGCCATGCTGACCGGCCCGCAGAACATGCCTGTCTTCGCCGACAGCCAGCTGACGCCCGAGATGAAGCGCGACGTGATCGCCTACATCAAGACCAGCTCCGAGCACCCCAGCCCCGGCATCACCGGCCTGGGTGCCCTCGGGCCGTCGGCCGAAGGCCTCTTCGGCTGGGTCGTCGCGCTGGGCCTGCTGCTCGCCTGCGCGGTCTGGCTCACGCAGAAGGCGAAGTAGCCCCCTGATGCCCCACACCGCACCCACCGCTCGGGATCTGGCGCGCAAGCCCCGGACGCAGGAGACGCAACACGCATGAGCACCAACGACGAGGCCCCAGGCCCTTCCGAGCATGTGATGGGCGGGTCGATCCCGGGACGGCACGCCGCCCCGCAGACCAACACCGCGCCGGGCGAAGGCACCAGCCCCCACGCGCCCGGCGAGGGCGGGTCCCTCCCCGTCGCTCCCGGTCCGCACGGCTCGGCCGAGCGGTTCTCCGACCCGGGCCTGCCGGCTCACGTCCACCGCTCGACGGACACGGACCCGAAGGCCGCCAAGCGCGCCGAGCGTCAGATCACGCTGATGTTCCTGCTGTCGCTGGTCGGCGTGCTGCTCTTCATCTTCGGCTACTTCGCGTTCGGCCTGCCCAGCGGCGACAACTACCGCTGGTCCACGATCGTGCTCGGCCTGGGGATGTTCCTCGCGCTGTTCCCGATCGGCGCGGGCATGATCCAGTGGGCCAAGGCCCTCATGCCCGACGAGGAGATGGTCGAGAAGCGCAAGCCGATCCGGTCCACGGACGAGGACCGCGAGGAGACCGCGCGGATCTTCCAGACCGCTGGCGAGGAGACCGGCTTCGGCCGTCGCAAGATGCTCTGGGGCAGCATGGTCGCCGCGATGGGCGGCTCGAGCCTGCTCGCGATCCTTCCGCTCAAGGACCTCTGGCTGCGCAACCGCAGCACGGACCCGTGGGTGCAGCTGAGCCACACCGCGTGGCACGAGGGCGCGCGCCTGGTGCGCGACCCAACGGGTGAGCCGCTGCGCCCGGAGGAGATCCCGATCGGTGGCGTCGTGCACGTGCTGCCCGAGGCGCCGCAGCGCTCGGAGTCCAGCGAGGACGTCGAGGAGGTCGCGGACACCGAGCACGAGGGCCTCTCGCTGAACGACAAGGCGAAGGCCGCCGTCATCGTCATGCGCCTGGCCCCCGAGGACGTCGAGTACGACGAGTCCCGGGTCGGCAAGGACTACCAGGGCATCTACGCCTACTCCAAGATCTGCACGCACGTCGGCTGCCCCGTGGGGCTCTACGAGCAGCAGACGCACCACCTGCTCTGCCCGTGCCACCAGTCCACGTTCGACGCCTCGCGCCACTGCGCCGTGATCTTCGGCCCGGCGGCGCGGCCGCTGCCTCAACTCGCGATCACCGTGGATGCAGACGGATACTTGGTGGCACAGGGCGACTTCGAGGAGCCCGTGGGTCCGAGCTTCTGGGAACGGGGCTGACACATGTCGATGTTGGGAGACGCTGCCGGCGGCGCCGGCCGCTATCTGGACGACCGGCTCGGCCTGGCCAAGGTCGTCCGCAAGAACATCCGCAAGGTGTTCCCGGACCACTGGTCGTTCATGCTGGGCGAGATCACGCTCTACAGCTTCATCATCCTGCTGCTGAGCGGCACCTTCCTCACCCTCTTCTTCGACCCGTCGATGACCGAGACGGTCTACAACGGCGCCTACGGCCCGCTGCGCGGCGAGGAGATGTCCCGCGCCTACGCCTCGGCCCTGGAGATCTCGTTCGAGGTCCGCGGCGGCCTGATCATGCGGCACATCCACCACTGGGCCGCCCTGATCTTCATCGCCGGCATGGTCGTGCACGCCTTCCGCACGTTCTTCACGGGCGCGTTCCGCAAGCCGCGTGAGATCAACTGGCTGCTCGGTGTCGCCCTGCTCGTCCTCGGCCTGCTCGAGGGCTTCATGGGCTACTCGCTGCCAGACGACCTGCTCTCCGGCACGGGCCTGCGCATCGCCGAGGGCGTCATCCTGTCGATCCCGCTCGTGGGGTCGTACATCCTGATGTTCTTCTTCGGCGGCGAGTTCCCGGGCGTGGACCTCATCCCGCGCATGTACATGGTCCACATCCTGCTGGTGCCCGGCCTGATCCTGGCGCTCATCGCGGCCCACGTCGGCCTGGTGACCTACCACAAGCACACGCAGTACCCGGGCGCCGGCCGCACGGAGAAGAACGTCGTCGGCTACCCGCTGCTGCCGGTCTACGCGGCCAAGGCAGGCGGCTTCTTCTTCGTCGTCTTCGGCGTGATCTGCGGCATCGCGGCGCTCGTGCCGATCAACCCGATCTGGCAGTACGGCCCCTACGACCCCAGCGAGGTCACCGCGGGCTCGCAGCCCGACTGGTACATCGGCTTCCTCGAGGGCTCGCTGCGCCTGATGCCCAACTGGGAGATCGAGTTCTGGGGCAACACGCTCTCGCTGAACGTGCTGATCCCCTCGCTCGTCGTCCCCGGGATCATGTTCACGATCTTCGCGCTCTACCCGTTCATCGAAGCCTGGGTGACCGGCGACAAGCGCGAGCACCACATCCTCGACCGGCCGCGCAACCAGCCGGTCCGCACCGGCCTCGGCGTCATGTTCATCACCAGCTACACGATCCTCTGGATCGCGGGCGGCAACGACATCATCGCCATCACGTTCGGCCTGTCGATCAACGCGATCACGTGGTTCATGCGCATCGCGTTCTTCGTCCTGCCTCCGCTGGCCTTCTGGGTGACCAAGCGCGCTTGCCTCGGGCTGCAGCACCGCGACAAGGACAAGGTGCTCCACGGCCGCGAGACCGGCATCCTCATGCAGCTCCCCCACGGCGAGTTCATCGAGGTGCACGAGCCGATCACGCCGGAGGAGCGCTGGCGGCTCACCTCGCAGGAGATCCAGCGGCCGGCCGCCCTCCCGGCCAGCGCAGACGGGAACGGTGTCGCCCCCCGCGGCGCCCTCGCCGGCAAGCTGCGCAGCAAGGTCTCCCGCTGGTACTTCGAGGACCGCGTCGAGCCGGCCACACCGGCCGACGTCCACGAGCTGGAATCCAGCGGCGGGCATCACTGAGGCACCCCCGCACCACACCGAAGGGCGGGTACGCGGCGCGAGCCGTGTGCCCGCCCTTCGGCTTTCGGGGCGCTGGCGCAGCTGGGACCGAGGGATTGGCGTCGAGCGTCCGCACGCGCCCGCGGTCACGTCCCCGACCGCACCCGCGCACCCTCCGGCCCGCGCTCACTCGGGTGCCCGCTGCTGACCGGGACTCCAGGAGACCTTGCGTGCGCCAGAGCACGCCACGACGAGCTTCACGCTCCACAACCTCGACGTCAGGCGCGGCCACTCGGTGTCACCCGCCCGGCCGTCGGCCCCGGTCGCGCCACCGTGCGCACCACCAGGCGGGTCATGACCGGCGCAACGGTGCACGACCTCGAACTCGTCAGCTACACCGGCCCGTGCACCCCACGGACGTCCGCGCGTACCGACCGCTCTCCCCACCGCGCATCGACGGCACTCGAGCCGAAGACCGTGGCCATAGCCCCGGGACCCGCGCGCCGCCTGGTGTGCCGCTGAGCACGCCATTGCGAGCGTCACGCTCCACGGCGTCGACGCCCGCCCGGTCGACAGCCGATCAGAGCCCGGGGCCGCCGTCAGCCGCGATGCCACGCCCGAGCTGCAGGCCACGTTCGCGCCGTGCAGCTCGACCTCCGGCTTGTGATCGGCGTCGAACGGCAGCAGCATCGGCCGTTTCGATGGCTACGGGCCTCACGGCCGACAGCTGCCGCAGGCGCCGGCCTGTCGGTGCGGCGCCCGGAATCGCATGGCGGCGGGCGCTCAGCCCCTCGCCCAGGCCGACGCACGGGATCACCCGCCGCACCTGCCGCCTACCCCGGCCCTGACCCAGCACGATCAACGGACCTCCGGACGCGCCGCGTCCAGCGCGCCCCCTGGCTCCCCAACGGTTCCAGCACCGGCCCGGGCTCCAAGCACCGGCACCATCGCGGGCACGCCCCCGCGCAGAGGTCACCGACGCACGAAGGGCCTGGCCGCATCGGCCAGGCCCTTCAGCAGGAGGAGCGGGTCAGGACAGCGCGCTGCCCTCGAGCCACTCCTTCCACGAGACGTTCCAGTCGGTCCAGCCGTTGCCGGGCTCGAGCTTGCGCGAGGAGCCGGTGACCTTGATGACGTCACCGATGAGGGAGTTGTCGAACAGGCGCTTGGCGTTGGCCATGCTCATGCCGACGCACCCGTGGCTGACGTTCGCCGAGCCCTGCGACCCGGTCGACCACGGCGCGGCGTGGACGAACTCGCCGGAGTTCGTGACGCGCATCGCGTAGGGCACGTCGAGCCGGTAGTACTCGGGGTCGCCCTGGGAGATGCCTGTCGTGGCAGCGTCCATGACCTTCATCTCGTACTTCTCGCTGATCACCTTCGTGCCGCCGCGGGTCAGGAAGCCGCCCTTGCCGGTGGTGACCGGGATCGTCGCCCAGACCTTGCCGTTGCGGCGGACGATCATGCGGTGCTTGGCCACGTCGACCGTGCTGATCATCGAGGCGCCGACGGAGAACTTCACGACGCGGTCGGACTCTTCGGTCCCCCAGGCGCCGTCCTCGGCCGCGACGCCGTTGAGCGCGACCTTCAGGGTGACCTTCGTGTAGGCCGGCCAGAAGGTCTTGGGCCGATAGTGCACCTCGCGGTCGCTGGTCCAGCTCCAGGCGCCGGGCGCCGACTTGGTCGACGTGACCGTGAGGCCGCGCTCGACGTCGTCCTTCTGGTCGTCCGGCACGTCGGCGTTGAGCCGGACGACGATCGGCATGCCGACGCCGACGGTCGTGCCGCTCAGCGGCGAGATGCTGGTGTCCAGGACCTCCTTCGGCCGCACCGTGGTGAAGCGGGTGGTCCTGGCGGCGACCCGGTCCTCGGCGTCGCGAGCTGTGACGCGAACGCTGTAGCGGGTAGCCGGCTCGAGCGGGGCTGCGGGCTCCCACGTCTTGCCGTCCGCGGCGAGGGCGCCCTTGACGGGGTTGCCGTCGCCGTCGGTGACGGCAACGCCGCGCAGGGAGCCGTCCGTGACGGAGAGGACGACGTCGGAGTCGAGGCCGATGCCGCGCGAGCCGCCCGCCGGGTCGATGACGATCTTCGCCGTCGACGCGGTGGCTGTCGGGCTGGGCGTGGAGCCGGAGACGGCCGCGATCGCCTCGGTCCCCGACTCACACGCCGCAAGGGCCGGCAGCAGGGCGACCGCGCTCAGGGACGCGACGAGCTGGAGGACACGCCGCCTGCGCGGGACCCCCGTAGACGTGCAGGACACCGATCCTCCGATCGAGACATCTCCGGCCGCCGGCGCGGCGCAAGACCAGACAAGTGTCCCTGATCAGCCCGTCCACGGCCAGCAACGACCCGCCCCGGAGGGGGTGCGGCACGTCACGCCCCGCCGGCTGAACCTCCGGCGGGGCGAGGACGTGCGGCTGACGTCAGTGCGAGTGCTCGCCTCGGTAGTACTCGAAGACCAGCCCGATGACGGCCAGGATGAGGAACACGGCGCCGAGGCCGACCAGCCACCAACCGAAGACGAGCCCGAGCGTCACGACCGCGGCGCCCGCCGCGACGGCCAGCGGCCACCAGCTGGTGGGGCTGAAGAAGCCGATCTCCCCGGCGCTCTCCGCGATCTCGGCGTCCTTGCGGTCCTCGGGACGCAAGCCGATCCGGCGCGCCGTGAACAGCGTGTAGAAGCCGACGAGGAGCGCCAGTCCGGCCGTGAACGCGAGTGCCGTCGTGCCGGCCGGCTCCCCCGTGACCACCCCGTAGATGATCGCGATCAGGCCGAAGAAGATGACACCGGACGCGAACAGCCAGCCCTCGACCTTCATCGACGGTCCTCCAGGTCCGGCTCACCAGCGATCTGATCGAGCAGCGTCTTGCCGGGCGTCGGGGTGTCGACGCGCGGAACCTCCGGGTGGTGCAGGTCGAACGCCGGCCGCTCCGAGCGGATCCGCGGCAGCTCGAGGAAGTTGTGCCGCGGAGGCGGACAGGACGTCGCCCATTCGAGGCTGTTGCCGTAGCCCCACGGGTCGTCGACGGTGACTCGACGGCCGCTCTTGGAGGTCTTCCACACGTTGTAGATGAACGGCAGCATCGACGCGCCGAGCACGAACGCCCCGATCGAGGAGACCGAGTTGAGCGTCGTGAACCCGTCGGCGGCGAGGTAGTCGGCGTAGCGACGCGGCATGCCCTCGGCACCGAGCCAGTGCTGCACGAGGAACGTGAGGTGGAAGCCGATGAACAGCAGCCAGAAGTGCAGCTTGCCGAGGCGCTCGTCGAGCATCCGCCCGGTGAACTTCGGCCACCAGAAGTAGAACCCGCCGAACGTCGCGAACACGACGGTGCCGAACACCACGTAGTGGAAGTGGGCGACGACGAAGTAGGAGTCGTTGGCCTGGAAGTCCAGCGGCGGCGAGGCGAGGATCATGCCGGTGAGGCCACCGAACAGGAACGTCACCAGGAAGCCGATCGACCACAGCATCGGCGTCTCGAAGGTGATCGAGCCGCGCCACATGGTGCCGATCCAGTTGAAGAACTTCACGCCCGTCGGCACCGCGATGAGGAACGTCATCAGCGAGAAGAACGGTAGTGACACCGCTCCCGTCGGATACATGTGGTGCGCCCACACGGTCACCGAGAGGCCCGCGATGGCGATCGTCGCGAAGACCAGGCCCTTGTAGCCGAAGATCGGTTTGCGGCTGAAGACCGGGATGATCTCGCTGATGATGCCGAAGAACGGCAGGGCGATGATGTAGACCTCGGGATGGCCGAAGAACCAGAACAGGTGCTGGTAGAGGATTGCACCGCCGTTGGCCGGGTCGAAGATGTGCGTCCCGAGGTTGCGGTCGGTGAAGAGGCCGAACAGCGCCGCGGTGAACACCGGGAACGCCATCAGCACCAGCACGCTGGTGAGCAGGATGTTCCAGGTGAAGATCGGCATGCGGAACATCGTCATGCCGGGCGCGCGCATGCAGAAGATCGTCGTGACGAAGTTGACGCCGGCGAGGATCGTGGAGAAACCGGAGAGGATGACGCCCGCGACCGCGAGGTCGGCACCGACGCTCGGTGAGTAGATCGTGGACAGCGGCGTGTACATGTACCAGCCGAAGTCCGCCGCGCCTTCCGGCGTGAAGAAGCCCGCCGCGGCGATGAGCCCACCGAACAGGAACAGGTAGAAGCCCATCATGTTCAGCCGCGGGAACGCGACGTCCGCCGTGCCGATCTGCAGCGGCATGATGATGTTGCCGAACCCGACGAAGGTTGGGGTCGCGAAGAACAGCAGCATGATGACGCCGTGCATCGTGAAGAGCTGGTTGTACTGCTCTTCACTGACGAAGTCGAGACCCGGCCGGGCGAGCTCGGCACGGATGACGAGCGCGAGCACACCACCGATCAGGAAGAAGGCGAACGAGGTGATGAGGTACATGTAGCCGATGACCTTGTGATCCGTGGACGTCAGCCACGAGATCAGGATCCGGCCCTTCGACTTGCCCCGGACGATCGCGCTCTCGTTGAGCGTCTCGGGGTTCTCGATCGCTGTCATTCCGATTCCGTCTCATCGGTCTCAGGGTCGATGGTCAGGCTCTCGCCGGACCTCGGCTGCTGCGGGCCCTCGACGTCGGTGAGGTCACCGACGTTGCCCTGGGCGCGCAGCGCCTCGAGCTGGCGGTCGTACTCGGCGCGCTCGACGACGGCGACGTTGAACAGCATCCGTGCGTGGTAGGTGCCGCAGAGCTCGGCGCACTTGCCGGCGTAGAACCCGACCTTCGTCGGCGTCAGCTCGAAGCTGTTGACGCGGCCCGGGATCATGTCCTTCTTGAAGATGAACTGCGGGACCCAGAACGAGTGGATGACGTCGCGCGCCACCACGTCGAAGTGGACCTTCTCCCCGACCGGGAGATAGAGCGTCGGCGGCTCGCCGGGGGTGCCGGCCTGGAAGACGCCCGCGTCCAGGTAGTTGAAGTCCCAGCTCCACCGCTTGCCGACGACGCTGACGTTGACCGCAGCGTCGTTCTTGACGTCGCCGACCTCGTTCTGGTCGCGCGCGGTGAAGTAGAAGTAGACGAGGACCATGACGATCGGGAGCGTCGTGTAGAGCACCTCGACCGGCAGGTTGTAGCGCACCTGGGGCGGCAGGCCGGTGTCCGTCGCCTTGCGGCGGTAGACGACGCAGGCCGCGAGGATCAGCGCCCAGACGATGGCGCCGGTGATGAAGGCCGCGGCCCAGGCGCCCTGCCACAGGGTCGTGATGCGGTCACCGTGGTCGGTGACGCTCTCGGGCAGGCCGCCGCGGGCCCATTGGTCGTTCAGCTCCGAGGAGCATCCGCTCAGCACCAACGGCGCGAGCACGAGGAGAGTCAGGGGACGTCGCCACCTGCGCCGCGGCTGCAGCGCCGCGCTGGGCGGGCTGGCCGGCGAGGTGGCCCGAGGACCGTACGGACGCACTCGCAACCCTTCTCCCGCGGCGCTGGCCGAACCCTGCCGTGAGGGAAGCCCGACGCCGGTCGAACTCGTTTTTCCTGGCTCGGGAACAGTACTACCGGGCTCCGGGCGGTGCTTGGCGGGGCACGCTGAGCGATGGTTTGTGCGTTAGAACACGGTCTCGAGACCCCGCAGCGGAAGAAGCCCCCACGCTCGCCGGGGCTGCCCGCGCCTCATCTGCGCTAGGGCGCCGGGCATGCTTGGGGCGTGGCGGAACAGCGTGCCTACCTCGACGCGGCGGCCGGTGAGCCGCTGGCCCCGGTGGCGCGTCAGGCCCTGCTCGCCGCGCTCGACGACGGCTGGGCGGACCCGCGGCGGCTCTACGCCGAGGGGCGTCGCGCCGCCCTGCTGCTCGACGCGGCCAGGGCCTCCGTGGCGGCCGTGCTCGGCGCCCACCCGGACGAGGTCTCCTTCACCGGCTCCGGCACCCAGGCGGCCCACCTGGCCGTGCTCGGCGGGCTGGCCCGGCGCCCGGGGTCCGGCGGCGGGGCGTACGGCCGGCTGGTGGCCAGCGCGGTGGAGCACTCCGCGGTGCTCGCGGCCGGCACGCTGGCGGAGGGTTCCGGCGGCGGCGTCGAGACGGTCGGGGTGGACCGGCTCGGCAGAGTGGACGCCGCTGAGTTCGTCCGGGCCGTCCACGCGCGCCCGACGGCCCTCGCGGCGCTGCAGTCGGCGAACCAGGAGGTCGGCACGGTCCAGCCCGTCGACGCCGTGCACGAGGCGTGCCGGGCGGAGGGGGTGCCGCTGCTGGTCGACGCGGCCCAGACCGTGGGGCGGATGGCGGTTCCCCCGTGGGACCTGCTCACGGCCAGCGCGCGCAAGTGGGGCGGGCCTCCCGGCGTCGGCGTGCTGGCGGTGCGCCGGAGCGTTCGGTGGCGGGCGCCGTTCCCCGCCGACGAGGCCGAGGGCGGGCGCGTGCCGGGCGGGGTGGGCCTGCCGGCGGTGCTCGCGGCGGCCACGGCGCTCGAGGCGGCCGTAGCCGACGCGGCCACGGAGTCCGCACGGCTGCACGCGATCGTCGCGCGGCTCCGCGCCGAGCTGCCGCAGCTCGTCCCGGACGTGGAGGTGGTGGGCGATCCGGACGACCGCCTCCCGCACGTCGTGACCTTCTCCTGCCTCTTCGTCGACGGCGAGGCCCTCGTCACCGAGCTGGACCGGCTGGGGTTCGCCGTCGGCTCGGGCTCGGCGTGCACGGCGAGCACCCTGCGGCCCAGCCACGTGCTGGCGGCGATGGGGGTCCTCACCCACGGCAACGTCCGGGTCTCGCTGCCGCGCGGGGCGGCCGAGTCGGACGTGGAGCGGCTCCTGACCGTGCTGCCGGGGGTCGTCGCCGGGCTTCGGGAGCGGGCCGGGGTGGCCGGGCTGTGACCGAGCAGGACGATCTCGCCGCCGAGGTCGACGCGCTGGGCCGACGCTGTCCCGTCCCGGTGATCGAGCTCGCCCGCCACGTCCTGGACGTCCCGCCCGGTGCGCTGATCGCGGTCCTCGCCGACGACGAGGCGGCGCGGGTGGACGTCCCTGCGTGGTGCCGCATGCGGGGCCACGAGTACGTCGGGGAGCGGCCGCGCGAGCGGGGCGCCGCGTACGTCGTCCGCCGCCTGCACTGACCGCCTGCGGCTCCCACCGGGGCGCGCGACGACGCAGCCCGGCTGCAGCGGGACCGGTGCGGGGCCGTGCCCGTCGCCGGCGGCGCAGCCCCGGCTCAGCGCCGCCCGTCGTCGAGGGCGGCCGGCAGCGGCAGCTCGAGCGCGGCCCGCAGCAGGCGCAGGTAGCGGCGGCGCGAGACCTCGACCACGCCCAGCGAGGCCAGGTGCGGGGTGCTCCACTGGACGTCGAGCAGCCGCGGCTGCCCGTCCTCGCTCAGCAGCCGCACCAGGTGCACGAGGGCCACCTTGGAGGCGTCGACCGCCCGGTGGAACATCGACTCCCCCGCGAAGAGCCCGCCCACGGCCACGCCGTACAGGCCGCCGACCAGCTCGGGGCCGTCCCACACCTCGACCGAGTGCGCCCAGCCCAGCTGGGACAGCCGGACGTACGCGGCGCGGATCTCGTCGTCGATCCAGGCCCCCTCGCGCGCCGGGTCGGCGCACGCATCCACGACCTCGGCGAAGGCCTGGTCCACCGTGACGGTGTAGCGCCGCAGCGACCGGCGCAGCGACCTGCTGACGCGCAGGCCGTCGAGCGGCAGCACGCCGCGCGGGCCGGGCGACCACCAGGCGAGCGGCCCGTGGACCCCGTCGAGCCGCATCGGGAACAGCCCGCTGCGGTACGCCTCGAGCAGGGTGCCCGGCTCGAGGTCGGCCCCCACGCCGGCGATCTCGCCGAGCAGCGGCGCTCCCGCGCGCGGGAGCGACCAGCGCGTAGGCGGCGGCTCGACGGGCACGGGCGGCGCGGCGGGCTCGGGTGCTCTGCCGGCTCTGGGCTAGCTCGCCCGGGCCGGCAGGTGCGGGCGCACGTCCTCGGCGGTGGCCTCGCCGTACGCGCCGGCGAGCCGCTCGAGGAAGTCCGCGGGCTCGAGGGCGTACTCCTGCGGCCCGACGGTCTCCAGCACGAGCGAGGCGACGAGGGCGCCGACCTGGCAGGCCCGCTCGACGGAGACGCCCCAGCTGGTGGCGGCGAGGAACCCGGCGCGGAAGGCGTCGCCGACGCCCGTGGGGTCGACCTCCTCGGTCACCGGCGCGGCAGCGACCCGCACCGACGGCTCGCCCTTGCGCTCGACGAGCACGCCGAGCGCGCCGAGGGTGGTGACGCGGGTCTGCACGCGGCCGAGCAGGTCGTCCGCGGACCAGCCGGTCTTCTGCTCGATGAGGGCCGCTTCGTACTCGTTGGTGAACAGGTAGGCCGCGCCGTCGACCAGGTCGCGGACCTCGTCGCGGTGCATGCGCGCCAGCTGCTGGGAGGGGTCGGCCCCGAACGGGATGCCGAGCTCGCGGCACTCGTGTGTGTGCCGGACCATGGCCTCGGGGTCGTTCGGGCTGACGAGGACGAGGTCGAGCCCGCCCACCCGCTCCTGGACCGGTGCGAGCGCGATCTCGCGCGCCTCGGACATCGCGCCGGGGTAGAACGACGCGATCTGGTTGTGGTCGGCGTCGGTGGTGCAGACGAAGCGCGCGGTGTGCCGGGTCGTGGAGTACGCGACGGAGCCGCAGTCCACGCCGTGCTGCTCCAGCCACTGCTGGTAGTCGCCGAAGTCGGCGCCGACGGCCCCCACGAGCACGGGGCGGACACCGAGCTGGCCGAGGCTGAAGGCGATGTTCGCCGCGACGCCGCCCCGGCGCAGCTCCAGGTCGTCCACCAGGAACGACAACGACACCTTGTCCAGCTTCTCGGCCACCAGGGAGTCCGTGAACCGGCCGGGGAACCGCATCAGATGGTCTGTCGCGATGGAGCCGGTGACGGCGATGCGCACGGGCGCTGCTCCTGACGGTGAGAGGTGACGAGAGCCGGATGGGAGGGGTACGGCGCACGGGAGCGGCACCGGGCCCTGCGGGCGCAGGACCCTAGCACCGCGGTGTTGCGGGAGGGCGCTCGCACGCGGGCCGCAGGCGTGACTCAGGCGAGCCGGCCGGCAACCGGCTGGAGCCCGCCAGGGCGGCCTCAGCCGGCGGCGGGCTGGCGCCGGTCGACGACGGTGAAGCGGAGCGGGGTCCCGAAGTCACCGCGGTAGCGCGGCGCGGACCCGGCGACGGAGTAGCGGACGCCACCGGCGTTGCCCAGGATGATGTCGTACTCGCGGGCGCCGTCGTAGCGACGGACCTGCCCCTTGCGCAGCGTGCCCTCGCCGAGGATCTTCCCGTCCCCGCGGATGCGGTACCAGCAGGTCCCCGTGGCGGTGAGGACGAGGCCGGGCGCCGGCGTCGGGGCGGCCGAGGCAGGCTTCTTCGTAGGCGTAGGCGTGGGCGTGGGACGGCTCGGCGTGGCAGAGGCCGTGGGGGTGGCCGGCGTGGTGGGGGTGGCCGCGGCCCCGGCCGCTGCCGGAGGGCTCGCCGAGGAGCTGGAGCCGGCCGACGGGGTTGGGGACGTCCAAGAGCCCGCTGCCGCACTGCCGGACGGGGTCGCGGTCGCCGTAGCGCCCGCACTGCCGCTCGGGGACGCCGAGGACGGCGCGGACGGCGTCCCGGCGGGAAGCGCGGCCCCCGTCGGCTCGTCGTCGCCGGCGAAACCGCCCGAGAACCCCACAATGCCGACGATCAGCGCCAGCACGACGAAGACCGCCGCGCCCAACGACGCGGCGGTCCGTGCCCCCGATCTGCTTCTCGCGTGGGCCGCGGGGGCGGCGTGTCTGCCGCCCGACCGCGGCCCCGGAGCCCCTGGCTCCCCCGGAGACCGCAGATGTTGTGGCCCGCTCAGTGGAACGAGTCCCCGCAGGCGCAGGAGTTCTGCGCGTTCGGGTTGTCGATCGTGAAGCCCTGCTTCTCGATGGTGTCGGTGAAGTCGATGACCGCGCCGGTCAGGTAGGGCGCGCTCATCCGGTCGACCACGACGCCCACGCCGCCGAACTTCTTGACGATGTCGCCATCGAGGGCGCGCTCGTCGAAGAAGAGCTGGTAGCGCAGGCCCGAGCAACCACCCGGCTGCACGGCCACGCGCAGCTGCAGGTCCGTGCGGCCCTCCTGCTCGAGCAGGCTACGGACCTTGCTCGCCGCGACGTCCGTGAGGACGATGCCGTCCGCGACCTCGGTGCCGGCGGTCGAAAGGGTTTGGTCCGAAACAGTCATGCTGCAGGCGCTCCTGTCCTGATGCCTCCCGGGGACCGGGTGCCGGCCCCCGCTATGACGGAGTCCAACACCGACGGCGTCCCGTTGCTTCCACGTCCATGGAAGCACACTGAGCGGACGATCACCGCGTCTCGGAAGAACGACATCCCGCACGTCTGCTGCGCGGTCACCGTGCGTCATCTCGTGGCCGCCTGCCGTTCCGGAGAAGCACCAACGCCGTTCCCGGGAAGCACCCGCAGGCCCCGGCTGTTGCCCCGAGGGGCGGCGAGGTCAGGTCGCGGTGACGCGAGGCCGACGTCCCCTGTGCGTCCGTCGGCGCCCCGCCGCAGGACCGTGGGAAAATAGTGCGTCCCCTGAACGAGCCCGGGAGCCCCGTGAGCCCTTCGACCGCCGCCCACCCCGCCGTCACGCTGCCCGGCCAGCCGCCGGCACCGGGAGGCGCTCCGGCAGCCCCCGCCGGCGCCGAGCTCCCGCTCGGGGTCGCGCCGTCCCCGCTGGCCCTGCTCCTGCTCGGGCGGGACCGAGACCTGGCCAGCGAGCGCGGGGTCGACTGCCCCGGGGACCTGCCGGCCGCGAGCGACCCCGCCCTGGCGGACCGGGCGCGCCGGGCTCGCGCGGCGCTCGGCGACCGTGCTTTCGTCCTCGGGCACCACTACCAGCGCGACGAGGTGATCGAGTTCGCCGACGTCACCGGCGACTCGTTCAAGCTCGCCCAGCAGGCCGCCGCCCGCCCGGAGGCGGAGTACGTCGTGTTCTGCGGCGTGCACTTCATGGCCGAGTCCGCGGACATCCTCACCTCGCCGTCCCAGCAGGTCGTGCTGCCCGACCTCGCCGCCGGCTGCTCGATGGCGGACATGGCCGCGCTCGGGCAGGTCGAGGACGCGTGGGAGGTGCTCGCCGAGGCCGGCCTCGCCGACTCGACGGTCCCCGTGGCCTACATGAACTCCAGCGCCGCGATCAAGGCGTTCACCGGGCGCAACGGCGGCACCATCTGCACCTCCTCCAACGCCGACCGCTCCCTGCGGTGGGCCTTCGAGCGCGGCGAGCGCGTGCTCTTCCTGCCCGACCAGCACCTCGGGCGCAACACCGCCGTCCTGCAGCTAGGGCTCTCGCTGGAGGACTGTGTGGTCTACAACCCGCACAAGCCGGGCGGCGGAGTGACGGTCGAGCAGCTGCGCGCGGCCAAGATGATCCTCTGGCGCGGCCACTGCTCGGTGCACGGCCGCTTCTCCAAGGACAACGTGGACGACGTACGCGCCCGCATCCCCGGCGTCAACGTGCTCGTCCACCCGGAGTGCCGCTTCGACGTGGTCACGGCGGCCGACTCCGTCGGCTCGACGGAGCACATCATCCGCACCCTCGAGGCGGCGCCCGCCGGGTCGTCCTGGGCCGTCGGCACGGAGCTCAACCTGGTGTCGCGGCTGGCGAAGGCCCACCCGGACAAGCAGATCGTCTTCCTGGACAAGACCGTCTGCTACTGCTCCACGATGAACCGCATCGACCTGCCGCACCTGGTCTGGGCGCTCGAGTCCCTGGTGGAGGGCCGCATGGTCAACCGGATCGTGGTCGACGGCGACACCGCGCACTGGGCGAAGGTCGCCCTGGAGCGGATGCTGGCGCTGCCCGGGAGCGGCACGACGCGCGGGTGATCGACGCGGGCTTAGTTGCCCGTACCAACGGGCGTAGGGTCGCCTCGTGGAACACATCGGCGTCGACAGCGCTGACCAGGCGGGCTACCGCCGGCGTCGGGATCGGCTGCTGCAGGACTACGCGGCGATTCCGCCGGGCGCCCCGGTCCGGCTGAAGAAGCGCACGTCCAACCTGTTCCGCACCCGCCGGCCGGTGACGACGCCGGGGCTCGACGTCACCGGCTTCGACGGGGTGCTCTCGGTCGACCCGGTCGCCCGGACGGCCGAGGTGCAGGGGATGACGACGTACGAGCACCTGCTCGACGTCACGCTCGCGCACGGCCTGGCCCCGCTGGTGGTCCCGCAGCTCAAGACCATCACGCTCGGCGGGGCCGTGACAGGGCTCGGGATCGAGTCGACGTCGTTCCGCAACGGGCTCCCCCACGAGTCCGTCCTCGAGATGGACGTGCTCACCGGCGACGGCCGCGTCGTCACTGCGACCCCGGAGGGCGAGCACGCCGCGCTCTACTTCGGCTTCCCCAACTCGTACGGCACCCTCGGCTACGCGCTGCGGCTGACCATCGAGCTCGAGCCGGTGCACCCGTACGTCCGGCTGGCCCACGTGCCTTTCCGCAGCGCGGACGAGCTGTTCGCCGCGATGGACGAGGTGGTGCGCGAGCAGCGCTGGCAGGGCGAGCCGGTGCGCTTCGTGGACGCCACGGCCTTCAGCGAGGACGAGCTCTACCTGACGCTCGGCTTCTGGGCCGACGGGGCGCCCTACGTCTCGGACTACACCGGGATGGAGATCTTCTACCGCTCCCTGCAGACGCGGCGCGAGGACTACCTGACCGCGCGCGACTACTACTGGCGCTGGGACACCGACTGGTTCTGGTGCTCGCGGGCGTTCGGTGCGCAGAACCCGCGGATCCGCCGGCTGTGGCCGAAGCGCTACCTGCGCAGCGACGCCTACTGGAAGCTCATCGGGCTGGAGGCGCGCTACCACGTCGGGGAGCGCCTTGACCGGGCCAAGGGCAAGCCCCCCGCCGAGCGCGTCGTGCAGGACGTCGAGGTGCCGATCGCGCGGGCGGCCGACTTCCACACCTGGCTCGCGCGCGAGACCGGGATCCAGCCGATCTGGGCGTGCCCGCTGCGCCAGCGCGACCCAGCCACGACATGGGACCTCTACGTCATGGATTCCGAGATCACGTATGTGAACTTCGGCTTCTGGTCGACGGTCCCACTCGCGCCCGGGCAGGCGGACGGGCACCACAACCGGCGCATCGAGCAGAAGGTGCAGGAGCTCGGAGGACGCAAGTCGCTCTACTCGACGTCCTACTACGGCGAGGACGAGTTCTGGTCTCTCTACGGGGGCGAGGCCTACGCGCAGCTGAAGAAGGAATACGACCCGCAGGGCCGCCTGCTCGACCTCTACTCCAAGACGGTCCGGCGGCACTGATGCACACAGGAGGGGCGCCAGCATGAAGATCGCCGAAGCCTTCGAGGCAGTGGTCGGGCCGAGCGCGCCCGTCGCGTGGAAGGCCTATGACGGCAGCAGCGCCGGCCCGGCGGAGGCCGCGGTGACGGTGCACCTGCGCTCGCCGCAGGCCGTCTCGTACGTCGTGACCTCGCCCGGCGAGCTCGGCCTGGGCCGGGCGTACGTCTCCGGCGAGCTCGAGGTCGAGGGGGACGTCTACACGGCCCTGGCCTCGCTGTCGCAGGCCTCCATCGACCGCATCTCGTGGCAGCAGCGGATCGAGGTGCTGCGCTCGATCGGGCTGCAGGCGCTCAAGCCGCCGCCGCGTCCGGCCGAGGAGGTCGTCCTGCGCGGCGGCCGCCACTCCAAGCGGCGCGACGGCGAGGCCATCTCGCACCACTACGACATCTCCAACACGTTCTACGAGTACGTCCTCGGCCCGTCGATGGCCTACACCTGCGCCGCCTACCCGACCCTCGACGCGACGCTCGAGGAGGCGCAGGCCAACAAGTTCGACCTCGTCTGCCGCAAGCTCGGCCTCGAGCCCGGGCAGCGGCTGCTCGACGTCGGGTGCGGCTGGGGCGGCATGGTCATGCACGCGGCCAAGAACTACGGGGTCCAGGCGCTCGGCGTGACGCTGTCGCGCCGACAGGCCGAGTGGGCGCAGAAGGCGATCGCCGACGCCGGCCTCGCCGACCGGGCCGAGGTGCGCTTCCTGGACTACCGCGACGCACCGGGCGAGGCGTTCGACGCGGTCAGCTCCATCGGCCTGACCGAGCACATCGGACGGCGCGAGCTGCCGAGCTACTTCACCCACCTGCGCTCCAAGCTCAAGCCGGGCGGCCGTCTCCTCAACCACTGCATCACCCGGCCCACCAACCTCGAGGGGCCGCTCAAGCGGAAGGGCTTCATCAACCGCTACGTCTTCCCCGACGGCGAGCTGGTGGGCGTCGGCACGATCATCTCCGCGATGCAGGACAACGGCATCGAGGTGCGGCACGAGGAGAGCCTGCGCGAGCACTACGCCATGACGCTGCGGGACTGGGGGCGCAACCTCGACGCCAACTGGGACGCAGCCGTGCGCGAGGTCGGCCTCGGTCGCGCCCGCGTCTGGCGCATCTACATGGCCGGGTGCCGGCTGGCGTTCGAGCGGCGCGGCATCGAGCTGCACCAGGTGCTCGGGGTCAGGACGCGCGACGACGGCGACGCTGCGATGCCGCTACGCCCGGACTGGGGCGTCTAGCGCACGATCCGGCACTCGGGCTGCGCCACCCCGCCCGCGCCCTCTACGGTTCGATCTTCGTGGCACAGTCGCCGAGCCGGGGGATCGTGAGGATGGGGCAGGACACACGCTTCGCGCGCGGGGCGTTCGCGAACGCTCCCAGCGCGATGGCCATCTGCACGCTCGACGGGGTCGTGATCGACGCCAACCGAGCGCTCGGCGAGCTGGTCGAGCGCCCGGTGTCGGCGCTGCTCGGCGCGCCGTTGTTCGACATCACGCACCCCGACGACGTGCCCGCCGCCCACGCGGCGTGCGCCCAGCTCAACGCCCAGGGCGGCACGATGCGGCTGCAGTGCCGGCTGCTGACGTCGCAGGGGGCCGGCGTGCCCGTGCTGGTGAACTCCCGGCTGGTGGCCGAGGACGGCGAGCGGCACATCGTCATGGTGGTCGAGGACGTCACCGAGCTGCAGGAGGCCGAGGCCCACCTCGCCCACCTCGCCCTGCACGACCCGCTCACGGGCCTGGCCAACCGCCGGCTGCTCGACGACCGGCTCACGCAGGCGCTCGGCGCCCTGGACCGCACGGGAACGCAGCTGGCGGTGCTGTTCATCGACCTGGACGGCTTCAAGGCGGTCAACGACGCGCACGGCCATGCGGTCGGGGACGTGATGCTGCGAGAGGTCGCCGACCGGCTGCGGACGGTGCTGCGGGCGGCCGACACCGCGAGCCGGGTCGGCGGGGACGAGTTCGCGGTGCTCGCCGTGGACGTGACGCACGGCCAGGCCGAGACGTTGCGCGAACGACTGCTGGCGGCGCTGCGCGAGCCGATCGGCGTCGCCGGCGCAGAGCTGCGCCCCTCGGCGTCCGTCGGGCTGACGATGGGAAGCGCCGGCGACTCCCCCGCCGACGTGCTCGGCCGCGCGGACAGGGCGATGTACGACGGCCGGGGCCGCCGGCGCGGGGCTTGACCCTCAGAGCCCGGGCGCGCCCCAGACCGCGAACCACCGCGACAGGTCCTGCTCGACCCGCAGGTCGCCCAGCGCACCGCGCGCCTGCAGCTCCAGCGGGTTGTCGCGCTGCTCCCCGCCGAGCGGCGCGAAGGGATAGAAGGTGCCGCGCTTGTAGAGGTAGACGACGGCCAGCCGTCGCCCGTCCGGCCCCGCGAACGCCACGACGGAGCAGAGCAGCGCGGGCCCGAACCCCTGGGACTCCAAAGTGGAGTTGACCGCGTGCAGGTCCGTGACGAGGCCGGGCACGTCCCCCGGGTCGTGCCGGCAGGTCAGCCAGGTGAAGCCGTAGCCGTCGACCGACCGCTCGACGTCGGGCCCCTCGTCCGCGTCCAGCAGGGCCTGGACGTCCGACTCGGTCTGCGCGAACGCCGCGCCCTCGGCGGCCCGGAAGCAGACCGAGCCCACGCCGGTCGGACGCAAGCCCAGCGCGGCCTCGAGCGTCAGTGCGGCGTCCGGCAGCGCGAACAGCTCGTCCAGGCTCGGCGGCGGCGGCTGCGCCCGGCCGAGCAGCCGGTCCAGCAGGCCCATCAGCCGGCCCGCCCGAGCTCGCCGGAGATGCGCGCCAGCCGGTCGAGCCGGACGTCGAGCGAGGGGTGGGTCGAGAACAGCGAGGAGATGCTGAACCCGCCGGCCAGCGCCGGCGCGAAGAAGAAGGCGTTGTACGCCTCGGCCTGGCGCAGGTCCCGGGTCGGGATGCGGGCCATCTCGCCCGAGACCTTGACCAGCGCGCTCGCCAGCGCGGACGGCTGGCCGGTCAGGAGCGCGCCGGCGCGGTCGGCCGCGAGCTCGCGGTATCTCGACAGCGCGCGGATGAGCAGGAAGCTGACGGCGTAGACCGCGACGCTCGCGACGACGACGAGCAGCACCACCGCGGCGGCGTTGTCCCGGTTGTCGCGGCGCGGCGCGATGCCGCCGTAGAGGAACGAGCGCATCAGCAGGCCGGCGACGACCGAGACGAAGGAGGCCACCGTCATCACCGTCACGTCCCGGTGCGCGACGTGGCTCAGCTCGTGCGAGAGCACGCCTTCGAGCTCGCGCTCGTCGAGCCGGCGCAGGATGCCCGTGGTCGCACACACCACCGCCCGCTTCGGCGACCGCCCGGTGGCGAACGCGTTGGGGATGTCGGTGTCCGCGATCGCAACCCGCGGCTTCGGCATGTCGGCGAGCGCGCAGAGCCGGTCGATGACGGCGTGCAGCTCCGGCGCCTCGGCCGGCGAGACCTCGACGGCACGCATCGAGGCCAGCGCCAGCCGGTCGCTGAACCACCACTGCACGAAGAGCCCGACGCCGCCGAGGACCAGCACGAGCGGCCAGGGCAGGCCGAGCCCGATGAGCACGGCCATGACGACGACGTAGAGCAGCCCCAGCAGCACGATGGTGAAGACCATGCGGCCGACGAGGCCCCGGTCCGGCGCGTAGCGGGACCTCACCGCACCGTCCCGGGGACGGCCACGCCGCTCATCCCGGGATCATGCCCTCGTCGGTGAGCAGGCCCCGGACCTCCTCCACCGAGGCGTCCTCGGCGGGGAGCACGGCCTCGGAGGGGACGAGCTCGGAGTCCGGCAGCTGTGTCCCGTGCGACCGGACGTGGGCGAGCAGGCCGGCGAGCGCGTTGCGGAACGTCGCCTCGTCGGCGAGCGCCACGGCCTTCTCCACGGCGTCGTCGAGCGTGTTGAGGGCGTCGACCTCGCTGTCGGGGACGTCGTACTGGCCCTCGCCGAGGATGCGGACGATCACGCCTGGCCCTCCTTCTGCACGTTGACCTGCCCGACCGCGTTGCCACCAGGGGCGGTCGACCCCTCGATGGCCTGCGGGGCAGGAGCTGCCCCGAGCTCGCCCTTCAGCCGCTGCAGCTCCAGCTCGACGTCGCTGGTGCTGGAGATGCGGTCCAGCTGCGCGGTGATGTCGTCCTTGGAGGTGCCCGTCGCGTCGTCGAGCGCGCCGGAGGCCAGCAGCTCGTCGATCGCTCCCGCCCGCGCCTGCATCGACTGGGTCTTGTCCTCGGCGCGCTGGACGGCCAGCCCGACGTCGCCCATCTCCTCGCTGATCCCGGAGAACGCCTCGCCGATGCGCGTCTGGGCCTCGGCCGCGGTGTAGGTCGCCTTGATGGTCTCCTTCTTCGTGCGGAACGCCTCGACCTTGGCCTGCAGGCGCTGCGACGCGAGGGTGAGCTTCTCCTCCTCGGCCTGCAGCTGCGCGTGCTGGGCCTGCAGGTCGGCGATCTGCTGCTGGAGGCCGGAGCGCCGGGTGAGCGCCTCGCGGGCCAGGTCCTCACGCCCGGCCGCGAGCGCCTGGCGCCCCTGGCCCTCGAGCTTGTCGGCCTGTTGCTGCAGCTGGGCCAGCTGGAGCTCCAGGCGCTTGCGCGACGTGGCGACGTCGGCGACGCCGCGCCGGACCTTCTGCAGCAGCTCCAGCTGCCGCTGGTAGGAGTAGTCGAGCGTCTCGCGCGGGTCCTCGGCCGCATCCAGGGCCTTGTTCGCCTTCGCGCGGAAGATCATCGACATCCGCTTCATCACCGACATGCCTGCTCCACTCCGGCCGCTCCGTGCCGCTGGTCCCGGTCTGTCTCGGTCGTCCTGCATCAGGGCGACCGCGGTTCTGGCGTGCCCCTCCCCCGTCAGGCGAACGTCTACCCTAAGCAGGGTGATCCGGCGCCGCAGCTCTCCGTCTCCCGTCGACGACCCGCTCGTGAAGGTCCCCGCCGCGGGGGCCGTCGACGAAGGCGCCGACAGCGTCGGCAAGGCGGGCGGCAAGGGCCGGCCGACGCCCAAGCGGGCGGAGGCCGAGAAGCAGCGGCGCCAGGCCGTACGCCCTCCGAAGGACCGCAAGGAAGCGATGCGCCTCCAGCGCGAGCGCGCCCGCCAGGAGCGCCAGCAGCGCGTCGAGGCGCTGCGCCGCGGTGACGAGCGCGCCCTCCCGGCCCGCGACCGGGGCCCGGTGCGCAAGTTCGTCCGCGACTGGGTCGACTCGCGGTGGAACCTCGCCGAGCTCTTCCTGCCGATGGCCGTGGTCGTCGTCGTGCTGTCGTTCGTGCCGGTGGCGGCGGTGCAGGTCGGCTCGATCTACGTGATGTTCCTGATGTTCGTCGGCATCATCATCGACGCCTTCATCACGGGTGCCCGCCTCCGCCGCATCCTCCCCGCGCGCTTCCCGAACGAGCAGCGCAAGGGCGCTGTCGCGTACGCCGTGCTGCGCGCCCTGCAGCTGCGCCGGCTGCGGCTCCCGGCCCCGCAGGTGCCGCGGGGCACGAAGGTCTGACCGACCTGGGGCTCCCGGGACCGGAAAGCCCCCCTATGGTCGAGTCATGGAGTTCCGTCACCTCGGCCGCAGCGGCCTGAAGATCAGCGAGATCGCCTACGGCAACTGGATCACGCACGGCGGGCAGGTCGAGGACGACGCCGCCACGGCCTGCATCCGCGCGGCGCTCGACGCCGGGATCACGACGTTCGACACCGCCGACGTCTACGCAGCGGGCCGCGCCGAGCAGGTCCTCGGCCGCGCCCTCGCGGGCGAGCGCCGCTCCGGGCTGGAGATCTTCACGAAGGTCTACTGGCCGATGGGCGACGGAGTGAACGACCGCGGCCTGTCGCGCAAGCACATCATGGAGTCGATCGACGGCTCGCTGCAGCGGCTCGGCACCGACTACGTCGACCTCTACCAGGCCCACCGCTTTGACCACGAGACCCCGCTCGAGGAGACGATCCAGGCTTTCGCCGACGTCGTCCGCGCGGGCAAGGCGCTCTACATCGGCGTCTCTGAGTGGGACGCCGAGCAGATCCGCGCCGGCAAGAAGCTCGCCGACGAGCTCGGCGTGCACCTGGTCTCGAACCAGCCGCAGTATTCCGCGCTCTACCGGGTCATCGAGGCCGAGGTGGAGCCGGCCTGCCGCGAGCTCGGCATCAGCCAGATCGTCTTCTCCCCCATCGCGCAGGGCATCCTGACCGGGAAGTACAAGCCGGGCCAGGAGCCGCCGACGGGGTCGCGCGCCACGGACCAGAAGGGCGGCGGCGCCGGGTTCATCTCGCGGTGGATGCGCGACGACGTGCTCGAGAAGGTTCAGCAGCTCGCGCCGCTGGCCGACGAGGCCGGGCTGCCGATGGCTGCGCTCGCGGTCGCGTGGGTGCTGCAGAACGACAACGTCGCCGCCGCGATCATCGGGGCGTCGCGCCCCGAGCAGGTCGAGGTCAACGTCAAGGCCGCCGGCGTGAAGCTCGACGCCGACCTCAAGGCGAAGATCGACGAGATCCTCGGGGACGTCGCCGCGACCGACCCGGAGCTCACCCAGAGCCCGAACCCGCGGCCCTAGCCCGCGGCGCGCCTCGGGCGGCTACAGTCCGCCCGAGGGGCGCAGGCTCATCGGCCCGTAGACCGTCGCGTCGTCCTCGAGCAGCGTGACCTGCTCCACTCCCTCGGCGAGGAGCGTCCGCCACTCCTCCCCGATCCAGGACTCGGCGTCCGACTGCGTCGGGAACCCCGTTCCGGGCAGTGACGCCCCGGTCACCTCGGTCCCGTCCGCGCGCTCGTAGCGCCAGCTCCACGGCATGGCGGGACCTTACGCTCCACCCGTCCGACCCGCCGCCCCGGAGCCCGCCCGTGCACCTCGCCCAGGTCAACGTGTCCCGGCTGCTCGCCCCGACGAGCTCCGAGCTGCTGGCCGGCTTCGTCGCGGCCTCCGGGCCGATCGAGCGGGCGGGCGAGGCCGCCGCGGGCTACGTGTGGCGTACGCAGGCCACCGTCCCGCCCGGCATGCGGACACACCCCTTCGCCGCCTATCTCGGCGACAGCGCCGGCCTCGTGGTCAACCTCTCGGTCTGGGAGTCGCTCGAAGCCCTCGCCGGCTTCGTCCACACCGGCCCGCACCTGCAGGCGCTGCGCCGCCGCCGCTCGTGGTTCGCGCCCCACCCGGGGCCGGCGGCCGTGCTCTGGTGGGTGCGGGAGGGCCACCGGCCGCGCATGCCCGAGGCCGCCGAACGCCTCGGCCACCTGCGCGCGCACGGCCCGACCGCGTACGCCTTCACCCCGCGGCATCCGTTCCCGGAGCCGGCGGAAGCTCCCGGGACGCCCGGCCCGCTCGTCGCGCCCCCTACCGGGACTGACCGGTAGGAGGCGTCACCGACCGGTCGGTCAGCGACTCCTCGAGAAGCGCTCCCGCCGCGACAGCGCTCTCCACGGACGCGAAGACCACGACGCCGTCCCAGATGTGCTCGTAGCTGCCGGCCGCGTCGGGCTGCCCCAGCGTGAGGACCGCCGACGCACTGCCGGCCCGCAGGACGACCGCCTCGACGCACAGCGCCGACTGCTCGCCGTACGGGCGCCACCACACCGCGACGGCCTGCTCGATGCGGTCCAGGCCGAACGTGCGCCAGTGCTCGGTCACGTTCCACCAGACGACGTCGCGAGGGGTGACGTGCCGGGGCGCCAGCGTTCCCGCGTACACCAGCAGGCCCTCGTCCAGGCCCGCCTGCTGCCACGTCGCCGACCACGTCGTGCCGTCGTCCAGGTCGAGCTCGAGCCCCCAGGTCACCGCGTCGTAGCCGTCGTAGGACCAGCTCTGCTCGGGCTCCACGCCCTCGTACCTCGGCTCGGCATAGCGGACCGCGCAGATCTCCCGCCCGGACAGGCGGGCCAGCTCCGCCTCGTGGGCGTGCCGTCTCGCATCGTCGGACGCCCACCCCCGCCACTGGCTCCGGGCCGTCTCCGGAGGCAGGCGTGGCAGGAGCCAGCGGCCGCCCACCGCCGTCGCCGCAGACAGGGCGAGCACGCCGACCAGGACGAGCAGGGGACGCGCATCTCGCGACGTCGCAGGAGCTCGACTCCCGGCGGTCTCCGGGCCCGATGACGGAAAGAACGGCACGACGAACAGCAGGAGCGCGGCGGCAAGGACCACTCCGGCGGCGATGCGCAACGTGATGCGAGCGCTCCGCGGCACCCGGCAGTAGCGCGCGGCCAGCGGCCAGCCCACCACGCCCACGACGGCGCCGGCCGACAGCAGGACGCCGCTGCTGACCAGCGTCTCGCGGGGCGACGCCTGGGCCCAACCTGCAAGGGCCGTCAGGACGGCCCAGAGGAACCACCACGCGCCGAGCCACACGACTCCCGTGACGAGCCAGACGACGGCAGGCGTCCACCGCGTACGTGGCGCCGCGTCGAGCCCGTCGGGAGCGGTCATGCCCGCATCCTGGCGGGGAACGAACGGGCCCGGAGGAGTTTCTTCCCCCGGGCCCACCCATCGCAATACCGCTGTTATCCGCCGTGCTCGGCCAGCAGCGCCCGCGCGTCCGCGATCAGCAGTGCCCGGACCGTGGCGTCGTCGACCCGCCGCTCGGCGTGCTCGACGTACTGCCGCAGGTAGCGCGCCGCCTTGGCCGGATCGCCCTCGGCCAGCGCCTCGACAACGCCTTCCAACCGGTTGCGCAGGTTGGTGTGCGCGCCCTGGGAGAGCACGCCCGCCGCGAGGTAGCGGTCGGCCAGGGCCGCGAGGTCGCTTGTGGAGGTCGTCACGGTGAACGTCACCGTCGACACCTGCACGTGGCCCGCCCGGTCGGTGGCCCGGACGACGAGCGTGTGACTGCCGAGGGCGAGCGTGGCGAGGTCGAGCACGTCTCCGTTGCCCACGGCCTTCGCGTCGAGCGTCGCGCTCGTCGAGGCGACCCCGGAGGTCGCGTCGCTGGCGGACCAGGCGACCGTCGGCCGGGCCGAGTGCCCGTACGTCCCCCCGCCCGTGACCCCGCCGGTGAGCGTGACCACCGGGCTGAGCGTGTCCTGCCGCACTGTGAGGTCGGCGGCGGACCCGACGTTGCCGCGGCGGTCGGTCGCGCGCGCCCTGACGGTGGTCGTGCCGTCGGCGACGGCGAACGGCACCGTGTAGGGCTTCCAGGTGGTGCCGCCGTCGACGGAGTACTCGATTGACGCGACGCCGCGCGGGTCGGCCGCGGTGACGACGACCGAAGCCGGAGTCCGGAACCAGCCGTCGGCCCCGTCCGCGCCGGCCGAGGTGGTGACCGACACCTCCGGACCGGTCAGGTCCACGACCACCGGGTCGACCCCGCTCAGCGTCGGCACGACCTTCTGGATCAGGCCGTCGGCTCCGAAGCGGACGCGGTCGAGAGTGGTCTCCCGGTGCGTGCCGTCACCACCGGGGATGGCGAAGCGGTGGTAGGCGATGTACCACTCGTCCGTGCCCGGCAGCTGGACGATCGAGCTGTGGCCGGTCCCGAGCAGGCCCTGCGACGGGTCCTTCTCGAGGATGGCCCCGCGGTAGGTCCACGGCCCGTCGATGCTCGCGGAGGTCGCGTAGCCGACACGGTAGTTCGGCGACCCGGTGTCGTCGATCGCGTACGTCAGGTGGTACGTCCCGTTGCGGTAGTTGACGAACGCCCCCTCGCGGAAGTCCGTCAGCCCGGTGATGCGCTTGAAGGTTCCCGGCTTGATCGACAGCATGTCGTCGCTGAGCTCGCCGTAGACCGGGCTGCCGTTGCCCCAGAACAGGTAGTACTTGCCGGTCGCGGGGTCACGGAAGGCCGCCGGGTCGATCGCCTGGCCCGACGTGACGGCCTCGTTGTTGAGGATCATCGCCGTCGGCTGCGCGGTGAACGGCCCCTCAGGGCTGTCGGCGACCGCGACGCCGATCGTCTTGCGGTTGACGGCCGGGTTGTGGCCGGAGAAGTAGAAGTAGTACTTCCCGCCGCGCTCGATGATCGTCGGCGCCCAGGCGTTGCCCGTGGCCCACGGGACGTTGCCGTTCGCGCCGTCCAGGGTCAGGAAGGGCTTCTCCGACCGCTCCCAGTCCACGAGGTTCTTGGACTTCCAGACGTAGAAGTCCTTGCCGCCCCAGCCGGGCGTGCCGTCCGTCGTGGCGTAGATGTAGAAGGTGTCGCCGAAGACCGCGATGTTCGGGTCCGCGTAGAGCCCCGGGAGCACGGGCGTGCGCATCTGCACCGCCTGCACCGTCCAGGTGCGCACCTTGCCGTCCGTGCCGGTGACCGTGTACGTGACGGGGCTGGTGAAGTCGCGCGCCGAGCCGTTGGCCGGCGCCACCGTCGCGCCCGCCGAGGTGGCCAGCGTCGGCGCGAGCTTCGTGACGTCCGTGCCCGGCTTGACGGGCAGGGTGACCCGGCCGGCGTCGGCGTCGATGATGGCCGGGACCTTGAGCTCGGGCAGGGTCACGCCGACCACTGCAGCGGTGTTCCCCGAAGCGCTCATCACCTCTTCAGCGGACAGTGCGCGGTTGTAGACGGCGAACTCGCGGACCTCGCCCTTGAGGGTGCGGTCGCCGGTGTAGACCGACTTGCCGAGGTAGTTCGCGAGCGTGTAGCCGTTGCCGATGTCCCCGGGGTCGAGCGTCACGTCGGTGCTGCGACCGACCTGCACCCCGTCGAGGTAGAGCGTCGCGGTCGTCCCCGACAGGACGTAGGTCAGGTGCTTCCACACCCCGCGGGCGACCGCTCCGCTGCCGGTGACGCCCTGCTCCGTGGTCCAGTTGCCGGAGGCGACGGCGGCCCGGTAGCTGTCGCCGGTGCTGAACAGGTAGCCGCTGCCGGCGCCCGCCGAGTCGGTGTTGCCGAACCCGTAGATGAAGTAGGGCGTCGCCTGGGTCGGGTCGATCTTGACGTCGGCCTCGATCGTGATGTCCTCGACGCCGGCGAGCAGGTTGTCGGGCAGGTCGACGTAGTCGTCGACGCCGTCCAGCCGGAGCGAGCCCGCTCCGGTCCAGGTGCCGCCGCCGACGATCGTGCCGTTCTTGCCGTTGCCGGAGCTGTCGCTGACGGTCGCACCGCTCGTCTGGTCGAACGAGTAGCGCAGGATCTCGCCCTTCGCGTTGCCCGGCACGGGCTCGACCGTGGGGAGGCCGGCACGCAGCGCGTCCAGCTCGGCCTTCGTCACCGGCACCACGGTGCCGTGGCGCGGGCTGGCCGGCAGGCGGTAGCTCGCGGGGACGGTCCAGTTCGGGCTCTCGAGCGACGTGCTCGACAGCGGGATGTAGCCGCGCCGGCCGTACTCGTCGACGAAGAGGTAGTAACGCTGGCCGTTCACGTCACCCGGGTTCGCCTTGAACACCGTCGGGCCCTCGACAGCGGCGGTGCCGGCGTCACGCCCGATGCACGAATCCTGCATCGCCCATGCCGGCTGGCCCGGCAGGTCCACGGCGGTCAGCGAGCTCGACTTCTCCTGGATGATGTCGGAGCAGCCGGTGCCGCCCCCGCCCTCGTCCTTGGTGAACCGGTAGTAGGTCCCTCCCTCGCGGATGACGGTCGAGTCGATGCGCGACTCGCCCCGGTCCTGCCAGATCTTCGGCTCGCTGAAGGTGACGAAGTCGCGCGTCGTGGCGTAGAGCATGCGGTTGTAGGTGTTGCCGGTGTGGCCGGGGTCGTTCGCGGCGTAGAGCTTGGAGGCCCAGAAGACGACGTAGGAGCCGAGGCTCTCGTCGTAGTAGGCCTCGGGCGCCCACGTGTTGCCCGCCGTCTCCGGCGACACGAGCACGTGGCGCTGGTCCGACCAGTTCTTGAGGTCGGTCGACTCCCACACCTCGATGTAGCGGCTGCCCTGGCGCTGCGACGCGTCCCAGCTCGTCCCGCCGCCGATCGAGAGGTCGGTCGCGATGAGGTAGAACTTGTCGCCCTCCGGCGAGCGGATGACGAAGGGGTCGCGCAGGCCCTTGGTGCCCTGCGTCGACGTCAGCACCGGCTGCCCGCCGTTGAGCTCGTCCCAGGCGAGCGCGTTGTTGCCGCGGCTGGCCGCCAGGTAGATCTTCTCGCCCGCGACGCTGTCGCCGGTGAAGTACGCGAACGCGTAGCCGGCGTACGGCGCGAGCGTTGCCTTGGCCCGGACATGCAGGGGCAGCGTGCGGGTCGTGGTCTCCGCGCCGTACGTCACCGTCGCCGTCAGCGTGACCGAGGTGTCTGCGGCCTGCCGCGTCACCTCGCCGGTGGTGGTGACGACCGCCGGGTCGCTCGAGGCCCAGGACACCGTGGCCCCGCGGCTCGTCGTCGGCAGCGTGATGTTGCCGCGGACGTCGTCGGCGCTCGGCACCGAGAGCGCGGCAGCGGCCTGCGCCGCGAGCTGGGCGTCGCTCAGCTGGGCGAGCACGGTGACGGCGAAGGTCTTCGTGTCCGTCTGCCCGCGATAAGACAGGGTCGCCGTGAGCGTGGCGGTGCCGGCCGGGGAGCCGTAGGCGGGTCGCGTGACCTTGCCGGTCGGCGAGACGACGGCCGGGTCCGAGCTCGACCAGGAGATCGCCGAGCCACCCGCTCCCGACGTCGGGAGGGTCAGGTCGGCCGTCACGGCGGTGGTGTCGCCGAGCGTGAGGGCGGCCTTGTCGACCGCGACCACGCCGGAGATCACCGTCGAGGCGAGCTCGCTGACCTCGCCGGCGGCGAGGGCGCGGTCGTAGATCCGGAAGTCGCGGATGCGCCCGTTGAAGAGGCGGTCGCCGGTGTAGACCGACCGCCCGACGTAGTTCGCCGTGGTCGTGCCGTTGCCGATCTGGCCCGGACGGATCGTCACCCCGGCGTTGCGCCCGACCTCGACGCCGTTCTCGTAGACCACGCCCACGCCGCCGCCGATCGTCACCGCGATCGACTTCCACACCCCGCGGCTGAGGTTGTAGGACGCGGCCGGGCGGATGTTCTGCTCCGTCGTCCAGTTGCCCGTCGCGATCGCAGCGCGGTAGTCGTTGCCCGTCGTGAAGAGGTAGCCGTTGCCGGTCGACCCGCTGGTGTTGCCGATGCCGTAGATGAAGTACGGCGTCGCCTGCGCGGGGCTCACGAGGACGTCGGCGGTCACCGTGACGGCGTCGAGGCCGGCCAGGACGTCGTCCGGCATCTTGACGTAGGTGTTGGACCCGTTGAAGGCCAGGCCCTCGCCGGGGGCCTCGACCGCGGTCCCGTTGAGGACGCCGTCCCGGCCGTTGCCGGAGGCGTCCTTCGCCACGGTTCCCGTGTCCCCTTGGAGCGGGTAATGCAGCACGAGCCCGGCGGTCACGTCGGCCGCCACCGCGGACGCCACCGGGGCGGCCACGGCACCGGCCCCGGCGACGGCGAGCGACAGCGACAGCACGGACACGAGCGGCCCGGCGAGGCGCCGGGAAAGGGGCGGCCGGTCGGGCCGGCGCAGGATGCGGCGTTGCATCGGTCTCCTCAGCAGAAAGCGGCGATAGTGTTGTTAGCGTTAACACGAATGCTGCACCTGCGACTTTCGCCAAGCCCAGGGGCCAGGTCAACCCCCCGTGGGCAACGATTGGGTCGCGATGGCGAGCGGGAGGACGGCTACGGTGCCCGTCATGACGGCCCCGCGACCGCTCCTCCGCCTGGCCGGCACCGGGGCACCTGACGGCTGGCCCGCGCCCGGCTGCCCATGCGCGTCCTGCGCGCTGGCGGCCGCAGCCCCCCGCCTCCCGCTCGACGTGCACGTGGGCGCGGCACGCCTGCCCGACCACGCGCTCGCGGTGGGGTCCGAGCGGGTGGTGGACGGCGTACGCGTCGCCCGCCCGGCGCCCGGCGCCTGGGAGGCGACGCTGCCGGACGGCGCGCGTCTGCTGCTCGCCACCGCGGACGAGGTGCCGCCGGCTTCGCGCCCGGCCTACGAGGTGGTGCTGCTCGGCGACGCGGACGCCGGGCTCCTCGCCGCCCTCCGCCGCTCCGGCGCGGTCAGCCCGTCGACGCAGGTCGTCGCCGTAGGGCTCTCCCACCGCCACCGTCCGGGGGACGAGCTCGAGCGCGAGCTGGCCGCGATGGGCGTACGCGCCCTGCCCGACGGCGCGCTCCTCGACCTCGACGCCCCCGCTGCCGTCCCCGCGCCCCCGCGCCGCACCCTCGTGCTCGGCGGCGCACGCTCGGGCAAGTCGGCCGTCGCGGAGCGGCTGCTCGCCGCCGAGCCCGCGGTCACGTACGTGGCGACCGCCGCACCGCGCGCCGACGACCCCGAGTGGGACGCCCGGGTCGCGACCCACCGCGCACGCCGGCCTGCGGAGTGGCGCACGGAGGAGACGTACGACCTCGAGCCGTTGCTCGCCGCGGACGGCCCGCCGCTGCTCGTCGACTGCCTCTCGCTGTGGCTGACCGGCGTCCTCGACGAGTGCGGCGCGTGGGACGACGGCCCGGACGCGCTCCCCCGCGTACGCCGCCGCGTCGACGCGCTCGCCGCGGCATGGCGGGGGACCTCTCGGCGCGTGGTCGCGGTGAGCAGCGAGGTCGGCAGCGGTGTCGTCCCGGGCACCCCGAGCGGCCGGCTCTTCCGGGACGAGCTCGGACGGTTGAACGCCGCGATCGCCGCCGAGAGCGAGCAGGCCCTGCACGTGGTGGCCGGTAGGGTCGCCTGCCTGTGAGCCACACTCCACCTGAGAGCCCCATGGACGAGCCCGACGCGACGCCCGCGGCGCTCGACGAGACCGACGCCGCCGCGGCGGAGGCCGCCGCGCCGCTCCCGGAGACGCCGGACAGCGCGGCGGCCGAGCCCGCGCTCACGGTGGAGGAGCTCAACCTGCTGGGCGGGCGGGTGGAGCACCCGGACGAGGGCGCCCGGCAGGAGACGCGGGCACGCCAGGCCGAGCTGGCCAAACCGGTCGGCGCGCTGGGCAGCCTCGAGGACCTGTCGGTCTGGGCGGCCGGCGTGCAGCGCACCTGCCCTCCTCGGCCGTTCGAGCGGATCCGCGTCGTCGTGTTCGCGGGCGACCACGGCATCGCGGCGGGCGGCGTCTCGGCCTACCCGGCCGAGGTGACGGCGCACATGGTCCGCGCGTTCCTCACGGGCACGGCCGCCGTGAACGCGCTCGCCCGGCAGGCCGGGGCCGAGGTCCGCGTGCTGGACATGTCCGTCGACGCGGACCTGTCCGACGTGCCGGAGGACGTGACGCGGCACAAGGTCCGCCGGGGCACCGGGCGCATCGACGTCGAGGACGCGATGACCCGGGACGAAGCGGCGACCGCCCTGCTGGCCGGCATGGCCGTCGCGGACGAGGAGGTCGACGCCGGAGCGGACCTGCTGATCGCCGGCGACATGGGCATCGCCAACACGACCGCCGCGGCCGCCCTCGTCGGTGTGCTGACCGGCAGCGACGCGGCGACGGTGTGCGGCCGGGGCACCGGGATCGATGACCGGGGCTGGATGCGCAAGTGCGCCGCGATCCGGGACGCGATGCGGCGCGGCCGGCCGCACATGGCCGACCCGATCGCCCTGCTCGCCGCGATCGGCGGCCCCGACCTGGCGGCGACGACGGGCTTCCTGTTGCAGGCCGCGGTGCGGCGGACCCCGGTCGTCCTCGACGGCGTCGTCCCCTCGACGTGCGCCGTGCTGGCCCACCGGGTCGCCCCCCGCGCGTCGCTCTGGTGGCTCGCCGGCCACCGCTCGACCGAGCCGGCCCAGACGCTCGCCCTGCAGCAGCTCGCGCTCGAGCCGGTCCTGGACCTGAAGCTGCGCCTCGGGGAGGGCACGGGCGCGCTGCTCGCGGTCCCGATCCTGCAGGCCGCCACCGCGACCTGCTCGGAGATGGCGACCCTCGAGGAGCTCGGCGGTTCGCACGGGGCGGAGCAGCCCTGACGCGGGGCCTGCTCGCCCCCGCCGCCCCCGGTCCCGGACCGCTCGACCGGTGACCGTCCTGAGCACGGCCGGCGACGCGCTCCGGCTCGCGGTCGGCACGTTCACCGTCCTGCGGGTGCCCGCGCCGCGCACGGTCGACGCCCGGGTCGCGGCCGGCGCCATGCTGCTCGGGCCGGTCGTCGGCGCCGGGCTGGGGGCCGTAGCGTCGCTGGCGCTGGCCGTCGTCGACGAGCTCGACGGGCCGCCGATGCTCGGCGCCGCGGCCGCGCTGGCCGTGCTCGCGGGCCTCACCCGGGCGCTCCATCTCGACGGGCTCGCCGACACCGCCGACGGGCTGGGATCGGGCCGCCCCTCGGCCGGGGCGCTCGACGTCATGAAGCGGTCCGACATCGGCCCGTTCGGCGTCGTGACCCTCGTTCTCGTGCTGCTGGCGGACGCAGCGGCGCTGGCGTCGGCACCGGTGGCGGCGCCGGTCGTCGCCGCGGTGGCCGGCCGGGCCGCCGTGACCATCGCCTGCCGGCGCGGGGTGCCGGCCGCGCGGCCCGGCGGGCTCGGCTCGGCGGTCGCCGGGTCGGTCCCGCCGCTGGCCGCGGTCGCCGTCGCCGTCGCCGCAGTGGGGGTCGGCGGTGCTTTGCTGGGCGTCCAGGGCGCCGCGGCTGCAGCCGCCGGGCTGATCGCCGCCCTGGCCCTGCTGGCCCGGTGCCGGCGCCGCCTCGGCGGCGTGACCGGCGACGTGCTGGGCGCACTGGTGGAGACGGCGACGGTCGTGACCCTGGCCGGGCTCGCCCTCGGCTGAGCAAAAGCCCGCGCGCGGCCCGCCGACCGGGGTACGTTGGGCAACGTTCCGGACATAGCCGATTTCGGACAGTTACTACCCGCACGACTCGGCCGGGAGAGGGTGCCTCCGATTCCCAGCATCGCCGACGAGGCGCTCCGGCTGCCGCCGGAGGCCGCGTCCGTCCCGGCCGCCCGGGCCCTCGTCCGCCGCTGCCTCGCCGACTGGGCCGCGGACGCGGTCGACGCGGCTGAGCTGTGCATGTCCGAGCTGGCCACCAACGCCGTCCTGCACGCCCGGACGGAGTTCGAGGCCGCCGTGAGCCTCCTCGCGGACCGGGCACGGTTGCAGATCCGGGACCGCTCCACGGTGCTCCCCCACCAGGTCGTGCACAGCGACCGGGCGTCCACCGGCAGAGGGCTCGACCTGGTCACCATGCTCGCGGTCGACTGGGGCGCCGAGCAGACCGACGACGGCGGCAAGGTCGTCTGGTGCGAGCTCAGCGCGCATCCCGCGCTCGCCGAGCCGGACGAGGAGGCCCTGCTGGCCGCGTGGGGCGACGACGCCGACCTGGAGCGCTCCGAGAAGCCCATCGGCACCGCAGGGCGCGCCGATGACCAGCGGGTCGCCCTGCTCCTGAACTACCCGCTGCGGCTGTGGGTGCAGGAGCGTGAGCACATCGGCGCGCTGCTGCGCGAGTGCGTGCTGGTCCACGAGGCAGCGGCACGAGGTGGCAGCACCGCACCTCGGCAGCTGGTCGAGCTGGCCGATCGCATCGCGACCCGGTACCCGACCGTCCACAACCGTGCGGACGCCCAGCGGACCGCCGCCTTCCGGCGCGGCGAGACGACGCTGGACCTGGAGTACCCGCTGCCCGAGGGCGTCGCGGAGGTGGTGCGCGCGATGCGCGCGGTCCTCGACGCGCTCGACGCATACGCCGCCGACAGCGCGCTGCTGACCATGCAGACGCCGCCCGTGCTGCGCCGGCTGCGCGACTGGACCGTCGACGAGCTGACCGCGCAGGCCGAGGGCCGGGCGCCGAGGCCGTGGGACGGCCCGCTGGAGTGACGGCGCCGGGGCGACGAGCCTCGCAGCCGTGCGGATCGCCGGGGCGCTCCGCCCGGCCACCCTGAGGCAGCCGGGCCGGAGCGCGCACCTGGTCCCCCGACCATCCCGACGGACGGGTCGACCGCAGCGGGAGCCGTCCCCTCCACCGCTCCCGAGCGGCACCGCCCGTCCGGGGTCTTCATCGGCGGGCGAGCGGTGCGGCTGAGCCGATCGGGGCGGCCCGGGCGCCGGATCGCCCGGACGGCGTACGCGCGGCGGTCCCGCTCAGCTGCGCCCCCGCGCCGCCGATGGGGGCACTGGCCGGGGACGTGCAGACGAAGGGGGCACTGCGATGCAGGAGCCGCTCGTCTCGCTGTTCCTCCTCTCGTCCGTGGTGTCGGCGGGCACCGCGCTGCTCGCGTGGCGCCACCGCCGTTCGAGCCCGGCGGCCACTGCCCTCGCCGTGGCGATGCTCGGCCTCGCGTGGTGGTCGGGGTCCCAGGCCGTGCTGCACAGTGCACTGCCCTACGCCGTGCTGCGCACCGCGCTGGCCCTGGTCTTCGTCGGCGTCGGCGGGGCGGTCGCCGGGTTCTACTGCCTGGGCCGGGTGGTCGCGGCGCCCGACTGGCGCCCCACCCGGCGCCTGGCCGCACTCCTCTGCCTCGAGCCGGCGTGCACGGTGGCACTTGGCTTCCTGAACCCTGGTTCGCTGTTCTACCGTTCCGTCGCTGCAGTGGGCGACCCGCCTGTGATCGAGCGCGAGATCGGCCCGCTCTACCTGGCGCACGCGGCCTTCTGCTACGCACTGCTGGTCTGGCCCGTCGTCGCGCTCGTACGCCACCGCCGCCAGCTGCCGGCCGCGTACCGGCCGCAGGTGACGTCGCTCCTCCTGGCGAGCACTATCCCCATGGCCGTCGAGCTTCCCGCCGTGCTCCTCGGCTTCCCCGACGACTACACCCCGGTCGTGTTCGTGCTCAGCGGCCTGGCCGCCAGTTGGGCCGTGTTCCGGCAGGGGCTGCTGCGCCTGGTCCCGGTAGCGCGCGACCTCGTCGTCGACACGGTCACCGACGCGATCCTCGTGATCGACCCGCTGGGGCGGGTGCTGGACATCAACGCCTCGGGGCTCGCCCTGCTGCGCCGGCTGCGGCCCTCGACGCCGGACCGGTTGATCGGCCTGCCTGCCGTCGAGCTCATCGGGCCCACGGTCGTCGGCGAGCTGGACAGGGGCCAGCTGCGCGACGTCGTCGAAGCCGCTCCGGGCTGCTACCTCGACTTCCGGATCTCACTGCTGCACGACGCCCGTGGCCGCCAGCTCGGCCGGGTCGTGGTCGCCCGCGACGTGTCCGAGCAGCACGCCCAGCAGCTCGCGCTGGAGGCCGCGAACGCCTCGCTCGAAGCGCAGCTGGCCGAGATCGACCGGCTGCGCGCCCGGCTCGCCGAGGAGGCCACGCGGGACTCGCTGACGGGCCTGCACAACCGCCGGTACCTCGTGCGCGCACTGGACCGTGCCCTGTCGGCCGGCCGGGCGGCCGGGCGGCCGGTAGCCGTGGTGCTCATCGACGTCGACCACTTCAAGCGCGTCAACGACACCTACGGCCACGGCGCCGGCGACCGTGCGCTGAAGGCGGTCGCGCGGATCCTGCAGAGCTCGCTGCGCCGCGGGGAGACGCTCGCACGCTACGGCGGGGAGGAGTTCGTGCTCGTGATCCCGGGGGCGACGCTCGACACGGCGGTCGCGCGGGCAGAAGCCCTGCGGGGTGCGTGCGCTGCCCAGCCGTTGCGTACGCGCGGGGACGGGGCCGTCCGGGTGACGCTCAGCGCCGGGGTCGCCGTGACGGACGGCTCGGACGGGCGGACGGCCTCGACGCTTCTCGACAGCGCCGACACGGCGCTCTACGCCGCCAAGGCCGAAGGACGCGACCGCGTGATCGCCGAGCGGCTCACAGCTCCTCGATGAGTGTGCGCATCGCGTCGTTCTCGCTGGTCTGCTCGGCGAGGATGTGCTTGGCGATCTTGCGGGTGTAGACGTTCTGCCCCTCGACGACGACCTCCTGCGCCATCTGCAGGGCGCCCAGATGGTGCTCGATCATCTGCCGCAGGAACAGCTGCGTGGCGGCCGGCGCCTTCGCGGCCTCCAGCCGACGGAGCTGGGCGGGCGTCAGCATCCCGGGCATCGACGCGGCGGCCGACGCTCCGCCCGTCGACGTCGCGGCGCGCTCCCCGTGGCCCTCGTGCCGAGCCGTCGCCGGCTCGGACCACGCCTCGAGCCACGCCCCCATGTCCGCGGCCTCGCGCGACTGGTCGCGAGCGATGTACTCGGCGATCGCGACGACGCGGTCGTGCACGCCCTGCTTCGCAAGCAGCAGCCCGCTCATCCGAACGGCCTGCTGGTGGTGCGGGATCATCATCTGCGCGAACGCCACGTCCGCGGAGTTCGGCGGCTTGGGCTGCACCACCGGCTGCGCCGCCGACGCCCCCGAGGAGGACGCCGCTCGCACCGCGGACGCCGTGGAGGACACCGCCTGCCCCGACGGCCCGCTTCCTGCGGCGGCGCCGACCGTGCCGACGACGGCCGCGGCCCCGGCGGCGGCCAGCGCAACGAGCCCGGAAGCTCTCATCGTTCGTGCTCCTTCTGCGGGGCAGGGTGCGGAGGTGCGCCGGGGCCGGGCCCGCCCGTGGAGGGCAGGCCCGGCACCGTCGGCAGAGTCGGGAAGCGGTCAGGACGTGGGCCGGCCCACGCGGCCGTTCACGTAGCGCCGGGTGTCCGGCGTGAGCATGTTCTGCGCGGTGAAGTCGCGCGGCACCAGGGTGAAGCCCTGCCAGTGGAACGGCATCGGGCTCTGGTCCTCGTCCCGCGGGATGTGGTGGAAGCCCACCCGCACCCACATCACCGGGTCGGTCATCGACTCGCCGTTGACGTACTCCGGCAGCGACGTCGCCGTGCACTCCGGGTCCTGGTTGAAGCTGGCGAACTTCTCACACGCACGGTATTGCGTGAAAGACACGTCAGGTGCGGTCTCCGGGTGCACCTCGTAGGCGTCGCTCGCACCGAGCTCGAGCTCGTACGACCGCTTGTGCCCGTCCTTGTTCAGCGTCGGGCTGACGACCCGCCACCAACGCCGGTTGGCGGTGTTGAACGAGCCCTCGACCGGGATGTCGGTCTTGGTGGTCCGAAGGATTGCCGCCCGCCGGCCGACCTCGCCGGTGGGGGCGGTGTCGTACTGCTCCACCGCCTCGTTGCCGGCACCGCCGATGTTCCAGTTGATCTTCCAGAACGCCGAGTGGTAGTGGTTCGTCGAGAAGTCGGCGAGGTTCGTGCCGATCGGCCACCCGTAGTCCGCGGTCGTGTAGTCGGAGGGCGCGAGGTCACCGGTGGCGCCGAGCGCGGTGCTGATCGTGCCGTCGTCGGCGAACCGCCACTCGGTGACGTACTCGTACCAGTCGATCTTCGAGATGGTGCGCAGCACGAGGTCGTGGCCCTGCTTGGTGTAGAGCGGGCCGGTGCCGGTCGTGTTCCCCGTCTTCGCCCGATAGGCGAAGCCCGTTTCCTCCTCCGAGACGCAGAGGACGCTCTTGGTGTCCTGCCCCGTGCCGAGCCACTGGCCGTACACCTTGCCGCCGGGGCACTCCTCCTTCGTCATCGGCTGCATGTAGCGGTCGCCGAAGCCGTACGACGTGATGTCGTTCCACTCGTTGGCGCCGGAGTCGTAGGGGACGTTCAGCTGGGCGAGGGCGGCGGAGTCGATGACGGTCGTCGGCACGGTCTCGCCCGGGGCCTGGACCGCGATCTTCTCCAGCACCAGGCCGGTCTTCGCGTCCACCCGCCAGCACATGGTCCAGCGCGTGCCGTTGTGCAGCTTCTCGTTGACGAGCCCGTTGCTTCCGCAGTATTCGGCCCGGTCCTTCTCCTTGCTCGCCTGCGCCGTCGAGGCGGTGAGGGTCGAGGCGACGAGTATCACGACCGCCGCCCCGACGCTCGCAGAGCTTCTTCTGCCGAGCATTCGCGAGGTCCTCCGGTTCACTTGAGCTGAGCGACGGTCTTGGTGGACAGGTCGACGACGTAGCCGGTGATGTCGATGAACGGCCCGTCGTCCGGCAGCTGCGTGATGAACTGCAGGCAGCGGTGCTCGCCGCACTCCTCGGCGCCGACGTCGGCGGGGCCGGCGACGTACGTCATGCCGTTGGTGACGACCTGGTCCGGGGACGTGAGCTCGGCCCCGGCGAGCTTGCGGAACCCCTCCTTGAACTCCGCGCTCTCGGGCGCGGCCAGGAAGAGCGCGAAGGCGGTGGCGGTCTCGGTCGGCGACGCCGGCGGCTGCATGCCCGGCGCCGCCGCCGTCCGCTCCACCTGTCCGGTGGTGAGGTTGACGACGCGCTTGACGAGGGTGTCGTCGGCGTAGTTGTAGAAGTAGACGGCCGCGCGCCGCGGTGCGTCCTTGCCGGCCTCCCCGGGCAGCGGGTCCTCCAGCTCGAAGGACAGGTACTCCGGCCCGGGCTCGCCCGACACGTCCCGCCCGGCCGCGACGAACGCCGGGTCGAGCGCGAGCTGCCGGGCCGTCGCGGCCTCGTCGATCGTCACGGGGTCGCGGCCCGTGCCGGCCCCGCGCGGCGCGGGTGTCCCGGGCACGGCCTCGACGCTGGCACCTGCCGCCCCGCTCGCTGCGCTCGGAGCGGCCGCGTCCACGTCGGCCGAGCCGGCAGGGGTGGGCACGAGCGTCGAGCTGTTCGCGCCGAGCGGGATCGCGATCGCGAAGATCACTCCGACCGCGCCGACCACCGCGCTCCCGCGGGCGAGCAACGTACGGGCGGGAAGGCCCGCGCCCGGCGTCCTCCGTCCGCGTGGCGGGCCTCCGCCCGCCGGCCCCGCCTCCTTCTCGGTCTCCACACAGCCTCCTCCTCGACGACGGCCCGCCGGCCATGAGGCTCGGCGGCGGGGCGCGGTGAGCCGGGCTCCACGGCCCGCTCGGCGCGTCGAGAACTCTGGGTGCTGTGAAGAGGCAACGGGTTTCGCGACCGTGAAGGTCTGCGCAACGCGACGACGTCGGCAATGGAGAACCCCGGCCCGCGACCGCCCCCCTCGGCGTCCCGGTCACGCGGTGGCCGGCGCAGGGGCCGGCACCCTGCGGCGCGCGCGCTCCACCGCCGACCCAAAGGCGTCTTTGCGGCGAAACGAGGGGTTAACCGCTCGCTCCTAGATTCTCCGCCCGAGGGGGTGCAGTCCCTGCCGAATACCCCGACGGAGGAGCGATGACGCCTCACACCAACGGGACGACGCACGAGCCCGCCCGCACCGGTGCCCAGGGCGGCCTCCCCGGGCGCCAGTCCCACGCCGTGCGCAACGCGTTCGCGCTGCTGGAGGAGGTCGCCCGGCTCGGGCCCGGAGTGACGGCCAAGCAGGTCGGCGCCGGTCTCAGCCTCTCCCCCGCCACGACGTACCGACTGCTGAACCTGCTCGTCGCGCTGCAGTACCTCGAGCGGCAGCCGGGCGCGCGCGGGTTCACGCTCGGCCACAAGGTCGCCCAGCTGGCCGGGTTCGTCGCCCTCGTGCACGTGCCCGTCGCCGCGCGGCGGCTGCTGGAGGACCTGCGCTCCCGGGTGCGCATGGGCGTGCACCTGGCGTCGTACGCCGGCGGCGCGCCCGCGCTGGTCGACCCCGACCCGACCCAGCCGCTGCCACCGTCGGAGGCGATCTCCCGACACCTGCACGCCTCGGCCTTCGGCAAGCTGCTGCTCGCCGAGTCGGGGGACTGGCGTCGCGCCGTCGGCGAGGGCCCGCTGGACCGGCTGACGCCGCGGACGCTCGTCTCGCCGCCGGACCTCGACGCGGAGCTGGCCGCGGTGGCGCGCGCCGACATGGCCCACCAGCTGGGCGAGCTGCGCTCGATGCGGGCGTGCGTCGCCCTGCCGGTGCGCAGCGCGGCCGGGCAGCTCGTGGCCGCCGTGGCGCTGACGGGCGTGCCCGAGCAGATCCGCTCGCTCGACCAGCGGCACCTGGCGTCCACCGCGCGGACGGCCCGCGAGCTGGCGCCCCTGCTGACCTGAGCCTGCTGGAAGCCCGCGCTAGCGGACCGAGGACTCCACGAACGGCGGGCGCACGACCCGCACCCGCGACACGCGCCCGCGGACGTCGAGCGTCAGCTCGGCGCCCACCTCGACGGCCGGGTCCAGCAGGGCGAGCCCGATGCCCACCTGGCGCGTCGGGGAGAAGGTGCCGCTGGTCACCTCGCCCACCTGCCCCCCGTCGGGGGAGCTGACCGCCATGCCGCGCCGCGGGATGCCGCGGTCGAGCGACTCGATGCCCTGCAGCACCCGGCGCGGCCCTGCGGCGCGCTCGGCCAGCAGCGCCTCCCGCCCCCAGAACACCGGCTTGGCCCAGCCGACCGCCCACGAGGAGCGCGCCTGCACGGGGCTGATCTCCAGCGACAGGTCCTGGCCGTGCAGCGGGTAGCCCATCTCCAGGCGCAGCGTGTCGCGGGCGCCCAGGCCGCACGGCTCCGCGCCGGCGGCGAGCAGCGCGTCCCACACGGCCCCGGCGTCGGCGGCGGGCAGCACCAGCTCGTAGCCGCGCTCGCCGGTGTAGCCGGTGCGGCAGACCGTGACCGGGACGCCGTCGCGCGCGGTGTCGACGAAGGACATGTACGGGTGGCCAGCGGGCAGCGACACGGCCTCGAGCGTCGCGTCGCTGCGCGGCCCCTGCACGGCGAGGACCGCGTACGAGCCGGAGACGTCCTCGACCCTCACGCCGCTCGGAGCGCCCTCGGCCAGCCGGCGGGCGACCTCGGCGACGTTCGAGGCGTTCGGCACGAGCAGCAGGTCGTCCTCGGCGCGCAGGTAGACGATGAGGTCGTCGACGACGCCGCCGTCCTCGGTGCAGCAGAGGGTGTACTGCGCCATGCCCGGAGCGATGCGCCCGAGGTCGTTGGTGAGGGTCGAGTTGACGTACGACGCGGCCGAGGCCCCGCGCACGAGGACCGTCCCCAGGTGGCTGACGTCGAAGGCGCCGACCCGCTCGCGGACCGCCGTGTGCTCACGGACGACCCCGGCGTACTGCAGCGGCATCTCCCAGCCGCCGAAGGGCGCGAGCTTGGCCCCGAGCGCCACGTGCCGGTCGTGCAGGGCGGGGCGGCGGGGGGCGGCAGCAGCATCGGCCATGGGGCCGGACGCTAGCATCGAGCGCTTCGATGCCCTCCGGGGCTGATCCGCCAGGAACCGGTCCAGCCGGCGCCGCCCGAAGCGGCCCGGCCTCCGGTCCCGCGCGGAGTCGCGACACCTGCAAAGGACGGACCGTGCCCGAGCTCACGCTGACCAGCTCCTCCCCCGCGGGCCTGCGCGTCGACGCCCTCGTCGTCGCGACCCTGCAGGGCCCACGCGGCCCCGTGCTCGCCGAGGGCGCCGAGGAGGTCGACTCGGCGCTGGGCGGCAAGCTCGGGCGCACGCTCGCGGCGCTGGGCGCCACCGGCGCGGCCGGCGAGGCCGTCAAGGTCCCCGGCGGCAGCGGCGTGACCGCTCCTCTCGTGCTGGCTGTCGGCCTCGGCCCGGCCCCTGCCCGGCGGCGGGGGGAGGCCGGGTCGTACGCCGCGGAGACGCTGCGCCGGGCCGCCGGCACCGCCGCCCGCACTCTCGCCGGCACGCGCCGGGTCGCGCTGGCGCTGCCCGCCGCGGACGTCGCTTCCGCCGCCGCGGTGGCCGAGGGCGCCCTGCTCGGCGCCTACTCCTTCACCCGCTACCGCAACACCTCCGCCGGCCAGCACAAGGCTCCGGTCGAGTCCTTCACCCTCGTCACCCCGGCGGCCCGCGAGCGGGCCGCCCGCGACGCGGCCGACCGCGCCCGCGCCCTGGCCGCGTCGGTCGAGCTCTGCCGCGACCTGGTCAACACCCCGCCCTCGGACCTGCCGCCCAAGGCGCTCGCCGACGCGGCGGTCACGGCCGCCGAGGGGCTGCCCGTGACCGTGGAGGTGCTCGACGAGCGCGTGCTCAAGCGCCGTGGGTTCGGCGGCATCCTCGGCGTCGGGCAGGGCTCTGCTCGGCCGCCGCGACTGGTGAAGCTGAGCTACACCCCGTCCGAGTCCGCGCCCCACCTGGCGATCGTCGGCAAGGGCATCACGTTCGACTCCGGCGGCCTCTCGCTCAAGCCCCCGGCGTCGATGGAGACGATGAAGTGCGACATGGGCGGCGCGGCGGCCGTCCTCGGCGCCGTGGTGGCCATCGCCCGCCTCGGGCTGCCGGTCCGCGTCACCGGGTGGATGCCGCTGGCGGAGAACATGCCGTCGGGCTCGGCGATCCGCCCATCCGACGTCCTCACGATCTACGGCGGCCGCACGGTGGAGGTGCTCAACACCGACGCGGAGGGCCGCCTCGTGCTCGCGGACGCCATCGTCGCGGCGTGCGAGGAGCAGCCCGACGTCCTGGTCGACACGGCGACGCTGACCGGCGCCCAGCTGGTGGCGCTCGGCTCGCGCACCGCGGCGGTCATGGCGAACGACGAGCAGTTGCGCGAGTCCGTCCAGGCCGCCGGGGCGCGGGTCGGCGAGAGCGTCTGGCCGATGCCGCTGCCGGAGGAGCTGCGCAAGAGCATGGACTCCCAGGTCGGCGACATCGCCAACATGGGCGAGCGCTACGGCGGCATGCTCGTCGCCGGCCTCTTCCTCAAGGAGTTCGTGGCCGAGGGTGTGCCGTGGGCGCACCTGGACATCGCCGGGCCGGCCTTCAACGAGGGCGAGCCGTTCGGCTACACGCCCAAGGGCGGGACGGGCGCCAGCGTGCGCACGCTGGTGGCCGTCGCCGAGGACCTCGCCGCCGGGACGCTGCGCACGGGCTGACCCGGGGCCGGCCCTGAGGCGGGTCTGGGGCGGCTCGAGGCCAGCTCCGGGGCGGCTCGAGGCCGGCTCTGCCCGGTTGCACGCCCTGCCCGCGCCGGCGGCGCGTCAGACGCTGCCGGTGCGGCGCGCCTTCTCCTCGGCGGCCCGCCGCGCGTTCCACTCCCGCATCCGGCGCGGGTAGCCGACCACGGCCGCGTCGTAGCTCGGCACGCCGAGGGCGTTCGCCAGCGAGTGCGCGGCGTGCGCGTCGCGGACCCGGCGCCGGGTCCACTCCCCGGTGTTGGCGACGAACACGACGGTGGTGGTCGTGACAGCCGTGGGCGGCTCGACGTACGCCTCGACCCCCGTGCGGCTGCCGGCGAACTCGCGCAGGTGGCGCTCGTCGTCCGACGTCGCGGAGCGCTGCGCGACCGGCCCTCTGGACCTGCCCGACCTGCCCGGCCCTCGGGAGAAGAGCCTGCCGAGCCCGCGCATCCGTCGCCCCTCCTCACGTGGCCCGGCGCCCCTCGCGGCTCCGGGCGGGCCCCGGCCGCACGCCGGAATGGCCCTACCGATAGGAACGCTAGGACAGCTGGGGCAGTGCCGTCGCCGGATTGGACCAACCCGGCGCGCTCCTCCCCCGTTCGAGCACGCACCCGTCGAGTGACAAGATTGGCGGGCACGTGCATCCACCACACCCAAGGAGAGCCACGTGGCGGACAACGCCTTCGACGTCGTGATCCTCGGCGGCGGCAGCGGCGGCTACGCCTGCGCCTTCCGCGCGGCGGAGCTCGGCCTCTCGGTCGCGCTCATCGAGAAGGACAAGGTCGGGGGCACCTGCCTGCACCGCGGCTGCATCCCGACCAAGGCGTTGCTGCACGCGGCGGAGATCGCCGACGGCGCGCGCGAGAGCGAGCAGTTCGGCGTCCGCGCCACGCTCGAGGGCATCGACATGCCCGGCGTCAACAAGTACAAGGACGCCACCATCTCCCGCCTATACAAGGGGCTGCAGGGCCTGGTCAAGGCCCGCAAGGTCACCTACGTCGAGGGCTACGGCAAGCTCGTCGCGCCCGACCTGGTCGAGGTCGAGGGCGCCGCCTACCGGGGCCGCAACATCGTGCTGGCGACCGGCTCGGTGCCCAAGTCGCTGCCCGGCCTGGAGATCGACGGCGACCGGATCATCACCAGCGACCACGCGCTCCAGCTCGAGCACGTGCCGAGCTCGGTGATCGTCCTCGGCGGCGGGGTCATCGGCGTCGAGTTCGCCAGTGTCTGGAAGTCCTTCGGCGCCGACGTGACGATCGTCGAGGCGCTCCCCCACCTGGTCCCCCTCGAGGACGAGGCCAGCTCCAAGCTGCTCGAGCGCGCGTTCCGCCGCCGCGGCATCAAGTACGAGCTGGGCAACCGCTTCAACGGCGTCGAGCGCACCGAGTCCGGCGTCAAGGTCTCGCTCGCCGACGGCAAGCAGCTCGAGGCCGACCTCATGCTCGTCGCCGTCGGCCGCGGCCCGGTCTCCCAGGGCCTCGGCTACGAGGAGGCGGGCGTCCGCACCGACCGCGGCTACGTGATCGTCGACGAGTACTGCCGGACCAGCGTCCCGAACGTCTACGCCGTCGGCGACCTGATCCCGACCCTGCAGCTGGCCCACGTCGGCTTCGCCGAGGGCATTCTCGTCGCCGAGCAGATCGCCGGGGTCGCGACGACCCCGATCGACTACGACGGCGTCCCGCGCGTCACCTACTCCGAGCCGGAGGTCGCCTCCGTCGGCCTCACCGAGGCCAAGGCCAAGGAGAAGTACGGCGAGGTCGAGACGCTGGTCTACGACCTCGGCGGCAACGGCCGCAGCCAGATCCTCAAGACGCAGGGCTCGGTCAAGCTCGTGCGCCAGAAGGACGGGCCGGTCGTCGGCATCCACATGGTCGGCGCCCGCGTCGGCGAGCTCATCGCCGAGGGCCAGCTGATCTACAACTGGGAGGCCCTGCCCGGCGAGGTCGCGCAGCTGATCCACCCCCACCCGACGCAGTCGGAGGCGCTCGGCGAGGCGCACCTCGCCCTCGCCGGCAAGCCCCTGCACGTCCACGGCTGATCTGATTTCCACCCCCTCTTCGGATCGTCGTCGATCCGCAGGAACGAGACCCGGAGGCATCCCTTGCCGTTCTCGGTGACCATGCCGGCCCTCGGAGAGAGTGTCTCCGAGGGCACCGTCACCCGCTGGCTCAAGCAGGAGGGCGACACCGTCGAGGTCGACGAGCCCCTGCTCGAGGTGTCGACCGACAAGGTCGACACGGAGGTCCCGAGCCCGGCGGCGGGAGTGCTCCAGCGCATCGTCGTCGCGGCGGACGAGACGGTCGACGTGGGCGCCGAGCTCGCGCTGATCGCGACCGCCGACGAGGGGGCAGGCAGCGCGCCCGCGCCCGCCGCCCAGGACAACATGGCCTTCAACGAGGTCGCGTCCGACTCCGGCGCGCAGGGCGCCGCTTCGGCGAGCTACCCGGCCGCGCCCTCGAGCGTCCCCGCGCCGTCCGAGCAGCCCATCGTGTCGGCCGGCAACGCCGAGCAGGCGTCTGCCGACGCCCCGCAGGGCGCGCCCTCCGGCGGCGACGGTGTGCCGGTGAGCATGCCTGCGCTCGGCGAGAGCGTGACCGAGGGCACCGTCACCCGCTGGCTCAAGCAGGTCGGCGACTCGATCGCGGTCGACGAGCCGCTGCTCGAGGTCTCCACCGACAAGGTCGACACCGAGGTCCCCAGCCCGGTCGCCGGCACGCTGCTCGAGATCACGGTGCAGGCCGACGAGACCGTCGAGGTCGGGGCCACGCTCGCGATCGTCGGCGCCCCGGGCGCTGCACCCGCAGCCGCGGCCCCTGCTGCTGCTCCGGCCCCGGCTCCTGCCGCTGCTCCGGCGCCCGCTCCTGCTCCGGCCCCGGCTCCTGCCGCTGCTCCTGCTCCGGCCCCGGCTCCCGCTCCGGCCGCTGCTCCGGCGCCCGCTCCTGCTCCTGCTCCTGCCCCCGCGGCTCCGGCTCCGGCTGCCGCCGCTCCGGCCCCCGCTCCGGCGGCGGCTCCCGCTGCGGCGCCCGCCCCCAACAACGAGGGCGCCTACGTCACGCCGCTGGTGCGCAAGCTCGCCGCCGAGCACGGCATCGACCTGTCGACGCTGTCCGGCACGGGCGTGGGCGGCCGCATCCGCAAGCAGGACGTCCTCGAGGCGGCCGAGCGCAAGAAGCAGGAGCAGGCGCGTCCAGCCCAGCCGGCCGCGGCACCCTCGGCTCCGGCTGCGGCCTCCACCACGGTGGCGGCCCCGCTCGCCGAGCCGTCGCCGCTGCGCGGGACGCGGGAGAAGATGACCCGCCTGCGCAAGGTGATCGCCGCGCGCATGGTGGAGTCGCTGCAGACCTCCGCGCAGCTCACCAGCGTCGTCGAGGTCGACGTCACCAACGTCGCCCGGCTCCGTCAGCGGGCCAAGCGCGACTTCGAGGCGCGCGAGGGCGTCAAGCTCTCGTTCATGCCGTTCTTCGCGAAGGCGGCGGTCGAGGCGCTCAAGGTCCACCCGAAGATCAACGCGAGCATCGAGGGCGACGAGATCGTCTACCACGGCGCCGAGCACCTCGGCTTCGCGGTGGAGACCGAGCGCGGCCTGCTCGTGCCGGTCATCAAGGACGCGGGCGACCTCAACATCGGCGGCTTCGCCCGCAAGATCGCGGACCTCGCGGCGCGGACGCGCGACAACAAGGTGACGCCGGACGAGCTGGGCGGCGGGACGTTCACGCTGACCAACACCGGCAGCCGGGGCGCCCTCTTCGACACCCCGATCATCAACCAGCCGCAGGTCGCGATCCTCGGCACCGGCGGGGTCGTCAAGCGCCCGGTCGTGATCGACTCCCCGCAGCTGGGCGAGACCATCGCGATCCGCTCGATGGTCTACCTGTCGCTGTCGTACGACCACCGGATCGTCGACGGGGCCGACGGCGCGCGCTTCCTCGTGACGATCAAGCAGCGCCTCGAGGAGGCGGCCTTCGAGGCCGACCTGGGGCTCTGAGCCTCCGCTCCATCTGCGCAGGGCCGGTCGGGACTCGTGTCCCGACCGGCCCTCCGCCGTTGTGCGCCGCCCACTCACCCATCAACCGGGCCAGTGGCTGTCCGCGCTTCCTCCCGGCCCGCGCCGGGACCGAGACCGGGCTCACGAGCGACGTGTGCGCCTCGACGGCCGAGGACACCGTCGGGCTTGAGCCCGAGCGAAGGTGACCCTCGGCACCATCGTCGCTGCTCCCCCGAACCGGTGATGTCGGGCACAATGGTCCCGAGGGCAGCGCCGACGCGCGCCCGAGGTCGTCGCACCGCCTGTGGGGCGGGTTCCTTGGTGGACACGCGCAGCGGCCACCATCCGAAGGACTCGATTGACTCAGCACGCCTCGACCACTCCTGCCTCCGCGCGCTCGGGCGGCACCCCCGGCGGCCGTCGCCGCCGCGCCGGTTCCGCGCAGGGCCCCGCCCGGCAGGCCCCGGCCGCCTCGGCCTCCACCAACTCGGCTTCTCCCGGCCCGGACACCCGAGGGCGGGCCGCCGCCCGCCGCGGGACCGCTCCCGCCGCTCCGGCCCCCCTGCTCGACGACGCCCTCACCGCGCCCGCGGTCGACGCCGCACCGGTGTCCTTCGCCGATCTCGCGGTGCCGGCGCCCCTGGTCGCCTCGCTGGCCGCCGAGGGCAAGACGCTCGCGTTCCCGATCCAGGCCGCGACGCTGCCGGACTCGCTGGCCGGCCGGGACGTGCTCGGCCGTGGCGCGACCGGCAGCGGCAAGACCTTGGCCTTCAGCCTGCCCGTGGTGGCGCGGCTGCTCGCCTCCGGCGCGCGCCGTGAGCGTCGCCGCCCGCACGCCCTGGTGCTCGTCCCGACCCGCGAGCTGGCGAACCAGGTCGAGGCCACCGTCGCGCCGCTCGCCAAGGCCGCCGGCCAGGTGACAACGGTCGTGTTCGGCGGGGTGTCCCAGTCCCGGCAGGAGGCCGCGCTCAACGCCGGCGTCGACATCCTCATCGCCTGCCCGGGCCGGCTCGACGACCTGCTCAAGCAGGGTGTCTGCGACCTGTCCGCGGTGTCGATCAGTGTCCTCGACGAGGCCGACCACATGGCCGACCTGGGCTTCCTGCCCGTCGTGCGCCGGATCCTGGATCAGACGCCGGCGGGCGGGCAGCGCCTGCTGTTCTCGGCGACGCTGGACAACGGGGTCGACGTCCTCGTCAAGCGCTTCCTCACGGACCCGCGCGTGCACGCCGTCGCTCCGGCGGCCGCGCCGGTGCAGACCATGGAGCACCACATCCTCGAGGTGGCGAACGACGCCAAGGGCGCCGTCGTCCGCGAGCTCGCGTCCGGCACCGGGCGCCGTGTCCTGTTCACCCGGACCAAGCACCAGGCCAAGAAGCTCGCCAAGCAGCTGACGGCGGGCGGCGTACCGGCCGTGGACCTGCACGGCAACCTCGCCCAGAACGCCCGCGAGCGCAACCTCGCGGCCTTCACCGACGGCTCGGTGCGTGTCCTGGTCGCGACAGACATCGCCGCGCGCGGTATCCACGTCGACGAGATCGAGCTCGTGGTCCACGTCGACCCGCCGGCCGAGCACAAGGCGTACCTGCACCGGTCGGGGCGGACCGCCCGTGCCGGTGCCTCCGGCGCCGTCGTCACCGTGATGCTGCCCGAGCAGCGTGCCGACGTGGCGACGCTGCTCCGACAGGCCAAGGTCGCCGCGCCCATCACGCGCGTCGCCCCCGGTGACGCCACTCTCGCCGGCCTCGTCGGCGAGCGCGCTCCGCACGTCGAGCCGGCCCCGCCTGCGCCCGTCGAGCAGCCCGCTCGCGCGACCCGGGTCCCCGGCCCACGGGCCGGTGGGAGCCGCTCCGGCGGCCGCGGTGCCGGCGGCCGTTCCGACGCCGGCCGGGCTGCTGGTGGCGGTCGTTCCGACAGCGCCCGCACTGCGGGCGGCGCCCGGTCCGACGGCGCCCGCGCGACCGGCGCCCGGGCCCCGCAGTCGGGTGCTCCGCAGCGGCGTACGCCCACCGGTGGCGAGGCCGCTCCGGCCGCCCGTCGTTCGCGCAGCCGTCGTGGTGGCCAGGGCGGGCGCGTCGCCACCGGGTGACGTCCCCCCTCGTGATCTGACCGTGGCCCGGCTCCTGCGAGGAGCCGGGCCACGCGCATGTCGGGCCGGCTTCCGCGGCGCGTGGCCCCTTCCCGCGAGTGTCCTGCGGCGCGACCATGGCGACGGGGTAGCTCCCGCCGTGACGGAGGTCCTCGATGCTCGTCTCGCCCACCTTGCGCGCCGACCGATGCGTCCTGAACCGGTGAGCGCGGTGGCCGGGCGGGTGCCACGGCACAGCTTCGACGCCGAGCTCCAGCGGCACAACGCGATCCTGCGCGAGGCGTGCGACATCGGCGCGCACGAGCACGTGCTCGACGTCGGGTGCGGGACCGGGCTGACCACTCGGGAGGCCGCCCGGGCGGCATCGTCCGGCAGCGTGTTGGGGGTCGACACGTCGGAGGCCGCCATCGCGCGTGCCCGGTCGTTGGCCGACTCCGAGGGAATCCACAACGTCGGTTTCGTGTGTGCCGATGCCGAAGTCCACGACTTCGCAGGCCGGCGTTTCGATGTCGCCATCAGCCGGTTCGGCACGATGTTCTTCCGGGACCCCGTCGCCGCATTCACCAACATCGGACGGGCACTGAAGCACGGCGGGCGGCTGGTCATGCTGGTCTGGCAGGCCGCGGAGCTCAACGAATGGGACGTTGAGATCCGCGGAGCGCTGGCCAGGCCCGAGGCCGCGGCGCCTTCCCCTCCTGACCATCTGGACCCTTTCTCGCTCGGCGAGGCTGCGGTGCTCACCGAGGTGCTGCAGACGGCCGGGTTCACCGGCATTGGCCTTGCTGACGTCCGCGAGCCCGTCTACTACGGCCCGGACGTAGGCGTCGCCCTCGAATGGGCCCGCGGGTTCGCCAGCACGCGGGCTGTCGTGCAGTCGCTCGATGCCGTCGCGGCAGAGCGGGCGGAAGCCCGCCTGCAGCGGGTGATCGCGGCGCACCTGTCCGACGAGGGAGTCTGGTTCGAGTCCCGGGCCTGGCTCGTCTCGGCCCGGATACCAAGCGGGACGTGAGCTGGGACTTCTGGCAATCGGGCCTCCCCGAGCCCGGCGTCCGTGCCTCGTGCCGAATCCGCCCGACCTTCTGTCAATGCCACCGACGCAGCTGCCATTCTGGCGTGGTGCGGACACCTGAGGAGCCGCTGCTCACCCTGCGGCCGATGACACTGCAGGAGTTCGAGCCGTGGCAGGCCGAGCTCTCGCGCGCGTACGCCGCCGAGCAGGTCGCGGCCGGCGTCTGGACGGCAGACGAAGCCTTGGACAGGGCGCTGGAGGGAAGCGCCGCGCTGCTGCCCGACGGGCTCGCGACGCCCGGGATGCTGCTGCTGCTCGGCGTGCTCCCGGACGGCACGCGGGTGGGCCGGGTGTGGATCGGGCTGCAGCACCCGCGGGGCATTGCCGGCTGCGCGTTCGTCTACGACCTCGAGGTCGAGCCCGAGCACCGAGGCCGCGGGCTGGGCCGGGAGCTGCTGTCGCTCGGCGAGAGAGCCGCGCGGGACCACGGGGCGCGCGCGGTCGAGCTCAACGTCTTCGGCACGAACGCCACGGCCATCGCGCTCTACGCGAGCGCCGGCTACCGAGTGGTCACGCAGCAGATGCGCAAGGAACTCGCGGACTGAGCCCGGCGTACCTTCCCGGCGCCGCGCCAGAAGGTGGTCGCGGCGTCGAGGAACCGATGGTTGGGTGGCCGGGTGCAGTCGCAGGATTCGCGTCGGGTCACGCTCGTGCTGTGCACCTCGGAGGGTGTGCTGCTGGGCGCGCTGCCCGCCTTCGACGTGCCCGGTCGGTGGTGGCCCGACGTCGCGCCGGTCGTTGACGGGGCGCGGAAGGCCTTCGGCGTCGAGGTGACCGTGCTCCGGCTGCTGCGGACGGACGGCGGCCGCACCGGAGGCAGCGTGGACTATCTGGCGTCCACGCGCAGCACACCGGAAGTGCCGCTCGGCAGTTGGCCGGGCGACCCGTTGACTGCCGCGCCGCTCCGTCAGCCGTGGGCGCGGCCCGGCGGGCCGGAGGCGGACCTGGCGTGGGCGCTCGACGTCCTGGCGGCGCACGGGACGCCGCCGACCGGCCCCGCGCGTCAGCAGCGCACCTGGAACCTGTCCAGCCTGTGGCGGGTCCCGACAGCGGGCGGCGCTGTCTGGCTCAAGGCCGTGCCCTCGTTCTTCGCCCACGAGGGGGCGCTGCTCTCCACCCTCGACGCCGACTTCCTCCCGCGGCCGCTCGCCGTGGACGGGCACCGCATGCTGCTGCCCGAGGTGCCGGGCGAGGACCAGTACGACGCCGGCCCGGACCTGCTGGCGCGCATGGTGCGGATGCTCGTCGGGCTCCAGGCCGAGCAGGCCGCGCGGCTGCCCGCGCTGCTCGCCCTCGGGCTACCCGATTGGCGCGCGGAACCGCTGGCCGCGATGGGGGCCGACGTGATGGAGCGGACCGCCTCCGAGCTCGAACCCGAGGCGGGAGGCCGCGTCGACGCGCTGATCGCCGGATTGGAGACGCGGTACGTCGCCGTCGCCGAGTGCGGCGTCCCCGACTCGCTCGTCCATGGCGACTTCCATCCCGGCAACTGGCGAGGCACGGCTGAGCGGCTCACGTTGCTGGACTGGGGCGACAGCGGCGTCGGGGCGCCGCTGCTGGACCAGGCCGCCCTGGAGGAACGCCTCCCCCAGGCTCATCGCCACGTCGTGCGAGCCGAGTGGGTGCGCGCGTGGCGCGAGCACATCCCGGGCAGCGACCCCGCCCGCGCCGCGCAGCTCCTGCGGCCTGTCGCCGCCCTGCGCCAGGCGGTCATCTACCGCGGCTTCCTCGACCGCATCGAGCCCGACGAGCACGTCTACCACGCCGGTGACCCGGCGGTCTGGCTGCGGCGTACGGCAGAGCTCTGCTGACGGCACGCGGGTTCTTGCGGACGCATTGTTGCCCTGCGGCATCTGGTTTCGTCGGTGGGGATGGCGCGTCGTCAACGAGACCCCATGCGCCAAGGCGGCGGCCCGTCGGCATGTCCGAGCAGCGCGCCCGCCCTACTGACAGGTGGCGCGAGCCGACAGGCTAGGCCGGCGGCGCGTACAGCTGCAGCGCGTTGCCCTCGGTGTCGGTGAACGCAGCGATGCGACCCCACGGGTGCTCGCTGATGTCACCGGCGAACTGCACGCCCTTGCCGCGCAGCTCCTCGACCTCGCTCTCGATGCTGCCGTCCGGCTGCAGCGTCACGACGGCACCGCCATTGGAGGAGGCCGAGCCGGTGCCCTCCCGAGCGTTCAGCCCGATCATGAGCCCGTTCGCGTCCAGCTCGCTCCACTGCGCCCGGGTCTGCTTCACCTCGAGCCCGAGCACGTCGCGGTAGAACGCCACCGCTCGGTCCATGTCGTCCACGGGCAGCCAGACCGACGCCACACCGGAAGCCATGCCTTCTCCTTGTGCTACGACATCTCGGTTCGAACCGCGACGTACCCGGTCAGAAGTACCGCAACCCACGCGGTCAGCGGAGATCGTCTGGGCTGAGGTCATCGCCGAAGCCCCGCGGATGCCACCCTTCGGCGCCCCGAGAGGTGATGCTGAGGACTCGGCCGGTCGGACGAAGAGCGTTTGCCGTTCGAGAGCAGCCGCTATCAGCGAGTCGGAAGAGAGCGGACTGCTCGGTCCACTGGTGCTCGAGCGGCCGCGCATGGCGCACCGGACGAGTTCACGGGCCTCACTTCACCGCGGTCGGAAACCTCAAGGCGAGGTAGTCCGCCAGCGCCACACGGTCGTCGGGCCTCAGGTCCCCGTCGCGCTTGAGGAGCTTGGCCAGGCCTCGGCGCCCCACGAGCGGGACGCCGCGGATGCTCTCACCGAACCATGGCAGCTCCGTCCCGACGAAGCAGAGCACCCCGCGGACGGGCACGGGCGCGTTGACCGCCGCGAGCGCAGCGGTAACGTCGGCGACCTGGCCGTTCAACCCGTCCAGCAGCTTGGTCTGATCGCGACCGCGGATGTAGAGCCGTTCCCGTCGGGGCGAGAGGAGGCCACCGGAGCGGCGGACCTCGAGCTCGCCCCGGTGGGTCTTGGCGTCGATCACCCACACACCGTTGGCCGCCACTGCAATGTGGTCGATGTTCGCCCGGGACAGCCGGCCGTCGGGCCGGCGGCGGGCTCGGTCGTTCAGGACCTCGACGTGCGTGCCCGCCAGCTCCTCGAGCTTGGCGCCCACTGCTCGCTCGCCACGCGCGCCCTGCGCCCAGACGCGCGTGCTCGTGGGCTCGTCGGTGAGCGCGAGGATCAGGCCGCCGAGCAAGGGGTGACGTGTGCGGACGCGCTGCTCACGCTGCTGTGACCGGCGCTCGTACTCACGCCTGGCGGATGCGCCGGCAGCGTCGGCGCCGCGCGCCCGAGAGGCGACGGCGGGGACGGCTCTGTCCGAGTCCGCGGTGGCGGGCGCGGGCTGCGGGGTGGACGACGAGGAGCTGCACCCCAGGCACGTCACCGACCGTGCGTCGCCGTCCCAGACAGCACGAGTCCCAGGCGCCAGCGCAGTGAGACAGACGCAGCAGGTGTCGGGCCGTCGCAGCGCCAGGACCTTCACGCCCTGCTGTCGGCTACGCGTCGACCAGTCTGAGTGGAACACGCTGGGACGAGCCGCTCGTCGCAGTCCGCGCTACGACTCGGGCGAGCGACCGAGGGCACCAACAGCATCCGGGTCTCAGGGTCGTCAGCACGACCCTGGGACCCGGATGCGCCTGCCGCCCGGGTCGTGGCGGACGCAGCAGACTGCGATCGATCAGGTCCCGCAGAACGTCCGGTACGGCCCGGACCCCTCCGGCGCTGGCTCGGTGTAGCGCTCCAGCCCGGGCCGGACCTCGTACGGCCGCCGGACCACGTCCACCAGCTGCTCGAACGGCGCCGGGTCCCCGGCCGTCGCGGCGGCCAGCGCCTCCTCCACGAGGTGGTTGCGCGGGATGTAGACCGGGTTGACCCGGTCCATCGCGTCCGCGTCCGGCCCGAGCGCACGCCACCGGTCGAGCCAGGCGTCGATGCCGGCCAGGTCGAGGAACACGCCCCGCACGGGCTCGGCGTCGCCGCGGGCGGCCGCGGCCAGGTCGCGGAAGAACGAGGTGAGGTCGACGCGGGCGGCCTGCAGCAGCGGCAGCAGGTCGTTGGCCAGCGCCGAGGCCTCCGCGTCGTCGGCGGACGACGGCAGGCCGAGCTTGACTCGCATCCCGGAAGTCCAGGCGGCGGCGTACTGCGGACGGAACTGCCCGAGCGACTCGACGGCGAGCTCGATCGCCCGCTCCTGGTCGTCGGCAAAAAGCGGCAGCAGCGCCTCGGCGAGCCGGGCGAGGTTCCACTCGGCGGCCAGCGGCTGGTTGCCGTAGGCGTAGCGGCCGCCCTCGTCGATCGAGCTGTAGACCGCGCGCGAGTCGAAGCCCTCCAGGAACGCGCAGGGCCCGTAGTCGATCGTCTCGCCGGAGATCGTCATGTTGTCGGTGTTCATGACGCCGTGGACGAAGCCGACGAGCATCCACGACGCGACGAGCGACGCCTGCGCGGCGACGACCGCCTCGAAGAGCGCGCGGTAGGGGTGCTCCGCCGACGCGGCCTCCGGGTAGTGGCGAGCGATCGCGTGGTCGGCGAGACGGCGAAGCAGGTCGATGTCAGCGGTGGCGCGGGCGTACTCGAAGCTCCCGACGCGCAGGTGGCTGCTCGCGACGCGGGCGAGCACGGCACCGGGCAGCACGGTCTCGCGGCGTACGCCCCGGCCCGTCGCCACCACGGCGAGCGAGCGGGTGGTCGGGATGCCGAGGGCGTGCATGGCCTCGCTGACGACGTACTCGCGCAGCATCGGGCCCACGGCGGCCAAGCCGTCGCCGCCGCGCGCCCACGGCGTACGCCCTGAGCCCTTGAGGTGCAGGTCGCGGACGCGGCCGTCGGCGTCGACGAGCTCGCCCAGGAGCAGCGCCCGCCCGTCGCCGAGGCGCGGGCTGTAGGAGCCGAACTGGTGGCCGGCGTAGCCCTGCGCGACGGGGGCCGCGCCGGGCGGGACTCGCGTGCCGGTCAGCAGGCCGAGGCCGTCCGGCCCGCGCAGGGAGCCCGGGTCCAGGCCGAGCTCGACGGCCAGCGGCTCGTTGAGCACGAGCAGGCGCGGGTCGGGCGCCTCCTCGGCCCGCCAGCTCACCGCGAGCTCGGGGAGGTCTCTGGCGAAGCGGGAGCCGAGGGCGATGGCCGGTGCGGATGCGACGCTCACGTCGAGTCCAACACGGTGTCCGCTTCGCGGCATTCCGCCGGTGGCACGACCGGCGCCCTATGCGCGGGCACGGCCGTTGCCGCGCCCCTCGAACCGCTCCCGGCGCACCGTCGGCTTGCGCCCGCGCAGCGTGGTCGAGCGCAGGCTCGTGATCACCGTCTCGGCCATCTCGGACGGCACTTCCACGAGGGAGAACTTGTCGGTGATCTCGATCGCCCCGACGTCGCGCCCGGTGAGCGAGGTCTCCCCCGCGATGGCGCCGACGAGGTCCTGCGGGCGGATGCCGGCGCTGCGCCCGACGCCGACGTAGAGCCGCGTCATGGGCCGCGTGCCCGACCGCGGGCTCCGGTCGGGCCCACGCCCGCGCTCGGGACGGGTGCCGCGGTCACTGACGTCGCGCTTGCTGGGCAGCCGCTCCTCGGGGATCTCGTCCTCGTCGCCGTCGCGCCCGACCGTCGACTCGTGCGCCAGCTTCACGGCCGCCAGCGCGACCTGCACGATGTCGAACTCGTCGCTGAGCGTCTCGACGACGCTGCGGTAGCGCTCGAGCTCGTCGGTGAGCAGGCTCTCGCGCAGCGCGGCCCGGGTCAGCTCGAGCCGGCGGGCCTGCAGGTCCGCGATCGTCGGCAGCGTCTCGACCGAGATGCGCTGCCCGGTGACCCGCTCGATCGTCTTGAGCATCCGGTGCTCGCGCGAGCTGACCAGGGTGATGGCGACGCCCTCACGCCCAGCGCGGCCGACCCGCCCGATCCGGTGGACGTACGACTCCGGCGCGCTCGGCACGTCGTAGTTCACGACGTGGGTGAGGTGCTCGACGTCGAGCCCGCGCGCGGCGACGTCGGTCGCGACGAGCAGGTCGGCGGTCTGGGCGCGCAGTCGGCCCATCACGCGGTCGCGCTGGTCCTGGCTCATCCCGCCGTGCAGGGCCTCCGCCCGGTAGCCGCGCCCGTTCAGGCTCTCGGTGACGTCGTCGACCTCGTCCCGCGTGCGGCAGAAGACGATCGCCGCCGTCGGAGCCTCCAGGTCGAGCACGCGGCCGAGCGCGGCGGTCTTGTGCGCCCGGGAGACGAGGTACGCGCTCTGCCGGACGCGCGGCACCTCCCCCGCGGCGACGGGCGCCTTCTCGATCTGCACGTGCACGGGGTCCTTCAGGTGGCGGCGCGCGAGCGACGCCGTGCGCGCCGGCATCGTGGCCGAGAAGAGCACCGTCTGCCGTCCGTCGGGGGCGGCATCGAGCAGCGCGTCGATGTCCTCGACGAAGCCCATGTCGAGCATCTCGTCGGCCTCGTCGAGCACGACCGTCCGCAGCGCGTCGAACCGCAGCGCGCCGCGCCCCAGCAGGTCGAGCGCCCGGCCGGGCGTGGCGACGACGACGTCGACCCCGCGCGAGAGCGACCGCAGCTGCTGGCCGATCGGCGTCCCGCCGTAGACGGGGAGCACGCGCGCGCCAAGCTCCCGGCCGTACTTGTACATCGCCTCCGACACCTGCACCGCGAGCTCGCGGGTCGGTGTGAGCACGAGCGCCGTGGGCGTGCCCGGCCGCTCGTCCAACGGCGCGAGCGCTTGCAGCAGCGGCAGCGCGAACGCGGCGGTCTTGCCCGTGCCGGTGGCCGCCACGCCGAGCACGTCGTGGCCGGCGAGCAGCGGCGGCACGGCCTCGCGCTGGATCGGCGTGGGCTCCTCGTACCCGAGCGCAGCCAGCGGCCGCAGCAGCTCTTCGCGCAGCTCGAGGTCGGCGAACACGGGCCCGTCGGAGATGCTCATGCCACGAGTCTGCCCCGCGCTGCCGCTGCCATTGCGCGGAGCCTCGCCCCGGGCGCTGCAGCTCCGAGCCCGGGGCGGCCACGCGGCCACCGGCGCAGGGAAGACGGACGATCAGCTCTTCGCCGAACCGGCCTTCGCCGAAGCCCCGGCGCTCAGGCCGACAGCGGGCGTACGAACCCGCCGAGCACCGCGTGCACCTCGGCCCGCGCGGTCCCCGACGTGACAGCGGGGTCGCGCTCGCGTACGGCGTGCACGTCCTCCAAGGAGTCGGCCTCGACGACCCCCAGCCCCCACACTCCGGCGGGGTCGTCCACCGGGCCGAAGAACACCGCCGTCCCGCGCGCGAGCAGCTCCTGCCAGTACGTGCTGTGCCGCTCCATGGCCTCGGCCTCCGCCGGGCTCATGTCGAAGGCGAAGCCCGGCCGCGGGGGCAGCAGGCGGTAGACGAACAACTGCTTGCTCATGGGGTGTCCTTCCGGTCGTCGGATTAGTCCTCGACGGCCGACACGAGCCGGCCGAGGATCGTCGCCCAGCCCTGGGCGAAAGCGCCGCCGGCGTAGCCGCCGGGCAGTGCGCACGCCGCGGTGAGCTGTGCCTCGCTCAGCGCTTCCCAGCCGCGGTGCTCGACGGCGACGCGCGTCAGGGACTCGGCGAGCGAGCTGAAGGTCAGCTCCACCTCGGTGGCGGCGCCGGTGACCAGCCAGCTCATCGCGAAGCGCTCCGGCGGCTCCCAGGCCAGCACGGTCCCCCAGTCGCGCGTGGTCGCGTCCTGCCAGGTCTCGTAGACCCGCCCGCCGACCCGCTGCTCGAAGGTCACGTCGCGGGCCTGCTCCTGGCCGAAGGAGAAGGGCTGCAGCGGCCACCATGCGCCGATCGTCCGCACGAAGACGTCGAAGGTGTGCTCCCGCCCGCTGCGGACCACGACCGACTGCCGCACTGGCGGCCGCCGTAGCGGGAGGACCGTGGTGTCATCCGGCATCACGCACCTCCTGCCCGCCGCCGACCAGCTGGGCCCGGTCGGCCTCGACCAAACGGCGGGCCACGTCGAGTGACGCTGTCCAGGCCTCGTCGAGAAAGTCCCGGAGCCCTGCGAGCCCTTCGGGCCGCGCCCGGTAGAGCCGGCGCGTGCCCTCGCGCCGCTCCACGAGCAGGCCGGCCCCCTTCAGCACCGTCAGATGTTGGCTGACAGCGGTGCGGCTCACCTCGAAGGCAGCGGCGATCTCGCCCGCCGCCAGCTCCTCGTGGGCCACCAGGCGCAGGATCGCGCGCCGCCGCGGCTCCGCCAGTGCCCGCATGGTCTCGTCCAGCGCCTGCTCGTCCCGCGCCCGCTCGTCCTGGTCCGCCGGCACGCCGTTCATCCCCACAGGCCCACCGTGTTGCCGTCCGGGTCGGCGAACAGCGCGAAGCGGCCCCAGCCCGCGGGCAGGTCGGTGGGCGGGACGAGCGCCGTGCCGCCCAGCTCCTCGGCCCGTCGCAGGCTCTGCTCCAGGTCGTCCACCCGGACGTAGATCCGCACCCCCGGCGAGTCGGACTCCTCCACCGGGCCGATCCCCCCGCCGATCGCGCCCTCACCCGCGGCCGTGTCCACCAGCCCGTAGCCGCCCATGGCGGGGTCGGCGGCGACCTTCCAGCCGAACAGCTCGGCGTAGAACTGCTGCGCCCGCTCGTGGTCCGGGCTGCTGACCTCGAAGAACGCGACCGGAGCTCCCATGGCTGCCTGCCTCTCGTGGAGTATCTGTCGGTGTTCGCTAACGTTAGCGCGAACTGACACTCGAAGGAAGAGGCATTCGGCGCGGACTCCAGGGAGCTCGGCCCGCGGTCCCCTACGATTCCGGCCGTGGCGCTGCAGGGAGCCCTCGTCGACCGGCATCCGGACCTGTCGGTCGGGGAGACGGCGCCGTGGCGATGAGCCCCGATGGGCCCCTGGCCCGAGCCCGCCGCAGGCTCCTGCCCGGCGGGCTCGAGGTCGACCTCAGGCCCCGCCACCCGGCCCAGGTCATCAGCATCGCCTTCGCACTGGGGATCGGCCTCGGCACGCTGCTGCTGCGCCTCCCGGTCTCCGCCACGGACGACGAGGGCACGAGCTGGCTGCAGGCGCTGTTCACGGCCACCTCGGCGGTCTGCGTCACCGGGCTCGCGGTCGTGGACACGGGCACCCACTGGACCCCCTTCGGGCAGGCGGTGATCCTCGCGGGCATCCAGGTCGGCGGCATCGGGATCATGACGCTGGCCTCGGTGCTCGCCCTGCTCGTGTCGCGGCGCCTCGGGCTGCGCAGCCGGCTGCTCACACAGACCGAGACCGCGGCGTTCGGGCTCGGCGACGTACGCGGTGTCGTGCTCGCGGTGCTGCGGACCTCGCTGCTGATCGAGGGCGTCGTCGCAGCCCTGCTCACGGCACGCTTCGCCCTCGCGTACGACATGGGCTTCGGCACGGCGCTGTGGCAGGGCGTCTTCCACTCGGTCTCCGCCTTCAACCAGGCCGGGTTCACGCTTCCCGCGACCGGGCTCACCGAGTACGTCGGCGACCCGTGGGTGTGCCTGCCCATCGCGCTCGCCGTCGTGCTCGGCGGGCTCGGCTTCCCCGTCCTGGTCGAGCTGCTGCGCGAGCGTCGCACGCCGCAGAGCTGGAGCCTGCACACGAAGATCACGCTGGCGGGGTCGGCGGTCCTGCTCGTCGGCGGGTTCCTGATGATCACCGCGTTCGAGTGGTCCAACCCGGGGACCTTCGGGCCGTTGTCCTGGCCGCAGAAGGTGCTGGCCGGGGTCTTCCACACCGTGCAGCCGCGGTCGGCCGGCTTCAACACCCTGGACTACGGCGAGATGCGCGACGTGACCTGGCTCGGCACGGACGCGCTGATGTTCATCGGCGGCGGCAGCGCGTCGACCGCCGGCGGCATCAAGGTGACCACGTTCTTCGTGCTGCTCTTCGCCATCGTCGCGGAGGCGCGCGGCGACGCGTACGTCCAGGCGTTCCGCCGCCGGATCCCGGCCGCGACGCTGCGCCTGGCCGTGTCGGTCGCCCTGCTCGGCGTGGCCTGGGTGTTCCTGGGGACGCTGCTCCTGCTCGCCCTCACCGAGCAGCCGCTGGACCGGGTGCTCTTCGAGTCGGCTTCCGCGTTCGGCACCGCCGGGCTCTCCACGGGCATCACCGCCGACCTCCCGCAGCCCGCGCACTACGTGCTCGTCGTCCTGATGTTCGTCGGACGGGTCGGTATCGTGACCGCCGCCTCGGCCCTCGCCCTGCGCGAGCGCAAGCAGCTCTACGCCTATCCCGAGGAGCGCATGCTGATCGGCTGAGGTAGGCGAAGAAGCCTTCGGTGAAGGGCGGTACCGGCAATGGGTCGCAACATCCTCGAGGGCGGCGTGCTCGTCGTCGGGCTCGGCCGCTTCGGCAGCGCGCTCGCCGAGTCGCTCGCACGCTCCGGCACCCAGGTCCTCGCGGTCGACCCCCGCCACGAGGTGGTCCAGGAGATGGCCAACCGGCTGACGCACGTGGTCGAGGCGGACTGGACGAGCGAGGAGGCGCTGCGACAGCTGGGCGCGGCGGACTTCGAGGTCGCTGTCGTGGCGATCGGCACCGACATCGAGGCGAGCATCCTCGCGACGTCCGTCCTCGTGGACATCGGCGTCCCGCACATCTGGGCCAAGGCGGTCACGCACGCCCATGGTCGCATCCTCACGCGCGTCGGCGCGCACCACGTCGTCTTCCCGGAGCAGGACGCCGGCAAGCGGGTCGCCCATCTGCTGACCGAGAAGATCCTCGACTTCATCGAGTTGGACAACGGGTTCGCCATCACCAAGATGCGGGCGCCCCAGGAGGCCTGGGGCAGGACCCTCGGCGAGGCCCGGCTGCGCTCGAAGTACGGGGTGACCGTCGTCGGCGTGAAGCGCTACGGCCAGACCTTCACCTACGCCCAGGCCGACACGTACGTCGAGCAGGGCGACCTGCTCATCGTCGCGGCCCAGACCGAGGCGCTCGAGCGGTTCGCGGCCGAGACGTCCTGAGGGGAAAGGCCCTCGCGACCCGGGAGCCGGAGCGGCATGCTGCTGGGATGGAGCCGACGACCTCCGCCGCCCCGCGGGTCTGCTCGGTCGAGGACGCCGGGGCCGTCGCCGCGCTGCTCGACGCGTTCAACCGGGAGTACGGCGACCCGACCCCCGGCGTCGGCGTCCTCGCGACCCGGCTGCGCCGCCTGCTCGCCGGCGACGCCGCGATCGCGGTGCTGGCCGGCGAGCCCGCCGTCGGTGTCGCCCTGCTGAGCGTCCGTCTCAACGTCTGGTACGACGGCCCCGTCGCCGTGCTCGACGAGCTGTACGTCGTCCCCGGGCTGCGTGGCCATGGCATCGGCAGCGGGCTGCTGCGGGCGGCCGAGGCGGTGGTCATCGCCCGCGGCGGGGAGCTGGTGGAGATCAACGTCGACGGGGACGACGTCGACGCGCGCCGGTTCTACGAGCGGCACGGCTACAGCAACTCGGAGCCGGGCCGGGACGAGCAGCTCCTCTACTACTACCGCGAGCTGACGGCCGGGCCCGTCACGCCGGCGTGAGCAGCTGGGCCGTGAGCCCGGAGTCCTCCTGCTGGATCCAGTACTCGGTGATGCGGCCGCCGCTCACCCGGTAGACCGCGCTCGCGACGACCGTCAGCGGGCGCCCCGTCGCCGCCACGCCGTCGATGGCGCCGACGTGCCGCCCGGCCTGGGTCCAGCGGACGTAGACCCGGTCCCCGGCCGCCACGAGCTCGTCGATCGTCAGGTTGAACCGGCCGAACTGGCCGAGCATCTCCCGCACGTGGCCCGCGTAGCCCTCCGGCGTCCGCCGCACCGTCTCCGCGGCCCCCGACCGCACCTGGTGCGCGAGCACGACCGGGGCGAAGAACTCCCCCGCCCGGTCGGGCTCGCGGCCGGACCGCACGACGCGGAAGAACTCCCGGACCAACTGCTCCCCCGACGACGGTGCGGCGTCGTCGCCGAGGGCGCGCATCACCGCCGCGCCACCGAGCACGCCGGCCAGCGCCCCCACCGTCTGCAACGGACCGTAGGCGACGCCGAAGACTCCGATCAGCGGTCCCGAGGCCCCGAGCAGCAGCGCGGCCCAGCGCGGGACCGTGGCCGTGCCGGCGGCGGCGAGCGCCAGCAGGACGCCGCCGACGGCCCACAGCAGCGCGCCGCCGAGGAGGGTGACCAGGGCCGGGGCGGCGTACACGTCGTCGTAGACCGCTTCCGCGACGGCCGGCGCCGTGGCGTGCAGGCGGCCGATCGCCGGCTGGGCGAAGGCGGCGACGCCGAACCCGGCGAGCAGGCCCGCGCCGCCGAGGACGGTCGCGGCCAGGCCGGCCACGGCGTACCCGGGACGCCGGGTCGCGGGCAGCACAGCAGCGACGAGGGCGGCGGCGCCGAGCGTCCAGAGCGCCTGCCCGACGACGCTGCCGGCCAGGTGCTCGACCTGGAAGCGTCGCGTGGTCACGAAGCCGGACCAGCCGGCGAGATCGGCGGCCGGGTCCGGTTGGTGGCGCGCGGTCGTCCAGAGCAGGAGCGCCGCGGCGACCGGGAGGAGCCAGCCGGCGCGGGCGACGAACGCGCGGCTCATCGCAGGCTCCCGTGCCGGGTGCGGGCGCTGGGCCGGGCGCGACGGCTTCCGGCGAAGCCGTCCGAGCGCACCCACGGAACGAGCGCGACGGAGGAGGCGAGCAGGGCGAGGGCGGAGACCAGCTCCGGTATCGTGTTCATGGCAGGAACTCTGCTCCCGCCGACTTCCCGCCACCAGTGGCAGAGATGCCACTCTCCCGCGATTTCCTGCCAACGTTTGTGGCACTCTCGTCGCATGCTGCGCAACGTCGTCGCGATCGCCCTCCCGGGAGTGGCTCCGTTCGAGCTCGGGGTGCTCTGCGAGGTCTTCGGCCTCGACCGCACGGACCAGGGCGTGCCCGGCTTCGACTTCGACGTCGTCGCCCTCGAGCCCGGGCTCGTCGCCACCCCGATGGGGTTCTCCCTCGACGTCCGCCACGGCCTGGAGCGCGCCCGGAAGGCGGACCTCGTCGCCGTGCCGGCCTCCCCCCGTCACGCGCCGGCGCCCGAGCCGGTTCTCGAGCTGCTGCGGGAGACGGTCGCGCGCGGCGCCCGGGTGCTGTCGGTGTGCTCCGGGGCCTTCGTGCTCGGCCAGGCGGGGCTGCTCGACGGCCGGCGCTGCGCCACGCACTGGCGCTACGCGGACGAGCTGCGTGCGCAGCAGCCGGCGGCACGGGTGGACGCCGACGTGCTCTACGTGGAGGACCGCGGCGTCGTCACCAGCGCCGGCACGGCGGCCGGCATCGACGCCTGCCTCCACCTGGTGCGCACGGAGTTCGGCGCCCGCGTCGCGGCGACCATCGCGCGGCGCATGGTCGTGCCACCGCACCGGGACGGCGGCCAGTCGCAGTACATCGAGACCCCGATCGCCGCGACGCCGGCGGACACCCTCGGTGACCTCCTGGCATGGGCGTCCGCGAACCTCGACGCCGACCTCTCGGTGCAGGAGCTCGCCTCGCGCGCACACATGTCCGAACGCACGTTCGCCCGTCGCTTCCGTGCCGAGGTCGGGACGACGCCCCTGCAGTGGGTCACGGCTCAGCGGGTCGCGCTCGCCCAGCAGCTCCTCGAGGAGGGCGAGGACCCGGTCGAGGCCATCGCGGTGCGGTGCGGGTTCGGCACCGCCGCCCCGCTCCGCCACCACTTCCTGCGGCTGCGGGGGACGACGCCCCTCGCGTACCGCCGGCAGTTCCGCGCGACCGCCTGAGTGGCGGCGCTCCCCGGGCTCGGGGAGCATCGCCGGGTGGACACGAACCGCGGCCCCGTCGCCGTCACCGGCGCCTCCGGCCTCATCGGACGGGCGCTGGTCGCAAGCCTCGAGGCCGACGGGCAGCGCGTGCTCCGGCTCGTCCGGTCGGCGCCGCGCTCGCCGGACGAGGTGCGCTGGGACCCCAAGCGCGAGACGGTCGACGTCGAGGCCCTGCAGGGCGTCCGCGCGGTCGTCCACCTCGCCGGAGCGGGGGTCGGGGACCGGCGGTGGACGGCGGCGTACAAGCGGGAGATCCTCGACAGCCGGGTCAAGGGCACCGTGGCGATCGCGAGCGCCATGGCGGCCCTCGACCCGCGGCCGGACGTGCTCGTCGCGGGGTCGGCCGTGGGCTACTACGGAGACACCGGCGACCGGCCGGTGGACGAGACGTCCCCGCGCGGGCAGGGGTTCCTCGCCGACGTCGTCGCGCAGTGGGAGGCCGCGGCGGACCCGGCGCGGGACGCCGGTATCCGCGTCGTGCACGCCCGGACCGGGATCGTGGCGTCGCGCAAGGGCGGCGCGTTCGGACGGCTGCTCCCGGTCGTACGCCTCGGGCTCGGCGGGCGGCTCGGCTCCGGTCGCCAGTGGTGGAGCCTCATCTCGCTGCCCGACGAGGTCCGCGCCCTCCGGCTGCTGCTCGAGGACGAGCGGGCCGTCGGGCCCGTCAACCTCACCGCCGTGCCCGCGCAATTGGACGGGATCTTGCACGCGCTAGGCCGGGAGTTCCACCGGCCGACCGTGATGCGCGTCCCTGCCGCAGCGCTGCGGCTCGGCCTCGGCGAGATGTCGAGCGAAGTGCTCGGCAGCACCCGCGTCGAGGGACGTCGCTTGCAGGAACTTGGATTCAGCTATGAGCACCCGACGCTCGAGGCGATCGCGGCCTACCTCCACGGCTGAAGGCCCGGCCCGGCTTCGGCGACGAAGCTCAGGGAGGAGGCGTAGGCCTGGCGGGTGTGCGGGTGAGGCTCGGGCCCGCCCCCGGGCGCGGCGGCTCCGTCGCGCACGCCGAGGAGCGCGCGCGTCAGGCCCTGCGCGCTGTCGAGCAGGTCGTCGAGGGCGCGGATCAGGTGCTCGTCCTTGACGACGACGCCGTCCGGAGCGGCCTCGCCCTCGAGCGCCTCCAGCACGGCGCGGCGGAGCAGCTCCTTGACGAACGAGGCCGTGACCCCAGCCATCCGCTCGATCGCGTCGTCCTGCGTCGCGTCGGACACCTCGAGCCGGAGCCCGCGGGCATAGACGTCGAGCAGCCGCCGGCGGGCATCGGAGTCCGGGAGCCCGATCTCGACCGCGACGTCGACCCGGCCGGGCCGGGCCGCGAGCGCCTCCTCCAGCAGGTCGGCGCGGTTCGTCGTCAGCAGGAAGAGCAGGTCCGCGTCGGCCGCGGCCCCGTCCATCGCGTCGAGCAGCTCGAAGAGGACCGGGCTGGAGCCCGGGCCGAAGCCGCGGTCCTCGGCCACCAGGTCGACGTCCTCGAGCACGATTGCCGCCGGCTGCAGCTCGCGCGCCAGCTGCGTCACGGCACCGACGAGTTGCAGCGAGCGGCCGGACAGCATGAGAACCGTCGCGCCGGCCAGGTGCTGCACGAGGTAGCGGGTCGTGTGGGTCTTGCCGGTGCCGGGCGGGCCGTAGAGCAGCAGCCCGCGCTTGAGGTGGCGGCCCGCGGCGCGCAGGGCCTCGCGCCGGTCCGCGATGCCGATGGCGTGGCGCTCGATCCGGGCGAGCACCGCGTCGGGCAGCACGACGTCGGCCCGCTCGGTGGCCGGCAGCTCGGGGAACACCACGCTCAGCCCGCCGTGCATCTCGGGGGCGAGCTCGACCGTCTGGCCGCGGTAGACGTTGTGCCGCGTCCGCAGCTCGTCGAGCTCGCGCAGCACCTTCTGCGCCTCGTCCGTCGGCAGCCCGGCCAGCTCGAGCTGGAGCACCGGCTCACCCTGGTGCGGCTGCGGCGCGCGGGCGAACAGCACGAAGCGGCCGCGGGCCTCGTCGTCGACGAGGAAGAGCCCGTTGCGCACGCAGGCGGTGGTGCGCCCCGGCCCGGACGGAAGGTCGACCAGCTCGGGTGCCGTGAGCCGCGTCGGAGGCAGCGCCTCGCCGTGCAGCAGCTGCTGCAGCGTGACGGGCCCGTAGTGCGGCGGCAGCGTCACGCCCTCGACGACGACCGTGCGCTCCGGCTGCTCGCTCCACCGGTCGAGGGCGACCTGCACGTTGACCTGCTCGAAGGGCGCGAAGCCGCGGCCCACGACCGAGTGGCGGCGCCCCTCCTCGCCCACGTGCTCCTGGACCCGGCGCACGACCTCGTTGCCCTCGCCGCGCCCCGCGAGCTCGTGCATCGACTCGAGGAAGCGGACGTAGGAGCGGGCGAACTCGCGGGCCTCGTCGGTGGTCACGTCGGGAGCGTAGGAGCGGGCGGGCGCCGGTCGCTCGGAAATATCGCCCGGCCGGCATCTCGGGAAGCCCGGCTCACCGCCCTCCTCCCGGGCCCGCGGCGCGTACGTCCCAGTAGCGCCAGTCCCCGCTGACCCGTGCCAGGACGACCGTCCAGGTGCGCTCGCCGCGCCCGGCGACGGGCTGGGCAACCCCGTCGGAGCTCACGACGGAGTAGCCCGGCATCCGGTCGGTGACCCGCAGCGCCACGCGGGACGCCGCCCCGCCGGTGCGGGCGACGGAGACGACCTGCAGCCGCAGGCCACGTGCCCGGTATCCGGCCGCGATGTGCCGGTCCAGCAGCTCCCGGTCACGGACGAGGGCCGGGGCACCGTCGGCGTACGCGGACGAGAGCAGGGCCTGGTCGGCCGACGCGAAGGCCCGCGAGCGCAGCCCGTCCAGCCGGGCGAGGACGCCCGCCCACTCGGCGTCGCGGGCCGTGCCGGGCGCTCCCGCGGCCCTCTCCCCGGCGCCGGTCGCTGCAGCGCCGGCCGAGGAGGGCGGGCTCGACGTGGCGCCCGACGTGGCAGGCGAGGTCGCCGGGGCGGAGGCGTCCATGTCTCCCGACGCGCCCGTCTCTCCCGATGCGCCGGTCCCTGGCGCCGCGGCTGTCCCTGACGTGCCCGTCCCTCCCGATGTGCCCGTTCCTGCCGACGCGCCCGTCCCTGCCGACGTGCCCGTCCCTGCCGAGCCGCCCGGACCGGCGGCGTCGCCCGATCCCGCGGCGGCCCGGCCGGCGGCTGCTCGCCCGTCCCCGGACGTTGCCGGCGCGCTCCCTGCGGCGGGTCGGCCGGTCGTCCCTTGCCCCGCGCTGCCCACGCCGTCGCCGGCACCCGCGGCCCCCGGCGACGGCTGCGTCTGCGTCCCGTCCGTGCCGACGCCAGGGGCTGCCACCCCGCCCGAGGACGGCTCCCGCGAGGACCCGCCGCGCGAGGAGACGCCGCCCGCGGACGCCCCGGCCGACGCCGCGCCGGCGCCCCCGGGACCGCCCGCTTCGGCGGTGCCTGTCCCCGAGGCCGAGCCGCTCGGAACGGCCGCGCTCGCGGCCGACCCGCCCGACAGCGCACCCTGCCCGACCGAGGGCGGCTCCCCCGCATCAGGCAGAAGCCCCAGGAGCACGCGGACGGTCAGGGCGACAGCGGCGACCCCTCCGCCGACGGCCGCGACCGCCATCCGCCGCGAGCCGGGGCGCGCCGTGGCTCGCCGCCCAATCGCGCCGCCGCGGCCACTGGCGGACCGTCGGCCGAACGTGCCGCGGGCCCGGGGGTGCCCACCCCCGCGCGACGTCTCTCCCCGCGACGGCCGAGCGCGCCCGCCCCCGGCGGACGCCTCCCCCCGCGACGGCCGCGTGCGCCCTCCCGGCGAGCGGGGCGGGCCCGGCCGGTCGCCGGGGGTCGCGGACGGGTCACCGGCGAAACGCAGCGAGCCGACGGCCGAGGACGGCGCACCGGCTGGCTGGGCCGCGCTCGGGCCTGGCGGCGCCGGCAGCCGCAGGGGAACGGCGGTGCAGGTGTCGAACACGGCCGCGGCCAGCTGGGCGGCGGACGGACGCCGGTCCACCGGCGCGTCGAGCACCGAGGTCAGCAGCCCGGCCAGCGGCCGGGGCACCGCGGGGGCCAGCTCCGGCAGGGCGGTGCCGCCGGACGCCTCGTAGGGCTGGCCGGCGAGCACCTGCCAGCCGACCGCCGCGAGCGACCAGACGTCACCGGACGCCGACCCGCCCGGCATGCCCAGCCCCTCGCCGAGTGCGGCCAGGACGGGCCGGCCGTCATCGCCCACCCGCACCGAGTCCACGGAGACCCGGCCGTGCGGGAGTCCCAGCGCATGCACCGCGGCGAGCGCCTGCGCGATCGGCACGAGGAGGGTGACCGCCTCGCCCGCGTCGAGCCTCCCCCGCCCCGAGAGCAGGGCGGCCGCGGACAGCCCCGGCTCCTCGACGGCGACCAGGGCGAGACCGTCGCGGACCGGCAGTGCGGCGAGGACGGGCGCCAGGTGCGGGTGCACGGCGTCGGCGAGGACGGCGGCCGCGCGCCGGGCCTCCTCCACGCGGTCGTCGGCCAGCACCAGCCGGCGCACGGTCACGGCACCGCCGGTCGCTTCGTCCCGCGCCAGCCACACCCCGCCTCCGCCGCCCGGGCCCAGCCGCCGCACCGGCTCGTAGCCGGCCACGTCCCACGCCCGCCGCGCCGCCGACTGCTCCCGCGAACTCCGCCGTCCTGTCGCCATGGCAGGAGGATGGCCGAGGCGGGCGCCGGCGTGCCGGCGTCGTCCACAGGCGGTAGCGTCCGACCCCATGCCCGATGTCGTCGTCGTAGGAGCCGGGCTCGCCGGGCTGCACGCCGCTCGCCGGCTGCACGCCGCCGGCCTCGACGTGCGCGTCCTCGAAGCCTCCGACGGCGTCGGCGGCCGGGTCCGCACGGACGTCGTCGACGGGGTGCTGCTCGACCGGGGCTTCCAGGTGCACAACCCCTCCTATCCCGAGGCGGCTCGGGCGCTCGACCAGGACGCCCTCGACCTGCGCCCCTTCGACGCCGGCGTAGTCGTCGCCGTCGGCGGCCGACGCGTCCGCGTCGGCGACCCGCGGCGCGTGCCCGGCTGGGCGCTGTCGAGCACTCTCGCTCCCGTGGGCGGCCCGCTGGCGAAGGGCCGGCTGGCGCAGTACGCGCTCACCACCACGCGGACGCCGGTCGCGCAGCTGCTGTCGGAGCCGGACGCGACCGCGCGGCAGGCGCTCGCCGAGCGCGGGGTGAGCGGGCCGGTCCTGGAGAGAGTGCTCCGCCCGTTCCTCGCCGGCGTGCTGGGCGAGGAGGAGCTCGCGACCTCCCGTCGCTTCGTCGACCTCGTCGTCCGCTCGTTCGTCCGCGGCACGCCGAGCCTGCCGGCCGGCGGGATGGGCTCGATCCCCGAGCAGCTCGCCGCGGGCCTGCCGCCCGGCACGGTGGAGCTGGGGCAGCGCGTCGACGACGTCGGCACCCTGCGCAGGACCACCCGTGCCGTCGTGGTCGCCACCGACGCGGCCGCGGCCCGCCGGCTGCTGCCCGGCCTCGCGCCTGCGCGGCAGCGGGCGCTGACGACGTTCTACTTCCTGGCGCCGGAGCCGCCCTCGGACGTCCCGGCGATCCACGTCGACGGCGAGCGGCGCGAGCACGCCTCGCCGGTCGTCAACACCGCCGTGCTGACCAACGTCGTGCCCGAGTACGCCCCGGGACGCTGCCTGGTCCACGCCAGCGTGATCGGCGACCGGGCAGACGCGTCCACCGAGCGAGCGGTCCGTGACACCCTCGCCCGCGTCTACGGCTGCGGCACGACCGGCTGGGAGCTCGTGCGTGCCTACGCGGTCCCGCACGCGCTGCCGGCGATGCTGCCCCCGCTCGACGTCCGCCAGCCGGTCGCCCTCGGGGACGGCGTCTTCGTCGCCGGCGACCACCGCGACACCGCGTCCATCCAGGGCGCTCTCGTCTCCGGCCGCCGGGCCGCCGACGCCGTACTCGAGGAGCTGCATGCCCGCCGCTGAGCCCACGATCGTCGCGACCTCCATGGGCTTCCGCCCGGGGCGCCGGTCCTACCTCGCCCCCGGCCCCGTCTTCGACCTCATGGTCGACCTGGCGGGGCGGCCGGCGGCGCCGAAGCTGTGCTACATCGGCACGGCCAACGGGGACCAGCTGCACCGCCGGCAGCAGGTGCGAGAGGCATTTCAGGGAACGTCGATTCAGGTGACGGACCTCGCGCTCTTCACGATGCCGAACCACGACGACATGCGCGCCCACCTGCTGGACCAGGACGTGGTCTGGGTGGACGGCGGAAGCGTCGCCGGGCTGCTCGCGATGTGGGAGCTGCACGGCCTGGGTGACGCCCTGCGCACCGCCTGGGAGGCCGGCGTCGTGCTCGGCGGGGTCAGCGCGGGCTCGATCTGCTGGCACGTGGGCGGCACCACCGACTCCTTCGGCCCCGACCTGCGCCCGGTGACGAACGGGCTCGCGTTCCTCCCCTACGGCAACGGCGTGCACTACGACAGCGAGGCGCAGCGCCGGCCGCTGCTGCAGCGGCTGGTCGGTGAGGGGTCGATGCCCTTGTCGTACGCGACCGACGACGGTGTCGGCCTGGTCTACCGCGGCACGGAGCTGGCCGAGGCGGTGGCCGACCGCACGAGGGTGGCGGCGTACCGGATCGAGCAGGTCGCGCAGGGACGGGCCGAGGAGACGCGGATCGAGCCGCGCCTCCTCGGCTGAGCGGTCGTCGGGCTCAGGCCTCGACGGGCTCCCGGGCCGCCTCCCCCTGCCGCTCGTGCGTGCGCGGCCCCGGAGGAGCGAACGGCCACCACACCCTGTCGCCCAGCTGGTGGACGAGGGCGGGCACCAGCAGGGACCGGACGACGAGGGTGTCCAGCAGCACCCCGAACGCGACCGCGAAGCCGAGCTCGGCGAGGAAGACCAGCGGCAGCACACCGAGGGCCGCGAACGTCGCCGCCAGGACCACGCCGGCCGAGGTGATGACGCCACCGGTCACGGCGAGCCCGCGCAGCGTCCCTTCGCGGGTGCCGTGGCGTGCGGTCTCCTCCCGCACCCTCGTCATGAGGAAGATGTTGTAGTCGATGCCGAGGGCCACGAGGAAGACGAACGCGAAGAGCGGGAACGACGGATCGGCGCCGGCGAAGTCGAAGAGGAACTCGAAGACCAGCGCGCACACGCCCAACGTCGCCGCGAACGACAGCACCACCGTCGCGACCAGCAGCAGCGGAGCGACGAAGGCCCGGAGCAGCACCGCGAGGATCACGAAGATGACCAGCAGCACGACCGGGATGATGACCCGGGTGTCACGGGCGGACTCCTGCTTCACGTCGTAGGTGACGGCGGTGACGCCGCCGACCAGGACGTCGGTGCCGACCTGGTCCACGGCGGACCGCAGCCGGAGCACGGTGTCCTCGGCCGCCGGGGAGTCCGGCGCGTCGGTGAGCACCGCCTCCACCTGGACCTGCCCGTCGACCACCTTGGGCGGCCCCTCGGCCGTCGCGCCCTGCGCCGGCGGGGCCTCGGGGCGCAGCGCCGCGGAGGCCACACCCGGGTCCGCCCGGACGACCTCCAGGATCCGTTCGCCCTCGTCCTGCGGGCCGATGACGCTGGCCGGGGTGCCGGTCCCACCGGGGAAGTGCTCCCCCAGGACCTCCTGGCCGAGGACGGAGGGCACCTCGTTGGTGAACTGCTCTTCGGTCGTCAGGCCGGTCGCGTCCAGCCGGAAGATCATGGCGGCGAGCGCGACGAGCACGATGGCGGTCGCAGCCCCCACCAGCCGCGTCCGGCTGCCGACCAGCTCGGCGACCCGGCCCCAGATCCCGCGGCCGGCGGTCGGCACCTCGTCGTGCCGGGGCACGAACGGCCAGAACCAGTGCCGGCCGAGGGTCACGAGCAGCGCGGGCAGGAAGACGAGCATGGAGAGCATCGAGCACGCGATGCCGATGGCGGCGACGGGCCCGAGCGACTGGTTGCTGTTGAGGTCGGACAGCAACAGGCAGAGCAGGCCCAGGATCACGGTCACGCCGGAGGCGAAGATCGGGGGTGTGGCCCCGCGCAGAGCGCCCCTGATCGCCAGCCACGCCGAGTCGTGGGTGTGCAGCTCCTCCTTGTACCTGCTGATGAGCAGCAGGGCGTAGTCGGTCCCGGCCCCGACCACGAGGACGGACAGGATGCCCTGGCTCTGCCCGTCCACCGTGATCCAGCCGGCGTCCGCGGCGAGGTAGACGACGGCCTGGGCGAGGAAGAGGGCTCCGAACACCGACAGGAGCACCGGGATGAAGACGGGGCTGCGATAGATCAGCAGCAGGATCACGAAGACCACGCCGAGCGCGGTGAACAGCAGCCGGCCGTCGATGCCGGCGAACGCGGCGGCGAAGTCGGCGAAGCTGCCACCCGGGCCGGTGACGTAGGCGTCGGTGCCCTCGACGCCGTCGGCGATGGCCTGGATCTCGTCGACGACGTCGGGGAGCTCCTCGAACGCCGAGTTGTCGCCCGGCAGCGGGACGAGCGACTGCAGCGCCTCGCCGTCCTCGGACTCCCCGGCGGGCGACGGTGGCCCGGCCACGCCGTCGACCCGGCCGATCTGCTCGAGCGCGGACGCGACCGCGGAGCGGTCGGCGTCGGTGATGCCGCCCTCCCGCTCCCAGACGATGATCGCGGGGATGTCCTGGGCACCGGCGAAGCGCTCCTCGAGCAGGAGCGACTTGGTGGACTCCGCGGACTCGGGGAGGAATGCGGCCTGGTCGTTCTCCACCACCTCCCCCAGCTTGGCGCCGAGGCCTCCGGAGATGCCGATGACGACCAGGCCGACGAGCAGCACGATCGCGGGCGCGAGCCAGCGCACGATCCCCGGGCGTCTCTCCGGTGGGCGGCGGGCAGCAGGAACGGATGGGTCGGCGGGGTGGAGCGGCTTGGCAGGCATCGACAGCTCCTCAACGGGGCGACGCGCGACGTCCCGAGCGTAGGGAAGAACGGTGATCCGGCGCACTAGGGAAAACGCCCTATTGCTCCGGAGGCCCGGCACGGCGGTGCCGGACGTACTCTGCAGACGTGTCTGACCCCCTCCGACTCATCCGTGCCGGCCACGTGGGATTCGAGGAGGCCTGGGACATGCAGCGGCAGCTGCACGCGGCCCGGGTCGCGGACGAGGCGCCGGACACGGTGCTGCTCGTCGAGCACGACTCCGTCTACACCGCGGGCCGGCGCACGGCGTGGTACGACCGCCCGACCGACGGCACGGAGGTCGTCGAGGTCGACCGTGGCGGGCGCATCACCTGGCACGGGCCCGGCCAGCTCGTGGGCTATCCGATCCTGCGGCTGCCCGACCCCATCGACGTCGTCGCCCACGTGCGGCGGGTCGAAGAGGTCGTGATCCGGGCGTGCGCGGACTTCGGCCTCGCCACCGACCGCGTCGACGGACGCAGCGGGGTCTGGGTGCTCGGCGCCCCCGGCGAGCAGGACCGCAAGGTCGCCGCCATCGGCTGCCGGGTCGCGCGCGGCGTCACCATGCACGGCTTCGCGCTCAACTGCGACAGCGACCTCTCGGCCTTCGACCGGATCGTGCCCTGCGGGATCACGGACGCCGGGGTGACGTCGCTGACCCGCGAGCTCGGGCGCCGGGTGACCCTCGAGGAGGCGCTCCCGGTCGTGGAGCGACACCTGGTCGAGGTCTTCGCACTGCCGGCGGCCGCGCTGACGTCGTCCGCCACGGCCTGAGCCCAGAAAGCAGCGCACTCACTCACGAGCGTGCCGCCTCCGGCTCGGCCGCCCACGGCGTGACCCAGTCGCTCGCGGGCCACCCCTCGAGGCCGGCCAGCAGCTCGATCGCGTTCGCGCCGTCGACCGCCTCCCGCACGATGTCGGCGTGCCCGGCGTGCCGCCGTCTCCTGGATCAGGTGGAGCAGCACCCAGCGCACGGACCAGGCGTCCACGTCGTCGGGGAACCACGGCACGCCCTTCGGCACCGGCACCGGCCGGTCGAGGCTCTCCTCCGCACGGACCAGCCGCTCGGTCTCGGCGGCCACCGCGGCGTACCTGTCGAGGACCTGGGCGAGCGTCTCGTGGGCGCCGAGCCGGAAGCCGTCGTCGTACGACGCGGCCGCCGCCTCCATGTCGTCGTCGGCCTGCTGCGGCTGCCCGAGCATCGTGCGCATCCAGCCGCTCTCCATGTCGGCCAGGTGCTTGACCAGCCCTCCCACGCTCAACGTGCTCGGCGTGGGGGCAAGCCGGGCCTGCTCGTCGGTCAGCCCGAAGCAGGCTGCGCGCAGGTAGAGCCGCTGCTGCGCCAGGAAGGCGAGCAGCCCGTCGCGCTCGTCGCTGACCGGGCGGACGTTTCCGGGCATCGGGGCCTCCTTCGTCGGGGATGACGGAAGCCTCCTCGCCCAAGCGGTCAGATCCTGTCCGCTGCGCAGGTAGGTTCTCAGCGGACCCGCGGCATCACCTTCGACGCGACGAGCTCCAGGTGGTCCAGGTCGCCCAGGTCCAGGACCTGCAGGTAGGCGCGGGCAGCCCCTGCCGCCGCGAACCCCTCCAGCTTCGCGACCACTTCGTCCGGCGTCCCGGCCAGGCCGTTCTCGCGCAGCTCCGCGGGCTCTCGCCCGATCGCGGCGGCGCGGCGGCGTACCTCCTCCTCGTCCCGGCCCACGCAGAGCACCTGCGCGACGGAGTACGTCATCGAGCCCGCGTCGCGGCCGGCGTCAGCGACCGCCTGCCGCACCCGGTCGAACTGCTCGCGCACCTCCGGCAGGTTCGCGAAGGGCATGTTGAACTCGTCGGCATACGCCGCCGCCAGCCGCGGCGTGCGCTTCTTGCCCGCCCCGCCGATGAGCACCGGCGGGCCCGGGCGCTGCGCCGGCTTGGGCAGCGCGGGCGAGTCGACGAGGCGGTAGTGGTCGCCGTCGAAGGAGAACGTCTCGCCCTCCGGCGTGCGCCACAGCCCGGTGATGACCGCGAGCTGCTCCTCGTAGCGGTCGAAGCGCTCCTTCAGCGACGGGAAGGGCAGCCCGTACGCGGTGTGCTCCTCCTCGTACCAGCCGGACCCGAGGCCGAGCTCGACCCGCCCGCCGCTCATCTCGTCGACCTGCGCGACCGAGATCGCGAGCGGGCCGGGGTAGCGGAACGTGGCGGCGGTCATCAGCGTCCCGAGCCGGATCCGCGAGGTCTCGCGGGCGAGCCCGGCGAGCGTGACCCACGCGTCCGTGGGCCCGGGCAGGCCGCTGACGCCGCCCATCTTGAGGTAGTGGTCCGAGCGGAAGAAGGCGTCGAAGCCAAGGTCCTCGGCCGCCTTCGCGACCCGCAGGAGCGTGGAGTAGGTCGCGCCCTGCTGGGGCTCGGTGAAGATGCGCAGGTCCATGGCCGTCGAGCGTAGGCAGCGGCGCGGGCCGATCACCGCCCGGGACCGACGTACGCTGTCCGGGCGGGGTTCTCCCGTGCGGGTCAGGGATCAAGGAGGCGGCGGATGACGGCGGTCGCACCGGACGGGCGCAAGCTGCTCCGACTCGAGGTGCGCAACGCGCAGACGCCGATCGAGAAGAAGCCCTCCTGGATCAAGACGACGCTGCGCACCGGCCCGGAGTTCACCGAGCTCAAGGGCCTGGTCCGGCGCGAGGGGCTGCACACGGTCTGCGAGGAGGCCGGCTGCCCCAACATCTACGAGTGCTGGGAAGACCGCGAGGCGACCTTCCTCATCGGCGGCGACCAGTGCACCCGGCGCTGCGACTTTTGCCAGATCGACACCGGCAAGCCCCAGGCGCTGGACCGGGACGAGCCGCGCCGCGTGGCCGAGTCCGTGCGCACGATGGGGCTCCGCTACGCGACGGTGACCGGCGTGGCCCGCGACGACCAGCCCGACGGCGGGGCGTGGCTCTACGCCGAGACCGTCCGCCAGATCCACGAGCTCGTCCCGGGCACCGGGGTCGAGGTCCTCATCCCGGACTTCAACGGCCTGCCCGACCAGCTCGGCGAGGTCTTCTCCGCCCGCCCCGAGGTGCTCGCGCACAACCTTGAGACGGTGCCGCGCGTCTTCAAGCGCATCCGCCCCGGCTTCCGCTACGAGCGGTCGCTGGACGTGCTGACCCAGGCACGCGCCGCCGGCCTCGTGACGAAGTCGAACCTCATCCTCGGCATGGGCGAGACCCGCGAGGAGGTCGTCGAGGCGCTGCGCGACCTGCACGCTGCCGGCTGCGACCTCGTCACGATCACGCAGTACCTCCGCCCCAGCCCCCGCCACCACCCGGTCGAGCGCTGGGTGAAGCCGGAGGAGTTCGTCGAGCTGGCGGCCGAGGCCGAGGCGATCGGGTTCGCCGGCGTGCTGAGCGGGCCGCTGGTCCGCTCCTCCTACCGCGCCGGGCGGCTCTACGCCCAGGCGCGCGAGCGGCGGGCGGTCCCGGCGCAGCACTGAGCCGCCGGTTCGGACGGCCAACCGGTCCGCTCGTTACCCGGGTGACCGTGACGTCCGTTCTTGCCCTGCTTGTCACCTGGCCGCAACATCGGGCTGCTTGCCTGGACGGCATGACGACGACGACTTCCACGCCGCCGGTCGTAGCCACCACCGGCACCCGGCCCGGCGCCCCGTTCCGGGTCGTGCTCACGACCGCGGTCCGTGCCCTGTCCGCCCGGGCGCCGCAGCAGCGGCCGGCCCTCCTCCTGCACGTGCGCCCGCCGCGCTGACGCTGCGCGCGAACCTGGTCCGACCCAGGCGGCCGGGGACCGTACCCTGTGCGGCATGGCCCGCAGTTCTTCCGAGTCCGCCACGCCCAAGCCCCGCAAGCAGCGCTTCGGGTGGGTGCGCCAGCTTGCGCAGGCCTACAAGCTCACCGCCAAGAACGACTCGCTGATCGGGCTGCTCCTCGCAGCCGTCTTCGTGGTCGTCCTCGCGGTCTTCGTCACGATCGGCCTCTGGGTCGACCACCCGATCTACTTCACCGTCGTCGGCCTGCCGTTCGCCGTGCTCGCGGCGCTCATCGTGTTCGGCCGCCGGGCGCAGAAGGCGGCGTACGCCTCGGCGGAGGGCCAGCCCGGCGCGGCCGCGGCGGTGCTGCAGACGCTCAAGCGCGGCTGGACGGTCACGCCCGGCGTCGCGGTGACGCGCCAGCAGGACATCGTGCACCGCGCGACCGGGCGGGCCGGCGTCGTCCTCGTGGGCGAGGGGGCCCCGGCGCGGCTCGGCCCGCTGCTGGCGCAGGAGCGCAAGAAGCTCGGCCGCGTCGCCCCCGACGTCCCGGTCTACGACTTCCAGGCCGGCCAGGAGGAGGGGCAGCTCAGCCTCCACGAGCTCCAGCGCAAGGTGGCCAAGCTGCCGCGCACCCTCTCCCCCGGCCAGGTCGACGAGATCGAGAAGCGGCTCGCGGCGCTGGGCTCGCTCAACCTGCCGATCCCGAAGGGCCCGCTGCCGCGCAACATGCGGCCTCCGCGCAGCATGCGCTGAGAATTTGGCGCAGCATGCGCTGAGCTGATTACCGAACCCTGACGTCGCGCCGCCCGTACGCATGGGCCGGCCGCGCGGGCGACAGGATCGCGTCATGCGGGTCCTGCTCACCGGCGGTGCCGGGTTCATCGGCTCACACGTCCTCGAGTGCCTCCTCGACGCGGGGCACGAGGTGCGCGTGCTCGACGTGCTGCTCCCCGCCGCGCACGGCCCGGCGGCGAGCCCCCGCCTGCCGCGCGACGTCGAGCTGGTCCGCCGCGACGTACGGGACGCCGATGCCGTGGCGCAGGCGCTGTCCGGCGTCGAGGCCGTCGTGCACCAGGCGGCCATGGTCGGGCTCGGGACCGGGATCGGAGACCTGCCCGACTACGTCGGCGTCAACGACCTCGGCACTGCGGTCCTGTTGACGCAGATGGCGCGCAGCGGGGTGCACCGGCTCGTCCTGGCCAGCTCGATGGTCGTCTACGGCGAGGGGCGCTACAGCTGCGCGGAGCACGGTGACGTGCCGGCTCCCCCACGACGGCCGGAGGACCTCGAGGCCGGGCGGTTCGAGCCGTGCTGCCCGCAGTGCGCGCGCGAGCTGACGCCGGGGCTGGTGTCCGAGGAGGCCCCCGTGGACCCGCGCAACGGCTACGCGGCGACGAAGCTCGCCCAGGAGCAGCTGGCGGCCGTCTGGGCCCGTGAGACCGGCGGCGTCGTCGCGGCGTTGCGCTACCACAACGTCTACGGGCCGAGAATGCCGCGGGACACGCCGTACGCAGGGGTGGCGGCGATCTTCCGGTCGGCGCTAGAGCGGGGCGAGGCACCTCGCGTCTTCGAGGACGGTCGGCAACGGCGCGACTTCGTGGAGGTCGGCGACGTGGCGCGGGCCAACGAGGCGGCGCTCGCATGGACGACGCGTGCTTCCGGAAGTGGGTTGCGTGCGTTCAACATCGGTAGTGGGAGCCCCCGGACGGTCGGGGACATGGCGGGCGAGCTCGCGCGCGCGATCGGCGGCCCGGCGCCGGTCGTCACCGGCGCCTTCCGGCTGGGGGACGTCCGGCACGTCACCGCGTCCAGCGCCCGGGCCGTGGCCGAGCTCGGGTGGTCGGCTCGTGTCCCCTTCGCCGACGGCGTCAGCCGTTTCGCCGTCGCCGCGCTGCGCGGCGGTTGACCTCGACGACGAACGCCGTGAGGACGGTGACGCCGAGGACGAGGGCGAGCGCGGCCGCCAGCCCGCGCGGATAGTCCCGCGGCAGCACCGTCGGGTTCGAGCTCCCCGGCGCCAGCAGGAGCGGCAGGCCGACGAGAGCGAGGACGGCGGCCACCCCGAGCCCGGCCTGCACCACGACCCGCGTGGGCTGGGGCAGCAGGCGGTGGGCAGCGGCGGCCACGGCACAGGCCGTCGGGGCGATCACCAGGTCGTGCACGAGGACCGGGCCCACGAGCCACTTCACGAGGCTGCCGGGCGCCGTCAAGGCGCCACCGGTGCCGACCGACCAGGCGGCGGCCACCATGACGCAGACCCCTGTGCAGCCGAGCAGGAGACGGGCCACGCGGGCAGGCGAGGCCCCGGAGCCCGTGCTCGGCCCGCCGCGCGTCACAGCACCTCCAGCCGCGCGAGCCACTTCGTCTGCAGCACACCCGGCCGGTTCGGGGCGATGAGCCGGGCGGGGAAGCCGTGCTCGAGGTGCAGGGGCTCGCCCTCCAGGTCGAGGGCGACCAGCGTCAGCGGGTCGGCGGCGTGATGCCGCTGCACCAGGGACTCGCGGTAGTTCCCCTCGCGCTCCAGAGACACCGCGCGGACCTCGGCGCCCGCAGGCGCGCCCACCAGCTCGAGCAGGTCCCGCAGCCTCACCCCGCTCCAGCGGCCCGATGCGCTCCACCCCTCGACGCACGCGATGGGGAGCGTCGCTGCGTGCTGGGGCAGCGCCCGCAGCTCCTCCAGCGTCAGGCTGGCCGGGCGCGGCCCGCGCACCTCGAGCCGCCAGCCGGGGTCGAGCGCGGCCCGCTCGACGTGCGCCTGCCTCGACGTGCGGTTCACCGGCAGGCCCTGCGGGCCGACGGAGGGCCGGCGCGGAGCCAGCACCGCGAGCCGCTCCAACGGCGCCACGGTCTGCCCGACCGTGGCGACGGTGACGGCGCCGACCGCGCCCGTGACCCCCCAGAGGAAGCGCCGGCGCGAGAGCGCGTCCTCGCGCGGCTCCGCCGCACGGTGACGCCCGAGCGCTGCGGCGATGACCGGCCACTTCACCGCGAGGTGCAGCAGGACCGCGCCGAGGAGCAGCCACGCGACCTCGTAGTGCGCGGCGGGGAAGAAGAACGCCCACGGGTACCACTGCAGGGTGTTGAGCAGGCCGCTCACCACCTCGAACGAGGCCGCGCCGATGAGCACGAGCACCGACAGCCGTTCTGCGACGTCGCGCACGGTGCGGAACGGCGGCCAGCCGAAGAGCCGCGGATAGACGACCCAAAGCTTCGCCAGCAGCAACGGGATGACGGCGATGCCGGCCGCGACGTGCAGCCCCTGGGTGACGCGGTAGAGCTGGACGGGCCGGCTCGGCCAGGCCTGCCCTCCCGGCGGGTGCTGCACGAAGTGGCTGAACACGCCCGTGACGAGGCAGACGAGCAGCGCCAATCCGAGCGCCCGCCCGACCACCGCGGCGGTGCGCGGCCGGTGGACCGGAGAGCGGAAGAAGCCTTCACGGAAGGGCCCTACGCGCGACGTGTCCGGTGGCGGAGTCAGCGGCAGGTCGATCGGGTTCCGCATCCTTGGACGGTAGGCACGCCCTGGCGTCGTACCGGGGCTGCGCGGCCTTACGGAATCCTGACGTGCGGCGCGCTCCGGCGGTCACGGCCGCCACGGTGGGGACCCTGGGAGGGTGCGGAGAGCACTCGCCTGCCTGAGCCTGCTCGTCGTCGCCATGACGGCGGTCGTGCACATCGGCGTGCCCAACAACGCCCGGTGGCATCTCATCGCCGCGCTCGCCGTCGCCTTCGCCGCGTACCTGCTGGCGCTCGGGGCGCTGCGCCATGTGCCACGCCACGCCGCCGCGGGGGTGGTCCTCGGCGGCGCCGTCGTGCTTCAGGCGGTGGCGCTGACCCAGCCGCCGCGTTCCACGGACGACTTCCTGCGCTACGTCTGGGACGGCCGGGTGCAGGCCGCGGGCATCGACCCCTACCGCTACGCCCCGGTCGACCCCGCGCTCGCCTCGCTGCGCGACCCGTGGCTCTTCCCCGAGCACTGCCGGGAGTCGGCGTGCACCCGGATCAACCACCCGACCGAGCACACGATCTACCCGCCCGTGGCGCAAGCAGCGTTCGTCGCCGTCCACGCGGCGAGCCCGCCGGGGACGCGCGCCGGGCCGCTGCAAGCCGCGGCAGCCCTGTGCGGGCTGCTCGTGACGCTGCTGCTCCTGCGGCTGCTGCGCTCCGCCGGCCGGGACCCGCGGTGGGCCGCGCTCTGGGCGTGGTGCCCGTTGACCGTCTACGAGACGGCGAACAACGCGCACGTCGACGTGCTCGGGGTCGTCCTCGCCGTCGGCGGGCTCGCCCTCGCCGCGCGCCGGCGCTCCGGCTGGGCCGGCGTCGTCCTCGGCCTCGCGGTGGCGGTGAAGGTGCTTCCGGGGCTCGTCGTGCCCGCCGCGGTCCGGCACCGGCCCGTACGCCTCCTCCTCGCGATGCTCGGCACGCTGGTGCTCGTCTACGTGCCGCACGTGCTCGCGGTGGGGACGGGCGTCCTCGGCTTCCTGCCGGGCTACCTGTCGGAGGAGGGCTACTCCGGGGCGACGCGCTGGGCGCTGCTGCGCCTCGTGCTGCCCGACGCGGCGGCGCCGGTGGCCGGGGCGCTGGTGCTGCTCGCCGTCACCGCGTACGTCGTGCTCCGCGGCGACCCCGCGCAGCCGTGGGACGGCGCGCTCCTGGTCACGGGGACCGCGTTCGTGCTGGCCGGCCCACCGTACCCGTGGTACCTCCTGCTGCTCGTCGCCCTCGCGGCCCTGGGCCGGCGCCCGGAGTGGGTGGCGGTGGGCGCCGCCGCGTACCCGGTCTACCTGGCGCCGGCGCTGGGGATGGACCCGGTGCTCACGCAGCGGTGGGCGTACGGGGCGGCGGCGGTCGTCGTCCTCGTCGCCGCCGCCGCGCGCGTCAGGGCAGCGCGTACGGCAGCCGCTGTCCCTCCACCGCAGCCGCGCACGAGCACGTCGGCGCCGACGGCAGGGTGACGACGACGTCGGCCAGGAGCGCGCGCACGCGCTCGACATTGGCCGCCATGACACGGAAGACCTCTTCCTGCGTCACGAAGTCGTCCTCCCCGACGCCCGCGTCGAAGTCCGTGACGAGCGCGATGCCGGTGTAGCAGAGCGCGAGCTCACGGGCGAGCGCCGCTTCCGGCATCGCCGTCATGCCCACGACGTCGCCGCCACTCGCGGCGTGCCAACGGGACTCGGCGCGCGTGGAGAACCGTGGCCCGTTGACCACGACGAGGGTGCCGCCGTCGACAACGTCGTCCCCGCGAAGGCTGCCGGCTGCCAGCACCGCGCGCCGCCCGTCCGGGCAGTACGGGTCGGCGAAGGGGACGTGGACGACGCCGTCGCTGCCGTCGGCGTAGGTGTGCTCACGCCCCCAGGTCCGGTCGATGAGCTGGTCCGGGACGACGAAGCGGCCAGGTGCGAGGTCGGCCCGCAGCGAGCCGACCGCGTACGGCGCGAGGACCTGGCGTACGCCCAGCGCCCGGAGCGCCCAGAGATTGGCCCGGCTCGGCACCCGGTGCGGCGGGAAGCGGTGCCCCGGCCCGTGGCGGGGCAGGAACGCGACCGGCACGCCGCGGACCTCCCCGACCGCGAGCGGCCCGCTCGGGCTCCCGTACGGGGTGTCGGCCTCGACCACGCTCGCGTCGTCCAGGAAGCGGTAGAAGCCCGATCCCCCGATCACGCCGATGTGCGGCACCCGGCCCGCCACAGCCTCAGTCGACATGCGAACCCTCCTTCTCCCATACGACCACGGCCCGCCGGCTCCGGCCGACGGTCCGAACCGAGCGCAGGCGCAGGCCCGCCTGCTCCCCCAGCTGCGCGACGGCGTCGCAGCCAACGGCGGCCCAGCGCAGCGGGCCGCCCACCGTGCCGGAGGCCGTCGACGCCTCCAGCCGGTAGACGGCGCGACGCACGCCGGTCACGGTCGTCGAGACGTCCGCGACGACGCGCCCGCCTGGCCGCAGGAGCTGCGCGCACCGGGCGAGCAGGGCCGTCGGGTCGCCGCCGATGCCGATGTTGCCGTCCGCGAGCAGGATGCAGCCCCAGGCGCCGGTGTCGGGCACGGGCCCGAACACGTCGAGCTGCTCGGCGTACGCGCCGCGGAACCGCGCCAGCGCGACCGCCGCTCCCGACAGGTCGAGGCCGAGGGTAGGCACCCCGCGCGCGACTAGCTCGGCCGCCAGCCGGCCCGGCCCGCACCCCACGTCGAGGACGGGGCCGCCGGTGACGGCGCACGCCTGCAGCAGGTCCTCGTCGGCCGGGCCCGCCGCCTGCATCCAGCGCGCGACCGGCAACGCCAGCTTGTCGGCCCTCGCCCCGCGCACCACGCAGTCGACCCCGTGCAGGAGCGCCTGCTCGTACGCCGCGAGCGCGCTCATCGGCCGGCCGGCGCGGGAAGCGTGCGAGCCGCCTCGGCCACGGCGTGCGCGAACCGCGTGCCCGCGGAGCCGGCGGCGACCGCGACCGCGTCCTCCCAGTGGTCCACGTCGCGGTACGTCGCCAGCAGCCGCGGGGTCACCCCGCCGTCGACGAGGGCGTGCCGCGTCGCCTCCCCGGTGTCGGGCGTGGACATCTCGACGTCGCGGACGAGCGCCATGTCCCGGGCCTCGCGCAGCGCGAGCGCCCACCAGCCCCCGTCCACTGCCGGCCCGAGCGCCGCGGGCGCCGCCCCCAGCGCGGAGGCGGCGTCGAGCAGGGCGTCAGCGCCCGCCTGGGGCGTGTCCATGCCGACGAGCACGAGCGGGCCGCTCGGCACCCCGTCCCGCTGCGCGTTGAGCAGCCGCTCCCCCAGCGCCCCGCCGCGCTGGCGCACCACCCGGAACGCGGTGAACGCCGGCTGCAGCTCGTGCGCACGCACGGCCCGCCGCGGGTCGCCGGCGAGCGCGAGGACCGGCCGCGGCGCCGCGAGCAGGCGAGCGGCTAGGAGCACGTTGTCGAGCGTGTCGAGCAGTGCGGCGGCCGCAATCTCGGCCGCGCTCGTCGGGTGCAGCGGCGGCGACAGCCTCGTCTTCACGGTCCCGGGCACCGGAGCTTTGGCGACGACCATGAGGGCGGGCGCGGTCATCGCAGGGCCGCGGTGAAGTCGACGGCGGCGAGCACCGACCCGCGCAGGGAGCCGCTGACCTTCGACCGCGTCCCGCTCGCCCGCGGGCCGTAGGCGATGTGCACTTCGCTGAACCGCAAACCCTGTTCTGCAGCTCGCCGCAGCAGCTCAACCGGGTAGCCCATCCGGCGGTCGGCGACCCCGAGCGCGAGCAGCGTCTCCCGGGCGGCGAAGCGCATCGGGGCGATGTCGTGGACCGGGGCGCCCCTGCGGCGCAGCCGCGCGGCAGTCAGTGCCGTCCCGGCGCGCGCGTGCCAGGGCCAGGCACGGCCGTGCACGGGCACTCTCCGGCCCACTCCGATGTCCGCCCGGCCGGCCAGGACCGCGGCCGCGACGCGGGCGAGGTCCGAGCCCTCCATCGACCCGTCGGCGTCCATCGTCGCCACCCATCGGCGTGACGCGGCGAGCAGCCCGGCATGGACGGCCGCGCCGTACCCGGGCACGGGCTCGGAGACGACGAGCGCGCCCAGCCTGCGCGCGACCTCGGCCGTCCCGTCCCGCGACCCGTTGTCCACCACGATCGGGCGCCACCCCTGCGGCAGGCCGCGCAAGGCCCTCGGCAGGGCAGCCGCCTCGTCACGGCAGGGCAGGATCACGTCGACGTCGCGGGACTCCACGGCGAGAACCCTCCCCGCCGTGAGGCCCGCTGGGGCCGGACAACGCCTTACGGAACTCTGACGGCTCCTCCGCGTTCGGGCCCGGGGCGGCCCCGGCGGCCCTAGGCTCGGACGCATGCGGGGGCGTGTGCTGGTGGTGGACGACGACGAGACCGTCGCCGGCGTGGTCGTGGACTACCTGCGCCGCGCCGGGTTCGACACGGTCCACGTGACGGACGGGCTGTCCGCGCTCGCGGCCGCCGCACCGACCGCAGGCCCTGCGCCCGACCTCGTCATCCTCGACGTGATGCTGCCCGGGCTCGACGGCATCGAGGTGTGCCGACGGCTGCGGGCGGTCGAGCCGGCGTGCCCGGTCATCATGCTGACCGCCCTCGGCGAGGAGGAGGACCGCGTCCTCGGCCTCGAGGTCGGGGCCGACGACTACGTGACGAAGCCGTTCAGCCCCCGCGAGCTGGTGCTCCGGGTCGAGTCGGTCCTCCGTCGAGCACGCCCGCTGCCCGCGCAGCGCCCCGCCGGCCGGCTCGCCGGCGGGCCGGTCGAGGTGGAGCTCGAAGGCCGGCGCGCGTTCCGCCACGGGGTCGAGCTGGCCCTGACGGTGCGCGAGTTCGACCTCCTCGTCCACCTGCTGAGCCACCCCGACCGCGCCTTCAGCCGCGAGGACCTCCTGCAGCAGGTCTGGGGCTGGACGTTCGGCGACCAGTCGACCGTCACGGTCCACATCCGCCGGCTGCGGGAGAAGGTCGAGAACGACCCGTCCCGCCCGGAGCTCATCCAGACCGTGTGGGGCGTCGGCTACCGGTGGAGCGCCGGCGCGCCCGCGCCGGAGGAGGAGCCGGTGGGCCCCGCCGACGATCTCGCACCGGCGTGAGCGCTCAGTCGGTCGCGGTCCCCGCGGTGCTGGCGGACCCGCTCGCCAACACCTACGTGTGCGTCGCCGTCTACTCCGTCGTCGGCGCGGCGGCCGTCGCGCTCGCCAGCCTCGCGGTGGGGCGCGCGGTCCGGCAGCTCTCGCTCCGGGCGAACCTCGCGCTGGTCGTGCTGACGACCGTGCTGGCCGTCGTCGCCGGGACGGCCTTGGCGGTGCACAAGATGGTGCTCACCCCGGAGCAGATGCGGGTGGTGGTCGTCGTCTGCGCGGTCTCGGGGACCGTCGCGGCGCTGGTCGGGCTCGTCCTGGCACGCGGGGTCGTCCTCGACGCCCGTCGGGTGCGCACCCTCGCCACCTCCCTCGCGGAGGCCCCGGTCCGCCGGCCTGCCGCGCGGCAGCGGCCACTGCGTACCAAAGAGCTGGAGCAGATCGCCGGCGAGCTCGAGCTCAGCGCCGAACGGCTCGCCGAGTCCGCCGCCCGGGAGCGCACGCTCGAGGCCGCCCGGCGTGAGCTCGTGGCGTCGGTGTCGCACGACCTGCGCACGCCGCTCGCCGGGCTGCTCGCGCTCGTCGAGGCGCTCGAGGACGGGCTGGCGGACGACCCCACGCCCTACCTGAAGTCCATCCGGGTCGAGGTCGACTGGCTCTCGCGCATGGTGACGGACCTGTTCGAGCTGTCCCGGCTGCAGGCCGGGAGGGCGACCAGCCGGGCCGACGCGCTGCCCGTGCACGACCTGGTCAGCGACACGATCGCCAGCGCCCAGCCGCTCGCCCAGGGGCTCGGCATCGAGCTCGACGGCACCGCGCCGCCGAGCCTCGTGGTCTCGGGCGACGCGGCGGCCCTGATGCGCGCGCTGGCGAACCTCGTGGCGAACGCGATCCGCTACACCTCGCCCGGAGGGCGCGTCTTCGTCGCGGCCGAGGAGCGGGAGGGCTCGGCGGCGGTCACCGTCTGCGACACCTGCGGCGGGATCCCGGAGGCCCACCTGCCGCGCGTCTTCGACGTCGGCTTCCGCGGGGACTCGGCGCGTACGCCCGGGGCCGACGCCGGCGCCGGGCTGGGCCTGGCCATCGTGAAGGGCATCGCCGAGGCCCACGGCGGCAGCGTCACGGCCTCCAACGTCGAGGGCGGGTGCTGCTTCACGCTGCTGCTCCCGCTGGGGTGACCGCGCCCCCGCGGGACTGCTTCGGTGGCCCACCGAGGGCGTGACGACTGTCAGTGGGCGGTGGCATGGTCGGCACGACCGCGACATCCGGCCGCACCCTCCGAGGAGGAGCTATGCCCACTCGCGACACCCCATGGCCCGCCGGCACGCCCTGCTGGATCGACTACGGCGCCGCCGACCTCGACGCAGCGAAGACGTTCTACGCCGACGTCCTCGGCTGGAGCTACGACGGCGGCTCCGAGTCCGGGGGCTACCTCAACTGCCAGGTCCGGGGGCGCAACGCCGCCGGGATCGCCGCCCAGCAGGACCCCGACGACCCGCCGCGCTGGACGACGTACTTCGCCACGGACGACGCCGCCGCCTCCTGCGCGCGCGTGACCGGGGCCGGCGGCACGGTCATCGTGGAGCCGATGAGCGTCGGCCCGTCCGGCACGATGGCGATGGCCCTGGACCCGCAGGGCAACGTGTTCGGGCTCTGGCAGGGGGCCGCGCACATCGGCGCCCAGATCTACAACGAGCCCGGCTCGCTGGTCTGGAACGAGGCCGCGGTGGACGACCCTGCGGCCGCGCGGGAGTTCTACTCGGCCGTGTTCGGCTTCGGCTGGAACGCGGTCGACGAGCTGCCGGGCTACTGGACGTTCGCCGTCGAGGAGCGCCCGCTCGGCGGTCTCGGCGGCCCGAGCGAGGGCTCGCCGAAGGGCTGGTCGACCTGCTTCTCGGTCAGCTCGACCGACCAGGCCGTCGCGGCCGCCGAGCGCGGCGGCGCCAAGGTCACGCTGCCCGCCGAGGACACGTCGTTCGGCCGTTTCGCCGTGCTGCAGGACCCGTGGGGCGCGAGCTTCTCCGTCATGGCCGAGCCGGGCGAGGGCTGACCCCGCCGCCGCTCCTCGGCGGCGCCAGGGAACGTCAGACGCGGACGACCGCGGTGCCGGCGGCCTTGTCGTGCAGGCCGCGGCCGTCCGCGTCCCAGATCGCCGCGGGGACGACGAGCGTCAGCAGCACGGTGCGGATCGCGGTGCGCACGCCCCAGACGGTGCGCGGCTCACCCGGCCGCGCCATCTCCAGCCGCAGGCCAAGGGCGAGATAGCCCGGCGTACGCCCGGTGGCGGCGAGCGTGCCCCAGCTCACTGCGGCGAAGACGCCGAGCACCAGCAGGTCCCAGGCCTGCCCGTCGACGTCCGCCCCGATCGTCGCGATCCGGGTCAGCGCGAGCGCGAGCACCCAGTCCAGGAAGAGCGCGACGAGGCGGCGCCCGAAGCCGGCGACGGCCCCCGACCCTTCGACAGGGCGGCCCAGCCGCTTGCCCCGCGGCGGCAGCTGGACGCCCTGGGCCTCGAGGGTGGCGCGCGGCCCGTTCAGCCACGACCCGAGCGTGCGGCGGTCCAGGCTCGAAGGCATGGCAGCAGGCTATCCCGGGTAGCTGGGCACCACCTCTTCGTCAGCGGCCGCCTACGCCCCGCGTCCAGAGCGCGTGCCCGACCCCTGGGTCACGTGCCCGTAACACCGGCGTGAGATCCCGTAACACTGGTGAAACAGTAGGGTCATGGCCGGGTAACGGCACGTGCTTAGCCTGCGGCAAGGCGGCAGTCCCGCGCCGCAGCGACCAGGAGGGTGCATGTTCAACAACGCGGACGAGGTCCTGCGGTTCATCAAGGACGAGGGCGTCAAGTTCGTCGACGTCCGGTTCTGTGACCTGCCGGGCGTGATGCAGCACTTCAACGTGCCGGCGGACTCGGTGGACGAGGCGTTCTTCACCGAGGGCCAGATGTTCGACGGATCCTCGATCCGCGGCTTCCAGGCCATCCACGAGTCCGACATGAAGCTCATGCCGGACCTCGACACGGCCTACGTCGACCCCTTCCGCGTGCAGAAGACGCTCAACATCAACATGAGCATCGTCGACCCCTACACGGGGGAGGCCTACAGCCGCGACCCGCGCCAGATCGCGGCGAAGGCCGAGGCCTACCTGCGCGGCACCGGCATCGCGGACACCGCCTTCTTCGCCCCCGAGGCCGAGTTCTACATCTTCGACGACATCCGCTTCGAGACGAAGCAGAACGCCGGCTACTACTTCATCGACTCCATCGAGGGCGCCTGGAACACCGGGCGCGTCGAGGAGGGCGGCAACCGCGGCCACAAGACCCCCTACAAGGGCGGCTACTTCCCGGTCCCGCCGGTCGACCACTACTCGGACCTGCGCGACGCGATGGTCACCGAGCTCGACAACCTCGGCCTGCAGGTCGAGCGCTCGCACCACGAGGTCGGCACCGCGGGCCAGGCGGAGATCAACTACCGCTTCGACACGCTGCTGAAGTCGGCCGACAAGGTCATGCTCTTCAAGTACGTCATCAAGAACGTCGCGCACGCGGCGGGCAAGACGGTGACGTTCATGCCGAAGCCGATCTTCGGCGACAACGGATCGGGCATGCACTGCCACCAGTCGCTGTGGAAGGACGGCGCGCCGCTCTTCTACGACGAGCTCGGCTACGGCGGCCTCTCCGACATCGCCCGCTGGTACGTCGGCGGCCTGCTGCACCACGCGCCGTCGCTGCTGGCGTTCACCAACCCGTCGGTGAACTCCTACCACCGCCTGGTGCCGGGCTTCGAGGCGCCGGTCAACCTGGTCTACTCGGCCCGCAACCGCTCGGCCTGCATCCGCATCCCGGTCACGGGGTCGAACCCGAAGGCCAAGCGCATCGAGTTCCGCGTGCCGGACCCGTCGAGCAACCCCTACCTCGCGTTCGCCGCCATGCTCATGGCCGGCATCGACGGCATCAAGAACAAGATCGAGCCGCCGACGCCCGTCGACAAGGACCTCTACGAGCTCCCGCCCGAGGAGCACGCCGAGATCGCGCAGGTGCCCGGCTCGCTCGCCGAGGTCCTCGACGCCCTCGAGGCCGACCACGACTACCTCACCGAGGGCGGGGTCTTCACGCCCGACCTCATCGAGACGTGGATCGCCTACAAGCGCGCCAACGAGATCGACCCGATCCGCCTGCGCCCGCACCCGCACGAGTTCGAGCTGTACTTCGACATCTAGGCCTTCCTTCGGTCGAGCCGGACGGCCGCTCCCTGCGCAAGACGCAGGGGGCGGCCGTTCGTCGTTCGGGGGTTCAGGACGCGTCCGCGGCCTGCGCCTCGCCTCCCAGCTGAAGGCAACGGCGTGGGCACAATGGCACCGCCATGACGAACCCCAGGCTCCCCCAGCTCGAGGCCCTCGCCCGCCACCTCGCCGACCTGCGCGACGGCGTGCACGACGGCGTGGCCGGCCGCGGCGACAAGGAGCGCTCGTTCGCGCGCACGGTCGACCTGCTCGACCCCGTCGCGCGGCAGGCACTCGCCGAGGTCGACGAGCAACTGCTGCACGGCACCGGAACCGTGACCGCGTCCGGAGTCGTCCGCTCGTCCGACGGCGGCACTGAGGCGAGCTGGACGCTGCACTGGCCCGAGCAGCAGCGGCGCGGCCTGCCGGGCGTGACGCTCCAGGCGCACTTCGAGCGGTCGTTCCACCACCCGCACCTGCGCGGCACGACGGTCGGGGAATGGCCGCTGAACGTGTTCAGCGCCGCCGACGCGGAGGACCTGCACAACCTCGTCTACCGCAGCGACTGGTCGCTCGTGCCCGAGGCGCTCCACGAGCCGTGAGACGCCTTCTCCGCGCCACTGCGACCGCTGCGGTCCTTCTCCTGCCTGCCACCGGCTGCTCATTGACGCCGGGCGCCGGCGCCACGGCGTCGTCGACGCCATCCCCGACCGCCACCGCGCCGACGCCTGCGGCCGCGCCCCCGACTGCGGACGAAGAGTTCGGCGAACTAGAGGACGCCTATCAGGCCCGCCTCGGCGTCTACGCCGTCGACACCGGCACCGGCCGAGAGCTGACGTACCGGGCCGACGAGCGCTTCGCCTTCGCCTCGACCGTCAAGGCGCTCGCGGCCGGCGCGCTCCTGCAGCAGCTCTCCGACGCCGAGCTCGACGCGACGGTCGAGTACGACACGGCGGACCTCGTGCCGCACTCCCCCGTCACCGAGCGGCACGTCGTCACCAACTTGCCCTGGCGCACGGTGCTCGCAGCGGCGCTGCAGCAGAGCGAAAACACCGCGGCGAACCTGATGTTCGCCCGGCTCGGCGGCCCGGCCGGGCTGCAGCAGGCGCTGCGCGCCCTCGGCGACCGCGTCACCCGCTCCGACCGGGTCGAGCCGGCCCTCAACTCGGCCGTCCCAGGCGACGTCCGCGACACCACGACTGCGCGCGCCATCGCCCACGACCTGCGCGAGCTGCTGCTCGGCGACGCGCTGCAGGCCGATCGGCGCGCCCTGCTGCGTGCCTGGATGACGACCAACACGACAGGCGGCCCGTACGTCCGGGCCGGGCTCCCCGCGGGCTGGGAGGCCGCTGACAAGACGGGGAGCGGGGGCCATGGCACCCGCAACGACATCGCCGTCGTCTGGCCGCCGGGCGGCGGGGCGCCGTACGTCATCGCCCTCATGTCGGACCGGGGCGTCGAGGGCGCCCGCTCGGAGGACCGGCTGCTCGCCGACGCCACCCGCGTCGCCCTCGAGACGCTGCGCTGAGCAACGCCGATCCGCGTCGCCCTCGAGGCGCTGCGTCGTGCGACGCCACCCGACCGAAGGTTCACGAGCGCAACCAAGCTTGTGGGACACCGATATCGGGAGGAACCTCGACGGACCCGGAAGGACCGAGCGGAGAGAAGGCCCATGAGACTCCTGCGCCGACCATCGACCCGCGCCCTGCTCGTGGCCACAGCTGCCACAGCAGCGGCCATTACCGGAACGGCCGCCCCTGGCGCGTGGGCAGCGGCGTCCGCTCCCGCGGCGGCACCGCCCGTCGCCCAGGTCGCACCCAACCATGGGATCCCGGCCCTGATCGCGCTGGTCAACGAGCTGCGCGCGGACGGCAGCATCGGCGCCAACGCGACCGCCAGCCTGCTCGAGCGGCTGCAGCGGGCGCTACGCGAGGAGCAGGGCGGCAGCGAGGCCCGCCCGATCGCGTACCTGCGGCACTTCATCGCCCGCGCCGAGAACCAGGTGCGTGACGTGGCCGCGCGCGCCGAGCTCGTGGCCGCTGCGGAGTACGCGATCGCGTGGCTGCAGGAGGACGACGACGCGGAGATCAGCGGGTCCGCCCAGCTGCAGCAGGACGTGACGCTGGCCGGCGTGATGCGCCATCTCGAGGCGTTCCAGGAGATCGCCGACGCCAACGGCGGCAACCGCTTCGCCGGCAGGCCGGGCCACGACGACTCAGCCGAGCACGTCTACGAGCTGCTCGACGCGGCCGGCTACGACGTGAGCTACCAGCAGTTCCCCTACTCGATCGCGAACCCCACCTTCCAGCAGATCACGCCGGACGCGGTGACCTACACCCCGGTCGCGCAGTACAACCCCGCGACGAACACCGGCTACGGCGACGTCACCGGGCGGGTCGTCCCCGTCGACGTGAACAACACCCCGACGTCGGTCCCGAGCAGCAACACCTCCGGCTGCGAGGCCGGCGACTTCGCGGGCTTCCCCGCCGGGTCCATCGCGCTGCTGCAGCGCGGCACCTGCGATTTCGTCGTCAAGGCGGCCAACGCCCAAGCGGCGGGGGCCGCGGCCGCGATCATCTACAACGAGGGGACGCTCGGCGTCCCCGACCGCAACAACACGCTGAACCCCACGGTCGCCGGCCAGAACATCGCCATCCCGGTGATCGGCATCAGCTACCTGCTCGGCCGCGACCTGATGGAGCCCGCTAGCACGACGGTCCGGATCAAGACCGAGATCGTCAACCTCGTCACGAACAACGTCATCGCCGAGACGCCCGGCGGCAACGGCGAGAACGTCGTCATGCTCGGTGGGCACCTCGACTCGGTCGAGGAGGGGCCCGGCATCAACGACAACGGCACCGGCACCGCCGCACTGCTCGAGACGGCGCTGCAAATGGCTGGCGACCCGGTCAACAACAAGGTGCGCTTCGCGTTCTGGTCCGCGGAGGAGTCGGGCCTGCTCGGGTCGAACTACTACGTCAACAACCTGCCCGTCGCCGAGCGCGAGAAGATCGCGCTCTACCTCAACTTCGACATGGTCGGCTCTCCCAATTACTTCCGCGGCGTCTACGACGGCAGCGGAACGCTCGGCGGCACCGCACCGCGGCCTCCGGGCTCGGCCGCGATCGAGCAGCTCTTCAACTCGCATTTCGGCTTCAACGGGCTGCCGTTCGAGGACACCGAGTTCAGCGGGCGCTCGGACTACCAGGCCTTCATCAACACCGGCATTCCTGCCGGTGGCCTCTTCACCGGCGCGGAGGGCGACAAGTCCGCCGCCCAGGTCGAGCGCTACGGCGGCGTGGTCGCCGACTACGACCCCTGCTACCACCAGGCCTGCGACAGCTTCACCCCGACCGCCGACGGCGCAGACGCCGCGCTCTACGCCCAGCTCGCCACGGCGTACGGGCCCCAGCTCGTCGGCAACGTGAACACGTACGCACTGGACACCAGCGCCGACGCCATCGCTCACGCTGCGGCTACGTACGCCTACAGCACGGAGTCGGTGAACGGTGTCGGCTAAAGCCGAGGAGCGACCGACGATCTTCTATGTGTGAAGGCCGCCTGGATCGGGGATCAGTAGGCCTGCAACGACACGTCGGGAGGTCTCAATGTTCTTCATCATCGGGATGATTATCGTGGCCCTGATCGCGGGGTTCATCGCCCGCGCGGTGGTTCCGGGCCGTGACCCGATGGGACTGGGCGGCACGCTCCTTCTGGGGGTCGTCGGCTCGTTCATCGGCGGGTTCCTCGGATTCCTGCTCTTCGGGCGTGACTTCGAGGACGGCGCGGCGCAGACGTCGGGCATCATCGGCTCGATCATTGGCGCCGTCATCGCGCTGCTGATCTACCGCCAGGTGCGCGGGAACTCGCACGCCCGCATCTGACCTGCGGCACGCTCGTCGAGGGCGCCGCGGCCACCGGCCGCGGCGCCCTTCGCGTGTCTGCAGATCTGAGATGGCCCCGAGCGGAGCGATACTCGCTCAGAGCCCCGGCCCGGCGCCCCGCGCCAGCCCCGAGCGCACCCGCGCGGCTGTGACCGCCTCCACCGGCAGCTCGGGTAGCAGCGACTCGATCTCGGCCGGCTCCAGCCCGTCAGCGAGCAGCCGGTCGAGGAGGGCGTCCGCCTCGTGCGGCGGCACCGGCAGCGTCAGCCCGGCGTCGGCGAGCGCCGCCTCGGCGAGAAACCGCGCCGTGGCCAGGTCCGCCTGCTCGGCCGGCGGCTCGACCGCGGGCACGGCGGCTCGCGCGGCCGACTCCGCCGCCCGCACCAGCGAGAGCGGCAGCCCTTCGTTCTCCACCTCGAGCAGCGGCACGTCCCCCAGGGCCGCGAGCACGAGCTGCTCGGCCTCCACCTGCAACGGGTCGGACCACTCGGCCGCACGTACGACGGCGACCAGGTCGTCCTCGTCCTCGCCCACATCACTGGCCAGCTCGGCCCACGCCTCGGGACAGGTCTTCCTCGCCCGGTCGGCCGCCTGGACGCACGTCTCGAGCACGAACGGGACCAGCACCTGCTCCTCGAGCCGCTGGGCGTAGACCCCGCCCTCCGGCATCAGCGCCCCGAGCGCATCGCGGAAGGTGCCCGGCCGGGCCTCCCCCAGCTCCAGCGGACGGTCCTCCTCGCCTCCGAGCGGCAGCTCCGCCGCGGCCCGTGAGCCCAGCGTCTCCCCGCTCGGCGCCACGCGCCCGTGGCGCCGCTGCTGGTGCGGACGGTCCGACAGGCCGACCGCCCACGCGCACACCTCGACGATGAGCGCCGCACCCCGCTCGCGCAGCACCTGCCGCGTCAGCGGGCCCAGCTCCCCGTCGAACACCACGTCGTCGAACACCGCTCCAGAATGCCCTGCGACCCGGGCGGGGTCAGCCGAAGAAGACCCGGTCGAAGGCCGCCCGCGCCCGTCGCGTGGTGCGCTTGTGGTCCTCCAGCAGCTGCCCGCCGCCTCCCGGCGGGTAGCCGAGCAGGCGGGCCACCGCGGACACCTCGCGCAGGTCCTTGGGCAGCTCCGACCCCGTGCGCCCGCGGACGAGCACGACGGCATCGCGCAGCCGGGACGCGAGCACCCACGCCGTCCGCAGCGCCTCGGCGTCCTCGGCGTCCAGCAGGCCCGCCTCGGCCGCGGCAGCCAGTGCAGGCAGCGTCTGCGGAGTGCGCAGCCCGGGCACGTCGGCCGCGTGCCGCAGCTGCAGCAGCTGGACCGCCCACTCCACGTCGGAGATGCCGCCCGGCCCCAGCTTGAGGTTGCGCGACCGGTCCCCGCCGCGGGGAAGCCGCTCCGCCTCGACGCGCGCCTTGATCCGGCGGATCTCGCGCACGTCGTTCTCCGGCAGCCCGTCCGCCGGCCAGCGCAGCGGCTCGATCATCTCGAGGAAGCCGCGCCCGAGCTCGGCGTCCCCCGCGACCGGCGCGGCGCGCAGCAGGGCCTGTCGCTCCCAGACGGCCCCCCAGCGGGCGTAGTACGCGGCGTAGGAGCCCAGCGTCCGCACCAGCGGCCCCTGCCGGCCCTCCGGGCGCAGGTCGGCGTCGACGACGAGCGGCGGGTCGGGGGCGGGCAGCGCGAGCACGCGGCGCAGCTCGTTCGCCACGGCGTACGCCGCCTCGGCCGCGTCGTGGTCGTCCGCCCCCGGCACGGGCGAGTGCACGAACATCACGTCGGCGTCGCTGGCGAATCCCATCTCGCCGCCGCCGAGCCGGCCCATGCCGATCACGGCGATGCGTGTGGGCAGGGGGCCGCGGCGCTCGCCGGCGACGAACCGCATGGCAGCGTCGAGCCCGCCGGCGAGCGTGGCGGCGGCCACGTCGCTGAGCGCCGTGCCCACCTGCTCCACGTCGAGCAGGCCGAGGACGTCGGCCGCAGCCACGCGGAAGAGCTCGCGGCGGCGGACCGCACGGGTCACGGCCGCCGCGATCGTGGGGTCCTCGTGCCGGCGGACGCTCGCGAGCACCTCCTCGCCGAGCTGGAGCTGCCGCCGCGGCTGCAGCTCGGCGTCGTCGCCGAGCATGCCGACGGCCTCGGGCGCGCGTAGCAGCAGGTCCGCGGCGTAGCGGCTGGAGGCGAGCACGAGGGCGAGCCGTTGGGCCGTCTCACCCTCGTCGCGCAGGGTCCGGAGATACCACGGCGTGTCCCCCAAGGCGTCACTCACCTGGCGGAAGGCGAGCAGGCCGGCGTCGGGATCCGCCGCGTCGGCGAACCAGCCCAGCAGGGCCGGCAGCAGCGCGCGCTGGATCGCCGCCCGGCGGCGCACGCCGGTGGTGAGGGCCTCCAGGTGGCGCAGCGCTCCGGCGGGGTCGGCGTAGCCGAGCGCCTCGAGCCGGGCCCGCGCGGCCTCGGGTGCCAGCCGGGCCTCGCCCGGGGAGAGCCGGGCGACGGCCTGCAGCAGCGGGCGGTAGAACAGCTTCTCGTGCAGCCGCCGGACCTCGAGCGCGTGCCGCTTCCACTCACGCACGAGCTCCAGGGCCGGGTCCCCGCCGAGCCCGAGGGACCGGCCGATGCGGCGCAGGTCCGCCGAGTCCTCCGGCACCAGGTGGGTGCGCCGCAGCCGGTGCATCTGGATGCGGTGCTCGAGGGTGCGCAGGAAGCGGTACGCCTCGTCCAGCTTGGCGGCGTCCTCGCGCGCGACGTAGCCGCCGTCCGCGAGGGCCGCGAGGGCGTCGAGCGTCGTCGGCGAGCGCAGCTCCTCGTCGCCGCGCCCGTGCACGAGCTGGAGGAGCTGCACGGCGAACTCGACGTCACGCAGCCCGCCGCGGCCGAGCTTGAGCTGGCGGTCGGCCTGCGCCCGGGGCACGTGGTCCTCGACCCGCCGGCGCATCGCCTGCACGTCCTGGACGAAGTCGGGCCGCGCCGCCGCCTGCCACACCAGGGGTGAGACGGCGTCGACGTAGTCCTCGCCGAGCCGCCGGTCACCGGCCGAGGGCCGAGCCTTGAGCAGGGCCTGGAACTCCCATGTCTTGGCCCAGCGCTGGTAGTAGGCGAGATGGCTGCGCAGGGTGCGGACCAGCGGGCCCTGCTTGCCCTCCGGTCGCAGCGCCGTGTCGACCTCCCACAGCGGACCCTCGGGAGACGGTGCCGAGCAGGCCTTGAGCAGCCCCTGGGCGAGCCGTCCGGCCACCCGGAGGGCGTCCGCCTCGTCGGCGCCGGGGGCCGGCTCCGCGACGAAGACCACGTCGACGTCGCTGACGTAGTTGAGCTCGCGGCCGCCGCACTTTCCCATCCCGATCACTGCGAGCCGGGCGGAGCGGCCGGCGTCCGGCTCGCCGGCCCGAGCGATCGCCAGTGCGGCCTCCAGCGCGGCGTCGGCCAGCTCGGCCAGGTCTGCGGCGGTGCCCGGCAGGCCGCGCTCGGCGACGAGGTCGCGGGCCGCGACGACCAGCAGCGCCCGGCGGTACGCCGCCCGCAGCGCGTCCACCGCGTGGTCCGCAGTGGCGACGGGCAGCTCGTCCGTCGCGCGGGCGCCGACCGCGGAGAGGAGCTGCTCGCGCAGCGGGCGCAGCGTGAGCGGAGCGGCCCCGCGCAGGAGGCGCCAGGCGTCGGGGCTGCGGGTGAGCGTCTCGCCGAGGGCAAGGCTGGCGCCGAGCACCGCCAGCAGGCGGCGGCGCAGGGCCGCGTCGTGCTGCAGCTCGGCGAGCAGGGCGGACGCGTCCGGCTGGGCGGCGACGACGGCCGAGAGGCCCGCGAGGGCCTGGTCGGGGTCGGGGGCGGCCCCGAGGTCGGACAGCAGCCGTCCGTCCTCGGCCAGCGGCGCGAGCGGGCCGGTCTCCAGGGACTGCGCTGCGCGCTCGGCGTCGGTGAACCCCAGCCGCGCCAGGCGGGTGCGGCGGTCCCCGCCGGTCGGGCGGGCCGGCGGTGGCTGGGCCGGCACCGTGGTCACCTGTGCCCTCCGTTCACGGGCGCATCGTCGCACCCGGCGCGGGCCCGGTGGGGCGGGCGGGTCGGGCCCGGCCGGCGCGGCGCAGCAGCCGGACGTACGGGCTCCAGCGGGCCGGGCTGTGCACGCTCCCCTCGACCGCGAGCTCGGCCCGGTCGAGCAGGTCCTCGATGAGCGCGTCGTGCAGGTTGCGCAGCGCCAGCGACCACACCAGCCGCGTCGTCCCGTGCACCTCGGCCTCGAGCGTGTGGCGCAGGACCGTGCCGACGCGCTCGCGGCGCTCCACCTCGAACCGGTGCACGCCGACGACGCCCGCCGGGGACCGGAACCGGAAGACCGCGCTGCGCGCCGGCTGGTGCGCAACCACGGCGTACCGGATCCGGCCGTGGCCCCCCACGGCGCCGGCCCGGAGCGGGCGGTCGAGGCGCAGCGCGGGCCAGCGGTCCGACGGCCAGAGCACGTCGCTCTCGCCGCCGAGCGCGTCGACCAGCGCACCGACCGCGTCCGGGTCGGCGAGCAGCAGCCGCTCGTGAACGTTGCGGATCAGCATCCGCGCGCTCCCCCGGCCGGCAGTGCGTCCGTCAGAGCACCGGCAGGTAGCGGTTCAGCTCGAACGGCGTGACCTCGCGTCGGTACTCGACCCACTCCTGGCGCTTGTTGCGCAGGAAGAAGTCGAACACGTGCTCGCCGAGCGTCTCGGCGACGAGCTCGCTGCCCTCCATGACGCGGATCGCCTCGGCGAGGTTCGAGGGCAGCGGGTTGATGCCCAGCGCCCGCCGCTCGGCGTCGGTCAGCGACCAGACGTCGTCCTCGGCGCCCTCCGGGAGCTCGTAGCCCTGCTCGATGCCCTTGAGGCCAGCCGCCAGCAGCACCGCGAAGGTCAGGTAGGGGTTGCACGCGGTGTCGGGAGAGCGGATCTCGATGCGCGTCGACCCGCCCTTGTTGGGCTTGTACATCGGGACGCGCACGAGCGCGGAACGGTTGTTGTGGCCCCAGCAGATGAAGGCCGGCGCCTCGTTCTCGCCCGACAGCCGCTTGTAGGAGTTCACCCACTGGTTGGTGACCGCCGTGATCTCGGAGGCGTGGCGCAGCAGCCCCGCGATGAACGAGCGGCCCACCTTCGACAGCTGGTACGGCGCCCCGGCCTCGTGGAAGGCGTTGCGGTCGCCCTCGAACAGCGACAGGTGCGTGTGCATGCCGGAGCCGGCGTGCTCGGTGAACGGCTTGGGCATGAAGGAGGCCTGCACCTCCTGCTCGAGCGCGACCTGCTTCATCACGAGGCGGAACGTCATGAGGTTGTCGGCCGTCGTCAGCGCGTCGGCGTAGCGCAGGTCGATCTCCTGCTGGCCTGGGGCGCCCTCGTGGTGGCTGAACTCCACCGAGATGCCCATCGACTCCAGCATCGTGATCGCCGCGCGCCGGAAGTCGTGCCCGATGCTGTGGGGCGTGTTGTCGAAGTAGCCCGCCCGGTCCACCGGCACCGGCCGGCCGTCCGCCGCGAGCTCCTTCTCGAAGAGGTAGAACTCGACCTCGGGGTGCGTGTAGAAGCTGAAGCCGAGGTCGGCCGCCTTGCTCAGGGTGCGCTTGAGGACGTAGCGCGGGTCCGCGAACGACGGCGACCCGTCCGGCATGAGGATGTCGCAGAACATCCGGGCGACGCCCGGGGACTCCGCGCGCCAGGGCAGGATCTGGAACGTCGTGGGGTCGGGCTTGGCGAGCATGTCCGACTCGTAGACGCGGGCGAAGCCCTCGATCGCCGAGCCGTCGAAGCCGATGCCTTCGTTGAAGGCGGCCTCCAGCTCGGCCGGGGCCACGGCCACCGACTTCAAGAAGCCGAGGACGTCGGTGAACCACAGCCGTACGAAGCGGATGTCGCGTTCCTCGATCGTCCGGAGGACGAACTCTTCCTGCCTACCCATGGCCGCATCCTCCTATGAACCGTGTGTCGCCGAGGTTACGGGTCCTCCGCGTGTCACGGAGGGAGCTCTCGCCCCTACGCTCGTGTCGTGCCTCAGATGCGAATCGCGCTCGCTCAGGTCAACCCCGTGGTCGGCGCCGTCTCGGCCAACGCCCAGCTCGTGGTCGACAGCGTCCGGGAGGCGGCCGCGCAGGGAGCGCACCTCGTCGCCCTGCCGGAGCTCGCCCTGACGGGCTACCCGGTCGAGGACCTCGCCCTGCGCAAGACGTTCCAGACGGCCTCCCGCACCGAGCTGGCCCGGCTCGCCACGCGGCTGGCCGACGAGGGCCTCGGCGACACCGTCGTGGTCGTCGGCTACCTCGACGCGCTGCCCGACGCGGTGCCCCAGCTCGGCAAGCCCGCCGGCTGCCCGCAGAACGCCGCGGCGTTCCTGCACGGCGGCCGGGTGGTCGCCCGCTACGCCAAGCACCACCTGCCGAACTACGGCGTCTTCGACGAGTTCCGCTACTTCGTCCCGGGCAACTCGCTCGCCGTCGCGCGGGTGCACGGCGTCGACGTCGCGCTCGTGATCTGCGAGGACCTCTGGCAGGACGGCGGCCCGGCGGCGGTCGCCCGCGAGGCCCAGGCCGGCCTGCTCCTCGTCGTGAACGCGTCCCCCTACGAGCGCAACAAGGACGACGCCCGCTGCGGCCTGCTGCGCCGGCGCGCCGCCGAAGCCGGCTGCACCGCCGCGTACGTCAACATGGTCGGCGGCCAGGACGAGCTGGTCTTCGACGGGGACTCGATGGCCGTTGCGGCCGACGGCGCCATCCTCGCCCGCGCACCGCAGTTCGACGAGACGATCCTCTACGTCGACCTCGACCTGCCGGCGGCGACCGCGCCGGTCGACGACGCCGAGAGCCACCTCGAGGCGCCCGACGGCAGCCACGTCCGCATCGAGCGGGTCGTCATCTCCGCCGACCCGGTGCCGGCGTACGAGGCGGTGCAGGCGCCGATCGCCGAGCGGACCTCCGACGAGGCCGAGGTCTACGGCGCCCTCGTGCTGGGGCTGCGCGACTACGTGCGCAAGAACGGCTTCCGCTCGGTCGCGCTCGGCCTGTCCGGCGGCATCGACTCCGCCCTCACCGCGGCCATCGCGTGCGACGCCATCGGCGCGGAGAACGTCTACGGCGTCTCGCTGCCCAGCAGCTACTCCTCGGGCCACTCGAAGGACGACGCGGCCGACCTCGCCGAGCGCACCGGAGCGCACTACTCCACGGTGGCCATCGCCCCGATGGTCGAGGCGTTCCTGTCCCAGCTGGAGCTGACCGGCCTGGCCGAGGAGAACCTGCAGGCACGCGTGCGCGGCACGACGCTGATGGGGCTGTCCAACCAGCACGGCCACCTCGTGCTGGCGACCGGCAACAAGAGCGAGCTCGCAGTCGGCTACTCGACGCTCTACGGCGACGCGGTCGGCGGCTACGCCCCGCTCAAGGACGTGCCGAAGACGATGGTCTGGGACCTCTCGTGGTGGCGCAACCGCGACGCGGAGGAGCGCGGCGAGCGTCCGCCGATTCCGGAGAACTCGATCACGAAAGAGCCTTCTGCCGAGCTGCGGCCGGACCAGCGCGACACCGACTCGCTGCCGGACTACAAGCTGCTCGACGCCGTGCTCGACCACTACGTCGAGCAGGACCTCGGGGTGGCCGACATCGTCGCCGCCGGCTTCGACCCCGACCTGGTCGAGCGCATCCTGCGGATGGTCGACGCGGCGGAGTACAAGCGCCGGCAGTACCCGCCGGGCCCGAAGATCTCTGCACGCAACTTCGGCCGTGACCGGCGGCTGCCGATCACCAGCCGGTGGCGCGAGACGGCGCCGGGAGCGCATGCCGAGACGGCGCCTCCGGCTGTGACCTCGCCGCCCGGGGAGGGCTCGGCCGTCACCGGCGCCTGACCGGCTCCGCGCCGCGCGCGGGGACCGCCGCGAGTGGCACGATGGCGGCAGTCCGGGGACGCGTCAGAGCGCCTCGAGATGCGCAGGGAGACCTCATGTCCGAGCAGAGCTACTTCTCCACCTTGCCGCCGGGCCGCCGCGTGACGGTGCGCGACGTCGCCGAGGCGAAGGCCCGCGGCGAGCGCTGGCCGATGCTGACGGCGTACGACGCGCTGACGGCCGGGGTCTTCGAGGAGGCCGGCGTGCCCGTCCTGCTCGTCGGGGACAGCGCGGGCACGACGGTCTTCGGGCACGCCACGACGGTCCCGGTCACCGTCGACGACCTGCTCCCCCTCGTCGCCGCCGTCGTACGCGGCACCTCCCGTGCGCTCGTCGTCGCCGACCTGCCGTTCGGGAGCTATCAGGCGTCGCCGGCGCAGGCGCTGGGCTCGGCCGCCCGCTTCCTCAAGGAGGCGGGCGCGCACGCGGTCAAGCTCGAGGGGGGCCGCCGCGTCGTCGCGCAGGTCGAGGCGCTGGTCGAGTCCGGCGTCCCGGTGATGGGCCATCTGGGCCTCACGCCGCAGTCGGTGAACGCGTTCGGCGGCTACCGGGTGCAGGGCCGGGGCGAGGCCGGCGACCGGTTGCTGGAGGACGCGCTCGCGCTCGAGGCCGCCGGCGCCTTCGCGGTGGTGCTGGAGGTCGTCCCGGCCGAGCTGGCGGAGCGCGTGACGAAGTCGCTGACGATCCCCACGGTCGGCATCGGAGCGGGCGCCGGGACCGACGCCCAGGTGCTCGTCTGGCAGGACATGGCGGGGCTGACCCCTGGCCGCCCGCCGAAGTTCGTGAAGCGCTACGCCGACGTGCGCGGCGTGCTCACCGACGCCGCCCGGCGCTTCGCCGACGACGTCCTCGCGGGCGCCTACCCGCCCGAGGAGAACACCTACCACTGAGTCTCCCGTCACACCGAGCCGCTTGCGCTCCGGTCCTCCGGGCACACTCGTCGTTCGTGGCGAGTTCGCACGCCGCACGCCTCGACACTGCACAATGACGCGGCACGCCTCGACGACACGCCCGGAGGACCGAGTTGGCAGCTGAGATCACCGCACTAGCAGGCCCCGTCACAGGCCTTCCGCTTGAGAAGGGTTTGCGCCGCAACGCGATATCGGCGTTCGGAAGCGCGGTGATCGGCCTCGCGTCGACCGCGCCCGCGTACAGCCTCGCAGTGACCGTGGGGCTGCTCGCGGACGAGGCCGGCGGCCACGCTGCCGGCATCATGCTGCTGGCCGTGGCGCCCATGCTGCTCGTGGCGCTCGCCTACCGAGAGCTCAACGCCCACGAGCCCGACGCGGGGACGACGTTCGCCTGGGTGGCGCGCGCCTTCGGCCCGCGCACCGGCTGGCTCGGCGGCTGGGCCGTGGTCGTGTCGTCCCTGTTCGTGATGGCGAGCCTCGCCCAGGTCGCCGCGCAGTACCTCTTCCTCCTCGTCGGCGCCGACGGGCTGGCCGACTCGCGCGGCGCCCAGCTCGTCGCCGGGCTGGTCTGGATCGGCCTGCTGACGTGGCTGTGCAGCCGCGGCATCACGACGACCGCGGCGACGCAGACCGCCCTGCTGCTGATCGAGCTCGTGCTGCTCCTCGTCTTCACCGTGAAGGCGCTTTGGGAGGTCGTGGTCGTCGGGCACCAGGGGTCGACCACGCCGGAAGCCTCCTGGCTGGACCCGTTCGGCGCCGGCATGAGCGCCACCTGGACCGGCCTGCTGCTCGCCGTCTTCCTCTACTGGGGCTGGGACAGCAGCTTCTCGGTCAACGAGGAGACCGCCGCCCCGCGCCGCGGGCCGGCCATCGCCGCGCTCGCGGCGATCGGCGTCCTGGTCGTCGTGCTCGTCGGGTCGACGGTCGCCGTCATCGCCTGGGGTGGCGTCGAGCGCACGGCGGCCCTCGGCGACGAGGACGTGCTCGCGGCCTTCGCCCAGGAGGTCCTCGGCGGGCAAGGCGGAAATCTGCTGCTGCTGTGCGTGCTGTCCAGTGCTGTCGCGGGGACCCAGACCACGATCGTCCCGATGGTGCGCACCGTGCTGTCCATGGGCGCCCACGGCGCGATGCCCGCGCCGCTCGCCCGCGTCGAGAAGGACAGCGGCTCGCCCGCGCTCGCCACCTGGGTGATCGGGGCGGTCTCGGCGGCGCTCTTCGTCGCCTTCCTGATGTCGAGCGAGAACGCGCTCGCGGACTCCGTCGAGGCCACCGCGCTGGGCATCTGCGCCTACTACGGGCTCACCTGCGCCGCTGTCCCGGCCTATTTCCGCGGCCACCTGTCCGGCCGCCGGAACATCGTCTTCCGGCTGATCGTGCCGATCGCCGGCTCGGCCTGGATGGTCGCGCTGCTGATCGGGTCGGTCAGCTCGCTCCTCGGCGGCGAGTCGAAGGTCTTCGGCATCGCGACGCCTGTGCTCTTCGCGGCGGCCGCGTTGCTCGCCGGGCTGGTCCTCATGGCCACGCAGCGGCGAGGGGCCTACTTCACAAGCCGGTGACCCGGATGCCGGCGTGCGCCCGGTGGCGGCGGTTCACCGAGATGAGGTTGGCGGTCAGCGCCTCCACCTGGCCCGAGGAACGCAGCCGTCCGGCATAGATGCCGCGTACGCCCGGCAGCCGGGAGGCGAGCGCCTGCACGGTGTCCGTCGCCTCCCGGTCGTCGCCGACGACCATCACGTCGAGCTCGAGGCTCTGCACCTCGGGGTCGAGCAGCACGACCGCCGACACGTGATGGAACGCCCCGACCACCCGGCTGCCGGGCAGCAGCTGCTGCGCCTGCAAGCAGGCGCTGCCCTCCGGCACGGGCAGCGCGAACGCTCCCCGCTCGTCGAAGCCGAGCGGGTTCACGCAGTCGATCACCACCTTGCCGTCGAGGGCCTCGCGGCACTCCTCGAGGAGTGCCGCGTGCCCTTCCCATGGCACTGCGACGAGCACGACGTCCGCCGACCGAGCGCACTCGATGTTGTCCAGCCCGCGCACCTTCTCCTTGTCCCCCAAGGGAAGCGTGTCGACGGCAGCCACGGCGCGCTCGCGGTCGCGGGAGCCGAGCAGCACCTGTTGCCCCGCCGCTGCGAACCTCGCTGCGAGGCCGCGACCGAGGTCGCCGGTCCCTCCCAGCACTCCGAGGACGGCACCGCTCACATCGGGAAGCTCGAAAGACTTCGGCATGGGTCGATCGTCCCACCCGCGCACGCCGAGGCCGTCATCGCCGTCGAGGCTCGGGCCTGCGCGGGCCGAGCCCTCGACGAGCACGATCTCGGACGGACGTCGTCAACGCTGATGCGACGAATCGACGGACTCGACGACCAAAGTCCGCTTCAGGTACGGCTCATGCCAATCACAGGCGCCTGACGCAGACGTGATGACCGTCGGCACGACGACGACTTCGGGCATCGATGTTGGCAAGTTGAGCGCTGAAGTGCGATCTTTGCGGGTAAAGGTGCGTCCGGGCCCGCCGGGCGGTCCGCCAAACGCGAAGCTCAGGAGGCACTCGTGCCAGCAACGTTCGTTCTCAAGAAGGACCGAGCAGGCAGGTTCAAGTTCGAGGTCGTCAACCGCAACAAGGTCATCGCGTCCTCGACCAACACCTACAGCGTGAAGACCCTCGCGCAGAACGCCATCCGCGCGATCGCCCCGGACGCGAGCATCGACGACCAGACGCTGGTGGCGCGCAAGACCGCCGCGGGCGGTGTCTCCGGCGCCAAGAAGGCCGCCTCCGCCGTCGCGAAGAAGACGGCTGCGACCGCCAAGAAGACCGCGGCCACCACTGCGAAGAAGACCGCTGAGACCGCGAAGAAGGCCGCTGCCGGCGCGAAGAAGGCGGCGCCGGCGGCGACCAAGAAGGCGCCTGCCGCTCCGCGCGGCGTCGCGGCGCGAGCGACGACGCGCGCCACCGGCGTGCGGTCCGCCACTCCGCGGACCACGAAGGCCGCCCCCGCGAAGGCGGCCGCCACCAAGACCACGGCGACCAAGACCACGGCGACCAAGACCACGGCGACCAAGACCGCCGCCACGAAGGCTCCGGCCACCAAGACGGCAGCCAGCAGGACGACGGCCACCAAGACGGCCAAGGCGGCGCCGGCGAAGGCCACCGCGACGAAGGCTGCGGCCACCCGGGCGACCACGAAGAGCACTGCGGCGAAGAACACTGCTGCGAAGAGCACAGCGGCGAAGTCCGCTGCCGCAAAGCCGGCGGCGCGGGCGGCGACGACCCGGCCGGCCGGTCGCAGCGCGGGCGCCGAGGCGCCTGCCGCGGCGCGCAAGGCCGCCACGACGCGTACCCGCGCCGCCTCCAGCGCCAGCGCCCGCGGCACCACGTCCACCGGCCCGGCGAAGCGCCCGGCGAAGCAGGCCGCACCGGACGACACGGCGCCCGCATCGACCCCGGCGCCCGTGGCCGCGCCCGAGGAAGCCACTCCCGCTCCCGCTCCCGTCGCGGCGTCGCCCGCCCCGACGGCTCCGGAGCAGACGACCTCCGAGTCCTGAGCCGTCGCCCGACGGCTCCGGCCCCGTCACTGGTGTGACGGGGCCGGAGGCCGGACGGTCAGTCGTCGTTCCAGCGCGGGTCGTTGTCCCACGCCTCGGTCCGCTCCGCCGCGCTCGCAAGCGCGTTCTCCGCCTCCTGCCGGGTGGCGTACGGGCCCATGCGCTCGGAACCCGGGCAGACCTGCTCGGTCTCGACGCTCTGGTGACGCAGGCAGTACCAGTACTCGGCGGCCATCGCCCTTCCCTTCGGCAGCGGGGCGCCTGCGCGCCGCTCGCCTAGACTCGACGGTGTGACAGTGCTCGTCCCGGGGACCGTCTCCCCGCTGCGCAACGTCCCCACTCGCATCCCGCGTCCGGAGTACGTCGGCAAGCCCCGCCCGTCGCGCTACACCGGCCCTCATGTGATGGACCCGGAGACGGTGGAGCGCATCCGCCGCGCCGGGCGCATCGCCGCCGACGCGATGGCAGAGGCCGCGCGCCACATCCGGCCGGGCATCACGACCGACGAGCTCGACCGGATCGGCCACGAATACCTCGTGGCGCACGACGCCTACCCCTCGACGCTGGGCTACCGCGGCTTCCCGAAGTCGATGTGCACATCGCTCAACGAGGTCATCTGCCACGGCATCCCGGACTCGACAGTGCTGCAGGACGGCGACATCATCAACATCGACGTCACGGCGTACGTCGACGGCGTGCACGGCGACACGGACGCGACCTACCTCGTGGGCGACGTGGACGAGGAGTCCCGGCTCCTCGTCGAGCGGACGCGGGAGGCGTTGAACCGCGCGATCAAGGCGGTCCGGCCCGGGCGCGAGGTCAACGTCATCGGCCGCGTCATCGAGTCCTACGCCAAGCGCTTCGGCTACGGAGTCGTCCGCGACTTCACCGGCCACGGGGTAGGGCCCGTGTTCCACTCCGGGCTGATCATCCCCCACTACGACGACCCGTCGGCGACCACCGTGATGGAGCCGGGGATGACGTTCACGATCGAGCCCATGCTCACCCTCGGGACGATCGAGTGGGAGATGTGGGACGACGGGTGGACGGTCGTGACGCGGGACCGGAAGCGCACTGCGCAGTTCGAGCACACGCTCGTCGTCACCGAGGACGGGGCGGACGTCCTGACGCTGGACAGCAGCGCCGCCGGCTGACCCTCCCGCCGCCGGCCTCCGCACACAGCACGGCCCGCCCCGAGGCTTGTCGGGGCGGGCCGTCCTCGTGTTGTCCCCGCGGTCAGCGGCGCGCGAGCCTGCGCTCACCCGACGCACCCGTGGAGTAGGCCAGGTCGTAGTGCGCGAAGATCGCCGGCTCCGCGTCGGCCAGCAGCTCGCCGTCGGTCTCGATGCCCGGGGCGTTCTTCACCGTGTCCTTGTCGAACCGCACCTTGACGTAGTCCGGGCCCACCACGGCGCCCGTCAGCGGGACGAACACGATGCGGTGGCGGCCGATGATGCCGACCTTCACGCCCGCGAACGACGGCTGGTCCGTCGCGGTGTCGACGTAGATGGACTCCAGCGAGCCGATCTTCCCGCCCTGCGGGTCGACGACGTCGTGGTCCCGCCACAGATTGATGCTCTCGGCCTCGAACACGTCTGCGTCCCCTTCCTGTTCGGATCGGTACGCCCCTCCCCCGGGCGCCGGACGGTGAATCACGCGTCGACGGCGGGGCGGCGTACGTCCTCGGCCCATCGCGCCTGCTGGAACTGGCTCCCAGCCCCGGTGTAGTAGCGCACGACCGCACGCCAGCGCTCACCCACGCGGTAGGCGTGCAACAACGTGGCGGGGACCCACCGCCCCTCGTGCAGGACCTCGACGGGACGGGCCCCCTCGGTCGCGTCCGGTACGCCAGCCGCACCGGCGGCGCCAGGCACCGGCAGGGGCGGCAGGGGCAGCGAAGGCATGGGCGGAGCGGGCACGGACGGAATGGGCCCGGGCGGAAGGTGCATGGGTCGGCCTCCATTGACGAAGCTCGACCCGAGGCGATCCTGCCCCAGCAGCACCCGGGGCGAACGCACCGGGCCCCACGTCACCCGCACGGTTCCGACCGCGATCGGCACTGGCCGCCCGCGATAGACTCGACCGTCGTGAGCCGCCTCGGAGCTGTGCGTCCCAACAACGGCCAGCCGGCCTTCGGCAAGGTCAGCGTCCGGCAGGCGGGCGCGCCCAAGGCCGAGTGGAGCCGCGAGCAGGCGCTGGCCCTCCTCAACCAGGGCTACAGCGTCTCCCACGTTGCGAGCCGAACGGGATACGACGAGCGCTGGCTCTCCGCCCAGCAGCGCAAGGCCGACTAGGCGTCCGGCGATGGCCACCCCCGATGAGGGGACGTCGGGGCAGGGCGGCTACGACCCGTCCTTCCTCGGGCCGGAGGCGCCCTTTCCGCACCTGCCCGGCGTGGACCTCGCCCGGTTGGACTACACGCACTTCTCGATCGCCGTGCACCCGGAGCGCCGGCTCGCCGCGGTCACCGGGGTCGTCATCGACGGCGCGCGGATGGTCGACGTCGAGCGCTCCGGCGACACGTGGGTCCTGGACCCGCGGCTGCCGGCCACGGCACAGACCGGCGAGGCGGTCTATGCCGACAACGACCTCGACCGCGGCCATCTCGTGCGCCGACGGGACCCGGCGTGGGGGACGCAGGAGGAGGCCGAGCGCGCCAACGCCGACACCTTCCACTACACGAACGCCGCACCGCAGGCCTCGCGGTTCAACCAGGGGCTCGAGCTGTGGAACGGGCTCGAGAACTACCTGCTCGACAATGCTGTCACCGGGCAGCGGAGGCTCGCCGTCCTGACCGGGCCGGTCCTGGCGCCGGACGACCCGCCCTACCGCGGGACGCTGATCCCCCGCCGGTTCTACAAGGTCGCCGCATTCGTCGACTCCGAGCAGCTGGCCGCTACGGCGTACGTGCTCGACCAGACGCCCCAACTGCCGGACCTGGAGACCGCCGCCGCCACCCGCGCGGCCGCCGGCGAGACGCCGCCGCTCGGGCCGTTCCGGACGTTCCAGGTGCCGGTCGCGGACGTCGCGGAGCTGACCGGGCTTGAGCTCGGGGCGTACGTCGCGGCCGACCGCTACGTGCCGGCGTCGGGTGTGCGTGAAGAGCGGTGGCGGCTGCTCTCCGGCTACGCGGACGTCGTCCTCAGCTGAAGGCTCCGCCGTCGCCCGGCTGGCGCAGGCTCTCCAGCTGCTTGATGCCGATGGCCTGCTCGAGGAAGTCCAGCTCGCGCCAGATCTTCTCCCGGTTGGCCTTGCTCCGGGACACCGCGTGGCAGAGCATCACGGTCTGGCGGGCCTTCTTCTCCTGCAGCTGCGCCTCGCTGAGCTCGAGCAGCCGGGCCATCGCGGCCCGGAACTCCAGGACCGTGTAGGGCAGCACGTCGGGCGGGCAGTCCGGGTAGTAGGTCACGGTGGTAGCTGAGCAGACGGCACTGACAGTCCCCGTGGCCCGAGCGGCCGCCGGGTGCCCGAGCACGCCCGACGCGCACATCGTCCCGACAGGCCTCTTCTCTGAAGGCAACGAGGCGCGATCGGCACGGTGCGCTACCGGACGGCGGCCGTCGGGCCGATGGCGCGAGGCCGGGGAGCTGTGCTCGACGTCCGCGCCGGCGCGCGCAGCAGGTCGGTCAGCATCCGGGTGCCGGAGCTCTCCGGCCCCACACAGTGAAGGCGCATGCCTGTGGCTCGGCGGCCGGCGAGCTGGATCGGAGTAGCCTCGGCGCATGGCGTACATGCAGGGCGAGTAGTACATCGCGCGCACCAGCGAGGGCATCATGATCGCCGGCCCCGATGCCACCGTCACGCTGCCCCAGGACGTCGCCCTGGCGTTCGCCGCGATGCACTGGCATCGGGTACCCCCGGAGGAGCGCCGGGGCCTCCTCGAGTGCGTACCCGAACGTCGAGTCGGGCGTGTTCGCGAGCAGCAGCTGGAAGATTGACTTGGACTCGCGCTGCTCGACCTCGGCGCGCAGGTCGTCGAGCCGGTCGTTCTCGTCGAGCTCCGTCGGTCGGCCTCGTCGACGTGGTCCCTGATCCACGCCTGCGCGTTGTGCACGCGGTTGTCGAGCGAGGACTCGTCGATCTCGCCGTAGACCTCGGACTCGGTGTCGTCGCCGAGCAGCCTGGCGACCTGGTGCGGGTGCAGCTGCTCGTCGTAGGAGATGTAGTGCAGGTCGATCTTTTTGGGCAGCGCCGCCACGACACGGTCGTACGTCTACTGCACGGTCTCCGGCAGCGACAGCTTGTACGTGCCGATCGTGTTGCCGTCGGAGTCGATGACCTTGCCGTCGAGCTGACGCGCGAGCCATTCGAGGATCTCCTGGACCTCGCTGATGCCGTTCGGCTCGTGGAACGCGTCGTTGTCGGGGGCGAAGGTGAGCGAGAACATGCGGACTACCTCACAAGCTAGAGACCGAGGATCTCGCGGAGAATGCTCTCGATGCGAGTCATGTGCATGCCGTTGGCGGTGCCCAGCCTGCGCGAAATGCGGCTGGTGCTGATGGCGCGCACCTGCTCGCATTGCAGGTACGTGGTTTCGAGCAGCCCGGACTCCTCGGGCGTGACCTCGACGTGCGTGACCCATCCCAGGCGGGTGCGCGTTCCGGGAACGACGATGGTGACCTGCTCGGGCATGAGGTAGTGCGCCGAGAGGACCAGGGCCGGGCGCGTGAAGGCTGCCTCGTGGCCCTCGGGCGTGTCGCCCAGGTTGACGTGATGGATCGCGCCGCGCGAGAGGGGGATCACTGCGCCGCCGGCAACGGCGTGATCGCGTGGCCCCACAGGGCCGCTTCCTCGGTGTACTGCTCCCACTGCTGCGGCGTCATGGCGGCCAGCGCAGCCTGCTGCTCACGCCGCAGCCGCTCGCGCTCGAGCGCGGCGAGCGCCTCGCTCAGCAGCTCGTCGGTGGATCGCTCACCCTTGACGGCGTTGATCCTGTCGCGGGTCTCTGTGCTGACTCGCAGCGTCGTGGTGCTCATGCTCCCCACCCTACGAGCGTGTAGACGTGAGCGTCTACACGCCCCTACCAGGTCAGTTCTCGGTGTAGATGCGCCAGTGCCCGGTGCCGGGCACCTGGGCGCGCTGGCGGTCCCCGTGTCGCACCACGTCCGCTCCATCGACGTCGAAGGTCCACTGGTCGCCGGTCCAGTACTGCGTGGGGGCCGTCGCTGTGGTGCACGTACACGTACTGCGGCTGGGTGAGTTGGCGCGTCTGCAGTCCCTGCACGGATCGCGTCACTGCGTCCGTGTCGTCGGGCTTGATGTCGTGCTCGAGCGCATCCTGCGCGAGGGCCGGCAGGCCGGCGAGGGTGACGCACCGTGAGGTCCGCCTGAGCGGGCTGACCCAGCACACCTGAAGTAGGCTTCGCTCAGACCCAGCAGAGACCCAGCACTGGACCCGCCAGACCGTCTTCTTCACCCGCAGCACAACGAAGCACTACAGAGGCTTCAAGCCGCTGGCCCGGGCAAACGGTGAGTTTGTCCAGGTCAGCGAACCGGTCGGTGGACGAGCCGGCCTGTAAGCCGGATTCTGTCCCGCCGCCGGAGCGACGGGGGCGGCCATCCATCTAGGACCGCCGTTGCCGGCGGCCTCGTGCGGCCTACCCGGAAGCTCGGGCGGGCCGCCCTCCCCAGCTGACGCTGTGCGCTTCCTGTCTGGCCTTGCTCCGGGCGGGGTTTGCCGAGCCGCTCGGGTCACCCCGAACGCTGGTGGTCTCTTACACCACCGTTTCACCCTTACCGGCGCTCGAAGCTCCGGCGGTCTGTTTTCTGTGGCACTTTCCCGCGGGTCGCCCCGGGTGGGTGTTGCCCACCGCCCTGCCCTGTGGAGTCCGGACTTTCCTCGGCGGGGCCCCGGAGGGACCCGTCGCGACCGCCCGGCCGGCTCGTCCGCGGCCAGGGTACCGGCACGTACAGTCCCTCCCCGTGCCCGCAGTAGTCGCCCTGGCCGGAGCCCTGGCCGTCCTGACCGGCTGGCTCTCCCAGGACGGGGCGCAGGACGTGCTCGAGCGCAGCGCGCCGGTCCTCGGCTTCCTCGTCGCGGTGACCGTCCTGGCCGAGCTCGCCGACGACGCCGGGCTCTTCGAAGCGGGCGCCAGCATCACCGCGCGGCTGGGCGGCGGCAGCGTGCGCCGGCTCTTCCTCCTGGTGTGCCTGCTCTGCACGGTGACGACGCTCGTGCTCAGCCTGGACACGACGGCCGTGCTGCTGACCCCGGTCGTGCTCGCGATGTGCCGGCGGCTCGGCCTGCCGGCGCTGCCGTTCGCGTTCGCCACGATCTGGCTGGCGAACACCGCGAGCCTGCTGCTCCCGGTCTCCAACCTCACGAACCTGCTGGCCGCGCACGAGCAGGGCCTCGACGCGTTGACGTACGCCCGGCACGCGGCCCTCCCGCAGGCCGCCGTCCTGGTCGTCACGGTAGCCGTCCTGCTGCTGCGGCACCGACGGGCGCTGCGCGGCACGTACGCCGTGGCCCCCCACCCGAGCGCCGAGGACCCGGTGCTGCTCCGTCTCGCGGCGGCCGTGACCGGAGTCGTCGCCGTGCTCCTCGTCCTGGGGCTGGCGCCGTGGGCGGTGGCGACGGGCGGGGCGGCCGTGCTCGTCGCCGCGTACGCCGGAAAGCGGCGCGACCGGCTCCGGCTGCGACTGCTGCCTTGGCGTCTGGTCGTGATGACCATCGGGCTCTTCCTCGTCGTGCAAGGCCTGCAGGAGCACGGGCTGACGCGGCTGCTGCACGACCTGGCCGGCGACGGGGAGGGCGGCGGCGCGCTGCTCCGGCTCACGGCCGTCTCCGCGGTCGCGGCGAACGCCGTCAACAACCTGCCGGCCTATCTCGCGCTCGAGCCGATGGCGGGGACGGCGGACCGGCTGCTGGCGGTGCTCGTCGGGGTGAACGCCGGCCCGCTCGTCCTGCTGTGGGGCTCGCTGGCCACGCTGCTGTGGCGCGAGCGCTGTGCGGCCCGCGGCGTCCGGGTCGGTGCCTGGCAGTTCGCCCGCGAGGGCCTTCTAGTGGTGCCAGCCGCGCTCGTGGCCGGGGCCCTCGCCATCGGTCGCTAACGCTCTAGAACTGATTAGCCCGAACGGGTGATGACGGAAACGCATCACCCAAAAGGCTCTGCGCTTCACCCGTTGTGACCGACATGATGAGTGCGTAGTCAACGCAGGGTCGCGAGGAAGTAGCGGTCCGTGACCTCCAACCGCCGCAGGAGCCTCTCATGTCGCGCAACGTCACCCGTCGTCACGTCGCTTCGCTCGCCCTGGTCACGGTCGGGGTCACGGCCGGCCTCGTCGGGACCGCGACCACGGCCTCGGCCAAGCGGCTCCCCGTCGCCACCCTCACCCCCGACGTGGTCACGACCGCGAGCGCCCCCGCGGCGCCGACGGTCACCGGGTCCGCGGTCAGCTCGGCGGGCTACACCCTCCGCTTCACGGACAACGCGGACGACGAGACCGGCTTCCGCATGCAGAAGTCGACGGACTACGGCACCACGTGGGTGGACGTCGAGGGCACGGACACCGCTGCGCTCGAGGGCACCGGCGGCTACGGGATGGTGCGTACGCCGCGCGCCGGCGTCGGCTTCGGCACCCAGCTGCGCGTCGTCGCCGTCAACGAGACCGGCATCGGCGCCAGCGACCCGCGCACCTGCTGCTGACCCGCGCGTCTGCTGCCGGCGGAGCCGGGGCCAGCCCCCGGTCGCCCTGACACGTGCAGCGGCTGGGGCTACAACCCCGGGTCCCCCAGCAGCCCCGCCAGATGGGTCGTGCTGTTGAACGCCCGCAGCGACGCTCCACCGTCCGGCCACCATTGGACCAGGTGCAGCGACGCCGGCGTCATCTCCATGCGGAAGACCGTGTGCGAGGGCGCGTCCAGTGCCAGGCGCACGAGCTGCTTGAGCGGCGTCACGTGGCTGACCACGACGACGGTCCGCCCCGCATAGCGCGCGATCACCTTGTCCCTGGCCCGCTTCACCCGGGCGCCCACCTCGTCGAGGCTCTCGCCTTCCGGGGGTGCCACGGCCGGCGAGTCGAGCCACGCCTGCAGCTCGTCGGGCCACTGCTCGCGGACGGCCGCCAGGTCGAGGCCGTCCCACTTCCCGAATGATGCTTCGGCGAAGCCCTCTTCCACCTTCACCGGTACGCCCGCGAAAGCGGCGACGGCCTCGGCCGTCTCGCGCGCCCGCTGCAACGGCGAGGAGACCACGGCCACCGGGCGGTCACCGCCGCAGAACGCGGGCAGCGCACGCGCGGCGGCCTCGGCCTGGGCACGCCCTCGCTCGGTCAGCCCCGGGTCGCTGCCGTCCCGGCCGCAGAACAGCTTGCGCAGCGTGTTCGCGGACTCCCCGTGCCGGACGAGCACGAAGGTGGTCGGCGTGCCGACGTCGTCCCATCCGGTGAGCTTGTTGGCGGGGACGGGCGGCTCCGGCTCGGCCTCGTCGATCGCGACCGGGACGGCGGCACCGCCCGCGACACTGACCTTCGGCGTCCAGCTCTCCCCGCGCGCCTCGGCGTCCATCGCCTCGTTGGCGAGCCGGTCGGCGTGCGAGTTCTGCGCCCGCGGGATCCAGGTGTAGCGGACCCGGGACTGGTCGAAGGCGTTCCGCGCCGCGAGTGCCAGCGGCTGCAGCGGCGGGTGCTTGATCTTCCAGCGCCCGCTCATCTGCTCGACGACGAGCTTGGAGTCCATCCGGACCTCGACCGTCGCGGACGGGTCGATCTCAGCGGCCGCGCGCAGGCCCTCGACGAGCCCGGTGTATTCGGCCACGTTGTTGGTCGTACGCCCCAGCCCGCCGGCGCGCTCGGCCAGCACCTGGCCGGTGTCCGCGTCCTTCACGAGCGAGCCGTAGCCGGCGGGCCCGGGGTTGCCCCGCGACCCGCCGTCGGCCTCGACGACGAGCCGGCGCGTCACAGCCCGGACTCGGCGGTGCGGACCAGGATGCGGCGGCACTCCTCGCAGCGCAGCACCTCGTCACTCGGGGCGTCGCGGAAGCGCGCGAGGTCGACGGTGTTGAGCTCGAGCCGGCAGCCCTGGCAGCGCCGCTGCTTGAGCTCGGCCGCGCCGATGCCGGCGGAGGAGGCGCGCACCTTCTCGTACAGGCTAAGCAGCTCGCCGCCCACGTCGCGGACCACGGCCTCGCGGGCCTGCTGGGTCAGGTAGGCCTCGTTGTCGATCTCCTCGACCGCGGCGTCCCGCCGTCCGACCGCGGCGGCGCGCTTGCCCTCGACCCCGGCGGCGTCGGCCCGCAGCCGCTCGACCTCGGACTGCACCTCCTCGGCGCGCTCCATGACGGCCAGCTCGACGTCCTCGAGCTCGGACTGCCGGCGCGCGAGCGAGGCGAGCTCGGACTGCAGGTCCATGAGCTCCTTCGGCGAGGAGACCCGGCCCGAGTCCAGGCGGGCCTGGTCGCGGCGGGCGCGGGCACGTACCTGCTCGACGTCGGCGTCCGCCTTGGCCTGCTCGCGCTCGAGGTCGCTCGCCCGCGTCTCGGCGGCGACGGTGAGGTCGCGCAGCCGGCGCAGGTCCCGGTCGAGCTGCTCAATCTCGGCGTGCTCGGGCAGCGTGCGACGGCGGTGGGCGAGCTGGTCGAGGCGGGCGTCGAGGCCCTGCAGGTCGAGCAGGCGCAGCTGCTCGGCGGGGTCGGCCTTCAGGGCAGGCTCCTCTATCGCGATGACGGCACGTGGAGCGTCCACGGGTCGGTGACGGCCCGCGAGACGACTGCCTCCACCGTAATGCCGTCCGCGGCGAGCCCGGCACGCAATCGCGCGGCGGCGTCGGCGAGCCACGGCCACTCGGTGGCCCAGTGGCCCGCGTCGACCAGGGCGAGCCGCCGCTCGGCGCGCTCGTCCGCGGCGGGGTGGTGGCGCAGGTCGGCCGTGACGTACGCGTCGGCGCCCGAGCGGCGCGCCGCGGCGAGGAGCGAGTCCCCCGACCCCCCGCAGACCGCGACGGTGCCGATGCGCGCGTCGGGGTCGCCGGAGGCGCGCACGCCGACCGGCGCGGCCGGCAGCGCACGCGCGACCCGCCGCGCGAACTCCGACAGCGGCACCGGCTCGGCAAGCCGCCCGACCCGGCCGATCCCGCGCGGGCCCGGCGGAAGGGCCAGCTCGAGCACGTCGAAGGCCGGCTCCTCGTAGGGGTGGGCCGCCCGCAGGGCCTGCACGACCGCAGCCCGGCGCCCCCGGGGCAGCACCATCTCGACGCGGGCCTCCTCGACGTACGCCGCCTCCCCCACGCGCCCGACCGCCGGCTGCGCGCCCGGCCCGGGCAGGAACGTGCCCGTCCCGTCCGCGACGAAGGCGCACCGCGTGTAATCGCCGATCGCGCCGGCGCCGGCGGCGGACAGCGCGTCGACGAGACGGTTGGCGTCCGCCCGCGGCACGAAGGCGATGATCTTGTCCAGCGGGTCGGCCGGGCGCGGGTCGAGCGGCACCAGCCCCGTGAGGCCGATCGCGGCGGCGAGCGCGTCCGAGACGCCCGGGTCGGCGACGTCGGCGTTGGTGTGCGCGACGTGCAGGGCTACCCCGTTGCGGATCAGCCGGTGCACCAGCCGCCCCTTGGGCGTCGTGGCGGCCACCGACGAGGTCCCGCGCAGGTAGAGCGGGTGGTGCGTGACGAGCAGGTCGTAGCCGCCGTCCACGGCCTCCTCGACCGTCGCCTCGACCGGGTCGACCGCGAACAGCACCCGGCGTACCGGGGCGTCGGGGTCGCCACAGACCAGCCCGACGGCGTCCCACGGCTCGGCCCAGCGCGGGTCGTAGAGCGCGTCGAGCACGGCCACGACGTCGCCCAGCGTGGCGGTGCCCGCCATCAGGACCCGCCGTCGGCGAGCAGGGCGTCGTCCTCCCCCGGGCCCGGGCTTCCCCCGGCGTTGGCGTCGCCGTGCGACACCTCGAGGGCACAGACGGGACAGGCGGCCACGGGGTGCTCGCTCGGCCAACTGGCCCCGCACCGCTGACAGGTCAGGCGCTCCACGCGCTCACCCTCTCCTAGCCACGCCGGGGAGGCGGCAAGTGGGCCCGGACGGGTTCGAACCGCCGACTCCCTCGGTGTAAGCGAGGTGCTCTACCGCTGAGCTACGAGCCCGACGGCCCTCAGGGTACGGGCTCTGCGAGCGCGGCGACGGCCGCTCGGTAGTCGGCGGGGTCGCGCGCCTCTCCCGGCCCGTTGACCACGGACCAGCGCACGAGGCCCTCGGCGTCGAGCAGGAACGTGCCGCGGGTCGCGAAGCCGCGCGGCTCGAAGAAGACGCCGTAGGCGCGCGACACGTCGCCGTGCGGCCAGAAGTCCGACAGCAGCGGGTAGGTGATGCCCTCGCGCTGGGCGAAGACGCGCAGCGCGGGCGACGGGTCGCAAGAGACCCCGACCACCTGGACGCCCTCGAGGCCAGAGGCCTGCTCGTCGGTCTCCGCGAGCTCGTCGCGCACGGCGCACAGCTCCCCCGTGCACGTCGGGGTGAAGGCGTGCGGGAAGAACACGAGCAGGACGGGCCGGCCCCGCAGCGCCGAGAGCCGCAGGGGCGTGCCGTGCTGGTCCTCGAGCTCGAAGTCGGGCGCGGGCGTGCCCACGGCCGGCGGGGTCTGCCGGACGGAGCCCTCGGCGCTCATGCGCAGCCCGTCACTTGCGCGCGGCCTTGGGCGCGACGAGCCGGGTGCCCTGCCACTCGCGGCTGGCGCTCACGCTGCTCGTCGACGACAGCCCTGCCGTGGGCGCGGCGTCGCCGATCTCGCTCGGCTCGACATGGCCCGGCCGGCCCGTCTTGGGCGTCAGCAGCCAGACCATGCCGCCGTCGGCGAGGTCGGTCAGCGCGTCCACCAGCGCGTCGACGAGGTCACCGTCGCCGTCGCGCCACCAGAGCAGCACCACGTCGACGACGTCGTCCGGCTCGCCCCCGACGAGCTCGTTGCCCGACAGGGCGACGATGCTCTCGCGCAGCTCCTCGTCGCAGTCGTCGTCGTAGCCCAGCTCCTGGACCATCTGCCCAGGCTTGATGCCGAGCCGCGCACCCACTGCGCGCTGGCCTTCCGCGGGCTCCGCGGTCGCGCTCACCCTGCTCCTCCCCGACGCGTCACCAACCCGTCGCCGCCCTCCGTCCAGGCGCCGTTGCCGTAGTCAACGCCGTCAGGACGAACGCGCGCAAGCGCAACGAGCGGTTACGTCGCCGCGAGTCGGGCATCGGGCAGCCATGCAGGCTGACGCGCAACGGGGTAGCGGGCGGGTCGTGCGGTGGGACGAACACGCCAGGAAGGGCGCGCTCGTCATCGACTCGCTGCCCGCCGAGGTGGGGTTCGACGGCGACGCGATCGACGCCGCCGGGCGCCACGGCGTCGAGCCCGGCGAGCTCGTCGAGGTGGTCTACGCCCTGGTCGGCCCACCGGCGGGCGAGGGGGCCGAGCGCGCGGCGGCCGGGCCGGCGTACCGCGCGACGAGGGTGACGCCCACCGACTAGGGCGGCCACCGACGAGGACGGGCGCCGCTCGGCCTCAGCCACCCAGGAAGCTGAGCCGCACCTCGCGGCGCGGGTTGTCGACGTTCGTGTCGACGAGCACCAGCGACTGCCAGGTGCCGAGCGTCATCGCACCGCGGACGACGGGGACCGTCGCGTGCGGAGGGACGAGTGCCGGGAGCACGTGGTCGCGCCCGTGGCCGGCAGTCCCGTGCCGGTGCCGCCAGCGGTCGTCGGCCGGCAGCAGGTCGCGCAGCGCGGCGAGCAGGTCGTCGTCGCTGCCCGCCCCGGTCTCGATCACCGCGATGCCTGCCGTCGCGTGCGGCACCCAGAGCGAGAGCAGCCCGTCGCCGCCGCCGCTGGCCTCTCGGACGAACGCCGCGCACCGGTCGGTGAGGTCGTACGCGGCCTCCTGGCCGCCGGTCCGGACCTCGATCACCTGCGTCTTCATGGCCTTCATCCTGCCTCTGAGCTGCCGTGTCGCATACTCCTCGCGCCCCCCTGGTGACGAGCACCCCCCGGGGGAGGGACACTGTGCGGTGTGGCGAACGATCAGAGTCCGGTGGGCGTACCCGTCCCCCCGGTGCAGACCGCCCCGGCGTCGTACCAGGACGTCGACTCGGCGGAGACCCAGGAGTGGCTCGAGTCCCTCGACGCTCTCGTCAAGAACGCCGGCCCGCGCAGGGCGCGCTACATCGTGCAGCAGCTGCTGCAGCACGCCGGCGAGACGGGCGTCCCGGTGCCCGGCGTCGTCCGCACGGACTACGTCAACACCATCGGACCGGACCGCGAGCCCGACTTCCCCGGTGACGAGGCGCTCGAGGAGCGCATCGCCAACATCGACCGCTGGAACGCGGCGGTCCTGGTGTCGCGGGCGAACCGGCCGGGCGTGGGCGTCGGAGGGCACATCGCGTCCTTCGCCTCGTCGGCGACGCTCTACGAGACCGGGTGGAACCACTTCTTCCAGGGGCCGGACGCCCCGGGCGGTGGCGACCAGATCTTCTGGCAGGGGCACGCGTCCCCCGGCATGTACGCCCGGGCGTTCCTCGAGGGCCGGCTGTCCGAGGACGACCTCGACAGCTTCCGCCAGGAGCTGACCGGCCCGGGCAAGGGGCTGCCGTCGTACCCGCACCCCCGCCTGATGTCGGACTTCTGGCAGTTCCCCACGGTGTCGATGGGCCTCGGCCCGATCGACTCCATCTACCAGGCGCGCTTCAACCGCTACCTGCACAACCGTGGCATCAAGGACACGTCCAACCAGCGGGTGTGGGCGTTCCTCGGCGACGGCGAGATGGACGAGGTCGAGTCGATCGGCGCCCTCGGCGTCGCCGCCCGCGAGGGCCTGGACAACCTCACCTGGGTCGTCAACTGCAACCTGCAGCGCCTCGACGGGCCGGTCCGCGGCAACGGCAAGATCATCCAGGAGCTCGAGGGCTACTTCCGCGGCGCCGGCTGGAACGTCGTCAAGGTCGTGTGGGGCCGCGAGTGGGACGAGCTGTTCGCCCGTGACACCGACGGCGTGCTGGCCGAGGCGATGGCCGACGTCGCCGACGGGCAGTGGCAGACCTACAGCGTCGAGAGCGGCGCGTACTTCCGCGAGCACTTCTTCGGGCGCAGCCCGCAGCTGGCCAAGCTCGTCGAGGACCTGACCGACGAGCAGCTCAAGGCGCTGCGCCGCGGCGGCCACGACCCGCGCAAGGTGTTCGCGGCCTACAAGGCGGCCACCGAGCACAAGGGCGCCCCGTCGGTCGTCATCGTCCAGACCGTCAAGGGCTGGGGCTTGCGCAGCTTCGAGGCGCGCAACGCCACGCACCAGATGAAGAAGCTGAGCAAGGTCGACGTCAAGGAGTTCCGCGACCGGCTCGGCCTGCCGATCCCGGACGAGGCGCTCGCCGACCTGCCGCCGTACTACCACCCGGGCGAGGACTCCCCCGAGGTGCGCTACCTGCGTGAGCGCCGGGCCGCCCTCGGCGGGTCGGTGCCGCAGCGCCGCGACCCGGGCAAGGCGCTCGACCTGCCCGAGGACAAGGTCTACGCCGAGCTCAAGGCCGGGTCCGGCAAGCAGCCGGTCGCCACCACCATGGCCACGGTCCGGCTCATCAAGGACATGGTCAAGATCAAGGGCTTCGGCGAGCGGATCGTCCCGATCATCCCGGACGAGGCCCGCACCTTCGGCCTGGACGCGCTCTTCCCCACGGCGAAGATCTACTCCCCGCACGGCCAGCGATACGAGGCCGTCGACCGTGCGCTCCTGCTCTCCTACAAGGAGTCCACGCAGGGCCAGCTGCTCAACGAGGGCATCACCGAGGCCGGCTCGATGGGCTCGATGATCGCGGCCGGCACGTCGTACTCCACGCACGGCGAGCCGATGATCCCGATGTACATCTTCTACTCGATGTTCGGGTTCCAGCGGACCGGCGACCAGATCTGGAAGTTCGGCGACCAGCTCGGCCGGGGCTTCCTGCTCGGCGCCACCGCGGGCCGCACGACGCTCAACGGCGAGGGCCTGCAGCACGAGGACGGGCACTCTCCGCTGATCGCGTCGACCAACCCGGCGTGCGTCTACTACGACCCCGCGTGGGCGTTCGAGGTCGGGCACATCGTCAAGGACGGCCTGCGCCGGATGTACGGCCAGGACGCGGAGAACGTCTTCTACTACCTGACGATCTACAACGAGCCCTACCTGCAGCCGGCCGAGCCGGAGGGGCTGGACGTCGACGGGCTGCTCAAGGGGCTCTACCGCTACGCCTCGGCCCCGCAGCTGCACGACGGGGCGCCCGGCGCGCAGATCCTGGCGAGCGGCGTCGCGATGCAGTGGGCGCTCGACGCGCAGAAGATGCTCGCCGAGGACTGGGGCGTCGCGGCGGACGTCTGGTCGGCCACGTCGTGGAACGAGCTGCGCCGCGAGGCGCTCGAGTGCGACGGAGCGAACCTGCTCAACCCCGACGGCGAGCAGCGGGTGCCCTACATCACCCGCACCCTCGCCGGGACGCCCGGCCCGGTCATCGCCGTGTCGGACTACATGCGGACGGTGCAGGACCAGGTCCGGCCGTGGGTCCAGCACGACTTCGTCTCGCTGGGCACGGACGGCTTCGGCCTCTCCGACACCCGGGGGGCGCTGCGCCGGCACTTCAAGGTCGACGCGGCGTCCATCGTCGTGGCGACGCTGATGCAGCTGGCACGCCAGGGCGGGGTCAAGCCCGAGGCGCCGCGCGAGGCCGTCGAGAAGTACCAGCTCGGCGACATCCGAGCCGCCGGCGCGGGCAACACGCTCGGGGAGTCGTAGCCACCCCTGGTCCGGCCAGGCGCGCGCTGACGCCCGCGCTCCGGCCCAGCTTCGCACCGCTCACGGGCTCGGCCGGGACGACACTCGTCCCGGCCGAGCCCGTTCCGCTGCAGGGCGCGGGCGTCGTCGAGTGGCTGGTCCCAGGCATCCGACGCGCGGGCCGAGTGGCGCGGTCGACCACGGAAGGTTTCCCGCAGGCTGTGCGGGCAACGGGTGCAGGGTCCAGCCCAACGCCCCGGAGGCCGCCTGCCCATGAGCCCGCGCATCGGCTACTTCCTGTCCTGCGAGGAATACTCCCCCGCCCAGTTGATCGAGCAGGCCAAGCTCGCAGAGCGCGCCGGCTTCGAGGCGCTGTGGATCTCGGACCACTTCCACCCCTGGAACGACGCGCAGGGCCAGAGCGCGTACGTCTGGGGCATGATCGGCGCCATCTCCCAGGCCTGCTCGCTGCCGATCACCACCGCGGTGACCTGCCCGATCCTGCGCCAGCACCCGGCGATCGTGGCCCAGGCCGCAGCGACGTCGAAGGTGCTGACGAACGGCAGGTTCACGCTCGGCGTGGGGACGGGCGAGGCGCTCAACGAGCACGTGCTCGGCCAGCGCTGGCCGAACGCCGACGTGCGCCTGTCGATGCTCGAGGAGGCCGTCGACGTGATGCGCCAGTTGTGGAGTGGCGAGTCCGTCACGCACCACGGCGAGCACTACACGGTCGAGGACGCGCGGATCTACACGCTGCCCGACGAGCCGGTGAAGGTGTACGTGTCGGCGTTCGGGCCGAAGGCGCTGGACCTGGCGGCGCGCATCGGCGACGGCTACTGCTCCACGATGCCTGAAGCAGACATCGTGAAGACGTTCCGCGAGAAGGCCGGGCCGGGCAAGCCGACGCAGGTCGGCTACAAGGTGAGCTACTCCGACGACGCGGAGAAGGCGCTGGAGTACGCCCACAAGCTGTGGTTCAACTCCGGAATCCCAGGTGAGGCGTCGCAGGTCCTCTACTCGCCCAAGCACTTCGAGCAGCTGGCTCCGCTGGTGACCAAGGAGTCGATCGCCGAGTCGACCGTGCACGGGCGCGACGTCGAGAAGCACGTGCAGGAGTTCCAGAAGCACGCCGACGCCGGCTACGACGAGATCTTCGTCGCGGACATGGGACCGGAGTACGAAGGGTTCTTCTCCTTCTACGAGAAGGAGATCCTGCCGCGGGTCCGCGGGTGACCCAGCGGGCACGGCCTGCGGGCCGGCGCCACCGGGAGAGCCCGCGTTGATCTCGGTGGTCGTCGTCGACGGCGCCTCGGGCGGCGGGCGCGCGTTCGCCGGGCTGCTCGCGTCCGACCCGCTGGTCCACGTCGTGGCGGTCAGCGGGGACGGCGCCGACGCCGCACCGCTCGCGCAGCTGCACCGTCCCGAGGTCGTCGCGCTCGACGTGACGCCGCCCGAAGGCGGCGCGGACACCGTGCGCGCGGTGCTGGCGGCGTACCCGGAGACCAAGGTGCTCGGACTGGCCGCGAGTGCCGATGCGGCGACGATCGTCGAGCTCGTGGGCGCGGGCGCGACGGGCCTGCTCGTCAGCGGGGAGCCGGTCGACGACGTGGCCGAGCTCGTCCGCTCGGTGGCCGAAGGGCACGTGGTCCTGGCGACGGCACGAGCGGGGGCGGCCTGGCAGACGCTGCTGTCCCGGCCGGCCTGACCGGCGGCCGCCCTCACCCGGTGGCGGAGGCCTCCAGCAGGCGGTCGATCCCGGCCGCGAGGCCGGGCCGGTGGAACAGGTACCCCTGCACGAGGTCGCAGCCGAGCTCCTCGAGCATCCGGCGCTGCGCGGGGGTCTCCACGCCCTCGGCGACAACCGCGAGCCCGAGCGCCTTGCCCAGGGCGACCAGGTTCGCGGCGATGACCGTGTCGGTCTCGTTGGCCCCCAGCCCGGCGACGTAGCTGCGGTCGAGCTTCATGGTGTCCAGCGGCAGCGCGCGCAGCTGGCAGATGTCGTTGTGCCCGGTGCCGAAGTCGTCGAGCGCCAGCCGGCAGCCCATCTCGGCCAGCTGGGTGAGCTCGGCCCGCACCGGGCCCGTGACCTCGACGACCTGCCGCTCGGTCAGCTCCAGGCCGAGCTTGTGCGCGGGCAAGCCGGTGGAACGCAGCGCCTCGTCCACGACGCCGGCCAGCTCGTCCCTCCCGAGCTGACGGCTCGACACGTTCACCCAGAGCAGCGGCGCCCGCTCCCCGGCCGCGTGGTACCACGACGCGGCCTGGGCGCACGCCGTCCGCAGCACCCACGCCCCGAGCGGCACGATCACCTCGCGCTCCTCGGCCACCTCGATGAACTCCGCCGTGCACTGCAGCCCGTGCTGCGGATGACGCCAGCGCAGGAGAGCCTCCACACCGTGCAACTGCCCGTCACGGAGCCCGAACGCTGGCTGGTAGGCGAGGGACAGCTGGTCGTCCGCGCGCAGGGCCGCGCGGAGCTCGGCCGCGACGCGCATCCGCAGCAACGGGCCGTTCCCGCCTCCCCAGTCCCCCCAAGAGCGGCTGGGGCGGTGCCGACGCTGCTTCGCGACGTGCATGGAGGAGTACGCCGCCTGCAGCAGCGCCTCGCCCGCACCCCCGGGGTCAGCGCGGTGCGTCTGCTGTGCGGTCGCTTGCCGGTGCGCGAGGGCGCTGCCGATCGAGGCGCTGACCGCGACCAGTTGCCCGCCGAGCAGGAGGTCGCGCCCCAGGGCGGCCTGCACGCGAGAGGCGAGCTGCTGCACACCGCCCGCCCCCCGCACGTGCCTGCACATGACCGCGAGGACGTCGCCTCCCAGCCCGGCCACCAGGTCCTCGCCGTGCACGGTGCCTCGGAGCCGTGCCGCGACCGCGTCGATCAGCTCGTCACCAGCGGCGTGGCCGAGAGCGCTGTTGACCGCCGTGACGTCGTCGAGGTCGACGCAGACCACGGCGACGTCGGCCACGCCGTCCTGGCCGGCGCGCACGACGGCGTCGGCGAGGCGGCGCAGCAGCAGCCGGCGCCCGGGCAGCCCCGTCAACGGGTCGCCGTCGACCGACGGCACGGGGAGCGGGACGTCGTCTGCGGCCGATGCGGGCCGGTCGCCGCCGGCCTCGACGAGCGTGAGGACGGCGACCGCCTGTCGCGCCACGCACTCCAGCAACTGCCACGCGTCAGCGGTCGGCGCCCCGAGCGCCGGGACCCCCTCAACGCAGACCGACCCGATCACCCGGCCGTCGTGGCATCTCAGCGGCACGGCGACGCAACACCCGGGATCGACCGGCAGCCCTCCGCGCAGCGATCGTTCCGACAGCGTCCCTGGGGCGGTCAGGCGCTCCCCGGTGCACGCGGCGAGGTCGTGCAGCGCCCGCGCCGAGAGCGAGGGCGGCCCTCCCCAGGAGCATCTGACCCGCGGGACGTCGGAACGGCCGCGCGCCGGACGCGACCAGATGGAGGCCTGGGACCCGCCGAGCAGCCGGGCGGCCAGCTCGGCCAACGGGTCGAGGAGCCGGGCGGTGGCTGCCCCGGCCCGTGCCGCGCCGCGCTCCGCCCGCGCGTCGACTCGCGCTGCGCCCCGTGGCGAGGCCGCTTCCGCGGCGCCTTCCGGGCGGACGTCCAGCTCGTGCACGGTGCCCCCGAATCCCGCGTCGAATGTGTAGGTGCGTTACCCAGATCCGTTCTAGTAAGACACCGGCCTTCCTACTCCTCTCGCAGAGAGATGCACAAGTTTTGGCCCGATTCACTCGACCGGGTGGCGGCATCCGCCTTCCCGCGCGCGTTCGTGCAACCCTGCCGGGGCGTACGCGAACAGTGGCGGCTTTCCCTCGCCGAGAGGGCTGCTCCACATCGCTGAACTACAGTTCCGTCATGGGCTCTCGTGTCGTCGTGGTCAACGGCGGCTCGAGCGCCGGCACGACGACCCTGTGCCGGGAGCTGCAGTCAGCGTTGCTGCCAAAGCCGTGGCTCACCACGGGCATCGACGTGTTCGTCGACTCACTGCCACTGGATCTGCAGGCGTCGCCGGAGGCATTCGCCGTCGACGACCGGGGCGCGGTGGTCCTCGGCGACGTGTTCCGCCGGCTCGAGGCCGCATGGATGGCGGGTGTCGCGGCCACGGCGCGCGCGGGCGCCGACCTGCTGGTGGACGACGTCTTCCTCGGCGGCGTCGAATCGCAGCAGCGGTGGCGGCGGGCACTGGCGGGCCTCGACGTCGTCTGGGTAGGCGTCCGCTGCGCGCCGGACGTCGCCGAGCGGCGCGAGGCGGCACGCCCGGACCGGCCCGGCGGCATGGCGCGCTCGCAGGCCCTGCGCGTGCACCACGGGGTGAGCTACGACGTCGAGGTCGACACGACGGCCACCGCTGCTCGCGCCTGCGCCGAACACGTCATGGGCTTCCTGCGTCACCGCTGAGGCCTGCCGCAGCATCCGCTCGGTTCCTCCCGCTCGCGCGCGGGCACGTACGCCGGATGACCGATCCTGGGCCGCCGGGCCTCGCCGCCCGCGTGGGGCTGTGCGGGTGGACGGTCGCGATGTCGACGTACGTGCAGCGCTTCCCCGTGCTCGAGGTGCAGCACACGTTCTACGAGCCGCCCGGCGAGGCCCTGCTGCGCCGCTGGCGGGCGTCCGTCCCCGACGGCTTCGAGTTCACGGTCAAGGCCTGGCAGGTGATCACGCACGATTCCTCGAGCCCGACCTACCGTCGCCTCAAGACCCCGCTCCCGGCCGAGCACCGAGGGCAGGTCGGGTCGTTCCGAACGACGCCGGCGGTACTGCAGGGCTGGGCGCGGACCCTGGAGAGCGCGTCGGTGCTGCGCGCGAGCGCGGTGCTGCTGCAGTGCCCCAAGAGCTTCCGCCCGACCGACGAGAACGTCCAGCGCATGCGCCGCTTCCTCACGACGGTCGAGCGCCCGGCGCCGCTACGGTTGCTGTGGGAGCCGCGCGGCGAATGGCCCACGGCGCTCGTCGCTGAGCTCTGCCGCGAGCTGCGGCTGGCCCACGTCACCGACCCGATGCAGGTCGAGACCGTGACCCCGGAGCAGACGTACTACCGGCTGCACGGCACGACCGGGATCCGCCACGTGCACACCGACGAAGAGCTGCACCGGCTCCGGGCCCTCGTCGCCGGGCACCCCGAGCCGTACGTCCTGTTCAACAACCTGTCACGGGCCCGGGACGCCGAGCGCTTCCTCGCGCTGCTCGACGGCGGCTGACGGCTAGCCCAGCGGTGTCGCGCCCGGCGGCACGACCGCCGGCGCCGAGGTCGAGGGCACGGTCGTCGGAGTGGGCTGCGGCGTCGGCGTGGCTGTCGGGGTCGGCTCCGGTGTCGGGGTGAGCGACGGGCTCGGGCTCGCCTCCGGCGTCGGCGTCTCCTCCCCCGGCGTCTGCTCGGGCGACGCGTCCGGCGTCGCCTCGGCCGTCGGGCTGGGCCCGGGCACCGCCGGCTCGTCGTCCGCCGAGCTGTCGCCGACGAGCCTGCCGACGCTCGTGCCGCTGGGGCTGTCGTTGCCGAACAACGAGGACAGCGGGCGCCCGGCGATGGCCTCGAAGCTCGTCACGACCGTCATCGCCACGAGGAAGACGGTCAAGGCGACGCCGGCGATCGTGAGCCAGGCCCGGCGGGAGAGTCCGCCCTGCCCCGTCGTGTCGACGGCCGGAGCAGCGTCGTCAGGGGAAAGCCCATCACCGGTCACCGCGGGCATCACCCGCGTCGACACGGTGCCCTCGTCGGGGTCCATGGCCGGCCGGCGCAGCGTGCGGACGATCTGCTCCTGCCCTCGCCGCAACGACCGCGAGTAGACGGCTGACCCGACCGTCGCGACCACGCTCATGACGCCGGCGCCGACGACCGTGCCGGCGACGCCGAGGAACGAGCTCGCGACCGAAGCGGAGACTGCCGCCAAGGCTCCCGCTGCCACCTGCGTGGCGCTGAGCCCCAGTTTGTCCTTCGAGTCCGAGCCTGCCACCTGTCGCCTGACCCTCCTTGTCCCTGTCGAGCGCCCGCTGAGCGCGGGGCTTTCCGACGTTACGTCGTGCGCCTACCCGCCTTCCGCCCCGTCCAACGGCCGAGCGGCGTCGGGGGTGTCACATCCGGACCGCCCGGGCGAGCCGGCGCAGGTCCACCGCCTCGTCGGACAGCTGTGCCGGGCCCACCGCCGCGGCCGCGTCGACGAGACGGCGGGACGCGCGGGCCTCCGGGCCACGCCCCACGGACACGGCTGCCGCCAGCCGGCCGTCCTCGAGGAAGAAGACCGCGAACGAGCCGGACTCCGGGTCTCCCCGCAGCACCGGCACCCCGTCCTGCGGGACCGTCCCGGCGACCTCCACGTGCACTCCGTAGCGGTCGGTCCAGAACCACGGCGCGGCGGGCGCGGGAGGTTCGGCCCCGAGCAGCGTCGCCGCCGCGCCCTCCCCGGTGCGGACCGCGGCGTCCCAGTGCTCTCGACGCGCGAGCGGGCCGTCGTACCCCCGCGGACGGGCCACATCACCAACGGCGAGCACTTCAGGAATCGAGGTGCGCAGGTCTGGCCCCACCAGCACGCCGCCGGCCACGTCCAGGCCGGCCGAGACGGCCAGCGCCTCGTCGGGCACGATGCCGATCCCGGCGAGGACCACGTCGGCCTCCACCTCCTCGGCGACCGGGTTCGCCCCCAGCCGGGCGTGCACGGCGCCGCCCCGCCGCTCCAGCGCGGTGACCCCGGCCTCGACCAGCCGTACGCCGGCGTCCGCGTGCTGCCGGTGCAGGTATGCCGCGACGAGCGCACCCGCCGGCCCCGCGAGCGGCAGCGGGTCGGGGTCGGCGAGCGTGACCTCGCAGCCCAGGGAGACCGCGCTCGACGCGACCTCCGCCCCGATGAGGCCGCCGCCCACGACGAGCAGCCGGGCCCCGGGCACCAGCTCCGCGCGCAGCCGGTCGGCGTCGTCGCGGGTGCGCAGCAGGTGGGCCAGGCCGCCGCCCGGGACGGGCAGCGGGCGGGCGGTGCCGCCGGTCGCCAGGACCACCGCGTCGGCGCGCAGGGTCGAGCCGTCCGCCGTCTCGACGGCGCGCTCCGCGGGGCGCAGGGCCACGGCACGCGTGCCGAGGCGGACGTCCACGGCGTTGGCGGCGTACCAATCCTCGGGCTGCAGTTGGGTGTCCGCGGCCGTGGAGGCGCCCGTCAGCACCTCCTTGCTCAACGGCGGCCGGTCATAGGGCAGATGGGGCTCTGCCGCAAGCAACACGACATCTTCAGCGAAGCCGGATGCACGAAGCGCAGAGCAGGTGCTGAGACCGGCGAGCCCGCCGCCGACGACCACGACCGACCGGAGTGCAGGCTGCATGGGCCTAGTTTCGCCGACTGCTCAGAGCAGCGACGCCTGCATCGCCCAGGCGAGCACCTCGGCTCCGGCGTCGCCGGCCTGCACCGTCCCACCCTCGACCGCACGCAGCCGGGCCGCGTCGCCGGCGTCCAGCCGCCCCACCCCGTCCACCTGCACGGCGCCGGACGCGACGAACAGGTGCACGTACGCCCCCGCAGGCAGCGGCGCCCGCGCCCCCGCGCCCAACCGCGCGACGTGCAGCGCGGCGGCCGGCTGCCGGAGCGCGACGCCGTCACCCGACCCGGAGGCGGCCGTGACCCACCCGCCGCCCACGAGCGCCGTGCCGATGTCGAGCTGGGAGTACGCCGGCTCGCCCCCGCGCTCCGCCGGCAGCAGCCAGATCTGCAGGAACCGGACGGGTGCGTCCGCGGACGCGCGCTCGGTGTGCTCGACGCCGCGGCCGGCGCTGAGCCGCTGGACCTGGCCGGGGCGTACCTCTCCGGAGCTGCCCGCCGAGTCCGCGTGCAGCAGAGTGCCCGAGAGCACCCAGGTGACGATCTCGGTGTCGCGGTGCATGTGGGCCTCGAAGCCGCTCCCGGCCGCGAGCGAGATCTCGTTGAACGCGAGCAGCAGGCCGAAGGAGACGTTCGCCGGGTCGTAGTGGTGCTCGAAGGAGAACGACGGGCGCAGCTCGAGCCAGTCGGTGCGCGTCAGGAAGCGGTCGCTGGACCGGCGGACCTCCGCGGCGGTCACGGGCCGAGCCGTGCCAGCAGCGCCAAGGCGTACGCGTCGTCGGCGAAGAGGGCCTCGAAGGCGGCGCCGTCCTCGCACACCACGCGGTAGCCCGGGTCCGCCCGCTCCAGCCGCGCGAAGGAATCGGCCAGCCGCTCGCGCAGCTGCTCCTCGGTCGGCAGCCAGAGTGCCTGCTCGGCGGACACGCTGTCGAGCGCCCACTCCACCGTGCCGTTGAAGCCGATGACCGAGCCGCCGGGGAAGTGGTGCACGTCAGCGACCATGTCGCTGAGCACGAAGACGTCGTCGCTCATCTCGGGGCTGAGCAGCACGAAACGGTCACCGCTCGCGGGCTCCCACGTCAGGCCCGCGTCCCGCAGCCGACGAGCCAGGGCGAGCGACAGCACGCGTCCAGCTTGCCAGCGGTGGCCTCACCCCGCCCGGCCGGTCCACTCCAGCAGCCGCTCCACGGGCCAGGTGTTGACCACCGACTCAACCGGCACGCCGCACGCCGCCGCCCGCTCGCAGCCGTAGGGCTGCCAGTCCAGCTGCCCCGGGGCGTGGGCATCGGTGTCGATCGAGACGTAGCAGCCGGCCTCGACCGCCAGCCGCAGCAGCCGCTTCGGCGGGTCCAGCCGCTCCGGCCGGCAGTTGACCTCGACCGCCACGCCGTTGTCGGCGCACGCGGCGAAGACGGCGTCGGCGTCGAACTCGGACTCCGGGCGCACCCGGCCGCCGCGCCCTCCGCTCGTGACGTTGCGGCCGGTGCAGTGGCCGAGGACGTCGGTGTGCGGGTTGTTGACCGCCAGAAGCATGCGCCGGGTCATCACGTCCTTGGGCGAGCGCAGCTTCGAGTGGACGGAGGCGACCACCACGTCGAGCCGAGACAGCAGCTCGTCCTCCTGGTCGAGCGTCCCGTCCTCGTTGATGTCGACCTCGATGCCGGTCAGCAGCCGGAACGGCGCCAGCTGCTCGTTGAGCTCGGCCACGACGTCGAGCTGCCGGCGCAGCCGCTCCGGCGACAGGCCGTTGGCGACGGTGAGCCGGGGCGAGTGGTCGGTGAGCGCGGCGTAGTCGTGGCCCAGGTCGCGCATCGCGCGCGCCATCTCCTCGATCGGCGACCCGCCGTCGCTCCAGTCGCTGTGGGTGTGCAGGTCCCCGCGCAGGGCCGCGCGCAGCTCCGCCCCGCCCTCGGCCACCGGCCGGCCGCCGGTCGCCTCGAGCCGCCGCAGGTAGACCGGGACCTCGCCGGCGAGCGCCTCGGCCACCACGGTCGCGGTGACCTTGCCCAGCCCCTTGAGCTCGGTCAGCGACGAGCCCGCCGCCCGGCGCTCGAGCTCGGCGCGCGGCAGCTGCTCGACCACCGCGGCGGCGGTGCGGAAGGCGCGTACGCGGTAGGTCGGCTCCAGCGCCCGCTCGAGCAGGAAGGCGATGCGCCGCAGCGCGTCCACGGGCTCGATCGGGCCGTCGCCGCCGGGCGTCTGCTCTGCCACGGCCCGACGCTACCGGGACCGGCCCGCTTGTCGGCACGCGACAAGCGGCACCCGCCGCGGCGGGTGCTGCGTCGTACGCTTCCCGCGTGCCCGCCGCAGCCGCCACCCCGCGCCCGGCGGCCACCGCGGCCCGCCTCGAGCGGCAGATCGGCGCCCTGGCGACCGCGGCCGTCGCCCGGATGGAGGCGACGCTGCCGTGGTACGGCGCGATGCCCGCCGAGGACCGGTCCTGGGTGAACCTCGTGGCCCAGGCCGGCATCGCCGCCTTCGTCGACTGGTTCCGCGACCCGCGCAGCGACCGGGCGATCAGCGCCGACGTCTTCGGCACCGCCCCGCGCGAGCTCGCCCGCGCCGTGACGCTGCAGCAGACGGTCGAGCTGGTCCGGGTCACCATCGCCGTCGTCGAGGAGGGCATCGAGCAGCTCGCCGAGCCCGGCGACCAGGCCCTGCTGCGCGAGTCCGTCCTGCACTACTCGCGAGAGGTCGCCTTCGCCGCGGCCCAGGTCTACGCCCAGGCGGCCGAGGCCCGCGGCGCCTGGGACGCGCGGCTCGAGGCGCTCGTCGTGGACGCGTTGCTGCGTGCCGAGGCCGACGAGGCGGTGCGCTCGCGGGCCGCCGCGCTGGGCTGGCGGGCGACCGACGCCGCGCTCGCCGTCGTCGGCACGACCCCGGCCGGTGAGCCCGAGGCCGTCATCGACGAGGTGCACCGCGCCGCCCGTGCTGCGGGCGCCGACGCCCTCGCCGCCGTCCAGGGCGAGCGGCTGGTCGTGGTGCTCGGCGCCCCGGCCGGCGTGCTCGACGACCCGCGCGACCAGATCGGCGCCGGCGGGCTCTCCCTCGTGCGCCGGCTCTCCCCCGCCTTCGGGCCGGGCCCGGTCGTCGTCGGCCCGCTCGTCGCCGACCTGCTCGGCGCCGGTGACTCCGCCCGCGCCGCGCTCGCGGGGCTGCAGGCGGCGCCCGCCTGGCCCGGGGCGCCGCGTCCGGTGCTCGCCACAGAGCTGCTGCCGGAGCGCGCCCTCGCCGGCGACACGGACGCCCGCCGCACCCTCGTCGAGGGGACGTACGCCGCCCTGGCCGCCGCCGGTCCGGCGCTCGGCGAGACCCTGGCGGCGTACCTCGAGCACGCGGGCTCGCTCGAAGGCGCCGCGCGCATGCTCTTCGTCCACCCGAACACCGTGCGCTACCGGCTCCGGCGTGTCGCCGAGCTGACGGGGTACGCACCGGCCGAGCCCCGGGACGCGTTCGCCCTCCGGCTGGCGCTCGCTCTGGGCCGGCTCGCCGAGGCGGACGAGGCTCCGCCCGGCGGCTGAGGGGCAGCTGACGGGGTCGGCACCGACGGACGCCGAGCGCCCCGCACATGCTCGTGGATTTGTAGGGAACCTACGATCCGACACCGCAGGATTCGTCCGCGTCGTTACCGGCCGTTCAGCGGCTGGACAGGAAGGGTAGGTAGGGTGCTCGCAGTCGTCGCCCCCGGTCAGGGGGCCCAGACCCCCGGTTTTCTCAGCCCGTGGCTGGCCCTTCCCGGCTTCGCCGGCCGTCTCGCCGCGCTCTCGCAGGCGCTGCGCGAGCGGCCCGGCGCCCCGGCCCCCGGCCCCGACCTCGCCTCCTACGGCACCGAGGCCGACGCTGACACCATCCGCGACACCGCAGTCGCCCAGCCGCTGCTGGTGGCGGCCGGCATCGCGGCGCTCGCCGAGCTCGTCGGCTCGGACGACCCGGCCGGCACCGGCGCTTATGACGTGGTCGCCGGGCACTCCGTCGGCGAGCTCACCGCCGCGTTCGCCGCGGGGGTGCTGACCGGCGAGCAGACGATGGCCCTCGTCGGGGCGCGCGGCGACGCGATGGCGGCCGCGGCGTCCACGACGCGCACGGGCATGACCGCCGTGCTCGGCGGCGACCGCGACGAGGTGCTCGCGGCCGTGGCCGCCGCCGGGCTCACGCCCGCGAACGACAACGGCGGCGGCCAGCTGGTCGTCGGCGGCACCCTCGAGCAGCTCACGGCCTTCGCCGAAGCCCCACCGGCCCGCGCCCGGCTCGTCCCGCTGCAGGTGGCGGGTGCGTTCCACACCGAGCACATGCGTCCCGCGGTCGACGCGCTCGCGCCGGTCGCCGCCGCGCTCGAGCCGCGCGACGCGCGCGTCCCGCTGCTGTCGAACAAGGACGGCCAGCAGGTCGCGTCCGGCCGCGAGGTGCTCACCCGGATCGTCGCCCAGGTCGCCAGCCCGGTCCGCTGGGACCTGTGCACGGAGGCGCTGCGCGAGCTCGGGATCACGGCGCTCATCGAGCTGCCGCCGGCCGGCACCCTCGCCGGGCTCGCCAAGCGCGGCCTGCGCGGCATCGAGATCGTGGCGCTCAAGACCCCGGACGACCTGGACGCGGCGCGCGCCCTGGTGCGCGAGCACGCCAAGGCGCCGGGGACGGAGGGCCAGGAGTGAGCGTCTCGCAGACCGGGCCGCAGAACGGCTTCGAGATCAAGCTCGCGCCGACGCCGCGCGGCTCGCGGTTGGTCTCGCTCGGGGCCTACCGGCCGCGGCGTGTGGTCGACAACACCGAGATCTGCACCTTCATCGAGTCCTCGGACGAGTGGATCCAGCAGCGCAGCGGCATCGCCGAGCGGCGCTGGGCGGCCGACGACGAGACGCTCGTGGGCATGGCGGAGGCCGCCTCCCGGCAGGCGCTGGCCGGAGCCGGTCTGACGGGCGAGGACATCGACCTCGTGCTGCTGGCGACCATGACCAGCTTCTCGACGACGCCGACCGCCGCGAACCTCCTGCAGGCCGCGCTCGGCACGCGCGGGGGCGCGGTGGAGCTGAACTCGGCCTGCGCCGGGTTCACGTACGCCCTCGCCCTGGCCGACCAGGCCATCCGGGCCGGCAACGCGCGCAACGTGCTCGTCGTCGGGGCCGAGCGCATCACCGACATCATGAACTTCTCCGACCGCACGACGATGTTCCTGTTCGGCGACGGCGCCGGCGCGGTCGTGGTCAGCGCCGCGGACGAGCCGGGCATCGGGCCGGTCGCGTGGGGCTCGTGGGGCGAGCAGTCCGAGGCGCTCGGCGTCCTGCCGCTGCTCTCCGACGTGGCCCGTGGCCTCGCGACCGAGCGGCCGCTGCTCTTCCAGAAGGGCCAGTCGGTCTTCCGCTGGGCCGTGACGGAGATGCCGAAGACCGCGGCGAAAGCCCTCGAGCTCGCCGGGCTCAAGGCCGAGCAGCTCGCGGCGTTCGTCCCGCACCAGGCGAACATCCGGATCATCGACGCGATGACGAAGTACATGAAGCTGCCCGAGCACGTCGTCGTCGCGGACGACCTGCGCCACACCGGCAACACGTCGGCGGCGTCGGTCCCGCTCGCGATGGAGCAGGTGCTGTCCTCGGGCCGGGCAACCCCTGGTGACCTGGCCCTGCTGGTGGGCTTCGGCGGCGGGCTCTCGCACGCCGCGCAGGTCGTGACGCTGCCCACCCTCGGCCCGGCGGGCGCGTCCCGGCTGCCCGACCCTGCCCCCCTGGCATCCTGAGCCGTCCCGTCGCAAGCCGCGGCGGGCCCGTACCGAACATCACTAGGAGAGCGCATGGCACTCAGCGAGCAGGAAGTCCTCGCGGGCCTCGCCGAGCTGATCCACGACGAGACCGGCCTCCCGCAGGACCAGGTCGCGCTGGACAAGTCCTTCACCGACGACCTCGACATCGACTCGCTGTCGATGATGACCGTCGTCGTCAACGCAGAAGAGCGCTTCGGCGTGAAGATCCCGGACGACTCGGTCAAGGACCTCAAGACCGTTCGCGACGCCGTGGACTTCATCGTCAAGCAGGGCTGAAGGAGCCTCCGGCCACCCATGAGCGAATCGACCTCCGTCGTCGTCACCGGGCTCGGTGCGACGACTCCCCTGGGCAGTGACGTCCCGTCCACCTGGTCCGCCGTGCTCGCCGGCAAGTCCGGCGCGCGTGTCCTCCCGTACGAGTGGGTGGAGCGTTTCGACCTCCCGGTCAAGATCGGCGCCCCGCTGGCCGTCGAGCCGGCGGACGTCCTGACCCGCCAGGAGGTCAAGCGCAACGACCGCTCCAGCCAGATGTCGCTCATCGCGGCGCGGGAGGCGTGGAACGACGCCTCCCGCGACGCGGCGCTGGAGGTGGACGGCGCGCGCCTCGGCGTCGCCATCGCCTCCGGGATCGGCGGCGTGACCACGCTGCTCGACGCGTACGACACGCTGCTGGAGAAGGGGCCGCGGCGGATCCTTCCGCTCACGGTCCCGATGCTGATGCCGAACGGCCCGGCCGCCTCGATCGGGCTGGAGTTCGGCGCCCGCGCCGGCGTCCACACCACCGTCAGCGCGTGCGCGTCGGGGTCGGAGGCCATCGGCTACGGCGTCGAGATGATCCGCTCGGGCCGGGCCGACGTCGTCATCGCCGGCGGCACCGAAGCGGCCATCCACCCGCTGCCGATCGGCGGCTTCGCCGCGATGCGGGCGATGTCGACCCGCAACGACGAGCCCGAGCGCGCGTCCCGCCCCTACGACAAGGGCCGCGACGGCTTCGTGCTCGGCGAGGGCGCGGGCGTCGTCGTGCTCGAGTCCGCGGAGCACGCGCGCGCCCGCGGGGCGAAGGTCTACGCGGAGGTCGCCGGCGTCGGCGTCACCTCCGACGGCTACCACATCACCGCGCCCGAGCCCGAGGGCGAGGGCGTGGTCCGCGCGATCAAGACGGCGCTGGCGGAGGCCGGGCTCGCCCCGCAGGACATCGTCCACCTCAACGCGCACGCCACCTCGACCCCGGTCGGGGACATCGCCGAGGTCAACGGCGTCCGGGCGGCGCTGGGGCCGGCCGCCGACTCGGTCATCGTCTCGGCCACCAAGTCCATGACCGGCCACACGCTCGGCGCGGCCGGCGCCATCGAGTCGATCTTCACGATCCTCGCGCTGCGCGACCGGCAGGCCCCGCCCACGATCAACCTCGACGACCCCGACGACGACATCGATCTCGACGTCGTCAAGGGCTCTCCACGCGCGCTGCCGGCGGACGGCCAGCTCGCCGCGATGAACAACTCGTTCGGGTTCGGCGGGCACAACGTGGTGCTGATCCTGCGCACGGTCTGACGCCGGGCCGTCGGGCCCCGGGCGGGAGCCGACGGACCTCAGACGCAGCAGCGGCAGCGCTGCCTGCGTAGCGGCAGCAACAGCGATGGCCACGCCCCTCGGGCGTGGCCATCGTCGTCCCCCCACTCCTCCCCCTCGCTGATCATGCAGATGTGGCGAGTTGTCCCCAGGCCGCGGCACTGTGGACAACTCGCCACAAGTGCATGATCAGCGGGGAGTGAGGGTGCGCGGAGTGGGGTGGTGGGTGCGCGGGGTGGGGTGGTGGGTCCGCGGGGTGGGGTGGTGGGTCCGCGGGGTGGGGTGGCGGGTCCGCGGGGTGGTGGAGAGGGCCGCAGACGGGGTCAGACGACCTGGTGCAGCCAGCGGACCGGGGCTCCCTCGCCGGCCCGGCGGAAGGCCTCGAGCTCGGCGTCCCATGAGGTGCCGAGCAGGCGGGCGAGAGCGTCCGGCAGGGGGACGCCGCCGGTCGAGGCCTCGGCTACGACGGTACGCAGCCGCTCCTCCGGCACGAGGATGTCGCCGTGCACGCTCATGACCGCGCTGAACAGCCCGAGGGACGGGGTGAAGGCGTAGCGCTCGCCCTCGGCGCCGGGGCTGGGCTCCTCGGTCACCTCGAAGCGGAGCAGCCGGCAGTCACGCAGCGCCGACGTCAGTCGCGCGCCTGTGCCCGCAGCGCCCTGCCACGAGAGCTCGGCACGGAGCAGGCCAGGGGCCGCTGGCTGGGCGGTCCAGTCCAACGTGACACGCGTACCCAGCACTGCGGCCAAGGCCCACTCGACGTGGGGGCACAGCGCGGGCGGTGCAGAGTGCACCAGGACGACGCCGCGCGTGGTTGCGGGCGTCCGCGGACGGGTCGAGCCGACGCTCACGATGCCTCCCGGGTCGATCGAGGTGCGCCTTCCCCTGCGGCCTCGGTCGAACGGGCATGGCGGCGTGCGCCTAGGACCCCTCCGTCCCCCATTGTGCCCGCATCCGCTCGCGATCACCAGCCCCCGTCCGCAGAACGGCCTGCGCCCGGGCTCGGGTCAGCCCGCGTACGCGCCGACAACGGGCAGGGGCGGGCCGTCGCGAGGGCGGCCGTCGCCCGCCGAGCGGACGGAGGACGAGGTGCACGAGGCAGCTGCCGCGACGGAAGGCCCGCTCGAGGACGCCGGACTGGTGGCGGAGGTGATCCGACCGGCAGCGATCCTGCCCGCGGGCGCCGCTCGCGGCGTGCTTGTCGAGATCGCTGGGCGGTCGGTGGCGCGCGGCGGGCTGTGGCACTGCGAGCCGACGCTGTGGAGCCGCTACGACCGGCCGTGGAACACGGCAACAGATCCAGGCCCCGCGCGGCTGGTCGGCACGCTGCAGGTCGCGCACGGCACTCCGAGCAGGTTCGAGACGACGGTGTATCGCGTCAGCGTCACCGTGCACGGGACCGAGCTCGGCTGGAGCGTCTCCTCGCTGTGCGACGAGACCCTCGGTTTTGGCGGCACCGACCTCGCCAGCTGCCCGCGGGCAGCCCTGGTGGCCGCCCGGCGAGTGCCGGGCGGCGCAGGGACGACGGGCGCCTAGCGCGCCGCAGGCGTCAGCAGGGCGGTCAGGTCGCGGCCGGCGGCTCGGGGTCGGCCCCACCGGACCGGCCGGCCCGCGACGCCGCCATCCGAAGCGCCACGCCGGTCGCGACGGCACCGAGGCCGAGCGCGCCCGCCGGCACGATGGACGCGCCGGTGCGCGGCAGCGTGTCCGGCAGCGCCTCCGAGGTCGGGCTCGAGGTCGGGCTGTCGCTCGGCTCGAGGGAGGTCGGCTCCGGCTCCGGCGTCACCGTGTCCGAGGGGACGACCTCGGGCGGAACCGTGTCGGTGGGCGACGGCTGCGGGGTCTGGGACGGCGTCGGAGTGCTCGACGGCAGCGGCTGCTCGGGCGTGAACGGCCCGGGGCTCGCGGCGGCGGCGGACGAGGCGTCGAGCACGGTCACCGAGATGGCCGGAACGACCCACGCCCCCACGCCTAGCGCCGTGCCGGCCGTCATCAGTCGGCGTCGGGAAAGCGTCGTTGCGTCCCGCTCAGGGCCTTGCTGGGTCATGAGCCCCCTCCTCGGTGGTGAGTGGCGCATTATTCCACTAAGCGGGCACGAATAGCCATCATCCGTCCACAGCCTGTGCGCCACGCGGTGTCGCGTTCCCGAGGAGCTGCGCGCAGGGCGAGCCGCGACGATCTTCGAGGACAGCTCCGAGCGGGTTCCCGCTACGGCAGCCGCGCAAACCACCGGAGGGACGCTCCCGCGGCCGCGAGCGCGGCCAGCAGGCCGAGCCCCACGAACCACGCCCCGACCTCCCGACGCTCCGTGCGGTAGCCCACCGACCCGCTGATGTTGCGGTAGACCTCGGTCAGCTGGTCCTCGGACTCGGCCGTGTAACCGCGGCCCCCCGTCGCCCGGGCCAGCTCCGCGAGCGACTCGCGGTCCACCGGGACAGGAACCGGCCGTCCCTCGACGAGCACGATCCCGTCGTCAGTGCCGTAGGCGATGGTCGAGACCGGGACGGACTCCTCGAGCGCTGCCTGGGCGGCCTCCTCCAGGCTCCGCCCGACGGTGTTCGACCCGTCGGAGAGCAGCACCACGCGGGCGGGCGGGCGCGCTCCGCCGGTGCCCGCTCGCGAGTTCGTCGCCTGGATGCTGGCCAGCGAGGCGAAGACCGCCTCGCCGATCGCGGTGCTCGGGCCGAGCTGGAGCGCATCGACGCCCGCTCGGACCGCGTCATGGTCCTGGGTCGGGGAGACGACGACGTTGGCCGCGCCGCTGAACGCCACCAGCCCCACGTCGAAGGAGTCGGGCAGCCCCGCGACGAACGACGAGGCCGCCCGCTTCGCCGCCGTGAACCGGTCCGGCTCGACGTCCTCGGCCTGCATCGACAACGACACGTCGACCGCGACGAGGATGGTCGCCCGCTCTCGCGGGACCCGGACGCTGGCCTCGGGCCGGGCGAAGCCGACGACGAGCAGCACCAGCATGAGCAGGAACGCGACCGCAGGCACGTGCCGGCGCCACCCGGGCCGCTCCGGGGCCACCCGGTCGAGCAGGTCGAGGTTGGTGAAACGGACGGCGTACTCGGTGCGCCGCCGCTGAGCGGCGAGGTAGGCGGCGACGAGCGCCGCGACACCGAGCAGGAGGAGCAGCCGTTCGGGGGCGAGGAAGCTCACGTACCGCTCTCCACGAGTGTCGGGTGGTCCGCACCGGCGCCCGCGCGAGCCGGCCGCGCGTAGGCGGCCCCGCGCCGGGTCGCGATGGCGAAGCGCGCGACGTCGGCGACCCAGTCCGCGTCGGTCCGCAGCCGTAGGTGGCGGGCCCCGGCCCGGGTCAAGGCCGCCGCCGTCTCCGCGCGCTGGGCAGCGGCCGCGGCGGCGTAGCGCTCGCGCAGCCGCCGGCTGCCGGTCCACACCTCGCGGCGACGGCCCGTCTCGGGGTCCACGAGCGTGAGCAGGCCGACGTCCGGCAGCTCGAGCTCGCGCGGGTCCAGGACCTCGACGGCGACCACGTCGTGCCGGACGGCGAGCCGGCGGACCGCGCGCTCCCACTCCGCGACGTCGGGGTCGAGGAAGTCGCTGACCAGCACGCTGAGCCCCCGCCGCCGGGCCTGGGCCGATGCGCCGGCGACCAGGTCGGCGAGCGACGGGCGCGGGCCCGGCTGCGCCTCGCCGCGCGGCAGCGTGACCAGCCGGGTGAGCAGCGCCAGCAGTGCCTCGCGGCCGGCCCGCGCGGGCCAGCGCAGCTCCTGGGCGTCGGACCGCACGTAGGCGCCGAGCCGGTTGCCCCCGCGCTGGGTGAGGAAGCCGAACGCCGCCACCGCCCCGACGGCGAGGTCGCGCTTCTCGCGCGCGGCCGTCCCGAAGTCCATGCTCGCGCTCGCGTCCAACGCGACGGTCGTGACGAGCTCGTGGTCGGCGAGCAGGTCGCGCACGTGCGGGACGGCGGTGCGCGCCGTGACCGCCCAATCCATCCGGCGTACGTCGTCCTCGCCCGCGCGGTACTCCCGCGACTCGGCCGGCTCGCTGCCTACGCCCGGCAGCAGGCCGAGATGCTCGCCGTGCAGCAGCCCCTCGAGCCGGCGCGTCACGGTCAGCTCGAGCCGGCGCAGCGCCTGCGCCTGGGAGAGCTCGCCGAGCAGCGGCGTGGGGCCGGCAGGGGCAACGGCCGCCCCCGGGACGCGCCGAGCGCTCACGCGCTCTCCAGCCGCACCGTCGGCTCGTCGCCGTCCGCCGGCCCGCGGGCCGGGCCGGGCTGCGGCGCAGACGGTTGCTGGGGCTGCTGGGCCGGGGACTGCTGGGCCGGGGGCTGCTGGGCGGAGACGCGCGGCGGCGGGACGGTGGCCAGCACGCGCTGGACGACGTAGCCCGCCTCGAGCCCGTCGGCCAGGGCGTCGAAGGAGAGCACGAGCCGGTGCGGGAGCACGTCCGGGGCGACGTCGGCGATGTCCCCGGGCAGCACGTACGTCCGCCCCCGCAGCAGCGCGAGCGCGCGCCCGGCCGCGACCAGCCCGAGGCTGGCGCGCGGCGATGCCCCGTAGGCCAGGGCGCCCGCGAGCTCGCCGAGGCCGTACGAGGCCGGCTCCCGCGTCGCGAGGACGAGCCGGACGGCGTACTCGGCGACCGCGTTGTGCACGAAGACGCGGTCCGCCTCCGCCTGCAGCTCCTGCAGCCGCTCCGGCGAGAGGATCTGCGCGGCCTCGGGGGCGTCGACGCTCATTCGCTGGACGATCGCCAGCTCCTCGCCCGCCGTCGGGTACGGCACGAGGATCTTCATCAGGAAGCGGTCGCGCTGCGCCTCGGGCAGCTGGTAGACCCCCTCGCTCTCGATCGGGTTCTGCGTCGCGAGGACGAGGAACGGCGTGGGCACGCGGTAGCTCCGGCCGCCCAGGCTGACCTGCTTCTCGGCCATAACCTCGAGCAGCGCCGACTGGACCTTCGCCGGCGCCCGGTTGATCTCGTCGGCCAGGACGAAGTTGGCGAAGACCGGGCCGAGCTCGACGTCGAAGGTCTCGGTGGACGGGCGGTAGATCCGCGTGCCCACAACGTCGCTCGGGACCAGGTCGGGGGTGAACTGCACGCGGGAGAAGCTGCCGCCGACGACCCGGGCGAGCGTCGACACGGCGAGCGTCTTCGCCACGCCGGGGACGCCCTCGAGCAGGCAGTGGCCGCGGGCCAGCAGCGCGACGAGCATCCGCTCGACCATGCGGTCCTGCCCCACGATGACGCGCTTGACCTCGAAGAGCGCGCGCTCGAGGGTCTCCGGGTGGGACTGCGCCATCGCGCCGTGCCCCTTTCGCTGGGAGTTCGGCCTGCCGGTCCGCCCGTCGTGCCCGTGGGCGGCGACGGCCCCCTCGCCGTCGCACACCGGTCTACCCGATGCGCCCGGCAGGAGACGCCGCGCCCGGCGGAATACGGCTGACCGACACCGCGACGGCAACGCGCCCCGGGCGCCGCCGGTTCCCGCGCCCTGGGTGCCCGCCGAGCCGCAACCGAGCAGCAACGGAGCAGCTGGCAGGCAGCTTGTCGGGCAGCTGTCGGGAAGGCGCTTGCCCCGAGCTCTGGCCACGTACGGTTCCTCGCATGCGACTGCTGGTGGTGGAGGACGAGGAGGACCTGGCCGACGCCCTCCGCTTCGGGCTGACCCGGGCCGGGTTCGCCGTAGACGTGGCGCTGACCGGGGCGCAGGCCGAGGAGCGGCTGGGCGTCAACGCCTACGACGTCGTCGTGCTCGACCTGAACCTCCCCGACACCGACGGCGTCGACCTGTTGCGCCAGCTGCGCTCGGGTGGGTTCGACGGGCCGAGCGGCAGCGACACCCGCGTCCTGCTGCTGACCGCGCGCTCCTCGCTGGACCACCGCGTACGCGGCCTGGACGCCGGCGCCGACGACTACCTGGTCAAGCCGTTCGCGTTCGAGGAGCTGCAGGCGCGGCTGCGGGCGCTGCTGCGCCGCGAGGTCGCAGGCGGCGACGTCGTGCTGCGCTCCGGCCCGGTCGAGCTGGACACCGCGCGCCGGCTGGCCTTCCGCGACGGGCGCGAGCTCAAGCTGACCAACAAGGAGCTCGGCGTCCTGGAGTACCTCCTGCGCCATCCCGGCCACGTGGTGAGCAGCGAGGACCTGCTCGAGCACGTGTGGGACGAGAACGCCGACCCGTTCACGCAGACGGTCCGGGTCACCGTTGGCACGCTGCGCCGGAAGCTGTCGTTGGACGATGAGGAGCAGCTGCTGGAGACCCTCGTCGGACAGGGCTACCGGCTGCGCACCCCCACCGGACCGACTGACGGGGGCTGACGGGTGAGCGACCTCTGGGGCGGGCTCTCGCGCCACGCGCCGATGTGGGCGCGGACGATCCGCTTCCGGCTGACCGTGACGTACTCCGCGCTGCTGTTCGGCCTGGCGACGCTCGTCGTGCTCGTGATCTACCTCGCCGTCCGGCACCAGGTCGAGTCGGCACAGGTGCCGCCGACGGTCAAGCTGACCGACGTCACGCTCTCGGACCTGTCGACCGGGCGGTCCTACAACCTCAGCGAGGTCGCGCTCACCAGCCGCCGCGCGTTCAGCCGCAGCGTCAACGAGCAGACGCTCGACACGCTGCGGCAGTACTCCCTCTCGGCGATCGCGCTGCTGCTCGTCGTCAGCCTCGTCATCGGCTGGTGGCTCTCGGGGCGTCTGCTCGCCCCGGTCGCGCGCATCACGCAGACCGCACGCGAGATCACGGCGACCGACATCTCGCGCCGGATCCGGCTCGACGGCCCCGACGACGAGCTGCGGCGGCTGGCGGACACGATCGACGCGATGCTCGACCGGCTCGACGCGGCCTTCACCGCCCAGCGCCAGATCGTCGACGACGCCTCCCACGAGCTGCGCAACCCGCTGGCGATCATCCGGGCCAACGTCGATGCGGTGCTGTCGCGGTCGGACACCGAGGAGGAGGACCGGACGCGGGCCGTCGCGGTCGTCAGCCGCGCGACGGACCGCATGGCCCGGCTGGTCGACGACCTGCTCGCCTCCGCGCGCCGCGCCGGCCCCGCCTTCATCGAGTCCGACGTGGACCTCGCATCCGTCGGGCGGGAGGCCCTCGACGAGCAGGAGCTCGTGGCCCGCGAGGCCGGCGTCCACCTGCGCTCGGGCCTGGTGGACGGCGTCTCCGTCGTGGGCGACCGCGACGCCCTCCGCCGCGCCCTCGGCAACCTGCTGAGCAACGCCGTCCGCTTCAGCCCGCCCGGCGGAGACGTGCTGCTGGCCGGGGGCCGGCTCGGCGACTGGGCGTGGCTGGCCGTCCGCGACCAAGGGCCGGGGATCGGGCCCGACGACCAGGGGCGGGTGTTCGACCGCTTCTCCCGCATCGTCGGGCGCCGGGCCCGCCACGACGGCCACGCGGGCCTGGGCCTCGCCATCGTGCGCCAGATCGTCGAGAGCCACCGCGGGCGGGTGGCCCTGCAGTCCGAGCCGGGCAGGGGCAGCACGTTCATCCTCTGGCTGCCGGTCCGCGACGCGAGCCTGGACGGCCTGCCCGTCCCGATGGACGTCGACCCCATCCCCCATTGACCGAGCCTCGAGCGCAAGCACCGGCCCGGCCCGCGTACGCCGCCGTGCGCTTGATCGCGCGCGGCCCTGGGTAGCGTCCCCGCCCATGGCACTCCGCTTCGGCGTCGTCGGCACCGGCCACTGGGCGCGCACGACGCACGCCGCCACCCTGGCGCGGCTCGCCGGCGAGGGCACGGTCGCGCTCGGCGGCCTGTGGGGACGTGACCGCGGGCGCACGGCCGCCGCTGCCGAGGCCGTGGGCACCACCGCGTACCCGAGCTTCTCCGCTCTGCTCGCCGACGTAGACGCGGTCACCTTCGCCGTGCCGCCGGACGTGCAAGCCGCGCTGGCGGCCGAGGCGGCCGCGGCCGGGCGGCACGTGCTGCTCGAGAAGCCGGTGGCGGCGGACGTCGAGGCGGCTCGCGCGCTGGAATCGGCCGTCCGCGCGGCCGGGGTGTCGTCCGCGGTCTTCTTCACCCGCCGCTACGACCCCGCGACGTCGGCGTGGCTGGCGGAGGCGTGCGCCGCGGGCGGCTGGACGGGCGGGCACGGCGAGTGGTCCGCACGGGTGGCGGGCGGCCCGTACGCCGAGTCCGCGTGGCGGCGGGAGCTCGGGGCTCTGTGGGACGTGGGCGCGCACGCGCTCGGGCTGATGCTGCCCGTCCTGGGCGACGTCGTCGCGGTGGAGGCTGCAGCCGGCCCCGGTGACACCACGCACCTCGTGCTCCGACACGTCACCGGCGCGTCGAGCACCGTCACGCTGAGCATGACGGTCCCCGAGGCCGCCAAGGCGCAGGAGCTCGTGTTCTACGGGACAAACGGACGTACTCGGATTCCCGAAACCCGCTTCGATGCTTCCGAGTGCTTCGCGAACGCCGTGGTCGGGCTTGCGCGGTCTGCAGACGAAGATGAAGCAGACATCCCAGATGTGCGCTTCGGCCGAAGAGTGGTCGAGGTGCTGGCGGCTGCTTCCACCAGCCGTCTTTCCGCCCATCCCGTGGAGGTGCCGATGGACACGCAGGGCCAAGCCGACGACCGGCTCGCCGAGGTCGAGCGCAAGCTCGCCGAGATGGACGCGAGGTACGGCATCTCACCGGACGTGAAGACCGCGATCGTGCCCGAGGAGGTCGCCGACGAGCGTCGAGCGCTCGTCGAGGAGCGCCGCCGGCTGAGCGGGGAGCAGTAGCCCGCGCCGCTATGCCTCCGGAGAGGCGGACCGCCTTCTCCGGAGGCATTGGGCCGGGCGTGTGAGGCCGGGCACACGGACTAAATGCCCGGGCCCAGAAGGCCGACATCCAGAGGGAACACGGCAGCGCAGCGGGATGCACCGCTCCGCACGGCGCGCCGCTCCTCTGTCTGTCGCCTGAAGGGTTTTTCCTGATGCGCCGCCGCGTCGCTCTGCTCGGTGTCACCGCCGCTCTCGCCCCCGTCACCCTCGCCGCCAGCCTGCTCGCTCCGGGGCTGGCGCAGGCCGCCACGACGGCCTCGCTCGTCGTGGACACGCGCCCGCTGGACAAGGCCACCGTCGCCCCGGTCAGCGTCGCCTCCGTCGTCGGCGAGGGCATCGCCAGCGTCCGCTGGTCCGTGGACAGCGGCGACTACGTGACCGACTCCACCGCACCGTTCACTCTGCCGCTCTCGCTGCAGGCGGGCGAGCACCGGGTCCGCGCCCGGGTCGAGGTCGGTGGCGACGAGACGCGTCTCGACGCGAAGTTCACCGTGTCCAGCAGCACCGCCGCGCCGACGACCCCCGCACCCACCACGTCGGCCCCCGCGCCCACCACGCCGGCCCCCGCGCCGACGACGCCGGCCCCGGTGCCCGCCGCCCCGGCCCCGGTCGTCACCACGCCCGCACCCGCGCTGCCCCCGGTCCCGGCCGGTGCACGGGTCGTCAACGTCTCCACCGCCGACGGCCTCGTCAAGGCGCTCGACGACGCCCGGCCCGGCGACGTCATCGCGCTGGCCGACGGGAAGTACCAGGCCAAGGACCAGCTCGAGGCCGCTGCCGACGGCACCGCCGCCGCCCCGATCACCCTGCGCGGCAGCCGCAAGGCCGTGATCACCACCGGCACCGCGACGAACAAGGGCTACGGCCTGCACGTCACGGGCAACCACTGGCGCATCGAGGGCCTGAAGGTCGACACGGCCAAGAAGGGCATCATCCTCGACAACTCCGTCGGCACCGTGATCTACGGCGTCGAGGTCGCGAACATCGGCCAGGAGGCCGTGCACTTCCGCGACAACTCCTCCGACGGCGCGATCTACAACAGCGACGTGCACGACACCGGCCTGAAGTCCCCGTCGTTCGGCGAGGGCATCTACGTCGGCTCTGCGGTCAGCAACTGGGGCACCTACTCCCACGGCGAGGCCGACCGCTCCGACCGCGTCATCGTCCAGGGCAACCACGTCTGGAACACGACGGCCGAGGGCATCGACGCCAAGGAGGGCACCACCGGCGGCGTCATCCGCGGCAACCGCTTCGACAACGCCGGCTGGTCCGGCGAGAACTCCGCCGACTCCTGGGTCGACGTGAAGGGCAACGGCTGGCTGGTCGAGGGCAACACCGGCAGCGGCACGCTGCTCGACGCCTTCCAGACCCACGTCGTGGCCGGCGGCTGGGGCGAGGGCAACACGTTCACCCGCAACGTCGTCGAGGGTGGCGTCCCCGGCGTCGTCGTCGGGATCTACCCGAAGCCGAGCACGCACGGCAACATCGTCCGCTGCGACAACGTGCCGGCCTCCGCCGCGCAGGCGATCAGCAACATCGGCTGCAGCGGCTGACGCTGCGTTCCCCCGCCCGGGCCGGGTGCCTCCCATGAGGCGCCCGGCCCTTCGCGTGTCCTAGTCAGGCGCGCCGGCGGAACCTGCTCATCAGGGCGCAGGCGGCCGCCACGGCCAGCCCACGGTCGAAGGTGAGCACGTGGTCGAACCGGCGCTCGGCGTCGGGGACGTCGGTGTCGCCGCGGTCCGCAGCGACGAGGGCGGCGCTGAAGTGCGGCCCGATCACGACCAGGTCCCACTCGCGCACGAGCGGGTCGTCCGGAGCGAGCGCCGCGCCGCGTACGCCGGCGGCCGGCGCGTCGGGCATCGCCCCGCCCAGTGCGCCGACGAACGCGGCCCCGCTCGCCATGTCGGAGAAGCGCCGCGCCGAGGCGCCGGAGAAGCGGCGCGCGTGCTGGAACGTCGAGAGGACCACCGCGGCAGGGCCCAGCGCCCGGGCCTGGTCCTCGAGGTGCCGGCTGAGGGCAGCCAGCAGGTGCTTGCTGGACCGCCGGACGGGACGCGCCGCGCTGACGAGGGCGAAGGGGCTCGCCGCAGGAGGTGAGTACGCGCCGCGGGAGGCCAGCACTGCCTCGTCCGGCGGCGGTGGGGGGTCTGCCGGGAGCCGGCCCGGCCGCCCCAGGCCGAAGCCCTGCCCGAACCGGGCACCCATGGCGAGCGCCTCGGCGCGGTGGGCCGGCGTCTCGATGCCCTCGGCGAGGACGACGGCGCCCGTCCGCTCGGCGTGCGCGTTGACCGCGGTCAGGATGGCGGCGGTCTCGACGGTGGGCCGGTCCTGCACGAGGCGCAGGTCGAGCTTGATCACATCGGGGTCGAGCAGCGGCATCACCGCGAGCGACGCCGGGTCCGCCCCGATGTCGTCCAGGGCGATGCCCCACCCGCGTGCCCGCGTCCGCAGCACCAGGTCGAAGAGGGCCGACGGGGACGAGACGACCGCCCGCTCGGTGATCTCGAGAACGACCGACAGCCGCGCGAGGGCCTGCTCCGGAAGGGCCTCGAGGACGTCCGGAGCGTCGCCCAGCCCTTCGGGCTCCACGTTGACGAACAGCAACCGCCCGTCGAGTGCGCCCCCGTCGAGCGCGCCCTCGACCGCCCGGCGCTGGCACCATCCGTCGAGCCGGGCCACCTGGCCGGTCCGCCGCGCGAGCCCGAAGAGCGCCGCCGGCAGCTCGAGCCCGGTGCCGGCCGGACCGCGGGCCAGCGCCTCGTAGCCGACGACATCCCCGTTCTCCAGGTTCAATACAGGCTGGTAGACCGGCTGCACCGCACCCGTCTCCAGCAGGTCGCGGAAGGCCGGCATCTGCGTGGTGCTCTCCGACAACTCCGCCGTCACGGCGCCACCCCCGTTCGCAGCGCCCGCCTCGTACCCCTCACTGATCGCGTCCACGCGCCGCGTCCTCCGGAAGATCGACCGGAGCGACTGCGCGTACGCCGGCGAATACGCCGCGTTGGTTCGGGGAAGGTCGCACGCGTCGAGGGACCGGCGCATCGCGCTGCGGACGGAAGGCGGGGGCGATGGACGCGACAGGGACGACGACGGCCGGCCCAGGAGCTCCCGAGCAAGGGGCGGCCCTGCCCGGCTCGGACGTACCCGAGCCCGGGGCGCCCGTGACGCTGCTGCCGACGGGGCGGGCGGACCTGCTGACCGGGCGCCTCGTCACGTGGTCCGCCGACTCGGGCCTGACGGCGGTCGACGCCGTCGCCGACGTGAGCCCGCACGGCGCGGAAGGCATCTGCGGTGAGCAGGTCTGGGCGAGCGTTCGGACCGCCGCGACCAACAGCCTGCTCGCGCTGACCGCGACGGCCGCACCCGCCGACGGCCCGCACCAGGTACGCCTCTGCGGGCGCGTGCTCGCGCGCGAGCCGCGCCGGGACGCCGTACGCGCGCCGGCGCAGCTGCACGTGACGCTGACCGTGGGCAGTGGCGCCTTCCCCGAGTGCGCCGGGCACACGCTCGACGTGTCGCGGACGGGCTGCCGCGTCGCGCTCGACCTGACCGACCAGCTGCGCCCCGGCCAGCCTGTGCGCGCGGCGATCACGCTGCACGGGTCGGCATTCACGGTCGCGACCCGGGTCGAGCGCGTCGAGCCCTCGGGCCGGGTCGTCGCCCTACGCTTCCTCGACGTGCCGGGCGAGGCCGCCGAGGCACTCGACCGGCTCGCCTTCCAGTCGCTGCGCTGACCCGGCCCCGGCAGCCTCGCCCTGGCGCTCCCGGGAGGCCAGGGCGAGGCCGGAGCCGTGCCGGCGCGATCGGCGACGGCCCACGGACCAGAGCGGCCGGGGCCACCGCCGCGTACGAGCAATTCGCTCAGCGCTGGTCGCGTCGCAGCGGGTGATCAGCAGGGACCTCGACGAGCACGACCTCCACGCCGTCGGGGTCGCTGACCCGCAGCTCGACCAGGCCCCACGGCTGCACCCGCGGGCCGTCGAGCACGTGCGCACCCGCGGCGAGCAGGCGCTCGTGCTCGGCGCGCACGTCCCGGACCTGCAGCCAGAGAGCCATTCCCGCCGGCGGCGCCGTCGCGTGCCCGGACACCTCGAGCAGCGCCTGGCCGGCGAAGAACACGACGCCCGGGTCGTCGGGAGGGCCGAACTCACGGTAGACCGCGAGCCCCAGCACGTCCCGGTAGAACGCCCGGGTACGCGCGGGGTCCGACGGCCGGAGCAGGACCCGGCTGCTGAGCACGTCCACGGCGCCATCGTGCCGCTCGCGCGGACCGTGCGGCAGCCCGTCCGGCGGGAGAAGGAGCAGGCTCGCTCAGGTCACCGCACGGCGCTGAGCACGTCGGCCCCGTTGAAGCGGTCGAGCGAGCGGAGCTGGTCCGCGCGCGCGAGCGCCTCCTCGGCGAGCTCGTAGGCCGCGGCCGCTGCCGCGGCGTACCGCTGGGACGCCTCACCCGTGGTGCTGGCCGCCATCTCGCGCAGCGCCTCCCCCTGTCGCTCGAGCCGGGTGGCTTCGAGCTCGACCAGGTCGGCACGTCGAGCACAGGCCTCGCTTCTGGACCTCATGCCGCGGACGCTACCCCGCACGCAGCGTGTTCAGTCCACCACGAAGGGGTGATAAGGCGCGCTTTGTCGTCCGCATCGTCAACTTCACTTCGCAGGCACAACAGCGAACGACCGCCACCAGGCATGACAGATGTCAGGGCCGGGACGTGACGAGGAGCAGCGGCGCCCGGCCCCGCCGCGCGCCACCGTCGAGGCATGCAGACAGCAGCTCGTACGCCCGGGCCGGCGCCCGCCACGCGCCCCGCCACCGACACAACTACGGACGCAGCCACCGCTGCCCTCACACTCACCGGTGTCACCAAGCGCTTCGGCGCGGTCAGGGCCGTCGACGGGCTCGACCTCACCGTCCCGGCTGGCGCGGTCGTCGCCTTCCTCGGGCCGAACGGCGCCGGGAAGACGACGACGATCGACATGCTCCTCGGGCTGGCCCGGCCGGACACCGGCACCGTGTCCGTCTGCGGGCTCTCGCCCGCAGAGGCGGTAGCCCGCGGCCGGGTCGCGGCGGTCATGCAGACGGGCGGCCTGCTCCGCGACCTCACCGTCCGCGAGACGGTGCAGCTGACCGCGTCGCTCTTCGCCGCGTCCCGCCCCGTGGACGAGGTCCTGACGCGCGCGGGGATCGCCGACATCGGCGGGCGTCGGGTCGGCAAGTGCTCCGGCGGCCAGCAGCAGCGGCTCCGCTTCGCCATGGCGCTGCTGCCCGACCCCGACCTGCTCATCCTCGACGAGCCGACCACCGGCATGGACGTCGAGGGCCGCCGGGAGTTCTGGGCGGCGATCCGCGAGGACGCCTCCCGCGGGCGGACCATCCTGTTCGCGACGCACTACCTCGACGAGGCGGACGCGTACGCCGACCGCGTCGTGCTGCTGCGCGCCGGCCGGGTGATCGCGGACGGGACCGCAGCGGCCATCAAGGCCACCGCGTCCGGCCGGCTCGTACGCGCCGTGCTCCCCGGCGCGCAACTGCCCGCCCTCGCGGCCCTGCCCGGCGTGCAGTCCGCCGAGGCCCACGGCGACACCGTCCTGCTGCGGACGACCTCCTCCGACGCGGTCGCCCGCCACCTGCTCACCCGCACCCCCGCCCACGACGTCGAGATCGTCGCTCACGGCCTCGAGGAGGCCTTCGTCGCACTGACGTCGACCCGACCCACGAAGGACTTTGCGTAATGGACGCTTCGCTGATGCGCACTTCACCCGTCTTGCCTGCGCTCGGCGGGTTCACCCCCACGTTCGTGCTGCTCGAGGCCCGGCGCATCCTGCGCAACCGGCGGACGCTGGTGTTCATCCTCGTGATGCCGGCGGTGTTCTTCCTGATGTTCGGCAAGGGGCAGGACCAGGAGCGGGTCGGCGGTGCGGCCGCCGAGTTGTACGTCCTCGTCAGCCTCGCGGTCTACGCCGCCATGGTGGCGGCGACCAGCGCCGGGGCGTCGGTGTCGGTCGAGCGGGCCCAGGGCTGGAGCCGCCAGCTCCGTCTCACCCCGCTGCGCCCGGCGGCGTACGTCGCGGTCAAGGCCGTCACCGCGCTGCTGCTGGCGCTCCTGTCCGTCGTCGTCGAGCTCACGGTCGGCGCGCTGTCGGGAGTGACCATGCCCGCGCACGTGTGGCTGCTCGCCGGCTTGACGGCCTGGCTCGGCTCGCTCGTCTTCGCCGAGCTGGGGCTGCTCGTCGGCCTGCTCGTGCCGGCGGAGAACGTCATGCAGCTCCTCGGCCCGGCGCTCGCGCTGCTCGCGATGTTCGGCGGGCTCTTCGTGCCCCTGGAGCTGCTCCCGCAGCTCATGCAGGACATCGCGCACGTGACTCCGGTCTACGGGATCAGCCAGATCGCGCGCGCCCCGCTCACGGGCGTGGGCCCGACGGCGGCGGAGGCGGCTAACGTCGCGCTGTGGGTGCTCGTGCTCGCCGCCGGCTCGGCCCGGCTCTTCCGCCGCGACACGGCGCGGGTCTGACCGTGCCTGCGCAGGCGCCGCCCGTGGCGCTGGAGGAGAGCCTCGAGGGCGACATCGAGACGCGCGTCGCGGCCCTGCGTGCCCGCGTCTCGGACCCGTTCGAGCGGCGCCGCCGGCTCGGCTGGGCGGTGGCCGCGGTCTGGCTCTTCTTCCTCGGTGACCCGCTCTCGCAGGCCTGGCACGCCGACAACACGGTCGCCCGCCACCTCGGGATCCTCGCGCTCGTCGCGTTCGCCGTGACGTACGTCCTCTCCTTCCGGCTGATGCGCGCGATCCCGCCCGAGTCCGAGGCGCCCCCGCTGCCGTTGCGGCTCGGCCTGATCGCCGCGATGCTCGGGCTCGGCGCGCTCGCGGTCCCCGGCGCGGGTGAGAGTGCGCTGGCCACGCTGGTCTACGTCGCCGCGGCCGCCGTGATGCTGCTGCCCGGCCGCCAGCGGATCGCCGCCGTGGGCCTGCTGGCCGCGGCGAGCGTCACGCTGCCGGCAGCCGTGCCGGGCTGGAGCGCGGACACGGGGCTCGTCTTCGGCATCGTGGTCGCCTCGACCGCGGTCTTCGGGATGACCAAGGTGGTCGAGCGCAACCGCCAGCTGCTCCGCGCGTACGAGGAGATCGCGCGGCTCGCCGTGAGCGAGGAGCGCTCGCGGATGGCGCGCGACCTGCACGACATCCTCGGCCACTCGCTGACCGTCGTCACGGTGAAGGCCGAGCTGGCCGGAAGGCTGCTGCCCGACCACCCGGGGCGCGCCGCGTCCGAGGTCGCCGACATCGAGCGCCTGTCGCGCGAGGCCCTCGCCGACGTGCGCAGCACGATCCGCGGGGCCCGGGAGGTCACGCTGGCCGGGGAGCTCGCGAGCGCGCGTGCCGCCCTAACCGGCGCCGGCATCGACGCGGACCTGCCCTCCGCGATCGACGAGGTGCCCGGCGACCGGCGCGAGCTCTTCGGCTGGGTCGTCCGCGAAGGCGTGACGAACGTCGTGCGGCACAGCGGAGCGCGGCGCTGCACCGTCCACGTGGGCCGGGACAGCGTCGAGGTGGTCGACGACGGCCGCGGCCCGTCGTCCGCGCTGGACGGCAGCGGGCTCGCGGGGCTGCACGAGCGGGCCCGGGCCGCCGGGGCCCGTCTGACCGTGGCCCGCGCCGGGCCGCACGGCGGGTTCCGGCTGCGCGTCGAGCTTGCACCCCCGGCTGCTTCGATGAGGGCATGAGCGCAGCCGAGCCCATCCGCCTGCTCCTGGCGGACGACCAAGCGCTCGTGCGCGGCGCCCTCGCGGCGCTGCTTGACCTCGAGGCCGACCTGGAGGTCGTCGCCGAGGTCGGGCGCGGGGACGAGGTGGTGGCGGCGGCGCAGCGCACCAGCCCGCACGTCGCTCTGCTCGACGTGGAGATGCCTGGCCTCGACGGGCTCGCCGCGACCGCCGCGCTGCGCCGGGCGGCGCCGGCCTGCCGCGTTCTCATCGTCACGACCTTCGGCCGCCCGGGCTACCTGCGCCGGGCGATGGAGGCGGGCGCGAGCGGCTTCGTCGTCAAGGACACGCCGGCGCGGCAGCTGGCCGACGCCGTCCGGCGGGTACGCGCCGGGCTCCGCGTCGTCGATCCCACCCTCGCCGCCGAGTCGCTGGCCTCCGGCGCGACGCCACTGACCGCGCGTGAGACCGACACCCTGCGCGCCGCGCGCGACGGCGCGACCGTTGCCGACCTCGCGGCGCTGCTGCACCTGTCCGAGGGGACGGTGCGCAACCACCTCTCGTCCGCGATCGGCAAGACCGGCGCACGCACGCGGGCCGAGGCCGTGCGGATCGCGGACGAGAACGGCTGGCTGCTGGGCTGACCGGCTCAGCCGGGCGGGAGGCGGAGCTGCGCGGGTGGCACGTCCACGTCCTCGGCCTGCCCCGCCAGCAGGTACTTCGGCGGCGTCCAGCTCACCCGCACCCGCTCCGGGCGGACCTCCAGCAGCCAGCACTGCTGCCACTCCTCCCCCGGCCGGCGCACCTCCCACGGCTCGCTCAGGGCGGCAAGGCCACGCGACCGGACGACGTCCTCCGCCTCCTCGCGCGAAGCCACGGGCTCGCCGAGGGCTGCCCCGAAGACCGTCTCCGGCCGCCACCCGTCGGGCGCGGCCGTCCGCCGGACGCGGCCGAGGGTCTCGCCGTCCTCGGGCCGGACGACGTCGTGAAGGGCCGTGCTCGTGTGCATGGGCGGGACGGTAGCCAGCTGCCCGCCGCCATCGCCAGCGCAATTCGGCGGACGGCCGCATGCCGAGGATGTATCACCGGCGCCGGCGGCGCCTCCGTAGCCTGGCCGGGCGCGCACGCGCCCGCTTCTCGCCGCCCCGCACAGGAGACGACATGGCCTTCCGCAAGTTCCTCGCCCGGCTCGGCGCCGGGTCCGCGTCCGTGGAGACCACGCTGGACTTCGCCACCGGCACCCCCGGTGGCGCGCTGCCCGGACGGGTCGAGGTCGTCGGCGGCGAGGTCGAGCAGCAGGTGGAGCGCGTCGTCGTCGCGCTCGAGGCGCTCGTCGAGGTCGAGTCCGGCGACTCCGAGTGGAAGGAGACCGTCGTCTTCGGCGAGGCCCAGGTCTCGGGCGGCTTCACGGTCTCGCCCGGGCAGCGGCTGGCGCTCCCGTTCTCGCTGCCCGTCCCGTGGGAGGCGCCACTCACGTCCATCGGAGGCTGGCGGCTGCACGGGATGAAGGTCGGGGTGCGTACGCGGCTGTCGGTCGCCGGCTCGGTGGACCCGGGCGACACCGACCCCGTCGACCTGGTCCCGACCCCGGCCCAGGCCACCGTCCTCGAGGCGCTGGCGGGCCTCGGCTTCCGCTTCAAGAGCGCGGACCTGGAGAAGGGGCGGATCGCCGGCTCGACGCTGCCGTTCTACCAGGAGCTCGAGTTCGCCCCCGCCCCGCAGTACGCAGGCCGCATCAACGAGCTCGAGGTCACCTTCCTGACCAGCTCGACCGGCCTCGACGTGGTGCTCGAGGCCGACCGGCGCGGCGGGCTGCTCAGCGAGGGCTCGGACTCGGTCTCGCGGGTCCGTTTCGGCCACGGCGACCTCGACACCAGGGCGGTCGCCGAGGTGCTGGACGGCGCCGTCCACCAGCTGGGCGCCCGGCGCGGCTGGTTCTGACGCTTCCCGAGAGGGGCGCTTCGGCGAACCAAGGTTCGCCGAAGCGCTTTTCTCGGAAGTGGTTCTTAGAGGTGGAACCGGCCCACGACCTGGTCGAGCTCGGCGGCGGCGCGGGAGACCTCTTCGGCCGTCCCCGCGGTGTGCGCCGCGCCCGTCGTCGTCTGGGCTGCTGCGGCGGCGATGCCGGCGATGTTGGACGAGATGTCCTGCGAGCTCGTCGACACCTCGGTGACGTTGCGGACCATCTCCGCCGTGGTCGCCGACTGCTCCTCGACCGCAGCGGCGATCGTCGACTGCAGCTCGTCGATCCGACCGATGACGTCGGTGATCTGCGCGATCGCCAACGAGGCCGCCTCGGCGTCGGCCTGGGTGGCGCCGACGCGCGCCGTGATGTCACCGGTGGCGCGGGCGGTCTCCTGCGCCAGGTCCTTCACCTCGCCCGCGACCACGGCGAAGCCCTTGCCGGCCTCGCCCGCGCGGGCGGCCTCGATGGTCGCGTTGAGGGCCAGCAGGTTCGTCTGCTCGGCGATCGAGGTGATGAGCTTGACCACGTCGCCGATCTCGCGGGACGACGCGCTCAGCCTGTCCAGCGTCTCCTGAGCGGCGCGGGCGGCAGCGACCGCGCTCGCCGCGGTGGCGGTGGCCTCGGAGGTCGACGTCGCGATCTCGCGGATCGCGGCGGTCATCTGCTCGCCGGCGGCGGCAACCGTGCCGATGTTGCCGGAGATCTGCTGGCTCGTGGCCGACACCGACTGCGCCTGGGCCGAGGACTCCTCCGCCCCCGAGGACAGCTGCGTGGCGACCCCGGTCAGCTCCTCAGACGAGGACGCGAGCGTGGTGGCATTGGCGGCGATGTCGCGGATGGTCTCGCTGAGCCGGTCCATCGTCGCGTCCACCGCACCGGCCAGCTTGCCGACCTCGTCCCGGCTGTCGTAGGCGACGCGCTGGTCGAGGCGGCCCTCGGCGAGGCCCTCCACGACGACCAGCGTCCGGCCAAGGGGGCGGGCGACGCCGCGGGCGATGGCGTACGCGATGCCGACGCCGAGCACGACCGCGACCGCTCCGACGACGAGCAGCAGCACGACGGACCCGTGGTAGGTGTCGTTCCCCTGGTCGGCCAGGTCGACCGCGGCCTGAGCCTCGGCCGTACGGAACTCCGTCAGCATCCCGAAAAGCTCGTTCGCCGGCGGAGTCACCTCGGCCTTGCGCAGGTCGATGAAGCCCTGGATGTCACCGGAGTCGGCGAGCGGGATGAGCTTGTCGGCGGCGGCCTCGTACTCGGCCAGCTTGGCCTCGAAGGCATCCCGGGCCTGGGCCGTCGCAGCGGGCGCGCTGGCGAGGTACGCGTCCCAGGCCTGGGTCAGCGCCTGCTGGTCCTCCTCGAGCGCGCTCTTCACCTCGGCCCGCCCGGCCGCGTCCGGGCTGAGGCCCAGGTTGGCGTAGTCCATCCGGACCTTAAGGAGAGCCGAGCGGGTGTCCCCCACCGTCTGGACGGACGCCACGCCGGAGGTGGACATCGTCCGCAGGCTGTCCTGCAGCCCGCCCAGGCGGTTGATGCCCACAGCGACGGCAACGATCAACAGCAGACAGACGACCCCGAAGCCGGCAGCGAGCTTCGCGGCGACACGGAGGTTGCGCACACGGTTCAGCATGTCCAGACCATCGGACGAGTGCGCCGGTCTCTTGAGGTTATCCCCCATGCATCATCTAGATCGGTCGAGCGGCGCGAGCGCAGCCAGGCTCCTGCCGCACGGGCTGCTGTCCGTCGTGGACGGCCCTTGGGGGGCCCGGCGAAGGTGTCGGGGCTCGCGTACCTCGTCGGGGCTTCGCGGGCGAGGCATGGTGGGGCGGGTGGGGCTCGAACCCACGACCCAGGGATTATGAGTCTGTTCGCGGTAGGTCGTTGGCCTGGTGCATACAGCGCATCGCCGCAGGTCAGGCTCTCGCGAAGCCCTGCCCAGCCCCGCCCGCTTCTGCCTGGTCCTGTGTGTCCTGCGGACTGTGTGCGGACCGCGAGAGCCGGTCTGCGACGCCGTACAGCAAGACGCTTGAGCGTGTGCCGTCGCTCTTGACCCCGGTCATGCTTACTGGCGTTCGCGTATATGTGTGACTAGTGCCCGAGGAGTCTGACTGACATGCCGTAGCTGCGGAGCTACGCAAGGTCAGCATCATCAGCGATGTCCCAGTGCATGGGTTGGTCACGCGTCGCAACCGTCCCGCGGGGCGGCTAGGGAACAGCTCGAAGTGCGTTTCCTGTTAGCATCTCGGTCTGTGCACGAAGGCACTACATGGCCTTCGCTTGAGTGAAGGACGTGCAGGGTGATCATCCTTCACGGAAGGTCAGCGTGGGAGTTCCTCCGCCGCACGGTTCACCAGCCTCCAGATGCTCAAGCAGCAGAGCTGCCTCTACCGCGAGGAACAGCTTCATAGCCGCCCCTCGCTCTTAAGACGCTTTATCACCCGACGATTGCGGGCCTTGGTGACCAGTCGGGTGCCTTGCCACCAGCGGGACAGCTTGCCGAGCTCTCGGAGCTCACCAGTGATGGTTCGTACCCAAGTCTTCCCTGAGTTGTCTCGGAACAGTAGAACCTTGTCAAAGGCGTAGTGGTGGTCTCCGATGGCCTCCTCCTTTCCGCCGGGTAGGAGAACATCCGCTCGCACCCCCCAGCTGTCCAACACGGACCTCCCCTTAGCCAACCAGAAGACCACGTCGTAGATTGGCTCGTCACTAAGGTTGGCAACGACATAGTAAGTCCAGGTACGGTGCTTACCCTCAACCTGCTCCGGGAGCCGGGCACGCCGCTCGGTATAAAACGCCACCTTTCTCGCCTGTTCACGGCGCCGAACCTTGGCGTCGCGCCTGATTACGTAGAAGGTGGCGAAAAAGGCAAGCGATGTGCCCGTGGCGGACACCCACTGCCCGAGGGTGCCCCAGTTCTGCGCGTCGAAGTGCGGCGTCTGAAGTGCGGCGACCAACGCATCGCTAGACATCGCTTGTCCTACGAGTGAAACCCACTCCGGGTGTGCGTCGCCTGCTTGCCTGCCTTATCATCGGCGCTCCCGGGAGTGCCGGCTGGCGTGAGCGGCGAAGTACTCGCCCATCCGCGCGGTATGGCCGAGCACGGCTTTGCCTGCGAGACGCGCAATTGCGTTGTTCAAGTCTTCTGTTGCAACAGTCAACTTCTGATTCCGAACCACCCTGCCCGTCTCGTCGACCATCACAAAGCCTCGCTCAAACAGTTCGTCGCAGCCGAGAGTGCATGCCGGCATCATATTGGCGGAATCCAAACGTTCCGCGGTCGTAGAATCAGCTCGCCGCTTGATGTGCGCCAATCTCAGAAGCGATATGGGCAACTCCCGATGACATAGGCTGCACGCTAGTGACGCGTGCCGCCCGAGGATTGCGCGCCGGAACTGCTTCTGCTCCTTCCGCACTAGGGCAAGTGCCAGGCCGTCTAGCCCCTCAAGCCCGGATAGTAGTCGGTCGGGAACTAGCGGCTCGTCGTCGTCTGGCACTGGATCGTCGTCCTCGTCCAAAGGTGGCGGGCCGACAACGGGCATACCCCTGTGATGCACCGCCCCATGCACGGCTTCGATTCGCGCCTCTCCCCGTACTGCCAGCGGCGCGCCTGGCAGCTCAATCGGGGAATCCAGTGCCACTCGGTAGGGGTAGACGTCGTTCTTCCATAACGGCGTCGTGTCCTCGCGTAGAGGTCGAACGACCCGCGCAACTGTGACCGAGTTCAGTGACGCATGGCGCCAAGCCGGATGATGCAGAGGAGTGCGTGGCCATCCCGAAGGCGGATCAGTGGTCTTGACCCCTTGAGCGAAGACAAGGTAGGTCGGCCTGGACAACGCGCGCAACTGATCCATTGCTGCGTCGACCTCCGCACCCAGAGAGTCCTGCTTCCAGCCCCATGTGAGGTTGTTCAACCCGGTGTTGAAGTTTTTCTTGGCAGCCTTACCCGCGTAGACGTACAAGTACCGCGACATCTCTTCCCCCTAGCGATCCCGACTCCACTTGCCGCGCCACTCCGCCGCGGGGAACCGGGCCTCGTTCCGTTCGATCTTGTCTGTCACAGCAGTCTGCAGGTCTACACCGACCACGTCCGCGAAACGCAGAAGATAGATGAAGACGTCAGCTAGCTCATCCTGAAGCCTGCTACTCGAGACGGAGGCGTCGTCAACGACCCACTGATACAGCTCTGCTAGCTCGCCAACCTCGCCTATCAGCGCAAGCAGCAGGTTCTTCGGGGTGTGGACCCGGGTCCACTCACGCGCCTCCGCGAAGTCCCTCAGCCGAGCCTGCGTTGCAGCGGTCCAGTCCTGCTCCGACATGGAAGACATCCTGCACGAGGCGGTTGCCGCGACACAGGCCAACCGTAGATGCGGTGGTGCCGCGTGACCCCGGATCGTTGAGTGTGTTCCCAACAGGGGGATGACCAGGCCTGAGGACGTGTTGACGCAGGTGAACGGCTCTTCCGTTCCGCCGGAGACCGATTACACCTCCCCACGCACCCCTAGTTTGCGGACTGCCTGCGACTGCTCGAGCCTTAGCGCACCGTGCCTACGGCGCTACCCGCGCTGATGTCTGTCGGTGTCCCCGAGGCCGCCTACGGCTGCTCGTGGAGGGCAACTTCACGCTCGGACCCGGTTCGACCATCAGTCCCTGCAAGGGCCAGTTCTGTGACGAGAACTGGCTCCTCCGGAGAGTGGACGAAGCGACGGCCTCCGAGGAGTCTCCCTGGTCACGACGGCAGCCGGCCGCATCTTGACCCGGGGATGCTGGCACACGACAGCTTCATTTGGGCACGTCTCGCGTGTAGGTCTAGCTGACGAACTGCTACCGCCGAAGTAGGTCCGGAGAAACTCCGCACGTTCGCGCGGCTGGACGAACAAGCAAGCCATCGACGGCTACTTCAGGTACTCACGTGGCATACGGATGACATGAGCTGCCTTCATAGCTCCGCGCACTGGTTTAGCCTGAGTGCTCACTACCTGCGTACGGGTCTCCAGCGCAGCGTCAAATAGGAGGCGCAGCGCCACCTCAACTCGGGCGTCAGGTAGGCCATGCTGGTAGGGGTTGTCCAGAAGCAGAAGACCCGGGGGGCAAGCACGGTCACCCAAGTCAAGCTGAAGGTAGAGGATGGCGTAGCTGTACGCAAAGAAGAAGAGGACGCGCGCCTCGGCTCCCAACTGCTGATCCCAAGGGCGCGACCCGACGAAGAAGGTCATGTCGTCGCCGTTCAGCACCACATAGTCATGACCCCACCCATTCCCGGAGAAGTTGCGTAGGAACTCATTCATCCTCCCGGCGAACACGGTACATCGATCCGCGATCTCCCGGCGGGGATCGGGCAGGTCTCTGGCCTGTTGCAATAGGTCATCGAGTACGGCCTCGGCATCCTCGACGGCGGCAACTGCTACCTCAACTTCCTTGTAGATCGCGCGCACGGCGGGAAGTGAAGCCAACTGGACTTCTACCCGGGCCTGCCGCGCAGCGAGTTCCTCTAGAGCAGCCACGAAAGGAGCGAGCACTGAGGCTCTCTCATTGTTTAGCCGACCCGCTAGTTCCGCCCGTTTCTGCCCCAGGTGCGACAAGCGGCTGCTTTCATTCTCAAGGTCGACTAGCGCATCCGAGATGGCGTCATTCAAGTCAAGGATTTCGGAGGCCAGGGCACGCTTCTCGATCTGAGCCCGTCTCTTGCGTTGGTCAGGAGATACAGGCTGACTACAGACGTAGCATTCGCCAGACTCTTGACGAGCCCTGCGACTGACCGTCTGGGCACAGGCGGGGCAGACGCGGACAGGTGTTTCGTCGAAGACGTCGACGGCGGAGATCAACCGATCAAGTCGGTCTTGATCCAAGACAGCCTCAGCTAGGGAGTGCCTATGTTCTTCCAATACAGATTCCAAGCCGGCCACGGCCTGTGCTGCCCGCGTCTCAGCCTCGGCTACAGCCTTGTACTGCTCTCCGAGATTACTGTCGTGCCCGGCGGCAGTGGCCGCCCCAGCTTCGGCCCCGCGCTCAGTTATGTCTCGACGTGCTCCCTCGATCTCCGCCAGAGCTGCTAGCAAGTGTTGTCGCGCCTGGTCCAAGTCCTCCGCTCCTTCTGCTGGCGGAAGACCAAGTTGGCGCAGAACGGCGCCCGCCGCCGCGTCAGCAGTTTCACGAGCCTGGGCCGCCACGATTCGTCGGGCGATCAACTGTCGGTCGGCCTCGACGATGGCATACTCAACGTTGTTGTACCTTTCTGGCGCAAGCCCTAAGAAGTAAGTTGTTACAGCCCGACGCAGGTACTCCTCCTCCTTGTTGGCGAACGACGTCCAAGACTCCTCATTCCGATGGACGTGTCTTAATAGAGCTCTGAAAGTCAGCGGAATCAGCTTGGATGCCATCTGAACGTTCTGCGCCATCGGTATGGTCAGAACCGGCCAGTCGAGTCTACTGAGCGCCCAAGTGGAGAACTCTTCGGGCGAGAGCAGGCTGCCGTCTACCTCAACTCTCCCGATAGACCCATGTTCGAGACGTCGGACGATCTCATGAATGTTTCCACGGATTCGGACCGTCAGCCTAAACTCGGCGTACTTTTCGGCGATCGACGAGCCGACCCGGTGCTGCGGCCCTTTAGTTGAACCAAGCACGTAATGGATGATCTTGAGCGTCGTAGTCTTCGACGAGTTTGGTGGGCCGTACAGGATGGTGTGCGAGCTCGTGAAAGAGAACTCTTCGATTTCGCCGTTATTAGTGACAAGCACGAGCCGCAGCACGCGCAGTCCCTCCGGAACATCGATCGATGCGCGTGCGCTCACAGCGCGATCCTCGACCTCATAGCAGCGTCGCCTACTTCTCTCGGAAACAGCTCGTAGATGAGCTCCTTGAGTTCCGTCCCAGACATCTTGGCTAGGGTTCCTGACATCACCGCACACCTCGATACGATGGGGCCGAACTCAGGACGGGACACGAGCCGGTCCGCAACGTCAACTCCTGCTCGCGTCAGCACGTACCTCTCAACCTTGCGGCCCTTGCGCACAGACAGCAGCTTTCGGGTCTCCAGGAACGACACGAAGTTCCGATACCTCGGGTCCCAGGGGCCGTACCGATAGCGAATCATGGGAGCCTCGATCTCCCCGTCGCTCACAGCGGAATGTGATCCCGCCTCACCTTCGAGCCCTTGCAACTGAGCTAGTGCCCGCTGCAAGAACTCGGGGTAGCGGACGAAGAAGTCGAGCTTGGCGAGCTTGGTCCTACCCGTCAGGGTCGGCACGTCGGGTTCCTCACTACACAAGCGGAACAGGATCAATAGCCTCGCCGCGTGGAACTCAGGGCTCTCGTCAGGGTCCAAAGGGCGGTGCAGGGGTGGAACAAGCGCCGCCCCAACCTCAAGAATCGGCATATCGGTTCACACACCGAGCGGTCACGTCGTGCAAGGCACCCTGCAGCAGCCGATTGCCAGCGGCGGGGAACTGCGCCGATCCGGCCGCTGTCACGGCCTTCAGTGTCTCGAGATAGGCGGTCTGCGGGTCTTGGATTCTGCCCGCCCGTCTAGCTGCCATCACTAAAGCACAAGCCGCGTACACCTCGTCCGCGATTTCGTCGAACTCGCGGCGCCGCTCGCCAACAGCATCTCGACGCGCGCTCCTGAAGCTGCGCAACTGTGCTTGTGCTGCTCGAATCTCCGCGTCAGGCAGTTTGACCGGCCGCAACTTCTCCTCGAGAGTTGGTTGTGGCACCGCGGCGATAGCGCGACCATCACCGCACACGCGATTGGCTACTTTGACGAGCAGAGCGAGGAAGCTTTCCCGGTTGTGATGCTCCACCTTGCTGGCCCTGGCGCTGCGGGCAACGGCTTCAAGTAGTTGCGCTATGACCTCTTCAACCTCAGCCAGCAAGACGCCCGTGCTTGTAACTTGCTCGACTTGAGGCGCAATCCTCTGAGCAGCTTGGCGCTCAAGGTCCTCAATACTGCGGCTTGAGACAATGACTCGAAAGCCACGGAGGCAGCCGGCAACGCTGAAGCCATCAGGAAGCCGAAGACCTTGTAGCCGCTCACAGACGTCTTTGATCGCGCGTTGAGGTACAGGCGCTTCGGCGAGCTTCTCGGGGGAGAAGGCGTACAAGTCTCGCAGCGGAGTCTCGTTCAGTACTAGGTCAAACCTGTCCCCGATAGTGAGACGCTTGCCCGAGAATAAACGCCCCAAAATGCTCGTTGCCGGGTTGCCGCCCACTTCTGGACGGCACACGCTCGCAATGCTGTGTCGCGAGCCAGGGCCTTCAAGTGTCTTGACCTGCCTATAGATTGAGCCGCGCTCGTCCGAGCAGTGGATGTCCTCGTCAGATTCCCAGCCAACTGAATGATAGGTACCGGCACAGAGCTCCAGACAATCCATGAGCGTTACCACGTCTTGGTACGCGAACCCGCGCCGACTGCGACGACCTCCCCCGCCCGGTCCGTGCACCCCTATGCCCTCGCTCCCCGTCAGCGAATTGTCCAGACGCGGGATGCTACTTGCTTAGACGCGTGATCCGCGGCAAGTTGACAGGTTGCGTCACGGGCGCAGCGGTCCACGCGCCCCCCTGACGCGCCGCTACGCCTACGCCAAGTGGGCGGTCTGCCACCAGAGCGCCAACCAGAGGCGTCGAGTCGACTGGCCGTCTGGTGGGCTTCCCGACGCGAGGGGAGAGCGCCTGGGCACCACAGGATGACCAGCAGAAGCCACACAAGGGCGAGCTGACGGTCGCTCGCCCGCTGCTCTGCCTGCGTCGCGGAGGCAGCTGCGGTGGGCGCCGTCAACCGGGGCGTGCACCGAGCGGGGCGACGTTTCCGAGCATGTCCCCTTCTCGGCAGGCGACGACAGGGCTAGTCTCCCGGTTCGAAGGCGAACTACGTCTCTCGCTTCAGCCGACTCACATAACCGGGGGAACCAGTGGCAGGTCTTGACTTCGGCCGACTAGGCGGGCTTTCCGCCTCCGACACGGAAGTGCACCCCCGGGAAATCTTCGCTGCGCTGCCGGAGAAGATTTCGAAGTTTGAGTACCTGCGCGACGTGCAGCGTGAAGTCTTCAACGCCTGGTACGAGCGGCGCAAGCAACGCGACGTCGTAATCAAGATGAACACGGGGAACGGCAAGACAGTGGTGGGGCTGCTGCTACTGAAGAGCGCCCTAAACGAAGGTGCCGGGCCCGCTGCGTACTTCACCCCGGACAACTACTTGGCGGATCAGGTCGAACAGACCGCGCGTGAGCTTGGTCTTAGGACCTCGCGCGACCCTAGAGACCCGATGGTAGCCGCCGGCACCGCGATTCTTGTGACGAATCTGAAGACCTTGTTCAATGGCAGGAGCAAGTTCGGCGTCGCCTCTGAGGGGCGCAAGATCAAGCTCGGTACCGCTTTGATCGACGATGCGCACGCATGCTTGTCCGTCACCGAAGAACAGTTCCAGTTGCGCATCCCTTCGAACCACGACGCGTACAAGGCACTGCTATCGCTCTTCGAGGCCCCGCTACAAGACCAGTCCCCGGCCCAGTTCCTTAGTCTGAAGGACGGGGACCGTACGGCTGCGATGCTCGTACCAGCATGGAGTTGGTTCGACGAGCAGAAGCGCGTGATAGCTACCTTGCATCCTCACCGGCAAGATGCCGAGTTCGAGTGGACGTGGCCCCTGCTGCTCAATGCGCTCCCCTTCTCTCGGTGCGTATTCACGCCTGAGGCAGTCGAGATCAAGCCCTACTTCCCGCCGGTGCAGGAGGTGCCGAGCTTCGATCAAGCAGCGAGACGCATTTACCTGACCGCGACACTGGCCGATGACAGCGTGCTTGTCACCCACTTCGCCGCCTCGGCGACCTCTGTACGTGAGCCAATCACGCCGAGCGCGGCAGACGATATCGGTGACCGAATGATCATCGTTCCACAGAGCGTTCAGCCGAGCTGGACCGACGACCAGATCAAGGGCTACCTCGCCGAGCTCGCGCAGCGCCGCAACGTCATCGTCATCGTCCCTTCTAATTCGCGAGCCAAGTACTGGGGTGACGTGGCGGCTGCGACACTCACCGCCAGCAATCTGCAGGCTGGGGTGACACGACTGAAGGCTGGGCACGTTGGACTCGTCGTGCTCGTCGGCAAGTACGACGGCGTGGACCTGCCGGACGACGCCTGTCGAGTCCTGGTGATCGATGGGCTGCCGGAGTACTACAGCGGGGTGGAGCGCGTCGAGGCATCCGCGTTGAGCGACACTATGGCGATGACTGGGAGGCACCTCCAGCGGATTGAACAGGGCATGGGCCGAGGTGTCCGCTCACGAGACGACTACTGCGTAGTTCTGCTACTAGGGGCCAAACTGGTGTGGCGTCTACACGACGCCCCTGCGGCAGAGTTATTTGGACCCGCTACGAGGGCGCAGATGGCGCTGTCAAAGGAGGTTGCAAGTCAGCTCTCCTCGGGAGACTTGGACGACCTCAAGGCTGCGGTCGAGCAGTGCCTCCAGAGGGTTCGAGGCTGGACCACTGCTAGCCGCAACGCCTTGGTGGGCGTCAAGTATGGACCCGGAGCGGTACAGCCGGCCGCTGAACATTCCCGTCGAGCCTTCGAGCTTGCTCTGCAGTCACGGTACGGCGAGGCGCAGGGGGCTCAGCAGATGGCCGTGAACGCCCTCGCTGAACCGAGAGAACGCGGATGGCTTAAGCAGATGCTCTCCGCCTATCTACATCCGGAAGATGCTGTGCGCGCCCAAAAGAACCAGATGAGTGCACTGGACGACAACAGGGCGCTGCTTAAGCCTGAGCAAGGTATTGCCTACGTTAAGCTGAAGGGAGCCGCGGGACAGCAGGCTGTGGCTGCGAGTGAATTCCTGTCCGCCACCTACGAAAGCGGCCAGGAGTTGCTGATCGGCGTCAACGCGATGTTGGCCGATCTCGACTTCGATGACGACCCGCTACGAGTAGACAGCTTCGAAGAGGCCGTCGCGAATCTGGGTCGGCACCTCGGCTTCGTGACCCAACGGCCCGAGAAAGACTTCAAGCGCGGACCGGACGGACTGTGGGCACTCGGTGGCCTCAACTATCTCGTCATTGAGTGCAAGAGCGGTGCGGTCACAGACTTCATCCGGAAGAAGGACCTTGACCAACTCTCCGGCGCGGTGAGTTGGTTCCATACCGAGTACGAGGACCCCGCGGCCTGCACACCTGTGATGTTTCACCGGGTGAGCAAGCTTCACCAAGAAGCTTCAGCTGCACCCGGCACCCGCGTGGTCACCGAGGCGCAGCTGACGAAGTTGCGAACCGCGGTGCTCCAGGTGGCCACCGCCCTTGCGGTCGACGACGCTTTCCGGAACCCTGACTTGGTCGGTGAACAACTCCGCTTGCGAAAGCTGCAGGGTCGAGGAGTTGTCGAGGCGTACGCGTCGAGCACACTCATGCCCTAGTGCAGTGTCGGAGCGGCCACCGAGCGCTGCCGGTGGCCCTCCGGCCTGCCTTCCCTGCCACAACAACAGAAATCCGTAATGAGTCGCTTATGCTGTCGCGGCTCGGCTAAGGCATGTCTCTGATGTTGAGCGCGTTCGGCTTGATGATCCTGGGATGAAGCGCGGATCGCTGCTGATGACATTCGGGCTCGGGGCGAGCCGGTGCTCCCGCAGGTCGAAGGGAGGATGGGTCCGGCGACACCTTGGCCCTGCCCGAGCTGCTGACCGAGCAGCGGGTCCCGCGGAGGGGGCGGGGCGGTCCCCGCACCACGCCGCAAGCGCGGCGCAGGGACAAGGCGTACTCCTCGCGCAGGACCCGCGCGCCTGCGCTCGCAAAGCCAGGGCGTGACGCCCGAGCCCGCCGACCAGAAGCAGCACCGCAAAAACCGCATCTCGGCCGGCGGGCGGCCATTGAGGCTTCGACGCCGTGAATCACAAACGCCGTAACGTCTTAGGGCGCTCGCTCAACACCGAACAGTGGCGAGGCCTCACCAGCCGCCACGACAAGCTCGCCCTCGTTCAGCTTGGCGGAATGTCCTCCGCGCGACCACCCCTTCTGGGGGTCATGACCTTCCAGACACGCCCTAGTCCCGTCGCCGTGTCTTCACCCTGTACTCGCTTGGTGCTTGACTACGGAAAGTTTCTCCTGCCTCGATCCTTCGCTTGTTGCGCCAGGCGGCTGCGCAGTGACTACACGCCCACCCGGCCTGCAACATCGTGATCTCGTCGCCCGCTCCGAAGGTCTCTCCCCCCAGGGCGCAGGTGCCACTGTATCTCGCTTGCATGTGTATTGCCCTTCTGTTGGTGCCAACATCGACAGGTGATGCTGAGTGCAGTGCTCGAGGCCCTTGGCGCCTCGACCCCTTACATTTCGCCTTACATGCCCCCCCACATGAGTGGCACTACTCGTTCGTAAGGCAGGTGGCTGGCGCACGCATATGCGCAGGTCAGCGGTGGGAAGGACTCGGTAGCCGCTCGCGGCCATGTACCACAGCTTCGTTCTTTGAGCCGATGCGGAGAACTTCTGCAAGAAGCACGAGTTACACCGGATGCGGCGCAACTCCCAGCAGGACCACGACACTGGCAGGCGCACCCTGTCGTCCTACTGCCGACCGGGCGCACCCTCGCGGCCTGGTGGCTCCACCAAACGTGTACCGCACAGACGGCTTGACGTTAAGCAGCAGGGCGCTCACGCCTTAGAGGAGAATCACTCAGCCCCACGCTTGTTCTCTCTCTATAGAGCTGTCCGGCGTCACCGCAGGTCAGGGCCGCTGTCCGGGGACCAGGACTACCGCTTGAGCGTCACGCTCGGAATCCGCGCTTCCTGGCCTTGAGCCCTTCGGCGAGCTGTAGAGGATCGATCCAGCCGCCGCTCAAGCCGCCAGTCCAGGAGAGTTGGTGACCGTGGGTCGAGCACGGTGCCGGTCGGTACTTCACGTCCGCATCCCAAACCTCCATGGGCAGGACAACGCAGCGATCCGTCGATGCCGGTGAGATCAAGCCCTGTTCCATCAGCCGCCTCAGTGTGTTCCTTACATGGCGGTCGCCGTACGGCCGGACCTCTCCGGTGTTCTTCTGCAGATGCAGAAGGTCTGCTTGCAACTGTCCCTCCTCAAAACGAGCGTGTCCCCCTGGACCTGCGATCGCCGTCGCCAACAGGAAGAGCCTGAGGTCAAGGCTCAGTTCCGTACCCTGCCGTGCGATGCGCCCGCACGCGGGACCGTGCAACTTGCCCCAAAGGAGGGTCCATCCTCCAGGGAAACGGGGGCGGGCAGCAGGAGCGTTCGGCACGTTAGCTCGTGGAGTGTTCACGTCGTGGCCTGCCGGTTCAGCCACTCTTCCACATCCTGATGCCGAAACCGAAGCTGCTTGCCGAGACGCAGTGCGGGCAAGTCGCCCACATTGTTGTAGACCCAAGACTTGGGCTTGGCGATGTAGCTCGCCAAGTCCTCCACGGTGAGCAATCGTTCGCTCATTGTTAGACCTTTCGTGACGGTGACAGGACTCGCGTTGCGATCCGAGAGCTTCATCGGCCCCAGGTTCAGACACCTGTGGCGCCAACCTGGGGATGATTCGCTGCTAGACTAAGAGCCCCTAGGTTCCACCGAGCTACCCTTGAACCTGGGTAGGAGAAGCACGAGTGCGAGGTAGGCGGGGTTGGAAGAGCGAGTGATCTTGTCTCGTGCCGATGTCAAGCGCGGGCTCTATGAGCACGTCGTTGCAGTCGGAGGGTGGTGTGTGGTGATCACTCTCGGCATGCAGGCGTCTCGTCTCGTAGTCGCCGAGTTGCGCGTAATCCCGTGGTTGGAGGGCCTGCCGGAGGACACGGAGCCGGCTTGGCCAGGGACCGCTGACGCCGTCGAGCAACACGTGCCCGAAGGAGGCCTCACGACCTCCGCGCTCGGCGCGCTTCACCTGGGTCGCCTCGTCGAGCAGGCGAGAAGGGAGGCGCGCGTCGCGATCCCTGTCTTGGAAGCCGAAGGCGAACAAGCGGCAGGCATATGGGCAGGCAAGCTCCGTGAGGAGCGGCGCGCGGTCGGACGGCGTGGCTACGACGACGGGTACTACGCGGAGGTCGCACGCGACTTCGCTCGCGAGCGTCTCCGAGGCGGTCGGGGACCGATCAAGCGCCTGGCGGCTCAGTGGTTCGTCTCCGAGGAGACAGCACGCAACCGCGTCCAAGAAGCGCGACGGCGTGGCCTTCTGACTTCCGCACGCCCGGGACGAACCGAGGGCGAGCTGACCGACCGAGCACAAGAGCTGCTGATTCAGCGAGAGGAGCAACACGGTGGCTAGCGCGACAAAGCGCGGACAGGGCAGATGGCTCGGGCGGTACCGCGGCCCGGATGGCAGAGAACGCACGAAGACGTTCGCTACGAAGCGCGACGCTGAGCGATGGGCGCAGGAGCAGGAGCGGAAGGTCCGGACGATGGACTGGACCGATCCGGTGCTCGCGAAGACGACGATCGCAGAGTGGGCCGATCACTGGGTCACGACGCTGCACGTCGCGCCAAGCACGCTGGACTCCTACCGCTCGATTCTTAGGGGGTTGGTGATTCCCCGGTGGGGAGCCCTACGGCTGGATCAGGTGACGTTCACGGCGGTGCAGTCATGGGTGGCGGGCATGACCGGTGCGAAGGGGCAGCTCCTCAGCGCCTCACGCCGACGACATGCGGCGCACCTTCTGACCGCGATGCTGGACGCTGCGGTCGCTGACGGGCGTCTTCCGAAGAACCCGGCACGCCCTCAGGGAGGCGCCGGGAGGAAGGGCATGCTGCCCAAGCTGCCTGCAACGGGCGGGCATCGCTACCTGCGGCACGAGGAGCTGCAGAAGCTCGCGGCTCACGCGGCGTCGTACGAGACGCTGGTCCTCGTTCTCGGCTACTGCGGGGTGCGCTGGGGAGAAGCTGCCGCACTCAGGGTCCGGTCCGTTGACCTGCTGCGCGGGCGGCTTCTGGTCACGGAGTCTGTGTCGGAGGTGGAGGGCGGGCTCTCCTACGGGCCGACGAAGACGCACCAGGCCCGAACCGTCCCGGTGCCCTCGTTCCTGCGCAAGCAGCTCGACGCCCTGATGGAGGGCAAGTCGCCGGACGACCTCCTGTTCACGTCGCCTGAGGGCGCGTCGCTGCGCAACGGCAACTTCCGCAAGCGTGTGTTCCTCCCCGCGATTAAGGCTTCAGGCCTGCCCGCTCTCCGTATCCACGACCTGCGGCACACCGCCGCGTCGCTTGCGGTCGCCTCCGGGGCGAACGTCAAGGCCGTGCAGAAGATGCTGGGGCACGCCAGCGCCACGATGACGCTGGACACGTACGCGGACCTGTTTGATGACGAGCTGGACGCCATCGCCGAGCGGATGGACGAACGCGCTGCGCAGGCGCGTGCGGACTCCCTGCGGACTGCGGACGGCTCAACCTTGGTTTCGCTGCCCGCGTCAGAGGTGCAGCAGGTCGCTGACTTGCGCAGATGATCGGTGGGGCGGGTGGGGCTCGAACCCACGACCCAGGGATTATGAGTCCCCTGCTCTGACCGGCTGAGCTACCGCCCCCGACGGCCGAGGCCGCAGCCCGACTCTGCCATCCCGGCCCGGCCCGGCGCAGCCCGACCCGCCCAGCACGGCACAGCCCGACCCGCCCAGCACGGCGCAGCCCGACCCGCCCAGCACGGAGTCAGCCAGCGTGCGTGGCTGCTGTCACGGCCACGACTGCGGGCTGACTCCGCTCAGGCCCTCGACCGGCACCCAACGCCCCGCCACAGTGATCGTTTGGCGCCCATGGCTGCTGGGACAGCCGATCCGGCCGAACGTCTCCGCCGACCCCGACCCGCGACTCGACCCGCCCCGACCCGACCCGACCCGACCCGACCCGACCCGACCCGACGGAGCATGCGGCGTCTAGTGCCGCACTCACGACAGCAGGCGCCGCGCGCCTCGAGCGCGACCCCCGGGTGCGGCCCCCGACGACTCCCGCCGGGCGCCTGCGCAACCCCGCGGTGGCACCGGCGGCTCGCCGCCCACTCGACCGACGAAGGTGCCACCTCGCGACAGCAGACGCCGCGTATGGACGCCCGGCCCACGTATCGACCGCGTTACGTCTTCGCCGACCGGCTGCAGCCGAGCCCGCGACCCGCCGACGATGACTCATGGCACACGCTCAGGACCCGTACGCCGAAGCGCCCGTCGTCGCGACGATCGCGGCCCGCCTCGCCGAGGACCGGCGAATGACGATCGACGAGCACGACGAGATCATGGTCAAGATGTTCGCCGAGGCGCAGCGGGCGCTGCCGCCGCTGGCGTTCCACGCTTTCGTCGCCTGCTCCTACGCCACCCGGCGTGGGCTCGCCACGGACGAGGAGCTCGACGCGCTCGGGGACGACCCGTACGTCGTGCTCTTCGAACTGGAGCGGCGCGGGATCCTGCAGGAGCTGGCGCGCACGGTCGACGCCATCCCACGCCAGCGTGAGCCCTGACCCCAGCCCGGAAGCAACGCCCGGAGACAAGCCCGTCGAGCCACACGGTCGCGCAGAAAGCTAGACCGCCAGCCTCCGCGCGACGACGACGGCCGTCCCCGCCCCGTCCGGGGACAGCTCGGCGGACCAGGCGCGCACGACCTCGTCCGGGTCGGCGCAGTCGCCGAGCACGAGCGGCATCCGCGCGACGGACTCGAGCGGGAGCGCCTCGAGGAACGACGCCGAGAACGCCGCGATGACCCCACCCTCCTCGAGCAGGTCCTCGGCTGCGCTCGTGCCGCCGATCATGGGCAGCGGAGCGACCAGACCGTGACGGACGACGAGCGCGGACGGCGCGGCGCTGCAGGCGACGTCGACACGGCCGTCGCTCCACAGCCGGAGCACGACCTTCGAGCCTGCGGGCTGCCCGTCGTGCAAGATCACCTGCACGCGCTCCCCGGACGACGTCGCCACTGCCCGGCCGCGGCCGCCGGACGCGGTGCTGACCTGCCACCCCGCGAGCGACGGGGCGGGTGCGGCGAGCCCGGGGTGCAGCCCGACCGTGGTCACCGGGCCCACCCTCCCTGCCGGTCACGGATGTGGAAGACGCGCCACAGGGCGGTGCGGTAGAGCAGGTCGACCACGCCCGGCTCGCAGCCGACGAGCTCGACGCGGCCACCGCGTACGCGACAGAGCCGGTGCACGCCGAGCAGGCTCGACACGACGTCGGAGGAGAGGCTCGGGACGCCGCTGACGTCGACGACGACGGTGCGCGCACCTGACAGGACGGCGTCGCGCAGCTCCCAGCGCAGCTGGCTCACCCCGTCCGCGGGGTCGAGTTGAGAGAGGATGACGGTCACGGTCTCGTTCGCGGGCTCGGCGGTCGGGCGCTCGGGATGGACGGTCTCGATCACGTCGTACTCCTTGCTGCGTAGCCGCCGGGCGACGTGCTGCGCTCCCCCGGAGAGCGGGCCCGACGTGGTGCTTGCGACGCCCTCAGCCTGCGCGACCTTCCTTGCGGTGGATAGGCCAGAGATATTGCAGTCGTATGACTAGACACGGCCATGGGCCGTAACACGGAGGGACTAGCCGGGGCGTGCGAGCATGGCCCGGTGGGAGAGCGCATTCTCGTCGTGGAGGACGACGACCGCATCAGAGCCATGTTGCGACTCGCGCTCGAGGACGAGGGCTATGAGATCGACGAGGCCCCGAGCGGTGAGGCCGGCGTCGAGACGATGCGGTCGACGCCCGCCGACTACATGATCGTCGACGTCATGCTCGGCGGCATGGACGGCTACGAGTGCATCCGTCAGGTACGCCGGTTCAGCGCCGTGCCGATCGTGGTCGTCAGCGCCCGCTCGGACACCCACGACGTCGTCGCGGGGCTGGAGGCCGGCGCGGACGACTACGTGACCAAGCCGTTCCAGATCAAGGAGATCACCGCCCGGCTGCGCGCGCTGCGCCGGCGGGTCAAGCGCGGCGTGGAGCCCATGGACGAGCCGCCGAGCGACGAGGTCGTCCTCGACAGCGGCCCGGAGGGCGACCTCGTCCTGTCGGCGGCGAGCGGGACCGTGCGCCGCGGCGCGGACGAGATCCACCTCACGCTCACCGAGTTCCGCCTGCTGTGCGAGCTGGCGGCCGAGCGGGGGCGCATCCTGAGCCGGTCCGCGCTGCTGGACAAGGTCTGGGACCACGGCTTCCACGGCGACGAGCGGATCGTGGACGTCCACGTGCGACGGCTGCGCACGAAGATCGAGCCCGACCCGAGCGACCCGCGGGTGATCGTGACGGTGCGCGGGCTCGGGTACCGCCTCGACCGCCGGTGAGGAGGCTCTGGCGCTCGTTCCTTCCGGGCAGCCTGCGCCACCGGGTGGTCCTCGCGTTCACCCTCGGCGGGCTGGCGATCTGCGCCGCCTTCGCCGCGTTGTCCTACTCGGTCACCCGCAGCTACCTGCTCGAGCAGCGCGAGCGCACGGTCCTGCGCCAGGCCTACCTCGACGCCAGCCTGCTGCGCGGCCAGCTCAGCGCGTCCGGCACCAGCCCGGCCGACGCGCTCGCCGCGCTCGCACCGCAACGGACCGGCGCGGTCCTGGTGTCGCGGGGCGGTGAGTGGTTCTCCTCATCCCTCGAGGTCGGCTCCGACGTCGTGCCCACCTCGCTGCAGCGGGCCGCGGGCGAGGGCGCGCCCGCGCTGATGCGCGCCGACGTGCTGGGCACACCGTCCGTCGTCGTCGCGATCCCGGTCCCCTCGGTCGACGCAGTGGTCTACGAGGTGTCCCCGCTCGCGGAGCTGCGGACGACGCTGCGCGCGCTCGCCGTCGTGCTCGGCGCGGGAGCCGCGGTCGCCACGCTGCTCGCCGCGGTGCTCGGGCTGCGGGCCAGCCGGGGCGTGCTGCGCCCGCTGGACCCCATGGCCGGCACGGCCGCGGCGATCGCCAGCGGGGAGCTGTCCCGGCGGCTGCCGCGCACCGACGACCCCGACCTGGCCACCATCGTGGGTAGCTTCAACAGCATGGTCGACGCGCTGCAGCAGCGGATCGAGCGTGACACCCGCTTCGCCGCCGACGTCAGCCACGAGCTGCGCTCGCCACTCACCACGCTGGTCGGCAGCGTGGACGTGCTCGTGTCCTACCGCGACCAGCTCCCGGCCCGCTCGGTGCGTGCCTTGGACCTGGTGACGGCCGAGCTGGACCGGCTCCGGATGCTGCTCGAGGACCTCATCGAGCTCTCCCGCGCCGACCCCGAGGCCGTCCGCAAGGCCGCCCGACCGCTCGACCTGCGCGAGCTCGTCGAGGCCGCGCTCGTGGCCGACGGCGACTCCCCCGCCCTGCTGCGGGCAGCCTCGGGCCCCTTCGTCGTGGAGGGCGACCCGCGCGCGCTGCGCGGGGTCGTCACGAACCTGCTGCACAACGCCGATCGGCACGGCGGCGGGGTGGTGGGCGTGTCGCTCGAGCGCGCAGACGGCTCCGTCCTGCTCGCCGTGGAAGACGCCGGCCCCGGCGTACCGGTGGCCGAGCGGGAGCGGGTGTTCGAGCGCTTCGCCACGCTCGGCGGCGCCCGCGGGTCGGCCTCCAGCACGGGGCTCGGGCTCGCACTCGTGCGCGAGACGGTGGAAGCGCACGGTGGAGCGGTCTGGTGCTCCGCGCGTCCACAGGGCGGCGCGCGGTTCGTCGTCTCGCTGCCCGCCGACGCGGGCGCTGGCACGACCGTCGACGGGGTGACGGCGTGAACCGCCGGACCGCGCTCCGGCTGCTCGTCGCCGGCCTGCTCCCGGCTGGTGCCGCGGGATGCGGCGTCAGCTCCGACAGCGGGCTGGAGCGCATCCCACCGGAGGACGTCCCCTACGGGCTGCTCGACGAGACCCCCGCGGCGGGAGGCAACGATCGGACGGCCAGCGCCGCCCCCGGACGGCCACGGGTCTTCTTCCTCGACGACGAGCTGCTGGTCGGGGTCGCCCTCTCCCCCGCCAGCCGCAACCCGCGCGCGGTGCTCGACCAGGCCGTACGCGCGCTCGACGACGGGCCGGACGAGGCCTCGCAGGCACGCGGGCTGACGACCGCGCTGCCGCCGCCGCTCACGCTCACGGTGCTCGACGTGACCGACGGCGTGGTGACCATCGACCTCGGCGGAGAGGCGAACGGCCTGTCCAACCAGCAGAACACGCTCGCCGTGGGGCAGGTCGTCCTGACGGCCACGTCCGTCGCGGGCGTCGACGCCGTGGTGCTCGCCCGCAAGGGCGAGCCCATCCAGGCCCCGGTGGGCGACGGGGCGCTCACCTGGCGCCCGCTGGTCGCCTCCGACTTCACGATCTTGCGCCGCAAAGCCTCCTGAATCGCGATTCAGGTTCTCGGGATCGCAACTCCTGGTCGGTCCGATGCGGCGAGGCCGGGGAAGACCGAGCCGGTCGGCACTCCGCAGCGCTTCTCGAGGATCTCGGCGAGGATCGAGCGGTAGTCCGTCGTGCCGGCGAGGTCGCCGTCGACGAGGCTCGGCGCGGCCAGCCCCGGCCACCGGCCGTGCACGCGGCCGCCGACCACGCCACCGCCGAGCATGAGGACGCAGTTGCCGTGGCCGTGGTCGCTGCCGCCCGAGCCGTTCTCGCCGACCCGCCGACCGAACTCGCTCAGGGTGATCAGGGTGACCCGGCCCAGCAGCTCCCCGAGGTCCGCGGCGAAGGCTGCCAGCGCGGACCCCAGCTCCTTGAGGTGCCGGGTCATCCAGCCCGAGTCGACGGTCCCCTGCCCGACGTGCATGTCCAAGTCGCCGTAGTCGACGGCGACCGCGCGCAGCCCCACGTCGGCCTTCACCAGCCGGGCGACGTCCTGCAGCGCCGTGGCGAGCGAGTTCCCCGTCGGGTACGTGACGCCCGGGGTCGGCGTGTAGCCCGCGTCCTGCAGCACGGACAGCGCGTCGAGCACGCCGAGCGCGTTCTGCGCCGGCGCCCCGACCAGAGCGGGCGCGCCGTTGTGCAAGGTCTGCAGGGCCGAACGCCACTTCGCACGTTCGGTCGGGTTGGTGGCGGCGTTGATCTTGAAGGCGTTGACCGACTGCATCGTGAGCTCGGGGTTCGCTCCCATGAACGCGGTCCCCGCGAGCGGGCCGCCCACCTTGGTCGCGCCGAACGCGGACGTCCCGGCACTGGCCCCGATGGTCCGGTCGATCCAGCCGCTGCGCAGCGAGGACCCTGGCGCCGCCCGCTCCATCTCGTCCATCGCCTCGAAGTGGCTGCGGGTGGGCGCGGCCTGCCCGACCGCGTGCACCGCGCCGAAGGTGCCCTCCTGCCAGAACGGCAGCAGGTCCGACAGCGACGGGTGCAGGCCGAACATCGAGTCCAGCTGGATCGCCCGCGACGCCGGGATGGCGATCGTGGGGCGAGCCAGCGCGTACGCCGGGTCGCCGACCGGGACGACGGCCTGGAGCCCGTCGAGCCCGCCGCGCAGGCTCACGACGACGAGCACGTCGCCGGTGTAGCCCGGCTCGGCGAACGCCACCCGGGCGCTGGTGAGCTCCCCGAGAGCGGTCCACCCCCCGGTCGCGGCGGTGAGGGCGAGGGCCGCGGCGCCGGTCAGGAAGCCGCGGCGCCCGGTCTGGCAGGAGCAGGGCTCGGCGCTGGTGTCGGCGGAGGTCGGAGTCATCGTCATCACCGCAGGAAGAAGTCGGGGGCGTCGAGGAGCATCGCCACGAGCGTCTGGAGCTTGGAGGTCGCGGCCGCGGAGGTCGCGGTGAGCTTCGTCGCGGGCGTCACGCCGAGGTAGGCGCAGAGCGCGTCGCGTTTGGCGGGGCTGCGCCGCTGCAGCAGCCGGTCGCAGAGGACGTCCACCAGCTCCCCGTGCGTCGCGGGCAACGGGGTGGGCAGCCAGGCGGCCCGGGCCTGGTGGACGAGGGTCTTCGCCTGGCTCGCCGTGGCCAGCGAGTAGTGCAGGTTCCAGCGGGCCACCGTGGCGGACGACGACGACCACGCGGCCGCCACCTGCGGATAGCCGTTCGGGGCCGCCCATCCCTGCGGCGGCTGGCCGACGTTGTTCGCGGCCGAGACGAGGTACTTCACCCCGTCGACACCGGCGGGCTCGGGGCCGATGCCGAGGATGCGGACCGTCGCCACGACGTCCTCGAACGGCATCCTGGCCTTCTGTCCGGGGCTGGAGAAGAACCAGGCGTTCTGGAACAGCGCGGTGAGGACGGGCGCGATCCGCGTGTCGTTCTGCAGATAGACCTGCGCCAGCCACTCGACGAGCTGCGGCGGCGGTGTGTCGGTGATGAAGCGCTCGACGAGCTTGTGGGCGATCCGGCGCGCGGTCGCCGGGTGGTGGGCCAGGTAGTCGAGATAGGCGACGGCGGCAGCCTCCCCGTCGGCTGCAGTCGAGTTCGGGTGTGTGAAGCCCATGATCGTGACTCGGCCGACGTAGTGCCGGGACGGCACGAACGCGTACGTCCAGTCCGTGCTCGTCACCGTGAACCCGGTCAGCAGCAGCGCGGCCTGCTTCACGTCCTGCTCGGTGTAGCCCGCGTCGACCCCGACCGAGTGCAGCTCGAGCGACTCGCGGGCGTAGTTCTCGTTGGGCTTGTTCTTCGTGCTGTTCGCGTTGTCGAGGTAGCGCAGCATCGCCGGGTGCTTGGCCGAGGCGATGAGCATGTCGGCGAAGCGCCCCAGCGCGTGCGCGCGGATGACGTCGCGGTCGTAGAGGTGGCGTACGTCCCACACCTCGCTCGAGGGGTTGGGCACGTTGAGGTGGTTGGCCCAGAAGTCGACCATCACCTCGAACAGCTGCCGCCGGGACCAGACCGCCCGTGCGACCGTGGCCTCCCGCAGCGCGTACATCACCGCCCAGTTGCCGTTCGGGAAGGCCGCGCGCACCTCGGCCGCACTCATCGACAGCATCGGCCAGCGGGTCAGCAGCTCGTCCGTCTGCACGTCGTCGATCGACGCCGGGTCGAGCTGCGCGCTCAACCAGCCCGCCAGGCCCAGCGCCCGCGCCTCGTCGAGCGCGGCCTGGGTGGGGCCGTACGTCGCCCGGCTCAGCAGGTGCAGGTTAATGTCGGCCGGCGCGATCTCGGCCGCGCTCGCCGAGGAGGCACGCGTGGAGAGGGCGGCCGCGGCGCCGGCGGCGAGAGCGCCGCGGAGCAGGGCGCGACGCGCGAGGGGAGAGGACGGGACGGTCATCGCAGGGCCTTCCGCCGGGGATGCGACGGGGAGAACGTCCCGCAGGCCGGGCATCGGCGACAATGGCGATATATGACTATGCGTTCGAGGAGGATGTCTGTTCCTCGTCGGCGCCGAGTGGTGAGCCGGCAGCCCTCGATCTCGACCGGGCCCCCGGCTCAGCAGACGCCACCGTGCCGGCCCGGCGTGCATCCGACGGCCGGTGTGGCCGCCTGGACGGAGGCTGTGCGCAGCGCCGCTTCGGCTCTGTTCAGCAGCAGCCGCGGGGCGTGCCCCTCGTCTGGACGGCACCCGGGGCACGCCCATCTACCCCGGCCCCGGCATGCCGGGCGCTCCGGGAGAATGGCCGCATGGACTGGGTCAACATCGGCATCGGGCTCGTCATCGCCGTGCTCGGCGCGACGCAGGCGGCGGGGATGTGGCAGAGCAAGGTGGAGCCCGCGAAGCGGCCTACCGCGCGGAAGATGGGCGCCGCGGGCGTCGTCGTGGGGCTGGTGTTCGTGGTGCTGGGCCTGACGGCCGGCTGACCGTGCCGCCACGACGGCCGCGACCCCGAAGGGGCGAGCGCGAGGCTCCCGCAATTGGACTCGAACCAATAACCTGCCGGTTAACAGCCGGCTGCTCTGCCAATTGAGCTATGCGGGAAGAGCACCAGCCGGGGCCGGCGCAACGGGGATCAGAGTAGCGCATCCGCCCGGCCTGGCCTCGGGGAGCCCCGCGCCCGGCACGGCGGTCGGTTCTGCGGACGGAGGCCCCGCCCAGGCCGCTGCCCGGCGTCCAGCAGCATGCCGGCTCGCCCTCCCTGCGGCCCGTCGTAGCTCAGGTGTCGCCGCCGCCCCCGCCGGGAAGGGCACAGGGGCACGCACGGGGACGGCAGACGCACAGACCAGCAGATGCACACACCAGCCAGGAGGCGGACGCGATGCGCAAGCTCACGTTTCTCGCCGGCTTCGCCGCCGGCTACGTCGCGGGGGCGCAGGCCGGCCGCGAGCGCTACGAGCAGATCAAGAGCCTCGCCCTGCGGACGGCGAACGACCCGCGGGTGAAGGAGACGGCGGACAAGGTCCAGCACCAGGCCGCCGACCTCGCCGGCACGGCCAAGGAGCAGGCCGCCAGCGTCGCCGGCACCGCGAAGGAGAAGGTCCAGCACAAGATGGAGGAGCGCCGCTCGGACTCCGACGCCTCCGCGTCCACCGGGACGGACTCCTACGGCACCACCGCCGAGGACAGCGTCTACGTGGTCGACATCAACGACCGGGCGGGGGTCGGCACGGGCAGTGGCCCGACGGGGACCAACGACCGCATGGGCCTCTGAGCCCACTCCGCCGCACGACGTGGGCGCCGGCCTCCGCCGCCCGCACGAGAGACGAAAGGACCTGCCACCGGTGACGGTTCCCAACCCCGAGAACCCCGGCCTCGACCCCGCGTTCCCTGACATCGTGGACGACGCCGCTCCCGAGCGCGCGCGTTACGTCGACCCGCAGGAACCGGCGCTGCCCGGGGACAGCTACCTCGGCGCACGCGCCAAGGGGACCACGGTCGAGGAGCAGATCGAGGGCGAGTCCCTCGACGAGAAGATCGCCCGCGAGGTCCCCGACACGCTGGCGGACCCGGCTCTCGACCGCCCCGGCGTCGTGGACGAGCTCAGCGACGACACCGACCCCGAGCAGCCGGCGGGCCGGCTCATCGAGCCGGACGAGGGCGCGCACGGGGACGACGAGGCGGACATGATCGCGACCAGCGCGCTTCTCGGTGAGACCGACGTGTCTCCCGAGGAGCAGGCGATGCACATTCGGCAGGCCTGATCCCGCTCCACAGACGACAGGAGACGAGCGTGCCGAGGCTGCGGCGTGCCGAATGCTCGCGCCCCGGCATCACCCGGCGCCGCTACGGCAAGGGCTGGGTCTACTTCTGGCCGGACGGCCGCAAGGTGACCGAGCCCGATGTGAAGGAGCGCCTCGACGCGCTCGTCCTCCCGCCCGCGTGGAAGGACGTCTGGATCTGCCCGTGGCCCAACGGGCACATCCAGGCGCTCGGCACCGACGACGCGGGCCGCCGGCAGTACCGCTACCACGACCAGTGGCGCATCCAGCGCGACCGCGAGAAGCACGAGCGCGTCCTCGCGTTCGCCGAGCGCCTGCCGGCCGCCCGCGAGCAGGCCCAGGCCCACCTCGTGCAGCGCGGGATGTGCCGCGACCGCGTCCTGGCCTGCGCCTTCCGCCTGCTCGACCTCGGCTTCTTCCGCATCGGCAGCGAGGAGTACGCCGAGGAGAACCAGACCTACGGGCTGGCCACGCTGCGGCGCGGGCACACGACGATCGAGGGGCGGCAGATCACCTTCGAGTACCTCGCCAAGGGCTCCAAGGAGCGCGTCATCTCCATCGTCGACGAGGACGTGCTGGCGGTCGTGAAGGAGCTGCTCGACCGCGACGACCCCAACCCCGAGCTGCTGGCCTACGTCGACGATGACGGCGCGTGGGCCGACGTGAAGTCCGCGGACATCAACGAGTACGTCAAGCAGGTCGCCGGTGACGACGTGTCCGCCAAGGACTTCCGCACCTGGCATGCGACGGTCCTCATGTCCGTCGCGCTCGCCGTGTCGTCGTCCGCCGCCGACAGCGCCACGGCGCGCAAGCGGGCCGTCTCCCGTGGCGTCACCGAGGTCAGCACCTACCTCGGCAACACCCCGGCCGTGTGCCGCAAGTCCTACATCGACCCGCGCGTCATCGACCTGTTCGAGGACGGGGTCACGATCGCCCCGGCTCTCGAGCGGCTCGGCGCGGACGCGAGCTTCGGGGAGCCGGCGACCCACGGCGAGATCGAGGCGGCGGTGCTCAAGCTGCTGGGCTCGCCGGCCGCCGCGGCCGAGCGCCGGCTCGCGAGATCGAGTGCGCGCTCGTCCAAGGGCAAGGGGGCCAAAGCCGCCAAGGGACGCCCGCGGCTGCGTACGGCCGCCTAGCGCTCGGCAGAAGGGTTCGGCCCGCGGAAGCGGGCCTCAGAGCCCGAGCGCCGCGCGCAGCTCGGCCACCGCGTCGTCCACGCGCTCGCGCACGGCCGGGTCCCGCAGGTCGATCCCCGCCTCCGGTCGCACCTGCCACACCAGGTCCTCGCTGTCGGGCATCCGACGGACGGCGACGAGCACGCCTCGCTCCCCCACCAACGTCACGCGCCGCCTGGCCACGATCGAGGACTGCACCCGCTCCCGCACCGCCTCGGGCACCCGCCCCGGGTCCGGCAGCCGCACGGTCCAGCGGGCGCCGTCGACGCCTGTGACCCGCAGCTGCGCCTCGTCCGCGTCCCAGCCGGCGGCCAGCACGAGATGCCACGGCAGCCGCTCCGCGCCGGGCAGGAGGAGCGCGCGGTCCGTCACGGCCACCGTGCCGCCGTTCTCGTCGGCTTCGGCCGTCAGGACGCGCTCCCCAGGCTCGAGGGACGAGGAAGCGACGCCGTCCTCGGTCGGACGACGCCGCTTGTCCAGGAAGCCCACGCCCGCAGCCTACGTGCGCCGGACCGGCGCTCTGCGGGAGCTGACTCCGCCAGTTCGAGGGCGCTCGTCGAGCTGGGCCGTCGAAGCCGCGGGGTCCGGGGGGCTGGGCAGGGAACCGGCGCCGGGGCGGAGCGCCCGGCCCCGGCGCCGGTCGTGGGGCCGGCCTGCACCCGGGTCCCCACGGCTCGGCCCCTTGCGGCGTCCGGCCCGCCGACCGAGGAGGTCGACGGGCCGGAGCGCTCGGGGGAAGCCGCGCTGCTAGCTCAGGAGCTGCTAGCGGGCGGCGGCCTCCGCAGCCTCGGCGGCCTTGAGGCCGTCGAGGAGGTACTGAGCGTCACGCATGAGCAGGTTGCGGATCATCGTGTCCTGCGCGTCGCCCTTGATCTGGTTCTTGGCCTTGGCGATGAACTGGTCGAGGAAGGCGATCGCCTTGGCCTCGGACCCGACCTCGGCCTGCTGCTCCGCCCGGACGAGCCGGTCGGTCAGCTGGGTGTAGGCGCTCGCGCTGAGCTGGCCCGCTGCGCGGTACGAGTCCATGAGCGCCTGGATGTCGGCGAACGACGTGGTGACGGTGAACGTCGTCGTCGACGTCGTGACGTTGCCGGCCACGTCGGTCGCGGTGACGACCAGCGTGTGGGTGCCGAGCGACAGCTGGCGCAGGGTGAGGGCCGTGCCCGAGGTGAAGGGCTGCCCGTCCAGCGTCGCGCTGCTGGAAGCGATCCCGGAGGCCGGGTCCGCCGCCGTGAACGTCACCGTGCGGTTGGCGCCCGAGTCACCGTAGGACGCACCGGCGGCGACGCCGGAGACGGTGACGGCCGGGCCGGTGGCGTCGACCTTGAACGTCGCGGTCTTGTCGGCCTCGACGTTGCCGGCCTTGTCGACCGAGCGGTAGACGAGCGTGTGGTTGCCGTCCGCGGAGACCGCGACCGGAGCCGTGTACGCCGTCCAGTTGGCCGCACCGTCGAGCTTGTACTCGGTGCGGTCGATGCCGCTGCCGCCCTGGTTGTCCGTGCCGGCGAGGGTCACGGTCACCGCGGACTTGTACCAGTCCGCACTGCCGTTCGGCGAAGCCGGGTTCAGCGAAGCGGTGGTCGTCGGAGCGACCGAGTCGGCCGGCGTGGCGCCGAGGACCCGGAAGTAGTCGAACTTCGCCGGGGCGTTGAGCGTGGACGCCGCACCCAGCGTGTAGAGCCCGACCCGGCCGGCGGCCGCGACCGGGGCGTTCGTGACCGTCGCGAATTCGGTCCACGTGGTGCCGTTGGCCGAGTAGGAGCCGGTGAACACGTTGCCGGCCTTCTTCAGCCGCAGGTACCAGACGCCCTGCGTGAGGTTCGACGCCGACGGCTGCGGGTTCTGCACCGCGTCGCCGACCTCGCTGCGGATCTCCAGCCCACGGGCGACGGCGCTGCCCGCGGCGTTGGTGGTCAGGTAGTCCATCTTCACGTAGTTGTCGTCGTCGACGTACGCGATGAGGCCCGCCTGCTGGTACTGCTGGGTGAACGCGCTGGCGTCGACCTTGGTCTCGACGGTCCAGTCACCGGCCGGCTGCGGCTGCAGGACGAAGTTCTTCGGCCCCGTGTCGTTGGTGCCGTAGATGTCACCGGTGGTGGTGTCGAGCTCGAGGTTGCCCCCGGCCACGCGCATGCGGGCCGGGTCGGGACGGACGACGCCCCAGCGGCAGCCGTCGAGCGACGTGCCCTCGAACTCGTCGTTCGGCCCGGTGGCCGTCGCCTTGTCGTCCGGCGTGATGGAGAACCAGTCGAACGAGGCGTCGATCGGGGCCTGCGGCCGGCCGCTGCCCTGCAGCGCGATGAGGCCGATCTTCGGGTTGGTGATCCCGGCGAGCGACTTCGTCTGCGGCATCGCGGTGAACGTCGTGCCGTCGGAACTGTAGGACGCGTTCAGCGTCGTCCCGTTGCTCGTGAAGCGGACGTACACCGTGTCGGGGTACGTCGCCCCGAGGTTGGCGGTGTTGGACTCGCCGACCTCGTTCGGCGTGGCGTTCTCCTCGCGGATGAACTGGAAGACCCGCTGTGCGGCATCGGCGGCACCCGTGCTCCGGCCCTGCAGGACCATCTTCGCGTAGTTGTCGTCGTTGCCGTAGATGATCAGACCGGCCTGGGTGTACGCCTGGCGCGCCGGCAGGGTCAGCTTCGCGGTCGCGGTGAAGGCGCCGCTCGGCAGGTCCTGCAGGACGATGTTCGGCGTGTCCGTGTTGCCGGTGCTGTAGATGTCGGTGTTCGACGTCTTGAGCACCAGGCTGCCGTTCTGGACCCGCAGGTCCTGGTTCTCCCGGACGACCGTCGTCCACCGCGTGCGGTCGAGCGTCGAGCCGAGGAAGTCGTCCGAGCGGCCCGTGAAGCACTGCGTGCTCGGGGCGTTGACCACGACGTTGACGGTCACCGTCGTGGCCGCACCGCGCGAGTCGGTGACGGTGAGACGGGCCGTGTAGTTGCCCGGCGTGGTGTAGGTGTGCGAGGGGTTGGCCGTCGTGGCCGTGCCGCCGTCACCGAAGGTCCACGCGTAGGTGAGCGGCGAGTCGCCGTCCGGGTCCGAGGCGGTCGTCGTGAAGTTGACCGTCAGCGGGGACGTGCCGGTCGCCGGGGCGCCGGCCGCCGTGACGACGGGACGCTGGTTGTCGGTGACGCCGCGGCCGATGAACTCGACCCAGTTGACGTTGTACTGGCCCGAGGTGGCGACGAAGTACAGCGTCGTCGACGCACGGGTGACGTCCTGCGGGAGCGTCAGCTCGTAGTTCGCCCAGCTCTGCCAGCCGCCGGCCGGGACCGTGATGGTGCCGATGGTCGTGCCGGTCGGGCTGCCGACGCGTACGGCCATCGTGCCGCCCGGCTCGGACGCACCACGGACCCGGATCCCGGTGACGTTCTGCAGGCTCACCGGGTTGAAGGCGAACCAGTCGTCCTTCTCGATGAAGCCGATGTTCTGGCCGCCGCCGGTGTCGGACGTCGTCTCGGTCTGGACACCGGCGTCGCCACCGCTGGTCGAGCCCGTGACGCGCCCGGTGGAGGAGAAGTACTCGGCCTCCTTGTGCTTCGGCTGCAGGACGATGACCTGCTGCGCCGTGAGCGGGCCGGCGGCACCGTTGCCCTTGTCGGTGTAGGTGGCGGTCAGGACGCCGAAGATGTTGGCGCCGATGTGCCCCTCGTCGCCGGGGATGGCGACGCTGCCCTCGCAGCCGCGGTACTGGCCGTAGCCGTGGGCGTGCTCGTCATGGCCGAGAGCCGGCTGGACGACCACGTTGTTGCAGTCGATCGTCCCGTCCTCGGGGTCGGTCACCGTGACCTTGTACTTCACGGTGTCGCCGAACTCGAAGACGCCGCCGTTCGGCGGGATCTCGACCGTCACGGTCGGCGCGGTGTTGCCCGCCGTGATCTGCTGCGTGGCGACGGCGGTCTGGCCGTCCTCGTCGGTGACCGTCAGGCGAGCAGTGAAGGTGCCGGCGGTCGTGTAGTTGTAGCTCGCGGTGGCCGTCGTGGCGTCGGTCGTGCCGTCGCCGTTGAAGTCCCACGCGTAGGTGACGGCGGTGCCGTCGGGGTCACGCGAGCCCGCGGCGTCGAAGGCCACGTTCAGCGGGAGCGCGCCCGAGGTCTTGTCCACGGTGATGCGGGCGATCGGCGCCCGGTTCCCGGAGACGTAGTCGATGCGGTAGATGCCGGAGTCGGCGTTGTTGCCGCCGAAGCCGGAGCCCCAGTCGATGACGTAGAGCGCGCCGTCCGGGCCCCACTCGATGGCGTGCGTCCGCTTCCACGTGATCTGCGGAAGGATCCGGTTGATGTCCGTGGGAACGCCGGGAGTGTTGCCCGCGAACTGGAAGGAGTAGAGCCGGCCCTGGTTCCACTCGCCGAAGATGGCCTTGCCGTCCCAGTAGGCCGGCCACTTGCGGTCGGACTTGAGGTTGGCGTCGTAGACGTAGGAGCCGCCGGCCATGGGCGCGCCGCCGCCGCCGATCTCGGGGAAGAGCGGGTTGGTGCCGTAGCCGTACCAGACCGTCGCCGGGATCGCCGGCGGCAGCTTGGTCAGGCCGGTGTTGTTCGGCGAGTCGTTGGTCGGGCCGCCGGCGCAGTCGAACTTCGGGCCGGACGTGCTCGTGGCGAAGTTGTAGTCGTTGTAGGCGACGTTGTCGCTGACGCAGTAGGGCCAGCCGTAGTTGCCCGGCTGCGTCAGCGCGTTCCACTCGACGCGGCCGTCGGGGCCTCGGTTCGGGTTGGCGGCACCGGCGTCGGGGCCGTACTCGGCCACCATCACCGTGTCGCTGCGCGGGTCAAGGTTGATCTTGAAGGGGTTGCGGAAGCCCATCGCGTAGATCTCGGGACGGGTCTTGTCCGTGCCCGGCGCGAAGAGGTTGCCCTGCGGGATGGTGTAGGTGCCGTCCGCCTCCGGGTGGATGCGGAGCACCTTGCCGCGCAGGTCGTTGGTGTTGCCCGAGGAGCGCTGAGCGTCCCAGGAGGAACGGCCGGCGCGCTCGTCGATCGGGTTGAAGCCGTCCGACGCGAACGGGTTCGTGTTGTCGCCGGTCGAGATGTAGAGGTTGCCCTTGGTGTCGAACTTCATGTCGCCACCGACGTGGCAGCACTCCGCCCGCTGGACAGGGACCTCGAGGACGACCTTCTCGCTGGCCAGGTCGAGCGTGTTGCCGTTGAGCGTGAAGCGCGAGACGCGGTCACGGTTGTTGCTGTCGTTCGGCGAGTAGTACAGGTAGAGGTGGCCGCTCGTCGCGAAGTCCGGCGCGAGCTCGATGCCGATGAGGCCGAACTCCTGCACCGTCGTGACGTTGACGCGGCCGACGGTCGTGGTGCCGCCGTTGGCCCCGATGACCTGCACGCGGCCGTCGCGCTCGGTGTAGAACGTCCGCCCGTCGGGCGCGACGTCGAAGTCCATCGGGTTCTGCGTGTTCTCGTCGAGGGCGACCTTGTCGAAGCTGCCGCTCTGCGAGGCCGAGCAGTCGGCGTCGAGGACGCCCGCGGCGGTCTGGATGCCACCGAGGAGGAGCTTGAGGAAGGCCGGCTCGGCGTAGGACTCCTGCGTGTGGCCCTGGCCGGTGTACCAGGCGCGGCCGCCGTCGTAGTCCTGGCACCAGGTGATCGGGTGGTCCGACCCCATGTTGCCGCCGGAGTAGCTGCGCTCGTCGTAGGACTGCAGCACGTGGACGGTGTCGCGCGGGTTCGTCCGGTAGTTGTACAGCTCGTCGAACCGCGTGGCCGACGCCGGCAGGTGCGCGGTGGACGGGTGGACCCGGTCCTCGGTCTTCACCGTGACGTTCTGGTTCTGCGGGTGGGAGTCGAAGTAGGCGCCCACCAGCTTGCCGTACCACGGCCAGCTGTACTCGGTGTCGGAGGCCGAGTGGAGGCCCGCGTAGCCGCCACCGGCCTGGATGTAGCGCTGGAACGCAGCCTGCTGGGCGTCGTCGAGCACGTCACCGGTGGTGGAGTTCCAGATCACCACGTCGTACTGCGCGAGGTTCGCGTCGGTGAACTTGGACGCGTCCTCGGTGGAGTCGACGGTGAAGTCGTTCTCCTGGCCGAGCTTCTGGATCGCGGCCAGGGCGGCCGGGATCGCGTCGTGACGGAAGCCTGCGGTCTTGCTGAACACGAGAGCCTTGAAGGGCTCGGCCTCTGCGGCCTGTGCCGGGGCCAGGACGCCGACTGTCGGCAGTCCGAGGGCCGCGGCCACCGTCAGCGCCATCAGGCGCTTGATCGGTCGTACCACGATGTTCTCCTCAACGCTGGGGAAAAGCTCGATGGCGCTCTTTGAAATGCAGCAACAGCGGACAACGCTGTCAAATCGGTCAGGCCCGGTGCAGCGGGCAGATGGACAGGACGACGGGGCGCCCCCGGCAGGAGCCGGGGAAGCGCCTCCGGGCTTCAGGCCGTGCGGTGCTGGCGTCGGACGCGCACGAGCGCGCAGGCGGACCGGGCGTGCGCAGCGCACAGCGGTAGCACAAGGACCCCCCAACTCGCACGAGAGCGAGCACTCGAGCACGGCAGTCTTTGACGTGACGGCGCCGTCGCGGCAAGTTTCGCGGGCGCTGCAACAAACTAGGGTCCGTGCGGCCCCCGGTCAACGCCCTCAAGGTCACTTCTTGGCGTCGAAACAGATGATTGCCTTGGGCCGACAAAAGCGGCCCGCGGCCGTAGGAAAACCGCAGTCACAGCGTCTCCCGCCACGGCACGGGCGACGCCGAGCGGGCTCAGAGGTAGTCGCGCAGCTGCTGGGCGAAGGTGGGCTGGCGGAGCTTGGCGAGGGTCTTGGCCTCGATCTGCCGGACCCGCTCACGGGTGACGCCGAACCGCTGCCCCACCTCCTCCAGCGTGTGCACCTCACCGTCGTCGAGGCCGTAGCGCAGCCGCACGACCTGGCGCTCCCGCTCACCCAGGCAGGACAGGACGGCGTCCAGGTGGTCGTGCAGCAGCGAGGAGCAAACCGAGTCGACCGGGGTCACGGCCTCGACGTCCTCGATGAGGTCGCCGAGCTCGGAGCCGCCGTCCTCGCCCACCGCGAGGTGGAGCGAGACCGGCTCGACGGCGACGCGCAGTGCCTCGACCACCCGGACGACCGGCAGCTGAGCGCGCTCGGCCACCTCGTCGGGGGTGGGCTCCCGGCCGAGCTCCTGCAGCAGCGAGCGCTGGCTGCGCAGCACACGGTTGATGCTCTCGGCCATGTGCACGGGGACGCGGATGGTGCGCCCCTGGTCGGCCAGCGCGCGGCTGACCGCCTGCCGGATCCACCAGCTGGCGTAGGTGGAGAACTTGTAGCCGCGGGTGTAGTCGAACTTCTCCACCGCGCGGATCAGGCCGAGGTTGCCCTCCTGCACGAGGTCGAGCAGCGGCAGGCCGCGGCCGGCGTAGCGCTTGGCCACCGACACCACGAGACGCAGGTTCGCCGCGACCAGGTGCTCCTTGGCCCGCCGCCCCTCCCGGGCGAGCACGCCGAGGTCGTGGCGGAGCTGGGCGTCGTGGCGCAGCTCGGGGTCGTCGTCCCCCGTCTCGAGCCGCTCGGCCGCGAAGAGCCCGGCCTCGACCGAGCGGGCCAGGGACACCTCCTGCTCGGCGGTGAGCAGCGGGACGCGGCCGATCTCGCGCAGGTAGACGCGCACGAGGTCGGCACCGACGCCCGGCGCCTCCTCGTCGAGCGCGGGAACGGTGTCCTCGAGCTCCTCGACCACGTCGACCGCCGCCTCGGCCGCGGCGGCGAGGTCGGCGGCAGCAGGCTCCAGTCCAGGCTCGAGCCCGGGCTCGGCGCCCGGCCCGGGGTCGAGCGCCTCGAGCGGCTCGAGGGAGCCGGGAGCAGCAGAAGCGGCGGCAGAAGACGGCATGTCGTCGGCCGGCCGACGCGGAGCGACGAGGTCCGGGACGACCTCGAGCACGGGAGCATTGGGCCTCGCTGAACGGAACGTGCCGGCCCCCCGGGCATCGTCCCGTCGCACTGTCATGGGCACGGCTTCAGTGTGCTCCAGCTCACCGCGCTCAGCAGCCACTTCCCAGCATTGCCAAGGCTTCTTAGGACCGTCCGGGGGCGCCGGTCACCCCTCGCCGAGTGCCCGGTCACGGACGGTACGACGCTGGTTGTCGAGAGACATCAACTCCCGCTGCAGCGCGGACATCTCCTCCACGTCCTGCGACGGGTCCAGCCGGCGGATGCGGCCGAGCAGCTCGTCCATGTGCCGGCTGATCGCGGCCTCCTCGACCCGAGCGAGCACCTCGACGACGTAGCGCCGCTCCGCCCCGGGCGTTGCGGGCAGCGGCTCCACCGCGAGCGTGACGACCGCGGTGCGTACGTCGTCATCGGCCGCCGCCTCGCGCACGGCCCCCACCCAGGCCGGCCCGGGGACCGCCGCCCCGGCCCCGCCCGCAGCCCGCACCGCAGCGGCCACCGCCATGTGCATGGGGTGCGTGAAGACGGACTCCGGCAAAGCGTCGAACGTCGCGCCCACCACGTCGGGCATCTGCAGCGCGGCCTTGACCGCCTCGCGCTCGGCCACGAGGAAGGCCCTGCTGGCCGCTCGGGGCGCCGGCACCGCCTCCCGCGCCGCCGCCCGTCGCGCGTCGTTGACGCCGCCACGCGCCTGCGCGACCAGCTCGTTCGGGTCGTCCAGGCCGGTCATCACGGCCAACCGCCGGGCGTACTCCTGACGCAGCGAGGCGTCCCGGATCCGCTGCACGATGCCCATTCCGGAGCGGCGCGCGGCCGTGCGGCCCTCGGCGGTGTCCATGTCATAGCGCCCGACAGCCGAGCGCAGGGCGAACTCGAACAGCGGCACGCGGCTCGACACCAGCGCCCGCACGCCCTCGGGGCCACGCTGCAGGCGCAGGTCGCACGGGTCGAGGCCGTTCGGCTCGACCGCGACGAACGTCTGGGTCACGAAGCGCTCGTCGCCCTCGAACGCCTTGAGCGCGGCCTTGCGACCGGCCTCGTCCCCGTCGAAGGTGAAGACGACCTCGCCGCGGAACTCGTTCTCGTCCATGAGGTAGCGGCGCAGCGCCTTCGCATGCGCGTCCCCGAACGCCGTGCCGCAGGTCGCCACGGCCGTCTGCACCCCGGACAGGTGGCACGCCATCACGTCGGTGTAGCCCTCGACCACGACCGCCTGCAGGCTCTTGGCGATCTCGCGGCGCGCCAGGTCGATGCCGTAGAGCACCTGCGATTTCTTGTAGATCGGCGTCTCGGTCGTGTTGAGGTACTTCGCCTGGATCCGGTCGTCGTCGTGCAGCCGTCGGGCGCCGAACCCGATCACCGCCCCGGCGGAGTCGCGGATCGGCCAGATCAGCCGCCCGCGGAACCGGTCGTACGGCCCGCGCCCGCTGCGCCCCACCAGCCCGCCCTCGACGAGGTCGTCCTCGCGGAAGCCCCGGCCGCGCAGGTGGCGCAGCAGCGCCTCTCCCCCGGCCGGCGCGTACCCGACCCCGAACTGCTCGGCCGCGGCGCGGTCGAAGCCGCGCTCGGCGAGGAACCGACGCCCCACGATCGCCTCGGGGCCGGTGAGCTGCTCGACGTAGAACTCGGCCGCCGCCTTGTGCGCCTCGATGAGCCGTGTGCGCTGGCCGGCCAGCTGGGTGTCGAGGGCGCTGCCGTCCTCGTAGCGCAGCTCGATGCCGGCCCGGGGGGCGAGCCGCTCCACGGCCTCGGCGAACGAGAGCTGCTCGAGCTGGCGGAGGAAGTCGATCGCGTCGCCGCCGGCGTTGCAGCCGAAGCAGTGGAAGGTGCCCATGCTGGGCCGGACGTTGAACGACGGGGTCTTCTCGTCGTGGAAGGGGCAGAGCCCCTTCATCGCGTCGGCGCCGGCCCGGCGCAGCGTGACGTGCTCGCCCACGACGTCGGCGATGTTGACGCGCTCCTTGACGAGAGCCACGTCCTCGTCCCGGATCCGTCCCGCCACCAGCGGAGTGTACGCAGCGGCGGGGCCCGCGCCGCCGGGCGCGTCCCCAGCCCCGGCCGGTCTCCTCCCGCGTCGGCGGGGACAACGGCGACCAGCCGGCCCAGACGACGCCGACCGCTCCGGCGGGCCGCTCCGTCAGCCGACCGCCTGGCGGGGAGCAGGCTCCTCGGAGGCCACAGGATGGGGAACCGCGGACGCGACGACGCGCAGCGGCGGCAGGTAGTGCGCGGCGCGCCTGGCGCCCGCGTCCTCGATGACCCAGCTGGCGCCCTTGGGCGTGGTGGCCGGCTCCTTCGGCAGCGCGACGGCCCCGTTCTTGCGCCAGCGGCGCAGCAGCGCCGAGAGGGTCTCGCCGTGGGTGCAGCAGACGGCGCCCTGCAGGCCCAGGCCGGAGAGGAACGCGTCGACCGTCTCCGCGTCGGCGTCGCGGGCGAGCTCCGGGCGCTCCTCGACGTCCAGGCCGAGCTGGTCGGCGAGCGGGCCGAGGGTCTGCCTGCAGCGCCGCGCGGGGCTGGTCAGCAGCCGGGTGACCGGGAAGCCGCCGAGCACCTGCTCGAGGCCGTTGGCCTGCTCGCGCCCCTGGTCGCTGAGCGGGCGCTCGAGGTCGTCGAAGGGCCACAGCCGCTTGTCGCCTGCATGAGCGTGCCGGACGAGGATCAGCACGTGCTCCTCCTGACGACCAGGCGCCGCCCCGAAGACGGCCACCGCTGCGACACCGAAAAGCAATCGTTGCAACGTGCAGTGTTCATGTGGCTGCCACGGTAGCGGTCGGTCCCGCCGATCGCACACGGCCGGTCGGTGGTCGTGATCTTCGCCTCAGGAGGCCTGGTGCAGCGCCGCGTGCAGCGCCACCGCGGAGGAGTCCGTGAGCGACGCGACGGCGTCCACGACCGCGCGCAGCCGGGCGTCGGGTCCCGCCGCAGCCTCCCAGTCCTCCCGGTAGGGCTGCGGCAGCGCCTCCGGTGCCCCCTTCTGCAGGAGCCCGACCAGGTCCGCGACCACCTGCCGCTGCCGGGCCAGCTGCGGACGACGGCCCTCCCCCTGCATCACGAAGCACCAGGCCACCGCCTTGAGCACCGCCACCTCGTGGCGGAACGGGACCGGCACGACCAGGTCGGTGGCGTAGCGCGCGAGCGGGCCGTCCCCCGCGACCGCCCGCGTGGCCTGCTCCGCGGCAGCGCTGAACCGGCCGACCAGGCGGCTCGTCAGCCGCTTGAGCCCGGCCAGGGCGCGCCGGCCGCCGTCGTAGCCGTCGGGCCACTCGGGCAGGGCCAGCAGGCGGTCGAGCGCCTCCCGCAGCTCGTCCGCGCAGCTGCCCGGGGCGTACACCCGCTCGGCCGTCGCGAGCACCTGCTCCGCCGCCTCGGTCGAGCGCAGGGCACGCAGGTCGATCAGCCCCGCCTGCACGCCGTCCTCCACGTCGTGGACGGAGTAGGCGACGTCGTCCGCCCAGTCCATGACCTGCGCCTCGAGACAGCGCCGCCCCGCCGGCGCGCCGGCCCGCAGCCAGTCGAAGACCGGCCGATCGTCCGCGTAGACGCCGAACTTGCCCGGCGCGCCGTACGCCGCCGCCTCCTGCCGGGGCCACGGGTACTTCGTCGCGGCGTCCAGGCTCGCGCGCGTCAGGTTGAGCCCGACGCTGCGCCCCTCGGCGTCGAAGGCCTTGGCCTCCAGACGGGTGAGCAGCCGCAGCGTCTGCGCGTTGCCCTCGAAGCCGCCGACCGCGGACGCCTCCGCGTCCAGCGCCTGCTCGCCGTTGTGCCCGAACGGCGGGTGGCCCAGGTCATGAGCGAGGCACGCGGTCTCGACCACGTCCGGGTCGCAGCCCAGCGCGCGGCCCAGGTCGCGCCCCACCTGTGCGACCTCGAGCGAGTGGGTCAGCCGGTTGCGGACGAAGTCGTCCGTCCACGGCAGCACGACCTGCGTCTTCGCGCCCAGCCGGCGCAGCCCGCTCGCGTGCGTGACCCGCGCCCGGTCCCGCTCGAAGGGCGAACGCCCGGCGCGGGAGGGCGGCTCCTGCGCCCACCGCGCGCGGGCCGCCTCGTCGTAGCCCACTCACGGCCCCTTGCTCAGCAGCCTGCTGCCGCGCTCGCCGAGCAGCGAGTACGCGGCGTACGCGAGGGTCTCCCGGGCGACGTAGCGCGCCGACCGTGGCGTGCCGGTCGACGGGCCGGTACGCGTCGGCGAGGTGACCGCGTCCAGCCCGAGGTCGCGCGCCATCGCCCGGCTGCGCAGCTCGTGCCAGGGGTCGGTCACCAGCACGGCCGACCGCCACCCCTGGCGGCGCATCTCGGCGCTGACGGCCTCGAGGCTCTCGTAGGTGTCGGTGCCGGTGGGCACTGCGATGACGTCTCGCGCCGGAACGCCCTGCTCGATCAGCCACTCCTTGCCGGCCCGCGCCTCGGTCGACCGGTCGCCCGGCTGACCGCCGCCCACGGTCACGACGCGCGGCGCGGCCTTCTCGGCGTACAGCGCCTTGGCCTGCTCCAACCGCGCCTCGAGCACCGGCGCGGGGCTGCCGTTGCGCTGGCTCGCGCCGAGCACGACGATCGCGTCCGCCGGCCCGCGGTCGTCGATCCCCGCCACCTGGACCACGCGGATCGCGGTGACGGCGAGGTAGACGGCTCCGGCCAGGACGGCGAGCACGACGATACGTCGCAGCAGGCGCATGCGCCGGGCCCTCCTCGTCCGTCGGTGCTGGCTCGTGCCGGCCCGTGCCGGCTCGTGCCGGCCTCGGGTACCGGCGCAGAACGTACCCCGAGCCGGGGACGGTTCAGCCGCCCGAGACCGCCAGCTCCTCGTCGGCCTCCAGCGCCACGCACGCGGTGTCGGCGTCGTCCAGCCAGCCCTCGGGGAGGACGAGCCGCTTCTGCGGGCTGGTGCGCCCCCGCGGACGCCCGAGCTCTGCTTCAGGGAACGGCTGATCGGTGTCGAGCTGGCCGAGGAGGTCGTCCAGCTCGGCCAGGCTCGACACGAGCCCCAATTGCTGCCGCAGGGTGGAGCCGACGGCGAACCCCTTGAAGCTCCAGGCCATGAACTTGCGCAGCTCGCGAAGGCCGCGCTCCTCCCCCGTCCACGCGGTGAGCAGCTCGGCGTGCCGGCGGACCATCTCGGCCACGTCCTTCAGCCGCGGCAGCGCGGTGTGGGGCCGGCCGTCGAAGGCGGCGGCGAGGTCGGCGAACAGCCACGGGCGCCCCAGGCAGCCCCGGCCCACGACCACCCCGTCGCAGCCGGTCTGCTCGACCATCCGCACGGCGTCGGACGCCTCCCAGATGTCCCCGTTGCCGAGGACCGGGATGTCCACGGCCTCCTTGAGCCGCGCGATCGCGTCCCAGTCGGCCGTGCCCGAGTAGCCCTGGATCGCCGTGCGCGCGTGCAGCGCGATCGCGGCGCACCCCTCGTCCTGCGCGATGCGCCCGGCGTCGAGGTAGGTCAGCAGGTGGTCGTCGAGGCCCTTGCGGGTCTTCAGCGTGACCGGAGCGCCCTGCCCGCCCATGACCGCCGCCCTCAGCACGTCGCGCAGCAGGCCGCGCTTCCACGGCAGCGCCGCGCCGCCGCCCTTCTTCGTGATCTTCGGGACCGGGCAGCCGAAGTTCAGGTCCACGTGGTCGACGCCGTGCTCGTCGACCAGGATCCGGACGGCCTCGCCGACGTAGTAGGGGTCCACGCCGTACAGCTGCACGCTGCGCGGCACCTCGTCCGGGCCCGGCTTGAGCAGGTGCAGCGTCTCCCGGTCGCCCTCCACGAGCCCCCGGCTGGTGATCATCTCGCTGACGAACAGCCCCCGCCCGCCCGCGGCCTCCCGGCACAGCTGGCGGTACGGCGCGTTGGTGATCCCGGCCATGGGCGCGAGCACCACCGGCAGACCCACCTCGAGGCGTCCCAGCCGTAGCGGTGGGGCGACCGGGCGCGCCGGCGTCGGCTCCAGCTCGACGCGGCCCCGGGCTGCCTGCGGCTCGGCGCGGTCCCGGGCCGCCTGCGGCTCGGCGCAGTCCCGGGCCGCCTGCGGCTCGGCGCGGTCCCGGGCCGCCTGCGGCTCGGCGCAGTCCCGGGCCGCCTGCGGCTCGGCGCGGTCCCGGGCCGCCTGCGGCTCGGCGCGCGTCGGCGTGTCCGGGGCGTACGTGCTCATGTGTCCAGTGTGCCAAGGGCGTCGGCCGCAGGCCCTCCGCGCGCCCTACGGCCGACGCTACGCCCGCCCGCAGCCACGCCCGCCCGTGCCCGCCGGGCTCGGTCGTATGAATGTCGCCTTCTGCGAATAGGTTCGTCGCAGTGGCGCATTCATCGGAGCGCAACTTGCGACGATGTGGCATTCATCCGATCTGCGAGAGCGGGCGACGGTCATCTCGCGCCTCGCACCACTGAGCCGGCCACGAGGGCGCCCGGGCGCGTCGTCCACAGGACGGCAGCGGATGAGCATGAGTCCACAGTCGAGCGCGACGCCCCCTCGACCGGCGGCACGACCGTCCAAGCTGCGGTCATGCCACGTCCGAGCCAGCGAGTCGACACCGTGGCGCTCGATCTGTTGATCCAGCGCGACGACGGCGTCATGTCCCACGCGGAGCTGCAGGAGCTCGGTGTGCCGCTCTCGAGTGTCGGACACAAGTGCCGTCCGGGAGGGCCGTGGCAACGCGGCTTGCCGGGCATCGTGCTGGCGCACAACGGGCGGCTCACCCGGCGGCAGCAGCTGGTGGCAGCGCTCAAGTACGCCGGCCCCGACGCCGTGCTCACCGGCGCGACCGCCCTGGAGACGTACGGCGCCCGCTCCCGCGCCGCTGCTTCGGTCCACGTGCTGGTCCCGCAGACACAGCACCGGTCCTCGTCCGGCTTCGTCGTCGTCGAGCGCACCTGGCGGCTGCCCGTCGCCGTCCAGCAGGCACGGCTTCCCCTCGCACCGGTCGCCCGTGCCGTCATCGACGAGGCGCGGCGTACGAAGGGCCTCGATGACGTGCGAGCTCTCGTCGCGGAGAGCGTGCAACGGCTCCGGTGCGATCCCCTCGACCTGGCCCGTGAGCTCGCGGCCGGACAGCGGCGCGGGTCAGCCCTGGCCCGGATGGCGCTCGAGGAGGTGCTCGTCGGAGTGCGCTCGTCCGCGGAGGCCGACGCGCGCAGCGCACTGCTTGCCGGGGGCGTCCGGCTGCCCGAGTGGAACGTCGCGCTCTACGACGCGCACGGCGAGTTCCTCGGCGTCGTCGACGGCTGGTACGACGACGTGGCCGTCGCGCTCGAGATCGACTCGATGGAGTTCCACTTCACGGCCGCCGACTACAAGCGCACCCAGCGCCGGCAGGCGAAGCTGGCGTCCGCCGGGGCACTCGTCGTTCCGGTAGCACCCGGCGACGTCCGCCGCGATCGGGCTTCCTTCGCCCGGCTCGTGGGCGAGACCCTGGAACGAGCCGCCGGGAGGCCGCGCCCCGACATCCGCCGCGCTCCCTGAGCAGCGGGCACACCTCGACCCACCCACGCATTAGCGCGCCGTCGCACCTCCGCCGCCCGCGTTGGCAGAGTGCTGCACTCACTAGCCGGGATTGGCAGAATGCCGCACTCATGCCGCGCCCATCGGCAGAGCACCACACTCGCGCAGCCCACGATTGGCAGAATGCCGCACTCATACAACCCCGGTTTGGCAGAATGCCGCATTCACGCGATAGGTTCGCATGAATGCGGCATTCTGCCAAACGAGGCGCGCGCGGCCTTGGGGACCGGAGCGGGTGCGAGCCGGCGGGCCGGGCGGCGGGTCAGCAGCCCAGCAGGCGCCCGGCCAGCCAACCCTCGACCTGCGACAGCGACACGCGCTCCTGCGTCATCGTGTCGCGGTCCCGGACCGTCACGGCGTCGTCCTCGAGCGTGTCGAAGTCGACGGTCACGCAGAACGGCGTGCCGATCTCGTCCTGGCGGCGGTAGCGACGGCCGATGGCGCCGGCGTCGTCGAACTCGACGTTCCAGGACTTGCGCAGGGTCGCGGCGAGGTCGCGCGCCTTCGGCGAGAGGGCGGCGTTGCGCGAGAGCGGGAGCACGGCGACCTTGACCGGCGAGAGGCGCGGGTCGAGGCGAAGGACCGTGCGCTTCTCCAGGACACCCTTGGCGTTCGGCGCCTCGTCCTCGGCGTAGGCGTCGAGCAGGAACGCCAGCGTGGCGCGGGTGAGGCCGGCGGCGGGCTCGATGACGTACGGCACCCAGCGCTCGCCCTTGTCCGCGTCGAAGTACGACAGGTCGGTGCCGGAGTGCTTCGCGTGCGTCTTCAGGTCGAAGTCCGTGCGGTTGGCGATGCCCTCGAGCTCGGCGAACTCGGTGCCGCCGAATCGGAACTTGTACTCGATGTCCACGGTGCGCTTCGAGTAGTGGGAGAGCTTCTCCTTGGGGTGCTCGTAGAAGCGCATGTTCGACTCGGTGAGGCCGAGCCCGAGGTACCAGTTCCAGCGCTCCTGGAGCCAGTACTCGTGCCACTGCTCGTCCGTGCCCGGCTCGACGAAGAACTCCATCTCCATCTGCTCGAACTCGCGGGTGCGGAAGATGAAGTTGCCCGGCGTGATCTCGTTGCGGAACGACTTGCCGGTCTGGGCGATGCCGAAGGGCGGCTTGCGCCGGGCCGACTGCATGACGTTCATGAAGTTGACGAAGATGCCCTGCGCGGTCTCGGGCCGCAGGTAGTGCAGGCCCTCCTCGTCCTCGACCGGGCCGAGATACGTCTTCAGCAGGCCGTTGAACATGCGCGGCTCCGTGAACGCGCCCTTCGTGCCGCAGTTCGGGCAGTTGACGTCGGAGAGGCCCTTCTCCGGCAGCCTGCCGTGCTTGGCCTCGTACGCCTCCTCCAGCTGGTCCGAGCGGAACCGCTTGTGGCAGGCCTGGCACTCGGTCAGCGGGTCGACGAAGGCCTCGACGTGGCCCGAGGCGGTCCACACCTCGCGGGCGAGGATGACCGAGGAGTCCAGGCCGACGATGTCCTCGCGCTGCTGGACCATCGTGCGCCACCACTGCCGCCGGACGTTCTCCTTGAGCTCGACGCCGAGCGGCCCGTAGTCCCACGCCGAGCGGGTGCCCCCGTAGATCTCGCTGCTGGGGTAGACGAAACCCCGGCGCTTGGCGAGGCTGACGATGGTGTCGATCTTGGCGTCGGTGGCCACGGAGGTTCTCCATCCGGCTGGCGGTCGGCGGGCAGGCGGGACAGGCTACCGCTCGGCAGGGCCCTGCCCGAACACGCCGTCGCCCCGCGCAGGAGGCAGGTCGACGGCCACCCCCGGAGCGCTCGCCGACCCGATTCCGACGCTACCGGCGTCCGCCGCCAGCCGCGTCGTGCCCTCCGTCCCGCCGTCGTCGTCGTGGCTCAGCAGCACCTCGTAGGCCGTCGGCTCGTCGATCGCGGTGGCGAGCACCGGCACGGCGGAGACCTTCACCTCGTACGCCGACAGCGCCCGCCGGTAGGCACCCACCGACTCCCACTCGGTCGTCAGCGCCCACAGCGCGGGGTCGTCGGTCGCGCGGCCCACGGTGCCGCGCCGGAAGCCGGGCCGGGCGGCGAGGACGGCGAGGGCGGTGCGCGCCGAGTCGAGGAAGGCCGCCCCCTCCTCGGGAGGTACGCGGTGGCGCGTGACTGCGAGCATCCGCGCATCGTGCCGCACGGCGCGCGAGCCCGTCGTCCGTGACTGCGAGCATCCGCGCATCGTGCCGCGCGGGCGGGCGAGCCGCGGCCCCGTGAGCGGGTCGGATGCGGCACGATGCGGCAGATGCCGAAGAGACGTCCCGCCGGGCGGCGCCCGGCCCCCCGTCGGAACGCCGACGCGCGCGGGGCCGCGCGCACCGGTGCCCCCGCGCCCGCCCGTCGCCCACGACCGGCAGCACGCTCCGCCGCCAGTACCTCCGCCACGGGCACCTCCGCCACGGGTGGCGAGGTGACGGGCGGCCCGCTGCGCCGGGCCGTGAGCAAGCGCAGCGCCCAGCCGCTCGCCGCCGTGAGCCGTCTGCCGCGTGCCGTGCTGCCGGTCGTGCTCGGCGTGCTCCTGGTGTCCGGCCTGGCGTCGCCGCCGCTGCTGGGGATCCTCTGCCTGCTGCTCGTGCTGGCCTTCGTCGGCTGGCTCGGCTACCTCTCCTGGCCGCTGGCGACTGCGGGCGGCCGCGCGGGGCGGGTGGCGCTGGTGGTGCTGATGCTCGGTGCGATCGGGCTTCGCGTCGCAGAGCTGTGAGGGATATGGCGGAGCGGGCAGTCGGAATGCCGCCGGCGTCGGGCATGCTGAAGGGTCAGCAGAGAAGGGAAGCGACGTGAACGAGAGCACGACGGGGGCTCCCCGCCGCAGCACGCGGCAGCGCAGCGCGGTCTCCGCCGTCCTCGACGAGACCGACGAGTTCCGCAGCGCCCAGGACCTGCACGCCCTCCTGCGCGAGCGCGGCGAGGCCGTCGGGCTCACGACGGTCTACCGGACGCTGCAGGGGCTGGCCGAGGCCGGCGAGGTCGACGTGCTGCGCCGCGACGACGGCGAGGCGGTCTACCGCCGCTGCAGCACCGGCCACCACCACCACCTCGTCTGCCGCCACTGCGGTCGGACCGTCGAGGTCGAGGGGCCGTCCGTGGAGCGCTGGGCCGACTCGATCGCCGCGAAGAACGGCTTCGTCGACATCGCGCACACCGTCGAGATCTTCGGGACCTGCCCGGCCTGCGCGAAGGGCGCCTGAGCGCGGCGAGCCCTTGGTGCCCCGGTCGCGGCCGCGGCTCCGGGCGCACGAGCTGGCTGTGGGCGGTCGATCGGCGGCCGCGTGACGAGCGACCGCGAGCGGCGCTCAGCCGGCCGGTCGGCGCGCGGTGAGACGTACGACCAGCACTCCGAGCCCGGTCGTCAACGGCACGGCGAGCACCAGCCCGATCGCACCGACGAGCGAGCGCACCACCTCGGCGGCGACGTCCCCGCTCACCACGACCTGGCTCAGCGGCGCGGTGGACAGCTCGATGAGCAGCAGCACGGGGAGCGCGGCCCCGGCGTACGCGAAGACGATCGTGTAGACGGTCGACGCGATGTGGTCACGGCCGATCCGCATCGCCGAGCCGAAGAGCCGCCGGGCCGACAGCCCGGGCTGCAGTTCGTGCAGCTCCCACACGGCCGAGGCCTGCGTGATGGTCACGTCGTTGAGCACCCCGAGCCCGGCGAGGACCACGCCGCAGACGAGCAGCCCGGACAGGTCGATCTGGCCCGCGAGGGACACCAGGCTCGCGTCGCCCTCGGACCCGACCCCGGTCAGGTGCGCCGCCGCACCGGCCCAGGTCGCGAGCAGCGCGGTGAGCGCGACGCCGAAGAGCGTCCCCAGCAGCGCGGTCGTCGTGCGCACCGAGACCCCGTGGGCGAGGTAGAGCACCACGAGCAGGATCGCGGAGCTGCCGACGACGCCGACCAGCAACGGGTCGCGCCCGACGAGCAGCGCCGGAAGCATGAACTCCAGGACCGCGATGCCCGTGACGACGAGGCCGACGAGCGCGGCCAGCCCACGCAGCCGGGCGACGAGCACGACGAGCAGGGCGAAGCTGATCGCCAGCGCGGCCAGCGGCAGGCCGCGCACGAAGTCGAGGAAGAGCCACGTCTCCGGGGCGTCGGCGGACGCCGGCACGTGGGCGAGGCGTACGCGGTCCCCGGGCGAGACGCCCGACTGGACCACGTCGGGGGCGAGGTCGACCTCCACCCCGTCGCGTCCGGGCAGGGCCACCATGGCGTATGCGCAGGTGACCGCGGGCGCGTCGGGGGCCGCGGCCGCGTCGCCGGTGCTGGTGCAGTCGTAGGGGCGCACCGACGCGACGGTGCCGTCGACGAGCTGCAGGCCGTTCGCCGTGCCGAGCGCGGAGGGGGCCGTCGGGCGCTCACCGCGCGGCCAGAGCAGCACCAGGCCGACGACGGTCGCGATCGTCGCGACGGCCACCGCCGCGGCCAGGACGGCGCGGACGAGCGAGGCCTGCCGCGGGTCCGCGGGCTCGCGTCTGCGCCGGCCGCCGGGGCGGCCCACGTCGTGGGAGTGGCCGTGGCCGTGCGGTGTCATCGGGCGGCGGCCCGGCCGCGAGCCGGCGCCGGGCGGGCCGCCGTCAGGCAGGCGCACCGTCGGGCACGGCCTCGGGCGAGGCGTCGGGCGCCGTGCCGTTGGCGGCCGCGGCCCCGGCTGCCGCGGCGCCGGCCGTCGTGCCCTCGGCCTGGAGGTTCGGCTGGGCACCGCCGTAGCGACGGTCGCGCCGGGCGTACTCCTCGATCGCCTGCCACAGGTGCCGGCGGTCGAAGTCGGGCCAGAGCGTGTCGAGGAAGACCATCTCCGCGTAGGCCGACTGCCAGAGCAGGAAGTTCGACGTCCGCTGCTCGCCGCTGGAGCGCACGAACAGGTCGACGTCGGGCATCTGCGGGTCGTAGAGGTAGCGCGCGAAGAGCTTCTCGTCGACCTTGCGCGGGTCGAGCCGGCCCGCCGCGACGTCCTCGGCGAGGGCACGCGCGGCGTCGCCGATCTCGGCCCGGCCGCCGTAGTTGACGCACATCGTCAGCGTCAGCACGTCGTTGTCGCGGGTCTGCTCCTGCGCCACCTCCAGCTCGGAGATGACGCTCTTCCACAGCCGCGGCCGGCGCCCCGCCCAGCGCACCCGAACGCCCATGGCGTCCATCTCGTCACGCCGGGCGCGCAGCACGTCCCGGCTGTAGCTCATGAGGAACTTGACCTCGTCGGGCGAGCGCCGCCAGTTCTCGGTCGAGAAGGCGTAGGCGGAGACGTTCTTGACGCCGATCTCGATCGCGCCGCACACGACGTCGAAGAGGCTCGCCTCCCCCACCTCGTGGCCCTTGGTCCGCGGCAGGCCGCGCTGCTTGGCCCAGCGCCCGTTGCCGTCCATGACGACGGCGACGTGCTGCGGGACCAGCTCGGCCGGCACGCTCGGCGGTCGGGCGCCCGACGGGTGCGGCGGCGGGGGCTCGGGGGTGCGCCGGGCGCGCCGGGACGCGCGCGGGCTCACACGCGCTCCACGAGCCGCAGCGAGCGCAGGCCGCGCTCGAGATGCCAATTGAGGTACGCCGCCACCAGCCCGTGCCCTTCCCGGCGGGCGCGATCCTCGCTCGCGTCCGCGCTCGCCCAGTCCCCCGTCAGCAGCGCCCCGAGCAGGGCCAGCGTCGCCGGCGCGGGGGCCGCCGAGCCGACGGGTCGGCAGTCGGGGCAGACCGAGCCGCCGGCGGCCACCGCGAACGCGCCGTGCGGGCCCGCCAGCCCGCAGCCCGTGCAGGCGTCGAAGCTCGGCGCGTAGCCCGCGACCGCGAGCGAGCGGACGAGGAACGCGTCGAGGATCAGCCCCGGGTCGTGCTCGGCCGCCGCCAGCGAGCGCAGCGCCCCGACGAGCAGCAGGTAGTGCTGCACGGCGGGCTCGCGCTCGGCGTCGGTCAGCCGCTCGACGGCCTCGAGCATCGCGGTCCCTGCGGTGTAGCGCGCGTAGTCACCGCCGAGCACCGCGGCGAACGGGGTGATCGTCTCGGCCTGCGTGACGATGTCCAGCGAGCGCCCGGTGTGCAGCTGCAGGTCGACGTGCATGAAGGGCTCGAGCCGCCCGCCGAACTTCGACGACGTGCGGCGGACCCCCTTGGCCACGGCCCGGATCCGGCCGGTCTCACGGGTCAGCAGCGTGACGATCCGGTCGGCTTCCCCGAGCTTCTGGGTGCGCAGCACGACACCCTCGTCCCGGTAGAGGCCCACACTCCCCATGCTGCCACGCCCTGCCGACCGCCCGGGCGCCGCCGTGCCGACGACGCCCGGGCAAGATCGCGCAGGAGTGGGCTCAGCGCCGGCTCAGCGGCGTCAGCGCGGGGTCGTCGCCCGGTTGACGGCCGACACGAGCGCCCGCAGCGACGCCGTCACGATGTTCGCGTCGATGCCGACACCCCACAGCACCCGGTCGCCGACGGCGCATTCGAGGTACGCCGCGGCCCGCGCGTCGCCACCGGCCGAGAGCGCGTGCTCGGCGTAGTCCAGGACCCGGATGTCGATGCCCACGGTGGACAGAGCCTGCGTGAACGCCGCGATCGGGCCGTTGCCGATGCCCTCGAGCTCGACCTCGTTGCCGTCGAGCCGGACGCTCGCCCGCAGCGAGTCGCGCTCGCCCTCCGCCGCCGAGGTGTGGTGGCCGAGCAGGCTCAGCCGGCCCCACGGCGCCGCGGGGTTCGGGAGGTACTCGTCCTGGAAGATGTCCCAGATCTTGGCCGGCGCGACCTCGCCGCCCTCGGCGTCGGTGTGGCGCTGGACGACCTGGCTGAACTCCATCTGCAGCCGGCGCGGCAGGTCGAGCGAGTGCTCGGACTTCATGATGTAGGCCACGCCGCCCTTGCCGGACTGGGAGTTCAGCCGGATGACCGCCTCGTAGCTGCGGCCGACGTCCTTCGGGTCGATGGGCAGGTAGGGCACCTCCCAGCGGAACTGCCCGACCGGGACGCCCGCCGCGGCCGCGTCGCGCTCCATCGCCGCGAGGCCCTTGTTGATCGCGTCCTGGTGCGAGCCGCTGAACGCCGTGAAGACCAGGTCGCCGCCGTACGGGTGGCGCTCGCCCACCGGCAGCTGGTTGCAGTACTCGACGGTGCGGCGGATCTCGTCGATGTTCGAGAAGTCGATCATGGGGTCGACGCCCTGGGAGAAGAGGTTCATTCCCAGCGTCACCAGGCAGACGTTGCCCGTGCGCTCGCCGTTGCCGAACAGCGTCCCCTCGATGCGGTCCGCGCCGGCCAGATAGCCGAGCTCGGCGGCGGCCACGCCCGTCCCACGGTCGTTGTGCGGGTGCAGGGAGAGCGTCACGCTGTCGCGGTAGGCCAGCCGACGGTGCATCCACTCGATGGAGTCGGCATAGACGTTGGGCGTCGCCATCTCGACCGTGGCCGGCAGGTTGATGATGGTCTTGCGGTCCGGCGTCGGCGCCAGGACGTCGTTCACCGCGTCACACACCCGAAGGGCGAACTCGAGTTCGGTGCCGGTGTAGGACTCCGGGGAGTACTCGAAGTAGACGTCGGTGCCGGTGAGGTTCTCGGCGTACTTGCGGCACAGCTGCGCGCCCATCGTCGCGATCGAGCAGATGCCCTCGAGGTCGGCGTTGAACACGACCCGCCGCTGCAGGGCGGAGGTGGAGTTGTAGAAGTGGACGACGGCCTGGTCCGCACCGCGGATGGCCTCGAACGTCCGCTCGATGAGGTGCTCACGGCACTGGGTCAGCACCTGGATGACGACGTCGTCCGGGACGAGGTCCTCCTCGATCAGCTCCCGGACGAAGTCGAAGTCGGTCTGGCTGGCCGACGGGAAGCCGACCTCGATCTCCTTGTAGCCCATCGACACCAGCAGCTCGAACATCTTGCGCTTGCGAGCCGGGCTCATCGGGTCGATCAGCGCCTGGTTGCCGTCGCGCAGGTCGACCGAGCACCACTGCGGCGCCTCGGTGATCGTCCTCGACGGCCAGGTGCGGTCCTCCAGCTCGATCGGCTGGAAGCTCGAATAGGCCGAATACCGGGAGTACGGCATCGGCGAAGGCTGCTGTTGATTCCTCACGGGTCCCTCGTCTCGCTCCGGAACGGGCGGCCGGGCATGCGCGGCTCCGCGACGAGGGGCCGGCCTGTCAGAGGGCCTCGTCGCGGCGGCTAAGGAGGAGGTCTCCACGGAGGAGGGTGCGCGCCATGCCCCCTACGGTAGGCCACGCCTCGTCCGGTCTGCCACTCGCCCACCGCCCTCCGGACGGAGGCCGCACCGGTCCAGCCGCGGGCACGGGTCGACGCGGGCCTGGCCGACCTGGTTTCGTGCCCCGGTACGACGACGGCCCGGCCCCCACGAGGGGACCGGGCCGGGGCGCCAGGGCGGGGAGGGCTAGCGCGTGGTGCGCACCCGGACGACCCCGCTGCGGGCGGCGGGGGCGCCGCTGGCGCCGGCGAAGCGCCACTGGAACTCAGTGGGCACGCGCACGGCGGTGCGCAGCTGGGCGACGCCGCGCTCGTCGGTGACGACGGGCTTGCCGCACGACCAGCGGGAGGTGCCGACCGGGCGCTGGCACGGCGTCACGCGCCGCGCCGCGCGCGGGGCCCAGGTGACCCCGTCGACGAGCCGGGCGGTCAGGACCGCTGTGCGGCCGGCCCGGACCGGGGACGTGCCCGAGGCGAGCAGGGCGCTCCAGGGCCGCAGGCCGCGGTAGGCGCTCGCGATGCCTCCGCTGACGGTGCGCCCGGCCAGGGCGGCCACCGGCTTGCGACCGGCGACGATGCGCTGCACGACGCTCGCTGCCGGCAGCTTGCCCTTGCTCAGGAGCAGCGCGGCCTCGCCGGTCACGTGGGGGGCGGCCATGGAGGTGCCGTCCTCGTAGATGTAGGCCTGGTCGTAGTTGCCGCCGGACAGCACGCCCGGAGCTGTGCTCCAGATGGACACGCCGGGAGCACCGATGTCGACGCTGCGCCGCCCGTAGTTCGAGAACGACGCGAGCCGGCCGCGGTTGTCGACGGCGGCGACCGTGATGACGTTCGAGGCCGTCGAGGCGGCCGGGTAGGGCACCGCGACGTCACGGGCACCGGCGGCCTGCGCGCGGAGCGCGGCGTCGATGTCGACCCGCATGAGGTTGCCGTCCTCGTCGACGACGCCGTTGCCGGCGGCCGCGACGATGACCATGCCGTACTCGCGGCCGAGGGCGGTCATGATGGAGTCGAGCTCGGCCCGGTCGCGAGTGGTGGTCGCCTCGATCTCCCAGCTGGCGTTGACGACCTTCGCGCCGTGGCGGGCGGCGTACATCAGCGCCTCGAGGATCTCGTTGGAGCCGCAGACGTCGCCGTTGACCTTGGTGCCGATCGCCTTGAGCGGCATCACGGTGACGCCGGGGGCCACCCCGGTCACGCCGACGCCGTCGTTCGACGCGGCGATCGTGCCGGCGACGTGCGTGCCGTGCAGGTCGTTGAGCTCGCGAACGCCCCCGGACTCGTAGTACTCGTCGGCGTCGTAGACGGTCGCGTCGTCGTGGCAGAAGTCCCAGCCGTTGACGTCACCGCGGTAGGCACCGGACGTCGCGGGCTTGGGGTTGACCCAGATGCTCGGCGCGATGTCAGGGTGGGTGATGTCGACCCCGGTGTCGATGACCGCGACGACGGTGGACCTCGTGCCCGTCGTGGTCTGCCACGCCTCGGGCGCGTCCACGTCGACGTTGAACGTCCCCTTCACCGACCCCTGCTGCTCCAGCCCCGGCACCGACTGGGCGTCGTTGCGCAGGCCCCAGAGCCGCCCGGAGCCGAGGTAGTCCGGCGGGGCGTCGCGCTTCACGCGAAGGTCCGGGACCGCGAACCGCACGCCCGGCTGGGACCGGAGCTCCGCCGCCACCGCCGACGCCGACGCGCCCGCGGGCACCGGGACGACCTCGGTGGTGGAGCCCGCGCCGGAGGCGGTGGTGCCCGCGGCGGCCGAGACCGAGGCACGCGCCACGGCCCGGTCGGCCGGCGTCGCGGCGTCGTCGTACCAGACGAAGACGCTGCCACCCGTGGCGCTGGCCGCGGAACGCCCGTCCGCCGCGCCCGCGGAGCTGGCCGCCACCGTGACCGCGGGGACGGTGAGGCCTGCTGCGACGAGGGCCACGGCGGTCGAGGCGGCCGCGCGCGCGACGGGACGTGGGAGAGGCATGCAGCGCTCCTGACCGAGATCGAAGGAGGCGACGCCGGCGGACGCCACCTCAAAGCGCAAGTCTTCCAGACCCGGCGGGGGAAGTGCGGACAGCGCCGCGCGAAGCTCGCGAAAAAGGACGCGCCTCACATCCCGCGGGGGGCGGTCAGAACCCCAGGCGGGACAGCTGGCGCGGGTCGCGCTGCCAGTCCTTCGCGACCTTGACCCGGACGTCGAGGTAGACGGGAGCGCCGAAGAGCGCCTCGATCTGGGCCCGGGCCGCCGCGCCGACGTCGCGCAGCCGGGTCCCACGGGTGCCGATGACGATCGCCTTCTGGCTGGGCCGCTCGACGTAGAGCGTGGCCATGATGTCGATCAGCGGCCGGTCCTCAGGCCGGCCTTCCCGGTAGGACATCTCCTCCACGACCACGGCGATGGAGTGCGGGAGCTCGTCCCGGACCCCCTCGAGCGCGGCCTCGCGGACGAGCTCGGCGACCATGACCTGCTCGGGCTCGTCGGTCAGCTCGCCCTCGGGGTAGAACGGCGGGCCCTCGGGCAGCAGGCCCGTGAGCAGGTCCGCGAGGAGCGCGACCTGCTCGCCGGCCACGGCTGAGACGGGCACGACGTGCGCCCACTCGATGCCCGTCTCCTCACCGAGGCGCATGACCGCCAGCAGCTGCTCGGCGATGCGCTCCTTCGGTGCCCGGTCGGTCTTGGTCACGATGGCGACCTTGGGAGTACGCCGGACCTTGGCCAGCTCGCCGGCGATCCAGCGGTCGCCAGGGCCGATCCGCTCGTCGGCCGGCAGGCAGAAGCCGACCACGTCGACCTCGGCGAGCGTCGTCATCACGACGTCGTTGAGCCGCTCGCCCAGCAGGGTCCGCGGCCGGTGCAGGCCGGGCGTGTCCACGAGCACGAGCTGCGCGTCCGGCCGGTGCACGATCCCGCGGATCGCGTGGCGCGTCGTCTGCGGGCGGCTGGAGGTGATCGCCACCTTCTCACCGACGAGGGCGTTGGTCAGGGTGGACTTGCCGGCGTTGGGACGGCCGACGAAGCAGGCGAACCCGGACCGGTGGCCCGGCCGTCCGCCGGAGGCGGAGCCGGATGAGCGGGCACTCCCGGAGGCGGAGCCGGACGTGGCACCACCGGCTGCGGTGGCGGCGGCTGCGGCATCGTCGTCGTCCGCATCGACGTCCTCGGCGCCCGCGTCCTCGTCGAGGTCGTCGTCGTCAAGGTCCTCGTCGAGGCTCTCGTCGACGTCCTCGGGGTCGTACGCGGTGGGGTCGTACGCCCCGGGGTCGAACGTCGCGGGGTCGTAGGGCGGGCGCTCGCTCACGCGCCCACGCCGGCCTGCGACGTCCTCTGCACGACGCCGTCGGGCGTCGCGACATGGACGGGGGTGGCGACGCCGCCGAGGTCACGCACGGCGGCGAGGTCGTCGTCCGCCACCACGTCCGCCTCGGTCACGACGACCGCGGCCTCCAGCGTGCGGGCGCCGCTGGCGTACGCCTGCGCGACGGCCGCCTGCAGCGCGCTCAGCGCGAGGGACGGCAGCTCGACGGTGGTGGCGGAGTACGTGCGGCCGTCGCCGTCGCGTACGGCCGCGCCCTCCAGGGCGGAGAGGCGGGCCCGGGCGGACCGGGCGAGGGTCACCAGCTTGGCGTCCTCGGCGGACGTGTCGGGGGTCATGCCTGCACCTGCTCGTGCTCGGATCGGGAGTCGGTTCGGGTGCTCGCGGGAGGGGTCTGTGCGAGGGGGGCCTCCGCGAGGGGTACGCGACCCTCCTCCCCGGTGTCGGCCCCGCTCGGCGTGCGGCGCCCGCGCTCCTCGACAGCGGGAGGCTCCGCCGCAGCTGCGCGCTCGTCGCGCTCGTTCTGCGGGGTGTCGCGGACGCCGGGGTCGACCAGCACGGTCGCGACCCGGTTGCGCCGGCCCGCCAGCCCCTCGGCCGTCAACGTGATGCCCTCGACCTCGACCTCGGCCCCGGGGATCGGCACGCGGCCGAGCATCTTGGCGAGCAGCCCGCCGACGGTGTCGACGTCCTCGTCCTCCAGCTCGGCCCCGACCAGCTCCCCGAGCTCGGCCAGGTGGAGCCGGGCGCTGACGCGCAGCCGCCCCTCGGCGAGGTGCTCGACCTCGGGCCGGCCGCGGTCGTACTCGTCGCTGATGTCGCCGACGATCTCCTCGAGGATGTCCTCGATCGTGACCAGGCCCGCCGTGCCGCCGTACTCGTCGATGACGACCGCGATGTGGTTGCGGTCGGCCTGCATCTCTCGCAGCAGGGAGTCCACCGGCTTGCTCTCGGGCACGAACGCCGCCGGGCGCATGACGGACTCGACCCGCTCGGTCGACTCGCCGCGGTGGTAGTCGTGCGTCCGCTTGGCCAGGTCCTTGAGGTAGACCACGCCCACCACGTCGTCCAGCCCCTCCCCGATCACCGGGATCCGGGAGAAGCCGCTGCGCAGCGCGAGCGAGAGCGCCTGGCGCAGCGTCTTGCCGCGCTCGATGAAGACCATGTCGGTCCGGGGGACCATGATCTCGCGCACGATGGTGTCGCCGAGCTCGAAGACCGAGTGGATCATCTGCCGCTCGTCGGCCTCGATGACCGAGTTCTCCTGGGCGAGGTCGACGAGGTCGCGCAGCTCCGCCTCGGAGGCGAACGGGCCGTCGGCGAAGCCCTTGCCCGGGGTGATGGCGTTGCCCAGCAGGATCAGCAGCGAGGTGAGCGGCGAGAGCACGCGCGCGACGGCGCGGGTGGGGCCGGCCGAGAGCAGGGCGACGGCGTCGGCGTGCTGGCGGCCGAGCGTGCGCGGGCTGACACCTACCACGACGTAGGACACGACGAGCATGGCCCCGCCGGCAAGGGCGAGCGCCTGGACCGTGGTGTCCAGCGCGGAGACGCAGACGTAGGTCACGAGCACCGCGGAGAGGACCTCCCCCGCGCCGCGCAGGAACGTGAGCACGTTGAGGTAGCGGGCCGGGTCGGCCTCCACCGCCTGCAGCGAGGCGGCGCCGCGGCGCGACTCGCGGACGATCTCCTCGACGCGGATACGGCTGACGCGCGAGAGCGCGGACTCGGCCATCGCGATGACCGAGGCGGTCACCACGAGGACCGCTGCGAGGATGAGCAGCCAGAGCTCGCCGGAGGTCACAGCCGCCCTCCGGTGCGCCGGCGCTGCTCCTGCCAGGCGGTCAGCAGCTGGCGCTGCAGGCCGAACATCTCCCGCTCCTCGTCGGGCTCGGCGTGGTCGTAGCCGAGCAGGTGCAGGATCCCGTGCGTCAGCAGCAGGTGCAGCTCGTCCTCGGTCGAGTGCCCGGCCTGGCGGGCCTGCTTCTCCGCGACGACGGGGCACAGCACCACGTCGCCGAGCAGCCCGGGCTCGGGCTCCTCGTCGTCGCGGGTCGGGCGCAGCTCGTCCATCGGGAAGGACAGCACGTCGGTCGGGCCGGGCTCGTCCATCCACTGGACGTGCAGCCGCTCCATCGTGTCGACGTCGACGAGCAGGATCGACAGCTCGGCGAGCGGGTGGATGCCCATCGCGTCGAGGACGGTGCGCGCCAGCGCGACGAGCGCCTCCTCGTCGGCGGGGACGCCGGACTCGTTGTTGACGTCGATCGCCATGCTCGGGTCCGCGCCCTCGTCCCTGTCCTCGTCGTCGCTGTCCGGGTCGTCGCTGTCCGGGTCGTCGCTGT
>NZ_JAANNP010000001.1:493950-514491 GCF_011250635.1 Motilibacter deserti
GGGTCGAGGGCGACGTCGCCCGCCTCGTCGAGGCCCCGCTCACCCGGCCCGACGGGCTGCCGGTCGGCCGCCGGAGCGGGGTCAGGCATGACGCCCACGCTGGGGGCCGCCTGCCGGGCGGTCCGCGTGCGGGCCGCGCGAGGTGTCGAAGCGGTCGTAGGCCGCGACGATGTCGCTGACCAGCCGGTGCCGGACGACGTCCTGGCGGGACAGCTGGCAGAAGGCCACGTCGTCGACGCCGTCGAGGATGCCCTGCACCTGGCGCAGTCCGCTCTGGGTGCCGCCGGGCAGGTCGACCTGCGTCACGTCGCCGGTCACGACCATGCGCGAGCCGAAGCCGAGCCGGGTGAGGAACATCTTCATCTGCTCGGCGGAGGTGTTCTGCGCCTCGTCGAGGATGATGAAGGCGTCGTTGAGCGTGCGCCCGCGCATGTAGGCCAGCGGCGCGACCTCGATCGTGCCCTCGGTCATCAGCCGCGGGATCGTCGTCGGGTCGAGCATGTCGTGCAGCGCGTCGTAGAGGGGGCGCAGGTAGGGGTCGATCTTCTCGCTGAGCGTGCCGGGCAGGAAGCCCAGCCGCTCCCCCGCCTCGACGGCCGGGCGGGTGAGGATGATCCGGTTGACCTGCTTGGCCTGCAACGCCTGCACGGCCTTCGCGACCGCTAGGTAGGTCTTGCCCGTGCCGGCCGGGCCGATGCCGAACACCACGGTGTGGCGGTCGATCGCGTCGACGTAGCGCTTCTGGTTGAGGGTCTTGGGCCGGATCGTCTTGCCCCGGTTGGACAGGATCGACAGCGTCAGGACGTCCGCCGGGCGCTCCTCGGTCTCGTCGCGCAGCATCCGGACGCTGCGCTCGATGGCGTCCGCCGACAGCCCCTGGCCGGTGCGCAGCACGGTGACCAGCTCGGTCATGAGGCGCTCGACGAGCGCGGCCTCCGCGGGGTCGCCGGAGAGGGTGATCTCGTTGCCCCGCACGAGGATGTCGACCGTCGGGAACGCGCGCTCGACGACGCGCAGCAGCTCGTCGGCCGGCCCGAGCAGAGCGACCATCGGCTGGCTGGCGGGCACGACGATCTTGGTCACGGCGCGTGGCGAGCCGTTGCCCGCCTCGGGGGAAGCCGCCGTCGGGGTGTGTGTGGTCTCAGCCATAAGTCAGCCGGTGCGGCCTGCTCCTGATCTGATGCGTCGGCCTATGGGTGGTCGAGGCTCGCTTCCTCGATGCTACCCAGCGCAGGCCGGTCTACGAAGATTCCCGGCACTGGCTCCGGATGTCTGTGGACGGCCGGCCCCGGAGCTCGGGCCTGTGGACGACGAGCCGTGCCGGTCCAGGCCGCGGGCCGCCAGTGGTGGCGGACCGGCCAGTGGGGGCTGCCGGGCGCGGCGGACGAGGCGGACCAGCCGCACCGACCCAATCAGCCGGGCGGCCAGCGCAGGCTGCGCCCGGCCAGGACGTGGCCGTGCACGTGCGGCACGCTCTGGCCCGCGTCCGGGCCGGTGTTGAAGACCAGGCGGTAGGACGCCGCGTCCTCGCGCCGGGCCACCTCACGCACCCCGCGCAGCACGGCGGAGACGAGCGCGGGGTCCTGCAGGGCGAGCTCCCCGACGTCGGCCACGTGCGCCCGGGGGATGACGAGCACGTGCGTCGGGGCCTGCGGGTTGACGTCGCGGAATGCGACGACGTCGTCGTCCTCGTAGACGCGGTCGGCCGGCACCTCCCCGGCGACCAGCCGGCAGAACAGGCAGTCGGGCGAGGCCTGGGTCGGCGCAGGGCCGTCCGAGGTGGAGGGGGAGGATCCGGCCATGAGGGCGATGCTAGGGCGGCCGCGCCCGGCGTGGCGTACGCCAGCGCGTCCGTGGGCTGCGAGAGTGGGGGACGAACCGGGCAGCTGGCCCGGGCGGGCGGACGGCACGGGCGTGTAAACCGATCGCTCGGGCTCGGCGTCCAACGTCCGTGACCATCGCCCCGGCCTCGCCGCGCGTGCCCCTGGGGGCGCCCGCGCTTCCTCCCGGCCGGGGCCCCTCGACTCCCTGGAGGACCGTGCGACCGGCAGGCGCCGACGGGCCGGCCAGCGCGGGCTCGCGGTCCGGCGCGCCAACGCAGCCCGCCGTGTCCGCGACGGCGCCCGGCGAGCCCGCCGGCTGGTCGCCCGACGAGGCCGTCACCGCCCTCTACGCCGCGCACTACCGCTCGCTCGTCCGGCTCGGCGCACTGCTGCTCGGCGACGCCGCGGCGGCCGAGGAGGTGGCGCAGGACGCCTTCGTCGCCCTGCACGGCCGGTGGCGGCGCCTGCGGGACCCCGAGCGGGCGCTGGCGTACCTCAGGACGACCGTGGTCAACCGGAGCCGCTCGGCGCTGCGGCGACGGTCGGTCGCCCGACGCCACGCCGAGCTGCAGCCCCCTGCGCCGCACGTCGCCTCCGCCGAGGACACGGCGGTCGCCGCGGCCGAGTCGGCGCGCGTGGTCACGGCGCTGCACGCGCTGCCCCGCCGCCAGCGCGAAGCCCTGGTGCTGCGCTACTGGGCCGACCTGCCGGAGGCCGGCGTCGCCGAGGCGATGGGCATCAGCCGGGGCGCGGTCAAGAGCCACACCTCCCGGGCAATGGCGGCCGTCCGGGCCGCCCTGGAGGAGACGGGATGAGCCGGGGGGACGCGCCGGGCGCGAGCAGGCAGGCCGGCGACGGCGAGGACGACGTGGCGCGCGTGCGCCGTGCACTGGAAAGGGAAGCGCGAATGGTGGAGCCGAGCGGCGACGGGCTGGAGCGGATCAGGGAGCGTACGCGGCGGCCCTGGTGGCGCTCCCCCGCCGCGGCGGTGTCGACGGCGGTGGTGGCGGTGCTCGCCGCGGGCGCGGTCGGGATCGGTGTCGGGGCGATCGCCGGCGATGGCGGGAGCGACGAGGGCGAGCCGACAGCCGGCGGAGCGGGCCCCGTCGAGGTCACGACGCAGCCGGCGCTCCCGCCCGCCCCGGCCGAGAGCACGACCCCGGCCCCGATGGAGTCCACCCCTGCTCCGAGCGCGGGAGCGGTCCCCGTCTACTTCGTCAAGGACGACGGCGACACCCCCCGGCTCTACCGCGAGTTCCACCGGGTCACTCCCGGCAGCGGCGACGGAGCCCTCGTCCGCGCGGCGCTCGAGGAGCTGACCGGCGAGCCGGTGGACCCGGACTACCGGTCGTTGTGGGCCGGGATGGACGTGACGTCCTACGAGCGCACCGGCGGCTCGGCGACCGTCGAGCTGAGCGGGGAGGCCCGCGAGCCGGTCGAGGAGGACGACAGCGACTCCCTCGACGTCGCGGTGCAGCAGGTCGTCTTCACGGTCACCGCCGTAGAGCAGGACGCGGCGCTCGCCGTCACCGTCCTCGTGGACGGGCAGGAGCTGGCCGCCGACGTCACCCGCGGCGAGGAGAGCGATGTCGCGGGGCTGGTGTGGCTGACGGAGCCGGAGCAGGGCGCGACGGTGTCGGGCGAGGTGCGGCTCGAAGGCGTGGCGTCGGTGTTCGAGGCAACCGTGGGCTGGGAGGCGCGGCAGGACGGCATGGTGGTCGAGAGCGGCTTCGCCACCGCGTCCGAGGCGGGCCCGGGGCGCGGGACGTGGAGCGCGACCGTCAAGCTCCCGCCCGGGCGCTATGAGCTGCGCGCGTTCGCGCCAGACGAGAGCGGCCTCGAGGGCGAAGGCGTGCTGGGCGAGGACACCAAGGACGTCGTGGTCCGGTAGCCCCTCGAGCAATTGTGCGAACTGACTCGGGCAATTGCCGGCGACGCCAACTCCGGCAGGAGTAGCTTCCGCTCCCATGAGCCTTCGCGAGGCGATCCGAGACCGGACGCCGCTCGCCGCCCTGGAGCTCGTGCGCCGCACAAAGCACAAGTCGGTGGGCCTGCGGCTGCGGGGCGACGACGTCGAGTGCCCCGCGTGCCACGGGCGTTTCAGCAGGCTCCTGCCTGACGCCGGGGGCCGGCTCGTCGTGTGCCCGCGGTGCGGCACTCTCGAGCGCCACCGCCGCATGATCCTCTTCCTGCGCACCAGGACGGACATCGGGCGCAGCCCGTTGCGCGTCCTGCACGTCGCCCCGGAGCCGAGCATCCGACGCGAGCTGCAGGGGCTGGGAAACCTCGACTACGTCACCGGCGACCTGTTCGTCGAGGACGTCGATGTCCGGCTCGACGTCACCGACATTCAATTCAAGGACGCGGTGTTCGACGTCGTCATCTGCTCGCACGTCCTCGAGCACGTCGACGACGACCGAGCAGCAATGCGCGAATTGCGTCGCGTTCTCAAGCCCGATGGGTGGGCGCTCGTCGATGTGCCCTGCGACCCTTCGCTCCCGGCGGTCTACGAGGACCCGACGATCACCGATCCGGCCCAGCGGCTCGAGCACTTCGGGCAGGAGGACCACGTCCGGTGCTACGACGTGCGGGAGTTCCTCGAGCGCATGCGCGACGCCGGCTTCGAGGTGACCGAGGACCCTCTCGAGGCCACACCGGAGCAGGCCAGGAGGTACGTGCTCGGTGACGGCACGGCCCTCGAGCGCAGCTTCCTCGCCCGCCCCGTCCCGACGGCATGACCGGCCGTCGGGACGGAGGCGGAGGCGCTCACACGACGAGCGGTTGCACGACGACCACGTAGATCGACTGCTGCGTCCGCATCAGCACGACACCACAGGCCGCGCGTTCGTGGTCGGGCCGGCTACCGGACCTGTTCGACCCAACCCCCCCCGGCGTCCGGCCCCACGGCCCGCGCGCGCCGGCTCAGCGCCAGCGCGGCGTCCGGCTCAGCACCACCGCGGCGGCGACGGCCCCTGCGGTCGAGGTGCGCAGCACGCTCGGCCCCAGCCGGTACGCCTGCGCCCCCGCACCCGCGAACGCGACGAGCTCGTCGGGGGCGACACCACCCTCGGGCCCGACGACGAGCACGACGTCGCCGGCCCCCGGCACGTCGTCGATGCCGGCCAACGGGGCGGCCCCCTCCTCGTGCAGCACCGCGCCGAGCGCGGCGCTGCGGAGCAGCTGGGCGACGTCGGCCGTCGACGCGGCCTCGGTGACCTCGGCGAACCGGGCGCGGCGGGCCTGCTTGCCGGCCTCCCGCGCCGTGGCGCGCCAGCGGGAGAGCGACTTGGCCGCCCGCTCCCCGCGCCACTGCACCACGCACCGCGCGGCCTGCCACGGGACGATCACGTCGGCCCCGACCTCGCTGAGCGCCTCGACGGCGAGCTCGGCGCGCTCGCCCTTCGGCAGCGCCTGGACGACGACCAGGCGCGGCGTCGGGGGCGGCTCGACCACCAGCTCCGCCACGTCGACCTCGAGGAAGTCACGGCCCGCCGCGGCCACGACGCCGCGCCCCCGCGTACCCGATCCGTCGACCAGCTCGACCGGCTCCCCGGCGGCCAGCCGGCGTACCGCTGCGGCGTGCCGTCCCTCCGGCCCGTCGACCAGCACGCGGCCGGCCGGCCCCGCCGATGCGGTCAGCCGCTCCGCGGGCACGACGAAGACGGGCGCGCTCACCGCCCGTTGAAGGCGTCGCGCAGCCGGGAGAAGAACCCCTGCTGCCCCGGGCCGAACTGGCCGATCGGGCGGTCCTCGCCGCGCGAGGCGGCGAACTGGCGGAGCAGCTCGGCCTGGGAGTCGTCGAGCTTGGTCGGCACCTGGACGTCGACGTGGATGAGCAGGTCCCCGCGCCCGGCCCCCCGCAGGTGCTGGACCCCGCGCTCGTGCAGCGGGATGACCTGGCCCGGCTGGGTGCCCGGCCGGATGTCGATCGTCTCCGTGCCGTCGAGGGTCTCCAGCTCCACGCGCGTGCCCAGGGCGGCAGCGGTCATCGGCAGCGTGACCGTGCAGTGCAGGTCGTCGCCGTGCCGGGTGAACAGCGCGTGCGGGCGCTCGACGATCTCGACGTAGAGGTCGCCCGCCGGGCCCGCGCCCTGGCCGACCTCGCCCTCGCCGGTGAGCTGGATGCGGGTGCCGGTGTCGACGCCGGCCGGGATCTTGATCGTCAGCGTGCGCCGGCTGCGGACGCGGCCGTCCCCGTCGCACTCCGGGCAAGGGTGCGGGATGACCGAGCCGGTGGCCTGGCAGTTGACGCAGGGGCGGGTCGTCATGACCTGGCCCAGGAACGACCGGGTCACGTGCTGGGTCTCCCCACGGCCCTTGCAGATGGGGCAGACCTCGACGCCGGTCCCCTCCGCGGTCCCCTCGCCGTGGCAGGTCGGGCAGGCGACGGCCGTGTCGATCTGCAGCTCACGGGTCGCGCCGAACGCGGTCTCCTGCAGGTCCAGCTCCAGCCGGATCAGCGCGTCCTGGCCGCGCCGCTGCCGCGTACGCGGCCCGCGCGCTCCCGGGCCGCCGGCGGCCGCGTTGAAGAACGCGTCCATGATGTCGCTGAAGCCGAACCCGGCCCCGAAGCCGCCGCCGCCGGGCGCGGTGGGGTCGCCCCCGAGGTCGTAGCGCTCACGCTTGCCCGGGTCGGAGAGCACCTCGTAGGCCCGGGTGACCTCCTTGAACCGCTCCTGCGTCTCCGGGTCGGGGTTGACGTCGGGGTGCAGCTCGCGGGCGAGCCTGCGATAGGCCTTCTTGATGTCGTCCGCAGAGGCGTCCCGGGAGACGCCGAGCAGGGTGTAGTAGTCCGTTGCCGGCTGGGATTGAGGCACCGTCACGACTCCGCGAGGATCTGGCTGACATAGCGCGCGACGGCGCGGACCGCGCCCATCGTCGAGGGGTAGTCCATGCGCATCGGCCCGAGCACGCCGATGCCACCGAGGGCCTGCTCGCCCCGGCCGTACCCCGTGCTCACGACGGCGGTCGTCGTGAGCCCCTCGGGGTTCTCCGACCCGATCCGCACGGTGAGCGCGGACGGGCTCGTCGCCTCGCCGACGAGGCGCAGGAGCACGACCTGCTCCTCGAGCGCCTCGAGCACGGGACGGATCGAGTAGGGGAAGTCCTGCCCGAAGCGGGCGAGGTTGGAGGCGCCGGCCAGGACGACCCGCTCCTCGCGGGTCTCCACCAGCATCTCCAGCAGCGCGGACACGACGCCGGTCACGGCGGGCCGCTCCTGCTCGCCGAACTGCAGCGCGATGTCCTCGACCTCCGCGGGCACGTCGGCCAGCCGCACGCCCGTGATCGCTGCGTTGAAGCGCGAGCGCACGCGACCGACGAGGTCGTCGGAGAGGACGGCCGGCGACTCGACCACGCGCTGCTCCACGCGGCCGGTGTCCGTGATCAGCACGAGCAGCAGCCGATTGGCGCCCAGCGCCACGACCTCGACGTGCCGGACGGCCGATCGGGTGAGGGAGGGGTACTGCACCACGGCGACCTGCCGGGTCAGCTGCGCCAGCAGGCGCACCGTGCGCGCCACGACGTCGTCGAGGTCGAGCGACCCGTCGAGGAAGGCCTGGATCGCCTTGCGCTCGGGGGACGACAGCGGCTTGACCGTGCTCAGCCGGTCGACGAAGAGCCGGTAGCCCTTGTCGGTCGGGACGCGGCCGGCGCTCGTGTGGGGCTGGGCGATGTAGCCCTCCTCCTCGAGCGCGGCCATGTCGTTGCGGATCGTGGCCGACGAGACGCCGAGGTTGTGCCGTTCGACCAAGGCCTTGGAGCCGACCGGCTCCTCGGTGCGGACGTAGTCCTCGACGATCGCGCGCAGGACCGCGAGCCTGCGTTCCTCGGTCACCGCACCTCCCGCACGTCCGGCCCTGAACCCGTCGGAGACCCGTCGGGCACGGCTCGAGCCCCTGCCCGGGCCTGTCGGGCACCTCCAGGCCACCCTGTCCAGAGACTGGCACTCTCCTGGCCTAAGTGCCAATGCTACGCGGTCGCGCGCGGACGCGCCGTGGGTCGGCACAGGGGTGGCCGGCGGGCAGGTTCGGTACTAGACAGGAGCATGGCCGACAGCGGCAACAAGACCGTCCCGACGGGCGCCGACGTGTCCGCGTACCTCGCCGGGCTCCCTGACGACCGGCAGCGTGCCGATGCCGGGCGGCTCGCGGAGCTCATGGCCGCGGCCACCGGGGCGCCGCCGGTGCTCTGGGGCGCCTCGATCGTGGGCTTCGGGTCGTGGCACTACCGGTACGCCTCGGGCCGCGAGGGCGACACCGCCGCCGTCGCCTTCGCGCCGCGCAAGGGGCAGCTGACGCTCTACCTCACCGGCTCGCTCGACGACTACGCCGACCTGCTCGAGCGGCTCGGGCCGCACACCGCGGGGAAGGGCTGCCTGCACCTCAAGCGGCTCGACGGGGTCGACCTCGACACGCTGCGTGCCGTGGTGGCGCGCTCCCACGCCGCCGCCAGCCGGTAGCAGCCGCGCCCGGTAGCCGCGCGTGCCCGCCGGCGGCCGTGCACGCGGCGCGCCGCCCACGGGGGCGCGCCGGCCCCGGTTACGGTCCCGACGTGCTGCCGTACGGTCCGTCCGCCCTGCCCTCCGCCCCGCGCAAGGTGCCCCCGCCCGAGGTGCCGGCCGACCTCGACCTGGTCGTCGAGGACGCCGTCACCGGGTTCTGCGGCGCCGTCGTCGCGGTCGAGAAGCAGCCCGAGGGCACGGTGATCGTGCTGGAGGACCGCCACGGCAAGCGGCGCTCCTTCCCGGCCGGCCCGGGGTTCCTCCTCGAGGGCAAGCCCGTACGCCTCGTCCGCCCCGTCGCCGCCGTGCCCACCCGCCCGACGCGCACCGCCAGCGGCTCCGTCGCGGTGCACGGCCAGCGGGCGCGGGTCGCGCGCGGCAGCCGGATCTGGGTGGAGGGCAAGCACGACGCCGAGCTGGTGGAGAAGGTCTGGGGCGACGACCTGCGCATCGAGGGGGTTGTCGTGGAGATGCTCGACGGCGTGGACGAGCTGCCCGCACAGCTCGCCGAGTTCGGTCCGACCGCCAGCAGCCGCGTCGGCGTGCTCGTGGACCACCTCGTGACCGGCAGCAAGGAGAGCAGGATCGCCGCCTCGGTCCGCTCCCCGCACGTGCTCGTGCTCGGCCATCCGTACGTCGACGTCTGGCAGGCGGTCCGCCCGTCCGTGCTGGGCATTCCGGCCTGGCCCGAGGTCCCGCGCGGGGTGCCGTGGAAGGAGGGCGTCTGCGCCGCGCTGGGCTGGCCGGTCGACCCTCCGGCGGCCTGGCGCCGCATCCTCGGCGCGGTCCGGACCTACGCCGACCTGGAGCCCTCGCTGCTGGGCCGGGTGGAGGAGCTGATCGACTTCGTCACCGCGAGTTGATCTTCCGCGGTATCACCGGGAGGGTGCGGGGCATCCGTACCCAGGAGCCGGCCCAGAGCTGCCCCCGGCGCTCGTGGCAGGGGACAACGGCCCCTTCCCCGGTCGTTGACCGAGTGGGACGCTCCGGTTCCACCGCGATGAGAGGAAGCACATGACCGACAGCCCCGAGGGCCAGCGCCAGCCCGGGATCGACTACACCAAGCGGTCGGGCGCGGCGCCGTCCGGCGGGGGCGCCCCCGCGGGCGGTCAGCAGGGCCCGGCGTTCGAGCAGCCGGCGTACGGGCAGCCGGGGCAGCAGGCGTACGGCCAGCCGTCGTACGGCCAGCCGGGCTACGGGCAGCCCGCGGGCTACGGGCAGCAGGCGTACGGGCAGCCGGGCTACGGCCAGCCCGCCGGCTACGCCGGAGGGCCGCTCGGCCAGGGCCAGCTCGCCCCGAACGACGAGAAGATGTGGGGCCTCATCGCCCACCTGTCCGGCCTCGTCGCCTCGTTCATCGTCCTCGGCTTCCTCGGACCGCTCATCGTGCTGCTCGTCCAGGGCGGCAAGTCGCCCTTCGTGCGCCGGCACGCCGTCGAGGCGCTCAACCTGCAGATCGCGCTGCTGATCGCCTCCGTGGTCGCGATCATCTTCACCGTCATCACCTTCGGCATCGGGATCTTCCTGGTGATCCCGGTGGGCGCGGTCGTCGCGATCTACGCCCTCGTCGTCATCATTCTCGGCGCGATCAAGGCCAACAACGGCGAGGACTACCGCTACCCGATCAACTGGCGGCTCGTGAAGTGAGCTTCAGCTAGCGGGGATTCGCGCAAGCTCTTCGCACACGAAGGACGGCGGTGCAGCGCTCCAGCTGCACCGCCGTCGCCGTACTGCACCTCAGCCCGGCAAGCCCAGGCGCGCGTTGGCCTGGTTGACGGCGCCCGCCGCGGTCACCCCGGAGACGAGGAACAGCACCAGCCAGCCCACGAACACCAGCGGCACGACCACGATCGCGAGCACCACGCTCACCAGCCCGATCAGCCCGAAGAACATCAGGAACGCGTTGGTCACGATCAGCGCGACCCCCAGGCCGAGCTGGCCCGCGTAGAGGTTCCCCGCGCCGAGCCAGAGGAACGACAGCAGGTACGCGATGCCGGCGCTCTTCGGCGCCACGACGACCTGCGGAGGCGCGTACGGCACCGGCGGATAGGCCGGCTGCGGTGGCGGGACGGGCACCGCGTACGGCGTCGGCACGGCCGCCGCAGCGGAGCGTTCGCCGTCGGCAGTGGAGCGTTCGCCGTCCGGGGACGAGGGGGTCGCGGGCTCCATGGGCACTCGAGGGTCGGTCAGCCGGAACGAGAGTCGCTTCCTTCGACCGGGAGGGCCGCGCCGGAGATACCCGCCCGCCGGGCGCCCCGATCAGTCGACCAGGTCCCGCACCACCGCGTCGGCGAGCAGGCGCCCGCGCAGGGTCAGCACCACGCGCCCCTCGTCGTACGCGGCGGCGTCGAGCAGCCCCTCCCCCACCTGGCGCTTGGCGGCCTCGGCGCCCGCCGGCAGCAGGTCCGTCAGCGGGTGGCCGTCGCGCAGCCGGGTCCCGAGCAGGATCCGCTCCACGCGCCGGTCGTCCGCGTCCAGCACCTCGCGGGCACGGGCGGGGCTGCGGCCGGCGTCCACGACGGCGGCCCAGGCGGCCGGGTGCTTCTCGTTCCACCACCGCGTCCCGCCGACGTGGCTGTGCGCCCCGGGGCCGAAGCCCCACCAGTCCGCGCTGCGCCAGTAGAGGACGTTGTGGCGGCACTCCGCGCCCGGGCGTGCCCAGTTCGACAGCTCGTACCACCCCAGCCCGGCGGCGGTGAGCAGCTCGTCGGCGAGGGCGTACTCGTCGGCCATGAGGTCGTCGTCCGGCACGGCGACCTCGCCACGGCGTACGCGGGCGGCGAGCCGGGTGCCCTCCTCCACGATCAGGGCGTACGCCGAGACGTGGTCGGGGCCCGCCGCGAGCGCGGCCTCGAGCGTCGTCCGCCAGTCCGCCAGCGTCTCGCCCGGGGTGCCGTAGATCAGGTCGAGGCTCACCTGCTCGAACCCGGCGGCGCGCGCCTGGGCCACCGCCTGCTGAGCCCGGCCCGGCGTGTGGCGGCGGTCCAGCGTCGCCAGCACGTGCGGCGTGGCGGACTGCATGCCGAAGGAGACGCGGGTGAAGCCGGCCTCGCGCAGCGCGGTCAGGTAGGCGAGGTCCACCGACTCGGGGTTGGCCTCCGTCGTCACCTCGGCGTCTGCGGCCAGCCCCAGCTCGTCTCGGACCACGGCCAGCGCCGCCCCGAGGTCGGCCGGCGGCAGCAGCGTCGGGGTGCCGCCGCCGAAGAACACGGTCGACACCGCGGGGGCCCGGCCGTCGAGCACGCGGGCGGCGAGGCGTACCTCCTGCCGGATGCTCTGCACCCACGTGGCCCGCGAGACCCCTGGGCCGAGCTCCTGCGCGGTGTAGGTGTTGAAGTCGCAGTAGCCGCAGCGCGTCGTGCAGTAGGGCACGTGCAGGTAGGCGCCGAGCGGCAGCTCCCCCAGCCGGCTCACGGACACGTCGGGAAGGGCACCGTCGACCGGGGCCGGCTCGCCGTCGGGAAGGGTGGAGGGCACGCACCATTGTTCCTCATCGGACGGGCTCTTCCGCCGCATGCGAGACGGGTGCGCGAGGACCGGGGGCGCGGGGACTGGGCGCAAGGGGCTGGGACGGGCGCGGCGGCCCCCCGCGCAAGCGCGGCCCAAGTTCGACCGCAGTGCATCTCAAGCGGCCCGGGCGACTCTGTAGACCCGCAGGCGGGAACCCCCGCCTCCGCCCCCCGACGGAGCCTCCCATGCGCACTCACGTCTTCAGCCTCTACGTGGCCGCGAGCACGAGCCAGGTCTGGACCGCCCTGACCCGCCCGGACGTCACCCCGCACTACTACTTCGGGCTCCGCGCGGAGTCCGAGTGGGCCGAGGGCAGCACCGTGTCCTTCCGCGCGCCGGGCCTGCTCGTGGCAACCGGCGAGGTCGTGCGCGCCGAGCGCGGCCACCTGCTCATGCACAGCCTCGCGGACGCCTGTGCGGAGCCGCCCGACCCCGACGCGTCGGACCTGCGCCCGGCGACGTGGGTCAGCTGGGAGCTCGAGCCGCGCGAGGACGGGGTCACCCGCGTACGGCTGCTCGTCGACGAGCTGGAGAGCGACTCCGACGAGGAGGCCGACGAGACCGAGCTCGTGTGGTCGCGCCTGCTGAGCAACCTCAAGACGCTGCTCGAGACCGGCGCGGGCCTCCTGCCCCGTCAGCGCGGCGCGGTCATGCCGGAGTCGGGCTGACGCACTGACCGCCGGCGTGCCCCCATGCGTTGCGGTGCTCGCGAGGGGCCGGTGCTCCCGAGGGGCCGGTGCTCGCGAGGGGCCGGTGCTCGCGAGGGGCCGGCGCTCAGACGGGCGCGGCCGCCCGGCCGTCGGCGAGCGCCGCGGCATTGTCGCCGAGCCGGCGCAGCGCCTCGAGCACCTCGGCCGGCCCGTCGACCGTCAGCCGGAGGCCGCTGGTCGCGGCGACCATGCTGATCCCGACCGCGAGCCAGTCGACGGAGTCGCCGGTCGCGTGCAGCACGCAGTTGTCCGGCCCGTCCGGGACGAGCTCGCCCATGCCCGGCCACACGGCGGCGCGCGCCTGCTCGACGGGCGCGGCGATGCGTACGACCGCCCGCGGCCGGTTCGGCACGGCGCGCAGCGCCTGGGCGACGTAGGCCGCCGCGTCCTCCGCCGGCAGCTCGCGCGGCGGGAAGCGGACGCCGTTGGCGAACGGCCGCTGGACCCGGTCGACGCGGAACGTGCGCCAGTCCGCCCGCTGCAGGCACCAGGCGACGAGATACCACCGCCGCCCGCGGGAGACCAGCCGGTAGGGCTCGACGAGGCGCGAGGTCTCGGTGCCGTCGTGGCCGGTGTAGGCGAAACGCAGCTGCTCGGAGCCACGGCAGGCCTGGGCGATCGCGACCAGGACGTCGGCGTCCACGGCCGGGCCGCGGCTGGCGAACACCGTGGGGACGGTCGCGTCCTGCACCGCGTTGAGCCGCGCACGCAGCCGGGGCGGGAGCACCTGCTGCAGCTTGGCCAGCGCCCGCAGCGACGCCTCCTCGATCCCGGCGACGCCGCCCGCGGCAGTACGCAGCCCGACGGCGATGGCCACGGCCTCCTCGTCGTCGAGCAGCAGCGGCGGCAGCTTCGCGCCCGCCGCGAGCCGGTAGCCGCCCTGCGTCCCGCGCGTGGTGTCGACCGGGTAGCCGAGCTCGCGCAGCCGCTCGACGTCGCGCCGCAGGGTGCGCGGGCTGACGTCGAGCCGCTCGGCCAGCTCGCTTCCGCCCCAGTGGCGGTAGGTCTGCAACAGCGACAGCAGCCGCAGGATCCTGGCGGTCGGGTCGGACATGGCCACAGCGTCCCGCACCTTGCGGTCAGCACGTGACCGCTTTCGCGGCCGCGTCCGGACCTGCGCCCCGCGACCCCTGCCGCACGTGGGCCACGGAGGCAGGCTCCGCGCGGCTGCTACTTCTTGCCGGCCGCCGAGGCGTCGTTCGTGGAGAGCGCGGCGATGAAGGCCTCCTGGGGGACCTCGACGCGGCCCACCATCTTCATCCGCTTCTTGCCCTCCTTCTGCTTCTCCAGCAGCTTGCGCTTGCGGGTGATGTCACCGCCGTAGCACTTGGCGAGGACGTCCTTGCGGATCGCGCGGATGTTCTCGCGGGCGATGATGCGCGCGCCGACGGCGGCCTGGATCGGCACCTCGAACTGCTGGCGCGGGATCAGCTCGCGCAGCTTCTTCGTCATGTCGACGCCGTAGGCGTACGCCTTGTCCTTGTGGACGATCGCACTGAACGCGTCGACGGTCTCGCCCTGGAGCAGGATGTCGACCTTCACCAGGTCCGAGGCCTGCTCGCCGGTGGGCTCGTAGTCGAGGGAGGCGTAGCCGCGGGTGCGCGACTTCAGCTGGTCGAAGAAGTCGAAGACGATCTCGGCCAGCGGCAGGGTGTAGCGCAGCTCGACGCGGTCCTCGGACAGGTAGTCCATCCCGAGCAGGGTGCCGCGCCGGTTCTGGCAGAGCTCCATGATCGTGCCGACGTACTCGGTCGGCGCGAGGACGGTCGCGCGGACCACCGGCTCGTAGATCTCGGCGATCTTGCCGCCGGGGAACTCGCTCGGGTTGGTGACGACGTGCTCGCTGCCGTCCTCCATGATCACCCGGTTGACGACGTTCGGCGCGGTCGAGATCAGGTCGAGCCCGAACTCGCGCTCGAGCCGCTCCCGCACGATCTCCAGGTGGAGCAGGCCGAGGAAGCCGCACCGGAAGCCGAAGCCGAGCGCCGCCGACGTCTCGGGCTCCCACACCACGGCCGCGTCGTTGAGCTGGAGCTTCTCGAGCGCGTCGCGCAGCGTCGGGTAGTCCTCGCCCGCGATGGGATAGAGCCCCGAGAAGACCATCGGGCGCGGGTCCTTGTAGCCCCCGAGCATCTCCGTGGCCGGGCGTGACACCAGCGTCACGGTGTCGCCGACCTTGGACTGGCGGACGTCCTTCACGCCGGTGATGAGGTAGCCGACCTCGCCGACCCCGAGCCCGTCCGAGGGCAGCGGCTCCGGCGAGATCACGCCGACCTCGAGCATCTCGTGGGTCGCCTTGGTCGAGAGCATGAGGATGCGCTCGCGCTTGTTCAGTGAGCCGTCGACGACGCGGACGTAGGTCACGACCCCGCGGTAGGCGTCGTAGACCGAGTCGAAGATCAGCGCCCGCGCCGGCCCGTCGGGGTTGCCCACGGGATGGGGTACGCGGTCGACCGCGGCCTGCAGCAGCTCGCGTACGCCCTCGCCGGTCTTCGCGCTGACCTTGAGCACGTCGTCGACGTCGCACCCGATGATGTGGGCGAGCTCGGCGGCGTACTTCTCCGGCTGCGCGGCGGGCAGGTCGATCTTGTTGAGGACCGGGATGATCGTGAGGTCGTTCTCGAGCGCGAGGTAGAGGTTCGCCAGCGTCTGCGCCTCGATGCCCTGGGCCGCGTCGACGAGCAGGATGCAGCCCTCGCACGCGGCGAGGGACCGCGAGACCTCGTAGGTGAAGTCGACGTGGCCGGGGGTGTCGATGAGGTTCAGGACGTAGGTCGTGCCGTCGTCGGAGGCGAACGGGAGGCGGACCGCCTGGCTCTTGATCGTGATGCCGCGCTCGCGCTCGATGTCCATCCGGTCGAGGTACTGCGCCCGCATCGAGCGGTCGTCGACGACCCCGGTCATCTGCAGCATGCGGTCGGCCAGCGTGGACTTGCCGTGGTCGATGTGCGCGATGATGCAGAAGTTGCGGATCAGCGCTGGGTCGGTGCGGCTCGGCTCGGGGCCGGTACGCGCGGCGGGGGGTGCCACAGGCGGGAGGTGCCTTCCGGATCGTCAGGGCAAGCGGGGTCGTGCGCCGAGGGTACGCACGACAGCGTTCCGTCGGGCTCCATCGTCCCACGCGAGAGGCCCGACGGGGCCGGGCGGAGCTCGGGGCCGGGCTCGTCCGTGTCGCGCCCGCCTCGACCGGCCTCGATCCCTGCTGGTCCCGACGGCCTGCGGGCTTGTTCACGGTCGCGGTTTGGCGCAGTTCGCTCGCACTGCTAACCTGATCCGTCGACTCAGGTGCTTCAGCCTGCGCTCCATGCGCGGACGAAGGCGCCCGCCCCATCGGGTGCACGCCGGAGACGACCCAAGACGACGACCGCTCTGACAACGGCGAGGCCTGCTTCCGTGGCGAACATCAAGTCCCAGATCAAGCGCAACCGGCAGAACGAGGCGGCGCGCCTGCGCAACAAGGCCGTCAAGTCCTCGCTGAAGACGGCCATCCGCAAGTTCCGCGAGGCGGCTGACGCCGGCAACAGCGCCGAGGCGATCACGCTCGCCCAGGTCGCGACGCGCCAGCTGGACAAGGCGGCCAGCAAGGGCGTCATCCACAAGAACCAGGCTGCGAACCGCAAGTCGGCCATCGCCTCGCGCGCGGCCACGCTTAGCAGCTGACTCCAGCTCTGCACTGCGCCCCAGGGGCCGTCCCGCTGTGCGGGATGGCCCCTGAGGCATCTTCGGCCCCGCGGCGCCGGCTCCCCTACGCTGACGTGACCCGACCCTGAAGGAGCATCCCGGTGGACATCTCGGCGAAGGCCGACTACGCCGTCCGGGCCCTGCTCGCGCTGGCCGACTCGGGCGAGGACCCGGTTCCGGTAGAGGCGCTCGCGCGCACCCAGAGCCTGCCGCGCAAGTTCCTCGAGGCGATCTTGCGCGACCTGCGCCGGGCGGGCATCGTGCGCAGCCACCGCGGGTCCGAGGGCGGCTACGTCCTGTCCCGGCCGGCCGAGGAGATCATGCTCGGCGCCGTGCTGCGCGCGGTCGACGGCCCGCTCGCCGAGGTGCGCGGGCTGCGCCCGGACCAGACCGAGTACGACGGCGTCGCCGCGCACCTGCCCGAGGTGTGGGTCGCCGTGCGGGCGAGCCTGCGCCACGTGCTCGACGAGACCTCGCTGCGCCACGTGCTGACCGGGGACCTGCCCGGCCACGTGCGCGAGCTCGTCGACGAGCCGGGAGCCTGGGCTCCGCGCTGAGGCAGCCCGCGCCGCGCTGAGGCAGCCCGCGCCGCGCTGACGCAGCGCGCGCCGCCGGGCCCAGCCCGGCGGCGCCGGCGCCCGTCATGCCGAGCTCTCCGCCCGGTGCCGGACGCCCGGCCCGTGCAGCTGGTCCCGGACGTACGCCGTCACGACGCGCTCGGCCCCCTCGGGCTCGCGCAGCACGGCGTCGAGCAGGACGAGCGATGTCGGCACGACCTGCGCGCCGAGGACGTCGAGCAGGGCCCGCAGGGCGGCCTCTGTGGTGGCCGCATCCTCCTGGCTCGCAGCCACCGCCACCGGCACCGCGGTGACGCCGACGAGCCCGTCCGGGGGCAGCCGGTCCAGGAACGACTTCAACAGCCCGGTGAAGGTCGCCTTGTAGGCCGGGGTCGCGACGACGAGGACGCTTGCGGCGCATACCCGCTGGAGCGCGCGGTCGGCGGCGGCTGAGGCGGGGTCGAGCACCGCCGGCCCCAGCGCGGACAGGTCCACGACCTCGAGCGTCCGGCCGACGCCGGGAAGCTGGGCCGCGGACACCTCGGCGGCCACAGCCGTGGCCAGTGCGGCCGTCTTCGAGGCCGGGCGGGGGTTGCCGACGAGGGCGACGACGCCGGTCATGCGTCGGCCTCCGCTCCGGCGCGGGCGCTCGGGCGGGGCGGGGGCAGGGTCATGGCGAGCCTTTCGTACGGGGACCGAAGCGGCAGGTGTTGCGATCGGGCAGGTCACTGAGACGCCGCTCCGGCCAGCTGACGGCCGACGGCGGCGCGGATACATCGCGCGGCGGCCGCCGCCTGCGCCCGGATCTCGGGTACGGCGGTGCTCTCCCACTCCGCGCCCTGGCGAGCGGCGCCGACGACGACGACGCGCGGGTCCGGGCGCCCCTGGGCATCGAGCAACAGGCCGTCAGGGCCGACATCGAGCCCGATGCCGAGCGGCCCCGGCCGGGCCTTCCCGTCGGCGAGCAGGTCGGCGAGCAGGCCGTCGCCCGACCGGGCCGCTGACGTGCCGCGGCCGGTGCAGTCGACGACGGCGTCGACGACCACCGCCCGCCCGTCGGCGAGCTCGACCCGGAGCCGGGGGCCGACGACTCGTACGTCGGCGACGCACCCGGCATGGACCGTGACCCAGCCCCGGGCACGGACGCTCGCGAGCTGCTCGGCGCTGTCGGAGGGCATGCGGTGCCGGTGCGTGTCCCACCACCGTCGGTCGCGGCGCAGGAACTCCGCTCGGTCCGCCTCCGGAAGGCGCTGCCACAGGTCGCGGGTGACGGGCCGCAGCGAGTCGAGGCCCGGCCGCCAGTCCCCGTGCGCGCGGACCGCCGCCCGCAGCTGGCCGAGGACGAGGCGGCGTACGTCCGGGAGGCGCAACGGGCCGTCGGGCACCGGGGGCGCGGGCAGCGGCGGGACCGGTCGGGCCGCGTGCGGCTCGGGCAGGCGGCCGGAACGGGACACCGCGAGCACTTGCCGCCCCGGCCCGGCGAGCGTCAGGGCGACGTCGACCATCGTCAGCCCGGTCCCGACGAGCAGGACCGAGCGGGCCGGACGGACCTTCTCCAGCGCGCCGTAGGCCCAGGGGTCGGGGACGAACCCCGCTGCACCGCGCAGCACCGCCGGAGCCCAGTCGGCCGGGTTGCGTGGACTGCCCAGGGCGAGCACGACCGCGTCCGCGCGGAAGTCAGCACCCGGTAGCCGCAGCAGCAGTGCTTCGTCGGCCCCTTCGCGCAGCCCGAGCGCACGCCGGTGCACCCGGCGGAGCCGAACGGTGGGCCGCTCCCGCAGCTGGGTGGCGAGCGTCGAGTCCAGGTACTCCCCGTAGCTGCAGCGCCGGGCGAACGTGGCCGCATCGGCCGCGGGGTCTGCTGCCTGCAGCCAGCGGACGAAGTGCCCCGGGTCGTCGGACAGTGCGCTCATCCGGCCGGCCGGGACGTTGAGCACGTGGGCCGGGTCGTCGGTGGAGTACGCCACGCCGCGGCCCGTGCTCCGCGCTGGGTCCACGAGCACGATCTCGAGCTCGTCGTCGTGCGCGTCCCGGGCCAGGTGCAGGGCGGTGAGGGCGCCCGCTGCTCCTGCGCCCACGACCGCCACCGTGGTGCGGCGACCGGAGGTCATGCGGCTGCCCGTCGGCAGTATCCGACTGCACCAGTAGGAGAAGTAGGCATACGGCCACCGTAGGGCCTGGGTCGGCTTGAGACCAAAACCGGGGCCGGTGGGAGCGGGACGCGTGTCGCGGGGTTGATGCGTGCGTCTCCGGGTGGCGTTCGTTCTCGGATCGTGCGGCGTCGGGCGGCGGCATCGACCGTCGGGCGGCCTAGAGCAGCGTCAGGCGGCGGCATCGACAGTCGAGCGGTTCGGCGGGCTGCGGACGGCGTTGGGACGCGCGTTGCGGGGGCGCCGCAGCACGGCATCCACAGCACGGCACCCGCAGTCTTGGGCCGTCGGACGGGGTGGCGGGGCGGCATGGGGGGTTCGTCGGACCGCCCGTCACCGCGTCCCTGTCGGTGGACGACCGCGGGCGGGGCGCCGCGGTGTCCACCGCTGGAGTGGCGACGCGTCCTCGCCTGTGTGCCGACAGGCGGCGGGTCGTCAGGCGGCCGAGCGGGCGGCGGCTATCTCGACGACGGCGCGCTCGAGGGCGTACGCGGGGTCGGCGCCGCCGCCCTTGACCATCTCGTCGGTGGTGGCGGCGACGCGGATCGCGGCGGCGAGCGCGTCCGCGGACCAGCCCCGCGCCTGACGGCGGGCCACCTCGACCTTCCACGGCGGCATGCCCAGCTCGTTGGCGCGGGCGCCTCGCCCCGCAGCCGCGACCTTGCCGATGGTGCGCAGCGCCCCGGCCAGTGCGCTCGTGACGAGGACGGGGTCGGTACCGGTCTGCAAGGCCCAGCGCAGTGCGACGAGGGCGTCGGCCGAGCGCCCCTCGACGGCCGCGTCGGCGACGGCGAACCCGGTGACCTCCGCACGCCCGGCGTAGTAGCGGCGGACGGCGTCGGCGTCGATCTCGCCCTCGATGTCGCTCGCGAGCTGAGCGGCGGCGGCGGCGAGCGACCGGAGGTCCCCGCCGACGGCTTCCAGGAGCGTCTCGACGGCCTCCTCGCCGACGCGCTTGCGCTGGCTGCGGAACTCGTTGCGCAGGAAGGCGATCTTGTCGCCGCGGCGCTTGACCTCGGCGCAGTCCACGACGTGTGCGCCGGCCTTCTTCGCGGCGTCGACGACCTTCTTGCCTCGCACGCCTCCTTTGTGCAAAAGCACGAGAGCGACCTCCTCGGCGGGCCGCTCGAGGTACGCCAGCAGCTCCTTCACCGCGACCTCGCCCGCGTCGGCGACGTCGCGCACGACGACGACCAGGCTGTCGGCGAACAGCGACGGACTGGCGGCCTCGGCCAGCTCGCCGGGAGCCATGCCGGAGGCGGACAGCTCCACCAGGTCCGCGCCGGGACTGGCGTCGCGCGCGCTCTTCACCGCTGCCGCGACGGCACGCTCGGCCAGCAGCTCCTCGGGGCCGACCACGAGCGTGATGCCGGATCCGGTCTTCTGCGCCACCAGCCGTGCCCTTCCTCGTCGTCAGATCGTCGATCGTGAGTCGGCCGAGCGCCGCGCCGCCCGGCGTCCCGGGCATCGACGCTACCGGCCCCCGCCGACACTGCCCGGCCGCTCGAGAAGTGGCGCCTCAGGGCCTCTGCCACTGGCGGCGACGCCACACGGAGTGGTGCCGCAGCGAGCGCCGCCACACCGAGCGCCGCCGCACCGAGCGCCGCC
>NZ_JAANNP010000001.1:514522-590920 GCF_011250635.1 Motilibacter deserti
GGGGCGGGCCGCCTCAGGGAGTGACGCCCCCCAGGCCCATGGAGACCGGACGCACGAGGAACCCGCGGCTCCAGTGCTCCTTCGACTCGCCGTCGATCTCGAGCTGCCACGTGTAGCGCTCGCCGGGGGTCAGCGGCAGCCCCGGCCCGTAGTTCACGACAAAGCTGGCGTCGATGGGCGTGCCGTCGGGGGTCGCCGCGGGACGGCCCACCTGGACCGTGTTGGGGATGCGCAGCGGCACGTCCCCCTCGGGCCCGGGGACCAGGACGACGTGCCCGTCCGCGTCGAGCAGGGACAGCACGACTTCGTGGGGCTCGTTCGTCTGGTCCCACGGGATCCAGAGGAAGACCACGACCGCTCCGGCCGCGACCGCCGGGCCGGTGACCGACCAGCCGGCGCCGAGGATGTGCACCTTGCCGCCCGGCTCGGACTGCTGGGCCGAGTCGGCGAGGATGAGCACTGCGTCCATGCGCCGCACGCTAGTGCCTCCGCCACGGGCCGTGTCCCCGGGCTCCGCCTGCACCAGATGTGCAGCCACCGGTGATCGGGAGCGCTCCTGTCTCGCGGGTTCCCGGTGCGGACCGCCGGTTACCTCACGGCGCCGCAGTCCCTGCGGTGGCAGGCACGGCGGCAGCGGCCTCGGGAGTCGGAGTCGGATCGGAGTCGGCCAGCGTTCGTGGCCGCGAGCACGACCTCGAACGCTGGCTGACTCGCCCGCCGTCCACTTGGAAGCCTGCGGGCAGCTGACCGTCAGCAGCGGCCCGGGCCTCGATGCATCTGAGAGCCGACGCGGCGGTCACCGCTCCCGCCGCCCCGGGCCACGGCGTACGAGCGCGAGCTCCCCCTCCCCCGTCGTCACGACGGCCACGTCCCCGTCGGTGTCCGTCCGCCCGATCTCGACGCCCTGGCGCTGCAGCGCCGCGAGCGTCGTCATCGCCGGGTGCCCGTAGTCGTTGTCCACCCCCGCGGACACCAGAGCGGCGCGGGCGTGCAGCGACTCGAGGAACGCGAAGTCCTGGTGGGCCGAGCCGTGGTGCGGCACCTTGAGCACGTCGACCACGCCCGGCGCCGCGTCGCGCAGCGCCGCCTGGCCCGCCGGCTCCACGTCCCCGGTCAGCAGCATCCGGAGGCCGCGCGCCTCGAACAGCAGCACGACACTGGCGTCGTTCGCGTTCTCCCCGGCATAGGTCCGCGCGGGAGCGACGACCTGCCACCGCAGCTTCCCGGCAGAGCGCTGGTCGCCCGTCCCGACCGGCAGCGGCACGATGCCTGCGTCGGCCGCCCAGGCGGCGACCCGGTCCGCCTCCCCGGGCGGCTCCTCCAGCGGGCTCACTTCGAGCGCGGCGACGCTCCGGCCGCGGAGGACGCCGGGCAGCCCCTCGACGTGGTCGGCATGGAAGTGCGTGAGCACCACGAGGGCGACGCGCTCCACCCCGAGATCGGTGAGGCACCGGTCGGCGGCCTCCGGATCCGGCCCCGCGTCCACGACGACGGCGCCACCGGGGCCACCGTCGAGGACGAGGGCGTCCCCCTGGCCGACGTCGCAGGCGACGAGCAGCCAGCCGGGCGGTGGCCAGCGCGGGTTGACCGCAGGCTGCAGCAGCAGCGTCATGAGCCCGGCGAGCGCCGCCACCCGCATCGGGCGCACCCGCCACAGGGCCGGCCCGAGCAGCGCGCCGGCGCCCAGCACCGCGGCGAGCAGCGCCGCGCCGCCCCACCCCGCCGGCCACGGCACGGTCGCCGCCGGGAGCCCTGCGCTCACGGCCGCCACCTGCACGATCCACCACAGCGGCACCGCCGCGACGTGCGCGCACCCGGCCGCCGCGGCGGGAGACACCGGCGCGACGACCGCGGCGAGCACCCCGAGGACCGTGGCCGGCGCAACGGCGGGCGCGACGAGGAGGTTCGCCACGACCGAGACGAGGCTCACGGAGCTCGAGAGCAGGACGATCACGGGGGCCGTGAGCGCAGAGGCGGCGAGCGGCACGGCGAGCGCCTGAGCGACAACGAGCGGCAGCCGCCGTCGGTGCAGCGCGGTCACCAACGGCGGCGCGAGGACGAGCAAGGCGCCGGTGGCGAGGACCGACAGCGCGAAGCCGAACGAGCGGGCCTGCCAGGGGTCGAGCAGCAGCAGGACGATCACCGCAGCCGCCAGGGCCGGCACGCCGCGCCGTCGACGCCCTGTCGCGAGGGCTGCCAACGTGACGAGGCCCATGGCCGCGGCGCGCAGGACGCTGGGTTGCGGCCGCGCCAGGACCACGAAGCCCAGCAACGCCAGGGTGCCCAGGAGCGGGAGCCAGCGACCGCGCACGCCCACGCGTACGGCCACGAAGAGCACCGCACCGACGACGATCGCGACGTTCGCCCCGCTCACCGCAGTCAGATGCGTGAGTCCAGCTTCCTTGAAGTCGTCTTCGGTCTCGGAGGGCAGTCGGGACGTGTCTCCCACGACGAGCCCGGGCAGCAGCCCACGCTCGGCGGGGGCCAGGCCGTCCGCCGCGTCCCGGAGGCCCGCGCGGAGCACGCCGGCCACGCGTTGCAGCAGCCCCGGATCGCCGAGCAACGTCGGCCCGCCGTGCACCGAGATGGTCGCGGCCACTGCGTCGCCCGGCCGCGGCGTCGCCAACCGACCCGACGCACGGGCCCGTTGACCGGGGAGCAAGGGCAGCCAGGCCTCCTCGGACGTGAGGACTGTGATCGGTACCCGGAGCTCGAGACGTACGCCGCGCGCCGTCACCACTTCGGCCCGGGCGGGCACGACGACGAGGACCTCGCTGCGCCGCATGCCCTTGACCTTCGGCTCGTGCCGCTGCGGGTCTCCGGTGACGACGAGCTCGACCTCGGCACTCGCGCTCCGGGCCGCCAGCTCGGGCAGCGGCCCGGAGCGCAACGGAGCCGCTCGCAGCGCGGCTACCGCAGTCGCCGCGGCAGCGACGAGCAAGGCCGCGGCTGCCACCGTCGGCCACACCCGCCGCCGGTGCCCGCGCCACGCGAGCACGGCGCAGCCCGTCGCCGCCACCCCGGCTCCCACGGCGACGATGACGGCACCGGCCGCGGGCAGGACGAGGCCGAGCGCAGCGGAGCCCCATCCGGCCGCGGCCGCCGGGATGAGCCGGAAGTCCGGCCGCTGCTCCGTCTCATCCCCCGAACCGCTTCCGTTGCGGCGCCCGTCGCCGCCAGGACGAGTGCCTCCCGCGTGGGCGGCGGCGGCCACCGGGACGTCGGGGGCGGTCACACCCGGACGAGGTCGCGCAGATCGGCGAAGCGGGATTCACCGATCCCGTCGACCTCGCGGAGCTCGTCCACGCTGGAGAACCTGCCGTGCTCGGTGCGCCAGTCCACGATCCGCTGCGCGAGCACCGGGCCGACCCCGGGCAAGGTGTCGAACTGGTCGACGGTCGCGGCGTTCAGGTCCATCTGCCCCCCAGAGGCGGAGCCGCCGGCGGTGGCGGCACCGGGGCCGCCGGCTCCGGGCGCGGCACCGGCAGCCCCCGGGCCGCCACTCGACACGAGGCCGGCACCGGGCGGCGGGGTCTCGCCCTCCCCAAGCACCAGCACCTGCTCACCGTCCACGAGCCGGCGCGCGAGGTTCAGGGACCGCAGGTCGGCGCCCGCCGTGACACCACCGGCCGCCTCGAGCGCGTCCGCCACCCGCGCCCCGTCCGGCAGCTCGACGATGCCCGGGCGGCGCACCCGACCGGTGACGTCCACGACCAGGACCGCGGCTGGCCCGGCAGCGGCGCCGGACGCCTCCGCCGCTGGCTGCGCCAGAGGGCCCGACGCGGGGGTCGAGGTCGCCAGCTCGGCGCGCGGCGGGACCGCGACGGCGTTCGGCCGCGACGTGGCCCAGAGCAGCCCGACCACGACCACCGCGACGACCGCGACCGCGCCAAGGGCCAGCACCGCCGGGGGTGACAGCGCGAGAGCTCCGGAGCGCAGGGTGGGCGGCAGCCGGTCCGCGACCGCGCCCCGCCAAGCCTCGCCTCCGGTCGGCGCCCGCCGCCGACCTTGGCGCGCCGATGACGCCGTGCCCGGCTCGGGAGCCGCGACCGGGAGCGGTTGCTGCAGTGGCTGCGGCAGCGGCGTAGGGGGACTCGCCGGCTCGCCGGTCATCAGCCCCGGCATCCAGCCGCCCGACGTCGCGCCGCCGAGCTGCGGGCCGGCCAGCCGCGGGCCCTCGAACTCGGCGCCCCCGTACTGGGCGCTCCCGGACCCGGAGCCTTCGAATTCACCGTCCCCGAACCCGCCGCCTTCGAACTCACCGTCCCCGTACCCGGCGCGTCGGAACTCGGCGCGCTCGTACGGAATGCCTCGGAGCCCCCCATGCCCGAGCCCTCCGCCCAGCCCTGCATCCGCGGCCCCCGGGCCCTCGAGCTTCCCGTGCCCCCGCTCGCCGCCCGCAGCGAACGTCTCCCACTGCCCGAACCCCTCTTCACCGAAGCTGGGATCCCCCGCAGTGGCGGGATCGCCTGCAGTGGCGGGATCACCTGCTGCGGCGGGGTGCGACAGCGGCGGCGGCACCACAGAACGCAGGCGCAGGGCGGCCGGCGGCTCGTTCCGGCGAGGACGGGGCATGCGTCGACGCTAGGGCGGCCGAGCGCCGCTGGGTTGCCGCCGAACGCGAGCTGTGGACACCGCGCACAGCGCCTTCGCCCTGTGGACGAGGACCGGTGCTGCCGCCGGCCACGACCCGGAAGCCGCCAGCACGGCACGGCCACGACCCCGATGCCCGCTAGTGCGGCGCGACCACGATCCCGAGGACTCCCGGCCCGACGTGCGCGCCGATGACCGCGCCCACCTCGGTGACCACCAGCCGGCGCAGGCCGGGCATCAGCGCGGGCAGCCGGCCGGCCAGGTCGTGCGCGGTGTCCTCGTCCCCGAGGTGGTGCACGGCGACGTCCACCTCGTCGTCGCCCGCGTGCGAGACCGCGGCGGCGACCATGCGCTCGAGCGCCCGCGGCCGGGTTCGTACCTTCTCGAACGGCTCGACCTGCCCGTCGACCACACGCAGCAGCGGCTTGATGGCCAGCGCCGAGCCGAGCAGGGCCTGCGCGGCGCCGATGCGGCCGCCCCGCCGCAGATGCTCCAGCGTCGGCACCATGAACCAGATGCCGGACCGCTCGACCCGCTTGCGCGCGGCCGCTTCCACGTCCCCGAGGGCCGCGCCGGCAGCCGCGGCCTCGGCAGCGGACAGGACCGCGTAGCCCATGGCCATCCCGAGGGTCCGCGCGTCCAGGACGTGCACGTCGAGCGGTGCGTCCCGCGCGGCGATGCGGGCGGCCTCGAACGTCCCGGACCAGGTGGAGGAGAGGTGGATGGAGAGGCAGGCGGTGGCGCCCGCGCGCTCGGCCGCCGCGTACGCGGTGCGGAACGCGCGGGGCGTCGGGCTCGACGTGGTCACCGACGCCCTGCGCCGCAGCGCGTCCGCCACCTCGCCCGGAGCCACGTCGGGCTCGAAGGACTCGTCGCCGTCGAGGATGACGTGCAGCGGGACGACCGTGACCCCGGCGGAGGCCACGAGCTCCGCGGGCAGGCAGGCGGTGGAGTCGGTCACGATCGCGACCGACCCGCCCCTTCCGCCCGCCCGGGGAGCCACGAGGACGTCAGGCGGGGACGACGTTGACCAGCTTGGGCGCCCGGACGATGACCGTGCGGACGCCGCGCTCGCCGAGGGTGCGGCGCACTCCCTCCGTGGCCAGCGCCAGCTCGCGCAGCTCGTCCTCGGTGATCGACGGTGGCACTTCCAGCCGGTCGCGCACCTTGCCCGCCACCTGGACGACGCACGTCACGGTCTCCTCGACCAGCAGCGCGGGGTCGGCCTCCGGGAAGGGCTCGTAGGCGAGCGTCCCCTCGTGCCCGAGCCGCGCCCACAGCTCCTCCGCGACGTGCGGAGCGAGCGGGGCCAGCATGAGCACGAGCGGCTCGACCACGTCACGGGGAGCCGGGCCACCGCGCTTGGTGAGTGCGTTGTTGAGCTCGATCAGCTTCGCGCCGGCGGTGTTGAAGCGCAGCGCGGCGTAGTCCGCACGCACCCCGTCGATGACTCGGTGGAGCAGGCGCCGCAGCTCCTCGTCGGCCGGCTCTTCGCTGACGACCGTCGTGCCGCTGGCCTCGTCGACGACGTTGCGCCACAGGCGCTGCAGGAAGCGGAACGACCCGACGACCGCGCGCGTCTCCCAGGGCCGCGACACCTCCAGCGGCCCCATCGACATCTCGTAGAGCCGCAGCGTGTCCGCGCCGTAGGTCTCGGCCATCTCGTCGGGCGTGACGCTGTTCTTCAGCGACTTGCCCATCTTTCCGTACTCACGGTTGACGACCGAACCGTGATACAGGAACTTGCCGTCCTGCTCCTCGACCTCGGCCGCGGGCACGTAGACGCCACGCTCGTCGGTGTAGGCGTAGGCCTGGATGTAGCCCTGGTTGAAGAGCTTGTGGTACGGCTCGGAGCTGGACACGTAGCCCAGGTCGTGCAGCACCTTGTGCCAGAAGCGCGAGTAGAGCAGGTGCAGCACCGCGTGCTCGACGCCACCGACGTAGAGGTCGACACCGCCGACCGTGTCGTCCCCGCCCCGCGGCGCCATCCAGTAGCGCTCGTTCTCCGGGCCGACGACCTGCTCGGTGTTGACCGGGTCGACGTAGCGCAGGTGGTACCAGCACGAGCCCGCCCAGTTCGGCATCGTGTTGGTGTCCCGGCGGTACGTCTTCGGCCCGTCGCCCAGGTCGAGCTCGACCTCCAGCCACTCGGCGGCGCGCGACAGCGGCGCCTCCGGCATCGACTCCGCGTCGTCGGGGTCGTAGGTCCGCGGCGAGTAGTCCGAGACCTCGGGCAGCGTCACCGGCAGCATGGAGTCCGGCAGCGGCACGACCCGCCCGTCCTCGTCGTAGACGACCGGGAACGGCTCGCCCCAGTAGCGCTGCCGGCTGAAGAGCCAGTCGCGCAGCTTGTACGTCGTGGTGCCCGAGCCGGAGCCGAGCTCCTCCAGCCGCGCGATGGCCCGCTCCTTGGCCTCGACCCGCGACAGCCCGTTCAGGAACTCGGAGTTGATCGTCGCGCCGTCACCGGTGTAGGCGCCGCCCTCGAAGCCCTCCGGCGGCTGCACGGTGCGCACGATCGGCAGCCCGAACTTCTCGGCGAAGTCGTAGTCGCGCGTGTCCTCGGCCGGCACCGCCATGATCGCGCCGGTGCCGTAGCCCATGAGCACGTAGTCCGCGATGAACACCGGAAGCGGCTTTCCGTTCATCGGGTTGACGGCGTACGTGCCGGTGAACACGCCGGTCTTCTCGCGCGTGTCGGACGTGCGCTCCTCCTCGGTCTCGCGCGCCGCCCGCGTCCGGTACGCCTCGACCGCCTCGCGCGGCGTGCCGGCCCCGCCGGTCCAGCGCTCGTCGACCCCCTCGGGCCACGCCCCGGCGACGACCCGCTCGACCAGCGGGTGCTCGGGCGCGAGCACGACGTAGGTCGCGCCGAACAGGGTGTCGGGTCGGGTGGTGAAGACGCGGACCGAGGCGCCCTCGACGCCGGAGACGGCGAAGTCGACGTGGGCGCCGTGGGAGCGGCCGATCCAGTTGCGCTGCATCAGCTTGACCGGCTCCGGCCAGTCCAGCAGCTCGAGGTCGTCCAGCAGGCGGTCGGCGTACGCCGTGATCCGCATCATCCACTGGCGCAGGTTGCGCTTGAAGACGGGGAAGTTGCCGCGCTCGCTGCGGCCGTCGGCGGTGACCTCCTCGTTGGCAAGCACCGTCCCCAGGCCCGGGCACCAGTTGACCGGCGCCTCGGCGACGTAGGCCAGCCGCTTCGCGTCCAGCAGCTCGGCGCGCTCGACCCCGGACAGCGCCGACCACGCGCGCCCGTCCGGCGTGGGCCGCTGGCCAGACGCGTACTCCGCCTCCAGCTCGGACAGTCGACGCGCCTTTCCGGCGTCCTCGTCGTACCACGCGTTGTAGATCTGCAGGAAGATCCACTGGGTCCAGCGGTAGTAGTCCGGGTCGATCGTGGAGATCGAGCGGCGCGGGTCGTGGCCCAGCCCGAGCTTGCGCAGCTGCTGGCGCATGGTGGCGATGTTCGACTCGGTCGTGACCCGCGGGTGCTGTCCGGTCTGCACCGCGTACTGCTCGGCGGGAAGGCCGAAGGCGTCGTAGCCGAGGGTGTGCAGGACGTTGGCGCCCGCCATGCGCGAGAAGCGGCCGAAGACGTCGGTCGCGATGTAGCCCAGCGGGTGGCCGACGTGGAGCCCCGAGCCCGAGGGGTAGGGGAACATGTCCATCACGAAGACGCGCGGCCGGTCGTCGACGGGGCCGGCGAGCGGCCCGACGGGGTTCGGCGCGTGGAAGGTGCCCTCGGACTCCCAGCGGTCCTGCCAGCGCCGCTCGATGTCGGCGGCCAGCGTGGCGGTGTAGCGGAACGCCGGCAGCGCCTCCTCGACGTCCGCCGTCGTGCCCGGCTGGGTGCTGCTCTGCGTCATTCGTCCCGCTCCGTCGCTGCCGTCGTTCGCACACCCCGCGGGCGCCGTCGCCCCTGCTGTCCTGCGGCCGCGGCCCCGCCCGCCCGTCGAGGGCGTGACCTGCCCTGACAACGCGAGAGCCCCCCGGGACACCGAGGGGCTCGCCGCGTCGGCCGGGCGGTCCGGGCTAGCGCGGCTGGACGAGGAGGAGCGGCTGCGCTCGCATGCCGTCAACGGTAGCGCAGGACGCGAGCGGGGCGGGCGGCGAGGCGCGGCTCCCCGCGCCCGCCGGTCAGCGCGTCGCGTCCCGCCGCGACAGCGGGCCGGGCGCGTCCTGCAGCAGCGTGCAGCGGGCGAGCAGCTCCTGGCGCCCCCGCTCGAGCAGCGTGTCGAGGGTGCCCGCGTCCCAGGGGGCCAGCATCGCGCCGCCCGCGACGATCGACGCGGCGACGCGGTCGGCGTCGAGGGAGATCGCCCCCGAGCTCACCGCGGGGTCGGCGGCGAGGCGCCGGCTCACCCGGCGCTCGAGCTCGGCCGGCGGCATGCCCGGGCCGGGGCCGAGCACCCAGAACTCCGCGGCCTCCCAGTGGGCGACGACATCGGTGGTGCGGGTGGCGCCGCGCAGCGCCTCGGCGACGGCGACGAGGAACTCGTCGCGGGCCTCGCGCGGCAGGCCGGCCACGAGCCCGGCGCCGTCGGCCTGGACGATCACGCAGTGGACGGCGTCGCCCTGCCGGCGGGCCGTCTCGACGATCTGCGTGCCGAGCAGGTCGACTCCCTGCCGGTTCGCCAGCCCGGTCAGCGGGTCGCGGACGAGGCTCGCCTCGGCCGCCTCGAGCGCGGCCTGCAGGGCCTCCGCGTCGAAGCGGCGCTGCACTCCGATGCCGAGCGCGAGCAGGGTCGCCGGGAGGCAGCCGAGCACGAGGGCGAGGAGGTGGTCGAGGACCGAGGGCGACGCGAGCGCCGCGGCCAGTCCCACGGCCCACGCGCCGCCGAGAAGGCCCCACAGCACGCGCCCCGGCCGCAGGACCAGCCCCAGGGCGGCGACGGGCACCGCACCGGCGGCCGCCGCGGCGACGGTCCCCGTGAGCGCCGAGGCCGCCCCTGCGTACGCGGTGAGCAGCAGCAGCCCGGCGGCGGCGAGCAGGCCCGCCCGCCCCGGCTGCTTCCACCCCAGGGCCCCAACGGCACCCAGGGCGACTGCCACGACCGCGCCGACACAGAGCACGACCGCGCCGTGCCGCACGTCCGCAAGGGCTGCCGCCGCGCCGGCGAGCAGCACGAGGACCGCTGCCGCCGGCGCCGCCAGCGGCAGCGCACGGACGAGGGCAGCGGATGGTCCGGACGCCTGCGACATCGTCACGACCGCCCATCGGCAGGAGCTGGCATGTGCTTGAGGCTTCCACACGAGGTGCGCGGACGGAACCGACGCGGCGCTGATCACTCGTCAGATCCACACCTCTGGAGCAGAGGTTGCCCGGTTGACGGCATCTCCACCCGGGCAGGACGCCTCCCCGTGGACACGTACGCCGAGGGCCAGCACGCCGACGAGCAGCCGACCGCCGCCACGGACGGGCACGACGAGCACGACGAGCTCGACCGGATCCGCGAGACCGCCCGTGACGTGTTCGGCTGGGACGAGCTGCGCCCCGGCCAGGCCCAGGCCATCAGCGCCGTGATGCATGGGCGCGACGCGCTCGTGGTCATGCCGACCGGTGCCGGCAAGTCCGCGACCTACCAGCTGCCGGCCCTGCACCTGGACGGGCCGACCCTCGTCGTCTCCCCGCTGCTCGCCCTGCAGCGCGACCAGGCCGAGTCCCTGGGCCGCCGCGGAGAGGGCGCCGAGGCCGTCCGGGTCAGCTCGGACGTGGGGGCGCGCGAGCGGCGCGAGGCGTTCGAGGCGGTGCAGGACGGTGAAGCCGAGTTCCTCTTCATGTCGCCGGAGCAGCTGGCCAACGAGGAGGTCCTGGAGCAGGTACGCGCCGCCGCCCCGTCGCTGATCGCGGTGGACGAGGCGCACGTCGTCTCCGCGTGGGGTCACGACTTCCGTCCCGACTACCTCGGCCTCGGCGACGTCATCGACAGCCTGGGGCATCCCCCTGTCATCGCCCTGACGGCCACCGCCGCCCCGCCGGTGCGCGACGACATCGCCGCGCGCCTGCACCTGCGCGACCCGTTCGTGCTCGTGACTGGTTTCGCGCGGCCCAACATCAGCCTCGAGGTCGTCCGCCTCCGCACCGCTGAGGAGAAGCGCGACCAGGTCGTCCTGCGCGCGGCGTCGGAGCAGAAGCCGGAGATCGTGTACGTCGCGACCCGGCGCAGCGCGGAGGAGATCGGAGCGGCCCTCGCCGAGCTCGGCCTGTCGGCCGCCGCCTACCACGCAGGCATGCGCAAGGCCGACCGCGAGCGCGTGCAGGCCGAGTTCATGGACGGCACGCTCGACGTGATCGTCGCGACGAGCGCGTTCGGCATGGGGATCGACAAGCCCGACGTCCGGACGGTGATCCACGAGGCGATGCCGGACTCGCTGGACAGCTACTACCAGGAGATCGGCCGCGCCGGGCGCGACGGGGAGCCCTCGCAGGCGGTCCTCTACTACCGGCCGGAGGACCTCGGCCTGCGGCGCTTCTTCGCCTCGGGCAGCCTCAAGCGCGAGGACCTCGTCGCCGTCGCCCGTCTGCTGGCCGAGGGCCTGGACCGGGACGCCATCGCGGAGCGGACAGGGCTCGGGCCGCGCAAACTGGTCCGGCTCCTCAACGCGCTCGACGAGACGGAGGCGGCCGACCCGCGCGAGCGGGCGGACGAGGCGGTCGAGGCCGAGGAGGCGCGCCGCCGGCTGGACCGGTCGCGCATCGAGATGCTGCGCGGCTACGCGGAGACGGACGGATGTCGACGCCAGTTCGTGCTCGGCTACTTCGGCGAGGACCTCGCCGAGCCCTGCGGCAACTGCGACACGTGCCGGGCAGGAACGGCACAGGAGGCGGCCGAGGAGGTCCCGGAGGACGCGCCCTTCCCGCTCCAGTCGTCGGTCACCCACGACACGTTCGGCGAGGGCATCGTGATGCGCTACGAGGAGGACCGCGTCGTCGTCCTCTTCGAGCAGGAGGGCTACAAGGTGCTCGCCCTCGACGCCGTCACGAGCAACGGGCTCCTCGAGGCGACGAGCGAGGCCTGACACGCGTTCCGTGTCCCGGCTGAGGCCCCATCACGGACCGACGCCGTTGCCTCAAGATCACACCGACAACATCATTGACACTGCGTAGTCACGAGGTTGCAACAATCTTTGCATTCTGCAACGAGATTTCGGCCAAGTCGTTGCAAAGCGGCGGTTTCGATGGTTGCCTACGGCGCGCGCCCGGACCGTGGCGCAGGGGAACGCGAGGCTGCCGAGAGCCTCGCTCATTCTGGAGGCATGTGTGCCTACAACGAGAAGCAAGATGGCTTCTGCCGGGGGTGTGGGCGTCACCGCGTTGATCAGCATCGCGCTGATGAGCCCGCCCTCGTCGGCCGTGGCGGCAGGTAGCTCCACGGCTTCCGTGCCGCCGGTGCCCGTCGGTGTGATGGGCGAAGGGCTGCCGGACAAGTCGATCGACGTGCGCGCCGGATCACTGGCCCCGACCGCCGCCCAGCGCGAGGCGATCGACGGGCGCGCGGTCCGGTGGAACAAGTTCGGCACGCCGGCCAGCATCGTCGAGGCGGGCGACGGGGCGGAGGTCAAGCTCTCCAAGGCGCAGCGCGCTTCGGTGAAGCGCGCTGCGGTCGGCGCCACCGCTGCCGACCCGGTCGTCGTGGCTCGGCAGTACCTCATCGACAACGTCGCGCTCTACGGCCTGAGCGCCGCGGCGGTCGACAAGCTCACCCTCGTCACGACGACGCCGATCGGCAAGGGCACGGTCGTCGTGTTCCGACAGACGCTGGGTGCGCTGCCGGTCACCACCGACGGGATCGCGAGCATCGGGGTCCTCGAGGACGCCGTGCTCTGGGTCTCCTCCAACCTGACGCGCGACGTGACTGCGCCCGCGCCGGCGACGCTCAGCGCGGACGAAGCGAAGGCGATCGCGCTGCGCGAGTCCGGCCTGGTCGAGGGTGAGCTCACCCAGGAGCGCGTCCTGCTCACCGCGGTGCCCACCGCGACCGAGAACCGCGCCGCGTACGAGGTCACGCTGTTCGGCCCGACCGACGTGGCGAACCCGATCGGCACGCAGAGCTGGGTCGACGCGCGGACCGGCGAGATCCTCGTCCGCGACGACCTCTTCGACTACGCGAGCGACAAGAACAACACCAACCCCGACTGGCTGGTCTTCCCGGCCAACCCGCCGGCGGACTACTCCAGCAACGACACCCGCATGCGGGTCTGCTGGAACAAGGAGACCGACTGCGAGCTCAACGTCAACTGGGGGATCTCCGCCCTTCCCTGGGACGTCGACCCGACCACTGGCCTCTCCACCTTCACCACCGCGGGCAACAACACGCTCGACGTGGAGAAGTGGAACACGACGAACGGCAACACGTTCGGCACCAACTACGCGACGCCGAGCCCGACCCGGCAGTACTTCTACCCCTGGACGAACCAGTGGCAGGAGTCGAAGTGCTCGCCCGACGTCTTCACCTCCCCGCAGCGCAACGACATCGACGCGGCCATCACGAACCTCTTCGTCCAGCACAACCGCATGCACGACTTCGCCTACAACCTCGGCTTCACCGAGGCGACGTGGAACATGCAGCGTGACAACCTGGGCAAGGGCCAGCTGGGCAACGACCCCGAGCGCGGCAACGCCCAGGCGGGCGGCGTCGTCGGCGGCCCGCCGAGCTTCGGCGCCCGCAACAACGCCAACCAGGGCACCGGCCCGGACGGCATGAACAACATCACGAACATGTACCTGTGGCAGCCCAACGCGGCGAGCTTCTACGCTCCCTGCGTCGACGGCGACTACGACATGAGCATCATCGGCCACGAGTACACCCACGCGATCAGCAACCGCATGGTCGCCGGCCCGAGCCGCGGCCTGGGCGGGGCCGCCGGCGGCGCGATGGGCGAGTCGTGGTCCGACCTGGTCGCCGGTGAGTACCTCTACGAGATGGGCTACACCCCGGCCGGCAACAGCCCCTGGGTCACGGGCGCGTACGCCACGGGCGACCCGGTGACGGGCATCCGCAACTACGACATCAGCAACAGCCCGCTGAACTACAGCGACGTGGCGTACGACCTGCCCGGCGCCGAGGTCCACTCGGACGGCGAGATCTGGAACGCGATCCAGTTCTCCGTCCGCTCGGCCCTCGTGGACGAGTACGGCGACGGCACCCCGTCGAAGAACGAGAAGTGCGCCAACGGCCGCTTCTCCTACGAGAACTGCCCGGGCAACCGGATGTGGATCCAGCTCATGTTCGACTCGATGGTCATGACGGCACTGCCGCAGCCGACCTTCATCGACCTGCGCAACGCGATGCTGGCCGCCGACAAGCTCCGCTTCGGCGGCGCCAACCAGGCCATCCTCTGGGAGGGCTTCGCCCGGGCCGGCCTCGGCCAGGACGCCTCGACGACCGGCCCGGCCGACGCCGACCCGGTCGCGTCGTTCTCCGCGCCCGGCGGGCAGAACAGCGTCGTCACCTTCGCCCCCACCGGGGACGCGGCGGGCAAGGCGGTCAAGCTCTTCATCGGTGACTACGAGGCGCGTGCCACGCCGGTCGCCGACACCGACCCGGCCACCGCCCGCGGCAACACCTTCTCCATGGTGCCGGGCACGTACAGCGCCGTCGCGCAGGGTGCCGGGCTCGGCCTGCAGCGCCTGACGATCACGGTGGCCAAGGGCCGTCCGGTCACCGTCGCTCCCGACATGGCCCTCAACGTGGCCTCCGCAGCCAACGGCGCCACCGCATCCGGTGACGGCGTCTACACCAACTCCCTGATCGACGACACCGAAGCCACGAACTGGGCTTCGCTGAACTCGCCGGTTGCCGGGAAGGCGGTGACGGTCAAGCTCTCCGGCACCGGCGCTCAGAAGGTCGAGAAGCTGAACGTCAGCGCTCATCTCCACGGCGCCACCCCGGCGAACACGCTCGACCCGCAGACGCAGAACCGCTACACGGCCCTGCGCCAGTTCGCGGTCTACGCCTGCAACACCGACACCGGCACCGACTGCTCGAACAGCGCCAACTTCACGCTGGCCTACACCAGCCCGGCCGACGCGTTCCCGGGCCGTACGCCGCGGCCGCGGGCGCCCGAGCTGATCTTCCGCTCGTTCGACATCCCGACGACGACGGCGACCCACCTGCAGCTCCGCGTGGTCCACACGCAGTGCACCGGCGGGCCGGACTACAACGGGCAGCAGGACAACGACCCGCGCGCGAACGAGGAGTGCGCGACGGGCAGCCCGCAGGCGCTCAACGTCCGCGCGGCCGAGTTCCAGGCGTTCACGCGCTGACGCTCCCCGGCTGAGGCCTGACCGCACAACAGAAAGCGGCGTCCGGTGTCGTCTGACGACACCGGACGCCGCTTCTGTTGTTGCGGGCGCGTGCTACGACAGCGTCGAGACCGCCCGCAGCTGCGCGATCAGCGTCTCTGCGTCGTCGACGAGTACCGTGCGCACCGAGGGGGCGCCGACCCGGCGCTCCGCGTGCTCGACGAACTGGGTCAGCGCGCGTACGGCCTGCGCCGCGTCACCGTCGGCCATCGCGTCCTGCGCCAGGTCGAGCTTGTTGCGCAGGTTCGTCGCGACGCCGCTGCCCAGCGAGGTGCGGAGTCCGGCGACGGCCGCGTCGAGGTCGGCGACCGCCGGCAGCTGCGGGGTGAGGATGGTGTCGGTCGCGCGGGCGTGCGTGGCCTGCTCGTAGGCGTAGGCGTAGCCGAGCATCTGCGGCTCGGTGAACGCCTTGCCTAGGAAGGACAGCCCGACGGAGATGCCCGAGGCGTTCTTCCCCGCGGGCACCATGACCTCCGGATAGCCGGACAGGCTGGCGAGCGCGCTGCCGCTGCCCGTGGCGAAGACGAGGGCGTCGACCCCGTTCGCGTCGATCAGCGCGTCGATGCCGGCGCGCATGGCCGCGGGGCCCTCGGCCACCGCCTTGAGGTAGTCCGCGTCCTGCAGAGTGCCCCGCGTCGCCTCGCTGCGCAGCCGGTTCAGCACCGACGGCGCCATCCCGAAGCCGGGCTGCTCGCTAGCCGCGAGCACGTCGGCGTGCGACGTCACCGCGGCGTTCGGGCGACGGCTCTGGAGGTACTCCCCCAGCTGCGTCTTGAACTCGGTCTCGGAGATGAAGGTGTAGTACTGCCCCTGCAGGGACGACACGGACGAGGGGATCGTGATCCCGTCGACGACCGTGGCACCGAGCCCCTTCAGGGTCTCGAGCGCGGCGTTGATCGGGGCCGCGTTGGAGCCGGTGACGTACGACCGGACGACCCCGATGCGCTTGCCCTGCAGGGCGTCCGTCCTGAGGAACGTCGTGTAGTCGGCGGGGATCTTGCCGGCTGCCGCGGCGGTCCGCGGGTCCTCGAGGTCGACGCCGGCGATCGCGTTCAGCGTCAGGGCGCTGTCGGTGACGGTGCGGGTCATCGGCCCGGCGACGTCGAAGGTGAGCGAGAACGGCACCACGCCCGCGCCGCTGACCAGGCCCATGGTCGGCTTGACCCCGGCCAGCGACTCCGCGCTCACCGGGCCGCGGATCGAGCCCAGGGTGTCGCTGCCGACGCTGAGGACGGCGAAGTTGGCGGCGACGGCGGCCGCCGGGCCACCGCTCGAACCCGCCGGCGAGAGGCCGCGGCCGTACGGGTTGCGCGTCTGGCCGTTGGCCGAGCTGTAGCCGGCCATGCCGCCGTGCGCCCACTCGTCGAGGTTGCCCTTGCCGAGGACGAGCGCGCCGTCGGCCTTGAGGCCGGCCGTGATCGCCGCGTCCCGCTCCGGCACGGAGCCGAGAAGGGCCTTCGAGCCGGCGGTCGTCTGGATGCCGGCGGTGTCGATGTTGTCCTTGAGCACGACCGGGATGCAGTGCAGCGGCCCGACCTTGCCCTTGGCCTTCTTGTACTGCTTGTCGAGCGCCTTTGCCTGCTTCATCAGGCCGGGTGCCAGCGTGACGAGCGAGTTGATCGCCGGGCCGGCGTTCTCGTACGCGGCGATGCGCTGCTGGTAGGCCAGGACAAGGCCCTGGCAGGTGAGCGAGCCGTCCGCGAACGCAGCGTGGATGTCGGCGACCGTCGTCTCCTCGACCCGGAAGGGCGCGGGAGCGGCCTGGGCGATGCCCGGGACTGCGGCGACGAGAAGGAGCGGGGTGGCGACGGAGGCGAGCAGGGCGTGCGGAATTCGGCGGGATGGTCTCAACGGGTCTCCCGGGAGGTGCTTGGCGGAGCGAGGTCCCGGCGGACGGTAGGAAGCGTCGGTGTCGCACGTGTTACGCCTTCGTCACGGCTCTGCGAAAGCGGGGACGGACCGGGCATCCAGGGAGCGCCTGCCCCGGCAACAGGGGGACGTCGCGCCGTTCCCGGCTTAGGGTCTCGGCATGAAGCGACGCTACTACTCCACACTCGCTGTGGCCGGTGCCGCGGTGATGTTCGGCACCACCCCGGCCCTCACGTCCGAGTACAGCCCGGGCTCGACGACCGGCCCCGACGCCTACTTCGAGCAGGCGGGCAACGGCGGCTACGACGCTCAGCACTACGACCTCAAGCTGAAGTACGACACCGCCACCAAGCTGCTGACCGCGACGGCGGACATCACCGTCAAGACGACGCAGGCGCTGGAGTCGCTCAGCCTCGACCTGCGCGATCTCTCGGTCTCGGCGGTCCGGGTCAACGGAATGCCTGCGAAGTTCGTCAAGACGCCTCCGATCACGACCCACGGCTACCGGGAAGGTGGCGAGCTGATCGTCACGCTGCCCTCGCCCGTGCGCCGCCACAAGACGATCGAGCTGAGCATCGACTACGGCGGCACGATGGGTCAGCCGCGGGACAACACCAACACGCGCTACGGGTTCGTCGCCTTCGCCGACGGCGCCTTCGTGGCGAACGAGGCCGAGGGCGCAGCGACCTGGTACCCGGTGAACGACGTCATCGCGGACAAGGCGACGTACGACTTCGAGATCACGGTCCCCGAGGGCAAGACCGCCGTCGCGAACGGGCTGCTCGAGTCCCAGTCCACCGCGAACGGCTGGACCACCTTCACGTGGGTGGCGAAGGACCCGATGACGGCGTACCTCACCACGGCCTCGATCGGCGACTACGACCTCACGACGCAGACCGGGCCGGACGGTCTGCCGATCATCAACGCCGTGGACCGCAAGCTCACGGCGGCCGCGCGCAACACGACGAACGCGAGCCTCGCCCGGCAGCCGGAGATCATCGAGTTCCTCAGCTCGAAGTTCGGCCCCTACCCACTCGAGGCAGCCGGCGCGATCGTCGACAACGACTCCGTCGGCTACGCGTTGGAGACCCAGACCCGCCCGATCTACTCGGGCTCCGCGGGCCTCGGCACCGTCGTCCACGAGCTCGCTCACCAGTGGTACGGCAACAGCGTCTCCCCGACCAACTGGTCCGACATCTGGCTGAACGAGGGCTTCGCCGTCTACGCGACCTGGATGTGGACCGAGCACACCGGCGGCCGCAGCACCCAGGCCTCCTTCGACGCCGCCTACGCCGCTGGGCCGACCAGCGCTCGCTGGGCCGTCCCGGTGGCGGCGCCCGGCGCGACCGAGATCTTCGGTGATGCGGTCTACCAGAAGGGGGCGATGACCCTGCAGGCCCTCCGGGTCAAGATCGGCGAGAAGGACTTCTGGCAGCTCATGCGCCGCTGGCACCAGCAGAACCGCTACGAGGACGCCACCACGGCGAGCTTCATCGCGATGGCCGAGAAGCTGTCCAAGCAGAATCTCGACAACTTCTTCGACGTGTGGCTCTACACCGCCGGCAAGCCCGCCGCCGGCTCCTGGTAGTCCCTGAACCGCAGATCCTGCGACGCCCGGCCGGGAGCCTCCCGGCCGGGCGTCGCCGTCCTCGGGTCAGACCGCGACGGGCGCCATCCTCAGCGCCTCGACGAAGCCGCGGTAGAGCTCGTCCTCGACCAACAGCTGCGCATGCGTGCCCCGCGCCCGGACCCGCCCCCGTTCGAGCACGACGATCTCGTCCGCGTCGACCACCGTCGAGAGCCGGTGTGCGATGGTCACCACAGCACCTCGCTCGGCCGCGAGCCGGATGCCGCGGGCGATCGCGGCTTCGGTGAGCGGGTCGACCTGCGCGGTCGCCTCGTCCAGCAGCAGCACGTCGGGGAGGCGCAGCAGGGCACGGGCCACGGCGACCCGCTGCCGCTCCCCGCCCGACAGCGACGTCGGGCTCACGAGCGTGTCCAGGCCGTGCTCGAGCGCCGCGACCGTCCCGTCCAGCTGCACCGCGCGCAGCGCCGCGTCGATCTCGGCCTCGGTCGCGTCCGGCGCCGACAGCAGCAGGTTGTCGCGCACGGTCCCGGGCACGAGCGGTGCGTCCTGCTCCACGTACGCGAACCGCGACCGCACCTCCCCCACCGAGAGGCTGCGATAGGGCCGGCCGTCGAGCATCACCTCGCCACCGGACGGCTCGAGGAAGCGCATGAGCAGCGAGATGAGCGTCGTCTTGCCGGCCCCGGACGGGCCGACGACAGCGAGGTGGCCGCGCCGTGGGACGACGAGGTCGATGCCCGAGAGGACCTCGCCGCCCTCGTCGTAGCGTGCGTGCAGGCCGCGCAGCTCGAGCACCGGCCCGTTCCTCGGGCGATCCCACGAAGCTGAGGTTGCGAACCGGCGTTCGGGCTTCTGCTCCAGCTCCATCGCGTCGGCCTCGCGGATCCGCTCGGCGGCAGCGAGCCCGGACTGCAGGGCGGTGACGTTCTGCGAGAGCTCGGTGATGGGCCCCATCAGCTGGAAGGCGTAGAGCAGGAACGCGATGAGGCTGGACACCGCGAGCGCTCCGTTCGACACGCGCGCCGCGCCCACGGCCAGGATCACGATGACGGCCAGCTGCACGCCGGACCAGCTGATCGACCAGGCGAACGCCGAAGCCCGGACCGAACGGAGGCTGTGCCGGGCCGACTCCTGCGCCAGGCCGACGATGCGCTCGGCCTGACGGTCCTCGGCGCGGCTCGCCTTGACCGTGCGCAGGGCCCGGACGGCGCCCTCGAGCTCGGCTCCCAGCCGGCCGAGCGCCTCCTGCGAGGCCTGCTCGGCGCGCGCGATCGTGGGCATGAGGAGCGCGAACAGCACCACGACGACGACGACGGTCGCGAGCGTGACGCCGAGCAGCACCAGGTCGAGCACGGCCATGAGCACGAACGTCCCCACGAGGCCGACGACGGCGTTGATCAGCCCGACCACCGCGGACGAAGCCGCCTCGCGCAGCAGCACGGTGTCGGAGGTCACGCGCGTGACGAGCTCGCCGGGCGCGTGCCGCGTGACGTCGCGGACCGTCGCACCGAGGAAGCGACGGACCAGCGACGTACGCGCCGCCAGCACGACCCGCTCGGCCACGGTCCCGAGCAGGATCCACTGGGCCAGGGCGATCGAGGTGCCCGCGACCAGCAGCGCCAGCAGCCCGAGGACCGGCCCGGTGAGCCCGGCCCGGGAGTCGATCGAGTCGAGCACCCCCTTGGTGACCATCGGCGTGGCCAGTGCCGTCGACGTCGAGAGCAGGCCGAGGCCGAGGCCGATCGCGAGCGCGCGGCGGTGCGGGCGTACGACGTCGCGGAGCACGAGGAGCCGGGGGAAGCGCGGGAGGAGGGGCACCGCCCCAGTGGAACACTTGTGTTCCATTCTGAGCAAGCATGGTTCCGGCGTGGAACAGCCTCGTACGATGCGGCCGTGACGTCGTCCCCGCCCGCCTCCGGCGCTCGCAGCCGCACCCGGCAGGCGATCCTGGACGCGGCGATCCGCGTCCTCGGGCGCCGGCCCAACGCGTCGCTCTCGGAGGTCGCGACCGCGGCGCAGGTCGGCCGGACGACGCTGCACCGCTACTTCGCGAGCCGGCAGGAGCTGCTCGACGCCGTCTCCGCCGAAGCCCTCGCGGCGGTCGGGTCGGCGTTCGGGCGGGCCGGCCTGACGGAGGGCAACGGCCGGGACACGCTGCTTCGCGCCCTGAGGGAGCTGCTCGACCTGCGCGACGTGCTGACGCTGGTGTTCACCGGGATCTTCCTGGACCGCCCGGAGTGGCAGGAAGGCACGGAGCCGTCCGGGGAGCTCGTCGAGGTCGTGCGCCGCGGGCACGTGGACGGCAGCATCTCCCCTGAGCTGAGTGCGCTGTGGGTCGAGAACCTCCTGTGGTGTCTGCTCTACGCCGCAGACAGCTACGCGACCGTCAGCGGCGGCTCCCGGCACGACGCGCTCGCGATGGCCGTCCGCTCACTCGACGGAGCCCTGCGCCCCGCTCGATGACTGCACGACGGCGCAGGCCCCGCCCCCTCGGTCCGAGGGGACGGGGCCTGCGCCTGTGCGGGAACGGTCAGCCGGTGACGGTCTTGGCCGCCGGTGAGGCCGCCGAGATCTCGTTCTTCAGCGACGTCGCGAGGTCGACGAGGGCCGTGCGGGCGGCCTCGTCGTCCACGCGCTGCTTGGCCCGGTCGATGAAGTTCTGCAGGTACGTCCCGGCACCCGCGAAGTCCGCCGACTCGTACGCCGACTTGGCGCGAGCGAGCCGGTCCGTCAGCAGCTCGGTCGTCGAGCCGTTGATCGTGCCGGCGGTCGACAGCTCGGCGATCCGGGTCGCCAGGTCGGCGAAGCCCGTCTCGATCGCCGACGGCGGCGTGACCTTCCACTCGGCCTGGCCGATGGTGTCCATCCAGCCGCGGATCTTGGCCGCGTCACCCGGCGCGAACGTGAGGCCGAGCAGCAGGAAGAGCCGCGCCTTCTGGGCGAGCAGGTCGTCGCCGGCGATGATGTTGCCGCTGCCGCCGGTCACCGAGCCGGAGCCGACGCGCGAGGTGCTGATGAAGACGACCCCCGCGTTGGCCGCCGCCGAGCGCGCGGCGCTCTGCGCGGAGGAGATCCCACCGGCGCCGGTGCCCGCCGTGACGATGCCCTTGACCCCGGCGTTCGCGAAAGCCGTGATCGCCTCGCCGCCCGCCTGCTGGTAGTTGTAGACGATCTCGACGCGCGGCAGGGCCGAAGCCGGCTTCGTGGAAAGGTTGAACGGCGTCAGCCACTCCGAAGGCGTGTCGCACTTGGCCACACGCGCGGGGGCGCGGCCCACCTTGATGTAGTCCCCGTCGATCCAGCCGAGGCTGCCCATGCGGCGCGTCTCGAAGGTGTCCATGCGCGTGGTGTTGCCCTTGGTGACGTCACGCGCGGCGTGGAACTCGTCGTTCAGCATCAGGACGGTGCCGAAGCAGTACGTCGTCTGGCTCGCGGCGAGAGTGATGGCGTTGTAGAGGTTCGCCGGGCCGTCGGCACCGATGACCTGCGGGCCGTCGATGGTGCCCGCCGCCCACGGGCGCATCGCGCCGGTGAGGACGACCGGCTTGCGGCTCTGCACCGTGAGGTCGAGCCAGTAGGCGAACTCCTCCATCGTGTCTGTGCCGGTCGTGACCACGACGCCGTCGGCCGTCTTGAGCGCGTTCTCGACCGCGAGCGTGAGCGCGTGGAACTGCGCGATCGTGTAGCCGCCGGAGCCGGCGTTGCCGAACTGCACGGTCGAGACGTCCGCGACGTTGCCGATCTCCGGCTGCAGCTGCTGGACCATGCTGGCGATCGGGATGCGGCCCGCGGAGTAGTTCGTGAAGCTGCTGCGCGACTGCGCGACGCCGGCGATCGTGCCGCCGGTGCCGATGACCGCGACCTTCGGCTTGGCCGCAGCGGCGGCGGCGACCGCCGTGTTGTAGGCGACGCTCTCGACCTGGACCGCCGAGCTGACGCCCGAGACGCTGGAGAAGGACTCCTGCACGACGGGCGTGGCGCCGCCGTTCAGGGTGCCGACGAGGACAGCGGCGAGACCGGCGGAGACGAGCGGAACAGCGGTGGCACGGGCGCGACGCGCCCAGGGGTTGGCGAACAGAGAGGGGGACGACACACGAACCTCCGGGATCGGATTGAGGTTGCGCGCAGCTTCGTCGGGCGACATTGCCGGTCGATTGCCTACTGTTTCGGCTTCGTATCGTTCTGCCGCTCCGGGCCCCGCTTCTGTGTCCGGCGCGAGAAGCCCTGCCTGGGGCAACCACTGGCAACCGGGCTCTGTCGGGCGTACCCCTCGCAAACCGACACCGCACGATGCCCGCCGGCACTCCCCGGTTCGCCGGTCGCACCCCGCTCGGAACAGCGCCGCGCCGGGGCGGCAAGCTGGGGCGCGATGGACGAGCAGGAGCCGGACTACCGCTTCACCCTGGCCAACGAGCGCACCCTGCTGGCGTGGATGCGCACCGCGTTGGCCCTGCTGGCGGCGGGCGTCGGCGCCGTGGAGTTCCTCCCGCAGCCCGACGCCGGCTGGCTGCGCACCGCCGCCGGCGTCGCCCTCGGGCTGCTCAGCGTGGTGGCCTCGGTCGGAGGCGTGCTGCGCTGGCACGCCGTCCAGCGAGCGATGCGGCGCGGCCAGCCGCTGCCGGTCTTCCGGCTCGCGTGGGTCTTCGCCGCCGCGCTCGCCGCGGTCGGCCTGGCGGTCAGCGCCATGCTGCTGCTCACCGACGCCTGATGCCGCCGCGCGACGCACCGACGGGCGCGCAGCTCGAGCGGACCGCGCTCGCCTGGGCGCGGACGTCGCTGGCCCTGCAGGGCAACGGCGCCATCCTGCTGCTGCGCCACCCGCCCTCCCTCGACCAGCCGCTGCACACCGTGCTGCCGGCGTACGCGCTGCTCCTCTCGCTCGTCGCGGCGGTCGTGGGGCGGCGGCGGAGCGGGCGACTGCTGCGCGAGCGACCCGAGTCGCTGAGCTCGGGGCGCGCCGAGGCGCTCGTCGTGGGCATCGGCGTCGCCGTGCTCGCCGTCCTGACCACGGCCAGCCTGCTCCTCGACGGCTGACTCACTACTCAGGGGCGCGCGGCCTACCCAGGCCAGGCCCGGGGCTACTCAAGCCCGCCTCCTCGCCTACTCACCCGCGCTCCCGGCCGTATCGACCGCGGCGCGGGGCTCTCGTTAACCCCCGGAAGGGCGGACAGCCCGCCCGAACGAACGAGAACCCCCGACCCGAAAGGCACTCCGATGCGCTCCCTCCGCAACCGCCTCGCCCGCACCGCCTTCGCGACCCTGGCCCTCGGCGCCGCCGGCGCCGCCACCCTGACGACGACCGCTGCGCCGGCCTCCGCCGACGTCAACTGCGCCGCCGACTGCATTCTCAACGACATCAACCCCCACTCGATCCGCGGCGTCGAGATCGCCACCTCCGCGCAGACCACGGTCCCCACGACGGTCACGGTCAAGATCTCCAAGAACCTCTGGGACCTCGACGCCCAGCCGATCGCCTACACGAGCGGCGCGGGGGCCGGCAAGAAGACCAACCACTACCTGCCGATCAGCGGCTTGACCCCCGGCACGAACTACTTCTTCCGCGTCTTCGCCACGGACGCCGCGGGCAACGTGCGCAAGGAGCTCGGCTTCGTCCACACCGCCGACCGTGAGGTCACGATCAACATCAACAAGATCACCGTGATCGACGACAGCGACTCCAGCGGCGCCGGCGAGTTCGCCGTCGACCTGCGGGTCGGCGAGCAGGTCGCGGTCAACTTCCACGACGACATCTCGATCTCGTCCGGCGAGAGCATCAACCCCAACTGGACCCGGACCGAGATGGGCGGCTCCGTGCCGGCCATGGTCGAGCTGACCGACGACGACGACGACTGCTGGGTCGTGTGCCTCGACACCTCCGGCACGCTGCCCAGCTGGGGCCAGGGCTCGAACTCCGACGCGGACTGGGCGACGGCGAAGTACTACTCGAACGCCTACGCCGGGGAGCCGGAGTTCAGCAACAAGGTCGTCGAGTTCTCCACCCCCGCCAACGCCCCGGTGAAGTTCAAGGTCCTGGCCGCGGTGAAGGTCAAGTACTACGGCTACAAGGGCTGACACCCGGCGCGCGACGCGATGCGACCGTCGTCGACCGCGCGCCCGAACCCCCGCAACGTGATGATCACGGGCTTTGGCACGCGACACGCCGGTGTCGCCGCGCCGAAGCCCGTGATCGTCGTCGTGCGAGGCGCTCACGACCGCCGGGCGGGCGGTGGTCACCTGCGCCGCGCGGGAGGCCGGGCGAGGCTGGCCGCGGCCGCCTCCGTCACTGCGGCTGCGAGCCGGTCCAGGGCCGGCGAGGCGAGCCGCCACTGCTGCCAGTGCAGCGTCACGTCCACGGCGCCGCGCGGGTCGAGGTCCACCAGCGGCTCCGCGAGCCCGGCGGCCTGCAGCTCGGGGACCATCCCCCACCCCAGGCCGAGGCGCACGGCATGCACGAAGTCGGCGGAGGCGGGGACGTAGTGCATGGGCGGACGGGCACGCCCCCGCGTCCGCCGTCGCAGATAGGCGTGCTGCAGGTCGTCCCGCCGGTCGAAGACCACGACCGGAGCAGACCCCAGCGCTGTGGCGGTCACTCCTTCAGGGAACCAACGTTCAGCAAACCTCGGTGCAGCCATCGGCCGGTACCTCATGCTCCCCAGCCTTCGCACCGTGCAGCCGGGGACGGCTTCGGCCTCGCTCGTGACCGCGGCCACCACCGTCCCGTCCCGCAGCAGCCGGCTCGTGTGGGCCTGGTCCTCGCGGAACACGTCGAAGGTGATCCCCTCGTCCGCGAGCGGTGCGAGCGCCGGCAGCACCCACGTCGCCAGCGAGTCCGCGTTGACCGCGACGGGGACCGTGCCGCGGGCCGGGATGCCGGCGAGCTCCGCGGCGGCGTCGGACACGAGCAGGTCGACCTGGCGCGCCAGCCGGAGCAAGGCCTGCCCGGCGGGAGTGACCTGGACCGGGCGGCTGCGCACCAGAAGGACGCTCCCCGCGGCCCGCTCGAGCGCCTTGAGCCGCTGGCTGATCGCCGACGGCGTGACGTGCAGCGCACGGGCGGCGCCCTCGAAGGACCCTTCCGCGGCGACCGCGCTCAGCGCCCGCAGCTGGCCGAGGTCGGGCTCCACGTAAGCAACTCTAATCGAGCTGCAGAATTCCTCGTTCGACTTCATCTGTGCCCCGACCGTAGCGTCGTCCAGGTGGCCCTCTCCCCCGAACTGCTCGCCGCCGCCTCCGGGCTCGGCCTCGGCCTGTCGCTGATCGTCGCGATCGGCGCGCAGAACGCCTTCGTCCTCCGGCAGGGCCTGCAGGGCAGCCACATCACGGTCGTCATCGCGCTCTGCGTGCTGTCCGACGCGGTCCTCATCGGGCTCGGCGTCGGCGGCGCGGGAGCGGCGCTGTCCCGCGCCCCGCAGTTGATGGACGCCGTGCGCCTCGCGGGCGCGGCCTTCCTCCTCGGGTACGCGGTGCTCGCCGCCCGGCGCGCACTGCGCCCGGGGAGCCTGCGGGCGCACGAGCAAGGGGCGAGCACGCCGCTGCTCGCGACCGTGACGACGTGCCTGGCCCTCACCTGGCTCAACCCGCACGTCTACCTCGACACCGTGCTCCTGCTGGGCACGATCGCGAACACCCACCCCGGCCGGCAGTGGGCGTTCGCAGCCGGCGCGATCGTGGCCAGCACCGCCTGGTTCGTCGCGCTGGGGCTCGGCGCCCGGGCACTGCGCCCGGTGTTCGCCAAGCCGGTCGCCTGGCGCACACTCGACGGCGCGATCGCGGCCGTCATGGCGGCGCTCGGCGCATCCCTCGCCCTCAGCGCCTGATTTTGGCCAGATCCAGCCGAACCACACCGCTCTTGACCCTTTCGCCGCCCACTGCTCTACTCCTGCGTGTCGGGGCTTCCTTCTGGTCGCAACGAGGCGGCACGGAGCCGGCGGCGCTGCCGCGCTTCGGGCCCTGCCCTGCCGCGACGGGAGGGCCCGCACCACCGCGGACCACGAGGAGCAACCAATGGCGGTTGACGTTCCCGGGCCGGCCGGCTCGACGGCCTCCCACCACTCGAGCCCCGGCGGCGCATGCTGCGGCTCGGGCCACCCGTCGGGTCAGCTGAGCCGGCGTGCGGTGCTCGCCGTCGCGGCCGCGCTCGCCGCCGCCCCGCTGGGCGCGCGGGCCGCCGACGCCGCGTCCGTCCGGCCCCGGCGCATCACCCGGACCGGCCCCGTCCGCTACGACGACGTGGTGCCGGGCTTCCCCCGGGTCGCCGTCACCGCCAGCGGGACCCCGGCGGGCAGCGGGTTCGAGGGCCCGAACCCCTGGGGGTCCTACACGGCGTACCTCGTCTCGGTCAGCACGCTCGGCCACCGCACCTGGCGCATCGAGAACATGCTCGTGTCACCGACCTTCACGCAGGGGTCGACGATGTGGCTGTTCGAGGGCTCGTCGAAGGCCCTGCTGGTGGACACCGCGCAGAACACCCCGGACGTCGTCGGAGTCAACGACCTCAAGACCGTCGTGCGTCACCTGCTGAGCCACGACGACGACGGCACCCCACGCGCGGACCCGGTCGACTTCGACGTGGCCATCACGCACAACCACGGCGACCACACCGGCAAGAACTACTTGATGAGCGACCGCACGGTCTACTTCCCCGAGGGCGACTGGCCGGCCAACGCCCCGGCGTACTACGTGCCGACCAAGGAGGGCGGCGGCGTCTCGCCGCGCGGGAACGGGCGCGCGGTCGGCACGTTCGACCTCGGCGGCCGCACGATCCTCGCCGTCGACCTGCACGGGCACACCCCCGGCTCGACCGGGTATCTCGACCCGGACAACCTGATGCTGGCGACCGGTGACGCGCTCGGCTCGGCGTACGTCTGGATGCACTTCGCGTCGGGGACGACCGAGCCCTTCCGCAGGATGGTGCGCGGGCTGCGCAACTTCCTGCGGCGCTTCCCCGGGATCGCACTGCTGCCGGCGCACTTCTACCAGGTCGCCCAGGCGCCGCGGAACCTTCCGCCGGTCAACGGGCGGCCGCTGGACGCGGAGTACGTCAGCGACATGTTCGAGGCGGCGAGCGGGCTGCTCGACGGCTCGATCGCCGCGGAGCCCTACCGGACGGTCGGCCGGGAGGTCGGCTGGATCGGGTACGCCTCGGCGCGCATGACGTTCACGTTCGCCAACCTCTACCCGGGCGGGCCGGCCGGAGGGCAGGCGCCCGACGACGACTACCACGTCATGGCGATCCCCGGAACCTACGGCGTCCCGGCGACACCGTCCGGCCCGTACGCCGCGATCGACAACATCAAGACCGGCCTGCTCCTCATCCGAGACTCGGCGAACGAGTCGATGTACCTCGTCCGCGGCTCCGAGCGGGCGCTGCTCATCGGCTCGGGCCGCGGCACCCCGGGCATCATGCACTTCGCCCGCCGCTGGTCGCGTGGTCTCGACCTCGAGCTGGTCGTGACGAGCGACGACCCCGGGCAGATCGGCGGCCTCGCGCAGTTCCGGCACAACCATGTCCACCTCCCCCGGGGTGCGTCGATCTCCACGGCAGGGCTGAAGTCCTATTCCTACGTCGGGCAGGGCGACTCGATCCCGCTCGGCACCGACTCCGCCGGGCGTTCGGTCGCGCTGGAGGTGCACGCGCTGCCCGGGCACTCGCCCACCGGCATCACGCTGCTCGACCCGGTCTCACGGGTGCTGTTCTCCGGCGACGCCCTGGGCGAGCAGGGCCCCGGCGGGCTGGTCCTCAACTCCTCGCTGCAGAGCTTCGCCGACGCCCTGGCCGCGTGGCGCGCGCGCACCGACGGGCGCTACGGCGTCGTCTACACCGCACACAACTACCAGTGGCTCACCAGCCCGGCCTACGTCGACTCGGTCCAGGCGGCGGTGCTGGACGGCATCGCGCGCGGGCCGGCGGCGTACGTCCCGGGGCGGCCCGGCTACAACACCCTCCGCTCACCCGGCGCCGCAGACGTCGTGGCCTACGTGCTGCTGCCGACCGGGGGCGGGGCGCGCACCCGGCGCTGACGCTGTTGCGCGGTGGGGACGGCGTGCTGCTCGTACGCCGCCCCCACCGCGTCCCGCGGCGCACAGCCGGTGTCGACGGAGCGTTCATGCGGCGTTCGACTGCGCGTCAGGCTCCGCCCCTAGCTTGCGCCGCATGCGAACCCGTCTCCTTGCCCTGGTGGGGCTGCTGCTGGCCCTCGTGCTCGCCGCGCCCCAGTCCGCGGCCTCCGCGGCCGGCACGTCCCGCGCGGACGCCGCGACCCCCACCGTCACCCCGTACTCCCTGCTGCAGATGAACCTCTGCCTGTCGGGCCTCGCCGGCTGCTTCGGCCGCACGCAGTACCCGAAGGTCGTCGACGAGGCGATCGCGAAGGTCGCCGCGACGCAGCCCGACGTCGTGACCCTCAACGAGGCGTGCAGCGGTGACGTCGAGCGCATCGCGCGCGAGACCGGCATGGACTTCCGCTTCTCGACCGTGATCTACAACCGCGCCGAGCTGCCCTGCCGCAACCCCGGTGAGCGCGGCGTGTTCGGCAACGGCGTCCTCACCAAGCGCGCCATCACCGCCGTCGAGGACCGCGCCTTCACCGCACAGCTCGGCGCCGAGGAGCGCCGCTACATCTGTGTGACGACCGAGGACGGCGTCCGCGTCTGCGCCACGCACCTGGCCGTGGGCGGGAACGCCGCCAACGCGGCCAACAACGCCGCGCAGTGCGCGGAGCTGAGCGCCGTGCTCGCGGCCGGCGCCCCCGCGAGCCCCCTCGGCCTCGCGCCCACGATCCTGTCCGGCGACGTGAACCGCCAGGGGTCGTGCGCCTCCCCCGGCTACTGGACCGAGCGCGACTCCGCCGCGACCCAGCAGGTCGGGATCCAGCATGCGTACGGGACGGCCGCCCGGCTGCTGCTGCCGGCCGCGTCGGTGATCCCGATGGTCTACACCGATCACGACGCGCTCCTCGTGCGCGCGGTGTTCGCGCCGTCGCTGGCGGCGGGCATTGCGTACGTCTCCTCGGTCGCCGACGAGCTTGCTGCCTCGGGCGACGTGCAGCCGAGCGCGGCGCGCAACATCGCCGACCTCGTCGAGGCCGCGGCCGTCTCGGCCGACGCCGCCGACTACGCCGGGACGCTGACCGCCCTGACCCGGCTGGACGCCTACGTCACCGCTGCCCGTACGGCGAAGGTCAGCGCGGACGCGAAGTCCTCGCTGCTGGCGCTGCTCGGCAGCTGGCTCGGCGCGCCGACGGGCGTGCGGGCGTTCACCGTCCAGCTCGCCGCGCAGGCCGACGCCGGCGCGGTCAAGGCCAGCACCGCCCGGCAGCTGCGCGTGCTCGCCGCGGGCGGGGCGTACGGCGAGCTGCGCACCGCTGTCGCGTCCGCGAAGCCGACGAAGGTGAGCGCCGCAGCGAAGCAGGCGCTGCTGCCCCTGGTCGGCGCGCTGGTGCTCGCGCCGAAGGCCTGACGCCCGTCACCAGGCACGGCCGCCGTCCCCCGTGGGGGACGGCGGCCGTCGTGCTTCCGCGGACAATGCGTCGTACGAAGCGAGCTTCCGCCTCGCGTGGCGTCCGCATCGCCCCTTCGACGATGTCGGCCCGCTCCCGTCCGGCCATGCGGGAAGCACCGCCCGCGCGTGGGCCCGGGGGCACTGCCGACGAGAACACCCGGGCACAGCCGCGCGATGCGACACTGCCGCTCCTTCGCCGTCCCCGCCCGTTAACGCCGGGAGCACGCTGCCCGCAACATGCGTCTGATGTGGTCCGAGCGCCCCGACCGCTCCAGCCTCAGCGAGGACGCATGCCTGAGCCCGTGACACCCCCGCCGCCGACCGACGCCGAGCTCGACACGTACATCCGGACCCGCTACGCCCTGCTGGGCATCGACATCTCCGTGCTTCCCGCGAGCGACCCTGCCGCGGTCATGGACCAGCAGCGCCTGCTCAGCAACGCCCGCGGGATCCTGCGCACCGAGGTCGCCATCGCGAACGCAGAGATCGACTCCCAGTTCCACCCGCCCGCGCTCTACCCCTCCGCGCTCAGCGCCTGGACGCGGGAGGACTAGCGATGACCGACACCTACCCCGTGATCGCTTCCGAGGCTGCGCCCGTCGACGAGCAGCCGCAGGACGCCACCATCTCCCGCCGTCAGGTCCTCAACCGGTTCGCCTGGCTCTCGGCCGCCGCGACGGGCGGCGTCGCGCTCGTCGGCCCCGCCGTGACCAGCGCCGCCGCGGCCGCGGCTCCGCGGCCCCCGATCGTCGACCGGGTACGCCCCGAGGCGCTCGCCGACCCCACCGAGCTGACCATCGCCGAGGCGGTGACGCTGATCCTGCAGGGCCGGCTCCGGCCCGTCGCCCTCGCCGCGGCGTACCTCGACCGGATCGAGGAGTTCGACGGCGTCTACCAGGCGTACGCGGCCCGGCCCTCGCGCGCCGACGTGCTCGCCGCCGCAGCGGCCGTCCGCATCGACAGCCGCAACCTGCTGACCGGTGTGGGCCTGGCGCCGAAGGACAACTACTACACCAAGGGGCTCCTCACCGAGGCCGGGTCCCTCGTCTTCGAGGGGTTCGTGCCCGAGTACGACGCGACCGCGGTGGCCCGCATGAAGCAGCAGGGCGGCGTTGTGCTGGGCAAGGCCCAGATGGGCAACCTGGCCGGCGGCCGGGCCACCGTCCCCGGGACCCTGATCCCCACCACCCGCAACGCGTGGACGCCCGACGACGTGAGGTACAGCCCCAGCGGCTCCTCGTCCGGGACCGCGACGGCGGTGGCCGCCCGGCTGGCGACGAGCGGCATCGGGACCCAGACCGGCGGCTCGATCACCGGTCCCGGCCAGGCCCAGGGGCTGACCGCCCTGAAGCCGACCTTCGGCCGGGTCTCGCTGCACGGCGTGGTCCCGCTGACCTTCGTCCGCGACCACCCCGGGCCACTGGCGCGCGACGCCATGGACGCCGCGATCATGCTGCAGGCGCTCGCCGGCCCGGACCCGAACGACCCGCGCAGCCAGGGGCTGCCCGAGCCGCCGGACTACATCCGCGCGGCGACGCCGCAAGGCAGCAAGCGTCCGCGGATGCGCTTCGCCTCGCGCATCGGGGTCTGGCCGGGCTACCTCACCTCCGGCGCGGCCGATGTCCGCGCCCGTCGCGGGGCGATGGCGCGGGTGCTCGAGGACGTCGGCGGCCGCATGGTCGGCGAGCTCGCGCTGCCCGACGACTGGTCGGTGCTGTCCGGGGTGCTGAACGGCTCGACCGGCGACCCGACGGCGCCGTTCGTCGAGCACCTGCGCCGGGACGTGCGGCTGTTCGCGGACCGGCTCCCGCGCTTCCTCAACGGGATGCTGCAGAGCGCCGACAGCTACCTCAAGGTGCAGCAGGGGCGGCTCCTGCTGCTGCAGCGCTTCCTCGACCAGGTCTTCGACAAGTGCGACCTGGTCCTGGGAGCGCCGAGCGACGCGTTCGACGGCACCGGCATGCCGCTGCTGACCTTCCCGATCGGCCTGGTCACGGAGACGACCACGGGGCTGCAGGTGCCGACCGGCGGCATCCTCGGCGCCCGGCCGTACGGCGAGGAGCGGCTGCTGTCGGCCGTGTCGGCGTACCAAGCGGTGACGGGCTTCCACCTGCAGCGGCCGCCGGACCCGCGGACCGGCGTCGCTCGTGTCGCACGGGCGGCCGTGGGCCCTCGCGCCGTCACGACCATCGCACCGGTCGGGCTGGAGGCCATCGCGCAGCAGTAGGCGTCCCTCGGCGGTCGGCGCCGGTGGCCGTCAGGGCAGCCACCGGGGCCGGCCGCTCAGGGCTCCCGTCCGACGCAACGTCGAGCCCCGCGCTCGACAAGGGCGCTCGGCCCTCGCAACTGGATGCAGCTCAGTCCCCTGATCTTCACGTTGGGTCTTGCCCCGACGACGGCCTGCCCGCGTTTAGGACATCGCCTGCGCTCCGATGACCGAGAGCAGTTGCAGCTTGTCGTAGCTCTCGGTGCCCGGGACCGCGGTGTAGACGAGCAGGTAGTGCGACTGGTCCGGGTCGAGCAGCGTTTGGCACTCCAGGTCCAGCGCGCCGACCTCGGGGTGGACGTACCGCTTGACCCCGTCCGGGCGCACGCCGACCTCGTGCGCGCCCCACACCTCCCGGAACTCCTCGCTCTGCGCGAGCAGGAGGTCGACGTAGTGGGCCGCACGTGACCCCGCGCCGCGCAGCGTGGCGATCTCACGCAGGCCGGCGGCGAACACGCGCGAGTAGAACGCGTGGCACTCGGGTGCGTAGAGCTGCCGGGTGGCCGGGTCGGTGAACCACCGGTAGCCCAGGCTGCGCGCGGGCCCGGTGTGGCGCGTGGTGTCGCCGGTCAGCGCGACCCCCAGCGGGGTCTGCCGCAGGGTCTCCCCGAGCTCGGTCACGATCTCGGCGGGAGTGTCCTGCAGGCGGTCGAGGATGCGCAGCAGGCCGGGCCCGACGTAGTCGCTCAGGGCGCCGCGCGCGGGCGGGTTGTGCCCCGCCAGTCGGAACAGGTGGTCGCGCTCGTCGAGCGACAGATGCAGCCCCTGCGCGATCGACGCCACCATCTGCTCGGACGGGTGGGGCCCGCGCTCCCGCTCCAGCCGCGCGTAGTAGTCGATCGACATGTGGCACAGCATCGCGACCTCCTCGCGGCGCAGGCCGTTCGTCCGTCGGCGCTGTCCGCGCGGCAGCCCGACGTCCTCGGGCTGCAACGCCTCCCGCCGTCGCCGGAGGAACGCCGCCAAGCCGGGTCGATCGATCACGGTGCCTCTCCTGCCTCGTCACGGGTGGCCTCTGTCTACCGCCCGTGGCCCGGCGCAGCCACGGCCCGCCGATCCCCCTCTACGCAGGCCCCGCCACCCGTCGCGCGGCTCGCGCGCCACGGCGCGGCCATCAGCGGATCACCAGGCCCTGCCTGGCGGGCGCGGGCCAGGCCACCGTGGTGCCACACCACGACCGCAGGAGGAGCGCATGCCCCACACCCCGACCGCCCCCGTCCCCGACCTGTCCGGCCGGCGAGCCGTGCTCACCGGCGGCAGCGACGGACTGGGCCTCGCCCTCGCCGGCAAGCTGGCTGCGGCGGGGGCGGAGGTCGTCCTGCCCGTGCGCAACGTGACGAAGGGCGAGGCGGCGATCGCCGCGATCCGCCGGCGCACCCCCGGCGCGGACGTCTCCCTGCGCGCCCTCGACCTGTCGTCCCTCGACTCCGTCGCCGCCCTGGGGAGGACGCTGCTCGCGGAGGACCGCCCGATCTCCGTCCTCGTCAACAACGCGGGCGTCATGACGCCGCCCGAGCGGCAGACGACCGCCGACGGGTTCGAGCTCCAGTTCGGCACCAACCTCGGCCACGTCGCGCTCGTGACCCATCTGCTGCCACTGCTGCGAGCTGGCCGTGCCCGCGTCACCTCGCAGCTCAGCATCGCCGCGAGCCGCCACGGCATCAGGTGGGACGACCTCAACTGGGAGCGCGGCTACCACGGGATGCGGGCCTACAGCCAGTCGAAGATCGCGCTCGGGCTCTTCGGCCTCGAGCTCGCACGGCGCAGCGAGGACGCGGGCTGGGGCATCACCAGCAACCTGTGCCACCCGGGGGTCGCGCCCACGAGCCTGCTGGCGGCGCGCCCGGAGGTCGGGCGCGCCGAGGACACGCGGGACGTACGGCTCATCCGCGCGCTGTCCGCGCGGGGCTTCCTCGTCGGCACCGTCGAGTCCGCGCACCTGCCCGCCCTCCACGCCGCGACCTCGTCGAGTGCCCGGTCCGGCGGCTTCTACGGGCCCAAGGGCCTCGGGCACCTCAGCGGGCCGCCGGCGGAGCAGAGGCTCTACCGCACGCTGCGCAACGACGACGACGCGCGGCGGATGTGGGACCTGTCCGCGGACCTGGTGGGCGCCACGAGGTGAGCAGCCGTGACAAGGCAGCCACGTCGGCCGAAACCACGGAGAAAAAACGAGGACGTGCAGTCTGCACGTCCTCGTCGTTCGGTGGTCCTGTTGGAGCTCTTCTCCAACCCAAGTTCACGCTACAAGCGAATTACTCGCTGCGTCGGCTCGACTCCGATCGGGTGACCCACGGGTGTGTAGGAAGGTTCACCACCACTCCCCGGCACGTTCCGCCGTGCGGGTCGCCGACCGACTGACGCCTGGGCAGGTCGCTCGGCTGATCGCCGACTACCACGCTGGCAAGCTTGGCATGGAACTGGCTGAGGAGTACGGGATCAGCTTGAGCAGCGTCAAGCGGCTGCTGCGTCGGCACCGGGCTCGGCTGAAGGATCGGCCGGCGGGAGCTTGATCTCCCCTCAGCCATCTGCCCCCGGCCAGAAGGACGGTCGCCCGGGCGATGAGTTTGGCGTTGGGCTCAGGCTGGACCGCGCCGTGGACGTCGTGTTGGGGGCCAGGCACACCGCGAGACGACGTTCGCCCACATCATGAGCCGGCACGGCGTGACCGAGCCGCTTCAGGAGCGACCACGCCAGCAACCTGCACGACGGTAGCCCCCGCGCACGATTACCAGCGTTTGGTGATACGCCTCCTGACTCGTTGAAACCGCGACTCGCGGACCACCGCAAGGGGGCGGTACTTTCTCAGTCTCAGCTCCCTTGACTTTAGATCGCTCTGCCAGTATCGCCCAGCGCCATCGTAGAACAAGAGGCTCAATGAGTAGAACATAGGCGGGAAGGGCAACTCGATTCGAATCTCCCGCTCCTCGCCGGGCTTTACGATCTCCGTGACACGATCTCCCAAGTCATTTGTCTCCGCGTCACTTAGGACCATGTGAAGCTTTTCGATTGTGACGCCAGCCTCTTTCAGCAGGAAAGGCTTGAACTGTCGTCTCAGTTCACGTAACGTGCGGGGCCGCCCCTCTACCTCGGGATTGATGATTGGCGCGTTTGACATATTTTGTAGGCGCAGCACGATAAGGGTGACATCCTCAGGCATGGACTCATCCCAAACGTCTTCCCACCAGTATGCTACCTGCCTTGCCTGCTCTTGCTCGGCGTTTCTCCGGTCTCGCAAGAGAATGTAGAACCCAAGCAGCAGAGATGCGCCCGTAAGCACACTTCCTACCCAGGCTGGGACAGTTCCCCAATCCACGTTGCCCCCTCTGCCGAGTTCGGGCGTGCGAACGAACACTGTTCCACGCTTTGTTTGAAAGTTGACATTGAACCGCGTGCCCAGGCGTTGCAATACAGGGCTGGGTCGCATGTTCGGCCGGGCGGGTACAGCAACCGGGGAGTATCTCTGTTCAGGCCCGGTTATGGTCCTCCTACTTTGGACTTAGTTGAGGGGGATCATCCATTCGCACTTTTTAGCTGCGCTTCTCTTCCAACCTCGTCTCGGTATTGCTCCTTTGTGCTGACCGCTGCCACTATTCGATCAACGAGCTCCGGCCGGTAAACGAATTGCGAGAACGCGGGTGAGTACACGCAATAACCGTCGGACTTGGGCAGCTGATCCTTGGATCCGGCCTTGACCGGTCCGATTTGCCACTTCTTTCGAAGCCGGGTGAAGTCGTTGACGCCGAACTTGAACGGGATTTGAGCTTCAACTGCCGCCGCGACGGCCTTCGGCAGCACTTCATTGCCATGCACGGCTTCCCGGAACTTCTCGGCAATGATGACGCTGCCTTGTTGTCCCAGCAGCTCTTGGAGCTCCTTCTCACTGAGGTCGTCTTGACGCACGAAGTTCAGTGCCATATCCGCTTCGGTCTTCGGACCCTTCATGGGAAGTAGGAGAAGCCGGTAGGCGAATCGCTCGTCACTCCGCACATCATCGGGGACACTGGTCCGGAAATCGGTAATAAACGACGAAACCGCTGCGGGCAACCCCCGGCGAAGGTCGAGCTGCTCCTGGTACCGCACCGGGCTGAGCGACTGAACGAAGACAGGGAATTTAAGCTCGTTTCCCAGGCTCTCATCTGCGCCGAACCGGCGAAGCAACTCCGCCTCGAAGTTAATGATGCAGGCGTGTGCTTCGGCAGCCGTAACTACCAACACCGAGTCCTGGAAACGGTGCTCCACGTGATTCCGGAGACCGACGAAGAATTCTATGTTGGCACGGACCGGATCATTGTCCTTGAACTCATGCTTCAAGCATTGCATCAAGTCCCACGTCTTCTTGGATCCGTCGGGATTCCGCTTGAATAGGCGACGTCCACCAGTCTCGCGATAGAAGATCTCCGCCTTCCGGCGCATTCGGTCGGCGTGTAGGAGATTCTGCCACGCGAGATGCATATGCACGATGAAGTCGCTGAAGCTGCGGCGGTCCCCCGGTCTGTTGTAGAAATCGATCGCGACAAGCGCTTGTCGCCGAGCCTCGTCGAGTGTGTGGCGCCAGGCCGGTGGTCGTGCCATGATTCCTCCGGCCCTCTTCTCCATGTCGCGTCCCGAAAGTGCTAGCCTAGTCAAGGGGGCCGAGCGAGGCCGCCCCCAGCCTTGCGATTCTGGGCGGCTCGCCCATGCGGCCACGGCTGACCGTGTCCTCAATTGTCAAGCAGCGGCAGCGCCAGCAAGGCTGTGGCGCAAGGCCACGGCCGCCCGTCCTCGGCGCAGATCGGAGCTCCGCCAGGGAACGGCTCGGCCGGCCGGTGCACCGTCCGCAGGGCCTCCAGCAGCCCCCGCAGCGCAGGTGGCTTCAGGTGCGGCAGCGCGGCCTGCAGCGCCGCACGCGCCAGATAGTGAGCGTTCTCCGGCGGCACCCGCTCGGGCAGCAGGAGGGCCAACGCCTCGACCGCTTCACCCGGCAGCGCGTTGGCAGTCGCGGTAGGGGGGACGGGCGGCACAGGGGGCGCGCCGTCCGAGTGCGAAGGCGCGAGCCCGACATCTAGGCCGACCTCCTGGAACAGGATGGGCCGCAGCACCGCAGTGCGTTCCGACCTCAGCGGGGGACATACCGACGAGCTACGCACGCTGCTGTAAGGCTACTCGCAGCACGCCCGCGAGGTTGGCGGAGGCAGGAGCCGGCGGACCGGGCGTCGACCCGCTGCGCCGCCTACGGTGCAGCGTTCGGAAGCCGCGACGAGCGCGGAGAACGTCGATCCCAAGGCCGTCCGTCGATGGGCTCAGGAGCAGGGCTACGAGGTGAGCGCCCGGGGGCGGGTCAGCAAGGCCCGGTCGAGGGAGTATCTGGCGCAGGTGTAGGAGTCATTGGTCACGGAGGTACGGGAGCGGTAGCGCGAAAGCCGTGTTCGCCCGCAGAAGGGACAGGTTCCTCACCCGATGACACCGCACACTTTTCGATCACCGTTCACTCGAAAGGCAAGGTCACCTAGGAAGCCTGTGTCTCAGCCCATTTCATATAGGCCTCCCGGTCATATCTGGCCGCCACTAGAAGATCCGCCGCGTCCTGAATAAGACGCTCTCGAAGGTTCACGTCCTCCCTTACAACTCCATCGATATCACGGCCACCCGCCACGCGATCGATATATCTCTCCAAGGCGGCGCAAACATCAGCAGCTGGATTCCCGTCGACTTCTTCCTTCCTCAGCGGGTCCTTCAAGACGATGCCTTGTCGATCAAATCGGATCACCAAACTGGCCATGTCGATCGCTCCGCCTGTGGTGAAACTCGTGTAGTAGAAGCAAGACGTGACCTTAGGGCGGCTCTTTACAGTAGTATTCACCATGGTAAGGGAATAGATCCACTGAAGCATCGCGACGAGAGTCAGTATGCGGAAGTCCTTGGGTGAGCAAGTGGGAAAGCAACTAAGATCGAAAGGCTCGTCGCACACCTCAGCCAGCCGTTCACCCAGTGAATCACACTCGTCGAGCTTCCCGTTTAGTAGCGCAACCACTTCGTCCGCCGCGGGCGAGGCGGTGCCCCTGTCTACTTTGGTTGTTACGAGTAGCACCCACGGATTGGGGTTGGCAACTTGCAGGGCCAATAGCTCCCGGAGCGCGTTCGGGTACGACAAGGATGCAGCCGGGGCGTCCGTGTAGAAGTTGTCGGTCAGGTCCAAGTTCACGACGTCCACTGGTGCTAATGTCCGCACGGCGCGCCAAGCAGTTGTATTTTTTCTGGCAACGTGGCGAAGGTCGTCCGGCCGGATGCCAGACGTCAAGTGGACGAGGTGATGTGCTTTGAGCTCGGTCTCCGATACGTTCAGCTCGGTGGCATCGGGTCCGGCGGTCCCGGCGGCTGTGTCGAAGCCGATGAACTCAAGACCTCGGTCCGTGGGCTCGCACACAGTCTTGAGCAGGTGTCGAAGATCGAGCAGATCAATACCCGGCAGTCCAAGGTACTTGAGGCGGTCTGCCGAGTCCCTTCCCGCGAGGATTTCTGCAACCGCACGAGTCCATTGCTTCTCGCGGACGTATTGTTTCCTAGGGCGGTGCCAAGGCGAGAATGAGTCGCGCGGGGCCTTCTCCTGGCGTTCGTAACCGCCCTCCGGAAGATCCTCGAGCGGTTCAGGCAACCCAATGTCGTTCGTAGTCTCGTCGCTCATCCTTGAGCCTCCGGACGTACCGCGCGGGCAATGTACGACATCAATAGTTGAATCTCGCTCGCGCTTAGATCGTCGAGCATTTGAAAGGCCGAAAGCATCTGCGCGATGGCCGCCACCTGGGCTTCCGTTCGAACGGCCTTGGCCGATGAGCGCTGAGAGCCCAACACTTTCTGACGAGACAGAAGAATCTCGTCGGCTAGCCCGCCAGGTTCGCCAGGTTCACGCCTTATCCCGCTCGTCCACCTGACAGGCGGGATGGGAGTGTCGGCATCGGACCCTAAGACTTCGCTCCACAGCTCGTCGACAAGACGCTCGAGCTCGCCTTCAGTGTCTCGGGATGACTGCGCGCGCAACTCGCGGCGCAAGGCGTTGCCGTAACTTTTCTGGGTGCCTATGGAGCGGCTCAAAGCCATGTGGAGCCAATTCGTGAGCCTACCGACGTGCGGGTGTCCGAAGTTGTAGTTCTCGCGATCGATATTCAGGGCAGCTTCTAGACCCTGCACGACGAAGATCTCACAAGTGATTTGTCGCAGGCGTGTTGTCTCCGCTACTTGGTATTTGAAGAAGGTCTCATCGAAACCGGAGCCTGAGGCGCCGTGAATCCGCACCAGGGAACCGACTTCATCGGTAGGAACGATTTTCGGTACCCAAAGTAGGTACGCATAGAACTCCAGCGCACCGCCGCTTCGAGCCGGATCCGCGCCATTGAAGTCGTCCAGCAGGTGGCCGACGAACATCATAGGCGTCTTCACTTGATTTGACGTCTCAGGCAGGTCTTTGAACTTCAGAGGCCGCTTGAGCTCCAGCTCATCCAAGAACACGTGGAAATCACTGGCTACGCCTAAGCCGGCGGGCCATTCCCATCGTGTCGCGACCGGTAAATCGCTCTTGGCGCGGACCACGCTGTCCGGCCCTGACCCTACGAGGTCGTGCACTACCACGTTCTCCAGGACATCGTCGAACGGGTGTTGATGAACGTAGGGTAGCGGGGCTGCAAGGCTAAGCCTCCAGACCATCTGCAGATAGTAGTCAAGAAGGTCAGATATCTTTGGGTTTCGAGATGTTTCGCTCTCCGGGTAGGTGACGGCGTCCACGAATCGAGCAAATGCGACGTCGGGGCTATCATTCATTGCCCACGGCAGGCGAGGAGACCCTGCCGCGCCTGCCGCGAACTCATGCTCGGAACCCGGTTGAACTGCACCGACATGGTATTTCGGAGCGTCTTGGATACCTCGCCTGACACGAAGCCAAGTATCTGAGCTGCGAAGCATCTTCCTCGCCGTGGGCTTGAGCCCATTGAGGACGACCGTTGTGCCTTGGCTTGACGTGTCCTGAGCGGGCTCTCTCCAAACAGCGACAAGTCCGGCCTCGAACGGCTCGTCGCTATCCGGCCGCTGCTCGTTCTCCGAGTACTGTCGCAACGTAACGGAAACGACCGTTCGCCACGCCTCATCTTTGCGCTTGGTTATCACCTGGAAGCTCTGCGTCAGCTGACTGACGCTAAATAGCCCGATTCCGATCTTCCCAATCAGGCGTCGGCCGCCCGGGCTTAGGAATGCGCTCCCGGGTTTAGTGACCCCCAGCCCTGCCCCCGCTTCGGTGCGCTTTGCGCTACCTCCGATGTGCTCAATGAGATGAGCCACGGCGTCGGGTCCCATGCCATGGCCGTCATCGCTGACGGTAATCCGCTGGAATCTCGGCCTGTCGGTCGTTATAACCACGCGCTTGGCGTCGGCATCGTAGGAATTCGAAATAAGTTCACGAAAAGCGGAAGCCGGCTCGCTATAGATCCCGTCGGTCACCCGCGCTATCACTTGGGCGTCGGTCTTCAAGACAGTTTCCACGACAGAGCCGTCTTGCTCAGTCCTGCGGATTCGCTCTCCCAGTTCGAGCGATTCCGCGCCGGGTGCGGTTGTCACTTCCACCTACCTGTCGACGGGGGCGCGGCAAGGCTAGCGAACTGCGGCTGTTCGGTGGCGAGGATGAGCGAGTTCCGCGTACCGCTCCGCCAGCACGGCGGAGGTTCGCTCGACAACCTCAACAAGTGCCTCGTGCTCCCAGAAGCGGAGCACGAGCCAGCCGTGGGCTTGGAGCGTGCCTGTCACGAGCTCGTCGCGGTTCTGATTCCTGCGGAGCTTCGGGTTCCAGTACCACGTGTTCGTGGTTGGCGGACGCCCGTGCTCAGGGCAGGCGTGCCAGAAGCACCCGTCCACGAAGATCGCGACCTTGACGCGAGGGAAGACGACGTCAGGCCGTACCCGCAGGTCACCAAGGTCCAGGCGGTAGTCCACCCGGAACCGGTAGCCTGCGGCGTGTAGCGCCCGCCGTAGACCCTGCTCTGGTCTGGTGTCCCGGCGTCGATTCGCCTGCATGTTCCGCGAGCGGCCAGGGGACTGAGGCGCGGGGTACACCCCCCGTTCGTAAGCGCGCTGCCGTGCGCGAGCGCGGCGGTCAGCGCCAGACGACACGCTGTCGTTCACGGTCACGAAGGTCCTCGCACATGCTCGCGTCGTCTGGCAGGATGACGACGAGCGGACGAACACCTGTTCGACCCGCCGGCGTCTGTGGCGCATCAGACTGTACGACTGTGGGAGTGACAGCGTGTCCGAGTTGACCTGCCTAGAGATCTGTGCAGGCGCCGGCGGGCAAGCTCTGGGACTTGAACAGGCAGGATTCGGCCATGCTGCGGTCGTCGAGATCGACATGGACGCGTGCGAGACGCTGCGGTTGAACCGGCCCGAGTGGAACGTGGTCGAGAAGGACGTCCACCACTTCGACGGGAGGCCGTTCAAAGGCCAGGTCGACCTCGTTGCAGGTGGTGTACCCTGCCCCCCGTTTTCAATCGCTGGCAAGCAGCTCGGAGCCGACGATGAGCGCGACCTGTTTCCTCAGGCGCTGCGGCTTGTGCGCGAGATCGAACCCCAGGCGGTCATGCTCGAGAACGTCCGGGGTCTCTCGGGCCCCCGCTTCGATGGCTACCGCCAACAGGTGCTCGACGAGCTGACAGACCTCGGCTACCAGCACGACTGGAAGCTGCTGAACGCGTCGGACTACGGGGTGTCTCAGCTCCGGCCCCGGTTCATCCTGGTAGCGCTGCGTGCCGACGCCTTTCAGCACTTCTCCTGGCCCGAGCCGCAGCCCGCTCCCCCGACCGTTGGCGAGCTGCTGAAGGACCTGATGGGCGTCTACGGCTGGGCGGGGGCAGACGACTGGGCTCGCCGCGCGAGCGGGATCGCTCCTACCCTCGTCGGTGGCTCGCGCAAGCACGGAGGACCCGATCTTGGCCCAACGCGGGCACGGGCTGCATGGCTAGCCCTTGGCGTTAACGGCAAGATCGTGGGCAACGACGCGCCTGCGGCGGATGCGCCGCCAGACCACCTGCCTGCTCTGACGCTCCCGATGGTGTCCCGAGTGCAGGGGTTTCCTGACGACTGGCGCCTCTACGGTAAGAAGACCGCCGCGTATCGGCAAGTCGGTAATGCTTTCCCGCCGCCAGTCGCAAAGGCCGTCGGACAGCAGATTCGTCAGGCTCTCGAGGCCGCCCGAATTGGCAATGGCGAGCTACGGGCGGCGGTCTAGCCTCTGCGCTTTGCTTTGCGGAGAGCCTCCTCGTCCTTGATGGCCTGCGGGATGTTCGCCGGCCACGGAGCGGACTTGGTGAGTCGGTAGTAGGACCAAACTCTGACGCCCTCTTGCCCCGTCTTCTGCACTTCATAGTCCCAGCCGAGGAAGCGTAGGTCACGTAAGCGCCTCTGCCAGTCCTCCTGGTACTCCTTTGCGCTGGCGACGACCCCCAGCACGTCAGACCGAATCCACTTCGGATGAACCGTGCGCAGCAGTTCTCCGATCCGGCGTTGCGGCTCGTCGTATGTCACAGCGACGCGGATGGCGTCGGCGTGCGCCGCAAACGTCTCAAGATACTGCCACCGGCCGACGGCGCACTCCTCGCAGAGCGCGTGCAGATTCTCTATGTTCGCGGAACCGCCCCATGAGATCGGCAGCATCCTCTCAACCGACAAGACGACTCCGTGATCGTCGGGAGTACGGCCGCACTGAGAACACCGCTTCGACTCGAGAACCTGCGCCCTGACGCGCAAGCTGATCGGCTGTACGTCAAGTGCATCAGTCTGCGTCGTCCGAGGCCGCTGAGCCCAACCAACGAGTGCGACGGTGCTTTCACTCGCTTGAGGGTCGCCCCTCCACTCCAGGCGAAACACACGCTCAAGATCTTCGAGCAGATTCTCCAGCGGGGGCTGCCCGTCGACCGCGTTGCGATGCCACAGGTCGAGCTGCGCGCGGCTGAGACGTCCTGTGGAGCACTCCCGTCGGTGCAGAGACTTGTAAAGCAAGCGCGCCTCATCACGCGCCAGTAACTCGCGCAGCTCGGAGCTCCCGGGCGCGGGCAGCGGGTGGCCTGCCATGCTGCCGACGGTAGCCGGCCATGATCTCCCCGTTAGGTCCGACACACTACGGGGAGCGGCAAGTGCAGCTGGGGACGCACCAGAGTCTGGGTGGAGACGGCGACGACGAGTTGGAGTCCGTCATCTCGGCGCTGTACGAGCTCGACCGGGGCGGCGGCCGCTTCGCGACCGTGCTGCGAGACACGCTCGACCAGCTCTACGACGGGCAGCACACGGGTCGTTGGAACTTCCACCAGCTGCACCGGACCGAGAAGACCCATATGGGCACGTTGGTCGAGATCAACCTGCACCGTGCCTTCAACTTCGATGATGGAGACGCCACCGACTACCGGATCGCGGGCGTCGAGGTGGACTGCAAGTACTCGATGACAGGACAGTGGATGCTGCCCCCGGAGGTCATCGGGCACCTGGCACTTGTAGTTACGGCTGTCGACGAGCAGGCGAGCTGGCGGGCGGGCTTGGTACGCGTCACGCCGGAGCGGATGAACCGCGGCACGAATCGTGATGTAAAGGGCACTCTCTCCGCTGAGGGGCGGTCGCACATCCGCTGGCTCTGGGGTGGCCAACGCCAGCTTCCACCGAACCTCTTCCTCACGCTGGACCCGACAGTGCGCCAGCGCATCTTCGCCGCCAAGTCGAAGCGCGGCTCGCAACACGGGCAGGCCCGCGTCAATGAGTTGTTCCGGTCAGTCCAGCGCCGGATCGTCCGCCGCGCTGAGCTCGCTACCGTTGCGCAGCAGGACGACTTCATGAAGCGCGCTCGCGGCAACGGCGGCGCTCGCGACCGGCTCCGACCCGAGGGCATCGTCGTGCTAGGACATCAGGACAACGATCCGCTAGTCGCTGAGGCACTCGGTCTGCCGAGACCGAGTAAGGGCGAACTGGTTTCAGCCCGGGTCGTACCAGGAAGCTGGCATCCCCAGCAGCGGTACGCGCTAATCGAGGGAACCTCGTGGACGCTCGCCGCGCCCGCCGATCCGGTACGCGAAGCGCCTGTGGTGCCCCGTACGCAGCGCACCACCGGCGATACCGCATGACGTCGTAGGCCACGGAACGAGAAGCAATGTGAGAGAGTGCTTGCCATGTCCAACATGTTCACGGTCGTGGCAATCGTCGATGACGACTCCGGAGTGAACGGAGGGGGCGGGATCTGCGTCGCCCAGTTTCCCACGCCTCTAGGCAGCCGGGCGATGAGTCGTTCGTTGTGACTGCGCTTCAGGCCCGAAGACCACCACCGACGCCACCGGCGTGGACCCGCATCGGAGTCCTTGACCTCAGCCCCGGGGCCATCGCAACCGCGGAGCGTTCCAGACCCACAGTCGTGACTTGAGCGCAAGTTGCGTCCGGAGATAGAGAGGCCCCAGGCAATCTATTGGATGTCGACCCGATCCCGCCGAGCCTAGCTGGCGGCCACGATGCACAACCTGTGGCGAATCGCCGGACCCACGAACTGCGCGACATCTTGCACGCACGCATCGCCGGAAGGACTGATCATCACAGACTTGCGCTCGCCGTCCCGGGTGGCGCGATGCGCGGGATTGTCACTGCCGGAATGCTACTCGCGCTGCGAGATGCCGGAGCGCTACGCGTGTTCGACAGTGTCTACGGTGTCTCCTCGGGCGCAATCAACGTTGTTCGCGTCGCAACCGGCGGCGCGTGGGATGATCTCAAAGGCTATCTAGACTTTGCACGGCGGCCCTTCTCCACGAGTAGCCTGATTTCACTCGTAGAGGGTCTCCGGTTCACTGACGAGTCTCTAGCTGTCTTACCATATTCACTGAACGTTGTCGTGACAGACGTTGACGGGATCTTGCCCGTCTGGTGGGATACGCGCGGCAGACACGCTACCGACGTCCGTCAACTATTGTGCGCTTCGTGCTGGCTTCCCATCCTCGCACCCCACCCATTCGAATACGCGAATAAGCGGTACGCTGACGGCGCATTGCTGTTGACGCACCCGGCCGAGGCGGCTCAAGCCGACGGGGCGACTCACGTACTGGCCCTTCTGTCGGGCGCTGAAGTACCTGCACGACCCCACGTCCTGTCATTCGGACGACGCGTCCTCGCTCGGGGGCTTGACCTGTGGGCTCCGGAACTCGGCTCTGCGTACCTGCGGAGCCGCGGCTCGTTCCAGCACAACACGGGAACGGCAACAGAATCTGGCGCCGCACCTCACATCGACTTCCTGTCCCCGACTAGCGACGGAATCCGCGTCACGTATTGGACTCGTGATCCGGCAGCACTCCTAGCCGGCGCTGAGGCCGGCTACAGCGCGGTCACCTCCATGCTGAAGGCAAGACCAGAGGGGGCGAAGTGAACAGTCCGGGCGCATCGGCATCGGCTATTCTGATGGTCGCGGCGGTGACTGGAACAGAAGGAACAGCTTGCTATATCGCCAGCGGCCCATCGGAGGCATCCGTACTTGAGGCGTTGGCAGTCGAGGTCCCACCGGACTCTCGTCTTGAGGTACACGCCCTCGTGTCGAATCCCAAGGTCACCGACGAGATTGGTCCCATGAGCGACGGAAGCATCGTCATCAATCCGGGACCGGAGCGACAGGTAGTGATCGCAAAACTAGATGATCACACCAAGCAACGAGCGACAATCCACCCGTTCGCAGAAATTGTGTGGGGCAGGTGGCCCTCACGATCAGCCTTCCTTGCGTTCGTCCTTTCACAGGACACGTGGGCTTTCGCTGCAGGGCTAGGAGACCGAGAAGCTGCTTTTCGGGAAGTCAGTCACGGCCTGCTCCTCGTGAACGACAACAGCGGCGTATGGGTGATTGACTTGCCTAAAGCGCGTAACATCCATTAGCATGGACCTTGTTTCAGTGTGGGCCAGAGACGCGTAGCCCGTCTATAGCCTCGCCAACCAGGCCAGCAACGACCGCCGCGGTCTCAACGGGTGCCACGTGCCCTATTCCTGAAATGCTTCGCAGGTGAGCGTCGGGCAACATTGAGGCCATGATCCGGGTGTCCGCCTCGTTGCTCATGGGATCGAGCTCTCCTACGACGAAGATGGCGTGAGCTTCAATCAAGTGCGCGTACGCGCGGAACTCTTGCCAATGGTGACGATTCGTCCAAAGAGCGCGCAGCACGTCCGTGCTCCCTCCGTGCTCAATAAGAGAAGCACGTTGCTTCTGCGACGCCACGGTGTCCTCGCTCGCCAGCTTACCTAGTAGTAACCGAGTCAAGCGAGGGGACGACGCTATAACACGCTTTACGCCTGGGGGTGTCGGGGACCCGGCGAGGGCGAAAAGGCGAATGGCGTTGAGACACCTAATCGGTTCGTGACTCATCTCTACCACTGGTCGATCCAGGAAGCGCGCGACCGTGGTGAGACCCCCGTTTAGCAGGATCGCCGTCTGTACCCTATCGGGTAGCAGCCGACATAGCGCGAAGGCTACGAAAGCCCCAACCGAGTGAGCAACGACAACCGCAGAGGAGTACGAGCGGGAGTCCAACTCCGCTTTCATCCTGGCGGCAAGTTCTGTTACCGTTGGCTGCTTGCCATCGAAAGCAGGATGTGGGCGAATAGGTGCACCGTAGGCGATAGAAAGCTCCCTGCTCGCCAAGCGTTCCACGACGGGGTCCCATTGACTATTGTTCCCCGTCAATCCGGGTAGGAACAGCACGAGAGGCGCGTTCGGCCCGCCCTCACGCACCATGCGAATCGTGGGCGCCTCCGGCATCGGTTTCATCCTTCCACTTCGATTAACGAACTAATAATACCAATAGTACTGTAATGGGCACTTTGCCGCAAGGGCGTAATCGTGCACGTGTAGCGCGGCCTAAACTCACTTTCCCCTCACTTTAGGAGAGCTGACACCAACGCGAGCAAGGTGGGTAGCAGCAGATAAATTGTGATGACGCTCAAGGCGCTGCGGAGGCGGAATGGGATGGAGGGAGCCGCCCAAACGCGCGTGACCTGCTTCTCCAGTTCGTCCCCGGTAGACGAGTTGGCGAGCATCCGGACGAAGTGCTTCTTCTCCAGCAGCGCGCCGCCGATCGCGACGGATGTCGGGTATAGGACCGTCAGCACGTTTGTGGCCACTACTACGAGGAGCATGAACACAGTTAGAACGTTGAAGGGCAGCCACACGACGAGGATCCCCATCATCATAAAGAAGTCGAGTGTAGTTGCAACGTACGTCCATTGCATGAAGTACCTGAGGTCGCGCAAGCCGTGGTAACCGTCGGTGTTGAGTTCCAAGTTGGGGGCAACTCCGAAGCCTCGCTTCAAGGCTCGCCCCGCGAACACCGCAAAAATAATGCCCATCGCAAGTTGCTTCGTTACGTGGTAGGTGAGATACGTCCCGATTACGACGACAGCAGTCGACAGCGCCCTGTTCGACTGGTCGTTCGCCCACCAGCCATTGTATGCCACCTTCCGCCAATCATCGTCGGTCAAGCGCGACGGATTCCAGCTACTAAGTAGGCCATACTTGTCTATGTTGTTCTTGAAGATGACGGCGTTCCAACAGGACATCATCAGTATGCCCAGGGAGACCCAGCGAGACCCAACAAAGGAGAACGCTCGGTTGGTCTTTCTTACCAGCTGGTTCAGCTTAGCAAGATCAAGAGAACTAACGCGGTACTGCATATTGCGTTCGTTCATCTCGTTGAACTTGTTGATGCCGACTACTTGTTGTGCGCACAACAACGGGACCGATAGGGCTGTCAGGATCAGCACTATCCCAACCGGATCGAGAAACAGAGGAAGCCGTACGCTCTTAGGCTTGCCGGGATTGTCGCCGAAGAGGGCGAAGGCCCACGGGTGCTCACTTGCTCCTAGCAAGTCTCCGCTCGCAGCAGTCCAGATAATCAAACCAAGGAGCAGGGCCGTCGAGTAGATGATTATGAGAACCTTCGGCTGGAACGAGCGAAGGATGTGAGTGGCAAAGACCGAGCCATCTCGGCCGTAGAGTCCAGCTATCTGCTGGGGCAGCAGCGGATCGATCATGGCTCCCCCCGGAGGCTACTTCTATTGGCCTTGCTCAAGGCCGCTGGATCAGGACTTGTGCGAGGTCAGCCACGCCGGTGTCGAATCGATACTTCGCACCTTCCAGGTACATCCTCCAAGCTCGAACGGTCGGCTCCCCTGCTAGCCGTACACACTCTTTCCAGTTCATCTCGAGGTTCTTACGCCAGTGCGACAGTGTACGCGCATAGTGCTCGCCGAAGGTCTCTACGTGGAGCACCCTCATGCCAGCCCGTTCGATATCTCGTATCTGCTCGCTCAAGCTGAAGACGTGGCCGTTAGGGAAGATGAACCGCTCGGTGAACCCGTTTCGTCGGAACTTTTCACTACCGGTGCGACGCACAATGGACTGGTTCAGGAATAGTCCTCGCGGCGGCAGCGTCTGCCGTACTAGTTCGAAGAACTGCAGAGAGTTTCGCCGACCGACGTGCTCGTACATTCCAATGCTTGTACCGCATGTCACCCCCTCCAGCGGCAAAACCCGACGGTAGTCGCCGAACAGGATTCGGGCGGACTCACTGTCTAGTGAACCCTGCAGGTGCCTGTACTGGGTAGCCGATGCCGTTACGCCAGAGCTGGAGCAGTCCACCGTACGTGACACATATTCGAGGAATCCGCCCCAACCGCACCCCAGGTCTAGGACGTGAGAAGACGCGTCCAGCTCCAGCTTGGCGGCGACCAAAGAGTGCTTAAAGTCCTGCGCCTGCTCAAGCGACGCGTCTTCCGTGGGGAATATTGCGCAGGAGTATGTCATTGATGCGCCGAGGACCCGCCGATAGAACTCCGGCGACATACCGTAGTGAAAGTCTAGTTCACTCGCATCAGCCTCAATTGAGTGAGTCCCAGGGCGAGCTGACTTATATTCATTTGGAGCCGCGCCTGTCGCTCTCAAAACCCCGAGTCCCTCAGCCTTAACCACGTGCGTGGCGGTTGACACGAGGGCCACTGCTAGCCGCGGGGACCTAAGCACGTGTTCCCTTGGCATAAGCAGGGAGATATCGCCATGGATATCGATGCTGCCGGTCACCCAGGCGCGCGCAAGGCCCAGTCCTCTAGGCGCACGCACCACCTGTAGTACAGCCTCCGGAGATTTCAGCTCAATTTCTAAAGGCGCTGCGTCTGGTCCGACCCAATCGCAGTCAAAAGATCGTACCCGCGCCTCGGGGAGGAGACGGGCAATCTCCTCGACTAGCCCCCTGGTTGAACTATTGCCCATCACGTAGACCCTCCCCGCGCCATTCGCACCACGTGTGATGGAGGACCGTAGCTGAACATGCTGCGCGCCACAAGGAGCGGATACCGTCGGCTATGCTGCTGGTTCGTTCGTATGTCGCGAAGCACGGCAGCAGGACCGAGGGACCTAACCAGCCCCGTCTTGACAGCGGATGCTAGGGCACGGGGGGCAGGTACGGGGCATGAGATCACTGGCTGACTACGTCGCGTATGATCCGCGTTACTCATCGTCTGCACGGCACCGGCGACGTCCACCCCAGGTTGCAGGCCGCGGACCAGTAGTCCGGCTCATAGCGAGCCTTATCATTCTCGGTGTCAAGACCCGCTTCCGCCTGAAGTGGTCTGGCGAACTGCCCGCGTCCGCTTTCATCGCCGTCTCACGTCACGACAGCTACTGGGACGGGGTCGTTGCTTGCGTATTGGATCCGCGCATTATGCCGGTGGTGAGCCGCTTCTGGAGGCGGGTGCCCTTTGTTGGATGGTTCCTCCGCAGCTATGGGGCCATATGGACTAAGGACCAAGCCGTGGCCAATGCGATCGACGCTGTCTTCGCGGGACGATGTCCTTGGATAGCGCCGTTCGGATTTGAGCGGCGTACGCCTCGGTCAAGCCCCTCGCCTGGAGCAGTACAAATAGCTCGCGGAGCTGACTGCCCCTTGCTAGTGATCCAAATGAAGCGTATCCCGGCGACTCCGAGGAGGCTGCTGGGCCGTCCTGAGCTTCACGTAACTGCGTCTGAGCCCTTCCGGCTCTCTGCTGATGAGCCTCTCCGTACGTTAACGATTCGCCTTGACGTCCTTCGGGGCGACGTTTCTGCTAATGATGGCTTGTTTGACTACTAGCGAGCCTCGATCTGGAGCTTCCGTCGCTAGGACCCAAACGAACGCGACGCCGGAGCGCGGGAAGACCCAGCCGTCGAACTGGACGCTGACGCTCTGCCCCGGCACGCTCTGTGAGGTCTGCGAGACGCGCGTCCGCTGGCTGCTGGCGATGAAGTCCAGGACGTTCACGTAGGCGACGTCGCAGTCGCTGTAGTCCAGGTCGACGGTCAGCCCGCGGGTCGGTTGGTCAACGCGTAGCTGCAGCAGGTGCCCGTGGGCCGAGGTCAGTGTCGGCGACCTTGACCGGCTCCCCCGCCTCTAGCGTCTGCCGGGGCAAGCTGACGCTGTACGTCTGGCTGCCGGCCTTGGCGCTGCGCCGGATTGGCCTGGGTTGTCCGTCGACGATGAACTCCACGAGCTCGAAGGTCTCGGGGGCGCCGGCGTCGAGACCGGACTCGGGCTTGACGAACCAGGCGGAGGTGGCGGCGGTGTCCTGGTCGAGGTCGCGGTACTCGTCCCAGTCGGACAGGCAGGCGAAGCGCCGCGTGGCGTAGGTCGGCACGACGGTGAACTCCCAGCGCACCGTGGTGACGAAGACCGGCACGGCGGCGGGCAGGTCAGGCTGCGTGAGCCGGATGGACGTGCGGGCGTCGTGCAGGCGCTCAGGCATGCCGATGGCCTGCTGGCGGATGTCCCGGTAGATCTCGTCGGCGAAGCTGGCGTCCCCGAGTCGGAGGGCCAGGCCGTCGGTGACGATCTTGTCGAGCGTCTCCGGCGTCGCCACCCGGGCGAGATCGGCCGGCTCGAAGGCGAAGCCGTCGATGACGGCGTCCCGCATGGCCGGGGTTGCGTCGGCCAAGACTCGCTTGAGCCGCTCGGTGTCGCGAGCTTCACTGTCCCGGCTGAAGCTCGAAGGACGGGTCGACCGGTTGTTCGACCAAGCTCAGCTAACGGCCGCCTTCCGGCAGACGGTCGAGGAGTTCCTCCGCGACGAGCTGAGCCGCGCCCTCGCCGAGATCCGTAAGCAAGCTGACGACATTCAGCGCGAGACCCAACGCCTGGAGGACGAGCGGCGCAAGCTACTGCAGCTGGTCTACGCCGACGCGATCCCGCTCGACCTCGTTAAGTCCGAGCAGCAGCGCATCGGGAAGGCCCTCGAAGCGCTGGCCGCCAGGCGAAAGACCGTCGTCCAACAGGTCGGAACGGCCGAAGACAACCTCGCTCGGGCGCTCGATCTCGTGCGCGACTGCGCCGAGGCCTACCGCGCGGCCACGCCGCTGATGCAGCGGCTCTTCGTGCAGGCCTTCTTCACGACGATCCTCGTCGGCGAGGACGGTCAGGTACTGGGTCAGCTCAGCGAGCCCTTCGGGCTGATCCTCAACGACGACGTGCGCGATACAGCCGTCGTCAGGGTGTCGCCCGTGGAGGTCCAAGGCGGGTCGCAGGGTCCTCGCGTGCAGGCGCACGTCCCCCGCGTCGATGAGGTCGACTTCGCGGTGTGGGAGGCGATCTGGAACGACAACAGCCACGAGGCAAGCCTCGTGGCTGTCGGTACCTGTCCTCGTGAGGGTCAGGGTTTGAACAACGACTATTTGGTGGAGTGGGAGAAACGGCTTGCGAACGCCGCGGCCGCACCTCCGCCTGGAGTGTCGGCCCCTGTCGGTGAGCGAGTACGTGCTCGGGCGTCGCGTCCAGCGGCGGCTCACTGTGCGTCCCCGAGCCGCTGTGGCAGCTGTGCTCATGGCGGCTCGCTCACTGGCAGCAGACGGGGGCACGTTCACGGTGCCCCAGATGCAGGACCAGCTCGAGCTCGCCGGCTGGAGCCGCTACACAGTCCCTGAGGTCCTGCAGGAGCTGGCGCGGGCTGGTGGTCTGGTCCGGGTTCGTCGCGGGCAGTACCGGCTACCTGCCGAGACGGAGTCGACGACGCAGTCAGCGCCAGCTGGCGCCCAGGCGCATGTGCTGCAGGCGCTGCGGGACATGGCGCTGACGGGGAATGCGACGCCGACCGCGCGCGAGGTTGGCGGCGTCCTGACGTCCTCTGGCCGCGTCTACACCGCGCGCACGGTGCGCCTGGCGCTCCTCGAGCTGCGGACAGGTCCGGATGCCGCTGTCCAGCTGATGGCGGACGGCCGGCGCTACCGGCTCGTGCCCGCCCAGCGGTCGTAGCCGTTGCGGCCTGATCTGTAGCGCGGCCGGCTGCGGGCGACGAAGGGTGAAGACGACGCCGCCCCCTCCGAGAGCTCGAAGGGGGCGGCGTGGTTCTACGTGTCTGGTCAGGCCTGCCCGGGGTGGGCGGGCCCCAGGGGAGTGTGGCTTCGCCGCGTGCACGCCCCCGACTTGACCTACACAGCCCACAGCAGGTCGTTCTGCGCCTCGAGGCTGCCGTCGGGCGCCTTGAGCGCCGGGTGCAGCGCGATGATCGACGAGGCGTGCTGGAGCTCGAACCTGTCAATGAGGCAGCTCCAGCCGGGCGCGGGCTGGTCACCGGGCTGGACATCCCAGACCGGCTGCCCGCCGTCCAAGCCCGCGATGAACTGCGAGTACTCGCGTGTTTCCTCCAGCGAGGCGAAGCTGGGAGCGGTCTCGCAGTCGACGGTCACGCCGAGGGTGGCGAGCATCAGGATCTGGTGACCCACGAGCTGGGCGGGGAAGCCGCCTGGGAAGTAGTCCTCGTGCCGGGTGCCGCACGCGGCGTCGAGGGCGACCGGGTCGAGCGTGCGCAGGGAACGCAGCGCGCGGCCGAGGGAGCGCCGGCTCAAGCCGATGTCGAGGTGGTCGGCGTCGTCGATGCACACGACGACCGGAGCGGCTTCGGCGAGCGGGACACCTGCGGCCGCTGCCTCGGTACACGCGCTCTGCACCGTGCGGTACACGGCGTCTGCGAGCTCGGCCAGCGTCGTCGCCGAGGCGAGGCGCAGCCGGTCGCTCGCGCCTGCAGCCAGGCGCTCCGCGGCGTCACGCACCGCGTTGTGACCGGAGACGTCGTCGGTGGACAGCATGAGCACGGTGGCGTGAGGCCGCGCCTCTGCGGTCGAGGCCGCTGCGGCTGCCGCCCGAATGCCCAGGTGCGTGGTCTTGCCGACCCCGACCCGCCCGATGATCAGCTGCGACCAACCTGGCTCCATCGGCGTGACCATGTCCTCGTCGAGCTGGGTGAAGCCGGTTGGAACGGGGAACAGCGGGAGGCGCGTGAGGGTGGTGGCGAGCACGGTGGGCTCCTTCGGTCAGTTGTTCTGTCCCCTCCACTGCTCCGCGCGGTCATGACACGGGCAACGCCGCCCTGGCTCTGGGACCGCATGCCGCGAGCTAGGGTCCGTGCAATGACCGTGACCGTGCCGGGCGTCGCGGACGTCCACCTGCGTCTGCGCGCCGACGTTCCACACACGCAGGCGCTCGTAGTGCTCTGGGCGGAGAGGAAGTTGACCTTCGCGGTCACCTCTGCGAACGGTGACGTTCTCGCACTGCCTGGTTGGTTCGATGCGGAAAGCAGCACCCCGACTCCACGTCCCCTCGACGAGCACCGCTGGGACGAGGAGCGCTTCACGCCGGTGCAGGCTGTGCATTACACGAACGGGCCATGGCTCGCCGGGGAACTCGGGTCACGGCTCTCGCCGACCTACATCCCCGCGGTCCACGCCGACGAGCTACTCCGGGAGTATCCGGCAGCAGCGGTCGCGTCGGCGGATCTCGCGCGAGCGGCCGTCGCCCGCGTGGTGGCCTACGTGCCCGTCGTGCGGACCTAGCGTCCCGCGCTGCGAGGCCGGCTCACCGTAGGACTCCGGTGGCTCCTGCATCCGGCCCCCAGGTACAGGCCTACGGTCAGGGCATGCCGACACACCCTGACTGGAGTGGGTGCCCTTGACGTGCACCACCCACAGCAGCTTCTCGTCGCCGCATGCGTGCGCGCACCGGCAGCTTCGCGTACCGTGATGCTGGACTCGGGGAGGCAGGATGTCGCAGCTCAAGACGGCGGGGCGGAAGGCAGCGGCTGGCCGCGCCCGCAGTGCGACGCGCACGCTCTCCGCACGGGACGCTGTGCTCGCCAGCAAGAACCGGTTCTGGCGACCAGGCGACCTGGCCGGAGCGAACTCGACGGTGCACCACCTGCTCTCGGGCTTGGCTTCCCAGGGCGAGCTCAGACGTGTCCGGCGCGGGCTCTACTGGCGCGGAACGCGCACCCCGCTGGGGATGAGCCCGCCTCCCGTGGATGCGCTGGTCGACGCGTTGGCCGGGCACGAGGGCGTCGGCCCCGCAGGGCTCTCGGCCGCGAACCTGCTGCGCCTCTCGACGCAGGTGCCCCGCGCCGCTCAGGTCGCCGTCCCAGCCCGTCCCCCCGGCGGTGTCGGTCCGGTGACGTTCGTGTCGAGAGCCCGCAGGACCGCACGGCGCACCCAGCGGCTCCAACCGGCCGAGGTGGCTCTGCTGGAGACGCTGGGCGATTGGGACAGGGTGGTGGAGCTGGCACCCGAGGACGCCAGGCGCCGCCTGGTCGAACTCATCCGCGATCGCGCTGTCCGTCCGGACAAGCTGGTGAAGGCCTCCAGGACTGAGCCTGCCGCGGTGCGGGCTCGGCTGGCAGCCGCTCTCGAGGACGCCGGTGAGCATGCGCTGGCCACGCAGGTCCCGAAGGTCGACCCTCGAAGCAGGGCGGCACGGGCCGTGCCGGCGCGCGGGGAAGCATGAGCGCGCCGGCGACCGCTGGGCAGCGACCGCGGTGGCGGGAGGAGGATCCGGAGACCTTCCGGGCCACCCTCGCCGCCGCGGCCGAGCAGCTCGGCATCCAGCCGCTGGCCGTGCAGAAGGACTACTGGGTCTGCGAGGCGCTGCGCGCCATCGAGGCGGACAAGCCCGACGCGGTCATCTTCAAGGGCGGGACCAGCTTGGAGAAGCTACGCATCATCCAACGGTTCTCCGAGGACCTCGACCTGCTCGTCGTCGGCTCGTTCGGCCGTGAGGCAGCGACGAAGACCGCGATGAGGCAGATGATCGGCGCCGCGCACGCTGCGGTCGGAGGCGCTCCGCCCTCTGGGCTCAAGAGCGGCGGCACGCTCGGCAACCTGCACCGCCATGCCTACCTGCACCCGCCGCTGGACGCGCCCAGCGAAGCGGCCACAGGGATCGCCGACCCCGGTGCTGTCCTGCTTGAGCTCGGGCAGTCCGGCGGCCGGCACCCGTCCAGCCGCCAGCCCGTGACCTCACTGCTCACGCGCCAGCTGCAGGAGGCCGGGGGCTTCGACGTCGACGCGTACGCCGACCTGGTCCCGTTCACGGTGCAGGTGCTGCACCCGGGCCGGACCCTGCTAGAGAAGCTCCTTCGCGTGAACAACTTCATCGTGCACACGGATGACCCTCGCCACGGGTGGCCACGGATCGGGCGCCAGTTCTACGACATCTGGGCCCTGCTGGCGCAGCAGGACGTGCTCGCGTTCCTGGCGGACCGGCAGGCCACTGCGGAAGTGCTCGACGACATCTACCGCGTCTCAGCAGACTTCGGCGGCGACGAGCCGGTTCCCGCAGGCGGGTTCGCGGCTAGCCCAGCCTTCGACCCTGCCGGCCGCTTCGCCGACCGTCTGCGGGCCGAGCACGACGCCGCAATGAGGGACCTGTACTACGGGTCGGAGCCCAGGGTGCCTTACTACGAGGTGCTGGCTCGGGTCGCTCAGCACGCTGACCTGCTGGACGTGCGGCCGGCCTAGCCACGGCACCTCAGCGCGCGCCGTCCTCACCTTCGGCAGTCTGGGGCACGCAGCGCCCGGTGACTGCAGGACACCCAGAGGCGGGCACGGTGCCGTCATGACCCAGCGCCCCACGCCGCGTCCGTGCTGACCGCGACCCGTCCCCTCGCGGACCTGTGCAAGCTCGACGAGCTCACGCGCCGCCGACTCGGTCGCCAGATCGAGGCCCGCCTCGGCCCGATCCCGCTGCTCGACCTGCACCTGGACGTGTTCGACCCCCGCGGCACCCGGTATGCCGAGCTCGCGCTCCCCGCCTGGGACAGCGCGATCCCAGACGCCTTCTTCGGCTTGGTCCGGCACGTCGTCCGCACCCAGCTGTCCGTGCCCAGCGAGGCGCCGGACCCGGACGTCGAGACCTGGCTCGCCGCCGGCCGACCCGCTGACCCCCACCTCGGGGCCGCCTGGGACCAGCTCGCCGAGCAGCGCTACGCCGGGGCGACCGCCAGCGGCCCGCACCGGCTGGCCAGCCGGGACGACGGTAGTGGTCCCCGCGTCGCGCGGATGGACCGGATCGTGCGCGCGTGGCCCGCGGATCAGCTGTTCGTCTTCGCGGTGACCTACGGTGCAGTCGAGCGGCTCGCTGAGCAGAACGCGCTGCCGCCCTGCTTCCCCTGACCACAGTTCACCCGCCCGGGTGACGCGGTTCGCCCGGCATGCCGCTCTTGTCCGGTGGCAGGTGACTGCCACATGCCCGGCAGCAGGCACCTGGCCTCGCCGTGCCCGCCTCAACCGAACATCACCAGCCCCCGCCCACAACCACCATCAGCCGCCGCGCCCTCCGCCGGCGGCCGATGGCATTGCAGGAGCCGACTGACGCGCCGATGACCTGGGAGCAGCACACCGCCGCCGTCCGCGCACTCGCGGCGCTGCTCACCCACGAGCTGTCATCCATAGACCACGAGTCGACCCCGCTGGCCGAGCGACAGGCCAGCGACTACGAAGACCAGGCGGCCTGACCCTGGCACCCTGACCCGAGCGTTCGCTTCCCTCACCACCGCCGCCAGAAGGACTCTGCCTTGGCTCCTCGCTTCCCGTCCGGCACCACCGACCGCCCGGCAACCAGCGCACCCCTCCCCCGCCGCGTCCCCGGACGTAAGGCCAAGCAGCCCAGGTCCGCGACGGCTGGCGACCAGACCCAGCCGAAGGTCATCCGCGTCGCCTTCTACCGGCGCGCATCGACCGAGGAAGCCAACCAGCCCTTCTCCCTCGACGCCCAGAAGCTCAAGCTCGAGAGCTTCGTCCCGCTGCGCGACGGATGGGTCCAGGTCGCCGACTACGTCGAGCGCGCCAGCGGCAAGGACATCGCCGGGCGCCCCGAGATGCGCAAGCTGCTCACCCACGCAGCGCAGGACAAGTTCGACCTCGTCCTCGTCGCCCGCGTCGACCGCTGGTCCCGCAGCCTTGCCGACCTGCTCGACACCGTCGACCTGCTCAAAGAGGACGGCGTCGACTTCGCCTCGGCCACGGAGGAGTTCGAGACCCGCACCGCGATGGGCAACCTCATCCTCGCCATGCTCGGCAGCTTCGCCCAGTTCGAGCGCAGCATGATCATCGACCGCATCACCCGCGGCATCCACGCCAAGGTCCACCGCGGCATCCCGCTCACCCGCCGTGTCGGCTACGGACTCCGCGTCGACGCCGACCACGTCATCGAGGCCGACCCCGACACCATCGGGGTCGTCCGGCGCATCTTCGACGAGTACGTGCACGGCGCCAGAGGCACCCGCGCCATTGCCCGCGGGCTGGATGAGGACGGCATCACCGGCCCCGGCACCAAGGGGTGGTCCCCCGAAGCCGTCGCCCGCGTGCTCGGCAACGCGAGCTTCATCGGCTACGTCCCCTACGGTGACCAGTGGCTCGATGGCCAGCACGACGCCATCATCGACCCCGACCTCTTCCGTGCCGCGGAGGGGCTGCGTGCCAAGCGAGCCGAGCCGTCGGCGGCGGCCTCGGCGAGCCGCGACTTCCCCTTCAGCGGGACCGTCCGGTGCGGCCGGTGCGGCGGCGCCTACGTCGGCACTAGCGGCACCGGCAGCAACGGTAGGAAGCACCGCTACTACAGCTGCGTCACCGCGCGACGTCGCGGCGCCGCAGCCTGCGGCGGCCCGAACCTGCCCGCCGGCGAGTTCGAGGAGCTCATGGTCGAGGCCATCCTCGCCAGCTACAGCGACACCGACGTCTTCAGCGACGCCCTCACCGCGCATCGCGAGCGACGCGACGACCGGCAAGGGCCTGCCAGCGAGGAGCTCGCGGCCGTACGCGCCTCCCTGGCCGCCAAGCAGCGCACCCGTCAGCGCTACCAGGACGACTACGAGGCGGGCCGGCTCAGCGCCGAGCGGTACGAGTCACGCGCTGCCGAGCTCGACGACGAGCTCACCGGGCTCACCAGCCGCACCGCGGCCCTCGAGCTCGAGCTCGCCGGCAACGAGCTTCCTGTCCTGCCCACGCCCGCCGAGCTCGCAGCCTGGCGCGAAGCCCTCGCGCATGCAGTGCGCACCGGCCCCGTGGCCCTGCGCAAGGAACTGTTCAGCGCCCTGGTGGAGTCCGTCACGGTTCACGACAGCGACGACATCCGGCCGGCGCTCCGGCTCTACCACCCCGACGACGCCCCGGCACTGCCCACTGACAAGGGCGCAGGTGAAAGCCTGGACATGGCAAACAACGGCGTGCAGTTCGCACGCCGTCGTCCTAGGTGGAGCTGAGGGGACTCGAACCCCTGACCCCCTCCATGCCATGGAGGTGCGCTACCAGCTGCGCCACAGCCCCGCACCGCGTTTGCGGCTGGATCAGCATACAGGCACTGCAGACCGTGCTGCCCTGGCCCCCTAGGGCGACCGGGCTACCCCTCCTCGGTCAACACAGGCTCGGGCAGCGATCCGGCGTTGTGCTCCAGCAGGCGCCACAGCCCCGGGCCGCGCTCGCCGTCCTCACTGAGCACCGACCAGTTGCAGTTGGACAGGCCGCCGAGCGAGCCCCAGACCTCTTGCGGCAGGCCGATCAGCCGGGCCAGCGCCGTACGCGCCGCTCCCCCGTGCGTGACCGCCACGACGGTCTCCCCCGGGCCGACGTGGGCCACGGCCTTGTCCAGGGCTTCCACGGCCCGCGCAGCGACCTCCAGACGGCTCTCGCCGCCGCCGGGGCGCACGTCGGCCTCACCGCGGTGCCAGGCGGCCCACTCGTCCGGGAACCGCTCGGCGATCTCGGTGGCCGTCAGGCCCTGCCAGACGCCCGCGTTGGTCTCGCGCAGCCCCGGGTCGGTCGTGACCTCGAGCCCGGTGACGGCCGCGAGCGCCGCCGCGGTGTCGGCCGCGCGCTGCAGGTCCGACGCGACGATCAGCGCGGGCTGCAGGGAGGCGAGCATGCGGGCGGCGCGCCGGGCCTGGTCGACGCCGACCTCGTCGAGGGGTACGTCGGTCTGCCCCTGGAAGCGCAGCTGGGCGTTCCACACCGTCCGCCCGTGCCGCCACAGGATCAGCCTGCGGCGGGCGCTCACGCCTCGGCCAGCCCGTCACCGGTCGTCGGCGCGTCCGGCCCGGACGCCGCTGCGCCGTCCGTGGCGCCCGAGCGCCCCTGCCGCGCCTCCGCGGGCAGCTGGATCGACGGGCAGTCCCGCCAGAGCCGCTCGAGCGCGTAGTAGACGCGGTCCTCGGCGTGCTGCACGTGCACGATGATGTCGACGTAGTCGAGCAGCACCCATCGGCCTTCGCGCTCGCCCTCACGGCGGGCGGGCTTCGCGTCCAGGTCGCGCAGCTTCTCCTCGACGGCGTCGACGATCGCGCGGACCTGGCGGTCGTTCGAACCGGACGCGAGGACGAACGCGTCCGTGATGACGAGCTGGTCGCTAACATCGACCGCGACGACGTCGTCGGCGAGCTTGTCGGCGGCCGCGACGGCAGCGGCACGGGCGAGCTCGATCGCTCTCTCACTGGCGGGCAAGGGGCTCCTCGGGGTGCTCGGAGGCGCCGGCGGGCGCCGGCGTACGCACTCCAGCGTGCCACCTGCCGCGAGCTGCTCGGCGCAGGCCCGACGCGCGGCCCTGCCCGGGCAGGTCAGGCCTGCGGCGGCAGGCAGCCGGCGGAGGTGTAGAGCCGGTGCTTCGCGATGTACTGCACCACCCCGTCGGGCACGAGGTACCAGACCGGCTCGCCCCGGCAGACCCGCGCCCGGCAGTCGGTCGAGGAGATCGCCAGCGCCGGGATCTCCAGCATCGACACCCGGTCCTCGGGCAGGCCCTCGACCGTCAGCCGGTGGCCGGGCCGCGTCACACCCACGAACGTCGCCAGCTGGAACAGCTCGTCGGCGTCCTTCCAGGACAGGATCTGGGCCAGCGCGTCCGCGCCGGTGATGAAGAACAGCTCGGCGCCGGGCCGCTGCGCCGACAGGTCGCGCAGGGTGTCGATCGTGTAGGTCACGCCCGGCCGGTCGATGTCGACCCGGCTGACGGTGAAGCCGGGGTTGGAGGCCGTCGCGACGACCGTCATCAGGTAGCGGTGCTCGGCCGGTGTCACGGTCTGGTGGGTTTTCTGCCAGGGTGTGCCTGTCGGCACGAACACGACCTCGTCCAGCCCGAAACGCGACTTCACCTCGCTCGCCGCGACGAGGTGGCCGTGGTGCACGGGATCGAAGGTCCCGCCCATGACGCCGATGCGCTCGCCCACGTCCCGCCCTTCCCTGGCCGGCCCGGGCCGCACCCCGCGGTGCGCTCAAGCCCCTGCGACGACCTGCCGACACAGAACCGTAGCGACCGACGAGGAGGACCTCTCGTGACAGCCGTCCACGTAGGCCGGCAGCCGGTGTACGACCGCTCCCTGCAGGTCGTGGGCTACGAGCTGCTCTTCCGCCCCGAGGGACCGGCCGACACGGGCGCCGAGCGCGCTCTCGTCGCGGCCGCGTACCCGGGCACGGACCCCGCGGACGCCGCGACCACCCGCGTCATCGTCAGCACGTTCACCGAGTTCGGCCTCGAGCGGCTCGTCGGCCGACGCCGCGCGTTCGTCAACGTCACCCGGGCCTTCATCGTCGGCACCCTCCCGGTGCCGTTCGCCGCGGACTCGGCGGTGCTGGAGCTGCAGCCGAGCATCCTCGCCGACGACGAGGCCCTGCACGGGGTCAAGCGCCTCGCCGACCAGGGGTACGCCCTGGCGCTGGACGACTGGCGGGGCGAGCCCGAGCGCGCTCCCCTGCTGCCGTTCTGCCGCTTCGTCAAAATCGACATAGCCCACACCAGCCCGGAGGACCTGCCCCGGCTCGTCCGCGAGCTGCGCGCGGACGCGGACGTGCAGCTCATCGCCGAGAGCGTCGAGAAGCTCTCGGACATGGAGCGCTGTCACGAGCTGGGCTTCGAGCACTTCCAGGGGCGCTTCCTGCTCCGCCCCGACGTCGTCACCGCGCGCACGGTCTCGCCGTCGGAGCTGTCGAGCCTGCAGCTGCTGGCCAAGCTCGCGGACCCGGAGATCGACCTGGCCGACATCGAGGCGGTCGTGCGGACCGACGTGGGGCTGAACTACCGCGTGCTGCGGGCCGCGAACGCCGCCGCCTCCGGCCCCGCCCGGCGCATCGAGTCGATCCGGGACGCCCTCGTCCTGCTCGGGATGCAGACGCTGCGCTCGTGGATGCTGCTGATGGTCCTCGCCTCGGGCAAGCCGGACGAGGAGAAGCTGCGCACGGCCATGACGCGCGCCCGGGCGTGCGAGATCCTCGCCGGTCGCGTCGGCGGGACGCGGCCCGAGTCGGCCTTCATCGTCGGGCTGCTCTCGAGCCTGGACATGCTGCTCGGCCTGTCGATGGACGTCGTCGTCGAGCGGCTCCCGCTCGCCGCGGACCTGCACCTCGCGCTCGCCCACAAGCAGGGCCGGCTCGGCAAGATTCTCGACGCCGTCCTGGCGCAGGAGGCCAGCGACGAGCGGCGGATCGCGACGCTCGCCGACGCGCTCCCGGTCGACGTGACCGAGCTGTCGCGCGCCTACCTCGCGGCCGTCACCTGGTCCAACCAGACCTGCGACGAGGTGCTGCCGGCCGCCTGAGCCGGGCCGCCGCGGAGCCTGCGCAGGCCCGGCGCCGGGTCAGCGGTCGTGGTTGAAGCTGATCGTGATCAGCAGCGCCACGATGAGGATGCCGAAGGTGATCAGCCCGATCACCAGCGGGTCGGCGGGCAGCTCGTTCGCGTGCTCCTCGGCGGCCAGCACGGCACTGCGCATGTCGCGCTCCTCGTCGTCGCTCGTCGGTTCGGTCGGTCTCGTCGGCGGGCAGCCGCTTCCCACGGGAGGTGAGCGCCGGCTGCGTGCTCCGGCGCCCATCGTGGCACAGCGGGCTCAGGCCCTGACGGTGCCCTCACCGGTCATGACGAACTTGGTCGACGTCAGCTCGGTCAGCCCCATCGGCCCGCGCGCGTGCAGCTTCTGGGTGGAGATGCCGATCTCGGCCCCGAAGCCCAGCTCGCCGCCGTCGGTGAACCGGGTCGACGCGTTCACCGCCACGCCGGCCGAGTCCACGGTCGCCACGAACCGGCGCGCCGCCTGCTGGGACCGGGTCACGATGGCCTCGGTGTGGCCGCTGCCGTAGGTGCGGATGTGCGTGACCGCCTCATCCAGCGAGCCGACGACCTTGGCCGCGAGGTCGAGCGAGAGGTACTCGGCGTACCAGTCGTCCTCGGTCGCCTCGACCGTCTCGATCCCCGCGTCCGCGGCCGCCTTGGCCACCGCCTCGTCGGCGTGCAGCGTGACGCCGGCCTCGCGCAGCGCCGGGAGCGCCACGGGGAGGAACGCGTCGGCGACGTCCTCGTGCACGAGCAGGGTCTCGGCGGAGTTGCAGACGCTGGTGCGCTGGGTCTTCGCGTTGAGCAGGATCTTCACGGCCATGTCGACGTCGGCCTCGGCGTCGACGTAGACGTGGCAGTTGCCCACGCCCGTCTCGATCACCGGCACCGTCGACTCCTCGACGACCGAGCGGATCAGCCCCGCCCCGCCGCGCGGGATGAGCACGTCCACCAGCCCGCGGGCGCGCATGAGGTGCTTGACCGACTCGCGCGACTCCCCCGGCACGAGCTGGACCGCGTCCCCGGGCAGGCCGGCCGCGACGAGCGCGCGCTGCAGCACCGCGATGAGGGCGGTGTTGGAGGAGTACGCCGACGAGGACCCGCGCAGCAGGGCGGCGTTGCCGGACTTCAGGCAGAGCCCGGCGGCGTCGACCGTGACGTTGGGCCGGGCCTCGTAGATGATCCCGACGACGCCCATCGGCACGCGCACCTGGCGCACCTCGAGGCCGTTCGGGCGGACGAAGCCACGGACCACCTCACCGACCGGGTCGGGCAGCGCGGCAACGTCGCGCAGGCCCTGGGCCATGCCCTGCAGCCGCTCGCGGGTCAGCCGCAGCCGGTCGATCATGTTGGCCAGGGTGCCGTTGCCCTCGGCGCGGGCGATGTCCTCGGCGTTGGCGGCCAGGATCTCGTCGGCGTGCTCGAGCAGCGCGTCGGCCATCGCGAGCAGCGCAGCGTCCTTGGGGCCGCGCGGCAGTGGCGCGAGCTCGACGCTCGCCTCCTTGGCCCGGCGGGCGGCGGCCAGCACGGCCTCGCGCTCGTCGGTCGAGGTGTCGGGCTGCCCTGCGGTCGAGACGTCGGCGCTCACGGGTTCAGGGTACGGCGGCCCCGCGTCCGCTCGCCTCGCCTTTCTCCGCCGCCTCGCCTCTGCCTGCGCGGTTTCCCACCCCGCCGCTGCGCGCCCCGCCTTCCTCGTCGTGATCATGCACATGTGGCAAGTTCTCCACAGCCTCGTGTCTGTGGACAACTCGCCATATGCGCATGATCAGCGCGAGGGTGGGGTCAGAAGGGGGCGACCTCGCCGGCCGGCACGAGCGCCGGGGCCGGCGGCTGGGCCATCCGCCAGTGGTAGGTCTCGCGGTCCACGACCTCGAGGCCGACGACCTCCCAGGCCGGGAGCCCGGCGCTCGTCCGGTGCTCGCCCCAGAGCCGCAGGGCGAGGGCGGCCGCGTCGTCCAGGCAGCGCGCCTCCTCCCAATAGCGCACCTCGGCGCGCTCGCTGGAGAAGCGCGCCGAGAGCAGGAAGGGGCGCTCCTCGGCCAGCCGGCGCAGCGCCTCCTGCAGCGACGCCTCGTCCATCGGGTCCCCGCAGACGCTGAGCGTGACGTGGTACATCTCGCCCAACTGCTCCGGCCCGTCCGGCTGCGAAGAGGACGACACAGACGCCCAACCTTCCCTGTGAACTCCGCCGCTACCGGCTCTGGACCGCATGAGCCGTCAACGGCTCAGGACGACGAGGTCGTCGCGGTGGACCACCTCGCGCTCGTACGCCGGCCCGAGGTCGGCGGCCAGCTCGTGCGTGGAGCGGCCGAGCAGCCCCGGAAGCTCCGTCGCATCGAAGTTGACCAGACCGCGGGCGACGGCGTGGCCCTTTTCGTCCACTAGCTCGACCGGATCGCCGGCAGCGAACTCCCCCTCGACGGCCGTCACCCCGGCGGGCAGCAGCGAGGCGCTGCGCTCGACGACGGCGCGCACTGCGCCGGCGTCGAGCCGGAGCCGGCCGCGCGGGGCCGTCGCGTGCGCCAGCCAGAGCAGCCGCGTCGAGCGCCGTCGCCCCCAGGCGGCGAAGACGGTCCCGACCGGGTCGCCGCCGAGCGCCCGCCCCGCGTCTGCGGCGGCCGCCAGCAGGGTCGGGATGCCGGCCCCGGTCGCGATGCGGGCCGCCTCGACCTTCGTCACCATGCCGCCGGTGCCGACCGAGCTGCCCACCCCCCCGACGTCGACGTCGTCGAGCGCGGAGGCGTTGGCCACCTCGGGGATGAGCTTGGCCCCGGGGTTGCGCGGGTTGCCGTCGTAGAGCCCGTCGACGTCGCTGAGCAGCACGAGCGCGTCGGCGTGGACCAGCTGCGCGACGAGCGCGGCGAGCCGGTCGTTGTCACCGAAGCGGATCTCGTGCGTCGCCACGGTGTCGTTCTCGTTGACCACCGGCAGCACGCCGAGCGCCAGCAGCCGGTAGAGCGTGCGCTGGGCGTTGCGGTAGTGGCTGCGCCGGATGACGTCCTCGGCCGTGAGCAGCACCTGCCCGACGCGTACGCCGTGGCCCTCGAACGCCGAGGTGTAGCGGTGCATGAGCATGCCCTGGCCCACGCTGGCCGCCGCCTGCTGCGTCGCGAGGTCGCGCGGACGCCGCCGCAGGCCCAGCGGAGCGAGCCCGGCGGCGATGGCGCCGGAGCTGACCAGCACCACCTCCGAGCCGGCCCGCACCCGCGCCGCGAGCGCGTCGACCAGCGCCCGCACCCGCTCGTCGTCGATGCCGCCGTCGCGCGTCGTCAGCGACGAGGAGCCGACCTTGACCACGACGCGGGCGGCGGACGCGACGGCACCGCGCCAGTCGGGCACCTCGGCCACGGCCGCAGCGCCGGCCGTCACCGCGTACGCCGCCGCTCGGGCTCGAGCCGGATGTCACTCCCTCGCGGCCCGTGCAGCAGCTCCGCGCCGGACTCCAGCGTCGGCTCCCAGTCGAAGACCACGGCGTTGTCCCCGGCGCCGATCACGACCTCGTCGCCGGCCTGCGCGCCCTGCTTGAGCAGCTCGTCCTCGACCCCGAGCCGGGCGAGCCGGTCGGCGAGGTAGCCGACCGCCTCGTCGTTGGTGAAGTCGGTCTGGCGCACCCAGCGCCACGGCTTGTCGCCGAGCACGCGGAAGCGGTCGCCCTCGCGCTGGACCGTGAACTCCTGCTCCTTGTGGCCGCGCGGGCGCAGCACGATGCGCTCGGGCTCGGCGGCAGGGGCGGCGGCGCGCGCGTCAGCCACGACGCGGGCCATCGCGAAGGACAGCTCGCGCAGGCCCTCGCGCGTGGCGGCCGAGACCTCGAGCACCTGCAGCCCGCGCGCCTCGAGCTCGGGCCGGACCATGTCGGCCAGGTCCCGGGCGTCGGGCACGTCGACCTTGTTGAGGGCCACGAGGCGCGGCCGGTCGGCCAGGCCGCCGTACTCGGCCAGCTCGGCCTCGATGACGTCGAGGTCGGTGAGCGGGTCGCGGCCGGGCTCGATCGTGGCGCAGTCCAGCACGTGCACCAGGGCGGCGCAGCGCTCCACGTGGCGCAGGAACTCCAGGCCGAGGCCCTTGCCCTGGCTGGCGCCCGGGATGAGCCCGGGCACGTCGGCCACGGTGAAGCGCACGTCGCCGGCCTGCACCACGCCGAGGTTCGGCACCAGGGTCGTGAACGGGTAGTCGGCGATCTTCGGCTTGGCCGCCGAGAGCGCGCCGACGAGGCTGGACTTGCCGGCGCTGGGGAACCCGACGAGCGCGATGTCGGCGACGGTCTTGAGCTCGAGGACGACGTCGAGCGCGTCGCCGGGCTCGCCGAGCAGCGCGAAGCCGGGGGCCTTGCGCTTCGTGGAGGCGAGGGCGGCGTTGCCGAGCCCGCCGCGGCCGCCGTGGGCGATGACGTATCTCGTCCCCGCCCCGACCAGGTCGGCGAGCACCTCGCCGTCGAGCGTGGTCACCACCGTGCCGTCAGGGACCGGCAGCACGAGGGTCTCGCCGTTCGCGCCGTCGCGGTTGTTGCCCTGGCCCTGCTTGCCGCTCGTCGCGCGCCGGTGCGGGCCGTGGTGGTAGTCGAGGAGGGTCGTGACCTGCGGGTCCACGACGAGCACGATGTCGCCGCCGTTGCCGCCGTCACCGCCGTCGGGGCCGCCGAGCGGCTTGAACTTCTCGCGGTGGACGGACGCGCAGCCGTTGCCGCCGTCGCCGGCAGCCGCGTGCAGCACGACGCGGTCGACGAAGGTCGTCACGGGCTGTCCTCTCGTTGGCACGAAGCCGTCGGGTCCAGCCTGCCGCACGGACGCACGTCCGCGCTGCGGCAGCTGCGCCGGCTGGGGAAAAGCGAAGGGCGGACCGGGGAAGACCGGTCCGCCCTTCGAGGAACTGCAGTGCCGCGGGGAAGCTACTCCGCGACCGCGACCACGTCGGCCGCGACGGCGGCCGGCACGATGTTGACGACGCGGCGCTCGCGCTTGCGGCCGAACTCCACGTGGCCGGGGACGAGCGCGAACAGCGTGTCGTCGCCGCCACGGCCCACACCGTCACCGGGGTGGAAGTGGGTGCCGCGCTGGCGGACGAGGATCTCGCCCGCCTTCACCAGCTGGCCACCGAACCGCTTGACCCCGAGGTACTGCGGGTTCGAGTCACGACCGTTGCGCGTCGAGGACGCGCCCTTCTTGTGTGCCATGGCGGGCCTACTTCCCGGTCTCGATGCCGGTGACGCGCACCTGCGTCAGCGAGCTGCGGAAGCCGCCACGCACGCGGTAGCCGGTCTTGTTCTTGTACTTGAGGATGTCGATCTTGGGGCCCTTGCGGTGGTCGAGGACCTCCGCCGTCACCGTGACGTTGGCGAGCGCGGCCGCGTCGCTGGTCACGGTGTCGCCGTCCACGAGGAGCAGCGGCTTGAGCTGGAAGGTCGACCCCGGCTCACCAGCGACCCGGTCGAGGACGACGTAGTCACCGACAGCGACCTTCTCCTGACGGCCGCCGGCCCGGACGATGGCGTACACCTGGCGCTTCCTTCCCGCGTGAGACGGCCCGCGCGGCTGCACCGGCATCCTGAGCGGGGCCGATGCGCACAAGCGCGGGCAGGCACGCCGGAGGCGCACCGAGGAAACAGAGTACGTAGCCCCGTCCGGCACGGTCAAACCGGCCCGCGGCCCCGGCCGCACAGGCCCGCGGATCGTCCGGCGTGCGCAGCGCCCGAGCCGGGAACGTGGGTGTCGACCGCGGGCGGCCGCCCGCGAGCCCCGACGGACGGACGGACGCGTGAAGACCGCATGAGGACCGCATGAGGATCGCATTCCTAGGGCTCGGCCGCATGGGCCGCGAGCTCGCCCGGCACCTGCTCGACGAGCACGACGTGACCGTGTGGAACCGGACCGCGGCGGCGGCCGACGGGCTCGTCGGCGAGGGCGCGCGCCGGGCCGGGTCACCGGCCGAGGCCGTCGACGGCGCCGACGTCGTCTTCACCGCGCTGTTCGGCGCCGACGCCGTGCGCGAGGTCGTGGTCAACGCGCGGCTGCCGATCCCGGCCGAGGCCACCTGGGTCGACGTCACCACGCTGTCCCCGGCGCAGGCGCGCGAGTTCGCCGCGTGGGCCGCCGAGCACGAGGTCTGGTACGCCCACTCCCCCGTCGTCGGGTCGCTCGCCCCCGCGCGTGCCCGGGCGCTCGGCGTCCTCCTCGGCGGGGACCCGGAGGCGGTGCGGGTCGCCGAGCCCCTCGTCCGGCTCTGGGCGGCCCCGGACCGCCTGCGGGTCTACGACTCGGCCGCCCTCGCCGCGGCCGACAAGCTCGTCAACAACCTCGCCCTCGCCGTCGCCATGCAGGGGGTCGTCGAGGCGCTCCGGCTGGGCCGCTCCGCCGGGCTCTCCCCCGAGCAGGTCCTGGCCGCGCTCGACGGGTCGATGCTCACCCCCACCGTCAAGGCCAAGGGCGAGGCGCTGCGGTCGGCGGCGTACTCCGACACGCAGTTCTCCACCGACCTGCTTGCGAAGGACTCCCGGCTCATGCTCGACACCACGCGACTGCCGCTGCCGGCCCTGACCGCCGCGGCCGCCGCCCTCCTCGACGCCTCCCGCCGGGGCCACGGGGACGACGACTTCTCGGTGATCGCCGCCGACGACGCGCGGTAGCCCGGGACCTGTTGCGGGGGCGAAACGTCACCTCATCGGGCCGTCAGGCCCGGGACCGGCCGTGCCGAAGGCATTGCGACGGCTCTCCCGGGCCGTCGGCAGCCGTCGTGTACGCGGCGGCCGGCCTGCCGACCGACGAGGAACCTCCGTGCCCCACCAGCTCCAGCGGCTCCTGCAGGACCGCCGCGTCCGCGCGCTCGTGCCGCTGCTGCTCAGCGTCGCCCTGCTCGCCCCTGCCGCCGCGGTCCAGGCGCCGCACCTCGCCGACGCCGCCGCCCGCTCCTTCGGCAAGAAGATCGAGTGGTTCGCCGCCCAGCAGCCGCAGAAGACGTGCAGCCCGACGCCGAAGCCGGGGACGCTGAAGCTGGCCACCTGGCTGCAGAAGACGTACAAGGGCACGGGCAGCCTCGGCATCAGCCGGGCCTGCAAGGCCGGAGCCCGCTCGGAGCACAAGGAGGGGCGCGCGTTCGACTGGAAGGTCAACGTCCGCAACTCGAAGCAGAAGGCGCAGGCCGCGGCCTTCCTGAAGTACCTCCTCGCCACGGACCGCTACGGCAACAAGGCGGCCATGGCGCGCCGCATGGGCGTCATGTACGTCATCTGGAACCGTCGCATCTGGTCGACGTCCAGCCCCACCGTCTGGCGGCCGTACCACGGTGCCAGCGCCCACACCGATCACATGCACATCTCGCTGGGCTGGAACGGCGCGCTGGGCAAGACCTCGTTCTGGTCCGGGCTCGTCGTCGACCCCGTGCTGCCGCCCGTCAAGCCTCCGGTGAAGGTGGCGCCGACGCCGGCGCCCGTGCCCACGGCCAAGCCGACGCCGCCCCCGGTGCCGACCGTCAAGCCCACCCCGGCCCCGGTCGTCCCCGTCGCCCCGCCCGCGTGGACGCCGCGGCCCACGCCCACGCCCACTCCGACTCCGACGCCTGCTCCGATCTGGCCGCCGCTGGTGGACCTGTCCACCGGGTCGCCGGTCGACGTCGAGGTCCCGGTCCTCGGCCAGGTCACCACGACGCCGTTCTCGCTGAAGGCCGGGACGAAGTACCGCCTCGCGGTCAGCGGCACCTACCGCTACGGCACCGGCAGCTCGCTGGCCGACGCGACGTGCAACTGGCACCCGTACGACGACAAGGGCTGGGCGCGGCAGTCGACGTGGGAGTCGACGGGGACGGCCCAGTTCGACCTCGTGGTCGACGGGCGCAGCGACTGGCGCACGCGCAGCGGGTCGACGGGGTCGTGCGACTCGGCGCACGTCTACTACCTCGACCACACCCCGTCGGCCAGCGGCCCGCTCACGCTGCAGGTGCTGGACGACTACTACCCCGACAACTCCGGCTCGCTGCGGCTCTCGGTCATGAAGGCCGGCGCCTCGGTGTGGGACCTCGCGTCCCCCGTGCCGCCCGCCGCCGCCCTGCCCGAGGACGACGAGCCGCGGCTCACCGACGGCCCGGCGGCGTACGTCGACTCGGTGGACGTCCCGGCGGACGGCGGCGTCGTCCGGACGCGCCAGGTCCTCGAGGCCGGCATCTCCTACACCGTCACCGCCTCCGGCGTCATCGACTTCGGCGAGGGCGAGTCCGACGCGGCGTGCCTGCGACGGGGGCAGTCGACTTCGTGGAAGCGCACTGCGTCCGTCGACCCGCTCCATCAGGAGCAGGCCTCGCTCGACCTCTACGTCGACGGCGTCGCGCCGGGCTTCAGCCCGGTCGGCACGGCCACCAGCAACTGCGCGACGTCCACCCACACCTACACCTGGACCTACACGCCGTCCATCGACGGACGAGCACGGCTTCAGGTCTTCGACCCGTCGCCGCAGGACAACACCGGCGCGCTCCGCGTCACCGTCGAGCGGTCCACCGCCGTCGCGCCGCCCAGCCCGGACGGCTCGGCGGTGACCGGCGGCCCGACGCTCGTCGACGAGACGGTCACGCTGCCCGCGGACTCCGCCAGCCCGGTACGGACGGCCGGCTCGCTCGTGCGGGGCGCGACGTACCAAGTGACGGTGAGCGGCGCCTACGACACGGGCTACGGCCTCGCGGACGCCGAGTGCGCCGCCCGCGGCGGGGAGTGGGACAGCGAGGTGGACTGGAACACGGTCCGCCCGGCGGACCTGTTCGACCTCTACCTCAACGGCGTGGACCCGGCCCTCACCGCGGCGGACGCCGACGCGGCCGGCTGCAGCGAGCTCCACGTGTGGAAGGGGAGCTACACCGCGACGCGCAACGGCGCGCTGCGGCTCGGGATCTGGGACGTGGACCTCGGCGACAACAGCGGTGAGCTCACGGTCCGGGTGACGCGCGTCGTGGCGGGGCAGACGCCGCCGCCGGCCACCAGCCCGTCCCCGTCCCCGCCACGTACCGCCTGACGGGCTCAGGCGTCCCAGTCGCCGAGGCCGCCCTCGAGTGCACCGAGGGCGGCCTCGACGAGCGGCCACCGCTCCTGCTCGGGGCAGCCGGTGTCGACCCAGCGCAGGCATGCGGTGTCGAGGAAGCCGAAGAAGCCCCAGAGGGCGAACTCGCGTCGCCGGCCCTCCCTCGCCTTCAGCAGCGCCCGGAGCCGCTCGACCTGGTCGGCCCGGGCAGCCGTGCGCACCTGCGCCACCTGCGCCGGCTCCTCCGCGCTGCCGAGGAGCGGCGCGCCCCATCCCGCGGGGTGGGCGGCCACCGTGTCCAGGTGGACGAGCGTCGCCGCACGGATGCGGTCGCGCACCGGCGCGCCCGGCGCGAGCTGAGCCAGGGCGTCGTCCTGCCGCTGCACGAACCGGTCGACCGCGCGGCGGACGACCTCGGCGTAGAGCTCCGCCTTGCCGGTGAAGTAGCGGTAGACCAGCGCTTCGGACGCGCTGGCCGCAAGGGCGATGCCGGCGAGGCCCACCTCGCGGTAGGGCGCCGTCGTGAACGCTGCGGATGCGGCCTCGACGATCCGCTCGCGCCGCTCCTCCGGCTCCAGGCGCTGGCGCGGGGACCGGTCACGTCGAGCCACGCTTGCCAGCCTACCGCTACTGACCTAGCCTCACTTGAGTAGTGAGTTCCACTCAATAGGAGGCGAGAGCGCGTGGACGACGTGCGCAGCTGGTGGCACGTGTATCCCCTGGGCTTCTGCGGCGCCCCGATCCGCGAGCCCGACCCCGACCCCTCGCCCCGGCTGCGCCGGCTGCTCCCCTGGCTCGGCTACGCCGCCGGCCTCGGCGTGACCGGGCTGCTGCTCGGGCCGGTCTTCGCCGCCTCCACCCACGGCTACGACAGCGTCGACCAGTTCACGATCGACCCGCGCCTCGGGACGGACGCCGACTTCGACGACCTCGTCGCCGCCTGCCGCGAGCAGGGGCTCGAGGTCGTCCTCGACGGCGTCTTCAACCACGTCGGCGCCGACCACCCGCTCCTGCGCCGAGCGCTGACCGAGGGGCCGTCCGGGCCGACGACCAGGCTCTTCCGCATCGACTGGGACGCCCCCGGCGGCCCCCGCCCGCAGGTTTTCGAGGGCCACGGCTCGCTGGTGGCGCTCGACCACGCCGAGCCCGCGGTCGCCGACTACGTCGTCTCCGTCATGACCCACTGGCTGCGCCGCGGCATCGCGGGCTGGCGCCTCGACGCGGCGTACGCCGTGGACCCGAGCTTCTGGCGGACGGTGCTGGCCCGGGTACGGGCGGAGTTCCCCGACGCGTGGTTCGTCGCCGAGGTGATCCACGGTGACTACGCCGACTTCGTCGCCCGCTCGACCGTCGACTCGGTCACGCAGTACGAGCTGTGGAAGGCGGTCTGGAGCAGCCTGGTCGACCGCAACTTCTACGAGCTGGAGTGGGCGCTGCGCCGCCACGGCTCGTTCCTCGACAGCTTCGTGCCTGCGACGTTCGTCGGCAACCACGACGTCTCGCGCATCGCGAGCACCGTCGGCCCCGACGCGGCGGTGCTGGCGCTCGTCGTGCTGCTCACCACCGGCGGCGTCCCGTCGGTCTACTACGGCGACGAGCAGGCGTTCACCGGGGTCAAGGAGGAGCGGATCGGCGGTGACGACGCCGTGCGCCCGGCCTTCCCCGCCGACCCCTCGGGCCTGGCGCCCTGGGGCGAGGGGATGCTGCGGGCACACCAGGAGCTGCTCGCCCTGCGCCGGGCCAGGCCGTGGCTGCAGACGGCCCGGACCGAGACGCTCGCGCTGACGAACACGCGCTACGAGTACGCCGCCCGCTCTGCGGCCGGGGGCGCCGGACTGCGGGTCGAGCTGGACGTGGAGAAGGCCCCGCGCGCCGTCGTGCGCGACGAGGACGGGGCCGTGCTCTACGCCTTTCCGCGCTGAGCGGCGAGGGGTGTCGCTCGCGACGTGCCTGCGATGGCGACGAAAGACGCTCCAGCGGCTGTCGGCACGCACGGCGACGGCCCGGGGCAGCGCCCCGGGCCGTCCTCGCGCCTCGCGTCAGCTCGTCTTCGACCGTCGGCGGCGGCGTACGGGGCGCCCGTCGTCGACCGGCTCCACGTCCTGCGCCGGGTCGGGCCCGGCTTCGCTCAGGAGCGACGGGCGCGGCTCCGCTGCGTCCTCGGCGACGCCGGGCGAGCCGTTGCCGCTTCCGAACGACGCTTCGCTGCTGCTCGATTCAGCGCTCTGCGGTTCGGTGCTCCGCGCTTCACCAGTGCGGGCTTCGCCGTTCGGCGCGTCGGCAGCAGCCTGCGGAGCCTGCGCCGCACGGGTCGCCCGACGGCTGCGCCGCGCCCGCGGCGCGGGCGGCTCGACCGGGTCCTCGGCGGCCACCGGGCTCGTGCCGGGCTGCTCGGCCTCCGCGGGCCTGCTGTCGGCGGATGCGGCGTCGGCCGGCGTCGCGTCGGCCACAGCCTGCTCGGACCCGCCGGCAACCGAAGGAGCGCTCCCGGTGCCGACGTCCTCCGTGCGGGCGCCCTCGGCCGCCCCGCCCTCCGCGGACGACGCGAGCAGTGCCGGCGACGGCGGCGCGCCCGGAGGCACGACGATCCCGCGGCGCGGGCGGCGGCCCTTGTCCGCCGACTCGCCCGGCTCGACCGGCGCGGCCGCGACAGCGACCGGCTCGACGTGACCGTTGTCCAGATGGATCCGGACACCGCGGCCCTTGCACGCCTCGCACGGCTCCGAGAACGCCTCGAGCAGCCCGGTGCCGACGCGCTTGCGGGTCATCTGCACGAGCCCGAGCGACGTGACCTCGGCGACCTGGTGCTTCGTGCGGTCACGCCCGAGGCACTCGAGCAGGCGCCGCATCACGAGGTCGCGGTTGCTCTCGAGGACCATGTCGATGAAGTCGATGACGATGATCCCGCCGAGGTCGCGCAGGCGCAGCTGGCGGACGATCTCCTCGGCCGCCTCGATGTTGTTCTTGGTGACCGTCTCCTCGAGGTTGCCGCCCTTGCCGATGAAGCGGCCGGTGTTGACGTCGACGACGACCATCGCCTCGGTCCGGTCGATCACCAGCGAGCCACCCGAGGGCAGCCACACCTTGCGGTCGAGCGCCTTCGCGAGCTGCTCGTCGACCCGGTGCGCCGCGAACACGTCGCCGGTGCCGGTCCAGCGCGAGACGCGGTCCGCGAGGTCCGGCGCGAGGCCGCGGATGTAGGGCTCGACCGTGTTCCACGCGTCGTCACCGGAGACGATGAGCCCGGAGAAGTCCTCGTTGAAGAGGTCGCGGACGACACGGACGGTGAGGTCGGCCTCGCCGCGCAGCAGGGAGGGCGCGCTCGCCGTCGCAGCCTTGCGCTCGATCTCCTCCCACTGCTCCTGCAGCCGCTCGACGTCGCGGGCGATGTCCTCCTCGCTCGCCCCCTCCGCCGCCGTGCGCACGATGACGCCGGCGTTCTCGGGGACGACCTTCTTGAGGATGGACTTGAGCCGCGAGCGCTCGGTGTCGGGCAGCTTGCGGCTGATGCCGGTCATCGAGCCGTTGGGGACGTAGACCAGGAAGCGGCCCGGCAGGCTGATCTGGCTGGTCAGCCGGGCGCCCTTGTGGCCGATCGGGTCCTTCGTGACCTGCACGAGCACCGGGTCGCCCGACTTCAGCGCCACCTCGATGCGCTTCGGCTGGCCCTCGAGGCCGGCGGCGTCCCAGTTGACCTCGCCGGCGTAGAGGACCGCGTTGCGGCCCCGGCCGAGGTCGATGAACGCAGCCTCCATGCTCGGCAGGACGTTCTGCACGCGCCCGAGGTAGACGTTGCCGACCATCGTGCCGGTCTCGCCCTTGTCGACGTAGTGCTCGACGAGCACGCCGTCCTCGAGCACGGCGATCTGCGTGCGCTGACGCGTCTGCCGCACGATCATCTTGCGGTCGACGCTCTCCCGGCGGGCCAGGAACTCGGCCTCGGTGAGCACGGGCACCCGACGACGGCCGTGCTCACGGCCCTCGCGGCGGCGCTGCTTCTTGGCCTCGAGCCGGGTGGAGCCGCGCAGCGACTGCACCTCGTCCTCGTCGTCGCGCGTACGGCCGCGCCGGGTCTCGCGGACCCGGACGACCGTGCGCTCGGGGTCGTCCGCCGGGGTCGCCTCGTCGTCGGCGCCACCACGCCGGCGCCGACGACGACGGCGGCGCGAGCCCGCGGACTCCTCGTCTCCGTCCCGGTCGGCCTCGTCCGCGTCGCGGCCCTCGGCCTCGGACGCCTGCTCCTCGCCCGTCTCGGGCTCCGTGCCCTCGATCGTGCCGGTGGGCTCGGTCGCGTCGCTCCCGGCCTCGCCGCCCTGGTCACCGCCGGTGTCGCCGCGGCGGTTGCGGCGGCCGCGGCCGCCGCGACGGCGCCGGCGGCGCCCCTCGCTCGGCTGCGCCTCGTCGGTGTCGGCCTCACTGTCGGCCTCGCTGTCGGCCTCGTCCACCGGCTCGAAGACCGCCTCGGCGGCGTCCTCCTCGGCATCCGTGGCCTCGGCCGGCTCGGCGCCCTGCGCCTCGACACTGGCCTCGTCGACACCGGCCTCGTCGACACCGGCCTCATCGCTGCCGGCCTCGTCGGCGGCGGGCTCTGCGGCGGCCACTCCGTCGGCGGCTGCGTCCCCGGTGACGGCCTGCTCCGCGGCGACGAGCGCCGCAGCCTGCTCCGCCTCGAGCGCGGCGGCCTGCTCGGCGGCGAGGGCCGCGGCGGCGGCCTTCTTGGACGTACGCCGGCGGCGCGGGGCCGGCTGCTCCTCGGCCTGCGCCGGTGCAGCCGCCGCGTCAGCCGCGGGGGCGGGGACGGCGTCGGAGGGGGCGGCGTCGGCGGGGCCGGCGTCGGCCGCGGGGGTGGCGGCCGGCGCGGACGCCTTCTTCGTGGCCCGGCGGCGGCGGGGTGCGGGCTCGGGCTCGGCCGGCGGCTGGAAGAGGACCGCCGGCGGGGTGGCCACGGCGGTCGGCTCGATCGGTGCGGCGTGAGCCGCGAGCGGCTCGGCCGAGGTGGCGACATCGGGCGTCGGTGCCGCCACGAGGGAGGCCGCGTCATCCACGGGCGCCGCCGCCTCCGCGGCCGGAGCCGCAGCATCAGCAGCCGCATCGTCGGCGGCGAGGGCCGCAACGCCAGCATCGGGGGCCGGGACGCCAGCGGCCGGGGCCGCAGCGTCCGCCGCGGGTGCCGCCGCCTCGGCGGGCGTCTCGACAGCCGGTGCGGCCGCCTTCTTCGCGGTCTTGCGGGTACGCCGGCGCGGCGCCGGCGCTTCGGCGGCAGCCTCGGGCGCGGCGGTTGCCTCGGCAGCGGCCGCGTCCGGCGCTGCGGCGTCCGGAGCAGCAGCGGGGTCCGGAGCAGCAGCGGGGTCCGGAGCAGCAGCGGCGTCCGGAGCAGCAGCGGCGTCCG
>NZ_JAANNP010000001.1:590932-1090770 GCF_011250635.1 Motilibacter deserti
CGCGGCGAGGTCCGCGCCTCCAGGCTCGCCCGCCGCGGCAGCGGTGGCCGCGTCGGTGGCGGGCGCAGCAGCAGCGGTCTTGCGGGCCGCCGTCTTGCGCGTGGCCGTCTTGGCCGGAGCCTTCTTCGCCGCGGTCTTGCGGGTGCGGGCACGAGGCGCCGGGGCCTCGGCAGCGGCGGGCGCGTCGGAGCTCGCCGCCCCGTCCCCGCCGGCAGCGGCGTCCGCTCCGGCAGCGCCGTCTGGGACCCCGGTCACGCCGCCGTCGGGAGCGGGAGGCGCGGCGGGAGCGCCACCGGCAGCCGCCGCGTCAGCGCCACCAGCAGCACCGGAGGCCGCCCCAACGGTGTCGGCCTCTCCCCCGGCACTGGGCGGCCCCGCGGGCCGGCTCGCGGCGCGACGTCGGCGCGGTCGCGCCGTCGCCTCAGGACCGCCGGCCGCGGCGTCGCTCGAAGGGGTGGCGCCGGCCATGCCGTCGCCCGGGTTCTCTGTGTCGACCATGAACGGCCGCTCCTGTCCACCCCCGGGCGCCGTGGGGCGCCGCACAGGGGCGCGTCGTGCCGCCGGCAAGCCGGCGGAAGCCTGTTCGGACGCACGCGCGGCGTCGGCTCCTCCGGCGACGGTCGTCGCTCAGGCGGTGCTCGGAATGCCGGACGCGCCGACGGCGTCCCGGTCGTGGGCGAGGGGATCACCCACGATGCCCGTCGCCTCGTCCAGCGGCCCCTGCGCCAGCCGCACCGCGCGGGGCGGCTCCGGCGGCACGAGGTCGGCCACGGAACGGAGTCCAGACAGGACGTCGTCGGGTCGCACAGTCGGGATTCCGTGCCGTACGACCACGTCGAGTATCGCACACGGGCCCTCGCGGCCCTCGCGCTGCGCGCCCGGCGCGTCGAGCGGGCCGCGAGCGGAGTCGTCGAGCGGACCGCGAGCGGAGTCGTCGAGCGGGCCGCGGGCCGAGCCGTCGAGGACGCCGAGCCGCGCGACCGCGCCCCGGGCGTCGAACGTACGGACCCCGTCCTTGGTCAGCCGTTCGACCTTCACCTCGGGCGCCACGAGGAACGCCTCGGCCGCCGCCTCCGCGACTCCGACGCCAACGCCCGGCAGCTCGATCCGCCAGTGCGAGGCCTCGAGCCGGTCGGCAAGCGCCCCCGGCGCCGCCTCGACGATCTCGAGGATGTCCAGGCCCGGGGCGAGCGCGGCGTCCAGCGCGGCCCGGACGGGCTCGAGCTCGACGCGCTCCTGCAGGCCGACCTCCACGTACTCCGCCTCGCTCGCGGTGCCGGTCGGCGCCGCCCCCGCGTACGAGATCTTCGGGTGCGGCGAGAACCCGGCGGAGTACGCCACGGGCACGTTCGCGCGGCGCAGCGCCCGCTCGAACGCGCGCTGGAAGTCGCGGTGGCTGGTGAAGCGGAGCCGGCCGCGCTTGGCCCAGCGGATGCGCAGGCGCTGGACGACGGGCGGCGGCGGCGGGCCCTCGGGCGTACGCGCCAACTCAGCGGCCCACGGGAGTGAGCGGGAGCAGAGTGCGGCCGGTGGGGCCGATCTGGATGTCCGTGCCCATCTGCGGGCAGACGCCGCAGTCGAAGCACGGGTTCCACCGGCAGTCGTCGACCTCGACCTCGTCGACGGCGTCCTGCCAGTCGTCCCACAGCCACTCCTTGTCCAGCCCCGAGTCCAGGTGGTCCCAGGGCAGGACCTCGGCCTTGTCCCGCTCGCGGGTGGTGTACCAGGAGACGTCGACGGGCTCGTCGGCGAGCGCGGAGTCGGCGCAGGCCATCCAGCGGTCGAAGGAGAAGTGCTCGCTCCAGCCGTCGAAGCGGCCGCCGTCCTCGTAGACCGCGCGGATGACCTTGCCGACGCGGCGGTCGCCGCGCGAGAGCAGGCCCTCGACGATGCCGGGCTTGCCGTCGTGGTAGCGGAAGCCGATGGCCTTGGCGTAGTCGCGGTCCGCGCGGATCGCGTCGCGCAGCTTGGCCAGCCGGGCGTCGGTCGTCTCGTGGTCGAGCTGGGCCGCCCACTGGAACGGCGTGTGGGGCTTGGGCACGAACCCGCCGATCGAGACCGTGCAGCGGATGTCGCGCTTGCCGCTGACCTGGCGCCCGGTCTCGATGACCCGCTTGGCCACGCGTGCGATCGCGACGACGTCCTCGTCGGTCTCGGTCGGCAGGCCGCACATGAAGTAGAGCTTCACCTGCCGCCAGCCGGCGCCGTACGCCGCGGCGACCGTGCGGATGAGGTCGTCCTCGGTGACCATCTTGTTGATCACCTTGCGCATGCGGTCCGTGCCGCCTTCCGGGGCGAACGTGAGACCGGAGCGGCGTCCGTTGCGGGTGAGCTCGTTCGCGAGGTCGATGTTGAACGCGTCGACGCGCGTGCTCGGCAGCGACAGCGAGGTGTTGGTGCCCTCGTAGCGGTCGGCCAGGCCCTTGGTGACCTCGGCGATCTCCGAGTGGTCGGCGCTCGAGAGCGAGAGCAGGCCGACCTCCTGGAAGCCGGTCGCCTTGAGCCCGGCGTCGACCATCTCGCCGATCGTCGTGATCGAGCGCTCGCGGACGGGGCGCGTGATCATGCCGGCCTGGCAGAACCGGCAGCCGCGCGTGCAGCCGCGGAAGACCTCGACGCTCATGCGCTCGTGCACGGTCTCGGCGAGCGGGACCAGCGGCTGCTTCGGGTAGGGCCACTCGTCGAGGTTCATGACGGTGTGCTTGCTGACCCGCCACGGGACGCCCGGGGTGTTCGGGACGACGCGGCGGATGCGCCCGTCCTCGAGGTATTCCACGTCGTAGTAGCGCGGGATGTAGACGCTGCCGGTCCTGGCCAGGCGCAGCAGCAGCTCGGCGCGGCCGCCGGGGCTGCCCTCGCCCTTCCACGCGCGGATGACGTCGGTGATGAGGAGAACCGCCTCCTCCCCGTCGCCGAGGACCGCGGCGTCGATGAAGTCGGCGATCGGCTCGGGGTTGAACGCGGCGTGCCCGCCCGCGAGCACGACCGGGTGGGACTCGTCGCGGTCCTTGGCCTCGAGCGGGATCCCCGCGAGGTCCAGCGCCGCGAGCATGTTGGTGTAGCCGAGCTCGGTCGCGAAGCTCAGGCCGAACACGTCGAACGCGCCGACGGGGCGGTGCGCGTCGACCGTGAACTGCGGCACGCCGTGCTCGCGCATCAGGCCCTCGAGGTCCGGCCAGACGCTGTACGTCCGCTCGGCGAGGGTCCCCTCCCGCTCGTTGAGGACCTCGTACAGGATCTGCAGGCCCTGGTTCGGCAGGCCGACCTCGTAGGCGTCGGGGTACATCAGCGCCCAGCGGACGTCACACGCGTCCCAGTCCTTGACCTGCGCGTTCAGCTCGCCACCGACGTACTGCACGGGCTTCTGCACCTGGGTCAACAGGGGCTCGAGCCGTGGGAAGACGGACTCGACAGGCATGGGTGCGTACCTCGAGAGCTCGGGGGCGAATCGTCCCAGCCTAACCCGCGGGCAGCGGTTCGAGCCGGTCCACGGCGTCCGGCTGGCGCGGCGGCTCACCCGACCGGAGGTAGAGCGGAGCGGCCGTCGCCAGCAGCAGGCCGGCGAGCAGCAGGGCCGTCGACGTGCCCCAGCGGCCCGCGACGGCCGGGAGCGCGAGGGTCGCCGGCAGTGCGCCGGCCCGGCTGACGAGGGAGTTCAGCGACAGCACGCTCGCCCGCACGGCCGAGTCCGCTCGAGCGTGCAGCAGCGTCTCGTGGCACGGGCCGCTCGTGCCGTGGACGAGGTAGAACGCGACGAACGCCGTCACGAGGCCCGCGGGGCCGGTCGCGTACGCGAACGCGACCACCGTGCCGCCCTGGAGCACTCGCCCCGCCATGGCGACCGGCACCACGCGGCCCCCCGCGCAACGGACCAGCAAGGGGACGAGCAGCGCCCCACCGGCGCCGACCACCCAGGCCGACGCGCCCATCACGCCGAAGAGCCAGGGATGCTCCTGCCCCGTCGCCGCCTGCACGTGGGGCTGCCAGAGCAGCTCGACCACCGCGAGTCCCGCGCCCCAGGACAGCTCGACGGCCAGGACCAGCCGGAGCGGGCGCAGCGTCCATCCCCGCTTCGCGGCAAGGGCGACCGTGGCGGGCGCGTTCGTGACGGCGGTGCGCAGCGCCGCCCATCCGCGAGCGGGCCGGCGCTCGCGCACGAGCATGACGACCGCGGCCAGGTGCAGCGCCTCCAACACCAGGCACGCGACCACGGCGTTCGCGCGCGGCGTCCCCGCTACTGCTGGAAGCAGGGCGAGGCCGGCTGCAGCGAGCGCGCCCGTGGCGATACTGGTGTAGAGCACGACGCTCGCCCGCGACAGGTCCCGGTGCAGCTCACGGGCGGGCTCGGCCGCAAGGGCCGCGTCGACGTACCACGCCTCCAGCGGCCCGGAGTCGAGCGCGCGGTAGGCCCCTTGCAACGCCCACGCCAGCACGAACGCCTCTGGCGAGCGCGCGACCAGCAGCACCCCGACGCTCGCGATCGCCGTCGCGGAGGCCAGCGCGAGGACGGGGCGGCGGCCCCACGCGTCCGCCAGGCCGCCCGTCGGCAGCTCGAGCAGGACGACGACCACGCCCTGCGTGGCGCTAACCAGGCCGATCTGCGCGAGCGTGAGCCCGCGGTCGAGCTGCAGCAGCACGACGGTCGGGATCAGCAGCCCCGTCGGCAGCCAGCGCAGCGCGGTCACCGTGAGGAACGCGCGGCGGGTCGCGCGCAGGTCGGTCACGGCGTCACGTCGCTGCGCGGGAAGGCCCGGAAGTACGCGACGACGCGCTCGCCGCCGGGCTCGCTCCGGCCCTCCTCCCGGTAGCGCTCGACGACGGCCTCGACCTCGTCGGCCATGGCGCGCAGCCGGTCCGGGGTGAGCCGTAGCACGTAGTCCGCCGCCTCGGACGCCTCCACCCACTCGCGTGGCCACTCGGCCTGGCCCGCGAGCCAGCGCTGGGTCTGGCGCACCTCGTTCTCGAGCTGGCTGCGCAGCAGGAAGTCGGCCGCCTCCGCAGAGCCGGGGTCGCCCAGGAAGTCGGCCGTGCTCCACCGCGTCGACTGGTGGCTCGCCCGCCACCACCGCTCGCGCGCGGTCCCCCGGCCCTCGACCTCCTCCACGAACCCGTGCCGCGCCAGCTGACGCAGGTGGTAGCTCGTCGCGCCCGTCGTCTCGTCGAGCCTGCGGGCCAGCCCCGTTGACGTGGCCGGGCCGTCCAGACGGAGCAGGGCCAGCAGGCGGACGCGCAGCGGGTGCGCGAGCGCTTTGAGGCTGCGCGGGTCGAGCTGCTTGACGCTCTCGCTGCCGTCGGCGGGCATGGTGCAAAGTTATCTTTGCAAAGAAGTGTCGGCAAGAGGGTGAGCCTGGGGCGGGTGCGGGTCGGGGCGGCTCGGTACGGCTCGGTGCGAGGCGGCGAGGCGGCAGCTCCGAGGTGCTCGGTACGGCACAGTCCGACGTGCGCGGTCCGGCGAGGTCCGAGGTGGCACGGCCCAGGCTTCGCAGTGATCACGGGCTTTGGCTGCGACATGCCGGCGTGTCTCGAGCCGAGTCCCCTGCTCGAGCGGACTCGGCGCCTGCGGCACTCCCCGGAGCGCGCGGACGAGCCGTCGTGTGGGCCGGACACGGAACGCAGGACGTGCCCGTCGTTGATCAGGGGACTTGGCTCAACGACACCGGCGCGTCGTCGGCCAAGTCCCGTGATCAACGGGCATATCGCTCGGGCCGGAGGCGGACCTGGGGGCGAACCACGCGTGCGCGCCGGAACGTGAGCGGGCCGGGACGTGAGCGCGCCGGGACGTGAGCGGGCCGGGACGTGAGCGCCCGCAACATGAGCGGCCGCGACATGACCGGCAGAGGGCGGACAGCGGGGACCTCCTGAGCCGAGTCTGAACGAGCGCCGCGTCGTTGGGGCACGCCGTCCACCCGTCGTCGAGCGGAAGCCGCCGGACACCTTCTGGACCGACGGGTCGCGAACAGAGACCGCATGGAGCGCGAGGTGCGGGAAGTGGCGTCAGGCGCTCAAGGCGCGGCGCACCGTCGAGGCGACGTACGGGGGCCGGAGGGCGTCTGCCCACGTGAACCGGACGGTGTCGATACCCAGGATCGTCATCTCGTTCGACCGGTGCCGGTCCCAGCGGACGGAGCGCGCCGAGTCGTGGACAGCGCCGTCCGCCTCGCCGAGGAGGAGCCCGCCGCCCGGCCGTCTCCAGCCCAGGTCACCGATCGCGATCAGGACCCCGTGGTCGTCGCGGACAGCGAGCTGCAGGTGGTCGGGCGGCACGTTCCCGTCCACGCACGCGAGGCGTACCCGTGACTCGATCGGGCTTTCGGCCCGGCCGTCCGCGAGGCCGAGAAGCGCACGCAGCTGCACACAACCCCGTCTGCCCTGGGCCAACTGCTCGACCTCCGGCAGGCCCGTCGGCAGGATCAGGCCCTTGTGCAACGCCGAGTCCAACAGCGACAGCGCCTCGGGGCGCGACACCGACAAGCAGGCGTCAGCGAGAGTCCGCGCGACACCCGTCACCGGCACACCGCGTACGACCTCCCACTGGCTCTGCGTCGACTGCCATTGGCGAACGCGGATGTGCAGCAGGCCCTGACGGACCGGTCGGTGCAGGGGGCGGGGCAGGACCAGCTCGATCTCGTCGTCGTCCGTCCTCAGCCCCTCGACGCCCCACCACCGGGCCGCCGACGTGCCGGCGAGGGCGGCCCCGGGGTGGGCCAGCAACGCTGCTCTCGCCTTGACCTCGAACGACAGCGACTCGTAGCGCGCGGGATCGACGAGATACAGGCCTCGCACGAGCGGCAGCCAGACACGAGCGCTCAGCCGCGCCTTCACCTGGCCCGGCGTCATCCCGAGCTCGATCGCTCGACGCCTCGAGACGAGGCCCGAGTGCAGCTCGGCCCACGCATAGACAGCGGCTTCAGCTTCCCGCACCGCTCGAGCCTTCCGGCGCCGCGGTACGCGTGGTGGCGGGGGGCCGTCAGCTGTGGACGGCCGCGACCCGGTGACCACCTGTGGACGGCCGCGACGCTCCGGCATTACGTGACGGTCTGGCCTTCGGCCGGCCCACATCACAGGCGTCGCACCGCCCTGGCCACCCCGTCCCGCGTCGACACCGCGCCGAGCACGGGTCTTGGCTCCTCGACACCGGCGTGCCCTAGGCCAAGTGCCGTGATCGACGCTGAAGAAGGTCGAGCGCCCGACCCGTCCGGCAGCCGGCCCCAGCGCCCGCCCCGTCCGGCAGCCGGGCCCGCGCCCGGCCCGTCCGGCAGCCAGACCCCAGCGCCTCCCTTGCCTGCCCCGCCCGCCCCGCCCGGCGCGCCTGGCGCGCCCGGCGCGCCTGGGACACGAGCCGCCCTCAGTCCGGCAGCAACGACCGCCTCACGTGGACGTTCTGCAGGAGCCCGATGGCGACGAGGTTCGCGAACATCGACGACCCGCCGTAGGACACGAACGGCAACGGCACGCCAGTGACGGGCATGATCCCGAGCGTCATCCCGATGTTCTCGAACGCTTGGAACGAGAACCAGCACACGACGCCGACCGCGACGAGCCGGCCGAACAGGTCGTCGGCGTGCCAGGCGATCCGGCAGGCGCGCCACAGGATGAGCCCGAGCAGCGCGATGAGCAGGATCCCGCCGCGGAACCCGAGCTCCTCCCCTGCGGTCGTGAAGATGAAGTCGGTCTGCTGCTCGGGGACGAACCCGCCCTGGGTCTGCGGGCCGTGGAAGAGCCCGTGCCCGTCGAGGCCGCCGCCACCGATGGCGATGACGCCCTGGGAGACGTTGTACGCCGCACCGCCCGGGTCGTCGCCCGGGTTGACGAAGGCGGTCAGCCGCTTGACCTGGTAGTCGTCGAGCAGCCCGGCCTGCACCACCGCGAAGGCCACGACGGCGGCCGCGAGCAGCAGCCCCACGACCCAGCGGATCCGGGCACCCGACACCGCGATCATCCCGATGACGATCGAGGAGACGACGAGGGCCGTGCCGAGGTCGGGCTGGAGCATGATGAGCGCCAGCGGCACGGCCGCGCCGACCAGCACGAGCAGCACGTCGGTGTCGCGCGGGGAGTCCTCCGCGTCGCGCTTCTCCGACAGCAGCATCGCCAGGCCGACGACGAGCGCGACCTTGGCGAACTCCGACGGCTGCAGCGAGAAGCCGCCCGGCAGCAGGATCCACGAGTGCGAGCCGCGGATCGTCGCGCCGAGCGGTGAGAGGACGACGAGCAGGCCGACGATCGAGAGCCCGTAGACGATAGGGGCGTACATCCGCAGCGTGCGGTAGTCGAACATCGCCGCACACACGCCGAGCCCGGTGCCGATGAAGATGTTGAGCACGTGCTTCTTGAGGTACGCCTGGGGGTCCCCGCCGGAGTCGATCGCGGCCTGCCGGGTGGCGGACCAGACGAGGAGCGAGCCGACGACGAGCAGCCCGACGACCGCGGCGAGCAGCACCCAGTCCAGCCGGCGCAGCGGGGCGTCCCGGTCGAGCGCGGCCCAGCCGATGCGACGTGGCGGGACGCGGGCCGAGCCTCCGTACGGCGTCTGCGGGTACGCGCTCATCACCCGGTGCCCGCGGACGCGGTCGAGCGCGGGGTGCGGGCGGGGGTCTTCGGCTTCGCCGCGGCCTTGCGCGCCGCGGACGCGGGCGGCAGCACTCGTCCGTCCTCGGTGATCCGCGGCAGCCCCTTCGGCGGGGCGGCGCCCGGCTGCAGCGCGGTCGCCGGCCGCACCGTCGAGCCCGAGACGCCCAGCAGCTTCTCGTAGATCTTGCGCACCTGCGGGCCGGAGGTCCCGGAGCCGGTGCCGCCCTGGGTCACCATCATCACGATCGCGTACTGCGGCTTGTCGGCCGGTGCGTACGAGGCGAACCACGACGTCGACTGCTTGCCGAAGACCTCGGCGGTCCCGGTCTTCGAGGCCATCGGGACCTGGTCGAGCGGCCATCCGCGGAAGACGCCGGCGCCGGTACCGGTGACGCTGACCTTGGTGAGCGCGCGCTGCAGGAAGCTCAGCGTGTCCTTGCTGACCGGGAGCTTGCCGGCGCTCTTCGGGGCGAACTGCTTGACGACGGTCCCGTCCGGGCGCATCACCGACTTGGCCACCTGCGGCACCCAGAGCGTCCCGCCGTTCGCGACGGCGGCGTAGACGCGGGCCATCTGCAGCGGCGTCACGAGCACGTCGCCCTGCCCGATGGCGAAGTTCGCCTCGTCGCCGGGGCCGTAGCGCCAGCCGTCGGTGCAGTTCTCCTTCGCCAGCTGCAGCAGGAACGCGGCCCGCGCCCGGTCCTCGACCTCCGGGTAGCCCTTCTTGGCGCGGACGCACGCGGCGGCCTTCGTGGCCTTCCAGTACGCCTGCTTCCACTCCCGGCCGGGGATGCGGCCGCCGGCCTCGGCCGGCAGGTCGATGCCCGTCGCCTCGCCGAGCCCGTAGCCCTTGGCGGCCTGGACGAACGGGTCCTTGGCGTCGCTTCGCTGCTCGTAGCCACCCAGCCGGTTCCAGACGGTGTCTGCGAAGTAGTACCAGTTGGTGTCGCAGGACACCTCGATCGCGCGCTCGAAGGAGATGACGCCGTAGGCCGCGGACTCGTAGTTCTTCTTCAGGTGGTTGCCGACGTTGTACGTGCCCGGGCAGTTGTACGACCGGTGCACCGAGAAGCCGGCGTCCACCGCCGCCGCCGTGGACACGGCCTTGAAGATCGAGCCGGGGGCGTACTCACCCTGGGTGGCGCGGTTGAGGATCTTGTAGTTGCCGGCAGCCCCGGTGATGCCCTCGTACTCGTCCTGGCTGATCCCGCCGACCCAGATGTTCGGCCGGTAGGTCGGGTAGCTCGCCATCGCGACGACGCCGCCGGTGCGTACGTCCATGACGACCGCCGACGCCGAGTCGGCCTTGAACTTCTGCCCGCCCTTGTTGGGGTCGCCCGTCGTCCGCGCGCCCTTGACCGCCGCGGCGAGCGCGTCCTCGGTCGCCTTCTGCACGGCCGCGTCGAGGTGGGTGACGACGTAGTCGCCCGGTGTGGCGTCCGTCTCGCTGATCGTGCCGGTGACCCCGCCCTGAGAGTCGACGGAGAGGCGGCGTACGCCCGGCGTCCCGCGCAGGTAGGCGTCGTACTCCTTCTCGATCCCGGCCCGCCCGACGAGGTCGCTGCTCTGCAGCGGGCGCCCGTCGGCCTGTGCCTGGGCGACCTCGTCCTCGGTGACCGGGCCGAGGTAGCCGAGCACGTGCGCGGCGTTGGCGCCGACCCCGCCCCCCGCGTAGTCGCGGACGGACTGCTGCTCGGCGGTGACGCCGGGGAAGTCCTCGCGCCGCTCGAGGATCTGCTGGACCGCGTCCATCATGTCGTCGTCGGCGCCGTCGGCGACCGGGATCGGCTGGTAGGGCGAGCCGTTCCAGCACACGTTGCGCACGGCGCCGGGCTGCCCGCACACGGTGGTGCGCGCCTTGAGGTCGGCGTAGTCCACGTCGAGGACCTCGGCCAGCCGCGTGAGCAGGCTCTTGCCCCCGTCGCTCTGGCGCAGCAGCTCGGTCCGGCTGACCGAGACGACGAGCGCGGTGCGGTTGCGGGCGAGCGGACGGCCGCTCACGTCGACGACCAGGCCCCTCGTCGCGGGCGTGACGATGTCGCGTACGCGGTTGCTGGTCGCCGCGGCCTCGTAGGCCTCACCGCTGTGGACCTGGAGGAACCAGAGGCGCCCGCCCAGCGTCGCGATGAGCGAGAGCACCAGGACCTGCAGGACGACGAGCCGCAGGCCGGACCGCTCATTCACGGGCACATTCCTTCACTGGCTCAGAAGTCTGGGCATACGCCGATCACGACGAGCTGCGGTGCCGGTCCGTTCCCGGGGTGGCGGGCACCACCGGAGGCTCTCGGGGAGGCAGCTTCAACGTCGGAAGTCTGGTTCAGGATCGATGCGTCGTGCCAGCCCCCCGACGACGGGGACGACGACCGCCGTCAGCACCACATCGTAGATGACCGAGGACGTCACGAGGCTCGGCACGCGGGCCCACTCGACCCCGTCGTCCCCCACGAGCGAGGCGAGCGCGGCGTAGCCCAGCACCGAGGCCGCGCTGGCCAGCGTGACCGCGAAGAGCGCCACGACGGGCGTGTCGTCGGCGTCCTCGAAGACGCGCCCGACAGCGAACCCGACGAGCAGGAAGACCGCCGCCCAGCGCCCCGCCCCGCCGTCCGACGGCGGAGTCAGGTCGACCACGAGGCCGGCGGCGAACCCGACGACCGCGCCGTCCAGCGGCCCCCACCGCAGCGCGAGCGCGACCACGACGAGCAGGACGACGTCGGGCGTCGCGCCCGGCAGCCCGAGCGGGGCCAGGACGGCGAGCTCGAGCACCGCCCCGCAGAGCACGAGCAGCGCGGCGAGCCCGACGCGCGGCAGGCTCACCGCGAGGCCCGGGCGGACGCCGACGGCGACGGCGTGCCGGCAGCCCGGCGGCGGGCGGGCGCGCTCGCGCTGGGCGTCGCGGCCGGCACCGGGCCGCGGGCCTCCCGCTCGCCCGGCAGGACGACGGCGACCGTGTCGAGCGCGGCGAAGTCGACGGCCGGGGTGACCGTGGCGCGCGTGGTCAGCGTGCCGGGGACGCGGCGTACGTCCGCCACCCGGCCCACGAGCACGTCGGCCACCAGCGGCGCCTCGCCGACCGAGCCGACCGTGACGAGCGCGGTCCCGGGCTCGAGGGTCACCGGCTCGTAGATCGTGAGCGCCAGCGGCTTGCCCTCGCCCTGGCCCTCGACGAAGCCGGTCGTGCCGGTCGTCCCGACGCGGACGCGCGCGACGAAGTCGGGGTCGGTCGCGAGCAGCACCGTGGAGGTCGAGCGCGCGGCGCCCTTCACCCGGCCGACCAGGCCGTCGCCGTTGATCACCGTGGTGTCGTCGCGTACGCCGTCGACGCTCCCGACGTCGATCGAGGCCGTGGTCGTGAACCCCTGCGCGCGCGAGAGCGCCGTCACGCGGGCGGCGACGTTGGCGAACCGGCGCAGGGTCGGCTGCCGGGAGAGCTCGTCGTACTCGGCCAGGCGGCGCAGGTCGTTCGCGCGCGTCGCCGCGTCCTGGCGCAGCTGCTGGTTCTCCGCCTCGAGCCGCTCGATCTGCGCGTCCTTCGACCCCAGCTCGCGCAGGTCGTCGACCAGGCCGGTCACCGGGCGGACAGCGGCGGAGACCCCCGACTGCACGGGGCCGAGCACGTCCGCGAGGACCGAACGGACCGGCGCGAGCGGGCCGTCGCCGGACGTGCGGTCGTCCAGCATGACCAGGGTCAGCGCGGTGAGCAGGAGGAGCACGAGAACGATCCGGGTCCGCCGGGTGTCACGTCCCATCCGGTGCCGCCAACGGTCCTGCCCTCACGCCCGCGCGGCCGAGCGCCCCGTCAATGACGCGGCTCGGACAGCAGGACCTGCTGGAGCTCCTCGAACTCCTCGACGCACTTGCCCGAGCCCATGGCGACCGAGTCCAGCGGCCGGTCCGTGACGTGGATCGGCATGCCGGTCTCGTGGCGGAGCCGCTCGTCGAGGCCGTGCAGCATCGCGCCGCCGCCGGCGAGCACGATGCCGCGGTCCATGATGTCGCCGGACAGCTCCGGCGGGCACTTGTCGAGGGTGGTCTTGACCGCGTCGACAATCGCGTTGACCGGCTCCTCGATCGCCTTGCGGACCTCCTCCGCGCTGACCACGATCGTCTTCGGCAGCCCGGAGACGAGGTCGCGCCCGCGGATCTCGGCGTTGGGCTCGTCGGGCAGCGGGAACGCCGACCCGATCGCCATCTTGATCTCCTCGGCGGTGCGCTCGCCGAGCATGAGGCTGTATTCCTTCTTGACGTACTGGATGATCGCGTTGTCCAGCTCGTCGCCGCCGACGCGGATCGACTGGCTGGTGACGATGCCGCCGAGCGAGATCACCGCGACCTCGGTCGTGCCGCCGCCGATGTCGACGATCATGTTGCCGGTCGGCTCGTGCACGGGCAGCCCGGCTCCGATCGCCGCAGCCATCGGCTCCTCGATGATGTAGACCTTGCGCGCGCCCGCGGCGTAGCCCGCGTCCTTGACCGCTCGCTGCTCGACCCCGGTGATCCCGCTGGGCACGCACACGACGAGCCGCGGGTGGGAGAAGCGCCGCCGCCGGTGCACCTTCTGGATGAAGTAGCGGAGCATCTTCTCGGTCGTGTCGAAGTCGGCGATGACGCCGTCCTTCAAGGGCCGGATGGCGACGATGTTGCCGGGCGTGCGCCCGATCATCTTCTTCGCCTCGGCGCCCACCGCGAGGATGCCGCCGGTGCCGGTGTTGATGGCGACCACGCTCGGCTCGTTGAGCACGATGCCGCGGCCCCGGACGTAGACGAGGGTGTTGGCCGTTCCGAGGTCGACGGCCATGTCACGGCCGATGAAGCCAAGCTTGTTCGCCATGGAGTGTGGGGCGGCCTTCCGGGTCGCTAGGGCGTTGGTGCGCGGTCCTCGCCGTCCGCGGACGGCCCGCCCATGCTAGCCCGGTCGGGGGACACCTCCAGCGCCTCGACAGGCCGGTTGTGGACGTACGCACCACCACCGCGCCGCCTGTGGGTCAACGCCGACCGAGGCCTCGATCCCGGGGAAGCGGCCGCTGTCAGGCGGCGTGTCGCGGCCGCCTTCCTCCGAGGTTCGCGAGCGTCGGCTCGGGGCCGCGGTGCGCCCGCGGGGACCGGGTGCCGCCGGCCGCGTCAGAGCGAGGGGAAGTAGATCGCGATCTCGCGCTCGGCCGACTCCGGGGAGTCCGAGCCGTGGACGATGTTCTCAATGACCTTCTTGCCCCAGTCGCGGGCCAGGTCTCCCCGGATGGACCCGGGGGCCGCGACGGTCGGGTCGGTCGCGCCGGCGATGGACCGGAAGCCCTCGATCACGCGCTGGCCCTCGACGACGGCCGCGACGATCGGGCCGGAGGTGATGAACTCGAGCAGGGGCTCGAAGAACGGCTTGCCCTCGTGCTCGGCGTAGTGCCGGCTCGCGGTCTCGCGGTCGAGCTGGCGCAGCTCGAGGGCGACGAGCCGGTAGCCCTTGGCCTCGATCCGGCGGAGCACCTCGCCGGTGAGGCCGCGGGCGACGCCGTCGGGCTTGACGAGGACGAGGGTGCGCTCGATCTGCTGGGTGTCGCTCACGCCGCCGGAGCCTAGCGAGCGCCGGCCGCCCGCTCGACCCCGGCCGCGGACCGGGCCATCCGCTCGACGCGCGCCGAGAGCACGAGGAAGACGAACCACATCGCGGCGAAGAGCGTGCCCAGCAGCCACATGGCCGGCACGACCAGCCCGCTCGCGACGACCGCGACCTGCAGCAGCGAGCCCAGGACGTACGCCCAGCGGTGGCGCAGCAGCCCCACGACGAGCAGGCAGGCGATCGCGAGCGACCCGCCCATCGCCACGACGGAACCCGTCGGCAGGTCCGAGAGGTTGGCGGCTACGAGCATCGCGAAGAAGACGACGAACGCCTCGAACGTGAGGACGATCGCGGCGAGGGAACGGCGCACCCGCTGAGCGTACGGCGCGCCCGGGCGTACGGCACGGCCACTGCCCGCCGCGGCGCCCGGCTGCTCCCAGGCTCCTCCCAGGCTGCCCACATCAGCTGCTCATCCGCCTCCCGGACAGTGCTCGCAGTCGAGCAGCCGGGGGGTTGGAGGCGTCATGCGTACGGTCCGAGCAGAGTTCCGGGATCCAAGGGTGCCGCGGTGAGCCGCCGCCTGCTCGTGATCAACTGCGTGCTCGCGCTGGCGCTCGTCGCCTCGGGGATCGGGGCGTACCTGCTCGTCAGCGGGCCGGCGGAGGCCGAGTCGGGGGACGTGCGCACCGCCCGGGTCGCCCGCGCGACGGTGACCTCGACGGTCTCCGCGAGTGGCAACGCGGCCTCGGTGGCCACCTCGGAGCTGAGCTTCAGCAGCAGCGGCGAGGTCACGGCGCTGCGCGTGAAGGTCGGCGACGTGGTCGACGAGGGCGAGGTCCTGGCGACGATCGACACCGCCGTCGCCGAGCAGGCCGTGGCGTCGGCCAAGGCCCAGCTGGAGTCCGCGCAGGCGCAGCTGGAGACCGTGCAGCAGGGCCAGAGCGACGCCGAGGCCACGAAGGACGCGCTGGCCGTGGAGTCGGCCCAGCTGGCGGTCGAGAGCGCGCAGTCGGCCCTCGCCCAGGCGAAGAAGCAGGCTGCGTTGGACGCGCAGCAGCAGGCACAGAACGTCGCGGCCGCGGAGAAGGCGGCCAAGGCCGCGTCCGCGTCGAGCGTGAGCCGCAGCGCGGCCCAGCCCTCCCCCTCGGCCGGCAGCGGGAGCGGCTCGTCCGGGTCGGGCAGCTCGTCCGGCACGGGCGGGTCCGGCAGCTCCAGCGGGTCCGGCTCCACGGGCTCCGGCACCTCCACCGGGACGTCCAGCGCGTCGTCCGCCGTCGATGCCGTCACCGCCGCGAAGCAGCAGCAGGCGCAGTCCGCGCTCGCGAACGAGCAGGCCGTCACCAAGGCCGAGGAGCAGCTGGAGTCCGCGCAGAACTCGCTCGCGCAGCAGAAGGCCTCCGCTGCGACGAATGCCGAGGGGCCGACCGCCGCCGAGGTGGCGTCCGCCGAGGCGGACGTGGAGTCCGCCCGGTCCCAGGTCGAGGAGGCGGAGGAGGCGCTCGAGGGGACGACCCTGCGCGCTCCGCATGCGGGGACGGTGACGCAGGTCAACGGCAAGGTCGGTGACGAGGTGTCGGCCGGGTCGACATCCTCGACGTCGGGCTCCGCGTCCGGCGGCAGCTCCGCAGCGGGCGGCACGGCCGGCGCCGGCAGCAGCACGACGTCCACGTCCTCGTCGGCCGCGTCGTCCTCCGGCGCGTTCCTCGTCGTCAGCGACCTCGCGGCGCTCGAGATCACCGCAGACGTCGCCGAGGCGGACGCCGCCTCGGTGAAGGTCGGGCAGACGGCGAGCGTGACGTTCTCGGCCACGAGCACCACCGTCGACGGCACCGTGACCGCCGTCGCCCTGGAGGGCACGACCAGCAACAACGTCGTGCAGTACCCGGTCACGGTCCGCGTCGACGCCGCGCCGGAGGACGTCCGGCCCGGTGCGTCCGCGAGCGTGACGATCACCACCGGGAGCGCCGACGACGTGCTGGCCGTCGCCAGCAGCGCGCTCACCACGGTGGGCAACCGCTCCACCGCGACGGTCGTCCGGGACGGCCGGCAGCAGGTCGTCAGCGTGCAGACCGGCCTCGTCGGCAACACCACCACCGAGGTCACCAGCGGCCTGGCCGAAGGGGACACCCTCGTGCTGCCGACGACCACGAGCGGCACGACGGGCACCACCGGGTTCCCCGGCGCCGGCCGCGGGCTGACCGGCGTCGGCGGCGGCTTCGGGGCCGGGGGCCGGTCGTGAGCACGCGCCCTGTGGTCGACCTGCGGGCGATCACGAAGACCTACGGCGAGGGCGAGACGTCCGTGCACGCGGTCGCGGGCGTCGACCTCCTGGTCGAGCGCGGCGACTACGTCGCGATCATGGGCGCTTCGGGCTCCGGCAAGTCCACGCTGATGAACATCATCGGCTGCCTGGACGCGCCGTCGTCCGGCCGCTACCTGCTCGACGCCGTCGACGTGCGGCGGCTGGTCGAGCGCCAGCTCTCGATCGTGCGCAACCGCAAGATCGGCTTCATCTTCCAGTCCTTCAACCTCATCCCGCGCACCAGCGCGCTCGCCAACGTCGAGCTCCCACTGGCGTACGCGGGGGTGAAGCCGGCCGAGCGGCGGCAGCGGGCGCTGGCCGCGCTCGAGCAGGTCGGGCTCGCGGACCGGACGACCCACCTGCCGTCCGAGCTGTCCGGCGGCCAGCAGCAGCGCGTCGCGGTCGCGCGGGCGATCGTCACCGCCCCAGTCCTGCTGCTCGCGGACGAGCCGACCGGGGCGCTGGACTCGCGCTCCACCGCGGACGTCCTGGCGCTCTTCGACGAGCTCAACGTCTCCGGCCGCACCCTCGTCGTCATCACGCACGAGGACGAGGTGGCCGACCGGGCCAAGCGCGTCGTCCGGATGCGCGACGGGCTGGTCCAGTCGGACGTACGCCGTGCGCCGGTCGCCGGGCCGCCGCCCGGGCCGTCCGTGCTCGCGGCGGCCGCGTCGTGAACCTGCGCGAGAGCGCCCGCTTCGCGGTGCGCGGCGTCGCGGCGAACAAGCTGCGCTCGGCCCTCACCACGCTCGGCATCCTCATCGGCGTCGCCGCCGTGATCATCCTGGTCGCCGTCGGGACGGGCTCGAGCAAGGCGGTGGCCGACTCGATCAGCGCCCTGGGCAGCAACGTCCTGACGGTCAGTGCGTCGGCCGGCGGTACGGGCGGGCGCGGCGGGGCGGGCGGCTTCGGCGGTGGAGGGTTCCCGGGAGCACCCGGCGGCGCCGCGGGCGGCACCGGCGTGGACTCGGGCACGCAGACCCGCAACGCCGCACTGACGCTCGAGGACGCGCAGGCGCTCGTGGACGACGAGCTCGCGCCCAGCGTGCTGTCGGTCGCGCCGGTCGTGTCCGCGTCGTCGGTCACCGCGACGTACGAGGGCGCGACGCACACGGTCTCCACGTTCACGGGGACGTCGCCGAGCTACCTGCGGAACGACAACGACACCGTGCAGGCGGGGTCGGCCTTCTCCGACTCGGACTACTCGCAGCGCCGCCGAGTGGCCCTGCTCGGCGTGACCGTCGCGGAGGAGCTGGTGGGCGGCACCGGGCTCGATGCGGTCGGCAAGACTGTGCAGTTCAACGGCGTGGAGTTCACGGTGCTCGGGGTGCTGGCGCAGAAGGGCAGCACCGGACCACAGGACTCCGACGACCGCGTCATCGCGCCGCTGCCGGCGGTGCAGGACACCCTCACCGGCTACGGCAGCCTGAACAGCATTTCGGTGAAGGCAACATCGGCCGACACGGTCGATGCCGCGCAGAGCGAGGTGGCGTCGATCCTCAACGGACGGCACCACGTGACCTCGGCGACCGCCGACTACACGATCCGCTCGTCGTCGTCGATCCTCTCGGCCGCGACGTCGAGCAACCAGACCTTCACGGTCCTGCTCGCGTCGGTCGCGGCCATCAGCCTGCTCGTCGGCGGGATCGGCGTCATGAACATCATGCTCGTGACCGTCACCGAGCGGACCCGGGAGATCGGCATCCGCAAGGCCATCGGCGCCGGCAAGGGCGACATCGTGAGCCAGTTCCTGCTGGAGGCGGTGCTGCTGTCGGTCCTCGGCGGCCTGGCCGGCGTCGCCGTCGGCATCGTCGGGTCGAGGTTCGAGATCGTCGGCGTGCAGCCGGTGGTGGCGCCGTACTCCGTCGCCCTCGCCTTCGGCGTCTCCGTCGCGGTCGGCCTCTTCTTCGGCCTCTACCCCGCCAACCGCGCCGCCTCGCTGCGGCCCATCGACGCCCTCCGCTACGAGTGACCCCGGGAAGAACGATGCAGGAAACCCCTCTCGACAGGCTGCTCGGCGGCGCCGAGCCCCAGCCGGCTACGACGGACCCGACCGGAGCGACGGACCCGCCGTCCGCGACGGATGCCGCCCACTTCACGGATCCGCCGGGCTTCACGGGCCCGCGGGTCGCGATGGGCCCGGCCGCCGCAACGACCCCCCAAGACGCCCAGACCGAGGTCATCGACACCCGGGAGATCGCTGCCCCGGTCGAGGACGACCTGAGCGAGCTGCTCGCCAGCACCGGCCGGCGCCGGCTCGCGCCGGTCACCGCGGCCCTGCTCGGCGGGCTGGTGCTCGTCGGCACGTTCACCGGCGGCGTCCTCGTGCAGAGGCACTACGGCGACGACGCGGCCGGGGCGGGGCCTGCCGGGTTCGCCGCGGCGGGCGCCGGTGGGCAGGGCGCGCGCGGCTTCGGCGGGTTCGGTGGAGCCCCGGGCGGCACCGGCACCGGGGACACCGGGGGCGGGAACGGCGCAGGGAGCGGCACGGAGGCGGGGGCCGCGGCGCCGGGTGCGGCCGCGGACGCAGCTCCGGGGGCCGGGTCGACCGGTACCGGCACCGGGGGCACCGGCACAGGGGGCACCGGCACAGGGGGCACCGGCACCGCGGCCGCCTCCGCCCCAGCCGTCGTCGGCCAGGTCGTCTCCGTGCAGGGCGACACGCTGACCGTCAAGAACTTCGCGGGCAAGACCGTGACGGTGAAGGTGCCGGAGGGCACCGCGGTGACCAGCAGCTCGAGCGTCGACCTGTCGCAGCTCGCGGCCGGCACCTCGGTCTCGGTGACCGGTACCACCGCCGACGACGGCAGTGTGACCGCGAGCTCCGTCACCAGCCGGCCCACCGGCTGACCGACTCACCGGCCGACCCGCCGACCCGCCGACCCGCCGACCCGCCGACCCGTTGACCCGCCGACCCGCCGGTCCGCCGGTCGAGGCATCTCCCAACCCTCCTTCAGCGAACGGAAAATCTCTGATGCGCACTTCGGCCCTGCTCGCCACCCGGGCGGTCGCCGCCGCGACCGTCCCGGTCTCCGTCCTCGCGCTCGCGGCGTGTGGCGGGGGCGGCTCCTCGTCCGGCACCGATGCCGCGGCGGCGCCGGCCGCCTCCAGCGCCGCGGACGGGGCGGCCCCTCCGGACGGTGCGGGCATGCCGGGCGGCGGGCGCGGCGGCTTCGACTCCGAGCAGTTCACCCAGATCCGGGACTGCCTCACCGCCGCCGGCATCTCCGTGCCGACGCCGACGGCCCGCCCGGACTTCACCCCCGGCACCGGCTTCACCCCGCGCCCGGACATGACGGGCCGTCCGACGGCCCGGCCGACCGACCTCCCGACCGGCGCTCCCGGGCAGGGTGGCCGCGGCTTCGGCGGGGGCATCGGCGCGGTCCTGCAGGACCCGCAGGCGCAGGCCGCGATCACCGCGTGCGGCCTCGAGGTGCCGAGCGTCGGGTCGCGGGGCGGGGCGACCGTCGCGGCGCCACAGAGCGGGTCGTCTCAGAGCTGACCCGGAATCGCCGACCCGAGCCGACGCTGACCCGAGCCGACGCTGACCCGAGCCGACGCTGACCCGAGCCGACGCGGAACCAAGCCGACGCGGAACCAAGCCGAAGCACGTCGCGCAGCTCAGCGCCCGTCGGCCCTCAGCAGCGCCCGGGCCTGGGCGACGGTCACGATGCTCCCGGTCACCAGCACGCCGGCCCCGCCGAGCTCGCCCTGGTCCTCGGCGAGCGCCACGGCGGTGTCCAGCGCGCTGTCGAGCCGGGGCGCGACCTCGACCCGGTCGGCGCCGAAGACCTCGACGGCCAACCGGGCCAGCTCGTCGACGGGCATCGCCCGCGGCGTACGGGCCTCGGTGACCACGACCTCCGCGAGCACCGGCTCGAACGCCTCGAGAATGCCGCGTACGTCCTTGTCGGCCATCGCGGCGACGACCCCGACCAGGTGGGTGAAGGAGAACGCGTCGGGGATCGCGGCCGCGGTGGCCAGCGCGCCGGCGGGGTTGTGCGCCGCGTCGACGAGGATCGTCGGAGAGCGGCGCACGACCTCGAGCCGTCCGGGGGACCGCACGCCGGCGAAGGCCGAGCGCACGACGTCGATGTCGACGGTGTCGGCTCCCCCGCCGAAGAACGCCTCGACGGCGGCCAGCGCGACCACGGCGTTCTGCGCCTGGTGCGCGCCGAACAGCGGCAGGAAGACGTCCTCGTAGTCGCCCCCGAGCCCGCGCAGGGAGATCAGCTGCCCGCCCACGGCCTGCGTGCGCGACAGCACCCCGAACTCGAGGCCCTCGCGCGCGACGGTGGCGCCGGCCTCGGTCGCGCGGCGCAGCAGCACCTCGGCGACCTCGACCTCCTGCTGGGCGAGGACGGCGACCGCCCCGGGCTTGATGATGCCGCTCTTCTCCGCGGCGATCTCGGGCGCGGTCGAGCCGAGGAAGCGCTCGTGGTCGACGGCGACCGGCGTGACGACGGAGACCTGCCCGTCCGCCACGTTCGTCGCGTCCCACTCCCCGCCCATGCCGACCTCGACGACCGCGACGTCCACCGGGGCGTCGGCGAAGGCGGCGTACGCCATGGCGACGAGCACCTCGAAGAACGACAGCGTCGGCCCGCCGGACTCCTTGCTCCGCGCGTCGACGAGGTCGAGGTAGGGCGCGATGTCCTCGTAGGTCGACACGAAGCGCTCTTCGTCGATCGGCTTGCCGTCGAACGAGATGCGCTCGCGGACGCTGTGCAGGTGGGGGCTGGTGAACCGGCCCGTCCGCATCCCGAAGCCGGCGAACAGCGCCTCGACCATCCGCGCGGTCGAGGTCTTGCCGTTGGTGCCGGTGACGTGCACGACGGGGTACGCCCGCTGCGGGTCGCCGAGCAGCTCGACCACCGCGCGGATGCGGTCCAGCGACGGGACGAGGTCGTGCTCCGGCGTCCGCGCCAGGATCGCCGCCTCGACCTCGCGCATGCGGGCGGCGAGCGCCTCCCGGGCCTCACTGCTGGTCACGGTGGACCGCCTCTCCCCTACCTCAACCGCTGATCATGCGATGTTGGCGAGTTGTCCACAGGCCGCCCGCTGTGGACAACTCGCCACATGTGCATGATCAGCGGGGGGGTGGGGGTCAGGCCGCGGGCAGCGTCGCCAGCTGGGCCTCGATGCGCTCGATGTCCGCCTCCGCCGACGCGAGCTGGGCCTTGACCTTCTCGACCACGGGCGGCGGGGCCTTGCCGAGGAACGCCTCGTTGCCCAGCTTGCCCAGCGCCTTGGACCGCTCGGTCTCGGCGGCGGCCAGGTCCTTCTCCAGCCGCGCGCGCTCCTTGGCGAAGTCGACCGAGCCGCGCAGGTCGAGCTCGACGACGACCCCGCCGATCGGCAGCGACGCGCTCGTGTCGAACTCCTCCCCCGCGGCGGCGAGCCGCGTCAGCGAGCGCACCGCCTCCTCGTGCGCCGCGAGGGCGCCCTCGGAGAGCCCGGCGAGCCGCGCCGGGACCCGCTGGCCCGGCTTGAGCCCCTGGTCGCTGCGGAAGCGCCGGACCTCGGTGACCAGCCGCTGCAGCTCGGCGACCTCCGCCTCCGCGGTGGGGTCGCTCCAGCGCGGCTCCGCCTCCGGCCAGTCGGCGACCACGATCGACTCGCCACCGGTCAGCGCGGTCCAGAGCGCCTCCGTCACGAACGGCACCACGGGGTGGAGCAGCCGGAGCAGCCGGTCGAGGACGTGGCCGAGGACCAGCCGGGTGACCTCGGCCTCGCGCCCGCCGTGGGCCAGCGGCACCTTGGCCAGCTCGACGTACCAGTCGCAGAACTCGTCCCACGCGAAGTGGTAGAGCGCGTCGACGGCCTTGGCGAACTGGTAGTCCTCGTAGTAGCCGTCGACCTCGGCGATCGTCGCGTGCAGCCGGGACAGGATCCACCGGTCGGCGGCCGACAGCTCCTCGGCCGGCGGCAGCTCCCCGACGCGCGCGCCGTTGCGCAGCGCGAACCCGCCGGTGACCTGCCAGAGCTTGGTGCAGAAGTTGCGCGAGCCCTGGACCCACTCCTCGCCGATCGGCACGTCGGTGCCGGGGTTGGCCCCGCGGGCCAGGGTGAAGCGCAGCGCGTCCGAGCCGTACGCGTCCATCCACTCGAGCGGGTCGACGGCGTTGCCGAACGACTTGCTCATCTTCTTGCCGAACTTGTCGCGCACCATCCCGTGCAGGGCCACGGTCTTGAACGGCGCCTCGCCGTCCATCGCGTAGAGCCCGAACATCATCATCCGGACGACCCAGAAGAAGAGGATGTCGTAGCCGGTGACGAGGACCGAGTTCGGATAGAACTTCTCCAGCGCCGGGGTCTTGTCCGGCCAGCCGAGGGTCGAGAACGGCCAGAGCCCGCTGGAGAACCACGTGTCGAGGACGTCCGGGTCCTGCGTCCAGCCGTCGCCGGGCCGCTCCTCGTCGGGGCCGACGCAGCGCACCTCGCCGGCCGGGCCGTACCAGACCGGGATGCGGTGCCCCCACCACAGCTGACGGCTGATGCACCAGTCGTGCATGTTGTCGACCCAGCCGAAGTAGCGGGACTCCAGCTCCTTGGGGTGGATCTGGACGCGGCCGTCGCGGACCGCGTCACCGGCCGCCTTCGCCAGCGGGGCGACGTTCACGAACCACTGCAGCGACAGCCGGGGCTCGACCGTGGTGCCACAGCGCGAGCAGTGGCCGACGGCGTGGACGTAGGGCCGCTTCTCGGCGACGATGCGCCCCTCGGCGCGCAGTGCCGCGACGACGGCCGGGCGCGCCTCGTAGCGGTCCATGCCCTCGAACGGCCCGTGGACCGTCACCCGCGCGCTCTCGTCCATCATCGTGAGGTTGGGCAGCCCGTGACGCTGGCCGATCTCGAAGTCGTTGGGGTCGTGGGCCGGCGTCACCTTGACCGCGCCGGTGCCGAAGGCCGGGTCGACGTGCTCGTCGGCCACGACGGGGATGCGCCGGTCGGTCAGCGGCAGCGTAACCGTCTTGCCGATGAGGTGCCGGTAGCGCTCGTCGTCCGGGTGCACCGCGACGGCCGTGTCGCCGAGCATCGTCTCCGCGCGCGTGGTGGCGACCACGATCGACTCGTCCCCGTCGCCGTAGCGGATCGAGACGAGCTCTCCGTCGTCGTCGGTGTGCTCGACCTCGATGTCGGAGAGCGCGGTGCGGCAGCGCGGGCACCAGTTGATGATCCGCTCGGCGCGGTAGATCAGCCCGTCGTCGTAGAGCCGCTTGAAGTGCGTCTGCACGGCCTTGGACAGGCCCTCGTCCATCGTGAAGCGCTCGCGCGACCAGTCGACCCCGTCGCCCAGGCGGCGCATCTGGCCGAGGATCTTGCCGCCGGACTCGGCCTTCCACTGCCAGACCCGCTCGACGAACGCCTCGCGGCCGAGGTCGTGGCGCGACAGCCCCTGCTTGGCCAGCTCACGCTCGACGACGTTCTGCGTGGCGATGCCGGCGTGGTCCATGCCGGGCTGCCAGAGGGCCTCGTAGCCCTGCATCCGGCGCCGGCGGACGAGCGCGTCGATGAGAGTGTGCTCGAACGCGTGCCCGAGGTGCAGGCTGCCGGTGACGTTCGGCGGCGGGATGACGATGCAGTAGGGCGGCTTCTCGCTCGACGGGTCGGCCACGAAGTAGCCGCGCTCCACCCAGCGCTCGTAGAGGACGCCCTCGACGTCGGCGGGGACGTACTGCGAGGGGAGCTCGGGCTGCTCGGCGGGCCGGGAGTCGATCGACGTCACCCCGCGAGTCTATGGAGCCGGAGCGCGTGCCCCCCAACCGGTTCTCGCGAGGAGAACAGGCCGGGGGTACGCGGGCGTCAGGCGCTCTTCTCGCGGCGCTCGCGCTTGGGGGCGGGGGCGGCGTCGCGCGGCACCAGCGTCGGGTTGACGTGCGAGAGCACCACGTCGCGGTCGATGACGACCTTGGCGACGTCCTTGCGGCTCGGCACGTCGTACATCACCGACTGCAGGACCTCTTCCATGATCGCGCGCAGCCCGCGGGCGCCGGTGCCGCGCAGGATGGCCTGGTCGGCCACCGCGCTGAGCGCGTCCTCGGTGAACTCGAGCTCGACGCCGTCGAGCTCGAAGAGCTTGCGGTACTGCTTGAGCAGCGCGTTGCGCGGCTCGGTCAGGATGCGCATCAGCGCCTCCTGGTCGAGGTTGTGCACGCTGGTCAGGACCGGCAGCCGGCCGATGAACTCGGGGATCATGCCGAACTTGAGCAGGTCCTCGGGCATGACCTCGCCGAAGGAGTCCGGCCGGTCCACCTCGGTCTTGCTACGCAGCTGGGCGCCGAAGCCGAGCCCCTTCTTGCCGGCCCGGGACTCGATGATCCGCTCCAGCCCGGCGAAGGCGCCGCCCACGATGAAAAGGACGTTCGTCGTGTCGATCTGGATGAACTCCTGGTGCGGGTGCTTGCGCCCGCCCTGCGGCGGCACCGAGGCCGTCGTCCCCTCCAGGATCTTGAGCAGGGCCTGCTGCACGCCCTCGCCGGAGACGTCGCGCGTGATCGAGGGGTTCTCGCTCTTGCGGGCGATCTTGTCGATCTCGTCGATGTAGATGATGCCCGTCTCGGCCTTCTTGACGTCGTAGTCAGCGGCCTGGATGAGCTTGAGCAGGATGTTCTCGACGTCCTCGCCGACGTAGCCGGCCTCCGTCAGCGCGGTCGCGTCCGCGATCGCGAACGGCACGTTGAGCATCCGCGCCAGCGTCTGGGCGAGCAGCGTCTTGCCGCAGCCGGTGGGCCCGAGCAGCAGGATGTTGGACTTGGCCAGCTCGACCGAGTCGTCGCGGCCGTGCTTGCCGCTGGAGTTCTCGCCGGCCTGCACTCGCTTGTAGTGGTTGTAGACGGCCACGGACAGCGCCTTCTTGGCGGTGTCCTGGCCGATGACGTACTGGTCGAGGTATTCGAAGATCTCGCGCGGCTTGGGCAGCTCGTCCCAGCTGAGCTCGGAGCTCTCGGAGAGCTCCTCCTCGATGATCTCGTTGCAGAGGTCGATGCACTCGTCGCAGATGTAGACGCCGGGGCCGGCGATGAGCTTCTTGACCTGCTTCTGGCTCTTCCCGCAGAAAGAGCACTTGAGCAGGTCGCCGCCGTCGCCGATGCGTGCCACGCGGTGCTCTCCCTCTCGTCGCCGAACCCTGCCGCTGACGCCTCCGGCGCCAGCGTTCCCGGGCTCCCCTGACCTGCTCCGGAATTCCCCGGTGTGTCCGGGAGCTTCCGGGCCGTGCATCCCGACGGTACCCCGTGCAGCCCCGCTTGTGGGCGGACCCGGGCGTAGCGGCGCGGGTCGCCCTTGGGGACAGGACCAGCACCCCTTCGGCCGGCACGCCACGAACCTGAGCCGACCGAAGCCTGCCATCTGGACAAACCGCCCACAAGCGGGTTGCCCACACCTACGGGCCGCCCGTACGCGACGCGGGGGCTGCCGGCGCGACTGCCGGCAGCCCCCACGGAGCGTCGCGTGCCGTCGGTGCGGCCCGTGGCCCGGCTCAGGCGCGGGTCGTCAGCACCTGGTCGATGAGGCCGTACTCGAGCGCCTCACCCGGGGTGAGGATCTTGTCGCGCTCGATGTCCTTGCGGATCTCCTCGATGCCACGGTTGCCGTGCTTGGCCAGCGTCTCCTCGAGCCACTCGCGCATGCGCAGGATCTCGCGCGCCTGGATCTCGATGTCCGAGCCCTGGCCACCGCCCTCGCTGTAGGGCTGGTGGATCAGGATGCGGCTGTTGGCCAGCGCATAGCGCTTGCCGGGCGCGCCGGCCGCGAGCAGCACGGCCGCGGCGCTGGCGGCCTGCCCGAGGCAGGTGGTCTGCACGTCCGGCTTGATGAAGGTCATCGTGTCGTAGATGGCCGTCAGCGCCGTGAAGGAGCCGCCCGGGGAGTTGATGTAGATCATGATGTCGCGGTCGGGGTCGGCCGACTCGAGCACCAGGAGCTGGCTCATCACGTCGTTGGCGACGGTGTCGTCGATCGCCTGCCCGAGGAAGATGATGCGCTCCTCGAACAGCTTGGTGTAGGGGTCGAGCCGCTTCCAGCCGTAGGACGTCCGCTCCTCGATCTGGGGCAGGACGTAGCGGCCGGAGGGCGCGTACAGGTCACTCATGTGAGTTCTTCCTCGGTCGCCGGGGTGGGGGCTCAGGCCGTCGGGCCGTCGTCGGTGCCCACCTGGCGGGCGTGCCGGACGACGTGGTCGACGAAGCCGTACTCCTTGGCCTCCTCCGCGGTGAACCAGCGGTCGCGGTCGGAGTCGCGCTCGATGGTCTCGACCGGCTGCCCGGTGTGGGCGGCGATCAGCTCGGCCATCTGGCGCTTGGTGTGGAGCATCTGCTCGGCCTGGATCTTGATGTCGGACGCCGTGCCGCCGAAGCCGCCGGACGGCTGGTGCATCATCACGCGGGCGTGCGGTGTCGCGTAGCGCTTGCCGGGCGCGCCGGCGCAGAGGAGGAACTGCCCCATCGAGGCGGCGAGGCCCATCGCCACGGTGGCCACGTCGTTCTCGACGTACTGCATCGTGTCGTAGATCGCCATGCCGGCGGAGACCGAGCCGCCGGGCGAGTTGATGTAGAGCGTGATGTCGCTCTTGGGGTCCTCCGCCGCGAGGAGCAGCATCTGCGCCACGATCGCGTTGGCGTTGGAGTCCTCGACCACCGAGCCGAGCACGATGATGCGCTCGCGCAGGAGCCGGTCGTAGACACGGGCGTCGAGCCCGGCCTCGGGGGCGCCGGTGCTGGCGTAGGTCGAGTAGGCGTTGCCGGCGGACATCGTGGCGGGCACCAGGCCCCCACCGATGCCGGGCACGACGAGCGGGCTGCCCTGCCCGCCCGGGGTCATAGCTGCGGTCACTGCGGCTCCCTCGCACTGAATTCGAACGGCTGATGCCGCCGACCGGGGATCTTCTCTACCGGCACCGACACTAACCGTGGGGGCGGTCGCGCTCGTCCCCGGCTGGGGCGTTGTTCGCCAGCGGCTTATGGAGCGCAGACCCCGCCCAGATATACCGGGCGAATCGCTCCTGCCGTCGCCCGGGGCCCGGCCGCGACGACAGCGCCCCCGGCCGAAGCTCGGCCGGGGGCGCTCGTCGTGCTGGCGGGGTCAGGCGTGGTTGTGCCCGTAGTGCTCGTGGTCGGGCTCACGGCCATGCTGGTCCGGGTTCTCGCCGTCGGCGCCGCCCTGCGCCATGAAGGCGGCCAGGTCCTCGGCCGACGGCACGGTCGCCGGGCGCAGGTCCTCGAGGTCGACCGCGGCACCCTCGGTGTCGGTGATCGTGGCGGCCTCGAGCAGAACGGCGAGCGCCTTGCCGCGCACGACCTCGCTGACGAGCAGCGGCACCTGGCCGTTCTGCATCAGCTGCTGGGCGAACTGCTCGGGCGCCATGCCGTACTGCTGGGCGCGGCGGAGCAGGTGCTCGCTGAGCTCCTCCTGCGAGACGCCGATCTGGTCGCGCGTCGCGATCGCGTCGAGGACGAACTGGGCCTTGACCGCCTCGCGGGCGCGCTGCTCGACCTCGGTGTCGAAGTCGGCCTCCTCGCGCTCCTCGCTCTTGAGGAACTGCTCCTTGGTCATGCCTGCGTTCTCGAGCTGGTGCGCGAGGTCGTGCATCCGGGCGTCGACCTCGGCCTTGACCACGCTGTCGGGCAGCGGGAGCTCGACCTGCTCGAGCAGCGCCTCGAGGACCTTGTCGCGCGCCTGGACGCCCTGCTCGAGCTTCTTCGAGCGCTCGAGGCGCGTGCGCAGGTCGGCGCGGAGCTCCTCGAGGGTGTCGAACTCGCTCGCCATCTGTGCGAAGTCGTCGTCGGCCGCGGGCAGGTCGCGCTCCTTGACGGAGGCGACGGTCACCGTGACGTCGGCCTCCTCGCCGACGTGCGGGCCGCCCGCGAGCTTGGTCGTGAAGGTGCGCGACTCGCCTTCGGACAGCCCGATCACGGCCTCGTCCAGGCCCTCGAGCATGCCGCTGCCGATCTCGTAGGACTGGCCCTTGGTGGCGAGCTCGGGGACGTCCTCGCCGCCGATCGCGGCGGCCAGGTCGATCGAGACGAAGTCGCCGTCCTGGGCCGGGCGGTCCACGCCCTGCAGCGAGCCGAAGCGCGCCCGCAGGCTCGTGAGCTGCTCCTCGACCTCCTCGTCGGTGACCGCGACCGAGTCGACGGTCGCCTGCACGCCGGCGAGGTCGGGCAGCTCCACCTCGGGCCGGACGTCGACCTCGGCGGTGAACTTCAGCGGCTGGCCGTCGGCGAACTCGGTGACGTCGACCTCGGGCTGGCCCAGCGCCTGGGTGCCGCTCTCCTGCACCGCCTGGCCGTAGAACTTCGGCAGCGCCTCGTTGACCGCCTCCTCCAGCACCATCGCGCGGCCGAAGCGCTGGTCGATGATGCGGGCGGGGATCTTGCCGCGGCGGAAGCCGGGGATCGTCACCTGGCCGGCGATCTTCTTGTACGCGGAGTCCAGGCTCGGCTTCAGCTCGTCGAAACCGACCTCGACGGTGAGCTTGACCCGCGTCGGGCTGAGGTTCTCGACGTCGGTCTTCACTGCTTGGCTCTCCTCGCGGGATTCGGATGACGCGGCTGGCGGTGCTCGGGCGCGGCCGAGCCGCTCCGGACGGCTCGGAGTCGATCCGAGCCGGTCGGAGCGGCGAAGTCGGGGCGGGGAGAGTCGAACTCCCGATCTCCTGCCCCCAAAGCAGGCGCGCTAGCCACTACGCTACGCCCCGCGGCGCGCATGGCAGTCTAGGGCCTCGCGCGCGCACCGATGCCGCACTCGGCGAGGGCTGCCCCCGTGGCGGCCCGCGCGATGGGGCATGCTGTGTCGTGCCGGGCCGCGGCTCCGGGCGTGTGGACGTGGGATGCGTCGTCACTCGTCCGGGGGCGGGTGCTCGTCACTGCGGGTGTAGCTCAATGGTAGAGCTCCAGCCTTCCAAGCTGGCCATGCGGGTTCGATTCCCGTCACCCGCTCCACTCTTCGGACTGCGGGCTCCGGACGAGCCCGTCGGAGCAGCGCCGAGCGCGGCGGGGCCGCCTGGCGAGGCAGCCGTCGGCGCACGCGTCAGCCGTGCTCCACATCGGTGTTCTCCGCCGCGCCCCACCCGTGCCAGCGCTCGATTCGGATGCGCGCGCTCACCCGCCCCCGGTCGCGCGTCGGGTACGCCGCTCCGGTGTAGTGCGCGCTGATGCGGTCGATGTCGGCGAGGCCGGCGTCGTCGTACGTCTCGACGACGCGGCCCTGGACGCTGACGTGGGTGTACCACCCGTCCGCGTCGAGGACGGTGAGCGAGACCCGCGGGTCGTTGCGGAGGTACTCCAGCCGCTTGCGCCCCTCGTCCATGTTGACCAGCAGCTCGGCCGCCTCCGGCCGCTCCTGCAGGACGTACCACGTCGCGACGGACACCGGCTGCCCGTCGGGGCGCAGGGTGGTGATGACCGCCGGGTTGGGCTTGCGCAGCAGCTCGAGGACGTTCGGGGGCAGCGGAGGCTTGGGCATGGCCGGACGCTACCCGGCGACGGGTCGCCGACTCGCGACGGGCACAGGGAGGGCACGGCGAGGGCAAGGGGCGGGATGCGGACGGCTCGCGGCCGCGCTCACCCGGGCCACGGGTTGGACCGGATGGGCCGGGCCTTCCCGGTCATGCGGGCCGCGGCGTAGCCCGCCATCGCCGCCGCGACCGCGCGGCGCGCCTCGCCCGGCGTGCGCGCCGGGCGCAGGACGAAGGAGTTGAAGCCCTCGTAGATCACCTGGCGGCCGGTCCGGACGAGCCCGGCCTTGGCGAAGAGGTAGTACCACTCGGACCGGCGCCGGCAGTTGATGTGCGTGGGATCGACGTGGGGGTCCTCGCTCGTCGACACCAGGACGCGCCCCTCGGGCCCGGTGACCCGCGCCAGCTCGACGAGGAACGGCTCCGTCAGCGGCGGCGGCAGATGCTCGAGCACCTCCATGCACACGGTGAGGTCGAAGGCCGCGCTCGGGTAGTCGTTGGAGGTGAAGTCCCCGACCGTGATCGCGGGCAGGTGGTAGCGGTCGACCGTGTGCGTGATCGCGAGCGGGTAGGAGATGTCCGTCCCGTAGACGTGCACCACGCCCGCGCGGCGCAGCGACTCCATGACGTAGCCGTTGAGGCAGCCGACGTCGAGGACCCGCACGGACGAGGCGTCGTGGCCGGCAGGCAGGTGGGCGAGGATGTCCCCCGCCGTCACCTCGGCGTTGGCGAGGAAGTCGTTGTCGCCCCAGCGCGCGAGGTAGTCGTCGCCGTACTCCTCGGGGCCGGGGTCCCCCCGCTTCACCCAGAGCCCGGCGGCTCCCGCCGGCTCGAAGCCGCTCGCCGTCATGGTGCCAGCCTCGAGGGAAGGGCAGTGCACGAATCCAGCCTCGTGCGTCAGCCGGTGCAGCAGAGGACCGTCCGCGCCGTCGGCGTCCGCGAGCACGACGAGGTCGAACCGGAGCAGCGGGTCCGGCGAGGCGAGCTCGCCCGGTGTGCGCGCGGACACGAGCGACTCGGCCCCGGGCAGCGGCACCGCCGGCTCCCCCACCACGCCGAGGAGGCGCAGCCGTGCGGGCAGGACGTCGGCGAGGCCCGCGACCGGGCGCTCGGACGGCACGGCGGCGGAGCTCATCGCCCGTCCCCCTTCAACGCAGTGGTGACGCGCCCGAGATGGAAGGCCAGCGCGGCCGGGACCCGACGCGGCTCGCGGGCCAGCCGCGCGAGCTTGACGACCGGCTCGGGTGCACGGGCGCGCAGCTCGTCGCGGAGCGGCAGCCGGCGCGGGTCGGCGACGGGGACCCGCTCGACCTGCAGGTAGTCCTTGTCCACCGACGGCGTCCAGCGCGAGTAGAACAGGTCCGCCCCCGCGCGGATCGTGCGCTCCCAGAACTCGTTGCGCGCATCGTCGTAGTTGGCGATCGTGAGCGAGCGGTTCTCGACGTCCCCGAGCATCGCGTAGACCTGGTAGCCGAGCGACGTCGCGCGCATCGCGATGTCCATGTCGTCCATGTAGAACGGCGCGTAGGCCTCGTCGAGGTAGCCGTGCTCCTCGAGGAAGCTCTTGCGCAGCACGAGCGGCCCGCGCATGCAGGCGTCGACCTGGAAGAACTTGCGGCCCAGCGCGGGGTCGGTCCGCGCGTCCTGCCGCCAGTAGACCTCGACGTCGGACATGACGACCTGCCCGGGGCCGTCGAGCCCGGTGGTCCCCCGCGGGTAGAGGTTCACCCCGGCGAGGCACCCCAGAACCGCGATTCGGGGGTTCTTGTCGAGGAACGTGACGGCCTCGTAGAACAGCGACCGGTCGTAGACGTAGTTGTCGTCCTGCAGGATGACGCAGTACTTGCCGGTCGACTTGCGCAGCCCGATGTTGTTGGTGCGCACCTCGAAGATGTCGGGCGTCACCTCGAAGGTGACGGGGTAGCTGCGGCGGCCGGCGTAGAACCGGCGCACCACCTGCTCGGTCTGGTCCTTGCACCCGTCGAGGACCACGTGCAGCTCGCCGGCCGGGTAGGCCTTCAGGGCCCGGTCCAGGTAGCCGAGCAGCCCGCGGATCGTCCCCTCCTTGTTGAAGACCGGCAGCGTGACGCTCACCTTCGGGTGCAGCTCGCCGTGCAGCGCGCCGCGCACCGCCTCCTCCAGCGGCCCCTCGAACTCCTCGTGGAAACCGCGGTAGTAGTCCAGCGTCTTCGCCCGCAGCCGCGCGAGCCCGGCGGGATCGAGGCCGACGGCCTGCCGGAGGGCCTCGGCGTTGGCGGCCGAGCCGAGCCTCGGCTCCAGCCAGCCCAGGGGGCTGAAGTCGATGCCTGTCTGCGGTGTGAGCAGCGGCACGGCGCCGCGGCGCATCGCGTCGAGCACGGCGCCGGCCTGGCCCTCCTCGAGCGCGGGGGACACGACGAAGGCCGCACGTCGCAGTGCCCGGTCGTACGCCGCGGACGAGGACTCGACCCAGCCCGCCGCGGTCAGGCGGTCCCCGAGCACGTCCTGCAGGTGCGCGAGCTTCTGCTCGTGGAAGGGCGTGACGGGCCGGCCGATGACGGTGAGCCGGGCGCTGGAGGAGACGAAGCCCTGGCTGGTGAACAGCTCGTGGACGATGTCGAAGCCCTTGCGCAGCCCGATCTCGGATGCGACGTGGACGAACTCGCTGGGCTCCGCTCCCCCTGCGGCGTCCGGCAGGCTCGGCCCCGTCCCGTAGTTGACGACCTTCACCTTCGCGGGAGGCACGCCGTTCGCGAGGTAGGTGTTGAGGACCGTCGTGTTGCCGACGCAGATCACCGCGTCCGCGCGGGAGATCGCCGTGGACATCGCGGCCGCGTCCGGCAGGTCCCATTCGGCGAGCGCCGTCTCGGGCAGGCCCCAGTCGGCCACGGCCGCGCGCAGCGCCGCGGTGCGGTGGCGAGGGTGGGAGTTGACCGCGAGCACGACGTTGACGCGGGCCCCGCTCGCCCGGCTGATCTCGTCGAAGCGGTCGACGATGCCGACGCAGACGTCGAACTGCTGCGCGGCAAGGGTCTCGAGCGGGACGGTGAAGGCGTCGACGTAGATGACCTCGCCCATGCGCCCGAGGATCGCGTGGAGCGTCCGGGCCAGGATGCTCGCGGAGGACGCCCAGTGCTCGTGCTCGTCCGGAGGGCGCTCGGGGTCGAAGTGGTAGGTGCTGTAGCTGAGCAGGATCCTCACGGAAGCTGTTCCCACGTCGAGCGCACGAGCAGCATGGACGGGAAGTTGGAGAAGACCGCTCCGTCCGCGAACGGCACGAGCGGGTCGATGAACACCTTGCCCAGCGGCGAGGAGTCGAGCACGTACGACTCGTTCGCCCACATGCTCAGCTCGAGGACGTACTCGCCCGGAGCGATGCGCGGCAGCTCGAGGGTGAAGCGGAACTGCGCGGGCGCGTCCACGTGCATGCGGACGGCCTCGAGGTCGCTGTGGGTGAAGGCGATCAGCGACCCTTCCTGCACCGAGCGCAGCCCCAGCCCGAAGACCACCCGCTGTTGTTCCTTCGGCTCGTACGCGAGCTCGACCCGCAGCGGCGTCCCACTGTCGAGGTGGTGCAGCAGGCCGCTGGCGCCGTTGATGCGCACCCCGTCGACGCGGCCGGAGTCGGTCACGATCGTCTCGGCGTCGTAGCTGTCCTGCATGCTGTCGTTGTAGCGGGCGATGACCTCCTCGACCGGCCCGGAGGCTACGAGCCGCCCCCGCGAGAGCAGCACTCCCCGGTCGCACAGCTGCTTCACCGACGCCATGCTGTGGCTCACGAAGAGGACGGTGCGCCCGTGCGTCGACACGTCCTTCATCTTGCCGAGGCTCTTCTTCTGGAACGCCGCGTCGCCGACCGCGAGGACCTCGTCCACGATGAGGATGTCCGGCTCGAGGTGCGCGGCGACCGCGAACGCGAGCCGGACGTACATCCCCGAGGAGTAGAACTTGACGGGGGTGTCGAGGAACTTCTCGACCTCGGAGAACGCGACGATCTCGTCGAACTTGCGCATGATCTCGCGCCGCGTCATGCCGAGCAGGGCGCCGTTGAAGAAGATGTTCTCGCGGCCGGTGAGCTCGGGGTGGAAGCCGGTGCCCACCTCGAGCAGGCTCGCGACCTTGCCCTCGAGGGTGACGCGGCCGGCCGACGGCTCGACGATCCGGGAGAGGACCTTGAGCAGCGTCGACTTGCCCGAGCCGTTGCGCCCGATGATCCCGACGACCTCGCCGGGCTCGACCGTCAGGTCGATCTCGTTGAGCGCCCAGAACTGCTCGTGCTCGGTCCGCCGGCCGGTGAACGGGTGCAGCGGCCGCCTGGCGGCGCGGGCCAGGACGTCGCGCAGGGTGTCGGCTCCGGCGGCAGCGCGCTGCTCGTGGCTGATCCGGTAGACCTTCGACAGCTTCTCGACCTCGATGGCCGGGGTCACCGGCCGCCCCAGGCCGTGCCGGAGCCGCTCGTCCGCGCGGGACGGTCCTGCCGGCCGACGACGTCGGCGGGCAGTGCGGTCGTGCGTTGGGACATGCCCCCTCCACGAGCCTCGGCTGGGCCGATGCTATCGCCACAGATCGCACCGGACCGGGTTTTAGGCGGGGACATCCCCGAGACCGCTGACAGGATGGCGGGATGAGCGGGACGCACTCCTATGCGGTCGACGTCACGTGGACGGGCAACCTGGGAAGCGGGACCTCGGCCTATCGCGCGTACTCCCGCGACTGCGTCCTGCAGGCAGAGGGGAAGCCGCCCGTCGAGGCGTCGGCGGACGTCGCCTACCGCGGTGCGGCGGACCGCTGGAACCCCGAGGAGCTGCTGGTGGCAGCGCTCTCGCAGTGCCACCTGCTGTGGTACCTGCACCTGTGCGCGGACGCCGGTGTGCACGTGACGGCGTACCGGGACGGCGCATCGGGGACGCTGGCGCTCACGCCGGACGGCTCCGGCGCCTTCCGCGAGGTGGTCCTGCGCCCGCACGTCGTGGTGGCCTCGCCCGACAGCGTCGTGACAGCGCGGGCGCTGCACGCCGAAGCAGGGCGGATGTGCTTCCTCGCGCGGTCCATGGCCTTCCCGGTCCGGCACGAGCCGACCGTCGTGGCGGCGGGGCCGGACGAGCAGGACGGGCAGGACGGGCCGGCACCGGCAGGCGCCGGCTCCTGAGCCCCGCCCTCAGTCGATCGAGGCGAGCAGCATCGAGCTCGTCATGGCCACCCCGCCGCGCAGGATCTTCAACGCCTGCTTGTTCAGCCCGGGCACCCGGCGCAGGTCCCACAGCAGGTTCGCCTGCACCCACGCCGCGTCCCGGGCCGCCTCGATCGACCAGTTGCAGACGAGGTCGAGGACGGGCGAGAGCTTGCGGTCGACCTTCAGCGCCGGGCCGTCGAGGAAGGACTGCCGGATGGGCCGCTCCTTCTCGGCCAGGAGCTCGTTGATGCGGTCGTAGTCCGCGCGCACGGCGTCGTCCTCCGGCGAGCGGCCCATCAGGCGGCACGTCTCGATGACGGCGACGGGCAGGTCGGCGTTGATGTGCGCGTTCATGCCGGCCAGCGCGAACTGGATCGGCTCGATGCCGCTCTTGTGGCGCGCCGCGAACAACGGCGCCCACGGCTTGGGCATCGACCCGACCGGCGGTCCGGCCGCGACGTGGGCCTCGAGGAACAGCCCGGCGAACACCACGTCGAGGCGCTCGGTGAACACCGGGTCCGCGAAGCTGCCGTCGCGCACCCAGTCCCGGACGGTCTTCGTCACGTCGAGGTACATCCGGCTGAAGACGTCGACCCCGTCGGTGTCGGTGAGCGTCGCGCACACGGTCTCCAGGTCGGTGACCACGTCGTCGATGGTGCGGTCGAAGGCAGCGTCGGTCATGACCCTCAGTCTCTCGTCGCTCGCACTGCGCCGCCCGGCATTTGCGCTCAAACGCCGAAGCGCGGCCGCGGAAGGCCCGCGGACGCTAGGGTCCGGAGCGAGCAAGCGCACCGCCCGTCCCGGCCGGCGCCGGCCCGGGCGCGCCGGGCGGGCGCGGTCGACGAGCAAGGAGCTGTTGTGGAGCGGGAGCTGCCGTGCGAACGGTGATCGAGCCGAAGCAGACGCTGCGCATCGACTGGCGCGAGCTGCACAGCTACCGCGAGCTCTTCTACTACTTCGCCTGGCGCGACATCAAGGTGCGCTACAAGCAGACGGTCGTCGGCGCGTCCTGGGCGGTCTTCCAGCCGTTCGTCACGATGATCGTCTTCACCGTGTTCTTCCACCACGTCGCCGGGGTCGAGTCCGGCAACGACGTCCCCTACGCGGTGTTCTCCTTCACCGGCCTGCTCTTCTGGCAGCTCTTCTCGGGAGCGCTCAGCCGCTCGAGCAACTCCCTCACGGACAACCAGGGGGTGATCACCAAGATCTACTTCCCGCGCATCATCCCGACCGTCTCGGCGACGATCGTCTCGCTGGTCGACTTTCTCATCGCCTTCGGCTTCCTCGTCGTGCTCCTGGCGTGGTACGGCATCATGCCCGGCCTCGGCGGCATCCTCTTCTTCATCCCGGCGGTCCTGATAACGGTGGTGTCCGCGACCGGCATCGGGCTGCTCTTCGCGACCCTCAACGTGAAGTACCGCGACGTCCGCCAGGCCCTGCCGTTCTTCGTCCAGATCGGGCTCTTCCTGACGCCGGTCATCTACCCGATCACCGCTGTCCCGGACCGCTACCAGTGGCTGCTCTACCTCAACCCGCTGGCGGGGGTCATCTCGGCGCTGCGGGCGTGGTCGTTCGAGGACAGCGGGGACGTGGACGCGTGGATGATCGGGCTCGGGCTGCTCACCACGCTCGTGCTGACGGTCATCGGCCTGTTCTACTTCAAGGCCAAGGAACGCGAGTTCGCGGACTACATATGATCGTCACCCGGCTCATGGGCGGCCTGGGCAACCAGATGTTCCAGTACGCCGCGGGCCTGCGCCTCGCTCACCGGCGCGGCGTGCCGCTGCGGATCGACACCAGCTGGTTCGACAGCGCGGAGGGCCGGGGGTCCGCCACTCCCCGCACGTACGCCCTCGACTGCTTCGCGGTCACCTCGCCGCGGTGGCGGCTCGCGCGGCTCCGGCACACCCGCTGGGGCCGCCGTGCCGGGCTGCTGCCACCGGTGCTGCGGGAGAAGTCCTTCGCGTTCGACCCCGGCGTCCTCGACGCACCGGACGGGGTCGTCCTCGAGGGCTACTGGCAGAGCGAGGACTACTTCGCGGACGCGGCGCAGATCGTGCGGCGCGAGCTCACGTTCTGCACTCCCCCGTCCTCCCGCACGCGCGAGCTGCTCGAGGAGGTCCGGTCCCGGGAGTCGGTCTCGCTGCACGTGCGGCGGGGTGACTACGTCACCAGCCGGGCGACGAACGACTTCCACGGCACCTGCTCCCCCGACTACTACGCGGCCGCCGTCGCCCGGGTCGCCTCGGCTGTGCCCGACCCGCACTACTACGTGTTCTCCGACGACCCCCAGTGGTGCAAGGACAACCTCGTCCTCGACGCGCCGACGACGTACGTCGACCACAACCCGCCCGAGCGCGGCGCCGAGGACCTGCGGCTGATGGCGGCGTGCCGCCACCACGTGCTCGCGAACAGCTCGTTCAGCTGGTGGGGGGCGTGGCTGGAGGACGACGCGTCGCACGTCGTGGTGGCCCCGCGCACCTGGTTCCGCGACCCCTCGATCGACACCGGCGACCTCGTCCCCGCGCGCTGGGAGCGCGTGTGACGCCGCCCGAGCCGCCGCTCGTGTCCGTCCTGCTCGCGGTCTACAACGGCGAGCGCTACGTCGCGGCCGCGGTCGAGAGCGTGCTGGCGCAGACCTACGGCAGGCTCGAGCTGATCGTGATCGACGACGGGTCCACCGATGGCACGCTCGCGATCCTCAAGGGCTTCGAGGACCCGCGGGTCCGGCTCGTCTCGCGGGAGAACCGCGGGCTCGTCACGACCCTCGCCGAGGCGGCCTCGCTGGCGCGGGGGACGTACCTCGCCCGCATGGACGCGGACGACCTGTCGCGCCGGGACCGCCTCGCGCGGCAGGTGCAGTTCCTGGAGTCGCACCCCGACGTGGTGCTCGTCGGCAGCGACTACACCCTGATCGACGAGCACGGGAGCCCGGTCCACGTGACCTCGTTCCTGGCACATCCGCATGACCTCAAGACCGCGCAGGTGGTCGGCAACCAGTTCGGCCATGGGTGCGTGCTGATGCGCGCCGACGCCTACGCGGCCGTCGGGGGCTACGACACCGGCCTCCCGCAGGCCGAGGACATGGACCTCTGGAGCCGGCTGTCGCACGTGGGCGAGGTGGCGAACCTGCCCGAGCCGTTGTACGCCTACCGCGACAACCCCGACGGCATCAGCAGCACCCAGACCGACGAGCAGCGGGCCTACGCGCTCGCCCTGCGCGACAGGGCCTTCGCGCACTTCCTCGCCCACCGGCGCAGCTACCGCGTCCTCGGCTACCACCCCGGGTCCACACGCGGCAGCCTGCGCGACTACCACGAGCGCCGCGCGATGGTCCTGCGCGACCTCGCCTGGCTGCACCTGCGGGCGGGACGCCGGGTCGCCGGCACCGGGCTCCTGCTGGCGGCCGCGGCCTTCGCTCCCTGGGCCTCGAAGACCTACCGCTGCTTCGCCGGGGTGGCGAGCCCGCGGCTACGCCGGCGTTGGGCGTACGAGCACCTCTAGGCCGGCTTGAAGGCGCGCACCGCGACGGTCACGGGGTACTGCGGGTCGACCCGGTCGAGCTCTTGGGGGCGCAGCTCCTGCGCGGACAGCCCCTCGACGAACGCGACCGCCGACAGCACGTTGCCCCACTGCCGCACCTCCACGAGGTCGGGCTCGAACGCCTCCTCGAAGAGCAGCCGCGCCGACAGCGGGGTCAGCGACCAGTACCACGTCTCGGCCCACCGGTCCGCGCTCACCGGGCTGATGCCGGGCACCGTCGCGAGCACCGTGCCGCCGGGGCGCAGGATCCGGTGCAGGGTGCGCACGGCGGCGGCCATGTCGTAGACGAGGTGCAGCGTCTGGGTCAGGACGACGCAGTCGAAGGCCTCCGACGGGAGCTCCGGCGCGTCCGCGAGGTCGGCGGCGAACGTGGTCCCCGGCATCGCAGCATCGACGTTGAGCACGTCCGCGCGGGTGACGCGGTCGCCGCCGAACCGGAGCGTGTAGGAGGAGTCCCCCACCTCGAGGACGCGGCCGCCGACGTTCTCGGCGTTCTCCGCGAGGAACCCCTCGATGTAGTAGCGGTCGACGGGCAGGCCGCGGTCGAAGCCGAAGAAGCGGCTGACCGGCTCGGTGGACGCGAGCGAGCCGAGGCGTACGAGCCCGGGCCGACGCGGGCGCGCGACCCGCCGCAGCTGCCGCTGCACCTGGGGCGGGACCCGGTGCGCGGCCGCTCTCGCGAGCGCGCCCGCCGACGCCAGCCGCCGGGGGGCCGGGGTGGCCACAGCGAGCGCCGCGTCCACCGCGTCACGCAGCACGCGGTCCTCCCGGTGCCTGCCCGCGTCGATGTAGGACGAAAGCCATTGCAGGAACTGCAGACGTGCTGTTGCCTCGATCTGCGCCGCCTGCGGGTTGGCGGTGGTGGTGTGCGAGGCCGCGTGCTGGCGGTAGCGGGACGTCCGCTGCCCGCTGATGACCGCGGGTACCTCGAGCTCGAGCTTGGACAGGAGCACCTGGTCCTCATACGCCCCGCGGAACCTGTCCTCCGAGCCCCCCACCGCTCGCAGCGCCTCGGCGCGGACGAGCAGGTTGCAGATCGGCGTGCTGACCGCCCCCCACCGCAGGACGCTGCGCAGCAGCTGCGGGGGCGGCACGACCGTGCCCGGGGCGAACGGGAGCGGGGACAGGAAGTCGTCCACGGGTGCGTCGTCCCAGCCGGACCAGTGCAAGGTGCGCCCGCACACCATGCCGGCCTCCGGGTGCGCCTGCAGGAGCGCGACGTCGCCGGCGAGGTGGCCCGGCTCCCAGACGTCGTCGGCGTCGAGGAAGGCCACCAGCTCGCCCCGCGCCTGGGAGATCCCGAGGTTGCGCGAGGCGCTCATGCCGAGGTTCGCGTGGCCGGGGTGCTCGAGCAGGCGGACCCGGTCGGGGTACTGCTCCGCGAACGCCTGGGCCGCCTTCGGGCTCTCGTCGGTGCTGCCGTCGTCGACGAGGACCAGCTCGACGCGCGGGTGGGTCTGCCCGAGCACGCTGAGCACGGCCTCCTCGAAGAACCTCCCGGGGTTCAGGAAGATCATCACGACAGAGACGAGCGGGACGTTCACGCGGACAGCCTCACCAGGGTCAGCCCCGCGGAGCGGAGCGAGCGGACGATCTCGGGCAGAGCGGCGATGGTGGCCGACCGGTCGAGCACCTCCGGCGCCTCCGGCTGCTCGACCCAGTCGTGCAGGAGCACGACGTCGCCCGACCGGGCGGAGGACGCGACCGCCGCGACGTGCGCCGAGCTCGTGCCGGGCGCCCAGTCGCGCGGATCGACCGTCCAGAGCCACGGGCTCATCCGGCGGGCGCGCAGGAGCAGCGCGCTCGCGGGCGTGAGCCGTCCGTGCGGCGGGCGGAAGACCGGCACCGGTGCTCCCAGCGCCTGCTCGACCTGCGAGCGCCCGGCGAGGTAGTCCTCGGCCAGGGCACGCGCGCCGATGTCCTGCGGGGTCGGATGCGTGCGGCTGTGCGAGCCGACGGTGTGGCCCTCCGCAGCGATCCGCCGGACGAGGCTGGGATGCGCCTGCGCGTTGGCCCCGGTGCAGAAGAACGTCGCCTGCACGCCCAGCTCGCCGAGGACGTCCAGCACGCGGTCGGTGGACCCGGGCTGCGGCCCGTCGTCGAAGGTGAGCGCCACGCAGCCGTCCGGCGCGCGCCAGCGGGCGCGGGCGTAGACCTGCTCGGCGGCGGTCAGCCCGACGAAGGCCCGGTGCTTGGCCGCGCGCGCGGCGCGGGCCGCCGCGGCAGCCCTGTCCCGGGCAGCGGCCGACGGGGCAGGGCGGGAGGTGGAGCTCACGCGGCCGGCCCCGCGGCCTTGAACGCGCGCACGCCGACGATCACGGGGTACTGCGGGTCGACGTGGTCGATCTGCTCCGGGCGCAGCTCCGACGCCGCCATCCCCTCGATCCCCGCCACCGCCGTGAGCACGTTGCCCCACGAGCGGACCTCGACGAGCCCGGGCCCGAACTCGTCCCCGAACAGCCGGCGCGCCGCGAGCGGGGTGAGCGACCAGCACCAGTCCTGCGCCCAGCGGTCCGCCGCGAGCGGGGTGATGCCCGGGACCGTCAGCAGCAGCGTGCCGCCCGGCGCGAGGACCCGGTGCAGGGTGCGTACGGCCGCGCGCATGTCGTAGATCAGGTGCAGCGTCTGGGTCAGCACGACGCAGTCGAACGCGCCGGTCGGCAGCTCCGGCGCGTCGGTCAGGTCCGCGACGAACGTCGCCTCGGGGTTGCCTGCCTCCACGTGCAGGACGTCGGCGCGCTGGACGCGCTCGCCGCCGAAGCGCCGGGTGTAGGACGAGTCGCCCACCTCGAGGACGCGGCCGCGGACGTCCAGTGCGGACTCCTCCAGGAAGCGCTCGATGTAGACCCGGTCGACCGGCTGGCCCGGTGCCCCGGCCCGCCCGCGGTCGTAGCCGAACCAGCGGCTGAGCGGCTCGGTCGAGCGCAGCGACCCCAGCCGCACCAGCCCCGGTCGGCGGGGCCGCACGACGCGGCGGGCCTGCTCGCGCACCGGCGCCGGCACCCGCTGGCGCACGACCTGCCGGGCGCGCACCGCGGGCGGCACCGGCAGAGCGGCTGCCTCGACCGGGGCCAGCGCCGCCGCGACCGCGTCGGCCAGCTCGCCGGGGCCGCACTCGTCCGCGACGCGCCGCTGCAGCCAGCGCAGGAACCGGGCGCGCGCCGTGCCCGGGCGCAGCTCGTAGTCCCCGGCGGCCGCTCCGGCCGACGTCGCGGAGGCCGCGTGCCGACGGTAGCGCGCCGTCAGCCCGCCGCTGACGACTGCGGCGTAGCGCAGCTGGAGCTTGGCCAGCAGGACCTGGTCCTCGAACATGCCGCGGAACTCCGGCTCCGAGCCTCCGACCGCACGGAAGGCCTCGGTGCGGACGAGCAGGCTGCAGATCGGCGTCCGCACCTCCGGACGGCGCAGGACGGCGGCCAGCAGCCGCGGCGGGGCGACGACGGTCCCCGGGGCGAACGGCAGCGGCGTCGGGACGTCCGCCGACGGCACCTGCCCGCGCAGCTGCGTCCCCGGTCCGGCCGAGCGCCACGAGTGCCACAGCAGCGCGCGCCCGCACACCATGTCCGCGCCGGGCGACGCGGCCAGCAGCGCCACCTCGGCCTCGAGGTGCCCGGGGTCCCAGACGTCGTCGGCGTCGAGGAAGGCCAGCAGCTCCCCGCGCGCGGCCGCCGCCCCCGCGTTGCGCGAGGCGCTCATGCCGAGGTTGGCCCGCCCGGCGTGCTCGACGAGCCGCACCCGCCCCGGGTGGCGCTCGACGTAGCTGCGCGCGGTCTGCGGGCTGGTGTCGGAGCTGCCATCGTCGACGAGCACCAGCTCCAGGTCTGCGAGGGTCTGGTCCAGCACGCTCTCGATCGCGGCAGCGAAGTACGGCCCGGGATCGTGGAAGATCATCACGACCGAGACCAGCGGGACGGTGCTCACGACCCGTCGACAGCTACCGGCGCGGGGGACGGCGCCGTGCTCCGCCGCTGCAGCGGGACCAGCCAGGTCGACGCGGCGGCCGCGTAGTCGGGGTCGGTGTGCACCTGCTCACGGCGCTCCCAGCGCCGGCGCCGGAAGCCCGGCGCCACGATCCCGAGCACCGTGCTGGGGAGCATGTGCCGCAGCGGCACGATGCCGGCGAGCAGCAGCTGCGCGTGGAGCAGCGCCGCGTCGCGCCGGCGGCCGGCGCGCACCTGCTGGCGCAGCATCCATTGCAGGAGGTGGTCCTCGTCGATGTCGACGCGCACCCCGACGGTGTCCCCGATCTCGTGCAGCTTCGGCCGGAGCACCTCGAGCTCGCTGAGCAGCCGGAGCCGGTGGTGGGACATGCCTTCGGAGTGGTCCACGTAGGTCACGAGCGGGGCATCGACGACGGCGATCGGCGCAGCCATCGCCAGCCGGCACCACATGTGCCAGTCGGCGAAGATCGACAGCTCCTCGTCGAAGCCGCCGAGGTCGAGGACGAGCTGGCGGTCGGCGAGGACGCCGCTCCCTCCTCCCGTCACGTAGTTGCGCCGCAGCAGCGTGGGGCCGAGGCCCGCCGTCGGCGGGCAGGGCTGGGTGTAGAGGATCTGGAAGGCGCTGTCGACGATCACCGCACCGCCGTTGCACCAGCGCGCGCCCGGCGTCGCCTGCACCGCGGCGAGCTGCAGGCGCAGCTTCTCCGGCGCCCAGAAGTCGTCGTCGTCGAGCCAGGCGACCCAGCGGCCGCGGGCGTAGGCGGTGCCGTCGTTGCGAGCGCGCGAGACCCCGGTGGCGTGGTCGTGACGCAGCACCCGCAGCCGGGGGTCGCCGAGGGCGGCGAGCACCTGCGGCGTATCGTCGGTGGAGCCGTCGTCCACGACGACGATCTCCAGGCTGCCCGGGTCCTCCAGCTCCTGTTCCAGGATCGTCGCGAGCGCCCTGGGCAGCATGCGGGCCCGGTTGCGGGTGGGGATCACCACGCTGACGAGCGGCACGGGGGCGGCGGAGTCGCCGCGCCGGCTGCGCGGCGCAGGTGAGCGAGTCAGCGTGCGTACGTCGTGCCCGTCGCTCATGGCGTCCCGTCTGCTCGTCCGACGACGTCCCCGCCTGGTGTCTTAGGCGGCTTTCAGGCTGTGCGTCCGAGCAGGCTAGGGCGACGGATGTTCGTTCGGTAGGCCGAATGCGGAGAACGGCGGCCAAATTTCACGTGCGGGCGCGGGCGACGGCTCCGCGCACGACCTTCAACTGCGCACAGTAAGAAAAGGGACACACTCCGTCAGGAGTGTGTCCCTTTTGGGGCTACCAGTCAGGCCGGAAGCGGCGGCAGCCCCTCGCCGCGCTCGTAGGCGCTGATCATCGCCAGGCGACGTGCGTGCCGGTCGCCCTCGAAGTCGGTCGACAGGAAGATCTCGACGAGCCGGAGCGCCTCCTGCTCGGTCGTCTTGCGACCGGCGAGGGACAGCACGTTGGCGTCGTTGTGCCGTCGCGCGAGCGCGGCCGTGTCCTCGTCCCAGGCCAGCGCGGCACGTACGCCCTGGACCTTGTTGGCGGCGATCTGCTCGCCATTGCCGCTGCCCCCGAGCACGACGGCGACGCTGCCGGGCTCGTTGACGACGCCCTCGGCGGCCCGCAGGACGAACGGCGGGTAGTCGTCCTGCGGGTCGTAGGTGAGGGGGCCGTGGTCGACGACGTCGTGTCCCTGCTCGCGCAGCCAGGCGGCGATGGCCGCCTTCCGCTCGTAGCCGGCGTGGTCGCTGCCGAGGTGGACGCGCATGGCGTTAGTCAACCAGGCGGCCGTGCGCCGGTGCCCACGGGTGCCCTCGGGCCCCCTGCAGGCGCCTAGTCGAACTGCGGGTCGCGGGTGCGGGTGCGCTTGAGCTCGAAGAACCCGTCGGTGCCCGCGACGAGCAGCACGCCGTCCCAGAGCTTGCCGGCGGCATCGCCCTTCGGCGCCGGGGAGACGACCGGGCCGAAGAAGGCGACGCCATCGACGCTGATCACCGGCGTGCCGACCTCCATGCCCACCTGGTCCATGCCGGCGTGGTGGCTGGCCTTGAGCGCCTCGTCGTAGTCCGTGGACCCGGCGGCGTCCGCGAGGTCCGCGGGCAGCCCGACCTCCTCGAGCGCCTCGGCGATGATCGCCGTCAGCGCCTCCGGGTCGTTGCCGCGGCCCTCGTTGTGGATGCGGCGGCCAAGCGCCTCGTACAACGGCAGCACGACCTCCTGGCCGGCCTTCTCGCGCGCGGCGATCACCACGCGGACCGGGCCCCATGCCCGCTTCATGAGCTCGACGTACTCCTCGGGGAGCTCGCGGCCCTCGTTGAGGTACGCCAGCGACATCACGTGCCACTCGACCTGCACGTCGCGGACCTGCTCCACCTCGCGCACCCAACGCGACGTCATCCAGGCCCAGGGGCAGAGCGGGTCGAACCAGAACCCGGCCTGCGCGGGGCTCGAGGCGTCGGCAGGAGAAGCCACGGGAGAGATCCTTTCGTCGGCTGACGCGGTCAACAGCACGCCACGGCGAACTATGCCCAGGAGGGCCGTGCGAGGATTCGGCCCATGCCGGGGATGAACCTCACGCGCGACGAGGCGGCCGCCAGGGCCCGCCTGCTCGACGTCGCGTCCTATGACATCGAGCTCGACCTGACCGTCTCGGACCGTGTCTTCCGGTCCCGCACGACCGCGCGGTTCACCTGCACCGAGCCCGGCGCCGCCACCTTCATCGACCTCGTCGCGCCCGCCGTCTCCTCGGTGACGCTCAACGGCGCCGAGCTCGACCCGGCCACGGTCTTCGACGGCACCCGCATCGCCCTCGAGGGGCTGGCGGCCGACAACGAGCTCGTCGTCGTGGCCGACTGCGCCTACATGAACACCGGCGAGGGCCTGCACCGCTTCGTCGACCCCGTCGACGGCGAGGTCTACCTCTACTCCCAGTTCGAGGTGGCGGACTCCCGGCGCGTCTTCGCGGTCTTCGAGCAGCCCGACCTCAAGGCGGCCTACGCCTTCACGGTCACCGCGCCCGCGCACTGGGAGGTCGTGTCTGTCTCCCCCACCCCCGAGCCCGAGCCCGTGGCGGAGGGCGTCGCGGCCTGGCGGTTCGCGCCCACGGCCCGGCTCTCCTCGTACGTCACCGCGATCGTCGCGGGCGCCTACTCCGCCGTCCGGGGCGAGATCGCGTCGCGCAAGGGGACGCTGCCCGCCGCGGTGTTCTGCCGCCGGTCCCTGGCCGAGCACCTCGACGCCGACGTCATCCTCGAGCTGACCCAGCAGGGGTTCACGTTCTTCGAGGAGCTCTTCGACCGCGAGTACCCCTTCGACAAGTACGACCAGCTCTTCGTGCCGGAGTTCAACGCCGGCGCGATGGAGAACGCGGGCTGCGTCACGATCCTCGAGGACTACGTCTTCCGCTCCCGCGTGCCCGAGGCCGCGGTCGAGCGCCGCGCCGTGACGGTGCTGCACGAGCTGGCCCACATGTGGTTCGGCGACCTGGTCACGATGCGCTGGTGGGACGACCTCTGGCTCAACGAGTCGTTCGCCGAGTACGTCAGCCACCTCGCCGCCGCCGAGGCCACGAAGTACACCGAGGCCTGGACCACGTTCGCCAACACCGAGAAGACCTGGGCCTACCGGCAGGACCAGCTGCCCTCCACGCACCCGATCGTGGCCGACATCAAGGACCTCGAGGACGTCGAGGTCAACTTCGACGGCATCACCTACGGCAAGGGTGCGGCGGTCCTCAAGCAGCTGGTGTCCTGGGTCGGGCACGAGGAGTTCTTCGCCGGCATCCGCACCTACTTCGCCAAGCACGCCTACGCCAACACGACCCTCGCGGACCTGCTGGTCGAGCTCGAGGCGAGCAGCGGCCGGGACCTCGCGGCCTGGTCCCAGCTCTGGCTCGAGACGGCGGGCATCAACACGCTCCGCCCGGTCCTGGAGTCCGGCGACGACGGGCGCATCACCTCTCTCGCCGTCCGGCAGGAGGCCCCGGCCGACTGGCCCACGCTGCGCACCCACCGGCTGGGCATCGGGCTCTACGACCTGGCCGGCGGGTCCCTCATCCGGCGCCGCTACGTCGAGGTCGACGTCGACGGCGAGCAGACCGCTGTGCCCGAGCTGGTCGGCGAGGCCCGCCCGGACCTGCTGCTGCTCAACGACGACGACCTCGCCTACACCAAGATCCGGCTCGACGAGCGCTCGCTCGCGACCCTCGTCGGCCAGCTCTCCGCGATCAGCGAGTCGCTTCCCCGCGCCCTCTGCTGGGCCGCGGCGTGGGACATGTGCCGGGACGCGGAGATGCGCCCGCGCGCCTACCTCGACCTGGGCCTGGCCGGCGTGCGCACCGAGAGCGACAGCTCGATGGTCCGGTCGGTGCTCCGCCAGCTGGAGACGGTCGCCCGGCTCTACGTCGACCCGGCCCACCGGGAGACGGCCGCGGCCGTGCTCGCCGAGGGCACCGAGCGGCTGCTGCGCGGCGCCGCCCCCGGCAGCGACGCCCAGCTGCAGTTCGCCCGCGCGTTCGCGACCGCCGCCCGGGCCACCCCGCAGCTCGACGTCGTGCGCGCGCTCTACGACGGCACCGAGCAGATCGACGGCCTCGTCATCGACACCGACCTGCGCTGGGAGCTGCTGCACCGGCTCGTCTCGGCGGGCGCGGTGGGCGAGGAGGCCATCGACGCGGAGCTGGCGCGCGACAACACCGCGACGGGTCAGCGGCACGCGGCCGCGGCGCGTGCGTCCCGGCCGACGGCCGAGGCCAAGGCGCGGGCGTGGGCGGCGGTCGTCGACTCCGACGACCTGCCCAACGCCCTGCAGTCGGCGACGATCGGCGGCTTCGCGACCCCCGGCCAGGAGGACCTGCTCCGCCCCTTCGTCGAGCCGTACTTCGACGCCCTGGAGCAGGTGTGGGCGACGCGGACCAACGAGACCGCGCAGAACATCGTCCTCGGGCTCTACCCGACGTTGCTCGCGGACGAGGAGCTGCTGGCCCGCACCGACGCCTGGCTGGACAAGGCCGCGTCCGCCCCGCCGGCGCTGCGCCGGCTCGTGCTGGAGTCCCGTGACGGCGTCGCGCGTGCGCTGCGGGCGCAGGCCCGCGACCGGCAGGACGACCCGACCGGCTGACCGGGCCCCCAACCACCGCCGGCCGCCCCGTGCTGCCCGACGGCATGCAGGTGGTGGCCGGGCCGGGGCTGCGACGCCCCTGAGGCCCGGCCGCCGCACTACCCCGCGAGCACCTCGTCGAGCTTCTCGTAGCCCTCGCGCACGCCGTACTCCATCCCGCTGGCGACGAACGCATCCCGGGTCTCGAACGAGTCGGCCAGCGAGGTGGACACCAGCCGGCTGCGGCCGTCGCCCAGGTCGGTGAAGACGATGCGCTCGAGGGCGACGCTGTCGGGCGCCCCGTCGAACGCGAACGTCTGCACGATCAGCTCGCCGTCGCGTACCTCGTGGAAGCTGCCCCAGAATCCGTAGTCGCCGTCGGCGTCGCTCTGCACGTAGCGGTAGGCGCCACCGGTCCGGGCGTCGAAGTGGTCGATGCGCGTCGCGATGTCGCGCGGGCCGAGCCAGCGCTTCAGCAGCTCCGGCTCGACGTGCGCCCGGAAGACCTTCGCGGCCGGGGCCGCGAACTCGCGGGTGATGTGCACGGCCGGGACCTTCTGGTCGACCTCGATGCGGGTCTCGAGCGCAGTGGTGGACATCCGTGCCTCCTGGGTCAGGTGGGGGTGGGCTCGTCGGGCATGTCGCGCAGGACCTCGTCCAGGCGCCGGTAGCGCGCCTCGGCCTGCCGGCGGTAGCGCTCGATCCACTTCGTCATCAGGTCGAACACCTCCGCCTCGAGGTGCACCGGGCGGCGCTGGGCCTGCCGGCTGCGGCTGACCAGGCCGGCGTCCTCGAGCACCTTCAGGTGCTTGGACACGGCCTGCACCGTCACGGCATAGGGCTCGGCCAGCTCGTTGACCGTCGCGTCGGCGGTCGCCAGCCGCGCCACGATGTCGCGTCGGGTCGGGTCGGCCAGGGCGGCGAAGACGCGGGAGAGCTGGTCGGGGGCCATGCGGGGACTTCTTTCCTCAACCGTGCGGTTGAAGACAATGTAGCCCGGGTGGCACGCGTGGTCAACCAGGAAGTTGAGCAAAGGCGCCAGGGCCCCGAGCCGGGCCGCCGGGTGCTGGACCACGTCCCCGTGTCCGAGAGAGAGTGAGCACCGCCAGTCCGTCCGTCTTTGCCCGCTTCCGTCGCGATCCGAGGGCAGCGGTGCAGCGAGGAGTCCCCGTGAGGCTTGCTCCACATCCGAGGCGACGCGCCGCCGGCGTGCTCACCGCCACCGCCCTGGCCGTCCCGCTCCTGGTGGCCGCACCGGGCGCCGCCGAGGCGAAAGCACCGCGTGGCGGCGACCCCGCCGCCCGGTGGGCGACCGAGACGCTGCGCTCGATGAGCATCGAGGACAAGGTGGGCCAGCTGTTCGTCCTGCACGTCTACGGCGAGCAGGCCGAGGCCGTGAGCGCGGCCGACGCCGCCGCCAACCAGGCCTACGTCGGCGTCCCCACCCCCGCCGAAGCGGTCGCGAAGTTCCGTCCCGGCGGCGTCATCTACTTCGCCTGGGCGAACAACACGAAGAACCCGCAGCAGATCGCCCGGCTCTCGAACGGGATCCAGCGGGCCGCGGCAGCGACGCCCAGCGGCGTGCCGGTCATGGTGAGCGTGGACCAGGAGCACGGCATCGTCGCGCGGATCGACAAGCCCGCCACGCAGTTCCCCGGGGCCATGGCGCTCGCCGCCGGGCGGAGCACGGTCAACGCCGTCGCGGCGGGCGCGGTCGCGGGCGCGGAGCTGCGGGCGATGGGCGTGCAGCAGGACTACGCCCCGGTCGCCGACGTCAACGTCAACCCGGCCAACCCGGTGATCGGGGTCCGCTCCTTCGGCTCGGACCCGACCCTGGCCGCCACCCTGACTGCGGCCCAGGTCGTGGGCTACCAGTCGGCGGGCGAGTCGGCGACCGCGAAGCACTTCCCCGGGCACGGCGACACGGCGACCGACAGCCACACCGGCCTGCCGGTCATCACGCACACCCGGGCCGAGCTCGACCGGATCGACCTGCCGCCCTTCCGCGCCGCGATCCGGGCGGGCGTCGACTCGATCATGACTGCGCACATCGTGGTGCCCGCTCTCGACCCGTCGGGCGACCCCGCGACGCTGTCGCGGCCGATCCTGACCGGCGTGCTGCGCGAGCGGCTGGGCTTCAAGGGCGTCGTGGTGACGGACTCGCTCGACATGGCCGGCGTCCGGCAGAAGTACGGCGACGACCGCGTCCCCGTCCTCGCCCTCAAGGCCGGCGCCGACGTGCTGCTCAACCCGCCGGTCCCGCAGGCGGCGTACGACGGGGTCCTCGCCGCCGTGCGCAGCGGGGAGGTCTCGGAGCAGCGGCTGGACCAGTCGGTGCGCCGGATCCTCGAGCTGAAGGCCCGCCGAGGCCTGGTGGCCGCGCCGTACGTCGACGAGGGGCGCGTCGCCCGCGTGGTCGGCACGCGGCTGAACGAGGCAGTGGCCCAGCGCGTCGCCGACGCGAGCGTCACGCTGCTCAAGGACGCCGCGGACGTGCTGCCCGTCCGGCCCGGCCGCTCGCTGCTGGTGACCGGCTACGACTCCGGCGGCAGCGTCGCGGGCGTGGCGGCGCGCATCACGGCCCGCGGTGTGGCAGCCGACGCGCTCGGGGCCGGGACGTCGCCCACGCAGGCCCAGGTGGACGCCGCGGCCGCCGCCGCGCGGACGCACGACGTCACCGTCGTCCTGACGAGCAACGCGTCGACGAGCCCCCGGCAGCAGGCACTCGTGACGGCCCTGCAGGCGACGGGCAAGCCGGTCGTGCAGGTGGCGCTGCGCAACCCGTACGACATCGCCGCCTTCCCGGCCGTGCCGACGGCGCTGCTGACGTACTCCTCGAAGGACGTGTCCCTCGACGCGCTCGCACGGGTGCTCACCGGCTCGCTGCAGCCCAAGGGAAGGCTGCCGGTGGCCATCCCCGCGGCCAACGGCTCTACCTTGTTCGACTACGGAAGCGGGATTCGCTCGACCCGCTGACGGTCTCCGGGCCGGGAGCTGACGGCTCCCGGCCCTGGAGGCCGCACCGCGGGAGTCAGCGCGGGGCCGCGGCGATGTCCACGACGGCCGCCGTCCCGCCGATGCGCGCGGTCGACGCGGCGTTGACCGCGCCGGTGGCCAGGTCCACGACCGAGAGCGTCGTCGACCCGCGGTAGCGCAGCGCGACGAGGGCGACGTTCGTCGTCCCGCTGGTCGAGATGTCGAAGCCGGACTGCGCCCAGAACGGCACCCCGAGCGGGCCCACCCGGTTGAGCACGCCGTCGTTCGGCGGGGCCTGCGTGTGCACCGCGTCCGTCGCCCCGTCGAGGTCGTAGAGCGTCGTCCCGGTGGCGGGGTCGGTGTCGTTGTTCGTGTACGCCGCGGCGACGACGCGCGGAGCGCCCGTGCCGGCCCCCGCGGCGTAGCTCAGCGCGGTGTCGAGGGTGGTGACGCCCGTCGTGACGTCGACACGGAGGTTCTCCCCTGCGTCGCTGACGATCCGCAGCCGGTCGGCGGCCGGGTTGAAGTCGATGTCGACGTTCCCGCCGGCCGGGATGACAGCGGCGCCGGCGGCCGTCCGGAGCGGGACGCCGGAAAGGATCCGCCCGCTGTCGGGGTCGAGGCGCACGACGCGGGCGCTCGCGGAGGATCCGAGCAGGGCGTAGAGGCCGCGGTCGGCCGGGCGGTAGTCGATGCCGAGGACGGTCTCGCCGCTCAAGCCGGCGATCTTGACGCTGTCGAGGATCGTCCCCGGGTCGCCCGCGTAGAACGTGAGCAGGCGGTTGTTGTTGGTCAGCGCGGTCACCTCGATGCCCTCGTGTGCGGCGAGCGCGGGCTGTGCGGTGACCACGAGGCCGGCGGCGAGAGCCCCGGCGGCGAGGGCGGTCCTCGTTCGGTTCGGCATGGCGCTGCTCCGTCCTGGCGCGGCCCTCGGTCTGGGCCGGATGCAGGTACTTCGCAGCGGTGACGGGCGAGGTTGGGTCACCTGAAGCAATCATCGCCGAAGCGAGCATCAGGTGATGACCTCGGGAAACCAGCGGCTGCCGACGATTAGGCGGCCGGCGTACCGAGGGTGCGTACGGGGGTGGCCGGCCACCCCCGTACGCGGAAGGCTCAGCGGTGCTTGGCCCGCGAGCGCGCCGGCTTGCGCGTAGTGCTCGGCGCGAAGGTCAGCAGCCACACGACGACGTAGATCGCCAGCGGGATGCCGATGAAGACGCCGATCACCTCGATCGTCTCCATGCGCGGGCCGGGGTCGTCGCCGTCGCTGCGCTCGAGCGCGAACGCCGGCGCGGCCGGGACGAGGAGCAGGGTGAGCAACAGCGACGCGAGCGCCGCCAGCGCCGGGGTCCGGCGCCGCCGCGAGCGAGGGTTCGAGCTGGTCACACGGCGTACGCTACCGGCCCGCCGCCGGTCACCCATCGCCCGCCACCCCCTCGGAGACGATCCGGGCGAGCGACTCGGCGCGGGCGTTGCCCGGGACGTCGTCGAGCAGGACCGGGCGCCCCTCCCCGTCGCACATCGGCAGCTTCCAGTTCGGGTACTCGCGGTAGGTCCCGGGCTGGTTGATCGCCCGCCGGTCCCCGACCGCGTCCGGCAGCGCCACCCCGACCAGCCGGGCCGGCGTGCTGACGACGAACCTGTGCAGCGCCTCGACGACCGCCTGCTCGTCGCCGCGCGCGGACTCGGCGAGCAGCCCGCGGCGGACCAGGTCGTCGAGCCAGCTGCGCTGCTCGGCCTCGTCGGACCGGCGCTCCTCCTCGACGCTGCGGGTCAGCAGCCCGAGCTCGGAGCGGATGCGGATGTGCTCGCCGGCCAGGTAGCCGGCGGTCGGCGGCAGGTCGTGCGTGGTGACCGAGGCGAGGGAGAGCTCGCGCCACTGCTCCGGCCGCAACGGCACCCCGGCGTCCCAGTCGCGCTCGAACCACAGGATGGAGGTGCCGAGCACGCCCCGCTCCTTGAGGAAGTCGCGCACGCCGGGCTCGACGGTGCCGAGGTCCTCGCCGACGACGACGGCACCGGAGCGGGAGGCCTCGAGGGCGAGGATGCCGACCAGCGCCTCTGGGTCGTAGCGGACGTACGCGCCCTCCGTCGGGGGCCGGCCCTGCGGGACCCACCACAGCCGGAACAGGCCCAGGATGTGGTCGACGCGGATGCCGCCCGCGTGCCGCAGCACCGTGCGGAGCATGGCCCGGTAGGGCGCGTAGCCGGTCTCGGCCAGCACGTCGGGGCGCCACGGCGGCTGCGACCAGTCCTGGCCCTGCTGGTTGTAGGCGTCCGGCGGCGCGCCGACCGTCACGCCGAGCGCGAGCGCGGACTGCAGGGCCCACGCGTCCGCGCTCGACGGGTGCACGCCGACGGCGAGGTCGTGCATGATCCCCAGCGCCATCCCCGCCGAGCGGGCCGCCTCCTGCGCGACCGAGAGCTGCTCGTCTAGCAGCCACTGCAGCCAGCAGAAGTAGTCGACCCGGGTGGCGAGCTTCTCGCGCAGCTCGGCCACGGCCGGGGAGCGCGGGTCGCGCAGCTCCTCGGGCCAGTCCTGCCACGCCGCGCGCTGCTCCTCGGAGATGGCGCACCAGGTGGCGAAGTCGACGAGGCCCTCGCCCTCCTGCTCCCGGAAGGCGGCGTACGCCGCGTCCCGCTCGGCGCTGCGCGCCACCTCGTGCAGGGCCGTGAGGGCCTCGCTCTTCGCGGCCCAGACGGCGTCCCGGTCGATGGGCTCCGGGGAGGTGTTCGCCTGCTGCTGCTCGCCGGCCAGCCGCCGCACGAGGTCCTGCACGCGCTGCGGGGCGGACGCGAGCTCGGGGACGTCCTCGACGCGCAGGTAGACCGGGTTGAAGAACCGCCGGGTGGCCGGCAGGTAGGGCGAGGGCTCCATGGGGGCGACGGGCTCGGCGGCGTGCAGCGGGTTGACCAGCACGAAGCCGGCCCCCTGCCGCCCGCTCCACGTGGCCAGCTCGCGCAGGTCGCCGAGGTCCCCCAGGCCCCAGGACGCCCGGGAGCGGGTGGCGTAGAGCTGGGACGTGAAGCCCCACGCGCGGCGGGAGCCGAGCGTGGGCGGCTCCCCCACGTACGCCGGGACGACGATGAGCGGTGCCGTGCCGTCAGCGGCACCGGCCGCGCGCAGCTCGTGGTAGCCCAGCGGGAGGTCTCCCGGGACCTCGAACGTCGCCTCCCCGACGAGCCGGCCGTCGACCTCGCGCGGGTCGACCCACACGTCGAGCTGGCGCAGCTCCTGCTCGCCACCGTCCTCGAGCACGGCCGAGACCGTCACGGGCTCGCCGTGCGGCACGTGCACCGGCACTCGGGCCGGCCGGCCGGACCGGACGACCACGCACGGCGGCAGCGCACGGCGCCAGGGGCGCAGCCGCAGCTCCTCGAGCGCGGCGCGCGCGGACTCGGGCGTGGAGGCGTCGATGCCGAGCGCGGCGAGCACGGAGCGCAGGGTGTCGGCGGACGCGGGCTGCGGGTTGCCTTGCCAGTCGTGGAACTCGACCGAGACCGAGCAGGCCTCGGCGAGCTCCCGGAGCGCGGGGTCGAGCTGTTGGGTCTGGGTCACCGGGGTCCTTCAGGCACGGGTGCGGACGTCTCGGACAGGTGCTCCCCCGCCGCGGCTCCGGCAATCCCTCCGCGCGCCGCGCGCTCGGCCGTCGGGCGTCAGCCCGCGTGCGCCGGCAGCAGGAGGTAGGGCTCCCACGCCGGGTCGCGCCGCGCCCAGCCGACCAGCAGCGCCACGGTCGGCGGCGGCTCCGCTGGCTTGAACGGCAGCGCCCACCCGAGCTCGCCGAGCAGGTGGCTCCCCTTCTTGTGGTTGCACCGGCAGCACGCGGCCACCACGTTGGCCCACACGTGCTGGCCGCCCCGGGACCTCGGCACCACGTGGTCCACGGTGTCCGCGCGGCGCGAGCAGTAGGCGCAGCGGTGGGCGTCCCGCTCGAGGACGGCCCGGCGCGTCAGGGGGACGCCCTTGCGGTAGGGCACCCGCACGTAGTGGCTCAGCCGGACCACCGAGGGGATGTCGACCGCCTGCCGCTCCGAGTGCAGCATCCCGTCCGAGCGCTCCACCACGACGGCCTTCTCGGCGAGGACCAGGACGACCGCGCGCCGCATCGGGACGACGCAGAGCGGCTCGTAGGTCGCGTTCAGGACCAGGGCATGGGCCACGGCAGCCTCCACCGTTGCACGACGCGTGGCTCGCGCCGGCCTGGACCCAGTGTGGACGCAACCACCCCGGACGGCCAGCAGATAGGGCGGCTGACACGTCACGTTCACCGGACGATCACCGGGCGTGCCCTTCCCGCTGCAGCCTGCAGGCGGAGGGCCGTGCCCCGGGCCCGGCCGGGCTGCGTAGTGTGCGGGCATGGATCGCCCCGGCTACCCCCCGGCCCGCCGTCTCGATCTCGTGGAGCAGCTTCCTGCAGAGCAGCCCACCTACCCGGTCGCGGACCCCTACCGCTGGCTCGAGCAGGCGGCCGAGCCCGAGGTGGAAGCCTGGTCGAGCGCGCAGGACGCCCTGTGCCGCGACCACCTGGACGGGCTGCCCGGCCGCGACGCCATCCGCGAGCGGCTGCTGACGCTGCTCGGCTCGGGCTCGATCGGCACACCGACGCTGCGCCGCGAGCGCCGCTTCTTCATGCGCCGCAATCCCGAGCAGGAGCACGCCGTGCTCCTCGTGATCGAGCCCGACGGCACCGAGCGCGTCCTGCTGGACCCGATGGAGGTCGACCCCTCGGGCACCACGACGCTGGACTCCTGGCAGCCGAGCAAGGACGGCGCGCTGCTGGCCTACCAGCTGAGCGAGGGCGGCACCGAGGAGTCGGTGCTGCGCGTCATCGACGTCGCGACCGGCGAGCTGGTCGACGGCCCGATCGACCGTGCCCGCTACTCCCCCGTCGCCTGGCTGCCGGGCAACGAGGCCTACTACTACGTCCGCCGGGTCGACCCCGAGCTGCTGCCCGAGGACGAGCGGCAGTACCACCGGCGGGTCTGGCTGCACCGGGTCGGCACGGACCCCGCGCAGGACGTGGAGATCTTCGGCGCCGGCCGCGAGATCACGAACTACTACGGCGTCCAGGTCTCGATGGACGGCCGCTGGCTCGTCGTCAGCTCCGCGGCCGGGACCGCCCCGCGCAACGACCTGTGGATCGCCGACATCTCGGCCTCGGCCCCGGAGGCGCCCGAGCTGCGCGTCGTGCAGGAGGGCGTGGACGCCCAGGCCTGGGTGCAGGTCGGGCGCGACGGGCGGGCCTACATCTCGACCGACCGGGACGCCCCGCGCGGCCGGCTGTGCGTCGCCGACCCCGAGGACCTCGCCTACGAGTCCTGGCGCGACCTGGTGCCGGAGGACCCGGAGGCCGTGCTCGACGCGCACGCCCTGCTCGACGGCCCCGAGCTCGGCGACAGCCCCGTGCTGCTCTGCTCCTGGACGCGGCACGCGGTCTCCGAGGTCACCGTCCACGACCTGCGCAGCGGCGAGCGCACCGGCCAGATGCAGCTGCCGGGGCTGGGGTCGATCGGGGGGTTCTCCGTCCGGCACGAGGGCGGGCACGAAGCGTGGTTCGGCTATACCGACCACGTCACCCCGCACTCGATCTTCCACTACGACGCGCGGACCGGGAAGGTCTCGCTGTACGCCTCCCCGCCCGGCTCGGTCACGGTGCCCGAGGTGTCGGTGCAGCACGTCGCGTACGAGTCCAAGGACGGCACCACCGTCCGGATGTTCGTCATCGCCCCGACCGCGACGCCGGACGGGCCCCGCCCGTGCGTGCTGAGCGGCTACGGCGGCTTCGGCATCGCCCTCACCCCGGGCTACTCGGCGAGCTACCTGCAGTGGGTCGAGGCGGGCGGCGTCTACGCGGTGGCGTGCCTGCGCGGCGGGTCCGAGGAGGGCGAGGAGTGGCACCGGGCGGGCATGCTCGGGACCAAGCAGAACGTCTTCGACGACTTCCACGCCGCGGCCGAGAAGCTGGTCGCCGACGGCTGGACCACTCCGGCACAGCTCGGCATCAGCGGCGGGTCGAACGGCGGCCTGCTCGTCGGCGCGGCGCTCACGCAGCGCCCGGAGCTGTTCAACGCCGTGGTCTGCTCCGCGCCGCTGCTGGACATGGTGCGCTACGAGCAGTTCGGCCTCGGGGCGACGTGGAACGAGGAGTACGGCCGCGCCGACGACCCCGAGGAGCTCGGGTGGCTGCTGTCCTACTCGCCCTACCACCACGTCCGGGAGGGCGTGGACTACCCCGCGACGCTCTTCACCATCTTCGACGGCGACACCCGGGTCGACACCATGCACGCCCGCAAGATGGCGGCCGCCCTGCAGCACTCGACCACGGGTTCACGGCCGGTGCTCGTGCGACGGGAGAAGGGCGTCGGCCACGGCGCGCGGGCGCTGTCGAAGTCGGTCGAGCTCGGGGTGGACACGACCGCCTTCCTGGCGCACTGGACGGGCCTGGCGCTGTGAGGACACCCACCTCGCGGTAGTCGGCACGGCGAAGATCGGCGGGTACGGTCGGGAGGACCCCGATCGGACTGCCGAGGAGGACTGTGCTTCCGCTCGTCACCACGCCCGCCCCGACCCCGTCGCCCTCGTCGACTCCGACGCAGGACATCGCGGAGACCTTGCAGCGCTGCGAGGAAGGCACGGTGTGCGACAAGGTCCGGGACTGGACCGGCGAGCGGTGGCTCGGCCTGTTCGCCGACTGGCTGCTCGCGAAGCCGCTGGCGATCGCGACCATCGTGGTCGTCGCGATCCTGATCCGGATCGTGCTGCACCGGCTCATCACGAAGCTGGCGAACCAGGCCGCCGAGGGCACCGTGCCCGGCGTCATCGCCCGCGCCCGCAAGGCCTCGCCGTTCTTCGAGGGCAACCCGCTGCTGTCCGAGCGGCGCAAGCAGCGCGCTCAGACGATGGGCTCGGTGCTGCGCAGCGTCACCACCGGCCTCGTCGCCGGCGTGGCGTTCCTCATGATCCTGTCCGAGATCGGGCTCAACATCGCGCCGCTCCTCGCCAGCGCGGGAATCGTCGGCGTGGCGCTGGGCTTCGGTGCGCAGACGCTCGTCAAGGACTTCCTGTCCGGCATCTTCCTCATCCTCGAGGACCAGTACGGCGTCGGCGACGTCGTCGACCTCGGCTCGGCCAACGGCGTCGTGGAGGCCGTCGGCCTGCGCGTGACCCGCGTGCGCGACGTCAACGGCGCGGTCTGGTACGTCCGCAACGGCGAGATCCTGCGCGTCGGCAACATGAGCCAGGGCTGGGCCCGGGCGGTGCTGGACGTGCCGGTCGCCTACGACAGCGACATCGAGCGGGTGAAGACGCTGCTGGGCGAGGTGGCCTTCGGGCTGCGCACGGACCCCGCCTTCGAGGACCTCGTCATGGAGGACCCCGAGGTGTGGGGCGTCGAGCAGCTGACCGCGGACGCGCTCGTCGTGCGCGTGGTCATCAAGACCCAGCCGCTCAAGCAGTGGGACGTCGCGCGCGAGCTGCGCCAGCGCATCAAGGCGGCGTTCGACAGCGAGGGCATCCTGCCTCCCGCGGCCCGCCAGATGTGGGTCGGCGCCGCCCCCGCAGGGCAGCCGCCGCAGGAGGTCAAGTGACGCGCGCGGGTCGGCTAACGTACGACACATGAGCCAGGCTTCACCGAACCCGTTCTCCCACGACGTCGTCGCTGCGGTCACGCGTCACATGAACGAGGACCACACCGAGGACTCGTTGCTCATCGTCCGCCACCTCGGCGGGCAGCCCGACGCCAGCGCCGCGACGATGACGGGGCTCGACGCCGACCAGGCGGTCTTCACCGCGCGCGTCGGCGGCCAGGAGGTCGGGGTGGCGATCCCGTGGAGCCGGCAGCTGACCGAGCGCCGCCAGGTCCGCGAGGAGGTCGTGCGGATGTACGAGCAGGCGTGCGCCGCCGCGGGCATCGAGCCCCGCCCGCACTGATCCTGCACGCGGCCGTGCGCGGCTACTTCTTCGCGAACGCCACCCGGACCCGCACGTCCTGCGACCGGTCGGCGCTTCGCGTGTGGTCCGCGCGCGTGACGACGGCGCACGTGCGCTTGCGGCAGTCGATGCTGCCGTCCACCGCCTTGAGGCGCAGCCGCACCCGGAACGTGCCGCCCTTGCTGTAGGGCTTGGCGATGCCCTTGCCGTAGGCGGGCGGGTTGGACGAGACCCAGACCGAGCTGCCGCTCTTGCCCGACATGTCGACGCCCCCGATGCACGGGCTCGGGGCCTTGCGCGGGCCGTTGTCGACGCAGAGCGCGACGTAGACCCCCTTCTTCACGTCGTAGCCACGGCCGGAGACGGTGACGGTCTCGCCGGCGGGCTTGAGGTTGCGCGTCTTGGACACCGTGAGCCGGGGCGCGGCGTCGGCAGGGGACGGGTACGCGGTGACGAGCCCCGCCGCGAGGACGGCGAGGGCGGCGCCGACGGAGGCCGCCGCCCGGCCGCGGGCGGCACCGGGGCCGCTACGACTCCTGCCGAGGCGACGATCTCCCGCCATCAGCCGGCGTCCCCCGCGCGGCCCAGCCGGTGCCGCCCACCGGCCGGCCGCCGCAGCGCGACCAGGACGAGCGCCGCGCCGGCCGCGAGCAGCGCGACGGCGAAGCCCGCGATAGTGCCGGAGTCCCCGGCACCGGTGGCGGCGAGGACGTCGTCACCACCCGCGGCCGCGCCGCTCTGGGCCGCCTCGTCGCTCGTCGGCGTCGGGCTCTCGTCCGGGGCCGCGGACTCCTCGACGCCGGCGCCGGCGAACGTCACCGGGATGCGGACGTCCTGCGACCGGTCGGCGGTGGCGGTGTGGTCGGCGCGCGTCACGATCGCGCACTTCACCGCTGTGCAGTCGAGCGTGCCGTCGGTCGCCTTCACGGCGAGCTCGACCGAGAAGCTGCCGCCGGGGCCGTACGGCGTGACGAGGTCCTCGGCGTAGTCCGGCGGGTTGGACGAGACCCAGATCGTGCCCTGCCCGCTGCCGGCCGTGTCGGCGCCGCCGATGCACGGCGTCGGCTGCTTGCCGTTGCCGTTGTCCTGGCAGAGCGAGACGTAGATGCCCTTCGTCTCGTCGTAGCCCGAGCCGGTGACGGTCACCGTCTCACCAGCGGCCTTCAGGCCGGCCGCCTTGGAGGCGGTGAGCTTCTTCGAGCCGACGGTCACCGTGACGCCCGCGGGCGTGGAGGGAGCGGTGGTGGGCGTCGGGGTCGGGGACTGCGCGACCGCGCTGCTGCTCGGGGTGGGCGTGGGGGTCGGCGTCGGAGTGGGGGTGGCGCTGGCCGTCGCCGTGGCCGTCGGCGTTGCGGACGCGGTCGGGGTGGGCGTCGGGGTCGGGGTCGCGGTCTCCGACGGCGTGGGCGATGGGGTGGGGGTCGGCGTCGGGGTGGGGGTGGGTGTCGGCGCCGTGAACGTGACGTTGATGCGCTTGTCGAAGCTGCGGTTCTCGAGGTCGCCGTGAGCGGAGAACGTGTAGACGGCGCACTGGGTCTGCAGGCAGTCGGTCGCGTTCGCGCCGGAGCCGAAGACCGCCTTGAGGCTCAGTGTGGTGGTGAAGGCGCCGTTGCCGTCGATGAAGGCGCTCGCGCCGCGCGTGCCGGCGGGAGCGACCCACTTCTGCGCCGAGAACACCCCGGTGGCGCGCCAGAACTCGCCGGTGAGGTCCGCCCGGGCGAAACCGAGGTAGATCCCCGTACCGGTGGTCGGGAGGCCCTCGCCGTGCACGGTGACCGTGGCGCCGTCAGGGCTGAGCCCCGTGCTCGGGGTCACGTCGATGGAGAAGGCGGCGCTCGCCGGAGCGGCGCTCAGCACGACGGCGGCCGGCACCACCCCGACCGGCAGCGCGAGCGCCAGCGTGGCGACGGCGAGGTTGCGTACCCGGGGAAAACGGCTCATCCACGTCTCTTCCTGCGAAAGCGGCGCACGACGCCGCGACACCCTCGGCGGCGTCAGTCGGCAAGTTAGGGCAGCCAAACCTTCCCGGCAAGTACCGGGCCGTGGTTAGGCTGCTGCCACCACCCGACGCGGTGCTGCGCTGAGCTGTCCGGGCTCGGCCGGGGCCGCCTGCGACGAGCACGACGAGGACCCCATGACGGCCACCCGCCCCGAAGCTGCGTCGGCGGCTGCGCCCGACACCCCCTTCTCCACCCGGCTGCGTGAGCGCACCCGGCAGGGCCACGCCGGTGCCGAGCACTCGGGCTACATGAGCGCACTGACCTCGGGGGAGCTTCCGTTGGAGGGCTACGCCGCCCTCGCCGCCCAGCAGCACGCGGTCTACGCGGTGCTCGAGGAGGCGGGCGACGCGATGCGGGCCGACCCCGTCGCCGGGCTGTTCGTCGCCGATGAGCTGCGCCGGCTGGGCGCGCTCGAGGCCGACCTGGCGTTCCTGCTCGGCCCGGGCTGGCGGGCCCTCTCGGCGCCGACCGCAGCGACCCGCGCCTACTGCGCCCGGCTGCGCGAGGTCTGCTTCGACTGGCCCGCGGGCTTCGTCGCCCACCACTACACCCGCTACCTCGGGGACCTGTCCGGCGGGCAGATTCTCGGCACGCTCGTCGCCCGCACCTACGGCCTGGACGAGGACGGCGTCCGGTTCTACCGCTTCGAGCAGATCCCCAAGCCGAAGTCGTTCAAGGACCGCTACCGCGCCCTGCTCGACGCCGCCCCGTGGGACGGGCAGGAGCAGGAGCGCGTGATCGAGGAGGTCCTCGTCGCGTACGACCACAACACCCGGATGCTCGCCTCCCTGGACGACGTCGCCCGGGCGCTCCTGCGCCGATGACCGCGTCGCGCCGGGCCGCCGTGCTGGCGCTGGCGGGCGCCTGGCTCGCCGTCGCCGCTCCCGCGACAGCTGCCACCCCCGTCACGCAGCGCGGCGAGGAGGGGCAGACGTTGACCGTCTCGCAGGCCGACGGGCTCGACCCGGCCGGCCAGCAGGTGACCGTGACGGGCAACGGCTACGACGAGGAGAAGGGGGTCTACGTCGCCTTCTGCGTCGTGCCCGAGCCGGGGCTCCCGCCGTCGCCCTGCGGCGGAGGCGTCGACACCACGGGCGCCAGCGGGGCGTCGCAGTGGGTGTCGTCGGACCCCCCGGACTACGGCAAGACGCTGGCCAGGCCCTTCTCCCCCGGCGGCGCGTTCTCGGTGACGCTGACCGTGAGCAGGCAGATCAGCGAGGACGTCGACTGCACGGTCACGCGCTGCGCGGTCGTGACCCGGGCGGACCACACCCGCAGCAGCGACCGGACCCAGGACGTCGTGGTGCCCGTCAGCTTCACCGGCAGCAGCGCCGCCCCGCCGGCCCCGACCGGCACGCCCGCTGCGGCCGAGGACGAGCCGTCCTCCGGCCCGGGCGTGAGCGTTGGGCTCGCCGCCGGCGGCGGGGTAGCCGCGGCGGCCGCAGTCGGTGCTGTGCTCGTCATGTCCCGCCGCGCCCGACGGGACGCCTCCGATGCGTGAACCTCGCTTCCCCGCTGCCAGCTTCGCCCTTCTGCTCGCGTTCGGGCTGCTGGCCGGCTGCGGCGGAGGCTCGACCGGTGCGACCCCGCGCGAGGCAACGGAGTCGAGCGCCGCGGGCACGGTTCGGGGCGTCGACAGCCGGACGCTGCACCCGCTCGGCACCGTCCCCACCCCGGAGCTGCCGGTCACCGTCGACTCCGCCGACGGCCGGAAGGTCACGGTGGAGGACGCGAGCCGCATCATCCCGCTCACCGGCTCCATCGCCGAGATCGTCTTCTCCCTCGGCCTCGGCGACAACGTCGTGGGGCGCGACGTGGCCACGACGTTCCACGAGGCCGAAGGCCTTCCCGTGGTGACCCACGCCCATGACGTGTCCGCGGAGGGCGTGCTGGCGCTCCGGCCGACGGTGGTGCTGGCGGACACCGACACCGGGCCGAAGGAGTCGCTCGAGCAGCTGCGCAAGGCAGGCGTGCCCATCGTCGTCCTCGACACGGCGACGAGCCTCGAGGACGTCCTCCCGCGCATCACGACGATCGCGAGCGCGCTGGGCGTCGCCAGGGCCGGGAAGCAGCTGGCCGAGCGGACGACCGCCGAGATCCGCGCCGCCCAGGCTCAGGTCCCGTCCGGTGGCACCAAGCCCCGGGTCGCCTTCCTCTACCTGCGCGGCACGGCCGGGGTCTACCTGCTCGGCGGCAAGGGCTCGGGAGCAGACTCCCTCATCGCAGCCGCGGGCGCGCAGGACGCCGGAACGGCCCTGGGGCTCGACGCCTTCACGCCGATCACGACCGAGGCCCTCGTCGCGGCGCGGCCCGACGTCATCCTCGTGATGAGCAAGGGGCTGGAGTCGGTCGGCGGCGTCGACGGCATGGTCAAGATCGCCGGCATCGCCCAGACCCCCGCCGGCCGCGACCGCCGCATCGTCTCGGTCGAGGACGGGGTTCTGCTCAACTTCGGCCCGCGCACGGCGCAGGTGCTCGCCGACCTGGTCGGCCGGCTGCACGGCTCGTGATGCGGCCGCTCGCTCCCGCCACCGCACGCGGCCGCACGCGCGGGCCCGTGCTGCTCGCCGGCCTCGCGCTCGCCCTCGTCGCGGTGGTCCTGCTGGCCTGCGCGACCGGGGCGTACTCCGTTCCTCCCCTGCAGGTCCTCTCCTCGGTCCTGCACCGGGTGGGCGTCGACGTCGGGACGATGCCCGACCCGACCGGTGAAACTGTCTTGTGGGAAATCCGCTTCCCCCGTGTCGTCCTCGGTGCGCTGGTGGGGGCGTCGCTCGCGTGCGCCGGGGCCTTGATGCAGGGCGTCTTCGGCAACCCGCTCGCAGAGCCAGGGGTCATCGGCGTCTCGTCGGGCGCGGCGCTCGGCGCGGTCGCGGCCATCGCGCTGGGCGTCTCGGGGTTCGGCGGCTGGACGGTCACGGGAGCCGCGTTCCTCGGCGGGCTCGTGACGACGCTGGGGGTCTACGCGTTCTCCCGGTCCTCGGGCCGGGCCGAGGTCGTGACCCTGGTGCTGACCGGCATCGCCGTCAACGCCGTGACGGGCGCAGCCATCGGGCTGCTGACGTTCTTCGCCGACGACGCGGAACTGCGCAGCATCACCTTCTGGAACCTCGGCAGCATCGGCTCGGCGACGTGGCCGGCGGTGTGGGCGGTCGCGCCGGTCGCGGCGCTGGGGCTCCTCGCCGCTCCGCGCTTCGCCCGGCGGCTCGACCTGCTCGCGCTCGGCGACCACCCGGCGCGCCACCTCGGGGTGGACGTCGAGCGGCTGCGCCTGGTGCTGATCGTCGTCGTGGCCCTGCTCACCTCCGCCGCGGTCGCCGTCGCGGGCATCATCAGCTTCGTCGGGCTCGTCGTGCCCCACGCCGTCCGGATGGTCGCCGGGCCGGGCCACCGGCTGCTGGTGCCCGCGAGCGCGCTCGCCGGCGCGGCCGTCCTCATCGCCGGGGACCTCGCCGCGCGGACGATCGCCGCGCCGGCCGAGGTGCCGCTCGGCTCGCTCACCGCCCTCGTCGGCGGCCCCTTCTTCTTCTGGCTCCTGCACCGCACGCGCGCGCGGCAGGGAGGCTGGGCGTGAGGGGGCTGCTCGGGCGGCTCTCGCCCCAGCCCGACGAGCCGCAGCGCCCGGCGGCCGGGCAGGTGGCAGCCGCAGCACGCGGGGTCGGCGTGCGCCTCGGCGCGCGCGCCGTCCTCGCGGACGTGACGCTGGACGTACGCAGCGGCGAGGTGCTCGCCCTCGTCGGCCCCAACGGCGCGGGCAAGTCCACGCTGCTGGGCGTGCTGTCCGGGGACCGGGAGCCCGACGTCGGGGACGTCGAGCTGCTCGGACGGCCCGTGGCCGACTGGTCGGTAGCGCAGCTGAGCCGCCGGCGCGCAGTCCTGCCGCAGCAGGTCGCCCTCGCGTTCCCCTTCACCGTCTCCGAGGTGGTCCGGATGGGCCGCCGGCCGTGGGCCGGCACGGACGCCGAGGACGACGACGAGCGCGTGCTGGCCGAGGCGATGGCGCAGACCGACGTGGAGCAGCTGGCCGGGCGCGGCTTCCTGTCGTTGTCCGGCGGCGAGCGCGGGCGGGTGGCGCTTGCTCGCGTCCTCGCCCAGCAGACCCCGCTCCTGCTGCTGGACGAGCCCACGGCGGCGCTCGACCTGCACCACGTCGAGCTCGTGCTGCAGGTCGCCCGCGAGCGCGCGAGCCGGGGCGACGCGGTCGTCATCGTGCTCCACGACCTCGTGACCGCCGCAGCGCACGCCGACCGGGTGGCGGTGCTGGCCGACGGGCGGGTCGCCGCCTGCGGGCCACCGGCGCAGGTGTTCACGGCCGAGCTGCTCACCCGGGTCTACTCCCACCCCGTCGAGGTCCTCCCCCATCCCCGCACGGGCGCGCCGCTGGTGCTGCCGGTGCGCTGAGGCTGTCGGCGACGCCCATTCGTCTGTCATCGTTGGCGGGCCGCCGACGAAGGGACCGCCGTGGCCAGGGAACTGCTCGCCCGCCGCACAGTGCTCGGCGCCCTCGTCCTCGGAGCGGTCGGGCAGCCCGGTGGCGCGCTGGCCGCCGGCCGGCCGACGCTGCCCGCCCGCGAGGTCCTCCGTGGCACCGACTGGGCGAACCGCACGTACTCCAGCAGCGACTTCGGCCCAGTACGCATGCAGCGCGGGCGGGCGGCGCTGGACGACGTCACCGACGTGCATCTGCGGCCGGTGCGCTACGGATCGGTGGCGGGCACGCCGTCCGCGCTGGTGCCCTACCTCGTGATCGACGTCCCGTCGTTGCAGGGCGCCGACGACAAGCCCATCTACCTCGGCCTGCACCTGTTCCAGGCCGTCGGCGGCAAGGTGGTGCAGGTGGCGGCGGGCGAGGTGCACCCCGTGCCGCTGAAGGGGTGGCAGCTCGCCTTCCGCGGTGGCCGGGCCTATTGCCGCCCCGGGCCGGGCCGCCCGGTCCGCGAGCTCCTCGTGGCGAGGCGCCGCATCCGGCTGGCCCGGTGACTCCCGCGTAGGCACGGTCGACGCGGTGCGTCCCTCACCCGCGCGACGGCGATGAAGGCCGGGCTTCGTGCCCTCTCGTCAATCCACGAATCCCAGATCACGAACCACACCGCGCTGGTGAGCGGGCTGTCACTGCCGCCGTGGAAGGGCTGCGGCGACGTGACACGCGACCGCCAGTGGGCAGGATGCGCACATGCCGTCGAACCTGCAGGAGGAAGCCCGCCGCCTCGGGAGCTCCCTGGAGGGCTCTCCGCAGATGGTGCCCACGGCAGTGCCGAGGCTCGCGCAGATCCTCCAGCTGGCCGCGGCGGACGAGATGGTCGTCGAGGAGGCGGTCGACGCGTTGGGCAAGGCGTGGGACGCCTCGGCCGCGCAGGCGCTGCTCGACGCCGTACGCCTCGACCACCCGAGCGCGGCGGTGCGGCTGGCGCTGGCCCGGGCGCTCCCCGGCGGCGTCGTGACCGCCGGGCCGCTGCGCGACCGCGTCGTCGCCGCGCTCACGCAGCTCAGCACCGACGAGCACGCCCGGGTACGCGACTGGGCCGCCTTCGGGCTCGGCCAGGTCGAGGCCGACTCCCCGGCGGCCCGCGACGCGCTCGCCGCCCGGCTGCACGACCCGGACCCGCAGGCACGCTGCGAGGCCCTGCTCGCCCTGGCCCGGACCGGGGACCACCGGGCCGTCGACGCCCTGCTCCAGCGCCTCGACGGCGCCGACGACGACCTTTGGCGCCAGGAGCTCGAGGCCGCCGCGGTCCTGGCCGACCCGGCGCTGCACGAGGCGCTGGAGCGGCTGGGACAGGAGTGGGCGGGCGACCAGGACGAGTTCACGGACGTGCTCGCCCTGGCCCGCGCCCGGTGCCGCCCCGACGCGGCGGGGCAGGCCGCCGCCGCCGAGGCCCGCACGCTGCGCGCGGTCCGCGCCGCCCTTCCGGCCGGCGTCACGGCCCAGCTGCGGCACGCCTACCCGCGCACGGTCGTCGCCATCGCGCACGCGAGCCTCGGCGAGATCGAGCTCGCGCTCTGGGGAGAGCTGGAGAACCCGTGGGCCTACGACGCCACAGCCGTCCTCAACGCCGTGGCAGGCACGTTCGGCGGGCTGCCGGCCGACCGCCGCCGCTGACCGGCCCTCAGCCCGCCAGCCGGCCGTAGAACGCCGCGGGGTCCCCGGCGAGGCTGGCCTTGACGCCGCGGCTCCAGTCGTCGACGAGGACCTCCCATTGCCCGGCCTGCACGCCGTCGAGCACGGCGCGAGCGACGTCGGCCGGGTCGATCTTGTCCAGGTCGTAGCCCCGCATCATGTCGGTGTCGGCGGCGCCGAGGTGCACGCCGGTGACGAGCGTCCCCTGCCCTGCGAGCTCGAGCCGGACCCCGTTGGTCAGGCTCCAGGCCGCCGCCTTGGCCGCCGCGTACGCGGTGGCGCCGTCGGCGGAGAACCACGACAGCGCCGACAGCACGTTGACCACCGCGCCGCCGCCGTTGGCCGCGAGGACGGGCGCGAACGCGCGCACCATCGACAGCGGGCCGAAGAAGTTGGTCTCGAGCTCGAGCCGGACCCGGTCCAGGTCGCCGGTGACGAGGTTCGTGCCGGTCGAGATGCCGGCGTTGTTGACCAGCAGGTCCACGTCGGGCGCGGCCGCGGCCGCAGCGGCCACGGAGGCAGGGTCCGTGACGTCGAGTGCGAGCACCTCGACCCCGGGGACGTCGACCGCGCGCGGGTCGCGCGCCGTCGCGTACACCTTTGCCGCGCCGCGCTCGAGCAGCTCGAGCACGAAGTGCCGGCCGATGCCGCGGTTCGCGCCGGTGACGAGTGCCGTGGCTCCGGAGATGTCCATGAGTTCGCCGTCCTTGTCGTACGCCGGGCCTGGCGCCCGGGCGATGCGCGGCTACGCTAAGACTTGACGTTGGCGTCAAGGGCAAGTCCGCGGACGCATCGAACGGGTGACGTGACGAGCGAGCGGGAGGGCGGGCAATGCGGATCGGCGAGGTCGCCACGGCTGCGGGCGTGAGCACGCGGGCGCTGCGCTACTACGAGGAGCAGGGGCTGCTGACCTCCGTCCGCAGTGCGAGCGGGCAGCGCCACTACGGCGAGGACGCGGTCGAGCGGGTGCGCTGGGTCCAGGCGCTCTATGCCGCGGGCCTGAGCAGCAGGGCGATCCTCGGGCTGCTGCCGTGCGTGCACACCGGGGTCGCGACCCCGGAGATGATCGAGCAGCTCATCGCCGAGCGCGAGCGCATCGACGCGCAGGTCCGCGAGCTGACCGCGACCCGCGACCGGCTCGACGCCGTCATCGCCGCCGCGCGCGGCCGGAGCCGCGAGTGCTCCTACGCCTCCTGACGGGCCGGGCCTGCCGTCCGGAACGGTGCCGGCGGGTCAGCCCTCGCGGGTGAGCCGCTCGCGCACCTGCCGGCGCAGCACCTTGCCCACCTGGCTGCGCGGCAGGTCCGCCACGGCCACGATCCGGCGCGGCGTCTTGTAGCCCGCCAGCCGCTCCCGGCACCAGGAGCGCAGCGCGTCGAGGTCGAGCTCGTGGCCCTCGGCCGGCTGCACGGCGGCAGCGACGAGCTCATTGCCGGACGCGTCGCGCAGGCCGACCACGGCCGCGTCGTGCACCCCCTCGTGCCGGCGCAGCACGTCCTCGACCTCCGACGGGTAGACGTTGAACCCGCCCGTGATGATGAGCTCCTTGATCCGGTCGACGATGCGCACGAAGCCGTCTTCGTCCATCACGGCGATGTCACCGGTGCGGATCCAGCCTCCGGGCAGCAGGGCCTGCGCGGTCTCCGCCGGCCGCTGCCAGTAGCCGGCGAACACCTGCGGCCCCTGCACCAGCAGCTCCCCCGCCTCGCCGCGCGGGCGCTCGACCGACGGGTCCTCGGGGTCGACGATCCGCACCCGGGTCGACGGGAAGGGCACGCCCACCGTGCCCGGGCGGCGCTGCGCCGAGATGGGGTTGCCGATCGTGATGGGCGACGTCTCGGTCATCCCGTAGCCCTCGACGAGCAGGCCGCCGGTCAGCTTCTCCCAGCGCTCGACGGTCGCTGGTGGCAGCGACATCGCCCCCGAGATGGCGAACCGGATCGAGGAGAGGTCCGCGCCGCGTTCCTCCACCGCGTCCGCGAGCCGGTCGTAGATCCCGGGAACCCCGGGCAGGAACGTCGGCGGACGGCGCTTGGCGGCGGCGAGGAACGTGTCGACGTCGAACCGCGGCAGCAGCACCACGCACGCGGCCAGCCGGACGGCGGCGGTCAGGCAGAGGGTGAGCCCGTACGCGTGGAAGATCGGCAGCACGCCGAAGAACGTCTCCTGCCCGACCCGCAGGCCCGGGACCCACGCGGCCGACTGCTCGGCGTTCGCAGCGAGGTTGCGATGGGTCAGGACCGCGCCTCTGGGCGTGCCCGTCGTGCCGCCCGTGTACTGCAGCAACGCGGGGTCGTCGGCGGCCGGCAGCGGCGTCGCGGGGTCGAGCTCGGCGGCCGCGGCGACCAGCCGCTCCCAGCTGCGCGACCCGGCGGGGACGGGGGCGCGCAGCTGCTCCCTCGTGCGCCGGGCCTTTGCGACCGGGAGCCGCAGCGCGAGCCGCTTGCCCAGCGGCAGGGCGGCCGACAGGTCGACGGTGAGCACCGTCTCGACCGCGGTCCGGGCGCGCACCGAGTCCACGGCCGCCGCCGTCTTCTCCCAGACCACCGCGACCCGGGCACCGGAGTCGGCGAGCTGGGCCGCGAGCTCGTCAGCGGTGTAGAGCGGGTTGTGCTCCACGACGACCCCGCCGAGCCGGAGCACCGCGTAGAACGCGACGACGTGCTGCGGGCAGTTCGGCAGCACGATCGCGACCCGGTCGCCGGGGCGTACGCCGAGCCGGCGCAGCGCCTCGGCGGCCCGCGCGACCTGCCGGGCGAGCTGCGCGTACGTCGTCGTGGACCCCATGAAGTCCAGCGCCGTCGAGGGCCCGTGCTCGGCGACGGCCCGGTCGAGCAGCGCCGTGAGCGGCCGGTCGGGGACGTCGACGTCGGCCGGCACGCCGGGGGCGTACGAAGCGAGCCACGGGCGGTCGATCAAGGGGTCGGCCATCGGCCCAGTGTCGTACAACGCCCTGTGGACGGCCTGCGCGAGGCTCCCGGTCGGGCGCCCTGCCCGGCCCCCGTCCGGTCTCTGCCAACCCGGGGCGAGCTCGGCCGCATCGAGACGTCCGTGCGGGTCGGGCGTCCGGAGATGCACGGCGCGGGCGCAGCGGCGACGATCGTGGGGTGAGCGAGAAGCTGTGCCTGGTCACCGGGGCGACCGGCTACATCGGCGGCCGCCTGGTGCCCGAGCTGCTGGCGGCGGGCCACCGGGTCCGCGTCCTGGCCCGGCGGCCGGAGAAGCTGCGCGACCACCCCTGGGGCGGGGACGTCGAGGTGGTCGTCGGCGACGTGTCCGTGGAGGACGACGTGCGCCGGGCCCTCGACGGGGTCGACGTCGCGTACTACCTGATCCACAGCCTCGCGGCCGGCCCGCGCTTCGAGGCGACCGACCGCGCCATCGCCCGCTGCTTCGCGAAGGCGGCGCGGGAGCTGCGCGTGGGCCGGATCGTCTACCTCGGCGGGCTGCTGCCCGAGCACGAGGAGCTGTCGCCGCACCTGCGCTCGCGCGCCGAGGTCGGCCTCATCCTGCTCGCGTCGGGCGTCCCCACCGCGGTCCTGCAGGCCGCGGTCATCCTCGGCTCGGGGTCGGCGTCGTTCGAGATGCTGCGCCACCTCACCGAGCGCCTCCCCGTGATGGTGACGCCCAAGTGGCTGGACAGCCGCATCCAGCCGATCGCCGTGCGTGACGTCCTGCGCTACCTCGTCGGCGCCGCGGGCCTGCCGGCCGACGTGAACCGGGCCTTCGACATCGGCGGGCCGGACGTGCTGACGTACGAGCAGATGATGAGGAGGTACGCCCGGGTCGCCGGCCTGCCGCGCCGGCGCATCCTCAAGACCCCCGTGCTCAGCCCGTCGCTGTCCAGCCACTGGGTCGGCGTGGTGACGCCGGTGCCGCGCAGCATCGCGCGGCCTCTCGTCGAGTCGCTGCGCAACACCGTGGTCTGCCGGGAGCACGACATCGCCGAGTACGTCCCCGACCCCCCGGGCGGGCTCGTCGGCTTCGACCGGGCGGTCGAGCTCGCCCTGACCCGGATCCGCGAGCTGCAGGTGCCCACCGCGTGGACCACGGCGTCGACGCCCGGTGCCCCGAGCGACCCGCTGCCGACCGACCCGGACTGGGCCGGCGGCGACCTCTACGTCGACGAGCGCGAGCGCTTCGTCGCGGCCTCCCCCCAGGCGCTGTGGCGGGTGATCGAGGGCATCGGCGGCGAGCGCGGGTGGTACTCCTTCCCGCTGGCCTGGCGGGCGCGCGGCGTGCTCGACCGGCTCAGCGGGGGCCCGGGCCTGCGGCGCGGCCGGCGCGACCCCGACGACCTGCACGTCGGCGAGGCGCTGGACTTCTGGCGGGTGGAGGAGGTCGAGGAGGGCGTCCTGCTCCGGCTGCGCGCCGAGATGCGGCTGCCCGGACTGGCCTGGCTCGAGCTCGAGGTCAAGCGCTCGCGCGAGGGGCGGACGGTGTTCCGGCAGAAGGCGACCTTCCACCCGCACGGCCTGGCCGGCCGGGCGTACTGGTGGAGCGTCTGGCCCTTCCACGGCGTCGTCTTCGGTGAGATGCAGCGCAACGTCGCCCGCGCCGCGGAGGAGCTCGAGCGCCGCCACCCCGACCCCGGCCACGCCTCCGCGCAGGACCTGCGCGCGGTCAGCAACCCGCTGCGCTGACCGACCTCGCCTCGCAGCCGGTCGCCGTGGCGGCCAGGGCCCGCGGTCTCGGTTGGCACGATGCCGCATTCTGGCCGCGGCCCGGTTGGCAGAATGCCGCATTGTCGCGGGGCCTCGTTGGCAGAATGCCGCATTCACCCGGAGCCCCCGTTGGCAGAATGCCGCATTCTCGCGAACCTATCGCGAGAATGCGGCATTCTGCCAAACGGGGCGGGCGCGGGTACGCGTCAGGCGAGCGCCGCGTCCAGCGTGATCGTCGTGCCGGCGAGGGCCTGGCTGACCGGGCAGTTCTGCTTGGCCTGCTCGGCCTGGGCCTTGAAGCCGTCCTCGTCCAGGCCGGGCACGGTGGCGCGCACGGTCAGACGGATCTCGGTGATGCCCTTGCCGGGCTGGAAGTCGACCTCGGCCTTGGTGTCGACCTTCTCCGGCGGGGTGCCGGCACCGGCGAGGGCGTGCGAGAGCGCCATCGAGAAGCAGGTCGAGTGGGCGGCCGCGATGAGCTCCTCGGGGCTCGTCTTGCCATTGGGCTCGGCGGAGCGGGCGGCCCAGGTCACGTCGTAGGTGCCGAGGCCGGAGGAGTCCAGGGACACGGTGCCCTGGCCCTCCATGAGCGAGCCCTCCCAGTGGGCGTTGGCGATGCGCGTGGTGGGCATGGCGTTGTCCTTCCGTCGAAGTCGGCCGAAGTGGGCGCGGGGTGGCCGGCCCGAGCCGGCGCGAGTCTGCGATCCCCCGGTGCGACGATAGAACGCGTGAGCAGCAGCGACGACAGCAGCGCCTCGTTCTACGAGTCGGTCGGAGGCAGCGAGACGTTCCGGCGGCTCGTCGCCCGGTTCTACGCCGGCGTCGCCGACGACCCCGTCCTGCGCCCGCTCTACCCCGAGGAGGACCTGACGGCGGCCGAGGGCCGGCTGCGGATGTTCCTCGAGCAGTACTGGGGCGGCCCGCGCACCTACAGCGAGACCCGCGGCCACCCCCGGCTGCGGATGCGGCACGGCGGCTGGCGCATCGGCGAGCGCGAGCGCGAGGCCTGGCTGACGCACATGCGGGCCGCGCTCGACGAGATCGCGCTGCCGGCCGACCAGGACAAGCAGCTCTGGGACTACCTCGTCATGGCGGCGTACAGCCTGGTCAACGAGGCGCCCGAAGGCGCGCCCCTGCCCGTCGTGCCAGGATCGCCGTCGTGACCCCGGTCGAAGGTCGTGCCCCGTGGTGGCGTGACGCCGTCATCTACCAGGTCTACGTCCGCAGCTTCGCCGACGCGGACGGCGACGGCATGGGCGACCTGGCCGGCATCCGGTCGCGCCTCCCCTACATCCGCGACCTGGGCGTCGACGCGATCTGGATCAACCCGTTCTACCCCTCGCCGATGGCGGACGCCGGCTACGACGTGGCCGACTACCGCGACGTCGAGCCGATGTTCGGCACCCTCGACGACGCGGACGCACTGCTGCGCGAGGCGCACGAGCTCGGGCTGCGCGTGATCGTCGACCTGGTGCCCAACCACACCTCGGACCAGCACGCGTGGTTCCAGGCCGCGCTCGCCGCCGCGCCGGGCAGCCCGGAGCGCGCCCGCTACGTCTTCCGCGACGGCAAAGGCCCCGACGGCGCGCAGCCGCCGAACGACTGGCGCTCGGTCTTCGGCGGGCCGGCGTGGCAGCAGGTGCCGGACGGCCAGTGGTACCTCCACCTGTTCGCGCCCGAGCAGCCCGACCTGGACTGGACGAACCCCGAGGTCGTCGCGGAGTTCCACTCGATCCTGCGGTTCTGGCTCGACCGGGGCGTCGACGGCTTCCGCATCGACGTCGCGCACGGGCTGGCCAAGGACCCCGGGATGCCCGACATCGCGGGCCGCTTCGCCACGAGCGGGCAGGCCGTCGAGGGCCACCCGCACTGGGACCAGGACGAGGTCCACGAGGTCTATCGCGGCTGGCGGCGCGTCATCGACGAATACCCCGGCGACCGCACGTTCGTCGCCGAGGCGTGGGTGCACAGCCCGGAGCGCCTCGCGCTCTACGTGCGCCCCGACGAGCTGCACACCGCGTTCAACTTCAGCTTCCTGCTCGCGCCGTGGGACGCCAAGGCGGCCCGGGCGGCGGTCGACGACAGCATCGACGCGCTCTCCGGCGTCGGCGCGCCGCCCACCTGGGTGCTGTCGAACCACGACGTGGTGCGGCACGTGACCCGCTACGGCGGGGGCGGGACCGGGGCCCGGCGCGCCCGGGCCGCGGCGCTGCTCATGCTCGCGCTGCCCGGCGGCGCATACGTCTACCAGGGCGAGGAGCTCGGCCTGCCCGAGGTCGAGGACCTGCCCGACGAGGCGCTGCAGGACCCGACGTTCCTGCGGACCGGCGGGCAGGAGCGCGGGCGCGACGGCTGCCGGGTGCCGATCCCGTGGTCTGGCGAGGAGCCGCCGTACGGCTTCGGCCCGTCCGGCACGCCCTGGCTCCCGCAGCCGCCGGCGTGGGCGCAGCTCAGCGTGGAGAAGCAGGAGGGCGACCCGGAGTCGATGCTGTCGCTCTACCGCCACGCGCTCCGGCTGCGCCGGGAGCTGCCGGCCCTCGGCGACGGCACGCTCGGCTGGGCGCCGTCGGCCGACGGGGTGCTCGCGTTCCGGCGCGAGCCCGGCTTCGTCTGCGTCGTGAACTTCGGCCCCGACCCGGCGCCGATCCCGGACGAGCTGCTCGCCGACGGCGAGGTGCTGCTGGCGAGCGCGCCGCTCGACGGTGACGGCACGATCCCCGGCGACACCGCGGTCTGGTACGCCGCCAGCTGACCGCTTCTTCTCCCCGGGAGGACCCTGCCGTGTTCCCACGCGTCGGTGACCTGCGCACCCTCGAGCTCGGCGACGCCGGTGGCATCCGGTCGCGGCTGAACGGCCTCGTGCTGGCCGGGCAGAAGACGGCCACGCTCGGGCTGCTCGACGAGTACGCCGAGGAGGGCGAGGAGGTCGAGCACGTCGGCGAGCAGATGGTCCTCGTCGACGACGAGGGGCTCCCCATCGGCACCGTGGAGATCACCGACGTGCGGCACTCGACCTTCGGCGAGGTCGGCTGGGACTTCGTGCAGGCCGAGAACGAGGGCGACGAGTCGGTGGAGGAGTGGCGCGCCGGGCACATCGCCTACTGGGCGAGGATCGGGCGCCAGGTCGACCTCGGGACGAAGGTTGTCCAGCTGCGGCTGCGGCTAGTCCCCACGACGGCCGAAGACTAGTTCGGCGATCTCCGACTCGTCACTTGCGCGTTCCTTCCCATGAGCCTCGTGCTCGCGGGAGGGACATGAGCGGTTCCTAGCGTCGGGACCACCTGTCCTCGACCTGGGAGCGTCAGTGACCCCCTCCACCATCCCGGCACGGCGCCTGGTGGCTCTCGCCGCCGCCGCGCTCGCTGTCGTGCTCACCGTCGGCCTCGCCGTCTTCCCGCGCTCCTCCGCGGACGCCGCGCAGCGGTCCACGCCCGCCCTCGGCACGATCGCCGCCGACGAGCTGCACGTCATGACGTTCAACCTGCGCTACGCGAGCACGAGCCGGCCGAACTCCTGGGCCGAGCGCCGCCCGGTGATGCGCGACCTGCTCCGCAAGGAGCGCCCGGACATCCTCGGCACCCAGGAGGGCCTCTACTCGCAACTGCAGGACATCGAGAAGGACCTGCCCGGCAACGACTACCGCATGATCGGCGTCGGCCGGGAGGGTGGCAGCCGCGGCGAGTTCATGGCCGTCTTCTACAACACCGACCGGCTGCAGCCGCTCGAGTTCGACCACTTCTGGCTGTCGGACACGCCGAACGTCATCGGCTCCAACACCTGGGGCGGCGGCTCGATCCGCATGGTCACGTGGGTGCGGTTCCTGGACAAGGTCACGAACCAGCAGTTCTTCGCGTTGAACACGCACCTCGACAACTCCAGCGAGAACGCCCGCCGCCGGGCCGCCAGCCTGATCGACCAGCGTGTCCGCGCACTCAACCCGGCCCTGCCGAAGATCGTGACCGGCGACTTCAACACCGCCGCGGGCGCGGGCAGCGTGCCCTACTCCACGCTCGTCACCAACGGGGTGCTGCAGGACACCTGGGTGAACGCCGCGGAGCGCAGCCCGGTCTACGGCACGTTCCACAACTACCGGCCGCTCACGCCCAACGGCGCCCGCATCGACTGGATCCTCGCCAGCGCCGGCGTGACGACGCGCGCGGTGGCCATCAACACGTTCTCGAAGGGTGGCCAGTTCCCGAGCGACCACCTGCCCGTCGAGGCGGTCGTGAAGCTGCCGGCCCCCGCCGCCTCCTGACCACGCGCGAGGCGAGCGGCGTCGGGTTCCGCCCGGGCCGTGCACGGGGCATGCTGGCCCCGTGGGCAAGATCCTGGTCGGCACCGCGTCCTGGACGGACAAGACGCTGCTCGCCTCGGGCTGGTACCCGCCCGACGCGAAGACGGCTGAAACGCGCTTGGCGTACTACGCCTCGCAGTTCCCGCTCGTCGAGGTGGACTCGACCTACTACACGCCGCCGAGCGAGCGGAACAGCGTCGCGTGGGCGGAGCGTACGCCGCCGGGCTTCACGTTCAACATCAAGGCTTTCTCGCTGCTCACCCAGCACCCCACGAAGGTGAGCGCGCTCTACAAGGAGCTGCGGCCCGAGACGACGAAGCGCAACGTCTACCTCAAGGACCTGGACCCCGCCGTGGTCGACGAGGTCTGGGAGCGCTTCCTCTCGGCACTGGCACCGCTCGCCGACGCCGGCAAGCTCGGCGCGATCCTGCTGCAGTTCCCGCAGTGGTTCCCCATCGGCACGCGCAACCGCGAATACCTCCTGCAGTGCAAGGAGCGTTGCGACCCCTACCGCGTCTGCATCGAGTTCCGCAACAGGACGTGGATGTCGGAGGAGAACCGCGAGCACACACTGGACTTCCTCCGCTCGTACGCCCTCCCCTACGTCAGCGTCGACATGCCCCAGGGCTTCCCCTCCTCCATCCCGCCGGTGGTCGCCGCCACCAGCGACCTCGCGGTCGTGCGGTTCCACGGCCACAGCGAGAAGTGGGAGAGCAAGGACATTTACGAGCGGTTCGGCTACGAGTACGCCGAGGACGAGCTGCGCGAGTGGGCGCCGCGCATCGAGGGCCTGGGCGAGCAGGCAAAGGAGGTCCACGTGCTGCTGAACAACTGCTACCGCAACTACGCCCAGGTCAACGCCCGGCAGCTGGTGGACCTGCTGCCCGCGGCCTGACTCCGCGCGCATGACCGGCACCGTGACCGGGCAGGGTCGAGGTCATGAGTGACGAGCGAGAAGACCTTCCCCAGCGCGACCGCGAGGGGCTGCACGGGGACGTGCACGACATGGGCGGCAACATCGGCCCCGCCTCGATCCGCCCGTCCAGCGAGCGGCAGGGCAGCGGCAGCGACGCGGACTCGACGGCGCCGCAGGAGGGCTACGCCGAGCCGTACGGCGTGACCGCCGGCCCGGACGACGAGTTCCAGGAGCGCACCGGCGCGGTGTTCGGCGGCGACAGCGCCCCGCCGCCGGTCGCGGACGCCCCCAGCGAGTACGTCTCGATCGACGACGCGGACAACCTCGGCCGCGGGGGCGACGGCGACACCGAGGCACGGCTGCAGCAGAAGGAGTCCGGGGAGTTCTAGCTCTCGGACGTCGGACGGCCTGCATCCGGTGTCGCTGACACAGCACTGGACACAGGTCGTCCCACGCTGCAGCGGGTCAGCGCGGCGCGTCCTCCGCGAACCGCTCGAGGAACGCGCGCTCCTCCGTGGTGAGCCGCCGGGCGCGCCCCGCGCCGAGGTCGAAGGCCACCATCGTGGACCGCGCCCGGGCGTAGACCCGCTCGTCGTCCTGAACGACGTAGGCCAGCTCGAACGACGCGCCCCCGACCCGCTCGACCCACACGTCGATGTCGATGCCACGCGGGTGCCACACCAGTGGTGCGACGTAGTCGATCTCGTGCCGGGCGACGACGACCCCGTCGCGCAGCGCCGCGACGCCGGACTCCTCGCCGAGGACGAAGAGCATGTCGACGCGCGCCTCCTCCAGATACCCGAGATAGGCGACGTTGTTGACGTGCTGAAAGGCGTCCATGTCGCCCCAGCGCATGGGGACGCGTACGCGGTGGCGCGGCATGCGCGGAACCGTACCGGCGCCGGGGACGCGACGAGGCGGTGGCCCCGGAAGGGCCACCGCCTCGTACGGACCGATCGGACGGGTCAGTCGCGGGTCAGCTTGCGGTAGGTCACGCGGTGCGGGCGGGCGGCGTCGGAGCCGAGCCGCTCGACCTTGTTCTTCTCGTAGGACTCGAAGTTGCCCTCGAACCAGAACCAGTTCGACGGGTTCTCCTCGGTGCCCTCGAAGGCGAGGATGTGCGTCGCGACGCGGTCGAGGAACCACCGGTCGTGGGACACGACCACGGCGCAGCCGGGGAACTCGAGCAGCGCGTTCTCCAGCGACCCCAGGGTCTCGACGTCGAGGTCGTTGGTCGGCTCGTCGAGCAGGAGCAGGTTGCCGCCCTGCTTCAGCGTGAGCGCGAGGTTGAGCCGGTTGCGCTCACCGCCCGAGAGCACGCCGGCCGGCTTCTGCTGGTCCGGGCCCTTGAAGCCGAAGGCGCTGACGTAGGCGCGGGACGGCATCTCGACGTGGCCGACGTTGATGTAGTCCAGGCCGTCGGAGACGACCTCCCACAGCGTCTTCTTCGGGTCGATGCCGCTGCGGGTCTGCTCCACGTAGCTGACCTTCACGGTCTCGCCGACCTTGATCGAGCCGTTGTCGGGCTTCTCGTCGCCGATGAGCATCTTGAACAGCGTCGTCTTGCCGACGCCGTTCGGGCCGACAACGCCGACGATGCCGTTCGGCGGGAGCGAGAACGACAGGTCCTTGATGAGGACACGGTCGTCGAAGCTCTTCGTCAGCTTGTCGACCTCGATGACGATCGACCCCAGGCGCGGACCCGGCGGGATCTGGATCTCCTCGAAGTCGAGCTTGCGCATGCGGTCGGCCTCGGCCGCCATCTCCTCGTAGCGGGCGAGGCGGGCCTTCTGCTTGGCCTGGCGGCCCTTCGCGTTGGACCGGACCCAGTCCAGCTCCTCCTTGAGCCGCTTGGCGCGCTTGGCGTCCTTCTGGCCCTCGATCTTCAGGCGGGTCGCCTTGGTTTCGAGGTAGGTGGAGTAGTTGCCCTCGTAGGGGTAGGCGCGGCCGCGGTCGAGCTCGAGGATCCACTGCGCGACGTTGTCGAGGAAGTAGCGGTCGTGGGTGACCGCGACGACGGTGCCGGCGTACTGCGCGAGGTGCTGCTCGAGCCAGAGCACGCTCTCGGCGTCGAGGTGGTTGGTCGGCTCGTCGAGCAGCAGCAGGTCCGGCGCCGACAGCAGCAGCTTGCAGAGCGCGACGCGGCGACGCTCGCCACCGGACAGGACGGTGACGTCCGCGTCGGGCGGCGGGCAGCGCAGCGCGTCCATCGCCTGCTCGAGCTGGGCGTCGAGGTCCCAGGCGTTGCGGTGGTCGAGCTGCTCCTGCAGCTTGCCCATCTCCTCGAGCAGCTCGTCGCTGTAGTCGGTCGCCATGAGCTCGGCGATCTCGTTGAAGCGGTCGAGCATGCCCTTGGTCTCGGCGACGCCCTCCTGGACGTTGCCCAGGACGTCCTTCTCCTCGTTGAGCGGGGGCTCCTGGAGAAGGATGCCGACGGAGTAGCCGGGCGAGAGGAACGCGTCGCCGTTCGAGGGCTGGTCCAGCCCGGCCATGATCTTGAGGACGCTCGACTTGCCGGCGCCGTTCGGCCCGACGACGCCGATCTTGGCGCCGGGCAGGAACGAGAGCGTCACGTCGTCGAGGATGACCTTGTCGCCGTGCGCCTTGCGCGCCTTGCGCATCGTGTAGATGAACTCCGCCATACCCCCAAGCCTACGGGGAAGCGGCAGTGCGGCCCGCCACTCGAGCGCCCATGCCCGTCCTTGGACCGCCCGGCCCCACCTCGGCACCGCTGCAGACGGTCCGAGGTGGGGCTGAGCGGTCCGAGGCGGCGCCGCGCCTCAGCCGCCGGTCGCGCCGGCGAGCTCGCGCTGGACGGCCTCGCCCTCCTGCTGCTCGTCGCCGCCTGCGGCCGACGGGGACGCGTCCGGCTCGCGCACCGCCCGCGAGACGCGGGTGAAGCTGCTCGTCCCGCGGACGAGGTCGTGCCCGACCGACGTGGCGTCGACCTCCACCGCCGTCCCGCTGCGCTCCCCGCTGGTCCACTGCCGCACCCGCAACGTGCCGATGACGACCACCGGGTCGCCCTTCGCCAGCGACGCGGCCGCGTTCTGCGCCAGCGCCCGGAAGCACCGGACCGTGTAGTAGCTCGTCTCCCCGTCGACCCACGTGCCGTCCGGGCCCTGGCGCCGCTCGTTCGCCGCCAGCCGGAAGTCGGTCGCGGGTGTGCCCTTGTCCGTCGTGCCGGCGCGGGGGTCGGTGGCGACGTTGCCGCGCAAGGCCACCGTCGTGTCGTTCATCGCTGTCTCCTCCTCGTCGCGGTCACCGCCGCTGTCGCCGCGACGGCCCGGTGTCGACCCTGGCGGCCGGCGGCAGTCGGCGGGGCGGGCGCGGACGCATCTGGGGACGGCGGAGGGGCTGTGGATATCGGAGATCGCGGCGCGGGGCCGGCGTCAGGGCGGAACAGGCGTCAGGGCGGAACCGTCGTCGGGGCGGAACAGGCGTCGGGGCGGGCCTACGGCACCGGCTCGGCTGCCGGCAGCGCGGCGTGGCCCGCCCGCCGGACGGCGACGGCGTACCAGGCCGCGGCCGTCACGAGGAGGACCGGGAACACCGTCGCGACCAGCAGCCCCACGCGCAGGCCGGACGAGTCACCTGCCGGCAGCGCGTCGGCGACCGTGCCGAGCAGGCCGCTACCGCCGGCCGAGGCGTCGGCGACGGCCCCGGCGAGCCACGGCCCGGCCGCCCCGCCCGCGTCGCCGAAGACGGCGAGCACGCCGAACATCGCCGCGCCCCCGAGCGGGAAGCGGGCCGCCGCGAGGCTGAACGTCCCCGGCCAGAGCAGGCTCACGGCCAGCCCGCACACCGCGCACCCTGCGAGGCTGAGCGCGGGCACGGGAGAGAGCACGGCGACGAGGTAGCACGCCGTCGCGAGCAGGCCGCAGCCCACGAGCGCCGGGGCGAGCGGCACGCGCTCGCCCCACAGGCCGTACGCGATCCGTCCGATGCCCATGAGCACCGCGAACAGGCACGGCCCGGCGAGGTCGCCCCAGACCTTGGACACCCCGAGCCCGTCCTCGGCGAAGAGCGAGGACCACTGCGCCATCGTCAGCTCGGCCGCGCCCGCGCACAGCATGAGCAGCATCGCGGTCACGAACGCGGGGGCGCCGAAGAGGGCGCGCAGCGAGGTGCGGTGCTCGTCCGGGACCGTCGCGGGCATCGGCACCCGGACGAACGCGACGAGGTTGGCGAGCGGCACGAGCGCCCAGACGAGCGGCAGGACGTGCCACGCGGCGTCGCCCACCAACGCCAGCAGCAGCGTCGAGCCGGCCACGACCGAGACCTGCCCCCAGCAGTAGAACGAGTGCAGCAGGCTCATCTGCGCCGCCTTGCCCTCGGCCGGGCTGGGCAGGGCGTCGACCACGGGGCTGACGAGCACCTCGAGCAGGCCGCCACCGACGGCGTACACGACGACCGCGGCGGTGAGCCCGGCGTACGCCGATGGGCTGACCGCCGGTGCGACCGCCAGCAGCACCAGCCCTACGACGCTGAGCACGTGGGCGAGGACGAGCGGCCGGCGGTAGCCGACGCGGTCGACGAAGCGCACCGCGACGACGTCGGTCAGCAGCTGCACGCCGAAGTTGAGCAGCACGAGACGACCGAGCATCTCCAGCGGGACGTCGTAGCGCGTCTGGAAGACGATGAAGAGCAGCGGCGCGAGGTTGTTGACGATGGCCTGGGTGACGTAGCCGGTGTAGCAGGCCCGTCGGGTCGCCGCGAAGGCCGCGACGGGGACGGGCGGCTGCGCCGAGGTGAGCGACGTCACGCGCGGACCCTACCGGTGAAGTCGCGCGGGCCGCCCCGGCTCGTGGTCGGGCGGGTGTGCCCGGACGCAGGTCAGGCCGGCCGGGGCGCCTGGACCGAGCCGGCGTCCGAGCGTGCCGCCGGGATGCCGGGAGCGCGCCGCGCGACGTGCCGCACCGTCGGGATGTCGAAGCCGTTGAACCGGGAGGCGCAGCAGGCGGTGTACGCCCCTGCCGACCCGAGGAAGACCCGGTCCCCCTCGCGCAATCCCGCGCTCAGCGGGGCCTCCCGCAGCACGGTGTCCTGGCTGTCGCACGTGGGCCCGGTGACGCAGTAGCGCTGCTGCGGGCCGCCCCGGCTGTCCGCGGTCGGGTACCTCAGGCGCATGCCCGTCTCCAGCGCCTCGATGAAGCCGTTGAGCGCGCCGACGTCCAGGTGCACCCACGTCGCCCCCGGCCGACGAGCGACGCCGACCACGGTCGCGACCATCGTCCCGGCGGTGGCGACGAGCGCGCGTCCCGGCTCGGCGACGACCAGCACCGGGTAGGGCAGGTGCCGCCGGCACGCCGCGCGGATCACGCGGCCGAACGCGGCGGGCGGCGGGACCGGGGTGTCGTACGCCGCGGGGAAGCCGCCTCCGACGTCGAGCATCTCCAGGCGTACGCCCCGGCCGGCCAGCTCGCGCATCACCTCGCCCGCGCGCGCAATGGCCTGCTCCCACGCCCGCGGCTGCAGGGTCTGGGACCCGACGTGGAAGGCGAGCCCGTACGCACGAAGGCCGATGCTTGAAGCTGAGCTCAGGAGTTCGACTGCATCCGCCGGGTCGACCCCGAACTTGCCCTCGCTGGCCACGGCCCCGGAGCTGCCCACCGCACGCATCCGGACGTAGACGGAGGCGCCCGGGGCGAGCCGGGCCACCTTCTCCAGCTCGGCCCGGCTGTCGACCGCGAACCGCCACACGCCCGCCTCGGCGCAGCGGGACACGTGCGCGGCGGGCTTGACCGGGTTGCTGTAGAGCACGTCCGCGGGGTCGACGCCGAGCCCGACGAGCAGGCGGAGCTCCTCCCACGAGGCGATCTCGAACCGGCAGCCGAGCCCGTGCAGGACGTCGAGCACCTGCTGGTCCGGGTTGCACTTGACCGCGTAGTGCAGGGCGACCCCCTCCAGGCCGTCCCGCAGCTGCGCGCACGCCGTGGCCACCTCGTCGAGGTCCATCAGCAGGAACGGAGTAGGTGTGTCGTCGTGCCCGGGCTCCCACCGGGCCGTGGTCGCCGCGGAAGCGGGTGGCCGGCTCCCCCGCCCGCGCACGACGACGTGGGCGCCACCGGCCAGGACGTAGAACGCGACGTCCGCCGCGACCTTCCCGAGCAGCAGCCCGGGCAGGGCCCACGGAAGCAGGTGCGCACCGGCCCACATCAGAGCCGGCCGCGTGAGCAGGTCGACGCCCTCGGCGGGGCCGAACTCCAGCACGACCGCGGGCACGCCGCGCACCACCGCGCGGCAGCGTCCGACGAGCCCCACCCCCGGCCGGCGTGTCCCTTCGGCCACGGCGGCGGCCGCGTAGAAGCCGGCGATCTCGGCCCAGGACGCGGCGACGCTGGCGGCGAGCACCGATCCCGTACGCCCCAGGACGACCGCGCCGACCAGCAGGGCGCACGCGGTCCCGGCCAGCTCGAGCGGGAGGTAGCGGTGAACCCAGTAGCGCCAGCCACCGTGCGAGCGCCTCCGCGCGCTCACGAGCGCCGCTCCCCTGTCGCCGCCTCCGGGTCTGGCATGCGAGCAAGACACGGCACGGCCCTCCGGGGATACCTCCGGAGGGCCGCGACCGTGCAGACGTCAGGAGCCGCGCAGCTCCTCGTCCTCGAGCGCCTGCTGCACCTGCACCAGCTCCTCGGCGGCGGCGACGATCGCGTCGCGCGCCGCGGCGTCGTGCCGGATCTGGTTCTTGGCGCGGGCGATCAGCTGGCCGGTGTAGCCGATGGCCGGCTCCTCACGGCCGACGCTCGCCATGGACGAAGCCTTCTGCAGGCGTTCGAGCAGGCTCGCCTCGGTCGAAGCGCCGAAGCTGCCCGCCGCCGCGGACGACCGGATCAGCTCGCCGAGCTTCGCGTAGGACGGGAACTCCGAGCGGCACTCGGCGAGGTCCACGTCGGCCTGCTGCCCGAGGTCGACGAGCACGGACGCCGTCTGCAGCACCTCGCCGTCCGGCGTCGAGCAGGTGAGGGTCCAGCTCTCCTGCAGGAACTGGCCGGGGCCGGTCGCGACGACGCCGGTCTCGGTGTAGGCGGGGCGCGGCCGGACCGAGGGGTTGACGTTCCACGAGAACGACCCGTCCACCGCGAACAGCGAGGACTCCAGGTGCGTGGGCACCGGAAGCGGAGTTCCGGCGTTGGCCTCGGGCGCGGTCCACAGGTTGAAGTCCTTGGTGATCGTGAGCTTCGCCCCACGGGGCGCGTCGCCCTCGATGACCGAGTGCAGGCTCGTTCGCGCGGTCTGCTCGAGCAGCTTCAGGAACGCCGCCCGGTTGGACTTGCCCGCGTACTGGCCGATGCCAAGGTAGTCGTCGACGACGCGCTGGAACACGGGCGCCGACCCGCCGGTGACGATCTCGAAGGTGTAGGCGAAGCCCCGGGTCGCGAAGTACGACCAGTCGATCGTCTCGCCCGTGGTCTGGTAGTCGTAGGCGGAGACGCCGGGGACGTAGCCGTTGAGGTCGGTCATCTCCTTGCTCAGCGCGGCGTACAGCTCCTCGTCCGGGGCGTAGCCGGCGCGCGTCTCGAGCGGCGGGCGCAGCAGGATGTGCCCGGAGGTGTGGTTCGTGGCGAACGACGTGACCTGGCGGTTGCTGATGAGCCACATGACGTTCTTGTTCTCGGGCTCGGAGCCCGCGGACGGCCCGGCGGCCGCGGGCTGGCCGCCCCAGCCGAACGGGTAGTTGCGGTTGAGGTCGTAGCCGTTGCGCGCGGTGCACTCGGCCGGCAGTGCCGGACAGCTCTGCCGCTTGTTCAACGCGTAGCCGTCGACGTTGACGATCGGCACGAAGATGACCCGGACCTCGTCCAGCAGCCCGGTGATCGTCGGGTCGACCCCGTCGTTCTGCACCAGGTCGAGCGCGAACTCGAAGGTGTGCTCGGCCGCAGGCTTTTCGTTGCCGTGGATCGCACCCATCATGAACAGCACGGGCTTGCCGTCGGAGGTGCTGTGCACCTGGTGCGTGACCTCGATGCCGTGGACGGGGCGGCCCTGGTTGGAGAGGTACGGCAGCGTGAACTGCTTGACCGTCCGGGGCGCGGACGCCGCCAGCGCCGCCATGCCCGTGTTGAACTCGTCGAGCGTGCGATAGGCCGTCCGCCCGCTCGGCAGCGAGGTGGGCGCCGCTGCCTCGGCCGTGCGGTCACCCGCGAGGGGTGTCAGCAGCGCGAGGACGAGCGCGGCGGCCAAAGCCAGCGGCAGGTGGCGCAGCCTGCGTGGCGCTGCCGGTGCGTACGGGTTGCTCGAGGACAATGCGGTCTCCCTGCGGGTCGGCACAAAGGAAAGCCCGGCCCCCGGGGGAAAGCGCGAATTCCGCGGACCAGGAACCGGACGAAGCAGGCGTATCCTGTTATCGCGCGGAACCGCTGTCAACGCCGCGGAGCCGCGCTTCGCCTCACTGCCGAAGAGTTTTCACGCCCGACACAAGAACCCGCTCGGTCAGGCGAGGCCGGGGAGCCCGGCCACGCCGCCCACGACGACGACCGCAGGGGGCCGGACGCCCGCCCGCGCGCAGTCCTCGGCGGCGGCGGACAGCGTCGTGCGCACCGTGCGCTGCCCAACGAGCGTGCCCTCCTGCACCACCGCCACGGGGGTGTCCTCGGCCCGGCCGCCCGCGATGAGAGCCGCGCTGATCGCCCGGAGCCGGTCGACGGCCATCAGCAGGACGAGGGTGCCGTTCAGCCGGGCCAGGGCCTCCCAGTCCACCGTGGACCGCGGGTCGCCCGGCGGCACGTGGCCCGAGACCACGACGAACTCCTGCGCGAGCTCGCGATGGGTCACCGGGACGTCGGCGGCCGCGGGCGCGGCGAGCGCGCTCGTCACGCCGGGGACGACCTCGACCGGCACCCCCGCCGCCCGGCAGGCGGCCAGCTCCTCCCACCCGCGGGCGAAGACGTACGGGTCGCCGCCCTTGAGCCGCACGACCCGCTTGCCCTGCAACGCCAGCTCGACCAGCCGCGCGTTCGTCTCCTCCTGCGGGACCGAACGGCCGCCCGGCGTCTTCGAGGCGTCGACGACCTCCACCCCGGGCGCGAGCTCGTCGAGCAGCGCCGTGGGCCCGAGCCGGTCGGCGACGACGACGTCGGCTGCCGCCAGCAGCTGCAGGCCGCGTACGGTCAGCAGCCCCGGGTCGCCCGGGCCTCCCCCCACGAGTGCGACGGAGCCGACCGGCCGAGCCACCCCCGTCGCGGGCACGTCGTCCGCGAGCAGGGTGTGCAGGGCCGCCACGAAGGCGTCCGAGGTGGCGGGGTCCCGCACCGCGACCCGCAGCCACTCCGGTCCGAGCCCCGGGAAGGTGTCACCCCGGCGTACGGCGAAGCCGGAATCGCGCAGCTCGCTTCGTACGTCGCGAGGCGTGCGCAGCAGCAGGAACGGGCCGCGCGCTCCGGGCACCACGTCCACGCCCGGCACGGATGCGAGCACGGAGAGCAGATGCTCGCGGCGGCGTACGAGCTCCTCGGCGTAGGCCCCCGCCTCGGCGACCGCCTCCGCGGAGCTGCACGCCTGCGCCGCGGTGAGCGCGGGCGCCGAGAGCGGCCAGAGCGGCTGCGCCTGCTGGAGCCGCGTGACGAGGCCCGGGTCCGCGAGCAGGTAGCCCACGCGCAGCCCGGCGAGGCCCCACGTCTTGGTCAGGCTGCGGACCACGACCAGGCCGGGAAGGTCAGCGCGGCCGGCGAGGGACTCGGCCTCGCCGGGGACGGCGTCGGCGAACGCCTCGTCGAGCACGACGACCCGGCCGGGCCGGCAGAGCGCAGCGAGGCCTGCAGCCGGGTGCAGCACCGAGGTCGGGTTCGTCGGGTTGCCCACGACGACGAGGTCGGCGCTGTCGGGCACCAGGGCCGGGTCCAGCGTGAACGGGGGCGCGAGCACCACCCGCTCGACGGCATGGCCCGCCGCCACGAGCGCCGCCTCCGGCTCGGTGAACTGCGGATGCACCACGACGGCGTGCCGCGGCCTGAGGGTGCGCGCCAGCAGGACGAACGCCTCTGCCGCTCCGGAGGTCAGCAGCACCGAGTCCGCGCTCCGGCCGTGGCGCGCGGCGACGGCCGCCCGGGCGGCTGCCTGGTCCGGGTACGCCGCCAGCCGTCCCAGCGCCCCCGTCAGCCGGGCGAGCAGCCAGGCCGGAGGAGCGTCGGGCCGGACGTTGACCGCAAGGTCGACCAGGCCCGGCCCGACGTCGCTGTCGCCGTGGTGGTGCAGGTCGACGTCAGTGGCCATGCGAGTGGGAGCTGAACTTGGGACGGTAGAAGCAGGTATCGCAGTTCGTGCGTAGGTCGCCGTCGAGCACCTCGGCGTAGCGCTCGAGGACGACGTCGGCGAGGCCCTCGCAGTCCCCTACCGGGGACCCGGCGCGGACGTCGAGCGTCGCGGGCGGCTCGAGCGGCGGGAGCTCGGCGAAGAGCGCGTAGGGCAGGACCACCGTCCGCTGCGCCCCGAGCCGACGGCAGCGCTCGACCGCCTCGTCGACCGTGGGACGCGAGGAGAGGTACGCCGGCTCGACCTGCGCGAAGCCGCGGCCCTCCCACAACAGCCGCGCGACCTTCGCCGTCTCGGCGTTGGCCTGCGGCTCGTCCGGGCCGCGGCCGACGAGCACGATCGCGCTCCCGTCGCGCGGGGCGCCGGCGAGGGCCGTGTCCGCCCGCTCCTCGAGCAGGCGCAGGACCGCGGGGTGCGGGCCGAAGGGCCGCGCGATCGACAGCTCGGCGGCCGGGCCGCGCCGGATCAGCGGGGTCTGCCGCCCGGCGTCCCAGCCCGCCGCGAGCAGCACGAGCGGGACGGCGACGGCACGCTCGTGGCCTGCCGCCGACAGGGCGAGGGAGGCCTCGTGCTCGCCGCCCACGGGAGCGGAGAGCACCTCCACGCCGTCGGGGGCGAGCCGCTTGCTCAGCCGCTCCGTGAGGAGAGCGGCGTCCGATCCGGAGTCCGCAGGGTCGGTCAGCAGGAGCAGCGGAGGCCGGGCCGTCATCGCGCCTCCTCGACGTAGAGCAGCGCGTTGACCGCAGCCGCGGCAACAGCCGAACCGCCCTTCTCCGAACGGTTGCTCACCGCGGGCAGCCCCGACTCGCGCAGCGCGGCCTTGGACTCGGCCGCTCCGACGAACCCGACCGGAAGGCCGACGACGAGGGCGGGGCGCGCGTCCAGCTCGAGCAGCGTGAAGAGGGCCGTCGGAGCGTTCCCGACGACCCAGACCGCCCCGTGCCCGACCTGCTCGAGGGCCTCCCGGAAGCCGGCCGACGAACGGGTCTCACCGGGGCCGGGCACGGCGTCGCGGACCCGGCACAGCACCGGCCGCGACGTGATGCCGGCGGCGACCATCTCGGCGTCGGCGACGACGGGCACGCCGCTGCGCAGCGCCGCCAGCCCGCGCTCGAGGTCGTCCTCGGCGCACACGAGGTCCTGCACGTAGTCCAGGTCCGCGCTCGCGTGGACGACGCGCTCGACGACGGCCCGGGTGAGCGGGGGCAGGTGCGAGGTGTCGACCCGCGAACGCAGGATCGCGTACGACTCCTGCTCGATCGGGTGCACGACGCGCGTCATGCCATCCACCGGTAGCCCCGGGGCGTGACCATCCGGCCGGCGACGACCCGCGAGTTGCTGCTTCCCACGACCACGACGGAGTACATGTCGACGTCCTCCGGGCGCAGCGCCTCGACGCTCGTCAGCAGCACGCGCTGCCCCTCTCGCGTCGCGTTGCGCACCACGCCGACGGGGGTGTGGCCCGGCCGGTGCGCGGCGAGGATCCCGACCGCCTTGGGCAGCTGCCAGTCCCTCGTCCTGCTACGCGGGTTGTAGAACACGGTGACGAAGTCCGCTTCGGCTGCCGCGCGGACGCGGGCCTCGATCGCGTCCCAGGGCGTGTGCAGGTCCGACAGGCTGATGTACGCGGCGTCGTGGCCGAGCGGGGCCCCGAGCAGCGCGGCGGCGGCGAGGGCGGCCGTCACGCCGGGCACGCCGACCACGTCGATGTCGTCGCCCGCCACGTCGAGCGCGGGGCTGGCCATGGCGTAGACCCCGGCGTCCCCCGAGCCGATGAGGGCGACCGCGTGGCCGTGCCGGGCCTGCTCGACCGCGAGCCGGGCACGGGCCTCCTCGTCGCCGAGGCCGGACGCGAGCACCCGGGTGCCAGGGCGGAGCAGGTCACGGACCTGGTCGAGGTACTGGTCCAGCCCGACGACGACAGACGCCCGCGCGAGCTCGGCGACGGCGCGCGGTGTGACGAGGTCCCGGGCACCTGGCCCGAGCCCCACCAGGGCCAGCCGGCCACGCGGGCGGTGCCGTGCGACCGCCACCGTCGCCATCACCGACTTGCGCTTCGGCACGAGGAGCTCGGCCGTCCCGCCCGCGAGCGCGGCCGCCTCGGCCACGCTCGGCGTGCCCACCTCCGCCAGCACCACCGCGCTGGGGTTGGGCACGTCGACGCGCGCGAGGTCGCTCGCCGGATGCGTCACGAGCTCCCAGCCGCGGAGCCGGGCCGCCTCGACGATCCCGGCCTCCTCGGCCTTGAGGTCGACGGTCGCCAGGTGGCGCACGGACAGCGGCGAGACCCCGGCGTCGGCGAGAGCGGCGTCGACGAGGGCGAGCACCTCGTCGGTGGGCGCGCCGCGGCTCGCCCCGACGCCGACCACGAGCGACGGGGGCCGCAGCACCGCGGTCCGGTCCTCGGGCGCGACCAGCCGGTCGGTGACGAGCAGCGTCGCCGTCCCCTGCGCGCCGGCGTTCGGCGGGAGCGCGGGCAGCGGCCACACGGCGTCGGCCTGCACCCGGACCGGCTCGCCGTCGAGCAGCGCGCGGCTCACGGCCGCGACCGCCCCCTCGACCGGCCAGCCGAGGGTGTCGAGGCCGGGGATCCCCACCGCGTCGGTCGCCGTCGTCACCACGGAGGATGCGCCGAGCACGGCGGACACCCGCTCGGCCAGCGCGTTGGCGCCGCCGCCGTGACCGCCCACGAGCGCGACGGCGTGCCGCCGGCCCTCGTCGACGCACACGACGCCGGGGTCGGACGCCTTGTCGGCGAGCAGCGGCGCGACGAGCCGCACCGTCGCGCCCACGGCGAGGAACGCGACGATGCCGTCGCACTCGTCCCAGGCCTGCGCGAGGGCCGCCCCCACCGGCCCCTCGTAGGCCCGGGCCTCGCCGGGCCAGGCGCTCGCCAGCTGTGCGGCTGCGGACCGGCCCGCGGCGGTCACCGCGACGAGGCCGATCACAGCTGCTCCCCCCAGACGAGGAGGACCGGGTTCTCGGCCGCCAGCCGGGACGACCCGTCAGGCAACGGGCGCAGTCGGGACGACTGAAGCAAGGTTCCGTCGACCGCGTAGCCGCCGGCCGTCAGCGCGTCGCGGACCGGGGCGAGCCGGTCGACCCCCGCCAGCGCGACGACGAGGCGCGCCGGCTTGCGCCGCGCGCAGGCGGCGACGACCTCGGGCCCGCCGCCGCCCACGAACACGGCGTCCGGGTCGGGGAGCGCGTCGAGGGCGGCCGGGGCCGCGCCCGCCACCACGTCGACGGCGACGCGGTGCCGACGGGCGTTGTCCGTCACGCGCTCGCACTGCGCCGGGTCGCGCTCCACCGCAACGGCGGCAGCGCCGAACCGCGCGCACTCGACGGCGACCGAGCCACTGCCGGCGCCCACGTCCCACACGAGCACTCCCGGCCTCGGGGCCAGCCGCGCCAGGGCGAGCGCGCGGACCTCCGACTTGGTCACCATGCCGTCGCGATGGGCGAAGTCGTCTTCGGGTAGCGCCCACGACCCGGGGACGGCGCCACGCGGCCACGCCCAGCCCCGCCCGGACTCCAGGCGGGCGTCGTCGAGGACGAGGGCCACGTTGGGCTCGGCCCACTCGGCCCTGGCGGCCTCGGCCGGGGAGCACTCGGCCACCCGCTCCTCGGCGGTGCCGAGCCGCTCGCAGACCACGAGGCGCCGCGCTGCGCCGTCGAGCGCCGCGCCGAGCTCGGCCGGCCCGGCCCCGGGCCCGGTCAGGACCGCGACCTTCGGGTGGGCGCGGCAGGCGTACACCGCGGCCGCGAGCTCCCGCCCGTGCGCGGAGACGACGAGCGCGTCGTCCCAGGGCAGCCCGGCACGGGCGAAGGCCTGCGCGACGGAGGACACCGCGGGCAGGACCCGCGGCCGCAGCCCCGCCTCGCGCAGCGCACGGACGACCCCGAAGAACCCGGGGTCCCCGCTGGCGACGACCACGGCCGCGCCCTCGTGCGCGGCGATCACGTCGAGGGCCGGCGCCAGCGCTCCCATCACGATCGTGCGCGCACCGCGCGGGACCGGGACCGCGTCCAGGTGGCGGCGGCCGCCGGCCACGAGCGTCGCGGCGGCGAGCGCGGCCGACGCCTCCACGCCGAGCGGGGCGCCGTCGTACCCGATGACCGTGATCACGGCGCGCTCTCCCCCGCACGCCGCGATGCACGAAGCGCCTTGCGCGCTTCGGGGTCCGCCCTGCGGAAGCCGTGGAAGTGGCCGGGGTGGTAGAGGTGCGACCGCGTGCCGCCCGCGGTCAGGGCAGGCCCGACGAGGAAGAGCGTGTGCTTCCAGAGCTTGTGCTCCTTGACGGTCTCCTCGAGCGTGCCGATCGTGCACTGCACGACCAGCTCGTCCGGCCACGTGGCCTGGTAGGCGACGACGACCGGGGTGTCCTCGGCATAGCCGCCCTCCAGCAGCTCCTCCTGCAGCTGACCCGACCGCGCCGCCGACAGGAAGAGCGCCATGGTCGTGCCGTGGCGGGCGAAGTCCCGCGTCTCCTCCCCCGGGGGCATCGGCGTCTTGCCGCCACCGAGCCGGGTGAGGATGACCGACTGCGCCACCTCGGGGATCGTCAGCTCGCGCTGCACGATCGCGGCGACGGCGCTGAACGCGCTCACACCGGGGACGATCTCGGTCTCGAGCCCGAGCTCCCGGCAGCGGTCCAGCTGCTCCTGCACGGCCCCCCACAGCGCCGGGTCGCCGGAGTGGATCCGCGCGACGCGCAGCCCCTCGGCGAGCGCGCGCTCGTAGAGCGGGAGCACGCCCTCCATGGGCAGCTGGGCGGAGTCGACGACCTCTGCCCCGGGGCGTACGTGCTGGAGCACGTCCTCGTGCACCAGGCTCGCGGCCCAGACCACGATGTCGGCCTCGCCGATCGCGCGCGCGGCGCGGAAGGTCAGCAGGTCGGCCGCGCCGGGCCCTGCACCGACGAAGGTCACCTTGGCCCGGCTCACAGCTTGCCTCCACGTCCTGTGCGGCGGGCCGGTGCCACCACGGTCGACAGGTAGGGCGCCTCGGCGCCGGGCTCGACGTCGGCGAGCGGTCGCACGTCCTCGTCCGGCAGGCCGAGCGCGGCCCCGAAGACGGCCTGGTCCAGGCGCCCGGCGGTGCGCAGCGCCTCGACGACGGCCGGCAGGTGCCGACCGCCCTTGTAGGCGACGACGGTGTCGAAGTTCGCCAATGCCTCTTCGTACGCCGGCAGCCCCGCCGTCAGCGGCAGCAGCGCGAGCGACTCGGTCCCCTCGCAGAGGACCGTGCCGCTGCGGGCGGCGAGGTCCTGCATCGCGGTGATCCCGGGCACCGTCTCGACGACGACGTCAGGCACCAGCTCGCGCACGGTGGCGGCGAGGTAGGCGAAGGTCGAGTAGACGTTCGGGTCCCCGATGGTCGCGAACGACACGGTGGCGGCTCCCGCGGCGAACTCCTCCGCGACCGCGCGCCCGGCGGCGTCCCACGCGTCGGCCCGGCGGTCGGTCACGCCTCCGCGGTCGTTCAGCGCGAACACCGCGCGGCGCACCTTCGCCCCGTCCACGTGACGCCGCACGACCTCCTCGGCCCTGCCCGCGACGTCCTCACCCATGACCGGCACGAGCACGACGTCGGATTCCTGCATCACGCGTACGGCTTTGACGGTGACCAGCTCGGGGTCGCCGGGGCCGACGCCGAGGCCGACCAGCCGCGGGCTCACGCGGCCTCCCGGAGCCGGGCGGCGAACTGCGTGAAGCGCCGCGCGAGCTGCGGCGCCCCCGCCCAGTGCACGTGCAGGTAGGACGCGTGCACGCCGCCCTGCACAAACCCCTCTGCGGCTTCCGCCCGCCACTGCCAGGCCGGTTGCGGCCCGGCCGGCGGGCTGCACGCCGTCCGGTGGAACTCGTGCCCGCGCACGCGCTGGCCCTCCACCGCGAGCGCGTTGTCGCTGACGGCCACGGCGTCGCGGTAGCCGAGCGACAGGTTGCCCGTCATCCGCGCGTCGACGTCGATCACGCCGCACATCGCCTGCCCGTCGAGCGACTTGGCGAGGTAGAGCAGCCCGGCGCACTCGGCGGCGACGGGCGCGCCGGAGGCGGCGAGCTGCGAGACGGCGGCGCGCAGCGGCTCGTTCGCGGAGAGCTCGGAGGCGTACATCTCGGGGAAGCCGCCCCCGACGACCAGCCCAGCAGTCCCCTCCGGCAGCGCCTCGTCCCGCAGCGGGTCCACGTGGACGACCTCGGCGCCCGCCGCGGTGAGCAGCTCGGAGGTCTCGGCGTAGGAGAAGGTGAACGCGGCGCCGGCGGCCACGGCGATGCGCGGGCGCCCCGCGACCGGGTCGCCGATCGCCACGCGCGGGTCCCAGGCCGCGTCGCTCAGCCCCCCGGCCGTGCGGGCCACCTCGAGGACGCCCTCGAGGTCGACGCACGCGGACACCAGCTCGCCCAGCGCGCGCACGGTCGCGACCGAGGCCGCGCTGCGCTCGGCGACCGGGACCAGGCCGAGATGGCGCGACGGGGCCGAGATCGCGTCCGAGGGCGGCAGGCAGCCCAGGACGGGGACGCCGATCTCGTCGAGCGCCTCGCGCACGATCTCCTCGTGCCGCTCGGACCCGACGCGGTTGAGGATCACCCCGCCGATGCGTACGTCGGGGTCGAAGGTGGCGAACCCGTGCACCAGCGCGGCGGCCGAGCGCCCCTGTGCCTTCGGGTCGACGACGAGGATCACGGGCGCCCGCAGGAGCTTCGCCACATGCGCGGTCGAGGCCAGCTCGCCGTGGCCGGTCGCCCCGTCGTAGAGCCCCATCACGCCCTCGACGATCGCGAGGTCGGCGCCCGCGGCGCCGTGCAGGAAGAGCGGCACGATGCGCTCGGGCCCGCAGAGGTAGGCGTCGAGGTTGCGCCCGACCCGGCCGGCGGCGAGGCCGTGGTAGCCGGGGTCGATGTAGTCCGGGCCGACCTTGTGCGGCGACACCGCGAGCCCACGGCCCGCGAAGGCCGCGAGGAGGCCGGTGGCGACGGTCGTCTTGCCGTGCCCGCTCGACGGCGCGGCGACGACGAACCGCGGGACGGATCCGCTGCTCACCACTCGATCCCCCGCTGGCCCTTCTGCCCCGCGTCCATCGGGTGCTTGACCTTCGTCATCTCCACGACCAGGTCGGCCGCCTCGACGAGCCGCGGGTCGGCGTCACGCCCGGTGATGACGACGTGCTGGGTGCCGGGCCGGTCGCGCAGGGCCGCGACCACGTCCTCGACGTCGACCCAGCCCCACTTCATCGGATAGGTGAACTCGTCGAGGACGTAGAGCTTGTAGGTCTCGGCGGCGAGGTCGCGCTTGACCTGCTCCCAGCCCTCACGGGCGTCGGCGGCGTGGTCCTGGTCGCTGCCGGCGCGCTGGATCCACGACCAGCCCTCGCCCATCTTGTGCCAGGCGACGGGAGCGCCCTCGCCGGTCTCCTCGTGCACGCGGCCGAGCGCCCGGAACGCGGCTTCCTCACCGACCTTCCACTTCGCCGATTTGACGAACTGGAACACACCAATCGGCCATCCCTGGTTCCAGGCGCGCAGGGCGAGGCCGAAAGCCGCAGTCGACTTCCCCTTCATCTCGCCCGTGTGGACGACGAGGAGCGCGCGGTTGCGCCGCTGACGGGTCGTGAGCCCGTCGTCGGGGACGGTCGTGGGCTGGCCCTGTGGCATCAGGCGGCCTTCCGTACGTCGCGGACCAGCCCGGCGAGCGCGTCGGCCGCGAGCTCCTCGAGGCGCAGCGCCGGCCCGCCCAGCCGGGCGGCGAGCTCGGCGGCCAGCCCGAGGCGTACCGGGCCGGACTCGCAGTCCACGACCACGCTCGCGACGCCCCGGGCGGCGAGCAGGCCGGCGGCCCGGGCCGGGTCGCCCGTGGCCGTCTGCCGGCCGTCCGTCACCACCACGAGCAGGGGCCGCCGCCGGGGGTCGCGGACCCGCTCGACGCGCAGCACGTCGTACGCCTTGAGCAGGCCGGCGGCCAGCGGCGTGCGGCCGCCGGTGGGCAGCGCCTGCAGCCGGGCGGCCGCAGCCTCGACCGACCAGGTCGGCGGCAGCACGGTCTCGGCGTCGCGCCCCCGGAACGTCACGAGACCGACCTTGTCACGCCGCTGGTAGGCGTCAAGGAGCAGCGAGAGGACGGCGCCCTTGACCGCGCCCATCCGCTGTCGAGCCGCCATGGAGCCGGAGGCGTCGACGCAGAAGAGCACGAGGTTGGACTCCCGCCCCTCGCGGACGGCGGCGCGCAGGTCGTCGCGCTTCACCACGAGGCCACGGCCGGCCCGCCCGCGGGCCTGCTGCTGCGGCGCGGCGGCCTGCAGCGTCGCGGGCAGGTGCAGCGCGGTGACCTTGCCCGTCGGGCGCTGGGCGCGGACGGTCCGGCCGCCCGTGCCGCGCGTGGCCGAGCGCCGCCCGGCGACGCCCTCGCCCACCCCGGGGACGGACAGCGTCCGGACGCGGTACGGGGCGGTGGCGGTCGCCACGGACTCGGGCGCGGGCGCAGATGGCCCCTGGTCGCCCCTCGGCTCGCGCTCGCTCCGGTGCCCCGCGCTCGACCCGCCGTCGTCCACGGACGGGGCGCCGGAGTCGGAGCGGGGCTCGGACGGCTCCTGGGACTGCGCCGGGCCGGCGTCGGCAGCCGGCGGCGCGGCGTCTGGGCCGGCCCCGTCGTCCGGCGCGCTCGCCCCCGGCGCGTCGACGCCCCCGCCGGGGCCGTCGTCGTCCGGGCCCCTGTCTTCCGGGTCTTGGTCGGGCCGGTCCTGCTGGGCGGCGTCGAGCGCGTCGTCCAGCGCGTCCTCGTCCAGCCCGGGGGCGTCGAACGGGTTGCGACGGCGGCGGTGCGGCAGCGCGAGCAGAGCGGCCTGGCGCACGTCCTCGGGCAGCACCTCGTCGCGTCCGTGCCACGCCGCGAGTGCGACGGCCGTCCGGGCCGTCACGAGGTCGGCGCGCAGGCCGTCGACGTCGAACGCCGCGCACACGGTCGTGACCTGGCGCAGGGCGGCGTCGGACAGCACGACCTGCGGCAGTCGCTCGCGGGCCGCCACGATCCGCGCGGCCAGGGCGGCGTCGGCCTCGTGCCAGCGGGCCGCGAACGAGGAAGAGTCGGCCTCGTAGGCCAGCCGGCGGCGTACGACCTCGGCGCGCTCTGCCGGGTCACGCGTGGCGCGGACCTCGACGGTCAGGCCGAACCGGTCGAGCAGCTGTGGCCGCAGCTCGCCCTCCTCGGGGTTCATGGTCCCGACGAGCAGGAAGCGGGCCGCGTGCGAGACCGACACGCCCTCGCGCTCGACGTGCGCGCGGCCCATGGCCGCCGCGTCGAGCAGCAGGTCGACCAGGTGGTCGGAGAGCAGGTTGACCTCGTCGACGTAGAGCAGGCCGCGGTGCGCGGCGGCGAGCAGCCCCGGCTCGTACGCCTTGACGCCCTCGGCGAGCGCCCGCTCGAGGTCCAGCGACCCCACGACGCGGTCCTCGCTCGCGCCGACGGGCAGCTCGACGAGCGCGGCCGGCCGGTGCGCCGCGGGCACGCCGGGCTCGTGCGGCCCGTCCGGGCAGTCAGGGTCCGGGGCGGCCGGGTCGCAGGAGAACCGGCACCCGGGCACGACCGCGACCGTCGGCAGCAGCGCGGCCAGGGCGCGCACGATGGTCGACTTCGCGGTGCCCTTCTCGCCGCGTACGAGCACGCCGCCCACGGCGGGTGAGACCGCGTTGAGCAGCAGCGCGAGCCGCAGGTCGTCGAGGCCGACGACCGCGGAGAAGGGGTACTGGGCCCCCGAGGAGCCAGGTGTGCGGGCGGTCATCGCCGCCCGCGGAGCGTGAAGCGCATGCCGCGGTTCCTTCCCTCGGGTTTCCACGCCCGAAGTTCCGGTCGGCGACGGCTGGAGTAATCCTGGCTTCCGGATCGACGCTCGGCCCCGGCCTTCCAACCGCCGGAGCGGCCGTGGCCGTGCGCTGGGGCCTTGCTCCCCGGTGACAGTGGCGGGACCGCGCCGGAGTCTCACCGGCTTCCTCCACTGCCGTCGCAGTGCCCGAGCATCCTATGTGGCCGTCCGCTGGAGCCGCCCGGCGCGCACCCGCGCCCCCAGCCGCGGCCCGCGCCCGGAGCGACGCCCGTCCGGCACGGGCGGAGGCGATGGCGGCGGCTGCGGCAGGCTTCCTCCATGACGACCCTGGACGCGGGCGACGCGCAGCACGCCCTCGAGCTCGCCGGCATCGTCGCGTTCGCGCTCTCCGGGGCGACGCTCGCCATCCGCAAGGGGTTCGACGCCGTCGGGATCGTGCTGCTGGCGCTGCTGACCGCGCTCGGCGGCGGGGTCATCCGCGACCTGCTCATCGGTGCCACGCCGCCGGCGGCGTTCCGAGAGCTCGAGCTGCTCGTGCTGCCCGTCGTGGCGGCGTTGGTGGCGATGGTGGCGCACCCGGTGATCAACCGGCTCTTCCGCGTCGTGCTGCTGCTGGACGCCGCCGGCCTCGCGCTCTTCAGCGTCACCGGGACACTGATCGCGGCCGAGGCCGGTATCGACCCGGTGCAGGCGGCCGTCCTCGGGATCGTCACGTGCGTCGGTGGCGGCGTGCTGCGCGACGTCGTCGCCCGCGAGACACCGGTCCTCGTCCGGGCCGACAGCGATCTGTACGCCGTCCCGGCCGCGCTCGGCGCCGGGCTGGTCTCGGCCCTGGAGCAGGCCGGCGCCTACACGCCGACGGCCGGCCTGCTGGCCGCGTCCGCCGTGTTCCTGCTGCGGGTCGCGGCCATGGCGTTCGACTGGCGGGCCCCCGTCGCCCGACGCCCCCGCCGTGCTGCGGAGCGCTGAGCCCGCCACCGGGTGACACGCAGCCGGTTGCTGGACGCCCGCGTTGCATACGCGGTATACCTGAGCGCATACCGAGTATGCAGAGGAGCGCCGATGTCCGTCCGGCAGAGCCTGCTCGCCCTCCTCGAGGAGGGACCGAGCTACGGCTACCAACTGCGGGCCGCGTTCGAGGAGCGGACCGGGTCCACCTGGCCGCTGAACGTCGGGCAGGTCTACACGACGCTCGCGCGGCTGGAGCGGGACGGGCTCGTCGAGCCAGACTCCGCCGACGCCGAGGGGCACGTGTTCTACCGGATCACCGACACCGGTCGGGCCGAGGTGGCGTCGTGGTTCGCCAGCCCGGTCGAGCGCACCGCGCCGCCGCGCGACGAGCTGGCCATCAAGCTGGCGCTGGCGGTCACCGTCCCCGGGGTGGACGTGCGCGCCGTCATCCAGCGCCAGCGCACCGCGACGCTGCGCGCGCTGCAGGACTACACCCGGCTCAAGGTGCGCGGGGCCGACGGCGACCTCGCCTGGTCCCTCGTCCTGGACTCCCTCGTCTTCTCGACCGAGGCCGAGGTCCGCTGGCTGGACGCGTGCGAGGCGCGGCTCGCCCGCGCCGCCGCCGAGGCCCGCGAGGCGCCGCCGGCACCGCCGCAGCCCCGGCCGCAGACCGCCCCGAAGGAGGCCCGCCGATGAGCACGTCCATCGAACCCCAGCGCCCGGTCCTGGAGCTGCGCGACGTCCGCCGGATGCACGGGACCGGCGAGAACGTCGTGCACGCGCTGCGCGGCGTCTCGCTGACCGTGCTCCCCGGCGAGCTCGTCGCGGTGATGGGCCCGTCCGGCTCGGGCAAGTCCACGCTGCTGACGATCGCAGGTGGCCTGGACACCCCCTCGTCGGGTGAGGTGCTGGTCGAGGGCACGGCGCTGTCGACGCTGAGCCGCAAGGGGCTCGCGGCACTGCGCCGGCGCTCGCTCGGCTACGTCTTCCAGGACTTCAACCTCATCCCGGCGCTGACTGCCGCGGAGAACGTCGCGCTGCCGCGCGAGCTCGACGGGGCGCGGGCGCGCGTGGCCCGGGCGGACGCGCTGGCCGCGCTCGAGGAGGTCGAGATCGCCGAACTGGCGGACCGCTTCCCCGACGACATGTCGGGTGGGCAGCAGCAGCGGGTGGCCATCGCGCGGGCCCTCGTCGGGGACCGGCGGCTCATCCTCGCCGACGAGCCCACCGGAGCGTTGGACTCCGAGACGGGCGAAGCCGTTCTCCGGCTTCTGCGTTCGCGTGTCGACGCGGGGGCGGCCGGCGTGCTCGTCACCCACGAGGCCCGGCATGCTGCGTGGGCGGACCGGGTCGTCTTCCTGCGCGACGGCGTCGTCGTGGACGAGACCGGCAGCTCCCCCGGTGCCGACGTGCTGCTGGAGGCGGGGCGGTGACGGCGTACGCACCACCGCCCACCACCCCGTCGACGGAGGCGGGCAGGCGGGGGGCTCGGGTCGGCCTCGCCGCGGCACTGCGCATCGCGCGCCGCGACGCGCTGCGGGCCAGGGGGCGCAGCGCCCTCATCGTCGCCATGGTGGCGCTCCCGGTGATGGCGCTCGCCTTCGCGGCGGTGACGTGGAGGACCGTCCAACTTGATCCCGACGAGAAGCTCGACCGCCAGCTCGGCCAGGCGTCGTACCTCTTCCTGTCCTGGACCGCCGACGGCTCGCCGGTGACACAGACGCCGGAGGGCCAGGTCGGCAGCTACACGGCCACCCGCGACGGCGAGCCCGCGGACATCGGGGCGCTCGTCCCGGCCGGCGCCCGCACCATCACCGAGACCACGGACTCCGTGACCGTGCGGACGAGGACGGGCATCGGCTCGGTGGGCTGGACGGAGACCCCGGCGACCGACCCCGCGATGGCGGGGCGGTGGACGCTCGACTCCGGCCGCGGGCCGCGAGCAACCGATGAGGTGCTGCTCACCCCGAAGCTGGCCGAGCGCGTGGGCGCACAGGCCGGTGACACCCTGACCGTCACGAGTCCCGAAGAAGAGTTCACGGTTGTCGGGATCGCCCATCGGCTTGCCGCCGCGAACGCGCAGGAGGTCGTCGCGCTTCCCGGGGCGCTGGCCGCGGTCACCGGCAACGAGAGCTTCGAGCGTCCGCTGCAGAGCCTGTGGGTCGTCGACGCCCCCATCACCTGGGAGCGCATCCTCGAGCTCAACCAGCTCGGCGTCGCGGTGCTCTCGCGCGAGGTGGCCGAGAACCCCCCGCCGCGCTCGCAGGTCCCGTTCTACGCCGACCCAAACAACGCCTGGTTCGACGACAACGCCGATCTCGCCTTCACCATCCTCGCCGTCACCGTCGTCGTCGTGCTGGCGTGCCTCGAGGTGGTCCTGCTCGCCGGCGCCGCGTTCGCCGTCGGGGCGCGGCGGCAGGCCCGCACGCTCGCGCTCGTGGTCGCCGTGGGAGGTGACCGACGTGACGCCCGCCGCGTGGTCCTGGCCGGAGGCCTCGTGCTCGGGCTCGTCGCCGGCGCAGCCGGCGTCGTCGTCGGCGGCCTGCTCGCCCTCGGCGCCGTCCCGGTGCTGCACCGCTTCGGCGCGGACGTCGGCCGCTACGACCTGCGTCCGCTCGAGGTGCTCCCCATCGTGCTCATCGGGGTGGCCACCGGCGTGCTCGCCGCCGTCGTGCCGGCCCGCGCCGCCGCTCGTCAGGACGTCGTGGCCACGCTCGCGGGGCGGCGCAACGAGGTGCAGGCCAGGCGGCGGGTGCCCGTCATCGGCGTCCTGCTCGGCGTGCTCGGCGTGGTCTCGTCCGGCATCGGCTCGGCGGTCGCGCTCGCCGCGGCCGACGGGATGGGCAACCGGACGGCGTACCTCGTCGCGGCGCTCATCGCCGGTGGCGCGGTGCTGGCCATCCTCGGCCTCGTCGTCCTGTCCCCCACGGTCGTGGGGCTCGCGGGCCGGCTCGCCACAGCCCTCCCGCTCTCGCCCCGCCTGGCCGTCCGCGACGCGGCCCGGCACCGCGCCCGCACGGCGCCGGCCGTGGCGGCCGTGCTGGTCGCCGTGAGCGGCAGCGTTGCGCTCAGCTTCGTCGTGCAGTCGTTCGACGACCACGACCGCCGCCAGTACGTCCCGAGCCTGCCCGACCGCTTCGCGTCCGTGGGGCTTCTGACCACGAGCTACGGCCAGGACGGCAAGGCCACGAGCCGGCTCGTCCCGGCCGCCGACGTCGAGCGGGTCGTCACCGCCCAACTGCCCGTGGCCGACGTCATCCCGGTGACGGTGAGCAACAGCTGCCTGGCCGACTCGTGCCCGCAGGCGAACCTGACGACCCCGACGGCCAACTCCTGCCCGACGGGGCAGACGACGCGGGACGCCGAGGACTGGCGCTGTCGGGACAGCTACGGCAGCACCCGATACAGCTCCACCATCGACGCGGTGGGCGACGCGAGGCTCGCCGAGCGGTTCGGGACCACGCTGACCGAGGAGCAGCGCGAGGTCCTGGCCGGCGGCGGCGTGCTCGTCGGATGGCGGGCGCCAGTGCTCGACGGGCGGGCGACGTACGAGGTCTTCGGCCCCGACGCCTGGGACGCCGGCCCGCCGCCGGGCCAGGAGGCGACGTGGAGCGGGCCGCAGCCCGACGAGCGGGTGACCGTCCCCGCCGCCTGGGTGCCGGACCTGCCGTTCACGACGCTGATGTCGCCCACGACCGCCGAGCGGCTCGGCCTCGACCCCATCGTGCGTCAGCTCGGGCTGCGGCTGGACCGGCTGCCGACGCAGGCCGAGGAGGACGCCGCCGCCGCCGCACTGGAGCAGTTCGGGCTGGAGGCGTACGACCTCGCCGTCGAGCGCGGCTACCAGAGCACGTACGGCCCGGGCCTGCTCGCACTCGTGATCGCGTCAGCGGTCATCACGCTGGGCGCGGCCGGGGTGGCGACCGGGCTCGCCCTCGCGGACGCCCGGCCGGACCACGCGACGCTGGCGGCGGTGGGCGCGGCTCCCCGGGTACGCCGCCGGCTCGCCGGGGCGCAGGCGCTGACGATCACCCTGCTGGGCACGGTGCTCGGGGTGCTGGCCGGGCTGGTGCCGGGGATCGCGTTCGTCCGGTCGCTGCCCGAGTACGACCTGGTCGCGCCGTGGCTGTCCCTGCTGGCGATCGTCGTGGTCGTCCCGCTGCTCGCGGGCGCCGTCGCCCTGCTGCTCACCCGCGGGAGGCTGCCGATGACGCGGCGGGAGGCGGTGTGAACGCCGACCTCGACCGGCTCGCGCGGCGGCTCGAGCGCCGGCGCCGGCTCGTGCTGGTGCTCGAGCGCCGAGCGCAGCGGCTGCAGCCGGCCCGGGCGGGGCGGTCGACGCCGCCCCGCCCGGAAGGCGCGCCGGTCAGGCGTACCGGGTGAAGATGACCTTGCCGCCGGAGCAGTGCGCCTCCTCGTGGCCCGAGCCCCCGCTGGGCGTGCACAGGTTGATGTCCGAGACCCACGCCTTGACGAAGCTGGCGAGTGTCGGCAGCAGCAGGTAGAGCCCGGTCTTGCCGCTGAGGAAGCCGCCGGACACGGACATGCCGAGGTCGCTGGGCTTGGACCAGGTGGCGTAGCCCAGCGACCGGAGGAAGTCGGCGTCCCGGTCGCCCTTGGCGGTTGGGATGCAGTCGATGACCCCGTGCTCATCGATCTTGACCCCGAGGAGGCACGGCCGGCCCCACTTCCACACCGTGCACAGCAGGAGGCCGGTGGCCGGGATGCAGGGCTTGGGCGGGTCGGCCGGAACGGTCGGCACCGGCGGCGTCGGCCCCGCGGAAGCCGCGTCGGCGGTGCCCACGGAGATGGCCTGCATCGCGGGGACGGCCCACACTGCCGCGCCTCCCACGAGCGCGCCCTTCTTCAGCGCCTCGCGGCGGCTGATCCCCGTCGTGCTCTCGGCCCGTGTCGTCATGCTGCTCCTCGAAGCTCTCGAAAATGCCGTCTCCAGCGTAGGAACGGCAGACCCCATGACAGGCCACCTCCAGTTCGCCAAACTGGGCTTCACCCGTTCGGCCCCTCGGTTGCCTGCCGACCGGGTGACGCCGCGCTCGACGCAGCGTTGCGGCGTGGTCACGCACTAGGCTGTCCGGGTGCCGGAGCCACGTGTCGGGCCGCCGCTGCCCGGGGTCGTCAGCGTCGACCTGGACGGCCTCGTGAGCGCCTACTCGCCACTCAAGGACGAAGTCGTCTTCCTGAACGAGACAGCGAGCGACGTCTGGCGCCTCGCCGACGGCGAGCACACGCCGGACGAGCTGGCCGCACTGCTGGCGACGGGCTACGGCACCGATGCGGCGACGCTGCGCGGCGACGTGGAGCGGCTGCTGGACGGCCTCGCCGCCGCTGGCCTGCTGCCGGGCGCACGGCCGGCTCCGCCGCCGGTCGCCCTGCGCGTGCTCGACGTGCCGGTGGGCCTCCTGGTGGAGGACGCGGCGCTGCACGGGCTGCTGGGCGGGCTCTGGGCTGACTGCGCCGAGCCGTCGGACGCCGAAGCGCCGGACGACAGGGCGCCGGACGACGAAGCGAGGCGGCCGGTCGTCGTGCGCGTCACCGGGCACGGCCCGTGGCAGGTCTCCTCGCCCGCGCACCGCGTCGAGGCCGCCTCCCTGCCCGCGGCGGTCGGTGAGGCCTGTGCCGCCGTGAACCTCTCGGCCGTCGCGGCCACTCCCCTGCTCGCCTTCCACGCGGCCGTCCTGCGCCACGGCGCGACGACGGTCGCCGTCCCCGGGGCGTCGGGCGTCGGCAAGTCGACGCTCACGGCCGCCCTGCTCCTCGAGGGCTGGGAGCTCGTCAGCGACGAGGCGCTCGCCCTGCCGTGGCGCGCGGGGCCTCCCGCGGCGTACCCCCGGCCGCTCGCGCTCTCGGACTGGTCGCGCGCGACGCTGGCCGCCCCCGACGGCGTGGAGGCCGTCGGCGAGCACTTCCTGCGGGCCGCCGACCTCGGCTCGCGGCCGGCGGCGTCCGTCGGCCCGGTGTCGGACGTCGTGCTGCTGCGCCGTTCGGACGACCCGCCGGAGCTCGTGTCGGTCGGGCGTACCGAGGCGCTGCAGGCCCTGCTGCCCCGGGGCTTCACCTCGGTGCAGGACCCGGCCGCCGCCCTCGGCGTGCTCGGCGACGTGCTCACCGGGGCGCGCACGTGGGCGCTCGTGCTGGGCGACCCGCGACGGGCCGCCCGGCTCCTCACCGAGCGGCTCGTCCCAGCGGCCGGCTGAGGGTCAGCAGGCCTTGCTGAACGTCACCCGCCCGCTCACGGGCGTGACCGCGGCGTAGTCCAGACCGGCCGGGCTGCCCGGGCCGCCGGACAGGTTGCCGTCCGCCGTCCAGGCGCCGACGAACGTCGTGCCGGTCGGGACGACGAGGTAGAGCGCCGTGCCACCGGCGGCCTTCCCTCCGGACACCGTGATGCCGGCGGCCGACGGCTTGACCCACCCGGAGTAGCCGCGGGGCGCGGCGCCGAGGAACTCCGCGTCGCCGTTCTTGGCCGGGATGCCGTCGATCGACCCGTCCTCGTCGACCTTGATGCCGACGAGGACGCCGCCCGCCGTGCGCACCAGCAGCAGGCCGTGCGAGGGGATGCACGCCGCGGGCTGCGGGCCGGGCGGCGGCACGGTGCCCGAGGCTGCGTCGGCGGTGCCCACGCTCATCGACTGCATCGCCGGGACGGCCCAGACAAGGGCGCCGCCGACGACCGCGCCGCGCTTGAGAGCGTCCCGACGGGTGAGCTGTCCCGTCACGGGCGACGCGTCCGCATTCTGCTGCATGTGACCTCCAGATAGAGCCTCGACCTTCGGATGCTAGGAGCTTCCGAAGAAAAGGCAATACCCGAATCGGTGGAACCGGAGGAATTCGAGCGGAAGAATCCGCTTCTTCCCCTGAGGTCGACAAGCAGTGGGATGCAGACGCTCCGCCCGGAAAGACCCCTATTCCTCCCCGCCCTCGAGCTCGCCCTCCAGCTGCAGGTACGCCTCCCGCAGCCGCTGCAGCGTCTCCGCCTCCGGCTCCGCCCACAGCTGGCGGTCGGCCGCCTCGAGGAGCCGCTCGGTGATGCCGCGCAGCGCCCAGGGGTTCGACTTCTCCATGAAGGCACGGTTCGTCTCGTCGAACACGTAGGACGCGGCGAGCTGCTCGTACATCCAGTCCTCGACCACGCCGGCGGTCGCGTCGTAGCCGAACAGGTAGTCGACGGTCGCCGCGAGCTCGAACGCTCCCTTGTAGCCGTGGCGCTGCATCGCCGAGACCCACTTGGGGTTCACCACCCGCGCACGGAAGACCCGGTGCGTCTCCTCCTGGAGGGTGCGGGTGCGCACGCTGTCCGGGACGGCCGAGTCGCCGACGTAGGCCGCGGGCGAGGCGCCGGTGAGCGACCGCACCATGGCGACCATCCCGCCGTGGTACTGGAAGTAGTCGTCGGAGTCGACGATGTCGTGCTCGCGGGTGTCCTGGTTCTTCGCCGCGACGCTGATGCGGCGGAACGCCTGCTCCATGTCCGCGCGCGCCTCGCGGCCGTCGAGCCCGCGCCCGTAGGCGTAGCCGCCCCACACCGCGTAGACCTCGGCGAGGTCGGCGTCCGTGCGCCAGTTGCGCGCGTCGATGAGCGGGAGCAGGCCGGCGCCGTACGCCCCCGGCTTGGACCCGAAGATGCGCGACGTCGCGCGACGGCGGTCGCCGTGCCCGGCGAGGTCCTCCTCGACGTGCGCACGGATGAAGTTGGCTTCGGGCTTTTCGTCGAGGTCGGCGACGGTGCGGACCGCGTCGTCGATCAGGGCGACGACGTGGGGGAAGGCGTCGCGGAAGAACCCGGAGATGCGGACGGTCACGTCCACCCGCGGGCGGCCGAGCTCCTCGAGCGGCACGACCTCGAAGCCGGTCACCCGGCGCGAGGCCTCGTCCCACGTCGGCCGGCAGCCCAGCAGCGCGAGCACCTCGGCGATGTCGTCGCCCTGCGTCCGCATCGCGCTGGTGCCCCAGACCGTGAGGCCGACCGAGCGCGGCCACTCCCCGGTGTCGGCCTTGTGCCGGGCGAGCAGCGAGTCCGCGAGCGCGACGCCCACGTCCCATGCGTTGCGCGACGGGATCGCCTTGGGGTCGACGGAGTAGAAGTTGCGGCCGGTCGGCAGCACGTTGACCAGCCCGCGGGTCGGGGACCCCGAGGGGCCCGGCTCCACGAAGCGCCCGTCCAGCGCACGGAGCACGTTGTCCAGCTCGTCGGTCGTGCGCGCAAGGCGAGGCAGGAGCTCGGCTTCGGCGAAGCGGAGCACGTCCACCAGCGCCGGGTCGGGCGTACCGACCACGGCCGTGACGGCGTCGGCGGGCGTGGACCCGCGCAGCGCCTGCACCAGCCGGAGCGCCAGCGCGTCGAGCGCGTCCACGACCGCGGAGGCGCGGACGCGCCGCGCCTCGAGCAGGGCGGCCGGGACGTCGACGACTGCGCCGGGGTCGGCGAGCAGCGCCTTCTCGTCCAGGCCGAAGAACGCTGCAAGTGCGGACCGGATCCCGGGAAGGGCGCCGGTGCGGCCACCCCAGACCTGCGCCGCGCGCAGCACGGACACCGCGAGGTTGTCGAGCGCCTCGTCCTGCGGCGCCTGGCCGAGGACGTGCAGCCCGTCGCGGATCAGGACGTCCTTGACCTCGCAGAGGTAGCCGTCGATGTGCAGCACGAAGTCGTCGAAGTCGTCCTCGCCCGGCTGCGCCTCGACGTGCAGGTCGTGGTGGAGCTGCGCCGACTGGACCAGCTCCCAGATCTGCGCGCGCAGCACGGGGACCTTGGCCGGGTCGAGGGCCTGCACGGTCGCGTACTCGTCGAGCAGCTGCTCGAGCTTGGCCATCTCGCCGTAGGCCTCGGCTCGCGCCATCGGCGGCACGAGGTGGTCCACGACCGTCGCGTGCCCGCGGCGCTTGGCCTGCGTGCCCTCGCCCGGGTCGTTGACGATGAACGGATAGATGAACGGCAGGTCACCCAACGCGGCGTCGGGGGCGTCCTCGGCCGAGAGCCCGAGCCCCTTGCCCGGCAGCCACTCCAGCGTGCCGTGCTTGCCGAGGTGGATCACGGCGTCCGCACCGAACCCGCCGGCGGCGGTCGCGGACTCCAGCCAGCGGTAGGCGGCGAGGTAGTGGTGCGAGGGCGGCAGCGCGGGGTCGTGGTAGATCGCGACCGGGTTCTCCCCGAACCCGCGCGGCGGCTGGATCATCAGCACGACGTTGCCGAACTGCAGCGACGCAAGCACGATGTCGTTGCCGTCGACGTAGAGCGAGCCGGGCGCCTCGCCCCACTGCTCCACCACGGCGTCCTGCAGCGGCTTCGCCAGAGAGCCGAACCACGATTCGTACGTCGCCAACGGCACGCGCGCCGGCGCGGCCGCGAGCTGCTCCTCGGTCAGCCACTCGACGTCGTGCCCGCCGGCGGCGATGAGCGCGTGGATGAGGGCGTCGCCGTCCTCCGGGAACTCGCCGACGGCGTAGCCCGCGTCGCGCAGCGCGGTCAGCAGGTGCACCGCCGAGGCCGGGGTGTCGAGGCCCACGGCGTTGCCGACGCGCGCGTGCTTGGTCGGGTAGGACGAGAGCACGACCGCCAGCCGCTTCTCGGCCGCCGGGATGGAGCGCAGCCGCGCGTGGCGTACGGCGATGCCGGCGACCCGGCCAGCCCGCTCGAGGTCGGCGACGTAGACCGGGGGGCCGTCGTCGTCGGGCGTCTGCTTGAAGGAGAACGGGACCGTGATGAGGCGGCCGTCGAACTCGGGGATCGCGACCTGCATCGCGGCGTCCATCGGCGAGAGCGCCGCGTCGGAGGCCTCCCACTGCGCGCGCGAAGTCGTCAGGCACAGCCCCTGCACGACGGGCACGTCGAGCTCGGCCAGCGCGCCGACGTCCCACGCCTCCTCGTCCCCGCCGGCGGAGGCATCCGCGGCGCGCGTGCCACCGGCCGCGAGCACCGTCGTCACGACGGCGTCGCACCGGCGCAGCAGCGCCATCAGCTCCTCGTCGACGGCCCGCAGCGATGCGCAGAACAGCGGCAGCGCGTTGGCGCCCTGCGCCTCGATCGCGTCGCAGAGCGTCTCGACGAACTCGGTGTTGCCCGAGAGCGCGTGCGCCCGGTAGAACACGACGCCCACCGTCGGCCGGCCCTCGAGGGCGGCCCGCGACCCGAGCACACCGGACTGCGGCATCGCCGCCGGCGGCTCGAACCCCTCGCCGGTCAGCAGCACGGTGTCCGACAGGAACCGTGCCAGCTCGCGCAGGTTGTCCACGCCGCCCTCGCGCAGATAGGCCAGCGCCTCGGTCACCACTCCGGCCGGCACCGTGGACAGGGCCTGCAGCTCCGCGTCGGGAGCCGCCTCGCCTCCGAGCACGACCGTCGGCAGGCCGGCTGCGAGCACCGCGTCGAGCCCCGCCTCCCAGGCCCGACGGCCGCCGAGCAGCCGGACGACGGCGACGTCCGCGCCCGCGAGCAGCGCCGGGACGTCGGCCGCCTCGAGCCGGGCCGGGTTGGCCGTGCGCCAGCCGGCGGCGGACGACCGTGCCGCGAGCAGCTCGGTGTCGGCGGTGGACAGCAGGACGGGGTTGATCACGCGTGCACCTCTGCGACGTTCACTTCGGGGGCTCCGGGCGGGACGAAGGGCAGGCCGGGCGGCGGGCCCTGCTCGAGGAGGCGGAGCACGGCGGCGGTGTCGAGATGCTCCTCGACCAGGTCGCCGAGGACGTCGAGGCGCGCCTCGCGGGCGGCGGCGAACGACGTGCCGGGCGCAGGGACGAAGCGGCGGCCCGCGTCACGGGCGACGGCCGCCAGGAAGGACCGGCGGAAGGCGTCGTTCTCCAGCACGCCGTGCCAGGTCGTCCCCCAGACCGCCCCCACCCGGCACCCCTCGGTGCCGCCGTCGTCGGTGGCGAAGAGAGCGTCGCCCGACGTGGGCGTGACGAGGCCGTGGTGGATCTCGTACGCCGTGACGCGCTCGCCGCCGGAGATCGCCGTGCCGGACGGCCGGCCGAGCGTCTTGTGCGGCGCGAAACGGGTCGTCAGCGGCAGCAGGCCGAGCCCGTCCACCGTGCCGGCGCCGCTCTCGACGTCGTCGTCGATGCGCGTCCCCAGCATCTGGTAGCCGCCGCAGATGCCGAGGACGGGGCGCCCCTGCGCGGCGCGGGCCGACAGCGCGGCGTCCAGCCCGCGCGTACGCAGCCACTGCAAGTCGTTGACCGTGGCCCGCGAGCCCGGCAGCACCGCGAGGTCGGCGGCGAGCACGTCCTCGGCCCGGTCGGTGAACGACACCTCGACGCCCGGCTCGAGCGCGAGCGCGTCGACGTCCGTGGCGTTGCTCACCCTCGGCAGCCGCACGACCGCGACCCGGAGCGTCTCCTCCCCGACTGGCCCGCCGACCGAGTCCGGCGCCAGGTCCATGCCGAGGGAGTCCTCGAGATCCAGGCGCAGGCCGCCTACCCAGGGAAGGACGCCGAGCACCGGGCGGCCGGTCAGCCCGGTCAGCATCTCCAGCCCGGGCGCGAGCAGCGCCGGGTCGCCGCGGAACTTGTTGACCACGAACCCGGCGACGAGGGCCTGGTCCTGCGCTGACAGCAGGGCAAGCGTCCCGTGCATGGCCGCGAAGACCCCGCCCCGGTCGATGTCGCCCACCACGACGACGGGCAGGCCGGCCGCCCGTGCCAGGCCCATGTTGGCGATGTCGCGGTCGCGCAGGTTGATCTCGGCCGGGCTCCCGGCGCCCTCGCAGATCACGACGTCGAAGCGTTGCCGCAGCCCGTCGAGCGCCTCCAGGGCGGTCGTCAGCAGCCGCGGCTTGAGGTCGCGGTAGCTCATGGCGTCGACCTCGGCGACCGGGTGCCCCAGCAGGACGACCTGGCTGTGCCGGTCGCTGCCGGGCTTGAGCAGCACGGGGTTCATGGCGGCCTCGGCCTCGGCCCGGGCGGCGGCCGCCTGCACGGCCTGGGCGCGGCCGATCTCGGCGCCGTCGGCCGTGACCCAGGAGTTGAGGGACATGTTCTGTGCCTTGAAGGGGGCGACCTTCACGCCGCGGCGGGCCAGCCAGCGGCAGATGCCCGCGGTGAGGACGCTCTTGCCGGCGTCGGACGTGGTGCCCGCGACGAGCAGGCCGGCGGCGGTCACGCGCGGGCCCGGAGGCGGGCGTAGGGCCGGGCGGCGGCGAGGAGGAGGGCGACGGCGAGCGCGGACCGCTCCACGGCCAGCGAGAGCCGGGCAGCACGCGCCACGTCGGTGACTTCCGGGGCGCGCCCGTCGCCCAGCTCGGGGCGGTCCTCGACCCGGCCGGCGTAGACGTTGCGGCCGCCGAGGCGCACCCCGAGGGCGCCGGCGAAGGCGGCCTCGCACCGGCCTGCGTTGGGGCTGGGATGGGCCGCGCCGTCGCGGCGCAGCGCGCGCCAGGCCGCGCGCGGGGAGCCGCCGACCACGGGGGCGGCGCAGACCGCGAGCAGGCCCGTCAGCCGCGCGGGGGCGAGGTTGGCGACGTCGTCGAGCCGGGCGCTCGCCCAGCCGAAGCGCTCGTGCCGGAGCGTCCGGTGCCCAACCATGGCGTCGAGGGTGTTGGCCGCGCGGTAGGCGAGCAGCCCGGGGACGCCCGCGACGGCGCCCCAGACCAGCGGCGCGACGACCGCGTCGGAGGTGTTCTCCGCCACCGACTCCACGGTGGCCCGGGCCAGCCCGTCGGCGTCGAGCACGGACGGGTCGCGGCCGCAGAGGTGCGGCAGCCGCGCGCGGGCCGCGGCCAGGTCTCCCGCGCGGAGGGCGTCGCTCATCGCCGCCGCCTCGCGACGCAGCGTGGTGCCACCGAGCACCGCCCACGTCGCGGCGGCCGTCAGCGCGAGCCGCAGCGGGGCCGAGGCGGGCATCCGGCCCAGCACCCGGTCGAGAGCGCGGGCGCCGGCGTAGGTGCTCCCGACGCAGGCCAGGGCGTAGGCGGCGCCGCGCGCTCGCGAAGGGGCCCAGGCGCGGCGCTCCAGCGCTCCGGCGGCGCTGCCGAAGAGGGCCACCGGATGGCCGCGGCGGGGGTCGGCGAGGACGCGGTCCACGACGGTGCCGAGCAGCAGCCCTGCGGGCAGCACGAGGGCAGCGCTCACCCCGGGTCGTGCGCGTGCGAGCACGCAGAGCCTCCTCGCCCCGAGGTGTCCACGCCTCGATCGGCCGGTCCGTACCGAGGGTCGGAGTCTCCTGGCTCCCGGATCACCGCTCGCCCCCGGCCTTCCCGCCGTCGCCGGCAGTGGCTGGTGCGCCCGGCCACGCGACGGGCGCACGAGCGCCGTCACGAGGCCTTGCGTGGAGGTTCGCTCTCCGGTCACAGTGGCGGGACCGCACCGGACTCGCACCGGCTTCCTCCACCACCCTCGCCCGCTACTCCATCACGCGGGAGCGAGCCCGTCAAAGCACGCCCTCCTCCAGCGTGACGGAGCCCCGCCGCACCGTAGCGACCCCATCTCGTAACAATGGCGAAACTGTCTCGCCGCAGCGGCCGTGTTCCATCTGCCTCCTGCCCGGCGGGCCGATAACCTCGCCGCGCCGCAAACTTCTGGAGGACACGGACGATGATTCGCACTCGGCGCACGACACGGCGCACGACGACTGCCGGCGCCCTGCTCGCCGCCGCGGGGCTCTTCCTCGCCGCCTGCGGCAGCGACGACGAGGACGGCGGCGACACCCCGGCCGCGCCGGCTCCCACCGGCGCCGTCAGCAACGCCCCGACGACCCCTGACGTCGAGCTGATCAGCGACGGGAAGCTCACCGTCTGCACCTCGCTGCCCTACGCCCCGTTCGAGGCGAACCAGGACGGCAAGGTCCAGGGCTTCGACATCGACATCATGGACCTGGTCTCGGCCCAGCTCGGCGTCACGACGGACGTCAAGGACACCGGCTTCGACGGCATCCAGTCCGGCGCGGCGCTCAACGCCGGCCAGTGCGACATCGCCGCCGCCGGCATGACCATCACCCCCGAGCGGCAGCAGAGCATCGACTTCAGCGCCCCCTACTTCGACGCGAACCAGGCGCTCGTGTCCAAGAAGGGCAGCGGGATCACCTCGCTCGAGGCGGCCAAGGGCAAGAAGCTCACCTCGCAGGAGGCGACGACGGGCGAGAAGTACGCCCGCGACGCCGGCCTCGACCCGGTCTCCGTCGGCACCCCTGACCTGCAGTTCAACGCGCTCAAGGCCGGCCAGGCCGACGTCGCGATCCAGGACCTGCCCGTCGTCAGCGAGTGGCTCAAGGACGCGGCCAACGCCGACTTCGAGATCTCCGCGACGATCGAGACCGGCGAGCAGTACGGCTTCGGCGTCAAGAAGGGCAACAGCGCCCTGCTCGAGGTCGTCAACTCCGTGCTCGAGGGCGCCCGCTCGGACGGCACGTACGACGAGATCTACACCAAGTGGATCGGCGAGGTGCCGAGCGCGGCGGCCACGCCGGCCAGCTGACAGGAGCTAGTACCACCGATGTCCACGACGAGCGCGCCCGCGCGCCGTTTGACGCGCAAGCAACGGCGCCGGGTGTCGCTCGGCCTCCAGTACGCCCTGCTGGTCGTGCTGGTGCTCGCCTTCGCGTTCCTCGCCGACTGGGGGACGCTGAAGGAGAACTTCGGCAACACCGACCTGGCCCGGGAGATGTTCCCGGACGTCATCACGACGGCCATGGTCAACACGGTCAAGTACACCGTCTTCGGCTTCCTGCTCGGCCTGCTGCTCGGGCTCGTGCTGGCGCTGATGCGGCTCTCGCAGATCCGGGCGTACCGGGCGCTGGCCGGCCTCTACATCGAGGTCTTCCGCGGGCTGCCAGCGCTGATCATCTTCATCTTCATCGGGTACGGCGTCCCCTTCGCCTTCCCCGGCTGGCAGATCCCGGGCGGGCTGACCGGGCAGGTCACGCTCGCCCTCGGGCTGGTGTCCGGCGCCTACATGGCCGAGACCGTGCGGGCGGGCCTGCAGGCGGTGCCGAAGGGGCAGACCGAGGCGGCCCGCTCGCTCGGCATGTCCTCCACGCGCGCGATGGTCTCGATCGTCATCCCGCAGGCGTTCCGCATCATCATCCCCCCGCTGACCAACGAGCTCGTCCTGCTGCTGAAGGATTCCTCGCTGGTCTACGTGCTCGGCATGACGCTGGAGCAGCAGGACCTCACGAAGTACGGCCGCGAGATCACCCAGGCCAACTTCAACAGCACCCCGCTGCTGGTCGCCGGGCTCTGCTACCTGGTCCTGACCGTCCCGCTGAGCTACCTGGCACGTCGGCTCGAGGCAAGGCAGGCGAAGGCACGATGACCGCGACGTCCATGGCCAAGGCGACCGCGACCGGCGGCCGCCCGCCCGTGATCGCCATCTGCGACGTGCACAAGTCCTTCGGGGAGAACCAGGTCCTCAAGGGCATCGACCTCGAGGTCCAGGCCGGCGAGGTGGTGTGCGTGATCGGGCCGTCCGGCTCGGGCAAGTCCACCTTGCTGCGCTGCGTCAACCTGCTCGAGCAGCCGACGTCCGGCACCGTCCACGTCGAGGGCATCGAGGTCACGGACCCCGACGTCGACATCGACGCCGTGCGGCGCCGGATCGGCATGGTCTTCCAGCAGTTCAACCTGTTCCCGCACCTGACCGTGATGGACAACCTCACAATCGCCCAGCGCCGGGTGCTGGGGCGCAAGAAGGACGAGGCCGAGCGCATCGCACGGCGCAACCTCGAGCGGGTCGGGCTCGCCGACCGCGGCGACGCGTACCCGGCGAAGCTGTCCGGCGGGCAGCAGCAGCGGGTCGCGATCGCGCGCTCGCTCTCGATGGACCCCGACCTCATGCTCTTCGACGAGCCCACCTCCGCACTCGACCCCGAGCTCGTGGGCGACGTGCTCGCCGTCATGCGGGGGCTCGCGGCGGAGGGCATGACCATGCTCGTCGTGACCCACGAGATGAGCTTCGCCCGGGAGGTGGCGTCCCGCGTCGTCTTCATGGACGGCGGCGTCGTCGTCGAGGACGGGCACCCGGACCAGGTCATCGGCAACCCGCAGCACGCCCGGACGCGCACCTTCCTGTCGCGGGTGCTCGACCCCGCGGCGGCGTCGCTCGGCGAGGTGCCGGGGGCGCCGGCGGGCTCGGCAGGCTCGGCCGGCTCGATGCAGGGGGAGGTCGCGCCGCAGGTCGGCTTCGAGAGAGGCCCCGGCCTACCCTGACGCCCAGGCGCCCGTAGCTCAGCGGATAGAGCAGCGGACTTCTAATCCGACGGTCGCAGGTTCGACCCCTGCCGGGCGCGCTCCGTCTCCTCCCTCTCCGCCGTCGGCGGCGGTGGCGGGCGGCCTCGCCGTACCCGTAGCAAGCCAGATCGAGCGAAGCGCTTTACGCGATTTTTACTTCCTGTCCCGGTTCTCCGCGTGGTTCCGGCTTTCTCTTGACATGGGGCGAGAAGCGCCACTAGGAATTCGGGCACGACGCGGGACGGCACCGCCGGTGCGGCCCGTCCCGGCCCGGCTGGTCCGTGCACCGTCGCTGCTCGTCCCGGGCCGGTGCATCCGCGCGGCCCCAGTGCGACACCTCAGGAGGTCGGGCACGTGAGAGCCCGTTCCGTTCGACTCCCGATGCTGGCGGGCGCCCTGCTCGCCGGGCTGCTCGTGCCGGTCTCGCAGCCGGCCGACGCCGCCATCGCGCCGCCGTGGTGCGGCACGCCGTCCGCCGACGCGGCCGCCGCGCTCCCCACCGGCGCCAACGCCGGCGACCCGGCAGGCAGCTTCCCGCACATCCCCTACTACGCCGTCGGGTGCACGCTCGAGCGCATCCAGGGTGAGAGCAACGGCCGGATGAGCCTCGAGGTCATCGGCGAGTCAGCGCTCGGCCGCCCCATGTACGGCGTGGTGATCAACGCGCTCGAGACGAAGCAGCAGCGCGACGACTACCGGGCCTGGACGAAGGTCCGCAAGGAGATGCTGGAGGACCCGGCGAAGGCGCAGAGCCTGGTCGACGCGGCCGGCTCCCGGATCAAGACGCCCATGGTGGTGCAGGGCGGCATCCACGGCAACGAGTTCGAGGGCGTCGACGCCGCCATGGAGCTCATCGAGAAGTACGCGACGACGCCGTACGGCGTGGACCCCGAGGTCGACTACGCGCTCGACCACCTCGTGCTGGTGTTCAACCCGATCCAGAACCCGGACGGCCGCGTCTCCGGCCAGCGCCTGAACGGCAACGGCTTCGACCTCAACCGCGACTACCTCTCCCAGACCCAGACCGAGACGATCGCGTCGATCAACCTGCAGAAGGAGTGGCTCGCCCCCGAGCTGCTCGACCTGCACGGCTACGTCGCCCCCACCCTCATCGAGGGCACCACCAAGCCGCACAACCCGAGCGTCGAGTACGACCTCTGGATCAAGTGGAACCAGCCGCGCGTGGCCGCCAACGTCGCCGCGATGGACGCCGCCGGCTTCGAGACCACCATCCCGGTGACGGAGTGGTGCTCCGACGGGGACTTCCCCACCGCGCCGTCGGGCCTGTGCGACAACGGGCGGCCGCCCGGCCCCGCCGAGGCGGAGGGCTGGGACGACTGGGGGCCGTTCTACACCGGGATGTACGCCCAGCAGATCGGCCTCGACGCCTCCACCGTCGAGATGTGCTGGACGCCCTTCGACATCTGCGGCGGCCGCGTGGGCGCCAAGGACCAGCAGGTCGTCGTCGTCGAGTCCACGATGGACTTCGTCGCGGACAACCGCAGCGCGATGCTTCACGACCAGCTGGAGATCCTGAAGCGCAACGACGTCAACGCCCCGCGCCCGGCCTGCTGCCCGGCGCCGTACGACGTCGACAACAACTGGATGAACGAGTACGGCGAGGGCTACGTCATCCCGATGGGCACCGGCCAGCGCAGCGAGGCCGAGGCCAACCGGCTCGTGGAATGGCTGCTCTACAACGACATCGAGGTGCAGAAGACGACCCAGCCGTACACCTACGGCGGGACGACGTACGCCCCCGGCTCGTACCTCGTGCCGATGGCCCAGCCGCGCCGCGGGCTCGCGGACACGGCGCTGTCGGTCGGCGTCGACATCTCCGACCGCATCAACCAGCTCTACGCACCGCCGGCGGCCTGGAGCCACGGCTACCTGTGGGGCGCCGACGTCGTCCCCGTCGCGCGGGGTGCCGCCCTGCCGGCCAAGGTCAACAAGGTCCGCGGGCCGAGCCTGCTCGGCGGCGGCGTCCAGGGCGGCAGCGCCGACTACTACGCGCTGGAGATCGACTCCCCCACCGCCGTCCGCTTCCTCAACGGCCTCGTCGCCGACGGCGGCCTGCAGCCGAAGCTCGCGCTCGGCCCGGTGCAGGCGACGACGGGCACGCTGGCCGCGGGCTCCGTCGTCCTCCCCGCCGGCCGACAGGCCCGTCGCGCCCTCGACGCGCTCGCGAAGCGGACGGGCCTGGAGTTCCAGCCGGTGAAGGCGGCCGGCGTTCCGGCCCTGGAGGCCATCGACCGGGTCCCCCGGATCGCCGTCCTCGCCGGCAGCCTCGACCAGAGCGTGTGGTCGCTGCGCGACCTCGGCTTCCCCGCCAACCCGGTCTCCACGGCCATGCTGAACGGCGCCACCAACCCGCTGGACAGCTACGACGTGATCTTCAACGCGGGCACCGGCTACCCGGCCAACACGGCGGCCAACGCGACGGCCCGCGCTCGTCTCGCCGCGTTCTTCGCCGCGGGCGGCGGTTACATCGGAGCGGGTACGACCGGCGCCGGGTTCCTCACCAACGGCGGCCAGGTCACCGGCCTGACCGCGGCGGCGCGGACGGGCGGCGGGCGCTCGGGCATCGTCTGGTGGGACAACACCGGCGGCACCTCGAGCGTCATCACCGGTGCGTACCCGGCGCGCGACACCGCGATCATGGACCCGCCGACCTGGCTGACCGCCGTGCCGTCGACGTTCACGGTCGACGCGCGGCTGCCGCAGTCCGGCTTCTTCGCCGCCGGCCTGTGGCGACTGGACGAGCAGTCGGCGTCGGCGCCGGGCAGCGCGCTCGTCGCCCACGGGACCAACACGACCGGCACCGCCCGCATGACGGTGTTCGCGATGAACCCGCTCTACCGCGCTGACCCCGAGCGGGAGTGGCCGATGGTGAGCGCGGCCGCGTACTGGGCCGACAAGTAGCCCCGGCTCACCGTGCCCGTCCGACGGCGGCCCTGCTCCGGCAGGGCCGCCGTCGGCGTCCGCGCCCCTTCCCGCGGCGGGCGCCGGCGCCGGGTGCGCCAGAATGACGGCGCGGCGCGCTCGGCCCGCAGGACCGCGAGGAGCAGGCGTGGCAGGCGACGTTCGGTGGGGCTTCCTCGGCGCGGGCGCGATGGCCCGCAACATCGCCCCCTGTGTGCACGCGGCCCGCGGCGCGCGCCTGGAGTCGGCCGCCGCCCGGGACGCCGGAAGGGCGCTTCGCCTCGGCCCGGCCGGGTCGGCGTACGACGACTACGAGCTCGTCCTGCAGGACCCCCACGTCGACGCGGTCTACATCGCGCTCAACAACGACGCGCACCTGCCGTGGACGCTGCGCGCGCTCGAGGCCGGCAAGCACGTGCTCTGCGAGAAGCCGCTGGGCCTCACCGGCGAGGAGGTACGCCGCATGGCCGCCGCGGGTGAGGCCGCCGGCAAGCTCGTGGTGGAGGCGTTCTGGTACCGCTGGCACCCGCGCACCCGCCGCGCCGAGGCACTGGTCCGGGCCGGCCTGCTCGGCGAGATCAGGTCCGTGACGTCGACCTTCACCGGCGGGGTGACCGAGGACCTCGTCAACTACCGCTACGACCCCGCCCGCGGCGGTGGCGCCCTCTACGACGTCGGCTGCTACGCCGTGTCGGCCGCGCTCTGGGGGGCGGGGGCCGCTTCCCTGCGCCGGGCCGAGGGCGAGCTGGAGCTGCACGCCAGCGGCGTCGACCTGGCCGGCCGGGCCGGCCTCACGCTCGGCGGCACGGCAGCCGAGGTGAGGTTCGGCATGTCCGGGGCAGACGTCCAGTCGGTCGTCGTCGAGGGGACCGAAGGGCGACTCGAGATCCGGGAGAACGCGTTCGTCTCCCGCTTCGAGGCCGCCGAGCTGCACGTCGACGACCGGGTGGAGCTCTTCGCGCCGGTGGACCCGTACCAGCTGATGTTCGAGGCCGTGTCGGCCCGCATCCGCGGCGAGGCGGACACGATCGTCGAGATCGAGGAGTCGATCCGCATCGCGGACGCGATCGACGCGGTGTTCGCGGCCGCACGCGAGAGAAGCTGACGCCTCAGCGCTTGCCGCGCTCGTTCATCTGCCGCAGCCACGCGTTGTAGGCCGCCAGCTCGTCCTCCTCGCCGCGCGCGCTGGCCCGGTCGGCCGCCCGGTCGGTGCGCCGGGCCTCGCGCTCGTCCGCCCGCGTCCACGCGACGAAGACCGCGATGAGCACGATCGCGATCGGCACCTCGCCGAGTCCCCACCCCAGCCCGCCGCCGAGGTGCTGGTCGTCGAGCAGGCCGCGGCCGTAGGGGTCGCCGAGCTCCTCGTAGTAGTCGGCCGCGAGCAGCGACGTCGTGGACATCACGGCGATCGAGAAGAACGCGTGGAACGGCATCGCGGCGAAGAGCACGCCGATGCGGGCGAGGTAGGGGAGCTTGCGCGGCGAGGGGTCGATGCCCACCAGGACGTAGAAGAAGAGCGAGCCGGCCGCGAGGAAGTGCGCCGCCATCAGCGTGTGGCCCAGCGCGTGGTTGCCCATGAGGTAGCCGAACAGCGGCGTGAAGTAGAGGGCGAAGAGGCTGCCGACGAAGATGCCGCCGGCCACCAGCGGGTGCGTGAAGAACGAGACCGGCCGCGAGTGCAGTGCCGCGAGCAGCGCCTGCCGCGGGCCGCGCTCCTCCGGCGTCCGCCCGTTCGGCAGAGTACGCAGGGCCAGGGTCACCGGGGCGCCGAGCACGAGGAAGATCGGCGCCACCATCGACAGCACCATGTGCGACATCATGTGCGCGCTGAAGAGCAGGTGGGAGTAGGCCGCCAGGCCCCCGCAGGTGCAGTAGAGCACCACGGCCAGCCCCGCGTACCAGGACACCGTGCGGCCGACCGGCCAGCCGTCGCCGCGCCGGTGCATCGTCCGCACGCCCACGGCGTAGAGCGCGCCGGCGAGGATCACGAAGGTGAGGAAGAAGCCGTCGACCTGGTACTCGGTCAGGTAGCGCAGCGGGGTGGGCGCGGGCGGAGGGTCGAAGCCGAGGATCGAGCGCAGCAGCGACGCCGTGGCCGGCGCCGTGTCGGTCGGGATCGGCGTGGGCGTCCGCGCGAGGGCGACGGCCAGGCCGACCAGGCCCGCCATCACGAGCACCTCGACCGCGGCGAGCCGGGCGAAGGCGTCCCGGGAATCGGCCAGCCGGGGCAGCACCGCGAGGCGCATCCGCGCGCCGAACGCGACCAGCAGCGCGAAGCCGGCGGCCTTCCACAGGACCAGCCCGCCGTACTGCGAGGACAGCACCGCCTCGACACTGCCGAGGCGGAGCCACGCGCTCACGACGCCGCTGGCCCCGACCGCGACGGCGGCCCAGATCGCGATGCGGCTGTAGCGCGGGACGGCGAGGACGAGGGGCGCCCCCGTCGTGGTGCGCCGCCAGACCCACAGCAGGGCCGCCAGCCCGCCGGCCCAGAGGACGGCGGCGACGACGTGGACGACGAGGCTCGACACCGCGAGCATGTGGTTGCCGGCGCCGGCCGCATGCCCGGTCAGCAGCGGCGGGGTCACCGCGCCCACGGCCAGCGCGAGCACGAGCAGCGCGCCGCGTACGGACGTGGTGAATCGCGCCAGGACGGCGACCAGGCACGCGAGCGCGACCTGCACGACGAGCGCGCGGCCCTGCGGCAGGACGGTCAGGAACTCGTGCAGCGCCGAGCCCGACAGCGCCTCGAGGGGCGGCTGGCCGAAGACGTCGGAGAGAGTGAGGAGGGTCTGCACGAGCGCGGCGGACGCCCACGCTGCCGCCGCGGTGCCGGCCAGGCGTACGCCGAGGAAGGCGCTGCCGCGCAGCTGGCCCTCGCGGTTGGCGAGCAGCACCGCGCCCGCGAGCAGCAGCCCGACGGTAGCGACGGCGGCGCCGTCGGCGAGCAGCCGGGCCAGCGGCAGGCCCCACCCCGTGACGGGGCCGGCGTCGGGCAGCCCGGCGGCAGGCTTCTCCGGCCGTCCCCCACCCACCACCAGCGTCACGAGCAGGACGAGGTAGGCCACCGCCGCCGCGGGCGGGCCCCAGGGCCGGCGGGTACGCCGCGGGTCCGCCCGCTCGGGCGCCGGCGCGACAGGGGCGGTCGTCGAGGTCGAGCTCATCGGCCGCTCACCGGCCGTCGCGGGCGGCACGGTCGCGTCGGCGGCGGAGCGCGTCGACGACGAGGTATGCCGCCACGACGGCGACCACGACCCAGACGAGGGTGAGCTGGCCGCCGTGGCGGGACAGCCAGCTGGCGTCGTCGTCGCCGCTGGCCGCCGACGCCACGACGACTCCGGCCGGAGCGGGCTTGCCGTGCGCGACCGAGAACGTGACTCGCCCGGACACGGGGTGCCCGTCGGCCGAGACGACCCGCCAATCCAGCGTGTAGGCGCCGGCCGCGACGGCGGCGGCGAGCGGCGCCGTCACCGTGGCACCGTCGGCCGCGGCCTGCCCGAGCTCGACGCCCTGCCCGTCCGGGCCGCTCAGGACGAGCGCGAGGCCCACCGAGGACACGTCCTCGTCGAAGTCGAGCTCCACCTGCGGCGGCCCGCTCTCCAGCGCCTCGCCCTCGCTGGGGAACGAGGAGACCAGCGCCGTGTGGGCCGCTGCGGGCGACGCGGTCAGGAGCAGCGCGGGGGCCAGCACGCCGAGGAGCGCGAGCAGGAGGGCACCGGCGGTGGCCACCGGTGCGGGCAGGGCCCGGCGGGCGGGCCGCGACGAGGGAGGCTGACGGTCGAGGGCGCGCATGCTGGCGTCAAGTCTGCCTGCCCGGGAACGTGCGCGCGATGCCGGGAACCGTGCCGTCCGACACAGCCGGACCACCACGAAGCGTCCCGGCGCGCGCACGATGCGTCCGGGGCTCCTAGGGTGTCGCCCATGGTGGACCGGCTGGTGTGGATCGACTGCGAGATGACCGGTCTCGACCTGCGCGCCGACGCGCTCGTCGAGATCGCCGCGCTCGTGACCGACAGTGAGCTCAACATCCTCGGCGACGGCGTGGACGTGGTGATCAAGCCGCCCGCCGAGGCACTGGCGAACATGCCGGACGTCGTGCGCGAGATGCACACCGCGTCCGGGCTGCTGGCCAGCCTCGAGCAGGGCGTGACGCTGGAGGAGGCCGAGCGCCAGGTCCTGGAGTACGTCCGCAAGCACGTGCCGGACTCGCGCAAGGCGCCGCTCGCCGGCAACTCGGTCAGCACCGACCGCGGCTTCCTCGCCCGCGACATGCCGACGCTCGACGACCACCTGCACTACCGCATCGTCGACGTCTCGAGCATCAAGGAGCTCGCGCGGCGGTGGTACCCGCGCGCCTACTACAACTCCCCGAAGAAATCCGGCGGCCATCGCGCGCTGGCGGACATCCGCGAGAGCATCGCCGAGCTGGCCTACTACCGGGAGGCGGTCTTCGTCCCGCAGCCCGGACCGGACACCGACACGTCCCGTGCGATCGCGGCTCGCCACGTCCTCCCGGCCCCGGAGCCGGGCCTGCCTGCTGCTGCGGGCGAGGTGGCCGCGCCGCAGGGCGCTCCGGAGGAACTGGGCTGAGCTGCGCTCCGGGCGCCCGCTACACTCATCGCTGCCGCGGCGGGCGACCGGCGCGACGTTGGTGGGTGTAGCTCAGCTGGTAGAGCACCGGGTTGTGATCCCGGGTGTCGCGGGTTCGAGTCCCGTCACTCACCCCAACTGGGAGGCCCTGGCCGCTTCGGCGGCCGGGGCCTCTGCCGTTCGGCGGGCCGGCCCGCACCGGCGGCGAGGACGGGTCAGTCGGTGCGGTCTGCGTGCCGCAGGCGCAGGGCCGAGACCCCGAAGAACACCCCGCCGAGGAACGCGTAGCCGGCCACGTTGGCCAGCGTCGGGACGTCCCGGGACGCCAGCACCACGAACGAGGCACCGGCGGCGGTCGAGAGGGCACCGCTGGCCACCATCGCCGCCTGCCCGCCCAAGCGCCGCCGGGTCACGCCGACGGCGAGCTGGACGAGCCCCGCGACGACCGCCCAGGCTCCCCATACCCGCAGGACGGCGGGGATGCCGGAGGCGCACGCGGCGGCGACGGCGACGGCGGCCGCCAGGCTGATCACGACGTTGAGGCGCAGGCCGGCCAGCGCCCCGACCGAGCTCGGCCTCCGCGCGTCGAGCGCGGCAGCGGCCGCGTCGACCAGGGGGTAGAGCACGAGCAGGGCGACCGCCAGCGGGCCGAGGCGCGACGCCGTGCTCAGCAGGGCGAGCGCCCAGGCGACGGCGAAGACGCTGCGCGCGGCATGGAGCCGTCGGAGGGCGGACGCTGCGCCCGGGGAAGCGGACGGGGCGGTGGCGGTTGCGCTCATCGGAGGTCCGATCGGTCGTGCCACGCCATGGGCCGAACCGGCCACAGGACGGAAGAGAACGAACGTTCTCTCTCTGAGCTCACCGTCGCACTGCTCGGCCGAACTGTCAAGAACGAACGTTCTGCCTAGTAGCCTGGCGAGCATGGCGCGCAGCGAGCCCGAGAGCCGGCCGTCGGAAGCGCGGAACCGGCTGCTCACGACGGCGACGAGGGTCTTCTACGCCGAGGGCATCCACTCCGTCGGCGTCGACCGCATCGTCGCCGAGGCGCAGGTGACCCGCGCCACGTTCTACCGGCACTTCCCCGGCAAGGAGGACCTGGTCCTCGCCTACCTGGGCGCGGTCGACCAAGCCATGCGCAGCCAGGCGGACACGGCGGTCACCGCAGGGCCCACGCCCGTCGACGCCCTCCGGTCGATCGCAGCCGGGATCGCCCAGGGCATTCGGTCTCCCGGGTTCCGGGGCTGCGCCTTCCTCAACGCCGTGGCCGAATATCCCGACCCCGGCTCTGCCGTGCACCAGGCCGTCCTCGCCCACCGCCAGTGGTTCCTCGACATCGTCGAAGGCCAGCTCGCACGGGTCCGGAAGGCCTCGGCCGAGCCCGCCGCCCGCCACTTCGTCATGCTGCGGGACGGCGCCATGGCGGCCGGGTGCCTGTTCGAGCCCGACCTCGTCTGCGAGACCTTCCTGCGTGGGATCGAGGAGCTCCTCGAGGGCCATGCCGCACGTCGTCGCCCCTGAGGCGGGCGCTCATCCTCCGTGCCTGGCGAGAGCAGCAGTTCAGTGAATAGGGCTTCAGGCAACTTGTTGCGGCCTTCTGACGGCGTGACATCTCCTGCCGGCGCACAATCGAAGGCAGCGGCTCGGTTCAACGCCTCCGGCCCGGGTAGCCACCCTGCAGACCCGCGTGGCGGGACGGCGGCGCCTGTCGTCGTACGCCCGAGGCAGACACCACGGGGAGACAGGCAGAGATGGACCCGAAGCTCGTGTACAGCTTCAGCGCCTGGGTGGACGTCGCCGCCGACAGCTACGAGGACCTGCTCGAGCTGCAACGCCTGGCGGTCGAAGCCGGGCTGGAGACGCGGCTCACGCGCGTGCCCGACGGCGGATTCGACCACCACCTGCGGGTGTCGGTCGCCGGCGACGACCCACGCCTCGCCGACGCGATCAACGACTTCCGCATCCGGGTGGACCAGCTCGTCACCCAGGCCGTCGACTCGGCGGTCTGAGGCGGCTACTCCCCGAGCAGCCGCTGCAGCTCGAGGGCCTCGGAGATCTTGCGCAGCACCTTCGCGTCCACGGGGTCCCGCTCTCCCAGCCCGAACAGCCCGTCGAGCGCCGCGTCGTCGAAGTTGCCGTTGGTGATCGTGGGGAGCTGGTCGCGGCGGTAGTAGTGGTAGTCGCAGAGCACCTGGTCCACGTGGCGGATCGCGAACGGGTGGCGCAGCACGACGCGTACGACGAAGTCCCAGTCGACCAGCCGCGTCAGCGTCTCGTCGTAGCCGCCGACCTCCTCGACCAGCCGGCGCCGGTGCAGCATGACGTTGGTGTCGATGCTGTTGTGGCGCAGCAAAGACGCGGGGTTGTAGGCCGGGCTGTGCGTCTTGCGCCCGACGACCCGGGCGTCGTGCAGCGGGCCGTCGAGCAGGAACAGGTGGCGGCCGCAGTAGGCCAGCATGTCCTGCTCGCGCAGCTCGCCGGTCATGACCTCCAGGAACTGTGGGGACCAGACGTTATCCGTGTCGAGATAGGCGACGAGGTCGCCGCGGGCCTCGGCGAGTGCGGCGTTGCGCGCGGCGGACACGCCCCGGTGCTCACGGGGCAGGACGCGCAGCCGGCCGTCCGCGCACCCGGCGAGGACCTCGGCCGTGTCGTCGGTCGAGCCGTCGTCGACGACGAGGAGCTCCAGGTCCGGCATCGTCTGCCCGAGGACGGAGTGGATCGCGCGCGGGAGCAGCCCCGCCCGGTCGTAGGTCGGCATCACGACGCTGACGAGCGGCACGTCAGGCCCCCAGCGCGGTCGGCTCGGCGGCGGGGGCCTCGAGCAGGCTCAGGACCGCGGCGTCGAAGCGTGGCCAGAAGCGCCCTTGCGGCTCGTCCAGCCCCATGCGGGCGGGCGTGTCGAGGAAGTGCCACCGTCCGCGGGCGCGCAGCTGCGCGTCGACGAACTCGGCCACGACCGGTGTCGGATAGACGTTGACGTCCGTGAACACCGCCGCGCCATCATCGGCGCGGCGTACGAAGTCCACGCAGAACCAGTCCAGTCCCAGCTCGCGCCCGATCGTTCTCACCTGCTGCTGCTCCTGCTCGCTCATCTCGAAGACGGGCTCGTGCCCGGCCAACGTGCCCAGCCCTGCTTCCCACCCGGTGCTGACGATGACGTCCGTCGCGTGGACCACCCCGAGGAAGTGGAACGCGCGGTAGCGCCGGTGCAGCCCGTCCGCCCCGCGGGCGTCGACGTAGCCGAACGCGCGGTGCCCGGCGGGCAGCGGCCCGTCCAGCCGGCGCAGCTCCTTGCGGCTCGTCTGTCCCGGTCCCTTCACCACGACGAGGTCTCCCTCGCGCGGCTCCGGGTCGGGCACACTCACGCCGGCGTCCCGCAGCCGGGCGAACGTGTCAGGGCGATGGTAGGCGTCGTGGTTCTCGAGCCGGTTCAGGACCGGCACGTCGTGGCCGACCCTGCTCAGCGATTCACGTATCGCCGTTCGCACGTGCAGCGGCACCGGGTCCTGGGTCTGCACCCACACGACGTCCGCCCGCTCCGGCTCGTCGTCCACGACGGCGTGCACCACGCTGCTGTGCTCGTTGATCCAGTACGCGGTCACCGGCCCGAAGCTCGCCCCCGCCACAGGCCCCTCCAGCAGGCACAGGCGCACCGGGCGGCCCGCCCGGGCGTGCCGGCGCCGGCGCAGCGCGGTCAGCGGGCCCGGGGCGTACCCGATGCGGCCGGGCGGGGTGCCGGTCGCGAGCCAGGCCAGCGGCTGCAGCGGCGAGGCCCAGCGCCGGAGCCGCCACCCGGGACGGTTGTCGAGCCAGCGGTCCCAGGGGGCGGGGAGCCGGGTGTCGCGTACGAGCTCCTGCCACACCCAGTGCACCGCGCCTCCTGAACCGTCCGCTCAGCGTCGGTCCGACGTGAGGTCTGCAGGCATTTTCGCCGCTGCAGCCTGGTGGCGCGCGCGGGCTCCCGCGATCGCGCCCAGCGCGAGGCCCGCGGCGAGCAGCAGGAGGCCGCGCAGCCACACCTCGCCGTCGATCTGGGTGAACAGCACGACGCAGGAGAGGATGGCCAGCACGGGGAGCGCGGTCGGCGTGCGGTAGTGGTCCGCGGCCGCGTCGGGCCCAGGGCGGCGGCGCAGGACGAGCACCGCGAGGTTCACGCCGACGAAGACGATCAGCAGCATGAGCACCAGCGTCGAGGCCAGGGTGGCGACGTCGCCGGTGAGCGCCAGCAGGATCGACAACACGCTGGTGGCGGCGATCGCGACCCACGGGGTGCCGCGCCCGGGCAGCACGCGGGCCAGCGCTCCCGGCAGCAGGCCGTCGCGGGCCATCCCGTAGGCGAGCCGCGAGGACATGATCCCCGTGAGCAGGGCGCCGTTGGCCACGGCAACGAGGGCGATGGCGCTGAACAGCTTCTCCGGCACGCCGCCGGCCTCGCGCACCACCTCGAGCAGCGGGCCGCTGGACTCGACGAGCGTCTCCGTCGGCACGACGGCGCTGGCCGCCAGCCCGACGAGCAGGTAGACCAGGCCCGCCACCAGCAGGGCGCCGAAGAGCGCCCGCGGGTAGGACCGGCGCGGGTCCTTCGTCTCCTCGGCGATGTTGACCGAGGTCTCGAAGCCGACGAACGAGTAGAACGCGAGGACCGAAGCGCTCAGCAGCCCGGCCGCGACGCCGTGCTCGGACGTCCCGAGGTCCGTCAGCCGCGCGTAGTCCGCGTCGCCGCGCAGCGCCACCCAGACGCCGAGCACGATCACGAGCACCAGCCCGCCGACCTCGATGAGCGTGGCCACGGTGTTGGCCCGCAGCGACTCCTTGATGCCGCGCGCGTTCAGCAGCGCGAGGGCGACGAGGAACACCACGGCCACGCCCGCGACCGGCAGGTCCACGAACTCGGTGAGGTAGTCGCCGCCGAAGCCGCGCGCCAGCGCCGCGACCGACACGATGCCCGCGGCGAGCATGCAGAAGCCGACCACGAACCCGACGAACGGGCCGAAGGCGCGCGTCGTGTAGTGGGAGGCGCCGCCGGCACGGGGGTACGTCGTGGCGAGCTCGGCGTAGGAGCTGGCCGTCAGCATCGCCAGCGCGAGCGCGATGATCAGCGGCAGCCACACCGCGCCGCCCGCCTCCCCCGCGACCTCGCCGACCAGGACGTACACCCCGGCCCCGAGGACGTCCCCGAGGATGAACAGGAACAACAGCGGTGTCGTCACCGCCCGCCGGAGGCCCGGCCCGCTCGACTCACTCACGGAGCGGTTCGTGCCGCAGGGACGGGCCCGTCAAACAACGGTGCCCCGCGCGGGGCGCTCCGGAGCCCTTGGCAGGATCAGGGGCGTGAACGCCTTCGACGACGTGCTCGCGGCCAACACCGACTACCAGAAGACCTTCGTCGACCCGGGGCTGCCCGGTCGCGCGGCGAAGGGGCTCGCGGTCGTGACGTGCATGGACTCGCGCATCGACCCGCTCGGCATGCTCGGCCTCTCCCCCGGCGACGCCAAGATCCTGCGCACGGCCGGGGCGCGCGTCACCGACGACGTGCTGCGCAGCCTCGTGCTCGCGCACTACCTGCTCGGCGTCGACCGGGTCATGGTGCTCGCCCACACCGACTGCGGCATGGCGAAGGCGCGCGACGAGGACGTCCACGCGGCCGTCCAGCAGCAGGCCGGGATCGACAGCCGAAGCCTGGACTTCCGGACGATCTCGGACCAGGAGGCCACCCTGCGCCACGACGTGCAGCGGGTGCGCAGCTCGCCCTACCTGCCGAAGGGGATGCCCGTCGTCGGCGGGGTCTACGACGTACGCAGCGGCGCGGTGACGGTCACCGTCCCCTGAGCAGGAGTCAGGGCGCCAGCGCGGCGTCGACCGCCGCCTCGACGTGCAGCCGCGTGGTCGGGAAGACGGGCACCGGGCTGTCGGCCTGCCCGACGAGCAGCTCGATCTCGGTGCAGCCGAGGATGACGCCCTCGGCGCCCGCCTCGACGAGCCGGCCGATCACCTCGCGGTAGGCCTGCCGGGACTCCTCGCGGACGACGCCCTGGCAGAGCTCGTCGTAGATGACGCGGTGGACCACGGCCCGGTCGGCCTCGCCGGGGACGAGCACGTCGAGCCCGTGCGAGGCGAGCCGGTCGCGGTAGAAGCTCTGCTCCATGGTGAAACCGGTGCCCAGCAGGCCCACCCGCTCGAGCCCGGCCGCGCGCACCGCACGGGCCGTGGTGTCGCAGAGGTGGAGCAGCGGGATCCCGACCGCGGCCTGCACCTCGTCGGCGACCTTGTGCATGGTGTTGGTGCAGAGCAGGAGCACCTCGGCCCCGGCGGCCTCGACCCCCTTGGCCAGGCCGGCGAGCACCTGCCCGGCCTCGTCCCACTCCCCCGCGGCCTGCAGTCGCTCGATGTCGGCGAAGTCCACCGACGAGAGCACCACTCGGGCCGAGTGCAGGCCGCCGAGCCGCTCCCGGACGAGCTCGTTGAGCAGGCGGTAGTACTCGGCCGAGCTCTCCCAGCTCATGCCGCCGAGCAGGCCGATCACGCGAGGGGTCGGGGTCGTCATGGCGCCAGCCTGGCAGAGCCCCGTCGGCCTACGCTCGGGCTTTATGGCGGACCTGACTGCGGACGACGTGGCGAAGGCACTCGAGCGGCTGCCCGGCTGGTCGGGGAGCACCCAGCGGATCGAGCGGACCGTGCCCGCTCTCCCGGGCGGCGTGCTCGCCCAGGTGCACGCGGCCGAGGAGGAGCTGGACCATCACGCGGTGGTCGACGAGGGGCCGGGCGGGACGACCTTCAGCGTGTGGACCCACTCGCGCGGCTGCGTGACCGACCGCGACGTGGAGCTGGCCCTGCGCATCAACGCGCTGCTCGAGCGCGCCTGAGCCCGACGAGCGCCTCCAGCAGGTAGTAGTCGCCCCAGATGAAGGCGCCGACGTCGTCGCCGTTGCGGTAGACCTGCCGGCGCAGCACGGACGGGCCGCCCGTGCGCACAGTCGTGTAGGCCGGCGAGGTGAGCGCCGTGAGGCCGGCGAGCGCGCTCGCCCGGTAGCGCGCGCCCCGGCGCCGGTCGGGCTCGAGGCGGCCCAGCTCGAGCAGGCCCGCGGCCGCGACCGCCCCGGCCGAGGCGTCCTTCGGCGCGCCGCGCGGGGCGTCGAAGTCCCACGGCGGCACGCAGTCGGCCGGCAGGTGGGCGACCCACCAGTCGGCGGCCCTGCGAGCGGCCTCGCGCAGCGCCGGGTCGCCGGTCTCGCGCCACGCCGTCGTCAGCCCGTGCACCGCCCACGCCTGCCCGCGCGCCCAGGTCGAGGAGTCGGAGAGCCCTTGGGCCGACCAGCGCCGCAGCACCCGCCCCGTCCCCCGGTCCAGGTCCACCACGTGCCAGGTCGACCCGTCCGGCCGCAGGTGGGTGCGCGTGAGCGTCCGCGCGTGCGTTCGGGCGATCCTGCTCAGCCGGGCGTCCCCCGACGTACGGGCGGCGTCGAACATCACCTCGAGGTTCATCAGGCTGTCCACGATGACGCGGGCCACCGCGGGATCCTCGGCCTTCCAGGACCAGTTGGCCCCGACGGCGGGGACGAAGTGCCGCGCCAGCGAGCGGGCCGCGGTCAGCTCCGCCCTGCCGTACGCCGCGCGGCCCGTCAGCCGCCGGCCCTGCCCCGCGCTGCTGCCGAGCATGAACCCGACGTCGTGGCTGGTGCTGCCGGCCTGCCCGAGCAGCCCGGCGGTCCAGCGCTCGGCGCGGGCGCGCAGGCGCCGGTCGCCGGTCAGCTCGTAGGCCAGCCAGAGCGCGCCCGGGTAGAAGCCGGCCGTCCAGTCCGAGGCCCTGCCCCGCTGCCAGTGCCGGTCCCCCGGGTACGCGGCCTTCGGGTAGCGGGAGTACGGCGCCACGTCGGCGGCGACGAGCCGGCGGCGCGCGAGCGCGACCGTGGCCGCCGCCTGCCGCTGCAGCCGGGAACTGTCGCGGACGGGGGCGCAGCTCGCGCCGGTGTCCGCCGCTGCGGGCGCGGGAGCCGGCAGGCCGAGGGCCGGGGCGGCCGCGGCAGGCACGCCGGAGGCCAGGAAGGCCGCCGCGACGGCAAGGGCGAGGGCGCGACGGGAGCTCATCACCCCCGAGTCTGCCCGCCGGGGCCCGCGAGTCCCCCATGGGCCGCAGTCCGGCCGCGGAGCCCTCAGACCCCGCCGACGCGCGGCGGCACCCGCCACATCGACAGCGGGGGCACCACGCGCCGGAGCGCCTCGAGGTGCTCGGCCTTGGCCTTGCGCACGTCCGGGTCGTCCCAGAGGTTGGCCAGCTCGCCGCCGCCGGCGTCGTAGAGCTCGCCCACCTCGTCCTCGCGGCCGGCGTAGACGCCGCCGAGGTACTCGGTGACCTTCCAGCTGTCCGTCACGATCGTCGCGGAGGCGAGCAGGCGCGGGTCGTCGAGGTACTCGAGCACGACCGACTCCCGGACTCGCCGTTCCCCGCGCCACTGCGGCAGCAGGTCGTGGCCGTCGTCCATGGTCGCCGGGACCGGCGCGCCGGCGGCGGTCAGCAGCGTGGGCGCGAGGTCGGTCAGGCTCACGAGGCCGTCGTCGACGCGGCCGCCGCAGATGCCGCCGGCCGGCCAGCGGACGAGCAGCGGGATGGCGGTGCTCTCCTCGTAGGAGAACGGCCCCTTCATCCAGAGGCCGTGGGCGCCGCCGAGCTCGCCGTGGTCGCTGGTGAAGACCACGATCGTGTCCTCGGCGATGCCGAGCCGGTCCAGCTCCTCCAGCAGCTGCCCGACGCAGGAGTCGATCTGCTCGATCGCGTAGTGGTAGCGGCTCAGCGTCGCCCGCGCCCACTCCTCGTCGACGGCACGGAAGTCCTGCCCGTGGCACTGCCCCGGCATGGGGAAGCCGGGATCGAGGACGTAGCCCTCCTCGCGCAGCCGCCCCTCGCGGGCTGCCCGGTAGTGCGGTGGCTTGTCCTCGTGCTCGCCAGCGACGTACGCCGGCGGCACGACGTCAGGTCGGTCGACGTCGGCGCCGCGCGGGGCGACGAACGGGTGGTGGGGGCCCTGGTAGTTGACCGAGAGGAAGAACGGCTGGTCGGACGCGGCGAGGTCGCGCATGTGCGCGATCGCGCGCTCGGTCGCCCAGCTGCTGTCGTAGAGCTCGGGCGGCAGGTCCCAGTCGAACGCGGCGACCTGGCCATCCCCGACGACGGGCTCGAGCCGGGTCATGCCGTCGATCTCGACGTCGGTGAAGCCCTTGTCGTAGAGCCAGAGCCGGTAGTGCCCGCTCGCGCCCCACGAGCCGTGGCCGAAGCTCAGCTCGACCTCGTCGTAGCCGGCGTAGGAGCCGGTGTGCGCACCCCAGCGTGCCGTCGCCCCGCGCTGCAGCTCCGGGCTGTCCGGGCCCTGCCACGAGGACAGGTGGCTCTTGCCGATCAGCCGGGTGGCGTAGCCGGCCGCGCTCAGGGAGCCGGGCAGGCTCGGGTTGCCCTCGGGCAGGTCGACACCGACCGAGTAGGCGCCGTGCGCGTGCGGCAGCCGCCCGGTGTGCAGGCTGGCGCGCGAGGGGGTGCAGGTCGGCTGGCCGTACGCCCGGGTGGCCCGCAGCCCCGTGGCGGCGAGCGCGTCCAGGTGCGGGGTGCGCAACCCGGCCCGACCGGCGCAGCCGAGCGCGTCGCGCTGGTGCTGGTCATCGACGATGAGCAGGATGTTGGGGCGGCGGGTCACGAGAAGCTCCGGGGCGATCGGTTGCGGTGCTGTCCCTGGCAGGTGCGCGGCGGCGCGCTCAGCGGCGACAACACGAGGCCCACGGCAGGCACGGCTCAGCCTCGACGCGAGGCCGGAGCATTCCTAGTGCCATGGTAGGGATGGTAGTAGCCGTCCAGGGCGCTTGGCAAACGCCGGGACGGCGCCCGGACGCGCGCCCGCCCGGTTGGGGACGGCCTGCAGGCGTGAGACACCGCTGGATGGAGCAGGCTGCTCTTGTGAGCCACAGTGCGGACGAGCCGGCGGCCGGCGGCGGCCTGCTCCCCCGTCTCGGCGCGCTCCGGGCCGCGCTCGACGAGGTCGACCTCCCGCTCGAGCTGCCGGGCGCCGACGCCGTGCGCGCCGAGGCCCGGGCGCTGGCCGGCCAGCTCGACGACTACGTGCTGCCGCGGTTGCGCAGCATCGAGGCCCCGCTGCTCGTCGTCGTCGGCGGCTCGACCGGCGCGGGCAAGTCCACGCTGCTCAACTCGCTCGTGCGGGCGCGGGTGTCCGCCTCGGGGGTGCTCCGGCCCACGACCCGGGCCCCCGTGCTCGCTCACGCACCGGCCGACGCGGCGTGGTTCACCGGCCCTCGCGTGCTGCCCGGGCTCCCGCGGGAGACCGGCCAGCCGGGCTCGCCCGGGTCGCCCGGCAGCCTCGCCCTGGTCGCCAGCCCTGCCGTGCCCGCCGGGCTGGCGCTCCTCGACGCCCCCGACATCGACTCCGTCGTCAGCGCCAACCGCGAGCTCGCGGCGCAGCTGCTCGCTGCGGCGGACCTGTGGGTCTTCGTCACGACGGCCGCGAGATACGCCGACGCCGTGCCGTGGTCGCTGTTGCGCGAGGCGTCCGGGCGCAGCGCGGCCGTGGCGGTCGTGCTCGACCGGGTGCCGCCCGAGGCGCAGCAGGAGGTGGCCGAGCACCTCGCGGCCATGCTCCGCGACGAGGGGCTCGGCGACGCGCCGCTGTTCGTGATCGCCGAGGGCGGCGTACACGACGGGCTGCTCGACGAGGACGCCGTCGCTCCGGTGCGCGGCTGGCTGCACGAGCTGGCCGGCGACGCCGCCGCCCGCGCCGCCGTGGTGCGCCGCACGCTGCACGGCGCGCTGGCCGCCTACCCTGAGCGCGTGGGCAGGCTCGCGACCGGCCTCGCGGCGCAGGCCGCGGCCGGGGAGGCGCTGCAAGCGGCCGCCGCCGAGCCGTATGCCGCCGCCACCGACCGCGTCGACGCCGCGCTCGAGGACGGGTCCCTGCTCCGTGGGGAGGTCCTCGCGCGCTGGCAGGAGATCGTCGGGACCGGAGAGCTGCTGCGCCACCTGGAGTCCCGGCTCGGCCGGGTCCGCGACCGGGTCGTCGCCGCGGTGCGCGGACGGCCGGCCCCGGGCGAGGAGCTGACGGTCGCGCTGGAGTCCGGCGTCGAGGCGCTGGTGCTCGCCGAGGCCGACCGCGCCGCCGAGCAGGCTGTTGCCGCCTGGCGGGCCCAGCCCGGCGGCGCCCAGCTGCTCGAGGCGGCGGGCCCGGGCCTGGGGCACGCCTCCGCGCAGCTGCGCCCGGCCGCCCAACGGACGGTCCGCGAGTGGCAGGGCGGGCTGCTCGAGCTGGTGCGCGAGGAGGGCGCCGGGCGCAAGGCGACCGCGCGCGTCCTGTCCTACGGCGTCAACGGGGCCGGGCTGGTCGTCATGGTGGCGGTGTTCGCGTCCACCGGCGGGCTCACGGGCGGGGAGCTGCTCGTCGCCAGCGGCACGTCCGTCGTCGGGCAGAAGCTGCTCGAGGCGCTGCTCGGGGACGAGGCCGTCCGCCGGCTGGCGGCCAAGGCCCGCGCCGACCTCCGCTCCCGGCTGGACTCCCTGCTCGAGGGCGAGCGCGAGCGGTTCACCGCGTTGGTGCCCGAGGGGCTGGGCGAGCGGGGCGCGACCGTGGCCGAACGGCTGCGGGGCGAGGCCGCCGCCGTGGCGCGCGAGCTGCGGAGCGCGCGGTGAGCGGGCTGCTCGCGACACGGCGGCGCACGCGCGAGCTGCCCGAGCGGCTGAGCGCGCTCGACGCCGTCGTCACGGCGGCCGAGGGGCGGGTGCGCCCGGAGCTGGTCGACGCGGCACGCGGCGTGCTCGAGCAGGCCGGGCAGCGCATGCGGCTCTCCCCCGGGTCCACGGTCGTCGCGCTCGCCGGTGGGACGGGCAGCGGCAAGTCCTCGCTCTTCAACGCCCTGTCCGGCAGTGCGCTCTCGACCGTGGGCGTGCGCCGGCCCACGACGTCGGACACGCACGCCTGCGTCTGGCCGCCCGCCGACGCCGGGCCCTTGCTGGACTGGCTGGGCGTCGCGCGGCGGCACGTCGTGCCCGAGGCGGAGGCCGACCCGGCCCTTCACGGGCTGGTCCTGCTCGACCTGCCCGACTACGACTCCACGGAGGCCCGGCACCGGCGCGAGGCGGAGCGGCTCGTCGGCATGGTCGACATCCTGGTCTGGGTCGTGGACCCGCAGAAGTACGCGGACGCCGCCCTGCACGAGCGCTACCTCTCCCGGCTGCGCGCGCACCGGGCCGTGACGCTGCTCGTGCTCAACCAGGCGGACCTGCTCACGCCGGACGCGGTCGAGGCGTGCGTCGCGGACCTGCACCGGCTGCTGAAGGCCGACGGGCTCGGCGCGGCGCCGGTGCTGGCGCTCTCGGCGCGCACCGGCGCAGGGCTCCCGGAGCTGCGCGGCGTCCTCTCCGCCGCGGTCGCGAAGCGCGCCGCCGCGACCGAGCGGCTGTCGGCGGACGTGGACGCGGTGGTCGACCGCCTCGCCGGCGAGCTGGCCGAGCCGGCCGACGGCCAGGCGCTCGGCACCGTGGGGCGCAAGGAGCGCGCCCGGCTGCGCGAGGCGCTGGCGCTCGCGGCCGGCGTACCCGTCATCGAGGACGCCGTGCGCCGGGCGTCCCTCGCCCGCACCGTCGCCGCCACGGGCTGGCCGTTCACCCGGTGGATCGGTCGGCTGCGCCGTGACCCGCTCCGCCGGCTGCACCTGGAGGCCCCGGCGGGACGGTCCTCGCTGCCGCCGCCGTCACCGGTCGCCCGGGCGGGCGTCTACGGGGCCGTGCGCGGGGTGGTCGATGCCGCGTCGCACGGGCTACCTGAGCCGTGGGCGCGTGCCGTCGCCTCGGCGGCCCAATCCTCCGAGGCCGACCTGGACGACGCGCTCGACTCCGCCGTCACGAGCGCGGACCTGCCGGACACCCGGCGCGTCCGGCTCTGGGAGCGCGGCGTGCGCCTGCTGCAGTTGGCGCTGGCTGCCGTCGCGCTCGCCGGGGTGGCGTGGCTCTGCGCGCTCTTCGTGGTCGCATGGGCGCAGCTGCCGGACCCGCCGACGCCCGACGTCGGCCCACTGGCGCTGCCGACCGTGCTGCTGCTGGGCGGGGCGCTGCTCGGGCTCGCGGTCGCCGGGCTCTCGCGCGTGGTGGGCCGGGCGGCGGCCCGTCGCGCGGCGCGGCGGGTGGGCGCCGAGCTGCGACGACGGGTGGACGACGTCGCGGACGCGCACGTCCTCGAGCCGGTCAAGGACGAGCTGCAGCGCTACGTCGCGGCGCGGGAGGCGCTGCGGAGAGCGGGGTGACGCCCGCCCGGCCTCGTGGCAACCGCGCTTCCGTCGCGTCGCCGGCCGGCGGGAAGACGGACTTCGCGAAGACTCTGGAGTCCTACCGGGCCCGGCACGGCGAGATCCGGCTCGTCGACGTACCACCGTTGACGTACCTCATGGTCGACGGCCACGGCGACCCCAACACGTCCGCGGCCTACACGGAGGCGCTCGAGGCCCTCTATCCGCTGGCGTACGCCCTGAAGTTCGCCAGCAAGCGCGAGCTCGGGCGCGACTACGTGGTCCCGCCCCTCGAGGCGCTGTGGTCCGCGGCGGACATGTCCGTCTTCACGACGCAGCGCGACAAGTCCCGGTGGGACTGGACGGTGATGCTGATGACGCCGGAGTGGGTCGACGCGGGCCTCGTCGCGGCGACGCGGGCCGCGCTCGCCGCGAAGAAGCCCGCGCTGGCGCTGGACCGCGTCCGCGTCGAGGCCCTCGAGGAGGGCCGCTGCGCCCAGACGCTGCACGTCGGGCCCTACGACGACGAGGGGCCGGCGCTCGCCGACCTGCACGAGCGCTTCGTGCCCGAGCACGGGCTCGTGATGACAGGCCGCCACCACGAGGTCTATCTGAGCGACCCGCGCCGGACGGCGCCGGAGAAGCTCCGGACGATCCTGCGCCAGCCGGTGCGCCCGGCCCGACTCCCGCGTACGGGCGGCCGGGCCGAGCCTTGAGGGCGAAGCGTCAGGCGGCGACGGCGCCGCGGTGGGCGCGCTCCACGGCCTGCTCGGTGAGGATCGCCTCCACCTCGCGGGCCTCGTCGACGGTGTGGCGGCCGACGATCGCGTCGATCTCCGCGCGGTCCGCCGCGGTCACGTAGGCCCCCAGCTCGCGCTCGAGGCGGAGCCGGGCGTCACGCGCCGCGCGCCACTGGGCGAGCCGGGTCCGGGCCGTAGTCGTGTCGATGATGCTCATGCTGCACTGCTCCTGCTGCGGTCTCGCCTCCCGGAAGACGCGCCTCGAATAGGCGCTTGCCGTCCTCCCGGGAACCTCCCGCGTTTCTCCTTCCAACCCTTCGGCTGGTCGGCACGTCCACTATAACGGTTAGATCACGGAGATATTCCGGACTGCTCGTCGCGTGCGTCACGTACGCCCGATCGGCGCAAATCGCCGTTTTCGCCGACCCGCTTCGGAAGCAGACAACGCTGTCAATTACCCGGCCCGCACCTTCTGGCCCGCGACGCAAACGGCGATGCCGGGACACGCGACGACCAGGCCGGGGCGGCGTGCTCGAGCAGCGCCGTGAAACCGCCCTCGGACGTGTGGTCGAACCGCTGGGTGTCGGGCCGACGGTCCGACCCTTCCCCGTCCGAGCGCAGGCTGGTCTCGTGCGGCCCGGCGAGCATGTCGGCGACGACGTGGGCCTCGCGGGTGCGCCACTGCTCGTCGAGCCGGATGTCGTAGCGGACGGTGCAAGGACGGCCGTCCTCGACCGCCGAGGTGTGCCCCCGCAGCCGCCCGGGCTCGAGATAGACGACCTCGGAGTCGTGCACGGCACCGACGAATCGCCGCGCGGCAAATGACGGAAAGGGATGCAGCTCCATCTCGTATTGAAGCAGCGGCGACAAGCAGCTCTGCCCGGGCGCCACTCCGCCGCGGGCCGGCGCCTGCTCGGCGCTCACTCCTCGATCGCGCGCACGACACGTGCCGGGTTGCCCACCGCCACGACGTTGGCGGGCAGGTCTTTGGTGACGACCGCCCCGGCCCCCACGACTGTGTTGGCGCCGATCGTGACGCCGGGCAGGACGATGGCTCCCCCACCCAGCCAGACGTTGTCGCCGATGGTGATCGGCTCGGCGGCCTCCCACTTGTCCCTCCGCGGGCCCGGCTCGACGGGGTGCGTCGGCGTGAGCAGCTGGACGTTGGGCCCGATCTGCACGTCGTCGCCGATGCTGATGCGGGCGACGTCCAGGGCGACGAGGCCGAAGTTCGCGAAGGACCGCGCGCCGATGGAGATGTTCTTGCCGAAGTCGACGTACAACGGCGGGCGGATGCGGACGTCCTCGCCGACCGCCCCCAGCAGCTCCTCGAGCAATCGGCGCCGGAGCGGCGCCTGGCGCACGGACGTCGCGTTGAACGCGGCCATGAGGTCCATGGCCGCGGCGCTCGCCTCCGCGAGCTCGGCGTCGTCCGCGATGTAGGGGTCGCCGGCCTCCATCCGCTCGCGCATCGTGCGGGGGTCGCCGTCCGGCCGCGTCGTCATGTGGACGAACGTAGGCGCCCTTGGACGGCTGTCCATCTCGACAACAGCCATCGGGAGAGCCAGGGCCTGGTGAAGCGCCCCACAGCCTCCCGCCCGCGCCTTGCCACCCCCGTCCCCGTGTGACACCGTCGAGGTGAGCCCGCGCACCGGGCTCCCGGACGAGGGGTGCCGTACCCGGCGAGCGACAAGACGGCCCGTGGAGGCTCTCGTGTCCTGGCTCGTCCTCGTCATCTCCGGTGTCCTCGAGTCCGTCTGGGCGACGGCCCTGAGCAAGTCCGAGGGGCTCAGCCGGCCCGGCGCGACCGCGGTGTTCTTCGTCGCGCTCCTCGCCAGCATGGGCGGCCTGGCCTACGCGATGCGTGACCTGCCGGTGGGGACCGCCTACGCCGTCTGGGTCGGCATCGGCGCGGCGCTCACGGTGCTCTACGCGATGAGCACCGGCGCCGAGGCCGTGTCGGTGCTGAAGCTCGTCTTCCTCGCGATGATCGTGGGCGGCGTGATCGGGCTCAAGCTCACGCACTGACCTCCCGGTCAGGCGGGCAGTGGCCGGCGGGCGTTGTACGGCATCGCGAAGACCGTCCGGACGCCGCGCGAGAACAGCACCGAGTCCGGCGGACGCGCTGTCACGCCCGGCAGACCGCACGCCGCGACGAGCGCGTCGTCCAGCTCCAGCAGCTCGGCGCTCTGCAGGGGCCATGTCTCGTGGCGGTTGGGGACGTAGGCCGTGCGCCCGAGGATCCGGGTGTGCAGCCCCCAGCGGGCAGTGAGGAACTCGGCGAGCGGGTCGCCGGGCGGCAGCAGCGGGCCGGGCCGCACCGCGACCCGGGTGGAGATGCCGCGGGGAGCGGGCCAGCGCCGGCGGGAGGCGTACGTCAGCACCCCTCCTGCTTCCTCGACCCGCATGCGCGCCCAGGCGTACGGCAGCGCGAACGCGGCGCGGGCGCCCAGGACGACGGCCAGCCGCGACGCCTCGAGTGTCCGGAACACCACGCCCCGCCGGCCCTGCTCGTCGACCGAGTAGAGCCGGACGTTCGTCTCGGCGAAGGAGCCGAGCCACGGGACGGCGGGGCCGGGCCCGACGCCCGCCCCGACCATGCGGAACGGCACGAGGCCGACCCAGGTCGAGCCGTCGTGGACGTCGGGGCGCGTCCCCTGCGGCAGCAGCGGCGCCACGGCCGCGGGCGGCACGCGCCAGTGCAGGAAAGCCAGGTCCCTCCAGGACTGCCCGAGGATCTGCCGCCCGGGCAGCTCGGGCGCGGTCGCGGTCACGGGCTGGAGCGGCACGGGACCACTGTCGTCGCACCCATCGTGCGGCACCACCGGAAGTCACGCCTCCCACGGAGCGGGCACCGTCGGCGGGTGCGGCGGCTCGGGCGCGCAGTGCCGGAGCCGCCCCTCGGCCAGCCGCACCGTCACCGACCGGGCGGGTGGGGTCGTCGACGACTCGAACCGCACCGACGCGACCCCGTGCCCGGCGCCCACGAGCCACCCGCGGCCGAGCTCCGGATGCTCCACGTCCGAGCCCGGCGCCGACTGCTCGGTCACGAGCGGCGCGGAGTCGTCGACGGCGTCCAGCCGCGGGTCGGCGGCGGTCGAGGCGTCTCGGGCGTACGCCGGGTGGAAGCCGGGGGTCGCGGCCGGCTGCAGCACGGACGCGGCCGGCACCAGCTCCGCCACCGGCGCCTCGTCGAGCGCCAGCAGCAGCTGGGCGACCGTGTCGAGCGCCGAGAACGCGACCCCCACCAGCCGCACGCCTGTCCCCGGCGCGGACGTGGCGGCCAGCGCGTGCTCGGCGGCCGCGCGCAGCGGGGCCTCCTCGTCCGTGGGCGAGGCCAGCGACGCCGCGCGCGTCTCGGCGGTGAAGTCGGCGTACTTCACCTTCACGGTGACGGTCCGCGCAGCGGCCCCGGACCGCAGCAGCCGGCGGTGCGCCTCCGAGAAGACCGCGGCGTGGGTCGACCGCAGCGACTCCAGGTCGCGCAGGTCGGCGGGAAGCGTCCGCTCGGCACCGACGGACTTGCGCTCGCGGTCGTACTCGACCCGCCGCGCGTCACGGCCGTGGGCGAGGTCCCACATCGCGGTGCCGTGCGCCTGCCCGAGCAGCCCCACGACGGTCGGCTCGCCTGCCGCGCGGATGTCCGCCACCGTCTTGATCCCGGCGCCGGCCAGCTTCCGGGCGCTGACCGGGCCGATGCCGGGAAGCGCGTCGGCGCCCAGGGTGGGCAGCAGCAGCTCCTCGGCCGCGACGTCGAGCACCGAGGCGCCCGCCGGCTTGGCCGACTCCGAGGCCAGCTTGGCGCCCAGCTTGTGCCGCGCGACCCCGACCGACGCGGTCAGCCCCGTCGCGTCCCACACCGCCTGCCGCAGCGCGGACGCGGCGGCGTACGGGTCGCCCGCCCAGTCCACGCCGAGCACCGCGAGCTCCTTGCCCGGGCCGTCGGGGTCGAGGTCGGCGGGCTCCTCGGGCGCCCGCGCCGAGGACAGGTCGACGTAGACCTCGTCGTAGGCGACCTGCTCGACGCGCGAGAACGTCGCCTTGACCGGGGCGAGCGCGGCGGTCGAGTGCTGCGCGTACGCCGTGCCCCGCGGGGCGAGCCAGACGGCCCCGGGCGCCAGCGCGCGCCCCTGCCAGGACGGCATCGCCGAGTGGACGCCGAAGCGGCGGGCCGGGTAGTTCGCGGTGGTGATGACGCCGCGCCCGCCGCGGCCGGCCACCACGACCGGCCTGCCGCGGATGCTGGGCTTGGCCAGCTCCTCGACCTGCGCGAAGAACGCGTCGAGGTCCAGGTGGGCCACGAGCAGCGGCTCGGTGCCCGCCCGCCCGCCGTCGTCGCCGCCCACGACATCCACAGTGCCACCCGCCGCGGTGCGCCCCGGGTCAGGCCAGCAGCTTGGCCAGCGCGGAGGAGTCGAAGCGCTCGAGCAGCTCGGCCGGCCCCCAGTACGCCTCCACGGCCCCACGGTCGGTGAGCTCCTGGGCGTTGGTCCCGCCGCACTCGAGCCCGATGCACGGGACGTCGAGCTTCGCGGCGGCCTCGACGTCCCAGACGGAATCGCCCACGAACACGACGTCCCCCACGCCGAGCCCGGACTTCGCCAACGCCGCTTCCAGGATGTCTGGTTCAGGCTTGCTGCCCTCGGCGTCGGCCGAGCCCGTCGCCACGTCGATGAGGCCCTCGGCGTCGAGGGCAGCTCGCAGCGCGGAGAGCTCGTCCGCGGACGCCGAGGAAGCGAGCACCACGCTCAGCCCGCGCCGCTTGCACTCGCGCAGCAGCTCGACCGCCCCGGGCAGCGGGCGCAGCCGTGGCCAGAACGTCGAGTAGAGGCTGGAGTGCGCGTGCTGGAGGTCCTCGTCCTGGCCCTCGTCACGGCCGTCGCCGAGCACGTGCGCGACGAGCTTGTCGGCGCCCATCCCGACGGAGCGGTGGATGCGCGCCATCGGGACGTCGTGGCCGAACTGGCGGAACGCCTGCCAGAAGGCCACGGTGTGCAGATAGGTGGTGTCGACGAGCGTCCCGTCGACGTCGAACAGCACTCCGCGTGCCGTATCCGCCATGAGCCCTCCCCTGATGCGCCGAGGCACCTTCTGCCCCGGCGCACGGGAGGTCATGCGGGCGTCAGGCCGGCAGCACCCGGACCGTGCGCTCGCCGGAGAACGACGCGTCCAGGGTGTCCATCATCACCTGGTAGCGCTGCTTGCCGACCGGGCCGGCCTTGAAGCTGACCGCGTAGCGGCCGTTGGCGGCGAGGCGGCCGCTCGCGACCTGCTTCCACGTCCGGGCCTTCGCGTCCCAGCGGGAGACGAAGAACCGCAGCCGGTCCCCGGCGGCCTGCGCCGTGCCGGTCAGCGTCAGGGTGCGGCCGGCGACGACCGTGCTCGGCCCGTTCACCGTCACGGGCGCGCGCGTCGCCGCGTCGGCCGAGGACGAGACGAGCGCCGCCAGCGTCGCAGCCACGACCGCGACCAGCACGGCCACGGCGACGTAGCGCACCGACTTCTCCCGGAAGCTCCGGAGGCTGCTCGAGCTCCTGCGTACCTGCTGACGGGCCATTGCTGCTCCTCGATGACGTGCGCCGACGGCGTCCGGGAGACGGAGCGCACGGCCCGCGCCCTGATACAGGCCTCAGGGCTCGAGCAGGGCGCGCACGTCGGCCAGCTGGACGTCGAGCCACTTCTTGACGTCATTCTCGCGGACCACGCGCGCGGCGGCCGAGCTCAGCCCCCGCCGCTCCTCCTCGCTCATCGTCAGGGCGGCGTAGAGCGCGTCGGCCTGCTGCTGCACGTCGAACGGGTGCAGCGTCACCGCGAAGGCCCCGAGCTCCTCGTAGGCGCCGGTGCTCTCCGACAGCGCGAGCACGGCGTCGCGGCGGCTCACCGCGACCGCCTCCTTGGCGACGAGGTTCATCCCGTCGGCGATGGAGTTGACCATGAGGACGTCGCAGACGGTGTACGCCGCCACGGCCGTCGCGAAGTCCTCCTGGAGCCGCAGGTCGATCGGGCCGTGCCCCTCTCGGGTGTACTTCGCGTTGATCCGGGCGACGACCGCGCCGATCTGGCCGACGTAGTCGATGTACTCCTGCACGTCGAGCCGGCTCGGCTGCAGGAAGGCGAGGAACGTGACCTTCCCGATCAGCTCCGGATGCTGCTCGAGGAGCAGGCCGAAGGCGAGGAAGCCGCGCACGATGTTCTTCGACGGGTCGGTCCGGTCCACCCGCAGCAGGAACTGGCGCCCCTCGCCGCAGAGCTGCGCCTCCATGCGGTCCGCGCGCTCCCGCACCGCCGGCGACTGGGCCAGCTCCTCGAGGCTTTCCACGTCGATGGAGATGGGGTACGTGCGGGCGGACACGACGCGCCCGCCGACCCGCACGGTCATCGCCGCCAGGTCGACCGTCAGCCCGAGCAGCTCCTGCGCGCAGAGCAGGAAGTTGCGCGCGAACCGCTCGGTGTGGAAGGCGACGACGTCGTTGCCGAGCAGCCCGTTGAGCAGGCGCTCGCGCATGTCCTTCGGCAGCACCCGCCAGGCGTCCGGCCCGGGCCACGGGATGTGCACGAAGTGGGTGATGACGGCGTCCGGGCACTTCTCCCGCACCCGTTCGGCCACCAGGTAGAAGTGGTAGTCGTGCAGCATGACGAGCGCATGCCCGTTCCGGGATTGCACTTCGCTGATGACCGCTTCGGCGAACTGCTCGTTGACCCGGACGTAGCCCTCCTCGAACGCCTCGCGCTCGCGCTGCCCGAGCACCGGAGCCGTGGACAGCCCGTAGAGCCCGTGCTGCACGAACCAGAGCAACGGGTTGGCGACGACGGCGTAGAAATCCTCGTGGGCCTTCGCCTCGACGTCGACGAGCCGGATGCCGAGGCAGGGCGTGCCCGACCCCTGCTCCGCCTCCTCGGCAGTGGCGATCCGGGGAGTCGCGTCCATCACCAGCGGGATGTCCTCGCCCTGGTGCTCCCGGCTGACCGCGATGTCCTCCTCGGTGGACGCGGCGGCGACCCACACCGCGTCGTCGAGCTGGCCGGCCAGCCCGACGAGGGCCGTGACGAGGCCGCCCGCCCCGCGCCGGGCGGTGCGCTCGCCGCCCTCCCGACGGAAGGAGACGGGGGCGCGGTGGGACAGCAGGACGACGGGGAGCCCCAGGCGGCGAGCGGTGTCGGAGGCGTCGGGGACCTCGTCGGCAGGAGCGCCCGCTCCGGAAAGGGTCCCGGCGGACGTCGCGGGGCTGGAGTCGGCGGCAGAGGCGTCGGTGCTGGTCACGACGGTTGCCTACCCCGACGAGCCCCACGAGCCACGCCGTCGCGCATCGCAGAAACTCCGCGGCGAGGAGGTTGACCCGGCGCCAGCTGGGCAGGCTCTCCGGGCACGAGTCGAAGGAGACCTGGCCATGGAGATCACGCTGGACCACGACGGAGGCCGCCCCTCCGTCCTTCCGACTCCTCGACCTGTGGTCACCACCTCGGCGCCGTCGATCGTCACCCACCCGCCGCTCCAGGTCCGCCGCCGCGTGGTGCTGCTCGGGCCCGACGGCGACGGGCCGCTCGTGCGCCAGCGCATCGCCGAGGCGGTGCGCATGACCGAGAGCGGCAGCGTGGTCGTGATCGACTCCGACGGCCTGACCGAGGTGTCGCCCGACCTGGTCGACTTCCTGCGGTTCGCCGACGGCGCGGTCCAGCGCCGCGGCGGCACGCTGGCCGTCGAGCCGGCCGACGGCACGGTCGCCCGCCAGCTGCGCGACGCGCTCTGACCCGGAGCTACCTCCCGTACACCGCGTAGGCGTTCCGCCCCGCCGCCTTCGCCTTGTACATCGCCGTGTCCGCGTGGCGCAGCAGCGTCTCCACGTCGTGCCCCTGCTCGGGGTAGACCGCGATGCCGATGCTGACCGTGACATCGGCGCGGTTGTCGGCGAACACGATCGGCTCGGCCAGCGCGGCCCGGATACGCTCGGCAAGGCCGATGGCGTCGGCCTCGTCCACGTCGTCGGCGACCACCACGAACTCGTCGCCCCCCAGGCGGCCCACCACGTCGGTGTCGCGGACCTCGGCGGCGATGCGGTGCGCAGCCGCGCGGAGCACCCTGTCGCCCACCTCGTGGCCGTGGTTGTCGTTGACCGCCTTGAAGCCGTCGAGATCGCAGAAGAGCACCGCGCCGCGTCGGTCCCCCGTGGTCGACAGCTGCAGCGAGCCGGCCAGCCGCTCGTACAGGCTCGCCCGGTTCGCCAGGCCGGTCAGCGGGTCCTGTCGGGCCCGGCGGTCCAGCTCGGCCTCCGCGAGGTGCCGGTCGGTGACGTCCTCGACCTGGTCCAGCGCGTAGAGCGCGCCCCCCGACGCCGAGCGGATCAGCGTCGTCGTGACGGCCACCCAGATGCCGTCGCCCGCGGCGCGCTGCCAGCGGACCTCGCGCCGCCTGACCGCGGCGTCCGCCGGAGGACCGTCGGCGGCCGACGCGAGCAGCCGGCGCGCCGTGGCGGCCTCGGCGGCGCGGTCCTCCGCGGCGACGAGGTCCTCCGGCCGCATCCGGCAGAGCTCGTCTGCGGCGTAGCCGGTGATCCGCGCGAGCTGCTCGTTGACGCGCAGGAAGCGGGCCGGGCCGTCGCGGCCCACCTCGACCATCGCCATGCCCACGCCGGCGCCGTCGAAGGCGAGCCTGAACGCCTCCTCGCTGGCGGCGAGCCGCTCCTGGTTCTCCCGCAGCTGCTCGGCGAGGCTGGCGTTCGCGAGCGCCACCCCGGCCTGGGTCGCGAACAGCTCGAGCAGCTCGCGCTGGACCGGCCCGGGGCGGCGGCCGTCACGGGGCAGGTCGACCGAGAGCATCCCCAGCAGCTCGCCCGCGGCCGCGTAGAGCGGGGCGAACAGAGCGTCCAGGGGGTGCCAGGCGCCAGGCTGCTGCGGGGGGGCGATGTCCGGGATCCAGCTGACCTCGAGGAGCTCCGGCGGCACCCGGTCGTGCGGGACGAAGCGCAGCGCGCCCCACGGCTCGGCGAAGGAGAACTCGCGGTCGTACGCGTCCGACGGCTGGACCCTGCCCAGCAGCGCCTCGCGGGCGTTGCGCGGCCCGGCGACCGCGAGCGTCTCGAACATGCCGTCCGAGCGCAGGATGCTCAACGCCGCGACCTCGAACCCGACGCCCTCGACGACCCCGTCGACGACCGCCTGCAGGGTCTCCCGGAGCGTCTGCGCCCTCCCCACGCGCCCGAGCGCGCGGTAGAGGCTGCGCAGCGCGGTCAGGGGTACGTCGTACTCGCGCTCCAGCACACGCCCTCCGCATCCTTGCGACAGCTGCCCCAATCGTGCCCTACCCGGGGCGTGCACCTCCCGCGTCGAACGGGTCACCGCGCGTCCCGGAGGCCCGGGCGAGGTCGAGCAGCGCGCGCACCGGGACGGGGGCGTCGTGCTCGGCGGCGCGAACGGTCTCGCGGGCGCCGCCGCGCTCGAGCACGACCTCGATCTCGAACCCGTCGGCCGTACGCCCGGGCGCCCGGTCGCCGGGCAGGACCTGTGCGGAGGCTGCCTCGTCGGCCAGGGCGCGCAGCCGGCCCGCCTCCTCCGGCCCGAGGTCCGCCTCCGCGAGGGTCCACACCCGTGCGACGCCCGCGAACCCGCCGGTGCGCCGCACGACGACACGGACGCCAGGCCCGGCGGCGGGGCCGCCCGAGCCCGGGTGCTCGGTCACACCGCCACCCCCACGCCCTGCCAGGCTGCGCGCACCGCCTCGGCCGCCCCCTCGTACGCCGCTGCGGCCCGCACCGTCGCCTGCGCGAAGACGGGGAACCGCGCGGTGGAGCTGAGCCCCGGGTCGGTCAGGGCGGCGTACCAGACCCGGCCGGCGACCTCCCAGGCGTTGCCGCCGATCGCGGTGGCCGCGAGGTAGAACGCGCGGTTCGGGATGCCGGAGTTGACGTGGACGCCGCCGTTGTCCGACAGGGTCTGGACGTAGTCGTCCATGTGTGCGGGCTGCGGGTCCCGGCCGCCGAGCCGCTCGTCGTCGTACGCCGTGCCCGGCTGCGCCATCGAGCGCAGCGCCATCCCCTGCACCCCAGGGAGCAGGAGCTCGGCGCCCACCAGCCAGTCGGCCTCCTCCGCGGATTGTCCGAGGGCGCGCTGCTTCACGAGCACGCCGAACACGTCCGACACCGACTCGTTGAGCGCGCCGGACTGGCCCTGGTAGACCAGCTGCGCTTCGTACTGCGTCACCCCGTGCGTCAGCTCGTGCCCGATGACGTCGAGCGCAGCCGTGAAGTCGCCGAAGATCTCCCCGTCGCCGTCGCCGAACTGCATCTGCTCCCCGTCCCACTGCGCGTTGTCCCAGTGGTCGCCGACGTGCACCGAGGCCAGCAGCGCCATCCCGCGCCCGTCGATCGAGTCGCGGTCGAAGAGCGTCGCGTAGAAGTCGTAGGTCTCCCCCAGCCCGTCATAGGCGCGGTCCACCGACCCGTCCCCGGTCGGGCCGGCGCCCTCGGCCCGGGCCGGCCGGCCCGGGAGCTCGCCGCCGCTGGCGTCGTAGACCGTGCGGCGCGGGGCGAGCGCCGCCGCCGCGGCCCGGGCGGGCAGCACGCCGACCGAGCGGGTGGGGGTGGCGAGCAGCAGGGCCTGCGCGCGCGTCATGCGGAACGACGTGTCCAGCGCGAGCGTGGAGAGGGCCCAGTCGCGCTGCTGCGCGGTGCCGTGGCGGACGATCGCCTCGAGCACGTAGGGCGGGACGACCGAGCAGCCGGGGCGGAAGGACACCGTCACGGGCCTCTCCTCCCCGCGCGCCGCGCGCGCTACCCCCAGCGTATGGTTCGCCAGCGCCACGGGTAGGGCCGTCGTGGCACCGGAGGAAGGCGAGGCGATGGGCAGGGTCACGGCACGTCGCCCGGTCGTCCGGGTCGGGCACGGGGCGGTCACGTCGCGGCCCGACACGCTCGCGGTCGAGGAGCCGCTGGAGGTACGCGTCGGCGGCCGGGCCTTCGCCGTCACCATGCGCACCCCCGGCAACGACGTCGAGCTGGCCCACGGCTTCCTGGTCGGCGAGGGCGTGGTCCGGCGTGCCGACGACGTGCTCGCCGCGCGCTACTGCGCCGGGACCGACGACACCGGCGCCAACACCTACAACGTGCTCGACGTCGCCCTCGCGCCGCACGTGCCGCCGCCCTCGGCCTCGCTCGAGCGCACGACCTACACGACGAGCTCGTGCGGGGTGTGCGGGAAGGCGAGCCTGGAGGCCGTCCGGGTCGCCACCCCGTACGACATCGCCGCCGACCCGGTGCGCGTCGACGCAGCCGTCCTTGCCGGGCTGCCCGACGAGCTGCGCCGCGCGCAGCAGGCGTTCGACCGCACCGGCGGGGTGCACGCCGCGGGGCTCTTCACCCCCGACGGGCGGCTGCTCTGCGCGCGCGAGGACGTCGGCCGGCACAACGCGGTGGACAAGGTCGTCGGGTGGGCGCTGCTGCAGGGCCGGCTGCCCCTGCAGGGCCATGTGCTGCAGGTCAGCGGGCGGGCCTCCTTCGAGCTGGCGCAGAAGGCAGCCCTCGCCGGGATCCCGGTGCTCTCGGCGGTGTCCGCCCCGTCGAGCCTGGCGGTCGACCTGGCCGAGGAGGTGGGCATGACGCTGGCGGGGTTCGTCCGCGGCGGCACCTTCAACGTCTATTCGGGCGCACAACGCATCGTGGCCCCCGACAATGCCGAGCCGCTTCCCGCCCGCTGATCTCGGAGCGCCGGCCGCCCTTATCCGCCATTTCCCCCCGGCCATTGTCTAGATATCTCGGGGAACAGTGGTGCGAACACACCAGGCGGGCGAACGCGCGAGGTGTCAGCATGGAGGAGGAGCGAAAAGCCTCCAGGATCTCCGCGCGGGCGGAACGGGGTCGAGGGGAGGACCGTATGAAAGCGGACACAGTCGTACGAGTCCTGCTCGTCGACGACGACGACGAGGTCCGCGCCGCGCTGGCCGAGGTCATCGAGGACGACCCGCGGTTCGAGGTCGTCGCGGCCGGACGGGACGCGCCGGACGCGGTCCGGCTGGCCCAGGAGCACCACCCCGACCTGGTGCTGCTCGACGTGCGCATGCCCGGCGGGGGCGTCGCCGCCGCCGAAGCGCTGCGCCGGGACGCCCCCGAGGGGGTCCTGGTCGGGGTGTCCGCGCACGCCGACGCCGCGACCGTGGAGCAGATGGTGCGCGCCGGAGTCGTCGGGTTCTTCACCAAGGGCCAGCTCGGGGCCGACCTGCCCGACAAGCTGCACCTGTGCGTACGCGGCCACGTCGTGCTCGCCGCGGACACCGCCGCCCTCGCGCTGCGGCGGGTCCTCACCGCGCAATGAGCCTCGGACCGCGCACTCAGTCCTGCGCGCTCACTCCGGCACGCTCACTTCGGCTCGCTCATTCCGGCTCTGCGACCGGCCGCACCGGTAGCCAGAAGCGCACCTCGGTCCCTCGCGGCTCGCGCGGCCCGACGCGCCACCAGCCGCCGGCGATCTCGGCCCGCTCGCGCATCGTGGCCAGTCCGAGGTGGCCCGCGGGCGACGTCTCGAGCGTGGGGTCGATCCCCACGCCGTCGTCGAGGACCTCGACCAGCACCCCGCCGTCGGACTCCTCGACCCGCACCGTCGCGTGCTCCGCACCGGAGTGCGCGCGGACGTTGACCAGCGCCTCGCGGGCGACGCGGTAGGCCACCACGCGGCTCGGCGCCTCCGGCTCGAGATCGAGCTCGCCCTCCACCGTCCAGGCGACGCCGGTGTCCTCGAGCACGTGAGCCGCGGCGTTGCGCAGCGCCTGGACCAGGCCGGTGTTGAGCGCGGGCGTCTCGAGGTCGAACAGGAGCTGGCGCAGCCGGGAGGTCGCGTCGCTGACGTTGGCCTGCAGCCGCCCGAGCAGCTCGAGGTGGGCGGCGCCCTCCCCCGCGAGCCGGCGGGCGAGCAGGCCCAGCCGCAGGTCCACCGCGGCCAGCACCTGGATGGTGTCGTCGTGGACGCCGGCGGCGATGGTGCGTCGCTCCTCCTCCTGAGCCGTGACGAGGCGGGCGAGCAGGGCGGCGCGCTGGCGGTCGAGCTGGCGCAGCCGCAGCTCCGCCTCGCGCCGCTCGGTGATGTCCTGGAGCACCCCGCCGACCCCGAGCGGCGCCCCCGTCTCCGGGTGGCTCACGAGGAAGGCGCTGCCGGCGACCGGGACCTCGACGTCGGGCTCGTCGACCCGGCGCAGGAGGAACTCCCCCGTCCACGTCCCGCTGGCCTCGAGCGCGGCGCGCTGGCGCGCGAACAGGTCCGGCACGTCGCCGCCGGCCAGCATCGCCGCCGTCACCGTGCCGACGTCGGCGTCCTCCGCGAGCCCGATCAGCCGCCGTCCGGCCGGGTTGAGGTACTCGAGCCGGTGCTCCGGGCGCGGGCCGACCAGCAGGATCGCCTCGGCCGACCCGTCGGCCAGGGCCTTGAACCGCAGCAGCTCCTCCAGGGAGGAGGCCAGCGCGCGCTCGCGGTCCCGCACCTCCTGCAGCAGCCGCGCGTTGTCCAGCGCGAGCGCCGCCCGGTGCGCGATCTCGGCCGCGAGCGTCTCCTCCTCGGAGGTGTAGGCGGGCCGGGAGGCCCGACGCCCGACGATCATCGTGCCGAGCAGGTGCGCCCGGGCCCGCAGCGGGACGCAGAGCAACCGGAAGTCCCCCATCCCGGCATGGGGCGAGGCGGGCGGCAGCGCGTCCCGGGCCGACATCACCCGGCTCACCGGGCCCCCGCAGGCCGCGGCCTCGGCGACGAGCGCGCGCACCGCGGGCTGCGGAGGATGCTCGGCGAGCTCGTCCTCGAGGAAGCCCATGCTCCCGTCGGCCGCGGGCCGGATCGCCGCGACGCGCAGGTCCTGCCCCTCGCCCGCGAGGCGGACCACGGCGTAGTCGCCGACCATGTCGCGCGCCGCGCGCACGACGACGTCCAGGACCGACCGCACGTCGAGCGCCGCCTCGTCCAGCGCCGTCGACAGGTCGGCCAGGGCGACGGCCCGCCGCTCGGCCCAGCGTCGCCGGCGCTCCGAGCGCAGCCAGCCGCTCACGTCATGGGCCGCCACGAGGGTCCCGACGACCGCTCCCGCCGCGTCGTGCACGGGCTGGAACCGCGCGCGCACGACGTACTCGTCATAGGCCTCCTGCGCCGCGAACCCCTCACCGGTCTGCACGGCCCGCCGGACGTGGCGCAACGTGTCCGGCTGGGTCGCGTAGATCTGCTCGTAGTGCAGCCCGATCGCACCACCTGGCCCGAACGGCGTGTGGACCACCCCGGGCCCCTCGAACATCGTGCAGACGCCGGCCGCGTCGAAGCAGATGAAGATCGCGGAGTCGTCCTCGATCGCCTCCGGGTTGCCCTCGAGCCCGGTGCCCGTCGCGAGGTCCGACAGCAGCTCCGCGGAATCCATGACGCGATCGTGTCACGGCCGCGCGCCGCTTCCCGGCGACGCCGGCAGCCGGCTGCCGATCTTGGGCCGGGCCCGGGCTGCGGCGTACCGGGCGCAGTGCTTGGGTAGGCGAGGCGGCGGTGGAGATCCGCCACCGGTACGACGACCCTGGAGGCGACATGGCCCTCGACGACAGCGACATCACCGGCAGCTCGGACGGCGGAGCGGACGGCGGCGCGCACGGCCCGGCCGACGGCGGCGCGGGCAGCATCCCCGGCGAGCACGACGGCGGCGCCGACGGCGGCGCGGACAGCGGCGCGCACGGCCCCGCGGACGGCGGCGCCGGCTCCGTGGTCCCCGGGGAGCACGACGGCGGTGCGGACGGCGGCGCCGACTCCGGCGCCGGCGACGGCGGTGCGGACTCCGGCGCCGGCGACGGCGGCGCCGACAGCTCGGCCTCCTGAGCTCCGCGTCCCGCATGACGCAGCTCGTCGACGGCCCGCGCCGGGTGGGATCCACCTCCCGCCCGGCGCTGGGCCGCTGCATCTCGCTGTCCCCTGAGGAGTTCGCCGCGGACTACTGGGGCCGGTCGGCCCTGCTGACCCGCGCGGACCAGCTGTCCGGTGGCTTCGCCGACCTGCTCGACCTCGACGCCGTGGACGAGCTCGTCTCGCGGCGCGGGCTGCGCACCCCGTTCCTCCGCGTGGCCAAGGACGGCCAGGTCATCGACCCCAAGCGGTGGACCGGCGGCGGCGGCGCCGGCGCCGAGGTTGCCGACCAGGTCCAGGACGACGCGCTGACGGCGCTGTTCGCCGACGGCGCCTCGCTCGTGCTGCAGGGGCTGCACCGCACCTGGCCGCCGGTCGTGGAGTTCGCCTCCGCGCTCGCGGCCGAGCTGGGGCACCCGGTGCAGGCCAACGCCTACATCACGCCACCGCAGTCGCGCGGGTTCGACCCGCACTACGACGTCCATGACGTGTTCGTGCTGCAGTTGTCGGGCGAGAAGCGCTGGCGCATCCACCGCCCGGTGCTCGAGCACCCGCTGCGCAGCCAACCCTGGACCGACCGCAAGGCCGACGTCGCCGCGCAGGCGGAGGGCGAGCCGTACATCGACACGGTCCTGCAGCCCGGTGACGCGCTCTACCTGCCGCGCGGCTGGCTCCACTCGGCCGAGGCGCTCGGCGACGTCTCGGCCCACCTCACGATCGGGATCCACACGGTCACGAGGTACGCCCTGGTCGAGGCCCTCACGGGACTGGCCGCCCGCTCCCCGGAGCTGCGCAGCTCGCTGCCGCTCGGCGTCGACGTGGCCGACCCCGAGCAGCTGCGCGAGGACCTCGCCGCGACGCTCGACGCCCTCGCCGCGGCCGTGCGCTCCGTCCCGGCCGAGGACGTCGCCGCCCGGCTGCGCCGGAAGGTGTGGCCGCAGACCCGGCCCGCGCCGGTCTCCCCGCTGCGGCAGGCGGCCGCGGCCCGCGCCGTCACGGCGGACACGGTCGTACGCCTGCGGCCCGCGCTGCACGCCCGGGTCGTGGATGCGGCCTCACCCGACGACGTGACGCTGCAGCTCTCGGGCCGCCAGCTGACGCTGCCGGGCACGGCCCGTCCCGCCCTCGAGGCCCTGCTCGCCGGCGAGCCGCTCGCCACCGGTTCGCTGCCCGGTCTCGACGCCGAGGAGGCCGTGGTGCTCGTCGCCCGGCTCCTCAGGGAAGCCGTCGTCGTCCCCTGCTGAGGCGGCACCACCCGTTCGGCCCGATTGCCTCGTGCACGCGCATCGAGGCGCTCAGCGAGGCGGAGCCGAACGGGTGGCCCCGGGCCTTCGGTCCTGGTGTCGTGCCCCTCGGTCGAGGCAGGGTGACACCCGACCGGCTCATCAGCGGCAGACGATCACGACCGAGAGGTATTCCATGGCAACGACAACCACCGGAGCCGCGGCCACCTCCGCCTCCGACCTCTGCATGGGGCTCCTCGCGGCCGGAGTGCCGCTGTCCCTGATCTGCGACCTGACCGACCCGCACATGGCGACGTCACGGGACATCCTCGAGACCGAGGGACGACCGGAGGTCGCTTGGTGGCAGGCGGTCTGACCGCTGGCGGCGCACGCGCCTCGCTGGAGAGCGGCACCCCTGCGGGTGTCCCCCTCTGGGGCTGGTAGTCTTACTGCCGTTGCGCCGCTAGCTCAATAGGCAGAGCAGCTGACTCTTAATCAGCGGGTTGGGGGTTCGATTCCCTCGCGGCGCACAATCGGTCACCAAGGTGGCCTCGATGCCCTGGCCGGCAGGAATGCCGGCCAGGGCATCTGCGTCTTCCGGGTCCCGGGTCAGAGCTTGTTCTCGCGGTCCTCCGCTTCGGCGAGCCACGCGACGATCTGCTGGCTTGCCGCGACGATCAGGCTGCGGATCATGATGTCGTCCGCATCGCCCCTGATCTGGTTGTTCGCCCGAGCGATCAGCTGCTCGAGATAGGCGGTTGCGCGGGTCTCGCTCCCGCTCTCCACGAGTACCGCCGCTCGGATCCGGCGATCCTCCAGGCTGGCCGCCACGCGCATGTTGAGCCTGCCCGCGCCCGCGAACGAGGCGATCATCTGGCCCAGCTCGTCCAGCCAGGTCAGCGTCCGGACCGCGTGCATGTTGTCGTAGGACCGGCGGGCGGCTCCGGCTGCGCCGCCGAGCGCCGCGGGCGTGTTCGGAGCGGTGTCCTGCTCCCACAGCGGATAGTGGTAGCTCCGTGCCCCCACCGCGTCGAAGAACGCCCGGAACGGGATATTGCCTTGGCCGAACTCGAGGATCTGCGAGCCCGTCCCGCCGGGGACGACGTTGCCGTCCTTGACGTGGAACAGCGCGAAACGCTGCGGCCGGGAGACCACGTAGTCCGGCGGGTTGAACCCGGGGAAGCGGGCCGCACCGACGTAGGCCCAATAGATGTCCATCTCGATCACCGCATTGGGGTGGGTGATGTTCTCGACCAGGACGTCGTACTTGCGGCGAGCCGGGTTGTCGGTGGTGAAGGCGAACTCGCCGTCGTGGTTGTGACCGTAGACCTTCAGGCCCATCGTCGCTGCCGCGGCGCCCGCGGTGTTGTACTGCTCGGCGATGCGCTGGATGTCCGAGACGGTGTTCGACGGGAGCATGCTCGGGAAGAGCGCGCCGCTGCCGACGTGCGTCATGCCCAGGGTGCGGGCGTTCTCGAACTCCTGCATCTGAGCGGCGGCGCCGTTGAGGCCGAGCACGGCGTTGAGGTTCTGATGGGCGCCGACGGCCCGCAGGCCGTTCGCGTCGAGCAGCCCCCGCAGGCCGGCGATCGTCAGCCCGGGCGACGCGGGCGAGGTGTAGCCGGCGAACTCCACGTCCTTGAAGCCGATGTCCGCCAACTCCTGGAACACCGCTTGGAAGCCCAACGAGGAGACGAGGTTGCGGATGCTGAACATCTGCAGACCCAGGTTGGGATAGGGGGTGTCGGGCGCAGCCACGCCCATTGCGGCCGTAGCGGTGCCGGCCGTCGGCCCCAAAGCCGACGCCGTGGCGACGCCGAGGCCCGCCGCTGCCGCAGTGGCGAGAAATTGCCGTCGATTCAGGTCTGGCTTCGCCATCCGATGCCTCCCGGTGAGCGCTTGGCACGATTCCTGACGGTGCGTGCACTGCGGTCCCAGCGCACGGCGACGGGAGCGGGTTCGACCCGACATGTGAAGCCAGCGAGCCGACGTGCTCCGAGGACGACAGGTGGGCGTACGCCGAGGGAGCCGCCGTGTCCGGGGGCAAGAGCGAGTCCGGAGGCACGACGGAACGCCCGCGAACGCGAGCCGCGGTCGGATTGCGAGAGCGGGTCAGCGTGCGCGACACCTGCTTCGGTGAGCCGTAGTTAGCCACCGACAGCACGCCACGTCAAGATGGCAAGGAGCCGTTTCCTCGGGCGAGACCCTCGAGGGGCCTGAGCACGACGTCCCTGACGACACCTACGGTCAGAGGTAGAGCCCCGTCGCGCCCTCGCTGACCCGGGCGGCGGCGATGGCGGAGATGTCGCGCTCGCGGAGCATGACGTACGTCGAGCCGTGCAGCTCGACCTCGGGCTTCTCCTCGGCGTCGAAGAGCACCGAGTCGCCCGGCTCGATCATGCGGGCGTTGGGGCCGACGGCGACGACCTCGGCCCACACCAGGCGCCGGCCCATGGTGGCGGTGGCCGGGATGAGGATGCCGCCGGTGCTGCGGCGCTCGCCCTCGCCGGTGCCGACGCGCACGAGCACGCGGTCGTGCAGCAGCCGGACGGGGAGGCCGGGCGAGTCGGCCGGGCCGGGGACCTCGTTGGGCGGGACGCTCACGACGGGGAAACCTACCTCCTGCGCGGGACGGGCATCGGTGCCCGTCCCCACGCAGGGACGGGGCGGCTAGTGCCGGCGGGCCCGGAGGACGACGAGGGCCACGACGGCGACCACGACGCCGCCGACGACGGCGATCCGGTCGGTGCGCGGGCTGCCGTCGGGGTTGACGAACTGGGCCTTCGCCTTGGCCTTCGCGTCGGCAACGAGGTTGGCCGGCTTGACCCGGTCGCTGATCTCGTCGATCGTGCCGGCGAGGCGCTGGCGCGTGACCTCGATGTCGCGCTCGATCTGTGCGGGGCTGCGTGCCACCCCGTTGGGGGACGTCGACACGGCGGTGCCGGGCGCTTCGCTCACAGTGCCTCCTGATCCGGTCCCGGCTCCGGAGTGCCGGTGCCGATCTGCTTGTGGCGCTGCCTACCCCGCTCGCGGAGCGGCCACGCGCCGGAGTCTAGGGCTCGCGCGGCGCGTTCTGGGAGGGGCGCGCTATCGGGCCGGGACCCGGGACGGGTCGAAGCCGTAGGGCAGCTCGAGCCGGTGGGCAGCCAGCAGGGCCTCGTCCGAGAGCAGCTCCCGAGTCGGCCCGTCGGCGACCACGACGCCGCCGTCGAGCAGGACCGAGCGCGGGCAGAGCTCGAGGGCGTACGGAAGGTCGTGGGTCACCAGCAGCAGGGTGGGGTCGAGCCCGCGCAGCACGGTGGAGAGCTCGCGCCGGCTGGCTGGGTCGAGGTTGCTCGTGGGCTCGTCGAGCACCAGGATGTCCGGCTCCATCGAGAGCACGGTGGCGACCGCGACGCGGCGCCGCTGGCCGAGGCTGAGGTGGTGCGGGGGCCGGTCGGCGAAGCCCTCCATGCCGACCTGCGCGAGCGCCCGGTCGACGGCCGCGTTCAGCGCGGGGCCGCGCAGCCCGAGGTTGGCCGGGCCGAAGGCGACGTCCTCGCGCACGGTGGGCAGGAAGAGCTGGTCGTCGGGGTCCTGGAACACGATCCCGACCCGGCGGCGCACGTCGCGCACCGTGTCCTTGGCCAGCTGGACGCCGCCCACGCGGACCGTGCCGGCGCCGGGCGTGTGGATGCCGTTGAGGTGCAGGACGAGGGTCGTCTTGCCCGCGCCGTTCGGGCCGAGCAGCGCCACCCGCTCGCCGCGCTCGATGCGCAGGTCGACGCCGAAGAGCGCCTGGTGCCCGTCGGGGTACGCGTAGGCGAGGCCCTGCACCTCGAGCGCCGGGGCGGTCATCGCCCGGCCCACGCGAGCGCCAGCGCGACGGACGCGAGCAGCGGCAGCAGGGCGGCGGTGGCCCAGGCCGACGCGGGGGTCGCGGACGAGTCGAGCCGTGGCATCGCCCCGTCGTAGCCGCGGCTGAGCATGGCCAGGTGCACGCGCTCGCCGCGCTCGTAGGAGCGGATGAACAGGGCGCCCGCCGACTTGGCCACCACGGGAAGGTGGCCGAGGTGGCGGGGCGTGAAGCCGCGCGACTCGCGGGCGATGCGCATCCGCTCGGACTCCCCCGCGATCACGTCGGCGTAGCGCAGCATGAACGACGCGATCTGCACGATGGTGCGCGGCATCCCGAGCCGCTCGAGCCCGAGCAGCAGGTCCCGCTGGGACGTCGTGGCGGCGAGCAGGACCGAGGCGATCACACCGAGGGTGGCCTTGGCGAGGATCCCCCAGGCCGACCACAGCCCCGACTCCGACAGCCCGACCCCGAGCACGTCGACCCGCGGGCCGTGGGCGAGGAAGGGCAGCGCGAGCGCGAACAGCACGAACGGCACCTCGATGACGAGCCGTCGGGCCACGAAGCCGGCCGGCACCCGCGCCACCGCGGCGACGGCCGCGAGGAGCAGGGCGTACGCGGCGTACGGCCAGAAGGTCTCACGCGGCGTGCAGACCACCACGAGCACGAACGCCAGGTGCGCGGCGATCTTGCACTGGGCGGGCAGCCGGTGCAGCGCGCTGTGCCCGGCGCGGTAGAGCCCGGCCGAGCCGTGGCCCGCGCTCACGGGCGCCTCAACGAGGGGGCGCCGCGCGGCGCCGGCGTGCGGTGGCGACGTAGGCCACGCCACCGGCCAGGGTGAAGGTGACGACCACGCCGATCACCCCGGCGAGCCCCCCGGACAGCCGCTCGGACTCGACACCCTCGACGCCGTAGTCGGCCAGCGGGGAGCCGGCGGTGGCCGAGTCCTTCTCGTGCTGGTCCAGGCCCTTGTCGATGGCGACCTTGTTCAGCCCGTCGGGCTCGCTGCTGGCGTAGTGGCTGACTCCGCCCGCGAGCACCAGGGCGACGAGCAGGCCGGCGAGCAGGAAGCCGGCGGTGCGCTTGGACCGGCCGGCAGGAGGGGCTTCCGGTCGGGGGTCGACGGTGTCGACGGGGGCGCTCATGCCGCGAGCGCCGTCTCGGGCGTGCGGATGTCGAGCGTGCGGCCGGCGAGGTGGCGTGCGCCGTGGACGAGGTCGGGCCGCGTCGCGAGCACGCTGGAGACGGTGAGCCCGGTGATGAGCGCCTCGCCGAGGCCGATGAGGACGTGCAGGCCGACCATCTGGGCCAGCACCGTCCCGGTCGAGATGTCCGCGGTGCCGCCCACGGCGTACAGGCCCGTGAAGACCACCGCCGCAGCGGGCACCGAGAGCGCGGCGCCGAGCACCGACCCCACGACGACGGAGCCCCTGGTGCGCGGGAGGACGGCCCGGACCAGGGCGAAGACGCCCCAGCCGACGACCACCGTCACCAGCGACATGTTCACGACGTTCACGCCGAGCGCGCTCACGCCGCCGTCGGCGAAGAACAGCGCCTGCACGATCAGGACGACGGAGACGCAGAGCACACCGGTCCACGGCCCGATGAGGACCGCGGCGAGGGTGCCGCCCAGCAGGTGGCCGCTCGTGCCCGCCGCGACGGGGAAGTTGAGCATCTGCACGGCGAAGATGAACGCGGCCACCAGCCCGGCCAGCGGGGCGCTGCGCTCGTCCAGCTCGCGACGCGAGCCACGCAGGCTGACGGCGACTCCGGCCGCCGCGACCGCCGCGCAGGCGAGGGACGTGGGCCCGTCGAGGTACCCGTCGGGAACGTGCATGCCCCCATCCTCCTGCCGATGCGAGCCAGATGCAAACAGTTCGCAACTAGCCGCGGCGCCGACGGCCGGAGGACACCTCCTAGTCTTCCGTCGGACACCTGCGACACCCGTGGAGGGCACGTGAGCGAGGACAGCGCGACCGGCCGGCGGCTCGAGCCCGGCGACGAGGCACCCGGCTTCGTCCTGCCGGACGCCGACGGCAACGAGGTCTCGCTCGCGGGCCTGCGCGGCCGTCGGGCGATCGTCTACTTCTACCCGGCCGCCGGCACCCCGGGCTGCACCAAGCAGGCCTGCGACTTCCGCGACTCGCTGGAGCCGCTGGCCGCGGCCGGCTACGCGGTCGTGGGCATCTCCCCGGACAAGCCGGCCAAGCTCGCGGCCTTCCGCGACGCCGAGGGCGTGTCCTTCCCTTTGCTCTCCGACGCCGACCGCTCGGTGATGACGGCGTGGGGCGCGTTCGGCACCAAGACGATGTACGGCAAGCAGGTGACCGGGGTGATCAGGTCCACGTTCGTCCTCGACGAGGAGGGCCGGGTCGAGCGCGCGATGTACAACGTGCGCGCCACGGGCCACGTCGCGAAGCTGCGCAAGGAGCTGGGGGTCTGAGCAGCGTCCGGCGATCGGATGCTCGCAACGGCTAAGGTGGGCCACCGCGCGGGAGTGGCGGAGCTGGCAGACGCGCGGGATTTAGGTTCCCGTGCCCGAAAGGGCGCAGGGGTTCGAACCCCCTCTCCCGCACCAGAACCCGCGGCGCGCCGGGGCCGACGCCCGGCGCCCCGCCCCGTCCGCATTCGGCTGCGAGCGCAATTGCTGGTGCCCGCGCACCAGGTTGGGCTCGCGACCGCGCCGGGCATCAGAGGCCCTGACCACGACGCTCGGGGGCCCGAATGTGCAGTTTCACGCCGGCGGCGGAGCTCACCCTGCCCATGGACATGAGGGCCGCGGCTCAGGCCCGCAGCTTCGTGACCGAGGCGTCCTGCCCCGCGCACGGCTCCCACGTCTATGACGAGGCCCTGTTGCTGGTCTCCGAGCTCGTGGCCAACGCCGTACGCCACGGCGCCCCACCGATCACGCTCGAGGTCTCGTGCGACGGGAGCATGGGGATGCTCGTCCGGGTGAGCGACGGCAGCCCGGCGGCGCCGGTGGCCAAGCAGGCGTCACTCGAGGACGAGAGCGGGCGCGGCGTCGCCCTCGTGGACCTCATCAGCGACGCCTGGGGCGTGGAGCCGACGAGCGAGGGCAAGGGGGTGTGGTTCCGCATCGGGCTCGCCGCCTGACGGCCCGCGCCCGGCACTCACTCGCCGTCGAGCAGGAACCCGGTCAGCAGGCCGCGGAACCGCGCGGGGTGCTCGACGGCCGGCACGTGCCCGCAGTCCTCGAGCACCTCCAGCCGGCTTCCCGGGACGAGGCCGGCCAGCACCTGGCCGGTCTCCGGCAGCGGAGTGACGCGGTCCTGCGCGCCGTGCACGAACAGCGTCCGGGCCCGCACGGCCGCCAGCTCGGCGGGCGTCAGCGCGAGGTCGGCGGCCCACCGGTCCCGGGGCGGTGGGAAGAGTCGGGAGTATGCCTCCTCCCCCGCCGTCATGGCGGCGAGGCGTGCGTCGACGGCCGCTTCGGTCACGAGCCCGGCGTCGTCGAACAGCAGTTCCAGCAGGGCGCGCGCGTCCTCGCGCGTCGGGCGGGCCGCCCACAACCGGTCGAGCCCGGGTGAGAGCGGAGCGGGCGCGCCCATCGACGCGACGCCGACGAGCGCCGTCACCCGCTCCGGCTCGGCCGCGGCGAGCGCGAGGGCTACCGCTCCGCCCATCGAGTGGCCCACCACGGCGTAGCGCTCGAGGCCGAGCCCGGCCATGACGCCCGCGGCCTGCGCGACCCACACCTCCCGCCCGGCCCGGCCCGCGCCAGGGACCGGCGTCGCCCCGAACCCCGCCTGGTCCGGCACCACGAGGTCGAGCCGGTCGGACAACGCCTCGGCGGTCGCCCGCCACGCGCCCCAGCCGGTCGTCCCCGGGCCCGAGCCGTGCAGCAGGAGCACCGGCGGGCCGGACCCGACGCGCGTCACGTGCACCGGCGCCCCGTCGACGTCGAGCGTCAGGTCCTGGGCGGGAACGGCGTCGGCCGCCGTGGAGGTCCCCACGACGGCCGACGACGGTGCTGTGCTCAAGCCGGGACCGCTGCCCGGTCGAGCAGCGCCATGAAGGCGCGGGAGAACTCCGGCATGTCTGGCCAGCCCCGGCACGACACGATGTTGCCGTCGACCACGTCAGGGGCGTCCACGATGGTCGCGCCGGCGTTCTCCATGTCCCCGTGCAGGGGCGGGAAGGCCGCCGTCTTGCGGCCCTTGAGCAGCCCGTAGACCGCCGGCACCTGCGGGCCGTGGCACACGAGGCCGACCGGCAGGTTCTGGGCGAAGAAGTATTCGGTGATCCGGCGTACGTCCTTGTCCAGCCGGATGTACTCCGGTGCGCGCCCGCCGGGGATGACGAGCGCGGAGTACTGCTCGACCTCGACCTCGGAGAACGCCAGGTCGACCGGGAGCTTGCGGCCGTTCTTCTCCGTGTAGGCGTCGGAGTTGGGGTCGAAGTCGTGGATGACGAGCTGCACCTCGCGGCGCGTCAGGGCCGCGACGTCGACGTCCCACCCCGCCTCTCGGATGCGGTAGAGCGGGTACATGACGTCGAGCTCCTCGGCGGCGTCGCCGGTGAGCAGGAGGGCTCGAGGCACCTCTCCTCCTTGCCTGGGTCGGTGGGCCGTGCCGGCGCTGCCGGACGGTCAGGGGCATCGGGGCGAATCCGATACGATCCGATCCGGAGTTTGCTCCCTCGGACCTTCTGCGTCAATGGCCGTTGCAGAGTTGTGTCCTTCCACGGAAGCAGAATCTCGTCCCGATGTCCCGGCCGGCCGGGAAGCTCCCGCCGCAACGTAAGCGGCACACAGTCCACCGAAGGCGGTGCGCTCCGCGTGACGCTCAGGCTCCCGGCGCGGCCATCGTGTCGAAGATCGGGCGGAAGCGCTCGCCCGACCGCAGGATGTGCCGGCGCATCGCGTACGCCGCGGCGTCGGCGTCGCGCGCGACGATCGCGTCCAGGATCTCCGCGTGCTCGTCCATGGCCTCGTTCGTCACCTTCGCGTCGTAGAGAAGGCGGAAGAGGTGTACGTGCGTGTGCAGCCTCGACAGCGTCTCGCGCACCACCCGGTTGCCTCCGCCGAGGGCGATGAGGTCGTGGAAGGCGGCGTCGCGGCGGCCGAAGATGCCGTAGGCCAGATGCTGGTCGCCCTCCTGCGGCTGGGCCATCTCGGCTAGCAGGGAGCGCAGCTCGTCCGCCTGCTGCGGCGTCATGCGCTCGGCGGCGCGGCGGGCGGCCGACGGCTCGAGCAGCAGCCGGATCTCGACCAGGTCCTCGAACTGCTCGCGCGAGATCTGCGGGGCGACGCGGTAGCCGGCGAGGTGCACCCGGACCACGAGGCCGTCGGCGGCGAGCCGGTTGAGCGCGTCACGGATGGGTGTCTGCGAGACGCCGAGCTCACGGGCCAGGGCGTCGATGGTGACGCGGGCGCCCGGCTCGATGCGCAACGTCATCAGCTGCGACAGCAGGAAGTCGTAGACCTCGTCCGCGAGGCGCGGCCGGCCCGAGCCGGAGGCCGGCCCCGGTCGGGGCGGGTCCATCAGCAACGGGCCTTCCGCGTCGTGCCGCTTCGCCATGAGCCCCATCCTCCCTGACGAGAAGCGTGCGCTCGCATATTGACAGGCGCGTCCGGCTGCACGATTCTTCGATCCGATCGTATCGGATCGTTGCCGATCGCACCTGATTCTTCGCGCGCCGGGACCCCCTCCTCGCGCGAGCCCCGGACTTCAAGGACGTGCCATCCCATGACCCTCTTCGGGCTCCTCCGGAGCCCCCGCCAGGTGCTCTTCGGCGTCGGCCAGCGGCACGCGCTCGGCGCGGCGACGGCCGCCCTGGGGCAGCGGGCGTTCGTCGTGACCGATGCCCGCTTCGGTGACACGCCCGAGTTCGACGAGCTGCTCGGGCTGCTGCACGCCGAAGGGGTGCAGGCCACGCCCTGGACCCAGACCCTGCCGGACGTCCCCACCGAACAGCTGCAGGACTGTGCACGAATCGCAGAACAGGCGACGCCGGACGTCGTGGTGGGGGTCGGCGGCGGGAGCTGCATCGACATGGCCAAGGCGGTCGCCATCCTTCTGGCCCACGGCGGGCGCCCGCAGGACTACTACGGCGAGTTCCGCGTACCCGGCCCGACCGTGCCCCTGGTGGCCGTGCCCACGACGGCGGGCACCGGCTCGGAGGTGACGCCCGTGGCGGTCCTCTCCGACCCCGCTCGTACCAGCAAGGTCGGCATCTCCAGCCCGCACATCATCCCGCACACGGCGATCTGCGACCCCGAGCTGACCTACGGGTCTCCCCCCGGGCTGACCGCGAGCGCCGGCGCCGACGCGCTGACGCACGCAGTCGAGGCCTTCACCGCGATCCGCCGGGAGCCGACGGCCGACCTCTCCAGCCGCCGCGTCTTCGTCGGCAAGGGCGCACTGACCGACCAGTACGCCCTGCTCGCGATCCGGCTCATCGCCGCGAACCTGCACCGCGCGTGGTCGAACCCCGGTGACGTCGAGGCGCGCGAGGCCATGATGCTCGCCGCCACCGCGGGCGGGTTCGCCCTCGGCACCGCGGGGACCGCCGCCGCGCACGCGATCCAGTACCCCCTCGGGGCCCTGACGCACACGCCGCACGGGGTCGGGGTGGGGGCGCTCCTGCCGTACGTCATGGAGTTCAACCGCCCCGTCCGCGAGGCGGAGCTGGCCGAGGTCGCGGCCGCGATGGGCGTCGGCGGCGACGACCCCGGTGCAGCGGCCGACGCCGCGATCGACGCCGTCGCCTCACTGCTCGAGTCGGTCGGCATCCCGCGCACGCTGGCCGAGCTGGGGCTGCCCGAGGACAAGGTCTCCTGGACCGCCGAGCAGTCGCTCAACGCCGCCCGGCTGGTGGAGAACAACCCGCGCCCGCTGGACGCCGCGGCGGCCGAGCGGATCGTGCGGGCCGCGTACGCCGGCGAGCGGGCCGGGCTGCGGGACGAGGCTCAGCCGCTGGTGGCGGCGGGACAGGGGGTTGCACGATGACGGTCCTCGACTGGGGCAAGCTCCCCACCGACCTGCTGATCGGCGGGGTCTGGCGGCCCGCCGCCAGCGGCCGGCGCCTGGACGTCGTCGACCCGTCCACCGGGTCGCCGATCACGTCGGTGGCGGACGCGGACGTCGACGAGGCGGTGGCGGCCGTCGACGCGGCCGCGGCCGCCGCCGACGACTGGGCGGCGACCTCCCCGCGCGCCCGCGCCGAGGTCCTGCGCCGCGCGTTCGACCTGATGACCGAGCGCCGCGAGGAGCTCGCGCAGCTCATCTCCAGCGAGAACGGCAAGTCGCTCGTCGACGCGCGCGGCGAGGTGGCCTATGCCGCCGAGTTCTTCCGGTGGTACGCCGAAGAGGCGGTCCGGGTCCGCGGCGAGGTCGCCCTGGCTCCTGCGGGGACGAACCGCATCCTCGTCGACTACGAGCCGATCGGGGTGTGCGTCCTCGTCACGCCGTGGAACTTCCCGGCTGCCATGGCGACCCGCAAGATCGGGCCCGCGCTCGCGGCCGGCTGCACCGTCGTGCTCAAGCCCGCCGGGGAGACGCCGCTCACGGCTCTGGCCCTCGCCGAGCTGCTCGGCGAGGCCGGCGTCCCGGCGGGCGTCGTGAACGTCGTCACGACCTCGAAGGCAGGGCGCGCCGTCGCAGCCATGCTCGCGGACGAGCGGGTGCGCATGGTGTCCTTCACCGGCTCGACGGAGGTCGGGCGGATCCTGCTGCGCGAGGCCGCCTCGCGGGTGCTCAAGACCGCGATGGAGCTGGGCGGCAACGCGCCGTTCGTCGTCTTCGACGACGCCGACCTCGACGAGGCGCTCGACGGCGCGATGGTCGCGAAGATGCGCAACGGCGGGCAGGCCTGCACCGCCGCCAACCGCTTCTACGTGCAGTCCCGGCTCTACGACGCCTTCGTGACGGGGCTGACCGAGCGCATGGCGGCGGTCGCGCTCGGGCCGGGCACCGACGAGCGGACGCAGTGCGGGCCGCTGGTGAACCAGGAGTCGGTGGACAAGGCCGACCGGCTCGTGCGCGACGCGGTCGCACGCGGCGCGCGCGTCACGACCGGCGGCCAGCCGCTCGACCGGCCCGGGTTCTTCTACCCGCCGACGGTGGTGGCCGACGTCCCGGCCGACGCGGAGATCCTCCAGGAGGAGGTCTTCGCGCCCGTCGCGCCCGTCGTGCGCTTCGACGACCCCGACGAGGTCCTGACGGCGGCGAACGACACGATCCACGGCCTCGTGTCCTACGTCTACACCCGAGACCTGGCGCGCGGGCTGCGCGTCGCCCGACGGCTCGAGTCCGGGATGGTCGGCCTCAACCGCGGCCTGGTCTCGGACCCTGCAGCGCCTTTCGGTGGTGTGAAGCAGAGCGGCGTCGGCCGTGAGGGCGGCCACGAGGGGCTCCTCGAATACATGGAAGCCAAGTACGTCGCGACCTCCTGGTGACCTCACCACGAGCCGACCTGCACATCCCATTAGGAGAAACGATGACGTTCCTCGACAAGCCAGGAGTCCGCCGGCGGCTCCGGCGACGGTTCACCACCGGCGTTGCGGTCATGGTCGCCGTGGGCACGCTGGCCGCCTGCGGCGGCAGCGACGACGACAGCGCGAGCGGCGGGGACAAGGCCCCGGCCACCCTCCCCGAGCTCACGTCCGAGCCCGTCACGCTGAGCTTCCTCTGGTTCGAGTGGCCTCCGGCGCAGGCGCTGGAGGACTTCGCGAACAAGGAGTACAAGAAGGTCAGGCCGAACGTCACGGTGAAGGTCAACACCGTGCCGAACCCGAACTGGCACGACGCGATCTTCACCCAGTTCGCCGCCCGCAAGACCGACTTCGACATCCCGATCCTGGACTCCCAGCACATCGGCGAGGCCGTCACCAACGGCAGCATCCTCGACATCACCGACTTCGTGAAGTCCAACATCGAGACCGAGGCCTACGACCCCTACCTGCTCGCCGCCTACGGGCAGTACCCGCAGGCCGAGACCGGGCAGCGCGACGAGAACGCCAAGCTCTACGGCCTTCCGCTGCTGGGCGACACCTGGGCGATGATCTACCGCAAGGACCTCATCGGCGAGGAGCCGCCCAAGACCTGGGACGAGATGATCGCCACGGCGAAGAAGTGCCAGGAGGACAACCCCGGGGTCAGCGGCCTCGCCTTCCACCAGTCCAACGGCTCGGACGCCGCGGCGGTCACCTACAACACCGTCAACGGGGTCTACGGCGGGAAGCTGTGGGACCCCAAGGAGAAGAAGATCGACGGCATCATCAATGACGAGGCCGGCAAGAAGGCGATGGACGTCCTCGTCAACCAGATGAAGCCGCTGGCCCCGAAGGGCTCCGGCAACTGGTTCATCGACGAGGTGAACGCCGCCATCGCCCAGGGCAAGGTGTGCATCGGCTTCAACTGGCTCGCCGCCATCGGCGGACTGCTCGACCCGGCGCAGTCCACCCTCGGCACGTCCAAGGAGCAGATCCTCGACAAGCTCGGCTTCGCGACCCTGCCCACGCAGGAGGCCGACATCGTGCCGCTCGGCGGCATGGGCATGCACATCTCGAAGTACGCCCCGCCGGAGCGCCAGGCCGAGGCACTGAGCTTCATGAAGTGGTTCGAGCAGGCCGACGTGCAGAAGGCATGGGCGGCGGCCGGGGGCGTCCCTGCGCGCAAGGATGCGCTGTCGTCGCCCGAGTTCCTCAACGCAGCGCCGTGGAACAAGGTGTTCACCGACTCCGTGCCGCGACTGCGGGACATGTGGAACGTCCCTGAGTACGCCAAGCTGATCGACATCGAGAACACCAACGTCAACGCGGCGCTCAACGGCGCCAAGGACCCGATGGACGCGCTCGACACGATCGCCAAGGAGCAGCAGGCGATCCTCGACCAGAGCGGCGACGGCGGCGGGATCCGATAGTCCATGGCCACCACCGAGATTCACGCCCCGGCGGCGCCCCTCACGGCGCCGCCGGCGGCGCGCCGCTACCGATGGCTGGGCGAGCGCCGCCTCGCCACGCTCTTCGTGTCACCGGCGCTCGCGCTGCTCCTGTTCCTCTCGATCTTCCCGCTGCTCTGGGCGCTCTACCTGTCGTTCACGAACTACTCGGCCACCCGTGACACGGGCGCGAGCTTCGTCGGGCTCGACAACTACATCGACATCCTGACCTCGGCGACGGTCCGCCAGCGGGCGATCACCACGTTCGTCTACGTGGTGGGAGCGGTGGGCCTGCAGACCGTGCTCGGCTTCGCCATCGCGTACCTCATCTCGCGACGGGTCCGCGGCCGCGGCGCGCTCACCACGCTCTTCCTCGTGCCGATGATGCTCTCCCCCGTCGTGGTCGGCCTCTTCTGGCGGTTCATGCTCGACACGCAGTTCGGCGTCGTGAACTCGCTGCTGGGCTCGCTCGGGTTCGGGCAGGTGGAGTGGCTGACCAAGCAGCGCACCGCCCTGCTCTCGCTCATCCTGGTCGACACCTGGCAGTGGACGCCCTTCATCATGCTGATCGCGCTCGCCGGCCTGACCGCGGTCCCGAAGTACCTCTACGAGGCTGCGTCGATCGACCGCGCCTCCGAGTGGTTCCGGTTCCGCCACATCACGCTCCCCCTGGTGTGGCCGCTGCTGCTCATCGCGGTGATGTTCCGCGCGATCGAGGCGTTCCGGCTCTTCGACCTCGTCTACATCCTCACCAGCGGCGGGCCGGGGGTGTCCACCGAGACGCTGTCCTTCCACGTCTACAAGGTGGCCTTCCTCGGCTTCGACACCGGCGTGGCCTCGGCGTACGGGATCCTCATGGTCCTCGTCGTCATCGTCCTCGCGCAGTTCTACCTGCGCTACCTCGAGAAGCTGCGGAGCTCCTGATGGCCCTGCACATCGACGAGACGGTCGCCGCGGAGGCCGGTGCGGGACACGCCGACCCGCCACGCGGGCCGCAGCGGCGCCGTCGCGGCACCCTGCGCACCTGGGTGGAGATCGTCGCGCTGGCCGCCATCGCCGTCGTCATGCTCTTCCCCGTCGTCTGGATGCTGGAGACGTCGCTGAAGGAGGGCCGCGACGTCTATGCGGTGCCCGCGAAGATCCTGAGCTTCGACGTGACGCTCGACCACTACAAGGACGTCTTCGTGCAGCGCGACGGCTCGGGCACCTCCGACCTCGCGGTCTCCTTCAAGAACTCCATCATCGTCGCGGGGACCTCCACGCTGCTGGCGACCCTGCTGGGCGTGCCGGCCGCCTGGGCGTACTCCCGCTTCCGCATGAAGGCGAAGAAGGACCAGCTCTTCTTCATCCTCTCGACGCGCTTCATGCCGCCGGTCGTGGTGGTCATCCCGATCTTCCTGATGTACCGCGACCTCGGGCTGCTCAACACCAAGCTCGGCCTCATCCTCATCTACGCGGCGTTCAACCTGCCCTTCACCATCTGGATGATGAAGGGCTTCGTCGACGAGGTGCCGGCGGAGTACGAGGAAGCCGCGATGCTCGACGGCTACTCACGCTTCGAGGCGTTCTGGCGCTACACGCTGCCGCTGTTGGTCCCCGGGATCGCGGCCACCGCGGTCTTCGCCCTCATCTTCTCCTGGAACGAGTTCGTGTTCGCCATCTTCCTCACCTCGAGCGACTCCGTCCGGACCGCTCCCCCGGCCATCGCCGGGCTCATCGGCGGCACCACGATCGACTGGGGCCTGGTGGCCGCGTCGGCGATGGTGTTCGCCGCCCCGGTCCTGCTCTTCGCGTTCCTCGTCCGCAAGCACCTGGTCGCGGGGGTCACGCTCGGGGCGGTGCGTCGCTGATGGCGGGCATCGAGATCACCGAGCTGCACAAGCGCTTCCCCGACGGCACCGTGGCCGTCGAGAAGCTGGACCTGTCCATGCGGGACGGCGAGCTCTTCGTCATGCTCGGCCCCTCCGGCTGCGGCAAGACGACGACCCTGCGCTCGATCGCGGGGCTCGAGCGCCAGACCTCCGGCGACATCCGCATCGGCCACCGCCTTGTCAACGACCTGCCCCCGGCCGAGCGCGACATCGCCATGGTCTTCCAGTTCTACGCGCTCTACCCCCATCTGCGGGCCAAGGACAACATCGCCTTCCCGCTGCGGGCCGAGGGCACCCCGGAGGCCGAGGTGAAGGAGCGGGTCGCCGAGGCGGCCCGCATGCTCCGCCTCGAGGCGCTGCTCGAGCGCCGGCCCAACCAGCTGTCCGGCGGTGAGCAGCAGCGCGTCGCGCTGGCGCGGGCGCTGATCCGCCAGCCCCTGGCGTTCCTCATGGACGAGCCGCTGACCAACCTCGACGCCGAGCTGCGCGCCGACATGCGGACGTCCATCAAGCACCTGCAGCAGCGGCTGGGCACGACGATGGTCTACGTCACCCACGACCAGCTCGAGGCCATGTCGCTGGGCGACCGGATCGCGATCCTCAACAAGGGGCGGCTCGAGCAGGTCGGCACCCCGCTCGAGGTCTACAACCGTCCCGCGTCGCTCTTCTGCGCGGGGTTCATCGGCTCACCGCCGATGAACCTGCTCCCGGTCGAGGTCTCCGAGGGCCGCCTGCGCACGCCGGGCGGGCTGAGCCTGGTGCCGCCCGGCGGGCTGTCGACGCGGCAGGGGCTCGTCGCCGGCGTGCGCCCGGAGCAGCTGGAGGTGACGACGCCCGACGCGGGGGACGCCGTCCCCGCCCGCATCGTGTCCGAGGAGGTCCTCGGGGACGAGATCATCTACGTGGTCTCGGCGGGCGGCGCGGACGTGCGCGTCCGGATGCCACCGACGTCCCGCTTCGGCCTCGACGCCCCCGTCGGGCTCCGCCACACCGGAAGCCCGCCTCCGGTGTACGACGCCACGTCCGAGAGGCTGGTCGCCTGAGATGGGATCGATCTCCACGCAGGGCCTGCGCAAGGCGTTCGGCGACGTCCAAGCGCTCGACGACGTCACGATCGACGTGCCGGACGGGTCCTTCTTCGTCATCCTCGGCCCGTCCGGCGCCGGCAAGACCACGACCCTGCGGGCGATCGCCGGGCTCGAGCGGCTCGACGCCGGGACGGTGCGCCTGGACGGCCTCGACGCCACGAAGGCGGACCCGGCGGCCCGTGACCTCGCCATGGTCTTCCAGAGCTATGCGCTCTATCCGAAGCGCACGGCGTTCGACAACATCGCCTCACCCCTGCGGGCACGCCGGACACCTGCAGCCGAGATCACGCGTCGGGTGGACGAGGTGTCGGCGCTGCTGCACATCGAGAAGCTCATGAAGCGCCGGCCGGCTCAGATGTCGGGCGGCGAGATGCAGCGGGTGGCGCTCGCCCGCGCGCTCGTGCGCAGCCCGCGGGCGTTCCTCATGGACGAGCCGCTGACCAACCTCGACCTGAAGCTGCGGGTCGAGATGCGCACGGAGCTCACGCGCATCCACCGCTCCCTCGGCGGCACCTTCCTCTACGTCACCAACGACCAGGTCGAGGCCATGTCGATGGCCGACCAGGTCGCGGTGCTGAAGGAGGGCCGGGTGCAGCAGGTGGGCACGCCTCGAGAGGTCTACGAGCGGCCGGCCAACTCGTGGGTCGCCGCCTTCGTGGGCAACCCGCGCATCAGCCTGCTCCCGTGCCGGGCCGAGGGGACGCGGCTCGTCGGGGACGGCGGCTGGTCGCTGCCCCGCCCGCGCACGGGCGCTGCGGGCGACGGCCAGCCGCTCCTGCTCGGTCTGCGGGCCGAGGACGTCTCGCTGGACCGCCGGGACGCGGCGGCGGCGCTCGACGGCGAGCTGTACGCCCTCGAGCCGCTGGGCGACCGCACCGTGGTGGACGTCCGGGTCGGGAGCGAGGTGCTCAAGGTGAAGGCGCGTCCCAGCGTCACCGGCCGTCCCGGCGACCGCCTGACGGTGAGCGTGGACCTGGACCGGGCGCACCTGTTCGACGCGGGCACCGGCCTGGCCCTGACGCGATGAGCGCCCCGCCCTCGCCGCTACTCCCAGGCGGCGAGGGCGGTGCCGTCCGCGTCGAGCATCTCGACCGGGCCGCCGACGACCTCCAGCTCCGCGTGACGCTCCACCTCCTCGAGCAGCGCCGTGGAGACGAGCAGGTCGGCCACGTCGAGGGTGTCGTGCATCCGGACGAGCCGGACCCGGTCGGGGTCGGGGCTGCCGCAGGTGAGGACGGCGGCGCTGACCGCCGACGCGTCGTCGGCGAGGACCATGGGCAGGGCCACGCGACGGGTTCCGATCACGCCCGCGGTGAGGGCGTTGGTGTACATCGCGTGCAGGTCGAGCGAGGCCGCCACGGCACGCGTCGTGAAGTCGGCGAGCCCGATGCCGTAGCCGTTGCCCTCCGAGTCCGGGGTGAGGTCCAGCGCGACGATGTTCGTGATGCGCGGCGTCTCCGGCTCGTCGACGCCGCTGATCCGCATCCGTCCGACGACGTTGGTGTCCATGCCGGAGCCGGAGATGTTCTTGCCGAAGCGGTCGACGACCAGCACGTCGAGCTCGTCGAAGGGGAGGGTGCCGAGCAGGCTGCGCGCCTCCCGCAGCAGCGCCTGCTCCTCCTCCCCCGCGATGCCGGCCGGGCCCACCCAGGCGAGGCGCGCGGTCTGGCCCCGGCCGTTCTCCACGACCCCCAGCGCCCCGACCACCTTCCCGGTCGCGACGATCGCACGGGCGACCTCGACGATGCCCGTCGAGAGCTTCACCGGCCCCAGCGCGTGCAGCACCGCGGCGCCGGCCTGGTTGCCGAGCCCGATCGCCGTCATCTTGGCCAGGCCGCTCTCCACACCGCCCCGGAAGTCGGTGTGCGGCTTGACGCGGTTGATGACGAGGACCCCGTCGGCGGCCGCCGCCAGAGCGTCCATGTGCACGGGCATGCCGTCCGGCCCACCGCCGAGGTCGACCGTCTCCATGCCCGAGCGCACGGGGGCACCGACGGACTCCTCGGTCACGCCGAGCTGCACGAGCAGCGACTCCTGGCCCTCGGCCGTGGCGTGCCCGTGCGACCCCATCGACGGGACGACGAAGGGCTCGGCCCCGTGATCGCGCAGCCAGCGCACCGTCTCGCGCACCACCGTCACGAGGTCGTGGAGCCCGCGGCTGCCGACGGTGAGCGCGATCCGGGCGCCCGGCTCGAGGCGCAGGCCGGCGGCGTCGAGCTCGCGGCGGACGGCGTACGCGACATCGGCCTCCTGCGGCTGCCGGCCGCTCCTGCGGACGCGGTGCAGCTTGGGGAGCGGGCACGCGGCCTCGACGGCGGCGAGCGGGAGGCTGAGGGCCTGCTGCGGGGCGACGGGCATTCTTCATCTCCACCGGGCGGAATCGTGCAACATCGCGTTCATCGAGCCGGACACAAAGGCTCTCACGTCCACAGCTTCGGCGAAACCCGCTTCTTGCAATGTCTCGGCGAGCCTTGGGATCGCCTGCACCTGCGGCACCACGTCCCCGTCGACCTCGACCCGCACCTGCGTGCCGAGGTCGCGCACCCGCAGGTCACGGGTCTGGACCCCCTCAGCGGCGAGGAGGCGGCGCACCGACCGCTCCGCCTGCTCGACGCGGTGCAGCCGGTGCGGCGTGATGCGCAGCCCGTACGCGATCCGGCTGGACAGGCAGGCGGCTGCCGGCTTGTCCCACGTGCGAAGGCCCCACGCGCGGCTCACCTCCCGGACCTCGTCCTTCGTCAGCCCGCACTCGGCCAACGGCTCGCGGGCCCCGTGCTCGCGGGCCGCGCGCAGCCCCGGCCGGAAGCCCGCCCGGTGGTCGTCGGCGTTCGTGCCCGTCAGGACCTCCGCCGCACGCTCCCGGGCGACGGGAGCGACGGTGTCGAGCAGGGTCGCCTTGCAGAAGTAGCACCGGTCCCCCGCGTTGGCGCGGTAGCCTTCCACGTCCATCTCGCGAGTAGGCAGGCGGAGATGCCCGACCCCCAGCCCTTCGGCGAACTCCCGCGCGAGCTCGGCCTCCTCGGCCGGGAGCGAGTCGGACACGGCGGTCACCGCGAGCACCCGCCCCGGGCCGAGCGCGCGCACGGCCGCGGCGAGCACGAGGGCGGAGTCAGCCCCACCGGAGAAAGCGACGAGGACGTCGGAGTGGCCGTCGAACCAGCCCAGCAGCCTGCTCGAGAGCTCGTGCACCCGGTCGTCGACGACCAGCGGTCCGCGCATGACGGGAGTCTGTCACTAGATCGCGGGTTTGCCGATCTCGGCTTCGCCTGCGTGGACACCGCCCGCGCATCGCGTACGGGAGATCCTGAAGTGATCTTCGGGCAAGGCAAGCAGCCGGCCCAGGTCGTGTCGATCCTGCAGCGGCTCACGGCGGAGCACCCGGACCGGGCCGTCCTCGCCACGCGCTGCGCGGACGACGCGCTGCGCGCGTGCACGGAGGAGTTCGGCGGCCGCGCACAGGTGGACCCCCTCGCCCGTACCGTCGTCGTCGGGCCGTGGCCGACCGCGTTCGGCCGGGTGGCCGTGGTGTGCGCCGGGACGTCCGACCTCCCGGTGGCGCGCGAGTGCGCCACGACGGTCCGCGCGCACGGAGCGGAGACGGAGCTCGTCGCGGACGTCGGGGTCGCCGGCCTGCACCGCCTGCTCGCGCGCCTCGAGCAGATCCGCGCGGCTGACGCCGTGGTCGCTGTCGCCGGCATGGAGGGCGCGCTGCCCAGCGTCCTCGGCGGCCTCGTCGCGGCACCGCTCGTCGCCGTCCCGACGAGCGTCGGCTACGGGCTCTCGATGGACGGCACGGCAGCCCTGCTGGCGATGCTGAACTCCTGCGCCCCGGGCGTGACCGTGGTGAACGTCGACAACGGATACGGCGCCGGGGTCGCCGCGGCCCGCATCGCGCGCACGATCGGCCGGCTGCGGGCGGGCGAGGGGGCACGGTGACGGGCGTGCCCTGCCTCTGGGTGGACGCCTCCCGTGGCGCTTCCGGCGACATGCTGCTCGGCGCGCTCCTCGACGCGGGCGCCCCGCTCGAGACCGTCCGGTCCGCCCTCGCGGGCCTCGCGACCGAGCCGGTCGGGCTCGGGCTGCGCGAGGTGCACCGGCACGGGCTGCGGGCGGCCAAGGCCGATGTCTTCGTCGCGGAGTCGACGACGACCCGCAACCTCGGCGACGTCCTGGCGGTCCTCGACGGGGCGGGGCTCGAGCCGCCGGTGCACGAGGCGGCGGCCCGTGTGTTCCGGCTCCTCGCGGCGGCCGAGGCGAAGGTCCACGGCGTGTCCGAGCACGAAGTGCACTTCCATGAAGTCGGCGCCCTGGATGCGCTGGCCGACGTCGTCGGGTGCGCCGCGGCCCTGCACTCGCTCGGCGTGCTCGCCCCGGGCGCGCGCATCGTGGTGGGACGGGTCGCGCTGGGTAGCGGCAGCGTGCGTACGGCGCACGGCGAGCTCCCCGTCCCGGTCCCCGCCGTGCTCGAGCTGCTGTCGCAGGCCGGCGCGCCCGTGCACAGCGGTGGGGTCGCCCGCGAGCTGTGCACCCCGACCGGCGCGGCGCTGCTCGCCGCCCTGGCGAGCGGCTGGGGCGACCTGCCGGCCATGACGGTGCACGCCGCCGGGGTCGGGGCGGGGCAGGCGGACCCGCCGCAGGCCGCCAACGTGCTGCGCGTCGTGGTCGGCGAGGCCCAGGGGGCCGCGGGCTGGGCCGAGGAGGAGCTGGTCGTCGTGGAGTCGACGGTCGACGACCTCGACCCGCGGCTGTGGCCCGACGTCCTCGACGCCCTGCACGCGGCCGGCGCCGTGGACGCCTGGGCCACCCCGGTGCTCATGCGCAAGGGCCGGCCCGGCCACGTCGTGACGGCGCTCTGCCCCGCACCGGTCGTCGAGGGGGTCTGCGCGACGCTGGTGGCCCAGGCGCCCACGCTCGGCCTGCGCACGCATCCCGTCCGGCGGCGGTCGCTGCCGCGCACGATGCGGACGGTGCACGTCGACGGCGAGCCGGTCCGGGTGAAGCTCGGCCTCGTCGGGGGCGAGCCGGTCACCCGGCAGCCGGAGTACGCCGACGTCCGAGCCGCAGCCGCGCGGCTCGGCCTGCCCGTCCGCCGGGTGCTCGAGCTCGCCGCGGCGGCCGCAGCAGAGGGCAGCTTCGCGGCCGGGGAAGAGGCAGCAGTGCCCCGCACCGGTTGAGCCCGCGATGCCACGGGCAGGGGAGCACGCATGATCTCAGCGATTGGCCGTGGCATCGCCGCCGGCGCCGCCGGCACCACCGTCCTCAACGCGGTGACCTACCTCGACATGGCCCTGCGCGGCCGGCCGGCGAGCCAGGCGCCCGACCAGCTCGTCGAGCGGCTCGCCGCGGACGTGGGCACCCAGGTCCCCGGCAGCGGCGAGACCGCCGACAACCGGCGTAGCGCGCTCGGCGCCCTCGCGGGGATCGCCACGGGTGTCAGCGTCGGCGTGGCCGCCAGCCTGGCCCGCACCGCGGGCGTGCGCGCCCCGGCCCCGCTCGGCGCGCTGCTGACGGGGGCCGTCGCCATGGCGGCGAGCGACGTGCCGCTGGCTCTCACCGGGGTGAGCGACCCGCGCAGCTGGTCGGGAGCCGACTGGGCCTCGGACGTGGTGCCGCACCTCGCCTATGGCATCACCACCTCGGCGGCCCTGTCCGCGCTGGAGCCGCCGCTGCGTACCGCTCCCCCGGTGTTCGTGCGGGCCGCACTGCTGGGCATCGCCGCCGGTGGCCGGAGCGCGTCCGGGATCACCGCGCTCGCCGTCACGACCTCGCCGCGGCTCGTCCACGGCCCGCTCGCCGCCCTGTCGGGCCGGGCCGGCACGACCACGGCCCTGCTCGGCGCCGCCGGCGAGCTGATCATGGACAAACTGCCGACGACGCCGAGCCGGCTCCGGCCGGAGGTGCTGTTGGCCCGCATCGGCGCCGGTGGGCTCGCGGCCGCCGGGCTGGCGTCGCGCGAGCACGGCAGCCGCGCGCTCGCCCTCGTCGCCGGCGCCGCGGGCGCGGTCGCCGGCAGCTTCGCCGGGGCCAAGTGGCGCGGCTGGGCCGCCGGGCGGGTGCCGGACTGGCAGGCCGCGGTGGCCGAGGACCTCGTCACGTACGCCGTGGCGACGTACGCGGCGCGCCGCCGCTGACGCGTCCCGGCCGTCGGACGCCTGTCGCGGAGACCGCGGTACGTCCGCGCGGGTGAAGCGGCGCGGGGCGCGGAACCACGACGGGCTCCGCCGCGTTCGACTGCGAAAGACCCGCGGGCACCGTGCCCGCGAACCGGAAGGGCCATGAGCAGCGACCACAGACCCAGGGCCGTGCATCCCGACCCCGTTGAGGGGGTGCACGGCCGTTGATGGAAGTCCTGACCCTGCTGCTCGGCGTCCTGGTCGTCCTCCTGATCACCGTCGCGACGGGCTATTTCGTCGCGCAGGAGTTCGCCTACATGGCGGTCGACCGCTCCGGGCTGGCCGCGCGCGCCGAGGCCGGTGACGCCGCCGCCGCGCGGGCGCTGGCCGTCACCCGGCGGACGTCGTTCATGCTGTCGGGCGCGCAGCTCGGGATCACCGTCACCGGGCTGCTCGTCGGCTACGTCGCCGAGCCCCTCATCGGCGAGTCGCTCGGCGCGCTGCTCGGCGGTGTCGCGGTCCCCACGGGGCTGAGCGTCGCGATCGGCGCGGTCGTCGCGCTGCTCTTCTCCACCGTCGTGCAGATGCTCTTCGGTGAGCTGTTCCCGAAGAACCTCGCGATCGCCCGCCCGGAGGTCGTCGCGCGCCGGCTCGCGGCCTCGACCGTGCTGTTCCTGCGTGTCCTCGGCTGGCTCATCTGGGTCTTCGACCAGGCCGCGAACCTGCTGCTGCGAGCCCTGCGGATCGAGCCCGTGCACGACGTCGAGCACGCCGCCACCGCACGCGACCTCGAGCACATCGTCGAGGAGTCGCGCGAGAGCGGGGACCTGCCGGCCGAGCTGTCCATGCTGCTCGACCGCATCCTCGACTTCCCCGAGCGGGACGTGGCGCACGCGATGATCCCGCGGCCCCGCGTCGGCACGGTGGACGACACCGTCACGATCGGCGGGCTCCGCGAGCTGATGGCGCACGGCCACTCGCGCTATCCCGTGCTCGCCGAAGGCACGGAGGACGTCGTCGGGGTGGTGCACCTGGCCGACCTGCTGGCCTCCGCCGCGCCCGACGACGCTCCGGTGACCACGATCGCCCGCCCGAGCCTGTTCGTGTCTGCCTACACGCCGCTGCCCGAGGCGCTGCGCCAGCTCACCGGGACCACGAACCAGCTGGCCTGCGTGGTCGACGAGTACGGCGGGTTCGCCGGCGTGCTCACGGTCGAGGACCTCGCCGAGGAGCTCGTCGGCGAGATCACCGACGAGCACGACGAGGAGCGCCCCGAGTACGTCCCGGTCGAGGGCGACGGCGTCTGGGAGATGCCCGGCGACGTCCACGTCGACGAGGTCGAGCGGGCGCTCGGCGTCGACCTGCCCCGCGGCGGCTACGAGACCGTCGCCGGCCTGGTGATCGCGGCGCACGGCGCGCTGCCGACGCCCGGCACCCGGGTAGTGCTGGCGCTGCCCGAGGACCCGGCCGACCTGCTGAGCGATGACGAGCCCGAGCCGCGCCTGCTCTGCGTCGAGGTGCTCGACGTGGCCCGCCACGTCCCGGCACGCGTCCGGCTCACGCTGCCCGACCTGGATCCCGACTCCACCGGCGACCCGGTCGCCGAGGACGACACCGGCGTCACGAACCACACCGTCGCCACACCCACCACTTCCGAGAAGGGCCTGCGTTGAGCGACAACCCCTGGGTCGTCGTCCCCGCGACCGGCGCGATCGTCGCCGCCAGCGCGTTCTTCGTCGCCGTCGAGTTCGCGGCCCTCGCCGCCAAGCGCCACCGGCTCGAGGACGCCGCGCCCGCCAGCCGGTCGGCCCGCGCCGCGCTGCGCAGCTCCTCGGAGCTGACGCTGCTGCTGGCCGGGTCGCAGCTCGGCATCACCGCCGCCACCCTGGCCCTCGGCGCGATCAGCAAGCCTGCCGTCCACCACTGGCTGACCCCGCTGTTCGAGGACGGCGGGCTGCCGGAGGTGGCGGCAGACGTCGCCGGCTTCGTGCTGGCCCTGCTCGTCGTGACCTTCCTGCACCTGGTCGTGGGCGAGATGACCCCCAAGTCGTGGGCCATCGCGCACCCCGAGCGCTCGGCGACGCTGCTCGCGCTGCCGATGCGCGCGTTTCTGTGGGCCTTCCGGCCGCTGCTGCGCGCGCTGAACGAGATGGCGAACGCCCTGGTCCGGCGGGTCGGGGTCGAGCCCGCCAACGAGGTCGCCGTGGGGCACAGCCCCGACGCGCTGCGCCACCTCGTGGAGCACTCGGCCAACGTCGGCGCGCTGGACGCCCGCTTCTCCGCGCAGCTGTCGGAGGCGCTGGAGATGGAGCGGATGACCGTACGCGAGCTGCTGCGCCCGACGGCGCCGCTCGCCGCCGTGGGCCCCGACGCGCCGGTCAGCGAGGTGCGCGAGGTGACCCGGCGTACCGGGCACCTGCGCGTCCTCGTCGGGGACGCCGACCGCATCACGCACGTCGTACACGTCCGCGACACCTTGACCGCCCCGGCCACGGCGCCGGCGGCCCAGTTCGCCCGCCCGGTGTTCACGCTCGACGCGGACACCACCGTGCACGCCGCCCTGCGCCAGATGCGCGAGACCCGCAACCACCTCGCCGTCGTCACCGCTGACGGCGCGCTGGCGGGCGTCATCACGCTGGCCGACGTGCTGCGCCGGCTGCTGCCTCAGGCAGCGGCTGCCGCCTGACCCGCCGGGCACGTCCGGCCCACCGGACGGCGGGCGAGGACGCGGCGCGTGGGCGTCGCTCCGGGGGCACCGGCGGAGCCTCGCCCATCTGGGCGAGGTGCGGTGATCGCAGGGAATGCCCTACCCTGCCGTCCGGTTGGTTGCCTGAGGAGGTGGTCCTGTGCTGCAGATCGTCGTGCGTCGTCTGACGCAGCGCCGGCACGTCGACCTCCTGCGCACGTGCAGTGCGGCCTGTCGTCCCTGACGACCCTTCCGCCGCCCACCTGCTCGCAACCCGCTCCCGGCGCCGTCGTGCGCCCGAAAGGTCATGCCCATGCGCGCGACTCTGCGCCGCGTCCCCTTCTCCGCCCAGGTCCTGCTCGGCCTCGTGCTCGGCGTCGTCCTCGGCCTCGTCGCCCGGTCCATGGGCGAGGTCTCCGACGGCAGCCCCAACTGGCTCGCCAGCACGCTCGACACCGTCGGCGACCTGTTCGTCAGCCTGCTCCGCGCCGCCGTCGTCCCGCTCGTCCTGACCGCGGTCATCGCGAGCATCGCCAACCTGCGCGGGGTCGGGAACGCAGCCCGCCTCGCCGGCCAGACGCTGCTCTGGTTCGCGATCACCGCGTTCGCCGCCGTGCTCATCGGCATCGGCCTCGGCCTCCTGCTGCAGCCCGGCGACCACACCTCGGTCACGCGCGACAGCGCGCACAGCGTCAGCACCATGGGCGACTGGTGGGCCTTCCTCACCGGCCTCGTCCCGGACAACGTCCTCGGCCTGGAGGCCGACACGTCGGTCACCGACGGGGTCGCCTCGACGAGCCTGTCCTTCAACGTGCTGCAGGTCGTCGTCATCGCCGTCGCCCTCGGCATCGCCGCCCTCAAGGTCGGCGACGCCGCCGAGCCCTTCGTCAACCTCGTGCAGTCTGCGCTGCAGGTCGTGCAGAAGGTGCTGTGGTGGATCATCCGGCTCGCGCCCATCGGCAGCGCCGGCCTGATCGGCCACGCGGTCGCGGCGTACGGCTGGGACGCCCTCGGCTCGCTCGGCGTCTTCGCCGTCGCGGTCTACGTCGGCCTCGCGCTCGTGCTCTTCGTCGTCTACCCGGTGGTCCTCAAGGCCAACGGGCTCTCGATCAAGCAGTTCTTCACCGGCGTGTGGCCGGCCACCTCGCTCGCCTTCGTCTCGCGCTCGTCGCTCGGCACCCTGCCCGTCACCCAGCAGGTGACCGAGCGCAACCTCGGCGTCCCGCGGGCGTACGCCTCCTTCGCCGTGCCGCTCGGCGCCACCACCAAGATGGACGGCTGCGCCGCGATCTACCCGGCGCTCTCGGCGATCTTCGTCGCGCAGTTCTTCGGCGTCTCGCTCGGCATCACGGACTACCTGCTGATCGTGCTCGTCTCCGTCGTCGGCTCCGCGGCCACGGCCGGCACCACCGGCGCCACGGTCATGACCACGCTCACGCTGTCCACGCTGGGCCTGCCGCTCGAGGGCGTCGGCCTGCTGCTGGCGATCGACCCGATCCTCGACATGGGCCGCACCGCGCTCAACGTCACCGGCCAGGCGCTCGTCCCGGCCATCGTGGCCAAGCGCGAGGGCATCCTCGACAAGGCGGTCTACGACGCGCCCCGCGGCAGCGACGGCTTCGCCCTCCCCGTCGACGGCACCCCGGTCGAGGTGCCGGAGCGGGCGGCGGTCCCCGTCCCCGCCTGACGGCCCCGGCCGCGCGCTGGAGCCGCACCTCAGGACCGCACGTCAGAACGGCCCGGACAGCGTCGCTGTCCGGGCCGTTCCACGTCGGGGCGCCTAGCGGCGCAGCTTCTGCGCCTCGTCGCGGATCTCGCCCACCAGCTCCTCGATCACGTCCTCGAGCGCGACGACGCCGACGAGGCCCCCGTCCGCACCGTGCACGCGGGCCAGGTGCGAGCCCGAGCGCTGCATCGCGGTGAGGACCTGGCGCAGCGGGTCGGTCTCGCGGACGGCCGGCAACGGGCGTACGGCCTCCGGGCGCAGCGCGGCGGCGCGCCGGGCGGGCTCCACCTCCAGCACGTCCTTGACGTGGACGTAGCCGCTGAAGCCGCCCGCACCGTCGCGGACGGGGAACCGGGAGTAGCCCGTGCGCGCCGACAGCTCCTCGACCTGGGCGGGCGTCGCGCCGGCGTCGATCACGGTCAGCGCGGCGGTCGGCAGCAGCACCGACCGGGCACCGCGCTCCTCGAAGCTGAGCGCGCCCTTGATCAGGCGCTCCTCGTCCTCCTCGAGCAGCCCCTCACGCCGGGACTCCTCCACCAGGCCGGCGACCTCGTCCCGGGTGAAGGCGCTGGTCACCTCGTTCTTCGGCTGGATGCGCACGGCGCGCAGCGTGCCGTTGGCGAGCGCGTTGAGCGCCACGATCACCGGGTGCAGGGCCCGCACGACCAGCATCAGTGCCGGTCCGAGCAGCAGCGCGGCGCGGTCCGGCCCGACGAGCGCGAGGTTCTTCGGCACCATCTCGCCGAGCACGATGTGCAGGAAGGCGACGATCGAGAGCGCGATGACGAACGCGATCGGGTGCAGGAGGGACTCGGGCACGTGGACGTGCTCGAGCGGCACCTCGATGTAGTGCGCGACCGCCGGCTCGCCGAGCGAGCCGAGCCCGAGCGAGCAGACCGTGACGCCGAGCTGGGCGCCGGCCAGCATGAGGGAGATCTCCTCCATGGCCCGCAGGGTGGTGCGGGCGGCGCGCGACCCCGCCTCGGCGCGCGGCTCGATCGCCGAGCGGCGCGCGCCGACGAGCGCGAACTCCGCACCGACGAAGAACGCGTTGCCCAGCAGCAGGGCGACCGCGATCGCGATCGCGAGCTCGCCGCTCACCGTGCGCCTCCGCCGTCCGCGGCCCCGCCGGGACGGGCGTCCGGCCCGTCGCCCGCCGGCGGCTCCGGCGGCGCTCCGGCGAGCACGAGCTCCACCCGGTCGACCCGAAGCCCGTCCATGGCGACGACGCGCAGCGTCACCTGCTCGTGCCCGAGGCCGCCGCTGACCGGTGCCTCGATCTCGACCGCGTCGCCCACGGCGGGCACGCGGCCGAGCTCGGCGCTGATCAGCCCGGCGATCGTCTCGTAGTCCTCGTCCTGCGGCAGGTCCACGCCGACGTGGCGGGACGCCTCGTCCGGACGCAGCTGGCCCGAGAGCGACCAGGTGCCGTCGGGAAGCTGGCGCACCGACGCGCGCCGCTCGTCGTGCTCGTCGATGACGTCCCCCACGAGCTCCTCGATGAGGTCCTCGAGCGTGACGATGCCCGCCACCCCGCCGAACTCGTCGATCGCGATCGCGGCCTGCAGCCCCTGCTTGAGGATGTCCAGCAGCGGGTCCAGCTCCAACGTGTCCGGGACGAGCACGGGGTCGACCATGACCGACTCGACCTGCACCCGCGCCCGCCGCTCGTGCGGCACGGCCAGGGCGTGCTTCACGTGGACGATGCCGATGACGTCGTCCGCGACGCCCTGCACGATCGGGAAGCGGGACCGTCCGGTCTCCTTCACCGCGGCGACGACCTCGGCGAGGGTCGCGTCGGCGGGCAGGGTGTGCATCTGCACGCGCGGGGTCATCACGTCGCGCGCCCGCCGCTCGCCGAAGGCGAAGCTCTGCTGGAGCAGGACCGCGGTCTCGGCCTCGAGCGTGCCCTGCTCGGCCGAGCGCCGGACGAGCGAGACGAGCTCCTGGGGCGAGCGGGCGGAGGCGAGCTCCTCCTGGGCCTCCACGCCGAAGCGGTGCAGCAGCGCGTTGGCCGTGCCGTTGAGCAGCCGGATCGCCGGTCCGGTCACCCGGGTCGACAGCCGGGAGAACCCCTGCACCGACTTCGCGGTGGCCAGCGGGCGTGCGATGGCGAGGTTCTTGGGGACCAGCTCGCCGAACACCATGGTCAGGACGGTGGCGAGCACGAGCGCGAGCGAGACGGACACGGTCCGCGCCGCCCGCTCGGAGCTGCCCGCAGCCTCGATCAGCGGCCGGACGAGCTCGGCGATCGCCGGCTCGGAGAGGTAGCCGATGAGCAGGTTGGTGACCGTGATGCCCACCTGAGCGCCGGACAGCTGCGTCGAGAGCGAGCGCAGCCCGGCGAGCACCCCCTGGGCGCCGCGGTCGCCGGCCTCGGCGGCCCGCTCGACGCTCGGGCGGTCGACGGTGAGCAGGGAGAACTCGGCCGCGACGTAGGCCCCGCACGCGACCACCAGCACCAGTGCCAGGGCGAGCGAGACCAGGGCGACCGTCATATGGCGCCGGACCGGGGCGGCGCCAAGGGTCTGGAGGGGGGTTCGTCAGGTGCGCAGCTCACCGCACCATCCTGCCAAGCCGTCGGCCCGCCAAACGCGGCCGGGGCCGGGCTGTGGACAGCGCGGGCGGCCGTCCCCACCGGTCGGCGAAGTGGGACATTCCCCCACGGGCGGGTGACGATGGGGTGACTGCGGCCCCGGCCGGGCGCGGCGTACCGGAGACTGGGGGCATGCTCCGCGCTCCACGCCTGCACCCTCGCGCCCGTGCCCTCCCCGTCGTGCTGGCCGCGGCCGTCGCCCTCGTCGGCTCCGTGGCCCTGCCGTCGTCGACCGCCACGGCCGCTCCCGCCGGCTGCCCGACCGCGACCGTGACGGTGGCGGACGGGCCACAGCTGAAGAAGGCGCTGAAGGCCGCCAGGGCCGGGACGACCATCGCCCTGGCCAACGGGACCTACGCCGGCCCGTTCACCCTCGAGCGGTCCGGCCGCGCGGGCAAGCCGGTCCGGCTGTGCGGCGGGCGCGGCGCGGTGCTGCAGGGCAAGGGCATCAAGGGCTACACCCTGCACCTCGAGGGGGTCCACCACGTCGAGGTCCGCGGCCTCACCATCCGCGGCGGGCTGAAGGGCCTGGTCGCCGACCGGACGAGCTCCTCGCTTTTCAAAGGCCTCCTGATCGAGCGCACCGGCCAGGAGGCGCTGCACCTGCGCACCTTCAGCTCGCGCAACACGGTCACGGGCAACACGATCCGCAAGACCGGCCTCAAGGATCCGAAGTTCGGCGAAGGCATCTACATCGGCTCTGCGGAGAGCAACTGGGGCCGCTACACCGGCGGCAAGCCCGACCGCAGCGACTACAACGTCGTGTCCGGCAACACGATCAGCGCGACCACGGCCGAGAACGTCGACATCAAGGAAGGCACGACCGGCGGCAGGCTCGTGGGCAACCGCTTCGATGCCACGGGCATGTCCAAGAACCCGAAGGACGCCGACTCGTGGGTCGACGTCAAGGGCAACGGCTGGGTCATCAGCGGCAACGTCGGCAGGGGCGCGAAGCGGGACGGCTTCCAGACCCACGTCATCCTGCCCGGCTGGGGCAAGGACAACGTGTTCACGGCCAACAAGGCCACGGTCGTCGGCTCCGGCTACGCCTTCCGCCTCGACACCGACGAGCCCAACACCCTCCGCTGCGACAACACGGTCTCCGGCGGCGCAGAGCTGTCCAACGTCGCGTGCTCCTGACAGACTCGGCGCCCGGGAGGTCCCGCACGATGCCCCGCCCCGCATTCCCCTGCCACCGGCGCACGCCGTACGCCGTGGCCGCGGCCCTCGCCCTGGCGCTGGCCGGCTGCGGCAGCGGCACCGACGACGCGGCCGAGCGGGCGTTCGCGTCCGCCGGGGTCGGGCCGACGACGGCGCCCACGCCCGTCGGCTCGCCGTCTCTGGAGACCGCCGTCCCCGCCACGCCCGAGGCCGGCCCCTCCGGCACCGCGAAGCCCTCGGGAACCGCGAAGCCCTCCGGCCCGGCGAAGCCCTCGGGCACGGCCAAGCCCGCCAAGCCGTCGCGTACCCCGTCGAAGCCCTCGACCGCCGCGCAGTGGCTGTCGCGGGCGCGGACGGCCGTGCAGGCCGCCGGGTCCTACCAGGTCAAGGGCGACGGCTACGTCGGCAGCACCGGCTACTCGGTGAGCCTCAGCGTCGGGTGGGACCGGGCCCAGGGGTCGGTGACCGTCGACGGGCGCAAGACGAAGGTCGTGCGGGTCGGCGAGACGGTCTACCTCAAGCCCGAGCCGGAGTTCCTGCCCCTGCTCGACGTCGACGAGGCCAAGGCGCCGTCCCTGGAGAAGAAGTGGGTCAGCGCGACGTTGGGAGACGAGCGCCTGCCGTCCGTGTTCGCGCTGCTCGACCCGAGCGCCTCGCTGCGGGTGGAGTCTGCCCGGCTCGTGGGCGAGCAGGCTTACCGCGGCACGACGACCGTCGAGATCGCCGGCAGCGCCGATTCGCCGCGGCTGCTCGTCGCGAGCGAGGGCAAGCCGCTGCCGCAGGCGATCGCCCCCGCGGGCGGCGACGAGCCCATCCTCGTCTACAACTACGGCACCAAGGGCGTGACCGCCGAGGCGCCCAAGGGCAGCAAGGTGGTGCGGCTCAGCTCGCTCACGGGCTAGCGCGTCAGCTCGCTGGCGGGCTAGCGCCCTGCGACGAGCTCCGCCAGCCGAGGGGCGAACGCGCGCAGCGCGACCCCACGGTGGGAGAGCGCGTCCTTCTCCGCCGGCGACAGCTCGGCCGTCGAGCGCTCCTCGCCGTGGGGCACGAACACCGGGTCGTAGCCGAAGCCGCCGCGCCCGCGCGGCTCGCGCAGCAGCGTGCCGGAGACCACGCCCTCCTCGGTCGCGACGGTGCCGTCGGGCAGGGCGAGCGCGACGGCGCACACGAACGCCGCCCCCCGCCGCTCGTCCGGGACGTCGGCCACCTGGGCGAGGAGCAGCTCGACGTTGGCGACGTCCCCCTTGCCCCCGCTCCAGCGGGCGCTGAGGACGCCGGGCATGCCGTTGAGCGCGTCGACCGCGATGCCGCTGTCGTCGGCGAGCGCGGGCAGCCCGGTGGCGGCCGCGGCAGACCGGGCCTTGAGCAGGGCGTTGTCGACGAAGGTCGCGCCGTCCTCCACCACCTCGGGGGCATCGAAGCCGTCGAGCGAGACCAGCTCGACCCCCTCGACGCCGGTCGCCTCGAGGATGCGGCGGACCTCCTCCACCTTGTGCGCGTTGCGGGTGGCGAGCACGACGCGCGCCATGGTCAGCGCCCCAGGGCTTCGAGCTGCAGGACGCCGAGCTGGGTGCAGCCGCCGGCCGCGAGCTCCAGCAGCGCGTCCAGCTCGGCGCGGTCGAACGGCGCGCCCTCCGCGGTGCCCTGCACCTCCACGAAGCGGCCGTCGCCGGTCATCACGACGTTCATGTCGGTCTCGGCGGCCACGTCCTCCTCGTAGCAGAGGTCGAGCCGCGGCTCCCCGGCGATGATCCCGACGCTGACCGCGGAGACCGTGCCGCGCAGCGGCTCGCCCTTGACCAGCTTGCGCTCCTTGAGCCAGGACACGGCGTCCGCGAGAGCGACGTACGCCCCGGTGATCGCGGCGGTGCGGGTGCCGCCGTCGGCCTGCAGCACGTCGCAGTCGAGCACCACCGTGTTCTCGCCCAGCGCCTTCTCGTCGATGACCGCGCGCAGGGAGCGGCCGATGAGGCGGGAGATCTCGTGCGTGCGCCCGCCGATCTTGCCCTTGACGGACTCGCGGTCGCTGCGGGTGTTCGTGCTGCGCGGCAGCATCGCGTACTCCGCGGTGACCCAGCCGAGCCCGCTGCCCTTGCGCCAGCGCGGCACGCCCTCGGTCACGCTCGCCGTGCAGATCACCCGCGTGCGCCCGAACTCCACGAGGGCGCTGCCCTCGGCGTGCTCGGCCCAGCCGCGGGTGAAGGTGACAGGACGGAGCTGGTCGGCGGTGCGGCCGTCGGGGCGAGGCATCGGGCCAGCCTAGCGACGCGGGCGCACCACCCGGACGTCGCCGGCGCGGGCGAGCGAGACCGGCCCGTGGTAGGCCCCGCGGGCCTGGGCCAGGGCGCGCACGGGGTCGCCCCACGGCGGGACGTGCGTCAGCAGCAGGTGGCGGGCGCGCGCCGCGGCGGCGTGCTCCCCGGCCTCGCGAGCGGTCAGGTGCAGCCCTTCGGGCGCGTCGTCGTCGACGCCGTCGAGGAACGACGCCTCGCAGAGCAGCAGGTCCGTGTCGGCGGCGAGCCGGGCCAGCGCATCGGAGCGCCCGGTGTCGCCGGAGTAGACGATGGACGCCCCCGCGAGCTCCACGCGCGTGGCGAAGGCCTCCACCGGATGCACCACCTTGGCTACGGTGAACTGCAGATCACCCGTCGTCCAGCGGTCCCCGTCCGACAGCTCGACGACGTCGAAGACCCCTGCCATCTCCTCCGGCGCTACGCCGTACGCGCGGGCCATCCGCTCCAGCGTGCCGGCCGGGCCGTACACCCGGAGCCGCCCGCGGCGCGCGGCCGCGGGGCTCCAGCGCGCCCAGACGTACCAGCCGCACAGGTCCATGCAGTGGTCCGGGTGCAGGTGGCTGAGCACGACCGCGTCGACCGCGTCGAGCGGGGTCAACGCCTGCAGCGGCCCCAGCGACCCGCTGCCGACGTCGAGCACCACGCGGGTGGTGCCGGAGTCGACGAGGTAGCAGCTGGCCGGGCCCGCCGGGCCGGGCAGCGAGCCGGAGCATCCCGCGACGGACAGGCGCAGATCGTGCGGCACCGGCCCACTCTAGGAGCGGAGCGGGAGGCTCAGGCCCAGAGCTGGCCCTCGAGCGCGTCCTCGGCCTCGTCGAGGTCCATGTCGTACGCGCCGGTCGAGAGGTACTTCCACCCGCCGTCGCAGACGATCAGCGCGATGTCCGCGCGCCGCCCCTCCTTCAGGCACCGCTTGGCGACGCCCATCGCGGCGTGCAGGATCGCGCCGGTGGAGATGCCGGCGAAGATGCCCTCCGAGGTCAGCAGCTCGCGCGTGCGCCTGAGCGCGTCGCGGGGGCCGACCGAGAAGCGCGTCGTCAGCACCGACGCGTCGTAGAGCTCGGGGACGAACCCCTCGTCGAGGTTGCGCAGCCCGTAGACCAGCTCGCCGTAGCGCGGCTCGGCGGCGACGATCTCGACGCCCGGCACCCGCTCGCGCAGGAACCGGCCGACGCCCATCAGCGTGCCCGTCGTGCCGAGGCCCGCCACGAAGTGCGTGATCTCCGGCAGGTCCTCGAGCAGCTCGGGGCCGGTCGTCTCGTAGTGCGAGAGCGCGTTCCCGGGGTTGCCGTACTGGTAGAGCATCACCCAGTCGGGGTGCTCCGCAGCCATCAGCTTGGCCACCCGCACGGCCTCGTTGGACCCGCCGGCGGCCGGCGAGAACGAGATCTCCGCCCCCCACATGCGCAGCAGCTGCGCACGCTCGGGCGAGGTGTTCTCCGGCATCACGCAGACGATGCGGTAGCCCTTGAGCTTGGCCGCCATGGCGAGCGCGATGCCCGTGTTGCCCGACGTCGGCTCCAGGATCGTCATCCCGGGCTTCAGCGTGCCGTCGGCCTCGGCCCGCTCGACCATCGCCAGCGCCGGGCGGTCCTTGACCGACCCGGTCGGGTTGCGGTCCTCGAGCTTGGCCCAGAGCCGCACGTCCGGCGACGGCGACAGCCGCGGCAGCCCCACGAGGGGCGTCCGGCCGACCGAGTCGAGCAGGGAGTCGTAGCGCACGGAGCGGACGCTCAGCCGCCCGCGACGGCCGGCAGCACCGTCACGGCGTCGCCGTCGTCGACCGTCGTCTGCAGCCCCCCGAGGAAGCGCACGTCCTCGTCGTTGAGGTAGACGTTGACGAACCGGCGCAGCGCGTCGCCCTCGACCAGGCGGTCCTTGAGCCCGGGGTGGCGGGTCTCGAGGTCGCTGATCAGCTCGGCGAGCGTGGAGCCCGACCCCTCGACCGCCTTCGCGCCGTCCGTGTATTGACGCAGGATCGTCGGGATCCGCACCTCGATCGCCATGTCCGCCTCTCTCACCAGCTCAGTCCAGCACCTGCGCAGGCTCCGCCCGCGTACCAGGGTCGCAACGGCCCGTCCGCGGGCAACTATTCCGCAGCGGGGGCCTGGTCCACGACCTCGACCGGCTCCTCCGTCACGGCCCCGTCCACGATCCGGTAGGAACGGAACTCGGCCGTGTCGGGCTCCCGCGTCGACACCAGCACGTAGTGGGCGCCCGGCTCCTGCGCCAGGTTGATGTCCGTACGCGAGGGATAGGCCTCGGTCGCCGTGTGGGAGTGGTAGATCACCACCGGCTCCTCGTCACGGTCGTCCATCTCGCGCCAGACCCGCAGCTGCTCCATCGAGTCGAACTCGTAGAACGTGGGCGAGCGGGCGGCGTTGAGCATCTCGATCACGCGCTCGGGGCGGTCGCTGCCGGCAGGGCCGGCGACCACGCCGCACGCCTCGTCGGGGTGGTCGCGCCGGGCGTGCGCGAGAATCGCGTCGTACGCGGCGCGGTCGATACGCAGCACGCCCCCAGCCTAGTTGCGCCCTCCACGGACGCCGCCGCCGCCCGCCGCGGGGTCGCCCATCGCCTGCACGAGCATCTCCTGCAGCCAGGTCAGGTGGTCGTAGACCGCGAACGCGTAGGCCAGCGGGTCGTCCTCGGCCAGCGCCGACGCCCGCTCGTCCCAGTCCTCGCTCACCCCGAGCCGCGTCCCCAGCGCGAGCCGCACGTCGTTGAGCGCGCCCAGCCACGCCAGCGCCTGCCGCTCGTCGAGGTGGCGGGAGCCGTCGGCCGCGTCGAGCGAGGCGAGGGCCACCCGGGCCGCGTCCCGCTTGCGCTCGCGCAGCCCGCGCTCGGTGTAGCGGCGGAACTCCCCCGCCGCCTGCTCGTCGTCGACGTACGCGTCGGGCAGCAGGCGGCGCAGCGCCGGGTCCTTCGGCGGCGTCGTCGAGACCCCGATGCCGAGCGCGGCCGCGAGCGGGTCCTCCGGCGTCGTGTCGTCCTCGCCGTCGGCCAGCAGCTCGAGCACGTCGGTCAGGACGGCGCGCAGCAGCTGCTGCTCGACCTCGTCGAACCGGGCCTCGATCGTGCCGTCGCTGCGCTTGCGGAACTTCTGCCGCGGGCTCATGGGCGCCCCCCGTCGCTTCCGGGCCGGACCGTCCTCACGTGTCGTGCTGGAGCGTGGCCCAGAGCCCGTAGCCGTGCATGGCCTCCACGTCGCGCTCCATCTCCTCGCGCGAGCCGTTGGACACGACCGCCCGGCCCTTGTGGTGGACGTCCAGCATGAGCTCGGTGGCCTTCTCCTTGGAGTAGCCGAAGTACTGCTGGAAGACCCAGGTGACGTACGACATGAGGTTGACCGGGTCGTTCCAGACGAGCGTCACCCACGGCTTGTCGAGCCGGACGACGACGTCCTCCTCCAGGCCTGACTCGGGCCGCTCGGTCTCGACGGGAGCGGTGGACACGCCCCCAGCCTAGACATCGGGCGCCCCGGCACCCCCGCGCCGGGCGCCCGCGCCGCGCCGGGCCGAGCCCGAGCCGTACGCTCCGGCCGTGGGAAACGCGACGCACAGTGACCCGGCCGCGCCGCCGCCGAGCGGCTCCACCGCGCTGCTGACCGACCACTACGAGCTGACGATGCTGCAGGGCGCGCTGCGCTCGGGCACCGCGCACCGTCGGTGCGTCTTCGAGGTCTTCGCCCGCCGGCTGCCGGAGGGCCGCCGCTACGGCGTCGTGGCCGGGACCGGCCGGCTGCTCGACGCGCTGGAGGCGTTCCGCTTCGGCCCCGCTGAGCTCGAGCTCCTCGAGCGGGCCGGCCTGGACCGGGCGACCGTCGAGGCCGTCTCGGGCTACCGCTTCACGGGCGACATCTGGGGCTACGGCGAGGGCGAGACGTACGTGCCCGGCTCCCCGCTGCTCGTGGTCGAGGGGACGTTCGCCGAGGCCGTCCTGCTCGAGACGCTGATCCTGTCGATCCTCAACTTCGACAGCGCCGTGGCGTCGGCCGCCAGCCGCATGACGTGCGCGTCGTCCGGGCGCCCCTGCATCGAGATGGGCTCGCGGCGGGCGCACGAGCAGGCCGCGGTGGCGGCGGCGCGGGCCGCGTACATCTCCGGCTTCGCCACCACGTCGAACCTCGAGGCCTCCCGCCGCTACGGCGTCCCGTCCGCGGGCACGAGCGCGCACGCCTTCACGCTGCTGCACGACGACGAGGAGTCCGCGTTCCGCGCGCAGGTGGCCGCCCTCGGCCCCGGGACGACGCTGCTCGTGGACACCTACGACGTGATGCGCGGCGTCCGCCGGGCCGTCGCCGCCGCCGGCACCTCGCTCGGCGCCGTCCGGCTCGACTCCGGGGACCTCATCACCCAGGCCAAGGAGGTCCGCGAGCTGCTGGACTCCCTCGGCGCCACCGAGACCAAGATCCTCGTGACGAGCGACCTGGACGAGTACGCCCTGGCCGCGATGGCGGCGGCCCCGGTCGACGGGTACGGCGTCGGCACCTCGCTGGTCACCGGCAGCGGCGCGCCCACCGCCGGGCTGGTCTACAAGCTCACGGCGCGAGCGCGCTCGCTCGATCCGGGCGCCCCGCTCGAGCCGGTGGCGAAGGCGTCGGCGGGCAAGCCGAGCCGCGGCGGGCGCAAGTGGGCCGCCCGCCGCTACGACGAGCAGGGCGTCGCCCGCCAGGAGGTCATCGGGCTCGGCTCGCAGCCTCCCGCCGACGAGCCGGGGCGCCCGCTCCTGCGCCACCTGGTGCGCCAGGGCGAGGTCATCGGTCGCGAGCCGCTCGACGCGGCCCGCAGCCGGCACGGCGAGTCGCTCGGCGAGCTGCCGCCGCACGCCCGCCAGCTGTCCAAGGGCGAGGCGGCGCTGGAGACCGTCTACGTCTGAGCGCCGGCGGGCGAGGGGCGGGCGGGGCCGGCGCCCCGCCCGCGCCTCACAGCACGACGAAGGACGTGACGGCGTAGGCCAGCGCGGCCACGAGGGCGGCCATCGGCAGGGTGAGGACCCAGGCGGACGCGATGCTCCCGGCCACGCCCCACCGGACAGCGGACAGCCGCCGCGTCGCCCCGACGCCCATGATCGAGCTCGTGGTCACGTGGGTCGTGGAGACGGGCAGCCCGTAGTGCGAGGTGGTGTAGAGCACCGCCGACGCCACCGTCTGGGCCGCGAAGCCCGAGGTGTTGTCGAACTTGATGACCCGGCGGCCGAGGGTGCGCATGATGCGCCAGCCGCCGGAGTAGGTGCCCAGGCTGATCGCGAGGGCGCAGGAGATGACCACCCAGAACGGGACCACGTAGTCGCCGGACGCGTCCAGGTGGCCCGTGACGACGAGGGCGAGCGTGATGACGCCCATCGTCTTCTGCGCGTCCTGCAGGCCGTGGCCGAGCGACATGGCGGCCGCGGCCACGATCTGCCCGCGCTTGAACAGGGAGTTGGCCCGGTGCGGGTTCATCCGCCGGAACAGCCAGAGCAGCAACAGCATGAACAGGAAGCCGAGCGCGAAGCCCCCGAGCGGCGAGACGACCATGGGGATCACGACCTTGTCCAGGATCCCGTTCCACTTCACGTCGATCCCGCCCGCGAGCCCGGCGCCGACCAGCCCGCCGATCAGGGCGTGCGAGGAGGACGAGGGCAGGCCGAAGTACCACGTGATGAGGTTCCACACGATCGCGCCGACGAGCGCGGCGAAGACGACCGTGAGCCCGTGCGCCCCGTCGTCCGGGGTGTCGATGATCCCCTTGCCGACCGTCGCGGCGACCTTCGTGGAGATCAGCGCGCCGACGAGGTTCATCACCGCCGCGAGCGCGAGGGCCGCGCGCGGTGTGAGGGCCCTGGTCGAGACCGAGGTCGCGATCGCGTTGGCCGCGTCGTGGAAGCCGTTGGTGTAGTCGAAGCCGAGGGCGACGACGATGATGATGACGAGCCCGAGCATCTCCACCCGGGTCAGCTCTCCTTGGCCACGACCGTCTGGACCACGTCGGCCACGTGCTCGAGCGCGTCCGCGGCCTCCTCGAGGTGGTCGATGACGTCCTTGTACTTCATCAGCGTGACCGCGTTGGCGCCCTCGTCCCGGAACAGGCCCGCGATCATCCGGCGGTAGAGCCGGTCGGCCTCGTTCTCGATCCGGTTGACCTCGATCCAATAGTCCTCGAGGCCGGACATCGTGCGCAGCTTCGGCATCGCCTCGGCCGTCCGCTCCGCCCCCTCGACCAGCAGCCGCGCGACCTCGACGGCCTCTGGCGGCAGGCCGTCCACTCCGTAGAGCACGATCAGGTCGCCGGCCTCCTCGAGGAAGTCCAGGACGTCGTCGATGCGGCTGGCGAGCCGGTAGATGTCCTCGCGGTCGAACGGCGTGACGAAGGTCGAGTTGACCGCCTTGAGGATGCGGTGGGTGATCTCGTCACCCTGGTGCTCGGCGTCCCGCAGCCGCTCGTGTATCGCCGGGCGCTGCACCGCCGGGGCCGAGACCAGCTCGGCGCCGATCCGCGTCGCCGTGACGAGGTTGGTGGCCGCCTCCGTGAACAGGTCGTAGAACACTGGTTCACGGGGCCTCAACCGAAAGGCCACGTCCTCTTCCCCTTCCGTTAACCGTCGGCCCAAGGGTGCACCACGCCCGCGCGGGCCTCCCGGCAGGGTCGGCCTCCCGCGGGGGCCGCAGCTGCAGCGTCGTGCCTAGCGGACGGGGTCCTCGTCGGCGGCGTGGTGGTCGCCGCCCGGGGGAAGCGGGGCCGGCGCGTGGGCCACCGCGTGCGCGGGGGCGTACGCGTCCGAGCCGCGGCCCTCGGGCACCTCCTCCTGCCGGTCGGGCGCCTCGGCGCCGACGACCCTTCCGCCGGCCTCGTCGGCCTCGTCCTGGGCCGCGCCCTCCTCCTCCACGCCGATCTCGGCGAGCTGGCGGCGGAAGGTGTAGCGCATGATGACCTTGAGGGCGGCCGCGACCGGGAGCGCGGTCAGGGCTCCGACGAAGCCGGCGAGGCTCACCCCGCACAGGACCGCGATGAAGGCCGCCACCGGGCTGAGGTTGACCGAGCGGGAGAAGACGCGCGGGGCGATGACGTAGTTCTCCAGCTGCTGGTACGCGAGCAGCAGCGCGAACACGATGAGCCCCGTCGTCAGCGACTCGGTGAGGGCGACCAGCGTCACGATGATCGCGCCGATCGTCGCGCCGATCTGCGGCACCGCGTCGAACAGCGCCACCGAGATGCCGAGCACCGCGGCGTACGGGACACCGAGCACCTCGAGGACGACGAACGCGAAGGTGCCCGCGCAGAGGCAGACGGTGAGCTGGCCGGTGACGTAGCCGCCGACCTTGGCGAGCGCCTCCTCCATGACGTCGACGCGCTCCTCGTTGCCGAGCGCCCGGTGTGCGAACGCCCGCATGCGGGGCAGCGCCATCATGAAGTAGACCATCAGCGCCAGCACCGTGAGCAGGCTGAAGACGCCGCCGATGAAGGACGTGATGACGTCGACGGCGGTCTGCAGGCTGGAGGCGACGTAGCCGGGAAGCGAGCTCAGCGAGTCCTGCAGCCGCTGCTGGATGTCGGACTCGTCGACCCACTCCGCGACCGTCTCGTTGCGCTCGGCGAGCCGCTGGATCAGGTCGGGCAGGTCCTGGACCAGCCCGCTCAGCTCGTTGACGGCGGGCGTCACCGCGTACGCGATGAACAGCGCGAGCAGCCCGATGATCCCGAGCAGGAAGACGAGGACGGCCAGGCCGCGGCGCAGCCCCGCGCGCTCGAGCCGGCGGATCACCGGGTCGAAGCCGACCGCGAGGAACAGGCCGAGGAACACGGCGACGACGACCGAGCGCAGCTGGTAGACGAAGTACGCCAGCAGCAGGGTCGCGAGGACGACGACCGTCGCCTTGGCGACCCAGGCCAACGAGCGGTTCGGACGTGCCGGGCCCGGGACGGCGGTACTCATGGCTGCGATCCTGCCAGGGGCGCGGGGCGTGCCCGCGGCGGCGCGGCGTAGGGCGCGGCCCGACGGAGGAGGCGGGCTCCCGCCCCTACGCCAGCCGGCGCCCCTTCGCGTGCCAGTCGCGGATCGCGTCGATGCGCGCCTGCACCTGCTCCGCGGAGGCCTTGACCGTCGGCGGCCCGCCGCACGTGCGCCGCAGCTCGCCGTGGATCACGCCGTGCGGCTGCCCGGTCCGGTGGTGCCAGGCGGCGACGAGGGCGTTGAGCTCCTTGCGCAGGCCCGCGAGCTTGTCGGCGTCGAGCATCGGGGTGGCCGGCGCCGGCGCGGGCTCCGGGACGGTCGCCTTGCGGCCCTTCGCCAGCTGCTCGGCCTGGCGCTGCTTGAGCAGCTGCGACACCTGCTCGGGCTCGAGCAGGCCGGGCAGCCCGAGGTAGTCCTGCTCCTCCGCGGAGCCGACCTCGGCCTGCAGGCCGAACTCGCCGCCGTCGAAGAGCACGCCGTGGAAGGTCGCCTCGGACTCGAGGGACTCGAACGACAGCGCCTCCTGCCCGCCGTCCGGGCTGTCGCGCTGCCGGTTGGCCTCCTGCAGCAGGGCGGCCTCGGGGTCGTAGTCGCCCTCCTTGACCGGCTTGTCCAGGGCGTGGTCGCGCTCGCGCTCCATCGAGTTGGCGTGCTCGAGCAGGATCGGGACGGTCGGCAGGAAGACCGACGCCGTCTCGCCGCGCTTGCGGGCGCGGACGAAGCGGCCGATCGCCTGGGCGAAGAACAGCGGCGTGGAGTAGCTCGTCGCGTAGACCCCGACGGCGAGCCGCGGCACGTCCACTCCCTCGGAGACCATGCGGACGGCGACCATCCAGCGCGACGTCGACGCGCTGAACTCGGCGATCCGCTTGGAGGCGGTCGGGTCGTCGGAGAGCACGACCGTGGGCGCCTCGCCGCAGATCGCCCGCAGCCGGGCGGCGTAGGCGCGGGCCGTGGAGTGGTCGGACGCGATCACCAGCCCGCCGGCGTCGGGGACGTGCCGGCGTACCTCGGTGAGGCGCTTGTCCGCGGCGCTGAGCACCTGCGGCACCCAGTTGCCGTAGGGGTCGAGCGCGGTGCGCCACGCCTGCGACGTGAGGTCCTTGGTGAGCTGGTCCCCGCCGAGCGAGGCGGAGATCTCGTCGCCGGCCGAGGTCCGCCAGCGCATGTTGCCGCCGTAGGCCAGGAAGATCACCGGCCGGACGACGCCGTCGCGCAGCGCGTTGCCGTAGCCGTAGGAGTAGTCGCTCACCGACTTGCGCACGCCGTCGTGGTCCGGGGCGTACGTGACGAACGGGATCGGCGAGGTGTCCGACCGGAACGGCGTGCCAGTCAGGGACAGCCGGCGGCGCGCGGGGTCGAAGGCCTCGCGGACGGCGTCACCCCACGACAGCGCGTCGCCGGCGTGGTGGACCTCGTCGAGGATGACCAGGGTCGGCCGGGCCTCGGTGCGCGCCCGGTGCAGCATCGGGGCCATCGCGACCTGGGCGTACGTCACCGCGACGCCGGTCAGCCCGGCGGCGTGCGCTCCCTGGGCGTTCTTGAACTCCGGGTCGAGCGAGATGCCGACCCGCTGGGCCGCCTCGGCCCACTGCCGCTTGAGGTGCTCGGTCGGCGCGACGACGGTGACGGCCCGCACGACGCCGCTCCCGAGCAGCTCGGTCGCGATGCGCAGGGCGAACGTCGTCTTGCCCGCGCCCGGGGTAGCGACGGCGAGGAAGTCGCGCGGGCTGCTCTGCAGGTACGCGTCGAGCGCCTCCTGCTGCCAGGCGCGCAGCCGCGGGGCGGTGCCCCAGGGTGCGCGCGAGGGGTAGGCGGGAGGGAGCGAGGAGGCTGCTGTCGTACTCATAAGCCCGGGCAGGCTAACCCGGGAACCGTGATCAACATGCCGGGGCGCCGCGCTGCCCGGCGCGTCGGGCGGGGCGTGGTATCGCTACGCCGCGGGCACCAGCGCGCGGCGGCGCGCCGGCCCCAGCCGCCCGGCCAGCGCGGTCCCGACGAGGGTCACGGCGCCCATCACGGCGAAGACCGTCACGAAGGACGCCGCGCCGAGGCCGGCGTTGACGTGGAGCGCGCTGTGCAGCACGCCCGCCCCGGCGATGAGCAGCGTCCCGCCGAGCGCGTCGGACAGCTGCAGCGCGGCCACGTTGGTGCCGCGCTCGGTCTCCTCCGAGCGCTCGAGCAGGAGCACGCTGACGCCCGAGATCGAGAGCCCCATGCCCAGCCCGGCGAACGCCCACCCGACCGCGGCGAGGGCGGCCGGCACGGCGTCCGCGACGGCGGCGGCGGCCAGCGCGATGCCGGTCAGCACGGCGAGGGTGCCCACGCGGACGAGGACCGGCCGGCGGGACGCCGAGGACGGGCGCCCCTGCCACAGCGAGCCGCCGGCCCAGCCCACCGCGGCCGTGGTGAGGGCGAGCCCGGCGACGCCCGGGCTCAGCCCGCGCTGGTCGACGAGCATCAGGGGGACGAAGGCGTCGGCGCCGAAGAACGCGCCCGCCATGACGCCGCGCAGCAGCACGATGGACGGCACGCCGCGAGCGGCACGCAGCGTCCCAGCCGGCAGCAGCCGGCGCAGCATCGGGGCCATCAGCGCCAGCCCGACGGCGGCGAGCGGCACGCTCCAGAGGTCGAGCCGCTGCCCGGCGTACTGCAGCAGCACGACGCCGACCGCGAGCAGCCCGGCCTGCCGTACCCGCCGGCGCGCGTCGCGGGCGGTCATCTCGGGGTCGGTGGGCGGCACGCCCATGGCCGGCAGCGCGACGGCCAGTGCGGCCAGGGCGAGCGGCACGACGCCGAGGAAGACCCAGCGCCAGGACACCGACTCGGCGAGCCAGCCCGCGACGGGCGGGCCGAGCACGCTCGGCAGCACCCAGCTGGCCGAGAGCAGCCCGAGCGCGCGCGGCCGCAGCTCTTCGGGGTACGCCGCGGCGACCGCGACGTAGATCGCGACGATGGTGCCGCCGGAGAGCCCCTGGACCGCCCGGCCGAGGACGAAGACCGGCATCGACGTCGCGGTGCCCGCGATCAGCAGATGGCGCCCGCGACGACCGCGCGCGGGGAGAAGCGGGTGGAGAGGTCGCCGGCGAGGACCATCGCGACGAGCGAGACGACGAGGAACGCGCTGAAGCCCCACGCGTAGAGGGCCCGGCCCTCGAGGTCGTCGGTCACGACCGGCATGGCCGTGGCGACGGCGACGGCCTCGAACGCGACGGCGAGGACGAGGGCCACGATGCCCGTGGTCAGCCGCAGGTAGGGGCGTGCGAACACGCTCCCCGGCCGGCCGTCCTGGTGCCCGGGAGGAATTGCCGGGACCGCCTAGTCGTCGGAGCCGTCGTCGCCCGGGGGCAGGGTGTCGTAGATCTCCTTGCAGGTGGGGCAGACCGGGTAGCGCTGCGGGTCACGGCTCGGCACCCAGACCTTGCCGCAGAGGGCGCGGATCGGCGTGCCGGTGACCATGGCCTCGACGATCTTGTCCTTCGGCGCGTAGTGCGCGAAGCGCTCGTGGTCGCCGTCGTCGTTGCTCGTCTGCGGGGTCCGCTCGACATCCTGCTCCAGCAGGGTGCCACCGCTGATGCCGGGCTCGTCGAAACCGGGGCTGCTCATGCGGGCATGCTACGGCGCGCGCGAGGCGCAGTGCGGCAGTGCCGGGAGCCCGGCCGGGCCCTCAGTTCTTCGACGGGTCCTCGGGCATCGTGGACAGCATCGCCCGGCGGTCGGTCTGGCGGCGCAGCACGGAACGCCACAGCGCGGTCGGGCTGGCGCTGAAGGCGTCGCCCGGCAGCGAGTCGACGACGAGCCACGCGTCGGCCGCCAGCTCGCCCTCCAGCTGCCCCGACCCCCAGCCGGCGTAGCCGGCGAAGACGCGCATGGCGGCCGTCTGCTCGGCGAGGATCTCCGGCGGGGCGTCGAGGTCCACCAGCCCCAGCGCGCCGACGACCTGCCGCCAGCCCAACGGCTCCGGGTCCTCGGCCGCGGGCACCGTCGCCAGCAGCGCCAGCGCCAGCGCGCTGTCCAGCGCGACGGGGCCGCCGCGGAAGACGACCGACGGCGCGGACATGTGCGGCGCCCAGACCGGCAGCGCGTCCGACACCGGCACGTCGGTCGGCCGGTTGAGCACGACGCCGAGGGCGCCGCCGTTGTCGTGGTCCAGGACGAGCACCACCGACCGGGCGAAGCTCGGGTCGACCAGCGCCGGCGCGGCCACCAGGAGCCGCCCGGCGAGCTGGCCGGCCCCCGCGCCGGCGCCCTCGGACATCCGTCGCCCCTCGGTCATGGCTCCCCCGTCAACGCCCCGTCACAGCCCTGCCCTGTCACAGCTCTGCCCCGTCACAGCCCCGGCTCGTCCGGTGCCCTGCGGCCCGCGTCCCGCTGCCGGCGGGCCCGCTCGACCCGCTCGAAGTGGTGCCCGGCGGCGAGCGCCCCAAGCGCGATGCCGACGACGTCGGCGACCGTGTCCAGCACGTCCCCGCTGCGCCGGGGCAGGAGGGTGCCCTGCAGGACCTCGCTGAGGACCGCGTGGGCGCCGAGCACCCCGAGCAGCGGGCCGGCTGGCAGCCGCAGCCGCAGCCCGGCCCACGCGACCAGCCCGAAGATCGCTGCGTGCACCGCCTTGTCGAGGTACGGCACCCCACCGCCGGGACCGGACGAGGGCGCGTAGACGACGGCCAGCTGCAGGACCACGGCCGCGACGAACACGGCCCAGCGCAGCGGGGTGCGGCGCACCTGCCCCGCCTCGGCCGGCCCAGCCGCCTGCTCGCTCGTCGACGTCACGCCGGCCCCTCCTCGTCGTGGCCGGCGCCCAGGCCCGGCTGCTGGTCCCGCGCCCCCGGCAGCTCCTCCATCGGCTCCGGGGCGGGCGCGCCGCGCAGCGCGGCGTCCCGTACGGCGGCAGCGACCGTGTCCGCGACCCCGGGGTGGAAGACGCTGGGGACGATGTACGCCGCGTTGAGCTCCTCGTCGGCGACCACCGCCGCGAGGGCGCGGGCGGCGGCGAGCAGCAGCCCGGTCGTGACGCCACGGCTCTGTGCGTCGAGCAGCCCGCGGAAGACGCCGGGGAAGGCGAGCACGTTGTTGATCTGGTTCGGGGCGTCGCTGCGCCCCGTCGCCACGACCTCGGCGTGCTCGGCGGCGTCGACCGGGTCGACCTCCGGGTCCGGGTTGGCCAGCGCGAACACGACCGCGCGCGGGGCCATCGTGGCGATGTCGTCGCCGGTCAGGATGCCCGGGGCGGAGACGCCGACGAAGACGTCCGCGCCGGCCAGCGCGCCCTTGAGGCTGCCCTGGTAGCCGCGCGGGTTGGTCCGCCGGGCGATGGCGCAGAGCCGCTCGTCGGTCGCGGGGCGGTCGGGGTGCAGCGCGCCGTGCTCGTCGCACACGACGACGTCGCGGGCCCCCGCCGCCAGCAGCAGGTCCAGGATCGCGGTGCCCGCGGCGCCGGCGCCGGCCATGACGATCCGGACGTCGGGCAGCGCCTTGTCCACGACCTTGAGCGCGTTGGTCAGCGCGGCGAGCACCACGATCGCGGTGCCGTGCTGGTCGTCGTGGAAGACGGGGATGTCGAGCAGCTCGCGCAGCCGGCTCTCCACCTCGAAGCAGCGCGGGGCCGAGATGTCCTCGAGGTTGATCCCGGCGAACACCGGCGCGATCCGCTGCACGGTCTGGACGATCTCGTCGACGTCCTGCGTGTCCAGGCAGATGGGGAACGCGTCGATGCCGGCGAACCGCTTGAACAGCGCGGCCTTGCCCTCCATCACCGGCAGCGCGGGCTTCGGGCCGAGGTTGCCGAGCCCGAGCACGGCCGAGCCGTCGGTCACCACGGCCACGGTGTTGCGCTTGATCGTCAGCCGGCGGGCGTCCTCGGGGTTCTCGGCGATCGCGAGGCAGACCCGGGCCACGCCGGGGGTGTAGACCATCGAGAGGTCGTCGCGGTTGCGGATGGGCACCTTCGACGTGACCTCGATCTTGCCGCCGAGGTGGAGCAGGAACGTCCGGTCGGAGACCTTGCCGATCGTCACGCCCTCGAGGCGCCGCAGGGCGGCGACGAGCTCGCCGGCGTGGTCGCTCGAGCGCGCGGCCATCGTGACGTCGATGCGGACGACCTTCGGGCCGCTGGCGGTGACGTCGAGCGCGGATACGACTCCGCCCGCTTCCTCGACCGCGGTGGTGAGCCGGCTCACGGCTCCCCCCGCTGCCGGCAGCTCGAGCCGCACGGTGATCGAGTACGACACGCTGGGCGCCAGGGTCATGCGGAGATGGTGCCACCCGGAGGTGGGTACGACGCGCAGGTGCAGACTTTCTTGCCGTACCCGGATTTCGTGGCGAGCGCCCAGGCCCTCGACGACAAGCGCCTGGGCAAGCAGCGGGTCGAGACGTTCCAGATCCTCCGCGCCCTGGTCTGGCCGCAGTACGGCTGGAAGAACCACCCCGCCACGCGCATGTGGCGGGGCTTCACGCCGGCGCTCGTGGCGTACGGCCTGGCGACCTGTGACGTGTGGGAGCGCCGCGGCCGGGCCGAGGCCACCCGGGCGTCCCTGCTCGCGTTCACCGGGGGCCGCGAGCCGACGTGGGGGGAGCTGCTCGAGACCGGCCAGCTGCCGCCGTGGATGGGCCACGAGGCCTTCCACGTCAGCCACCGGTCCGCGCTGCTGCGCAAGGAGCCGGACTACTACCGCGACAAGTTCCCCGGGGTCCCGGACGACCTGGACTACTTCTGGCCCGCCCCGGCCTTCCCGCGCTGGCCCGTACGGCGCGGCCGGGACAAGGAGCTGCCCGTCTACGCGGCCCTGGAGCTGCTCGGGCGGGCCGAGGCGACGCCCGAGCAGGAGGACGCGGTCTGGGCACTGCAGGACGGCAAGGACGCCGAGCTGACGCTCGCGGAAGAGAGCGAGGTGACGGCCGCGGGCCTGCTGGCCGGGCTGTGCACCCCCGGCGCCACGCTCTGGGTACGCCGCGGTCCCGCACTGCCGCCCGCACAGGCCGAGCACGAGCCGCACCGGCCGCCCGCCCCGGGGGCGAAGACCTCCGCGTCGATCGCGAAGCCGCCGACCCCCGACGCGGTGGCGGCGATGGAGGCCGAGGCGCAGGCGGAGCCGGAGTTCCGATTCCTGCGTCCGGCATCGGTGACGCCGGCTTCGGCGAAGGGCGCTGGGCTCGTCGTGCTCGACGTGGACGTGGACGAGCCGCCCGTGACGCTGCCGCCGCTGGAGGTGCCGGTGCTCACCCTGCGGCGGCGTCCACCGGAGGAGCGTCCAGCGTGAACCACACGACCTTGCCGTCGGGCAGCGCGCGGGCGCCCCAGTCGCGCGACAGCGCCTGCACGAGGGCGAGGCCTCGGCCGCCCTCGTCCTCGAAGCTGGCGTGGCGCAGCCGCGGGAGCCGGGTGTCGGAGTCGCGGACCTCGATGTGCAGGCTGCGGTCGGCACGGCGTACGAGCAATTGGCAGCTCCCGCGCGGGGCGTAGCGGATCGCGTTGGTGACGACCTCGCTGACGAGCAGCTCGCCGGCGATGGCGGCGGGGTCGTCGGCGAGCCCCCAGCGCTCGAGCGCGGCGGAGAACATGGCCCGGGCCGGGGACACGGCGGCGGGATCCGGCGGCAGGGTGGCCGACACGACCAGCTCGTCCTGGCCGAAGCTGGCCCGCACGAGCAGCACGGCCACGTCGTCCGGCCGGCCGGGGGCGTGCTGGGCGCCCGCCTGCACCGCCTTGTCGCAGAGGGTCTCCAGGTCGTCCCACCCGCCGTGCAGCGCGTCCGCGAGCCGGGCGATGCCGTCGTCGACGTCCTGGCCCGGCGCCTCGACGAGGCCGTCGGTGTAGAGCGCGAGGCCCGTCCCGGTCGGCATCGGGACCTCGAAGTCCTCGTAGCCCAGGTCCGCCCGGACCCCGAGCGGGACGCCGACCGGGCCGCGCAGGACCTCGGGCTCGCCGCCGGGCGGCACGATGATCGGGGGCACGTGCCCGGCGCTCGCCAGCGTGAGCGTTCCGCGTCCGGGGTCGAACACCGCGTAGACGCAGGTGACGATCTGGCCCTCGGCGAGGCCGGCCACGGCCAGGTCGAGCGCGCGCAGCACCTCCGACGGCGGCGGGTCCTGGTAGGCCAGCACACGCACGGCCGTGCGGACCTGGCCCATGACGGCCGCGGCGTGCAGGCCGCGGCCCATCACGTCGCCGACGACGATGGCGACCCGCCCGCTGGGCAGCGGGACGACGTCGGCCCAGTCGCCGCCGACCTGGGTCCCCGTCGCGCCGGGCAGGTAGCGCCACGCGGCCTCGAGCCCTTCGACGCCGGGCAGCACGTCCGGCAGCAGGCTGCGCTGCAGGGCGACGGCGGCCGAGCGCTGCTGCTCGTAGGAGAGCGCATTGGCGACGGCGACCGACGCGCGGTTGACCAGGTCGCGCGCGAGCTCGGCCTCCACCGGCCCGTAGCGCCGCCCGCTCTGCGAGAACACCATGGTCGTCACGCCGATGACCTGCCCGGCGACCATCATCGGCAGCACGAGCACGCTGCGGCCACCGACCGCCCTGACGAAGCCGGCGTCCTTGCCCTGCGGCACCTCCTCGGGCGACGCGGCGACGTCGGCGACGAGATGGGGCTCGCCGAGCTCGGCGGCCCGCCGCAGCGGGTGGCCGTGCGGGTAGTCGTAGACCTGCCCGACGCGGCGGACCGCCTCGGCCGGCACCGTGACGGCGTCGGAGTGGCGGATCGCCATGCGGCGCAGGCCACCGCCCTCCTCGATCAGGTCGACGAAGGCGTGGTCGGCGAGCGCGGGGACGATGAGGTCACAGAGGTTGGACATCGTGAGCTTCGGGTCGAGCGACCCGGCCAGCAGCTCACCGGCCCGCACGATGAAGGCGAGCCGCTCGGCCGCCTCGGCGCGCTCCTGCTCGGCGCGCCGCTGGGCGGTCACCTCGCGGATGATGGACCCCACCCCGACCGGCTGGCCGCCGTGCTCGAGCCGGAAGAACGAGCCGAGCCACGTCCGGTCGCCGTCGCCGGTCTCGCCCTCCTCGCCGCGCGCCCGGCTCACGATCTGCACGTCCGGGGCCGGGTCCCCGGTCCGCAGCACCCGGCCGACGACCTCGTCGACGGGGGGAGCCCCGTCCCCGGCCGCCGAGACGCCGGGCAGCGCCTGGGCGATCGTCTGCCCGCGGTGCTCGGCGTCCGGCAGGCCGTCCAGTTGCTCCAGGGCGCGGTTGATCCGGGTGAACCGGCCGGAGGTGTCGAAGACGGCGAGGCCCACGGGGGCTTCTCGGAACAGCGCGTCGACGAGCGCGAGGTCGCGACGGGCGGCCTGGCGGCGGCCGGTGTCCTCGATGACGGCCACGGCCCCGGACGGCCTGCCGTCAGGGGCGCGCAGCGGCGTGCCCTTCCACGAGAGCGCCCGCACCGTGCCGTCGCCGAGCCGGACGGGCGTCTCGCGCGCCATCGGCTCACCCGCGAGCAGGCGGCGGACGGCCTCGACGAAGCCGTCCTCCTGGCCGAGGAAGACGCTGCGCCCGGCCCAGCGCCCACCGGGAAGGTGGAGCAGCTCCTCGGCGGCCGTGTTGCACACCACCAGGACGCCGTCGACGTCGAGCACGATGGTCGCGACCGCGAGCGCGTCGAGCACGTCGCGCAGCGGCTGCACTCGGTGAAGGCCGCTCCGCGCCTCTGCCGGCGGCGGCGCGGCGTCACCGTCGTCGCGCGGCAGGGTGGACGTCACGTTCGTCACGGTAGTGCCCCCTTGCAGGCGGCGGGGCGCAGAGGCTCCCCCTCGTGCCCGCGGGCTCACTCCGACGGCTCAACCGGGAGGCAGCCCCGGCGGCGCGGGCGGGGGCGGCGGGGGCAGCGCGCCCGGGTCCGGCGAGGGCTCGGGCACGGGCGGTGGCAGCTCGGTCGGGTCGTCGGGCAGCAGCGGCCCGGGGTCGTCGGGGACCGGCTCGTCCGGATCGATCGGCGGCAGGTCCGGGACCGGCTCGGGCGCGGTCTCGGGGGCCGTCGGGCCGCCGGGCTCGGTCGCCGGGGCGGAGCCGCGCAGCGGGCCGCGTACGCGGGGGTCGGCAGCGGCGCTCGAAGCGGGCCGCGCGGGCCCGGCCGGCGTCTCCGGCGGCACGGCCTGCGCCGTCATGATCTCTCCGGTCATGCCCTGCAGGCTGCCCGGCCCGCCCAGCGCCCGAAACCGCCAGCGCCCGAAACCGCCGCGCGCCCGAGACCGCCGCAACCGACCGCCGGGCCGCAACCGACCGCCGCGCCGGGATCGGCCGCCGCCGGTCGCGCGGCTCACGGCCCCACGGGCGCGGGAGGGGCTACGCCGCGACCGCGTAGTCGGCCTTGCGGCGGACGAGCACGCCGCGCGGCCCGACCAGGGCGAAGCTCACGGCGAAGAGGGCCGCGGCCACGAGAGCGTCGAGCCAGTAGTGGTTGGCCGTCACGACGACGACGACGAGCGTGATCGCCGGGTGGGCGAGGACCAGGTAGCGCCAGCGCGAGCCGAAGGTCGCGATGACGGCCGCCGCGACGATGATCGCCCAGCCGACGTGCAGCGACGGCATGGCGGCGTACTGGTTGGCGAGGGCGGCCGCGGTCGGCGAGGAATAGACCGACTCGTTGTAGTAGAGCCCGGTGTCGACGAAGCCGGGAAGCATGCGGGGTGGCGCGAGCGGCAGGACCACGTGCAGCACCAGGGCGACCATCGTCATCGTCGCCATGACCCGGCGGATCCAGAAGTAGTTCGGCCGGGCGAAGAACCAGAGCCCGAGCAGCATCGCCGCCGCCGCCGGGAAGTGGACCCAGGCGTAGTAGCGGTTGGCCAGCTGCACGAGGTCGGGCGACCCGAGCGCCAGGCTCTGCGCCCACGCCTCCTGGGGCAGCCGGAGCGCCTTCTCCAGGTGGAGGATGGCGTACGCGTTCTGCTTCGCCGTCGCCACCGACTCCGCGCTCAGCAGCCGCCCGAACTTGTAGACGGCGAGCAGGACGGCGACGAGGAGGAGCTCGCGCGCACCCTGCGGCACGCGTCGCCCTGCGCCGCGCACGGCTCCCACGACCGCGGTCACTCGCCCTCCCCTCGCTCCTGCCAGCTTGTCACCCGATGGTGCCGCCGGGCGGAACCGCCACGCATCCTCCGGCGGGATGACCGCGCGGGCCCTTCCGGCGGGCGATCCCCTAGGGGCTGAGCAGCGACCAGAGCAGCCTGATACGCGCTCGGGCGAGACGCAAGGCCCTTCCCCTATCGGGCGCAACCGGCCGAACCCGCGCTTTCCACTACCGCCGGAACACGTTGTCCTAGCCTACTGTTGAATGCTCAACAATACCGGCACAACCCTTCCGGAGCACCCAGATGACCGACACGACCGTCTCCGCCCCGTCGACCGCGACGACCGTCTCCGTGCGGTCGGACGGGACGCCCGCTGCCGGCGCGCTGCACCCGCTGCTCGCCGACCGGTGGAGCCCGCGGGCGTACGACCCGGCCCACGAGCTGGACGAGGCCGCGCTGACCACCGTCCTCGAGGCGGCCCGCTGGGCGCCGAGCGCCGTGAACCGCCAGCCCTGGCGCTTCCTCGTCGGCCGCCGCGGCGACGCGACCTTCAAGGGCGTCTTCGACGCGCTCATGCCCGGCAACCAGCTCTGGGCGGGCTCGGCCTCCGCGCTGGTCGTGGGCCTCGCCGCCACCGTCGACGCCGAGGGCGCCCCGATGCGCCACGCGCCGTACGAGCTCGGCCTCGCGATCGCCCAGCTGACCGTGCAGGCGCACGCCCTCGGGCTGCACGTGCACCAGATGGCCGGGTTCTCCGACGAGGCGCTGCACGCCGAATTCGACGTGCCGGCCGGCTACGAGGCGTTCATCGTCCTCGCCATCGGCCGCATGGGCGACCCCGAGGAGCTGCCCGAGACGCTGCGCGCGCGTGAGCTGGCGCCCCGCGAGCGCAAGCCGCTGCCCGAGATCGCGTTCGCCGGCAGCTGGGGCCGGCCCGCCATCGGCTGACCGGCCCCAGCAGTCGCCCGGATCTGAGCCGGCTCAGGCCCAGGCCGTCGTCAGGCGCTCGAGCTCGTCCGCGGACAGCTCGAGCGCCGCGGCCGGCAGGACGTCGGCCAGCTGCTCGGGCGTGCGCGCGCTCGCGATCGGCGCGACGACGCCCGGCTGGGCCCGCAGCCAGGCCAGCGCGACTGCCGCGACGCTCGTCCCGTGCGCCGCGGCCAGCTCGTCCAGGGCCGCGAGCAGCGCGGGGCTGCGCGGGTCGTCGAGGTACGCCGCGGCCCCGCCGCTGCGGACGCTGTCCACTCGCGCGCCCGGTCGGTACTTGCCGGTCAGGAAGCCCGAGGCGAGGCCGTAGTACGGCAGGAAGCCGAGCTGCTCGCGCTGCACCAGCTCCTGCAGGGCCGTGGGGTACTCGTCGCGGTTGACCAGGTTGTAGGCGTTCTGCAGGGCGACGAAGCGCGGCAGCCCCTCGCGGTCGGCAGCGGCGAGGAACTCGGCGAGCCGCGGCGCGGTGAAGTTCGAGGCGGCGATGTGCCGGACCTTGCCCGCGCGCACGAGCTCGGCGAAGGCGCCGAGGATGTCCTCGACGGGGACGCTCGGGTCGTCCTCGTGGGCGTAGTACAGGTCGATGTGCTCGGTGCCGAGCCGGGCGAGCGACTCGTCCGCCGCCTTCGCGATGGTCTCCGGGGCGAGCCCGCGCAGCCCCGACAGCTTGGCGACCTTGGTGGCGACGACGACCTGCTCGCGGTTCCCCCGCGTACGCATCCAGTCGCCGAGGATCTGCTCGGACTCGCCGCCGGAGTTGCCCGGGGCCCATTCGGAGTAGACGTCGGCGGTGTCGACGAAGTTGCCGCCCGCCGCGGCGTACGCGTCGAGGACCGCGAAGGACGCCTGCTCGTCCGCGGTCCAGCCGAAGACGTTGCCACCGAGGCAGAGGCCGAAGACGTCCAGGTCAGTGGTGGGGATGCGAGCCATGACCCCTGGGATACCCGGCCCAGGGGCGAGGCCCGACGTGACGTTGCCCTCAGTGCTTGGCCCGACGCTCGGCCTCCTCCATCACCTCCTGGTCGTCGGTGCTGGGCGGCTCGGCCGGGCTGAGCCACATCCAGGCGAGGAAGACGAGGCCGAGGGCGAGCATCGCGAGCCCGGCCCAGAGGTTGATGTCGATCCCCTGCGCCTTCTCGCGCGCGCCGTCGCCGTCGACCAGCCCGGCGATGGTGACGATGACGCCGTAGACGACGAACAGGCCGCCGATCATGCGCCGGACGTCGAACAGCCGGGCCGCGCTCGCCGACGCCTGCTTCGGGTCCCCCTGCCGGTCACCCTCGTGCCGGGAGGCCCCGCCCTGCTGTCCGGGTCGTCGTGCCATGGAAGCCTCCTCAGAAGAACGGGATGTAGAGCACGACGGACAGGACGAGCGCTCCGGCGCCGAGCAGGACGGGCGAGCGGTACCACGCTTCGTCACCCTTGAGCAGGTCCGTCGGCTTGCTCGTCGCGGACCCCTTGCCGCCGTAGGTGAGGGCCGCGATCTCCTCGACCGGCTTCGGCGCGGTGCGCAGGCTGACCAGGACGGAGACCACGATGTCGACGACGAAGGCGAGCCCGGCGCCCCACATGCTCTCCTCCAGGTCCGAGCGGAAGTCGACGACCCCGGTCTTGTAGAGGATGTAGAGCGTCAGCGACGCGAGCGTCCCGCTGAGCAGCCCCCAGAAGCCGGCCTTCGGCGTCATCCGCTTCCAGAACATCCCGAGGATGAAGGTCGCGAAGAGCGGGGCGTTGAACAGCGAGAAGAGCGTCTGCAGGTAGTTCATGATGTTGCTGAAGCCGGCGGCGATGAACGCGGTCCCGATGCCGATGGCAACGCCGGCGACGGTCACCCAGCGGCTGACCTTGAGGTAGTACTCGTCCGGGCGGTCCTTGCGGACGTACTGCTGCCAGATGTCGTAGGTGAAGACGGTGTTGAAGCTCGAGACGTTCGCAGCCATGCCGGCCATGAACGCAGCGAGCAGGCCGGTGACGGCGACACCGAGCACGCCGGAGGGGAGGTACCTCTCCATCAGCAGCGGGATCGCGTTGTTGTACTCGAAGTCGGCCCCCGCCTCTTCCTTGCCGAGCTGCGGGATCAGCACGAGCGCGATGAGGCCCGGGATCACGGTCACCAGCGGGATGAAGATCTTCGGGTACGCGGCGATGAGCGGGGTGCGCCGTGCCGCGCTCATGTTGCGGGCCGAGAGGGCGCGCTGCACCTCGGCGAAGTTGGTCGTCCAGTAGCCGAAGCCGAGCACGAAGCCCAGCCCGAAGATGATGCCCAGCCAGTTGGCGCCGATCGGGTTGGAGCCGGTGCCGAACCCGGTGCCCTCCCACGCGTGCAGGTACGCCTCGCCGCCGCCCTGCGCGCCGCGTACGCGCTCCTCCAGCCCGCTCCAGCCCCCGACCTCCTTGAGCCCGATGACGACGACCGGGACGAGGCCGGCGAGGATCACGAAGAACTGCAGGACCTCGTTGTAGATCGCGGAGGACAGCCCGCCGAGGCCGATGTAGACGAGCACGAACGCCGCGGCCACGCAGATCGAGACCCAGAGCGGCCAGCCCAGCATCGCCCGCATGACGATCGCGAGGGCGTAGAGGTTGACCCCGGCGATCAGCACGGCCGAGAGGGCGAAGGTGATCGCGTTGAGCAGGTGCGTGGAGTCGTTGAAGCGCAGGCGGAGGAACTCGGGGACCGAGCGGACCTTCGAGCCGTAGTAGAACGGCATCATCACGATGCCGAGGAAGACCATGGCCGGGATCGCTCCGACCCAGTAGTAGTGCACGGTCGCGACGCCGTACTGCGCGCCGTTCGCCGCCATGCCGAGGATCTCGATGGCGCCGAGGTTCGCCGCGACGAACGCCAGGCCGGTGACCCACGCCGGCAGGGCGCGGCCGGAGAGCAGGAAGTCCAGGCTGGTCCTGATCGCCCGTCTGGCCGCGAAGCCGATGCCCAGGACCGTCGCGAAGTAGAGCGCGAGGATCAGGTAGTCCAGGGGCGACATGTCCAGCCGGAGCGCACTCACGGGCTCGACTGTGTCCGCTCCCCCAAGATCCAAACGTGTTTGGCTCAGCCTGCTCGTTGCTCCACCTAACATCTCGGCGGAGCGATCTTGGCGTCGCCGCACACTCCGGTCCGGCTTCGGCCCTACCATCGTCCGGTGACGAACGCGGAGGCCGAGCGCGCGGGCGGCTGCTGCGCCGGTGAGGCCGGCGCCCAGCGGCAGTGCCTGGAGGTGGACGCCGAGGGCCGTCCCGTCGTCGTCCGCGCCGGCCGTCACTTCGTCGAGCGCGAGGTCGTCTCGCGCGGCGCCACCGCTTTCGCCGACGACGCCGCCCTGGTCGCGGCCGAGCTGCTCGCCAACGCCGTGCAGCACGGCGGCCCGCCGATCTCGGTGTGCGTGGCCGGCGACGTCGACCGCATCCGCATCGAGGTGCACGACGGGAGCGCCCGCCCGCCGGTCCGCCCGGCGCCCAGCACCAGCAACATGACCGGCCGCGGGCTCGCCCTCGTCGACGCGGTGTCCGCCGCCTGGGGCGTGGAGCGCGACCCGGACGGAGGCAAGCTCGTCTGGGCCGAGCTGGAGGCCGGCACGACGCACTCGCCCGAGGAGGCCGTCGACATCGACGAGCTGCTCGCCGCGTGGCACGACGACGAGCCCTCGGCCGAGCAGCGCTACACCGTGGTGCTCGGGGACGTGCCGACCGACCTGCTCATCGCGGCGAAGGCGCACATCGACAACGTGGTCCGCGAGCTGAGCCTCGCGCGCGACGCGTCGGGAGCGGAGGCGGTGCCGGAGCACCTGGCCCTGCTCATCGAGACCGTCGTCGAGGGCTTCGCCGACGCACGGGACGCGATCAAGCGGCAGGCCCTCGCCGCTGCCCAGCGCGCGGAGCCGCGGACCCTGCTGACGCTGCACCTTCCGCCGTCGGCGGCCGACGCCGGCGAGGCCTACCTCGCCGCGCTCGACGAGGCCGACACCTACTCCCGCGCCGCCCGGCTGCTGACGCTGGAGACGCCGCCGGCCCACCGGCTGTTCCGCCGCTGGTACGTCGAGGCGGTCGTCCGGCAGGTGCGCGAGCTCGCGGCCGGCAACCGCCCCGAACCCGTCACGCCCTTCGAGACCAGACTGCTCGACGAGGTGCAGCGGCTGGCCGCCCTGCAGCGGGCGAGCGACCGGGCGGCCCGCCTGCAGCGGGTGACCGCCGCGCTCGCCGTGACGCGTACGCCCGAGGACGTCGCCGACGTCGTCGTGTCCGAGGGCGTCGCGGCCCTCGGCGCCTCCGGCGGCGGCCTGCTCCTGCCGTCCGCGGACGGCGATCACCTCACCGTCCCCGGCGTCGTGGGCTACGCGGAGGACCTGGTGGACGCGCTGCGCGAGGAGCGGCTCGACGCCCCGCTGCCGGCGGCGACCGCGCTGCGCACCGGGCAGGCGGTGTGGCTCGAGTCCCAGGACGAACGGGACAGCACGTTCCCCGCCCTGCGCGGGTTCGAGGGCGCGACGGTGTCGATGTGCGCCGTCCCGCTCATCGTGGGCGACCGCACGCTGGGCGCCTTGCGGTTCAGCTTCACCACCCGGCGTCTGTTCGACAAGGACGAGCGCAGCTTCGTGCTGGCCCTGGCGGCGCAGACCGCCCAGACGCTGCTGCGGACCGAGGTCTACGCGGCGGAGCGCGAGGCGGCCCTCGAGCTGCAGCGTGCGCTCCTCCCGGCCGGGCTCGCGGCCATCCGGGACTGGGACATCGCGGCCTACTACAGCCCCGCCGGGGGCCAGGAGGCCGGTGGCGACTTCTACGACGTGCTCCCCCTGCCCGACGGGCGCGTCGTCGCGGTCGTGGGCGACGTCATGGGCCGCGGCGTGCAGGCGGCCGCGGCGATGGCGCAGACGCGCACCGTGATCCGGGCGTACGCGATCGACGACCCGGAGCCGGCCGCCGTGCTGAGCCGAGTGGACGCCTTCTTCGAGACGCTCGACGGCGGGCAGCTCGTCACCGTGCTCTACCTGCTGCTCGACCCGCAGGAGGGCACGGCGCAGATCGCCAGCGCCGGCCACCTCGCCCCGCTGCACGTCCGCGACGGGCACGGCTCGGCCGTCGACGTCCGGGGCGGCACGCCCTTCGGCGTCACCGATGGCGCGCGCCGTTCGGTTCCCGTGACGCTCGCTCCCGGGGACGCGCTGGTCCTGGTGACCGACGGCCTCGTCGAGCGCCGCGGCGAGGACATCGACGTGGGCTTCGCCCGCGTCACGGCGGCCGTCACCGGCAACCTCAGCGGCGGGGCTGACGCACTGCTGCGCCAGGCCCTGCGCGCCGGCACCGCGGAGGCGTCGGCGGACGACGACGTCACCATCCTCGTGCTGCGGCGCGAGAGCTACGCGGACTGACAGAAGCGTGCTTCCCACTCGGAAGTAGAAGCGGGCTCAGGAATCAACCTGCAGCAGTCCCGTCTGCCCCGGCCGGGATCGTGGCGCGGCACCATCACGCGAGCTGTCGTCCCGCGCGCCTCTTCCTGCGGGAAGTGCTGGCGCTGCGGAAGTCCTCGAGGCGGATCGATGCCTGCAACGCTCAGAGGAGCCCGGCTTCGTACGCGGCGATCACGAGATGGACCCGGTCGCGAGCGCCCAGCTTCGCGAGGATGCGGCTCACGTGGGTCTTCGCGGTGAGCGGGCTGACGACCAGCTCGTCCGCGATCTCCTGGTTGCTCCGGCCCGCGGCCACGAGCCGAAGCACCTCCCGTTCGCGCGCCGTCAGGCTGGACAACCGCTCCGGCGCAGGCGCGTCCGGGTAGCTCAGCGCACGGGTGATGACCGCCCTGGTCGCGCCGGGCGACAGCAGCGCCTCCCCTGCCGCCACGGTGCGGATGGCGCCCAGCAGCGCGTCCGGACGGGTGTCCTTCGGCAGGAATCCACAAGCCCCCGCACGAAGGCCGCGCAGCACGTTGGCGTCCGTCTCGAACGTGGTCAGGATCAGCACCTTGCTGCCGCTCGATCCATCGGCGGCGACGATCTGCCGCGTCGCGTCGATGCCGTCGATGCCCGGCATCCTGATGTCCATCAGGACGACGTCGGGGTGCAGGTCGCGGGTCAGCACCACCGCCTCGTCACCGGTGCCCGCCTCCCCGACGACCTTCATGTCGTCAGCGGACCCGACCAGCAACGCGAACGCGCCACGCACCAGGGTCTGGTCGTCGGCGAGCAGGACCCGGATCACGACGACACCCGCCACGCCTCCGGCAGTGGCAGGCTGGCCCATACCTCGAAGCCTCCGGACTCGCCGGGCCCGGCGGACAGCTCACCACCGATGGCCCGTGCCCGTCCTGTCATCCCGGCGATCCCGAAGCCGGCCGACGTCACGGCCGAGTCCGGTCGCGCGGGCCCGTGGTCGACGACCGCGATCCGCAGCCGCTGGCCGTCCTGGTCGAGCCGGACGGTCGCGTGCTTGGCCCTCGAGTGCCGCACGACGTTGGTCAGCGACTCCTGGATGATCCGATAGGCCACGACGGACACCGTCGACGGCAGCTCGTCGCGCAGCCCGTCGGCCTCCACGTCGACCCGGACATCAGCCGCCTCGGCCATCTCCACCAGCCGCTGCAGCTCGCCGAGGTGGGGCGCTGGCTCGGTCGGCTCGGCCTCGCCGCCGTGCAGCACGTCCAGGACCGCACGCAGCTCATGAAGTGTCGACCTGCTCGTGTCCGAGAGGTTGTGCAGCGTGCTGGACAGCTCCTCCAGCGACGCATCGCCCCGCCTCGGCAGCTGGTCGATCAGGTGCGCAGCGACGGACGCCTGGACGTTCACGACCGCGAGGCCGTGCGCCAGGACGTCGTGCAGCTCGGCAGCGATCAGGACCCGCTCCTCGGCCACCCGCCGCTCGACCTCGTCGGCACGCTCCTGCTCCAGCCGCGCGGTGACGGCCGCCTTCCAGTTCCCGTGGAAGCGCACGGCCAGCCCGGCGAAGAAGGCCATGAGAAGCCAGCCGACACCGAGGAAGGCATCGTCGGGTGCCCCTGACGCCTCGTCGGCGAGGACCGGCACGGTCACCGCGGCCACCGCCAGCAGGGCGGCGGCCGGCCGCCGTCGTGGCGTGTTGTAACGCGCCGCCGTGAACGCCGCCACGAGCGAGGCCGGCATCGTGGCCTCGTGGGGGTAGTCGAGGACGTGGTAGGGCGTCGACACGGCGAGGACCGCGAGGACGACGAGGATCGGTCGGCGCCGGCGGGCCAGCAACGGCGCCGACATCGCGCCCAGGAGCGCGATCGCCCACACGTCCACGCTTCGCTCGCCGTCGAAATCGACCGCCTGGAGCGCGAACGCGACGCCGACGCCGAGCACGAACGCCGCCGCCGCCAGCAGCCGATCGGCTGCTGGCGGACCGAGCGCCGTCATCGTTCACACCGGGTCATCGACACAGTCCTGTCCCGCGCGCCACAGCTTGCTGGGCCACCACATTCGCGAGCCCAACGACATCGTCAGTGCGGGGACCACGACGGACCGCACCAGCAACGTGTCGATGAGCACGCCGACGGCGACCAGTATCCCGATCTCGACGAGCATGACGAGCGGCAGCGTGGCGAGCACCGCGAAGGTCGCCGCCAGCACGACGCCGGCCGAGGTGATCACGCCACCGGTCACCGCGAGGCCACGCTTCGTCCCGTCGACAGTGCCGTGCCGAGCAGCTTCCTCGCGTACCCGGGTCATCAAGAAGATGTTGTAGTCGACGCCGAGGGCGACCAGGAAGAGGAACCCGATCAGGGGCACCGACGGCTCCAACCCGGCGAAGCCGAGCACCTGCTCGAACAACAGGCTGCACAGTCCGAGGGCTCCGAAGAACGACACGACGACGGTGGCGACCAGTACCAGCGGGGCCACGATCGCCCGCAGCAGCAGCCCGAGGATGACGAGCACCACCAGCAGGATCAGCGGCATCACCAGGTTGCGGTCGCTCTTGTTGGTCTCGGCCTCGTCAAGCCTCTCGGCACTCGGCCCACCGACCAGCACGGCGTCGCCGGCGACCTCGTGCACGCGCTCGCGCAGCTGCTTGATCGTGACCGTCTCACCTGCGCTGTCCGGTGGGTCGACCGGGATCACGACGATCTCCACCCAGTCCTCACTGGTCCGGTCGATCTCGGCTTCGGCAACCCCCGGCGTACGTTCGACGGCGGTCAGGACCTCGCGGCTCTGGTCCGGCCGACTCATCACCGTGAGCGGCTGACCGCTCTGGTCGGGGTAGCGCGCCTCGATCAGCTTGGCCCCGGCCACCGACTCCGGTGTCGAACGGGCGAACTGGTCCAGCTGCGGGAGCGAGCCGCTGGCACCGAGTGTGCCCAGCGCGAGACCGCCCAGGATCGCCAGCGGCACGGACCAGCCGACGACGCGGCGGCGCGCGACCAACTCGCCGAGCCGAGCCCACCGAGAACCGGATGCGCGTGCCTCGATCCCTCGTCGCGGCACGAACGGCCAGAAGACCCGACGTCCGAGCACCACCAGCAGGGCCGGGAAGAGCGTCAGCATGACGAGCAGCGCGGCCCCGATGCCCGTCGCACCCACGGGCCCAAGACCGCTGATGCTGTTGAGATCCGCGGCCGCCAGGCACAGCAGGCCGGCTGCCACGGTCGCCGCCGAAGCCAGGATCGCCGGGCCGGCCGCGCGCAGCGCCGCCAGCATCGCGTCGATCGGCCGCTCCCAGTTGTGCAGCTCCTCGCGGTAGCGAGACACGAGAAGCAAGGCGTAGTCGGTGCCCGCGCCGAAGACGAGGACGATCAGCAGCGCGGAGCTCATGCTCGTCACGGTGACGTCGAGGATCTGGGTGAGTGCGTAGACCACACCCATCGCCATGATCGCAGCGACCCCGACCGACGCGAGCGGGACCAGCCACAGCAACGGACTGCGGTAGGTCAGGACCAGCAGGACCGCCACCACCACGGCGGTAGCGAGCATCAACGTGGCGTCGACGGCGTCGAAGACCTCGTCCATGTCGGCCCCCAGCGCGGTCGGACCGGTGACATAGGCGTTCAGACCGTTCGGCCGGTCCGCCAGAAGGCCACGCGCCTCCGCAGTGGCGCCGCCCTCCTCGCGGCCGAGCGGCAGGGCGTACATCAGGGCTGTGCCGTCGCTCGAGGCGATGATCCGGGGCGGTGCACCGGTGTCGTTGCCGAACCGCTGCAACAGCGCGGCGCGGCCACGGATGAGCGCGTCCCGATCGCCCGGTTGCAGGCCGTCGGGTCGTTCGTACAAGACCACGAGCAGGCCGCTCTCACCTCCGGGCAGCTCGGCCTCGGCCTGGAGCACCTTGGTCGACTCGGCGCTGGCCGGCAGATAGTCCGCCTGGCCGTCGCGGGTCACCGAGTCCAGTTTGCCGGCAAGCGAGTAGCCGCCCACGAGCAGCCCGACCCACACGGCCACCATGAGCCAGGGCAGCAGGGTCTTGGCCGGTGATCTCTTCGGTCTGGTACGAGGTGCGGTCGAGGCTGGCGCCCGCTGTTCAGTGGTCATGGCGATCAGGCTGGCAAGCCACCGGCGCTGACGCGTCCGGCCACGGCAGACACTTCGCCGTACTCCGCGCGGAGTACGGCGCGCGGCTGGGGCGGGCGGGTGGGCTACACCTCCGCTCCCCCATCCCCCCGCCGCCCGATCCGCGCCCCCAGCCACCGCACCGGGTCGTACTTCCGGTCCGCGACCCGCTCCTTCATCGGGATGATCGCGTTGTCGGTGATCTTGATCCCCTCCGGGCACACCTCGCTGCAGCACTTGGTGATGTTGCACATGCCGATACCGTGCTGCTCCTGCGAGCGCTTGCGCCGGTCGACCGTGTCGAGCGGGTGCATCTCGAGCTCGGCGAGCCGGGCGAAGAACCGCGGCCCGGCGAACGCCGGCTTGTTGTCCTCGTGGTCACGGATGACGTGGCAGACGTTCTGGCACAGGAAGCACTCGATGCACTTGCGGAACTCCTGGCTCCGGTCCACGTCGACCTGCTGCATCCGGAACTCGCCCGGGGCCAGCCCCTCGGGCGGCGCGAACGACGGCACCTCGCGCGCCTTCGTGTAGTTGAACGACACGTCGGTCACGAGGTCGCGCAGGACGGGGAAGGCCCGCAGCGGCGTGACCGTCACCGCCTCGTCCTCGGTGAAGACGCTCATCCGGGTCATGCACATGAGCCGCGGCCGGCCGTTCACCTCGGCGCTGCACGAGCCGCACTTGCCGGCCTTGCAGTTCCACCGGACCGCGAGATCGGGGGCCTGCGTCGCCTGGATGCGGTGCACGATGTCGAGCACGACCTCGCCCTCGGAGACGTCGACATCGAAGTCCTGCAAGCTCCCGCCGGCGGCGCTCCCCCGCCAGATGCGAAAGTGCGCGGAGTACGTCATCGAGGCCCTCCCCCGGTCGGCTGTTCGGGCAGGCCGGCCAGCTCGTCCTCGGCGAGATAGCTCGCCAGCTCCTTGCGCTCGAAGAGGCCGAGCAGCTCCGGCGGCATCGACGCGAGCGGCTTGCGGTCCACCGACACCTGCCCGGTGGCATCGAGGCGGCACACGAGGTTCCACCGCCGCCATTGTGCCGACGCCTTCGGGAAGTCCTCACGGGTGTGCCCGCCGCGGGACTCCTCCCGCTGCAGCGCGGCACGGGCGACGCATTCGCTGACCAGAAGCATGTTTCGCAGGTCGAGTGCGAGGTGCCAACCGGGGTTGAACTGCCGGTGCCCTTCGACCGCGACCTCGGCCGCCCGCTTGCGCAGCCGCTCCAGCCGGTCGAGCGCTTCTTCCATCTCGCCGGCCCGTCGGATGATGCCGACGAGGTCGTTCATCGTCTGCTGCAGCTCCTGGTGCACGGCGTAGGGGTTGTCGGCGGTGCCGTCCCGGAAGGGCGCAAGGGCCGTACGCTCCGCCGCCGTGACGTCGTCAGCCGCGACGGCCGGCGAGTCCCCGGCGAGCGACTCGACCCACGCCGCGGCGGCCAGCCCGGCGCGCCGGCCGAACACGAGCAGGTCCGACAGCGAGTTGCCGCCGAGCCGGTTGGACCCGTGCATGCCGCCGGCGACCTCCCCGGCCGCGAACAGCCCTGGCACGCCGACGGCCCCCTCGGTGTCCGGGTCCACCTCGACGCCGCCCATGACGTAGTGGCAGGTCGGGCCGACCTCCATCGGCTCGGCCGTGATGTCCACGTCGGCCAGCTCCTTGAACTGGTGGTACATCGACGGCAGCTTGCGCCGGATGACGTCGGCGGGCAGCCGGCTGGACACGTCGAGCAGGACGCCGCCGTGCGGCGACCCGCGGCCCTCCTTGACCTCGCTGTTGATGGCTCGGGCCACCTCGTCGCGCGGGAGCAGCTCGGGCGGCCGGCGGTTGGAGTCGGGGTCGGCGTACCAGCGGTCCGCCTCCTCCTCCGTCTCCGCGTACTTCGCGCGGAAGACGTCGGGGACGTAGTCGAACATGAAGCGCTTGCCCTCGGAGTTGCGCAGCACACCGCCGTCACCGCGGACCGACTCGGTGACGAGGATCCCTTTCACGCTCGGCGGCCACACCATCCCGGTCGGGTGGAACTGCACGAACTCCATGTTGACCAGCGACCCGCCGGCGAGGAGGGCGAGCGCGTGGCCGTCGCCGGTGTACTCCCACGAGTTGCTGGTGACCTTGTACGACTTGCCGATGCCGCCGGTCGCGAGGATCACGGCGGGGGCCTCGAAGACGACGAAGCGCCCGGACTCGCGCCAGTAGCCGAAGGCCCCGGCGACGCGCGGGCCGTCCTTGAGCAGCTCGGTGATGGTGCACTCGGCGAAGACCCGCAGCCGCGCCTCGTAGTCGCCGTGCTGCCGGAAGTCCTCCTGCTGGAGGGCGACGATGCGCTGCTGCAGGGTGCGGATGAGCTCGAGCCCGGTGCGGTCGCCGACGTGCGCCAGCCGGGGGTACTCGTGTCCGCCGAAGTTGCGTTGGCTGATCCGTCCGTCCGGTGTCCGGTCGAACAGTGCGCCCCAGGCCTCGAGCTCCCAGACGCGCTGCGGCGCCTCCTGGGCGTGCAGCTGCGCCATGCGCCAGGAGTTCAGGAACTTGCCGCCGCGCATCGTGTCCCTGAAGTGCACCTGCCAGTCGTCGTGGCTGTTCACGTTGGCCATGGCGGCGGCGATGCCTCCCTCGGCCATGACCGTGTGGGCCTTCCCGAACAGCGACTTGCAGATGACGGCCGTACGCATCCCCCGCTGCCGTGCCTCGATCGCCGCCCGGAGGCCGGCTCCGCCCGCCCCGATCACCACGACGTCGTACACGTGGCGCTCGTGCTCGCCCATGCAGGCCCTTCCCGTCGTGTGCGGTCGCGGTCAGAAGAACCGTGGATCGCTGAACATGTCGGTCGCGAGGAGGCGGACGTAGAGGTCGGCGATGGCGACGCTGAAGAGCGAGAGCCACGCGAAGAGCATGTGGCGTGCGTTGAGCCGCGACACGTACGTCCAGAGCCGGTAGCGCACGGGGTGCCGGGAGAAGTGCTTGAGGCGGCCGCCGACGACGTGCCGGCACGAGTGACAGGAGAGCGTGTAGACCGTCAGCAGTGCGGCGTTCGCCAGCAGCACCACGGTCCCGAGTCCCATGTGGCCCCATTCGCCGTCCTCGTTGCGGAACCCGAGGATCGCGTCCCACGTGAGGATCACGTTGAAGACCAGCGCCGCGTAGAAGAAGTAGCGGTGCGCGTTCTGCAGCACGAGCGGGAACCGCGTCTCGCCCGAGTAGCGCCGGTGCGGCTCCGCGACCGCGCACGCCGGGGGCGAGAGCCAGAACGCGCGGTAGTAGGCCTTCCGGTAGTAGTAGCAGGTGAGCCGGAAGCCCAGCGGGAAGACCAGGATGAGCAGGGCCGGTGAGAGCCGCCACCAGTCGCCTGCGGCGGCGCCGAAGTCGGACGACCCCGGCGCGCAGCTGGTCGCGAGGCACGGGGAGTAGAACGGCGAGAGGTAGGGCTCGGCGAAGTAGTGCCGGTCCTCGAACGCGCGCCACGTCGCGTAGACGACGAAGAGGAACAGGACGCCGAAGGTCACCGCCGGGGAGACCCACCAGCGGTCCGACCGCAGCGTGCGCGCCTCGACCTCCGCGCGCCCCGGCGCGCTCGTCACACTGCTCACGCCGGCGGCCTAGCGGTGGCGTCCGACGCCTTCGTCCTCTGCGTCGGCGAAGAAGCCGGGTGGGTAGTCGCCGTCGGGGATCACGTCCGGCGTCACGCTCAGGGCGGTCACGGGAGACTCCGGCCCGAAGAGCAGGTCGAGGTCCTCGGCGATCCGCTGGGTGTCCTGGACGAGACGGCGCAGGTCCGGGCTGTCGTCGCCGTCCCGCCGCAGCGCCTCGACCGCGCGAGCCAGGTCGCGGGCGGCGTGGCGTACGTCCGACTCGGACTGCTGCCGGGCCGACTGGGTGTTGATCGACACTGGACGCACCTCCGTTGGTGCCTGCGCCGGATGTTCCCCTCGGCTGCAGTGTCCTCGCCCGGCGCTCTTCGCGCTAGGCCCAAGTCCCGATCGGATCACCGGCCGCACCCCGCCGGGCCGCGGTCGCGACGCTCGCGGACGCGAAGGCCGGCCCGCCGCTCAGTGCGACGCGGCCCCCTCCGCGCCGTGGCCGGTGAGCGAGCGGACCTCGAGCTCGGCGTACCTGTCGTCGTCCCGCTCCTTCGACAGCACGGTGCCGAGCCAGCCGCACACGAAGCCCACCGGGATCGAGACGATGCCGGGGTTGTCGAGCGGGAACCAGGAGAAGTCGGAGCCGGTGAAGAGCGACGTCTCCTTGCCGGACACGACCGGGCTGAAGATCACCAGCGTCACGGCGGAGACGAGGCCGCCGTAGATCGCCCACACGGCGCCGGAGGTGTTGAAGCGGCTCCAGAAGAGGCTGTAGAGGATGGCCGGCAGGTTGCCCGACGCGGCGACGGCGAACGCGAGCGCCACCAGGAACGCGACGTTGAGGTTCTGCGCGAAGATGCTCAACACGATCGCGACCGCGCCGATGACGAAGGCCGAGACGCGCGCGACGCGGACCTCCTGGCCCTCCGCCGCCTCACCACGCTTGAGCACGCTGGCGTAGACGTCGTGCGCGAACGACGACGACGACGCCAGTGTGAGCCCCGCGACCACGGCGAGGATCGTCGCGAACGCGACCGCCGCGATGACCGCGAGCAGCACCGTCCCACCCGTGTCGCCGAAGAAGTGGTCGCCGACCGATCTCGCGAGCTGGGGCGCGGCGGTGTTGCCGCCCGGGTTCTGCTCCGCGATGGCGCCGCTGCCGACGAACGCGGCCGCTCCGAAGCCGAGCGCGATGGTCATCAGGTAGAAGACGCCGATGATGCCGATCGCCCAGATGACCGAACGGCGAGCGTCGCGTGCCGTCGGGACGGTGTAGAAGCGGATGAGGATGTGCGGCAGGCCAGCGGTGCCGAGCACGAGCGCGAGGCCCAGGCTCAGCAGGTCGAGCTTGCCGGTGAGGCCGCTCGCCTCGGTCGCGTAGCGCAGGCCGGGCTCGAGGAAGGCCTCGCCTTTGCCGCTGCGGTCCGCGGCGCGGTCGAGCAGCTCGTTGACGCTGAAGCCGACCCACGCCAGGACCAGCAGGGTGATCAGCGTGGTCCCGGTCATGAGCATGACGGCCTTCACGATCTGCACCCAGGTCGTGCCCTTCATGCCGCCGACCGTGACGTAGAAGATCATCAGGAGGCCGACGACGACGATCGTGAGCGCCTTCGCCGTGTCGTTGTCGGAGGAGATGCCGAGCAGCAGCGCGACGAGCGCGCCCGCCCCGACCATCTGCGCGAGCAGGTAGAAGATCGAGACCACGATCGTGGACACGCTCGCCGCGACCCGCACGGGCCGCTGCCGCATCCGGAACGCCACGACGTCGGCCATCGTGTATCTGCCGGAGTTGCGCAGCAGCTCCGCGACGAGCAGCAGCGCGACCAGCCAGGCGACGAGGAACCCGATCGAGTAGAGGAACCCGTCGTAGCCGTAGAGCGCGATGATGCCGGCGATGCCCAGGAAGGACGCCGCGGACATGTAGTCCCCGCCGATCGCGAGGCCGTTCTGCACCGGCGAGAACGACCGGCCCCCGGCATAGAAGTCAGCCGCCGTCTTCGTCTGCCGGCTGGCCCGCAGCGTGATGTAGAGCGTGATGGCGACGAAGACGAGGAAGAGCGCGACGGTCAGCCCGCGCTGGCCGCCGGTGACGTCGCTCGCCGCCGCCGCGAGCACCCCGTCGCCGCTCACAGAGCACCTCCGCGCCCGTCGCCCAGCGCGCCGGCCTCGTGCGCGATCCGGTCGGCGAGCGGGTCGAGCCGCGACCGGGCATGCCGGGCGTACAACCAGGCGATGAGGAACGTCGAGACGAACTGCAGGAGGCCGAAGACGAAGGCGACGTTGACCACCCCGAGCAGCTGGGTCCCCATGAAGTCGCGCGCCCACGCCGAGCAGACCACGTAGAGCAGATACCACGCCAGGAAGGCAGCGGTCATCGGGAAGACGAACCCGCGGAAGCTGGCGCGCAGCTGGCGGAAGTCCGCGCTGTCGCGCAGAGCGTTGTAGTGCGCGGCGGATCCCTGCTGCCCCCCCGACAGCCGGGTGGAGCCGCCACGAGCCTTCGACCGGGCCATGCGCGCCTTCTTCCTCGGAGGAGAACGCTGCCTGTTGCCGAGGGAACGAAGGATAGGACGATCAGCGCGAAGCGCGGAAGAGCTACGACGCGCCGCGCTGAAGACAACCCCCGACGTGGTCCGCGACGCCGGGAGGGCGCGTCAGCTCAGCGTGCTGTCCGCGACCTCCGGCGCTCCGGGCACGACCGGCTGCACCCCCGGCGAGCGCGCCTGGTCGTCGCCCGCGTCGGCGATGACCTCCTCGGGACGCGGCGGGACCGCCGAGTCCTCCTCCAGCTCTTCGAGCTCGTGGTCCGGCTGCTGGCTCATCGACCCTCCTGCTGGTCCTGCGCGTGGATGGGGAACGGGCGGCCGCCCGCGGATCCGGCGCACGAGCGACCGCGGTGGTGCCGAACTCGCTTCCCGGAATCCGGCTTCCTGCCTACCCGCCGGTCACGAGGCGGAACCGGACGACGTCGCCGGGCCGCCGCTGCGCGAGCCGGTCCACGTCCGACGGGGCGAGCACGCCGATGACCGGGTATCCGCCGGTGACGGGGTGGTCGGCGAGGAACACCAGCGGCTCCCCGCCGGCGGGCACCTGCACCGCGCCCCTGACGATGCCTTCCGGAGGCAGCTCACGGCTCACTCTGCGCACCAGCGCAGGGCCGTGCAGGCGGGCTCCGACCCGGTTGCTGTCGGGGGTCACCTCGTAGTCCGAGCCCGTCAGCACCCGCAGTGCCTGCGGCTCGAACCAGTCCGCGCGCGGGCCGGGGCGCACGGCGAGCGAGCCGGCGAGGCCCAGGTGCGGCTCGGCCGGCAGGTCGACGTCCCATACCGGTCTCCCGGTCGGGGCGCCGACCGCGAGCACGTCCCCCACCTGCGGGCGCGGCGGGCCGATGCCCGACAGCGTGTCGGTCGAGCGCGAGCCGAGAATCCGCGGCACGTCAACGCCGCCGGCCACCGAGACGTACGTCCGCAGCCCGTGGGTGGCCCGCCCGACCCGCAGCTCGTGGCCCGGCTGCAGGACGAGGGGGCGCAGGGACGGCATCGGGGCGCCGTCGAGCGTGATCGGCGCCGGGGCCCCCGTCACCGCGACGATGTGCCGCTCGTGGGCGACGAGCGTGACCTCCCCGAGCGTCAGCTCGAGCGTGGCGGCGCAGCCGTCGTTGCCGACGAGCCGGGCACCGAGCAGGTGGCTCGACCGGTCCGCGGCACCGGACGGCGACACCCCCCAACGCCCATAGCCGGGGCGGCCGGAGTCCTGCACGGTCACGAGGCCGGCGACGTGCACGACCTCGATCAACGCGCCACCACGAACCGCACGGAGTCCCCGGGCTGCACGAGCCCGGGCGGGTCGCGCGACAGGTCCCACATCGCTGCTGTCGAGGTGCCGAGCAGGTGCCAGCCTCCGGGCGAGGCGCCGGGGTAGACGGCGGAGTACTCCCCGGCGATCGCGACGGCGCCGGCGGGGACACGGGTACGCGGCGTCGGCCGCCGCGGCAGGTGCAGCTGCGAGGGGAGCCCGGTGAGGTACGCGAAGCCGGGGGCGAAGCCGCAGAAGGCGGCGCGGTAGCCCGCGGTGGAGTGCAGCCGGACGACCTCCTCGACGGTCGTGCCGGCAGCGGCGGCGACCTCGGCGAGGTCCTCCCCGTCGTACGTCACGGGGATCTCGACCACGGAGCCGTCGGGGGCGTCGCTCGCCGTCGGCGGCGTCGAGCGCAGCCAGGAGGCGACCGCGTCGGCGGTGGTCGTGTGCAGGTCGTAGGTCACCAGGATCGTGCACTGCGCGGGGACGAGGTCGGTGACGCCGGGCGGCACGCTGGCGGCGAGCGCCGAGTACGCGCCGAGCACGTCCCCTGCGTTCCCCATCTCCAGGAGCAGTCCGGAGTCGCCGCAGGGGCGGATGTCGGGCACGTCAGCCCGCCCGGACGAAAGGCCGAATCTCGACTCCTGCATCCGTCAGCGCTCGTCGGGCCTCGTGCGCGACGCTGGCCGCGCCCGGGGTGTCGCTGTGCACGCACAACGTCGCCAGCGAAGTACGCACCTCTCCGGCGATGTGCCCCTCCGTCGCCAGCCGCACCGCCTGCCGGCGCACCTCGTCGAGGTCGGTGAGGACCGCGTCCGGCTGCGACCTCGGGGCGAGGCCGCCGTCGACCGTGTATCTCCGGTCGACGAAGCCTTCGAGCGCGACCTCGAGCCCCGCCTGCGCGGCGGCGCGCCCGAGCAGCGAGCCGGGCGGAGCCACGACCGCGAGCGGTGCGGAGAAGCGGAGGATGCCATGCAGCACGCCGTCCGCGTAGTCCGGGCGCCGGGCGGCGGCGTGGTAGAGAGCGCCGTGCGGCTTGACGTAGGCCACCCGCGCCCCCGCGGCGCGCGCGAAGGCGTCGAGCGCCCCGATCTGGAACAGCACCGCGTCGGCCAGCTCGGCCTCGGTCATCTCCAGGTGCCGGCGCCCGAAGCCGGGCAGGTCCGGGAACCCCACCTGCGCCCCGATGACGACGCCGCGCTCGACCGCGAGCTCGCAGGTCCGGCGCATCCACGACGGGTCGCCCGCGTGGAAGCCGCAGGCGACGTTCGCGCTGGTGACCACGGCGAGGAGCTCGTCGTCGGCGCCGAGCTCCCAGACCCCGAAGCCCTCGCCCACGTCGCAGTTCAGGTCGACCTGCACTCCGCCTCCTCGCCGCTCGCTGCGGCACGGTCGCAGATCCCCGGGCGGGGTGCAAGGGCGCTCGGCGTCAGAACGCGTAGCGCACGCGGCAGTACGGCAGCTTCTCGGAGATGAGGTCAGTGAGGGCGCTGACGTAGCGGCCCTTCTGGCCGGTGCGGTAGCGCACGTTCACCCCGCCGCTCTCGGAGCGCTTCGTCTGCTGCAGGTCGGGCCGCCAGAGCACCTGCTCGGCCTTCGGGTGCCAGCCGAGGTTGACCTCGTGCAGCGCCTGGTTGTGGGTGAGCATGATGACCTCGCACGCCAGCTGGGCCTTCGCCTGCGGGCCGATGCCGGCGTCGACCTGGTCCAGCAGCTCGGCCCAGTCCTCGAGCCACCCGTCGTGCACGATGACGGGACTGAAGTTGAGGTGCACCTCGTAGCCCGCCTCGACGAAGTCGTCGATCGCGGCGATCCGCTCGGCGACGCGTGAGGTGCGGATGTCGACGAGCCGGGAGACCCGGTCGGGCATCAACGAGAACCGCACCCGGGTGCGCCCCTGCGGGTCCCAGTCGAGCAGGTCGCGGTTGACGTGCTTGGTCGCGAAGGACGCCTTGGCCGTCGGCATCAGCCGGAACAGCTCGACGAGGTCGCGCACGTTGTCGCTCACGAGCGCGTCGACCGAGCAGTCGCTGTTCTCGCCGATGTCGTAGACCCACGCCTGCGGATCGCACTGGTTGGGCTCGGTCTTGACGCCCTGGCGCTTGACGTGGCGCGCGATGTAGCCCGTGATCGCGTCGATGTTGGCGAAGGCGGTGATGGGGTTGCTGTAGCCCTTGCGCCGGGGCACGTAGCAATAGGCACAGGCCATCGCGCAGCCGTTGGCGGTGGAGGGCGCGATGAAGTCCGACGAACGGCCGTTCGGGCGTGCCGCCAGCGACTTCTTGACCCCGAGGACGAGCGCCTCGGTCTTGATGCGCACCCAGCGGTCGACGTTGGCCTCGTCGCCGTGCAGCTCGGGGATGTTCCAGTGCGAGGCGACCTCGACCCGCGTGGCGTCCGGCCAGCGGGCGAGGATCTCCTGCCCCCGCGGCAGCTCGGCCGCCGCGGGCTCGACGTAGATCCGGCGTACGTCCAGCAGTGCGCTCATGTCACGTCCAATACAGGAATCGAGCCTCGGGCAAGCGCGTCGCCAAGGCCTCGTCGAACCACGAGCGCAGCTCGTTCATCACGGGCGCCGGGTAGACGTGCTTCACTGCCCCGAACTTGCCGCGCTTCTGCCGACGCAGGTCCTCGTCCATCTCGAGCTTGGTGCGCGGATACCAGCCGAGCAGCACTTCCTTGCTCTTCGGGGTGAAGCGGTGCGTGATGAGCTCAGCGGTCAGGTCGAGCTGCGGAACACCCGCGACGGCCGCCGACACCGCGTCGAGCAGCGCGGCGTACTCCTCGCGCCAGCCCTCGACGGGCATGATCGGCGCGATGGTCAGCCCCACCGGATAGCCCGCCGACGCGAGGCGGCCCAGCGCGGACAGCCGGTCCTGCGAGCGCGCGGTGCCGCCCTCGAAGCGCTCGACCGACGCGGCGTTGACGGAGAACCGGACCCGGGTCCGCCCGTTGTGCGGGAGCGCCAGCAGCGGATCGACGCCGTCGAACTTGGTCGTGAACCGCAGCTGGACGGGGCCGCCGAGGTCCTGCGTGCCGAACCGGGTGATGGCGGCCGACAGCGAGCCGGTCAGGTGCTCGATGCCCAGCGGGTCGGTGTAGCAGGAGGCCTCGAACGTCGTGCCCTCGTGGCCGCGCTCCTCGGTCCCGCTCGTGACGGCGCCGCCGCCGACGTGCTGCGGGACGGCGTCGAGGATCTCGTCGAGGTTCGCGTAGGCCCGGGTGATCGGCGGCCCGCCGAGCGAGCCGGCAAGGTAGCAGTACTGGCAGTGGGCGGGGCACCCCTCGGCGAGGTCCACGCGCCAGTCCGCGCTCGGCGGGATGGGCTGCAGCTTGCGCTTGGACGGCGGCGCGACGACCACGGCGAGGGTGGACTTCGCCAAGGCGTACGCCGACCGCGGGTCGTCGCCGCCGAGGCTGGGCAGCCGGTCCGTCCGGAGCAGCTGCACGTCCTCCACTCCGGCGGCCGCGCAGCGGTCCACGATCTGCCGTCCGTGCGGGAGCTCGGCGGCGGAGCGGGTGACGAGCACGCGCTTCGGCAGCCAGGTCGATCGGGTCACGGATTGTTCAACGCAGGAGACGATGGGGTACGTCCCGGTCCCGCCCGCTCAGCCTGTGACGGTCGCCACGCGCCCGCTCAGCCTCCCCTGCGGCCGCGCAGGGCGCGAACCGCGGCGGCACCGGCGACTGCGATCGTCCCCGCCCCCGCCGCCACCGCCAGCTCCCCGAGCGGGAGCCCGCCGTCCTCCTCCTCCGGCGGGGCGGCGGCTGAGGCCGGCGTAGGTGCCGCGGGCTGCGCGCCCGACGGCTCCGGAGCGGCCGACGGGCGGGCCAACGCCGGCGCGGGCGCGGAAGGGCTCGCGGAGGCGGTGGACCGGGCGGGGGCGCGCAGCGCGCTCACGTCGGCTCGGTAGCGGCCGAGCTGCCGGTAGACCGTCTCTCCGGGGCACGTGGTGAGCGACATGTCCCGGTGCCCGGCGATCGTGGGCGTGGTCACGGAGCGCCCCTCCGGCCAGCGGTTGGAGCCGCGGGAGACGAAGCGCGCGGTCCCGGGCACGTCGAGCGCGTAGCGGTCGGCGAGCACCGCCAGCAGCGAGACCATCGCCCGCTCGGCCGCGGGGGTCGGGGGCTCGCTCGTGTGGTCGCCGATGTAGCACGCCAGCTGGCTGAAGCCCTGCGTCCCGCCGGTCGCGCTCGGCATCACCGGGCCGGCCAGGCTGCCACTGCGTCCCTCCCACACCCGGCCGAAGCGGTCGACCAGGAAGTTGTAGGCGAGGTCGGGCCACCCCTTGTCCGGCCCGGTGTGGAAGCGGAAGAACGACCGGAGCGCAGGGGCGACGTCCCCCCTGCCGTAGTCGTTGGTGGAGGCCGTGTGGTGGACGAGCAGGAAGCGCACGTCGCCCGCTGCTTCCCGCGGGAGCGGCCCGCGCGGAGGAAGCCCGCGGGCCCAGCTGTCGCGCGGGAGGACGCGCAACGGCCGGCGAGGCGCCGCGGCGGCGGGCAGCTGGGCGGCGAGCGGCAACGTGGCCGCGGCCAGCAGCACGCTGCGCCGTGAAGGGGCTGCGCGCTCAGGAGGAGAGGTCGTCATCGGGGCACTCCTCTTCCGTCCCCACGCAGCGGGGATAGGGCACCTCGATGCCCGGGACGACGTCGCGCAAGGCGTTCGCCTCCGCTCGCGCCTCCGCGAGAGTGCTGTGCACGCCGGCCGCCGCGACCCAGTAGCCCGGCCGGAGGTTGCTGTAGTCGTCGGAGCGGAAGACGAGCGCCTCGTAGCCGGCCGCCTCGATGTTGCGCGCGTCCTCGAGTGCCGCCTCATGGCCGCCGTCCGCCGCGGTGTTGCTGCTCATGACGACGGTGTAGAACATCGACGTCGGAAGCGCAGATCCGGCGTCTGGCGCCGTCGTCTCCGGCTCCGGCTCCGGCTCGGGAGGAACGGCCTCGGTCGGCTCCGCGAGCGACGGTGCGGGGTCGGGGACGTCGACGAACCCGTCGTCCATCGGGGCGGTGTCGGGGTAGAGCTCCTCCTCGCCACCTGGAGCGCCCGCGGCAGCACCGCCGACGGGCTCGGCCGTCGAGGCGGGCTCGTCGTCCCCGCCCCCCAGGGTGAGCACTCCCCCCACGACCAGGACCGCTCCGACGAGCAGCGCGGCGACGATGGCCACGACGTTCGGCCGCCTGGCACCGCTCGGTGTGCGCGGCCCGGCCGGCCCGCCATCGGCGAACCCGACGGTCGCGGAGGGCGGCCTCCCCTCGGGCGGCACGGGAATCGGAGAATTGCGCTTCGGGAGATCGCTCGGCGTGGGGAGCATGACCCAGCAGTTCGGGCAGAAGCGGACGGTGGCGTCGGCGACTGCGGCTCCGCAGTTCGTGCACGTACGCATCGCTCACCCCGCCAGTCGGCCGAACGCCTCGCGCATGGCGGCCAGCGCGTCGGAGACGCCGGCGACCTCGGACAGGTTGCCGCTGACCATCGACGCCAGGGTCGTCACCTCGGGCGACCGCGGGTCGTCGTCGAGCGTCTCGAGCAGCCGGCCCAGCTGCGAGCGCGCGGCGAGCGCTCCGGGGTATCGGTCGTACTCCGGGGCCGCCACGAGCCGGGCCAGCTCGCGCGTACGGGCGAGCGCCGCCTCCGTGCCCGGGTCGGCCCCGACGTTGACGCTGGCGCCGTGCCCGACGGCGGCATTGCCCGAGTTGGTGAAGTCGCCGCCGACGTAGACGCCGCTGTTGGCCGCCGGTGCCTGCCGCTCCACCTCAGGCCCGCCGTCCGCTCGCAGCGCCCGCCGGCGCCCCGCCCGCACGAGCGCCGGCGCCCATGCCGAGGTTGCCGCTGTTGTTCACGTTGCCCCCGACCCACACGCCGTTGTTGACCACGTTGCTGACCTGCTGCACCAGCTCGCCGGTGGAGTAGCCGTGGCGCACCAGCGTCTGCTGCACCGCGTCGGTCAGGCGCTCGACGACGACCTGGATGTGGCGGTGGGCGTCCAGCGACTGGAAGAACAGCCGGTCGAGCGAGGCGTTCGCGTAGGACCCGAGCTCGCGAACGCTGCAGGTCGCGCCGTAGTCGTACGCGAGGTGCGAGCCGATGTCGGACGCGGCCCGGGCGGAGGCGAGCTCCCGCCGCAGCGAGCCCACGAGCTCCTCGGTCAGTCGGACCGGCGCCCTGACGATCGTGCGGGCGAGGAGGCGCAGAGCGGTGTAGCCCGCGCGCGCCACTGCCGTGCCGTCGAGGCGGTGGTAGCCGTCGATCGAGCGGTACAGCGGCAGGATCGGCGGGAGGACCGTGGGAACCATCTCGATGTAGAGCGTCTTCCCCTGGATCGCCACGTACGCGAACACGGTCACGGCGACCTGCCCGTCCCAGGAGGTGATGCGGGCGCTCTGGTAGTGCCGGACCGCCCCTCGGACGCCCAGCGACAGCTGTCGGACCTCGGCGGCGTCCCGCTCGGCCTTGGGGCTGTGCGTGCGTCGGTCCAGCGCGGGATGGTCGGGAGGTAGCAGCCCGGCCACGAAGACCCGGTCCTCGACCACGAGGTTGTTCACGCGCTCGTTCGGCGGAAGGCTCGGGTCCCCCAGCGAGAGCAGGGCCGCCTGCATGTCGTCGTAGAGCTGCGCGGCCGTCAGCGGGGCAGGCGCCGGGCGCCCGTTGTTCAGCGACACCTCCGCCGGCACGAGCGGGATCGCGAAGCCCCAGGGTGTGTCGGCGGAGCCCGACCCGACGAACGGGTTGTGCGGCCGCAGCTCCGAGTAGACGGTCACGTTGCCCCACTGGGCGCGGTCGATGTAGTCCAGCCGCGGGGACAGCGCGCCCGGCTCCGGCGGCGCCTGCGTCGGGTCGAACCGCCCGGGGCTCAGCTCCTCGACGATCACCCGGTGCGCGACGACGCGCTCGGCCCAGCAGACGGCCCAGAGCGCCAGCAACAGCAGGGCGAGGCCGCCGAGCGTACCGCGCGAGAGGCTCTCCGACTCGTCGTAGCCGAGGTCCGAGCCGCCGTCGAACAGCTCGAGGCCACCGGAGACGACGCTCACCGTGAGCGGGAGCACGAGGAGGACGGCCGCCAGGGCGACACCCAGCCCGACGAGGGTCTGATGGCCCTGGGCGGCCCGCGTGCCGCGCGCCCAGCTCGTCAGCACCACGGTCGCGACGAGCACGATGAAGAGCGTGATCGTCAGTGTGAAGGCGATGACTGCGCTGACCAGCAGGAGCAGCAGCACGGTCGCGTCCCGGGCCATGAGCCGTTGCCGGGCCGCGAGGCAGTGCCGGAGCACCGGTGTCACGTCGACGCCGTGCGACGGAGCCACCGCGCGGAACGGCTGGTAGACGATCTCGTCGAGGACCCGGCGCGTGAAGCGCTCGTTCAGATGGGCCGCCGCGCAGAGATATCGCGTGGCGGACGTCCTGGCTGCACTCGCATCGACCACGAAGCCCCCCGGAGCAGATCGCTGCGCGAGTGTCGTCACTCGCGTCAGCGGACGTCGACGTCGGGAACGTACCGTCGTCCCAAGATCGAGTCCGGCGAAACCGGCATCTCGGGACGTGAGCGCTGGCCGGGAAAGGCCGCTCACCTCACCCGACGGCGTGCGAGGGCCTGCGAGATACGTGGGCCGAGGGTCAGAAGTACCAGCCGTTCGCGATCCAGGGGCCGGGCGGGCGCTCCATGCCGGAGACGAACAGCGGCCCGGTGGGCGCGACCGACAGCCGCGCGGTGAGCGCGACGCGCACTGCCCAGTCCTGCTGCGCGGTCAAGCAGGAGATGTGGGCCTTGCCCTCTGCCTGCGCGAGCGCACGCCACAGCAGCGCGGTCGCCGTGCGCTCGTCGGTCGCCCCCAGCATCGCGACGCGATCGGAGCGGCTGACGACGTACCCCGAGCCGTCCGGGCTGTCGATCACGTCCAGCCGCGCGCCGGTCGCGAGCATGAACTCCACGTCCTCGCGGCGCGACCCGCGCAGTGAGACGTCGACGCGCTCGACCAGGTCGAGGTCGTCCTCGTCCCCCGCCCGCCCCGGCAGCCCGGCCGGGATCGCGGAGCGGTGGACCACGCCGTCAGCGTTCACCGCCGGATGGATGTCGAGCCCTGCGAGCGAGTACCTGCGCAGGGCGCGCGGGTCCGACGACGTCATGATCATCCGCAGCTCGGCGCCGTCCGCGTACGCCAGCGCCGTCTCCAGCAGCCGGCGCCCCACGCCCTGGCTCTGCGCCGACGGGTGCACGAAGAGCATCGACAGGCCCCAGAACGGCCCGCGGCGGATCGCCTCGGCGATCCCGACGACCTCGCCGTCGCGATCGGCGACCCACGCGCCCGCGGGGTCCCGCTCGATGAAGCGCCGGGTCCCCCGGTCCATGACCCCGCGCTGCTCGTCGCTCGGCGGCCGGTAGTCGTCCCCGGGCCGGCGCTCTGCGGCCCGGTCGGCGGCGTCCACCACGGCGGCCACCGCCTCGACGTCGTGCACGGTCATCGGGCGCAGGTGCACCATCGTCGGCATCTCCGTTCCGCAGGCGAGGTAGTAGTAGAACGCAGGAGTCCGCGCGGACGGCCGGAGGTCAGGTGAAGGCGCTCTACAAGGCTGCGGCCGCGCCGGGGCTAGAGCTCGTCGACCGGCCCGAGCCCGAGCCGGGCGAGCACGAGGCCAAGGTGCGGGTGCTGCGTACCGGCATCTGCGGGACCGACCTGCACATCGAGTCGTGGGACGCCTGGGCCGCCAACGCGGTGGCCGCCCCGCTCGTGCCCGGCCACGAGTTCTGCGGCGAGGTGGTGGCGGTCGGGCCGGGCGTGCAGGACGTGCGCGTCGGCGACCTCGTCTCCGGCGAGGGCCACGTGGTCTGCGGCACCTGCCGCAACTGCCGGGCCGGGCGCCGGCACCTGTGCGTCCGCCCGTCGTGCATCGGGGTCAACCGGGACGGGGCGTTCGCCGAGTACGTCGTGCTGCCGGAGGCCAACACGTGGGCCCACGTGGGCCTGCCTCGCACTGAGCAGGCGCTCGACATCGCCGCCGTCTTCGACCCGTTCGGCAACGCGGTGCACACCGCGCTGTCGTTCCCGCTCGTCGGTGAGGACGTGCTGATCACGGGTGCCGGGCCGATCGGGCTCATGGCTGCGGCGGTCTGCCGCCACGTCGGCGCCCGGTTCGTCGTCATAACCGACGTCAGCGCACCGCGGCTCGAGCTGGCCCGGCGGATGGGCGTGGACCTCGCCGTCGACGTCTCCAGGACGGCCGGGTCGGACGCGATCGCGCGGGCGCAGCGCGAGCTCGGGATGGTGGAGGGCTTCGACGTCGCGCTGGAGATGAGCGGCCATCCCTCGGCGCTGCCGGACATCGTCGCGAACCTCAACCACGGCGGCCGGATCGCGGTGCTCGGGCTGCCGAGCGAACAGGTGAGCGTCGACTGGGCCAAGGTGGTGTCGCACATGCTGACCATCAAGGGCGTCTACGGCAGGGAGATGTTCGAGACCTGGTACGCGATGAGCGCGCTGCTGCGGTCCGGGCTCGACATCTCCGCGGTGGTCACGGACCGCGTGCCGGCGCGCGACTGGGCGGAGGCCTTCGCGACTGCTCGGGGCGGGGCGCACGGCAAGGTCGTGCTGGACTGGACGGAGATCTGATGTACGGGACCGTGCGTGAGCAGCTGCGAGAGACGCTGGACGAGATCCGGGCCGCCGGGCTCTACAAGGATGAACGCCAGCTCGCCTCTCCCCAGTCGTCCCACGTCGTGACAGGCCCCGGGGAGGGCCGCCAGGTATTGAACTTCTGCGCCAACAACTACCTCGGGCTGGCCGACCACCCGTCCGTGATCGCTGCGGCGAAGCAGGCCCTGGACCAGTGGGGCTTCGGGATGGCGAGCGTCCGGTTCATCTGCGGCACGCAGACCCAGCACACGAAGCTGGAGTCACGAATCTCCGAGCTGCTGTCGACCGAGGCCACGATCCTCTACTCCTCCGGCTTCGACGCCAACGGCGGGGTCTTCGAGGTGCTGCTGGACGACCGCGACGCGGTGATCTCCGACGAGCTCAACCACGCGTCGATCATCGACGGGATCCGGCTGTGCAAGGCACGGCGGCTGCGCTACGGCAACCGTGACATGGCCGCCCTGGAGGCCCGGCTCGAGGAGGCAGCCGGAGCCCGCCGGCGGCTCATCGCCACCGACGGCGTCTTCTCGATGGACGGCTACCTCGCGCCGCTGGACGAGATCTGCGACCTGGCGGACCGCTACGACGCGATGGTGCTCGTCGACGACTCGCACGCCGTCGGCTTCGTCGGGGCGACCGGCGGCGGGACGCCGGAGCACTTCGGCGTGCAGGGCCGGGTGGACGTCCTCACCGGCACGCTCGGCAAGGCGCTGGGCGGCGCGTCCGGCGGGTACGTCAGCGGTCGAGCCGAGATCGTCGAGCTGCTCCGCCAACGCTCCCGGCCGTACCTCTTCTCCAACGCGGTCGCCCCGGCGGTCGTCGCCGGATCGCTCGCGGCGATCCAACTGGTCAGCGGGACCACCGAGCAGCGGGAGGCGCTGCGGGACAACACGTCGCTCTTCCGCGCGCTCATGGCCGAGGCCGGCTTCGACGTCCTGCCGGGCGAGCACCCGATCTGCCCGGTGATGTTCGGCGACGCGGTCCTGGCGGGCCGGATCGCGGAGGCCATGCTCGCGGAGGGGGTCTACGTGATCGCGTTCTCGTACCCGGTCGTGCCGCAAGGGCGCGCCCGGATCCGCGTGCAGCTGTCGGCCGCGCACTCCGAGCAGGACGTGCGCGCCTGCGTGGCTGCGTTCATCGCCGCACGGGCAGCGGTGCAGGGGTAGAAAGGCGACGGCGGCGGCCACCGCAGAGGGTGGACGCCGCCGTCGTGTGCGGGCTTCGGGGTCAGCCGTTGATGAGGTGCGTGTCGTCCCGGACGTCGGCGCCCTGAGCCGCCAGCGCGGGGGCGTGGCTGCGGCCGTGGTGGCCGCAGAACAGCAGCTCCGAGCCCGAGGGCATGCGCACGCGGATGTACGCCTGGGCGCCGCACTGGTCGCACCGGTCGGCGACCTTGAGCGGGGCGAGCCCGCTGACAGCCTCGTCCACCGCCGGGACGGTGGCGGTCGTGGTCGCGCTCGTCATGCCGATTCCTCCACGTTGTGCGGGCCGTGCCCGCGTTCGGTGACTCGAGGTGTGCGCCTCGCTGGGGGTGCGACGCGCTCCTCCCCGCTGTCACAGGACACAACGCCCCGGCCGTCGACCGGCTTCCGTGCGATGCATCACGCCGCGAGGAGGTGTGGAGCGCCGTCGGGCGTCATCGGCACGCCACAGCGGGAGCGGCGCCGCCGGGCTACCGCACGCGGAGCACCGGGCTCTGCAGGTCGGTGATCTTGTGCCAGCCGCTGCCACGCTTGATCCAGATCACCGAGCAGTTCCACGAGCAGCCCGAGGGGGCGTACGCCCGCTCCTCCACGGTCCGGTTGGAAGGCACGTAGTAGCCGTCGACGTCGGCACAGCCCTTGCTCCGGCCGCTCTGCCCGGGCGCGACGACGAGGCTCGCGCCCCACTGGTCGTTCCAGTTGCAGGTGAGGGTGAGCGAGTAGTAGCTGCTGCCCGAGTTCGTGACGTTGCCGCAGATGCGGCCGACCGAGCAGAGCGGGCCGGCCGCAGCCGGCTGCGCGGTCAGCGCGACCAGCGCGCCGGAGGCCAGCACCCCCGCGGCCGAGGCGACAGCCGTCGTCCTGCCGAGCTTCTTCCCGAGCGTCGTCCTCATGGCGTTCCCCTCTTCCGGGCGCCGCGTCGTTGCGGCGCCCGGACAACGTCGCACAGGAACGGGGACTGATCCAGAGGCAGATTCCCGCTCACAGGACGCGAGCAGGGGGCGAGCACCGGCCACGGCGCCCGAGAAAGGTCTCGGGCTCCAGCCGATGACTGCGCAGCTTTCCGTCACTAGCGTCGCGAAGCGACGCAGCCGTCCGACTGCCGTCACCCATAGCTCCTGGAGGCCTTCATGCTGGCAATGCTTCCCGGCCGTCGCGCTCTCTCGCTCGGGCTCGGCGCGGTGGCCCTGCTCGCCGCCGCGGGAGTCGGCGCCGACAGCTCGACCGCCGCGGCGCCCGCCGCGAGCCCCACGGCGCTCGGTGGCGGCAAGCACAAGGTGCCGGAGGCGGTCCGGGTGCCCGCCGGCAACCGCGCCGTCGCCACCATGGACGCCAAGGGCGTGCAGGTCTACCAGTGCACGGCCGGGACGTGGACGTTCCTCGAGCCCGCCGCGGTCCTCGGCCACGGCTCCAGGACCGCGATCCACTTCCGCGGCCCGAGCTGGGAGTCGACGCAGGACGGCTCGCTCGTCGAGGGGTCGGCCGTCGCCTCCTCCCCCGTCCCCGGCGCCATCGCGCAGCTGCTGCTGAAGGCGACCCGGACGCGCGGCAGCGGCGTCTTCGGCGCCGTCACTTACATCCAGCGGCTCGAGACGAAGGGCGGGCTCGCGCCCACCGGAGCGTGCCAGGACGGGGAGACCCGCGGCGTGCCGTACGCGGCGGAGTACGTGTTCTTCGCCCGGGCCTGAAGCTACCGGGACGACGAGCGGCGGCCACCAGGCGCTGGTGGCCGCCGTCCGCGTACGCACGACGATGCCCGCCGCACCAAAGCAGGTGCGGCGGGCATCGTGGCGGTCTGTCTGTGGAGGTGGCGGGAATCGAACCCGCGTCCTTCGTCGTGGAACCAGGGCTTCTCCGGGTGCATCTCGTGAGGCGATTTTCTCGGCCCCGACCGGTCCACGAGCAGACCTGTCGACGGGCTCAGTCACTGTTTGATGTCCCGCCGCACCCCGTGACCGGGTGCGACGGTGAAGCCCCCTAGCTGATGCAAGCGACCGGAGCGGGAGCACCCCCGGGCTTGCAGTCGCTCTACGCTACGTCAGGCAGCGAGAGCAACGGTGCGCTGAGAATTGGCACCTATTGGTTCCTGGGCATGGTTAACGAGATCATCCCAGGATCCTCGACCCGCTTCCCCTGGCTCGACATCCGAAGTCGAGACCAATCACCCCCTGTGCAGTTGTCAAGACACCGACCGGAGCCGGAGCCCGGACACGTGGTGCAACGCACAGTCTAGCCCGGCCATTCCCCGCCCGGCCAGCGATCTCCCGTGCTCAGGCGGTCCGCGAGAGCGCGGGGACGGCGACCCGCAGCGTGCGGGTGGCCTTGCCCGCCCCGGAGACGGCCGTGACGACGCAGCGCAGGGTCGCGCCGGCGTCCTGCGGCACCACCTGGTGGACCGGGGCGTCCTCGAGCCGCACCTGGCCGCGGAACCACGCCTGCGTCACCCGGGTCGCGTTCGCGGTCCAGGCCCCGGGGTCGCAGGTGACCGCGCCGCCGACCACCGCGTCGCCTCGAAGGGCGGGCGCGCGCGTCGCGACCGGCAGTGCCCGGTTGGCGGTCGTGGCAAGGCGGCGCAGCGAGCTCGCCGCCGTGGAGAGCCAGTGGGTGTAGTCGCCGACGCTAGTGAAGACCGTCGGCAGGTCCTGGTCGCATCCCTCGGCGCCGAACGACGTCACGCCCACGAGGTAGCGAGTGCTCCCGCGGCCGACCACGAGCGGGCCGCCGCTGTCGCCGTTGCAGCCGCCGGCGTAGCCGCCCGAGGCGAGTGGGCGGCCGGCGGCGATCATCGAGCGCTCGGCAAAGGCGCGGCCGAAGACGTCGACGACAGCGTCGGGAGCGGTGCGCAGCGTCGCCGAGCGGAGCCGGCCGATGCGGTCGCGCTCGTCCAGCCCCCAGCCGTAGAGGCCCAGTGACAGCTGCCGGCCGGCCTTCACGCTGCGCGCGAGCGCGGCGCTGCCCGCGGTGGCGTACGACGGCAGGTCGAGCGGCAGGAGCGGGCGCAGCACCGCGATGTCGTCGCGGAAGCGGCCGGACCGGTAGCCCGGGTGGTCGGTGATGGCCTCGACCGGCACGCGCTCGCCCTGGCCGAGCCGCTTCGCATCGGTCTCGACGTAGAAGAAGCCCTTCTGCTGCACGCAGTGCGCCGCCGTCACGACGACCTGCGGGGCGATGGCGGTCGCCGTGCAGAGGAAGCGGACGGCGCCGGTCGCCTTCGCGCCACGCCAGAGGCTGAGCGCCCACGGTGCGCTCGTCCCGGGCGAGCCCACGACGGTCCCGTAGGTCACGGCCGACGCAGGCGCGGCCGGCCCGAGGACGGGGAGCAGCGCGAGCGCGGTCAGCGGCGCGAGCAGCAGCGCCAGCCCGCGCCGACGAACGGACCGGACGGACGAAGCACGCACGGACACCAAGGCCTCCCATCAGCCCCCACACCGGGACTGAACGCCCAGCCTAGGTGAGGAGTGCCACCCGTCTCGGGCACCTGCGGGCCTTCAGTCCGCCCTTGCTAGCCCGGGCGGGTGATTGCCCGGACGCACGTTCACCGGGACGGCGGATACGCGCCGGTCGAGCCACCCCCGATGCCCAGATCACGACGGTCCGAAACCGCTCGTCGTCGACCTGCTGCCGCATCCGGAAGGCCCATCCTCGTGACTGCCTCGCGCCGCGCCGCCTCCGCCGCCCTCACGGCGGCCGCCGGGATCCTGGCTCTCGCGACCGGTGTCACGGGCCTGTCCGCCGGCCTCGGCTCCCCCGCCGCCGCCGACTCCTCGTACGCCGCGATGAAGGCGCGCTCGGAGGCGGCCGTGAGCGTCAACGCCCACGGCAGGAACAGCGAGGGCTACGAGGGCGACGCCGCGCCCGAGGGCATCGACGTCCACGACGAGGTGCCGACCGAGACGCTCGTCGAGCGCGCGGCCGCCGTCGCCAGCGGCGCGGACAGCGTGAGCTCCGGCCGCGCGGGCATCGGCTGCTCCGACGACGGGCAGTCCGGCAACCGCGTGCAGGTCGTCTACGTCGTCGCGAGCGACCGTCCGGACCGCTTTTCCGCCGTCTCGGGCCTGCTGCGGTCGTACTCCTCCGGCGTCGACTCGGTCATGCTCGCCAGCGCCATGGAGAACGGCGGACGCCGCCAGGTGCGCTGGGTGCACGACTCCTCGTGCGAGCTCGTGCTCGAGCACGTCGTGGTCGGCGCGAAGGACGACGACAGCTTCCCGGCGCTGACCAGCGCGCTCAAGGCGATGGGCTACAACCGCCCGGACCGCAAGTACCTGCTCTACACCGACGCGGCCGTCCTCTGCGGCGTGGCCAACGTCTACGCCGACAACACCCCGCTGTCGAGCAACGCCAACAACGGCCGGTTCCCGCAGTACGCCCGGGTCGACGCCCCCTGCTGGGCGGCGAGCGACCACAGCGTCGAGGCGCACGAGCTGACCCACACGCTCGGGGCGGTGCTGTCCTTTGCGCCGCACAAGTCGGCGGCAGGCCACTGCACGGACGAGTCCGACGTCATGTGCTACGTCGACGGTGCCGGCGTCAAGCTCACGCAGTCCTGCCCCACGACGCACGAGAAGCTGCTCGACTGCAACGGCGACGACTACTTCAACGTGAACCCGAAGCCGGGTTCGGCTCTCGCGCAGAACTGGAACGCCGCCAACAGCTCGTTCCTCTACGACCCGCCCGCCCCGGTGCTCAGTGGCGGCGCGTACGACGGCACGACCGTGAGCGTGAAGCCGCAGGTCCGCTCCGGACAGGGCTGGACGATCTCGTGGGCGGGCGCCGGCTGCACGGTCTCCGCCGCGCGCACGGCCTCCACCTCCCCGAAGGCCGCGACCGTCGGCGCCGCGTGCAAGCCCGGCGGCACGGTGAAGGCCACGCTCAAGCAGGAGGACGGCCGTACGGCCCAGGTGGTCGTCACCGCCGGCGGGGCCGCGGCTCCGGCCGCCCCCTCGACCGGCACCGGGACCGGCACCGGGACCGGCACTGGGCCGGCACCCGCCACGACGGCGACCCTGTCCGCGACCGCGCGGGCCGCGAGCATCGTCGTCGGCAAGCAGGCGGTCGTGCAGGGCACCCTGGCGTCGGGCCAGGCCGGCGTCCCCGGCCTGCGGGTCGACCTGCAGCGCCGCGCCGGGTCGGCGTGGGGCCGGGTGGCGACCGCGTACACGAACAGCCTCGGGAGCGTGTCCTTCTCCCAGCTGCCCAGGGCGACGACGACCTACCGTCTGGTCTTCGCGGGCGGCAGCGGCCTGGACGCGCTGTCCAGCTCCGCGGTCACGGTCAAGGTCGCGCCGAAGGTGACGGCCCAGGCCAAGGGGCTGCGCGTCACCGGCACGGTGAAGCCCGCGAAGCGCGGCACCGTGGTCTCGCTGGTGAAGGCCAGCAAGAAGGTCGCGACGAGCCGCACGGACGCCCTCGGCCGCTTCGTGCTCAAGGCCCCGAAGGGCGGCAAGGGCTACACGGTCGTCGTCCCGGGCAGCAAGGTCGTCCTGCGCAGCGCCCTCTCCGCCCGCTGAGGGCGGACGGAGAGGGCGGGCCAGGCGGCGTCAGCCGCGTGGCAAAGGCACAGAGCGGCGTCAGCCGCCCGGCTGCAGGACCCCGTTGACGCGCAGCTCGTACGGCGCCAGCTGCGTGACCTGCTCGGTCGGCTCGTCGTAGGTCACGATCGCGGCGACCGTGTCGACCGACGGGCCGAAGAGCGAGCGGATCTTCCCGCCGCGCAGCTGCCCGTCGAGCTCGTCGTCGAGCTTCATCTCGACCAGGTCGACCTTGCTCCCGTCCGAGGCGTAGCCGATCACCTGAACCGTGAATCCTGAAACAGGCACCGGGACGAGCTCGGTCTGCGAGGACCACCCCGCGGTCGTCGAGCCGTCGCTGACGAGCGTGCCGCCCACCGTGACGTCGTCGACCCACCAGCCCTCGCCGTTGGTGTTGACGTCGGAGATGTAGCGGAACGACAGCATCACGGTCTGCCCCGCGTACGCCGAGAGGTCGAACGTCTCGGTCTTCCAACCGCCCTCGCCGTTGAAGCCGGGCAGGTTCTCGACCAGCTTGAGGTCGGCAGCGGGATCGAGCTCGGTCACCGTGTCGGCGTTGCCGAGGCTCGTCCAGGTGCGCGCCCCGTCGGTCGAGACCTGCACGAAGCCGGAGTCGTAGCCGGGCTCGGTGCTCCACTTGGTGGCGAAGCTGAGCGTCGGGCTCGAGGCCGGCACGGTCACCTGGCGGATGATCGCGGCGTCGAGGTTGTTGTCGTTGCCGCTCCAGAGCGCCGGGTTGCCCGGGCGGTCCGGCGGGTCGGCGTCCACGGTCCACTGCACCGGCAGCGAGTCGAGGCTGGTGCCGCCGTCGAAGTCGATCGACTGGACGTCCGAGGCCCGCAGGTAGGCGCCGGAGGCGTTGCGCAGCCGGACGTAGTCCGAGCCGTTCGGCGGCGCGCCGGGGGTGTCGTACGCGTCGTTCTCGTCCCAGTTGACGGTCGAGTCGAGCGATGGCGTGGAGTAGCGGCGCTTCAGGGAGCCGTACGCCGTCGGAGAGCGGTCCAGGACGCCGTCGAGCGCGTTGAGGGCCGCCCACTCGTGCACGAGGTCTGCGGGTGTCGCGGACCGCCCTTCGGCCTCGAGCATGTTGGCGACGCTGTCGAAGCCGTTGTCCTCGTCGTTGTGCAGCCGCGAGATCGCGTCGACCCCGTAGCGGTCGTGGACCATCTGGAAGAACGTGAACGCGGCTCCGTAGTCGGCGAGCGTCTCGTCCTCGCCCTGGTCGCCCCAGAGCGTCAGGCTGTTCTCCGGGCCGCACTCGGCCCTCGGGTTCGGGTTGGCCGGGGTGGACGTCCCGAGCCAGCCGAGGAAGCACTGGGTGTGGTTCTCGAAGGCGATGTCGGTGACCGGGACCGCCGGGCGGAAGTAGCCGGTCAGCCAGCCGGCGACGTCGGACAGGCCCTCGTTGACCCAGCTGGACTCGTCGGGGTCGGTATAGCCCATCAGCAGGTGCTGGTACTCATGGGCGAAGACGCCTTCGTACAAGTTCGGCCGGGCCGGAGCGCTCGTGCAGTTGTTGCCGGGCACGGGCTCGTTCGGCGGGTTGGCACCGGTGCGGTGCGCCCAGTCGAACGCGTCGATCGTCATCACGTTGCGGTCGGTCAGTGAGTTGATCGCCGGGGAGAAGAAGCCGGCGATCTGGGTGAGCGCCCGGCTGTTGTCGTAGTCGTAGAAGTGCTCGTCGCGGACGTTGTCGATGAGCGTGACGATGTTGTCCCCGGCACCGCTGGTGTCGCCGATGGCGCTGTCCGCGCCGGCCCGCTCCTCCGGGACGCTGAAGACCTCGGTCTCGAGGGGGTAGATGTTGTTGTCGAACTGGTCGATCAGGTAGTCGACCTGCTCCTGGCCGATCGTGGTCCGGTTGTTGCGGCAGTCGCCCGGCAGGAACTGCGTGTCCGTCGACGGGTCCTCCGCCGGCTGCGAGCCGACCGCGACCCACACCTCGATGTGGTCGCCGACCCCCCGCAGCTGGAACCGCTTGAGGTAGTACCTGCCCTTGTAGTCGTCGAGCGCGACCCAGCTGCGGATCGTCCCGACAGGCGTGTCGTCCGCGGCCGCCGCGGAGGACCGCCCCTGGGCCCGCAGCGCGCCGCGGGCGGCGAGGCCCGCCGCGCTGTCGGCGATCTTGCGGCCGGACTCGTCGTAGACCGGCAGCTTCGAGCTCGGCGACGCCTCGCGGACGGCGACCTGCGCGGCACCACCCGGCGCAGCGGGCGCGGCCGCCGACGTCGACGACGGCAGCCCCAGCACGGCGACCGCCCCCGCGACGGCGAGGGAGACGGTGGCCCGGGATGCCCGGACCGAAGACAAGCGCATACGACCCCCCGAAAGGGACCCGTGCACCGTGGAGGGGCCGGCGGCCCGGCGGGCACGATAGGCGTTTCCTACCGTGTCCGCGCGAGCCGGACAACCCGGGGCAACCAGCTCGTTCGGGTCACACGGTGACGAGGATCTTCCCGTGCACGTGCCCCTCCGCGCTGCGCCGGTGCGCGTCGGCCGCCCGCTCGAGCGGGAACGTCTCGTCGACGACCACGCGCAACGTCCCCGCCTCGAGGTAGCCGACCAGCTCGGCCAGGTCGCCGCTGGACGGGCGGACGAAGACGTACCGGCCGCCTTTGTCCTTGACCGCCGGGTCGATCACGCTCACCACGCGGCCCGGGTCCGACACCAGCTCGGGCGACACCTCGAGCGCCTCCCCGCCGACGAAGTCGAGCGCCACGTCGACCGGCCCGCCGGCGAGCTCCCGGACCCGGTCGGCGAGGCCGTCGCCGTACGCCACCGGCTCGCCGCCGAGGTCGCGGACGAGCTGCGCGCTGGACTCGCCCGCGGTGCCGATGACCCGCGCGCCGAGGATCCGGGCCAGCTGGACGGCGAAGGTCCCGACCCCGCCGGCGGCGGCGTGGACGAGGACCGTGTCGCCCTTCCCGACGCCGGCCGCACGCAGCGACTGCAGCGCGGTGAGCCCGGCGAGCGGCAGCCCCGCTGCCTCGACCAGTCCGGTGCCGGCCGTCGGCGCCTTGGCCAGCGTGCGCACGGGCGCCGGCACCAGCTCGGCGAACGTCCCCCACTGGACGTCGTCGCGCCGGACGTAGCCGACGACCTCGTCCCCCTCGGCGAACTCGGTGACCGCGGCCCCGACGCGCTCGACGACGCCGGACACGTCCCATCCCGGGACGATCGGGAAGTTGTGCGGGAACAGCGCCTGCAGATAGCCCTCCCGCACCTTCCAGTCCACCGGGTTCACGCTGGACGCTCGGGTGCGGACCAGGACGCTGTCGGGGCCGACGGGCGGCTCGGGCAGGTCGACGAGCTGCAGGACCTCGGGGCCGCCGAAGCGGTCGTACGCGATAGCTCTCACGCCGGGTGCCAATCCCCGGGCGGGCTGCGCCTATTCCTGGCCGTCAGCCGACGCGGTTGCGCCGCCGGGCCGCCGACACCGCGCGGTCGGCCTCCCGCTTGGCCTGCTTCTCCATGAGCGTCTGGCGCTTGTCGTACTCCCGCTTGCCGCGGGCGAGGGCGAGCTCGACCTTGGCCCGCCCGTCCTTGAAGTAGAGCGAGAGCGGCACCATCGTGAAGCCGGTCTCCTTGCTCTTGCCGATCAGCTTGAGGATCTCCAGCTTGTGCAGCAGGAGCTTGCGCGGTCGGCGCGGGGTGTGGTTGTTCCACGTGCCCTCGGTGTATTCCGGGATGTGCACGTTGAGCAGCCAGACCTCGCCGTCGCGCACCTCGGCGAAGCCGTCGACCAGCGAGGCCCGTCCCTGGCGCAGCGACTTCACCTCGGTGCCGGTCAGCACCATGCCGGCCTCGTAGGTGTCCACGATCTCGTAGTCGTGGCGCGCTTTGCGGTTCTGGGCGATGTTCTTGCGCCCCTGTTCCTTGACCATCAGGGGGTCGAGGCTAGCGCGCGGCGCGGCTGGACGTCGGCACGGGCGCGGGGGTACGCGCTGCCCGTAGGCCGCGCAGCACCTCGACGGCGCGCCGCTCGGCCACGTCCGGCGCCTGCCGTGGCGACACGGCGATGTCGGGCGTGACGCCGGTCCCGTCGATGTCGCGGCCGCTGGGCGTCCGGTAGTGCCCGACCGTCAGCTCCAGCGCCGAGCCGTCCGGCAGCTCGGCCCCCTCCTGCACCGACCCCTTGCCGAACGTCCGGGCCCCCACGACGACCGCGCGCCCGCGGTCCTGCAGGGCGGCCGCCACGACCTCGGCCGCGCTGGCCGTCCCGGCGTCGACGAGCACCACGAGCGGGGTGGTCGTGTCGCCGTCGCCCACGGCGTCCAGCCAGCGCGGCTGCTCGCCGCGGCGCTCGTAGCTCACGACCGGGCCGCCGTCCAGGAACGCCGAGGCCACCTCGACCGCCTCGTCCAACAGGCCGCCGGGGTTGCCCCGCAGGTCGAGCACGAGCGCGTCGTGGTCCTGCCGGGCCTGCCCCAGCTGGTCGCGGACCTGCCGGCCCACCCCCCGGGTGAACGCGCCGACGCTGACGACCCGGGTCTGCGCGTCGAGGGCCCGCCCGGCCACGTCGCGGGTCTCGAACGTCGTCCGGACCAGCGTGAGCGTCCGCCGGCCGGTGCGCTCGCCGGCCAGCTCGAGGCGTACGGACGAGCCGTCGCGGCCGCGCAGCAGCGACGCGGCGCGCGAGACCGACCCCGGCCCCTCCCCGTCGATCCCGAGCAGCACGTCCCCGACCCTGACCCGCGCGTCGTCCGCCGGCGAGCCCGGGGTGACGCTGCCGACCACCACGCGGCCGGCGCCCTCGTCGGCGTCGCGCAGCCAGAGGCCGACCCCGGTGTAGCGGCCCTCGAGCGCGTCGGCGAACGACGCGTACTCGCTCGGCGGGTAGTAGCTGGCCCAGCGGTCGCCGAGCGCGTCGAGCATCCCCTGGATCGCCGCCTGCTCGAGCGTGGAGCGGTCGACGTCGCGCGCAGCCCCCGTCGCGATCCGGTCGGCGGCGGCGGCCACGGGGTCGGCGCTGCGCGAGGCCGTGGGCGTTCCGGACGAGCCGCCGCCGTCGGTCAGGGCGCCGGTGAGCAGGCCCGCCGCGTACGCGAGCAGCAGCCCGGCGACGATGCCGCCGACCCCTGCCGCTCGGCGCAGAGACCGCATGTGACCGAAGTCTACGGAGCCCGGCCGGGCTCCGTGGCGTTCACCGTGCGTTCTGCGTGCCTTCTCCCGGGCTAGAGCCAGCCCATCGGGTTCGTGACGGCGCCGTTGACGTAGACCATGAAGTGCAGGTGGCAGCCGGTCGAGTAGCCGGTCGAGCCGACGTAGCCGATGACCTGGCCGCGGCTGACGTGCTGGCCGGCCGAGACGGCGAACCGCTCCTGGTGGCTGTAGGACGTCGAGAGCGCGACGCCGTTGACCGTGCCGTGGTCGATGGCGAGCTGGTTGCCGTAGCCGGTCAGGCTCTGCGCCCAGATCACGGTGCCGTCGGCGGCCGCGTGGATCGGGGTGCCGCACCCGACGCCGAAGTCGGTGCCGTCGTGCAGCTTGTAGACCCCGGTGACCGGGTGCACGCGCATGCCGTAGGGCGAGGTGATGGGGCCGCTCACCGGGTGCGACAGGGCGCCGCCGCCGCTGGACCAGCTCCCGCCACTGCTGCCACTGCTGCCGCTGCTGCCGCTGCTCCCGCTCGAGGACGAGCCGCCGCTGCTGGAGCTGCGCTCGCGCTCGCGCTCGCGGGCCGCCGCGGCGGCGGCCGCCCGGCGCGCCTGCTCCGCCCGCTTCTTGATGAGCGCGCCGAGCTGGGCGGACTCGGCCTGCATCTGGGCGAGGCGCCGCTCCTCGTCGGCCTTCTGCGACTCGACCGCGGCCTTCGCCGACGCCGCCGACGCGACGAGCTGCTCGACCTCGCGCTGGGCCGACTCGGCCTCGGCCTCGGCGGCGGCCTTCGCCTTGACGTTCAGCTCGGACTGGGCCTTGAGGTCCGCGATCAGCTCGCGCTTCTGCTGGACCGTCACCTGCCGGGACCGGATGTCCGCCCGGGTCGCCGACAGCTGCTGCAGCGCCTGGCCCTGGCTGCGCAGCGCGTCCTGCATCAGCACGAGCTTCTCGGTGAAGTCGCCCGGCGACTCGGAGCCCATGACGACCGAGAGCGTGCCGATGCGCCCGCTCTTGTACGCCTGCCGCGCGATGCTGTTGACGGTGGTACGCCCCTCGGCCAGCTCGGCCTGGACGTCCTCGAGGTCCTGCTCGGCCTTCGCCTCCTCGTCCTGGGCCAGCGCGAGCTTGGCCGCGATGGCCTCGTCGCGTCGCTCGGCCTGGTCCAGCGCGGTCTGGGCGGCCTCGACGCGCTTGCGCGCGGTGCCGAGCTTGGCCTCGGCGGTGCGCAGCGCCTCGACCGCGGCGCTCAGCTCGCGGGCGGTGTCGGCGAGGTCGTCGTGCAGCGCGTCGATCGACGCGTCGACCTCGCGCTTGCGGTCCTTGTCGTCGGCGCTGGCGATGGGCAGGGAGCCGACCGACACCGCCGCCAGGAGCACAGCGAGCAGGGCGGGACGCAAGCGCACGCGAGGGACTCCGGGTCTGTCCGGGGGCAGAGGCGGAACCCTTGATAGCAACGCCGCGCCGCATGCGCGTGGAGGCGCGCCGTAGTCACAGCGGTCTCACAAGTCACAGCAGTTGCGGCAGCGGGTGCGACGCGGCGGCAGGGGACCGACTGCGCGCCGCCCCGCGCCGGGGTCAGACCCGCAGGTAGCGACGGAGCGTGAAGAGCGAGGCCAGCGACGCGAGCACCAGGCCCAGGCCGAGCACCCAGGGGACGACCGCCCAGACGTCGCTCCACCCGATGAACGGGATCGCCGGCAGCTGCGGGACCGCCTGGTCGACGATGATGAACTGCTGGAACGCGACGATGCTGCCGACGGTCAGCCCCGCGCCGACCAGGCCGGCGAGCGCGCCCTCGATCAGGAACGGCAGCTGGATGTAGAACCGCGACGCCCCGACGAGCCGCATGATGCCGGTCTCGCGGCGGCGGCTGAACGCCATCACCCGGATCGTGTTGGAGATCAGCAGCATCGCGGCGAGCAGGGTGACGCCCGCGACGATGTAGGCGCCGATCTGCAGCCGGCTGACGATCGCGAAGAACTTGTCGAGCAGCTCACGGCTGTCCTCGACCGAGTCGACGCCGGGCTCGCCCTGGAAGCGCGAGGCGATCACGTCGTACTGGGTGGGGTCGACGAGCTTGACGCGGAAGGAGTCCGGGATCGCGTCGGTGCTGACGTTCTCCGCGATCGGCTGGCCCTCGAACATGTCCTTGAAGTTGGAGTACGCCTGGGCCTTGGACTCGTAGTAGACCCGCTCCACCTCGGGCATCCGCTCGAGCTGGGCGCGCAGGTCCTCGCGCTGGGCCTCGGTGGTCTCACCGCCCGCGCAGCCCGTCGAGGCCGACGGCTCGGCGGTGCAGAGGTAGATCGAGACCTCGATCTTGTCGTACCACTCGCCCTTCATCGTGTCGACCTGGTGGCTGAAGAGCAGGCCGGCGGCGAAGAACCCGAGCGCGACCCACGTCGTGATGACCACCGCGAGGGTCATGGTCATGTTGCGTCGCAGGCCGATCCCCACGTCGGCTGCGATGACGCGTGCGCGCACGGATCAGGCCCTTTCTGCGAGACAGGTGGTTCGGGAGAGCTGCGGGTCAGCGGGTGTAGCCGTAGACGCCGCGGGACTGGTCGCGTACGACCCGCCCGCCGTCCAGCTCCACGACGCGCTTGCGCATCTGGTCGACGACGTCGTCGTCGTGGGTGGCCATCACGATCGTGGTGCCGGTGCGGTTGATCCGGTCGAGCAGCCGCATGATGCCGACGCTCGTGGTCGGGTCGAGGTTCCCGGTCGGCTCGTCGGCGAGCAGGATCGCGGGGCGGTTGACGAAGGCGCGGGCGATGGCGACCCGCTGCTGCTCACCGCCGGACAGCTCGTCGGGCATGCGGTTCTCCTTGCCCGACAGGCCGACGAGCTCGAGCACCTCGGGCACGACCTTCTTGACGGTGCTGCGCGGCTTGCCGATGACCTCGAGGGCGAAGGCGACGTTCTGCAGGACGGTCTTGTTGGGCAGCAGCCGGAAGTCCTGGAAGACGACGCCGATCTGCCGGCGCAGCGCCGGGACCTTCCACGAGGAGAGGCGGCCGACGTCGCGCCCGGCCACGAAGACCGAGCCCTTGGACGGAGTCTCCTCCTTGAACACCAGGCGGAGGAAGGTCGACTTGCCGGACCCCGACGGGCCGACGAGGAACACGAACTCGCCCTTGGCGATCTCCACGTCCACGTCCACCAGCGCCGGACGGGCGGTCTTGGAGTAGGCGTGCGTGACGGAGTCGAAACGGATCACGTAGCAGCCAGTCGGTCGAGGGGCGGTTGTGTAACGACTCCACCAGTCTAGGTGCGGGGGCCGCCCATCCCGGGCACGCTGGGCTTCAGCCGCGCGTTGTGCCGGCCGAGCAATACTGGACGGGACGACTTCGCGGAGAGGGGCCTTGTGGTCACCGCCTACGACCGGCGCAGCCCGCGCCCCGTGTGTGCCGCGTGCAACTCGCCGGTGGACGAGGGCAACTGCCCCACGTGCCGGCGCTGGCGCCCGGAGCCGCCCGGCGGGCCGTCGCCCGCGCTGCTCGCGGGCATCGCGGCCGCGCTGTTCGTCGTGTGGATGCTGCTGCTCGCGCTGACCTGAGCCCGGCCTGAGCCCGCTCGACCGCGCTTGGGCGCGCCGGCTCCCGCGATCAGGCGTTGGCGCCGGACTTGCGCCAGCGGATGCCGGCCTCGATGAAGTCGTCGATCTCGCCGTCGAGCACGGCCTGCGGGTTGCCGACCTCGTGCTCGGTGCGCAGGTCCTTGACCATCTGGTACGGGTGCAGCACGTAGGACCGCATCTGGTTGCCCCAGCTGCCGGAGCTGTCGCCCTTGAGGGCGTCCATCTGGGCCTTCTCCTCCTGCCGGCGCCGCTCGAGCAGCTTGGACGCGAGGACCGCCATCGCGCTGGCGCGGTTCTGGATCTGCGAGCGCTCGTTCTGGCAGGAGACGACGATGTTGGTCGGCAGGTGGGTGATGCGGACCGCGGAGTCGGTCGTGTTGACGCCCTGGCCGCCGGGGCCCGAGGAGCGGAAGACGTCGACCCGGATCTCGTCCTCGGGGATGTCGACGTGGTCGTCGGACTCCACGACCGGGAGCACCTCGACGCCGGCGAACGAGGTCTGCCGGCGGCCCTGGTTGTCGAACGGGGAGATGCGCACGAGCCGGTGCGTCCCCTGCTCCACGCTGAGGGTGCCGTACGCGTACGGCGCGTCGACCTTGAAGGTGGCCGACTTGATGCCGGCCTCCTCGGCGTAGGAGGTGTCGTAGACCTCGGTCTTGTAGCCGTGGCGCTCGGCCCAGCGCAGGTACATCCGCATGAGCATCTCGGCGAAGTCGGCCGCGTCGACGCCGCCGGCCTCGGCGCGGACGGTGACGAGAGCCTCGCGGGGGTCGTACTCGCCGTTGAGCAGGGTCGTGACCTCGAGGGCCTCGACGTCCTTGCCCAGCCGCTCGAGCTCGGCCTCGGCCTCCTCGCGGGTGCCGGCGTCGTCCTCGGCCTCGGCCAGCTCCCACAGCACGGAGAGGTCGTCCACGCGGCGCCGGATGTCGTCGATCTTGCGCAGGTTGCCCTGCAGGTGGGCGAGCTTGCTCGTCACCTTCTGGGCGGCCTCCGGGTCGTTCCAGAGGTCGGGCGCAGCCGACTGCTCCTCGAGCTCTGCGGCCTGCTGGCGCAGTGCCGGAAGGTCGAGCACCTTCTCGACGCTGACCAGGGTCGCGTCGAGGGACTTGAGCTGTTCGGAGAAGTCGGGGCCTGCCACGAGGGACAAGGGTACGGCCGGGGCGCGCTTTGTCGATCCGCCTACGCTGGGTGACGTGGTGGGGTGGCCCGAGGAGGACGTGGACCCGGACGAGGGCGGCCGCTGCGCGCACGAGTTCACCCGCTTCCGCCCGTGGCCGGTCACGCTGCGCTGGCGCTGCCGCCGCTGCGGGCTCGTGACCCGCTACTACGACGGGATGGACGTCGGCATGGGCCGGCCGATGACCCGGCACATGGACGTCGCCCTGCGCGGGGTCAACACGGTCAAGGACGAGGACGGCCTGGTGGAGCGGCTGCGCTCCCGGGTCGAGGCGGCCCGCGGGGTGCGCCGGCTGCGCGAGTAGCCGGCGCACCCCGTCCCCCTGGGCCTCAGCAGTCGAGGTACGTGCACCCGCCCGCCGCGTTGCCGGCGGCCCGGTTGCCGCCGAGGTCGACGGTGCCCTCCGGGGCGGAGAAGCCGAGCGCGGAGTTCCCCGTGGCGCGGTTGCGCACGAGCCGGTTGCCCGGCTCGTCGATGCGGAACCCGTGCTCGCCGTTGCCGACCGCCTCGTTGCGGTCGAGCAGGGCGCCTTCCGTCCAGAAGTCCAGGGCGAACCCGTCGTACCGGTTGTCGGCGGCGAGGTTGCGCTCGGCGACCGCGTCCTCGGCCTGGTAGAGCAGCAGCCCGTAGAACACATTGCGGTTGAGCTCGTTCCGCTCATAGGTGTTGCCGGTCGAGTAGCGGTCGATGACGCCGCCGTGGCCGTTGTCGTTGACCGTGGACCGCCGCACGGTCGTGTCCTCGCTCGACATCACCTCGATGCCGGCGAACTCGTTGCCGCTGGCGTCGACGCGCTCCAGGACGACGCCCTCGCCGTGTCCGATGGCGATGCCGATCGCGTTGTCGGTGGTCGTGACCCTGTCGATCCGGCCGCCGGCAGCCCGCTCGAAGTAGACGCCATGCGTGAAGCCGCGGACGGTGCCGCGGCGTACGACCACGCCGTCGTGCTCGCCGTAGTTGTCGATCCCGACCCCGCGGCCCGGCCCGGAGACGGTGTGGCCGGCCAGGTCGATCGTGATGCCGGGGGCGCCGACGAACAGGCCGGTGCCGCTGCACTCGAGGTCAGTCGTGAGCCGCACGCTGGTGGTCAGGACTGCACCGCACTCCACGGCGGGGGCGACCCGGGCAGGCGTGGCCGCCGCGGCCGGGGCGGCGGCGGGTGGCGGCGGCGGCGAGCGCGGTGGGGAGGGCGAGACGGCGGGACAGCATGGGAGGCCTCCGGGAGGGTGGGCCGAGCGCGGGTGGCTCCGGCTCGGGGCGCCGGCCCGGTCGGCCGGACGCCTGCCGAGCGTCGCCCGGCGGCCTGTCATCCGGCTGTCAGTGGGCTGTCGCAGACTCGGGCGGCGCGGCCCGGGCTCGCCGGGCGGGATGACGGGGCGAAGTCGGGCTGTTGGACACGCGGGTGGCCGAGCGCAAAGAGCGCGCGGTCAGGCCACGGGCCGGTGACAATGTGGGGCGGCGTCGACGCCGTGGACCAGGACGACAGGAGCTCCTTGAACGGCGTACAGGCGGACCCGGTGCCGGCACCCCGGCTGGACGATGAGCTCGACGAGGTGCAGGCCGAGGAGCAGGACGAGGCGCACCCCGCGGCGGAGCTGGTCGCCCGCGAGACGGCAGCCGAGCAGGCGCACCTGGACGAGGTCTACGCGCACCTCGACCGGCGCCGCGCCGAGGTGTCCGCACAGCTGGCCAAGGCCGAGCGCGCCCCCACGGCGGGGACCCCGGCGGCCCGGGTCGAGCGCGACGCCCTCGTCCGGATGTACTCCGAGCGCGCCGCCACGCTGCGCGGCGTCGAGGAGCGGCTGCTGTTCGGCCGGCTCGACATGGTCGACGGCGCGAGCCACTACGTCGGCCGGGTGGGGCTGTCGACCGACGACCGCGTCCAGCTCCTGCTCGACTGGCGCGCGCCGGCCGCCGCCGCGTTCTACCAGGCCACCGCTGCGACCCCGCTCGGCGTCGCGCGCCGCCGCCACCTGTCCACCGAGCAGCGCCGGGTCACGGGCATCGAGGACGAGCTGCTCGACACGAGTGCCGGCGGCCATCCCGCGGTCGCCGGGCAGGGCGCGCTGCTCGCCGCGCTCAACGCGCGCCGCAGCGGCCGCATGCGCGACATCGTGACGACCATCCAGGCCGAGCAGGACCGCATCATCCGCGCGCCGCTGCCCGGCGTGCTCGTCGTCCAGGGCGGGCCCGGCACGGGCAAGACGGCCGTGGCGCTGCACCGGGCGGCGTACCTCCTCTTCACCCACCGCGAGCGCATCGCCTCCTCCGGCGTGCTGGTGGTCGGGCCGAACCGCGCGTTCCTGCGCTACATCGAGCAGGTCCTGCCGAGCCTCGGCGAGACCGGCGCCGTGCTCTCGACGCCGGGCCAGCTCTTCCCCGGCGTGGACGCCACCGCCCTCGAGTCGGCGGACGCCGCGGCGGTCAAGGGCGGTCTGCGCATGGCGGACGTCGTCGCGCAGGCGGTGCGCAACCGGCAGCGGGTCCCGGGCAAGCCGCTGCGCCTCTCGGTCGACGGCGCCCAGGTGACGCTGCGCCCCGCCGACGTCGTCTTCGCCCGCGACCGGGCGCGGGCGAGCCGCAAGCCGCACAACGCGGCGCGCGTCGTCTTCGTCAAGGCGGTGCTGGAGCGGCTGGCCCGCCAGCTCGCGGCGGCCCAGCGCGTGGAGCTGAACGAGGACACCCGGCCCGGCCTGCTCGCCGAGCTGCGCGAGTCGCGCGACGTGCGGCGCGAGGTCAACCTCTGCTGGATGCCGCTGACCCCGCAGAAGCTGCTGACCGAGCTGTACGCCGACCCGGCCAAGCTCGCGGCCGCCGCGGACGGGCGGCTGAGCCGCGCCGAGCGCCGGCTGCTGCGCCGGGACCCGGGGTCGGCGTGGACGCCGGCGGACGTGCCGCTGCTGGACGAGGCGGCCGAGCTGCTGGGCAGCGACGACACCGCGGCCCAGCTGGACGCCGCGCGCGCCGCCGCCGAGCGCAAGGCCGAGCGGGACTACGCCCAGCAGGCGCTGGCCATGTCGGGCGCGGCCGGGATGCTGACCGCCGACGACCTGCTCGACCGCTACGCCAGCGACGCGGCCAGCCTGTCGGTCGCGGAGCGGGCGTCCGAGGACCGCGAGTGGGCGTTCGGGCACGTGATCGTCGACGAGGCGCAGGAGCTCTCGCCGATGCAGTGGCGGCTGCTCATGCGGCGCTGCCCCACCCGGTCCATGACGGTCGTCGGCGACATCGCGCAGACCGGCGCGCTGGCGGGGGCGTCGTCGTGGGGCGAGATGCTCGACCCCTACGTCGAGGGCCGGTGGCACCAGGAGCAGCTGACGGTGAACTACCGAACTCCGCGTCGGGTGATGGAGGTCGCGAACGACGTGCTCGAGGCGGCGGGGATCCCTGCTGCCGCGGCGAAGTCGGTGCGCGACGTGCACTGGGACCCGACGTCGCACTCGGTCGCGCCACGCGACGCGGCTGCGTTGCTCGATGTCGTACGCGACGAGCTCGGCCACCTCGACGGCGGCCGGCTCGCGGTGCTGACGTCGCGGGCGGACCAGGAGTGGGCGGTGGGGGTGCTGCGCGACGCGCTGCCCGCGGGCAGCGTGGGCGACGGCCCGACCACCCTCGACTCCGCGGTGTCCGTGATGACGGCGACCGAGGCGAAGGGGCTCGAGTTCGACGCGGTCGTGCTCGTCGAGCCCGCGGCCCTGCTGGCGGAGTCGGCGCGCGGGGTCAACGACCTGTTCGTCGCCATGACGCGGCCGACGCAGCGGCTGCGGGTGCTGCACTCCTCCGCGCTGCCGGCGGGGCTCGGGGGGCTGCGGGCGGCGTGACCCGCGGTCGGCCGGGCAGCTGGGTTGCCCGATGCGGCAAGTCGCTGACGATGTCCGCCCCTGACGCGTCCCCGTCCCCGACCCGGCGGCGCCCGGGCCGCCGCTACCCGAGCGGCGAGCGTGCGCTGGCAGCCGCGGTGAGGCGCACGCTGCCGCGCCCGAAGCCGAGGATGCCGGTGAACGGCAGCCGCGCGGTGGCGGCCAGCTGCACGGTGACGGTGGTCCGGCTTTCGTCGAGCGCGACCCGCGCGACGCGCGCGTCGGGAAACTTCGCCCGCAGCTGCGTACGCGTGAGCTGGCGGTCGGCCCGGGCGCGCGCCGCCGAGGCGCTGAGCGGCAGGCTCGTGAGCGAGCCGTCGTAGAGCCGGTCGCGGTCCACTCCCCCGGCGGCCGCGAGGGCGGTCGAGTCCGCGGCGCCGGCCAGGGTGCGACGGGCGAGGTAGGCCGACGAGACGTCGGTGACCACGGCGATCAGGGCCATGACGACGACGGCGAAGCCGAGGATCAGTGGCGTGATGGTGCCCGTGTCACCGCGGGGACGTCGACTAGTCATCGGTACTGGCCGGGACATCGCTACTGCCTCGACATCGCAGGTGGCCCGGGGCCTCGGCACAGGTCCCAAGGGCGGCACTGGTCCGGACGTCCGTACCGGCGCGGTCATCGGTACTGGTCCACGAGCTCGACGTGCCGACCATGGACCCGCACGGACGAGCCGCCGAGCCACTGCGGCACGAAGGGGAGCGGCACGCTGGCAGTGAGCTCGACCGTGACGGCCGACCCCGGGCGCAGGCTGCCGGTGATGTCGAGCTCGCGCCGGTCCAGCTCGGCGCCGAAGTCGCGGAGGGCGACCGACGCGGCGGCAACAGCCCGCGCCTCCGCCCGCGCCTGCGCCGCCGTGCCGCTGCCCGAGGTGCTGACGTACGCACGGCCGGCCTCGCGCGTCGCGGCCGTGACCGCGTACGCCGTGCCCTGCGCGCGGAAGACGGCGAGCAGCACCCAGGTCAACGGGATCAGGAGCAGCACGCCGAGCCAGCAGAACTCGACCAGCGCGCTGCCCTCCTCACAGGCCGCGTCCCGGTGCAGGCGGCGGGCAGCGCAACGCGCGCGTCTCACGGCGTGATCGCCTCCTCGTCGAGGGCGTGAGCGGTGACGGTGAGACCGTCCGGGACGCCGGCCAGCCAGCCGACGAGCGGCAGGTCGGCCGTCACGCGTACCTCGACGACCGGGAGGCCGCGCTGCATGACGCGGCGCGCCGTGACTGTCGGGCCGAGCCGGTCGCCGAACGTCTGCCGCACGAGCTGCCGGGTGTGGGCCGCGCCGTCCTGCGGCCGGCGGTCCGCGTTCGCGGCGTAGCGCGCGCCCTCGGCCGCGTCGGCCGTGAGCGTGTTGCGCACGTGCAGGACGACACCGAGCTGGAGCAGCGCGACGAAGATCGGCACGATCATTGCGGTGACGAGGACGAACTCGACCAGCGCCGCACCCGAGTCGTCGCGCACCCCGAGCCGAGCCTCGGCAGCCGACCTGGCTCCCACGCCCAGTCCTGCCCCGGCGACCGGCCGAGCGCCGGGGACCGGCCCAGGCCTCACGAACCCGCGCCCGGTCCCGTCACCGAGTCCATCGCCGAGTTGAACATCTGCTGGAGCTGCTCGCTCGCGACGCCCCAGATGATGACGACGAGGCCGGCGGTCATGACGGTGATGAGGACCCAGGCCGGGACGTCCCCGCGGTCACGGCGGCCGAGCCGGCCGGTCATCGCGTCGGAGGCGCGCATGAACGCTGCGGTGGCAAGAATGGCGAGCTGCATTTCGGGAGTGTCTTTCTCGTGGAGGAAAGGAAGGAGCGGTCAGCCCGCGACGTCGAGGGTGACCAGTCCGGGAAAGAGCGCGAAGGCGACGGTGATGGGCATGACGAGGAAGACGACCGGCACCATCATTGCGACCTCTTTGCGCCCGCCGGCCTCGAGCAGGGCGCGCTTGCCGAGCTCGCGGACGTCGGCGGCCTGGGCGCGTAGCACATCGGCGAGGGGTGTGCCGCGTTCGACGGCCACCGCGACGCCGTCGACGAAGCGGGACAACGGGGCGAGGCTGGTGCGGGCGGCCACGCCTTGCAGGGCGGTGACCAGGCTCGCCCCGGAGCGCGCCTCGGCGAGCGCGCGGCCGAGCTCTCGCGTCAGCTCACCACTGCTGATCGACGTGACCCGCTCGAGCGCTCCGACTGCCCCTTCGCCCGCACTGACCGAGAGTGCGAGCAGCTCGGCGATGGTCGGGAACTCCTGCAGCATCCGGCGCTCGCGGCGGGTGACCTCCTGGCCGAGCTGGTAGTCACGGGCGAGGACGCCGCCGGCGGCCGCGAGCAGGCAGAAGACGAGAAGCACCACCGGTTGCGTGGACCGCCCGCTGGCGAGCAGCAGCAGGCTGACGAGCAGCGCGAGCGCGAGCGCGACGGCACCCCAGAGCACCTGCTCGACGCGGAACTGGTCGAGCGTCTTCTCCGAGCCCGACTGCTCGAGCTTGCGCCGGATCGACGCGCTGCCGCCGAGGACCCGCTCCAGGAGCCGCCCGGCGTCGGCGACGGACGGCCCGACGATGCGCTCGAGCGTGGGGAAGGGCGTGACGGCGCGCGAGGTGCGCAGCAGTCGTGACTGACGCGGCGTGTCCCGCAGGTAGGGCGCGAGCCGGTCGTCCAGCGTGGGACGGCGGAACACGGGTAGCCGCCAGAGCGCCGTGACGAGGCCGAAGCCGGCCACCAGCCCGAGCAGTGCGCCGGGGAGCAGGCCGTTCACCGCAGTACCCGCTCTTCCTCGGGCAGCCGGGCGATGCGCAGCATCAGCCGGTACGCCACGAGGCAGAGCCCGCCCCCGCCCGCGAGCAGGAGCGCACCGGCCGCGCTGTTGTAGGCGTCGACGCCGTCGGGGTTCAGCGAGAGCATCGCGAGCACGAGCCACGGCGACGCCACCGCGAGCCGGGCGCCGTTGACCGTCCAGGACTGGCGGGCCTGCAGCTCGGCGCGGGCACGCGCCTCCTCGCGGAGGAAGCCGGAGAGCGTCCGCAGCAGCCGGCCGAGGTCGGACCCGCCGACCTCGCGGGCCATCCGCAGCGACTCGACGATCCGGTCCCCCACCGGGTCGGCGAGCGAGGCCTTCAGCCGATCGAGGCTCTGCGTGAAGCGGCCGGTGGCGCGGTAGTCCTCGCCGAAGCGGACGAAGTGCGCACGCACCTGCTCGGGGCCGCGTACGCCCACCTGGGCCAGCGCCTCGGGCAGCGAGAGCCCAGCGCGTACGCCCGACGCGAGGTTGTCCACGACCTCGGGCCAGACCTCACGCAGGTCGGACTGGCGCTTGCGCTGCCGGTAGCGCACGAGCACCAGCGGCGCGTACGCCGCCATCAGCGCGAACGCGAGCGCCACGACCGGGGAGCGCGACACGACCAGCATCGCCAGCAGGACGACGAGCCCGGTCCCGAGGCAGGAGCCGATCAGTGCCAGCGGTGTCACCGACTCGATGCCGGCCTGCGCGAGCATGTCCGCGAGCCGCTCGCGCAGCGCGGGCTTCGTGCGGACGCGCGGGGGACGGGGCGGACCGAACGCGGACCAGACGAGGAAGAGGCCGATCCCGAGGGTCAGGCCGAGGAACGCGCCCACGTCACGCCGCGCTCTCGCCGGACAGCAGCGCCGGCAGGCTGTAGCCCGCGCGCTCGAACCGGTCCTGGTGCGGAGGCCAGCCGTCCGCGCGGACGAGCTCGCCCCGCCGGGTGGTGAAGATGTCCGCCGTCTCGATCACGTCGCCCTCGACCCGGCCCGGCACCGCGACGATCTCGCGCACGCGTCGCCGGCCGTCTGCCTCGGTCGCGGCGTGCACGACGAGGTCGATGCAGGACGCGACGGTCGGGACGACGAAAGAGTGGCTGACGTTCTCCCCGGCCAGCAAGGGAAGAGTGCAGAGCTTCGTGACCGCCTCGCGGGCGCTGTTGGCGTGGATCGTGCACATGCCCGGCAGGCCTGAGTTCAGCGCGATGAGCAGGTCGAGGCTCTCCTCCTGCCGGACCTCGCCCACCACGATGCGCGAAGGACGCATCCGCAATGCTTCCTTCACCAGACGCCGGAGCTTGATCTCGCCGGTGCCCTCCAGGCTCGGCTGCCGGCACTGCATCGCGACGACGTCGGGCAGCGGCACCTTGAGCTCGAAGACCTCTTCGCACGTGATGACCCGCTCGCGAGCGGGCACCGCCGCTGTCAGGCAGTTGAGCAGCGTCGTCTTGCCCGCCTGCGTGCCGCCGGCGACGAGGACGTTCAGCCCCGCCGCCACCGCCGCGTCCAGGAACCGCGCGGCCGCAGCGGTCAACGACCCGAGCGCGACCAGGTCCTCCAGATGCGTCGCCTTCACCACGAACTTGCGGATATTGACCGACCAGTGCGCCCGCGTCACGTCCGGGATCGCCACGTGCACGCGCGACCCGTCCGGCAGCGACGCGTCCACGAACGGCGTCGACAGGTCCACCCGTCGCCCGGACGCCTTCAGCATCCGCTCGACCAGGTCGCGCACGTCGTCCGCGGTCAGCACCGTCGTCGTCAGCTCCGACACCCCCTGCCGGGCGACGAACACCTTCGACGGCTCGTTGATCCAGATCTCCTCGACGGCAGGGTCGTCGAGGTAGCGCTGCAACGGCCCCAGCCCGGCGACCGCGTCGAACACGTCCCGCGCCGCCTCGCGCGGGTCCGCCAGCGCGGGCAGACGCCCGTCCAGCGACCGCTCGTCGTACTCCGCGATCACCTCGTCGACGAGCCGGCGCACCACGGCCGGGTCCGCGACCGGGTCGATCCCCCGCCGCCGGACGAGCTCACGGACCTCGTCCTCGACCACACCCACAGCACGCACTTCGACCGCTCCCCGTCGCGCCAACCCGACAACGGGAATAGTGCACAGACACCGGAGCGCGTGGTTCCGTCGTCCACAGGCGATTCGCTCGAACGTGCGGAGGCCAAAGTCCCGATCGGTGGAAGCGTCGACGGAGGAAGATCGCCGCATCCGGGCAAAGCGCGCGCGCATCACCGAGCGCCGTCGGGTTCGCCCCATCTCGGTCGAGATCAGTGCCGACCGGACGTTCTCGTCGAGGCCGTCCAGCCTTCAGCGATGTCAACAGAGAGCGAGGGCGTGAGCGCCGTCCTGGCTCAGCCGAGAGCGCGCGCAACGGGCGAACCAGAGTTCGCCAGATGCGGCGTGCGGCCGTTTCCACGATCATGCGCGTCGCTCAAAGCGCTCTCCGAGGACACCGTGATGGCCTGCTCCGGGCTGAGGGCCTGCTGGCAGCGCCGGACCGTGTCGCCGCCCAGATCCCGCGCCCCCTCGACGTCACCCACCGCAGCTCGCGCCCGGATGAGCGCCGCCGCCACGAGCAGGGCGATCGGGTGATCGGGGCCCAGCCGCCGCGTACACCGTTGAAGTGCCTCCTCGCCCACGTCGTGCGCGGCCTCGAAGTCCCCCTCGCCATTGAGGGCATGGGCCACCGCTCCCGCGGCGAGCAGGGTCCGCGGATGGTCCGGCCCGAGGACGCGGCGGCAGCGCGCGAGGGTGTCCTCCCCGAGTGCGCGCGCCGACGCCGTGTCGCGCAGTTCGACCCGCGCGAGCGTCAGGGCAGCCGCTGTCCAGAGCGTCGTCGCGTGGTCGGGGCCGAACACCCGACGGCAGCGGTGCAGCGTGTCCTCGCCGAGCACGCGCGACGCGCCGGCCTCGCCGACCTGGACCCGGGCCGTCGTGAGCGCCGCCGCGGCCCACAGGGTGGTCGCATGGTCCGCCCCCAGCACCCGGCGGCAGCGGCCGAGCGTGTCCTCCCCCAGGGCGCGCGCCTGCTCGGCGTCTCCCGTCGCGGCCAGCGCCCCGGTGAGGGCCGCCGCGGACAGCAGGGTGACCGCCGCGTCCGCGCCGAGCACGCGGCTGCATCGGCGCCACGTGTCCTCCGCGAGGGCGCGCGCGGCGACGACGTCGCCGGAGAGCCCCAACGCCTGGATGAGCGCCGCCGCCGTCCACAGGGTCGTGGGGTGGTCGGATCCGAGCACCCGCCGGGCTCGGTCCAACGTGTCCTCGCCGACGCCGCGCGCCTGCGCGACCTCGCCCAGCTGGACCAGCACGCGCGTGAGGCTGCTCGCCGCCGTCAGGGTGTCGGGGTGGTCCGGGCCGAGAGCCGTCCGCCGGCGCTCGACCAGGGGCTCGCAGACCGCCCGGCTCGCCACGCTGTCGCCCCGGGCCTGCAGGTAGCGGTCGATGTCCAGCACGAGGCGCCGGCCGGCCGGTGAAGCCTCCGCGTCGGCGGCGGCCGCGAGCACGTGCGGCGCGAGCTCGGCGTACGCGTCCCACCGGGCCGGGTCCTCGGGAGTCCCCGGCAGTGCGGCGGCCAGCAGCGCTACGGCCTGCTCCGCGGCTGCCTGCCGTCGCCCGGGCTCGAGCCGCTCGCGGACCGCGGCCTGCACCAGCCGGTGGACCTGGAACCCGCTGCGGTGGCGCCGGGCGAGCGAGTAGCTGACCAGTGAGCCGACGGTGTCGCCCAGCGCGTCCTCGTCAGCCGCAGCCGTGCGCAGCGGCTCGTCGAGCGGGTCGGGCCGGCGGGCGAGCAGGGACAGCGGCACAGGCTCCGGCGCGAGGAACGCGGCCAGCTCCAGGAGCTGCACCGCGGCCGGGTCCTGGTCGCGCAGCCGCTCCACGGACAGCGCCCAGGCGGTGTCGACCCGCCCGGCGTACCCGGGCACCTCACCGCGGGCCAGCAGCGTGGCGCGGCGCGTGCGGTAGCGGCGCAGGTAGTCGCCCGGCGGGAGGTCGGTCTGCTCGAGATATGCGGCAGCCTGAGCGGCCGCCAGCGGCAGGTCCCCCAGCTCCGCGGCCAGGTCGTCCCCCTGCGACTGGCTCAGCGCGGGGATCCGCGCCCGCAGCAGGGCGATCGTCTCGGCCCGCGGCAGCACGTCCACCTCCAGCCGGCCGCCCAGCGCGCCCCAGCCCGGGAACCGGGACGTGACGACCACGTGCCCACCGCCGCCGGGCAGCTCATCGACGATGTCGGACGGGCGGACGGCATTGTCGAAGACGAGCAGCCAGCGGTCCCGCCCGCGCAGCTCGACGAGCAGCCGGTCGATGGTCTCCGCGTGGGTACGCCCGGGCGGCAGGCCGAGGCGGGCGGCCAGCGCCGTGAGCTGCTCGCCGATGAGGACCGGTCGCTCGGCGTCTATCCACCACACGACGTCGTAGTCCGCGGCGAACCGGTGTGCGTACTCGATCGCCAGCTGGGTCTTGCCGACGCCGCCCATCCCGTGCAGCGTCTGCACCGCTGCCGAGCAGTCCCCCGACGCCAGCCGCGAATGCAGCTGCTCGATCAGGCCGCCGCGACCGGTGAAGTGCGCGTTGCGCGACGGCAGCTTCTGCACCCGGGCCACCGGAGGATCGACACGCACCGGGGGCGTCCAGTCCAGGCGCGGGTCCTGGGCGAGGACGGCGGCCTCCAGGTCGCGCAGACGGCGGCCGGCATCGATGCCGAGCTCGTCGGCGAGCCCGGCGCGGACCCGTCGGTAGGCGCTCAAGGCGTCGGCCTGCCGGCCGCAGCGGTAGAGGCTGAGGATCAGCTGGCGGTGCAGCTCCTCGACCAGGGGATGCGCCCGCACCAGTGCCTCGAACTCGCCGACGAGCTGCGCGTGCCGCCCGAGCCCGAGATCGGCCTCCACCCGCGCCGTCAGGCAGGCCAGCCGCTGCTCCTGCAGCCACGGCCTCTCCGCCTGCGCGAAGGGCTCGTCGACGAACTCCGCGAGCGGCTCCCCCCGCCAGAGCTGCAGGGCCTCGGCCAGCCGGTCCGCGGCCGTCTCCGGGCCAGTTGTCGCCGCCTCGGCCCCCTCGCGGGCCAGCCGCTCGAACCGATGCAGGTCGAGTGCCTCCGGGCCCAGCTCCAGCACGTAGCCGGGCCCGTGCCGACGGAGCGTGCAACCGGGCCCGTCCGCCAGCACCTTCCGCAGCCGGGAGACGTAGACCTGCACGATGTTGACTGCGCTGGCCGGGGGCTCGGTCGCCCACAGCCCCTCGACCAGCTGCTCGACCGGAGCCACCCGGTTGGCCCGCAGGGCGAGCATCGCCAGCACGGCGCGCTGCTTCACGCCCCCGAGCGGGAGCGGGCGCCCCTGGTCCCACGCCTCGAGCGGCCCGAGCATCCGTATGTCCACGGGTGGGCCTCCGATCCCGGCCGGCCCAGGGCGAGGAATCGCCCTGTGAACGGCCGCTCGTCCGACGGTCCCCCCGCTGACAGAGGAAGGAGCTCGGGCGAGGCGCAGGAGATACCCGAACGCCGCTTCGGGACTGTGACGGCGGCGTTCAGCCGCCGTTCAGCCCCGCTACAGCCACGTCCCCCAACGTCATGGCGGTAGGCACCCCGCCTGCAGCACCGGCCCGGAGAGCCCGGCGCCGGAGACGAGAAGGAGATCGACATGCCCAACGTCAAGGTCAAGTTCGACCGCATCCAGGTCGACCGCAAGGGTGAGCCGCTCCAGAAGGGCAAGCTCTACTGGAAGCTCAGCGTCAACGGCGCCGTCGTCGAGGAGCGGAACAAGGCCAACCCCCAGCTCGTGCAGAACGGCAGCAACGTCGACCTGGCCAGCTCCCGGTCGGTCGAGCTCAAGCCCGACGAGGACCTCCGGGTCAGCGGCTTCATCGCCGAGTCCGACAGCCTGACCTCGGGCAAGGACGAGATGCTCGTCATCGACCGCACCTTCGACCGCTCCGAGAACTGGGGCTCGGGCCACCAGCGCGTCAACCGGGTGGACCGGGGCCTGGACTGCACGCTGCACTACGACGTCACCGTCGAGTAGCACGGCTCGATGCCCTGTCGAGGGTGGTGGGGCGGGTGGCGGAGCTGGCATACGGCACCGCCACCCGGTCCTCGCGCCCACAGCAACGCAGAGGCTCGCCGCGCCGCACCGGCCGTGCGTCGATACACGCCACCGCCCCGCTGGCGCCGCATCGCCAGCGGCCGCGCTAGGTCGAGCACCGACAGGACGCCCCCATTCCCGCCGACACATCGGTGGGCATCGTCCACCACGGAGCCGACAGGGCGTACAGCACACACCGTGCAGCCGGCTCAGCGCAGGCCGACCGCAGGGCCTGCAGGGCGGCGAGGTGGCGGCCACGCGCCTCGACGGCCTCGGCGTCGTCCCGCGGCTGCTCCCGGGGGCGGTCGGCGGCGCCCGGCCCGCGGTCGCGACGCCGGAACATCTCGTCACCCCCTCGCTCCTGGCAGCTTCAGGAGCCGAGCCCCCCGGATGTATGGGCGAGCTCAAGCCGGCGCGCAGCCGCTCGCGTTGCCAGACTGCCGCACCTTCTCCTTCAACCACCCGGGGAGCGACTCCTCGTCGCGCGGGAACATCTCCAGGTCCTCGACGTACGTCTCCGGCACGACGTCGAACCGCCACTGAGGCTCGTGGTCGTAGTCCAGGTCGATAGACAGTCGCCCGTCCGGCGTGACTCCGACGCGTGCGGTGTACCAGGCGCCCTTCCCCTGCTGGTACAGCTGCTCTCGAAGAGCCCTCAACGCCTTGCCGAAGTCCCAGGAGACGTTGTCGAGGTCCACCTCCCTGCCGTCCTGCATCCGCGCAACGGCCCGCCACTCCGCTGTCTTGCCCGCGCGGGCATAGGTTCCTTCCAGCTCGCCCCATCCGGCCGGCGCCGCATCCACGAGTGCGCGCGCGATGCGGGCGTACAGCTCACCGACGGGATCAGATGCGTTCATCGCTCACATTCCCTTCGCATCGACGGCTCCCCCTTGGAGGACCCGGCCTGCAGGGTTCATCAGGACCGCAACGGGTCGAGCAGAAGCGCCACAACGCCGCCCTTATCGCCTCGCGCGCCGCGGGGCCGGACGTCTTGTTCGCCATGGTCCGCACGCGCACCACCTACCAACCACGGGCGCCCACGCCCGCCCCGGAGAAATCCCTCGCGGCTTGACGCCACAGGACCACCCGAATCGGGGAGGGTACGTGCGCTCGGGACGCCGTCAGGCGGCATAGTTCGTGCGGTCAGGGAAGGCTGAACCGGAGTTCAAGATATTCGAGAGGCGCTTGCGCGCATTGGAGAAGTCGACGCCCGGCGGGTCGCTGTCCGGCGACTCCAGCTGCGTCACCTCGCCCGACTCCTTGTCCAGCTCGAGCAGGCCGAGGTTGTCCTCCGTGGGACCGAACCTGTATCGCACCCGCGCCTCGTCCTCCTCCACCTTGCAGAGCATCGTGAACGGCGCCATCTCAACGGTTCCTTTCGTGAACGTCAGCTCCGGGATGCCACTTCGGTGCTGCCGAAGTGCACCCCTGATCAGTCTCGCGCCAGCTCCTGTGTCGTACCGCCGACGTCCGTCAGCTCCGCCCGGGGCGCGGTCACCTCGAACACACCCGGCTCGACCTCCTCGCCGGCCAGCGCCGCGATGAGCCCCGGGTCGTCCTCGAGCAGCAGGAGCCGTGCCTGCCCCGCACTGTGCAGCACGATCCGGGCCCTCGCCCCGTGCCATCGGCATGCCAGCACCAGCTCGAAGACCTCGTCCACGTCAGCCAGGGGCGCCACCGCACGCCAGACCTGCGGGCGGACCGGCTCGAAGCCAGGCAGCGGCGCCGCCTCACCCACGGACACCAGCTCCAGCGTCGAGGAGCCCGGCACCAGCGCCGCCGGCAGGTCCAACCCCCGCCACGTGGCCCTCGGCCCCACCAGGTGCAACGGCGGGAAGTAGCCCGCCGCCCCGCGCCACCCAACCGCCAGACCGTGAAACACCGCGAGCAGCTGGTCGGACCCGTCCGCACCCAGCCGACGCAGCTCCGTCCCGATCGGCACCCGCGTCCGCTCGAGCATCCACACCGGCACGGCCGAAGGCCCGTACAGGAAACCGCTCTCGTACGTCGGCCACGGCCGCACCCCCGCGTCACCGGACGCTCCAGCCGCATCAACGGGTCGACCTCGAACCGCACCACGAACACCTCGTCCGGCACGCCGCCGAACGGCCCCGTCGGCCCACCCGGGCGTACGCCGTCACGAGCTCGTGCGGCCCCATCCCGGCCACGTCGACCGCGCGCACCACCGGGCCACCAACCGAGAGTAGCCCTGCTCCAGCACGCCCCGGCCAAGCCACGGCACCAACAGCTTCTGCAGCAGCTCTGGCGACAGCCGCGCCCCGCCCGACGTCACCCGTCCCTCCGCACCGGCAAGTCCTTCTCCTCCACCCGGACGTGGGTCAGCTCCGCCAGGGGGGTGCTGCCCCGCCATCCGTCGTGCTGGCTTCCCTTCGCGCCGTTGGCGGCAGCCCATGCAGGCCCCGCGTTCGTGTAGTACCAGACGTGCTCGGCGTCGGCGAGCCCCTCGAGATAGACCTCGGCACCCCGCCAAGTCGCGGAGACTTCCCTCGCCAGCAATCGCTCGAGTGCCGACTCCTTGATCTTGACCCGGTCGTCGCGAGCCCCTGCGGTCTGGCCGAGGAGATCCTCGTCGGCGAACGCACCGCGACCTACCCCGCTCAGATCGAGGAGGACGTAGCCACGGCCGGAGGCACGCACCGCGTACTCCGCGCCGTGGTAGACGGCGTAGGTGCCGGACGCCGTCACCGCAGGACCGCCGTTCACCCGGCCCTGACCCACCTCTCATCGAGCTTGTCCCGAGACGTGTCCGCCGCCCGCCCGGTCCACCCGTCCGTCGTGACCTTGGCCAGCGCCTCCCCGACCTGCCGGAACGACGCCCCCTTCTGCCGCGCCACGCCGGCCTTGGGATCACCCGAGGGGCATACGGCGCCAGCCTCTCAACGCACCCGTGCCGCCGGGACCTGATCCGCCAACTGTCGGAGGACGCCTTCATCGAGGGTGATGAGGTCGACGGTAGGCAGGCCAGGAGTAGCGCCCAGATACTCCGCAATGCGCTGCGCCGACGAAGAGGTCACGCTTGCACCACCCAGCGCGACGGTGAGTAGCGGCCGACCGTGTGCCGCCCGCTCGAAGACCCACAGCTCGGCTCCGGGTGGCAACGGGCACGCCAATAGCGCGTCGAGAAGACGAGGGGGAACGTCATCTGCGGCGCGTGCCCGCAACGGCTCCGACGTTCTGGTCACACCGTCCGGTCCGGTTGCCAGCCCGTCGAGCGCGAGCGACAACTCCTGCAACCCGACCTCCACGGGGTTCGGCCCGGCCGGGTCGAAGAGCACGCCGACGACGCCCTGTGCCGCCGCCAAGTCGACCAGGTCCTTGCCTGGCACCGAGCCCGCCCGATCGGCGGCTCCCCACGCTTGCAGCGCGTCCGGGCCGGAGAACGCCGGCAGCAGTCGGCGACCGCCCGCATCGGTGGCGACCAGCGGAGCTATGAGCCCTTGCTTTGCGGTCGTGGGCACGAGCACCTGGCCGCGGTGCAGCGCCGCAGCAACCCCTCCTGCGTCGACCACTGCCAGCGCAGCACGAAGCGGCTCGTTCACCTGCACCCTCACCGTTTCCCTGCCGCTCATGCCCCAGCCTTTCGCTGGCGGAATCTTCCCGTCGCCACGTCCTGCGCGTCCGCTGCCGTCCTCGTCACACTGCACCACGCTGTGGGCCGGGAGGTCGGCGGGTGAGCACGACCGTTCGCCCACACTGACGACGGATCGCTCACCTCCCACAACAGGACATGCACAGCCTCACCCAGCTTCGGCTCGTGCCACGGCCCACCGTCACGTCGCGTCACGAGCAGCACCATCGGGCCGTCAGGCTCGGTGTCGGGCACGTCGAGCCGAACGTAATCCGACGAAAGCTCCGGGCCCGGCACGGGCTCGTGCACCTGGACCCGGCGGGGAATGTTCCAGAAGTATTGATCCCCGCTCGTGAGCCAGGCCTCCCGATGGGTGTTGGCCGCGGTCACCGTGGCAGCCAGTCGCCAGGGCGGCGTGTCCACGGCTCGTTGACACCCTCGATGCGGACCGTATCGACGGCGTCGCCCGCGCCCTCAATGTGGTACTCCGGCCACCCACCGGGATTCCCGTCCAGCGGCAGCGCAGGGCGCACCTCGGTGACGGCACCCGGATCGACGAGACGGCCCTCGATCAGGAAACGGCCCGGGTTCTCGTCGGGAAGGCCTGCGTCAACACGGAAGCCCGAGCTGAGCGAGGGATCCTTCGGCGTCCATGACATCCCACTCGGCAGCGAGCCTCGCTGCAGTCCGCCGATTCCGTCCTGTGCCTCGCCGTAGACCCGCCACACCGTCATTCCCTCCTGGGGAACGGCGATCGGGTCCTCGAAGCCGTCGAGCAACGTCCCATCGGATGTCCCGCCTGCATGGGCCGGCACCTCGGACAGGCTGTGGTCGGAGACCTCACCCGGCCTTCGGGGCTCATCAGGACGGCAACGGGTCGAGAAGAAGCGCCACAACACCGCCCTTTTCGCCTCGCGCGCCGCCGCGCCGGACGTCCCCGTTCGCCTTGGTTCGCCATCGACGGCCCGAGTCCCGGTCGCGGCGACGGCACGGGCTCGGCGGAGCGCCTCATGCGCTCAAGACACATTCAGGCGGCATAACTCGTGCGGTCGGGAAAGGCTGAACCAGAGTTCAGGATCTTCGCGAGGCGCTTGCGTGCGTTGGAGAAGTCGACGCCCGGCGGGTCGCTGTCCGGCGACTGCAGCTGCGTCACCTCGCCCGACTCCTTGTCCAGCTCGAGGAGTCCGAGGTTGTCCTCGGTGGGACCGAACCTGTATCGCACCCGCGCCTCGTCCTCCTCCACCTTGAGAAGCATCGTGAAAAGCGCCATCTCAACGGTTCCTTTCGTGAACGTCAGCTCCGGGATGCCACTCCGGTTGCTGCCAAGTGAACCCCTGAGCCTTGACGGCCTCGTGGGCCTCCGGGTAGGGCACGCCGTGCTGGCGCATGTAGTTCGACTCAGCGAGCTCGTGGCGGAGCAGGTCGAGGTCGTTCGGCAACGGCTTCCCGGCCGAGAGGCGGCGCCAGGCATCGGCGATGTCGGGGTCGGAGTCGAAGACATCAATGCGACCGTCGCCGAGGTCGTGCTGTTCGTGGAACAGATGCCTCTCGATCTGCTCGATCTGCCTGCGGGCCATCCCCGAGGACCGGGCGATCTCGTCAAGCGACCCTTCCCCGCCCGACCGCACCGCCTCGTAGTAGTCCTGCGAATAGCGGTCACGGAGGCGATAGGCGCTCAGCGAGTCCGGGTCCGAGATCCGCGACAGTACGTCGTCCCACTCCTGAGGGCTCCTGATCCCCGAGCTCCGCACGAGGTCGCTCAGGCCGTCGAGGCCGTCTGCGGCGTGGCGGGCGTCGTTCAGGCCGTCGAGCCCGTCCGCGCCCCGCCCCAGCGCGGCGAGGTCGGCCAGCGCGTCCGCGCCCTTCAGCCCGCGGGTGACCGCAGCGGCCGTGCCACCGGTGAACACCGCCGCCACCAGGTCCGGCACCAGATGCCCCAGGGCGCGGGAGGGGTCGTCGGCCCACGTGTCCCAGTCCAACAGCCCCTTGCCCAGCTGCTTGCCGAACTCGACCGGGTCGTCCTTGAGCGCCTGCAGCAACGCCCCGGCCTGCTCGAGCGTGAGCCGGTTGCGCATGGCCAGCTCCTCGAGGGTCAGGTCGCCCGAGAGCACGGCCTGCAGGTCCGCGATCGGCCGCCACAATGGCGTCGTGACCAGCTTGCCCAGGTCCCAGAGCGCCTCCCCCGCGCCTACGAACACCCCGCCCACCGCCGCCGCGGCCGACTCCAGCCAGTTGCGCTTGTCCGGCGCGTCCGCGCACCCGGCCCGCACCTCGCCCGCGCACTCGTGCGCCGCCGCGTCCAGCGCTGCCCGCGCCGAGGCCAGCTCCGCCAGCGCTCCGTCGCGCACCCCTTGCCCGGGGTCGGAGAACGGGATGATGGTGAGCGTCAACGTCGTGCCCTGCGCCGCCGCGTCCGCGACCTCACGCCGCGCCCGCGCCACGTCCGCGTCATAGGCGGCCCGCGCGTCCCGCGTCACCTGCTCCCCGCGCGCGTACTCCCCCTCGGCCCACTCGGCCCGCGCCTGCGCGTCCGCGAGCGCGTCGGCCCACCCCTCCAGCGCCGCGGCCGCCCGCTCGAACCCGGCCCCCGCCTTGTGCCAGCGCTCGGGCTCGGCGTCGAACTTGTCCCGGAACGTGTCCGCCGCCCGCCCGGTCCACCCGTCCGTGGTGACCTTGGCCAGCGACTCCCCGACCTGCCGGAACGACGCGCCCTTCTGCCGCGCCACGCCGGCCTTGGCCCGGACCGCCCCGGGATCACCCTTGATCGAGAAGTCCGGCACCGCTCAGCGCCCCATCACGCGCACCGCGCGGACGTCACCGGCCACCGCCGTCATCCGCTCGTTGCCCTGCGCGTCGAACTCGGCGTAGTTCGTCGCGACCTGCCCGAGGCGGCCGCCCATCTCCTCCACGTCCCCGACCAGGTTGTTCATCCCGCGCTCCCAGCGGTCCTTGAACTCCTCGACCGCGGACCACACCACGTCCGAGCCCAACGCCGCCTCGCCCGGCACCAGGTCCTCGACGTCCTTGTCCTTGAACAGCTGCACCGTCTCCGCGACCCCCTGCGCCGCAGCAGCCAGCGACTGCAGGTCCACCTCGAAGTCGTACGACGGCACCCCACACCCCCAGAACCACGGACAACCGGCGGCAGGCTACCTACCGCGAGCACACCCGGGCAGAACATCCCCGCCGGCCGCCCGGGCCGCGCGCCGCCCGACACCACCCGATCGGGCGGCGCTCTCCGAGTGCCCCCGTGGGCCCGATGGGACAGTAGATCGACGGACGGAGGAGGACGATGGCCGACACCCAGCTCGAGCTCGGCGCCCAGGCGCGCGCGGCGCAGACCGTGCAGCAGGCGCTCGACCCTATCCAGACCACGCTGAGCAGCCTCGCCGACGCGCTGCAGAGCTCCGGCTCGGGCTTCGCCGGCGGGGCCGCGGCCGGGTTCGCCGAGGCGGCGACAGCGTGGTTCGAGGCGGCGCAGGACCTGCTCCCCGCGCTGCAGGAGTACGCCGGCAACCTCGTCGCGACCGACGTGACCGCCGCGACCACCGACGCCGAGCAGCAGGCCGCGTACGCCGCCCGGCTCGCCGGCCGTCTCGGAGGCCCGCAGTGAGCGGGCGCGGCCTGGTCGTGCACGTCGCCGACCTCGAGGCCATGGAGCACGCGATGACGCTCGCCCACGAGCAGATCCTCGAGCAGGTCAAAGCCGTGCTCGACGACGTCAACACCCATATCACCGGATGGTCGGCGGCCACCGCCTCCCGCGCCGCGGAGATGGACCACCAGCGCCGGCTGCGCGACGGGGTCGAGAGCCTGTGCAGCGCGCTCGAGCGCGTACGCGCCGCCCTCGCCGAGGTCCGCGCCGACGCCCACGACACCGAGGTCCGCAACGTCGCCCTGCTGAGCTGACCCGTCCCGGTTGAGCGCCCTCTCCCGGGGCACAGTCCGGCCGTCTGACGGGGCAGGGCGAGGGTGAAGGGCGACAGCCATGCGCGCGATGGTCTACCGCGGGCCCTACCGGGTCCGCGTCGAGGAGAAGGACATCCCGCCGATCGAGCATCCGAATGATGCGATCGTGCGGGTCACGATGGCCGCCATCTGCGGCTCCGACCTGCACCTCTACCACGGGATGATGCCCGACACCCGGGTCGGCATGACGTTCGGACACGAGTTCATCGGCGTGGTCGAGCAGGTCGGGTCGTCCGTCCAGAACCTCAAGGTCGGCGACCGGGTGATGGTCCCGTTCAACATCTACTGCGGGTCCTGCTTCTTCTGCGCGCGCGGCCTCTACTCCAACTGCCACAACGTCAACCCGAACGCGACCGCGGTGGGCGGCATCTACGGCTACTCGCACACCTGCGGTGGCTACGACGGCGGCCAGTCCGAGTACGTCCGGGTCCCCTTCGCCGACGTCGGCCCGAGCCTCATCCCCGACTGGATGGACGACGAGGACGCGCTGCTCTGCACGGACGCGCTGTCGACGGGCTACTTCGGCGCCCAGCTCGCGGACATCGTCGAGGGCGACGTCGTGGTCGTCCTCGGCGCCGGCCCGGTGGGGCTCTACGCGGCGAAGTCGGCATGGTTCATGGGCGCCGGCCGCGTGATCGTGATCGACCACCTCGACTACCGGCTGGAGAAGGCGCGCACGTTCGCGCACGCCGAGACCTACAACTTCACCGAGTACGACGACATCGTCGTGCACCTGAAGAAGATCACCGACTACATCGGCGCGGACCGGGTCATCGACGCGGTCGGCGCCGAGGCCGACGGCAACTTCCTCCAGCACGTCACCTCGACGAAGCTCAAGCTGCAGGGCGGCTCGCCGATCGCGCTCAACTGGGCCATCGACGGTGTGCGCAAGGGCGGCACGATCAGCGTCATGGGCGCGTACGGGCCGCTCTTCAGCGCGGTGAAGTTCGGCGACGCGATGAACAAGGGGCTGACGCTCCGGATGAACCAGGCGCCGGTGAAGCGCCAGTGGCCACGGCTCTTCGAGCACATCCGCAACGGCTACCTGAAGCCGAACGACATCGTGACCCACCGCATCCCGCTCGAGCACATCGCCGAGGGATACCACATCTTCTCGGCGAAGCTGGACGGCTGCATCAAGCCGATCATCCTCCCGAACGCCTCCTGACGAAGGGCAGCAGACGATGGCCTACACGCCGGAGAAGCCGCCGCTTCCCGAGACGACGGAGCAGTTGCGCGCCCGCATCCCCGGGTGGGGGGTCGACCTCGACCCCGAGGACCGGCCGGCGGTGCCGCGCGAGCGCTTCGACCCCGCGGCGAGCGGGGCGCGGTGGGAGTTCCCCGAGCGCCAGCCGGAGAAGTGGCCGCGCGAGCGCTCGATCGAGCACAAGTTCCTGACACCCGTCTTCGGCACGTCCACCCCTCCGAAGGGCCTGTCGGGGGTCATCCGCCGCCACGCCTACGCGAAGTACAGCGAGGGGCGCGCCGCCCACTGGCTGCTGCTCGTTGCCGCCGACCGGGTCGACCGGACCGAGCACGTGCTCGCGTCCTTCCTGACTCCGCGGCCGGACAACCCGGTCACCGAGACCGGCGTGCTCAGCGAGCCGAAGAGCCACCCGGTGTCCAGCCGGTTCGGCCAGAAGCGCGCCGACGTCAACCACCAGTGGCTGGACCCGATCCTCGTCGGCGGGCCGTGGGTGCTCAGCGGCATCGTCGCCTACCGGACCGTGCGCGGGGCCGTGCGCCGCATCCGCCGCTGAGGGCGGCCGCAGCCGGCACCAACGAGCCGCGGACGCGATCGCCCGTCGCCGTCACCGTGCGGGCTCGGCCAGCTTCCAGCCGTCCCCCGCGGCCTCGACCTCCGGGCCGCCGATGTTTGCCTGCGGTCGGCCGTTCCCGTCCGCTGCCTGCACCCGCACCCGCCCCGTCGCGCCCTGCTGCACGGTGATGGTGAAGGGCAGCACACCGCTTCCGGAAGCAGAGTTCTGCTGACTCTGCGGTGTCACGGTCACGCCCGCAGGGGGCTCGAAGGTGATGGACCCGCCGAGCCGGGGGTCGACGCAGAACCACAGGGTCGTCGAGGCCCCGTAGGCGTGCGTCTCCCCTGTCCAGTGGAACCCCACCGCCGCCGCCGCGTCCTTGCCCTGCAGCGACACGTGGTTGCAGTCGGCGGGCCGGGCGGGCGCCCCGGACGTGCCTGCGTCGGAGCCGCACGCCGCGAGCACGAGCACGGCGGCGAGCGGGAGGGCGGCAGTGGCGGGTCGCACGGCCTCATTGTCGGTCCCGGCCCCGCCCCTTCGCAGGGACGGGGCCGGAAGGCTTCACGGCACGACGCGGTAGCTCAGCTGGGCACTGAACCCGACCGGGCCGTCGACGCGGCCGTGGAACGGGTGCCACTTGCCGTCCTGGTTGCGCGTCGGGGCCGTCGCCCAGGCGGTCGCCCAGTCGGCCTCGCTGTCACTGCCCTGGCCCCAACTGGGCCCGAGGCCGTGCACGCACAGCTCGAAGAAGTCGCAGTCGTCGTCGTACATCTCGACCGCGGCCGTGATGGTGGGCGCGGTGTTGGGCACGGTCAGCACGAGCCCGTGCAGCGACGTGCCGACGCCGTTCAGTCCGTCCCCGTCGATCTGCCGGCTCTCGTCGATCGTCACCTGCGCGTCGCCCGCCCGGCCGTACACGCTCATGTCGCCCGCCGACCAGAAGTCGCTGTCGTCCCAGACGTCGGCGGTGTCGAAGCGCACCTGCACCCGGCCGCGCTGCGTGCTGACCGTGCTCTGCCGGGCGACGGCGGCCCCGGAGGCGTCGATCACGGTCGCCCACCACGTGTAGTCGTTGGCGGGGCTCAGCCCGTCGACGCTGAGGACGTGCGTGGTCGACGGGACGCTGACCACCTTGGCGCCCGCCACGCCTCCGGTGGAGTCGAAGAGGTAGTAGTAGGCGGTCGTCGGCACGTTGGTCTGCAGCGTCGTCGTCACGTTGCTCAGGCCGGCGCCCGTCTGCGCCGCGGTGATGCACACTCCGTCCTTGCACGTGTCGGCGTGCGCTACGCCGGTCGAGGCGAGCGAGGCCGACAGCGTCGCGAGCACGAGGGCGATCGCGGAGAGGATGCTGGTGAGAGGCCGCTTGGCGGCGGGTCGGTTCGTCATGCCCACAGGACACTCCGCTCCGCCCCCTTCCCGGCAGAGCATCGATTGCTCAGCTCAGGCAGTGGCACGGGCGACGTGAGCAAGAAATGCTCAGGCCCGGCCCGCGCGCCCGTGGTGCAATCGCTGTGACGGCGGGAGACCCCGCGCAGAGCGAGGAGGCGGACCGCATGGCGACGACGGAGGCGCGAGAGCAGGACGGCCCCGAGCCGGCGGACGACCCGCTGCACGCGGAGGCCATGGCGACGGGGAGCCTCTACGACCAGCTGGGCGGTGGCGCTGGGCTGCGGACGGCGGTGGCCGTGTTCTACGCCCGCGTGGTGCAGGACCCGCTGCTCGCGCCGTGGTTCGCCGGAATCGACCTCAAGCGGCTCAAGAGCCACCAGCACGCCTTCCTCAGCACGGCGGTCGGCGGCCCGGACGTGTTCACCGGCCGGACGATGGCCGCGGCCCACGCCGGGCTCGCCGTCACCGACCCCGCGTTCGACGCGATCGTCGAGCACCTCGCGGCCACGCTGCGCGACCTCGACCTCGAGCCCGGTGCGGTCGCCGAGGTCGTCGAGCGGGTCGAGGCGCTGCGCGCCGACGTCGTCGAGCACGACTGACAAAGCCCTTCGGCGCGCAGAATTCGGCTGCACGGCACGGACAACTACGGCAAAGTGTGCCCGTGTCGTCGGAGAGCGCGGCTGCGGGGGCGGGCGTCCGCTGCCACCCCAGAGCCGACGCGTACGCCACCGGCTCCCCCGGCGACGGCGGCACCAGGCCCGCGGCCTCCCCGGGCACCCAGCACCGGTGGCCCCTCGTCGGCCGTGAGAGCCTGCTCGAGCAGGTCGAGGCCGCGCTGCACCGCCCAGGGCTCCGCGCCGTGCTGCTGCACGGCCCGGCCGGCGTGGGCAAGACCCGCCTGGCCCAGGAGTGCGCCGCGCGGCTGGAGCGGACGTACCCCGTCTTCCGGATCAACGCGACCCGCACGCTCGCCGCCGTGCCGCTCGGGCCGCTTGCCGGGCTGCTCACCCTCGGCGAGGTGGACCTCGACCCGCTGACGACCGACGCCGTGCGCCTCTTCGCGCACGCCCGGCGGGTGGTCGCGGACCTCGCCGGAGGGTCGCGGCTGCTCCTGCTCGTCGACGACCTGCCGTCGCTGGACCCGCTGTCGACGGGCGTCCTTGCCCAGCTGCTCGAGGAGGACCTCGCCGTCCTGCTCGCGACCGCGCGGGCCGGCGAGGCGCTGCCCGACGCGGTGCTCGCGATGTGGAGCGCGGACCGAGCGCTGCGGCTGGACGTCCCGCTCCTGACCACCCGGGAGTGCGGCGACCTGCTCGCCGCGACGCTCGGCGGGCCGGTCGCCCCGCAAGTGGTGGAGGCGTTCGCCCGCGAGAGCGGAGGCAACGCCCTCCACCTGCGCGAGCTCCTGTCCGAGACGTCGCGGCGCGGCGGCTTCACCTCCGTCTCCGGGGTCTGGCAGCTGACCGGCCCGGTGACCGGCAGCCCCGCGCTGCTCGAGCTGCTCCGGCTGCGGCTGGACGGCATCGACGCCGCCGGGCGCGCGGTCCTCGAGCGCCTCGCGCTGTGCCAGGTGCTCGGCGTCGACGAGCTCGTCGAGCCGTCGGCGCGCGACGCGCTGGCGGCCCTCGAGGAGGCCGGCTTGGTCACGGTCGAGCCCGGGCCGAACGACGCATCCGGGCAGCTGCTCGCGCGGCTGGCGCACCCGCAGTACGAGGCGGTGGTCCGGGCCGGCATCTCGCGGCTGCGGGCCGCGGACCTGCTGCTCCAGCAGGTCGCCGTCATCGAGGCCCGCCCGCAGCGGCGCGGCGACCCGCTGCGGGTCGCGCTGTGGAGGCTGGAGGCCACCGGCACCGCCGACCCGGACCTGCTGCTGCGCGCCGCCCGGCTGGCGCGCCTCGCCCACGACTTCGTGGCCGTGGAGCGGCTGGCGCGCGCCGCCGCCCGGTCCTGGCCGGAGCATGGCCCGGGGCTCGCCGAGTCGCTCCTGCACCTCGGCGAGGCCGAGTGCGAGCTCGGCCGGCCCGACGACGCCGCGCAGACGCTGCGCGACGCCGGCCGCATGTCGGCGACCGAGGAGGTACGGGCCCGGGTCGCCGCCCTGCGGGCCGGCCTGCTCGCCGACGACGGGCCGGCGGGGGTCGACGCGGCGATCGCCCTGCTCGACAAGGCTCAGGCGGCCCTGCCGGGACAGGCGACGCCCCTCGCGGCCGCGCGCGCGGAGATCCTGCGGGCCGCCTACCGCATGCACGAGGCGCTGGCGGCGGTCACCGCGGTGCCCGCGCCCACCCGGCCCGGCGACCGGCTCGAGTGGTCCGTGGCGGCCTCGGTCGCCCTTGCCTGGACCGGCCGCGCCCGTGAGGGCGTCGAGCTCGCGGAGGAGAGCACGAGCGCGATGTCACGGCTGCGCGGGGCCGCGCTGCTGCACAGCTCGGCGCCCGAGCTCGCGCGCACCGCCGCGCTCATCCAGGACGGGCGCGTCGAGGACGCGACGAAGGCCGCGCACCGAGCGCTGGCCTACGCCGTGCAGGACGGGCTCGACCGCGCGGTCACCGTGGCCGAGTGGACGCTGACGATGGCGCTGCTGCACGCGGGCCGGCCCCGCAGCGCCTCCCGCTGGGCCCGGGACGTCGTCAGTGGGGGCCAGGCGCACGGGCCCCGGCGACACGTCTGCCTGGGCCTCGCCGGGCTCGCGCTCGCGCACGCGTGGCTCGGGGAGCCCGGCCCGGCCCGCGAGGCGCTGGCGCGCATCCCGGGCACGGGCGACCCCGACGAGCCGTGGCGGGTGCTGGCCGGCTGCTGGGTGCGTGCCCTCGAGGGCGACCTGGACGGCGCCACCTCGGGCCTGCGCGACCGCGCGGACCGGGCGCTGGCGGCCGGGCACCCGACGCTCGGCGCGGCGCTGCTGCACGGGGTCGTACGCCTCGGCCGGCCGCAGCTCGTCGTCGATCAGCTGGAGCGCCTCGAGGCCTCGACCGAGGGCGTCCTCACGGCCGCCTTCGCCCGGCACGCCACGGCGGCCGCACGCCGTGACGTCGGCGGCCTCACCGAGTCGGCGGACGAGTTCGAGCGCATCGGGTCGCGGATGAGCGCCGCCGAGGCGGCCGCCCAGGCCGTGCAGGCAGCCACCGGGAAGCGCTCGCAGCGCGAGATCGCGGCGCTCACGGCGCGCGCCCGGCAGCTCGCCGGACGCTGCGAGGGCGGCGTGCTGCACGCCCTGCTCGTGGAGTCCGTGTCCCCGCTCACCGAGCGGGAGCAGGAGATCTCCCGGCTGGCCGCACGGGGCCTGTCGAGCAAGGAGATCGCCGAACGGCTCTTCCTGTCCGTGCGCACGGTCAACAATCACCTGCAGGCGGCGTACACCAAGCTCGGGATCGGCAGCCGCCGCGAGCTCGCGGCGGCGCTCTCGGCGTGACGCGCCGGGCGCGGGGAGCACGGCGCGGGCCGCGAGCATCTCGCTCGCGGCCCGCGACAGGCATCCCTCGGTCAGAGCACGTGGTCCGCGTGGAGGACGGTGTCCAGGCTCGAGCCGAGGCCGCGGTCGTTCCACGCCTTGCGGAAGGTCATGATCGTGGGGTTGCCGACGCCGGCGGCTGCGTCGAGCTCCTTGTCGAAGATCTGGAAGATCGAGCGGTCCCGGGCCGCGAAGCGGTCCCAGGGCTCGACGTTCGTGTCGTCGTCGGTCAGGTCCCAGAGGCTGGCGGCGAGGAAGAGCTCGACCTCGTCCCCGGTGACGGACGCCGGGAGCGGGCCGCAGTTGCCCTTCTCGAGCCGAGCCTCGTCGAACGTCCCCTCGCCCGCCGCGTTCACGTTGCCCTCCAGGTGCTCGCCCCGGAACGCACGCGACACCGCGTGCGGGAACCAGTCGGCGAAGGCCTCCATCCAGGAGTGGTCGGCAGTGTTCACCGGGTTGTGGAAGACGTCCTCGGTGATGCAGCCGTCGTGGGCCGCCGGCAGCCACGGGAACGACCCGATCTTGTCCTGCAGGAAGTGCGTGTACTCGTGCAGGATCGCGAAGTCCGTGAACGCGTTGCCGCTGTTGATGACGACCGTGCTGTTCACCGGGTTGTAGTAGCTACCGGTGACGGACGTCGGCTGCACGTCCGCACGCGGCAGGGGGTCGCTGTCCCCGCGGTTGGCGGCCGCGTAGTCGCGCCCGAGCCTGATGGTCTCGGCGATGTTGAAGTGCTGCGGCGTCCAGTCGTCCGCGAAGTGCCAGTTGAACGTGAGCTGGGTGTTCGGCCGGGTCGAGGTGAGGTGGACCGGCTGGCTGCCGTGCCCCGGCTCGGCCCAGAACGGCTGCGCGTGCAGGAAGTCGTTGGGCCACACCTGCGCTGCGCTGTTCGTCGCGAAGACCCGCAGCGCGAAGATCGCGTCCTTCACGAAGGGGAAGCTCGTGTTGATGCGCCCCTTGTCGTCGGTGAAGACGGTGCGTTCGTTCGCCCATGTCCATATCCCGAACGTGCGGGGGGCGAAGCGCCACACCTCGACCTTGCTGAACTTGATCGGGCCGGTCTTGTTGGAGTCCTCGTAGGACAGGTTGGAGGTGATGGTGGTGACGTCCTGCGCGGAAGCCGGGGCGGCGCCGGCCGCGGGCACGACGAGAGCGGCGGCGGCGAGGACGAGCGCGGACGCGGCGCGCCACGGGCGGCGCGAGAAGCTGATGTGCACGGGAGGCACCTTCCTCTGACGGTCGGCCGGCGGGGTGCCGGCACGACGTCGACTCTTCCGCCGCAGCGGTCGCTGCACCTGAGCAGGCGTTGCTCAACCGCGCCCGCTCCCGCTGCTCACCCGGCGGGGGCACGAGCAGGCCGGCGAGTGAGCAATCGTTGCTCTGTCTGCGCCCGAAGGGCCGGGCGAGGCTGCGTGCATGACACACCGCCTCCGCCGCAGCGCGGCCTTGCTGGCCGCCCTCGCCGCTGCACCGCTGTCCGCCACGACGACCGCGTCCGCGGCTCCCGCCGAGGAAGCCCGGGTCCTCACCGGGGCCCTCGCCGACGGTGCCGCCTACCGCCTGGAGGTGCCGCCGGCATGGAACGGCACCGTCGTCCTCTACAGCCACGGCCTGCGCTTCCCCGGCGAGGACAACCCGCCCGAGACCGCGGCCAGCGACGCGTCACGGCAGTGGATGCTGGACAACGGGTACGCCCTGGCTGGCTCCTCGTACGCCGGCACTGGGTGGGCGGTCGAGGAGGCCGTCGACGACCAGCTCGGGACGCTCGACGCGTTCACGGCCCGGGTGGGGGCGCCCACCCGCACAATCGCGCTCGGCGAGTCGCTCGGCGGGCTCGTCACCACCGCCCTGGTCGAGCGGCACCCCGAGCGCTTCGACGGCGGGCTCTCTCTGTGCGGGCTGCACGCAGGCGGCCCTGCGCTGTGGGACAGCTACCTGGACGGCGCGTACGTCCTGCGAACGTTGCTTCCGGAGTCAGGCGCGGTGCGCATCACGGGGGTCGACGACCCGCTCGGCAACCTCGACGCCGCGCAGAGGATCCTGTCCGACGCGGCTGCCACTGCCGCAGGACGCGCCCGCATCGCGCTCGCCGCGGCCGTCATGCAGGTGCCGGGGGCGGTCGACCCGCTGGCGCCGTTCCCCGCGGACGCCGCCGGGCGCGCGGCGGCCCGCCTGGCCTGGATGACCGAGTCCTTCCCCGTCTTCGCCTTCGCCGAGCGCGGGGAGCTCGAGGCGCGCGCGGGTGGCAACCCCTCGACCAACGTCGGGGTGGACTACGAGCGGATGCTGCGCGACTCCGAGCAGCGCTCGGACGTGCGAGCTCTCTACCGGGCGGCGGGGCTGGACCTGGACGACGACCTCGCGACGCTCGCCGCAGCCCCCCGAGTGGCGGCCGACCCAGTGGCCAGGACGTACCTCTCCGCCCACGGCGGGCTGACGAACGCTCCCGCCAAGCCGCTGCTCACGCTGCACGGGACCGCGGACGGGCTCGTGCCCAGCTCGCACGAGCGGGCGTACGCCGAACGAGCCGGGCGGCCCGAGCTGCTCCGGCAGGCCTTCGTGGACCGCCCCGGGCACTGCACGTTCACCTCTGCCGAGATCGTGTCGGCGTTCGGGGCACTGCAGGAGCGGCTGGACAGCGGGGTGTGGCACGTGAAGCCGGCATTCCTGAATCAGCGTGCAGCAGAGCTGGGCCCGGAGCTGAACACGGGCGCGGGCATACCCGTCGCGCCGGCTTTTGTCCGGCACCACCCGCTGGCATTTCCGCGAGCCTGAGACGTCCCGCCTCACGCGACAGGTTCCGCGAACGCGTCCTCCAGCCGCGCCTGCGCGGCGCCTCCCACCTCCTCGACACGACGGCCGGGCAGCCTGACCACCAGCTGCCCGGCCGGGTCGGCCTCGACGTCGTAGACGAGCAGCGCGCCGGCCCCGCTCCGGGCGCAGCCGTCCGCCAGCTCGTACGCGTAGCCGTGGAGCGGGCAGACCACGACCTCGGCGTCGACGAGCCCGTCGGCGAGCGGGCCGCCGCGGTGCGGGCACTGCGCCTGCACGGCACGCAGCGCCCCGCCGCGCAGCCGGAACACCGCGACCTGCTCGCCCCCGACGACGAAGGCACGCCCCTCCCCCTCCGGGATGGCCTCGGCCGGGCCGAGCACGTGCGTGCTCACGGGGCCGGCCGGACTGGGACCTGCGGCAGCTCGACGAGCGGCAACGAGGTGCGGAACTGCCCCGGGGTCGCCGGCTGCCCGGCCTCGAGCCAGGGGTCCTTGTAGGCGTCCACGGACTCCTGCATGCGCCGGTCGAGGTCGGCTGCTATGCCTTCACTGTCGTCGACGATCACGGCCCGCAGGTGCTCGATGCCGACCCGGGGGACGAACGAGTAGGTGCGCTCGAGCCAGTCGGCGTTCTCCCGGTAGTACTGCATGAACCGCCCGGTGAGCGTCACGACCTCCTCCGGGGTGTCGACGGTCGCGAGCAGGTCGCCCTTGCGCACGTGAGCGCCTGCAGCGCCCCCGACGTAGACCTCCCACCGCCCACCCTCCACGGCGACGGCCCCGACGTCCTTGACGAGCGCCTCCGAGCAGTTGCGCGGGCACCCGGCCACGGCGAGCTTCATCTTCGCCGGGCTGTCGAGCCCCTTGTAGCGGTCCTCGATGGCGATGCCCAGCGCAGTGGAGTCCCCCACGCCGAAGCGGCAGAAGTCCGAGCCCACACAGGTCTTCACCGTGCGGAAGCTCTTGCCGTACGCGTAGCCCGAGGGCATGCCGAGGTCGGCCCAGACCTTGGGCAGGTCCTCCTTGCGCACACCGAGCAGGTCGATGCGCTGCCCACCAGTCACCTTGACCAGCGGGACGGCGTACTTGTCGGCGACGTCGGCGATCGTGCGCAGCTGCTCGGGCGTGGTGACCCCGCCCTTCATCTGCGGCACCACCGAGAACGTCCCGTCGCGCTGGATGTTGGCGTGGACGCGGTCGTTGACGAAGCGCGCGTCGCGCTCGTCGACGTACTCGTCGTTCCACATGGTGCGCAGCAGCGAGGCGAGGGCCATCTTGCTGCCCGCGTCCTCCTTGCCCTCGGGGGCGAGCGCGGCGAAGACGGCAGAGACGCTCTTCAGCTCCCGCTCGCGGATCGCCGCCATCAGCTCGGCCTTCTCCAGCGGCACCCCGGGGACGTACCACCGCTCCGACGGGTCCTGCTCGACCGCGCCGCCCGCGGCCCACTCGCAGACGTCCTTGACCAGGCTCTTGCACGAGCCGCAGCCCTTGCCCGCCCGCGTGGCGTTCATGACCCCGGACACCGTGTGCTCGCCGCCGCGGACGCACGCGACGAGCTGCCCCTTCGTCACCCCGTTGCAGTTGCAGACCTGGGCGTCGTCCGCGAGCTCGGCGGCTCCGACCTCCGGCGAGGGGCCGCCGATGTCGAAGAGCAGCTTGATGCGCTCCTCGGGCAACGGCAGGCCACGGTCGAACGCCTGGGTCAGGAACGCGACCTTGCTGACGTCCCCGAGCAGGGTGGCGCCCACGAGCTTGCCGCCACGCACGATGACCGTCTTGTACACCCCGCGGCGCGGCTCGGAGAACTGGACGAACTCGTCGTCCTCGTGCTCGGGCTCCTTGAGCCCCATCGCGGCGACGTCCACGCCGGCGACCTTGAGCTTGGTGGCGACCCGCGAGCCGTGGTAGGACGCGCGCGGGTTCACGCCGGTCAGATGGTCGGCGAGCACGCCCGCCTGCTCCCAGAGCGGCGCGACCAGGCCGTAGACCTGCCCGCGGTGCTGCGCGCACTCGCCCACCACGTAGACGTCGTCGTCGTCGACCGAGCGCAGCTGGTCGTCGACGACGATGGCGCGCTCCACCGTGAGCCCCGCGCGGCGGGCCAGCTCGACGTTGGGACGGATCCCGGCGGTCATGACGACCATGTCGCAGTCGAGCGCCGACCCGTCGCCGAACCGCACCCCGGTCACCTTCTCCTCGCCCAGGACCGCGGTGGTGCGGACGTTGCAGTGCACGGTGATGCCGAGCTTCTCGACCGAGCGTTGCAGGATGCGGCCGGCCTGCGCGTCGAGCTGCTGGTTCATGAGGGTCGGTGCGGCGTGCACGACGTGCGTCGTCATGCCGTAGTTCTGCAGGCCGCGGGCGGCCTCGAGCCCGAGCAGCCCGCCGCCGATGACTACCGCGACGTCATGGTCGGGCGCGTGGCGCATCATCTCGGCCGTGTCGTCGAGACCGCGGAAGCCGAACACCCCCGGCGTGAGGGTCTTGAGGTCCTGCCACATCCCCTCGAGCGGCGGGAAGAACGAGCGGCTACCCGTGGCGATGACGAGCTTGTCGTAGCGGACGATCGAGCCGTCGTTGCCGTAGACCAGCTTTGCGAAGCGGTCGACCCGCACCACGCGCACCCCGCAGTGGAAGGTGACGCCGTGCTCGGCGTACCACTCCACCGGGTTGAGGTAGATCTCCTCGGTCGCCGCGTTGCCGGCCAGCACCTCCGAGAGCAGGATGCGGTTGTAGTTCCCGTACGGCTCTTCACCGAAGACCTCTACAGCGAAGAGGTCGCCGCCACCGCGGGCGAGGACCTCCTCGACAGCGCGGGCGCCGGCCATGCCGTTGCCGATGACGACGAGCCGGGAGCGCGTGTCGGGCCGAGTGGGCTCCGGAGCGGTCAGGGTCATGGTCATGTGCGTGCCTCCGGTCAGACCTCGACGAGGCCGAGGTCGACGACGACGGTGCCAGCCACGCCCTCCGGCGCGGCGACGTGCAGCTCCAGCCGGGTGTCGCTCAGCAGGTCCTCGACCACTCGCAGCGCGACGTGCGTGGCGCCCTTCGCGCCGATCGGGAACCAGCGCATCGGGCTGCCGTCGCGCAGCAGGACGATGCTCACCATCTCGTCGGTGCCGTTGCCGCCGCGGAAGTAGACCGGCTGCGCCGTGACACCTGCGGGGACCACGTAGGCCGGCGCGGCGGGGATGGCGACCGGCTTGTCCAGGCCGGCTCCCTCGAAGGCGTACGCGCCCTGCAGGAAGCGTGGAGTGCTCGCGTTCATGGGGTCTCCAGAGGGTCGAGCCGGGTGAGGGCCACCGCGCACGCCTTGAACTCGGGCATGCGGGAGTAGGGGTCCAGGGCCGGGTTGGTCAGCGCGTTCGCCGCTGCCCGCCCGCCCCAGTGGAAGGGCACGAAGACGGTGTCGGGACGGATCGAGTCCGTGACGCGCGCCCGCAGCACGGCCTCGCCCCGCCGCGAGCGCAGCCGCACGACGTCCCCCTCGTCCACACCCGCTTCCGCCGCGACGTACGGGTGCACCTCGACGAAGGCCTCCGGCTCTGCGGCGGCGAGGGCGGCGACGCGCCGGGTCTGCGTGCCGGACTGGTACTGCCGCAGCACGCGCCCGGTCGTCAGGACGAGCGGGAACTCTGCGTCCGGCCTCTCGGCTGGCTCCTGCGCGTGGACCGCGTGGAACCGCGCACGCCCGTCGGGCGTCGGGAACCGCTCGGCGAAGAGCCGCGGGCTGCCGGGGTGCGCGTCGTCCGGGCACGGCCAGAAGACGCCCTGCTCGGAAGCGACCCGCTGCCGGCTGATGCCCGCGTAGTCCGCCGTTCCCCCCGCACTGGCCCGGCGCAGCTCGTCGAAGACGTCCGCGGGGTCGGAGGAGAAGTACTTGCCCCGGCCGAGCCGCTCCGCCAGCTCCGTCAGGACCTCGAGGTCGGAGCGCACTCCCGGCGGAGGCTCGACCGCCTTCCGGCGCAGCAGCACGCGGCCTTCGAGGTTCGTGAGCGTGCCCTCCTCCTCGGCCCACTGCGTGATGGGCAGGACGACGTCCGCCCGCTCGGCGGTCTCGGACAGGAACATGTCGCAGACCGCGAGGAAGTCCAGCGCCCCCAGCCGGTCGACCATGCGGTCGCGGTTCGGGGCCGAGACCGCGATGTTCGACGCCAGCACCAGCAAGGTGCGCACGCCGCCGGGCGTCCCGAGCCGGTCGAGCATCTCGTACGCCGACAGCCCGGGCCCGGGTAGCTCGTCCGCCTCGACCCCCCACACCGCGGCGACGTGGGCTCGCGCGGCGGGGTCGTCGATGCGCCGCGCACCAGGCAGCTGGTCGGCCTTCTGCCCGTGCTCGCGGCCGCCCTGCCCGTTGCCCTGCCCGGTGATGGTCCCCCAGCCGGAGAAGGCCCGGCCGGGCAGTCCGAGGGCCAGCGCGAGATTCAGGAATCCCAGTGCGGTGTCCGTGCCGTGCGCGTGCTGCTCGGCCCCGCGCGCGGTGAGGATCATCGCCGAGTGGGCCTCACCCAGCATGCGGACGGCGGCCACCATGTCCTGCACCGCGACGCCCGTCATCCGCTCTACCCGGTCCGGCCAGTACGCCCGGACCGCCCGTCGCACCACGTCGAAGCCGTTCGTGCGCTCGCCGATGTAGTCCTCGTCGATGTAGCCCTCGCGGATCGCGAGGTGCAGCAGGCCGTTGGCCAGGGCGAGGTCGCTGCCGGGGACGGGCTGTAGGTGCAGGTGGGCGGCGCGGGCGGTCGCGGTGGCGCGGGGGTCGATGACGATGTGCCGCGCGCCTCGCTCGCGCCCGGCCTCGAACCACCGCATGGCCGGAGGCAGCGTGTCTGCGGGGTTGCTGCCCACGAGCATGACGACGTCCGCCCCGGCGACGTCGGACAGCGGGAACGGCAGCCCCCGGTCGATGCCGAAGGCCTTCGTACCGGCGGCGGCGGCCGAGGACATGCAGAAGCGGCCGTTGTAGTCGACCGCCGAGGAGCCGAGCGCCACGCGGACGAACTTGCCGACCTGGTAGGCCTTCTCGTTGGTGAGTCCGCCGCCGCTGAAGCATCCGACGCTGTCGGGGCCGTACGCCGCCCGGCTGCGCTCCATGGCACCGGCCACGCGCTCCAGCGCCTCGTCCCACGTCGCGGGCCGCAACGGCTCGTCCCGGCTGTCGCGCACGAGCGGGGTGGTGAGCCGCTCGGGCGACGTCAACAGCTCCGCGGCGGTCCAGCCCTTCTGGCAGAGACCGCCCCGGTTCGTGGGCCAGTCCTGCTGGGCGGCGAGCTCCACCCGCCCGTCCTGGACCGCAAGCGTGATCCCGCATTGCAGCGCGCAGTATGGGCAGTGGGTCGCGGTGGGAGAGGTCCCGCGCATGGGTCCAGAGGCTGCACGGGTGCCGTTGCCCCACGATGGACGCCGCGTTACGGCCACGTTCCGAGGCGCTGGCCCGCCATCGCCCGGCATCGTGATTCGGCCCCTCGCGTGCGTCGGGCCGTTGTGAGGCGGATGTAGCACCGACGACAAGCCGGCCGAACTCTTCGGAAATTCCGCACTCCTACGTTCGCCCTCGACGGACCGCTGCACGCCTCGGAGGGCTCCATGTCGATCACCGCAACACCGGTTGCCACTCATGACGAAGGCCCTGGCCGCACGCAGAGCCGCTGGATCAAAGACTGGCGGCCGGAGGACCCGCAGTTCTGGGCGAGCACCGGCGAGCGGGTGGCCCGTCGCAACCTCGTCTTCTCGATCCTGTCCGAGCACATCGGCTTCTCCGTGTGGAGCATGTGGTCGGTCCTCGTGCTCTTCCTCGGCCCGGGCTACGGCTTCGACGCCGCCGACAAGTTCCTGCTGACCTGCGTCCCCACGCTGGTGGGAGCCGTTCTCCGGCTGCCCTACACGTTCGCCGTCGCGAAGTTCGGCGGGCGCAACTGGACGGTCTTCAGCGCGGCCCTCCTGCTCGTGCCGGTCGCGCTCGGCGCGGTCGTGCTGGAGCCCGGTGTCTCGCTCGGGACGCTGCTCGTCGTCGCCGCGGTCGCCGGTGTCGGAGGCGGCAACTTCGCCTCCTCCATGGCCAACATCAACGCCTTCTATCCCGAGCGCCGCAAGGGCTGGGCGCTGGGGCTCAACGCGGGCGGCGGCAACCTGGGCGTCGCCGCGGTGCAGCTCGTGGGGCTGCTCGTGCTCGCCACCGCGGGCAGGGAGCACCCGAGGGTGGTGCTCGCGATCTACGTGCCGCTGATCGTCCTCGCCGCGCTCGGTGCCTGGTGGAAGATGGACAACCTGGCCCACGCGAAGAACGACAAGCGGGCGATGCGCGCGGTCTGCCGCGACCCGCACACGTGGATCATGTCGCTGCTCTACATCGGCACGTTCGGCTCGTTCATCGGGTTCGGCTTCGCGTTCGGCCAGGTGCTCCAGGTGCAGTTCAAGGCCGACTTCGACACTCCCATCAAGGCGGCGTACCTGACCTTCCTCGGGCCGCTGCTGGGATCGCTGATCCGACCGGTCGGCGGACTGCTCGCCGACCGGATCGGAGGAGCCAAGGTCACGTTCCTCAATTTCGTGGCGATGGCCGCGAGTGCGGGAGTGGTGCTCCTCGCGTCCACCCAGAAGTCCCTCCCGCTCTTCCTCGCCGGCTTCATCGCGCTCTTCGTCTTCTCCGGCGTGGGCAACGGGTCGACCTACAAGATGATCCCGGCGATCTTCCGGGCGAAGGCCGCGGCCAAGGTGATGCACGGCGACGACCTCGAGCGGGCGGGCAACGAGGCGCGCAAGCTGTCCTCGGCGCTGATCGGCGTCGCGGGCGCGATCGGGGCCTTCGGCGGGGTGCTGGTCAACCTCGCGTTCCGCCAGTCGTTCCTCGACACCGGCACCGGAAACCGGGCCTACGTCGCGTTCATCGCGTTCTACGCCGTGTGCTTCGCGGTGACGTGGGCCGTCTATCTGCGGCCGTCGGCGCGCAAGCTGTCGGCGGTCTAAGCGGCCTCGTCGCGAAGCGCCCGTGGGCTGCGGCCTCACGGGCGTCTTCGCGTGGGCGGCGCCCTCGGCGTGCATGAGGGAGTCCGCGGGTCGCCGCCCGCACGCAGTAGCCGACCTTGTGTGCACCAGGAGGCGTCATCACGCACCCAGACGTACACAAGGTCCGCCGCAGGCAGAAACAGGCGCGGGGCCGTGCACCCGCTCCGAGCGGCGCGGTCAGCGCTCCTCTTCGTCCTCGCACGCGTCGCGCAGGTGCGGCGGGTCGTAGGCCAGCCGGTAGCCGCGCTTCACGACGGTCTGGATGCAGCGCGGGTCACCGAGGGCCGACCGCAGCCGGGTCACCGCCGACTCGACCGCGTGCTCGTCGATGCCGACGGCGGGGCCGCCGGTGCTGCGGGCGATGGCGCGCAGCAGGTCGGCGCGCGACAGGACCCGTCCCGGGTAGCGGGCGAGGGCGCGCAGCAGCGCCATGGGGACCGGCGGCAGCGGCACGACGCGGCCGTCCACGACGACGGCGTGGCCGCGTACGTCAAGCTCGTGGCCGGCGGCCTCGAGGCGCGCGCCACGGGCGGGGAGCTCGTCGACGACGGTACGCGCCAGCGCGCCGAGCCGGGCCCGCGCCGGCTGCGCCGTGGGCACGTCGCGGCGCTCCAGCGGCCCGGCGGTCACCGGCCCGACGCAGGCGACGAGCACGTCCTTGCGCAGGACGTCGAGCAGCTTGTCCTCGTCGCCCCGGCTCTCGGCGAGACGGAGCAGGCTGACGGCCGCGGGCGCGCTGGTGAACGTGATCGCGTCGACCTGCCGGGCGAGCACCTGGTCCAGCAGCCGCTCCATCGGCGCGGTGTCCTCCGGGCTGACCCAGCGGTAGACCGGGACCTGCACCACGTCGGCCCCCGCGCCCTCGAGCGCGTCGATGAAGTCCGGCAGCGGCTCGCCATGCAGCTGGACGACGACGCGCTTGCCCTCGAGGTCGTCCTCCAGCAGGTGCTCGAGGACCTCGGAGGACGACTCCGACGCCGGGGACCAGGCGTCCACGAGGCCCGCCGCGCGGACGGCGCCGCGGGCCTTGGGGCCACGGGCCAGCACCCGGGCGTGCGACAGCTGCTCGCGCAGCTCGTCCCCGAGCCCCCAGCCCTCGGCGGCCTCGATCCACCCGCGGAAGCCGATGCCCGTGGTGGCGACCGCGAGGTCCACCGGCGCGGCCAGGCAGGCCTTCGTGGCGGCCAGCAGCTCGGTGTCGTCCGGCAGCGGCACGATGCGGATCGCAGGGCCGTGCACGACACGGCCGCCCCGACGCTCGAGCAGCGCGATGAGCTCGTCCGCCCTGCGGGCCGCGGTCACGGCCACGGTCCAGCCGGCCAACGGCGCGACGGCAGGCTCGGTCGGCTGCACCGCGGGCTCGGGCCCGGGCGCTGCCTCCGAAGGCGGCTCGACCTGCAGGACCGTCTCTCCTGGCATGGCGGAAGGGTTGCCGGGGAGCGTTGCGGTCACGGGTCCCCGGTGTTTCGGCACGGCTACGTGTCGTGGGCAGCCTACGACCGGCGGCTGTGAGTACGCCGTCGTGGCCGCCCGCGGGGCCTAGCCGGCCGCCGCGCACCGGAGCACTGGGAGAATCCGCCCGTGCCCCTGCCGACCCGTCCCGCCTCCCTGCCCGCCGACGCGGTCCCCCGCGCTGCGGCCGGCGGCGCGCTGCTCCTCGCCGCCGTCGTGCTGACCGCAGTCAACCTGCGCACCGCGGTCACGAGCGTCGGCCCTGTCCTGGAGGAGCTGCGCGCGGGCGTCGGCATGTCGGGCGCGGTCGCCGGGCTGCTGACGAGCATCCCCGTGCTGTGCTTCGCGGCCGTCGGGTCGCTGGCGCCGGCTGCGGCCCGCCGGCTCGGGCCGCACGCGGCGCTCGCCGTCGCGCTCGCGCTCATGGCCGCCGGCGTCGTGCTCCGCGCGCTGTCGACGGCCCCGCTCGCCGTCCTCGCCTGCACGATGCTCGCCCTGGTCGGCGGCGGGGTCGGCAACGTGCTGCTCCCGATGCTGGTCAAGCTGCACTTCCCCGGCCGGGTCGGGCTGCTCACCGCGGTCTACACCACGGCGCTCGCGGTGGGCGCGACGACAGCCGCCGCCTGCACGGTGCCGATCGCGGAGCTCGCCGGGGACGGGGATGCGTCGGAGGGCTGGCGCGTGGGCCTCGGCGTCTGGGCCGTGCCCGCGGTGGCCGCGGCGGCCGTGTGGGCGGGAGTCGTCCTTCGCCGCCGCTCGACCGAGGCGACGGCCCCGGCCCCTGCGGGCGGTAGCCGGCCGCTGCACCCCTCGCGCACGACCGCCGGCCGGGCGCTCGCGGTCTACTTCGGCTCCCAGGCCCTGCTGGCGTACGTCACGATGGGCTGGCTGGCCCAGTTCTTCCGCGACGCCGGGGCCTCCGCGCCCACGGCCGGCTACCTGCTCGCGTTCACGTCCGCGCTGTCGGTCCCGGTGTCGATGGTGGTGCCGTCGCTCGCGGCGCGGATGCCGTCCCAGCGCGGCCTGGTCGTCGCGCTCGCGCTGGCCTACCTGCTCGGCTACGTCGGGCTGATCGTCGCGCCGCTGGGCGGGGCCTGGCTCTGGGCGCTGCTCATCGGGCTCGGCGCGGGGTCGTTCCCGCTGGCGCTGACCTTCATCGGGCTGCGCTCCGCGAGCCCGGCCGAGACGGCGTCGCTGTCCGCCTTCGCGCAGAGCACGGGCTATCTGCTCGCGGCGCCCGGCCCGCTGCTGATCGGCTGGCTGCACGGCACCGGCGGGTGGACCGGGCCCTTCGTCGTGCTCTTCGTCGCGCTCGCCGTGCAGGTCGTCGCCGGTGTCTACGTCGCCCGGCCCGTACGTGCGTCGAGCCACTCCAGCAGCGCCGGGCCCAGCTCGCCGAGCCCCTTGTAGTCGCGCATCCCGGCCGGCATCCCGCGCAGCCAGGCCGCCAGCCCGGCGCACGCCGCCGAGTCGTCGGCGATCGAGGTGAGCGGGTCGACGTAGGTCCGGATCGTGAAGACGACCGCTCCCGTCGCGGGCAGCCGGCGCAGCGTCTGCCGCTCGACACGCAGGAAGACCGATTCCGGAACTGCAGCCGGGGCGACGCGCGGGACGGCGACCGGCTGGAAGAGCGCCGGGTCGTCCAGCACGCTGCCGTTGAGGCGCCACAGCCCGCGCTCCGGCGTCAGCTTGCGCAGGACCAGGTCGACCGGTGTCCCGATCTGGGCCGCGTAGCCGGGCACGGGTGCGTGGATCGCGTCGACCGGCTGCCCCAGCTTGTCGGCCAGCAGCCACCGGGACGGGAACGCGACGCTCGCGGCGACGAGCCGGAGGACGCCGTCGGCGTCGTGCAGGTGCAGGCAGAGGTCCTCGGGCACGAGCCGGCCGGCGAGGTCGACCGGGTGCAGCCGGGCGCGCAGGGCGGGGTCGACGTTCGCCTCTCCGGTGCGCGGGTCGACCAGGCCGTCGGCGCCGCGCGCGTAGCGCTCGGGGAACCGCTCGAGCAGGTGGGCCTGCAGCACCGCGAGCAGCTCGGCGGACGCCTCGCGCACCGCCGCCGCGCCGGGGCCGGGCGGCCCGTCCAGCACGCCCACGACGCTGGCGGCGTAGCCGGAGAGGACCCGGCGCTTCTCCGCGAGCTGGGCGTCGGCGTCGTCCCCCAGCTCGATCCAGCCGGCGGGGTCCAGCGTGCGCGTGCCCACCCGGTGACGGTCGCTCCCGGCGTCGAAGGGCAGGTAGCGGGGCGCCGGCACTCCCGAACGCTAACCGGGGTCCCGACGCGGCGACGCCGGACGTCACCGGTGGCGGCGACTGAGCCGCCCGCCGGACCTCGGGCTCTGGACGGGAGGGCCCTTCCGGCCCTATACCCCTGTCATGGGACGACGAGGTCCCGGGCCTGCGGACGGGAGGTACGCGGTGCTGCATCCAGGTGTGGGCGCCTGCGACCCGCTGCGCGGAGCGCGCGCATGAGCGGGCTCACGGTGGCGGTGGCCGAGGAGCCGCCCGGGGAACGACGGGTGGCCCTGGTCCCGGAGAGCGTCCGCCGGCTCACCGGATCAGGGCTTCAGGTGATCGTCCCGCCGGGCGCGGGGGCCGGGGCCTGGATATCCGACGCGGCCTTCAGCGAAGCCGGAGCCAGGATCCTGGCTGCGCCCGAGGCGTACGCCGCGGCCGACGTCGTGCTCGCCGTCGCGCCCCCGGCGCCGTCCCTCGTGGCAGCGCTCCGCGCGGGGCAGGCGCTCGTCGGGATGCTGCAGCCGCTGACCTCTCCGGACCTCGTGCGCCAGCTCGCGCAGCGTGGGATCACGGCAGTGAGCCTGGACGGCCTGCCGCGCACGCTCAGCCGCGCGCAGGCCATGGACGCCCTCACCTCGCAGGCGAGCGTGGCCGGCTACCGCGCGGTCATCGAGGCCGCTCACGCCTACGGCAGGTACTTCCCGCTGCTCATCACGGCGGCAGGGACCGCGAAGCCGGCCGAGACGCTGGTGCTCGGCGCGGGCGTCGCGGGGCTGCAGGCGATGGCGACCGCTCGCCGGCTGGGCGCGGTCGTCCGTGGCTACGACATCCGGCCGGAGACTCGGCAGGAGGTCGCCTCGCTCGGGGCCGAGTTCCTGGAGCTGCAGTCGGTGCGCTCCGGCAGCGGCGAGGGTGGGTACGCCCGGATGCTCGACGAGAGCGAGCTCGCCGCGCAGCAGGCCGAGCTCGACGGACACATCGCCCGCCACGACGTCGTCATCACCACCGCCCAGGTCCCCGGCCGCCGTCCGCCGCTGCTGGTCCGCAGGACGGCCGTGGAGCGCATGCGCGCCGGGTCCGTGATCGTCGACATGGCGGCCAGCGCGCACGGCGGGAACGTCGAGGGCTCGGTCGCCGGGCAGACCGTGGTCACCGGCAACGGGGTCACGGTCATCGGAGCGGACGACCTGGCCTCGCGCACGGCGGGGTCGGCCTCGGCGGCGTACTCGCGCAACGTGACCGCGCTCCTGCTCCACCTGCTGCGCGACGGCGCGCTGGCCGTCGACCTCACGGACGAGGTGCAGGCTGGCGTCGTGGTCACCCACGGCGGCGAGGTCGTCCATCCCGCGGCCGCCGCCCGGCTGGCCGGGCAGAGCACCGAGGGAGCCGCACGATGAGCGAGCAGCTGCTGTCCGACGTCACGGTCTTCGTGCTCGCCGTGCTCGTCGGCTTCGAGGTCATCGGCAAGGTGCCGTCGACGCTGCACACCCCGCTGATGTCGGGGACGAACGCGATCCACGGCGTCGTGCTCGTCGGCGCGGTCCTCATCGCCTCCACCGCCGACGACGCGCTGTCCTATGTCCTCGCCTTCGTCGCCGTCGCCTTCGCCGCGATGAACGTGACCGGCGGCTACGTCGTGACCGACCGGATGCTCGGGATGTTCCGCCGGCGGCGCGATCCCGTCCCCGTCAAGGAGCAGCGGCCGTGAGCGACTTCGACGCGGGCGTCCGGCTCGTCTACCTCGCCGCCGCGGTCTGCTTCGTCGTGGGCCTGCACCTCATGGGCTCGCCCACCTCGGCCCGGCGGGGCAACCTGCTCTCGGCCGCGGGCATGGCCGCCGCCGTGCTCGCGACCTTCGCCGTCGTGGCCCACGAGGGCACGATCACGAACACTGGAACCATCGTTCTGGTGCTCGCGCTCCTCGTGGGCGGCGCGGCGGGGTTGGTGACCGCCCGCCGCGTGCAGATGACGGCCATGCCGCAGCTCGTCAGCCTCTTCAACGCGGTCGGCGGCGGCGCCGCAGCGCTCGTCGCGCTGGACGACTTCCTCCGGCTCTCCGACGGCCCCGGCGTCCCGACGCGCACGGGGGTCGCGACCGCGCTGGACGTCGGCATCGGCGCGCTGACCTTCGCCGGCTCCCTCGTCGCGACGGGCAAGCTGCAGGGCGTCGTCACCGGCCGCCCGGTGGTCTTCCCCGGCGCCCGGGCGCTCAACGCGGCGCTGCTGCTCGTCGCCGTCGCCGCCGGCGTGGTCGTCGTCGCCGACGACAACGTCCCGCTGCTCCTGCTGCTGCTCGCCGTCGGCCTCGTGCTCGGCGTGACGCTCGTGCTGCCGATCGGCGGCGCCGACATGCCGGTCGTCATCTCGCTGCTGAACGCCTGCACCGGCACCGTCGTCGCCATGGCCGGCTTCGTGCTCGAGAACCCCGTCCTCATCATCGCGGGGGCGCTGGTCGGCGCATCGGGCGCGATCCTCACCGTCCTCATGGCGCAGGCGATGAACCGCCCCATCCGCAACATCGTGCTGGGCGGCTTCGGCGGGGGCGGCAGCGTCGAGGTGGTCGCGAGCTCGAGCGGGCTGCCGGTGCGCGAGGTGACGGCCGACGACGTCGCGATGCAGCTGGCGTACGCGGAGAAGGTGCTGATCGTGCCGGGCTACGGGCTGGCCGCCGCCCAGGCCCAGCACGAGGTGAGCGAGCTGGCCGAGCTGCTCGAGGCGCGCGGGACCGACGTCGCGTACGCCATCCACCCCGTCGCCGGCCGCATGCCCGGCCACATGAACGTGCTGCTGGCCGAGGCCGACGTGCCCTATCCGCAGCTCAAGGAGATGGACGAGGTCAACCCGGAGTTCGCCCGGACCGACGTCGCGCTGGTCGTCGGGGCGAACGACGTCACGAACCCGGCCGCCCGCCGGGCCGGCACCGCGATCTCCGGCATGCCGATCCTCGACGTCGACCAGGCCCGCAGCGTGATCGTGATCAAGCGGTCGATGGGGCACGGCTACGCCGACATCGAGAACGAGCTCTACACCGACCCGCGCACCGGGATGTTCTTCACCGACGCCAAGGCGGGCCTCGCCACGCTCGTGCAGTCGGTCAAGACGCTCGTGGGGTGAGCAGGCGGCGCCGCGTCCCGGCGGCGCGGCTCGCGCCCCCGTCCCGAGGTCGCCATACGGCGCCCGGCGCCGTCCCGACGGCGCCTGGCGCCGCCTGGCGACGCGCCTCCGGTCAGACCGCCATGGCCCCCTCGGCGGGCACGTCCTCGCGCTTGGCGTTGACGAACAGCGCGGCCGCGACGAGCCCGGCCAGCAGCAGCATGCCGCCCCAGAAGAACGCGACGTGGTAGCCGCGGACCAGCGCGTCGGCCTGCACTCGGGCCGCGTCCTGCGGGTTGGTCAGGTTGTCGGTGATGTAGGCGGTCACCGCCGAGGCGTAGAGCGTGTTGAGCAGCGCCGTGCCCAAGGACCCGCCGATCTGCTGGGACGTGTTGAGCACCGCCGACGCGATGCCCGCGTCGTGGCCGCCCACGCCGACCAGCGCGACGCTCGAGGCCGGGATGAAGACCAGCGCCATGCCGACGCTCATCACGATCTCCGAGGGCAGGACGTGCGTCCAGTACGACGTGTCCTGCGTGATCTGGGTCAGCCACAGCATGCCGGCGATCGCCAGGACGAGCCCGACCAGCAGCAGCGGGCGCGGGCCGACCCGGGGCAGCAGCTGGGCCGCCACGCCGGCCGTGGCGATGATGCCGAGGCTGAACGGCAGGAACGCGAAGCCGGACTTCAGCGGGCTGTAGCCGAGCGTCTGCTGCAGGTAGAACGTCAGGAAGAGGAACATCGCGAACAGGCCCGCGCCGACGAACAAGAAGATCAGGTATGCACCACCGCGGTTGCGGTCCAGCACGATGCGCAGCGGCAGCAGCGGGTTCTTCGCGCGCGCCTCGTAGGCCACGAACGCGGCGAGCAGCACGACGGCGACCACGAGGAACGTGATGGTCGAGCCCGCGGTCCAGCCGACGTCCTCCTTGGCCGCCTCGGTGAAGCCGTAGACCAGCGTGACCAGGCCCAGCGTGGCGAGGACGGTGCCGGGGATGTCGTAGCTCCGGTCGCCGGGGGCACGGCTCTCGTGCACGACCGGGATCGCGGCGAGCGCGGTCAGCACGGCGATCGGCACGTTCACGCCGAGGCACCAGCGCCAGGAGGCGTACTCGGTGAGCACGCCGCCGAGGATCAGGCCGATCGCCGCACCACCGCCGGAGATCGCGCCGAACACGCCGAACGCCTTCGCCCGCTCCTTCGGCTCGGTGAAGGTCACGGTGATGATCGACAGCGCGGCAGGAGCGAGCAGCGCGCCGAACGCGCCCTGCAGCGCACGGGCCGCGAAGAGCAGCTCCTGGTTGGGCGCGATGCCGCCGAGGCCGGACGCGAACGCGAAGCCCAGCAGGCCGACGAGGAAGGTGCGCTTGCGGCCCGTGAAGTCCGCGATGCGCCCGCCCAGCAGCAGCAGGCCGCCGAAGGCGAGCGTGTAGGCCGTGACGATCCACTGGACGTTGGCGTTGCTGATGCCCAGGTCGTCACGGGCGGACGGGATCGCGATGTTCACGATCGACGCGTCCAGCACCACCATCAGCTGAGCCACCGCGATGACCGCGAGCGCCCTCCACCGGGTGGGGTCCGGGGCACCGCCCGACCCCTCGTGCTCGTGGCGCGCGACGCCTTCGGCTGCCGACATCGTTCCGTCTCCTCCGCTCGCGGCCGAAGGCGGCCGGGATGGCGTCTGCTGTGCCCTCCCGGCCGCTCGCGTCGTCGCGGTGCAGCTCGAGGAGTCGGAAGTACGTTAGGACTACCGCGCGGTCAGCCACCACTCGGCGGCGGGATGACCTCGGACACAGCAGCCGCACTCAACCGCATCCCGGCCCCGCGACGAAAGCTCATTTCACGGTGAGCCGAATGCGCGCGCTGGACTCCGGGCCACCCGTGGCGGAGATACCGAGGCCCTCCAGCGCCTTCCACTCCTCGAGCTCGGCCGCGTCCCCGCCCTGCGCCTCGGCCACCGAGAACGCCTTGGCGAGATCGACGAAGAGGACGAAGCCCTGCCCCTCGGCGTCCGGGACGGCCCGCCGGAAGGCGTCGGAGTCGCGGACCTGGCCACTGGCGCCGGCCTTGCCGAGCGTGAGCCGCAGCCCGTCCCCCTCGCGCTGCACCTCGACGTCCGCACCGGCCTGGGCGGCGTCGAGCAGCCGGCGCAGCACCTGCTCCCCGCGGGCCGGGTCCTCGGACCGCGTCCGGACCGTGAGCCCGAGCCCCTCGACCGGGCTCGCCGGGTCGTCCCCGAGCGCGACCGCCGTGTCCGTGCCGAGCAGGGCGCGCAGGTCGTCGCCGTCCTCGATGCCGATCTGGGCGGCCTGCTCGCGGACCTCCTCCGGGTACGCCTCGAAGAGGGTCGCCGCGTAGTCGCCGAGGCCGGTGAGGGCGAGCGCGGCGATCGAGCCGCTGGTCGCCTCGTCGAGCAGCCCGGTCGGCGTGGAGGCGTAGGCACCTCCGGACGCGTCGGCGCTCAGCTCACGCCCCTTGGCCTGGACCTCGAGATAGTCCTCGTCCACGTGCAGGCCCATCGCCACGCGGCCCGACGCGTCCGCCCCGAGGCCGCCCAGGCCGAACGGGGTGAAGCTGCCGACCGCTGCGCCGTCCATGCCCTCCACGCCCGCGAACATGGACCTGAACGTCTCGTTCAGCCCGCCGAGGTCGGCCCACGCGACGGCCACCTGGTCACCCTCCAGGGCGTCGAGGTCACCCGACAGCGCGTCGTCCTCGGACAGCGGGGAGTCCTCCCCCTCCGCGATCAGGTCGTCCACGGTCTGCTGGCTGTCGGAGAGGATCGCGAAGCCGTCGTGCAGGGTGTAGGCGAACGACCCGTCACCCGAGTCCAGCTCGGCCCGGTCCAGCGCGGCGCGCGCCGCGTCCTCGTCGGTGTAGGCGAGGGCCACCGCGAAGCGGAACGGCATCCCCGGGATGCCGGACGCCTCCTCCGCGGCTCCTGGTGGGATCTCGCCGTCCGGGACGGGGGTGTACGGCCCGCCGGTCGCCAGCGGCTCGGGCGCCGCCCCGGCCCCGCCCCCGTCCCCGGCGTACAACGCGACCGCCGCCCGGTCCCCGAGCCACGGGCGGACGTCCTCGTCGTAGGACCAGCCGTCGCCGGCCTCCTCGAGCAGCGGGCGCACGAGCGTGTCCTTGAGGCTTCCCGACTCCGCCCCTTCGGACAGCCCCGGAAGCTTGCGCGAGAGCCGCAGCGCCGCGACCTTCTGGCCCGCCGGCGGGTCGAGGTCCACCTTGGCGAACGCCAGCGCGGACCCCGGGAGCACGTCCTCCGGCTGCGCCCCGCCGCCGGACAACGCGCCGTAGGCGACGGCCGCGCCCGACGCCGCGAGGACCGCGGCGACGGTGCCACCGATCAAGGCGGCCCGCTTGCCCCGGCCGGCGGGCCGGCCGCCGTCGCTTCCGTCCGCCCCCTCGGCACCGGCGGCCGCCCACGTCGTGTGCTCCAGGTAGTCCGGACGCCCGTGCGGCTGGTCCGGCCACACCGGGCTGCCCGCACCGTCACCCTGCGTGGCAGCTTCGCGTGTCGGGCCGTCCTGCGTCGGGCCGTCCTGCGTCCGACGGTCATGCGCGTCGCCGGAATTCCCAATAGGCTCTTTGTCGGACATGGAGTCCCCCTCCGTAGACCGGCTTCCCGGCACAGTCGTCGCTGTGGTGCCGGGCCCCCGCGTGCAGGCCCTCGTCACAGGCGATTCCCCTGGCTCCTTCGACGCAATCGTGAAGATCAATTGGCGAAGCCGCATTCACCGAAGAGCAAGGGCCCAAGCTTGCGGTGCCCGACGGGCCGGCTCGACGGCCCGCCCGCGACCGTGCCACGCAGTGCCGCCGGGTGACGCCGTGACGACGCGTTCGGGGCTCCGGCTTCCCCTGCGCGCCGCCGTGAGCGACGATGGCACGCCGCGGCGGGCAGTGGAGCCCGCCACCGTCCCCCGGAGCCGTGCATGTCCTCCCCCGCCCTCGAGCGCGTCGTCCTCCTCGACTCGTCGGGTCGTCCGGCCGGCGAGGCCCTCAAGAGCGAGGTCCACACCGGTGAGACGCCGCTGCACCTGGCGTTCTCCTGCTACGCGTTCGACGCCGACGGCCGCGTCCTCTTCACCCGGCGCGCCCTCGGCAAGCGGACCTGGCCCGGGGTGTGGACCGGCAGCGTCTGCGGGCACCCGGCGCCCGGTGAGGACTCCCAGGAGGCCGTCGTGCGCCGGCTCGACCAGGAGCTCGGCCTGACCGCGAACGCGATCACCATGGCGCTGCCCGAGTTCGCCTACCGGGCCGTCGACGCGTCCGGCGTGGTCGAGAACGAGGTGTGCCCCGTCTACCTCGCCCGCGTGGACCGGGACCCGACGCCGGACCCGGACGAGGTCGCCGAGTGGCAGTGGGCGCAGTGGGACGACCTGGTCCGGGTCGCCGCCACCACGCCGTGGCTGATCAGCCCGTGGGCCGTGCTGCAGATCGCCGAGCTGGCGCCGGTCCTGCCCGACCTGCTGCCGGAGTTCGTCACGATCTGCCCCTGACCGCTCCGCCCGCGGGAACCCCGGCGGCGGCGTTGCGCGTCGGGCAGCGCGTACGCCGCGCAGCTCCCCCGGCACGCCTGCCTGGGAGACTGCCGGGCAGGAGCCGCCGCGCGCGCTGCGCGGCCAGGAAGGGGACGACACCGTGACGCTCGACGTGACTCTGGTGGGCACGACGACGAAGATCGCCGTGCTCAACCTGCGCCCCGGGCAGGTGGTCTACAGCGAGGCCGGCAAGTTCCTGTTCGCCTCCGACGACGTCGTCATGGAGACCAAGCTCTCGGCTCCCAGCGCCCCTGCCGGCCAGCCCCAGCCGGCCCCGGCGGGCCAGCCGGGGCCGCAGGGCGGGGGCATGGGCGGCGGGACGGGCGGTGGCCTGGGCGGGCTGCTCGGCGGGCGCGGTGGGGCCGCCGGGGGCGGTGGCGGAGGGCTCGGCGGGATGCTCGGCGGACTGGGCGGCGCAGCGCCCGGGGGCGCAGGCGCCGGAGGGACCGGAGGGGCCGCGGGCGGGCTCGGCGGCATGCTGCGCACCGCGGCCCAGGCGGGCAAGCGGATGCTGGCGGGCGAGTCGTTCGCCTTCACCCACTTCCACACCCAGGGCGGCGACGGCCTTCTCGGGCTGGCCGGCGTCATCCCGGGCGAGATGCGCGCGATCGAGCTCGACGGGCGCACGACGTGGTTCGCGGAGAAGGACGCCTTCGTCGCGGCGGAGGCGGGGGTCGACTTCGACATCGCCTTCTCCGGGCTGCGGCAGGGCATGTCCGGGGGCGAGGGCTTCATCCTCGAGAAGTTCACCGGGGTCGGCACCCTCCTGATCGCCGGCGCCGGGGACTTCATCGACATCAACCCCGCCGACTACGGCGGCCGTATTCGCGTGGACACCGGCTGCATCGTCGCCTGGGACTCCAACATCCGCTATGGCGTGCAGCGCCTCGGGGCGCTCAACAAGCAGGGGATGATGAACGCGATGTTCGGCGGGGAGGGCATGTCGCTCGCCACGGTCGAGGGCAACGGCCAGGTCATCCTGCAGTCGGTGACGATGGACGGGCTGTCGAAGGCGCTGGCGAAGAACGCGGGCGCCGGCGACCGCTGATCCGGGAGGCCCCTTCTCGGCGGGCAGCCGCTGCGGGATCATGAGGGCCACGCCCGACCGTGGCGTACGGATGGAGGGGACGTGGCGCTCATCTCGCGCGGGTTCTCCGGGCGGCCGCGCTCGGACGAGCCCGACCTGCCCCCGGGGCAGTACCTCACCTCCGACTTCCCGGTGCTGTCGGCCGGGCCCACCCCGCGGGTGCCGTTGGACACATGGGCCTTCACGATCGTCACGGAGGCCGGGGAGCGGCACAGCTGGGACTGGAAGGCCTTCCGCCAGCTCCCCGCCGAGGACCTGACCGTCGACCTGCACTGCGTGACCCGGTGGTCCAAGCTCGGCACGAGCTGGCGCGGGGTCTCGCTCGACACCCTTCTCGAGGACGTCGAGACCGCGGCGGAGTACGCCCACGTCCGGTCCTACGGCGGCTACACGACCAACCTCCCGCTGGAGGACCTGCTCGACGGGCAGGCGTGGATCGCGTTCGAGTACGACGGCGAGGACCTCGCGCCGGAGCACGGCGGCCCCGCGCGGCTGCTCGTCCCGCACCTCTACCTCTGGAAGAGCGCGAAGTGGGTGCAGGGCCTGATCCTCACGCCTGAGGACGAGCCGGGCTTCTGGGAGACGGCCGGCTACCACATCTACGGGGACCCGTGGCGCGAGCAGCGCTACGCAGGCGACTGACGCCGGTGCGGTGGCAGCCGGCCGAGGTGTCCGCCGTTCACGCGGAGACGCAGTCGGCCCGCACGCTGACGCTCCGCGTCGAGGGCTGGGCGGGCCACTTGCCGGGCCAGCACGTCGACGTCCGGCTCACCGCCGCCGACGGCTACACCGCGACGAGGTCCTACTCGATCTCCTCCGCGCCGGCCGAGGGCGAGCTCGAGATCACGGTCGATGAGGTACGCGGCGGCGAGGTCTCGCCCTACCTCGTGCGGGACGCCGCGCCCGGGGACGCCGTCGAGGTGCGCGGGCCGCTCGGAGGATGGTTCGTGTGGTCCCCCGACAGCATTCGGCCGCTGCAGCTGGTCGCGGGCGGGTCGGGCATCGCGCCGCTGATGTCGATGCTGCGCGCCCGGGCCGCCGCGGGGAGCACCGCCCCGGCCCGCCTGCTCTACTCGGTACGCCGTCCCGGGGCGGCGATCTTCGCCGCCGAGCTGGAGCGGCTGGCCGCCCCCGGCAGCGGGCTCGAGGTGACGTACGCCTACACCCGCGCGGTGCCGCCCGGCTGGCCGCGCCCCGCCGGCCGCGTCGACGCGCGCCTGCTCGCAGAGGCGGCATGGCCGGCCGACCGGTCCCCGGACGTCTACGTGTGCGGGCCCACGGGCTTCGTCGAGACCGCCGCAGACCTGCTCGTGGCCGCCGGCCACAGCGCCACCGACGTCCGGACCGAGCGGTTCGGACCGACCGGGAGCACGTCATGACCGATTCCTTCTCCACGAGCCTGCCCGCACCCGACGGCAGCGCGCCCGACGGCACCGCCACCGTGCCCGAGCCGGCCTTCCTCGACGGGAACGCGGCCGCCGGCCCGCTGCGCGAGCTCTTCACCGTCGACCTCACCGCCGCGGTCGGCACGTGCGCCTCCTGCGGCGACGCCGGCCCGCTCGGCGGCGTCCGCCTCTTCACCCAGGCGCCCGGGCTCGTCGGTCGATGCCCGGGCTGCGAGGACGTGCTGTTCACGCTCGTGCGCAGCGAGCGCGACACCTACCTGAGCATGAAGGGCTTCACGACGCTGAGGTTCCCGACCGCCGGCTGACCCGCCCGCTCAGCGCGCCTGGTAGGCCGCGACGAGCGCAGTGGGCGCGCACGCGGCCCATCCGTCCTCGAGCGCGGCCTGCAGCGCCTCCCGCGACACCCGGTCGAGCTGGACGAGCACGGCCGCGTACCCGTCGAAGTGCGGGATGGTGAAGAACGCGTCATCGCCCGCCGCGAGCACGGCCTCCTTCTCGCCGAGGTCGGCGACGGCGACCGCGAGGATGGGCCCGGTCGGCGGGACTTCGTCGCCGTAGCGCTTGAGGTCGGCCTTGCTGAACGGGCGCTCCCAGGCGAAGGCCTTCTTCCCGACGACCCACGTGCGGTGGCCGTAGCGCGTCCCCTCGGCCACCTCGGGCAGGGCGGAGGCGAGGGCCGCGGCGTCGTCGAGGGAGGCCATGGGCGAACGCTAGTGCGCGGGCCGCTCCCGGTCACGCTCTCGGCGTACCGGCCGGGGGTCGCTGGACAGCGCGCCGCCGCGCTGATGGACTACCCCCGCCCTGATCAAGGGGCGGCAAGGCGAGGAAGGCGGGACCCATGACGCTGACGGCTCCTGAGACCGGACGCGAGTCTCACGAGCGGCCGGTGCTCCTCAGCGTCGAGGACGACCCCGGGGTGGCGCGAGCGATCGCCCGCGACCTGCGCCGGCGCTACGGCGACACCCACCGGGTGGTGCGGGCCGAGTCCGGGCCGGAGGGCCTGGACGCGCTGCGCGAGCTGACCGTGCGCGGCGACCGCGTCGCGCTGCTGCTCGCCGACCACCGCATGCCCGCGATGACCGGCATCGAGTTCCTCGAGCAGGCCATGGACCTGGTGCCCGACGCCAAGCGCGTGCTGCTGACGGCCTACGCGGACACCGACGCCGCGATCCGGGCCATCAACGAGGTCGACCTGGACCGCTACCTGCTCAAACCGTGGGACCCGCCGGAGGAGCGGCTCTACCCCCCGCTCGACGAGCTGCTCAAGGAATGGGCGGCGACGTCGAAGGCGCCGACCGAGGGGCTCACCCTCGTCGGGCACCAGTGGAGCGCGCAGACCCAGCTGGCCAAGGAGTTCCTCGCCCGCAACGGCATTCCCTACCGCCACCTCGACGTTCGCGGCGAGGAGGCCCGTCGGCTGCTCGCGGTCGCCCGGCTGGACGACACGCCGGACGAGCTGCCCGTCGCCTTCATGCCCGACGGGACCGTGCTGGCGCGGTGCACGCCGCGCGACCTCGCCGAGCGGGTCGGGCTGTCGACGGCAGCCGGCAGCCCGTTCTACGACGTGGTCGTCGTCGGCGGCGGCCCGGCGGGGCTCGGGTCCGCGGTCTACGCGGCCAGCGAGGGGCTGCGCACCCTGCTCGTGGAGCGCGCCGCGACCGGCGGCCAGGCGGGCCAGAGCAGCCGCATCGAGAACTACCTCGGCTTCCCCCGCGGCGTCTCCGGGGCCGACCTCGCCCAGCGGGCGCGCGACCAGGCGCTCCGCTTCGGCGTGGAGATCGTGACGACGGTGGAGGTGACGTCGCTGGAGTCCTCCGGCGAGGGGCGCAAGGCGCACTTCGCCGACGGCTCGGAGGTCGCGTGCCATGCGGTCGTGCTCGCGACGGGCGTCTCCTACACGACGCTCCCGGCGCCCGGCGTCGCCGAGTTCACCGGGCGCGGCGTCTATCAGGGAGCGGCCGCCCACGAGGCGCACAACTGCGAGGGGCAGGACGTCTACATCGTCGGAGCCGCCAACTCCGCCGGGCAGGCCGCACTGTTCTTCGCAAAATACGCTTCACGTGTCGTGATCGTGGCGCGCGGTGCGGACCTGCGCCGCAGCATGAGCGAATACCTCGTGGCCCGCATCGAGGCGTCCGACAACATCGTGGTCCGCACGTGCACGGAGATCGAGGCGGCCGAGGGCGGCGAGCACCTCGAGCGGCTGCGGCTGCGCGACAACCGCAACGACACCGTGGAGACCGTCGACGCCGAGTGGCTCTTCATCTTCATCGGCGCGAAGCCGCGCACGTCCTGGCTCGGCGAGGGGGTCGTACGCGACGAGAAGGGCTTCCTGGTCACCGGCCCGGACCTGCTCGACGCCCAGCGGCGGCCGCCCGCGGGCTGGCCGCTCGACCGCGACCCCTACCTGCTGGAGACGAGCGTCCCGGGGGTCTTCGCCGCCGGCGACGTCCGCGCGACCTCGATCAAGCGCGTGGCCTCCGCCGTCGGCGAGGGCGCCCTCGCCGTCAGCCTCGTGCACCGCTACCTGGAGGGGCTGTGACCGACCTGAGCACCAGCACCGCCCGCGTCAGCCCGGACGAGCTGCGCAAGCTCTTCCTGTTCGAGGCGCTGCCCGAGTCCAAGCTGGAGTGGCTCTCCGAGCGCGGGGAGCGCCGGACATACGAAGCGGGCTCCGTGGTCTACCGCGAGGGCGAGCCGGCGAGCTGCTTCTACTCCATGCTCGAGGGGCGCATCCGCCTGCTGCGCACGGTCAACGGCGAGGACGTCCTCATCAACGAGACGGACCACGTCGGGACCTACGCGGGAGCGATGAAGTCGTTCATCCCCGGGGCGGAGGAGGCCTACTTCAACTCCCTCGTGACGGTGGAGGCGAGCAGCTTCTATCAGCTGGACGCCTCGCTGTTCTCCGAGTTCATGCACGTGCACATGCCGATGGCCGTGCACCTGCTCGAGGGGCTCTACGTCGGCGTCCGCAACAGCGAGTCGGTCGTACGCCAGCGCGAGCACCTGGCCAAGCTCGGCACGCTGTCGGCGAGCCTTGCGCACGAGCTCAACAACCCCGCGGCCGCCGCCGGCCGGGCCACCGCGCAGCTGCGCGAGCGCGTCGACGGCCTGCGCCGGGGGCTGGCGATCCTCGCCGGGCCGCAGGTCGACCCCGGCGCCCTGCAGCGAGTGTTCGCCGCCCAGGAGTCGGCGGTGCGCCTGGCAAAGGAGGCGCCCCCGCTGAGCCCGCTGCAGCGCGCCGACCTCGAGGACGAGCTCGGCGAGCGCATCGAGGACGCCGGTGTCGACGGGGCCTACGACCTGGCCGCCGTCTTCGTCGGCGCCGGCCTGGGCACCGAGTGGCTCGAGGACGCGCTGGACGGCATGACCGGCAAGCTCGCGCAGAAGTGCCTGCGCTGGGTGGCGGACGCCCTCGAGACCGAGGCGCTCATGGACGAGATCGGCCGCTCGACCAGCGCGATCTCCGAGCTCGTCGCAGCAGTGAAGCAGTATTCGTACATGGACAGCTCGGCCGTCCAGGACGTCGACGTGCACGCCGGCCTGGAGAGCACGGTCATCATGCTCGGCCACAAGCTGCGCGCCGTGGAGGTGCTGCGCGACTACGCCGATGGCCTGCCGCACATCCCGGCCTACGGCGCCGAGCTCAACCAGGTGTGGACGAACCTCATCGACAACGCGGCGCAGGCGATGAACGGCCACGGGACCCTGACGTTGCACACCGAGCTCGACGGGGACGTCGTGCACGTCGACGTCGCCGACACGGGGCCGGGGATCCCGGAGCAGGTGCAGCCGCGGGTCTTCGATGCCTTCTTCACCACCAAGCCGCAGGGGCAGGGCAGCGGGCTCGGCCTGGACAACGCGCGGCGCATCGTGGAGCGCCGGCACAACGGCTCCATCGGCTTCACGACCGGGGACAGCGGCACGACGTTCCGGGTCACGCTCCCCGTGGCCCAGCGGCTTTCCTGAATCCCTCGACCCGCCCGCCCCTCCCGGCCCCGCTCCGCGGCCGAGAGCCCCGTCCGACAAGGAGAGCACCATGGCCGACCCGTCGAACTGCAGCCACCTCGACACCATCGACGCGTCCGTCGCGCCCAGTGCCGACGGGTGCGAGGACTGCCTGAAGCAGGACGGCTGGTGGGTCCACCTGCGGCTCTGCCGGTCGTGCGGGCACGTCGGGTGCTGCGACTCCTCCCCCTCCAAGCACGCCACCGCGCACAGCCGCAGCAGCTCGCACCCGGTGGTGCAGTCGTTCGAGCCGGGCGAGGACTGGCTCTGGTGCTACTCCGACGAAGTCGGCTTCACCCTTCCGGAGCTCACCCCGAGCCCGTCGCACAGCTGACCACCGGACAACCTAGGGCGGGGCGGCCGGCAGCGGCTCAGATGCGGCGCACCTCGCGCCCCGGCTCGCCCAGCTCGTGGAACTCGACCTCGAGGACGTCGGCCACCCTGTCCGCCGTCACCTCGGGCGGGATGACGACGTCGGGGTCCGGGCGGCGCACCCCGTCACCGAGCCGGTAGACCCGCCACTGCCCGCCGTCGCGGACGACCTCCAGCCGCAGCCGCCCGTAGACGTCGAACCGCAGGCGCTGCATGGGTTCATTGTGGGAGCGCGCGGACCGCAGTCAAGGGCCGGGCGGCCGATCTGCCCGATGGCGACGGGACCCGTGTGTGCGCGGTCGCAGGCCGTGACCCCCCGGTCGTGACGATGGGCCGGTCGTGACGATGGGCCGGTCGTGACGATGGCCCGGTCGTGACGATGGCCCGGGTGGCGAGTGACCCGGTCCCCGCGAGGGACCCGGGCCGCAGCGGGTGGCCGCGCCCGTCAGTCGGCGCTCCCGATGCGGGTGCGCGAGCTGTAGACGAGGTCGGCGTACTCCTGATGCTTGGCGATGTAGCTCTTGACGAACGGGCACAGCGGAAGCACCCTTCGCCCGTCGCGGCGCACGTCGTCGAGCGCGTCGTGGACCAGGCGCGAGGCCACACCCTGCCCCTCGTATCCGTGGAAGACCTCGGTGTGGGTGAAGACGACGAGGCCGTCGGTGAGGAGGTACTCGGCGACGGCCGCGAGCGGGCCGGACGCGTCCTCGACGCGGCCCTCGTAGCGCTTGTGCTCGGGCGAGTTCGAGACGGCGAGACGCATGACATCCCTTCGGACGGAGCGGGTTCCTCGACCGCAAAGCTCTCATGCCATACGGTCCGGACGACAGGCCCGCAGCCGGAGAGGAAGATCTCGTGGACGAGCAGTCGATCCTGCAGCAGGTGCACCAGCTCGTGGAGCAGGAGCACACGCTGCGCGCCCAGGTCGAGGACGGCACGATCAGCGCGGACGACGAGCGCGCGCGGCTCCAGCGGCTGGAGGAGGCGCTGGACCAGTGCTGGGACCTGCTGCGCCAGCGCCGGGCGCGCCGGGACGCCGGCCAGGACGCGGACGGCGCGGCGGTCCGGCCCGTCGGCGAGGTCGAGGGCTACCTGCAGTAGGCCCGTCCACTCGGACCGCGACGAGAACGGCCGATAGGGGCCGCAGGACGGCGTACCGGCGGGACGAGCCGCGCCACGACAGGAGGAGGAGCGGTCCTGCTCGGCCGATCTACCCGCGTCGCGCTGCTCGCCCTCGCGCTGACGGGCTGCTCCCTGCCCGACTACACGGCACCCGCTCCGGCGGCGCCCGCGCCGGCCGCGCCCACGTCCGGCGGGAGCGGGCCCGGCGGGAACGCGCTCGCGGCGCTCGACGCCCTGGTCGTGAAGGGCCGAGCTCCCCGGGCCGGCTACGACCGCGAGGAGTTCGGCCCGGCCTGGGCCGACGTCGACCGCAACGGCTGCGACACCCGCAACGACGTGCTCCGCCGCGACCTCGCCGAGGTGGCGACGAAGCCGGGCACCCGGGGCTGCGTCGTCGCCACGGGCACGCTCGTCGACCCCTACTCCGGCGCCACCATCGAGTTCGTCCGTGGCATGGGCACCAGCCAGGCCGTCCAGATCGACCACGTGGTCGCGCTCTCGGACGCCTGGCAGAAGGGCGCCCAGCAGTGGGACGAGGCGCTCCGCGAGGAGTTCGCGAACGACCCCCTGGAGCTGCTCGCCGTGGACGGCCGGCTCAACTCGGCCAAGCGCGACGGGGACGCCGCGACCTGGCTGCCGCCGGCCCGGCCGGCCCGGTGCGCGTACGTCGCCCGCCAGGTGGCCGTGAAGGCGAAGTACCGGCTGTGGGTCACCGCCGCCGAGAAGGCCGCGATCGGGCGCGTGCTCGCCGGGTGCCCGGACGAGCCGCTGCCCCCGTCGACAGTGGCCGCCCGCAGGTAGGCCCGAGCGTTGAACCGACCCCGCCCGGTGCCCTACGTTGCGCCGGGACGGGGAGGATCGGGTGAAGGACACCGGGCCGGACGAGGAGCCTGCGGGCTTCTGGAGCTACGCGCACGCCGACGACGACGGCGAGGACGGGCGCCTGACCCGGCTCGCCGGGCGCGTCCGGGCCGAGTTCGCGGCGACCACCGGCAGCGACCTCGTCCTCTTCCTCGACCGGGACGCGCTGTCCTGGGGCTCCCAGTGGCGCGCCCGCATCGACGCCGCCCTGCGCGCCACGACGTTCTTCGTCCCGCTCGTCACCCCGAGGTACTTCCGGAGCCCGGAGTGCCGGCGGGAGCTGCTCGGCTTCGCGGGCCACGCCGAGAGCCTGGGGCTGCGCGAACTACTACTTCCGGTGTACTACATCGATGTCCCGGGCCTGTCCGAGGACTCCGCGGACGAGGCCGTCGCGCTGGTCGCCGGGGTGCAGTGGGAGGACTGGCGCGGGCTCCGTCTCGAGGACGAGCACTCGTCGGCATATCGCAAAGGGGTGGCGCGCATCGCCGCGCGGCTGGCGGCCCTCGCCGCTGCGCGGGCGCAGGAGCCGCGCGGACACGTACGCCGGCTCCCCCGGCCGGCCGACGACCGGCGGCACGAGCGGCTGGCCCGCTGGCACGCCACGGCGAGCGGCTGGGCCTCGGCCCTCGCCGAGCTTGCCGCCGCGGCAGCCCAGGTCGCGTCGGTCGTCGATCGGTCCGCACCACGCCTGACCACGGCCACGACGGCCACGGAGCGCGAGGCCGAGGCCCGACGCCTGGCCCGCGAGCTGGTGCAGCCGGCGGAGCGGGTCTTCGCGTTGGGCAGCGGCCTCGCCGCTCGATCGGTCGAGCTCGCACCCGGCGTGCTGTCGACGGTGCGCGCGGCCGCCGACCAGCGCGACGACGAGGGGACCGGCTTCTTCTCGACGGTGCTCGGCCTCGCGGACGCGCTCGCGGAGCTCGCCGGAGAGGCCGCGTCCACCCGGCTCGTGCTGGGAAGGGCCCGGACGCTGAGCGATGAGCTGCACGGGCCGGTCGACCGCATCGCTGCGGGCATCCGCGGCATGGAGGACGCCCACACGGTGGTCGGGGAGTGGGCCCGGCTGGTCCGGCGGCTCCCGCGCTGACCCCGATCCCTGCGACGGGGGCTGCGTCAGGAAGCGAACGCGGCCAGCGTCACGCGCGGAACGGTGCCCGTCATCCGGTTCGCGCAGAGTTCTCGGTGTCAGGCCGCGGACAGGCCGCAGCCGACCACCCGGAAGCGAGCAGAGCCCATGAACCGCACGATCGCCCTCGTCGCCGCCGTCGCCGCCTCCACCGTCACCGTCCTCGGTGGCGGAGCCACCGCCGCCTTCGCGGCCCCCACCGCCGCCGTCAACCCGTTCCCCGGCCTGGGCAAGGTGCCCGCCGGTGCCGACAAGGCCCTCTTCGGCGAGCAGCTCGCCGACCGCCTCGGCGAACGCTCGGCCGGGTCGTACGTCGACGAGAAGGGCGCACTCGTCGTGACGGTCCTCGACTCCGCGGCGGGCGCCCAGGTGGAGGCAACGGGAGCTGAAGCGAAGCTCGTGAAGCTGAGTTCGGGTGACCTGGAGGAGGTGACAGAGTCGCTCAACGAGAGCGGCCAGGCGGTGGGCACCGCGTGGAGCACCGACGTCGCGACGAACCAGGTCGTCGTCACGGTCACGCCGGACGCGAAGGGCCCGGCCCTCGACGCCCTGCTCGAGGAGGCCCGTGAGCAGGGCGAGGCCGTCCGCGTCGAGCACGCCGCCGAGGCGTACGACACCTTCGTCGGCGGCGGGGACGCCATCTATTCGAACACCAGCCGCTGCTCGCTCGGGTTCAACGTGCGGCAGAGCAACGGCACGGACGCCTTCCTCACGGCCGGGCACTGCGGCCCGGTCGGCACGCCCTGGTACGCCTCCTCCTCGCGGACGCCATTGCTCGGCACGACAGCCACGTCGGTGTTCCCCGGCCCCGGCGACTACGCCGTCGTCCCGTACGCCGCGGGGGCGCCTGCCCGTCCCAGCGCGGCCGGCCCGCAGACCATCACCCGGGTGCTGGACGCCGCCGTGGGCCAGTCCGCCTGCCGGCGTGGCAGCACGACCGGGACGCACTGCGGCTCGGTCACCGGCCTCAACGCCACGGTGAACTACCCCCAGGGCACGGTCACCGGGCTCGTGCGCACCAACATCTGCGCCGAGCCGGGCGACAGCGGCGGCGCGCTCTACGCGGGGACGGCCGCGCTCGGCCTGACCTCCGGCGGCAACGGCAACTGCACCACCGGTGGCACGACCTTCTTCCAGCCCGTCAAGCCGCTGATGGCGCAGTTCGGGCTGAGCATCCCGGTGGCGAACCTCGTGCTCAACGGCAGCTTCGAGAACCCCGACGTCCCGACCGGCCTCGCCTACGGCTACTACTCGATCCCGGGCTGGAGCACCCCGTCCGGCCGCCCGATGGAGATCCAGGACCACGCCCCCGGCGGCGGTGACGCGGCCGACGGCCGGCAGCTGCTCGAGCTGGACGCCAACATCTCCACGACCGTCACACAGCTCGTCCCGACCACTGCGGGCCGGACGTACGAGCTGACCCTGTCCTACTCCCCCCGCCCGGGCGTCAGCCCGGTGGACAACACCATGCGGGTCTCCTGGAACGGCGGCAGCGTCAAGGACGTCTCGGCCGACGGGGCCGGCCTGACCGCTCCGAGCTGGCGGACGCTCACGACCACGTTCACCGCCACGAGCGCGCTGAGCACGCTGTCCATCGCCGACCTCGGCCCGGGCAACGGCCTCGGGATGTACGTCGACAAGGTCGTCCTCGCGGCGGTCTGAGCCCGCCCGTCCAGCACCATCGAGCACCAGCGACAGCTGGCGGGTGCCGCAGCCTCCGGGCTGCGGCACCCGTTCGGCGTGACCGGCGGATGTATCACCCGGCCCCCGCCCGCCTCCTCGACGTTGCTGTCCTGCTGGGGCAGACTGCGAGACCGCGCCCGCGAGGGCAGCGGCGGAGGAGGGAAACGAGTGGCGCAGTTCCGGATGAACGGTGCACGCGTGCTCGAGGCCCATCTGGCCGGGGACGCGGTCCGCGCGCTCACCGGCTCGATGGTGGCCTACGAGGGCAACGTGCAGTTCAAGAACGCCGGCATGGGCGGGGGCGGCGGCTTCAAGGCCGCGCTGAAGCGCAAGATGACCGGCGAGTCTCTCGAGCTGATGGAGATGGCCGGGCACGGCGTCGTCTACCTCGCGAGCGAAGGCATGGAGGTCGAGCTCGTCCAGCTCACCGGGGACACGCTCTCGGTCGAGTCGAGCGCGCTGCTCGCCATCGGCCCCAACCTGCGCACCGACGTGGCCTTCGCCGGGCTGCGCGGCGCAGCGTCCGGGCAAGGGCTCTTCACGACGACGGTGTCCGGCCACGGCGAGCTCGCCGTGCTGTCCGACGGGCCGATGATCGCGCTCGAGGTCTCTCCCGCGTACCCCCTCGTCGTGGACCCCGACGCCTTCATCGCGCACCGCGGGCAGCTCAACCAGACCTTCGTCACCGACGTGTCGTGGAAGTCCCTGATCGGCGAGGGCGGCGGCGAGGCCTACAGCCTGCGCTTCGACGGCTCCGGCGTCGTCTACATCCAGCCCGCGGAGCGTTGACGTGTCCAGGTTCGAGAAGGTCAACAGCAAGGTCGTCAAGGTCCAGCTCGGCGCGCCCGTCGTGGCGCGTCGCGGCTCGATGCTCGCCTACTCCGGGCAGATCGGCTTCACGCCGCACGGCGTGCCCGGCGGTATGGGCGGCGGCATGGGCGGCTTCGGCGGGCTCGCCGGCGGCCTGATGCAGCGCGCCGCGGGCGAGCACGTGTCGATGATGGAGGCGCACGGGCAGGGCGAGGTGCACTACGGCTTCCGTGGAGCGCACATCACGCTGCTCGACGTGGCCCCCGGCCAGCAGCTGCAGGTCGAGGCCGAGCGCCTCCTCGCGCACGACTCCTCGCTGCAGACGTCGACGGTCTTCCTCGGCTCCGGCGGCATCCGGCAGGCCATCAGCGGCGCGGTGACGGGCCAGGGCCTGTTCACCACGCAGCTGTCGGGCTCGGGGTCGGTGGCGATCCTCAGCCACGGTGGCACGATCGCGCTGCCCGTGACGCCACAGAGCCAGGTCGCGGTCGACCCGCAGGCCTACGTCGCCGCGCTCGGCCAGCTCAGCGTGGAGGTCGCGGCGAAGGTCGGCTGGCGCGACGCCGTCGGCAAGGGGTCCGGCGAGGCCATCCAGCTCAAGGTGACCGGGCAGGGCACGGTCTACGTCCAGGCGAGCGAGCGCAAGCTCTGATGTCGAACGCGCGGAAGCTCTAGGAGACCGACGATGGCACCCACGATCCTGAACCCGTCCACGCTGCCGAGCGACGACAACGTCAACCCCTACGCGTTCTGCATCGAGCTGCGCCAGCCGTGGTTCCTGCGCAAGGGCGCGATGATCGCCTACTACGGCCAGGCCAGCTTCGAGGGCCTGGCGCAGACCTCCCTCTCGGCGATGGTCGCCGCCCGCTTCTCCAGCCCGCTCTACGCCCAGCAGTGGGTCGTCGCCCAGGGCGTGGGCAAGGTGGTCATCGGCGACCGCGGCTACGACATCAACTCCTACGACCTCGACGCCGGCAACCTCACCATCCGGGCGGCGAACCTGCTCGGGTTCGAGACCGGCCTCGAGCTCAAGCAGTCGATCGTGCCGGGCTTCCTCACCCTCGTCGGCACCGGCAAGTTCCTCGCCTCCTCCAACGGCCCGGTGATCTTCGCCGAGCCGCCCATGCGGGTGGACCCGGAGGCACTGCTCGGCTGGGCCGACTGCCCGTCCCCGTCGCACCACTACGACACCGGCTGGATGCAGGGCTTCCTCGGCTCCATGGCCCACGCCGTGCTCGGCGTGCAGTCCGGCGAGGAGCGCCAGTTCGACTTCACGGGCGCGGGGACGATCCTGTTCCAGTCGACCGAGGTGCCGCGGCCCGACCCGGCCTACCTCGCCCAGCTCGAGAGCCAGGTCACGGGCCTCGGGGTGCCCGGGCTGCAACGGCTGCAGACCGTGATCGGACAGCGCCTCGCGGCCGAGCAGCAGCACTGAGGCGAGCGCGGGACGGGCGCGACCACGCCGTCACCGGCGGTCCAGCCCGTCCCGCGAGTCCGCTCCGAACAGCGGCGTGAGCACAGCGAGCAGGACGAGGAATCCCAGCACTACCAGCATTTCTACGGCCCTCCCGGCCTCTTCGACACCGTCCCGGCCGGGCGGCGTCCGCGTGCTTCCACGCTCCTCGCAGTGGCCTCGAACGACAAGCAATGAGTTCTGCACGACCTTTCAGCTGTGCTGCACGATCGAAGTGCTGCACCATGGGGACGTGCTGGACGTCCGCCGCCTCCGGGTGCTCAAGACCGTCGTCGAGTGCGGGTCGGTCACCGCTGCCGCGCACGCACTGAGCTACACGCCCTCCGCCGTCAGCCAGCAGCTCTCGGCCTTGGAGCGGGAGGCCGGGACCCCGCTGTTCGAGAAGGCCGGGCGGGGGCTGCGGCCGACCGCCGCCGGGACGCTGCTCGCCGAGCACGCCGGCGGGGTGCTCGCCCGCCTCGAGGAGGCCGAGCAGGCGCTGGTGTCGCTGCGCGCCGGGCAGGCCGGCCAGCTCAGCATGGTCGTGCTGCCCTCGGCGCTGTCCGGCCTGCTGCCCGCAGCGGTGGGCGAGTTCCGTCGCCGCTGCCCGCAGGTCAGCCTCGACCTGCGTCCGGGAGAGGCGGACGACGCCTTCGCCGCGCTGCGCTCGGGAGTTGCGGACCTCATCGTCGCGGTGCAGCCCGGCTCGGCCCGCGAGGTGCCCGACGACGGCCTGACCTACGTCCACGTCGTCGACGACTGCTACAAGGTCGTCCTGCCCAAGGCGCACCGGCTCGCGAACCGTCGGCTGATCGACGTGGCCGACCTGGCCGAGGAGGACTGGGTGACGACCTCCTCCTGCCCGGGCTACTGCCAGCTGCCGGTCTACGAGACGTGGGAGGCCGCGGGCTTCACGCCGCGCACCGGCATGGACGCCGACGACTTCCCGGCGGCGCAGGGCTACGTCGCCGCCGGCCTCGGCGTCGCGCTCATCCCGCGCATCGCGCTCACGAGCGTGCGCGACGACGTCGTCGTGCGCCGGCTGCGCGGCGACGAGCCGTTCCGCCGGATCTTCGCCGTCACGCGGCCGGCCTTGGCCGGCGACACCCGGGTCCGGCACATGGTCGAGTCGCTGCAGTCCGTCGTGGCGCCGCGGCTGGCGACGGCCTAGCGCGATGGCGGTCGACTTCCCCCGATGGCTGGCGGTCCCCGTGGCGTCGGCTGCCTTCCTCGGCGCTGCCCTCGTCAGCGCGCCGGGCGCGGCGGCGGACGTGGTCCAGTGGCCGGACGAGGCGGGCGACGGCGGCGTCGCCCAGGCGGACGTCACGGCGTACTCGCTCGGCGTCTTCGCCGACTTCACCGGCGGCAGCGTGCGGCTGGCGGCGTACGACGCCACCGCGGTGACCCGCCTCGTCATCAGCGTCTCGCTGGACGTGGACGCGGACGGCTCGGCCGACTACGTGATCTGGAAGTACGCCCGCCCCGGCCCGGTCGAGGTCATCCGCGAGTCCGACGCCGAGACCGTCTGCACCAACGGCTTCGCCGCCTACGACCCCGCAGCCTCGACGGTCTCGGTGTACGCCCCGAGCAGCTGTGTGGGCAGCCCCGCCTCGGCGCGCGCCCAGGTCTACGTCGGCGGCTACGCCCTGGCCACCGGGGCCGCGGACTTCGCCCCCGACGCCGACAGCTTCTCCCCCGCCGTGCGCGTGAGCCCGGCCTCGCCGCTGCAGCCGCCCGCGGCGACGCCCGCGCCCACGCCGGCTCCGCCCGCGCCCCCTGCGCCCACACCGACCCCGACCCCGACCCCGACAACGTCCCCCGTGCCGCCCGTCGCCCCGGAGCCCGGGACGGCCGCGCGGACGGCGCCGCGGGCCCGGGCGAGCGTGTCCTACAGCCGTGGCGTCGCGACGGTGTGCGTGGTGGCGCGCTCGGGCTCGGCCCCGCTGCGCGCGGAGCGGGTGCAACTGCTGACGAAGCCGCCCCGGGCCGCCGCCTGGCGCGCGGGGCCGGCGTACACGCTCAACCGCGTGGGGCGGGCGTGCGTCACGCAGCCGGCGGTGCGGGTCTGGCAGTACCGCTGGCGGGTGCTCGGCAGCCCGGCCGTCACCCCGGTGACGACCGGCACGGTGCGAGTGGAGCCGCGGCCCGTCCGGGAGCGCTGACGCGCCGCGACCGCGACGACCACGCCGGGGCGTACGAGCTGGCGTCCCTCGTGTGCCGCTCGTAGGCCAATGATCGACGGCTGGCCCGGCCGGCCCTTATGCACGCGACGCATGAGGACGTCGAGTGGGAGGATCAGGGCATGGAGGTCCTGCAATCTGCCAAGCTCGCCGATGTCCTCTACGACGTCCGCGGCCCCGCACTGACCCGGGCGAAGGAGCTGGAGAGCGCAGGGCACCGGGTCCTCAAGCTCAACATCGGCAACCCCGCGCCGTTCGGCTTCGAGGCGCCGCACGAGCTGCTCGAGGACATGATCGCGAACCTGCCGATCGCGCAGGGCTACAGCGACAGCAAGGGCATCCTCTCGGCCCGCCGCGCGGTGATGCAGTACGCGCAGAACAAGGGCTTCCCCAGCGTGGACGTCGAGGACATCTACCTCGGCAACGGCGTCAGCGAGCTGATCGTCATGGCGCTTCAGGGCCTGTTGGACAACGGGGACGAGGTGCTCGTCCCGGCGCCGGACTACCCGCTGTGGACCGCGTCGACAAGCCTGGCCGGCGGGCGCGCGGTGCACTACCGGTGCGACGAGTCCAACGGCTGGCAGCCCGACATCGAGGACCTCGAGTCCAAGGTCACCGACCGCACCAAGGCGATCGTCGTGATCAACCCGAACAACCCCACCGGCGCGGTCTACGACCGGCCGGTCCTCGAGGCCATCACCGAGGTCGCGCGGCGGCACGGGCTGCTGATCATGGCCGACGAGATCTACGACAAGATCCTCTACGACGACACGGTGCACACGTCGATCGCGTCGATCGCCCCCGACCTGCTCTGCCTGACCTTCAACGGGCTGTCGAAGGCGTACCGCGTCGCCGGCTTCCGGTCCGGCTGGATGATCGTCTCCGGCCCGAAGAAGCACGCGGCCAGCTACATCGAGGGGCTGGACCTGCTGGCCAACATGCGGCTGTGCCCGAACGTCCCGGCGCAGCACGTGATCCAGGCCGCGCTCGGCGGCTACCAGAGCATTCACGACCTCCTGCTGCCCGGCGGCCGGCTCCTCGAGCAGCGCGACCTCACGTGGAAGCTGCTCAACGAGATCCCCGGCGTCAGCTGCGTCAAGCCCCGCGGCGCGCTCTATTGCTTCCCGCGTCTCGACCCCGAGGTCTACCCCGTGCAGGACGACCGCCGGCTCATCCTCGACCTGCTCGAGGAGCAGCACGTGCTCGTGGTGCAGGGGACGGGCTTCAACTGGTTCGCCCCCGACCACTTCCGCATCGTGACCCTCCCCCGGGTCGAGCAGCTCGAGGACGCGCTCGGGCGCATCCGCAGCTTCCTCGAGGACCGCGACTGGAGCGCGCGCCGCTGACCGCAGCGTCCGGGTCCTGGGGTCGTTCCCACGACCCCAGGACCCGGATGCCGGGCGGTCAGTGGACGGGGCCCTCCACCCGTCGCCGACGTTGCCCGGGAAGTGCAGCTAGCTCCGCAGCCAGGGAGCAAGGGCGTCCAGCAGCGCGCCCCGCGCGGCCGCACTGATCTTGGCCGGTCGAGCGGCCGCGACCACGTCGCGCAGCCGCCTCAGGATGTCGATCGCCTCGTTCTCGTCGCCGTCGGCCTGTGCCGCACCGGCCGCGTCCAGCAGCGCGCGCAGGTCCCGCGCGAAGCTGCTCTGCACGCCTCCCGACGCCACGTGGGTGTCGAGGATGGCGTAGACGGGGTCCAGGCTGAGCCCGTGGGTGAGGTCCATCATCCCCTTCGACGCGGTCAGCGTGTAGTTCTCGCCGAACACGTTGAGCTGCAGGATGCCCACCTTGACGTTCTCGGTCGTGCCGAGGATGCGCACCCGGATCGCGTGCGTGAAGACACGGTCGAACGGCAGGTAGTCGACCGCGAGGGCGGTGGTGTTCTGGCTCTTGTCGACCAGCGGTGCCCACGCGTTGGCGTTGATGTCGAAGAACTCGACGGTGTACTTCACCGCGTTCCTCGCCGTGAAGGTCTGCCCGAGCTCCTTCCAGTTGATCTGGATCGCCGAGACGTGGAACGCGTTGCTCAACCCGACGACGAACGTCGGGGACGGGTCACCGTCGCGCGGCTCCCACCACGTGCTGAACGTCCGGTCCGTCGCGTAGTACGGCGTGCGGCCGGGCGCGTAGCTGCTGGCCCAGTACGCGTACGAGTTCGTGGCGAGGTTGTAGAGGCCGGCGTCACGGCTGGTGTTGCCGGCCGGCGGCGTCGCGGCGGGAGAGAGCTGCGGCGTGTTCGTGATGCGGCAGGAGATGTTGCCCCGGTCGTCCACCTCGCAGATGTCGATCCCCATCCGCCGCTCGAAGATCTCCTCGTACGCGATGACGTACGTGTAGAAGAAGACGAGGTTGCCGTCGGCGTCCTGGACGAAGCTGCCGTGGCCGGCGTCGGGATAGAGCGAGCTCGGGAAGTTGCCGCCGATGTCGTGGCCGATCGGGTTGTTCGCCTGCGGGACGAAGGGCCCGAGCGGGCCGCCCGTGGACTTGTAGACGCCGGTCGAGTACGTGGTGTGCTCGGTGCCGCCGGAGGCGACCTGGATGTAGTACTGCTGGCCGATCTTGAAGAGCTGCGAGCCCTCGACGTAGCCCAGGTTGTACATCTGCTTGCTGTCGCCGAGGTGCATCCACTCCTCGTGCGGGTCGAAGTCGACGACCACGACCGGCTCGGTCAGGAGGCGCGTCGGGTTGTTCGGGTCGAGCTCGACGCCCATGATCGGGGCGCCGATGTTGTAGGAGAGGTAGAGCCGGTTGGTGTCCTCGTCGAGGAAGAACTGCACGTCGCCGGGGCTGATCGTCTGGCCGCCGGGACGGGTGAAGCGGCCCAGCTGCGTCCAAGGGCCCGTGGGGCTGTCGGCGACGTAGACGGGCGAGTTGTTGCCCGCGAGGTAGTACTTGCCGTTCACCCGGACCGCCGTGGGGGCGGTCGGCCCGATGTTCATCTCATGCATCTGCCAGTTGATGTAGTCGGTGGTGGAGAACACCCACCGGTTGCTGTTCTGCATGCTGCCGGAGAGGTAGAGCCAGATCGTGCCGTCCCAGTTGACGGCCGAGAAGTCGGCCACGGTCCGGAACGCGTTCTCGCTGAGCACCCGGAACCCGGTCCTGGCCCGGCCCACGAGGTTGCGGCCGTCCGCCTCGACCCACTGCTCCTTCGCGAGGATCGGCAGCATCTGCGTGGAGTTGATGCCCGCGTCCGTGGCAGGCAGCGTGCTCGGGGTTCGGCGCACCTCCATCCACGGCAGGTTGATGGGGTTCACGTACGTCTTGCTCATGTCGACGGGAGCCGTCGCGTACTTGGGCTGCAGACGCGTGCCGACGGTCGTGTGCAGCGGTGCGGCGTGCGCGGTCTCGGCTACGAGCGGGACCGTGGCCGCGGCCGCCCCGAGGGCGGAGGCGCGCAGGAACGCGCGCCGCCCCATGCCTTCGCGGGTGTGGTCTTCCATGATCGTCCTCCAACGTCGTCGTTGTCGTGGGGGGTCGGAACGCCGGCCCCGCGCCCGGCCGGGTGGGCGCATGGTGTGCCACCGGAGCCAGCAGCCGCGGGGCGGTGATGCGACGGGGCCGGCGCAACGGCCAGGTGGGCGTAGCCGTCCTGGTTATCGAGTTAGCGTTCACATAGGAACGTCGGTCGCTCTCGCCGTTGCGATGTCGGCGACAGCCAATGCGCCGCGGCACGAATCACCGCGGAGTCTGCAGCATTGCGGTGTGGTAGGACCGCGGTGCCTTCTGGCCGTTTTGTCGTGCCGCCGAACATACTGAGGGGGCCCGGCAGCGTCAAGAGGCGCGTTCCGGCGCAGCCGGCCGCACCGCGGCCGGGCCCCGCTTCCACGTGCCCCGCCGATGGCTCCCGTGCCCGGCGGCCGTCCGTCCTCCTGACACCGACCTCCGGGAGGGCCGATGGCTCGCAAGCTGCTCGTCAACACGTTCGTCTCGCTCGACGGCGTCATGCAGGCGCCGGGTGGCCCGCAGGAGGACCCGACGGGCGGCTTCGACGTGGGCGGCTGGAGCGCACCGCACTGGGACGAGGTGATGGGCAGCGCCATGGCGGAGGCGTTCGGTCGGCCGCTGGACCTGGTCCTCGGGCGGCGGACGTACGAGATCTTCGCCGCGCACTGGCCCTTCGTGCACGACGAGACCGCCGACTGGCTGAACGCGATGACCAAGCACGTCGCGTCTCGGACGCTCTCGGCGGTGAGCTGGCAGGGGGCCCGGCTGCTCCCGGGCGACGCCGGCGACGCGATCACCGAGCTCAAGCGGCAGGACGGCCCTGACCTGATGGTGCAGGGCAGCGCCGACCTGCTGCAGACGCTCCTGCGGCGCGAGCTCGTCGACGAGCTGTCGGTCTGGACGTTCCCGGTGCTGCTCGGGCACGGCAAGCGCCTCTTCGGGGAAGGCACGCAGCCCGGCGCGCTCCGGCTGCTGCGCTGCGTTCCGTCGACGACCGGCGTGGTCATCAGCACGTACGCCGCGGACGGCGCCGTCCGGCGGGGCGACTTCCAGCTTTCTCAGCCCGGTGAAGCGGAGCTCGCGCGCCGGGAGGCGTTGCGCGCGGAGTCGGCGGCCTGACGCCCGCCTATGCAGCGCGCATCGGTGAAGCGCCGTTTGCCGATGTGCTCTGCATGGGTCGTCAATCGGCCTCGAGCTGTGCCAGTGCCTGCGCCGCGGCGGCCTCCCACCGCGCAGACCCGGCGCGCCGGGCGACCTCGACAGCCTGTCGGAAGTGCGCGGCGGCGTCATCCCGACGCCCGAGGGCCGCCGCCGACCGGCCGAGGAACTCCGCCACCGGGCCGAGGGTGACCAGCCCGCTCCCCGCCCCGGCCAGCTCGTCGGCGGCCGGCAGCAGCGCGGCGTACGACCGCTCCACCGCCGCGAGCTCGCCGAGCTTGACGGCGGCGAGCAGGTGCAGGCAGCTGCGGGCCTCGAAGAGCAGGTCCCGCGGCGACGTGGGTACCTCGTCCAGCGCCGCGCGCGCCGCCTGCCGGTCCCCGCGCGCGAGCAGGGCCACCGGGCGCACCCACTCCGCATAGGGGCCGCACTCCTCCGGCTCCCCGTCGCCGCCGTGCAGCGTCGCGAGCGCCAGGCCGAGGATGCCGTGCTCGACCCCGGCCATCCCGGCGCCGGTGAGCCTCGCCGCGGCGCGTCGGTAGGCAGCCTCCGCGGGCGCGCGCTCCCCGGTCACCGCGAGGCGGAGCGCGGCGTACCAGGCCGTGAACGTCCCTGCCGCGGGAAGGTCGTAGCGTTCAGCGATCCGGTCGACCGCGGCGGCATGCTCGTCGGCGGCGTCGAGATCGCCGAGCGCGCAGGCCGACTGCAGCAGGACCAGGTGCCCGAGCACCGCGAAGGGCGCGAGGCCGTCGTCCTCGCCGGCGACCTGCAGCAGCTGAGCGCCGATCGCCGCGCGCTCGGGCGCGAGGCCCGCCCGGGCGTACGCCTGCAGGAACCGCGCGTTGAGCGCGAGCGCCAGCAGCAGCGGGTCGTCGAGCCGTCGGGCCAGCTGCTCCGCCTCGTCGGCCGCGGCGCGGCCCCGCGGGGTCTCGTCGGCCCGCCGCTCCATCGCGACCGTGACGAGCAGCCGCACGCGCTCGGCGTCGGAGCCGGCGGGAAGCCGGACGAGGGCACGCTCGGCGACGTCGACGATCCGCGCGGACAGCTCGTCGTCGTCGTTGACCGGCCAGACCGCGGGCACGTCGAACGACCCGAGCACCGCGGCCACGAGGACCGGGTCGTCCAGCGACTCGACGGCGTCGAGAGCGGCGGCCCGGTGCCGGCGGGCCTCGGCGAGCCGCCCGGTGACCGCGAGCGCGCGCACCCGCCCCATCAGCGCCTCGAGCTGCCGGCGCGGCCCGCCCGACCCCCAGCGGTCGAGCGCAGCCAGCGCCTCGCCCCAGAGCCGGGCTGCCTCGTGCACAGCCGTGCGTCGCTCGGCGGAACGGGCGGCGGCCGCCGCGTAGTGCGCGACGTCCTCCGGCGCCGCCCGGCTACCCGCCCGCACCAGGTGGAACGCGACGGCCTCGACCTCGTCCGGCCGCTCACGCACGAGGTAGGCCCCCGCCGCCGCGTGCCACTGCGCGCGCCGGGCCTGCGGCAGCTCGTCGTAGAGGGTCTCCTGCACGAGCGCGTGCGCGAAGCGCAGCCGCTCGGCGTCCGACTCGACGAGGAACCCGGCGAGCAGCGCGGCCTCCACGGACTCCAGCACCAGCTCCTCGTCGCCGGCCAGTGCGGCCAGGACGTCGAGGTCGGGATCAACGCCGAGGACGGCGGCCTGGCGCAGATGCGTGCGGGCCGCCGCCGGCAGCCCGGCGAGGCGGTGACGCAGGACGTCGCGCACGCCGGGAGGCACCGACTGCAACGCTCCTTCGCCCTCCGCGTCCCACACGGCGAGCAGCTCGCGGACGAAGAACGGGTTCCCACCACTACGGACGTGCATCTGCCGTAGTGCTTCCGGCGAGAGTGGGCGCGCCCCGACCGCCGTCGCGAGCTGCGCGACCTGCTCGAGGCCGAGGCCCCCCAGGTAGACCCGCGTCGGCTCGTGGCGGGCCAGCCGGCCCAGCGCTTCGGTCAGCGTGGGCGAGAGCTCGGTCGACCGGTACGTCCCCAGCACGAGCAGGCGACCGGCGGCGGGCGCGGCGGACAGGGCCACGAGCAGCGCGAGCGCGTCGTCGTCGGCCCATTGCAGGTCGTCGAGGACGACGAGCAGCGGCCGGTCCGCCGTCGCGCGCGCGACCAGGCCCACCGCGGCCCGGGCGCGCGCGAACCGGGTGGGCAGTGGGACCGCGTCCTCCGGCCAGTCGACGCCCGCCTCGCGCAGCGCCTGCGCCCACGGCCACGCGGCCGGCGCTCCGGCCAGCTCCGGGCACTCTCCCCAGGCCACCGCCCAGCCCGCTGCCGCGAGCCGCCCTGCAGCCGCCCGCGCCAACGCGGTCTTGCCGGCTCCCGCGACGCCGGAGACCAGCGCCACGTGCGGACGCCCGTAGGCGAGCACCGCGGCGGCGGCGCGCTCCAGCTGCGCCAACTCGTCCGCCCGTCCCACGAAGACGGCGTTGTCGGGGCCGTTCAGGCCGCCCGGTGCGGCCGGCGCTGGGGCTTGGAGCAGCTCGACTGCCGGCGGCCGGGCGGCACCCGGCGGCGGCGCCACGAGGGCGAGCCGCGGTGACTGGGCCAGGATGTCGGCCTGCAGCTGCTGCAGCGCCGGGCCGAGGTCGGCCCCGACCTCGGCGCGCAGGACGTCGTGTGCCCGCCGCACGGCCGCCAGGGCGTCGGCCTGCCGGCCGCTGCGGTAGAGCGCGAGCGCCAGCAGGCGCCAGGCCTCCTCCCGCAGCGGATGGGCGGCGGCGTGCGCCTCCAGCCCCGGCACCGCCGCCGCCTCCCGCCCGAGCGCCAGGGCCGCCGCCGCGCGGCGCTCGACCGCCAGCAGCCGCAACTCGTCCAGCCGAGCGGCCTCGGCGCGCGCCCACGGCAGGTCCGCGAACTCCGCGTACGCCCCGCCGCTCCAGCTGCCCAGCGCCGCGTCGAGCACCGCGTGCGCCTCGGCCGCCTGCCCTCCGTCGAGCAGCGCGCCGGACCGCGCGACCTCGTCCTCGAACCGCCACGCGTCCACCGCGTCGGCGGCCGGCCGCAGCGCATAGCCGGGCGCCGCCGTGACGAGCAGGTGCGAGGGCGTACGCGGCGGCCGGGTCGGCTCGAGGGCCTTGCGCAACGCTCCGACGAAGGTCTGCACCGCGCCGAGCGCAGCCTCCGGCGGGTCCTCCCACAGATCGTCGATCAGCCGCCGGACGGGGACGACGCGGCGGCGCGCGACGAGCAGCCGGGCGAGCACGGCCCGGTGGCGCGGTCCCTTGAGGTCGAGCGGCCGGCCACCGTCGTACGCCTCGAGCGGCCCCAGCACGCGAAACGTCACCATCTCGGCCCGACCGTACTGCACCGGCAGCCGCTGCCCGCCGGCTCGGTTGACGCTGACCGCTGCCTCAGCGGACGCTGACCGGCTGCTGATCGGGCTGACGGATCGTGGTCCCACGGACGGCGAGCGCCGACGGCGAGCGGACAGGAGAAGGCAGATGGCACGGACGATCCCCGGGTTCCAGCAGCAGCGCGTCGAGGTCGCGGAGGGGGTCGCGCTCTCGGTCGCTGTGGCCGGGGCCGGCAGCCCGGTCGTGCTGCTGCACGGCTTCCCGCAGACCCACCTGATGTGGCGGCACGTCGCCGCCGACCTCGCGGCCGACCACACGGTGATCTGCCCGGACCTGCGCGGCTACGGCGCGAGCGACAAGCCGGCCGACACGGACGGGCAGGCGTACTCGAAGCGGACGATGGCCGCCGACGTCGTCGCGGTCGCGCGGGCGCTCGGCCACGACCGGTTCGCGCTCGTCGGCCACGACCGTGGCGGCCTCGTGGCGATCCGCGCGGGCCTCGACTTCCCCGACGTCGTCACGCACCTGGGCGCTCTCGACATCCTTCCGATGCTGGACTCGTGGGAGGTCCTGCACGGGACGTCGGCGGCCGTGGCGTTCCACCTCTACCTGATGGCACAGCCGCCCGGCCTGCCCGAAGCCATGATCTCCGCTTCAGCAGATGCGTTCTTCGGGTACTTCCTCGACATCTGGGCCAACGACCCTGACGCCATCCCCGCCGACGTGCGGGCGGAGTACCTCGACGCCTGCCGCGCCGCCGTGCCCTCGATCGTCGCCGACTACCGCGCCTCCGCCACTGTCGACCTCGAGCACGACGCCGCCGACCGGGACGCCGGCAGGAAGCTGGGCATGCCGGTGGCCGTGCTGCAGCAGGACTGGGGCCCCGGCTTCAGCGAGGCGGCCGTGGCGCGCTGGAGCGCGTGGGCGTCGGACCTCGACCACACCTTCGTCTCCGCCGGCCACTTCATGGCCGAGGAGGCGCCGGCGGAGGTGCTCAAGGCGGTCCGGGGGCTGCTGGCCCGCTGACGCAGCTCAGGACCACGTCCGGCGGGCGTGCACGAGCGCCCGCTCGGACGCGCCGTCACCGGCGAACGCGCCGCCGACCTCTCCGGTGGACGCGTTGACGACGAGGCTCGCGAGGGACGGCTCGCCCCGCCGGCGGCAGTCCTCGGACAGCAGGTCGAGAAAACGCCCCATGCCCTGCACCAGGTAGGGAAGGCCGAGCTCCTCGCGCAGCTCGCCGTACGTGAGGGTCTCGCCGGCGAGGGCGACCTCGACGAGGTGGGCGCGGGCCCGCGGGAGCCAGGCGAGGGCCGTCGGCGTGACGGTGGCGACCCGGCCGCCCACCACGACCTTCTCGCCGAGTCGCAACGGGACGTGCACGCGCACCATCCTGGCAGCGGGCGAGCGCGACCGCGCACCCGCTCTACCGGGCTTGCCCGAGCGGGTCGCCGCGTGCCTCAGGCTCCGGTGCCCTCGAGCGTCAGCGCACCAGGTCCAGCAGCCAGCCGGCGATCTCCTCGCCGGCCATCACGCCGGAGCTCTGGGTGACGCCGACGTGCGGGGCGTTCCAGCCCTGGTCGTGCAGCTCGCCGTGCGCCGGGCGGACGCCGGCGTCCGCCAGCTCGAGCAGCTCGGCGTCGAGCAGCGAGTCACCGGCGGCGAGCACCCGGCCCGCACCCACCCGCTGCACGACCTCCACGATGGCGGCGGACTTCGTCAGCGGCCGCGGGACGAGGTAGAGCTTGCGGCCCTGCAGCGAGACGGTCCATCCCTGCGTCTCGGCCCACATCGACAGCTCGGCGACGAGGCCCACCGGCATCTCGTCGCGCTGCACAACCGCATAGCAGAAGAGGTCTTCAGCGATGCGCAGCTTGCGCGTCCAGCGCGGGTCGCACACCTTGCGCAGGTGCTCGGTGATGACCGGCAGCGGGGCGCACGCCGCCGCGAGCGCCGCGTCGACCTGCCGCCGCCAGTCCTCGTCCGGCTGGCCGTCGACGAGCAGGTGCCCGCCGTTGGCGCAGACGGCGTAGCGGGGCGGCGGCCCGGGCAGGTGCACCCGGGCGTACTGGTCGCGGGTGCGCGTGGTGGTCGGCACGAGCACCGCCGCAGCCGCGAGCTCCTGGAGCAGGCGGCCGGCCTCCGCGGTCAGGAAGGAGAGCGGCTCGCCGTGGTAGACCTCCGCGACGAGCATCTGCGGCGCCTGCGCGTCGGGGACGCGGAGCCCGAGGGCGCGCGCGGAGAAGATCAGGGTCCGGTCCAGGTCGCACGCCGCGACCGCGGGCGTGGGCCCGGGCACCGTCCGCTGCGTGTCCCCCGGGCTCGTCGTCTCGCTCGTCATGCTGTTGCTCCTTGCTCTGCGCCTGCCGCCACGCGGCCGTCCGCTCCCGTCGCCCCGCGCGTGTAGCGGGGGTGGATCAGCCCCACGCAGCTGTAGGGCAGGCCGTCCACGACCTCGACGGGCACACCTCGCTGCTCCGCGAGCAGCAGCACGTGGGCGAGCCCGGCCTCGGCGTCCCGGCGCACGAGGACCCGCCAGGGGACGCGGCGCAGCAGGACCCGTGTCGTCTCGCCGACGCCGGGCTTCACCAGGTTGACGTCGTGGATGCCGTAGTCCGCGCTGACCCGCTCCACCGCCGCCCAGCCCTCCCAGGTCGGGGCCCGGTCCGCGGCCGCGAGGCGTGGCCAGTCGCGCTCGACCTGCGCCCGGACCTCGTCGAACCGGGCGGACACCGCGTCGACGAAGCGCGCGCTGACGTCGGCGCCGGCCAGCTCCGCGTAGAACTTGGCGCCGTGGAAGTCGTCCGGGCCGATCAGCGCCGTGTTGAGCACCGTGCGGCTGACCAGCCCGGAGACCGTCGAGTTGAGGCAGGCCGACGGGATGAGGAAGTCGTCTCGGGTGCCGAAGACCTCGACGCAGCGCCCGGGGTCCGCCAGCACCGCCAGGCCCGGGTCGAAGCGGACGCCAGTGCGCTCGGCATGGCCGTCGAGCGCCGCCTGCAGCTCGCGGGCGATGGCGCCCTTGCCCGTCCAGCCGTCGACGAACACGACGTCCTCCGGGCGGTGGGACGCGGCCAGCCAGCGCAGGGCCACCTCGTCGATGCCGCGCCCGCGCACGATGCTGGCCGAGTAGTGCGGCAGGTCCACGCCGCGGGCGAGCGCCCAGCGTCGCATGAGCACGCCGACGGGGGTGCCGGCCCGGGCCAGGCTCACGAGCACCGCGCCGCGCCCACGCTCGGCGAGCACGGTCTCGGTGACCACGCCGACGGCGTGGGCGAGCCGGCCGGCGGACGCGTCGAGCGCCGCGGCGAAGAGCTGCTGATAGGCGGCGGTCGGCTGGTACTCGACCGGCAGGGACTCGGCGTAGTGCGCCCCGCCGGACTGGATCGCCTCCTCGCGCTCCTCGACGGGCGCCTCGAGCGGGACGCCGGACAGGTCGGTCAGCAGCCAGCCGACCTCGTCGGCGGCGTAGGAGCCGAACTGCGGGCCGCGCAGCGGCGACGGGAGCCGCCGTGACCGCGCACGGGGCAGGCCCGGCTGCCCGCCGGAGGAGCCGGCCTGCGGCTGTGTGCGAGCCCGGCCCGGGGTGCTCGTGGGCAGCACGAGGAGCACGGCCTGCGCGGCGACGGGCGCGACAGCGGCGAGCAGCCCGTCCGGGGCGTGCAGCGCAGGGGTGTCCGCCGCCTCGTCGACGACGAGCACGACCGCGTCCACGTCCGGCTGCCCGGCGCCCGGGACGACGTTGTAGGCGTAGCGCGGGCCGGGGCCGTCGGCGGGGTCGTCGGACGACGGGAAGGTGAGCGCCGTACGGATGGCGTAGCCCGGGTCGTCGACCGCCAGGACGGGCGACCGCGTCGTCGAGGAGAAGCGCACCTGCGCTGCGGGTATGCGCTCGGCGAGCGCCGCGGCGATGCGCAGCGGCGCGTAGAGCAGCTCCTCGCTGCCGAGGACCAGCACCCGGCCGCCGTCCGTCAGCACGGGCCCGAGGGCGTCCTGCAGCGCCTTCGCCGTCTGCGCGACCGCCGCGTCGAAGGCCGGCCGGTCCCCGGGGCCGAACCCGTGCCGGCCGCCCTCGGGCAGCCCGGCAGGCCAGGGCGCGTGCAGCCGGTGCGGCTTCGGGGCGGGCGCCGCCTCCGCCGAGGGCGCACGGGCCCCGGAGCGCGCCTCACCCAGCTGCGCGAGGAGCTCGGCCGCCCGGCCGTGGAGGCCGGCCGGAAGCTCCGCCTCACCGACCGCGAGCGCGACGACCTCGACACTCGCGCCGAGCTCGGCCGCGAACCGTTGCAGCCGCTCCCGGTCCTCGTCGGTGCGCAGGTCGACGAGCGCGGCGACGACGTAGCGGTCGCGCGGGTGCTCGCGGTGCAGGGCCGCGAGCGTGTTGAGCGCCGTCTGGCCGGTGCTGAGCTCGTCGTCGACCAGCACCAGCGGCCCGGGCCCGGCGAGCAGGCCGGGGTCGGCCGGCAGCAGCGCATGGCTGGTCGCGTGGCTGTGCTCCTCCTCGAAGCCGGCGGCGGGCGCGAGCCCCGGCACGGACCGGCGGGTGGAGTGGAGGTACGCGGCGCCCAGCGCGTCGGCGACGCAGTGCCCGAGTGCGGTGGCCGTCTCGGCGAACCCCAGCACGACGGGCGCGGCCGCGCCGAATGAGGGGGCTTCTGCCGCGCCGGCCTCGGGCGGGGCGTCGCTGCGCAGCCGTCGCCAGAGCTCGGCCGTCTGCTCCTGCCCGCCGGAGAGCGCCGCGGCGAGCAGGGGGCGCACCCGAGGGGCCGGGGACACGTCGCTGTCGGCGGGCGCAGCGTCGGCGGATGGAGCATCGCTGGCCGGAGCTTCAGTGGCCGCAACGCCCGTGGCTCCCGCGCCGTGGGCACTGGGCGGGACGGCGAGCGTCCGGGCGACGAGCCGGCCGAGCAGCAGGCCGCAGGCGTCGACGAGCCGGGGGTCCGTCGGCACGTGCTTGCCCAGCACCCGGGAGACGAGCAGGTGCGCCCGACGCGGGTTGCGCCGCAGGGCGAGCCCGAGCAGGTCCTCCAGCCGCAGCCCGAGCGCCGAGCCGGTGGTGCGCAGCCCGATGCCGAGCTCCCGGCTCGCCCACTCCCCCGTCCACGGCACGGAGCCGCCGAGGCTGTCGCTCACCCGCCCACGCTCGCGGCCAGCAGGTCCACGTGCGTGACGTCCTGGGCGGCGACCCCGAAGACCTCGGCCCGGCGCATGGTGCGCTGCGCCCAGGAGGTGTGCGGCTTGCTCTCGTTCATCTTGTTGCCGTAGCCCGAACGGCTGACCCCGCCTCGGCTGGCGCTCTCCAGCACGTCCCGCGCGTCGCTCCACTCCTCGTGGCTCACGACGGACATCGCGTGCACCACGCCGACGTGGTTGGGGTGGATCACCGTCTTGCCGGTCAGGCCGCTGGCCCGGTCGAGCTGGACCTCGCGCAGCAGGCCGTCCATGCCGCGGTCCACCAGGTCGTGGCGCAGGTTGCGCGCGTCGTTCTCCTCGAACGGCGTCGTGCGCAGCAGCGGCCGGAAGACGCGCTCCTGGGTGGAGAAGTACTCCCACACCGGGCCGGTCACCACGAAGCCGGACTCGTCGCTGCGGCCGAGCACGTTGACGATGTCGCCGATCGCGCTGGCCACCGGGTGGACGTCGTAGATCGTGAGCTCCCTGTCGCGACGGATGCCGTAGGCGCTGCACAGGTCGGTGGCGCCGATGCGCACGGCCAGGACCATGTCGCGGTGCTTGCCGAGCAGGCGCGCGACGCCGACGAGGACGTCCGTACGCGTCTCACGGTAGACGATCTCCGGCGACTCCAGCACCGGCATGAGGAACAGCCGCAGCCCCGTGGCCGCCCGCAGCTCGGCCAGCTCGTCGAGGTAGGCCACCCCCGACAGGTCCGTGAACTTGGGCACGACGAACCCGCTGAGGATCGAGGCGGAGGCCCCCAGCGCGTGCACGATCTGGCTCATCTGCTCGGGCCGACGCACCCGGACGAAGAGCAGCGGGGCGTCGTCGGGCGCTCCGGCGGCGAGGGCGCGCAACTGCTCCACCGCGTGGGACTGGGCCGCGTCGACCTCCTCGTCCGGGACGGCGTCCTCCAGGCACACGACCAGGCTCCGCACGCCGGCCCGCGCCTGGCGGGCGATGTCGTCCGCGAGGCGCGGCCGGTTGGCCGGCGAGTACAGCGTCGCGCCGAGCGCCACCGCGAGCGTCGCCGGGTCGCTGGACCGGTCGAACCAGGAGGGCTGCACGTGGAAGAGGTGCTCGCGCACCTGCGCAGGCACGTGGTCGAAGTGGCGCATTGCCTCTCCCTCCCTCTGCTTGCTCAAAGGGCCGGCTGGTCGTCCCGGCTAGCTCGCGCCGGTCCCCAGGCTCCGGCCGGCGCGCGTCGCCGTCCAGCGAACGGTAGCCGGACCCGGCCCGCGCGCGGAGCCGGACGACGTGAGGCTGTGGACACACGACCCGTCGGTGCGGCGACGATCGGCGAGCCCTGTGCGTTCCCCAGACGACGCATGATCCGACGTGAGGCAGGATTCGACGATGACGACTCTCGCCAAGGGGGCAAACGTCCCGCTCCCGGCCACCCGTGTCACGGCCGTCCTGGGCTGGCAGGCCGGCCCCGGCGTCCCGGACGTGGACGCGTCGGCACTCCTGCTGACCGCGGACGGACGCGTGCGCTCCGACACCGACTTCGTCTTCTACAACCAGCCCCAGCACCCTTCCGGCGCCGTACGCCACACGGGCAAGCAGGCCGGCTCGGGCCCCGCGTCCGACGGCATCTCGGTGGACACGGGCGTGGTCGAGCCGGTCATCGAGCGGGTCGTGATCGGCGCGTCCTCGGACGGCGGCCCCTTCGGCAGCGTCCCCGGCCTGCACCTGCGGGTGCTCGACGCCGACAGCGGGGCCGAGCTCGTGCGGTTCGACATCGGCGACGCGAGCACCGAGACCGCCTTCGTGTTCGGCGAGCTCTACCGGCGCGGCGGGCAGTGGAAGTTCCGCGCGGTCGGGCAGGGGTACGCCTCGGGCCTGGCCGGGCTGGCCACCGACTTCGGCATCAGCGTCGACGACGAGCCGGCCGCCGCGGCGCCCGCACCGGCCCCCGCCGCCGCTGCCGCCCCTGCCATCTCGCTGAAGAAGCAGCAGCTGGTCAACCTGGAGAAGAAGCTGGAGCAGCGCGGCGACCGCAAGCTGCTCGACCTGACCAAGCGGGCGGCGGTGTCCCTGGAGAAGAAGGGCCTCGGCGAGCACACGGCGCGCGTGGCCATCTGCCTGGACATCTCCGGCTCGATGCACCGGCTCTACTCCAGCGGCAAGATCCAGGCCCTGGCCGAGCGCGTGCTGGCGCTCGGCATGCGCTTCGACGACGACGCCAGCATCGACTGCTTCGTGTTCGGCGAGAAGGCCTACACGGCCGGCTCGATGAGCCCGGACAACTACAGCGCCTACGTCCGCGAGATCCTCAGCTCCCACAAGCTGGAGGCGGGGACCTACTACGGCAAGGCCATGGGCATCGTCCGCAAGCACTACTTCGGCTCGGACGCGCCCCGTTCGTCACCGCTGTCCGACGTCCCGGTCTACGTCATGTTCATCACCGACGGCGCGACCTTCGACGAGGACGTCACGCGCGGTCACGTGATGTCGAGTTCGTACGAACCGCTCTTCTGGCAGTTCATGGCCATCGGACGGAGCAGCAAGTCCGTCGACGCCCGGCCCTCGCGATTCAGCCTCGGGGGCGGCCGCAGCGAGTTCGCGTTCCTCGAGGGCCTGGACGACATGTCGGGCCGCTACCTCGACAACGCCGACTTCTTCGCGGTCGAGGACCCGGCGAACATCTCCGACGACGCGCTGTTCGACCTGCTCATGACCGAGTACCCGGAGTGGCTCAAGCAGGCCCGCCAGCGCGGGCTGGTGCGCTGAGCCTGCTCGGACCTCCCTCCGGACGACGACGCGCCTGCGGCCGAGCGGCCGCAGGCGCGTCGTCGTTCGCGCTCGGGGGTCAGACCCGCGGGATCGCGGTCTCGTGCTCCTCGATGTGCCCGTCGAGCGTCACGACCTCGCCGTGGCCGACCTTCTTGTTGTGCTGCAGAGAGCTCAGCAGCGCGGCCCCGATGAAGGCGACGCCGATGAGGCCGGTGACGACCTCGGGCACCTCGTGGCCGATCGAGACAAGCATGATGACCGCGAGCGCGCCGATGGCCCAGTGGGCACCGTGCTCGAGGTAGATGTACTGCGAGAGCGTGCCCTTGCGGACCAGGTAGACGGTCAGCGAACGGATGTACATCGCGCCGATGCCGAGGCCTGCGGCGATGATGTAGATGTTGTTCGAGATCGCGAACGCGCCGATGACGCCGTCGAACGAGAACGAAGCGTCGAGGACCTCGAGGTAGAGGAAGAGGAAGAAGCCGGCCTTGCCGGTCGCCTTCGCCACCTGCGACGGGCCGCTGCGTCGGGCCGGAGCGGCGTCCTCCTCGTCGTCCCCGAGGGCGCCCTGGCTCTCGAAGAGGCTGCCGAGGCCATTGACCAGCAGGTAGGTCATCACGCCGAGGACACCGGAGAGCAGCACCTCCCCGGGCTCCTCCGCGAGCGTCTCGGCCGCGACCGCGAGCGCACCGAGGCCCAGCACGACGGCGAGCGCGTCGAGCTGGCCGAGGCGGGCGAGCGGGCGCTCCAGGAAGCCGAGCCAGTGGTGCTCGCGCTCCTCGTCGAAGAGCCAGTCCAGGAAGAGCATCAGCAGGAAGAGCCCGCCGAACGCGGCGATGTCCGGGTGCGCCTCGTGCAGGAGGTAGGCGTAGCTCCCCTCCTCCTCGGCGCTGCCGCCCTCGTTCGCGAGCCGGATCGCCTCGATCGGCGACAGCTGCGCCGTGATGCCGACGATCAGCAGCGGGAAGACGAGCCGCATGCCGAACACCGCGATCGCGATGCCGATGGTGAGGAAGATCTTCTGCCAGAAGTCCGACATCCGGACGAGGATCTTGGCGTTGACGACAGCGTTGTCGAACGACAGCGAGATCTCGAGGATCGACAGGATGGCGACCAGGACCAGGGCTTCGGGGCCGCCGAGCAGCAGGGCGGCCACCAGGCCGACGGCAGTGATGCCGAACGACCATCCGAAGGTGCGCAGGATCACGACTCTCCTCGAGTGCGACTGTCGCTCCGGAGCGGAGCAGCGGACATTCCGGCGAAGCGTATCCGCGCCGGCGGGCTGATCGGGCGCATGCAGCGGCCCGGCGCCCCTACGGGAACGCCGGGCCGTGCGATCGGCGGCTGCGCCGCCGAGGGAGAGCGGGAGGTCAGACCCCGACGCCGAAGTCGGAGGCGATGCCGCGCAGGCCGGAGGCGTAGCCCTGGCCGACGGCGCGGAACTTCCACTCGGCGCCGCTGCGGTAGACCTCGCCGAAGACCATGGCCGTCTCGGTGGAGGCGTCCTCGGAGAGGTCGTAGCGGGCCAGCTCCTCGTTGTTGTCGCCGTTCACGACGCGGATGAACGCGTTGCGCACCTGGCCGAAGTTCTGCGACCGGGTCTCGGCGTCGTAGATGGAGACGGCGAAGACGACCTTGTCGGCCTCGGCCGGCATCGCGGGCAGCGTGAGCTTGATCTGCTCGTCGTCGCCCTCGCCCTCACCGGTCAGGTTGTCGCCGGTGTGCTCGACCGCGCCCTCCGGGCTCTTCAGGTTGTTGAAGAAGATGAAGTGCTGGTCGGAGAGCACCTTGCCGTCGGCCTTGACGAGGATGGCCGAGGCGTCGAGGTCGAAGTCCGTGCCCGTCGTCGTGCGGACGTCCCAGCCCAGGCCGACGACGGCGTTGCTGAGGCCGGACGGCCCTGCCTGCTTGGTGAGCGAGACATTCCCGCCCTTGGAAAGGCTGACTCCCACGAGGGACCTCCGATGGTGATCGTGGGCGAACGTACGCCCAACAGCTTCGAGGCGTAGAACGCCGTGGATGTGGCGGCTGGTTCCGCGAGCCTACTGCGATCACGCGTGACGCAGCTCGCACGCCCGCGGCGCCCCTCGCAGCTCAGCGGGCGCGTGCGGACCGGATCTCGCCCACGACGGAGGCCGCGCCGGCGGCCACCGCGTCCAGCTCGCGCAGGTAGGCCCACCAGTCCGGGTGCGGGCGTTCATGGACGGACTCGGCCGCCCGGTCCAGGCGCAGCGCGAGCGAGTCCAGCGCGGCGACCCAGCGCGGCGTCGGGGGCTCCGCGCCGGCCAGCGCGAGCCGCTGCGCGTCCCGCACGGCGAAGCGCGCCGCCTTGAGGGCCGCGGACGGGTCGGCGGCGACGGCCTCCAGCCGCTCGCGCCGGCGGCCCACCTCCGACACCGCGTCGTCAGCGTCGTCGAGCGCCGAAGCGGCCGCCTGCACCGCCCGCTCCGCCCCGGCGCGGTCACCGCGGCGGGCCAGCCCGTCCGCCTCGCCCAGGAGCTCGCGTGCCCGTGCGACCTGCTCGCGCGCCCCGGGCAGCGCCGCCTCGACGTCCTGCCAGGACGCCTGCACGAATCCCCGGCGCAGGGCCGACAGCGCCGGCCCGAGCCCGTCGAGCCGGTGCGCGAGCGCGTCGGCCCGGGTCCGCAGCGACGCCAGCCGGCGGCGTACGGCCTCCCACTGTCGCGGGAGGTCCTCCGCCTGGGCCCGCGCGCGCTCGGCCTGCTCGGTGACGCGGGCGGCGAGCTGCAGCGCGCCGGCGATGCCGAGCCGCGCCGCCCCCGCCTCCAGCTGGGCCGCGTCCTGCTCGGCAGCAGCCAGCAGCCGCCCCGCCTCCGCCGGCTCCAGCCCGGCCCGCTCCAGCCCGGACACGGCCCCGCGGGCCGCGGCGAGAGCCGTACGCGCCGACTGCACCCGGGGCGGGAGCTCGGCGAGGGCGGCGTCCACGGCTGCGAGCGCGCCCGCCGAGCGGGCCGCGAACGCGTCGAGCTCGGCCGAGCAGCGCCGCATCCGCTCGAGCACGGCGTCGAAGGCGGCCGCCGCCGCGCCGGGCGACTGCGGGGCGCCCTCGTCGTCGAGCGGATGGGCGTCGATCGCCGCGATGTAGGCCGCGCCCAGCATGTCCGCGGCCTTGTCCAGGGGCGCGAACTGCGCGGTCAGGCGGCCGCCCGGCCCGTGCGGGTCGAGGGTGGCAGCCGCCGATACCCGCGCCCGCAGGTCGCGCTGCCCCCGGTCGACGGAGTAGAACGCCTCGATCAGCGCGTCGCGCGCGGCCAGCGCGCGCGCCACCTGCTCGCTCTGGCCGCGACGGCCTCGCACCCGACTGACTCCCCTTGCCCCGTCCCGCCCGCGACTCCGGCCCCGATGCAGCTCCGGCCCCGGCCTTCCCTCGTCACGGCGCGCCGCGACGTTCCCGCTCCGTCACGCTACCGCCGGGGCCGTACCGTGGCTCCGAACGTTTCCACACCGCTAACCCGGCGGCCACCTGCTCGGAGGGGAAGTGGCGGACGAGCGGGAGACCATCGAGGCCATGCGCACCCTCGCCGCAGCCACCACCGTTGCAGCGCCTCAGGTCGTCGCCCACCGCGGAGCCTCGGCCGACGTCGCCGAGCACACGCTGGCGGCCTACGAGAAGGCCATCGCGGACGGCGCGGACGCCCTCGAGTGCGACGTCCGGCTCACCCGCGACGGGCACCTGGTCTGTGTGCACGACCGCCGGGTGGACCGCACGTCCGACGGCCGCGGCGTGGTGTCGACGCTCGAGCTGGCCGACCTGGCCCAGCTGGACTTCGAGTCCTGGGCGGGCGCGGGCCGGTGGCAGGCCGAGGGCGTCGACCGCGACGAGCGCGGCGTCCTGACCCTGGACCGCCTGCTGGACCTGGTGCGCAGCGCGGACCGCCCGGTGCAGCTCGCGATCGAGACCAAGCACCCGACGCGCTGGGCGGGGCGTGTCGAGCGCAGCCTCATCGAGCTGCTCGACCGTCACGGGCTGGCCCGGCCGCGCCCGGGCGAGGCGAGCACGGTCCGGGTCATGAGCTTCAGCAGCACGGCCCTGCGCCGGGTCGGCGAGATCGCGCCCGGCCTGCCGCTGGTGTGGCTGACCAGCCGGCACCGGCTCGGGATGAGCGCCGGGCGCGCGACGGGCGTGCGGATGCCGGCGATGGGCGGCCTGGTGGCCGGGCTGCCCGCCGGCATCGGCGGCTTCGGGCCCAGCATCGGGCTGCTGCGCGAGCGCCCGGACCTGGTGGAGGCGGCGCACCGGCGCGGCCGAGCCGTCCACGTGTGGACCGTCGACGAGCCCGCCGACCTCCGGCTCTGCCTGGACCTCGGCGTGGACGTCGTCATCACCAACCGCCCGGCGGCGCTCCGCTCCCAGCTGCTGCGCCTCGGCGCCTGAGCTGCCCTCAGGCCGCGGCGGCGACGCGGCGGACGAGCTCGGTCCGCAGCTCGTGCGCGCCGTCGGCGCGAGTGGCCTCGTAGTAGGCCCGCCACCCCTCGGCGACGGGCACGACGGTGACGTAGCGCAGGCCGCCGGGGGCGTGCGGCGACACGAGGACGGGCTCCTCGCCCAGCGCGGTGAACGTCCCGGCCGGCAGCGAGCCCACCGCGACCCCGGTCTGCTCCTCCCAGTTCTGCCCGGGCGTCGCACGACCGTCGTAGTAGGCCAGCAGCCGGTCGCCGTCGACGAGCACCGCGCTGAGCCGCACGCCCCGTGCGTCCCACAGCCCGGGACGGCCGGCGAGGGCGGTGCCCTGCCACTGCCAGTCGACGCCGTCGAGGCTCGTCGCGTGCTCGGTCGTCATGCGGTCCGTGGCAGAGGGGTCGTCGAGGGGGTGCACCGACGCCCACAGGTGCCAGCGCCCGTCGTGGTGCACGATCACCGGGTCCTTGGGCGCCGCCTGCCCGGTGCACGGGAGCACGGTCCGCGGGGCCGCGGTGGCGAGGCCCTCCGGCGTCGCCGCCTCGAGCAGGTCCACCCGCCAGCCGCGGGTGCCCGGGATGGCCGCGCTGACGTACATCCGCCACCGGCCCTCGGGTGTGACCACGACGGCGGGGCGCTCCAGCGACTCGGCGCCGAAGGCGTCCTTCTCGACCACCGCGACCGTCTCGAAGCGCACGCCGTCCGCCGAGCGGGCCAGGACGTTCGCGTAGCCGCGCCCCTCCCCCACGGGCCGGCGCATCCGGTAGGCCAGGTAGTGGACGCCGTCCACGACCAACGCGCTCGGGCCGCCCGCCCACGCGCCCGGCCGGCCCTCGGGCGGCTCCACCACGACCGTGCCCGCGTCCCAGTCCAGCAGAGGCAGCCCCTCGGGCAGGTCCGTCACGATGCTGTTCCTCCAGACCGGGGCCGTCATGGTCGCCAAAGGATCGTCCACCGCTCGCACGGTCGGCAAACGCGCGCGGCGACGGTGCCCGAGGGGCGGACGACCGGCGTACGCGAAGCTGGGGCCCATGAGCGCGGTGCCGAGCAGCGAGGTCTCCGTCCGGGTGGACGACGCGACCGCCGACGACGTCGAGCTGGCCCTGTCCGGTGCGTACGCCCCCGGCCCCCGGCTTTTGACGGCCCCGGAGCGGGCGGCGGTCGCCGCTGACGGCACGCTGCCCGACGGAACCGGGTGGGAGCTCCCGCTCGCCCTGGCCCTGCCCGCCGGGACGGAGCAGGTCACCTCGGGCGACCGCGTCGTGCTCGTGGACTCCGAGGCGGTGCCGTTCGCGGCGCTGACGGTCGCCGAGGCGGCCGAGGAGGACGGGCACACGCTGCTGGCCGGCCCGCTGGAGCGGCTGCGCCCGCGCAGCCCCGGCATCTTCGCTTCGCTGCGCCTGGCCCCGCAGGAGGTACGCGGCGAGCAGGGCGGCCCGGTGCTCGCCGTCCCGTGCGCCCGGCCGCTGCACCGGCACGACGTCGACGCGATCCTGGCCGCCGCCGCCCGCGACGGCGCGCAGGTGCTGCTGCTCGGCCTCGTCGGCGCCGGGCGCGAGGTGCCCGCCGAGCAGCTGGTGCGCGCGCTGCGCCCGCTGGGCCTGCGAACCCGGCTCGTGCCGCTCCCCGCCCACCCCGGCCTGCAGCCCGTGGCCGCGGCCCGGCTCGCGGTGCGCGTGGCGGCCGCGTACGGCGCGGACCGGGTGCTGCTGCCCCACGCGGACGGGCTGTCGCAGGGCGTCGGGGACGGCCTGCCCGTGCCGGTCGAGGTCGGGCCGGAGGGGCCGCTGCCGGCGCCGGCCCTCGCACAGCTGCTGGACCGCGGGGAGCCGCTGCCCGAGGGCTTCACCTTCCCCGAGGCCGAGCGCGCCCTGCGCCACGCCCACCCGGCCACCACCGAGCGCGGGCTCGTCATGCTCTTCACCGGCCTGTCGGGGTCGGGCAAGTCGACCGTCGCCCGCGCGGTGGTCGAGGCCGTGGTCGAGCGCAGCGACCGCACCGTCACGCTGCTGGACGGCGACGTCGTGCGCACGATGCTCTCCTCGGGGCTCGGGTTCTCCCGGCCCGACCGGGAGCTCAACGTCCGCCGCATCGGCTGGGTCGCCGCCGAGATCGCGCGGCACGGGGGCACCGCCGTGTGCGCGCCGATCGCGCCCTACGCCTCCGTCCGCGCCGACGTCCGCGCGATGGCCGAGCGGGCCGGGGCGTACGTCCTCGTCCACGTCTCCACGCCCTTGCAGGTGTGCGAGGCGCGCGACCGCAAGGGCCTCTACGCGAAGGCGCGGGCCGGCCTCATCCCCGAGTTCACCGGCATCTCGGACCCCTACGAGGCGCCGGACGACGCCGACCTGGTGCTCGACACGTCCGTCGTCACGCTCGAGGAGTGCGTCGAGCGGGTGTGGCGGCTGCTCGTCGACCGGCGCCTGGTGGGGTGAGCCCGTCGCCAAAGCCGCACGTCGGGCCGCTGCGCGTCGCTACTGTGCGATCAGACGGTGCCGGTAGTCGGGTGGGGCGGGGCGGGATGAGCGACGAGCACGGCACGCCGGCGCGCCGGCGTACCTCCATGGCCGAGATCGCCGCCGTCCCCTCGGACCGGCCGAGCGTCGCCTCGCTCGTGGGCGGCGCCCGCGGCTTCCTCGAGGCCGTGGTGCCCGGCGCCCTGCTCGTCGCGCTCTACCCCGCGACGCACCGGCTCGGGCTGTCCCTCGGCATCGCCGTCACGGCGAGCGCGGCGGTCGCCGTCATCCGGGTCTCCCGGCGCGAACGGCTCGGCCCCGCCGTCGGCAGCGTCCTCGTGACCGGGGCGGGCGCGCTGCTCGCGCTGCGCTCGGGCAAGGCGGAGGACGCCTACCTGCCCGGCCTGGTCGGGACGCTCTTCCTCGTCGTGGTGTGCCTGGGCTCCGCCGCGGTGCGCTGGCCGCTGGTCGGCCTGCTGCTGACGCTGTTCGGCGGCCAGCCGGTGGCGTCGTGGCGCGAGAGCCCGCGGCGGCTGCGCAACTACCGCGTCGTCACCACGGTCTTCGGGCTCGGCTACCTCGTGCGCGCCTGCATCCAGTGGCCGCTCTACCTCGCCGGCTCGTTCACCGGCATGGGGATCGCCAAGCTGGTCCTCGGCATGCCGCTGTACGCCGTGTGCGGGCTGCTCTCGTGGGCCTGGCTGCGCCGGCTCGACCGGACCGGGGCTGGAGCGGTCGTCCCGCGGCAGACACGCCGCACGCAGGCTGCGGACGCCACCGGCGCCGCACGAGCCGCTGACCCGGACGTCCGCGCCGCCACCTAGGCCCGGACCGAGGGCCGCAGGAGCTCTCCGGCCCGTGGACCGTGACCGGTCCCGGAGCAGCAGTGATACGGGCGCAGCACCCGACGAGCCGTCACCGCCGGACGCCTGCCCGTTGAGGCTCGATGCCCGCGCTGGGCATTGACGCGGGCCGCGCCGACCAAGACTCTCGAGTCCGACCGGCACGCCCGGTCGGGCGCGGTCGGGGCACCGGTCGACAGGCACGGGAGGGGGACCCGGGCAGCGGCCGCCGGCCCGCATGACGCGCTCGCCCTGCGCGATCTCCCCTACGGCACAAGCCGTCCACGCGCTTCCTCACGTTCACGCGGCTCCGGCTGCTCTGACGTCAACGGAAGGGAAGAACATGCATTCTCGTGCGCGCATTCGTTGCGCCGCCACCCTCACGGCCGTCCTCGTGGCGGCCCCGCTCGTCGGCGTCGCGTCGGCACCAGCGGGGGCGGCAGCTCCACCGCCGACGGCAACGGCGCCGATCAGCGCCCTCGCCGTCGACCCACGGATCCTCTCGTCATTCGACGCGATCGAGCAGGCGATGGCCGGCTACCGCACGGCCGGACGGCTCGCCGGCCATGTCGCCGACAGCCTGGCCGACCGGCTCACCCGCGCGCGGGCCCTCGCCGAGCAGGGCGCAGAGACGCGCACGATCGCCTACGTCGAGCAGTTCGCAGCCCGTGCCCGCAACCAGGTCAAGGGCGACGCCGACGACCTGGCGGTCCGGGCGGACCTGGTGTCCCGCGCCGAGCAGCTGATCGTGCTGCTGCGCGAGGCGGAGGAGGCCGAGAACGCCGGAGGCACCACCATCGGGACCGTGCCGGCCGCCGGCGGGACCGTCGCCCTGGCCGGCATCGCGTCCGTGGCCTTCCCCGCCGACGCGTTCGAGCAGGACACGAGCGTGCGCATCACGGCGGCCAGCGACGCCGCGGTCGTCGCCGCGTACGCCGAGACGGGCTTCCTCTTCGACGCCGGCCCGAGCGCCCCGCTGCAGGTCGTGCTGCGGACGGGCGCCGCCCAGCCACGCGGCGGCGCGCAGGTCACGCTCGACGTGCCCGCGCAGCTGCGGTCCGCGCTGCCGGCCGAGGCGGAGATCCGGGTCTTCGCCCGCAACGTCTACGCGGACGAGGACGAGCGGCACGAGACCTACGAGCCGCTCGACGAGCGCTTCGCCCGGGACTCGACGAGCGTGACGGTCGCCGTCCCGGCGCACTTCTTCGGCCCGGACACGAGCGGGGCCGGGCGCTCCCTGACGCTGGTGCTCGGCAGCACACCGACGGCGGACCCGCAGGCGCCGGCGGCAGCTCGCGGGGCGGCAGCTCGCTCGGCGGGCGGCGTCGCGACGGCGGCGGCCGACTGCCAGGGCTCGTCGCTCGAGCCGCCGCTCGCGACGATGAACGTCAGCAGCCCGTTCGGCCCGCGCTCGAACCCGTTCAACGGCACGCAGGACTACCACTACGGCGTGGACTTCGACGTTCCCACCGGGACGAACGTCATGGCCGTGGCCGATGGCGTGGCCGAGCGCGTCACCACCCAGACCGCCAACGGCCAGGTGACCGGGTGGGGCAACTACGTCGTCGTCCGGCACGCCGACGGCTCCAAGTCGCTCTACGCGCACCTGCTGCCCGACGGCAGGGTCGCCCAGGGCGCGACCGTGACCGCGGGCCAGGTCATCGCGCAGTCGGACAACTCCGGGTCGTCGACGGGGCCGCACCTGCACCTGGAGTACGCCCCCAACGGGCAGATCTACGACAAGGCCGCGAAGGTCGACCCCCAGCCCTGCATCGGGCAGAACGTCGAGGGGAGCATCACCGTGCGCGACAACGGCACCCTGGCCGACGACGCGTTCACGGTGCGGGTGGAGGGGCTCGTCGTCTGCCGCACCACGATCGGCGCCTCCAACACCTGCGCGGTGGGCAGCCTGCGGCCGGGCCAGCGGACGCTCAGCCTCACCGCGGACATCGCCCCGGACGACGTCGGCACCTACGAGATCACGCTCGGGCGCGGGCTGACGTTCAGCACCGGCGGCACCAGTGCGAGCGGCGTCGTGGGGCAGGGGGACACCGCGACGTACACGATCGTCGTCCCCTCCGGCTGACACGGGCCCCGGCCGGGCCTGACCGGTCGCGGTCGAAGCGAGGAGGGCGCTCCGCGCGGGCGCCCTCCTCGGCATGCCCGCCCGCTGATCCGTCCCGGCACCCGCGCCTCGCCCGACGGCCACCTTCCGGTCACAGGCCCAAAGCCCGGGCGCAACCCGGCAGCTCTACCTTTCGCCCCATGCCGACCCTGTCCTTGCGCGCCGTCTCGCGCCGCGCGGCCGCACCCGCCGCGCTCACCGTCTCGCTGCTCGGGCTGGCGGCCCTGCCCGGGCCGCTCCCCGCGGGCATGGCCGAGGCCGCGCCGCCCCAGCTGCCCCTGGAGCTCCCGCTCGGGCCCGCCGGCCTGGCCGAGACGCACTCCACCCAGACGCTGCAGCCGGGCGTGTCACTCACGTCGATCACGCGCGGCACCGCCGACCCCGCCACCGTGTGGACCGTCGAGGTGCAGGTGCCCGCCGGTGGCAGGCCGACCGGCGCGCGCACCGCGATCGGCACCGAGGCCGACGCGCAGGCGCTCGCCGCCCGGCTGGCCGCGGCCGGGTTCGGCCCCCGCGTCGAGCCCGTGGACACCCCCGCCACGGCCGACTTCGCCGGCGGTGTCATCGGCTACCGGGTCCGCATCGGCCAGTTTCCCGCGCAAGCCCAGGCCACGGCCGAGCAGGCGCGGGTCGGCGCGGCCGGCTTCCCCGGCGCGTCCACCGTCTTCAGCGGCTGGGACGGCGCCGCCTCCGACCGCGGCCCGTGGAAGCTGCAGGTGCTGACGATCGACCCGCGCGCCTTCACCGGCTCGCTCGTCGCGTCGTACGGCCCCAGCCTGCGCGACCGCGAGACCACCAGCGCGCTCGGGCGGGCCGCCGGCGCCACGGCGGCGGTCAACGCCGGGTACTTCGTGCTCGACAGCGCGTCCGGCGCCCCTGGCGACCCCGCCGGGGCCGGGATGTACGACGGCGAGCTCCTCAGCGAGCCGGTGGGCGACCGTCCCGTCCTGCTGCTCGACGACGACGCTCGCGGCACCCGCGTCGAGCGCGTCACGTGGACCGGCTCGGTGCTGGCGCCGAAGGGCGCCCGGCTCCCACTCGACGGGGTCAACCGCGTCCCCGGCCTCATCCGCAACTGCGGCGGTACCCCGGACGACGCCGCCTTCGGCAGCGCGCCCCGCCACGACACGACCTGCACAGACCCGGACGAGCTGGTCGCCTTCACGACCGCCTACGGCCCCACGACGCCGTCGGGCGCGGGTGTCGAGGCCGTCCTCGACGCGCACGAGCGTGTCGTCGCCGTCCGCTCGCCGCGCGGTGGCGCGCTGCCGGCGGGCGGGCGCTCGGTCCAGGCGACCGGTACGCAGGCCGCGCGGCTCTCCGCGGTGGCCGCCGTGGGCAAGCGGCTGCGCCTGCAGGCCACACTGGTCGACGAGGGCGGGCGTGTCGTGCGGCACTCGGCCGGCACCTCGCTCGTCAACGGCGGCCCCGAGCTCGTGCGCGACGGGGTCGAGCACGTGACCGTCGCCCGCGACGGCATGGTCCGCCCCGGCGACCCGTCGTTCTACTACGGCTGGGCCGCCAAGCGGAACCCGCGCACGATCGCCGGGGTGGACGCGTACGGCCGGACCGTCCTCGTCACCGCCGACGGTCGCAGCACGGCGAGCCTCGGCCTCTCGATCCCGGAGGCGGCCCGGGTCGCCAAGTCGCTCGGGCTGCGCGACGCGCTCAACCTCGACGGCGGCGGCTCGACGACGATGGTCGCGCGCGGCGCGGTCGTGAACACTCCGTCCGACGCCGGCGGCGCCGAGCGCCCGGTCGGCGACGCGCTGCTGGTGCTCCCGTCTGCGTCCTCGCAGCGCCGCCTGCCCTGACCCGTTCGCCAGAATGCGTCATCGTGCCAGTACGCGATTGGCACGATGACGCATTCTGGCGATAGAGCCGCGACAATGCGGCATTCTGCCAAGCCGGGGTGGGCGTGGCGTGGGTGCGCCGGGTGGCCCTGCCGTCAGTCCTGGCCGGTGGTGTTGAGCATGCCCGCGCCGACCGTGCGGTTGGTGGCCTCGTCGACGAGGATGAAGCCGCCGGTCGCGCGGTTGCGGCCGTACGGGTCGGCGAACAGCGGCACGGTGGTGCGCAGCCGGACCCGGCCGATGTCGTTGAGGCCGAGCTGCTCGACGCCCTCCTCGCGGTGCAGGGTGTTGACGTCGAGGCGGTACTGCAGCTCCTTGACCATCGCCCGCGCCGAGCGTGTCGTGTGCTTGACGGCGAGCTTCTGGCGAGGGCGGAGCGGCTCGTCGGTCATCCAGCACACCATCGCGTCGACGTCCTGGGTGACGTGCGGGGTGTTGTGCGGCCGGCAGATCATGTCGCCGCGGGAGATGTCGATCTCGTCCTCGAGGCGGATGGTCACCGACATCGGGGAGAACGCCTCGGCCACCGGGCCGCTCGGGCCGTCGATGCCGGCGATGCGGGAGGTGAAGCCACTGGGCAGCACCATGACCTCGTCACCGGGCTTGAAGACACCGCCGGCGACGGTGCCTGCGTAGCCGCGGTAGTCGGGGAACTCGCGCGACTGCGGACGGATGACGTATTGAACAGGGAAGCGCGCATCCACGAAGTTGCGGTCGCTCGCGATGTGCACGTGCTCGAGGTGGTGCAGCAGCGACGGGCCTTCGTACCACGGCATGTTCTTCGACCGGTGGACGATGTTGTCGCCCTCGAGCGCGGAGATCGGGATGATCTGCACGTCGGGGAAGTCGAGCTTGGACGCGAACCCGGTGAACTCGGAGGCGATCTGCTCGAAGACCTCCTGTGAGTAGTCGACGAGGTCCATCTTGTTGACCGCGACGACGAGGTGCGGGACGCGCAGCAGCGAGACCAGGAACGAGTGCCGGCGGCTCTGCTCCAGGATCCCCTTGCGGGCGTCGACGAGCACGATCGCCAGGTCGGCCGTGGAGGCGCCGGTGACCATGTTGCGGGTGTACTGGATGTGCCCGGGGGTGTCCGCGATGATGAACTTGCGCCGCGGGGTGGCGAAGTAGCGGTAGGCCACGTCGATCGTGATGCCCTGCTCGCGCTCGGCGCGCAGGCCGTCCGTGAGCAGCGCGAGGTTGACGTAGTCGTTGCCCGCGCTGGCGCGCTCGACGGCTTCGTACTGGTCCTCGAAGATCGACTTGCTGTCGTAGAGCAGCCGGCCGATGAGCGTGCTCTTGCCGTCGTCTACCGAGCCGGCGGTCGCGAACCGCAGGATGTCCATGTCAGAAGTAGCCTTCCCGCTTACGGTCCTCCATGGCGGCCTCGCTCACCTTGTCGTCGCCGCGGGTGGCCCCGCGCTCGGTGAGCCGGGTCGCCGCGACCTCGGCAACGATCTTCTCGAGCGTGTCCGCCTCCGAGCGGACGGCCGCGGTCAGGTTGGCGTCGCCGACCGTGCGGTAGCGCACCGTCTCCACCGTCGACGTCTCACCCTCGCGCAGCGCGATGAACTCGTTGACCGCGTAGAGCATCCCCTGCCGGTCCACCACCTCGCGCTGGTGCGCGAGGTAGAGCGACGGGATCTCGATGCTCTCCTCGAGGATGTAGTTCCAGATGTCGAGCTCGGTCCAGTTCGACAGCGGGAAGACGCGGATGGACTCGCCCATGTGGATGCGCCCGTTGTAGAGGCTCCAGAGCTCGGGGCGCTGGTTCTTCGGGTCCCACTGGCCGAACTCGTCCCGGAAGGAGAAGACCCGCTCCTTGGCCCGCGCCTTCTCCTCGTCGCGCCGGGCGCCGCCGAAGGCCGCGGTGAAGCCGTGCTTCTCGATGGCCTCGAGCAGGACCGGCGTCTGGATGCGGTTGCGCGAGCCGTTGGGCTCCTCGCGCACGAGGCCGCGCTCGATCGCGTCGGGCACCGAGGCGACCAGCAGCTGGACCCCCAGCTCGGCCGCCCGCTTGTCGCGGAAGGCGAGCACCTCGGGGAAGTTGAGCCCCGTGTCCACGTGCAGGACCGGGAACGGGATGCGCGCCGGCCAGAACGCCTTCTCGGCGAGCCGGAGCATCACGATCGAGTCCTTGCCGCCGGAGAACAGCAGCACCGGCCGCTCGAGCTCGGCCACGACCTCGCGGAAGATGTGGATCGACTCGGCCTCGAGCGTCTTCAGCTGGGTGAGGCGGTAGTCGGGGTTGCCCTTGGGGGTGGTCATCGCGCGCCCTCGTCCTTCCGGCCCGTTGCCGTCCCAGCACTGCCTGCCGCGCCGTCGGCGGAGCCCGCACCGCCCGAGAGCGACGCGATCGCCGCGAGCACGGCGTCCGCGAGCTCGGGGCGGCACACGACCAGGTCCGGCAGCGACGGGTCGGGCCGATTGTAGGCAAGCGGCGAGCCGTCGACCCGGCTCGTGTGCAGGCCGGCCGCGCGGGCGACGGCGACGGGGGCGGCGGAGTCCCACTCGTACTGCCCGCCGGTGTGGACGTAGGCGTCGGCCTCGCCGCGCAGCACGGACATGGCCTTGTAGCCGGCCGAGCCCATCGGCACCAGCTCGGCGCCGATCTCCCGCGCGACGCCCTTCACCAGCTCGGTCGCCCGGCTCCGGCTGACCGCGAGCCGGGGCGCGGCGCCCGCGGGGCGCGCGGGCGGGGCGGCCGCGTCGTCGGTCGCGAGGACGATGCCGCTCGCGCCGACCGCCGGCAGGGCGACGGCCCCGTCGGTCAGCTCGCCGTCCTGCCAGAGCGCCACGTGCACGGCCCAGTCGTGGCGGCCGGCCTCGCCGTACTCCCGCGTGCCGTCCAGCGGGTCCACGATCCACACCCGGCGGGCGGTGAGCCGGACGGGGTCGTCCAGCGCCTCCTCGGACAGGACCGCGTCGTCCGGGCGCAGCCGCGCGAGCAGGTCGGCGATGACGGCCTGGGCGGCGGCGTCGGCGCGGGCCCGCAGGTCCGGGGCGCCGGCCGCGGTGGCGCGCAGCGCGAGGAGGGTGTCACCGGCCTCGGCGGCGACGGTGCGGGCGACGGAGACGTCGGAGAGAGCGGACACGCGGGCCTTCCGTCGACTACTGGTGGGTCTGGCGGCGCAGGATGCGGGCCGCGGTGCCCGCCGCCGAGGGTCGTGCGTCGCTCGCCACGGCCCAGCCGGTCGACGTGCGAGTGTACTGAGCGCGCGGCCCCGCCTGGGTGAGCGCGCGCAAGCCCCCGACCAGGGCGTCGACGTCGGCCTCGGTCGTGGCCACGCCGATGCTCGCCCGCAGCGCGGTCCCGGACGCGGCGTCCCCGCACCCGTCCACCGGCCGCTCGCAGTCGAGCAACGCGTCGACGAGCGGGTGGGCGCAGAACCGCCCGTGCCGCACGCCCACGCCGTGCTCGGCCGAGAGCGCGGTGGCCAGCAGGGCCGGGTCCCACCCCTCGACGGTGAACGTCGCGACGCCGATGCGCTCCACGGCCTCGCCCCACAGCCGGTGCACCCGCAGGCCGGGGACCGACGCGAGCCCGGCCTCGAGCCGGGCGAGCAGCGCGTGCTCGCGCCGCTCCAGCGCCGCCCGGCCGGCGGCCTCCAGCTGCGCGCACGCCACCGCGATCGCGACGGCGCCGAGCACGTTCGGCGTCCCGCCCTCGTGGCGCGCCGGGCCGGCCGCCCAGGCCTGCCCCGCGGTCGTCACCGCGGTCGTCGCCCCGCCCCCGGGCAGGTAGGGCCCGGCCGCGTCCAGCCAGTCGGCACGGCCGGCGAGCACGCCGGCACCGTAGGGCGCGTAGAGCTTGTGCCCGGACAGCGCCACCCAGTCAGCGCCGAGCGCCCGCAGGTCGACGACGCGGTGCGGGGCGAGCTGCGCGGCGTCGACCGCCACCCGGGCGCCGTAGCGGCGCGCGAGGGCGACGACCTGCTCGACCGGCCAGACCTCCCCCGTCACGTTGCTCGCCCCGGTGACGGCCACGAGCACGGGCCCGTGAAGCCCACGCAGCGCGCCCTCCAGCGCATCGAGCGCCGCCTGCGGCGAGGCCGGCACCGCCAGCAGCACGTGCCGGCCGCCGCGCTCCGCGTGCCCGCGCCACGGCAGGAGGTTCGCGTGGTGCTCGGAGGCGTACGACACGACCGTGGTGCCGGCTGGCAGGCAGTGCGCCAGCAGCGCGAACGCGTCGGTGGTGTTGCGGGTGAAGACGACCTGGTCGCCGGGGCGGCACCCGAGGAAGCCGGCGACGCCCGCACGGGCCTGCTCGAGGAGCTCGGTGCTGACCTGCGAGGCGTAGCCCGCGCCGCGGTGGACGCTCGCGTACCACGGCAGGGCCTCGGCGACCGCGTCGGCGACGGCCTGCAGGCACGGCGCCGAGGCGGCCACGTCGAGGTCGGCGTACGCCGTGGTGCCGCCGGTCGCGAGCGGGGCCCGGCGCCCGGCGCCGACCACGGGCAGGGGGCGCCCGGGCACGGGCAGGAAGGCGGTGGCGACCGGGCGCTCGTCCAGCAGCGTCATGAGTGCTCCTCGAGGTCAGGGACCTGCGAGGCTGCTCTCACGGGTCCGCGCTTGCCGGGCGCACGGCGCGCTCGGCCAGGTCGTCACCCGGAGCACCCCACCGCGGAGGAGGGTTGCCGGCCAGCAAGCCGGGGCTGAACGCTGGCACTCGTGACCTGCGCACAGCATGGCACACCCGTCCCCTGCGGGGCCATGCGCCGTCCGGGTGGCGAGACAGGGCGGTCACGACCGGACGCCGGGGCTCTGCTCACGCAATGAGCGCGAATGCCGTAAGCGAAAGGTAAGGAATTCCCGCGGCTTCGTGACTGGCGTCGGCGGCAATATCTCGGGCGAACGTACCGGACTCGCGGCCGACCGGGCTGCGGGTCATGGCCATTGCCGGGGGAAGGCGCCCGTCAGCCGTCCCGCAGGTCCAAGCCACGGCAGCGCGGGCCTGCTCGGCCCGCTCGGCCCAGTCGGGCTCGGCCGGCCGGGACCGGGCCACCGACGGGGGCCGGACGTCGAGCGGGCAGCTCTTCCACTTTGGAGACTTCGGATTCATCAACAGCGCTTCGCCGATGAGCAGGGCGCCCGACGAGGGGGACCTTCCTGATGCCACGACGTACGCCTTGGCCGCGCAGAGCGTGGCTGACCGTGGGGCTCGCGCTGACGGCGCTGCTGCCCGTGCAGGCCACGCCGGCCGGGGCGGCCACTGCCGAGGACGTCCGCACGTCCACGGCGGCGGTGGAGCCGGCCGGGTCGACGTACTCGCCGCTCGACACGGTGCGGGTGCTCGACACGCGCGAGGGCACGGGCGCCCGGCCGGGCCTGGTGGGCGCCGGCGAGGCCGTCACCCTCAAGGTGACCGGGCCGGCCGAGAGCGGCATGGCCCCGGCGGGGGCCACCGCCGTCGTGCTCAACGTCATTGCCGTCGGCCCGACACAGGCCACGTACGTCTCGGTGTTCCCCACGGGCCAGGCCGACGGGCCGCGGACGTCGAGCCTGAACGTCTCCACGGGCCAGACGCGGGCCAACCTCGTCACGGTGAAGGTCGCGGCCGACGGGACCGTCCAGCTGTACAACGACCGGGGCGCGGTGCACCTCGTCGCGGACCTGCAGGGCTACTACAGCACCAGCTCGACCGGCGCCTTCCTGCCCACCGACCCCAAGCGCGTGGTCGACACCCGCGCTGGCATCGGGCTCGACGTCCCGGTGGCGAAGATCGGTCCCGGCGGCACGCTCCGCGTCCGGCTCGGCGCTCCGCAGGCAATCGTGCTCAACGTGACCGTGACCAACGTGACCGAGCAGACGTACGTCTCGGTGTACTCCTCGATGTCACCGGGCCGAGCCCAGGACGGCCGGGCGCCGGAGTTCTCCAACATCAACGTCGGCCCGGGCGGGACGGTCGCCAACCAGGTCATCGCGAAGGTCGACGCCGACGGCTACCTCACGTTCTACAACGCGGCCGGCACCGTCGACATCGTCGCCGACATGGTCGGCTCCTACACGCAGTTCGAGGACGGCGTGTACGTCCCCGGCGCCCCACGGCGGGTCCTCGACACCCGGGACGGCACGGGGTCGTCCGCAGCCCGGGTCGGCCCCGGCGGGACGCTCCGGCTGCAGGTGACCGGCCCGGCCGGCAGCGGCCTCGCCCCCGTCGGCACGAAGGCCGTCGTGCTCAACCTGACGGCCACCAACGTGAGCGCCCTCACGTACGTCTCGGCCTATCCCAGCGGCTCCGCGAACGGGCCGGGCACGTCGAGCCTCAACGTGGACGCCGGGGAGACCGCGCCGAACCATGTCACGGTCAAGGTGGCCGCCGACGGCAGCATCACGCTCTACAACTCCGCCGGCAGCGTCGACCTCGTGGCCGACCTCCAGGGCGCGTACGTCCCGGCCGACACCTCCGCGAGCCCGCCCGGCCTGACCATCGCGTCGAGCTACTTCGAGAAGGACACCATCACGGCCGGCGACCTCGTCCACCAGGTCGTGACCCTCACCGGCCCGGCGCCCAAGGGCGGCTTCTTCATCTTCACGAGCGGCGTCAGCGACCGCGGCTACCGCTACACCGGCGGGTCCAACTACCGCGTACCCGCAGGGCAGACCACATTGCGCTTCCCGGTCCACTTCGGCCCGGTCCTCACCCGCGTCACCTGGTCGATCGAGCAGGTCTGCAACGGCTGCACGACAGCCGTGTCGCCCTCGATCACGGTGCTGCCGCTGGACCCCGCGGAGATCGCGATCAAGCGCGTGACCCCATCGAAGCCGGTCGCCGCGCGACGCGAGCGACTGTCGTTGACGATCGAGCTGACCGCGCCGGCACGTCCCGGGGGCACGACGGTCGACCTGGACTTCGGCGACGTCTGCTGCACGTCGGTCACCCTGGACATCCCTCTCGTGGCGACGGTGCCCGGCGGGCGCACCTCGGTGACCATCCCGTTCCAGGTCATCGACGCCCCCGCGGAGCCGAGCCTCCAACTGCTCGGCGCGACGACACGGCTGTCCCGCTTCCGCACCCTGCTGCTGGTCGCCTCGCCCGGCTTCCTCCTCCACGGCAACCTCGTGGACCCCGCCACCAGCCGCGCGACGTCATGGGTCGGGCTGGGCTCGCCCCGGTCCGTCGACACGGTGGTCGCGTTGTCGTCCGAGGCGCCGTGGATCACGGTCCCCCCGTCGGTGACCGTCCCCGCGGGCGCCGAGGGAGCGTTCTTCCCCTCCACCGTCGACGTCGGCGCCAGCGGCGGGGCGCCTTCCGGCCGGATCTTCGCGACTCTCGACGGGACGACCGTGTCCTCGCGGGTCTTCCTGCGCTGACGCGTGGCGGTCGTTCCGACGACCGTAATCACACGGTAAGCCCTCAAGGGAAGCGGAACTCCTGAACATTCCGCGAGCATCGGGCGGCACGACGGCGCGGAGGAGCCGCGCCGTCGTAGCCGTCCGATCACTGGAGGGTGCCGTGGGCACGTACGCCACACCATCGACGGGTGACGGTCAAGGGCCAGCTGCTCGTCAATGGCGCCCTGACAGCGCTGCGCACGAGGGCGGCGGCTACCCCTTCCGGTAGCCGCCGTCCTCCAGCCCCGCCTCGACCTCGAACCGGTTCGTGGACGCCTCCGAGCCCGCGCGCAGGTAGAGCCAGGCGAACCGGAGGCCGTAGCGCCGCCACTGGTCGGCGTGGACGCGCTCGTGCCGGATGCGCGCCGGGCTGCGCGCCCACTCCTGGCTGCCCGTGAGGTAGGTGTCGCCCCACGTCACGCCGCCGCGCGGATAGGCCCGCTTCGGCAAGCCCCAGCAGACGTGCAGCCCGTCGTGCCGCTCGTGGCGGGCGCCGAGCATCCGGGCGTACGCGCGCGCGAGCCGCCCGACGAGCTCGGCCTGGCGCCGGGTGCGCGCGTTCTCCACGCCGGGACGCTAGCGCGGCCGGGCCGTTGCGACAATCGCTGCATGAGCACCGATGCCGTACGCCCCGCCCGCCCCGAGGACGTCGCCGCGATCCTCGGCCTGATCCGCGAGCTCGCGGAGTACGAGCGCGCCCTGCACGAAGTGCTCGCCACCGAAGAGCAGATCACCGAAGCGCTCTTTGGCGAAGCGCCTCGCGTGCATGCACACGTCGCCGAGCACGAAGGCGCCGTGGCCGGCTTCGCCCTGTGGTTCCTCAACTTCTCCACGTGGCAGGGCCGGCACGGGATCTACCTCGAGGACCTGTACGTCCGGCCCGAGGTGCGCGGGCACGGCTACGGCAAGGCGCTGCTCAGCACGCTCGCCGCGCTGTGCATCGAGCGCGGCTACGCGCGGCTCGAGTGGTCGTGCCTGGACTGGAACGAGCCGGCGCGGGGGTTCTACCGGTCCATGGGGGCCGAGCCGATGGAGGAGTGGACCGTGCACCGGCTGACCGGCGAGGCGCTGGCCCTCGCGGGGAAGGCCTAGTAGAAGGCCGAGCTGGTCAGAAGGCCGAGCCCAGCGCCCAGCCGGCGCCGACGGCGGCGAGGCCCGCTCCCGCGCTCGCCACGACGTACAGCAGAGCGGGCAGCGGGCGGCCGTCCTCGGTGAGCCGGAGCGCCTCGAGGGTGAAGGTGCTGTAGGTGCTCAGCGCGCCGCAGAACCCGGGGCCGACCACCGCGACGACGCGCGAGCCCGCGTGCCCGTCCGCCGCCAGCGCGGTCAGCGTCCCGAGGACGAGGCAGGCGGCCACGTTGACGAGCAGCGTCCCCCAGGGGAACGCCGCCCCGAGCCGGCGCTGCACCGCCCTGTCCGTGAGGAAGCGGAGCGGGGCACCGACGGCCGCGCCCAGCGCGATCAGCAGCGGGGTCACCGCAGGGCCCGCCGGGTGAGCGCCGTCCCGGCCCAGACCGCGGCCAGCGCCGCGGCGAGGGCGCCGACGGCGTACGTCAGCGCGACCGCGAGCCGGCCGGCGGCCGCGAGCTGGTGGGCCTCGAGGGCGTAGGTGGAGAAGGTCGTGTAGCCGCCGAGCACTCCGACGCCGAGGAACGGGCGGGCCACGCGCGGAGGCCTCGCGCGCCGCGACAGCACCGCGAGCACGGCCATCAGCACGCCGATCAGGAAGCAGCCCGAGACGTTGACGACCACGGTCGACCAGGGGACCTCGCCAGCCGCATGGGGCAGCAGCTCCCCGACCGCGTAGCGCGCCTCGGCGCCGACGACGCCGCCCGCCGAGACCGCGGCCACATCCGTCCAGCCGCCCGCGCGCACCGGCGAATGCTAGGGCTTGCGACACCGCCGCGCCCGCCAGCGACCTACGGTTCGTACCGTGCGCGGGCCGCGGGGTAGCGTGGGCCTCTTGGGGCGGACGCCCCATTCCGCACGCGAGGGAGTCCGGTTGAGCGAGAGCGCCCTGTCCACGGTGAACAGGCCCGAGAGCCCCGCCGGGGACATCGTCGAGGTCACGCTGCCGGCTTCGAGCGCGTACCTCTCCGTCCTGCGTACCGCCACCGCCGGCCTGGCCGCGCGGCTCGACTTCACCCTCGACGAGATCGAGGACCTGCGCATCGCGGTCGACGAGGCCTGCGCGATGCTCCTGCCCCAGGCTGCCCCGGACGCCGAGCTCGTCTGCCGCTTCGCCCTCGAGGACGACGCGATCGAGGTCACGGTCCGGGCGCCCACGACACGCGGCGTCCAGCCCGAGCGCGAGACGTTCTCCTGGACCGTCCTCACTGCGCTGGCGGGCGAGGTGGACGCCGGGATCGACGAAGGCCTCACCGTATGGATCTCCTTGCACAAGCGCCGCGGCCTGCCCACGGGCGCGGCGTCGTGACCACGTCCGGCCCGATGACCGACCCCCAGGCCTCCTCTGCGGACGAGGCCCCTGCCCCCGCTGCCGAGCCGACCGTCCCCGCGCCGGCGACCTCCGGGTCGAGCGGCATGGGCGTCGACCGTGAGCGCACGCGCGCGCTGTTCGCCCAGCTCACCACGCTCGAGGAGGGCAGCCCGCAGCGCAAGCGCGTCCGCGACGCGCTCGTCGAGCAGCACCTTCCGCTGGTCGAGCACCTCGCCCGCCGCTTCCGCAACCGCGGCGAGCCGTACGACGACCTGGTCCAGGTCGCCACGATCGGCCTCATCAAGTCCGTCGACCGCTTCGACCCGGGCCGCGGGGTCGAGTTCTCGACCTACGCCACCCCGACGATCGTCGGCGAGATCAAGCGCCACTTCCGCGACAAGGGCTGGGCGGTCCGCGTGCCGCGGCGCCTGCAGGAGCTGCGCCTCACCCTCACCCAGGCGACCAGCGAGCTCTCCCAGCGCAACGGCCGCGCTCCGACCGTCGCGGAGCTCGCGACCCAGCTCGGCATCAGCGAGGAAGAGGTCCTCGAGGGGCTGGAGTCGGCGAACGCCTACAGCACCCTCTCGCTCGACGCCAGCGACCAGGGCGACGAGGACTCGGTCGCCGTCGTCGACACCCTCGGCGTGGACGACGAGGCGCTCGAGGGCGTGGAGTACCGCGAGTCGCTCAAGCCGATGCTGGAGAAGCTGCCGCCGCGCGAGCAGAAGATCCTGCTGCTGCGCTTCTTCCGCGGCATGACCCAGTCCGAGATCGCCGCCGAGGTCGGCATCTCGCAGATGCACGTCTCCCGACTGCTGGCGCGCACGCTCGCGCAGCTGCGCGAGGGGCTGCTGACCGAGGACTAGCACGCCGGTCGGTCCGGCACGGGGCGGGTTGCGTACGCGCAGCCCGCCCCGTCGCGCGTCCGGCCCGGAGCTCAGCTGGGGGGCGTCCCGCCCGGGTCGGCTTGTGGCACGCCGCGCTCACCCGTGAGCAGCCCGCCGACACCGGGGGCGAGTGCCAGCACCAGGCCGAGCACGCCGAGGACGAGGACGGGCACGCCCAGCCACGCCTCGTCCTGGCCCATCGCGTCCCAGCCGACGGGCAGGGCGAGCAGCGACGAGAGCACGGCCGGCGCCCGCGCCCAGCGGCGGCGGCGCAGCACGGCGCGGGCTGCGGCGAGCAGCACCCCGCCGTACAGCAGGAACAGGGCGATGAGGAAGGCCCAGAAGAGCGGGTTGCCCGCGCCGTCGGCGATGGCGTCGACGAGCACGACGGCGCCCACGCCCACGAGGGCGAGGCCCTCCAGGGCGACGCACGCGGCGAGCGCGAGCAGCCCCCGGGTGGGCCGGGGCAGGCCCGTCGACGACGAACCCGTTCCCGCCGGGCGGGACGAGCCGCCAGGGGACGGCGGGGGCACGACCGCGTCGCCTGACGGCACGGTCTTCGACGCCTTGGACCGGGGCTTCACGGCTCCCGACGATAACGGTCCTATCCTGATCAGGATGCGCGCCCTGCTCGTCGCCAACCCGGCCGCCACCACGACCACGCTGCGAGCGCGGGAGGTCATCGCGCGGGCGCTGGCCAGCGACCTCAAGATCGAGACGGCCGCCACCGAGGGGCGGGGCCACGCGGTCGAGCTCGCGCGGCAGGCGCGAGCCGACGGCGTCGACGTGGTGATCGTCCTCGGCGGCGACGGCACCGTCAACGAAGCCGTCAACGGGCTGCTGGCCGACGGCCCGATCGGAACCGGCCCGGCGCTGGCCATCGTCCCCGGCGGGAGCACCAACGTCTTCGCGCGCGCGCTCGGGCTGCCGGCCGAGCCGGTCGAGGCGACCGGCCAGCTGCTCGAGGCCCTGCGCGAGGGCCGCCGCCGTCGGGTGGCGCTGGGGCGGGTCGACGGGCGCTGGTTCACGTTCACGGCGGGCATCGGGCTGGACGCGGCCGTCGTGGAGCGTGTCGAGGCCGCGCGCGCGGCCGGCAAGCTCTCCACGCCCGCGCTCTACCTGCGGCTGGCCGCGCGCCAGCTGTCCGGGCGCGAAAGGACGCCGATCACGCTCGAGCAGCCCGGCCAGGAGCCGGTCGACGGGCTGCGGCTGGCGGTCGTCGCCAACACCCGGCCATGGACCTACCTCGGGCGGCGCCCCATCGACCCCTATCCCCCGGCAGCGCTCGATGCCGGGCTCGCGGTCTTCGGGCTGCGCAGCCTGCGCCCGCTCCCCGTGGCGCGCACCTCCGCGCAGCTGCTCCACGGGCGTCGGCCGCCGCAGGGTAGGCATGTCGTAACAGTGGGTAATGTCCGCTCTGTGACATTCACCGCAGCACGCGAGGTGCCCCTTCAGGTGGACGGCGACTTCGTCGGGCGCTCCAAACGCTTCGTCGTCGAATCCGTCCTGGCCGCTTTGCCGGTGTTGACCTGAGGAATCAGTTACGGGACGGTTAGACCCTCGGCGAAGGGGATAGACCGTCACGGCAAGGGCCTCAGCGATGGGGTTCCGTGATCTGGCTGTGATGTAGTCGACAGCGCACGCAGTGCGGTAACAGGCCGGAAACCCTTGTGAACCCCACGAGGCGGTGGAAGGCTGACTGCAGGCGCCCGCGATCCGGGCGCCGACCTGTGCGCGCCGACCGCTTGGCTAGGCAACGTCCTGCTGTGCGAACGACGACCACGGGGCGGCCCGAGAATCCATCGGGCCGCTGCTCGACGACGAGGGGGCTTCTCGCCCCCCCGCATGACCTGCGAGGAGTGGAAACGCATGGACTGGCGCCACGAGGCTGCCTGCCGTGACGAGGACCCCGAGCTGTTCTTCCCGATCGGCAACACAGGCCCTGCGCTGCTGCAGATCGAGGAAGCCAAGGCGGTCTGCCGTCAGTGCCCTGTCACCGAGTCGTGCCTCACGTGGGCGCTCGAGTCGGGTCAGGACGCCGGTGTCTGGGGCGGGCTGAGCGAGGACGAGCGCCGCGCGCTCAAGCGCCGTGCTGCCCGCAGCCGGGTCCGGACGGCCTAGTTCTCCGCTACGGCGGCAGCTGCACCCCCTTCCCCCGAACGAGCCCGCAACGACCGGTGCCAGCCTGACTGGCTTCGCACGTCGCGGACGGTTGCGTCCCGAGAGCCTCGGCGGTAGCCCGCCGGGGCTCTCGCCGTGCTCGACATAGTGGCACTCGTCGGCCTCGGCCGCTGCACCGGGGGGTCACTCGATAGGACGACGTCTCCTCCACGTCACCCATCCGGACTCCGCTCCTGTCGTCCTCGCGCTCGCCGCGCTCGCCGCGCTCGCCCGCGCTCGCCTGCGCGCGCCCTGCCCGCACGGTGCCCCCGGGGCGCGCCGCACCCGAGGGGTGCGCGCGCCCGTCACGGGGTAGAGCCGTCGACCCCCGCCGGTGATACGGGCACGGACACATCGACCGTGGCGACGGTGCCCCCGCCCTCCCCCGGCGCCATCGTGAGCGTCCCGCCGAGCTCGGTCCTGACCAGCCCGGTCACGATCCGCAGCCCGAGGTTGGCCGAGGCGTCGAGCGAGAACCCCTCCGGCAGCCCGGGCCCGTTGTCCTGGACGGTAACCCGCAGGGACGCCCCGCGCCGGCGGGCGGCCATCTCCACGTCGCCGCCGCCTCGCGGCCCGCAGCCGTGCTCGACCGCGTTCGCGAGCAGCTCGGTCAGCACCAGCGCCAGCGGCGTCGCGACCTCGGCGGGCAGCACGCCGAACTCCCCGGTGCGGCGCAGTCGCACGGGTGCGCCCGCCGTCGCGACCTCCACGACCCCGGACGCGAGCCGTCCGGCGACCTCGTCGAAGGCCACCTGCCCGTCGGCCGAGCGCGACAGCGTCTCGTGCACGACCGCGATCGACCCGACCCGGGAGACCGCCTCGTTCAGCGCAGCACGGGCCTCCTCGGCCTGCACCCGGCGCGCCTGCAGCCGCAGCAGCGCCGCGACGGTCTGCAGGTTGTTCTTCACCCGGTGGTGGATCTCGCGGATGGTCGCGTCCTTGGAGAGCAGCTCCTGCTCGCGGCGGCGCAGCTCGGACACCTCCCGGACGAGGACGAGCGCGCCCACCCGGGTGCCGCGCGCCAGCAGCGGGATCGCCCGCAGCAGCACGACCGTCCCGTTGACCGCCACCTCGCCCCACCGGTGCGACCGTCCGCCGACCACGCTCTCCAGCGCCTCGTCGACCGGCTCCTGGTGCGGGGCCAGCGCGGCGGTGGCCCGGCCGAGGTGGGCACCGACCAGGTCCGCGGTGACGCCGAGCCTGCGGTAGGCCGACAGCGCGTTGGGGCTCGCGTAGGTCACGTAGCCGTCGGGGTCGAGCCGGAGCAGCCCGTCGCCGACCCGCGGCGAGGACGCGCCGTCGCCCTCCCCGCCGAGCGGGAAGCACCCCTCCGCGATCATCCGCGCGAGGTCGTTCGCGCAGCGCAGGTAGGTCAGCTCCAGCCGGCTCGGCGTCCTGGCCGTGGCCAGGTTGGTGTGCCGGGTGATCACGCCGATCACACGGCCGCCGCGCATCACCGGCACGGTCTCCTCGCGCACCGGCACGTCGGCCCGCCATTCGGGGTCGCGCTCGCGGCAGATCCGCCCCTCGTCGTACGCGGTGTCCACCTGGGTGCGGCAGCCGCGCGGCAGCACGTCCCCGACCACGTCGTCGACGAGCAGCGTCGGCCCCGTCGTCGGGCGCATCTGGGCGACCGCGACGTACGCACTGGCGTCGGAGTAGGGCACCCACAGCACCAGGTCGGCGAACGAGAGGTCGGCGAGCAGCTGCCAGTCCGCGATGAGCGCCTGCAGGTGGTCGAGGTCGGCCTCGTCGAGCGCCGTCCGCTCGCGGGCCAGGTCCGTCAACGTCGGCACGGGAAGGAGATTACGTGCTCGACGCGCGCCCGCCGCCGCCCAGCGGTGTGGCTGTGGACGGCGCCAGGGCTGTGGACGAGCGCGCTGCCCGGGGCCGCCGTCGGCGGCGTGACCGCGGCGGGTCAGGCGGCCGGCGGTGCGAAGACGCAGAACTCGTTGCCCTCGGGGTCCGCGAGCACCACCCAGTCCTCCTCCGGGACCGCGCCCTCCTCGCGCAGCACGGTGGCGCCGTGGGCGACGATCTCGCGCCAGTCGCCCTCGACGTCCAGGTGGACCCTGTCCTTCACGGTCTTCGGCTCCGGGACCTGGTTGAACCACAACCCCGGTCCCGCGGCGCCCGTCGGCGGCACCAGCGGCACCGCCTTCCACCCCGGGCGCGCGTCCTCGCGGACGTGGTAGCCCAGCAACGGAGCCCACCACTGCGCCAGGGCATACGCGTCCCCGGCGTCGATGCAGACGTCCAGCAGTCTCCCTCGCACCGTGTCCCCCCTCGTCGCTCTCGGCCTACGTGCCCAGCAGGCCGCCGATCAGCCCCTCGACCTCCTGGGTGGCATACCAGAGCAGCTCGTGGCCCTCCACCTGCTCGACCGTGAAGGCGGCGTCCCCGTCACCGGCCCGCGCGGCCGGCAGGGCCTGCAGGGCCGCCCGCACGTCCGGCTCGGCCTCCGCGTCGTCCACGTGGACGCTGGCGATCCTGGCCAGCGGGACCGCCGCGCCCAGCCGCACCCCGCCGCGGCCGAGCGCCGCGTCCGGCTGCACGCTCGCGTCCGGCACGTCCGCGGCGACGACCACGCGGCGCGCGGCCGAGGCGGCGCCGGCGGACGTCTCGGCCTGCAGCCGCTCGAGCGAGGCCGCCGCCGCGAGGTCCGAGGCCGCGTACTCCAGCTCCTCCTCGTCGCCCTCGGCGTACCACTCGCGCAGCGCCGGTGTCACCGCGAAGGCCACGAGCGGCGGCGGGCCGACCTCGCGCTGCTCGAGGAGCGCGGCGAGGCCACGCGGGGTCGAGGGCAGGTAGACCCGCACCTACGCCACCTCCTGGGTCGCCGGCAGGCACTGGCGGCGCAGCGCGGCCGCGGTCGTGCGGAGACTGGTCTCGAGCACCCGGACGCGCCGGGCCGGGTCCATGAGGTTCGCGCCCATGGCCTGCAGGTCCTGCGGGCCGGGCGTGACCAGGACGACCCGGGTGCCCCCGGCGGCCACGGCCCGCGCCTCGGCGAGCACGCGGCGCGTCACCCGGCGGCGCCAGAGCCGCTCGGCCTTCTCCAGCCGGCCCGTCGGCCGGTCCGGCTGGGTCGAGGCGAGCGGCGCCACGACGTACAGCTCGTCGAGGCCGAGGCCGGCGAACAGGTCCACGCTCACCGCCGAGCGCAGCCCGCCGTCGACGTAGTCGCGCCCGTCGATCCGCACCGGCGCGAACCACAGCGGCGCCGTGCACGACGCCTCGACCGCGCGCCCGAGCGACACCTGTGGAGCGCCCTCGCGGCCGAACACGACCCGCTCCCCGGTGGCGAAGTCCACCGCGGGGATCCAGACCGGCCTCGGCGCCCACGCACCCTTCCCGACCATGGCGTCGACGGCGCCCCGCAGCGCGGCGAGGCTCCCGCGCCCGCGCGGCGCCGCCGCCCACAGCGCCGTCACCCAGGGCACCTCGCCGCGGTGGCGTACGGCCCGCGCGAGCAGGGCGGGGGATGCGGGCATGCGCCCGGGGCGGGCCGGGCGGGCGCCCCCGGTGCCGGTCTCGTGGTCCCAGACGACCGTCAGCCCCTCCGGCAGCGGGAGGCCGAGGTGGAAGTCGCGCAACTGCTCCGCGCTCACCCCGGCGGCCAGCGTCGCCGCGACGACCGAGCCCGCGGAGGTCCCGACGAGCACCTCCGCCTCGCGCGCGTCCACGCCCAGCACCTCGGACAGGGCGCAGAGCGCGCCGACCTCCCACGCAGCGCCGAGCACGCCTCCGGCGCCCAGCGCGATGCCCCGGCGCACGCCCAACTCCGCCTCCTGCGTCCCCACGGTCCCGACCTCCGCCCCCGACCCGACGGCCGCTGCGGGCACGGACTCGCTGCGCTGCTCGTCGAGCACTCGTCGAGCACCTTCCGGGGCGGCTGCGTCATGCTGCCACGCCAGGTGCGCCCAGGCCGCATAGCCTTGGCCCCGCCGAGCCGATCGAAGGAGAACGTCCCGTGCGAGTGCGAGCACGCCTGTCCGCCGTCCTGGTCGCCCCCGCGTGCGCGCTCGCGCTAGCGGCCTGCGGCGGCGGGTCCGACGGCGAGCAGCCGCTCGCCGACACGGCGCCCTCCCCGACCGCGCCGACGGCCTCCGCCCCGACGCTCAGCCCCTCGCCCGTCCCCTCGCCCTCGGCGCCCGCGGCCGGCACCTCCGCCCCCGCGGCGACCTCCGGCTCGACGACCCCGCGCAGCACCCCCACGTACGCCACCCCCTCGGCGCCGGTCACCGTCTCGCCGACGCCCTCGGGCGACGCCGCCGCCGCGGACGACCTGGTGCGCGAGGTCAAGGTCACGGTCGCCGGCGGCAAGGTCACGCCGCCGCCGAGCCACGTCGACGTCACCAAGGGCACCGTCGTCCGCATCATCGTGACGAGCGACGTGGCCGACGAGATGCACGTCCACGGCTACGACCTCGAGGGCGAGCTGCCCGCCGGCCAGCCCGGGAGCGTGGAGTTCACCGCGAACCGGACCGGCAGCTTCGAGGTCGAGACCCACGAGTCGGGCCTGCTGCTGTTCCAGCTGCTCGTCAAGTGACGGGGCCGGCTGCGGGCACCGCGCTGCTGCCTCCGGGTGCGGACGCCGTGCTGGCGCACGGCATCGGCGGCCGGCAGGACCTGCCCATCCCGTTCTCGTACGCCCTCACCGGCGCCGCGCTCGCGCTCGTCCTGTCCTTCGTGCTGCTCGGCGTCCTCTGGCGCAACCCCAAGCTGACCGGTGAGCGCGCCGGCCGGCCGCTGCCCGACGGCCTCGCCCGCGTGCTCGACTCGCCGGCTTTCGCCTGGACGCTGCGCATCGTCGGGCTCGTGGTCAGCGGGTGGTTCGCAACGTCGCTGCTGTTCGGCAAGGACATCGCGACCAACCCGGCGCCCTACGCGATCTTCATCCTGCTCTGGGTCGGCATCGTCCCGCTGTCGGTGCTGTTCGGCCCGGTCTGGCGCTACCTCAACCCATTGCGCACGCTGCACGCGCTGCTCGCCGCGGCCATGCGGACCAGGCCCGAGGACGGGCTCTACCCGCTCTCCCCGCGCGTCGCGTACTGGCCGGCGGCCGTCGGGCTGTTCGCGTTCGTCTGGCTCGAGCTGGTCGCGCCCGACCGCGCCACGCTCCCCGTGCTGCGCGCTTGGGTGGCGGCGTACGCCGGCGTGCACCTGATCTGCGCGGCGGTCTTCGGCTCGCGGTGGTTCGACCGCGGCGACGCGTTCGAGGTCTACTCCGCGTTCTTCGGCAAGCTCAGCCCGCTCGGGCGGCGCGACGACGGCCGGCTGGTGCTGCGCAACCCGCTCGACGGCATGGCATCGCTGCGCCCGGCTCCCGGTCTGGTCGCCGTCGTCGCCGTGATGCTCGGCTCGACCGCGTGGGACTCCTACTCCGGATCCACCCGCTGGGTGTCCTACGCCCAGCAGGCCGAGCACCGAACGCTCGTCGGCACGCTCGGACTGCTCGCCGCCGTCGTCCTCGTCGGGCTCGTGCTCGTCGCCGCGGCGCTGCTCGCCGGCAGGCTCGGCCACGTGGCCGGCTCCGGCCGCGAGCGCGTGCCGCTGTGGCAGATGCCCGGCGAGTTCGCGCACACGATCGTGCCGATCGCGCTGGGCTACGTCGTCGCGCACTACTACTCGCTCTTCGTCCTCGAGGGCCAGCGCGCCGTCATCCTGGCCACCGACCCGCTGCAGACCGGGGCGGACTACCTCGGCCTGCGCGACGCCAGCATCCAGGCCTCGTTCATCACCCCGACGAGCGTCTCGGTGCTGCAGGTCGTCGCGGTCGTCACCGGCCACATCCTCGGCGTCGTGCTGGCCCACGACCGCGGCGTACGCCTCTTCCCGCACGCGCGCGCGGTCGCCGGTCAGCTGCCGCTGCTCGTCGTCATGGTCGGCTACACCTGCGCCGGCCTGGCGCTGCTGCTCGAGTAGTCGCCCCGCGGCCCCGGGTCAGGCCGGCCGGCGCCTGCGCAGCCGCCGTCGCTCCGGCTCGGCCTTCCCGACCAGCTGCGCCGCCAGCCGCTTCAGCGGGGCGCGCGCGGGCGAGCCCGGCGCCATGTCGGCGAGGACGCGGCCGGTGAGCAGCGCGCTGTCGAACGCCGACCGGTCCTCGGGGACGAAGACGCAGTCGCGAAGCCCGGCGTAGCGCTCGAGCGCCTCGGCCAGCTGGCGCTCGGGGTCCGGGCCGACCGGGGCACGGCGCACGCGGTTGACGACGACGCGAAGCTCGGCGCCGGGCACGAGGTCGCGCAGGTCCGCCAGAGCGCGGACGAACCGCTGCACGCCGATCGCGTCCGCCGAGCAGACGGCGACGACGACGTCGGCGAGCTCGAGCGTCGTGAGGGTGGCGCCGTTGCGGCGGGGCGCCGCGGTGTCGAAGGAGAGCTCCTCGTCCTGCTCGAGGCAGAACCCGCAGTCGACCACCACCAGCCCGGCCAGCTGGCGCGCGAGCGCGTAGACCTGCTCGAGCCCGGCCGGGCGCAGCTCCGGCCAGCGGTGCGCGCGCGGGATGCCGGTGAGCACCCGGAGCCGTGGGTCCACCAGCGGGGCGACGCGGGCCAGGCCCTCGGCGTCCAGGCTGCCCGCCCCGGCCATGCGCGCTGCGGCCGCGAGGCCGGGCGACTCGTCGAGCAGGCCGAGGCACTGCGCGACCACCCCGCCGTAGACGTCGGCGTCCGCGAGCAGCGTCGTCGTGCCCGACCGGGCGGCCTCGCTCGCGAGCGTCACCGCCACGCTCGTCCGCCCGGGCGCTCCGGCCGGTCCCCACACTGCGACCAGCCGCCCGGGCCCCTCCGCCGGCTCCTCCGGAGCGTCGGTGCCCTCGTCGTCGCCGTCGGCGGGTGTCGCCGGCAGCGACCGCAGCGGCTCGGAGTACGCGAGGGCCGGGCGCGCCACGGCTCCCTCCCCCGCCGCGAGCTGCTGCACCGCGCGGGCGACAGCGGCCGTGACGGCAGCGGGGCCGGCGTCCACCGCGACCAGCACGTCGACGCCGAGGGCGCGCAGCCGCCGCTCCGCCTCCGCGTCTCCCGCGGGGACGACGCCGACAGCCGCGACCCCGGCGACCGCGAGCCGCGCCACCGCGTCGCGATCGAGCCGGCGCAGCTGGGCCGAGAGCAGCACGGCGGCACCCACGCCCGACGCGGCCGTGGCCAACAGGTCGGCGAGGTCCACGCAGCGCCGCACGACCGTGACGCCGGGCGCGTCGTCCAGCTGCGCCACGAGGCCGGCCTCCCAGGCCGCGCCGGGCAGCGCGGTCAGGACCTCGATCACGACCCGGCCCCGTCCTCGGCCGGCCCGGGCACCCGGACCAGCTGCACCGGCCCGGCCGCCGCCGCGCGCAGCAGCCGTCCCACGTCGGCCGCGGGGACCTGCAGCTGGACCGTCGCGCTGCCGCCGCCGCCGAACGTGCTCCCGTCACCGCCGAGGCCCAGCACGGGGACGCCCTGCAGCACCGGAGCGAGGGGCACCGGACGGGCAGCAGCGCGGGCAGCCGGCACGTCCCGCGCCTGCGCCGAGCCCTCGTCCGGGACCTCTGCGGCCTGCGCCGCGGCGCCGTCGGCGTCCTCCTCCGACACGACGTAGACGTCGACCAGCGAGTGCTCGTCCAGCCCGACCACCGAGGCGGGCGTGACCGCCACCGGCACGGCCCGGTAGTCGCGCGCAGTGCCGCGCACGACGGCGGCGACGGGGAGCAGCTCGCCCTCGGCGACCGGCCGCGTCGCGAGCAGGCCCTCGGGGTCCACGCTCGCCGGGACGTACCGGTCGAGGCGGCCCTCGATGCGCACGCGTCGCGGCTCGAGGTCCGCCGCTGCGAGCGCGGCGTTCGCGGCGACGTCGTGCCGGACCGCCCACACGGCCACCGTGTCGTCGGCCGCTGCGACGACGCGGGCGCCGGCCACCACCGAGCCGAGGACGAGCAGGACGCCGACCACGAAGCGGGCGTCGAGCCACCGGGCGCGCGGCAGTCGGGCTGCGGAGGGAGCGGGCAGGTCCGCCACGGAGGGGCTCCTCGGGTACGTGGTTGGTCGGGCTGTCGAGCACGGCTCACAGGGAGCGGCTCGGGAGGCGCTTCGTCCGCAAGGAGGCACCCGTCGAGGCCTCCTCGGCATGGTGCAGCAGCACCAGCCGGTGGCGTGCGCGCTGTCCACTGCCGGGTGACGCCCGGGAGGGTGACCGGGGACGCGGAACCACCCGCGAGGGAACGCCAGGGTGTGGACAGCGCGGATCCCGGCCCGATCGCTGCCACACTGGACCGGCCATGGCCGTGCAACGTCGCTTCCTGCAGCTCGCCGACGTCGCGGAGATCCTCAACATCTCCGCGTCGCAGGCCTACGCCCTCGTCCGCAACGGGGAGCTGCCCGCGATCAAGATCGGCGGCCGCGGGCAGTGGCGCGTGGAGGCGACCGTCCTCGAGTCCTACATCCAGCGGCTCTACGACGAGACCCGCGCGTTCGTCGACGCGCACCCGTTCGGCAACGGCGTCGAGGACGCGGTCGACGGGGCCGACGTCCGGGACTGAACCCTCGCCGGGCCGTAGGGCCGCTCAGCGCGCGCGGATGACGGCGAGCGCGGCGAACGGCACCGAGCGCACCCCGCGTGCCCGGGCGTCCCGCCCCTCGTCGACCGGGCCCTCGCTGCTGTCGACGAAGTCCGCCCCGACGCGGTCCAGCGTCCCCGTCCAGTCGGCGCCGTCCACGGTCGTCACCCGCACCGTCGCCCGGTCGCGCACCAGCCCGCGCAGCGCCGTGCCCAGCGTCAAGCGCGCGGCCACGGACGCCGGCCGCGGCGGCCCCGCTGCTCGCCCACCGAGGCCCAGAACCGTGGTCACGGCCGACACCGGCACCAGGGCGTCCCGCCCGTCCTCCTGAAGCAGCAGCCAGTCCGGCCCCACGTCGACGAGCCGGCCGCGGACGCGCCCGGCCGCGCCGACGACGACCGTGAGGGACGACCCCACCGCAGCGCGCAGGCGGTCGACGAGGCGAACGCGGGCGAGCTCACGCCGTGTCCGGTCGGCCACCTCGGCCTGGTGCTCGGCGCGCTCGGCCTCCTCGAGCTGGGCCTCCAGGTCCGCGAAGAGCTCCTCCCATCGCACGCGCGCGTTCCTACCCGCACTTCCCGATCCCAAGCAAGCCTTCGTTCGAGCGATTGAACTGCAGCAGCAGGAGGACTACACAAGCAAACGCAAGCAAACGAAGGGAGTACCTGTGTATCGCGCCGTCCGGCCGCTCACCGCCGCCTTCGCCACTCTGATCGGCGCCGGCGCCGTGGTGGTGTCCGTCGACCTGCTCCTGCGCGCCACGTCCGCGACGACGCGCGAGCTCCAGCAGCCGTCCGTCGCTGCGTTCGACACGCTGGTCACGCTGGCCGCCCTCGCCGGGGTCTGGCTGTGCCTCGGCTGGCTCCTGCTCGCCGTCGTGCTCAGCGCCGCGGCGGCGCTGCCGGCGCTCGCAGGCAGCGCGGCCGACCGCGCGGCCTGCCTCGTCGCGCCCGTCGTGCTGCGTCGCGTCGTCGCCGGGGTCGTCGGGGCGTTCGTCGTCGTCGGCGTCGCGGTGCCGGCCGGCGCCGCTGAGCTCACGGGCGCCACGACGGTCGCGCGCACGGTGGCGGACACCGGGACCGCGGAGCTCGCGGGTGCGGCGAAGGCCGCCGGCGGCGCGTCGCTCCCGGCAGGCCCGGCCTCCGGCGCCGTCGTCACCGGCCTCGTCACCGGCCTCGTCACCGGCCTCGTCGCCGAGCGTCCCGCCGCGGGGTCCGTCCGCGCGACCGTGTCGTCGGCCGTCCCGTCAGCCGACCGCCCGGCAGCAACAAGCGACGGCAACGAGCGTGCCGCCGTCGTCGTGCGTGGCGGCGACACGCTCTGGTCGATCGTGGAGCGTGCGCTCGGCCCGACGGCGGGCGCCGCAGACGTAGCGGCGGCCTGGCCGGCGTGGTGGGACGCGAACCGCGACGTGATCGGGCCCGACCCCGGCCTGCTCCGCCCCGGCCAAGTGCTCCATCCGCCGGCGCCCTGACCCCTCCCCTCAGCCCGCCCCGGCTTCCCCCGTTCCCGCTTCCCCCGTTCCCGCTTCCCCCGTTCCCGCTTCCCCGGAGACCGCCATGCCCCGCACCACACCCGCGCTTCGCGCCACCCCGCCGCGACGACTGCCCGCGCCGCGCTGGGAGCCGCCGTACGACGACGAGGTGGCCCCGCTCCCGCCCACCGCACGCTCCGGCCAGGCACAGCTCGCCCTGTCGTTCCCGCTGCCCACGGGCCTGCCCGCGACCCCCGACCTCCCCCGGCTACGGCTAGTGGGCGAGGAGGACGACGGCTTCGGACGACGGCCGACGGGCCGGGACGAGCTCCCCGAGCCGCGCGCCTGGGCCGCCCGGCTCGTGCAGGCCGTCGTCGAGGTGCTCAGCGGGGAGCGGCCGCCCGCCCAGCTGCTGCGCTGGACGAGTGAGGAGGTGTACGCCCGGGTGCGCACGACCGCCGCGCCGCCGCGCAGGGCCATGACGACGCGAGCGCGGGCGCACGTCCGCTCGGTGCACGTGTGCGAGCCCGACGACGGCGTCGCCGAGGTCGCCGCGGTGATCGTCCGCAACGGCCGCGCGCAGGCGTTGGCGCTGCGTATGGAAGGGCTCGACGGGCGGTGGCAGTGCACGACGCTCGACGTCCTGCTGCCGACCGCGGCCGCCCGCGGCACGGACGAGCCGGTTCCGGCGGGGGCGGCGCCGAGCGCAGCGTCGGCGTCCGTGGCGCGGGCCGCGGGGTGAGGCACCGCTCGTTCGGCACCTGCTCGCGCACGTGAGCCATAAGAGACCGGCGAAGACGGCGCCCGACGTCGGCGCCCGACGTCGGCGCACGAACTCGACGCACAAACTCGACGCACGACCTCGGCGCTCGACCAGGAGGCGCACCGGCCGTCGGCGCACGAAGGCCGACGGCCCGGCACCGGAAAGCCGGTGCCGGGCCGTCAGGCCGCGATGTGCGAGGTCAGAGCGTCTCGCGGACCTTGGGGTCGCCGTGGCAGCGCTTGTACTTCTTGCCCGAGCCGCAGGGGCACGGGGCGTTGCGCGAGGTCTCGGAGTACTCCCCGTCGACAGCGCCGGCGCCACCGTCGGTCGAGCGCGTCGGCTCGCCGCGTCCGGCCTCGCCGTCGACACCGGGAGCGGTGTACTCCAGCCGCGCCGGGCGCTGCGGGGCCTCCAGGCCCTTGGCCTTGAGGTGCACGTGCTCGTGCTGGGCGGGGACGGCCGGCGGCTCGTCCGCGGCCTTCTCCAGCGAGGGGGCCACCGGGGCGGCCTCCTGGTCGGCCGCCTCGGCCTGCGCGGCGGCATCCGTGGAGTTGGCAGAGTTGGTGAAGAGCATCCCCGCCGGCTGCGCCTCGGGGGCGGGCTGCTCGACCTGGACCTCGAGGTTGAAGAGGAAGCCGACCGACTCCTCCTTGATGCCGTCCATCATGGCGGTGAACAGCTGGAAGCCCTCGCGCTGGTACTCGACGAGCGGGTCGCGCTGGGCCATCGCCCGCAGGCCGATGCCCTCCTGCAGGTAGTCCATCTCGTAGAGGTGCTCGCGCCACTTGCGGTCGAGCACGGAGAGGACGACGCGCCGCTCCAGCTCGCGCGTGACCTCCTCGCCGAGGGTGGCCTCGCGGGCGTCGTAGGCGTCCTGGGCGTCCTGCTTGAGCCGCTCGACGAGGAACTCCTGGCTGAGCCCGGAGCGGTCGCCGCCGGCCTCCTCCTCGAGCTCCTCGATGCTCATGCTGACCGGGTAGAGCGTCTTCAGCGCGGTCCAGAGCTGGTCGAGGTCCCACTCCTCGGCGAAGCCGTCGCTGGTCGCGCCGACGATGTAGGCCTCGATGGTGTCGTCGATCATGTGCCGGACCTGCTCGTGCAGGTCCTCGCCCTCGAGGACGCGGCGGCGCTCGGCGTAGATCACCTCGCGCTGGCGGGAGAGCACGTCGTCGTACTTCAGGACGTTCTTGCGGATCTCAAAGTTCTGCGCCTCGCGCTGGCTCTGGGCCGAGCGGATCGCGTTCGTCACCATCTTCGACTCGATGGGCACGTCCTCGGGGATGTTGAACCGCGTGAGGAACGACTCGACGATCGCGGAGTTGAACAGCCGCATCAGGTCGTCCTCGAGCGAGAGGTAGAACCGCGACTCGCCCGGGTCGCCCTGTCGGCCGGAACGGCCGCGCAGCTGGTTGTCGATGCGGCGGGACTCGTGGCGCTCGGTGCCGAGGACGTAGAGGCCGCCGAGCTCGATGACCTCCTCGTGCTCGGCCTTCGTCGCCTCCTTGGCCCGCTCGACCGCGTCCGCCCACGCCGCCTCGTAGTCCTCGGGTGTGTCGACCGGGTCCAGCCCCTGCCGGCGCAGGTCGAGGTCGGCCTGGAACTCGGCGTTCCCGCCGAGCACGATGTCGGTGCCGCGGCCGGCCATGTTGGTCGCGACGGTGACGGCGCCCTTGCGTCCGGCCTGGGCCACGATCGCGGCCTCACGCTCGTGGTTCTTGGCGTTGAGGACCTCGTGCGGGACGCCCCGCTTCTTGAGCAGGTTGGAGAGGTACTCGGACTTCTCCACGCTCGTCGTGCCGACCAGGACCGGCTGGCCCTTGTCGTGGCGCTGGACCAGGTCGTCGGCCACGGCCTCGAACTTGGCTTCCTCGGTCTTGTAGATCAGGTCCGACTGGTCGGCGCGCTGAGCGGGCCGGTTGGTCGGGATCGGGACCACGCCGAGCTTGTAGATCTGGGAGAACTCGGCCGCCTCGGTCATGGCCGTGCCGGTCATGCCGCTGAGCTTGTTGTAGAGGCGGAAGAAGTTCTGCAGCGTGATCGTGGCGAGCGTCTGGTTCTCGTCCTTGATCGGCACGCCCTCCTTGGCCTCGATGGCCTGGTGCATGCCCTCGTTGTAGCGCCGGCCGGCCAGGATGCGGCCCGTGTGCTCGTCGACGATGAGGACCTCGTTGTCGATGACGACGTAGTCCTTGTCGCGCTTGTAGAGCTCCTTGGCCTTGATCGCGTTGTTGAGGTAGCCCACGAGCGGCGTGTTGGCCGACTCGTAGAGGTTGTCCATGCCGAGCCAGTCCTCGACCTTCTCCACCCCGGACTCGAGGACGCCGACCGTGCGCTTCTTCTCGTCGACCTCGTAGTCGCCGGAGATGCCCTTCTCGGTGTCGCCCCGCTTGAGCCGGCGCACGAGGGTCGCGAACTCGGCGTACCACTTGGTCGCCTGGTCCGCCGGGCCGCTGATGATGAGCGGCGTGCGGGCCTCGTCGATGAGGATCGAGTCGACCTCGTCGACCACGGCGAAGTTGTGGCCGCGCTGGACGAGCTCGTCGCGCGACCAAGCCATGTTGTCGCGCAGGTAGTCGAAGCCGAACTCGTTGTTCGTGCCGTAGGTGATGTCGCAGTTGTACGCGGCCCGCCGCTCGACCGGCGTCATCGACGAGAGGATGGTGCCGACCGTCAGGCCGAGGAAGCGGTGGACGCGGCCCATCCACTCGGAGTCACGCTCGGCAAGGTAGTCGTTCACCGTGACGACGTGGACGCCCTTGCCCTCGAGCGCGTTGAGGTAGGCGGGCAGCGTCGACACCAGGGTCTTGCCCTCACCGGTGCGCATCTCGGCGATGTTGCCCAGGTGGAGCGCCGCGCCGCCCATCAGCTGGACGTCGTAGTGGCGCTGGCCCAGGGTCCGGCGGGCGGCCTCGCGCACCGTCGCGAACGCCTCGGGCAGCAGGTCGTCCAGCGTCTCGCCCTCGGCCAGCCGCTTTCGGAACTCGTCGGTCTGCGCGCGGAGCTCCTCGTCGGACATGGCGACGAACTCGTCCTCGATGGCATTGACCTGCTTGACGATCCCCTGCAGCTTGCGCAGCGTCTTGCCCTCGCCAGCGCGGAGGATCTTGTCGAGGATCGCGGGCACGCGGTCGGCTCCTAGCACTCGGTGCCGCCCGGCTCGCCCGCCGCTCCCAGGAGCTGGGCTCGGCGACGTGCGCGACGACGGCCGGCGCCGCGGTGGCGCCTCACGTCGTCATGCTATGCCGCAAGCGGGGTACATGGTCGACGTGCCGGCATACCCGCCCAGCTACGCTTCGCGATGACGGCGGCAGCAAGCGGCGCCGCCGGCACGCACGTGCGCTCCACCTCGACGGAAGGACCTCGATGGCTCAGGCGAGCAGCCGCGGACGCCCCATCTCCTGGGTGTGGGTGTTCATCATGCTGGCCTTCTTCACCGTCGGCGGCATCGGTCTGGCGGCCGGCTCCTGGGTCGTCTTCTGGATCGGCAGCGCGGGCTTCCTGATCGCGGGCCTGCTGTCGCTCTTCACGGGGATCCTGCGCGACGTCCACTGACGATCGCCGCCGGCGATCGAGCACCGTCCGGACTGACCGACGCCACGGGCTGGCAGCCTGCGCCGGCTGTCAGCCCGTGCCGGCGGTGCCTCCGGCGGCGACCCCCGGCTAGCCGGTCGCGCCCGGTCAGCCCGGCGTGGCGCGGGCCAGCGCGGTCGCGAGGGAGGCGGCAAGGTCCCCTCGGGGAGCGGCGACGACGTCGTCCAGCCCGAGCCATCCGGCCAGCGTGCCGAGCTCGGCGGCCAACTGCTCGGCGGTGTCGTCCGGCGCGCTCGGCTCCGCGTACGCGGCCTGCACCCGCAGCACGCCAACCTGCCGGTCGGCCTTGAGGTCGACGCGCGCGACCAGCCGGTCGCCCAGCAGGAACGGCAGCACGTAGTAGCCGTGGACGCGCTTGTCCGCCGGGACGTAGATCTCTATGCGGTAGCGGAAGCCGAAGAGCTCCTCGGTCCGCGAGCGCTCCCAGACCAGCGGGTCGAACGGCGCCAGCAGCGCCCGGGCGGAGACGGCCCGCGGCACGCGGGCGTCACGGTGCAGCCACGCCTGCCGTGCCCACCCCGCGACCTCGACGGGCAGCAGCTCGCCGCTCTCCACCAGCAGCTCGATGCCCGTCCTGGCGTCGGGCGGGGCGAGCCGGAAGTAGTCGCGCAGGTGCCGCTCGGTGGCCACGCCCGTGGCCCGCGCCGCGATCGACACCAGCGTGGCGAAGGCCTCCGGCTCCTGCGGCGTCGGCGCCTCGACGACGGCCCGCGGCAGCGCGCGGGCGGGGGTGGCGTAGCGGCGCTCGAACTGCGCCGTGCGGCCGGCCGAGGTGATCTGCCCGGAGAAGAACAGGTGCTCCAGCGCCTGCTTCGTCCAGCTCCAGTTCCAGCCCCAGTTCTCCTTCGCCCGGGGGGCGTCCGTCTCCAGGGCCCGCTCGACCTGCGCGGCCGTGAGCGGCCCGCGGCGGCGTACCTCGTCCAGGACGGCCGCCACGAGCTCGGGATGCTCGACCGCGACCCGGCGCATGCCGCCCCAGGCCTCGGTCGCCCAACGGTCCATGCGCCAGCGCAGGGACGGCAGCGTCGTGGCCGGGACGAGGCTCGCCTCGTGCGCCCAGTACTCCGTCAGCCGCCGCGGCGCCACCGAGCTCGCGCGGTCGAGCAGCGCCCGGTCGTAGGGCCCGAGCCTGCTGAACAGCGGCATGTAGTGGGCGCGCACCAGGACGTTGACGCTGTCGATCTGCAGCAGCCCGATGCGCTCGACCATCGCCAGCAGCTGCCGCGTGCCCGGGGCGCCGGACGGGCGGCTCCCGCCGAACCCCTGCGCCGCGAGGGCGACGCGGCGCGCCTGCGCGAGGGACAGGCGCTCGATCCGGCGGGGCACGTCGGCGATCGTGCCATCCGGCACCGACGGCCGCAGGACCGATCAGGTGATCTCGAGCAGCTTCTCGCGCACCGCGTAGACGACGGCTTCCATGCGCGAGTGCAGCTGCAGCTTCTCCAGGATGTTGCGCACGTGGTTCTTGACGGTGTTCTCGCTGATGTAGAGCTCTTTGGCGATGTCACGGTTGTTGAGGCCGCGCGCCACGAGCTTGAGCACCTGCAGCTCGCGCTCGGTCAGGCGCGGCGCCGGCACCTGCTCGCGCTCGTCGCTGCGCTTGATCATGCTGGCGAACTCGGTGAGCAGCTTGGACGCCATCGCGGGGCTGATGAGCGACTGGCCGCTGTGCACCTTGCGGATCGAGGAGGCGACCTCCTCGATCGAGACGTCCTTGAGCAGGTAGCCCTTGGCGCCGGCCTTGATCGCCTCGTAGAGGTCGGCCTCCTCGTCGGAGATCGTCAACATGATGATCTCCGCGCTCGGCACCACGTCGCGGATCGCGGTGCAGGCGTCGATCCCGCCACGCCGCGGCATCCGCACGTCCATCAGCACGATGTCGGGCGCGAGCTCCGCAGCCAGCTTGACCGCCTCGCCGCCGTCACCCGCCTCGCCGACGACCTCGATGTCGTCCTCCTGGGCGAGGACCATCTCCAGACCGCGCCGGAACAACGCGTGATCATCGACTACGAGGACCCTGATCGCGTCGCCGCTGAGCGGCGAGCCGTCAGCCGCCCCGTCGTCGGCAGTGCCCGTCGTCCCAGCGTGTGCCACATGCAGCCTTTCGATCGCCTCGCGTCATGATGACACGCGGTCGGGAGACCGACCGCGTAGTCCGGCAAACGCTCCCACGCCACCACCCGTCCGGGCACCGCGGACGAGCCGAGCCTGCCGGCGGGGGCCGCCGCGGTCGCACCGGACGGCCCCAGCCGGATGGGCTACGCCTGCTGCTCCAGGTCGAGGCCGATGACCCCGTAGTCCCAGCCCTTGCGCCGGTAGACCACGCTCGGGCGCCCGGTCTTGGCCTCCACGAAGAGGAAGAAGTCGTGCCCGACCAGCTCCATCTCGTAGAGCGCCTGCTCCAACGTCATCGGTGAGGCGTTGTGCACCTTCTCCCTGATGACGACGGGGCTCTCGCCCAGCTCGCCGGGCACTCCGGCCGCGACGCCGTCCGGCGACGCGGGCTCGTCGACGTCGGGGAGGGCCTCCTCGGTCGCCACGAGCAGGGAGCCCGCGTCGGCTGCGTCCCACGAGGCCGACGCGGCGGCGACGGACACCGGGGTCTTGCCTCCGTGGTGGACGCGTCGCCGGTCCGCGGCGCGGCGCAGGCGCCCCTCGAGCTTGGCCAGCGCCAGGTCCAGGGCCGTGGCCCGGTCGTCGGCGCACGCCTCGGCACGCACGACCGGCCCTCGGGACCGGACCGTGATCTCGACTCGCTCGCACTCGTTGGACAACCGCGGGTTGTGCTCCTGGGACACTTCGACGTCGATGCGCATCACCTTCGCGTCGAAGCGCTCCACCTTGGAGAGTTTCTCCACGGCGTGCCGCCGGAAGCGGTCAGAGACCTCTGTGTGCCGGCCCTTGACGACGACGTCCACGGAACCTCCTGGACTAGACGACGGAGTCTGGTGCTGCTACCCGGCGAAGGTGCGGCTCCACCCCCTTCCACCCAGGAAAAAGCCGGGGACCAGCCGTTCAGGGACAAGACGGGGCGGCACCCACCCGGCCGACCTGGTCTTCGACCCCACATCCGCCTGCTGAGGGGCTCGCAGCCTCATGGCCACTACTGCCCTTCTCCCGGGACGGGAGCCATCTGGACTCCCGGCGAGGCAGGACTTACTTCTAAGCCGCACCGTGATCAGTCGACGAGAAGTCGCCTTACGTGGACCGTTTTGCCTGCGGCTGGCATCGGCTAGCCGGAGGCGGGACCGGACGGGCGGATGCCCGTACGCGGCCACTGCCCCGGCGCAACCACGGGCCCGGGTGGGTGCCATGGACGAACGCTAGTCGTTTCTGCGCCGGCGTGCGTCGCGCCCCGTGAGCGGAGGCGAGCGCATGGTGGCTCCCAGCGCGTCGGGGGCCACCGGAGCGCGCCGCTGGCTGGCGGCGACGGCCGCGACGGCCAGCACGTCGGCGCCCGCGGCGCGCAGGGCACGGCTGGCCTCCGCGAGCGTGGCTCCGGTCGTGAGCACGTCGTCGACGACCACGACACGGGCCGCGACGACCAGCCCCGCGAGCCGGGCGGGGACCTCGTGAGCGCCGTCAAGGTTGCGGGCGCGAGCGCCGGCGTCCAGGCCCGCGGAGTCGGCCACCCGGCGCCGCAGCCGCAGCACCGGCGCGAGGCGTACGGGGTGGCCGGCGCGGCGCGCCTCCTGCGTCGCGCGGCGGGCCAGGACGCGTACCGGGTCCCGGCCGCGCCGCCGCACCGCCGCCGGGGCCGAGGGCACGGGCACCAGCAGGACGGGCGCAGCCGGTTGCACCGCAGGGTGAGCGCCGAGGGCCTGGACGACCGACCGCCCGAGAGCGGCGCCGAGCGGACGAGCCAGTGCGGCCCTGCCGTCCTCCTTGTACGCCGCGAGCACCGATCGGGCGGCCCCTGCGTAGGCCGCCGTCGCCCAGGACGGAGGCAGCCCCGGCGGGGGCGGGCAGGGAACGGCCGGGCGTGCCGGGGCGGCCAGGGCCCGGGCGCAGCCGTCGCAGAGCAGCGGGATGTCGGGCAGGCCGCAGCCTGCGCACCCGTCGTCGAGGACGAGCCCGACGAGCGCGCGGGCCGCCCGCCGGAGCAGGTGCGGGCCGGTCGGAGTCGTCATGGCCCCACCGTGCGCTGCGCAGCCGCCTGCTCGGGGGCGGCGTCCCGCATCTGTGGACGGGCGCGGCGCTTGTGGACGGCGTGGTCTGCCGGCTGGCCGCCGGGGCCCGCGGTCAGCCGGCGTAGGCGGGGTCGCGAAGCCCTCGCTGCAGCGCGTTGGACAGCCCGTCGGACTCGTCGAGGGCGAACACCGCCGGGCGCCCGCTCGAGGAGGCGACGAGCAGCGTCCCGCCCGTGCGGGTGGGCGGGGCGGTGATCTCGTCCACCCCGCTCGTCACGGTCGGCCCCGTCGCCACACCGACGGTGCCCGGCGTGAGGAAGAGCGCCCGCGAGTTGTCCCCGTCCACGACCAGCATCGCCAGCGAGGTCGGCGACCTCCAGTCCAGGTCGTGGACCTGCTGCCACGATCCCTGCAGGGGCAGGACCGCGCCGCCCAGCCGGTAGCCGGTGCCGCCCGCGGGCGGCAGCACTGCGGCGACGACCACCCGGTCATCGGCCGGCTGCCGCGTCGAGCGCAGCACCAGGACGACACGGGCGCCGTCGTGGGCCGGCTCGACCTGCCAGGGCCGGTAGCCCTCGAGGAGGGCCGTGGGGACCTGCACCGGGGCGGCTGCGTCCTCCCCCGAGGCGGTCACGAGCACGTCGCCGGTGGCCCGGTCGACGGTCCACACGTTGCCGTGCGCGTCGAACGCGGGCGGGGCGAGCGGCCCGGTCCGTGCAAGGTGCACGCGGTGCAGCGTGCCGTCCGGCTCCTGCACCTGCAGGCCGCGCTCGCCGTCGCTGAGCGCGGCGATGCGCTGGGGCGTGGCCGGCAGGGACCGGGCCGGGTGACGGAGCGGGCGCGCGAAGGCCCCGAGCGCGCCGGGCATCACCCCCAGCTGGGCGTCGCCGGGGTTGAACGTCTGCAGCTTGCCGTTGCGGTCGATGACGAGGACGTTGGGGCCGGGGACCAGCGTCTCCTGCAACGGGTCGAACGCGTTGTCCGCCCCTGTCGCGTCAAAGGTCTCCGTGCCGAGCGTGACCTGCACCGGGCCGTCGACGCCAGGGACGGCGGCCAGGCTCCGCCCGAGCTGGGCGAGAGCGAGCTGGCGCCGCTCGGCGGGGAGCCGCGTCACCGGCCCGGCCAGCTCGACGAACGCCTCGCCGCTCACGACGCGCGCGTCGACCAGCCGCGTGCCGGACGGGATCGCGGTTTCGACCGCGCCCTGCAGCCCCGGCCCCGGCCCGGCGAGGAGCCGGCGGGTGAGGGCCGCCGGCACCTCGTCGTCACCCTTGGGCAGGTAGACCTGGTCGGGCACGAGGGCGCGCCCGGACGGGTCGGCGAACCACACCGGCAGCGCGAGCATGGCGCGCTCGACGGCAGCCCGGGACAGCAGCAGCCCCTGCCCGAGGCTGGTGTAGCCCCCGGCGGTGCCGGAGGCGTCGACGGCGTCGAGCTGCCACTGGGCGTCCTGCCCGTCCGCGCTGTCGTCCCCCGCACCGTCGTCGGCCGCGCCGTCGTCGGCCGCACCATCGTCCGACGACCCCGGCGTGGGCGCGGCGGCGTCGACGAGCTGGAAGGTCACCTGGATCTCGGTGCGTGGGATCGGCCGGTAGCGGCCGTCGGCGTCGATGCGTCCGACGACGGAGGTCGTCATCGTCTGGGTCGAGCTGGTGGGCTGCGCGGGAAAGGTCGCCCTGCCCTCGTAGACGAGGATGCCCGCCGTCGGCTGCCAGCGCTGGCGCGCGTTCTGGGTGAGGAACCGCCGAGCGGTCGCGAAGTCCTCGTCGAACCCCGACGACGCGGCGAGGAAGCGGGCGACGACGTCGAGCGGGGTGAGCCCGGGCTCGGGGCCGGGCGCCTGCTGGTGGACGAACGGCTGCTCCTGGCCGGCGCCGCGCTCCTCCCCGGAGCTGCGGACACGGGTGTCGGTGGGGATGCCCGAGCAGGCCGTGGCGAGGACGAGCACCGCCAGGAGCGCCACGGCCCGGGCGAGCGCACGCGGCGCGCGATCAGCCACGGGCCACCTCCGTCCGCTGGTAGGGCGCGCCGACGGCGAGGAAGCGCGGGCGGTCCGGCCCCAGCGGGATCGGCGAGCCGCCCAGCTCCTGCCCGGCCCGGCGCGGCAGCGTGAGGCGGAACTGGGCGCCCCGGCCCGGCTCGCCGTACGCCTCGAGCTCCCCGCCGTGCAGGTGGGCGTCCTCGAGCGCGATGGACAGCCCCAGCCCGGTCCCACCGGTCTGCCGTGCCCGGGACGGGTCCGCCCGCCAGAACCGGTCGAAGACGCGTCCGGCCTCCTCCGGGCTCAGCCCGACCCCCGAGTCCTGCACGGACAGGGCGACGGCCTCGTCGTCGGCGGCGACCGTGACGACGACCGGCTTGCCCTCGCCGTGCTCGATCGCGTTGACGACGAGGTTGCGCACGATGCGCTCGATCCGGCGCCCGTCGACGTCCGCGGTGCACGCCTGCTCCGGGGCGACCAGCTCCAGCGTGCTGCCGCGGCGCTCGGCCAGCGGCTCGGTGGCGTCGAGGACCCGCCGGGCGATGGCGCGCAGGTCGCACGGCTCGGGGTCGAGGACGGCGGCCCCCGCGTCGAAGCGGCTGATCTCGAGCAGGTCGGCCAAGAGGTCCTCGAACCGGTCCAGCTGGGCCTGGAGCAGCTCGCTGGAGCGGGCCACGTCCGGCGGGAAGCTCGAGACGTAGCTGTGCAGGACGTCCGCGGCCATGCGGACGGTCGTCAGCGGCGTACGCAGCTCGTGGGAGACGTCGGAGACGAAGCGCCGCTGCAGCCGGGACAGGTCCTCGAGCCGGCGGATCTGGCTCTGCAGGCTGCGGGCCATGCGGTTGAACGACGCCGCCAGCCGGGCCAGGTCGTCCTCGCCGCGGATGTGCATGCGCTCCTCGAGCCGCCCCGCGGCCAGCCGCTCGGCGATGCGGGCGGCCATACGGACCGGGGTCACGACCGTCCGGGCGACGACGTAGGCGATGAGGCCGACCAGCACGACGAGCGCGAGCCCGGCGACGGCCAGGGTGCGGCGTACGAGCCCGAGGGTCTGGGCCTCCTGGTCCAGCGGGAAGACGTAGTAGAGCTCGTAGGGCTTGGCCCCCACCTCGAGCGCGGCGCCCACGATGAGCGCCGGGACGCGGGTGCCGTCCCGGTCGTCGGCCATCGCGTACGCCCAGTAGGTCCGCCCCTGCCCCTCCTGCTGGCCCTGCACCTCCCTGCGCAGGGTCGGCGGGATCGACTGGGGCGTGTTCACGCCAGAGGCGTAGCTGGAGTAGACGTCTCCCGGCGGGTCGCTGTCCTCGTGCGGCCCGGGCAGCAGCAGCACCTCGCGGCGGCCCGCCTCCCCACCGCCGCTCGCCAGCCGGCCGACGATCGTGCTGGCCCGGCTGTTGACGAGCCCGGGAGTCCACTCCTGGGTCTGCTCCACCGTCGCCTGCGCGAACTGGTAGCCCGACCGCGTCTCGGCGAGCGCGCTGTCGACCTTCGCGCCCAGCACGCCGTCCCGCACCTGGGCGAACAGGAACGTCCCGAGCAGGGCGACGACGAGCAGGGAGAGCACGACCGTCGTGGTCACGACCCGCATGCGCAGGCCGCGACGCCAGGCGGCGACGACGCGGCGCCAGGGCCGCGCAGGAAGGACGCGGTTCAAGAAGCGCGGGAGACGCAGGCGCACGTGGCCGCCGGCTACGCCGGCCCCGCCTTGTAGCCCACGCCGCGGACGGTCACGACGACCTCCGGGTGCTCGGGGTCGCGCTCGACCTTCGCGCGCAGGCGCTGCACGTGGACGTTGACCAGCCGGGTGTCGGCCGCGTGGCGGTAGCCCCACACCTGCTCGAGCAGGACCTCGCGGCTGAACACCTGCCAGGGCTTGCGGGCCAGCGCCGCGAGCAGGTCGAACTCCAACGGCGTGAGGTTGATCGTCTGCCCGTCCCGGCGCACGCTGTGCCCGGCGAGGTCGATCGTCAGGTCACCGATCTGCAGGCCCTCGGACTGCGGCTCGTCGGTCCGGCGCAGCCGGGCACGGAGCCGCGCGACCAGCTCCTTGGGCTTGAAGGGCTTCACGACGTAGTCGTCGGCACCCGCCTCCAGTCCGACGACGACGTCCACCGTGTCGCCGCGCGCGGTGAGCATCACGACCGGCACGCCGGACTCCGCGCGGATCTGGCGGCAGACGTCGATGCCGTCGCGTCCCGGGAGCATCAGGTCGAGCAGGACGAGGTCCGGCCGCGACGCGCGGAACGTCGCGAGCGCCTCGTCCCCGTCAGCGCAGAACACCGGCTCAAGACCCTCGGCTCGCAGCACGATGCCGAGCATCTCCGCGAGCGCGGGGTCGTCGTCGACAACCAGCACACGTCCCTTCACCCCTCCATCGTGCACGCCCGCGCGCCGGATCGCCGCTGATCCACACCGCCGCGCGTCCGCCCAGGGGGAAATCCGCCGCCTGTGGACAGCGCAGATGGCCGTGCACAGCCTGGTCGCGGCCGGGCTGCAGCCGTGCCCCCGCATGCGAGGATCGGTCCGGTCAGCAGGCATCGGCCGGGCGCGCCCGGCCTCGACGCAGAGTCAGGACGGTGGCCCGGCGCATGGCCGAAGGCAGGGACACGAGCCCCGGCGGGCAGGACGAGGCGCCCGGCGGGAGCACGCCGCCCGAGGGCTGGGCCCCGCCGGCTGACGGTGCGACCGCCCCACTGCCCGACGCGCCGCCCGGCTACGGCCCGCCGCCCGGCTACGGCCCGCCTCCCGGCTACCCCCCGCCTCCCGGCTACGGCCCCCCGCCCGGCTATGGCGCCCCGTCGGGGTACGGGGGCGCACCGCCCGGGCAGCCCGGGCAGCCCGGGCCGCCCGGGCCGCCTTCAGGAGGCGGCTGGGGAGCCTCCCCGTACGGCCCCCAGGGCTACGGGGCCTATCCGGTACGTGAGGCTCCGCGCCCGGGGGTCGTGCCACTCCGCCCGCTCGGCGTCATCGAGATGCTCGACGGCGCCATCCAGACCGTGCGCCGCCACCCGCTGCCCACCCTCGGGCTCGCCGCCGCAGTGTCGGCGGTCGTCACCCTGCTCAACGTCCTCGTCACGGTGTGGCTCCTGCCCGACGAGTCGACGCTGTCCGACGAGCCGACCACCGATGAGGTCGTGGACTTTCTCGGCGGGGCCGCGTCCACCCTCGGCGTGACCCTGGTGTTCTCGCTGATCGCGCAGGTCGTGCTCACCGGCATGCTGACCGTCGTCGTCGGTCGTGCCGTGCTCGGCCGCAGCGTCGACATCGGCACGGCCTGGCGCGAGGCCCGCGGCCGGCTGCCCGCGCTGCTCGGGATCGCGCTCGCGGTCCCGGTGGCGTCCTTCCTGCTCTTCGTGCTGGCCGTCGGGGTGGGGCTGCTCGTCGGCTGGGCCACGGTGGGCGCGCTCGGCGTCCTGCTCGGGGTGCTGCTGGGTATCGGCGCGGTCGTCGCGGTCTTCTGGCTGCTCGCCGTGACCGCGGTGGCCGGCCCGGCCGCGGTGCTCGAGCGCGACGGCATCGTCACCGCGTTCCGCCGCTCCTACCGTCTCGTCAGCGGCACCTTCTGGCGCGTCCTCGGCATCTGGCTGCTCATCCAACTGCTCGCCTCGATCGTCGCCGGCGTCTTCGCGGTGCCCGGCGTGGTCACCGGCGAGGTCGTCTCGTCGGCGCTCGACGACGACGGGACGGGGCTCGTGCCCCAGCTGATCGTGGGCGTGTGGGACGTGCTCGGCAGCACGGTGGCCTACCCGGTCGTCGCCGCCGCCACCGCGCTGCTCTACATGGACCTGCGCATGCGCAAGGAAGGGCTCGATATCGAGCTCACCCGCGCCGCAGGTCTCGGCCCGACGGGCACATCGGCCACGCCAGGAACCCCGGGAATGCCGGGTACGCCAGGGGCCCCCGCCGGACCGGGCTCTGCAGGAGGCCCCGGCCCCGGCGGGCCTGCCGGGACGTCCGCAGGGCCTGGCGCGCCGCCGCAGTGGTGACCTTCCGCTGCGGCCTGGCCGCCTGATGGCCCCGCTGGTCTCCGGGCTCGAGGTCCCGGTCGTGCCCGATCGCGACACCGCCCGCGAGCTGGCCCGCGACGAGCTCGCGCGCCGCGAGTACTCCGAGAACGAGCCGGGGCTGGTCAGCCGTGTGCTCGGATGGGTCTTCGACCGGATCGGCGAGCTGCTGGACCGGGCGTCGAGCCCGGGCGGCGGCACCGTGCTCGCGATCCTGCTGCTGGTGCTGCCGGCGTCCGCCGTGCTGGTGGCCATCCGCTGGCGGCTCGGGCCGGTGGCCCGCACGGTCCGCGCCGAGCCGCTGCTCGCGGGCCACGACCGCAGCGCGGCCGACCACCGAGCCGAGGCCGACCGGCACGCCGCCGCCGGCGAGTGGCAGCTCGCCGTCCGCGCGCGGCTGCGCGCCGTGATCCGCGGGCTCGAGGAGCGCGGCCTGCTCGACCCCCGGCCCGGGCGCACCGCGCACGAGGCCGCGTACGAGGCGGGGCTCGTGCTGCCGGGGCAGGCCGACGCCCTGCGCCGGGGCGCCGAGGTGTTCGACGGCATCGCCTACGGCGGGCGGCGGGCGGACCAGCAGGCGCACGACCTGCTGCGCCGGGTCGACGACGACGTCCGCGCCGCACGCCCGGCTGCCGCGGCCGGCGCCCGGTCGCCCGGCAGCTGGGCGCTGCCAGGGGCGGGCCAATGACGGCCGGCACCCCCGCGACCGACAGCGCGTCCCTTGCGGCGGGCGCGCATCCCGCAGACGTACCGGCAGACGCGCCCGCAGCCGTGACCGCTGCACCGCCAGGCTCGGGGTCCGCGAACCACCTCCCCCGCCCGCCCCACGGCACGCTGCTGCAGCGGGCCCGGCGGTTCCGGGCGCCCGCCGCCCTCGCCGTGCTCGTCCTCGTCGCCGGGCTGGCGCTCGCGCTGGCGGCGAACGGCAGGACGGGCAGCCTCGACCCGCGGGCGGCCAGCCCGGAGGGGAGCAAGGCCGTCGCGACGCTGCTCGGGCGCGAAGGGGTCGATGTCCGGCTCGTCCGCACCCTCGACGAGGCCGTCGCGTCCGCCGCGGCCGGAGACACGCTGCTGGTCGCACAACCCGACCTGCTCGTCGAGGAGCAGGCCCGCCGGATGGCCGAGGTCCCCGCGAGCCTCGTCCTCGTCGAGCCCGGCCAGGGCTTCCTCGACGTGGTGGCCCCGTCCGTCCTCGAGGCCGGGCAGTCCTTCGACTCGGCGCGCGACCCGGCCTGCCCGTTTCCGACGGCCGAGCGCGCCGGGCGCGCGGAGCTGCCCGGCCGGGTCTACTCGGTACGCCCGGACTCCGCCACGGCTGCGACGGGCTGCTACCCCGACGCGTCCGCAGCGGGGGACGCCGTCGCCCTGGTCCGGCTGGAGCCGGCGTCGGGAGCCCGGTCCACCACCGTCCTCGGCTCGAGCCGACCGCTGACCAACGCCGGCCTCGACGAGGAGGGGAACGCCGCGCTCGCGCTGGGCCTGCTCGGGGAGCACGAGCGGCTGGTCTGGTACCTCCCCTCCCCGGACGACGTACCCCCGGGCGCCCGCCGGGCCCTGCGCGACCTGCTGCCCGACGGGGTCGAGTTCGGCGCCGTCCAGATCGCGCTCGCCGTCGTGCTGGCCGCCCTGTGGCGAGGGCGTCGGCTCGGCCCGGTCGTCCCCGAACCGCTCCCGGTCGTCGTGCCCGCGGCCGAGACCGTCGAAGGCCGGGCCCGGCTCTACCGCCGCGCGCACGCGGCCGACCGCGCCGCGGACGCGCTGCGCACGGCCGCGGCCGGAAGGCTGGCGAGCGGCCTCGGTTTGCCCCGTCGGGCGGCGCCGCCCGACGTGGTCGAGGCGGTGGCCCGCGCGACGGGCCGGAGCCCGGCCGAGGTGGGCGCGCTCCTGTACGGTCCCCCTCCTGGGGACGACGCGGCGCTCGTACGCCTGGCGAGCGACCTGGACCGGCTCGAGACGGAGGCCCGCCGCACGTGACCACCCCTGAGGACAGCACCCCCCGTCCCCCGCAGACGCCCGGCCCCGACGAGCGCGCCGGCGCGCACGCCACTAGCGGCCGCGCCATGGACGAGTCCGAAGCCGCCCGCATCGCCCTGGCCGCCGTGCGCGGCGAGGTCGGCAAGGCGGTGGTGGGCCAGGACGGTGCGGTGACCGGGCTCATCCTGGCGCTGCTCTGCCAAGGGCACGTCCTGCTCGAAGGCGTGCCCGGGGTGGCCAAGACGTTGCTCGTCCGCTCGCTCGCCGCGGCGCTCTCCCTCACGTCCAAGCGGGTGCAGTTCACCCCGGACCTCATGCCGGGCGACATCACCGGCTCCCTCGTCTACGACGCGCGGACCGCGGAGTTCTCCTTCCGCGAGGGCCCGGTGTTCACGAACCTGCTGCTCGCCGACGAGGTCAACCGGACACCGGCCAAGACCCAGGCCGCGCTGCTGGAGGCGATGGAGGAGCGCCAGGTGAGCGTCGACGGGACGCCGCGCCCGCTGCCCGCTCCGTTCGTCGTGGTGGCCACGCAGAACCCGGTCGAGTACGAGGGCACCTACCCGCTGCCCGAGGCCCAGCTCGACCGCTTCCTGCTCAAGCTGACGCTCCCGCTGCCCTCCCGCGAGGACGAGGTCTCCGTGCTGGCCCGGCACGCGGCCGGGTTCGACCCGCGCGACCTGCGCGGGGCGGGCATCCGGCCGGTCGCGGGCGTCGAGGCATTGGCGGCCGGGCGCCGGGCCGTCCGCCAGGTCCAGGTGGCGCCCGAGGTGCTCGGCTACGTCGTCGACCTGTGCCGCGCGACGCGCACCTCGCCCTCGCTCCGGCTGGGCGTCTCGCCGCGCGGGGCGACGGCCCTGCTCGCCTCGGCCCGCGCGTGGGCCTGGCTCTCGGGTCGCGGCTACGTCACCCCGGACGACGTCAAGGCGCTCGCCCGCCCCGCGCTGCGGCACCGGGTCGGCCTGCGGCCGGAGGCCGAGCTCGAGGGCGTCACCGCCGACGCCGTCCTCGACACGGTCCTCGGCTCCGTGCCCGTCCCGCGCTGAGCGGCCGGCGATGGCCCTGACCGGTCGTACGCCGCTGCTCGCGCTGCTCGGGGCGCTGGTCGTCGGCCTGGCGGCGCCGTCGTGGGCGGGCGTGCTGCTCGTGACGCTCGCCGTCCTCGTCCTCGCCGCGGTCGACGCCGCGCTCGCCGGCGCCGTACGCCCGCTCGAGCTGCACCGGGCCGGCGACACGTCCGTCCGGCTCGGGGAGCAGGCCCGCGTCGACGTGCTCGTCACCAACCCGGGCCGACGCCGGGTCCACGGCCTGCTTCGCGACGCCTGGCCGCCGTCGGCGGGCGCGGCCTCGCAGCGCCACCGGCTGCAGGTGGCGGCCGGCGACCGGGCCAGGGTGTCGACGCTGCTGCGGCCGACGCGGCGCGGGGACCGGCACGCGTACCGGGTGACAGTCCGCAGCGTCGGCCCGCTCGGGCTCGCGGCCCGCCAGCGCTCGCGTCAGCTGCCGTGGACACTGCGCGCGCTGCCGCCGTTCGCCTCGCGCCGCCACCTGCCGGCCAAGCTCGCCCAGCTGCGCGAGATCGAGGGCCGGGCGGCCGTCATGGTGCGCGGGCAGGGGACGGAGTTCGACTCGCTGCGGGAGTACGTCCCCGGCGACGACGTGCGCTCCATCGACTGGCGCGCGACCGCCCGGCGGTCCGAGGTCACGGTCCGCACCTGGCGGCCGGAGCGCGACCGCCGGGTGCTGCTCGTGCTCGACACCGGGCGCACCTCGGCCGGCCGGGTGGGCGACGCGCCACGGCTCGACGCGTGCATGGACGCGGCCCTCCTGCTCGCGGCGCTCGCGGCGCGCGGCGGCGACCGCGTCGACCTGCTCGCGTACGACCGCCGCGTCCGCGCCCGGGTCGAGGGCGCTCCCGCACCGGCCCTGCTCGCCTCCCTCGTCGACGCGATGGCGCCGCTCGAAGCCGAGCTGGTCGAGACCGACCTGGCCGGGATGGCGGCGACCGTGCTGGCCCGCGGCGGGCGGCGCAGCCTCGTCGTGCTCCTGACCGGGCTCGAGGCCACGCCGGTGGAGGAGGGGCTGCTCCCGGTGCTCGGCCGGCTGCTGCACCGCCACACCGTGCTCGTCGCGGCGGTGTCGGACCCGCGCGTCGCGGAGCTCGCCGACGCCAGGGGCGACGCGGCCACGGTCTACGCGGCGGCCTCCGCCGAGCGGGCCCGGGCCGAACGCGCGCGGCTGGTCGAGCTGCTCCGCCGGCGGGGCGTCGAGGTCGTCGACGCGCTGCCCGACGAGCTCGCCCCGGCGCTGGCGGACCGGTACCTGGCGTTGAAGGCGGCCGGGCGGTTGTAGGCGGCCGGGCGGTCGTCAGTGGGTGATTCGGGCCTTCGCACCGCCAGGCGCAGCGCCCGGCGGGAGAGGCTCAAGCCCCGGGCGAGTAGGGGCAGCCGACGGCCTGCTCGCCCGCGCCGCCCCGCCCGCCTGCCGAGCCCGGCGCCTCCTGCTCAGCCCGCGCAGCCTCGGCCTCCAGCTCCGCCAGCTGCGCCTCCAGCGCCTCCTTGCGCATCCGGTAGTACGTCGTGGAGTCCTTGGTCACCGTCGGGTCGTCGCGGTAGACCGGCTGCTTGCCCTCGCCGGCGAACTTGCGCTCCTGATAGTCGACGAAGAACTTGAAGACCTTCTCCCCCTCCGGCGTCGACCGGTCGAGCGTGCGCTCCTGCAGGGACCAGCGCTCGTCGTACGCCTCGCGGCGCACCGGCAGCAGCTGCGCAAGCGGCGGCCAGCTTTCACGGCGCAGCTGGACAGGCACGTCCTTCTCGTGGAAGACGACGTTGAGCCAGATGTCGGTGTGCAGCCAGTCGGTCTCGAGGACGGCCTCCATCACGGAGTACGGCTGGCGGTCCGTGTTGACCGGGCTGCGCACCTGCAGGCCCCACCCCGGCGGCGTCGAGAAGATGCAGCCGGTCCATATCTGCACGACGCCGGCCTCGACCATGCCCCAGGAGAACTTCGAGCGCGGCAGCCAGCGCCCCGGGTGGACGTCCTGCTCGCCGAGCATGAGGAAGCGCAGCAGCTGGTTCTCGGTGTCGGGGTAGTCCCCGTGCAGCGTCCACTCGAAGTCGCTGCCGCCACGCCACGTAATGTCGAGGTCGACGGGGGACGACACCCACCAGCCGGACTTGTTGGCGTTGGTGAAGGGGCCGCAGAACTTCATGCCGCCGCGGTGGGCCGTGCCCGCGAGCGAGCGCTCGGCCGGGCGCACGGCGCTTCCCCCCGAGTGCAGGCGCCACACGGTCAGGCCCAGTTCGTCCTGCTCCATCTGTCCTCCCCTCCCCGCGGTCGAGGGTAGCCGCGGCGCAGGACGCCGGAAGCCGGAAGCGGCAAGCGCCCCCGCCTACCGGTCCGCGCCGCCGGCGCCGGACGCGACAAGCTCGTCGGCCCGCTCGCGCGCGTCCAGCACGTCGCCCGTGTGCACGGCGGCCCAGCGCCGGACGGCGTCGATCGGCTCGAGCAGCGTGCGCCCGAGGTCGGTGAGCCGGTACTCCACCCGCGGCGGGACCTCGGCGTACGCCTGCCGGGACACCAGCCCGTCGCGCACGAGCGCCTGCAGGGTCTGGCTGAGCACCTTGGGCGCCGGGCTGCCGATCTTGGTGCGCAGCTCGGAGAAGCGCAGCACCTCGTGGCGCAGCGCCAGGATCACCAGCACGGTCCACCGGTCGCCGATGCGGCTGAGGATCAACCGGCTCGGGCAGTTCGGCTGGAACGGGTCGTAGCACTCCTCGGTTTCCACGGCTCACCTTAGTAACGTTGAAGTACTCGGTATCCGATCGTTACTGTCCTCGTCATCCGGCAATTCCGCAACCGGCATCGACCAGGAAGAGGCTCCTCATGCACGTGCTCCTCACCGGTGGCACCGGCTACATCGGCTCGGCCGTCCTGCGCGCGCTCCTCGCGGGCGGGTCCGAGGTCACCGCGCTCGTCCGCAGCGACGCGTCCGCCCAGTCCGTGGCCGCCGCCGGCGCGAAGCCGCTGGTCGGCGACATCACGGACGGCGCCTGGGTCGCGGAGGCCCTGCGCGGGGTCGACGCGGCGGTCCACGCCGCGAGCCCGGGCAACGCCGACAGTGCGGCCGTGGACCGGGCGATCGTCGCCGCCGTCACCAGCGCGTTCGCCGGCACGGACAAGCCCTACCTGCACACCGGCGGCGTCTGGGTCTACGGCTCGAACCCCGAGATCAGCGAGGACAGCCCGCTCGACCCGCCCGCCCTCACCGCCTGGCGCGTCGAGGTCGAGCGCTCGCTGCTGGCTGCCGAGGGCGTGCGCGCCGGCGTGATCGCGCCGGGCATCGTGTACGGCCACGGCGCGGGCATCGCTGCCCTGCTCGCCAACGCCCCGCGCAGCGAGTCCGGCGTGCTCACCGCGATCGGCAGCGGGGCCCAGCACTGGACGACGGTGCACGTCGAGGACCTCGCCGACCTGTACGTCCGGGCGCTCGCCGCGCTCCGGCCCGGCGCGTACTACCTCGGCGTCAGCGGGCAGAGCCCGACCGTCAACGAGATGCTCGCCGCCGTCGCGCGGGGCGCGGGGCTCCCCGGGACGGTCGCGCCGGAGGACGTCGAGGCGACCCGTGCCCGCCTCGGTGCGGCCTTCGCCGACGCGCTGCTGCTGGACCAGCAGGCCTCCGGCGCGAAGGCCCGCGCGGAGCTGGGCTGGTCCCCGCAGCGTCCGTCGCTGCTGGAGGAGCTGGAGACCGGGAGCTACCGCCCGCAGGCGTGACCCTGCCGGAGCTCAGGCCGCCGTCGGGACACGGGCGGCGGCCAGCTCCGGGGCGAGGTCGCCGACCTCCCCGGCCTGCACGCCGCGACGGCCGAGGACGGCGACGTAGCCGAGGAAGCCGACCAGTGCGAGCGCCCCGATGGCCAGCCGGACCGGGGCCGGCAGCGGCGACGGCGTGACGAAGCCCTCGATGCAGCCGGCGACGGCGAAGACGGCCACGAGGCCGAGGGCGATGGCGCCCATCGCCCGCCCCTCCTCGCCGAGCGCGCGGGCCCGGGTCCGCGGCCCGGGGTCGATCAGTGCCCAGCCGAGCCGCATCCCGGCGCCGGCGGCCACGAAGATCGCCGTGAGCTCGAGCAGGCCGTGCGGGAGGATGTAGACGAAGAAGGTGTCGAGCTCGCCCTCGGCGCCCAGCACGCCGCCCGCGGCACCCACGTTGAGCGCGTTGGTGAAGAGCAGGTACGCCGGGAACAGCAGCGACGGCCCGGTCAGCAGGCACTGGGCGGCCACCCAGGCGTTGTTGGTCCACACCTGCAAGGCGAAGGACCCCTGCGGGTTCTCCGAGTAGTAGTCCACGAACTGCTCGCGGTAGGCCGCGACCTCGTCCGGTGGCATCACGAGCGCTCGGACCGCGGCGTCGTCGGAGACCCACCAGCCCGCGGCGAGCGCGACGAGGACCGACAGCAGGGCAGCGCCGCCGATCCACCGGCGGGCCCGGTAGACCGCCGTCGGGAACACGACCTGGAAGAAGCGCGCCACCTCGCGCCACGCGGGGGTGTGCGCGCCGGTGACGGCAGAACGGGCCTGAGCGACCAGCTGCGACAGCCGCCCGACGAGAGCGGGGTCCGGCGAGGCGGAGCGGACGACGGACAGGTGCGTGGCCGCGCGGGAGTACAGCGTGACGAGCTCGTCGACCTCGGGGCCGCGCAGCCGGCGGCGCCGCCGGGTCAGCTCCTCGAGCCGCGCCCACTCCCCGCTGTGGGCCACGACGTACGCGTCGACGTCCATCGCGGCAGACTAGCCGCGCACCCGGCTCCGCCCGGCCGCCATCGGGGCGGGCTGTGGACGGGAGTCGGGGTGTGGACGACCGAGGATCGAGGAGAGGAGAGCGCGTGCCGGACGACCTCGTCACCGGCGAGGCCGTCGTGCTCGAGCTGCGGCCGGCCACGTTCGCCTCGCGCGCGCTGGCGCTGCTGATCGACTTCGCGGTGCAGTTCGCCCTGCTGTCGGTGACCTTCTTCGCGCTGGGCCTCGCCCTCGCCGTGCTGGACCCGGCGCTCGGCGTCACCCTGGTCCTGCTGACGGTGGTCGCCCTGCTGGTGGGCTATCCGGTGGCGTTCGAGACGCTCACCCGCGGGCGCAGCCTGGGCAAGATGGCGCTCGGCCTGCGCGTGGTCCGCGACGACGGCGGCCCGGAGCAGTTCCGGCAGGCGCTCGTGCGCGGCCTGGTCGGGTTCGGCGAGTTCTTCCTCACCTCCGGGGCGGCCGCGCTCATCAGCTCGCTCGCCTCGGCGAACGGCAAGCGGATCGGCGACCACCTCGCCGGCACCCTGGTCATCCGGGAGCGGGTGCCGCAGTCCGGCGCTCCGGTGGCCGCGCTGCCGCCGGCCCTGGCGGGCTGGGCCGCCGGCCTGGAGCTCTCGGCCCTGCCCGACGCGCTCGCGCTGGAGGCGCGCGCCTTCCTCGGCCGGGCGCGCCAACTGCACCCGGCCGCCCGCCGCACGCTCGGCGTACGCCTCGCCGACGAGGTGCGCGCCCGCATCACGCCGGGGCCGCCGCCCGGCATCGACCCCGAGTCCTACCTCTCGGCCGTGCTCGCCGAGCGCCGGCGCCGCGAGCTCGCCCGCATGCAGCTCCCCGGGCACGCCCGCCCCGGCGCGTACGCCCACCCGACGCCGTACGCCCAGCCCGGCGCGTACGCGCAGCCGCAGCCCCAGCCCGGCCCGTACGGCCAGCCCCTCCCGTCCCCACCCGCACCCACCGCCCCGCCGGCCCGGCCGACGCCCCCACCGGACGCCCCTTTCGCCCCGCCCGGCTGACGGCCCCGGAGCCACCGGCCCCACAGCTCTCAGCGGCAGCCCGTCCGGCCCGGTGTGCAGCGACTGGGTTTTGGTGGACGTTCTGCGCGACGACGCCGTAGCCGGAGTCGAGTGGCATTCCGCCTGATGCACCCGGGGCGTACGACGAGCCGCTCCGCGCGCCGTACGCTCGATCCGGCGGCACCCGAGCGGAGACAGTCATCGTGAGGACCATGGAGATCGAGGAGACCCGGCTTCCGGGCGTCGGGCTCAAGCACGACCTGACGACGCGGAGCGGCCAGCGGGTCGGCGTGGTGTCCCAGCGCAGCGGCGAGCGCGAGATCGTGCTGTACGACCGCGACGACCCCGACGCCTGCCGCGCGGTGCTGCACCTGACGTCGCAGGAGAGCGAGGCGCTGGCCGAGCTGCTCGGCGCGCCGCGGGTGATCGAGCGGCTCGCCCGGCTCCGCGAGCAGGTCGAGGGCATCGCCACCGAGGGCATCGTCCTGGCGGAGGGGACGCCGTACGTCGGCCGGACGCTCGCGGACGCCCAGGTCCGCACCCGCACCGGCGCCTCGGTGGTCGCCGTCGTCCGCCAGGGCGAGGTCACGCCGCAGCCGGCCCCGACGTTCCGCTTCGCGGCGGGCGACAAGGTCATCGTGGTGGGGACTGACGAAGGAGTACGCGCCGTAGCCGCGCTGCTCATGCTGGGCTGACGCCCGGGTGCACACCGCACAACTGCTGCTGGAGCTCGGCGCCGTCATCTTCGGCCTCGGCGTGGTGGGCCGGCTCGCGGGGCGGATCGGCCTGTCCCCCATCCCGCTCTACCTGCTGGCCGGGCTCGCGTTCGGCGCGGGCGGGCTGCTGCCGCTGGACGCGCCGGAGGGCTTCTTCCAGGCCGGCTCCGAGATCGGCGTCGTGCTGCTCCTGCTGCTGCTCGGGCTGGAGTACTCCGCGTCCGAGCTCGTCGGCCAGCTGCGCCAGCAGGCGCCGGTCGGCGTCCTGGACCTGCTGCTCAACGGTGCCCCGGGTGCGTTGCTCGCGCTGCTGCTCGGGTGGGGCCCGCTCGCGGCGCTGGCGATGTTCGGCATCACGGCCGTGAGCTCGTCCGGGATCATCGCGAAGGTCCTCACCGACCTGGAGCGGCTGGCGAACCGCGAGACGCCGAGCGTGCTGTCGATCCTCGTGCTCGAGGACCTCGCGATGGCCGTCTACCTGCCGGTCCTGACCGCGCTGCTGGCGGCGTCCGGGACGGCGAGCGCGCTGCGCTCGGTCGCCATCGCGCTGGCCGTGCTCGCGGTCGTGCTGGTCATCGCGCTGCGCTACGGGCGCCAGGTCACCCGCGTCGTCGCGGCCGACAGCAGCGAGATCCTGCTGCTGCGCGTGTTCGGCCTCGCCCTGCTCGTGGCGGGCGCCGCCGAGCAGGTCCACGTGTCGGCGGCCGTCGGGGCGTTCCTGCTGGGTATCGCGCTGTCGGGCGAGGTGGCCGAGCTGGCCCGCCCGTTGCTCGAGCCCCTGCGCGACCTGTTCGCCGCCGTGTTCTTCGTGTTCTTCGGGCTGACGACCGACCCGTCGCAGCTGCCCGCGGCCGTGGTCCCCGCGCTGGTCCTCGTCGTCGCGGGCATCGCGACCAAGGCCGTCACGGGCTGGGTCGCCGCCCGCCGGGCGGGGGTCGGCCCGGGTGGCCGGATCCGCGCCGGCGCCGCGTTGATCCCGCGCGGCGAGTTCTCGATCGTCATCGCCGGCCTCGCCGGCAGCACGGTGGACCCGCGGCTGGCGCCGACGGCCGCGGCGTACGTCCTCATCCTGGCCGTGCTCGGGCCGGTCGCGCCCCGGCTGGCGGACCCGCTTGCCCGGCGCGCGACGGCACGGGCGCGCGCCCGGACCGCCGTGGCATGAACGTCCCGGGAGGAAGATCGCGCGGAGCGGGTATTGCCACCCCCATGAGCGCCCCCGGCGACAGCCTGACCCGCCCCGAGCGGCTCGACCGGCTTCCCTTCACCAGCCAGCACCGCAAGCTCCTCACCGGCTCGGGCGTCGGCTGGGCGCTGGACGCGATGGACGTCGGGCTGATCTCGTTCATCATGGCCGCGCTGGCCGTCCAGTGGGACCTGTCCTCGCACACCCTGTCGTGGGTCGCGTCGATCGGCTTCCTCGGGATGGCCGTGGGCGCGACGCTCGGCGGGCTGCTCGCGGACCGCGTGGGGCGCCGCCAGGTGTTCGCCATGACCTTGCTCGTCTACGGCATCGCGACAGGGCTCTCCGCGCTCGTCTGGTCGGTCGGCGCGCTGATCGTGCTGCGCTTCGTCATCGGGCTGGGCCTCGGGGCCGAGCTGCCCGTCGCGTCGACGCTGGTCAGCGAGTACGCCCCGGCCCGCATTCGCGGCCGCGTGGTCGTGGCGCTCGAGGCGTTCTGGGCGGTGGGGTGGCTGGCCGCCGCCGTCATCGGCTACTACGTCGTGGGGCGCAGCGACGACGGCTGGCGCTGGGCCTTCCTGGTGGGGGTCGTGCCGGCCCTGTACTCCGTCGTCGTACGCCGCGGGCTGCCCGAGTCCGTCCGCTTCCTCGAGCGGGCGGGCCGGACGGAGGAGGCCGAGGCGGCCGTACGCCGCTACGAGGAGGCGGCGGGCGTGGCCCCGGTGCCGTCCCCGCCCGCGCCCCCGGAGCCGAGGCCCTCCCCCGCGCAGCTGTGGCACCCCCGGATGCGGCGCCGCACCGCGGTGCTGTGGGTGGTGTGGTTCGGGATCAACTTCTCCTACTACGGAGCCTTCACCTGGATCCCGACGCTGCTGGTCGCGGACGGCTTCCCGCTGGTGAAGTCGTTCGGCTACACCCTCGTCATCACCCTGGCCCAGCTGCCCGGGTACGCCGCCGCGGCGTACCTCGTCGAGCGCTGGGGGCGGCGCAGGACACTGGTCACCTTCCTCGCCGGCTCGGGCGTCGCGGCGGCGCTGTTCGGCGCGGCCGGCGGCGCGGACCAGATCGTGGCCGCGGGCATGCTGCTGTCCTTCTTCAACCTCGGCGCGTGGGGCGCCCTCTACGCCGTGACGCCGGAGGCCTACCCCACCGGCCTGCGCGCGACAGGGGCCGGGGCGGCCGCCGGGTTCGGGCGCATCGCCTCGATCCTGGCCCCGCTGTCCGTGCCACCGCTGCGCGAGGCCGGCGGCAACGGCCTGGTGTTCGCGGTGTTCGCCGTGTTCTTCGTCGTCGCGGCAGTGGCCTCGGGCCTGCTGCCTGAGCGGCGCGGCGAGCGGCTGGAGGGCTTCGACGGCTCTTTCGCGCCACTGGCCGCGGTTCGGCGCTGACCCGGCGCCCCGGGGCAGTTAGCCGGATGCGGCGGCAGCGGCCCCGGCCGCGGTGGCCGCTGCGGCCACGGCGACCTGGACGTCCTGGATCACGGCCTTGACCACGGGGGCGACCGGCGTCTGCGCGGTGGCCGCGTCGATGCGCGTCCGGGCGTGCTTGCGGGTCGACCGGTCCGGGGCGACGACCTCGAGCAGCCGGCACGGCCCGGACAGCGCCAGGAGCACCGCCGTCCGCGGGTCGAGCTCGCGGTCGGACGCGGCAGCGGCGCGCACGCGGTCGAGCACCTCCGCGCGGGCCGCCAGGTCGCGCACGGGGTAGCGCTCGCTGCGCAAGAGCGAGCGCGGCTCACGCCGGACGACGCCGCCGTCGGCCAGCCGGGCGACCACGCGGTCCCAGACCCCGCCCGCGGCCTTGTCCAGCCGCCGCACCTGGTCCTTGGAGCGGCGGCCCTTGGGCTGCGCGAGCGCGGCGAGCACGTCGCGCAGCAACGGGTCGTCGGGCTGCCCCCCTATGGGCACGAACCGCCGGTCGCGCAGCTCGACCTGGCCGGCCAGCGCCAGCTCGGCGACGAGCGCGCCGGACAGGCCCACCTTGACGTACTGGCGGGCAGAGTTGACGACCGTCCCCTTGGCGGGGTCCAGCCCGAGCAGGAGCAGCTCTTCAGCCAGAAGCATGGTTCCAGAGTAGGAATTCTGTCGCGGGGACGGAACCGGCCCCGCGGAGGCTGCGTCAGAGGAGGGTGAACAATCGAGTAGCCCGCTTGTCGATGCTGACCGCCCTGCTGGTGCCGCTGCTGGCCGCCTGCGGACAGGCCGGAGAGGAGGCCGCCGTGACGGACGACGCCTCGACGCCGGACGTCGTCGACTCCTCGCTCGTGCTCCGTGTCGACCACACCGGCGGCTTCGTCACGCCGCAGATGCTCGCGACCAGGCTGCCGCTGGTGTCCGTCTACGCCGACGGCCGGGTGATCACCACCGGGCCGCAGACGGCGATCTATCCCGGCCCCGCCCTGCCCAACCTCCAGCAGCGGGCGATCGCCCGCGAGGACGTCGACAAGCTGGTCGAGCTGGCGCTGTCCAAGGGCGTGGCGAGGACGACGGACCTGGGGCGCCCTGCGGTGTCGGACATGGCGAACACCCGCTTCATGGTGGTGTCCGGCGGCCAGCAGCACGTCCTGGAGGCGTACGCGCTGGTGCAGGACGACATGGCAAGCGAGCAGCTGACCGCGGCGCAGAAGCAGGCCCGCGGGGAGCTGCTCGAGCTGGTCGACGCGCTGACCGACCTGTCGGCGACGCTTGGCGCGGAGGCGGTGGCCCCCGAGCAGGCGTACGCGCCGGCCGCCGTGGCCGCCGTGGCGGGGCCGTGGACGGGCCCGGGTGACGGGCTGCCAGCCCAGCAGGCCAAGGAGTGGCCCGGGCCGGCCCTGCCCGGCGAGCCGCTCATGGCCGGCGACGTGCTCGGCTGCGTGACGGCCACGGGCGACCAGGCCGCCGCCGTGCTCGCCACCGCCCGGGACGCGAACGCGGCGACCCCGTGGTCGTCCGGCGAGCAGAAGTGGAGCGTGACGCTGCGCCCGCTGCTGCCGGACGAGGACGACTGCTCGGCCCTCAAGTCGAAGTCCTGATCTGCCGTTCCCCGAAGACAAGTGCCGGGCTGATTCGGGCAGCCCGGCACTCGTCGTCGGTGGCTACGGCAGGAGGCGCGGCGGGCAGAGGATGATCTGGCGGGGCGGGTAGACGGTCGTCGTCGCCAGCGGGCAGAGGATGACCGGCGGCTTGGGGCACTTCGGCGGCAGCGGGATGAGGCCGTCGACCGGCGCAACGGCCGCGCTGACCGGGGTCGGGTCGATCGGGGTGACGTACATCGGGCACACGATCGGCGTGATCCGGATGGGCGAGGTGGCGGCCTCGGCCGCAGACGCGTTCTGCGTCGGGAAGGCCAGGGCGGCCACCGCGGCAGCGGCTCCGACTGCGGCGGCACTACGGCGTACACGCGAGATGTTCATGACTTCTCCTTCTGGTTTTGAGGTGTGGTCGGAGCGGTCGGTCCGCATCCGTTCCCTGAAGCGCGCTTCGCGGGAATAGCATTTCGCCACTCCCGCACGAGGTCCAGGCTTTCGGCCTGGCAGCAAGTGACGTGGCAACGACTAGCCAGGCAGCGGCACAATCGGAGCCATGTCCCGGCGTGCTCCCGTCCAGCTCCCCCACGACGCCCCCTGCCCCTGCGGGCTCGGCCTCCGCTACGCCGAGTGCTGCGGCCGCCTGCACCGCGGGGAAGCGCAGGCGGCGACCGCCGAGCTGCTGATGCGCTCGCGCTACTCCGCGTTCGCGGTGCGGGACGAGGCGTACCTCCTGGCCAGCTGGCACCCGAGCACGCGCCCGCGCAGCGTCGACCTGCCGCCGGGGCTGGAGTGGACGGGGCTGGAGGTGCTCGAGCGGGAGGCGGGCGGGCCGTTCGACACCGAGGGGGTCGTGTCCTTCGAGGCGTCGTACCGGGAGGACGGGCACCCCGGGCGGCTCGCCGAGCGGAGCCGCTTCCGCCGCGAGAACGGGGCCTGGTTGTATCTTGCCGCGCTTCCTTCCTTGGATCGGGGCTCTTCGCGCCGATGACGAGGGGGTGCCGCTCCTAGCCCCGCACCGGCCCCAGGGGTCCCTCCTGGCCGGAGCACCGCTGCGACTCGCCGCCGCCATGGCCGCGAGCGGAGCGGCGTACGCGGGAAGCGCCCTGACGGCCGGCCGCACCGGCTCGGCGGGCCTGGACGTGCTCGCGGGCGCGCTCGCCCTCGTCACGGTCGTCACCGCGTGCACCGTCCTCTGGTGGCGCGCCTCCCGGGTCCGCGAGGAACGGGACGTGTGGCACCGCCTCGCGCTCGCGTTCACCGCAGCCGGTGCCGGCGTCGTCGTCGCCCGCCTGCTCGGGGCGCTGGGGCTGGGTGACGGGACGCTGGTCGAGCCCATGACCGCTGGCTCGGTCGTCGCGTGCGTGCTGATCTACCAGGGGCTCATCCGCTGGAACCGGCACCGGACCGCGATCGCCGACCCCGGCGACTGGCTGAACGGCGTGAGCGCGGCCTTCGCCCTGATCGCCATCGGGAACCTCGTCCTCGCGCGCCTGGACGGCCCGTTCGACGGGTGGACGGGCTGGGAGACGCAGCCCTGGCTGGTGCGCGGCGCCGTCGGCTTCGTGGCCGTCGGGACCGCCGCGTCGCTGAGCGCGCTCGGCGGCCTGCTGCGTGACCGGCGGCTCTGGCTCGTGACGGCCGGGCTGGCGGCCGCGTTCGCCGGCGACCTCTCGGCCGGCCTGCTGGCCGCGTCGGAGGCGGGGCCGCGCAGCGCCGGCTCGGAAGCTGGATGGGTGCTGGCCGCCGTGCTCGTCGCAGCCTGCGCTCTCCGCCGCCCGATCATGGTCGACGCGCGGCCGACCACGCCGGGCGAGCCGACGGTGGGCGCGCTCGTGGTGCTGCTGGCCGGCACGCTGACGCTCGGGGTCATGGCCGACCAGCCTCTGACCGACCCTGCCGTCTGGTTCGCGATGCTGGCCGTCCTCGGCGTCAGCGTGCGTGTCCTGGGCGACGTGCGCTCGCTCACCGAGCTGGCCCAGACGCGGATGGAGGCGCGTACCGATGACGTCACCGGCACGGCCAACCGGCGCGCGCTCGTGCGCCGGCTGGACGGCCTGACCGCCGCCGGCGAGAAGGTGAGCCTCGTCCTGCTCGACCTCGACCGGTTCAAGGAGGTCAACGAGGCGCTGGGGCACGACACCGGGGACGACCTGCTCAAGGCCGCCGCCTCGCGGATGGCGGACGCGCTCCCCGAGGGGTGCATCCTCGGCCGGCTGAGCAGCGACGAGTTCCTGATCGTGGTCCCCGGGGCGCACGACCGGGCCCAGCAGCTGGCCCAGCAGGTCCAGGCCGCGGCCAGCGGGACGTACGAGCTGCACGGGACGCTCGTCGACGTCCACGTCACCGGCGGGCTCGCCAGCTTCCCGCTGCACGCCAGCACCTCGTCGGGCCTGCTGCGCTGCGCGGACTCCGCGGTGCGCGAGGCGAAGCAGCGCGGATGGGGCCTCGCGGTGTTCGACGAGGACCACGACCGGGACGTCAACGAGCGCGCCCGCACGCTCGAGCAGCTGCGCGCGCTGCTTCCCGTCGACGGGTCGCGGCCGGCGCAGCCGCGCTACTGCGGAGAGCTGGTCCTGCACTACCAGCCGCAGCTCGACGTCACCGACTCCACCATCGTCGGGGTCGAGGCCCTGGCCCGGTGGCAGCACCCCGAGCGTGGCCTCGTCGCGCCTCTGGACTTCCTCGGCCTGGTGGAGAGGTACGGCCTCGTCCGACCCCTGACCCTGCGTGTGCTGGACATGGCGCTCGCCCAGGCCCGGGCCTGGCGCGAGGGCGGGCGCCCGCTGCGCGTGGCGGTCAACCTGTCCGCGACGAGCCTGCTCGACAGCGCCCTGCCGGACGAGGTCGGCCGGCTGCTGGCCGAGCACGGGGTGCCCGCGTCCGACCTGCAGCTCGAGATCACCGAGACCGCGGTCATGTCGGACTCGGTACGCGCCCGCGCCGTCGTGGCCGCCCTCGCCGGGATGGGGGTCTCGCTGAGCATCGACGACTACGGGACGGGCTACTCCTCGCTCGCGTACCTGCGCGACCTCGATGTCGATGAGCTGAAGCTCGACCGCAGCTTCGTGTCCGACATCGTGTCCGACCCGCGCTCGCTCGCGATCGTGTCCAGCACGGTCGCGCTCGCGCACAGCCTCGGCCTCCGCCTCGTCGCCGAGGGCGTCGAGGACGCAGCGACGCTCGACATGCTCGCCGGCCTGGGCTGCGACGTCAGCCAGGGCTTCTTCCACAGCCGGCCGATCCCCGCGTGCGAGCTCGAGTCGTGGCTCGGTCGGCACGCGCGGGAGGCCGCACGCGCCGAGGAGCCAGTGCCGAGCTGAGGGCGGGCGCCGAGCTGAGGGCGGGTGCGTGCACGACTGAAGCGCGCTCGCGACGGGCAGAGTCGCCGCGTGCCCGAGACCTGGCCGGCGAGCCCCTTCCGCGTGGGCATCTCTGGCTGGACCTACAAGCCCTGGCGGGGCGTGTTCTACCCGCCGAAGCTCGCCCAGCGACGGGAGCTGGAGCACGCCTCGCGGCAGCTCAACTCCATCGAGATCAACGGCTCGTTCTACTCCTTGCAGCGGCCCGAGTCCTACGCCAAGTGGCACGCGGAGTCGCCCCCCGGCTTCGTGTTCTCCGTCAAGGGGCCGCGCTTCATCACGCACATGAAGAAGCTGGCGGGCGTCGAGACGCCGCTAGCGAACTTCTTCGCCTCCGGGGTGCTGGCCCTGCGCGAGAAGCTCGGCCCGGTGCTCTGGCAGCTGCCACCGACCCTCGGCTACGACCCCGACCGGCTCGCGGCGTTCTTCGCCCAGCTGCCGAGGTCGACGTACGCCGCGGCCGAGGTCGCCGCCCGGCACGACGAGGAGCGGATGAAGGACCGTGCCCTGACCGTCGCCGACGCCGACCGGCCGCTGCGGCACGCACTCGAGGTGCGGCACTCCTCGTTCGAGGTGCCCGGCTTCGTCGAGCTGCTACGCGAGCACGACGTCGCGCTCGTCTGCGCCGACACCGCCGGCAAGTGGCCCATGCTCGACGACGTCTCCAGCGACTTCGTCTACGTGCGGCTGCACGGTGCCGAGGAGCTCTACGTCAGCGGGTACGACGACCCCGCGCTCGAGGCGTGGGCGCGCAAGATCCGCACCTGGCAGGCGGGCGGCACGCCGACCGACGGCCGGGTCCTCTCCCCTCCCGCTGCGTCGCGCGAGCGGGACGTCTTCGTCTACTTCGACAACGACGTCAAGGTACGCGCGCCGTTCGACGCGATGGCGCTCGCCGGCAAGCTGCGCGGCGAGGACCTGCCCGCTGGGCCCGGGCCCGGTGTGGACGCGGCGGGCGAGCCGGCAGTCGCCAGCCGGTAGTCGCCAGCCGATGGTCGCGAGCCGGTAGTCGTACGACCTCTGTCCACTGTCGGCGTCGACGCCGCGCGGGGACAGTGGAGCCATGAAGCCTTCGACGACGCGACGACTCACCCTCCTGCTCGTGACGACCGCCGCCGCGGCCCTGCCGCTCGGCGCGCCCACGGCCGCGCAGGCCTCCGGCAAGGGAGACGACGAGATCCGGAAGTCCGGTTCCTGTTCGTCCGGCGGACGGTGGGAGCTCAAGGCCAAGACCGACGACGGCGGCCTCGAGGTCGAGTTCGAGGTGGACACCAACCGGGCCGGGCAGACATGGTCCGTGCGGGTCACCGACAACGGCGCGCAGGTCTTCCGCGGCTCGCGGACCACCCGCCCGCCGAGCGGGTCGTTCTCCGTGGAGCGGCACATCACCGACCGGTCGGGCACCGACACCATCGTGGCCACCGCGACCCGGTCGGGCACGAGCCAGCGGTGCACGGGGCGGTTGAGCATCTGACGCTGGGCCGGGGTGGCGGGGCTGGTGCCGGGCAGGGCGGTACCCGGCGCCAGCCCACGCGTCAGGGCCCCTAGTCGAGCAGGTAGGCGATCGCCGCCCGGCTCAGCGGGGAGACGTAGAGCGCGGCACCGGCGAGAGCCACGGCCACGGCCGCGGCGTACAGCACCCGCGCCACGACGTCGCTCGCTCGGCCCATCGAGGCGATGCCGAGCGCGGCACGCACAGCCACGACGAGGCACACCAGGGGCAGCGCGAAGACCGAGGCGAAGACGGCCATCGTGAGCAGCACGTCGATGAAAGGGATCCCCGGGGCTTCCCAGACGGTCTCGTCGCGGTACGGCTGGACGACACCCACGACGAACACGAGGTCGGCCGCGGCGGCTGCGGCGAGCGCCCGGCCAGCGCTCCACCTGCGCGCGGCGGTCTCGTGCGGCCGGACACGTCCAGCGGCTGCTGCCGCCCCGACCGGGGGCGTCCCGTAGCCACGCGTCGTCATGGAGCCCCCTGTCATCGACACGGTAGGCACGGTCGCATTCCCCGAGCCTGAGAAGCAACCGCTTCCCCCCGGTCAGCGGCATCGGTACGCACCAGTGACCCGCACACGAGCACGACAGCGCACCGCCGGCGCGTCGCGACTCGGCCCGCGAACGGCGACGCACGCCCGCCCACTTCCCGAGCCGGCCGCACGCGCACGACCGACCGCACGACCGGCCGCCGAGCCAGCCCCGCGCACGCTCGCCAGCTGACCGTCGCCCCGGGTCCAGGCACCGGCTGAACATCGTCCGAGCCAGGATTCACCAGCTGAACATCATCCGGGGTCCAGGCTCTCCGGCGGCACCGAGTAGCGCCGTCCGAGCGGCGTCCTCCAGTGGGTCGTCCCGTCGGGAGCCCGGGTCGCTTCCCATCCGCCGTGCGTCTTGGCGTTGTGCCATCGTCGCCGGAGCGGCTGCAGGTTGTCCCGTTTGGTGTTCGCGCCGTCGTACGGCTCGATGTGGTCCAGGTCCGACTGGTCGGCGGGCTGGCCGCTGCCCGGGCCTCGACAGGTGCGGTCGCGCGCCGTCACGAACGCGGCGAGGCGTGCACTCGGCCGGTACGTCGTCGCTCCGACGTCGAGCAGCTCCCCCGTCTGCGGCTCGACCAGCCAGCGCTTCCACGCCCCGTCCGACGCCAGCTCCCGGACGACCGGCGCGGGGATCGGGCCGTACCCCGCCAGCTCGCCGGGCCGCTCGGAGAGCCCGAGCAGGGTGTCGAGCGGAGCGGTGACCCGGACGGCGGGCACCGGGACGGCCGCGCGCGCGAGGCCAGGCAGCACCGTCGGGTCGCCCAGGAGGGCGCCGCAGAGGGCGACCAGGCCGTCGACCCGGCGTGCGGACAGGGGGACGTGCTCACCCGTCTCCGGATCGTTCTTGGGCAGCGTGGCCGCGACCGCGTCGAGCGCAGCGAAGATCGTCGCGACCCCGGCCGCGTCGGTGCGCACCTCGAGGGCGGCCATCCCGTCCGGCTCGGCATAGCGCTGCACGCCGCGCCCGGCACGCGCCCGCTCGTGGCGCTCGGCCGCGGACGCGGGGTCGACCGCGAGGACGGCGCGGCGCAGGGAGCGCCGGGTCTGCGCCACCGTCTGCTCCGGCGCCCGCGGCAGGAGCCGCTCCTGCACCTGCGCGACGGCGTCGGCGTCCTGGAGCTGGGCGACGGCGTCGACGACGGCGCTCGCCTGCCGGGGCTCGATCCGCCCGCGCTCCAGCTCCACCAGTGTGGGGGCGCACCGCCCCGTGAGGGCGGCCGCTTGCCGCAGCCGGGTCGTCACGGTCGGCAGCGACCACCGCAGCGCGGCGCCGATCTCGGCCTCGGCCGCGTCCTGGCCCGACCAGTGCTCGGCCGCCGCGCTCTCCGGCGCGGGGGCCAGCTCGGACGCGATCGCGTCGCGTGCCGCTGCGAGCGCTCGGGCCTGCTGCGCAGCCAGCCACGACGCCATCCGCTCCCAGCCGCGCACGACCTCGAGCCGGTCGTCCGCGGACAGCTCGCGGGTCGCGGCCTGCTGCAGCACCGCCCCGAGCGCCGGGCCGGGGCGCATGCTCGCGAGGAACTCGGCCACGGGCTCGCCCGGACCGGGCAGCACGGCCAGGACAGCTTCCGGGGAGACGATCCCGCGGCGTACGACATCGCCCCGGATCACTCCGCCCAGCGCGGCTTCCAGGCCGGTGCGGGCCTCGCGCTCGCTGCGGGCGAGGAGCAGTCCGGGAGGGGCAGCCGCGTGCCGGCTCCCGAGCTCGCACACCGGATGGCCAACCTCGCCAAGGGCCGAGAGCACCAGGCGGCGGCTGGTGACGCGGCTGCGCGCTACCCCGCCCTCGGAGGCGCGCTCCCACCCCGGCTTCGGATCCATGCCGGCGAAGCTAGCTGCCACCACTGACAGAGCCCCCGAGCAGCGCGGCGCCGCGTCCCGCGGCACGTCGACGGAGGCAGCGGGACCTGGCATGCGGGCCAGAGGCACCAGGCAGCCCAGGCGGATCGCTCAGGCGACGGCTTCAGGCGGACGACCTGGGCGCACGACCAGGCAGACGGCTCAGCCGGAAGGCCGAGCGCGCGACACGCTACGGCCCCGGACGCAGCCCGCCGTCAGGTCGGGCACCGTTGTGCTCGGAACCCTCTCCGCGCGACGCCCGCCGCTACGACCCCGCCCGCCACGAGCGCAGGTACGCCTCCTGCGCCGGCGTGAGCACGTCCAGCGCCAGCCCCAGGGACTCCAGGGCCAGCCCCGCGACGGTGCGGTCGATCCCGGCCGGCACCGGGTGCACCCCGCGCGGCAGCCCGGCGTCGAGCAGCCACTCGGCGGTGAGGGCCTGGAGCGCGAACGCGACGTCCATGACGGCGGGCGGGCTGCCCTCGGCGGCGGCGAGCCCGGCGACGCGCCCCTCGGCGACGAGCAGGACGCGGCGGCCGTGGGGCAGGACGTACTCGTCGACGCCGGGCCGCACCGCCACGTTGCGCTCGACGGCGAGCGAGACCAGCCCGCGCACGTCGATCTCCACGTCGAAGTGGCCGGCGTTGGCGAGCACCGCGCCATCGGGCAGCAGGCCGAGGTGGGCGGCAGTGACGACGTCGCGCGCGCCGGTGGCGGTCACGACGACGGAGGCGAGCGGCGCCGCGTCGGCCATGGGCAGGACGCGGTAGCCGTCAAGCGCGGCGTCCAGCGCGGCGGTGGGGTCGACCTCGGTGACGATGACCGAGGCCCCGAGCCCGCGCAGCCGCGAGGCGACGCCCCGGCCCACGTCGCCGTAGCCCGCCACGACGGCGGTGCGCCCGGCCAGCAGCATCCCGGTCGCGCGCAGCAGCGCGTCGACGGTCGACTGCCCACTGCCCCACCGGTTGTCGACGACGCGCTTGGTGGGCGTGTCGTTGACGGCGACGACGGGCAGCGCGAGCGCCTTGTCCCGCGCCATCTGCTGCAGCCGCAGCACGCCGGTCGCGGTCTGCTCGCACGCCCCGGCGACGACGCCGGACCTCAGCAGCGCCGGCCGCTCGGTGTGCAGGGCGCTGAGCAGGTCGCACCCGTCGTCGAGCAGCAGCGCGCGGCGTGCGCCGGTGAGCGTGTCGAGCGCCTGGCGCACGTCGGCGTAGTAGCCGGCCCGGTCCACCCCACGGCGCGCGGCGACGGTCATGCCGTCGGCCCGCAGGGCTGCGGCGACGTCGTCCTGCGTCGACAGCGGGTTCGACGAGCACAGCGCGACCTCGGCGCCTCCGGACGCGAGCAGCCGGGCCAGCACCGCGGTCTCCGCCGTGAGCGGCAGGCAGGCGACGACCCGTACGTCGGAGAGCGGCCGCGCGGCCGCGAACCGCTCACGCAGCCGGGCGAGCACGGGCATCGCCCGCTCGGAGTGCGAGATGCGGCGAGCCCCCGCCGGGACGGGCACCGGGCGTACGGCGCCGTTCGACGGGGGCTCGACCATTCAGACGTCCTTCAGCAGGCGACCGAGCTGCAGCGAAGCCCACTGCAGCGAACTGGGCTGCAGCGAAGCACGCTGCAGGGAATCAGTAGCGGTAGTGATCCGGCTTGTACGGGCCCTCGACGTGGACTCCGATGTAGTCCGCCTGGTCCTTCGACAGCTCGGTGAGCCGCACGCCGAGCGCGTCGAGGTGCAGGCGCGCGACCTTCTCGTCGAGGTGCTTCGGCAGGACGTAGACCTGCTTCTCGTACTCGTCGGTCTTCGTGAACAGCTCGATCTGCGCGATCGTCTGGTTCGAGAACGAGTTCGACATGACGAAGCTCGGGTGGCCCGTCGCGTTGCCGAGGTTCAGCAGCCGGCCCTCGGACAGCACGATGATCGTGTGGCCGTCGGGGAAGATCCACTCGTCGACCTGCGGCTTGATCGTGTTGCGCTTGATGCCGTCGACCTTCGCCAGGCCGGCCATGTCGATCTCGTTGTCGAAGTGGCCGATGTTGCCGACGATCGCCTGGTGCTTCATCTTGGCCATGTCGGCGGCCATGATGATGTCCTTGTTGCCGGTGGCGGTGATGAAGATGTCGGCGGTCTCGACGACGTCCTCGAGGCGGGCCACCTGGTAGCCGTCCATCGCCGCCTGCAGCGCGCAGATCGGGTCGACCTCGGTGACGATCACGCGGGCGCCCTGGCCGCGCAGCGACTCGGCGCAGCCCTTGCCGACGTCGCCGTAGCCGAAGATGACGGCGACCTTGCCGGCGATGAGCACGTCGACGGCGCGGTTGATGCCGTCGACGAGCGAGTGGCGGCAGCCGTACTTGTTGTCGAACTTGCTCTTGGTGACCGAGTCGTTGACGTTGATCGCCGGGAAGAGCAGGTCGCCGGTCTTGGCCAGCTCGTAGAGCCGGTGGACGCCGGTCGTGGTCTCCTCGGTGACGCCCTTGATGCCCTCGCCCATGCGGGTGTACTTCGTCGAGTCCTTCGCGAGGGACGCGCGGAGCAGGTCGAGGATGACGCCGTACTCCTCCGAGTCGTTGGGGTCCGTGCTGGGCACGGCGCCGGCCTTCTCGAACTCGGTGCCCTTGTGGATGAGCAGCGTGGCGTCGCCACCGTCGTCGAGCAGCATGTTCGGGCCCGAGCCGTCCGGCCAGGTCAGCATCTGCTCGGTGCACCACCAGTACTCCGGCAGCGTCTCGCCCTTCCAGGCGAAGACCGGCACGCCGGTGGGGGCGTCGACGGTGCCGTTCGGGCCGACGACGACCGCGGCCGCGGCATGGTCCTGGGTGGAGAAGATGTTGCAGGACACCCAGCGGACGTCGGCGCCGAGCGCGGTGAGGGTCTCGATGAGGACGGCCGTCTGCACCGTCATGTGCAGCGAGCCGGCGATCTTGGCGCCGCGCAGCGGCTGGGAGTCGGCGTACTCGGCGCGCAGCGCCATCAGGCCGGGCATCTCGTGCTCGGCGAGACGCAGCTCGTTGCGGCCGAACTCCGCGAGCGTGAGGTCGGCGACCTTGAAGTCGAGCCCGTTGCGGCTGTCTGCCGTGAGCTCGGTGGTCGTGGCGGTCATGCTGGCTCCTTGACAGTGCCGTGTGAGGGTGAGGTGGACGACGGGGACGCACCGCCCGAAGGCAGCGGCTCGACCGGGGGCAGCAGGCGCAGCTGCTTCTCCTGCTCCCAGCGCAGCGCCTCGACGGCGCTCGCGGTCGGAGCCTCGTCGAGCCAGGTGTGGACGGCCTCGCGCAGCGTCGGCTCGTTGCGGAGCCGGAGCGCGACCGCGACGTCGCCGATCTCCAGGCCCGTCTCGTCGAGCAGCGTGCGCAGACTGCGCAGCCGCTCCAGCTCGGCGCCGCCGTAGAGGCGGTAGCCGGCCGCCGACCGCTGCGGCACCACGAGGCCGCGCTGCTCGACATACCGGAGCATGCGCGGCGACCACCCGGTGGCCTCCGCCGCTTCCTGCACCGTGAGCAGCTGCACAAGCGCTACGTTAGCAGGACCGTGTCAAGGTCCGCCAGCTCAGACTGCGAGGTGACCCGCCGTGACGTACGCCGACGACGAGTTCGTGCAGCGGCTCCCCAAGGTGGAGCTCCACGTCCACCTCGAGGGCTCGATGCAGCCCTCGACCCTGCTCCAGCTGCTCGCCAAGCACCGCGGCCTCTCCGCGCTGGAGGCGATCCCGAACTCCCCGGACGCCCTGCGCGAGTGGTACGCCTTCCGCGACTTCGCCCACTTCATCGAGGTCTACCTCGCCTCCGTCGAGGTCCTGCGCGACCCCGAGGACTTCGAGCTGCTCTCCCGCACCACGGCCCTCGGGCTGGCCGCCCAGCAGGTCCGGTACGCCGAGGTGACGTGGTCGCCACAGCTGCACCTCGGCCGGGGCCTCCCCCTCGCCGAGGTCTTCGCCGGGCTCGAGCAGGGGCGTCGGGCCGCCGAGGCGGAGTCCGGCGTGGTCCTGCGCTGGGTCACCGACGTGAGCGGCCACCTGGGGCCGGACGAGGCCGAGCGCGCGCTCGACGCGGTCCTGGAGCTGGAGGCCCCGTCGGTCATCGGCTTCGGCCTCGGCGGTCCGGAGGTCGACCGCGCGGACTACGCGCACGTGTTCGCCCGGGCGCGTGCTGCCGGCCTGCGCAGCCTGCCCCACGCCGGCGAGGTCACCGGGCCGGAGTCGGTCTGGTCCGCGCTCGACGACCTCGGGGCCGAGCGCATCGGGCACGGGATCGCGGCCGCCCGCGACCCCCGCCTGCTCGCGCGGCTCGCCGCCGAGCAGGTGGCGCTCGAGGTCTGCCCGACGAGCAACGTCCGCACCCGGGTGGTCCCGTCGCTGGCCGAGCACCCGCTGCGCCGGCTGCTCGACGCCGGGGTGCCGGTCACGATCGCGAGCGACGACCCGCCGATGTTCGGCACGACGCTTCACCAGGAGCACCTGGCCTGCCTGCAGCAGCTCGGCCTCCGCCGGGCCGAGCTGATGGAGACGGTCGCGGTGGGCGTACGCGCCTCCTCCGCCCCCGAGCCCCTGCGCCAGCGGGTGCTGGAAGAGCTGGCGGCCGTGCCGCTGGACTAGCGGCCAGGCGGCTCACACCAGCCCGGGCAGCCCGTCGAGGCTCTCGGCGTTGGCCTCCGCGCGATAGGCGACGAGCCCGGCGGGGCCGCTCTTCTCCGCGCCGAGCCGGATCAGGTCCCGCTCCCCCGCGAAGTCCATGATGGGCACGCCCCAGCCGCAGGAGTCGCTGACGCGCTCGACGTCCACGACGACGACCGCGCGCGTGCTGGGGTGCGGCGGGTGCTGCGCGACGACCTCGTCGAAGGCCGGGCTGCCCGGCAGCTCGACTCGCCCGCGGCCGTGCAGCCGCACGATGCGCGGGCGCTTGTCGAAGGAGCAGAACATCAGGCAGATGCGGCCGTTCTCGCGCAGGTGCGCGATGGTCTCGACCCCGCTGCCGGTGTAGTCGACCCAGCCGACGCGGTGCGGCCCGAGGACGGAGAAGGTGTCGTGCCCGCGCGGGGAGACGTTGACGTGGCCGTCCCCCGACAGCGGCGCGGTCGCCACGAAGAACATGCGCTGTGCGTCGATCCAGCGCTGCAGCGACTCGTCGATCCCGTCGAACACCTTGCCCATGGCACCCGAGTCTAGGAAGCCGCGGCGGCGGGTCCCGCGGAGATTGCCCTGGCGGCACCCGGAGGAGTCCGGGATGCTGCGGCCATGGAAGACGCCCGGCGCCCCGTGACCGTCGTGACCGGCGCGAGCCGGGGCATCGGCGCGGCGATCGCGCTGCGCCTCGCGGCCGCGGGCCACGACGTCGCCGTGAACTACCGCTCGGACCGTGACGCCGCCGGGGACGTCGTCGCGGCGGTGACGGCCACCGGGGCACGTGCCGTCGCCGTGCGCGGCGACGTCACCGACGAGGCCGCGGTCGAGGAGCTGTTCGCGACCGCGCAGGACCGCCTCGGCCCCGTCACCGGCCTGGTCAACAACGCCGGCGCCACCCTGCACGTGGGCGACCTGGCCGACACCCCGGCCTCTGTCGTGCGCGAGGTGGTCGAGCTCAACCTGGTCGCCGTCCTGCTCTGCGCGCGTCGGGCGGCCCAGCTGATGTCCGTACGCAGGGGTGGCCCGGGCGGCGTCATCGTGAGCCTCTCCTCGGCCGCCGCGACCCTCGGCTCACCGCACGAGTACGTCCACTACGCCGCGGCCAAGGCCGGGGTCGACGCCATGACGGTGGGGCTGGCCAAGGAGCTCGCCGAGGACGGCATCCGCGTCAACGCGGTGGCCGCGGGCACGGTGCGCACGCGCATCCACGCCGACGCCGGCGACCCCGGCCGCCCGGACCGCGTCGCGCCCCGGATCCCGCTGCGAAGGCCCGGGACCGCCGACGAGATCGCGGCGGCGGTCGCATGGCTCATGGGGGCGGAGGCGACGTACGCGACCGGGGCCGTGCTGCGGGTGGCCGGCGGGCTGTGACGCCGCCGGGCACCGCGCGCACCGTCGTCCTCGTCGAGGGGGTCAGTGACGCGCAGGCCGTGGAGGCGGCCGCCGAGGGCCGCGGGCTCGACCTGTCCGCGTGCCGGACCGCGGTCGTCCCGGTCGGCGGGGCCACGAACCTGCCGCGCGCCGTGGAGGCGTACGGGCCGCACGGGCGCAAGCTGCGGCTCGCGGGGCTGTGCGACGAGCGGGAGGAGCCGTGGGCCGTGCAGGCGCTGGAGCGCGGCGGGCTCGGGCGGGAGCTGGACCGAGCGGGCCTGGAGCGGCTCGGCTTCTTCGTCTGCGTCGACGACCTCGAGGACGAGCTCGTGCGTGCTCTCGGGCCGGACGCCGTCCAGCGCGTGATCGCGGCGCAGGGTGAGCTGGGCTCCTTCCGCACGCTGCAGAAGCAGGCAGCGCAGCGGGACCGGCCGGTCGAGCGGCAGCTGTGCCGCTTCTTCGGCAGCGGCTCGGGCCGCAAGACTCGCTACGCCCGCCTGCTCGTGGAGGCCCTGCCCCCCGACGCGCTGCCCCGGCCGCTCGCCCGGCTGGTCGACGTCCTCGACGGCACGGCAGAGCGCCCCGCCTGACGGCCGCAGCCCTCAACAACGCGCCCGCCCATCTCGTCTAATGAGCGAGGACGGGAGACCCGACGTGGACTTCGACGAGTACGTGGCGGCGCGCGGGCAGGCGCTGGAGCGGTTCGCGTACGTCCTCACCGGCGACGCGCACCGCGCGCAGGACCTGACGCAGACGGCGCTGCTCAAGGCGTACCGGCACTGGCGGCGCGTCACCGCCGCCGAGCACCCCGACGCGTACGTGCGACGGATCGTGACGAGGTCCTACGTCGACTGGCGGCGCCGCGGCAGCAGCCGGGAGGAGCCGGTCGACGTGGTGCCGGACCTGCCGGAGGAGGGCGCGTCGGCCGACCCGGCGGAGCGCGTCGCGGCGCGTGACGAGCTGCGGCGGGCGCTGGTCACGCTGAGCCCGAAGCAGCGCGCGGTGCTCGTGCTGCGCGACTACGAGGGCTACGACGACGCGGCCATCGCCGCCACGCTGGACTGCGCGGAGGCGTCGGTGCGCTCGCATGCCAGCCGCGGCCTCGCCCGGCTGCGCGCCGTCCTGTCCGAGCCGACCGTCCCCGAGGAGCTGCGGTGAACGACGTCGAGGACCTCCTGCCCGAGACGCTGACGGCGGTCGGCCACGACGCGCCGCACATCCCAGGGCTGGCCGAGGTGGTGCGGCGACGGGCCCGCCGGCAGCGCGCAACCGGCGTGGCCGGGCTCGCCGCAGCGGTCGCCACGGCTGCGGTGACCGCGAGCTGGGCCCGCGCCGGGACGGGGGACGACGACCTGCCGGCTGCCGCCCGCGGCTGCACGTCGGCGGTGGAGAACGCCGTCCTGCCCGCGTGGGCCCGCTTCGGCTTCTCCGAGCCGGAGCCACGCGCAAGCTTCGTGCGCGGCTCGCTGGGCCGCATCCTCGCGATCCTCGGCACTGCGCTGAACAGCCCGCCCGCCCCGGACCAGCACAACAAGGTGGTCTGGGTGGCCAGCCCCGACGCGCCCTCAGACCGCAGCCCGCTGCGCATCACCGCGACGCTCGCCGGCACCGGACAGGTCGTGCGGCGCGAGGTGCCGAACGGCCCCGGCCCGTCGATCGTGGACCTGCCCGCGCCCGGGTGCTGGCACCTCGACCTCGCCTGGGGACCGCACACCGACTCCCTCGACCTCGTCTACGTCCCGCCGAGGTGACGCGGCCGACCGGACCTGGTCCGGGAGCCGCAGCGGACACCGGGCACGCTGAGCGCCATGAGCCGATGGGACGACATGACCGGGCGCCGCACGGGCGCCGACTACGCCGCCCGCTTCGACGCCCTGGCCGCGTCCGGCGCCGACGTGCACGGCGAGGCGTCGTTCTGCACGGCCCTCGCGCCGCCGCCGGCGCGCATCCTCGACGCGGGCTGCGGCACCGGCCGGGTCGCGATCCGGCTCGCCGAGCTCGGCCACGACGTCGTCGGCGTCGACCTGGACCCGTCGATGCTGGCGGTCGCGCGCGAGCGCGCGCCGCAGGTCCCATGGCTGGAGGCGGACCTGGCCCGACTGGACCTCGCGGCCGCCGGGCTTTCCGCGGCGTTCGACCTCGTCGTCGCGGCCGGCAACGTGGTCCCGCTCGTCGCCCCCGGGACCGAGCCGCAGGTCGTCTCCGCGCTCGCCCGCCACCTGCGCCCCGACGGCCTGCTGGTCACCGGCTTCGGGCTCGACGCCGCGCACCTCCCGCTCGACGAGCCGACGGTCACCCTGGCTGACTTCGACGCCTGGTGCGGTGACGCGGGCCTGCAACTGCACGCCCGCTTCGCCACCTGGGACGGCACGCCGTACGCGGGGGGCGGCTACGCCGTCAGCGTCCACCGCCGAACCCGCTGAAAAAAACTCTGGAGCGGGTGGAACCTCCCGCGCAGCCAGTGTCTTCGAGCAGGTGGGGACGGCCGACCGGCCGCCCCGACCGACGACTCCCGGAGACATCGATGCAGAACTCCACCCTCCCCCGCCGCTCCCTGCGCACCACGCGCGGTCTCACCACGACCGTGCTCGCCGTGGCCGCGCTCCTCCCCGCGACCGCTGCGCAGGCGGCCGAGCCCGCGCTCCCCACGGCGAAGCAGATCGTCACGCACTTCGCCAAGGACGACAGACTCCGGCCCTACGTCCAGCACGCCCGCGACGAGGGGCCGCGGACGGTCGTGCGCGGCGGCGTCTGCTCGCAGCGGTTCGCGAGCCTCGGCTGCCGCCAGATGGTCTCGAGCAAGGACGCCTCGGTGATGGTGTTCGGCACCGCCCAGCAGGCGAAGGACTGGACGGGGCACGCCGACGACGTCGCGACCGCCGTCGGCCGTGTCGTCCTGTCCTACGGCAGCCCGGCCCGGGTCGCGCCGGCGCGGCGCCCCGCCTACGAGAAGGCGTTGCGGGCGTACCTGCGCGAGCACCCCGCGGCCGCCCCGGAGGCGGTTCGCATCGCCATGCACCTCGCGTCGCAGGGGCTGCTGATGCGCGACGCACGGGACGAGGGCCGCGGCGCCGAGCGGCTCGGCCTCGCCGCCGAGATCGAGGGCGCGACGCAGATGGTCGCGACCGACGGCGCTGCGGTGCTCGAGTTCGCGGACGCGGCCGCAGCCACGGCGTACGCGTCCAACGCTGACGACACGACCTCGCGCGTCGACAACGTGGTCGTGTCCTACGGCAGCCCGGCCCGCGTCCCCGCCGCGGTCCGCCCGGCCTTCGAGAAGGCGTTGCGCAGCTACCTGCGCTGACGCGATGCTGGCGGCGCCGCCTCCGCGGCGCCGCCGGCCCAGCCGTCTCGAGCACGAAGCGTGCTACAGGAAGAGTGAATCCATGAAGGAGCCGGAGGGCTTCCGCGGCTTCGTCGAGTCGCGCTACGCCGCGCTGGTCCGCTTCGGCACCCTGCTCTGCGGCGACCCGGGGCGCGGCGAGGACGCCGTCCAGGACGCGCTGCTGAAGACGCTGCGCGCGTGGGACCGGCTGGACGTGCACGGCGAGGGCGAGACGGGCGCCGAGGCGTACACCCGGACCGTGATGACGCACGCGGCGTGGCGGTCTGCGCGGCGCCGCTGGTGGGGCGAGCGGCCGACGGCAGAGCTGCCCGAGCACGCCGGCGCGGACGAGTACGCGGCCGCCGACACCGCCGACGCGGTCCGCCGTGCGCTCGCCGCCCTTCCGGCGCAGCAGCGCGTCGTGCTCGTGCTGCGCTACTGGGGCGGGTTGAGCGAAGCAGAGATCGCTGAACAGCTGAGCTGCTCGCTCGGCACCGTCAAGAGCCGGGCGAGCCGCGCCATCGCGGCCCTGCGGGCCGGCGGCCTGCTGGACGAGACCTTCGAGGGAGGCGCGCGATGAGCCGTACCGACGACGACGCGCGGATGCTAGAGCTGCTCGAGCGGGCGGTCTCCGACGTCACCCCGCGGTCCGTCCACCCCACCGACGACGTGCTCGCGCGGGCCGCACGCTCGCCACTGGCCCGGCTGAGCGGAAGGCTGCGCGCGCTGCTCGGCGCCGTCGTCGCCTTCGCGGCGATCGGAGGGGGCGCGTACGCGTTCAGCACGGCCGGCGACCCCGACGAGCCCGCACCGTCCCCGCCCGTGACGCTCGATGCGACGCTCCCGGCGGGCTGGACGTACGACGACAGCGGCATCACGGTGCGGTGCGGCACCGTGCTCGCGCCGCGCACGGTCTACCGCGGCGCGACCGTCGAGGACGTCACGCAGTGCGGGCAGGACGAGCTCCCCGGCGTCACCGGCCCGGTGCTGGTGGTCGGGACGGTGTCCGCCGACGCCCGCGAGGCGCTCGCCGTCCTCGGCACGCCGGCGCTCGTCAACGGCCGGGCGGCGCGCGTGCTCACCATCGGCGACAGCCCGGTCGACGTGGCGGTGTACGCCCTGGCCGGCGACGCCTCCGCGGGCTACCTCGTGGCCGCGCCCGCCGGGGCGGACGTCGAGCCGGTCGGCCCGTCGCTGCAGGACGGCGCCGACCTCACGGTCGCGGCCGAGGCCCTCGCGCTGACCGGGCAGGTCCGCGCGTCCGGCGGCGCCGAGCCCGAGCTCGTCCTGCCCGCGCAGGTGTCGAGCGTCTACCTCGCCCCGGGCGTGACCGGCGAGGGCGACGACGCGCCGGCGTACGTCCGCGACCCGGCGGCGGTCGAGCGCGTGCTCGCGGCGCTGCGGCCGCCGGACGCGTTCCGCGAGGGCTGCCCCACCCCGGAGACCGGGCGCAGCCTGTGGCTGCAGGACGCCTCGAGCGGGCGCTGGTCGCGGGTCGTCGTGACGACGGCGCAGGGGCTCTGTCGCACGGCCTGGTCCGAGCTCGGCGGCCGCGGGCCGGTCGGCGACCCGTTGCGGGTGGTGCGCGAGCTCGACGAGGGCGTTGCCGTGCCCGCGGTGGGGCCGGCAGCCGAGACCGTCGCAGCGGCCGGCCTCTCGGCCGTGGTCCCCGCCGGCTGGGACGTCGCGCGCGGCCCCGAGTTCGATCCCTGCACGGCGCTCCGGCCGACCGTCGTGCTCGGCGCCCGCGTCCTGCCCAGCTGCGACGTGCGGCACGGCGCCCGGCCGCACCAGCCGTACCTCTGGCTGGCGCCGGAGCCGCTGGAGCGCGGCCGGATGCGCACCGACAGCGGCATGGTCCTCGCCGGCGACCCGACGGCCCGGCCGGCGCGCGAGGGCGGGACGGTCTCGTGGAGCGACGAGGAGCTGCTCGACGTCGGCGGCGTGACGCTGGACGGCCGGCTCGGCGTCCCGGAGCGGGGTGACGGGCGGTTCCTGCTCGTCGGGCTGCCGGACGAGCGGGCCGTCGCGGCGGTGGAGCGGCTGGTAGGCGTCAGCCCTTGAGCGGGTCGTGCCCCCAGTTGCGCAGGCTGGCCCGCCAGCGCGAGTGCTCGACGTCCTCCTTCGTCGGGCGCTGCGCGAGATGGCGGTGCACGTAGCCCGTCACCTTGCGCATGTGGGCGAGGTCGTCGTCGGTGAGGTCGGCCTTCGACGTCCGCAGCAGCTCGACGATGCGCCGGCCCGACTCGTGCCCGACGGACTCGCCGCCGTCCGGGGAGTCCTTGCGCTCGCCCCCGGACCACCCCACCGACTGCGACTCCTCGGTCTCGAGCCACTCCTCGAGCTGCTTCGGCGTCATGTTCACGGCGTCCTCGAACGCCTTCACGGTCTCTGCCTTGTCGTCGGCCACCCCGGGGGACTACCCCGCCGGGGATCGGCCCACCCGCGACGCGGAGCGCTCGCACGGGCGTACGAGCATGTGCCAGCGTGTGCCCGGCGAAGGCAGGGCCGGTGGAAGGAGAGCGGTGCTCGGACTCGAAGTGGTGGTCGCACTCGGGCTGACGGTGCTCGTCGGGTCCGTCGTCGGCGGCCGGCTGCGCGTCGCCCCTCCCCTGGTGCTCCTCGCGCTGGGCGGGCTGCTGGGCCTGGTGCCCCGCTTCGACGGGGTCCTCGTGCCTCCCGACGTCGTGCTGCTGGTCTTCCTGCCGGCGCTGCTCTACTGGGAGAGCCTCAGCACCTCGCTGCGCGAGATCCGCGCGAACCTGCGCGTCATCGTCCTGGCCAGCGTGGTCCTCGTGCTCGCGACGGCCGCCGCCGTCGCCACCGCCCTGCACGCGCTCGGTATGGCGTGGGGCCCGGCGTGGGTGCTCGGCGCGGTGCTCGCCCCGACCGACGCGACCGCGGTCGCGGCGGTCGCGCGCGGCATGCCGCGGCGCACGCTGACGACGCTGCGCGCCGAGAGCCTGATCAACGACGGTACGGCGCTGGTGCTCTACGCCGTCGCCGTGCACGCCGTCGTGCAGGCGGAGAGCGTCACCGCGGCCGAGGTCGGCGAGCGCTTCGCCGTCTCGTACGCCGGCGGCGCCCTCGCGGGCATCGTGACCTGGCGGCTGGCGGTTTGGGCGCGGACGCACCTGCACGACCCGCTGCAGGAGAACGTCGTCAGCCTGCTCACGCCGTTCGCCGCCTTCCTCGCGGCCGAGCAGCTCGAGGCGTCCGGCGTGCTCGCCGTCGTCGTGGCCGGCCTGCTGATGAGCCAGAGCGGGCCGCGCATCATCGCGGCCCGAACCCGACTTCAGGCGAACGCGTTCTGGTCGCTGTCGACCTTCCTGCTGAACGGCGCGCTCTTCGTGCTCGTGGGCATGCAGCTGCACTCGGCGGTCGAGGGACTGGACTCGACGTCCGTCGGCGAGGCGCTGCAGTTCACGGCGCTGGGCTTCGTCGCCGTCGTCGGTACCCGCTTGCTCTGGTCCAACACGATGCCCTACGTCATCCGCGCGATCGATCGGCGGCCGCAGCAGCGGCTCCGCCGCGTGAGTGCCCGCCACCGCCTGCCCAACGCGTGGGCCGGCTTCCGCGGGGGGGGTGTCGCTCGCCGCCGTGCTCGCCATCCCCACCACCGTCGAGGACGGGTCGCCGTTCCCCGACCGCGACCTGCTCGTCTTCGTCACCTGCGGAGTCATCGTCGGCACCCTGCTGCTGCAGGGGCTCACGCTCCCCGCGGTGGTCCGGTGGGCACGGCTGCCGGCGGACGAGGCGCGCGCGGTCGAGCGGCGCAAGGCCGAGAAGGCCGCGACGCATGCGGGCCTCGCTGCGATGGACGAGGAGGCCCGGCGGCTGGGGACCGACCCCGAGCTGGTGCGCCGGCTGCGCGCGGAGTACGAGGAGCACGCCGCCGCGCTCGCGTCGCTGGACGGCACCGCGGCGTCGAGCGAGGCGGCCTACGACGCGCTGCGGCTCGCCCTGCTGGCGCACAAGCGGGCCGCCGTCGTGCAGCTGCGCGACGAGCGCCACATCGACGACATCGTGCTGCGCGAGGTCCAGGCCCAGCTCGACGCCGAGGAGGTACGCCTCCTGCGGCCCGCCGCTGAGGAATGACCGAAGCGCGGGTCAGGCGTGGAACTCCGCCAGCCGCTCGGCCTCGGCCTGCACCTCGGCGCGGTCCCGCTCGGGCAGCGGCTCGAGCTCGTGCAGCTCGATCCGGCCGCCCACCGGCTTCCACGTCCCGGCGACCGCGCCGTCGACGAGGAAGGTGCCGACCGACTGCGGCGTCCTGGTCGAGAACACGAGCGGCCGGTACGCCTCCGGCAGCACCTGCGTCCGGCGCGCGTGGGCGAGCAGCACGGCGTCCCACGTCGGCAGGAAGCGGACCGGCGCGGGCACGTCGGGGTCGGGCAGGGGCAGCCCGGGCAGGTCGACCAGCTCGACGCCGTCCTCGGCCACGAACCGCCGCAGCCGCAGGCGTTCGAGCACCTCGTCCAGCGCACGCACCGGGAGGCCCGCCCAGTCCGCGACCGCCGCCCGCGGCGCCGGGCCGAAGCCGGTCAGGTAGCGGCGGACGAGCAGCTCCACCCCGCGGGCGGCCGCGTCGGCAGGCGGAGGGCCGAGCCAGGACTCGGCGGTGGCGAACGTGTCGGCGCGGCGGCGCTCCCAGGTGCCGGAAGGCGGCACCCGGACCATGTCGAGCCAGAGCCCGGCACCCGTCGCCTTTACCGGCCGGGTGGCCTCCTCGAGCTGCGCGCGTTTGAGGGGGCCGGCGACGAGGGCCGCGCTCGCGCGCTCGGCCGCCGCGGCGTACTCCTCCTCGGGGGTCTCGCGGACGGCGCGCAGCTGCCAGCGTCTGCGCTCGTCCCGGACGGCCAGGGCCATCGGCCAGTAGTCCGCAGCGGAGACGAGGTGGATGGTGGCGCGAAGCAGTGTTCCCTGAACTACTTCGCGTGCTTCGAGCGCCCGGGTGAGGTCGGCCCGTGCGAAGCCGCGCATCCGCGACCAGAGCCCGACGTACATCGACGGGGCGTACTGCGCCTGGATGCCGCCGACCCGCTCCAGCACCTGCGGCAGCGGACCCGCGTGCCGGTCGAGCAGGCCCTGCCGGGCGAGCAGCGCACGGTTCAGCTGACGTGCCGTGAGGGCGCGCCCCACGTCGCGCCTCAGCCGGTGAAGCGGTCGACCGGGATCCCGCACTCGCCCGCCGCCCGGCGCGCGGCGGCCACCGCCTGCTCGCGCGCCTTCTGCAGCGCGGACGTGTCGCCCTGCGCGGCGGCGTCGGCGGCCCGCTGCAGCGACGCGCGCAGGGACTCCGCCGCCGACTTCAGGTCGGTGTCCTGGATCTGGTCGATGCGGTCGGCCAGCCGCTGCGCGGCCTGCTCGACCTCCTGCTGGTCGACCTGCTGCGCGTCGGCGATCCGGCTCTGCAGCGTGTCGCTGGCCAGCTGGGCGCAGTCGCGCGCCTTCACCGCCCCGGTCGTGGCGTCGTTGACGGCGTCCTGGGCGTCGCTGCAGCCGGCGAGCACGAAGAGCAGGGCGAGGGCGGCGGCGGGGCCGAGACGTACGCGCATGTGCCCATTGTCCCGCATCCTGCGGCCTGCCCCTGGGCTCGGCGCGGCGCGCACCCGGATTCGTCTGCGCGGCAAGCCCCCGCCGGTGCAGGATGCGGAGGCATGACGCTCCTGGGGGACCTGGTCACGGCTCTGCGCTCGGGCGCCGTCGAGGTGCTCGACCTCACCGCGCCACTGGTCGACACCACGCCGATCCTGCTGCTGCCCGAGCCCTTCGGCAACACGCTGCCGTTCCGCCTGCAGGAGATCAGCCGCTACGACGACCGCGGCCCCGGGTGGTACTGGAACAACATCTCCACCGGCGAGCACACCGGCACCCACTTCGACGCCCCGATCCACTGGGTCACCGGGCGCGACAAGGCCGACGTCTCCCAGGTCCCCGCCCGCGAGCTGCTCGCCCCCGCGGCGGTGCTCGACTTCACCGCCCAGTCCGCGGCCGATCCCGACTTCCTGCTCGAGGTCGACCACGTGAAGACGTGGGAGGCCGAGCACGGCCCGCTGCCGGAGCAGGGCTGGCTGCTCTACCGGACCGGGTGGGACGCCCGCTCCCACGACCAGGAGGCCTTCCTCAACGCCGACGAGAAGGGCCCGCACACGCCCGGCATCTCCGTCGAGTGCGCGCGCTGGCTCGCCGAGGAGGCGCCGGTCATCGGGGTCGGCGTCGAGACGGCCGGCACCGACGCCGGCGGCGCGCACTCGTTCGACCCGCCGTTCCCGTGCCACTCGTTCCTGCTCGGCGCGGGCAAGTACGGCCTCACCCAGCTGCAGAACCTCGCGCTGCTGCCCCCGACCGGCGCGGTCGTGCTCGCCGCCCCGCTGCCGATCACCGGCGGCTCGGGCAGCCCGGCCCGCGTCCTGGCCCTCGTCGAGCGCTGACGGGCGCTCCGGTGCTCGTCGCGGAGGCGGTCGGACGGACCCTGGCCCTGCTCGGCTGCGACACGGTCTTCGGCGTCGTCGGCAGCGGCAACTTCCACGCCACCAACGCGATGGTGGCCGAGGGGGCGCGCTTCGTCGCCGCCCGGCACGAGGGCGGGGCCGCGACGATGGCCGACGCGTACGCCCGCACCAGCGGCAAGGTCGGCGTCCTCAGCGTGCACCAGGGGTGCGGCCTCACCAACGCGATGACGGGCATCACGGAGGCCGCCAAGAGCCGCACGCCGCTCGTCGTGCTCGCCGCCGAGTCGACGGCGGCCCGGTCGAACTTCGCGGTGGACCAGGAGGCGCTCGCGCGCGCCGTCGGGGCGGTGGCCGAGCGGGTGACGTCGGGCGCGACGGCCGTGCAGGACGCGACGCGGGCCGTGCGCCGGGCCCGCGACGAGCGGCGGACCGTGGTGCTGAACCTCCCGCTCGACGTCCAGGCCCAGCTGTCCGGGCGGCTGCCCGAGGCGGCCCTCGCGGACCTGCCGCCTCCCCCGCCGCCGGTGCAGCCGCGCCCCCAGGACGTCGCCCGCCTCACCGACGCGCTCGTCGCCTCCCGGCGGCCGGTGCTCGTGGCCGGCCGCGGTGCCCGCTCGCCGCAGGCGCGGGACCGGCTGCTCGAGCTGGCCGAGGCGACGGGCGCCCTGCTCGCCACGTCGGCCGTCGCCAAGGGGCTCTTCGGCGCCAGCCCCTGGTCGCTCGACGTCTCCGGCGGCTTCGCGTCGCCGCTCGCGGCCGAGCTGATCACAGCTTCCGACCTGGTCGTCGGCTGGGGGTGCGCGCTCAACATGTGGACGATGCGCCACGGCCGGCTGATAGGCCCCGGCGCGACCGTCGCGCAGGTCGACGTCGACCCGGCGGCGCTCGGCGCGGCCCTCCCCGTGCGGGTCGGCGTGGTCGGCGACGTCGCGGCGACGGCGGCCGCCGTCACCGCCGCGTTGCGCGGGCGGTTCCGGCCCGAGCCGGGCTGGCGCAGCCCACAGCTGAAGGACCGCATCGCCCGCGAGGCCCGCTGGCGGGACGTGGCGTACGACGACGCCGGCGGGGACGGGCGCATCGACCCGCGCACCTTCTCCATCGCGCTCGACGACCTGCTGCCGACCGAGCGCGTCGTCGGCGTCGACTCGGGCAACTTCATGGGCTACCCGAGCATGTTCCTGTCGGTGCCGGACGAGCAGGGCTTCTGCTTCACGCAAGCTTTCCAGTCGGTCGGCCTCGGCCTCGCCACCGCCATCGGCGCCGCCCTCGCCCGGCCCGACCGGCTCCCGGTCGCCGCGCTGGGCGACGGCGGCGCGCTCATGGGCGTCTCGGAGCTGGAGACCGCCGTCCGCCTCGCGCTGCCCCTCGTCGTGGTCGTCTACAACGACGACGCCTACGGCGCGGAGGTGCACCACTTCGGCCCGGACGGCCACCCGCTCGACACCGTGCTCTTCCCGGAGACCGACATCGCCGCCATCGGGCGCGGGTTCGGCTGCGACGCGGTGACCGTGCGCACCCAGGACGACCTCGACGGCGTACGCACATGGCTGGCCGGGCCGCGCGACCGCCCGCTGCTCGTCGACGCGAAGGTGACCCGCGGCATGCCGTCGTGGTGGCTGGAAGAGGCGTTCCGGGGGCACTGACCTCTTGACCGGCTGCACCCGCCCGACCGGCCTGTACCGTCGAAGGACAGGCCCAGTCACGGGCAGCGCGACACACGAGGACGACAGGAGCCGCGGGGATGAGGACGGGCATCGACACCGACCACCTGGTGCCATCGGTCCGGCCGCAGGACGACCTCTTCCGCCACGTCAACGGCAAGTGGCTGGACGAGGCGGAGATCCCTGCCGACCGCGCCTTCGACGGCGTGTTCTACCACCTGCGCGACGCCGCCGAGGAGAGCCTGCGGGCCATCCTCGAGGCCGCCGCCGCGTCCGACGCGCCTGCGGGCAGCGAAGAGCGCAAGATCGGCGACCTCTACGCCAGCTTCCTCGACGAGGCGCGCGCCGAGTCCCTGGGCGCGGAGCCGATCGCGGCCGACCTCGGCCGGGTGCTCGCGCTGCCCGACAGAGCTGCCTTCGTCCGCACCCTCGGCGAGCTCGCACGCGGCGGCGTGATGGGCCCGTTCGTCATGTGGGTCAACACCGACGCCCGCCAGTCCGACCGCTACGTGCTCTACGTCGGCCAGGCCGGGCTGGGCCTGCCGGACGAGTCGTACTACCGCGAGGACAAGTTCGCCGAGATCCGCGAGGCCTACGTCCTGCACGTGACCCGCATGCTGGAGCTCGCCGGGGTGCCGGACCCGAAGGCCGCGGCCCAGCGCGTCGTCGAGCTGGAGACACGGCTGGCCGGGGCGCACTGGGACCGGGTCAGCAACCGCGACGCCGAGAAGACCTACAACAAGGTCGACCGCGCCGCACTGGCCGCGCTGACGCCGGGCTTCGACTGGGAGGCCTGGGCCGACGCGCTCGGCGCCCCCGCGTCGCTGCTCGACGAGGTCATCGTCCGCCAGCCGGACTACCTCACCGCGCTCGCTGCCGCCCTCGACGAGGTGCCGCTCGACGTCTGGCGCGAGTGGCTCGCCTGGCGCGTCGTCCGGGCTGCCGCGCCCTACCTCAGCAGTGCGTTCAGCGAAGAGAGCTTCGCGTTCTACGGCACCACGCTCACCGGCGCCCCCGAGGAGCGCGCGCGATGGAAGCGCGCAGTCTCCTTCGTCGAGGGCGCGATGGGCGAGGCGGTCGGCAAGCTCTACGTCGCCGAGCACTTCCCGCCCGCGGCCAAGACCGTGATGCAGGGGCTCGTCGCGAACCTCGTCGAGGCGTACCGCCAGGACATCGTCACCCTCGACTGGATGAGCCCCGAGACCAAGGCGCGGGCGCTGGAGAAGCTCGAGCGCTTCACGCCCAAGATCGGCTACCCCGACAAGTGGCGCGACTACTCCACCCTCGAGGTGGACCGCGGCGACCTCGTCGGCAACCTGCGCCGGGCCGAAGCCTACGAGCTCGAGCGCGACCTGGCGAAGGTCGGGTCGCCCATCGACCGCACCGAGTGGTTCATGACGCCGCAGACGGTCAACGCCTACTACAACCCGGGGATGAACGAGATCGTCTTCCCCGCGGCGATCCTGCAGCCGCCGTTCTTCGACCTCGAGGCCGACGACGCCGTCAACTACGGAGCCATCGGCGCCGTCATCGGCCACGAGATCGGCCACGGCTTCGACGACCAGGGCTCGAAGTACGACGGGGACGGCAACCTCAACGACTGGTGGACCGACGCCGACCGCGCGGCTTTCGAGGAGCGCACGGCCAAGCTCGTCGCGCAGTACGACGAGTTCGAGCCGGCCCAGACCCCCGGCCACAAGGTCAACGGCAGCCTCACCGTCGGCGAGAACATCGGCGACCTCGGCGGCGTCACCATCGCCTACAAGGCCTACCTGCTCTCCCTCGGCGGCCAGGAGCCTCCCGTGCTCGAGGGTATGACGGGGCACCAGCGCTTCTTCTGCAGCTGGGCGCAGGCCTGGCGGAGCAAGGGGCGCGACGCCGAGGTGCTGCGCCGGCTCGCGATCGACCCGCACTCGCCCGGAGAGTTCCGGTGCAACGGCGTCGTCCGCAACCTCGAGGAGTTCCACACCGCCTTCGACGTCGCCCCCGGCGACGGGCTCTGGCTCGAGCCGGAGGACCGCGTACGCATCTGGTGACCGTCGCGTCGCCGCTGTCGCGTGCCGCAGGGCCGCTCGCCGTCGCAGTTCGTGACGGCGGGCGGCCCTTCGCCATTCGTGGGTGAGGCGTCCCGCTCCACGCTCGTCGGGCGCGCGGCCCAGTCACTGCGGGCACTTGCGTACCCCGTATGGGCGCCACCGACTCGCCATGCGCCCCGCCTCGCGCCCATACGACCTCCTGAGTCGGGCGACGTCGGGTGCCGCGCGCTCCCGCGACGTACCCGCACCGAGCGTTCACCCCCCGGAACCCTCGCGCCTGCGCCCCGCGACCACGGCCGACCTGGAACTCCTCCGGCCGCGCTGCAGCCCCGCCTCCGTGCGCACGACGCCGCCCAAGTGCCCGGGGCGGGCCTCAAGCCCCCGCACCGAGGCAACACGACACCGTCGCCAGGTTTAGGACCACCGCCGCCCGAATGGTCGCCCCCCGAAGAGCACTTCCTGAGATTTCTGCGATCCGGACCCAACCGCGCCCCGAGGCCGCTCCGAAGGAAGGGTGAGCGGCGGGAACGATCACCGCCCCGGACGACCGGAAGGAGGAGCAGACAGCACGCCCCACGGCACCCCAGACCGGCGGTTCATCCGATCCGGCATGGCGACCGGGCCGTGGCTTCACGCAGCAACTTCCGGGGAGAACTCCCCACGCTTCTCCACAGCACTGCACTTCGCCGAAGTGCACTACCGCTGTTGATGACCTGCAGAAGCGTCGCACCATCACTCCCAGTGCAGAATGGGGTTTCGCATGTTCGGAAAGTCCCTCGTCGTCGACATGGTCAACAGGAGCGCCGAGAACGCGACCGACCGTCGCGCCTTCCTGCGCAGCGCCGGGTTCGCCGGCCTCGGGGTGGCCGGCGCCGGCGCGCTCGCCGCGATGGGCGCGACCGAGGCGCACGCGGACGAGGCCAGTGACGGGGCCGTCCTCAACTTCGCGCTGAACCTGGAGTACCTCGAGGCGGAGTTCTACTCGCACGCCGCCTACGGGAAGGGCCTGGACGAGGCGCTCACCACGGGCACGGGCACCCGGGGCGGGGTCGTCGGCGGCCGCCGCGTGCCGTTCAAGACCAAGTCGATCGCCCAGTTCGCGACCGAGATCGCGGCGGACGAGATCCACCACGTGAAGTTCCTGCGCAAGGCGCTCGGCTCGGCGGCCGTGTCCCGTCCCGCGATCGACCTGAAGACCAGCTTCACCGCCGCGGCCCGTGCGGCCAAGCTGATCGGCCCGAAGCAGACGTTCGACCCGTTCGCGAACGAGAACAACTTCATGCTCGCCGCGTTCATCTTCGAGGACGTCGGCGTCACGGCCTACAAGGGCGCCGCCCCGCTCATCACCAACAAGGCCTACCTCGAGGCCGCCGCCGGGATCCTGGCCGTGGAGGCCTACCACGCCGCGACGATCCGCACGTCGCTGTGGAACCGCGGCCTCGTCAAGGAGACCGTCGCGATCTCCGACGCACGTGACTCGCTGCACGGCGGCGCCGACTCCGACCAGGGCATCGGCTACCCGCGCGGCGACAAGGACTGGTTCGCCAACATCGTGCCGGCCGACAACAACGGCATCGCGTTCAGCCGTACGCCGGGCGAGGTGCTCAACGTCGTCTACCTCTCCCCCGGCAAGGTCACCAAGGGCGGGTTCTTCCCGGCCGGTGTCAACGGCGCGGTCAACGCCAGCGGCAGCTGACGTAGCAATCAGCAAAGCCAGCTTCACCCCTTTGTAGTTCAGGTGAGGGAGGCCGGGCGGCAGCCCGGCCTCCCTGGGCATCGAAGGAGCCGCCCCGTGTTCGAGCCGACAGCGTTCGTACGACCCACCGTCGCCCTGTACGCCGTGGCGGCCGCCACCGCCACCGCCACCGCGCAGTGGGCTCCCGCCGTGGTGATCGTGGCCGGCGCCGGCGCCCAGGCCGTGCACCGCCGCACCACGCGGGACGGCAGCGCCCGGCCGGCAGCCACCGCCGGCTGATGTTCGACCCCGCGCTCTACGACCGCCAGGTCCTCCTGCGCGGCCGCCGCCGGATCCCCCTCGTGGACCGGCGGCTGCGGCTGCGCACGCTGATGGGCACGGCCGGCCCCTGCCTCGTGGTCGCCGTCGCGTACGTCGACCCCGGCAACTTCGCGACCAACGTGCAGGCCGGGGCCCTCCTCGGCAACCGGCTGCTCTGGGTGGTCCTGGCCGCGAGCGCGGCGGCGATGCTCGTGCAGTACCTCGCAGCGAAGGCGGGCGCGGTGACCGGCCGCAGCCTGCCCGAGCTCTGCCGCGACACCTACTCGCGGCCCGTCACGCTCGGGCTGTGGGGAAGCGCGGAGGTCGTCGCCATGGCGACCGACTTCGTCGAGATCGTGGGCGGGGCGATCGCGCTGCACCTGCTCCTCGGCGTGCCGCTGCCCGTCGGGGGCGCCGTCGTGGGCCTCGCCGGGACGCTGCTGCTCCTGCTGCGCAGCCGGCGCGCCCGCTTCCAGGGCGCGGTCGCCGCCCTGCTGGCCGTCGTGGTCGGCTGCTTCCTCTTCGCCGTCTGGCGCCTCGGCGTCGGCGGCCCCGCCGAGCTGTCGCGCGGGCTCGTGCCGAGCTTCGGTGGCAGCGAGGGCCTGCTGCTCGCCACCGGGATCGTGGGCGCGACGATCATGCCGCACGCGGTCTACGTCCACTCCGCCCTGACCGCGGAGCAGCGCTCGGCGCGGCTGCGCCGCTGCAGCACCAACACCCTGCGGGCGCACCGCATCGACATCATGGCCGCCCTCGGGGTCGCCACCGTCACCAACGCGGCGATCCTGCTCGTGGCCGCCTCCGCCCTCCACGTCCCGGGCGCGACGGCCGTCGTCGACACGCTCGAGGGCGCGTATGCCGGGCTGAAGGCCGCGAGCCCCGCGGTCGGCCTCGCCTTCGTCGTGGCGCTGCTCGTCTCCGGCCTCGCCGCATCCTGCGTGGGCACCTACGCCGGCGACGTCGTGATGCAGGGCTTCCTGCGCCGGCGCATCCCGGTGCTCGTCCGCCGGACCGTCACGCTGGCCCCCGCGCTCGCCCTGCTCTGCACCGGCGTGGAGCCGACCACGCTGCTCCTGCTCAGCCAGGTCGTGCTCTCGCTCGGGCTGCCCGCGGCCCTGCTGCCGCTGCTGCACCTGACGGCGAAGCGCTCGGTGATGGGCGAGCACGTCAACAAGCGCGCCACGACCGTCGCCGCGGGGCTCGCTTGCGGGGCCGTGGTCACGCTCAACGGCGTCGTGCTTGCCACCGCGCTGGGCTGACCAGGGCCGCGAGAGCTGTGCACGCTGCCGGGTAGGGTCGGCCCACATGTCCACGACCGGAGCCGCGCCCGGACGGCACCGCAGCCCGGACCAGCCGCGCCCGCGCGGTGGCGGGAACGGCGACGGCAGCGCGGGTGACGCCGTACGCCTGCGCGACCTGCTGCGGATGAAGCGCCGGGCGACGGGCCTGCTCGCGGCGACCGCCGGGGTCTTCCTGCTGACGTTCGCGCTGCCCGACACGACGGCGGTGGGCTTCCTGCGCTCGGCCGCCGAGGCCGGGATGGTCGGCGGGCTCGCGGACTGGTTCGCGGTCACGGCGCTCTTCCGAAGGCCGCTCGGGCTGCCGATCCCCCACACGGCGCTCGTCCCGACCCGCAAGGACGCGCTGGCCGAGAACCTCGGCCAGTTCGTGACGGGGCACTTCCTCACGCGCGAGACACTGCACGCGCGGCTCACCGAGGCCCGGCTCCCCGCCCGGCTGGGCACGGCCTTGGCGACCCCCGCGGTGGCCGAGCGGCTGGGCAGGGAGGCGATGACGGCCGCGGTCGCCGCGCTGTCGTCCGTACGCCCGGAGGACCTCACCGACGCCGCGCTGGAGCTGGCGCGCCGCGACGTGGCCGCCCGGTCGTACTCCTCGCTGCTCGGCCGGTTCCTCGCCGACCGGGTCGAGGGCGGCGCCCACCGGCCCGTCGTCGACCTCGTGCTGCCCTACCTGCGCACGTCCCTGACCGAGAACCGAGCGACGCTGCGCGTGCACCTGAAGGACCTCGGCGAGGGCATGGGCGTGCTCGCGTCGATGTTCGTCACCGCCAAGCGCGTCGACCGCCTGCTCGACGGCGTCGTCGACCTGCTGCGGGCGATGGAGCGCGACCCGGAGCACCAGCTGCGCGGCGTGCTGGAGCGCTTCCTGCGCAGCCTGGCGACGGACCTGCAGCAGGACGCCGACCTCGCCGAGCGGGTCGACGGGATGCTGCGCGACGTCCTCGACGACCCGCAGACCAGGAACTGGGTTTCCGGAATCCTCAACGGTGCGTTGGAGACCGCGCGGTCGGCGCTGGCCGACCCCGACGGCGCGATGCGCCAGCGGCTGACCCGCGCGCTGATCGACCTGGGCAACCGGGCCGTCGAGGACGCGGAGTTCCAGGCGCGGCTGCAGCGCTGGTCCGAGCAGGCGGTGATGTACCTCGTGGACAACTACGCCGAGGAGTTCACGCGGCTGATCCGCGACACGGTCGCGAGCTGGGACGGCCCCGCGACCGCACACCGCATCGAGCTCGCCGCCGGCCGCGACCTGCAGTTCATCCGCGTCAACGGCACGGTCGTCGGCGCGCTCGCCGGCCTCGTCATCCACGCCGTCGCGGTCCTGCTGGGCTGAGAGTCCTCCAGGAAGCCCGCCCGACGGGCCGGGGTCAGGAGAACGGCGTGACCGGACGCTCCTGCAGCTCGCCGTCGAGGAAGACGTCGACCTTCTCGTCGTAGAACGCGATGAGCCCCGCGATCTTCTGGCTCTCCGGCAGTGGGGACCGGTAGCACCAGGCAAGGTCCTCGTGCTCGCGCGGCACCCCGCCGTCCGCAGCGGGGAGGACGACCGACCACCAGTCCGCGACGCCTTTGTAGGGGCAGCGCGAGACGCTGTCCGTGCGGCGCAGCAGCTCGAGGCGTACGTCGCCCATCGGCAGGTAGTAGCGCGGCGGCAGCCCGGTCTCGAACAGGACCCGCGGCTGCGTCGACTCGGCCAGCACCACGCCGTCGAGCTCGATCCGGACGTGCCGGGAGCTGGCCAGGACGTCGACCCGGCTGTAGGGGTCGCGCGGGTGGACGTAGACCGGCTCGTCCTCCTCGAGCCACTCGTCCATCGACTCCCAGTCCAGCCGCACCAGCTCGCGCAGCTCGGGCATCGGCGAGTCGGGGTAGGCGAGGGCGGCGTCCGGGACCGTGCGGCCGGCGACGGTGACGTCGAGGACGTGCCCGTCCCCCCGGCTCGGCGAGCGCTCGACCCGGCCCGTGTCGGCCAGCTCGGCGCGCACGTCCGCGCGCGGCACGTAGTAGGTCGGGTAGTAGGGCTTCTCCCACACCAGGAGCGCGGACCGGGTGTCGGCCACGGCGACGCCGTCGACCAGCGCGCGCACCCGCTTCGGCGAGGGCTCGACCCTCACGCGCCCGCGGGCCCGGCCGCCGGCCCGGCGGGCGGGCGGTGCCGCGGCTGGCTGCCGATTCTCGGTACCGATCGTCGCCTCGTCCATGATGGGATTCCCTTCCGCCTGCCGGCCCCGGCCGCCGGCCCCCGTGCCGTCCTCGTGCGATTCTCGCCGAGCCGCGGCCCGGTGGCGGCACGGGTTTCGACAGTTCGCCGGGGCGTGCACGGACGGAGACGGAGCGTTGCGAGGCACGGGGTTGGCCGGGGCCGGGCTGGTCCTGCTCTCGGCGGCGGGGTTCGGCGCCATGGCGGTGTTCGCGAAGCTGGCGTACGACGCCGGCGCCGACGTGCACGGCGTGCTGCTGAGCCGCTTCGTGCTCGCTGCGGTGCTGCTGCGCGCGCTCATGGCGGTCACCGGGGCGACGTGGCCGCGGGGGCGCGACCTGCGCCTGCTGCTGGCGATGGGCGGGGTCGGCTACGTGATCCAGTCGATGACGTATTTCGCGGCCCTCACCCGGCTGCCCGCCGGGACGGTCGCGGTCGTCTTCTACAGCTACCCGGTGCTGGTGACGGCCGCGGTCGCCGTGACCGCCCGGCGCGCGCCCCGCCTCGCCGCGGCCCTGGGCTGCGTCCTGGCCACGGTCGGGGTGGGGGTCGTCGCCGGCCCGTCGCTGTCCGGGGACGCGCTCGGTTTGCTGCTCGCCGCGACGGCCGCCGTGACCTACACCGGCTACATCCTGGCCGGCAGCCGCATCTCCTCCGACGTCAGCCCGATCTCCTCCACGGCGGTCGTCTGCGCCGCGGCCGCGGTCGTGTACGCCGTGGGCTGGCTCGTGGAGACCCCCTCGTTCCCCACCACCGCCGGCGGGTGGGGCGCGACCGCGGCGACGGCCGCCGTCTCGACGGTGCTGGCGATCCCGACCTTCTTCGCCGGCATCAAGCTGCTCGGCCCGGCCGCCGCGGCCGCCATCAGCAGCGCCGAGCCGATCTTCACGGCGCTGTCGGCGTTCCTCGTCTTCGACGAGCGGCTCTCGCCCTGGCAGGCCGCGGGCGCCGGGCTGGTGTGCGTCTCGGTGGCTCTCGTCAGCCTCACGAGCGCGCCGACGGAGCGGGCCGAGACCTCGCCGGTGGCGGTGGAGCGGTGAGCGCCGGCCTCGACATCGAGGTGCGCCGCGCCGTCCCGGACGAGTGGCAGGCGGTCAGAGCGGCCAGGCTGCGCGCGCTGGCGGACGCGCCGGAGGCGTTCGGCGCGTCCCTGGCCGACGAGGAGCGCCTCGACGAGCCCGGCTGGCGGCGCCGGGTCACCGAAACCCCGTGGGTCCTCGCGCGGGCCGCGGGCGTACCGGTCGGTGTCGTCGCCGCCGTGCCCGAGGACCTGCACCCGGGGCAGCAACGGCTCATCGCGATGTGGGTCGACCCCGGCCACCGCGGCGGCCCGGTCGCGGGGCTGCTCGTGGAGGTGCTGTGCGACTGGGCGCGCACGGCATCGGCCACCGGAGTCAGCCTCTGGGTCACGCAGGACAACGCGCGGGCGCGTGGGCTCTACGAGCGGCTGGGCTTCGTCGCCACGGGCGAGCGCGAGCCGATGGTCGGGGCGCCCGACGTCACCGTAGAGCGGATGCAGCGGCCGCTCTGAGGCGACGTCGGGCGCCCCCCGGGCGCGACGTCAGGCGATGGGGCCCGCCGTCGCGTACATCGCCGAGCTGATGAACTCCAGCGACAGCTTCAGCCGGTCACGGCTCACGTTGAGCGCGACCGTGTCCTCGGGCGTGTGGTACGGCGGCTCGAGCAGCGCGGGGCTGCCCTGGGCGCGCCAGGTGAAGTTGCCGCTCGCGATGCCGACGTCCTGGAACGACTGGTGGTCGCTGGACCCGCGCAGCGTCACCGGCGAGAGCATCGAGGAGTAGCCGAGCCGGTTCGCGGCGGCGATCACCGCAGCCGTCGCCGCGTTGGGCTGGCCGTTGGCCGACAGCACCCAGTACATCGTCGCCTGGTCCCAGCTGGTCGCGACCATGTCGTTGTTGAAGACGGCGAGATAGCGCGCCCGCTCGGCCGGCGAGAGCGACGCGACGTAGTAGCGCGACCCGATGAGCCCCTGCTCCTCCGAGCCCCACAGGCCGAACTGGATCGTCGCCTCGGTCGGCAGCTTGCGCAGCGTCTGCGCGAGCTCCAGCGTGAGGGCGGTGCCGGACCCGTCGTCGTTGGCGCCCTTGGCGCCGATCACGGAGTCGTAGTGGGCGCAGACCATGACGACGGGGGCTGCCGGGTCGCCCGCGCGCTCGGCGAGCACGTTGCGCGACGTCAGCCCCCGGTGGGCCGCGGTCCGGACCCGCAGGTCCAGCGGCCCGGCCGCGACGAGCGCGCGCAGCCGCTCCTTCTGCACCTGGGCGGCGCCGAGCACTGGGATGGCGACCGGGCCGCTGATGGCGGGGGTGAAGGCGCCGGCCCGGCGGGGGAACACCTGGTCGGCCGCGAGGAAGACGATCGCGGCGGCGCCGCGCGCGACCGCGGTCGCGACGGCCGCGTTCCGGGCCGCGGCCGTGCCCGGGTAGTCGACGAGGACGACCTTGCCCGTCACGTCCGCGGGGTAGCCCGCGGCGCCGCCCGCCCCGACGTCGACCGCTTCACCGCGCACCACTGTGTCGAGCGCCCCCTGGGACGAGGCGCCGACCTGCCAGCAGATGTCCTGCGGCAGCGGCGTGCCGCCCCGGCGCTCGAGCTCGCCCAGGAACTTGTCGGCCACGGGGAACGGCTGCAGCCGCGTCGCGAACCCCCACCGGTCGAGCCGCTCGGCGAGGTACTCCGCGGCCTCCGCCTCGGACTCGGTGCCGCCGATGCGCGGGCCGATGCTCTCGCTGAGCTTCTCGATGTGCTGGAGCGCGCGGTCGGCGTTCAGCAGCTTGAACAGGCGCTGCTCGTCGGCGGGCAGCGCCGCGGCCGCCTGCAGGGCCCGGGCCGGCGCGGCCCACGCGGTGCCGGGCAGCAGGGTGGCCGCCGCAGCACCGGCGAGCAGCCCGATGGCCCGCCGTCGGTCCAGCCCACGCCCGCTGGGCGCCTCGCAGTCGCAGCTGGAGGGGTCGCTCGACATTCTGATCACTCCCCGAGAGCGGTGAGCGCACGGACATGGCGCCGGCGCGAACCGGACGCTAGAGCCAACAAAGCCCATTAATCAAGACTCCCGGCGCAACTATCACGACGGTCGATCAACCGGCTCATGTCGGTTGCAGCGGTCGGCACGCGGACGAAACCTGCCCGCAACGGAAGCCGAACTGGAATTCAGGAACGCAGCGGGCGGGAAGCGAGCCCGGCCCGCCCCGGTCAGGACGCGAACGTCTTGCGGTACGCCGCCGGCGACGTCTGCAGCACGCGTCGGAAGTGCTGCCGGAAGGTCACCACGCTCTCGAAGCCCGTCGCGCCCGCGACCGCCTCCACGCTCATCGTGCCGGCCTCGAGCAGCGGCAGGCTCGCCTGCACCCGCTGCGCGACGAGCCACCGCATCGGCGAGGTGCCCAGCTGCCGGAGGAAATGGCGGGAGTAGCTCCGGGGGGACATCGCGGCGCGGGCGGCGAGGTCGGCAAGCGAGATCGGCGAAGCGAGGTTCTGCAGTGCCCATTCGACGCTGCGCGCGACGGCGCCGTCCTCGGGGCTCGCGGTCACGGGGGCCTCGATGAACTGCGCCTGCCCGCCCTCCCGGTGGGCCGGGACGACGAGCCGGCGGGCCACGGCGTTCGCGACCGTCGCGCCGTGGTCGAGGCGGATGAGGTGCAGGCAGAGATCGATGCCGGCCGCACTCCCAGCGCTGGTGAAGACGTTCGCGTCCTCGGTGTAGAGCACGTCGGCGTCCACCAGCACGCGCGGGAAGCGCTCGCGCAGCAGGCCGGCGTAGCGCCAGTGCGTCGTCGCCCGCCGGCCGTCGAGCAGGCCGGCCTGCGCCAAGGCGAAGGCGCCCGAGCAGATCGACACCACCCGTGCGCCGCGCGCATGGGCCGCCCGCAGGACGGCCGACAGCTCGTCCGGTACGTCGTCATGCACGTCCGCCACGCCCGGGACGATCACGGTGCCGGCCCGCGCGACGGCCTCGAGGCCGTACGGCGCCTCGACCCGGAGCCCACCTACGGTCCGGACGGCTTCGCCCCGAGGCACACAGACGCTCAGCGAGTACCAGGGGACGTCGAGCTCGGGCCGCGGCAGCCCGAACGCCTCGATCACGATGGCGCTCTCGAAGGGCGACATGCCGTCGAAGAGGACCAGCGCGACCTCGTGCGGCGGTGGCAGGACCCGGAGGGGCATGGCTCGAGCGTAGTGGCGAGAACCCATCGGTACGTGGCGTTCGCGCCACTCGCCGGCGTGGCCGCCGTGCCGCAGCCTGAAGTGGACACAGAACCGAGCATCGGAGGGCCGATGAACGCGACCGAGCAGGCGATCGAGCACTTCACCCGGCGGCTGCAGCACGAGACCGACGTCTCCGACGTCGCGGAGCGCCTGGCTTCCGGTGATCCAGGCCTGGTCCTCGTCGACGTCCGTGACGACGCCTCGTGGGCGCAGGGCCGGATCGCCGGCGCGCTCCACCTGCCGCGGCGCGAGATCGCGGCCCGCGCCCGGGCGCTCGTCCCCGGGGGCGCGGAGGTCGTGACGTACTGCTGGGGGCCCGGCTGCAACGGTGCAACGAAAGGCGCACTGGCGTTCGCCGAACTCGGCTACCGGGTCAAGGAGATGCTCGGCGGCTACGAGTACTGGGTGCGCGAAGGGCTCGAGACCGAGTCGGCCGCAGGGCCTCGCCGGCTCGAGCCCGACGCGCTGACGGTCGCTATCGGGTCGCCGGCGTGCGCCTGCTGACCCCGGGCGCGCCAGCGGTGAGCGCCGGCTCGGGCCGCACGAGCACGACGGTGCACTCCGCCTCCCGGCTCAGCGTCGCCGTCGCACTGCCCTCCGCGAGCACGCCGAGGCCAGAGTGCGACGGGGCGCCGACCGCCACCGCACGGGCCGCCCGCCGGTTGGCGTGCTCGGCGATGGTGTGCCCGACGGCGGCGTGGCCGCCGACGCTACGCAGCACGAACCCCCGGGCCGGGACGCGCTCCTCGCCCAGCCGGGCGAGCAGGGCGCTCACCGTCGTGCGGGCCTGCTCCAGCGTCTCGCGCTCGGTCGCCACGTCCTCGACCACGGCGGTCTCGTGCACGTGCAGCACCTCGAGCGGGCGGTCCACGGCCTTGGCGATGCGCACCGCCGCGTCGAGGACGGCGCCCGCGTCGGGACGGTCGTCGAGCGCGACCACCACCGGCCCGGCGGCGTCGGCCCACCCGGCGCCCTGACCCACCCCCTGGCCGACCTGGACCAGGCTGGGCGCGACGTCCGGCCGCGGCTGCGCCACCGGCGCCTCTGCGCCGCGCTCGGCCTCCTCGAGCAGCCGGTGCCCGGTGGCCAGCGCTCCGATCGCGACGAGGAAGGCGCCGGCCCCGACGTAGAACGGCACGTGCAGCGACCAGTGGTCCGCGAGCTTGCCCGCGGCGTACGGGGCGAGGCCGCCGCCGATGAAGCGCAGGAAGCCGTACGACGAGGAGGCGATCGGGCGCTCGACGGGCGAGACCTCCATGACCGCCTGGGTCATGAGGGTGTTGTTGATGCCGATGAACGCGCCGGACACGACGGTCGCGATGATGACCGTGCGCGGGGACTCGACGTCGGCGGCGATGACGGCCAGCACGACCGCGAGGGCGGTGAAGACGGCGTACATGCTGCGGGCGGTGCCGAAACGGGCCTGCATCCGCGGCGCGACGACGACGCTGAAGAGCGCGACGAGCAGGCCCCAGCCGAAGAACACCAGGCCGAGCTTGTGGGCGTCGAGCTCCATCGGGTAGGGCGCATAGCCCAGCAGCGTGAAGAAGCCCCAGTTGTAGCAGAGCGCGGCGAGTCCCATCGTGAGCAGGCCGCGGTGGCGCAGCGCCTTGACCGGCGCGAGGACCGACGTCGGCCGGGCCGGGCGCGGTGTGGTCGGGACCAGCACGGCGGTCGCGACCAGCGCGAGCAGCATCAGCACCGAGACGCCGAAGAACGGGCCGCGCCAGGAGACGTCGCCGAGCAGGCCGCCGAGGAGCGGTCCGACCGCGATGCCCAGCCCGAGCGCGGCCTCGTACAGGATGATCGCGCCGGCGAAGCCGCCGCTCGCGGACGCCACGATCACCGCGAGGGACGTCGCGATGAAGAGCGCGTTGCCGAGGCCCCAACCGGCCCGGAAGCCCACGATCCCGTCGACGCTGCCGGACGCGCCGGCGAGGGCCGCGAAGACGACGATGACGGCCAGCCCGGCGATCAGCGTCTTCTTGGCGCCGATGCGGCTGGACACCGCGCCGACGAACAGCATCGCGACGGCGGTCACCACGAGGTAGCTCGTGAAGAGCAGCGACACCTGGCTCGGCGTCGCGTCCAGCTCCTCGCTGATGGCCGGCAGGATCGGGTCGACCAGGCCGATGCCCATGAACGAGATGACGCAGGCGAAGGCCACGGCCCACACGGCGCGCGGCTGCCTGAAGGTGTTCGCAGAGACTGCGCTCACGAGAACTCCACTACTCCTGATTCAATCTTCACCTATTGGGAGACGGCCAGCAGCCGGCGCAGCGCAGGCAGCGCGGCGGCGACGGCGCGGCGGTCGTCGTCGTCGAGCCGGTCCAAGAGCGCGGACAGGGCGCGTACGCGCTCCTCGCGCCGGGCGGCGAGCACCTCGGCGCCGGCCGGGGTCAGCGCGGTCAGGACGGACCGCCCGTCCTCCGGGCTCGGGTGGCGGTCGACGAAGCCGTCGCGCTCGAGCCGGCCGACCAGCTGGCTCATGGCCGGCTGGGTCACGCCTTCGGCGGCGGCCAGGTCGGACACCCGGCTCGGGCCCTCGCGGGACAGCCGGGCGAGGGTCGCCGCGGCGGTCAGGCTCAGCCCGGACTGCGGGACGAGCCGGCGGGCCACCGCGAGCAGCCGCTCCAGCACGTCCCCCGCTTGCATATCAACCGTTGCCTCAAGCACCTGTCTAGGTTACATCATGTCCTTATGCAACTCAGGAGCGTCTCGGGATGCGAAAAAGGCGCCGCACCTCCCATCAGGAGGTGCGGCGCCCGGTCGTGCGGTCAGGCGGGCGCGGCCGTGCTCAACGCGCCGCGTCGCCGATGCGGGCCTTCAGCTCGACGATCGCCGGGATGGGCGAGGGGTCGACGCCAGTCGCCAGGGCGAGGTAGGTGCTCGCGAAGTCACCCAGGCCCACCAGGGAGGCGAGCCGCTCGACGACCGTGGCCCCTTCGGCCCGCAGGACCGTCGTCGCGACGCCCCGCCCCTGCGCGATCGCCTCGACGGCGTCGGCGCGGGCGGCGGTGCGCGGGTGCTCCTCGGAGTCGCGCAGGAGGACCGCCCGCAGCCGCAGCGACGGCGGCTCCTCGAACGGGTCGCGGAACAGGTCGTCGGCGCCGTCGGCCGAGGAGGAGGCGAGCGGCCCGTCGAGGGCGACCACCTGGTTGTGGCCGGCCTCGGGCAGCGCGCCGGAGACCGCCGGGAGCTTGGCGTTCTCGGCGAGCTGGGAGGCCATGCGGTACGCCGCGGCCCCTGCGACCCCGCTGCTGCCCCAGATCATGGGCAGGGTCCCGGCGAGCGACAGCGCGAGGTCCTTGGCCGGGTTCTCCCCCACCGGCTGCCGCGGGCCGCAGCGCTCGGCGAGGCTGTCCAGCAGAGCCGCGGTGGCCTCCAGCGACTCCTCGGGGACCGCGGCCAGCCCGAGCACGTCGGCGAGGACGAGCAGCGGGACAGACAGCGACCAGAAGCTCGCCCGCGGCAGGCGCCCGCCCGCGTCGACGGGCAGGTGCACCCCGCGGGCGCGCTCGCCGGCCGCCGCGAGCCGGCTGCCCGCCGCCCCGACGGTGACGACGCGCGACCCGCGCCGCGCCGCCTCCTCGACCACGAGGAGCGTCTCCTCCGTCGACCCGCTGCACGACACGCCGACCACGAGGTCGAGCGGCCCCACCCAGCCGGGCAGCACCAGGTCGTGGACCGGCAGCACCTGCACCGGGCAGCTCGGGCCGCTGACGGCCGCGAGGACGTCGGCGGCGATGCCGGAGCCGCCGACCCCCACGGCGACCACCGAGCGCGGGCGGCCGTCCTCGGCAACGGCCGCGACCCCGGCCTCGCGGGCGGCGCGGGCCGCGGCGCGTACCTGGGCGCCGGAGCTGGCGCAGGCCTGCAGCATCCCGCCCGAGTCCGCGCCGGCCAGCCCTTCGGGGTCGCTCAGCAGGGCGTCGTCGGCGACCAGCGCTCCCGTCACTTGGGGGCTCCCCTCAGGCAGGGTCCGGGCCCGGGGCCGGGCCGTCCGTCCCGATTGTGTCGGTCGCGCCGCCCGGGCCGCCCGCGGGCCGCGCTTCGTCGAGCAGCAGCACCGGGATGCCGTCGCGCACCGGGAACGCGAGGCCGCAGGAGGCCCCGGTGCAGACCAGCTCCGACCGCTCGGCGTCCACGCGCAGCGGCGAGCGGTCCTGCGGGCAGGCGAGGACCTCGAGGAGCCAGCCGTCGAGCCCGAGCGCCTCGGCGCCGGCCGCGTCCGGGCCGGCGGTCACGACTGCGCCCGCACGATGGCGAGGACCTCGTCGCGCAGCGCCTCCATGGCCGGCCGGTCCGCCGCCTCGACATTGAGCCGGAGCAGCGGCTCGGTGTTGGACTTGCGCAGGTTGAACCACCAGTCCGCGTGCGTGAACGTCAGCCCGTCGAGCCGGTCGACCTCGACGCCCTCGCGCGAGCCGAACTCCTTCTCGACGGCCGCGCTGCGCTCGTCGGCGTCGGCGACCGTGCTGTTGACCTCGCCGGAGGCGCTGTAGCGGGTGTAGGCCGCCAGCAGCTGCGACAGCGTCGAGCCGGCGGGTGTCTCGCCGAGCGCGGCAAGCGTGTGCAGGGCCGCGAGCATGCCGGAGTCGGCGCGCCAGAACTCGCGGAAGTAGAAGTGGCCCGAGTGCTCCCCGCCGAAGACGGCGCCGGTCTCGGCCATGTCCGCCTTGATGAACGAGTGGCCGACGCGCGACCGGAACGGCGTGCCGCCGTTCTCGCGGACGATCTCCGGGACCGAGCGCGAGGTGATCAGGTTGTGGATGACCGTCGCGCCCGGCTCCTTGGCCAGCTCGCGGACCGCCACCAGCGAGGTGATCGTCGACGGCGAGACGAGCTCGCCGCGCTCGTCGACGACGAAGCAGCGGTCGGCGTCGCCGTCGAACGCGAGGCCGATGTCCGCCCCGTGCTCGCGGACCGCGGCCTGCAGGTCGACGAGGTTCTCCGGCTCGATCGGGTTGGCCTCGTGGTTCGGGAAGTTGCCGTCGAGCTCGAAGTACATCGGCACGACCTCGAACGGCAGCCCCTCGAACACCACCGGCGCGGTGTGGCCGGCCATGCCGTTGCCGGCGTCGACCACGACCTTGAGCGGGCGGGCGCCCGACAGGTCGACGAGCTTCTTGAGGTGGTCGGCGTAGTCCTGCAGCACGTCGCGCTTCTCGACGGTGCCGCGCGTCGCGACGGGCTCCGGCAGCCCGTTGTCGAGGTAGTCGCTCACGAGCTCGGCGATGTCGCGCAGGCCCGACTCCTGGCCCACCGGCGTCGCGCCCGCACGGCACATCTTGATGCCGTTGTACTTGGCCGGGTTGTGCGAGGCGGTGAACATCGCTCCCGCCCGGTCCAACGAGCCCGAGGCGAAGTAGAGCTGGTCGGTCGACGCGAGGCCGATGTCGATGACCGACGCGCCCTGGCTCGTCATTCCGTCGGCGAACGCTGCCGCCAGCCCCGGCGACGACGGCCGCATGTCCCGCCCGATCACGGCCCGGTCCACGCCGAGCACCTTGACGAACGCCACCCCCACCGCGCGGGCCAGCTCCTCGGTGACGTCGGTGCCCACCAGCCCGCGGACGTCGTATGCCTTGATGATCTTCGACAGGTCTGCCACAGGCGGGAGCCTATCTGCGCGCGGGACGGCGCCGACCGAGCGCGGGCGCTCCTGCACGCGGCAGGGTCAGCTGTCCGGGCTGCGCAGCACGCGCAGGTGGCCGCGGCGCCCCTGCGTCGGCGGGGCGGCGAACGTCCCCGTGCGCTGGTCCTGGTCGTGGGGCAGCGGGCGGGCGGCCTCGCGCACGGCGTCCGCGAGCGCCTCGATGTCGTCGCTCGTTGGCTCCGGGTCGGCCGCGCCGACGGCGAGCCGGACGACCTCCCAGCCGCGCGGAGCGGTCAGCCGCTCGGCGTGCTCGGCGCAGAGGTCGTAGCAGTGCGGCTCGGCGTAGGTCGCCAAGGGGCCGAGGACCGCGGTGGAGTCGGCGTAGACGTAGGTCAACGTCGCCACGGCAGGACGCCCGCAGGCAGTGCGGGTGCAACGGCGGGCGGGTCTCACAGCCGCTCACCTTAAAGCCCGGCACCGACGAACCCGCCGATCCGCGCCGCCTGCGACGTCGTGTCGCGCCCGGACGGCGCAACGCTGCAGGAACCCGGCGCCCCGCTCGCGCGTTCTGGCCCGTCCTGCGCGCCCTGCCCACGCCGGTCGGGGATACTGCCGGGCATGCTGAGCTCGCGCCGCCGTGACCGCCACGGGCGCGGGATCCGCGGCCCGCTCGGGCCGCCCTCCGTACCTCTCAGCCGGTCCCGCGCCGAGGTCTTTGACGGCCTCGTCCTCGACGCCGTCGAGCACCTCGAGCGGCGCTGGGAGGACCGGATGCGCGACATCGAGATCGGGGTGGAGAACGTCCCGCCGGTCGAGGCCCCGCCGGACAGCCCCGACCCCGTCCCGCTCGGGCGCGCGTTCCCGCGCGTGGGCGACCTGCCGCCGCGGATCGTGGTCTACCGCCGCCCGCTCGAGACGCGGGCGCTGGACCGGCGCGACCTGGCCGACCTCGTGCAGGACGTCGTCACCGAGCAGGTGGCCGAGCTGCTCGGCGTCGACCCCGCGACCCTCGACCCGGGCTACGGCGGCCCGGCCGAGGACGACTGACCCACCCCCACCCCCTCGCGCTGATCATGCGAAGTTGGCGAGTTGTCCCCAGGCACGCCGGCTGTGGACAACTCGCCACATGTGCATGATCAGCAAGTTGTGGGGTGGTGGGCCGCAGGCGGGTCGGCGCGGGCTAGTCGCGGCCGAGCGTCGGGTCGGCGTGCACCGCCGGGACCGGCACGGCGACCGGGGCCGGGCGCAGCGGCAGGGCGGTGAGCATCGGCCCGCGCTCCTCCGCCTCGCGCAAGGTGGCCCCGGCGGAGACCGCCCCCGAGCCGCCCTCCACCACGAGCAGCACGGAGTACGCCGCGGCGACGTCGGTGTCCAGCGGCACCAGGACCGAGCTGCCCGCCCCGACGAGGACCGTCCGCGCGGGCGGGGCCTCCTGGCCGGGCTGCGCGAGCGGCACGACGCGCACGGTCGCCCCGCCCTCCGCGGCGGTGAGCAGCAGCTCCGCGAGCCGGCCCTCCCCCACCGCGACGTAGGGCAGGGTCGCCGACTCGCCGCTGCGCAGGGGCTCGACGGCCGCGGTGTAGGCGAGCTCGCCGGGGGTCGTGCCCTCGCCCTGCGCGGTGCCCTGGCGCATGAGGACGCCGGCGGTGACCGGGACGTCGGACGACAGCTCCAGCGCGACCGCCTGCCGCCCCAGCAGGTCGCCCAGGTCGACCTCGGCCACCGAGCCGGCCGGCACGCTCACGGCGGCCAGCGAGTCCGGCTCGACCTCGCCGTCCACGCCGAGCGCGCGCACCGAGACGACGGCCCCGGCCGTGCCGGGCGCCAGGATCTGGAGCAGCCGGCTGCCGCTGCCCTGCAGGACGGCCGGGACCACGACGCGAGATGCCGGCGCGGCGGCAGCAGGCACCCAGTCGGTGCCGAGCGGCTGCAGGCCGTCGTACTGGTCGTCGCGCAGCGCGGCCGACACCCGCCCCTCGCGCGCCACCACGTGCACGCCGTAGCGGTCGGCGGGCGCCGCGGCGTCGAGCCGGAGGACCTGCTGGGAGCGCGGGCCGACCCCTACCGAGCGCAGCGTCGGCGCGTCGAGCGGGCCGTCCGGCCCCCACAGCTCCACGTCGACGACCGCCGCGGCCTCGTCGGGGTTGGTCAGGAACAGCGTCGCGCTGCGCCCCACCTCGGCCCCGCCGCCGACGAGCCAGGTCTCGGTGCCGGCTCGGTCGCACCCGCCGAGGGCGATACCGCGCCCGAGCCCGGTTCCCGTGCGCGAGAACTGCGCCGCGGCGAGGCCGGGGGCGACCGCTCCCGTGCCGCGGGTGAGGACCGGCCCGGTCTGCGGGACCACGGGGGCGACGACGGCCCGCCCCCGCGTACGCGACAGCTCGGCGCCGCCCGCCTGCTCCAGCCGCCCGCGGCCGGCGAGCCGGTCGACGGTGAGCTGGCCGCGGACGTCCTCGGCCCGCTCGGCCGGGGCGGCCGCCGCGATGACCGACGAGGTCACGCCGGTCGCCGAAGGGGCAGGGCAGGCGAGCGCGGCGGCGGCGACGGGCACCGAGCGCGCGCCCGCCGGTGACGAGGAGACGGGCTCGGGCTTGATCGCGCGGGCCGTGCCGACGCCCGCGGCGAGCACGAGCAGGACGGCGGCGAGCGCGAGCCCCGGCCCGGGCCGGCGTGAGGTGCGGGTCATGCGCGGACAGCCTCCGGGACGGCTTCCGCGGCGCCGGTCCGGCGGCGGGCGGACGGCAGCGTGAGCAGCAGCGCGACGGCGGCCAGCCCGATCCGGCCGGCGTCGCCGCGGCTGCGGGCGTCGTCCTCGTGGGTCACCGACAGCGCGCCGCCACCCGCGGGCAGCGCGAAGGCCTGCGCCCACGTGGCGCCGGCCGGGCCGGGAGCGGCCTGCAGCGCCTGCCCGTCGAGCGTGGCCCGCCAGCCGGCGTCCCGCGGCTCGGTCAGCACGAGCACCCGGCCCGGCTCGCCGGCGGGCAGCGTGGCCGTCGCACCGGCCCCGCGCGGGGTCGAAGGCAGCGGCTCGGCGCCGCGGCGGCCGACGAGGCGCAGCGGCGTGGCGGGCGCGGTGGCGACCTCGACCTCCCACAGGGCGTTGGGCTGCTGCTCGCCGGTCCGCCGCAGCCCCGGCACCGTGTCCAGCGCCCGCGCCAGCGCGGGGTCGACCGGCGCCTGCAGCAGGACGTAGCGGGCCCCGAAGGCGGGAAGCGCGGCGGCGGCCGTCCCGCCGCGGCCGGACGCGACGTCGGCGACCGCGGCCGACAGGGCGGCCTGCGCCTGCGCCGAGGCCGGTGTCTCGGCGTCCCCGAGCCGGGCGCCCGTGCCCCGGTCGAGCAGGTAGCTCACGGACGACAGGCCCCCGGAGAGCACCAGGGTGCGCGCCCGCTCCGGCCCGGCGGCCTCGGCTGCGACGAAGGCGGGCACCACGGAGGCCGTGCGCTCCACCGGCTTCGGCACGCCCACGGAGACCCAGCGCGCGGCGACGACGAGCGGGGCGAGCGCGGCGACGGCGGCGAGCACGACGGCCGTCGGCTGCCGCCAGCCGAAGCTGCGCTCGCGCAGCCGGATCGACGCCCCCTCCGCCCCCGCGGCCGCGGCCAGCACGAGCCCGGCGCCGGCGACGAGCGTGGCCGGGCCCGGCCAGCCCGCCACCGTCCCCGCCGGGCCGGAGCCCGTCGGCAGGGGCGTACGCGCGACCAGGACGCCGGCGGCCATGCCGGCCAGGGCGACGGCCCAGCCCGCGGCGACCAGGCCGGGGCGCGGGCTCCAGCGGGCCACGAGGACGGCTCCGAGGGCCGCCAGCAGGAGCGGCAGGGTGAACGCGAGCGGGTAGGACCCCGGGCCGCCCGGGTGCAGCAGCACCACCGCGAGCGGGTCGAGGCCCGGCACGCTCAGCCCGGGCGCGGTCAGCCCCGTCTCGGCCGCCAGCCGGCGCGGCTCGTCCACGAGCCGGGCGGCCTCCGGCGCGAGCAGCGCGGCGGGCAGCCCGAGCAGCACCAGGGCCCGGGCCGCGGTCGCCAGGGCGGGGCGTACGCCGTGGCGGGCGGCCGCCCCGACCCCGCCGACGGCGAGGACCGCGGCGAGCGGCCAGAGCACGGGGACGAACGCGCTGGCGACGGCGAGCAGGAGGCCGGCCGCCCAGCAGGCGCGCCAGGCGGTGCGCCCGCGGCCGAGGGCGGCCGCACCCGCCCGGGCGAGCAGCGGCAACAGGACGAGCGTGGCGGCGGTGCCGACCCGGCCCGTAGCGACGGCGCCGGGTGCCGCGGGCAGCAGCGCGTACGCCGCGACGGCCCAGCAGCGCACCGCGCGCGAGCTGACGACGGGGCGCAGCGCGACGTACGCCGTCAGGGCCGCGAGCGGCACGGCGCCGAGCAGCAGCACGTCGACGGCGAGCGGGGCGCGCCCGCCGAGCAGGCCGGCGAGCAGGCCGAGCGGGACGAGGTACGCCGGCGCCTGCGCGCCGCTGCCGACGCCCACCGCGTGCCACCCGGCTCCGGCGGCCGACAGCAGGTCGCTCGCGCCCTCCGGCGCGGGCAGCAGCGCCCCGCCGGCCAGGCTGCCGGAGCCCACCAGCCGGCGGGTGGCGAGCAGGGTCAGCAGGCCGAGGGCCAGCACGAGCAGCGTCGAGGGGCGCACCAGCAGCCGGTGCAGCAGCGACGGCCGGCCGACGGGCAGCTCCTCGACCGCCTCGGCCACGGGGCCGGTCTCGAGCGAGTCCGTGGGGTCGGGGGCGCCGGGGCTCGCCGGGCCCAGGGCCGCGGCGGCGGCGTCGCGCAGGTGTCGCAGGGCCGATCCGGGGCGGGCGAGGAAGGGGCGTACGGAACGGCTGCCCACGCGCCGGGTGCGGCGCCGCCGGGACCGCCCGCGCAGCAGCGCGCCGGGCGCGGCCAGGGCGGCCGGCAGCGCGAGCGCCTCCGCGGCGGCCCCGCGCGGGTCGCGCCCGAGCAGCAGCGTGCAGACCCGGAGCAGGGTGCCGGCCCCGAGGCGGAGCAGCAGCAGGGGCAGCGCCCAGCCCGCGCCGTTGAGCAGCAGCACCCGCAGCGCCGCCCGCCGGTCCGCCCGCGGCGCGGAGCCGCGTACGGCAGCGGGACGGCGCCACCCGCGTCGGGCGGCGGCGGCGTGGACGAGCACGGAGTCGGTGGCGCAGACCACGCGGTGGCCGGCGGCGCGGGCGCGCCAGCCGAAGTCGACGTCGTCGCGGAAGAGCGGCAGGGAGGGCTCGAGGCCGCCGAGCTCCTGCCACACGTCGGCGCGGACGAGCATTCCGGCGGTGTTGACCGCGAGCACGTCGCGCAAGCCGTCGCGCTGGCCCTGGTCGACCTCGGCGCGGTCCAGCCCGGTCTCGAGCCGGCCGCTGCCGGCGATCGTCACGCCCACCTCGAGCAGCCGGCGCGGGCTCCGCCAGTCCAGCAGCTTCGGGCCGAGAACGGGTGCGTCGGGGGCGGCCGCGGCGGCGGCCAGCAGCGCGCGCAGCGCGTCCGGGCGCGGGGCGGCGTCGTCGTGCAGGAGCCACACCCATCCGGGCGCGTCGTCCCCCGACACCGCCGGGCCGAGGGCCGCGAGCCCGGCGGCGACGGACGCACCGAAGCCGGAGGTACGCGGCGCGTCGACCACGCGGTCCAGCTCGCCGCGCGCCACGGCCGCGTCGAGCAGGGCACGGGTGCCGTCCGCGCTGCCGGCGTCGACGACGACGAGGCGGTCGGGCCGGAGCCGCAGGCGGCGCAGCGCGGCCAGCGTGGTCGGCAGCCAGGACTCGCCGTCGTGGCAGACCAGGACCGCTGTCACGGCGCCGGGCGCGAGCGGGGCGAGCGCGGGGTCGGCCGCGGGCTCGTCGTCGTCGGGAAGGAACGGCGTCAGCGTGACGGCCCCGGCCTGCCCCGCCGCGGGCGTGTCGAGGGCGGCGCGGCTTCCGGGACGGCCAGCGCCGGTCGGCTCGGCCTTCCCCGCCGGCCGCAGCCGGGCGACGGTCGCAGACGCGGAACGCACTCGCAGAGCCTGCCCCAGCGGGTGCGCCGTTCTGCGGAGGCTCGCCGGGCACGGCCGGGTGACCCGAGCCACGCCGCGGCGAGTGGTCCCCACCTGCGGCCGGGCCGCTAGGGCCGGCGCGCCCCGGGGGCCCAGCCGGCGTACCGCGCCACATCGTCGCGCTCGGGCATCGCCGGCTGGGCTCCGCGCCGCGTGGTCGCCAGGCCGGCGACCGCCACCGCCCAGTCGACCGCGGAGCGCAGCGCCTCCCCGCGCGCGAGCGCGTCGGCCAGGCCGGCGCAGAACGCGTCGCCCGCCCCGATCGCGTCATGGGCCTCGACGGGCGCCGCGGCGACGTGCTCGGCCGGGCCGTCCCGCGGCACGAGCAGCGCCCCGTCGGCCCCGAGGGTCACCACGACGTCGACCCCGGCCAGCAGCCGGGCCGCTCCCTCGGCATCGGCGAGCGAGCCCGGCGCGGGGCGCCCGGTCAGCAGGCCGAGCTCGGTGCGGTTCGGGACGAGGACGTCGACCGCCTCCAACAACCCGGCGTCGAGCGGGGCCGCCGGCGCCGGGTTGAGCACGACCCGCGCCCGGCCCGACGCCCGGGCCAGCTCGGCCGCCCGGAGCACGCACTCGAGGGGCACCTCGAGCTGGCAGAGCACGACGTCCGCGGCCGCGAGCACGGACGCGGCCGCGGTGACGTCCGCCGGTGTGAGCCGTGCGTTCGCCCCCGGGCTGACGACGATGAGGTTCTCCCCCTCCTCGTCGACGGCGATGAACGCGGCGCCGCTGGGAGCGCCGGCGGTCGTCCCGACGTGCTCGATGCCGACACCCTCGCTGGCCAGGGTCGCGAGCAGCGACCGCCCGGCCTCGTCGTCGCCCACCCGGGCGACCAGGGACACGTCGCACTCGAGACGGGCCGCGGCGACGGCCTGGTTCGCGCCCTTCCCGCCCGGGAAGCTCATGCGGTCGCCCCCGAGCACGGTCTGCCCGGGCGCGGGAAGCCGTTGCACCGGGACGATGACGTCCTCGTTGCAGCTCCCCACCACGACGACGCTGGGGTCTCTCACCAGGCCACTCCCGTCGACGGCGTCCGGGCGACGGACGGACCTTGGCACACGCCCGCGCCGGTGCGCACGTCCACGCGCGCACCGAAGCGCGAACGGACAGGGAGAACGCTCTTGCCCGCGCCACCTCGATCGGCGATCGTCAGAAGCGGCGATATCTGCCTCAGCAGCTTCAACGACGAAGTCCCTGCGTTGGAGGTCCGCATGTCGGCTCGTTGCGCCGTCTCCCGCCCGCCCACCCGCTCCGGCCGCCGGCTGCTGGCGCTCGCCGCGGCCGTGCCCCTCGTCCTCGTCGTCGACGCGGCGACGCTCCCGCCGCCGGCCGGGGCGGCTGCGTACACCGTCAACAGCCTGGGTGACGGCGGTGACGCGGTCCCGGGCAACGGCGTCTGCGAGACCGGCCCCGGCAACGGCGTCTGCACCCTGCGGGCGGCTCTCGACGAGGCGAACGCCGGCGCCGGCGCGGACGTCGTCACCGTGCCGGCCGGGACGATCGCCGTGGGCGACGTCCTCGAGATCGACGCGAGCGTCGAGGTGGTCGGCGCCGGCGCGACGACGGTCCTCGACGGCGGCGGCAGCGCCGGGGTCCTGCGCATCAGCGCGGGGGCCGTGACCGTCCGCGGCCTCGTCGTGGAGGACGGCGACGACAGCTCGGCGGGCGGCGGCGTGCGGGTCGGCGGCGGCACCGTCGAGCTGCGCGACATCGTGCTGCGGGACAACTCCGGCTTCACCGGTGGTGGCGGCCTCTACGTCGGGCCGGCCGCGACGGTGACCGTGCGCCGGGCCTCCATCGTCGACAACCACGCCACCGGCGCCTTCGGCGGCGGGCTGTGGAACCAGGGCTCGGCCTGGGTCTACGACACGTTGATCGCCGGCAACGACTCGAACCGCGCGGGCGGCGTGCGCAACGACGGCGACCTCAACCTGCGCAACGTGACGGTCAGCGGCAACACGGTCCACTCCCCCGACGCGGGCGTCGGGGGCATCTCGCAGAACGGGTTCGCCTTCCTCAACAACGTGACCGTGACCCTGAACACCGGTTCGGGCAACATCGCGGGCAGCTTCCGCGGCGGTGGCATCCAGACCAGCAGCGGCAGGACGACGGTGATGAAGAACAGCATCGTCTCCGGCAACAACGGCGCAGGCGGGCCCGCCGACTGCGACGGGGCGTTCACCGCGGACAGCCGCTACAACCTGCTCGGCGACACCACGGGGTGCACGCTGCCGGCGTCGACGGCCACGTGGAAGCTCGGCGCCAACCCTCAACTCGGCCCGCTGGCGAACAACGGCGGCCCGACGCGCACACACCTGCCGGCCGCTGCGAGCCCCGTCGTCAACGCGGGCGCGCCGGTGACGCCGGGCGGCCCGGCGGCCGACGCCTGCGAGGCGGCCGACCAGCGCGGGATCCCCCGCCTCATCTGCGACATGGGCGCGGTCGAGCGCGAGGTCGCGGTGCCCGGCACGTTGACCGTCAACACCACGGCCGACGCCGTCGACACCCTGCCCGGCAACGGCACGTGTGCCACGGGCGGCGGCCTCTGCTCACTGCGTGCCGCGGTGCAGGAGTCGAACGGCCTGCCGGGACGGCAGACGATCGAGGTGCCCACGGGGACGTACAACCTCACCATCCCCTCCGCGGGCGAGGGCGGCATCGACCCGGCCGCCGCCGGCGACCTCGACCTCACCGACGACGTCACGATCCTGGGCGCTGACCGGGCCGGGACGATCGTCGACGCCAACGACCACAGCCGGGTGTTCGAGGTCGCCCCGCTGCAGGACGCGGACATCAGCCACCTGACGGTCCGGGACGGCACGGACAGCAGCGGCGGCGGCATCAGCGTCGTGACCGCGGACCTCACTCTCGACGACGTAGCCGTGGCGGACAACGTGTCCACCGGCGCCGGGGGCGGCATCGGCACCAGCGGCATCGACGAGGTGCTCACGATCACGGGCTCGATCGTGCGCGACAACACGGCGAGCTTCGGCGACGGAGGCGGGATCGACGCGTCGGGAACCGTCCAGATCAGCGACAGCCTGGTGCACGACAACACCGCGAGCTTCGCCGGCGGCGGGATGCGGCTGACGGGCTCGTCGGTCGTACGCCGCGTCACGGTCCGCGACAACACGACCCTCGCCGGGCCGCTGTCCAACGGGGGCGGGATCAGCGCGAGCGGGGCCACGATCGAGGACTCGACCGTGTCCGGCAACGACAGCGGCGGCCACGGCGGGGGCGTCTTCGGCAGCGGCACGACGCTGCGCAACTCGACGGTCTCGGGGAACACGGCGGCCACCTCGGGCGGCGGCGTCTCGACGAGCGGCACACTCACCCTCGTCCACGCCACCGTCACGGCGAACACCGCAGTGGACAACGGTGAAGGAGCGTTCGCCTTCGGGTCCTCGGCGTCCATCTCGCTGCGCAACACCATCCTGTACGACCCCGGCGACGACGCCGAGTGCAGCGGGGTCGTCCCGGCTTCCGCGGGCGGCAACATCGCGCGCGACGGCTCCTGCGGGCTCACCGGAGCGGCGGACCAGCCCGCCACCAACCCGCAGCTCAACGCGCTCCTGGACAACGGCGGGCCCACGCGGACCCACCTGCCGTCGGTCGGGAGCCCCGCCGTGGACGCGGCCTCGTCGGCGGGCGTGGCCGCCGACCAGCGCGGGGTCGCGCGGCCGCAGGGCGCGTCGTTCGACATCGGCGCGGTCGAGGGCAGCGGCGCCCCGGCCCTGCCGCTAAGCGTCGCCGGGCAGACGGTCCCGGTCGGCCCGAACCGCCCGTTCGCCGCGGCCGTCGCGGTCGTGTCCGCTCCGGGCGTGCCGGTCTCGGCGCTCTCCGCGCTCATCGCCTGGGGCGACGGGACGACGAGCCCGGGCGCGGTGGCCGGCCCGGCCGGCGCCCCTGCGGTGTTCGGCTCGCACGCGTACGCCGCCCCCGGGTCCTACATGGTGACCGTGACCGTCACCGGGCCGACCGGCAGCGTCATGACGACGTCGACGGTGACGGTGACCTGAGTCCCCCGCGCGCGAAGGGGCGGTGCAGGGCGGGAGGCTCCGCCGCCCGGCCTGCGGACCACGAGCCGGCGGATGAGCCCGGGCCGGTGGTGGATACGTGGGGCGTGCGGATTGAGTACCTGCACCGGAGCACCGAGTAGGAGCGCGGGAACGGACGAGTAGCGCCTACCCATGCGCGCGGGCGTTGCGGCCCCGATGCTCGAAGGGCCGCTCCGACCGGGACGGCGACGTCCCCTGCCACACCTGCAGGGCCGAGCCGAAGGGCACCCCAATGCCGCGCAAGATCGAGCACACCAACGACTCCGTCCGCCGCGTCCTCTCCCTCGTCGGCGCAGGCGCCATGGCGGTGAGCGTCTTCGGCGGAGCCTCCGGCACCGCCGACGCCGCGACCGGGCTGCGGACGCTGGACTTCACCTACGGGAACCTCACGGTGTTCGAGGACGACGAGCCCTACAGCTGGTGGGACACCCGCGAGACCTTCAACTACGCCAACTGGCCGGACCTCCATCTCGCCCAGGGCGGCCCCGCCGCGACGCTCGTCGATCACCGTTGCGTGGGCGGGGAGGTGCGCAGCGAGCTGACGATGTCCGCGAGCCGGCCCACGTCGCTGCCGTCGGGCACGATCCGCGCGACCGTCACGCTGAAACTGTACGAAGGCACCAGCTGCAGCACGCAGGACCTCGAGGACCAGCGGACCGTCGTCGTCGACGTGGCCCCCGGACAGTCCCGCAATGTCTCCATCTCCCTGGAGAACGACGAGTGGGGCGGCGGGGACTGGGCCTACCTGGACCGGCTGACGTTCCAGAACGACGCCGGCTGACCCGCGCTCCCGCGGCCGGCACGACCGGTGCCGGCCGCGGAGGCCCGCTCCAACGACCCGCCACTCGGCATTCGCGGAATCTTGGGAGCTCGTTCACTCGCACGCGGGTTTCCCGTCGGGCGCAGGCTGCAGCGTCGGCACGTCCCAGACCCTGCCCCCGGAGACCTGATGACCAGTTCGGCCGACACCTCGTCCACGACCGGCCTCTCCCGCCGCTCGCTCCTGGGCGCCGCGCTGGCGGCCCCCGCCGTCGCGACGCTCCCCGCGATCGTCGCCCCCGGCACCGCGTCCGCGGACAGCGCGCCGTACGGCCGCATCGATGCCGAGAGCCCGCGCTTCACGCTGGCCGTGCTGCCCGACACGCAGTACCTCTTCGACTCCGACGCCTCCGATCCCACGCCGCTCGCCGAGACGTTCCACTACCTGCTCAAGCAGCGCAAGGACGACAACATCGTCTTCATGACCCACCTCGGTGACGTCACCGAGCACGGGACCCAGGACGAGATCAGCCTCGCCGCGCAGACGTTCGACGCCGGGCTGTCCAACCAGATGCCCTACAGCGTCCTCGGCGGCAACCACGACGTCTCCGGGGACGACCAGCGCGGCAGCACGCCGTACCTGCGGGCCTTCGGCCCCCAGCGCTTCGCGGGCATGCCGACCTTCCGCGGCGCCTCGCCCGACGGCTACAACAGCTACCACGTGGTCCGCGCGGGCAACCGCGACTGGCTGATCCTGGCGCTGGACTGGCGGCTCTCGGCCAAGGGCGTCGCGTGGGCGCAGGGCGTCATCGACGCCAACAAGAGCCTGCCGGTCATCCTCACCACGCACGACCTGGTGGGACCGACGACCGGCGGCCAGGCCGCGCTGTCGTCGAACGGGCAGTACCTCTGGGAGAACCTGATCCGCAAGAACGACCAGGTCTTCCTCACCCTCAACGGCCACTACTGGCCGCCCGCGCGCACGGTCCTCACGAACAACGCCGGGCACCCGGTCCACGCCCACATCACGAACTACCAGGACCGCTACTACGGCGGCGCCGGCATGATCCGGCTCTACCACTTCGACCTCGTGCGCAACGTGGTCGACGTCGAGACGATCGCCCCGTGGTTCCTCAACCGCGACCCGCAGAAGCGCACGCCGCTCGAGGCCGAGACGATCGAGCTCACCGGCGACGACGACCGCTTCAGCATCGAGATCGACTTCGCCGAGCGCTTCAGCGGCTTCGCCCCGGTGGTCGCGCCCGGGCCGCGCCCGGCGAGCGCGGTCATGCCGCGCGGCACCCTGGCGTACTGGCGCTTCGACGCAGCGGGCATGGCGGGCGCGGGCACCGCGGGCGCCACGGTCGCGGCGGGCGTCACTGTCAAGGACCTCACGGGCAACGGCAACGACCTCGTCAGCAAGTACATCGGCCAGGTGGGGACGCCCTTCGGCATCCCGGGCAGCATCGCGTCGCGGGTCGTCGAGATCACCGCGAGCGGTGAGAACCCGCCGAGCGAGACCTCGGTCAACCTCAACGACGTCAACGGCGGCAGCAAGTGGCTGGTCCGCGCGACCACCGGCTGGGTCCGCTACCGCCTCGACGCGGCCGTCCGGGTCGTCGGCTACGCCCTCACGAGCGGCAACGACGCCCCCGGCCGCGACCCGCGCGACTGGAGGCTGGAGGGCTCGAACGACGGCAGCGCCTGGACGACCGTCGACACCCAGTCCGGTCAGACGTTCTCCGGCCGCGGCCTGACGAAGCAGTATCAGGTGGCCACGCCCGGGGCGTACTCGTACTACCGGCTCAGCATCACCGCCAACAACGGCGACCCGCTGATCCAGCTGGCCGAGCTCCAGCTGTCGAACGACCCCAACGGCCCGGTCCCGCCCGGCTCGTCGGTCCTCAGCTGGTCCGACGACCACATGGAGGGCCAGCCCGCGCACGCCAGCCTGCGCTTCAACGGCGGGCAGGGGCCCAACCGGGGCGCGATCCTGGAGTCGGTGCAGAACGCGAAGATCAACAGCGAGAAGTTCCTGTCCGGCTTCACGATCGAGGCGTTCGTCAAGCTGCCCCAGCCGTTCGTGGGAAGCCACGCGTGGATGGGCATCCTGAGCTGGGAGGGCAACAACGGCCGCACCAGCGGCTACACGCCCAACGAGCCGCCGTGCAGCCTCAACCTCTCCGGCGAGCGGTTCCTGCAGTTCGTGCTCTACCCGGAGCTCGACGTGGCCAACAACCCGACGCACTGGAGCCACGCGCTCCCGACCGGCGAGTGGCAGCACGTCGCGATCGTGAACGACGGCAAGCGCTCGACCGTCTACGTCAACGGCTCGAAGATCGCCCGCAACCCCGCGGCGTCCGCCCGCGGCATTCACACCCTCGGCAAGCCGTTCGTCATCGGCGCGACCCAGTCGAACGAGACGTTCGGCCAGGGGTTCTACGGCTGGATCGGCGACGTGCGCGTCTGCACCCGCGCCCTTCAGCTCAAGGAGTTCCTCAAGCCGTACGACCGCTGACGACAGTGCTGGACAGGGCCGCTTCCGCACCGCGGGGCGGCCCTGTCCCCTCTCGCCCGGCTGCTGTGGTTCAGCGCGGCTTGACCCCTTCAGCGCCGAGCGTTCACGTGCGGTTCATCCGCCCGTCCCTTGCTGACCCGGGAACCGCAGCGTCGCGGGAGCACTGTTCAGGGGCAACGACCTCCGGCGGCCATACAAGGAGCAGTCCCCGACATGGGCCACAGCCACGGGCACGACCACCACCACGACCACGACCACGACCACGACCACGGGCACGGGTCCGCGCACCCGACGCCCGAGGCCGTCGACACATCGATCCCGGACTCCGAGCTCAGCCCGCGGGACCTGTCCCGCCGCACGCTGCTCCGCAACGCCGGGCTGCTCGGCGCGGGCGCCGGCGCGATGAGCGTCTTCGGCACGGGCGTCGGCACCGCCGCCGCGGCCTCCGGGGGCAAGGCCAAGGCCGTCGAGGACGACGAGCTGACGTACGTCGCCGGCGACCACCACATCCACACCCAGTTCAGCTCCGACGGCATGTACCGCGTCGAGGACCAGGCCCGTCGCGCCGCCGAGTACGGCCTGGACTGGATGGTGGTCACCGACCACGGCAGCGCCGCCCACGCGAAGATCGGCGTGGAGAAGGTCAACCCGGAGATCGTCGCCTCCCGCGAGGCCAACCCGCGCACGCTCGTCTTCCAGGGCCTGGAGTGGAACATCCCGGCCGCCGAGCACGGCACGGTCTTCGTGGCCCCCGGCCCCAACGAGGTCGCGGTGCTCAAGGAGTTCGAGAACACGTTCGACGGCTCCGTCACCGGGACGTCGAGCGGCGTCCCGGGGGCGCCCACCACGCCCGCCCGCGAGGCGCTCGCCATCACGGGTATCCAGTGGATGGCCCAGCAGAAGCAGGCCGGCCGCGTGCAGGACGCGATCATGTTCGCGAACCACCCCGCCCGCCTCGGCATCGACAGCCCGCACGAGATCCGCGGCTGGCGCGACGCCGCCCCCGGCATCTTCACCGGCTTCGAGGGCGCTCCCGGGCACCAGGCCGCCCAGCTCGAGGGTGGGGCCCGTGGCGCGTACGGCAACTCCCCTGGCGCTGCGAGCTTCCCCGCCTACCCGCTGGCGTCCTACCGCACCCACGGCGGCTTCGACTGGATGACCGCCACCGTCGGCGGTCTGTGGGACTCGCTGCTGGCCGAAGGGCGCCCGTGGTGGATCACGGCCAACTCCGACAGCCACTCGAACTACGGTGACCGGTTGGTGCGGGGCGCGTTCGGCCCCGGCGAGGACTTCAACACGCTGGGCCAGTACAACGACCCGATCGACTCGGGGGTGCCGCAGCTCGACCGCTCGGACTTCTGGCCGGGGCAGTACAGCCGTACCCACGTCGGCGTCAGCAGGTTCGGCTACCTCGACGTCATGTCCGGCCTGCGTGCGGGCCGCATCTGGGTGGACCACGGCCAGCTGATCGACGGCATCGACGTGCGGCTGCGGCTGCGCGGCAGCGAGCAGCGCACCGCCACGCTCGGCGGCGTGCTCACGGTGCCCCGGGGCTCGCGGGTCGACCTCGAGGTCACGATCGACCTGGCCAGCCGGCCGAACCTTGCCGGCGAGATGCCGCGGCTGCGCCGCGTCGACGCGATCGCGGGCGCCGTGACGGGCCTGTCGACGGACAAGGACAGCTTCCGCGCGCCGCAGACGACGGTCGTGGAGTCCTTCGAGGTCAGCCAGGCCTCCGGACGCGTCGAGCTGTCCATGCGCTTCCGCCCGGTCGAGGAGGCCTTCTACGTCCGGCTGCGCGGCACCGACGCCAACCGGACCGGGGTGGGCTTCTACGGCGCGTCCGTCGACCCCGAAGGCCCGGCCATGGACATCCCGGGCCAGGGGAGCCCGTGGGAGGACCTGTGGTTCTACACGAACCCGATCTGGGTGAACGTCACGCCGTGATCGACACCGCCGTTCCCGCCGTCCCGCTGGCCGCCGCGCCAGCGGGACGGCGGGTCGTCGGCGCGACCCGGTTGGACGCCGACGCCCATGACGCCGAGCACCTGCTCGCAGACCTGGTCAGGGTCGTGGCGGCGAACGACCCGAGCGTCGTCGCCTGCACGCACCTGGTCAGCTCGCCCTGGCGGCACGTGGCCGTCTCCGTCTCGTTCGCGGCGGCCGGCCCTGCCGGACCGGAGCTGGTCGCCGGCCTGGCGGCCGCACTGGGCGAGGACGTGGCCCTGGCGGCGATCGGCCCCGGCCCGGTCACCCTGCACCGCGGGCCGGACCAGGGCCGGCGGGGCGCGCGGGAAGCGGCGGTCGAGCACGCCACCCGCAGCGAGGGCAAGGTCGTCGTCTTCCCGGGGCAGCAGGCGCTGGTCGGGGAGCTACCGCTCGCCGAGGTGCTCACCGCGTCCGCGGTGGAGCAGATCGAATGCCTGTCCGGCGCGTACGAGCCCGACAGCACGCTGCGCGTCGTCGGAGGCTTCGTGCGGCCGCGGCTGCGTGCGGGGGCGATGGTGCTGCACTGCAGCTCCCCCGGCCCGCGCGAGCTGGTTCCGTGGGAGATGGAGAACCCGCCGCAGTGCGGGGGTCACTGACTACTCGTCGCGCACGGGCCGCGCGCCGGCCGCGCCGTGCTCCGTCGCGTCTCGGGTCGTCGCGTGGTGGGTCGTCGCGTCGTGCGTCACGGGGAAGGCGCCGGGCGCATCGGGCCGGTCGGCGAACAGGTAGACCAGCGTCCGCGTACGCCCCGGCTGCGGTGCGCGCTCGGCTCGGGTGACGTCGCGGACCGGCACCACCACCTCCATCGACGTGTCCGAGCCGGACACGTGGGCCCGCTCGGGAACCTGGGGGCCGGTGGGGAACTGGCTGGCCGTCATCCGCCCACCTCTCGATCGCTGGTCCGACCTTTGTGACAGCGCGCGCGGCGGGCCCGGCATTCCGCCCGGCCCGCCGGTCGCTGTCCCAAGAGGTCAGCGCAGGACGAGCTCCTCGTCGCGCGGGTCGTCCTTCTCGAGGGCCTCCCGTGCGTCGTGCCGCTCGAGGCTCGCGCCCTCGATGTCGACGTTCGGCAGCAGCCGGTCGAGCCAGCGCGGCAGCCACCAGGCGCGGGTGCCGAGCAGCGCCATGACCGCGGGGACGATCGTCATGCGCACGACGAAGGCGTCCACCGCGACACCGAAGGCCAGCGCGAAGCCGATGCTCTTGATCGTCGCGTCGTGGCCGAAGACGAAGCCGGCGAAGACCGAAGCCATGATCAGTGCTGCCGCTGTCACGACGCGGGCGCCGTGGCGGAAGCCGCCGATCACCGACTCGTCGGGCGACGCGCCGTGCACGTGGTCCTCGCGCATCCGGCTCACGAGGAAGACCTCGTAGTCCATCGCGAGCCCGAACAGCAGGCCGATGAGCAGGATCGGCAGGAAGCTCAGGATCGGGCCCGTCTGCTGCACGCCGATGAGGTCGGCGAGCCAGCCCCACTGGAAGACCGCGACCAGCGCGCCGAACGTCGACGCCAGGCTGAGCAGGAAGCCGAGCGTCGCCTTCAGCGGCACGAGGACCGAGCGGAACGCGATGGCGAGCAGCAGCAGGGCGAGGCCCACGACGACGGCGAGGAAGACGGGCAGCGCCCCCAGCAGCTTGGCGGACACGTCGATGCCGACGGCGGTGTTGCCGGTGACGTACAGCTCGGCGCCCGTCGCCTGCTCGAGCGCCGGGCGCTCGTCGCGGATGGCCTCGACCAGGTCGTTGGTCGACGCCTCCGACGGGCCGCCCTGCGGCACCACCGTGACGATCGCGGTCGTGCCGTCCTCGTTGAAGACCCCGTCGGTGACGGTGACGACGCCGGGCAGGCCCTTCAAGGTCTGCACGGTCTGCGCGGCGGCGCCCTGCGGGTCGTCCGCGGACGTCGCGTCGACGACGACGGTCAGCGGCCCGTTGAAGCCGGGGCCGAAGCCCTCCGAGAGCAGGTCGTAGGCCTTGCGCTGCGTGGTCTCGGCGGCGAGGCCGCCCTCGTCGCCCATTCCGAGCCGCAGGTCGAGCGCGGGCACCGCGACGACGCCGAGGCCGATGACCGAGGCGAGCAACACCGGAAGTGGTCGTCGGGTGATGCCGCGTGCCCAGCGGGTGCCGAAGCCCTCGTTCGCGGTCAGCCGCGCCTGCCGGCCGCGCAGGCCGGGCACCGGCCAGCGGTTGAACCGCGTCCCGGCGGCACCGAGCAGCGCGGGGACGAGCGTCAGCGCGACGAGCACGGCGACGCCGACCATCGCGGCGGCGACGAGGCCCATCGTGGTGAGGAACGGGATCCCGACCACCGCGAGCCCGGCGAGCGCGATCATGACCGTCGCACCCGCGAAGACGACCGCGCTGCCGGCCGTGCCGACGGCGCGCCCCGCGGACTCCTCCGGGGACATCCCGTCGGCCAGCTGCTGCTTGTGCCGGACCGCGATGAAGAGCGCGTAGTCGATGCCCACCGCGAGCCCGATCATCAGGCCCAGCGTGGGCGCGGTGCTCGTGAGGTCGACGACCGCCGACAGGGCGAAGACGCCGGCGCTCCCGACGGCGACGCCGATCAGCGCGGTCAGCAGCGGAAGGCCGGCCGCCAGCATCGAGCCGAAGGTGACCGCCAGCACCACCAGCGCGACGAGCACGCCGATCGCCTCGGTGGCACCCTGCTCCGGCACGGCCTGCGTGGCCTCGCCGCCGAACTCCACCTGCAGGCCCGCGTCCCGGGCCGGCTCGGCAGCCGCCAGCAGCTGCTCGCGCGCCGCGTCAGTGATCGCGTCGGCCTGCACGCCGTACGTCACCGTCGCGTACGCGACGCGGCCGTCCCGCGAAACCGCGGAGGCGGCGTACGGGTCGCTCACCGCCACGATCTGGTCGGCCTGCGCGGCCTTGGCGAGGACCGACTCGACCTGCCCCTTGGCCTCGGGGTCGGTGACCTGCTCTCCCGCGGGCGCCGCGACGACGATGCGCGCGGTCGCCCCGCCGGCGCCGCCCGTGGGGAAGCGCTCCTGCAGCAGCTCGGTCGCGGTGACCGACTCCACTCCGGGGATGGTGAGCTGGGCGTCGGCGCTGCGCGAGAACGCGCCGGCGAGCCCGCCGAGGACGACGAGCAGCAGCAGCCAGGCGCCCACGAAGGACTTCTTTCGCCGGAACGCGAGGCGCCCCAGCCGATACAGATGCCGTGCCATGTACGTCTCTCCCGAGCTCGATGCAGCTCGGCCGCCCGCGCGACGGACGGGCCGAGTCCAACGTCGTCCAGCATGCGGAGAACGGCGGCGCGAGGCGTCGTCCGCGAGCAGGCAATCGCGCGTACTACGCCTGCAGTACGTCGCAGCGCGGGCTACGCCTGAGGTATGGCGTCGCCGGCGCGGACGAGCCCGGACTGGTACGCCATCACGACCAGCTGCGCCCGGTCGCGCGCGCCGAGCTTGGTCATGGCCCGGTTGACGTGCGTCTTCGCCGTGAGCGGCGAGACCGTGAGCCGGGCGGCGATGTCGTCGTTGCTCAGCCCTAGGGCGACGAGCACGACGACCTCGCGCTCGCGCTCGGTGAGCGACGTCAGCTCCGGGGACACGACCTGCGGGGCGGCCTCTTGCGGCTGCGCGAGGAACCGCGCGATGAGGCTCGCGGTCGCGCGCGGCGACAGCAGCGCCTCGCCGGCCGCGACGACGCGCACGGCGTCGAGCAGGTCGACGGGCTCGACGCCCTTGCCGAGGAAGCCGCTCGCCCCCTTGCGCAGGGCCGCGAGGACGTAGTCGTCGGCCTCGAACGTCGTCAGCACGATCACGCGGACGCCGGGAAGCTCCGGGTCGGTCGTGATCTGCTCGCACGCCGTCAGCCCGTCCGTGCCGGGCATGCGGATGTCCATGAGGATCACGTCCGGGCGGAGCCGGCGGGCCTGCTCGACCGCTTCGGCACCGTCTCCGGCCTGGGCGACGACCTGCATGTCCGGGGCGCTGCCGATGAGGGCGGCGAAGCCGGCGCGGATGAGCGCCTGGTCGTCGGCGAGGCCGACGCGGATCGTCACCGCGGCGCCCCTGCCGTCCCCGTCACGGCCCTCGGCGCGAGCGGGAGCTCGGCGCGGACGACGAAGTGGCCGCCCTGCACGCCGGCGTCGAGCGTCCCGCCGACGGCCTCCACGCGCTCGCGCATCCCCACCAGCCCGTGACCGGTCCCGTCGCCGCTCGCACCCCTGCCCCACACCGGGTTGCTCACCATGAGCACGAGCACCTCGGGCAGATAACTGATCTCGAATTCAGCACTTCCGGTGCCGTGCTTGGCGGCGTTCGTGAGCGACTCCTGGGCGAGGCGGTACGCCGTCAGGTCCAGCAGCGCCGGCAGCGCGACCGGCTGGCCGACGACCTCCCAGTGCACGCGCAGCCCGGCCCTCCCCATCGACTCGACGAGCTCGCCGACCCGCTCGAAGCCCGGGGCGGGTGTGACCGGCGCGCCGTCCTCGTTCGTCCGCAGCACGCCGAGCAGGGCGCCCATCTCCTCGAGCACCTGCCGGCTCGCCCCACGTACGTGGCCGACCGCCTCGCGCGCCTGGGCCGGGTCGGTGTCGAGCAGGTGCAGTGCGACACCCGACTGCACGTTGACGACCGAGACGTGGTGCGCGACGACGTCGTGCAGCTCGCGCGCGATGCGCAGCCGCTCCTCCGCGACCCTGCGCTGGGCCTCCTGCTCGCGGGACTGCTCGGCGCGCAGCGCGCGCTCCTCCGCGGCCGCGAGGACCGCGCGGTGGCTCTGCACGGCCAGCCCCACCGCGGTGGCGAGCGCGCTCCACGTGACCGCGCCGTACGTCTCCCCCTGCTCCCAGTTGTCCAGGTCGGCGAGGAGCAGCGCGGCGATGGAGACCGCGGCCGTGACGGACGCGAGCTCGAAGGCGCGTCGGCGCGGCGTGCGGACGACGAGCGAGCCGAGGGCGACGACGGTCGGGAGGTTGGCGGTGGTGGGGCTGCCCGCGTGCCAGACGCCCAGGCCGCCGCAGACGACCGTGGCGGCCCAGACCGGGAACGGGTAGCGGCGGCGCAGCACGAGCGCGGCGCAGCCCAGGATCACGAAGGCCTGGGTGCCGGCGTCCGGCGGCGCGATGTGCCCGGGCTTGTCGTCGGGGACGAGGTAGGCGAGGACCAGGACCTGCAGCGCGAGCAGGGCGTCGGCCGCGAGCGGGTGCACGCGCAGCCACGCCTTGACCGTGGCGAGGAGGCGCATGGGCCTCACGATAGGTCCGGCGCCGCGTCCCACGTCGCGAGACAGCGTTGCCTCGACGATGGGACGATCCGCTGCCCCGCTGCTAGCGTCCGCGATCATGACCCGCCACGTCCTGCCGCTCGCCCCGTTCGACCCGCTGGAGGGCACCCTCGTCCGCGGGCCCGAGCGCGACGAGCCGGGCTACTGGGCGGGGTGCCCCGGTGTGCTGCACGAGGACGGCCGGTTCTGGCTGACCTATCGAGAGCGCCGGCCCCGCGGCGCCGCCCCCGAGCGGGGCTGGCGGTGCGCCGTCGCGGCCAGCTCCGACGGCGTGCGCTTCACCGACGTCTGGTCGGTGCACAAGGACGAGCTGGGCACGTCCTCGATGGAGCGCTTCTGCCTGACCCGCCGCCCGGGCGGCGGCTACGTGCTCTACGTCAGCTACGTCGACCCGGCCGACAACCGCTGGCGCATCGACGCGGTGGAGGCCGACGACCCCGCCGGCTTCGACGTGAGCACCCGGCGCGGCGTCCTGACCGCCGCGACGACCGGCACCGAAGGGGTCAAGGACCCGTACGTCGTGCAGGCGGGGCCGGTGACGTACCTGTTCGCCAGCTACGCGGCCGCCCGCGCCGAGCTTCCCGCCGACGCGCACGGGACCGCCGACATCTACAACGTCGGGGCGACGACCCACCCGACCGGGCTCGCGACGAGCACCGACGGCACCCGCTTTCGCTGGCAGGGCGAGGTGCTCGGCGTGGGGACCGGCTGGGACCGCTACCAGGCTCGACTGGGCACGGTCGTGCCCGTGGACGGCGGGTTCGTCGGGTTCTACGACGGGTCGGCGTCCCACAAGGAGAACTACGAGGAGCGCTGCGGCGTCGCCGTCTCCGGCTGCTTGACCGACTGGCGCCGGCTCGACGAGGCCGGCCCCTGGGTCGTCGCGCCCGGGGGCACGGGCTCGGTGCGCTACCTCGACGCACTGGTCCTCGACGGGCAGTGGTGGCTCTACTACGAGCTGAGCCGCCCGGACGGCGCGCACGAGCTGCGGGTGCGGCAGGTCCCCGCGGCCTGATCTGCGGGCCGCGCGGGCCCCGACGCGAGGACTACCGCAGCGCCTCGGCGGTGATGGACAGGGACCGCAGCCGGCCCTCGGTCGTCGGCGCCTGGTGGACGGTGATGAGCTCGTCGGCATCGGCGTGCTTCACGAACCCGTCGAGGTAGTCCGCGACCTCGAGCCCGGTGCCGACCGCGGCGTAGGTGAACATCGAGTCCACGTGCTGGCCGGCGCCGGACCGCAGCAGCTGGTCGGCCTCCTCGTCGGTGAGGGTGCGGCCGCGGCCGAACAGGCCCACCGCCATCGTCCGCCGCACCGCCTCGAGGTTGTCCCTCGCCTGCTCCATGCTGTCGGCCGCGATGACGTTGACCCCGGCGATCACGTAGGGCGCCTCGAGCTGAGCCGACGGCTTGAACTGCCGGCGGTAGGTGGCGACCGCTGCCTCCAGCGCCTGCGGGGCGAAGTGGCTGGCGAAGGCGTACGGCAGCCCGAGCGCCGCGGCCAGCTGCGCGCCGAACAGCGACGAGCCGAGGACGTACAGCGGGACGTTCGAGCCCTTGCCGGGGACGGCGTCGACCCCCGGGACGCGGGACTGCCCGGCCAGGTAGGCCTGCAGCTCCAGCACGTCCTGCGGGAACGAGTCGGCCGAGCCGGGGTCGCGGCGCAGGGCGTACATCGTGTTCTGGTCCGAGCCGGGGGCGCGTCCGAGCCCGAGGTCGATGCGGCCCGGGTACATCGCCTCGAGCGTGCCGAACTGCTCGGCGATGACCAGCGGGGAGTGGTTCGGCAGCATGACGCCGCCGGCGCCGAGCCGGATGGAGGTCGTCTGCGCCCCGACGTGCGCGATCAGCACGCTCGTCGCCGACGACGCGATGGTCGGCATGTTGTGGTGCTCGGCGTACCAGACGCGCAGGTAGCCGAGCTGCTCCGCGCGCTGCGCCAGCGCGACGCTGGCGGCGAAGCTGCTGCCGGCGGTCTGCCCCGCGGGGATCGGGGCGAGGTCGAGGACGGACAGCGGGATGCGCATGGGGGAGCCTTTCGGGTCGGTCGCCCCTGGGCAACGTCCGGCAGGGCCGCCTGGCTTCCCGTCCGCGACCAACCGGCCCTGCGCCCAGGGCCCCGGCTCAGACCGCCTGGCGGCGCAGCTTGCGGCGCTCGCGCTCGGAGAGACCGCCCCAGATGCCGAAGCGCTCGTCGTGGGCCAGCGCGTAGTCCAGGCACTCGGACCGGACCTCGCAGCTCAGGCAGACCTTCTTGGCCTCCCGGGTGCTTCCGCCCTTCTCCGGGAAGAACGCCTCGGGGTCGGTCTGCGCGCAGAGCGCCCGCTCCTGCCAGCGCAGCTCCTCGTCCTGCTCGTCCGCCGTGAGCTCCACCAGCGCCAGCGGGTCGGCCGCCGAAAGCGTGACGTCCGCGACCTCCCGGAGCTCCGGGCGCGCGGCCGGGCCTGCGTCGACCAGGGCGTCGCCGACGGTGTCGGCCAGGGGGTCGGGGCCGGCGTCGACAGCCGCCGGAGCACCCCACGACACGTCCTCGAGCCGCCCGAGGGTCAGGGGCTCCTCGATCTCGTGCATTGCGCCTCCCGTACGTCTGCCTGACGCCCGGCCCGGTAGGCCGGGCGGTCTTCCCGGACGATCACTGATCTCGACCCGCCGGAGCGGTGGCTCCGGCCTCAGCGCATCCGGGGCCGGTCAGGCCGCCGGAATGACACGCCTGAAATTACACGCGCGTCGCTGCCCTCCCGTCAAGCCCGGGGGTGGTAGGGACCGGGATCCGGCCCGTCGGGCACCCTCTGCGCGCCCGCCCGCAGGGGTGCACGAGGATGGCCGGGTGCGCATCGTCGTTCCTGCCGGCGGCACGGGCGGCGCCCGGTTCGTCCGTGGCCTGCTCGCCGCTCTCGCCGACTCCAGCGGCACCGGCGCGCCGGGTGAGGGCTGGACGGTCACCGTCATCGGCAACACCGGCGACGACCTCACGATGTGGGGGCTTCGCGTCTGCCCCGACATCGACACGGTGCTCTACACCCTGGGCGGAGGCATCGACGACGAGCGCGGCTGGGGCCGCGTAGGCGAGACCTTCACGGTCAAGGACGAGCTGGCGGAGTACGACTCCCTCCCCACCTGGTTCGGCCTCGGCGACCGGGACCTCGCCACCCACCTGACCCGCACGGCCCTGCTCGCGGACGGGGCGACGTTGTCAGAGGCGACCGCCGTGCTCGCCGCGCGGTGGGAGCTGCCCGGGCGCGGCGTGCGGCTTCTGCCCATGAGCGACCAGCCGGTCGAGACCCACGTGCGGCTCGTGCCGCCCGGGGAGGACGCGCCCCGGCTCGTGCACTTCCAGGAGTACTGGGTCCGCTGGCGCGCCGAGCCTGCAGTCGAGGCCGTCGTGTCGGTCGGGGCCGAGGACGCCGTCCCGGCGCCCGGGGTGCTCGAGGCGATCACCGAAGCCGACTTCATCCTCCTGCCGCCGAGCAACCCGGTGGTCTCGATCGGCAGCGTGCTGGCCGTGCCGGGCATCCGCACGGCGATCGAGGAGAGCCTCGCGCCCGTGGTGGGCGTCTCCCCCATCGTCGGCGGGCAGGTCGTCCGCGGCATGGCGGACAAGCTGCTGCCGGCGATCGGGGTCGACGTGTCCGCGGCCGGCGTCGGGCTGGCCTACGGCCCGGGCCTGCTCGACGGGTGGTTGATGGACACCTCCGACGCCGCGGACGTGGACCGGGTCGCGGCCGCCGGCATCGCGTGCCGCGCGGTGCCGCTGATGATGACCGACGTCCCCGCCACGGCCGAGATCGCCCGCCAGGCGCTCGCGCTCGGGGAGCTGGTCGAGCAGTGACGCCGGCCGCGGGCGGGGAGCTGACCGTCGTGCCGGTCCTCGGCCTGCCCGAGGTGCGCGCCGGCGACGACCTCGCGGCGCTGCTCGACGCGTACGCCCCCGAGCTGCTCGACGGCGACGTGCTCGTCGTGTCGAGCAAGGTCGTGGCCAAGGCCGAGGGCCGGCTGCGGGTGGGGATGTCGCGCGCGGAGGCCGTCGCCGCGGAGGCGGTCCGCGTCGTCGCGGCCCGCGGCGAGACCCAGATCGTCGAGACCCGGCACGGGCTCGTCATGGCCGCCGCCGGCGTCGACGCGAGCAACGTCGACGAGGGCACCGTCCTGCTGCTGCCGGAGGACCCCGACGCCTCCGCCCGGCTGCTGCGGGCGGCGCTGCGGGAGCGGCGGGGCCTGCGCCGGCTGGGCGTCGTCGTGAGCGACACCGCCGGGCGCACGTGGCGCGAGGGCCAGGTCGACCTCGCGATCGGCGCCGCGGGGGTCCTGCCCGCGCTGGACCTGCGCGGCACGCCCGACGCGGGCGGGCGCCGGCTCGACGCCACCGTCATCGCCCTGGTCGACGAGCTGGCCTCGGCCGCCGAGCTGGTGAAGGGCAAGGCCGCCGGCGTCCCGGCAACGGTCGTCCGCGGCGCGCCCGGGCTGCTGGACGACGACGGGCCCGGCGCCCGCGCGCTGGTCCGGCCCTCGGCGGACGACATGTTCCGCCTCGGCTCCCGCGAGGCCCTCGCCCAGGGCCGCCGGGAGGCCGTGCCCGCCCGGCGTACCGTCCGCAGCTTCACGGCCGAGCCCGTCGACCCCGCGGCGGTCCGGCGTGCGGTCGCGTCCGCGCTGACGGCCCCGGCGCCGCACCACACGACGCCGTGGCGCTACGTCCTGCTCGAGAGCGAGCCGGCCCGGGTGCGCCTGCTCGACGCGATGCGCGAGGCCTGGGTGCAGGACCTGCGGGCGGACGGCCGCCCGGCCGAGGAGATCGAGCGCCGCATACGCCGGGGCGACGTCCTGCGCCGCGCGCCCTACCTCGTCGTCCCCTGCCTGGTCGCCGACGGCGCGCACGCCTATCCGGACGCCCGCCGGGCCGCGGCCGAGCGCGCGATGTTCCTGCTCGCGGGCGGCGCGGGCGTGCAGGCGCTGCTCGTCGCGCTGACGGCCGAGGGGCTGGCCTCGGCCTGGGTGTCCTCGACCCTCTTCTGCGCCGACGTCGTCCGCGCCGAGCTCGGGCTCGCGGGCGACTGGGAGCCGCTCGGCGCAGTGGCCGTCGGGCACGCGGCACAGCCCCCGGCCGAGCGCGCGCCGCGCGACCCGGACGACTTCGTCCTCGTGCGCTGACGGCTCTGCTCGTCGGCCGCGCGGCTCGGCTCGCCGGGCACCGCCGCGCCCGACGCCACGTCTCTCCGGCGCCCTGTCCCTGGACGCCCCGTTGCCGCCGCCGCCCCGCCACGTCCCCTGACGCCTTGCTGCCGCCGACGCCCCGCCACGTCCCCCGACGCCTTGCTGCCGCCGACGCCCCGTCTCCGCCGACGCCCCGCCCCGCGGTGATCACGGGCTTCGGCTCAACGACACCGGCGTGTCGTGCGCCAAGTCCCGTGATCCCCGAGCACTGGTGGCGCCGTGACGCAGGGCGGGCAGCGCGGTGCATGCTGGAGCCCCAGCCACCATCGCCCGTTCCGGAGGCCCCGATGATCCTGCTCCGCCGGCTGCTCGGCGCGACGCTGCGACGCGCCCGTCACGAGCAGGGCAAGACGCTGCGCGACGTCGCGGCCGCCGCCGACGTGTCCATCGGCTACCTGTCCGAGATCGAGCGCGGCCGCAAGGAGCCGTCGTCGGAGGTCGTGGCCGCCGTCTGCGCGGCGCTCGGGCTCAGCCTCTCCGACCTGCTCGGTGAGCTGCACGGCCAGGTGCAGGTGCTCGAGCTGCGGTCCTCGGCGCAGCGCGCCCCCGTGCAGGCGCTGCGCCCGCTCCCCCCGTACGCCCGCCCCGGCGCGCCGACGGAGGCCTCGCTGCTGGCGGCGTGAGCCCGCTCAGGCGGCGGCGACCCGGCCGCCGTACCCGCTCGTCGAGCGCTCGCTCGGCATCAGCACCCAGAGCAGCGGATAGAGCAGCAGCTGACTGCCGGGCAGCACCAGCAGCGCGAGCACGAAGAGCAGACGGGCGGGCCACGGGTCCAGGCCGAGCCGGCGGCCGAGGCCCGCACATACGCCGGCGAGCACGCGGCCCGAGCCGGCCCGGACGAGGCCTTCGCGGCGGAGCCGGTCGTGGATGCTGTTCATGGGTTCCTCCAAGAGTGGTGTCCGCGGACGACTACGACGATGGCCGAGGAGGCGGGGCGGGCACATCGGGGAGCACCCCTGGCCCCGCCCTGAGCCGCCCCTGACGGGCGCTGGCCCGCGCCTCCGGGAAGCCACCGAGACGAAGCCACCGAGACGGAGCCACCGAGACGGAGCCACCGAGACGGAGCCACCGAGCCGGAGCCACCGAGATGCGGTGCGCCGCTCGCCGTCGCACGATGCGCTCATGCAGACCCGACGCATCGAGCCGCAGCCCGGGCAGGAGTCGGTGTGGGACTACCCGCGACCGCCCGCGGTCGAGCCGTCCGACGAGCACGTCCTGATCGAGCTCGGCGGCGCAGTCGTCGCCGAGACCAGAAGCGCGATTCGCGTTCTGGAGACCAGCCATCCGCCGACCTACTACCTGCCGCGCACGGCGTTCGCCGACGGGGCGCTGGAGCCGGCGCCGGGCTCGTCGTGGTGTGAGTTCAAGGGCCGGGCGGCGTACCTCACCGTCGTGGGCGGGGACGAGCGGGCGGAGGCGGCGGCCTGGACGTACCCCTCACCCTCGCCCGGCTTCGAGGCGCTGCAGGGCCACGTCGCGGTCTATCCGGGCCGGATGGGCCGCGTCACGGTGGACGGCGAGCAGGTGACGCCGCAGGAGGGGGGCTTCTACGGCGGGTGGGTGACCTCGCGGGTCGTCGGGCCGTTCAAGGGCGCCCCCGGGACCTCCGGCTGGTGAGCGCGGCTAGGCCGCCGGCAGCGCGTTCGCCTCGATCACGCGGCGGTAGAAGTACGCACTGTCCTTCGGGGTCCGGCGTTGGGTCGCGTAGTCGACGTGCACGATGCCGAACCGCTTGCGATAGCCGTACGCCCACTCGAAGTTGTCCAGCAGTGACCAGACGAAGTAGCCCCGCACGTCGACGCCGTCGGCGATCGCGCGGTGCACCGCCTCGAGGTGCCGGCGGAGGTAGTCGACGCGCAGCGGGTCGTGCACGCGCCGGTCGGCGGACACCTCGTCGTCGAAGGCGGCGCCGTTCTCGGTGACCATGACCGGCAGCCCCGGCGCGTCCCGCGCCACCCGGGCCAGCACGTCGTACAGCCCGGACTCGTCGACGGGCCAGCCCATCGCGGTGTACGGCCCCGGCAGCGGCACGAACTCGACCCCCTCGCACCCGGGCCAGGGTGACGCGGCCCGCGGCCCGTGGCCGTCGGCGAGGGACGGGGCGCGGCCGGAGGTGGGGTCGAAGGCGCGGACCGCGACCGGGTTGTAGTAGTTGACCCCGAGCATCGTGACCGGGGAGCTGCGCGCCGCGTCGAGGTCGCCGTCGCGGACGAACGACCAGTCCGTCACGGCGGCGGTGTCCTCCAGCAGGTCGGCGGGGTACTCCCCCGCGAGGAGCGGCCCGAGGAAGACGCGGTTGCCGACCGCGTCGACCCGCCGCGCGGCGTCGACGTCGGCCGGGTCGGAGGAGCCCGGGCGCACCGCGTGCACGTTGAGCGTCACGCCGCGCTCGGCACCGCCGACGTGGGGTGCGATCGCGCCCATCGCGAGGCCGTGGGCGAGGTTGAGGTGGTGGGCGGCGCGCAGGGCCGTCGCGCCGTCCGTGCGGCCGGGCGCGTGCACGCCCGAGCCGTAGCCGAGGAACGCCGTGCACCACGGCTCGTTGAGCGTCGTCCAGGTCCCGACCCGGTCGCCTAGCTTGCGGGCGACCGCCGCGGCGTAGTCGGCGAAGCGGTAGGCCGTGTCCCGGGCGCCCCAGCCGCCGGCGTCCTCGAGCCGCTGCGGGAGGTCCCAGTGGTAGAGCGTGGCCACCGGCGCGATGCCCGCGTCGAGCAGCGCGTCCACGAGCCGGCTGTAGAAGTCGAGCCCCTTGGCGTTGACGACCCCCGAGCCGTCCGGGACGACGCGCGGCCAGGCCACCGAGAAGCGGTAGTCGGTGAGGCCCAGCCGGCCCATGAGCGCGACGTCGTCGCGGTAGCGGGCGTAGTGGTCGGCGGCCACCGCCCCCGTGTCGCCGCCGGCGACCTTGCCCGGCAGCGCGCTGAAGGTGTCCCAGATCGACGGCCCCCGCCCGTCGGCGTCGACCGCCCCCTCGACCTGGTACGCCGCGGTGGCGGCACCCCAGCGGAACCCGGCCGGGAAGCCCCGCCCGCCCGCTGGCGCAGGCTCCGGCGCAGGCTCGGGCGTCGGCCGGACGGCCTCGGCGGTCATGAGCTCGTCACTCGCTCTCCCTCGGCGTGGGACGGGCATCGGCGCGGCGACGGGACGGCGACGAGCACCGCCGCCGGAACCGCTTCCGAAAGACTCTCCCCGCGCGCTGCTTCGCAGGTCAAGCACGGATAGCGGACGAAGGGCCGGCGAAAGGCCTCGTCACAAGCGGCGGAAGTCGCGCGGGGCGAAGCGCGGCGCCCGCCGCGGCACCCGCACCAGGCCGGCGCCCGCCGCCAGCTCGATCAGGCGCACGGCCCGCTGGCGGTGCCCGGCGTAGGGCTCGAGCAGCTCGAGCATCCCCGCGTCGTCGACCTTCTGGCCGACGAGCGCGTGGCCGACGAGCCCCGGGACGTGCAGGTCACCGACGGACGGGGAGTCCGCGTCGCCGTGCGAGCGCTGCAGCGTCTCCGCCGCCGTCCACACGCCGATCCCGACGACGGAGCGCAGCGCCCGCTCGGCGACGGACATCTCCCCGCCGACCCGGCGGGGCAGGTCCTGCGTCGTCGCCTCGAGCTTGTGCGCGACGGCGCAGGCCGACAGCACCGCCCGCGACCGCTTGCCGTCGACCCCGGCCCGGTGCCAGTCCCAGGACGGCACGCGGAGCCACTGCTCGGGGCCCGGCGGCACCCGCAGCCCCTCCGGCGCCGGACCGGGAGCCGGCTCGCCGTACCACCGCACGAGGTCGCGCCAGGCCCACCGCGCCTCGGTGCTGGTGACCTTCTGCTCGAGGATCGCCGGGACGAGGGCCTCCATCACGCGCCGCGACCGCGGTGCCCGCCATCCGGGCCAGCGCCGGTAGGCCTCGACCAGCAGCGGGTGGCGCGGCTCGAACCCCGCCGGGTCGTCGTCGACGCCCAGCAGCCCGGGCACGCTGTCCAGCGCCCAGCCGGCGCCCGGCCCCCAGGCGCGCGCGTCCACAAGGGCGTCCTGCGGGCGCGTCAGCAGGCGCAGGGACGCCGGGCCCTCGGGAGTGCGTACGCCGCGCCAGAGCGCCCCGTCCGGCGTCCGCGCCCACGTCGGGTCGCCGGAGCCGCGGCGCATCGGCCCGAGCACGACGGACAGGTCGACCGGGTGTGGCGAAGCCCACGAACGGGCGGCCTCGCCGCATGGCTGCGGCAGCTGGGCGCTGCGTTCAGCGACGGTCCGGGAACTCTCGAGCGCCTGCTGCACGTCCCCATCCTCGTCGAAGCTTCGGCCGGAAGTGCTTTCTCTCCGTAGGGTGTCACCCGGTCTACACGCACAGCGCAAGCGAACCGGCCGGCTCCGGCCGGGTCGAGAGGAGCATGAGTGAGCAGCAGGACGCGGGGCTCGGAGAAGTCGCGCAAGGAGACGCTCGAGGCCATGCGCCGCGAGCAGCGCTCGGCCGAGCGTCGCAAGACCCTGCTCTTCGTCGGCATCGCCGGCGTGGTCGCGATCGCGCTGGTCGGCGTCGCGACCTTCGGCTTCCTCCGGGAGCGGGCCAACGACCCGGCGTCGAAGGCGTTCTCGACCTTCGGCGCGAGCGCGGCGGCCGCCTCCTGCGACGAGATCATCTCCGAGGAGGCCACCGGCAGCGCGGTCCACATCGGCCCCGGCACCGACCAGCCGGACAAGACGACGGTGGAGTACGCGACCGCCCCGCCCACGTCCGGCGAGCACCTCGCCAACTGGGACATCACCGGCCGCAACTTCTACACGACCGAGGACGTCCCGCCGGTCGAGCAGCTCGTCCACAACCTCGAGCACGGCTACAACATCCTCTGGTACGACGACACGGTCGGCAGCGACCAGCGCGACGTCCTCGAGGGGCTGGCCACCCGCGCCGCCGCGATGGACGAGGCCGCCGGCAAGATCAAGGTCGTCCCGTGGGACGCCTCCCGTGGCGCGTTCCCGGACGGCAAGCACGTCGCCTTCTCGCACTGGGGCGGCGGCGACAAGCAGATGGGCCACCGCCAGTACTGCGGCGAGCTGTCCGGCGAGGCGTTCGAGAGCTTCATCAAGAAGTACCCGCGCACCGACGCCCCGGAGCCCAACGCGTCCTGACCGGTCCGCTGCCCGGCACGCACCGTCCGCCGCCCGCCCCTGCCCGGGGCCGGGCGGCGGACGCGTCTGCGCCCGCGCTCGAGGCCGTGTCCGTGCGCCGCCGGGTCGGCGGGCGCGACGTCCTCCTCGACTGCTCGGCCCGCTTCGTGGCGGGCTCGCTGACCGCCGTCGTCGCGCGCAACGGCGCCGGCAAGTCCGTGCTCGCGCGCGTCCTCGCCGGGGTGGACCGGCCCGACGCCGGGGACGTACGCCGCCCCGCGCGCTCGGCGTTCTTCCTGCCCGAGCGGCCTCCCGCCCCGCCCGGCCTCGACGCCTCCCGGCTCGCCCGCGCGCTCGCGCCCCGCCTCGCCCCGCCCGCGGCGCGCACCGGCGCCGCGTCCCGGGTCGCGCCCGCGCTCGACGCGCTCTCGCTCGGCGGGCCGCCCGACGCCCCGCTCGACCAGCTGAGCAAGGGCAGCCTGCAGAAGGCCCACCTCGCGGTCGCCGCGGCGCTGCGCCCGGTGCTCGTCGTGCTCGACGAGCCGTTCTCCGGCATCGACGCCGACGCCCTCGGTGCCGCCCTCGACCTCGTCCGCGGCCTCGCCGCCGGCAGCAGCGTCGTGGTGCTGACCGCGCACCGTCCGGTCCCGGGGGTGGACTGCCTCGCCCTGACGGACGGCCGGCTGGCCGCGCTGGAGCCGGCGCCGCCGGCGTACCTGCTCGACGTCTTCCCGTCCGCGCGTGCCGGCGCCGTGCTGGCCGCACCTCTCGCGGCGGCCGGCGCGACGGTCCAGGCGGCCGCCGAGGGCCTGCTGCGCGCCCGCGTCCCCGAGCCTGCGCTGCCCGCCGTGCTGCGCGCGGCCCTCGACGCCGGGCTCGAGGTGCGGCGCCTGGTCGAGGACGTGGACGCGTGGTGAGCCTGCTGCTGGTCCTGCTGCGGCTGCTCGTGTCCTCGCGGCGGTGCCTCGCCGCCTGGACCGTGTACGCCGCGCTGCTCGCCGCGGTCTACGCCTCGGACGCCGGCCCGCCGCTGCCGGCGTACGCCTCGACGGCCGGCGCTCTCTGCGCGGTCGCGCTCTGGATCGTGCTCACCGGCTTCGTCACCGACCGCTCGACCACCTCGCTGCTGGCGGCCGCCGCGGGCGGCGCAGCCCGGCTGCACGGGCTGCAGGCCGCGGCCGGGCTCGTGGCGTCGCTGCCGCTCGTGGCCCTCGCGGTCGGCTGGGGCTGGGCCGCGGGACCGCACCCGGCGGCCTCCCGCACGCTCGCGGTCGGACTGCTCGCCCATCTGGCCGCGGTCCTCGTCGGCGGCGGCGTCGGCGCGCTGGCGTCGCCGCCCGTGCTGCGCGACCGGGCGCTCTGCCTCGCCGTCGCCGTGGGCGCGCTCGTCCTCGCCTTCACCGTCCCGCCGGCGACCCCGCTCGGGCCGCTGCTGCGCGGGCTGAACGCCCGGTCCGCGGGGCTCGCGGACGCGGCCGCCTGGGGCCTCGCGGCGGCCGGATGGGGGCTCGTGCTCACCTGCGCCGGCGCGGTCGTGGCCCACCGCCGCAACAGCTACGGGACCGGCGCGCCCTCCTAAAGGCCGAGACAGAAGACGCGAATCTCGCTGCCGGCATCGGCCGTCGCTCGAGCGGTCGGGAAGGCTCTGTCACCGCCGCTGCCTAGACTCCGGCCCCGTCGCGTGCACCGTGCACGCCGGACAGGGGGAAATTCGTGAAGCAGGTACGCCACCGCACCGTCAGCCGCAGCGCGCTCGGCGTCGCGCTCGTGCCGCTCCTCGCCGCCGGGGCGCTGCCCGCGTCCGCAGCGACGGCGTCCGCCGCGCCGACCGTGAAGTCGGTCAAGGTCGCGGGGAAGATGCGCCCCGACACGCTGCTGACCTGCGCGGCCGTCGTCCGTGGTGCGGACCGCGTCCGCTACACGTGGCTGGTCAACGGCACGACGGTGCTCGCGGACCAGGCGTCGCCGGAGCACCTGCTCACCGGCGACATGCCGTGGTCCGGCGCGGTCAGCTGCCGGGTGCAGGCCACGAACGGCTCCGGCACCGCGACCCGGACGAGCGTCGTGCGCTGGACGCGGGGCGGGCGGCCGCTGGACAACGTCGTGCGCCCGACGATCAGCGGGGCCTTCGAGGTCGGCCAGCTGCTGACGGTGGACCCGGGCACGTGGACGCCCAGCCCCGACGACTTCTACATCACCTGGATGCGTGACGGGAAGGAGATCCACCCGCAGGGCAACCCGGACTACTACGTCACGGGCGAGACCTACCGAATCAAGCCGGAGGACCTCGGCCACCGCATCTCGGCGCTGGTCGAGGCGGACAAGGTCAACTACAGCGCCAAGGGCCTGCGGGAGACCCACCGTGAGAAGGTGCGCGCGCCGCGCGGCTGAGCGCGGGGGCGGTGGTGCACGGAGCCGGCGTGTATCACCGCCCCGGCCCCTCGCCTCTGCAGGAGCGGACGACCCACCGTTCTGCGATCGGGAGGGGCAGGCCATGCCGCACGGACACGCACAGCTGGGCGAGTCGACGCCACGGTCGAGGTTCTACGACACCGGCAGGTTCGGCCGCCTCTTCCCCACGCTGCCGCCCTTCGCGCCCGACACGCCGCTGATGCGCGACGCGCTCGCCGAGCTGGGCGCGCGCGGCGGCCCGATGGACGCGCAGGACGACCTGAGCGACCCGGTCACCCTCATCACGGATCCCGCGAAGAGCCTGCGGAACCCCGACAACCCGGCGGCCACCGCGGGCATGACCTTCGTCGGGCAGTTCGTCGACCACGACATGACCTTCGACCCGACGTCCAGCCTCGCCCGGCGCCAGGACCCGGAGGCGATCCGCAACTTCCGCGTCCCGGCGCTGGACCTCGACAGCGTCTACGGCGGCGGGCCGGTCTGCTCGCCCCATCTCTACGACCAGTCCGTGGACGCCGGGCGGACGACGATGCTCGTGGACGAGTGCCCGGGGTCCGCGGCGGTGTCCGTCGAAGGCACGACGAGGTACGACCTGCCGCGCAACCGGCAGAACGTGCCGCTGACCGGCGACCCGCGCAACGACGAGAACCTCGTCGTCTCCCAGTTCCACCTGGCGGTCCTGCGCTTCCACAACCGGGTCGTGCAGGACGTCAAGGCCGAGCTCGGAGCGGGCTACACGCTCGACGAGGTCTTCGCGGAGGCGCAGCGGACCGTGCGCTGGCACTACCAGTGGATGATCCTGCACGAGTTCCTGCCGAAGACCGTCGGCCAAGCGACCGCCGACGACGTCCTGCACAACGGCCCGAAGCACTACACCTGGCACAACGACCCGTACGTCCCCGTGGAGTTCTCGGTGGCGGCCTACCGCTTCGGGCACTCGCAGGTGCGGCCGAGCTACCGGGCGAACTTCGGCACGAGCGTCACGGACCCGGCGCAGCAGTTCTTCGGGCTGATCTTCGACCCGACCGCACCGGACGGCGACGACCCGCCGGACCTGCGCGGAGGGAAGCGGGCGCCGCGGCGCTTCATCGACTGGCAGACCTTCTTCGACTTCGGCGACGGGCGGTCGCGGCACAACAAGCGGATCGACACCACGCTCTCCTCGGTCCTGTTCGACCTGCTCGGCCAGCCGGCCGGCCAGCCGACCTCGCTCGCGACGCGCAACCTGCTGCGCAACCTGACCATGTGCGTCCCCTCGGGGCAGCGGATCGCGGCGGCGATGCGGCTGCCCGTCCTTGCCCCCGCCGACCTCGAGGACCTGCGCGAGGTCCACCTCGAGAGCCGCACCCCGTTGTGGTTCTACGTGCTGCGCGAGGCCGACGTGCAGGCCGACGGCCAGCACCTCGGCGCCGTCGGCGGGCGCATCGTCGCCGAGGTGATCTTCGGCCTCATCGCGGGCGATCCGCAGTCCTACCTGCAGCAGGACCCGGACTGGCGGCCGACGTACGGCAGCGACGGCGAGTTCGGGGTCACGGACCTGCTGCAGGCAGCCGGGGTGGTGGCAGCCCTCCCCTGAGGTTGCATGCACGCATCGTCAATCGCTGATCGCGACGACAGGTGTCGTCACCGGGGACGCGGCCGGGCCGTCGAGCAGCCGGGCGAGGAGGAGCACGAGGCGACGCAGCACGGCGAGGAGCAGCGCGGCCGACGCCAGCCCGACGACGGCGGAGGTGGCGCGGCCCAGGTGGACCGGGGGCGGGTCGGGGCTCGTGAACGTCAGCCCGCTGGCGGCGGCCTGCTGGGCGACGTCCATCGCCAGCGTCTGCCACGGCGGGCGGAGCAGGGTGCGTGCCGACGACGCGCCGGCCGTCACCTCGACCAGGTCGGCGCGGCGTACGACGGCGAAGCCGGTGTCGGTGTCCGTCGGCTGCGTGGCGTAGTCCTCGGGCCGGTAGGCGATGGCGACGACCCGGTCGCCCGCGCGCCAGCCGACCGCGCGCAGCGTCACGGCGTCGCCCACGGTCGGGAACGCGGCCGGCCGCAGCGCGCCCGTCGACGCGTCGACGAGGCGGAACGTCCAGCGCCGGGCCGGCGGCGGCCCGGACGGCACCGACACCGCGACGGACTCCCCGTCCGGGGACCAGGCGGCCTTGCCCCCCAGCTGCGCCCCGGGCGGGAGCGTGGCCTGCAGCGCGGTCCAGCCGTCGGCCACGTCCACGACGACCAGCTGCCCCTCCACGACGTACGCGATCCGCCGCCCGTCCCCGCGCACGGCCACCGCGCTGCCCGGGACCAGGCCCGCCGCGTGGTCTGCGACGCGCTGGAACGTCCCGGTCGCCAGGTCGAGCACGCCGAGCCCGCCGGCCGGCCCGGCCAGCACCAACCCGTCCCCGTCCGGCATCCACGCCAGGACCGACCAGCCGGAGGGGACGAACTCGCCGTCAGCGGGGGCGGCGCCGGGCATCGGCACCTCGCGGTGCCGGCCCGTCCGCAGGTCCTGCACGTCGACCGAGGCGGCGTAGCCGGACCGGCCGGCCGGGCTCACCGTGCGGGTGCCGTCCGGGGACAGCAGCAGGTCCTCGCCCGGATGCCACTCGTCACGGCCCTGCCGCTCGGTCATGCGGTCGCCCCCCGGCCCCACGAGCGCCGCGGCGTTGGTGTCGCCCAGCCCGACGTACGGGAACTGCGAACCGTTCATCACGACGGCCGCCCGCCCCCGCGGGCCCTCGTCGTTGTCCGGGGTGAGCCAGCCGGGGTTGTGCAGCCGGTCGGGCAGGCCCAGCGGGCCGCCGTCGTCCCGCGTCCGCTCGGCGTCCAGCCCGACGAGGCACGCCGAGAGCGCCCACGCGAGGAAGGCCGTCAGCGCCAGGAGCGCCGCGAGCCGTAGCCGCCAGGGCGCAGCCTCCCCCGGTGGCCCCGGTGCAGCCCCGTCCCCCACCACTGCGTCCCCCCGACGTCGACTGCCAGGAGGACGCGCCAGCGTGCGCCGGAGGTTCTGTCGCGGCTCCCCCTCAGGACGCGTCGCTGCTGAACCGCACCGCCTTCTCCGGGAGCTCGGCCCCCGCCCACACCCGCGCGCCGGCGAGCAGCTCGTTGTGCGCGCCGATCCGGGCGGCCTCGCCCACGACCACGCCGTCGAGCACCGTCTCGCGGCCCACCGCGGCGCCCGCGCCGACGACCGAGCTGCGGACCACCGCGCCGTCCTCGACCACGGCGCCGTCGAGCAGCACGCTGCCGTCGACGACCGCTCCCGCCCCGACCGTCGCACCGGCCCCGACCGTCGAGCCGCCGGTCACCTGGGCGTCGGCCGCGACGTGCGCCCCCTCGAGGACGAGCCGCTCCCCCACCGGGCCGGGCAGCGCGGTCGACGCGATCGTGCCGAGGACCAGGTCGCGCGAGCCCTTCACGAACGCCTCGGGCGTGCCGAGGTCGAGCCAGTACGCCCGCTCGACGTAGCCGTAGACCGGCGCCCCCGCCTCGAGCAGCCCAGGGAACGTCTCGCGCTCGACCGAGACGACCTTGCCGGCCGGGATCGCGTCGATGACCGAGCGGCGGAAGACGTAGCAGCCGGCGTTGATGCGGTTCGTCGGCGGGTCCGGCGTCTTCTCGAGGAACTCGAGGACCCTGCCGTCGTCGTCGAGCGGCACGCAGCCGAACGCGCGCGGGTCGTCGACCTCGGTCAGGTGCAGCGTCACGTCGGCGTCGTGCTCGCGGTGCAGCGCCAGCTGGGCGCCGATGTCGTGCCCGGACAGCACGTCGCCGTTGAAGATGACGACCGGGTCGTCCGGCCCGCTCTCGAGCAGGCCGGCGACGTTGCGGATGCCGCCCCCGGTGCCGAGCGGCTCGGTCTCGGTGACATACGAGATGCGCAGCCCGAGCTGGGACCCGTCGCCGAAGTGGGCGGAGAACGTCTCCGCGCGGTACGACGTGGCGAGCACGACGTGCTCCACGCCGGCCGCTGCGGCCCGGGCGAGCTGGTGGGTCAGGAACGGGACCCCGGCGGTCGGGATCATCGGCTTCGCGCAGGTCAGGGTCAGCGGCCGCAGCCGTGTCCCCTTGCCACCGACGAGCAGGATGGCCTCGAGCATGGGTCCCCTCCCAGAAGGCCGGTCGGCCTCACCGTTCGCGCTGGCGCCGGGGGTGCCCCGGCGCTCCGGCGCCATCCTCCCAGGCCGCCGCCCCCGCACCGTCGAGCGACGCCCCGCGCCCGGCGCGCCAGCCGAGCGCCGCCGCGCCGGCGGTGACCACGTCCCCGGCGGTCATGAGCAGGCGGGACACCAGCGCGACCGCGGTGCCGTCGTGCGTGGCGAGCACCGGCGACAGCAGTGCCACCAGCGCGACCTCGCGCGCGCCCGCGCCGGCCGGCGCGACGATGAGCAGGAACCCCGCGCACCAGGCCAGCGCGAAGCCGCCCACCGCGAGCGGGAGCGTCCGGCCCGCCGGCGCACCGAGGTCCACCGCAAGCAGCTCGACGTGCAGCCCGAACGCCACCCACGACACGACCGACCAGGCGAAGGCAGTCATCGTCCCGCGGCCGGTCAGCGGCTGCTCCGGCGGCTCGCGCCGGGCGAGCGTCAGCACACGCGTGAGCAGCGGGTTGAGCACCCCGGGGTGGAGCAGCAGCAGGAAGAGCGGCGCGAGCAGCACCACCCAGCGGTAGCCCGCCGCCTCGTCGCTCGCGAACGGCAGCGCGACCGCGCCCACCAGCAGGCCCGCGCCGAGGTAGACGAGGATCGTCAGCGCGATCGCGGACGCGCTGCGCCGGCGCGGCACCCCGGCGTCGCGCCCCATCTCCATCTGCGCGAGAACCGGCCACAGCGAGCCGGGGAGGTACTTGCCGAGCTGGCCGACGAAGAAGATGCGCGCCGCCGCGGGCACCGGCAGCGGCGAGCCCATGTCCGCGAGGAGCGCGCGGTAGGCCAGCATGCTGCCGACCAGCCCGACCAGGACCGCCAGCAGCGCGCCTGCCAGCGTCAGCGGCGCGAGCTCGGCCAGCGACTCGGAGACCTCGCCCCACTGGGAGGCGACGGCGTACGCGGCGAACGCGACGACCGCGGCGAGGAACGCCACGCGCACCCAGCGGCTGCCGAGAAGCGCGCGCACCCGTTCGCTCCTCACCGGCACGAGCCTAGCCGCGGGTTAGCCTGCGGCTGGCGCCGGCGACGGGGACGGCGCCCGCCCGGCCTGCCCCCGTCCCGGACAGGAGGCCCCGTGCCCCGCTCGACCCTCCGCTCGTACGCCCTGCGCGCCGGCCTCGCCGCCGCCCTCGTGGCGCCGCTGGCCGCTTCGCCCGGGACCGCTTCCGCCGCGGGGCTGCGCCCGGTGGCGGTGCCCGGGACCGTGGGGGTCGACGTGAGCAAGGAGCAGACGGGCGACGCGCTCCCCGACGCCAGCCGGGCGCGGTTCGGCGTGGTCAACGTCAACGGCGGCAACTTCGGCCTGGTCAACGGGGACTTCGCCCGGCAGTGGTCGTGGGCGAAGTCCCTGCCCGGCGCCCCGCAGCTCTACCTCACGCCGGCCAACCCCGGCCCCGGCGGCGTCTACTGGGGCAAGGGCGGCCCGAAGGCGTGCAACGGCGGCAACACCGTGGGCTGCGCGTACGACTACGGCTGGGTCGGTGCGCGGCAGGCCGTGGCGTGGGCGCGCGCCGGCGGGCTCGCCAGCGGGCAGAAGGCCCAGTGGTGGATCGACATCGAGGACGACGCGACGTGGAACGACGCGCGCCCGGACCTCAACGCCGCGGTGCTGCGCGGCGTCCGTGACGCGCTCCGCGCGAGCGGCACGGCCAGCTCGGTCGGCGTCTACGTCCTCGCGGCCCACTGGCGCTCGCTCGTGGCGCCCACCGCCGCCCGGCAGAAGCAGGCAGCCGACCTCGCGGCGCTCCCCGTCTGGGCCGTCGCCGGCGGGGCGGCGACGTCCGGGCAGGCGCGCCGCCGGTGCTCCGAGCCGTCGTCGACCGGCGGCACCGGGCCGGTCGTGCTGGCGCAGTCGTTCGCCGAGCCGGGCGAGATCAGCGTCGACATCGTCTGCCCGGTCAAGCCGGTCGGCAGCGTGCGCGTGACCAGGGCGGGCGTCGCGGCTCTGCGCGGCACCGCGCTGCCGGGGACGAAGGTCTCCCTCACGGTCAGCCAGCGTGGCCGGGCGGCGCGGACGGTACGCGCGACGGCCGGCGCCACCGGCAGCTGGGCCGTCAACGTCCGGTCGCTCGCCCCGAAGGCCGGCGGCACCGTGCGGGTCAGCGGGTCCTCGCGCACCGTCACGCTGCTGCCGGCGCGCTGAGCCGCGCCGTGCGCGTCCTGTTCTTCGGCACGTACGACGTCCGTGCCCATCCCCGGGTCGGGGTGCTCGCCACCGGCCTCGCCCGGCACGGGCTCGACGTCCGCCAGCTGAACGCGCCGCTGGGCATCGGCACCGCCGGCCGCGTCGCCGTGCTCCGCCAGCCGTGGCGGCTGCCCGGGTTCGCGCTCACGCTGCTCTCGCGGTGGGCGTCCCTGGCGTGGCGGGCGCGGCGGCTGCGCGGCGCGTCGGCGCCGGACGTCGTGGTGGTCGGCTACCTCGGCCACTTCGACGTGCTGCTGGCCCGCCGGCTCTTCCCGCGCTCACGGATCGTGCTCGACCACCTCATCGGCGCGAGCGACACGGCGCTCGACCGCGGCGAGTCCGGCGGCGTCAAGCAGCGCCTGCTGCGGTCGCTCGACGCCGCCGCGCTGTCGGCGGCCGACGTCGTGGTCGTCGACACGGAGGAGCACCTCGGCACGCTGCCCCCGGAGCACCGGCGTCGAGGCGTGGTCGTGGCGGTGGGAGCGCCTGACGCATGGTTCGCACAGTCCGCTGCGGCGAACACTGCTTCTGGTGTCGAGGACCCGCTGCGCGTCGTGTTCTTCGGCCTCTTCACCCCGCTGCAGGGCGCCCCGGTCGTCGGTCAGGCGCTCGCCCTGCTCGCGGGCGAGCCCGTCGAGGCCACGCTCTACGGCACCGGGCAGGAGCTCGAGGCCGCGCGGGCCGCGGCGGGCGGCTCCGCCTCCGTGACGTGGCAGGACTGGGCCGCCCCGGAGGACCTCCCCCGGCTCGTGGCGGCGGCGGATGTCTGCCTCGGGATCTTCGGCACCGGCCCCAAGGCGCTGCGCGTGGTGCCGAACAAGGTCTTCCAGGGTGCGGCGGCCGGCTGCGCGGTCGTCAGCTCCGACACCGACCCCCAGCGGCGCATGCTCGGGGACGCGGCGCTCCTGGTGCCGCCCGGCAACGCGGAGGCGCTCGCGGACGCGCTGCGGGCACTGGCCGGAGACCGCATGCTGCTGCGGGAGAAGCGGGCCGCGGCGCGCGAGCTCGCGGAACGCGCGTTCCGCCCCGAGCGGGTCGTCCTGCCGCTGGTCGCGGTGCTCACCACAGGGGCCGGCGCGGGCGGCCTGGAAGGATCGGCGTCGTGACGACGCAGCTGCCCCCGCTCACCGCCAACGCCTGGCTCCGCTGGGACACGGTCTCGCGGCTGCTCCCGGCCGAGCGCCCGCTCGACGTGCTCGAGGTCGGGTGCGGCCAAGGTGCTGCCGGGGCCCGGCTCGCCGCGCTCGGGCGCTACGTCGGGGTCGAGCCGGACGACCGGTCGTACGCCGTGGCCGTCGAGCGCGTCGGCGCGGCCGGCGGGGCGGTGCGGCACGGGTCGCTGGAGACGCTCGCGCCGGACGAGCGCTTCGACCTGGTGTGCGCGTTCGAGGTGCTCGAGCACATCGAGGACGACCGCGGCGCGCTGGCCTCCTGGGTCGACCGGCTGCGGCCCGGCGGCTCGCTGCTGCTGTCGGTGCCGGCGTACCAGCACCGCTTCGGCGCCGCCGACGAGCTCGTCGGCCACTACCGGCGCTACGACCCGCCCGCGCTGCGCCTGCTGCTGCGCGAGGCCGGGCTCGACGACGTGGACCTGCGGCTCTACGGCGCCCCGCTCGGCTACGCGTTGGAGGCCGCCCGCGACGCGCTCAGCGCGCGCAAGCTCGCCGCGGCCGGGTCGATGGCGGAGCGGTCGGGGCACAGCGGGCGCTACCTGCAGCCGTCCGAGACGTGGCAGAGCGCGCTGATCCGGGTCGGCACCCGGCCGTTCCGCGTCGCGCAGCGCGCGTTCCCGACGCGGGGGCCGGGGATCGTGGTGCGGGCGCGCAGGCCGGCCTGACGCGCTTGTCGGGGCGCCGCGGGCCGGTCGGTCTCCTCAGCCCGCGGCCGCCGGGTCCTTCACGAGGTCGGCCAGCGGCACGGGCCGCGTGCTCGTCGGTACGTCCAGGTGCGGGGGCTCGTGCATGAGGACGCGGTCGCGCCCCCGGCGCTTGGCCTCGTAGAGCGCATGGTCGGCGCGGGCCGCCGTGTCCTGGGGACGCTCCCCGCTGGTCCGGGTGGCGACCCCGCCGGAGAACGTGACACCCGGGCAGGCCGCGGACCACACCGTGGACAGTCGCTCGACGAGCCGAGCGGCTTCGCCGCTGGACGTCTCGGGCAGCACGAGCATGACCTCCTCGCCGCCGTAGCGGTAGGCGACGTCGCGCTGGCGGAGCACCGCGCGGACGGCGCTGCCGAACTGGCTCAGCACCGCGTCCCCGCCCGCGTGGCCGAGGGTGTCGTTGAGGCGCTTGAAGTGGTCCAGGTCGAGCATCGTGACGGCGTCCCCCGGCTGGAGCAGCCCGAGGTCGACGTCGAGCCGCCGGCGGTTGTGCAGGCCGGTGAGCGCGTCGGTGTCGGCCTCGCGGCGCAGCAGCATCCCGTTGCGCCGGTGCCGCGCGGCGAAGTCCGCCAGGAGCAGGGCGAGCAGGGTCCACACCGTGAGCGCGCCGGGGAGACGGGCAAGGAGGGGGCCGGACACCCCGCCGTTGGACAGGACGTACAGCGGCAGCATCGCGGGCACGAAGGCCAGCGCGGCACGGCGGCTCTGGGTGAGGCCGGCGTAGGTCGCCGCGAGGGTGAACAGGCCGTTGTACGCCGCGTTAATCGGCGCCGAGCCGTGAGCCATGCCCGTCACGGCGAGCGCCGCCATCCCGAGCACGGGGAAGCCCAGCAGTGCCACCGGAGGCAGCGTGCGCCACGGCAGCAGCAGGGCCAGCGCAGCGATGCCAAGGGCCACGACCTGGGCGACGGCGGCGGTGACGAGGAGCTGGCGCCCGGGCGAGAGCAGCCAGTGCGTCGACAGCACCAGCGCGGCGCAGGTGAGCACGAGGCCGGCACCGAGCCGCGCCGGCGCCAGGCGCAACGGGCGCAGGTCATCAGGTCCCGCGTCGAGGGCGCCAGCCGTTGCCGTCATGCGGCCCCTGTCGGCGCCCCGAGAGGCCGACCTTAGTGATCCGGCCGGGTGACATCTCCGACGCTGTCGCGACCTCGGCGCGGCAGCGGCTTCCTTGTGGCGGGAACGTGCCGTAGCCGGCGAAACCTGGTCGTGCGGCACGCACCGCACTGCGGCCCGCGCGAGCGGAGGCCAGGCTGTTGCGGTGGCCCTTCCCGCACCGGACGCCCTGCTCGCCGCCGCCTGCCTGCACCTCGGCTTCCAGCTGACCGTGACCGCCGTCGTCTACCCGGCTCTGACCGAGGTCTCCGAGGCCGACTGGGCGCGGGCGCACTCCGCTCACGGGCGGCGGGTCACCCCGGTCGTGGCTCTGGTCTACGGCCTGCTGGCGGCCGCTTGCCTCTGGGCCCTCGCCGCCGGGCCGCACGACCCGCTGCTGTTGCTCTCGACAGCTGGCGCCGGCTGCGCCGCCCTCGCGACCGCGCTCGTCGCGGGTCCGGCGCACGGCCGGCTCGGCCGGGAGGGCCGCAGCCCCGGGCTCGAACGTCGCCTTCGTCGTGCTGACGGCGTACGGCTCGATGGGGCGTTCGTCTGCGCAGCGGCGGCGCTCGCGTACGCGCTGACCGGGTGACCCGCCACCGCGGTCGGAAGCAGGACGTGCTCCCCTCGGGCCGCGTCGTGAGGGCGGCATCCGCGGCCGTTGCTGCCGGGACGGACGTGGTCCACGATGCTGCGATGCACCCGTTGCTGGCGGCCGCGTCGTGGGAAGCCGTCGAGGACGCCGACGCACGGTTCGCGGCGCTCGGGCGCGCGCTGGAGGAGTTGGGCGCCGAGCGGCTGGAAAGGGAGGCCGCTCTGCTCGCTCGCTCGCCCATCGGCGACGAACGGCAGGTGGGGCTCGACGCGCTCGCTGTGTTGATCCAGGCCGACGAGCGCCTGGTCCCGCTCGCGGTCGCCCTGACCCGCGGGCTGCACGCCGACCCGGACGAGGACACGCGCTGGTCCGCCGCGCACCTGCTCGCCGGCTCAGGGCATCCGGACGCGGCCGGGCCTCTGTGCGCGTTCGCGCAGGACGCGGACGGCGACGTCCGTTGGCAGGTGGCCTACGGGCTGCCCGAGATGATCGCCGCTGCGGACGGGGGCCCGGAGGTCGCCGTGCACACGTTGATCCAGCTCATGCAGGACGCAGACGGCGACGTGCGGGACTGGGCGACGTTCGGGCTCGGGGTGAAGACGACGGTGGACGGGGCGCAGGTGCGTGCCGCCCTGGCGGCTCGGCTGCAGGACCCCGAGGGCGAGACCGCCGGGGAGGCCCTCGTGGGGCTGGCTCGACGAGGCGACCCACGCGTCCCGGGCCTCATCGAGCAGCGGGTCGAGCAGGGCGACGTCGGCAACCTGGTGGTGTCCGCGGCGGAGGCGTATGCGCAGCCCTCGTGCTGCACCGCGCTCCGGCAGCTGGAGCGCGAGGGATGGTCGGACGAGGCGTTCCCAGACCTGTTGGAGCGCGCCATCGCAGCGTGCTGCCCGGCCCCGAGCTGAGACCGCCGGCACGAGCGGTCGCGGGCCGCGCCGCCTCACCGGCCCCGGGCCGCACGACGCCCGGACATCCGCAAGGGTGTCCGGGCGTCGTGAGCAGCGAGGGGCGCCGGTCTCGCTCGTGGTGACGCTCTAGCGGCGGACCTTCAGCGCCGGGACGGTGTCGGGGGCGACGTGGCCGTCGGCGACGTTCTCGAAGGCGTACGCCATCCCGACCAGCTGGGCGTCGGACCATGCCCGGCCCAGCAGCTGGAGGTTGATCGGGGCGCCGTTGGCGTCCGTGCCGGCGGGGAACGCGATCGTCGGGACGCCGGAGCTGCCGGAGGGGGTGTCCTGCCGTCCGAAGCTCGAGCGGTTGCCGCCGCCGTCGTTGAGGCTGATCTCGGACAGCAGGCCCGGGTAGACGACCGCGTCCAGCCGGTAGGTGTCCATCCACGCGGCGATGTTCTTCTGGTACTGCGTCCGGTAGTTGCGCCAGGCGGTGGCCTGGGCCTCGGTCATCCGCGTCCGGCCGTCGCAGTAGCTGGTCGGGTAGCGGGTGTAGGGCAGCTTCTTCTGCGAGCACACGACATCGGCCGGCGAGTCGATGCCGAGCTGGGTGTCCAGCTCGGGGTGCGAGGCGATGTAGCGCGCCCAGCCCTCGTAGTTCACGTCGCCGCTCGGGCGCGAGGGCGCCGTCGGCCCGGCGGGCAGCTCGACGATCTCGGCGCCGGCGGCCTTCAGCTGGGCCAGGGCGGCCTTCGACGCGTCGATCGTGGTCGACGTGCCGTAGGGGTCGACCCAGGCCGAGGGCAGGTAGCCGATGCGCTTGCCCTTGAGGGCGTCGGCCTGCAGGACAGAGCGCCAGTCCGCCGGCCGGTGGCTGCTGGCCTCGGCGGTCTCCGGGTTGAGCGGGTCGGTGCCGGAGACGGCGTTGAGGATGTCGGCCAGGTCCGACACCGAGCGGGTCATCGCGCCGGCGTAGTCCTGCAGCCAGCTCAGCGGCATCACGCCACGGTCGGACTGCATCCCGTCGGTGCCGCGCAGGGTCACCAGGCTCGCGGCGCTCGCCGGGGCGTACAGGGAGTCACCGGTCTGGGAGCCCAGCGCTGCCGCGGTCATGCTCGTCGCCGTCGCCACGGCCGAGCCGCCGGAGGAGGCGAGCGCCGAGCGGGAGGGGTCGAAGGCGTTCCAGACGGTGCCATAGGCGCTGTCGGAGTAGCTGCCGCTGGTGGCGTACTCCTCCATGCTGGCCTTGCCGATGATGATCGCGCCGGCCTTGCGCAGCTGCGCCACCTGGTAGGCGTCGTCCTTCGGGCGGAAGCCCTCGAAGGTGAGCGAGCCGTTCGTGGTCGGCATGTCCTTGGTGTCGTAGAGGTCCTTCACCGCGATCGGGATGCCGAGCAGCGCGCTCTTGGCACCGGCGCGCCGCTTCTGGTCCGCGGCGGCGGCCTGCTTCAGCGCGTCGCTCGCCACGGTGGTGAAGGCGTTGAACCCGAACTGGCCCTCGTCGTAGGCGGAGATGCGGTCGAGGTAGGCCTGCGTGATCTCCTTCGACGTGGTGCGGCCGGCCTCCATGTCCGCCTGCATCTCGCCGATCGTCTTGTCCACGACGTCGTAGGACGACTTGGTCTCCAGCTTCGGGGCCTTGCCGTCGTTCGGCTGGTTGACCCGCGTGGTGTCGCGGCCCCGGCAGTCGCTGGTGCGGGCCGCCGGGACGTTCGCGATCGTGCACACCTGGTTGTGGGACAGGCCGTCGAGCATCGGCGTCGCGGCGAGGGTGCCGGCAACCCGCGACACCGTGGCGAGCTCCCCCGCGAGCGTCGCGGCGGTGACCGGCCTGCCGACGACGACGTAGTGCAGCAGCGAGGCGCTGGTGCGGGCCGGGAGCGTCAACGTGTTCACGTACGCCGGGAAGTTCGCCGCGTGGCCCGTGGTGCCCATCGGCTGAGTGAAGGTGTCGCGCAGCCAGTTGCCCGTGCGGTCGAACTTGCCCACCACCGTGGCGCTCGGGCCGCCGGTCGTCGCGCCGGTCGCCGACGTCCCGCTGGCCGTGGCGGTCCACGTGTCTCCGGTCGTCACCGCGGCGTCGCCGTCCGACGTCGCCACGACCCGGCTGGCGTTCGTGCCGGTGGCGCCGTAGCCGGTCTGCCCGCCGAAGGCGACCTCGACAGTGAGCGGCTGGTGCGTGGTGTTCGTGAACGTGTCGAGCCAGCGCCCGTAGGAGCCCGCCTGCTCGATGGCGATGTCGCGCGAGATCGTGACCCCGCCGAGGTTGACCGACCGGGTCGTCGTGAACCGGCCCTCCGCGGTCTGCTTGAGCCCGAACCCGCGCATCAGCTCCCCGTTGAAGCGGGGCGCGGCCGGGGAGTCGACCCGGACGCGGATGCCGCCGTACCCGTTGAGCAAGGTGGAGTACGCCGCGAGCACCCCGGTGCCGGTCTGGGTGGCCCGGATGCTGCCGGTGTCGGCGCCGGGCGGAGCCGCGTCCTGGATGCCCCAGGCGGTGCCGGCGGCGTCGGTCACGTAGGTGAACGCCCCCGCTGAACCCGGAGGCACGAGGACCACGGCGGCCGAGAGCGCGGCGACGGCCAACGACGTCGCCTGCAGCGTACGCTTCACGAAATGCTCTCCTCAGCATGCGAGACCGGCATCTCGTCATCCGATCGGGCGGACGGCACACTCGCAGCTGCGTGTTGCCGGGCCGTGACGGGACATGTCGCCGGGGTTACGGCTGCAGTGGGTCCGGATCAACGCCGCGGAGTGGCTGGCTTTGGAGTCGTGGAGCGCGGGCGCCTGCCCATGTCGCCCGAGTCAAGATCGTCAACGACTGGCCGCGTCGCCGAGGGGGCCAGTCGCTGCCGAGGCGTTGGCGGGTCATTCAGGTTGTTCCGCGTGGAGGCGAGCGGCGAAGATCCTCAGGCGGGTCCACGCGGGGCCGCGAGGGCCTGACGAGGGGCATGACGGTGGACGTAAGCGGTACTCGTCCCAGGCGCGCGCTGTCGTACGCAGCGTTCGGCGCTGTCGTGGTGGCCTACCTGGCCATCATCGCCGGCGTGGGGAGGCTCGTCAGAGCTGTCGCCGACCTGGACGACGAGCTGACAACCACCCGGGGCGTGCAGCTCACCATGTGGGTGCCGCTAGGGCTGGCCCTGCTGTTCACCTATGCCGTCGTCGCAGTACTCGGCTGGTGGCGCCCGGTCCTGCGCGACGACCGGCCGGTGCGCCGGTGGGTCTGGGCGGTGCCGGTCATCTTCGTGGTCTGCATCGCGCTCGCGATCGACTACGCCGCCCTGGGGGACAAAACCGTTGGCTACGTGCTCGCGCTGCTCATCGCGACACAGCTGGTCGGCTGGGGCGAGGAAGGCATGTTCCGCGGCATCGGCGTCACCACATTGCGCGACCACGGCCTGTCCGAAGGCAAAGTGGCCCTGTGGTCGAGCATGGTGTTCGGCGCGGTGCACATCGTCAACGCGCTGGGCAGCCGCGGGGCACAGGCCGTGCCCCAGGCCATCGCAGTCAGCTTCGCCGGCTACTTCTTCTACCTGATCCGGCGCGCGTCCGGCGGCAACTGGCTCAACTCCGTCATTCACGGATTGTTCGACTTCTCGATCCTGACCGGAACGGTCATCCTCGTCGACCAGGAGGCGTACGTCGGCGCTCTAGCCGCGATCCTCGCCTACCTCGCCTGCGCGGTCCTGGTCCTTGCCCGCCGCCGCTCCATCGACCCGACACCGACCTGAGTTCGGCGACGTCATCCGCTCGCGATCGAGCGTCCGCACCTCCGTAGGAGAGCCAGCCCGTCACGCCACGTCGGCGGCAAGACCGTGAGGTGTCGTCAGTCGTCGAAGACGGACCAGCAGATCGCGTTGCGTCTGGCTTGGTCTTCGAGCACCAGCTCCCGGATGCGCTCCGGGAGCCGCTCGCGCTGCCAGTCGCGCTCCAGCCGTCCGGTGGTGGGACCGGCCGTGGCCGCTGCCCGCGCCGCCTTGATCGCGTAGGCGGCGGCGCCGAGGTCGTGCTCGGGCACGTGAGGCACGCACGCGGCCTGGCCGGCGGCGTAGGCGGCGCAGCGGGCAGCCCCCCGGAGCGGGCGAGCCGCTCCCATCGCGTGCCCACCGCGAGCTCGGGCGTCCATCATCTGCACGCTGCCGACGGCCCAGGCGCGTGCTGCCTCGACGGCATCGCGTGGGCGGGTGTCCGAGGGCTGTTCGGCCTCGAAAAGGTGCAGCACGTGTTCGGCGCAGTCAGCGGCCCACAGGGCGAGGAGCTGATGATCCTCGTCGGTGAGTTCTCCGCCGCGGCGGATCGTGACCAGTCGCGGGTCGCGGACCTTCGGGAGGATCACGTGACCAGCCTGCCAGCAGCGGGGCAGCCGGGGCCAACCTTCCGCTACAGCCAGCGGTCATCGGCAGGACCGGGCACCCGCGGCCGCGCCACGTCGGCGGCATGGCCGGATGTTGCCGCAGCAACTAGTCGACGGCAGGGCATACTCCATCCCCCCGTCGTGTGGCGGCCGCTAGCCCGAAGGTGAATCATCCAACCGCCGCATAAGTTGCGCGAGGTTGTGTACCGCCATGAGCTCGCCGTCCTTGTCACGAATGGACACAAAGCCTTGGCGGGCCGACTCCAGAGCCTCTTGTGCGGCTGGGTAGGCACTCATGAACATCAAGGCAAGGCCCTTGTTCATGTACACACTCGCTTCGCCGCGCTCATCGCGGACGTCTTTGTACGCGCTCATCGCGTCGTCGAATATTGCCAGTGACGTCTTCGGGTCGCCCGACTGACTGATGGCCGTAGCAAGCTGTGCTGTCGTGGACGCCTCTGCCCACCGCGCGCCATTCGCTCTGTGTATCGGTAGCGCCATCGAAAGCGCATGGACCGCATTTCGGTACTGCCCGCTCTCCCGGTATGCGATGCCGAGGTTGGTCAGCGCGAACCCGGACGCGAATGGCCTGCCCTGCTCTTGATGATAGCGAATAGCCCGGCGAAGGGGTCCGATGCTCGCGGCGACATCCCCGCGCCTGCGTAGGGCCTCTGCAAGACCGACGAGCACTGTAGATTCTTCCTCCCATCTGTCCCCGAGCGGGAGTTCGCGAAGGGCTTTGAGAGCACGCTGGTGGGTGCGAACAGCTTCGTCGAAGCGTCGAAGCGAGGAAAGAGTCAGGGCGGAATTATTTAGTGTGACCGCAATCTTTAAGTTGTCCGCTAGGCGCTCGGCCGCTTTCTGTGCCAGGCCGAGCAGCCCTAGCGTGGTTTCGTACTCCCGTCGCAGGGATAGATAAGGTACAAGCGAATTGCCGAGATGCCAAGCGCCGTCAAAGAGTTCGAGCTCCAAAGCCGCGGCAACGGCGCCGACCAAAGCCACGCGCTCGCCATCCATCCAAACGAGCGCACTAGTTCTGGAGTCGAGCAGATCTCCGGGCTCCGGCTCACCCATCCCGTTTATCCAAGCGTTGAACTGGTCCACTCGCCGTTGATACTGCATCAACAAGCGATTGAACGCATCCCTCCGGTCGTGCTCGGACTCGGCAAGCGCTAGCTCTTCTCGAGCGAACAGACGAAGTAGGTCGTGCATCCTCCACAGGTTCCCGTCAACGGACTCGAGCAGATTGGCTACGCGTAGTTGGCGGAGCAACCTCTTGGCGTCGGTGCTCCCGATATCAGCTAAGTGCTCAAGCGCATTTGACGAGATGTGGCCGCCGGGATGCAGTGACAAGAAACGGAACGCGCGTGACACCTCGCTGGTTAGACGTACATAAGAGCTGCGAAACACGCCGCGAACAGCAGCATCCTCATACTGCAGGCCCTCAAGTCGGGTGGCCTCAGCTTGCAGTTCGTCGGCCAACTCTCCGGGCGATAGATTCGGAAACGCAACGAGGGTCGCCTTGACGACGTTCAGAGCCAGCGGAAGCCCGGCGCATAAGTGCGCCAGGTGGATCAGGTCCTCTTTGGCATGGTGCTCAGCGTGTCCCATGCCATTCCTACTATTCGCCAGGAGTTGCACTGCCGTATCCCCGGGAAGAGGGGAAAGGTTTAGTGTCTCGGCCGAAAGTCGGGGGCCGATCTCGTGCCGTGACGTGACGATGACTCGGTGCATACTTTGATTTGGTAGGAGTGGCAGTACTTGGCGCGCGTCGAGAACATCATCGAACAACAGTAATACAGGGCGTCGTGCGAGTTCACGCTCATGCAGCAGCGCGTGGTACTGAGCTGAGTGTACAGAGCTGTCGTCGGCGATCTCCGCGTGGCCAAGCGCTTGCAGCAAAACACCGAAGACTCGATGAGGCCCAACCGAGTCAGTGAGATGCGACTCGTGGGCACGGAAGTCAACCCGGACCGCGCCACCAGTGAAGTGTTTGACCGCAATCGCCGCTGCTGCGGAGGCTAGAGCCGTTTTGCCGACACCGGGTAGACCCGTGACGGCAAGCACTCCAGCTGAGCTATCGTCGGCGAGAAACGACTTGAGAAGTGCTAGCTCGGCAGTGCGTCCAACGAGAGGGTCAGTGAGACGCGTGGCCGCGTATAGTGGTGTCACGATCGGCAGCCCATGGTCGCCTGCCGTGGCCTCCCGCAAATCGCGAACGAAATCCGCATAGGCCTTGGCCTCTGACGACGCGCTTATGTTCAGGAATCGTTCACGCAGTTCGGCCATCTGTGGCGCGTCCAGGATCACGCATATGCGCTCAAGGTGATAGATCTCCGAGCCGCATGGCACAGTATCGGTAAGACTGTTGCGCTCACTTAGGCTGAGTGCCTGATTAGTTACGAAGGCAATTCCCTGAGCCTGATTCGCTGCGACGCCGTGAAGGTCCTGTACGAACTTGCGCCTGATCTCGCTGAAAGACCGTTGCTCCGCGGGAAAATATGACGCCATGATCCACTTCTCGTCTCCGCGCCACATGATTGCGTCTTTCGCGCCGTCAGGGCCTCCGCGAGGGTGACTCGGGTCGAGCCGCACGAACCCCTCCGCGATCATGAGTTGCGCGGAAAGTGCCTCAGCTCGGGCCTGACCGTCGCTCCATGCCGTGAGTCGCCTGCGCGTCTCGTCCCACTGGGGCCTCACGAACGGCACCGTGTCTGCGACCTGACTGGTCTACCCTGCCATCGAGGCCGCCGCTGACGGTTATCGAGCGGGTTGCACCATGGCCGCTTGAGGGCGGGGTGTTCGACGGCGAAGGCTTGTCGAATCCAGCACATAGGCGCAGCGAGCTCGTCCTGGGGGTCCTTGCCGCCCGCGGACCGCCGGCCGGTTGCCATGGCGGGGCGCTCCGCTCGCCTCAACCGCATAGGGAAAGTGCACAACTGTACGAGCGCTCGCCGCTCGACAGCCGCCCGGTCGTACGCCCGCAGGAACTCCCCGTTGATAGTCACGAGTACAGGATGGCAGGGAGATCGACGCAGGCGTGCGTTCCCGGCGGGGTAGGGCCGAGCAACCTGGGCCACGTGTCGCACAATGACTCCAGATGGGCACGAGCGCCCGGACTTGCTGCCGGTTGCGGCCGGCGGGTCGACAGCAGGCACGACCGCACGCGGCATGGATCGCTGAGCGGAAGCCTTGGCTGACGGGGAAGCGGTGGAGCTGGTAGGGGTACATGTGGGTGCTCCCCGGCGCGGACGCGCCGCGTCTGTCGGCGGCATGTCCGCCTATTGCTCCGAGCAACCGTATGCGCCCGGGCCGCGCGGACTCGTTCGTGGCCGCGTTCCCGTCGGTCTGACGTGACCGGGCACGGTGAGGCACAGGGGCGAAGTGGGAGGATCCTCGCTCGAAGCAGCAACACGTCCTCCACTGCGCACACCGTCCTCCCTTGCGCGCTCACGCTTGAAGTTTCTCCTCGGCGTGGTAGACGCAATCTCCGATAGCGACTACCCGTGCCGGCGACTGCACAACGTGAGAGCCTCAGGTTCGGCCGGGGCGCCGAGGCCGTCCGAATGAGCAGCGGCAGGCACGGCGCGGTGTAGCGTCAGGCAGAACGCAACCGCGCTAGCCTCTGCCGGTGCTCGCTAACCTGCTGCCGGGGCTGAGGGATTTCCGAACGCCGCTCGCTGCTGGCTACACCCTCGCTATCACTTTGTGGCTGTTGCTCGAAGAGCGTGTCCCCCGAGAAGAACGCGCCCCCGGCGCTTTGCGTCGCTTGTACGAGCTGGCAGACATCGCCGGTAGGCCAATACTAGTCGCGTTCTTCTCCTTCTGCTGCTACCTTCTCGGCAGCTTACTAGTCGTACGGAAGCCACCAGCATTTACGTTGTTTGGTCTGGCGCGATTTCTGCCTGACGTTCTCTTCGTGCAACGGGGGCGTGCCCACTTCCTGAACCGGCTACTCTCGGGGGCAGATAAGGACGAAGCACGCGCGACGGTTGTGGCCAACCGGATGCTGCTTGGTCGGCCACGGCATCTGGCCGCTGGCGCTCTCGCTTTGGGGGGCGCCGCTAGGGTAGATACAGAAACTGCTGATGTGCTTCGTGCTGCCGCGGCGGGAAGAGCGGACGTGGACTCGGAACGGTTACTGATCGTCATTCGCGACGTCCTGCTCGCGGCGATCATTGAAGAGCGTGAAATCCTGCAGTCCCGACTTCTTGCGCGAAGCAAAGACCTCTGGAGCGAGTACGATCGCCACCAGAGTGAGGCTGAGTTGCGACTCACACTCGTTGCGCCACTTGCCTTCCTGGCGCTTGTGCTTGCTGGGATTCTCACTCCCTGGGCACTCTTTGGCTTGCTGCTGGTGGTTCTCCTCTATCGTCAGGGTGTTGCGCGATATCGTGCAGGGCAGGACGTTGTCCTTGCGTCCCTGCTCGCCGGAGAGATCAGCGCCCCCGCCATGGACGCCTTCACCCAGGCTGTTGCGCGCGCACAGGACGTGACGTGAATCGACCGGCTTCGAAATACCTTTGGCACCAGCAGTTGCGGTCTCCATGAGACGAACTGATACTGGTGGTCGAAGTAGCAATTTGAACCCCCGTCGCCGCTTCGACCCCGGCTCGGTTGGCATCGAGGTGCCGCCGAGGTGCCTTGATCCGTAAGGGGAGATTCACGTCGCCGATGCTGGAAATAGGGAGAAACCCGGATGATGACGGACGCAGTGCCAGCAGCAACACTTGAGGCCATCGGGCGCGTTGCTGTGGAATGTACGATGCTCGAGACGATTGTGTGGATGATTGGTTCGGGTGACCCCTTGAGCTTGTTGAAGCCCGCTCCCGATTATGCGAGCTGGCACAAGGTGCGGCGCTTGTACTGCAGGCGTACCGGTGCGTGGCCAGAAAACCTGAAGGCGCGCGGAGATCAGTTGCTTGACGAAGTCGAAGGGCTACGTGAGCTGCGGAACTCGGTTGTGCATGCCCAGCTGATCACTGTCGGGGGGAATCAGCAGTGGGTCCATGCAAGGTCCCACTCGATCAAGCCTTTCGACCATGAGGCTGTCGAAAGGTTGCTCGACGATATTGAGATTACCGGCGGGCGCGCACTCGCCCTCTTCGCCACGGCACTAGAAAACGGTGTCTACACTCGCGAGGAACTCGTTGCGGCCTCTGATGAAGAGCAGCTCGAGATGATGAGGTTGATCGACGAGTTGTCGCAGTAGCACGGGAGCCGCCGAGGTGCCTCTTCGGGGCGGCGTAACTGTATGGCATCTTCCCGAGTGCTGTCATCGGCTACTTGTGTACTGGACGCACGGCTCGGGCCTGGCCAGGCTTGGGTCGAGGCGCCTGGCGGGGTCGCTCTCTCTTCGGCTGCCCGCGGTCGTGTTGGCGTGGCTCTCTCTTGGCGTGCGTCCCGGTGGGCACCGTGACGAGGTGAGGCTCAAGAAGGGTCTGTCCAGCTCGAAGTAGCGCTGCCCTCCTCGTCGACAACGCAGTTCTCGACGACGAGGAAGGGCACAGCGCGATGGGGCGAGTCATCATCGGAATGGACCCGCACAAGAGGTCCGCGACGATCGAAGTGTGTGACGAGCGGGAGAATGTTCTAGCTACCGGGCGGTTCGGCACTGACCGCGACGGCTACCGAGAACTGCTGGCCGCGGGCCGCAAATGGCCGCAGCGGTTGTGGGCGGTCGAGGGCTGCCAAGGCGTCGGTCGTCACCTGGCCCAGCGCCTCGTCGCCGACGGCGAGACGGTGGTTGACGTGCCGGCGAAGCTGTCCGCCCGGGCGCGGGTGTTCTCCACTGGGCAGGGCCGCAAGACGGACGCGACCGACGCTCACTCGGTCGCCGTGGTCGCGCTGCGCACCCCGAGCCTGCGTGTGGTGGTCCTGGACGACGCGACGGTGGCGCTTCGGCTGCTGGTCGATCGGCGAGACGAGCTCGGCGCCGCGCGGACGCTCACGGTTAACCGGCTGCATCGCCTGTTGGTCGAGCTGATCCCCGGTGGGGCGAAGAAGTTCCTGTCCGCCACGCAGGCGAAAGCGCTGCTGGCGACGGTCCGACCGCGCGACGTGGGTGGCAAGACGCGGCGGCAGTTGGCGGCCGAGCTGATCGTCGAGCTCGAGGGCATCGACAAGAAGATCAAGGCCGCGAAGAAGCAGCTGACCGAGCTCGTCGAGGCCACCGGCAGCACCCTGCGCGACCTCAACGGCATCGGACCCTCCGGCGCGGCACGGCTGCTCGGCGACATCGGCGACGTGTCCCGCTTCCCCAGTAGAGGCCACTTCGCCTCCTGGAACGGCACCGCCCCGATCGACGCCTCGTCCGGGGACCAGAACCGGCACCGCCTGTCCCGGGCTGGGAACCGGCGGATCAACCGGGTGCTGCACATCATGGCGATCGTGCAGCTGCGGAACGACACCGACGGCCGCGCCTACTACCGGCGCAAGCTCGCCGCCGGGAAGACGCCGATGGAAGCAATCCGGGCGCTCAAGCGGCGCCTCTCGGACATTGTCTACCGCCAGCTCGTGGCCGACCAGAAGCGGCAGCGAGGCACCACAGTGGCGGACCCGGGAGGACACGTGGGGGCGGCTACAAAATCCAGCGCGGCCGGCTACAACCCCGATGCCGGCGCTTCGGACAAGTCACTTCCCGGACCCACCGAACGCGAGGCTACGCCTCCGCCCGCGACCGCGAAAGACCTCCAACCCACTCCCGTCCAGGCGCTCTCGGCCTGACCTCTCACGCCGCCCTTGACACAGAAGGGAGCCAAGAGCGGTCGCCGGCCGCGCCCAGGATCACAGCGGATCAGTGCGTCGTACCTGTCAGCAGCGCTCCCCGGCAGACTCGGCCGCGTGCTTGACGTGCTCGGCGCGCTGGCGCAGTAGGCGCCGCAGATAGGGCGCCAGCACCAGGTGGGCGACGACCGCTCCGAGAGGCCCGGCGGGGGCACTGATGCTCATGCGGTCCGTCATCCGGGTGCCTATGGTGCCGCCGGAGCTCGCTGCGTTGGGAGGGGCGTCGAAGAGGTGCTGATGGAGCAGGCTGCGGAAAGGGCCGCGAACCTGCTCGTCGACGAACAGGTCCGGCCGCCGGTGGACGGTGATGCGACTTGTCATGCGCCAGGGCAAGCCGAAGTGGCGAGCGTGAAAGGTCACCTCGTCGCCGAGCTTCAAACGGCGCGCGCCACTGCTGGTGATGGCGCGTTCGCCGCTGCCAGCGAGGGAGGCGGCGTGCACATCGACGTCCAACTTCAGGTCGAACACCACAGAGGGTGCGGCGGCGATATCGGTCACCACCTCGATCACCACGGCCATGTCGGGAGCCTAGGCCGACGTCACCGCTCACTTGGCCATCGGCGTCGCAGGGTGATTAGCGGCACGCTTCTCGGCCATGACCGAACGTGGCTCGGTCGATCATGCAGGGGCCGTGCCTCCACAGCTCAGCGAAGAGGTCACACCGCGACCACAGCGATCACGCCTGTTGCCGCCCTTACGGCGAGGGCGGCCTGCCTGCAACAACGTGTGCCGCAGCATCCTGCTCGCCCCACTCGAGCATGGCCATGAGCACCGGGCGGATGCTGCGCCCGCGCGCGGTCAGCTCGTAGACCACACGCGGCGGCACCTCTGCATGGACCGTGCGGGTGAGCACGCCCTGGTGCTCGAGCATCCGCAGCCTGTCGGTGAGCGTCTTCGGGCTTGGGCCGCCGAGCCGTGCTCGCAGCTCGGTGAAGCGGAGCGGGCCGGAGAGCAGTTCACGTAGCACCAGGGTCGACCACTTGCCCTCCAGGATCTCCAGGGCGCGCTCGACGCCGCAGCCGGCGGCTGGCGCACGGAGCAGCTCTTCCGGAAGCGGTTCCTCCATGGTCCCTAAGTTACTTGCTAGGTACTGCTTCAGAAGGGGAACTAGCGTCCAGCCCATGACGACCATCGCAGTCACCTCAGCCGCCAGCAGCCAGATGAGCCCCGTGGTCCGCGCCCTGCGCGAGGCCGGCCACCGCGTACGAGCCCTGCACCGCCCACAGTCACGCGTCCTGGCTTCGTGGGACGAGGCGGCACCGGCCGACCTGCTCGATCCTGACTCGCTCATCAGTGCCCTCGACGGCGTGCAGGCCGCCGTCGTCGGCCTTCCGTTGGAGTTCGAGGCCCGCCCGGCCATGCGCCAGGCCGAGAACCTGCTGCTCGCGCTGCAGAAGGCAGGCGTCGGCAGGGTCGTCCTCAACACGGGGACGCCGCTGCCCCCGACTGCCGTCGGGGTCCCCTTCCTCGACGCGCGACGGTGGCTGGCCGACGAGCTGGCTGTCAGCGGCGTCACTGCCGTGGTGCACCCAGCCGCGACGTACCTCGAGAACCTGGTGGCCCCGTGGTCCCTGCCCCTGCTGCGCCGGGGCGTGGTCGAATACCCCCTGCCGGCGGAGGCCTCGATCCCGTGGGTCGCCGGGGCCGACCTGGCTCAGGCCGTCGTCGAGCTCATCGACGCGGAGCGGCCCGCTCGACTGACGGTCGTCGCGGGACCGGAGGACCTGCAAGGCCCTGACCTGGCCCGAGCCCTGTCCGCCGCCATGGACCGCGAGGTCGAGTGGCGGACCATCAGTCCTGCGAAGTACGAGCAGCTACTGCGCCCGCACCTCGGCGAGCGCACCGCGGCCGGCGTCGCCGGCGCCTACGCCGTCCCCGCACCGCCGCCCGCGCTGCCGAGGGACGCCCAGCTCATCCGCGGCCGGACCAGCGCGACGGCCTGGGTGCGCGAGGCTCTTGCCGGCATCCCCGGCTGAGCTGCGCCCGAGCTGCTGTCGGCTGCGCCGAAGCCGCGGTCGACGGCCCGGCCATGAGACCGCGGACGCGTCAGTAGTCGTCGCGCGAGCGCACGATCAGGTCGGCCAGCAGCCCGAGCACCGCGATGAGCACGCCGGTCACGAAGATCAGCACCGTGTTGCTGGCGAACCGGACCGGGTGGGCGATGAGGTCGTAGATGCCCTTGCCCACGCCGACGGTCAGCAGCGTGAGCGCGACCGGCATGAGCACCTTGAGCGGGTTGAAGTACATGACCATCCGCAGCACCTGCAGGATGTAGCGGTAGGCGTCGCGGACGAACTTGAACTTCGAGGTGCCGGCCCGCTTGGCGTAGTCGATCGGCACGTAGCGCACGTCGTGCTGGTTCGACAGGAACGCGAGCGTGATCGTGGTGACGCAGGAGAACCCGGGCGGGAGAAGCCGCATGTAGGGCAGCGCCACCGTGCGCCGGAAGGCCCGCAGCCCCGAGTTGAGGTCCGGGATCTTGGAGTTGCTCAGCACCTCGGCGAGCTTGCGGATGAACCACTTGGCCGGCACCCGGAGCATGCGGTGCGACCCCTGCTCCGAGGTACGCGCGCCGACGACCTGGTCGACGGTCGGGTCCTCGTCGAGCATGCGTACGAGCTCGGGTATCCGCTCGTTCGGATAGGTCATGTCCGCGTCGGTCCACACGACGATCTCGCCGCGCGCCTGCTGCGTCCCGATGCGCCGCGCCGTGCCCGAGCCACCGTTGCGACGGAAGGGCAGCAGCCGCATGTGGGGGTGCTGCAGCAGCGCCTCCTGCAGGACGCGCAGCGTGCCGTCGGTCGAGGCGTCGTCGATGACGAGCAGCTCGTAGGCGTAGCCACTGGCCTCGAGCGCCTTGGTGATGCGCTCGATCTCGAGCAGCACGTGGTCCTGCTCGTTGTAGCAGGGCAGGACGACCGTGACGTGGACGGCGTCAGCGGTCTGCGGCGTGGAGGCGGGGGCGCTGGTCATGACTGTCGAGGAGGCTACCTGCTGCACCCGCCCGCCCTCGCCGCGCCACGTCGTCAGACCGTGCGGCCGAGCCAGAGCCGCACCACGAGCGGGACCGTCTCCTCGGGCCGCGTGAGCAGCTTGCGGTCGTCCTCCCGGGGGCGCAGCCGCACCACCTCCACCGGCTCGACCCCCACCGCCGAGATCCGGCGCGGATGGTCCGCCGCGACGAGGACGGCGTCGTTGCCCGCGCCGCGGACCTTCGCGACGATCCGGGCGAGCTGGGTGCGGTCGAGCACCCCGACAGTGGGTACGCCGCAGACCCCGCGCAGCGGCTGGGACCACTCGCGCCGGGCGCGCAGGTCGAGCAGCAGCGCCACCTCGTTGGACCGGAACTGGCGGCACACCTCCCGCACGGCCGCCGCCTCCCCCACCTCGGTCCGCTCGTCGAGCAGCGGGCGGGACGCCAGCGCCGGCGGCACCAGCAGCGCGAGCGCCCCGACGGCGGCGACCAGGACCGCGGCCGTACGCCCACCCACCCCGGGCGAGCGCCCGCGGGCCCAGCGGGCGGCCGCGACGACTCCGGCGGTGGCGCAGAGCGCGACCGCCGGCAGCACGCCGGGGACCAGCCGCCGGTCCGCCCACGGGTGGTCCGGAGTGATGCCCGGGCGCACGAGCACGAGCAGGCTGGACGCGAGCAGCACCCACAGCACCGGCCCCGCCCCCGCGTACGCCCGCTTGCCGCGTCGGCCCCAGGCGGCATGCGCGAGCCAGGCCGCCCCGGCCACGGCGAGCAGGAGCGCGGGCCACCCCATCCACCAGGCGACCCACTCCGGTGTCCGCTCGGCGTAGGTACGGCTGCCGTCCGGGAAGAGCCCCTCCGCCCGCTGCATACCGCTGACGGCGCGCCCGCCCGGGCTGGCCGGGTCCTGCCGCCCCCAGTCGAAGACCGGCCGCACGGCCAGCGCGAGCGCGACGACGAGCACCGCGGCGACGCTCAGCGCCGGGCCGCGGGCGGCGAGCCGGGCCGTCCCCGTCAGGCCGAGCAGCCAATCCGCGAGCAGTTGTAGCTGCCCGCCGCGGGCGAGCCCGACGAGCGTCGCGGCGACGACGGCGAGCAGCACGCTGCCCACCGCGAGCGGCAGGACCGAGCCCCGGATCTCCCCGACGTACGGCTCGGCGAGGACCGCCATGTCCAACGCGCCGAGGAGCACCCCGACGGCGAGCCCGACCGCGAGCGCCCCGCCCTCGGGCCGGCGACGGGCCGCCAGCACGGCGCAGACCGGGATGAGCAGGGCCGCCTCGCGCAGCGCCTCGACGCGGACGAGCGTCGCCGCGCCGAGGACGCCGCCGGCCAGCAGCGCGGCGCCTACGTGCCAACGGCTCCCCCGCTCGCGGGACGTCACCACGTCGACCAGCAGGGCGAGACCGCCGAGCAGGACGAGCTGGGCCAGCGGCTCGCTGTAGGTGGACCGGGCGACGTGCTGCACGGGGTAAGCCAGGGCGAGCGCCGCGCTCGCCAGGGCCGCGGCAGGGCCGCCCAGCAGCCGGGCGGTGAGCCCGCCGAGCGCGAGCAGCGCGAGGCCGCAGAGCACGGCTGGCGCGACGAGGGCGCCGCGCGTGCCGCCGATCCAGTCCCCGACCGCGACGACCATGTGCTGGCCGGAGAGGAACTGCGGCACGAGCGAGTCGCCCGCCGCGTAGTAGGCAGGGCTCTCCGCGACGAGCGCGGGGTCCGGCCCGCCGAACGCCGCCCAGTCGACCGGGATGTCGCGCGTCCCGTGCTCGGCGACCCACAGCCCGGTGAGCGCGTAGGCGCCGGGGTCGCGGCGCAGCACGAGGTGCTCGGAGGAGTACGCGGCGGCGAGCACGCCGGCCCCGACCGCGACCAGCAGGACGACGACCACGGACCACCAGGCGACCGGCGGCGCGTTGCGCGCGCCGACCCGCGCGGCGACGGCGGCGGCGAGCAACCCGCAGGGCAGGGCGACCAGGGCGACGGTGAGCGGGACGAACGCGCCGAGGGCAAGGAGCGGCCACGCCACGGCCAGCGCGCCGACCACGCCTGCGGCGGGCGCGGCGGACAGCGCGCCCAGCAGCCGGCCGGCCCGGGCGCTCCCCGCCGGGCGGGGCGGTGCGGCAGGCGCGGGGCGGGACACGCCGGGCGGGCCGGCGACGCTGCTCGGAAGGCTCACGGGCGCCGCAGCACCGCGTAGCTGCCGTTGTCGAGCACGAGCTCGTAGCCGCTCGCCTGCAGCAGCCGCACCCGGTCGCGCTGCACGGCGAGCGAGTCGATGGGGAACGACGAGCGCGCGACGTCCACCACGACCCAGGGCGCGTCCCGCGGGGTCTTGTCCAGCAGCAGCACGGTGCCGCGGTCGGCCAGGTGCGGGCCGATCTCGTTGTCCGCCTCGACCGTGACGCCGGCGGGGACCAGCGCGACGGCCTGGGCGGCGGCTTGCTCGTGGGCGTCGAGCCGCCAGGTCTCCCGGTCGGCCAGGTCGGCGAAGGGGAACTTCGCGCACAGCACGACGGCGGCCAGCACGGCGTACGCGGCGAACGCCTGTCGCCAACGACGGGGCAGCCGGCGGGCCGCCTCCACGGCCGCGACGACGAGCACCGGCAACAGGACCGCGTTGTAGTGCTGCTCGAGGCCCCAGTGGTTCGGGTTGGACGAGATCGCCCGCTCCCCCAGCTGCGGCAGCGTCAGCAGCACGACCGGCGATGCCAGCGGCAGGAACGCGAACGGCGCGAGCAGCCAGAGGACCGTCTGCTCCTTCTGCACGGGCGAGAAGACGACCTCGAACGTGTCGACCGGGTTCGGCAGCGCCGCGAAGAACGCCTCGTAGTAGTCGCCGTCCGGCGAGCCGTGGCCGTAGAACGCCGGCACGATCACGGACGTCGAGAGGTACGCCCCGGCGAGGCCGGCGACCGCCAGCCACACGCCCAGCTTGCGCCACCCGCGCAGCGCGAGCAGCACGCCGAACATGACCGTGACGAAGCCCATGTCCTCCTTGACCAGCATGAGCGAGGCCGCCCACGCCGCCGCCTGCCCGGGCCGCCTCGCCTGCAGCCGCTCGCACGCAAGCAAGATCAGCGGAACAGCAAAGACCACTTCATGGAAGCCGACTACGGATGCTTCCTGCAGCGGCCACGCCAGCCCGGTCGCGACGGCCACGGCGTACGCGATCCCCGGGCCGAGCACGCGGCGGGCGATGACCCACGCGACGCAGATCGAGACGGCGATGAGCCCCGCCTGGGCCAGGATCAGCATGCGCGGGTCGTCCCAGACCCAGTAGAGCGGCGCGAGCAGCACGAGGATCGGCGAGAAGTGGTCGCCGAGCGCGATCAGGTCGGGCCCGACGTCGAGGTGGACGCCCAGGGCCGGCTGCACCGGGGCGCCCCACCCGGCGTACCCCCGGACCGTCTCGTCGAAGAGCAGCAGGTCCCAGGAGCCGACCCGGAAGTTGCGGTAGGCGAGCAGGCCGAGCGTGGCGTGCACCGCGGCCAGCGCGAGCGCGACGGCCGGCACCGCCACGGCGTGCGGGCCGCGCAGCCTCCGGCCCGGGGCCCGCGCGGCGCGCTCCTGCTGCGGCGGGCGCTCGAGCAGGGGTGGGCGCTCCGTCACCCGCGCGACGGTACAACGTGCGGCTGGGGAGAGGCCTACGCTGCGGCACGTGGCCTCCCCTGACACCCCCACCGGCCTGCTCCGCGACGCGCTGACCGCGGACCCGGCCCGCCCGTTCGTCACGTTCTACGACGACGCGACCGGCGAGCGGGTCGAGCTCTCGGTCCTGACCTTCGACAACTGGGTCGCCAAGACCGCGAACCTGCTGCAGGACGAGCTGGCGGCCGAGCCCGGGCAGACGCTCGCGCTCGTGCTGCCCGCCCACTGGCAGGCCCCGGTATGGCTGCTGGCCGCCTGGTCGGTCGGGCTCGTGGTGCATCCGGTACGCCCCGGCGACCCGGTCCCGGCGGCCGACGTGGTCGTCACGGGCCGGGACACGCTGGACGCGGCGACGGCAGCCGGGGCCGGGGAGGTCGTAGCCCTCGGGCTCCGCCCGGCGCTGCTCGCGGCGACGACCCCCGGCCCGGCCCTGCCCGCCGGGGTCGTCGACGGGGACGCCGACGTGCCGCCGCAGGGTGACCGGTTCCTCGCCGTCAGCTGGCTGGCGGCGGACGCGCCGGCCCTGATCGCTGGAGGCGCCACGTTGACGGCCACCGATCTCGCCGCCGCCGGGCGCGACGCGGCGCAGCGGCTCGGGGCCGGCCGGGGCGTACGCCTGCTGACCGACCGCGCCCTCGACGACGCCGCCGCGATCGCCGACGTCCTGCTCGCCCCGCTCGCGGTCGGCGGGTCGCTCGTGCTCTGCCGCAACCTCGACCGGGACCGGCTCGAGCACCGGCGCGAGGTGGAGCAGGTCGCCCTCGTGGTGTGAGGCGGCCTCGCGCGGCTGCCGACGTCAAGGGCCCGAGGAGCTGGAGGCCGAGCCGCGGCAGGGGGTCCTTCGTCCCGGCCCGACCCCGCTCAGGCGGCGTGCACGACCTGCCCCGCGACGACCGTCGCCAGCACGGGCACGTCGGGCAGCTCGTCCGGCGCGCAGGCCAGCGGGTCGGCGCCAAGCACCGTGAGGTCGGCGCGCATTCCGACGGCGACGCGGCCGGAGACGGCCTCCTCGCGCAGCGCGTACGCCGGGGCGCGGGTCATCGCGGCCAGCGCCTGGGCCGGGGTCAGCGCCTGCGCGGCGTCGCCGTACGTCCCCCGTCCCGACCCGATCGGGGCGCGCAGCGCCGCGCTCGCGAGGGTGCGCCGCGGGTCGCTGCTGCTGATCGGCCAGTCCGACCCGAGGGCCAGTGGGGCCCCGGCGGCGAGCAGGTCGCCCAGCCGCCAGGCCCGGCGTACGCGGGCCGGGCCGACCCGGACGGACCAGGTGTCGGACAGCCCGGGGTCCGACCAGTCCATGTGCGCGGGCTGCACCGACCCGACGACGTCGAGCGCCCGGAAGCGCTCGACGTCGGCGTCCGCGAGGACCTCGAGGTGCTCGACCCGGTGCCGCGCCGCCCGGGGCCGCGGCGCGAGCGCGTAGGTGTCGAGCGCGTACGTCACGGCCGCGTCCCCGATCGCGTGGGTCCAGGTGGGGAGCCCGGCACGGGCGGCTGCGACGACGGCCTCCCGGTAGTCGCGGGGGTCCAGCCACTGCGGCTCGCGGCACTCGCCGCAGGCGTCGGGCTCGTCGAGCCAGGCGGTGCCCGCGTCGACGACCCCGTCGAGGAACGCCTTCACCGCGGCGACGCGATAGCGCCGGCCGGGGACGGCGGCGCGCGCCGCGGCGAGCGCGACCGTCTCGCCGGCCGTGCCTGCGGTGCACCACGGCGCGGTCACGACCCGCAGCGGCAGCTTGTCCTCGGCGTCGAGCAGGGCGAGCGCCTCGTGCGTCGCCCCCCACGAGTCGAGCACGTGCACGCCGGTGAGCCCGGTGGCCGCCTTCGCCCGCAGCAGCGCCTCCAGGCGGCGGGCCAGCTCCGGCACGGCCACGGCCGGCAGGGCGCGCGAGGCCAGCGCGACGGCCGACATCTCCCGCACCACCCCCGCACCGTCGACCGCCACCGTCGACCGGTCGGCGAAGCGCTCGGCCCCGGTGAGCCCGGCGAGCCGTACGGCGGCCGAGCTGAGCAGGACGGTGTGCAGGTCGGCCAGCCAGACCCAGGCGGGGCGCCCTGCGACCGCCGTGTCGACGGCGCGGGCGGCGGCGGCCAGGTCGTCCACCGCGCCGTAGTCCAGCCCGTACGCGAGCACCCACTCATCCGGGCCGGAGGCCGCAGCGCCGGCCGCGAGGGCCGATGCGAGCCCCTCCTGGCCGGACACCGCGGACAGGTCGAGGCCGCGCTCCTGCTCCAGCCCGATGCCCAGGTGCACGTGGGCATCGACCAGGCCGGGCACGACGACCTGTCCCGGCGTCTCGAGCACCCGGGTGCGGCTGCCGATCGTGGTCTTCACGTCGCGCTCGTCCCCCACCGCGACGATGCGGCCGGCGCTGACGGCGAGAGCGGTGGCCGGGGCGGCACCCGGGACGAGGGTGTGCACCCGCGCGCCGAGCACGACCAGGTCAGCCTCCATGACCGCGCTCATCGCACACCGCTGGTGAAGGAGGCGGCGCAGGCGACACGGCGGTGCGGCCGGGCCACCAGGAGGTAGAACGTCCCCGCGGCGAGCGCCAGGACGGTCACGAGGACCGCGGCCCAGACCTGGTACCACGGCGCCCCGGGCGGGGCGAGCTGCGCCCGCGGCCACGCGACGTTGACGAACTCGAACCCCAGCCAGGCCACGGCGGCGACGTTGAGCACCAGCCCGCGCCGCGCCCGGCGAGCGCCCCCGGCCGGCGCCCAGGTGCCGGCGAGCCGGCCGAGCAGCGCGGCGACGGCGATCAGCAGGAAGACGAGGTACGCGACGGCGGTGCCGAACGCGAGCAGGCTGCCCATCGCTGTGGAGTCCAGGCCGAGCAGCAGCCCCGCGCCTCCGACCAGCGTCACGCCCGCGATCGCCCCGACCGGCGCCTGGTGGCGGTTGAGCCGCTGCAGGGCGCGCGACCCCGGGAGCACCTCGTCGCGCGACATCGACCACATCATGCGCGCCGTCGCCCCCTGCGCCGCCAACCCGCAGGCGAGGAAGGCGACGAGCACGAGCACCGCGAACGGCTTGGTCGCCCAGCCGCCGAAGCCCTGGGTCACCGCCGTGGTCACCGGGTCCACGTCGGCGCCGGCCGGGACGAGCGCGGGGTCGGGATGGGCGAGCGTGACGGCGACAGCGTCCAGCACGACGATCGCGCCGACCGAGAGCAGCGCCGCCCACACGGCGCGCGGGACGTGCCGGGCGGCGTCGCGCGTCTCCTCGCTCGAAGCGACACAGGCGTCCATGCCGAGGAACGCCCAGCCCGCGACCGCGAGCACGGCGAGCCCCGCCGCGATCGACGAGCCGCCGAACGCCGCCTCGGTGCCGAACGAGTCCGTCAGGACCGAGAAGCCCTGCTCCCGGAAGGCCAGCAGGAGAACCAGCCCGACGACGACCGAGGCCACGATCTCGGCCGCGATGCCGAGGGAGACCAGCCGGCGCAAGGGCTCGATGCCGTACGTGTTGGCGACCGAGCAGGCGACGAGAAACGCCGCCGCGGTCGCGACGTGCAGGGCCGGGCCCGGGGTGCCGCCGAGCACCGCCCACACCCATGGCGCCGCCAAGTAGGCGATCGTCGTGTTGGCCGCGAGGAAGGCGCACAACGACAGCCATCCCGTCATCCACGCGTACCTCGCGCTGGGCAGGACGCGTCTGGTCCATTGATAGGCGCCGCCCGCCACCGGGAAGCGCGCGGCGAGCTCGGCGTAGACCGAGACGAGGCAGGCCTGGCCGGCGAGGGCGACGGGCAGCGCCCACACCCAGAGGCCGCCTGCGACGGCGAGCCCGACGAAGGCGACGCCGTAGAGCCCGACGACAGGCGAGATCGTCGCGAAGCCGATCGCGAGGTTGCCGCGCATGCCCAGGCTGCGGCGGAGCTGCTGCTCGTAGCCGAGCAGGCGCAGGCGCGCGGCGTCGTCGCTCGTGGTGGCGTCATAGGTGGTCAACATCGACATGGTGGAGCCTCCTCAGGGCGGATGGGAAGTGCCTCCCACGTGACCTAACATCGTTAGGAAGCACCGTGGAACCTAACGCTGTTAGGAAGCGGGCGCAAGACCCATTGCGCAAGGAGACCGGCATGCCACGCACCCCCACCGCGCCCCTGACCCGCGCCTCGATCGCCCGCGCCGCGCTCGACCTGCTCGACGAGCAGGGGTCGGCGGGCTGGACGATGCGCGCGCTCGCGGACCGACTGGGCGTGCGCGCACCCTCGCTCTACAGCCACGTCGCGAACCAGGACGAGATCCTCGACGCGGTGCACGAGCAGATCAACTCCGAGATCGACCTCGACGCGCTCGAGGGCGACGACCTGCGCACGGCCCTGACCGAGTGCGCCCGCTCCTACCGCGCGGCCTACGTCCGCCACCCGCACGCGACGGCGCTCATCGCGCACCGGCCGATCGGGACCGACTCCGCCCTGCGGGTCTACGACGCGATCCTGCGGACCCTGCTGCACCACGGCGTGCCGGCCGGCGAGGCGATGCGCTTCACCGCCGTCCTGGACTACCTCGTGCTCGGCTCGGCCGTCGAGACGTTCATCGGCGGGTTCGGCGAGCCCGCGGACTACCGCGAGGCCTACCCCTCGCTCGCGACCGCACTGCAGGCGTGCGACCGCGACTGCATCGACGAGGAAGGCTTCGAGCTCGGCCTCGCCCGCCTGGTGGAGGCCGTCGCCGCCAGTGCCGCCAGATAGCCTCTTGACCCACCCCGCCTAACGGCGTTAGGTTCCTAACGCCGTTAGGCGCCGCTGTCCCGGCGCCGCTGCCCGCAGGCACCGCCTGCCCACCCGCCGAGGACCCATATGACTAACGTCCTGCACCTGGCCCAGGCCGCGGTGACCGGCGCGCTCGCGGGCCTGGCGCTCTCGGTGCCCTTCGGAGCGCTCAGCTCGATGCTGATCGACACCGGCATGCGCTCGTCGCGTCGGGTGGCCGCCGCCGCAGCCGGGGGCGTGGCCGCGACCGACTTCTCCTTCGCGCTCGCGGCCGGCGCAGCCGGGGCGTCCGTCACCGCGACGCTGCAGCCGTGGGAGCGGCACATCCACGGAGTGTCCGCCGCCGTGCTCCTCGCCCTCGCGGCGTACTCCGTGATCAGCGCGCGCGCCGCAACGCCGACCGGCGTGACCGGGCCCGGCAGCGGCCTGCGGGCGTCCCTGCGGTTCGTGGCCGTCACCGCGGCCGACCCGCTGACCGCCCTCACCCTGGCCACCGCCGCGTCCACGCTGGGCAGCACCTCAGCGCTGACGGCGGCGTGCTTCGCCCTCGGCTGCGGCCTCGTGTCCGCGTCCTGGCACAGCGCGCTGGCGCTCGGCGGGAACGCCATCGGGCGCCGGCTGTCGGCCACCGCTCGCCGCCGGGCGGGCTACGCCGGGGCCGCCACCACGATGGCCCTCGCCCTCCATCTGGCCGTGTCCGCGGCCTGAGCACCCCACCAGAACTCGTGAGGAGCAATTCCATGCAGCACAATTCGCATATCGTCTCTGCCGTCGTCGACTTCGGCTACTACTCGCCGTTCGTCGACGTCCGGGTCGGCCCGGTGCGCGCCCGTCCCGGCTGCATGCCGGCGACGGACGAGAGCCGGTCGGAGCCGGAGCCGCCCGCACTGCCGTGAGCCGTGGACGGAGCGGCCCTGGTCGACCTGCCTGACGACGACGCGGCGCGGGCAGCGGCGGGCGCTCTCCCCGACCCGCTGTGGGCCCCGCCTCACCTGCGCGTGGCGCGAGCCCTTCAGCGCTTGGCGGTCTTCGTCGCCTTCGGCGTCGCGGCGGGCTTCGTCGCCTTCG
>NZ_JAANNP010000001.1:1090781-1103229 GCF_011250635.1 Motilibacter deserti
GGGTGGCCTTCAGCTTGGCCGGCGCCTGCGGGGCCGTGAGCTTCACGACCGACGTGAGCACCCAGTCGGCCTGCCGCCGGTAGGTCGGCTTGGCCGAGGTCTGCACCACCACGGTGGACTTGATGAAGACCTGGCAGGTCCGCGGGGCCGGGGCCTCGGCGTCACAGGAGATCTTGTAGGCCCGGCCGGCGGTCGATGTGAACTCGCCGGTGTGCGTGATGCCGTTCGCGTCCCACGTGGGCGAGGTGACGTCGAGGAAGGTCGTCCGGTCGCGGGTCCAGCCCGTCACCGTCTCGTAGCGCTTCTTCGCGGCGTTGTAGACGACCCGGGTGTTCTTGACCTTGGCGTCGCAGGTGGCCGCGGGAGGCGTGCCGTAGGTGCACGTCACGTCCCACCACGTGCCGTCGAGCAGGTGGATGCCGGGCGTCGTCATGGGGTCGAGCGACCACCAGGTGGTGCGCTTGAGCGCGCCGGCCCAGGACAGGCTGACGTGGATGTGGTCCGAGTGCGCCTCGGCGCCGTTGTAGGGCAGCCAGCCGGCGTCCGGGCGGTAGGACCGCCACATCTTCTTGTCCCAGATGATGTACATGACGCCGAGCCGGCGCGCCACGGCCGCCTGGTTGCCGTGGGCGTCGGGCGCGGTGAGCCAGTTGACGATCGACTGGGCGGTCGCGCTCTCCTCCGGGTCGCTCGCGTCCAGCATCACGTCGAGGGCGCGGCCCTCGTGGTGCTCGCTGATCGCTTTGCTGCAGGCGCGCGTGATGCCGAACCCGGAGATGCTCGGGTACGTCGCGGCGAGCAGCTCCTGCAGGCCGACCGTCCCGGGCTGGGCGGTCTTGACGCAGGTCTTCTGCTCCTCGTAGCCCGAGAGGTCGTCGATCCACTCCGGGAACTGCGGGGTCGCCGGCGCCGGCGGCAGCGGCACGGTCGGCGTGGGCCACGGAGTCGGAGTGGCCGTCGGGGCCGGTGTCGCAGCCGGCGTGGGCGTCGGCGTGGCCTTGACCGTCGCAGCTGCCGACACGGCCGCGGGCGCGGCGACGACGGCGAGCGCGATCGCGACGGCGGCCGCGCCGCGGGCGGGGGCGCTCATCGCGGCACCGTCAGGCGGACGTAGCGCTGCACGACCCACGTCGGCTTGGCGACGTACCTGTAGCCGCCCTTGACCTTGACCCGCGAGATCAGCTTCTTGTTGACCGACACCGTGCACTGGCGCGGACCGGCGTCGGGCGTGCAGGTGGTCTTCCAGGTGAGGCCCTTGGCGTCCTTCCACGTCCCGTCCTTGCCGTACGGGCTGCGGCCCCACGCTGCCGTCGCCGGCGTGTCGTAGGCGGTGGCCATCGGCTTGAAGTCGACGCGGCGGGCGTAGCCGCCCTTCGCACCCTTGTCGCGGACGTAGAACGTCGCCACGGCGTAGGCGGTGCACCGATGGGTCTGGCCGTAGTCGATGCAGGTCGTGCGCCACTGCCGGCCGTTGTGCACCCGCTCGCCGGCCTGGCGGTAGACGATCGACAGGGACGGCGGGTCGACCGCGGGCGGCGCGGCGGGCGGCGGGGTGACGACGGCAGGCACGTCGAGGCTGATCGACCGGACCCACGCGGACTTGAGGCCGAGCCGGGTGCGGAACGTCTCCCCGTCGAGCTGCTTGGTCGCGCCGGTGGCGTCGGTGGCGGTGACCGTGGTCGCGGCGTCCGAGCCGTCCTTCGCCGTGACGGCGAGAGCTGCGATTCCGGAAACGCCGAACGCTGAAGCCACCTTCGACGCAGCGAAGTTCACGGTCCAGGAGCGGTTCGGGTTGTAGGAGCCGGTGCTCCAGCGGTCGTCGACGGACTTCGCGTAGCTCAGCGCAGACGTCCAGACCCACTCGCTGTTGCGGGTGCGGCCACCGCTGGAGGAGAAGTAGTAGGTCCGGATCGGGTTGCCGGACGCGTCCTTGACGACGAGCCCCGAGTCGGCGCCCGCCGTCGTCGCGTCGACCGCGGAGCGCCAGCGGTCGCCCCACACGGTGGAGCCGGAGCGCTCGCCCTCCTTCTTCCACCCGGTGTAGACCTGGCTGGCGTCGGTGTCGTAGACGTTGCAGTTCCCGCAGCCGCGCGTGCCGGCGGGCTTGGCGAGGACGATCCCGAGGGCGTACGACCGGGCGGCGATCGCCTGGGCACGCAGCGCCTCGGTCGGCCACGACGAGGGGACCTCGGCCAGGCCGTAGAGGTACTCCGCGTGCAGGCTCAGCACCGCGACGGCCTCGAGCCGCCCCTTCGACCCGCCGTACGCGGCCGATGGGAGGATCTCGACCGTGCCGCGGCGCAGCTGGTCCGATCCGACCTTGACGATCGTGGCCGGGCCGCCCGCGAGCGCGCCGGCACCGCCGGACCACTCGACGCCGACCCTCGCCCCGGCGTACTGCTCGGCCGTGCCGTCGCCCCGCGTGACGGCCACCACGACGGTCGCGTCGCTGGAGGTGACGGTGGCGCGGTCACCGCTGCCGAGGATGACCGACGTCGCGTCGACCGTGAGCTGCCAGGCGCCCCCACCGCTCTCGAGCGCCTCGCTGGACAGCGCCAGGCTGCTCACCCCGTGCGCGAGGTTGACCCGGATCGGGCGGGCGTCGGGCGCCGCGGACACCGTGGTGCCGCTGAAGTAGTGCGGCAGGATCTGCTCTGCCTTGCGGCCCTCCTGGGCCTGGCCGTACGCGCCGTACTGGCTCATCCCGACGCCGTGGCCGAAGCCGGCCCCGGTGACGGTGACCGTGCTGGCCACCGGCAGGTCGGCGCGCGCCGCCGCCATGGCGGGTGCGGCCGTCGCGGGCGCGAGCGAGGCGGCGAGGCCGACGGCCGCGAGGCCCGCGAGCCCGCGCACGAGCCGGGTCACCGGACCACCGTCAGCCGGACGTAGCGGTTGAGCTTCCAGACCTCGACGGCCTTGTAGGTCACCTTGCCGCCCTTGCCCTTGACCGGGGTGAGCACCTTGGTGAGCACGTCGCTGCGGCAGCGGCGGGGGCCGCTGTCGGCGGTGCAGGTGACCTTCCAGCGCTTGCCGCTGATGACCTTCTCGCCCGGGGTCGCGTACGGGCTGGTGTCCCAGTTCGCCGTCGCCGGGGAGGTGTAGCCCCAGCCGGAGAAGACCTTGCCGTACTTCTTGAGGACCCTGCCCTTGCCCTGGACGTAGTACGTCGCGGTGACGTAGGTCGAGCAGCGGTGCAGCGCGCCGAAGTCCTGGCAGGACGTGGAGAACTTGCGGCCGTTGTAGGTCGTGTCGCCGGCGTCGGTGTAGACCTTGGCCATGATCGGCGGCTCCTTGGGCGCCGGGACCGGGGGCGCGACCACGGGCGCCTGCGCCGAGGCCTTGACGGTGAACGTCGAGACGTAGGACTTGACGGGCACGCCGCCCTCGGTCGTGCCGCTCACGGTCACCGTGTAGGCGCCCGCGGGGGCCGGCCTGCCGCCGACCGTGCGGTCCCAGGTCGCCGTGATGTTCGGCAGGTCGTACGTCGTGTGCCCGCTCTGCCCGCGCACGACCGTGCCGGCCGCGTTGGTGACGGACATCTTCCACAGCTGCGGCTCGGAGGTCCGGGCGCTGACGGTCACGTTGCCGGCGGGTGCGGTGAACAGCGTGGTGCCGTCCGCGGCGGTGCCGGAGGCGACCGCGGTCACGGCCGTCGGCGAGGTCAGGGGGTCGAAGATCGAGGGCCCCATGAGCTCGGCGACGCGGGCGCGGATCGCCGGCAGGTCGTCGTAGAGGTAGCGGCCCGGGCACGCGGTGGCGCCGACGTCGCGGTGGCCGGCGACCACGGGGACGGTCGCCTTCGCACCCGACTTGTAGCGCGAGGTGCCGCCGCCGGCGCTGGTGACGGTCACGGAGGCGTTCGGGTCGCGGTAGGCGTTGGACAGCTTCCACGCGAGCACCTGGGCGATCGACTCCGTCATCACCGCGGGGGCGTCGACGGTGTCGTAGTTGCCGAGCGCGGAGACGCCGAAGCTGTCGGAGTTGAAGCCCCCGGTGTGGGCGCCGAGGACGGCGCGGTCGATGCCACCGGCGCGGCCCTCGTAGATCGTGCCGAACTTGTCGACCAGGAAGTTGTAGCCCACGTCGGACCACTTGTTGACCTTGGTGTGGTACGCGTAGATCGCCCGCACCTGGGCGGCCGCGGTCTCCGGCGTGTAGTTGTTCGTCGAGGCCGTGTGGTGGACGAAGCCGATCTTGGGCGTGCCCGTGTAGTTCGGGGTACGGCCACGCAGGCTCTCGTCGGCACCCCACTGGGCACGCGTGACGATCGGCGGGACCGCGACGTCCGCGTGCGCGACCGAGGCCGGCCGCACGGGCAGGCGGCCGTCCGCCTTCGACCGGCCACCGTCGATCAGCTGCGCCTTGACGTCCTTCGGCGCCTTGCCGCCCACGGCGTCGACGCGCACCTGCACGCCGTCGGCGCCGTCGACGAGCAGCATCGCCGTCGCCGCCCGCGTCTGCGTCGCCGCGTCCGACGTGCCGGCGTCCGGGCCGTCGTCGCCCTGCTCCAGCGGCTCCCAGGAGGTCCACGTGCCGTGCTCGCGGACGCGGACCTTGATGGCGGTGCCGGCGGCCTCGCTGCCCTTGTCCCAGCTGATGGCGACGAGGTCGAAGCGCGCGGTGCTCACCGGCGGCGTGAGGACGGCGGGCTTCACCCCGCCGACCGAGAGCCGGCTGACGCCGCCCAGAGCCGCGGCGGCCTTGGCGTCCACGCCGGACAGGGCGAGCTCGGAGACCTGCGGCTTGACCGCGTGCGCGCTCGGCGCGGGCGGGGTGACGACAGGCAAGGCGAACGCCGCCGGAACGATGCCGACGGCGAGCAGAGCAGAAGTCGGGCGCACGTGCGTTCCTTGCTGCGGGGCGGGCAGAGCGGCCGGCCGATCGACGCCGGCCGGCAGGACCGGCGACGGTCGTCCACGTACGGAGCGCCGCCGGACGACCAACCTCGACCGGGCGCCGACGCCTCCTCATCTGTGCGAGGACGAGCCGTACGCCGCGTCGGGCGGTGACCGGCACCGATCCGCGGGCGCCGTCCCCTGCTCCTCGGCAGGAGCTGCATCCGTCTTGAGCGCGAGAGGCCCTCACTTCGGATGAGCACGTGCGGATGCACCAGGAGTCGGCAGTCGTCACTCTAGTCACAGGAGTACCGCCGTGTCTCCCCCGGGGAGCGTTGCACATCCCTCACGGATTTCGGCGAACCTGCGCGGCGTGTCGCCGTCTCCGGCGCCCTGAGCGCTCGTTCCCGCTCCGCCGGCAGCCAGGACCGCCCGACATGACCGGCAAACCCGGGCAGGACGAGAGGTATGCCACAGGTCCCGGCCGGGCAGGGGCTCCGCCGGTACCCTGGGAAACGGTCCGCCCCGCTGCGGCGTTGATGCTCGCGACGCCCCCTACGTGCCCCGCCGGGCCCCCGTCGGCTCCGGCTAGACCCGAAGGACTCCATGCGCAGCTCCGCCCGCATCCGCGCGCGCCACGCCCGTGCCCCCCGTGTCTGGCACCGGGTGCTCGTCGCGCTCACGATGACCTTGGCGCTCACCTTCGTGGGCGTCGGCACGGCGGCCGCGCTGCTCTACCGCCGGCTCGACGGCAACATCAACCAGCAGTCCATCGACAAGGCGCTCGGCACCGACCGGCCGACCAACGCGCCCGCCGTCGAGGAGGACCACGAGCCGATCGACATCCTCGTCATGGGCTCGGACACCCGAGCTGGGGACAACAGCTTCGTCGGCGGCGACGAGGAGGACCAGCGCTCGGACACCACGATCCTGCTGCACCTGTCCGGCGACCGGCAGAGCGCGTACGGCGTCAGCATCCCGCGCGACTCCATGGTCGAGATCCCTGACTGCAAGGCCCTGGACGGCTCGCAGTACGAGTCCGACGGCGCGCTGCACATGTTCAACGAGGCGTTCACGATCGGCGGCGCGGCCTGCACCGTGAAGACGGTCGAGCACGTCACCGACGTGCGCATCGAGGACTACGTCGTCGTCGACTTCAAGGGCTTCACCTCCATGGTCGACGCCCTCGGCGGCGTCCGGGTCTGCATCCCGGAGGCGATCAACGACCGGACGGGCAACATCTCCTTCGCCGCCGGCCCGCACAACCTCAAGGGCGAGAAGGCCCTGGACTACGTCCGCCTGCGCTACGGCATCGGGGACGGCACCGACACCCAGCGCACCGTCCGCCAGCAGCTGTTCATCGCCGCGATGATCCGCAAGGCGACGTCGAAGGGCATCCTCGCCCGCCCGGACAAGATCTACAGCTTCCTCGACGCCGCGACCAAGTCGCTGACGACCGACATGTCGATCACGTCGCTGGCCAAGCTCGCCCGCGAGGTGCAGGACATCGGCCTGGGCAACATCGCCTTCACGACCGTTCCCACGGCCGAGTGGCCGGTCGACCGCAACCGGCTCATCTGGACCTCGGCCGCGGACGGCATCTGGGAGGCCGTCCGCACCGACCAGCCGCTGCCCGGCCAGAAGGTGAAGCGGACGTCGACCCCCTCCCCCACGCCGAAGCCCTCGACGACCCCCACCCCGTCGGTCAAGACCGCGCCGGCCGACGTCAAGGTCAAGGTCCTCTCCGGCACCGGCTCGCTCGCCGACGCCGAGACCGCGGCCGACGCGCTGCGCGAGCGCGGCTTCCAGGTCGAGGACGTCGCGCTGGCCGACGAGACCGGCGTGACCCAGACCGTCGTGCGCTACGACCCACGGTGGGACGAGTCCGGCCGCACCCTCACGACGTCGGTCCTCGGCGCGACGTCCGAGCAGGTCGAGGGGCTGTGGGGCACGCTCGAGCTCGTCGTGGGCAGCGACTGGAAGGGCGTCCGCGCCGTACGCGTCGGCTCCGCGAACGCGAAGCCGTCGCCCTCCGCGAGCCCGCTCGAGCTGCGGACCGCGCTCTCGGACACCTGCGCCTGACGCCGAGCGACGCCCGCGGGAAGCGATTGCCTGCTTCCGCTGTTCCAGGGCCACCGGGCGGCCGCCGAGGCCGCCCGCGGCCTGCGGAAGGAGCAGCCATGACCCCCGAGACCCTCTACGCCGACTTCCGCCAGGGCGAGCTGCTGCTCGCGATGAACCGGCCCGTCGAGGCGGCCCGCGTGCTGGGGCCGGTCGTCGACGCCGCGCCCGAGCACGTCGGCGCGCTGGAGCTCTACGCGCGCGCCCTGTTCGCCTCCGCCCAGCTGGGCCGGGCCGAGGCGGCGCTGCGCACGCTCGTGGGCCGTCGCCCCGACGACGGCTGGGCGCAGTTCGCGCTGGCCCGGGTGCTCGAGCGGCAGAGCAAGCCGGCCGAGGGCCAGCGCCGGCTGGCCGCGGCGCTGGGCCAGGCGGCCTGACCCCGGTCGGCAGGCTCCGTCGGAGTCGAATCCTGTAGTGGCGCCTGTCCTCGCCGGCGCTCGGGCTCAGCGCAGCGCAGCCACGAGGCCGAGCAGCCCGGCGAGGGCGAAGCCGCTTCCGAGGACGGCCAGGACGAGGCCGAGGCATCCGCCCCCGTGCCGCGCGCCGGCCAGGACGGCGTCGTCGGGCTCGGCCGGGTTCACGAGCACGCGGACCTGCCGCCCTTGGGGGGCGCGCAGCATGGTCGAGCCGTAGCGGTTGACGAACGTGCGAGGAACCCCGTCCGGGCCGGTGTAGGCGACACGCAGATATCGCGAGTCGTTGTTGCGGTCCCACGTCGCGCCGACCACGGTCCCCGGCACCGGGATCCAGGCGTTCGCCCGGCGACGGCCGGACAGCAGGATCGCAGTCCCCAGGGCCGCGAACACCGCTCCGACCAGGGCGAACAGGGCCGCCACGAGCTCGAAGGACCCGACCGAGGCGCGCATGCGGACAGGATGCCGGACGGCCAGGACAGCAGGGATGCCGCACACGAGCACCTGCACGCGCTGCTACAACCGGCTCCACAGCGCCGACCAGACCTGCTCGGCCGCCCCGACCAGCGGCCCGGCCTCACGCAGCTCGGCGGGCACGAGCCGCGGCGGCGCGTCCCGCCGAAACGCCATGAGCCCCGCCACGTAGGCGGCCCGCAGCGCCTCGGGCGCGGCCTCCAGCAAGTCCGTCGCCAGGCCGTCGAGGATCACCAGGTCAGGGTCGAGCGCGTTGACCAGCCCGGCGATCCCGCGCCCGAGCGTGTCGGCGACGTCCTGCGCCGCGTCGAGCGCCCCGGCGTCTCCGCTGCGCGCCCGGCGCAGGACGCGCTGGCCGTAGGTAATGGGGTTCGCGGGAGGTGGAGCGTGCAGCAGCCGGGCCAGCGCCGTGCCGTCGACCGCGATCCCCCAGCAGCCGCGCGCCCCGCAGGGGCAGGCCAGCTGCGGGTCCCCGAAGGGCATGTGGCCGAACTCCCCAGCCACGCCGCGGGCGCCGCGCACCACCCGTCCCGCCTCGAGGACCGCGCCGCCGAGCCCGGCCTCGACGCGCACGTGCACGGCGAGCGCGGCGTCGACCGCTGCGCCCCGACGTCCCTCGGCGAGGGCCGCGAGCGTCGTGTCGTTGTCCACGACGAGCACCTCGGCCTCCGGCCACACCTCGTGCAGGTCCACGCCGTGCCAGTCGAGGATCGCGGCGTCGAGGTACCTGCCCTGCAGGACGGTCCCGGGGGCGGCGACGCCGAGGCCGCGTACGCGGTCGTGGAAGCGTGAGCGCAGCTCCCCCACCGCCCGGCTCAGCGCGTGCAGGACCTCGTCGACCCGCCCTGCGTGCGGCTCGGCGACGGTCGCCAGAGTGGCCCCGCCGAGCTCGACCGCGTCGAGCCGCCACGACTCGTGCGTGATGGACGCGGCGAGGACGACGGGGCCGTGCGGGTGGGCGACGAGGTGCCGCGTGGGTCGGCCACGGGAGCCGCTGGGCGGTGCCGGGGCCTCCGCGAGCAGCCGGTCGGCCACCAGCCGGCCGACGAGCTCGGTGACGGCTCCGGTCCCGAACCCGAGCCGGCGGGCCGCGTCCGCCCGGGTCAGCCCGGGGTCGGCGTGGACCGCCTGCAGCAGGGCGAGCGCCCGCCCGCCGATCCTGCTCACGTCCGCCTCCCATAAAGCTCGTAGGCCGAGTTTAATGGGAGGGTGCCCTCGCCCACCGCTCCGCCGGCTCCTGCGTCACCCGCGTCGGCGCCACCCGCCCGGCTCCCGTTCGGAGTGCTCACCCTGCTCGGCGCGGTGGTCTTCGCCGCGATCACGACCGAGATCCTTCCAGTGGGCCTGCTGTCGGTCATGGGCCCGGGCCTCGGCGTCTCCGAGTCCCGGCTCGGGCTGCTGGTGTCGGTGTACGCCGTCGTCGTCGTGGTGGGCTCGATCAGGCTGACCGCGCTTCTCGTCCGGTGGCCACGGCGCAAGGCGCTCGGGGCCGTGCTCCTCGCGTACGCGCTGAGCAACCTCGTGGTCGCGGCGGTGGCCGAGTTCTGGGTCGCCTTGGCGGCCCGGGTGCTGGCGGGGCTGGCGCACGCTGGCGTCTTCTCGGTCGTCGTCGCCCTCGCCGTGACCGCGGTCCGTCCGGAGCAGGCCGGGCGGGCGATCGCGTACGTCAACGCGGGCAACGCGCTGGCGTTCAGCTTCGGCGTCCCGATCGGCACGTTCCTCGGCACTGCTGTCGGCTGGCGCTGGGCCTTCGCCCTGGCCGGCATCGGGCTGCTGGTGCTCGCGCTCGCGGCCGCCCGCGTGCTGCCCCCCGCGCCCGCGCCGGCGACGGGGGCGCACCCGCCGGTCCGCGATGCCCTGCGGCGGCCGGCGTTGGCGGCGGTCGCCCTGACGATCATGGTGTTCACGCTCGGCCACTACACCGCCTACACCTACATCAGCCCGCTGCTGCTGCACGCCGGCGTCCCCGAGCCCGCCCTGGGCGCGGCGCTGCTCGGCTACGGCGCCGGCAGCCTGGTCGGGCTCGCCGCGGCAGCGGCGCTCGCGGACCGGCGGCTGCACAGCGGCCTGACGGCGGCGTTCGCGCTCGCCGTCGCCGCCCTCCTCGCGCTCGGCGGCCCGGCCTCCTCGCCGTGGACGGCGACAGCGGCGGTCGTCGTGTGGGGCGTCGCCTTCGGCGCCCTGCCCACGCTGCTGCAGACGGCAGCGCTGCGGGCGACGCCCGACAGCCCCGACCTCGCCCCCAGCGTCGTGAACAGCAGCTGGAACGTCGGCATCGCCAGCGGCGGCCTGCTCGGCGGGCGCGTGCTCGAGAGTGCCGCTCCTCCGGCCGTGGCGTACGCCGGGGCCGGGCTGGCCGCGGTCGCGGTCCTGCTGGTCCTCGCGGGGCGCCGCCGTGCCTCCCGCCGTCCTGGCCTCCTGCCGTCCTAGCCTCCTGCCATGAGGCTCGAGGTCGACGCGCTGCTCTTCGACATCGACGGCACCCTCGTCGACTCCACGCCCGTCGTGGAGCGGACGTGGCGGACGTGGGCCGGCCGGCGCGGGCTGGACGCGGAGGAGATCCTGCGGGTCTGCCACGGCCGGCGCTCGGAGGACACGATCGCGGACCTGCTCCCGGTCGGGGAACGCGCGGCCGCCACGGTCGAGCTCGAGGAGCTCGAGCTCGCCGACCTCGACGACGTCGTGGCGCTGCCCGCGACCCGGGTGCTCCTCCCGCGGCTGCCGACCGACCGGTGGGCCGCCGTGACCTCGGGCTCGCAGCGGCTGATGCGGGCGCGGCTCGCCGCCGCGGGGCTACCGGTCCCCGCGGTCCTGGTCGGCGCCGAGGACGTCTCCGTCGGCAAGCCCGACCCGGAGGGCTACCTCAAGGCCGCCGCCGCGCTCGGCGTCGACGTCTCCCGCTGCCTCGTCGTGGAGGACGCGCCGGCCGGCCTCGCCGCGGGCCGCGCCGCCGGGGCGCGCACGCTGGGCGTCGCCACGTCCCACGAGCCGGGCGCGCTGCGGTCGGCCGATGTCGTCGTGGCCGACCTGACGGCCGTGAGCGTGGAGGCGACCACCGGCGGGCTGGCGGTGACGGTCTCGCGCTCGACGTCGGAGCCCGCGGGCTGAGACGAGCCCGTCACGCCTAGGCCTGGTCAGTGCCGCCGCGCGCCGGTCAGGGCAGCCGCCGTGCCGGCGCGAGCTAGGAGTCGATACCGAGGAACGGGGCGAGCGCGCGCGCCGAGTAGCGCCCGTCGTGGAACTCGGCCACGAACGCTGGCCCCTGCGCCGCCGTGGCGCGCGCGGCGTCCCGGTCGGCGCAGATCCCGCGGATCACGTCGGCCAGCGTGCCGGCCGTCGCCTCGATCGTCGGGATCGGCGCGGGGACACGGTCGCGTATGCGGTCGGCGATGTGCGAGACGCTCACCCGGCCGCTCGCCATGGCCTGGCAGGTCAGAACGCCGTAGTTCCCGATGACGAAGTGGTCGAGCACGATGTCCGCGTCGGCCAGCGCGGCCGGCATCTGCTCCGGCGGGACGCCCTCGAGCCGGCGGTAGGCGATCAGTCCCTCGGCCTCGAGCTCCGCGAGCACGGGCTCGATGCGTGCCGTGCCCTTGAGCGCCTTGTTCGACGGGGCGTGCACGACGACCGGGACGGGCCGCTGCAACGGCGCGGGCTGCGGGAGCCAGACCTTCGTGTCGATGACGACCGGCAGCCAGACCCCGCCGGGGACGTCGTCGAGCAGGTCCGGGGTGGAGAAGAACGTCGGCCCGTCGAAGGCGGCGACCTTCGGCGCGAGCTCGTCGACCTGGCGCTGCAGGCGGGCGGTCAGCTCCTCGTGCGGGTCACGGAACGGCGACTCGGCGTAGAGCTCGGCGTGCCGGCGCGGGTTGCGGATCTCCGACCCGTGGAAGACCAGCCCGACGGCCACGCCCGCCGAGCGCAGCACGTCGACGTCGGCGGCGAAGTCGCGCCCGTGCAGCGTCCCGAGGATGGGGCGGCCCGCCTCGAGGAGGGCGTGCGTGGCGGTGTCGAGGGCGTGCGCGGTCCAGCTGCGCTGCCACGAAGGGTTGCGCGCGAAGTCCTGCGCGCTGACCCGGGTGTCGCTGACGAAGGCGAGGTGTCCCCGCGTGATCGTCAGCACCTCGGCGTCGACCCCGAGCTCGCGCTCAGCGGCCCGCGCCCACTCCCAGCCCTGGCCCGCCATGTTGGCCGGCCCGATGAGGAGGTACGGCCGCTCCCGCCGCTTGGCGCGCGGCACCTCCGCCGCATCGGCGGGCACGTCGACCGGGACCAGCCCGGCAGCGAGCCGCGCGACGGCTGCGGGCAACGGGTCCGAGTACGCGGCCGCCACGAGCGGCCGGCCGGCAGCGGCGGCCCGCTCTCCCGCCCGCGTGGCCAGCGCCTCGCCCGCCGGGCCGACGCCCAGCACGGCCGCCGGCGCGAGGGAGTCGAGCACCGGGCCGAGCGCCAGCTCGAGGTCGCCGGTCGCCGCGTCGCTGCGCCAGTCCTTGCGCGGCAGCCGCGACTCCGCGCGGGCCGCCAACCGCTGCGCGGCGGACCAGCCGCGCGCCACGACCCGGCGCTGACCGGCCGAACGCACGCGGACGAGCTGCGCCCGCCCGC
>NZ_JAANNP010000099.1:0-544 GCF_011250635.1 Motilibacter deserti
TCCCAGAAGCCCGGCGCCTCGAGCGACTCGAGCTCCTCGACACCGAGGATCATCTGGTCGAACGCCGCGTCCACGGTGGCCTGGTCGATCGTGTTCATGTCGTTTCCCTTTCAGAAGGTGGGGCGCGCCCTGCCGGCGGGCCCTCGGGTGGGGTACGCCCTGGTGGCGTTCCCTCGCAGGTGTTGCGGGTGGTGTGCGGAAGACCGCTGTCGTGCGTTGGTGCAGGTGTGCACGGGAGGCCCGTGCGGGCGGACTACGTGAGGGCGATGCCGCCGACGACGGCGGCGGCGAACGCCGAGCCGACCGCGAACCCGCCCCAGAAGCCGGGGGCCTCGAGCGACTCGAGCTCCTCGACGCCGAGCATCAGCTGGTCGAACGCGGCGTCCACGGCGGCCTGGTCGAGAGTCTTCATGGTGGAACTCCTTCGGAATGGTTGGGTCGGACTGTCGGACTGTGCGATGTGAGCGGGAAGCGGGGCGGATCAGGTGATCGCGACGCCGATGAGCGTGCCGGCGGCGACGGTGCCGACACCGGCGGCGACGCC
>NZ_JAANNP010000099.1:706-6431 GCF_011250635.1 Motilibacter deserti
GAGCGATGTTCTCCATGGTTTCCCTCCCTTCACGGACTCGGACGGTCTTGGGACAAGGGAAGCAGCGATCAGGTGATCGCGACGCCGATCAGCGTGCCGGCCGCGACGGTGCCGACACCGGCCGCGACGCCCCACCAGAAGCCGGGGGCCTCGAGCGACTCGAGCTCTTCGACCAGAGCGATGTTCTCCATGGTTTCCCTCCCTTCACGGACTCGGACGGACTCACGACAGAGGAAGCGACGATCAGGTGATCGCGACGCCGATCAGCGTGCCGGCCGCGACGGTGCCGACACCGGCGGCGACGCCCCACCAGAAGCCGGGGGCCTCGAGCGACTCGAGCTCCTCGACGAGAGCGGTGGTCTCGTTCATGGTTCCTCCTCTCCACGGCTTGCGAGTGTTGGACGGAAGAAGTCGGGATCAGGTGATCGCGACGCCGATCAGCGTGCCGGCCGCGACGGTGCCGACACCGGCCGCGACGCCCCACCAGAAGCCGGGGGCCTCGAGCGACTCGAGCTCCTCGACCAGAGCGGTGGTCTCGTTCATGGTTTTCCCTCCTTTCGGGCGTGCTCGGGAGAGCTCACGGCGGGACCGTCGTGAGACGTGTGGGGGATGGCCGCCCGGAGCGGCCGGGCTCAGGTGGCGGAGACGGTGACGTCTTCGCGGGCCACCTGGCGGATGGCGAGCAGCAGGCCGACGGTGCACCAGGCGGCGAAGACCAGGTAGCCGGCGCCGGCGGACAGGTGCTCGGTCGCAGGGTCGTGCACGATCGCGGACTGGGCGCCGCCGGGGAGCCACTTGCCGACCGCGGGGACGTACTGGATGACGGCGGCCTCGACCATGATCGAGTAGAGCGTGACCGCGGCGACCGCCACCATCTGGTTGCGGATCAGTGCGCCGAGGGCGACGCCCCAGACCGCCGAGAAGGCGCCGAGGGTGAGCGTGCCGATGGTCATCTGCAGGGCAGGGCCGCTCCAGAGGTCCACGTGTGCCCCGTGCGAGGAGAGCACCGGGGCGCCGATCGCCAGCGCGACCGCCTGCCCGACCGTGGTGAACACCAGGCCTATCGGCACGACCACCAGCGCTTTGGCGAGGAGCCAGTTGCGGCGTGACGGCGTCGCGACGAGCGATGAGCCCATCGTGCGGTAGCGCCGTTCGCTCGCGACCGACAGCACGCCGACCAGGGTGGCCATGAGCCCGGCGCTGAAGCCGAAGCTCAGGACGGTCAGTCGGCCGGTCTCCGAGGCGACCTCCTGGCCGCCGGGCTGCCCGATCGTGGCGGCGACCATGGCGGTCATCACCGCGGCGAGCAGGGCTCCGGCCAGGCCGAGCCAGAGCACGGTGCGCGTCGTCCGGGTCCGGGCGACCTCGGCGGCCACCGCCAGGCGCAGGGCGCCGGGAGGCGCTCCTGCACGGCTTGCGGGCCGGCTGCGGTCAGGGGCGAGCGACAGTGTGGTCATGAGATCCTCCTCGAGCCGGCGATGACGTCCTGGTAGAGCTGCTCGAGCCCGCCGTCGACGTCGAGCGTGGCGGCGCGGTCGCCGCTCCAGAGGACCGTGCGGTCGAGGACGACGACCTCGTCCACGACCTGCTCGAGCTCGCCGAGCAGGTGGCTGCTGACCAGCACGGTGGCGCCGTGCGCGGCTGCGGAGCGCAGCTGGTCGCGGAGCCAGCGGATGCCGTCGGGGTCCAGTCCGTTGGTCGGCTCGTCGAGGACGAGCACGCCCGGCTCGGGCAGGAGCGCCGCCGCCAGGGCCAGGCGCTGCCGCATCCCGAAGGAGTAGCCCTTCACCTTCTTGCGCCCGGCGGACGCCAGCCCGACCTCGCCGAGCAGCGGGCGGACCCGCGCCTGCGGCACCCCGAGGGCGGCGGCCTGCACGAGCAGGTGCCCCTCCCCGGTGCGGGCCGGGTGGGCCCCCGGCTCCAGCGAGGCCCCCACCGTGCCCGGTGCGAGCTCCGCGATCGGGCGGCCGCCCACCGTGGCGTGCCCCGAGTCGGGAGCCGCCAGCCCGAGCAGGATGCGCAGCGCCGTGGTCTTGCCGGCACCGTTGCGGCCTACGAAGCCCGTGACCTGCCCGGCCCGTGCCGTGAAGCTCACGTCCTCGAGGACCGGGCGCCCTCCGTATGCCTTGCTGACCCGCTCGAAGGCGATGTCGAGGCCGGGACGGCTGGTCACCGGGACCTCATCGACATGCCGATCCCGACGCCGGCCCCGACGGCGAGCGCGAAGACCGCGATGACGACGACCGTCTGGGTGGCGACGGAGCCGCCGCGGACCGCGACGACGCTGCCGCCTGCGACGACCACCAGCAACATCGAGCAGATCGCGGCGAGCGCGGTGCTGACTGTCGAGCTCATGAGCAGACTCCTTCCGAGGTGAACGTGCAGCCCGGTCGGCCCGGTCTCACCGGGGCTTCCGGCTGTTCCGGCCGCCCCGCTTGCTGCACGAGAAGATTCGCCCGCCGGCGGTAGCCCTGTCGATGGGTTCGACCTGTCACCAAGGTGTCTGGCAGCGAGTGTCCAAGGGGTGCCCTTCCCGGCCGGTCGGCGCTACTCTCGAGCCATGACGCGCTTGCAGCAGCAGTGGTGGCGCCGCCTCTAGGCGGCCTGCGCGTCCTCGTCCTCAGCAGACCGCCCCGTCCGGGCGTCGTCTGCCGTGCGTGCACCACCCCGTCGCCCGGGCCTTCTTCCGAAGGAGCCCGATGGCCACGACGACCGCGCCGCGTCCCGCCGCCGACGCGATCGGCGACTATCTCGTCAGCGCGCGCACGCTGGAGGAGTACCTCGCCATGCTCGCCCTCTCCCCCGCCGACCTGACCGGGTGCCGGGTGCTCGACTGCCCCGGCGGCGCGTCGAGCTTCACCGCCGAGGCTTGCGCGCTCGGTGCCGATGCGGTGGCGGCCGACCCCGCGTACGCGATGGCGCCCGGTGACCTGGCCGTGCGCGCGCTCGACGACGCGCGGCGCAGCTCGGACTACGTCAGCGCGCACGCCGACCGCTACGAGTGGGGGCTCTTCGGCACCCCGGAAGCTCACTTCGCTGCTCGTGTGGCGGCGGTCGGCCGCTTCGCGTGGGACGTGCGCTCTCACCCGGGGCGGTACGTCCCCGCGTCGTTGCCCGAACTTCCGTTCGCTGATGAAGAGTTTGACGTCGTCCTCAGCTCACATCTGCTCTTCGCTTACGGGGACCGCCTCGACGGCGCCTTCCACCGCGACGCGTTGCGCGAGCTGCTGCGGGTCTGCCGGCCGGGCGGCAGCGTGCGGCTCTACCCGCTCCTCGAGTACGCCGGCGCAGCGCTCGACGGGCTTCCCGCGCTGGTGCGGGAGCTGGGCGGCGACGGCGTCGACGCCACGCTCGTGCCGGTGAGCTACCGCTTCCTGCGCGGTGCGGACACCGCGCTGGTGCTGCGCAAGCGGTGACCCGCAGCAGGCCGGGGCGCCTACGCTCGCCCCGTGGACACCTCCGGCCTGCCCGCCGCCTGGCACCGCAGCGTGCGCGCGCTCGGCGCGACGGCACCCGAGGAGGAGGTCGTGGCGGCCGGGAGGCGCCTGCTCGCGGCGTACGCGGAGCCGCACCGGGCGTACCACGACACCGTGCACCTGGCCGAGGTCCTCGCGCGCCTCGACGAGCTCGCCGGCGAGGCCGCCTCCGTGGAGGTGGCGCGGCTGGCCGCGTGGTTCCACGACGCGGTGTACGACCTGGAGCCCGGGGCGGAGGAGCGCAGCGCCCTGCTGGCGGAGGACTCGCTGGCCCGGCTCGGGATGCCCGCCGGAACGGTCGCAGAGGTGGCCCGGCTCGTCCGGCTCACCGCCGCGCACGACCCCGCACCCGACGACCAGGACGGCAAGGCACTGGCCGACGCAGACCTCGCGGTCCTGGCGTCGCCGGCCGAACGTTATGCGAAGTACGTTGCCGGTGTCCGCGCGGAGTACGCACGCAATGACGACGCCGCCTTCGCCGACGGCCGCGCCCAGGTGCTGCGGGCGCTGCTCTCACGGCCCGCGCTCTTCCGGACCCGGACGGGCGCGCAGTGGGAGCAGGCGGCGCGGGTCAACGTCGAGCGGGAGCTGCGGGAGCTGACGGCGGGCGCGTGAGCCGTGTTTCGCGCGGGCGGTCGGCGGGGCAGGGGGCGGGCATGCTCGGGGACGGGAAGCGACCGCTGGCCAGGCAGCCCGGCGTCTGGGGGACGGTCCTCGCCGGTGCCGCGCTGTTCGTGTTCGCCGCAGCCGGCCCGGCCGGCGACGAGCCGCTCGGACCGACCCTCGCGTTCGCGGCCGCGTTCACGGCGGCCGTGATGCTGCTCTTCGTCACTCTGGACCATCTCGCCCGCAAGGGTGCGCGCCAGCCTCCGCGATGACTACCCAGCCGGAGCCGGTCCTGCCCGCCGTGCGGGACGGCTCGTGGCGGAGCCCGGACGGCACCGAGTTCCGGCAACGCGGGCAAGGGCCGCCGCCCCTTCCTCGTCTGCGCAAGCTGTTCGCCGACCCCGAGTGCCTGGTGGTGCACAGCCATCTCGGCACGGAGACGCCTCTCACAGGTGACGCACGAAGCCAGCTTCTCCGGACTATGGCGCCCTACCTGCGCGACAAGGTCGACCGTTCGGCCGGCGACTCCACCGGCTTCCTCGTCGTCGAGCTCAAGGAGCCGGGCGGCCGGCACGCCGTGGTCGTGGAGGAGCTCTGTTGACCGACGATGCGGACGAGCCGGAGTACGTCGTGGGGCTCAGCTGGCGGGTGGGCCGCGACGTGTCGGACGCCGCGCTCGACCGGTTCGCCGGCCTGCTCGGCCCGTGGAGACCGTGCGCCTGGACCGAGGGCGGCGTGCTCCACACGACGATCGGCATCGACGCCGCGAGCTACGACGCGGCGGCGCGCGCAGGGCTGCGGACGCTCGAGGACGCATTCGCCGCAGCCGGGCTGTCGGGGAGCGCGCTGGAGCTGTCCGTCGTGACCGAGCAGGGTCAGGCCCGCTACGTCCCCGACGCGTTGCGCTGACGCCCGCGCTCCGCGAGCGGCTTGCGCAGCCCCGAAGCCTTCAGCCGCAGGATGAGCTCGCGGCCCGTGACCGGCTCGGCGCCGAGCTCGATCGCCCGCTCGCGCAGCTCCGCGGGGACGTCGTAGTGGTCACCCTGGAAGGCCCGGCGCGGGATCTCGAGCCGCTCGGCGAACTCGTGCAGCTCGGCGTAGGACGTGTCGCTGACCAGGTGCGCCCACAGCCGGTCCCGCCACGGCCAGTTCGCGGGGTCGACGAGCACGGCCATGGCTGCAGCGTAGAAGGCAGAATGGTGACGTGACCGCACGCCGTCCCGCCCGACGCCCGTGACGGACCCGCTGCTCGCCGCGCGGGCCCTGCTGCTGCACGACCTGGCCGCCCGTGGCACCGCCGACGCCGACGTGCTCGCCCTCGTCGAGGAGGTCGTCGAGGGACGGCGCTGGTGGGTCAGCACCTGGCCGCAGGGCTCGGAGTTCGTCGCCGGCCAGCTGGCCCAGGACCTGCAGGACCGGCTGCTCGACGAGGCCGGCCACCGCTGGCCCGGCTGCCCGTTGCACGAGGATGAGCACGAGCTGCGGGTCGAGCCCGAGCTCGGCCCCGACCCGCACTGGGTGTGCGAGGACGCGGGCGCGGTCGTCGCCCCGCTCGGCGCGCTCTGACCGGCCCGCGCTCCCACTGGCTGCCCCGCCGTCCTCCCCGCAACGCCGCACGTCCTACGCGCGCCCTCCGCCTACCC
>NZ_JAANNP010000002.1:0-132471 GCF_011250635.1 Motilibacter deserti
AGCTGATGGAGCGCGTGCGCATCCCGGCCGCCCGCGAGCGCGTGGACGACTACCCGCACCAGTTCTCCGGCGGCATGCGCCAGCGCATCATGATCGCGATGGCCATCGCGCTCGACCCGGCGGTGCTCATCGCCGACGAGCCGACCACGGCGCTGGACGTCACCGTGCAGGCCCAGATCATGGACCTGCTCAAGGACCTGCAGCGCGAGCGCGACATGGGGCTGATCCTCATCACCCACGACCTCGGCGTCGTCGCCGACGTCGCGGACGAGATCGCGGTGATGTACACCGGGCGCATCGTGGAGCGGGCGTCCGTCTACGACATCTTCTCGGCGCCGGCGCACCCCTACACCAAGGGGCTGCTGCAGTCGATCCCGCGGGTCGACCAGAAGGGCGAAGAGCTCTTCGCCATCAAGGGGCTGCCGCCCAACCTCATGCGCATCCCCTCGGGGTGCCCCTTCCACCCGCGCTGCGCGTTCGCCCGGCAGGGCCCGTGCGTGGAGAAGGTGCCGCCGCTCTACCAGGTGGCGCCGAACCGAGGGAGCGCGTGCCACTACTGGGAGGAGGTCCTCGCCAGCCCGCTGGAGCGGGCGGCGTCCGAGGACCACACCTCCGACCCTGTCCTCGGGCAGGCGCCGGAGGACGACATTGCGCAGGGAGCGGTGCCAGGTGCCGACGCACGGTGAGACTGTTCTGGAGGTGCGGGACCTCGTCAAGCACTTCCCGCTGACGCAGGGCGTCGTCTTCCGCCGACAGATCGGCGCGGTGCGCGCCGTGGACGGCGTGAGCTTCGACCTGCACAAGGGCGAGACCCTCGGCATCGTGGGCGAGTCCGGCTGCGGCAAGTCGACGCTGGCCAAGCTCATCATGTCGCTGGAGAAGCCCACGTCCGGCACGGTCACGTGGCGGGGCCAGGACATCTACGGGCTCAAGGGCCGCGACTTCGCCCAGATGCGGCGCAGCATCCAGATGGTGATGCAGGACCCGTACGCCTCGCTGAACCCGCGCATGACGGTCGGCGACATCGTCGGCGAGCCGTACGAGATCCACCCCGAGGTGGCGCCGAAGGGCGACCGCCGGCGCCGGGTGCAGGAGCTGCTGGACCTCGTCGGGCTCAACCCCGAGCACATCAACCGCTATCCGCACCAGTTCTCCGGCGGCCAGCGCCAGCGCATCGGGATCGCCCGCGGCCTGGCGCTGCGCCCGGAGATCATCGTCTGCGACGAGCCGGTGTCGGCGCTCGACGTGTCGGTCCAGGCGCAGGTGATGAACCTGCTCGACAGCCTCCAACGCGATCTCGGGCTGTCCTACATCTTCATCGCGCACGACCTGTCCGTCGTCCGCCACATCTCCGACCGCGTCGCCGTGATGTACCTCGGCAGCATGGTCGAGATCGGCAGCGACGAGGCGATCTACGACCACCCGACGCACCCCTACACCCAGGCGCTGCTGTCGGCGGTGCCGGTGCCGGACCCGACGCGGCGCAACTCCCGGGAGCGGATCCTGCTCACGGGCGACGTGCCGAGCCCGGCCAACCCGCCGTCCGGGTGCCGCTTCCGCACCCGGTGCTGGAAGGCGCAGGACATCTGCGCCAAGGAGCCGCCGCCGCTGGTCGACCGGGCGGCGCACGCCCACCCCAGCGCGTGCCACTTCGCCGAGGAGAAGTCGGCCCAGCAGCTGGCCGGCTGACCCGGCCTCGTGCCGCTGCCCCCTCGCCTCCGGCGCAGGGGGCAGCGGCGTCTGGTGCCGCCGTCCCGCTGCCCTCCCGGCACCGTTACCGGATCGTGCCCGCTCGGCAACACCGCGGGAACACCCGGCCCGTCCACTCGGTACATGCGCACTATCGACCTGCGGGACCGGTCCTCGGCACCTGTCGGCGAGCGCCCGCTCCGCATCGCGCTGGTCACCGGCACGACCCGGGCGCGGCCGCACGTGGTGCACACGCTGGCCCTGGCCGAGGCGCTCGCGCGGCTGGGCCAGGACGTCACGGTGTGGGGGCTCGGCCGGGGCGCCGGCGCGGGGTTCTTCCGCCACGTCTCGCCGGCGGTCACGCTCCACGTGGTGCCGGTGGCCGAGGACCTGGCCCTGCCCGCGCCCGCGCGGACGGCCGCTGCCGTGGAGACGCTGCGGGGCGTGTTCCGCCCGCAGGACTACGACATCGTGCACGCCCAGGACGCCGTTGCGGCCGGCGCCGTCGGGCCGTGCGTCCGCACCGTCCACGACCTCGACGGCGCGCTGCCTGGCCCCGCCGACGCGTACGCCTCGGTGTGCCTGACCGCGACGACGGCGGGGCGCCTGCAGGGCACCTCCGCGACCTCCGCGACGGTGATCCCGCAGGGCGTCGACGCGGCGCGCTTCGCGGCGGCGGCCGACGAGTCCGACCCGGTCGCGACGGCGGCACGCCGGTCCTGGCGCTCGCGGCTGGGGAGGTTCGTCCTGGCCGTCGGGCCGGTGGAGGAGCGGTTCCGGACGCTGGAGCTCGTCGAGGCCTTCGCCGCGCTGGGGCCGGAGCTCGAGGACGTCCGGCTCGTGCTCGCCTGCCCGTCGCCCGCGCTCGACGACCCGGCCTATCGCACGCTGGTGGACGCGAGGGCCGGCGCGCTCGGGGTGCGTCCGCTGGTGCTCGCGGCCGTGCCCGAGGACGAGATGCCCGCGCTCGTCGCCGCGGCCTGCGCCTTCGCCGTCGCCTGCGCGGACGACTGCACCGGGCCGGCGCTCGAGGCGCTGGCGGCCGGGGTGCCCGTGGTGCTTCCGGACGCCCCGCAGGTGCGGGAGACGTTCGCCGGGTCCGTCGCGTTCGCCGGGTCGCCCGCTGCCATGGCCTGGGAGCTCGGCGAGCTGGTCCACGCGCCGGACGCCGCGATGCGCCGGGCCGGACGCGCCCTGGCCGCCCGCCACACGTGGGAGGCCGCGGCGGCGGCGCACGTCGGGCTCTATCGCCGCTTCGCCGGCCCGTCCGACCGGGTGCTCAGCCTGTCGCAGGGGGCCGGCGCAGCGACTCCCTGAGGAACTCCACCTGCAGCAGGAGGAGGTTCTCGGCGACGGCCTCCTGCGGGGTCATGTGGCTGACGCCCGAGAGCGGCAGGACGGTGTGCGGGCGGCCCGCGGCCAGCAGGGCCGTCGACAACCGCAGGGTGTGGGCGGAGACGACGTTGTCGTCGGCGAGGCCGTGGATAAGCAGCAGCGGCCGCCGCAGCCGCGGCGCGTCGTCGAGCAGGCTGTTGGCGGCATAGCGCTCGGGGTGCTCCTGCGGCAGGCCGAGGTAGCGCTCGGTGTAGTGGGTGTCGTAGAGCGCGAAGTCGGTCACCGGTGCGCCCGCCACCGCGGCATGGAAGACGTCCGGGCGACGCAGGACCGCCAACGCGGCCAGGTAGCCGCCGAACGACCAGCCACGGATCGCGACCCGGGAGAGGTCGAGCTGCCCGGGGTAGCGCTCGGCGGCCGCGTGCAGCGCGTCGACCTGGTCCTCCAGCACCGCCTCGGCCCAACGGCCCTCGGAGATCGCCCGCTCCCAGCGCGGCCCGCGGCCCGGCGTGCCGCGGCCGTCCGCGACGACGACCGCGAAGCCCTGGTCGGCCAGCCACTGCGGCTCCACCCACGCCCCCTGGGCGGCGACGACCTCGCGGTGCCCCGGCCCGCCGTACGGGTCGAGCAGCACCGGCAGCGGGCCGGGCGCGCCCTCGCGGGGCAGGACGACGGCCGTCCGCACCTGCCGCGGCCCGGCCGGGAAGACGCTGTCCGGCGCGGCGGGGAAGGGGTACGCCGCCGCGTCGCTGCGGAGCAGCTGCTCGGGGCGGTCGGGGCGGCAGACCCGCGTCGCCGTCCGCGCGGTCAGCGTCGAGCCGGTGAGGACGACGGTCCCGCCGCCGCGCTGGGCGGAGAAGACGCCGTCGGCAGGGCTCAACCGCTCCAGGGTGCCGTCGTAGCGCCAGAGCCAGGGGCCGGCCGCGAAGGCGTCCTGCGTCCCGGAGAACACCACGCCGTCGTCGTCCACGGCGGTGACGGCCTCGACCTGCAGCCCCGGCGGCGTGACGGCGGCGCCGTCCACCGCGAGCCGGCGGGTGTCGCCGTGATCGACCGTGCCGAGCAGCCGGCCGTCGGGGAGCCAGGCGGGGACGCCGGGGACCAGCTCGAGCCACTGCTCGTCGGCGTCCTCGCGGACGACGCGGGTCGTCCCGGCGACGACGTCCGCGGCGAGCACCTGCGCCGACTTCTGGTCACGGGACTGCACGTGGAGCAACGGGTCGCCGTGCGAAGCCCACCACACCGAAGCGAGATACGGGAATCGCTGGTCGTCCCACGCGATGTCCGAGCGCGAACCGTCGAGCCCGAGACAGGCGACACGGACTTCTGCGTTGGCGGTCCCGGCCGACGGATAGGCGATCTCGACTGCAGGCTTGGCCGGGTGCGCAGGGTCGGGGATGTGCCAGCGCTGCACGGGAGACTCGTCCACCCGAGCAGCGAGCAGGCGGTCGCCGGTCGGCGCCCACCAGTAGCCGCGGTATCTGTGCATCTCCTCGGCGGCGATGAAGTCGGCCAGGCCCCACGTCACGTCGGGCGCGTCCGGCTCGACCAGAGCGCGGTCGTCACCGGTCTCGAGCGAGACGACCCGGAGGGCGCCGCCGGCGACGTACGCGACGTGCCGGCCGTCGGGGGAGGGCCGGGGGTCGATGGCAGGCGTCGCGGTGTCGAGCAGCCGGGCGGTGCCGGCGATCAGGTCCGCCACGACGACACGCCCGCCCAGCGCGAGCGCCGCCGTCCGGCAGTCGCGGTCCACGGCGTACGCGGTGACGCCGCCGGCGCCCTCGCGCAGCCGCTCCCGGCGGGCCCGCTCCTCTGGCGGCAGGTCCTCCTCGCCCGCCGCGAGCAGCGCCGCAGGGTCCACGACGACCCGCTCGGTGCCGGGCCCGACGTCGAGCACGACCAGGCGGCCGACCCGGTCGTACGCGCCGCTGGAGCGGACGAACACGACCCGGCTGCCGTCGGGGGAGACCGTGAGGTTGCGCGGCGCCCCCAGCCGGAAGCGCTGGGTCCGCGCCGAGAGCCGGGGGAACGAGAGGCCGCCGTCGGTGCCGGGGGTGCTCGGATCGGTCACCCGGCCATCCAAGCAGCCACCTCGCGGACGCGTCGCGGCAACCTTTTGGCGGCCTCTTTGCCGGATGTGGCGTCCTCGGGAAACGACCTCGGGTTAGCCTCCGGCGTCGCCTCAGCAGAGGCGCACATGGCGCGTCGCAGGAGAATGCCTTGATCCATTCGCCACGCCGGTCGTCCCGGTTCGTGACCCTGGCCGTCGGGGTCGCCCTCGCCGCGGGCGGGGCTTCGCTGCCCTCGGCCACGGCGAGCGCGGCCGAGGACGGCCCGCTGCTCAGCTACATCGTCAACACCAAGCCGAACTCCTCGCACACGCGCGACGCGGCCGAGGCGGTCGCCGAGAACGGCGGCATCGTGGTGGAGACGTACCGCAAGATCGGCGTGATCATCGCCCGGTCCAGCGACCCTGACTTCGCGCGGAACCTGCGCGCCCGCGGCACCAAGGGCGACATCTGGTCGGTCGGGCAGGCGCGCACCGCCGGCATCGAGGCGTCAAACGGCGACGCCTCGGTGGCTCGCGCGGCCGGCGGGAAGGCCGCCACGGCGAGGGCCGCCGCGCTGACGCCGGACCCGATGGAGTCCCGCCAGTGGGACCTCCCGCTGATCAAGGCGACGCAGGCGCAGGAGATCAACCCGGGCAGCAAGCGCGTGGTGGTCGGCATCCTCGACGACGGCATCGACGACACGCACCAGGACCTCGCCTCGCAGGTCGACGACTCGCTGTCGACCAACTGCCTCACCGGCAAGCCCGACTCGTCGTCCGGGTCGTGGCGCCCGGCGAGCCCGACGGCCGACTACCACGGCACGCACGTCGCGGGCACGGTCGCCGCGGCGCGCAACGGCGTCGGCGTGGTGGGCGTGGCGCCCGGCGTGACGCTGGCGGCGGTCAAGGTCGTCAACCCCGACGGCTTCATCTACCCCGAGGCCGCGATCTGCGGCTTCATGTGGGCCGCCGAGCACAAGTTCGACGTCACCAACAACAGCTACTACGTCGACCCGTGGCTGTTCTGGTGCAGGAACGACCTCGACCAGGCCGCGGTCCAGGACGCGGTCCTCAAGGCGATCGCGTACGCCACCAAGCAGGACGTCTTCAACGTCGCCGCCGCGGGCAACGAGAACTACAACCTCGCCGACAAGAAGACCGACACGGCCAGCCCGGACGACACGACCCCGGTCACCCGTCCGGTCAACAACGACTGCCTGAGCCTCCCGACCGAGGCCCCGGGCGTGGTCCAGGTCGCGTCGGTGACGCAGGCCAAGGCGAAGTCGAGCTTCTCGAACTACGGCTACGGCAAGATCGACGTCGCAGCCCCCGGCTCGAGCATCCTGTCCACGTTCCCGGGCAACCGCTACGGCACGATCTCCGGCACCTCGATGGCGTCCCCGCACGTCGCCGGCGTGGCCGCGCTGCTGAAGTCCACGCACCCGAAGGCCGACCCGGCGCAGCTGCTCCAGCTGCTGCGCGCCCAGGCCGACCCGCTGCCCTGCCCGACCACCGGCGCGGCCGTGGCCCAGTGCACCGGCACGACCGCGTACAACTCGCTGTTCGGCTACGGCCTCGTCGACGCGCTCGACGCGGTGAGCTGACCGCTCGCTGACGCCGGGCCCTTCCGGTGAGAAGAACGGCCGCCATCCGGGCTCCGGGTGGCGGCCGTTCTGCGTGCAAGGTCGGGCGAAGCGGTTGATAACGCTCCGACAACGGCTGGAGCCGCGGGACACCAAGCCGTCACACAACCGGGCTATCCTCCCGCGTCGGCCCAAGCCTGGGCATACCCCGACGTGCACAGCTGTCTGCTCAGGAGGAGCGTTGACGAACGGAACCAGCCGGCGATCCCGGCTCGGCGCGGCCGCGGCGGTCGTCGCCCTGTCCACCCTCGGCGCCGTCGCCCCGACCGCCACCGCGTCGGCCGCGCCGAGTCCGAAGGCCGCGGTCGGCACCGCCGCCGTCGGGCCGCTGCTCAGCTACGTCGTCAACACCAAGGCCAACTCTTCCAGCACCCGCGAGGCGGCCGAGTGGGTGGAGGCGTTCGGCGGCACCGTCGTCGAGACCTACCGCAAGATCGGCGTCGTCGTCGCCCGCTCGACCGACCCGAGCTTCGCGGCCAACCTGCGCTCCCTGGGGCCGAAGGTCATCGATTCCGTCGGGCAGACGCGCACCACCGCGGTCGTGCAGTCCGAGGACGAGACCACTGTCGTCGAGGCGCCGGCCGGGGAGAGCGCCGAGGGCGCCGACCCGCTCGAGCCGCAGCAGTGGGACCTCCCGCTCATCAAGGCCGACCAGGCCCAGGCCGTCGAGGACGGGAGCCGCAAGGTGCTCGTCGGCATCCTCGACAGCGGCGTCGAGGACACCCACCCCGACCTCGCGCCGAACTTCGACGCGGCCAGCTCCGTCGGCTGCCTCTCCGGCAAGCCCGACACCTCGCGCGCGGCCTGGCTGCCGACCACGAGCGACCACGGCACGCACGTCGCGGGCACGGTGGCCGCGGCCCGCAACGGCATCGGCATGGTCGGCGTCGCCCCTGGCGTGCGGATCGCGTCCGTCAAGGTCGTGAGCGACGCCGGCTTCATCTACCCGGAGGCCGCGATCTGCGGCTTCATGTGGGCGGCCGAGCACAAGATGGACGTCACCAACAACAGCTACTACATCGACCCGTGGCTGTTCTGGTGCGCGAACGACCCCGACCAGGCGGCCTCCTCCGAGGCGATCCGCCGCGCCATCGCGTACTCCCACGACCGCGAGGTGCTCAACGTCGCCGCCGCGGGCAACCAGAACTACAACCTCGCGAACAAGACGACGGACACCACCAGCCCCAACGACTCCACGGTCGTGACGCGCCCGGTGAACGCGGACTGCCTGCACCTGCCGGCCGAGGCCGGCGGCGTCGTCAGCGTCGCCTCGGTCACCTCGGCCAAGGCGAAGTCGAGCTTCTCCAACTACGGCCTCGGCCACATCGACGTGGCGGCCCCCGGCTCCAGCGTCCTGTCCACCGTCCTCAACGGCGGCTACGGGCTCAAGAGCGGCACGTCCATGGCCTCCCCGCACGTCGCGGGGGTCGCGGCGCTGTACAAGAGCGCGCACCCCAAGGCCGACCAGGCGGAGGTCCTGGCCGCCCTGCGCGAGCAGGCCGACCCGCTGCCCTGCCCGACGACCGGCGCGGCCGCGGCGCAGTGCACCGGCACCACCGACTACAACTCGCTGTTCGGCCACGGGCTCGTGGACGCGCTCGACGCCGTGCGCTGACGCACTCGCAGCACGCGACGGCGCCGTCGGGGAAGATCCCGGCGGCGCCGTCGTCGTACGCTCGGCCGCATGACGACCGGCACCCCTGAGGACGGCCCCTTCTCCGAGGAGCGCGCGGCGCTCGACGAGGCGGCGGCTGCCGTCGAAGCGACGCCGCTGACCGCCGAGGCCGAGCGTGAGATGGCGGTCCTCGACATCCCGCGGCGCATCCTGCTCGTCCACGCGCACCCTGACGACGAGACCATCAACAACGGCGTCACGATGGCGCGCTACGCCGCCGAGGGCGCCCACGTCACCCTGCTCACCTGCACGCTGGGCGAGGAGGGCGAGGTCCTCGTCCCCGAGCTGGCCCACCTCGCGGCCGACCGGGAGGACCGGCTCGGCGAGCACCGCGTCGAGGAGCTGGCGACGGCGATGGAGGCGCTGGGCGTACGCGACTTCCGCTTCCTCGGCGGCCCCGGCCGCTGGCGGGACTCCGGGATGATGGGCCTGACCACGAACGACCGGCCGGACTGCTTCTGGCAGGCGGACCTGGAGGAGGCGGCCGGCCTGGTCGCGGAGGTCGTGCGCGAGGTGCGTCCGCAGGTGCTCGTGACGTACGACGAGAACGGCGGCTACGGCCACCCCGACCACATCCAGGCCCACCGGGCCGCGATGCGTGGGATCGAGCTGGCGGCCGACCCGGCCTTTGCCGACTCCGAGGGCCGGGAGCCCTGGCAGGTGCTGAAGGTCTACTGGAACGCAATGCCTGAATCCCGGCTCAGGGAAGGGCTGCGGCGCCTGCGCGAGGCGGGGGACGAGACGACGTTCGAGGGCATGGACCCCGAGGGCGAGCTGCCGACCTTCGTCGTCCCCGACGACCAGATCACGGCTGCGGTCGACGGCACCGGCTACGTCGCCGCCAAGCTGGCCGCGATGCGCGCGCACGCGACCCAGATCTCGCTCGACGGGCCGTTCTTCGCGCTGTCGAACAACCTCGGCGACGAGGTCTGGGCGATCGAGCACTACCGCCAGGTGCGCGGCGAGCGGGCGGTTCCGGGCGGCGTGGAGGACGACCTCTTCACCGGCGTGTGAGGACCCACCGGCCCGCTTGATGGGCCGAACGGGTGGTCCTGCACCCCGGTCGCGTGCTTTGCCGCCGACGCTCTGGCGGATCAGCCGCCCCGGACGCAGGATCGGCAGGGTGAGCTCCCCAGCACCCGCGCCCGCCGACTCGCCGCTCGACGTCTCGCTGCTGGACGCGTCCGGAGGTGCGGCCGGCCTGCGCGCCGGGCGCGACCGCGCGGACGTCGCCCGGGAGCGCGAGCGGCAGCGCCAGCGCCGGCTGCGCCGGCTGGCGCTCGGCCTGGCCCCGGTCGCGGCCTGGCTCTGGTACCGGCTGCTCAGCGGCGACCCCGTGAGCTGGGGCATGCCGCAGCCGGACTGGCTGATCGTCGCCGCCTTCGCCTACCCCGTGGCCCTCATCGGGCTGCTGCTCTGGCAGATGCGGGCGGGCGGGAAGTCGCCGCACACGGTCGTACGCCCCGAGCAGCTCGACGTCACGCTCGACGAGGTCGTCGGCATCGACGTCGTCAAGGACGAGGTCGTGCGGTCGCTGCAGCTCTTCCTCGCGCACCGGGAGTTCTCCGAGCAGATGGGCGGGCGCCCGCGCCGCGGCCTGCTCTTCGAGGGCGGGCCGGGCACCGGCAAGACGCACACCGCGAAGGCGCTCGCCGCCGAGGCGGGCGTGCCGTTCCTCTTCGCCACCGGCACCTCCTTCGTCTCGGGTCTGCAGGGCGCGTCGCAGCGCAAGGTCCGCCAGTACTTCGGCGCCCTGCGCAAGGCCGCGCGCAAGCACGGCGGGGCCGTCGGCTTCATCGACGAGTTCGACGCCATCGCCATGACCCGCAGCGCCATGGCAGCGACCCCCGCGGCCGGAGCCGCCGCGCAGTCGGGCGTCCTGGGCTGCGGCGGGCTCGAAGGCCTGCCCGCGCTCACGGCTGCTCCGCGCGGCGTGGCCACGACGGCGTTCACGCAGGGCAACGACATGCAGAACATCGTCAACGAGCTGCTCGTGCAGCTGCAGTCGTTCGACGAGCCGACGGGCGCGGAGAAGCTCGTCGGCAAGCTCGTCGACGCCGTCAACGGGCTGCTGCCGGCCCACCGCCAGCTGCGCGGGCCGGCCGGCCAGCGCCCGAACCTGCTGCTCATCGCCTCGACCAACCGGGCCGACGCGCTCGACCCGGCGCTGCTGCGGCCCGGGCGGTTCGACGCCCGGCTCTCGTTCGAGCTGCCCACCAAGGCCGGGCGCCGCGAGCTCGTCGACCACTTCCTGGCCCGCAAGGCCCACGACGCCGAGCTGGACGGGGCCGAGCGGCGCGACGCGCTCGCCGCGGTCACCACGGGCTACAGCCCGGCGAAGCTGGAGGGGCTGCTCGACGAGGCGCTGGTGCAGGCGCTGCGCGAGGGGCGGCGCTCGATGTCGTGGCGCGACGTGGAGCGGGCCCGGATGCTGCTCGAGGTCGGCCTCGCGCAGCCGGTGGCGTACACCGAGCACGAGGCCCGGCTCATCGCGACCCACGAGGCCGGCCACGCCACCGTCGCCTGGCTGGTGGCGCCGCAGCGCCGGTTGGAGATCCTCACGATCGTCAAGCGGCGCGACGCGCTCGGGCTGCTCGCGCACGGGGACCGGGAGGACGTCTTCACCCGCTCACGGTCCGAGCTGACCGGCCTGGTGCAGATCGCCATGGGCGGCCAGGTGGCCGAGGAGCTCTTCCTCGGCGACGTGTCGACCGGCCCGGGCGGCGACCTGCAGTACGCGACGACGGTCGCGGCGCAGATGGTGGGCGGCGTCGGCATGGACGAGTCGCTGGTGTCCTACCTGGCGGTGCAGGGCGGCGCGCTGTCCGACACGAACCTCGTCGGCCGGGTGGTCGGCGACGTGGAAGGGCGCGGGCGGGTGGAGCGCCTGCTGCAGGCGCAGAAGGCGGCCGTGCACGAGCTGCTCGCGGCGAACCGGCACCTGGTCGAGGCGCTGCGGGACGCGCTGCTGGAGCGCCACGAGCTCGTGGGGTCCGAGATCACCGAGGTGCTCGAAGCGGCCGCGGCCCGGGGATCGGGCGAGGGAGCGGCCGTCCCGGGGGACGTGATCGACCTGCGCGAGCTGCCCGCGCCGCGCGCGGCGGGCGGACCCGGCGCGGAGGACGCGCCGTAGCATCCGCGGCGTGAGCACCCGTGCCGACGTCGCAGCCACGGTCGTCGCCTGCCTGCTCGGCGCCGTGCTCGGCCTGCTGGCGGGCGTGACCGGGTCCTTCCTGCAGGAGGTCCGGCCGTGGGACGTGCCGGTCGGGCTCGTCGCCGGGCTGGTGGCCAGCGGGGCGGCCGTCTTCGGCGCCGCGTCGCTCACCCGCTCGCCGGCGCCCGTCGTCGTGACACCGCTGGCCTGGCTCGCGGCGGCGCTGCCGCTGTCCGCGGCCCGCCCGGAGGGCGACGTCGTCGTCCCCGGCGACACGGTCGGCTACTGCTGGGCGTACGGCGGCATGCTGGTCGTCGGCGTCTCCGCGGTGGTCTGCGCGTCGGGCCTGCTGCGGCGCCGCCCGCCGGGCCGACGCGACGCGCCGGTTGCTTAGGGCTCACGTAGGCTCGGCAGCGCGATGACCGTCCCTGCCGCCCCGCTGCCGGTGCCCCCGGCCCCTGACGCCTTCCGCCGCGTCGTGGGGCGCTTCGCCACCGGCGTCACGGTGCTGACGACGTCGTGGGGTGGCAACGACTACGCCATGACGGCGAACGCCTTCACCTCGGTCTCGCTGGACCCGCTCCTCGTCCTCGTCTGCGTCGACCTGGAGGCGAGGTTCCACGACGCCGCCGTCGCGGCCGGCGTATGGGGCGTGTCGGTGCTGAGCCAGCACGACCGAGCGACGGCCGGCTGGCTCGCGACCCGCGGCCGCCCGCTGCACGGCCAGCTCGAGCGGGTGCCGGTCAGCCGCGGCGAGGCCACCGGCGTGCCGCTCCTGTCCACGGCACTGGCCACGCTCGAGTGCGCGACGCACGCGGTCCACGAGGGCGGCGACCACAGCATCCTCGTCGGCGAGGTGCTGTCCGCCGCCACGCCCACCGACGGCGAGCCGCTGCTCTGGTACCGCGGGCAGTACGGCGCGCACCGGCACATGCACTGACCGGCTCGTAGGAAGCCGCGGGCCCGGGTAAGGACAGAGCGGTCACCTATGGTGACGGCTTGTGCAAGGAGCGGCAGCGGAACCGCCGTTCACCCGGGCGGGACGGAGGAGCTGGCGTGGTCTTTCGACCGCGGGATCTCGTACGCCGGGCCCCGTCGCTCGCCTCGTCCCTGCGGGCGGGGCTGTTCACGGGGCTGGTGACGGGGGCCGCGCGCTTCGCGCGGCCCGCCCCCGACATCGAGGACGTCCTCGCCAGCAGCCCGCTCGGGTTCGCGACCTTCGACCGCAAGCTCCGGTTCCAGCGGATCAACCCGCTGCTCGCCGCGATGAACGGGCATCCCGTCGAGGCCCACCTCGGGCGCACGCCCATGGAGCTGCTGCCGGACATCGACCCGGCGCAGTACCTCCCGATGATCGACGCCGCCTTCGCCGGCGAGGTGTCGCCGCCGCTGCGCATCGAGGGCGAGACGCCGGCCGCCCCGGGGCACCGCTACTGGGAGGAGCGGTTCTACCCGATCTACGACCGCCGGCGCCGCGTCGTCGGCGTCGGCGCCATCGTCGCCGACGTCACGGTGCGCGTGCAGGCCGAGGAGGCGCTGCGCCGCCAGGAGGCGACGGCGCAGCTGATCCTGGAGTCGGCGCCCAACGGGATGCTGCTGGTGGATGCCGATGGGACGATCGTCGCGATCAACCCAGCCGCCGAGCGAGTGTTCGGGTACGCCCACGGCGAGCTCGTCGGCCAGCTGGTCGACGTGCTGCTCCCGAACCCCGACGCGGTCGACCACCCGGCGCTGCGCCGCCAGTTCCTCGTCGACCCCGAGACCCGCCTGATGGGCCACGGGCGCGACCTCGCTGCCCGGCGCAAGGACGGCACGCAGTTTCCCGTCGAGGTCGGCCTCGCCGTCGCGGAGGGCGCGCCGGGCCTGGTGATCTGCGTCGTCACCGACATCTCCGGCCGCAAGCGCGCCGAGGCGGAGGCCGAGCAGTTGCTGGCCTCCGAGCGGGCCGCCCGCGAGCGCCTCGCCCGGCTGCAGAGCATCACCGAGGCCAGCCTCGCGCAGCTCCCGCTCGACGACCTGCTGCACGAGATGCTCGACCGCGTCGTGCAGGTCCTCGGCGCCAACAGCGGCTCGGTCCTGCTCGTCGACGACACCGGCGCTCAGCTCGTGGTGCGCGCGACGCACGGCATGCCGGAGCCGGAGGGGGAGGACCGGTCGATGCCGGTCGGCGTCGGGGTCGGCGGCCGGGTGGCGCGCGACGCCCAGCCCGTGATCGTCCCGGACCTGGGCGCCCCCGGGGACGCGGCGTCACCGACCTACCGCCCGACCATGCAGCTCGCCGGCCTGCGCAGCCTGATCGCGGTCCCCCTCGTCGTCGAGGGCAAGGTCGTGGGCGTGCTCACGGTCGCGTCGAGCGAGCCGGGCAAGTTCGGCTCCGACGACCTGCAGTTGCTGCAGCCTGCCGCCGACCGGGTAGCTCTGGCGGTCGACCGGGCGCGCGCGTTCGAGCGGGAGCGCGGGATCGCGGAGGCGCTGCAGCGCAGCCTGCTTCCCGAGCGGCTGCCGGCCGTTCCCGGCGGCGCCGTCGCGGCCCGCTACTTCCCCGGCACGAGTGGGATGCAGGTCGGCGGCGACTGGTACGACGTGCTCGAGCTGCCGGACGGGGAGGTCCTCCTCGTCATCGGCGACGTCATGGGCCGCGGCGTACGGGCGGCGTCGGTCATGGGCAACCTGCGCAACGCGGTGCGGATCTACGTCCAGATGGGGCTGCCGCTCGCCGAGGTCGCCGCCCGGCTCAACGAGGCCGTGCTCGCGATGGGCGAGGACGAGATGGCGACGCTGCTGCTCGCGGCGGTGGACCCCGGCTCCGGGAAGGTGCGCGCGGTGAGCGCCGGGCACGTACCCCCTGTCGTGCGGGACCCCGGCGGCGGCGCGCGGCTGCTCGGGGTCGAGCCGGGGGTGGTCCTCGGAGCGCAGCCGGACGCCCGCTACGAGGCCACCGAGCTGCAGATCGAGCTGGGGGCGAGCCTGCTCGTCTACACCGACGGGCTGATCGAGCGGTCCGACGTGCCCATCACGGACGGGCTGGACGACCTGGTGCACGCGATGGCGACTGCGCCGGGCGACCCCGGCGCCGGCTGCGACGCGCTGGTCGCCCGCTTCCTGCCGCCGGGCAGCTCGACCGACGACGTCGCCATGCTGTGGCTGCAGCTCTACCCGGCACCGCTGTGGGCGGCGGTGCAGATGCCGCTGCCCAACGACGCGGACGGCGTCGCCGCGGTGCGGGCGGAGGTGCGGTCCTGGATGCAGCGGTGGGGAGCCGACGAGGACGAGACGGGCGACATGCTCGTCGCCGTCAGCGAGGCCTGCGCGGTGACCTCGCCTCCACAGGACCCGGCCCTCGGCGAGCTGCGGCTCTCGCTCTTCGAGGACCGGGTGGAGGCGACGGTCCGCACGGCCGCGCCGGTCGCCCTGCCGCCGGGCAGCACCGACCTCGGGCGCGGGCTCGTCCTGCTGGCCGCCACCAGCGACTCGTTCACCGTCGAGCGCTCGCCGACCGGCGAGGAGGTCCGCGTCGTACGCCGGCTGGGCGCCCCGCTGTTGCCGCACGCCGCGGTCGCCGCGGAGCGCGAGCGCGGGCTGCGCGTCGACCCCACGGCGGCGTCGGTGCCGCTGTGCCGGCACTACGTGCGCGAGCGGTTGCGCCACAGCCCGAGCGACCTCGCCGACCGGGCCGAGCTCTGCGTGTCGGAGCTCGTGACCAACGCGGTCGTGCACGCCGCGACGGCCATCGAGGTCATCGTCGAGCCACTGGACTCCCGCGTGCGGCTCGAGGTGCGCGACCACAGCCCGGCGCTGCCGCGCCGCCTCGTGCACAGCGAGCGGGCCGCCACCGGCCGCGGCCTGGACCTGGTCGCGACGCTGTCCGAGGCCTGGGGCGTGCTCCGCGTCGATCCCCGGACGAAGGCCGTGTGGTGCCAGCTCGGCGCGCAGGCCGAGGAGCCCGAGCTGGACGCGGACGCGCTCCTCGCCGCGTGGGCGGACGAGGAGTGGCCCGAGGAGTGGCCGGCCGAGCCGGTGGCGGGCACGGCGGCGGCCGACGGTGAGCTCGTGCTGTGCGGCTACCCGGTCGCCCTCGGGGCGCGGCTGCGCGAGCACGTCGAGGCGCTGCTGCGCGAGTGCCTGCTGCTGAGCGGCGACGAGGCGGGCGACGACGCCGGCAACGACCCGGGGCTGGGACGGCTGGCGACGGCGCTGCGCAGGTCGCACGAGGACGTCCTGCTCCCGATCGAGGGGCAGCGGCTCGCGGCGGCGCAGCAGGGCGAGGACGACGTCGACGTGAGGCTGCACGCGGCCCTGCGGTCGTCCCGCTTCGACGAGTGGGAGGGGCAGCTGCGCGAGCTGGACACGCGGGCGGCGAGCGGCGAGCTGCTCACGCCGGTGGCGCCCGCTGACGTCGCGGCCCTCTTCCGGTGGATCGGGGACGAGCTCGGCGGCCAGGCCGCGGGGCGGACCCCGCAGCGATGGCCCGGGCCGGTCGGATGAGAAGGCTCGGCGGGCCGGGCAGGCTGTGCGAGCGGGGCCGGACGGGCCCGAGCCACGCCGAAGGTGGGGGAGGCGTCGCGCGCGCGCAGGGCTGCCGGGATACTGGTCCGGCCGGCACGCGCGCACCCCGCCGCGCGCCGGGCGTCGAGGAGGAGAGCTACCCGTGACGTACGTCATCGCCCAGCCGTGTGTGGACGTGAAGGACAAGGCCTGCATCGAGGAGTGCCCTGTCGACTGCATCTACGAGGGCGAGCGGATGCTCTACATCCACCCCGACGAGTGCGTCGACTGCGGTGCGTGCGAGCCGGTCTGCCCCGTCGAGGCGATCTTCTACGAGGACGACGTGCCGGACCAGTGGAAGGACTTCTACAAGGCGAACGTCGAGTTCTTCTCCGACCTCGGCTCGCCCGGCGGCGCCTCGAAGATGGGGCTCATCGAGAAGGACCACCCGCTCGTCGTCGCCCTTCCGCCGCAGGCCGAGTAGTTGGCCGCCGCCCCGTCCGCCCCGGGGCCGGCAGCGGCACGGCGCGCGCTGCCGGACTTCCCCTGGGACAGGCTGGCGCCGTACCGCCGGCTGGCCGAGCAGGCGGCGGGGGACGCGGGCATCGTCGACCTCTCGGTCGGCACCCCGGTCGACCCGGTGCCGTCGGTGATCCGCGAGGCGCTGGCCGCCGCGGCCGACTCCCCGGGCTACCCGACGACCCACGGCACCTCTGCGCTGCGCGACGCGGCAGTCGGCTGGATGGAGCGCTGCCTCGGCGTGACCGGGGTCGACCCGTCGGCGGTGCTGCCGACGATCGGGAGCAAGGAGCTGGTCGCCTGGCTGCCCACCCTGCTCGGGCTGGGCGCCGGCGACACCGTGGTGCTCCCTGAGGCGGCGTACCCGACGTACGCCGTGGGCGCCCTGCTCGCCGGGGCGGAGCCGTTCGCGACCGACGCGCTGACCGCGGTCGGGCCGGCCCGGGTCGGCCTGGTGTGGCTCAACTCGCCGGCCAACCCCACGGGCCGGGTGCTCCCGGTCGAGCACCTGCGCAAGGTGGTCGAGTGGGCGCGCGAGCGCGGCGCGGTCGTCGCGTCGGACGAGTGCTACATCGAGCTCGGGTGGGAGGGGCCGGAACCGGTCTCCGTCCTGCACCCGGACGTCTGCGGCGGCTCGCACGAAGGGCTGCTCGCGGTCCACTCGCTGAGCAAGCGGAGCAACTTCGCCGGCTACCGCGCGGGCTTCGTCAGCGGCGACCCGGCGCTGGTCTCGCGGCTGCTCGAGGTCCGCAAGCACGCCGGGATGATGCTGCCGTCGCCGGTGCAGGCCGCGGCCGCCGCGGCGCTGCGCGACGACGCGCACGTCACCGAGCAGAAGGAGCGCTACCGGGCGCGCCGTGCGCTGCTCCTCGGCGCGTTGAACGCCGCCGGCTTCCGGGTCGACTCCTCGGAGGCCGGGCTCTACCTCTGGGCCACCCGCGACGAGGACTGCTGGGAGACGGTCCGCTCGTGCGCCGAGCGCGGCGTGCTCGTGACCCCCGGGGAGTTCTACGGCGCCGCCGGGGCCCGGCACGTGCGGGTCGCCCTCACCGCGACCGACGAGGCCGTACGCCGCGGCGCGGAGGCGCTCGCGGTCTGAGCCGCTCTCGGCGTTCCGCCCGGCCCGTCGCGGGCAGGACGCCGACGTGGCCGACGAGACGCTGAGCTCCCGCACCGCCCACGAGGGCGAGAAGATCGCTGTGCGGCAGGACGTCGTACGTATCGGCGGTGACGACGCGACGTACGACGTGGTCGAGCACCCGGGCGGGGTCGCCGTCGTGCCGTTCGACACGTCGGGCGCGGTGCTGCTCGTGCGCCAGTTCCGGCACGCCGTCGGCGAGGACGTGTGGGGGCTGCCGATGGGCTTCCGGGACCGGCCGGACGAGGACCCCGGGGACGCGGCGGCCCGCGAGCTGGCCGAGGAGACCGGGTGCGTGGCCGGCTCGCTGGAGCCGTTGCTGGTGCTCTATCCGACGCCGGGGGTGAGCGACGAGCGGTCGTCGGTCTTTCTGGGCAGGGACGTCCGGCAGGTCCGCGCGCCGGAGCGCGAGCCCACCGAGAAGGACATGGCGATGCGGTGGTGGCCGGTGGACGACGCCGTGGCCGGCATCCTCGACGGGCGGATCCGGTGCGGGATCACCATCGCCGGCCTGCTCGCGGCCCGAGTCGCGATTGCCCGGGGTTATCCCGCTCTGCGTGGGTAGGCAGGGGTGCGCTCGAGGGATGCAGAGACGACGAGGAGAGCCCTTCTGTGAGCCAGGACCAGCACGCCCCGCAGGACCCCACGCAGCAGTACCAGCAGCCGCAGTCGGGCGGCGAGCAGATCGAGTCGCCGGGCGGCAGCGGCTCGACGACCCGAGCGATGGAGGAGAAGCCGGACCACGGCGAGGAGACCTACCGCGGCACCGGCAAGCTCGAGGGCAAGAAGGCGGTCATCACCGGCGGCGACTCCGGGATCGGACGGGCGGTGGCCCTCGCCTTCGCCCGCGAGGGCGCCGACGTGCTGATCGCGTACCTCGAGACCGAGGAGGAGGACGCGCAGGAGACCGTGCGCCTCGTCGAGAGCGCCGGGCGCAAGGCCGTGACGTGCCCGGGCGACCTGCGCGAGGAGGCGCAGTGCCAGCGGGTGATCGACACGGCCGTCGAGCAGCTCGGCGGCATCGACATCCTGGTGAACAACGCCGCGTACCAGATGGCGCAGCCCGGCGGCATCGAGGACATCACCACCGAGCAGTTCGACCGCGTCATGAAGACGAACCTCTACGCGATGTTCTGGCTGTCGAAGAAGGCCGTTCCTCACCTGAAGCCAGGTTCGGCCATCATCAACACCGCCTCGATCCAGGCGTCTCAGCCGTCCCCGCCGCTGCTGGACTACGCCACCACCAAGGCCGGCATCGTGAACTTCACCAAGGGGCTCGGCCAGATGCTGGCGGAGAAGGGGATCCGGGTGAACGCCGTCGCCCCCGGCCCGATCTGGACCCCGCTCATCCCGGCCACGATGCCGGAGGAGAAGGTCGAGTCGTTCGGTGAGCAGACGCCGATGGGGCGGGCCGGCCAGCCGGCCGAGCTCGCGCCCGCGTACGTCTTCTTCGCCTCGCAGGAGTCGAGCTACGTCACCGCCGAGGTCCTGGGCGTCACCGGCGGGCAGCCGCTGAAGTAGTAGCGCCGCACCCCCGCGGCCGTCCAGGCTAGCCGGCATCCGCCCGCCCCTGTGAAGGAGCACGATGCCGGCCAGCCGCAACAAGCAGACCGTCGAGCGCTACCTCGACGGCTTCCGCCGCACCGACCACGCGCAGATCCTGGAGTGCCTGACGGACGACATCGTCTGGACGGTATACGGCCACTTCCGGCTGCAGGGCAAGGCGGCGTACGACGAGGCCATCGAGGGGCCCGGGTTCGTCGGGTCGCCCGAGCTGGAGGTCGTCCGCATGGTCGAGGAGGGCGACACCGTCATGGCCGAGATCGTCGGGCGCGCGCCGCTGCAGGACGGGTCGTGGCAGCGCATGTCGATGGCCGAGGTGTTCGTGCTGCGCGGCGGCCTCATCTGCGAGCGGCGGGCGTGGGTGATCGCGCTGCACGAGGACGACGTCCGGTAGGCGGCTGAACAACCTGCATCCGGTGTCGTGGGGACAGCACTGGATGCAGGTTGTCTCTGGCTTGTCCGCTCACCACGGAATCTGGCCGGCGTCGTCGAAGAACCCGCCGGTCGGGCTGCCGGCGGGGAGCGTGGCGTACGTGATGGCCACCGCTGCGCCCTCGACGGGGGTGCGGGAGCCGCTGAACCCGGTGAAGTCGGTGGCGACGAAGCCGGGGCAGACGGCGTTGATGAGGATGCCGGGGTCGGTCTCGGCGAACCGTCGTGCGTATTGCACGGTCATCGCGTTCAGCATCGTCTTCGAGGGCGCGTAGGCCGCCATGACCGGTCCGGTCCGCAGGGCGAGCGAGGCCATGTTCGTCGAGACGTTCACGATCCGGGGCGAGGGGGAGCGGCGCAGCAACGGCAGCGCGGCGTTGATGACGCGTACTGCGCCGAGGACGTTGGTCTCCACGTCGGCCCGGACGACGTCGAGGTCGAGCGTGAGCGGGTCCTGCAGCGCGCCGTCGCCCGTCGGCCCCGAGATGCCGGCGTTGTTGACGACCGCGTCGAGGTGGCCGAGCTCTGCGTCCAGCTCGTCGATCGCCCGCGCCACGCTCTCGTTCGAGTTGACGTCGATGCGTACGCCCACGACGTCCGCCCCGGTGCGCCGCAGCTGCGCGAGCGCGGCCTCGCGCCGCTCGTCGTCGCGCGCGCCAACGGCCACGCGGTAGCCGCGCTCGGCAAGCCCTGCTGCGATCTGAAAGCCGATGCCCTTGTTCGCGCCGGTCACCAGCGCGGTCTTCGTGCTCGTCATGATCCTCATGCTCCGGACGCTTCGGCCCGGCGTCCAAGACCGATGCGGTCTTCTGTGATGCCGCCCGGGTATCCCTCAGTAGCGTCGAGGGGTGGAGGACATCGAGATCCGCGAGCTCCGCTACTTCGCCGCAGTGGCCGAGGAGCTCCACTTCGGGCGGGCGGCCGAGCGCCTGCACATGAGCCAACCGCCGCTGTCGCGCGCCGTCCAGCAGCTCGAGCAGCGCCTCGGCGTCGAGCTGTTCGTACGCGACCGGCGGAACGTGCGGTTGACCGGGGCCGGCGAGGTGCTGCTCGAGGAGGCGCGCAACGTCTTCGACGCGGTCACGGCGGCGGTCGAGCGGTCGCGGCGTGCTGCGGCCCCGGACGAGCGGCTGGTCCTCGTCAGCAAGGCCGGCGCCTCGCACGAGCTGCTCCGCGACCTGCTGGACACGTACGCCGCCCGGGCCGACGCGCTTCCGGTCGAGGTGCTGCTCTGCGAGGTCGGCGAGCAGCGGCACGTGCTCCGGCAGGGGCGTGCGGACGCCGCGGTGATGCACAGCCCGTACGACGTGATCGGCGGGTTCGAGACGCAGGAGATGCTGACCGAGGGGCAGGTCGCGATCGTGCCGAAGGCGCACCCGCTCGCGCAGCGACCGCGGCTGACCCTCGCCGACGTGGCCGAGGTGCCCGACCTCCCGCTCGCCCGGTGGCCGCGGCACGACGGGAGCTATCCGCCCGGGCCGGGGCCGGAGGTGCGTACGCAGGCCGAGATCGCGCAGCTGGTGTCGCTCGGGCGGGCGCTGCTGGTCATCCCGGAGTCGAGCCGGGCGTGGCAGTGGCCGGACCACGTCGCCGTGCCCGTCGTCGACGCGCCGCTCGTCACGACGCTGCTGGCGTGGCGGGGGACGGGGCGGGATGGGCGGTTGGACGGGCTCGTCGCCGCAGCGGTGGAGGTCGCGGGGCGGGAGGGGGTGCGGGCGGTGGGGTGAGGTGGGGGTCTCTGGCGGCGCAGTGGGTGGGGCGTGCGCTTGGCGCCGGGAAGGCCTGGGCCGGAGGTTACTGGCGTGGGCGGTGTGCTCGCTGCCGCTGTTGCTGACGGCTGAGCGCGTGTGGCGGTGGAATCGCTGCATGCTTCGGGGGCCTGTTGTTCCGGCGACGTGGAGTAGAGGCTTCAATTCTCGATGGCCTAGCGGTCGATCTGTCTTTCATGGCGACCGTGATTGTTGGCTGAGTGATTCCAAGGCGTCTTGGCCCAGGCGTCGTACCGCACTGAACGTGGCCACGTGTTGTTCGGCCGCAGCCGCGCTGCGTACGATGTCCCTGGTCCTGTCGCCGGCTTGTCCACAGACGCGATTCCGGCTTCCACTGTCCACAAGTGCGATGGTGTGAAGCGTGGGAGGGATGTCGATGCGCTAGAGCCAGGGCGTAGCGGCGATCGCTCGTCAGGCCTGCGTCGCGTGACGCCTGAACTAGACTTCACAACTTATGAGTGAGAAGCGAGCTTCTTCAATACCCCGGTTTCCGGGGTAGTTCTGTCAGTGGTGGCGGCTAGGTTGTGGGCGTGGGAAACAGCACGGTCGACGCGCTCGCGGCATTGTCCGCGGCGCTCGACGCGTTGTCCGCCCTCGACCTCGCCGACCTGTCGGCCGAGCACGCGGGGGAGTTCGCCGCCGCCTTGGTCGTGCAGGAGCAGCGGGTGGCCGCGACCCGGGCGCGCGTTCTGGCCGTGTTCGACGGGTCCGGCGCCGCCCGCGCGGCGGGGGCGACCTCGACCGCGGCGTGGCTGCGTGGCACGGCGAACCTCTCGCCCGGCGACGCCGCGGCCGCGGTCCGCGCCGCCCGCACAGTGCGCGACCTGCCGCAGACGGCGGAGGCGTTCGCCGCCGGTGAGATCTCCTGGCGGCACGTGGACCTGATTGGCAAGGCGCTGCGCAAGCACGGAGTCGAGCCCCTGCGCGCCGCCGAGCCCACCCTGCTTCCGCTGGCCAAGGCCGCCCCGCCCGCCGAGCTGGCCGTCGCGCTCCGGCGCCTGGACGAGGCGCTCGACCCCGACGGCGCCGCCCAGCGCGAGGTGGAGCGCTGGTCCAAGCGCCGGCTCTCGCTCGTGACGGGGATGGACGGGCTGACGTTCCTCGACGGCATCATGGCCGACGAGGACGCCGAGCTGGTGCGGTCGGTGCTGCTGCCGCTGGCCAAGCCCACCCGTCTGCCGGACGGGACCCCGGACGACCGGACCGGCGGGCAGCGGATGATGGACGCCCTGCTCGACGCGCTGAAGCGGGTCGCCGACTCCGGCACCCTGCCCGAGTCCGGCGGGCAGAAGCCGCACGTCACCCTCGTCGTCCCGCTCGACACCCTGCGCGCCGAGACGCGCACGCAGGCCGGGAGCGCGTTGACCGCGTTGTGGGGCGCGTCGTTCGGACGCGATGAGCTGCGGCGGGTGTGCTGTGACGCCGCCGTGACCACGGTGATCGCCGGCTCGGACGGAGCAGCGCTCGACCCACAGGACTTGAGGCAGTACCTGGACGCGGAAGGGCGGTTCCTCGGCCTCGGCCAGCCCTTGGCCCTCGGGGAATCGGCACGCACGGTCAGCGTCGCCCAACGCAAAGCGCTCAACGTGCGTGACGGCGGGTGCGTCTTCCCCGGCTGCGACCGGCCACCGCCGTTCACCGACGCCCACCACGTCGTCTTCTGGTCACATTCCGGCCCGACCGACCTCGACAATCTGATCCTGTGTGCCGTCGGCACCACCGCATCGTCCACCACGACCACTGGCGGGTCGAGCACGACCCGCACCGCCCCGGCCTGTTCCGCTTCCGCCACCCGACGGTCGATCAATGGCTGCGCGGCCAGCACGCCACCGACCGCAACCCCGGAAGCCGACTACCCCTGTCTTGGTTGGGCCAGGGCCAGGGCCAGGGCCAGGGCCAGGGCCGAGAGCTAGGACGAGACCAGCGCCGAGAACGAGACCAGTTCCGGGACCAGGACCGGAACGAGGACTCCCGTGACGTGCACAACGCGGGATGCGGTTCCGCCCTCGCCCGCGAGGCCGACGCGGTCATGGACGTTGCCACGTCACTCGTGCCGGCGACCTGAACGGCGCCGCAAGGGGCTCGTTCGGGTCGATCGGCGACAGCGCGCCTCGGGCCGCACCGCACTTGCGGCACCCTCTCCGGGTGCTGCACCTTCCCGCGCCCGTGCCGCTCGACATCGAAGGGGTCGAGGGGTGGCTGGTCCGTGGGGCGCGCGGCTCCTCCCACAGCGTCGCCGCAGTCGGGATGCGCGCAGGCGCCGTCGTCGAGCCCCTCGCAGACATCGGCCTCGGGCACCTGCGCATGCACACGGCAATGGAGCGGGCGGGTTGGGAGGCGACCGAGCTGGCCTGCCTCGACCGGCCCTGGGCCAACGGCCTGCTCCTCACGGCGTGGCCGGGACGGATGCCGGGCGCCCTTCGTCAGCTCGAGCGCGCGCTGCGCAAGCCGGGGCGGCTGCGGCTCGAGCGGCTCCGGGCGGAGCTGCGGAACGAGTACGACGAGGGCAGGGACACCCCGCGGACAGGCCTGCAGGCGCGCTTCGGCGTGCTCGGCCCCGGGCGCTACGGGCTTCCCGAGCTAGGCGTGGAGAGGCTGCGCTCCGTCGCTGGACTGACGCAGGCGGGTGGCGGCGGAGCGGCGCTTCCGCCGGCGCGGCAGCTGGGGCCGCTGCCGGCCTGGAGACGCGGGCCGGACGGCTGGAGCATGGTGTGCCTCGGCTTCGCCGACGTCCGCACCGCGGAGGCCGCCGCGTACGCCATCGACACCCAGCTCGACGCGGCGGACGAGGACTGGATCGGCTCGGCGGTCGTCATGACCGGGCTCGCCTCGCCGCCCGTGCTCGTCGTGTCGGCGGTCGCGGGCGAGGGCAGCGCGGCACGCCTCGCCGGGGCGGTGCAGCGCGTGGCCGCTGGCGCGGCCGACGCCGAGGAGCTGCGCCGGTGGCGGCGGGCTCACGACCCGCTCGACGAGGTGGAGGCGCTGCAGCTCGAGGCACGCCGCGCGCTGGGATGCAGCCTGCTCGGCCTTCCCGTGCTGAGCGCGTCAGAGCTGGAGGCGGCTCGCGCCGCCGTGCTGCCGGAAGACGTCGCGGCCGCGGCCGGGCACGCGGTCGCGCACGACGCGGTGTGGGTGCTGCCCGGCCCGCCGCCGCCGGCGCTGGAGGCGCTGCCGGAGTGGCGGGCGCAGCCCGTGGACGGGCAGAGCTGGTCCCGCCATGGGGGTCAGCGCCTCCGGCTGGGCGAGGCAGGCGTCACGGTCGAGGCCGAGCGGGGCGAGCGCACCGTGCGGTGGGACGAGTGCGCGGCCGTCGTGCGCACGACGGAGGGGTGGACGTTGGTCGGGGACGACGGCGAGCGGGTCGTCGTCGTGCCGCGGGAGTGGCGTGACGGCGACGTATTGGGCCGCCGGCTGGCGCGCGAGGCGCGCGGACGCGAGCAGGTCGAGATGCCCGCGCGGTGAGGACGGGACGGGGTCAGCCGGCCGGCGACGGCACCGGAGCCGGCGCCACCGGCCGCTGCCGTGGCGCCCCGACGACCGCCGTGTGGACGTGGTCGAGGTGGCGCAGGACCGGGTTGGTCGTGTTGCCGCTCGGGTGGACGTAGTCGCGCCAGCCCATCGACCCGGCCCAGACGGTCCAGATGTGGTCCGACCAGATCACCGACAGCAGGCTCAGCGGCTCGGCGTGCGCGACGAGCCAGTGGGCGAGCACCCATCCACGGCGGGTCTGCTCGGCGCTGCGCGGGGTGAGGAAGACGTCGATCGCACGCCCCTCGTAGTGCGCGCTGTTGTCCACGTGGCCGCTCGACACACCGCCGGCCGCGAAGCCGCCCATCGGCAGCGCGCCGAACGCCGCGCGGATCGCGCGCTGCAGTCGTACGCCCCGCGGGGTGAGGCCGTTGGCGGTCAGCTGCTCGTCGCGTACGCCGTAGTCGCGCTGCGCCGTGCAGGTGAGCCCGGCAGCGCGGGTGAGCGCGCGGACGACGGCGGGCCCGTCACCGGCCAGCTCGGGCAGGGCGGCCTCGACCGCCCGCTCCGTGGCCCGGGCGCCCAGCCCGTCGCGCGTCGCGTGCGCCAGCGCGTCGGTGAGCTGCTGCGCCTGCTCCGACTCGAGCATGACGGTCCGTTGCCGGGACAGCGTGAGGGTGCACGGCGGCGGCGGGGTGTAGGGGCGGGCCGACGCCACAGCGGTCGGTGCCGCCGACGGGGCAGCCGCTGGTGCGGCCGGCGCGTCGTTGCACGCGGTGAGGAGGGCGACGGCGGCGACGCCGAGCGCGGCGAGACGGACGCGGCGCGAGCGCGAGGCGGTGCGGGTCATCGGCCCGTACAACATCCGGCGGGGTGGCTACGTTCCGCCAGTCGGCCCGGACAGCCGGTCACGCACCCCGCACGACGTCGACGTGGACGTGGTCGCGGTGCTGGAGGATGTCGTTCGACGGGTTCGACGAGCGGTAGGGCCGCCACCCCTCGTCGGAGCGGCGGGCGGTCCAGATCTGGTCGTCGTAGATCACCGTGGCGATCGAGAGCCGGTCGGCGTGGGCCACGAGCCAGTACGACAAGGCCCACCCGTCGCGCTGGTTGGCCGCCGACGCGGGGCGGAAGAACACGTCGACCGCCCGCCCCTCGTAGTGCGCCGAGCCCTCCATGTGCCCGGACGAGACACCGCCCGGGGCGAAGCCGCCGAGCGACTGCTTGCCGAACACACGCTCGACCTGTGCCCGCACAGCCGCCGCCCGCGCGGTGAGGCCACCACGCCCCATCGGCTGCGGGCGTACGTCGGCCGACCCGACCTCGCACGTGAGCGCCCCCTCGGAGGCGCCGGTGAGGGCGAGCGCGAGGGCGGCCGCCTCGTCCTCGTGCTTGGCGTAGGCGTCGGGGTAGCCGCTGCGCTGCACGGCCTGCGCCGCCTGGGTGAGCGGCATGGCCTGCCAGCCGCCGACCTTGCGCAGCCCGGCGTAGAACCTGCCGGCGGCGTGCACCGGGTCCCGCACCTGCTTCGCCGTGCCCCATCCCTGGGACGGGCGCTGCTGGAAGAGCCCGAGCGAGTCCCGGTCCCCGTGGTCGAGGTTGCGCAGGCCGGACTCCTGCATCGCGGTCGCGAGGGCGACCGTGACGGCCCGGCGGTTCATCCCCTGTCGCAGCCCGACCCCGGCGATCGTCGACGCGTTGGCGGCCTGGTCCACGTCGAGCGACAGGACGGTGTCGCCACCGCGCTGCACCTGGCACGGCTTGTCGCCGGGGACGAGGGGCAGCTCGTCGGGGAGCAGGTCGAGCACGTTGCGCGCGAGCAGCGTGATGCCGAGCCCGATGCCGAGCAGGACGGCGGCCCAGCCCCAGCGGGTGTCGCGGCGCGGTGGCCGACGGGCCGGAGGGCGGCGCGGGCGGGCCGGGGGAGCGGCCGGCCGGCGCGTACCGGTCGATGCGGTGCGTTTGGCGGGCGCGCGGCCCGCCCCGCTCCGCGCGGCAGGCGCAGGACGGGGCGTCCGTTGCGGTCCGCGGGTCGTCGGTGGCACGTCGGGACCAACTGTGCCCGATGCGACGGGCGTTCCCGCGCTGCCACGCGGACGGCGTAATCTGGACCGGGAATGGTTGAAAGCTCAACCTCGTTCGGTGTACCGTACGACGTAGTTGCCGGAGCAACGAGCGCGACGTAGGCCGTGCCCCGCTCCGGAGAACGGAACCCTCCACCGCTTCCCGAAGGAGCAGGCCATGACCAGCACCGACTTCGACGCCCCCACCTCGGCCATCGAGGACCTGACCGGCGACTACACGATCGACGTCACGCACAGCCGCGTCGGCTTCGTCGCCCGCCACGCGATGGTCACGAAGGTCCGTGGCCACTTCGGCGAGTTCGAGGGCTCGGCCCACCTCGACGCCGCGGACCCGGCCAAGTCCAGCGCGAAGCTGTCGATCAAGGTCGCGAGCGTCGACACCAACCAGGCCCAGCGTGACGAGCACCTTCGCACGGGCGACTTCTTCGAGGCCGAGACCTACCCGGAGATCACCTTCGTCAGCACCTCCACTGAGAAGTTGGACGACGAGAACTTCCGGCTCAACGGCGACCTGACGATCAAGGGCGTCACCCGCCCGGTCTCGGTCGACTTCGAGTTCACGGGCACCGCGAAGGACCCGTTCGGCAACCTGCGCGCCGGCTTCGAGGGCAAGACCACGATCAAGCGCTCGGACTGGGGCCTGACCTACAACGCCGCGCTCGAGACCGGTGGCGTGCTCGTCAGCGACAAGATCGTCCTCGAGTTCGACATCTCGGCGATCAAGAACGCCGCCTGACGCACTTGCCGCGCTGTTGACGCAGCGTCCTGGACAGCAGGAGCGCCCCGGTGCCCACCACCTCTGCGGTGGGCACGGGGCGCTTTCTGCGTGTGTCTGCGAGTATCCGGGACGCCGTCAGTCGTTGGCGTGCAGCGCCTCGTTGAGCCCGCCCCAGCTGCCGGTGCGGGCGACCGCCTCGACCGTGCCCGTGACGCTGTTGCGGCGGAAGAGCACGCCGGTGCGGCCGGAGAGCTCACGCGCCTTGACCACCGACCCGTCCGGGAGCGTCACCTTGGTGCCGGCCGTGATGTAGAGCCCTGCCTCGACGACCGACTCGTCGCCGAGCGAGATCCCGAGGCCGGAGTTCGCGCCGAGCAGGCACCGCTCGCCGATCGTCACCTTCTCCGTCCCGCCGCCGGAGAGCGTGCCCATGATCGACGCGCCGCCACCGACGTCGGAGCCGTCACCGACCACCACGCCCTGGCTGATGCGGCCCTCGACCATCGAGGCGCCGAGCGTCCCGGCGTTGAAGTTCACGAACCCCTCGTGCATGACCGTCGTGCCCGCGGCCAGATGGGCGCCGAGGCGGACCCGCGACGCGTCCGCGATGCGTACGCCGGCCGGCAGCACGTAGTCCGTCATCTGGGGGAACTTGTCCACGCCGCGCACGTGGGCCTTGCGCCCCTCGGCGAGCAGCCGCAGCCGCGTCTCCTCGAACCCTTCAGGGGCGCACGGCCCGGCCTCGGTCCACACGACGTTGGCGAGGATCCCGAAGATCCCGTCCAGGTTGACGTCGTTGGGACGGACGAGACGGTGCGAGAGCAGGTGCAGCCGGAGGTACGCGTCGGAGGCGTCCGCGGGAGCGGCGTCGAGGTCGATGACGCGGCGCACGGTGTCCAGGCGCACGCCGCGGCCGGCGTCGTCGCCCACGAGCCGGCGCAGCTGGTCGGCCGTGTGCCCTCCGTCGTGCTCGTCGGTCGGCTCGCCCAGCGCGGGCGCGGGGTACCACGTGTCGAGCGTGACCCCTTCGTACGTGGACGTCGCGAGGCCCCAGCCCCACGCCGTACGGGTCGTCTCGTTCGCATCGATGGCCACGGGGCCAGGTGCCTCGGTCACGCGGTTACGGTATCGCCGTGCCGTCCCCCGACCTTCCCAGCCTCGATCTGACCATGGACGTCGTCGCGCTCACCGCCGCGGTGTGCGACGTCCCTTCGGTGAGCGGCTCCGAGGCGCCGCTGGCCGACGCCGTCGAGGAGGCGCTGCGCAAGGTCCCCGGGCTGGCCGTCGACCGCGACGGCGACGCGGTGGTTGCCCGGACCATGCTGGGGCGCCCCGAACGGGCGGTCGTCGCCGGCCACCTCGACACCGTGCCGCTCGCCGCCGGCAGCCTGCCGACCCGGCTCGAGGGCGGCGTGCTCCACGGGCGCGGCGCCGTCGACATGAAGGGCGGCGTCGCGGTGGCGCTGCGGCTCGCCGCCACCGTCCCGGCCCCGACGCGCGACGTCACCTACGTGTTCTACGACCACGAGGAGGTCGAGGCCGCGCGCAACGGGCTCGGCCGCATCGCGCGCACGCACCCCGAGTGGCTCGCGGCGGACTTCGCGATCCTCATGGAGCCCAGCGACGCGCAGGTCGAGGGGGGCTGCAACGGCACGCTGCGCGCCGAGGTCACGACGCGCGGAGTGGCAGCGCACAGCGCCCGGGCGTGGATGGGGCGCAATGCGATTCACGAAGCCGGGATCCTGCTCGACCGGCTGCGGGCCTACGAGCCGCGCGAGGTGGAGGTGGACGGGCTCGTCTATCGCGAAGGGCTCAACGCCGTCCTCGTACGCGGCGGAGTCGCCGGCAACGTGATCCCGGACGAGTGCGTGGTGACGGTCAACTACCGCTTCGCCCCGACGTTGTCCGTCGAGGAGGCCGAGCAGCACGTGCGCCATCTCTTCGAGGGCTACGACGTCCGGGTCGTGGACGCCGCCGCCGGAGCGCGCCCGGGGTTGAACGTGCCCGCCGCGGCGGCCTTCGTCGCCGCGGTCGGTGCGGAGCCGAAGCCGAAGTACGGCTGGACCGACGTCGCCCGCTTCTCCGCGCTCGGCGTCCCGGCGGTGAACTACGGGCCCGGGGACCCCTCGCTCGCGCACCGCGACGACGAACGGGTCCCGGTCGCGCAGCTCCTCGCCTGTGAGGAGCGGCTGCGCGCCTGGCTGACCTCCTGAGTGCGGGGTCAGCGCGCCCGGGCCTCCGGGCCTGACCTGCGGACCGGGCGCGGCCGGTCCTCCGGGTGCGCCCGCAGGGCGACGAGGGCGATGTCGTCGTCGGCCCCGGGAGCCAGCTCCGCGAGCAGCGCCTCGCAGAGCAGCTCCAGCGGCAGGGAGTGCAGCCGGCGTACGGCCTCGGCCAGCCGCTCCAGCCCCACGTCGAGCGCCTCGCCGCGCCGCTCGACGAGCCCGTCGGTGTAGAGGACCACGGTCGACCCGGGCGCGAGCGTGACCGAGTAGTCCGCCCGTGGCACGTCAGGGGCGAGCCCGAGCAGCAGGTCGGCCGGGCGCTCGAGCACGCTGACCTCGCCCGTCGCCTCCGCGAGCAGCGGCGGCGGGTGCCCGGCGTTGGACCAGCGCAGCGTACGCAGCCCGGCCCTGCGCTCCTCGAGCGTCTGCTCGACCCGGGCGACCACCGCGGTGGCGAGCGCGTCGAGCCCGAGCTGGCGGACGGCGCCGTCCAGCGTCGTCAGCAGCCCGGCGGGGGTGTAGCTCCCGGCGAAGGCGATGCCGCGCAGCAGGTTGCGCAGCTGCCCCATGGCGGCGGCCGCCGTCCGGTCGTGCCCCGTGACGTCACCGATGGCGAGGGTGGTCGTGCCGTCGGGGGAGAGGAACGCGTCGTACCAGTCGCCACCGACCTGCGCCTCCTGCGCGGCCGGCAGGTAGCGGACGGCGATCTCGAGGTGGTCCGGCTGCGGCGGGTCGGTGAGCAGCGAGCGCTGCAGCGTCTCCGCCAGGCTGCGGGTCGCCTTCGCCTGCTGCCGCTCGGCCTGCAGCCGCGTGACGCGGTCGACGGCCTGCGCGCACTGCGCGGCGAAGGCGTGCAGCAGCCGGACGTCGTCCTGGTCGAAGGCCTGCGGCTGCCGCCACCCGAGCGCCAGCGAGCCGAGCAGCTGGTCGCCGGCGCGCAGCGGCAGCACCGCCCACGCCTCGAGCTCGGGTGCAGGCGACATGTGCACGGCGTCGTCGCCGTAGCGCTCACGCAGCTCGGCCCGGTCGTGGACGATCACGGCCTCGCCACGGGCGGCGGTGCCGATGGGCATGTGGGTGTCGAGCGGCAACGGCTCGCCGCGGGAGTACGCCCGGTCGCCCGAGCTGTCCGTCACGGTCAGGTCGAGGGCCTTCCCACGGCGCAGGGCGACGACCGCCGTGTCCGCCCCCACCGTCGGCCGGCCGTGCTCGAAGAGCCGGGCCAGGACGTCCTCCAGCGTCTCCGCCCCGGCCAGCGCGGAGGCGGTGAGCGCCAGCCCGGCCAGTCGCAGCGCGGTCTGCCGCTCCCGCTCGTTGGCGGCCCGCAGCGCGGCGTTGGACCCCTCGAGCTCCCTGGTGCGGGCGAAGAGGTCGGACTCGACCTGCTCCACCCGCTCCCGCCACTGCTGGCCCCGGGCGGCCTCGTCACGCACGCGCACGTAGTCGGTGATGTCGTCCGACCGGTGCAGCAGCAGCGCGACGTTGCCGTCCTCGTCGAGGATCGGGACGTTGCGCGGGCTCCAGTAGCGCTCCTCGTAGCTCCCGTCCGGCATCGGGATGTCGTACTTCTGGATCGGCATCGTCACCGGCTGCTTGGTGTCCCGCGCGCGGGCGAGGGATGCGCTGAGGTTGCGCAGCCCGTCGGCGGCGGGGTCGTCCGGGTTCATCGGGAAGACGTCGAAGAGGTTGCGGCCGACCGTCCCCTCGAGCGTGGTGGCGGTGGCCTCCAGCCGGGCCCGGTTCGCGTGGACGATCACGAAGTCGGGCGTGAGCAGCAGGAAGGGCGCCGGCGCCTCGTCGAACACCTTCGCGAAGTCGGGCGTCGGCAGCGCGCTGGGCTCCTGCCTCACGCTCCGCCTCTCGTCCGGTTGCCGCACGACTGGGGTGCTTACCCCGCGCGCATGCGGTCCAACATCGTTCCCGGCGCCGGCCGGGGTTCCCTTTTGCGTCCGTCCGGGCCAGTATCGCTGTCCGGCATCACAACGCAGTGACGTCCAGGGAGGACTCTCGATGCGCACGACGCACGCCAGGGCCGCCAGAGGCCTCGTCCCCGCCGCCGCCGTCGCGCTCGCGGCCGCCACGCTGATGAGCGGCCCGGCCGGCGCCGTCGACCGGACCTGCGCCGCCGCCGACAACCGGCCGACGGTGCGGTTCCTCGACACCGACAGCGGCGTGCCCAACCGCATGGCCGGCGGCGGCTGCTCTCTCAACGACCTGCTCGACGACGAGCAGGCATGGGAGAACCGCGGTTCCTTCGTCCACCACGTGCAGACCGTGGCCGAGGAGCTCGTGGGCAAGGGCCTGCTCACCATCGCCGAGCGGAACGCGCTCGTGCGCGCCGCGGCTCACTCGGAGGTCGGTGACTCCGCCGGCTACACCACCATCCTCGACGGGACGCCGGAGTCGTTCGCGAAGTGGGCGTACGCCGGCCGTGGTGGGTTCAACCGCAACGCCGACGGCACCGTGACGAGCCGCGTCGGCGCGACCGGCGGCTTCGGCACGCTCTGGTACACCGGCGCGCAGTACGCCGACTTCTCCATGCGCCTGCAGTTCCGTGACGACGCACCCGGCACGACCCGCGGCAACAGCGGTGTGCAGGTGCGGTTCCCCGCCCTGTCCGCACCGGTCCCGGGGTGCCCGACGACCTTCAACGGCGCCGAGCAGAACAACCTCTCCTGGATCGCCGTCAACTGCGGCCACGAGATCCAGATCAACGACTCGCCCGAGGTCGGCAACAACGACCCGCGCAAGACCGGCTCCGTCTACGGCTTCAAGGACAACAACCTCGCCCAGGCGCGGCCGACGGAGAAGGGCGTCTGGAACGACCTCGAGATCCGCGTGGTCGGCCAGCACTACACCGTCATCCGCAACGGCGTCGTCATCAACGAGTACGAGAACGTGCCCGGCGTGCCGCTGCAGGGCCGCCCGCTCGACCCGCTGTCCGACGCCCGCGGCCTGGTCGGCCACGTCGGCCTGCAGGCCCACGGCTCGGCGCCGGACGTCGTGTCGTTCCGCAACGTGCGCGTGCGCGACCTCGGCGAGGACGCGGAGGAGGGCACCTGGTTCGACGAGGCCGCGGCGGCGCTCGACGCGTACCAGGCCTCCGGCGACCTGCCCGCCCACGTGCTCGCCAGCCTGCGCGAACGGCTCGTCCGGGCCCAGGCCGCGGCCGAGAGCGGCAGCGAGGTGCGCGCCATCGGGTTCCTCGGCCAGTACCTCGCCCGGGTGCAGAACCAGGTGAAGGACGCGACGGTGCGCGCGCCGCTGCTGGCGCAGGGGCTGCAGCTCTCGCAGATCCTGCAGGAGATGGACGAGGCCGAGGGCTTCTAGCCCCGGTCGGCGTACGGGCCCGGGGCCGCGACGGCCCCGGGCCCGTCGCGTCGCGGGCCGTTAGGGTCGGGGGCATGGCTTCCGACCGCCGCATCCGCGAGTACCGCAAGGGCCCGGTCACGCTGAAGGGCTCCCAGGTCCCCGCCACCACGAGTGACCAACGGCTGCTCGACTCCGACGCGGGTGGCTCGTTCACCCACACCGACCCCTGGCGTGTGCTGCGCATCCAGTCCGAGTTCGTCGAGGGGTTCGGGGCCCTGGCCGAGCTCGGGCCGGCGATGGCCGTCTTCGGGTCGGCCCGCACGCCGGTCGACAGCCCCGAGTACGCCCTCGGCGAGGAGCTGGGCCGGCTGCTCGTCGAGGCGGGCTACGCGGTCATCACCGGGGGTGGCCCGGGCGCGATGGAGGCGGCCAACCGGGGCGCCTCCGAGGCAGGCGGCGTCAGCGTCGGGCTCGGCATCGAGCTGCCCTTCGAGCAGTCGATGAACGACTGGGTCGACATGGGGGTGAACTTCCGCTACTTCTTCGCGCGCAAGACGATGTTCGTGAAGTACTCCCGCGGGTTCATCGTGCTGCCCGGCGGCTTCGGCACCCTCGACGAGCTCTTCGAAGCGCTCACCCTCGTGCAGACGCAGAAGGTGACGCAGTTCCCCGTCGTGCTCGTCGGCAAGGCCTACTGGCAGGGGCTCCTGGACTGGTTGACCGGCCCCGTCCTGGCCGGCGGCAAGATCCGCGACGCCGACATCGCGCTGATCGAGGTCGTGGACACCGCGGCCGAGGCGGTCGAGATCGTCGTGAAGGCGGACCACGACCGGGACGCGGGCGCCGACCTGCACGAGGACGAGCTGGAAGCCGTGCGCGGGACGCGCTACGACGGCGCCTGACCATGGCGGCGATCTGCGTGTATTGCGCTTCCGGTGAGTCGATCGACGAGTCCTACAAGCAGCTCGCCTCGGACGTCGGGGCGGAGATCGCCGCCCGGGGCCACTCCCTCGTCAGCGGCGGCGGCCGGGTGTCCATGATGGGCGCCGTCGCGCGTGCGGCCCGCGCCGGCGGCGCCCACACGCTCGGGGTGATCCCGCAGGCGCTGCGCGACCTCGAGGTCGCCGACGTCGAGGCCGACGAGCTCGTCGTCACCCCCGGCATGCGTGAGCGCAAGGCGCTCATGGACCAGCGGGCGGACGCCTTCCTCACGCTCCCCGGCGGCCTCGGCACGCTCGAGGAGCTGCTGGAGATCTGGGTCGCCCGCAGCCTGGGGCTGCACGACAAGCCCGTCGTCGTGCTTGACCCGGACGGCGTCTACGCCCCGCTGCGCGAGCAGGTGCGGCGGTTGGCTGAAGCTCGATTCGTGCGTCCGGCTGCGGTCGAAGCGTGTGTGTGGGCGTCGTCGGTCGACGAGGCGTTCGACGCGTTCGACCGGCTGTGGGCTGCCGGGCGCGTCGAGCGGCCCGCTCGCGAGGAGGCCGAGGAGCTGCTGGAGTTCGAGCCGTAGCAGGCGCTCACGCCATGCCGCGGCGTACCTCCGCCGGCTGCCGCGTGCCCCGGATGCACCCGACCATGTCCAGCACCCGCCGGGTGGCCCGCACGTCGTGCGCCCGGAACACCTGCGCCCCCAGCCACGCCGAGACCGCCGTCGCCGCCAGCGTGCCCTCGAGCCGCTCGTCGGTCGGCAGCCCCAGCGACTCCCCGACGAAGTCCTTGCGCGACATGGCGACGAGCACGGGCCAGCCGGTGGCGGCCAGCTCAGGCAGCCGCCGGGTCACCTCGAGGGAGTGGCGGGTGGCCTTGCCGAAGTCGTGGGCCGGGTCGATGAGCACCCCGTCACGGCGTACGCCCGCGGCCACGGCCTGCTCGGCCAGGCCGGTCACGGTCGACAGCACGTCCGCGACGACGTCGTCGTACGCCGGGCGGTGCGGGTCGGTCCGCGGCGGCAGCCCCCCGGTGTGGGTGCAGACGTAGCCCGCGCCGAACTCCGCGGCCACCTCGAGGAGCCCCGGGTCGTGGCCCGCCCACGCGTCGTTGAGCAGGTCGGCGCCGGCCGAGCAGACGGCGCGGCCCACGTCCGCGCGCCAGGTGTCGACGCTGATGACGAGGTCGGCATGGCGGGCGCGCACGCGCTCGACGAAGCCGACGACGCGGCGCGCCTCCTCGAGCGCGTCGACGTCCGGGCCGTAGCCCGCCTTCACCCCGCCGATGTCCACGATCTCGGCGCCGTCGGCGACGGCCCGGTCGACGGCCTCGAGCGCGGCGTCCTCGGCGTAGGTCGCGCCGCGGTCGAAGAACGAGTCCGGCGTGCGGTTGACCACCGCCATCACCAGCAGGTCGGCGTCGTCGAACGTCCTCGTCCCCAGCCGGAGCGGCACGCGCATCCCTCCACAGAACCGGTCTCGCGGTGGCCCCTTGCCGCACCGCGATGGCACGATCCTGCCGTGCCGATCCTCTTCCTGCTCCTCGCGCTCGGCGTCCTCGCCGCGATCGCGCTCGTGGCCGCCGGCCGTGGCGACGGCCTGTCCGAGGCCGAGCCCGACGTCGCGCCGGTGGCGCTCCCGTCCGGGGCGCTGACCCCCGTCGACCTCGCGGAGGTCCGCTTCCCGTCGGCGCTGCGCGGCTACCGCATGGCCGACGTCGACGCGGTCCTGGACCGGGTGGCCGGCGAGCTGGCCGAGCGGGACGCGCGCATCGCGCTGCTCGAGTCGGCCGCCGGCGCACGGCCGCTCGCCGTGGGCGACGACGGCTCGATGCTCGACGACGGCGCCGGGCTCGCGGACGGTGCCGGGCTCGATGGCGGGATCGGGGACGGCCCCGGGCTCGCAGATCGCGGCGGTGCCCGGTCGCCCGAGCCGGGCGTGGGCTGACGTGGCGGGGGTCGCGGCGGCGGTCGAGCTGGCCGCGCCGCCCGAGCGGGTGTGGGCGACGCTCACCGACTGGGACCGGCAGGGCGAGTGGATGCTGCTGACGCGCACGCGCGGCACCGTGCACGGCGGCCAGGGGATCGGCGGCGGCATCGAGGGCTGGACCGGGATCGGGCCGCTGGGCGTCCTGGACACGATGGTCGTCCGCGGCTGGGAGCCCGGCCGGCGCGTCGCCGTCCGGCACACGGGGCGGGTCGTGCGCGGCAGCGGCGCGTTCGAGATCGAGGACCTCGGCGGAGGCCGCTCGCGCTTCACCTGGTCCGAGTGGCTCGACCTCCCGCTGGGCCCGCTCGGCCGGTTGGGCTGGCCGCTCGCCCGCCCGCTCGTGCGCGCCGGCCTGCGCTACTCGCTCGCCCGGTTCCGCACTGTTGTGGAGGGCGGCACCGTCGTCGAGGGCGGCGCCGCCGCGCCCGCTGCCCGGTGACCGACGAGGGCGCCCGGCCCGGCCCCGACGGCCGGCCGCGCTGCCCGTGGGCCGTCACCGGGGGCGAGCTCTACCTCGGCTACCACGACGAGGAGTGGGGGAGGCCGGTCCACGGCGCCGCGCCGCTCTACGAGCGGCTCTGCCTCGAGGCGTTCCAGTCCGGCCTGTCCTGGATCACCATCCTGCGCAAGCGCCCGGCCTTCCGCGCCGCCTTCGCGGGCTTCGACCCGGCCGTCGTCGCCCGGTTCGGCGACGGGGACGTCGAGCGGCTTCTCGCCGACCCCGGCATCGTCCGCAACCGGGCCAAGGTCCGCGCCGCCCTCGACAACGCGCACGCCGTGCTCGCGCTGGAGGCGGCGTACCCCGGCGGGCTCGACGCGCTCGTCTGGTCGCACGCCCCGGCCCCACGCCCCCGCCCGCGCACGGTCGCGGACGTGCCGGCCAGCACGCCGGAGTCGGTGGCGCTCGCCCGGGAGCTCAAGGCGCGCGGGATCCGCTTCGTGGGGCCCACCACGGCGTACGCGTTGATGCAGGCCTGCGGCCTCGTGGACGACCACCTGGCCGGCTGCGCCGTGCCTGCTCCGGCGCTCGCTCGGGGGCCTGCCGGGCACCCCTTGGCACCCCTCCCGGGGGAGGAGCGTGACTCGGAGGGGGAAGCCCGACGATAATGAACGAGACCGACGACGCCGGCGGCCCCTCGGGGGCGACCGGCGCCGCCCACGAGGAAGGGGACAAGCATGGCGGCCATGAAGCCGCGAACGGGTGACGGCCCGCTCGAGGTCACCAAGGAGGGTCGCGGGATCGTCATGCGCGTCCCGCTCGAGGGCGGGGGCCGCCTGGTCGTCGAGCTCTCCGCGGACGAGGCGGGAGCGCTCGGCGACGCGCTCAAGAACGTGGTCCCCTGACCGGGCTCGCGAACTCGGCCTTCCGCTGAGGCGGAAGGCAGCGCTTCCGGCCCCGGTCGGCGGCCCCTCGTCGGGGCCGTTCCGGCCGGGGCCGTAGCGTGCCAGCAGCCACTGCCGCGCCGGGCCCCTGACCGGAGGCCCGCCGCAGCCCGCACGTCGAAGAAGGCGCCCGATGCCCCGCTCCGCCTCTGCCCGCGTCCGCACCCCCGGCTCCAGAGCGTCCAAGGCCTTGCCGCGCGAGCCCGTCGTCCCGCAGGTGACGGTCGCCGCGACGCCGCTGGTCGACGCGGCAGCCCCGGTCCTGGCGCTGCCCGTGGCGCCGGCCGACGGCGGGGGCGGGTCGCCCCGCCCCGGACCCGGCACCCGCGAGGTCGAGCATGCCTTCGGGGTCTCCGTCGCCGACGAGATCGCGCTGGCCAAGGCCAAGGGCGAGCCCGGCGAGGTCGTGGAGCTGCCGGTCTCGGACGAGGGCCGCGCCGCCGAGGTGCTCTTCCTGGTCGGCGTCGGTGACGGCTCCGACCTCGCCCTGCGCCGGGCCGGCGCGGCGCTGGCCCGGCGCGCCCGCGCCCGCGGCGCGGTGGCGACGACCGTGGCCTCCGACGCGCCGCCCACGGGGCTGCGCGCGTTCGTCGAGGGCCTGGTGGCGGCGGCCTACCGCCAGCCGCGCAGCGGCCTCGCGCCCGAGGGCGACGGGCTGCACGAGGTGTCCCTGGTGCTCCCCGCGACGCGCCGCGCCCGGGCCGAGGAGGCGCTCGGCCGCGCGGTCGAGACCGGGCGCGCGCTCTGCCGGGCCCGTGACCTCGCCAACACCCCGGCCGACGTGGCTGGGCCGGTCGAGCTGGCGGCGGAGGCGGCGCGGCTGGCTTCGGTGACGGGCCTCGAGGCCCGCGTGTGGGACGAGGCGCAGCTGGCCGAGGGCGGGTTCGGAGGCGTGCTCGCCGTCGGCGCCGGCTCCGCGCGCCCGCCGCGGCTCGTGCAGCTGAGCTACGAGCCGGACGAGGGTGGGGAGCCGGGACGGCGCGGCGGGCGGCGTACCCCGCACGTCGTGCTCGTGGGCAAGGGCATCGCCTTCGACTCCGGCGGCCTCTCGCTCAAGCCCCGCGAGGCGATGGTGCCGATGAAGACCGACATGGCCGGCGGCGGCGTGGTGCTCGCCGTCATGGCGGCGCTGCGCGGGCTCGGCGTCCGGGCGCGCGTCACCGGGCTCGTGCCGTTCGCCGAGAACATGATCGGCGGCGCGTCCTACCGCCCGGGCGACGTGATCACGCAGTACGGCGGGACGACCGTCGAGGTGCTCAACACCGACGCCGAGGGCCGCCTCGTGCTCGCCGACGCCATGGCGTACGCCGACCGCGAGCTCGCCCCCGACGTGATCGTCGACGTGGCGACGCTGACCGGGGCGGCCTCGCTCGGGCTGGGCCGCCGCCACGGGGCGCTCTACGCCACCGACGACGCGCTGGCCGACGCCCTGCTCGAGGCAGGCGACTCCAGCGGGGAGCGGCTGTGGCGCATGCCGCTCGAGCAGGACTACCGGGCCGCGCTGGACTCGCCGGTCGCGGACATCGCCCACGTCTCGCGTGACAAGCACGTCGGAGCCGGGTCGATCACGGCCGCGCTCTTCCTGCAGGAGTTCACCGGCGGGCGGCGCTGGGCGCACCTCGACGTGGCCGGGCCCGCACGGGCCGACGCCGACGAGCACGACGTCACCAAGGGCGGCACCGGCTTCGGCACGCGGCTGCTGCTGCGCTGGCTTGAGGGGGTGCGCTGAGGTGTACGGGCTGTCCGTGCGGTGGTCGCTGGAGGGCGTCGACCCGGACGTCGCGCAGCGGCTGCGGGCCTACGTCGTCGGCACCTCGCTCGAGAGGTTCAGCGGCATGCCCGGGCTGCGCTTCAAGACATGGCGGATGCGGCCGGGGGAGTGGTTCGAGGGCACCTACGTCTGGGCGACGCAGGAGGCCCGGGACGGCTTCGCCGCCACCTTCACCGCCGAGGCCGCCGAGTCACCCGGCAGCCGCATCGTCGGCGCCGAGCCGGTGCTGATCGAGCCGTTCGAGGTCGTCGCGGTCGCGGCGGGCGGCGAGGGGTTCGCCGCGGGGCCGGGGCCCGGGCCGAGGTAGCGCCTTCCCCGCTGCCGGCGCTCTGCCGCAGCTCCGCCAGGGAAGAGGCGGTCGCAGGCAGCCGCGCCCGCTCAGCGGACGACGGCCACCAGCAGCCCGTCGCCGACGGGCAGCAGGGCCGGCACCAGCCGCTCGTCGTCGCGGACGGCCGTGGCGAGCTGGCGCAGGGCGACCGTGTCGTCGTCGCGCTGGGCGGAGTCCGGCACGCGGTCGTGCCAGAGCGCGTTGTCGAACGCCACGGCGCCGCCGGGACGCAGCAGCCGCAGCGCCTCGCGCAGGTAGGAGGAGTACTCCTTCTTGTCCCCGTCGCAGAACACCAGGTCATAGCCGCCGTCGGCGAGCCGGGGGAGGACCTCGAGCGCGCGGCCGCTGATCACCCGTGCCCGGTTGGCGGCGAAGCCGGCCGCCGAGAACGCCTCGCGCGCGGCGCGCTGGTGCTCGGGCTCGATGTCGACGGTGGTGAGCACCCCGTCCGGGCGCATCCCGCGCAGCAGGCTCACCCCGGACACCCCGGTGCCGGTGCCGACCTCGACGACCGAGCGGGCGTCGAGCAGCGCGGCGAGCAGGCGTAGCGCCGCGGCACCTCCACGGCCGATGGGCGTGCACCCGAGCTCGGCGGCCCGCGCCCGCGCATCGGACAGCACGGCGTCCTCGCCGGCCCAGGACTCGGAGTACTCCCACGTCGCCTCGCGCACGGCGCGAAGCCTAGTTGGCCCGCGGCGCGACGTAGGCTCAGCCGCGCGGGAGCGGGCTCGGGTCGTGCGCGGGGAACTGTGGCCCGTCGCGGCACGTTGCCAACCCTGCCTGCGCTGGGTAGAGACGGGCTACCGGGGCTCGCTGGCCCCGGCGGGCACGGTTGTGGAACCGGGACCGAATGCGGGCCGGCAGCGGGCAGATGTGGTGGAACGGGCGAGAGGATGCAGGTGCGCGACGGAGCTGCGGAGATGCAGCCCCTTCCGGGGCAGGACGCGGTCCTGCCCGAGCCCGGCTGGGTCCCGCCCACCTGGGACGAGATCGTCCGGACCCATTCGGCGCGCGTCTTCCGGCTCGCGCTGCGCCTGACCGGTGACCGCCACGACGCCGAGGACCTCACCCAGGAGGTCTTCGTCCGCGTCTTCCGCTCACTGTCGAGCTACTCCCCGGGCACGTTCGAGGGCTGGCTGCACCGCATCACCACCAACCTCTTCCTCGACCTCGTCCGGCGCAAGCAGCGCATCCGCTTCGACGCGCTGCCCGACGACGCGGGGGACCGGCTCGCCAGCCGCGAGCCGAGCCCGGAGCACCTGCTCGTGGACTCCGGGCTCGACCCCGACGTCGAGGCGGCCCTGTCCGCGCTACCTCCGGACTTCCGCGCCGCCGTCGTGCTGTGCGACATCGAGGGGCTCTCCTACGAGGAGATCGCCGCCACGCTCGGGGTCAAGCTGGGGACCGTACGCAGCCGCATCCACCGCGGGCGGGCGCTGCTGCGCGCCGGGCTCGCCCACCGCGACCCGGCACGGCGCGCTCCGGGGCAGACCGAGGGCACCTCCGAGCGGGACGGTGCCGGGTGGGGCAGCCCCGAGGTTGACAGGCCGGAGCCGCGGTCCCCCGTCGAGGACCGCGTGCTCGCCGTGCTCGCCGAGCCGGCTGTTGGCAGCCGGTCGGCGGTGCTCGCCGACGCCGCCGCGGAGCCGCGGCCGTGACGCCGCTCGGCGCGCGCAGCCACCTCGGCCAGCGCCTCGACGCCCTCGTCGACGGGGAGCTGGGCCACGACGAGCGCGACCGCGCACTCGCCCACGTGAGCCACTGCCCGCAGTGCCGGGCCGAGCTGCACGCCGCCCGCCAGGTCAAGGCCCGGCTGACCGCGCTGTCCGCCCCTTCTGTGCCTGACTCGCTGACGAGCCGGCTGCTCGCGCTCGCCGCGTCGGCGGACGCTGGGCCCGGCTCGCCCACCGGCAGCGTCCCCGCCACCCCGGTGCGCCGCTCGTCGCTGCCGCTGGCTCGTCCGTTGCCGCACCCGGACGACCCGTCGTTCTCACCGCTCTCGCCCCGGCCGCTGCCGACCGCCCGCCTGGGTGCGCCGTCCCGCCGGATCGTCGGCGTCGCCCGCGGGCTCCGCCCGGTGTCGGCCTCGGCGATGGGGCTCGCGCTGGGAGCGGTCGTCCTCGTCGTGGCGCCCGTCCCGCCGCACACCTCCAGCGCCGCCGCGCACCAGCGCCCGTCCTCGGTGGCGGTGCCCCGTTCCAGCGGCCTGCCCCCGGTGCGCGCGCTGCGCGTACCGGTCGTCAACGGGCTGCGCTCGGCCGCCTTGCCGGGCCGGACCTGGACGACCCCCGCCCGCAGCCGCTCCATCGCCGTGCTGCGTGCGACCGGGCGGTGGGGGCGCTAGGTGCCCGACGCACCAGCTACATGGGCGCGCACAATGCAAGGGCGGCCCAGCGCTTCGACAAGGACAGGACGCCACGCATGAGCGATTCGCGCGACCAGCCCGAGGGGGCGTGGTGGGCCCGCGCCGAGCCGGACCCGTGGCCTCCGGCCCCCGAGAACGCGGAGGTGCTGGACAGCCACCAGGCCGAGCACGACGCACAGCCCGGGCACGCGGCCCAGCCCGACCAGGGCGGCGGCGCGCCGGTCGAGCAGGGCGGCTACGCCGGCCAGCCCGACCCGGGCGGGCAGGGCTCGTACGCCGGGTACGGCGGCCACGGCGGGTACGCCGGGCAGCCGGGCCCCTCGGCGCCGACCGAGACAGGCGCTTACGCGGAGCAGGCCGGCCACGACAGGCAGACGGGCTACGCGGACCAAGGGGTCTACGGGGAGCAGGTCGGCTACGCGCAGCAGCCGGGCTACGGCCAGCCACAGCCCGAGGCCGAGCCGGCGTGGCCCCGCCCGTACTCCGCAGGCCCTGACGCTCCAAGCTCCGGCGACGCCGGGGCCACCGAGCCGGTCTGGCCCACCCCGGCCGGCTCGCATGCGCCCGTTGCCCCTGCCCCCCACTCGTGGGGCGAGCCCGCGCCGGGCTCCGGCCCGGACTGGGGCGCGGGCTACGGCTCGCCCTCGCCGTTCGCGCCGCCCTCGCACGGCGCGGGCCCGAGCTATCCGGGCGGGATGTCCGCGCTCGGCCCGGGCATCGCGGTCGACCAGCGCCGGCCGGAGGACACCCCGTTCAGCACTCCCTTCGCCCCGCCGTATGCGTCCGGCGGCTGGAGCGGCGAGCACTACCCGGGCTACCCCGCTCCGCAGCTCGGAGAGCAGCCGCGCCGCCGCGGGCGTACCGGCCTGCTCGTGACGCTCGCCCTGCTCGGCGCGCTGGTCGCGGGCGCGACCGGCGGGGTGGTCGGCTGGCGGCTGTCCGAGTGGCAGGACGAGGCGACCATCTCCGGCAGCACAAGCCTGCCGTCCACGGCGCGCGGCTCCCAGGAGCGCGACCCGGGCAGCGTCCCCGACATCGCCGCGCAGCTTCTCGAGCGCGTGGTCTCGATCGAGGTGTCCGGCGGCTCCGGCTCCGGGTTCGTCATTCAGCAGGACGGCTACGTCCTCACGAACAACCACGTCATCGCCAGCGCCGCCTCGGGCGGCGGAGGCGTCCGCGTCGCGTTCGAGGACGGCCGCACGGCGAGCGCCCGGATCGTGGGACGGGACTCGAGCTACGACCTGGCGGTCCTCAAGGTCGACGCCGACGACCTGCCTGTCGCCCGCTTCGGCGACTCGGACTCGGTCGTCGTCGGCGACCCGGTCATCGCGGTGGGCTCGCCGCTCGGCCTGTCGGGGACGGTCACGACGGGCATCGTGAGCGCCCTGAACCGCCCTGTCACGGCGCGCGGGGAGAGCGGCGCGACGAGCGAGGAGTCGTTCTACTCGGCCATCCAGACCGATGCCGCGATCAACCCGGGCAACTCCGGCGGGCCGCTGGTCAACGCGGCGGGAGACGTCATCGGCGTCAACAGCGCGATCTCCAGTCTGTCGCGGGGGAGCACGGGCCAGTCGGGCAGCATCGGGCTCGGCTTCGCCATCCCGAGCAACCAGGCCAAGCGCATCGCCGAGGAGATCATCCGCACGGGCAAGGCGACGCACCCGGTCATCAAGGTGACGCTCGACCGCTCGTCGCAGCTGGCCGGCGCCCGGATCGGACTGCCCTCCGGCGACACGTCCGGCCAGCCCGCGGTGACGCCGGGCGGGCCGGCCGACCTGGCCGGGCTGCGCGAGGGCGACGTCATCACCCGGGCCGACGGCCGCAAGATCCTCGACGCCGACGAGCTCATCGTGGCCATCCGCGCCAAGGCCCCCGGGGACACGATCAAGCTGACGTACGTCCGGGACGGCCGGTCGCAGGAGGTCACCGTGACGCTGGGGTCCGCCGTCGCCGACTGACCGCACCCGCGCTCCGGGGCTCGGGCTCCGACTCGTACGGCTGCGTCTCGTCCTCGAGGTCGTCGTCGTTGTCGGGTCGTCGTTGTCGGGTCGGTGCCGTCGGGCCCGAGCCGTGGGGTCGGTGCCGCCGGGCCGGCGGCCGTGGGTCCGTGCCGTCGGCGCCCGCGCCGTCGGGCTCCCGCGGTCGGGTGTCCGGTCGAGGACGATGCGGCTGAGCGAGCCCCTCCGGGGCACGGGGGAGCTACGCTCGGAGTCACCACGCGAGGGCGCGTTCGAGGACTGCGTCGGGGCGCCCGCTATCGAGCTAGGAGCGCGATGTTCGGCATCAACGGCTGGGAGTTCATCATCCTGGCGATCATCGCGCTCGTGGTCATCGGACCGGACAAGCTGCCGAAGTTCGTCTCGGACGCGAGCAAGATGGCCCGCCAGGTGCGGCGGATGGCGCGGGACGCCCAGAACGAGGTGCGCGACCAGCTCGGGCCGGAGTTCGCCGACATCGACGTGCGCGACCTCAACCCGCGCAAGTTCGTCTCCAAGCACCTGCTGGACGACTCCCTCGACGACATCGACGTCAACCTCGGCCTCGATGACGACGACGACGAGCCGCGCCGCCGCCCGGGCCGCTCTGCCTCGTCCACGCCGGCACCCGCGACGGCCCCGGTCAACGGCTCGTCGTCCGGCAGCGGGATCGACTTCTCCAAGAACGACCGCCCGGCGTACGACGACGACGCGACCTGAGGCCGGTGCGGCCCGGCCGGTGTCGAACCCGAGGCTGGCGTGGCCGGGCGAAGGCGCGGCGTGAGGCCGGTTCCGCCGGGCGGCGCCACGGCGTGAGGCAGCCTCTGCGACCGGGTTAGGCGCGGCGTGAGGCCGGTTCCACCCGTGGTGATTCGCTGGCGGTGCCTCCTCGGTGCGGGAGTGCCAGCGCTTCAGGAGTGGGAGTGGCCGGCGCGCACGCGCAGCGACGCGAGCAGCTCGCGGGTCGCCTCCGTCACGGCCTCGACCGCCGAGTCGAACGCCTCGGCGTTGTGTGCGGCCGGAGCGCGGAACCCGCTGATCTTGCGGACGTACTGCAGCGCGGCGGCGTGCATGTCCTCGTCGGTGACGCCCTCGGTGAAGGGGGGCCGGAGAGTCTTGATGCTGCGGCACATGGGCGGCAGGCTACGCCGGTAGCCGCCCCTCCGGCGCCCGCTCTCGACCGGTGGCACGCAGGAGATGAGCGCGCCTCGGGCGGCTGGCCGCCGTGAGCGGAGCGTGAGCGGCCTCAGCCCGCAGCAGCCAGATGCGGCTCGAGCGCGCGCAGGATCGCGGTCCGCGGCCGCGCCCCGACGACGGTAGTCACCAGCTCGCCGCCGACGAACAGGCCCATCGTCGGCATGCCGAGCACGCCGTACGTCGAGCTCGTGATCGGGTTGGCGTCGACGTCGAGCGCGACGACGCGCAGCCGGCCAGCCTCGTCGGCCGCGATCTGCTCCAGTACCGGCGTGACCATGCGGCACGGCCCGCACCACTCTGCCGTGAAGTCGACCAGCACCGGCATGGGGCTGGCGAGGACGTCAGCGGCGAACTGCGCGTCGGTGGTCGTGGGTAGCGCCATGAGAGCTCCTGTCGAGTGCGGGTATGGCGGCGAGGGGCCTTGCCCGTCGTTTGGTGGTCCTGTGGCTAGCGGTTGACCTGGGCGACGAGCCGGTCGTGAGGGGTGGCCTGCTCCCCGCACTCGCAGACCAGGCGGGCGGTGACCTTCCCGCCGCAGCGGCCGTGGCGGTAGTCCACCGCCGGTGTCGCGTCCGGGTGCAGGTGTCGCTCACCCCAGTCCGAGAGCGCCGACAGGACGGGCAGCAGGTCGTAGCCCGCCTCGGTCAGCGTGTATTCGAGCCGGGCACGGCTGCCTGGCACCTGGTACGGCCGCGTCCGGAGCACGCCGGCTTCCGTGAGCCGGTGGAGCCGGTCGGACAGGGCGGCACGCGGCGCGCCCGTGGCGGCCTGGATCTCGTCGAAGCGCCGCAGGCCCAGTGCGACCTCGCGGACGACGAGCAGGGCCCAGCGCTCGCCGATGACGGCGAGCACGTCCGCGACCCGGTCCCTCATAGTTCTGAGTCTAGACCGTGTACCCAGCCGACGGAAGGGGTGCTGGAAGGGCGACTGGGGCAGGGGGCGCTCGTGCATGCCCCGCACCTTCGAGCAGCGCCGTGCACCCCCGGTCCGGGGTGCGAGGCAGTGCCGAGGGGTGCAAGGCAGTGCTGAGGGGTGCAAGGCAGTGCCGGCGGGTGCAAGGCAGTGCCGAGGGGGGCGAGGCGCGCTGGAAGCGGCAAGGCCGGGACTGGGAGTGAAGAACGTCGCGACGCGGGCGCGCCGCTGCCGTGACAGCCATCGCGGCGGCAACGACGAAGGGCACCCCGACCCAAGGTCGCAGGTGCCCTGTCGAAGGCGAGCGGGGCGCTACGCGCTGATCGGCGTGATTCCCAGCTGACGCCCGAGCAGCCCGCGCCCACGCGCGGCGAGCCCCTTCGCCACGTCGCGCAGGGCGGCGGAAGCGGGGGCGGTCGGGTCGGAGAGCACCAGCGGCACGCCGGCGTCGCCTCCCTCGCGTAGGCGGGTGTCGAGCGGCACCTGGCCGAGCAGCGGCACGGAGGCGCCGAGCTTCAGGGCCAGCGCGTCCGCGACGGCCTGGCCGCCGCCGGAGCCGAAGACGTCGAGCCGGTGGTCGATGCCCTGCTCGGTGCAGTGCGGGCACGGCAGGTAGGACATGTTCTCCACGACGCCCGCGACCCGCTGGTGGGTCTGGGTCGCGATCGAGCCCGCGCGCTCGGCCACCTCGGAGGCCGCGAGCTGCGGCGTGGTGACGACGAGTACCTCCGCCGTCGGCAGCAGCTGGGAGAGCGAGATCGCGATGTCGCCGGTGCCGGGCGGCAGGTCGAGCAGCAGCACGTCGAGGTCGCCCCAGGCGACGTCGACGAGGAACTGCTGCAGTGCGCGGTGGAGCATCGGCCCGCGCCACACCACGGGGGTGTTGTCGGGCACGAACATGCCGATCGAGATCGTCTTCACGTCGTGCGCGACGGGCGGCAGGATCATGTCGCCGGCCTTGGTGGGCTTGCCCGACACCCCCAGCATGCGCGGCACCGAGAAGCCGTGGATGTCGGCGTCCACGACGCCGACCGAGAGCCCGTCGGCGGCCATGGCGGCCGCGAGGTTGACGGTCACCGAGGACTTGCCGACGCCGCCCTTGCCGCTCGCCACCGCGTACACCCGGGTGAGCGAGCTCGGCGAGGCGAAGGGGACGGCCTTCTCGGGAGCCCCTCCGCGCAGCGAGCTCTTGAGCGCGGTGAGCTGCTCCTGCGACATCACCCCCATGCGGGTGCCGACGGCGGTCACGCCCGGCACGGCGCCGACCTCGCGCGCCACGTCGGCGTTGATCCGGTCGCGCAGCGGGCAGCCGGCGGTCGTCAGCAGGATGCCGACCGTCACGGCGCCGTCGGGCGCCACCTCGACGGACTCCACCATGCCGATGTCGGTGATGGGACGGCGGATCTCGGGGTCGATCACACGGGCGAGGGCCGCTTCGACGGACGCGACGGTGGGGGCGGGCATGCCGAGAATGCTACGAGCCCCCGCGACCGGATCGAACTGGTGAAGGCGCGCGCAAGTTCCCGGATGCCCGTGTCGGTCTAGCATGGGTCCGTTATGACCTCGCTGCCCGCTCCCCGCGTCCCTGTCCGGCTCGGCGAGCGCGAGATCGCGGTCTGGAAGCGGTTCCTGCGCGCGCACGCCAAGACGATCCGCCGGCTCGAGGCCGACCTGCTCGAGGCCCACTCGCTGCCGCTCGCGTCCTACGACGTGCTCGTCCAGCTCGTGGAGGCCCCGGAGCGCCGGCTGCGCATGACCGAGCTCGCCGACGCGGTGATGCTCTCGCGCAGCGGCCTGACCCGGCTGGTCGACCGGCTCGAGCGGGAGGGGCTCGTCACGCGCGAGGCCTGCGAGAGCGACGCCCGCGGGCTGTTCGCCGTCCTCACGGACGCGGGCTACGAGCGGTTGCGCAGCGCCTCCGGGACCCACCTGCGCGGCGTGAACGACTACGTCATCTCGCGGCTCGACGAGTCGGACCTGGACGCCCTCGACGGCGTCCTGCGCAAGCTGCTGGACGACTGAGGAGCGGTTGGTCAGGCGGCCCGGCGCCGCATCCGGCGCCGCTGCCCGTCGAGGTACGCCCGGGCGCGGCGCTGCCCGCCGCGTACCCGGATCGCGGCGTCCAGCGCGTCGAGGGCGCGCTCGAGGACGGGTACGTCGGGGTGCCAGCCGCGGCGCTCGCACTCCTCGAGCCACTCCACGACCGCCCGGTGGCCGCGCTCGCGGTTGCAGCGCGCGCACGCCGGCAGCTCGTTCTCCAGCCACGACGGCCCGCCCTTGACCCGCGGCACCAGGTGCTCGGTGGTCGGGCGCACGAGCGGGCCGAAGCCCCGGCCGCACCACACGCAGCGGGCGCCGTCACGCTCGAGCGCGAGGCCCAGCCGCTCGGCGCGCCCGGGAGGCCGGCGTTCCATACCGTCCGACGGTACGTCCGTCAGTAGCGCGGCACGACCCGGGCGACCTCGTCGTACGTCGTCTCCCCGCGCGCGGCCAGCACGAGCGCCGCGTCGCGCAGCGTGCGCCCGCCCTCGGTGGCGACGGCCTCGGCCACGGCCACCTCGGTCTTCTCCCGGATGAGGACGCTGCGGACGGTCGGGGTGACCTCGATGACCTCGAAGACGCCGACCCGGCCCTTGTAGCCGGTGCCGGAGCAGACGCTGCAGCCCTCGCCGACCAGAGGCCGCGCGTCGACGAGCTCGGCAGGGGACAGGCTCAGCGCGGTCGCCACCGCCGGGTCGACCGCGGTGGGGCGGGCACAGCTGGTGCACACGCGCCGGACGAGCCGCTGCGCGACGACGCAGGACAGCGACGACCCGACGAGGAACGGCTCGACGCCCATGTCGACCAGGCGGGTGAGGGCGGCGACGGCGCTGTTGGTGTGCAGGGTGGAGAGCACGAGGTGGCCGGTCATCGACGCGGTCAGCGCGAGCTCGGCGGTCTCGGTGTCGCGGACCTCGCCGACGAGCACGACGTCGGGGTCCTGGCGCAGGATGGCGCGCAGCCCGCGGCTGAACGTCATGCCGGTGCGCTCGTTGATCTGCACCTGGGTGATGCCGGGCACCTGGACCTCGACGGGGTCCTCGAGCGTGACGATGTTGCGCTCCGGGCGCACGATCTCCTGCAGCGCGGCGTACAGCGTGCTCGTCTTGCCCGAGCCGGTCGGGCCGGTGATGAGGACGAGGCCCTGCGGCTCGCGCATCGCCGAACGCAGCACGGAGAGCTGGTCGGGCGTCATGCCTACGCCGCCGAGGTCGGGCACCTGCTCGGCGCGCATGAGCAGGCGGACCACGACCTTCTCGCCGTGGATCGAGGGCATCGTGCTGATGCGGGTGTCGACGGAGGTGCCGTCGACGCTGATGCGGGCGCGCCCGTCCTGCGGAAGGCGGCGCTCGGCGATGTCGAGGCCGGACGTGATCTTGATGCGGCTGACGACCGCGGGGGCGGCCCGGCGCGGGACCGTCATGACGTCGCGCAGCATGCCGTCGATGCGGTAGCGGATGCGCAGGACCTCGCGCTGCGGCTCGATGTGCACGTCGCTGGCGCCGGCGCGTACGGCGTCGCTGAAGACCATGTTCACGAGCCGGACCGTCGGAGCGTCGTCCGGGCTTCCGCCGGAGTCCGCCTCGCTCTCGGTCTCGGCCGAGATGCCCTCGATGACCGTGGCCACGTCGGCGCTGTCCTCGGACAGCGACCAGGCGCGGCCGAGGTGCTCGGTGACCTGGGACGCGGTCGCGACGACGACCTCGAGGCGCGGCGCGCTCGTGTAGAGCCGGACGTCGTCGAGGGCGAGGACGTTCGTGGGGTCGGAGGTGGCGACGCGCAGGCCGCCGTCGGCCAGCCGCTCGAGCACGAGGACGCCGGTGCGGTCGGCGACGCTGCGCGGCAGCGAGCGGACGACGTCGGGGCTGACGACGATGCCGCCGAGGTCGACCATGCGCAGCCCGAGCACGCTCGCGAGGGCGTTCGCCACCTGTCGCTCGGAGGCGAGGCCGAGCTCGGTGATGACCTCGCCGAGGCGGCGGCGCTCGCCCGTGGCGTCCTTCTGCGCCTGGAGCGCGCGGTCCAGGTCGGCCGGGGTGAGCACGCCGGCCTCGATGAGCACGTCGCCGATGCGCTTGCGCGGCATCGAGCTGAGCCCGCCGTAGGACCCGTAGGACGGGGCGGCAGGCGCGGGGGCCGCGTGCTGCGGGACGTAGGAGGTGTCGGCGAAGCCCGGCTCCGAGTAGGACACCGCGTACGGCAGGGGATCCGAGGCGTGCGAAACCGTCACACCACCTCTTCGGCAGCCCCCGCCCGAACCTGAGCGGCGGGGGCTCACCCCAGGACCGGCTCCCACGTGCCGAGCGCCACGCTCGTCGCCGTCGCCGCGACGGCGAGCAGCAGCGTCGCGCCGAGCAGCAGGGCGTCGCGGCGGCCGAACGGCTGCGCGCGGGCGATGGTCCGCGGCCCGGCGGTGTCGAAGCCGCGGGCGTCCATGGCCGTGGCCAGCCGGGCGGCGCGGCGGACGGCGGCCACGAAGAGCGCGAACGCCTGGCCGGCGAACAGCCGCAGCGCCGCGACCGGGTTGCGCCCCGCGTCGACCCCGCGGGCACGGCGCGCGAGCCCGAGCGCCCTCCACTCCGCAGCCAGCAGAGGCATCAGGCGCAGCGCGGCGAGCGTGCCGTACGCGAACCGGGCGGGCGCGTGGAGCCGCTGCACGAGGGCGTCGGCGAGGTCGGTCGGGTCGACGGTCGTCGCGACGAGCAGCCCGGGCAGCGCGATGACGACGACGCGGAGCACGAGCGGGGCGGCGTCGGCGACCGCCAGGCCGGGACCCGGCGCGAGCAGCGCGTTGGAGAGGAAGACGCTGAGCGCGCCGAGCAGGACCGGCCATCCGCGTCGCGCCAGCGCGCGGGGGCCGACGCGGGCGAGCAGCACTCCGCCGGCCACCGGCACCAGGAGCAGCGCCTCGGTCACGGCGTCGCGCGCCGCGAGCGCGGCCGCGGCGAGGACCAGGCAGGCGCCGAGGGCGGCCACCGGGTTGAAGCGGGCGAGCGGCGCGGTGCTGCGCGCGTCGCCCGGCGTCGGCATCGTCACGGCAGCCGCAGCTCTCGCCCGGCCAGCGCGTCGACGAACGCCCGGTCGTGGGTGACGGCGCAGACGGCGGTGCCGGCGTCGAGCAGTCCGCGCAGGAGGGCGACGAGCTCGGCCCAGGTGCGCGCGTCCTGGCCGAACGTCGGCTCGTCGAGCACGAGCACGGCGGGCGCCGCGGCCAGCGTGGTCGCCACGGACAGCCGGCGCTGCTCCCCGCCGGACAGCGTGTGCGGGTTGGCCCGGGCCAGCCGGCCGAGCCCCAGCCGCTCGAGCAGCTCGTCGGCCCGGGCGAGCGCCTCCTGCTCGGGTACGCCCGCCCGCCGCGGCCCGAGAGCGACCTCGTCGCGGGCCCGGCCGGTGAGGAACTGGCGCTCCGGCTGCTGGAACACCGTCCCCACCCGGGCGGCGAGGGCGGCCGCCCGCCACCGCCACAGCGGGCGGCGGTCCGGGCCGAGCGCCGCAGTCGCGGTGACGGTCCCGCCGGTCGGGCGCAGCAGCCCACCGAGGGCGAGCGAGAGCGTCGTCTTGCCCGCGCCGTTGCGCCCGGTGACGCTCACCGCCTCCCCGGCGTGCAGGGTGAGGCTCACGCCGTAGGGCCGGGGCGGCGCGCCCTTGGCGTGGCGGTGCGTGACGTCCGCGGCCTCGAGCAGGGCAGCGCCCGGCGGGGGAGGCGTACGCGGCGGCGGGGCGGGCTCGCGCCCCGGCACCCACACCCCGTCGGCCGCGAGCGCGGTGCCGACGCTGCCGGTGAGCACCCGCGACGGCGGGCCGTCGGCGACGACCCCGCCGCCGGGGGCGAGCACGACGACGCGGTCGACGAGCGGCAGCCAGGGCGCGACCCGGTGCTCGACGACGAGCAGGGTCGGCCCGGACGCGTCGAGCACCCGGCGCACCCCGGCCAGCACGACGTCCGCGCCCTCGGGATCGAGGTTCGCCGTCGGCTCGTCGAGCAGCAACAGGCCCGGTGCCATGGCGACGACGCCGGCCAGCGCCAGCCGTTGGGCCTCGCCGCCGGAGAGCGCGGCCGTGGCCCGGTCGCGGCCGTAGGGGAACCCGACGGTCTCCAGGGCCGCGTCGACGCGTGGCCAGATGCGGTCGGCCGGGACGGCGGTGTTCTCCAGCCCGAACGCCACGTCGTCGCCGGAGCGGGCCATGACGAGCTGGGACTGCGGGTCCTGCAGCAGCAGCCCGGCCCGCCCGCGCGCGGCCCGGGCCGCCACCCCGTCGAGCAGCAGCTCGCCCTCCTGCTCCTCGGCGGCCGCCGGGTCGAGCACGCCGGCGAGCGCGGTGAGCAGCGTGCTCTTGCCGGCGCCGGACGGGCCGAGGACGAGGACCCGCTCGCCGGGCGCCACGCGCAGGTCCACGCCGCGCAGCGCCCAGGCCCGCCGGCCGGCGTGCCGCCAGCCCCACCCGCGCGCCTCGACGGCGACGGGCCGGGGCCGGCCGGGCTCTGCCGCCACGGTCAGACGAGCTCGCGCTCGCGGCCGGCCGCGAACGCGCTGAGCGCGCCGGTCGGGGCGAGGGCCCGCACGGCGTACCACGAGAGCAGCCCGGTCAGCAGCGCGCCGGAGACGACGACGATGCCGAGGTAGGCCAGCTTCCAGGCGACCGACCACAACGGGTAGGAGTAGACCCAGTCGAGCGGGGCCGCACCCGCGCCGGCCAGCGCCCCCGCCGCGAGCGCGACGCCGAGCGTCCAGCGCCGGTAGCCGGTGGCGGCGAAGGCGCACTCGGCCAGCAGCCCCTGCACCAGCCCGTAGACGATGACCGCGGGGCCGAACTGGCTGAAGAGCATCCACTCGACGGTCGCGGCGACCAGCTCGGCGAAGACGGCGGCGCCGGGCCGGCGCACGATGAGCGGCACGAGCGCGGCGGGCAGGAACCACATGCCGTAGATCAGCGCCTGCCCGGGCGGGAAGGCGACGAACGCCGGCTTGACGGCGTCCCAGAGGTAGGCCCACGCCCAGAAGACGACGCCGCAGGCCACCGAGAGGACGGCGGCGACGACGATGTCGACGGTGCGCCAGGGGGCGGCCGATCGGCTGGCCCGGACGCCGCGCGTGACGAGGCCGGCGCCGACGGCCACGACGAGCGCGCCGCCGATCGCCGCCGAGCGGGGCTGGTCGTAGGCGAGGACGAGCAGCAGCGTGACGGCGCCGAGGACGACGCCGACCGCTGCGTCCAGCGGCCGCAGTGGGCCGCCGTGCGGGATGGTGAGGCTCATGAGCAAGTCCCTCCTGCGGGTAGTCCGAGGAGGGGAGCGGTTGGCCGAGCATGACGACTGACGAGCCCCGCGACAGCGGGACGCCCGTCGGGGGCGTCCGCGGTCGCGAGGATGGACCGACTCCCTGCGCCGGCATGATCCGGATCAGGTTCGAGGGTCTGCGGGTCCTTCCCGCACTCTCAGCGCTGCAGCGCTCCCCTGCGGTGTTGCGCCGCGAGACTAGCTCAGGACCCGGCGGCCGCTGCCGATAGGGGCCGTCATGCGTAGGGCGGGCTCCCGGGGGGAGCCACTGGACCGGCGGGTCGCGGCGGGGCGGGCGGCCGCCTGCTTCGGCGGCGTCGCGTCGGTGTCGACCGGCATGGCGGCCGCGACGATGCTGCACGGGCCGGCCCGGGTCTACACCTCGGCGCTGGCGGCGTTCGTCGCCGTGCTCGCCGTGGTGCTGTGGCGGCTGCCGTGGGACCGGTGGCCGCAGCGGGCGCTGCTCGCCATCGTCCCCGTCGCCAGCGTGCTCATCGGCTTCGGCAACTGGGCCAGCCCCAACCCCTACGACGCCGTCATCTTCTTCGTCGTGCTCACGCTCTGGGTGGGGGCCACCCAACCGCGCGGCACGAGCGTCGCGGTGCTCCCGGTGCTCGCCGTGGGCTATTGGTGGCCGCTCCACCTGGTCGCGGGCGACGACCGCGAGCGGCACCTGCTGAACTCGTCGATGGGCTACTTCGTCCTGATCGTCATCGTGCTCGGCGAGGCGACGGCGTGGGCGATGGGCCGCATGCGTGCGGTCACCGCCGAGCTGCGCGCGCACGACGAGCGCCGGTTCGCCGCCCTGGTGGAGAACGCCTCCGACGTCACCGTGCTGCTCGACGCCGACGGCCGGATCACGTACGCCAGCCCGTCGGTCCGCTCGATCCACGGCGTCGACCCCGCCGACCTGCTGGGAGTGGCGTTCGGCGACGCCCTGGCCGAGACCGTGCACCCCGAGGACCGGGACCGTGCCGTCGCCGCGCTGCGGGCGGCCTTCGAGCACGGGACGGCGACCACCACCCTGCACGTGCGCGCCGTCGACGGCGACGGTGGGTGGCGGGAGATGGAGTGGGCCGTCGCCGACCACCGCGCGGACGCGGTCCTCGGCGGCGTGGTCGTGACCGCGCGCGACGTCACCGAGCGGCGCCGGCTCGAGCGGGCGCTGCGCGAGCAGGCGCTGCACGACCAGCTGACCGGGCTGGCGAACCGCGCGCTGCTCGGCGAGCGCATGCAGCACGCGCGCGGCGAGGGCCGGGCCGTCGCCGTCCTCTACTGCGACGTCGACGGGTTCAAGCCCGTGAACGACAGGTTCGGCCACGAGCACGGTGACCGGGCGCTGCGCGAGACCGCTCGCCGCCTCGTCCTGGCCGCGGGGCCCGGGGCCACCGTGGCGCGCCTCGGTGGGGACGAGTTCGCGGTGCTGCTGCCCGACGCCGACGAGGAGGAGGGCCTGCGGGTCGGGCGCCGGCTGGTCGAGCAGATGGCGCTCCCGGTGGAGCTGGCCGGGGCCGGCGTGGCGCGACTGGGCGTCAGCGTCGGGCTCGCCACCGGGCCGGCACCGTTGTCCGCGCGCCCGGTCCTGCCCGAGGAGGAGGACCTGCTCGTCGCGGCCGACATCGCGATGTACGCCGCCAAGTCCGCCGGCGGCTCCGACGTGCTCGCCTACCGGCCTTCGATGCGGGAGAGCCGCGACGGGCAGGCGGCCCTGCGCACCGCCCTGCCGTCGGCGATCGACGGGGGCGAGCTGCGGCTGGACTACCAGCCCGTGGTCGGCCTGGCGACGGGCGAGCTGCTCGGGGTGGAGGCGCTGATCCGCTGGGACCACCCGACGCTCGGGTCGCTCGCGCCCGCCGACTTCCTGCGCGAGGTGTCCGTCGCCGGGCTCGGCGCGCGGCTGGGGCGGTGGGTCGTCGGCGCGGCCTGCCGGGAGCTGGCTGCGGCGCGCGAGCAGGGGCCGGCGCTGGCGACGGCGTACGTCAGCGTGAACGTCTGCCGGGCCCACGCGTCGAGCCCGCACTTCGTCGACGACGTCCTGGGCGCGCTGTCGGACGCCGGGCTGCCGCCCGACGCGCTCGTGGTCGAGCTCCCGGCCTGCGGCGACCTGGGCGCGCCCGACGTGCTCGCGCGGCTCCGGGCGCTGCACGCCGCCGGGGTGAGGTTCGCGCTGGACGAGATCGGCACCGGCCGCTGGTCGCTGGCCGACCTGCAGCGGCTGCCGCTCGCGATGCTCAAGACCGAGCCGGGTGTCGGCGGGGCAGGCGCGGCGCCGGACGAGCCCGCGCTGCTCCCGCTGGTCACCGGCCTCGCCCGCCAGCTCGGGGTCGAGGTCGTCGCGCTGGGGGTGGAGTCGGCGGCAGCGGCCGCGCGGCTGCGCGCGCTGGGCGTGGACGCCGGTCAGGGCTACCACTTCGGGGCGCCGGGCGGGTTGCGCGAGCTGGCCGCCGTCGGGGTGGGGGCGCAGGGGGCCTAAGCCTTCTTGGTCACGCGTGGGGCAAGGCGCTCAGCTCCGCCGCGGCCCGGCCGAATGGGAGGGAAGCGACACGTCGGGTGGCGCACGAGACCTGAAGGAGTCCGTGATGTCGTTGTTCCGTGGGGGGCGAGGCGATGTGGCTGCGGCCGCGGCCTTTCCCCAGCCGCGTGACGTCGAGGCGATCGAGGAGGTCCTCTCCGCGCTGGACAGCGGCGTCACCGACGACGTGGACGCCCACCGCAAGGTGACCGACGGGTTCGTGCGCGCGCTGGGCTTCGAGTACGGCGCGGTGTGGCTGCCCGCCGACGGCAACGGCTACTGGCTGGCGGGGGAGTCGGGCACCCTCGTCGCCGAGCTCACGGCGGCCGGCGCCGGAGACCGCACCGACGCGGCAGCCAAGGGCCTGGTGGCCGAGGCGATCCGCACCCGGCGCCCCGTCATGGTCCACGGCGACGAGTCGGCGCCGGCCTGCCTGCGGTGGACGGCGGCCCGTGCCGCCGGCATGGTGACCGGCTGCGCGATGCCGGTCATCGAGGACGGCAAGGTCATCTCCGTCAAGGAGTTCTACACGCGCGGCGAGCTGCCGTTCTTCGGCCCCCGCGCGGAGAAGTGGGAGGCGCTCGAGCGCCTGGTGTCGCGCGCCCGTCACGGCGCGGTAGCGACCGCCCAGCTGCGCGAGACGCTGAGCGACCGGGCCGCGGTCACCGAGGTGGTCAGCAAGGTCTCCGCAGCCAAGGACGAGCAGTCGGCCCTGCGGATCGCGCTCGACACCGTGCGCAGCGCCTTCGGCTGGCAGTACGGCTCGTTCTGGGCACTCGACGAGGAGGCGGGCGTGCTGCGCTTCGCCGTCGAGTCCGGCACCGCCGGTGACGAGTTCCGCAAGGTGACCCTCGCCGCTTCGTTCGCCGAGGGCGTCGGCCTGTCCGGGCGCGCCTGGCGCTCCCGCGACCTCGTCTTCGTCCGCGACCTCGCCGAGGTGACCGACTGCGTCCGGGCGCCCAGCGCCCAGCGTGCCGGGGTGAAGTCCGGCGTCTGCTTCCCGATCATGTCGGGCGACCGCGTGGTCGGCACGATGGACTTCTTCGTCACCCGGACGATCGAGCTGTCCGAGACGCGGGCGTCGGCGCTGCGCAACGTCCAGCAGCTCGTCTCGCAGCGGCTGGACATCCTGCGCCGGGCCGAGGACGACCAGCGCAACGCCGCGTCGCTCCTCGAGACGGTCAGCCAGCTGCGCGAGGCGGGCGAGGACGCCGGCCGTGTCGCCGCCGAGGCGGTCGGTCGCGCGTCGGTGATGACCACCGAGGTCGACGCGCTGGGCCAGGCGTCCGCCGCGATCGGCGACGTCATCAAGATCATCTCGAACATCGCCGACCAGACGAACCTGCTGGCGCTCAACGCGACGATCGAGGCCGCGCGCGCCGGCGAGGTCGGGCGCGGCTTCGCGGTCGTGGCCGGTGAGGTCAAGGACCTCGCGCGCGAGACCGCGTCCGCGACGCAGCGGGTGACGGACCAGATCGCGGGCATCCAGGCCAGCAGCCAGTCCGTGTCCGCCGGCATCCATGCCACGAGCGAGATCATCGGCCAGCTCGACGCCGTGCAGGCCCGGATCGTCGAGGCCCTGGAGGCGCAGGCCCTGATGGCGCAGGCCTTCGAGACCCAGCACTGACGCTCGGACACCTCGGAGCGGAAGGCCTGCCCGGCAGGCCTTCCGCTCCGCTGCGTTGGCGGGCGCGCAGGCCAGCGGCCTTCTTGCCCTGCCGGTGAAGCTGCTTCCCGCGGCGGACCGCGGCGGTCGCGGGCGGCGCTGGCCCACCTGTTGCCACGGCGAAGGAGTTGGCCCTACTCTCCAGCTGTCCAACATTTGGGAGTCTGATGTCCCTCGTCGCCCCGCAGCGCTCCGCGCCGCTGTCCGCGCAGGTCGCGGACCAGCTGCGCGCGCTGATCGCCGACGGCAGCTGGCCGCTCGGCTCGCGGATCCCCGCGGAGCACCGGCTCACCGAGCAGCTCGGTGTCAGCCGCGGCACGGTCCGCGAGGCGCTGCGCGCGCTCGTCCACACCGGCCTGCTCGAGGCGCGGCCGGGCGACGGCACCTACGTGCGCGCCGACAGCGAGCTGCGCGTGTCGCTCGGGCGGCGAGTGGCGGCGGGCGACCTGCGCGACGCCTTCGAGGTCCGCGCGCTGCTCGAGCGGGCCGGCGCGCGCCACGCGGCCGAGCGGGCGACCGCCGACGACATCGCACACCTGCGCGCGCTGCTGGACGCCCGCCACGAGGCCAAGACGGCCGGGGCGCTGGAGCGGTTCGCCGAAGCGGACTTCGCCTTCCACCGTGCGGTCGTCGCGGCCGGGGGCAACGTCCTGCTCACCGAGCTCTACGAGTACCTCACGTCGCCGATCACCCGCACGATCAGCGAGAGCGCGGCGCTGCACGAGGACGGGGGCGTCCACGCTCGCCACTCCGAGCTGCTCGACGCCGTCGCCGGGCACGACCCCGACGCCGCCGAGGCGTGCGCCGCCGCGCTGCTGGCCGAGGGCCAGGCCGCGCTCCCGACGCCCGACCGGTAGCGCTGCCACACGCGTACCCCGGCCGACCGCACCTCCACCCGCCGCACCAGCCCGCCGCCCTCAGCCGACCGCAGGAGACGACGCCCCGATGACCGCCACCGCCCCGACCGCCCCGGCGCTGCCGGCGCGCAGCACCCGCACCGTGCTGCTGGTGGTCGGGATCCTCCTCATCGGCGCCAACATGCGCGCCTCGCTCACGAGCGTCGGCCCGCTCCTCGACGACCTGCGGCTGGACACCGGGCTCTCGAGCGCCGCGGGTGGCCTGCTCACCGCGCTTCCGCTGCTCGCCTTCGCCCTGCTCTCTCCGGTCGCCCCGGTCGTCGCCTCCAAGGTGGGGATGGAGCGCACGCTCTGGGGCGCGCTGCTGCTGCTGACCGCCGGCATCGTGCTGCGCTCGGTCCCGGTGACGGGGGCGATCTGGGTGGGCACGGCGCTGCTCGGCTGTGCGATCTCCTTCTTCAACGTGCTGCTGCCGAGCCTGGTCAAGCGCGACTTCGCCGGCAAGGCCGCGCTGGTGATCGGGTCCTACGCCGCCACCCAGACCGTCGTGGGCGCGATCGCCTCGGGCATCGCCGTGCCCATGGCGGGCGACGAGCCCGACGGGTGGCGGCTCGCGCTGGGCTTCTGGGCGGGCGCGAGTGCGATCGCCGCGGCGTTCTGGGTGCCGCAGCTGCGCTCGACGACGCGGCCGATGCACGCGCGGGCGGCCGCCCTCGACCCGAGCCCGGACTACCGCTCGCCGTGGCGCAGCGCGCTCGGGTGGCAGGTCACCGCGTTCATGGGCCTGCACTCGCTGGTGTTCTACGACGTCATCGCGTGGCTGCCCTCGATCGTGCACGACGAGGGGATCTCCGAGACGACGGCCGGCTGGTACCTCTTCGTCTACCAGGTCGTCGCCGTGCTCTCGAACCTCAGCACCCCGTTCCTGATGCGGCGCTTCCCCGACCAGCGGACGCTCGGCGCGCTGTGCTCGACGCTGATCCTGATCGGCACGGCCGGGCTGCTCGTCGCACCGGGCGCGGCGCTGCTCTGGGTCGTCTTCGCCGGGCTCGGCGCCGGTGTCGCGCTCGTGCTGACACTGACGCTGTTCGGCCTGCGCACGGTGCACCACGGGCAGGCCGCCGCGCTCTCGGGCATGGCCCAGTGCGTGGGCTACACGCTCGCGGCCGCCGGCCCGGTGGTCATCGGCGCGCTCCACGACGCCAGCGACGGCTGGACCGTCCCGCTGTCGCTCCTGACCGCCCTGGCCGCGGTACAGGTCGTGTTCGCGGTGCTGTCCGGGCGTCAGCGCGTCATCGGCTGACCCGCTCCTCCTCCGTCGTCAGCTCGATCCGCTCCTTGCGGACGGGGGCGGTGACGGTGGCGTCCGTCGTCTCGGGCTCGACGACGACGCGCACCCGCTCGACCGGCACGGTCTCGAGGGTGACGACCGGGCGCTCGGCGTAGAGCACGAGGACCTGCTCACGGGGCTGGAACTCGGTGCCGTCGGCGGGCGCGCGGAGGGTGTCGGACTCCTCGACGGGCTCGCTCACCAGGCGGACCTTCTCCCGGCGGACCTGGACCGTCACCGTCTCGGTCTCCGTGACGACGTACTTCTCGACCCGGGCGCGGGCGCCGACGACCGTCTCGACGCCGGTCACGAGCCGCTCCTCCGAGCGGGTCATGGCGTCATCGGTGGCCTCGAGGCCCGACTCGGCGGAGCGCGCCTGCGCGCCGGTGCCGTAGTACGCGTAGAGCGCATCCTCCTCCTCGGGCGCGATGTGCCCGCTGTCGACGCTCACGTCGGGGCTCTCGCGCACGAGGTCGCGGGGGTAGGGCAGCGCCAGCCCCTCGGGCGTGACCTCGGCCCCCGCGAGCGGGACCACCCGGTCGCGGGCGCCGAGGAGCCCGGTGCGGACAGTCGCCCACTTCGGCTCCCCGGAGCTGTCGTCGAGGAAGGCCTGCACGACCTCGCCGATCCGCTCGCCTTCGGCGGAGTACGCGTCGTGGCCCAGCAGGGCCTGCGCCTGGTCGCGAGAGATCATCGCCGTTCCTCCTTGATGGGCGGGCGGGCCGTGCCCGCGCTGCGCCATCCGGCCTTCCCGGTGGCGCGCGAGCGCAACCGTCGGCGCAGGAGCCTGCGGCGGTCAGCGCAGCCGGTCGTCGGGCGCCGTCCCCGGGCGCCCGGAGCCGTCAGCCGCGCTGTCCGCGGCCGCCGGCTCGCGGGCGGCGAGCGCCCGGCGCTCGTCCTTCTCCTCGAGCTCCTCGAGCATCGCCCGCAGCTCACTGCGCAGGAAGTCGCGGGTGGCGACCTCGCCGAGCGCGATGCGCAGCGCCGCGACCTCGCGGGTGAGGTACTCGGTGTCGGCGATGTTGCGCTCACTGCGCGCCCGGTCCTGCTCCCACTGGACGCGGTCGCGGTCGGTCTGCCGGTTCTGGGCGAGCAGGATCAGCGGCGCGGCGTACGACGCCTGCAGCGAGAGCATCAGCGTGAGGAAGATGAAGGGGTACTCGTCGAAGCGCAGGCTCTCCGGGGCGACGGCGTTCCACACCACCCAGGTGAGGACGATCGCCGTCATGTAGCCGATGAAGGTCCACGTGCCGAGGAAGCGCGCGACCCGCTCGGACAAGGCTCCGAAGGCGTCCGGGTCGTACGTCGGGCGCGGCACCCCGCGCCGGCGGGACTCGCGCGGGACGTCCAGCCCGGGCCGCGCGTGCGCCGTACGCCGCTCACGAGCCACGGGGCACCTCGACGTCGGCCGGGCGGTCGCGCCAGTCCTCGGGGAGCAGGTGGTCGAGCACGTCGTCGACGGTGACGGCCCCGACGAGGTGGTCGTTCTCGTCGACGACGGCGACCGAGACGAGGTTGTAGGTCGCGAGGTAGTGCGTCACGGCGGGCAGCGCGGTGTGCGGCAGCAGCGGCTCGATGCCGCTGTCGACGATGCCGGAGACGAGCGCCGACGGCGGCTCGCGCAGCAGCCGCTGGATGTGGCATGTGCCGAGGTACTTGCCGGTCGGCGTCTCCAGCGGCGGGCGGCACACGTAGACCGCCGACGCGAGCGCGGGGGAGAGGTCGGGGTTGCGGACGCGGGCGAGCGCCTCGGCGACGGTGGCCGACGGCGGCAGGATCACCGGCTCGGTCGTCATCATGCCGCCCGCGGTGAGCTCGCCGTAGGTCAGCAGCCGGCGCAGGTCCGCCGCCTCCGCCGGCTCCATGAGGCCGAGCAGCTTCTCCGCCTCGTTCGTCGGCAGCTCCGCGAGCAGGTCGGCCGCGTCGTCCGGGCCCATCGCCTCGAGGACGTCTGCGGCGCGCTCCTCCTCGAGCTTGCCGAGGATCTCCACCTGGTCGTCCTCCGGCAGCTCCTCGAGCACGTCGGCCAGGCGCTCGTCGTCCAGGGCGGCGGCGACCTCGGCACGACGCTTGGGCGACAGGTCGTGCAGCACAGCGGCGAGGTCCGGGGCGCGCATCTCCTCGAAGGCGGCGAGCAGGTTCGTCGCGCCCTGGCCCTGCTCCTCGAGGGTGAAGCCGGTCACCGAGTCCCAGTCGACGGTGAACGTCTCCCCGCGTCGGCGCAGCCCCTTCGCCGGCCGCGACACGTGCACCTTCTGCAGCACCCAGTCGCGGGCACGGGTCTGCTCGAGGGCCACGTCCTCGACCGTCACCGTCGTCTTGTCATCGAGCAGCGTGACCTTGCGGTCGAGCAGCTCGCCGATGACCAGCGTCTCGGTCGGCCGCTGGGAGAAGCGGCGCATGTTGACCAGCCCGGTGGTGATGACCTGGCCCACGTCGACCGCGGTCACGCGGGTCATGGGCAGGAAGACGGCCCGCCGGCCGAGCACCTCGACGACCAGGCCGAGGACGCGCGGCGGGCGGTGCCCGGGGCGGAGCACGCAGACGACGTCGCGCACCTTGCCGACCTGGTCACCGGTCGGGTCGAAGACCCCGGTGCCGGCCAGGCGCGCGGCGAAGACGCGGGAACCGCTCATGGGCGCAGGCTAGCCGTTGCGGCGCGCGCGCAGCCCGGCCCGTCCGCCGGCACCGGCTACCGTCAGGGCGTGATGCCGACGCTGCGCTACGAGATTGTCGACGTGTTCACCGACGAGCCGTTCGGTGGCAACCCGCTGGCCGTGGTGCTGGACGCCGAGGAGCTCTCGACCGAGCAGATGCAGCTGCTCGCCCGCGAGTTCAACCTGTCGGAGACGGCGTTCCCGCTGCGGCTCGGCCCCGCCGACGGACCCGGCGCGGACTACCGCATCCGGATCTTCAGCCCGACTGTCGAGCTGCCCTTCGCCGGCCACCCGTCGGTCGGCACGGCCTGGCTCATGGCGGCACTCGGCCGCATCGAGCCGGGGCAGGTGGTGCAGCGCTGTGCCGCCGGGGACATGCCGCTGCGGATCGACCCCGGCGAGGCCGAGGGCATCGGGCCGGGGCTGGTCACGCTGACCGGCGGGACGCCGCGGGTGTCCGGGCCGCTGGACGCGGCTGCCTACGCGGCGGCGGTCGGGGTGGCCGTCGACGGGCTCGCCGGCACGGTGCGGGCGGCCGGCGCCGGGATCGACTGGGCGTACGTCCCGCTGCCCGACGAAGCCGCCGTGGCCGCCTCGCTCGGCGACGACGCCGCGCTCCTGCGGCTCGAGCACGGCGAGGCCTACGCGTTCTCCTGGGACGCCGCCACCTCCACCGCGTACGCCCGCGGCTGGGCGGGCGGGGTCGGCATCCACGAGGACCCGGCCACCGGCTCCGCCGCGCTCGGGCTCGGCGCGTACCTCGTCGCCGAGGGGCTGCTGCCGGGCGAGGGCACCAGTGCGTACACGGTGCGGCAGGGCGTGGACATGGGGCGGCCGTCGACGCTGGCGTGCACCGTGGCCGCCGAGGCCGGTGCCGCGGTGCAGGTGACGGTCGCGGGCACCGCTGCGCCGATGGCGCGTGGCGAGATCCTTGTCCCGTGAGCACCAGCGCGCACTGACGCCGGCCCGGGCCGACCTCCTCCTGCTCGCCGTCGGTCTGGTCGGGGTCTCCACCTCGGGGCCGGTCATCGCGGCCACGGCGGCGCCTGCGCTCGCCATCGCGTTCTGGCGCAACGCACTGGGCACCGCGGTGGTCGGCGCGGTGGCCGTGGCGACGCAGTGGGACCGGCTGCGTACGGCCCGGCGGGGCGTGCTGGGGCTGTCGGCCGGCGCGGGGCTGTTGCTGGCCGGTCACTTCGCGCTCTGGATCCCGTCGCTGCGCTACACCTCGGTGGCGTCGTCCACCGCGATCGTGAGCCTGCAGGCGGTGTGGACGGCCGTCCTCGGACGGCTCGCGGGCGAGCGGCTCGGGCCGCGGGCATGGGCGGGGATCGGGCTGTCGCTGGTCGGCGTTCTCGTCGTGACGGGGGTCGATCTCTCGCTCTCGACGCGGGCGCTCGTCGGCGACGCGATGGCGCTCGGCGGCGGCCTGTTCGCGGCGTTCTACGTCGTCGCGGGCGCGCGGGTGCGGCGCGAGCTGCCGACGGCGTCCTACACGGCGGTCTGCTACGGCGTGTGCGCGCTGGCCCTGCTGGCCGGCTGCCTCGCGGGCGGGGTCTCCTTGTCGGGCTACCCGGCGAAGGCCTGGCTCGGCATCGTGGTCGTGACCGTCGCGGCGCAGCTGTTCGGGCACACCGTCTTCAACGTCGTGCTGCGCTCGGTGCCGCCGACGGTCCTGTCGGTCGCGATCCTGCTCGAGGTCCCGGGCGCCGCGCTGCTGGCCGCAGTGTGGCTAGGCCAGACCCCGCCGGTGGCCGCGCTGCCGGCGCTCGCGCTGGTCCTGGCGGGCACCGCGCTGGTCGTCGTGTCCCGTCCCGCGCCGGCGACGCTCACGGACTGACCGGCGCACCGGGACGGTTCGAGCCTGGGTCAACCGGGCATCGCCGCCTTTATGGCAACAGACCAGCAGGCTCCGATGGTGTCGCACGAGCCTCCGGCGTACATCGTCCCCGGGACGGGCAGCCCGCTCGTCGCGCCCCGCGAGCGCATCCCGTGGCGCACGATCGCGGCCACCATCGGCATGGTGCTCGCGACCGCGCTCGCCCTGCTGCTGATCGAGCGCGTCGGCCGGATCCTGGTGTGGATCGCGATCGCGGCCTTCTTCGCCGTCGCTCTCGCCCCGCTGGTCGGCATCATCGAGCGCCGCGGGCACATGAAGCGCTCGGTCGCGACCCTGATCGTGTGGTTCGGCGGCCTGCTCGCGTTCGCCGGCCTGGTCGCGGTCTTCGTGACCCCGCTGGTTCAGCAGAGCGACGACTTCCGTGAGGACTTCCCGCAATACATCGAGGACGCGCGGGAGGGCCGCGGGCCGGTCGGCGACCTGATCGAGCGGTTCAACGTCGACCAGTACGTCCAGGACAACGAGGACCGGATCCGCGAGACGTTGAGCGGCCTCGGCACCCCCGCCGCGCACGCGCTGATGACGGCCGGCGAGGTCGTCGTCGCGCTCCTGACGATCTTCGTGCTCTCGTTCCTCATGGTGCTCGAGGGGCCGAAGCTGATGGACGCGGCGATGGCGCAGCTGACGCCGAAGCGCGAGACGCACGTGCGGCGGGTCGCGCACGATTGCGCCCGTGCGGTCACCGGCTACATCACCGGGGCGCTGCTCATCGCGACGATCTGCGGCCTGCTCACCTGGCTCGTGCTGACGGTCATGGACGTGCCCTACGCCGGTGTCGTCGCGCTCTTCGTCGCGGTCTGCGACCTGATCCCGCTCATCGGCGCGACGCTGGGCGCGATCATCGCGACGCTCATCGCACTGGTCGAGTCGGTGCCCGCGGCGATCGTCGTCGCCGTGTGGTTCGTGATCTACCAGCAGCTGGAGAACCATCTCTTCCAGCCGGTCGTGCAGTCCCGGACGGTGAAGCTCAACCCGCTGACGGTGCTGATAGCCGTCCTGCTGGGGGTGGAGCTGGCCGGCATCCTCGGGGCGCTGCTGGCGATCCCGGTCGCGGGAGTGCTGCAGGTGATCATCCGCGACATCTACGACACCCGGCGCGGCAAGCTCAAGGCGGTCCCGACCACGGGGGAGGAGAAGACCCCCGTGCCGTCGCATCCGCAGGCAGCCGCGCGCTAGCCGGGGCCGCGCCGCCGGGCGCCATCGGCCAGGATGACGGGCGTGCGCAGATTCCGCCCTCGCCGTTCCTGTCTCTCGGTTCCGGCGTCGAGCCCCCGCATGGTTGCGAAGGCCGCGACGCTCGCCGTCGACGAGGTCATGCTCGACCTCGAGGACTCGGTGGCGGAGGGGGCCAAGGACGACGCCCGGGCCGCCGCGGTGCAGGCGTTGCGCGCGGGCGGCTGGGGGAGGCGTACCCGCGCCGTCCGGCTCAACGGCTGGCAGACCGCGCACACGGCCCGCGACGTGACCGCGGTCGTCGAGGGCGCCGGGGAAGCGGTCGACTGCGTGGTCCTGCCGAAGTGCGATTCGCGGGACCACGTCGCCGCGCTCGACCTGCTCCTCACCCAGCTCGAGCGCGGCGCCGGCCTCCCCGTGGGCGCGATCGGCATCGAGGCGCAGATCGAGTCGGCCGCGGGGCTTGCCGCCGCCGACGCGATCGCCGCGGCGAGCCCGCGGGTCGAGGCGCTCGTCTACGGGCCGGGCGACATGGCGGCCAGCCTCGGCATGCGCACGGTCGAGATCGGCGCCCAGCCCGCCGGCTACCCGGGCGCCGACGCCTACCACTACGTGCTCCTGCGCATCCTCGTCGCGGCCCGGGCCGCCGGCGTGCAGGCGGTCGACGGGCCGTACGTGCGGATCGCCGACGTGGAGGGCTTCCGGCGGGACAAGGCCCGGACCGCGGCCCTGGGCTACGACGGCGCGTGGGTCCTGCACCCGGGCCAGGTCGACGCGGCGAACGAGGTCTTCACCCCGTCGCCGGAGGAGTACGCCCGCGCCGAGGCCGTGCTGGCGGCGTACGCCCGCGCCACGTCGGGCGCCGGCGGCCTGCGCGGCGCGGTCCTGCTCGACGGCGAGATGATCGACGAGGCGTCGCGGCAGGTCGCGCTGGCCGTGGCGGCGAAGGGGCGCGCCGCGGGGCTCACGCCGCCGGCGTAGCTGATCAGGCCGCGGGACGCGGCGCGGGCACCGGCGGGCGGAGGGTGCCCGCCCGCAGCTGCTCGGCGAGGTCGGAGCGGGCACGTCGGGCGGCGCGCAGCCCGACGACGTGGTGCCGGTAGCGCGCGTGCCGGCTCGCCGCCTCGACCGTCCACGGGCGGCGCAGGACCACGCGGGCCGCCACGCCCGCGACCAGCAGGACGAGGACGACGACGAGGTCGACCAGCAGCAGGAGCAGCGGGAGCAGCAGCCACCAGAACAGGGCGGCGGCCGCGACGAGCCCGATGAGCAGCAGGCCGATCAGCGCGAGGAGCGCGGCGCCCTCGTCCAGCCCGCTCCAGAAGCCGCCGCCACCGCCGCTGCTCGCTCCGCCGCCACCGCTCGGCCCGCCGCCGGTGGGCACGCGCACGCTGCTCAGCTCGCTGGCCACGTCCCAGCCGTCGGCCGCCGTGTCGAGGCCGGGCCGGCGCTTGCGCCGCCACCCGCCGAGGCGCCGGGTCAGGGCCGACCAGCGCGGGCGCCAGACGACCTTCACGGTCCAGGGCTCGCCGTACGGGTCCTGGGCGCGCATCGCTGTGTCCTTTGCCGGAGTCGTCGGTCGGTGGGGCGGCTATGGGCAGAGCGCGGTGGGGCCGGAGTGATACGTCCGGCGACGGCGGAGGAGAGGTCACCACGGCGGAGCTTTGGCCCCGCCTTCGCGGGCACGACGCCCCGTCGGCCGGCGGGTGCTCGACCGGACGCGAGCGACCCGGCCGTGGCGGCTCCAGCAGGGCCTCCTCGGCGACTTGAGGCCCGGTCGGGGGACGCCGGGAATCCCGGGTCACCCCTGCGCGCTGACGACGCCGAAGCGACGAGAGGGCAGTGACATGGACAAGCGGATCGGGTTCCTGACGTTCGGCCACTGGCAGGCGATCCCGGGGTCGACGGTGCGCACGGCGCGCGACGCGCTGGTGCAGACGGTCGAGCTCGCGGTGGCCGCCGAGGAGCTGGGCCTCGACGGCGCGTACGTCCGAGTCCACCACTTCGCCCGCCAGCTCGCCTCGCCGTTCCCGCTGCTGTCGGCGATCGCCGCCCGCACGCAGCGGATCGAGATGGGCACCGGCGTCATCGACATGCGCTACGAGAACCCGCTCTACATGGCCGAGGAGGCGGCGGCGACCGACCTGCTCAGCGCCGGCCGGCTCCAGCTCGGCGTGAGCCGGGGGTCGCCCGAGACGGCAGTGAAGGGCTCGGAGGCCTTCGGGTACGTGCCCCCGACCGGCGTCAGCGACGCGGACCTCGCGCGCGAGAAGACCGCCGTGTTCCTGACCGCGATCAGCGGCGCGGCGCTGGTCGACGCCGACCCGCGCATGACCCGCGGCGTCTCCGGGCGGCTGCCGCTGCAGCCCCAGTCGCCGGGGCTGCGCGAGCGCATCTGGTGGGGCTCGGGCACGCGCTCCACGGCGGTCTGGGCAGCCGAGCAGGGGATGAACCTCATGAGCTCGACGCTGCTCAGCGAGGACACCGGCGTGCCGTTCGACGAGCTGCAGGCCGAGCAGATCGCGCTGTTCCGCGCCGCGTGGGCCGACGCGGGCTGGGACCGCACGCCGCGGGTGTCGGTCAGCCGCAGCGTGCTCCCGATCACGACGGCCGAGGACCGGCACTACTTCGGCGGCGACCCCGGCGAGGACCAGGTGGGCTACCTCGAGGGCGCGCGGTCCCGGTTCGGCAAGAACTACGTCGGCGAGCCGGACCAGCTCGCCGAGGAGCTCGCGAAGGACGCGGCCGTGCGGGAGGCGGACACGCTCATCCTGACCGTGCCGAACATGCTCGGGGTGGACTACAACGCCCGCCTGCTGGAGACGGTCGTACGCGACATCGCGCCCGCGCTGGGCTGGGCGCCGAAGGCGTAGGCCTCGGCCCGCCGCGGTCAGGAGGGCCGGTAGCGCAGCCCGTCCAGGAGCAGGTCGAGCAGCCGCCCGGCCTGCTCCCGGTCGTCGGGGGCCGCGAGCGAGACCCCGCTCACGCCGCGCAGCACGTCGTGCGCGGCGACGTCCCCGCGGATCGCTCCGGCCGCGACGGCGGCGTCCAGCAGGGACTGCAGCGCGCTCAGCAGGCGCCCGCGCGTCTCCGCGAACGGGTCGCCGCCCGAGGCGATCACCGACTGCAGCGCGGCGGCCATGCCGCGCTTGGTCGTCATGTAGTCGACGAGGCCGTCCATCCACTGACGCAGGGCGGCGTCCGGCGCGCCGCCGGCGAGGAGCCCCGAGGCGGCATCGCAGAGCCGTTCGACCTCGTTGCGGTAGACCGCCTCGACGAGCGCCTCGCGGGTGGGGAAGTGGCGGTAGAGCGTGCCGATGCCGACACCGGCCTGCTTGGCCACGGACTCCAGGGAGGCGTCTGCGCCCGCCGGCCCGGCGAACGCCGCGAGCGCCGCCGCGAGCAGCTTGTCGCGGTTGCGCTGGGCGTCGGCCCGCAGCGGGCGCTTCCCGGTCTCCGTCATGCCTGCACGATCCTCCTGGGCGGTCGGAGGCCCCGCTCGGTCAGGAGAGGTAGCGGAGGAAGCTCCGCATAGATGGTAGCCGCCGGGGCTGGTCGCCGAGGGCTCAGTCGGTGGGCTCGGAGCTGGGGCCGCCGCCGGGGATGACGTCCTCGTCGGGGGTGGTGGCCGCCTCGTCCGGGTCGGGCTCCTCGCCCCCGACCCCGAAGCCGGGCGCGACGTCGGGCGCACCGACTCCCGCGTCCGCGGCGGCGATCTCCTGGTCACGGTTGCCCATGGGCTCGAACGGTGTCGTCGTCATGGGCCCGCCCCTACCCACTCGCGCCACGGGCACCCCGGGGCGTTCGCCACAGGGATAGCGTCCCGGGCGTTGGATACAGGAGGGTAGACCGCCGAGCCAGGAGGCCCGCATGAGCCAGCCGACCCTTCCCCTTCCGCCGACCGGCCTGCCGGTGGGCAGCTACGCGACCTACGCGGAGGCCCAGCGGGCCGTGGACTTCCTTTCCGACGAGAAGTTCCCCGTCGAGAACGTCACCATCGTCGGCAGCGACCTGCAGATGGTCGAGCGCGTGACGGGCCGGCTGACGTGGGGCCGCGCCGCAGCGGCGGGAGCGGCGAGCGGCATCTGGTTCGGGTTCCTCGTCGGCCTGCTGCTGACGCTCTTCGCCGACGCCGACACGAACGGCCTCGCAGTGATCCTGCTCGGAGCGGTGTGGGGCGCCCTGTTCGGTGCGGTCTTCGGGCTCGTGGGCTACGCGGCGACGGGCGGCCGCCGCGACTTCACCTCGCGCAGCCAGATCGTGGCCAAGCGCTATGACGTGCTCTGCGATTCGCGAACCGCAGAGCAGGCGCGCGAGATGCTCGCGCGGCTCTCGCTGCGCGGCTGACCCGCCCGTGGCGGGCTGGGAGGAGATAGGCGAAGACCTCTTCCGGCGTCGGTACGACCCGCTGGACGTCAGCGTCTGCGTCGTCCGCTCGGCGGACGGGCTGCTCGTCGTCGACACCCGGTCCTCGCACCGGGAGGCCGACGAGGTCCGGCGGGACCTGCGCGAGCTGAGCGACGCCCCAGTGCGCTGGGTGGTCAACACCCACGCCCACTACGACCACTCCTTCGGCAACGCGTGCTTCGCGCCGGCGGCACCGGTCTACGGGCACCGGCTCGTGCCCGCGCACCTGGAGGCGTACGAAGTGCCGATGCTCGCCCGCTGGGTCGCGGAGGGCAAGGAGCCGCGGGAGGAGTGGGCCGAGGTCGTCATCACGCCGCCGACCGAGCTCGTGGACGACCGGGCCGTGCTCGACGTCGGCGGCCGGCGCGTGGAGCTGCTGCATTTCGGCCGCGGCCACACCGACAACGACCTGGTCGTCCACGTCCCGCACGCGGGCGCCTGGCTGGTCGGGGACCTGGTGGAGGAGTCCGGCCCGCCGATGTACGGCACGGGCAGCTTCCCGCTCGACTGGCCGGCCACGCTTGGGCGCCTGCGCGGCCGGGTGCCGGCCGCCGCCGTCCTCGTTCCCGGCCACGGCACCGTGGTCGACCCGGCGTACGCGGCGGCGCAGCAGGAGCAGCTGGGGCAGGTCGCGGGGCTGATCCGCGAGCTGCACTCGGCCGGCGTCGCCGAGGCGGACGCGGTCGCCGCCGGCGCGGGCCGGTGGCCGTGGGGGCCCGAGGTCGTCGGCCCCGCAGTGCGCGACGGCTACGCCCAGCTCAGAGCCAACCGTTGCGCTTGAACCCGCGGTAGAGCAGCGTGCACGCGGTGAAGATGACGAGCAGCACCAGCGGGTAGCCGAACCTCCACCGCAGCTCCGGCATGTGGTCGAAGTTCATGCCGTAGATGCCCGCCACGGCGGTGGGCACGGCCGCGATGGCCACCCACGCCGAGATCTTGCGCATGTCCTCGTTCTCGTGGATCTGCACCTGCGCGAAGGCCACCTGCAGGATCGAGGTCAGCAGCTCGTCGTAGCCCGTGACCTGCTCGCGGACGCGGGTGAGGTGGTCCTCCACGTCGCGGAAGTAGGCCTTGAGGCTCCCCTTGCCCTTCGCGAACTGCGAGACGAGCAGCCGCATCGGCAGCTCGAGCGGGGCGACGGCGTGCTTGAGCTCGAGCACCTCGCGCTTGAGCTGGTAGATCCGCTCGATCTCACGTGTGCGCTCCGGCGCCAGCACCGACTGCTCGATCTCGTCGACGTCGGCCTGCAGCGCGTCGGCCACGGAGACGTAGTCGTCGACGATGCGGTCGGCGACGGTGTAGAGCACGGCCATCGGGCCGAGGCGGAGCAGCTCGTCGTCGCTCTCGAGCCGGCGCCGGATGCCGCGCAGGTCGCCGTGCTCGCCGTGCCGCACGGTGACGACGAAGTGGTCGCCGACGAAGACCATGACCTCGCCGCTCTCGACGATCTGGCTGGTCTCGGTGACCGTCTCGTGCGGGACGTAGCGCACGGTCTTGAACACCGCGAAGAGCATGCCCTCGTAGCGCTCGAGCTTGGGCCGCTGGTGGGCGTTGACCGCGTCCTCCACGGCGAGCGGGTGCAGCCCGAACTCCTCGGCGATGTCGGTGAGCTGCGCCTCGGTCGGCTCGTGCAGCCCGATCCAGACGAAACCGCCGCCCGCCTCGGCCTTGTCGAGGGCCTTGCGGTAGCTCTCCACCTCGTTGTCGCGCTCGCCGTCGATGTAGACACCGCAGTCCACCACGGCGTCCCGCTCCACCGGGCTCGGCTGCTCGGCCCCGACGACGCCCGGTCGGCCGCGGTGCGGGCGGGGCAGGCGCGACGGGCCGGGGAGCAATGGCATGGCGCAGTCCCTCCTGCAGTGTGCGGGCCGACCGTCCAGCCTATGCCCCGTTGATCGCACTGCCGTACGCGTGCGCGAGCCTGGTCGGGTGAACACTGAGCGACTCGCGGGCCACTTCGAGCTGCAGGGCGGGCACTGCGCCCGGCTCGGCTCCCCGATGTACGCGGCGCTGCTCGCGCGCGCGGCCGAGGAGCTGCGCTCCGGAGGGGCCGTCGCCGGGGTCCTTGCCCCGTGGGCGGACGCCCCGGCGGACGACATGGTCCCGCTGCGCTTCCTCGGCGGGCTGCACCGGCTGGTGCTCGAGCGCGCCGCCCCCCGGCTCGCGCTGCACTACCCGTCCGTCGGCGGGACGTTCTCCGACGTCGACGCGGCGTGGCGTGAGCTCGAGGCGACGGCGGTCGAGCACTCCGACGAGCTCGCCCGCTGGATGCAGTCGCCGCCGCAGACCAACGAGCCGGGGCGGGCGGCGGTCCTGGCCGGCGGCCTGCGGTTCGCGACCGCCGCCCGGGCGGGGCAGCGCTCGGCCCGCGTATGCCTCGTCGAGCTCGGCGCCAGTGCCGGCCTCAACCTCAACGTCGACCGCTACCGGGTCACGGGCGCGGGCGCCGAATGGGGGCCGCCCGGCTCTGCCGTCGGCTTCGAGTCGGCCTGGGAGGGCGCCCCGCCGCCGGACGCCGACGTGCAGCTGGTGGAGCGGCGGGGCTACGACCTCGCCCCGGTGGACGCCTCGTCGACCGAGGGCCGCCTGCTGCTGACGGCGTACGTCTGGGCGGACCAGGTGGAGCGCTTCGAGCGGCTGCGGGCCGCTCTCGACATCGTCGCGCAGCACCCGGTGCCCGTCGAGCGGGCGTCTGCGGCCGACGCGCTGGACCGGGTAGAGCTTCAGCCGGGCACCACGACCGTGCTGTGGCACAGCGTGTTCTGGCAGTACGTCGCCCCCGCCGAGCAGGAAAGGCTCACCACGCGGATCGCGGAACTCGGCGCACAGGCGACGCCCGATGCACATTTCGCACATCTGTCGTTGGAGGCGGGGCAGGACCGGGCGCCGGGGGCGGACCACGTCGTGACGCTCGAGTCCTGGCCGGAGGGGGAGCGGCGCGTCCTCGGGACCGCGCGGGCCCACGGCGTACCCGTCCACTGGGCGCCGCGGGCCCTCGACTGAGCGGCGTCAGCCCGCGCCCACCTCGTTGTGCCCGGCGGGCAGCTGCTCGCCGTCCGCCGCGTACGCCGTCAGCCCCTCCACCTCGGGGTGCGCGCCGCCCGACGGGCCCGACGCCCACCACAGCACTACGGACGGGTCCTCGCTCCAGCGGGCCGTCCTCCCCTCGACGGGGGAGCCGTCGACCGTGACCGAGACCCGCGCGGCGTCGCCGACGTAGTAGCCGAACAGCCGCCAGGTGCTGCCCTCGGCCACGAGCTGGCCGGCGTGGAAGCCGGGGGCGTCGGCGCGGCCGTCGAACTCGTTCGTGAAGGTGCCCGGCGTGATGCGGCCGGTGGCGGCGTCGAGCACGCCCTCCTGGAGGCCGAACTCGATATCGGGCAACTGTGGTTCGTCCACGGGCGTCACGTAGAGCACGCGCTCACCTGCGCCGAGCGGCTCACCGGTGCGCACGACCTCGCCCAGCGGCTGCCCGCCGGAAGTGACGGAGAGGGCGGGGCCCGCCTCCTCGGCCCCGCCCGGCGCCGCGGGGGCGGCCCCCGGCGCCGGGGCCTCGGCGGCGTCACCGAGTGAGCCGAGGCGCACCGCACCGACCCCGACGACCGCCGCCACGGCGACCGCTGCCGCCACGGCCGAAGCGGACTTGCGCGCACGACGCCGGTGGCCGCGGACGACGATCTCCTCAGCGGTGGCGCCGAGGCCGAACGCGGGGGTCAGGTCCCGCAGCTCCTCGCGCAGCTGGTCCTCGGTCCTCATCAGGTCCTCCTCGAAGGGTGGGGGATGGCGCGCTCGTCGTCCCGCAGGCCGGGGGAGACGCGCAGCTTCGCGAGCGCCTTGGACGCAGTGCTCTTCACGGTTCCGCGCGAGATCCCGAGGTCGTCGGCAACCTGCGCCTCGCTGAGGTCGGCGTAGTAGCGGAGCACGACGACCGCCCGCTCGCGCCGGGTCAGCACGCCGAGGGCCTGGGCCAGCGCAAGCCTGCTGTCGATCGTCCCGGTCGCGTCGGGCGCCGGGGAGAGGTCGGGCAGCTGCTCGCTCGGCGCCTCCCGCCACGGCCGGCGCCGCCAGCGGTCGACGTGGGCGTTGACCAGCACACGGCGGGTGTAGGCGTACGCGTCGTCTGCCCGCACGCGGCGCCAGGCCGCGTACGTCTTCAGCAGCGCCGTCTGCACCAGGTCGCGCGCCGCCTCGCGCTCGCCGGTCAGCAGCCACGCCGCCTGCAGGAGGCCGGGGCTCGCCGACCGGACGAAGTCGGCGAACTCGGCGTCGGCGGTGGAGCGTTCCGTTCTGTGCACACCGTCTTCTACGGAGGACCCGCCCCGGAGGTTGCCTGGCTCAGCCCGGCAGCGGCGCCGCGTGGGCCGCGACGATCCGGCCCGTGGGGTCCACTGCCGCGCGGACGGCCTGCAGCCGGCGCAGCGTCGGAGCGTCCCAGAGCGCGCCGGGCGGGACGCGGCCGTCGCAGAACCCGGCGTACCTGCGCGTGGAGGCCCAGGGTCCGACGGCTCCGGCGACGGCGGCGACGTCCGCGTGCGCGGCGCCGTCGCCCCGTGGCACGGCCACGGCGAAGAGGGAGAAGCGCCCCTCGACGAGGGCCAGTGCGCCGCCGCCGGCCGCCGGCCGCGACAGCGCGCCGCCCAGCTGGCGCAGCTCCGTCGAGACGACCGACGTGCGGGCGTCCGGGCCGGCCACGGCCAGCAGGGCGTCGACCGCGGGCGCGGGCAGGGACGCGAGGAGCCGGTGCTCGGAGACGGCCGCGGTCGGGCCACCGGGGTCGCCGTGCAGGCGGGCCAGCGCCTCGGCCGGGACGGTCGCGAAGGTGTCGGACTCGGGTGCGAGGGCGCGCAGCGGGGCGAGCATCCGCCCGGCCTCCGGCTCGGGCGCCACGACCGCGCCGTCGACCACGACGAGGCGGCGCCCGCGCAGCGGCGACGGGACCGCCGGCAGGTCGGGCAGCCGGAGCAGCCGCAGCGCGGTGGTCACCTCGTCTGGCGCGGCGTCGGCCCACTCCGCCCAGGCCGGCAGGACGCGGCCGGCGTCGCGCAGGTCCCACACCAGCCAGCCGGCGTACGCGGTGGCGACCTCGTGCAGCGCGAACTCGAGCGCCGTCACCACGCCGAGGCCGCCCCCTCCGCCGCGGAGCGCCCACAGCAGCTCGGGCTCGGAGCCGGCATCGACCTGCAGCAGCGTGCCGTCCGCGGTGACGAGCTCGGCGGCGGAGACGCTGCCGGACGCCAGCCCGCGCGAGCGCGCGAGCCAGCCGAGCCCGCCCAGCAGGGTGTAGCCGACGACGCCGACCTCCGGCGAGGACCCGTGCAGGCCGGCCAGGCCGAAGGGGCTGCTGGCGCTGACCACGTCCTCCCACAGCACCCCGGCGCCGACCCGCGCCCGCCGCCGCACCGGGTCCACCTGCACGTTCGTCATCCCCGCCGTGCGCAGCACGACCACGTCCTCGAGCGCGGGCAGCGCCGCCGCCGCGTGCCCGGTCCGCTGGACCGCGACCCGGAGCCCGTGCCGCTGCGCCACGCGCAGCACCTCGACGGCCTCGTCGGCGTCCGCGGGATAGGCCACGGCGGCCGGCCGCTGGTCGACGGCGAGGTTCCAGGGGCGGCGGGCCCCGTCGTAGCCCGGGTCTCCGGGCAGGTGGACCGCGCCGCCGCAGAGGCCGCGCAGCGCGTCGGGGCCGAAGGGGGCGCGCGGCCGGACGACGCGTCCCGGGGCCGACGCCGCGGGGGCGTCGAGCGGCGGTACGGCGATCGGGTCGAGCGTCACGGCGGGCCTCCACGGCTGGGGGTCGAGGGCACCACCGTGCGCCGCGGTCCTTGAGAGGGTCTTGCGGCCGGCTTGTGCGGGCCGCCTGCACCGGTGTGCGCGGCCCGGACGCACGCCGGCCGCCGGCGCACGAGGCGCCGGCGGCCGGTCCAGGCGGATGGAGGGTCAGGTGCCGTACGGGCGGCTCTGGGTGGAACCGTGGCCGGACCCGCGCGGCTGGCCGGGGTTCGTGGGGTCGCCGCCGGTCGTCGGGTTCTGAACCGGGCCGGTCGTGGCCCCCGAGACCGGCGAGCCACTGGCGGGCGCGGGCGGCGCCTCCGGCGTGGCGGCGAGCGGGTCGCCGCCGGAGGGCTCGGCGCCGGCGGCCAGCTCCTCGCGGCGCTGCCGCATGACGTTGAGCACCAGCAGTCGGCCGGCGTGCGCCTCCTCGTAGGCGATCAGCTGCTCGAGGGACGGCAGGTCGAGCGTGCGGATGCGGTGTTGCAGGGTGCCCGCCGGGAGGTGGTCGTAGTCCGGGAGCGGAAGCTCGCTGTGGGCGGGGACGGCCTGCTCGTTGGGTTCAGCCATGCGGAGTTGCTTCCCGCCCAGAATCCGTACATTCCGCATCCGGCGCGGCATCTGGCCGAGAAGCCCCCGGCACGATCACAGCAGCCTTGAGGGCGGGACGAACCGCTCGGCCACCTTCCCCTCGCCCTGATCGGCGTCGTAGCGGTAGACCGTGCCGCCGTTGATGAACACCTCCTCGGCGCGCGTCTCGCCGCCGAGCGGGTCGCCGGACCAGACGACGACGTCGCCGTCGAGCCCGGGCTCGAGCGCCCCGACCCGGGAGTCCAGGCCGAGCATGCGGGCGGGGTTCACCGAGATGGCCTCGAGCGCCACGTCGCGGTCGAGCCCCTCCCGCACAGCGAGCAGGGCCTGCAGCACGAGGAAGTTGACCGGCGCCTCGGGGTGGTCGGTGACGATCGCGATGCGCACCCCCGCCTTGGCGAGGATGCCCGCGGTCTTGATCGTGTGGCCGCTCAGCTCCGACTTCGCGCGGGAGGTGATGATCGGACCGACTGCCACGGGGATGTCGCGCTCGGCGAGCATGTCGGCGAGCTTGTGCGCCTCGGTGCCGTGGTTGACCACGAGCCGCAGGCCGTACTCCTCGGCGATCCGGACCGCGGTGGCGATGTCGTCGTGCCGGTGCACGTGCACGTCCCAGACGAGCTCGCCGGCGAGCAGGGAGGCGACCGCCTCGAGCTCGAGGTCGCGGCGGAAGGGCTCCCCGGCCTTCTCCGCGGCGGCGCGCTGCTCGGCGTACGCCTTGCCGTCCTCGAGCTTCTGCCGGATGACGAAGGCGATGCCCATGCGCGTCATGGGAAGCTCGCGCGCGGGGGCGGTGTAGAGCTTGGGGTTCTCCCCGAACGCCGACTTCAGGCTCACCTTGTCGCTGAGCAGCTGCTCGTCGAGGAAGCGGCCGCCCCAGGTCTTCATGGCGGTGCTCAGCCCCGCGAGGCACGAGCCGCTGCCGGGCTTGACGCTCACGGTCGTCACGCCCGCCGAGAGCGCGTCGCGGAAGCCGACGTCGTCGCAGTCGATCGCGTCCACCGCACGGACGCCGGCGACGCTGGGGGAGGAGGACTCGTTGGTGTCGTCCCCGGTGCCACCCTCGCCCTCCTCGTGGATCCCGATGTGCGTGTGGGCGTCGACAAAGCCCGGCAGCACCCACTTGCCGATGGCGTCGACCACCCGGGCGCCGTCCGGGACCGCGACGTCGCGGCCCACCTCGGCGATCACCCCGTCGCGGATCAATACCGTGCCGCCGTCGATGGGCGGGGCAGTGACGGGTACGACCCGCCCCCCGGTGATCGCGACGACCGGAGCGGAGTCGAACGAGCGGTGTGGGAGCGGCATGCGCGCGGTGTACCCGCCCTGTCAGCCCCTGCACATCGCGCCGCTGACCCATCACCGCCGGTCAGTCGCGCAACGTCTGCTCGCGCAGGATGTCGGCGTGCCCGCAGTGCTGGGCGAGCTCGCGCAGCACGTGCAGGTAGACCCAGCGCAACGGAAGCGGGCCGCGCCGGTTGCCGGGCAGCAGGTCGTCCAGGCCGACGCTCGCCACAGCGCGGCGGGAGGCCTCGCAGGCCTCCCGGTGCGCCCGTCGAACGGAGTCGATGGTGTCGTCGGGCCGCAGGTCGAAGGAGCGGTCGGGGGAGGCCGGGATGCCGATCTCGCCTCGCGAACGGCCGGTCACGGCCTCGTCGAACCACACCTTCTCCACGAACGTCGCGTGCTTGACCAGGCCGAGCAGGGTGGTCTTCGAGGGCACGAGCCGCAGCCGGGCCTGCTCCTCGGTGAGCCCGTCCAGGCTGGCGTCCAGCGCCGCCCGGTGCTCGTCGAGGAAGGCCTCGAACTGGGCCTTCGGCGCGAGCGCGACGGCGGGGTCGGACGAGTGGGCGGAGGAGTGCGGCACGGGGAGAGGTTCCCAGGCCGGCGCCGCCTCAGCCGCCAGCAGCCACCAGCCGCGACCGGGCCGCGTCCAGGTCCGCGCCGCTAAGCCCCGCGCGCTCGAGCGCCATCGCCGCGGCCGCGGTGCGCTCGGCCGGCCGGGGGCTGGCTGCCGGGAAGTACGAGGCCACCCGGTCGACGATGCCGTCGTGGTCCTCCTGATCGACCGCCGCCGCGAGGTCGTCGACGAAGCGGAGGGCGCCGTCGACGTACTCCGGCGTGCCCGAGACGTGCACCAGCCAGTCGTGGTCCAGGTGCGCCTGCGCGCCCGCCTCGGTGGCGCCGTCGGCACCGCGCAGGTCGAGGACCTCGCCCATGTCCTCGGGCGGCTGCCGGCTCTCCTCGTGGGCCGTGGCGAGAAACGTGTAGTGCGGCTCCAGCTCCAGGGTGTGCGAGGCGCGCTGACCGCCGCCCGCCGCGAGGGCCACGCGGTTCTGCACCGCCACGTACGCGTCCGGGATCGAGGCGAGGCCGATCCCGTCAGCACCGGGCTCCTCGGTCGTCAGGGCGGTGTCGAGGTCCGATGTCGAGGCCTCCAGCTCGGCGAGCGGGTCGCGAGCCGACGCGTCGTCCGCGGAGGACTGGGTGGGGACGAGCTCGGTCGCCGACGGCACGAGCAGCTCGACGAGGGACGCGGCGAAGCTCTCCGGGTTCGCGACGACGGTGACGGCGCTGCGCGCGGTGCCGAGCAGGGCGAACTGCAGCCCGGTACCCATGAGCATGCGCCGTGCGCCCTCCTGGGACAGGGTGACGCCGCCGCGCTCGGCCAGCGCTCCGATGACGGTCACCGGCAGGTACGCCCGGCCACCGCCGAGGCCGAGCCCCACCGAGCCGGTGGACAGGAGCCCGGACTCGGCCAGCCGCGCCGTGCTGAGCCCGCAGCTGCGGAACGAGAAGCCCAACCCCGGCCCCCACGTCCGGGCCAGCATCTGGGCCTCGGCGAAGATGCGGGCGCTCGCCTCCGTGCCGCCCAGCGCGTGGAAGGCGTTGATGCTGCGCGGGGCGAAGGACTCCATCGAACGGACGGCCATGGTGCGCAGCGCGCCGCCGGTGAGCCGGTAGAGCTGGCCCTCGACCTGCACGAAGACCAGCGCGTGACCACGCCGCCCGACCGAGGCGACCACCGCCTGGCCGGCCTCGAGCGCGGCGCGGGCCTGTGCCTGCACCTCGGCCTTCGTCGCCACTGTGACGCCCTCACGCCCGAGCGCGGCGAGCTCGGCCGGTGCGGCCCGTGACACCGCGGTCCGCCACAGCCCGAGGCTGCTGATCTTCATGGCCGCCGAGCCGAGCGCGCCGAGGGTGAGCACGTCGAGCGGCATCATCGCGACGTTGAGGTAGCGCTCGACCGGGCTCTGAGCCTGCCAGATGCGGGTCGCGGTGCCCCCGAGCGGCACCCAGAGCCACGAGGCCTCCGCCCATGCCGCCAGCGACGGGTCGCGGCGCCGCTCCTCGGCCCGACGCTGGTTCTCCTCGTAGGACGGCCCGGCGAGCTCGGCGCCGATCGCGATACCCGCCCCGACGACCAGCGCCGCGATGGCCGCGATCGCCAGCGGGGCCAGCATGCTCACGTCTTCGTCGCCCGCGGCCCGCAGCCGGTGCCGGCCGCCGGCCAGCGCCGCGTCGGTGGCGGCGTCCGCGTCCCGCTCGACGGCCGACCCCGGCGGCGCGGCGCGCATCGAGCCGTTGGCCGGCGGTGCGGCGCGCAGCCCCTGCTGGACGACGTGGGCGAGCTCGTGGCCGAGCACGCGGCGGCTGGGGTCGGCGGCGAAGACCATGTGGTTGTCGACCGTCAGCGCCTGGACGCCGAAGGCGGACGTCACGCCGCGGGCGGCCGCGCCGCCGATGTGCATCCGCGCGCCGGACAGGTCGTAGCCGTAGCTCTGCTCGAAGGGCGCCCGCAGGCCGGCCGGCACGTCCACGCCCGGGCCGAGCCGCCCCCACTGCTCATGGACGGTGGCGGCCGCCGCCCGCAGCGGGCTAGCGGCACCAGTGCGCGGCGCAGGGACGGGGCCGACGCCGCCGTACCCAGTCACTGCCAGGATGCCGTCGAGCAGGTGGCGCCACTCCCGTTCGGCCGACCCGGCCGGGTTGCCGGCGGCCGCCGGCTCGGCCGGCGCGACGGGCGGGACGGGACGGGGGGACCGGGTGCCCTCGGGCAGCCGGCCCCGGGCCTGGACCAGGCGCGTGGTGGCCGCGTTGCCCGCCGACCGCTGGAGCGCGAGGAGCGCCGCCCGGCCCGGGTGCGCGGCGGCGTGCGGGCGCGCCCGTTGCTCCGGCCGGGAACTGCCCGGGACGGCGTACGTACGCTCCATGCGGCACCCTCCGTCCGCACAGACGTCGAGGACCCCCCCACCGTAGGCAGCACAGCCGTCACGGTCCATGGGCGTCCGTCGCAACCTCGGCGCGGGCGGCTGTCGGGTCAGCCCACCAGGTCAGTGCATCAGCACGACCGGCTCGGAGGCCGGGCCCTCGTCGACCGGCGCCGGCTTGCGCTTGGGCAGCAGGACGGTCGCCACGACGAACGCGACGACGACCAGCGCGAGGGCCCACCAGAACGTCGACCCGAAGGCCTCGGCCAGCAGCGGCGCTGCCTGGGCGCGCTGCTCGTCGGTGACCGCGGCGCTCTCGCCGATCCCGCCGCCACCGCCGGTGCGGTCGGCGATCGCCCGGGCGAGCAGCACCGACAGCACGGCGGTGCCGACGGAGGCCGCGACCTGCTGGACGATGTTGAGCGCGGTGCTGGCGTTGGCGACGTCCACGCGGCGCAGCGTCTGCATCGCGCCGGTGAACGTCGGCATCATCGAGAACCCCATGCCCAGGCCCATGAGGAACAGCAGGGCGGCCAGCAGCCAGTACGACGTGTCGCCCTCGATCTGGGTGAGGCCGAGGAACGAGGCAGCGACCGCCGCGAGGCCGAACGGCACGATCCGCCCGACACCGGTGCGGTCCGCGAGCGTCCCGGCCAGCGGCATCGCGACCATCGCGCCGAGGCCCTGCGGGGCCAGCAGCAGGCCGGTGTCCATGGCCGACTCCCCGCGCACGACCTGCAGGTAGAGCGGGAGCAGCAGCATGCCGCCGAAGACCGAGACCACCAGCAGCGCCAGCGTGGACGTCGCGGCGGTGAACACCTTGTTCGCGAAGAGCCGCAGGTCGACCAGCGGGGCCTCGCGGTGCAGCGCGTGCACCACGAACGCGGCGAGGGCCGCGCCGCCGAGCAGCACCGGCACCAGCACCTGCGCGTGCAGGAACGTGCCCTCCTCACCGGACTTGGCGAAGCCGTAGATCACCGCGGCGAGGCCCGGCGACAGCAGGACCACTCCGAGCCAGTCGATGGAGTACGCCGCCTGCTTCTCGTCGCGGTCGAGCACCTTCGCGGCGAGGAAGATCGCGAGCGCGCCCACCGGGACGTTGATGAAGAAGATCCAGCGCCAGGAGAAGTCGTCGACGAGCCAGCCGCCGAGGATCGGCCCGCAGATGGGGCCGAGCAGCATCGGGACGCCCATGACCGCCATGACGCGGCCCACCCGGGCCGGGCCGGCGGCGCGGGTCAGGATGGTCATGCCCACAGGGCTCAGCAGGCCGCCCCCGAAGCCCTGAAGCACGCGCAGCGCGATGAGCGACTCCACGTTCCACGCGGCGCCGGCCAGCGCCGACCCGAGCACGAACAGGAAGATCGACGCCAGGAAGGTGCGCTTGGCGCCGAAGTGGTCGATCGTCCACGCGCTCAGCGGGATCACGGTCGCGAGCGCGAGGGTGTAGCCGGTGACCACCCACTGGATGGTCGTGAGCGGCGCCTCGAGGTCCGTCGCGAGCGCCTGCAGCGCGACGTTGACGATGGTGGCGTCGAGGATCACGAGCACCGAGCCCAGGACCACCACCGAGGCGATCAGCAGCAGCCGGCGGTCGAGCCCCCCGTCCCCGGGCGGGCCCGGGTCGTGCTGCGCGACGGCGCCCGCTCCGGTGGGCTGGTCGACGTTGGTCATGCGGGTTGTCCTCCGGAAGTTGCACACGGGATTGCACACGAGCTCGGGAGCGCCCGGGATGCGGGCACGCGCCTCTTCTCGACGGGCGTCGATGATGTCCCACCTGGCGGAGCCGGCTGTCGGATGCTCCCACGCAGGTGCCACGGGGCTCACCTGGATTTGTCCGTGGACACGTCAGTCGTACGGGCCTCCCTTCGGCGGCGCAACGGTACGGGGCCTCGGTTACGGACGGTTGTCCGGCGACGTACTCATCGGTGCGCCTGCCGCCTCTTCCGAGGCCGCGGGGCGACTGCCACGAGACGGAGGAGAAAGCCCCGCCGCGGATACCGGCTCGGGTGCCCGGCGTTGCGTGACCTGCGCCATGAGTAGGAGCGCGGCGCACCTCGCCGGACGTCCCGGGGACGTACGCCCGCACCGCCGCGACGGGCGGTGGGGGCCTTCCGTTCGTCGTGGACCACCACCTCGTCGTCTCGCTCGGCTGAGCCCTCGACGTGCGGGGGACCGCTCGTCGGGCGACATTGGCGTGTGCTCCTCCGCTCCGGCGACCTGCGCCGGCTCCCCGATCAGGCGCGGCGCAGGTTCCGGGCCCGGGTGTCCGGCGACCCGACGGGCGCCCCGGCGTGGGTGCGCAGCATCGCCACCGTCGGGGAGGGGCCCGGCTGGTTCGAGCCGGACGGGGTCGTGTGGCGCGTCCACGGCGACCTCTCCACCCTCGTCGGCGGCGTGGCCGCGCTGCTCGGGCAGGCCGCCCACCCGCTCGCGCTCGCCGGCGTGCAAGGGCACTCGGCGTACGAGCAGGACCCCTGGCAGCGGTTGGCCGGCACCGCGCGCTGGCTCGTCGTCAGCACGTTCGGGTCGGCGCAGCTGGCCGAGCGCGAGGCGCTGCGCGTGCGCACGATGCACGGGCGGGTGCGCGGCTCCGACGGCCGCGGACGGGCGTACGCCGCCTCGGACCCCGAGCTGCTGCGCTGGGTGCACCTCGCCTTCACCGACGCGTTCCTCGCCGCCCAGCAGGCGGTCGGCCACGACCTGGCCGGGCGGTTCGGGCCGCGCTGGCCCGACGCGTACGTCGCCGACTGGGCGCGCAGCGCGCGGGCGCTCGGCGCGCGTGACCTCCCGGCCACGGAGGCCGAGCTCGCCGAGGCCCTCGCGGCGTACCGGCCCGTGCTCGAGCCGGTGCCGGCCGACCTGCGCGCGTTCCTGCACGCCCCGCCCGGGCTGGCCGAGGTCGAGCAGCGGTTCTACGCCGGGCTCGCGGCCGGCGCCGGGCTGCTGGTGTCGCCCGTCGTGGCACCGTTCGCGGGCGTGCCCGGGCGCGCGGCGCGCGGCGTGCGCGAGCAGGTGCGGCTGCGGCGTACGCGGTGGCAGCTGCGCGCGCTCCAGCTGGCGCTCGGCCCGTACAGCCCGTCCGAGGAGGCTGCGAGGTACCGGCTGGGGCATGCCCCGGCCCCGGCCTGGGCGGCTGACGCCCCGGCGCAGCCCGCAGCGTGACGTCGCGGCCGGTGCTCGCTAGCGTTCCCCCATGGATGGGGGGTCGGAGACGATGGCATGGCAGGAGCGGCTCGAGGCGGCCACGACCGAGCTCGCGGAGCAGGAGCGCGCCGCGGCCGAGGCCGGGGACTGGACGCCGCGCGAGCTCGCCGCCCTCGCCGCGGAGCGGGACAAGCTGGCCGACGAGTGGGACCAGCTCGCCGCCGCCCACGCCGACGCCGCGGACCTGCGTGACCGCGCCGCCGACGAGCGGGAGACCCGGGCGTCCGGCCGCGACCGCGTGACGCGTGCCCGCACCCACGACGCCGACGCCGGCTTCGGCGACCGGTTCCTCTCCGCGCGCGACCGGGACGAGGCCGCGGGGGACCGGGGCGAGTCGCGCGTCGACCGGGGCTGGGCCCGGCGTGATCGGGAGCGGGCGGCCAGCGCGCGAGCGGCGTCGGCTGCCGACCGGCAGCAGGCGCTGGACCGGGCGGACGCGGACGCGAACGAGATAGCGGGGCTCCGCGAGGCGCTGACGACCCGTCACGTCATCGGGCTCGCACAGGGGATCCTGATGGAGCGCTACGACGTCGACGCCGAGCGCGCGTTCGCCATGCTCGTCACGCTCTCCTCGCACGCGAACGTCAAGCTGCGCCTCGTCGCCGAGCAGATCGCGGGCGACCGGCACCGGAGGTACGAGCCGGCCGAGGACGCGCGCAGCGCGACGTAGCGGGCGGCCGCGCCCGGCTCACCCCTCGGCGGCCGCGCTCATCCCCGCCCCACGCCGGGCATCGATCGCGGCCAGCCGCGCGCGGACCCCCGCGGGGGTGAGGAAGAGCGCCTGCGCGACCTCGTTCTCCGACCGGCCCTGCTCGACGTGGCGCAGGATCTCGCGCTCAAGCCGGGTCGTCGTGCTCGACGCCGTGCGCGGCGGCGCGGGCGCGCCCGCACGGGCCAGCGCCTCCTCCGCCCGTCGGCGCAGGCGGAGCGCGGAGCAGCCGTCGGCGACGCGGACCGCGGCGAGCAGGTGCTCCCGCGCCGGTCGCGGGTCGCCGGCCAGCAGCGCTTCCCCCAGCGCCAGCAGCGCCTTGCCGTGCTCGAGCCGGGCGGGCGAGCCGGCCAGCAGGGTCGCGGCCTCGGCCAGGGCCCCGGAGTCGCCCGCGAGCTCCCCGGCCACCCGCAGGGATGAGCCCACCACGCTCGCGGACCCCCAGCGGCGGGCGAGCGCCAGCTCGTCCGCGGCCAGCGCCAGCGCCTCGTCCGCACGCCCCAGCCCTACGAGCGCGCGGGCCCGCAGGGAGCGCCACGGCCGCCACCCCGGGTTGTCCATGAACGACGAGCCAGCCGCGGCCTCCTCGGCGGCCTCGAGCGCCTCGGCGTGACGGCCCGCGGCGAGCAGCAGCTCCGCGCGGGCCGTAGCGAGCACCTTCGTCCCGTCCCCCGAGACCGGCAGGTCCCGCCGTAGGGTCGCCCACGCCCCGTCGGTGTCACCCTGCTCGAACCTGGTCATGGCCAGCCAGCCGAGCGAGTACGACATGCCGATCCCGGAGGTAGGCGCCCACGCCAGGGTCTGCTCCACGGACGTCCGCAGGTGCGCCTCGGCCTCCGGCAAGTCGCCCTGGCGCAAGAGGGAGTAGCCGCGCCAGAGCGACACCGTGAGCGCCGTGAAAAGCGAGCCGCGCTCGTATGCCTGGCGCAGCGTGGACTCCCAGAGGCTGCTCTCCTCGTCCCGGTCGGCCAGCGCCAGGGTGACGATCGCCCCGACCCAGACCAGGCCGTTGTCGACCTGCTGCAGCTTGCCGTCCGCGAGGGCGTGCTCCGCGCTCGCGGCGCACTCCGCGGCGGGGAAGCACCGGCAGGTGCGCTCCCAGGTCGTGATCGCCTCCAGCATCCGGGCGCCCGGGCCGTCGCCCAGGATCGGCGGCGGGTCGTAGAGCGCCCACTCCACGGGGTCGAGGGAGTGGACTGCCCCGCCGGCCCGCTCGAGCGCGACGAGGGCCTGCCGCTCGTCGACCATGTCCGCCGGCAGCTCCGCGGCGGCCCGGCGGGCGAAGGCGCTCGCCTCCCCGAGGCCGCCGACGAAGAAGAGCGACCACGCCAGCTCGCGGGCCGCAACCGCCCGGTCGGCGGGATCGGTGAAGAGGTCGTACGCCTCCCGCAGGTGCGCGGCGGCGGCCAGCCCGTCCCATGACGTCTCCAGCTTGCCCAGCTCGAGCAGCACCCGGGCGCGCCGGCCGGCCGGTGGCGGCTCCTGCAGCGCCCGGCGCAGGTACGTCGACGCCGCGTCCGGCGCGCCTCTGCTCCCGGCGCCCGCCCCGGCGCGCAGCAGCACCTCCAGCGCCCACGGGTCCGCCCGCCCGGGCACGTGCAGCAGGTGGGCCGCGACCTGCTCGTCGGTGGCGCCGACCGCCTCGAGCGCCCGGGCGGCGCGCTCGTGGTGCAGCTCGCGCTCGCCGGGCGGGAGGTCGCCGTAGACCGCGTCGCGGACCAGCGGGTGGACGAAGCCCAGCGGTGGCTCGGCCCGCAGGATCTCCGTCCGGGCGAGGCCGGCGGCCACGGCCGCGGTCTCCGCCTCGGGTAGTCCCGCGAGCGCGGCGACGGCGGGCAGCGAGGCACCGTCGCCGAGCACAGCGAGCGCCCGGGCCACGGCGAGCGCGGGCCCGGGCTGCCGGGACAGCCGCAGCAGCACCATGCTCGACACCGCGCGCGAGCCGATCGCGCGGACCACGTCCGCGTGCGCCGCGTCGGGGCGTACGGCGTCGGCCTCGAGCGCGCCGAGCAGCTGGCGCAGCAGCAGCGGGTTGCCCGACGTCGTGCTGTGGCAGACCGCGCAGAACGCGTCGTCGGCGTCCGGGGACAGGCGCCGGCGGACGAGGTCTCGGGTGCCGTCGGGGGTGAGCGCGCGGGGGCGGACGGCTATGGCCGCCGCGTCGCCGGTGATCTCGCCGAGCAGGGCCTGCTCGGCGTGGCGCTCGCCCGTCCGCAGCGTGGCGACGACCAGGAGCGGCAGCCCCTCCAGGCGCCGGGCGAGGTAGGCGAGGAAGCGCAGCGAGCCGGCGTCGCACCACTGCAGGTCGTCGACCGCGAGCACCAGCGGGCCGTCGGCGGTGAGGTTGACGGCCAGCCAGTAGAGGCCGTGCAGCGCGGCGAACGACGCGTCGGCGGTGACCGGGCCGGCTTCCGCCAGCCCGTCGAAGACCGTCCCGGCGGTGGCTGCGGCCCCGGCCAGCGCCCGCTCGCGGGACGCCGGGTCGGCGAGCCGGGCCTCGAACAGCTGGCGGGCGACGCCGAAGGCGAACTCGCGCTCGAGCTCGCTGCCCCGGGCGAGCAGCGTCGCGGCGCCGAGCTCTCCGGCCCGGCGGCGCGTCTCGGCCATCAGCCGCGTCTTGCCGATCCCGGCCGGGCCTTCGATGACGACCAGCCGGCCGGCCCCCTCGCGCACGTCCTGCAGCGCGCCCTCGAGCACGGCGAGCTCGCGCGCCCGCTCCAGCAGCTGCTCCGCGGGCGCGCGCGGGGCCGTCCGCTGCTGCTCGGGGACGCTCGCGTGCCCGGCCGTCACCTGCTGCCGCGCGGCCGGCCGGGCTTGCGGGGCGGCGGGCGCGGCCAGCCCCGGGGACTGCGCCAGCACCTCGGCCTCGAGCCCGCGCAGCACCGGGCCGGGGTCGACGCCCAGCTCCTCGGCCAGCACGGCGCGCGCTCTGCGCAGCGCCGCGAGCGCGTCCGCCTGCCGGCTCGCGCGGTAGAGCGCAAGGACGAGCAGCCGCCACCGCTCCTCGCGCAGCGGCTCCTCCGCGACGAGCGCCTCGAGCTCGGGGACGAGCAGGGCCGCCTCGCCGGCCTGCAGGCGGGCGGTGAGCAGCTGCTCGCGGGCGACGGACCGCAGCTCGGCCAGCCGGGCCGCCTCGCCGTCCGCCCAGGGCTCCCCGGCGTACTCGGCGAGGGCGGGGCCGCGCCACAGCGCCAGCGCGGAGGAGAGCGTCGCGACCGCCGCAGCGGGGTCCGACGCGGCCAGCGACGTCCCCTCCCGGACCAGCCGCTCCAGGAGCCAGGCGTCCACGGCGTCGGGCGGGAGCCGGAGGGCGTAGCCCGGCGGCGAGCTGACGAGCACCGCGTCGGGGTCGCGAGGGGAGCGGCCGGGCTGGAGCTGGCGGCGCAGGTGCGAGACGTACGCCTGCAGCCCCCCGCTCGCGCTCGGCGGCGGCTCCTCGCCCCACACCAGGTCGATCAGCCGGTCCGCGGGCACCACGCCGCCGCGGGCGAGCGCCAGCAGGGCGAGCACCGCGCGCTGCCGGCGGCCCCCGAGGTCCAGCTCGGCGCCGTCGCGGGTCGCACCCACCCCGCCGAGCAGCCGCAGCCGCAGCGGGGCGCTCGGCTCGCCGTCCTGCACGTCTCCTCCGCCTCCCGTGCCCGGGCCGGGCCGCAGCATAGACCCGCCCATCCGGTCAGCGGGGCGGTTCGCGCGACCTGCGCCCCGCGTCGCCACGACGTCCTGCCGATGACGAGCCGTCGACGGCGCGCACACGACGAGTGGCGAAGCCTGCTTCACGTAGCGGACTTCAGGTAACAAAGCGATCTTGGATGCATGAAGTAGTGGTGACACAGGTAAGGGGCGTCCGAAGCCCGCAACGGGGGCACGGGCATTTCGGGGGCGGCGGCACCATGCGCAATGACGCGCCCGGCCCGATCGGACCGAGCTGGAGGTGCACGTGAACCACACGTCCATTGCGTCGAGGCCCGCTGCGGAGGCGCGGCCGCCACGGCTGGGGCGCCGCCTCGCCGGCGCGGGCACGGCCCTGACGCTCGTCGTCGGCGCCGGCGGCGTCTACGCCTACTCCGCGCTCGCGGCCGGCGGGCCGCAGCCCGAGGCCGTCCTGCCGGCCGGGGCGATCGCGTACGCGAAGGTCGACCTCGACCCCTCGGCGGCGCAGAAGATCGCCGCGGTGCGGCTGGCGCGCAAGGCCGACGTGCTGCGCAGCGCCGCTCCCGGCGGCCTCGACGGCGTGAAGGAGTCGACGATCTCGGCGGTCGCGGAGGAGAGCGGGCTCGGGCTGACCGTCGCCGACATCAAGGCCTGGGCCGGGGACCGGGCGGCGTACGCCGTCTATCCCGTGCCCGCGGGCGTGCAGGACGAGGACGGCGTCGACGTCGTGGTCGCCATCGCCACGACGGACGCGGCGGCCACGAGCCGGACGCTGGACACGGTGCGGGCTAAGGAGGGGACGGCGTACGCGCTGAAGGGAGGCTTCGCACTGCTCGGCGAGGACCAGGCGAGCCTGGACCGCGTGCTCGCCCGGCCCGGCGCGCTCGGCAAGGAGCGCCGGGTGAGCGCCGACCTCGACGCCCTGAACAGCGGCGACCGCGTCGCGCAGATGTGGGTCGACCTGGACGCGGTGATGGCGACGGAGGGGACGGCGACGGCCGTGACCTCGCTCGTCGCGCGTGCGGGCATCGACGGCCGCGCGGGCGAGGCGGCGCGGGCCGCGCTCGCGCCCGCACTGGCCGGCGGGACACCGATGTCGGGGGAGACGGCAACCGGCCTGGTCCGCCGGGCGGCCGCGGGCGGTGCGCTCCCGGCCCGCTACGGGCGCCTGGTCGGGGCGGTGCACCTCGACGCGAGCTACGTCGAGGTGAAGACGCGCATCCTCGGCACGCCGGTGAGCGGGGTCGGCAAGGCCGGCAGCGATCTCATCCGCGCACTCCCGAGCGGCATCTACGGCGCCTTCGGCATCACCGGCTACGGCGCGGCGCTCGCCGACGCCTGGGCCACGCTGCCGACGGCGCAGAAGCGGGAGCTGCGCACGGTCGGCATCCGGTCCGCGGCCGACTTCCGCGCGCTCGCGGGCAGTGACCTGGTGGTCGCGGTCGGCCCGGGCTCCCGGGCCGGTGACGTGGCCGGGCAGCTCCGGGTGCGCTCGTCCACGCCGGAGCGCACGCGGGCGCTCTGGCAGCGGCTCGTGACCGAGGCCGACGCCGGTGGTGACGTCGAGGTGACCCGGTCGGGCGGCGTCGTGACGGTCGCGCTGGGCGAGATGCGGGCGAACCGGTCGCTGCTGGCGTACTCGCCGGCGTACCAGCGTGCGGTGCCGGACGCGTCGCGCAGCGGCTACACGCTCTTCGTCGACCTGGCCCGCGCCTTCGACGCGGCCGGCGCCGACACCGGGATGTGGCGTGGGCTGCAGGCCACCGGGGTCACGATGCAGGACGACGGGACGATGCGCGCCCGCCTGACGGTGCGTTAGCCGACGAGCAGGAGCGCGGCCGGCGGTTCACGGTCCCCGCAACACCCCTGCTCCGGGGAGTTGCGGGGACCGTGGTGCTCAGGGGTGAGTGCGCCGTGCCTCGTCAGCGCCGGCGCAGCCGCTCCTCGACGGCACGCGACCGCTGCTGGGCGGCCTCGCGCTGCTTGCGCAGCCGGAGCTCGACGTCCGAGGCGTTCGCCTGCCGCTCGATCTCCTTGTCGACCACGTCGAGCGCCTTGTGCAGCGGGAAGAGCCCGTCCTTGCGCAGCACGACGCGGTTCTGCTGCCCGTCGCGGCGCTGGACGATCTCGACCGAGTACGTCCCCGGCCCGTCGCGGTCGGTGTACCAGACCGTCGCCTCGTAGCGTTTGCCGTGCGAGCCGAACTTGTTGACCACGCTGCCGGTCCACAGGCCCTGCTCGTAGGCCGAGTCGACCCGCTTGGCCTCTGCGAGCAGCTTCTCGCGCGGGCCGTGGGCCTGCAGCTTCAGCCGCTTGCGGCCGAGGTTCCACTTCATCGGCTGACCCCTTCTGCCAGGACGGCTGCGCGTGCGGACACGCCGGGTCCCCACGGGCGGCCCGGCTGCCTACTGCATCGGCAGGTCCGGCCGGCCGCTTAGCCCCCGGGCGGGTGCTCCTCGTCCCGGCAGGCGCATGCGGGCCCGCGCGACCGCGCGCAGCAGCGCCGGGGCGGCCAGCACGGCCGCGAGGTCGAACCAGCCGTACCCGCCGGCCGCCCCGCTCGGCGGGTTGCCGATCGGGACCAATCCGGTCGGGTCGTACGGCTGCCAGGTCCAGACGTGCAGGGCGGTGCCGAGGACCTCGAGATAGGTCACGACGACGAAGGCGCCGACGTAGAGCAGTGCCGAGCGGCCCCAGCGCAGGAAGCCCAGCAGGCAGCAGAGCCAGAACGCCCCGAGCACGTCGAGCCGGCCGGGGCCTAGCAGCCCCCAGACCGCGTACGCCGTGCCGGCGACGGCGGTCGCGGCCACCAGGGCGCGCGGACGGGCCCGGGCCTGCGGGCTGCGGCCGATCGCGAGCGCGGCGAGGTAGACCAGCCCGTGCCCGGGCGGGACGAACCACGGGACGCCGGGCAGCCGGTAGAGGTAGACCTCGAGGAGCGGGGAGAAGGTGTACTCGACCGCCGTCGCGAAGACGACCACCACCGCCGTCTGGGCGCGCACGATCGGTGCCTCGCGGGCGAGCAGCCCCAGCAGCAGCAGCCAGGTCGCCACACCGAGCAGCCGCTGCTGGCCGAGGCTCGCCCCGCGGTCGAGCAGCAGGACGGCCGTGATCCACACCAGCACGACGCCGGCGACGCCGAGGTCGTGGCCCTGCCGGCGGGCCGGGCCGACCGGAGTGTGCAGCGCGCGGTCGGCCAGTGCGGTCATGGCGCCCGATCCTGACAGAGGAGGGGTCAGGGCGCCGACGCGCGCAGGTACGCGATGGTCCGCGGCACCAGCTCGTGGGCCCGGTGGCTGTCGCGCGAGAGCTCGACGGTGACGAGCCGGTCGTAGCCGACCTCGTCGAGGGCTGCGAGCACGGCCGGCACGTCCATGTCGCCCTCGCCCCAGGCCAGGTGATCGTGGACGCCACGCCGCATGTCCTCGACCGCGACGGTGCCGAGCTCGCCGGCGTAGCGGCGGACCGCGTCGTCCGGGGAGAGATCGCCCTTGACGAGGCAGTGGCCGGAGTCCAGCGCGAGCCGGAGCCGGGGCAGGCCCGGGTCCAGGGCGTCGCGCAGCCGCTCCCACTCGCCCGGGTGCTCGACCAGCATGCCGGGCTCGGGCTCGAAGGACAGCGGGACGTCGCGAGCGGCGGCGTGCCGGGCGACCCGCCCGACGCCCTCGACGAGCCAGTCCCAGGCGGCCCCGCGGTCCACGCCCGGCTTCGGGACGCCCGCCCAGAAGGACACGGTCTCGGCGCCCAGGACCGCCGCGACGTCGACCGCGCGCTCCAGGAACTCCGCGCGGCGGGCCCGGCCGGCAGAAGCCGCAGTGACGAATGTGGGTTCGTGCTTGTCGCGCGGGTCGAGCAGGAACCGCGCCCCCGTCTCGATCATCACCGCCAGGCCGAGCTCGTCGAGCCGGCGGCGCAGGGCCCGGGCCGCGTCCTCGGCGTCCGGCGCCAGCGGGTCGAGGTGGTGGTGGTCGAGGGTGAGCGCGACGCCGTCGTAGCCGGTGTCGGCGAGCAGCGTCAGGGCGTCGTCGAGCCGGTGGTGGGCCAGGCCGTTGGTGTTGTACGCGAAGCGCAGGGGCACCGCCGAAGGATGCCCTACCGGGCGGGCGAGAGCGTGGAGGCCGGCGAGAGCGCGGGCGCTTCCGCGGCCTCCCTGCGCGCAGGCGCGGGCGAGCGGCGCGGCGCCGATTGCATCCACGCTTCGAGCCGCGCGGTCGAGACCAGCGCGAGCAGCGCGAGCACGGGCAGGAGCAGGGCGAGCAGAGCCATGAGGGGCACCTCGGGCGGCGGGGGACGGAGGGCCGGGCGCCGCGTGCCGCCGCGGGCCGTACCCGGCCGTTCCTGGCGGCGTCCGGTCGTGGACGAGAGACCCGATTCCCGGGCCGGCCGGAGGAGAAACGGCGCGACCGGGTGGCACCTCGGCGTCCGGCCCGTCAGCCCGGCAGGGCGCCCCAGGTCGTCAGCGCGTCCAGCAGCCCGGGCACGAGCTCGAGCCCGCGCAGCTCGCCGGGCGTCACCCAGCGTGCCTCCAGGGCGTCGCTGCCCGCCGTGAGCGAGCCTCCGGCCGGGATGCAGGCGTAGTCGCGTACGCGGAGGACGACGCCTGGGACCGCGGCCTCGATGTCCACCTGGCCGAGCAGCCGCCCGACGTGCACCCGCAGCCCGGTCTCCTCGGCGGCCTCGCGCACCACGGCCTGGGCGTCGGTCTCGCCCGGCTCCACCTTGCCGCCGGGGACCGACCACAGCCCGGCGGACGGCGCGTGGGCGCGGCGGACGACGAGCAGCCGCCCGTCGTCGACCACCACGGCTCCGACGCAGTCGACGACGGCGGAGCCCTCCCGGGGCACGCCTTCCGGCACTTCTCCGGACGTCGGCATCGTTGCAGCGTACGAGGCCTGCTCGAGCCTGGGACCGGACGCTGAGTTGACGGGACAGTTCGACCCGGAGGACCGTGATCTGCCATGAAAGAGCCTTCGTGCCCGCGCTGTGGCGGCACGGTGCAGCCTCCCGGCCTGTGGTCGAGCGGCTGGGGATGCGCCCTGCACGGCACGGTCCTGCCGCAGCAGCCGGTCGTCCAGCCCACCGTCGAGGTCGTCGCCGACGTCGTACGCCGGTCGCAGGTCCCGGTCTGGCTCCCGTGGCCGCTCCCGCACGCCTGGCTGGTCACCGGCGTGAGCTGGGCGGGCGACGAGCGCACGGGCGCGCGGGCCGTAGCTGTCGCGGCCTCCGGCCCCGCTCCGCTGGGCGGCATGGGCGAGCTGCTGCTCGTCGCCGAGGAGCCGGGGATCGGCCTCGGCGCGCGCTATGCGGGGATGCCTGGCCCGGACCCCGGCGCTGTGCCCGACGGCCGCCCGGCCGCCAAGGTGGACGCCGCGGGCCACCCCACGGCCCTGTGGTGCGCGGCCGGCGACGACTCCTGCGCGTCCTACGTGGGCGAGGCGCTCGGCAGCTGGCTCTACGTGCTGCTCTGGCCCGAGAGCGCGGGGGCACTCCTGCTCGAGGGGCTGCAGCTGGCCGACGCGCGCGATCTCGGCCACGAGATCGAGCTGCTGCCGGTGGGGGCGCTGTCCCCCCGGCTCGCGGCGCGCCCCGGCCAGCGCGCCGCGGCGGGCTCGGGGCCGGGGGCGGGCACGACCCCCTAGTGCCGCAGGCCGCGTGCGGGCCCGGCCCTAGGCTTGCCCGTCGATGCGGATCGACCTGCACGCCCACACGCGCGCCTCCGACGGGACCGACAGCCCAGCCGCGCTCGTCCGCGCCGCGGCGGCCGCCGGGCTCGACGTCGTGGCGATCACCGACCACGACACCACGCTCGGGTGGGCGGAGGCCGCGGCCGCCCTGCCGCCGGGGCTCGCGCTCGTACGCGGCGCGGAGATCTCCTGTCGCTACCGCGACGTGAGCCTGCACCTGCTCGGCTACCTGTTCGACCCGTCGGCTCCGGAGCTCGGCGATGCCCTCGCCCACGTCCGCGACAGCCGGGTGCCGCGCACGCGGGCCATCGTCGAGCGGCTGCGAACGGCCGGGGTGGACGTGAGCTGGGACGACGTCCTCGCCCGCGTCGAGGACGGGGCGACCGTCGGTCGCCCGCACATCGCCGACGCGCTGGTCGCCAACGGCGTGGTCCGGGACCGGGGCGAGGCGTTCCGCGAGTGGCTGCACAGCCGGAGCGAGTTCTACGTGCGGCACGCCGCCCTCGACCCGCTCGCGGCCATCCGAGCCGTCCGCGCCGCCGGCGGGGTGCCCGTCCTCGCCCACCCGTTCGCCCGTCACCGTGGCAAGGTGCTCGACGACTCGGCGATCGTCGCCATGGCGTCCGCCGGGCTGGCCGGCCTCGAGGTGCACCACCGCGACCACTCCGCGGCCGACATCACCCGCCTGCTCGGCCTGGCCGCCGAGCTGGGGCTGGCCGTCACGGGGTCGAGCGACTATCACGGCCGCGGCAAGGCGAACCTGCTCGGCGAGCACGTCACCGCTCCCGAGGCCCTGGAGTCACTGCAGGCGCAGGCCACCGGTCCGATCGAGGTGCTGCATGGGTAGCGAATGGCGGTTCTTCGGCGAAGTCTTCGTGACGCTCTTCGTCATCGTCGACCCGCCGGGGACGATCCCGCTGTTCCTCAGCCTGACCAGCGGGCGGTCGGCGGCCGTACGCCGCAAGACCGCGTGGCAGGCCGCCTCGGTCGCGCTGCTCGTGATCACGGCCTTCGCGCTCTTCGGCCAGCAGCTGCTGGACTACCTCGGGATCACGCTGCCCGCACTGCAGTGCGCGGGCGGCCTGCTCCTGCTGCTCGTCGCGCTCCAACTGCTGACCGGGCAGGAGAGCGAGACGGTGGCGTCGCGGGACGTCAACGTCGCGCTCGTCCCGCTCGGCACCCCGCTGCTCGCCGGGCCCGGCGCGATCGTCGCGACCATGGTCTTCGTCCGGCGCGTCGACGGCCCCGCGGACGCCGTGGCGCTCGCCGCGGGCGTCGTGGCGGTCCACTTCGTGCTCTGGCTCACCATGCGCTACTCGCTGGTCATCATCCGGGTCATCCGCGAGAGCGGGGTCGTGCTCGTGAGCCGGATCGCCGGCCTGCTGCTGTCGGCCATCGCGGTGCAGCTCGTGGCCGACGCGGTGCGCGGCCTGATCAACGAGGGTGCCTGACGGCCTTTGGTGGACATTCGTCCACTGACCCACGAAAACGGCTATTTGTGGCGGCGACGCAGGCGGCTGGAAGGCTTCGAGACGCCGATAGATTTATGTAAGGACTACTGAGGTGGAGTACCTGTCGGGCCTGGGCTAGCGTCCAGTTGTCGGCAAAGGGCGGGGAAATCGCAGGCACGACACCTGCCGCCCATGTGCCGTTCAACGTCCGTTAGCCCTACCTACCGACAGGATGGCGACCCACATGGCAAAGACATTGTCGCGGGCGGCTGCGCTCGCATCGGCCTCCGCGGTGACGGCCGCCCTCGGGGTGGGGCTGGCCGCGCCCGCCCACGCCATCCCCGAGGCCAGCGGGACGTCTCTCTCGGCGAAGGCGGGCGTCACGTTCGCGGGCGCCCTGGCGACGATCTCGTCCTTCGCCGGCCCGCGGGAGGGCGTGTCGGCCCTGGTGCACTGGGGCGACGGCTCGGGCATGTCGACGGGTTCCATCGCCGGGCCGGCCGGATCGCCGGCGGTCTTCGGCACCCACCGCTACGCCGCCCCTGGCACCTACACGGTCTGGGTCATCGTCTTCGACGCCTCGGGGGCCAGGTCGGTCACATCCACGGTGACCGTGCGCTGACGCCGCCGGCGGCATCTTCGGGGCGCTCTCCCCGGAATCGCCGCATATCCTGCGGTTGACCGGCCGCAGGCATTCCTGAGCGCACGCACCCGCATGCTGATCGGCATTTCTCGGTGTCGGCGGGTGCCGCGTCGGAATTCCTGTTCCTGTGCGCGAGCACGGCGTTCTGGCCGAAGGCCCCGCTGACGACCCCTCCTCGGCGGGGCCTTCCCGCGCCCACCACCGGGCGTGGGAAGGCCGCCTAAGCGAGGTCGACCTCCGGGCACGCACGCGCGACCGCGTTGGCCAGGGCGATGACGACCGGGGTGTCGGTCCAGGCGACCGTCTCGGTCGGGGCCGAGGACTCGACCATCCGGCCGGACACCTCGAGCGCGCCCTGCGACCAGTCCAGTGGTGGCGTGACCGCGGCGCAGTCGCCGACCCGCAGCTCGACGAGGACCTGCGCGCCCGCCTCCGAGCTGACCGTGACCGGCAGCGGGGCCAGGGCCTCGAGTTCGACGCCGCCGATCGAGGTCGTGATCGACTCGATCTGGGCCGCGCTCTCGCCGCGCGCCTCGTCGAGCCGGCGGAAGTCCAGGGTCAGCCGCGTCGTGCGCGCGCCGCGGCGCTCGACGTCGCTCACCCGCACCCCGGCGTACGCGTTCTGGAAGCTGCGGGTGCCGCAGCGCGCGTAGGTCCACAGCCCGAGCAGGTCGTTCGACTGCATCGTCACCTCGCGCTCGGTGCCGGCCTCGGTGCGCACCCGGACCGTCACCTCGTCGCTGAGCCCGGTCCCGCTGCAGCCGGGCGGCTCGACCGACAGGCCGAAGCCGCCGCGCTTGCCCGGGTCCAGGCGCGGCAGCGGGATGTAGGGCTTGCCGACGGCCCGCAGCCCGCCCTCGAGCCGCAGCCCCACGACGCTGACCGGCCGCGGCCCGGCGTTGTGCACCTCCACTCGGACCCGCAGGCTGCCGTTGCGCCCCTCACCGAAGGGGTGCGCACCGACGAGGACGAGGCTGACGGCTGAGGCGGCGGCCCGCTCGTCCGCGGCGACGTCCCGCGAGCTCTGCACCCAGGCCCCGGACGCCACGCCCACTGCCGCGGCGAGCAGCAGGGGCGCGAGCGTGCGGGCCGTACGCGGCCGGCGCCACCAGGGCCGGGCCGCCGTCGAGTCGTCCCCGTCGCCGGGGTCGCCCGCGTCGCCCCTGTCGCCGCGGTCGGTCCCGTTCGCTCCGCGCGGGCCGCTCGCAGAAGCGCTCGCGGTGGTGAGCTGGACCTCATCGAGCTGCTCCTCGACCGTGGGTGTCGGCGCGCTCCAGCGCTCCCCGTCGGCACCGGACGCGAGCAGCTCCCGCACACCGCCAGCCTAGGCGCGCGCACGCTCCCGCGGCACCGCCCGCCGGGCGCCGTGTCCGAATCGCAAGGCGGGAGCGCAGGTCAGGGCGCGCTGCCCCAGTGCGCCAGCAGCGCCTCGGCTGTCGCCGCGGGCGCCTCGTAGTTCGGCGAGTGGCCGACGCCGGGGATCTGGACGTACGCCGCGCCCAGCCGGTCGGCCATCTCGGCCTGCACCTTCGGCGGCCATGCGTCGTCGAGGTCGCCGTTGAGCACGAGCACGGGGACGCCGGCCGCGTCCAGCCGCGCCCGCAGCTCGTCCACCCGGTCCTCGGCCTCGAGCAGGGTGACGGCGATCCGGACGAGGCTCTCGGGGCTGGTGCCCATCCAGCGGCGGCGCAGGAACTCCTGCGTCTCCGGCAGCTCGGGGGCGAGCCCGGCGGCCAGCTCGCGCGCGCACTTGACCTCCCAGGCCACGTCCATCGGCGTGGTGGGCAGCGTGGACCGGACGAGCCGCAGGTCGGCCGTGCGCGGCCCCTCCGGAACGGCGCCCGGCCCGGTGGCCAGCAGCGTCAGGGTGCGCAGCGCGGCCGGGTCGGCCAGTGCCGCGCCCTGCACGACCAGCCCGCCGAAGGAGTGGCCGAGCAGGTGCACGCCGCGGGCGTCGAGCGAGCGGGCGGCGGCCAGCACGTCGGCGGCGAGGGCCGGGACGTCGTAGCCCGCGTCGGAGCCCGCCCGCGGGGACTCGTGCTGCCCGCGCTGGTCAACGGCCACCGCGCGGTAGCCGGCGTCGGCCAGCAGCGGCAGCAGCGCGAGGAAGTCCTCCTTGGAGCCGGTGTAGCCCGGCACGAGGAGCGCGGTGCCGCGCGGCGTACCGGCCGGCCGAGCCTCCAGCCCCGCGAGCGCGTCCGCACCGACGGGGACGGCGACCGGCTGCACGCCGGTGGGCAGGGCAACGGGCCGCGTCGTTCTCACCTCGGGAGGGTACGCGGCGGCAGCGCGTGCAGGGCCACGTCCCCGAGGCGCCCGGCCTCCACCGTGGTGGTCATGGAGGTGCACGCGGGCTGACGTCGGCGGTCGGTCGGTGAGCCCGGGTTGAGCAGCCGCAGCCCGCGCGGGGACGTGGTGTCCCACGGGATGTGGCTGTGGCCGAAGACGAGCACGTCGACGTCCGGGTAGGCCTGCTCCATCCGCGCCTCCCGGCCCTGGGCCTGGCCGGTCTCGTGGACGACGGCGAAGCGGACGCCCTCGAGCTCCACGCGGGCTACCTCGGGCAGCCGCGCCCGGAGCGCGGGGCCGTCGTTGTTGCCCACGACGGCGACAAGGCGGCGCGACCGCTCCTCGAGCGCGTCGAGGAGCGGCACGTCGACCCAGTCACCGGCGTGGAGCACGACGTCGGCGGCCGCGACCTGCTCCCAGACCTGCGGCGGCAGGTCGCGTGCCCGTTTGGGCACGTGGGTGTCCGCGAGCAGGAGCAGCCGCAGCACGCGGGCTACTCCGCGGGCTGGAGCGGGGTCTCGGAAGCCGCCTCGCCGGCGGCCGCCGCCTCGGTGGACGAGCCGCGCCCGCGGCCGCCGCGCCGGCGCCGGCGGCGGGCCGGGGCGGCGCCCTCGGCGTCGTCGCCGACCGCGAAGACGGGCGCCGCGGCGCTGGTGCCGCGCCCGGTCTCCGGGACGTCCGCAGCGGCGCCGACCGCAGCCTCGCCCGTGCCTTCGGCTGCGTCGCCCGCCGCGACCGGGGCCCCGCCGCGCGTACGCCGCCGCTCCCGAGTGCGGGCCGGACGCCGTTCGCGCGGCTCCTCGTCCGTCTCCGGACGCGCTTCGTCGCCGGAGCGGTCGCGCCCGCCGGAGCGTCCGCCGCCCGCCTTGCCCGCGCTCTTGCGCCGGCCCCCGGTCTCGCCGAGGTCCTCGACCTGCTCGGCCGCGAGCCCGGCGCGGGTGCGCTCGGCCCGCGGGAGCACGCCCTTGGTGCCCTCGGGGATGTCGAGCAGCTCGTAGAGGTGCTCGGAGGCGGAGTAGGTCTCGACCGGCTCGTAGAACGAGAGGCGGAGCGCCTTGTTGATGACCTGCCAGCGCGTCACGTCGGCCCAGTCGACGAGCGTGACCGCGATGCCGGTGTTGCCCGCTCGGCCGGTGCGCCCGACGCGGTGCAGGTAGGTCTTCTCGTCGTCCGGGCACTCGTAGTTGACGACGTGGGTGACGCCCTCGACGTCGATGCCGCGCGCGGCGACGTCGGTGGCGACGAGGACGTCGACCTTGCCGCTGCGGAAGGCGCGCAGCGCCTGCTCGCGGGCGCCCTGGCCGAGGTCGCCGTGGACGGCGGCGGCGGCGAAGCCGCGCTCGGCGAGGTCGTCGGCGACCTTGGCCGCCGCGCGCTTCGTGCGGCAGAAGATCATCGCCAGCCCGCGGCCGCGGGCCTGCAGCACGCGGGAGAGCAGCTCCGGCTTGTCCAGCGAGTGGGCACGGAAGACGTGCTGCTCGATGTTCGCGACCGTCGCGTCCTCGTCGTTCGGGTCGATCGCGTTGATGTGCGTGGGCTGGGGCATGTACTGCCGGGCCAGGCTCATGATCGCGCCCGGCATGGTCGCCGAGAACAGCATGGTCTGCCGGCCGGCGGGGGTCTGGGCGAGGATCCGCTCGACGTCGGGCAGGAAGCCCAGGTCGAGCATCTCGTCGGCCTCGTCGAGCACGAGCACGCGCACGTGCTTGAGGTCGAGGTGGCGCTGCTGGGCGAGGTCGAGCAGCCGGCCGGGCGTGCCGACGACGACGTCGACGCCCTTCTTGAGCGCCTCGAGCTGCGGCTCGTACGCCCGCCCGCCGTAGACGGTCAGGACGCGGACGCCGCGGCGCGAGCCGGCGAGGTCGAGGTCCTTGGCGACCTGGACGGCGAGCTCGCGGGTCGGCACCACGACGAGGGCCTGCGGCTTGCCCGGCGCGGCCGGCTCGCCCTCGTCCTCGGGCGCGACGACGCGCTGCAGGAGGGGGACGCCGAAGCCGAGCGTCTTGCCGGTGCCGGTCTTGGCCTGCCCGATGATGTCGGCGCCGGAGAGCGCGACGGGGAGCGTCATCTCCTGGATGGGGAAGGCCTCGACGATGCCGACGGCCTCGAGCGCGTCGGCGGTCTGGGGGAGTGCCCCCAGCTCTCTGAAGCTGGTCAGGATGTGCCTCTCAGGGCTCTGGCGGGGCGCACTCGCGCCGGCGGGAGGCGAGTCCTCGAGCCGGGGTGCGCGCACTGCGGTCGGTGTGGGGGCCGATCGGGGCACCGACCGGGCTATCCCGCTACGTCGGTTCCATGGTACCCGCGCCGGCCGTGCTTGTGCGCACGTGAACGATGGGGCGGGGTGTCGAGCCGAGGGGACGAGAGCCCGTGCCTGAGATGGCGGACTCTGCGGCGCGCCGGATGCGCGGCGCCGCGCGCGCTGGGGCCGTTGCGGGCCGGCTCGTGACGGGTCGTCGCCCGAGCCGGCCGCAACGACGGCTCAGAGGGCGCCGAAGCCCACCCGGCGCTGCTCGGGCTCGCCGATCTCGACGTACGCGAGCTTCTCCACCGGCACCACCAGGCGGCGGCCGCGCTCGTCGACGAGGGTGAGGACGCCGCCCGTGGCCAGCGCGTCGGAGACCGCGGCCGCGACCTCCTCGCCGCTCTGCTTGCTCTCGATGACGAGCTCTCGCGGCGCCTGCTGCACCCCGACCTTGACCTCCACGGCGACTCCTTCTGTGTGGCTGGACGGCAGCCGCAGGCTACCCCGCAGGACGGGGCCGCCCCGGCCGCGTTCACTGCCCGCGAATCACGGCCGGCCCGGGGGCCCCCGGTCCGTTCGGCGCTCAGGCGGCCGGGACGTACTCGGAGCTGTCGCGCGCCACCAGCTCGGCGTACTTCCCACCGAGTGCGAGCAGCTCCTCATGCGTGCCGCGCTCGGCGACGCGCCCCTTGTCGAGCACGACGATCTGATCGGCGTCGCGGACGGTCGAGAGCCGGTGGGCGATCGTGATGGTCGTGCGCTGGGCGGCCACCTCGGCGAGCGCCTCGGACATCGCGCGCTCGGTGCGGGTGTCGAGGGCGCTGGTGGCCTCGTCGAGCAGGAGCACCGGCGGGTTGCGCAGCACGGTGCGGGCGAGGGCGATGCGCTGCTTCTCGCCGCCCGAGAACCGGTAGCCGCGCTCGCCGACGACGGTGTCGTAGCCCTGCGGCAGAGCCGCGATCAGGTCGTGCACCTGTGCGGTCCGGGCGGCGGCCACGAGCTCGTCGTCGGTGGCGTCGGGCTTGGCGAAGCGCAGGTTCTCCGCGATGGTCGCGTGCAGCAGGTAGGTCTCCTGCGTCACGACGCCGACGGTGTCGGCCAGCGAGGCCGCCGTCAGGTCCCGCACGTCGACCCCGTCGATGCTGACGCTGCCCGAGCCGACGTCGTACAGCCTCGTCAGCAGGTAGCCCAGCGTCGTCTTGCCCGAGCCGGTAGCCCCGACGATCGCCAGGCTGGACCCGGCGGGCACGTCGATGCTCACGTTCTGCAGAACGTCGGAGCCGGTATCGGAGTACCGGAAGCTGACATCGCTGAAGCGCACGTCGCCTCGAGGGGCGGTCAGCGACCGCGCGCCCTCCCGGTCGGTGATGTCGACCGGGGTGTCGAGGTATTCGAAGACCCGGCTGAACAGGGCGAGCGACGAGTGCATCCGGACCATGAGCCGCAGGAGCATCGCGAGCGGGCGGAACAGCTGCCCCTGCAGCGAGACGAGGGCGACGAGGGTCCCGATGGACAGGTCCGTCCCGCCCTCGCGCAGCCAGCCGCCGAAGAGGTACGTGACGGCCGGCAGCGCGGCCATGGACAGGGTTATGAGCGACCACTGCCACTGCCCGGCGAGCTCGGACCGCGCCTCCAGCTCGGCGATCTCCTTCGAGGACCTGCTGAAGCGCGCGACCAGGTCGTCCGAGCGGCCCGTGGTGCGCGAGAGCAGGATCCCCGAGACCGACAGCGACTCCTGCACGGTCGACGTCATGTCGGCCAGCCGGCGCTGACGCTCCGCGGTGACCGCGCGGCGCATCTTGCCGATGCGACGGTTCATCCAGAGCGAGAACGGCAGGATCGCGAAGGACACGAGGGCGAGCCGCCAGTCCAGGGCGAGCATCGCGACGGTCGTCACGACGACGGTGGCGAAGCTGGAGACGAAGTCGGTGCCGGTGCTGGTGACGACCGACTCCATGCCGCCGATGTCGTTGGCGATGCGCGACTGGACCTCGCCGGTGCGGGTCCGGGAGAAGAACGCGAGCGACATGCGCTGCAGGTGCTCGTAGACGTCGACGCGCAGCTTGTGCATCACCGCCTGGCCCACCCGGGTGGAGACCAGCGTCTGGACGACGTCCAGGGCGTTGGTGACGACGACGGTCGCGACCAGGGCCCCGGTCAGGACGGCCAGCAGGCCCATGTCCTGCTCCGGCAGCGCGACGTCGACGATCTCGCGGAGCAGGAACGGTGTCGCGAGGCCGACGACCGAGCTGACGAGGATGAGCAGGAGCACGCCGGCCAGCGGGCGGCGGTGCGGGGCGAAGAGGGCGAGGATGCGGCGGCCTTCGCGCGGCGTCCCCTTCCTGGGAGTGGGTGCGGGCACGGGCAGCTCCGGGAGCCGAAGGATCGAGCAATAGTGAGGCTACCTCATAATGAGGTAGCCTCGACCTTTGTTCCCGGCAGAGCTGTCCGGAGCTGACCGGCAGAGGAGGAGCGCATGGCGGGCGTCGACCCGGTGGCCTACGAGATCGCCGAGACGATGCGCGCGCTGCAGTGGCGGCTGCGCCGGTCGGCCGGGGCGGAGGTCGAGGACCTCGGGATCACGCCCGCGCAGGCCCGGGCGCTGCGTACGGCCGCCCGCTTCCCTGAGCCTCCGTCCATGGGCGCGCTGGCCGAGCGGCTGCACATCGGCCCCCGGTCGGCGACCGACCTGGTCGACCCGCTGGAGCAGGCCGGGCTGCTCCGCCGCGAGCAGGACCCGGCGAACCGGCGCAGCTACCGCCTGCACCTCACCGCCGAGGGCGAGCGGGTGCACGCGGAGCTGCGCCGGCGGGCACAAGAGTCCGCAGTCCGGGCCTTCGGCGTGCTGGCGGACGAGGACCGGTCGACGCTGCTGGCGCTGCTGCGCCGGGTCGTGGACGCGCTTCCGGACGCCGAGTGCCCGGCGCCGGCCGACCGGGGTCAGCGGTAGTCGTCCTCGTCGAAGGCGACCACCCGGCCCTGCTCGGCGAGGTCGGCCTCGGCCGCCTCGGTCAGGCTCGGGACCGGCTCGGCCGGCCCGGTGTCCCGGTCGTCGAGCTCGGTGGCCTGCTCCAGCGCGTCGGCCTCGTTCGCCTCGGGGTCGGCGGCTGCGCCCCTTGACGTGCCGCCGGCAGGGGTGTCGCCCTCGGCTCCAAAGGCGTCGCCGGGCAGGTCGGTGTCGGTCATCTGGCACTCCTCGGACTCGGTCGTCCGGTCGTCGCGGCGTCGCCTGCGGGCGGCACGCCGCCTTCGGTGTCCCGCGTACCCACTCGGGCTGGGACCATGGGCGCAGTGCCCACCTCCGGCCCCCGGGAATCCCCGGCGCCGCGGGTGGCGTTGCGCAGAAGAACGGAAGGAGAACGCTGTGCCCCTGCCTCCACTCGTCGAGCCGGCGGACGAGCTCACGATCGACGAGGTGCGCCGCTACTCGCGTCACCTGATCATCCCCGACGTGGGCATGGTCGGACAGAAGCGTCTGAAGAACGCGAAGGTGCTCGTCGTCGGCGCGGGCGGCCTCGGCAGCCCGGCACTGCTCTACCTGGCCGCGGCCGGCGTGGGCACGCTCGGCGTCGTCGACTTCGACACCGTCGACGAGTCGAACCTGCAGCGCCAGGTCATCCACGGCCAGTCCGACATCGGCAAGCCCAAGGCCGTCTCGGCCAAGGAGTCCGTCGCCGAGGTCAACCCCTACGTCGAGGTCGTCCTCCACGAGGAGCGCCTCGACGAGGACAACGTGCTGCGGATCTTCGAGCCGTACGACCTCATCCTCGACGGCACGGACAACTTCGCCACGCGCTACCTCGTCAACGACGCGGCCGTGCTGCTGGGCAAGCCCTACGTCTGGGGCTCGATCTACCGCTTCGAGGGCCAGGTCAGCGTCTTCTGGGCCGAGCACGGCCCGCAGTACCGCGACCTCTACCCCGAGCCCCCGCCCCCCGGCATGGTCCCGTCGTGCGCCGAGGGCGGCGTGCTGGGCGTGCTCTGCGCGTCCATCGGCTCGATCATGGTGACCGAGGCGATCAAGCTCATCACGGGCATCGGCGAGCCGCTGCTCGGCCGGCTCATGGTCTACGACGCACTCGAGATGTCCTACCGGACGCTCAAGCTGCGCAAGGACCCGGCGGGCGAGCCGATCACCGGCCTGCTCGGCGACTACGAGGCGTTCTGCGGCGCGGTCTCGGAGGAGGCGTCGGAGGCCGTCAAGGGCTCCACGATCTCCGTCACCCAGCTCGAGCAGTGGATCAAGGAGCGCGAGAACGGCGAGCGCGACTTCGTGATCGTCGACGTGCGCGAGCCCAACGAGTACGAGATCAACAAGATCCCGACCGCGGTGCTCATCCCGAAGGGCGAGTTCCTCAACGGCTCGGCCCTGGAGAAGCTGCCGCAGGACAAGCAGGTCGTCCTGCACTGCAAGACCGGTGTCCGCTCGGCCGAGACGCTCGCGATCCTCAAGGGCGCCGGCTTCGCGGACGCGGTGCACGTCGGTGGCGGCGTCGCCGCCTGGGTCAACCAGATCGACCCGAGCCAGCCGGCGTACTGACCTCTCGCTGTCCCTCGGAGGCCGCCCGCGCGTCTGCGCGGGCGGCCTTTCGCGTCCGCCGCCGCACCGCCCCCGCACCGCCGCCGCACCGTCGCCCCCGGCCCTGATCGGCAGAATGGCGCATTCTGCCCATAGGTTCGCGACGATGCGGCATCGTGCCAATCGGACTTCGCGACGATGCGGCATCGTGCCGATCGGACTGCACGAGGGTGCGGCATCCCGCCGATGAGCCGCACGTGCTACCTCGCGGGCGCCGGGGGTGTCGTCGAGCACGGCGCGGGGGTGAACGGCGGAGCCGGCTGCGGCGTCGTCGACCCGTTCGGCATCGTGCCGCGCACCGTGTCGGCGTTCGCGTCGACCCGCACCCAGTCGACGAGGTACTTCGCCTCGCCGTCCTTCACCCGCTGCAGCGCGTCGGCGGACAGGCCGTAGTACGGCTGGCGAATCCCGCTCGTCTTGAACGGGTAGACGCCGCCGACCGCGAGGTTGAGGATGAGGTACTCGGGGTTGTCGAAGACCCAGTCACCGAAGAACGAGATCATCGGCTTGGTGACGCGGTAGAACAGGTGGCCGTCGATGAAGAAGCTCATCGAGGTCTTGGTCCAGTCGACCTTGTAGGTGTGCCACTCGGTCGCGTCGTAGGTCGGGTAGAGGTACGCCTTGTTCACCGGCGCGAAGTCGCCGGAGTAGTTCCGGCCGCACGAGTCCAGCCCGTGCGTCGCCGCGCTGATCCAGTCGCGCTCGCCGACGTACTCCATGATGTCGATCTCGCCCGCACGCGGCCAGGGGCCGTAGCCGAGCATCCAGAACGCCGGCCAGAGCCCCTCGCCGGCCGGCAGCTTGATGCGCGCGGAGACCGAGCCGTGCGTCAGGTCGAACTTCCCGCTGGTGTTGATGCGGCCGGAGGTGAAGTCCCGTGTGCCGCCGGTGAGCACGGTGCCAGGGGAGTAGTTGGCCTTCAGGACGAGCACTCCGCCCGAGGCGCCCTTGGCCTCGCCGCTCCTGTCCTTGGACAGGTAGACCGTCGACGGGCTGTCGACGTAGGCCTGCTGCTCGTTGTTGACGATCTGGTTGGTCCGCGTCTGCACGACGACGTTCCACTTGGTCCGGTCGAGCGCGCTGCCGGAGAAGTCGTCGTAGAACAACTGGCCGGGGCGGGCCTTGGCCGCGGGGGACACCGGGCCGGCCGAGGCGGCGGGCCCGCCGGCCGTGATCGTGACGGCGGCCAGGCCCGCCGCCGCGCCGGCGGCGCAGAGCGCGCGGATGGGGTGCTTCATCGGAGACTCCCTCGTCTCGTGCTGGGGCGACGGACGGGTTCACGCGCGCCCCGGAAAGCTCTCCGGGGCGCACTCTATGGAGTTCCGGTTCTCTCAGGCAATAGGGGTGCGGTCCGGGCGTCTCGGGACGTTCCGCGCTCAGCGCGGGCCGATCAGACGTCCGTGTTGCGCATGCCCATGTTGTCGGGCGTGAGGTAGGACCCCGGGTCCTCGTCGGTGGTGCCGGTGCCCTGGACGGCGTCGCGCACGGACTCCGGGGAGTCGAGCAGCGAGTTGTCGGGCTCATCGGTGAGGGCCTCGGGGCTGGGAGTGACGGGCGGCTCGGGGAACGGTGTCTCGCTCATGGCCCGGGTCCTACCCAGGCCGCCCGAAGGTGCACGCCCGGCGCATCCACGACGGCGGCGGCGACGGGCTCAGGTGCCGCGCACGGCCGGGTCGTCCGGGGTGAGGTCCGGCGCGGGCGTCTCGTCGCCGAACGCGATGCCCTCGACGTCCGTACGCGGCGCCTCGCCCGCCTCCCGCTCGACGTCGGCGCCGCCCGCCCCGGCGGAGCCCTCCACGGCGTCGGTCCTCGGGGCGTCGTCAAAGGGGGTCTCGGTCATGCCCTCCCCGTACCCGTAGGCAGGGCTCTAACCTCCTGCGCGTGGACCCGACCCCCTTCGCCGAGCGCGTCCTGGAGGCCGTCGAGTCCGTCCCTCCCGGGCAGGTCGCGACCTACGGCGACATCGCCGAGGCGCTGGGGGAGGGCGGCCCGCGCGCAGTCGGCCGGGTGATGGCGCTCTGGGGCGGCGGTGTCCCGTGGTGGCGCGTGCTGCGGGCCGACGGCACCCCGCCGCCGGGCCGCGAGCGGGAGGCGCTCCGCCGGCTCGCGGCGGAGGGGGTGCCGCTGCGCGGGGACGCGCGGGTGGACCTCGCGCGCTGCCGCTGGGCGCCGGGCTGACGCGCGGGTCACGCCGCGCGGGCCAGGGCCTCGAGCGTGGAGCGGACGGGCACGGCGGGGTGGCCCAGCACCCGTTCGAGAGTGGGGTCGGTGACCGCGAACTCGCCGCTGCGCGCGGCCCGGAACATCCCGAGCGTGAAGTCGGCGGCCGCCTCGGGCATGCCCGCCCCGACCGCGGCCGCCTTCCACTCCTCGTCATCGAGCACCACGCGGGTGATGGTGCGGCCCGTCATGTCGCTCAACAGGCGGGCCACGGCTGCGAGGTCGAGCAGCGTGGGCGCGGTCAGGGCGGGGGTGACGCCGTCGAGGACGCTGTCGTCCACGACGGCGGCCACCGCGGCCTCGGCCAGGTCGGCGTGCGCCGTCCACGACACCGGCCCGTCCTCCGGGGCCACCAGCCGCCCGGTCTGCAGTGCGGGGCCCACGTAGTGGCTGAGCGTGCTCGCGTAGAACCCGTTGCGCAGCGCGGTGAACGCGCCGCCGCCGGCTGTGAGGTGCCGCTCGGTCTCGGCATGGGTCGCCTGCGGGGCGAACAGGGAGCTCGTCGAGGCCGCCTGGTGGCTCGTGTAGAGGACGCGCCGTGCGCCTGCCTCCCTCGCTGCGTCGATGGCGGACACGTTCGCCGCGACCGCACCGGGGCCGCGGATGGCGGCGGAGACGACGAGCACCCGGTCGGCGCCCTCGAAGGCGGCGGCCAGCGACGCCGGGTCGGTGAAATCGCCCGCGCGGACCCGGACCCCCTGCCGGGCCAGCCGGGCGGCCTTCCCCGGCTCGCGGACGCTGACGCCGACGTGCTGCGGCGGCACGTGCTCGAGCAGCTTGTCGACGATGCGGCCGCCGAGCTGGCCGGTGGCGCCGGTGATGACGATCATGGGCTACCTGCTTCCGTTGGTATCACCGTGACGTTAGCAGCGATACTCGCACGGAAACAAGACGTTGTTAGCATTGCTACGTGGAACCAGGGAGCGCACGGCAGGACGCACCGCGGGACACCCGGGCCGCCATCGTCGAGGCCGCGACGCTGCTGCTGCGCGAGTCCGGTGCCCGGGCCGTGACCACGCGAGCGGTCGCGCAGGCGGCGCAGGTGCAGGCCCCGACGATCTACCGCCTGTTCGGGGACAAGGACGGGCTGCTCGACGCGGTCGCCGAGCACGTGATGAGCGCCTACGTCGCAGCGAAGCCGGGTGACGGGCTGATCGACGACCCGGTCGAGGAGCTGCGTGCCGCCTGGCGGGCGCACGTGGAGTTCGGGCTGTCGAACCCCGAGGTGTACGCCCTCCTCACCACTCCGGGACGTGGAGCGCCCTCTCCGGCGACCGCGGCCGGCATCGACGTGCTGCGCAGCCGGGTCCGCCGGCTCGCGCAGCGGGCCCTGCTCAAGGTCGACGAGGAGCGCGCCGTGCTGCTGATCCACGCGGCCGGCACCGGGGCCGTCCTGGCCCTGCTCGACGAGCCGGCGGAGGAGCGCGACCTCGGCCTCGCGGACTTCATGCTCGATGCCGTGCTCGCCCGGATGCTCGTCTCCGCCCCGGCCGTGGCCGACGACGACGTCGCCGCCGTCGCCGTCACGTTCGCCACCGTGGTGCCCGACCTTCCCGGCCTGTCTTCCGCTGAGCGGATGCTGCTGAGCGAGTGGGTCTCCCGCTCGTTGCGGCACCTTCGGGGCCGGAGCGCGGCTGCCACTCCTGAGGAATAAGGGGTTGCGTGCGCGTTCGGCGAAGGCCTAACGTCTTCTCCGTGATCCTCTGACGTCGATTGCGCCCACGCCTGCGGCTCCGTGCCCGGTGGGCTGCCGTCCCGCCTGGCCGCGGTGACGACGTCCGGCTCCGTTGACCCGAGCCGCACTTCACTGCAGTGAGCATTGCCGTTCTGCAATACGTGAGTCCGTATGCGGCTGTCTGCTGCCTGTGTCGTCGCCCGCCAGTCCTCTCGACCACATTCCGGAGGCTGCTATGCGAAACGTCTTCCCCTACGTCCAGCTCGACGTCCAGCGTTCGAACGGCCGCGGCGCCGCGTCGGCCGGCCAGCCCGCCGGCCCGCGTCCCACGGGCAAGGGCCCTGCTCCCGCTCGGCACGCACAGGGGCGGCAGGGCAAGGCGGCAGCCGGCTGGCAGTACCGCCGCCACTGACCGCACCGCCGCGCGTCGCGGCCCCGAGCTGTGTCTCGGGCTCCGAAGCATGCGGCGTGCGGTGCCGCTCCCACGGCACCGCACGCCGCATGCTCGACGCTCTCAGCGAGGAGCGGTGGACTCCCGGAACGCGCGCCGGTAGAGCGTGGGGCTCTGTCCGAGCGCCGTGTGCAGGTGCGCGCGCAGCGAGGCGGCGCTCCCCAGCCCGGCTCGCTGCGCCACCTGCTCGACCGGAAGGTCCGTCGTCTCGAGCAGGTCGCGGGCCAGTTGCACGCGTTGTGCGAGCAGCCACTGCAGTGGGCTCTGCCCCGTCTCCGCCCGCCACCGCCGGGTCAGCGTGCGCACGCTCGTGCTCGCGCGCGCCGCCAGCTCGGGCAGGCCCAGCTGGGTGTCCAGGTGCTCAAGGGCCCAGGCGCGTACCGGGGCGAGCGAGGTGTCGTCACCCGCGGGGAGCGGGCGCTCGATGAACTGCGCCTGCCCGCCGGCGCGCAGCGGCGGCACCACGCACCGGCGGGCCGACCGGTTGGCCACCTCCGCGCCGTGATCCGCGCGCACGATGTGCAGGCACAGGTCAAGGCCCGCCGCCACACCGGCGGAGGTGAGCACGTCGCCGTCGTCGACGAACAGCACGTCGGGGTCGAGGCGCACCGTCGGGTAGAGCGCGCGGAAGCGGTCGGCGTAGCGCCAGTGCGTCGTCGCGGGGCGGCCGTCGAGCAGGCCAGCCGCCGCCAGCACGAAGGCGCCGGTGCAGATCGAGACGATCCGCGCTCCGCGGGCCGCAGCGGCCCGCAGCGCGTCGAGCACCTCCGGGTCCACGTCGCCGTGCGCCGCCGCGCTGACGCCGGCCGGCCCGGGCACCACCACGGTCGAGGCGCCCGCGACCGCCGTCATGTCGTACGCCACCGCCGCGGCGAAGCCCGCCGACGTCGGCACCGGCCGGCCGCCGGCCGAGCAGACGGCGACGTCGTAGAACCGCTCGTCCGCGGCCGAGACGGCGGCGCCGAAGACCTGGGAGGGGATGCCGAGGTCGAAGGCGACGACCCCGTCGACGGCCACGACGGCGACCGGGTGCGGCTCACGGGTCATGGCCGAATCCTAGCGAAGACTGTCCATCGGGCCACTGGTCGCTCGACCGGCGGGCCGGGAAGCTCGTGCCGTGACCGACCGCACCGTGCTCTCCCCGCCGCCCGCGGCCACCCCCGCGCCCCGACGGGTCCACCCGGCCTGGATCGTCGCCGCCGTCGCCTTCGTGGCGCTCATCGGCGCGGCGGGGTTCCGGGCCGCGCCCGGAGTCCTCATCGTCCCGCTCGAGGACGAGTTCGGCTGGCCGCGCTGGCTGCTCTCCTCGGCCGTGGCCGTCAACCTCGTCCTCTTCGGGCTGACCGCCCCCTTCGCCGCTGCGCTGATGGACCGCTTCGGCATCCGCCGCGTCACCGCGTGCGCCCTCGTCCTCGTCGCCGTCGGCGCGGGGGCGACTGTGGGCATGACGGCGAGCTGGCAGCTGGTCCTGCTCTGGGGCGTGCTCATCGGGCTGGGGACCGGCTCGATGGCGCTCGTCTTCGCGGCGACCATCGCGCAGCGCTGGTTCGTCGCCCGGCGCGGCCTGGTGACGGGGGTCCTCACGGCCGGTAGCGCGACGGGCCAGCTGGTCTTCCTGCCGCTGACCGCCTGGCTGGCAGGGACGGCGGGCTGGCGGGCGGCGTCGCTGGTCATCTGCGCCGCCGCGCTCGCCGTGGTCCCGCTCGTGCTGCGCTTCCTGCGCGAGCGCCCGGCCGACCTCGGCGTCCTGCCGTACGGCGCGCTCGCCCCGGTCCCCTCGCCGCCGCCGGCCTGTCCCGGACGCGGGCCGGCTCGGGTGGCCGTCCAGACGCTGGCGCACGCGGCGCGTACCCGCTCCTTCTGGGCGCTCGCGCTCGGCTTCGCGATCTGCGGGGCCAGCACCAACGGACTGGTCGGCACCCACTTCGTGCCGGCCGCGCACGACCACGGCATGCACGAGACGACGGCGGCCGGGCTGCTCGCGGTCGTCGGCGTCTTCGACATCGTCGGCACGATCGCCTCCGGCTGGCTGACCGACCGGGTCGACCCGCGGGTGCTGCTGGCCGTCTACTACCTGCTGCGCGGGGCCTCCCTGGCCGTGCTGCCCGCCCTGCTCGACGACGCCGTGCGCCCGAGCGTGGTCGTCTTCGTCGTGTTCTACGGGCTGGACTGGGTCGCGACCGTGCCGCCGACGGTCGCGCTGTGCCGGGAGATCTACGGCGAGCAGGGGACCGTCGTGTTCGGCTGGGTGTTCGCCGCCCACCAGCTCGGGGCGGCCGTGGCCGCGGCCGGCGCGGGGGCGGTCCGCGACCTCACCGGGGCGTACACGATCGCCTGGCTCAGTGCGGGAGCGCTGTGCGCAGTGGCTGCGCTGCTCAGCATCCGCGTACGCCGCGGCACGGCCCCGCTCTCCCTGGCCGCTTGACCGCGGTTGTCCCGGCAACGAACTGCCGCTGTAGATCGTGGGAATCGCAGTTCGGGCGACGGCAGGCTGATGGCAGGTTTCTGCAGACGCAACAGTCGCTCTGACGTGCCGCGGCAGTGACAGACTGAGGCATGGCCCAGCACCGCGTCACGCTCGCGGAGGTCGCGCGCCGGGCCGGAGTGTCGCGGACCACCGCGTCCTACGTCCTCAACGGCCTGGGCAAGGACATGCGCATCGCCGAGGACGCCCGGTCCCGGGTGCTGCGCGCCGCCCAGGAGCTGGACTACCGGCCGAACCTCATGGCGCGCAGCCTGAAGACGAAGGTCACGCACACCCTCGCGCTCGTCTCGGACACGATCGTGACGGAGCAGTACGCCGGACGGCTCGTCCACGGAGCGCTGGCCGCGGCGGTGCGGCAGGGGCGGCTGGCCTACCTCGTCGAGGGCGAGGGGGAGCCTGCCGCGGAGCAGCGGCTGCTCGAGGACCTGCTGGACCGGCAGGTCGACGGCTTCGTCTACGCCCGGATGTTCACCCGGCCCGTGCGGCTTCCGGCCGGGCTGGCCGGGCAGCGCAGGGTGCTGCTCAACTGCTACACCGAGGACGGCCGGGAGCCCAGCGTCCTGCCCGACGAGCTCGAGGCAGGGCGCGCGGCGGCCCGGGCCGTCGTCGCCGCCGGGCTGCAGGACGGGGCGTACCTCGTGGGCGAGCGCGCTCCGCACGTGTTCGCCGGGCGCCAGCGGCTGGCCGGCATCGAGGAGGTGCTCGCGGGCGCCGGGGCCCGGCTGGCCGGCGAGGCGCCCTGCGCCTGGTGGCCGGAGTCCGCCCGGGAGGCGGTCGCCGGGCTGCTCGCCGAGGGCGTACGCCCCCGGGCGCTGGTCTGCCTCAACGACCGGGTGGCGCTCGGTGCCTACCAGGCGGTGCACGCGGCCGGCCTCGCCATCCCGGACGACGTCTCCGTCGTCTCCTTCGACGACTCCGAGCTCGCGGCCTGGCTCGACCCTCCGCTCACGAGCGTGGCCCTGCCGCACTTCGCGATGGGGCAACGGGCGGTCGAGCGCCTCCTCGCCGGCGACACGGAGGGCACGGAGCGGGTGCCGATGCCGTTGCGCGTGCGCGCGTCGCTGGCCGGAGGCGCCGCGCGGGGCTGACGACCTGGCCGCACGCGCCGCGCGGGGCTGGCGACCGCGCCCGGCTCCCGCCGACTGTCGGCGGGCCGTGGTGAAGTGGGAGCACCATGACCGCAGCACCCATGTCCCGCCCGGCCGGCCGCCGGCCCCGCCGTCCCGTCGGCCGGCTGCGCCTGCCCGAACGCGCCGCGCCGCGGGCCGTCGCGCTCGACCCCGCTCAGGCCCGAGTGGCGGCCCACCGCTCCGGGCCGCTGCTGGTGCTCGCGGGCCCCGGGACGGGCAAGACGACCACGCTCGTCGAGTCGGTGGCGGCGCTGGTGGAGGAGCCGGCCCAGCCGCTGCGGCCCGAGCAGGTGCTAGTGCTCACCTTCAGCCGGCGGGCGGCGCTGGAGCTGCGCGAGCGCGTCACGGCCCGGCTCGGCGGCGCGACCGGTGCACCTGTCGCATGGACCTTCCACTCGTTCTGCCTCTGGGTGCTGCGGGCCTACCGGTCCGCCGAGGCCCTGCCGGACGACCCGGCGCAGCTGCGGCTGCTCTCCGGCCCGGAGCAGGACGTCGCTGTGCGTGAGCTGCTCGCGGGCATCCGCGACGGGGCCGGCGGCGTGCGGTGGCCGGAGCGGCTGCGGGCCGGGCTCGGCACGCGCGGGCTCGCCGACGAGGTGCGCGCGGTCCTGGCCCGCGCCCGCGAGCTCGGCCTCGACCCGCCGGACCTCGCCCGCGCGGCCGCCCGAGCGGGGCGCGAGGACTGGGCCGCGGCGGCCGAGTTCTTCGCCGAGTACCTCGACGTCCTCGGCGCGATGGGCGCGGTCGACTACGCCGAGCTCGTCCACCGGGCCGCGGTGCTGGCCGAGGAGCCCGAGACGCAGGCCGCCTTGCGCCGCCGGTTCGCCGCGGTGTTCGTCGACGAGTACCAGGACACCGACCCGGCCCAGGAGCGGCTGCTGCACGCGATCGCGGGCGACGGCCGCCACCTGGTGGCGGTGGGCGACCCCGACCAGTCGATCTACGCCTTCCGCGGCGCGGACATCAGCGGGATTCTGGAGCTCCCCGACCGGTTCCCGCGCGCCGACGGCAGCCCGGCCCCGGTCGTCACCTTGCGCCGGTCCCGTCGCGCCGGGGAGCGGCTGCTCGCGGCGAGCCGCTCGGTCGCGTCCCGGCTGCCGATCCGGTCGCTGCCCCGCGAGCAGGTGGCCGAGCACCGCGACCTCGCCTCCGGCGTCGACGAGCCGGGCCGGGTGCAGGTGCGCACCTACCCCTCGGCGGCCGCCGAGGCGGACGCCACCGCCGACCTGCTGCGCCGCGCCCACCTCGAGGACGGCGTCCCGTGGAGCCGGATGGCCGTCCTCGTGCGCAGCGGGCGCCGCTCGGTCCCGCTCGTCCGTCGCGTGCTGGGCGCCGCCGGCGTCCCGGTGGCCGTGGCCGGCGACGAGCTCCCGCTCGCGGAGGAGCCGGCGGTCGCGCCCCTCCTGCTCGCGCTGAAGGTCGCGAGCGGCCTCGGCGACGACGAGCCGGCCGCGCCCGGAGGCCCCCGGCGCCCCAGCGCGGAGCAGGCACGAACTCTGCTGCTGTCCCCGCTCGGCGGCGCCGAGGCGGGTCGGCTGCGGGCGCTCGCCCGCGAGCTGCGGGCCGAGGAGAAGGCCGCCGGCCGGCCGGCGTCCCCGTCGGACGAGCTGCTGCGCGACGCCCTGCTCGACCCGCGCCGGCTCGTCGCGGCCGAGGACCGGCTCGCCGCGCCCGTCCGTGCGCTCGGCGAGCTGCTGGCGCAGGCCACGGCGGTGCTGCAGGACGGCGGCCCCGCCGAGGAGGCCCTCTGGGCGCTGTGGAACGGCACCCGATGGCCCCGGCGGCTGGAGCAGGCGGCGTACGACGGCGGCGCGGCCGGGCGTGCCGCCGACCGGGACCTCGACGCCGTGGTGGCGCTCTTCGAGGCGGCGGCACGGGCCGACGAGCGGCCGGGGGTGCGCGGCGCCCGGCTGCTGCTCGCCGAGCTGGCCGCCCAGCACATCCCGGGCGACACCCTGGCCGAGGGCGCCGCCCGCGGGGAGGCGGTGCGGGTGCTGACGGCTCATCGGTCCAAGGGCCTGGAGTGGGACCTCGTCGTCGTGCTCGGCGTGCAGGAGGGCGTCTGGCCCGACCTGCGCCGGCGCGGCTCCCTGCTCGAGCCGGACCGGCTCGGCCGGCTCGGGCTCACGGAGCCGCCGGGGCCGTCCGAGGTGCTCGCCGAGGAGCGCCGGCTCTTCTACGTCGCGGTCACCCGGGCGCGGCAGCGGCTGGTGGTCAGCGCGGTCGCCAGCGCGGACGACGACGGCGAGCGGCCCTCGCGGTTCCTGGACGAGCTCGGCGTGCCGGTGCAGGCGGTCACGCGCCGGGTCGTGCGCCCGCTGTCCGCCGTCGGCCTCGTCGCCGACCTGCGCCGCGCCGCGGTCGACCCGGACGAGGACCCTGCGCTGCGTGCCGCGGCCGCACGCCGTCTCGCCGTGCTCGCGGCGGCGACGGACGACCGCGGCGCCGCGCTGGTGCCGGCCGCCCACCCGCAGCGCTGGTGGGGCCTGCTCGAGGTGAGCGACCCGGGCCGCCCCGTCCTCCCCGAGGGCGCGGCGGTGCGCATGTCCGGCTCCTCGCTCTCCGGGCTCACCACGTGCCCGCTGCGCTGGTTCCTCCAGCACGAGGCGGCCGCCGACGCGCCCACCACGGCCGCGATCGGCTTCGGCCGCATCGTCCACGTTCTGGCCGACGAGGTCGCCCGCGGCGGGCTGCCGGCCGACCAGGCCGCCCTCGACGCCCGCATCGACGCCGTCTGGGACGCGCTCGCCTTCGAGGCCAGGTGGCAGTCGGCCCAGCAGCGTGTCGCGGCCAGCGACGCCGTACGCCGCTTCCTCGCCTGGCACGCCGCGACCGCCGCGCGCGGCCGCCGGCTGCTCGCCACCGAGCAGGAGTTCCGGGTGGAGGTCCCGACGCCGCACGGCGTCGTCGTCCTGCGGGGGTCGGCCGACCGCGTCGAGGTGGACGCCGAGGGCCGGGTCCACGTCGTGGACTTCAAGACCGGCAAGACGCCTCCCGCGGCGGCCGAGGTCGCCGTGCACCCGCAGCTCGGCGCCTACCAGCTGGCGACGGAGGCCGGCGCCTTCGACGCACTGCTGCCGTCCGAGGGGGCTGACTCCGGTGGCGGGCCGCGCACCGGCGGGGCCGAGCTCGTGCAGCTGCGAGTCGAGGACTCGGGCATGCCGAAGGTGCAGCACCAGCCCGCCCCCGAGCAGGATGCGGACGGGCGCACCTGGGTCGACGTCCTGCTCGCCGACGCGGTCGAGCGCGTGGTGGGCGAGGACTTCGCCCCCACGCCGAGCGACGCCTGCGCGCGGTGCCCCTACCGGCGCGCCTGCCCGGCACAGCCCGAGGGCAAGCAGGTGGTCGAGTGAGCCCCGTCGTCCTGCGCCGCCCGGAGCAGCTGCGCGACCTGCTCGGGATCCCGTTCAGCCCGCCCCAGCTGGACGCCGCGACGGCCCCGCTGGAGCCGGGCGTGGTCGTCGCGGGCGCGGGCTCGGGCAAGACGACCGTGATGGCCGCCCGCGTGGTCTGGCTGGTCGGCAGCGGCGCGGTGCGGCCCGAGGAGGTCCTCGGGCTGACCTTCACCAACAAAGCCGCCGCCGAGCTCGCCGCCCGGGTGCGCACCGCGCTGGCCAAGGCAGGGGTGGGCGGGCCGTCGGCCCCCGGCGGCTCGCGCGTTCCTGTGCCGGGCCTTCCCGGCGACGGAGCCGGTGACGGTCAGCCGACGGTCTCGACCTACCACGCGTTCGCCGGGCGGCTGGTCGAGGAGCACGGCCTGCGGCTCGGGGTGGAGCCGCGCGCGCGGCTGCTGGCCGACGCCACGCGGTTCCAGCTGTCCGAGCGGGTGCTGCGCCGGGCGTCCGGCCCGTTCGCCGAGGTGACGAAGCCGGTCTGGATGCTCGTCGACGACCTGCTCGCGCTCGACGGGGAGCTCTCCGAGCACCTCATCAGCACGGCCGAGCTGCGCGCGCACGACCGGGCGCTGATCGCCGAGGTCGCGGAGCTGGCCAAGCCCCCGGCCAAGGTGAAGGCGCTCGCCGCGGCCGCCCGCAAGCGGCTCGAGCTGGCCGACCTCGTCGACGCCTACCGCGCGGAGAAGGCCGCGCGCGACCTGCTCGACTTCGGCGACCAGCTCGCGGTCGCCGCACGGCTCGCCGAGGAGTTCCCCGAGGTGGGGGCGGCCGAGCGCGCGCGCTTCCGCGTCGTGCTGCTCGACGAATACCAGGACACGTCCGTCGCCCAGCGCCGCATGCTCAGCGCGCTCTTCTCCGGCGGCCACCCGGTCACGGCGGTCGGCGACCCGTGCCAGGCGATCTACGGCTGGCGCGGGGCCTCGGTGGCCAACCTCGACGACTTCCCGCGCCACTTCGCCCGGGCGGACGGCTCGCCCGCGGTGCGGCGCAGCCTGGTGGAGAACCGCCGCAGCGGGTCGCGCCTGCTCGACCTGGCCAACACCCTCGCCTCCGCGCTGCACCTGCGCCACGGGGTCGAGCCGCTCGCCCCGTGCGAGGAGCGGGCCGGGACGGGCGAGACCGTCTGCGCCCTGCTGCCGACCTACGCCGAGGAGGTCGACTGGGCGGCCGACCAGGTGCGGGCCGCGCTCGACGCCGGCACGCCGCCGGGCGAGGTCGCGGTGCTCGTGCGCGCGCGCAGCGACTTCGCCGCCCTGCACGCGGCCCTCGCCGCCCGCGACGTCCCCGTCGAGGTCGTCGGGCTCGGCGGGCTGCTCGCCCTGCCCGAGGTCGCCGACGTCGTGGCCACGCTGCAGGTCGTCAGCGACCCCACCGCCAACGCCGCTCTCGTCCGCCTGCTGACCGGCCCGCGCTGGCGCATCGGCCCGCGCGACCTGGCCGTGCTCGGCCGGCGGGCGCGCGAGCTCGTCGCGGAGCCGAGCCTCGCGTTGCAGGTCGACGAGAGCGCGCTCGAGGTCGGGACCCCGCTCGACCGCGCGCTCGATGAGGCCGTGGCCGGCGTCGACCCGGCCGAGGTCGTGTCGCTGCTGGACGCGGTCGAGCATCCCGGCGCCCACTCCTACAGTGCCGAGGCCCGCGCCCGCTTCGCCGCCTTCGCGGCCGAGATCGCCGAGCTGCGCCGCGCGGCCGGCGAGCCGCTGCTGGACCTGCTCACCCGGCTGGTGTCGGTGCTCGGGCTCGACGTCGAGCTGGCGGCCAGCCCGGCGGCGGTCGCGGCGGGGCGCCGGGAGTCGCTGTCGGCCTTCCTCGACGTGGCCGCGCGTTTCGTCGACCTCGACGGCGACGCGTCCGCGACGGCCTTCCTGGCCTTCCTGCGCGCGGCCGACGAGTACGACCGCGGCCTCGACACGACCGCGCCGAGCACGGCGGACACGGTCAAGCTGCTCACCGCGCACAAGTCCAAGGGGCTCGAGTGGGACGTCGTCGTCCTGCCCGACCTGACGCACAAGGTCTTCCCGTCCACCCGCGGCCGCGACCGGTGGACGACCAACGGGCACGTGCTCCCCAACGCGCTGCGCGGCGACGCGGACTCCCTGCCTGAGCTGCTGGAGCTGACCGGGAAGGGCGTCACGGCCTACGAGGAGGACGACAAGCGGGCCGCCGAGCTGGAGGAGCGCCGGCTCGGCTACGTCGCGGTCACCCGCGCCCGGCGGCTGCTCGTCGCCAGCGGCCACTGGTGGGGCCCGACGCAGAAGGGCGTCCGCGGCCCGTCGCCCTACCTTAAGACGGTGCGCGAGCACTGCGAGGCGGGGGGCGGGACGGTCGCCGTCTGGGCGGCCCGCCCAGAAGAAGACGGAAACCCGGGCCTCGGCCGGCGCGCCGGCAGCTGGTCCTGGCCCGCGCCGTTCGACCCGGAGGCGCTGCGGCTCCGCCAGGACGCGGCCGGCGCGGTCCTCGCCGCGCTGCGCGACCTGCCCGACGACATGCTCCCGCTCGACTTCGGCGAGCCCGCCGAGGCGGCGCGCGACGAGGGGTTGTCGCCGGAGGACGCCCGCCGGGTGGCCGAGTGGGACCGCGACGCCGAGCTCGTCCTGGAGGAGCTGCGGCGCAGCCGGTCGCCGCGGCACGAGGTCGCGCTGCCGTCGGCGCTGTCGGCGTCCCAGCTGCTCCGGCTCGCGTCCGACCCCGAGGGCCTCGCGCGCGACCTGCTCCGGCCCATGCCGCGGCCGCCGGCGCCCGCGGCCCGCCGCGGCAGCGCGTTCCACGCCTGGGTGCAGGCGCGGTTCGACCAGCAGCCGCTGCTCGACCCCGACGAGCTGCCCGGCGCGGCCGACGCCGACGTGGACGACGACGTCGCGCTCGAGGAGCTGCAGGCCGCGTTCCTGCGCTCGCCCTACGCGCAGCGCGAGCCGGTCGCAGTGGAGGCGCCGTTCGAGCTCGTGCTCGCGGGCACCGTCATCCGCGGGCGCATCGACGCGGTCTACGCGACCGAGGGCGGCTTCGAGGTCGTGGACTGGAAGACCGGCGGCGAGCACGCGGACCCGCTGCAGCTGGCGGTCTATCGGCTCGCCTGGGCGCAGCTGCACGACCTCCCGGTCGAGCGGGTGCAGGGGGTCTTCCTCTACGTCCGCAGCGGGGCAGTGGTCCGCCCGCCCGACCTGCCCGGCCGCGCCGAGCTCGAGCAGCTGCTGCGCGCGCCGGCGCCCGCCGACCCGCGGAGGAGCTGACGTGGACGTGACGGAGCTGCGGGCCTTCGCGCTCGCCCTACCGGAGGCCGAGGAGCGCGAGACGTGGGGGCACCCGACGTTCCGGGTGCGGGACAAGATGTTCCTGACCCTGGCGGCCGACGGCGCGGGTGGCACCGTCAAGGCGACGCTCGCGGACCAGGCCGAGCTCGTCGCGCAGGACCCGGAGACCTGGTCGGTGCCGGCCTACGTCGGCAAGCACGGCTGGGTCGGCTTCGTCATCGAGCGGGTCGATCCCGCAGACCTCGAGCCGCTGGTCGTCGAGGCCTGGCGCACCACCGCGCCCAAGCGGCTCGTGAAGGCCTACGACGAGGGCGCCTGAGGGTCTGCGCCGACGTGCCGTCGGGCCGCGCGATCAGCGGGTCTGGGGGGCAGCCGGGACGAGCTGCACCACGAGGCCGGTGTGGTCGGAGACCGCGAGCCGCGGCGCCTGGACGTCGCCCACCTGCCAACCGTGCAGCCCGTCGCCGAGCACGTGGTCGAACTGCACTCTCGGCGCGTAGGACGGGTAGGTCGCCACCCGGGCCAGCCGCTGCCAACCGGTCACGCGCTGCGGCAGCGGCCCGGGAAGGTTGAAGTCCCCGAGCAGCACGCGCGGGGCCGGGAGCTCGGCCCGCGCCCACAGCGCGAGGCGCCGCAACTGGCGCAGGTTGTAGCCCGGAACGAACGACAGGTGCGCGGTCACGACCGACACCCGGCCGTACGGCGTCTCGACCACCGCCGCGACCGCCGCGCGCGGCTCGTCGGGCACCGGCACCAGCCGCGGCCGTGGGTTGGCCGGGACCAGCAGCGGAAGCCGGAACGGCGCTGCGCTGAAGCGCATTTCGGCCCAACGCACGACCGGCCAGCGGGAGACGAGCCCGATGCCGTACGCAGCGGCGGTCCCGTCCGCGTCCGCTTCGGTCGCGGGACGCCAGGTGCGGGTCAGGCCCGGCGTGCCGACGAGCGACGGGACGAACCGCCAGTCGGCCGCGCCGAGCTCCTCGGCCGCGGCCCGCACCTGCTCCACCCCGCCGGACCGGTCCTGCCGGAAGTCCGCCTCCTGGAGCCCCAGCACGTCCGGCGCGAGCTCCCGGACGGCGGCGCGCAGCTCGTCCCCGCCCGCCTGCCCGGTCTGCAGGGAGATGCCGTGCAGCAGGTTGAAGGTCGCCAGGCGCAGTCCGTCCACCTCGGCACCGTAGGCGCCGCAGGCCGGTGCCGCGCGCGGAGGGCCGCTCAGCCGGTCCCGACCAGGATGCTTCCGGAGTCCGTCCGCACGTCGATGCGCGATGCGGCGTCCGCGTCCTCGCGCACGCGGATCCGGCGGCTGCCCGAGTCGGTGTCGGTGGTGACGGCGTAGGCCGCGGTCGAGGGCAGCAGCACCGACACCGAGCCGGAGTCGCTGGAGGCCGTGACCTCGTCGGGCACGCGGGTGAGGACAGCCCGCTGCGAGCCGGAGTCCGAGCTGAGCCTCACCCGGCGGGCGTCCACGCCGAAGGCGCGGATGCTGCCCGAGTCGGTCCGGAGGTCGAGGTCCCCCGTCACCTGCGTCGCGGTCACGCTGCCGGAGTCGGTGTGCAGCTCGACGTTGCCGCGGATGCCGACGGCCTCCACCGCGCCGGAGTCGCTGCGCACCGACACGTCCCCGACGATCGAGGAGACCGTGACCTCGCCGGAGTCGTTCTGCAGGGCGAGCGTTGTCTCCCGCGGCACGCGCAAGGTCAGGTCGACCGACGGGCTCCACACCGTCGACCACCTGCAGTCGACGTCGAGGACGAGCGTGGGGCCTTCCCGGCGGACCGAGTGGGTCGGGCGGGTGATGGACCAGGAGTCCTTCCAGGTCGCGGACACCGTGGAGCGCGCGGGCTCACCGACGACGGAGATCCCGCCACCGCACCAGCCCCACGACTCGACCCGGATGGACGTGACGCCGGTGCCGTAGTCGGCCGACGAGCTCGCCGAGTGGCGGGACATGAGGATCACGATGGTGAGCGCGCCGTACCCGATGAGGGCGACCGCGAGCACCGACCCGAGCAGCAGCAGTGGGAGGCGGGCGGGGTGGGCGGTCGGGCGCGGCGGCGGGGCCGCGGCCGGCGTCTGCTCGAGGTGCTCCGTCGGGGCGGTCATGCGGTCGCTCCTCGCGTGGGGTCGGCAGCGGGCACGTCGGCGGGCAGCTCGGCCCGCAGCACGGTCGGCCCGCCCGGCGGGCTGGAGACGGTGAGCTTTCCGTCGGCGGCCGCCACCCGGCCGGCGAGCCCGCGCAGCCCCGAGCCGCCCGCGGGGTCGGCGCCGCCGCGCCCGTCGTCGCGGACCTCGACGAACACGGTCGGCCCGACCCGGCGTACCAGGACCGCCGCCTCCTTCGCGTGCGCGTGCTTGGCGACGTTGGCCAACGCCTCGACGACGGTGAAGTAGGCGACGGCCTCGACCGCCGGCGCGGGGCGCGGCTCCACGTCGACGTCGAGCCGGACGGGCACCGGGCTGCGGGCCGCGACGGAGGAGAGCGCTGCGTCCAGCCCGCGGTCGGTCAGCACGGAGGGGTGCAGGCCGCGCGCGAGGTCGCGCAGCTCGGCGAGGGCCTGCTTGGCCTCGAGGTGGGCCTCGTCGAGCAGCTTGCTCGCGGCCTGCGGGTCATCCTCGAGCTTGCCCCGGGCGCGGCCGAGGCTCATCGCGAGCGACACCAGCCGTTGCTGCGCGCCGTCGTGCAGGTCGCGCTCGATCCGCTTGCGCTCCGCGTCGGCGGCGGCCACGACCTCGGCCCGCGTCTCGGTGAGCGTGCCGACCCGAGCCTGCAGCGCCGCCCGCTCGTCCCGCCCGAGCAGGGTCTTGGCGAGCGCGGACTCCACGAGCGCGGCGACCTTGGTGATCGAGGAGGAGAGCGCGAGCAGCAGCGCCCCGCACGCGGTCCAGGCGACGACCTTCCACGCCTCGTCCAGCAGCGGCAGAGCGTCGCGGTCCATGCGGGCCGACCACGCGGGAGCCGTGAACAGGCCGAGCCCGGTGCCCCACGCCGCGACCACGATGCTGAAGCTGATGCAGGAGACCGGCAGCAGCGCCAGGCAGTACGCCACCTGCCGCCACTCCGTCCCCGACCGCAGCTGCGCCCCGAGGCTGCGCAGGAACGGCGTTCCGGGCGGGGCCGCGGGGCCGGGCGCGGGGATCTCGAGGCCCAGCAGGGCCAGGGCGCGGCCCCGCTCCATGACGGCAAAGCCGCGGACGCACCACAGCGTCACGGCGGCCAGCGGCACACCGAGCAGGAACGCCGCGAGCAGACCGACCGAGAGCGCGAGCAGCGTGACCGTGACGACGAACAGGACGATCGCGATCCAGAAGCTGAGAACGACGTAGGCGAGCGCCGCGAGCAGGGACGGCCGGGCGTACGCCGCCGCCAGAGCCGCCGGCGGTGCGCTGCCGGTAGCCGACGAGGCGCTGGAGAAGGACATGTCGCCAGGCTAGGGACGGGCCGTCAGCCGGGCCATGGGGCGAGTCGCCGTTGTCGTGGTCGGGATATCCCCACCTCTGCGGAGGCCGTCGCGGCCGCTCGGGCGTACGAAGTGCGGCTCTTCGCCCGAAGTAGGCTCGCCAGCCGTGACCACAGTGCCTGAGTACGTCGCCGCGCACGCCGACGAGTGGCTCTCCGGGCTGCTCGACTGGCTCCGGATCCCCAGCCAGTCCGGCGACCCGGCGCTCGCGCCGCAGGTCCGCCGCAGCGCGGAGTGGCTCGCGAGCGCGCTGCGCGCCGCCGGGTTCCCCACGGTCGAGGTCTGGGAGACCGGTGGCCACCCGGCGGTCTTCGCCGAATGGGTGAGCGAGGACGCGGGGGCGCCGCAGGTGCTGGTCTACGGCCACCACGACGTCCAGCCGGTCGACCCGCTCGAGGCGTGGACGAGCGCGCCCTATGAGCCGCGGGTCGCCGGGGACAAGGTCTTCGGGCGCGGGGCCGCCGACGACAAGGGGCTGGTGGCCTTCCACCTGCTCGGGATCCGCGCCCACCTCGCGGCCACCGGGCGCACCTCCCCGGCCGTGACGCTGCGGGTTCTGGTCGAGGGGGAGGAGGAGTCCGGCTCGCCGAACTTCCCCGCGCTGCTTCGCGCCCGCCGCGACCGGCTGGGCTGCGACGTGGTCGTCGTGTCCGACACCGGCATGTGGGGACGCGAGACCCCGTCGGTCGTGACGAGCATGCGTGGGCTGATCTCCTGCCAGCTCGACCTCGTCGCCCGCGACGTCGACCTGCACTCGGGGTCCTACGGCGGCGCGGTGCACAACGCCGTCACCGAGCTGACGAAGCTGCTCGCGTCCCTGCACGACGCCGACCGCCGAGTGACGGTCCCCGGCTTCTACGACGGCATCGTCGAGCCGTCGCCCGAGGAGCGCGCGCTCATCGCCCGGCTACCGTTCGACGAGGCGGACTGGCTCTCCGTCGCGCACTCCGTCGAGGGCGTGGGCGAGGCCGGGTGGTCCACGCTCGAGCGGGTGTGGGCGCGGCCCACCGCAGAGGTCAACGGCGTGTGGGGCGGCTACACCGGCCCGGGCACGAAGACGATCATCCCGCGGGAGGCGCACGCGAAGCTGTCGTTCCGCCTCGTCGCGGGGCAGGACCCGGTGCACGTCAAGTCCGTCGTGGAGGCGTGGCTGGGCTCGGCGGTCCCCGCCGCGCTGCGCTGGTCGGTCGAGTGGGAGGGCGACGGCGTACGCCCCTGCGCGACACCGCTCGACGCCCCTGCCCTCGCCGCGGTGCGGGAGGCGATGGGCCGCGCGTTCGGGCAGGAGGTGCTCGTCACCCGCGAGGGCGGGTCCGGGCCGGAGGCCGACCTGCAGGACATCCTCGAGGCGCCCGTCGTCTTCCTCGGAACTGCGCTTCCGGACTCCGGCTGGCACGCCCCCGACGAGAACGCCGACGTGCCGATGCTGCTCAAGGGCGCCGAGGCCGCCGCGTACCTCTGGGAGATCCTGCCCGGGGCGCTGAAGTCATGACGCTCGGGGACCTCGCACTCTCCCGCGCCTCCGTCGATCGTGCCGCGTGGGTGCGGACGGACGACGCCGAGCTCGAACGCCTGTGGTCCGATTCGCGAACCCGGGTGCTGCGGTTGCGTGAGGAGGGGCTCTTCCCCGTCGTCGGGGACCCGCCTGCGCTGGCCCTCGAGGCACCGTCGGACGAGGACTGCGCCGGCCGCATCTTCCTCGGTCTGGACGACGCGGGCGTCGGCTACTTCGCCACCCTGCCGCGCCCCGGCCGGGTGGACCCGGACGAGGACGGGCTGCGGGTGGCCTCGCTGCGCGACGTCGGCTCCCTGCTGAGCGCTCGCGACGTCGGCCTGGCGGTCAATGCCGTCGCGCTCGGCCACTGGCACGCCCGCCACACGCACTGCCCCCGCTGTGGGGCGGCCACCGAGATCGTCAAGGGCGGGCACGTGCGGCGGTGCACGGCTGACGGCAGCGAGCACTACCCGCGCACAGACCCCGCCGTCATCATGGCGATCACCGACGCCGACGACCGGCTGCTGCTGGGCCGCCAGCCGCGCTGGCCGGAGAAGCGCTTCAGCACGCTCGCCGGGTTCGTCGAGCCGGGGGAGTCGATCGAGGCCGCCGTCCGCCGAGAGGTGCTCGAGGAGGTCGGCGTCGTCGTCGGGGACGTGACCTATCTCGGGAGCCAGGCCTGGCCGTTCCCCGCGTCCCTGATGCTCGGGTTCACCGGCCGGGCTACGACCACCGAGCTGCGGGTCGACGGCGACGAGATCGCCCAGGCCGTGTGGGTCTCCCGGTCCGAGCTGGCGGCGGCGACCGCGTCGGGGGAGATCCTCCTGCCGCCGGGCGTCTCCATCGCCCGGCGGCTCATCGAGCACTGGTACGGCGGGGAGCTCGCGCCCGACGGCACCTGGCGCTGACCCCTCACCCCCTCGCTGATCAAGCACATGTGGCGAGTTGTCCACAGGCACGTCGTCTGTGGAGAACTCGCCAACTGTGCTTGATCAGCAAGGGATGTGGGGTGGCAGGAGCCGTGCAGGTCAGAGGCCGTACGCCTCCAGCAGCCGCAGGTAGACCTCGCTCACCGTCGGGTAGCTCGCGACCGCGTGCCACAGCGTCTCCAGCGGCACTTCCGCCGTGACCGCGACGGTGGCGCCGTGCAGCAGCTCGGCGACGTCCTGCCCGACGAAGGTGAACCCGAGCGCCACTCCGCGCTTCTCGTCCACGACCATCGACGCCTTGCCGGTGTAGTCGTCGGCGACGAGGGACGCGCCCGCGACCCAGCCGATGTCGTAGTCCACGACGCGCACGTCGTAGCCGCGCTCACGGGCGGCCTTCTCCGTCAGCCCGACACTGGCGACCTGCGGATCGGTGAAGACCACTTGTGGTGTCTTCTCGTGGTCGGCGTACGCGGTGAGCTTCGGTGACCCGTCGGGCTCGCCCTTCGCCCGCGCGACGAGGACGTCCCCGCACGCTCGCGCTTGGTACTTGCCCATGTGCGTCAGCAGGTTGCGCCCGTTGACGTCGCCCACGGCGTAGAGCCAGGGGAGCTGGGTGGAGCGGAGCGAGTCGTCGACGTCGACCGCCTTCGACGCGTCCAGCCCGACGGACTCGAGCCCGATGCCCGCAGTGGCCGGGCGCCGGCCGAGTGCCGAGACGATCTGGTCGGCGACGAACGCCTCGTCGCCGGCCTTGACGGTGACGGTCCCGTCCGCAGCCCGCGACACCTCAGACACCTGAAGCTCGGTGCGTACGTTCACGCCCTGCGAGCGCAGCCCGTCGGCCACCAGCTCGCCGGCCCACGGCTCGTTGCGGTCGAGCAGCCCGCCGCGTGAGATCAGCGTGACCGACGAGCCCAGCCCCGCGAGCATCGCGGCGGACTCGCAGCCGACGACGCCGCCGCCGAGGATCACGACGCGGTCGGGCACGACGTCGACGTTCGTGACCTCGCGGCTGCCCCAGGGCTCGGCCTCGCGCAGGCCGGGGATCGGCGGGACGGTCGGCCTGCTGCCCGTGGCGAGCACGACCGCGTGCTTTGCCGTGAGGAGCTGCGACACCTCGCCGCCGGACAGCACCTCGACGCGCCGCTCACCGGCCAGCCGCCCGCGCCCGCGGTAGAACTCGGCGCAGATGGACCGCACCCACTCGGTCTGGCCGGAGTCGTCGTGCCCGCCGTCGGGCGTGCGCTTGACGACCTTGTCCCGGCGCGCGAGCACCGCGGCCGGGTCGACCTCGGCGCCGCGTACGCCCTGGATGCGCTTGGCGGCCTCGACGAGCTCGACCGGGCGCAGCAGCGCCTTGCTCGGCATGCACGCCCAGTAGGAGCACTCGCCGCCTGCGAGCTCCTCCTCGATGACCGCGACCGAGAGGCCGCCCGCGGTCATGCGTCCGGCCGCCACCTCCCCGACCGGCCCCGCCCCGATCACGACGACGTCGAACTCGCGCTCTTCCATGAGCGCATCGTGTCAGTCCTCGATCGTTCCGGCGAGCGAGCCCATAGCCTGTGTCCCCATGCGTCCCGATGTCGAGGCCCGCCTGCTCGCCCGTGCCGCCCGCGCCCAGGCCGAGGGACGAGTGCCCTCGCTCACCGCGGGTGTCGTCCAAGAGGGGGCGCTCACCTGGTCCACCGGGCGCGGAGCCGTCGACGGCGGGCGGCCCGACGCGGACGTGCAGTACCGCATCGGCTCCATCACCAAGACGCTCACCGCGGTGCTCGTCATGAGGCTGCGCGACGAGGGCCGGCTCCGGCTCGACGACCCCGTCGACCGGCTCGCCCCCGGGACGCCCTTCGGCGAGCGGACCGTCGCCCAGTTGCTCGCCCACACGGCGGGGCTGACGGCCGAGTCCCCGGGCCTCTGGTGGGAGCGCACGCCGGGCGGCGACTGGGAGGCGCTCGCCGGCTCGCTCGCCCCCGGCGACGTCAAGCACGCCGCGGGAACGCGGTTCCACTACTCGAACCTCGGCTACGGAGTGCTGGGCCGGGTGGTCGAGGGCCTGCGCGGGCGCTCGTGGGCCGACTGCGTACGCACCGAGATCCTGGAGCCGTTGCAGATGCGACGGACCTCGACAATGCCGGAGGCGCCGGCCGCACCGGGGCTGGCCGTCCACCCCTGGGCCGACCTCGTGCTCGCGGAGCCCGCCAATGACCACGCGTCGATGGCTCCGGCCGGCCAGCTGTGGTCGACGGTCGAGGACCTCGCCCGCTACGCGGCGGTGCTCCTCGGCCGCGCGCCGGAGGTGCTCTCGCCGGACACGGTGCAGGAGATGGCCACCCCGGGCGCGGTCGATGAGCGCCCGGCGGGGTGGTCGGCGTACGGCCTCGGGCTGCAGGTGCACCGCGACGCCGAGGGCCGGACGCTGATCGGGCACGGCGGCTCGATGCCGGGGTTCCTCGCCTCGTTCCTCGTCGACCCGGCCGAGCAGACGGCCTCGATCGTGCTGGCCAACACGACGGCCGGCCTGGACATGTCGATCGGTACGGACCTGCTGGCCACGCTGCGCTCGCTCGAGCCGCGCGTGGTCCCTGAGTGGCGGCCTGCGGCCGAGGCGCCGGCGGACGTGCTCGAGCTTCTCGGGCTCTGGCACTGGGGCCCGGCGCCGCTCGCGCTGCGCCTGCTGGGCGACGGACTGCTCGAGCTCGTGGCCTTCCGCGGCCGTGGGCGGGAGTCGCGGTTCCGCCGCGCGGGCGATGTCTGGCGGGGCCTCGACGGCTACTACGCGGGGGAGACGCTGCGCGTCGTACGCCGGGCCGACGGCACGGTGAGCCACCTGGACCTCGCGACGTTCGTGCTCACCCGCGGCCCGTACGCCCCGGACGACGTCCAGCCCGGCGGCATCGAGCCACCGGGCTGGACCACGGGGTGAGCGGGCGGCCGGCCGCCCGTACGTCAGCGGCCTGGCCGGCACGGGTCACACGACGCTGAGCTTGGCCTGCACGTCCTTGAGCGAGGGGTTCGTCAGCGCCGACCCGTCCGGGAACCGCAGCGTCGGCACGGTGCGGTTGCCGCCGTTGACGCCCATCACGAACTCGGCGGCGGCTGGGTCCTGCTCGATGTCGACCTCGCTGTAGCCGATGCCCGCGCGATCCATCGCGGACTTCAGGCGACGGCAGTAGCCGCACCAGGTCGTGGAGTACATGACGACCTCGCGGGCCTCGTCCGACATGCGCTGCTCCTCACTCCGAGCCACTGGTCTCGGCGGCGCGGGCCTGCGCCCGCTCCGCTTCCGCGTCCACAACGCGGGCGCCGTCCTGTTCCTTCCCCAGATCGGGCGCGACGCGCCGGCCCGTCACCGCCGGCTGCGACCATGGACGGGTGCCACCCGCTGATGCCCCGTCCGCCGCGCCGCTCGACGCGGACACCGTCCTCGCCACCCTCGACCCCGAGCAGCGCGAGGCCGCCCGAGCGCTGACCGGGCCGGTCGTGATCCTGGCCGGCGCCGGCACCGGCAAGACGCGGGCGATCACGGCGCGTATCGCGCACGGCGTGCTCGCCGGGGTCTACGTCCCCCAGCAGGTGCTGGCCGTGACGTTCACCGCGCGGGCGGCGGGCGAGATGCGTACGCGGCTCCGCGCGCTCGGCGTCGAGGGCGCGCAGGCGCGCACGTTCCACAGCGCCGCCCTCCGCCAGCTGCAGTACTTCTGGCCGCGCGTGGTCGGCGGGGACCTGCCGACGATCGTGCCGCAGAAGGCGCGGTTCGTCGCCGAGGCAGCCTCCCGGCTGGGCCTGCCCACGGACCGCACGACCGTCCGCGACCTCGCGAGCGAGGTGGAGTGGGCGAAGGTCACGCAGACCCACCGCGACGACTACGAGCGCGTCGTCACCGCGTCCGGCCGCGTCGCGCCCGCAGGCCTCGCACCCGCGGAGGTGGCCCGGCTCCTCGGCGCCTACGAGGAGGTCAAGCGCGACCGCGGGGCGATCGACTTCGAGGACGTCCTCGTCTACGCGGTCGGCCTGCTCGCGGACAACGGCGAGGTCGCCGCCCAGGTGCGCCGGCAGTACCGCCACTTCGTGGTGGACGAATACCAGGACGTCAGCCCCCTGCAGCAGTCGCTGCTCGACCTGTGGCTGGGCGACCGGGACGAGCTCTGCGTCGTCGGGGACCCGAGCCAGACGATCTACTCGTTCACCGGCGCGACGCCCGCGCACCTGCTCGGCTTCCGCCGGCGCTACCCCCAGGCCACCGAGGTTCGGCTGGTCCGCGACTACCGGTCGACGCCGCAGGTCGTCGCGCTCGCCAACGCGCTGCTGGCCCGCGGGGGCGCGGCGGGTGGGAGCCGCCCGCTCGAGCTGGTGGCCCAGCGCCCGCCGGGGCCGGCGGTGCGCTACGTCGAGCACGCGGACGAGACGGCCGAGGCGGACGCGGTCGCCAAGGAGGCCGCGCGGCTCATCGCCGCGGGCACGCGCGCCAGCGAGATCGCGGTGCTGTTCCGCACGAACGGCCAGAGCGAGGCGTTCGAGCAGGCCCTCGCCGACGCCGGCGTGCCCTACGTGCTGCGCGGCGGCGAGCGCTTCTTCGAGCGGCGCGAGGTGCGCGAGGCCCATCTGCTGCTGCGTGGCGCGGCGCGCTCGGGCGAGGGCGACGAGCCCGCGTCGGACGCCGCCCGGGCGGTGCTCTCCACGATGGGCTGGACCCCCGAGCCCCCGCGAGCCGGCGGCGCCGCCCGCGAGCGGTGGGACTCGCTCAGCGCGCTGGTGCGGCTCGGCGAGGAGCTCGCGGAGTCGCGCGGGCAGGCCTCGCTCACCGACCTCGTCGCCGAGCTCGACGAGCGTGCCGCGGCGTCGCACGCCCCTGTCGTCGAGGGCGTGACCCTGGCGTCGCTGCACGCGGCGAAGGGGCTCGAGTGGGACGTCGTCTTCCTCGCCGGGCTGGTCGAGGGGCTCGTGCCCATCTCGTTCGCGGAGACCGACGAGGAGGTCGCGGAGGAGCGACGGCTGCTCTACGTCGGGGTGACGCGCGCGCGTGAGCGGCTCGTGCTGTCGTGGTCGCGGGCGCGCGGCCGACGGCCATCGCGCTTCCTCGAGGGGCTGCGCCCCGGCGGAGGCTCACAGAGCGACCGGCCGGGCGGGCTGTCCGGTCGCGGGGAGGGCGGCGGGTCGCGCCGCGAGCGGCGGGTGCTCGCCAGCGTCTGCTCCGGGTGCGGTCAGGCGCTCTCGACCGCGGCCGAGCGCAAGGTCGGCCGGTGCGCGGACTGCCCGGCGGCCTACGACGAGGAGCTCTTCGCGCGGCTGCGCGACTGGCGGCTGCGCCTGTCGAAGGAGCAGTCCCTGCCGGCCTTCGTCGTCTTCACCGACGCGACGCTCGCGGCCATTGCACAGGCGATGCCGCGCAGCGCGCCCGAGCTGGCCCGCGTCCCCGGCGTCGGGGCCACCAAGCTCGACCGCTACGGGGAGGACGTGCTCGCCCTCGTACGCGGTGAGGACCCCGCTGAGAATCTCGCCGAAAAATAGGGTTGCTCTCGTATCACCGACCCCACTACCGTCTCTGACACCGAGAGAACGGCCGCGTCCGGCGGCCGGAGCGCTACGGATGGAGGTGCGTCGTCATGGTGACCATGACCATTTTCGCGCCGTCCGTCGCTCGTGACGTCCTGCCGCTGAATGTCGCTTTCTGGCGCACCGGCCCGTCCGTCCTCGAATGCCGCGTTCCGTCCGCGTCGTCCGCTTGGCGGGGTCCGGTGGCTTTCCTTGGTGACGTGTGCCTGTCGCCAACCGTGGATGGCCTTGGTGTCCGTCTCGCTGTCGCTGCGGATGTCGATGTGGCAGGCGACGTGGCTGTTGCGGTGCGTCGTGCCGCTGCCTCCGTCGTCCGTGTCGCCGCTGCTGCCGTAGTGGCGCCGGCCGCTGCGCAGCGCGACGAGCAGGCGTCGGCCGTCGCCGCCGCTGCTGCCATCGAGGCCGTCAACACGGCTGGCATGGCGAAGAAGCAGGCGCACACGTACGCCCGCCCCCGCGTCTCTGGTTCCCGAGCCTGGAGCCCCCCGGTCTGAGCAAGACCGGCAGCCTCCAGGGCCGCGGAACCCGACACCGGGATCCGCGGCCCTTCTGTTTGTCCGAAGCCGAAATCACTGAAGTCCGAATCACCGAAGCAAGCACTGAAGGAGGTGGCATCCGTGCAGCTCATGGAGCTGTCGGACTCCATAGAGGGCGTCCTCGACACGGTCCCGTGCCGCAGGGACGACCCGGAGCTCTTCTTCGCCGAGTCGCCGGCTGACGTCGAGCTCGCCAAGGCGCTCTGCCGCGACTGCCCGGTCCGGGCCGAGTGCCTGGCCGGAGCCCTCACTCGGCAGGAGCCGTGGGGTGTCTGGGGCGGGGAGCTCTTCGTCCAGGGCGTCGTCGTGCCGCGCAAGCGGCCGCGCGGCCGCCCGCGCAAGAACCCGATCGCGGCCTGACGCCTCGCGCTGCGGCACCAACAGCCCCACGAATCCCCTTCCTTCACGAACGAGACGAGAAATGTTCACTTTCGAGCCGGCCCCCACCCGCAGCGCCTACCCCCAGCCCGAGTCGTACAGGAGCAACGCGATGTCTCTCATGCACGAAGCCCTGGCCCGTGCCCAGTATTCGGAGCGCCTCGACGAGGCCGAGCACGTACGCAGGCGGCTGCGTCACCTCGCAGCCGCCAAGGCCAACCGGCGCGCCGAGCGCGCCCTGTCCCGGGCGCGCCGGCTGAGCGCGCTCGCCGACCTGCGCGCGTAGGTCGGACGAACCACCGCCCCGCGGGAGCAGGGGCGGGCGCCGGTCGACCGGCTGGTCGGACCGGCCGGACGGGAGGGGGCGGGGCGCCGTCGGAGCGCCCCGCCCCGGCGCTGTCCGCTCCCCGGCCAGGCTGCCGCAAACGGCACGAGAAGAGAGAGAAGGACGATGGACAGGCTGTTGGTGGTGTACGCCGCCCGCCGTGCGCTCGCCACGGTCGTCGCCGTGCGCGGAGCGATCGCCTCGGGCGCCGGCGGGACGGGCGCCTCGGGCGCCGGCG
>NZ_JAANNP010000002.1:132477-668288 GCF_011250635.1 Motilibacter deserti
GCTCGCGGTTGCGGGACGCGCGGTGTCGGCGCCGAGGCCGCAGCACGCGGTCAGCGGCGCTCCGCGCTCAGCGCTGGGCGCGCGCCCGGGAGGAGCCGAGGTACGCGACGACCAGGAAGAGGACGACCGCGGCCAGGAGGCAGGCGCCCGTGAGGGCGATGAAGAGACCGAGGCTCACCCCCCAAGCCTAACCGCCCGCGCGGGGCCGGCTCGACGCCGGCGGGGCGGGACGGCCCGCGGTCTCACGCGCTCTTGCGCGCCGCAGCCTTCTTGGTGCCCGTGGTGGCCTTCGTGGCGGTCTGCTTGGCGGTCGTCTTCTTGGCCGGGGCCTTCTTCGCGGCCGACTTCGAGGCAGTCGCCTTCGTCGTCGAGGACGCGGTCTTCTTGGCTGCGGCCTTGCGGGTGCCGCCGTCGTCGTCGCCGGCCGTCTTCTTCGCCGCGGTCTTCTTCGCGGGCTGCTTGGCCGCGGTCCTGCGCGCGGGCTTCGCCGTCTCGGCAGCGTCCTGCTCGTCAGCGGCGCCCTGCTCGTCGGCCTTGTCGTGCTGGGCCGCGCGAGCCGGGGCCGGCGCCCCGCCGGCCCGCTTCGCCTGCGCCGCCTCGACGCTCGCACGCAGCGCCGCCATCAGGTCGACGACGGTGCCGCCGGTGTCCGGCTCCTCCTGGTCCTCCTGCAGCTCGCGTCCGCCCGTCTTCGCGGCGACGAGCTCCTCCAGCGCGGTGCGGTAGTCGTCGGTGAACGCCGACGGGTCGAAGTCGTCGGACAGCGTGGAGATGTAGGACTCGGCCATCGCGACCTCCTGGTCGCGGATGTTGACGTCCTCGTCGGGCGCGAACGGCTCGGCCCCGCGCACCTCGTCCGGCCACAGCATCGTCTGCACGAGGAGGGCGCCGTCGCGCGGGCGCATGACGGCGAGCGACTCGCGGTTGCGCAGCGCGACCTTGACCAGCGCCGCGCGGCCGCTGCGCTCGAGCGCGTCGCGGAGCAGGACGTACGGCTTGTTGCCCGGCCCGTCGGCGGCGATGTAGTACGGCTTGGACATGTAGACGCCGTCGATCTGCTCCAGCGGGACGAACTGGAGGACGTCGATCGTGCGCTTCGTCGGGAGCGGGAGCGCCGCGAAGTCCTCGTCGGACAGGACGACGATGTCGCCGTCGGGCAACTCGAACCCCTTGACGATGTCGCGGTACGCGACCTCTTCGCCGTCGACCGAGCAGACCCGCTTGTACTTGATCCGGCCACCGTCGGCGTCGTGCACCTGCCGGAAGGAGATCCCCTTCTCCTCCGTCGCGGCGTAGAGCTTGACGGGAATGGACACGAGCCCGAAGGACACCGTGCCCTTCCAGATGGCCTGCATGGCGATCAGTCTCCCCGAACGGGCCGCGTGTGGAAACAGGGCGCGCGGGCACGTACGCCCGCAGAAGAGGCTGTGCGAGCGGCGGCCCCTCCGTCGGCACGACGATAGTGGCAGGGTGACAGCCGTTGGACGGCCTCCTGCACGTCGAGCGGGACGGGCCGTGCGCGGCACGAGCGGGTCGGCCCGTGCGAGGACAGCGGGACGGCCTGCGCGAGGAAGGAGCACCGTGGCGCCGACGAAGACGGGGGTCGAGGTCGAGGGCCGCCAGCTCGTGCTGACGAACCTGGACAAGGTGCTCTATCCCGACGTGGGGTTCACCAAGGGCGAAGTGATCGACTACTACGCCCGCATCGCCCCGGTCCTGCTGCCCCACCTCGCCGGCCGCGCGCTGACCCGCAAGCGCTACCCCGACGGCGTCGACAGCACCCCGTTCTTCGAGAAGAACGCCCCGCGCCACACCCCCGACTGGGTCCGCACGGTCGTGGTGCCCTCGCCGGGCAGCACGAAGGACCGGGAGACGGTCAACTACGTCGTGGTCGAGGGCCTGCCGACGCTCGTGTGGCTGGCCAACCTGGCGGCGCTCGAGCTGCACGTCCCGCAGTGGACCGTGGGCCCGCGGGGGGCGATCCACGACTCGGACCTGCTCGTGCTCGACCTCGACCCCGGGCCGCCGGCGACCGTCGTGGAGTGCTGCCAGGTCGCCCTGCTGCTGCGCGAGGTCCTCGCGCGCCCGGAGTACGGCGGGCTGCAGGCGTGGGCGAAGACGAGCGGATCCAAGGGCCTGCAGCTCTACGTCCCCATCGCGCCGCAGCCGGGGGAGAAGACGTCGGCGTACGCCAAGAAGCTCGCCGAGTGCCTGGAACGCGAGCACCCCGAGCTCATCGTCTCCCGGATGACGAAGGCGCTGCGGCCGGGCAAGGTGCTCATCGACTGGAGCCAGAACAACGCGGCCAAGACCACGGTCGCGCCGTACTCGTTGCGCGCGCGGGAGGCGCCGACGGTCTCGACGCCCGTCACGTGGGCCGAGGTCGAGGCCTGCGACAGCCCGCAGGACCTGCGGTTCACCGCGGCGGACGTGCTCGAGCGCGTGGACCGGTCGGGCGACCTGTTCGCACCGCTGCTCGAGCTGCGTCAGCGGCTGCCGGCCCCGCCCGGCTAGCGGTCGTGCGCCTGCCGCCTCGCCCAGCTAGTGGTCAGTCCGCGAAGCCCGGCAACCAGCGCTCGAGCTCGGAGCGGAAGGGCGCCTCCGTGCCGAGCTGGGACAGGACTCCGATGCCGCCCAGCCAGACCCGGTGGATGAGGAGGTACGCCGGCGGCATGTTGAGCTTGAGCCCGACCGTGTAGCCGGGCTGTCGCGGGTCGTTGATGCGGGCGAACTGCTCGCGCATCCAGTCGCGGGTGAAGCGGAAGCGCGGGGCGCTGGCCGGCTCGATGAACGGGGCGAGGTAGTCCAGCAGCGCATCGGGGTCGATCGTGACCCCGGGCTTGACGAACCCTTCGTCCCGCAGGCCGGCGAGCATCGTGTAGGCGGCGCCGTCGAGCGCGCGGCGCATCAGGGTGCCGATGGAGGGCGGCAGCCCTCCGGGCAGGCGGGCGACGGCGCCGAAGTCGAGCACTCCGAGCCGGCCGTCGGGCAGCACCCGGTAGTTGCCCGGGTGCGGGTCGGCGTGGAGCATCTCCACCCGGGCGGGCCCGGAGAAGAGGAACCGGACGTAGAGCAGTCCGACCCGGTCGCGCTCCTTCGGGCTGCCGTCCGCGATGAGCCGGGAGAGCGGCTCGCCCTCGAGCCACTCGGTGACGAGGACCCGCCCTGTGCCGGCGAGCACGGGAGGGACGGCGATCTCCGGGTCCCCGGCGTAGGCGGCGGCGAACGCGCGCTGCGCCTCGGCCTCCAGCCCGTAGTCCAGCTCCTCCGCGACCCGGTCGCGCAGCTCGCGCAGCAGCGGCTTCATGTCCAGGCCCGGGACAAGCGGGCCGATCACGCGCCCGAGCCGGCTCAGCTGGTCCAGGTCCGCCCGCAGCGCCTCGCCGGCGCCGGGGTACTGCACCTTGACCGCCACGGCACGGCCGTCGCTCCACCGCGCGCGGTGCACCTGGCCGATGGAGGCCGCGGCGGCGGGCACGTCCTCGAAGCCGGGCAACAGGTCGGCCCACCTGGGCCCGAGCTCGGCAGCGAGGACCTCACGGACGGTCGATGCCGGCATCGGTGGCGCGGCGTCCTGCAGCCGGGTGAGCGTGGATCGGTAAGGGGCCGCGACGTCCTCCGGCAGCGCCGCCTCGAAGATCGACATCGCCTGGCCGAGCTTCATCGCTCCGCCCTTGAGGTCGCCCAGCACCCTGAAGACCTGGTCGGCCGTCCTCGCCTGCACCTCGGCCGACACCTCATCGGCGGGGCGCCCGCCGAGCCGCTTGCCGAGCCCGAGCGCCGTCCGCCCCGCGAACCCGACGGGCAAGGCCGCGAGGCGGGCGGTGCGTGCCACGGCCTTGCGGGGTAGCTCGCTCACCAGACCATCCTGCCTGACGGACGGGGCGGACATGCCGTCCCGAACCGGTCATTCTCACAGGGCCCGGCCGCGCGCCACCCGGCAAGCCCGCGATGACGTACGGGCGTCGTCGACGGTCTGGCCCACGGACCGCGGCGCGAACTCGCGGCGCCCGCCCCAGCCGCATGTGCGAAGCGGACGATCCGGCCCCGCACGCTGGCGCGGTTCACGGCCGCCCGCCCCAGCCGCATCCGCAGAGCGGGTGCATCGACCAGGAGCGCCGCCGGGTCGGGCCGGCCGGCAGCGTCGTCTCGAGCGTGCCGCCACGCGCCGGCGGGCTCTCGTCGCCGTCGAGGTGCGCGAGCGCCTGCAGCGCCGCGCTCGCCGCAGCGAGCGCCGACAGCGCCACGTCGCAGCTGTCGGCCGGCGGCGTGCCGGGGACCGCCAGCTGCGCGGCGAGCCGGGGCCAGGCCGGATCGCGGTCGGTCCGGTGCAGGTCGAGGCAGCGCAGGCAGGCCGAGCGGCCGGGCAGCACGAGCGGGTCCACCACGGCGGTCGTCTCGCGCACGACGACCAGCAGATGCGGCACGCCGCTGCGTACGAGGGACTCGACCAGCTGTGGAGCCGGCGCCACGGTCGGGGCGAGCACGGCGAGGTCTGGCGGCGGCGAGCCGAGCGCTGGCGCCGCCCGCACGCCGGGTCCCCCGGCACGGGCGCCCGCGGGACGGCCCGCGAGGGCCCCCTCCGCCGGCTGCCCGCCGTGCGGGGAGGTGCGGGCGGCGTCGGCCCGGGAAGCGTCGTCCGGGTGGTCGGCAGCGACGGGCCGGCCACCACCGCCGGCCCAGCGTGGGCTTTCGCTCGGCGTGTCCCGGGCCTGGTCCGCAGGTCGGGCCGACCAGCGGGTCGCGGCGCGCTCCGCGGCCGCCCCGCGCGGAGCTCCCAGCCCGTCGGGCGCGTGGCCGCCCGGGCTGAGGTCGCCGGGGCGCACGGTCCCGGAGTCCTCGACCTCGACCGTGCCGACCCCGGCTGCGGCGAGCAGCGCGGCCACCGTCGCCCCGACGCGGCCGGCGCCGTGGACCCGCACCCGCCGCGAGAGCCGTGCGCGCAGCGCCGCGGCGCCGCCGTCGGTCGCCCCCTGGCTGAGCGACAGCGCCGACAGGTCCGGCAGGAGCCGCTCGCGGACCACCGGCGCCAGCTCGCGGAGCACCCGTCGGTCTGCGGCCGCGTCCTCCACGACGCCGCTGTCGGCGAGCAGGTCGAGCAGCACGCGTGCCGTGGTCGCGTCCACCCCGTAGGACGGGGCGCCCTGCAGCAGCTCTCCGGCCTCCCTGCTCCCGTCCAGCGACTGCAGCAGCCGGGCCGCGCCGGGCGCCAGCCCGCCGACCACGACCGCGCGATCGGCGTCGAGCCCGAGCTGGACGGTCGCCGGGTCGCGCCACAGGCGGCGGAGCGCTGGCTTGAGTGCTGGGCGCATGGGGCCTCCGGCGGGAGCGGGCGGTGCGGACGGCTGCAGCCTCCCCGAGCCGTCCCGCCCGGTGGCCGCGTCGTCCACAGGGCGGGCTCCACCGAGGCTCTCCGGCGCCCGCTCGTCCACAGGGCAGGCCCCGGAAAAGCGGAACGGGGCCGCTCCCGGATGGGAGAGGCCCCGCGTCGCGGTGGATCGGGCGCTGCGTGCCGTCAGGCCTTGCCGAGGATGCGGTTGAGCTTGGTGCCGCAGACCGGGCAGATGCCCTGCGCCATACGACGGCCGGAGTCGCTCACCTTGACCTCGCCGGTGAACTCCCGCTTCTCCTTGCACTTCACGCAGTACGCCTCGCCGCTGTAGCTCTCGGCCACGAGGATCTCCTTGTCGTCGGGGGAGCCGGGCTGGGCCAGGGGGAGGGTCTCCCCGGGGCCTCGACGCCCGGCGGGGGCTCCGAGCGGTGAGCCTATGCCAGGCGGCGGCCTACGCCGTGGAGGCCCACCGCGAGCGGGCGTGCCGTGGGCGTGCGCCAGAACCGGTCGGGGACCGGCGGGAGGCCGGTCCGGGGCGGCTCGAAGGGCGGGACCGGGGTCGGTCGGAGGGTCGGCCCGGATCGAACGGGAGGCCGGCCCGGGACCCGTCATGGGTTGTCGAGGGCCGGCCGAGAGCCGGGCAAGGGGACGTCAGCGGCCGGCAGGCGCACCGGTCCCCGGCCTGCGGACCGGGCGTGGACACGGCGCCCGCGCCATGTGCACGGCCCTGGGGACGACGTGGGCGCAACCTGTGGACGCGCCTGGGGATACCTCCACGTACACCGCCGTGACCTGCATCGACTGCGTCCCCTGCCTGTGGAGAGCGGCTCGCTTGAGCGTTCTGCCCCATCCAGGTGGAGATCCGGGGTAGCGTCCGAACATGGAGGGACCTCGGGCGCTGCCGGAGGGCGGCGACCAGGCCGCCGAGCGCTCCGCAGGCATCCGCAGAGCGCCGGACGGCAGCCTCGTCGACGTGCGGCGCAGCGCCCGCCGGCGGCGCACCGTCTCGGCCTACCGCGACGGGGACACCGTGGTCGTGCTGCTGCCCGCGGGGCTCGCCGCGGAGCAGGAGCGCCACTGGGTCACCACGATGCTGGAGCGGCTCGAGCTGCAGGAGCGGCGCCGCCGCCCGAGCGACGACGGCCTGCTCGACCGGGCCGGGGAGCTGTCGCGGCGCTACCTGCACGGCCGCGCCGTCCCCGCCACGGTGCGCTGGGTGGACAACCAGGGCAGCCGCTGGGGCTCGTGCACGCCCGCGGACGCCTCCATCCGGCTGAGCAGGCGGCTGCAGGGCATGCCGGGCTGGGTGCTCGACTACGTGCTGCTGCACGAGCTCGCCCATCTGATCGAGCCCGACCACGGGCCCGCCTTCTGGGCGCTGCTCGAGGCCTACCCGCGCACCGAGCGAGCGCGTGGGTTCCTCGAGGGGGTGGAGGCGAGCCGGGGGGTGCCGGACATCCCGAACGGCCGCCGGGCGGCGGACGGCGACGACACCGCGCCGGGCGGGGCGGCCGGCCGGGGCGCAGCAGTCGCCTGCGGCGGTGAGGGTGACGAGGGGGGCGAGAGCGGCACCGTGGGCGCGCAGGGGCCGTCCTGGACGACGGCCCACCCTGCGTACTAGTCCCGGCCCTGCCCGACCGGCTCGGCGAGGGCCCGCCCCGCAGCCGCGACGAGGGCGACGACGGAGGCGTCCGTCCCCGGGGGAAGGCTGTCGGTCGGGAACCACCGCAGCTCGAGGGACTCCTCGCTGACCTGCTCGACGGCGTCCGGCGACGCGATGGCGACGTACTGCACGTCGAGGTGGGCGACCGCGCTGCCCGGCCCGGCGCACGGCACGAGATGGCGGTCGAGCCGCACCGGCGCCGGCCGCAGCGCGAGCCCGGGGATGCCGGACTCCTCGGTCGCCTCGCGCAGGGCCGCGGCGTGCAGCGTCGGGTCGCCGGGCTCGCAGTGGCCACCGAGCTGCAGCCACCGGCCGAGCTTGCGGTGCAGCGTGAGCAGCACCCGCCCGCCGACGGGGTCGACGACGAGCGCGCTGGCCGTCAGATGGCCCGGCAGGCAGGCGCGCGCCATGCCGTCCGGGTACGCCGCGAGGTGGTCCAGGTAGGCCCGGCGCAGGGCGTCCTGGCCGGCGTCGGGCGGCTCCCACCCGGACAGGACCGCGACGGCGTCAGCGTGCAGGGTCACGGGCCGGACGGCGCGGGGGGCAGAGGGCGGTCGTCGGGGCCAGTGCCGGGCGCGCTTCCGCCGGTGCCCTGGTCCGGGCCCTCGGCCGTGCCTCCGCCGGCGCCCTGGTCCCGGCCCCCGGTCGGGCCCTCCTCCTCGGCGGCCGCTCCGGGAACCGGTCCCGGCTCGTCCGCGAGCAGGCCGGACAGGTCGAACGCCGCGTCGTCGGAAGCCGCGGCGAAGGCGGCGGGGGAGTCGAGGTCGTCGGAGCCGGGCAGCAGGTCCGGGTGCCCCCAGACCGCGTCCCTGCCCTCGATGCCGCGCACGTCAGCGACCGCCTTCCAGAGGGCAGCGGCCTCGCGCAGCCGGCGTGGGCGCAGCTCCAGGCCCACCAGGCTGGCGAAGGTCTGCTCGGCCGGGCCGCCGGTGGCCCGGCGGCGGCGCACGGCCTCCCGCAGCGCCGCGGCGTGCTTGAGGGCCGGCTCGGCGGCCGCGGCGACCACCTCGTCGACCCACCCCTCGACCAGGGCGAGCAGGGTCTCGAGCCGGGCGAGCGCCGCAGCCTGCGCAGGGGAGGGCTCGACGTCGAAGAGCCCGGAGCCCAGCGCCTCCTGCAGGGCGGACGGGTCGGAGGGGTCGAGCTGGGCCACCGCCTCCTCGATACGGCCGGTGTCGATCGTGATGCCGGAGGCGTAGGCCTCGACCTCGCCGAAGAGCCGGGCGCGCAGCCACGGGACGTGGGCGAACAGCCGCTGGTGGGCGGCCTCGCGCAGCGCGAGGTAGAGGCGTACCTCCTCCTCCGGGACCTCGAGGCCCTCGGCGAACGCGGCGACACCGGCCGGCAGCAGCGCGGCGCGGCCGTCGAGGAGGGGCACGCCGACGTCCGTCGAGCCCACGACCTCCCCGGCGAGCGCGGCCAGGCCCTGGCCCACCTGGGCGCCGAACATCGACGCCCCCATCGCGCGGACCATGCCGGAGAGCGGCCCGGTCAGCTGGGCGCCGAGTGCCTCGGGGCTCATGCCGCCGGCGCCGGCCAGGTCGCCGAAGCCGCGCTGGGCCTGCTCGGCGAGGGTCTCGCCCATGGCCGCGACCACCCGAGCGGCGACCGGCTCGACGAGGCCCTTCCAGCTGGGCAGGGTGTGCTCCACCCACTCGGCCCGGCTCCACGCCTGCGCGCGGGCGCCGGCGGCGGGCAAGGTGGTCGCCGGGTCGAGCCACAGGTCGGCCAGGCGCAGCGCCTGCTCCACCTGCTCGCGCTCCGCACCGCCCACCGACCTGTCCTTGCCGGCGATCCCTGCTCGGGCCACGTCCCGGGCGAGGTCCCAGTTGACGGGGCCGCCCGTCCACGACAGCAGCTGGCCGAGGCGCTGCAGTGCCGCCCCCATCGAGGCCGGGTCGCCCATGGCGCCGAGCAGCCCGAAGGGGTCCGAGGGGTCCGGGGAGCGCGGCGCGGGGTCGTTGCCGCCCTCGCCCCCGCCTCCCTGGCCGCCGCCGCCTGGCCCGCCGGAGCGTCCGGGCGGGCCGAAGCCGAACGGGACGCCGCTCATCGCGCGCCCGGGGCGACGACGTCGGGCCGGTCGCTTGGCAGGATGTGGGCGATGAACGCCGCGGCCTTGCTCATGGGTCCCACCGTATCCGCGGGGCCGGACGAGGCGCGCCCTCGCGAAGGGCTGACGTGAGCGCCGCGAGCGGGGTTCGCCCAGGGCGCAGCGGGCGCGGGCCGACCGTGGCGGTCACCGGCGCCGCGGCCGGGGTCGGACGGCAGGTCGCGGGGCTGCTCGTCGCCCACCCCGACGTCGCGCAGGTGGTGGCGCTCGACGACCGGACCGGCGACCAGCCGGGGCTTCACGGGGCCACCAGCCGCCTCGTGGACGTGCGCAGCCCATCGCTCGTCGACGCGCTCGCCGGGGTTGACGTGCTCGTCGCGCTGCAGCCCGAGCCCGCCGTCGCCGGGGACGACGAGGCCGGGCTCGACGGCCCGCACGCGCCGCACGACTACGCCCGGGCGGCCGCCGCGGTCCTCACCGCCGCCGCGGCGTCGGGCGTACGCCGCGTGGTGCTCGTGACGTCCGCGATGGTCTACGGCGCGCTCCCCGACAACCCGGTGCCGCTGGACGAGGACGCGCCGCTGCGTGCCCTGCCCGACTCGGCGGTGGTCGGCGACCTGCTCGAGGTGGAGGCGCTCGCGGACCGCTCGCGCGCGGCCCGCCCGTCGCTCGAGGTCACGGTCGTGCGCCCCGCCCCGCTGGTCGGGCCGGGCGTGGAGAGCGCGCTGACCCGGCACTTCGAGGCGCCACGGCTGCTGGTCGTACGCGGCACCCGGCCGCGCTGGCAGTTCTGCCACGTCGACGACCTCGCCTCCGCCCTCGTGCTCGCCGCCCTCGGCCGCGTCGAGGGCGCGGTGACGGTGGGGTGCGAGGGCTGGCTGGAGCAGGAGCGGGTGGAGCAGCTGTCCGGGCTCCGCCGCATCGAGCTCCCCGCGACCCTGGCGTTCGGCACGGCCGAGCGGCTGCACCGCTTCGGCGTGGTGCACGAGTCGGCGGCCGACCTGGCCTACGTCGTGCACCCCTGGGTCGTTCCGTCGACCCGGCTGCTGGCGGCCGGGTGGCGGCCGGCGTACGACAACGAGACCGCCCTGGGGCAACTGCTCGAGCAGGCTTCGACCACGGCCGGGCGGCGCGCGGGCCGCCGCGACGCGACGCTCGGCGCCGCGGGCGCCGCCGTCGCGGTGGTCGGCACCGCCGCGCTCGTCCGCCGGGCCCGCCGGAGGAGGCGCTGATGACGACGCCCGAGCAGCGACAGGAGCCGAGCGGGGAGGTACGCCTCGTCGCCGTGCGCGACACGCCGCTCTCGGTGGACGAGGTGATGGACGCGGTGCGGCACGACGGCGCGGGCGGCATCGTCACGTTCGTCGGGGCCGTCCGCGACTCCGACGGCGGCCGCGCGGTGACGGGGCTCGGCTACTCCGCGCATCCGAGCGCCGCGCAGGCGCTGCAGGAGGTGGCGGCCGAGGCCGCGGCGGTGCCCGGCGTGCGCGCGGTGGCCGTAGTGCACCGGGAGGGCGACCTGGCGCTGGGCGACCTTGCCGTCGTGGCCGCCGTCGCAGCAGCCCACCGGCAGCAGGCCTTCGCCGCGTGCGCGCGGCTGATCGACGAGCTCAAGGCGCGCGCCCCGATCTGGAAGCACCAGCTCTTCGCCGACGGCGGGGAGGAGTGGGTGGGCTCGCCCTGAGCCCGGACGGGCCTTTCGCGCTGGAACGGCCTCGTCGGCTGCCGTCGTTACCCTGGACGGACACGGGGCAGCGGACCGTCGCCGTCCCGAAGCGCACGGCCCGAACGCTCAGGAGAGTTGCGAACGTGGACCAGCTCGCCTGGCTGGCGATCCCGGTGGTCGCGGTGGTGCTCGCGATCGCGTGGGTCGCGTGGGCGGGCCGCACACGACCGCCGGCCGACACGCACGAGACGGTCGAGGGCTACCGCCGCTTCACGGCGGCGCTGGACTCCGCCGCGCGCAGCGGGCGCGTGGAGGAGCCCGCGAGCACGGACGACGACCCCGATCCGGGCGCGCGCCGATGACGCCGGAGCACCAGCCGCACGAGCCCGGGGCAGCATCCCCGGCCGGAGGCGGCGCCGCCCCGACGGGCGCGTACGCCGCGCCCGTGCCTGCGGCGGCTCCCGACGATGGCGCCGCGCAGCCGCCGGCCTCCGACCGGCAGGGCCTGCTCGGCATGGGCCGGCGCGCCTCCACCCTCACCTTCGCGGCGGCCGTCGTGGTGCTGCTGACCGCCATCGCGGCGCTGCTGCCCGTCCCCTACGTGGTCCTGATGCCCGGGCCGACGAGCAACACGCTGGGCTCGGTCGAGGGGCAGGGCGAGGTCATCAGCGTCTCCGGGCGCAAGACCTATCCCACGTCCGGTCATCTGCAGCTGCTCACGGTCTCCGTACGCGGTGGCCCCGGCGCGCGGATGGACCTGTTCGACGCGGTGCGCGGGTGGCTGGACTCCGCCGACGCCGTGGTGCCGCGCGAGAGCGTCTACCCGGAGGGCCAGACGCGCGAGCAGGCCCGCCAGCTCAACGCCGAGGAGATGGCGGCCTCGCAGAGCAACGCGACGACGGCCGCGCTGCACTACCTCGAGATCCCGATGGACGTCGTCGTGCAGGCCGTGCTCAAGGACGCCCCGGCCGAGGGGGTCGTACGCGCCGGCGACGTGATCGTCGCGGTGGACGGCGAGGCGGTGGCCGACCCGGAGGCCGTGCGCGCGGCGATCTCCGCGCACGAGCCCGGCGACACGGTCGTCGTGACCGTCGAGCGCGGCGGCGAGCGGCTGCGGCTGACGCTGAAGACCGTCGACGGGGGAGGCGGCCGGGCGATGATCGGCGTCACCCCCTCGGCGCGGGTCCGTGCCCCGTTGAAGGTCGACATCAAGCTCGAGGACGTGGGCGGGCCGAGCGCCGGCATGATGTTCGCCCTCGGGCTGATCGACAAGCTGACGCCGGGGGAGCTCACCGGCGGCGCCTTCGTCGCCGGCACCGGCACGATCAGCGAGCAGGGGGAGGTCGGCCCGATCGGCGGCATCCAGCAGAAGCTGGTGGGCGCGAGGCGCGCCGGCGCCACGGTCTTCCTCGCACCGGCCGCCAACTGCGCCGACACCCGCGGAGCGGTGCCCGACGGGCTCCGCGTGGTCAAGGTCGCCTCTCTGGAGGAGGCCGTGACCGCGCTGGACACGCTGCGCGAGGGGGACGCGGCGAAGGTCGCGGCCCTGCCCTCCTGCGCCTGACCTCGCCGTTCGCCGCGCCCGTCGCTCGCCCGCGCTGCCCTCGCTGACGCTGCCTGCGAAGCCCGGCGGCCAGGGCGTCAGTCGGCGAGCGTGGCCGCCAGCGCGTCGGCCAGCCCTGGGAGCAGGTCCGGGCCGCGCAGCACGGCGAGGTCGTCGTCATGGGACCGCATGCGCAGGGCGCACGAGCGCTCGCCGCCGCGCAGGACGCCGACGGCGACGCGTACCTCCTGCCGTTGCGGGTGGGCCGCGAGCCACTCGAGCGCCTCCTGCTCGTCGGCGGGCATGCCCTCCTCGGCCTCCGGCGGCAGCACGAGCCGCTCGACCACCAGCGCGGTGCCCAGCACGTCGTCCGGCCAGGCGATGCCGCCGAGCAGCTCCTCGATCGTGGCGTGGCGGGGCAGCTCGTCCTGCTCGACCGGGGTGAGCGACCCGGGCTCGGGCTCCTCGCCGAGCGCCGCGGCCAGCGCCGGCTCGCGGGCGAGCAGCTCCGCGGTAGGGACGAGGGCGTACAGCCGGGGCGGCCGGTCCCACCCGGCGGCGGCGGCGTGCCGCTCCACCTCGGCCACGACCGCCTCGAGCGGTGACGGGGGCGGGGGGAGGGAAGGGGCGGGGCTCTCGGTCATCCCGCCATCGTGGCACCGCGGGGCCCTGCACCCGGGGTGGCCGCGCTGGCGCGGGAACTCGGGCGTCCCTGGCGTAAGTTGAGCCGGAACGGGCGCCGTGCCGCCAGACGCCCGGCGTGACCCCGACCCCGCAACCTAGGTGCTGTCTTCGTGAGCTTCTCGATGCCGCGTGACCCGGGGCGTGCGCCCCGACTTCCCCTGTCGCGACGCCGGGGGCGGGTGCTGCTGCCAACGCTGGCCATCCTCGTCGCGCTGGCGCTCGCGTTCGCCGTGTTCACGGCGTACTACACGGAGCTGCTGTGGTTCCGCTCCGTCGACGCCTCGGGCGTCTTCAACCGTCGGCTGGGCACGAGCATCGCGCTCTTCCTCGTCTTCGGCCTGCTCACCGCGGGGGCCGTGCTGCTCAACGCGGTGCTGGCGCACCGCTCGCGCCCGCCCTACATCGCGACGTCGCAGGAGCAGCAGAGCCTCGACCGCTACCGGATGGGCATCGAGCCCTTCCGCAAGATCCTCGTGATCGGGCTGGCGGTCCTGCTCGGCCTGCTCGCGGGCGGCTCGGCGGCGGGCGAGTGGAAGACGTTCATGCTCTGGCGCTACGGCGGGTCCTTCGGCACGCAGGACCCGCAGTTCGGCATGGACGTGTCGTTCTTCACCTTCGACCTGCCGTGGTACCGGTTCCTCGTCGGGTTCGGCTTCGCCGTGACGGTCCTCAGCCTGCTCGTCACCGTCGCCGTGCTCTACCTCTACGGCGCGATCCGGCTGCAGGGGGTCGGGGACCGCACGACGACCGGTGCGCGGATCCACCTCAGCGTGCTGCTCGGCGTGTTCGTGCTGCTGAAGGCGGTGGCGTACTTCCTCGACCGCTACTCGCTCGAGACCCGCGACGCGCGGGTCGGCCGCGCGGACCTCACCGGCATGACCTACACGGACATCAACGCGCTGCTGCCGGCGAAGACGATCCTCGCCTGGGTCGCGGTGATCTGCGCCGTCCTCTGCTTCGCCAACATCGCCCGCCGCACCTGGGTGCTCCCCGGCCTCGGGGTCGGCACGCTGGTCATCGCCGCGGTCCTCATCGGCGGCCTCGTGCCCGCGCTGTTCCAGCAGTTCCGGGTCAAGCCGAGCGAGGCGGACCGCGAGGCGGCGCAGATCAAGCGCAACATCGCCTCGACGCGCGAGGCCTACCAGATCGGGGACGTCGACCGGCGGTCCTTCAACGCGCAAGCGGGGGCGGCGGTCCCAGAGAGCTCCCCGACGGTCGACAACATCCGGCTCATCGACCCGCTCGTCGTGTCCGACACGTTCACCGCCCGCGAGCAGGACAAGGCGTGGTACGAGTTCGCCAGCCCGCTCGACGTCGACCGCTACGACATCGACGGCGAGCAGGTCGAGACGGTCGTGGCGGTCCGCGAGATCGACACGTCCAAGCTCGACGCCGGGCAGCGCAACTGGACCAACGAGCGCACCGTCTACACCCACGGCTACGGCTTCGTGGCCGCGCCGAGCGACACCCCGACCTCCAACGGCGAGCCGAGCTTCCTGCGCTCGGGCACGCTGGAGGACTACGAGCCGCGGGTCTACTTCGGGGAGAAGTCGCCGACGTACTCCGTGGTCGGGGCGCCCGAGGGAAGCGCGCCGTACGAGGTGGACAACCCCGAGGACGACCGGTCGCGCAACACCTACACCGGGGACGGCGGCGTCAGCATCGGCTCGTTCCTGAACCGCACGATGTACGCGCTGAAGTACCGCGACACCAACCTGCTGCTGTCCAACCGCGTCAACGCCCAGTCGCGGATCCTGTACGACCGCGAGCCGCGCGAGCGGGTCGAGAAGGTCGCGCCGTGGCTGACGGTGGACGGCAACCCCTACCCGGCGATCGTCGACGGCAAGATCCTCTGGATCCTCGACGGCTACACGACGTCGAACTCCTACCCGTACTCGACGCGCACCGAGCTCGGCAGCGCCACGGCCGACGTGCTCAACGCGACCGACGCGACCGTGGTGGCGCGGCAGAGCGACCAGCGCGTCAACTACATCCGCAACTCGGTCAAGGCGACGGTCGACGCCTACACCGGCGAGGTCAAGCTCTACGCCTGGGACGAGCAGGACCCCGTCCTCAAGGCCTGGCGCAGCGCCTTCCCCGGCACGGTCGAGGACCGGTCCGCCATCGATGGCGTCGAGGGGCTGCTCGACCACATCCGCTACCCCGAGGACCTGTTCAAGGTGCAGCGCGAGCTCTACTCGCGCTACCACGTGGACGACCCGCGGACGTTCTTCAGCAGCACGGACTTCTGGCGCATCCCGCAAGACCCGACGCGCAACGTCGACGACGAGGTGCAGCCGCCCTACTACCTGACCCTGCAGACCGGCGACATGCCGAGCGAGGCGTTCTCGCTGACGACGACCTTCGTCCCGATCGGCCGGCGCGACAACCTCACGGCCTTCATGACGGTCAACAGCGACCCGAACTCCGACGAGTTCGGCAAGATCCGCGTCCTCGCGGTGCCGTCGACGTCGGGGCAGATCAACGGCCCGCAGCTGGCGCAGAACGCGCTGACCTCGAACCAGCAGATCGCCGAGCGCATCACGCTGCTGCAGGGCCGTGGCGGGTCCTCGAGGGTCGAGTACGGCAACCTGCTCACGCTGCCCGTCGGCTCCGGGGACTCCGCCGGCTTCGTCTACGTGGAGCCGGTGTACGTCCGGGCGAGCACCGGGACGACCTACCCGCTGCTGCAGATCGTCCTGGCCTCGGACGGCACCCGCAACGTCTACGCGAGCACGCTCGACGACGCGCTGGCCGAGCTGGAGCGGCTGCGGCGGGGGAGCGGGGCGGCCAGCCCGCCCACGACCACGCCGCCGGAGGACGGGGCCGCCCCGGACCCGGGCGCGTCCCCGTCGCCGCCGACGACCGGTGGGACCGGGGGCACGACCCTCGAGGAGGCGCTGGTCGACGCGCAGGAGGCCTACCAGGACGGTCAGCAGGCGCTGCAGCGCGGCGACTTCACGGCGTACGGCGAGGCGCAGCAGCGCCTGAAGGACGCGCTCGACCGGGCGACTGCGGCCTCGAACGGCGGCGGGTCGGCTGCCCCGTCGGCCTCGCCCTCTGCAGGGGCGTCGGCTGAAGCGTCGGCGGAGGCGCCGCCGAGCCCGGCGAGCACGGCGGAGTCGCGCTAGACACCGGGATTTGGCCTGCCGGCCACGGGCACGTATGCTGGCAGAGCCGACGCGGGGTGGAGCAGCTCGGTAGCTCGCTGGGCTCATAACCCAGAGGTCGCAGGTTCAAATCCTGCCCCCGCTACAAGATCCGCAGGCCCTGCCTTCTGGCAGGGCCTGCGGCGTTTCCGGCCCTGGACGCGTGAGCTCTCGGCGTCAGGCCGGCGTGCTGTGGGCGCGAGGGCGTCCTGCGGATTGGTGATCCGCAGATCGGCGATCGGCACTTCGGCTGCGGCTTTCGGTCGCTAGGGCTGTCGCGTACGGCGGGCGTCGGACCGATGTGGTGCGACCGCTCGCTCCCGCATTAGGTATGCTGTGAACACCGACGCGGGGTGGAGCAGCTCGGTAGCTCGCTGGGCTCATAACCCAGAGGTCGCAGGTTCAAATCCTGCCCCCGCTACAAGACCGGAGCGATCCGGCGGCCAGGCCCAGGTCTTCGACCTGGGCCTTCGTCGTTCCCGGGCGGCCCCCGTCATCCCCCCTTGCGACCGGCCTTCGGCTGCCGCCCGGCAGCGGGCCGCAGTCGCCTTCCCGCACCGGGCCGCAGTCGCCGTCCAGCGCCGCGATCAGCCGGGCGACCTCCCGGTCGGGGTGCTCGGCGCGCATGACCGCACCCATCACCGCGACGGCTGCGGCACCGGCGGCGCGGCACGCGGCGGCGGTGTGCGGGTCGATGCCGCCCAGCGCCACCAGCGGCAGCCCCGGGGCGGCGCGGACGAGACCGGCCAGGCCGTCGAGCCCGAGCGCCGGCCCGTAGCCCGGCTTCGACGCGGTCAGGAAGACCGGCGAGACCGTGACGTAGTCGCAGCCCTCCTCGCTCGCCGCCAGCACCTGAGCCACGTCGTGGCACGAGCGGCCCACGAGGGCCGGCCGCTCGTCCGGCAGCCGGTCCGCCGCCGCGAGGTGGACGGCGGCCGCGCCGGGCACCGCCCCCGCGAGGACGAGCAGCCCCTCGACCGGGTCGAGCACGGCGCGCAGCCGCTCGGCGAGCCGCAGCCGCTCGTCGAGCGGGAGGTCCTTCTCCCGCAGCACGACCCCGCGCGCGCCGCCCTGCACAGCGGCGGCCACGGTGTCGACCAGGGGCCGCTGGCACTGCCTCCGGTCGGTCAGCACGAGCAGCCGCGGCAGGGTCACAGCTGCGCCAGCCCCGCCATGGGTGTGGAGGCCTCGGCGTGCCACCGCCGGGGGATGCGCCCCGCGCGGAAGGCGAGCCGGCCACCCTCGACGGCGTACCGCATCGCCAGTGCCATGGCCTCGGGGTCGCGCGCCCGGGTCACTGCCGAGGCGAGCAGCACCGCGTCACAGCCGAGCTCCATCGCCAGGGCCGCGTCCGACGCCGTGCCGATGCCCGCGTCGAGGACCACCGGGACGGTGACGGACTCGCGGATCAGCGCGATGTTGTGCGGGTTGCGGATGCCGAGGCCCGAGCCGATGGGCGAGCCGAGCGGCATGACCGCGGCGCAGCCGACGTCGGCGAGCCGGCGCGCGACGATCGGGTCGTCGCTGGTGTAGGCGAGGACGCGGAAGCCGTCCATGACCAGCTGCTCGGCTGCCTCCAGGAGCTCCACCGGGTCAGGGAGCAGGGTCCGCTCGTCGCCGATGACCTCGAGCTTCACCCAGTCGGTCTCGAAGGCCTCGCGCGCGAGCTTGGCGGTGAGCACCGCCTCGCGGGCCGTCATGCAGCCGGCGGTGTTGGGCAGCAGGCGCACCCCCGCGCGCTCGACCACTTCGAGCAGCGTCCCGCCGTCCCCCGGGCTGACCCGGCGCAGGGCGACCGTGACGATCTCGCTGCCCGACGCGGCGAGCGCCCGGTCGAGCACCTCCAGGCTCGGTACGCCGCCCGTCCCCAGCAACAGCCGTGACCCGAAGCTCGCCCCGGCCAGCTCGAGCCGGTCCGCCGTCTCCTCCGCCCGCGGCGCGGGCATGCTCTCGACCGTCATCTCAGCCACCCGCCACCGGCACGAGCACCTCGAGCGCGTCGCCGGCGCCGAGGACGGTGGTGTCCCACGCCGTCCGCGGCACGACCTCGCCGTTCAGGGCCACCGCCGCCCGGCGTGCCCCCGGCGCGGACAGCTGCACGACGTGCCCGACCGTCGCGGCGTCGTCCACGGAAGCCTGCTTCCCGTTCACTTGCACGATCACGGTGCCGTGACCTCCCGTTGCGCGTCGATCGACTGGAACCTCTGGGGCGAGAACCGCTGCAGCAGCGGTGATGCCTGGCCCGTCGCCAGGAGCTCGGCGACGAGGTCGGCGGTGACCGGTGCCAGCAGCACGCCGTTGCGGTGGTGGCCGGTGGCGAGGACCAGCCCCGGCAGCGCCGACGCCCCGAGTAGCGGGGCGTTGTCGGGCGTGCCTGGTCGCCAGCGGGCCAGCGTCTCGACGAGCTCGAGCTCGGAGACGCCGGGCACGATCTCGGCGGCGTCGTGGAGCAGGTCGTGCACGGCGCCGGCCGTCACTCGCCCGTCGAAGCCCAGCTCGTCCGTCGTCGCCCCCACGACCAGGCGCCCGTCCGCCTGCGGCACCAGGTAGGCCGCTCTCCCGTGGACCATCCCGCGCACGGTGCCGGACAGCAGCGGCTCACCGCGCAGCCGCAGGATCTGCCCCTTCACCGGGCGGACCGGCACCGTGCCGGGCGGCAGGCCCGGCAGCCGCCCGCTCCAGGCGCCGAGGGCGAGCACTACGGCGGGCGCGCGCAGGTCGCCGTCACACAGGCGTACGCCCATGGCCCGGCCGTCCTCCACGACGAGGCCTTCGACCCGGGACGGCAGCAGCTCGACCCCTGCGCTCCGGCACGCCGTGAGCAGCGCCGCGGACAGGGCGCGCGGGTCCACGGAATGGTCGTCGCGGACGAGCACACCGCCGCGGAGCCGCGGGGTGAGCGCGGGCTCGCGTCGTCGGCAGGCGCTCGCGGTCAGGCGGTCCGCGGCGAGCCCGAGCTCGCGGTGGAAGTCGTGCAGGGCGAACAGCGCCCGCAGGTCGTCCTCGTCGAACCCGACGAGGAGCGTGCCCGCCGTCCGCAGCCCCACCGACAGCCCGCTGGCCCGCTCGACCTCCGCGACGAACGACGGGTAGCGAGCAAGGGATGCGTGCGCGAGCTCGAGCAGCGACTCCTCGCCGTACGCGGCCTCTGCGACCGGCGCGAGCATCCCCGCGGCGGCGTGGGACGCGCCGCTGCCGGGGGCGTCGTCGACGACCGTGACCCGCAGCCCGTGCTGCGCGGCGCGCCAGGCGACCGCCAGCCCCACGAGCCCGCCGCCGGCGACGACGACGTCGGCCGGGGCACGAGCAGGAATGCTCACGCGATGCTCCCTACGCCGGCATTACCCGGACAGGTTCCAGCGGTCGGCAGCGCTTCGTAGCCGCCCTCTCAGCCCGGTCGTCCCGAGCTCCCGCACAGCGGCGCGGAGTCTACGGCCTCGTGCTCCCCGGGCGCGCCGGCGCGGTCGCCGGGGGACGTCGGGGTCCGGGGCTCGCCGGGCCGGGACCTTCGTCCCACGGCCCCGTCGGGACCTTCGCCCGAGCCCTGTCGGGATCACCCGGGCGGCCCTCTGAACTGCCTGCTGCGCAGCCGTTTCTCCCGCTGACGACGGCAGCGCACGGACGCCTGCCGCGAAGCGCAGGAGGCGTTGCACAATGACTGCTCGCACGGCACGGGGCGTGGCCTGGGCCGGGACGGCCACGGTGGTGGCCCTGCTGGCCGCCGCCATGACGCCCGTCGCCCCGCCGGCCGAGGCCGCGACGGCCGTCGGCGCGTCGGCGTGGGGCCAGAACGCGTACGCCCAGCTCGGCGACGGCACCACCACGGCGCGCAAGACGCCGGTCACCGCGCGGCTCGGCGGCCGGGCCGCGGGCCTCGCCGCCGGCGACCGGCACAGCCTCGCCGTGGCCGAGGACGGGACCGTCCTCGCCTGGGGCAGCAACGCGTACGGGCAGCTCGGCGACGGGACCGTCACCACCCGCAAGACCCCGGTCCGGGTGGGGACGCTGACCGACGTGGTGGCGGTCGCCGCCGGCGCGTACGCCAGTGTCGCGCTGCGCGCAGACGGCACCGTCTGGGCGTGGGGGCGCAACACCGCCGGCCAGCTCGGCGACGGCACGCTGACCAACCGCAGGACGCCGGTCAGGGTGCCGGGCCTCACGGACGTGCGGGCCATCGCGGCGGGAGACACCTTCACGCTCGCGGTCAAGACCGACGGCACGGTCTGGGCCTGGGGGGCGAACGCCTCCGGCCAGCTGGGCGACGGCACGGTCACGACCCGCAAGAGCCCGGTGCGCGTGACCGGGATCTCGAACGTCCTCTCCGTGGCGGCGGGCATCGCCTCCTCGGTGGCGCTGCGCGCCGACGGCACGGTGTGGACGTGGGGGGCCAACGCGTACGGCCAGCTCGGCGACGGCACGCTGACCACCCGCAAGACGCCCGTGCAGGCGGTCGGCGTCACCGGCGCCGTGGCGGTCGACGCCGGCGACCAGGACACGCTGGTGCTGCGCAGCGACGGGACCGTCCGGGCCTGGGGCCGCAACCAGAGCGGCCAGCTCGGCGACGGGACGACGACGACCCGCAGGACCGCGGTGTCCGTGACCGGCCTGGCCGGCGTGACCGGCATCGCGGCCGGTGACACGCACACCCTCGCGGTGCTCGCGGACGGCACGGTCCGCGCGTGGGGCGCGAACGGCAACGGCCAGCTCGGCGACGGCACGGCGACCGCGCGCAAGACGCCGGTCGTGGTGAAGGGGCTCAGCGAGGCCGGGGTGATCGCGGCCGGCACGGCGCACACCCTCGCCGCCGCGCGCAACGAGGCCTCCGGGCCGCAGCCGTCGGGCTGGTGGCCGGCCGAGGGCGACGGGGACGACGCCGCCGGGGACCTGACGGCGTCGCTCGGCGCCGGCGTCGGCTTCACGACGGGTGCGGTCGCGTGCGCCTTCGACGTCCCCGCGGACAGCGCGGTCGAGATCGCCGACGACCCCGCGGTCGAGCCCCGCGCCGCCTTCTCGTTCTCCGCGTGGGTCTCCCCGCAGGCCGTGACCGGCCGCCGCGTCGTCGCCGCCAAGTCGGAGGACGGCCGGCAGGCCTGGGCGCTCGCGGTCGTGGACGGCAAGCTCTCCGTCGACGTCAGCGCGGACGGCTCCGACGTCCGGACCGTCACCTCGACCTCCGCCGTCGTCGCCGCGAAGCGCTGGCAGCAGGTGGCCGTGACGTTCGACGGCTCTGTGACCGAGCCCGAGCGCGTGAAGCTGTACGTCGGCGGCCTGCCCGTCGCGGCCGCCGCCACCGCAGGCCCGCACTCCTCGGTCGCCGACGTGGCCGGGCCGCTGCGCCTCGGCGGCCCCGGCTGGTCCGGAGGGATCGACGAGGCCCGCGTCTTCCCCGGCCCGCTGACGGCCGCCCAGGTCGCCGACGTGCAGGCCGGTGACGTGGCGAGCGCCGGCGCGCCGTGCGACCTCGTGGCGCCGGTGACCGCGGCCGCCCTCTCCCCGAAGCCCAACACCGCCGGCTGGAACAACGCCCCGGTGGCCGTCACGCTGACCGCGACCGACAACACCGGCGGCACCGGCGTCGGCTCGCTGACCTACTCCGCGTCGGGGGCGCAGGAGGTCGAGGAGGACTCGGCCGACGGCGACACCGCGACCCTCACGGTCACCGAGGAGGGCCTCACGACGGTCTCCGCCTCCGCCTCCGACACCGCCGGCAACACCGAGGAGGCGCGTGCCTTCGCCGTGCGGGTCGACCGCTCCGCGCCGACGGCGACCGTCTCCCGCGCCCCCGCGGCCAACGCCCAGGGCTGGAACAACGGCCCCGTCACGGTCGCCTGGGAGTGCGCCGACGCCGTCTCCGGGGTCGCGTCCTGCCCCGCGCCGCGCACCTTCGACACCGACGGCGCCGGCCAGTACGCCCTGGGCAGCGTCGTCGACGCGGCCGGCAACACCGCCGCCGTCCGCAGCGGTGACGTGAGCATCGACACGACGGCGCCGACCCTCACGGCGGGCCTGGCCGTCGCGCCTCACGCGTCCGGCTGGTACCGCGAAGACGTGCGCGTCAGCTGGTCCGCCACCGACGCGCTCTCCGGCATCGATGGGGCCGCACCGGCCGACGGCGTCATCGACGGCGAGGGCCGCGGGCTCACGACGAGCGCGCGGGTCTCCGACCGGGCCGGCAACGTCACCGTGGCCACGTCGCCCGCCGTCTCCATCGACCGTACGGCCCCCGTCACGACGGCGTCCGCGCCCGAGGGCTGGGTACGCGGCGCGGCCGTGAAGCTCTCGGCGGCCGACAACCTCTCCGGTGTCGCGGCCACCTGGTGGCAGCTCGACGAGGGGCAGCCGCAGCAGGGTGACCACGTCGACATCGACGAGGACGGCATCCATGATCTCCGCTTCTGGAGTGTCGACGCTGCGGGCAACGCCGAGGAGCCGGCGACCGTGCGGGTCCACGTGGACTCCACCGCGCCCGTCGTCACCCACCGGCTCGACCCCGAGCCGAACGCCCTCGGGTGGCTCCGGGACGACGTCACCGTGACCTTCGACTGCGCCGACGGCACCTCCGGCGTCGCCGAGTGCACCGCCCCGGTGCGCGTCACCGCAGAGGGAGCGGGCCGGACGGTGACGGGCTCCGCCCGTGACGCGGCCGGCAACACCGCGACCGACGTCGCCGTCGTGTCGATCGACCGGACGGCTCCCGCCGTGACGCCGTGGGTCGACGCGGTCGCCGCCGCCTCGGGCTGGTTCAACACCCCGGTGACCGTGTCCTTCGACTGCGCCGACGCGCTCTCGGGCGTCGTCGAGTGCGCCGGGCCGGTCACGCTCGGGGAGGGCCGCGGGCAGTCCGCTACGGGCACCGCCACCGACGCGGCGGGCAACGAGGGGAGCGGCACCCGCTCGGGCGTCGACGTCGACCTCACGGCCCCGACGCTGGCGGGCTCCGCCGGTGAGCGGCCCACGAGCGGCTGGTGGCGCGACGACGTCGTCGTCCGCTGGGAGTGCGACGACGCGCTCTCCGGGATCGACGGCGGCTGCCCGGCGCCTGCCTCTCTCACCGGCGAGGGCGAGCTCTCGACCGTCGCGAGCGTGGCCGACCGGGCGGGCAACACGACCGTGGCGCGCGTGGACGGCGTACGCATCGACCGCACCGCCCCTGTCACGACGGCGGACGTGGCCGCGGCGCTGGCGACGGGCTGGCACTCCGGCCCGGTCGAGGTGGCGCTGGCCGCCACGGACGCGCTGTCCGGCGTCTCGGTGACCCGCTACTCGGTCGACGGGGTGACGGCGTCCTACGACGGGGCCTTCACGGTCAGGGAGCCGGGCGTGCACGAGATCCGCTTCTGGAGCGAGGACGTCGCGGGCAACGTCGAGCCCGCGGGCTCGCTCACCGTCCGCATCGACGGCATCGCGCCGGCCGTCGCGGCGTCGTTCACACCCGCCCCGAACGCCGAGGGGTGGAACAACAGCCCCGTCGACGTGACGTTCACCTGCGGCGACGACGAGTCCGGCGTCGCCGAGTGCCCCGCGCCCGTCTTCGTCGGTGAGGACGGGGCCGGGCGCGCCGTGGCCGGCACCGCCGTGGACGCCGCGGGCAACGCGTCCACCGCGACCGCCGTCGTCAACCTCGACACCAGGGCGCCCGAGGTGTCGGGTGCCGCGACGACCGAGCCCGCAGCCACGGGCTGGCACCGCGAGCCGGTGACGGTCGCCTTCCGCTGCGCGGACGAGCTGTCCGGCGTCGCCGACTGCCCCGCCGCCGTCACGGTGGACCGGGAGGGCGAGGGGGTCGTCGTGAGCGGGACCGCCACGGACCGGGCCGGCAACGTGTCCGAGCCGGCCGAGGTCTCCGTGGACGTCGACCTGACGGCGCCGTCCGTCGCCCTGGCCGGCGGCCCGTCCGGCACGGTGGAGTTCGGGCAGGTCCCGGACGCCCCGACCTGCGAGGCCCGGGACGCCACGAGCGGTGTGGCCGGCTGCGTGGTGGACGGCTACGGCATCGAGGTCGGCGAGCACGTCGTGACCGCGACCGCGACCGACGCTGCGGGGTGGACGAGCACGGCCACCCGCGCCTACACGGTGGTCAAGGCCCGCCAGGCCATCCGCTTCGACGCCCTCGGCGACAAGCGCGCCGGTGACCCGGACGTCAACGTCGTGGCCGTCGCCTCGTCGGGGCTGCCGGTCGAGCTCCGCGCAAGCGGCGCGTGCACCGTGTTCGCGACGACGGTCCACCTCGTCGGGGCGGGCCAGTGCTCGATCACGGCCTCGCAGCCCGGCAACGGCAGCTACGAGCCGGCGGCAGACGTCACCCGCACCTTCACGGTCGCGACCACCGTCCTCGACGGCTTCGACCGAGCCAACGGCTGGGTCGGGTCGGACTGGGCCGGCACTGTGGGCACGGCGTTCTACCGGGTCTCCGGGCGCGCGCTCGACGTCCGGGCCGGCGGCCCGCTCGTCTACCGGGCCCCGTTCGGCACGACGCAGGAAGCGCAGATCACCCTCACGGACGTCGACCCGCGCAGCCATGCGGTCGGGGTGCTGCTCAAGGCGCAGACGGGCAGCATCCCGAGCGCCGGGGCGATCTCGGTGACGTACGACGCGAAGGAGAAGGCGGTCGAGGTCTCGACCTTGCGGGTGGGGACGCTATCCTGGAAGGTCTACACCGGCAAGGCGGTCACGTTCGCCGACGGCGACGTGCTGCGCGCCCGGGTGACGGCCGCTGGCGACGTGCAGGTCTACCGCAACGCGACGCTCGTCACGACCGTCACGCTGAGCGCGGCCGACAAGGCCTTCTTCAACCCCAAGGGCGGCCAGATCGGGATCTGGGCCCACCCCTCGACGAGCGGCCTGGTCGACGACTTCGGCGGCGGCACGGTCGGCTGAGACGGGCCACGACACGACAGCGGCGCCGGAGGGCATCCTCCGGCGCCGCTGTCGTTGAACAACGCGGGAACGCTACTTCAGCGGATACGTGTGCACGTAGTCGAACGTGGCCAGGGCGCCGGACGCGTTCATGGACACGAGGCCGATCTTGAGGTCACCTCTCTTCGGCATCGTCCACACGCCACCCCACGTCCACGACGAGCCGTCGGTGCTCGTCGCCATGCGCACCTCGTTCTCGTTGTGGACCGCGTCGTAGTGGTAGGCCAGCCGCAGCCACGTCGTCACCGCGGGCGGGCCGCCGAACATCGGGCCGTTGAACACCGCGGTCGCGGGGACCGTCGTCGGCCGCTCGGCCTCCTTGCCGAACTCGGTCTGGTGCAGCACCGTGTTGGCCAGGCCCGTCAGCGGCAGCACCGAGTGGGCGAGCTTGAACCACCGGTCGTCGTTCTCGTAGAGCAGGATGCCGGCCTGCTGGTTGCCGCGCGTCCCGTTGAAGGCCAGCTTCGCCTCCACGACGTAGTCGCCCGCAGGCGTGGGCCGCGTCAGCACCGAGGCGGTGTTGTTGGTCGTGTAGATCTCCGCGTTCTGCGTCGGCCAGGTGAGCGCGCCGTCGGCCTTGACCGCGTTGGCCGCGCCGGCGCCGCGGACCCACGTCCACGCCGGGTCGCCTGCCTCCGGCCGGCCGGTGCCGTCGAAGTCGTCGGAGTACGCCGGCAGCAACGGCCCGAGCTGCGGGTCGTCGACGCGCTCGGTCACCGGGACGTACAGGTCGGCGGCGCTGAGGTTGTCGGCCTGCACGGTGGTGCCGAGCGAGGCGACACCGACGCGTCCGCGCACGCCTGCGTCCGGCACGGTCGCGGTGACGGTCCCCAGCGGGTCGCCCAGCCGGTCCTCGGACACCTGCGCGGTGAGGATGTGGCCGCGTACCTCGACCGCGACGTTGTGCCAGTCGTCGTAGTCGAAGCCGGCGGGGAGCGGCGCGCTGGTCTCCGTGGACTTCTTGCCGTCGCTCACGCTCACCAGGAGGGCCTTGCGGCCGCGGTCGAGCCACGCGGTGACCCGGTCGTTGCCGCGCTCGGAGACGACGAGCCCGACCGCGCCCGCGCTGCCGCCACCGGTGATGCGCAGGTCGGCCTCGACGCGGGAGTCGCCGTTCACGCGGGTGTCCGACGTGAGCAGTGCCGGCAGCCCCTTCGTGGGCGAGCCTGTCTGCGTCAGCACGCCGCCCGCGTCCGGGACCTGCGTGACGGACCACTTCTCGCCCTTGCCGCCGCGCAGCCGCCAGCCGGCAAGGGACGCGGTCTCGAAGCCGGACTGCACCACGCCGGTGGTGACGGGGGCGGCCTGCGGTGTGTCCGAGGGGCCGGCTCCCGCGCGCAGCACGGGCCAGCCGCCGATCCAGTCGAGGCGGTCGATGAGGAGCGGGCGCTGCGACAGCGTCTTGACCCCGTCGACCGTGTTGAGCGGCGGGAAGTCCGGAGTGGCCGAGGGGATGCCGTGGTAGACCAGCCAGTCCTGGCCGGCGAGGTCGGTCGTGATGGCGTTGTGGCCCGGACCGACGAACGTGTTGCCGTTGGCGGCCGCGACGATGCCGGCGTGGCTGCGCAGGTCCATGAGGTCCTGCCCGTCGGGCGCGAGGAACGGCCCGCGCGGGCTCTTGGACCGCCCGACCTTGACCGTGTAGCCCGAGAAAGCGCCGTCGCAGCAGCCGCCGTCGGAGTAGAACAGGTAGTACCAGCCGCCGCGGTTGACGACGAAGCCGCCCTCGGCGCGCCGCCCGCGCGCGATCTGGGTGACGGGACCCCTCAAGGCCGTGGCGGTGGCGTTCATAGCCGACACGCAGATCGTGTCGTAGCTGCCCCAGTAGAGGTAGTGCGTGCCGTCGGAGTCGGTGAACAGCGCCTGGTCGATGGCGTTGCTCGGGCAGCCGCTGTTGGGGGGCACGAGCTGGCCGCGGTCGGTCCACGGCCCGGTGGGGGAGTCGCTCGTCGCCAGCCCGATGCCGCTCGTGGACAGCGAGTAGGTCAGGTAGTAGCGGCCGTCCAGATAGCGGATGTCCGGTGCCCAGGCACGCGTGTTGGAGCGCCACCACGACGGGCGCGCCTCCTGGGCGAACACGTCACCGGCGTACGTCCAGGTGACCATGTCCGTCGAGCGCAGGATCGGCAGGAAGTGCTCGCGGGTCTCGCCCTTGCTGGAGAAGATCGGGTTCGTGGTGCCGTAGGCGTACCAGGCGCCGTCCTTCGCGCGGACCATCGTGGGGTCGGGGAGCGTGTCCACCGTCCCGGCGGTCACGGGGTTCGTGTACGTCGCGGGCGGGGCCTGCGGTGCCGCCCTCCCCGCGGGGGCTGCGGTCGCGGCCCCCGGTGCGGTCACGAGGGAGGCGGACAGGGCGAGGCCGCCGAGCAGCGCCATGGCTCTCGGCTTGGCTGGGGTTCTCACGTCGTCGGGCTCCGATAGGTCGATTCGTCGAGGCCGCTCAGGGTCGGGTCGTACGCGACCTCGCCCACGGCGTACATCGACGTCATCCAGTGGTAGAAGTTGTCGCCGCGCTCGCGCAGGAGCGTGTAGAGCCGCTGCAGCATCGCGTCTCGGACCGGCCGCATCTCGGGGTGCCCGTAGACGTTGACCAGCTCGTCGGGGTCGAGCTCCAGGTCGTAGAGCTCGTTCACGGAGTCCGGGTTGACCACCAGCTTGTAGCGGTCGTTGCGGAGCATCCGCTGGGGATAGGGGAAGTGGTGGCCGTGGAACTCGCACACGACGTCCTCCGCCCACTCGACGTCCGCCCCGCTAGTGAGCGGAAGCAGGCTTCGCGAGTCGACGGCCGGAGCCGGGTCGATGCCGGCGAGCTCGAGGATGGTGGCGGTGCAGTCGAGCAGGCTGACGAACTCGTCGCGCACAACCCCGGCCGGCTGGCCGGGGACCCGGAGGATCCCGGGAGTGCGGTAGATGTCCTCGTACATCGCCGGGCCCTTGTCGTGCAAGCGGTGCGACCCGGTGAACTCCCCGTGGTCGCAGGTGAAGAACACGGCGGTCTCGTCGGTGAGCCCCAGCCGGTCCATCGCGTCGAGGACGCGGCCGACCTCGCGGTCGATGAGCGCGACGTAGCCCTGGTAGACGGCGATGAGCTTGCGCGAGGCCTCGATCGGCATGGTGTCGAAGGTCCAGTGGGCGCTGTAGTTGCGCTGCACCGGGGGCTTGCCCTCGAACGTCTCGATCACCGAGCGCGGCATCTCGACCGACTCGGGGTCGACGAGGTCGAAGTACTCGTCGGGGAGGATGTAGGGCAGGTGCGGCCCGAAGAAGCTCAGCTTGAGGAAGAAGGGCGTCCCGTCGGAACGGGCCTGCTCGGCGTAGCGCTCGAGGTGCTCGATCGCCCGCGTCGCCAGGTAGTGCTCGAACGTCGCCTCGACCGGCTGGTGCAGGCGGGCGGCGAGCAGGTTGCCCGGCCCACCGTTCGGTAGCGTGCCGCGCACCCGGTCGCTGATCGCGTACTCCGGGAGCCCGTTCTCCTTGAGGTAGGCCAGGTAGTCCGGCGCGTCCACCGGGTTGTGCCACCCCGGGAGGTCCGGCCCGTCGAAGCCGTAGTCGGCCGGCGCCTTCTCCGTCCCGGTGTGCCACTTGCCGATCAGGCCGACGTTGTAGCCCTCCTCGCGCAGCGCCTGTGAGTAGGTGAACGTCCCCTCGGGGAGGTCCTCGAGATAGCCGACGTTGCGTTCGTGGTTCGCCAGCAGCTTGTGGCGGAAGGGCGCCTGCCCGGTGAGCAGGCTGGCGCGCGAGGGGGTGCAGATCGCGGTCGGTGTGTACCACCGGTCGAACCGCGTCCCCGAGCGCGCCAGCCCGTCCAGGACCGGCGTCGTCCCCTGCGGGTTCCCGTAGGCCCCGAGCGTGTCCACCCGGTGCTGGTCGGTCATGAGGAAGAGGATGTTGCGCCGGCTCACGGTGCTCAGCCCTGGCTCGCCGCCTGCGTGAACAGGTCGCCCTCGTAGTAGGTCTTCGGGTCCACCTGGCCCTTGAGCTTGCCGGCCCCGATGAAGAAGTCGTTGAGCCCGGTGAGCCACTTGTCGATCGTGCCGTCCTTGGTCAGCGTGTCGACCTCGGCCGCGTCCAGGATCTTGTTGTTGCCGGCGTCGGCCTCGACCTGCGCCTCGTCGATCTTCAGCATCTTCGCGGTGTCGGCGATCGTGGCGTCCAGGTTGGCGGCGCGGTAGGCCATGGCCTCGCGGAGCACCGCGACCACCTTCTCGGTCTTCTCCCTCTCCTCGGCGACGACCTTGTTGCCGGCGACGAAGGCGGTCGGGAAGGACAGCTCGTCGGAGAAGTCGGAGTCCTTTGCGAGCTCGACGAGGTCGGGCACCTGCTGCTTGATGGTGGAGATGGCGGGATACCAGAAGCCGGCTGCGTCGATCTTCTTCGACGAGAACGCGGAGACGATCGTCGCGGCGTCCATCGGGGTGACCTTGACGTCGTCCTTCGTCAGCCCGGCCTTCTCCAGCGCCAGCGTGAGGATCATGTCGCCGGACGTCCCCTCGGGGACGCCCACCGTCTTGCCCTTGAGGTCGGCGACGGACGTGATGCCCGGCTGCGCGATGACGCGGTCGGCGTTGCCGAGCGTGTTGATCGCGATGATCTTCGCCTGCCCGGAGGCCGGGAGCCACACGGCGCCCGGGCCGATGTAGCCGAAGTCGAGGTCGCCGGTGCCGAGCGCCTGGATCTGCAGCGGGCCGTTGGTGAAGACCCTGGTCTCCGCCTTGAGCCCGTGCTTGGCCCAAAGGCCCTGCGAGTCGGCGACGGCGAGCAGGCTGGTGCCGTTGAAGTCGCCGATGTAGCCGAAGTCGACGGTCTCCAGCTTGCCGGAGGCGGAGCCGCCGCTGGAGCCGTCGTCCCCGCCGCAGGCGGCCAGCAGCACGCTGGCGGCCAGTGCGGCGGTCACGGCGAGGAGCTTGCGGGGGAGGAGCATGAAGTCAGGTTCTCCTTGGTCAGGCCGTCGGGACGGACGGCTGGGGGACGACGGCGGGGCCGCCGTCCTGGTGGTGGACCGCACGCCAGACCCGGTTGCGCAAAGCTGCGAACTCGGGGCTGAGGCGGGCCTCCTCGGGCCGGGGATAGGGCAGGTCGACGTCGATGACGTCGAAGACGCGGCCGGGGCGGGCCGCCATGACGACGACGCGGTTGGCCAGGAAGACGGCTTCGTCGACGTCGTGGGTGATGAAGAGCACCGTGCGGCGCTCCTCGTTCCAGGTCTGCAGCAGCTGCTCCTGCAGGTTCACGCGGGTGAGCGCGTCGAGCGCGCCGAAGGGCTCGTCCATCAGCAGGATCGAGGGGTTGACCGCGTACGCCCGCGCGATGGCGCAGCGCTGGCGCATGCCGCCGGAGAGGGTCTTGGGCAGGGCGTCGGCGAACTGCTCGAGCCCCACCAGGCGCAGGTAGTGGTCGGCGAGCTCGCGCCGTTCCCGGCGGCCGACGCCCTGCTCTCGCAGGCCGAACTCGACGTTCCTGCGCACCGTGAGCCAGGGGAAGAGCGCGTACTGCTGGAAGATGACGCCGCGGTCCGGGCCGGGGCCGGACACCTCGCGGCCGTCCACCACGGCGTGGCCGCCGGTCGGCTCCTCCAGCCCGGCGAGGATGTTCATCAGCGTCGTCTTGCCGCACCCCGACGGCCCGACGACGGTGACGAACTCGTTGTCGGCGATGTCGAGGGAGACGTCCTGCAGGGCGGCGAGCTCATGGCCGGCCAGGTCGAACGTCTTGCTGACGCTGCGGACGGAGATCTTCGGGGTGGCCATCAGCGGCGCTCCTGCCATCCGGTGACGCGGCGTTCGACCAGCAGCAGCAGCCGGTCCATCACCAGTCCGAGGACACCGATGCTGATCAGGCCGACGAAGATCGTCGGCAGGTCGTAGTAGAGCTGCGCGCTCTGCATCCGGTAGCCCAGCCCCGACTGCGCGGCGATCAGCTCGGCGGCCACGAGCGTCGCCCAGGCCGAGCCCAGTCCCACGCGCATGCCGACGAAGATGAACGGCGTCGAGGCCGGGATGACGACACGCAGGAAGATCGAGAGGTCCCGCGCGCCGAGGACGCGCGCGGCGTCGATGAGAGTGCGGTTCACGTCGACGACGCCCTGGAACGTGGCGATGACGCAGGCGAGGAATGCGGCGAGGAAGATGACGAAGACCTTCGGCGTCTCGTCGATGCCCATCAGCACGATGGCGAGCGGGATGATCGCGAGCGGGGGGATGGTGCGGAAGAACTGGATCCACGGCTCGATGAGCGCGCGCGCCGTGGCGTACCACCCCATGAGGAAGCCGACGGGGACGGCGGCCGCCGTGCCGAGGGCGAAGCCGAGCACCACGCGGCGCAGGCTGGCCCTGACGTCGTCCGCGAGCGTGCCGTCCGCGACCAGCTCGCCGGCGCGGCGCGCTACGGCGGCCGGGGTCGGCAGCGTGTAGCCCAGCAGGGCGAGCGTCTCCCAGCCGGCGACGCCGAGCACGATGGAGACGAGGTTGAGCACGAGGGAGCGCCCGCGCCATCGCCGCCGCCGGCGGGCAGGCGCGGGTGTGCCTCCGGTGGTCACGGCGGGCGCGGCGCGGCGCGGGTCCGTCAGCTGCATTGCGTTCTCTTCCTGACGGCGGGGTGGGAGTGGTACGCGGGCGGTCACGAGGCGCTCGAGCGCGGCTGCGCCGGTCGGTCGTCGTAGGCCGCGACGGGGTAGTCGGCGATGAGCGGCGAGCTGTGGAAGAGGGCGGCGAGCGCGCCGAGCGCTCCGGACTCGTCGGAGAGCCAGCCGGCCCGGACGCGCGGCTCGCTCGTGGCGTGCGGGAACCGGTCGTAGCGCACCGTCGCGGCGACCTGCTCGACGAGCACGGGCGCCACCCGGGCGATCTCGCCGCCGATAACGATCTCGTCGGGGTCGACCGCGACGGCGACCGCGCTGACCGCCGCGCCGATCGTCTGCCCGGCCTCGCGCAGGACCCGGTCCACCACCGGGTGGGCGCGCTCCACGTGCGTGCGCAGGTCGGCCAGGGTGCGCGCGTTCACCCCTTCCTGCCGACAGCGCGCGAGGACAGCCGGGGTCGAGGCGAGCGTCTCCACGCACCCTCGTTTGCCGCAGCGGCAGGCCTTGCCGCCCGCGGGCACGGCCCGGACGTGGCCGAGCTCGCCGGCGAGGCCCGTCGAGCCGGTGACGAGGCGCCCGTCCACGACCAGCCCGCCGCCGACGCCGTCGGCGACCCGGACGTAGAGCAGGTTGCGCACCTCCGCGCCGGCGCGCACGGCCTCCCCGAGCGCCGCGAGGCGGGTGTTGTTGTCGAGCACGACCGGGGTCTCGAAGCGGGAGCTGAACGCCTCCGCGACGCCCTCGGCGGTGTCTCCGAACGGCCGCCCGCTCCGCCTCGTCGGGCGCGGGGCCAGCGCGGAGGAGTAGGGGCCGGGGACGCCGACCCCGACGCCCTGCAGCGCGCGGTAGTGCACGCCGGACTCGTCGTGCAGCCGGTCCAGCAGGGTGAAAGCGGTCTGCACGCGCTCCGGCCACTCCGCCGTGGCCCGGGGGTATGCCGCAGCCCCCGCGGCGACGATCTCGTGCGAGGCGTCCGCGACCGCGACGTGGACGGTGCGGTGGCCGAAGTCGACGCCCAGGAACTGCCCGGATGACGGGTCGAGGGCGAGCCGCTCGGCCGGGCGCCCGCTGCCGGCACGGCCCTCGGCGTCCGTGCCCAGCACGATCACGGCGCCCTGGCGCAGCAGGCCGCCGGCGATCTCGGAGGTGGAGGAGCGGGAGAGCCCCAGCGTGCGCGCGATCTCGCTGCGCCGCAGCGGGCCCTGCTCGCGGAGGGCGCGCAGCAGGCGCTCCTCATGCGAGCGGCGGACCGCGTCGTACCGCGCCTGTGGAACCAGCATGGTAGGGATACTAGGGCTGCTTGGATTTTTCCTTCAACGCGCCGACAGAAAAACTTGGACGATCGTCCGACGGGTCGACAGAAGGAGCCCGAGCCCAGGCAGGAGAGAAGTGTGATTCAGGCAATACGCGTCGTATGCCCGAGAAAGGCCGGAGGGCTACGCCCCGAGCGCGTCGTCGTCCTGCAGGGCGCGGTCGACGAACTGGGCGAGCCGGTCGCGCAGCCGCTCGACCCGGCCGGGGGAGCCGACCGGCTCGGGCTGGGTGAGCGTCAGCGGGCGCAGCCCGCGGACGTAGAGCGAGCAGGCGAGGTCGCTGCAGATGTAGGTGCCCACCGTGTTGTCGTTGCGGCCCGCCGCCCCGGCGCGCTTGGCGACCAGCAGCGAGACGTCGCCGGCCGGGTGCGCCGAGTGGCACAGGTTGCACAGGCCCGAGCCGGGGCGCAGCCCCGAGCGCCCGGTGGCGCGCAGCGCGAGGCCGACGAGCCCGTCGCGGTGCGGGGTGACGAGGTATGCCCGCTGCGGCGAGCGCGGGTCGCGCCAGCCGAGGAAGTCCAGCGGCTCCCAGTCGAGCGCGTCCAGCCCCGCGGGCAGCGTCATGCGCTTGGCCTCGCTGCGCGAGCAGTTGACGAACGACGCGCGCAGCTCGTTCTCGCTGACGGCGTCCACGTCCCGCTCCTCGTGCCGTAGGCCCGCCCCCTGCGGACGGACAGGGAATCCTCCCACGGGCGCCGGTGCGGCCGACGGTGCCTCTCGCCCGACAGGGTGGTCGTCCCGCAGACGGCTCGGACGACGTCGATCGGTGCCGATGGTTCAGCTGTGCAACGGTTCCACGTGCCTGGCGTCCTGCTGGCGGCCGCCGTCACGACAGCTGCCGTCACGGCTGCGGCGGTGCCGGCGTGGCGCGTCCCCGTCGTCCTCGCCGTCTCGGTCGCCGCTCCCGTCCTCACCCTCGTCGGCGTCGTCGCGCACCGGCCGGTCGCCGCGGTGCGCTGGCTGCTCGTCGCACTGATGCTGGCGCTTTGGGCCGTGGGGACGTGCACTGCCGCCGTCCTGGGCAACACCTCGCCGGCCGCGGTGGGGTTCGTCGTCGCGGGGCAGGCGGTCGCGGTCGTCCTCGTGGCGATCCTCTTCGTGCACCGGACGGCCTCGCGGTCGCGCCCGGCGGGCGGGCGCCGCGACCGGCTGGGGCGGCGTACGGACGCCGTGCTCCTCTGGTCGGTCCTGGGGCTCGTGTTCGCCCAGGTCGCCGCCACCTCCGTCGCGGGGGAGGCCGCGGCGCGCGGCTGGGTCTCCGTCGTGCCCGCCGTCGACGTGCTGCTCGCCGGCCTGCTCGTGCGCTTCGTCGCCTCCCGCGCCCACCTCGAGCCGAGCCGGGCCCTCTCGGTCCTGGCGGCCCTCGCCACGGCGGTCTACGACGTCATGGTGACGCTGGAGGGCGTGCGCGTCGCGCCGACGAGCAGTCCGAGCAGCGTGGTCTGGGTGCTCGCCTGCTGCCTCTTCGCGACGGCCGCGCTTCTGCCCTCGATGAAGGGAGCATTCGACTCGTCGACGCTCTTCTCCCGCCGCTCGGAGTCCTCGCGGCTGCTCGGGCTGGTCCCGCTCGCGGCGGTCCCGGGCGTCCTCTACCTCCTGGTCGGGCGCCAGAGCGCGAGCGCGCTGCCGACCTGGAGCTACGTGGCGGTCGAGCTCGTGGTCGCCGTGCTGGGGCTGCTGCGCGGCGCGCAGGCCGTGCGCACGAGCGAGCAGCGCGCCGAGCGGGACCCGCTCACCGGCCTGGCCAACCGGCGGGGGCTCGCCAGGGCCTTCGAGTCCGCCCTCGCCGAGCCGGGGGACGTGCCGGTCCGGGTGGCGCTGCTCGACGTCGACGACTTCAAGCAGGTGAACGACACCTGGGGGCACGACGCGGGGGACGCGCTGCTCTGCGAGGTGGGCGCGCGGCTGGGCGCGGCGGTCGGGGGCGCGGGCCTGGTCGCGCGCTCGGGAGGGGACGAGTTCGTCGTCCTCCTGCACGGTGACCCGGGCGCGGCCCGCCGGGCCGTCGCGAGCGTGTTCGACCGGCCGTTCGACGTGGCGGGCCACTCGCGCCCGATCCGGGTCAGCGCGGGCATCGCCGAAGTGGCGCCCGGCGCCACGCTCGCGCACGTCCTCGCCGACGCGGACATCGCCCTCTACGCGGCCAAGGGCGACGGCAAGGGCAAGGTCATGGCCTACACCCCGGACCTTCGCGAGCGGGTCCTCGGCCGGCTCGCCCTGGTCAGCGAGCTGACCCGGCTGCTCGACGGCGACCCCGACGCGGGCGAGCTGGTCGTGCACTACCAGCCGCTGGTGGACCTGCACACCGAGGCGGTCTTCGGCTGCGAGGCGCTCGTGCGCTGGCAGCACCCGACGAGGGGCCTGCTCGCGCCCGACGTCTTCCTCGGCCTCGCGGAGGAGCACGGGCTCGCCGCCCGCGTGGACCGCCGGGTCCTCGACGAGGCGCTCGCCCAGCTGCTGCGGTGGGACCGGGCCGGACTGCCGGAGCTGCGGATGAACGTCAACCTCGGCCGGTCGAGCATGGAGCACCCCCGCCTGGCCCAGGACGTCATCAGCTCCCTCACCGAGTCGGGGGTCTCGCCGTCAAGGCTGCACGTGGAGATCACCGAGCACCACGAGCTGCGTCCCGAGGCGGGGGTGAGCGCGCTGCAGCTGCTTTCCGCGCACGGCGTGGGCGTCGGCCTGGACGACTTCGGCGTCGGCTACACCTCCCTGGACTACCTGCGCCGCTACCCCATCGAGGTCCTCAAGCTCGACCGCTCCATCACCCGACCGTTGGAGGCCGAGCCGTCCTCGCCGCTGCTCGAGGGCATCGTCGGGCTGGCCCGCTCGCTCGGGGTGAGCGTGCTGGCCGAGGGGATCGAGACCCCGGCGCAGCGGGACCGGCTCGCCGCGCTGGGGATCGCGTACGGCCAGGGCTTCTCGATCGCGAGGCCGATGCCGGCTTCTGCTCTGGAGGGCTTCCTGCGCGCGCAGGCGACGGAGCCGGTGCGCGGCTGACCCGGCGCTCGTGCCGAAGCCGCCCCGGCCAGGGCGTCCACCCCCTACCGTCGTCGCGTGCAGGTGGAGGGGACGGGGCGGCCGCAGTCATCGGGGTCGCAGGAGCCCGGGCCGCTGCGGATCCAGGTCCTCGGCGGCCTGGCCGCGCGCCGCGGCGGCCTCGAGCTGGACCTCGGAGGGCGGCGGCAGCGGGCCGTGCTGGCGCTGCTGCTCCTCGCGCGTGGCGAGGCGCTCGGCGCCAGCCGGCTGATCGACCTGCTCTGGGGCGAGCAGCCGCCGGCGAGCGGGCCGGCCGCGCTCCACTCCTACGTCTCGCACCTGCGCCGAGCGCTCGAGCCCGACCGCAGCGCCCGCAGCCGCGACACGCTGCTGGTCCGGGAGGGCACCGGCTACGCCTGCCGCCTGCCCGCGGACGCCGTCGACGCCTGGCGGTTCGAGGCGATGGTGCGCTCGGCGAGCTCGGGCGACGGAGCAGGGGCGGGCTCCGTCGGGGCCGTGGCCGAGCTGTCGGCGGCGCTCGCGCTGTGGCGGGGCACGCCGTACGCCGAGTGGGCCGGCGAGCCGTGGGCGGACGCCGAGGCCGCGCGGCTGGCCGAGCTGCGGGCCGTCGCGATCGAGCGCCTGATGGCCGCCCGCCTGGCGGCCGGAGAGGCCGCCGTCCTCGTGCCCGAGCTCGACGCCCTCGTCGCGGAGGAGCCGCTGCGCGAGGAGCGCTGGCGGCTGCTCGCCCTCGCGCTCTACCGCTCCCAGCGCCAGTCCGACGCCCTGGCCGCCCTGCGCCGGGCGCGCACCCGGCTGTCGGACGAGCTCGGCGTCGATCCCGGGCCGGCGCTGCGCGAGATCGAGGCCCAGATCCTCGCCCACGCCCCGGCGCTCAGCCTCCCCGCCCCCGGCACCCCCGCCTCCGCGGCGGATCCGCGCTCGGCACGGACGCGCGCCCCCGCGCAGGCGCCCGTCGCGCCGGCGCCCCGGGTCCCGGAGCAGCAGCGTGCCAGGCCCGCCGAGGACGAGATCGTCGAGCGCGACGCGGAGCTGGCCCGCCTGCGCGCCGGCCTGGAGGACGCGCTGGCCGGGCAGGGCGGGGTCGCGCTCGTCGAGGGGCCGGCCGGCATCGGCAAGACCCGGCTGCTCGCAGAGGCCCGCCGCATGGCCGCCGAGCACGGTGCCACGACGCTGTCGGCGCGCGGCAGCACCCTTGAGCGCGAGTTCGCCTTCGGCACCGTCCGCCAGCTGTTCGAGCCGTTGCTCGTGGACCCCGTCCGGCGCGCGCGGCTGCTGTCCGGCGCCGCGGCCTCGGCCGCGACCGTCTTCGACGCCGCTCCCGCCGACGAGGTGCGGGCCGACGGCTCGTTCGCCGTCCTGCACGGGCTCTACTGGCTGACGGTCAACCTCGCCGTCGAGGAGCCCGTGGTGCTCGCCGTGGACGACCTTCAATGGTGCGACACGGCCTCGCTGCGCTTCCTGGCGTTCCTCGTGCGGCGGGTCGAAGGCGTCCCGGTCGCGCTCGTCGCCACCCTCCGCACGGGGGAGGAGCACGCCGAGCAGGCGCTGCTGTCGGAGATCACGCTCGACCCGGTGACGCTGTCGGTCCTGCCCGGGCCGCTGACCCGGCCCGGCGTCGCCGATCTCGTACGCCGCCGGCTGGGCGCCGACCCCGCCCCCAGCTTCGTGACCGCCTGCCACGAGACGACCGGCGGCAACCCACTGCTGCTGCGCCAGCTGCTGCGCGCCCTCGAGGCCGATGGCATCCGCCCGGACGAGGCCCACGCCGACACGGTCACGGCGATCGGCTCGCGGGCCGTGTCGAGCATCGTGCTCATGCGGCTGCGCCGGCTCCCGGCGGAGGCCGGGGAGGTCGCGCGGGCGGTCGCGGTCCTCGGTGACGGCGCGGCCCTGCCCGCGGTGGCCAGGCTCGCCCAGCTCGACGAGGAGCAGGCCGCGCACGCGATCGCGGCCCTCGCGGCGGCCGAGATCCTGCACGACGAGCACCCGCTCGGGTTCGTGCACCCGCTCGTGCGCGACGCGGTCTACCGCGGCCTCGCCCCCGGCCAACGCGAGCTGGCCCACGAGCGGGCGGCGGCCGTGCTGTCGGCCGGCGGCGCCGCGGCCGAGCAGGTGGCGGCCCACCTGCTGCAGGTCCCGGCGCGCGGTGACGAGTGGGTGGTGGCCACCCTGCGGCACGCCGCGCGGATCGCACGCGACCGCGGGGCCGCCGAGAGCGCCATCGCCTACCTCGCCCGGGCGCTCACCGAGCCGCCGCTGCCCGAGGAGCGTGGCGAGGTGCTGCTCGAGCTGGGCGGGCTCGAGGCGCTGACCGACGGCGTGTCCGCGATCGAGCACCTGCGCGAGGCGTACGCCGTGGCCGGCGCCGTGGCGACCCGGGCGCAGGCCGCGCGCATCCTCTCCCACAGCCTGGTCTTCGCCGGCGGCCGCGGCGAGGTGACCGCCTTCGCCCGGCAGGCCCGCCTCGCGCTGCCGCCCGAGCTGGCGGACGACCGGCAGGCGCTGCACGCGCTGGAGCGCATCGGCGGCTACATGCACGGCCTCGACTGTGCGATCTGGCAGCGCGAGGAGATCGTGCTGGACGGCGACGGGCCGGGCGCCCGCATGCTCGCCGTGGTCAAGGCATGGGAGACGGTGATCGCGGGCGACGGGCTCGCCGAGTGCGTCGAGCTGGCCCGGTTCGCGCTGCGGGACGGGCTGCTGCAGCTCGTCGACCCCGGGCTCTTCTGGGTCATCGCCGCGTTCAGCCTGGACATGGCCGACCAGGACCTCGGCGACTTCTGGGACCGGGCGCTGTCCAGCGCCCACGCGCGGGGCTCGCTCTTCTCGGCGCTCTCGACCCACCTGTGGCGCGGGCACGCCCAGTGGTGGCAGGGCGACCTGCGCGAGGCCGAGCAGTCGTTGCTGACGGCGAACGAGCAGATGCTGCGCTGGGGCGCGCCCGAGATCGGCGTGGCCTACGGGACCGCGTTCCTGCTCGGCGTGGTGCTCGACCGGGGCGACGTCGCGGGCGCGCGCCGGTTCCTGGACTCGGTGAGCGGCCAGCCCCGGGTGGGGGACGGCGGCCGGCTGCTGATGGACGCCGAGACCGACGTCCTGCTCGCCGAGGGCAGGCACGCGGAGGCGCTGCAGGTCGCCGAGGCGGCTCGCGCCCAGATGCGGACGGTGGCCAACCCGGTGTGGCGGCCGTGGCGGTCCCTGGCCGCGCGGGCCCTGTCCGGGCTCGGCCGGCACGACGAGGCGGTCGCCCTCGCGCAGGAGGAGGTCGGCCTGGCGCGCAGGTGGGGGGCGCCGCGGCTGACCGGCCGCTGCCTGCGGCTGCTCGGCGAGGTCCAGGGCACGGCGGGCGAGCCGGCGCTGCGGGCCGCGCTGGACGAGCTGCAGGGGACGTCCTCGCGGCTCGAGCTCGCGCGGGTGCTGTACGCGCTGGCGGCCCTCGCCCCGCCCGAAGAGGCGGTGACGCTGCGCCAGCGTGCGCTCGAGCTCGCCGAGGCCTGCGGGGCGGAGGCGCTGCGGACGTCGGTCGCGGAGGCGCTGCGCGGTCAGGGGATCCCGGTGCCGGAGCAGCCGGCGCGCACGGTTCTGACCACGACGCAGCGGCGCATCGCCGCGATGGCCGTGGCCGGCTCGGACAACCGGCAGATCGCTGAATCTCTCTTCCTGACTCCGCGTTCGGTCGAGCGCGCTCTCGAGCTCGTACGCCGCGAGCTCGGCGCGACGTCCGACGCGGAGCTCCGGGTGGCGCTGGCGATGTGAGCCGTGCCGGGCCGGCGGGTGCCTGCTCCACCCCAGCGGCGGCGTGGCTGTGTGCCGGGCGGCGCGGCCTCTCCCGGCGTGCTCCGGGGCGGCCGCACATCGCCGCGGGGTTTCACCCGCCCGCACCGGGAGAGGGGGCGGCGCGTACGCCCCCGCCCGCAGGAGGATTCATGAGCGTCCGCGCACCCGGCCTTCCGTCGGTCGCCGTCCAGTCCGAGCGCCAACGGGGTGGAAGGGGAAGCATCCTCTCGCGGCAGAGCCGGGACCACGCCGTCCTGCAGTCGCTGATGCTGGCCTACGAGCACACGCCCTCCGTCCGCAAGCGCGCCAAGATCGTGGACACACTGGCGGAGCGCGCCCTGCGCCACGCGTTCGCCGAGGAGACGGTGCTCTTCCCGGCCTACCGGAAGTACCTCGGCGAGCAGGCCGACGAGCTCAGTGCCCACATCGAGGGCGAGCACCAGGCCGTCAACGAGATGCTCGTGGAGCTGCAGAGCCTCGACCCGCACGACCCCGAGTTCGACCGGACCGTGCGCAAGACGTTCGCGGTGATCCGCGACGACGCGCGCAACGAGGAGGACGCGCTGCTGCCGCAGCTGCAGCAGGTCGCCACCGGCCGTCAGCTGCGGGCCATCGGCCGCGCCTGGGAGGTGTCGCGGCGCACGTCCCCGACCCGGCCGCACCCCAAGGTCTCCCGGCGCCCGCCGGGCAACCTGCTCGCCGCGCTCCCGCTCGCCGTCTCCGACCGGGCCAAGGACGCCGCGCAGCACGTCGTGCCGCCGGCCTCGGGCGTACGCGTCCTCGGCGCCGGCCTGCTCGCCGGTGCCGCGGGGGTGGCCGTGATGACGCTGGGGGAGAAGGTCGAGCAGGCGTTGACCGGCCGGCCCAACTCCTACGTCCCGAGCCGCGTGCTGGAGCGGCTGACCGGCCTGCACCCGGCCGACGAGGCCGAGCGGGACGTGCTCAACCTCGCGATGCACTGGGGCCAGGGGACGCTGCTCGGCGTCGTCCGGGCGGCGATGGCGCGCCGCGGCGTCCGCGGCGCGAGCGGGGCCGTCGCGTTCACCGGGCTGCGGCTCGCGGTGGACCAGACGCTGGAGAACGGCACCGGGGTCGGGGCGCCGCCGTGGACGTGGCCGCGCGACGAGCTCGTCATCGACGTGGCGCACAAGGCGGTGTACGCCGTCGTCACCGGCTCGGTCGCGGACCGGCTGGTGCGGACGCGCGGCTGAGGCGTACGTCCTGCCGGCTCGCGCCGCTCCCGGCCGTGCGCGGCGCGACGTGATCGGCCGCCGACGCCGCGCCGCGGCACTTCGTTGCCCGAGTCGGTGCCGCCGACCCTGCACAAAGCCACCCTGGCGCCCATTCGGCCAGCGGAGTCGCGAGCCGCGCGGCCGCTACCGGCGTACGACGGACATCGAGCGCAGCAGCGCCGGGAACGCCTGTCGCTCGAGCCGGCCGAGCGGTGCCTCCTCCGCGTCGAGGAAGCTCTGCATCAGCGCGCCGTCGTGGAACGCGATCAGCACCCGCGCGGCGAGGTCCGGCGGGGTGACGAGCTCCCGGCCCGCTCCCTGCATCGCCTTGGTCAGCAGGTCGACGAACTGCGCGGTGAACCGGTCGCGGTGCGCCTGCAGGGCGCGGCCCGCCTCCTCGTTGCGCGCGGCGTGGACGAGGAACTCGGTCGACACGAGCCACCACCGCCGGTCGACCGGGACCGAGGCGAGGAAGGCCTCGACCGCGGCGTCGAGGACCTCGTCCGGGTCAGGGCTCTCGTCCGTGTCGCCGGCGGCGCTCTGCGTGGGCGTGGCGTCGACGTCGGCCGGGAAGCCGAGCAGAGCGGCCCGCAGCGACTCCAGCGCCTCCTCGACCTTGGCCTCCCACAGCGCGAGCATCAGCTCGTCGAGGGTGCGGAAGTTCGAGTAGAACGCGCCGCGCGTGTAGCCGGCCCGCTCGCACACCTCCTCCACCGTCGCGCCGCGCAGCCCGCGCTCGGCGAACACGTCGAGCGCGGCGTCGAGCAGGCGGCGACGGGTCTCCGCGCGCCGCCTGGTCACGCGCTGCGGGCGCTCGCCGGCGTCCACGTCATCGACGCCGTCGATCTCCCGCGCCCCGCTGCTCCCCGCGTCGTCGGCGGTGACGGCGCCTTCCGTCATGGTGCCCTCAGTCATGGCGCCACCTGTCCGGCGGGCACCGGCGCCTCCGACCGCTGGCCCGGGCGGCCCAGCGACTCGCCCTCGATGTCCACGCGCGGCACCACGCGGTCGAGCCAGCGCGGGATCCACCAGGCCGTACGCCCGAAGAGCGCGAGCACGGCCGGGACGAGCGTCATGCGGACGAGGAAGGCGTCGGCCAGCACACCGAAAGCGAGCGCGATCGCCATGGGCTTGATCGTCGAGTCCTCGCTGGTCGCGAAGCTCGCGAAGACCGAGAACATGATGAGCGCCGCGGCCGTGACGACCCGGGCGGCGTGCCGGGAGCCGGCCAGGATCGCCCCGTGCGCGTCGCCGCCGTGGACGTAGTCCTCCCGGATCCGCGACACGAGGAAGACCTCGTAGTCCATCGCGAGGCCGAAGAGCACCGCGATCACGATGATCGGCAGGAAGCTGATGACCGGGCCGGTCGTGTGCACGCCGAGGGCGTCGTCGAGCCAGCCCCACTGGAAGACCGCGACCACGACGCCGAACGCCGCGCCGACCGAGAGCAGGAAGCCGACTGCAGCCTTCACGGGGACGACGATCGAGCGGAACACCAGCAGCAGCAGGACCAACGCCAGCCCGACGACGACGCAGGCGAACGGCAGCAGCGCGTCACCGAGCCGGTCCGACACGTCGATCCCGACCGCGGTGTTGCCCGTGACGGCCAGCGTCGTGCCGGTCTGCGCCTCGAGCTGCCCGGCCTGGCTGCGGATCGCCTGCACCAGGTCCTTCGTCTCGTCCGCGGTCGGCCCGGTGCCCGGGACCACCTGGACGATCGCCGTGTCGCCCTGGTCGTTGAGCTGCGGCTCCGACACCGACACGACGTTGGGCAGCGCCTTGACCGCAGCCGCGACCTGGCCCGCCCCCTGCTGCAGCGCGTCGCGGCCGCCAGGCCCCTCGACCAGGACGAGCAGCGGCCCGTTGAAGCCGGGCCCGAAGCTGGCGGAGATCTCGTCGTACGCCTCGCGCTGCCCGCTCTCGGGCGCCGCGCTGCCGTTGTCGGGCAGGGCGAGCGCGAGCTCGCGGGCCGGCAGCGCCACGGCCCCGAGGCCGAGCACGATGACAGCGACGGTCAGCAGGGGCTTGGCGACGACGATGCGCGCCCACCGCTCGCCGAAGGGCCTGGCGGGGGCCGAGTGCGCGGGGTGGCCTGCCCCCACCGGCACCGAGTGCGCCGGGTGGGCGGCGCCTGCCTGGGACGCGCCGTGCGTGCCGGATATGCGTGCGGACCGCGAGCCTGGCTTCGGGCGCAGCCGCTCGCCGGCGAAGCCCATGAGCGCGGGGAGCAGCGTCACGGCGATGGCCACGGCGACGACGACGGTGACGGACGCCGCAAGCCCCATCACGGTCAGGAACGGGATCTTCACCACGCTGAGCCCGGCCATCGCGATCACGACGGTGAGGCCGGCAAAAACGACCGCGCTGCCCGCCGTACCGGTCGCCCGTCCGATCGAGTCGTGCAGGTCGTCGCCGTCGGCGAGCTGGGTGCGGTGCCGGGACAGGATGAAGAGCGAGTAGTCCAGCCCGACCGCGAGCCCGATCATGAGCGCCAGCGTCGGCGCGGTCGACGACAGCGTGACGAGCTCGGTCAGCGACAGCAGGCTCGCGAGCCCCACGGCGACGCCCACGAGCGCGGTCAGCAGCGTCATCCCGGCGGCCAGCGCGGAGCCGAAGGTGACGAGCAGGACGATCAGCGCCACCACGACACCGATGAGCTCCTTCGGCCCGACGGCCACTCCGGTCGTCCCGAGCGCGTCGCCGCCGACGACGGTCTGCAGGCCGGCGTCCCGCGCCGGGGCGAGCAGCCGGTCGAGCGCGCCCACGGCGCCCTCGTCGAGCTCGCCGCGCTGCACGGCGTACTGCACCTGCGCGAGCGCCACCCGGCCGTCGGGCGAGACGGTGCGCGCCGTGAACGGGTCGATCGCCGCCGCGACCTGCGGAGCCGACGCCGCGGCCCTGACCGCCTCGCCGATGGCCGCCTTCGCCGCGTCGGCGGTGACCGTCGACCCTTCCGGCGCCGTGAACACGACCTGCGCGGACGTGCCGCTCGCCGCCGGGAACTTCTCGCCCAGCACGTCGAGCGCCTGCTGGGACTCGGTCCCCGGGATGCGGAACTCGTTGTCGGTCTTGCCCCCCGAGGCCACGACTCCGGCCACGGCCAGGGCGAGCAGCAGCACCCAGGCGGCGAGGACGAGCAGGCGCCGGCGCGCGGAGAAGCGCCCGAGCCGGTAGAGCAGTGCGGCCACGGAGATGTTCCTTCCGATGGTGCTCGGGCAGATACGCGCTGTAGCTACCCGTGAGAGCGTTCGATACGCCAACGTATCCGATGCACTCGTGTATCCGTCGCGGGCGTGCTCATGCTTGACCGGCGGTGATCACGGGACTCGGCCGGGCGACACGGGCGTGTCGTGAGCCAAGCCCCGTGATCGATGGCGTGAAGGGTGAGCTCAGCGCGGCCCGCCCGGCCCAACTCAGGACTTCACCCCACCCTGTGCACGAACAGCCCGCTGCGCAGCTTCGGCTCGAACCACGTCGACTTCGGCGGCATGACGGCGCCCGCGTCCGCGCACGCGAGCAGCTCCTCGACGGACGTCGCGGGGAGCGCGAAGGCGAGGTCGTACGCCCCGGAGCCCACCAGCCGCACGAGCCCGTCGACGCCGGCCGAGCCGCCGACGAAGCCGAGCCGCTGGTCGGTACGCGGGTCGGTGATGCCGAGGACGGGGCCGAGCACGTGCTCCTGCAGCACCGACACGTCGAGCCTGCCGACCACGTCGGCCTCGTCGACCAGCCCCGGTCGCGCGGAGAACCGCAGCCAGCCGCCGGCGGCGTACAGGCCGAAGACGTGCCGCTCGGCGGGCTCGACGGGGCCGGGGGCCGACGTGACCTCGAAGGCCTCGCGCAGCCGGCCCGACAGGCCCTCGAGCGGGACGCCGCGGACGACCCGGTTGTAAGGGAGGATCCGCACCTCGTCCGCCGGGAAGACGACGGCGGGGAAGCGACCGGCCTCGACGGAGTCCCGGCCGGCCGCCCGGCGCAGCTCGCGCAGCCGGGCGGCGGCGGCGCTGCGGTGGTGGCCGTCGGCGACGTAGACCCGCGGGACGGCCGCGAACGCGTCCACCAGGGACGGGACGAGGCCGGAGGCGACCACCCAGAACGTGTGCCGGACGCCGTCCGGAGTGCTGAAGTCGTATTCCGGAGTCGCAGAAGTGGCCTCGCTGACGTCACGCCGGACGCCCGCGTCCGGCGGCGCGATGAGGAACACCGGCTCGTCGTGCGCGTCGAGGGCGTCGAGATGACGTACGCGGTCGTTCTCCTTGTCCGGCCGCGTGTGCTCGTGGGTCGCGATCGCCCCGGACTCGTAGTCGTCGACGTCCACGCAGCCGACCACCCCGGTCTGGGCACGCCCGCCCAGCTCCTGGCGGTAGACGTAGAGGCCCGGCTCCGCGTCCGGCCGGAGCAGCCCGCGGGTGACGAAGCCGTCGAGGGCGCGGCGGCCGGCGGCGTACACCTGCTCCGAGTACGCGTCGGTCCCGTCCGGCAGGTCGATCTCGGGCCGCGACACGTGCAGGAACGAGTCGGGGTTGCCGGCGGCGAGCTCGCGGGCCGAGGCCACGTCCACCACGTCGTACGGCGGGGCGGCCACGCGCTCGGCGAGCTCGGGCGGCGGGCGCAGGGCGGCGAAGGGGTGGAGGACGACCATCTGCCGATTGTCGCCGGGCCCCGGTGGCCTGCGGGGCGCACAACGTGAGGAGGATGACGTGTCGGCCTCCGCGCAACGCGGAAGGAGCCGGGGCGACCGAGCATGGAGGACTCATGGCGAGCGCACAGGGCGACGTGGCGGCCGGGCCTGCCTGGCAGCGGCTGCAGCAGCACTACGAGACGGCGCGCGGCCTGCAGCTGCGCGAGCTGTTCGACGCGGACCCGACCCGGGGTGAGACGTTCACCGCGACGGCGGGAGAGCTCTACGTCGACTACAGCAAGCACCGCCTGACCGCCGAGACGCTCGAGCTGCTCGTCGCTCTCGCCGAGGAGCGCGGGGTCCCGGAGCAGTTCGCCGCGATGGTGACCGGGCAGAAGATCAACACCACCGAGGGCCGTGCGGTCCTGCACACCGCCCTGCGCGCGCCGCGCGGCACGGTCGTCGAGGTGGACGGCGTCGACGTCGTGCCGGGCGTGCACGAGGTGCTCGACAAGATGGCCGGCTTCGCCGACTCGGTCCGGTCCGGGGAGTGGAAGGGACACACCGGCAAGCGGATCAGGACCGTCATCAACATCGGCATCGGCGGCTCGGACCTCGGTCCCGCGATGGCCTATGACGCCCTGCTGCCCTTCACCCAGCGCGACCTCGACTTCCGCTTCGTCTCCAACGTCGACGGCGCGGACATCTACGAGGCGACCCGCGACATCGAGGCCGACGAGACGCTCTTCATCGTCAGCTCCAAGACGTTCACGACGCAGGAGACGCTGGCCAACGCGCACACCGCGCGGGACTGGCTGCTGGGCAAGCTCGGCGACGAGTCGGCCGTGGCGAAGCACTTCGTCGCGGTGTCGACGAACGCCTCGGCTGTGGGCGAGTTCGGCATCGACACCGACAACATGTTCGGCTTCTGGGACTGGGTCGGCGGGCGCTACTCGTTCCCCTCGGCCATCGGGCTCTCGCTGATGATCGCGATCGGGCCGGACGGCTTCCGCGAGCTGCTCGCCGGCATGCGTGAGATCGACGAGCACGTGCGGACCACGCCGCTGGACCGGAACGTCCCCGTCCTGCTCGGCCTCATCGGGGTCTGGTACCGCGACTTCTTCGGCGCGCAGGCGCACGCGGTCCTGCCCTACAGCAACTACCTGGGCAAGTTCCCCGCCTATCTGCAGCAGCTCGACATGGAGAGCAACGGCAAGTACGTCCGCAAGGACGGCGAGCTCGTGACGGTGGACACCGGGCCGATCGTGTGGGGGACCCCCGGCACCAACGGCCAGCACGCGTACTACCAGCTCATCCACCAGGGGACGACGATGATCCCGGCGGACTTCATCGGCATCGCCCGGCCGGCCGAGGAGATCGGCGAGCACCAGGACCTGCTGGTGGCGAACCTGTTCGCCCAGACCGAGGCGCTCGCGTTCGGCAAGACGCCGGACGAGGTGCGCGCCGAGGGTGTCGCCGAGGACCTGGTCCAGCACAAGACGTTCCCGGGCAACCGCCCCACGACGACGATCCTCGCGGCCGAGCTGACGCCGCGCGTGCTCGGCCAGCTCGTGGCGACGTACGAGCACAAGGTCTTCACCCAGGGCGTCATCTGGGGGATCAACAGCTTCGACCAGTGGGGCGTGGAGCTGGGCAAGGTGCTGGCCAAGCGCATCGCTCCCGAGCTGACCGAGGCGGAGGTCGACCTCGCGCACGACAGCTCGACGAACACGCTGATCCGCAGATACCGCAGCATGCGGGGCCGCTGACCGCGTCAACAGTGCCCGGGAGCACATGGACCCGGGCCGGGAGCCTCGATAGCGTTCGGCGTGGCGGCTGCTGCCGGGCAGCAGAGGGTCACCGGGACCCGTCCGGGCGTCCGAGGGGCGTCCGCTCGAGGAGAAGGAGGATCGCCGATGGGCGTCAGCCTGGCGAAGGGCGGCAACGTCTCGCTCACGAAAGGGGTGGCCAACCTCACGTCGGTGGTGGTGGGCCTCGGATGGGACGTCCGCACGACCACGGGCACCGACTTCGACCTCGACGCGAGCGCCATCATGTGCGGCGCGGACGGGAAGGTGCTGTCCGACAGCCACTTCGTGTTCTTCAACAACCTGAAGAGCCCGGACGGCACGGTCGTGCACACCGGCGACAACCTCACCGGCGAGGGTGAGGGCGACGACGAGTCGATCATCGTCGACCTCGCGTGGGTGTCCCCGCAGGTGCAGAAGGTGGTCTTCGCGGTGTCGATCTACGACGCCGAGCCGCGCCGGCAGAGCTTCGGCCAGGTGCAGAACGCCTTCATCCGCATCGTCGACCAGCCGACGGGCATGGAGATCGCGCGTTACGACCTGGGCGAGGACGCCTCGACCGAGACGGCCATGATCTTCGGCGAGGTCTACCGGCACAACGCGGAGTGGAAGTTCCGCGCTGTCGGGCAGGGCTACGCCTCCGGACTGCGCGGCATCGCGCTCGACTTCGGCGTGGGGGTCTGACATGGCGATCGACTACAACAAGCGCCAGCCCGCCCCGGAGCCGGCGCCGCAGCAGCCGCCGGCCGCCGGCAACGTCTCGCTGAGCAAGGTGACGCTGACCAAGTCGGCGCCGACCGTCTCGCTCACCAAGGGCGCGGGCGGCTCGGGGACGCTGCGGGTCAACCTGAACTGGAACTCCCGGCCCGCGGGGCAACAGCCTGCGAAGGGCTTCCTCAAGCGGCTCACCGCCGCGGCGACGCCCGGGATCGACCTCGACCTCGGCTGCCTCTACGAGTTCAGCGACGGCAGCAAGGGCGTCGTGCAGGCGCTCGGCAACTCGTTCCAGGCCAGCGCCTACGGCCAGTCGCCGGTCATCCGGCTCGACGGCGACGACCGCTCGGGCACCAACGCCGGCGGCGAGAACATGTTCGTCGACCTGTCCCAGCTCGAGGCGATCCGGCGGATCCTCGTCTTCGCGCTGATCTACCAGGGCACGCCGAACTGGGCCGAGGCCGCCGGCGTGGTCACGCTGTTCCCCACCGCGGGGCCGGAGATCGAGGTGCGCCTGGACGAGACCGACCCGAGCGCGCCGATCTGCGCGATCGCGCTGCTGGAGAACGTGGGCGGCCAGCTGCAGGTACGCCGCGAGGTGCGCTACATCCACGGCGCGCAGGACGTCCTGGACCAGGCGTACGGCTTCGGGCTCAACTGGCGGCCCGGCCGCAAGTAGGAGCCCTACCGCTCGACGGAGCCCCGGTGCCGCGACACGGCGCCGGGGCTCCGGCACGTCCGCGCCCGTGCGGCCAGGATCCGACCGCAACGCCGCCTAGCCTCTCGGAGACGGGTGAGCGTAAGGAGCAGACGATGATCCCCGAGGCCGAGGCGTTCGTGCAGGCCGACCAGGCCGCGGTCGGGCTCGTCGCACAGATCCTCGCAGCCGAGTGGGAGCTGCTGCTCCCGCCGGTCTTCGACATGCCGGGAGCCGACCGGCCGACGCCCCTGCGGCAGGTGGTGAGCCGTCTCGCGTACGACGACGCCTGGGTCCCGGACATGCTCGCGGGGCGGACGATGGAGGAGGTGGGGCGGGACGCGTACGCCGGGGACCTGCTCGGCGACGACCCGGCCGCCGCGCTGGCGCGGATCGCGGCAGCGGCCCAGCGGGCTGCCGGGCAGGTGACGGACCGGGACGCCGCCGTGCACTGCTCCTACGGCGACGCCCCGGTGTGGGACTACTTCTGGCAGCTCGTGGTGGCGCGGACGCTCGCGGCGCACGACACGGCCCTGCTGCTCGGGCGGCCGTCGCCGTTGACGGAGGAGCTGGCCCGGCGCGCGTGGGAGGGCGTGCAGCCGATGGCCGAGGTGTGGCGCGGCATCGGGGTCTTCCGCGACCCCGTCGCGGTCGACGACGACGCGGGCTGGGTCGAGCGCTACCTCGCCCTGACCGGGCGCGCGGCCGGGGCGGCCGTCAGCCCGCGGGCGGCGGGGTCGGCTGGCTGATGCGGATGCTGTTGCCGAACGGGTCGCGCAGGCCGAAGTCGATGCCGTACGGCCGCTGCGTGGGCTCGTCGGTCAGCTCGACGCCGCGCGCCTTGAGCGTGTCGTAGGTCTTCTGCGCATCGTCGGTCTGGAAGAACAGGTGGCCGCCGGTCGCCCCCTTCGCGACCAGCTCGCGGACCGTCTCGGCGGTCGACGGGTCCATCGAGGGCGGGCCCGGCTTCTCCAGCAGGATCTGCCGGCCCGGGTCACCGGGAACGTTGACCGTCAGCCAACGCATGAAGCCCAGATCGGTGTCGGTGTTGACGTCGAGGCCCAGCTTGTTCACGTAGAAGTCGAGGGCCTCGTCCTGGTCGAGGACGAAGATCTGCGAGATCGCGAGTGCGTTCAACATGGGGACGACGCTAGTCGGCGGCGTCGCCCCCGGCTTCTCCGAAACTGCTGGGCCTCATCCAGGCCATCGTGAAGCAGGAGGGGACGGCGGCGACCGGGCCGCGCCGGCGGTAGGCGCTGGGGGGCTCGCCGACGATGTCGCGGAAGGTCCGGCTGAACGTCCCGAGGCTCGTGAAGCCGACCTCCATGCAGATCTCCGTGACGGGGCGGTCGGTCTCACGCAGCAGCAGCATGGCTCGCTCCACCCGACGGCGCTGCAGGTAGCGGTGGGGCGTCTCGCCGAACGTCGCGCGAAACGTACGGATGAAGTGCGCTTCGGAGATGTGTGCGATGCGGGCGAGCGCGGGGACGTCCAACGGCTCCGCGTACGCCCGGTCCATCGCGTCACGGGCGCGCAGCATCCGCCGGTTCGAGTCCTCCGTCGCGCGGCTCACGCCGAGCTGACCACGACCGACATGGGCAGCAGTGCACGGGCACGGGCCTCGAAGAGCGCGGCCCCCTGCTCGCGCGCGACGGCGACAGCCTCCTGCAGTGCGCCCGAGACCTCCCGGGCCGGGGCGCCCTCCGCCTGCAGCGCCGCCGCGCGCAGCCGGTGCAGCTCGGCGAGGAAGAACCGCTCCCCGGTGGACTCGGACTCGCCGAACGCCCGGTCGAGCGTCGCCCGGGCCTGCGCCGGCGCGCCGCAGAGCAGCTGCAGGTCGGCCAGCACCCCGAGCATGAGGTGGGCGAACATGTGCCGGCCGAGCTGCCCGAACGCCGTCAGCGCCGCCGTCACCTCCGCGATCCCCTCGTCCAGGCGCCCGTCGGCCCGCGCGATGCCCCACCCGTGCGGAGGCAGGGAGAACGCCTGCAGCTGCGCGAACCCATGGCGCTGCGCGATGCCGAGGCCGTGCTCGCTGTGCGCGCGGGCCTGCTCGGGCTCGTCGAGCCACACGTGGCGCCAGGACTCCAAGACTTTGATGTACGCCGCGGTGTAGGGGTCGGCCGCCTCGTCGACGCGGTCCGCGGCGGCCTGGGCGACGGAGTGGGACTCCTCGACCCGGCCCATCATGGCCAGCACGATCGACCGCCACCCGCGCAGCACCGCCACCGGGTGCTGGAGGAAGAGCTCGAGCGGGATCTCGTCGCGGGCGCCGTCGGCCAGTGGCATCGCGACGAGGAGCTCGTCGTCGGCCTCGGCCAGCCGGCCCTGGTGCCAGCGCACCTGGCCGCGGGCGTGGTGCGCCGCCAGCAGGAGCATGACGTCGCCGGTCGCGCCGCCCGCCTCGCCCATCTCGTCGGCCAGCCGGTCCGCGGCCGCGAGGTCCGCGCCGACGAGCGCGTGGCCCCACGTGCCCCACAGCGCGGAGAGGAGCTCGCCGTGCGAGCCGCCCTCGCGGGCGAGCTGGAGCGCGCGCCGGCGCTGCACCCCCACCTCGGGCGCGTTGTAGCCGAGCATGAGCGTGAGCAGCGAGCCGAGCGCGACGCGCGCGGCGAGCTCCTGCTGGGTCCGCTCGCCGGCCGGGAGCAGCTGGGCCGCCGTGATGGCCGCCCGCAGGTGGCGCTCGGCGTCCTCGTAGGCCCACCGGGACCGGGCCGACTCGGCCGCGAGCAGGCTGTAGCGCACGGCTGGCCCAGCGGCCGCCGCGCTCCCGGCGGCGAGGAAGTGGTGCGCCAGCTCCTCGGCGTGGCCGGCCAGGTCGTCCGCGTGCCGGCGCTCGAGAGCCGCGCCCGCCCGGGCGTGCAGCCGCGCGCGGCGGGCGGGCCCGGTCTGCTCGAGCAGCGTCTCCTGAACGAGCGCGTGGGCGAACCGGTAGCGCCCGGGGACGTCAGGCTCGGGGACGAAGATCCCGGCGGCCGTGGCGCGGTCGAGCCGGTCGTCCAGGTCCTCGTCCGACAGCCCCGTCACCTCCTGCAGCAGGGCGAGGTCGAAGGCGCGCCCCGCGACCGCGACCGCCCGCAACAGCTCGACGTCCTCGGCCGCGAGCGCGCGCAGCCGGCTCGTCACGACGTCGCGCACGGTGCCCGGGACGCCGGTCGCGCCGGGGGAGTCGAGGCTGCCGTCGGCCGCGAGGGCGCGGACGAGCTCGGCGATGTAGAACGGGTTGCCGTCGGTCCGGCCGCGGATGGCCGCTGCGACCCCGGGCGCGACGGCCGTGCCGGCTGCGGCCGAGACGTACTCCTCGACGTCGGAGGCCCCCAGCCCCTCGAGGTCGAGGCGGACGGTGCCGGGACGGCGGGCGAGCTCGGCCAGCATGCCGGAGCTGAGCGGGTCCTGGGCGTCGTTCGGCAGGCGGACCGTGACCAGGACCGCGACCCGGGTGTCGCGCAGGTTGGCGGCGAGGTATTCGACGAGCTGGCGTGAGCCGGCGTCGCCCCAGTGCAGGTCCTCGAGGACGACGAGCAGCGGCCGGTCACGGCCGAGGGCGGTGAGGAACGCGGTGACCGCGTCGTAGACGCGGACCCGGGCGACGTCGGGGGAGGGTGCGGCGGCCGCAGGAGCGGCGGCGAGCGCGCGCAGCTCCGGCACGACCTGCGCGACGTCGGCCGCGCGCCCCTCGAGGGCGGCGCGGGCAGCGTCGGGGCCGACGGCCTCCGCGACGCCCTGCAGGGCCTGCACCCACGGCCACAGCGCCGGCGCACCCTCGTGCTCCCAGCAGCGGCCCCACGCGACGACGGCCCCGGCCGCCGCCCCCATGGCCGCGGCCTCCTCGGCCAGTCTGGTCTTGCCGATCCCGGCCTCGCCGACGAGCGCGACGGTGCGCGGTGACCCGGCCGTGGCCTCCGCGAGCGCCGTGGTGATCGCGGACAGCTCCTCGCCGCGCCCGACGAGCATCCCGCGCGACGGAGCCGCTGCAGCCGCCGGAGCCGTCGGGGCCGCCGCGGCCGGCTCCGCGCCGGCCGAGCGCACGCTGGGCGCGGGAGCGGTGGGAGCGGCGGGAGCGGCCGAAGCGGGCAGGTCGAGCTCGGGGTCCTGGCGCAGCACCTGCTCGTGCACACGGGCGAGCGTGCGCCCGGGGTCGACGCCCAGCTCGTCGGCCAGCGCCTCCCGGCCCTCGGCGTAGACCTGCAGCGCGTCCGCCTGCCGCCCGGAGCGGTAGAGCGCGACCATGAGGGCGGCCCGCAGCCCCTCGCGCAGCGGCTCCGCGCGGACGAGGGCGGGCAGCCGCTCGGCGAGCTCCGCGTGCCGTCCGAGCCGCAGGTCCAGCTCGCAGGCGAGCTCCACGGCGCCCTGGCGGAGCTCCTCGAGCCGGGCCGCCTCCGCTCGAGCGAAGGCCGGGGCCACGTCTCCGTACGCGGGGCCGCGCCAGAGCGCGAGGGCCTCCGTCAGCGCCACCCGCCCCGCCGCGGTCTCGCCCCGCGCCGCCTGGTCACGGGCCGAGCGGACGAGGGCGGCGAAGCGTACGGAGTCCACCGATTCCGGCGGCACGTCGAGCACGTAGCCAGGGGCGCGCGTGACGAGGACGCCCCAGTCGCCCCGGCCGTCGGGCTCGAGCGCCCGCCGCAGCCGTGAGACGTGGGCGTGCAGGCTGCGCACGGCCGTCGCGGGCGGGTCGTCGTCCCAGAGCCGGTCGGCCAGCGCGTCCAGGGAGACGACGCGGCCGGGGTCGACGAGGAGGGCGGCCAGGACGGCCCGCTGGGCAGGAGCACCCAGGTCCACCTGCTGCGGCCGTCCTCGCACGAGCCTCTCCACGACGAGTGGCCCGAGGACGGAGAACTGCACGGCACCCCCATGACGACGCTTCGACAGGCAAGCCTAAGCCGCGCGGTGGCGGGAGCGCCTGCAGACCGGCCGCCCTTCCGCCCGTCGGCAGAGGTGCTGGCCGGCGCCACGAATACAACCTGCGCTGTGCAAGAGACCCGGAACGATGGGGTTTGTCCACGTGACCACCGGTCGCCGCGCGCCGCCGCAAGCGAACGACAACGTGCTGACAAGTGGCCGGCGCCAAGGTCTGCTTCGGATGCCCACGCCTGTGGGCGCAGGGCGGGACGGGTGGCTGTCCCTCGGCCGCGGTGGTGGTGGCCCCACCACCGAAGCGCTGGGGAGCACGGTCGTCCCCCGGCCTCCGGGACGCGATCTTCGACTGCGCCCCGGCTTCGCCCGCGTCGTCGGCATCCGCGCTGCCCGCCTCGAATGGAGACCGAACGTGCCCGCTCGCCCCGCCCGCCTGCCTCGGCCGTCGCGTACGGCTGCCCACCGTGCGGCGCGCCCCTCCGCGCCCCGCCGCCTGCTGCTCCTGCTCATCGGGCTCCTCGCGACCGTCGGCGTTGCGAGCGCCGTGCGAGCCGGTGCCGCGTCCGGCCCACCAGAACTCGCGTTCACCTGGTCGATGGCTGAACGGATAGGCGCCGACGCCGACGGGGACGGTCTCGTCGACTACGACACGACGCCGGGATACGTGAATCCGGATTCGTGGAAGGTGACGTTCGACGCGTGCGCCTCGCCGGCCGTCGTCGACGGCGGCCCGTCGACGACGGTGACGTGGGCCTTCGCCGGCAGTGGCTTCCAAGCGGCGACGACGGGCGCCTGTCGGGTCGAGCAGTCGTTCCCGGCGCTCGGCGACTACACAGCGACGGCGACGCTGGCTGACGACGCGGACCGGCCGGTGACGCAGACCGTCACGCTCAAGGACCTGCTCGTCGTCTCGGTCGGCGGGTCCGTCGCTGCCGGTGACGGCACTCCCGACGCGCTGCGACCCGCCGCGAAGAAGCGTGCGGGCCACGACCCGGTCTGGCAGGACGAGCAGTGCCGGCGCAGCGCGCTCGCTGGCTCGGCGCAGGCAGCGGTCCGCATGGAGAAGCGCGACCCGCACAGCTCGGTCACCTTCCTGCACCTCGCCTGCTCCGGCGCCACGATCGAACGTGGGCTGCTGAAGCCCCAGCCCGGGGTGGGCAAGGCGGAGCCCGGGCAGCTGGACGAGGCCGTCCGGCTGGCCCACGGCCGCCCGATCGACGCGCTCCTCGTCTCGGCCGAGCCGCGCAGCGCGGGCTCCACGAAGGCCTACGCGAAGCTCAGCGCGAAGCTCGGCGCCATGACCGCCGCCGGCCGGCTGGGGCGCGTCTTCGTCACCGAGCCGTACGACGCCGACGCCTGCCGGGCTGCGGGCGAGCGCGCACGGCAGACGGGCACGGGCGTGACCCTCGACACCGCGTTCGGCTCCCTCGCCGGTGGCGCGGCCGTGACCGTCATCGACGACGTCGACGACCGCCTCGCGGCCCGCGGCGACTGCGGGCAGGACAGGGGCAAGGGCCGTCCCGCCGGAGCTCCCGCCCGGCACGCTGCCACCGCCGCTGCGTCTGCCGCCGCCGCGGAGATGCAGTACTTCGGCTACGCCCTCGCGATCGAGGAGGCGGCCGCGCCTGCCCTCGGTGTCGGAGGCACGCCGCTCGTGGCCGAGGCTCCCGCTGCCGCTGCGGCGGCCGGCGAAGGCGTCGCGAGCTTCGTCGCGCTGCTCGACAGCGTCGATGCCTTCAAGCAGCTGAAGGGACAGCTGGCCCTCGTCGACCCGAACAGCATCAGCCCCGGCGCGCAGAAGCTCTTCACCTGGGCCGACACCCTGTCCACGAAGGTCAAGGACCTGGCCTCGAAGGCCGACCAGACACTGACGAAGCTCGACGCCTCGCTCGACGACATCGACGGCAACGGCGACACCACCAGTGACATCCCGGTGGTCGACGGGGTGAAGGTCGACCTCGACGTGTCCATCTCCCCGCACGTCCCCGCGGCCGAGTACGACGTCACCGTGAAGGTCAAGGCCAACGTCGCGAGCGGCGGGCCGATCTCCTACCTGGCCGACGGGCTCACCCTCAACGGCCAGCCGCTCGGCGGCGACCTCGGGTGGAAGTCCGAGGTCGCGTTCAAGCTGCGTCCCGAGCTGCCGCAGAAGGAGCGCTTCGTCATCCCCGCCGCGTCGGTGGAGCTCGGCAAGCTGGGCCTGAGCCTCAACGGCTCGTTCACGGGTGCGTCGAACCCGCTCGCCTTCAACGTGGGCATCCTCGGCGCCTCCGCGACGGGGACGGCCAAGGCGGACGTCGCCGTCGCCGCCCGGATCGTGGACCCCAACAAGGACGGCAAGATCGACTTCGACGAGCTGACCAGCCCGTCGCGCTCCTTCTCGCTCGCCTGCTCCTCGGGCGGCGCCCAGCTCGACCTCACCGTGAAGGGCACGCTCGCCGGCCTGACCTCGCAGATCGGCAAGGTCACCCTCGACGACCGCAACCTCTGTGACGGACTGAAGGCCCCGGAGCTCGAGCTCGCCGAGCTCGGCGACTTCCGCAACGTGACGGTCGCCGACTTCATCAACGGCCTGGCCCAGGTGACGACGGCGCTGAAGACCGCGCAGCAGGCGGCCGACCTCGACATCCCCTTCGTCAAGGAGGGCCTCTCCTCGGTCGTGGAGGTGAACGAGCGGCTGGTGAAGTTCTTCGTCGACAACCAGCTGACCGACCCGGCCAACCCGATGGGCAGCATCACCATCGACCCGGCGAAGCGGCCCGACCTCGACACGCTGCAGGAGATCGTGCCGAAGCTGGCCTCGGCCCTCGGCATCAGCCCCTCGACGCTCAATGTGCGGGTGGAGAACCACAAGCTGCTGTTCGACCTCAAGCTCGCGTCCGACCCGGCCGCGAAGCCGGAGGCCGGTGAGCTCGACTTCAACGACGCGCTCAAGAACACCGGGCTCATCTCCCTCACCGGGAGCGCGAAGGCGACGGTCGACCCGGCGTACTCGCTCAACCTCGTGGTGGGTGTCGACCTGCGGCCGAACCCGAACCTGACTCTCGCCGACCGGTTCTTCGTCAAGGTCGACCCCGACGCGCCGGAGCTCAGCCTCGACGGCGCCGTCACCGCCGACGTGAGCCTCACGGGCAAGGTGGCCGTGATCGACGTCAAGCTCTCCGACTCCAACACCAGCGGCCCGGTGACCCTGCTCGAGCGCCGCGTGCCCACCGAGCCGATGCTCCGCGTCGACCTCGTCGACACCTTCACCACCACCAACGGCTCCAACGACCTCACGGAGCTGACGCTCGCCGAGCTGGCCAAGGCGGTCGCGGGGAGCATGTCCCCGATCAAGGTCACCGTCAACGCGAAGGTCCCCACGACCACGCTCTCCGTGCAGGCGTCGTTCGGCGGCAAGGAGCTCGCGGGTGGCGCCGTCACCTTCGGGTGGGCGGACCTCGCGGCCACGAGCGGCGACAAGCGGCTCATCATCTCCGGGGACGCCACCTTCAAGAACAACCTCCTGCCGTTCGCGTTCGACCCGGAGAACCCGACCGCGATCATCGGGCAGTTCCTGTCGGCCGCACGTGACACGGTGGTGCAGCTGCGCACGGCGATCGAGAAGAACCCCGCCATGGCGCAGAGCCTCCCGCTCGTGGGCCGCAGCGCCGCCGAGCTCGACCCGATGCTCGGCAAGCTCACCACCACGCTGGACAAGCTCGTCGCCGCGAACAGCACGCTGACGTTGGCCGAGGCGGAGAAGGCCGCCGAGAAGGCGCTCGCCACCGCGCTGGGGCTCATTGACGGCACGACGCCGGACCTGATCACCTTGACCTACGAGCCGCCGAAGAACGGCGCGCAGCCGGCGCTGCTCGTGCGGCTCGCCCTCGGCGCGTGCACCGCGGACCGCAAGGCGATCCTGCCTGGCTGCACCGTGGAGGCGGAGGACGTCAAGCTGCCGCTGAACCTGCGCCTGGGCAACACGGACGCGGCGAAGGGCCTGGCCGGCGTCGGCACGACGGGTGAGGTGAAGGTCAGCTTCGACGCCCGTGCCGTCCTCGAGTTCGGCGTGGAGCTGCGCACGGTCACGCCCGGCGAGAACGCAGGCGACCCGGTCCGGGTCAGCGGGCCGCTCCTGCGGCCGTTCGTCCTGGACACGACCCGCTTCGACTTCGGGCTCGGCACGAGCGTGGACGCCGCGCTCGACGCGACGCTCGGGCCGGTCCGGGTCAGCGTCGGGCGTGCGGACAACAAGGCGAAGGCTGCGCTCGCCGCCCGCTTCACGGCCGCGGCGCCGTCGACGACGAACAAGCGGCTCGGGCTCGACAGCTCGGAGTTCTCCACCTGGGCAGCCTCGCTGCTGCCCAGGACGGACGGCAGCGTCACGCTGCACGAGCCCGACGACCGCCTCAAGGCGTCCTGCCCGGGCGTGACGGGGAACCCCGACGCCTGCGCCGTCCTTCCGGTCTGGGCCGGCAACACCTCGCTCGGGACTGCGAAGTTCACTGCACCTGACCTGCTGGCTCCGACCGGCAGCAACGGGTGGAGGTTCGACACCACCGAGATCGAGAGCAAGCTGTCCAACGAGGCGATCCAGTTCTCACTGCTGCTCGACGGGCTGCGCGCCCTGTCGCAGAAGCTCGCGGGGGCCCTGCAGTCCCTGCCGGCCGGCACGAAGATCCCGCTCCTGGGCACCGATGTGACCGCCGGTGTCGACGTCCTGGAGACCTTCGACCGAGAGGTCCTGGCCAGAGCGCAGGACATCGTCGACCAGACGACGACGCAGAACCGGCCGGCCGCCAAGGAGTTCGAGGCCAGGGCCAAGCAGTTGCTCGCGCAGATCCCGATCGTGCGCGACGTCAACGGCAACGGCCGGAAGGACGACGACATCGTGCTCGCGCTGCAGTGCAAGCGCGGCAACGGCGTCGGCGACTGCCAGCAGGACAACTCGTTCACGGACATCGTCCGGTTCGAGGTGCGCAAGCTGCCGCTGGGCCAGAGCCTCCAGGGCGGCACCTCGGCCTTCGACATCGGCTTCCCCGGCCTGCGCCTCAAGAGCGCCGGCCAGGTCACGGGCAAGGCGGGCTACGAGCTGGACCTGGGCTTCGGCCTGGACCAGGCGCACGGGTTCTACGTGCTCACCAGTGGCAGCGACCCGGAGCTCCGGGTCACGGCCGGTGCGGCGCTGCCCGAGGAGATGAACGCCGACATCGCCTTCCTACCGATCGGGATCACCGACCTGCACGGCGGTGACGACGTGAGCGTCTCGCTGAAGGTGGACCTCAAGGGCGGTGACGCCGGAGGCGTCCTGAGCCTGCAGTCGCTGAGCAGCGCGACCCTGGCCGCCTCCGTCGAGGCGAACGCCAATGTCGAGCTCGGCCTCTCCACCCAGATCCAGTCGCCGAAGTCGTCGTTGCCGAAGCTGAAGGCCGATCTCCTGATCAACGGCAAGCTCGGCTGGGCGGCCGGGGGCAACGTCAGCAACCAGGCCTCCATCCGCTTCGAGAACGTCCGGCTGGACGTCGGGAGCTTTGTCAGCGACTTCGTGCGCCCGGTCGCGGCCGAGCTGCGCAAGTACACCAAGCCGCTGGAGCCGACGATCGACGCCATCCGCAAGCCGATCCCCGGCGTCGCGGAGGCGGCGGAGTGGGCCGGCCTCGATGCGCCGACATGGCTCGAGCTGTTCGAGGCCGTCGACGCGCTCAACACCCAGCAGGGCAAGGCCAGCGGCCTGCAGATGATCAAGCACGTCATCACGCTGACCGAGCTGGTGCGGGAGTTCGACAAGCCGTCGCAGGCCAACGGCGAGCTCCGGCTGGGCAAGTTCTCGGTCGACGCCGGGAAGGTGACGAGCCCGGTCCCGGCGGACGAGCTCGACGGCCTCGTCAGCAGCCCGACGGTCCTCACCGGCCCCGGCAACTCCAAGAGCGTGTTCGACCGCATCAACATCACCCAGTCGGGGGCGCTTCGGGAGGCGAAGACCAACGGCGGCCTCACGTTCCCGGCCTTCGACGACCCGGCGAAGCTGTTCGGCCTGCTCGTCGGCCAGGACGTGTCGCTGGTCGAGTTCGACGCCGGCCGGCTCGCGATCTCGCGCAACTTCCAGTTCGCGTTCCCCGTCGGGCCGATCAGCCTCTACATCGGCGGTGGCGCGAGCCTGGAGGGGCGTTTCGTCGCCGGCTACGACACCTACGGCATCCGCAAGTCCTTCGAGATCCTCAACGACGGGGACACGTCCAACGACGGGGTCTGGAACGTCGCCGAGGGCATGCTGCAGGGCTTCTACATCAACGACCTGGACGACAAGGGCAACGACGTCCCGGAGATCACCTTCCGGGCCGAGCTGACCGCTGGTGCGTCCGTCGGGATCCCGCTGCTCTCCGTCTCGGCCGAGGGCGGGGTCGGAGGACAGGTCGACGTCAACCTCAAGGACGACGACGGCAAGGTGCGCTTCGAGGACATCGGGGCGCAGCTGAAGCGGAACCCGAACCCGATCTGCTTGTTCGACGCCTCGGCGAAGATCGACGCGTTCATCCGCGCCAAGCTCGAGACGCCGCTGGGCAACTCGGTCTACCCGATCGTCAACAAGACGATCTACGAGGAGAAGGACCTGCTGAAGTTCTGCGCCACGAACCCGGAGGGCAACCAGTACGTCCCGAAGCTGGGGACCAAGCTCGCTGACGGCACGTTGGCGCTGAAGGCCTCGGTGACCGACGACGACTTCACCGTGGTGCAGTTCGAGCCGGGCAACGTGCTCGTGTCCGGCCAGGGGCTCCAGGAGGAGTTCAAGGGCGTCACGCGGGTCTTCGCCGACCTGCAGGCCGGCAACGACCGAGTCGACGTCAGCAGCGCCCAGGGGGTGAGCAACCGGCTCGACGTCGTCCTCTGCGGTGGGCTCGGGAACGACGCCCTCACCGCGACCAGCGGCCAGGCCGGGCTGTACGGCGACGGCGGGCCGGGGATCAAGGTGGGGGAGCAGAGCCACCCCTGCGCGAACCCCGGTGACGGCGGCGACGACGAGCTGCAGGCGGGGGCGTACGACGACACCCTCGACAGCGGTGTCGGCAACGACGTCCTCAAGGGGGGCGACGGCACGGACACGCTGAAGGCGGGCTCGGGGGCCGACACGCTGCGCGGAGGCCTCGGCACCGACAGCATCGACGGCGGCCAGGGCGACGACACGACCGACTACAGCGACCACGACGCCTCGGTGACGGTGAACCTCGCCGGAACCAGCGGCTCGGGCGACGAGAAGGACACGATCCAGGCGATCGAGAAGGTCATCGGCGGCACCGGCAACGACACCCTGACGGCTGCCGACACCCAGAGCGTCCAGCTGGACGGTGGCACCGGGAACGACACGATCACGGGCGGACAGGCCGTCGACCTGCTGCTCGGCGGGGCCGACAACGACACCCTCACGGGTGGCGGGAGCGGCAACCAGCTCGTCGGCGGGCCGGGCGACGACACGCTCATCGACGGGCCCGGGTCGGACTCGTTCATCGGCCAGGGCGGCGTCGACACCGCCGACTTCAGCCAGGCGTCCGGGCCGGTCCACGTCCACATCGACGGGCTGCCGAACGACGGTGTGGTCGGCGCGATGCCGGACAACGTCGTGGACGTCGACGTCATCCTCGGTGGGCCGCACGACGACGTCCTCTCCGGCGGCTCCGCGTCCGAGACGCTGAAGGGTGGCAAGGGCAAGGACCTGCTCGAGGGCGGCCCCGGGGACGACACGCTGGTCGCCGGCGAGGGCAACGACGAGCTGCGCGGCGACGCGGGCAAGGACACGCTCTCGGGCGAGGCCGGCGACGACGTGCTCGGAGGCGGCAAGGGCGGCGACGAGTTCAACGGCGGCGCCGACTTCGACACCGCCGACTACTCCGACCGGACCGATGACCTGAAGATCTACAAGGACAACGATCCGAACGACGGCAACTCCGCGTACGACGGCTACGGCAGCGGCGCCACGGACAACGTCAAGCAGGACGTGGAGAAGTACGTCGGCGGCAGCGGCAAGGACGACTTCTTCGGCTGGGCCGGCAACGAGGTGATCGAGGGTGGCGCCGGGCCGGACTGGCTGAACGGCGAGTACGGCTCGGACACCATCGACGGCGGACCGGACGTGGACACCGTCTACGACATCAACCAGAGCCCCAAGCGGGACGAGGACGCCCCCGACGTCCTGCGCGGCGGCGCCGGCAACGACAACGTGTACGGCCAGGGCGGCAATGACGAGCTCGACGGCAACGCGGGCAGCGACTGGCTCTACGGCGGCGCCGGCAACGACCAGCTGTTCGGCGGGGAGGACACCGACTCCGACACGCTGAGCGGCGACGGCGGCGACGACGTGCTCCGCAGCGGTGAAGGCGGCGGCGCCCTCTGGGGCAAGGCCGACAACGACCGGATCTACGGCGGCTCGGGCCACGAGACGATCGCCGGTGGTTTCGGTGCCGACTACATCGAGACCGGCCTCGGCGGCGGCTCGGCGTACGGCGGTGGTGACGACGCCGAGAGCAAGGAGACGACCCCGAACCGGATCATCGGCGGCTCGGGCCCGGAGCAGGACTCGCTGACCGGCTCCGCCGGCAACGACACCATCTCGGGCGGTGGCGGCGGCGACCTCATCTTCGGCGGTGAGGGCGACGACGTCATCGACACCCTCGGCGGCACGGTCCTGGCCATCGCCCACGGCCAGGGGGGCAACGACACCATCACCGGCGGCGAGGGGGAGGAGCAGTTCCACGGCGGCGCCGGGAACGACACCCTCATCGGCAACGGTGGCACCGACACCCTGCAGGGCGACGCGGACGACGACAAGCTGTACGGCGGGCCCGGCGACGAGTACCAGTTCAGCGGCGGCGCCGGCGACGACCTGCTGGACGGCGGCCCGGGCGCGGACCAGATGTCCGGCGCCCAGGGCTTCGACACGGTCAGCTACGCGGACCGCGCCGAGCCGCTCGTCATCGACGTCGACGGCCAGGCCGACGACGGTGGTGCCAGCGATGCGCACTCGAACCGGACGCTGAACCAGAAGGACAGCGTCAGCACGGACGTCGAGAAGGTCATCGGTGGAGCAGGCGGCGACCGCATCACGGTCGGCGCCCCGCAGACGGGTGGGTACACCCTCGAGGGCCGAGGCGGCGACGACACCCTCGTCGGCGCGGCCGGGCCTGACGTCCTCGACGGCGGCGAGGGCAACGACGTCGAGCAGGGCAACGGCGGTGCGGACACCTTCCTGCAGGGTGCCGCCCCCAACGGTGGCGACGACCTCTCCGGCGGCGAGGGCGCCGACTCGGTGAGCTACGCACTGCGTACGCGGGGCTCGGTGGCGGTCTCGCTCGACGACGTCGCCAACGACGGCGCGGCGGGGGAGTCCGACAACGTCCGCTCCGACGTCGAGGGCTCGCGCCTCGGCGAGGTCGAGCCGCAGCCGGACGGCGGCACGGGCGGCGGTGGCACGGGTGGCGGTGGTGGCACCGGCGGCGGCGGCGGTGGCGGCGGGGGCGGCGGCGGCGGGGGCGGCAACCCCGCCCCGGTCGAGCCGCAGCCCGCGCCTCCGGCCCCGCAGCCGACCCAGCCGGCTCCTCCGGCGCCCCAGCCGACGCAGCCGGCGCCGGTGGAGACGCCGGTGCCGCAGCCTCCGGCTCCGCCGGTGGCCCGCAAGCCCGTGATCTCGATCAAGGGTGGCGCGGTGACCGAGGGCAAGAAGGGCCAGCGCAAGAAGCTGACCTTCACCATCACCCTCTCCGCGCCGGCGAAGGGCAAGGTCACGGTCGCGTGGTCCGCGGCCGGGGTCACCGCGAGGGCGGGCAGCGACTTCGCCAAGGCGGCCGGGACGGTCACCTTCGCGAAGGGGCAGAAGGTCAAGACTGTCACCGTCACGATCCTCGGTGACAAGGTGAAGGAGAAGAACGAGACCCTCAAGGTCAACCTCTCCAGGCCGACGGGCGCGACCGTCAAGGTGAAGTCGGCGGTCGGGACGATCCGCAACGACGACAAGTAGCCCTACGCGCTGCTGCGAGCTGCCCATGGCCTCCGGGCCATGGGCAGCTCGCGTGCCGGGCAGCGCCTGCCTCACCGGGCCCTCAGCGCGAGGGGCCGCCGGCGCCGATGGCGTCGAGGTCGGCCACGGCCTCGGCGGGCAGCCGGAGCCCGGCGCCGGCGACGTTCTCCCGCAGGTGCGCGACGGAGGAGGTCCCCGGGATCAGCAGCATGTTGGGGGAGCGCTGCAGCAGCCAGGCGAGCGCGACGGCGATCGGAGTCGTCTCCAGGCGGGTGGCCACCGCCCGCAGCGCGTCCGACTGGAGGGGGGAGAAGCCTCCGAGCGGGAAGTACGGCACGTACGCGATGCCCTGCTCGGCCGTGAGGCCGACCAGCGCGTCGTCCTCGCGCCGGGCGATGTTGTAGAGGTTTTGCACGCAGACGACGGGCGCGATGGTCTGCGCCTCGGCCAGCTGCTCGGCGCTCACCGTGCTGAGACCCAGATGGCGGATCAGGCCCTGCTGCTGCAGCTCGGCCAACGCCTCGAACTGCTCGGCGATCGAGCCCGGCTCCGGGGTCTCGAGCCCGCCCACGCGCAGGTTGACGACATCGAGCGCCTCCAGCCCGAGGTGGTCCAGGTTCTCGTGTACCTGCCGGCGCAGCTCCTTCGGCGTGCGCGCGTGCGGCCAGCCGCCGGCCTCGTCCCGGCGCGCGCCGACCTTCGTGACGACACGCAGGTTGTCGGGGTACGGCCAGAGCGCCTCGCGGATGAGCTCGTTGGTGACGTAGGGGCCGTAGAAGTCCGCGGTGTCGATGTGCGTGATGCCGAGTTCGACGGCTGTGCGGAGCACGGCTGTCGCCTCGTCCCGGTCCTTCGGGGGGCCGAAGACGCCGGGCCCGGCGAGCTGCATCGCGCCGTAGCCGACGCGGGTGAGGTCGAGGTCGCCGACGCGGTAGGTGCCGCCGGGGAGGTCGTTCGTGGCCATGGTGCCCTTCCTGCCGCGGCCGGACGCCTGCGGCAGGCCCAGGCTGCGACGTCGGTGCGGGCGCAGGCAGAGCCCCGGTCTTCCTGGGAGTGGCAGGGCCAGGCTGTCGCGGCGCGACGTCCCTACAGTGGCCGCATGGCCGGCACCAACGCGCTGGGGGAGTATCTCCGGGCTCGACGCGAGCTCGTGGACCCGGCTGACGTCGGCCTCCGGGTGATGGGCGTACGGCGGACGCCCGGGCTGCGCCGCGAGGAGGTCGCGACGCTCGCCGGCATCAGCGCGGACTACTACCTCCGGCTCGAGCAGGGGCGCGACCGCAACCCCTCGCCGCAGGTGCTCGACGCGCTGGCCCGGGTGTTCGGCCTCGACGCCACCGCCACGGCGTACCTGCTGGGGTTGGCGGGCACCGTCCGCACCCCGCGCGCGCCGCGGCGGGAGGTCGTCCCCGCGGGGATCCGACAGCTCGTGGCCGCTCTCGACCTGCCCGCCTTCGTCGAGAGCCGCCGCTTCGACGTCCTCGCCGTCAACCCGCTCGCGACCGCGCTCGCGCCGAGCATCCGTCCGGGGGAGAACCGCCTGCGGTCGGTCTTCCTCGACCCGGCCGAGCGCGCGCTCTATCCCGATTGGGAGAAGGCGACTGCAGGCATGGTCGCGTCCTTCCGCGCCTCCATCGGGACCGACACCGATGACCCGCGCACCGCTCAGCTGGTCGGTGAGCTCTCGCTCGGCAGCGAGCACTTCGGCCGGCTATGGGCACGGCACGACGTCGGGCCGCTCGCCGGTGGCACGGCCCGCATGCGTCACCCGCTGGTGGGCCACCTCGAGCTGCGGCGGGAGAAGCTGCCGATCGGTGATTCGGGCGGGCAGCTGCTGGTGATCTACCACCCGGAGCCGGGCTCGGAGTCGGCGACGGCGCTCGGGCGGCTGCGCTCGCTGGCCGGTGGCGAGCCGGTCGCGGGTGAGGGGTCGGGCCGCTCGGCGCGGTGACTGGAGCTGCCGGAGGAGCAGTGAGGGCCGGCCACGCGAGCGCCCGGCCCTCATGGGAGCAGCGACTGCCGCTCAGCCCCGCGCCTCCCGGTCCACCCGCTCCAGCACGTCGGTGAGGATCCCGAGCCCCTCCTCGGCCTCGGCCTCGGTGAGGATCAGCGGCGGCGCGATGCGCAGCACGTTGCCGTAGAGCCCGCCCTTGCCGATCAGCAGGCCGGCCTTCCGCGTCTCCTCCATCACCCGGGCCGCCGCCTCGGTGTCAGGAGTGCGGCCGTCCGGCCGGACGAGCTCGACCCCGACCATCAGGCCGCGGCCGCGTACCTCCGCGATGCTCGGGCAGCGCGCCGCGACGTCCCGCAGCCCCTCGTGCAGCCGGGTGCCGACCTTCGCGGCGTTGGCCTGCAGGTCGCGGGACAGGATGTAGTCGAGGACGGCGTTGGCCGCCGTCGTCGCCACAGGGTTGCCGCCGAACGTCGAGATCGAGTTGGCGCCGATGCAGTCCATCAGGTCGCCGCGCGCCACGACGCCGCCGATGGCCCAGCCGCCCGCCAGCCCCTTGGCGAACGTCATCGCGTCGGGGACGACACCGGAGGCGTTGATCCCCCAGAAGTGCTCGCCCGTGCGGCCCCACGCGGTCTGCACCTCGTCCGAGACGAAGAGCGTGCCCGTCTCGTCGAGGACCTCCTTGTAGGCCGCCAGCAGGCGGTCCGGCGGCACGGCGAAGCCGCCGACGCCCTGGATCGGCTCCGCGATCATGCAGGCGACCTCGCCCGCGGTCGCCACCGCGAGCAGCTCGCGCAGGTCGTCCACGCACGCCGCGACGTACGCCTCGTCGTCGAGGTCGCGGAACGGGCTGCGGAAGCGGTAGCCGCCGTGGACGTACGTCACCTGGAACGGGGAGAAGCTGGTGGCCGACCAGGACCGGTTGCCCGTCACGCCGGTCGTCGCGAACGCGCGGCCGTGGTAGCCGCTGCGCAGCGCCAGGATCTGGTTGCTGCGCCGGTACGTCGTGGCGAGCAGCAGCGCCGCCTCGTTGGCCTCGGTGCCGGAGTTGGTGAAGAACACCTTCGCGTCCGGGATGCCCGACAGCTTCGCGATCTTCTCCGCGAGCTCGACCTGCGAGCGCAGCAGGTAGAGCGTCGAGGTGTGCACGACGCCGCGCCCGAGCTGCTCCTGCACCGCCTCGCGCAGCTCCGGCAGCCCGTAGCCGACGGAGTTGGTGAGGATGCCCGCGAAGAAGTCGAGGTACGTCCGCCCGGTCGCGTCCGTGACGCGGCTGCCCGAGCCCGAGACGATCTCGAGCGGCTCGTCGTAGTAGAGCGAGAGCCACGCCGGGAGGACGGCCCGGTGGCGGGCGAGCAGGTCGTCGGTCATGCCGCCAGTCTCCGTCACCCGGCCAGAGCGGCGGAGACGACCTCGCGGGCCTCCTCCTGGATGCGGGCGAGGTGCTCCTTGCCCTGGAAGCTCTCCGCGTAGATCTTGTAGACGTCCTCGGTCCCGGACGGCCGCGCGGCGAACCAGCCGGACTCCGTCGTGACCTTGAGCCCGCCGATCGCGGCGCCGTTGCCCGGTGCCGACGTCAGCTTCGCCACGATGGGCTCGCCGGCGAGCTCGGTCGCCGTCACCTGCTCCGGTGCGAGCTTCGCCAGCACGGCCTTCTCCTCGCGCGTGGCCGCCGCGTCGATCCGGGCGTACGCCGGCTGGCCGAAGCGCTCGACGAGACGGGCGTAGTGCTCGCTCGGGGACGACCCGGTGACGGCCTGGATCTCCGAGGCGAGCAGGCAGAGCAGGATGCCGTCCTTGTCCGTGCTCCACGGGCTGCCGTCGAGCCGCAGGAAGGAGCCGCCGGCGCTCTCCTCCCCGCCGAACGCCACCGAGCCGTCGAGCAGGCCGGGGACGAACCACTTGAAGCCCACGGGCACCTCGACGAGCCGGCGGCCGAGGCTCTGCGCGACGTGGTCGATCATGCTGGAGCTGACGAGGGTCTTGCCGATGGCCGCGTCGGAGCCCCACGACTCGCGATGCCCGAAGAGGTATTCGATGGCCACGGCGAGATATGCATTCGGATTCATCAATCCGGCGTCAGGAGTGACGATGCCGTGCCGATCGGCGTCGGCGTCGTTGCCCGTCGCGATCCCGAACTCGGAGCGCCGGTCGATGAGCGAGGCCATGGCGTACGGCGACGAGCAGTCCATACGGATCTTGCCGTCCCAGTCGAGCGTCATGAAGCGCCAGGTCGGGTCGACGAGCGGGTTCACGACGGTCAGGTCGATGCCGTGCCGCTCGGCGATCGCGCCCCAGTAGTCGACGCTCGCACCACCGAGCGGGTCGGCGCCGATGCGTACGCCGGCGGACCGGATGGCGGCGATGTCCAGCACCGAGGGCAGGTCGTCGACGTACGCGCTCATGAAGTCGTAGCGGCTCGTCGTCTCCGCCGCACGCGCCTTGTGCAGCGGGATGCGGCGCACGTCGGACAGCCCGCCCGCCAGGTGGGCGTTCGCCCGGTCCTGGATCCATCCCGTCACGTCGCTGCCGGCGGGCCCGCCGTCCGGGGGGTTGTACTTGAAGCCGCCGTCACGGGGCGGGTTGTGCGACGGGGTGACGACGACGCCGTCAGCGCGGTGCGCCGGCCCGGAGGAGTTGTGCCGGAGGATCGCGTGCGACACCGCGGGCGTGGGTGTGTAGCGGTCGGCGCTGTCCACCAGCACCGTGACGTCGTTGGCGGCGAACACCTCGAGCGCCGTCGCCCAGGCCGGCTCCGACAGCGCGTGCGTGTCCTTGCCGAGGAACAGCGGCCCGTCGATGCCCTGGCTCGCCCGGTATTCACAGATCGCCTGGCTGGTCGCGGCGATGTGCGCGTCGTTGAAGGCGGTGCTGAGGGACGACCCGCGGTGGCCCGAGGTGCCGAAGGACACCCGCTGCTCGGCGACCGACGGGTCCGGGGCCTCGGTGTAGTACGCGGTCACCAGCCTCGCCACGTCGACGAGGTCGGATGGCTGGGCGGGCTTGCCGGCGCGCTCGTGGACCATCGGAAATGCCTCCTTGCTAGGGCCTGCTGCTGGCCGAATTCTGCTGCCCTGTAGTTGGCCTGCCAACTCCAGGGGTTGGGAATCGGGCGAGCGGGGAACTCCCCACGCGTCCGGGTGCCACAGGCCCCGCCGTCCGGGACGCCGGATCGGCCGGGAGGGGGTGGCCCTTCGCATTCGTGCACTATTTTCAGCACCCTGGGGGTTTTCGATGTCGTCTGCCCTGCGCCGCTCGAGCGCCGTCGCGCTCGCCACAGGTGGTCTGCTGCTCTCCCCGTTGACCGGCTCGTCGGCGCTCGCCGACCCCGACTACGGCGTCGCTCCCAGTGCTCCCTACGCCTACGACCAGGTCGTCTCGTCGGCCGGGTTCACGGTTCAGTTCACCGATAACTCGGACAATGAGTATGTTTTCTACCTCGAGCTGAGCAACAACAACGGCGGCACCTGGACCCGCGTGGACGGGGCCTGGCGCTCCGCGGTCGAGGGGACCGGCGGGCAGTCCGCGCTCAGCGCGAGCACGGGCAAGCTCGGCACGCTCTTCCGCGTCGTGGCCTACAACGGGGCAGGCGCGTCCGCGAGCAACATCCGCATGTGCTGCTAATCCGCTGCTGAGCCACCGCTGGTCGGGGCGTCCGGCGGGTCCTGCACGCGCACCCGCACCGACCTGACGGCGGCGACGCTCTCCTCGAGCACCTTGCGCCGGGGGTCGGGGACGTCGAGGAACGGGCCGGTGACAAGGGGGCGCAGGGGGGCCAGCCGTGCGTCGGCCAGCACGGCGTCGACCGCGCGGCGGTCCCCGCCCGTGACGAGGCCGGCCAGGCGGGGCGCTTCGGGCAGCAGCACGAGGGCAGCGGCGTCCGCGGTGGCTTCGAACGCTACTCGTGCCTGGCCCTCGCGGCGGCGCGCGAACCGCTGCTGCGACCACCCACCGGCGGCTGTCCGGCCCTGCACGTGGCGCTGCCCTGCCTTGGCCGACACGATGTCGGACCCCTCGACGACGCCGACGGCGTAGCCACCCAGCCGGGCCAGCAGCAGGCCGACCCGGCGCGGGCGGAGCGCGTGCGCGACGAGCGCGGCGCGACCGTCGACATCGGGACCGCCCCCGGAGTCAGGAGGCCCGTCCGGCTCGACGAGCAGTGGGGGGAACGGGACTTCGCACGTCGCGATCGCGCCGTCAGCGGCGACGAACCGCACCTCGTCCGCCGCGACAGCGCACGAAGCCGGCCCGTGGCGTTCCTCGAACCCCGCGAGCCACCGCTCGAGCCGGTCCGCCCCGACGGTGACCCAGCGGCCACCGCCGGCGGCGGGACGCGAACGCGACATGCTGTCAGCCTCGCGCGTCCGGCCGGCCCTGCGCGTGAACCAGCCCGGTGCGCCGCCCGTCAGCCCTGCGCATCCGCCTGCAGCCGCAGCGCCGTCGCCAGCGTCGGCGCGGCCGGCAGCTGGGGGAGCAGGGTCGCCTGGTAGGCGTGGTAGACGTCGGGCTTGCCGGCCCAGACCGACGCGGCGGGCAGGTTGTGCTCGTCGAGCTCGTGGTGCCAGCTGCCGTGCTCGCGGTCGAGGAAGGCGTCCTCGGCGGTGTCCCACCACGTGCGGTACCACTGCTCGTAGCGCTGCTCGCCGGTCCGGCGCTGGAGTGCGGCCGCGGTCCCGATGGCCTCGGCGAGCACCCAGTGCATCCGGGCCGAGACGACGGGCCGGTCCTCCCAGTCCAGCGTGTAGACGAAGCCCGGCGTCCGCCCCGCCTGCCAGCCGACGTCGACCGACGCGTCGAACAGCGCGATCGCGTCCTCCAGCAGCCAGGCCGGGGCAGGCTCGCCGGCCGCCTCCATTGCCGCCTCGAGACCCAGCAGCAGCCGGGACCACTCCAGCCAGTGGCCGACCGTCGAGCCGTACGGCCGGAACTGGTCGGCGGGGGAGTCGACGTTGTAGTCCAGCTGCGGGTGCCACTCCGCGTCGAAGTGCTCTGGCAGCCGCCAGTGCTGGGCGCGGGCGGCGCCGTGGACGAGGTGCTCGGCGATGCGCAGCGCGCGCTGCCGCCACACGCCGTCCCCGGTGACGTCGGCGGCGGCGAGGAAGCACTCGACGGCGTGCATGTTGCTGTTGGCGCCGCGATAGGGGTCGAGCTCGGTCCAGGCCCGGTCCCATGCCTCGACGCAGCGCCCGGCCTGCTCGTCCCAGAACCGCTCCGACATCACGTCGAGCGCCTCGGCCAGCAGGCTGTCGGCCCCCCGCCGCCCCGCCGCCGCCGCGCTGCTCGCCGCGAGCACGACGAAGGCATGGACGTACGCCTCCTTGCCCGTCCCGACCGGCTGGCCGTCCGGCGAGACGGCCGAGAACCAGCCTCCGTGCTCGCCGTCGCGCAGCAGGCCGGCGAGCGCGGCGACCCCGGCGTCGGCGTGGCCGCCCGCGCCCGGGGCCCCGCGCAGGTGGGCGAGGGCGAACACGTGCGTCATCCGCGCGGTGATCCAGGTCTCGATCGGCCGGTGGAGCTCCGGCTTGCCGGCGCCGTCGAGCCAGGCGAACCCGCCCGAGGGGTGGCGGGACGCCTCGGCGAAGGACAGCAGGCGCCGCCCCTCCTCGTCGAGCCAGGCGAGGTGGGAGGGCAGGGCGGTCCAGGTCATCGCGGTTCCTCTCTCCAGCCGACGGCCCACTCTGTCAGCCGCTGCAGGGTGCGGTCGGCGGCGCGGCGGAGCCCGCCGCGCCCTGACAACGGTGTCAGCGCAGGGGGAGCGTAGGGGAGGCGCCGCGATGGGGCAACGACCGTGCGGGTGTGCCCGTGCCCTCGCTCGTGGCAGCCGGCAACGAGCGGGCGATCAAGGCCTGCTCCGGGCGGGTGACGGCGTGGGCGCGGGACGGCGCGGGTAGGGCCCACGCGCGGACGCGCCCGCAGACGGGCGCCGGCCGCCCCCGGCAGGGGCCGCACCGACTGGAGGAGACGACACATGAAGGCGCTCGTATGGCACGGCAAGCGTGACGTGCGGGTCGACGAGGTCCCGGACCCGACGATCCAGGAGCCGACCGACGCCATCGTCCGGATCACGTCGACCGCGATCTGCGGGTCGGACCTGCACCTCTACGAGGTGCTCGGGCCGTACATGCACGAGGGCGACATCCTCGGCCACGAGCCGATGGGCATCGTGGAGGAGGTCGGCCCGGAGGTCTCCCACATCAAGCCGGGCGACCGGGTCGTCGTGCCGTTCAACATCTCCTGCGGCCACTGCTGGATGTGCGAGCGCGGCCTGTTCGCGCAGTGCGAGACGACCCAGGTCCGCAAGTTCGGCAAGGGCGCGTCCCTGCTCGGCTACACCGAGCTGTACGGCCAGGTCCCCGGCGGGCAGGCGGAGTACCTTCGCGTCCCGCAGGCGCACTTCGGCCCGGTGAAGGTGCCCGAGGGCCCGACGGACCAGCGCTTTCTCTATCTCTCGGACGTGCTGCCGACCGCATGGCAGGCGGTGCAGTACGCCGACGTCCCGCGCGGCGGCACCCTCGCGGTCCTCGGGCTCGGCCCCATCGGCCAGATGTCGGTGCGCATCGCCAAGCACCTCGGGGTCGAGCGGGTGATCGGCGTCGACCTCGTGCCCGAGCGGCTCGCGATGGCGGCGAAGTACGGCGCCGAGCCGCTCGACATCTCCGATGTCGACGACGTGGCCTCCCGGCTCATCGACCTCACGCAGGGGCGCGGCCCCGACTCGGTCATCGAGGCGGTGGGCATGGAGGCGCACGGCGGTCCCGGGTCGAAGGCGGCCAAGGCTGCGCAGACGGCGGCCGGGCTGCTGCCGGACGCGATCGCCAAGCCCTTCATCGACAAGGCGGCCGTCGACCGCGTCGACGCGCTGCTCGCGGCCCTCAAGGGCGTGCGCCGGGGCGGGACGGTCTCGGTCTCCGGCGTCTACGGCGGAGAGCTGGAGCCGCTGCCGATGATGGAGATGTTCGACCGCGGGATCCAGCTGCGGATGGGCCAGGCGCACGTCAAGCGCTGGGTGCCGGAGATCCTCCCGCTCGTCGTCGACGACGCCGACCCGCTGGGGACGGAGGACTTCGCCACCCACCTGCTGCCATTGGCGGAGGCGCCCCGCGGTTATGAGATGTTCCAGAAGAAGGAGGACAACTGCGTGAAGGTCGTCCTGCAGCCCTGACGCCGTCCGGCCGGTGCTCGCGGACCGGCTGAGAACGGCCTCTCGTGGTGCGGCCACACCCCTGGTGCGCCTTTCGGGCGACGGGTAGTGTGGCCGCACCTGTCCGTTCAGGAACGTGCGGACAGGGGGTCGAAGGGCTCCAGACCAGGGGTTCTGCGGCGCTTATCGGTGAGCTGCGCTGGGGATGCGCGCTCGCCCGTAGCCGTAGATTTCAGGAGCCGCGGATGCTCGCAAACTCCAACATCCCGTTCCCCAGTGTCCTGCCGGGACTCGCTAGCGCTCCTGTCCTCGAGGACGCGGGCCGGGGTCCCTCCGCGCGCGACACCGATGGCGGCGGCGCGTCCGGGCACAATGTCGCTGACGTGCTCGCTCTCGCGGCCCTCCGTCTCGAGCGGGCGCAGGCAGCTCTGGCGTGGGCCGAAGAGGCGTTCCGGCTCTCGCGCGGCCTGTTCCGCGACAGCGAAGTGCTGTGCGCGTGCGACGAGGTCCTCCGGGCCCGTGCAGAGTTCCTCGGGCTGATGTCCGGCCGCGGGCTGCCCTGCCCCGCCAGCGACGCCCGCCTCGCCGCCGACGTCGTCATCGCCGACCTGCGGACGGGGGCGATGGCGTGAGCTTCGCGCTGCGCTCCCGGCCCACGCCGGAGCCCGTCGGCCGCTACGTCTGGGGCGAGCTGCCCGACGGCAAGGCCGTCACTGCCGTGGAGCACGTCGTCCTCGCCGGCAACACCTGGGAGGAGCGGCACGCCGCGGTCACCGGGTTCCTGGCCCGGCAGGACCTCGCGGGCCACCGGTGCGTACGCCTCGTCGTGCAGGAGGAGCCGCCCGCCGGAACCGCGCCGGACGGGCCGGCCGGGGCGGCCGGGGCGGCGGAGGCGGCCGTGGCTCCGCAGCGCAAGGCCGCCCGAAAAGGCGCGGCGAGCCAGACGAGCAGGCCTTCCAGGCGGCGCACTTGACCGAGGCTCCGCACCTGCAGCACGACCTCGCCGAGTTCGAGCGGCGGCTCGGCCGGCTGCGGCAGGCCGCGCTCGGTCCGGACGGCGCGCCGTCCGCCGCGCGTGCGGCGCTGGAGACCGACGAGGAGGAGCTGCGCGGCCTCGTCGAGCAGTCGCGCTGGTGGCCCGCGCGCAGCCCCGGTGGCCCTGAGCAAGGCCACGAGGCGCTCCCCGTCGCGGTGGTCGTCACTGACGGCGAGGGGATGATCACGTCCGCCAACGGCCACGCCCTCGACCTGCTCGGGCTGCGGGCCGGAATCGCCGTCGGCAAGCCGCTCCCGGACTGCGTCGCACTGCACAGCCGCCCCCTGATGCGGACGGTGTTGCGCGCACTCGGCGCGGACGGCTCCCACCAGGTCGTGCGCCTGCAGCTGACCCCGCGCGACGGCGAGCCCAGGGAGGCGACCGTCGCCGTCAGCGCCGCCGACTCCTCCTCGGGCACGATCTTGCGCTGGGTGCTGGTGCCCGACGCCGGGCAGCCCGGCCGCGAAGGCGTCGCCGGCGACAGGGTCGTCGTCCGTCCGGACGACCTCGACGTCCTGGCCGTCGGGGCCGCGTTCGCCGAGTTGGCGAGAGTTCCCGAAGACGGGCAGGAGCCCGGGCGGACGCCCTACGAGCGCATCGCCGACCTCGCCTCGGCAGCGGTCCCCGGCGCGGCACATGTGAGCGTCGCCGGATGGAACGACAGGGGCGAGCCGGCCGCGCTGTCCGCCACTTCCGCCTGGAGCGTCGAGCTCAACGCCGCTCAGGCGCGCCTCGACGAGGGTCCGGCCGTCGACGCGCTCCGGCTCGGGGCCGCTCTCTCAGCGGTCGAGGCCGACGCCGCGCGGCTCTGGCCGCGGTGGGTGACGGCGGTGGACCCCTGTCCCCGGGCCGTCCTGGCGCTGCCGCTGACCGACGGCAAGGAGGTCGTCGGCACGATCGCGGTCTACTCCCACCCGGACGAGGCCGCCGACCCCGCTGCCCACCTCACTGCACTGGCCCCGAAGCTCGGGACGTACGCGGCGGCCGCGGGTGCCGCGGTGGGCGTGGCCCGCCGCCTGCAGGAGTCCCGCCGCCACGTGCGGCAGTTGCGCGAGGCGCTGGAGAGCCGGCCCGTGATCGACCAGGCCAAGGGCATCATCATGGTGCAGCGAGGCTGCTCGGCCGATGAGGCCTTCGCCGCGCTCGTCGAGGTCAGCCAGCGGCGGAACGTCCGGGTGCGCCTGGTGGCCCAGCAGCTCGTCGACTCGGTGACGGCCCGCCGCCGGCACTGACCGCGGGCGCCGCGCACCACACTGCCTTGCCGGGCACCGCTCGGGGCTCAGCTCCAGCGGCCGGTGGGACAGCTCGGACAAAGGGCGGCCCTGGTCGCGCGCTCGCCCCGAACGACCCGTTGGCCCAATGGTGCTCAGCACCAGCCGGCCGCGCGGTTTCATCACGAGCTGGGCCGCTTGCTGGTCAGCCTGCAACGCGCCAGCGACCAGGAAGCCGCCACTGGGGTGAACTGACGAAGGATGTCGGGCGACGCGTGAGAGGCCGGGGAGCGGGGGGTAATAGGGAGGCGGGCTTAACACGTAGAGATATCGTTCAGTAACACAAGGTGAGCGAGTGGCTCATCACTGTCGATCCGGCGGAGGAGTTCGGCATGACGACCCCCAGGCGCAAGAGCACGGCCAAGGCGGCGCCCACGCCCGCGGTGCCCGCCCCTGACGTGCCGAAGGCCTGTCCCGACTGCCGGAGCCCCAAGGTCACGCACCTCGCGATGACCCTGACCGACGGCACGCCCGTCACCATGATCAGCTGCAGCAACTGCGACACGCGGTCCTGGTGGGAGGGCTCGGAGCGGCTGGCCCTGCAGAGGGTGGTCGACCTCGCGACCAAGCCAGGAGCCACCGGCCTCGATCTGCGCGACCGCAAGCGCACCGACCCCGTCCCCCCGCCGGGGGCGTCCCGCCGCACGAAGTAGGCGCGCTCGCCCCCGGGGCACGGGCCGATACCCCACGGTCGGTGTCGTGACACAACCTTGATCCCAGATCATGGTGTTGCGCGCCCGTCTCTAGGGGATTGACCTCCTGTTGCCGCAAGGAGGCGATCCGATGGGTCCTGGCGCAAGGACGAGCCGTGGGCACCGTGGGGCTGGAACAAGCCGGCCCCGCAGGCGAGCCCCGATCACATTTCTGGCAGTCGGAGCGATCAGCGCGGGGCTCCTGACTGCGTGCGGGGGGGAGAGCGGGCCTCCCACGCTCACCTGGTACACGAACCCCGACGACGGCGGCCAGGCCGAGCTGGCCAGGCGCTGCGCCGAGGACTCGGGGGGCCGCTACCGGATCGAGACCGCCGCGCTGCCGCGGGACGCGAGCTCCCAGCGCGAGCAACTGGTCCGCCGACTGGCGGCCAACGACTCCTCGATCGACCTCATCAGCCTCGACCCGCCCTTCATCCCCGAGTTCGCCGAGGCCGGGTTCCTGGCGGAGATCCCCGAGGACGTCGCCGCGAAGGTGACCGAGGGAGTCGTCGAGGGGGCAGTCGCGGGGGCGAGTTGGAACGGCGAGCTGGTCACCGTCCCGTTCTGGGCCAACACGCAGCTGCTCTGGTACAAGAAGTCCGTCGTCGAGCAAGCCGGGCTCGACATGAGCCGGCCTGTGACGTGGGACCAGATCATCCAGGTGGCCAAGCAGAACGGCTCCGCCCTCGGGGTGCAGGGCATCCGGGCCGAGGCGCTCACCGTGTGGGTCAATGCGATGGTGACGTCCGCGGGCGGGCAGATCCTGGAGAACCCCGAGGCTCCGCCGGAGGACGTCCGGCTCGGGCTCGAGACGCCAGCGGGGCAGGCGGCGGCGAAGGTCATCCAGGACATCGTCGACCAGGGTGTGGCCGGTGCCGGCCTGTCCAACCGCGACGAGGACGCATCGGCGACGCTCTTCGAGAACGGCGGCGCCGACTTCATGGTCAACTGGCCCTTCGTCTGGCCGCGTGCCAACGGCAAGGTCGAGGACGGGTCCATGGACCAGGCGACGCTCGACGACTACGGCTGGGCGCTCTACCCGTCCATGACCGAGGGCGAGCAGAGCCGGCCCCCGCTGGGTGGCATCAACCTCGGTGTCGGGGCCTTCAGCAAGCACAAGGACTTCGTGCTCGAGGCCGCGCAGTGCATCACGAGCACCGAGAACCAGGCCTATTACTTCCGCACCAACGGCAATCCGCCGTCCAAGGAAGCCGCCTTCGACGACCCCGAGGTCCGCGAGGCCTTCCCGCAGGCGCCGGTGATCCGCGAGTCGTTGCAGAATGCGGCCCCTCGCCCGCAGACGCCGTACTACAACGAGGTATCCGGCGGGCTCCAGCGCACCTGGTCCCCGCCGGAGTCGGTCGACCCCAACAGCACGCCTGAGAAGGCGACGTCGCTCATTCAGGGAGTCCTGCGCAAGGAGAAGCTGCTATGAGCACGACCACGATGCCTCCGACCAAGGCCCCGAAGACCGAGCCGAAGTCGGCCCCCAAGGGCGCGTTGAGCGACCGGGCGCGCAGCGAGCGCCGGCTCGGCTGGATGCTGGCCGGCCCGGCTTTCGCGATCATGCTGCTGGTCACGGCGTACCCGATCGTGCAGGCGTTCTACGAGTCGCTGTTCGACTACCGGCTCACCGACCCGGACAACCGCTCGTTCACCTGGTTCTCGAACTACGCGGTGATCCTCACCGACTCGATCTGGTGGCAGGCGCTGGGTGTCACGGTCGGGATCACTGTCGTCACCGTCGCGGTGGAGCTGGTGCTCGGCTTCGCGCTCGCCATGGTCATGCACAAGGCCATCACGAGCGTCCGGCCCGTCGTACGCACGGCCATCCTCATCCCGTACGCGATCATCACCGTCGTCTCGGCGTTCGCGTGGTGGTACGGCTTCAACCTCACGTCCGGCTTCGTGAACACCTGGCTGGGCCTGGGTGACTACGACTGGTTCGGCGACACGCTGCCGGCGCTCGCGATCATCTGCCTGTCCGAGATCTGGAAGACGACACCCTTCATCTCGCTGCTCCTGCTGGCCGGGCTCGCCCAGGTGCCGGAGGTGCTTCAGGAAGCGGCCAAGGTCGACGGCGCGACGTGGCTGCAGCGGCTGTGGAAGGTCACGATCCCGAACATGAAGGCGGCCATCATGGTGGCCCTGCTCTTTCGTGCGCTGGACGCGTTCCGGATCTTCGACAACATCTTCATCATGACGCGCGGCAACAACAACACCGAGTCGGTGTCGTTCCTCGCCTATCGGCAGACGATCAGCCGGCTCGAGATCGGGCTCGGCTCCGCGCTGTCGGTCCTGGTCTTCCTCTGCGTCGTCCTCATAGCCGTGGTCTTCATCAAGGGCTTCAAGGTCGATCTGGCATCGGCAAGGGGGGAGAAATGATGGGCGCCATGTCGACCCGCGAGCGGGTCCTGTGGTACCTCGGGGCGCTGGCCATCGTGCTGTACGCGCTGTTCCCGGTCGCGTGGATCATCTCGCTGTCGTTCAAGTCCCAGGGCGACCTCACCGACCGGAACTTCCTGCCGCGCAACCCCTCCTGGGGCAACTACGAGACGATCTTCTCGGGCAGCGCGCGGGACCTGTTCCTTCCGGCCCTGCGCAACTCGCTCGGCATCTGCCTCATCGCGACCTTCGTCTCCGTCGTGCTGGCGATGTTCGCCGCGTACGCGATCGCCCGGCTCGACTTCCCGGGCAAGCGGCTGATCCTGTCGACCGCGCTCGTGGTCGCGATCTTCCCGGCCATCTCGATCGTGACGCCGCTGTTCAACCTGTGGCGCGGGATCGGGCTCTACGACACCTGGCCGGGGCTGATCATCCCGTACCTCTCCCTGACGCTGCCCATCTCGATCTGGACGCTGGCCGCGTTCTTCCGGGAGATCCCCTGGGAGATGGAGCAGGCGGCCCAGGTCGACGGGGCCACCTCGTGGCAGGCCTTCCGCAAGGTGATCGTGCCGCTGGCGGCCCCCGGAGTCTTCACCACCGCCATCATCTCGTTCTTCATCGCGTGGAACGACTTCATCTACGGCATCTCGCTCACCTCGACGGAAGCGTCCCGCCCGGTTCCGGCCGCACTGGCGTTCTTCACCGGCGCGTCGCAGTTCGAGGAGCCGACCGGCGCCATCACCGCGGCCGCGGTCGTGGTGACCATTCCGGTCGTCGTGCTCGTCCTCCTCTTCCAGCGGCGCATCGTCGCCGGCCTCACCAACGGCGCCGTCAAGGGCTGACGCCCGCTGACCGGACCAGCCGAGCAGACTCAGGAGCAGAACATGGCCGCAATCACGATGAACCACATCGTCAAGAGGTACGGCGACGGCTTCCCCGCGGTGAACGACGTCAGCCTCGACATCGCCGACGGCGAGTTCATGATCCTCGTCGGTCCTTCCGGGTGCGGGAAGTCCACCCTGCTGCGGATGATCGTGGGGCTGGAGGACATCACGTCCGGCGACATGCTCATCGGGGGGCAGCGGGTCAACGAGAAGTCCCCTCGCGAGCGCAACCTCTCGATGGTCTTCCAGAACTACGCGCTCTACCCCCACCTGTCGGTGTTCGAGAACATCGCCTTCCCGCTGCGGCTTGCCGGCACCTCCGACGCCGAGGTCAAGAAGCGGGTGCAGGACGCCGCGGACGTCCTCGAGCTGCGCGAGCACCTCGAGCGCAAGCCGGCGAACCTGTCCGGCGGCCAGCGCCAGCGCGTGGCGATGGGCCGGGCCATCGTCCGGCAGGCCGACGCGTTCCTCTTCGACGAGCCGCTGTCCAACCTCGACGCGAAGCTGCGCGGGCAGATGCGCACCGAGATCGCCCGCCTCCAGCGCCGGCTCGGCGTCACGACGGTCTACGTCACCCACGACCAGACCGAGGCGATGACGCTGGGGGACCGCGTGGCGGTCCTGCGCAAGGGCGTCCTGCAGCAGGTCGCGTCGCCGCGCGAGCTCTACGAGCAGCCGGTGAACCTCTTCGTCGCCGGGTTCATCGGCTCGCCGCCGATGAACTTCCTGCCCGCGACGGTGCAGGGAGCTGCGCTGCGCACGCCCTTCGGCGACCTGCACCTGGACGACCGCCGGGCCAAGGCCGTGGCCGGCCACGACCTCGTCATCGTCGGGCTGCGCCCCGGGCACTTCGAGGACGCGAGCCTGGTCGAGGAGGACAAGCGTCGGCACGGCTCGGTCTTCCGCGCCATGGTGGACGTCACCGAGTGGCTCGGCGACCAGCAGTACGCCTACATCCCGTTCGAGGCGCCCGCCGAGATCACCGCTCAGCTGCGCGACCTCAGCCGCGAGCTCGACAGCGACCAGATGCGCACGCAGGCCATCGTCGAGATCGACGCCATGAGCCGGCTGCGCGAGGGCCGCGAGGCCGAGTTCTGGGTGGACACGCGCAAGGCGCACGTGTTCGACCCCAAGACCGGCACCAACCTCACCCGCGACGCCGAGGCGGGCGCGCGGATGACGGAGGAGGTCGCGCAAGAGCGCGCCGAGCAGCTCACCGAGACCCGCGAAGGGCGGGTCACGGCGGGCTGACGTCGACGTCCCGGCACGGCTCCCTGCCCGTTCAGGGCGCCGTGCCGGGCCCGGGCTCGGGAGGCAGGCGGCCTGACGCCGACGGACGTCGTCAGGCCGCTCGGCCGTGCGCGGTGAGGAAGCCCTCGACGATCGCGCAGAGCTCGTCGGTGACCGGCCCCCCGAGTGCCGCGGAGAGGGCGTGGGCCGGCAGCGCGGCCGCGTCGGCGGCGTCCAGTGACCGGACCGACGCGTAGCCTTCGGCCCACTCGCCACAGGCGCTCTCGAGCTCGAGCCAGGTCCTCGCGCCCGCGACGGCCGGCGCCACCTCGCCGAGAGGGTCCGCCTCCAGACAGCCTTCGAAGCCGTCGACCGCCAGCAGGCCGTCCACGCCCGTGGCGGCGACGGCCGCCGGCCCGAGCGCGCCGTGGACCAGCCCGTGGGCACGGCGGCGGCCCGCGCGGGCGAGCCGGTCCACGACAGCCGCGTAGCCGGCCGTGAGCAGCGCGGCCCGGCTGCCGCGGGCTGCGGGCGGGACGGGGCGCGGCGCCGCAGGGCGGCGTACGAAGCCGTGCGGGCGCGCCCAGCCGTCCGCATGCGCGTGCAGGGCCGCGGCCAGCGCGCCCAGGTCGCCGGGGCCGGGCGGCGCCGTGGACGCGGACACATTGGGCAGGTGCTCGAACAGCACCGCGTGCCGGACCGTACCCGTGCGGGTGCCGGGCGTCGGCACGGCCCGCGTGCCCGGCTCCACCACGGTCGCCACCGAGGCGCCGCACGTGGTCGGGAGGACATGCGGGGTGCGCGCGACCCCCGCCCGACCCACCGCCCGCATCCAGGCCAGCTCGCTGTAGACCTCGGCCCGGCGCTGGGCCCCGGGCGCGGAGACCCGCAGCACCGCGGGCGCCCCGTCCGGGAGCTCGACGCGGTAGGCGGAGGAGCCGGTCCGTGCGGCACCCTCATGCGGCGCGAGTGCGGCTCCGCGGCCGCCGAGGCCGTCCAGGCCGTAGTGGGCGAGCGCGAGGAGAGCGACCGGGTCGACGTCCCGGTGTGCCATGCCCCCCGCACCAGGTCGCACGTCCATGTCGCTCCCCTCGCGTCGCTTCCCTTCCCCCAACCCCGCAGTACGAGGAAAAACCCGGCGTGTTACGCCAAGGCGGCCGCAGATGTAAAAGGTGGGCAACCGTTCGGGCACGCGCCGCCGACGTCGCCGATATCCTCGGGCGGTGGCTCCCGTCGCGCGGACCGACGTCCGCCACCCCGCGCCGCGCAGTGGCGGCCCTGCCACATGACCGAGCCCGACGCGGGTGCCGCGGTGGGCGCATCTGCTGACTCTGACTTCAGGGAAGTCGAGACCCGTGATCGGGCTCAGCGGTGGAGCCTGCTCCTCGACCTGCTCGCGCAGCGCCAGCGGCTGTCGGTGGCCGAGGTGGCCGAGGAGATCGGCGTCTCCGAGGCGACCGTCCGGCGCGACTTCAGCGCGCTGGCCCGCCAGCAGCTCGTCACGCGCACCCACGGGGGAGTGGTCGCCGCAGCCGTCGCGTACGGGCTGCCCGCCCGCTACCGGGCCCGCTCCGACAGCGACGCGAAGGACCGCATCGCCGCCGTCGCCGCGGACCTCGCCCGGCCCGGGACGGTCGTCGGCTTCAACGGGGGCACGACGACCACGGCGACCGCACGTCAGCTGGGCTCGCGCACCGACCTCGCCGAGGGGCCGGCCAGGCCGGCCGTCACCGTGGTGACGAACGCATTGAACATCGCCATGGAGATGGTCCTGCGCCCGCACGTCAAGACCGTCGTGCTCGGCGGGGTCGCCCGGTCGCAGGCGTACGAGCTGAGCGGCCCGCTCGCCGCACTGGTGCTCGAGGAGCTCTGGCTGGACGTGCTGATCCTCGGCGTCGACGGCATCTCGGTGGAGGGCGGCGCCCGGTGCCGGCACGAGGGCGAGGCCGGGATCAGCGGCCTGATGGCGCGGCGGGCCGAGCGGGTCGTGGTCGCGGCCACCTCGGACAAGCTCGGCTCGCGCAGCTTCGCGCGCATCTGCGGGATCTCAACCGTGCACACCCTCGTCACGGACTCCGGCGCCGACCCGGCGAAGGTGCAGGCGCTGGACGCCGCGGGCGTGGAGGTGCTGCGGGTCTGAGGGTGTTGCCCGTGTGACGCTGTTGCGGGTCTGACGGTGCTGCGCGTCCGATGGGTGCTTCGGACTGGACGTGCCGCGCGCCTCAGCGTGCCGGACGCTACCCGCGCGACGGGAAGAGCGTCACGCTCCCGCCGCGGATGGCGGCGAGCGTGACGCTCTTCCCGTCAGGGCCAGCAGGTCAGGCCGCGGGGCGCACCCCCGTCCCCGCCGCCGCAGCCGACGTCGGCGGCCACTGCGCGAGCAGCTCCAGCAGCAGTGCCTTGCCCTCCGCGCTGATCTTCGCCGGCCGCAGGGCGCCGATCGCGCCGCGCAGCTGCTGGACGTAGCCGCTCACCGCCGTCGCGTTCGCGCCCGCCTCCGCGGTCTGGGCCAGGCTCACGATGTCGAGCAGGTCGCGGTAGGTGCTGGCGACGATGCCGCCCGAGGCTCGCAGCGACGACAGTGCCGTGCGGATCTCGGTGATGCTCGCCGCGGTCACCGCGAAGGTGATGCTCGTCGTCGTCGCGCCGGCGGTGACAGTGAGCGTCGCGGTGTAGTGGCCCGGCCCGGCGTAGGTGTGGCTCGCGCTGACCGCGTAGAGCGAGTTCACCCGCGGGGCCAGGGTGTTGGCGTAGACGCCGGGCGTCCCGGTCAGCGTCGCCGTGCTCGTGGTGCCGTCGCCCCAGTCGATCGTCGCGGTCGGGCTCGCCCCGGGAGTCCCGGTGAGGGCGGGCAGCGCGAGCGTGGCCACCTGGCCGCTCACGGCGTACGGGTAGGTGTTGGTGACGTTGACGTCGGCCGCGGTGAGGTCGGCCCGCCACGGGACGAGGGGCGAGGGGTAGAAGTTGACGCCCATCGCGGTCCACCGCGCGCCCTGGGCGGCGAGGCGCACCTTGAACTCGTCGAACGTCCGCCCCGGGACGCCGGCCGGCGACCAGCCGAGCTCGGCGATCGCGGGGAGCCGCGGGAAGTAGAGGTACTCGGCGTCCGAGAGGTTCTTGACGGTCTCGGACCACAGCGCGCCCTCGACCCCGATGACGTCGGACTCGGTGACGGCCGGAAGCACCTCGCCGGTGGAGGTGGTGCGGGCCGGGACGAGCGTCGCCGGGTCCCAGTTGTAGGCGGTGTCGACGTCACAGCCGCGCGGGCAGGCCCAGTTGAGCCCGATCGGCGTGACCGGCCCGTTCGGGTTGGTGGTGCGGGAGGTGACGTACTTCTGGTCGACGTACGCCCGGTCGGCGGGGGACATCACGACCTTCATGCCCTTCTGCACGGCGCGGCGGGCGGAGTCCCCGCCGGAGCCCGTGCCGCCGGTGCCCCAGAACTGCACGACGCCCTGCGGCATCCCGGGTTGCCCGAAGTCTCCTTCGGAGATCTCGTTCCAGCCCATGACGATCTTGCCGGCGGCGCCGACGATCGGCGCCTCGCGGTTGATGAAGTCGGCGTACTGCTGCTGGGTGAGGATCGTCGTCGGGACCTCGTCACCGCCGATGTGGTAGTACGGCCCGGGCGTGAGCGCGCTCAGCTGGTTGATGACGTCCGTCAGCAGGGCCCAGGTGTTCGGGCTGTCCGGGCAGAGCGCGCTGTAGCCCACGTCGCCGCTGAGGTTCCACCTCGGCGGCTTGTTGGCGCTGCAGTTGATGTCCGGGTGGATGTCGGCGTACGCCATGATCGCCGCGTTCGTGTGCCCGGGGGTGTCGATCTCCGGCACGATCGTGACGAAGCGGCTCGCGGCGTACTGCACGACGTCGACGTACTCCGCCTGCGTCCAGTAGCCACCGGGGGAGTTGTCGATCCCGAACTGGGCGCCGATCGTGGTCAGCTCGGGACGGCCGTTGATCGCGATGCGCCAGCCCTGGTCGTCGGCCAGGTGCAGGTGCAGCGTGTTGATCTTGTACATCGAGATCTCGTCGATGATCCGCTTCACGGTGTCGACGGTCTGGAAGTGCCGGGCGATGTCGAGCATCGCCCCGCGATAGCCGAAGCGCGGCTCGTCGGTGATGGAGACGCCCGGCACCGTCCACGGCCCCGGGCGCACCGTCGGGCTCTCCACCCAGGCGGGCAGCAGCTGGCGCAGGGTCTGCACCCCGTTGAACGCGCCGTGCGCCGTGTGCGCGCGGACGACCACGCCCGTGCTGCCGGACTCGAGGGTGTAGCCCTCGTCACCGAGGGACGTCGCACCGTCCAGCGCGAGGGCGAGCGTGCCGGGCTGCGGTGCCCCCGTGGACACCGGCAGCGCGTAGCCCGTCGACGGGCGCAGCACCGCGGCCAGCTGCTGCGCGACGGCGAGCGCGCCCTGCGCAGCGACGATCCGGGTGTCGGCGGAGAGCGTGAAGGACTGCCCGCTGCGCAAGGACATCTCCTGCGGGAGCGGGACGAGCTGGGGCGCCGTCACGGGCGCCACGGCGGCCTGGGCCGCCGGCGTACCGGACACAGCGGCGGTGAGGGACGCGGCCCCGAGCGAGCCGGCGAGCAGCGCGGTGAGCACGCGGCGCGCCCGCGGGACCGCGCCGCGTCGGGCGGGGTGATGGCTGCGGGGGTTCTTCGGCGCGGGCGGTACGGCCGACGCGTCCGGGATCGACGGGATGGGCAAGGCAGGCCTCCAGGAGCGCAGGGGAGCTCGGGCCGTCGGCCGGGTGTGCCGGCGGCATGGAGATGGCGCGGGCGGCGGCGAGAGCGGCCAGAGCGCAGCCCCTCCCACTGCGGCGGAGGGCTGCCGGTCGCGACGTCTGGCCGAGCGTCGTGACCGAATCGCATCGGGGTCGCCCCGAAACGCGCACAAGTCGTCGTCCTGCCCGAATATTCGGGGACCTGTCGGGCGGAAGTCAACAGTTGGGGAAGTCGGAATTGCCGGGCTGTCCGCGGGCTGTGCGTGTGCTGGTCCGTGCCCTGTCCGTGCGCTGTCCGTGCGCTGTCCGTGCGCTGTCCGTGCCCTGTCCGTGCCATCTCCGTGGCGCGCGGACGGCGCGCGCACGTCAGCGGGCACCGGAGGGGAGCGAGGAGCAGCGGTCGGGTATGCATGTGCCATGTCCGACGAGATCGCTTCCCCCACCTCCGTTGCCACCGCGGGTACGCCGGGCCGCGGCGCTGCCCCGCAGACCGGCCGGGGCTTCGGCGTCGACATCGGCGGGAGCGGCGTCAAGGGCGCCCCGGTCGACCTGGCCACCGGCGAGCTGCTCGACGAGCGCTACCGGATCCCGACCCCGCAGCCGGCGACTCCCGAGGCGGTGGCCGAGGCCGTCGCCGAGGTCTGCGCGCACTTCGAGTGGACCGGCCCGCTCGGCTGCACCGTCCCGGCCGTCGTCACCTCGGGCGTCGCCCGCAGTGCCGCGAACATCGACAAGTCCTGGATCGGCACGGACGTCGAGGCCCTGCTGCGCAAGGCGACCGGGGCCTCAGCGGTGGCGGCCGTCAACGACGCCGACGCCGCCGGGGTCGCCGAGGTGGCCTACGGCGCGGCCAAGGGCCGGGGCGGGGTGGTCATCGTGCTGACCCTCGGGACCGGCATCGGCAGCGCGCTCGTCGTCGACGGCGTCCTCGTCCCCAACACCGAGCTCGGCCACCTCGAGATCGACGGGCACGACGCGGAGAAGCGCGCGGCGGACTCGGCGCGTGAGCGCGAGGACCTCTCGTGGAAGGACTGGGCGGCCCGGCTCGACCGCTACCTCAAGCACGTCGAGATGCTGTTCTCGCCGTCGTTGTTCGTCCTTGGGGGCGGCGTCAGCAAGAAGTCGGAGAAATTCCTCCCGCTGCTCTCGCTGGACACGCCCGTCATCCCGGCGGAGCTGCGCAACAACGCCGGGATCGCCGGTGCCGCGCTGCTCGCGGCCGGCCGCGGCTGACGGCCGGTCGTCCGGGAACGCCGGCGGGCCGCCCGTCGTCGTCCCGTCGGTTGTCGGTGCGAGCAGACGGGTGGGCGCGTGACTGGGGGCAGGCATCGGCGTCCGGGCCTTGACGAGGACGCGCCGGAGGCCGTGCCCGGCCCGGCCGGAGTCCTCGTCGACGGCGCCGGAGAAGGGTCGGCCGGCGACGGGGTAGGCCCGGCACCGGCGTACGTCCCGCGCCGTGCGCGCCCCGAGCCGGCGGCGCGTGCCGTGGCGGTGGAGGGCCCGGTGCCGGGCCAGAGCCTGGTGCCGGACGAAGCCGGAGGCCCGGGAGCGCAGGCGGTCGAGGCCCCGGTGCCCGAGCCGGTGCCGGCCGGGCCGGCTCGCCGCGAGATCGGCCCGCGGGGCCGCCGGGCGCGCGCCCGACGCGTGGCCCGGCGCCGGCGCGCGCTGGCGCTGCGGGAGGCGGCGTTCCTCGCCGTGGCCGCGGTCCTGGGCGCCGTCCTCATCAAGGCGTTCCTCGTCGAGGCGTTCTACATCCCCTCCGGCAGCATGGAGCAGACGCTGCACGGGTGCGAGGGCTGCTCGGGCAACGACCGGGTGCTGGTCTGGAAGCTGGGCACCCGTCTCGGGGACCCGGAGCGTGGCGACATCGTCGTCTTCGGCACCGAGGGCACGAGGTACGCCCAGCTCTCCTCCGAGCGCGACGTCATCAAGCGCGTGATCGGCGTGGGGGGCGACGAGGTCCGCTGCTGCGACCCGCAGGGCCGGGTCGTGGTCAACGGCGAGCCCCTCGACGAGCCCTACGTCTACGAGGACAACTCGATGGCGTTCGGGCCCGTGACGGTGCCCGCCGACCAGCTCTGGGTCATGGGGGACCACCGCAGCGACTCGCAGGACTCGCGCTTCGTCGGCCCGATCCCGGTGGAGAACGTCGTCGGCCAGGCCTTCGTCCGGGTGTGGCCGCTGCACCGCCTCGGGCTGCTGCACTGAGGCGGCCGGGCCCGTCCGGCCCGGCGCGCTGCCACATTGAGCCGGCGGACGCACCGCCTCAGCCGGCCGCGGGACGCAGGGGCGCAGCCGGCCGCGGGACGCACCGCCTCAGCCGGCCGCGGGACGGAGGGCGGCAAGTACGTCGTCGTGCAGCAGCCCGTTGGTGGCCAGCGCGCTGCCACCGGCCGGCCCCGGGACGCCGCCGAGGTCGGTGAACCGCCCGCCCGCCTCGCGCACGAGCAGGTCGAGCGCGGCGAGGTCGTGGAGCGCGACCTCGGGCTCGGCCGCCACGTCGACGGCCCCCTCGGCGACGAGGCAGTAGGACCAGAAGTCGCCGAACGCCCGGGTCCGCCACGCCGTGTCCAGCAGGCCGAGGAACGCCGGCCGGCGGGCGCCCCACGCGTCGAGCGAGGAGTAGGACACCGAGGCGTCGACGAGCCGGGAGACGCCCGAGGCGGCCAGCCGGCGCGGCTCGGACCGGCCCTCCTGCCCCCAGGCGCCGGCTCCGCGTGCCGCCCACCAGCGGCGCCCGAGCGCCGGCGCGGACACGACGGACACGACGACCTCGTCGCCGTCCAGCAGCGCGATCAGCGTCGCCCACGCGGGCACGCCGCGGACGAAGTTCTTCGTGCCGTCGATCGGGTCGACCACCCAGCGGCGCGGCCCCTGGCCGGTGTCCGGCAGCTCCTCGCCGTGGACGGCGTCGTCGGGGCGCTCGGCCGCGAGCGTCGCGCGCACCTGCTCCTCGACGGCCCGGTCGGCGTCGGTGACCGGCGTCGCGTCCGGCTTGGACTCCACCCGCAGGTCCTGCGCGCGGAAGCGGGCGAGGGTCGTCAGGTCGGCCGCGTCGGCGAGCCGCAGCCCCAGCTCGAGGTCGGCGGCGTACGCCCCGGTCGCCCCGGCGGCGACAGTAGCCGCAGACGCCGCGGAGGCCGGGCCGGGGGACGAGGAACGGGGGGGCACGGAGGAGGACACGGTGGGACGCTATCGACCGTGCCGCCCGCGTCCGGCGCGGGCTGGCGCATACTTCGCACGGTCGGAACCATGGCGGGAGCGCCGCCGTCGGGGGGGCGGCGACGAGCACGGCCGGGCGGACGAGCACCGCCGGGCACCAGAGCACGGGCACGGGAGGGGACATGGCTGCACTCGGGCGCATCTTCGGACGCCGTCGTGCCGCGGGCCCGGTCGAGCCCGCGCCGCTGGTCGTGCCCCGCCAGACGCTCGACGGCTGGGTGCTCGACGGCACCCCGCTCGCCCGCAGCGTGCCGCGCGCCGACCAGCGCGAGCTGGCCCACCTGCTGCACAGCGTCTCCGGCCGGGTCGACACCCCTTGGACGTATTCCCGCGCGGCCGAGATCCTGCTGGCGGCCGGGGACGTCGCGCAGGCGCACGCCGTCACCTCGGCCTGGCTGCGCCATCCGGCGTCGCGCGCGGCCGAGCACGCCGCGGCCACCCGCTCGCTGACGCGGACGCACGAGCGGGTCGAGACGCGGCTGGCGTCGGCCGAGCAGCCGCTCGACGTGCAGCGGGCGAACGGTTGAGGCACGGCGTCGGGAGGGGCGGGGCGTGAGCAGCCAGCCGGGTGCGTCCGGGCCGGGTCAGGACTACGAGGTCGCACCGGCTCCGCCGGCGTTCCTGTTCGACCTCGACGGCACCCTCATCGACAGCGTCTATCAGCACGTCGTCGCCTGGCGGCAGGCCCTCGTGTCGGTCGGCATCGACGTCTCGGTGTGGCGGCTGCACCGGCGCATCGGCATGAGCGGCGGGCTCTTCGTCCAGGCGCTGCTCGCCGAGACCGGCGTCGAGCTGTCGGCGGAGGAGGTCGAGCGGCTGCAGCAGCTGCACGCGGAGGCGTTCGCGCAGCTGCACGGGACCGTCCGCCCGCTTCCCGGCGCCCGCGAGCTGCTGGCCGAGCTGACCGGCCGCGGCGTCGCCTGGGCCATCGCGACGAGCGGACGCGAGGCGACCGCCCGCCCCGGGCTGGACTCGCTCGGGGTGCCCCCCGACGTGCCCGTCGTGACCCGCGACCGCGTCCGCCGGGCCAAGCCCGACCCCGACCTGTTCCTGGCCGCCGCCCGCGCGCTGGGCGTTGAGGCATCCTCGACCTTCGTCGTGGGCGACAGCGTCTGGGACCTGCTGGCGGCGCGCCGCGCGGGCGCGCTCGGGGTGGGGCTGCAGTCCGGCGGCTACGGCCGCGAGGAGCTGGAGCGGTCCGGCGCGTTCCGCGTCTACGCCGACCCCGCCGAGATGCTGCTCCACCTGCACGAGCTGGGCGTGCGCGGGGGTGGCGGGCTTGCCTGACCCGACCCCGCCGCCGCCGGCGGCGCAGCTGCACGAGCTGGCCAAGGCCGCCTTCGAGGTACGCGCCGTGCCGGGCGCCGACGACCTGCTCGCCCGTGTCGTGGAGCGGGCCCGCGAGCTCGTCGGCGCCCACCAGGCGCTGCTGGTGCGTGCCGCCGACGACGGTGCGGGCACCCCGCCCATCGCCGCCTCGGTCGCGTCCCGCCCGGGCTGGTCGCCCACAGCGCTGCCGGCGGCGCTGCGCGCCCTGCACGACGTCGTGGTCCGGACCAACGCGCCGCTGCGCCTGGACCACGCCGACCTCGAGGCCCATCCGGCGTACGCCGCGGCCGCGGACGACCCGGAGCTGGCCGAGTGGCCGGCCCTGCGCGGGCTGCTCGCCGTGCCGCTCGTCGCGCGGGACCGGAGCAACCTCGGGGTGCTGCAGCTGTCGGACAAGTACGCCGAGGCCGGCTTCACCCCGGCCGACGAGGCCGTCGCGGTCCAGCTCGCGCAGCTCGTCGCGGTCGCGGTCGAGTCGCGGGCCGACGCCGAGCGGCTCACCCGCAGCGAGGAGCGCTACGAGGCGCTGGTCGCCGCGACGAGCGACGCCGTGTGGGCGGTCGACGCGGAGTTCCGCAGCATCGGGGACCAGCCGTCGTGGCGCGCGCTGACCGGCCAGGAGCCCGGCGGCGACCTCGGGCTGGGCTGGCTGGACGCCGTGCACCCCGATGACCGCCCTCATGTCGTGGCGGCCGTGGACCGGGCGGTGCGGACGGGGGAGCGCTACGAGGCGACCTACCGGGTGCAGTCCGAGGGGCGGGCCGAGCGGTGGCTCCGGGCGCGGGGCGTGCCGGTCACGGGCGACGACGACGGCACGCCGCGCGTGGTGGGCTGGGTCGGCGGGTGCAGCGACATCACCGACATCGTGCAGTCGGAGCGGGCCCGGCAGGACCTGACCGCACGCGCAGCGGCGGCGACGCGCCGTGTGGAGCTGCTGCAGCAGGTGACCGCCGCCCTCGCCGAGGCCCTGACCACGGCCGACGTGAGCGCCGTGGTCACCGGCCCCGGGCGCGGGATGCTGGGCGCGGCGGAGTGCGCCCTCGTGCTGCTCGACGAGCAGGGCGGCGTCCGGCGTACGGCGTCCGCCGGCCCGCTCGACGCATCGCTCGTCGACCGGCTGGCCGAGGTGGGGCGCACGGGCGAGCCGGTGTTCGGCCGGCCGGACGAGGCGGCGGGCGGCGGGGGCGCGCTGGCGCTGCTGCCGCTCGGCGGGGCCGATGGCGCGGCCGGGGCGCTCGCCCTCACCTGGGCGCACGAGCGCGAGTTCTCGGCGGAGGAGCGGGTCTTCCTGACGGCCGTCGCCGCGCAGTGCGCCTCGGCGCTCGCCCGGGCGCGCCTCTACGACGAGCTCGCCGAGCGCGCCGCGCGCCAGACGCTGCTGCTCGACGCCACCGAGCGGCTCTCGGGCAGCCTGGAGCGGGACGAGGTGCTCGAGCAGCTGGCGGCCCTGGTCGTGCCCGAGCTGGCCGACTGGGCCGTGGTCCACCTGCTCGACGGGCAGGGGCCGGCGCTGCGAGCCACGGCGGTCGCGGCCAAGGACCCGGTCGTCGCGGCCGACCTGCGGCTGTTCTTCGACCAGTTCCCGGTGGCCGTGGGGGAGCCGTACGGCGCCGGTGCCGTCGTGGCGAGCGGGCGGCCGCAGCTCCTGGACCGCCCGGAGCTCCTCGGGGCGGAACGGGCGGGGCCGGAGCCCGGCCCGCTCCCGGAGGCGCTCGGCGCGCTGCCGCCGAGCACGCTCGTCGTCCCGCTCTCGGCGCGCGGCCGGGCCTTCGGCGCGTTGACGCTCGCCCGGGCCGACTGCGCGTACGGGCCGGAGGAGCAGGCGTTCGCCGACGACCTCGCGCGCCGCGCGGCCCTCGCCGTCGACAACGCCGCGCTCTACTCGGCCCAGCGCGAGGCCGCCGTCACCCTGCAGCGCTCGCTGCTGCCGCAGTCGCTGCCGGCCGTGGAGGGGCTCGAGTTCGTCGCGCACTACGTGCCCGGTGCGGACGGGACCGAGGTCGGGGGCGACTGGTACGACGCGTTCGAGCTGCCCGGCGGCCGTGTCGGCATCGCCGTCGGCGACACGATGGGGCGCGGGGTGGGGGCCGCCGCCGTGATGGGGCAGGTCCGCGCGGCGCTGCGCGGCTACGCCCTCGAGGGCCACATCCCGGCCGAGGTGCTGCGCCGCCTCGACCTGGTCGTGCGGGCCTTCGACGAGCTGCGGCTGACGACCTGCGTCTACGCCGTCTACGACCCGCGCACCCGCTGGCTGTCCGTCGCCTCCGCGGGCCACCTGCCGCCCCTGGTGCTCGAGCCGGGCCGGCCGGCGCGCTTCCTCGACCTCGACCCCGGCCTGCCGCTCGGCGTCGGCGCGGAGCTCTCGACGCAGGACGCGCCGTTCCGCGAGCACGTCGTCGCCCTGCGGCCCGACGCCACGGTCCTGCTCTACACCGACGGCCTGGTCGAGCGGCGCGACGTCGTCGCCGACGAGGGCATGGAGGCGCTGCGCTCGGCCCTGGACGGCGTCGAGCGCTCGCCGCGCGAGGTGCTGGACCTCGCCCTCGGCAGGACCGGGCAGCTCGAGGCGCCCACCGGCCAGGACGACGTCGCCGTCCTCGCGGTGCGCGCCGTGGGCGGGCTGCCGGGCATGCCGGGCCAGCGACGCGCGCTCGAGGTCGAGCTCTCGCCGAGCCTGCACGCCGCGCGCACCGCCCGCGGGCGCGTGCTCAGCGCCCTGACCGAGTGGGGGCACGGGGGGTCCGAGGACGCGGGCGGCCCGGGCGGGTTCGAGGCGGTCGACGCCGTCGTGCTGCTCACCGACGAGCTGGTCACCAACGCCGTCGTGCACGCCCACTCGCCGCTGCTGCTCGAGCTGAGCGCGACGGCCGACCACGTCCGGGTCGCGGTCACCGACGAGAGCCCTCGCCTGCCCGCACCGCGCGGCCAGTCGCAGGACTCGGCCGACGCGCTCGACGCGGTGTCCGAGGGCGGGCGCGGGCTGCGCCTGGTCGAGCTGCTCGCCAGCCGGTGGGGCGTGGACCGGCTGCCCGTCGGCAAGCGGATCTGGTTCGAGGTCGACCTGCCGGCCGAGGCGGCGCCGGGCGGCTGAGCGGCGCCCCGCATGCAGGGACGGGGCCTCAGCCCTCCGGCTCCTCGTCCGGCACGTCCTCGCCCGCCCCGCCCCGCGCCCGCAGCAGCCGTCGCAGCGACTCCAGCCGCGCCGGCCCCGCGCTGCCCGCGGACCCGCTCGCGACCCACTCGTCGAGCGCGCACTCGGGCTCGTCATGGGTGCAGCCGCGCGGGCACTCCTCCATCCCGGCGGCGAGGTCGGGGAAGGCACCGACCACGCGGGAGGGGTCGACGTGCGCGAGGCCGAAGCTGCGCACGCCGGGGGTGTCGATCACCCAGCCGGAGCCGTCGACGAGGCGGAACATGATCGCCGACGACGACGTATGACGTCCTCTTCCTGTCACCGCATTCACGTGTCCGACTGCACGTCTCGCGCCGGGCACCAGGGCGTTGACGAGCGTGGACTTGCCCACGCCGGAGTGCCCGACGAGGACGCTGGTGCGGCCGCGCAGCCGGGAGCGCAGCTCGGCGAGCCCGTCGCCCGGGCGGCTCGCGATCCACGGGACGTCGAGCGCGGCGTACGCCTCGATCAGCTCGTCCGGCGGCTTGAGGTCGGTCTTGGTGATGCAGAGCAGCGGGTCGAGCCCGGCGTCGTACGCCGCGACGAGGCAGCGGTCGAGCAGCCGGGGGCGGGGCTCGGGGTTGACGGTGGCCGTGACGATGACGAGCTGGTCGGCGTTGGCGACGAGGACGCGCTCGACCGGGTCGGTGTCGTCGGCGGTCCGCCGCAGTGTGTTGGCCCGCGGCTCGACGCGCACGACGCGGGCCAGGGCGTCGGTGCCGCCGGCCAGGTCGCCCACCAGCGCGACCCGGTCGCCGACCACGACGCCCTTGCGCCCGAGCTCGCGCGCCTTCATGGCGGTCAGCTCGCGCGGCTCGGCCTCCTCGTCGACGACGCAGGTGTAGCGCCCACGGTCCACCGCGACCACGCGGCCCTCGGTCGCGCCGGCGTGCTCCGGGCGGTCCTTCGTGCGCGGCCGCGACTTGCCCCGTCCGGGGCGTACGCGGATGTCGTCCTCGTCGAGGTCACGGCGGCGGCGCGGGCCGGGCATCGAGCGGCGCCCTCAGCCGAGCAACGTGGCCCAGAGGCCGACGAAGTCGGGGAGCGTCTTGGTCGTCGTCGTCACGTCCTCCACGAGCACGCCGGGGACGGCGAGCCCGAGGACGGCGCCGACGTGTGCGAGCCGGTGGTCGTCGTAGGTGCCGAACAGGCCCCCGTGCAACGGCCGTGGCCGGATGTGCAGGCTGTCCGGCGTCTCGGTGACGTCGCCGCCGAGGGCGTTGATCTCCGTGGCCAGCGCGGTCAGCCGGTCGGTCTCGTGGCCGCGCAGGTGGCCGATGCCGCGCAGGGTCGACGGGCCGTCCGCGAGGGCGGCGAGCGCCGCGAGCACCGGCGTCAGCTCGCCGACGTCGTGCAGGTCGGCGTCGAGGCCGAAGACGCGGCCGGTGCCACGGACCTCCAGGCCCTCGGGCAGGAGCTGGACCGAGGCGCCCATGTCGGTCAGCAGCCCGCGCAGCGCGTCCCCGGCCTGCGTCGTGCGCTCGGGCCAGTCGGGCACGACCACGCGGCCCTGCGTGACGAGCGCGGCCGCCAGGAAGGGCGCCGCCCCCGACAGGTCCGGCTCGACGACGACGTCGCGGGCCCGCACCGGGCCCGGCTCGACCCGCCACACGTCCGGCGTCGTGTCGTCGACGGTGACGCCGGCGGCGCGCAGCATGTCGACGGTCATCTCGATGTGGGGGAGCGACGGCACGGGCTCGCCGGCATGCCGCACGGTCAGGCCCTCGTCGTAGCGCGCACCGCTGAGCAGCAGCCCGCTGACGAACTGGCTGGACGCGCTGGCGTCGATCGTGACCTCGCCGCCGCGGACGCGTCCCTGCCCGTGCAGGGTGAACGGGAGCGTGCCGCGGCCCCCGTCCTCCAGCCGCACCCCCAGCGTGCGCAGCGCCTCGAGGATGCCGCCCATGGGGCGTACGCGGGCGCGCTCGTCGCCGTCGAACTCGACCGTCCCGTCGGCGAGCGCCGCCAGCGGCGGGACGAACCGCATCACCGTGCCCGCGAGCCCGCAGTCCACCGCGGCCGGCCCGCGCAGCCGCCCGGGCGTGACCGCCCAGTCCTCGCCCGACGCGTCGACCGCGGAGCCCAGCGCGGACAGGGCCGCGGCCATCAGCCGGGTGTCGCGCGCCGGCAGCGGCTTCGCGACGACCGAGGGGGCGTCGGCGAGGGCGGCCAGGACCAGCGCGCGGTTCGTGACCGACTTGGAGCCGGGCAGGCGGACGACCGCGTCCACCGGGCCGGTTGCTGGAGGCGCCGGCCACGGCGTCGCGGCGGGAGCGGACGGGGCGGGTGCGGGCACGGCGGTCACGCGCGCCGAGGCTAGCGGGTCACCCGACGGGCAGGGCCTTGCCCGCCGCCTTGATCGCCTTGGTCGAGCCCTTGTGCGCCGACGCCTTCGCCGCGAGCTTGGCCTCGCGCGCCGCCATCTTCGCCTCGCGCTTGGTCGCCCGGGCCGCGTGCTTCGAGGCCTTCGCCAGGTGGCGGGCGCGCCAGGCGAGGGACGGGTCGCCCGCCGTGTCGACGGCGGCGAGCAGCAGCCCGCCCATCATCGACAGGTTCTTGAAGAAGTGGATCTTCTGCTGAGCCTTGGTGCCCGGGTTGTCCTCCTCCCAGAAGCGGTGGCCCGCCGCGGTCGTGGGCGCGAGCGAGGCGAGCAGCGCCAGCGCGGACAGCCGGGGGAACTTGCCGAGCGCGAGCAGCGTGCCCGCCGCCACCTGCACTGCGCCGTTGATGCGGACCAGCTGGACCGGGTCCTCCGGCAGGTAGGGCAGGTGGCGCGCCAGTGGCGGCGCGACGTCCTCGGCCTTCTCGACCTTCGACGTGGGGTTGCGAAGCTGGTCGATGCCGCCGGTGATGAAGATGCCGGCGATCATGGGACGGGCGAGGCGGCGCGCAATCATCATGGCCCTGCCCTTCCCCAGGTTGCGCTCGCTCATGTGCGCCTGCTGATCATCTGCTCGGCCGGCCGTGCTCCGGCCGGCGGGCACCGCTCACCGCAACGGGCTGGGAAGCTGGTGCGCGTGTGCGGACGGTACGCGGCCAGCAGGAGCCCCGAGGACCTCGTCGAGGAGTTCGAGGTGGACGCCTGGGCCGGCGCGGGCGCCGGGGGCGGCACGGGCGACGGCGCCGGCACGGGCGACGCGGTGCCGCCGTCCTGGAACGTCGCGCCGACGGACCCGGTGCGCGTCGTCCTCGAGCGGGTCGTGGAGGAGCGGGCCGAGCGGCAGCTGCGGACGGTGCGCTGGGGGCTCGTCCCCTCCTGGGCGCGCGACGCCTCCGGCGCAGCGCGGCTGATCAACGCCCGGCTCGAGACGGTCGCCGAGAAGCCGGCCTTCCGCAAGGCCTTCCGGTCCCGGCGCTGCCTCGTCCCGGCCGACGGCTACTACGAGTGGTACGCGCAGGAGGACGGTGGCAAGCAGCCCTTCTTCATCCGGCGGCGCGACGGGCGGTCGCTGGCGATGGCCGGGCTGTACGAGCTGTGGCGCGCGCCCGGCGAGGGGTCCCCGTGGCTGTGGACGGCGACGGTCATCACGACCGCCGCTGTGGACGAGCTCGGCCGGTTGCACGACCGGATGCCCATGCTGGTCGAGCGCGACCGCTGGGCGCAGTGGCTCGACCCCGAGGGAGGCGACGCGGAGGAGCTGAGGGGGCTGCTCGTGCCGGCGGCGCCGGGGCTGCTCGAGGCATACCCGGTCTCGAAGGCCGTGGGCAACGTCCGCAACAACGGCCCGCACCTCGTCGAGCCCGTCCCCGCCGCCGAGGAGGCCGCCGATGCCGCGCCGACGCTCTTCTGAGCCCGAGCTCCCGGAGGTGGAGCAGCTGGAGGTCGGGACGCCCGCCGGGCCCGCCCGGGCGTACGTCTCGGCGGCGGCCGCGCCCCGCGCGACCCTCGTCCTCGGGCACGGTGCCGGGCGGGGGAGCGACACCGCCGACCTGCTCGCGCTCGCGGCCGGGCTGCCCGCGGCCGGGATCAGCGTCGTCCGGCTCGACCAGCCGTGGGTCGTGGCGGGCCGCAAGGTCGCTCCCACCCCCGCGGCGCTCGACCAGGCGTGGCTGGCGGCCGTCCCGCAGCTGCCGACGGCAGGACGGCTGGTCCTCGGCGGGCGCAGTGCCGGCGCCCGCGTCGCGTGCCGCACGGCCCGCGCGCTGGGGGCGTCCGCCGTGGCCTGCCTCGCCTTCCCGCTGCACCCGCCGGGCAGGCCTGAGCGGTCGCGGGCCGAGGAGCTGCGCGGCGTCGACGTGCCCCTGCTCGTCGTGCAGGGCGAGCGGGACGCCTTCGGCCGCCCGGAGGAGCTCCTCGACCACGTCGAGCGCGTCGTGCCGGTCCCCGGCGCCGACCACTCGCTGGCGGTGCCGAGGTCGGCCGGGCCGGGCGGCCCGCAGGCGGCTCTCGACCTGGTGGTCGCCGCCATTCGCGACTGGCTGACCGGCCCGTCCGCGCTGCCCGGGCCCTCCTGCCCGCCGCCGACCGCAGGCCGCCGCTGAGGGGCGGGAATCGCCGGCGCCGGAGCCGGTGTTGTCCGCTTCGAGACGGGTGACGGCGGGTCGTCGCCCCTGGTGGAGCGGAGGCCGGTTTGCTCGCGTCGAGCACTCTCAAGCGGGGGGAGGCGCCGTATCTCTCGTGGCCCGAGTGGCCGACGGGTGGCGCGGCGGCCCGACCAGTAAGCTCCCGGGCGATGACCGAGGATGCGAGCACGGGCACGGGCACCGACAGCCCGGAGCGGGCCGAGACGCCGGCTGAGCGCACCGCGCGCTTCGAGCGCGACGCGCTGCAGTACGTCGACCAGCTCTACTCCGCGGCTCTGCGCATGACGCGCAACCCGAGCGACGCCGAGGACCTGGTCCAGGAGACGTTCGCGAAGGCCTACGCGTCCTTCCACCAGTTCCAGGTCGGAACCAACCTGAAGGCCTGGCTCTACCGCATCCTGACCAACACGTTCATCAACACCTACCGCAAGAAGCAGCGCGAGCCCCTGCAGGCCGACACCGAGACGGTGGAGGACTGGCAGATCGCGGCGGCGGGGGAGCACACGTCGAGCGGGCTGAAGTCCGCCGAGGCGGAGGCGCTGGAGCACCTGCCCGACTCCGACGTGAAGGACGCGCTGGCGAGCATCCCGGAGGACTTCCGGATCGCGGTCTACCTCGCCGACGTCGAGGGCTTCGCCTACAAGGAGATCGCCGACATCATGGGCACCCCCATCGGGACCGTGATGTCGCGGCTGCACCGCGGCCGCCGGCTGCTGCGCAACCAGCTGCAGGACTACGCCCGCGAGCGCGGGCTCGTTCCGTCCGCCTCGTCCCCGGAGGTGTCGCGATGAGCTGCGGTAGGCACCACCAGACCCCGTGCGTCGAGGTCCTCGCCCGGGTCTACGAGTACATCGACGGCGAGCTCGCGACGTCGGACTGCGCCACCGTGAAGCAGCACCTCGACGAGTGCGGGCCGTGCCTGCGCGAGTTCGGGATCGAGGAGGAGGTCAAGGTCGTCGTCAAGCGGTCCTGCTCCGACCCGGCCCCCGAGGAGCTGCGGGCCAAGGTCCTGCTGCGCATCCGCCAGGCCCAGCTCGAGCTCGCGCCCGAGGGCTGAGCTTCCCGCCGACGACGACGGCCCGGTCTCCGCAGGGAGGCCGGGCCGTCTCGCGTTCGGGCGCGGAGTCAGGCGTTGGGGCGCTTGCCGTGGTTCGCCGAGCTCTTCGCGCGGGACTTGCGCCGACGGCCTCGCTTGCTCATGTGTGCCTCCATAGGAACGGCCTGCTCGGCCACTCGGTCAGGCCACCCACGGTAGCCGTCCCCGCGGGCGCTGCTGTGCGCGGCCCCTGCGCGCCGGCGCCGGGGCCGCGCGCCGGCGCCGGCCGGGTCGAGCGTGCGTCCCGGCCAGCACGAACATCGCGACCCCTGCGGCGACGAGCACGTCGCCGACGCTGACGACCTCGCGCCGCAGCGGCGAGGCGACCGGCACGACGTCGCCGAGCAGCCGCAGCCGGGTGGACGGCGTCGCCTCCTCGTGACCCGGGTCCGCGTCCAGGTGCAGCTGCTCGTACGGCACGCCGGCCCGCTCCGCAGCCACGAGGGACACCGGCATCGCGCCGTTCGCCACCACCACGGCCGCGTTGAGCAGCAGGCCGAGGCCGATCAGGGGTACGCCGGGGCGCCACCGGTTGGCCACCACCACCGCCAGCGCGGCGAGGGCCGCGAGGCCCACCAGCAGCGCGCGCAGCGCGCCGGAGGCGCCGAGGACGGCCGCGGTCGCCTGCAGCACTGCCGCGGCGACCAGCACGGGGACGCCGAGCACCCGGACGTACCCGAGCCGGCGCAGCGTTCCGCCCGTCGCGACGCCGAGCGCCGCGGCGAGCACTGCGACGGTCAGCACGAGCCCCACCCGCCCAGTCTTCCCGCGCACGTCGCCCGATCGGAGCATCAGGGGGCCCGGGCGCGCCGCCGATCGTCCGGAGGTGAGCGACGTGCCGCCTCCCGGTGCCGCCAGCCCGCTGTCCGTCGTGCCCTTCCTCGTCGCGTTGTGCGAGCTGGGCGGCTCGGACCTGCACTGCAAGGTGGGCTCGCCGCCGCGGGTGCGCATCGACGGCCGGCTGCGCCGGCTCGCGGCGCCCGCCCTCGGCCCGGCGGAGACGGCGACGATGACCGCGGAGGTGCTGAGCCCTGCCGCGGCCGCCGAGTTCGAGCGGACGAATGAAGCAGATTTCGCCTACTCGGTCAGCGGGCTGGGCCGGTTCCGCGTCAACGCCTTCCGTTCACGGGGGTCCATCGGGCTCGTTTTCCGACGGGTGGGCGTCGGAGCGGTGGGGCTCGAGGACCTCGGGATGCCGCCCGTGGTGCGGAGCCTGGCGATGGAGAAGCGCGGGCTGGTGCTCGTCACCGGCCCGACGGGCGCGGGCAAGACGACGACGCTGGCCGCCATGATCGACGCGATCAACTCCTCGAGCGAGTCGCACATCATGACCATCGAGGACCCGATCGAGGTGCTCCACGCCGACAAGCTCGGCATGGTCAACCAGCGCGAGGTGCGGGTCGACACCGAGAGCTTCGCCGTCGCGGTGCGCGCGGCGATGCGGCAGGACCCGGACGTGATCCTCGTCGGCGAGATGCGCGACCAGGAGACGGTGCGCGCAGCGCTCTCGGCCGCCGAGACCGGCCACCTCGTGCTGTCGACGCTGCACACGTCCGACGCGGCGGAGACGGTGTCGCGCATCGTCGACTTCTTCGCGCCGCACGAGCAGCAGCAGGCACGCCTCTCGCTCGCGGGCTCGCTGCGCGGCATCGTCTGCCAGCGCCTCGTGCCGCGGGCGGACGGCAACGGCCGGGCGGCGGCGCTGGAGGTCTGCGTCGCCACCGGGCGGGTCGCGGACGCCGTCACGGACCCGGCGAGGACCGGGTCGCTGACGCAGCTGATCGCCGAGGGCGGGTTCTACGGGATGCAGACGTTCGACCAGCACCTGGTCACGCTCGTGCGCGAGGGCGTCGTGACGGCCGACGCGGCGCTCGAGGCCGCGTCCAGCCCGCACGACCTCACCGTCGGCCTGCGCGCCGCGGGCCTGGCCGCCTGACCGCGCGCCTCACCAGAGCGCGTCGTGGTGCTCCATGACGCCGTGCGCTCGCTCGACGCGCAGCCCTCCGGGCAGCGTGCCGGAGAACGAGCCGAAGGGCTGGCGGTAGGACGAGCGGACGAGCAGCAGGTCGTCCGAGCGGCCGCGGGCGGCCTCCTCGGCGAAGCGCAGGCTGCTGCCGTCGGCGAACTCGACGCCTGACAGGTCTTGTGCGAATCGCACTTCACCTGTCTGCTGCGGGCGGCCGTCGACCCAGACCGTGTTCTCGGTGCAGGGCAGGGTGTCGTTCAGGCCGACGATGACGCTCCAGGCCACCCGCCTGCCCTCCGCCGTGACGCCGCTGCCGCCCGACCACTGCCACGTGGTGCGCCGCGGGTGGTACCCCGCGTTCTCGTCGACGAGCGCGACGGCGTCGACGTCGAGCGTGCGGTCCCCGATGCGGGCGACGCCGTGTGCCCGGATCCCCGCCTGCTTGTGCGTCCAGGTCCAGGCGCCGTCGGCCGGCGTGACGACCTCGAACGCGGTCTCCGGCCTCTCGTCCAGGGTCAGCTCGACGTGGACGTCGCCGTCGCGTACCCGCAATCGACCAGGGCCGACGTCGACCCGTCCCTTCCACCGCCGGGTGTGCTCGGTCAGCCGGCCGGCCGAACGGTCCCACACCGCCCAGAACTCCTGCGGGACGGGGCCGACCTGCACGTTCGCCGCGCAGAGCGAGACCTCCGGGCTCCACACGGAGACGTAGCGCCAGGACTTGCCGAGGCGCAGCCTCGGTACCGGGAGCCGGCCCGGCCGAGGCGCCCGCGCCAGCCAGGGCAGGCGGTGCGGCGGCAGCGGAAGGCCGGCAGGGCGGTCCGTGCCGTCCCCTCGGTAGTGCAGGCCGTCCACGGCGCCTCCCTCTTCCGGGGGAGAGCGCACTCGCTCTCGCAGCCCTGTCGCGCGGTCGGGGCGGAGGAGCTCACTGGGAGGCGTGCTGATACGTACGCCACTGCGCCCGCCGCTTGCCGCCGTCGCAGCGCGCCCCGCCTTCGCCCGCCGGCCGGTACTGCTTGTGGCCGCCGGCGTCGTCGTGCTGCTGCTCGCGGTTGCACCCCGCTACGGCTACCACCGGGACGAGCTGTACTTCCTGCGGGCGGGGTCCGAGCCGGCCTGGGGCTACCCGGACCAGCCGCCGCTCACCCCGCTGCTCGCCCACGCGATGGACGCGCTCGTGCCCGGCTCACTCCTCGCCCTGCGGACACCGAGCGCGCTGCTCACCGGGCTCACGGTCGTGGTGGCCGCGCTCACGGCCCGCGAGCTCGGCGGCGGGCGTACGGCTCAGCTCGTCGCGGCATCGTCGACGGCCGCGTGCGCAGCGCTGCTCGCGGTCGGGCACCTGCTCTCGACGACGACGCTCGACGTGGCCGCCTCCGCGCTGCTGGTCCTGCTCGTGGCCCGCGTGCTCGGCGGAGCGGGCCCCCGGCTGCTGCTGGCCGCGGGCGTCGTGCTCGGCGTGGGCCTGCAGAACAAGCAGCTGATCGGCTTCGTCGCGGCCGCGCTCGTCGTCGGCGTCGCGGTGGCCGGGCCGCGGTGGCTGTTGCGCTGCCGCGCGGCTTGGGGCGGCGCGCTGGCCGCGCTCCTGCTCTGGCTGCCCAACCTGCTGTGGCAGGCGAGGCACGGTTGGCCGCAGCTGGAGATGGCACGGGTGATCCGGGCGGACGCGGACATGGGCGGGCGGGAGGCCTTCCTGCCCATGCAGCTCGTCATGCTCGGCCCGCCCCTGGTGCCGCTCGCGCTCGCCGGGCTGGTGCTGCTGCTGCGCAACCCGCGGCTGCGGGCGTACCGGCCGCTCGGCGTCGCGGTCGTCGTGCTCGTCGCCGCGCACCTCGTGCTCGCGGGCAAGCCGTACTACACCGCGGGCGTCTTCCCGTTGGTGCTCTCGGCCGGCGGGGTGGCGGCCGAGCAGTGGCTCCGCGCGGCGGCCCCCGCCTCAGCCCGGAGAGCGCGGGTCCTCGCTGCGGCCGTGGCGGCCAGCGGCGTCGTGGGCGCGCTGCTCGTGCTGCCGCTCGTCCCGGTGCGCTGGTCGGCGGTGCCGGTCGCGGTGTCGTCGGACACCGGGGAGCAGGTCGGGTGGCCGCGGCTGGTGGCGGCGGTATCCGGGGTGTGGGAACGGATACCGGAGGGCGAGCGGCCCGGCGCGGTGGTCCTCACGGCGAACTACGGCGAGGCCGGCGCGGTCGACCGCTACGGCGCGTCCCACGGGCTGCCGCGGGCCCACAGCGGCCATGTCGGCTACGCCGCCTGGGGGCCGCCTCGTGGCGACGGCCCCGTCGTGTTGGTCGGCTTCGGCGATCCGGGCTTCGTAGAAAGGTACTTCGCCGATTGCGCGCTCGTGGCGCAGGTCGACAACGGGGTCGGCGTCGACAACGAGGAGGCAGGCGCGCCCGTGCACCTCTGCCGCGGGCCCGTCGCCCCGTGGCCGCGGCTGTGGCCGCAGCTCGAGCACCTGGGCTGAGGGGGGCGTATCACTCCCGCGACGGCGCCCGTCGTCTCGGGTGGGGGCGCCCTCGCTCCCTGAGCCGGCCACGGGGGTGTCGGCTCAGGGGGCGGGGCGGGCGTACGCGAGCAGGTCGACCCCGGGCGCCGGGGACCAGTCGCGCTCGGGCAGGCGGGAGAAGCCGAGCCGCTCGTAGAGCCGGTGCGCGACGGCGCTCGACGGCTGCGTGCTGAGGACCAGCCGGCCGGCGCCAGCCGCCGCCGCGCGGCGCAGGCACTCCTCGACGAGCGCCCGGCCCGCACCGCGGCCGCGTGCCTCCGGCGCGACCGCGAGCATGCGGAACTCCGCTTCCCCTGTCCGGGAGATCTCCGCCCACGGGCCGCCGGGCAGGCAGAACGTCACCGTCCCGAGTGCTTCGTCGGTGTCCGGGTCCACCGCCACCAGCAGGTGCGCCTGCTCGGCGCGGAGCGCGGCGTTCGCCAGCCGCAGCTCGTAGCCGTCCTCGACCGCGTCCAGCATCCCGTCCGCGCGGTAGGCCTCGACGGTGATGCGCCCCACGCGCTCGAAGTCGTCGGGGCGGGCGTCACGGACGGGCAGCGGCGCGGGCACGCCGGGAGCGTACGACGCGGCCGGGTGGGGAGGCTGAACCGGTGTCGTCCCCGCTGCTCGCCCTGCGCATGCTGCTGCGCGACGCTTTCGGGGCGCTGCGCGGCCGCGACGTGGCGCTCGTCTCGGCAGGGCTGACGTTCTACGCGGGGATCGCGGTGGTGCCCTCGCTGCTGGTCGCGATCTGGGCCGCCAGCCTGGCCGTCGGCAACGCGCAGCTCGACGAGTGGGCGCGGACGCTCGGCGAGGCGCTGCCCGAGGCGCTGGGCGCCCCCGACGCGGCGCGGGCGCTGGTCGAGGCGGCGCTCGACCTGTCCGTACTCGGGGCGCTGATCGCGGCGTTCCCCGCGTCGCTCTATGGAGAAGGACTGCGCCGCAGCTTCCTCGCGCTCGAGCGCCGGACCGAGGCGCTCGCCGGGTGGCGCGGCCGGCTGCGGGCGCTGCCCCTGCTCGTCGTCGCTCCGCTGGCCGTCATGGGCGTCCTGCTCACCACGCCCTGGCTCGCCCGGTTCTTCGACAGCGGGCGTCCCGGGCCCACGGCGCTCGGTGTGTTCATCGCGCTGGTCGCGGACTGGCTCGTGCTGTCGCTGCCGCTGAGCTACACGTACCGCGTGGTGGGCCGCTCGACGCGCACCTGGGCCTCGGCGCTGTGGTCGGGCTTCACGACCGCGTCGTTCATCAGCGGGTTCCTGCAGGGCTTCGTGCTCTTCCTCGCCCTGCCCCTCGACCTCGGCGCGCCGTTCGGCGGGCTCACGGTCATCGGCGCCGTCGTCGCCGTCGGGCTGTGGATGTGGGTGCTGCACATGGTGCTGCTCGTCGGCTACACGCTCACGCTCGCGCTCGAGGAGCGCGGGGGGAACCCGTTCCGGCTGCCCTACTCGCTGTGAGGCGGGGCCTCAGCTCGGCGCGGGCGCGCTCTCGGACGTGGCGGTGGGCACGGCCCGGTCGGCGTGCGGCGTCGGCGCGGGCAGGCCCGCGAGCAGGGCCGACGGCACGTCCACGACGTCGACGTCGATGCCGCGTGCCCGCAGCGCCTCGACGACGTCCTCGGGAGCGGACGGGCCGGTGATGAGCAGGTCGACGTCGGTGACCGGGCAGACCCGGGCCAGCGCGACGTGGCCGACCTTCGACCCGTCGGCCAGGCAGATCCGGCGGCGCGCGGACTGCAGGGCGCGCGCCTTGACGCCCACCTCGGGGAGGTTGACGTTGGTGATGCCGGCGTCGGCGTGCACGCCGTTGCAGCCGAGGAACGCGGTGTCGGCGTGGACCCGGTCGAACACCGCGTCGGCCAGCGGGTCGACCAGCGAGTGCTGGAGCGGGCGGAGCGTGCCGCCACTGAGGACCACGGTGAAGCGGGGGATGGCCGGCTCCAACGTGGTGGCGATGGTGAGGCCGTTGGTGACGACCACGACGTCGTGCAGCTCCTCGCGGGCCACCAGCGCGCGGGCGAGCGCCGTGGTGGTGGACCCGACGTCGAGGACGAGCGTCTCGCCGCTGCTGACCAGCCCGGCCGCCGCCTCCGCGATCGCCGACTTCTCCAGCGCGCCGCGCGACTGGGTCTCCTCGAAGGGGCGCTCGGAGTGGGACAGGTCCTCGGCGACCACGCCACCGCGTACGCGCCGGACCCGGCCGCGCGAGGCCAGCCGGTCCAGGTCCGTGCGGACCGTGACGGTGGAGATGCCGAACATCGACGCCAGGTCGGTGACGCTGACGAACCCGCAGTCGCGGATGATCGACAGCATCCGCTCGCGGCGCAGGCCACCCCGGCGGTCCTCCGAGGACGCGCGTCGGTCGTCTCCTTGGCGCGTCGTGGCACCGGCATCGCTCATCGAGGGAGTACAACGCCTTTCGCGGGGCTTGTCAATGCGTAGATCCAACCCGGCCCGCACTTGCGGTTGGCCAAGCTGTGGGAACGCCGACGCCCTCCCGTCCGGAAACGGGAGGGCGTCGGGCCGAGCAGACGGCGAAGGTCAGGCGGCCTTCTTGGTCTCCCAGAAGATCGTGTCGATCTCGGCGATCTTGTCGAGCAGCTTCTGCGCCTCGGCGGGGTCGACGGTGCCCTTGCCGCCGGCGGCGCCGGCCAGCTTCGTGGCCTCGTTGAACAGCTGGTGCAGGTGCGGGTACTTCTCGAAGTGCGGGGGCTTGAAGTAGTCCGTCCACAGCACCCACAGGTGGTGCTTGACCAGCTCGGAGCGCTGCTCCTTGATGATGAGGGCGCGGGTGCGGAACACCGGGTCCTCGTTCGACTGGTACTTCTCGCAGATGGCCTTGACCGACTCCGCCTCGATGCGGGCCTGGGCCGGGTCGTAGACGCCGCACGGCAGGTCGCAGTGGGCGGACACGGTGGTGCGGGGGGCGAGCAGGCGCGCGAACACGGGCACCCATCCTTCCGCTCGGAAGAGACTGACGTTCGGGACACTACCCCCGCTGGGAGAGGCTGCACCCGGGAGGATCACGCAGTGGCCGTACGCGCGACGCAAGGCCTGCCGCGGCCCTGGCGGGTCGAGGTGACGGGCCGGTCGATGCTCCCCACGCTGCACCCCGGCGACCGCCTGCTGGTGATGCGTGGACGCACCCCGCGGGTGGGAGACCTGGTCGTCGTACGCCTCCCCGACCGTCCGCTGTCGGTGAAGCGCGCGGGGGCGAGGGACGACGACGGCTGGTGGGTCGAGAGCGACAACCCCGGCGAGGGGACGGACTCGTGGACGATCGGCCGGCCGGTGCCCCCGGAGGACGTCGAGGGGGTCGTCGTCTGGCGCTACCGCCCGCTGCGGCGCACGCGGCGGCGGGCCTGACCGGTCTTCTGCTTCCGCCGGGTTGTGCGACCGCACGGGACGACGACGGCCCGCCACGCGCTGTGCGTGGCGGGCCGTCGGCGCGCGCAGCGTCAGGCCATGCGGCCGGTGAGCGCGTACACCTTCATGTTCGGCAGGTTCGGCAGTGTGATCGACACGGCCGTCCTGGTGCTGTCGACGGCCAGGGCCACGTGCCACATCCGGACGCGCAGCCCGTCGTGGATGCCGGTGTTGCGGTGGCGGGTGGGCACGTCGATCGCCGTCTCCTCGCCGTAGGCCGGCGCCGCGGCCGCCCAGTCGGTCGACATGAGGGAGGCCTTCGACGTGGTGCCGTCGGAGTACGTCACGGTCACGTCGCCGCGGTAGTTGCCGTTGTGCGAGGCCGTCACCGCGTCGAGGGCGGAGTAGCGGCCGGGCGTGAGGTGGATCGTCTGGCCGCGCGCGGACAGGAAGTTGCCGGCGGTCCCCGTGGTGTCGGGGAAGAGGTACGGCCGCCCGGCCGCGGTGCCCACGCCCGGGGCCGGCAGCAGCTCGGCCGGCCAGCTCCAGCCGTTGGTGCCGAAGACGCCCTGGCCCATGTTGTCGTCCGTCGTCACGCCGTCGATGTCGTACTGGCCGGCCAGGGACTGCAGGCAGTTCGAGCCCTGCACGACGCACGCCGTGGGCAGGTTCGGCACCGGGGCGGGCGCGGTGGGCATGCGGTCCACGGGGAGGTCAGCCGCCTTCGTGCCCCACCCGGTGTTGGCCTTCGAGCCGACCTCGACGGTGACCGTGCCGCCGTTCAGGAACAGCGACTCCGGAAGCCACGAGCGGGTGTAGCCGGGCTTGCCGTTGACCGACGCGCTCTGGACGTAGACGTTCGACTCGGACGCCTGCGGCGCGGTGATGGTGATCGTCGGGCCGCCCGCACGGTGCACCCAGGCGCGCTCGAACATCGGGCTCGAGATGAGCATGTCGGCCGTGCTGGGCGTCTGCGGATAGATGCCGAGCGCGGCGAAGACGTACCACGCCGACATGGTGCCGAGGTCGTCGTTGCCGGGCAGGCCGCTCGGCCCGGTGCCGTAGACGAGCCGCGCCATGGCGCGCACCGTCTCCTGCGTCTTCCAGGGCTGGCCGAGGGCGTTGTAGAGCCACGGCGTGTGGATGCCCGGCTCGTTGGTCGGGTCGTAGCGGAACGCGTCCCCACCGGTCGCCCAGGAGCCGTCGGCCTTGTGGAAGAACGTGTCGAGCCGGGCCGCTGCCTTGGCCCTGCCGCCCATCGCGGCCGCGAGGCCGGAGACGTCGTGCTGGACCATCCAGGTGTACGTCGCGCTGGTGCCCTGAGCGAAGCCCACGTCGCTGGTGGGGCTGAAGGGCCAGTGCCAGCTGCCGTCGGAACGGCGCGCCTGCTGGTAGCCGCCCTCGGCGCCGGCCGACGGGTTGAAGGTGTTGCGCCACCAGCCGGCCCGGTCGAGGAAGGTGGAGTGTTCCGCGGCCCGGCCGAGGCGCCGCGCCCAGTCGGCGAGGCCGAAGTCCGCGGCCGCGTCCTCGAGGGTCTCGGCGGCGCCGCCCCAGCAGTGGCAGGTGTCCTGCGGGGCGTAGTGCAGCCGGAGGTACTCGGCGAGGTTCGGGCGCTGGCCCTCGCACTGGCCGGGGCAGCCGGCGTCCGACAGGCCGCTCGGGTGGGGCACGGTGGCCTGCTTCACGAGCGAGTCGAACGCCCCCTGCACGTCGAAGTTGCGCACGCCGAGGGCGTAGAAGCCCGCCAGCGTGGGGGCCGACGGGTCGCCGGTCATGACGTGGGTCGGGCCGTTGACGTGCACCCAGCGGTCCCAGACGCCACCGTTCTGCTTGGCGAGGTTGAACAGCGACTGGGCGAAGTCGCCGGCGACCTTCGGCTGCAGCAGGGCGAGCAGTTGGGTGTGTGCGCGGTACTGGTCCCAGCCGGAGAAGTTGCCGTACTGCGCGCCCTGGCCGGGCTCCAGCTCGTGGACGCGGAAGTCGCTGCCGAGGTAGCGGCCGTCGACGTCGCTGGAGACGTTCGGCTGCAGGTAGGAGTGGTAGAGCGCGGTGTAGAGCTTCGTCAGCTCGGCGTCCGAGCCGCCGGCGACCTCCACGCTGCGCAGCACCTTGCCCCAGGCGTCCCAGCCGTCAGCTGCCACGCTGGCGACGGTGTCGCGGCGCTTGATCTCCTTCGCGAGGTTCTGCTCGGCGCCGGCGAGGCTGACGTAGGAGATGCCGATGCGCATCTGCACGTCGGTGTCGCTCGAGGTGTCGAAGCTGACGTAGCCGCCGGAGCCCTTGCCCTGCCGGGCCGCGCCGGTGGCGTAGCCCTCGCCGCCGCGGGCCGTGGTGCCGCCCTTGGTGAGCGTGCTGTCGACCCACGTGCCGGTGCCGGAGAACGCGCGGTCGAAGGAGGCGCTGAAGTAGAGCCGGTAGTAGCTCTTGCGGTTGTTGGTGCCCCCGTTGGCCCGGCGGCCGCAGAACGCGCCGGTCAGCACGGAGCCCGTGACGCGCTGGTTGGTGACGTCGATGTCGATCTCGGCGTCCTCGCTGCCGTTGAGCGAGTTCGAGACGCGGAAGAGCAGGTTGGCCGGAGAGCCCTTCGGGAAGTCGAACTCGCCGATGCCGGCGCGCGTCGTCACCGCGAGGTCGCTCGTGACACCCGAAGCGAGCTTCACCTTGTAGCGGCCGGCCTCGGCGACCTCGTCGGCGTGGGAGAAGTTCGAGGCGTAGACCTGGTCGCGGAAGTCCGCGGTGGGGGAGGAGGTGACCTCGCCGACGAACGGCATGATCGGCACGTCGCCGGCGGCGCCCGGGTTGCACCCGGCGCCGTTGACGTGGGTGAGGCTGAAGCCGCGGACCCGCGTGGCGTTGTACTGGTAGCCGTTGGCGGCGCCGGTGCTCGTCTGGTCCCCGGTCGTGCTCGTGGGGCTCCAGGCGATCATCCCGAACGGGCGGACCGCACCGGGATAGGTGTTTCCGTCCTTGGCCGAGCCGATGAGCGGGTCGACGTACTGCGCGAGGTCCTCCGCGCGGTCCGGGATGTCGTACGCGGCCTGGGCCGCCGGCGCGGCGAGGCCTCCGGCCGCGAGGGCGGCGAGGGTGAGCGGGAGCGTGCCGCGCAGGACGGCACGTCGGGACAGCGGAGTCACGTACACCTCGTCGTGGGAGTGATGGGGCTGGTCCACGCAAACAGGCCCGGGTACCGGCAGGCGAACCGCGGGTGACGCGCAGGCTATCCGGCGACGAAGCTCCGTTGACAACGCTGTCTGACGCGGTGCCCGGCGGAGACGGAGCAGGGGGCAGCGTCAGCCGAGCACGTGTCGCAGGTACGCCGTGGGGTCCCCGAGGTAGCGCCGCCAATGGTCGACGAGCGCCAGCTCGTCCCACGCGGCCTTCTCGTAGCCGGTCTCGGACAGCTCGAGGATCGTCGCGCCCGGCAGCGCCGTCAGCAGCGGGGAGTGGGTGGCGCAGAGGACCTGCGACCCGGCCGCCGCGAGGTCGTGCAGCACGCCCATCAGGGCCAGGCACGAGGAGAAGGAGAGTGCCGACTCCGGCTCGTCCAGGACGTAGAAGCCCGGCGAGTCGAAGCGCGTCCGGAGCACCTCCAGGAAGCCCTCGCCGTGGCTGCGCTCGTGCAGGCCGAAGGTGCCTACGGACTCGAGGTAGGTGTAGAGCCCGTGCATCGTCTCGGCCCGCAGGAAGAACGCCCACCGGCGCCCACCCACGCCGCGCACGATCCGCAGGTCCGCGGCGAGGCCGGACTCGGTCGCCCGGGTGGAGAAGCTCGCGTTCGGCGAGCCGCCCTCGGGGTTGAGCCCGTACGCCTCGGCCACCGCCTCGACGAGCGTCGACTTGCCGGACCCGTTCTCGCCGACGAGGAACGTCACGCCGGGCGCGAGGTCGAGGCCGTCACGCAGCAGCTGGGCGACGGGCGCCAGCGTGTAGGGCCACGCCGCGGGGTCGTACGCCGCCCCGTCGGACCGCTCGACGCGGCGTACGGGCCGCTCGTCGAACGGCCCCGGGTGACCGCCCGGACGGGCCCGCGGCGCCAGCCCTCAGTCCTCGTCGTCCGCGCGGGCCAGCCAGGTGGCCAGCCGCTCGATCGGCACCTCGTGCTCGGGGTTCAAGTCGACGAACAGCCGCAGCCGTTCGGCGAGCCAGGCCAGGGTGACCTCCTCGTCGCCCCGCCTGGTCTCCAGCTCCTCGATGCCGCGGTCGCTGGCGTACACGTCAGCGGTCGAACGCGGCCGACACCAGGCCGCGCTGCTCGGCCTCGTGCGCCTTGTGCGAGCCGACCGCCGGGGAGGCCGACGCCGGGCGCGACACGCGGCGCAGCGGGCGGCCCTGCAGGTGGTCGGGCAGGTTGAGCAGCATGAACGGCCAGGCGCCCTGGTTGGCCGGCTCGTCCTGCACCCAGACCAGCTCGGCGTTGGGGAACCGCGAGACCGCCTCGAGGATCTCGGCCGCGGGCAGCGGCGCGAGCTGCTCGATGCGCACGATGGCGGTCCGGTCGTCCGAGCGGCGGGTGCGCTCCGCGGCGAGGTCCCAGAAGACCTTGCCGGAGCAGAGCAGCACGCGGTCCACGCGCTCGGGGTCGAGCGCCGCCTGGTCGCCGATCACGGGCCGGAACGTGCCGGAGGTGAACTCCTCCGGCCCCGAGACGGCCTCCTTGCGCCGCAGCATCGACTTCGGCGTCGCGACGATGAGCGGGCGGCGCGGCTCGTGGTAGGCCTGCCAGCGCAGCAGGTGGAAGTAGCTGGCCGGCGTCGACGGCTGCGCCACGGTCATGTTGTCCTCGGCGCACAGCTGCAGGAAGCGCTCGATGCGGGCCGAGGAGTGGTCCGGGCCCTGGCCCTCGTAGCCGTGCGGCAGCAGCAGCACGACCGAGGAGCGCTGGCCCCACTTCTGCTCCGAGGAGGAGATGAACTCGTCGACGATGGTCTGGGCGCCGTTGACGAAGTCGCCGAACTGCGCCTCCCACAGCACCAGGACCTCGGGGCGCACGACCGAGTAGCCGTACTCGAAGCCCATCGCCGCGTACTCCGAGAGCAGCGAGTCGTAGACGTAGAAGCGGCCCTGGTCGGTCGAGAGGTTCGCCAGCGGCGTCCACTCGTCGCCGGTGTGCCGGTCGGTGAGGACGGCGTGGCGCTGGACGAAGGTTCCGCGCCGGCTGTCCTGGCCGGCCAGCCGCACCGGGACGCGCTCGAGCAGCAGCGAGCCGAAGGCGTACAGCTCGCCCATGGCCCAGTCGATGCCCCCCTCGGCGGACATCGCCGCACGCTTCTCGAGGAGGGAGCGCAGCTTGGGGTGGACCGTGAAGCCCTCGGGCATCGCGACGTGGGCGTCGGAGATGCGCTTGATGACCTCGGGGGAGACCGCGGTCGGCAGCGCGTGCGCGTGGCCGGCCTGGCGCTGCTCGTCGGGCGCCTCGAGGGCGCCGGAACCGACCGCGCCGGTCTCCCGCGTCTCGTTGAAGACCCGCTCCAGCTGCTCCTGGAAGTCGCGCAGGGCCTGCTCGGCCTCCTCGACCGTGATGTCGCCGCGGCCGATGAGAGCCTCGGTGTAGAGCTTGCGCACCGAGCGCTTCTGCTCGATGAGGGAGTACATCAGCGGCTGGGTCATCGACGGGTCGTCGCCCTCGTTGTGCCCGCGGCGGCGGTAGCACACCATGTCGATGACGACGTCCTTGCGGAACCGCTGGCGGAACTCGAACGCCAGCCGGGCGACGCGGACGCACGCCTCCGGGTCGTCGCCGTTCACGTGGAAGATCGGCGCCTGGATCATGCGGGCGACGTCGGTGGAGTAGAACGACGAGCGCGACGAGGCCGGCGAGGTGGTGAAGCCGACCTGGTTGTTGACGACGACGTGGACGCTGCCGCCGGTGCGGTAGCCGCGCAGCTGCGAGAGGTTCAGCGTCTCGGCCACGACGCCCTGGCCCGCGAACGCGGCGTCGCCGTGGATCAGCACCGGGAGCACGGTGTAGCCGGACTCGCCGCCACCCTTGTTGAGCCGGTCCTGCTTGGCGCGGACGATGCCCTCGAGGACGGGGTCCACGGCCTCCAGGTGCGAGGGGTTGGCCGCGAGGTAGACCTTGCACTTGGCGCCGCTGTTCGCGGTGAAGGTGCCCTGCGTGCCGAGGTGGTACTTCACGTCGCCGGAGCCCTGGACCGACTTCGGGTCCTGGTTGCCCTCGAACTCGCGGAAGATCTGCGCGTAGGACTTGCCGGCGAGGTTGGCGAGCACGTTGAGCCGGCCGCGGTGGGCCATGCCGATCGCGGCCTCGTCGAGCCCGGCGTCGGCGGCCTCGGACAGCAGCGCGTCCACGAGCGGGATCAGGGACTCCCCGCCCTCGAGCGAGAAGCGCTTCTGCCCGACGTACTTGGTCTGCAGGAAGGTCTCGAATGCCTCGGCCGAGTTGAGCCGGCGCAGGATGCGCAGCTGCTCCTGGCTGTCGGCCTTGCTGTGGCCGCACTCGACCTTCGACTGGATCCAGCGCCGCTCCTCGGGGTCCTGGATGTGCATGTACTCGATGCCGACGCGGCGGCAGTAGGAGTCACGCAGCACCCCGAGGATGTCGCGCAGGGTCGCCATCGGCTTCTGGCCGAAGCCGCCCGTGGCGAACTCGCGGTCGAGGTCCCACAGCGTCAGGCCGTGGTTGGTGATGTCGAGGTCGGGGTGGCTGCGCTGGCGGAACTCCAGCGGGTCCGTGTCGGCCATCAGGTGGCCGCGCACGCGGTAGGCGTGGATGAGCTCCTGGACGCGCGCCTGCTTGGTGACGTCGTTCTCGTGCGTCCACGCGACGTCGGCAGCCCAGCGGATCGGCTCGTAGGGGATCCGCAGAGCACGGAAGATGTCGTCGTAGAAGCCGTCTTCGCCCAACAGCAGCAGGTGGACCCGGCGCAGGAACTCCCCGGACTGCGCGCCCTGGATGACCCGGTGGTCGTACGTCGAGGTGAGCGTGAGGACCTTGCTGACCGCGAGCCGGGCGAGGGTCTCGGGCGACGCGCCCTGGTATTCGGCCGGGTAGTCCATCGCGCCGACGCCGACGATGGTGCCCTGGCCCTTCATCAGGCGCGGGACCGAGTGGACCGTGCCGATGGTGCCGGGGTTGGTCAGGCTGATCGTCGTGCCGGCGAAGTCGTCGGCCGTGAGCTTGCCGCCACGGGCCTTGCGCACGATGTCCTCGTAGGCCGCCCAGAACTGCGCGAAGTCCATCGTGTCGGCCGCCTTGATGGCCGGCACCAGGAGCTGGCGGGTGCCGTCAGGCTTCGCGATGTCGATGGCCAGGCCGAGCCCGACGTGCTCCGGGCGGATGACCGCGGGCTTGCCGTCGGCCTCCCCGAAGGAGACGTTCATGTCCGGCATCGCCGAGACGGCGCGCACGACGGCGTAGCCGATGAGGTGCGTGAAGGAGATCTTGCCGCCGCGCCCGCGGGCGAGGTGGTTGTTGATGACGATGCGGTTGTCGATGAGCAGCTTCGCCGGGACCGCGCGCACGCTGGTCGCGGTCGGGACCTCGAGCGAGGCCTGCATGTTGGTGACCACGCGGGCGGCCGGCCCACGCAGCGGCGTCACCGACGAGCCGCCGGCCTTGGCGGGGGCGGCGGCGGGGCGCGGCGGCTGGTTCGGCGTCGTCGAGACCTCGCGCGCCGCGGACGGGGTGGCCGACGGGACGGGCGGGGCGGCTGGGGTGGTCGTCGTCGGGGTGTCGGCCTGCGCGATCGGGGCCACGGGACGGCTCGCGGTCGGCGTCGGGGCGGGGGCCGTGGGCGGGGGCGCGACGGGCGCGCTCTGGGCCGCGGGGGCGCTGGGCGCGGCCGCAGGTGCGGCGGGAGGAGTCGTCGATGCCTTGGTCACGCCGTTGGGCCCACCGTCTCCGTGCGTGTGCTTGAAGTCCTCGAAGAAGCCCGCCCATGCCGTGTCGAGCGACGAAGGGTCCTGGAGGTACTTCTCGTACATCTCAGCCACGAGCCACTCGTTGGGGCCGAAGCCCTCCGTGGGGTCGTCCTGCGGAGACGGAGACTGCGACACGGCGGTGTTCGCCTACTTTCGAACCTCGACACGGCCTGGGCTGCCAGTAGGCCAGGCTATCTGCATCCGTCCCCTAATGGCCTCCCGGCCCCTAGGGGTGCTCGCGGTCGCGCGACGCCGGGTAGCGGGCCACTCCTCATCCCTAGCGCGTCGGCCGCCGCCGTGTCGAGGCCCGGACCGGCGCCGGCCCGGGAACGCGCGAGCCGGGGCCGTCGCAACGGCCCCGGCTCGCACCTCGGCGTCGGCAGGTGCACCCCGTCCGGAGAAGGTCAGCCCTCGGGCGCCAGCGCCCGGCGCAGCAGCTCGTCCCAGACCCCGGGGTCGTCGGAGCCGTCGTCGCCGATGCCCGGGTTGAACACCGACGTGCCGTCGGAGAGCAGGACGTGCGGGCTGCCCTCGATCCCCAGCTCGCCGACGAGGCCGAAGTCGCGGCGGACCGCCTCCCGGCCGGCGTCGAGCAGCCCGGCGAGCGCGTCCGCGTCGACCTCAGGCACTTCGCGGGCGACCGCGAGCACCTCCTGCGCGGTCCCGACCGGCCGGCTGGACACGAACAGAGCACGGCGCAGCGCCCAGTCCAACGCCTCGCTCGCAGCCAGCCCGCCGACCCGCTCGTCCTTCGCGGCGCTGACCGCGCCGAGGGCGTCGAGGAAGCTGCCTGGCCACTCGCCGTGCTCGCCCGACCACGGGCGTACGCCGAACCCGGGCTCGAGGGCGAGCACCTGCACGGCCTCGTCGGCCAGTGGCGGCACCGGGCGTCCGTTGGCCAGCTCGAGCGGGAACGCGCGGTGGTCGACCCGCACGTCCAGCTCGAGCCCGAGCCGCTCGCGCGCCGCGCGCAGCCGGTAGACCGCCAGCGACGCCCACGGGCAGGCGATGTCGCTCCAGACCTGCAGCGTCCCGGGCAGGGGCGCGTCCGCAGCCGTCACGCGGACGGCGTCGACTCGTCGGAGTAGCGCAGCAGGGCGCCGACACCGTCCTGCAGCTGCAGCCGTCCCTTCGGGACGACGATGACGTGCGCGTCCGTCGCGATCGTGGCCCGCAGCAGGGCCGCGTCGGCGCGTGCGGCGAAGCCGTCGTCGACCCCCATCGCCTTGAGCTCGGCCTCGTCGACCGCGATCTGCGACGGGTCGGGCCCGACGTAGACCGTCGTGTCGTCGTCGAAGTCCGGTGTCACGATCAACGTGTCGACCTGGGCCTTCTGCAGCGCGCCCACGACCTCGGCGCGCCCGGTGAGCGCGCCGCCGTGCCCGGCGCCGGTCTGCTCGCGGAACAGCTCGACCTGGTCCTGGGTGTCCCGCACGACCTTCGCGGCGATCGCCTGGCGGACGTCCTCCTGCACGGCCTGCTCGTCGGACCCGGCCGCGCGGCCGCCGGAGTCGAGCGTGACCACCGCTTCCTTGCCGCGGGTGCCGAGGTGCTGCTGGAACAGCTCGTTGGCCCGGGTGTCACCGGTCACCGCGAGCAGCGGGATCGAGGTCTCGGCGAGGATCGTGTCGATCTGCTTGGCGACGTCGGTCGCGTTCGACTCCCAGAGGTTCTCCGCGCGGTGCTCGTAGCGACGGTAGGACCAGCCGCCCGCGTGGACCTTCGAGATGTGGTGCTCGCCGCCCTTGACCTCGGTGTGCTGCTCGGACTGGCCGAGCGGGCCGACCACGTCGATGTCGGCGCCGGTGCGGTCGATGTGCACCAGGACGTACGGCAGGGTCTGCCCGAGCGTGAGGGCCAGCGGCCCGAGGTCGGGCACCGGGGCGTACGACGCCCGCTCGGGGATGCGCCCGGGGACCGCCGAGGAGAAGAGCACCTCGGTGCCGGCGCCGACGAGGACGAGCGTGTTGTCGCCCGGCACGCCGGTCGGAGCGGTCGCGACCGGCTCCAGCGCGTCGAGCAGCTCGTCGGGGGCGCCGGCCTCCGCGAGCTGCTCGCGCTGGGCGCGCCAGCGCAGCTCGACCTCGTGGGCGCCCGTCTCGGTGGAGCGTGTCGCGTCGAGGTACGCGGTCACGAACGGCCCCTTCGCGGAGTACAGGTCGCGAAGGTGGGACAGGCGGGTCATGCGCTCTCCTCCTCGGAAGTGCTGCTGCTGTGCGAGACGCCGCTGCCGGCGATCGCGTAGACGCCCTCGTGGACGGGCTGCGTCCCCTCCTGCCCCTCGGGAGGGGCGGTGATGCCGAGCCCGTCCGTCAGCGTGAGAAAAGCTCGGGCGTACGGCGAGTCCGCCGTCTCCTCGCGGACGCGCCCCCAGTCGACCTGCTCGCGCAGGGACCGCGCCACGGCGAGCAGCGGGGACATGTTGCAGTGGTGGGCGGAGAGCGCGAGCAGCTTGCCGATGAGGATGTCGCTGGCGTCGAGCACCGGCATCCGGACCGACCCGACCTCGACCTCCTCCGCGCGCTCGAGCATGGCGTCGGTCACGGGGCGCCCGTTGGCCGCGTGGATGAGGTCGACGAGCCGGTCGTCGTGGAACACCTTGACCAGCCAGTCCTCCGGGCAGCTCTCGTGCTTGAGGCCGGCCTCCGTCAGGGCGTCGATCGCCCGCGGCACGTCGGCCTCGCGCAGGAAGAAGTCGGTGTCGTGGATGCTCGGCGGGCCGCCCCGCGCGTAGACCGCGTACCCGCCGGCGAGCGCGAACGGGATGTGGGCCTTCTTGAGGGTGACGGCGACGACCTTCGTCGTCTCGATGAGGTCGGACTCCAGCGCGCTCATGCCGAATCCGGTACCCGCGGCTGTCGGAACGGAACCGGACGTTACCGATCACCCCCTCCGGGTACGGCTCCGACACGACCGCAGGGCCGACCGAGAAACGGCAGGTCGACCGACAGAGGAGGACGGCGAAGCATGACCATCGAGCGCGGCAGTGACAAGCACGGGGCACGCGCGGACGAAGCCCTCGCCGGCGAGGTGGAGGGCGCGATGCGCGCCGGCCGCTCCACCCACGCCCAGGAGTGGAAGGACCCCGAGCCCTCGGGCGAGGACCAGCCCGACGTCGACCTCAACCCCAACGGCACGCTGACCGGCGGGACCGCAGCGGGCGTCGACAGCGGGGACATCGAGGGCCGCAGCCAGTTGGCGACGTTCCTCGGCAAGGAGGTCTGGCCGGCGACCGCGGACGTGCTGCGGGCGACGGCGGAGGAGAACCAGGCGCCGGACCGGGTGCTGCAGCAGCTCGCAGGGCTGCCCGCGGGCCGGTCGTACGACAACGTCCAGCAGGTCTGGGAGGACCTCGGCGGCGGCCGCGAGGAGCGCTTCTAGCACCGGCTCGACGGCTCCTCGGGCGGGTGCTGCAGCCCGCCCGGGGAGCCGACGGCCAGGGACGGGACGGGGCGCCGGGGCTCTCCGGCCGTGGTGCCCGGCCGCTAGCCTGCTGCGGCATGGGGCTGGTGCGCTGGAAGGACCTCTGCATCGACGCGACCGGCCCGGACCGGGTGTCGCGCTTCTGGTCGGCGGCTCTGGGCCGCGAGCGGGAGCTCCAGGAAGGCGGCGACGCGGTCCTCCGCGGCGCGGTTCCGGCGCAGACGGTCTGGGTGAACCAGGTGCCCGAGGCGAAGACGGTCAAGAACCGAGTCCACCTCGACCTCGTCGCGCCCGACGTGCAGCCGCTCCTCGAGGCCGGCGCGACCCGCTCCGGCGAGTTCGGCTACGACGGGCACGAGTGGACGGTCCTGCTCGACCCGGAGGGCGGGGAGCTCTGCGTCTTCAGCGACCCGCGCGAGCCGACCGCCCTCGTGGTGGACAGCAACGACTCCGTCGCCGACGCCGCCTGGTGGGCCGAGCTGCTCGGCGGGACGCCGACGACGGCGCCCGGCGGGCTGCCCCGCTGGGTGTCGGGGGTCCCCGGCCTCCCGTTCGACGTGCTGAAGTTCGTCGGCGTGCCCGAGCCGAAGACCGTCAAGAACCGGGTGCACTGGGACGTGACCGGGCGGGTCGAGGACGTCGTCGCGCGCGGCGCCCGGGTGCTCGCCGACCCGCACGGGCAGGCGCGCTGGCACGTCCTCGCGGACCCGGCCGGCAACGAGTTCTGCGTCTTCGCACCGTGACGATCGGCAGGGGCCTCAGCCGCCTGTACGCACCTCGAACCGCGGCAGCATGGCCTGGACGAGCGGCCCGATCGCGAGGGCGTAGAGCACTGTGCCGACCCCGATCGTGCCGCCGAGGGCCCAGCCGATCGCGAGCACGGTGAGCTCGAGCGACGTCCGCACGAGCCGGACCGACCGCCCGGTACGCCGCACGAGCCCGGTCATCAGGCCGTCACGCGGTCCCGGGCCGAGCTGGGCGCCGATGTAGGCGGCCCCGGCGACGGCGTTCAGCACGACGCCGGAGACGAGGAAGGCCACCCGTGCCCACATCGGGCCGGGCGTGTCGACGACCGCGAGGGTCGCGTCGACGGCCACCCCGATGACGAGCGCGTTGCTCACCGTGCCGACGCCGGGCCACTGGCGCAGTGGGATCCAGAGCAGCAGGACGAGCACGCCCGTGACGATGACGACGGTGCCGAACGACAGCGACGTGCGGGCGGCGACGCCCTGGTGGAACGCGTCCCACGGGTCGAGCCCGAGCCCGGCCCGGATCATGAGCCCCATGGAGAACCCGTAGAGCACGAGCCCCGCCTGCAGCTGCACGAGCCGGCGGGCCAGCCGGCCGGCGCGCAGCTGGGCGAGCGGGGAGGGCAGGGGCGGAAGGCCGGCGGCCGGGCGGACGACGTCGGTGGCACTGGTCACGGGCAGACCCTGCCACGATTGGCTCTCCTGTTGCAGGTCCATTTCTGCAGCAGTGGCCCACGCCCAGGTCCGAGCCCGCCGGGCCGGACCCCGGAAGCCCGGTTAGCGTGGGCGGACCACTGCACTCGAGAACGGGCGGCGACGGGCGGCATGACGCGATCGGCGATGAACTGGGCCGGCAACATCACCTTCGGTGCCGAGCGCTGTGCCGCACCCGCCTCCGTGGCCGAGCTGCAGCGGCTCGTCGCGGGCGCCGAGCGCGTGCGGGCTCTCGGCTCTGGGCACTCGTTCAACCGGATCGCCGACACGAACGGGCTGCAGATCGCCGTCGAGACCCTGCCGCGCAGCGTCGAGGTGTCGGGGGAGAGCGGGCGCCCGGTCGCGGTGGTCCGCGGCGGCGTCCGCTTCGCCGACCTGACCGGAGAGCTCGAGGCAGCGGGCTATGCGCTGCACAACCTCGGGTCGCTGCCCCACATCTCGGTCGCAGGGGCGTGCGCCACGGGCACGCACGGCTCGGGTGTGGGCAACGGCTGCCTCGCCACCGCCGTGTCCGCCCTGGAGCTGGTCACCGCCACCGGCGACCTTGTCACCCTGACCCGCGCGGGCGACCCGGACCGGCTCGCCGGCGCCGTCGTCGGCCTGGGCGCCGTCGGCATCGTGGTGGGCGTCACGCTCGACCTGCAGCCGACGTTCTCGGTCCGGCAGTACGTCTACGAAGGGCTGACGGCCGGCGTGCTCCGCGAGCGCTTCGAGGAGGTGCTGTCGGCGGCGTACAGCGTGAGCGTGTTCACCGACTGGCGCTCTGACGACCTGCGCCAGGTGTGGCTGAAGCAGCGCGTCGACGAGCCGGCCTCCGCGGTCGGCGGCGCGGAGTGGCTCGGCGCCCGGCTGGCCGACGGCCCGCGCAACCCCGTGCCGGAGATGTCGTCGATCCACTGCACCGAGCAGCTCGGCGTGCCGGGGCCGTGGCACGAGCGGCTGCCGCACTTCAAGCGCGGGTTCACCCCGAGCAGCGGCGAGGAGCTGCAGAGCGAGTACTTCGTGTCGCGCCAGGACGCCGTCGCCGCGTTCGACGCGCTCTCCTCGATCCGGGAGCAGATCGCGGGCGTGCTGCAGATCAGTGAGATCCGCGCGATCGCCGCCGACGAACTCTGGATGAGCATGTCGTACGGCCAGGACGCCGTCGCGTTCCACTTCACCTGGATCAAGGACACGGCCTCGGTCATCCCGGTCGTGCGCGCCGTCGAGGAGCAGCTCGAGCCGTTCCGCGCGCGCCCGCACTGGGGCAAGGTCTTCGAGACCCCGGCATCGGTGGTGGGCGGCCTCTACGAGCGGATGCCCGACTTCGTGGGCCTGCTCGCGGAGCTCGACCCCGAAGGGAAGTTCCGCAACGCGTTCCTGGACGAGTACGTCCCGCGCGGCTGAGCGCCGGAGGCAGGAAGTGCGCACGTGTGAACGCGTGTTCGCATGTGCGCACGCGCGCCTCCATCCGGGTGATGCGCACGCCCTGCCCCCACGAGGCGTGACGGGGGCTCGTTCCTCCCGAGAGGGGGGGCCGTCACGCCCCGAGATAGCGCCCCGGCCGGTGGTTCATCGCGAGCACGAGGTTCACGACGAGGGCGCCGGCGACCGAGACGAGCACGGTGCCCGCCGGCAGCACGAGCGCGGACAGGGCGAGGACGCACGCGTCCAGGGCCAGCTGCACGTAGCCGGCGCGCCAGCCGAGCCGTTCCTGCGCGAGCAGCGCGACGACGTTGAAGCCGCCGAGGCTGGCCCGGTGACGGAAGAGGATGAGCATCCCGACGCCGGCGGAGAGGTTGCCGACCAGCGCGCCATAGACCGGCTCCAGCGCGGAGACCGACATCGCGTGCGGGTGCAGCAGCAGGAACGCGGTGACGAGCACCGTCGCGACGACGGAGCGGACGGCGAAGCCCCAGCCCTTGCGCAGGCCGGCGAGGAGGAGGAACGGCGAGTTCACGGCGACGTAGACGGCGGCGAACGGGACCGGCAGCGCGTGGCCCAGCAGCAGCCCGACGCCGGCCGTGCCCCCGGTCACCGCGCCGGCGGTGTCGATCAGGAACAGGCCGAGCGAGGCCAGGAAGGCGCCGGTCACCAGGCTGACGAGGTCCTCGACCGCGGAGTGCCGCGGCGGGGGCGCGGCCTCCGGCGCCGGGCGGGCCACCGAGTCGACGATCATGGGCTACAGGATGGTGTCGGTGCTGCAGGACGAGCAACAGGCGTGCGACGCGCTGAGCATTCTGCCGCGCTGAGCGGGATCAGGTGTGTCACTCTGCTCAGGTGGACCAGCTGGACGCCCGGATCCTCCTCGCCCTCGACGACGACCCTGACGCGACGAGCCTCGCCCTTGCCCGCCGCCTCGGCATCGCGCGCAACACGCTGCAGGCGCGGCTCCAGCGGCTGGCGGCCTCGGGTGCGGTGCGCGAGTTCAGCCGCCGGGTCGACCCGGCGGCGCTCGGGCGCGGGCTGGTGGCGTTCGTCTCGATCGAGCTGAGCCAGACGACGGGCCGGCGCGCCCCGGCCGCGCTGCGGGCGTACCCCGAGGTAGTCGAGATGCACTCCACGACCGGGCAGAGCGACCTGCTGCTCAAGGTGGTCGCCCGCGACCCGGCCGACCTGCACCGGCTGACGGGGGAGTTCCTGACCGTGCCGGAGGTGGTGCGCACGAGCACGACGATCTCGCTGCAGGAGGAGATGCCACTGCGGCTGCGGGCGTTGCTGGAGGCCGTGGCGGGGGAGGGCTGAGGGGCCGCGCACCCGGTGGCCGCCCCGGCGCGGAGCCGCCGGGAGAGGTCCTGCTGGTGCCCCCGGCAGGATTCGAACCTGCGCACACGGCTCCGGAGGCCGATGCTCTATCCCCTGAGCTACGGGGGCTCGGGCGGGCCAAACGATACCAGCGTGCCGGGCGGGTGCGCGGTCGCCCCGGCGCGGGGCCAGTTCCCGATCGCCCCGCGGGGCGGCATCGGCCGCGGCTAGCCTGGCCGCGTGGCGCGCGTCCTCGTCGTCGACGACACCGACAACATCCGGAACCTCATCGTCATGAACCTCACCCTCGAGGGGTTCGAGGTCGTCACCGCGGTCGACGGGCTCGACGCCCTCGAGAAGGTGGTCGACGCCGCCCCCGACGTGATCACCCTCGACGTGGTCATGCCGCGGCTCGACGGCTTCAAGACCGCGGAGCGGCTACGGGCGGACCCGCGGACCCGCCACATCCCCATCGCGATGGTGAGTGCGTCGGCGCAGGCGTCGGACCTGCGGCGCGGCACGGAGACCGGCGTCGACGCCTACGTCACCAAGCCGTTCGACCCCGACGAGCTGGTCCGGGTCGTACGCGGGCTGGCCGAGACGGGCAGGAGCCCGGTCCCGGACAGCCCGGCCTGAGAGCACCCGCCGCCGTCGCCTGCGCCCGGCCGACCGGGCCGGCGGCGAGCGGGTGAGCGCGGGACGACGGCGCAGGACCGGGGTGGCCAGCCCGGTAGGCTCGACGGGTGACTCCCTCCGATCTCGCCGATGCCGTCCTCCGCGCCGTACGCGAGGCCGTCGACGCGGGTGAGCTGTCGGTGACGCCTCCCGCCGCCGTGGCCGTGGAGCGCCCGAAGCAGAAGGAGCACGGCGACTACGCGACCAACATCGCGCTGCAGCTCGCCAAGCCCGCCGGGCGCCCGCCGCGCCAGGTCGCCGAGCTGATCGCCGCCCGGCTGCGGCCGACGCCGGGCATTGCCGAGGTCGACATCGCCGGGCCGGGCTTCCTCAACGTACGCCTGGAAGCCGCCGCGGCCGGCGTGGCCGCGCGCCGCATCGTCGAGGCCGGCGCGGAGTACGGCCGCAACGACTCCCTCGCCGGGCAGCGCGTCAACCTCGAGTTCGTCTCGGCCAACCCGACCGGGCCGCTGCACCTCGGGCACGTGCGCTGGGCGGCGGTCGGCGACTGCCTGGGCCGCCTGCTCGACGCCTCCGGGGCGGCGGTCACGCGCGAGTTCTACGTCAACGACGCCGGCGCCCAGATGGACAAGTTCGGCGCCTCCATCAGGGCCCGGGCGCTGGGGGAGGAGCCGCCCGAGGGCGGCTACCTCGGGGCGTACGTCAACGACCTCGCGCGCGAGGTGCTGGCCGCCCGGCCCGACATCCTCGAGCTGCCCGAGGACGAGCAGAGCGCCGCGTTCCGCGAGGAGGGCTACAAGGCCCAGCTCGCCGAGCAGCAGCGCACGCTCGAGTCGTTCCGCACGCACTTCGACGTCTGGTTCTCCGAGCGCACGCTGCACGCGGGCGGCGGCGTCGAGAAGGCGATCGCGACGCTGCGCGAGCAGGGCCACGTCTACGACTCCGAGGGCGCGGTCTTCCTGCGCACGACGGACTTCGGCGACGACAAGGACCGCGTCCTGGTCAAGAGCGACGGCAGCATGACCTACTTCGCCGCCGACTGCGCCTACTACCTGGACAAGCGCGGCCGCGGCTTCGACCGGCTGGTCTACATGCTCGGCGCGGACCACCACGGCTACGTCAACCGGCTGCGCGCCATCGCGGCCTGCGCCGGCGACGACCCGGAGACGACGGTCGAGGTGCTCATCGGGCAGTTCGTCAAGGTCGTGCAGGGTGGGGAGGAGCTCAAGCTCTCCAAGCGCGCCGGCAACGTGGTCACCCTCGAGGACGTGGTCGACCTGGCCGGGGTCGACGCGGTCCGCTACGCGCTCGCGCGCTCGTCGACCGACTCGACGCTCGTCCTGGACATCGACCTGCTGACCAAGCAGGCCAACGACAACCCGGTGTTCTACGTGCAGTACGCGCACGCCCGCATCAGCGGCGTGCTGCGCAACGCGCGCGACCTGGGGATCGAGCGGGGCGACGCCGAGAGCTTCGACCCGTCGCTGCTGTCGCACGAGCGCGAGGCGGACCTGCTCGGGGCCCTCGGCGAGTTCCCGCGGGTCGTCGCCACCTCGGCGGAGCTGCGCGAGGCGCACCGCGTGGCGCGCTATCTCGAGGCGCTCGCCGGCACCTACCACCGGTTCTACGACGCGTGCCGCGTGCTGCCGATGGGCGACGAGGAGCCAACCGACCTCAACCGCGCCCGGCTCTGGCTCTGCGAGGCCACGCGCGTCGTGCTCGCCAACGGCCTGGCGCTGCTGGGCGTCAACGCTCCGGAGCGGATGTAGCCATGCGCGCACACGAGGCCGGCGCCCTCCACGGGCAGGCCGGGGACCACGGCCCCGCCTGGCTGCGGGTGCCCGACGACGTCAACGCGCTCGTGCCGGTCCTCTGGTCCGAGCACGTGGCGCGCGCCGAGGACGGGGCGCTGCGCGTGGCCGGCCTCGACGTCCGCGAGCTGGCGCAGGAGTTCGGGACGCCGGCCTACATCCTGGACGAAGCAGATTTCAGGAACCGGGCGCGTGCCTTCCGTGAAGCGTTCGCGCCGGCGACGGTCTACTACGCGGCCAAGGCGTTCTTCTCCGTCGCCGTCGCCCGCTGGGTGCTCGAGGAGGGGCTCAGCGTCGACGTGAGCACCGGCGGCGAGCTCGCCGTGGCCCTCGCGGCCGGGGTGCCCGGCGAGCGGCTCGTCTTCCACGGCAACAACCGCTCGGCGGCGGAGCTGGGCCGGGCGATGGACGCCAACGTCGCGCGCATCGTCGTGGACTCCTACGACGAGATCGAGCGCGTGGCGCGGGTCGCGGCCGAGCGCGGCATCCGGCAACGCGTGATCGTGCGGGTCACCGTCGGGGTCGAGGCGCACACCCACGAGTTCATCGCGACCGCGCACGAGGACCAGAAGTTCGGGCTCTCGCTCGCCGGCGGTGCGGCCGACGAGGCCGTACGCCGCATCCTCGCGGCGCCCTCGCTCGAGCTCGTCGGCCTGCACAGCCACATCGGCTCGCAGATCTTCGACACGGCCGGCTTCGAGATCGCCACGCGCCGGCTGCTCGGCATGCTCCACCGGCTGCGCGGCGAGCACGGCATCGAGCTGCCCGAGGTGGACCTCGGCGGCGGCTTCGGCATCGCCTACACCACCCAGGACGACCCGCAGCCGCCCAGGGTGCTCGCCGAGAGCATGCGCGCCATCGTCGAGCGTGAGTGCGCCGCGCTGGGCATGGACGTCCCGCACGTGTCGATCGAGCCGGGCCGCGCCATCGCGGGGCCGACGACGTTCACCCTCTACGAGGTCGGCACGGTCAAGGACGTCGCGCTCGACGGCGGCCGCCGCCGCACCTACGTCGCCGTCGACGGCGGCATGAGCGACAACATCCGCACCGCGCTCTACGACGCGAGCTACTCCGCGACGCTGGCGTCGCGCCGCTCGGACGCCGGGCCGGTGCTCTCGCGGGTGGTCGGCAAGCACTGCGAGAGCGGCGACGTCGTGGTCAAGGACGAGTTCCTGCCCGCCGACGTGGCGCCGGGCGACCTCGTCGCCGTGCCCGGCACGGGCGCCTACTGCCGGTCGATGGCCAGCAACTACAACCACGTCCCCCGGCCGCCGGTCGTGGCCGTGCGTGACGGGGCGGCCCGGGTGCTGCTCCGGCGCGAGACCGAGCAGGACCTGCTGCGCCTCGACACCGGGCTCGACGTGGAAGAGGGGGCCTGAGGTGGACAAGCCGCTGCGCGTGGCGCTGCTGGGCTGCGGGGTCGTCGGCAGCGAGGTCGCGCGACTGATCGTCGAGAACGGCGACGACCTGGCCGCCCGCGTCGGGCGGCCGCTCGAGCTCGCCGGCATCGCCGTGCGCCGCAAGCGCGAGCGTCCCGGCCTGCCCGTCGACCCCGACCTCTTCACCACCGATGCCACCGGCCTCGTCAGCCGGGACGACATCGACCTCGTCGTCGAGGTCATCGGCGGCATCGAGCCCGCGCGGTCGCTCATCCTCGCGGCGATGAAGAACGGCGCGTCGGTCGTCAGCGCCAACAAGGCACTGCTCGCCGAGGACGGCGCGACGCTCTTCGCGGCCGCTCAGGAGCACGGCGTGGACCTCTACTACGAGGCCGCCGTGGCCGGTGCCATCCCGATCCTGCGCCCGCTGCGCGAGTCTCTCGTCGGCGATCAGGTGCAGCGTGTTTTGGGAATCGTGAATGGCACGACGAACTTCATCCTTTCGAGCATGGACGAGACCGGCGCCGGCTTCGCGGAGGCGCTGGACGAGGCAACGGCGCTCGGCTATGCGGAGGCCGACCCGACCGCCGACGTCGAGGGCTTCGACGCCGCCGCGAAGGCCGCGATCCTCGCCTCGCTCGCCTTCCACACCCGCGTCCCGCTGGGGGCCGTGCACCGCGAGGGCATCACGGAGGTCACCGCCGCGGACGTCGCGAGCGCCAAGGCGATGGGGCACGTGGTCAAGCTGCTCGCGATCGCCGAGCTCGTCGACGGCGCCGTGGCCGTCCGCGTCCACCCCGCCATGATCCCGCGCGAGCACCCGCTCGCCAGCGTGCGCGACGCGTTCAACGCCGTCTTCGTCCAGTCCGCCGCCGCCGGCCAGCTGATGTTCTACGGCCGCGGTGCCGGAGGCGCGCCCACCGCGAGCGCGGTGCTCGGCGACCTCGTGGCGGTCGCCCGCCACCGCACCGGGGGCGGGCTCGGGCCGGGGGAGTCCTCGTACGCCGACCTGCCCGTGCGCCCGATGGGCGACACGCTCACGCGCTACCACGTCAGCCTCGACGTCGACGACCGCCCCGGCGTCCTCGCCGCGGTCGCCACGGCATTCGCCCGGCACGGCGTGTCGATCCAGACGGTGCGCCAGGAGGGCCACGCGGACGACGCGGTGCTCGTCCTCGTGACGCACACGGCACGCGATGCCGACCTCGCCGCCACGGTCGAGGAGCTGCGCGCGCTCGAGATCGTGCGCGACGTCAGCAGCGTGATGCGCGTCGAGGGCGTCTGAGGTCCACGCTCCGGAAACGTCGTCTCACATCGTGAGCGGCGACGCCGAAAACAGCGGGCCAGCCCGCAAAATTCGCCTACGCTGTACCCGCATCCCACGCACCTGGAGGCCCGCGTGAGCCCGCGCACCGCCCCGTGGCGGGGTGTCGTGGAGGAGTTCCGCGACCGCCTGCCCGTCACCGCCGACACCCCGGTCGTCACCCTCCTCGAGGGCAACACCCCGCTCGTGCCCGCCGGTGAGCTGTCCGCCCGCACAGGCTGCGACGTCTATCTCAAGGTCGAGGGCGCCAACCCGACCGGCTCGTTCAAGGACCGCGGCATGACCGTGGCCATGAGCGTCGCTATCGGTGAGGGGGCCAAGGCGGTCATCTGCGCCTCGACGGGCAACACCAGCGCCTCGGCCGCGGCGTACGCGGCCCGGGCCGGCGTGCGCAGCGCGGTCCTCGTGCCGCAGGGCAAGATCGCCACCGGCAAGCTGGCGCAGGCCGTGATCCACGGCGCGACGATCCTGCAGGTCACCGACGGCGGGTTCGACGAGTGCCTCGTCCTCGCCCGCGAGCTGTCCGAGCGCTTCCCGGTGGCCCTGGTGAACTCGGTCAACCCGGTCCGCCTGCAGGGGCAGAAGACCGCCGCGTTCGAGGTGGTCGCCGCCCTCGGCGACGCGCCCGACGTGCACTGCCTGCCCGTGGGCAACGCCGGCAACGTGTCGGCCTACTGGATCGGCTACACCGAGGACCACGCCGCGGGCAACGCCACCCGGCGGCCGCGCATGTGGGGCTTCCAGGCGGCGGGCGCCGCTCCGCTCGTCTCGGGCCAGCCGGTGCCCAACCCCGAGACCATCGCGACGGCCATCCGCATCGGCAACCCGGCCTCGTGGGCGCTCGCGGTCGCCGCGCGCGACGAGTCCGACGGCGTCGTGGAGGCGGTGACCGACCAGCAGATCCTCGCCGCACAGCGGCTGCTCGCCGACCGCGAGGGCGTCTTCGTCGAGCCGGCGTCGGCGGCGGGCGTCGCCGGGCTGCTCGCGCGGACGGAGCGCGGCGAGGTCGACCCCGGCCAGCGCATCGTCTGCACGGTCACCGGCCACGGCCTCAAGGACCCGCAGTGGGCCATGCCCGAGGGCGTGCAGCCGGTCGCGGTCCCCGTCGACGCCGGCGCCGCCGCTGCCGCGCTCGGGCTCGCCTGACCGGCGGTGGCAGGCTCCCCCGCCGATGGCGGCGGCCTCGGCCCGGTCGACGTCGATGCCCCTGACCTGGGGGGCGCGGCACTCGTGGACGGCCCCGTGCGGCTGCAAGTGCCCGCGACGAGCGCCAACCTCGGCGCCGGGTTCGACGCGTTCGGCCTCGCCGTCGGCCTGTTCGACGACCTCACGTTCCAGGCGGCGCAGTCCGGCGTCCAGGTCGAGGTCGAGGGGGAGGGCGTGGACGACGTCCCCCGGGACGAGCGACACCTCGTGGTGCGCGCCATGGCCGCGGCGTTCGACGCGATGGGCGTGCGCATGCCCGGCGTCGCGCTGGCCTGCCACAACCGGATCCCGCACGGCCGCGGGCTGGGCTCGTCGTCCGCCGCGATCGTCGCCGGAGTGCTCGGCGCGCGTGCGCTGGTCACGGACGGGGAGCGGCGGCTGGACGACGCCGCGGCGCTCGACGTCGCCGCCCGCCTCGAGGGCCACCCCGACAACGTGGCGCCCTGCCTGCTGGGCGGCTTCACGATCGCGTGGCAGGAGGACGCCGGGGCGCGCGCCGTACGCCTCGAGCCGGCCGCCGGCCTCGCCGCCGTGGCCTACGTCCCCGCCGAGCCGGTCGCGACCGAGCACGCCCGCCGGCTGCTCCCGGCGACGGTCCCGCACGCCGACGCGGCGCGCAACGCCGGCCGCGCCGCGCTCCTGGTCCACGCGCTGACCGCCGACCCCTCGCTGCTGCTTCCGGCGACGGAGGACCGGCTGCACCAGGGCTACCGCGAGCCGGCCATGCCGCGCAGCGCGGCCCTCGTGGCCCGGCTGCGGGCGGACGGCGTGCCGGCCGTTATCTCGGGTGCCGGCCCGACGGTGCTGGCACTTGTCCCGGCCGCTGACGCCGAGGCGCTCGCTGCGGCGGGGGAGCCGGGCTTCCGCGCCCTGCCGCTGACGATAGAGCGCGCCGGCGTCCGGCGCCCCGCCGGCTGACGCAGGACGACCGCTCGCCACCCCGTCAGCTCGTGGGCCGACGGATGACGCGCGTCGTCCCCGTCGACGTGCCGCTCCCGCACCACGCTCGGCTCGGGGGCTGGGCGTCAGCCCGCCGCGCCAGGTATCCTCGTGTCGGGCAGATCGCGCGGCACTTCCGCGTTATAGTCGTTGTGCGCCGACCGACCTTCGGGCTTCCGGTGCGTTCGACCGTCTCGACGGCTCCCGCTGCGATGTGGCGCTCGCGACACATCGACCCCCAAGCGTGCTGCATGCCCGTGCCGCCCCCGGGCTGCTGGTCGCTTCTCGGTACGCGGGAGGCGCGAGCCCTTCGACCCGTCGCCGAGGCGACGGTTCACCCCCCATTCAGCCCGCCGATCCCGGCGGGAACACCCCGGTAGCCCCGGGGTCGCTGACCGGGACCCTCCCCGACAGGGGCAGGGACGCATCTCCCGGCCGAGCTCGTCAAGGGAAGGACCCTTCGTGAGCGACACCATCGACCTCCTCACCGCGCCCGATGGCGGGCGTGCCGAGGAGCCGCGCGGAGCACAGGCCCCGGCCGACTCCGCGCCAGCATCCGGTGCCGACGCAGACGTACCCGCGCAGTCCCCCTCGCGCGGCCGCCGCCGTGCTCCCGGCCTGGCCGGCATGGTGCTCCCCGAGCTCCAGTCGCTCGCGGCCGAGCTGGGCATCGGCGGGACCGCCCGGATGCGCAAGCCCGCGCTGATCGAGGCGATCCAGGCCCGCCAGGCGGGCGGCACGAACGGCGCCGCCGCGGCCGACGCCGCGCCGTCCAACGGCGCCGCTGCCGCGCAGGCCCCCGCCGCCGATGCGCCGGCCGCCACCCGCCCGGCCCGGACCCGGCGTACGCGTGCCGAGCGCCCGACCGAGCAGCCCGCGCTCGACCTGCAGAACGGTGCCGCCGCAACTGCTCCGGCCGAGGCCACGGAGCTCGCGCGTACGGCTGCCCCGTCGACCGAGGAGCGCCCGACCGAGGAGCGCCCGACCGAGGAGCGCCCGGCCGAGACCGCGCGCGCTGCGACGCCGGAGCCTTCCACGCCCGACACCGAGAGCGCGCCCGAGCGCGAGCCGCGGGGTGACCGGCGCGACCGTCAGGAGCGCGGGGACCGCCAGGACCGTGGCGAGCGCGGGGACCGCCAGGAGCGCGGCGACCGGCAGGACCGCGGCGAGCGCGGAGACCGTCAGGAGCGCGGGGACCGTCAGGACCGTGGGGACCGGCAGGACCGTGGGGACCGGCAGGACCGCGGCGAGCGCGGAGACCGTCAGGAGCGCGGGGACCGCCAGGAGCGCGGCGACCGCGGCGAGCGCGGCGAGCGGCAGGACCGCGGCGAGCGCGGCGACCGCCAGGACCGTGGCGAGCGGCAGGAGCGCGGCGACCGCCAGGACCGTGGCGAGCGGCAGGACCGTGGCGAGCGGCAGGACCGCGGCGAGCGGCAGGACCGCGGCGAGCGCGCCGACCGCCAGGAGCGCGGTGACCGTGGCGACCGCAACGACCGTGGCGACCGCAACGACCGTGGCCCGGCGACCGAGGACGACGACGACCTCGACGGCGGGCGTGGCCGGCGTCGGCGCGGCCGCTACCGCGACCGCGCCGGGCGCCGACGCGGCCGTGACGGTCAGCTGCTCGACGCGCCGGGCGAGCCGGAGGTCGGCGACGACGACGTCCTGGTGCCCGTCGCCGGTGTCGTCGACATCCTCGACAACTACGCCTTCCTGCGCACCAGCGGATACCTCCCCGGGCCGAACGACGTCTACGTCTCGCTCGCCCAGGTGCGGCGGCACGGCCTGCGCAAGGGCGACGCCGTCACCGGCGCGGTCCGCCAGCAGCGCGACGGCGAAGCGCGCCGGGAGAAGTTCAACGCCCTGGTCCGGGTCGACTCCGTCAACGGCGGGGACCCGGAGAAGGCGCGTGCGCGCGTCGAGTTCAACAAGCTGACGCCGCTCTACCCGCAGGAGCGGCTGCGGCTGGAGACCGACCCGAGCGTCTTCACCACGCGGATCATCGATCTCGTGGCCCCCATCGGGAAGGGCCAGCGCGGGCTCATCGTGTCCCCGCCGAAGGCCGGCAAGACGATGGTCCTGCAGGCGATCGCCAACGCCATCGCGGTGAACAACCCCGAGGTCCACCTCATGGTCGTGCTCGTCGACGAGCGCCCCGAAGAGGTCACCGACATGCAGCGCTCGGTCAAGGGCGAGGTCATCGCCTCGACCTTCGACCGCCCGGCCGACGACCACACCACGGTCGCCGAGCTCGCGATCGAGCGGGCCAAGCGCCTGGTGGAGATGGGCCACGACGTCGTCGTGCTGCTCGACTCGATCACCCGCCTCGGACGTGCCTACAACCTCGCCGCTCCGGCGAGCGGGCGCATCCTCTCCGGCGGTGTCGACTCGGCGGCGCTCTACCCGCCGAAGCGCTTCTTCGGTGCTGCCCGCAACATCGAGAACGGCGGCTCGCTGACCATTCTCGCGACAGCGCTCGTGGAGACCGGGTCCCGCATGGACGAGGTCATCTTCGAGGAGTTCAAGGGCACCGGGAACATGGAGCTCAAGCTCGACCGCAAGCTCGCGGACAAGCGGCTCTTCCCGGCCGTCGACGTGGACGCCTCCGGCACCCGCCGTGAGGAGATCCTCATGGACCGCTCCGAGCTGCAGATCGTCTGGAAGCTGCGCCGGGTGCTGTCGGCGCTCGAGCAGCAGCAGGCGCTCGAGCTCGTCATCGGCAAGCTGCGCGAGACCAAGAGCAACGCCGAGTTCCTGCTGCAGATCCAGAAGACCACGCCGGGCGCCGACCACGACTGACGCGCGCGGCCGCGAGGCCGGATCCGGGACGGCCGGGCACCCCCTCACGGGGTGCCCGGCCGTTCTGCGTCCCGCCACCACGTACCCCGAGGCCCTCTCGCGGTCCGGAGGTCACCTCCGCGGTGCCAGGCCGCCGCGAAGGTGACCGCCACGCCGCCGAGGTCGTTGGCGCTCGCGCCCGGGCCGATGCCTCGGGGAGGTGCGCTCGGCGGCAAAAAGTGATATCACTTTGCTATCGCACATCACCGCACACCGAGGGGGTAGCCGATGACCGCCACCACTCCCGCACCGGCCGGCCAGGGCAGCGTCCCGCCGGTCGACGCGCCGCCGCAGGACCGTCCGGTCGGCCACGCCGGCACCCGGGTCGAGATCGACGAGCACACCGCCTGGCAGGCGAACGGGCTCTGGGCCGTGCTCGGCGTGCTGGCCCTGGTAGCGCTGGCCGCGTGGCAGGTCGTGCGGGTCGTCGGCTTCGAGGAGCAGACGCCGGCGAACGTCGTCCCCGCCGCCGTGATCGCGGGGGTGTGCGTGCTGCTGGTGCTCGTCGTCCTCGGCTCGCTGACCGTCGTCGCCCCCGGGCGCACCAACGTCGTTCAGTTCTTCGGCCGCTACGTCGGCACCGCGCGCCGCACCGGCCTGGTCTGGCTCCCTCCGCTCACCAGCCGGCGGGGCATGAGCGTCCGGGTGCGCAACTTCGAGACCAGCCACCTCAAGGTCAACGACGCCGACGGCAACCCGGTCGACATCGCGGCGATCGTCGTGTGGCAGGTCGCGGACACCGCGAAGGCGACGTTCGCGGTCGAGGACTACACGGCGTTCGTGGAGATCCAGGCCGAGGCGGCGCTGCGTCACGTGGCGACCACGCACCCGTACGACAGCGGCGACCCTGGCGCGACGTCGCTGCGCGGGTCGACCGACGAGGTGGCCGGCGAGCTCGCCGTCGAGGTGGCCGAGCGGGTCGCGGTCGCCGGCGTCGAGATCGTCGAGGTGCGCATCAGCCATCTCGCGTACGCCCAGGAGGTCGCGCAGGCCATGCTGCAGCGCCAGCAGGCCGGGGCCATCGTGGCGGCCCGCGAGCGGATCGTCGACGGTGCGGTCGGAATGGTCCGGATGGCGCTGGACAAGCTCGCGGACGAGGCGATCGTCGAGCTCGACGACGAGCGCAAGGCGGCGATGGTGTCGAACCTGCTCGTCGTCCTCTGCGGCGACAGCCGGGCGACCCCCGTGGTGAACACGGGCACGCTCTACTCCTGACGTGTCCGGCGACCAGAGCGCGGACGAGCAGGGCGCGCCGCCCCCGCAGCGGGGCAAGGGGCGCCACAGCGTGCTCCTGCGGCTCGACCCCGGCGTTCACGAGGCGCTGGTGCGCTGGGCCGGGGACGAGTTGCGCAGCGTCAACGCGCAGATCGAGCTGCTGCTGCGGCGCGCCCTCGCCGAGGCGGGGCGGCTGCCGGGGGACGTACGCCCGGTACCGCGCCGCGGGCGGCCGCGGCGTACCGAGGACGACGGCCGGCCCGACCAGCGGGGCTGACCGGCGGGAATCGCAGCCCGGGGCCCCGCGTTGATGCGTCTGGCACACTGTGCCTGACGGTTCCGGTCCACGGCGAGGCGGCGCGACGAGAGCGCCGGGCACACCAGCCGACCCGGCGACCCCCAGACCCGAGAGGCGGTTCGGCATGAAGCCCGAGATCCACCCGCAGTACAACGTCACGACCGTGACCTGCACCTGCGGCAACACGTTCCAGACGCGCAGCACGGCGGCGAACGGCGTCATCAACGCCGACACGTGCTCGGCCTGCCACCCGTTCTACACCGGCAAGCAGCGCATCCTCGACACCGGCGGCCGCGTGGCCCGCTTCGAGCAGCGCTTCGGCAAGAGCGGCAAGGGCGCGCAGGCTCCCACCAAGTAGCGACTCCACGGCGCCGGTCCGGCGGGCAGCAGCCCGTCCGGCCGGCGCCGTTCGCATGTCCGGGCGAGTGCCACGCTGGCCCGGGACGTCAGCACCCCCGAGGAGGAGCCTCCCGTGAGCGACCCCGCCACCCCGGCCTCGCTCGACGCGCTCGTCTTCGAGCACGCCGAGCTCGAGAAGCGGCTCGCCGACCCTGCCGTGCACGCCGACCAGGCGGAGGCGCGGCGGCTCGGGCGGCGCTACGCCGAGCTCAGCCCGATCGTCGAGGCCGTCCGGCAGCTGTCCGGCGTCGAGGACGACCTGGCCACCGCGCGCGAGCTCGCGGGGGAGGACCCCGCCTTCGCACAGGAGGCGGTCGAGCTGGAGCAGCGGCGCGCCGAGACCGAGGAGCGGCTGCGCCACCTGCTGCTGCCGCGCGACCCCGACGACGACCGCGACGTGATCCTGGAGATCAAGGCGGGCGAGGGCGGGCAGGAGTCGGCGCTCTTCGCCGGCGACCTGCTGCGGATGTACCTGCGCTACGCCGAGCGGCAGGGCTGGAAGGCCGACGTCATCGACTCCGAGGAGAGCGACCTCGGCGGCTTCAAGGACGTCAAGGTCGCCGTGAAGGCGCGCGGCCAGGTCGAGCCGGGCGCCGGGGTGTGGGCGCGGCTGAAGTACGAGGCGGGCGTCCACCGCGTCCAGCGCGTCCCCGTGACCGAGTCCCAGGGCCGCATCCACACCTCCGCGGCCGGTGTGCTCGTGCTGCCGGAGGCCGAGGACGTCGACGTCGCGATCGACATGAACGACCTGCGCATCGACGTCTACCGCTCGTCCGGCCCCGGCGGGCAGAGCGTCAACACGACCGACTCCGCAGTGCGCATCACCCACGTGCCGACCGGCGTCGTCGCCAGCTGCCAGAACGAGAAGTCCCAGCTGCAGAACAAGGAGCAGGCGCTGCGCATCCTGCGCGCCCGGCTCCTGGAGAAGGCCAAGGAGGAGGCCGACGCCGCCGCCTCCGCCGAGCGCAAGAGCCAGGTGCGCACGGTCGACCGCTCCGAGCGCGTGCGCACCTACAACTTCCCGGAGAACCGCATCTCCGACCACCGGGTCGGCTACAAGGCGCACAACCTCGACGCGGTGCTCGACGGCGACCTCGACGGCGTCGTCCAGGCGCTCGTCGACGCCGACACCAACGCCAAGCTGGCGGCGGCCGGCGCGTGACCGCGTCCGGCAACCCCGCGCAGGAGCTGCTCCGCGTCGGCGCCCAGCGGCTCGCCGACGCGGGCGTCGCCTCCGCTCGCCACGACGCCGAGGCGCTGCTCGCGCACGCCAGCGGGCTCAGCCGCACGCAGCTGCTCACGCTGGGAGCCGGCGACGAGGTTCCGGGGGCGGCGGCGTACTCCGCACTCGTGGAGGAGCGGGCCGCGCGCGTCCCGCTGCAGCACCTGACCGGGCGGGCGTGGTTCCGCCACCTCGAGCTCTCGGTGGGGCCGGGGGTCTTCGTGCCACGGCCGGAGACCGAGATCGTGGCGGGGGAGGCGGTCGACGAGGCGCTCCGGCTGCTCGCAGCCGGCCGTGCGCCGACCGTCGTGGACCTGGGGACCGGGTCCGGCGCGATCGCAGCCTCCGTGGCCACCGAGGCCCGCGGCGCGCGCGTGCTGGCCGTCGAGAAGGACGTCGACGCGCACGCCTGGGCGGCCCGCAACCTCGAGGGCACGGGGGTGGAGCTGCGCCTCGGCGACCTGGGCGACGCCTTCGACGACCTCGACGGGCAGGTGGACGTCGTGGTCAGCAACCCGCCCTACATCCCGCCGGACGCGGTGCCGGTGGACCCCGAGGTCCGCGACCACGACCCCGAGCTCGCGCTCTACGGAGGCGGGGAGGACGGGCTCGACGCGCTGCGCGCCGTGGAGCGTACGGCCCGCCGGCTGCTGCGCCCCGGCGGCCTCCTCGTGATCGAGCACGCGGACAGCCAGGGGGAGTCGGCGCCCGCCGCGCTGCTGGCTACGGCAGCATGGCGCGACGTGACCGACCTGCCAGACCTCGCGCACCGACCCCGCTACGTTCGAGCCCGTCGCGTCGAGGGGAGCCGGCGGTGAGCCGTCGCTTCCACACCGACGACGTCTTCATGCGCAAGCGCGGGCTGGACGCCGCAGCGGCGGCCGCCAAGCGCGGCGACCTCGTGGTGCTCCCGACCGACACCGTCTACGGCGTCGGCTGCGACGCCTTCTCCCTCGACGGGGTGGCCCGGCTGCGGGAGGCCAAGGGGCGCGGGCGGGACATGCCCCTGCCGGTCCTCGTCTCCGGCCCCAAGGCGCTCGACGGGCTTGCCTACGGCCTGCGCCCGGTCGCGCGCGACCTGGTGTCCGCGTTCTGGCCCGGGCCGCTGACGCTGCTGTGCACGGCCCAGCCGTCGCTGCAGTGGGACCTCGGCGAGGCGAACGGCACCGTCCAGGTCCGGATGCCGCTGCACCCCGTCGCCATCGAGCTGCTCACCGTCGTGGGGCCGATGGCCGTCACGGCGGCCAACCGGGCCGGCTTCCCGGCGCCGCGTACCGCCGAGGAGGCGCGCGAGCAGCTCGGCGAGTCCGTCGCGGTGATCCTCGACGCCGGGGCCAGCGAGCAGGCGGTCCCGTCGACCATCGTCGACGTCACCGGCGTCGTGCCGCGCGTGCTCCGCGAGGGGGCGCTGTCGATGGAGCTGCTGCAGGAGGTCGTGCCCCACATCGGCACGGCGGTGTGAGCCTTCGGGCGCAGGCTCCGGGGCGGCCCGCAGCCCCGGCGATAGACTTTGTGCCGCCCCGGCGGCGGGCAAACGACGGAAGACGGCTTCAGGAGCTGGGGTGCACGAGCTGACGTACGCGGTGGCGGGCCGCGCGGGCACCACCGAGCTCGCGGCCCGCCTCGCCCCGGAGCTGCGCGCAGGTGACGTCCTGCTGCTGCGCGGCACCCTGGGCTCGGGCAAGACGGCCTTCGTGCAGGACCTGTCGGCGGCCCTCGGCTACGAAGGCCCGGTCACGAGCCCGACCTTCACCCTCGCCAACTTCTACGAGTGCCCCGGCCTCACGGTGCTGCACGTCGACGCCTACCGGCTCGACAGCGTCGCGGAGTTCCGCGACCTGGGGCTCGTGGACTACGCCGAGCGCAGCGTCACGGTCGTCGAATGGGGCGACCTGGTGGCCGAGGACTACCCGGGCCACCTGCTCGTCGAGGTGGCGCTCGTGCCCGACTCGGAGGAGGCCCGCGTGTTCACGCTCTCCGGGGGCTCGCCCCGCTGGGCCGCCCTGCTGGACGGCCTCGCGGCGCTGCCGGGCAGCGAGCTGCGGGTGACCGGATGAGCGCGTCGACGTCCGCGAGCCCGAGCGCGGCCTCGCTCGCCGTCGAGACCTCGCGCTCGACCTACTCGGTCACGCTGACCCGCGGCGGCGAGCGCTCGAGCGACCGGACGAGCCGCTTCGACGCGGACTTCGACGGCATCGCGGGACTGGTCCGCCGGGTCCTCGCGGCCGCCGACTGCCCGGTCTCCGACGTCGAGGCGATCGCCGTCAACAGCGGCCCGGGCAACCTCACCTCGGTACGCGCGGGGCTGTCCTACGTCAACGGGCTGTCCTTCGCGACCGGGGCCCCGGTGCACTACGCCTCGACGCTCGAGGTGCTGGCCTTCCTCGCCGAGGGCGAGGCGGCCGGCCGTCCCGTGCTCGTCGCCCACCCGGCCCGCGGCGCGCAGAGCTCGATCAGCTACCTCGGCCTCTTCGGAGCGCAGGGCGCGCCCTCGTTCTGGTTCGGGCCGGTGGAGGAGGCCGCCGAGCGCCTCGCCGGCCTCCCCGAGGTCGTGGTCGCGGGCGCCAACCGGCGCTACGCCCTCGGCGGGCTGGCCGGCCTCGCGCTGCACGACTCCGGCGTCGACGCGGCGTCGTCCGACGGCCTGGCTGCGATGCTCGACGCGGGACGGCTGCAGCTCGCGACGGCACCGGTCGCGCCGGTCACCGAGGAGTCCGCGCTCTTCGCCCAGCCCGCCTGACCTGCCCCGCCACGGGAGGAGCCCACATGGCGACCGTCATCACCCAGGACCGCATGGGCGAGGCGGCCGACGTCGTCCTCGGCGGCGGCGTCGCGCTCGTTCCGACCGACACGGTCTACGGCCTCGCGGTGTCGCCGCTGGCCCCCGAGGCGGTCGACCGCGTCTTCGCGATGAAGGGGCGCCCGGGGTCGAAGAACCTGCCCGTCATGGTCGGAGACGTCGGCGCGGTCCCGGCGCTCGGTGTGGACGTCAACGACGCGGCGCAGCGGCTGCTGTCCTCCGAGCTCGTCCCCGGCCCGCTGACGATCGCGTTCGGGTTCGGCCCCGGCGACGAGCGCCCCGAGTGGCTCGCCGGGCGGGTCGAGGTCGCCGTGCGGATCCCGGCGCACGACCTGCTGCGCGGGCTGCTGCGCCGGACCGGGCCCCTGCTGGTCACCAGCGCGAACCGCAGCGGCGAGCCGACGGCGGAGAACCTCGAGGCGATCCTGGCCTCGCTGCTCGAGCCGCCGGACCTCGTCCTCGACGGCGGCCAGCTCTCCTCGACGCCGTCCACGTTGATAAATTGCCGGCCCGTCCCGCCCGTCGTCGAGCGCGTCGGCGCCGCTGCGCCGGAGACGGTGGAAAGGATCCTCCATGGCGCGTGAGCTGATTCTCGGCATCGAGTCCTCCTGCGACGACACGGCTGCCGCCGTTGTCGCCGAGGACGGCACGGTGCTCTCGTCGGTCATCGTCTCGCAGGCGGAGATCCACAACCGCTACGGCGGCGTGTTCCCCGAGCTGGCCAGCCGGGCCCACATCGACAAGGTCATCCCCGCCATCCGGATGGCGATCGAGGACGCCGGCATCCGCCCCGCCGACCTACACTCGATCGGCGTCACGCGCGGGCCGGGGCTCATCGGCTCGCTGATGGTGGGCGTCGACACCGCGCGCGGGCTCGCCGACGGCTGGGGCCTGCAGGTGCGCGGGGTCAACCACTTGCGCGGCCACCTGCGCAGCGCGGACCTCAACGAGCGCCGGGTGGCCTACCCCGCGATGATCCTGCTCGTGTCCGGCGGCCACACCTTCCTGGCCCGGATGGAGTCCCCCGAGCGCATCGAGCAGATCGGCTCGACCCGTGACGACTCCGTGGGCGAGGCCTACGACAAGGTCGCGCGCATGCTCGGCCTCGGCTACCCCGGCGGCCCCGTCATCGACCGGCTCGCCAAGACCGGGACCCCGCGCTACCCGCTCCCGCGCCCGATGCTCACGCAGGGCTTCGACTTCTCCTTCTCCGGGCTCAAGACGGCCGTCCGCCGGCTGCTCGAGGCCGAGCCCGACGCGAAGCCCGAGGACGTCGCTGCCTCCTTCGTCGAGGCCTGCATGGACGTGCTGCTGGCGAAGGCCGGGTCCGCGCTCCGGGCGTACCCGTCGGAGTCGCTCGTCGTCGTCGGCGGCGTCTCCGCGAGCCCGCAGCTGCGCGAGCGGGCCGAGCAGCTGTGCGCGGGGCTGGGCGTGCGCCTCAGCCTGCCTCCGCTCAAGTGGTCGACCGACAACGCGGCGATGATCGCGCTCGCGTCGTGGGACTACGTCCACGCAGGGGCCGATGTCGACCTCGCCCCGGTCTCGACCCTGAGCATCGAGCGGTTCTGACCGATCCGCCGGGATCGGCGCTGGGTCGGCGCGCGGAAGGGCCTTCGGCGGGTTCGGCGGCCACGGTGCGCGCCGCTAGGGTTGGCATCGCTGTTCGGGGCCGTACGAGGAGGACACATGACCGACGCGACCGCGACTCCCGAGGACTCCGGGACCCCGTTCTACGGGCCGGACTTCGGGTCGCTGCAGCAGACCGACCCCGACATCGCGCAGGTGCTCGTCGACGAGCTCGACCGCCTGCGCGGCGGCCTGCAGCTCATCGCCAGCGAGAACTTCACCTCGCCCGCGGTGCTCGCGGCGCTCGGCTCGACGCTGTCGAACAAGTACGCCGAGGGCTACCCGGGCAAGCGCTACTACGGCGGCTGCGAGGTCGTCGACCGGGCCGAGGAGATCGGCATCGCGCGCGCCAAGGAGCTGTTCGGCGCCGAGCACGCGAACCTCCAGCCCCACTCCGGCGCGCAGGCGAACTTCGCGGTCTACGCCGCGTTGCTGAAGCCGGGCGACAAGGTGCTCGCGATGTCGCTCCCGCACGGCGGCCACCTCACCCACGGGTCGAAGGTCAACTTCTCCGGCAAGTGGTTCGAGCCCGTGCCCTACACCGTCCGCAAGGACACCGAGCTCATCGACTACGACGAGGTCCGCGACCTCGCCCGTGAGCACCGCCCGCAGATGATCATCGCCGGCGCCACGGCGTACCCCCGGTTGATCGACTTCGCGAAGTTCCGCGAGATCGCCGACGAGGTCGGCGCCTGGCTGGTCGTCGACGCGGCGCACTTCATCGGCCTCGTCGCCGGCGGCGCGATCCCGTCGCCGGTGCCCTACGCCGACGTCGTCAGCTTCACGACGCACAAGGTCCTGCGCGGCCCACGCGGCGGCATGATCGTGTGCAAGCAGGAGCTCGCCCAGCGCATCGACAAGGCGGTGTTCCCCTTCGCCCAGGGCGGCCCGCTGATGCACGCGGTCGCGGCCAAGGCGGTCGCGCTCAAGGAGGCCGCGTCCCCGGCCTACCAGCAGTACTCCCGCCAGGTCATCGCCAACTCCCAGGCGCTGGCCGAGGCGCTGTCGGCCGAGGGCATGCGCCCGACCTCCGGCGGCACCGACAACCACCTCGCCCTGCTCGACCTCGCCGCGACCGGCGTGACCGGCGCCGAGGCGGAGGCACGCTGCGACGCCGCGGGCATCTCGCTCAACAAGAACGCGATCCCGTACGACCCGCGCCCGCCGATGGTCGCGTCCGGCATCCGCGTCGGCACCGCGGCGGTGACGACGCAGGGGCTCACCGAGCCCGACATGAAGGAGGTCGCCTCGCTCATCGCCCGCGCGGTGCGCGACGCCGACGGGTCGGCCAGCGCGGAGATCCGCGCCGGTGTGCGGGCGCTCGTCGAGAAGCACCCGGCCTACCCGCACGCGTAGGCGCGGCGCGGCGGCAGCCCGCTCGCGGTGCGCGCCTATCTGCTGACGGTCCTGGTCGCGGCCGCCGTCACCTACCTGCTCGTCCCGCCGGTCCGCCGGCTGGCCGTGTGGGGCCGGGTGATGACGCCGGTCCGCGACCGGGACGTCCACGCGACGCCGATCCCGCGCATGGGCGGGGCGGCGATGCTCGCCGGGTTCGCGGCGGCGCTGCTCGTCGCGCAGCGCCTGCCGCTGACCGGCGAGGTCTTCACGAGCTCGAGCGACCCGCAGGCGCTGCTCAGCGCCGCGGCGCTGATCTGCCTGCTGGGCGCGGTGGACGACCGGTGGAGCCTGGACCCGCTGACCAAGCTCGCGGGCCAGTGCCTCGCGGCCGGCGTCATGGTGCTGCAGGGCGTGGAGCTGGAGTGGCTGCCGCTGCCGACCGGCACGACCTACGTCCTGCGCCCGGACGAGGCGGCGATCTACACCGTGCTCGTCGTGCTCGTCATGGTGAACGCGGTCAACTTCGTGGACGGCCTGGACGGGCTCGCGGCGGGCATCGTGCTCATCGCGGCGGGGGCGTTCTTCGTCTTCTCCTACCTGCTCTGGGTGGAGGAGGGGGTCCAGCGGGCGGGCACGTCCACGCTGACGACCGCGGCGCTGGTCGGGATCTGCGCAGGCTTCCTGCCGCACAACTTCCATCCCGCCCGGGTGTTCATGGGCGACACCGGGTCGATGCTGCTCGGGCTGCTCCTGGCGGCCTCCGTCGTCAGCCTGACCGGGCAGGTCGAGCCCGGAGTGGTGAGCGCGAGCCGCCTCGGGCCAGCCGTGCTGCCGCTCGTGCTGCCCGTCGTGGTGATCCTCGTCCCGCTGCTCGACCTCTCCCTCGCGGTCGTGCGCCGCACCCGGGCCGGTCGCAACCCCTGGGCCCCGGACAAGCAGCACCTGCACCACCGGCTGCTCGAGATCGGCCACTCGCACCGGCGCGCGGTCACGATCATGTACGCCTGGTCGGCCCTGGTCGCGTTCGGCGTGGTGGTGCTCAGCCTGGTCGGCGGCCCGTGGCCCAAGGTCTCGGTCGGGGTCGTGCTCGCCCTCGCGCTGGCGGCGACGCTCGGGCTGGACCGCCGGCGGTGGGTGCGCCGCGGCGGGTGAGCCTGCGCACAACAGGCGACGGCACGCCCGTTTCGCCCTGCTCCGGCGTCGGCCCCGCCGCAAAGACCTGTTAACGTTCCGGCATCCCCGCGCGGCCCGGACACGGGCCGCGCGTACCTGTACGTCGGCGCAGGAAGCTCCCGCAGCGATCTCGCCGCAGCTGGACCGAAGACGCCCTACCAACGACGCAGGACGGCCTCCATGCAGACGCACGACGCGGAGCAGTTCCGCGGCGCGGCCCTGCCTGCGGCCGTGGTCACCGCTGCGGCGGTCCTGATCGCCGGCCTCGCCGCCGGGGGCCAGGGGGCGGCGAGCGCGCTCGCCGCCGGCGCCGTCGTCACGGCCTTCTTCGGGGTCGGGCACCTGGTCTCCAGCCGGGTGGCCGACGTCGCGCCGACCGCCGTGATGGCGGTCGCGCTCGCGACGTACGCGGTCAAGGTCCTCGTCCTCGGTGTGCTGCTCGTCCTCGTGGGCGGCAGCTCGGCGGTGGACGGCACGGCGTTCGGGGTGACGGTGTTCGCGGTCACGACGACGTGGCTGGCGGCGCGGGTCCGGGTCTTCGCCCGGCTCCGGCTGTTCTACGTCGACCCGGTCCCGTCGGTTCCCGCCGCTCGGGTGTCGGGACCGTCGTGACCTGCTGCTATCGTGCGCCCCGCCATGGCAGAGGAACCTCCGCGGGCGCGGGCCGACGACGGCTGGGGTGTGCTGTCGACGCTGCTCACCGGGGTCTTCATGTGGGGCGGGCTCGGCTGGCTGGCCGACTGGCTGCTCGGGACGACGGTCTTCCTGCCGGTGGGCCTCGTCGGCGGAGCCGGGCTGGCGATCTTCACGATCTACGCCCGCTACAGCCGGCCGCCCGGACCGCCGTGAGCCCCTTCCCGTTCTTCCCACCGTTCGCAGCACTCGGAACTCGAAAGGACCGCCGATGAGCCTCGTCGCCACGGCCCTCGGGCACTCGGCCGGGAGCGCGGTGCCCGTGCCGCTCGCGGCGGGGGAGGGCTTCGAGTCTCCCGGGGTCACCGACTTCTGGCAGCCGCTGATCGGCGAGGGCGCCTGGGCCATCACCCGCGCGAGCATCGTGATGGTGCTCAGCGTGGTCTTCCTGGCCTGGGTGATGGTCGCCGTGACCCGGCGCCTGGCAGTGGTGCCGGGCAAGGCCCAGTTCGCCGCCGAGGCCGGCTACAACCTCGTGCGCAACGGCCTGGGCCGTGAGGTCATCGGCAGCCCGGACTTCCTGAAGTTCCTGCCGCTGCTGGTCACGTTGTTCTTCCTGATCCTCGTGAACAACGTGTTCGCCATCATCCCGGTCATCCAGTTCCCGACGATGAGCCGCGTCGGATTCCCCGCCGCGCTCGCCCTCGTCGTCTTCGTGGTCTACCACTTCGTGGCCATCAAGAAGAAGGGGCTCGGGCCCTACCTGAAGTCCCTGGTCCCGCCGGGCCTGCCCGGCTGGCTCGTGCCGTTCATCTTCCTGCTCGAGCTGGTCACCTATTTCTTCACCCGTCCGGTGACGCTCGCGCTCCGTCTTTTCGGCAACATGTTCGCGGGCCACCTGCTGCTGCTGCTGTTCACCCTCGGCGGCGAATACATGCTCCTGCACAGCGACGCTCCCGTCCTGCAGGTGCTGTCCGTCGGCTCCTTCGCCGGCTCGTTCGTGATGACTGCGTTCGAGCTGTTGGTCGAGGTCCTGCAGGCTTATATCTTCACCCTGCTGACGGCGCTCTACATCGCCGGCAGCCTCGCCGACGAGCACTGACCCAACCCCCCGACCGCAGCGACGCACAGCGTCCGATCGAGAGGAACCCAGGTTCATGGAAGGCAACATCGCGATCCTCGGCTACGGCCTGTCGGCCATCGGCCCCGGCATCGGCGTCGGCCTGATCTTCGCCGCCTACATCAACGGCGTCGCCCGTCAGCCCGAGGCACGCGGCCTGCTCCAGCCGATCGCGTTCCTCGGCTTTGCGCTCGCCGAGGCGCTCGCCATCTTCGGCCTCGCGCTCGCCTTCGTCTTCCGCTGACCGACGCCCCCACCTAGCCGGACTCCGGGAGACACATGATGCTGGCGACCACGCTGCTCGCCGCTGCCGAAGAGGGCGGCGAGGACGGCGGCTTCTGGGCGGACGCCTACCCGATCATCCCGCACCCCGCGGAGCTGATCGTCGGCCTCCTCGCGTTCGCGGTCCTCTACTGGGTCGTGGCGAAGAAGGTCGTGCCCGCGTTCGAGAAGCTCTACCAGGAGCGCTCGGAGGCGATCGAAGGCGGGATCGCCCGGGCCGAGCAGGCCCAGGCCGAGGCCCAGCAGGCGCGCGAGCAGTACAGCTCGCAGCTGGCCGAGGCGCGCGGCGAGGCCGCTCGGATCCGGGCCGAGGCCCAGTCCGAGCGCAAGGCCATCGTCGAGGCGGCGCGCACGGAGGCCGCTGAGGCCGCCGCGCGCGAGACCGAGCGTGGCCGTGCGCAGCTGGCGGCCGAGGTGACCCAGGCGCGCAGCGAGCTGTCGCGCCAGGTGGGCGAGCTGGCCGTCGAGCTGGCGAGCCGGATCGTGGGGGAGAGCCTCGCCGGCTCCGACGCCACGACCCGCACGGTCGACCGTTTCCTCGCCGACCTGGAGGAGCGGGCGCCTTCGGGCAGCGCTGGCGGGGCGACCTCGCTCGGGAAGGCCTGACGTGCTGAGCACCAGCAGGGCGGCCCTGGACGAGCTGCGCGAGCAGCTGCGCGGGCGGCTCGAGGGCGAGAGCCGCGCGACAGTCGCGAGCGAGCTGCTCGCGGTCGCCGCGCTGCTCGGCCGCGAGAGCGCGCTGCGGGCGACCTTGTCGGACCCGTCCGCGGCCGCCGACGCGAAGGCCGGGCTGGTCGACACCTTGCTGGGTGGCCGGCTCAGCCCCGTCGCACTGGACACGACCCGTGCCGCGGTCCGCGCGCGCTGGTCGCGCGCGGCCGACCTCCCCGACGCCGTCGAGGCGCTCGGGGCCGAGGCCGCCTTCGCCGAGGCCGAGGCGACCGGCGCCCTGGACCGGGTGGAGGAGGAGCTGTTCCGCTTCTCCCGCACCGTCGTCGGTGAGGCGCAGCTGCGTCGTGCGCTCAGCGGGGGCACCCTCCCCGTCGAGGGGCGTGTGGCCCTGCTGCGCGACCTGCTCGGGCAGCGCGCCTCGCCGGTGACCGCCCAGCTGCTCGAGCACGTCGTAGGCTCGTTGCGGGGACGTCGCCTCGAGGAGGCGCTCGACACGCTCGTCGAGCTCGCCGCGGAGCGACGCTCCGAGGTCGTGGCCGAGGTGACGGTCGCCGCTCCGCTGTCCGCGGAGCAGGAGACGCGCCTGGGCACCGTCCTCAGCCGGATCTACGGGCGCGCCGTGCGCCTGCAGGTCGAGGTGGACCCGTCCGTCCTGGGCGGGGTGGTCGTGCGCGTGGGTGACGAGGTCGTCGACGGCAGCGTCCTGCACCGCCTGGACCAGGCGCGCCGGGCGTTCAGCAAGTAGCCCGGCGAGCACCGAGCGGGGGCTCCCGCTCGACCGACGTAGTAGTACCGAAGAAGCCGACCCCTTTCGCATCGAAGAAAACGGGAGCAACACCGATGACGGAGCTGACGATCCGGCCGGAGGAGATCCGGGACGCGATCGAGCGCACCCTTTCGGCGTACGCGCCGGAGACGACGCGCGAGGAGGTCGGCACGGTCATCGAGGCCGGCGACGGCATCGCGCGCGTCGAGGGGCTGCCCTCGGTCATGGCGAACGAGCTGCTGCAGTTCGAGGACGGGACCCTCGGCCTCGCCCTCAACCTCGACGAGCGCGAGATCGGCGTCGTCGTCCTCGGCGAGTTCGCAGGCATCGAGGCCGGCCAGCCGGTCAAGCGGACCGGGGAGATCCTCTCCGTGCCCGTCGGCGACGGCTTCCTCGGCCGCGTCGTGGACCCGCTCGGCAACCCGATCGACGGCCTCGGCCCGATCCAGGCCGAGGGCCGCCGCGCGCTCGAGCTCCAGGCGCCCACCGTGGTGCAGCGCAAGGAGGTCAAGGAGCCGCTGCAGACCGGCATCAAGGCCATCGACGCGATGACCGCGATCGGCCGCGGCCAGCGCCAGCTCATCATCGGCGACCGCCAGACCGGCAAGACCGCCGTTGCGATCGACGCGATCATCAACCAGGGCGAGGCCTGGCGCGCGGGCGACCAGAAGGCCCGCGTCAAGTGCATCTACGTCGCGATCGGCCAGAAGGGCTCGACGATCTCGCAGGTGCGCGGCGCCCTCGAGGCCGCCGGCGCGCTGGAGTACACGACCATCGTCGCCGCCCCGGCCTCCGACCCGGCGGGCTTCAAGTACCTCGCCCCCTACACCGGCTCGGCCATCGGCCAGCACTGGATGTACGCCGGCGACGCCTCGCTGATCGTCTTCGACGACCTGTCCAAGCAGGCCGACGCCTACCGCGCCGTCTCGCTGCTGCTGCGCCGCCCGCCGGGCCGCGAGGCCTACCCGGGTGACGTCTTCTACCTGCACTCGCGGCTGCTCGAGCGCTGCGCCAAGCTCTCCGACGAGCTCGGCGGCGGCTCGCTGACCGGTCTGCCGATCATCGAGACCAAGGGCAACGACGTCTCGGCGTTCATCCCGACCAACGTCATCTCGATCACCGACGGCCAGTGCTTCCTCGAGACCGACCTGTTCAACCAGGGCGTGCGCCCGGCGATCAACGTCGGCATCTCGGTCTCGCGCGTCGGTGGCTCGGCCCAGACCAAGGCGATGAAGAAGATCGCCGGCCGTCTGCGCGTCGACCTCGCGCAGTACCGCGAGCTCGAGGCCTTCGCCGCCTTCGGCTCCGACCTCGACGCCGCCTCCAAGGCCCAGCTGGCCCGCGGGTCGCGCATGGTCGAGCTGCTCAAGCAGCCGCAGTACTCCCCGTTCTCCATGGAGCAGCAGGTCGTCTCGATCTGGGCCGGCACCCAGGGCAAGCTCGACGACGTCCCGGTCGAGGACATCCGCCGTTTCGAGAGCGAGCTGCTCGACTTCGTCGGCCGTGAGCGCCGCGAGATCTTCGACTCCCTGACGCAGACCCGCGAGCTCTCCGACGACACGGTGCGCCTGCTCGAGCAGGCGGTGAACGACTTCAAGAAGCAGTTCACCACCTCCTCCGGCGAGCAGCTGGTCAAGGACGAGCCGGTGACCCCGCTGGGCGCCGGCGACGTCTCCCGCGAGGGCGTCAAGCGCCACGTCCGCACGGAGGAGCAGGTCCGCCAGGCGTCCGGGCCGGTCGGCCGCGGCGGCTCCGAGATCACGCCGGGCTGACGGATGCCCGCACAGGTACGCGTCCTTCGTCGACGCATCCGGTCCGTCCAGGCGACGAAGAAGATCACCCGCGCCATGGAGCTCATCTCCGCGTCGCGGATCGTCAAGGCGCAGGGCCGCGTCAACGAGGCGCGACCCTACGCCGATGAGCTCACCCGGGCGCTGACCGCTGCGGCGTCGAAGGCCACGGTGGACCACCCGCTGACGACCGAGCACGCGTCGGCGAAGCGGGCGATCATGATCGTGGTGACCTCCGACCGCGGCCTGGCCGGGGCGTACTCCTCGACGGCGATCCGGGAGGGCGAGGGCCTGGCCGGGCTGCTGCGCAGCGAGGGCAAGGACGTCGTCCCGTTCCTCGTCGGGCGCAAGGGCGTCTCGTTCTACCGGTTCCGCGGTCGGGAGATCGGCGGCGAGTGGACCGGGTTCTCGGACAACCCGCGCTACGCCGACGCACGGGAGATCGCGGACGCCGCGGTCGAGCGCTTCCTCGCCCCGACCGAGGAGGGCGGGGTGGACGAGGTCCACATCGTCTTCACCGAGTTCGTGAACATGGGCACCCAGCAGGCTGTGGCGCGCCGGATCCTGCCGCTGGTCGTCGAGGAGACGACGGAGGCGCCCGAGCAGGCGCTCCCGCTGTACGAGTTCGAGCCCTCCGCCGAGCGGGTGCTCGACGCACTGCTGCCGAAGTACGTCGTCAGCCGCGTCTTCGACGCCCTCCTGCAGTCGGCCGCCTCCGAGCACGCCGCCCGCCGGCGCGCGATGAAGGCCGCGACGGACAACGCGGAGGAGCTGGTCAAGGCCTACACCCGTGAGGCCAACGCCGCACGGCAGGCGGCGATCACCCAGGAGATCAGCGAGATCGTGGGCGGCGCGAACGCGCTCGCCGACGCGACGGCCGCCAAGTAGAGCGTTCGAAGAAGAGGACGGACACCACCATGACAGCCACCCTCGACGCGCCGACCGGCTCTGCCACTGGCGGGGCGACCGGACGCGTCTCCCGAGTCATCGGCCCCGTCGTCGACGTGGAGTTCTCCGCCGACACGATGCCCGACATCTACAACGCGCTCCACGTCGACGTGTCGCTGGGCGAGCTGTCCAAGACGCTCACGCTCGAGGTCGCCCAGCACATCGGCGACAACCTGGTGCGCGCGATCTCCATGCAGCCCACCGACGGCCTCGTCCGTGGCGCGGAGGTCACCGACACCGGCGGCCCGATCTCGGTGCCGGTCGGCGACGTCACCAAGGGGCATGTTTTCAACGCCCTCGGCGAGCCGCTCGACGTCGACAAGGCGTCGCTGCAGATCACCGAGCGCTGGCCGATCCACCGCAGCGCTCCCGCGTTCGACCAGCTCGAGTCCAAGACCGAGATGTTCGAGACCGGCATCAAGGTCATCGACCTGCTCACGCCCTACGTCCAGGGCGGCAAGATCGGCCTCTTCGGCGGTGCGGGCGTCGGCAAGACGGTGCTCATCCAGGAGATGATCTACCGCGTCGCCAACAACCACTCCGGTGTGTCGGTGTTCGCCGGCGTCGGCGAGCGCACCCGTGAGGGCAACGACCTCATCGGTGAGATGACCGAGACCGGGGTCATCAACCAGACCGCGCTCGTCTTCGGCCAGATGGACGAGCCGCCGGGCACGCGTCTGCGTGTGGCGCTCTCGGCGCTGACGATGGCGGAGTACTTCCGCGACGTCCAGAACCAGGACGTGCTGCTCTTCATCGACAACATCTTCCGGTTCACGCAGGCCGGCTCCGAGGTCTCGACGCTTCTCGGCCGCATGCCGAGCGCGGTGGGCTACCAGCCGACGCTGGCCGACGAGATGGGCGTGCTCCAGGAGCGCATCACCTCGACCCGCGGCCACTCGATCACCTCGCTGCAGGCGATCTACGTCCCGGCCGACGACATCACCGACCCGGCGCCGCACACGACGTTCGCGCACCTGGACGCCACAACGGTGCTCTCGCGCCCGATCTCCGAGCTCGGCATCTACCCGGCCGTGGACCCGCTGGACTCGACCAGCCGCATCCTCGACCCGCGCTACGTCGGTGACGAGCACTACAACACCGCGCAGCGCGTGAAGGAGATCCTGCAGCGCTACAAGGACCTGCAGGACATCATTGCGATCCTCGGCATCGACGAGCTGTCCGAGGAGGACCGGCTCCTCGTCAACCGCGCCCGCCGGATCCAGCGCTTCCTCTCGCAGAACACCTTCGTGGCCAAGGCGTTCACCGGCCTCGAGGGCTCGTTCGTCCCGATCTCGGAGACGATCGAGGCGTTCACGAAGATCGCCGACGGTGAGTTCGACGACGTGCCGGAGCAGGCGTTCTTCCTCTGCGGTGGCCTCGAGGACCTGCAGCGCAACGCCGACCAGCTCAAGAAGGCCTGACCCGCATCTGGCCTTGCCGGCGTGGGGCGCCGGGCGCGATCGCGCCCGGCCTCCGCACCGGCCCGACGCGCCGGCTCCCGGCTCGCCCCGTTAGGGGCGGCCGAGGGAGCCGGCGCGTTCACGTAGTTGCCAGTACCAGCGAATGGCGCCTACTCCCCGGCGAGCCGTCCGGGATCACAGGTAGGCTGCCCCCCACTCCGACACCGCTGAAGGAGCTGTCGTGGCCCTGTACGTCGAGCTCGTCTCGCCCGAACGATCGGTCTGGTCCGGCGAGGCGTCCCGCGTCATCACCCGCACGATCGAGGGTGACATCGGGATCCTGCCCGGCCACACGCCTCTGCTCGCGGTCCTCGCCAACGGCCTCGTCCGCATCGTGGCCGAGGGCGGCCCGGAGGTGCGGGCCGTCGTCCTCGGCGGCTTCCTCAGCGTCGCCGACGACCGGGTCTCGATCCTGGCGGAGTGGTCGCAGCCGGCCGACGAGGTCGACGTGGCCTCTGCCGAGGCGGAGCTGCGCCAGGCCGAGCAGGCCGGCGACGCCGATGCCGCGAGCCGCGCTCGCGCCCTGCTCGCCGCCGCGTCCGGCGCCTGAGGCGCGCACCGTAGGCGCGGCGGGACAGGGCTGAAAGGGCGCGGGCCGTGGACTTCCTCCTCGTTCTCGACGTCCTGGGCGCGATCCTGCTGCTGGCCGTCCTCGGCCTCGCCGCGCTGGCCATCCGCCGGCGCATGATCCAGCGTCGCGGCGGCACGTTCGACTGCTCCATGCGCAAGCGCTCCCGGCCGGCGCCCAAGGGCTGGATGCTCGGGGTCGGCCGCTACGCGACCGACACGGTGGAGTGGTACCGCGTCTTCAGCTACTCCCCGCGGCCCCGTCAGGTGATCGAGCGTCGCGACATCGTGGTGCTCTCGCGGCGGGCACCCGACGCCGCCGAGGCGCTGGCGCTGTTGCCCGGCGCCGTCATCGTCGAGTGCACCTCGGGCGGGCAGACCCTGGAGCTGGGGATGAGCGCGGACGCCCTCACCGGCTTCCTCGCCTGGCTCGAGGCGGCCCCGCCCGGCCAGCATCCCGTCGTCGCCTGAGGCGGTCGCGGGCCCGGCGGCTCCGTGCGAGCGTGGCGCCGCAGTGCGCGGTGCTCGGTGGCCGGTGCCCGGGAGGGTGACGTCTCTCCGGCTGGGCCGCCCGCCGATGTCAGCCGCCGGGCTTCCAGAGCACGTCCCCGTGCTCGAGGTTCGCGTGCCGGCACAGGATGAACAGCAGGTCGGAGAGCCGGTTGAGGTACTGCACGACAGCGGGGGAGACGCCGCCGTCGCCGGTTCCGAGCGCCTCCACCGCGGCCCAGGTCGAGCGCTCGGCCCGACGCGTGACGGTCCGGGCGACGTGCAGCAGCGCGGCCCCCGGAGTGCCTCCGGGCAGCACGAACGAGCGCAGCGGCGGCAGCGGCTCGTTGTAGCGGTCGCAGGCCTCCTCCAGCGCGGCCACGTACGCCGGGCGCACGCGGAGCGGTGCCTGCGGGTCGCCGTCCGGCGGTTCGTCCGCGGCCAGCGGGCGGCAGAGGTCTGCGCCCACGTCGAAGAGGTCGTTCTGGACGGCCGTGAGCAGCTCCACGACGTCCGGCGCGAGCCCGCCGAGGGCGAGGGCGACGCCGATCGCGCTGTTGGCCTCGTCGACGTCGGCGAACGCGGCCAGGCGCAGGTCCGTCTTGGGCACGCGCGTGCCGTCGCCGAGCGCCGTCGTGCCCGCGTCGCCGGTGCGGGTGTAGATCCGTGTCAGGTGCACCACGAGCGGGAGCCTACGATGCCGGGCGTGGAACGCTTCCGGGTAGAAGGCGGCGGCCGGCTGCAGGGCGAGGTCCGCGTGACCGGGGCGAAGAACAGCGTCCTCAAGCTCATGGCGGCCGCACTGCTGGCCGAGGGGGAGTCGACGATCGTCGACGTCCCCGCCATCCTCGACACCGAGATCATGGCCGAGCTGCTGCGTCGGCTCGGCTGCGGCGTGGAGCTCGACCAGGCGACGGACGGGGGGCCCGGGGCCGGCGGGTCCGTTCGCATCGACGTGCCGGCGGTGCCGGGGCACGAGGCCGACTACGACCTCGTGCGCCGCATGCGCGCGTCGATCTGCGTGCTCGGCCCGCTGCTGGCCCGCTGCGGGCAGGTCAGCGTCGCCCGGCCGGGCGGTGACAACATCGGCTCACGCCCGCTGGACATGCACATCTCCGGCCTCGAGCGGCTCGGCGCCACGATCGAGACCGAGCACGGCTTCATCGTGGCCAAGGCCCCGCGGGGGCTGACCGGTGCGCAGGTCTGGCTGGACTTCCCGAGCGTGGGCGCGACCGAGAACATCCTCATGGCCGCCGTGCTGGCCAAGGGCACGACGGTGATCGACAACGCGGCCCGCGAGCCGGAGATCGTGGACCTCTGCTTCATGCTCGAGCAGATGGGCGCCAAGATCGGCGGTGCCGGCACCTCGACCCTGGAGATCCAGGGCACGGACCGGCTGACGCCGACCCGCCACGTGTCGGTCCCCGACCGGATCGTGGCCGGCACCTGGGCGTACGCGGCGACGATGACCCGCGGGGACGTCTTCGTGCGCAACGGGCGGGCCGAGCACCTGGAGATCGCGCTCGACAAGCTCGTGCGCTCCGGAGCGACGGTCGAGCGGGTCGCCCCGGGCGAGGGCGACGAGGGCGGCTTCCGGGTGCGCATGGACGAGCGGCCCAAGGCCGTCGACGTCGTGACGCTGCCGTTCCCCGGCTTCGCGACCGACCTGCTGCCGATGGTGCTCGCGCTCAACAGCGTGGCCGATGGCGCTGCGATGGTCACGGAGAACGTCTTCGAGGCGCGCTTCATGTTCGTCGACGAGCTGGCCCGGCTGGGCGCCGACGTCCGCACCGACGGCCACCACTGCGTCGTACGAGGCAAGGAGCGGCTCTCGGGGGCCCCCGTGCGCGCGCACGACATCCGCGCCGGCGCGGGGCTGATCATGGCCGGGCTCGTCTCCGACGGCGTCACGACGGTGAGCGACGCCTACCACGTCGACCGCGGCTACCCCGGCTTCGCCGAGCAGTTGCGATCCCTCGGCGTGGACGTCACGCGCGAGACCGACCCGGACGCCCTGCTCGAGGGCTGAGGGCGACGGGCGCGGGTGGCGGGCCCGTCCGCCCGCGAGCCTCGGCCAGGCGGTGCCCGACCGGTCAGCCGGACAGCCCGGCCAGGACCCGACGGGCCTGGCGCTCGTCGCTCGCGAAGACCATGAGGCGCGGCCCGTCGGTCGTCGTCGCCAGCGTGGCGCGCAGCCCGGCGTCGTCGAGGGTGCGCCGGAGCAGCTCTCCCTGGACGTAGGTCTGGGGGGCAGCGACCGCGACGAGCAGGCCGTAGTCGCCGGCGCCCCCGGGCCGCGCGGGCCGGGCGACGACGGACTTGCCCCGGCTGAACGCCCAGCGCAGCAGCAGCGCCAGCACCCCGACGACGAGGAAGGACATGACGGGGCCGAAGAGGTAGGAGTAGCTCTGCCAGGCCGGCACGCCCCCATTGTCCTCCCTGCGGCCGGTGATCGCCGGGCGAGGACGCTTCAGCCGGTGCCGCGACACGCCGAAGGTGTGCGTTGGGACAGACGCACGGAACCCCCGCGTACCGTCGAATGCAACCCATCGCGCCTCCGGCGCGTCTACAAGGTGTGGGAGAGCGGCGAGGAGCGATCATGCAGATCCGGGTCTGCACCGGCAGCGAGGTCGTGCTGGCCGGCCGTCTCGACGCCTCGACCGTCGGTGACGTGCGCACCGCGCTGCACCGTGCGCTCGACGCCGGGTCCGGGCAGCTGCTCGTCGACGTGTCCGAGGTGGAGGTCGCCGACGCGACCGGCCTCGGCGTGCTCGTAGGTGCCCACCGCAAGGCCGAGCGGCTCGAGCGCTCGCTCGTCCTGCGCGGCGTGCCTCCCCGCCTCCAGCGCCTGCTCCGCGCGACCCGTCTCCACCGCATCCTGCGCGTCGCGGACTACGCGCTGACCTGACACGCCTGCCTCGCCCGGTGCTCCTGCATGGCGCGCCGGGGGCGGGAAGCTGCCGACGTAACCTCCCTCGGGCAGGATGCCCCGACGTGACGGCCGGTCGCGGCCGGTTCCCGGGGAGGTCGGAGTGGAGTCGCACAGCGACGTTCTGTTGCTGGTCGTGGGCGTCGCCGCCGCGTACGGCCTGGCTCGGCGGGTCGGGGTGCTGCCGCCGCTGCTGCTCACGGTGGTCGGCGTCGTCGTGTCGTACGTGCCGGGCGTCCCCGACTACCACCTCGAGCCCGAGGTCGTCCTCGCGCTCTTCCTGCCGCCGCTGCTCTACTCCGCGGCGATCTCGACCTCGTTGCCGAGCTTCAAGCGCAACCTGCGCCCGATCGCGCTGCTCGCGGTGGGCCTGGTCGTGTTCACCACGCTGTCGGTCGGGTTCGTCCTGCACTGGGTGCTGCCGGAGATCCCGCTGGCGGCGGCCCTCGCCCTCGGCGCCGTGGTCGCCCCGCCGGACGCGGTGGCCGCCACCGCCGTCGCCCGTCAGACCGGGCTGCCGCGCCGGCTCGTGAGCCTGCTGGAGGGCGAGAGCCTGGTCAACGACGCGACTGCGCTGACGATCCTCAGCGTGGCGTCGGCGGCGATCGTCGACCCCGGGACGCCGGGGCCGGTGGACGTGGCGTGGGAGTTCCTCGTCGCGAGCGTGGGCGGGGTCGTCGTCGGGGTCGCGGTGGCGTACGCCATCGCCCTCGTCCGTCGGCACGTCGACGAGCCGCTGATGAGCTCGACGCTGTCGCTGGTGACGCCCTTCGCCGCGTGGGCGCTGGCCGAGGAGATCCACTCCTCGGGCGTGCTCGCGGTCGTGGTGGCCGGGCTGATCCTCGGGCACAAGTCGCCGCAGCTGCTGTCGGCGGAGGCACGGCTGCAGCAGCGGGCGATCTGGGAGACCGTCGAGTTCCTGCTCCAGGGCGTGCTGTTCGCGCTCGTCGGGCTGCAGCTGCCGTTCCTGGTCGAGCAGCTCGACGAGGACCTCTCCACGGTGGTGACGGCCACGCTCGTCGTCGTCGGGGTGGTCCTGCTCGCCCGGCCGGTCTGGGTCTTCCCCGCGACCTACCTCACCCGGCTCGTCCCGCGCGTACGCCACAACGACCCGCCGCCGACGCCTAAGGTCCCGGCGGTGATCTCCTGGGCCGGCATGCGCGGGGCGGTGTCGCTGGCCGCCGCGCTCTCGCTGGAGGAGGAGACCCCGCACCGCGAGCTGCTGGTCTTCGTCACGTTCGTGGTCATCGCGGTGACCCTCGTCGGGCAGGGCGCGACGCTGCCGATGCTGATCCGCAGGCTGCGCATCGAGGGCCCGGACCCGGTCCAGGACGCGCTGCAGGAGGCATCGGTGAAGCAGGACGCGGTCCGGGCTGCGGAGGAGGCGCTGGACCGGCTCGTGGCCGAGCACCCGCTCCCGCACGGGGTCGAGGAGCGGCTGCGCCAGGGCGCCGACCACCGGGCGATGGCGGCGTGGGAGCGGCTCGGCGCGGGCGGCGGTGCCCACGCACCGGGGGAGGAGGCAGTGGAGACGCCGTCGGAGGCGTACCGCCGCGTGCGGCACGCCATGCTCGTCGCGGAGCGGGACGTCCTGGTGAAGGCGCGCGACGAGGGCCGGATCGACGACGAGGTGATGCAGGCCGTGCTGCGCGACCTCGACCTCGAGGAGACCCTGCTCAGCGGGGTCGACGAGCGCCGGGGCGGCCGCCGGCAGGAGTCCACGGTCCTCATGGACGCGTGCGAGCACCTGGCCACCGCACCGGCGGACGCGGTGCCGTCGACGACCCAGGGCTGCGAGGACTGCCTGCGCGAGGGGACCGCCTGGGTCCACCTGCGCCTCTGCCTCGGCTGCGGCCACGTCGGCTGCTGCGACTCCTCGCCGCGGCGCCACGCGACCAAGCACTGGCAGACCGACGCCCACCCGGTCATCCGGTCGTTCGAGCCCGGGGAGGACTGGCGCTGGTGCTACGCCGACGAGGTGGTCAGCTAGCGCCTCCGCCCGACTGGGCGTGGGCGGCGCCGCGCCGTGGCCCAAGCCGGGCTGGGAGGATCACGACGTGGACAACACCGGCCTCGTCGTCGACCGCAGCCCGCTTCCCCCCGAGATCGACGGGCGGGTCGCCGCCCAGCTGACCTTCGTCGCCGAGGCGGACCGGCTGAAGACCGTGCTGCGGGCCTCCCCGCTCGCGGCGGCCGACCGCCGCGAGAACGACGCCGAGCACTCGTGGCACCTGGCCCTGATGGTGCTGCTGCTGGCCGAGCACTCCGACGAGCCGATCGACGTGGGACACGCGCTGAAGCTCGTGCTCGTGCACGACCTGGTGGAGGTCTACGCGGGAGACAGCCCCGTCTTCGACGCAGCGTCCGTCGTTGACCAGCACGAGCGCGAGGCCGCGGCCGCGGACCGGCTCTTCCCGCTGCTGCCCGCGGACCAGGCACGCACGGTCCGCGAGCTCTGGGAGGAGTTCGAGGCCGGGGTGACGCCCGAGGCCCGGTTCTGCAAAGCGATGGACCGGCTCGAGCCCATGCTGCTCAACTGGCTGAACCGGGGCGGCACGTGGCAGATGCCGGGCGCCACCGAGGCGACGGTGCGCGCCCGCGAGGCAGGGGTCGTCGCGGCGTCATCATCGCTCGGTGCGGCCGCGGACCTGCTGGTGGAGCACGGCCTGCGCAACGGGTGGATCCGCCGCTCGCCCTCCTGACGCGGGCCGACGGCCGGCGTACCCCCGGGTGGGAACGCGCCCGGCCCCGGCAGGGCCCACCGCCGCACTCCGAGCGCCAGCCCGCCGAGCGGGAGACCCTGCGCGCCAGAGGTCGACGGTCCCCGGCGACGGCCCCGCGATGGCCCGTTCAGAAGAGCCGCGAGCTCGGGTCGTCCATGCCGCGCAGCAGGTCGTAGTCGAGCACGACGCAGGAGATGCCGCGATCGGTCGCGAGCACCCGCGCCTGCGGCTTGATCTCCTGCGCGGCGAACACGCCGCGCACGGGCGCGAGCAGCGGGTCGCGGTTGAGCAGCTCGAGGTAGCGGGTCAGCTGCTCGACGCCGTCGATCTCGCCCCGGCGCTTGATCTCGACGGCCACGGTGGCGCCGTCACTGTCGCGGCAGAGCAGGTCCACCGGGCCGATCGCAGTGGGGTACTCGCGGCGTACGAGCCGCCAGCCCTCGCCGAGCATCTCGGGGGAGTCGGCGAGCAGCTCCTGCAGGTGCGCCTCGACGCCGTCCTTGGTCAGGCCGGGGTCGACGCCCAGCTCGTGCGAGCTGTCGTGCAGCACCTCCTCGACGGTGATGACGAGCCGCTCGCCGGCCTTGTTCTCCACCGTCCAGGTGCCGCTGCCGTCCTCGGCGACGTCCTGGCGCAGCGTGCACGGCGGGCTCATCCAGTTGAGCGGCTTGTAGGCCCGGTCGTCGGCGTGCACGGACACCGAGCCGTCGGACTTGAGCAGCAGCAGCCGCGGCGCGCTGGGCAGGTGGGCGGTGAGGCGGCCGACGTAGTCGACGCTGCAGCGGGCGATGACGAGACGCACGGGGCGCCACGGTAGCCGCCCACCGGCGCTTCACCCGGGAACGGCAGGGGCGTGCCCGGGAACGACGTGGCCACACCGCGGGAGACGCGGCGCCGGCTCGCACGCCCCGGTCAGGCCGGGCTCGGCTCCAGCAGCTCGGCGAGCCCGAGCAGGGTCAGCAGCCGGGCGACCGCGGAACTGGCCGACGGCAGCACGAAGGCTCCGCCGCGGCGGGCGAGCACGGCGCGGGCGTGCAGCAACGGGGACACCCCGGCCGCATCGATGAAGGACACCTGCGCGGTGTCGACCACCAGGCGGTCGACCCGAGGCGTCCGCCGCTGTCGCAGCAGCCGCTCCAGGACGCCCTGCAGCAGGCCGCTCGTGGCCAGGTCCAGCTCCCCGCGCAGCCGGACGGTGACCGTGCTGCCCGCGTCGTCGACGTCGAGGCCCAGGGTGGCGGACCCCTCGTCGGGGGAGCCCGGTGCGCTGGCCCCGTCCTGCGCCGCGCCCTCCCCGACCAGGTCGGGAGGGAGCACCGTCAGGGGCTCGAAGAGGCTTCCCATGCCAGGAGCGACGAGCCGCGACGATCAACGGTTCCCGGTCGTGGCGGTCGTCACCCCGTCCCGGCGCCCGGCGTCCGTCCCGCGCCCGGACAATGGCAGGCATGGGCCGCCGCTTCACCCGCCGCGAGCCGGCGCCCCGCCCCCTCGGCCCGGGCCCCGGCGCGGACCGCGTGGAGGAGCTCGACGGCGAGGAGTGGTACGTCCGCAGCGTCACCGGCGCGGCCGCGACGAAGACCTACCGCTGCCCAGGCTGCGACCACGAGATCCTCCCGGCCACCCCGCACCAGGTCGCCTGGCCGGTGCACGGCGGGCTGACCGAGCGGCGCCACTGGCACTCGGCCTGCTGGCGGGCGCGCGGCCGGCGGCGCCCCTCGGGCCGCCGTCACTAGGCTGCGACCGTGAGCGCGCACGAGCCTCCTCCCGCCCTCGTGCTGCTGCACGCCTTCCCGCTGTCCCCGCGGATGTTCGACCAGGCCCGGCTGCTGCTCGAGCCCGACGTACGCGTGCTCGTGCCCGGCCTCGCCGGGTTCGGGGGCACCCCCGTCCCGGCCGCCGGCCCTTCGCTCGACGTGCTCGCCGACGAGGTCGCGGCCCTGCTCGACGAGGCCGGGCTCGCGTCGGCCGTGGTCTGCGGGGTCTCCATGGGCGCCTACGTCGCCCTCGCCCTCGCCCGCCGCCACCCGGCGCGGCTGCGCGGCCTGGTGCTCGCGTCCAGCCGCGCGGGCGCCGACGCGCCGGAGGCCCGCGAGCGGCGCGAGCGCATCGCCCGGGCCGTGCTGGCCGAGCGCGACGTACGCGTCCTGCACGAGGAGGTCGCGCCCGGCCTGCTCGGGGCCACGACGCATGAGGTCCGCCCCGACGTGGTCGAGGACGTGCGCCGGCTGGTGGGCGAGGCGCCGGTCGAGGCCGTGGCCTGGGCGCAGCGCGCGATGGCGGCCCGCCCCGACTCCACCGACGTGCTCGCGGACGTCAGGGTGCCGGCCCTCGTGCTGGTCGGCGAGGAGGACGCCATCGTGCCGGTCGACGAGGCGCGGGCGATCGCCGCGGCGCTGCCCGTCGGCCGGCTGATGGCCGTTCCCGGCGCCGGCCACCTGGTCCCGCTCGAGCGGCCGGCGGAGTTCGCGGCCGCTGTCACGCAGTTGGTCCAGCAGGTCGTCGCGCAGCGCGGTGGTCCCGCGTAGCGCGGTGGTCCCGCGTAGCGGCGTGGTCCCGCGTAGCGGGCCGCCAAGGGGGTGCGGCGAATGACGGCTAGAGCCAGAATGACTGGTGGAAAGCCCAACTGCCCTGGAGAGTGATCCGTGCTCGGACTACTCGCGGCGCTGCGACGTCGGCGCGGGCGTCCCTGCAGGGCTTGTGGCAAGCCGCTCGAGACCGGGAGATTCTGCGACATCATCTGCCGCGGGGACTGGGAGAATCGCCTCTCAGCTGGCGACGGATAGAGCACCAGGCGCGAGGACCTGACCCCGACGTCGATCTCTGACGCTGCAGGGAGGGAGGATGGCCTCATGACGCAGCCGACCTTCAACGCGTACGGCGCGGTCGACCTCGGCAAGCTGGCGGCCCGCTCGGCCGCGCCCGCCGCAGGCGCCGCGCGCGCGGGCAGCCCCGACGGCGCGCCGGCGGTGGCCGCCGGCTCCTACGTCGTCGACGTCACCGAGGCCGACTTCCAGGCCGTGGTCCTCGAGCAGTCCATGACCGTCCCGGTGGTCATCGACTTCTGGGCCGACTGGTGCGGCCCGTGCAAGCAGCTGAGCCCGGTCCTCGAGCGGCTGGCGGCCGCCGGCGAGGGGCGCTGGCTGCTGGCCAAGATCGACGCGGACGCCGAGCAGGGGCTGGCGGCGGCGTTCCGGGTGCAGAGCATCCCGTCCGTCTTCGCGGTCGTCCGCGGGCAGCCGGTGCCGCTGTTCCAGGGCGCGCTGCCCGAAGCGCAGGTGAAGCAGTTCCTCGACGAGGTGCTGCGGGTGGCGGCGACCGCGGGGGTCACGGGCCGTCTCGCGTCGGCGGCCGGCGCGGGCGACGGGGACGCCGGCCACATCGAGCCCGAGGGCGACCCGCGGCTGGACGACGCCTACGACGCGGTCGAGCGGGGCGACCTGGACGCGGCTGTGGCGGCGTACTCCGCCGTGCTGGCCGACACCCCGGACGACGTCGAGGCGAGGACCGGGCTGGCCCAGGTCGAGCTGCTGCGTCGGGTGCAGGACAGCGACCCTGCCGCGGTGCTCGCGCGCGCCGCACAAGCGCCGCAGGACGTGTCGGCCCAGTGCGCCGCCGCCGACGTCGAGCTGGCCTCGGGCCGGGTGGAGGAGGCGTTGCGCCGCCTCGTCGACACCGTCCGGATGACCAGCGGGGCCGAACGGGACACCGCGCGGGCCCACCTGCTCGGCTTCTTCGAGCTGCTCGGCCCCGAGGACCCGCGGGTCCCGGCGGCCCGGCGCGCGCTCGCGTCCGCGCTGTACTGAGCTTGTCCTCACGGGGTGTCCTTCGCCGGTTCGGCCGTCTCAGGCGCGCGAGCCGCTTACCCTTCTTAGGTACCAGCGGGGAACGCGAGGAGGACAGACGTGACGGAGCAGGTGGCCGAGCGCCCCGAGGCTCTGGTGGATGAGCGGCCATGGGGACGTTTCGAGCGGCTCGCTCTGAACGAGACCGTGACCGTCAAGGTGATCACGGTGGAGCCGGGCCACCGGCTGTCGCTGCAGCGCCACACCACCCGTGACGAGTCCTGGCAGATCCTGGACGCCGGCCTCTACGTCGAGATCGACGGCAAGCGCTGGTCGCCGGTCGTGGGGGAGCAGGTCTGGATCCCGCGCGGCGTGACCCACCGGGTCGGCAACGACGGCACGGCGTCGGCGCGGTTTCTCGAGGTGGCCTACGGCTGGTTCGACGAGGACGACATCGAGCGCATCGAGGACGACTACTCGCGGGCCTGAGCCCGCAGCACCCGCCCCGGCCGCGCCACCACGAGCGCGGCCGCGGCGGTGAGCGCGCAGCCATAGGCGACGTACGGGATCGTGACGTGGCGCGGCGTCAGCGGCCACCAGAGCGCCACCGGCGCCGTGGCCAGGTCGCGCAGCAGATGCAGAGCCACCCCCGTCGCGATCCCGGCAGCGACGACGCGCAGCCGGCCGCGTGCCGCGAGCGCGACGAGCGCCGCCAGCGCCAAGGTCGTCATCGAGTGCGGGTAGGGCCGGGGCGTACCCGACGTCAGCACCTGGGAGTCGAAGACCGCGTCGGGGACGTGGTCGGCATCGATGAGCACGGACGCGGCGAGCGCCACGAGCACGTAGGCCCGGGGGAGCGGTCGCGGCCAGAGGGCCGCCAGCGCCGCGAGGCAGAGCGCCGCCGTCGTGAAGTGAGCGGGCTCGTCGACGAGGCCGAGCACGACGTACGACGGGGACTCGGCCTCGACGAAGCGGTCGATCAGCAGCACCAGGGCCAGCCCGAGCGCGGCCGCGAGTACGACCGCTCTGGGCCGCAGCCGCGGTGGAGGGGCCACCCTTCCCGGCTGCGCTGCCGTCACCGGCAGGCGACGTTCGCCAGGCCCTGCTTCGCCCCGGAGGCCTTGTTGTCGCACGAGACCCGGTTGTCGTTGACCGGCGTCAGCGAGAACCCGTGGCCCGGGCCGTTGACTCGCGCGACGTTGTCCCGGAAGACGTTGCCCTGGCCCCAGCCACCGAGGATCTCGTGGGTCTGGAAGCCGTCCTCGGGGCTGTTCACCCCGGTGTTGCCCTGCACGACCCAGTCGTTGCCCTTGACGTCCACCCACGAGTCCGCGCCGGCCTCGTCGATGGCGGACCCGTCGAAGGTGTTGTCCACGAGCTTGCCGCCGGTCGTGCCCTCCTTGATGTCCACCGCCTCGGCGGTCGTCTCGGAGATGGTGTTGCCGCGCACGACGTTGCGGTCGGAACGGTCCGGCTCGCAATCGGTGATGTCGCACCAGTTGCTCTTGGCCGTGCCGATGTAGATGCCCTCGCCGTACTTCGGCTTGCGCAGCCCGGTCCGGCGGACCGTGTTGCCCTCGACGAGGTTGTCGGTCGAGAACCCGCGCAGGTGGATGGCCTCGTCGCCGATGTCCTCCACCGTCAGCCCGGAGATCACGGTCGAGACGGCGCCGTCGGCCATGACGCCCTTCTGCCCGTCCCGCACGGTGAACCCGGCGACCCGCCAGTGCGAGACGCCGTCGAGGTGCAGGACGTAGTCGTCGTCCGGCCCGTTGCCCTCGAGCACGGCGTCGGCCGGGCCGCAGAGCGCGATCGGCGCGTCCTGCGTCCCCGCACCGGTCGCGACGAAGGCGCCGTTGTAGGTGCCGGGAGCCAGCGCGATGCTGTCACCGGCCTGCGCCGTCGCCAGCGCGTCGGTCAGCTCGTCCGCGGTCGCGACGGTGACCGTCGGGTCCGGGCACGAGGGGTCGCCGGCGCCCGCGACCTGGTCGCCGGGCGAGGGGTCGCTGTCGCCGGAGGGGTACGGCTCCGGGGTCGACGGCGGCTCGTACGCCCCCGTCTCCTCGGGCGCGGGGACGGCGTTGTCGTACGCCGTCGCAGAGGGGGTCGGGGACGGCGACGGCGAGGCGGCCGGCTGCGGCCCGACCGCGCGCAGGTCGGCGCCGACGTCGTCGGCCGCGTCGTCCGCGAGCGCGCTGGCCCCGAGCAGGAGGACGGCCGTGGTGCCGGCCCCGGCGAGGAAGGGCAGCACGGACTGGCGTGACGGCCGCTTGAGCTGCCGCCCGAAGAGCAACGTCACACGATCGCCATGTCGTCGTCGTGCGTGCTCCCACCGGTCCGCTTGGTCCCGTTGGCCTTGCGGATGTCGATGGTGCGGGCCGCCGGGCGGGAGACGACCTCCTCGCCGTACGCGGTGGCGGCGGTGACCTGGTGCGGCAGCTGCGCGGAGTACGGCGCCCCCATCACGCCGCGGGCGCGGCGGCCGCGGGCGGCGGTGAAGAGGATGAGGAAGGCGATGAAGAGCCAGATCAGCGTCATCGGGTGGATCCAGCTCTTGAGCTTGACCCAGATGCTGCTCGTGTCGACCCAGCTCGAGGTTACGTTGTCGCTGACCTCGACCTTGCCGGACGAGCGGTGGTCGTCCAGCGCGCTGGACCCCTCGCCGGCGAGGAAGTTGTTGGTGATCGAGGAGCCCGCGACGGCGCCGACGAAGGACACGCCGTGGCCGTCGGCGTCCTTGACCGTGTTGCCGAGCACCTCCGCGACCGACCCGCGGACGTAGATGCCGGTGGTGCCCCCGCTGATCGCGTTGCCGCTCACGGTCGCATCGGTGACCCCGTCGCGGACCGAGACGGCGTGCCGCGCGTTGTCGACCAGCCGGTTGGCGGTGACGCTGACCTTGCTCGCGGCGGACCGGACGACGATGCCCATGTCGTTGCCGGTGATCTCGTTGTTGTTGACGTCGAGGTTGACGCCGCCGACCACTTCGATGCCGTTGTGCGCGTTGTTGCGGGAGTAGCTGTTGGCGACCGTGTTGGAGCCCCACGGCTTGGTCTGCGCACCGGTCACGGACGGGCCGTCGGCGAGCGCTTCGCCCGACAGGTAGAACCCGTCGCCGCGGTTGGCCTCCGCGATCGAGTCCTGGATGTTGATGTGCTGGGCGGCGCGCGCCAGCGTGAACCCGGTGCCGCCGTTCAGCTTGGACGTCATGCGCTCGATCGAGCCGCTGGAGACGTAGCGGTGCAGGACCAGCCCGTCGACGAGGCTGCGCTGGATCACCGTGTCGGTGATGTTGAGCGACTTGGCGCCAGAGACGAAGAGGCCGAACGCGTTGCCGGTGAAGGTGCTGTCGGAGACCTCGCCGGAGACGAAGGTGTCCTCGTCGGTGGCGAACTCGGGGTCGTCGAGCACGTTGAGGTCGGTGATCCCGTTCTTGGCCAGCACGTCGTTCTGCGCCTGCTCCTGGCGGCGGGCGTCTCGTGCGGCGTTGCGCTCGGTCTTGCCCGAAGGCTTCGCGGGCTCGCCGGAAGCGATGCGGGTCGGGTCGATGGAGTTCGAGCGGTCGGTGCCGGTCAGGGCGACGCCGGCGGTGGAACCGCTCCAGAAGCCGAGGTCGGAGAAGTCGGCGTGCCGGACCATGACCTCGCCGCCGATGGCCCTGATGTAGGCGCGGCCGTCGTTGGTGAGGGTGTCGGGCTCGTTGGCCTGCGGGTCCCAGCTCTGGACGACGAGCGGCTTCTGCTCCGTGCCCGACAGGTCGAGCGCGCCGCCGATCGAGACGATGCTGACGAAGGTGCCGTCGGCACCGCTGCGCATGCGGATGGGGCCGCTGGCACCACCCAGCGAGAGCGTGGACTTCGGCGGCAGGAAGAGGTTGTTCTCGAGCAGGAGGCCGCCGTCCGCCTGCTTGGTGAGGATGCCGACGGCGAGCAGGTCGTTCACCGTGTACGCGGCGCGGTTGGTCTTCGGGATGAGGATGACCGTGTTGTCGTTCGGCTCGTCGAGCTTGGGCTTGCCCGCCCGGTAGGTGTCCTGGTCCTGCCAGCGGATCAGCGAGACCTTCTTCCGGACCGCGAGGATCCGCTCCTCCTCGGCCTCGACCAGCGCGGCCTCATGGTCCGCGTCGCCCTGGTACGTCGCCGGCGGAGCGGCGTCCCACGGCTTGGCGTCGGCCGCCGAGGCCGTGCCGGCGGCGGCGCCCCCCAGCGCCACCGAGCCGAGCAGGGTCAGGGGGAGCAGCGCGCAACCGCGGCGCAGAAGGGACACGAGCATCGTCCTACCTGTTGATGTTGGCGCGTGCAGGGGGTTCGCCGGGAAGTACGCCATGTGGGCGCGCGAGGTTCAGGCCGGCTCGGGGGCGAGGGTCGACGAGCCCTGGGCCTCGGCGCCCACGGAGTCGGCCGACCGGGTCAGCCAGCCCTGCTTGTTCATGGTCACGAACGCGTAGAGCTTGATCGGCAGGGCGATGAGCACGACGACCACCGCGACGACCGGGAGCAGGAGGAGCTCCTGCGGGTGGCGGCGCAGGTGCGCGGCGCCCCGGATGCCGCGGCCGACGAGCAGCCAGGCGGCGGCCAGCAGGATGCCCATGCCGACGCCCGAGCTGAAGTCCAGACGGGAGAAGAGCAGGTAGGTGATCGTCAGGCCCATGGTCAGCGGCGTGAGCAGGATCTGCAGGACGGTGACCTTCGTGATGAAGGGGACTCGCCAGAGCCAGCCCTTCCACAGCGCGGTGAGGTAGGTGCGGTAGGAGTTGCGGCTCCACCGGATGCGCTGCTTGGCGAAGGCGCGGAACGTGTCGGGGAACATCGACAGGGCCTTGGCGCTGCTCTGGTGGACGGTCTTGAACCCGGACGCGAGGACCAGCCAGGTGAGCCGGCCGTCGTCACCGGACACGCACCGCTTGCCGAGGAAGAACTCGTGCTCGAGGTGCTGCAGGACCGGCAGGACGGCCGCGCGCCGGTAGACCGCGGTGCGCCCCGACACGCAGGCCACCGCTCCCGCCCGGCCCATGGCCGGGACGTAGTCCAGGTAGCGCAGGTTGACCAGCCAGTCGGCGACCCGCCGCCAGATGCTGGTCGTGCGCTGGTAGACGTTCTGCTGCGTGCTGACCGCGCCGACCTTCGGGTCGACGAACGGCATCTGCACGGCCTCGAGCAGGCCCGGGCGCCACGAGGTGTCCGAGTCGCAGAGGATGAGCAGCTCGCCCTTGGCGGCGCGGATGCCGACGCCGAGCGCCGAGCGCTTGCCGTGGTGGGCGAAGCGGATGACGCGCAGCCGGGGGTCCTCGACGGTGGCCAGCGCCTCCATGCAGGCGGCGTCGGCGACGTCCACGACGACCAGGACCTCGGTGGGGTCCTGGGCGAGCCAGGAGCGCAGGCAGCGCAGCAGCGTCTCGGGGTCCTCGCGGTAGGACGGGACGACCACGGAGGTGGTGGTGCGGTAGTCGTTCACCACGGGGTGCGCTCGCCGCGACAGCACGAAGCGGTAGATCCAGAGCGACCAGACCACGAGGCCGGCGACCCCGACGGGCAGGACCTCTTTCCAGGAGCCCTGCCCGAGGTCGTGGAGGACCTCCGCGAGCGTCGTCTGGACAGCGTCCAGCAATGGAACGCACCCCCTGGGGTCGGCGTCGTGTTCGTCGGAGTCGAGGAAGACCCTACGGTCCCCTCCGGCAACCGAGAACGATGTTACGGACTGTTCATGCGCTTGCCAGGTGCCTTCGGGTGAGTCACCCAAAGTGACCACGGGCGGGGTCCAACACGGTCCCGAGTGTGTGTAACGGACGTGTTTCGGGTGTCTGCTGACGCTCAGGCAACTCTCAGTAAGCGGTCGGAGGGGTGCGCCTGCGGTCGTCCCCGACCAGGGGGCCGATGTCGCCCTGCCAACCGTGTGAGCGTGCCCGCGAGTGACTCTCCGCGGCGCCCGACGGGTGGGGCGGCCCGGTGCCGGAGTGGCGTCCGTCACGCTCCGGCCGTGTCCGTCGACCCCTCCGGATTAAGTCTGCGTGAACCCTCGGCGCTGCGGCCTGTCCCGGGATGGCCATGTGCGCGAGGACCGGGCAAGGTGCCGTCCCGGAGTGCACAACCAAGGCCGTGCAGCTTCGGTGACCATGTCGCGACGGAGAGTGATATACGGAGGTCGACGGTGCCAGCCTGGATGCCCGCCGTGCCGTCGTCGCGCAGGGGCAGGGCGAACGCACGCGAAACCCACTCCTCGAGTGGTGGAAAGAGGTCACTCGGTGTCGCTGGGTCCTGACGCACTGTCTATTCCGCATGGTGTGGCAAGGCACGTAGATTGGCCGCGGTCGGACAAGCTGGGGTGTGCGCCAAAGCGAGAGGGATTTCCCGCCGGTGGGGAATTGGCGGCTTCGACCGCACTCGTGCCGCTACGGCAGGCAGTGCGCCGACGGTGACGGCACCGCCGCTGAACCGGGGTGACGAGGGGGCGTCAACGCGCTCCGACGGTCGCGCGCGAACCGTCGGAGCCACGGAAGGGGCAGGCGCAATGAGGGTTCTGCACGTCAGTCAGCCCGTCGCGGAGGGCGGTGTCGCCCGGTGGGTGAGCCTGCTCGCCCGCGATCAGACGGCCAGGGGCTGGGACGTCCACGTCGCCTCTCCGGTCGTCGGGTCCTTCCGGCAGGACGTGCACCGGCTGGGATGCACGCACCACGACTGGCGCGCGTCGCGCTCGCCGGGCCCGGCGTCCGTCGTGGAGGTTCGCCGGCTGGCCCGGGTCATCGAGCGGGTTCGCCCGGACGTGCTCCACCTGCACAGCAGCAAGGCCGGGCTGGCCGGTCGGCTCGCGGTGCGGGGGAGGACGGCCACGATCTTCCAGCCGCACGCCTGGTCCTTCCAGGCCATCACCGGGCCGATGGCGTCGGCCGCCGCCGGCTGGGAGCGCGTGGCCGCTCGCTGGGCGCACCGTGTGGTCTGCGTCAGTGAGCACGAACGCCAGGTTGGGCTTGCGAGCGGCATCAGCAGCGACCGGCTCGAGGTCATCGCCAACGGCGTCGACTCCGAGGAGTGGCCGTACGCCGACGGGGCCGCGCGGGCGGGCGCCCGCGCCGCGCTCGAGGTCCCGGCCACCGCGCCCATCGCGGTGTGCGTGGCCCGGCTGGTGCGGCAGAAGGGCCAGGACCAGCTGATCTCGGCCTGGGCCGCGGTCCGTGCCCGGGTACCCGACGCCCTGCTCTACGTGGTCGGCGACGGGCAGGAGCGTGAGCGCTTCGCCGAGCTGACGAGCAGCGTGCCCGGGGCGACCCTGGTCGCCGAACGGCAGGACGCTGCGGGCGTACGCGCCTGGATGACCGCCGCGGACGTCGTCGTCTTCCCGTCCCGGTGGGAGGGGATGGCCCTCGCCACGCTGGAGGCCGCGGCCACCGGCCGGAGCGTCGTCGCGACGGACACCGGCGGCATGGCCGAGATCCTCGGCACGGGCGCCGCCGCGGGCGGAGCCGTCGTGCCACTGGACGACGAGGCCGCGGTGGTCGCCCGGCTGGCCGAGGCCGTGGCCGACCGGCTGGGGGCGCGCGTGATGGCCGACGCGGAGGGCCGGCGCGGGCGTCGGCGGGTGCAGGAGCACTTCTCGCTGGAGAGGGCGCTGGCGCGCACCGCCCAGGTGGCGGACGAGGCGTACCTGCGGGCCAACGGCCGTGCCGTCGCTCCTGCCGTCATCGACCTGCGCGAGCGGGATAGGTCCGCGAGTGTGCGGGGGCAGCGATAGCGGCCGCGGGCCGCTCGACGTCCCGGCGACCGACGGAGGGGACGGTCGGCGCGACGCGGGGAGTGGCGGCTTCTGCACCTGTCGGGCGACCGCGCTGGACAGAATGCTCGCGCGGTAGGCGCCGGCTGGCCGGCCCGCAGGAGAACATCGGGAAAGGCACGAGATGACGACGACCACGGCAGGCGCGGCCCCGCCCTCCCGGCCCTTGCTCGACCGGAGGGCCCTGCGCCAATGGCCGGTCGTCCTCGGCGCCGCCGTGCTCGGCGCCGTCGCAGGCGTCCTGCTGCAGCTCGCCCAGGCCGACACGTGGACGGCCTCGACGCGCATCGACATGGCACCCGCCCAGAGCCTGTCGTCCCCGGACCAGACCGACCGGCTGATCCAGGCCGAGCTGCTCTACCTGACCGGCCCGGCGGGCGCCCAGGCGCTCGCGGCCGCGGTGCCGGACGCAGCCGACGTCGCGCTCAGCGCGCGCCAGGTCGGGCTGACCGACCTGCTCGAGGTGCAGGCGACGGCGCCGTCGCGGGACGCGGCGGAGGGGGCGGCCACGGCCGGCGCACGGGCGGTGGAGGAGCACGTCCGCCAGGGAGTCCAGGAGCGGCTGACCTCCCTGCAGCAGGAGTTCTCCGACGTGTCCGGGCGGCTGGCCGCCCTGCCGGCGTCCGGCGGGAGCGACGACGTCCGGCTCGAGCGGGCAAGCCTGCAGGCGCAGTACGACGCCCTGCTCGCCAGCCTGGCGCAGGCCCGGGTGGCGGCCAGCAGCCCGCAGACCCAGCTGGTGGACGGCGCTGCGGCGCTGGTGGCGCAGGACAGCGCGTCGCCTGCCCGCGGGGCGGCGCTCGGCGGCCTCCTGGGGGCCGTCGTGGGGCTCGCACTGGTGCTCGTCCGCCGCCGCGTCTGGCGGGTGGACGACGCGGAGGACCTCGAGGCGCTGAACGTCCGGGCGCTCGGCGCCCTGCCCACGTCCGGAAGCGAGGCCGTCGACCTGGCCGCGCTCCGCGACCGGCCCGCGGGCGACCCGGTGGAGTCCGCTGCCCGGCAGGTGGCCGGCCGACTGCTTCCCGTACGCGGGCGCGTGGCCCCGGTCGCCGTGGTCCAGGCGCTCGAGGCCGGCGCTTCGGCGGCCGCGTCCTCGGCCGCCCTGGACATCGCGGTCGCGCTCGCGCGGCAGGGCCCGACGGTGCTGGTGTGCGCCGCGGACGTCTACGAGCGGCGCATCGGGCGCTGGTTCAACCTCACCGACGACGCCTACGGCCTGGCCGATCTCAAGTTGGGCCAGGGGGCGCTGCCTCCCGCGGCGGAGATCCTGCAGCCGACGGGCGTGTCGGGCCTGTTCCTCCTGCCGGCGGGCAAGCCGGGCCCACGGGCGGTCGACCTGGCCGAGGACAACGTCGCCGGGCCGCTGCTGCAGACGCTGCGGGACGCGGACCTGTCCGTGGTCGTCGACGCGCCGTCCGCGGACCGCTCCGTGCTCGTCCACCGGCTCGCCGCGCTGGCCCCGGCCGTCGCGCTCGTGGCCCTCGCGGGCCGGACGCGCGTCGACGTCCTGGAGCGAGGCATCGAGGACCTCACGGCGTCCGGCGTCGACCCCGCCGGGGTCGTCGTGGTCGGCTCGGCCGGTGCGCGTCGCATCGCGCTGGGCAAGCACCGGTGAGCGACCTCGCCCTCTCCCTCGTCGTCAGCACTGTGGGGCGTCCGGCGGAGCTGGCCCGCCTGGTCCGCAGCGTCGAGGTCTCGACAGCGGCGTCCGAGGTCGAGCTCGTCGTCGTCGACCAGAGCGATGACCGTTCCTGCCTGCGCATGCTCGAGGCCGCCCCGCCTCGCGTCGCGTGGACCGGCACCACGTCCGGCAGGGGCCTGTCGGTCGGGCGCAACGTGGGGCTCGCACGAGCCACAGGCCAGGTGGTCGCCTTCCCTGATGACGACTGCTGGTATCCCGCTACGGTCCTAGCCTCGGCCCTGCAGCGCCTTCGGGCGGAGCCGGGCCTGGCCGGGCTGTCCGCGCGGCAGGCGACCGAGGACGGTCGGGACTCGATGCTGCGCTGGCACCGGGAGCCGGGCGCGGTGACCGGGCGCAACTTCTTCCACACGATGATCTCGAGCACCCTCTTCCTGCGCCGTTCCGCGGTCGACCGCGCGGGCGGGTTCGACGAGACCCTGGGGGCCGGCTCGGCTGGGCCCTGGCGCTCGGGCGAGGAGACCGACCTGGTGCTGCGGATCCTCGCGCTGGGGCTGGAGGTCGCGTACGACCCCCGGCTCACGGTGCTGCAGGACGAGCCGCGTGACGAGCCCGACCCCCTGTTCGCCGAGAAGATGGCGGGGTACGGCGCCGGGCTGGGCCGGCTGTGGCGGCTGCACAGGCTCTCCCCGCCGGTCTTCGGCTACCTCGCCGCCCGGAAGCTCGCCGGTGGGGCGGTGCGTACCCTGCGCGGCCGCCCGGACCTCGGGCGCTCCGATCTGGCCTACGTCCGCGGGATGCTCGCCGGCGTCCGGTCGCCTGCTCCGCGGCGGTGAGCGTGGCGTCCTCCCCGAGCACGCGCCGCGGGCTCGTCTGGTGGCTCGCGCCCACCGGCGCGGCCCTGCTCGTGCTGCCCGGCTCGCTGTACCTCGCCTGGGCCGCCGACGACACCCGCTACCGTCTGGCCTGGCGGGTCCCGAAGCTGCTGACCGACTCCACCGTCCTGCTGCTGCTCGTGGCGATCCTGCTGCTGGTGGCCGGCAGCCTCTGGCCGCTGGCGATGGCCCGCCGGCAGGTGCTGCCCGGGCCGTGGCCGGCGCTGCAGCCGGGGGCTCGCCGCCTGCTGGTCCGCGCGGAGCGGGTGCTCTTCGCCGGCACGATGCTCGGCTACGCGGGCCTGCTGCTGGCCGGTGTCTCCCGGGGGGTGACCCCTGCCTTCGCGATCCAGAGCCTGTTCGGCTCGGGCTCGTCCGACGACCTCAAACGCGCCTTCAGCCCGATCGCCGGGGTCACGACCTTCACCCAGCTCGGGATCCTGCAGGTGGTCGTCGCCTGCCTGCTGCTGGCCGCCGGTGGTGCACGCGGTGTCCGCCCCCGACTCGCCGTCGTCATCGCGCTGGCGACACTGCGGGCCTTCGCCCTCAGCGAGCGGCTCGCGCTCCTCGAGCTCGCCCTTCCCGCGGGCGCCGTCGCGGCGACGGCGCTCTACACCCGCGGCTCGCGCCTCACCCGCGGCCTGGTGCTGACTGCGCCACTGGTCTTCGCGCCGGCGGTCGTCGGCCTGTTCGCGGCGTCCGAGCGGCTACGCAGCTGGCGGTTCTACTCGACGCACGGCTACTCGTCGTTCTCGACGTTCATCACCGACCGGTTCAGCGGCTACTACGCCACGTCCTACAACAACGGGCAGCTCTCGCTGGACGCGGCGCCCTTCCCCGGCCGCCTCCCGTACGACAACCTGATCGCCCTCTGGTCGGCACCCGGGGTCGAGCAGGCCCACGCCTACACCCGGCTGTCCGGGCAGGACGCCTCAGCGGTGTTCCAGACCGCGCTGGCGCAGCAGGCCAACCCGGAGTTCAACAACCCCGGTGGGCTCGCGGCAGCGTTCGTCGACTTCGGGCACACCGGCGGGCTGGTCTACTTCCTGCTCGTGGGAAGCCTGCTCGGCCTCGCCTATGTCGCCTTCCTGGCCGGGCGGCTCAGCGGCCTGCTCGTCTACCCCGTGCTCCTGACCGGGCTGCTCGACCTGCCGCGCTACGTCTACTGGACGCAGGGCCGCGTGCTCCCGGCGTTCCTCGCCGCGGCCGTCGTCCTCGTGCTCAGCAGGTCGAGAGGCCGAAGGCAGCGCGAACGGCGCGCGTCCGCAGCGCTCCACGGGGCACCGAGAGAGGCACTGGCGTGAGACCGCTCCGTTGGCTGATGTTGGCTTCGCACATCCCACCCTCCGGGGCGGGCGGCGGGATGTTCCGCTACGTGGTCGAGCTCGCCCGGGCGCTCGCCGAGCGCGACGACGTCGAGCTGCACGTCGTCTGCGCCAAGCCGTCCACGGGGTTTTTCGAGTCCTTCCTGGGCGCGGGGCGTGCCCACGCGCTCCCGGCGCTGCCCACGGTGGCGATGTCCGTGGTCGAGCGCGAGCTGCTCGACCGGCTCGTGCTGCAGGCGGGGTTCGACGTGGTGCACGGGACCAAGCACCTGCTGCCCCGGCGCTCGGCCGGCGCGCGGCGGCTGTTGACGGTCCACGACATGATGCCGATGGACCGGCCCGCCGACTTCCGGCGGGCGAAGCGCACGCTGATCCGCGGCCCGTACTTCGCTTCGATCCGCAGCTCCGACGTCCTCGTGTCGGTCTCGGCCGCCACCCGCGACCGGCTCTGCGCCTACCTGCCCGAGGTCGCAGACCGCGTCCGGGTCGTGCCGCTCGCGCCGTCGCAGGCCATGCTCCGGGCGGCGCCGACGCCGGTAGAGGGCCTGGTGCCCGGGCGGTTCGTCCTCGTCGTCGGCGACCCGTCGCCACGCAAGAACCTCGCGCTGCTGACCCAGGCCTGGGCCGGCGTCCGCCGCCGCCACCCCGACGCCGTGCTGGCGATCCTCGGCCCGTCCGGCTGGGGCACCTCCGGCTACGGCTCGCAGATGGCCGCGCTGCAGGAGGCCGGGGCCGTACGCCTGCTGGGGCACGTGGATGACGGTGCGCTGCGCTGGGCCTACGAGCACGCGGCCGTCGTCGCGCTGCCGAGCCTGCTCGAGGGGTTCGGGCTGCCTGCCACCGAGGCGGTCGCGTTGGGCACTCCGCTGCTCACGTCGGAGGACCCCGCGCTGTGCGAGGTGAGCGGTGCCGGGGGCACGCACCTCAGCAGCCTGGACGTCGAGGGATGGGAGCGCGCCCTGAACGACCACCTCACCGGAGGCGCCGCGCGACCCGCCCTGCCGCCGGCGCGGACGTGGGCCGAGGTGGCGGCCGAGACCGTGGCGGCGGTGCGCGCATGAGCCCCCACACGAGCCCCGGCACGAGCAACGGCATCGTCGGGGTGACCGGTTGCCCGCCGTACTCTGCCCGGCTGCGGGTGCTTCACGTGGTGGGCACGGCCGACCCCCAGCTGCGGGAGTTCGTCGACGCCGTCGCACGGCACCAGCAGGCGGGCGGCTGGGACGTCTCCGTCGCCTCGCCCACGCCCGCCGGGCCGGCGGACGGCTGGCACGAGTGGCCCGTCCTCGACACGCCGCGCGCGGTGCCCGCGGCTGTTGCGTCGCTGCGCCCGCTGCTGTCGGGCGTCGACCCCGAGGTCCTCGTCCTGCACGGCGCGGGGGCGGGGACCGCGGGAAGGCTGGCCGCCCGCGGTGACCGGCCCACGGTCTATGTGCCGCACCGGACCGGGTTCTTCGCCGGCGGCCGGCGGCTGCGGCCGGTCGACCGGCTGTGGGAGCGCAGGGCCTGCGGCTGGACGAGCGCGCTCGTCCTGCTGGACGCCGCACAGGCCATGGCCGCCACGGCAGCCGGGATGACAGCACCACAGTTCGTGCTTTCCGCTTCTGCCGAGACTGTCGACGGCAGCTACGCGGCGCTGGCGGCGATCGTCGCCCGCGCCCACGTCTTCGGCACGCCGGCGGTGACCTGGTCCCCGGAGGCGCGCGGCGGCACCGCGCCGCGCCCCTGAGGCCCTCAGCTGACCGAACGGGACTTCAGGTCTCGACGGACGCGGAAGGCGCGCCGGACCCACATCCGGGCGTACGACGCGTCCGTGTCGGAGGTCGCGGCGAGGAAGGGCCGGGACGGGACCGCCGCGCCGGCGAGGCACAGCGCCGCGGCCGGCAACGGCAGCCGCAGCACCTGGTACGCGCGGGCGCCCAGGCGCGACGGCACCGGCGAGAGCAGCGTCGCGAGCCGCGCCGCGTGCGGGATCTCCTGGGGCCGCGCGGACGACGACAGCGCGTCCAGCAGCGGGTGTGGCCGCACGGGCTCCGGCAGGGCGAGCAGGACGTTGCGCAGCCACCCGTCCAGCCGGGCCTCGCGAGCCCGGTCGACGACGGTCGCAGGGTCGGCGGCGCGGGCCAGCTGGGCGATGTCCCGCCAGATGAGCAGGTTCGCACCGGCGAGGTTGCGGTCACTGACGAGGTGCAGTGCCGCGACGAGCAGGTTGTCCTCGGCGCCGAGGGCCGGGAGCACCTCCCCGTGGGACTCCACGGACCGGCTGCGCGCCATCAGCTTGTCCGGGGCCAGCCCGTCGGACCAGATCCACGGCGGCACCCGGTGGTGCAGGTCGACGTGCGTCCCGCCTTGCTTGTGCAGGTTGACGCCTTCGCGGCACCTGCGGTCGAAGAAGGACCACGGCTGCTCGCTGTTGGCGGTGGGGACGAAGCCGGCGGCGTGCAGGTGCGTCAGCGCTCGCGTGTAGGCGTCCGCGGGTAGCAGCAGGTCGAGGTCGCTGTAGGGGCGCAGCTGCGGTGCCGGGTAGTGCGCGGCGATGCTCGGGCCCTTGGAGACGACGCAGTCGATGCCCACGCGCTGCAGCTCGCGGACGACGTGCGCCCCGTTGCGGCTCGCGAGGGTCGAGAAGGTCGACCACCCGAAGGCGCTCATCTCCAGCGCCTGGCGTACCTCAGGGGCGGTCGGGACACCGTGGGCGTCGAGGTAGCGCAGGAGCAGCGGGGACAGGCGTTGGGCGCCCAGCAACTCCGAGCGCGAGATCGGTGCAGCCGGCGGCGCGAGCTCGTGCAGCCCGTGCCAGAGCGCGGCTTCGGCCCAAGGGTCCATGGCAGGGAGCAACCCCCGGAGCCGTCGTCCGGCAGGGCCCTGCCACAGCCGGTTGAGCACAGCGAACTCCTCCCATCTGCCGGCCTCGCATCGCGGCCGCCAGACGGTCTTCACGATCGGTCTGGTGAGATCGGTCGGCATGACCGGCTGGCTCAGCCTAGGCCGAAGGGCACCCTTTCGCTCCCGAACGCCCCGCATGATCGTCCCACGACGCCGGACGGCCCGGCGGCCCGCGATGCGCGAGCCGCCGGGCCGTCCGCTTGTGCCGTGGTGTGCGTCACCAGGCCTGTCGGTGAGCGGCGAGGGAGGAGCCGTTCCACACGATGCCGTCCAGCGCGTAGTTGGCGCTCGGCAGGTTGACCCACACGGGCAGCCCGCCGCCGGTGATGGAGATGTTGCTGAAGCGCACCCGCCGCGGGGCGGGGTCGTAGTCCGAGTACGCGCCCACCTGGCGCGACGCGTCGGCGCGGGTGTCCTTGATCGCGATGTCGGAGATGGTGACGTCCTCGATCTGGTCCGGCTGGCCGGAGTGCACGAGGACCGCGCCCTGGTCGACCACGGGGTTGACGTTGGACTTGACGAGCGTGCCGCCGGTGAACGTCACGCGCTTCGGGGCGAAGGTGTTCCAGGAGGAGACGCCCTCGGCCGCCACATAGATCGCCGCCGCGTTGGAGCGCTCGGCGTAGACGTCGGTGTAGGTGATGTCCTCGCCGCCGACGACCGCGAACGCGCGGCCCCACGTGTTGCCGTAGAAGCGCGGGGAGACGACGGAGATGTTGCGGCAGGGCGCGCCGTCGTTGCGGTAGCTCACGACGGCCACACCGTCGTCGCCGGTGTTGCGCACGGTCGGCCGCACGACGGTGCCGTCACTGCTGGCCCCGGTCACGTGGATGCCGTCGGACAGCGTGTTCTGCACGACCGCGTCCTCGATGCGGAACTTCCGCGAGCCGACGACGTAGATGCCGGCGGACGCGGACCCGTTCACGGTCACCTTGCGCAGGACCGTGCCGGTGTTGCTCCAGACGGTGAGGCCCATCTGGTCGATCTCGGCCTTGCGCTCGCGGGCGTTCTTCGTGACGAAGCTCAGGCCTTCGACCGTGACGTTGTCCGCCTCGATCACGACGTCGGACTTCATCGGGTCGGGGGCGAGCAGCGTCGCCGAGCCGGACAGCGTCACGCCCGGCTTCAGGATCTTGATGATGTCGCGGTGGACGAACGTGCGCCCGGCCGGGAAGCGCAGGACGTCGCCGGGGGAGAGCGCGTCGAGCGCGCGCCGGATGGCGGAGGTGTCGTCCGTCACGCCGTCGCCCTTGGCGCCGTACGCCGTGACGTCCTTGACGTTGGTGGCGATGGCGGGGGCTGCTTCCGGCGCAATGGTCCCGGGGGTCACGGTGATGCCGAGCCGGTACGTGGCCGAGCAGCCGTCGCCGGTCACCTGCACCGGGAACGGGCTGGTCGCGGCGGCCCCCGAGATCTGGGCGCCATTGCCGCCGGTGACGGCGGCACCGGTGCCGATCTTCACCTTGACGGTGGGGCAGTTGCCACTGAGGAAGAGGCTGACGGCCACCTTGCCGGCCGGCAGGGCGACGCTGGAGGTGACGCTGGGGCTCGACGGCGACACTGCGCCGAAGGCCATGGTGCTCACGGACACCGCTGCCGTCCGGACTGACTTCTGCAGGGTGGCGGACGCGCGACGGTCGGCGGCGTCGGCGGGGGCGGCTGTCAGCACGAGGGCAGCCGCCGTCAGGGGGAGGACGGTACGGATGGACATGGCAATGTGTTCGTCTCGGCAGAATGCCAACTTTAGGGTTGGCGGCGGACATGGCAGGGCGCCGTCACTGCACTTCCCGCTGAATAGGCCAGAAGGGTGAACAGGCTTGCCCGAGCCTCCCCCGAGGCAACGCACGGCAGCATCGATGACGCGCCAGCCGGAACCGGGTCTGGTGCGCCCGATCGGGCGCGCAGGCAGTCTGCCACAGTGGTGATCGCGTTTCGGTGGTCTTCGGAAGATTCGCGTGGCCTATCGCGGCGGCGCGCGGACTGTTAACGCGAGATGACGTCCCGGCGGTGGCGTGACCGCGTCGGCCGGCATGGGCGAGGATGGCCGCGTGCGGATGCCGTCTCGTGGGGAGCCACTCGAAGGAAGCGTCGTCAGCCGGGTCTCCGGCGCGGTGGAGCACCGGGTGCTCCGGGCGCTGCCGCACGGCAGATCGGCTGCAGGGACGGGGCTTCCGTCGTCGCTCGGGGTGGTGCTCGTCGGGTGGGACGAGGAACGCACCGCGCGCTGCGTACGCATCCTGGACCGCTGGCTGGGCACCGCAGCCCGCGGCAGGCCGGTGGCGGCGGTGCTCGTGGACAACAGCGGTGCACTGTCGGAGCGGACGCGCGTCGCGTTCCCCGGGCCGTCGCTTCGGGGCAGCAACGACAACGGCGAGTTCTCCGGGTTCGACGAGGGAATTGCCTTTTTGCGGCAGTGCGGCAATGTCGCGGACGCGTGGCTGCTGCTCAATGACAGATTTGCCAGCTACGACGATTCCTACTTCCAACGTTTCGCCGCCGGGGCGGTCGACCTCGCCGTCCGGCATTCGTTGGCGGTCGGTCGGCTGGAGCCCTTCCCGCGCCCGGTGCGGCTCGCGGGCCAGCTGCGCGACTGGTACATCCGGACCACATTCGTGCTCCTTCCCGACGTCCTGCTGCAGGCCGTGGGCGGAAGCGTCAGCCTCGTCTCGGCCACCGAATGGGAAGGCATGGTCGGCTCGGCGCTGCCCGGCCCCGGGCAGCGCCCGCACATCACCGGCGTCGACCCCGAGTGGACCGCGCAGGTGTTCGACTACCTGACCGACCTCAGCACCGACCCGGCCCACCGCTGGTACCGCGCGGCTGCGCCGACCGCGGCCAACTGGCCGGAGCTGCGGGCCAAGATGCGCAGCATCTACCTCGAGCACCTGCTGTCCGCGCGGCTGTCCGCGGCCGGGGCGGACCTGACCGAGCTCCTGCTCGCCTCGTTCGCCGCGTCGGCCGGGCCGGGCCGGGTGCAGGACGAGATACTGGCGATGCGCTCGTCGGCGCCGTCGGCTGCCGCCGTTCGCCGGAGCGGGAGCGTCAGGTTGCGTACGCTCGCCCGAGTGCTCGGGGCCGGGCTGCGCCGCTGAGCCCGACGGCGCGCAACGACTGTCGGCGTCGGGATCCGGATGCGAGGAAAGAGGCTCAGTGCTGACAGGCAAGCCTGCGAGTGAGCGGCCGCTCCGCATCCTGGTGACGCTTCCCGACGTCGCCTGGCCGCTGGACGGCGGCAAGCGGCTGCGGTGCGCCGGCGTCCTGCGCGCCCTCTCGCGTCTAGGGGAGGTGGACGTCGCCCTGCTGTTCTCCAGCTCGTCGGCGCAGGCCCCGCCGGTCCCGCCCGACGTCGTCGTCCGCCGCTGGCTGCGGGCGAGCCCGCCCACGCTGCCGCGGCCGCGCGCGGTGCTGGCGTCCGTCTCCCGGCGGGTGCCGGTGCACGTGGGCGCACAGCGCTGGGACGTGGTCGGGCAGCAGCTCTCGCCGTGGCTGACCGAGGAGTACGACCTCGCGTGGTACGGCGGGCTCGACCACGCGTGGGCGCTCAAGGGGCACGTCCGCGCCCGTCGCCACGTCGTCGACTGCGACGACGTCGAGACCGAGAAGTGGAAGGCCTACCTCGCCGCCCGCGGCGGCAGCGGGTCGTCGATCGAGCGGTTGCAGCGGCGCATCGAGCTGCCGTGGTGGCAGCGGATCCAGGACGACGTGCTGCGGTGGTCGGACGCGGTCATCGTGTGCAGCTCGCTGGACCGGGCCCGGCTCGGGAACGACCGCAAGGTCCACGTCGTCCCCAACACCTACCCGCGGCCCACGGCCGTCCGCAGGGCGCCGTCCGGGCCGCCGCGAATGACGATGATCGCGAACTACCAGACCGACCAGAACGTCGACGCCGCCGAGTACGCCGTGCGTGAGGTGCTGCCGGAGCTGCGCCGGCGGATGCCGGACGCGCGGCTGCGGCTTGTCGGGCGGGACGCGCAGACCATCGAGCACCTGCGCGGTGCGCCGGGGCTCGACCTCGTCGGACCGGTCGACGACGTCGCCACCGAGCTCGCGCGGGCGACGGTGGCCGTGGTGCCGATGCGCTTCGGGGGAGGCACCCGGCTGAAGATCCTCGAGGCCTTCGCCCACCGCGTCCCCGTGGTGTCCACCAGCCTGGGCTGCGAGGGGCTCGGCGCGCGTGACGGTGAGCATCTGCTCATCCGCGACGACGCCGCCACGTTCGCAGTCGCCTGCCACGACCTCTGCACGGATGAGCAGCGGGCGGCCGGGCTGGTGGCCCGGGGCGAGCAGTTGTACGAAGCCGGCTTCACCCCCGACGCAGCCGTCGCGGCGGTGCGCGAAGCCGTGGCCCCGCTGCTGTGAGCGGGCGGAGCGGCTGCGGGCCCACCGGCGGGACCTGTGCCGTTAACGTTCGCTACATCCGGCGTCGGTAGCGTCCGCCCGGATGTGCCGCCCGACGCCGGCCGGATCAGGAGGAGATCGATGACGTTCGTCTACGGCGTCTGCGCCGGACCGAGCGACAAGTTGGAGCGGCTGGCCCTGCCGGGCATCCGGCGGGCCGCCCCCGACGGCGCCGTCCTCGTCCGTCGGGGACAGCGCTCGATCCACGTCGCCTACAACTCGATCCTGGACGAGGCCGCCCGCGTGCCCGGCCTGGAGGGGCTCGTCCTCCTGCACGACGACACGGTCATCGAGGACGAGGAGCTCGAGCGCAAGCTGCGCGCCGCCCTGTCCGTCCCCGGCGTGGCGGTGGTCGGGGTCATCGGCGGCCGGAACCACCCGGAGATGAACTGGTGGGAGGGGGAGCGGTTCGGCTACGTCCGTGACAACCAGCACGGCGTGCTCGACCACGGGCGCGGCCTGCACGACGTCGACACCGTTGACGGCCTGCTGCTCGTGCTGTCTGCCGAGGCGGTGCACTCGCTCCGGTTCGACGAGCAGCGCTACCTCGGCTTCCACGGCTACGACGCAGACATCTGCGCGCAGGCGCGCGCACGCGGCTGGCGGGTCGTCGTCACGGACCTCGACGTCTTCCACAGCAACAACGTCGCCTCGCCGTTCGGGGACGGGCTGAACCTGGAGATCAGCTCGATCACCTACCGGCTGAAGTGGCGCCGGCCGGGCGTGCTCCAGCAGCTACGCGCGCGGGCGTGGCGGCGGATGCTGCGCGCCCAGCGGTGGCGACGCGCCCGGGCCGCCTCGGTCTAGCGCCGCGGCTACGCGGCTACGCGGCCGCGCGCCCCCGGCTGCGCACCATCGCGAGCGCGGTCCGCGGGCCCACGGCGAGCAGGGCGTACACGACGAACGCCGGGGCGGCAGCGACCCCGCAGACGACCAGCCCGAGCGGCCCTGTCGGCGTCACCGGGCGGACTGCAAGCTCCAGGGCGAGGCCGGTGAGCGCGGCGGCGAGCGCGGGCAGGACCGGGATGTCGCGCAGGAAGCTGCGCACGGGGTGGTCGAGATTGCGGCGGACGATGCGCAACAGGTAGAGGCTGCTGAGGGCCTGTCCGACCGCGGTCGCCGTGACGACGCCGACGACACCGGCCGGCACGACCAGCGCGAGCGTCAGCAGGACGTTCAGCGTGACGGAGATGACCGCATAGCGCACCTCCAGCTCCGGCCGGCCGATGATGCCGAGCCACAGCGTGGTGACGCCGGTCCAGAGGTTCACCCCGTGCCCGGCGACGACGATCGTCGCGACGACGGCGGAGGTCTGGTAGCCCTCGCCGAGCCAGGCGCTGACGCCGAAGTAGACCGCGACCAGGGCGACGACGCTCCAGCCCGTGGAGCCGATGACCCACAGCCGCTGCAGCCGCCGGAAGTCCTCGTGCGACTCGACCTCGCCCTTCTCCCCGTACGCCTGGCCGAGCAGCGTCGCGATGGGCACCAGCGCGTTGACGGGCACGTAGCGCAGCTGGTTGCCGAAGTTCGCGCCGGCGCTGAGCAGGCCTACGTGCCGCACCGAGAGGAAGGCCGCGGTGATGAGCGCGTCGGCCTGGGTGTTGATGATGCCGATCAGGCCGACGACCTGGACACGTGAGGCGTACTTCAGGTAGTCCCAGAGCTCGGACCGGGGGAGCAGGGCGACGCCGCTGCGGCTGAGGCTGCGCATCGCGCCCGGGACGAGCAGCAGGGTGCTGAGCGCGTTCTGGGCGACCAGCCCGCAGACCAGGCCGCGCAGCCCGAAGCCGGCGGTGATGGTGACGACGGCTCCGCAGGCGTACGCGACGTACCCCGCGACGTTGGCGAGGCTCGGCGTCGCGAACCGGCCGTGGGAGGTGAGGACCGCCGAGAACAGCTGGCGCAGGAGGCCGAACACCACGACGAGCGACATCATCCGCGCGACGAACGCGCCCTCGTCGTGCAGCTCGGCGGGCACGTCGAGCAGCTCCAGGAGCTGCGGCCCGAGGAGCAGCAGCGCGAGGAAGAGGACGCTGCCGACGGACACGAGCAGCACGAACAGGCTCGTGAACAGCCGCGTCGTGGCGTCGCTGTCGTCACGGCCGGCGTAGATGGAGAAGTAGCGCTGCGCAGACGGCGCGATGCCGCCGTCGAAGGACGCGAGCAGCATCGTGACCGACAGCAGGAGCGCCCACAGCCCGAAGCGCTCGACGCCGAGGTCGTGGATGACGTACGGCGTGAGCACGATGTTGACCACGACGGGCAGCAGCTGCCCGAGCGCGTTCCACGACCCGCCTCGCGCGACGATGCCCAGCAGTGGTCGCCGCGGCGGCGCCAGCGCCGGCTCCACCGTCTCGGCGGCCGCGGTGTCCTCCGCTGTCGCCGTGCCGTCCCGCGTGGCCGGGTCGTCGGGGAGCGCGTTCCGGGAGGCCGACACGTTGCTCCTGATCTCGGATGGCGCTGGGCTGACGAGCCCAGCTTAGGTACGCCGCACACCGGCGGAGAACCGATCGTGATCTGCGTCATTGCCACCGGCGGCGAAGCGGTGGAAGATGCACCCGCCTCGACGGACGTCGGCAAGGAGGATCAGGGTGCGGCGGCTGTCGGTCCTCGAGCGCAACAACTGGGAGGAATGGCGCTCCAGGCACGCCACGGGCGACACGAACAGCTCGCTGCCCTACGGCATCGACGCGCTGTCCCACCAGGGCTGGGAGCTCCAGCATTCTCCGTGGAGCCACGGCCTGGTGGCGCGCGGACTACGGAAGGCCACTTCGTTGGCCGGTTCCCGCTCCAGCGTGCAGCTGCTGCACCCCGTGTCGACGGCGCTCGCCTACCGTGACGCGGACGCCGCGCTGGCGATCTTCGAGGACATGGCTTGGCCGTGGGCCTCTCCACTGGGCAGGCGGCTGCCGCCGCTGGTCGTCATGACGTGCTGGCTGGGCCAGCGCCTGCTGCTCGACGACCGGTCGGCGACGGAGCGCTGGCGGAGGCTGGCGGGCAACGCAGCCGGCCTCACGGTGTTCTCGGAGAACCAGGTGCCGTTGATCCGGCAGCGGCTCGGCCTGTCGACGTCGCGCATCGCCGTCCTGCGCTACGGCATCGACACGGACTTCTTCGTGCCGGCGAGCGCGCCCCGTCAGGACTACGTGGCCGCCGTCGGGGGCGACGTCGGCCGCGACTGGGAGACGTTCCTCACCGCGGCCGCGGACACACCGGAAGTGCGCTACCTGTTGCTCACCTGGCCCGACCGGCTCGGCAGCCTTCCGGTCCCGCCGAACGTCGAGGTCCGCACCGCGGTCGGCGCGGACTATCGGCGGGTCCTGCGCGAGGCCGCGCTGGTGGTGGTCCCGACGTACCCGTTGGCCTATCCCACCGGCCAGAGCGTGCTGCTCGAGGCGATGTCGTCGGGAGCCGCGGTCGTCGCGACGGACACGCCTGCGCTGCGCGGCTATCTCGACCCGGCGGCGGCCCTGCCGGTGCCGCCCGTCGACGCGGCTGAGCTGGCGGCGGCCGTGCGCGAGCTGCTGCACGACCCCGCCCGGCGGGAGGAGATGGGCGCGGCGGGCCGACGGCTGGCCGTCGAGCGCTACGGCACGGAGCAGATGTGGGCCGACGTGGCGGCCCATCTGCGCGCAGTGCTGTAGGCGTTGTCCGGCCACCGTTGTGACTAACCGTGCCCGGCCGGCTGCGTAAAGCAATTTCGAGACCGCGTTATTGTCGCTCCTGACGAGGATCGTGGTCCGTCGCCAGGTGTTCACCTTCGCGCCGTCTCAATTAACACGACTGGGCCCGAATCGACACACTCGGCTGCCTAGTGTTCGTGACGCTCCTCGCAAGACGCCAGTACGCCGGTCAGACAGGGGTTGCATGTCCATCAGCGAGGCACGGGAGAGCGCGTCGATCCCCAGGGCTCGGACGTTGCCACCGGCCCTGGGCGAGGCGCCGGACCAGCCGCCGAGCCTGTCCGGGGTCACGAGCCCGGGGGCGTGGCTCGGCCGCTACGGCCGCCGCCTGGTGCTCACGGACCTGGCCGTGGTCGTCCTGGCCGTGGCGTCCGCCCACGCCTACCGCTTCGGCCTCGACGACGGGCCGGTGACGGGCGGTTCCGCACTTGGCTATGTGGAGCTGTCGGTCCTGATCGGCGTCGCCTGGCTCGGGTCGCTGACCCTGCACGACACCCGCGACCTCAAGGTGGTCGGCACCGGGGCGGACGAGTACAAGCGCGTCCTCAACGCCTCCTGGCGGCTGTTCGGCCTCGTCGCGATCGGCGCGTTCCTCTTCCGGCTCGACATCGCGCGCACGTACGTCGCGGTGGCCTTCCCGATCGGGACGCTGCTGCTCCTGCTCTCCCGCTACGGCTGGCGGCACTGGCTCTACGCCCGCCGCCGCGCGGGTGGCTACACCTCGCGGGTGCTCGTGGTGGGCGGTGCTGGCACCTCCGCCGACCTCACCAGCGCGCTGGCCCGCCACCCGCTCGCCGGCTACCGCGTCGTCGGCGCCTGCGTGCCCGGGCTGGCGGCGGGGGAGCAGCTGCCCGGCACGGACGTGCCCGTCGTGGGGCCCCCGGAGCGGGCCGCTGCGCTCGCCGCGGCCGTACGCGCCGACGCCGTCGCGGTGACCACGTCGGAGGCCTTCGGTACGCAGGAGCTGCGCCGCTTGGCCTGGGCCCTGGAGGGGTCGGGCATCTCGCTCGCGGTCGCGCCAGGTCTGACGGACGTCGCCGGCCCTCGGGTGCACACCCGGCCGGTCGCCGGGCTGCCGCTGCTGCACGTGGAGGAGCCGCAGTACGAAGGCGCCGCGCGCGTCGGCAAGCGGGTGTTCGACATGGTCGTGGCGGCGGCGGCCCTGATCGTCCTCTCCCCGGTCATCGCGGTCATCGCCGTGCTCGTGCGCCTCACCTCGCCCGGCCCGGTGCTCTTCCGCCAGGAGCGGGTGGGCGTGCGCGGCGAGCCCTTCGTGATGCTGAAGTTCCGCTCCATGCACGTCGACGCGGAGCAGCGGCTGGACGCGCTGCTCGCCAAGAGCGACAGCAACAACGTGCTCTTCAAGCTCAAGAACGACCCGCGCGTCACCTCGGTCGGCAAGCACCTGCGCCGCTACTCCCTCGACGAGCTGCCGCAGCTGGTCAACGTGCTGTGCGGCGACATGAGCCTCGTCGGCCCTCGGCCGCCGATCCAGCGCGAGGTGGACCTCTACCACGACCACGTGCATCGCCGGCTGCTCGTCAAGCCCGGCATCACGGGACTGTGGCAGGTCAGCGGGCGCTCGGACCTGTCGTGGGAGGACGCGGTCCGGCTCGACCTCTACTACGTCGAGAACTGGTCGATGACGGCCGACCTGCAGATCCTGTGGCGCACGGTGCGGACCGTCCTCGGCGCCAAGGGCGCCTACTGACGCTGGCCGTCGGCCCACTGACTCCGTTGTGCTCCTTGGGGTGTACGTCGGTCTTCACCAGCAATGTCGGCCTCGGCCCGCACGTGGATGACCAGCGGGTCCCATGTTGGTCACGCAGCGTAGGTGGTCGGTGCGCTCGTTGGTACGTCTGCGTTACGTAATCGTTGATCCGCTAGTGGCTGCGGCCGCGATTGATTACGTTGGGCACACGCCCGCCGATGCGGAGCGTCTCGCCAGCAGCGTCGCAGGGGCGAGCAGCTGAGGCCGTTCCGGCCCGGCTCGACCCGAGATCCGACGTGGGCGGAGCGTGCCACGGCACGCCCGCCCGAGCAGGGGGTAGCACGTGACCGGCGCCGCGCTCGAGGGCTGCACCTGCGGCCGGGAGGCCGCCGAGCCCGGTGTGTCGCCGGCGGGGGACGGTGGCCGGGTCCTCGACCTGGCCGGCCTCGAGCGCTTGCGCGACTGCGGCCGTCACGACGGCGTGGCCTCGCTGGCCCCGGTGCCGCAGGTCTCCGTCGTGGTCCCGACGCGCAACGAGGGCGCCAACGTGGTGCCGCTGCTGGACCGACTGTCCGCGGTGCTGGCCGGGCTTGGCGTCGAGGTCGTCTTCGTCGACGACAGCGACGACGAGACGCCCGCTCGCATCCTGGAGCAGGGCCGACGGGACGACCTGGACGTGCGCCTGGTGCACCGTCCGGAGGGGGAGCGGCGCGGTGGGCTGAGCGGCGCCGTCGTCGCCGGCCTGCGTACGGCCCGGGCCGAGTGGGCGGTCGTGATGGACGGCGACCTGCAGCACCCGCCGGAGGTGCTTCCGCTGCTGCTGCAGGCGGCTGACGGCACCGACGTGGTCGTGGCGAGCCGCTACTCCGGCGACGGCAGCGCCGACGGGCTGGCGGGAGCGGGCCGCGCGCTGGTCTCGGGCATGTCGACGCGCGTCGCGTCGGGGATGTTCCCGCGACGCCTGCAGCCGGTGAGCGACCCGATGAGCGGCTTCTTCGCCGTCCGCCGCGCCGCCGTGGACCTGGACCGGTTGCGCCCGCGCGGCTACAAGATCCTGCTGGAGCTGGTACTCCGCACTCCTGGGCTGCGCATCAGCGAAGTCCCCTTCACCTTCGAGGCGCGGCAGGCGGGCGAGAGCAAGGCCTCGGTCCGCGAGGGGCTGCGCTTCCTGTGGCAGCTCGTGCTCCTGCGCCTCGCCGCCGTCACGGTGCTCGCGGGCGGCCTCAAGCAGGTGGGCGGCTTCCTGGCCGTCGGGCTCAGCGGGATCGTGGTCAACACGCTCGCGCTGACCGCGCTCACGGTGGCCGTGCCCGACCTGCGCTACCAGGTGGCGAGCGCGATCGCGACGCAGGTGGCGATCGTGTGGAACTTCGTGCTCGTCGACCGGTTCGTGTTCACCGGGTCCGAGCGCCGCTCCGCGCAGCGGTTCGGCCGCTTCTGGGCGCTCAACACCGTCCTGATCCCGCTCCAGGTGCTCGTCCTCACGCTGCTCGTCGACGGCGCGGGCCTGCACTACGGCCCGGCGAACGTGCTGATGCTCGGCATCGTCTTCGTGCTCCGCTACGTCGTGAGCGCGCGCTGGGTCTTCCCCGCCGCGACCGCCGCTCCGGGCCGCGCCCCGGCCCCCGCGCACCTGGCGCCGTCGCGGGCCGGGCAGCTCTGGGCGCGTCCGCTCGTCCGCGCGATGGTGCTCGTCGCCGCGACGGTGGGCGCCTTCGCCCAGGCCGCGCTGGCCCTGCCGTCGGGGTCGCTCGGCTGGGTCGTCGCGGCCGCTTGGGTGCCCCTCGCGGCGGTCCTCGTGTGCCACGGCGTGCGGCGGGCGGCGGAGATCGAGGACCTGCAGCTCGACCTCATCGTCACGGCCGTGTTCCTCGGGTCGGCGGTGCTCATGGGGTGGCACTGGGGGGCTGCGACCGCAGGCGCCGGCGCGCTCTGCGCGCTCCCGGTCTTCAGCGCGGGGATGGTCACGCTGCTCTTCGGCGTTCGGGCGCTGTGGCGCGCGTGGCTCCCGCTGCTCGTCGGTGGGCTCGTCGCCTCACCCCTCGGGCAGGCGGTCTGGGAGGCGGCCGGCCCGCGGCACACCCCGGCAGAGGTCGCGGTTGCCGCCCTGCTGGCCGGCGGGCTGTCGGCGCTGCCACTGCTCTCGGCGGCGGCCCGGTCGCATCGCGGCGGGCACCCGCTGACGGCTCTCGGCAAGGGCCGGCTCTGGCCTACGGTCGCGACGGCCGCTGCGTTCGGCATCGCCACTGCGACCGTCATCGCGGTCGCCCCGGACCAGCCCGCGGCGCCGGCCGCTGCGACGGTGGAGGTGCCCCGGTGAGCATGCTCCCGCCGTCCCGGCCTCCCGCCTCGTCGAAGGAGCCTGCGCTGAGCGTCTCGATCCCAGGCCAGCGCCGGGCCGGGCTGCCGTCCCCGGGCATCACCGCGTTCGGCCTCACGGAGGACGAGTCAGCGGTGCGGACGCTGTCGCGCGGCCAGCGGTGGGCGCTGGTCGGCCTCACGGTCGTTCTCGTCACCGCGCTCGCCCTGCGTCCGATGGGTGCAGCGCGCACGTTGGTCGCCGTTGCGACGCTGGCTTATCTTGCGGCCGTGGCCTACCGCCTGCTGTGCGTACGCCACGGGACGTCCTCCGCCGGTGCCGTCCAGGTCTCGGACGCGGAGGCGCTCGCCCTCGCCGACGACGAGCTCCCGGCCTACACGGTCCTGGTGCCGGCCTACCGCGAGCCGGAGGTCATCGGCCAGCTGGTGGGCAACCTCGGCCGCATCGACTACCCCGAGCACAAGCTCGAGGTCCTGCTCCTGCTCGAGGAGGACGACGACGTCACGCGCGCCGCAGTCGCCGAGGTCGCGCTTCCCGCGCAGGTACGCGTCCTCCTCGTGCCCGACGGCGGCGTACGCACGAAGCCGAATGCGTGCAACTGGGGTCTGCTGCAGGCCGGCGGCGAGCTGGTGACGATCTATGACGCCGAGGACCAGCCCGACCCGCTCCAGCTGCGGCGCGCGGCGGTCGCCTTCAGGCGGCTGCCGGCCGACGTGGTCTGCGTGCAGGCCCGGCTGAGCTACTTCAACAGCGGGCAGAACCTCATCACCCGCTGGTTCGCGCTCGAGTACGTCACGTGGTTCGAGCACCTGCTGCCCGGGCTCGTCGCGCTGAAGGCGCCGATCCCGCTGGGCGGCACCTCCAACCACCTGCGGGCCGCGGCGCTCAAGGGGCTCGGCGGGTGGGACCCGTACAACGTCACCGAGGATGCCGACCTCGGGCTCCGCATCGCGCGGGCCGGGCTGAAGACAGAGGTCCTGGCGTCGGTGACGCTGGAGGAGGCCAACTCCGACTTCGTCAACTGGGTCAAGCAGCGCAGCCGTTGGTACAAGGGCTATCTGCAGACCTGGATCGTGCACAACCGGCACCCGCTGCGGTTGATCCGCACGGTCGGCCTGAAGGGCTACCTCGGGTTCACCCTTTTCGTTGCCGGAACTCCTCTTCTGGCGGCGCTCAACCCGGTGTTCTGGTACCTCGCGATCGTCTGGTTCGTCGCGGAGCCGGCCGCGGTGGGCGCGCTCTTCCCGGGCTTCGTCTACTACCCGGCGATGGTGTGCTTCGTCGCAGGCAACTTCGCGATGATCTACGCCGGGCTCGTGTCCGCCCGGGCGGCCAAGCGGCACGACCTGCTGCTCGCCGCGCTGACCTTCCCGGCGTACTGGGTGATGATGTCGCTCGCCGCGGTCAAGGCCGTGGTCCAGCTGGTGCTGCAGCCGTCCTACTGGGAGAAGACCACGCACGGGCTCAGCGGCGTGGAGGCCGCGTCGACCGGAAAGGCCGCGCATGTCTGAGACGCTGACCCGCTCCGCCGAGGACGGGCCTGCCGTCCTGCGGCGCGACACCCTCGAGGTCCGGCGCTCTCCTGCTCCGGGCGCCGAGCCCTCCCCGTCTGCCGAGCCGCGCTCGGGCCGCCCGTCCCGCCGCGAGCCGCTGGCGCTCTGGACGGCCTTCTTCGCCGCCTACGCCGGGCTCGGCGCCGTGCTGGTGCTGCACTTCGACAGCATCGTGCTCGACGCGATGAGCCGCGTCGCCAACGGCAGCCTCGTGGTGTCCAGCGCGGACCCGCACCTTGCGGCGGTGGGCTTCGTGTGGAACCCCCTGCCGTCGCTGGCGGCGATCCCGCTGCTGCTCTGCAAGGGGGTCTTCCCCGAGCTCGCGACCAAGGCCTTCGCCGGCAACCTGCTGTCCGCCGCGTGCATGGCGGCGTGCGTGGCCGTGCTCGCCGGACTGCTGCGCGACGCGGGCCTGCGGCGCGGCTCTCGGCTGGCGCTGGCCGTCGCGTTCGGCCTCACGCCGATGATCGCCTACTACGGCGCCAACGGCATGAGCGAGGCCTACCTCCTGCTCGCGCAGCTCGTGGCCCTGCGAGCGTTGCTCCGTTGGTCGCGGACGCGGCACTGGCCGGCGCTGGTCACGGTCGGCTTCGCGCTCGGGGTCGGCTACCTCGCCCGCTACGAGGCGGCGGTCTCGGCCGCCGCAGCATCCGCTCTCGTGGCGGTGACCGTGTTCCTGACCGCTGAGGGCAGTGCGTCGGCGCGCCGCCGGGCCGCGCTGACGGACACGCTGCTCGTCGCGGCGCCCGTCGGCTTCGTGGTGGCCCTCTGGGCCGGGCTGAGCTGGCTGATCGTGGGGGAGCCGTTCGCCCAGTTCAGCTCCGCGTACGGCAACTCCAGCCAGGTGGCCCAGCAGGGCGCGGACGCCGAGGCGGCGTTCTCGCTCGACCGGGTCGCGACGAGCACGGTCCAGCTGCTCGCGCTCCAGCCGCTGCTCGCGCTCCTGGTCGTGGTCTCGCTGGTCATCGGCGTACGCCGCCGGCAGCTGGCGCTGCTCGCCCCATCGGTGCTGCTCGTGCCGGTGCTCGGCTTCGAGCTACTCGCCTACCTGACGGCGACGACCTTCGGCTGGCTGCGCTTCTACATCGCGACGATCCCGCTCGCGTTCGTGCTGGCCGGCCTGCTGCTCGCCCAGGTGCGCCGACAGCCGCGCTCGGCAGAGCACAGGCAGGGGTACGCGCGCCCGGCCCGCCTCGCGGTCGCGGGCCTCGTCGTGGCGGCGGTGGTGGCGCCGTTCGGCACACAGGCCATGGCGGTTGAGAGCGATGAGGTCGCGGCCGAGGAGGCTCCGCAGTTCGACCTGGTGTTCCACCCGGAGACGGCGGCGGCGGAGCGGATGGAGCGGCGCTTCGAGAACGAGCGGGAGATCGCCGCGTACCTGGACGCCCAGCAGCTGCCGGACCAGTCGGTCCTCGTCGATAACGCCACCGGCTACGCCATCGTGCTCGCGTCGAAGCGGCCGCACCAGTTCATGGTGACCACGGACCGGCAGTTCCCGGAGGCGCTGCGGACGCTCGGCGCGAACGACGTGCAGTTCGTCCTGGCCGTGCCGAACGAGCAGCTGGGTCGGTCCAACGCGGTCAACGTGGCGTATCCCTCGTTCTTCGCGGACGGCGCGGGCATCGGGACGCTCGCGCGGGAGTGGGCGGCCAACAGCGACCAGCCGGCGTGGCGGTTGTACGCGGTGAAGTAGCCGGCGTGGTCAGACGACCGCGTCGCGCACCGCCGCGAACGTCAGCGGGGTCGACGGGTTGACGTCGAAGGTGCGCCCGCTGCCGGTGCCGAGGTTCCAGATGCCGAAGCCGGCCGCCTGCTGAGCGTGGAAGGCCGACAGCAGCTTCTGGAAGTACGCTGCGCGTGTCGCGTCGGCGGCCGAGTTGTCCTGGCCGAACTCCTCTGCGAGCCAGGGCTTGCCGAGCGAGCGGCAGTAGTTCGCGACCGCGGGAACGGTCTTCTCCAGGTCGTTGGCGGAGTAGACGTGCAGCGAGCAGGCGGCGTTGTGCGGAAGGGCCATGATCGTCCGCCAGTCGATGCCCGAGTCCCAGTCGAGCTGAAGGAAGCCGCCGGTGCTGGCGAGCGTGGCCGGCGCCGCGTCGTGCCACTGGGCCAGGCTGCGCGCGAAGAACCCGGTGAGCTGGGCCGTTGTCGGCACGGTCGGGGCCGGGGAGCCCTTCGGCGGCTCGGCCTCGCCGGCGAGGGCGAGCATCGCGATGGTCGGGTCGTCGGCGTACTTGACCTTGGTGACCGTGTTGACGCGCGTGGCGACCTTGGCCAGCAGCGGTCCCCAGTCCTTGGTGTAGGGGTTGATGCCCTGCTTCGCGAGCAGGTTGCGGTAGGTCGACAGGTCCAGCAGCACACGCAGGCTCGCCTGCTGCGCGGCAGCGACGATCTTGTCGACGCGCATCCACCAGCGCTCGTCGGCCACCGCGGCGTCGGCCGACGTGCCCTCGAGGAAGTCGGTGACGCGAATCGTGTTGAGTCCGGCGGCGACGGCGAGGCTCGTGGCCTCGGACGGGCGGTCGAGCATCCCGTAGATCGAGCCCGCGCGCATGCCCCAGCGCTTGCCGTCGACGCAGAAGCCGGTGGCGCAGGTGGTGATGCGCCCCGGGGCGGGGGTGGGCGCCGGCGTGCCGGTCGGCGGGGGAGCGGGCGTCGTGGTGTGCGACCGCACGCTGAACGTCGTGCTGACGTCCTCGCGGACCTTGCCGTTGCGGGAGAGCTTCGCCTGCAGGGTCACGGTGGTCCCGGCGTACGCGGTGAGGTCCACGACGGCGGAGCCGGTGGACCCGCCGTCGCTGCCCGTCGCAGGCGCGGAGGCCACGACCCGACCGGACACCAGGTAGGACAGCTGCTCGACGTTGCGGTCGGCCACGACGTCGACCCGGACCGCGGCGGCCGGCTGGACGGAGCCATGCAGGTCACGACCGCCGACCGTGACGTCGACGTCCGCGGCAGCCGCCGGGGAGGCGGTCAACGCCGTCGCGAGCAGGCCCGCCGCAGTGAACGAGGCGGCGAGAAGGCTGGTGCGGTACCTCTGCATGCCGAGACTCCTGTCGTCGCGATCCGGCCCCCCGTGGGTGTCGGCGCGTTGACGGTGCGCCTTGAGGCTGCCGGACACTCAGCAGGCTCAGCGGCTCAAGATGGCATACGAGACTTGCAGACGAGGCCAACTCGACCAATAGACGTGGGACCGGGCGACTGCTTCGACATCGGGGCGAGTCGAGGTCGGGGCTTCGGGCTGCAGCCGAAGACAGGATGGGGCTCGCGCGAGGCTCGGCCAGGTGAACGACGGCATTGGCGGTCGGATACGGACCTTCGCGTCTTAGACTCTTCGTCGGTCAACTCGCCGTACGGCTCGCACGGCGCGGCCGATGACCAGCGCCTCATGGCCGGCCCCGGGCGATTCCAGCGCGCGGGGATCGCGCTCTGCGGCCGAAGAACCGCCACCGCGCTGCAGGCGTCAGGCGGGGTTCATCCGAGGAACTCTGAGAGGGAGCCGTATGGCCAGGCCCGGGGACGGATCGGTCGACACGGAGGCGGGGAACCCCCAGCTTCGCGACGCCCGCTACTGCTGGCAGAAGGACCGAGAGCGGTACGGCGCGAAGCCATTCTTCCGAGAGCAGTCCATCTGGGCGGTCGCTGTGTTCCGCTGGGGGCAGTGGGGCGATCAACATCCTCGCAAGCTCGTGCGCCTCACCTGTGATCGCGTCTACTGGCCCGTGTATCGCCTGGTGGAAACGCTGACTGGTATCACCCTGGACAAGACCACGGAGGTCGGTGCCGGCCTGCGGATCTACCACTTCGGGGGGATTGTCGTCCACCCCAAGGCGCGGCTGGGTCAACACGTGACCTTGCGACAGGGAACGACGATCGGGGAGCGAAAGACTGGGGCCGGAGCTCCCCGCATCGGCGACTCGGTGGAGATTGGGGCACACGCTCTGGTACTGGGAGACATCTCCGTAGGCGATGGAGCGCGGGTGGGCGCCGGGGCGCTAGTCATTCGCGACGTTGCGCCGGGAGGGGTCGCGCTCGGCATCGAGAGCCGCATCCTGCCGGGCTCGTGAAGTGAGTTCTGCGGCGCCGGCCGGGCAAGTGGCATCCGCGTTGTCCCGACCGGCGACTCGTCAGCGGTGCCTCAGCGGTTCTTGACGACGACCGCCGGGTTTCCAGCGACCACGGTCCGGGGCGGTACGTCCTTCGTGACGACTGATCCCGCGCCCACGATGCTTCCAGTGGAGATCGTGCGCCCAGGCAGGATGACGACGTTGGCGCCGATCCAGACGTCGTCCTCGATGACGACGGGTCGATCGTCCACGAACCCCTGCTGATTCATGGGAACGCCGGCATCGGACGTGGCGTGATTTGACGCCAGGATGACGCAGCGCGGGCCCATCATCACGTCCGCCCCGATCCGCACCGGACCGATCACGAGCGCATCCAACCCGATCGCCGACCTGTCCCCGAGTGACACACCGCGGCCCGAGCCGAACCAGGCCCCGTGCTCGACGTTGACGTCGGAGCCGCACGAGTCGAGCATTCGGACCGAAGCCCAAGCCCTGATCCGCTTTGCGAGTTGCCCGCCTGGCCGCGGAGACCAGGGGAGATGGCGACCAAAGCCGTAGAACACGGCGTAGCCGACTACTCGACGTAGAGATGGCACGTGTGCAGACCTTCCGAGACTTACTTGCGCGAGGCAGACCTGGACCCGAAGCCACCCTGTTGAGTCTGAGCTCAGGTCGAGACGGGCAAGTGCGCAGGGCTAGCTGCTGGGCAACGTCATGCGAAGCTCACCTCTACCAAGACGCAGAGTACCTTGGCCGCGGAACTCGACCCCGAAGACCAGCGCCGTCGTGCCTTCGGGAACGACCAACGGCGGAGTGGCGAGGACGCCGGACGACGGGACGCTCGCAGCCGAGGGAGCCTCTGGGCCGACATGGTTCAGCCCGTAGACGGCTCGATCCACCCCCAGGCAGTACACCCGGAGTCGGAACTGGTTGGCGCCACTTGCTGGCAACGCCGCCCAGTCGTTGTCCCGCTCGAACTCCCAGCGCGCGTAGAGCGAGTCCCCTGCCGAGAAGCCGGAGGTGATGACGCGGTAGAGGCTGATTCCGCTCGTGTCTCCGGCAGCGACCTTGATCTGCTGCCATTCGCCGGGTAGGTCGTCCTGCCTCGCGACCTTCGAGGCCGCGGCGGCGGTGACTCCGTTTGACGCGTTCTTCAGCGTCCACCCGGTAGCCAGGCCACTGCGGTTGCCCGTCATGGCGCTGTTGGGCAGCAGGTTCGTCGCGTCACCGCCGGTGCCCAAGATGTCGCCCGGGGGGATGACGCCCTCGAGCAGAGTTGCGAGGCGCCTGCCCATCGCTGCCGCGCCGGTCGCGGTCGGATGAAGGCCGTCGGCCCGGATCGATCCGGAGAGAGCGTCCCCAGTGCCGGGATCCGTGATCGGGACGTCCCAAGAACATGGGAGTACCCCGAGCTCGTGAGCCTGGCTACGGATCCACTCGTTGACCCGCTGTGCTTGCATGCGCTGGCTCGGTGACCAGCTCGACTGCGGGATGATGGTGGTCGCGACGACACGAGCACCGGCCTCCTGGGCCTGTGTCCAGATGGCGATCTTGTTGGCGATGATGTCCTCGGCGCTCACTCCGCCCGTGAGGTCGTTCGTGCCACCTTCTTCTACGAGCCAGCCGGCTCCGGTGGCCAGGGCCTCTGCCGCCTTCGAGGCGATGTAGTCGGTGCGCTGGCCGGAGTAGCCGAAGACACCGACGAGGCGTGCTCGCTGACGCAAGCGGATCGCGGCCCAGGTCCAGAAGCCCTCGTCCTGATAGGCCGTGAAAACGTTGGGATGAATGTACAGATTCTTGTCGGTGATCGAGTCGCCGAGTAGCACGACGCTGGTCGGGTAACGGCTGATGGAGCTAGCGCCGACGGCCGCGGAGGAGAAGCCGGCGCTCGGTTCCGCAGAAGCGGGAGTGGCGGAAAGCGGCCAGCTGCCTCCCATGCCCGTGGCTGCCAGACCGAGAACGCGCCGTCTGGTGAGGATGGTTTCCATCAAGTTCCCCCTAGGTGCGCTGGCCGGCCCGGAGTCGCCGCCTCGTCGAAGTCAATGCTGTAACTCGATCGGGAACCGTAACAGCAAGAGTGTTGGCCGTGGGGCGTTCTACTGATCGGGGGGCCACGAGTGTGGGTGATCCGCGTCCAGGTGTGACGTCGCGACGATTGCTGGTGATGGAAAGTACGGGAAGATCGGCTGTGTGTGGCTCGTCTACTGCCTGCGCATCCACCCCTCTTGAGGTCAGTGCCGTCGTTCGCGGCACATGAGTGGAAGCGTCCCCGGTAGCACTGATGTGCACCTGGATTCGAACATCGACCTGACATGACCAGACGGCCAGCCCGGTACGAGGATTACCAAACCGCAACTTGTGGGGCTTGTTCGTCTCCTGCCCGGCCACCCCGCGGGCGAGCTCGGGTCCGGGTGCGCCTGTGAAAGGTATGATCGTGAGGCCAAGTGGACGGTGTCTACTGGCCCGGTGTGCATGGGGGTGTAGCTAGAAGTGACTAGGCCATCCCCCTCGCGGGTACTTCCTGCGTAAACTTTTGACGGGACGAGCGATCCACGGGGGGTGCTCGGCTTAGACTGTTGCCAGACGAACCAGAGCAAGAAACACGTGGTGCTATCGGTTGCAACGGAGCGACTGTGTGCATGTCGCTCTTGGACCGATAGCGGGGGAGTACGTCTCATGACGCGGGTGCCAGTTCGGACGCTCTTTGGTGTGCGACTGCACGATCTGGATCTCGCGACGGCGCTGATTGCCATCGAGCGCCTCGTCAGTTCCGGTCGTGGCGGGAACGTGTTCACGTGCAATGTCGATCACATGATGATGCTGCGTGAAGACGCGGCGTTCCGGTACGCATATGAGCGGGCGGCCCTGGTGACCGCCGACGGCGCGCCGATCGTGGCTCTGGGGCGACTGACCAAGCAGCCCTTGCGCGAGCGGGTCACGGGCGCCGACCTCGTCCCGCTGCTTCCGGCCGTCGCTGAAAAGCGCGGACTGTTGATCGCTCTCGTCGGCGGTGCGGAAGGTGTCGCGGACGAGGCTGCCGAGGTGTTCCTGGCCAAGCACCCGCGGCTGCTACCTCCGGTCTGTATCTCGCCGGCCATGGGCTTCGAGATCGGCGGGCCAGAAGACGCAGCCGTCGTGCGCACACTTCAGGAGCACAAGCCGGACATCATCGTCGTATGCTTCGGCGCCCCGAAGCAGGAGCTGTGGATGGATCGCCACGCGGAGGCGCTTCGCCCGGCTGTCCTCCTCGGAGCTGGGGCCTCGCTCGACTTCATCGTGAGCCGGCAACGCCGTGCACCCCGCCTGCTGCAGAGGCTGGGCCTTGAGTGGGTATGGCGCCTCAGCACGGACTTTCCCCGCCTATGGCGGCGCTACCTCGTGCGTGACGCCCGTTTCCTACCCCTGGCGGTCAAGGAAGTGGTGCACGTCGCGTTCTCGAGGTCTCGTGCCTCCGACTCGGGCTCGCTGGACCTTGACCTGCGAGAGACCGGCGACGTGGATCACGTCATCGACCTTGACGCCCGAGTCGACTCGCGGCTTCCCCGACCGCGACTCCGGAACCAGTCGGTAGCGGCCCCACTAGCGACATCGGGCCGTGCCGATCGAGAGCGGGCATCGGCGCAGTGACCTCCCAGACTCGCCCTGTCGCAGGCGACGTCACCGTAGTGATCGCGCTGTACAACCGACGGAGTACGGTGGAGCGGGCGATCGTCAGCGCTCGCAGTCAAACAGTCGCGCCGGCGCGGATCATTGTCGTCGACGACGGCTCGACCGACGGATCGGCCGAGCTTGCCGAAGAGCTCGGGGTGGTCGTAGTCCGGCAACAGAATGCGGGCCCGGGTGCAGCGCGCAACAGGGCGCTGCAGGACGTCCGCACCGGCTGGACCGCGTTTCTCGACAGCGACGACATCTGGCTGCCCGACCACTTGGCCACACTGCTGGCCGGTGCCGGGGAGTCCGACCTCGTCGGGAGCAACGCTCGAGGCGTGCCCACCGGACGGCTCGTCGGGCATCCGCACCGAGGCCCGAAGCAGTTGACGTCTGCCGACATGCTCTTTCCGGAGAGCCCGCTGTGCACCAGTGCGATCATGGTACGAACCGAGCTGGCGCGGAAGGTGGGCGGGTTCGGGCTCATGCGTCTGGGGGAAGACCGAGACTTCTGGTGCCGCCTGTTGCAGCACGGTACAGGCGTCGCGCTTCCGGAGATCACGATCCTCTACGCGGAGCACTCGGCGCAGGTCAGCAGCGATGCGGAGGAGATGCGGTACGCGCGCCGGCAGTTGATCGCGTCCTGGGCGACTCAGCCGTGGATGACGCCTGACTTGGCTGCACGCATCGATGCGGTCACGAGCTGGGACGAGACGAGGAGCGCGCTGCGGTCGCGGAAGTGGCGGTCGGCTGCTATCTCGGGGCGTGCGGTGCTGTCCAAGCGGGGCGGGATCCCCGCCGTCGTCACGGCCGTGCGGTACCGGGCTGCGCTTAGGGATCTCTGATGTCGCACTATTCTGCCCGCGAGATGCCGGGCGTCTCGGCCGCAGCTGTCGCCGTGGACAATGCGGGAGCCGACCCGGGCTCGCTGTCGGACAAGGTCGGACGTGGAATCGCCTGGAGCGGGACGGGCACGCTCCTTGTCCGGCTGCTGCGCTTCGCGCTCTTCATCGTCCTCGCGCGGCTGATCGCGCCGGAGCACTTCGGCGTCGTGGCTTTGGCGACCGTGTTCATCGCGCTGCTGTCGGTCGTCGCGACCTCCGGCCTCGGGCCGTCGATCATCCAGCGTGCTCAGCTGGAGAGGTCGTACCTCGACAGCGCCTTCGGCTTCACCGTCGCGCTCGGCGCCCTGATGTGCCTCGCGATGCTCGCGGCCGCGCCCCTCCTGGGACGGGCCTTTGGCGAGCCTGAGCTGACCCCGGTCCTGCGTGTTCTGTCTCTGAGCTTCCTGCTGACCGGGCTGGCAAGTGTTCCGCAGGCTCTCATGGTCCGCGCCCTCGCGATGAAGGCGTTGATGGTGCGATCGGTCGTCGCCGCACTGATCAGCTCGGTGGTCGCCCTCGTGCTCGCTCTGCTCGGCGCCGGCGTGTGGGCCCTCGTCGTCCAGACGCTGCTCGAGGCGCTGGTCAGCTGCGTGGGGGTCTGGCTACAGGCGGGGTATCGGCCCGGGCTCTCGTTCTCGGTTGGTGCGTTGCGAGACCTGCTTTCCTGGGGCTACAAGACCTCGGGCATGGACCTGTTGAACGCTCTGACGCAACGCCTCGACGATCTGCTGATCGGAGCGGTGCTCGGCACTGAGGCGCTGGGCATCTACAGCGTCGCGTACCGATTGCTCACCCAGATCAACGAGGCAGTGTCGGGCACCTCTCGCAACGTCGCCTTCTCCGCCTTCTCCCGCATGCAGAACGAGCCAGGACGGCTGGCCGCCGCTCTCGTGCGGGTCCTTCGGATGATGTACGTCGTCCTCCTCCCGGTCTACGTGTTCCTCGCCGTGCTTGCCGGGCCAGTCGTCGTGCTGCTTTTCGGCGCCGAGTGGTCCGCTGCCGCGGACGTCCTGCCGCTACTGTGCGCTCTCGGAGCCCTGCTGCCCTGCATCGACATGGGCAACGCGGTGCTGCAGGCCAACGGTCGCCCAGGACGCGCCCTTCAACTGACGCTCCTGCGGGCGGCGGTGGCAGGAGCTGGGTTCGCCGTCACCGTGCAGTTCGGGCTGGTCGCAGTCGCAGCGAGTGCTGCGGGCGCCGCGCTCCTGCTCGTGGTCCCGACCCTTCGAGCGGTCGGCTCCCTTCTGCCGTTCCACTTACGGGACTTCGTCACGGTGCTCGTCCGTCCGGTGGTGTGCGTGGCTGTCGCGGGCGGACTCCTGGTGCTGGTCGAGGCATCTGTCGGCACGGCGGCTCTGATCGTCGCATCGGCAGTCCCCGCTGGCCTGCTCTACCTGACGACCGTCGTTGCCGCAGACCGCGCGACACGCACCGAGCTGTCGGCCGTGCTCCGGCGGGTCGCGCCATCGCGCGTACATCGACTGGTGAGTGCCACGTGAAAGAGCTTCAGAGACAGGGAGAGCAAATGCGCCGCCGGATCATGGCCATTGCCGTGCGCGGACGGCAGTTGCTGACGCACTGGTCCGTGCTGCGGCTTCGCATAACGACGCGTGCGCGCGGATGCAAGCTGCACGTCAATGTGCACCCTACTGCCGTCATCGGAACCGGCGTGCACCTGTTCGCGCGAGGCCCGAAGGCCGTGACCCTCTTGGTCGGCGCCGGGTCCGTGCTCGAGAGCGGTGTGATCGTGCGGCTCATCGATGGAGCCAGCATCCGGCTGGGAGACGACGTGACCGTGCGGCGCGGGAGCGTGCTCAATGTCGCGGGTGAGCTCGAGCTGGAGGGACGGAACCTCATTTCCTGGCACTCGGTGGTGCATTGCGCCGAGCGCGTCGTCTTCGCGGAGATGGCCGGCACGGGGGAGGGTGTCTCCGTGGTCGACTCCGACCACTATCGCGAGGGCCCGGACGACCACTGGTACCACCGGGCCCGTACCGCACCGGTGAGCATCGGCAGGAACTCGTGGCTTGCGGCGAAATCTACCGTGACACGAGGCGTACGGATAGGAGCGAACGTAACGGTGGCCGCGCACAGCGTCGTACGTGAAGACGTCCCTGACAGCGCGGTCGTCGCGGGAGTGCCGGCCCGGATTGTGGGGAGGGCGACCGCATGACCGCCGGCTTCAGGCACGACGAGCTGCGGTCCCTGACCGACCACCACGTACCGGTGAGTCAGGCCACTCCCTCCGGAGCCATGACAGACACCCTGCTGCCAGCCCCCGCATCTCCTCGACGGTCGACCCGCACCTCTGCAGCGCTGCTGTTGGCGTGTCTGCTTGCCGGGCTGACCGCTGGAGTTGGTGCGGCGATGACGAGGCCCGTCTCCTACACCGCAGAGGCCAGGCTCGTCGTCGGGGACCAGTCCCTGTCCGCGCAGGCCGTGCCGGGCTACGCCAATGCGATCGAGCTGCTCGCCGCATCGTACGCTCGGCTTGTAGGCGGGGACGCAGTGCAGCGATCGGTGCGGGAGGCGGTGCCCGGTGCCGCGGTGACCGGGTCGCCAGTCCCGGGTGCTCCCGTCATCCGCATCGAGGCCGTGGCCGACAACCAGGGCGACGCGGTCCGGGCCGCCGACGACGCCGTGACGGCCCTGCGCGGGGCTGTGGCCGATCCTGAGCAGAGAAGCGGGCAACTCGACGCGCTCGCCAAGACGTACGAGACCGCCAAGGCGGAGGAAGCGGAGGCCGCCGAACGCGTTCGCCGGCTTCGAGAGGCTTCCGCTGCGGACGACGGTGAGGTGGCCGCCGGGGACCGAGCAGCGCGGGAGCAGGAGTTGGCGGTGGCGGTTCGCGCCCGGGAGATCGCCCAGCTGCGTGTCGCTGCCCTGGCCTCGGCGTACGGCGAGCAGGTCCAGCGCGATGCGACCAACGTGGTTCAGACCGAGACTCTTCTATCCGGGCACGTGGTGGGGAACGACCGCCGAGCTACGGTGCAGCTGGGCGGCTTTGTCGGGTTGTGCGCTGGTGGTGCCCTCGCGTTCGCGCTGTGGCGTCGGCCGCTCGGTGCTGCTCGGCACGGTCGCTAGACAGATGCTGCAAGCTCCCGCCGCCGCGCGTCCGGCCCACACGGTGCTGAACGAGCAGATTCGGCGTCGGTTCGATTCGGCCGATGCCGTCTTCCTCCTGATCGTGCTCGCGCTCTTTGGCATGTGCCTGGGGGGCAACGCCTCCAAGCTCGGGTTGCCGATCTCGCCCGACCGAGTGTTCCTCGCGCTGGCAATCGGGGTGGCGGCGTCCGACCGAACACTGCGGAGCAGCCTCGCGTCGGCCCTGCAGCGCTGGCATGTCGTGTTCCTGGTGCCGATCGCGATCGCTATCGGGTCGGCACTGCACGTCGGGACACTCACCACCACGGCCGGCCTGTTTGCCATCCTGGACTCGCTCGGCGTCGTGCCTTTCCTGCTGTTCATCTTCGTACCCGTGCTGGTGGACTCGCCGGCCAGGCTCCGGGTGCTCCTCACGGCGCTCATAGGCATGGGCGCTTATCTCGGCGCGACGGCCTTCTTCGAGGTCCTCGGCCCGCACAGCTTCGTGTGGCCGGGCTACATCGTCGATCCGGGCGCGGGAATTCTCTTCGGCCGCGCTCGGGGTCCCTTCCTGCAGCCCGCCGCCAACGGCATGGTGATGCTGACGAGCGCGGTCGCGTGCGTCATCGCGCTGCGCACCTGGCGACGCCGGGCGGTCAAGGTCGGGGCTGTGCTGTCATTGGTTCTCTGTCTGGTTGGTGCTGCCCTGACGCTCACCCGGTCGGTGTGGATCGCCGAGACACTCACCGTCTTCGTCCTCGCGCTGACCAGTGGCGCTGCCCGGAAGCTGGTGCTTCCAGGCATTGCAGCCCTGGCGCTGGGCGTCTTCGCCCTCGTCACGCTGGTGCCCCCCGTGCAGACCGCCGTGGACTCGCGGCTCTCGGACACACGCTCGGGCTATGACCGTCTGATCGCGAACGACGCCGCAATGAGAGTGCTGGAGCAGAATCCGCTCACCGGGGTCGGCTGGCAGCGGTTCAGCCAGGTCGAAGGCGACTGGGTGCGCCAGGACCCCGACTACTCCATCACCAACGTCGGAATCTCCGTCCACAACGTCCTGCTCGGATATGCGGCCGAGATCGGACTACCTGGCGCGGCGAGCTGGCTAGTGTGCTTCGTGGCTGCGACCGCCATCGCCGTCCGTGCTCGACCCGGTTCCGCGGTCTCGAAGGCGTGGCAGCACGGGCTTTTCGCCGTGGTGATCGGTTGGGTGGTGGTCGCGATGCTCGCGCCCGTCAACTATTCGCTCCCGAACGCGCTCCTGTGGTTGTGGCTGGGCCTCGTTCCGCACCTTTGCCACGCTGGGTCGGGGCCGGCCGGCAGAGGACGGTCGGAGTCGCGCCCGTCCGGGCCCTTGCCGGTCTCGACGCGTTGAGTCTTCGCGTCTCCGCCGAGGAGTACCTCGGATGCCGCAACCAGACGTCCAGCCGGCCCCCGTCAAGTCGACTTCGATAAGCACAAGGAGGACGTCGTGGCTTCTGGCCGGCGTTACTGCCTGATCAGCCCCTGTCGTGATGAGGCCCAGCTGCTGATGCGGACCGCCGAGTCGGTGCTCGGACAGTCCGAGCTGCCGGCTCGCTGGGTCATCGTCGACGACGGCTCCCAGGACGAGACGCCTCAACTGCTCTCGGCGCTGGCTGCTGAGCGGCCGTTCATCGAGATCGTGACACGACAGGACCGTGGCGAGCGCAAGCTCGGGTCAGGCGTCGTGCACGCCTTCAACGCCGGCCTGGAGACCGTGAGCCTCGATGACTACGACTACGTGTGCAAGCTCGACCTCGACCTCGTCCTGCCCGCGGACTACTTCGCCACGATGATGGACCTCTGTGAGGAGGATCCGCGGCTGGCGTCTGTGAGCGGCAAGCCGTACTACCACGGGGCCGAAGGCCAGCGCGTCTGGGAACCGTGCGGCGACGAGAACTGTGTCGGGATGGCGAAGTTCTACCGCGTGCTTGCGTTCCAGCAGGTCGGTGGCTTTGTGCCGGAGCTCATGTGGGACGGCATCGACTGCCACACCTCGCGCATGCTGGGGTGGCGCTCCCGGGCGGTCGGGACCGAGGCTGTCGCGTTCGAGCACCTGCGGGCCATGGGGTCCAGCGACCGCAGCATCCTCAGAGGACGTCGCCGACACGGTAGGGGTCAGTGGTTCATGGGCTCATCGCTGCCGTACGTGTTGGCCAGCGCGGTCCTGCGGCTGCGCGTCCAGCCCTACGTCTCGGGGTCGCTGCACATGATGGCGGGCTATGCAGCGGCGGCCGCGTCGCGCATGCCTCGCCACGACGACGTGCAGTTCCGTCGGCAGGTACGCCGCTTCCAGCGGGAGTCCCTGCTCCTGGGCAAGGGCCGCGCCATCGCGCGGTGGGAGAGCAGGACTGCGGAGGAATGGCGGCGGAGGAACCCGTCCGAGGCGGCCGGGATGGGTTCCTGAGATGAGGTCCGAGCCGTTCGCCGAGACCGAGGCGCCCGCTTTTCGCGTGGGGTACCTCGTCTCGCAGTACCCGGCCCTGTCTCACGCGTTCATCGAGCGTGAGATCCGCTCCCTGCGCGCGCTGGGCACGGCCGTCGAGACGTTCAGCGTCCGGCCGGCCCTAGAGCACCAGCTGCTCACCGCGACAGACCGTGAGGAGGCGGCCCGCACGACCGTGCTGCTCCGGGTCCCGCGCCTGGCTCGTGGAGCCCTTTCCGTCCTGGCGCGGAGCCCGCGGGCCGCGGCCGTCGGGCTCATCGCTGCCCTGCGGCTTCCGGGAGGTACCTCGCCGCGGGCCCTCCTGCTGCGAGTCGCGTACTTCGCCGAGGCGTGTGCTCTTCTGGGTGAGCTGCAGTCCAGGTCGATCACCCACGTGCACGTGCACTTCGCCAACAACGCCGCGTCGGTGGCTCACCTCGCGGTGCGCATGGGCAACTGCGCAGGAGGGCTCTACTCGTGGAGTCTCACCATCCACCGCCCCGAGGCGCACGGGCTGGGGCTGGAGGACGACGAGGCACGGACCGCTGCCGCTCTTCTCCGACGCCAGCTCACGAACGTCAGCCGCGTGGTGTGTATCAGCGAGGGCTGTCGGGATCAGGTGGTCGCGGGGGTGGGGCCGGACATCGCCGGGCGGGCGAGCGTTGTCCACATGGGCATCGACACGGGTGCCTACACTCCTGCCCAGAGCTGCCCTGAGTCCGGCACTGACGGCACGACGCGCGTGCTCTTCGTCGGCAGGCTCGTGCCGGCCAAGGCGCCGCACGACCTGTTGACCGCCTTCGCAGCGGCCCGCGACAGGCTGCCGATGCGTCTCGTCCTCGTCGGGGAGGGGCAGCTGCTGGAGTCCCTGCAGCGGCAGGCCGAGCAGCTGGGCCTTGCCGACGCGGTGCAGTTCGCCGGGCCGGTCGGGCAAGACGAGCTTCCCGGTCACTACCGTCGGGCGGACGTATTCTGCCTGCCCAGCTACACCGAGGGCGTGCCCGTAGTCCTCATGGAGGCCATGGCGAGCGGCGTGCCGGTGCTGACGACGACGGCCGGAGCCATCACCGAGCTCGTGAGGGCCGAGCACAACGGCTTGGTCGTCGAGCCCGGCGACGTCGACGGGATCGCCAACGGCCTGCGTCGCCTCGCGTTGGACCGGGAGCTGAGGGATCGCCTCGGGCAGGCCGGGCGCGCCACGGTCGTCGCCGAGTTCGAGTCCCGGGTGGTCGCGAGCCAGCTGTCCGAGGTGTTCGCCGCTGCAGTCGTGCCGCAGGCCAAGGCGCAGGCAGGCCGAGCGAGGCGGTGACCCTCCGCCCGGCCGGACCTGAGGGTTCGTCAGGTAGCGCGTCCGCCATTCATCGGGAGGGGCACGCGTTCGAGCGTCGCCCGCACGGGGGCCAATCACGCCTGCTCCGCGCCGCGAGCGCTCCTGGGGCGAGGAGGAAGCTGGAGCCGGATCTCGTTACCGGGCCTGCCTCCGGCGGAACACATACGGGTGAGGCGATCACCCGTTCGGCTTCTTTCGGGGCATCCGAACCACGTCGAAGTCCAACTCAGCAAGATCCGCTGCGTTGGACGACATGGTTCTCGGGAGTGAGAGTGCGTCTTCTTCGGCCGAAGTCTCTCGTCGGGGTCGGCGCTGCCGCGCTCTTCGCGGTGACCTCAGCTCAAGCCACCGGCGGCCCCGTCGCCCCCCCGCCTGAGCCCTGCGCCGCGACTAAATCGGCGCTCTTCACGGCGGATTACGACCGCGTACGATCGACGACGGACGGCATCTGGGCCGCGGAGCAGGAGCCGAGCCGAGGCGCCGCAGGGCCGGTCCAGTCCGATCGGATCACCGTCGTGTCCGGCTGCGACGTCCCGGGAGCCGGCGCGTACAAGCCCAGCGGGAGCGCGCTCCGGGTCGAGCTGCGGCCGTTCGAGAGCGCTCCCGGCAAGGTCGACGGTGACGTCACGAACACCGGTGGGCACATCGCCAATCGGTCCGAAGTGTTCGGGCGCGTTCCCACCGGTTCGCTGGGTGGCACGCCGGCGTCCGAATGGCCCGACCCGGTGGGCGCTGAGCGCTGGTACGCCTTCAACCTCTTCGTGCCGAGCGACTTCCAGACCGCGACCGACACCACCTGGCTCACGCTGATGCAGTGGAAGGGGCTCTACGGCGGCTCTCCGCCGGTGGCCCTGGAGGTCAAGCGTGGGAATCTACGGCTGGGCGGCGCCAGGACCAATCAGGGGCTCGTCCCGAACGACGGCAACCTCGGCCCGCTGGCCAAGGGAACCTGGACGCGCCTGGTGGTGGGTATGCGGCTGTCGTCCGACGCCAAGCGCGGCTGGGTCCAGGTCTATCGCGACGGTAAGCAGGCCCTTCCCCGGGTGGCGCTCGCCACCATGGACAACTACAAGGGCGTCGGCGACGGGGCGGTCGACCCCATCTACGTCAAACAGGGCATCTACCGCGATTTGAAGTGGAACACAACGCACGTCCTGTACTTCGGCCCGCTCGCCGTCGGCCAACGGTACGAGGACGTGGCGTAGCAACTGCTCGGCGATCACGAGCCCGGACACGACTTCTGGTCGAGGTGGCGCACGGCTGCCATAAGGGCTGTGAGGTAGTCGGCGTGCAGTCGGCCCGGGTCCTCGTCTACGAGCGCCGGAACACCGGCCGGTGGCACCGTAGCCGTCAGCAGCAGGCCGCTGATCACGTGGTGCATCGTCCCGTTTGGTGTGCTGGCAGGGGAACGACGGGCGTCAGTGGTGCCGGCGCCGCTTCGTCGGCGACTCCGGTAGGACCTCGACGTCGCCAGCGCCCGGCAATCACTGCCCACGTCGGCGCCTGTGCGGGCCGTGTCGGTCTGGCGTGCTGCTGGAACGAGTGAAGACACGAGGAGAACCTGCACCGGCCGCCGGGAATGTCTGCTGGTGCGGCGTTGCTCCGGTTACATCCCCCTGATGGATCTGCCGCGTTCTTGGCTCGGTGCGAGCTCGACAGCGCCATGATCGGCACCTAGTCAGCACGGGGGCCTCATCCAGAAACTCAGCCGCACCTTCTAGTGCCGCGAGCCGGCCGGAAAGTAGGTTCTGTGGTTCCCTTCCCGGAGAGCAACGAGACCCACACCGACGGCGACGGCTCGCGCCTCGCTGGTGGTCTGCATCTCGGAGCCAAACGGGCTGTGGCTCTCACTGGCGGCCTGGCGACGCTCATGCTGGTCGCGTCAGCGGGAACCGGAGTACGGGCGGCAGCGTGTACGCCGACCCTGAGCTCCACGGCAGTGGTCACTGGGGGGACGTGGGTGGCCGAGCAGGAGCCACGACTCGGGCTGACCGGCCCGTTGCAAACAGATCGCGTTCGTCTGGTCGGCAGCTGCGCGGTGCCCGGCAGCGGCACGTACAAGCCGACCGGGCCTGTCATGAGGGTGGAGCTTCGACCGTACGAATCAACGGCCGGGCGGCAAGACGGCGACGTCACCGACACAGGCGGGTACCTGGCGAACAGGGCGGAGGTCTACGGCCGCACGCCGCTGACGCCGATGAGTACGACCCCCGCTGAGCAGTGGCCCGATCCCGTAGGGGCCGAGCGCTGGTACACCTTCAGCCTCTACGTGCCGGCGGACTTCCAGGCGGCTACGGACGCCACGTGGCTGACTCTGACGCAGTGGAAGGGGTTCCGCGGCAGTTCCCCGCCGCTGGCTTTGGAGATCAAGCGCAACAACCTTCGGCTGGGAGGTGCGCGCACCAACAGCCTCAAGATCCCCAACGACGGCAACTTGGGCGCCATCGCGCGCGGTTCCTGGACCGAGTTGACCGTTGGAATGAGGCTGTCGACGGACCCCATGGTGGGCTGGGTCGAGGTACGCCGTGACGGAAAGCCAGCCCTTGCCCGTACCAACGTGGCGACCATGGACACGTACACCGCCGCCGACGGCAGCGTTCGACCGGATCCGCTGTACCTGAAGCAGGGGATCTACCGCGCTAACACCTGGCCGGTCACGCACGTTCTGTACTTCGGTCCGGTTGTCGTGGCCGATCGCGCCCCGGCCACCACCCCGTCGAGTACGCCGACACCCCCCAGCGGCACCGGCGCGACTCCGACGCCGGTGACCCCGACGCCGAGTCCTCTGCCGACGAGCCCCATCACAACCCCAACGGCCACATGGCAATCAGTCAACGGGGCGTCGCGCTCCGCCCTGCTGGCAGCCGGAGGCAGTGTTGGTTTCAGTCTGTTCGGTAGAGATGGGCTGCCGAGCAACGGCGTTCGCAGCGTAAGGATCGAGGTCACGACAAGTGGCATGGGGGGTCCCGTGGCCGTGCAGGTCAAGGGTTCCGAATCCGCCCAGCCCTTGTCGGCCGGCACGCAGGTTCTCGAGGTGCCCGTGGCGGTCGACGGGACCGTGACTTTGTCCAATCTGCTGCCCACGGTGGCTCTCGTGTCGGTGCGCACTGTCGCGTACGCCCGCTGAGCAACGACCGCGCCTACAGGTCCCGCAAGCTCCCCGTCGGCGCCAGCCACGCCCCCTGTGGCGGCAGCGCGTCCAGGCGCGTGCGCGGCAGCGGCACCGTGAAGACCCCGGGCACGTCCTCGAGGTCCACGAACTGCAGCAGGTCCGACTCCTGCGCGTAGCCGGCGATCTCGGCGAACGACAGCACGACGACCTCGACGCCGTCGCGCGCGAGGTCCTCGAGCGGCTCACGGAAGTTGCGGCCGTCGCCGGAGGCAACGACGAGCCGGGTGAGCCGGCGCTCGTTCGCCCGCAGCGCGATGTGGTCGAGCATCGACTCGTCGACGTCGTCGGACGGCGCGAGCTTGGGCCGGGCGAAGACCGCGAAGCCGAAGGCCCGCAGGGTCTCCACCCACCCCCGCATGTTCACCGCGTTCTGCGGCGGCACGTTGGCGAAGACTGTCGCCTCGACGTCGCGGTCCTCAGCGGCGCGGACGAGCCAGCGCCCGACCGCGTCGAAGCGGGGGCGCGACTCGGGCCCTGGCCGGGTCCCGGTGACCTGGGCCAGGGTCATGTCGATGTTCGGCGCGTCCCACACGAGCAGGTCGAGCGGGAGGCGGCTGCTCGAGCCGACCGCCCGCCCGTTGCTCGTGTCGGACGCGTCTGCAGGGCTCATGGGAGCCGCAACCATACCGTCCCGAGCGGCGGCACCCGCAGCTGCGCGGACGCGGGCAGCCCGTGCCACGGCTCCTCGACCGCCTCGACGGCCCCGGCGTTCCCGACCCCACTACCCGCGTAGACGTCGGCGTCGGTGTTGAGGACCTCTTCCCACCGCCCAGCCTGCGGCAGCCCGATGCGGAAGAACTCGTGCGGCACGGGGGAGAAGTTGCACACGACCGCGACCGGCCGCCCCTGCGAGTCGTAGCGCAGGAACGAGAACGTGTTGCCTGCGGCGTCGTTGGCGTCGATCCAGCGGAAGCCCTTGGGGTCGTTGTCCAGCTCGTGCAGCGCCGGCGTCTCCTGGTAGACGCGGTTGAGGTCGCGTACCAGCTTCTGGACGCCCTGGTGGTCGGGGTTGTCCGTCAGCCACCAGTCGAGGCTGCGCGCCTCGGACCATTCGGACTCCTGCGCGAACTCCTGGCCCATGAAGAGCAGCTGCTTGCCCGGGTGAGCCCACATGAAGGCGAGGTAGGCCCGGACGTTCGCCAGCTGCTGCCACCGGTCACCCGGCATCTTGCGCAGTAGGGAGCCCTTGCCGTAGACGACCTCGTCGTGGCTGATGGGCAGCACGAAGGACTCGGAGTAGGCGTACACCATCGAGAACGTCATCTCGTTGTGGTGGTACTGCCGGTAGATCGGCTCCTGGTGCATGTACGACAGCGAGTCGTGCATCCAGCCCATGTTCCACTTAAAGCCGAAGCCGAGGCCGCCCGCGTAGGTCGGCTGCGTGACGCCCGGCCACGCCGTCGACTCCTCGGCGATGACGACGGTGCCCGGGTTCCTCCGGTACGCCGTGGCGGTGGTCTCCTGCAGGAACGCCACCGCTTCGAGGTTCTCGCGGCCGCCGTACTGGTTCGGCAGCCACTCGCCCTCCTTGCGCGAGTAGTCCAGGTAGAGCATCGAAGCGACGGCGTCGACCCGCAGGCCGTCGATGTGCATCTCCTCGAGCCAGTAGAGCGCATTGGCGACGAGGAAGTTGCGAACCTCACTTCGCCCGAAGTTGAAGATGTAGGTGCCCCAGTCCATCTGCTCGCCGCGGCGCGGGTCCGGGTGCTCGTAGAGCGGGGTGCCGTCGAACCGGCCCAGCGCCCAGTCGTCCTTGGGGAAGTGCCCGGGCACCCAGTCGACGATGACGCCGATGCCGGCCTGGTGCAGCTTGTCGACGAGGTAGCGGAAGTCGTCGGGGTTGCCGAAGCGCGACGTGGGGGCGAAGTAGGAGGAGACCTGGTAGCCCCACGACCCGCCGAAGGGGTGCTCGGCGACCGGCATGAACTCCACGTGGGTGAAGCCCATGTCCTTGACGTAGCCGACGAGCTCCTCGGCCAGCTCGCGGTAGGACAGCCCCTGCCGCCACGAGCCCAGGTGAACCTCGTAGGTGCTCATCGGAGCCGTGTGCACGGACGTCTGGGCACGCTTGGCGAGCCAGTCGGCGTCCTGCCACTCGTAGTCGCCGGTCCAGACGACCGACGCGGTCGCCGGCGGCACCTCGGTGTGGAACGCCATCGGGTCGGCCTTCTGCCGCCACACGCCGTCCCGGCCGAGGATCTCATACTTGTAGCGGGCGCCGTTCCAGATGCCGGGGAGGAAGACCTCCCACACGCCGGACGAGCCGAGCGAGCGCATGGGGGAGGCCGTGCCGTCCCAGCCGTTGAAGTCGCCCACGACCCGCACGCCCTGCGCGTTCGGCGCCCACACCGCGAACGACACGCCCTGCGTCTGGCCCATGGGGGAGTCGTAGGTGCGGCAGTGCGAGCCCAGGACGGTCCAGAGCTGCTCGTGCCGGCCCTCGCCGACCAGGTGCAGGTCGACCTGGCCGAGCGTCGGCCAGAAGCGGTAGCCGTCGTCGACGCGCTGCGGCCCGCCCTCGTCGTACGTCACGTCGAGCCGGTAGTCCGGCACGTCGCTCCCGGGCAGGACGACGGTCCAGACCCCACGGTGCTCGTGCTGCATCTCGTGCGAGCCGTCCGCCGTCACCACGGCGATGCTGCGCGCCCAGGGCCGCAGCACCCGGACGGTGACGCCGCCCTTGCCGGGGTGCGCGCCGAGGATGCTGTGCGGGTCGTGGTGGGCGCCTCCGACGAGCCGGTCCAGCTCCTCGCGGCTCACCGGGGTGGGGGTCGGGGTCGCGCTCACGTCGGTCACGGTGCTCCTCCAGCGTCCGCGGCAGCGGCCGCGGACAGACGCTCGATTGCAGACAACGGGATCCGTACCCACGACGGGCGGTTCCGCGCCTCGTAGAGCAGTTCGTAGACGGCCTTGTCGGTCTCGTACGCCAGCAGCAGCCCGGCGTCCGCGCGCGGGTCCGCGCCGGCGACGGAGGCGTACCCGTCGCAGAACGCCGAGCGGTTGCGCTGCGCCCACTCCTCGGCGCGGTACTCCAGCTGCGGGTCCCGGGGGCGGTCGATCAGCTGGTGCCGTGCGGCGTAGTCGAACGAGCGCAGCATCCCGGCCACGTCACGGACGGGGGAGTCCGTCGCGCGCCGCTCGGCCAGGCTCTTGGCCGGCTCGCCCTCGAAGTCGAGCAGCCGCCAGCTCGTGGGCGTCCGCATGACCTGGCCGAGGTGGTAGTCGCCGTGGATCCGCTGCACCGGCACCGGCTCCGTCCGCGCCGCCAGCGCCTCGTACGCGGCGGTCAGCGCCGGCGCGTACTGCGCGGCCTCCGGCACCTCGCGCACGGCGAGCTCGAGACGCGCGTTCATCGCCGACGCGAGCGGTCCCAGCCGGTCCGGCCCGAACGTGCCGGTCGGCAGCGCCCGGGCCAGGTCCGCGTGCACCTGCGCGGTCGCGGCGCCGAGCCGGAACGACTCGCCGGCGAAGTCGCCGCCGACCTCGTCCGCGTGCAGGTCCCCCTCGGCGAACAGGTCGCGCACGCTGGCCTGGGCCAGGCCCCAGCCGTCGTTCGCGTTGGCCAGGAACGCCTGCAGCATCGCCAGGCTGCCGTCGACGACCTCGCCCGGGATGTGCTCCCAGCGCCCGGAGATGTGCCCGAGCGGCGGAGCGATGTATTCGCAGCCGACCGAGAGCAGCGCTTCGTGGATCTCGATGTCGGGGTTCAGCCCGGGCGCGAGCTTGCGGAAGACCTTCAGGATCGCCGAGTCGTCGTAGACCAGCGAGGTGTTCGACTGCTCCCCGGTCAGCACCCGCGAGCTGACGTCGGCCGGGATGTCCTCAACGCCCTTGAGCGGGGTGAAGGAGACGTCGCCGACCGTGGCCCCGTCACGCAGGCTCTGCAGCAGGAGCGCCGTGGCCGTGCGGTCGTGCAGCGCGTCGTAGGCATACCAGGTCGTGCCGTCCTCCACGACCTCGCCGACGAACGCGCGGTCGAGGTTGTCCACGCGGTGCTCGTGCAGCGCCAGCGGCACCTGGTACGACTCCACCTCGCCCCCGGCGTACTCGACGCGGGCGACGAGCAGGCGGATCGGCCCACTGCGGGCGGGAAGCTCGCCGAGCGAGCTGACCGCGGTGACGCGCCAGTCGCGGCCCTTGCCGCCGAACCAGCGGGCTGCCCCCATCCATTCCTGCAGCAGCTCCGGAGTCACGCTCATACGTTCTCCTCGGGCTTGGCCAACCGGAACCAGAAGAAGCCGTGTCCGGGCATCGTCAGGAAGTACGGCAGGTCGCCGATCGGCGGGAAGGCGACGCCGCCGAGCAGCTCGATCGGCCGCCACCCGTCCCACTTGCGCAGGTCGAGCTCGACCGGCTGCGGGAAGCGCGAGAGGTTGTTGACGCAGAGGACCACGTCGTCGCCGAACTCGCGCATGAACGAGAGCACCGAGCCGTTCGTGCCGCCCAGGTCGGTGAACGTCCCCAGGCCGAACGCGGGGTTCTGCTTGCGCACGGCGATCATCCGCCGCGTCCAGTGCAGCAGCGAGGTCGAGGCGCTCATCTGCGCCTCGACGTTGGTCACCTGGTAGCCGTAGACCGGGTCCATGATGATCGGCAGGTAGAGCTGGCCCGGGTTGGCCTTGGAGAAGCCGGCGTTCCGGTCCGGCGTCCACTGCATCGGCGTGCGGACCCCGTCGCGGTCACCGAGCCAGATGTTGTCGCCCATGCCGATCTCGTCCCCGTAGTAGAGGACGGGGGAGCCCGGCAGGGCCAGCAGCAGCGCCGTGAACAGCTCGAGCTGGTTGCGGTCGTTGTCGAGCAGTGGCGCGAGCCGGCGCCGGATGCCGATGTTGGCCTTCATACGGGGGTCCTTGGCGTACTCGCCCCACATGTAGTCGCGCTCTTCGTCGGTCACCATCTCGAGGGTCAGCTCGTCGTGGTTGCGCAGGAAGATGCCCCACTGGCAGTGCTCGGGGATCGACGGCGTCTGGGCCATGATCTCGGAGATGGGGTAGCGCGACTCCCGGCGCACGCCCATGAACAGGCGCGGCATGACCGGGAAGTGGAACGCCATGTGGCACTCGTCGTCGTCGCCGAAGTACTCGACGACGTCCGCCGGCCATTGGTTCGCCTCGCACAGCAGCACGCGGTCCGGGTAGAGCCGGTCGACCTCGGCCCGCACCTGCTTGAGGAACTCGTGCGTCTCGGGGAGGTTCTCGCCGTTGGTGCCCTCGCGCTCGTAGAGGTAGGGCACCGCGTCGAGGCGGAAGCCGTCGACTCCGAGGTCGAGCCAGAAGCGCAGCGCCTCGATGACGGCTTCCTTGACCCGCGGGTTGTCGAAGTTGAGGTCCGGCTGGTGGGAGAAGAACCGGTGCCAGAAGTACTGCTTGCGCACCGGGTCGAACGTCCAGTTCGACGTCTCGGTGTCGACGAAGATGATGCGGGCGTCCTGGTAGAGCTGGTCGGTGTCCGACCACACGTAGAAGTCGCCGTACGGCCCGTCGGGGTCGGTGCGGGAGGCCTGGAACCAGGGGTGCTGGTCCGACGTGTGGTTCATGACGAAGTCGATGATCACCCGCATGCCGCGGGCGTGCGCCGCGTCGACGAAGCCCACGAAGTCGCCGATGGTGCCGAAGTCGGGGTGGACGTCGGTGTAGTCGGAGACGTCGTACCCGCCGTCGCGCAACGGCGACTGGAAGAACGGCGGCAGCCAGAGGCAGTCGACGCCGAGCCACTGCAGGTAGTCCAGCTTCTCCGTAAGCCCGGCGAGGTCCCCACTGCCGTCGCCGTTGCCGTCGTTGAACGCGCGGACCAGGACCTCGTAGAAGACGGCGCGCTTGTACCAGTAGGGGTCGCGCTGGCTCTCGGGCTTGTCGCTGTATTGCTCGATGGCGATGTCGGTCACCCGGGGTCAGACCTTCCGCACGGTCAGGATGTGGGCCGGCTCGGTGTAGGGGTCGAGCCGGACGTAGTTGTGCTGGCCCCACCAGAACGTCTCGCCCGTGATCTCGTCACGCACGGCGAAGTGGTCGTCCCAGCCGAAGCCGAGTTCGGGCATGTTCAGGTGGACGGTGTCCTCCCGGACCGAATGCGGGTCGAGGTTGACCACCACGAGGACCGTGTCGTCCGAGCCGTCGGCGCGCACCACCCGCTTGCTGTAGGCGAGGATGTGCTCGGAGTCGGTCTCGTGGAAACGCAGGCCGCGCAGGCGTTGCAGGGCCAGGTGATCGCGGCGCAGCCGGTTGAGCAGCGTGAGGTACGGCGAGAGGGTGCGCCCCTCCCGCTCGGCCGCCTCCCAGTCGCGCGGGCGGTACTGGTACTTCTCCGAGTCGAGGTACTCCTCGCTGCCCGGCCGCACCGCGACGTGCTCGTAGAGCTCGTAGCCGGAGTAGATCCCGTACGACGGCGTGAGCGTCGCCGCGAGGGTCGCGCGGATCTTGAACGCCGCCGGCCCGCCGTACTGCAGGTAGGCGTGCAGGATGTCCGGCGTGTTCGGCCAGAAGTTCGGCCGGTAGAAGTGCGCCGTCTCCGTCGACAGCTCGGTGAGGTAGTCGACGAGCTCCTGCTTCGAGGTGCGCCAGGTGAAGTAGGTGTAGCTCTGGTGGTAGCCGACCTTGGCCAGCTCGTGCATCATCGCCGGCCGGGTGAAAGCCTCGGCGAGGAAGAGCACGTCGGGGTCGGTCTTGCGGACCTCTCCCAGCAGCCATTCCCAGAAGTTGACCGGCTTGGTGTGCGGGTTGTCGACGCGGAAGATCCGCACGCCGTGGCTGATCCAGTGCCGGACGATCCGCAGGACCTCGTTGTAGATCCCCTGCGGGTCGTTGTCGAAGTTGATCGGGTAGATGTCCTGGTACTTCTTCGGCGGGTTCTCGGCGTACGCGATCGTGCCGTCCGCGCGCGTCGTGAACCACTCCGGGTGCTCCTTGACCCACGGGTGGTCCGGCGAGGCCTGCAGCGCGAGGTCGAGCGCGACCTCCATGCCGAGCTCGCGCGTCCGGGCGACGAAGGAGTCGAAGTCCTCGATCGTGCCGAGGTCGGGGTGGACGGCGTCGTGCCCGCCCGCGGGGCTGCCGATCGCCCACGGCACGCCGGGGTCGTCCGGCGCGGGGTCGAGGGTGTTGTTGCGCCCCTTGCGCGCGGTGAAGCCGATGGGGTGGATGGGCGGAAGGTAGACGACGTCGAAGCCCATCGCCGCGATCGCGGGGAGGCGCTCGGCCGCCTGCCGGAAGGTGCCCGAGCGCGCCGGCTCGCCGTCGCCGCCCAGGCTCGAGCCCTCCGAGCGCGGGAACAGCTCGTACCAGCTGCTGAAGAGCGCCCGCTCCCGGTCGACCTGCAGCGGGAACCGCTCGGTCGAGGTGACGAGGTCGCGCAGCGGCAGCTCGGCCAGCGTCGCCGTCACCTCCGGCGCGGTGGCCGCGGCGTAGCGCGCCTCAACGGGCCGGTCGGCGTCGCGCAGCGCCGCGACCGCGTCGGTCAGCGCGCGCTTGCCCGTGGCCGAGCGCCCAGCGACCTTCGCGGCCCGCTCCAGCAGGCGCGCGCCCTCCTCGAGCATCAGCTCCACGTCGAGGCCCGCGGGGACCTTGATCCCCGCGTCGTGGTGCCACGTCTCGTAGGGATCGCTCCACGCCTCTATGGCGAAGCTCCAGCGCCCTTCGCTGGTCGGCTCTACCTCGGCCTCCCAGACGTCGATGCCCGGGCCGAGCTTGCGCATCGGTGTCCATGGGCCCTTCCGACCATCGGGGTCCCGCAGGACCACGTTGGCTGCTACGGCGTCGTGCCCCTCGCGAAACACCGTCGCCGACACGGTGAAACGCTCGCCCACTACCGCCTTGGCCGGGTATCTGCCACATGCCACGACGGGCTGGACGTTGCTGATGGGGATGCGTCCGGTCATCGAGGGCGAACCTACCCAGGTGCAGCCGGAGATCACCTATCCGGTGCCCCCTCCGCGTCCCGGCGTCGCTGCCCTCTCGCTGACGCTCCGCGTGGTGACCCGTGCCGCGCGTGGTCGGGCGGATCAACTCGCGTCATCGCTCCGACACGTGGGCGACGGCGTCGTTAAGACGCCGTGAGCAGTTGTCGAACGCGGTTTGCCGTCGTGGCGGGGGCGGAAGCGGGCGCGTACGGCGTTGGCCGCCGCCACCGCCGCCACCCGCAGTGGAGGGAGAGCAATGAACGACTACACCCCGCCGCAGATCACGGTCATGGGGACGCTCGAGCAGCTGACCGCGGCGTCCGTGTCCGGCAGCCGAACCGACGTGCCGCTGGGCACCCCGATCGGCCCGTCGCCGATCATCTTCTCCTAGCCGCCGGACCCGTCCCGCCGCCTCGGCACGTCGCCGGACGGCGGGGCGGGCCGGGGCGGGCGCAGCGGCACACTCGCCTGCGGGACCATGTCTGTGATCAGCATTGAACTGTCCGTGATCGTCGAACGACGCCTCCTCCGCGTGCGGCTGGCAGCCGGACGGATGCGGAGCGGGTTTGCTCGGCGACCGAGAGGTGGGAAGGATGAGCGGACGGGTCGTCCGATGCAGTGCAGACGCAGAGATGCTGAACAGGCCAGTAGCCGCTGACGAGTGAGGGATCAACGTGAGAGCCATCCGCCGCTTCACCGTGCGCACCGTTCTTCCGGAGGCGCTGGCGCCTCTCGGTGAGCTGTCGATGAACCTGCGCTGGTCCTGGCACCCCGAGACGCAGGACCTCTTCCGCGACGCAGACCCGGCGACCTGGGAGGCCGTCGGCCACGACCCGGTCGCGCTGCTCGGCGCGCTCGCGCCGGAGCGGCTCGCCGAGCTGGCGGGCGATGAGGGCTTCGTCCGTCGCGTGCACGAGGCCGCTGCGGACCTGCGCGAGTACCTCACCGGCTCGCGGTGGTACCAGTCGCTCGGCGGCGACGGCCAGGGCTCGGTCCCCGCGGCGATCGCCTACTTCTCCCCGGAGTACGGCATCACGAGCGTGCTCCCGCAGTACTCCGGCGGCCTCGGCATCCTCGCCGGCGACCACCTCAAGTCCGCCTCCGACCTCGGCGTGCCGATCGTCGGCGTGGGCCTGCTCTACCGGTCCGGCTACTTCCGCCAGTCGCTCTCCGGCGACGGCTGGCAGCAGGAGCACTACCCCGTGCTCGACCCCGACGGCATGCCGATCTCGGTGCTGCGCGAGCCTGACGGCTCGCCGCTCGTCGTCACTCTTGACCTGCCGGGCGGACGCGCGCTGCACGCCCGCGTCTGGGTGGCCCAGGTCGGCCGCGTCCCGCTGCTGCTGCTCGACTCCGACATCGAGACCAACGAGCCCGCCGAGCGCCAGGTCACCGAGCGCCTCTACGGCGGCGGCAACGAGACCCGCCTGCTGCAGGAGCTGCTGCTCGGCATGGGCGGGGTGCGCGCGCTCCGGGCGTACAGCCGCATCACCGGCGCCCCGGCTCCCGACGTCTTCCACACCAACGAGGGGCACGCCGGCTTCCTCGGCATCGAGCGCATCCGCGAGCTCGTCGCCGACGCAGGGCTCAGCTTCGACGAGGCGCTCGAGGCGGTCCGCGCCGGGACGGTCTTCACGACGCACACCCCGGTGCCGGCCGGCATCGACCGCTTCCCGCGCGACCTCGTCGCCCAGCACTTCTCCGGGCCGCTCGCCCCGCCCGAGGCGCTGGACCGGATCCTCGCGCTCGGCGCCGAGACCTACGAGGGCGGCGACCCCGGCGTGTTCAACATGGCCGTCATGGGCCTGCGCCTCGGCCAGCGGGCCAACGGCGTGAGCCTGCTGCACGGCGAGGTCAGCCGCGGGATGTTCTCGGGGCTCTGGCCGGGCTTCGACCCCTCCGAGGTGCCGATCACCTCGGTCACGAACGGCGTGCACGCGCCGACGTGGGTCGCCCGCGAGGCGCTCGACGCGGCCGAGCAGGCCGGCGGCGCCCGCGACTGGGAGGGGCTGTCCCGCCTCTCGGACTCGGACCTGTGGGGCGTCCGCCGGACCCTGCGCGAGAAGCTCGTCACCGACGCCCGTCGCCGGCTGCGCGCCTCGTGGCTGGAGCGCGGCGCGAGCGAGCCCGAGCTCGGCTGGATCGACTCCGCGCTGGACCCCGACGTGCTGACGATCGGCTTCGCGCGGCGCGTGCCGTCGTACAAGCGCCTGACGCTCATGCTGCGCGACCCCGCGCGCCTGAAGTCGCTGCTGCTGCACCCCGAGCGGCCGATCCAGATCATCGTCGCGGGCAAGGCGCACCCGGCCGACGAGGGCGGCAAGCGGCTCATCCAGGAGCTCGTCCGGTTCACCGACGACCCCGAGGTGCGCCACCGCATCGTCTTCCTGCCGAACTACGACATCGCCATGGCGCAGACGCTGCTCCCCGGCACCGACGTGTGGCTCAACAACCCGCTCCGCCCGCTCGAGGCGTCCGGCACGTCGGGCATGAAGGCCGCCCTCAACGGCGGGCTCAACCTCTCGATCCTCGACGGCTGGTGGGACGAGTGGTTCGACGGCGAGAACGGCTGGGCGATCCCGACGGCCGACGGCGTCAACGACCCGAACCGCCGTGACGACCTCGAGGCCGCTGGCCTCTACGACCTCATCGAGACCCAGGTCGCGTCGCGGTTCTACGACCGCGGCCACGACGGCGTCCCGCAGCGCTGGATCCAGATGGTGCGCCACACCCTGCAGTCGCTCGGCCCGAAGGTGCTCGCCAGCCGACAGGTCCAGGACTACGTCAACCAGCTCTACCTGCCCGCCGCCACCTCCGTCCACGGCCTCGGCGAGGACCTCAAGGGCGCGAAGGTGCTGGCCGAGTGGAAGCGCAGCGTGCGCGGCTCGTGGGACGGCGTGCGCGTCGACCACGTCGAGTCCGAGGGCGTCGGCGACGCGCCGGAGGTCGGGGCCGTGCTGCACATCCGCGCGTTCGTCTCCATCGGCGCGCTGCAGCCCGGCGACGTGGAGGTGCAGCTCGTGCACGGCCGCGTCGACGAGGGCGACGAGCTGACCGACACCGCCACGCTGACCCTGGACCACGCCGAGGCGTACGAAGGCGGGCGCCACCGCTACGACGGCGAGCTGACGCTGGAGCGGACCGGCGCGTTCGGCTACACCGTGCGGGTGCTGCCGTCGACGAAGCTGGCCGCCGCTCCGGCCGAGCTCGGCCTCGTCGCCAACGCGGTCGTCTCCGAGGGCCTGGCGAAGGGCGCTCCGCCGCTGCGCTGACCCCGCCCTCGCCGATCGTGCACACGTGGCGAGTTGTCCCGGGCCGCGGCCTGTGGACAACTCGCCACATGTGCTTGATCAGCGGGAGGGCTGGGGGGTGGTGGGGGTGGGGCGGGGGATCAGGAGGCGGACGGCGGCGGGTCGGCGCAGAGCACGACGACGCTGTGGCCCTGCAGGACGAGCGACGTCCCGACCTCGTGCTCGTCGCCGTGCGCGGCGTCGTCGGCCGTGTCGAGCACCAGCGTCCACGTCGTCGACGCGCTGCCGGTCTGCGGCAGCTGCACGCGGCGCGGCTCGTCGCCGGCGTGCAGCAGCAGGAGGTACGTCGCGTCCTGCAGCCGCTCGCCGCGCGGCCCGCGCCGGCGTACGGTGCGGCCCGACAGCCGCATGCCGAGCGTGCGCGCGTGCGGGTCGAACCACTCGGCCTCGTGCATCTCGCTGCCGCCGGGTGCGAACCACGCGACGTCCTTCGGCCCGCCGGGCTCGGCCGGGCGCCCCTCGAAGAAGTGCTCCTGGCGCAATGCCACGTGGTCGCGCCGCAGCTTCAGCAGGCGCTTTGTGAAGCCCAGCAGCGCGGCCTGGTCGTCGTCGAGCGCCCAGTCCACCCAGGACACCGGGTTGTCCTGGCAGTAGGCGTTGTTGTTGCCGCCCTGCGTGCGGCCCATCTCGTCGCCGGCGGTCATCATCGGCACGCCGGCCGAGAGCAGCAGCGTCGCGAGCAGGTTGCGCTGCTGGCGCCCGCGCAGCGCGCGCACCTGCGGGTCGTCGGTCTCGCCCTCGACGCCGCAGTTCCAGGAGCGGTTGTCGTCGGTCCCGTCGCGGCCGTTCTCGCCGTTGGCGTCGTTGTGCTTGCCGTTGTAGGAGACCAGGTCCCGCAGGGTGAAGCCGTCGTGCGCCGTCACGAAGTTGATCGACGCCAGCGGTCGGCGGGTGCCGTAGACGTCACTGGAACCAGAAAGCCTGTATGCGAGTTCGCGTACGCCCCAGGACCGCTGCGTCCAGAAGTCGCGGACGCCATTGCGGAAGCGGTCGTTCCACTCCGCCCACGGCGGGGGGTACTCACCGACGCGGTAGCCGCCCCAGCCGACGTCCCACGGCTCGGCGACGAGCTTCACGTCGCGCAGCACCGGGTCCTGGCGCACCGCGGTGAGGAACGCGCCCTCCAGGTCGACGTCCCCGCCGCGCCGCCGGCTGAGCGTCGGGGCGAGGTCGAAGCGGAACCCGTCGACGTGCATCTCCTCGACCCAGTAGCGCAGCGAGTCCAGGATCAGCTGCAGCACCTGCGGGTGGGAGGCGTCGACGGAGTTGCCGCAGCCGGTGTAGTCGGCGTAGGCCGCGCCGTGCCGGTGGTAGTAGGCGGCGTTGTCCAGGCCGCGGAACGACAGCGTCGGCCCGTCGCCACCGGCCTCGGCGGTGTGGTTGTAGACGACGTCCAGCACGACCTCGAGCCCGGCGGCGTGCAGCGCCCGCACCATGTCCTTGAACTCGCGGACCTGCTGCCCCTGGGTGCCGGAGCTCGAGTAGGCGCCGTGCGGGGCGAAGAAGCCGATCGAGTTGTAGCCCCAGTAGTTCACGAGGCCGCGCTCGCGCAGGAAGGGCTCGCTGACGAAGTGGTGCACCGGCAGCAGCTCGACCGTGGTGACGCCGAGTCCGACGAGGTGCTCGACGACCGCGGGGTGGGCCAGCCCGGCGTACGTCCCGCGCAGCTCGGCGGGCACGTCCGGGTGCAGCCGGGTGAAGCCGCGGGTGTGCAGCTCGTAGACGACGGTGTCCGACCACGGCACCCGCGGCGAGGTGTCGCCCTGCCAGTCGTACGCCGTGTCGGCCACCACGGACACGGGGGCGTCGGGGGGGCCGTCGAGCGCCCGGGCGTACGGGTCCAGCAGCAGCGTGCCCCGGTCGAACCGGTGCCCGGCCTCGGGCGCGTGCGGCCCCGAGGCCCGGAAGCCGTAGCGGGTGCCGGGGGAGAGGGCCAGGACGTCCTTCGGCAGGTAGCCGTGCCACACGCCGTAGACCTGCTCCCGAAGCCGGAAGGCGCGCTCGATCCCGTCCTCCGCGAGCACGCACAGCTCGAGCGTGTCGGCGTGCTCGGACCAGACGGCGACGTTCGCGCCCTCGCCGTCCCACGTGACGCCGAGCGGCGACGGGGAGCCCGGCCACAGTGCCGGCTCGTCCCGGCTCCGCCCGGGGGCGGTCGGACGGGGGCCGGAGCGGGCGGAGGCGGTCACCGCCCGATCATGCCCGAGCGCGCTGCGGTGCAGTCGCAGCGGTGCCACGTGGCGGACGCGGTCACGCCCCACCGAAGGCGCTGGCGTCGGCGGAGGCGAACACGACCCGGTTGTCGCGATAGCGGCCGGCGGCGTGGTCGTACGTGCCTGCGCAGGTGATCAACCGCAGCTCGTGGCCGGGCGTGGGCCCGTAGACCGCGGCCGTCGGGAACCGGTCCTGCGGGTACTGCGTCGTCTTCGTCACCCGGAAGGTGACCGTCGAACGGTCCGACCGCGTCACGGTCACCCGGTCACCGGCACGCAGATCCGCGAGCCGCCAGAAGACCGCCGGGCCGGAGGGCGAGTCGACGTGCCCGGCGATGACCGCGGGGCCCTGCTCACCGGGGACCGCGCCGTCCGCGTACCAGCCGGGGCGCTGCCAGTGCGGCGGTCTGGCGAGCTCGCCCCGCTCGTCGACGCCCAACCGGTCGAGCGCGACGTCGATGCCGAGCCGGGGCACGCGCAGCCGCGTGGGCCGCAGCGTCGGCGTCGGCAGCGCCGCCGGGCCCGTCGGATCGAGCGCCGGGCCGCTGCCGAGCCCCGGGCCGCTGTCGGGCGCCGGCGTGGGGGCGGCGGTCGGGGCGGTCATCGTCGGGCTCGACGCCGCCCCGCCCGCGGACGGCTGCGCCGCGCCGCCGTCCGTGCCGCAGCCGGCCGCGACCAGGGCGAGCCCGACGACCGTGGACACCCCGGCCGCGCCGCACGCGCCGGCTCGGCCCCTGCGGGCACGGGCACGGGTGCCGCCGGGACCCGAGACGGCGGTCCCGCCGCGAGCCGACGCCCGGTGGCGGCCCGTCACGACCGCCGCAGGCCGGTGGCCGGACGGCGCCGGCGCGTCAGCACGAGGGCGCCGCCGAGTGCCACGGCACCGGCGAGCGTGGCGATGCCGGCCGGAGTGGCGGGCCCGCCGCCGGCTCCGGCAGCGGGCTCGGAGCCGGGGGCGGGCAGCGCCGCGCCCGTCAGGCTGGGGCCGTAGCCGGTGTTCACCCCGCCCTTGGGCATCGCCGCCGAGCCCTCGCTGTCCACGACGGCCGCGACCCGCAGCGTGCCCGCGCCCTTGCCGTCGAGCACGAGCACCGAGCTCACCCGCCCGGCCGGGACGTCGACCGTTGTGGTGAGCGGCTTGGCGCTCCCGCCGCTGGGGGTGACGCGGAGCGTCCAGCGGCCGGCGGGGACCGTCGCGTACCCGGTGGAGGTCCCGAAGGCCGTGTCCTGGGCGAGCAGCGGGCCGCCCTGGGCCCGGACGTCGACGCTGTCCGCCCGGGTGGAGGCCTGGATGAGGCGGACGCGCCCCTTGCCCGCCGCCGGCGCGATCAGGTCGTCGCTCAGCACCTTGGTCGTGAGGTCGGCCTTCAGCCCGACGGCCGCGACCGTGTAAGCCTTGTCCGCCCCGACCTTCGCGGTCGCGGACAGCACCGGTGTGCTGTCGCCCGCCGCCCCGGCCCAGCGCATCGTCGCGGTGTACGTCCCCGCCGGCACCGCCTGGTACTTGCTGACGTCGCCGTACCCGACGCTGCGCAGCACCACCGGCCTGGCGCTCCCGTTGAACGGCGCCAGGTAGACGTCCACCTCGGGGGTGTCGGGCGACAGGTGGGCGAGCCGCAGCCACGCCGTCCCTGCCGCCGGTGCGGCCGAGGCCGGCGCGAGAACGGCCAGCGGGGCGACGCCGAGGCCTCCGGCGAGCAGGAGCGTGGCGACGCGGGGGACGCGGCGGCGCACGGTCGGGGGGAGCGGGTGCGTGGTCACGAGTCCTCCGTGGGGGTCGCTGGCGAAAAGCCGAAGTCGGGTTCGTCCGTGGGGTCGTCGGGGGGCGGCAGCAGCCCGAGCGGGCTCGGTGCGGCGAAGGTCACGACCAAGCGGCCGGCGGCGAGGTCGAGCCGGGGGGAGTACGGCGCCGGCTGAGCGCGCAGCACGTCGAGCAGGCGACGCGTGGCGGGGGTCTGCCCCGCGACCTGCCGGCCGTCGACCGCGGTCACGGTCATGGAGCGGGCCGGTGCCGTCGCGGGCTCGCCGGGGGCGGAGGGGAACCCGGCCAGCCGTAGTCGCTGCTCGCCGAGGGCGAGAGCGAGCACGGTGAGCACCCGGCTGTCGACGCGGCCGGCGGCCAGGGCCCGCAGTGCGGCGGGCGGTGCGTCCAGCCGCGGGTTCTGCGCGAGCGCCGAGCCGGCCTGCACCCGGGCTGCGGTGTCCGCGCGCTGGGCGTCGGTCGCCGCGGTGCTGCCGGACGCCTCGATACGGCGGATCTCTACCGGGCCGTCCGAGCTGTCGAAGACGGCCAGCAGGCTCGAGTTGCGGACCGCGGCGAGGACGCCGATGTCGGCCGCGGCGTTCTCGGCGCTCACCGGTGTCCCGACGGTGCCGGTGGCGCCCGCCGGGCCGGCTGACGCGAGCCTGGCCCGCAGCGCGGGCGTCACCACGACGGCGTCGAAGCCGCGCCAGCTGCGCGCATCCCGGTCGCTCCCGTCCACGTCGGCGTAGCCCGCCACTGCCCCGGGCCGGTCGGCCGCGACGAGCTCGGGCAGCAGCGCCTCGTCCGTGACGACGCGGGCGTCGGGGGGAAGGTCGGACAGGACCCAGGCCGCGGCCGAGCGGTACGCCGCGTCGGCGTCGCCGTCCAGCAGCGTCCGCAGGGCCGGGGCCCAGCTGACCGCGGCGGCGAGCACCGCCAGGCAGGCGGCGAAGCCGACGCAGAGCGCTGGCAGCCAGCGGCCCGCCGCGTGGTCCGGGCGCTGCCGGGCCCGGCGCGCCTCGGCGACGACCACGCCGGTCACCAGGACGGCCGCGACGGGCAGGGCCGGCACGACGTGCGCCGGCGGCGCGCCCGTCGTGAAGGGCACGAGCAGCAGCACGGAAAGGAGCACGGCCAGCGGGCGCAGGTCACGTGCGCGCAACGCCAGCAGCGCTGCCACTGCCGTCGCGACGGCGAGGACGGGGTCTGCTGCGGCCCACTCGCGTACGCCGTCGAGGGCCCGGCCGGCGCCGAGCCCCTCGGCGCCCGGTGCGGGCCAGGGCCAGCCCTGCCGGCCCCGAGGCCACAGGGAGTAGGCGCGGGCGGCAGCCGCGTAGCCGCCGCCGGCGGCGAGCAGGACGGCGGTGGGAACGAGCAGGACGTGGCGGCGGCCGGGGCCAGCGGCGCGCCAGGCGAGCCAGCCGGCCACGGGGACGGCGAGCACCGTGACCGGGGCGGTGAGCACGGCGACCGCCAGCGCGGCGGCCGACGCGGCGAGCCGGAGCGGGAGGCGCGTCTGCCCGGCCGCGAGGACGAGCGCCACGAGCATCCACGGCGTCGCCGCCCCGGCAGCCGTGACCCGCCGCGACTCCTCGACCGCGAGCGGGGAGAGGGCGAGCACGAGGCCGGCGCCGAGTGCCGCGACGCGGGGCAGCCCGACCCGGCGGGCGAGCAGGACGGTGAGCGCGACGGCCGCCACGTGGAGCACGAGCAGCGCCTCGCGGCCTGCGCCGAGCGCTCCGTCCCAGCCGGGCAGGGCCGAGGCGATCGCTTCCCACCCACCTACCTGCAGCGCCGCCAGCGGCGGGGCGTCGAGCCGGCCAGGGCCGAGCCCGTCCCCCTGGGCGACCGCGTACGCGGAGGCGGCGAGCGCTCCCTCGGCGGACGTGCGTGCGGGAGCCCTGGCCAGCCCGATCGCCGACACGACGCCGGCGGCCGCGCTCACCGCGAGGACGAGGAAGAGGTCCCGTCGCGCGGTCCCACGCGGCGAGCCGCCGGGCGCCGGGCCCGCCGGTGCAGGGCCGGAGGGGGCCCGCCCCGGGCGCATGTGCGCGGGGCTGGGCGCGAGGGCCGTCACCGGTGGCGTCCCCGGGCCTCGGAATGGGGCACGGAACGGGGCGCGGAACGAGGCGCGGCCGCGGCCGGGCAGGCCGGAAGGAGGGCGTTCTGCACACCTCCGGTTCGGCACGGCACGGCTCGCGGATGCCCCGGCGCGGCATCCGGCACACAACGTTGACGTTGCGTGCCGCAGTCGTTACCGCCCGTCGGGATGCTGCCGGTGCAGCGGCTCGGCGAGCCCCGCCAGCAACGCGCTGTCGTCGTCCACCAGCCCGCCGGCCGGCGTCTCGACCGGTAGCCCGACGACCCCGCGGGCCCGCATGTGCTGGGGAGGGCGGCGTACCCGTCCGGGCTGCCCGGCACGGGCCAGCGGGACGGCGAGGACCACGGCCTCGGCGGCCAGCACGAGGACCCAGGCGACGACGAGGCCGAGCGTCCCGGAGTGCAGGGCGCCGAGGGTCGCGCCGGCCACCTCGACGACCGCCCCGAGCAGTACGACGCCGGCTGCCTCGGTCGTCCGGCCCTGCACCCGACGCAGCGCCACGTAGTGGTCCTTGACGATGAGCGGGATGCCGGCCAGCACGATGACGCGCAGCTCGGTGAGCCCCTCGGCCGCGTACGCGTCCCCGAACGTCGCGAGGATGGGGCGGGCGATGGGGTAGAGCACGACGCAGGCCGCGAGGCTGGCCGCCACGCCGAGCGGCAGGGTCAGCCGCATGCGCTTGACCAGCTCGCGCTCGTCCGCGTCGGCCGCCGCGAACAGGCCGATCGCCATCGCGTACGGCAGGACGAACACGAAGCCGGCGACGAGCCGGACCGTCGAGAAGTAGCCGTTGTCCGTGGTCGAGAGCACCAGCGTGACGACGAGGGAGAGCAGCAGCGGCGGGGCCTGCAGCGCGAGGTTGAGCGCGTGGTGGCTCGCCGCGGCCCGCTGCAGCCCGCGCAGCGTCCTCAGGTCGACCAGCCGCCTGGTCTCCTGGTGCTGCAGGCCGCCCCGGGTGCGCCACATGACGATCGGCAGCGAGACCAGGGTCCCCAGCGTCCACGACAGGTAGATCGCCATGCCGCCCTCGGCGCCGCCGAGGGAGAGCAGCAGCAGGAAGCCGATCTTCGTGACGCTGGCGATGACGTTGCGCTCGAGCTGGATGAGCCCGCTGCCGAGCGCGAGGACCGCTTGGTCGAGGACCAGCGTCATCCCGGTGAGGGCTACGCCCACCGCGAAGAGCAGCGCGACCTGCGGGCTCGATCCCACCGCCGCGAGCTCGTCGGCGCCGACGAGCTGCGCGCCCACGGCGAGCGCGAGCCCGAGGACGAAGCTCACCGCCGTCGACAGGGCGAGCGCAGTGCGGACGAGGAGCCGGCGCCGCGAGAGCGCGACCCGGGTCATCTCGCGGATGAGCAGGGTGCCGAGGCCGAGCATGCCCACCGAGCCCAGCAGCTGCATCGCCGACGTCGCGGCGCTCGCGAGGCCGACCGACTCCACGGAGAAGCGGCGGGCTGCCACGGTCCAGTAGACGAAGCCGAGCACGCTGGTGATCGCCTGCGTCCCTACCAAGGTGGCGGTGACCGCGGCGACCCGCTCGAAGCCCTTCAGACGGTGGAGTTGGGCGACGGCCCTTGCACTAATCGGCATTCCTGCTTCCTGGTTCTGCCACCGCGATCGGGGTCACGGTCAGGCACGGGGCATGCCCCGGGAAGCCGCGCCGGAGGCGGCCGGTGCACATGCTAGGCGCACCGGCCATCCCCGGCCCGTCAACCGCTGATGCTGACGCGGTCCACCACGAGCGAGGCGGGAAAGGCCGTCGACGCGTCGGGCGCGCCGCCCCAGTCCCCGCCGACCGCGAGGTTGAGGATGAGGTAGTACGGCTTCCCGACCGGCCATTGCTGGCCGGAGCGCATGTCGGCCCGGGTCGCCGTGAAGTATTCGCGGCCGTCGACGCTGAAGGTGACGTAGTTGGGTGTGACGTCCATCGCGTAGGTGTGCATCCCCTCGGCGAGCCGGGCGCCGGTGTCGTGGCCGAGCCCGACGTCGGAGACGCGCTGGTCGCGCCAGCCCAGCTTGTCCGCCGCGTCGCCGAGCCCGTGCAGGTGCCCGTAGACCGTGGTGGGCTGGCCGCCGAGGTACTCCATGACGTCGAGCTCCCCGCACCGCGGCCAGTCGACGGCGTCGATGTCCGAGCCCAGCGCCCAGAACGCCGGCCACAGCCCCTGCCCGGCGGGCACCTGCATGCGCGCCTCGACCCGCCCGTAGGTGAAGGTGAGCCGGCCCTTGGTCTCCAGGCGTGCCGAGGTGTAGCCCTGCGCGCCCCACTGGTCGGCCCAGCGCTCCTTGCGTGCGGTGAGGACGAGGCGGCCGTTCCCGTCGAGCGCGCTGTTGGTCCGCGAGTCGGTGTAGGCCTGCAGCTCCCCACCGCCCCAGGGGCCGCTGCCCACGCGCCGGCCCCAGACGGCGGCGGGCGCCGACCCGGCCGCTCCCTCGAACTCGTCCGTGAAGGCCGTCCCGCCACCGGACAGCGGCCCGGCGGTGGTGACCTGCAGCGCGTTCACCAGGGTCTGGCCCCGGCGGGCGACGAAGCGCAGCGTCAGCTTCCCGCTCGTCACGGGCACCACACCGGTCACGTGGTAGGCCCACCAGCCGCGCGCCGTGGCCACGATGTCGACCCCGGTGGCGATCGCCACCGGGGCCCCGTTGCCGTCGGCGGCGGTCACGTCGAAGACGCGGTCGCCCGGCTTCGCGCCGGTCGCGTCGGAGAGCAGGAGGTCGACGGCGTAGCGGGCAGCGGCGGGCACGGTGACGGTCCACGACGTCGCGCCCTGACGTGCGGACTTGTAGAGCGCCTCGCTCGCCGAGCCGGCGATGCCGCCCCAGACCGGGACCTGGCCGCCGCCGGAGAGCCCGGTCGCGGGTGACCACACCGCGCCGGTGACGTCGGTGACGGGGCTGGTGCCCGTGGTCTGGCGGGTCGTCCAGCTGCCCGGCGCGACGGCCGTCGGGGCGGCCGGCGCGGGAGCGGCGACCGGCGTGGCTCCCGGGGCCGCCTCGAAGGAGAGCGCGTCCAGGTGCAGATTGCGGTCGCAGCTCGCCCCGCGCACGTCGTTGACGTAGCGGACGGCGACCGAGTGGCTGCCGGCGGCCCAGCTGCCCGTGACGCGGTACGTCGCCCAGCTGCCGGCCGCGCTGACGGTGAGGGTGCCGACGACCCGCCCGTCCACCGTGACCTCCGCCTGCGGGGCGCCCAGGCACTGGTCGCCACGAGCCGTGACGAGCAGTGCGGCAGCCTGCACGGAGGTCGTGACGGTGCCCCTGGCACTGTCGGGTGACCAGAGGAAGAGCTCACGTCCGCCGGACGCGGTGGGGTCGGCGTACGTCGTGCCGCTCGCCGCGGGCAGGGCGAGCGCCTCGGCTTCGACGGCACCCGCCGTCGGAGCCGCGACAGCGGACGCGGCGGGCAGCAGGGCCGCGAGGACGGGCAGGGTCGCGAGCGCGGTCACGCGACGGGCGAAGGCGGGGTACACGGCCGGAATAGTCGGGCTGCTGGCTGTCCGGCTTGAGCCGATGTCCGATCTTGATACGCAGAGTTTGCCGAGCGCTGGGCCACTCGGTCCATGCGCGCGAGCCGCGCCCATCCGCCGGGCGCCCTGCTCCGAACTCCATGTGGAGGGGCGCAACGTCGCGCGCCGTCACGCCGACCCACCCACCCCGACCCAGGAGGCTGCATGCCCCCGAGCCCGGCCGCCCCGGGAATGGAGCCGCAGGCCGTGGCCCTTCCCGAGCTCGACGCCCCGGTGCGCCCACGCGACCTCGGCGTCGTGGTCTGCGCGTACACGCTGGACCGCTGGGACGACCTGGTCGCCGCCGTCGAGAGCCTGCTCACCCAGGTGGAGCCGGTGGGCGAGGTCGTCGTGGTCGTCGACCACAACGAAGCACTGCTCGAGCGGGCTCGCGCGCGCTGGCCGGAGCTCGCGGTGGTCCCGAACGCGGGTCAGCAGGGGCTGTCCGGCGCGCGCGACACGGGCGTCGCGGCCACCAGCTCCCCGGTCGTCGCGTTCCTCGACGACGACGCCGCCGCGGCCGCGGACTGGTCCGGACGGCTCGCCGACGCGTACTCCGGCGGGCCCGTCCTGGGGGTCGGCGGGCACATCGAGCCGGCTTGGCCGGCCGGGCCGGTCGGGCGGCCGAGCTGGTGGCCGCCGGAGTTCGACTGGGTGGTCGGCTGCTCCTACCGTGGCCTGCCAACCCGCCGGTCGCCCGTCCGCAACAGCATCGGCGCCAACATGAGCTTCCGGCGCAGCGTCCTGGACGCCGTCGGCGGCTTCGCCGGGTCGATCGGACGCGTGGGCACGCGTCCCACCGGCGGCGAGGAGACCGAGCTCTGCATCCGCGCCCGCAGCCGCTTCCCGGGGGCCGAGGTCGTGCACGAGCCGGCCGCCGTCGTCCGGCACCGGGTCACGCCCGAGCGGGCGACGGTCGGCTACTTCCGGCGCCGCTGCCTGGGCGAGGGGCTGACCAAGGTGCAGGTCGGCCGGCTCGCCACGCACGACGAGGCTCTGGCGAGCGAGCGGGCCTACGTCGTCCGGACCCTGCCGGCCGGCTTCCTGCGCGGGCTCGCCTCCGGGGACCCACGGCGGGGCCTGATGGTGGTGCTCGGGCTGGCCTGGACGGGCTGGGGCTACCTGGTCGCACGGGCGCGCGCGTGAGGGCGGCCGACGCCTCCGCCCCCGCCTCCGCCGAGGCCGTCGCCGGCCCGGCGCCGGACGCGGCCGGCGGGGCGGCGCACTGGGCGCCGGCCCGGCGCCGGCGTGGCCTGCTCGCCGCGCTGCTCGTCGTCGCGCTGGTGGCGGCCGGCCTGGCCTGGTGGGGCAGCAGCCGCCCGGCGCCCGCCGACCCGACGGGCTTCGTCAGCCGCTCCACCGCCGCCAGCACCGTGCTGACGGACGCCGCGGGCGGGCGCTGGCTGCCCTCGCCCGGCCTGGTCGGCGGCGTCGAGAAGCAGGTGGCGTCGAGCGTGCAGGGGACGGCCAACCCCGCGCTCTACCAGCACTACCGGGAGGGCGTCGCCGAGTGGTCCGTGCCGGTCCCCGGCCCCGGCCGCTACGCGGTCGACGTCCTGGTGGCCGACTTCGAGCCGGCGCGGACGGGCGCACGGGTGTTCGACGTGCGAGTCGGCGACCGCGTGCTCGCGGAAGGGTTCGACCCGGCGGCGCTGTCCCCGGACGGCACCCGGGCGCTGCACGTGACGGGCATGGTCGACGTCGAGGGGGACAAGCTGCAGGTGTCGTTCGACGCCCTCGCCGGGAAGCCGATCGCGAGCGCGCTCTCCGTGATCGGGGTCGGCCGCACGGCCGAGACGCGGGCGCTGCTCGACGAGGGCTTCGAGGGGCCGGCCGGTGCCGATCCTCCGGCACCCTGGAGCCGCGCCACCGGGCAGGGCGGCGGGGGGGAGCTGCAGTCGTTCACCGACGACGCCTCCAACAGCGCCCTGGACGGCAACGGCGCGCTCGCGGTCGTCGCACGCAAGGAGCCGTTCCTCTTCGACGGCGGCAGCACCGACTACACCTCGGCCAAGCTCACCACCGAAGGCTCCTTCGCCTTCACGTACGGGCACGTCGAGGCCCGCATCTCGCTGCCGGGCGGCCGCGGGCTCTGGCCGGCCTTCTGGGCGGTCGGCGCGGACCGGGCGCAGGTCGACTGGCCGCGCAGCGGTGAGTACGACGTGATGGAGGTGCTCGGCAAGGACCCGACCGTGGTCCAGGCGCACGTCCACGGGCTCGGCGACGACCAGGACCCGCGGGGGTGGCGGGACCAGCCCGTCAGCAGCCTCGGCCTGGGCTTCGACACCGGGCAGCCGCTGACCGACAGCTGGCACGTGTACGCGGCGGACGTCCAGCCCGGCGCGATCACCTTCAGCGTGGACGGGCGGCCGTACTTCACGGCGGCGGCCGTGGACCAGCGGCCGGGCCAGGACTGGCCCTTCGACTCGCCCTTCTACCTCATCCTGAGCATGGCCATCGGCGGCGACTGGGGCGGGCCGCCGGACGGGGAGACGGAGTTCCCCGCCCGCATGCTGGTCGACCGGGTCCTGGTGACGTCGTAGAAGATGGGTACGTGGACTCCCGCTGGTGGCCCTTCGGTCGAACCGCCGGCCCAGCAACACCCTGTGCGTCATGTGGCCATCCCCGCCGGGCGCACGAGCACCTCCGGCGCGGCTCCGACTGCGGGCTCTGCGACTGCGGGCGCTTCCGGCGTCGCCGTCGGGGCTGAGCCGCAGTTGCCGCTCGACACGCCCGACGCCCTCGGCACCGGGATCGAGCCGGCTCCGGGCGCGGCCGTCGACGGCGAGCCGGGGCCGAGCGGCCGTACGCTCACCGGCCCGGTCACGCTGCTCATGGCGCTCGGGCTGCTGTCGGTCGCCTGGGCGGCCTCTCGCGGCCGGGCCGGCGACCCGATCAGCTCCACCGAGGTCTTCTACTGGGCCGGGCTGGGGCTGGTCTTCCTGCCCGTCGCCGCCCGGGTGCTCTGGGGCCGGACCCCGGCGCGCGAGCGGCTCGTGCTCTCGGTGCTGCTCCCGCTCGCCCTGCTGGGCACCCGCGCGCTGCTCTACCCGACGCAGTTCGTCTTCCACGACGAGCTCGCGCACGCGAACACGCTGCGGGTGATCCAGAACACGGGGCACCTGTTCGGGGTCAACGCGCTGCTGCCCGCCTCGTCGTCCTACCCGGGCCTGGAGATCGCCACGTCCGCCGTCGAGGCGCTGACCGGGCTGCCCGACCGCCCCTCGGCGCTCGTCGTCATCGCGGTCGCACGCATCGTGATGACGCTCGCGCTCATCGGGGTGATGGCGCGGGTCAGCGGGTCCATGCGGGTGGCCTGTGTGGCCGCGCTCGTCTACACGTGCAACCCGCAATACCTGTTCTTCAATTCGCAATACTCCTATCAGACGTTGTCGCTGCCGCTGGCGATCCTGACGGTCTACCTCATCGTGACGCGCCGGGGAACGGGCTGGCGTGCCGCCGCTCCCGCCGCCTTCGCGCTGGCGTCCGTCGTCGTCACCCACCATCTCACCGCGATGCTGCTCGTCGGCGCCCTCGCGGTCTGGTGCGTGCTCGAGGCCACCCTGCGCGGCCGTACCCCCGACAGCAAGGCGCTGGCCTGGCTCACCGGGCTCGGCGTGCTGCTCGTGGTCGCCTGGGCGGTCCGGCCCGGCAACACCGTCACGTCCTACCTCGGAGCGATCGCCGAGAACTCCGCGTCGGAGGTGTCGAGCCGGGTCCAGGGCGGGGAGTCGCGCGAGCTGTTCTCCGACGGCAGCGGCGAGACCACGCCGCAGTGGCAGCAGGCCGCGCTCGTCGCGAGCCTCGGCCTGATCTGCGCGGCGCTGCTGCCCGCCCTCTGGCACGCGCGGACCGTCTGGCGGCGCCGGGTGGCGTTGGCCGTCTTCCTCTGCGGCATCGGCGCGCTCTACCCGATCATCCCGGCCGGCCACATCACGCCGGCCACCTCCGAGGTGACCGACCGCTCCTCGGGCTTCCTGTTCGTCGGCACCGGCCTGCTGCTCGGCAGCTGGCTGGTGGCGCGCTGGCGGCTGGCGCGCTGGGCCCCGGCGATCGTGGCCACGCTGCTCGTCGGGGTCGTCTTCGTCGGCCAGACGATCCTCGGCTCCGGCCCGCGCTGGTCGCGCGTCCCCGGCCCCTACCTCGTCTCGGCCGACTCGCGCAGCGTCGACGCCGACAACATCGCCGCGGCACGCTGGGAGGCGCGCAACCTGCCTCCCGGCGAGCGCGTGCTCGCGGATCGCGTGGGCCGGCTGCTCGCCGGCGCCATCGGCGGGCACCACCCGGTGACGCACCTCGGGGACCGGATCGACGCCTCGCAGGTGCTGCTCGGCCCCGAGTTCACCGACCGGGACCGGGAGCTGATCCGCCAGGGGCGCATCGCCTACGTCGTTGTCGACCTGCGCGACGCGACCGGCCTGCCGCGCATCGGCGTCTACTACGAGAACGGCGAGCTGGGTGGAGAGGGCAGGACCGAGCCGGTGGAGCGCTCCGCGCTGACCAAGCTGGCGGCGGTCAGGGGCGTGCAGCGGGTCTACGACAACGGCTCGATCGTGATCTACGACGTGAGGGCGATCCGTGACGGCGACTGACACTCCGGCCCCGGCGCCCGCTCCCCGGGAGCCGCAGCACCTGGGCCGTGGGCCCGTGCACCGCCCCACGGCCGCACTGCTCGCCGTCGCCGCCGCACTCGTGGTGGCGGCCGTCGTCCTCGCGCTGCTGGAGGCGGGGGCCGCGCTGCGCGGGCCGGTCACGGCCGCGGCTGTGCTGGCCACGGTGCTCGGGGCCGCGCCACGAGGCAGCGGGCGGCGTCACCTGGTCGTGTCGGCCGGCGGTGCGCTGCTCGTCGGGGCGGTGCTCGTCGGAGTCGTCCTCGACGTGCTGCCCGGCGGCATCACCCGTGCCTCGTGGGCGGTGTCCGCGGGGCTCCTGGGTCTGCTGGCCCTCGCGATGGCCGCGCGGCGCGGCACCCCGGCGGTGCTCCCACGGCTGCGCCGACTGCCTCGCCCCGGCACCGGTACGACGTGGTACGTCGCGGCCGCGGCGGTCGTCGCCGCCGCAGCCTGGGTGTCGGTTGACGCGGCGCGCGACAGCGAGCGCGCGCCCGTTCAGTTCGCTCTGGAGAACGCACGGGCCGGCAGCGTCGAGGTCGTCCTGACCGCGTCGCAGCGCTCGGGGCCGTACGACGTGGTCGCGGTCGCGGGGAAGAGGTCGACCACCCTCGAGCGGGACGTCGTCGTGACGCCCGGCCTGCCGCTCCGGCTGACGGTGCCCGCACCCGAGGGCGAGCGTGTCGTCGTGCGGCTGCTGCCGGGCGACGACCCCGAGGGCAAGCCGCTGCGCACGCTCGTCGTCGACCCGAGCTGAGGCCCGGCGGGCGGTCCTCAGACCGTGCCGCTGCGCTTGGCCAGCGACTCGAGGCGGGCCGGGTCCTCGTCGCAGCCGGGGTAGACGACCTGGTCGAAGCTGCCGCGGCCGGAGTGGACACGGGCCGGGATGCCGTACGCCACCGCGCGGTCCTCCAGCGACCGGGTCACCACGGCGTTGGCCCCGATCACGACGTCGTCACCGATGGCGATCCCCCCGGTGACGACGGCGCCCGGCCCGATCCACACCCGGTCCCCGACCCGGGGAGCGGCCTTCTCGCCGCGCCTGCCGCTCCGGCCGAGCGTGATGCCGTGCGTCAGGTTGCAGTTGCTGCCCATGGTGACGGCGCCGATGATCGTCGTGCCGTGGTGGGCGATGTGCAGGCCCGGGCCGATGTCGGCGTGCTCGTTGATGCGGATGCCGCTCGTCATCTCCGTCAGCCGGGACAGCGCGAAGTGCGCCAGCCGTCCCGCCATGCGCAGCGCCTGTCCCGTCTCCGTGCGCGGCTCGGAGAGCACGACCGCGCGGCCGAACCGGTAGACAAGCGTTGCTTGCAGCCCGGGACACACCACGATGGCGCGCAGGACCTCGGACCGCCCGCCGTCCGCGACACCCTCGCCCATGCCGTCGAGCCGGAGCATGTGCACGTAGCGCGCGATGTCCGCGCGGGCCGCGGCGACGGCTCCGGCTCGGAGCGAGGGTCCGCGCTGCAGACGGAGCACGAGGCCTCCGGGGTGGCTAGAGGGCAGGAAACAGGGGCGAGAAAGCAGTGGCAGGGCCCGAGGCGGGGCAGCCCCTGGCTGCCCGGTCCGAGCAGGTGGGGGAGGCGCGGCCGGGGGCCTGTGACTCCCCGTGCCCGTGACGGGTGCGTTCTGGGATCGGCCTCATCCTAGCCGCGGGGCGGCGACTGCAGGCATCGCGAAAAAGCACTCGTCCAGCCCCCATCCGGGCTAGTCCATGCTCCGAATCTCCTGTGGGGCTTCTCCTGCCGCGCAGTGTCGCGCGACTCCCACCGCCCACGACGGCCGGTGGCCCGGGGGCCACGCCTCCCGCTCGACAACCCGACCGTACCCAGCCCAGGGGGACGCACGTGCTCGATCCCGACGGACGGATGTCCACCACGGACTCCTCAGCCTTGTCGGCCATGCGGGTCCTGGTGACCGCCGCCCGGCGCGACCTGGACCCCTCCGGGCCCACCGTCAGCGTCGTCGTGCCGGCCATGAACGAGGCCCGCAACCTGCCGTGGCTCGCGAAGCACATGCCGCGCGGCGTCGCCGAGATCGTCCTCGTCGACGGGAACTCCGTCGACGACACGGTCGACGTCGCCCGGAGGCTGTGGCCCGACGTCCGGGTCGTGACGCAGACCCGGCGTGGCAAGGGCAACGCGCTCGCCTGCGGCTTCCACGCCGCGACCGGCGAGATCATCGTGATGATCGACGCCGACGGGTCGATGGACCCCGGCGAGATCCCGTACTACGTGGACGCCCTCGTCGCCGGCGCGGACTACGCCAAGGGCAGCCGGTTCAGCTCGGGCGGTGGCTCCAGCGACATCACGCGCGTGCGCGCACTGGGCAACCGCGCCCTCAACACCTTGACCAACTCGCTGCACGGCACGCGCTACAGCGACCTCTGCTACGGCTACAACGCCTTCTGGCGGCGGATCCTGCCGGTGCTCGCGCTCGACCCGGGTGAGCCCGGCGAGGCCGCTGCCGAGCGCCGCTGGGGCGACGGCTTCGAGGTCGAGACGCTCATCAACATCCGGGTGCACACCGCGGGCCTGCAGATCGCCGAGGTGGCGTCCTTCGAGTCCGAGCGGCTCTTCGGCACGAGCAACCTCAACGCCGTCTCCGACGGCCTGCGGGTCCTGCGGACCATCGCCATCGAGAAGCGCGACGTGCTCAGCGGCGCCCGGGTCCGCGCGCTCGGGCTGGCCGCGGCCCGCCCGGTGCCTGCCCCTGTGCCGATCCCCGCCGAGGACCGGCTCGTGACGCCCGGGGTGGTCGCACGCGAGCTCAGCGAGATCGGGGCGATGCAGGAGGTCGACGTGGACGAGCTGGACGAGCCGGAGGTCCGCTCACACCTCATCGACCTCACCGCGCGCGACGTGCCCGCCGCTCGCGCGACCCAGCTGCGCGCCGAGGACGGCCGTGGAGACGTGGCCGTCTGATGGCCGACCTGAGCTTCCCTGATCTACGTTTCCTACTGATCGCACCGCCCCGGTGGGCTGCGTGACCACCGACACGCCGCCTCTGCGCGTGCTGCAGCTGGCCGCGCGCTACTTGCCGGACCTGGGCGGCATCGAGACCCACGTCCACGAGGTCGCGCGGCGGCTCGCCGCCCGGCCCGGTGTCGACGTGACCGTGGCGGCCTCCGACCGCACTGGCACGCGCCCCGGATCCGAGCGTGTCGAGGGGTTCGACGTCCTCCGGCGACGGGCCTGGCCGCGCGAGCGGGACTACTACGTGGCTCCCGGCCTCGCCCGGGTCGTGCGCGACGGCCGTTGGGACGTCGTCCACGTCCAGGGCGTGCATACCGCGGTCCCGCCACTGGGGATGCTCGCCGCGCTGTCGGCGCGCGTGCCGTTCGTCGTGACCTTCCACACGGGGGGCAACTCCTCGGCGGCGCGCAACGCGGCTCGCAGTGCCCAGTGGCGTGCGATCGCGCCGTTGCTCCGGCGCGCCGACCGGCTCATCGCGGTCAGCCGCTTCGAGCGGCGCCTCTTCGCGGGGGCGACCGGGCTCGACGAGTCCGAGATCCTGGTCGTGCGCAACGGCGGCGCGCTCCCGGAGGTGCCGGCCGGCGTGCGGCCGGTCCCCGGCCGGGTCGTCTCCAGCGGCAGGCTCGAGCGCTACAAGGGCCACCACCGGGTGATCGAGGCGCTGCCGGCCCTGCGCCTGCTCGTCCCGGAGGCGCACGTGCACGTGCTCGGCGCGGGCCCGTACGAGCATGAGCTGCGCACGCTCGCCCGGCAGCTCGGCGTCGGTGACGCGGTCGAGATTCGGTCCGTGCCGCCGGGGGACCGGGCCGGCATGGCCCGGAGCCTGGCGGAGGCGTCCGTGTTCGCGACCTTCTCCGACTACGAGGCGCACCCGGTCGCGGTCATGGAGGCGCTGACCCTCGGCGTGCCCGTCGTCGGCACCGATGTCGCCGGTGTCGCCGACCTCGTCGAGGACGGCCTGGTGAGCGGGGTCGGGGTCGGTGCTCCCGCCGAGCAGGCGGCCCGGCTGCTCGCCGAGGCGATGACCGGGCCGCGCTCGCGCCGGCAGGTCGACCTGCCCACGTGGGACTCGGCCGCTGACTCGCTGGAGGCGGTCTACCGCGACGTCGTGGCCTCCCGCGCGCGCCTCGGTTCACCGAAGCGCAGTACGGCGAAGAAGGCTTCGCTGAAAAGTCTTGGTAGAGATGCGCGGCGCGAGGAGGCTGCATGACCGCGGAGGCCTGTGCACCGGCGGCCGCCTCGACGTCGGGCAGCCCGCTGCGTGTGGTCCACGTGGTGCCCGGGCTGGCCCCCGGTGGGGCGGAGAACCAGATCGAGTACCTCGTCACCCGGGGAAGCACGTCCGCGCAGGTCGTCTGCCTCTACCTCATGGGCGAGATCGGCGTACGCATGGCGTCCCGGGGCGCTCGGGTCGACCTGCTGGGCATGGAGGGCACGGCCAAGATCACCGCGCCGTTCCGGCTCGCCCGGCAGCTGCGCGCGCTGCGGCCCGACGTGGTCCACGTCCACCTGCTGAGCGCCCAGCTGTTCGGGACGCTGGGCGCACGGCTCGCCGGCGTGCCGGTGGTCGTGTCGAGCGAGCACTCGATCATGGGGGACTCGCTCGAGGGACGGCCGAAGACCCCGGCCCTGCGCGCGGTCTACCGGGTGCTCGAGCGGCTCGCCACGCACACGGTCGCGGTGTCCGCCACGACGGTGGAACGGCTGGCCGACTGGGGCGTCGACGGCCGCCGCGTCACGCTCGTCGACAACGCCGTGGACTTCCCCGCCCTCGCCTTCGACGCACAGGCGCGTGCCGAGGCCCGCGAGGAGCTCGGCCTGCCCCCCGACGCACAGGTGATCGGCGCCGTCGGCCGGCTCGACCCGGTCAAGCGGCTCGAGCCGCTGCTGCGCTCCGTGGCGCCGCTGCTGCGCCAGCGGCCGGCCGCGTACCTCGTGATCGCCGGGCACGGGGCCCTCCACGCCCAGCTGGCCGCGCTCGCCGACGAGCTCGCCGTCGCCGGCCAGGTGCGGCTGCTCGGCGCGCGCCGGGACGTGCCCCGGCTGCTCAACGCGTTCGACGTGCTGGCGAGCCCCTCCCGCGACGAGACGTTCGGCATCGCGGTCGTCGAGGCGCTGGCCAACGGGCTGCCGGTGGTCTACGGGCAGTGCCCGGCGCTGGACGACGACGGGCTGCGGCCGGAGTGGGCCGTCCACATGCCGGAGGGGCTGTCGGCCGCGGAGGAGGAGGAAGCCCTGCGCGCCGCCCTCACGGACGCGCTGGACGGCCGGTCCCGCCACGAGGTGCCTGCCGCGCTGTCCGCCCGCTACGGGCTGCCCACGATGCTGGCCGCCACCGAGGGGCTTTACGCCCGGCTGCTCGCTTCGTCGCCCCGGACCAACAAGGGGCGACGGCGCAACGGCGCCTAGACTCGCCGTCGATGGCATACCTCGACCACGCAGCCACGACGCCGATGCTGCCGGAGGCGGTCGCGGTGATGGCGTCCCTGCTGCCCACCGTCGGCAACGCCTCGTCCCTGCACGCGGCCGGCCGGCGCGCCCGTCGCGTCGTCGAGGAGTCCCGCGAGCAGCTGGCCTCGGCGCTCGGCGCCCGCCCCAGCGAGGTCGTCCTGACCTCCTCGGGGACGGAGGCCGACAACCTCGCGGTCAAGGGGCTCTACTGGGCGCGCCGCCGCGAGGACCCGCGCCGCCGCCGGGTGCTGGTCAGCGCGGTGGAGCACCACGCCGTGCTGGACGCCGCCGCCTGGCTGGCCGAGCACGAGGGCGCCGTCGTCGAGGTGCTCCCGGTCGACGCCGTCGGGCGCGTCGACCTCGCGGCCGTCGCCGCGGTGATCTCCGCGGACCCGGCGTCCGTCGCGCTCGTCAGCGTCATGTGGGCCAACAACGAGGTCGGCACCGTCCAGCCGGTCTCCGAGGTCGTCGCCCTGGCCGCCGAGCACGGCATCCCGGTGCACGCGGACGCGGTCCAGGCTCCCGCGCAGGTTCCCGTGGCGTTCACCGGGAGCGGCCTCGCGGCGATGACGGTGACGGCGCACAAGCTCGGCGGGCCGATCGGGGCCGGAGCGCTCCTGCTCGGGCGCGGCGTGCCCCTCGCCCCGCTGCTGCACGGCGGCGGCCAGGAGCGCGACGTGCGCTCCGGCACCCTGGACACGCCTGCGGTCGCGGCCTTCGCGACGGCCGCGTCGCTCGCCGTCGAGCGCCGGCCCGAGCGGGCCGCGCGCCTCGCCGCCCTGCGCGACGACCTCGTCCGCCGGGCGATCGAGCAGGTGCCCGACGCCATGGTCAACGGCGACCCGTCGCCCGCCGGCCGGCTGCCCGGCATCGCCCACCTGTCCTTCCCCGGCTGCGACGGGGACTCCCTGCTCATGCTGCTGGACGCCCGCGGCATCGAGTGCTCGACCGGGTCGGCCTGCTCGGCCGGCGTCCCGCGCCCCAGCCACGTGTTGCTGGCGATGGGCATCCCCGAGGACCGCGCCCGCGGGTCCCTGCGGTTCAGCCTCGGCCACACGTCCACGCAGGCCGACGTGGACGAGGCGGTCGCCGCCCTGGCGCCCGTCGTGGAGCGTGCACGACGGGCCGCTACGCCCGCGAGCGCCCGCCCCGCCGTCGCCGTGCCCGCAGGAGCCTGACGTGCGCGTCCTCGCCGCGATGTCCGGCGGTGTCGACTCGGCCGTCGCGGCCGCGCGCGCCCTCGACGCCGGCCACGACGTCACGGGCGTCCACCTCGCCCTCGCCTCCGGCGCCCCCGACCACTCCGGGCGCTCGCGGGGCTGTTGCACGCCCGAGGACGCGCGCGACGCCCGCCGCGCGGCCGACGTGCTGGGGATCCCGTTCTACGTCTGGGACCTCGCCGAGCGCTTCCGCGCCGACGTCGTGCAGGACTTCCTCGACGAGTACGCCGCTGGCCACACGCCCAACCCGTGCCTGCGCTGCAACGAGAAGATCAAGTTCGCCGCCGTGCTCGACAAGGCGCTGGCGCTGGGCTTCGACGCCGTCTGCACCGGCCACTACGCCCGCATCCTCGACGGGCCGGACGGCCCCGAGCTGCACCGCGCCGTCGACGTGGACAAGGACCAGTCCTACGTCCTCGGCGTGCTCGACGCCCGCCAGGTCGCGGCGGCGCTCTTCCCGCTCGGCGCCGACCGCAAGGCCGACGTGCGGGCCGAGGCCGCCCGGCGCGGGCTCGCCGTCGCCGACAAGCCCGACAGCACCGACATCTGCTTCGTCTCCGACGGCGACACCGCCGGGTTCCTCCGCGCCCGGCTCGGTGACGCGCCGGGGGAGGTCGTGGACGAGCGCGGCGAGGTCGTGGGCACGCACTCCGGCGCCTACGCCTTCACCGTGGGCCAGCGCCGCGGCCTGCACATCGGCCGCCCCGCCGCGGACGGGCGGCCGCGCTACGTGCTCGAGGTGTCCCCGGTCCAGCGCCGCGTCGTCGTCGGCCCCGCGGAGGCGCTCGACGTGAGCGAGCTGTCCGGCGTACGCCCGCGCTGGCCCGGGCCGGTGCCGGCCGCGCCGTTCCGGTGCTCGGCCCAGGTGCGCGCGCACGGGGAGGCGGTGCCCGCCACCGCGTACCCGCAAGGCGACCGGCTCGTCGTCCGGCTCGACGCCCCGCTGCGCGGCGTCGCGCCGGGCCAGGCCGTCGTGCTCTACGACTCCACGCGCGTCCTGGGGTCCGCCACGATCAGCGCCTCGGCGCCGGCCGCCGGCAGCACCACGGGCGCGTCCCGGACCGGCTGAGCCGGAGCCGTCGAAGCCTGCGGGGCGTCCGGACGCGCCGGGTGCGGCTCGACCGGAGCCGCCGGCGGCGCGGCGCCGGGGTCCGCGGAGTGGCGGGCCGCGGCGGGAGCCGCTCCCGCGCGACGTCGCAGCCGGCGTACGTCCGGGACGGCCAGCGCCGCCAGGGCCGCCGCGCCGGCGACGCACGCGGCCACCGTGGCCGTGGCCTGCGGCGAGGAGGCGTCTGCGAGGTGGCCGGCGAGCGCCTGCCCGAGCGGCACCGCGGCGAAGCTGCCCAGCAGGTCGAAGGAGTAGACCCGGCTCAGCGTCGCCTCGGGGACGTTCTCCTGCAACGACACCTGCCACGCCACCTCGAACACCTCGCTGCCGACCCCGGCGAGCAGCGCCGCTGCCATCAGCGCGGCGAGGCCCGGCGCGAGGCCCAGCACGAGCAGGGCGGGAGCGACGAGCACGGTCATCGCGACCCCGATCCCGAGCATCCGGGAGGCCCGCAGCCGCAGGGCCAGCAACCCGCCGAGCACCATCCCCACGGTCAGGGCGGCCGCGACGAAGCCCCACCCGGCCCGCCCGACCGAGTCCTGCGCGATCACCGGCCCGAGCGTCACCCAGCCGCCGGCGAGGGCGGCGTTCACCACGAACGACTCGGCGACCACGACCCACACCCACCGGCGGTGGGCGAACTCCTGCCAGCCGGCGCGCAGGTCGGCGAGAACAGTGCCGCCAGCGCTGCCACTGCCGACGCCGCCGCTCGGCGCGCGCTCGGCCGTCGCGACGGCCAGTCGGGACAGGCACGCAGCAGCCATTGCGTACGCCGCGGCCGCGCCGGCGAAGCCCCAGGCCACGTCCACCGCAGCGATGAGCACCCCCGCGAGGGCGGCGCCCGCGGTGAGCGCGACGTTGACGCCCAGCCGCAGGACGGCGTTCGCCTCGCGGAGCAGGGCAGCCGGGACCGTCTGGGCCGTGAGGGCCTCGCTGGCCGGAAAGAGGAATGCCGAGGCGGCGCCGGCGACCGCCTCCAGCGCGGCCAGCAGGACGAGCGAGTCCGTGCCGGCGAAGAGCATCGCCGCCACGCCGGCCTGGGTGAGCGCGCAGACGGTGGTCGACACGAGCACGACCCGACGACGCGGGAAGCGGTCGGCGACGACGCCGCCGGCGAGGAGCAGCAGCACCTGCGGCGCGGACCGGGCCGCGAGCAGCAGGCCGAGGGTCGCCGCGCTGCCGGAGATGTCGAGGACCGCGAAGGCCAGCAGCAGGGGCGCGGCCGCGGTCGCCAGGCTCGCCGCGACGCGGGCGGCGAAGAGGCCGCGGAAGGCGGGCTCGCGGAAGGGCTCCCGCGCGGCCTGCTGCCGCCGGCGCCTCCCGTGGCGGGGGGAGTGCCGGCTCCGCTCCCGCACCGGGTACTTAGCGGACATCGCTGGCTACTCTAGGTCACTTCACCCCGGCGTGAGGAGGCCTGCGCCCGATGCCTTCGTAGGGTGAGCCCGTGGAGAGCGTGACAGGCCTGTCGGCCGCGGCGGCCGAGCCCGACGACGCAGAGGACCCGGCCGGCGCGGTGCTGGCACCGGCACCCGGCAGCGCCACCGGAGTGGGGTCCGCTCCGGGCGTCGACGTCCGGGAGGCCCTGCGCGTCGTCCTCGGCGAGCTGCCCGGCCTGCCGCACCTGCCCGAGCTGCCCGCCCGCGGCCCCGGCGCGGACATGGTGGGCCGTGCCGTGGGCCTGCTCTCGGGCCTGCACGGCGACGTGCAGCCGGCCGGGTGGCGCCTCGTCGACCTCCCGGGCCGGGACGAGCGGCGCGCCGTGTCGTGGCTCGGTGAGGACCTCGACGCCGCGGAGGAGCTGGCCGAGGGCGTCGAAGGCCCCTTCAAGGTGCAGGCCTGCGGCCCGCTGACGCTCGCCGCCTCGCTGGAGCTCCCGCGCGGCGGACGGGCGCTGGCCGACCCCGGTGCGCGGCGCGACCTCGCTGCCTCGCTCGCCGAGGGCCTGGCGGCGCACGTCGCGGAGGCGCGTCGCCGGCTGCCGTCGGCGCAGGTGGTGCTCCAGCTCGACGAGCCGGCGCTGACCGCCGTGCTCGACGGTCGGATCCCCACGGCCAGCGGGCTGGGGCGGCTGGCGGCGCTGGAGCGCGGCGAGGCCGTGCAGGCCCTGCGCGCCGTCGTGGACGCCGCGGGTGTGCCGGTCGTCGTGCACTCCTGTGCGCCGCGGGTCGACGTGGGCGTGCTGCGCGACGCCGGTGCGGCCGCCGTCTCCCTCGACGCCGCGCTGCTCACCGAGCGCGACGAGGAGCCCGTGGGGGAGGCCCTGGAGGCCGGGCTGCTGCTCTTCCTCGGGCTCGTGCCGTCCACCGACCCTCCCGCCTCCCGTCCCTTGTCCTCCCCGGCCGCTACGGTCGAGCCGGCCCGGCGGCTGTGGCACCGGCTGGGGCTCGCTCCCGAGCACCTCGCGTCCTCGGTCGTCGTCACGCCGGCCTGCGGGCTCGCGGGGGCCAGCCCGGCGTACTTCCGCCGGGCGCTCGCGCTCGCCCGCGCCGGTGGGCGGGTGCTGTCGGACGACCCGGAGGGATGAGCAGTTGGCTCGAGCAGACGCGGCGAAGGACACGGCGAAGGACACCGCGGCCGTCGAGGACCTCCCGGCGGTGCCGGACGTGACGCAGGTGCCGGACGTGCCGGAGGACGCTCGCGCCCGCCACGCCCAGCTCTCGCAGGAGCTCGACGAGCACGCCTACCGCTACTACGTGCTCGACCGGCCGTCGGTGTCGGACGCGGAGTACGACCGGCTGATGCGCGAGCTGCAGGCGCTCGAGGACGCGCACCCCTCCCTGCGCACGCCGGACTCCCCGACGCAGAAGGTCGCCGGCAGCTACTCGACGCTCTTCACGCCGGTCGAGCACCTCGAGCGGATGATGAGCCTGGACAACGTCTTCGGCGACGAGGAGCTCTCTGCCTGGGCCCAGCGGGTCGTCCGCGAGGTCGGCGAGGGGGAGGCGCGCTGGCTCTGCGAGCTCAAGATCGACGGGCTCGCGGTGGACCTCGTCTACGAGGACGGCGTGCTGGTCCGGGCCGCCACGCGCGGGGACGGGCGTACCGGCGAGGACATCACGCCCAACGTCCGCTCGCTGTCCGAGGTCCCCTCGCGGCTGACCGCGCCGGCCGGCGGCTCGGTGCCCCGGCTGCTCGAGGTGCGCGGCGAGGTCTTCTTCCCCAGTGACGAGTTCGAGGGCCTGAACGCCTCGCTGGTGGCCCAGGGCAAGCCTCCGTTCGCCAACCCGCGCAACGCCGCGGCCGGCTCGCTGCGGCAGAAGGACCCGCGCGTCACGGCGCAGCGTCCGCTGCGGCTCACCCTCCACGGCCTCGGGGCGCGCGACGGCTTCGAGCCCACCTCCCAGTCCGAGTCGTACGCCGCGCTGCAGGAGCTGGGCCTGCCGGTCTCCAGCCGCTACCGCGTGGTCGAGACGCTGGAGGAGGCCAAGGCCTACATCCGGCACTGGGGCGAGCACCGGCACGACGTCGAGCACGAGATCGACGGCGTCGTCGTGAAGGTCGACCAGTTCGGGCTGCAGCGCCGGCTCGGGTCGACCTCGCGGGCGCCGCGATGGGCGATCGCGTTCAAGTACCCGCCGGAGGAGGTCACCACCCGGCTGCTCGACATCGCGGTCAACGTGGGGCGTACCGGCCGGGCGACGCCGTTCGCGGTGCTCGACCCGGTCCAGGTCGGCGGCGTGACCGTGTCGCGCGCGACGCTGCACAACGAGGACGACCTCGAGCGCCGCGGAGTGTGGATCGGCGACATGGTGGTCGTACGCCGCGCCGGCGACGTGATCCCCGAGATCGTCGGCCGGGTGGGCGAGGAGCACGACCAGGGGGCGCGCCCGTTCGAGATGCCGCGCGAGTGCCCCTCGTGCGGCATCCCGCTGCGCCGGCCGGAGGGCGAGGCCGACGCCCGCTGCCCGAACACCTCCGGCTGCCCCGCGCAGAACCGCGAGAAGGTGTTCTACTTCGCCGGGCGCGAGTCGCTCGACATCGACGGGCTCGGCTACGAGACCGCGAAGGTCCTGCTGGACAACGGCCGCATCCGTGACATCGGCGACGTGCTCGGCCTGACGCCGGAGTCCTTCGAGGGGCTGCGCGGCTTCGGGCAGAAGAAGATCGACCAGATCCTGCGCGGGATCGAGGCCGGCAAGCAGCAGCCGCTGTGGCGCCTGCTCACCGGGCTCGCCATCCGGCACGTCGGGCCGCCCACCGCGCAGGAGATCACCCGGCGGTTCCGCACGCTCGACGCCCTGCGCTCGGCCTCCGCCGAGGAGCTCGGGGACGTCGAGGGCGTGGGGCCGATCGTGGCGCAGGCGGTCGCCGACTGGTTCGCCGACCCGCAGAACGCCGAGCTCCTCGACCGGATCGTCGCGTCGGGCATGCGCACCGAGGACGAGGCCGTCGAGGAGGGGGACCGCTCGCTCGAGGGCGTCACCGTCGTCGTCACCGGCACGCTCGAGGGCTTCTCCCGCGACACCGCCAAGGACGCCATCCAGTCGCGCGGGGGCAAGGTCTCGGGCTCGGTGTCGAAGAAGACGTCGTTCGTCGTCGTGGGGGAGAGCCCCGGCTCCAAGCACGACAAGGCCGTCCAGCTCAAGGTGCCGGTGCTGGACGAGGCCGGGTTCCGGGTCCTGCTGGAGCAGGGGCCGGAGGCGGCCCGGGCCGTCGCCGTCGGGCCGGCGGACGCGGGTGACGATGCCGGTGAGGCCGCGAGTGGGGGCGCCATCGGGGCCTCGCGCGAGGTGGAGGGCTGACACCACTCCCTCTCCGGAGCTCGGCTGGCTGCCGTGCGGGTCGCGCCGGCCCACTTTCGCGGTCGCAACGGCACTTCCGCGGTGGCTTGACGCGGCGCAAGTGCCCCTCACCCCGCGGAAGTCGGTGAGCGTCAGGGGGCCGAGGTCCCCGCGGCTGGCGTCCCCGCGCAGCCACGCCCGGCCTCGCCGGAGGGCGCCCGCCTAGGATGACGCCCATGTCGTCCATCACTCGGGACGAGGTCGCGCACCTCGCCCGGCTCGCTCGCCTGCAGCTGCCGGAGGACGAGCTCGAGCACTACGCGGGCCAGCTCGACGCCATCCTCCACGCCGTCGCGCGCGTCACCGAGGTCGCGGGCGAGGACGTCCCGCCGACCTCGCACCCGCTCCCGCTCGTCAACGTCACCCGGCCCGACGAGACGCACCGCAGCCTCACCGCGGAGGAGGCGCTGAGCGGCGCCCCGGCCGCGGAGGACTCGCGCTTCCGCGTCCCGCGCATCCTCGGGGAGGAGGCGTGACCGACACGACCACCGACCTGGTCCGGCTCAGCGCCACCGAGACCGCCGGCGTCATCGCCCGCGGCGAGGCGAGCGCCGCCGACGTCGCGAAGGCGCACCTGGACCGGATCGGCGCCGTCGACGGCGCCGTGCACGCCTTCCTGCACGTGGACGCCGAGGGCGCGCTCGCCGCAGCCCGCGAGGTGGACGACAAGCGCGCGCGGGGCGAGGAGCAGGGGCCGCTGGCCGGCGTCCCGCTGGCGCTCAAGGACGTCATGGCGCAGCGCGGCGTGCCGACCACCTGCGGGTCGAAGATGCTCGAGGGCTGGCGCCCGCCGTACGACTCCACCGTCGTCACGCGGCTGCGCGCAGCGGGCGTCGTCATCCTCGGCAAGACCAACATGGACGAGTTCGCCATGGGGTCGTCCACCGAGCACTCGGCCTACGGCGCGACCCACAACCCGTGGGACCTCGACCGGATCCCCGGCGGCTCCGGCGGCGGCAGCGCGGCGGCCGTGGCGGCGTACGAAGCCCCGCTCGCCATCGGCACCGACACCGGCGGCTCGATCCGGCAGCCGGCCGCGGTGACCGGCACCGTCGGCGTGAAGCCGACCTACGGCGGTGTCTCGCGCTACGGCCTCGTCGCGTTCTCCTCCTCGCTGGACCAGGCCGGCCCCTGCTCGCGCACCGTCCTCGACGCCGCGCTGCTGCACGAGGCCATCGGCGGCCACGACCCGCGCGACTCCACCTCGATCGACGCCCCGCTGCCGCCGGTGGTGGCCGCCGCCCGCGAGGGCGCGCAGGGCCGGCTCGACGGAGTGCGCGTCGGTGTCGTCCGCGAGCTGTCCGGCGAGGGCTACCAGCCCGGGGTGGAACAGCGCTTCCATGAAGCTGTCGACCTGCTTCGCGAGCTGGGCGCGACCGTCACCGAGGTCTCCTGCCCGCACTTCCAGTACGCGCTGTCGGCCTACTACCTCATCGCCCCGAGCGAGTGCTCGAGCAACCTGGCCCGCTTCGACGCGATGCGCTACGGCCTGCGCGTCGGCGACGACGGCGAGCACAGCGCCGAGGAGGTCATGGCGCTGACGCGCGCCGCCGGCTTCGGGCCCGAGGTGAAGCGGCGCATCATGCTCGGCACCTACGCCCTGTCCAGCGGCTACTACGACGCCTACTACGGCTCCGCGCAGAAGGTCCGCACGCTCATCTCGCGCGACTTCGCCCAGGCCTACGAGCAGGTCGACGTCCTCGTGTCCCCGACGACGCCGACCACGGCGTTCCCGCTGGGGAGCAAGCTCGAGGACCCGATCGCGATGTACCTCAACGACCTGTGCACGATCCCGTCGAACCTCGCCGGCGGGGCCGCGATGTCGCTGCCGTGCGGGCTCTCGCCGGACGACGGCCTTCCGGTGGGGCTGCAGATCATGGCGCCGGCGATGGCCGACGACCGGCTCTACCGGGTGGGCGCTGCCGTCGAGACGGCGCTCGCAGATCGTTGGGGAGGCAACCTGCTCACGCAGGCGCCCGAGCTGCAGGAGAAGGCATGAAGACCGTCGAACCGGACCTCGTCCCCTACGACGAGGCGGTGGCGGCGTACGACGTCGTCATGGGCATCGAGGTCCACGTCGAGCTCTCGACGGCGTCGAAGATGTTCTGCGGCTGCTCGACCGCCTTCGGCGCCGAGCCCAACACGCAGACCTGCCCGACCTGCCTCGGCCTGCCGGGCTCGCTGCCGGTGCTCAACCAGCAGGCCGTCGAGTCGGCGATCCGGATCGGGCTCGCGCTCGGCTGCGACGTGGCCGAGTGGTGCCGCTTCGCGCGGAAGAACTACTTCTACCCGGACATGCCGAAGAACTTCCAGACCTCGCAGTACGACGAGCCGATCTGCTTCGACGGCGCGACGACGGTCGAGGTCGAGGGGCGCGAGTTCGTGATCCCCATCGAGCGCGCGCACATGGAGGAGGACACCGGCAAGTCGCTCCACGTCGGTGGTGCGACGGGCCGCATCCACGGTGCGGACCACTCCCTCGTCGACTACAACCGAGCGGGCATCCCGCTCATCGAGATCGTCACCAAGCCGATCGAGGGCACCGGCGCGCTGGCGCCCCAGGTGGCGCGCGCCTACGTCGCGCACCTGCGCGACCTGCTGCGCTCGCTCGGGGTGTCCGACGTACGCATGGAGCAGGGCTCGCTGCGCGCCGACCTCAACGTGTCGCTGCGCCGGGCACCCGAAGCGCCGTTCGGCACTCGTAGCGAGACGAAGAACGTCAACTCGCTGCGGTCGGTCGAGCGGGCCGTGCGCTACGAGATCTCCCGCCACGCGGGGATCATCGACGCCGGGATGAAGGTGACGCAGGAGACGCGCCACTGGCACGAGGACACGGGCATCACGACTGCCGGCCGCAGCAAGGAGCAGGCCGAGGACTACCGCTACTTCCCCGAGCCCGACCTGGTCCCGGTCGCGCCGGAGCGGGCGTGGGTCGAGCAGTTGAAGGCGGCCCTGCCCGAGCCTCCGGCCGTCCGCCGTCCTCGGCTGCAGGCCGGATGGGGCTTCAGCGATCTGGAGATGCGTGATGTGCTCAACGTCGGTGCGCTCGACCTGATCGAGCAGACCGTCGCCGCCGGCACCGCCCCGGCCGCTGCCCGCAAGTGGTGGCTGACCGAGCTCGCGCGGCGGGCCAACGAGCAGGGCGTCGAGCTCGACGCGCTGCCCGTCACCCCGGCTCACGTGGCCACGGTGCAGTCGCTGGTCGACGCGGGCGAGCTCAACGACAAGCTCGCGCGCCAGGTCTTCGAGGGCGTACTGGCGGGCGAGGGGACGCCGGAGCAGGTCGTGGAGAAGCGCGGGCTCAAGCTCGTCTCCGACGACGGGGCGCTCACCGCAGCGGTCGAGGAGGCGCTCGCCGCCAACCCCGACGTGGTCGCGAAGGTGCGCGGCGGCAAGCACCAGGCGGCCGGCGCCCTCGTCGGCGCGGTCATGAAGGCGACGAAGGGCCAGGCCGACGCGGCCCGCGTGCGCGAGCTGCTGCTCGAGCGCATCGGGGTCGACCACTAGCCGTTGGGGGCGGTCTCCGGGGTCGAGGCGCTCTGGCTGGCCGGCGCCGGGTTCGGCGCCGGCTTGACGGGCAGCATCGCCGGGCTCGCGTCACTGGTGTCCTACCCGGCGCTGCTGGCCGCGGGGCTGACTCCGATCGCCGCCAACGTCACCAACACCGTCGCGGTCGTCGCGACGGGCGCCGGGGCGGCGGCCGGCTCACGTCCGGAGCTGCGCGGCCAGGCCGGCCGGGTGCGGCGCTACGGGGCCGTGATGGTCGTCGGCGGCGCGGGCGGCGCGGCGCTCCTGATGTCGACGCCCACGGAGAGCTTCGAGTACGTCGTCCCGTTCCTCGTCGCCGCCGCGTCCGTCCTGCTGCTCGTCCAGCCCCGGCTGCAGCTCGCGCTCGCGACCCGGCGCAAGGGGGAGGCCCATCCGCACGGCTGGAGTGTGCCCGCCCTCTTCGGTGTGGCGGTCTACGGCGGCTACTTCGGCGCTGGCGCCGGCGTCATGACATTGGCCGTCCTGGCTGCGCTGCTGCAGGACACGCTCGTGCGGCTGAACGCCCTGCGCAACATCCTGCTCTGGATGGCGAACGGGGTGGCAGCGGTCGGCTTCGCCGTCTTCGGCCCGGTGGACTGGGCGGCCGCTGCCCCGATGGCCGCCGGCCTGCTCGCCGGCGGCTGGACCGGGCCGGCGATCGCGCGCCGGCTGCCCACAGGGGTGCTGCGCCTCGTCGTCGCTCTCGGCGGGCTCGTGCTCGCCGCGCGGCTCTGGATGCTCGCCGGGACCTGAGCCGAGCTCGCGCGTCCGCCGGTCGGCGTCCCACCCTGCGTCGTTCCCATCCGGCGCTGGACGTCGTGCCGGCGTCTGCCGCCGCTTTAGGCTCACAGAGGCAGCCCGGACGGTGGACACGGCAACGGGCGCCAGGCACGTGCTCCGGGCGGGCGCGGAGCAGGCTGTACGCCCGGGCCGCGGCAGCACGTCCCCCAGCTGGGCACGGGGGCACGTCCCCCAGGCGGCCGTCATCGGCCGGCTCCGGCGGACGCCTGTCCGCCGGCCGATTGGGTCCCTTGGCTGCGGGTACCCGGGCCGCATGACCGAGAACGAGGGCTCCGGCCCGCCTCCTGGAAGCGCCGGCAGCGACCGGGCCAGCGACGGGCAGCTCACCGCGTCCGCCGACCCGTCCGCGCCCGACATCGACGCCCAGGGCGACGACCTGGCGTCGGCGAACACCCATGGCGTGCCGCCGGGCGGCACGGAGAAGCAGGGCATGGCGCCGGGGGAGCGCCCCGGCCAGGGCGCGCCCTCGGTCGGCATCGGCGGCGCCACGTCCGGCGACCCGATCAAGCACCCGCACGACCCGGTGCTCCCGCCGACGGGCTCGGGCGCCGCGTCCGAGGCCGGCCCCGGGCGTACGGGCCGGCTCGACGAGAACGCCGTGGACAGCTAGCCGAGCCTGCACCGACCCGGCGTGGAGAGTGGACGAGCCTGCACCGACCCGGCGTGGAGAGTGGCCGAGCCTTCACCACGTCGGCGTCGACAGCCACCCGCGCCGGCACGGCCTTGCGCAGAGATGGCGGCCCCAGCCGAGTGATCACGGGGCTTGGCTGAGCGACACCGGAGTGTCGCGCGCCAAGTCCCGTGATCACCGCCGGAGTGGCCCGTGATTAACGACGGAGCGGGGCGGGGCGGGCCCTCGGGCGGCCTTCAGTTGCGTGGAGGCGAGTGTCGGGTCGCCGCGCGGTGGCGAGCGTCGGGGCCGGGGAGCGACCGTCAGGCGCCGGCGGCCGCCCCCGCGACCGTCAGGCGCCGGTGGCCGCCCCTGCGACCGTCAGGCGCCGGCGGCCGCCCCCGCGACCGGCGGCGCGTCCGCGTCCACACCTCCGTCGCCCACGGCCTCGCGGGCGAGGAAGTCCTCGATCTTGAACCAGTCGTCGCCGGCCCGGTCCGCGATCGTGAGTAGCGTCGACATGGAGGCGACCTCCTCGACCTGTTCCTTGAGGAACCACTGCATGAACTGCTCGCCGATGACGTCGCCCTCGGCGCGCGCGGCCTTGAACAGCGTCTCGATCTGCCCCGTCACGGCCTTCTCCTGCTCGAGCGCGAGCGAGACGGGCTCGCGCGGCTCGGAGAACGAGTTCACGACCGGGTCGACGCCGGGGATCGCGACGGGGATGTCGCGGTCGAGCATGTAGCGGACCATCATCATCGCGTGGTTCCGCTCCTCGCCGGCCTGCCGGTAGAAGTGGGCAGCGAGCCGCGGCAGGTCGTGCGCGTCGAACCACACGGCGATCGCGACGTACTGCTGGCTGGCGGTGAACTCGTTGCGCACCTGCTCTCCGAGCAGGGCGACGAAGTGCGAGGCGGGGGCGGCGGTCTCGGTCACCCGGCCCATCCTGCCGTCAGGACAGCGTGACGCGCAGGACCCGGTCGTCGTTGCCCGCCGGGTCGCCCCGGCCGTCCTTGTTGCTCGTCGTGAGCCAGAGGCTGCCGTCGGGCGCGAGCGCGACCGTGCGCAGCCGGCCGTAGTCGCCGGTGAAGAGGGCCCTGGGCTCCCCGCCGTCCAGCGGCACCTGCCAGAGCCGCTCCCCGCGCAGAGCGGCGACGTACGCCGCCCCGCCCACGATCGCCACGCCAGCGGGGGAGGCCTCGTCGGTCGACCACTGGACGACCGGGTCGACCAGCCCGCTGCCGCCGCCCTCGCCCTCCTGCTGCGGCCAGCCGTAGTTCGCCCCCGGCTCGATCCGGTTGAGCTCGTCCCACTGCTGGTCGCCGAACTCGCTGGCCCAGAGCTGGCCGGACTCGTCCCAGGCGATGCCCTCGATGTTGCGGTGGCCGGTGCTGTAGACCGGCGATCCGCTCGTCGGGTTGTCGGGGGCCGCCTCGCCCTCCGGGGTCAGGCGCAGGATCTTGCCGTTGAGGTCGTTGTCGTCCTGGGCGCTCTCGCGGTCGGTGCCGTCGCCCGTGGCGACGTAGAGCATGCCGTCCGGGCCGAACCCGATGCGGCCGCCGTTGTGGAAGGCCGCCGCGTCCACGTCGTCGAGCAGCACCTGCGGACGGCCGAGCGCGCCGCCGTCGTAGCGCATGCGGGCCAGCTGGTTCTCGCTGCCGGCGGTGTAGTAGGCGTAGAGCCACGGCTCGCTCGGATAGTCAGGGTGCAGGGCGATGCCGAGCAGCCCGCCCTCCTGCGTCCCCTCCGCGCTCGCGGCCGCGACCTCGCCCACCGGCTCCGCGCCCCCGCCCTCGGCCGGCACGCGCACGATGCGCCCGCTGTCGCGCAGCGATACCAGCGCCGAGCCGTCCGGGAGGAACGCGATGCCCCACGGGGTGTCCAGCCCGGTCGCCAGCGTCTCGGTTACGCGTGCCCGCGCGTCCGGCCCGACGGCCGGTGTCGTCGGCGTCGCCGGTGTGTCGGAGGGCTCGCTCTCGGCCGGCGTCGACGGGGCGACGGGGGCAGTCGACTCCGCCGGTGGCGGCGGCGCGGCCGTCTCGTCGTCGTCGGAGCCGCTGCACGCGGACAGCACGAGGGCGAGGGCGGCGAGGGCGGTCGATGCACGTACGTCGTGGCGGCGTCGGCTCATGGAGCGCGCGTACCCGCCCCGCCCCGCCCCCCACACTGCGAGAAAGGTCACGAAACCTTCACGCGCAGCAGCCGGTCGTCCCCGGACTGGGGCTCCACGCGCCCGTCGGTGTTGTTGGTCATCAGCCACAGCCTGCCGTCGGCGGCGACCGCGACGGCGCGCAGGCGCCCGTACCGGTTCGAAAAGTAGGCCTGTGCCCTGCCGCCGCCCACGGGGACCCGCCAGAGGCGCTGGCCGCGCAACGAGGCGACCCACACCGCGCCGCCGGCCACGGCGATCCCCGAGGGCGAGGCGACGGCGGGGCTCCACTGGACCACGGGGTCCGTGAACCCGCCGCGACCGGCCTTCCCCTCCACGGTCGGCCACCCGTAGTTGCGGCCCTTGACGATCCGATTGAGCTCGTCCCAGGTGTTCTGCCCGAACTCCGATGCCCACATCCGGCCTCCGGAGTCCCAGGCCAGGCCCTGCACGTTGCGGTGCCCGAGGCTCCAGACCAGGGAACCGCGGAAAGGGTTGCCGGCAGGCACCTTCCCCGTCGGCGTTATCCGCAGGATCTTGCCGTTCAGTGAACTGCGGTTCTGCGATCTCGACGGCACCCCTGCGTCACCGGTGCCCGCGTAGAGCATCCCGTCGGGGCCGAAGGCGATCCGTCCGCCGTTGTGGCTGCCCGCCTTGGCGATGCCTCTGAGCACCACCTGCGTGGTGCCGAGGCTGCTGCCGTCGAAGCGCATCCGCACGATGCGGTTGTCCGACGCGGTGGTCGTGTAGGCGTACAGCCAGGGCTGGGCGGGGTATCGCGGGTGCAGCGCGAGCCCGAGCAGCCCGCCCTCGCCGTCATGGACCGAGCCGGGCACCGACCCGATCCGGCGAGGCGTACCGCCGCCGCGCGGGACCCGCCAGATGGTGCCGTCGTCGCGCGAGGAGACGACGGCCGACCGGTCCGGCAGGAAGGCCAGCCCCCAGGGGCTGTCGAGCCCGGTCGCAAGGGTGCCGGTCACCGTGGCGGACGCGGCCACCGCCGCCGGGCGCGCCGGGGACGCCGCCGCCGGACCGGCCGCGGTGAGCGGCGTGGCGAGCCCGACCGCGAGGGTCAGCGCGAGCGGCGTGCGCCCGGAGTGCGAGAAGCCCATGCCCGAGCGTGTACCCGGCGCTTCCGGTGCCGCAACCGAGCGGCGGCGCGTACCGCCCGCACGCCCGCTGGGTAGCGTCGCCCTCCATGCGCGCGCTGCTGAGCCTGGCCGGCGTGGACGTCCCCGCAGGGGTCGACGCCGCGGTGTGGGACGCCGACGGCCCGCCCCCGCCGGGCGTGGAGGACGTCGAGTTCTACGTCCCGCCGTACGGCCGCGGCCCCGAAGGGATGTCGCTGCTGGAGCGCATGCCGCGGCTGCGCGTGCTGCAGACGCTCAGCGCCGGCGTCGAAGGCGTTCTCGGCCTGGTGCCCGACGGCGTGACCCTCTGCAACGCCAAGGGCGTCCACGACGCGTCCACGGCTGAGCTCGCGGTCGCGCTGATGCTCGCGGCGCAGCGCGACCTGCCCGCCTACGTGCAGGCCCAGCAGGCCGGGCGGTGGACGCCGACGTCGACCGTGGGCCTCGCCGACAGCACAGTCCTCATCCTCGGGTACGGCGCGATCGGCGAGGCGGTCGAGCGCCGGCTGGCGGGGTTCGAGGTCGAGGTGCTGCGCGTCGCCCGACGGGCCCGGCCCGGCGTCGCCGCGCTGGAGCAGCTGCCGGAGCTGCTCCCGCGCGCCGACGTCGTCCTCGTGCTCGTCCCGCTCACCGCGGCCACCCGCGGGCTCGTCGACGCGCAGCTGCTCGCGCGGATGAAGGACGGCGCGCTGCTCGTGAACGTCGCTCGGGGCGCGGTCGTCGACACCGGTGCGCTGCTCAATGAGCTGGCTTCGCGCCGGCTGCGGGCGGCGCTCGACGTCACCGACCCCGAGCCGCTGCCGGAGGGGCATCCACTGTGGACGGCCCCCGGACTGCTGCTCACGCCGCACGTGGGTGGCGGGACGGCCGCGATGGGGCCGCGGGCCCGCGCGCTCGTCGCGGACCAGCTCGCGCGCTGGGCGGCCGGCGAGCCGCTGCGCAACGTGATCACCGGGGAGTACTGAGGCCGCGTGGCCCGGCTTCTCGTCGACGCCCCGCTCCGGCTCTTCCTGCCCGCGCGGTCGCGGGCGGGGGCCGTGGACGTCGACGTGCACGCCGACCCCACCGCGTCGGTCGGGCACGCGGTGCAGGCCGCGGGCGTGCCGCTGACCGAGGTGGGGGAGCTGCAGGTCGCGGGCGCGCGCGTACCGGCCGGGCGGCGGCTGGGCCCGGACGACGAGGTGGAGGTCCGCGCCCGGCCCCGGCCGCAACCGCTCGACGGCCCGCCCACGCTGCTCCTCGACGTGCACCTGGGCGCGCTGGCGCGCCGGCTCCGGCTGCTCGGGGTCGACACCGCGTACGCCAACGACGCGAGCGACCCGCAGCTGGTCGAGCGGGCGGCGGCCGAGGACCGGCTGCTGCTGACGCAGGACCGCGGGCTGCTGCGGCGACGGGCGCTGCGGCGGGCGGCGTACGTGCGCGGTGCCCGCCCGGACGACCAGCTCGAGGACGTGCTCGACCGGTTCGAGCTGCCGGTCGCGCCCTACACCCGCTGCACCGTCTGCAACGGCCGGCTCGAGCCTGTGGCCAAGGCCGACGTGGTCGACCGCCTCGAGCCGGGAACGCAGCGGACGCAGGAAGTCTTCGTCCGGTGTGTGGAGTGCGCGCGGGTCTATTGGCACGGTGCCCACTCGGCCCGCCTCGACGAGCAGGTGCGCAGGCACGCGCGCCGTCGCGGCCCTGGCGGCGACGCCTCCGGTTGAGCGACGAACGGCGGGGGTTGCGGCGTTCCCGCTTTCTGCCCGCTTTCGACGGTCGCGGCGACTGTCGAGCACCAGCCGATCGGGGAAAGGGCAGGTGTCGCTCGCGCGACGTAGCCTGGTCAGGGCCTGTGCCCGTCCGACGGCTCCCGAAGAGATCGTTCCGCGTCGACCTCGGAGGTCCCTGCATGATCCTCAAGCACCGAGGCTTGCCCCTGGTGCTGCTGGCCGGGCTCGCCACCGCCGCGTGCGGGAGCTCGGACGCGGCCGACGACACGGCCGCGCCCTCTGCGCCTTCCGGGCCCACGGGGGCGTGCCCGGACACGCTGGAGCCGCTGCTCAAGACCGACGAGGCGGCGAAGGGCGAGATCACCGTCGCCATCGACCAGTCCGGGTCCTACTGGAACTCCGCGTCGGCCGAGGCGCGCATCCGCCCGCAGGTCGAGGCGGTCGTCGCCGACGCGGTCGAGCAGTCCCGCGCGCTGCGCGTCATCACCTTCACCGGCACCGCGTCCGGGGCGCAGACCGTCTTCGCCTGCGCGAACCTGCTGCCGGCGCACAACAACGAGGCCGCGCTGGCGCAGAAGCAGCGCTACGTCACGCAGGAGGCCGCACAGCTCGTGTGGTCCCAGCTGACCGCCGCGCGCGCCCAGCCCGCGCCCTCCGCGCCCGGCACGAGCATCGTCGGCGGGTGGCTCGCCGTCGCCCAGAGCACGCCGCTGGCCCCCGAGGGGACGCCGCGCGACGTCGTCATGCTGACCGACGGCGCCGGGCTCCCGGAGCAGTCGGTCGAGGTCGACCTGTCGGCGTTCGCGACCGTGGAGATGCACGGCATCGGTGCGGTGGACGGCGCCCCGTGGACCACCGAGCGCACTGTGAAGACGATCGACCAGTGGTCGGAGTGGCTGCGCGGCTCCGGTGCCCCGGCCCCCGAGGTCTCGAGCCAGTCCTACGTCTGACCCTGCACGTCCAGCACCGCCCCTCACCCCAACTCCTACGTCGGAGGACCGCCTCGTGAGCGACGACGGCACGGCCCGCAGCAGGGGCGATCGCAGCACGTACGACCCGCGGGGCTTCGCGCCGCCGGACGGGCGCCCGTCCACCGGCCCGCTCGAGGGCCGGCTCCGCAAGGAGGAGCCGACAGGGCAGCCCGCCCTGACCAAGTCGGCCGCCATCCGGCTGGCCGGCGGGCTCGGGCGCAGCATCCACGGCTCGATGCTGACCAAGCCGGACATCCGTCGGCTGACCCGGGCCGCGACCGCCGCCAAGTCGGCCGCCCACACCGAGCTCGCGCTGCTGCGGGCGACGGCGGAGGCGCAGGAGCGCAGGCAGCAGCTGTTGGACACGCCGACCGCCGTCCGCCCCATGCGGCCGGTCACGTCGCTGTTCTTCACCGCGCTGCTCATGGCCGCGAGCTACTTCACGATCAACCAGATCCTCGCGGTGGCCGACGTGCCGCCGCTGGAGTCCTACCTGCTGCCGATCGGCTTCGCGCCGGTCTTCGTCATCGGCACCAAGCTGCTGGTGTCGGGCTGGCTCTCGGCCAGTTCCGACGACGTCGAGGGGCTGGGACGGCGCAAGCGCGCGGTCTTCGCGCGGGCGGTGCTGCCGACGCTCGTCCTGGCAGCCATCGGCCTCGTCGTCGGCGTGAGCCTCAAGGGCATGGCGGTCGGCGCCTTCGAGCCGCTGTCGGACAGCACCTCGCGGCTCTCGTCCGCGCTGATGTTCGGCGGCCTCGTCCTCGCCGAGCTCGCGGGCGCGGCCGGCCTCGCGGCCTACCAGGCGACGCCGAAGGCGCAGGAGTTCGAGCGCGCCGAGCGGCGAGACCAGGCCGCGCAGCGCCGGCTGACCGGCGCGCTGCGCCGGCACGCGAAGGCCGAGCGGCTCTCGGGCAAGCGGCAGGCGCAGGTCCAGGCGCACCAGGACTGGCGGGCCGCCCGCGGCCAGCTCGGCCGGGTCAAGGGCCTGCTGGACGCCTACAAGGCCTCGCCTGACGACAGCGCTCTCTTCGACTACGCCGAGGTGCGCGCGCCGGTCTACGCCGCGCCCGTCGAGGAGCTCCTGCAGGCGCCCGAGGCTCCGATGCCGACCTCGCGCGACGAGGACAGCCCGCGCCGGGCCGCCAGCAGCACCCGGCCTTGGGAGGAGCGCCGTCCCCCCGTCGAGGACGGCCAGGTGATCGACCTGCGCACCGAGCTGCTGCGCACCGTCCGCGGCCACCTCGGCCGGCCGAAGGCCGAGCGTCCGCAGCCGAGGCCGGAGGACCGGGGCAGCGAGCGCCCGGCGGCCGGCGAGCGGGACACGGGGGCCTGATGCCGCTCTGGCGTCGGGGCATCCCGACCCGGCCGAGCTTCCCGGGCGCCCGCTACCCGGGGCTGCCCAGCGACCGCAGGGTGCCGTGGCTGCTCCTGCTCCTCCCGCTGGCCGCGCTCGCCGGCTGGGGCGTGCCGCAGCTGCTCGAGGACGACCCGTCCCCGCAGGCCGCGGCGTCGGGCGCGATCGGCGGGACCTACCTCGAGGGGGAGCGGGCGCTCGCCGGCAAGCTCTGCATCGCGATCGCCAGCGACACCTCCACCTCGATGGACCAGGTCGAGCCGCTGCGGCGCGAGGCGACGAACGAGCTGCTCCCGTGGCTGCGCGCGAACCTGCCCGCCGACGACGAGGTCGCGCTCGCGGTGTTCACCGACGAGGCGCTCCTGACGCTGGCGCCGACGCCGGTCGGCAGCGCGCCGGCGGCAGCCCCCGGCGAGGTCCCGGTGGGCACCGGCCAGACGGTGGCCACGACCGCGGCGGACGCCCTGGGGCAGGCGTTCGGCGGCCGCTCCTGCGCCTCGACGGCGCTGCTGGCGATCAGCGACGGGGAGTTCCAGGACGAGGCGGGGCCGCTGGCCGCCGCCCTCGACGCCGCCGGCATCACGCAGACCTGGGTGCTCAACCCCAAGGGCCCGGAGCGCTCGCCGGTGCTGCAGAGCCCCGAGCTCGCCGACGTGCACGTCACCCCGATCTCGACCTCGGACGACATCGGGCTGACCTTCGCGCGGGTTATCGCCGGGCTGACCGGCCAGCGGCTGGCCGGCGCGCCGACAGCGGCGCCTGCGCCCGCCACTCCCCAGCCGGGCGCACCGCAGCCGGGTGCCACGGTCCCTCAGCCGCCCCAGCCGACGGCGAGCGCACCCGCTCCCGGTGCGCCCGCGCCGGCCCCCACCGCACGGCCCGGCACCCCCGCACCCTCCAGCTCCGCCACCACGCCCGCGCGGCCTCCGGACGCCGTGGACGCGTGAGCCGGCGGCGGGGCCCGCTCCCGGAGGACGGGCCTCCGTCCGGCGCGATCGGCCCGGTGCGCGACGAGAGCGAGGACGGCGACCCGTGGCTGGCCGACGAGCTGGCCGCCGGGCCCGACCAGGAGCGTGAGCCCTCCCGTACTGGGCGGCTCGCCGGCCGGGCGGCCGCCGTCCTCGTTCTCGGCGTGCTCGTCGCCGCGGTGGCTGACCTGCCCGCGCAGCTTGCTGGCGACCCGCCGGTGCCGGATGCCGCGGGGCCGCGCGTGCCTGCCGTCGCCGGGTGGCCGCTGCGTGGAGACCTCGCCAGCGCCCTGCGCCGGCCGGAGTCCCCCGTCGCCCAGGCGGCCCGGAGCCTGCTGGCCGACGAGCCGGGGACGGTGCTCGTCTGGGGCGGCACGGTCGCCGGCACGAAGGCGCTGCTCGCCGTCGAGCCCGGGCCGCCCGCCGGGCGCGGCGTCGTCGCCTACCAGCCCCCGCGCGGCAAGTGGTCCCGCGTGACGGTCCGGCCCGCCCGCGGGGGAGCGGCGGGGTGGGCGGTCATCCTCCCGACGCCCGTCTTCGGCCGGGCCCTGCTCGCCGTCGGCCCGCCGGGCGTGCGGCTGCCCGAGGCCGGCCGCCGTGTCGACCCGCACCAGAACGGCGGCCGCGGGCGGTTGTCCTGGTCGTCGATGCCCGGCTGGAACGGCGCCGGGATCCTGCCGCTCGAGGGCACCTCCACCGCGTCGGTGTCCGTCCGGCTGCCGGCGGGCAGCGCGGGCCCGGCCGACGTGCCGGTGCCGGTGACGGTCGCGGTCGGCCCGCCCCGGACCGGCGCGCGCCCGACGCCTCGACCGGCGCTCTCGCCCGACCCCTCCTGGCTCGGCGGGCTGGGGTGACCCGCCGCGCCACGGCGTCCGGCCGCCCGCGTCTCACCACGCGGCTGTCCGCGCCGTCCTCCTCCGCGCGTACGTAACATCGTCCGGGTGCCGAAGCCGCCGGCACCGCGAGAGACAGGATGTTGCAGTGACAGCCGAGACAGACGCCGCAGCCCGCCCGCAGCCGGACCTGAAGCCGCGCAGCCGCGTAGTCACCGACGGGCTCGAGGCCACGGCGTCGCGCGGGATGCTGCGCGCCGTGGGCATGGGCGACGAGGACTTCGCCAAGCCGCAGATCGGCGTCGCCTCGTCCTGGAACGAGATCACGCCCTGCAACCTCTCCCTCGACCGGCTCGCGAAGGCCGCGAAGGACGGCGTGCACGCCGGCGGCGGGTTCCCGATGGAGTTCGGCACGATCTCCGTCTCCGACGGCATCTCGATGGGCCACGAGGGGATGCACTTCTCCCTCGTCTCGCGCGAGGTCATCGCCGACTCTGTCGAGACCGTGTTCGGCGCCGAGCGCCTGGACGGGTCCGTGCTGCTCGCCGGCTGCGACAAGTCGCTGCCCGGCATGCTCATGGGCGCGGCGCGCCTCGACCTCGCCTCGGTCTTCCTGTACGCCGGGTCGATACTGCCGGGCCGGGCGAAGCTCTCCGACGGCTCGGACCGCGAGGTCACGATCATCGACGCGTTCGAGGCGGTCGGCGCCTGCGCTCGCGGCCTGATGTCGCGCGAGGACGTGGACGCGATCGAGCGCGCGATCTGCCCGGGCGAGGGCGCCTGCGGCGGCATGTACACCGCCAACACGATGGCCGCGGCAGCCGAGGCGCTCGGCATGTCGCTGCCCGGCTCGGCCGCGCCGCCCGCCACCGACCGGCGCCGCGACGGGTTCGCCCGCAAGTCCGGCGAGGCCGTCGTGAACCTGCTGCGCCAGGGCATCACCGCTCGCCAGATCCTCACCAAGCCCGCGTTCGAGAACGCGATCGCCGTCGTCATGGCGCTCGGCGGCTCGACCAACGCGGTGCTGCACCTGCTCGCGATCGCCAACGAGGCCGAGGTCGACCTGACCCTCGACGACTTCGCCCGCATCGGCGCGAAGGTCCCGCACCTCGGCGACCTCAAGCCCTTCGGCCGCCACGTGATGGTGGACGTCGACCGCATCGGCGGCATCCCGGTCGTGCTCAAGACGCTGCTCGACGCCGGCCTGCTTGACGGCGACACGCTGACCGTCACCGGCAAGACGATGGCCGAGAACCTCGCCGAGCTCGACGCCCCCGGCCCCGACGGCGAGGTCATCCGCAAGATGTCCGAGCCGATCCACAAGACCGGCGGCATCACGATCCTGCGCGGCTCGCTCGCCCCGGAGGGCGCCGTGGTGAAGTCCGCAGGCTTCGACACCGCGGTGTTCGAGGGCACGGCCCGCGTCTTCGAGCGCGAGCGCGCCGCCATGGACGCCCTCGAGGACGGCACCATCCAGTCCGGTGACGTCGTCGTCATCCGCTACGAGGGCCCGAAGGGCGGCCCCGGCATGCGCGAGATGCTTGCGATCACCGGCGCCATCAAGGGCGCCGGGCTCGGCAAGGACGTCCTGCTGATGACCGACGGGCGCTTCTCCGGCGGCACGACCGGCCTCTGCGTCGGCCACATCGCACCGGAGGCGGTGGACGGCGGCCCCATCGCGTACGTCCACGACGGCGACCGGATCCGGCTCGACGTCGAGAACGCGACCCTCGACATCCTCGTCGACGAGGCCGAGCTCGAGGCCCGCACCGAGGGCTGGGAGCCGCTGCCGCCGGTCTACACGCGCGGGGTGCTCGCGAAGTACACCAAGCTCGTGAAGTCCGCCGCCCAGGGCGCCGTCTGCAACTGACGACCCCTCCCGCGCCGTGGCCGCCACCTCCGCCGTGCCCCCCTCGCCCGCCGTGCCCCCCACCTCCGCGGTGATCATGCACATGTGGCGAGTTCTCCACAGCCCCGCCGCCGTGGAGGGCTCGCCGCCCGGGCGGGCGCGGCGGGAGGACGGGGCGGTGGCGGCGAGCCACGCCGGGGTGCCCGCTTCTCGGACGGCTGTCTCATCATCCGGACTGGGTGGACACCGTCGCCGCCCGTGGGGCACGATGCTTCTGTGCAGTTCTCGCTCCTCGTACTCGTGCAGCGCGCCGGCTGATCTCCCGCCGAGCGCGCTACCCCTCGTCGCCCACCCGGGCCGGGGGGTTTTTGTTTGCCCCGGCCCGAGGTAGCTCTCGCACCGGCAGCCCGTCCGCCGTATGCCCCCAGCCCCAGCCAGACCCAGCATGGAAGGTGGAGCAGTGACCGAGCCCTCGGAACAGCTCACCGGAGCACAGAGCCTCATCCGATCGCTGGAGTCGGTAGGCGTCGACACCGTCTTCGGGATCCCCGGCGGCGCGATCCTGCCGGCGTACGACCCCATGTTCGACTCCCAGAAGATCCGCCACATCCTCGTCCGCCACGAGCAGGGCGCGGGCCACGCGGCTGAGGGCTACGCGGTCGCCACCGGCCGGGTGGGCGTCTGCATGGCGACGAGCGGGCCGGGCGCGACCAACCTCGTGACGCCGATCGCCGACGCCTACATGGACTCGGTGCCGATCGTCGCGGTGACGGGGCAGGTCCCCAGCGGCGCGATCGGGACGGACGCCTTCCAGGAGGCGGACATCTCCGGGATCACGATGCCGATCACCAAGCACAACTTCCTCGTGACCGACCCGGCGGAGATCCCGCGGGCGATCGCCGAGGCGTTCCACATCGCGTCCACCGGCCGACCCGGCCCGGTGCTCGTGGACGTGGCGAAGGACGCGCTGCAGTCGCGTACGTCCTTCAGCTGGCCGCCGACCATGGACCTGCCGGGCTACCGCCCGGTCAGCAAGCCACACGCCAAGCAGGTGCGCGAGGCCGCGCGGCTGATCCTGGAGAGCCGGCGCCCGGTGCTCTACGTCGGTGGCGGCGTCATCAAGGCGCGCGCCGCGGCCGAGCTGCGCCGGCTCGCCGACCTCACCGGCATCCCGGTCGTCACCACGCTGATGGCGCGCGGGGCGTTCCCCGACAGCCACCCCTCGCACCTCGGCATGCCCGGCATGCACGGCACGGTCGCCGCGGTGACCGCGCTGCAGAAGGCCGACCTGCTCATCGCCCTCGGCACCCGCTTCGACGACCGCGTGACGGGCCAGCTCTCCTCGTTCGCGCCGCTCGCGAAGATCATCCACGCCGACATCGACCCGGCCGAGATCTCCAAGAACCGTGTGGCCGACGTCCCGATCGTCGGCGACTGCCGCGACGTGATCGCCGACCTCGCCGCGACGCTGGAGGCCGAGGCCGCCGCAGGCCGTCGCCCCGACATCGAGGCCTGGTGGTCCCAGGTCAACCAGTGGCGTGAGACCTTCCCGCTCGGCTACGAGACCCCCGCGGACGGCACGCTCTCCCCGCAGTACGTCATCCAGCAGCTCGGTCGGATCGCCGGCCCGGAGGCGATCTACGCTTCGGGTGTCGGCCAGCACCAGATGTGGGCCGCGCAGTTCATCAACTACGAGAACCCCAACACCTGGCTGAACTCCGGCGGCGCCGGGACCATGGGCTACGCCGTCCCGGCGGCGATGGGCGCGAAGGTCGGCCGCCCCGACGCCACGGTGTGGGCGATCGACGGCGACGGCTGCTTCCAGATGACCAACCAGGAGCTGGCCACCTGCGCGATCAACAACATTCCGATCAAGGTCGCGATCATCAACAACGGCGCGCTCGGGATGGTGCGCCAGTGGCAGACGCTGTTCTACAACGGCCGCTACTCCAACACCGACCTGCACAGCCGGCGGATCCCGGACTTCGTCAAGCTCGCTGACGCGTACGGCTGCGTCGGTCTGCGCTGCGAGTCGGCGGACAGCGTCGACGCGACGATCGAGAAGGCGATGGCGATCGACGACGTGCCCGTCGTCGTCGACTTCGTGGTGCATCAGGACGCGATGGTCTGGCCGATGGTCGCGGCCGGCACGAGCAACGACGACATCATGATCGCGCGGAGCATGGCTCCGATCTGGGACCGCGACGAGGGCGAGACCGGAGTGGAGCTGGAGCCGCGATGAGCAAGCACACGTTGAGCGTCCTCGTCGAGGACAAGCCCGGCGTCCTCGCCCGGATCGCGGGCCTGTTCTCCCGCCGCGGCTTCAACATCGACTCCCTCGCGGTCGGGCCGACCGAGCAGCCGGGCGTCTCGCGGATGACGATCGTGGTCGCCGTCGACGAGCTGCCGCTCGAGCAGGTCACGAAGCAGCTGAACAAGCTCGTGAACGTCGTCAAGATCGTCGAGCTGGACCAGTCGAGCTCGGTGCAGCGCGAGCTGCTCCTGGTCAAGGTCCGGGCCGACGCACAGACCAGGTCCTCGGTCCTGGAGACCGTGCAGCTGTTCCGCGCCAAGGTCGTCGACGTCGCGACCGACGCCGTCACCATCGAGGCCACCGGCAACACCGACAAGCTGGCGGCGTTCCTGCGCATCCTCGAGCCGTTCGGCATCAAGGAGATCGTGCAGTCCGGCATGGTCGCGGTCGGCCGGGGATCCCGGTCGATCACCGACCGCGCCCTCCGTCCGGTCGAGCGCTCCGCCTGACCGCCCGCAGCAGCAATTCCCTTCCGACGAAGCAGAAAGAGATTCTCGTGGCAGCAGAGCTTTTCTATGACGACGACGCCGACCTCTCGCTCATCCAGGGTCGTGTCGTGGCCGTCATCGGCTACGGCAGCCAGGGCCACGCGCACGCGCTGAGCCTGCGCGACTCCGGCGTCGACGTCCGGGTCGGCCTGCCCGAGGGCTCGAAGAGCCGCGAGCGTGCCGAGGCCGAGGGCCTGCGCGTCGTGACCCCGGCCGAGGCGGCCGCCGAGGCCGACCTGATCATGCTGCTGACGCCGGACCACGTGCAGCGCCACGTCTACGCCGAGGCGATCGAGCCGAACCTGCAGGACGGCGACGCGCTCTTCTTCGGCCACGGCTTCAACATCCGGTTCGGCTACATCAAGCCCCCGGCGGGCGTGGACGTCGCGATGGTCGCCCCGAAGGGCCCTGGCCACCTCGTGCGGCGCGAGTACTCCGAGGGCCGCGGCGTCCCGGTCATCGTCGCGGTCGAGCAGGACGCGTCGGGCAACGCCTGGGCGCTCGCGCTGTCCTACGCCAAGGCGATCGGCGGCCTGCGCGCCGGCGGCATCAAGACCACCTTCACCGAGGAGACCGAGACCGACCTGTTCGGTGAGCAGGCCGTCCTCTGCGGTGGTGTTTCCGCGCTGGTGCAGTCCGGGTTCGAGGTGCTGACCGAGGCCGGCTACCAGCCGGAGGTCGCGTACTTCGAGTGCCTGCACGAGCTCAAGCTGATCGTGGACCTGATGTACGAGGGCGGCATCGCCAAGCAGCGCTGGTCCGTCTCGGACACCGCCGAGTACGGCGACTACGTCTCCGGCCCGCGCGTCATCGACGCGTCGGTGAAGGAGCGCATGAAGGACGTTCTCGGCGACATCCAGAACGGCACGTTCGCGGCGCGCTTCATCGCCGACCAGGACGCCGGCGCGCCGGAGTTCAAGGCGCTGCGCGCGCAGGGCGAGCAGCACCCGATCGAGGCAACCGGCCGTGAGTTGCGCAAGCTCATGAGCTGGGTCAAGTCGTCGGACGACGACTACACCGAGGGCTCCGCGGCTCGCTGACCTGCGCGAAAGACCGCGGAACGCGGGGGAGTACGCCCACAAGGCGTGCTCCCCCGCGCTGCGTTCGCGACCGGTCGGGCCCCGCCCTTCGCGGGCGGCGAAGTTTTTGCCACTCTCTGCTCCCGCGACATGGTCCCTTCGCTCTAGGCTGTGCGCGCTCGGTTGAGCGTCCTGGCCCCGGATGCCGCTGTCGCGGTGGGCCACATGGCACGACGGAGGGGCGGACGGTCACGGGAATGGTCGCGGTGTCGGGATCGTCGACGGGGTGGAGCCGTCCTGCGCCGGCCGAGGCGCGGACGCTCGCGCAGGCTTGCCTGTTCGCCGCCCTCGTCTGCCTGGGCAACGCCGCGGCGCCGTTCAGCCCCACCGCTCCCACCGGCCTGGCCGTCACGCTCGGCAGCGTCGGGCTGGCGATCTCGGCGCTCGTGCGCTGGCGCAGCGAGCACGTCCCCACCCCCGTGCTCCACACCGTTCTCGCCCTCGTCACGGTCATGGTCAGCGTCTGCATCGCGTGCTCGACCACTCCGGCCGGGACGGTCGTGACCGCGTTCGGCTACGTCTGGATCGCCCTGTTCACCGCGTGGTTCCACTCGCGCCGGGCAACGCTCGCCCACCTGGCCGTCATGGGCGGCGGCTTCGCGGCCGGCCTCGGCGTGTGCGACGCGCCCTCGGCCCTGCAGACGTGGGGCTTCGTGGCGGTCTCCGTCGGCGGGGTGGCGCTCGTCCTGCAGTCGCTCGTGGAACGGCTGCGCCGGCAGGCCGACCGCGACCAGCTGACCGGGCTGCTCAACCGGGTCGCGTTCGCCGCGGCGGCGGAGCGGGTGATGCACACCGCGGCCCGCAACGCCGAGCCGCTCACCCTGGCCGTGCTCGACCTCGACGACTTCAAGGGCGTGAACGACCGCGACGGCCACGCCGTGGGCGACCGCGTACTCGCCGGCCTCGCGACCGCCTGGAGCGGGGCGGTCCGGCGCACCGACGTGCTGGGCCGCTACGGCGGGGACGAGTTCGTCCTGCTGATGCCCGGCATCACCGAGGACGGCTCGGGCGAGGTCCTGCAGCGGCTGCGCGACGCGCTGCCGGACGCGCGCTGGACCGCCGGCGTCGCGCAGTGGCGGGGCGAGGACCTCTCCCGCTGGCTCGTACGCGCCGACGCCGACCTCTACGCGCACAAGCGGAGCCGGGTGCGGGACGTCCGGTCGGTCCCCGCGCCCGCGTCAGCGGACGCGGCCGGCGGGCCGGTCCTCGCCCCGCGCGGGTAGTCGCGCGGCGGGCGAGGGCGCGTCCGCGTACTGCGCGGGGGGTCGCCGGGAAGCCGACGGGGCGGCGCCGCACGCGCGGGCCGGCAGGTGGGGGTAGCGTGGCCGCGCAAGCAGTCGGCCGGGGTGCCCTTCGCGTAGCGCGGGGCTGAGAGAACACCCGCCGAACCTGATCCGGGTCATGCCGGCGCAGGGAGCCCGACGCGCGCCGCTTCCGGCACGCCCTTGGCTCTCCCCGCAGGCGGGAGGGAACTACGTCATGAACGCCCAGCCCCCGACGGCACAGGCCGACGGCCTGCAGGACGTCGCGCGAGCGCTCGAGGCGGTCCGCGCGCGCGGGCCGCTCGTGCAGAGCATCACCAACTACGTCTCCATGGACATCGCGGCGAACGCCGTGCTCGCGGTCGGCGCGTCGCCGGCGATGGTCCACGACCCCAGCGAGGCGGCGGAGTTCGCCGGGATCGCCGCGGCGCTCTCGGTCAACATCGGCACCCCGTCCCCGCGGTGGGCCGAGGGCATGGCGATGGCGGCGGACGCGGCCGTCGCCGCGGGGCGGCCCTGGGTCCTCGACCCGGTCGCGGTCGGCGCGACCGCGCTGCGCAACGAGCTCAGCGCCGACCTGCTGGCGCGCCGCCCGTCGGTGATCCGGGCCAACGCGAGCGAGGTGCTCGCGCTCGCCGCGCTCGCCGGCGCCGGCGCGCGGGGCGGGTCGGGCAAGGGCGTGGACGCCGGCGACGCGGTCGAGGACGCGGTCGAGGCCGCCCGGGCGCTCGCCGCCCAGCGCGGCTGCGTCGTCGCCTGCACCGGGAAGGTGGACGTCGTCACCGACGGCGAGCGGATGGTCCGCGTCGAGGGCGGCTCGCCGTTGCTGCCGCGGATCACGGCGGTGGGCTGCTCGCTGACGGCGGTCACGGCCGCGTTCTGCGCGGTCGAGCCCGACCCGCTCGCGGCCGCGGTGGCCGCGTGCGCGGTCTTCGCGGCCGCGGGGACACGTGCCGGGCGCGAGGCCCGGGGGCCGGGGTCGATGCGGGTCGCCTTCCTCGACGAGCTCTCCACGCTCGACGCTGCCGGCCTGGCCGACGGGGCGTCGGTCCACGTCCTCACGGGGGCGGCGGCGTGAGCGTCGACCTGCGCGTCTACCTCGTCACCGACCCCGGCCTCGGTGGCAGCCGCCCGGTCGAGCACATCGTGGCGGCGGCGGTCGAGGGCGGCGTGACGATCGTGCAGCTGCGCGACAAGGCCGCCGGGCCGGCCGCCCTCGAGGCGGTCGCGCGCCGCCTGCTGACCGTCCTCGCGGGGACCGGAGTCCCGCTCGTGATCAACGACCGCATGGACGTGGCCGCGGCCGTCGGGGCGGGGCTGCACGTGGGCCGTACGGACGTGGCGCCGGTCGACGCCCGGGCGGCGCTCGCGCCGGGCGTGCCGCTCGGAGTGAGCACGTATGCCGGGCGCGACCTCGCGCCCGGCGAGGAGGAGGCGCTCGACTACGTCGCCGTCGGACCGGTCTGGGAGACCGCGACGAAGTCCGACGCCGGGCCGGGGATCGGCCTCGACACCGTGTCACGGGCAGCCCGCAACAACCGCCTCCCGGTGGTCGGGATCGGCGGCATCGACGCGGCGCGGGCCGGCGAGGTCGTCGCGGCCGGCGCCGCGGGCGTCGCCGTCGTGTCGGCGGTGATGGCGGCCGCCGACCCGCGCGCCGCGGCGCGAGCGATCCGCGAGTCCGTGGACGCGGCCCTGGCCGGCCGGGCCGAGGGGGAGCGGTGACCGCGGCCGTCGTCCTGTCGGTCGCGGGCTCCGACCCCTCGGGCGGGGCCGGCATCCAGGCCGACCTCAAGGCGTTCTCGGCGATGGGGGCGTACGGCGGCGCCGTGCTCACCGCGCTCACCGCGCAGAGCACCCGCGGGGTCAGCGGCGTGCTGCCGGTCCCCGCCGAGTTCGTCACGGCCCAGCTGGACGCCGTCCTGGACGACCTCGACGTCCGAGCAGTGAAGATCGGCATGCTCGGCGGCCCCGACGTCGTCGCCGCCGTGGCGGAGGCGCTCGACCGGCACGCGGTGCCGCAGGTCGTCGTGGACCCGGTGATGGTGGCGACCAGCGGCGACCGGCTCGTCGACGACGCCACGGTGGACGCCATCCGCGACCTCCTGGTGCCGCTCGCGACCGTCCTCACGCCGAACCTCCCGGAGGCGGCGACCCTGCTCCGGCTCCCCGAGGCCACGGCGGACACGATGACCGATGCGGGAATCGCACTTCGCCAGATGGGCGCTTCGGCTGTCCTGGTCAAGGGTGGGCACCTGTCCGGCCCGGAGAGCACCGACGTCCTCGTCGATCCCGAGGGTGTGCTGGCGCTGAGCGCCGCGCGCGTCGCCACCAGCAACACGCACGGCACCGGATGCACCCTGTCCTCCGCGATCGCCGCGTCGTTGGCGCAGGGCGTGCCGTTGCGCGCGTCGGTGCAGCGGGCGAAGGACTACCTCACCGAGGCGTTGCAGGCCGCCGACGAGCTGCACGTCGGCACGGGCAACGGCCCCGTCCACCACTTCGTCCGGTGGTGGGCCGCATGAGCTGGTCCGCCGCGGTGCGCGCCGCCGCCCAGCCCGTCGTGGACGAGATCCTCGCGCACCCGTTCGTGCGCGGGCTCTCCGACGGGAGCCTCGACCCTGCCGTCTTCGACCGCTACCTGCTCGACGACTCCGCCTACCTCGGGCAGTACGCCCGCGCGCTGACGAGCTGTGCGAGCCGGCTGCCCGGCGGGCCGGGCGTCACGCAGCTGGCCACGGCTGCCGTCGGGGCGGCGGAGGCCGAGCGCGCCCTGCACGCGCAGATGCTCGGGGAGCGCGGCATCGGGCCGGCCGAGCTCGACGCCCACGTGCCTACGCCGACGTGCACCGCGTACGTCTCCTGGCTGCTCGCCGCTTCGGCCCTGGAGCCGGTCGAGGTCGGGATCGCCGCGGTCCTGCCGTGCTTCCGGGTCTACCTCGACGTCGGGCTCGCCTGCGAGCGCCTCGTCCCGGTCGACGGCCGCTACCGCACCTGGGTGGAGGCGTACGCCGCAGAGGCCTTCGCTGACGCCGTCCGGCAGGCCGAAGCACTCGCCGACCTGCTCGCCGAGTCGGCCGGGCCTGCACTGCGAGCGGCGATGGGACGGGCGTACCTGCGCAGCGCGCGCTACGAGTACCTCTTCTGGGACGCGGCGTGGCGCGGCGACGCCTGGCCGTGCCCCGACGTCGAGCTGCCGCTCTTGTGAACGCCTTCACGAGGCCATCGGTAGAGTTCGCTGCGCCGTCCCCGGTTCGAGTCGTAGGAGTCCCACGGTGAGCAAGCCAGTCGTCCTTCTCGCTGAAGAGCTCTCGCCCGCCACCATCGAGGCCCTCGGCCCGGACTTCGAGGTCCGCTCCTGCAACGGCGCCGACCGCGCCGAGCTGCTCGAGGCGATCGCGGACGTGGACGCGATCCTCGTCCGCAGCGCGACGAAGGTGGATGCGGAGGCCATCGCGGCCGCCAAGCAGCTCAAGGTCGTCGCCCGCGCGGGCGTCGGCCTCGACAACGTCGACGTCCCGGCCGCCACGCAGGCGGGCGTGATGGTCGTCAACGCGCCGACCTCCAACATCGTCTCGGCGGCGGAGCTGGCGATCTCGCTGCTGCTCTCGGTCGCGCGCCGCATCCCGGCCGCGCACGCCTCGCTCAAGGGCGGGGAGTGGAAGCGCAGCAAGTTCACCGGCGTCGAGCTCTTCGAGAAGACCGTCGGCATCGTCGGCCTCGGCCGCATCGGCGTCCTGGTCGCGCAGCGGCTCTCGGCGTTCGGCATGAAGGTCGTCGCCTACGACCCCTACGTCCAGGCCGGGCGGGCGGCGCAGATCGGCGCGCGGCTCGTCAGCCTGGACGAGCTGCTCGCCGAGGCGGACTTCATCACGGTCCACCTGCCCAAGACGCCGGAGACCGTCGGGCTGATCGGCGACGAGGCGCTGCGCAAGGTCAAGCCCAACGTCATCATCGTCAACGCCGCCCGCGGCGGGATCCTCGACGAGGCCGCGCTGTTCACCGCGATCCAGGAAGGCCGGGTCGCCGGCGCCGGCATCGACGTGTGGGACAAGGAGCCGAAGACCGACTCGCCACTCATGCAGCTGGATTCGGTCGTCGGCGTCCCGCACCTCGGCGCCTCCACCGACGAGGCGCAGGAGCGGGCCGGCATCGCCGTCGCGAAGTCGGTGCGGCTCGCACTCGCGGGCGAGCTCGTCCCCGACGCCGTCAACGTGCAGGGCGGCGTCATCGCCGAGGACGTGCGCCCCGGCATCCCGCTGACGGAGAAGCTCGGCCGCGTCTTCAGCGCGCTCGCGGGCGCCGTGCCGCAGTCGCTCGACGTCGAGGTGCGCGGCGAGATCGCCGAGCAGGACGTCCGGGTGCTCGAGCTCGCCGCCCTGCGCGGGATCTTCGGTGACGTCGTCGAGGAGCAGGTGACCTACGTCAACGCGCCGGTCCTGGCCAAGGAGCGCGGGCTCGAGACCCGGCTCGTGACGTCCACGGAGAGCCCGGACTTCCGCAACCTGGTGACGCTGCGGGGGACGCTCGCGGACGGGTCGCAGACGTCGGTGTCCGGCACGCTGACCGGGCCGCGCCAGGTGGAGAAGATCGTCGAGGTCGACGGCCTCGACGTCGAGGTCACGCTGTCCGAGCACATGGCGTTCCTGCGCTACGAGGACCGGCCCGGCGTGGTCGGCACCATCGGCCGGGTCCTCGGCGAGGCCGGCGTCAACATCGCGGGCATGCAGGTGAGCCGGGGGAGCAAGGGCGGGGACGCGCTCGTCGCGCTCACCGTGGACTCCGCGGTCCCCACCGACACGCTCGACGCGATCGTGCAGGAGATCGGCGCGGTGTCCGGCCGGACGGTGGACCTCGAGGGCTGACGCTCCGCACGGCGACAGGGCTGCGGGCCGGGACGACGACGTCGTCCCGGCCCGCAGCTGTTCGGTCACAGAACGCTGGTGAAGACCGCGATCGCGACGATGATGGCGATGACGAGCGCGATGATCGCGATGGTGCGGGTGTTCATGCCCTGGCCCTCCTGTCCTCCTGGCCCGCTCGGGGCCGGGCAGGCCGGACGCCTGCGTGTCGAAGTGATCTCCAGCGCGCCGGGCGCGGAAACAACGCGGGATGCCCGCCGCCGCCGTCTCGGGCTTCGAGACGAGCTGTCTCACTGCGCGGGCGCGAACTAGGCTGCTCGCCCGTGAGCGACAGCACCGTGCAGCAGCCCGAGCAGACCCTGCGCCTCGCCGCGATCCCCGGCGACGGCATCGGCCCCGAGGTCGTCGCCGAGGCCCGGCGCGTCCTCGACGCCGTGCTGGCCGCCGAGGGCCGGCGCGCGGACGTCGTGGAGTACGACCTCGGTGCCCGCCGCTGGCACGCCACCGGCGAGACGCTGCCGGACAGCGTGCTGGAGGAGCTGCGCGGGTTCGACGGCATCCTGCTCGGGGCGGTCGGCGACCCGGCCGTGCCGAGCGGCGTGCTCGAGCGCGGCCTGCTGCTCCGTCTCCGGTTCGAGCTCGACCACTACGTGAACCTGCGCCCCTCCAAGCTCTTCCGCGGGGTGGCCTCTCCGCTCGCGGGCGAGAAGGAGATCGACTTCGTCGTCGTGCGCGAGGGCACGGAGGGCCCCTACGTCGGCAACGGCGGCGCGATCCGCGTCGGCACTCCGCACGAGGTCGCCAACGAGGTCAGCGTCAACACCGCGTTCGGCGTGGAGCGCGTGGTCCGCGACGCGTTCGCGCGCGCCCAGGCCCGGCCGCGCAAGCAGCTGACGCTGGTGCACAAGAACAACGTCCTCGTGCACGCCGGCCACCTGTGGTCGAGGACCGTGAAGCGCGTGGGCGAGGAGTTCCCCGACGTCACGGTGGACTACCTGCACGTCGACGCGGCCACGATCTTCATGGTGACCAAGCCCGAGCGCTTCGACGTGATCGTCACCGACAACCTCTTCGGCGACATCATCACCGACCTCGCGGCCGCGGTCACGGGCGGCATCGGGCTCGCCGCGAGCGGCAACGTCAACCCCGACCGCACCACGCCGAGCATGTTCGAGCCGGTCCACGGCTCGGCTCCCGACATCGCCGGGCAGGGCGTCGCCGACCCGACCGCCGCGATCCTGTCGGTCGGGCTGCTGCTCGAGCACCTCGGCCTGGGCGCTGCCGCGCGGTGCGTGGAGGCGGCGGTGGAGCAGGACCTCGCCGAGCGCGGGAGCGCGCCCCGGCGTACGTCACAAGTCGGTGATGACGTCCTCTCCCGGCTCGCCTGACGGGCGGCCTGTGCCACCCTGGGGAGTGTGCGTCGAGCTCCCTTCCGGGACGCGCGTGGCCGGCTCGCCGAGGAGCTGGCGCGCCGGGCGGCGACGCGCCCGCAGGACCTCGACCTCCCCCCGGCGCACGGCTTCGACGCCCACCGGGCGCTGATCGCCGGCGTCGTCCCGCCGCCGCCCGAGCTCCCGCCGCAGACCCGCACGGGGCGGGCCCGGGGATGGCTGCGCGAGCGCTTCGGACGGGGGGCCGCTCCGCGTACGCCGGACCCTGACCCAGCGGTCCTGGTGGAGGCGGCGGTCCGTGCCCAGGCCCGGCTGGCCGCGGAGACCCGGCAGGAGGCCGAGGCCGCCGTGGCCTCGCTGGTCGCGCACGTCGAGAAGGCCTCCGAGCTGGCGTGGGCGGCCGACGGACGGCGGTGGGAGGCCGCGGTCGAGGAGACGCTGCGCTTCGTGGTGTTCGACTCCGACGTGCCGAGCCGGCGCGCCCAGGAGGCCTGGCGCCGGCTGTGGGGCAACCGTGCCCGCTCCGCGGACCCGCGGCTCGCGGTCCCGCTCGCGCGCGCCCTCGCGGCCGAGGAGCGCGAATGGCGCGAGGCCTGGGACTACTGGAGCGCGACCTACGAGCTGCGGACCGGCTGAGAAGCGGCGGACCGGCTGACGCACGGCGGACCGGACGAGGGGCGTCCATCTGGCGGTATCGGGTGGGCGCCCGGCGCAGGTGCTACTACCGTTTGCGCCATGGCCATCGAGTTGAAGCCCACCAGCAGCCCCCTGTCCGCGACGGAGCGCCAGGCGCTCCTCGTCGACCCGGGCTTCGGCCGGGTATTCACCGACCACATGGTCACCGTCCGCTGGGTCGAGGGACGCGGCTGGCACGACGGCGAGCTGGTGCCCTACGGCCCGCTCCAGCTGGACCCCGCGACCATGGCCCTGCACTACGGCCAGGAGATCTTCGAGGGGCTCAAGGCCTACCGCCAGCCCGACAGCTCGGTCGCGCTCTTCCGCCCGGAGGAGAACGCCCGCCGCATGAACCGCTCGGCGCGCCGGCTCGCGATGCCGGAGCTGCCCGAGGAGCTGTTCCTCGAGTCGGTCGAGGCGCTGACCCGCCAGGACGTCGACTGGGTGCCGGCGGAGGCCGGCCGGGCGCTCTACCTGCGCCCGTTCATGATCGCCACCGAGGTCGGCCTCGGCGTGCGGCCCGCCGCCGCGTACCTCTACCTGCTCATCGCCTCGCCGGCCGGGGCGTACTTCCCGCGCGGGGTCAAGCCGGTCAGCGTCTGGCTCTCGACCGAGTACACCCGGGCCGCGCCGGGCGGCACCGGCGAGGCCAAGTGCGCCGGCAACTACGCCGCCTCCCTGGTCGCGCAGCACGAGGCGGCGGCCCACGGGTGCGACCAGGTCGTCTGGCTCGACGCGGTGGAGCACCGCTGGGTCGAGGAGATGGGCGGCATGAACCTCTGCTTCGTCGTCGGCAGCGGCGACTCGGCGAAGATCGTCATGCCGTCGCTGACCGGCACGCTGCTGCCCGGCATCACCCGGGACAGCCTGATCACGCTCGCCGGCGACCTCGGCTACGAGGTGGAGGAGCGGCGCATCTCGACCGACGAGTGGCGCGAGGGCAACGCCAGCGGGGAGATCTCCGAGGTCTTCGCCTGCGGCACGGCCGCCGTCATCACCCCGGTGGGGACCGTGAAGTCGGCCGCCGGCGAGTGGACCGTCGGGGACGGCGAGCCCGGCCCGGCGACCATCCGGCTGCGCCAGGCACTGCTCGACATCCAGCACGGCGTCGCCCCCGACAAGCACGGCTGGATGCGCACGGTCGACGTGCGCTGACGCCGCGCGACTCCCGTGCCGCGCGGCGCCGGGGGCCGCCCGCGGCCTTCGTCGTCACGATGGCGCATCGCGACGATAGGTTCGGCGCAATGCCGCATCGTCACGCCCCGGGGCAGTGACGATGCGGCATTCGACCGGCCGGGGCCGGTGGGTGTGGCACGATGGCCCCATGCTCCGTAGCCGCTCGATTATCGGCTAGCGCGCCCGGCACCTCCGCCGAGCGCGCAGACCTCTCGCACCCGCGGGGGGTCTTTTCGTTTTCCAGCCCCTGCACAGCACGCGCAGCACCCTGTTCCGGGAAGGACCCCGATCCCATGGCCCCGACGAGCGACGGCTTCCACGTCTACGACACGACCCTGCGCGACGGCGCGCAGCAGGAGGGCCTCGCCCTCACCGTGGCCGACAAGCTCGCGATCGCGCGGCACCTCGACGAGCTGGGCGTCGGCTTCATCGAGGGCGGCTGGCCGGGGGCGAGCCCGAAGGACACCGAGTTCTTCCGGCGCGCGCAGACGGAGCTGACGCTGCACAACGCCCAGCTCGCGGCGTTCGGGTCGACCCGGCGGGCGGGCACCAAGGCCGCCGACGACCCGCTCGTGGCCGCGCTGCGGGAGGCGCGTACGCCCGTGGTGACGCTCGTGGCCAAGTCGCACGCCCTGCACGTGGAGAAGGCCCTGCGCACGACGACCGACGAGGGCCTGGCCATGCTGCGCGACACGATCGACCACCTGCGCTCGGAGGGGGCGCGGGTCTTCATCGACGCCGAGCACTTCTTCGACGGCTACCGCTACGACCCGAAGTACGCAGTCGAGTTCGTACGTGTGGCCGCCGAGTCCGGGGCCGAGGTCATCGCGCTGTGCGACACCAACGGCGGCATGCTGCCCAACGAGGTCGCGGACGCGGTCGGCGAGGTGCTCGCGGCCAGCTCGGCGAAGCTCGGCATCCACTGCCACAACGACGCCGGCTGCGCCGTCGCCAACACCCTTGCCGCCGTCGACGCGGGCGCGACCCACGTGCAGGGCACGCTCAACGGGTACGGCGAGCGCACCGGGAACGCCGACCTCGTCACGATCGTCGCTAACCTCGAGCTCAAGCGTCGTATGAAGCTGCTTGCGGGTAACGGGCTGCAGGAGTCGACGCGGATCTCGCACGCCGTCAGCGAGATCACCAACGTCCCGCCGTACGCCCGCCAGCCCTACGTCGGCGCCTCGGCCTTTGCCCACAAGGCGGGCCTGCACGCGAGCGCCATCAAGGTCGACCCCGACCTCTACCAGCACGTCGACCCCTCGCTCGTGGGCAACGACATGCGGCTGCTCGTCTCGGAGATGGCGGGCCGCGCGAGCGTCGAGCTCAAGGGCCGGGAGCTCGGCTACGACCTGTCGAGCGACCGCGAGGCGCAGACCCGGCTGACCGACCGGGTCAAGGAACTGGAGGCCCGCGGCTACACCTTCGAGGTGGCCGACGCGAGCTTCGAGCTGCTGCTGCTGGAGGTGCTCGAGGGCGCCCGCCGCCGCTGGTTCGAGGTCGAGTCGTGGCGTGCCTTGATGGACGCACGCGGCGGCGAGGTGGCGCTCGCCGAGGCCACCGTGAAGATCCACGCCGCAGGGGAGCGCCATGTCGCGACCGGCGAGGGCAACGGCCCGGTCAACGCGCTGGACGCCGCGCTGCGGCTGGCGCTCTGCGCCGCGTACCCGGTCATCGACCGGTTCTCCCTCGTCGACTACAAGGTCCGCATCGTCGACACGGGACACGGCACCGGCGCCGTCACGCGCGTCCTCATCGAGACCGGTGACGGCAGTGGCGAGACGTGGACGACCGTCGGCGTCGCGGCCAACATCATCGAGGCCTCGTGGGAGGCGCTCGTGGACGCGATGTCGTTCGGGCTGCTGCGGGCCGGCGTCGAGCCGGTGCCCGCGAAGCCGACGGAGTGAGGCGCTGGGCCTGGTGACGCTCCGTCCGCGCGTGACGGGCGACCCCGGCGGCGCGACCTCGACCCGGCGGACGACGGGGCGGCGCCCCGCTCAGCGGTAGCGCGCGCCTGTCGCGTGGTCACCAGAGCCCGAGCTCGCGCCCGCGGGCGACGGCCTCGGCCCGGGAGCCCACCCCGAGCTTGCGGTAGAGCGCCTTCGCGTAGCCCTTGACCGTGTTGATCGACAGCCCGAGCTCGGCCGCGAGCGCGGGCTGCGCGAGGGGGCCGCGCAGAGCACGGAGAACGGACAGCTCGCGGGCGGTCAGCGGCTCGACGAGCTGCGCCGCCGTCCCGCCGGCCTGGACGCGCCCGGCCCGCTGCTCGAGCATCGTGGCCTCCTCCTCGAGGAACGGCATCGCCGGCGCCTCGTCGAGTGCCGCCCGTGCGGCGTCCAGGCGCGCGAGCGCACCGGACGGGCTGGCGCAGGCCAGCTCCTCGTGCGCGGCCGCGACGAGCACGAGCGCTGCGATGCCCGGGTGCGAGGCCGCCGTCAGCTCCGAGGCCGCCGTGCGCAGGGCGGCGAGCGCGCCGGCGGCGTCCCCGCGGTGCCGGGCGAGCAGGCCTGCGGACGCGTCGAGCAGGGCGAGGCTCGGCCCGGCGGCGGCGCCGAGCTCGTCGCGCAGCCGCCGGGCCTCGTGCGCGGTGGCCGCCACCAGCCGGGCGAGCTCGTCCCAGGCGTGCGCCCGGCAGAGGGCCCAGGCGAGCAGGCCGGCGGTCTCCGTGCGCGAGGGCGCGGGCAGCGCGGCGGTCGCAGGCGCACGCCAGGCGGCCTGCAGCGCGTCGACCGCTGCGTCCACGTGACCCGCGCAGAGCAGGGCCCCGCCGAGCGCCACGTGGGCCACGACGAATCCGGGCAGTGCCGGGTCGTCCTCCTGGGCCACCGCCTGCCGGGCGTACGCCTCGGCGACGTCGGGCAGGTCGCCCGGCCCGGCGTGCACGGAACGCAGGGCCGCGACGACCGACCGGCCGCAGCGGAAGCCGGGCAGGTCGAACGCGGCCTCGGCCGCGTCGGCGACGGCCAGGAACCGGTGTACGTCCTGGCGTCGCCCTGACTGCCCGGCCGCCCACGCGAGCAGCGTCGCGAGGGCGGGGCTCGTGCGAAGGCGAGCCTCTCCCACGGCCTCGCCGAGGGACACGAAGGACCCGAGCGCGCCGGACGCGAGGAACGTGGCGGCCTGCCCGAGCAGGAGGGCGACGGCCGCGCCGCTGTCCCCGGCGTCGAGCAGCAGACGGACGGCCGGCTCGGGCTCCCCACGCGCCGCGAGGGCGCTCGCCGCGCGCCGGGCCGCCTCCTGCCGGCCGGGGTACGCCTGGCGCAGCAGCCCGCGCCGGAAGACGGGGTGGCAGGAGTACGCCGCTCCGTCCTGGGCCACGAAGGCGCCGGCACGTTCGAGCGCCCGCAGGACGTCCGCCGATCCCTCGGCGCCGAGCGCGGCGTCGCAGAGGGCCGGCTCGAGGACGGGGAGCACGGCTGTGACGAGCAGGAAGCCCCGCTGACCCGGGGGCAGCCCCTCGAGCACCTCGGCGATCAGGTAGTCGGCCATCTGCTCGCGGCCCCTCGCCCGGGCGTGCTCGACGGGGCGCGGCGACCCGGCCGCGAGGGCGGCGAGCACGACGCCGGCGGCCCACCCGTCGGCCTCCTCGAGCACGTCCGCCGGCACCTGCGCGGCGCCCGGCCCGAGAACGGCGTCGAGGAGCGCTCGCTGCTCCCTCGGCGTGAGCCGCAGCTCGTCCGCCGCGAGCTCGCGGAGCAGGCCGCGCGCCCGCAGCCGTGGCAGGGCCAGCGGCGGCGCGGACCGGGACACGAGCACGACGCGCAGGCCGGGCGGCAGGTAGTCGAGGAAGAGCTCGAGGCCCTCGTGGACCTCGCCGCTGGTGACCGCGTGCAGGTCGTCGAGCACGAGCACGCCGGGCCCGTCCCCGATCCCGTTGAGCAGTTGCGGGACCGCGTCCTCCAGCGGGTTGGAGCCGGCGACGGCGAGCGCGCGATCGGCGCGGGCGGCGGCGTCGGGGGACACGGCGGACAGGCCGGCGGCGACGTACGACCAGAAGCGCCGGGGGTCGTCGTCCCCCGCATCCAGCGACACCCACGCCACGGGCAGGCCGCAGCCCGCCGCCCAGTGCGCGACCAGCGTGGTCTTCCCGTAGCCCGCACCGGCCACGACCGTGGTGACGGGCGCGTCACCCCGGTCGAGCGCGGCGAGCAGCCGGTCCCGTGCCACGAGGGTGGACGGGGCACGGGGGAGACGGGTCTTTGCGGCGAGCAGCGTGCCGCGACCGTCGCCGCCCATCCCCCTCCGTCCCGCTCGCGCCTGCTCGTAGCTCGTTCCCAGGGTGGCCGCTGCGCGGGGCGCGCGCCACCCCGTAGAGCCGACACGGACGGGGTGCCGGCGGGGCGAGGCCGGGTGGTGCGGGGACAGGGGGGTGCGGGGGCAGGGGGGTGCGGGGGCAGGGTGGTGTGGGGACAGGGTGGTGCGCGACCACCCTGTCCGGGCCGAGCCTCGAGGGCGTGCCGATCCTTCCCGACCTCCTCGTCCCCGATGTCGCTGTCCCGGCCTCGCTGCCGACGCCGTCCTGGCTGGCCGCCCGTCCTGTCGTGCTCGACGTGGGGGGGCCGGTCCGCGTCCTCGACTTCGGCGGGCCCGCCGACGCCCCGCTGCTGCTCTGCCTGCACGGCCTCGGTGGCAGCGCCCTCAACTTCGCGGTCGTCGGGCCGGCGCTGGCCTCTGCCTTCCGTGTCGTCGCGCTCGACCTGCCGGGGCACGGCGGCAGCCGGGCGACGCCACTGCCCCGGCAGGCGGGCCGCCGTGCCCCGTCCGCGCTGCTGGACTGCCTCGACGTCGTGCAGGGCCTGCTCGCCGACCAGGAGCGGTACCCGGTGCTCCTGGGCCACAGCCTGGGCGGCATCCTCGCGCTGCTGCACGCGACCCGCAGCCCTGGTCGGCTGGGCGGCCTGGTGCTCCTGGCGCCTCCGGTCGCCCGGGCCTGCGGGCGTCGCATCGACCCCCGGCTCGCGGCCAGGCACGCCCTGCTCTCGGCGCCCGGCGTCCGCCGGCTCGTCAGCGGCCGGGTCGCGTCGGCCAGCGCACACGACCTGGTGCGTATGCAGATCGAGCAGGCCACGCCCGATCCCGGCGCAGTGCCCGCCGACGTCGTCGCGGCTGCGATCGCCGAGGAGGCCGCCCGGCCCGGGCGCGCGGAGGCGGCGCGTACGCAGTGGGACGCGATCGTGGGGGTGGTGGCACTGCTGGCCCGGCCGGCTCGGTTCCACGCCCTGCTGCGCGGGCTCGACGTGCCCGCACTCTGGCTGCAAGGCGACGAGGACCCCCGGGCCCCGGTCGCGTCGGCGCGGGCCCTCGCACACTCGCTGCCCGCGTGGGCGTACGCGGAGCGGAACGGCGTCGGGCACCTGCCGCATCTCGAGGACCCGGCGTGGGTCGTCGACCGCATCGAGGAGTGGGCGAGGCCGGAAGGAGGGCCGACATGGCCGAGGTGATGGTGACGGTCATGCCGTTCACCGGGCACGTGACCCCGGTGCTGCAGGCGGTGGAGGCGCTGCGGGGCGCCGGGCACCGCGTACGCGTCTACTGCGGGTCCCGGTTCGCGGCCCAGGCCGCGGCAACGGGCGCCACGCCCGTGGTGTGGCGGCACGCACCGGACTTCGACGAGCGTGACCTGCGGGCGACGTTCCCGCGGGCCGGGCGCCCCGGCCCGCGGGGCGCACTCGCGAACCTCGAGCACGTCTTCGTCCGCACGGCCGCGCTCCAGGCGCAGGACCTGCGCGAGGAGTGGGAGCGCCGGCCCTGGGACGTCCTGGTCGCCGACTCCTTGAGCCTCGGCGGTGCACTCGTCTCCGAACGGCTGGGGACCCCCTGGGCGACCGTGTCGGTCGTGCCGCTCGCGCTGCCCAGCCGCGACCTCCCTCCGCCCGGGCTGCCGCTGGCGCCCGGCCGGGGCCGGCTCGGCCGTGCCCGCGACGCGGCGCTGCGGGGCGCGGTCCGCGTGGCCTCCGGACGGCTGCGCCGGGCGCTGCGCCAGACGAGGGCGGCCGCCGGGCTCGACCCCGCCGCCGTGCGGCTCGACGACCAGTGGTTCTCGCCGTTCCTCGTCATGGCGCTGGGGATCCCGGGTCTCGAGCCGGAACGGACCGACCTGCCCGCGCACGTGCACTTCGTCGGGGCCTTTCCGCCCGGAGGGGACGCCGCGCTGCCGCCGGGCTGGGAGCCGGCGCTGCGTGCGCGGCGGCCGGTGGTCCACGTCACGCAGGGGACTTTCGGGACCGACCCCGACGACCTGCTGCGGCCGGCCATCGCGGGCCTCGGCGGGCGGAGCCTCACGGTCGCGGCCACGACCGGCGTCGTGGGCCGGGATGCGTTGCCCTTCGCGGTGCCGGACGGCGTCCTCATCGCGGCCCGGGTGCCGTACGCCCGGCTGCTCCAGCTCACCGACGTGATGGTGACCAACGGCGGCTGGGGCGGCGTGCTGGCGGCGCTGCGGCACGGCATCCCGCTCGTCGTCGCCGGCCGGGACCTGGACAAGCCGGCGATCGCGGGGATGGTCGCCCGGAGCGGGGCCGGGATCGACCTGCGCACCGGGCGCCCGTCCCCGGAGGCGGTGGCCGCCGCGGTCGACCGGGTGCTCACTGAGCCTTCCTTCGCGCAGCACGCCCGTCGCCTCGCCGACCAGTTGAACGCGCACGACACGGCCGGCGAGGTCGTGCGGCTGGTCGGCCAGCTCGTCGCCGACGGAGCGCGGGTCGTCCGCGAGGCCAGCCCGTGGGCCGCGTGAGCTCTCGCCGCCTGTCGCCGCCGTCCGGCGCCCGGCACCTGTCGACTAGCCTTCCCGGGTGCGCATCGCGAGGTTCTCCCGCGGCGACGCGGTGTCCTTCGGGGTGGTCAACGGGGAGGCGGCGCAGCCGGCGTCCCTGACGATCACGCCCATCGCCGGGCACCCGTTCGCCCCCTTCCAGCTGGCCGGCGAGCCGGTCCCGCTCTCGGACGTCCGCCTGCTGGCGCCCGTGCTGCCGAGCAAGGTCGTCGGTGTCGGCAAGAACTACGCCGACCACGCCCGGGAGATGGGTGGTGAGGCACCGGCCGAGCCGCCGATCTTCCTCAAGCCCTCGACCGCGGTGGCCGGGCCGCGGGACGCGATCGTGCTGCCCCCTGGACACGGGGAGGTCCACCACGAGGCCGAGCTGGCGGTCGTCATCGGCCGGCTCTGCCGGGAGGTCCCGCGCGAGCGCGCTGCGGACGTCATCCTCGGCTACACCTGCGCCAACGACGTGACCGACCGGGACCTGCAGAAGAAGGACGGCCAGTGGGCGCGGGCCAAGGGCTTCGACACCTTCTGCCCGCTCGGCCCCTGGATCGAGACCGACGTGGCGCCCGACGACGACCGGGCGGTCGGCTGCACGGTCAACGGCGAGACCCGGCAGGACGGGCGTACCTCCGACCTGCTCATGGGCGTCGCGGACCTCGTCGCGCTCGTGTCGGCGGCCTTCACACTGCTGCCGGGTGACGTGATCCTCACCGGCACGCCGGCAGGCGTCGGCCCGATCGTCCCCGGCGACGACGTGGCCGTGACCATCGAAGGGGTCGGGACGCTGAGCAGCAGGGTGGTGGCGCGTGACTGACACGCCCGTGAGGGTCCGCTTCTGCCCGTCGCCGACGGGCAACCCGCACGTCGGGCTCGTCCGGACCGCGCTGTTCAACTGGGCCTACGCCCGGCACACCGGCGGCACGTTCGTCTTCCGCATCGAGGACACCGACGCCGCGCGGGACTCCGAGGAGTCCTACGAGGCGCTGCTCGAGACGCTGCGCTGGCTGGGGCTCGACTGGGACGAGGGGCCGGAGGTCGGCGGCCCGCACGCGCCCTACCGCCAGTCCCAGCGGATGGACGTCTACGCCGACGCCGCCCGCCGGCTGCTCGCGGCCGGGCTCGCCTACGAGTCCTTCTCCACCCCGCAGGAGGTCGAGGAGCGGCGCCGCGCCGCCGGGCAGGACCCGAAGCTGGGCTACGACAACGCCGACCGGGAGACGACCGCCGAGCAGCGCGCGGCGTACGTCGCCGAGGGCCGGCAGCCGGTGCTGCGGCTGCGGATGCCCGACGAGGATCTGCACTTCACCGATCTCGTACGCGGTGAAGTGCGCTTCGCTGCAGGCTCGATCCCTGATTACGTCATCGTCCGTGCCGACGGCTCGCCGCTCTACCCGCTGGTGAACCCGGTCGACGACGTGCTCATGGGCATCACCCACGTGCTGCGCGGCGAGGACCTGCTGTCGTCGACGCCGCGTCAGCTCGCGCTCTACCGCGCGCTCGGCGAGATCGGCATCGGCAGCGGCGAGCCCCCGCTCTTCGGCCACCTGCCCTACGTCATGGGGGAGGGCAACAAGAAGCTCTCCAAGCGCGACCCCGAGTCCGCCATCGGCTACTACCGCGACGAGGGGTTCATCCCCGAGGGCCTGCTGAACTACCTGGCGCTGCTCGGCTGGTCGATCGCGGAGGACCGCGACGTCTTCTCGCTGCAGGAGATGGTCGAGGCCTTCGACGTCGCGCGCGTCAACGCCAACCCCGCCCGATTCGACCTCAAGAAGTGCGAGGCCATCAACGGGCAGTGGATCCGCCGCCTGGAGCCCGCGGACTTCACCGAGCGGGCGCTGCACCAGCTCGCACTCGACGGCTTCGTCTCGGCCCCGCCCACGGACGAGCAGCGCGCGCTCATGGCCGCGGCGACGCCGCTCGTGCAGGAGCGCGTGACGCTGCTCAAGCAGGTCTCGGCGATGCTCGCCTTCCTCTTCACGGACACGGTCACGATCGCCCCGGAGGCGGCGAAGCTGCTCGACGCCGGCGTCCTGCAGGCCGCGCTCGACGCGCTCGAGCCGCTCGAGGAGTGGACGACCGCGGCCACGCAGACCGCGCTGACGGCGGCGCTCGTGGAGGGCATGGGGCTCAAGCTTGGCAAGGCGCTGGGGCCGCTGCGGTCGGCCATCAGCGGCCGCAAGGTGTCCCCGCCGCTGTTCGAGTCGCTGGAGCTGCTGGGCCGGGAGCGGTCGCTGGAGCGCATCCGCGCGGCGCTCGACTCGCTGTCGTGACGACGGGGGCGGACGTAGCGGTCGAGGCGGTCCTCTTCGACGTCGACGACACCCTGCTCGACCACACGGGGGCGGTCGAGCGGGGGTTCCTCGCGCGGCTCGCGCAGATCGCCCCCGAGGCCGAGCAGCAGGCCGCGGTCGCCGAGTGGAAGCGGCTCGAGGACCTGCACTACCCGCGCTACCTCGCGGGGGAGCTGACCTGGTCCGGGCAGCGCAGGGAGCGGGCGCGCGACATCCTCGCCTGGCTCGGCCTGCCCGCGCTGGCCGGCGACGACGAGCTCGACGCGTGGTTCGACGCCTACCGGGAGGCGTTCGACGCCGCCGTCGAGGTCTTCACCGACACCGTCGACGTGCTCGACGCGCTCGGCGTGCCGATGGGCGTCGTGAGCAACAACGAGACCGCCAACCTGCTCGCCAAGCTCGAGCGCGCCGGGCTGGGCGGCCGCTTCGACGTCGTCATCTGCCCCGCCGAGGGCGGGCTGCCGGCCAAGCCCCATCCGGCGGTCTTCCACGCCGGGTGCGAGGCGCTCGGCTCGGACCCGGCCCGCACCGCGTACGTCGGGGACCGGCTGCGCACCGACGCGCTGGGCGCGCGCGACGCCGGCCTGGTCGGGGTCTGGCTCGACCGCGCCGCCTCCGACCGCGAGGTGCCCGAGGGCGTCGTACGCATCGAGAGCCTCGCCGAGCTCCCGGCCCTGGTGGCTCGCGGCGCTCAGGACGCCGCCCGGCCGTAGCCGGGACCTAGCCACCCCCTGGCCGGCTCCCGACGCACGAGGGCCCGCCGTACGACACCAGGTGTCGTGCGGCGGGCCCTGTCGTCGCAGGCTGCCCTTGTCGTGGCGGCGCCCGCTTCAGCGGCCTGGCGTCAGGCGGCCTTGAGGTGGTTCCACTGGCCGCCGGAGCCGGCGCGGGCGATCGCGACCGGGTCGATGACGGTGCCGCCGGAGGCAGCGCCCGGGCGGGCGACGCCGCCCTGCACGACGTACGTCTGGCCGTTGGGGCCGGCGCGCAGCACGGTGCCGTCCACCGGGTGGTACGAGACGTGCGAGAGGCGGCCGGTGGCGGCGGTGTTCACGAGCGCGTAGTTGTCGACCCGGGTGTAGTCGGAGCGGTAGCCGCCGATGGCGTCCCAGCTGCTGAGGTAGATCGGCGCGCCGCCGGCGAAGACGAAGACCTCGCCGGAGGAGGACAGCACGAGAGCGCCGTCGGCGGGCCGCTTCGGCAGCGTGTCGAACTCCGCCTGGCTGACGTTGGTGTAGGACCGGAAGCCGCCGACCGCGGCGAAGTCGCTGACGTAGAGCGGCGCACCGCCCGCGATCACGTAGACCTCACCGGTGCTCGTCAGGTTGATGAGCGTGCCGTCGCTGAGCGACAGGGCCGGCGCGGTGGGGGTGGGGGTCGGCGTCGGGGTGCTCCCCGTGGCCCTGACGGTCACGCCGGCGCTCGTGGCCGCGGAGGCGTTGCCCGCGCCCGCGTACGTCCAGCGGTACTCCGTCGTGGCCGACGGCGTCACCACCGTGCTCGCCCGGCCGCCCGACGTCGTCGCGTTGCCGACGGTCGCCCAGTCGCCGCCCGTCTTCGCCTGCAGGGTCAGCGGCGAGCCGTCCGGAAGGGGAGCGCTCCCCGTGCGCAGCACCGAGCTGCCCGAGACGCTCACCGTGACTCGGGAGCCGGGCGCGACGGAGGTGGGGGTCGCGGAGGCGGCCAGTGTGGTCTGTCCCGAGATCTGGATGTTGTACGTCGGGAAGCCCTGCGCCCGGGTGCGGATCGCCCCGTTGTCATCGCGGTAGGTCACGCCGCCGGCGCCGAGGTTCCACGTCCCGACGCCGAGCCGGAAGTTCTGGGCGTCCGTCAGCGTCGCGCGCCACTCGGTGCGCTCCCCGTTCACCGGCGCGAAGATCAGGTTCCGGAACTTCTGCTCCTCGAGGAGCAGCGTCGTGAGCCCGGTCACCCACACCTCGACCGACTCGGCCGGCGCCGTCGTCGTCAGCGCCACGTCCACGGACGGCACCTGGCCCGCCTGGACCACGGTGCTCGTCACGTTGCTGCGCAGGTTGACGATCGAGGGGATCGCGGCGGCCTGGGCCGGCGCGGCCGTGAGCACGCCCGCCGAGGCGGTCAGGACGCCGGCGGCGAGGCCGGCTGCGGTCAGGGCGGGAACACGCATGCGGGAGCGGGGGAGCAGGCGCATAGGGGTCCTTCGACGGAGGGGAGTCGGCGAGGGGGCTTCACGGGAACTGACGTCCGTGGCAGCTCGGCGAGCGAGCCCGCCCGGCCTCGTACTCGGCATAACACCACGGATCCGGCGGCTGTTCCGGGTTTCGGCCCGGTCGGGTGGGTCACAGATCAACTCCCCGCGGGCGTGCGGGGCCCGACGGGGAGGGGTGGGGTTCGCATGGGGCGACCGCCGTCGGGTACAGTTCTTCCCGTGGTCGAGCCGGGAACGGCTCAACTCCATGGGGTATGGGGTAATTGGCAGCCCGGCTGATTCTGGTTCAGCTAGTCTAGGTTCGAGTCCTGGTACCCCAGCTCCGCTCGCGGCGCTTGCGTCGCGGGTTCTGTATGGCCCCGTTGTGTAGCGGCCTAGCACGCCGCCCTCTCAAGGCGGTAGCGCGGGTTCGAATCCCGTCGGGGCTACAGAGCCGAAGGCCCGCTCCTCACTGAGGAGCGGGCCTTCGTCGTTGGTGGGCTCAGGCGCCGCTGGGGTCGGGCGCAGGCGTCCGAGGCCGCGCGCGCTGGGACGGTCCGTGAGCCGGGCCGTGGGGCGACGGCGAGGGGTGGGCTCGCGTGCCGTGCCTCGGCCGCTTGGATCTTCTGCGGTACGCCCGAGGCCGGCGGGAGCGCGTGCCGGGCCGAGCGACGCCCTGCGTGGTGGCGACGGCGGGCTGGTGGTCCCGCGCGACCTTGTGAACCGTAGAGCGGGTCCTGACCGGCCGCGTGGTGCACGAGGTGCGCCGTCGAGCGGGAGCGGGGCGTACGTCGAGTGCGCCCGGTTGGTGGGTCGTGGGCGGGGCTCCGGTTCCGGCGGTACGTGTTTACGAGGGCCCCGCGGGTTGTGTGCGACAGCGCACGCCATCACGTGCTGCAGCGCACACAACATGGCTGTGCGTACACCGCGGGGCGTGCCGGAGCAGCGCAGCGTGGTCGACGGTGCGCCTGTCGACCACGCCGGCTCCGGTCTCGCCGGGACGCGCGGCTCCGCAGGGCCCCGGTGCCGCCAGGTCGCGTGCGGCGGGGTCCGTGTCCACCAGGGCATGTGAGGCCAGGTCGTGTGCGCTCACGCACGTCATCACGTGCCCCGGCGCACACAACGCCGATCCAGCGGCCGCGAGGAGCCCGTCCACCCGGCAGCCCACGACCTCGAGGCCCGGGAAGACCGCCCGCCGCTCGTCGACCGCGCCCGCCACGCACGACGGGCGTCAGCGGCCGAGGGCCTCCGTCAGCCGCGCGGCTGCCGCGACGACCGCGGGGGCGTGCACGCGGCCGGGCTGGCGGGTGAGCCGCTCGATGGGGCCGGAGACGCCGACGGCCGCGACGACGCGGCCGCCGGGGCCGCGTACGGGCGCGGAGACCGACGCCACGCCGGGCTCGCGCTCCCCGACGCTCTGTGCCCAGCCCCGGCGGCGGACGGCGGCGAGGGCGGTGGCGGTGAACACGGCCTCCCGCAGCCCGTGGTGCATGCGCTCGGGCTCCTCCCAGGCGAGGAGCACCTGGGCCGCCGACCCGCCCTGCATCGAGAGGGTGGCGCCGATCGGGATGGTGTCGCGCAGGCCGTACGGGCGCTCGGCCGCAGCGACGCAGACCCGGTCCTCGCCCTGCCGGCGGTAGAGCTGCGCGCTCTCGCCGGTGGACTCCTGCAGCTGGGTCAGGACAGGCCCGGCCACGGCCACGAGGCGGTCCTCACCGGCGGCGGCGGCGAGCTCGCCCAGCCGCGGCCCCAGGACGAACCTGCCCTGCAGGTCACGCCCCACGAGCCGATGGTGCTCCAGCGCGACCGCCAGCCGGTGCGCCGTCGGGCGGGCCAGCCCGGTCGCCGTGACGAGCCCGGCGAGGGTCATCGGCCCGGCCTCGAGGGCGCCGAGGACGACAGCGGCCTTGTCAAGGACGCCGACTCCGCTACTCTTGTCCATGTACCAAGACTGCCGTCTCAAGTCCTGAGATGGCAAGCCGTTGAAGAAGGAAAGCCGCAGCGAGTCGGAAGGGGCTGGCGATGGGGACGACCCTCGCGGAGAAGGTCTGGGAGTCGCACGTCGTGCGGCGTGCCGAAGGTGAGCCCGACCTGCTCTACATCGACCTGCACCTCGTGCACGAGGTGACGAGCCCGCAGGCGTTCGACGGGCTCCGGCTCGCCGGGCGCCCGGTCCGTCGGCCCGACCTCACGATCGCGACCGAGGACCACAACGTCCCCACGACCGGGCTCGGGCAGCCGATCGCGGACCCGGTGTCGCGCACGCAGGTCGAGACGCTGCGCCGCAACTGCGAGGAGTTCGGCGTCCGGCTGCACCCCATGGGTGACGCGAGCCAGGGCATCGTGCACGTCATCGGCCCGCAGCTGGGGCTGACCCAGCCCGGCATGACGGTCGTCTGCGGCGACTCCCACACGAGCACGCACGGCGCGTTCGGCGCGCTCGCGTTCGGCATCGGCACCAGCGAGGTCGAGCACGTCCTGGCGACCCAGACCCTGCCGCTCAAGCCGTTCAAGACCATGGCCATCACGGTCAAGGGCCAGCTCGCCCCCGGCGTCACGGCGAAGGACATCATCCTCGCGGTCATCGCGAAGATCGGCACCGGCGGCGGGCAGGGCCACGTGCTCGAGTACCGCGGCGAGGCCATCCGTGCGCTCTCCATGGAGGGCCGCATGACGATCTGCAACATGTCGATCGAGGCCGGCGCCCGCGCCGGGATGATCGCGCCGGACGAGACGACCTTCGCTTATCTGAAGGGCCGTCCGCACGCGCCGCAGGGCGCCGACTGGGACGCGGCGGTGGAGAACTGGAAGTCGCTCGTCACCGACGAGGACGCCGTCTTCGACCGCGAGGTGGTCATCGACGCCAGCGAGCTCTCGCCCTTCGTCACCTGGGGGACCAACCCCGGTCAGGGCCTGCCGCTCTCGGCGAACGTCCCGGACCCGAAGGACTTCGAGAACGAGCAGGACCGCGTCGCCGCCGAGCGCGCGCTGGAATACATGGGCCTGACCGCCGGCACGCCGCTGCGCGACATCCGCGTGGACACGGTCTTCCTCGGCTCGTGCACCAACGGCCGCATCGAGGACCTGCGCGCCGCGGCCGACGTCCTCAAGGGCCGCCGCGTCGCCGACAGCGTGCGGATGCTCGTCGTTCCGGGCTCCGTGCAGGTGCGGCTGCAGGCCGAGGCCGAGGGGCTCAACGAGGTCTTCACCGCCGCGGGAGCCGAGTGGCGCGGCGCGGGCTGCTCGATGTGCCTGGCGATGAACCCCGACAAGCTCGCTCCCGGAGAGCGCAGCGCGTCGACGAGCAACCGCAACTTCGAAGGGCGGCAGGGCGCAGGCGGGCGTACGCACCTGGTCTCGCCTCAGGTCGCCGCGGCCACGGCCGTCACCGGGCACCTCGCGGCGCCCACCGACCTGGCCGGCGAGCCGGCCCTCGTCAACGCCTGATCTTCAAAGCCTGAGCTTCGATTCCACCCTGGGAGTACGCACGATGCGCGCGTTCACGACCCACACCGGCACCGCGGTCCCGCTGCGCCGGAGCAACGTCGACACCGACCAGATCATCCCGGCCGTCTACCTCAAGCGGGTCACCCGCACCGGCTTCGAGGACGCCCTGTTCGCCGCGTGGCGGCAGGACCCGGGCTTCGTCCTCAACCAGCCCGAGCGGGCGGGCGCGACCATCCTGGTGGCCGGCCCCGACTTCGGAACCGGTAGCTCGCGCGAGCACGCCGTCTGGGCGCTCAACGACTACGGCTTCCGCGTCGTCATCTCCTCGCGGTTCGCCGACATCTTCCGCGGCAACTCTCTGAAGGCCGGGCTCCTGACGGCGCAGGTGGACCAGGACGTCGTCGAGCGGCTGTGGGAGATCGTCGAGGCCGACCCCGCGACCCCCGTCACGGTCGACCTCGTCGAGCGCACGGTCTCCGCGGGCGACCTCGTCGCGCCCTTCGACGTCGACGACTACGGCCGTTGGCGCCTGCTCGAAGGCCTCGACGACATCGACCTCACGCTGCGCCAGGCCGACGCCATCGACTCCTTCGAGTCGACTCGCCCGTCCTGGAAGCCGCGCACCCTGCCCGTGCTGTCCTGAGCGGGGCGCTGCCGTGAGCACCGAGGCGGCCGTCCGCTGGGACGGGGCGGCGTACTCCCTCGCGAACGCGCACCATCGCGCGTTCGACGAGGAGTTCCTGGCACCGCTGGGATTGCGGGCCGGCCTGCGTGTCCTCGACGTGGGGTGCGGGACCGGTGAGCTGCCCGAGCGCATCGCCGGGATCGTCGCGTCCGGCACGACCGGTACGCCCGTCACCGCGGTGCCCGCCGGCGAGGTCGTCGGCGTCGAGCCGGACCCGTCGAACTTCGCGGTGGCCGACCGTCGTGCACGTCCGGGCCTGCGCTTCGTGCAGGCCCGGGCGCAGGACCTCGCCGCGGCGGTGGGAGGTGGGCCGTCCTTCGACGTGGTCCTCAGCGTTGCGGCGCTGCACTGGATCCCGGGAGCGGACCACCCCCGCGTCCTCGCGCAGATGGCCTCGGTGCTGCGCCCGGACGGCCTGCTGCGACTGGACCTCGGTGGCTCGGGCCAGATCGAACGGCCCCGCGAGGTGCTCGACGCGCTCGCCCGTCGGCACGGCCTGCCGGAGGCCCCGTGGCACTTCCCGACGGCGGCGGATCATGCCGAACTGCTTGCGGGCGCGGGTTTTTCGCTCGACGGCGGATGGGCCCGGCTGCTGCGTCAGCGGAGGGCTTTCCCCGGAGCCGCCGACCTGCGGCTGTGGCTGCGCAGCCAGGTCCTGCCGGCCTATCTGCGCGGCGTCGACGATGCGGCAGCCGCGCAGTTCACGGCAGAAGCCGAGGCCCGGTGCCTGCAGGAGCTGCGCCGTGACGACGGCTCCTACGACCAGGACTACGTCCGTCTGGACGTGCTCGCCCGGCGCCACTAGCCCGTTTTGGTGCCTCTCGGGTGCTCCTCCGGGACGAAAAACCCGACGACACAAGGGGAAACGCCGTCACGGTCGTTGTGCACAGCGGTTTGGACCCCTACCGTCAGCGGGAAATCGGGCACGAAGCCTGATGTCGTCACCCCCGGAGGGGAGCTGTGAACAGAGCTCAGCTGATCGAAGAGCTGGCCGGCCGGTACGACGGCAACAAGCGCCAGGCTCAGCACGCGCTGGAGTCGGTACTTGACGTCATCCAGCGCCAGCTCGTCAAGGGCGAGAAGGTCGGCATCACCGGCTTCGGTGTCTTCGAGCGCGTCGAGCGCGCGGCGCGCACGGCTCGCAACCCCGCAACCGGTGCGAGCGTCAAGGTCAAGAAGACGACCGTTCCGAAGTTTCGTCCCGGCACCGAGCTGAAGGCCGTCGTCAGCGGGGCCAAGAAGCTGCCGAAGACGCCGGTCGCGACCTCGCCCCCGGCCGCCACCGGCCGTGGGCGGGCCGCCGCCACCGAGGCGGCCCCGGCCGCGCGCGGTGCCGCCAAGGCGACGGCGTCGCGGACGGCCACCGCCACAAAGGCGCCGGCCGCGAAGACGGCCAAGGCTGCGGCGACCAAGGCTCCGGCGCGGACCGCGGCGAAGTCGACGGCCACCAAGGCGACGGCGACGAAGGCGACGGCCACCAAGACCGCCGCTCGCGCGACGAAGTCGACGGCGACCAAGGCCTCCGCGGCCAAGGCGACGACGACGCGGGCCACCGCGACGAAGGCCACGGCCACCAAGGCAGTGGGCCGCAAGGCCGCCGCCGCCCCGGCCAAGAAGGCGCCGGCGCGCACGGCTACGAAGGCCGCAGCCGCCACGCCGGCCAAGAAGGCGCCAGCGAAGCGCACGGCCAAGAAGGCCTGAGCAGACGGGCCGGGCTCCCCGCGGGGGGGAGCCGGGCCGTTCTGCGTCAGCCCGGCCGAGCTCAGCCCTCGGGCGGCAGCGGAAGCGTGATCGCGGTCAGCACGAGAGCTCGTCGCCCCGACGCGTCGAGGCGCATCCGCACGCGCTGGCCCTCGCGGAGCAGGCGGAGGCCGGCGCGTTCGAGCGCGGACCGGTCGAACTGCACCCGGGCGCCGTCGTCGCGCAGCACTGCGCCGTCCCCGGTCTCGCGGTCGTAGGCCGCGACCGTCCCCTGCGCCTCGGTCACGTCACGCCGCCCGCGTCAGCAGCGCGCTCGTGCAGGGCCCCAGGCCGAGAGCCCGTGCCGAGGCCAGGTCGGCGACGGTGTCGACGTCCCGCCGCACGCTCGCCACATCGGCCAGCCCGAGCTCGACCGCGCCCGCGTGCAGGTGCCGCGCCCTCGAGCCCGGGCCGTACGCCGGGGCGAAGCGCTGCCGGTCGCGCGCGCAGTAGACCGTCGTGCCGATGCCGTCCGCGTCGGCCAGGAACGACAGGGGCACGCGCGAAGCGGCCTGCAGGACACGGTCGAGCTGGTCGGGCACGAGGGCGGGCAGGTCGGCGGTCACGGCCGCCAGCGGGCCGCCGGCGCCGTCGCCGCGCAGCCCGTCGGCGGCGGCGCGCAGCGCCGGGTTGAGCCCCTCGGGAGCCGACGCCGCGACGGACACGTCGAGGCCGGCGAGCGCGGCGCGTACCCGCTCGTCCGGGGTCACGACGACGACCCGGGCCACGGCCGGGCAGCTGCGGGCGGCCTCCACGGTGTCGAGCGCGAAGGCGAGCGCGAGCTCGGACCGGTCGGCGCCCGCGGGCGGCTCGAGCCTGGTCTTCGCCCGGTCCAGCGGCTTCACCGGGACGAGAAGGGTCCAGCGCTGCACGGGACGATCCTTCCATGAGGACGGGCCGGCGCCGTCCCCGCGCCGAGCCGGGCGGCGGGCCCGCGTGGACATCGCGCAGGATGGACGCGACACTTGTGCGCCGCCGAGGCGGCACCCATCGACGGCTGCATGACGGCAGTGGAACGACAACGCGGGACGACGGGCTCGTGGAGGAGGCGGAGTGGCGCGCGGCGGACCGGACTGGCAGGGCCCTGGCTACCGGGTGGCAGTCGTGACCCTGGTGCCCCTGCTGCGGGCGTTCACGCGTCGGGTGTGGCGCGGGCAGGAGAACCTCCCGCCGACCGGGGGAGTCCTGGTCGTCGCCAACCACGTCTCGGTGGCCGACCCGACGGCGGTCGCGTACTTCGTGCATGCCTCCGGGCGCCGGCCGCGCTTCCTCGCCAAGTCGACGCTGTTCACCACCCCGGTCGTCGGGTGGGTGCTCTCCACCGCCGCCCAGATCCCCGTGCAGCGCGACTCCCGCCACGCGGGCAAGGCCTTCGACGCCGCGCTCGAGGCCGTGGGCGCCGGTGAGTGCGTGATCATCTATCCCGAGGGCACCGTCACCAAGGACCCCGCCATGTGGCCGATGGCGTCGAAGACCGGCGCCGCGCGGCTCGCGCTGCAGACGAGCGTCCCGGTGCTGCCGCTCGCCCAGTGGGGCGCGCAGGACCTGCTGCCCCGCAACAGCAAACGCCCTCGGCTGTGGCCGCGCCCGACGCTGCAGATGGAGCTGGGGCCGCCGGTGCCGCTCGACGACCTGCGCGCCCTGCCGATGACGGCCGACGTGCTGCGCCAGGCGACCGACCGCATCCTCGACGCCCTCACCGAGCGGGTGGCCGCAATGCGCGGTGAGCCCGTGCCCGCCGAGCGTTTCGACCCGCGCAAGGCCGCCGCCGACGGGGCGGCCGGGTGAGCCACGTCGCGGTTCTCGGCAGCGGCTCCTGGGGCACCGCCTTCTCCCAGGTCCTGGCCGACGCCGGCACCGACGTCGTCCTGTGGGGCCGCCGGGCCGCGCTGTGCGAGGCGATCGACCGCACGCACGAGAACCCGGACTACCTGCCGGGAGTGCGCCTCCCAGAGCAGGTCCGCGCGACCTCGGACCCGCGTCGCGCCTTGGCCGGCGCGCAGGTCGTCGTGCTGGCGCTGCCCGCGCAGACGCTGGGCACGTCGCTCGGCCAGCTGCGCGAGCACCTGCCGGCATCGGCGGTCCTGCTCAGCCTCGCCAAGGGGGTCGAGCTCGGGACCTGCCGACGCATGAGCGAGGTCGTGCAGGACGTCACCGGCGCGGCGGCCGAGCAGGTCGCCGTGCTCACCGGGCCCAACCTCGCGGGCGAGATCGCGGCCCGGCAGCCGTCCGCCTCGGTCGTCGCCTGTGCCGACGAGCAGGTCGCGGCACGGTTGCAGGAAGCGTGCTTCACGCCTTACTTCCGCCCCTACACGAACACCGACGTCGTCGGCTGCGAGCTCGCCGGCGCGGTCAAGAACGTCATCGCGCTGGCGGTCGGGATGACCGCGGGCATGGGGCTCGGGGACAACGCGAAGGCGAGCCTTATCACCCGGGGCCTCGCCGAGACCAGCCGGCTCGGCCTCGAGCTGGGGGCCGACCCGATGACGTTCGCCGGCCTCGCCGGGCTCGGCGACCTCGTCGCGACGTGCTACTCGCCGCTCTCGCGCAACCGCGGGCTCGGCGAGCGCCTCGGCCGCGGGATGAGCGTGGACGAGGCCTCCGCGGCCACGGGCCAGACCGCCGAAGGGGTCAAGACCGCGGAGTCCGTCCTCGAGCTCGCCCGCCGGCACGGCGTCGAGATGCCGATCACCGAGCAGGTGGTCCGTGTCGTACGCGAGGGTGCCGCGCCGCGCGAGGCCGTCGGCGCGCTCATGCTGCGAAGCACGAAGGCCGAGCGGTGAATCGCGCTTTGCACATCAGCTTTCGCTGATCAGGCCTCCAGCGCCGCCGAGAGGTCGGCCCAGAGGTCCTCGACGTCCTCGACCCCGACCGACAGCCGCACGAGCCCCTCGGGGACGTCGAGCGACTCCCCGGAGTGGCGCCGCCTGCGCTCCAGCGTCGACTCGACGCCGCCGAGGCTCGTCGCCGGCGTCCACAGCTCGCACGCCGCGACCAGCCGCTCCGCGGCTGCGGCGCCGCCGCGCACGTCGATGCAGACGATCGAGCCGAAGCCCTGCATCTGCTCCGCCGCCCGCTTGTGGCCCGGGTCGCTCGCCAGCCCGGGATAGCGCACCCGGTCCAGTGCCGGGTGGCCCTCGAGCCGGACCGCCAGCTCGGCGGCGTTGGCCTGCCCGCGCTCGACGCGCAGGTGCAGCGTGCGCAGCCCGCGCAGCACGAGCCACGCCTCGGCCGTGCCGGGCACCGCGCCGTACGTCGTGCGCACCGCGCGGGCCGCGTCGACCCGGGCCTCGTCCCGGCTCACCAGCACGCCGAGCAGCGCGTCGCTGTGGCCGGAGAAGTACTTCGTGCCCGAGTGGACGACGACGTCGAAGCCGATGTCGAGCGGGCGCAGCACCAGCGGCGTCGTGAAGGTCGCGTCGGCGACCGTCGTCACGCCCGCGGCCCGCGCGGCGGCGACGACCGCGGGCAGGTCGGCCACGGCGAGCAGCGGGTTGGTCGGCGACTCGATCCAGAGCAGGTCGGCGCCGGGCAGCGCGGCGGTGACGGCGGCGGTGTCGGCCGGGTCGACGAGGCGGACCTCGCCGACGCGCCCGCGCGCCTGCATCGTGCGCAGCATGGCCAGCGTGCCGGAGTAGGAGCCGAGCGGGGCCACGACGGTGCCGCCGACGGGGACCGGGTCCAGCGCGGCCGACACCGCGGCCAGGCCCGAGCCGTACGCGACGGCGATGCCGCCCTCGAGCTGGCCGACCGCGTCCTCGAGCGCCTCCCAGGTGGGGTTGGTGAACCGGCCGTAGACCGCGCCGCCGCCCTGGACGTAGGTCGAGGCGAAGGACATGGGGACGTTCAACGGCTCGTCCGGCTCGTGCGGGGGACGGCCGGCCGAGACCGCGATGGTGGCGGGGGAAGGGATGCGCTTCACACCGCCAGCCTCCCAGAGCCGCACAGAGCCTGCCGGTAGGGTCGCCGCCCATGAGCAAGCTCCCGGTGCCCGCCGCCGGCCCGGGCCAGCAGCCGTCCGCGGACGGGCAGGGGCGCCCCCGGGTCGCCGTCGTCTTCGGCGGGCGCAGCTCCGAGCACGCGGTGTCCTGCGTCTCGGCCGGTTGCGTCCTGCGCGCGATCGACCGCCACGCCTGGGACGTCGTCCCCGTCGGCATCACCCGCGAAGGGCGCTGGGCGCTCGCGGCGGACGACCCCGAGCGGCTGCAGATCAGCGGCGGGCAGCTGCCCGAGGTGCCCGACACCGGAGCCGCCGTGGTCCTCGCGCCCGACCCGACGTCCGGCGGCCTCGTGGTGCAGGAGCAGGGCGACGTACCGGCCGTGCTGCGCTCGGTCGACGTCGTCCTGCCGCTCCTGCACGGGCCGTTCGGCGAGGACGGCACGCTGCAGGGCCTGCTCGAGCTGGCCGACGTGCGCTACGTCGGAAGCGGCGTCTTCGCGTCCGCCGCTGCCATGGACAAGGGCCACATGAAGGCGCTGCTCGCGGCCGCCGGGCTGGCGACGGGGGCGTACGTCGTCATCTCCCCGCGGGCCTGGGAGCACGACCCGGCCGCCGAGCGGGCGAAGGTGCGGGCGCTGGGGCTGCCCGTCTTCGTCAAGCCGTGCCGGGCCGGGTCGAGCGTCGGCATCACCAAGGTCACGTCGTGGGACGCGCTGGACGCGGCGGTCGAGGAGGCGCGGCGGCACGACCCGCGGGTCATCGTCGAGGCCGGCATCGTCGGCCGCGAGCTCGAGTGCGGGGTCCTGGAGGGCGAGGACGGCGGCCCGGCCGAGGCCAGCGTCGTCGCCGAGGTGCGGGTCGATTCCGAGCACGACTTCTACGACTTCGTCGCGAAGTACGTCGACGGCGGGGCGACGCTGGACGTGCCCGCCGACCTGCCCGCGGACGTCTCGGACGAGGTGCGCCGGCTGGCGGTGCAGGCCTTCGAGGCGCTGGGCTGCGAGGGGCTGGCCCGGGTGGACTTCTTCCTCGCCGACGACGGGCGCGTGCTCGTCAACGAGGTCAACACGATGCCCGGCTTCACCCCGGCCTCGGCGTTCCCGCAGGTCTGGGCGGCCACCGGGCTGGACTACCCGGCGCTGGTCGCGCGGCTGCTGCGGACCGCCGCCGCCCGGCCGGTGGGGCTGCGCTAGCCGCCGCGGATGATGCACTCGGCGCCGGTGCGCCCCAGGTGGCCGAGCGCGTCGCCGAGGTCGGCCAGCAGCTGGGCGTCGTAGTCGCCCGGGACCTTCACCTCGACAGCGGGGCGGCGCCCGTAGGTCACGAACAGCGTGGACGTGTCCCCGGGCACGCTGACCCAGTCGATCCCGTCGATGCCGTAGCAGTCCGCCTCGGTCGGCCCCGGCTCGCGCACCCCGCAGCGCAGGGTCACGGCGGGGTCGCCCCAGGCCGCGGTGAGCGTGCTCTGCGGCCGCGTCGTGCGCCGGTCGAGGCCGCCGACCTGGTCGGGGAGCAGGCGGGTGACGACCTCGCAGTCCGTGCGCTCCTGCGCCGTCACCGGGGGCGGCGTCAGCCCGGGGCCGAGGTGCGAGCGCACCACGGCGGTGACGCCCGTCGCGGCGAGCGCGAGGGCGGCGAGCCCCGCGGCCAGCGCCCCGGCCCGGAGCACGGCGGGGTGGCGCACGTCGCGGCCGGCCGGCGGGCCCTCCGGCTGCGCCGCTGGGTCGGCGGAAGGCTGCGCGGTCAGAGGTTGACCACCGAGCAGGTGAGCGTCCGGGTGATGCCCTCGACGCCCTGCACGCGGGCCACGACGAGCTTGCCCAGCTCGTCCACGTCGGCCGCCTGGGCCCGGACGATGACGTCGTAGGGGCCGATCACGTCCTCGGCGCTGACGACGCCGGCGATGTCGGCGATCTCCTTGGCCACGGCGGCCGAACGGCCGACCTCGGTCTGCACGAGGATGTAGGCGTGGACCACGGAGGCCTCCCGAGGAACGGAGCGGAGTGACCGAGCACGGAGATGACGGCGAGAGTACCGGTGGCCGGGTGGCGCCCCAACCGGACACGACGGTCGGCGGGCTGGGGGAGTTCGGGCTGATCCGGCAGATCACCGGTCGCTTCGCCGCCGGGCCCGGGGTGCTGGTCGGCCCGGGCGACGACTGCGCGGTCGTCGCCGCCCCCGACGGCCGGGTGGCCGTGACGACCGACGTCCTCGTGGAGGGCGTGCACTTCCGGCTCGACTGGTCCTCCGCCGTCGAGGTGGGGCGCAAGGCGGCGGCGCAGAGCCTCGCCGACGTCGCCGCCATGGGGGCCCGGCCGACCGCGATCGTGGTCGGGCTCGCGGCCCCGGCCACGCTGCCCGCGGACTGGGCGCTGGGCCTGTCGGACGGGCTCGCGGCCGAGTGCGCGGTCGCGGGGGCGTACGTCGTCGGCGGGGACGTCGTGCGCTCCGACCGGGTCGTCGTCAGCGTCACGGCCCTCGGCGACCTCGCCGGCCGCCGGCCCGTGCTGCGCTCCGGTGCCGTGCCCGGGGACTCGGTCGTGGTGAACGGGCCGCTGGGCCGGTCGGCCGCCGGGCTGGCCCTGCACCTCGCCGGGGACGCCGCGCTGCTCGAGCGCTTCGCGCCGCTCGCGGCCGCCCACCGCGTGCCCGCTCCGCCGTACGCCGCCGGCCCCGCGCTCGCCGACGCTGGGGGCACCTCCCTGGTCGACGTGAGCGATGGGCTGCTCCAGGACCTCGGGCACGTCGCGGAGGCGAGCGGCGCGGTGCTCGAGGTCGACGCGGGCGCGCTGGAGGCGTACGTGACTGAGCTGGCCGGCTGCGCGGACGCGCTGGGGGCGGACCCCTGGGAGTGGGTGCTGGGCGGCGGTGAGGAGCACTCGCTGGCCGGGACGGCGCCGGCCGGGGCGGGCCTCCCGCCCGGGACACGGGTCGTCGGACGCGTGGTCGCCGCCGACGGGCGCGCGCCGGGCGTCGTGCTGCGCGGGCGGGCGCTGCCCGCGCGCCTCGGCTGGGACCACTACGCCGGCTGACCGCGGCTGCCCCGGACTGGCGCTCGCGGCGCCCGGCATGCAGAAGGGCCGGCCTCCCCGAGGGGAGTCCGGCCCTTGCGGCTGTGGCGAAGCGCCTAGCGGACGACCTTGCCCGCCTTGATGCACGAGGTGCACACGTTCAGCTTCTTCGGGGTCTTGCCCACCAGCGCGCGCACCGTCTGGATGTTCGGGTTCCAGCGGCGGCGCGTCCGCCGGTGCGAGTGCGAGATGTTGTTGCCGAAGCCCGGGCCCTTGCCGCAGACGTCGCAGTTCGCTGCCACGGGAAACACTCCGTCAGGTCGCTCAGTGGGTCAGTGGTGTCGCCGGACGGGTCCGGGCAACCTGCACAGAGTAGCGGACGCGCCAGCAGGACGGAAAACCGTCGAGCGGGCGGGCGGCAGCTACCCTGCGGGCGGCAGGGGCCGGCATCCGGAGCCGTCCGGCCCGCCGGGTCGGGGAGGAGGTCGCATGGCCGAGGCAGATGCTCCGCAGGCCCTGCAGCTCGCGCCCCGGGGTGCGGGGGCTGCCCTCGCCGGCTTCGACGCCTCCGCCCTTCGCCGCTGGTGCCGCACCAGCCTCGACGCGCTGGGAGCAGCCCGCGAGGAGATCGACGCGCTGAACGTCTACCCGGTTCCCGACGGGGACACCGGGACGAACCTCTACCTGACGATGGAGGCGGCGCACGACGCGGTCGCGGCGCTGCCGGCCGACGCCCCGCTCGCCCAGACCGTGCGGGCGCTCGCCCGCGGCGCGCTCGTCGGTGCCCGCGGCAACTCCGGGATCATCCTCAGCCAGCTGCTGCGCGGCGTCGCCGGCACGCTCGCCGTCGAGGCCGCGCTCGAGACCCGCGCCGCCGACGCCGACCTGCTCACCGAGGCGCTCTGCAAGGCCACGGACCTGTCGTACGCGGCGGTCGCCCACCCGGTCGAGGGGACGATGCTCACGGTCGCGCGGGCCGCCGCCGACGCGGCGCGCGCGGTGAGCGAGCGCGACCTCGGCGTGGTCGCCCGGGCCGCCGCCACGGCGGCCCGTGACGCGCTCGCCCGCACCCGGGACCAGCTCGAGGCGCTGCGCCGGGCCGGGGTCGTCGACGCGGGGGGCGCAGGCGTCTGCCTGCTGCTCGACGCCCTCGCCGCGACGGTCACCGGCGAGCCGCTGCAGCCCGCCCCGCTGCGCAGGGCCGGACGGCCCGGGCCCGCGCTGCCGGCCGCGACCGGCGCCCACGGCGGCGCGCGCGGGGCCTCCCCGGCGTATGAGGTCATGTACCTGCTCGACGCCGACGACGCCGCGGTGCCCGCGCTGCGCGAGCGGCTCGACGGGGTCGGGGAGTCCCTCGTCGTCGTCGGCGGCGAAGGGCTGTGGAGCGTGCACGTGCATACGGACGACGCCGGCGCCGCCGTGGAGGCCGGCATCCGGGCCGGGCGCCCGCACCAGATCCGGGTCACCGCGTTCGCCGCGTCGGAGTCGTTCGACGGCGAGGGTGCCGAGCACCTGCGCGTGCGGGCGGTCGTCGCGGTCGTCGAGGGCGACGCGCTCGCGGCGCTGCTGGCCGGTGAGGGCGCCACCGTCGTGCGCGTCGCGCCGGGCGCCCGGCCGGCCACCGAGCGGCTGCTCGACGCCGTGCGCGGCACGGGCTGCCGGGAGGCCGTGCTGCTGCCCGGCGGCGTCGAGGGGTTGGCGGTCGCCGAGGCCGCGGCCCGGCAGGCGCGCAAGGCGGGCCTGCGCGTCGCGGTCGTCCCCGTGCGCTCGCCGGTCCAGGCCGTCGCCGCGGTCGCCGTGCACGACGCGGGGCGCCGCTTCGAGGACGACGTCGTGTCGATGACGACCGCTGCCGGGCACATGCGCCACGGCGCGGTGACGGTCGCGACCGCCGAGGGGCTGACGAGCGCAGGCCCGTGCCGGCCCGGCGACGTGCTCGGGATCGTGGAGTCGGACTTCGCGGTGGTGGGGGCCGACCTGGGCGCCGTCGCGTGCGAGGTGGTCGACCGGCTGCTCGCCGGCGGCGGGGAGGCGGTCACGCTGCTGCTCGGCGAGGGTGGGGACGCCGCGCTCGCCGGCCGCGTGGAGGACCACCTGGCCGCGGCCCGTCCGGACGTCGACGTCGCCGTGCTGACCGGGGGCCTGCCGGGCGCGCCGCTGCTGGTCGGGGTGGAGTGAGGCTGGGGTGACCGCGTGCTCGACGACCCGCTGAAGTCCCTCGTCGGGGACCGCACCGCGGCCGTCCTGGAGAAGGGGCTCGGGCTGCACACGGTCGGGGAGCTGCTGCGGCACTACCCGCGGCGCTACGCCGAGCGCGGCCAGCTGACCGACCTCGCATCGCTCGAGATCGACGAGCACGCCACCGTGATGGCCCGCGTCGAGCGCGTCTCCTCCCGCCAGTTCTCCCGCGGCGGCCGGCGCGGCTCGCTGCTCGAGGTCGTGGTGACCGACGGCCGCGGCCGGCTCAAGCTGACCTTCTTCAACCAGCACTGGCGGGAGAAGGAGCTGCACGCGGGCCGCGTCGGGCTCTTCTCCGGCAAGGTCGGTGACTTCCGCGGCCAGCGCCAGCTCGCCCACCCCGACTACGTCCTCTTCGACGAGGAGGCGGGCGCCGACGACGTGGCCGCCTTCACCGATCAGCTGATCCCCGTCTACCCCGCCACCGCGCAGCTTCCCTCCTGGAAGATCGCGCAGTGCGTCCGCGTGGCGCTGGACTCGTTGCGTGACCCGGCCGACCCGCTGCCCGAGCACGTCCTCGCCGCGCAGGGGCTGCTCCCGCTCGGCGAGGCGCTCCGGCTGGTGCACCGCCCGCAGACCCGCGGCGACGTCACCCGCGCGCTGCAGCGGCTGCGCTGGGACGAGGCGTTCGTGCTGCAGGTGGCGCTCGCGCAGCGCCGGGCCGCCACCCGCGCGCTGCCCGCCGTGGCCCGCGTCGCGGCCCCCGACGGCGTGCTCGCCGCCTTCGACGCGCAGCTGCCGTTCGCGCTCACGGTGGGCCAGCAGGAGATCGGCGAGGAGATCCGCGCCGACCTCGCCCGGGCGTACCCGATGAACCGGCTGCTGCAGGGCGAGGTCGGCTCCGGCAAGACCATCGTCGCGCTGCGCGCCATGCTGGCCGTCGTCGACTCCGGCGGGCAGGCGGCGCTCCTCGCGCCCACGGAGGTGCTCGCCCAGCAGCACGCGCGCTCGATCCGGGCGATGCTCGGCCCGCTCGCGGAGGGCGGTCTGCTCGGCGGGGCCGAGCGCGGCACCCGGGTCGCGCTGCTCACCGGCTCCCAGCCGACGGCCGCCCGGCGCCAGGCGCTGCTCGAGGTTGCCAGCGGCGACGCCGGCATCGTCGTCGGGACCCACGCCCTGCTGCAGGAGCACGTGTCCTTCTTCGACCTCGGGCTCGTGGTGGTCGACGAGCAGCACCGGTTCGGCGTGGAGCAGCGCGACGCCCTGCGCGGCAAGGCCGACGCCCCGCCGCACGTCCTCGTCATGACCGCGACGCCGATCCCGCGCACGGTCGCGATGACCGTCTTCGGCGACCTGGAGGTGTCGACCCTGCGCGAGCTGCCGCGCGGCCGGTCCCCCATCTCCAGCCACGTCGTGCCGGTGGGGGAGAAGCCGCACTTCCTCGAGCGCGCCTGGTCCCGGCTGCGCGAGGAGGTCGCGGCCGGGCACCAGGCCTACGTCGTCTGCCCCCGCATCGGCGAAGGCCCCGCCGGCGAGAGCGAGGAGGAGCAGCCGACCGGCGACGAGCCCGACGACACCGGCCGCCGGCCCCCGCTCGCGGTGCTCGACGTGGCGCCGATGCTCGCCGACGGGCCGCTCGCGGGGCTGCGGATCGACGTCCTGCACGGGAAGCTCCCGCCCGAGGAGAAGGACGACGTGATGCGCCGCTTCGCCGCCGGCGAGGTCGACGTGCTCGTCGCGACGACCGTCGTCGAGGTCGGCGTCGACGTCCCGAACTCCACCGCGATGGTCGTCATGGACGCCGACCGCTTCGGCGTCTCGCAGCTGCACCAGCTGCGCGGCCGCGTCGGGCGAGGGGCGGCCGCCGGCATCTGCCTGCTGGTCACCGACGCCGAGGCCGGCACGCCCGCCCGGGAGCGGCTCGACGCCGTGGCGTCGACGCTGGACGGTTTCGAGCTCAGCCGGCTCGATTTGGAGCAGCGCCGCGAGGGCGACGTCCTCGGCACCTCGCAGTCGGGCAAGCGCTCGAGTCTGCGGGCGCTCGCCGTCGTCCGGGACGAGGACGTCATCCGCGCCGCCCGCGAGGAGGCGACCGCGGTCGTCGAGGCCGACCCCGACCTCGCCGCCCATCCCGCGCTGCGCTCGGCCGTCCGTGAGCTCGTCGACGCCGAGCGTGCGGACTACCTGGAGAAGGCGTGACCCGCGTCGTGGGCGGCGCCGCCGGAGGGCGCCGGCTCGCCGTGCCTCCCGCCGGGACCCGTCCGACCTCGGACCGCGCTCGCGAAGGGCTCTTCTCCACGTTGACCGCGCTGACCGGCGGCCTCGACGGCCTGCGCTTCGTCGACCTGTACGCCGGGTCCGGCGCCGTCGGCCTGGAGGCGCTGAGCCGGGGCGCCGCCCACGTGCTGCTCGTGGAGAAGGCAGAGCGCGCGCAGCGCGTGGTGCGCGCCAACGTCGCCACCCTCGGCCTGCCGGGCGCCGAGGTCGTGGGCGCCCCCGTCGAGCGGCTCGTGGACGCGCCTCCTGCGCCTCCGGCGGCGGCGCCCTACGACGTCGCCTTCCTCGACCCGCCCTACGCCGTCACCGACGTCGCGCTCGCCGGCGTGCTCGGCCGGATGGCCGACAACGGCTGGCTGGCACCGAGCGCCGTGGTGGCCGTCGAACGGGAGACCCGCGGCGGCCCCTTCGCCTGGCCCGGGCGGTTCACCGCCCGACGCGAACGCCGCTACGGCGAAGGCACGATCTGGTACGCGGAGTTCAGCGAATGAGCGTTCCCAGAACCGCCGTTCTCGTCCTGCTTGGAGCCGAGGACGCCGGGGAGCTGCTCACCCTGCAGCGGGCCGCGTTCGTCACCGAGGCGCAGGCGTAATCCAACCCCCACATCAACCCGTTGACCGAGCCGCTCGCGGCCGTGACCGCCGCGGTCGAGGACCCGGCCGTGGTCGTGTTCGGGCTGCGCGGGCCCGGCGGCCGGCTGCTCGCGGCCGCGCGGCTGCGGCTCGACGGTGCCGTCGCGCACCTCGGCCGGCTCGTCGTCGCGCCCGACCTGCAGGGGCAGGGGCTGGGCGGGGCGCTCCTCGCCGCGGCCGAGGACGTCGCGCCGCCCGCCGTCCGCGAGGTCCGGCTCTTCACCGGCGCGCGGAGCGAGGCGAACCTCCGGCTCTACCGGCGCCACGGCTACGTCGACGCGCCCGCCGGCACCGAGCCCGTCGCCCTGGACGGTGTCGTGTTCACGCACCTCGTGAAGGCGATCGGCCCTCGGCTGTGCGACGATTCCGCCGCCGGGGGCAGCGCCGGTCCGCCCGCGCCACGCGCGTCCGGAGCTGACCCGACGAGAGGCTGGAAGGAGCCGTGAGCCGGTCCGTGCGCCGATGCGTGTGCCCGGGGTCCTTCGACCCCGTGACCAACGGGCACCTCGACGTCATCGAACGGGCTTCGCGGCTCTACGACGAGGTCACCGTCGGGGTCCTCGTCAACGCGAGCAAGAAGGGGCTGTTCGAGCTCGACGAGCGGATCGAGATGCTCCGCGAGGTCGTCGCCCGCCTCGGCAACGTCCAGGTGACCTCCTTCCACGGCCTGCTCGTCGACTTCTGCCGCGAGCGTGACATCCCCGTCGTCGTGAAGGGCCTGCGCGCGGTGAGCGACTTCGACTACGAGCTGCAGATGGCCCAGATGAACCACCGCCTGTCCGGGCTCGAGACGGTCTTCGTCGCCACCAACCCCGAGTACTCCTACCTCTCCTCCAGCCTGGTCAAGGAGGTCGCCACCTACGGTGGTGACGTGTCCGGGCTCGTGCCCGACCTGGTCCTGCAGCGGCTCGGGGGACGGCTGCAGGCCGGCGGACGGCGGCCCTGACCCGCCTGCGCCGCCCAGGCCCTCGCGGGCCGCAACAGTGCCGACCGTCGGCGCGCCGACGAAAGGAGAGCCCGTGGACGTGACGAGCAAGCTCGACGAGCTCACCGGCCTGGTGTCCGAGGCGCGCTCGATGCCGATGTCCGCGTCCTGCATCGTCAACCGCGGCGAGGTCCTGGCGCTGCTCGACGAGATGCGCGAGCTGCTGCCGGAGGAGCTGCACCACGCCGAGGCCGTCCTCGAGGACCGCGACGCGGTCGTCGACGACGGCCGGCGCCAGGCCGCCCAGGTGCTCGAGGAGGCGTACGCCGAGCGCGAGCGGCTGGTGGGCCAGGAGGAGGTCGTCGCCGAGGCGCACCGGCAGGCCCGCGCGATCGTCGCCGAGGCCGAGGAGCTGGCCGCGCGGATGCGCCGCGAGACCGACGACTACGTCGATGCCAAGCTGGCCAACTTCGAGGTCGTGCTCACGAAGACGCTCGCGGCCGTGAGCCGGGGGCGCGACAAGCTGCGCGGGCGCTCGGACCTCGCCGACATCGCCGAGCGCGGCCGCGACGCGGCGCGCCCGGGGGAGGCGGGCGAGGCGTACGACGAGCGGCGCCCGGGGGAGCGGCCGTACGCGGAGGAGCCGTACGCCGAGCAGCCCTACCCCGAGCAGCCGTACGACGAGCAGCCGTACGACGAGCAGGGCGGCGCGGCCCGCACGGACGTCCCCGAGGGGCCGTACGCCGAGCAGCCCTACGACGAGCAGCCCTACGACGAGAGCGCGGGCGACGAGCAGCCGCGGCCGGGCGACGACGAGGGCGGCCAGCGGCGGCTCGGGTACGGGCCGCCGCGCTGGTAGCCGGGCGCCGGCGGGTCGGCACGGGACAGCGGGTCGTTCGGGGCCGCCGGGTCGCAGCGCGCTGAGCGGCCGGCAGGGGTCGGGCATGTCGGCGGCCTGCCGGCCGAGTCCGCGCAGGCCCGGCCGTCCCGTCCCGGTCCGGTAGGCTTGTCCATCGGCCTGCCGCACTGCCCTGCCGTGCGGCGCGCCGCTGCGACACCGGGCTGGGGCGCACCCCCAGCCGCAAAACCGAGACATCCGCTCACTCCGCCGGAAGAGACGTGACCCGCTCCCAGCCCACCGCGCCCCGCCTCGACGCGCGCGGCCCGTTCGTGCTCGACACGCGCGAGCTCGGCCGCCGTCCCGGGTCGATGCGCCGTGTCACGCGCACCGTCGCCGCGCCGGAGGGGCTCGGCATCGACGTGCTGAGCGTGCCCGTCGGGTCCGAGCTCGAGCTCGACCTCCGGCTCGAGGCGGTCATGGAGGGCGTCCTCGTCTCCGGGTCCGCGCACGCCGCCCTCGCCGGCGAGTGCGTGCGCTGCCTCGAGCCGCTCGAGCAGGACATCGAGGTGGACGTCCAGGAGCTGTTCGCCTACCCCGAGTCCTCCTCCGCCGAGGCCGACGAGGACGAAGTGCGGCTGCTCGAGGGCGACCTGCTCGACGTCGAGCCGGTCGTGCGCGACGCGATCGTGCTCGCCCTGCCGCTGCAGCCGGTGTGCTCGGAGGACTGCCCTGGGCTGTGCTCGGAGTGCGGGGCCCGCCTCGCCGACGAGCCGGGCCACGGCCACGACGTCGTCGACGCGCGCTGGGCCGCGCTCGGCGGGCTGCTCGACGCCGACGGCTCGGAGCAGGACGGCCCGGAGCAGGACGTCCCGAGCGGCCCGAGCGGCAGGGACGTCCCGGCCGGCTCCGGCACCCCAGACCAGGACGGCTCGCACGGCGGGCCGGCCGAACGGCGCTAGCGCCGACCGCACCACCTCCACCGATCGGCAATAATGCTGGTCGGCGACCACGCAAGTGGCAAGCCCCGTACCGCAGGACCGAGGAGTAGATCGTGGCCGTCCCGAAGCGCCGGATGTCGCGCAGCAACACCCGTTCCCGGCGCGCGCAGTGGAAGGCGGCGCCGATCACGCTCGCCACGTGCGACCGCTGCCGCTCGCCGCACCTGCCGCACACGGCGTGCCCGACCTGCGGCACGTACGCCCGTCGGCCCGTCCTCGACGTCTGAGCCGCTCTCCCGTGTCGGCACCGAGGCCGGTGCCGGACCCCTCGGCGCTCGCCCAGCGCCTCGGTGTCGCCTACGACCCCGAGGTGCTGGAGCGGGCGCTGACGCACCGGTCCTACGCCTACGAGAACGGCGGGCTGCCGACCAACGAGCGGCTCGAGTTCCTCGGCGACGCGGTGCTGGGGCTCGTCGTCACCGACACGCTCTACCGCGCGCACCCCGACCTGCCTGAGGGGCAGCTGGCCAAGCTGCGCGCCGCGGTCGTCAACATGCGCGCGCTCGCCGACGTCGGCCGCCGGCTGGACGTCGGCCCGCACCTGCGCCTCGGCCGCGGTGAGGAGGCCACCGGCGGGCGCGACAAGTCCTCGATCCTGGCCGACACCGTCGAGGCGCTCATCGGCGCGGCCTACATCTGCTGCGGGCTGGACGAGGCGACCGCCCTCGTGCACCGCCTCGTGGACCCGCTCATCGAGCAGGCCGCCGTGCTCGGCGCGGGCCTGGACTGGAAGACCTCCCTGCAGGAGCTGTCCGCCAGCCAGGGGCTGGGGGCGCCGGAGTACGTCATCACCGACACCGGGCCCGACCACTCCAAGACCTTCCGCGCCGTCGTCCGGCTCGCGGGGCAGGAGCGCGGCGAGGGGATCGGCCGCAGCAAGAAGGAGGCCGAGCAGGAGGCCGCCGCGGCCGCCTGGGCCGCGCTGCGTACGCCGTCCGCGCCCCACGGCTCGAACGGCGGCCCAGTCGGCGGCCCCGTCGGCGGCTCCCTCGGGACGGCCTCCGACGCCCCGGCTGCGCCCGCGTCCTGACGCCGCTCCCGCCCGCATGCCCGAGCTGCCCGAGGTCGAGGTCGTACGCCGCGGCCTTGCCGCCCACGTCGCCGGCCGGACCGTGCGCGAGGCCGCGGTGCTGCACCCGCGGGCCGTGCGCCGGCACGCGGCCGGGCCGCAGGACTTCGCCGACCGCCTCGTCGGGGCGCGGCTCGCCGAGCCGCAGCGGCGCGGGAAGTTCCTCTGGGTGCCGCTCGAGCGCCCCGACGACGGGCCGCCGGCCGACGAGGCCCTGGTCGCCCACCTCGGGATGAGCGGGCAGCTGCTCGTCCAGCCCGAGGACGCTCCCGCCGAGACCCACCTGCGGGCGCGCGTGCGGTTCGCCGACGGCGGCCCCGAGCTGCGCTTCGTCGACCAACGGACTTTCGGCGGGCTCGCCGTCGACCCGCTCACCGCCGACGCCGTGCCCGCCCCGGTCGCCCACATCGCCCGCGACCCGCTGGACCCCGCCTTCGACGACGCCGCGTTCGTCGCGGGGCTGCGCCGCCGGCGTACGGGCCTCAAGCGGGCCCTGCTGGACCAGACGCTGGTCTCCGGCATCGGCAACATCTACGCCGACGAGGCGCTCTGGGCCGCCCGCCTGCACTACGCCCGTCCGACCGAGACGACCACGCGCCGAGAGGCCGCCACCCTGCTGGCCGCCGTCCGGGACGTCATGGCCGCCGCGCTCGAGCAGGGCGGGACGTCGTTCGACGCGCTCTACGTCAACGTCAACGGCGAGAGCGGCTACTTCGACCGCTCGCTGCACGCCTACGGCCAGGCCGGCCGCGCCTGCGCCCGGTGCGGGACGTTGATCCGGCGCGACGCCTTCATGGGCCGGTCGTCCTTCAGCTGCCCCGCGTGCCAGCGCGTCCCGCGCCGGCCGCACTGGTGACGCCGGGCGGCACGCCGCGACGCGGCCCCGGCATGCCCCGTCCCCGCGCGTCGCGGCTCCGTCGCGTGGGCCGGGCCGGCGGGCGGGGCTTGCTTCCTCGACCCCGTGAGTGAAAATCGTCACGCAAGCGTGACCTCCCGTTGACTGGGGTAGGAGGCGGTGAGACGCTTGAAGCCCGCCCAGAAGCGCGCGAGCTCGTTCGCGCGCCTGGAGCCGGACGCGAGGATCTGTCGAAGATTCGTGCGGACCATCTGTGCGAAGCGTGGAGGACCGGTATGGCGAAGGCGCTCTTCGGGCACGTGGGCGGCCCCGACGCCCGCATCCTCGGCGAGGTGCGCCAGCTGCGCGAGCGCGTACGCGACCTCGAGTCGCAGGTGCTCCGGCTGCAGAACGAGAAGGACGCCCTGGCCGAGATGATCGAGCAGGGTGCACTGCTGGCACCCTCGACGGGGCTCGAGTCCCTCGAGTCGGCGGAGAAGGAGCCGGCACTGGCCTAGCGCCTGTCGTACGCCCCGAGCCGGTCGCGCGTCGCGCGGCTGGCTCGTTGCGTTTCCCGGGCTGTTCGTTCTGCCGGACCGTTCGGTCTGGTCGAGAGCCCGTCCACAGCCGGGGCGCGCTGCGCGCTCCCGGGCGCCTGCGTCGGCTAGCGTCGTTGCCGCTCGACCACGGCTCTGCGAGGAGGCTCGCCCGGTGCATCTCAAGAGCCTGACGCTGAAGGGCTTCAAGTCCTTCGCGTCGGCCACCACCCTGCGCTTCGAGCCGGGCATCACCGCGGTCGTCGGGCCGAACGGGTCCGGCAAGTCCAACGTGGTGGACGCGCTCGCGTGGGTGATGGGGGAGCAGGGGGCCAAGAGCCTGCGCGGCGGGAAGATGGAGGACGTCATCTTCGCCGGCACCTCCGGCCGCGCCCCGCTCGGCCGCGCCGAGGTCAGCCTGACGATCGACAACACCGACGGCGCGCTGCCGATCGACTACACCGAGGTCACCATCACGCGGACCCTGTTCCGCAACGGCGGGTCCGAGTACGCGATCAACGGCTCCGGCTGCCGCCTGCTGGACGTGCAGGAGCTGCTCTCGGACTCCGGGATCGGCCGCGAGATGCACGTCATCGTCGGGCAGGGGCAGCTGGACGCGGTCCTGTCCGCCACGCCCGAGGACCGCCGGGGGTTCATCGAGGAGGCCGCAGGCGTCCTCAAGCACCGCAAGCGCAAGGAGAAGGCCCTCCGCAAGCTCGACGCGATGCAGGCCAATCTGGCGCGTGTGCAGGACCTCACGGCCGAGCTGCGCCGGCAGCTCAAGCCGCTGGGCCGGCAGGCGGAGGCGGCGCGCCGGGCCCAGGTCGTGCAGGCCGACGCCCGGGACGCCCGGCTCCGGCTGCTCGCCGACGACCTCGTGCAGGCGACGGCCCGGCTCGAGGCGGACGTCGCCGACGAGGAGGCGCTGGCCGAGCGGCGGGCGCAGGCCGAGCTCGCCCTGCAGCAGGCCCGGAGCCAGGAGGCCGAGCTCGAGGCTGCCATCGAGGCCGAGGCGCCGCAGCTCGCGCGGGTGCAGGAGGCGTGGTACGCGCTGTCCGCCGTCCGCGAGCGGCTGCGCGGCACCGCCGGGCTGGCCGCCGAGCGGCTGCGTCACCTCGCCGCCGAGCAGGACGAGCGCCCGGGGGAGGGCCGGGACCCCGATGAGATGGAGCGTCAGGCCGCCAGGGTGCGGGCCGACGAGAGCGAGCTGGCGGCCCGCGCTCAGCAGGAGGCCCAGCGGCTGGCCGAGGTCGTGAGCGGGCTGCGCGCGGCCGAGCAGGCGCTCGCCGCCGAGGAGAAGGCGCTGGCGGCGGCCGTCCGTGCCCGGGCCGACCGCCGCGAGGGGCTCGCCCGGCTCGCCGGCCAGCTCGCCGCGGCCCGGAGCAAGCTCGAGGCGGCCGAGGCGGAGACGGGGCGGCTGACAGCGGCGCGTGACGAGGCCGGCGCGCGCGCCGAGCAGGCGCGGGCGAGGTTCGCCGAGGTCGAGACCCAGGTCGCGGGGCTCGACGAGGGCGAGGAGGGGCTCGACGCCGCGCACGAGGAAGCCGAGGCGGTGCTCGTGGCGGCCGCCGAGCGGGTCGAGGCCCTGGTCGCCCAGGAGCGCGAGGCCGAGCGGGAGCGGTCGGCGCTCGCGGCCCGGCTGGAGGCGCTCTCGCTGAGCCTGGCCGCCAAGGACGGGGCCGTCGCGCTGCTCGGCGCGGACGGGGCGGCGCCGGCGGAGGGAGTGCTCGGGACCGCTGCCGCGATGATCGAGGTACGCCCCGGCTACGAGGCGGCGATCGCCGCCGCGCTCGGGGCGGCCGCCGAGGCCGTCGTCGTCGAGGGGCTCGCCGGGGCCATCGGGGCGGTCGAGCGGCTGCGCGCCGACGACAGCGGCCGGGCAGGCCTGCTGGTGGCGGACACCGCGCCCGCCGACGGGACGGGCGGGCCGGCCCCGGTCGCAGCGGTGGACGCGGCAAGGCCCCTGGGCTCAGCGCCGGTGGGCGCGGCAGCGCTCGTGGACGTGCCGGAGCGGTTGCGCGGTGCTGTCGGCGCGCTCCTCGCCGACGTCGTGGTGGTCGACTCGCCGGCCGCCGCGGCCGCCGTCGTCGCCGAGCATCCGAGGGCCACCGCCGTGACGCGAGACGGCGACGTCTTCCGCGTCGGGCTGGTCACCGGCGGCTCGGCTGGTGCGCCGAGCCAGCTCGAGGTGCAGGCGGCGGTCGACGAGGCGGCCCGGCGGCTCGCCGAGGTGACGCACGACGGGGAGCGCCTGCGGTTCGCGTTGAGCGCGGCCCGCCAGGAGCGCTCCGCCGCCCAGGAGCAGGTCGACGCCGCCCTCGCTCGCCTGCACGAGTCCGACGCCCGGATGGCGGCCGTCGCCGAGGAGCTCGGCCAGCTCGGGAGCGCGGCCCGCGCCGCGGCGGCGGAGGCCGAGCGCCTCGGGCGCCAGCTGCAGGCGGCGCAGGAGCGGCTCGGCCCGGCCCGCGAGACCGTCGACCAGCTCGCCGAGCGCCTCGCCGCGGCCGAGTCCGCGCCCGACGAGGGCGAGCCGAGCCCGGAGGAGCGCGACCGCCTCCGTGAGCAGTGCGCGCTCGCGCGCCGCTCGGAGATGGAGGCCCGGCTCGCGGTGCGTACCGCCGAGGAGCGGGTCAAGGCGCTGTCCGGCCGGGCCGACGCGCTGGAGCGGGGCGCGCGCCAGGAGCGGCAGGCCCGCGCCCGTGCGGCCGCGCGCCGCGAGCAGCGCGAGCGCGAGGCGGTCGTCGCGACGGCCGTCCTCACCGGGGCCGAGACCGTCCTGGCGCACGTGGACGCCTCGATCGAGCAGGTGTCGTCCGAGCGGAACGCCGCTGAGCGGGCCCGCGCCGCGCGGGCGGAGGAGCTGAGCCGCGCCCGCGCCGCCGCCCGCGCCCTCGCGAAGGAGTTCGAGGACCTGGTCGACACGGCGCACCGCGACGAGGTGGCCCGGGCCGAGCAGCGGCTACGGGTCGAGCAGATGCGCCAGCGGGCGGTCGACGAGCTCGGGGTCGAGCCTGACGTGCTCGTCGAGGAGTTCGGCCCGCACAACCCCGTCCCGCCGTCGCCGCCGGCTCCGGACGACCCGGAGCCCGAGGAGGAGCCGCAGCCCCGGGCGTACGTCCGGGCCGAGCAGGAGAAGCGCCTGCGCGCGGCCGAGCGCGGGCTGGCCCAGCTCGGCAAGGTCAACCCCCTGGCCCTGGAGGAGTTCGCCGCGCTCGAGGAGCGGCACCGCTTCCTCGTGACGCAGCTGGAGGACCTCAAGGCGACGCGGCGCGACCTGCTCGAGATCGTCCGCGAGGTCGACGACCGCGTGCAGGCGGTGTTCGCCGAGGCCTACGCCGACACCGCGCGCGAGTTCGAGGGTGTGTTCTCCCGGCTCTTCCCCGGCGGCGAGGGCCGGCTCGTGCTGACGGACCCCGACGACATGCTGACGACCGGGATCGAGGTCGAGGCACGGCCTCCCGGGAAGAAGGTCAAGCGGCTCTCGCTGCTGTCCGGCGGGGAGCGCTCGTTGACCGCCGTCGCGCTGCTCGTGGCCATCTTCAAGGCCCGCCCGAGCCCGTTCTACGTGATGGACGAGGTCGAGGCCGCGCTCGACGACACCAACCTCGGCCGGCTGCTCGTCATCCTCGAGGAGCTGCGGGCGGCGAGCCAGCTGATCATCATCACGCACCAGAAGCGGACGATGGAGATCGCCGACGCGCTGTACGGCGTCACGATGCGGGGTGACGGCGTGACCACGGTCATCAGCCAGCGGCTGCGCGACGAGCCGGTGCGCCGAGGCGGCAGCGGCGGCAGCGGCGGGAGCGGCTCCAGGGGCGGCAGCGGGAGCGGCGGGAGCGCCGAGCAGGGGCGCGCAGAGGAGGGCCGCAGCGGGGACGAGGCTGTCGAGACCGTGCCGGCGTGACGTGCCGGGCGCAGGCCCGCGTGCCCTGGGCCGCCGTTGCACGCGCGGCCGCGAAACCTCGGGCCGCCGTGGCGAGGCTCACGCCGAGCGGCCGGAACGCCGGCGCGGCCCCGGCGCGTCGCTTCACGCAGAGGCGCCGCCGACCCTTCTCATGGAACGGGCGGCGCGCTCGCCCGGCCCGCACCCCGCTAGCGATCGAGGAACGATGTTCGCCTTCGTCCTGACCATGGCCGTCTCGGTGGTGCTCGGCGTCGCCGTCATCGGCTTCGTCGCCTATCCGCACCGTGGCCGCCGGGTGCCCGGCCCGGAGCCCGTCTCCGACGCGCTCGCCAAGGTCGGCTCCCGGCTCGCCGACGTCCTCGACCCCGAGGAGGAGCAGCCTCCCGGGCGCGACGGCCTCGTCGGTGCCTCCCACGCGACCGGGACGGCGCCGGGCACCGCGTCCCCGGGCGGCCGCGCCTCCTGACCCAGCGCGCGCAGGGGCAGAGCAGGGAGCCTCGCGAGGGGGAGGCCCGCCCCGTACCCCGATCTCCGTCTGAGAGGCTCCTGCCGTGGAATGGGTAGTCGCCGCCGTCGTCATCGCCGTCCTGGCCCTCGTGGCCGTCGTCGGGCTGGTGGTGCCCCGGCGCCGCCGGGAGATCCCGCCGGCGCCTCCGCGCCCCGGCGTCGACTACGCGCCCGGGGTGGGCGACGACGTCACCCTCCCGCGCGACACCCCGACCCGCACGGTCGAGGACGTCCCGCTGCCGCCGACCGTCGAGCTCGCGCCGACGCCCGAGGCGCCCGTCGTCCTGCCGCCGGAGCCGGTGGCGCCGCCGGCGCCCGAGATCGAGCGCCCGGCCCCCGTCGCGGGCCGGCTGGCCCGGCTGCGCGACCGGCTCTCCCGCTCCCAGACCAGCCTCGGGCGCGGCCTGCTGGCCCTGCTCTCCCGCGACACCCTCGACGAGGAGACGTGGGAGGAGGTCGAGGACACCCTGCTCACGGCCGACGTCGGCGTCGGGCCCACGCAGGAGCTGGTCGAGCGGCTGCGCACGCGCGTGCGCGTGCTGGGCACCCGGACGGCCGAGGACATGCGCCTCATGCTGCGCGAGGAGCTCGTCGAGCTGATCGGGCCGGGCATGGACCGGTCGCTCAAGACGGCTCGGCACCCCGACGGACGGCCGGCGGTCGTCCTCGTCGTCGGCGTCAACGGCACTGGCAAGACCACGACCGTCGGCAAGCTCGCCCGCGTCCTCGTCAGCGAGGAGCGCGACGTCGTGCTGGGCGCGGCCGACACGTTCCGCGCCGCGGCGGCCGACCAGCTGACGACGTGGGGCGAGCGCGTCGGGGTGCCGACCGTACGCGGTGCCGAGGGCGCGGACCCGGCCAGCGTGGCGTTCGACGCGCTCAAGCAGGGCACCGAGCTCGAGGCCGACGTCGTGCTGGTCGACACGGCCGGGCGGCTGCAGAACAAGGTCGGCCTCATGGACGAGCTGGGCAAGGTCAAGCGCGTCCTCGAGCGGCAGGGCCCGGTCGACGAGGTCCTGCTCGTGCTGGACGCCACGACCGGGCAGAACGGCCTGATCCAGGCCCGCGTCTTCTCCGAGGCCGTCGCCGTCTCCGGCATCGTGCTCACGAAGCTCGACGGCACGGCCAAGGGCGGCATCGTCGTGGCCGTGCAGCGCGAGCTGGGGGTGCCGGTCAAGCTCGTCGGGCTCGGCGAGGGCCCGGACGACCTGGCGCCGTTCGAGCCCGAGGCGTTCGTCGACGCGCTGCTCGCCTGAGCGCGCACGAGCCGCGAGAAAGCCGGTTCCCGACGGTTTGGCGAACCCGCTTCACGCAACGGAAACGTCCACAGCCGTGATGTCACAGGGCCGAAACGAGCGACGTCGCTCGCGTTAAAGGACGCCCAGCAGTCTCTCCCTCGTCAACGTTCCGACGACAGGGGAGCCTGTCTATGCCTCCGACTGGCGATACGGCCTGGGTGCTCACCAGCGCTTCGCTCGTTCTCTTGATGACCCCCGGACTCGCTCTGTTCTACGGCGGCATGGTCCGGAGCAAGACCGTCCTGAACATGATGATGATGAGCTTCGGCGCGCTCGGGCTCATCGGCGTCCTGTGGGTGCTCTACGGCTACTCGATGGCGTTCGGCAACGACGTCGGCGGCGGCCTGCTGGGTGACCCGTTCGAGTACCTCGGCCTCAAGGGCCTCATGACCTCGCCTGAGGACGCGCTGCCGAACACGGCGTTCGTCGGCTTCCAGGCGGTCTTCGCGATCATCACCGTCGCGCTCATCTCCGGCGCCATCGCCGACCGCGCGAAGTTCGGCTCGTGGATGGTCTTCGCCGGGATCTGGGCGACCATCGTCTACTTCCCGGTGGCGCACTGGGTCTTCGCGTTCGACAACGAGGACGCGGGCGTGGTCGGCGGCTGGATCGCCAACAAGCTCGAGGCCCTCGACTTCGCCGGCGGCACCGCGGTCCACATCAACGCCGGTGCGGCGGGCCTCGCCCTCGCGCTCGTGCTGGGCAAGCGCCGCAGCTGGCCGAAGGAGCGGATGCGCCCGCACAACCTTCCGCTGGTCATGCTCGGTGCCGGCCTGCTGTGGTTCGGCTGGTTCGGCTTCAACGCCGGGTCCGCCCTCGGCGCCAACAACCTGGCCGCCGTGGCGTGGATCAACACCCTCGCCGCCACCTGTGCGGCCATCTGCGGCTGGCTGCTCACCGAGAAGATCCGCGACGGCCACGCCACGTCGCTGGGCGCCGCGTCCGGTGTCGTCGCCGGCCTCGTCGCCATCACCCCGGCCTGCGCCGTCCTCAGCCCGGTCGGCTCGCTGATCCTCGGCTTCATCGCCGGTGGCGCCTGCGCCCTGGCCGTCGGCCTGAAGTACCGCTTCGGCTACGACGACTCGCTCGACGTCGTCGGCGTTCACCTCGTGGGCGGCCTCATCGGCACCATCGCCATCGGCTTCCTGGCGACCGACACGGCTCCCGGCTTCGAGGGCGGCGAGAGCCTCTTCTTCGGCGGCAGCGTGGACCAGCTCGGCAAGCAGGTCGTGGGCGCCGTCGCGGTGCTCGCGTACTCCTTCGTCATCACCTACGTCCTCGGGCTCATCATCCAGAAGACGATCGGCTTCCGTGTCTCCGAGGAGGACGAGGTCGCCGGCGTCGACATCACGACGCACGCCGAGTCCGCGTACGACATCGCCAGCTCGATCGGCGGCTCCGGCTCGGCCGGCAGCCTGGCCAAGCAGAGCACCCCCCAGCACGAGAGGGTCTGACACATGAAGCTCGTGACAGCGATCCTCAAGCCGTTCAAGCTCGACGACGTGAAGTCGGCGCTGGAGACCTTCGGCGTCCACGGCCTGACGGTCTCCGAGGCCAACGGCTACGGCCGGCAGAAGGGCCACACCGAGGTCTACCGCGGTGCCGAGTACACCGTCGACCTCGTCCCGAAGGTGCGCGTCGAGGTCCTCGTCGACGACGCCGACGCGGACGACGTCGTGGAGGTCATCGTGAAGAGCGCGCAGACCGGTCGCATCGGCGACGGCAAGGTCTGGGTCGTCCCGGTGGACGCGGTCGTCCGGGTCCGCACCGGGGAGCGCGGCGCCGAGGCGCTCTGAGGTGGCCGCGAGCAGCGCGCGATCCACGGGGGCACCGGTACCGACGCCTCGCACGCCTGCGGAGCTGACGACCGCGCGACGCGCGCTGCTCTCCCGGCCCGGGCCGCCCTCCGCGGCCCGGCGCCGGGCGCTCAGCGACCTGACCGACAGCTGGCTCCAGTGGTTGTACGCCGAAGCCGTCCCCGCGACCGAGGGCGTCGCCCTCGTCGCGGTGGGCGGCTTCGGCCGGGCCTCCCTGTCTCCCTACAGCGACCTCGACCTCGTCCTGCTCCACGACGGGCACCGCGGCGACGACGAGGTGGCCAGGGTCGCCGAGGCCCTCTGGTACCCCATCTGGGACGCCGGCCTCCGCCTCGACTACTCCGTCCGCACCCCCGGCGAGGCCCGGCGGGTGGCGGCGGAGGACCTCTCGGTCCTGCTCGGCCTGCTCGACCTGCGCGTCGTCATCGGGGACGCGGCGCTCGCCACCCGGCTGCGGACCGCCGTCCTCGACGACTGGCGCGGCAGCGCCCGCAGCCGCCTGGGAGACCTGCTCGAGGCCTGCCGGGAGCGGTGGCGGCGCTCCGGCGAAGCGGCGTTCCTGCTCGAGCCCGAGCTCAAGGAGGGCCGCGGCGGGCTGCGCGACGTCGTCGCCCTCCGCGCAGTGGCCGCTTCCTGGGTCGCGGACCGGCCCCACGGCGACCTCGACGGCGCGACCGAGCGCCTGCTCGACGTCCGCGACGCCCTGCACACCGTCAGCGGCCGGGCGCTCGACCGTCTGCTCCTGCAGGAGCAGGACGCTGTCGCCAGCGCCCTCGGCCTCGCCGACGCCGACTCCGTCCTCCGGGTGGTCTCCGACGCCGCCCGCACCATCTCGTACGCCGGGGACACCACGTGGCGCCGGGTGGAGCAGCTGCTCGCCCCCCGCAAGCGCACCCCGCGCATCGGCACCCGCCGCCCGCCGCGGCCCCGCGCGCTCGCGCCGGGGCTCGCGGAGCACGAGGGCGAGCTCGTCCTCTCGCGCGACGGCGGCGTGGAGGCCGACCCTCTGCTCCCGCTGCGTGCGGCCGCGGTCGCCGCGCAGGCCGGGCTCCCGCTCTCGCCGGGCACCGCGGACCGGCTGGCCCGCGAGTGCCCCCCGCTGCCCGACCCCTGGCCCGCGGCCGCCCGGGACGCGCTCGTCGCCCTGCTCGGCGCCGGGCCGGGCGCCGTCCGGGTGTGGGAGGCGCTCGACCAGTCCGGCCTCGTCGTGCGGCTGCTGCCCGAGTGGGCCGCCGTGCGCAACCGGCCGCAGCGCACCGCCGTCCACCGCTGGACCGTGGACCGGCACAGCGTCGAGACCTGTGTGCAGGCCGCCGCGCTCGCCCGGCGGGTGTCCCGGCCGGACCTGCTGCTCGTCGCCGCGCTGCTGCACGACATCGGCAAGGGCCGGCGCCGCGGCGACCACGCGCGCGAGGGCGCGCGCATCGCCGAGCCCGTCGTCGCCCGGATGGGGTTCTCCCCGTCCGACGCGGCGACGATCACGATGCTCATCCGCGAGCACCTGCTGCTCGTCGAGACCGCGACCCGCCGCGACATCGACGACCCCACGACCGCGGCTCGCGTGGCCGAGACGCTCGGCTCGGTCGAGGCGCTCGACCTGCTCGCGACCCTGACCGAGGCCGACGCGCTCGCCGCCGGCCCGCAGGCCTGGACCGACTGGCGGGCCGGCCTCGTCGGCGAGCTCACCCGGCGGGCCCGCGCCCACATGCGCGGCGAGCCACCGCCCCCGGCGACCCCGATCACGGACGAGGAGCGCGAGCTGGTCGCCGCCGGCGAGCTCGCGGTGTCCGTACGCCCCGACGGCGGCGGCTGGGCCGTCACCGTCGTCGCGCCCGACCGGCGCGGCCTGCTCGCGACCGTGGCCGGCGTGCTTGCCGTGCACCGGCTCTCGGTGCGCTCGGCGACGCTGCGCACCGAGAACGGCGTCGCCGTCGACACCTGGTCCGTGGTGGCCGAGTTCGGCGACCCGCCCGCCCTCGACGCGCTGCGCGACGACATCGACCGCGCGCTCGAGCGCAGGCTGGACGTTGCCGGGCTGCTCGAGCGGCGCGAGGCGTCGCGGGCGCCGTCGCGCGGCCCCCGCGTACCTGCCCGGGTGGACATCGTCGACGACGCCTCGCACACCGCGACGGTGCTGGAGGTCCGCGCCTCGGACCGGCTCGGGCTGCTGCACAGGCTGGGCCGGGCGCTGTCCTTCGCCGGGGTCGACGTGCGCGCCGCGCGCGTGGCGACCCTCGGCGCGGAGGCTGTGGACGTGTTCTACGTGGTCGGCGACGACGGCGGGCCGCTCGCACCGGAGCGGGCGCGCGAGGTGGCGCGGGTGCTGCGGGACGTCGCGGGCTGAGGCGAGAGCGGGGGACCGGGCGCTCGCGCGGCTACGCTGAACGCGGGCCGGCGCCGCTCGCACGGTGGGGCGGGCCCGGCTTCGGCTTCTGGGCGACCTCGAATCGAGAAGGCAGGACCTCGCTCCCGTGTTCAACACCCTTCAGGACCGGCTGTCCGCGACGTTCAAGGGCCTGCGCGGCAAGGGCCGGCTGAGCGACTCCGACATCGACGCGGCCGCCCGGGAGCTGCGCGTCGCGCTGCTCGAGGCCGACGTCGCGCTGCCCGTCGTCCGCGAGTTCGTCGCGGCGGTCCGCGAGCGGGCCAAGAGCCCCGAGGTCCAGCAGTCGGTCAACCCGGCCCAGCGCGTCCTCGACATCGTCAACGAGGAGCTCATCGCGATCCTCGGCGGCGAGGCCCGCCGGATCCGGCTGGCCAAGACGCCGCCGACGGTGATCATGCTCGCCGGCCTGCAGGGCGCGGGCAAGACGACGCTCGCCGGCAAGCTCGCCCGCTGGCTGCGCGGCCAGGGCCACCAGCCGCTGCTCGTCGCCTGCGACCTGCAGCGCCCCAACGCCGTCAACCAGCTGCAGATCGTCGCCGAGCGCGCCGGCTCGGCCTTCTTCGGCCCGGAGCCGGGCAACGGCGTCGGCGACCCGGTCGACGTCGCGCGGCGCGCCGTGGCGTACGCCCGGGAGAAGCAGCACGACGTCGTCGTCGTCGACACCGCCGGCCGCCTCGGCATCGACGCCGAGCTCATGCAGCAGGCCGCGGACATCCGCGACGCCGTCAAGCCGGACGAGACGCTCTTCGTCGTCGACGCGATGATCGGTCAGGACGCGGTCGTGACCGCGCAGGCCTTCCTCGACGGCGTCGGCTTCGACGGCGTGGTGCTCACCAAGCTCGACGGTGACGCCCGCGGTGGTGCGGCCCTCTCCGTCGCCAAGGTCACCGGGCGCCAGGTGATGTTCGCCAGCAACGGCGAGAAGCTCGACGACTTCGACGTCTTCCACCCGGACCGCATGGCCTCGCGGATCCTCGACCTCGGCGACCTGCAGACCCTGCTCGAGGGCGCGGCGAAGGTCTTCGACCAGCAGCAGCAGGAGGACCTGACCAACAAGTTCCTGTCGGGTCAGGACTTCACGCTCGAGGACTTCCTCGGGCAGATGCAGCAGCTGCGCAAGATGGGCTCGATGTCGAAGATCTTCGGGATGCTCCCGGGCATGGGGCAGTTCCGCGAGCAGATCGAGTCGATCGACGAGCGCGAGCTCGACCGCACGCAGGCGATGATCCAGTCGATGACGCCGGCCGAGCGGCGCGACCCCAAGATCCTCAACGGGTCCCGGCGCGCCCGCATCGCCCGCGGCTCGGGCAGCTCGGTCTCGGCCGTCAACGACCTCATCCAGCGCTTCACCGAGGCGCAGAAGATGATGCGCTCGATGGCGTCCGGCGGCATGCCGGGGATGCCGGGGATGCCGGGGTTCGGGAAGAAGTCGCGCGGCAAGGCCCAGCAGCAGAAGAAGGGCAAGGGCGGCAAGCAGAGCCGCTCCGGCAACCCCGCCAAGCGCGCGCTCGAGGCCCAGCAGGCGGCCCAGCGCGCGGCGCAGGCCCCCGGGCTCGGGGCCGGGTCGCCGTTCGGCGGCGACGGGGCGGCGGCGCCCTTCGAGCTGCCGGCGGAGTTCAAGGGGCTGCTGCCTCCCGGCGGGCGCTGACCGTCCCCGCAGCCCGTCGCCCCGGCCGGGCTTGGGCTGCGCCGCGTACATCTGGCACAATCGACCGCTGGCACTGGTCCGCGCGCAGGCCCCTCTCGCCCGCGTCGGCCCACCGCACATGCAGGGCGCCCCGCCGTCGGTCCCCACCCGGGGTGTACGGCGCCCAACCCGCGTCCGACGAGGAGTCCTGCCCCCGTGGCTGTAAAGATCAAGCTGATGCGCATGGGCAAGATCCGTGCGCCGTACTACCGCATCGTCGTCGCCGACGCGCGCACCAAGCGCGACGGCCGCTTCATCGAGGCCATCGGCAAGTACCACCCGACCGAGGAGCCCTCGCTCATCGAGGTCGACAGCGAGCGTGCGCAGTACTGGCTCGGCGTCGGCGCGCAGCCGACCGAGCCCGTCGCGGCGATCCTGTCCAAGACCGGCGACTGGCAGAAGTTCAAGGGCCTGCCCTACGAGGAGGGCACGCTCAAGACCGCCGCTCCCCGCGTGGACAAGAAGGCCGTCTTCAACGAGGCCGCCAAGGCGACCGGTGGCGACACCGGCGGCGCCGCGACCACCCCGAAGGCGAAGAAGGCCAAGGACGAGGCTCCGCAGGCTGCGGACGCCGAGGTCGCCGGTGGCGGCGCCGCTGCGGGTGGCTCCGACGCCCCCGGTGAGGCGGTCGACCAGCCCGCCGAGGCCTGAGAGTGATCGAGGACGCCCTCGACCACCTGGTGCGCGGCATCGTCGACAACCCCGACGAGGTCCGCGTCGCCCGGCGGGAGGGCCGGCGCGGCCGGGTGCTCGAGGTGCGGGTGCACCCCGAGGACCTCGGCAAGGTGATCGGCCGCAACGGCCGGACCGCCACCGCGCTGCGCACCGTCGTGGGCGCGCTGTCCGGCGGCCGCTCCGTCCGCATCGACTTCCTCGATGTCGACGAGCGGCGCTGACCGCGTCGCAGCCTCGATGAGCGACACCGTCGAGCTGGTGGTCGGCCGTATCGGCCGGGCGCACGGCATCCGCGGCGACCTGATGGTCGAAGTACGCACCGACGACCCCGAGCTGCGCTTCGCAGCCGGGGCGTCGCTGCGTACGGACCCGGCCGCGCGCGGGCCGCTCGTCGTCGAGTCGGGGCGCGTCCACTCCGGCCGGCTGGTGCTGCACTTCGTCGGCGTGGACGACCGCACGCGCGCCGAGGAGCTGCGCAACACCCTGCTCCTCGTCGACGTCCCTCGCGACGAGGAGCCGGACGACCCGGACGAGTACTACGACCACCAGCTGATCGGCCTAGCCGCCGTGCTGCCTGGTGGCGAGACCGTGGGCGAGGTCACGGACGTGCTCCACCTGCCCGCGCAGGACGTCCTCGCCCTGCGCCGCCCCGACGGCCGCGAGGCGCTCGTCCCGTTCGTGACCGAGATCGTCCCCGAGGTCGACCTCGTGGCCGGGCGCGTCGTCGTCGACCCGCCGGCCGGGCTGCTGGACGACGTCCCCGAGGCCGACGAGGCCGACGGACCGGCCGGGCCGGACGGGGCCGACCCTGCCGCGACCGGCCCCGCCTAGCCGTGCGCATCGACGTCGTCACCGTCTTCCCGGACTACCTCGCCCCGCTGCAGCTGTCCCTGCTCGGCAAGGCGCAGGAGGCCGGGCGGCTCGAGGCCCACGTGCACGACCTGCGCGCCTTCACGACCGACCGGCACCGCAGCGTCGACGACACCCCCTACGGCGGTGGCGCGGGGATGGTCATGACCCCCGGCCCCTGGGGTGCCGCGCTCGACGCGGTGCTGGCGCAGGGCCCGGAGGGCGCACGCCCTCGGCTCGTGGTCCCGTCGCCGGCCGGGCGCGTCTTCACGCAGGACGTGGCCGCCGAGTACGCCGCAGACCCCTGGCTGGTCTTCGCCTGCGGGCGCTACGAGGGGATCGACGCGCGCGTGCTCGAGGACGCGCGCTCGCGCTACGACGTCGACGAGCTCTCCATCGGCGACTACGTGCTCTTCGGTGGCGAGGTAGCCGTCCTCGTGGTCGTCGAGGCCGTCGGGCGGCTGCTGCCGGGCGTCCTCGGCAACGCCGAGAGCCTTGCCGAGGAGTCGCACACCGGCGGCTTGCTCGAGGCCCCGACGTGGACCAAGCCGGCGCAGTGGCGCGGGCTGGGCGTGCCCGACGTCCTCGTCTCCGGCGACCACGCCCGTATCGCCCGCTGGCGCCGCGACGAGTCGCTGCGGCGTACCGCGTCGACACGTCCGGACCTGCTCGCCCGCCTCGACGTGGACGGGCTGGACCGCGCCGACCTGGCCGTCCTGGCCGCGCAGGGGTGGGAGCCGGCCGGGCCGAGGTTGGTCCGCAGCGCTGGGCGTGTGTCAAACTAGGTCGTCGCGCCACGAGGTCCGTCGGCCGCGCCCTGCCACAGGGGAGCGCTTGCCGGACGACGGACGGCGCCACCGGGCACGGCCGATCGACCCCGTCGACGGCCCGCCCACCGCGGAACCGACCGAGAGCTGCTGACACGCGGCCGCTCCACCGACGACACCGCAGGTGACCTGTGGCACCTGCAGGGAGACAGACATGCAAAAGCTGGACGTGCTCGACTCGGCCTCGCTGCGCACGGACGTGCCGGCGTTCGGACCCGGGGACACGCTCAAGGTCCACGTCCGCGTCGTCGAGGGCAACCGCTCTCGCGTGCAGGTCTTCCAGGGCGTCGTGATCCGCCGCCAGAACGGCGGCGTGCGCGAGACGTTCACCGTCCGCAAGGTCAGCTTCGGCACCGGCGTCGAGCGCACCTTCCCCGTGCACTCCCCGGTGATCGACAAGATCGAGGTCGTCACCCGTGGTGACGTCCGCCGCGCCAAGCTCTACTACCTGCGCGAGCTGCGCGGCAAGAAGGCCAAGATCAAGGAGAAGCGCGAGCCGGCCGGCTCGGGCCGCTGACTTCGCTGACGCAACGGGCCGCGGGCGCATGAGCACCACGGACTCGCGCGGGGGCGCTCCGGGCGAGGTCCCGGGGCCCCCGAACACGCCGGACGAGCTGGACAAGCCGCGGTCCGACGCGCCCCCGCCCGCGGGCGGGGGCGAGCCCCCGGCCGACGGGCCCGGCGGGGCCGGAGGCCCTGGCGACGCGCAGGGCCCCGACGGTCCGGCCGACCCCGCGCAGGACCCGGCTCCCCACCGGCGCCGGCGGCTCTCGGCGTGGGCGGAGATGCCCGTCCTCATCGGCATCGCGCTGATCCTGGCGATGCTCGTGAAGGCCTTCCTCGTCCAGGCCTTCTACATCCCCTCCGGCTCGATGGAGGAGACGCTGCGCGTCGGGGACCGCGTCCTGGTCGACAAGGTGTCCTACCGCTTCGGCGACATCGACCGCGGCGACATCGTCGTCTTCAACGGCGTGGACTCGTTCACACCCGAGGTCACCTACGACGAGCCGAGCAACCCGGTCTCCAAGGCGGTCCGGGCGGTCGGCAGTGCCATCGGCATCGCACCGCCGGACGAGCGCGACTTCATCAAGCGCGTCATCGGGCTCCCGGGCGACCGGGTGGCCTGCTGCGACTCCCAGCGCCGTGTGACGGTCAACGGGGTGCCGCTCGAGGAGGAGGACTACCTCTTCCCGGGCGACGACCCCTCGGACCAGCCGTTCGACGTCACCGTTCCCGAGGGCCGGCTGTGGGTCCTGGGCGACCACCGCAACGCCTCGGCCGACTCCCGCGCCCACCAGGGTGAGCCGGGCGGCGGGTTCGTCCCGATCGACAAGGTCATCGGCAAGGCGTTCGTGGTCGTATGGCCGTTCGGCCACTGGCGGACGCTCGGCACGCCCGAGACGTTCGAGCAGGCCGAGATCGACAACCGCGCGACCGGCCAGGGAGCCGACCTCGGCCGCTGACGGCGACGGAGTGGCGCGGTGGGAGCGGCCTGACGGCCTTCCGCCAGGCCAGTCGTGGCGCCGGTCGGCCAAAGGCCTGCTGGTCGCCGACGACGCCGTCCTCCTGCTGCACGTGTGCGACCCGACCGACCCCGAGCTCGGGGACTGGTGGGAGCTGCCCGGCGGCGGGCTCGAGGCCGGCGAGGACGAGCGTGACGCGGTCGTCCGTGAGGTCCGCGAGGAGACCGGGCTCGTGCTGAGCCGGTCGTCCGTGGGGCCGATCGCCTGGACCCGCTACGCCACCTTCCGCTGGCTGGGGCGCCGCCGGTGGCAGCGGGAGACCGTCCATCTGGTCATGCTGCCCGCCGACGCCCGGACCAGGCCCCTCGCCCCGACTCCCGAGGTCCCCGGCGCGTTGCTCGGGCTGGCCTGGCAGCCGCTCCTCGCTCTGCGCGCCCTGCGGACCTATCCCGGACGGCTCGCCGACCACGTTCCCGAGCTGCTCGCCGGGCGACACGTCGCCGAGGGCGTCGAACGGTGGAGCTGAGCACGGGGAGTCGCCCGGGTTAGCCTGCCTGCCATGCCCGCCAGCTCGCTCGTCCCGGCTCCGCGCGGCACCTCCGGACGGGGGGGAGGGCGCTCGCCGAAGCGCGTCGTCCGGGCGTCCACGCCCCCGAGCCTGCGGCTGGAGCGCTCGCTCTGGCGCGAGGGCGCCGGGCTGCTCGCGGCCATGGACGAGGTGGGCCGCGGTGCGCTCGCCGGCCCGGTCAGCGTGGGCGTGGTCCTGCTCTCGGCCGACTGCAAGCCGGGCCCGCAGGGGCTGCGCGACAGCAAGCTGCTCACCCACGAGGCGCGCACCGCCCTCGCCCCGCGCATCCGGCGCTGGGCGCCGGAAAGCGCAGTGGGACACGCCAGCGCGGCGGAGATCGACGCGTACGGCATCCTCGCCGCGCTGCGGCTGGCGGCCGAGCGGGCCGTCGCCGCCCTGCCGCGCCGTCCGGAGTGGGTGCTCCTCGACGGCAACCACAACTACCTGCGCCGGCCGTCGGCCCAGCTCTCGTTGGCCGACGCGCTGGAGGCCCCCGCGGGCCTCTATGCGCCGTCGGTGCCCGACGGTGGCTGGGCCTGCGAGGTTCCCGTCCGGACGGTCATCAAGGGCGACATGACCTGCTCGTCCATCGCTGCGGCGAGCATCCTCGCCAAGACCGAGCGCGACGCGATCATGGAGGAGCTGGCCCGCGAGCACCCGGCGTTCGGCTGGGAGCAGAATCGCGGCTACGCCACCCCCTGGCACACGGCCGCCGTCGCCGAGCACGGCGCGAGCGAGCAGCACCGCCGGTCCTGGCGGCTCCCGGGACGGGACGAGCCGGTCGAGGAGGAGATGCTCGACGAGTTCGACGAGGACGGCCCCGACGTGGCGTCGGACGAGGACGCGTCGGCGGTGGACAATGACCGGATCGTCGGGGCGGAGTGACGCCCCGTCCCCAAGCTGAGCGTGGGAGACCCGAAGTGAGCGCCGAGGACCTCGAGAAGTACGAGACCGAGATGGAGCTGCAGCTCTATCGGGAGTACCGCGACGTCGTCGGCCTCTTCACCTACGTCGTCGAGACCGAGCGCCGGTTCTACCTCACCAACTCCGTCGAGCTCACCCCGCGCAGCACCGAGGGCGGCGAGGTCTACTTCGAGGTGAGCATGGCCGACGCCTGGGTGTGGGACATGTACCGCCCGGCGCGGTTCGTGCGCAACGTGCGGGTGGTGACGTTCAAGGACGTCAACGTCGAGGAGCTGGCCAAGGCCGACCTCGAGCCGCCGTCGCCCAGCTGAGGCGTCGCTGAGGCCGCCGGTCCGCCCGCTGCGGCCCTGCGTCCACAGCCCCTGCTGCGTCCACAGATCGTCTCGCGCCGCCCGCCGGCCCCTGCTCGTGCGGCCACGCTCGTCGTGGAGGTGGTGCGGCGATGGGCGGCACGGGCAGGGCACGAGATGACACTGCGAGCGCGGCGTCCGGAGGGGCGGCGCGCGCGGAGGCGGGGGAGCGGCCGCCGCCGGGTGGCCACACGGCGCGCGGCGCGCTCGGGCGCTACGGCGAGGACGTCGCGGCGCGGTTCCTGACCGAGGCCGGGCTCGTCGTGCTCGAGCGCAACTGGCGCTGCGAGCTGGGCGAGGTGGACATCGTGGCGCGCGACGGGGACGCGCTCGTCGTCTGCGAGGTGAAGACCCGGCGCTCGGCCTCGTTCGGCACGCCGCAGGAGGCGGTGACGGCGGCCAAGCAGGCGCGGTTGCGCCGGCTGGCGGCCCGCTGGCTCGCCGAGCGGGGGGTGCACCCGCCGCAGGTGCGGATCGACGTGGTGGCGGTGACGCGGGCGGCTCGGGGGCCCGCTCGCGTCGAGCACCTGCGCGGGGTGGCCTGATGGCGCTCGCGACGGCCCGCTCGATCGCCTTGGTGGGGGTGGAGGGCTCGGTCGTCGAGGTCGAGGCGCACGTGGCCGCGGGGCTCCCGGCGTTCGTGCTGGTGGGGCTGCCCGACGCGGCGTTGTCCGAGGCGCGCGATCGGGTGCGGGCGGCGGTGATGAACAGCGGTGAGCGCTGGCCGGCGTCGCGTGTCACGGTCGGGCTCTCGCCGGCGAGCCTGCCGAAGCGGGGGTCGGGTTTCGACCTGGCGATCGCGGTGGCCGTCCTGTTGGCGGGCGCCGCACCGGAGGACGAGCCCGTCCTGGACGCGCGGGTGCTCGACCACACCGCGCTGCTCGGAGAGCTGGGGCTTGACGGGCGGCTGCGCCCGGTCCGCGGCGTGCTGCCGGCCGTGGCAGCGGCAGCCAGGGCGGGCATCCGGCGGGTGGTCGTGCCCGAGCCGAACGCCGCCGAGGCCGCGCTGGTGCCCGGAGTGGAGGTGCTCGGGCTGCGCTCGCTGCGCCAGCTGGCGGCGTTGATGCGCGGGGTGGAGGTGCCGGAGGAGGAGCCGGTGCAGGCTGCCGCGCCGGCCGACCGGGCGTTGCCGGCCGCGGTCGAGAAGGACATGGCCGACGTGGTGGGCCAGGAGGAAGCCCGGCAGGCGGTCGAGGTCGCGGCCGCGGGTGGGCACGCGCTCTTCCTCGTCGGTGCGCCGGGGACCGGCAAGACGATGCTCGCCGAGCGGCTGCCCGGGCTGCTCCCGCCGCTCGAGCGCGAGGACGCGCTCGAGGTCACCGCCGTGCACTCGCTCGCGGGCGTGCTCGACCCTGCCGTCCCGCTCGTGACCCGACCGCCGTTCCAGGCCCCGCACCACAGCGCCACCACCGCGGCGACCGTCGGGGGCGGCAGCGGGGTGCCCCGGCCTGGAGCGGTGTCCCTCGCTCACCGCGGCGTCCTCTTCCTGGACGAAGCGCCGGAGTTCTCCCCGGCGGTCCTCGACGCCCTCCGCCAGCCGCTCGAGTCCGGCGTCGTGGTCCTGTCGCGGGCAGGAGGGACGGCCCGCTACCCCGCGCGCACCACCCTCGTGCTCGCCGCCAACCCGTGCCCGTGCGGGCGGGCGGTCGGCAAGGGTCTGGACTGCACCTGTACGCCGCTGGCGCGCCGCCGCTACCTGTCGCGGCTGTCCGGCCCGCTGCTCGACCGCGTCGATCTCCGGGTGGAGGTGCTGCCGCCGGTCGGAGCACAGCGGCTCGGCGCCCTCGAGCCCGGCACGGCCGAGCCGACGGCGGTCGTCGCCGCGCGGGTCGCGGAAGCACGCGCGCGGGCGGCGCAGCGCTTCCGCGGCCTGCCGTGGCGCACGAACGCCGAGGTGCCCGGCCGCGAGCTGCGCAGTCAGTGGCGGTTGCGCGACGCCCGGGCCGTCGAGGAAGCGGTGCTGCGCGGAGTCCTCACGCTGCGCGGCGCGGACCGGGCGCTGCGGGTCAGCTGGACGCTCGCCGACCTCGCCGGCCGCGGTCGGCCCGACGCCTCCGATGTGGCGCTCGCGGTAGGGCTGCGGCTGTCGGCGGCAGGGGCAGCGGCGTGAACGGCCGTCAGGAGGGGCTGCCCCTCCCGCCCGTGTCCGGCGGCCGCGGCCCGGGGCGCGACGCGCCGGACGGCAGGCCCGCGGGTGCTCCTCCGGACGCCCGGACGAGCTCCGACCCACCGGGGGCTCGCGTGGCTCCGGGGTCAGGCGGCGGGAGCCGCACGCAGACCGCGGACGCCGACCGCCGGGCGCTGGTCGCGCTCGGGCGGGTGGTGGAGCCGCCGGCCACGGCGCTCGTCCCGCTCGTCGACGCGCTCGGAGCCGCGCAGGTGCTCGACCGGCTGCGCGCGGACCGGCTCGACGGGGTGACCGAACGGCAGGCGCGCGCCTACCGCGCCCGGCTCGGCCTGGTCGACGTGGACCGCGACCTCGCCATGGCAGCGCGGGCCGGCGCTCGGCTCGTGGCGCCGGGCGACGCCGAGTGGCCCGACTCCCTGGACGACCTCGGCGCCCGGCGTCCGCTCGCCCTGTGGGTACGCGGCGCGCGCGACGGCGGGCTCGCCGAGACGGTGGAGCGCTCGGTGGCCGTGGTCGGCGCGCGGGCGGCCACCGCGTACGGGCTGCACGTGGCGGGGACGCTGAGCGGGCAGGTCGCGGCGCGCGGGTGGACGGTCGTCTCGGGCGGCGCCTTCGGAATCGACGCGGCCGCGCACCGCGGTGCCCTGTCCGTCGGCGGCATGACCGTCGCCGTGCTCGCCTGCGGCGTCGACGTCGCCTACCCGCGGGCGCACGAGGCGCTGCTCAGCCGCATCGCGGCCGACGGGGTGCTCATCAGCGAGGTGCCGCCCGGCACCGGCGTGACCCGCGGGCGGTTCCTCGAGCGCAACAGGCTGCTCGCCGCCCTGAGCCAGGGGACCGTCGTCGTCGAGGCCGCGCTGCGCAGCGGCGCGCGCAGCACCGCCGAACGCGCACGGGAGCTCTGCCGGGAGGTGATGGCGGTGCCCGGGCCGGTGACGAGCCCGATGTCGGCGGGGTGCCACGAGGAGGTGCGCGCCAGGCAGGCCGCGCTGGTGACCGACGGGGACGACGTGCTCGACATCGTCGGGCGGCTCGGTGCGGACAGCCGGCCGGAACGGCGGGCGCCGGCGGGGCCGCTCGACGGCCTGGACCCGGAGGACCTGCGGGTCTACGACGCCATGCCGCTGCTGAGCCCGGTGCCGGCCGGGCAGCTGGCGCAAGCCAGCTTGCTGCCGGTGGCCGACGTCCTGGCCCGGCTCGGGCGGATGGCCGTGCAGGGGGTGGTGGAGCCGGCGGAGGGTGGCTGGCGGCGCGCGGGACGGGAGCACCGCGGTCGGCGCGGGTGAGGCTGCGCGTCTCCTCTTGGTCGGCCGCCCGTCCGCGGCACGCCGGTGCGGCCGGAGGTGCTTGACCAGGCGCTTCGCGCTGGTCACCGTGTGCCACGTGATCGAGCCGGAGGACCCGCCGCTGCCCCCGGCGCTGGCGTCGGCTCGGGACGAGTTCGTCCGCCACCTCCGGGCCGAGCGGGGCTCGTCCGCGCACACCGTCCGGGCCTACGCCTCGGACATCGGCGGCCTGCTCGAGCACGCCCGGCGGATGGGCCGCGACGACCCGGCGGGCGTGGACCTCGCGGTGCTGCGCAGCTGGCTCGCGCTGCAGCGCTCGTCCGGCCGGGCGCGCGCGACGCTGGCGCGCCGGGCGGCGGCGGCGCGCACGTTCACGGCATGGGCGGCGCGGGCCGGGCTCGCGCCGACGGACGCGGGCGCGCTGCTCGCCACTCCGCGCGGCGGGCGGTCCCTGCCCGGGGTGCTGACCCAGGGGGAGGCCCGCTCGCTGCTCGATGCCGCGGCCGAAGCCGTCGCCGACACCGGGCCGCTCGGGCTGCGCGACCTCGCGATCCTCGAGGTGCTCTACGCGTCAGGGGTGCGTGTCGCGGAGCTGTGCGGGCTCGACATCGACGACATCGACCGCAGCCGGCGTGTGCTCCGCGTGGTCGGCAAGGGCGACAAGGAGCGGACCGTGCCGCTCGGCGTCCCGGCCCTGCGTGCCGTCGACGACTGGCTGTCGCGCGGGCGTCCGGACGTCCGCACCGACGCGAGCGGACCGGCGCTCTTCCTCGGCGCGCGCGGGGCGCGGATCGACGTGCGGACGGTCCGCCGGGTCGTCCACGCCATGCTCGCCAAGGTGCCCGGGGCGCCCGACCTGGGCCCGCACGGCCTGCGCCACTCGGCCGCCACCCATCTGCTGGACGGGGGAGCGGACCTCCGCAGCGTTCAGGAGTTGCTCGGCCACGCTACTCTCAGTACGACACAGCTATACACGCATGTCTCAGTGGAGAGACTCAAGGCGACGTACGAGCGCGCCCATCCGCGAGCGTGACCCGCGGCGGGGCGGAACCGGCGCACGCCGGGGAAGGAGGGGGTCTCCATCGTGGTCGACCAGTCGTCGCCCGTGGCCGAGAAGCCGGCCGCCGTCGACGAGTCCGCGGCGGCCGAGGAGGCCCTGCAGAAGCTGTGGGAGGACTACAAGGCCGGCGGTGACGTCCGGCTGCGCGAGCGCCTCATCCTCCACTACTCCCCGCTGGTGAAGTACGTCGCCGGCCGCGTCGGCGTCGGCCTGCCGCCGAACGTCGAGCAGGCCGACCTCGTGTCCTACGGGATCTTCGGCCTGATGGACGCGATCGACAAGTTCGACCTCGAGCGCGGCTTCAAGTTCGAGACCTACGCGATCAACCGCATCCGCGGCGCGATCATCGACGAGTTGCGCTCGCTCGACTGGATCCCGCGGTCGGTCCGCTACAAGGCTCGCGAGGTCGAGAAGTCCTACGCCGCCCTCGAGGCGCGGCTGCACCGGACGCCGACCGAGGCCGAGGTCGCCCAGGAGATGGGCATCAAGCTCGAAGAGCTGCACCAGATCTTCAGCCAGATGTCCTACGTCAACGTGGTCGCCCTCGACGAGCTGCTGGGCGGGGAGAAGGACAGCAGCCCCGAGCAGGTGCTGGAGGACCCGCGCGCCGAGGACCCGGTCGCGGCCTTCGAGGCCGAGGAGACCAAGCACCTGCTGGCCAAGGCGATCAACCTGCTCCCCGAGCGGGAGAAGATCGTCGTGACGCTCTACTACTACGAGGGCCTGACCCTGGCCGAGATCGGCCAGGTCCTCGGCGTGACCGAGAGCCGCATCTGCCAGATGCACACCAAGGCCGTGCTGCAGCTGCGCAGCAAGCTCGCCGAGAGCGACGACTGACCCGAATCGGCGAGCTCGCCGGGAGCGACGACTGAGCCGGGACGCTGCACCGGCGGACGCGCCTGGCACAGTTCGGCCCCTTCCGCCTCAGCGCCGCCGGCCCGCGAGCGCCACGCCGGCCAGCAGGACAACGGCCGCTCCGCCCGCCAGGGCACGGAGCGGCCGTTCGCTGTCCCCGCCGTCGGCGGGCGCTCGGCCACCCGCCCGCACCGCGAGAGGGCTGGCCGGAGCGGGAGCCACCGAGCCCGTGGCCCGTGGTTTCGGCGCGGGCCGGCCGGCCTCGGCTGCCGCATCGCTCGTCGCTCCCTTGGCTCCGCCTCTCGCTTGTACCCGTGGGCCCGCGGCCGCGCCGCCCGGTGCCGATGAGACCCGGCTGGCCGCCGCACCGCCCGGTGCCACGGTCGTGTCGCTCAACGCCTTCGTCGAACTGCCCGCTGCGCGGCCCGCAGCGGCCGTGCCGCCCGCCCCACGCGGTACCGGCAGCAGCCGCGCCGGGCCGAGCCGGGCGAGCAGCGAAAGCGGGTCGAGGTACGCCTCCCCGCGCCGCAGGCCCCAGTGCAGGCAGCTGCGCGTTGCGCAGTGCCCGGCATGCGCCGCGAGCTCGCCGAGGACGTCGCCCGCCTTGACCACGTCGCCCGAGGTGACGGTCGCCGTCACCGGCTCGTACGTAGTACGCAGCTCCCCGTGCGTCACGGTGACGACGCCGCGGCCCGCGACGCTGCCCGCGAAGGACACCACCCCCGCGCCCGCGGCACGAACGGGAGCGGCGACGGCCGAGAGCAGGTCCACCCCGCGATGCCCGGCGAGCCAGGGCTCCGGCGGCGGCTCGAAGGGCCGCACGACCTCCGGCACCCCGTCCAACGGCCAGCGCCACATCGGTGCCGCACCGGGCACCTCGACGCGTGCCCCCACCGGCGCCGCCATGAGCGGCGTCCAGACGACGGGCGCTGCCACGACGGGCGCTGCCACGACGGGCGCNNNNCCCACCGGTGCCACCGCCTCCACCTCCGGCGTCCCCGCGGCCGCCGCCGGCGCGAGCCGAACGGACGCCAAACCAAGGGACGCGAGGACGACCGCCGCGAGCCCGAGCCCCATCGCGCACGCCCGCCCGAGCCGTACCCCCACCGATCGTCCGAGCCCCATGACCCGAGCGTGGCCCGGAACGGGCCGGGACAGGGGCGTGGAGGCAAAGCTGTGGACGAGTGCGGGGTGGGGGAGCAGGTTGGGGATCCCGTAGACTTCTGCTAGCGGCCCGTTCGTGCGGGCCGACTTCGCACGCCCGCAACGTCGGGCCGCACCTCCTCGGTCTGTCCCCGGATTCTTTCGGGGACGGCACGGGCGCGGCCTCGCGGGCGTCAGGCGCGCCCGCGCAACCGCCCGGGCGCGAGAACCGAGGCGCGCGCCGACCAGGCGCGCAGAGGAGGCCGACCGGCCATGGCCGTCGTCAGCATGCGGCAGTTGCTCGACAGCGGTGTCCACTTCGGGCACCAGACCCGGCGCTGGAACCCGAAGATGAAGCGCTTCATCTTCACCGAGCGCAACGGCATCTACATCATCGATCTGCAGCAGTCGCTGTCCTACATCGACAACGCGTTCGAGTTCATCAAGCAGACGGTCGCCCACGGCGGCACGATCCTGTTCATCGGCACGAAGAAGCAGGCGCAGGAGGCGATCGCCGAGCAGGCGACCCGCGTCGGCATGCCCTACGTCAACCAGCGCTGGCTGGGCGGCATGCTCACCAACTTCTCGACCGTGCACAAGCGCCTCCAGCGCCTCAAGGAGCTCGAGCAGATCGACTTCGAGGACGTGCCGGGCAGCGGCATGACCAAGAAGGAGCTCCTGGTCCTCCAGCGCGAGAAGGAGAAGCTGGAGAAGACTCTCGGCGGTATCCGTGACATGGCCCGCACCCCGAGCGCGGTGTGGATCGTGGACACGAAGAAGGAGCACATCGCCGTCGGTGAGGCCCGCAAGCTGGGCATCCCGGTCGTCGCGATCCTCGACACCAACTGCGACCCCGACGAGGTCGACTACAAGATCCCGGGCAACGACGACGCGATCCGCTCCGTCACGCTGCTCACCCGTGTCGTCGCGGACGCCGTGGCCGAGGGCCTGATGGCTCGCGCCGGCGTGCGCACCGGCGAGGAGGCCGGCACGCCCGAGGGCGTCGCCGCCGACGAGCCGCTCGCCGAGTGGGAGCAGCAGCTCCTGGCCGGCGGCAACGCCGGCGCGGCCGGTGCCGCTCCCGACCAGCCGGTCGCCGACCAGCCGGTCGCCGAGCAGCCGGTCGCCGAGCAGCCGGCCACCGGCGAGGGCCCCGCGGGCGCGTCCGCCTGACCCGTCAGCACCCCAGCTGTCAGTACGCCGGGCGGGCCGCGCTCGCGGCTCCCCGGCGTCGCTGCGCCGGGCGCGCGCACCGCGTACGGCACCAGCACTCCGCCGATCCGGCACGAACCTCCCCACCCCCGATCCTCATAGGAGCAGGCATGGCCAGTTTCAGCGCAGCGGACGTCAAGCGGCTCCGCGAGCTGACCGGCGCCGGGATGATGGACTGCAAGAAGGCGCTCGAGGAGGCCGAGGGCGACTTCGACAAGGCGGTCGAGGTCCTGCGCGTCAAGATGGGCGCCAAGGTCGACAAGAAGGCCGGCGAGCGAACGACGTCCAACGGCATCGTCGCGGCGGCCGAGGGCGCGCTCGTCGAGCTGCGCTGCGAGACCGACTTCGTGGCGAAGAACGAGCAGTTCCAGCAGCTCGCGAACGACATCGTCGCCCACGTCGCCAAGACCGGCATCACCGACACCGAGGCGCTCCTCGCCGAGAAGCTCGCCGACGGCGCGACCATCGCCGAGAACCTCAAGTCGGCCTCCGCTGTCATCGGCGAGAAGATCGAGCTCGGCTCCGTGTCGTTCTTCGACGGCCAGGTCGCGGCCTACATGCACAAGCGCAGCAGCGACCTGCCCCCGCAGGTGGGCGTGCTCGTCGAGTTCGACGGCGCCGACATCGAGGCGGCCCGTGGCGCGGCCATGCAGATCGCCGCGATGCGCCCGCAGTTCGTCACCCGCGACGAGGTCCCGGCCGAGACGGTCGAGAACGAGCGCCGCATCGCCGAGGCGACGGCACGCGAGGAGGGCAAGCCCGAGGGCGCGCTCCCCAAGATCGTCGAGGGCCGGGTCAACGGCTTCTTCAAGGACGTCGTCCTGCTCGAGCAGGCGTCGGTCCAGGACAGCAAGAAGAGCGTCAAGCAGCTGCTCGACGAGAAGGGCGTGACCGTCAAGCGGTTCGCGCGCTTCGAGGTCGGCGCCTGACCTCCAGCGGGTAGCGCCACCGCAACCGCACGCTGCGTGGACCCCGGCTCCGGCCGGGGCCATGCAGCGTTCCGCTGTAGGACACCAGCACGATCGCTCGACAGAAGGGAAGACCCGTGGGACAGCTGAGGTACGACCGGGTGCTGCTGAAGCTGTCGGGCGAGGTGTTCGGCGGCGGGTCCTTCGGCGTCGACCCCGACGTCGTGCAGAACATCGCCAGCCAGATCGCCGACATCGTCCGGGCCGGCACACAGGTCGCGATCGTCGTCGGCGGCGGCAACTACTTCCGCGGCGGCGAGCTGTCCGAGCGCGGCATGGACCGCGCCCGCAGCGACTACATGGGCATGCTCGGCACGGTCATGAACTGCCTGGCCCTCCAGGACTTCCTGGAGAAGCAGGGCATCGACACCCGCGTGCAGACCGCCATCACGATGGGCCAGGTCGCCGAGCCCTACATCCCGCGCCGCGCCACCCGTCACCTGGAGAAGGGGCGCGTCGTCATCTTCGGCGCCGGCGTCGGCATGCCGTTCTTCTCCACCGACACCGCCTCCGCGCAGCGCGCGCTCGAGATCGGCGCGCAGGTGCTGCTGATGGCGAAGGCCGTGGACGGGGTCTACGACGACGACCCGCGCACCAACCCCGAGGCCAAGCGGTTCGAGCGGGTCTCCTACCAGGAGGTGCTGCGCCGCGGGCTCAAGGTGGCCGACGCGACGGCGTTCAGCCTCTGCATGGACAACCGGCTCCCGATCATCGTCTTCAACCTGCTCGAGGACGGCAACATCGCCCGGGCGGTCAACGGCGACACCATCGGCACCCTCGTCTCCAACGCCACCGACTAGCCGCTGCACGCCCGCTGGCGCGTGCCTGAGCCACGGGCACCCGGACGGGCGATAACCTTGCGTCCGGCCCGTGGATGCCCCGGGCCGCACCGCTCAACGTTCCTGCTCGTCCAGCCCCGCGAAGGGAGACTCCCGTGATCGACGACACCCTTCTCGAGGCCGAGGAGAAGATGGAGAAGGCGGTGAACGTCGCGAAGGAGGACTTCGCGACGATCCGCACCGGCCGCGCCAACCCGGCCCTGTTCAACAAGATCGTGGTCGACTACTACGGCACCGTCACGCCGGTCAACCAGCTGGCGTCCTTCCAGACGCCGGACCCGCGCCTGATCGTCGTCACGCCGTACGACAAGGGCTCCCTCGGCGCGATCGAGCGCGCGATCCGCGACTCCGACCTCGGGGTCAACCCCTCGAACGACGGGTCCGTCATCCGCGTGCCGCTGCCGCAGCTCACCGAGGAGCGCCGCCGCGACTTCATCAAGATCGCCCGCGGCAAGGCCGAGGACGCCCGGGTCTCGATCCGCAGCGTCCGCCGCCACGCCAAGGAGGCGCTGGACAAGCTGGCCAAGGACGGCGAGGCCGGCGAGGACGACGTCACGCGTGCCGAGAAGCAGCTCGAGGCGACGACGAAGCGCTACGTCGAGTCCGTCGATGACCTGCTCAAGCACAAAGAAGCAGAGCTGCTCGAGGTCTGACCCATGGTGGCGCCCAACGCCGCGCGTCCGGCAGGAGAGACGGTAGGAAGCGGGAGCGAGGCGTTGGCAGCGAATCGGCGGCGCAGGAAGGCCCCGAGCAAGCGCACCCCGCGCAATCTCGGGCGCAACCTGCCCGTAGCGATCGCCGTCAGCCTGGTCATGGGCGGGCTGCTGCTCGCCAGCCTCTACGTCCAGCCCAGCATCTTCGTCGGGCTCGCCGCTGTCGCCGCCCTGCTCGGGGTCTCCGAGCTGGTGCAGGCATTCGGCGCGCGCGGCATCACCATGCCGGGCATCCTGCTCGGGATCGCCGCGGTGGCGACCCTCGTGGCGGCGTACGCCGGGGGCGAGCCGGCGCTGCTCGCGGCCTTCACGCTCTCCGTGCTCGGCGTCGCCGCCTGGCGAGGGGTCAAGGGGCCCGAGGGCTTCGTCCGTGACGCGACCGCCGCCTTCTTCACCCTCGCCTACGTCCCGCTCCTCACCGGCTTCGCCCTGCTCTCGCTGCGCGCTGACGACGGCCCGGACCGGGTCGTCGTGTTCGTGCTGGCCGTGGTGGCCAACGACGTGGGCGGCTACGCCACCGGCGTCCTCTTCGGCCGGCACAAGCTGGCGCCCCGCGTCAGCCCGGGCAAGACCTGGGAGGGGCTGGCCGGCTCGCTGGTCGTCGCCGCCGCCGGGACGGCCGCGTCCGTCGCCTGGCTGCTCGACGGCCCGGTCTGGGCCGGGGCGCTGCTCGGAGTCGCCTGCTGCCTCACGGCGACCGCCGGCGACCTCGCCGAGTCGCTGATCAAGCGCGACCTCGGAATCAAGGACATGGGCACGTTGTTGCCCGGTCACGGTGGCGTGATGGACCGCCTGGACTCGCTGCTGCCCACCGCTCCCGTGGCCTACCTCCTGATTGAGTATGTCGTCCTCCGATAACGCCCCTCCCGCCGACGCTGCCGCCAGCGCCGCGCCCGCTGCTGCCCCGACGCCCCCGCCGACGCCCACGCCGACGCGGCCGCAGCCGCCCGGCCTGGTCCTCGCCGCACCTCGCCGCGGCAAGCCTCCTCGCCACCTGTCCGACCTGACCCCCGAGGAGCGGCGCGCCGCCGTCGTCGAGCTCGGCGAGCCGGCGTACCGCGCGAAGCAGCTGTCGACCCACTGGTTCGGCCGGCTGGTCGACGACCCCGCCGCGATGCCCGACCTGCCCAAGCCGGTGCGCACGAAGCTGGCCGAAGCGCTCCTGCCGCAGCTGCTGACGCCCGTGCGCGAGTGGGAGACCGACGGCGGGGCGACCCGCAAGCAGCTCTGGCGGCTGCACGACGGCGCCCTCGTCGAGGCCGTCCTCATGCGCTACGGCGCGCGGGTGACCGGTGAGGTGTCCGGCGGGCTCATCACCGGCCTGGGTGACGAGTCGGCCTACGACGAGGCCGGCGGCGACGACGCGGCCGGGGCCCGGCGCTCGCGCGTCACCATGTGCGTGAGCAGCCAGGCCGGCTGCGGCATGGCCTGCCCGTTCTGCGCGACGGGGCAGCAGGGGCTGACCCGCAACCTGTCGACCGCCGAGATCGTGGAGCAGGTGCTGGCCGGTGCCCGCGCGCTCGAGCGCGGCCACGTCGCCGGCGGGCCGGGCCGGGTCAGCAACGTGGTCTTCATGGGCATGGGCGAGCCGCTCGCCAACTACAACGCCGTGGTCGGGGCCGTCCGCCGGCTCACCGACCCCGCGCCCGACGGGCTCGGCATGTCCCGGCGCGGCATCACCGTGTCCACGGTGGGCTTGGCGCCCGCCATCCGCCGGCTCGCCGGCGAGGGGCTGCCGGTCACGCTCGCGGTCAGCCTGCACGCCCCCGACGACGAGCTGCGCGACACGCTGGTGCCGATCAACACCCGCTACAAGGTCGACGAGGTGCTCGACGCGGCGTGGCACTACGCCGACACGACCTCGCGTCGTGTATCCATCGAGTACGCGCTGATCCGCGACGTCAACGACCAGGCCTGGCGCGCCGACCTGCTGGGACGCAAGCTCAAGGGGCATCTGGTGCACGTCAACCTGATCCCGCTCAACCCGACGCCGGGGTCGAAGTGGACCGCGTCGCGCGAGCGCGACGAGCGCGCCTTCGTGCGCGCCCTCGAGCACCACGGCGTCCCCGTCACCGTCCGCGACACCCGCGGGCGCGAGATCGAGGGGGCCTGCGGGCAGCTCGCTGCGGCCGACGCGGCGGGCCCGGCGCCCGCAGCGGCCGGCACGGACGTCTGAGGTGCGCGCGCGACGTCGGGACCACCGCCGGCTGCGCCGGGCCGGCTGGCTGCGCCGGGGCTACGCCCGCCGCCAGGTCGACGAGCTGCTCGCGCACGTCGAGCGGCGGCTGAGCGCGGGGGACCCGGTCGCCGCGGCCGACGTCCGCCGTGCCGGCTTCGACCTCGTACGCCACGGCTACGAGATCGGGGCCGTCGACCGGCTGCTCGACCGGCTGGAGCGGCGCTGCGTCGAGCAGGCGTTCGCCGGCGAGCCGCTGTGGGCGCTCGAGGACGAGCTGCGCAGCGACGCGGTGCGGCTGCGTGAGGAGCTCTCCGGGCCGCCCGGGATGCGCTTCGCCCGGCTCGGCCGGCTGCACCGCGGCTACGCGCCCGCCGACGTCGACGCCCTGGTCGAGCGCGTGCTGCGCGCCCTCGACCCCTTCGCGGCGACGCCGGACGGCGACCAGGTCCAGGCCGACGACGTGCGCTTCACGGTCTTCTCCCGCGTCCGCGGCGGCTACGCCGAGACCGGCGTGGACGACGTGATGGACCGGGTCGTCGACCTGCTGCTGCGCCACGCCGTGCTGCGCGCCCAGATCGCCGCGGCCGAGGTCGTGCAGGCGCTCGGGCCGGAGGCCTTCGCCCAGCCGTCCTACCTTGACGAGGCGCCGCCGTCCTACTCCGAGCCCGACCCGCCGCTGTCGGCGGCCGGCGGGGCCGGCTGACCCGTCTGCCGCGGGGCCGGCGGCGTTGCCCGCCCGAGCACCCGGTCCACGGTCAGCTCGACCACCACGCGCTCGGGGTTGGGCCGCGGCTGCCGGTACCGCCGCGCGTACGCCGCCTCGGCCGCCGCGACCGACTCCGCGTCCGTCCGGACCGTGGCCACGCCCTCCAGCGAGAGCCAGCGCCCGCCGTCGACCTGGCAGAGCACCGCTCGCCGGCCCGCCGCGGCGTTCAGCGCCTTCACCGTGCCGCCGCCCGTGATGACACGGGCGACGCGGCGCCCGGCGTCCCAGGTGAAGCCCACAGGGACGACGTGCGGGCTGCCGTCGGCGCGCAGTGTGGTGAGCGTCGCGAGGTGGCGCTCGGCGAGGAACTCCAGGGCCGCCTCCGGCAGCTCGTCCGGCGCCCAGCTCACGCCGACACCGCCGAGCCGTCGCCGGCCAGCTGCTTGCCATAGCACCGGGTCATCGGGTGGCCGGCCCAGTAGCCGTACGGCGCGATCGGCGCCCACCCGTGCCGCTGGTAGAGCGCCATCGCCTCGGGCTGGCGCGTCCCGGTCTCCAGCCGCAGCGCCGACATGCCGCGGGCGCGGCCCTCGTCCTCGGCGGCGTCGAGCAGCGCGCGGGCCACGCCGCCGCGCCGGGCCTCGTCGGCGACGTACAGCCGCTTGAGCTCGCCGACGCCCTCCTCGAGCGGGCAGAGCGCGATGATGCCCACCCCGTGCCCGTCCCGCTCGGCCACCAGCCAGACGAGCGCGTGCACGTCCGGGCCGAGGTCGTCGTCCTCGGGGTAGCGGCGGCGCAGCTCGTCCTCGGCCGCGGCGACCAGCCGGCGTACGTCGGGGTCGCCGGCGTCGGTCGTCGACCGGATCGCGAGAGGCGGGGCCGGCAGGCCCGCGGGGGCCGGTGTCGTGCTTTCCACGTCCGCAGACGGTACGTGGCGACGCGGACGGCGGTGAGCACAGCTCGCGCGGGCTGGGACACTGGGCGGGTGAGCGACGGACAACCGCCTGCGGGAGAGCGCAGCCTCGTCATCCTCGGCTCGACCGGCTCGATCGGCACGCAGGCGCTGGACGTCGTGCGGGCGGACCCGCGGCAGCGGTTCCGGGTCGTGGGCCTGGCGGCGGGCGGCGGACGGGTGGAGCTGCTGGCCGCGCAGGCGCTCGAGCACCGTGTCGAGGTGGTCGCGCTGTCGAGGGCGACGGCGGCGCAGGACCTGCAGCTCGCGCTCTACGCGGAGGCGCAGCGCCGCGGCTGGAGCGCCGGGGACTACGCGCTGCCGAAGATCCTGACCGGCCCCGACGCCGCGGCGGAGGTGGCCGCGTGGCCGTGCGACGTCGTGCTCAACGGCATGACGGGCTCGGTCGGCCTCGGCCCCACCCTCGCCGCCCTGCGTGCCGGCCGCACGCTGGCGCTGGCCAACAAGGAGTCGCTGGTCGCGGGCGGGCCGCTCGTGCGGGCGGCGGCGCGGCCGGGGCAGATCGTGCCGGTGGACTCCGAGCACTCTGCGCTCGCGCAGTGCTTGCGCGGCGGCGGCCCGCAGGAGGTACGCCGCCTGGTCCTGACCGCGAGCGGCGGGCCGTTCCGGGGCCGGCGCCGGGACGAGCTGGCCGGGATCACGCCCGAGCAGGCGCTCGCCCACCCCACGTGGGACATGGGGCCGGTGGTGACGATCAACTCGGCGACGCTCATGAACAAGGGCCTGGAGGTCATCGAGGCGCACGAGCTGTTCGGCGTGCCCTACGAGCGCATCGACGTGGTCGTGCACCCGCAGTCGGTCGTGCACTCGATGGTCGAGTTCTTCGACGGCTCGACGCTCGCGCAGGCCAGCCCGCCGGACATGCGGCTGCCGATCGCGCTGGCGCTGGGCTGGCCGGACCGGGTCGAGGGCGCGGCGGCGGGGTGCGACTGGACCGCGGCGCGCAGCTGGGAGTTCCTCCCGCTGGACGAGGAGGCGTTCCCGGCGGTCGCGCTGGCCAAGGCGGCCGGGACGGCCGGCGGGACGGCCCCGGCCGTGCTCAACGCGGCCAACGAGGAGTGCGTCGCGGCGTTCCTCGCCGGGCGGCTGCCGTTCGCCGGCATCGTCGACACGGTCGCGGCCGTGCTCTCCGAACATCGACAGGGCGAGCACGAGCCCCTCGGGAACGCGCTGACCGAGGCCGATGTTGTCTCTGCGGAGTCGTGGGCGAGGGCCCGTGCGCGCGAGCTGCTGGGTGCGGCCGTGGAAGACGGAGGCTGACGGTTGTTCTGGCTGGGGTTCCTGCTGTTCGCGCTCGGCATCCTGTTCTCGGTGTGCCTGCACGAGGCCGGGCACATGCTGACCGCGAAGGCCTACGGCATGAAGGTCACGCAGTACTTCGCCGGCTTCGGCCCGAAGATCTGGTCCTTCCGGCGCGGTGAGACCGAGTACGGCGTCAAGGCCATCCCGGCGGGCGGATACGTCAAGATCGTCGGGATGACGCCGCTGGAGCCGGTGGCTCCGGAGGACGACGCGCGCGCTTTCTGGCGCGCCCCGCTGCGCAGGCGGACCGTCGTGCTCGCGGCCGGCTCGCTGACCCACTTCGGCCTGGCGATCGTGGTCGCCTACATCGCCGCGCTCACCACGGGCCTGCCCAACATGGCGTGGCAGGACTTCGACCCCGCGAAGGCCGCGCCGGTCGTCGAGGTCACCGACTGCGTGATCCCGGTGCCGAACCGCGGCGAGTGCGCGCCGGGGGACCCGGCGGGCGCCGCCAAGGCGGCCGGCCTGCAGGACGGTGACCGCATCCTCGCCGTCGGCAGCACGCCCGTCGCGTCGTACGGCGACCTCGTCAAGGTGCTGCAGGCCGCGCCCGCGGGCGCCACCGAGGTCCGCTACGAGCGGGCCGGCGCCGAGCAGACCGCGACCGTGGGGCTGGTGCCGGTGCAGCGCTACGCGCCCGACGCCACCGACGACAACCCGACGACCCGGCAGGTGTCGGCCATCGGCGTGAGCGTCGTGGAGCCCGCCAGGACGCTGCACTACGGCGCGCTCGGGGCCGTCGCCGGCACCGCGTCGTTCGGCAAGGAGCTCTTCACCGGGACGTTCGAGGCGATCGGCCGGTTCCCGTCCCGCATCGACGACCTCGTGACCGCGATCGGAGGTGGCGAGCGGTCGGCGGAGACCCCGGTGAGCGTGCTCGGCGCGAGCCGGATCGGCGGAGAGGCGTTCGAGCTCGGCGAGCCGATCGTCTTCCTCACGATCTTCATCTCGCTCAACGTCTTCATCGGCGTCTTCAACCTGTTCCCGCTGCTGCCCCTCGACGGCGGCCACATCGCCATAGCCTGGTACGAGCGGGCCCGAGCGATCGTCGCCCGCCGACGCGGCCGCCCCGACCCGGGCCGCGTGGACTACGAGAAGCTGCTGCCGTTGACGTACGCCGTCATGCTGGTGTTCGTCTCGGTGTCGCTGCTCGCCCTGACCGCCGACATCGTGAACCCGATCCGCCTCAGCTAGGGAGCATCCCGTCGTGACCGCCGTCCCCCTCAGCGCCCCGTCCAACGGCAAGCCGTCCCCTGGGGGAGCACCCGTCGCGCTCGGCCTGCCCGCCCTGCCGCCCAAGCCGCTCGCGGTGCGCCGCAAGTCGCGCAAGCTCCAGGTCGGCAAGGTCGCGGTCGGAGGCGACGCACCGGTCTCGGTGCAGTCGATGACGACCACGCTCACCTCCGACATCGGCGCGACGCTGCAGCAGATCGCCGAGCTCACCGCCAGCGGGTGCGAGATCGTCCGCGTCGCCGTCCCCAGCCAGGACGACGCCGACGCGCTGCCGGTCATCGCCCGCAAGTCCAACATCCCGGTGATCGCGGACATCCACTTCCAGCCGAAGTACGTCTTCGCCGCGATCGACGCCGGCTGCGCCGCGGTCCGGGTCAACCCGGGCAACATCAAGGCGTTCGACGACAAGGTGGGGGAGATCGCCAAGGCGGCGGGCGACGCCGGCATCCCGATCCGCATCGGGGTCAACGCCGGGTCGCTCGACAAGCGCCTGCTCGCGAAGTACGGCAAGGCGACCCCCGAGGCGCTGGTCGAGTCGGCGCTGTGGGAGTGCTCGCTCTTCGAGGAGCACGGCTTCCGCGACATCAAGATCTCGGTCAAGCACAACGACCCGGTCGTGATGATCAACGCCTACCGGCTGCTCGCCCAGCAGTGCGACTACCCGCTGCACCTCGGCGTGACCGAGGCCGGGCCCGCGTTCCAGGGCACCATCAAGTCGGCCGTCGCGTTCGGGGCGCTGCTCGCCGAGGGCATCGGCGACACGATCCGGGTCTCGCTGTCCGCCCCGCCGGCCGAGGAGGTCAAGGTCGGCATCTCGATCCTGGAGTCCCTCGGCCTGCGCCAGCGCGGCTTCGAGATCGTCTCCTGCCCCTCCTGCGGCCGCGCCCAGGTCGACGTCTACACCCTCGCCGAGCAGGTCACCGAAGCGCTTGAGGGCATCGACGTCCCCATGCGCGTCGCGGTCATGGGCTGCGTCGTCAACGGCCCCGGCGAGGCGCGCGAGGCCGACCTGGGCGTGGCGTCCGGCAACGGCAAGGGCCAGATCTTCGTCAAGGGCGAGGTCATCCGGACGGTTCCGGAGGCCGACATCGTGGACACTCTCATCACCGAGGCCAACCGGCTCGCGGAGCAGATGCGCTCGGCGGGGGTACCCTCCGGCGAGCCGTCGGTGAGCTGGGCCTAGCCCCGGACGGGCAGACGAGCCACCGCGACCGGCAGACGGCTCGACATCGGAGCGGGCCCGGCGACGGGCCCGGGCGGGAGGAGGGGGACGTGCTGCGGACCACCTCCCTGCGCGTCCTGGGGCCGCGCGACGTCGAGGCGGCCCTCGCGCTCGTCGACCGCGACCCGGTGGCCAACGTCTTCGTCGGCGCCCGGGTGCACGCGGCCGGGCTCGACACCTGGCGGCTGGGGGCCGAGGTGTGGGGCCACGTCGTCGACGGCGAGCTCGACGCGCTCTGCTACGCCGGGGCCAACCTGGTGCCCGTGGAGGCCGGTCCGGAGGCGGTGCGGGCGTTCGCCGAGCGCGCCAAGCGGCTCGGCCGGCGCTGCTCCTCGATCGTCGGCCCGCGCGAGGCGGTCGAGCCACTGTGGGCGCTGCTCGAGCCCGACTGGGGGCCGGCCCGGGACGTACGCCGCGACCAGCCGCTGCTGTCGATCTCCACGCCGCCGCTGGTCGACCCCGACCCGGACGTCCGGCTCGTGCGGCCGACCGAGCTCGACGTGCTGCTCCCGGCCTGCATCGACATGTTCACCGAGGAGGTCGGCGTCTCCCCGCTGGCCGGCGACGGGGGAGCGCTCTACCGCGCCCGCGTGGCCGAGCTGATCGCGGCCGGCCGGGCGATGGCGCGCATCGAGGACCGGCGGGTCGTCTTCAAGGCCGAGGTGGGCGCCGCGGTGCCCGGCGCCTGCCAGGTGCAGGGGGTTTGGGTCGACCCGGAGCTACGCGGGCGCGGGCACTCGGTCGCGGGCATGGCGGCGGTCGTCGAGCTCGCGCTCGCCGACATCGCGCCGGTGGTCTCGCTCTACGTCAACGACTACAACACTCCCGCCCGCCGGGCCTACGAGCGCGTCGGCTTCCGGCAGGTCGGCACGTTCATGTCCGTCCTGTTCTGAGCCCAAGCCTGCTTCGAGCGCGGATGCGGGCGCGGGGCTGCGCCCTGACCCGTCGCGGGCTTCCGTCGGCGCCTGCCGTTCGACGACCGGGTCCGTGCGGCCCCGGCCCCTAGGGCCGCACGGTCCCCCCTCCTCAGCTGAGGGGCACTCAGACCGGGAACTCCCGCGGCGTGTGCTGCACGCTCACCCAGTGGTCGGTCGTGAACTCCTCGATCGCCCACTCGCCGCCGAACCGGCCCAGCCCGGAGTTCTTCTCCCCGCCGAACGCGACGTGGTTCTCATCGTTCATCGGCTGGTCGTTGACGTGCGTCATTCCGGCCTCCATCCGCAGCGCGAAGCGCACCCCGCGGTCGGTGTCGCGGGTGAAGACCGCGCTGGACAGGCCGTACTCGGTGTCGTTCGCGAGCGCCAGCGCGTGCTCCTCCCCGTCCGCCCGAATGACGGTCGCGACCGGGCCGAAGACCTCCTCGCGGGCGGTCGTGACGTCGTTGGTCCCGAGCAGGACGTGCGGCGGCAGTACCAGGCCGGTCGGGCCGAACGGCTCGCCGCCGAGGACCTGCTCGGCTCCGTCGGCGCGGGCCCGGGCGACCTTGTCCTGGACCGACTCCAGCTGCTTGGCGTTGATGATCGGCCCGACGACCGTCGCCGGGTCGGCGGGGTCGCCCGCCACCAGGCTCTTCACCTTGTCCACGAAGCGGCTGACGAACTCGTCGTGCACCGAGGCGTCGACGATCACCCGGTTGGTGATCATGCAGACCTGGCCCTGGTGGAAGAACTTGCCGAAGACCGCCCCCGCCACGGCGTAGTCCAGGTCCGCGTCGTCGAGCACGACGAGCGGGCCGTTGCCCCCGAGCTCGAGCGAGAGCTTCTTGACCCCCGCCTTCGCCGCGATGCCCTGCCCGACCGGGGTCGAGCCGGTGAAGGACACGACGCGCGGCACCGGGTGCTGCACGATCGCGTCGCCGATGTCGCTGCCCGAGCCGATGACCACGCTGAGGAGCCCGGCCGGCAGCCCGGCCTCCTCGTACACCTTCGCCAGCAGCAGCCCACCCGTGACCGGCGTGTCACCGGCCGGCTTGAGCACGACGGCGTTGCCCAGCGCGAGCGCCGGGGCGACCGAGCGGTTGGACAGGTGCAGCGGGACGTTCCACGGGCTGATCACCGCGACGACGCCGACGGGCTGCCGGTAGACGCGGTTCTCCTTGCCGGGGGTGTCCGAGGGCAGGATGCGCCCTTCCATCCGGTACGGGTAGGACGCCGCCTCCAGGAAGTCGCGGTGCGTGATCGAGAACTCGAACTCCGCGACCAGCCGGGTGCTGCCGGCCTCCTTCACCGTCCAGTCGGTGACCTCGTCCTTGCGTGCGGCGAAGACGTCCGCCGCGCGGCGCATGACCGCGGCCCGCTCGGCCGGCGGGCGCGCCGCCCACTCCTTCTGCGCCTCGCGGGCAGCCGCGTACGCCTCGTCCAGGTCGTCCTCGCCGGCGAGCGGGATCTCGGTCAGGAGGTCGCCGGTGTAGGGGTTGACGTCCTTCGCGCTCTTGCCCGACCTCCCCCCGCGCCAGGTGCCCGCGATGGGCATCGCGTCGAAGCCGTCGTACGCCGCCGGTGTGCTGGTGTCCGTCATGCCCTCCGGAGTGCCCACGACGGTTGCGCTCGCAACCCGCCTGTGGAAACCGCGTACGGCGACCGCCCCCCGGCGCCGTATCCTCGCCGTGCCCGTCCCACCTCGCCGAGGAGCCCGCCCATGCCGCTGCGGATGTCGACGCTGTTCCTGCGCACCCTGCGCGAGGACCCCGCCGACGCCGAGGTCGCGAGCCACAAGCTCCTCGTGCGCGCCGGCTACATCCGCCGCGCCGCGCCGGGCATCTACAGCTGGCTCCCGCTCGGCCTCAAGGTGCTGCGCAACGTCGAGCGCGTCGTGCGCGAGGAGATGGACCGCGCCGGCTTCCAGGAGGTCCACTTCCCGGCCCTGCTGCCGCGCGAGGCCTACGAGGCGACCGGGCGCTGGACCGAGTACGGCGACCTGCTCTTCCGGCTGCAGGACCGCAAGGGCGCCGACTACCTGCTCGGGCCGACGCACGAAGAGATGTTCACTCTTCTGGTCAAGGACCTCTACTCGTCCTACAAGGACCTGCCGCTCTCGATCTACCAGATCCAGACCAAGTACCGCGACGAGGCGCGTCCGCGGGCCGGCATCCTGCGCGGCCGCGAGTTCGTCATGAAGGACTCCTACTCCTTCGACGTGACCGACGACGGGCTCCGCGAGTCCTACGCCAAGCACCGCGCGGCCTACATCGCGACCTTCGACCGGCTGGGCCTGGACTACGTCATCGTGTCCGCGGTCTCCGGTGCGATGGGCGGCTCGGCCTCGGAGGAGTTCCTCGCCCCGTGCGAGGCGGGGGAGGACACCTTCGTGCGCAGCACGGAGAGCGACTACGCCGCCAACAGCGAGGCCGTCGTCACGCCGGCGCCGGCCCCGCAGGGCTGGGACGCGCTCCCGGCCGCGCAGGTCGTCGACACGCCCGACACCCCGACCATCCAGAGCCTGGTCGACCTGCTCAACGCGCGGGACGACCTCAGGCGGACGGACGGCCGGGACTGGCAGGCGTCGGACACGCTGAAGAACGTCGTCGTCCAGCTCGTCCACCCGGACGGCACCCACGAGCCGCTCGTCGTCGGCGTACCGGGGGACCGGGAGGTCGACGCCAAGCGCCTCGAGGCGTCGGTCTCGCCGGCAGAGGTAGCAGCGTTCGCCGAAGAGGACTTTGCGAAGCATCCTTCGCTCGTGCGGGGCTACATCGGGCCGCAGGCGCTGGGGGAGAAGAGCGCCTCTGGCATCCGCTACCTCGTCGACCCGCGGGTCGCCGACGGCACGTCCTGGGTGACGGGCGCGAACGAGCAGGGCAAGCACGTCGTCGGCCTCGTCGCCGGGCGGGACTTCACGGCGGACGGCACCATCGAGGCCGCCGAGGTACGCGAGGGCGACCCCTCGCCCGACGGCCACGGGGTCCTCACCATCGCGCGCGGCATCGAGATCGGCCACATCTTCCAGCTGGGGCGCAAGTACGCCGACGCCCTCGGGCTGAAGGTGCTGGACGAGAACGGCAAGCAGGTCACGGTCACGATGGGGTCCTACGGCATCGGCGTCTCCCGCGCCGTCGCCGCGATCGCCGAGCAGACCTACGACGAGCAGGGCCTCTGCTGGCCGCGCGAGATCGCCCCCGCCGACGTCCACGTCGTCGCCACCGGCAAGGACGACACCGTCTTCGCCGAGGCCGAGCGCATCACGGCCGCCGCCGAGCAGTTCGGGCTGCGCGTCATGCTCGACGACCGGCGCGGCGTCTCGCCCGGGGTGAAGTTCAAGGACGCCGAGCTGATCGGCGTCCCGACGATCCTCGTGGTCGGCAAGGGGCTCGCGACCGGGGTGGTCGAGCTGCGCGACCGGCGCACCGGCGAGCGCTCCGAGGTGCCGGTCGCCGAAGCGGTCGAGCGGCTCCGCGAGGCCTGCTCCCTCGGCACCGTCGGCACCACGGCCAGCTGAGGCGTGCCCGAGCTCCACATCGTCCTCGCGCTCTGCACGGCGGCGCTGCTCGCCGGCTGGGTGGACGCGGTCACCGGCGGCGGCGGGCTGATCCAGCTGCCCGCCCTGCTGGTGCTCCTGCCGGGCGCCGCGCCCGCGCAGGTCCTCGCGACCAACAAGCTGTCCAGCGTGGCCGGGACGTCGGTCGCGGCCTGGACGTACTACAAGCGGGTCCGGCCGGACATGCGCACGGCGCTGCCGATGGCCGCGGCCGCGGTCGCGGGGTCGGCCGGGGGAGCGGCGCTGGCGTCGCTGATCCCGCAGTCGGCGTTCAGGCCGCTCGTGCTGGTCCTGCTGCTGCTGGTCGGGGCCTACACGCTGCGCCGGCCCGCGCTGGGCGAGTCGCAGGCGCTGCGCTGGTCCGGCCACGCGCACTACGCCGCCGCTGTGGGCGCCGCTCTCGGGATCGGGTTCTACGACGGCATCTTCGGCCCGGGCACGGGCAGCTTCCTCGTCTTCGCCCTCGTGGCCTTGCTGGGCTACTCGTTCCTGCAGGCGTCCGCGAAGGCGCGCATCGTCAACCTCGCGACCAACGTCGGCGCGCTTGCGGTCTTCATCCCGCAGGGCGCGCCGATGTACCGCCTCGGCCTGGCGATGGCCGCCTGCAACATCGTCGGCGGCCGGCTCGGCGCGAAGACCGCGCTGCGGCGGGGCAGCGGCTTCGTGCGCGTCGTCTTCCTCACCGTCGTGGCCGCCCTCGTCGTCCGGCTGACCTACGACGTGGTCACCGGCTAGGAGCGCTCCGGAAGCCCCGGGAAGGGCACGGCCGACCGGCGCCACAGCGCGCCGCGGACGGCCGTCTCCTGCAGGGCCCGCGCGGCCGTGACGCGCAGCGCCTCGCCCTCGGCGGCGGCGACCAGGTCGGCGTACGCGGCGGCCAGCCGCTCCTCGACGAGCACCGCCAGCCGCACCGCCTGCGCCGCCGTCGTCACCGGCCCGGGCAGGTCGTACGCCGGCGCCGCCGCGGCCGGCGAGGCGGCCGCCCGCTCCAGCGTCCGCTCGAGCGCGTCCCGGCGTGCGCGGTGCGCGGCGAGAGCAGCGAGGGCCTCCGGCGCGCGGTCGGCGGGCAGCTGGGCGCCGACCACGCCGTACGCCCAGACCGCCGCGTGCTCGCCGGCAAGCGCCGCCTGCAGCGCGTCCGTCTCGCTCACGCATCCCTCCGGCGCAGCAGCGCGGCGTGCGCGGCCTCGGAGGCGCCGATGGAGGCGAGCAGCCGGCGTACGGGCGCGGACGCGGTGACCAGGCCGTCGACGCGGGCGTCGGCCGCGGCGGACTCCTCCTGCGCGAGCAGCCGCAGGACCGCGGCGGGGGTGGCGGGCAGCGCGGGGGCCGTCGGAGCCCCGGGCGCCGGGGTCGGCGCAGCACTCGAGGCCGCGGCCGGGGCCGCGGGAGAGGTAGCGGTCGGGGCTGTGAGCGACGGCGTCGGGGAGGAGCCGGCGGACAGCGCCTCCAGGTGCCCCGCGTGCTCGGCCCGGAACGGCTCGAGGCGGTCGGCGAGCGCGGGCTGCTGAGCGATCGCCGCGTCGTACAGCGCGAGCAGTCGGTCCTCCGCGGCCCGTGCGCGGAGCAACGGCTCCGCGTCCGGGTCCGGAGGTGCTGGCGGCGCCGGGCCGTCCTCCCCGGTGCAGCCGCCCAGCGCCCCCGCACCGCCGAGAGCCACGAGCGTCCCGCCTCCGACGAGCACGGTGCGTCGGCGCAGCGGAGCGGGGGTCACCCGGCTCAGCCTGCCATCGGGGGCCACTACGCTGTGCGGGTGGGGCAGTGGCGCCCGGCGCGGTGCCGTGCCGTCCCGCCGAGCAGCGCCGCTCGTGCCAGCCAGCCACCAGACCAGCTACCCACGGACACCACCGCCCACGGTGGACAAGAGAAGAGGGAGGACCTGAGCCCATGGCGAGAGCCGCCTCCCGAGAGAGCCTCCTCGAGCTGCTCGCCCCGGTCGTCACGGACGCCGGGTGCGACCTCGAGGACGTCGTCGTGACCCCTGCCGGGCGCCGCCGCCTCGTGCGGGTCGTGGTCGACCGCGACGAGGGCCTGCCGCTCGACGTCGTCGCCGACGTCTCGACCGCCGTCTCCGCCGCGCTGGACGCGGCCGACGCGCTGGGCGAGACGCCCTACGTCCTCGAGGTCACCAGCCCCGGGGTCTCCCGTCCGCTCACCGAGCCGCGCCACTGGCGGCGGGCTGCCGGCCGGCTGGTGGAGGTGCCGCTCGTCGAGGGCGGGGCGCCCCTGCTCGGCCGCGTCGTCTCCGCCGACGAGGAGGCCGTGGTCCTCAGCGTCGGCGGGGACGGCGCCGGGGACGAGCGCCGCCTGGCCTACGCCGAGCTCGGGCCGGGCCGCGTCCAGGTCGAGTTCTCGCGCAAGGGCGAGGACGCCGAGCTGCAGGAGATCGAGGGCGCCGACGACGAGGACGCCGACGAGGCCGACGACGTCGACAACCCGGACGACACGGACGACGCGGACGACACCGACGACCCGGACGACACCGACGACACCGACAAGACCGACGAGGAGGCGTAGTGGACATCGACATGGCAGCCCTGCGCGGGCTCGTGCGCGAGAAGGAGGTGTCGTTCGACCTGCTGGTGCACGCCATCGAGCAGGCCCTGCTCGTGGCCTACCAGCGCACCGAGGGGCACGCCCCCCGGGCGCGCGTGGAGCTCGACCGCAACACCGGGCACGTCACCGTCTGGGCCCGCGAGGAGGCGCCGGAGGGGGCCGACCCGGCTTCCGGCCGCGAGTTCGACGACACGCCGACGGGGTTCGGCCGGATCGCCGCGACCACGGCCAAGCAGGTCATCCTGCAGCGGCTGCGCGAGGCCGAGGACGAGCAGACGCTCGGCGAGTTCTCCGGCAAGGAGGGCGACATCGTCTCGGGCGTCATCCAGCAGGGGCGCAACCCGAGCGACGTGCTAGTCGACCTGGGCAAGATCGAGGCGCTGCTGCCGCCGCACGAGCAGGTGCCGGGGGAGCGCTACGAGCACGGGTCGCGCATCCGCTGCTACGTCGTGGCGGTCCGGAAGGGCCCGAAGGGCCCGCAGATCGCGCTCAGCCGCACGCACCCCGGCCTGGTGAAGAAGCTGTTCGCCCTCGAGGCGCCGGAGGTCGCCGACGGCAGCGTGGAGATCGTCGCGGTGGCGCGCGAGGCCGGCCATCGCACCAAGATCGCGGTCCGGGCGACCCGCTCGGGGCTCAACGCGAAGGGCGCCTGCATCGGCCCGATGGGCTCGCGGGTGCGCGCGGTCATGTCCGAGCTGCACGGGGAGAAGATCGACATCGTGGACTGGGAGGAGGACCCGGCGCGCTTCGTGGCGAGCGCGCTCTCCCCGGCCCGGGTGTCCTCGGTCAAGGTCGTCGACCCCGAGGCGCGCGCGGCGCGGGTCGTCGTCCCCGACTACCAGCTCTCGCTCGCCATCGGCAAGGAGGGCCAGAACGCCCGCCTCGCCGCCCGGCTGACTGGGTGGCGCATCGACATCCGCAGCGACGCCGCGCCGGACCAGCCGGCCGAACAGCTGCGGGCCCGGCCCGGCGCGCCCGCGTCCGGCCGGCCGGCCGGCTCCTGACGGCTGGCCGCCTTGGCGCCCGGCCCGCGTCGGCGAGGAGTAGACTGGCCTGTGGCTGGTCGTACGACTCCCCAACGCACCTGTCTCGGGTGCCGCAGGCGTGCGCCCAAGTCGGAGCTGATCCGCGTCGTGGAGGCCGGGGGCGCATGCGTCCCCGATGTCCGCGGGCGGCTACCGGGAAGGGGCGCCTACGTGCACCCCGACCAGGAGTGCCTCGATGCCGCCGAGCGCCGGCGGGCGTTCCCCAGGGCCTTGCGGTCCCAGGGGCCGCTCGACTGCTCGGAGGTACGGGCAGCGGTCGACGCCCTGGGCCGTCAAGCCCGGGAAGCATCGTCGGCCGTGCGCAGTTCAACGCAGGAAGAGCCCCGTCAGGAAGCAGGTCGAGAAGCGATGAGCGCTCGATGAGCACCCAGCGATGACCATGTACGTGGACTAGCGGCCCACCCCTGCGAAGGGGCCCGGGCCGAAAGAGGAGAGCAGTGGCAAAGGTCCGGGTCTACGAACTCGCCAAGGAGTTCGGCGTAGAGAGCAAGGTCGTACTGTCCAAGCTCCAGGAGATGGGCGAGTTCGTCCGCTCCGCGTCCTCGACCATCGAGGCGCCCGTCGTGCGCAAGCTCAAGGACGCCTTCCCCGGCGGGAGCCAGGGGAGCGCCGATGGCGCCCCCAGCCGTCCCGCCCCGACGCCGGGCTCCGGCCCGCGCCCCACCCCCGGCAACTTCGGCGGTCCCCGTCCGGGCCCCCGGCCCGGCCCGGCGGCCCCCGCCGCGCCGGCTCCGGCGGCACCGGCCGCACCGGCCGCACCGTCGGCTCCCGCGGCCGCCGCTCCGGCCCCGGCAGCACCGGCGCCCGCGCCGGCGGCGCCCGCCGCGCCGGCTGCCCCCGCGGCGCCGACGACCCCCGCTTTCGCTCCCGCCGCGTCCGCGGCACCGAGCGCTCCGGCGGCTCCCGCCGGCCCGCGCCCCGGTGCTCCCGGCCCGCGCCCGGGCGCTCCGGCGGCTCCCGGCTCGGCGGCTCGTCCCGGCCCCGGTGGCCCTGGTGGCGCTGCCCCGCGCCCCGGCACGCCCGGTGCCCCCGCGGCCCCGGCCGCTCCAGGCTCGGCGGCCCGTCCCGGCCCGGGTGGCACGAGTGGCACGAGTGGCACGGGCGGTGCCGCTCCGCGTCCGGGTGCCTCCGGTGCCCGTCCCGGTGCTCCGGGCGCTCGTCCGGGCGGCCCGCGTCCGGGCAACAACCCGTTCAGCTCCGGTGGCAGCACCGGCATGCAGCGTCCCGGCGCCCCGCGCCCGGGCAACAACCCCTACTCGGCCGGCGGCAGCACCGGCATGCCGCGTCCGGGCGGTGCCGGCGCTCCCGGCATGCCGCGTCCGGGGGGCACGGCCGGGCCGCGCCCGACCCCGGGCCCGCGCCCGGGCGGTAGCGCAGGCCCCGGCGGCCCGCGCCCGAACCCCGGCATGATGCCGCCCCGTCCGCAGCGTCCGGCCGGCCCCGGCGGCGCCGGACGTCCCGGTGCTCCGGGCCGCGGCGGTGCTCCCGGCCGTCCCGGTGCCCCCGGCGGCGCAGGCCGTCCCGGCGGTGGCGGCGGCTACGCCGGCCGTCCCGGCGGCGGTGGCCCCGGTGCCGGTGGCGGTGGCGGCTTCGCCGGCCGTCCCGGTGGTGGCGGCGGTGGCCCGCGCGGCCGCGGCGGCACGGCGGGCGCGTTCGGCCGTCCCGGCGGGCGTCCGGCCCGTGGGCGCAAGTCGAAGAAGCAGCGCCGTCAAGAGTTCGACAACATGCAGGCGCCGAGCATCGGCGGCGTGCAGGTCCCGCGCGGCGACGGCTCGACCCCGGTCCGCCTGCGCCGCGGTGCCTCGTTGACGGACTTCGCCGAGAAGATCAACGCCAACCCGGCCTCGCTGGTGACCGTGCTGTTCCGCCTCGGCGAGATGGCCACGGCGACCCAGTCGCTCGATGAGGACACGTTCCGCCTGCTCGGCTCCGAGCTCGGCTTCGACGTCCAGATCGTCAGCCCCGAGGACGAGGACCGCGAGCTGCTCGAGTCCTTCGACATCGGCGGCGAGTTCGACGACGACGAGGAAGACCTCGCCCCGCGGCCGCCGGTCGTCACGGTCATGGGCCACGTCGACCACGGCAAGACCCGCCTGCTCGACGCGATCCGCAAGACCAACGTCCAGGCCCGTGAGGCCGGTGGCATCACCCAGCACGTCGGTGCCTACCAGGTCGTCCACGAGCACGAGGGCGTCGAGCGTCCGATCACGTTCATCGACACCCCGGGCCACGAGACCTTCACGGCCATGCGTGCCCGTGGTGCCAAGACGACGGACATCGTCATCCTCGTGGTGGCGGCCGACGACGGCGTGATGCCGCAGACGATCGAGGCGCTCAACCACGCCCAGGCAGCCGACGTCCCGATCGTGGTCGCGGTCAACAAGATCGACAAGGAGGGCGCGGACCCGACGAAGGCCCGCGGCCAGCTCACCGAGTACGGCCTGGTCGCCGAGGAGTACGGCGGCGACACGATGTTCGTCGACGTCTCGGCGCTGTCCGGCCTCGGCATCGACGACCTGCTCGAGGCGGTGCTGCTGACCGCGGACGCCTCGCTCGAGCTGGTGGCGAACCCGACCGCCGACGCCCGCGGCACCGCGATCGAGGCCCGCCTCGACCGTGGTCGCGGCCCCGTGGCGACCGTGCTCGTCCAGCGCGGGACGCTGCGGGTCGGCGACGCGATCGTGTGCGGCGACGCCTACGGCCGCGTCCGGGCCCTGCTCGACGAGAACGGCGACCCGATCGACGAGGCGGGCCCGTCCCGCCCGGCGCAGGTCCTCGGCCTCACGTCGGTGCCGGGCGCCGGTGACACCTTCCTGGTGGCACCGGAGGACCGCATCGCCCGGCAGATCGCCGAGCGGCGCGCGGCGGCTGAGCGCAACGCCCAGCTCGCCCGCTCCCGCAAGCGCGTCAGCCTCGAGGACTTCCTCGAGCGCAGCAAGGTCGAGACGCTCAACCTGATCCTCAAGGGCGACGTCTCCGGCTCGGTCGAGGCGCTGGAGGACGCCCTCTTGCAGCTCGACGTCGGCGACGAGGTCGACCTGCGGATCATCGACCGCGGCGTGGGCGCGATCACCGAGAACAACGTCATGCTCGCCGTGGCGTCGGACGCGGTCATCATCGGCTTCAACGTCCGGCCGGAGGGCAAGGCCCGCGAGCTCTCCGAGCGCGAGGGTGTCGACGTCCGCTACTACTCGGTCATCTACCAGGCGATCGAGGAGGTCGAGGCGGCGCTCAAGGGCCTGCTGAAGCCGGAGTACGAGGAGGCCCAGCTCGGCACGGCGGAGATCCGCGAGGTCTACCGCTCGAGCAAGTTCGGCAACATCGCCGGCTGCCTCGTCCGCTCCGGGGAGATCCGCCGCAACTCCAAGGCCCGCCTCATCCGGGACGGCGTCGTGGTGGCGGACAACCTGCAGATCCACTCGCTGCGCCGTTTCAAGGACGACGCGACGGAGGTCCGCGAGGGCTTCGAGTGCGGTATCGGCCTCGGGTCGTTCAACGACATCAAGGTCGACGACGTCATCGAGACCTTCGAGATGCGCGAGAAGCCGCGCGTCTGAGGTACGACCGCGGTGCGGGGCGGCCCTCTGCGGGCCCTCCCGCGCTGGCGGTGCCCGCCAGGGGCACCGCCATCGTCAGTCCATCAGGGGGCGCCGCAGGCGCTCCCTGATGGACTGTTGCGTCCTAGGAGGGGCAGGGGAGGGCAGTGTTCGTCGGGACCCTTCGCCTGGACCTCCTGCTCGGGGACGTCCACTCGCTCAAGGCCAAGCGCTCGGTGGTTCGCCCGATCGTCGCCGAGCTGGCCCGCTTCGGTGTCTCGGCCGCGGAGGCGGGCGCCCAGGACCTGCACCGGCGGGCCGTGATCGGCGTCGCCATCGTGGCGGCCGACGCCCGGCACTGCCGGGAGGTGCTCGACTCGTGTGAGCGCGCGGTGATGGGGCACCCCGAGGTCGACCTGCTCTCCGCGCAGCGGCGGATCCTGCGCCCGGAGGACGACCTCGACCCGTTCGACGTCGTCCACGACGACTGACTTGTGAAGACCGTGACTCCCCGCACCTGTCGGGAGTCCTCAGGAAGGAGCTCCGGCCATGGTTGACGCCGCCCGCGCGCGCAAGCTTGGTGACCGCATCCGGGTCATCGTCGCGGAGATGCTCGAGACCCGGGTCAAGGACCCGCGGCTGGGATTCGTGACGGTGACCGACGTGCGGATGACCGGTGACCTCCAGCAGGCGGAGATCTTCTACACGGTCTACGGGACGGACGAGGAGCGGGCGGCGACCGCGGCCGCGCTGGAGAGCGCCAAGGGCGTCCTGCGCAGCGAGGTCGGCCGCCAGACCGGCGTCCGCCACACCCCCACGCTCACGTTCACCGCCGACGCGATCCCGGAGAACGCCAAGCACATCGAGGACCTGCTGGCCCGCGCCGCGGCCGCCGATGCCGAGGTCTCTCGCGTCGCCGCCGGTGCGACCTACGCGGCGGGGCCGGACGCGTACCGGACGAAGGACGACGAGGACGCGGAGTAGGCACCGGTGACCGCTCTCGACGTCCCGGCCGCGCCGCGCGCCGCAAAGGAGGTGTTCGACCTCGTCGGCCGTGCGCTCGCGACGACGGACGACGTGGTGCTGCTCGCGCACACCACTCCCGACGGCGACGCCCTGGGCTCCTCGCTCGCGGTCGCGCACGCGCTGCGCCGGCTCGGCCACCGACCGCGCGTCTCCTGGGGCGACGAGCCGTTCCGGGTGCCGCGGCCGCTCCGGTCGCTGCCGGGCGCGGCGCCGGCAGACGGGCTCGTCGTCGCGCCGGCTGAGCTGGCCGTCACCGAGCGGACGCTGGTGCTGGTCTTCGACTGCGCGAGCGGGGACCGGCTCGGCGTCCTGCGCCCGGTGCTCGAGCGCGCCGCGCTCACCGTCGCGTTCGACCACCACGCCTCGCACGTCCCCTTCACGTCCGAGCGCGTCGTGGACGCCGCCGCGCCTGCCACGGCGGCGATCGCGTACGACCTGGTCCGGAACCTCGGCGTCGACCTGACACCGGAGATCGCGACCTGCCTCTACGCCGGGCTCGTCACGGACACCGGGTCGTTCCGGTTCTCCAACACCACGCCCGACACGCTCCGGCTCGCGGCGCGCCTGCTCGACACGGGCGTACGCCACGCGGAGCTGGCCCGCACCCTCATGGAGGACGTCCCCGGGGCACTCCTGCCCGTGCTCGGAGCCGCCCTGCAGAGCGTGGCCCTCGACCCGGCCGCGCTCGGCGGCGCCGGGCTCGTCACCGCCGTGGTGCCCGCGGACGCTCGCCGGCCGTCGGGCCTGTCGGTGGACGAGGTGCACCCGGTGCTCGACGTGGTGCGCCGGGCCGAGGAGGCCGACGTCGCCTGCGTCGTCTACGAGGGCGAGCCCGGCCGCTGGCGCGTCTCGCTCCGGTCCAAGGGGGCGGTCGACGTGGCCCGGGCCGCGGTCTCGCTCGGTGGCGGCGGGCACCGCGCCGCGGCCGGGCTGTCGGCGGCGGGCGAGGCGCACGAGGTGCTCGCCCAGGTGCGGCGGGCGCTCGAGGCGTCGGCCGCGAGCTGACCGCGACGGCAGGGGCCCAGCGGGAGCACCGGAGCCTCGCCCCGTGCTGCGCGGGCCTGCGCTGCGTCCCTCAGGCGCCGTGCGTCACGAGCCGCTGTCGACGAGGATGAGCACCGCCCCGAGGCAGCCGCACGCCGCGCTCGCCACCACCGCGACGCGGATCCAGCCGGCCACCTCGAGCGTGCGGACGAGGACCACGGCCGCGACCAGCCAGAGCAGCGTGAACGCGAGCCATACCCAAGCCATGCGCCGATCCTCTCAAGGCAGGGCGTGGCCCCCGCATCGCCATACCTGAGGCCCGGTGCGGGCAGCGAGGGACGGCAGCAGGCCTTCCTGGCCCAGCTGACGGCCGGGGAGAACGCACGCTGGGCGGAGGCCATGCTGGCACCGGCGACACCGCCGAAACAGGAGTAGGGCAGCCTGGTCGCGACCGGCGAGTTACAACCACCGAGCAATCGGGGAGTCGAACCGACGTGACCTCTGCCTTCCCGTCCTCCGCCTCCGGGCGACCGCGCGTCGTCGTCATCGGTGCCGGGTTCGCCGGCATCAACGCGATCCACGAGCTGCGCGGGGCCCCGGTCGACATCACGATCATCGACCGGAACAACTTCCACACGTTCCAGCCGCTGCTCTACCAGGTGGCGACGTCCTACCTGCCGCCCGAGCAGGTCGGGGCCACGCTCCGGACGGTCTTCCGGCGGCAGAAGAACGTCAAGGTGCGCGTCGGCGAGGCGATCGCCGTGGACTGGGACGGGCAGACCGTCGAGCTCAAGGACGGCTCGACGGTGCCCTACGACTACCTCGTCATCTCGGCGGGCGCCACGACCAACTTCTTCGGCATCCCGGGGATGGCCGAGCACTCCTACCCGCTCTACACGATGAGCGACGCGGTCCGGCTCCGCCTGCACCTGCTCGAGGAGATCGAGCTGGCCGCGCGGGACAACAGCTCGGACCGCTCCCACGAGACCGTCGTGGTGGTCGGCGGCGGGCCCACCGGGGTCGAGACCGCAGGGTCGCTGGCGGAGATGAGCTGCCACCACATCGGCGGCGAGGTCGACCTGCGGGTCGTGCTCGTGGAGATGATGCCGCGGCTGCTCAACACGTTCAGCGAGCAGTCCGGCGAGCAGACGCTGAAGGACCTGCGCAAGCGCGGCGTCGAGATCCTGCTCAACACCTCGGTCAAGTCCGCGGACGAGAAGGGCGTCGAGCTCAGCGACGGACAGCGCATCGACACCCACACCGTGGTGTGGGGCGCCGGCGTGCAGGCCAGCCCGCTCGGCCGCGCGCTGGGGCTCGAGCTCGGGCGTGGCGGCTCGGTCGTCGTCGAGCCGGACCTGCGCCTGCCCGGGCGCGACAACGTCTTCGCGATCGGTGACATCGCCTCCCCGAAGCGGCCCGAGGGCGCCCGGCCGTTCCCGCTGGTCGCCCCCAACGCGATCCAGCAGGGCAAGCACACCGGCAAGCAGATCGCCCGCCTAATCCAGGGCCAGCCCGCCGAGCCGTTCGAGTACTTCGACAAGGGCATCCTGGCCGTGATCGCCAAGGGCGACGCCGTCGCGGAGCTGCCGATCCCCGGGCGCGCGGGCAAGAGCTTCAAGACGAAGGGCTTCCCCGCCTGGGCGCTGTGGGCGGGCGTGCACATCGTCTACCTGGTCGGCTTCCGCAACCGGCTCAAGACCCTCACCGACTGGGTCTACAACTTCGGGCTCAGCAGCGGCGGCGGCGGCATCCTCGTCCGCGCCAGCCGCGGCGGGAAGGTCGACTCGCCCTGACGGCAGCCCGGCCTGACGACGACGGTGGCGGGCCCCGCCCGGACAATGGACGGGTGAGCGAGAGCGCGCCCGAGGGCATCGTCGTCGTCGACAAGCCGGGGGGCTGGACGTCGCACGACGTCGTCGGCCGCATGCGCCGGCTGGCGCGCACACGCCGGGTCGGCCACGCCGGGACCCTCGACCCGATGGCCACTGGCGTCCTCGTCCTCGGCGTCGGGCGAGCCACCCGGCTGCTCGGCCACCTCGCGGGGGCCGACAAGGCGTACTCCGCCACCGTGCGGCTGGGGCAGGCCATGACGACGGACGACGCCGAGGGCGAGCCGCTCGGGGGCGCGCCGGCCGGCGACGTGGCCGACGAGGCGCTGCACGCGGCGGTTGCGGCGCTGACCGGCGACATCGAGCAGGTGCCCAGCTCGGTCAGCGCCATCAAGGTCAACGGCAAACGGGCGTACGCGATGGCCCGCGCGGGCGAGGACGTGCAGCTCGCGGCGCGGCCCGTCACGGTCTCGCAGTTCACCGTCGGGGAGCGCCGGCCCAGCGAGGACGGCACGCTGCTCGACGTGGACGTCGAGGTGGTCTGCACCAGCGGGACGTACGTCCGCGCGCTCGCCCGTGACCTCGGCCGCGCGCTCGGGGTCGGCGGCCACCTGACGATGCTGCGGCGCACCCGGGTCGGCCCGTGGACGCTGCAGGACGCGCGCACGCTCGAGCAGCTCGAGGGGTCGGTCGACGTGCTCGCGATGGAGGCGGCCGCGGACCGCGCGTTCCCGCGCCGTGACGTCGATGCCGCCGACGCGGCGCGGCTCGCGCACGGGGGGCTGCTGCCCGCGCTCGGGCAGGCGCCAGGCCCGGTCGCGGTGTTCGGGCCGGACGGCACCTTCGTCGCGCTCGTGGAGGAGCGGGGCGGGCGCGCGAAGCCGCTCGCCGTGTTCGCCGCGGCGTGAGCCAGACGTGAGCCCGGCCCGCGCCCGGCCGGGGTACGGCCGGAAGCCCGGCTGAGCCCCGGCCTGTCCACGGCCGGCGCGGCGCCACCACCGGGACCGGCCTGCGTGCGCCGGGCCCGGGCCGCCTGCCGGCCGTCTGGCAGGCTGCACGGCGTGCAGGTCTGGCAAGGGCTCGGAGCGATCCCCTCCGACTGGGGCCCCTCGATCGTGTCCATCGGCGTGTTCGACGGAGTCCACCGCGGCCACCGCGCCGTCATCGGCCGGGCGGTCGCGCGCAGCCGCGCGACGCACGTGCCCGCGGTCGTGGTGACCTTCGACCCGCACCCGCTGGAGGTGCTGCGCCCCGCGGCGGCCCCCAAGGCGCTCACCACGGTCGCCCACCGCGCCGCGCTCCTCGGCGACCTCGGCGTCGACGCCGTCTGCGTGCTGCACTTCGACGCCGAGCTGGCCTCGTGGTCGCCGGAGACGTTCGTGGACAAGGTGCTCGCGCAAGCCCTGCACGCGGCCGACGTCGTCGTCGGGGAGGACTTCCGCTTCGGCCACCGGGCCGCGGGCGACGTACGCCTGCTCGCCGAGCTCGGCGCGACCCGCGGGTTCGCCGTCCACCCCGTCGGGCTCGTCGAGGAGGCCGGGCACCGCTGGTCATCCACGTTCGTCCGCGACCGGGTCGCACTGGGGGAGGTGGAGGCGGCCGCCCGCGCCCTGGGCCGGCCGCACCGCGTCGAGGGCGTCGTCGTGCACGGGGACGCCCGCGGCCGCGAGCTGGGCTACCCGACCGCGAACCTCGACGTCCCGGCACGCACGGTCGTCCCGGCCGACGGCGTCTACGCCGGCTGGCTCGTCCGCGGCACGCCGCACAACGTCTCGTCGGCAGGGGAGACCCGGCTCCCGGCCGCGATCTCGATCGGCACCAACCCGACGTTCGGCGGAGAGCGCCGGCGGGTGGAGGCCTACGTCCTCGACCGCACCGACCTCGACCTCTACGACGAGCACGTGGCGCTCGACTTCGTCGCCCGGGTCCGCGACACCGAGAAGTTCGCCGGGGTGGACGAGCTCGTCGCCCAGATGGACCGCGACGTGGAGCAGGTGCGCACGCTGCTGCGCTGAGCGGTGCGGCCTGCTCGGGTCGGGGCCCGTTGCCAGCCGCTTGCAGCGCGGTCCGCGTGGGAGGACGCACCGTCACCGGCTGGTAGCCTCGGGAGTGCCGTGTGAACCGGCCGCGGACAGAGAGCGCCTCGTGGGACAGCCCGGGGCACCGCGCAGCGACCCCCCGGAAGGAGCCCTGTGTCCCTCGACGCAGCGACCAAGAAGAAGATCCTCGACGAGTACTCCGTGACGCCGGGTGACACCGGGTCGCCCGAGGCGCAGGTCGCGCTGCTCAGCCAGCGCATCCGCGACCTCACCGAGCACCTCAAGACCCACAAGCACGACCACCACAGCCGTCGCGGGCTGCTGCTGCTCGTCGGCCGCCGCCGCCGGCTGCTGCAGTACCTCGCCAAGAAGGACATCAACCGCTACCGCTCGCTCATCGAGCGGCTCGGCCTGCGCCGATAGCGGCCCGAGGGGAGTGGCCACCGGCCGCTCCCCTCGCTGCTTCGCGGGGCCGGCCCCGGCCGGCAGGCCGACAGGGCTCGCCAGATCGGGCACGGCCCCCGCGGGCATCAGCAGTTCGACAGCCCAGCCACCGGGCGGGAAGCACGACGAGGACGTCGACGTCGGTCCTCGGTAGTGGCTCTCGGAGCGGGACCGCTCCGGGCGCTTCTCTCGAAGACCGGCTCCAGGCCTCCGGCCGTGCCTCCTGCTCCCAGCACAGATCAGGAGGACCCGTGGAGGGTTCCGACATCACGACGGCCAGCGCCGTCATCGACAACGGCCGCTTCGGCAAGCGCACCGTCCGCTTCGAGACCGGGCGCCTCGCGCGCCAGGCCGCCGGCTCCGCCGTCGCGTACCTCGACGAGGAGACGATGCTCCTCTCGGCGACCACCGCGTCGAAGAGCCCGAAGGAGCAGTTCGACTTCTTCCCCCTGACGGTCGACGTCGAGGAGCGGATGTACGCCGCGGGCCGCATCCCCGGCTCGTTCTTCCGTCGCGAGGGCCGCCCGAGCGAGGACGCGATCCTCACCTGCCGCCTCATCGACCGCCCGCTGCGCCCGTCCTTCGTCAAGGGCCTGCGCAACGAGATCCAGGTCGTCGTCACGGTCATGGCGCTCAACCCGAACGACCTCTACGACGTCGTCGCGATCAACGCCGCGTCGCTGTCCACCCAGCTGGCCGGGCTGCCCTTCAGCGGCCCGATCGGCGCCACCCGCGTCGCCCTCATCGAGGGCCAGTGGGTCGCGTTCCCGACGCACGAGCAGCTCGCGGGCGCCGTGTTCGACATGGTCGTCGCCGGCCGCGTCGTGGGCGATGACGTCGCGATCATGATGGTCGAGGCCGAGGCCACCGACCAGGCCTGGCGCCTGGTCAAGGAGGAGGGCCAGGGCGCTCCGACCGAGGAGGTCGTCGCCGAGGGCCTCGAGGCCGCGAAGCCCTTCATCCGCACGCTCTGCGAGGCGCAGTCCGAGGTCGCCGCCAAGGCCGCCAAGGAGACCCGCGAGTTCCCGCTCTACCCGGACTACCAGCCCGACGCCTTCGAGGCCGTCGAGGGCGCCGTCACGGCCGAGCTCTCCGCGGCGCTGACGATCGCGGGCAAGCAGGAGCGCGAGGCCGAGCTCGACCGCGTCAAGGGCCTGGTCACCGAGCGCCTGGGCGAGCAGTTCGCCGGCCGCGAGAAGGAGCTCTCCGGGGCCTACCGCTCGCTGACGAAGAAGCTCGTGCGCCAGCGCATCCTGCGCGACAAGGTCCGCATCGACGGCCGCGGCCTCGCCGACATCCGGCAGCTGGCCGCCGAGGTCGAGGTCCTCCCGCGGGTGCACGGCTCGGCGCTGTTCGAGCGCGGCGAGACCCAGATCCTCGGCGTCACGACGCTCAACATGCTCCGCATGGAGCAGCAGCTCGACACGCTCTCCCCGGAGACGCGCAAGCGCTACATGCACAACTACAACTTCCCGCCCTACAGCACCGGTGAGACCGGCCGCGTGGGCTCGCCGAAGCGCCGCGAGATCGGCCACGGCGCGCTCGCCGAGCGGGCGCTCGTGCCGGTGCTGCCGACGCGTGAGGAGTTCCCCTACGCGATCCGCCAGGTGTCCGAGGCGCTCGGCTCCAACGGCTCGACGTCGATGGGCTCGGTCTGCGCCTCGACGATGTCGCTGCTCAACGCCGGCGTGCCGCTCAAGGCGCCGGTCGCGGGCATCGCGATGGGCCTGGTCTCGGACGAGGTGGACGGCAAGACGGAGTACGCCGCCCTCACCGACATCCTCGGCGCCGAGGACGCGTTCGGCGACATGGACTTCAAGGTGGCCGGCACCAAGGAGTTCGTGACGGCGATCCAGCTCGACACCAAGCTCGACGGCATCCCCGCCTCGGTGCTCGCGGGTGCGCTGACCCAGGCCCGCGAGGCCCGGCTGCACATCCTCGACGTGATGAACGAGGCCATCGACGTCCCGGACGAGATGTCGCCGTTCGCGCCGCGCATCATCACCGTCAAGATCCCGGTGGACAAGATCGGCGAGGTCATCGGCCCGAAGGGCAAGATGATCAACCAGATCCAGGACGAGACCGGCGCCGAGATCACGATCGAGGACGACGGCACGATCTACATCGGCGCCGTCGACGGCCCGTCCGCCGAGGCGGCCCGCCAGACGATCAACGGCATCGCCAACCCGACGATGCCCGAGGTCGGCGAGCGCTACCTCGGCACGGTCGTCAAGACCACGACGTTCGGCGCGTTCGTGTCGCTCGTCCCCGGCCGCGACGGCTTGCTCCACGTCTCCCAGCTGCGCAAGCTGGCCGGCGGCAAGCGGGTCGACAACGTCGAGGACGTCGTCAAGATCGGGCAGAAGGTCCAGGTCGAGATCGCCGAGATCGACCCGCGCGGCAAGCTGTCGCTCGTCCCGGTCGTCGACGAGGCGGAGGCTGCCGCCGACGCTCCGTCGTCCGAGGCTGCCGCTGAGCCGGCCGACGCCTGACGTGGGGGCCCGGCTTCGCGACCAGCGGGCCGGCACCACGCGCACTCTCGCCCGGGAGGACGGGGGCGGCGGCACTGTCCGCCGCACCGTCCTCCCGGGCGGTCTGCGCGTCGTGACCGAGGCCGTCCCCGGCGTGCGCTCCGCCGCCATCGGCATCTGGATCGGCGTCGGCTCCCGCGACGAGGCCCCGTCCCTCGCGGGCGCGTCGCACTACCTCGAGCACCTGCTGTTCAAGGGCACGAAGCGGCGCTCTGCGTTGGACATCTCGGCGACGATCGACGCGGTCGGCGGCGAGATGAACGCCTTCACCACGAAGGAATACACCTGCTACTACGCGCGGGTCCTCGACGAGGACCTGCCGTTGGCCATCGACGTGGTGTGCGACCTCGTGACGTCGTCGACCGTCAGCACGGCCGACGTCGAGCAGGAGCGCGGCGTGATCCTCGAAGAGATCGCGATGCACGACGACGACCCGACCGACGCGGTGCACGAGCTCTTCAGCGAAGCGCTCTTCGGCAATGCGCCGCTCGGCCGTCCGGTGACCGGGACGGTCGAGTCGGTGTCGGCGCTCTCGCGCTCGGCGATCAACGGCTACTACCGCCGGCGCTACCGGCCCGAGGCGATGGTCGTCACGGTCGCGGGCAACGTCGACCACGCCAAGGTCGTCCGGCTGGTCAAGGCCGCGTTCACCACCGCGGGCGCGCTCGGCGGCGACGGCGTCCCCACCCCGCCGCGCCTCGGCACGACCAAGGCCCCGCGCGGCCTCGGTGGCACCCGGGTGCTGGAGCGGCGCACCGAGCAGGCCAACCTCGTGCTCGGCGTGCCCGGGGTCGCCCGGACCGACGACCGCCGCTTCGCCCTCGGGGTCCTCAACGCCGCGCTCGGTGGCGGCATGAGCTCGCGCCTCTTCCAGGAGGTCCGGGAGAAGCGCGGCATGGCCTACTCGGTCTACAGCTACAACGCGCAGTACGCCGACGCGGGCGCCTTCGGCGTCTACGCCGGCTGCCTGCCGAAGAAGGTCGACGACGTGCTGGCAGTCTGCCGTGAGCAGCTCGAGCTGGTGTCCACGAAGGGCATCACGCGCGAGGAGCTCGTCCGCGGCCAGGGCCAGCTGCGCGGCGCGCTCGTCCTCGGCCTCGAGGACACCGGCGCGCGGATGAGCCGGCTGGGCAAGGCCGAGCTCGTCTACGGCGAGCTGGTCGGGATCGACACGGTCCTGGCCCAGATCTCCGCCGTGACCCTGGACGACGTGCAGGCCGTGGCGCAGGACCTGCTCTCTGTACCGCCGGCGCTCGCCGTCGTCGGGCCGTTCGCCGAGGGCCGCGAGTTCTCCGCGGTCGCCTAGCAACGGCCTGGCGGCCGTCGTGGGGTGCCACTGCTCGTTCGACGACGATCCCGGGGCTCGGCGTGCGGGCCACGCCGGTCCGGCGGGGCCGAGTCCGGGGTCGTCGCCGCATCGTCCGCCGAAGGGGAACGTGACCAGATGACCAAGGTCGCCGTGATCGGGGCGTCGGGCCGCATGGGCTCGACCGCCTGCCGCGCGCTCGACGCCGCCGACGGCCTCGACCTCGTGGCCCGGCTCGGACGCGGGGACGACGTCGGCACGCTGGCGAGTGCCGGCGTGGAGGTCGCCGTCGAGCTCACCCGGCCCGACGTGGTGATGGCAAACCTGCGTTCGTGCATCGAGCAGGGCGTCTCCGTCGTCACCGGCACCTCCGGGTTCACCCCCGAGCGCCTGGACGAGGTACGCGGCTGGCTGGCCGGCGCCCCCGGCGTCTGCGTGCTCGTCGTCCCGAACTTCAGCGTCGGCGCCGTCCTCCTCATGCGCTTCGCGGCGCAGGCCGCGCGGTTCTACGAGTCCGTCGAGATCGTCGAGCTGCACCACCCGGGCAAGGCCGACGCCCCGAGCGGGACGGCCCGGCGTACGGCCGAGCTCGTCGCGGCCGCCCGGGCCGAGGCGGGGGTGCCGGCAGCCCCCGACGCCACGGTCGACTCGCTCGACGGCGCGCGCGGCGCCACCGTCGAGGGGGTCCCGGTCCACGCCGTACGCCTGCGCGGGCTCGTGGCGTCCCAGGAGGTCCTGCTCGGCTCGCCGGGGGAGACGCTGACGCTGCGCCACGACTCACTCGACCGGGAGGGCTTCATGCCCGGCCTGCTGCTGGCGGTCCGGCGGGTGCGCGAGACGCCCGGGCTGACCGTCGGGCTCGAGGCCTACCTCGACCTGCCGTGAAGGCCCGCCGGACGGCGCTGCTGCTCGCCGCGCTGGTCGTCGTCTACGCCGTCCTGATCGGCTGGCGCGGCGTCACCCTGATCGGCGACGGCCGACCCGTCCCCGTCGTGCTCGGCGTCGCGGTGCTGCTGCTGCCCGTCGTGGGCGTCTGGCTCACGGTCGCCGAGCTGCGCTTCGGCCGGTCGGTCGAGGCGCTCGGCCAGGAGCTCGGCGCCGAGGGCGGGCTGCCGGTGGACGACCTGCCGCGCCGCCCCAGCGGGCGCCCGGAGCGCGCGGCCGCCGACGAGCTGTTCGCGCGGCGCCGGGACGAGGCGAAGGCCGCTCCGGAGGACTGGCGGACGTGGTTCCGGCTCGCGCTCGCCTACGACTCCGCGGGGGACCGGGCCCGGGCCCGGCGCACCATGCGGCGCGCCATCGCGGTCCACGCGGGCCGGCGCGCGGACTGACGTCACCCGCGTACGGCGCCCGCGCTCTCCAGCTCCGCCGCCAGCAGCCGCGCGACCTCGTCGATGCGCGCCCCCTGCAGCAGGTTCTCGTGCCGCCCGTCGACAGAGGCCACGCGCACCTGCCCGGTGACGAACGGCGCCCACGCCTGCTCGGGGTCGCGGTAGGAGGAGTCGGCCGCCCTGACCATGAGGATCGACCCGGCGAACCGCCGTGCCGGCCGGTACGCCGCCGCCAGCCGGCCGCTCTCCTGCATGCTCCACGCGGTGCGGAACTCCACGTCGACGGGCGAGCCGTCGACCACGGCGTCGAGCTGCTCGCGCCACTGGCGCTGCAGGCTCCGCATGCGCAGCGCGACCGGCACGTTGCGGGCCTGGTTGCCGGTCAGCCGGGCCACGCGACGCAGCCGCTGGGCCGGCGGGAGGGCGCGCAGCTCCCCGAGCCGGTCGGCGGCCCGGCGGGCGAGCGGGACCGCGGCCGCCGGCGGCGCGCCCGCCGGGGCGTCCGAGTCGCCCATGGCGAGCAGCCGGACCGCCGCGCCGGCCTGCTGCAGCTGCACGGCCATCTCGTACGCGATGACGCCGCCGAGGGAGTAGCCGAACAGCAGGTAGGGCCCGTCCGGGAAGCAGCGCCGGGCCTCGGCCACGTAGCGCGCCGCCAGCTCCTCCAGCGTCTGCTCGTCCGAGGCGCCGCCGTGGAGCGTGGGCGCCTGGAACGCGTAGACCGGCTGGTCGTCAGGAAGGCCGGCGGCGAGGCGGCGGGCGAACAGCACGTTGCCGCCGCCGCCGTGGACGAGGAACAGCGGCGGACGGCCGCCCCCCACCCGGACGGGGACCAGCGGCTCCCAGCCCTGCACGCCGCTGCGCAGCACGTCGGCCAGCCCCGCCACGGTCGGGGCCTCGATCAGCAGCGAGATCGGCCGGTCGTAGCCGAGGCGCTGCTTCATCAGCGAGAAGGCCCGTGCCGCGCGCAGCGAGTCGCCGCCGAGGTCGAAGAAGTCGTCGTCGACGCCGACCTCGCGCAGCCCGAGCACGTCCTGCCAGATGGCGACGAGCGCGGCCTCCAGCTCGGTGGAGGCGGCCGTGGCGGGCTGCTCGAGCATCCGGGCCGCGCTGCGCTCGGGCAGGCCGCGCCGGTCGACCTTGCCGCCGGGCAGCCGCGGAAGCTCGGGCAGCACGACCACGGTGTCGGACAGCATGTACGCCGGCAGCCGGCGCGCGAGCCGCGACCGCAGCACGTGCGGCACGAGCGGCGTCGAGCCGGTGGGGGCGACGAAGGCCTCGAGCCGGACGGTGCCGGCCTCGTCCGGGCGCCCGACCGCCGCGGCCGCGGCGACGCCGTCGAGCTGTTGCAGGGCCGTCTCGATCTCGCCGAGGTCCACGCGGTTGCCGGAGATCTTGACGACCGAGTCCATGCGGCCGTGGCACTGCAGGACGCCGTCGGCGCCGAGCGTGCCCGCGTCACCGGTGCGGCAGGCGACGGTCCCGTCCGGCCGCCGGCGCCAGACCGTGCGTGTCTGCTCGGGCCGGTTCCAGTAGCCCGTGCCCCCGAAGGCGGTGACCACCGTGACCTCGCCACGCTCCCCGGCGGGCAGCGGGGCGCCGTCCTCGTCGACGATCTCGATGCGGCAGCCGTCGATCGCCCGGCCGGCGGGCAGCCGCCCTTCGCCGAGCGGCTCGTCGCCGGGGACCGCGAGACCGGCGACCGTCCCGGTCTCGGTGGTGCCGTACATGTTGTAGACCGTGGCGTCCGGCGGGAGCACCGTCCGCAGCATCCGGACGTCCTCCCAGGTCGGCGCCTCCGCCCCGAGGACGACCGCCTTGAGGTCGGCCAGCACCAGGCCCGGCGGCAGCGCCGGCACGAGCGCGCGCAGCAGCGTCGGGACCATCGGGACGGCCTGTATCCGCTCGGCGAGCAGCCAGGGGACGAGCCCGCCGAGCCCGAGGCGGCGTACGGGATAGGCGTGCAGGGTGCCGCCGCACATGACGACCCCGCGGACGACCGCCTCGTAGAACCCGACGGTGCCGGCCGAGAGCATGCCGACGCGGGCCCCGTCCGGGAGCCGCCAGAAGCGCGCCACCCAGCGGGCGAACGCCTGCCGCTGCGCCTGCGTCACGACGATGCCCTTCGGCACCCCGGTCGACCCCGACGTGAACATCACCGCCGCCAAGGCGTCCGGCGCGGGGGCGGGGGAGGAGCAGGCGCCGGGGTGCGGGCCTGCAGCGAAAGCCAGCGGGTCCTCGACCCGGCGGGACACGGCCTCGGCGTCGCCCGGGACGTCGCTCAGCAGGATGGGGGCGTCGACGTCGGCGAGGATCGTCTCGACCCGCTCCAGGGGCGCGGTCGGGTCGACCGGCACGACCGGCATCCCCGCGCGCTCGAGGCCGAGGGTCACCACGCAGATCGCGAGCGGTCCCTGCAGGCGCACCGCGACCGGGCGCGGAGCCGGGCCCAGCTCGTCGACGAGGGCCTGGGCGAGCCGGCCGACGAGCGCGTCGAGCTCGGCGTAGGTCGTCCGCTCCGGCGACTGCCCGCCGGTCACGTCCACGGCTACCCGGTCGGGCACGGCGCGGGCGACGACGCGGAGTGCCTCGTCGGCCGCACGCGCCCCGTCGGCCGGCCCTGCTCCGTCGGCCCGCTCCGGTCCGGGCCGGTCGTCCTCGCCCGCCATCCTCGCCACTCCTCCTGCTGGGCAGGCGGTCCACGCTAGGGGCGGGCGCGCGGGCGCGACGTCGACTTCCGGAATGTCGAGGTGGGCGGGCGCGGAGCGTCACGCGATCGCGCGGAGCAGGGCCGCCGTGCCCGCCGCGACCGCGACGACGACGAGGAACGGCGCGCGCAGCAGCAGCGCGAGGCCGCCGGCCGCGACCCCCGCGAGCCGGGCGTCCACCGTGAGCGAGCGCCCGTCGGACAGCGTCTGCACCGCCACCAGAGCGGCGAGCAGCGCGACCGGCAGCAGCGTTGCGGCGAGGCGTACGCGGGGCGGCTCGAGCGCTCGCGGCGGGACGAGCAGGCCGGCGAGCTTGAGCAGGTAGACGCCCGCGCTGGTGAGCAGGATGGCGCCCCAGACGCTCATGCGCCCGCCGACGTCGTGGAGGCACGGACGAGGACGGCGCCGGTGACGGCGAGCAGGGCGCCGGCCATGACGGGCACGCCCGCGGGGGACACCGGGACGAGCGCGAGGGCGAGCACGGCGGCGACGACGGCGACCAGGACGGGCCGGCGCCCCTGCAGCCTCGGCGCGACGAGGGCGAGGAACGCGGCCGGCGCGGCGGCGTCGAGCCCCCACGTCGCGGGGTCGCCCATGGCGGTGCCGCCGAGCGCGCCGACGAGGGTCGCGAGGTTCCACAGGACGTAGATCGAGAGCCCGGTGGACCAGAAGCCGAGCCGGGCGGCGGCCTCCTCTGGCTGCGCAACCGCCACGGCCGTCGACTCGTCGATCGTCAGCTGGGCGGCGGCGAGCCGGCGCGCACCGCGCACGCGCAGGATCTCGGCGATGCGCAGGCCGTAGAACCCGTTGCGCGCGCCGAGCAGGACCGACGTCGCCGTGCCCGACAGCAGCGGGCCGCCGCCGCTCACGACACCCACGAAGGCGAACTGCGAGGCGCCGCTGAACGCGAGCAGGGAGAGCGCGCAGGCCTGCAGCACGTCGAGGCCGCTGGCGGTGGCGAGCGCGCCGAAGGAGACGCCGTAGGCCCCCGTGGCGACGCCCACGCCCAACGAGGTGCGCAGCACGGCGCGGCGCCGGTCGGCGGGCAGCGTCATGCCGGAGCCGTCGTGTCGGCGGCCCGCTTGCGCGAGCGGTAGGCGCGCACCTTGTTCTTGTTGGCGCACCCCGAGCCGCACCAGGCGCGGGACCGGTTGCGCGACTCGTCGAAGAAGGCCCAGGCGCAGGTGTCGTCCGGGCAGATCTTCAGCCGGTCCCACGAGCCGTCCGCGCCGCTGCGGGCCGCCGCCACGAGCACCTGCGCCAGGGCGGCGCGGGCACCTTCGCCGCCAGCGACGAGGTCGGGCGTGCCCCCGGCGAAGCTCACGTGCAGGGGCAGCCGGGCGGCGAGGCCGTCGAGGACGGCCACCGCGCGGGTCGCCTCGGCGGGGTCGAGGAGCCCGTGCGCCGCCTCCCCGTGGCCGACGAGCGCGGCGCGCAGGCCCGCGCGGACGTCCCGCGCGACGGCGAGGTCGTCGTCGGCCACCTCGTCGTCGGCCCCGAGCAGGTCGTTCGACGCCAGCCACCGGCTCAGCCCGGCAGCGTCGGCCAGCGCGTCGGTGCCCTCGTCGACGTCGAGCGTGTTCACGAAGGCGCGCACGAGCGTGGCGTGCTCCGGCGCGGCGCTCGGCGGCGCTCCGGTCCCGGCGTCACTCATGTCACCAGCGTACGCGTTTCGGTGGTTGCGCTCGGGTATGTAACCGGCATAGCGTGAACACCAGTGACACAGTCGACCGAGGAGGAGTCATGGACGCGGACTACGTCATCGCGCAGGCGTACCTCATGGGGCTGCGAGCCGAGGCTGCCGGACAGCGTCGCGCCCGCGCCGCCGGCCCGACGACAGCGAGCCGCGCGCGGGGCCCGCATCTGGGCCTGCGTCGGGGCTTGCGTCGGGGCGCGTGGCGGCGAGCGGGGCGGGCGGCCGCACCGCCCGCGACGGCGGGGGAGGTCGTCTGCCTGCGCGCGGCGGCGGGGGCGCGGGCATGAGCGCGGCGCCGGCCCTCGTCGACGGGGTGGTCAGCAACCTCGTCGTCGACTGCAACGACCTCGGCCTGGTGAGCCGCTTCTGGAGCGGGCTCCTCGGGCTCGCGGTGACGGAGAGCGACGAGCAGTGGGCCGACCTCGAGCCGCTGCCGGGCGGGCGGCTGACGCTGTCGTTCCAGCGTGTGCCCGAGCGCAAGGAGGCGAAGAACCGGCTGCACCTCGACATCACGGTCCCCGACGTGGAGGCGGCCGGGCGCCGGGCCGCGGTCCTGGGGGCGCAGCCGGCCGGCCCGCTGCACGTGCCGGCGGACGTGGGCCCGTGGCGCGTCTGGCGCGACCCGGAGGGCAACGAGTTCTGCCTGCTCACCCGGGCCGGCTGACCCTTCGGCGGCGGCTCAGGCCTCGGCGGTGCCGTCCTCGAGCTCGAACAGCTCGCTCACCCCGGCCAGTGTCAGGAAGCGGGCGAAGCGGCTGCCGGGCACGACGCGCAGGACGAGGCGTACGCCGACCAGCCGGGCGCGGCGCAGGGTCGCCACCAGCGCCTGGAGCCCGCTCGAGTCGCAGAACGACACCGCGGTCAGGTCCAGCAGCAGCTCGCCGGAGGGCGCCGGGAGCTGGTTGAGCTCGCCGGTGAGGTACTCGCGCAGGCGGGGCCCGGTCTCGAGGTCGATCTCACCCGTCACTCGGACGATGGCGCGCTTCCCGTCGTGGTCCGACGTCCAGGTGCTGAGGTCCACGCCTCTCCCGTCTCGCGTGAAGGCTTCCCCTGGGCATGTCGGCCGCCTGTTTGACCGGGTGTCACCGTCCGCAATCACATCACACCGGTGGTCAGGGGACACGCGGACGCGGTAAGCCCCGGCCCGGGGAGCGCGCCTCGGGCCCCGGCGCGTCCCGCCGAGGCGTCGAGGGGCCGCGCCCGCGCTGCCCGGTACCGTTGCGCCATGGCCTCGACGACATCGCCCGACCGGCCGTTCGGGACGGTCCTGACCGCGATGGTCACCCCGTTCACCGCCGACGGCGCGCTCGACCTGCCCGGCGCCCAGCGCCTCGCGCAGGCCCTGGTCGAGGCCGGCAACGACGGCCTCGTCGTGAACGGCACCACCGGCGAGTCGGCCACCACCAGCGACGCGGAGAAGGACGCGCTCGTGCGCGCCGTCGTCGAGGCCGTCGGCGACCGGGCGACCGTGGTCGCGGGCGTGGGCACCAACGACACCGCGCACAGCTGCGAGCTGGCCTGCGAGGCCGAGAAGGCCGGCGCCCACGGGCTGCTCGTCGTCACGCCCTACTACTCCCGGCCGCCGCAGTCCGGGCTGCTCGCGCACTTCCGCACGGTCGCCGATGCGACCGGCCTGCCCGTCATGCTCTACGACATCCCGGCGCGCACCGGCCAGCCCATCGCGACCGAGACCCTCGTCCGGCTCGCCGAGCACCCGCGCATCGCCGCGGTCAAGGACGCCAAGGACGACCTGGCGGCCACGAGCGCCGTCCTCGCGCGCACGTCGCTCGCCTACTACTCCGGCACCGACGCGCTCACGCTGCCGCTGCTCTCGGTCGGGGCGGTCGGCGTGGTCGGCGTCGTGACCCACGTGGTGGGCCGCGAGACCCGCGAGATGATCGACGCGTACGCCGCCGGCGATCCCGCCCGTGCGCTCGCCCTGCACCAGCGGCTGCTGCCGGTCTTCACCGGGATGTTCCGCACCCAGGGCGTCATCCTCGCCAAGGCCGCGCTCGCGCTGCAGGGCCTGCCGGCCGGGCCGGTCCGCCCGCCGCTGCCCGACGCGACCGAGGACGAGGTGCGCCAGCTGCGCGAGGACCTCGCCGCCGCCGGCGTCGGGGCCGCCGCATGAGCCACCCGCACCCCGAGCTCGGCCCTCCGGAGCCGCTGCCCGCGGGCGGGCTGCGCATCGTCCCGCTCGGCGGGCTGGGCGAGATCGGCCGCAACATGGCGGTCTACGAGTACGACGGCCGGCTGCTCGTCGTCGACTGCGGCGTGCTCTTCCCCGAGGACGCCCAGCCCGGCGTGGACCTGATCCTGCCGGACTTCGAGTTCATCCGGGACCGGCTCGACAAGGTCGACGGCATCGTCCTGACCCACGGGCACGAGGACCACATCGGGGCCGTCCCCTACCTGCTGCGCGAGAAGCCCGACATCCCGCTGATCGGGTCCCCGCTGACGCTCGCCCTCGTCGAGGCGAAGCTGCGCGAGCACCGCATCACGCCGTACTCCCTGACCGTGCGCGAGGGCCAGCGCGAGCGCATCGGCCCGTTCGACTGCGAGTTCGTCGCGGTCAACCACTCGATCCCAGACGCGCTGGCCGTCGCGATCCGCACACCCGCCGGGCTGGTGATCCACACCGGCGACTTCAAGATCGACCCGCTGCCGCTGGACGGCCGCGTCACCGACCTGCGCGCGCTCGCGCGGCTGGGGGAGGAGGGCGTCGACCTCATCCTCAGCGACTCCACCAACGCCGAGGTCCCGGGCTTCGTGACCCCGGAGCGCGACATCGCGCCGGTCGTGGACCGGGTCTTCGCCAACGCGCGGCGGCGCATCGTCGTGGCCTGCTTCGCCTCCCACGTGCACCGCGTGCAGCAGGTGCTCGACGCCGCGGCCAAGCACAAGCGCAAGGTCGCCTTCGTCGGCCGCTCGATGGTGCGGAACATGGGGGTCGCGCGCGACCTCGGCTACCTCAAGGTGCCGGACGGCCTCGTGGTCGACACCAAGCAGTTGGAGGACATGCCCGACGAGCAGGTCGTCCTCGTCTGCACCGGGTCCCAGGGCGAGCCGATGTCGGCGCTCTCGCGCATCGCCAACCGCGACCACTGGATCCGCATCAGCGAGGGCGACACCGTCCTGCTCGCGTCCTCCCTGATCCCGGGCAACGAGAACGCGGTCTATCGCGTCATCAACGGCCTCAGCCGCTGGGGCGCCAACGTCGTGCACAAGGGCAACGCGCTCGTGCACACGTCCGGCCACGCCGCCGCGGGCGAGCTGCTCTACGTCTACAACATCGTCAAGCCGCGCAACGTCATGCCCGTGCACGGGGAGTGGCGGCACCTGCGGGCCAACGGCGAGCTGGCGGTCCTCACCGGCGTCCCGAGCGACCGGGTCGTGCTCGCCGAGGACGGCGTCGTGGTGGACCTCGTCGACGGGGTCGCCCGCATCACCGGCGCCGTGCCGTGCCACAACGTCTACGTCGACGGCTCCACCGTCGGCGACGTGACCGAGGCGTCGCTGAAGGACCGGCGGATCCTGCGCGACGAGGGGTTCATCTCGGTGTTCGTCGCCGTCGACTCCGCCAGCGGCAAGATCGTCGCCGGGCCGCAGATCTCCGCGCGGGGCGTGGTCCAGGACGACGCCGTCTTCGACCAGGTGCGCCCGCGCATCGAGGACGCCCTCGCCAAGGCCGCGCAGGACGGCGTCAACGACACCTACCAGCTGCAGCAGTTCGTACGCCGCGTCGTCGGCAAGTGGGTCAACGAGTCGCTGCGCCGCCGCCCGATGATCGTGCCCGTCGTCGTCGAGGTCTGACCGCTCAGCCGGAGCCGGCGGCGTACGGCTTGTCCGGCCAGTACGCCCACTCCTCGAAGTCGTCGACCCGCCCGTCGGGCGCGAAGTGCAGCACCCACAGGTCGCGGTACTCCTGCCGGACCGGGTCGCCGTAGCGCACCTGCAGGCGGACCACCGCGTCGTCGCCGCTGACCACGACGACGCGCGCGGTCATCGTGAAGACCTCGTCGTCGTCCTCGAGCCAGAAGGCGCGGATCGCCGCGTGCCCCACCTCGTCCGGGGCGTACGGCGAACGGCGGTACCTCGCGTCCTCGGTGAACAGCCGCCCGACAGCCTCCAGGTCCGCGGCGCGCCAGGCCTGCTCGTATCCGCCGACCCAGCGCAGCACCCCGGACTCGTCCATGGACCGCAGCATGCCGCAGCGATGCCGGGTGCGGCGGCGGGCCGGCCTTGTCCCGGACCGGCTCCCGGGCCGACGGTGCGATCGGCCGGACACGAGCCGTGACCGGCGTCACGGAAGCGCCGGCGCCCGCCGCCGGTTGGCACTCGGCGTGGCCGCCACAGCGGCCCGCACCCCCCGACTCCAAGGACGACCTGCCTGTGATTCCCGTTGCCGCCCGCTCCACCGCCAGTGCCGGGGCCCCGTTCGTCGCGACGACCATCGAGCGCCGCGACCTCGGCCCGAAGGACGTCCTGATCGACATCGCGTACGCCGGCATCTGCCACTCGGACATCCACACCGCACGCGGCGAGTGGGGCCACACCCTGTTCCCGCTGACGCCGGGCCACGAGATCGCCGGCGTCGTCTCGGCGGTCGGCTCCGAGGTCACCAAGCTCGCGGTCGGTGACCGCGCCGGCGTGGGCTGCATGGTCGACTCGTGCCGGGAGTGCGAGCCGTGCCTCGCCGGCGAGGAGCAGTACTGCGTCAAGGGCAACATCGGCACCTACAACGCCATCGGCAAGGACGGCCGGCCGACCGAGGGCGGCTACAGCGAGAAGATCGTCGTCGACGAGGACTTCGCGCTGAAGATCCCCGAGGGCATCTCGCTCGACGTCGCCGCCCCGCTGCTCTGCGCGGGCATCACGCTCTACTCGCCGCTGCACCGCTGGGGTGCCGGCCCCGGCAAGAAGGTCGCGATCGTCGGCCTCGGCGGGCTCGGGCACATGGGCGTCAAGATCGCGAAGGCCATGGGCGCCGAGGTGAGCGTGCTGTCGCAGTCGCTGAAGAAGCAGGAGGACGGGCTGCGCCTCGGCGCCGACGCCTACTACGCCACGGGCGACGAGGGCACGTTCGAGACGCTCGCCGGCACGTTCGACCTCATCGTGTCGACGGTCTCGGCGACGGTCGACATGGGTGCCTACCTCGGCTTGCTGAAGCTCGACGGCGCGCTCGTCAACGTCGGAGCCCCCGAGGAGCCGCTCGCCGTCCCGGCGTTCGCCCTGATCGGCGGGCGGCGCAGCCTCGCCGGCTCGATGATCGGCGGCATCCGGGAGACGCAGGAGATGCTCGACTTCTGCGCCGAGCACGGCATCGGCGCCGAGGTCGAGGTCATCTCGGCCGACCGGATCGACGAGGCGTACGACCGGGTCGTCGCCAGCGACGTGCGCTACCGGTTCGTCATCGACGCCTCGACGATCGCCGGCTGAGCCTTTTCCACGCCGCGAAGGGCCGCCCGCCGTGCCGGTGGGCGGCCCTTCGCGTCCCGCGCAGCCGGGGGCTGCCCGAAGGGGCGGACCCTGGGCGGCGACCCGCGGGAGCCTTGTGCCGGCCCGGACCCGGGAGCAAGGTACGAGCATGCAGACCCGGCGGTTGGGTGAGCCAGACGCGGATCTCGCGCAGGGCCGTCGGCCCGCCGCCAGGCCGGCTCGCCCCGGCGGCGTCGTGGGCCACGTGATGCGTCTGCAGGCGGCCGCGGGCAACCGAGCCGTCTCGGCGCTCGCCGCCGGTGCAGGCGACGGGCACACGAATGACGCTCACAAGAACCACAGGCACAAGAACGACGGTGCCGGCCGCGACGAGCCCGACCGGGGCGTCCACGAGGGCGCCGTCGAGGACGTGGTCGGGCAGGCCGAGGCCAAGGGGGCCGAGGAGGGAGCCGAGGACGCCGCCGGTGCCGGGCGGCTGCCGGTCGTCGCTTCGCTCACGCTCGCCGAAGGCTCCGGCTCCGCGCTCTCCGGACCGGGCCACGCGCGGCCTGACGCCGTCGCGTCGGCGCTCACCATGGCCTCCACCACCACGCGGTCCGGGACGGTGAGCCCCTTCGGGGCCGAGTACGTCACCTACTCGATCCGGAACCCGACCTGGAGGACTGCGGGCGGTGTCATCCACGTTGGCGGGCAGGTCGGGGTGGACACGACGTGGAACACCAACTCCGGCGGCAACACGAACGTCGCGGGCGCCAACGACCCCGCGGTCACCGCCACGACGTGGCGCGCCGCGGCCGACGACCTGACCCCCGACGCCACCGGGCGCCCGCCGCGCACGAGCTACTGGGCGGCGGACCTCACCGAGCGCCACGAGCAGTTCCATGCCGCCGACGACATCGCACGGGCGCGGCTCTACCTCCCGGCCGCCGGTGCGTGGCTCAACACCCAGACCGTCGACGTCTCGTGGTTCGACTTCGTGACCTCGCGACGGGTTGCGGCGCTGCTCGAGCTCGCCCGCCAGCGCATCGAGGCCGACGGATGGGCGTGGTACGACCGGACGGGCGGGGCGGGGGAGAACCGCGCGTACGCCGACGGCCGGGCTGCGTACCAGGGGCGCGCGGACGCGGTGCGCTCCCGGGCGGCGACGGAAGGGTGGACGTGAGCGACGACCCGGGCCACGCCCGCGCCGCGGCGTCGGCCCGGGAGCTCGGCCGACGAGGGCTGGGCGTCGACACGCCGGGCCTGGTCGCTGCGCTCGAGGACACGACGCTCGGAGTGCGCGCCGAAGCGGCGTACCTCCTCGGCGGCCGAGGCGACCCGTCCGCGGTCCCCGCGCTGCGGCGGGCCCTTCTCGACCCCGAGGCCCGGGTCCGCGTGGAGGCGGCGGCGGCGCTCGCCCGGCTGGGCGACGCCGACGGGGGCCGTCAGGTCCTCGTCGCCGAGCTGGAGGGCGAGGACTTCGCCGGTGCCCCGATGCGGGCGGCGCGGGCCCTCGCCGCTCTGGGCGACCCGCTGGGGTGGGCGCGGACGCTGCGGTCCCTCGACTCGGCGTTCCCCTCGAGCCGGATGGAGGCGGTCGCCGTGCTGCCGTTGTTCGCGCCGTTCGACGGGGAGCAGGTCGCCGGAGACGTCGTCGACGTCCGTTCCGCGCTGTGGCGCGCGACGCAGGACGAGGAGCCGCTGGTCCGTGACGAGGCGAGGCGCGCCCTCGAGGAGCTGGGCTAGCTCCCCGCGTCGCGCTACGACACCGACACCGTCACGACCGGCGACGTGGACGCCGCGACTGTCGTCGTCCCGGGCATCCGCCAGCGCAGCTGAAGCGACCCTTCGGCCGGCCCCCTCGCCACGACCCAGCCGTCCTTCGTCGTGCGGTAGGCGCGCAGCTTCTCCCACGCGCCCGAGCCGACGCGTCCCTGCAGCTCCAGCGGGGCCTTGGCGACCGGGTCGCCGTAGAGCGACAGGACGCGGCCGTACACCGTCAGCGTCCGCCCCGCGCGCAGCCGCTTGCGGTCTACCCCGATCTCGACCGTGGAGGCGTGGCGCAGCGTGAAGGCGGAGGTCTCCGGCGCGGAGATGGCGACGGCCGCGCCCCGGTCGTCGGTGTACTCCCACCGGATGTCGTCCAGCGTCCAGGTGCCCAGCGCGGCGGTCGGCGGGAGGACCGCCTTCGCCCGCCAGGCGAGGCCGTACTCGTCGGCCAGCTCGAACCGCACCGGGAGCGCGCTGCCTCGCGGCGGGCGCAGCGTCGCGGTCACCGACCCGTCCACCGGGGTGCTGAACCGCAGCGTGAGCGTCTCGGTCACCGGGACGGCCCGGGCGAAGACGTGCACCGGCCGGCTGACGTCGAGCGCCGTGGCGACCGGTGGCTCGACCCCGGCGCGCGCGACCGCGGCGCCAAAGGTGCCGGGCGCCGCCACGAGCGTGGTCAGAGCGGTGGCGGCGCCGACGACGGCGCCGACCAGCGTGCGGATGCGCATCAGGTGCTCCTCCTTCCGTCGCGTCAGGCGCCGTGGCACCACGGCGTGCACAGCGCGCGGCACGCCCGCGCGGGGTGCGAGCGGTCGGCGTACGGCCCTTCGAGCCGGGCCAGCAGGGCGCGCGCGTCTGCGGCGGGGGAGGGCGGGGTGTCGGTGCTGCTCATGAGTTCTCCTCGGGTGGCGGCGCGCGGCCGGCGACGACGGCGCCGCTGCGGTCGGGCACCAGGGAGACAGAGCGGAGCCGGGCAGCGCAGATACCGCTCTGTCAGGCAGCTGACGGTCGCCACCGAGGCGTGTCGCCGTTGTGACGGATGTGACTGGTGAGATAGGGGCGGTACCCTCCGCCCATGGCGACTCGGACGACGGGGGGCACCCGTCCGCGCTCTACAGGGGCGCCGGCATCCGGACGCGGCGGCGGGGCGTCCCGTCCGCGGGCGTCCGCACCTGCCCGCACCCAGCCCGGCATGGGGGCCCGGCTCGTCCGGGCGCTCGGCATCGCGCTGCGCGGGCTCTGGCTCGGGACCGCCCACGTGGTCGGCGGCTCCGTGCGCGCCTTCGGCCGCAGCGCCCGCGACCTCGACCCGGCCCACCGCCGTGACGGCATCGGCCTGGCCGTCATCGGGCTCGCGGTGGTCACGGCCGCCGCCGCCTGGTGGCGGGTGGACGGCGCACTCGGGGACGCCACCACCTGGCTCGTCGCCGGTGCCGTCGGCCGCGCCGACATCCTCGTCCCGCCGCTGCTGCTCCTCCTGGCCTACCGGCTGCTGCGCCACCCCGATCGCGAGATCGTGCTCGGGCGGGCCGCCGTCGGCTGGGCCGCGCTCTCGGCCGGGTCGCTCGGCCTGCTGCACATCGCGCGCGGCACGCCCCAGCCGCCCGAGGGGGCCGAGGCGATCCGCGGGGCCGGCGGCTACGGCGGCTGGCTCGCGTCCAGCCCGCTCGTCGACGCCGCGAGCGTCTGGGTGGCCGTCCCGCTCCTGTTGCTCGTCGTCGGTTTCGGCCTGCTCGTCGTCACGGCAACGCCGGTCAACGCGGTGCCCGAGCGGCTGCGCGGCCTGCGCGACACCGCGCTGCGCCGGGAGGCCGTCCCCGCCGAGCGCTCGCGTGGGCGCCGCGACCGCGGGGGAGAGCCGCGCGAGGGCGACCCGGCGTACGACACGCCCGTGGTCGCCGAGCCGGCCCGCCGCGGCCGACGGCCCGCCGCCCCGCAGCCGGCCGACGACGAGACCGAGGTGTTCGACGCCGAGCAGGCGATGGGGCTGGCGCCGGCCCCGCGCAAGGGGCGCAAGCGCGCCGGCGCAGACGGCCCGGGGGAGGAGCCGGCCGAGCGGCCCGGCGCCGGCCCGGTCGTCGCCCCGTCCGGCGACATCGACGCGACCGACGTCTTCGCGGTGCCCACGCCCGTCGACGCCGTGGACCTCGAGCCCCCCACGACGGTCCTCGAGCAGATTCCCGGCAGCTCCGACATGCCGCCGCGCGTCGAGCAGCTGCTCCTGTCCGGCGACGTGACCTACGAGCTGCCCGCGCCGACCATGCTGCGCGCCGGCTCGGTGCACAAGGCCCGCACGCCGGCCAGCGACGCCGTCGTCGAGTCCCTCACCGGCGTGCTGGAGCAGTTCGACATCGACGCCGCCGTCACCGGCTACACCCGCGGCCCGACGGTCACCCGCTACGAGGTCGAGCTCGGCCAGGGCGTCAAGGTCGAGCGGGTCACCGCGCTGTCCAAGAACATCGCGTACGCCGTGGCGAGCGCCGACGTCCGGATCCTCTCCCCGATCCCGGGCAAGTCGGCCATCGGCATCGAGATCCCGAACACCGACAAGGAGATCGTCGCGCTCGGCGACGTCATCCGCTCGCGGGCGGCCACCGGGACCCCGCACCCGATGGTCGTGGGGCTTGGCAAGGACGTCGAGGGCGGCTTCGTCGTCGCGAACCTGGCGAAGATGCCGCACCTGCTCGTCGCGGGTGCCACCGGCTCCGGCAAGTCGAGCTTCGTCAACTCGATGATCACCTCGATCCTGCTCCGGTCCACGCCGGACGAGGTCCGCATGGTGCTCGTGGACCCCAAGCGGGTCGAGCTGACGGCGTACGAAGGCATCCCGCACCTCGTCACGCCGATCATCACCAACCCCAAGAAGGCGGCCGAGGCGCTGCAGTGGGTCGTGCGCGAGATGGACATGCGCTACGACGACCTGGCGGCGTTCGGCTTCCGGCACGTCGACGACTTCAACAAGGCCGTCCGCGAGGGGACGGTGCGCCCGCCGGAGGGCAGCGAGCGCGTGCTGCGCCCGTACCCCTATCTGCTGGTGATCGTCGACGAGCTCGCCGACCTCATGATGGTCGCCCCGCGCGACGTCGAGGACTCGATCGTCCGCATCACGCAGCTCGCCCGGGCCGCGGGCATCCACCTCGTCCTCGCGACCCAGCGCCCGTCGGTCGACGTCGTCACCGGCCTCATCAAGGCCAACGTGCCGAGCCGGCTCGCGTTCGCGACCTCGAGCCTGGCCGACAGCCGCGTCATCCTCGACCAGCCGGGCGCGGAGAAGCTCGTCGGCCAGGGTGACGGCCTTTTCCTCCCCATGGGCGCCAGCAAGCCCATGCGCATCCAGGGCGCGTGGGTGACCGAGGCCGAGGTCGAGGCCGTGGTCGAGCACTGCAAGACCCAGCTGCAGCCGACGTACCGCGAGGACGTCACGGCCGTGGCCGCGAAGAAGGAGATCGACGAGGACATCGGCGACGACCTGGACCTGCTCGTCCAGGCGGTCGAGCTCGTCGTCACCACCCAGTTCGGGTCGACGTCGATGCTGCAGCGGAAGCTCCGCGTCGGCTTCGCCAAGGCCGGGCGGCTGATGGACCTCATGGAGAGCCGCGGCATCGTCGGGCCCAGCGAGGGCAGCAAGGCCCGCGACGTGCTCGTGAAGCCGGACGAGCTCGAGGGCGTGATGTTCACCCTGCGCGGGGAGTAGCCGGGAACTCCGCGTCACAGCCGGGCGTATCCCCCGTTGTCGGGCAGGGCCGTAGACTCGGCCCTGCCTAAGCCGGCCCGTCGCAGCACCGCCAGCACCGCGACGCCGGACGCCGCCCTCGAGACGACGGAGGACACGCCGTGACCATCGGCGAGACGCTCACCTCCGCCCGCCAGGCCGCCGGGCTCAGCCTCGACCAGGTGGCCGACCGGACCCGCATCCGGCGCACCGTGGTCGCCGCCATCGAGCACGACGACTTCAGCCACTGCGGCGGCGACTTCTACGCCCGGGGCCACCTGCGCACCATCGCGCGCACCGTGGGGGCCGACGCCGAAGCGCTGATCCGGCAGTACGACGACGAGATCGCCAGCGTCGAGTCCGCGCCGCGCCCCCCGAGCGAGGTGGTCGACCTCGACGCCGCCGTCGGCCGGAGCCGTCGCGGGCTCAACTGGTCCAACGTCCTCGTCGCCTCGCTCGTGGTCGTCGTGGGCTACGCCGGCTTCTCGGTCCTTCGCCCCGGTGGTGACGGCGGCGACACGGCGCCGACCGGCAACGCCGCCCCGGCCGCGGTATCCGACGTGCCCTCCCCGGGCGCGACACCGACCCCGACGGGCGCCGCCCCGTCGGCCACCCCGAGCCGCAAGCCGCCGGTGGTCGCCGCCAACCCCGAGGCGGGCGTACGCGTGGTCGTCGCCGCCACCGAGGGCCAGTGCTGGCTGCGGGCGACCGGCGCCGGGGGCAAGCGGCTCTTCGAGGGCATCGTCGCCAAGGGCAGCTCGCGCCAGTTCACCGACACCGAGGTGGTGAGCCTGCTCGTCGGCGACGCCGGGGCGGTCTCGCTCACGGTCAACGGCAAGCAGATCGGCGCTCCCGGCGCGCGCGGCGAGATCGCCCGCGCGCAGTTCACCCCCGAGGACCCGTGACGGCGGGCACTGCCGGTGCGCCGGGCCGGTGACGCAGCCGGTCCGTCCCGTCGAGCCGCTCCGGCGAGCACCTAGGCTGGGACGGTGAGTTCTCTTCCCGACGCGGCGGCGCCCGCGCCTGCTGCGCTGCGCTCGGTCGCCCTGGTCACGCTCGGCTGTGCCCGCAACGAGGTCGACTCCGAGGAGCTGGCCGGCCGGCTCGCCGCCGACGGGTGGCGGCTCGTGGACGACGCCGCCGAGGCCGACGTCGCGGTCGTCAACACCTGCGGCTTCGTGGAGGCGGCGAAGAAGGACTCCGTCGACGCGCTGCTCGAGGCAGCCGACCTCAAGGGCTCGGGCCGCACGCAGGCCGTCGTGGCCGTCGGCTGCATGGCCGAGCGTTACGGCGACCAGCTCGCCACCGCCCTGCCCGAGGCCGACGCCGTGCTGGGGTTCGACGACTACGCCGACGTCTCCGCCCGGCTGCGCGGGATCCTCGCCGGCGAGCGGCACGTCGCGCACGCCCCCCGCGACCGGCGCGCGCTGCTCCCGATCTCCCCGGTCGCGCGCGGCGCGGCGGCGCGTACGGTCGCCGTCCCCGGGCACGGCGCCACGGCGCCCGGCTCGGCCTCCGCCTCCTCCGGGGCGCCCGACCTGCCTGCGGGCCTCGCGCCGGCGTCCGGCCCGCGCGTGCTGCGCCGCCGGCTCGGCTCCGGCCCGGTCGCGCCGCTCAAGCTCGCCTCCGGCTGCGACCGGCGGTGCGCGTTCTGCGCCATCCCGGCCTTCCGCGGCGCGTACGTCTCCCGCCAGCCGCAGGAGGTGCTCACCGAGGCCCGCTGGCTGGCCGAGCAGGGCGTCCGCGAGCTCGTCCTCGTGAGCGAGAACTCCTCGTCCTACGGCAAGGACCTCGGCGACCTCACCGCGCTGGAGAAGCTGCTCCCGCAGCTGGCCGCCGTCGACGGCATCGCCCGGGTGCGGGTGAGCTACCTGCAGCCGGCGGAGGTCCGCCCCGGCCTGCTCGACGTCATCGCCGACACCGACAAGGTCGCGGCCTACTTCGACCTGTCCTTCCAGCACGCGTCCGGCCCGCTCCTGCGCCGCATGCGCCGGTTCGGCGACGCCGACCGCTTCCTCGAGCTGCTCGCCGCGATCCGTCAGCGCGCGCCGCTCGCGGGCGCCCGGTCCAGCTTCATCGTCGGCTTCCCCGGCGAGACCGACGCCGACCTCGCCGAGCTCGAGCGCTTCCTCGTCGAGGCCCGGCTCGACGCCATGGGCGTCTTCGGCTACAGCGACGAGGAGGGCACCGAGGCCGCGACGCTGGACGGCAAGCTGCCCGAGCCGGAGGTCGCCGAACGGCTCGAGCGCTTCTCCACGCTGGTCGAGGAGCTCGTCGCCCAGCGCGCCGAGGACCGCGTGGGGGAGCGGGTCGAGGTCCTTGTCGAGCGGGCGGGCGACGACGGCCCGGAGGGCCCGGCCGAGCACCAGGCCCCCGACGTCGACGGCCTCACCGTCCTCACCGGCGACGCGCCGGTCGGCTCGCTGGTCATCGCGCGCGTGGTGGCCGCCGCGGGCGCCGACCTCGTCGCCGAGCCGCTCGAGCCGGCGCTGTCGTCCACCTCGCCGCAGCCCGCGGGCGCGGCCGGCCGGCCGGCCTGACGCCACCGATGTCCGGGACCGAGCCCCTCGGCGGGCCGCTCGCCGCGGGCGCGTCGCACGGCGCGGCGCGCCCTGACGCGCCCGGCTCCTGGAACCTGCCCAACGCGCTGACCGTCCTGCGCCTGCTGCTCGTCCCGGTCTTCGCCTACCTCCTGCTGCGCGACGGCGGGGACGACACCGCCTCGCGCGTAGCGGCCTGCGTGGTCTTCGCGATCGCCTCCATCACCGACTTCGTCGACGGCGACATCGCCCGACGGTGGGGCATCGTCACCGACTTCGGCAAGCTGGTCGACCCGATCGCCGACAAGGCGCTGATCGGCGCGGCCCTCGTCGGCCTCTCCCTGCTCGGCGAGCTCTGGTGGGCCGTCACCGTCGTCATCCTGGTGCGCGAGGTCGGGGTGACCCTGCTGCGGCTCTGGGTCATCCGGCACGGAGTCATCCCGGCCAGCCGGGGCGGCAAGCTCAAGACCGTGCTCCAGGGCGTCGGCATCGGCCTCTACCTCCTCCCGCACCCCGGCGCGTGGGCCTGGCTGGCCGGCGGCGTGCTCGCCGCGGCCGTGGCGGTCACGCTGGTCACCGGGGTCGACTACGTCGCCCGGGCCGTCCGGCTGCGCCGCACGTCGGGCCGCTGACCCCGTGCACGCCGAGGTCGTCTGCGTCGGCGACGAGCTGCTGTCCGGGCGGGTCGCCGACGCGAACGCGGCCTGGCTCGGTGCTCGCCTGGCCGAGCACGGCGTACCCGTCCTGCGCAGCACCGTCGTCCCCGACGACGTGCCGGCCATCGTCGAGGCGCTGACGGGCGCGGCAGCCCGGGCCGGCCTCGTCGTCGTCACGGGCGGGCTCGGGGCGACCAGCGACGACGTCACCCGGGACGCGCTCGCCGCCGTCCTCGGCACCCGAGTCGTCCGGGACCGGGCCGTCGAGGACGTGCTGCGCCGGCGCTACGCCGAGCGCGGGGCCGAGCCGCCCGTCGGCGCCCTGCGCATGGCCGACGTCGTCGAGGGCGCCGAGGTGCTGCCCAACCCCGCAGGCGCCGCGCCCGGGCTGCGCGCCCGGATGGGGTCCGCGCAGGTCGTGCTCCTGCCGGGCGTCCCGTCGGAGGTACGCGCCATCGCCGAGGCCTCGGTGCTCCCCGGCCTGCCGGCGGCTGCGGGCCTGGTGACCCGCGCGCTGCACGTGCCGCGGACTCCCGAGTCCGCGGTCGGCGCGGCGCTCGCCGGGCTGGAGGCGGCTCTCCCGCCCGGGGTGCGCGTCGCGTACCTCGCGAGCCGGACGGAGGTGGAGGTCAGGCTCACGGCTGCGGCGGCGGCGACCACTGCGGCCGAGGCGCTGCTCGAGCCCGTCGTCGCCGACGCCCGGGCCGCGCTGGCCGCGCTCTCGCCGATCGTCGACGACGTCCCGCTGCCGGTCGCCGTCGTCCGCCGGCTCACGGCGCGCGAGGAGACCGTCGCCGTGGCCGAGTCGCTGACCGGCGGGCTGGTCACCGGGGCGCTCACGTCGGTGCCGGGCTCGTCGGCCGTGCTCCGCGGCGGGGTGGTGGCGTACGCGACGGCGGTCAAGGCGAGCGTGCTCGGCGTCGACGCGGCGCTGCTGGCCGAGCGCGGCGCGGTCGACCCGGATGTGGCGCTCGCCATGGCGCACGGCGTCCGTGCATTGCTGGGCGCCGAGTGGGGAGTCTCGACCACGGGCGTCGCCGGCCCGGGGCCGTCGGAGGGCAAGCCGGCCGGCGAGGTCCACGTCGGGGTCGTCGGGCCGGGCGTGCAGGGTGTGGAGTCCCTGCAGTTTCGCGCAGAGCGTGACGGCGTCCGGGCGTCCTCGGTCGCCGCGGCCTTGGCATCGCTGCGGGAACGGCTAGGTTGATTACAGCGTTGCACCACACATCCGGAACCGGTCCGAGCGCACGCGCGAGCCGGCCGCTGGAGTCCGGGACAACGCGCGGCCTCTCCGAGGCGTTCGCCGGTCGCGGAGAGGGAACGGTACGGGTACGGTGGGTAATCACCGTCCCAGGAGGGAGAGCCCCGCGATGATTATTCTCCGTCGCCTGCTCGGGGACGTGCTGCGGACGCGGCGCCAGGACCAGGGCCGCACCCTGCGCGAGGTCTCCGCTGCAGCCCGCGTCTCCCTCGGCTACCTGTCCGAGGTGGAGCGCGGCCAGAAGGAGGCTTCGTCCGAGCTACTGGCGTCGATCTGCGCTGCGCTGGACGTGCCCATGTCCGAGGTCCTGCGTGAAGTCAGCGACGGCCTCATCCTCGCCGAGGCGGAGGCCGCCGTACGCGACGCTGCCCTGCGGGAGACCGCGCTGCCCCCACGGTCCGCCCTGTCCACCGTCATCCCGCCGCCGGAGCCAGCGGCGGGGCGCGCCGGTGGCGTAAGCGGCGTCGACGGCCGGGTGGCCGTCGAGGTTGCGGCCTGAGCGCACGACGCGGCTGAGGCTTCGGCCGCTGAACGTCGAACTGTGGCCACGGCCGGCGGTTGCCGGCCGTGGCCACACTGCTTCTCGCGCCTCTTCCCGGCGCAGCCGTGGGCGCCGTCGCGCCTCTTCGTGCCGGGCCGTGCGCGCCGTCGCGTAGTCCTGGCGTCGACCGCATCCGTCGTACGCCCAGCAGCCGTACGAGCATCCCCGCGCCCGACGGGCTCGCCCGCGGGGCACGCGGCGTCCACTGCCGCGTACACGACACTGAATGCCGCGCGCTACCTCGCGGCCGTGGCGGTGCGGCGACTGGTGAGGTTGCCGGACGCTGGGTCTCGGCGGAGCCTGAACCGCATGCCTAACGAGCTGGCCAACAGCATGCGGCGTCCACTGCCGCGTACACGACACTGAACGCCGCGCACTACCTCGCGGCCGAGGCGATCCTGCCGGCGTGGGGGTTACCCGCAAACTGGGGCCTCAGCGGGGCCCGGCTCACGTGTCCGACGGCTGGCCCGCCGGGCATGCGGCGTCCACTGCCGCGCCGACGACAGCCAACGCCGCGCGCCTCGACGACGACGCCCGGACGATCGCCGCACTGCGCGGAACGCTCAACCAGTCGCCGCACTGGGCGGAACGTCCGACGCCGACGTGCCTACCCCTGGCACTCGATGTTGCTGACGCCGGCACCACCCGGCCCCGCCTCGTTGTCACAGGCGACCACGTTGCCGTGCGCACCCGGCTCGGGGGAGACGGCCACGACGTACCCCTTGACCCCACCCAGCACCCGGTTGCCGCGGAAGGTGTTGTTCTCCCCGGAGCCCGGCGCGCCGTTGATCACGTGGGTCTGGATGGCGTCGAGCAAGGTCCCGGTGCCGGTGTTGCCCTCGACGAGCCAGTCGCTGCCCTTGATGTCGATCCAGGAGTCGGCCGAGTTCTCGCCGCTCGTGCCGGCCTGCTCGAACCGGTTGCCGACGACGCGCCCACCGCGGGTGCCCTCCTTGATGTCGACGCCCTCGGCCGGGGTGTTCCAGATGCGGTTGCCCTGGACCAGCACGGCGTCCGAGCGGTCGGGGCCGCCGTCGGTGCCGTAGTCGCCCCAGTTCGACTTCGCCGACCCGACGTAGACGCCCTCACCGAACTGCGGCGACTTCAGACCCGTGTCGTGCACGTCGCTGTTCGCGATGACGCCGTTGGCCGACCCGGAGCGGAAGTGCACCGCCTCCTGGCCGATGCGGCCCACGTCGAGCCCGACGAGGACCGACCCGACCGAGCCGTCGAGCACGATGCCCTTCTTCGCTGTGCGCACCGTGAAGCCGTCGAGCCGCCAGTAGTCCCCGGTGACGTGGAGCCCGTAGCCGCCGTTGTCCGTGGAGCCGGTCGTCAGCACCGCTTTGCGCGAGCCGTGCAGCGTGATGGGCGCGGCCTTCGTGCCGGCGGCCGGCGCCTCGAACTGCGGGTCGCCGACGTACGTGCCGTCGGCCAGCTCGATCCGGTCTCCGGGACGGACCGAGGAGAGCGCGGCCCGCAGCTCGTCCGCCGTCGACACGTCGACCACGCGCTTCGCCTTCGGCGCGGCAGGAACGCTCGCCTGCGCGCTCGGCGCGGCCGCGGGCGCGCTGCTCCCGGTGCCGGGCGCGGTGCTCGAGGTGCCGTCCGCGGACACCGTGAAGGTGACCTCGCGCCGGGACCGGTTGCCGCCGGACTCCACGCGCGCCCGCAGCTCGTGCTCACCGGGGTCGGGGTCGAGCGTCAGCTCGTACGGCGGCGAGGAGTCCTTCTCCAGGTACGAGCCGTCCAGCGTCCAGGTCACGCTCTCCACCGCCTCGTCCAGCACCGTGACGGTCAGCGGCGCGGCCACCGTCGCGCCGTCGAGTTCGCTGCCGTCGGCCCGCAGCTCGTACGTCCCCCCGCCCGCGTCGGGCGTCGTCGGCGGCTCGGACGTCTCGGGCGTCGACTCCTCGGACGGCTCCTCCGATGGTGGCGCCTCGGTCGGCACCTGTGCGGGGCTCGACGCCGGGGGTGGCGCAGCCGTCTCGTCGTCGTCGCCTCCTGGCCACAGGAGGACGGCGAGGGCGATGACGAGCGCGGCCACGACCGCTCCTGCGACGGCCGCGACCGCCGTCCGACGGTCCAGGAAGCCGGGGGAGGCCACCCTCAGGCCTCCGTCCCGGCCCGGCGGCCGCGAACGGGAGTGGCACGGCAGGAGTCAGCGGTGGCGCTCGGGCAGATGCGAAGGGTCGACACGAGCAGGCAACTCTGCCACGCGCCCGCAGCGTTCCCTGCCGGCCACCTGGCTACCCGGGCAACTCGGCGCTCGGCCGCCCAGCCGCCCAGTCGGCCAGTCGGCCACCGGTCACGGTCGGTAGCGCGTGCGTCCCGCCGGTCGGGCCACGTCCGCCCGCCGCATAGGGGCGGGCGCCGGGCCCGGTTGGCAGCGGGGGCACCAGTACGTCAGCCGGGCGTAGGGCGCGTCGCCCTGCTCGGCGAGGAGCACGGCCGTGCCGCAGCGCCGGCACGGCTGGCCGGAGCGTTCGAAGACCCAGTGCTGGCGCCCGCGCCGCGACTCCCCGGTCGTCGACTGCTCGGGGTGCGCCTTGTTGCGCTCGAGCAGGACGCGGGCGCGCTCGACGAGCGCGGGCAGGTCGGGCACGTCCTCGACCCGCGTCCACGGGGACACCCCTTGCAGGAAGAGCGCTTCTGCCTTGTAGAGGTTGCCGATGCCGGCGAGGTTGCGCTGGTCGAGCAGGGCCTGGCCGATCTCGCGGTCGGGCTGGGCGCGCAGCCGGCGCAGCGCCTCGTCCCGGTCCCAGTCGGGGCCGAGCAGGTCGGGCCCGAGGTGCCCGACGGCCTCCTCCTCGTCGCCCGGCGCGAGGAGCTCGACGACCGGCATCCGGTAGCCCACGGCCTGCCACTCGGCGTTCTCCAGCACCACGCGGGCCTGCCAGGCAGGGCCGCCGCGCCAGCGCTCGCCCGGCCGGTAGAGATGCCAGCTGCCGTCCATGCGGAAGTGGGTGTGCAGGGTCTGCCCGTCGTCGATCCGCGTCAGCAGGTGCTTGCCCCGCGAGACGACCTCGGTCACGGTCCGCCCGGAGAGGTCGGCCGTGGCGAGCTGGGGGACGCGGAAGTCGGTGCGGGTCAGGACTCGCCCGGCCAGCGCGTCGTGCATCCGGCGCCCGGCGAGCCAGACGGTGTCGCCCTCGGGCACGGCGCCTCCTAGCCCCGGATCCGCAGGCCGCGCGGGGTCGCGACGAAGCCGGCGGACTCCAGCGCTGCGACGAGCGGCCCGCCGAGCACGGCCGACCCGTCGGCGCGCTCGACGGTGATGCGGCCGAGCGCCCCCTCGCGCACCGCGAGCGCGAGCGCGTCGACGGCGGGCTGCAGCAGGGCCGGGTCCTCGGACCACGTCAGCAGCGAGCGCCCGCCCCGCTCCACATAGAGCACCAGCTCGCCGTCCACGGTCGCGACCAGGGCGCCCGCCTTGCGGCCGGGCTTGTGGCCGGCCGCGGTCTCCCCGGGCCGGTCGGGCCACGCCAGCGCGCCGCCGTAGGGGTTGGCCGGGTCGGCAGCCGCGAGGACGAGCGCCTGTGGGCCGTCCGCCGCCGGCTGCCCGGGGCGTACGCCCACCGCCCCCCAGCCGGTCGCCGCCGCGCCCGCCTCCCGCCGCTCGGCCGCAGACTGCAACGCACGCATACGGTCGACCGCTCCGGGCAGCGCGAACTGCGCCGCTCCCAGTCCTTCGACGAAGTAGCCGCGACGACAGCGCCCGGCCTCCTCGTAGGCGGAGAGCACCCGGTAAGCCGCGGCGAACCCGCCCTCGGCCCGCTCGGCGGCCACGGCCCCGCGCACCACGACGCCGTAGCGCTCGAGCAGCAGGTCGGCCGTCGCGGTCGCCCGCCGGGTCGGGTCGGCCTCGCGCGCGGGCAGCACGGACCAGCGGCCTGCGGTCTGCGGCGGGCCGCCGCGGGTCGGCATCGCCGGACGGGCCCGGCCGTAGCGGCTGCGGGCCGGCGCCTTGCGGGCCCGGCGCGCACCACCGCCGCCGCCGCCGAGCAGCGTGCGGAGCGGGGCGAGCGTGTCGTTGGTGACCGCGCCGGCCCACACGAGGTCCCAGAGCGCTGCGGCGAGGGCCGGATCGTCGGTCGAGCCGACGGCGTCGGACAGCTGGCGGAAGAACCAGCCGCCGCCGCGCGACAGCGCGTCCAGCACAGCCTCGTGCACGGGCGTCGAGGCTGCCTCGTCGGGCACGGGGGCGAGCGTCAGCGGCGCGTTGTCCGCGAGGTGCAGCGAGACCCATCCGTCCCCGCCGGGCAGCGAGCCGGCGCCCGACCACAGCACCTCGCCACTGGCGCACAGCTCGTCGAGCAGCGCGGGGGAGTAGCCCGCGACCCGGGCCGGCAGGACCAGCGTCTCCAGGGCCGAGGCGGGCAGCGCCGCCCCCTGCAACTGCTCCACGACGGTCAGCAGCCCGTCCGCCCCCCGGAGCGGGGAGCCGATGTTCTGCCAGGCCGGCAGGAAGCGGGCCAGAGCGCGGGTGGGGACCGGCTCGACCTCCTTGCGCAGCGCGGCGAGCGACCGCCGGCGCAGGGTGCGCAGCACCTCGGCGTCGACCCACTCGGTCCCGGTGGCGCCGGGGCGGAACTCGCCCTCGAGCACCCTGCCCGCGGCGGCCAGCCGACGCAGCGCGTCGGCGACCACGGCGGGCCCGAGCCCGAAGCGGCCGGCGACGTCTGACGCCGGGAACGGGCCGTGGGTTCGGGCGTAGCGGGCCACGAGGTCGCCCAGAGGGTCGCGGACCGGCTCGAGGAAGGCCTCGGGCACCCCGACGGGCAGCGGGGCGCCGAGGGCGTCGCGCAATCGGCCGGCGTCCTCGATCGCGGCCCAGTGCTCGGCACCCGCGATGCGGACGCGGATGACCCGGCGCCGACCCTCCAGCTCCACCAGCCACGCGGGGTCGACGCCGCGCTCGGCGGCCTCGACGGTCTGCAGCGGGCCGAGCAGGCGGAGCAGGTCGGCCGTCCCTTCGAGGTCGCGCGCCCGGCGGTCCTCGGTCAGCCGCTGCAGCTCACGGTCGAGGGTGTCCACGACGTCGGCGTCGAGCAGCTCGCGCAGCTCCGCGGCCCCGAGCAGCTCGGCGAGCAGGGACTGGTCGAGCGAGAGGGCCTGCGCCCTGCGCTCGGCGAGCGGGGAGTCGCCTTCGTAGAGGTACTGCGCCACATAGCCGAAGAGCAGCGACCGTGCGAAGGGCGAGGGCGCCGGGGTCTCGACCTCGACGACGCGGATCTGGCGCGCCTCGATGCCGCGCATCAGCTCGACCAGGCCGGGCACGTCGAACACGTCCTGCAGGCACTCGCGCACCGCTTCGAGCACGATCGGGAACGAGCCGTACTGGCTGGCGACGGAGAGCAGCTGCGCGGAGCGCTGTCGCTGCGCCCACAGCGGCGTACGCCGCCCCGGGTCCCGGCGCGGGAGCAGCAGCGCCCGGGCGGCGCACTCGCGGAACCGCGCAGCGAAGAGGGCGGACCCGCCGACCTCCGCGGTGACGACGGGCTCGACCTCGTCCGGCGCGAGGACCGCCGCCTCCGCTCCGGCGGGCGGCGCGCTGCGCGACAGGCTCTCGTCGTCGAGCAGGCTGCCCGGCAGCACGTCCATGTCGGGCAGCCGCAGCACGATGCCGTCGTCCGCGTGCATGACCTGCACGTCCACCCCGTGCCGCTCCCGCATCCGCGCGGCGAGGGCCAGCGCCCACGGCGCGTGCACCTGCGCACCGAACGGGGAGTGGATGCAGACCCGCCAGTCGCCGAGCTCGTCGCGGAACCGCTCGACCACGATCGTGCGGTCGTCGGGCACGTGCCCCGTGGCCTGGCGCTGCTCCTCGAGGTAGGCGAGCAAATTCGTGGCCGCGAGCTCGTCCAGGCCGGCGGCCGCGACCCGGGCGCGCGCGGCCTCGGCGTCCAGCCGGCCCACCTCGCGGATGAAGGTCCCGATGCCACGCCCCAGCTCGAGGGGGCGCCCGATCGAGTCGCCGTGCCAGAAGGGCAGCCGCCCGGGCTGGCCGGGGGCGGGGGAGACGAGCACCCGGTCGTGCGTGATGTCCTCGATGCGCCAGCTGCTGGACCCCAGGGTGAACACGTCGCCGACCCGCGACTCGTAGACCATCTCCTCGTCCAGCTCGCCCACGCGGCGCGCCGGCCCCTCGCCGGCCGCGAGGAAGACCCCGAACAACCCGCGGTCCGGGATCGTGCCGCCGCTCGTGACCGCGAGCCGCTGGGCGCCGGGCCGCCCGGCGACGGTCCCCGCCGTCCGATCCCAGACCACGCGAGGGCGCAGCTCGGCGAACTCGTCGCTGGGATAGCGCCCGGACAGCATGTCCAGCACGGCGTCGAACGCGGACGCCGGCAGCTCGGCGAAGGGTGCGGCACGGCGTACGAGGTCGAGCAGGTCCCCGACGTGCCACGTGTCGAGCGCGCACATCGCGACGATCTGCTGGGCGAGCACGTCGAGCGGGTTGCGCGGGATGCGCAGCGCCTCGATGGCGCCGGCCCCCATGCGCTCGGCGACGACGGCCGTCTGCACCAGGTCACCGCGGTACTTCGGGAAGATCACGCCCTTGCTGACCGCGCCCACCTGGTGGCCCGCACGCCCCACCCGCTGCATGCCGCTGGCGACCGACGGCGGCGACTCCACCTGCACGACGAGGTCGACGGCGCCCATGTCGATGCCGAGCTCGAGGCTGCTCGTCGCGACGACGGCAGGCAGCCGCCCCTCCTTGAGCGCCTCCTCAGTCAGCGCCCGCTGCTCGCGGCTCACCGACCCGTGATGGGCCCGGGCGATCTCGGTGCCGGCGGGCGCGCCGCGGGAGGCGCCCGCATTGGCCATGACCTCGGCCGGCCGCAGCTCGCCCGAGGCGGGCAGGTCCTCGCCGGACGCCCGCTCCCACGCGATCTCGTTGAGCCGAGCCGTGAGGCGCTCCGCGAGCCGGCGCGAGTTCGCGAAGACGATCGTCGAGCGGTGGGCCTGGACGAGGTCGACGATCCGCTCCTCGACGTGCGGCCAGATCGACGCCCTGCGCTCGGCGCCCGCAGCGGACCCCGAGTGCTCCTGCACGGTCTCGGACAGGTCGGCCATGTCCTCGACGGGCACGACGACGTCCAGCTCGATCTGCTTGGCGCTCGCCGGGCGCACCACCGTGGGCGTGCGGCGGCCGCCGAGGAACCGGGCCACCTCCTCGATCGGCCGGACGGTCGCGGACAGGCCGACCCGCTGCGCGGGGCGCTCGAGCATCGCGTCGAGCCGCTCGAGCGACAGGGCCAGGTGGGCCCCGCGCTTCGTGCCGGCGACGGCGTGCACCTCGTCGACGATGACGCTCTCGACGCCGGCGAGGGCTTCGCGCGCCCGGCTGGTCAGGATGAGGAAGAGCGACTCGGGCGTGGTGATGAGGATGTCGGGCGGGCGCCGGCCGAAGGCCCGGCGCTCCTCGGCCGGGGTGTCCCCGGAGCGCACGCCCACCCGGATGTCCGGCTCCGGCAGCCCGAGCCGGACGGCGGCCTGCCGGATGCCCGTGAGCGGCGCGCGCAGGTTGCGCTCGACGTCCACCGCCAGCGCCTTGAGCGGCGAGACGTAGAGCACCCGGCACCGCTTGAGCGGCTCGTCCGGGACGGGGGACGCCGCGATGCGGTCCAGGGACCACAGGAACGCCGCGAGGGTCTTGCCGGACCCGGTGGGTGCGACCACGAGCGCGTCCTGGCCCCCGCTGACCGCGTCCCAGGCCCCGGCCTGGGCGGCCGTGGGCGCCTCGAAGGCGCCCGTGAACCACGAGCGCGTGGCCGCGGAGAACCGGCCGAGCACGTCCTCCGGCGACTCGGCCGCCGCCTGCTTCGCGCTCACCCGCGCCTCGCTTCCGTGGTCACCCCGTCAGCATGCCGCGCGGCACCGACATCGGCCCGTCGTGCACAGGCGGAGGCGCTCCGGCTTCGCCCTCGGCGCAGCCTGTGGACGAGGCGTCGGACGCGGGCGGTGCGCGCTCGCCGCGCGGCCGGGCATGCTGGACGGGTGCGGATGACGGAGTTCCGGGAACGGATGGTCGAGGCGTTCGGGGCGGCGCAGGCGAGCTGGATCGCGCGCGACCACGTCTTCGCCGGCCTCGGGCAGCGCACCGTCGACGAGGCGCTGGAGCGGGGCACGGACGCCAAGGACGTGTGGCGCGTCGTGCACACCGAGATGCGGCTCCCGCCGCGGCTGCGCTGAGGCGCGCGTGCACCTCGAGCTCGTCGCCGTGCTCGTGTACGACTACGACGAGGCGATCGCGTTCTTCGTCGGCGTGCTCGGCTTCGAGCTGGCCGAGGACTCGCCGGCGACGACGAACGACGGCCGCCCCAAGCGCTGGGTCGTCGTACGCCCGCCCGGCGCCGCGACCGGCATCCTGCTCGCGCGGCGGACGGCGCGGCCCAGGCCGCGGGGGTGGGCGAGCAGTTCTCCGGGAGGGGCGGCCTCTTCCTGCGCGTCGACGACTTCGACGCCGCCTACGACCGGATGACCGCGGCGGGCGTCGAGTTCGTCACCGCTCCGCGGGCGGAGGCGTACGGGCGGGTGGCCGTCTTCCGGGATGTGAGCGGGAACCGGTGGGACCTGCTCGGCCCGGCCTGACCCGAGCGACGCGCTTCGACCCCGGGGGCGGCGTCCGGCGCACGCGTCAGCCGACCTGGGCCGCAGCCTCCTCACGCTCCGACGCCCCGTCGAGGTGGAGCTGCATGAAGACGTCGGCCCGGGCGTACGGCATGTGGACCGTGTCCGCCGGCACGTGGGCGAAGCCGAACGACTCGTAGAGGTGCACCGCCGGGGCGAGCTTCGTCGAGCTGCCGAGGAACAGCGACGTGGCCCCGAGGGCACGTGCCCGTTCGATGGCCGCCGCGATGATGCCGCGCCCGATGCCCCGGCCGCGCAGGCCGGGGGAGACCGCCATCTTCGACAGCTCGTAGACGCCGTCGTCCGTGGGGCGCAGGGCGACGCAGCCCACGACCGTGCCGTCGATCTCGGCGACGAGGATCTCGCCGCCCGGGTCGACGATCACGCCGAACGGGTCGTCGAGCTGGCGCCGGTCCTCGGGCTCGAGCGTGAAGTAGCGGGTGATCCATTCCTCGTTGAGGGTGCGGAACGCCTGTGCGTCCTCCGGGGTCTGCAGCGGGCGGATCGTGAGCTCCATGGCTCCATTCCACGTCGCCTCGGACTGCACGTCCAGGATCTCGTTCGTCTGGACTGAGAGGCTGTGGCTATGGATGTGGAGCTGCGGCACCTGCGCTACTTCGTCGCCGTCGCGGAGGAGCTGCACTTCGGGCGCGCGGCGCAGCGTCTGCACATGGCCCAGCCGCCGCTGTCGCAGGCGGTGCGCCAGCTGGAGGAGGCCGTCGGGTGCGCGCTGCTGTCGCGCACCTCGCGGTCCGTGCGGCTCACGCCGGCCGGGGAGGCGTTCCTCGACCGTGCCCGGCGGACGCTGCACAACGTTGCGCGCGACGTGCACGAGGCGCGCAGCATCGGGCGTGGGGAGGCCGGCGTGCTGAACGTCGGATACGTGGGGTCGGTGATGATGACGCTGCTGCCCGACGTCCTGCGTCGGCACCTCGACGAGTTCCCCGGCGTCCAACTGCGCCTGCACGAGTCCTTCACATCCCGGGTGGTCGAGGGCCTGCTCGACGGGAGCGTCGACGCGGGCGTGGTGCGCGACGCGGAGCCGGTGGCCGGGCTGGAGGCCTCACCGCTGCTGACCGAGCGCTTCGTCGCGGTGGTGCCTGCGGCCCACCCTGCGGCCGGCGGGAGCTCTGCCTCGGTCCTCGAGCTGCGGGACGACCCGTTCGTCTCCCCGCCGCGCAGCGCCGGCCCGCGGGCCTACGAGAAGCCGATGAGCATCTGCGAGGAGCACGGCTTCCGGCCCGCGGTCGCCCACGAGGCGACCCACTGGCTGACGATCCTGCGCCTCGTGGGCGCCGGGCTCGGGGTGACGATCGCGCCGGAGTGCGTCCGGACGATCGCGTCGCCGGAGGTGCGCTGCCTGGACCTGCCCGGGACCCGGGTGCGCAGCGAGGTGGAGCTCGTGCACCGCGAGGGCGAGCCGCGGCCCATGGTCGCGGCCTTCGAGCGAGTGGCCCGCGCCCAGGCGCAGGCGCATGCGCACGCGCAGGCTCGCCGCGACGCATGAGCGCCGGGTGCGCCTCCCGGCGTGTCGGCGTGGCGATCGAACACGTGTTCGGGTTCACTGGACGCAGCTCGGGCACCCCGCTCGGGCGCGGCTTGTCCGGCCGTGCGGCCGGCACCCACAGCCGGCCGTCCACAGCGGGGCGCCGGAGCACGGTCTGTCCACAGCTCGCGCTCGCTCCGCCTGCGTTGTCGGTGGTCGGCCCTAGCGTCTGGAGACGTGGCTAAGACGATGGCTCGACCCGGGAGGACCCCCATGGCACCAGCAGCAGACCGCGGCGCCGACCGCGGCAAGGCACTCGACGCGGCGCTCGGCCAGATCGAGCGCCAGTTCGGCAAGGGCTCGGTCATGCGCCTGGGCGAGGAGGGGCGCGCTCCCGTCGAGGTCGTCCCCACCGGCGCCATCAGCCTCGACGTCGCGCTCGGCATCGGCGGCCTGCCCCGTGGGCGCATCGTCGAGGTCTACGGCCCGGAGTCCTCGGGCAAGACGACCGTCGCCCTGCACGCCGTGGCCAACGCCCAGCGGGCCGGCGGCATCGCGGCGTTCATCGACGCCGAGCACGCGCTCGACCCGGAGTACGCGAAGAAGCTCGGCGTGGACACGGACGCGCTGCTGGTGTCCCAGCCGGACACCGGCGAGCAGGCGCTCGAGATCGCCGACATGCTCGTGCGCTCCGGTGCGCTCGACATCATCGTCATCGACTCGGTCGCCGCCCTCGTGCCGCGCGCCGAGATCGAGGGCGAGATGGGCGACTCGCACGTCGGCCTGCAGGCCCGCCTCATGAGCCAGGCGCTGCGCAAGATCACCGGCGCGCTCAACTCGACGGGCACGACGGCCATCTTCATCAACCAGCTGCGCGAGAAGATCGGCGTCTTCTTCGGCAGCCCGGAGACGACGACCGGTGGCAAGGCCCTCAAGTTCTACGCCTCGATCCGGCTGGACGTGCGCCGCATCGAGACGCTGAAGGACGGCGCCGAGCCGGTCGGCAACCGCACCCGCGTCAAGGTCGTCAAGAACAAGATGGCCCCGCCGTTCAAGCAGGCCGAGTTCGACATCCTCTACGGCATCGGCATCAGCCGCGAGGGCGGCCTCATCGACATGGGCGTCGAGCACGGCTTCGTCCGCAAGTCCGGCGCTTGGTACACCTACGAGGGCGACCAGCTCGGCCAGGGCAAGGAAAACGCACGCGCGTTCCTGCGGGACAACCCCGACCTCGCCGACGAGATCGAGAAGAAGATCAAGGAGAAGCTCGGCGTCGGGCCGCGCGTTGACGCGCCCGCCGAGACCGAGGTGCCCGAGGTCGACTTCTGACCACGCCGCGCATGTCCCAGCGTCGCCGTCGGGGCGGGGGCCGGCACCAGCAGGAGCCGGCTCACGACTCCCCGGCAGCGGCGGGGCCTGCCGCCGACCCGCTGGCCGTCGCGCGCAAGATCGTGCTCGATCAGCTGGCCGCCGCTCCGCGGACCAGGGCCCAGCTCGAGGCCGCGCTCGCCAAGCGGGACGTCCCCGAGGAGGCTGGGCGGGCGGTGCTCGACCGGTTCACCGAGCTCGGCTACATCGACGACGCCGCCTTCGCCCGGTCCTGGGTGGCGAGCCGCTCGGCCGGGCGGGGGCTGGGCCGGCGGGCGCTGGCGCAGGAGCTGCGCACCCGTGGCGTCGCGGCCGAGACCGTCGCGGCCACCCTCGACGACCTCGACCCGACTGCCTCCGAGCAGGCGGTCCGCCGGCTGGTCGCCCGCAAGCTCGCCGGCACACGTGGCCTCGACCCTGCGGTCCGGCTGCGCCGGGTCGCGGGGATGCTCGCTCGCAAGGGCCATGCGCCGGGAGCGGCTCTGCAGTTCGCCCGCGAAGGGCTGGCGGCCGAGGGCGCCGAGCCGGCGGACGACGACGCTCCCTCCGCCGTCGAGGACTGACCGAGCGCTCGCTGCGGCGGGCCCACGCCGCCTCGTCCCGACTCCACCGGTACGTCCGCGCACCGCCGCTGCCTGCCGCCGCAGCGCCGCGTGGCCTCGCCGTCGCTCTGCGGCGCGGCCGGTCCTACCGCAACCTTTCCGTGACCCGGCGTACGGTGGTCCTCCACGCTGGCCGCCGGGGCCACCAGGACGGGGGAGGGGCTGTGGCGGACAGCGACCTCGCGGTCGGCGTCTACGCCGCGCTGACCCTTGCCGCGCTGGTCGCCCTGGCCGTGCTCGTCCTGCGCGGACGGGCGGCCGACCGCAGCGCGGCGCACCTGCTCGCGGACGCCCAGGCCGAGGCCGACCGGCTCCGGGCCCGGGCGGAGGCCGACCTCGCGGCCAAGCTCGCGCTGGCCGAGACCGCAGCCGTCGCCGCGGCCCGCGACCGCGAGGCGACCGAGGAGCACGCCCGGACGACCCGTGAGGACCTGCGGCGCCAGCGCGACGACCTCGAGCGCCGTGCCGAACGGCTCGACGAGCGCGAGGAGCGGCTCGAGCGGGCCGTGACCGCGATCGAGTCCCGCGAGCAGGCGCTGCGCACGCTCGAGGCGGAGCTGGCCGCCCGCGAGGAGTCGTTGCGCGACGTGGCGGAGGAGCGGATGCGCATCCTCGAGCGGGCCGCCGGGCTGACCGCCGAGCAGGCCCGCCAGGAGATCCTCGCCGGGGTCGAGCAGCGGGCCAAGCGGGACGCCGTCATCCGGGTGCGTGAGATCGAGCGCGTGGCCCAGGAGGAGGGGGAGGCTCGCGCCCGCGAGGTGGTGACCTCCGCGATCCAGCGGGTGGCCACCGAGCAGACCGCCGAGGCCGTGGTCACCGTGCTGCACCTGCCGAGCGACGACATGAAGGGCCGGATCATCGGCCGAGAGGGCCGCAACATCAGGGCCTTCGAGGCCGCGACGGGTGTCAACCTCATCGTCGACGACACCCCAGAGGCCGTGCTGCTCTCCAGCTTCGACCCGGTGCGCCGCGAGGTGGCGCGCACTGCGCTCGAGGCGCTGGTGCTCGACGGCCGCATCCAGCCGCACCGCATCGAGGAGTCGGTCGACAAGGCCCAGCGCGAGGTGGACGACCGTTGCCTGCGTGCGGCCGAGGACGCGGTCGTCTCGGTCGGCATCCACGACCTGCACCCCGAGCTCGTCACGCTGCTGGGGCGCCTGCACTACCGCACGTCCTACGGGCAGAACGTCCTCAAGCACCTCGTGGAGAGCGCTCACCTGGCCGGGCTGATGGCCGCCGAGCTCGGCCTGGACCCGATGCTGCTGCGGCGGTCGGCCTTCCTGCACGACATCGGCAAGGCGCTCACCCACGAGAGCCTGGGCAGCCACGCGCTCGTCGGTGCGGACCTGGCCCGCAAGTACGGCGAGGACCCCGACGTCGTCCACGCCATCGAGGCCCACCACAACGAGGTCGAGCCGCGCACGGTCGAGGCCGTGCTCGTGCAGGCGGCCGATGCGGTCAGCGGCGGGCGCCCGGGCGCGCGGCGCGAGCCGCTGGACGCCTACGTCAAGCGCATGGAGCGGCTGGAGGAGATCGCCTCCAGCCGCGACGGCGTCGACAAGGTCTTCGCGATGCAGGCCGGCCGCGAGCTGCGGGTCATGGTCCTGCCGGACAAGATCGACGACATCCAGGCCCAGATCCTCGCCCGGGAGATCGCCAAGCAGATCGAGGACGAGCTGACCTATCCGGGCCAGATCCGCGTCGTCGTCGTCCGGGAGAGCCGCTCCACCGAGGTCGCTCGCTGACGACGGCGCTCCGCCACGAGGGCGCGGTGCCCCGGCCGCGCTGAACGACGTCCCCGAAGGGTCGACCGTGGCCGGGGGACGCACGCGCGCCCGGCTCCGGCTCGCGCAGGCGGCCCGCCCACGACAACGCCCCCACGCCCGATCGGGCGTGGGGGCGTCGCGGAGCGCGAAGCGGGTCAGGCGCCGGCGTCCGGCTCCCCGGCCCCCATCTGCACGTTGCGGTCGGCCGTGCGTCGCCGCCCACGCTCCCGGTTGCGCCGCTCGAGCCACGTCGCCACGAGCGACAGCGCCAGGCAGATCACGATGTAGATCGCGCCCACAACGATCGCGACCGGGATGGTCGGGAACTCGAACTCGCCGTAGCTCGCCAGCTGCCGCGCCTCCGTGAGCAGCTCCCGGTAGGTGATGAGGAAGCCCAGCGCGGTGTCCTTGAGCAGCACGACGAGCTGGCTGATGATCGCCGGCAGCATGGCGCGGACCGCCTGCGGCAGCAGGATCATCCGCAGCACCTGGGACTTGCGCAGCCCGATCGCGTACGCCGCCTCGGACTGCCCGCGCGGCACCGCCGCGATGCCGGCCCGGAAGACCTCAGCGAGCACGGAGCCGTTGTAGATCGTCAGGGCGATGACGACGGACCAGAAGGTCGAGGCGGAGCCGGCGTTGGCGAGCGTGCCGTAGTAGATCAGAAAGATCATGACCACCACGGGCAGCGCGCGGAAGAGCTCGACGACGAGGCCGGCGGGCACGCGTACCCAGGCCCGGTCGGACAGCCGGGCGAAGGCGAAGAGGACCCCGAAGGCGAGGGCGAGCACGGCACCGGTCGCTGCGGCCTTCAGCGTGTTGCCGAGCCCGCTGAGCAGGGTCCGTTGAACCTGCTCGTACTGGAAGATCGACCACTTGCGGCCGGAGAACTGCCCGGTGTCGTAGAACTTCCAGACGACGTAGGCGAGCACGGCCACCACGGCGAGCGTGGTGAGCAGCCCGTAGAGGCGGTAGCGGTTGCGGGCCCTCGGCCCGGCCGCGTCGTACAGGACGGTGCTCATCGGGACCTCACGACCGCACGCTCGAGCCGACGTTGCGTCAGTGACAGCGGGAGCACGACGATCACGAAGCCGACGGCCACCCAGATCATCGCGTCGAAAGCGGGATAGCCGCGCTCGTTGAGCGTCGCCCCGATCGCGCCCGCCTCCATGACGCCGAAGCCCGAGGCGATGGTCGTGTTCTTCGCGAGGGCGATGATCACGCTCATCACCGGGGGGACCGCGGCGCGGAGCGCCTGCGGCAGCACGACCTGCGTGAGCGTCTGACCAAACGTCATGCCGATCGCACGGGCGGCCTCGGCCTGGCCCACGTGAACGGTGTTGATGCCTGAGCGCACCGCCTCGCAGACGAAGGCGGAGGTGTAGGCGGAGAGCGCAACGACCGCGAAGGCGAAGTAGCTGAAGCGGATGTCGAGCCGGGGGAAGCCGAACGCGACGAAGAAGAAGACGAACGTGAGCGGGGTGTTGCGCAGCAGCGTGACGTACGCGGTCCCGGCGGTCCGCAGCGCGGGGACCGGCGAGACCCGCATCGCGCCCAAGAGCGTCCCGGCGACCAGCGAGATGGCGCCGGACACGATCAGGAGCAGGACCGTGGTGCGGAACGCCTCGACGAACAGGTCCCAGTTGTCAGTAAGGGTCTCGAGCACCGGCGACTCCTCTCTCGCGAATCGAGGGGCGAAGCGTCCTACGGGGAAGCCCGCTTCGCGGCAGCGGGCGGGCCCACTTCCTGAAGGAAGTGGGCCCGCCCGTGGGTCGGCTTACGTCAGTAGCGCTCGAGCGGCGGCGGCGTGGCCGTGGAGCCAGACTGGCCGAGCGTGGCGTCGTAGATGCGCTGCCACTCCCCGCTGGTCTCCATCTCCTCGATCACGTCGTTCACCTTGTCGCGCAGGACCTTGTCGTCCTTGGGCAGCCCGACGCCGTACTTCTCCTCGCTGAACGGCTTGCCGACGACCTTGAGCTCGTCCGGCTGCTGCGCCGCGTAGCCGAGCAGGATCGCGTCGTCGGTCGTGATCGCGTCGACCTGTCCGCTCAGCATCTGGTCGACGCACTGCGAGTACTTCTGGAACTCGATCGTCTTGGCGCCCTTGTACTCGTCCCGGATGCGCTGCAGCGGCGTGGAGCCGGTGACGGAGCAGACGGTCTTGCCGTCCAGGGTGTCCGGGCCGGTGATGGAGTTGTCGTCCTTGCGCACCAGCAGGTCCTGGCCGGCGATGAAGTACGGGCCGGCGAAGGAGACCTGCTCCTTGCGCTTGTCCGTGATCGAGTAGGTGCCGACGTAGTAGTCGATCTGCCCACCCTGGATCGCGGTCTCGCGGTTGGCCGAGGGGACCGCCTTGAACTCGATCTTGTCCTCGCCGAAGCCGAGCTTCGAGGCGATGTACTTGGCGACCGAGATGTCGAAGCCGGAGTACTCACCGGTCGTCGGGTCCTTGTAGCCGAGGTTCGGCTGGTCCTCCTTGACCCCGATGACGACACTGCCGCGCGACGTCATCTTGTCGAACGTGGGGGAGCCCTCGAGGGTGACGCCGGTGGCCGCGGAGGGGGCGGGCGCCGCGCCGGCGTCCTCCTCCTCGGAGTCCTTGCCGCAGGCGGACAGGGCCAGCGCTCCCGCGATGGCCAGGACGGCCATTCTGCGCATTCGCATGTGTGGTGCCTCCTTCGTCGAGGCGGGCGGGTGCCCGCCGGCGAGGGTCAGTGAGTGAGGATCTTGGAGAGGAAGTCGCGGGCGCGGTCCGACCGCGGTGACGTGAAGAACTGTTCCGGCGGTGCTTCCTCGACGATGCGCCCGGCGTCCATGAAGACGACGCGGTTGGCCGCCCGGCGAGCGAAGCCCATCTCGTGCGTGACGACGATCATGGTCATGCCTTCGCGGGCCAGGCTCGTCATGACGTCCAGGACCTCGTTGACCATCTCGGGGTCCAGTGCGGAGGTGGGCTCGTCGAAGAGCATCACCTTCGGCTCCATGGCCAGGGCCCGCGCGATCGCGACACGTTGTTGTTGACCGCCGGACAGCTGCGCCGGATACTTCTCGGCCTGGTCGGCGACGCCGACGCGCGCCAGCAGCTCGCGTCCGCGCCGCTCGGCCTCCTCCGCCTTGCGTCGCCGCACCTTGACCGGTCCCAACGTGACGTTCTGCAGGACGGTCTTGTGCGGGAAGAGGTTGAAGGACTGGAAGACCATCCCGACGTCGCTGCGCAGCCGTGCGAGCTCGCGCCCCTCCTGAGGCAGCGGCTGGCCGTCGACCTCGATGGCGCCCTCGTCGATGGGCTCGAGCCGGTTGATGGTGCGGCAGAGCGTCGACTTGCCGGACCCGGACGGCCCGATGACGACGACGACCTCGCCGCGCTGCACGGTCAGCTCGATGTCCTTGAGGACGTGGAGCGCCCCGAAGTGCTTCTGCACCCCGCGCAGGGTCACCAGGGCCTCGCCCGTCGGCGCCTTCTGCAGCGTCGTCATCGCCCGGTGCTTTGTCGGCTCAGCATGCTGACGGACGCTAAGCCCGGCTATACGCTCCTGTCACCTGTTTGAGCCGAACTTGAGGTGGCGTGTTGCGGGTGCTCGTGGTGGAGGACGACGACCGGGTCGCCGGTGCCCTCTGCACCGTCCTGACCAGGCACGGGTTCGTCGTCCGGCGGGCGTGCAACGGCGAGCAGGCGTTGAGCGCGGGCACCGACACCGATGTCGTGCTCCTCGACCTCGGCCTGCCCGACGTGGACGGCTTCGAGGTGGGGGAGCGCCTCCGCCATCTCAGCGACGTCCCCATCATCATGGTGACGGCCCGGTCGGAGATCGCGGACCGGCTGCGCGGGCTCTCCGTGGGCGCGGACGACTACCTGTCCAAGCCGTACGACCTGCGCGAGCTCATCGCCCGGATCCACGCGGTCACCCGGCGGGCCTCGCACGCAGCGGTCCCGGCCCAGCGGACAGGCTCGGTGACCTTCGCCGGCGGCATCGTGCTGGACTTCGACACGCGCACCGTGCGTGTGGAGGGGCGCGAGGTCCTGCTGACGCGCAAGGAGTTCGAGGTGCTCGCCGTGCTCGCCCGCAGCCCCGGCATCGCGGTGCGGCGCGAGCAGTTGATGGGCGCGGTCTGGAACACCAGCTGGAAGGGCACCGAGCGCACGCTCGAGGTGCACGTCGCCTCCCTACGCGCGAAGCTCGGCGTCCCGGAGGCCATCGTCACGGTGCGTGGCGTCGGCTACCGCGTCCTCGCCTAGCCAGGCCGAGCTGTGCGCGCCCGGCTCCTCGCGGTCCTGCTGGCCCTGCTGGCCGGGGCGCTCGTCATCCCCTGCGTCGCGCTCGGGCGCAGCCTGGCTCACAACGCGCTGCAGGCCGTCTTCCTCGACCGGTCCTACGACGTCGCGCGCGTCGTCAGCCTGGCGCGCGAGGCGCGTACGCCCGCGGACGCCCAGGCGCTCGCCGCCGACCTCGCGCGCTACGAGCAGGTCTACTCGGGGACGATCGCCGTGGTCGACCCCGACGGGCAGGTCGCCATCGGGTCGGCCCCGGGCAGCCGGGTCGACCCCGCGGTGGTCGGGCCGGCGCTCGACGCGGCGCTGACTGGGCGCTCGTCGTCCGGGGTGGGGTTCCGCTGGCCCTGGGACGACCGCCCGGTCGTGGTGGCGGCGCCGGTGATGGACGCGGGCGACACCGTGGGCGCGGTGGTCGTGGTCGCGCCGACCGACCGCGCCGACGCAGCGGTGCTGCGCTCGTGGGCGGCGCTCGCGGCGGGCGCGCTGGCGGCGCTCGTCGTCGCGGTCGGGCTCGCGCTCGGCGCGGCGCGCTGGGTGCTGCGCCCCGTGGACGAGCTGGACGGCGTCGCCCACGCGATCGCGAAGGGCCGGTTGGACGCCCGGACGCCGGCCGATGACGGCCCGCCCGAGCTGCGCCGGCTGGCCGCCGCGTTCAACGAGATGGCCGACCACGTCGAGGCCTTCGTCGAGCAGCAGCGGGCGTTCGTCGCGGACGCCTCCCACCAGCTGCGCAACCCGCTCAGCGCGCTGCTGCTGCGCATCGAGGGGCTCGGGCTCGAGCTGCCGGAGGACAGCCAGGAGGACCTCGAGCAGGCGCGCGACGAGGGCCGCCGCCTCACCGCGCTGCTCGACGACCTGCTCGCGCTCGCCCGGGCCGAGCGCGCCGTCGCGGCTCCCGAGCTCGTCGCCCTCGGCCCGCTCGTGGCCCGGCGGGCCGACAGCTGGCAGGTGGTCGCGGTCGGGCGCGGGCTCCGGCTCGGGGTCGAGGCGCACGGCGACGCGTACGCCGTGCTGGACCCGGCGGCGTTCGCGAGCGCCCTGGACGCGGTCGTGGACAACGCGCTGAAGTTCACCCCCACCGGCCGCGCGGTCACGCTGCGCGTCGGCCAGCTGGGCGGGCGGGCGGAGGTCGCCGTGCTCGACGAGGGGCCGGGGCTGGCGCCCGAGGAGGTGGCGCGGGCGACGGACCGCTTCTGGCGCAGCCCGGGCCACCAGAACGTCCCGGGCTCCGGGCTGGGCCTGGCGATCGCGCGTGCGCTGCTGGAGCGCTCCGGCGCCCGGCTGTCGGTCGCGAACCGGCCCGAGGGCGGGCTCGTGGTGACGCTGGACGCTCCGGCCACGGCTCTGCCGGTGCAGGAGCTGCCGGTGCAGCCCTCGCCCGCGAAGGCCCGCGAGCCGGCGGCACGGGTCAGGCCTTGACCCGCCGGTAGTAGCGCTCCGCCCCGGCGTGCAGCGGCACGGGCTCGGTGAAGATGGCGGCGCTGCGGTCGAGCCGGGCGGCGAGCGGCACCGACCGGGCGAGCTCGTCGCGGAAGTCGAACAGCAGCCGGGTGAGCGCCTCGACGAGCGCGGCCGGTGCGTCGCGGCGGGTGAGCAGGTAGTTCGCGATCGCGATGGTGTCGACCGGCTCCACGCCTTGGTAGCTGCCGGTCGGCATCCGGGCCGTGCGGTAGGACGCGCCGAAGCGCGCGCGCAGCCGCTCGGCGGCGTCGCCGAGCGGCAGCAGCCGGATGGGGACGGCCGCCGCGAGCTCGGTGACGCCGGCGCTCGGCAGGCCACCGGACCAGAAGAACCCGTCGAGCTCGCCGGCGCGCAGCGCGTCGGCGGAGTCGCTGAGGCTCAGGTGGCGCTCACGGACGTCGCTGCGCGTCATCCCGGCCGCGGCGAGGACACGGTCGGCGACCACCTCCGTGCCGGACCCGGGAGAGCCGAGCGAGACGCGCAGGCCGCGCAGCCCGCGCAGGTCGCGAGCGGGCGAGGTGGCCGGCACGACGAGGTGGACGTAGTCGTCGTAGATCCGGCCCAGCGCCTGCAACGGGAGCGGCTCGGTGAACGGCGGGCGGCCGCGTACGGCATCTGCGGCGACGTCCGAGGCGCTGAACGCGACGGTGAACCGGCCGGCGGCCAGGCCGCGGATGTTCTCCACGGACCCGGTCGTGGGCTGGACGCGCGCGGACACCCCGTCCAGCTCGGACCCCGCCAGAGCGGCCATCGCGCGGCCGTACTCGAAGTAGACGCCCTTGTTGCCGCCGGTCGCGAGCACGACGGTGCCGGTGGCATCGGGGGCGGACGGCGGGGCGAGCAGCCGCACCGCGACCGCGAGCAGCGCGACCGGCAGCAGCAGGGTGGCCGTACGCCCCGGGTGGCGCCGCAGCGCGTGCCCCGCGCGCGCGGCGGCCCGGCGCAGCGCCGGGACCCGCCGTACGTCGCCCTGCGGCACCGTCGCGTTCGGCACGTGTCGGATCCTCCCGCTCCCATGCTCAGGCTTTGCTCAGATTCGTTGGTGCCCGGATATGTCACGTCTAGCGTCCCGCCCAACTTCTCGCCGCGGGGCGCCTTCGTGTCCCACGGCTGAAGTCGACCGAGGGCGCCGCTGCCGCTGGAAGCCGCAGCGGCGCCGTCATGTCGGTGCCATCGTGCCCTGCTCCGTCGATCGTCCGTGCCGTCGTCCACAGCACTTGTCCTCCGGAGGAACCGTGCGAGTACGTGCCCTAGCCGTCCCTGCCCTCGCCACCGCCCTGGCCGCCTCGGTCAGCACCGGCGTCGCCTACGGCGTCCGCAGCGCCGACGCCCCGGCCCCCGCCTTCAGCGTCCCGTCCCTCGCCGCCCAGTACCCGACACCGTTCGAGGCGAACGGCGCGACCAACTGGACGACCCTCGCCGAGGAGCAGACGTTCCTCTCCGCTCTCGACGCGGCCAGCCCGCGCACGAGCATCAGCCAGGTCGGCACGACCAAGCAGGGCCGGCCGATCCAGCTCGTGCAGATCCAGGGCACGCCGAAGAACAGCAGCATGAAGGACCACGCCACGGTCCTGTTCACCTGTCTGCAGCACGGCAACGAGCCCGCTGCCCGCGAGGGCTGCCTGGTGAAGCTGCGCGACCTCGCGCTGGCCGACGACCCCGCCGTCGTGAAGATGCTGCAGGACGTGACGGTGCTCTTCGTCCCGACGGTCAACCCGGACGGCCGCGCCGCCAACACGCGCGCCAACTCCGACGGGATCGACATCAACCGTGACCACCTCGAGCTGGAGAGCATCGAGGCCCAGACCGTCGCGAAGCTGTTCCGCGAGCGCAAGCCCGACATCGTCCACGACACCCACGAGTACTCGAGCGCGCCGCGTACCGACATCACGTACATGTGGCCGCGCAACCGCAACGTGCACGATGCCGTCCACGACCTCGCGTACGAGCTGAACGTCGACTGGGTCGCGCCCAGCGTCGAGGCCGGCGGGTTCACCACGAACCAGTACGGCATCACCGTGAAGAACGGCAAGCAGGTCGCGCAGAGCGCCGGCGACGGTGACGAGCGCATCCTGCGGAACGCGACGGGCCTGCATCACGCGCTGGGCATCCTGGTGGAGTCCTACACCGCGAACCAGAACGCGGCGGAGCAGGCCGACCCGAGCCTGAACCGCAAGCGCCGGGTGGAGACGCAGGCGAGGGCCATCGACGGGACGCTCGCCATGGTCGCCAAGAACCGCACCCGGCGTGACATCACCGCGGCCACGGACCTCTCCCGCGCCACCGCAGCAACGCGCTGGGCGAGCAACATCGATGCCTTCGCCTTCGCCGGTGCCGACAACGAGCTGCCGGCGACGAACGAGATCGCCCTCACCCCGCCCTGCGCCTATACCCTGACCGCGGCGCAGCTCGCCGAGGTGGGGGCCCTGCTGGAGCGGCACGGCGTCGCCGTGACCCCGCTGGAGAACGGCGGTGCCCGGGTCTCGATGGGCCAGGAGTCCGCGCCGGTCATCCCGCTGCTGCTCGACTCCCGGGCGCTGTACTCGCCGGTCAACGCGACGGCGACGACCACCTGCACCACGTCCTGACCGGACCCGCACAGGCCTCGGGGCCGGGCGCGCCGTGCTGGCGCTCCCGGCCCCGAGCCGTGTCACGACCCGCTCAGCGGTAGAGCGAGTTGAAGAGCAGCTTGAACGTGCCGTGCGACTGCGCCCGGTGCTGCGCCCGGAAGCCGAGCATCACCACGTGGCCCTCGCCGAGCGATGCCTCCACCACGGCGCCCTTGCCGGCGATCAGCTCCCCGCCGATGGCGAAGCCGCTCTGCAGCAGCTCGTCCGCCCCGGCGTACGTCGCCACCGTCCGCACCGACGGGTCCGTCGACGTGAACGCGTGGCTCGCGTCGTAGAACGCCGAGGCCTCGGCCGGCATCCCGTACGCCACGGGGTGCGTGTTGTCGACGTCGATGCCGAGGACGGAGCCGGGGATGTTGAGCTCCTCGTCGTCGACGCCGGTCGTGACATCGGTGACGGGGAGGCCGAACGCCCGGATCGGCAGCTGGGACGCGGTGTCGAAGGTGAGCAGCGTGCCGCCCTGCTCGACGAACGTGCGCAGGTTCTGCACACCGGCAGCGGTCATGCCGCCGGTGTACTGCGCCGGCATCGCGGTGGCGCCGAGGCCGTTCTGCATGCTCGACAGGGTGGCGTCGGGCAGGACGATGACGTCATAGCTCGCCCGCAGGTTGCCGGCGCGGACGGCCGCGTCGTGCAGCCGGGTGTAGTCGAGCTCGAAGTCCTCGAGCAGGTAGCGCGTCCAGCCCTCGTCCATGTTGCCGCCCCACGCGTGGTAGAGCCCGACGCGCGGCTTCTCCACGACGGTGGTGCTCCCGGGGTCGGCGGCGACGTTCGCGGTCGTCACCCCGAGCTCGCGGACCGCCGTGCGCAGCCGGGCGCGGGTGCCGCGGTCCTCTTCGACGAGGAATGCGCCGGCCGGCCAGCTGCCGAGCGAGGTGGAGACCGGTGTCGTGGCGCGGCGCACGGTCTCGCCGGCCTCCAGCATCCGGTTGACGACGGTGAAGGTGGCGTTGTCGCGCGGGTCGAGCGCCCAGGCGAAGCCGGGGTTGGCGTCGACCGTGCCAGGCGGCGGGACGGCCACGTCGACGGGCTCGGTGCGGATCCGCACACCGCTGACGTCGCCCTCGATTTTGTCGACGTCGACACCCATCTGGAACGACAGGGTGTAGCCGGTGATGTCGTACGGCGCGTCGATCGGCCCGCCCGGCCCGGTGCGCCGCAGCGGGTACTCCTGGGCGTTCAGCATGTCGGTCAGGTGAGCGCGGAAGGCCTGCGCGCCGCGGACGACCCAGCTGCCGCGGGGGTAGGTCTTGTCCCCGAGGGTGAAGGCGCGCGTGGCTGCCTCGACCTCGATGCCGCCGTGGCGCAGCACGTTGACGAGCCGCGCGGCGGTGCCCGTGTCGGCCTGGTCGGCGGGGATGACGTAGAGCTCGTCCGCGCCGTCCTCGATGGCCTTCGAGCCCATGGCCCAGATGTTGTAGAGGAACTCGTCGGGCTTCTCACCGACGACGTCGAGCATCCCGAGCGTCGCGGACTCGATGTACGCGCAGCTGTCGGCGAGGTGCCACTCACCGCCCAGGTAGGGGCTCGGGTAGAAGATCGAGGGGATCTTCGTCGACTCGCCGTTGGCGAACGTGGCCGGGAAGTTGGCCGGGTTGTTCACGACGGGGTTCGGGTTGGCGTGCGCCGTCTCGGTGAGGATGCCGATCATGTTGTGGTAGTACGGCGCGGACCGCAGGCCGCCGTTCCACCACATGTCGAACTGCACGTTCGACACCGCGCCGGGCTTGTTCTCGTCGTCGAGCCGGCGCGACATCGCGCTGCCGATGAGGTTGACCCCGCGGGTGACGCGCGGGTCGATGTTGGGGTTGACCGGGTCCTCGAACGGCGGGATGAAGATCCGTGCCGGGTTGGGCGCCGTCTGGTGGGCGTTGTGCATGACCTGCGGGTACCACTCGTTGAACAGCTGGTTCCCGATGTTCCGCGTCTCGTCCAGGTTGAACATGTACCAGTCGCGGTTGTTGTCGTGCCCGGCGTAGTGCTGGTAGAGCTCCGGTAGCCGCATCTCCCACGCCTTGCCGCGGTTCGCGGCGTACCAGTCGGCGAGGTAGGTCTGCCCGTCCGGGTTGATGCTCGGCACGACGATGGTGATCACGTTCTCGCGGATCCGTCGGACGTCCGCGGCCTCGCTGTTGGCCAGGTTGTAGGCGAAGCGGGGCGCCAGCTGGTGCGGGGCGATCTCGGTGGTGTGGATGCCGAAGTCGACCCACGCGACGGCCCTGCCGTCGGACGAGAGCGCCTTGGCCTCGGCCTCGTCGACGCCTTCGGCGCGGGCGAGCCGTTCCGCGGTCGCCTTGTGCTCCTCGATGTTCGCGAGGTTCTCCGCGGAGGAGATGATCGCCATCTGCTGACGGCGCCCCTCCGTGGTCGTTCCGACGTCGACGAGCTGGACACGGTCGCTCGCCGCGTCCAGGGCGCGGAAGTACTCCATGGTCCGCTCGTACGTCGTGATCCGGTAGTCGGCGCAGGGCGCCCAGCCGATGACCGACTCCGGTGTCGGCAGCGGCTCGTCGGCGACGGCGCCGATCGGGGTGAGGACGCCCGCGGCCAGCGTCAGCGTCAGGGGGATGGTGATCCTTCGTCGCACAAGAGCCTCCGTTGGTTCTCATGACGGGACGAAGGGGACACAACGCCTGAAGTCACTCGGAGGTCAACGTTCTTGAGCTTCCCTGAAGCTTTTCCCGGCGTGTCGCGGCGCGCATCCGGTCAGGCCTGCGCCAAAGCCCGGCGGTTGCCCGGGCCAGGAGGACGAGGGCGAGCCGTCTGACCCGCCTGCACAAGGGCTCGGGGCCGGGCGCGCCGTGCTGGCGCTCCCGGCCCCGAGCCGTCTCACGACCCGCTGCGCGCGGCGTCTACCGCAGCACGCCCTGGTGCTGCGGCCGGCCTGCCGACGCCTCGCGACCGGAGACGTCGGCCTCCTCGAGCACCAAGAGCCGCGCCAGTTCGAGGCTGAGCGCGCGTTCCGGTGCGTCGAGCTGGTTCTGCGTGCCCGCCGGCCGTGCAGCGGCCTCGCGCGCCCGCGTGAGCGCCTTCTGCATCGCCTCCCACGCCTGGGCCGGGTAGTCCTCCGCGTCCAGTCTCAGCGCGTACGCGATGGCCGCGTCGAGTGCCGACGCGTCCGGCGCCCCGTCCACGGTCAGCCTGTCGCTCAGCAGGTAGTGGTCGAAGTCCACATGGCCGCCCGCCTGCTGGGTGGCGTAGTTGAAGAGGCCGAAGCGGTAGCCCATGAAGTGCGAGAGGCTCCAGTCCATCTGCAGCGGCCCCTGCCGTCCGCCGAGCGGTGCCCATGTCCGCCCGTCGAGGCTGTAGTAGAAGCGCATCCAGAGCTGTCCGTTCGACGAGGCGTAGTCCGCGTCCGCCTTGAGGTGCACCTCGGTCGCGTCGCCGAGGTCCACCGTCGTGCCGGGGACGAAGCGCTCGACCGCCGCCTGGTCGATGCCGGCGGTGAAGGGCTGCAGGCGCGTGACGACCCCGACGGTGTTCCTGCCGTCGACGCGCTTGACCGCCGCGTAGGAGAAGCTCCGGGTGTACGCCGCGAGACCCGCGACGTCACCGTTCCCCATCCCCGAGATGTCGAGCTTCGTCTCGGCGGACGCCTTGGGCCCGAAGACCCGCTGCGACAGCGTGTTGCGCGCCTCCTCGAACCACGTCAGCTCGTCCCGGCCGGACAGCTTGGTGTACTGGAAGGCGCCCGTCACGGCCCTGCCGGTCGTCAGCCGCAGCCAGCCGTCCCGCTCCGTCAGCGACCAGTAGCGGTTGTCCGGCGCGTGGTTCCACTCCCAGGCCATGTCGAGGCGCGACCCGTTGGGTGCCACCTCTGCCGGGTCCGGGAACTCGACGGTGACGGGCTGTCCGACCAGCGACAGGTCGTCGATCACGTAGCTCACCTGGTCCGCCGGCGTCTGGTTCGGCGCCCACGGCGTCTCGACGACGAAGCGGACGTTGCGCACGTCGGCGGTTGCGGCCACGGCGTACGTGCCCGTGACCGTCGTCCACTGGCCGCGGCTCGCGGTGACATTGGCGATCGTGCGGATCCCCGCGTTGTCGTTGAAGGCCAGGATGAACCGCATCGTGGCCGGCCCCTCGTCGTAGCGCACCCGCGCCGACGCCCGATAGGTCACGCCCTGCTGGACGTCACCCGTGACCACCTGGCCCGGCCCGGACCCGTTGTTGACCCGGTTCGCGACGCGCAAGGAATGGTCGCCGCTGGCCGCGTCGCCCCGCGCGACCGTGAGGTCGGCGGTGTACTGGAGCTGCCACGGCGCCAGCTGGCCGCTCTCGAAGCCGCCGTTCTCGAGCAGCTCGACGCCGAGCTTGGACTGGTCGACGACGGGCCGCGGGGGCAGCGTCCACTGGGTGTCCATGTACGCCTTGTGCGGGGCGTCGTTGGCGAAGTCGTCCGAGGCCACGATGCTCTTCTGCCGCTCGAACAGCTCCTGCTCGGGCGACAGCCGGATCGGCTTGGCGAAGGCGTCTGCGAGACGTACGACCCCGTCGCGGCCGAAGGTCGGCCACCCGTCCTGCCAGGTCGCCGGGATCAGCGCGGGGATCCGGCCCAGGGGCCAGGTGTCGCGGAAGAACATGCCGTACCAGTCGGTCCCTCCGCCGGCTCGCGCGATCGGGACGAGGCTGCCCTGGGCGAAGCCGTCCGAGTTCAGCGCGCTTCGGGCCTCCCAGGTGTTGACGCCCCCGACAGCGGTGTAGCGCCCGAGCAGCTCCTTGGAGCGGAAGAGCACCACCTGACGGTTGCCGCCCGACGGCCAGGTGATCGACGCGATGTAGTAGAAGTCGCCGATCCTGAAGACCTGCTGGCCCTCGTACGACGTCGTGACGTAGGCCTGGGTCGGGAAGTTGGCCTTGCTGAAAATGTTCGGGTACTCGGCCACGACGCGGGTCAAGCCGGCGTCGAGGCGCACCGCGCTCGTCGTGCCTGCGCCGTAGAAGATGTAAGGCGTCCCACCGTCGGCGTCGTCGAAGAAGAGGGACGGGTCGTGCAGGCCGCGCCCCAGCTGGATGCGCGTCCACGCGCCGTTCTCGATGTCGTCGGTGCTGAACAGCAGAGCACCACCGAGGTTGTTGGTGTTGAACACGACGTACCACCGGCCGCCGTGGTAGCGCAGCGACGAGGCCCATTGCCCGGCGCCGTAGGAGTTCTGGCCGTTGCGCAGCGAGGACGGGTCACCGACGCCCGTCCGGTCGAAGACGTAGTTGACCGTCTCCCAGTTGACCAGGTCGTAGGACTTCATGATGGGCGCGCCGGGCGCCAGGTGCATGGTCGTGCTGACCATGTAGTAGACGTCGCGGCCCTCGGCGTTCTCGGCGGCAGGGAGGCGCTCCACCGAGATGTCGGGCACGTCGGACCGGAGCAGGGGCACGCTGTAGGTGCCGTCGCCGTTGTCGGTCGTGGTGTACGAGCCCCGCGGCTCCCACGCCGGGTAGGCCGCCTCGAGCAGCGGGAACAGGGCTTCCTTCGCTGCGGCGCTGATCTTCCCGGGTCGCGCGGAGGTGAGCGCCGCCCGCACGGCCAGGAGCAGTTGCGTGCGCTCCACGGCCGTCGTCGCCGCAGCAGCGCTCGTCAGCTGCTCCTGCAGGTCGCGCCCCGCGCTCGGGGCGATGGCACCGGCGCGCGCGAGCTTCCCGACCTCCCGCTGCAGGGCAGCGACCCCGATGTGCGGGGCCAGGCTGTCGAGGAGCGCCGGCCAGAGAGCGTCCCAGGCCGCGGCGGGCACCTTGCTCTCGCCGGCCGACGCGACGTACGCGGTCAGCAGCTGCAGCTGCCGTGTGGTGCCCGCGGCGTCCCCGCCGCCCTCGGCCGCTTGTGCCGCGTCGAGGTAGCGCTGCAGGTCCCGCCGGACGCTCGCAGGGACGTCGAGCCGGTCGACCACGGCCCGCAGGGCGGGCAGCGCCGCAGCTGCGGCAACGCCCGGGACGACGGCGCTCGCAGCCGCGCCCGCCTTCGCCGCGGTGCTCGCCTGGCTCGGCGGAACGGCGAACGGTGCCGCGGTCAGCGCGCCGGCCAGGACGACCGCACTCGCGCACAGTCGGCGTACGGGAAGCCTTCTCACAGATCCTCCTCGATCCTGGAAGTAGGAAGCAGCAGAGCGGTCGCGCACGACCGGGCCGGCGAAGCGACGCGAGGGGCGTGCGCGGCGCCCGGGCGGAACGACGAGACGGGGCGCCCCGGTGACCGGGGCGCCCCGTCGTCCTTGCCTCAGATGTTGGCGACCGCCACGTCGAGGAGCTCGAGCAGCTCGTCCTTGGCGTCCGGCGAGACCTTGTCGGTGCGCGCGGAGGAGATCGCCGAGCGCAGCTCGTCCAAGGCGTTCGACCGGGCCAGCGGAGTCGGTGCGTTGGCTGCGACGGACAGCGTGTCCTGCAGCCCGCGAGCGGTGCTCGCCGCGATCGAGCCGTTGCGGGACAGCTCGGCGACCCTTCGCTGCACCGCGCTGACCTCGTCCTGGCCGACGCCGGAGTCGTCGAGCACGGCCCACAGCTGCGCCCAGGCGTCGGCGTCGAGCTTGCCCGTCGCGGCGCGGGAGATGCGCTCGACGAGGTCTCGGCCCAGACGCCGTTCGGTGGCCACGTCGCCGGCGCCGTCGGCCTCCGCAATGCTGTCGAGCAGGCCCTGCAGGTCGCGCGCGACGCTGCCCTGCACGTGCCCGTCGCCGGCGAGACCGGCCACCGCGTCGGACAGGGCAGCGGCGTCCGGCTCGGCGCAGAGAGCGGTGATCGGGTTCTCCCCGACCGCCGTGGCGAGAGCCAGGCGGTACGGCAGCGCGTTGTACGGGCCGCCTGCCTCGGGGGCGAGGCCCTGGTAGAGGAACTGCACGGGTGCGCAGGGGTCGATCGTCGGGGTCTGGCCGTATCCGACCCGCAGCAGCTCACCGTGCGAGACGTCCCGCGTCCACACCCCGCCGGGGAAGGAGACCGTGTCGACGGACGAGAACGGGTTGTTCAACGTCGCGGCAAGCTGCGTCCACGGCCCTCTGACGCTGTCGCCGGTCCACGACCGGTACCACCGGCGGCCGCGGGGGTCGATGGCCTCGACGAGCAGGAGGTATTTGTCCGTGCCCTTGATCTTGTACGTCGCCGACGCTTCGAACAGGTCGTTCCTGTTCGGCTCCTGCAGCGCGATCACCGTGTTCGCGTTCCCGTAGCCGTTCGGGAAGTCCTCGATCCGCGTCTGCGAGCGGTACAGCTGCCCGTTGTCGTCGGAGGAGAACAGGTAGCAGAACTCCTCGTCGCAGATGTTCCAGAAGTCGAGCCAGAACCCGTTGCCGATGTTCTGCCGGATGACGTCAGGCATTCCCTGCGCATAGAAGTTCCGCACCCGGCTCCAGGACGTCGGGTCGCTGATGTCCCTCGTCGTGGAGTAGCCCGCGTTGCCGTTCTGGAAGATCAGGTACCACAGGCCCTGCGGCTCGAAGTAGAACACCTGCGGCGCCGCGCGGTAGCCGCGGCCGATGGCGGACTGGTCGAGGTAGTAGTGCGGGGCCTCGTCCGCGTCGGCCCAGTCGGTGAAGCTGGTGTAGGCGATGTTCCACCCGTTGCCGTCGGCGGTGGTGAAGAAGACGTGGTACTTGCCGTCCGCGAAGACCACCGTCGGGTCCTTCGAGGCGACGGACACGTGCGTCGCGTCCGGCTTCGGCGAGATCAGCACCCCGGTGGAGGCCCACCGGAACGAGTCGGGGGGCGTGTCCGCCTGTGCGGGGGCGGACATGGCCGGCGTGACGGCCATCGCCACGGCCGCGAGGGCGACGGCAGACCGCCGCCACAGACGAGTCGCCAGCTTTCGCATGGATGGGCTCCTTTGCGTCATCCGAGCAGGTGCGTGTGAGCGCTCACACAATGCGGCCACGCGGCGGTGTCGGGAGGATGGGAGGGCCGAGCGTGGCGGGATGGGACGTTAAGACCCTCTTGCGGCCGGGACAAGAGGCTCCGAAACTTTTCGGCGGGTTCGAGGGCGGAAGTCCTGTCGCGCCGGGGCCAGGACGCTCCCGGCTCGCAGCCTCCGGGCGCCGAGGCGGGCCCGCGTGCGGTGCCGGCGTCGTCGCGCTCTGCGGCCCGGAGGGGGAACGGGGCGCCGTACCCTGGTGAACCGTGGCCCGGACGTACGAGGTGCGCACCTACGGGTGCCAGATGAACGTGCACGACAGCGAGCGCCTCTCGGGCTTGCTGGAGTCGGCCGGGTACGCCCGCGCGGGCGCGGGCGAGGAGGCGGACGTCGTCGTCCTCAACACCTGTGCGGTTCGGGAGAACGCGGACAACAAGCTCTACGGCAACCTCGGACACCTGGCGCCGCGCAAGGCCGCGCACCCGGGCATGCAGATCGCCGTCGGCGGCTGCCTGGCCCAGAAGGACAAGGGCGAGATCGTCCGCCGCGCCCCGTGGGTGGACGTCGTCTTCGGCACCCACAACCTCGGGTCGCTCCCGGCCCTGCTCGAGCGCGCCCGCCACAACGCCGAGGCCGAGGTCGAGATCCTCGACAGCCTCGAGGTCTTCCCGTCGACGCTGCCGACCCGCCGCGAGTCGGCCTACGCGGCCTGGGTGAGCGTCAGCGTCGGCTGCAACAACACGTGCACCTTCTGCATCGTCCCGGCACTGCGCGGCAAGGAGAAGGACCGCCGGCCGGGCGACATTCTCGCCGAGGTCGAGGCGCTGGTGGCCGAGGGCGTCCTCGAGGTCACGCTGCTCGGGCAGAACGTCAACGCCTACGGCTCGGAGTTCGGCGACCGCTACGCCTTCGGCAAGCTCCTGCGCGCCTGCGGCGAGATCGACGGGCTCGAGCGCGTGCGGTTCACCAGCCCGCACCCGCGCGACTTCACCGACGACGTGATCGCCGCCATGGCCGAGACGCCCAACGTCATGCCGAGCCTGCACATGCCGCTGCAGTCCGGCTCCGACGACGTGCTGCGCCGGATGCGCCGCTCCTACCGGCAGGAGCGCTACCTCGACATCGTGCGCAAGGTGCGAAGCGCGATGCCTGAAGCCGCGATCACCACCGACATCATCGTCGGGTTCCCGGGCGAGACGGACGAGGACTTCGAGCAGACGCTCCACGTCGTGCGCGAAGCCCGCTTCTCCAGCGCCTTCACGTTCCAGTACTCCAAGCGTCCCGGCACCCCGGCCGCCGACATGGACGGGCAGATCCCGAAGCGGGTCGTGCAAGAGCGCTACGAGCGGCTCATCGCCCTGCAGGAGGACGTCTCCTGGAGCGAGAACAAGGCCCAGGTCGGCCGCGTCGTCGACGTGCTCGTCGCCGAGGGGGAGGGGCGCAAGGACGGCGAGACCCGCCGCCTGTCCGGCCGTGCGCCCGACAACCGCCTCGTCCACTTCGCGCCCGGCGACGAGACACCGCGCCCGGGCGACCTGGTGAGGGTCGAGCTGACCTACGCCGCCCCGCACCACCTCGTCTCCGACGCGCCGGTCCGCGGGCTGCGCCGCACCCGCGCGGGCGACGCGTGGGAGGCGCGCCAGGCCGGCCCGAGCGTGCCGGCGTCGCGGTCCGTGGGGCTGGGCATGCCGAGCCTCGGCGTCCCGGCACCGCTGCCGGCCGTGACGAGCGCCTGCGCCGTCGACTGAGGGTCGGGTCCCTGGCGGCCGGCGGGGCGGGGCCGCTGATCGGCGTGTCGCCGTGATGCCGGCCACTGCGGGTGCCCTCTTGGAGCGCGATCAGCTGCGGTGAGGCTAACCTAAGTCCACCATGAGCCCTGTCCAGCTGGCCGACGCGCCGCTCGCCCTGGCCGCCGCCACCCCGGCCGCCTGGCTGCGCACGCACCTCGAGCCCCGTCTCGGCGGCACCGCGCCGGGCGACTGGTCCGGGCTCGACCGGCTCGAGCTTCCTCGGCTGCGCGAGCTGCACGCGCTGACGATGGCGTCGCGCGGCGCCAGCCCTGCCGCCGCCGCGAAGTGGCTCTGCGGCTGGTACGCCGGCGGCGTCGCCGCCGCCATCGGGCTGGCCCTGGTGACGGCCGAGGCCGCGCTGGTCCCCGCCGCCGGGCAGGTGCGGTGGCGGGTGAACCCGGGCGGCTGGCCGGACGCGTACTCCCTGGGCGCCCTCCGCGTGGTCGTCGCCGCCGGGCACCCGTGGGCCGGTCAGCCCGGCGTCGACGTCGTCGCCACCCTGGAGGGCGTACGCGCCGCCGCACTGGCCGCGGCCGTCGCCGTGGCGTCGCCGCTGGTCGAGCGGTGCAGCAAGGTGGCGAAGGTCGGCCGCGTCTCGCTGTGGGCCGAGATCGCGGACTGCTACGGGCTCGCCGCGGCCGGGCACCCCGACGTCCCCGTGCGGCAGCGCGTGGCCGAGGCTGTGGCGGCGGCGGTGGCCCTGCCCGAGGCGCCGTGGCGCGCCCGCCCGGTGCTCGTCGCCGAGCAGACGCCGATCGGGCCGACGTGGCTGTCGCAGAAGGGCGGCTGCTGCCTGGACTACCAGACGGTCGAGCCTGTCGCCGTCCAGCCCGTCGCGGACGAGCCCGTGGCGGCCGAGCCCGTCGCCGCCGAGGCCGTCGTGGAGCCGGAGCCGCGGCCGTACTGCGACACCTGCTCGCTGCGCGACTTCGCCGACTGCGCGTCGCGCCAGCTGCGGGCGCGCCAGGTCGCGGCCTCGTCCGCGGAGTAGGCCGGGTCGCGCTCGGGTAGCAGGGTCCTCGACCAACTCGAGACGCGATCCGGAGGACCCGCCGTGAGCGACAAGCCGAACCCGATCCAGATGCAGAAGTTCCTCGGGGGCGTGGACTACCCGGCGTCCAAGGACGACCTGGTCAAGCACGCGGAGTCCAAGGGTGCCGACGACGACGTGCTCGAAGGGCTGCGCGCGATCGAGGACCGGACCTACGACGGCCCGAACGCCGTGAGCGCGGCCTTCTCCAAGGGCTGACCCCCGATCCGGTGCACCGCGGCGGCCGTGGGGCGGTCTCCGCGGTGCACCAGCCCCACGGCCGCGCCCGTGCGAGCCGCTCGTCAGGCGACCCCGTTGCGGTGCGCCCACACGGCTGCGGACGTCCGGTCCGTGACGCCGATCGCGGCGTACACCCGGGTCAGGTGCGCCTTCACGGTCGCCTCGGTGATGCCGAGCCGGCGGCCGATCTGCTTGTTCGCCAGCCCCGCGGCCAGCAGGGCCAGCACCTCGCGCTCGCGCTCGGTCATCTCCACCGTCGGCCGGGCCGCGCGGGTGGTGAGCAGGGCGCGTGCGGCCTTCGGGTCCAGCGGGGACTCCCCGCGGGCGACCGCGCGGATGCCGCGCACCACGTCCTGCGGGTCGCCGTCCTTGAGCAGGTAGCCCACGGCGCCGGCGTCGAGCGCGCCGACGACCCGCTCGCGCTCGACGAACGACGTCAGCACCACGACCTGCGCGTCGGGCGCCTGCGCCAGGATCCGGCGGGTGGCCTCGACACCGTCGACGCGCGGCATCGACAGGTCCATGAGCACGACGTCAGGGGCGAGGGCCGCGGCGAGGTCAACGGCCTCGTCACCGTCGGTTGCGGCGCCCACGACGTCGATGTCCGGTACGGCCGCGAGCAGCTGCTGCAGCCCGGCGCGTACGAGCGCATGGTCGTCGGCGAGCAGGACCCGGATCACGGCGTCGGCACCTCCACCTCGACGAGCGTGCCCCCGTCGGGTCCGGGTGACGCGCTGAACGTGCCGCCGGCCCCTGCGGCCAGGTCGTGCATCATGCGCAGCCCGAAGTGGCCGTCGGGGGAGTGGCCAGCCGGCAGTCCTCGCCCGTCGTCGGAGACCGCGAGCCGGACCCGGCCGTCCACCCGACGCACGGTCACGTCGACCGAACTCGCGTGCGCATGTGTTGCGACGTTGCGCAGCGCCTCACGCGCGACGCGATAGAGCAGCGCCTCCACCTCCCACGGCAGGGCGACGTCGGTCGGGACGTCGAGTCGTACGTCGATGCCCTGTCCCGCAAGGGGCGCGGCGAGGTCCGACAGTGCGGCGCCCAGCCCGGAGGCGGCGAGCGACGGCGGATAGATGTCGACGAGCAGGCTGCGCAGTTCCTGAATCCCCTGTCTGGTGACGGACGAGGCGGACGCGACGGCGGACCCGACGTCGGGGTCCGAGGCTGTGGCCCGCTCCTGCACGGCAGACAGCCCGTAGCTCACGCTCACGAGCGTCTGGACGACGCCGTCGTGCAGGTCGCGCGCGATGCGCCGCCGCTCGTCGTCCGAGGCGTCGAGCGCGCGCCGCAGCAGCAGCTCGCGCTCGCGCTGCCCGGCCTGCAGCCGCTTGACGAGCGTCCACGCGAGCGGCAGCTGCAGCGCCTCCAGCAGGAGCATGGCGACCAGGAGGCCGGGCAGCACCTCGCGGAACGTCGTCGTCGCCTCGGCCGCGACCGAGCTGAACTCCTGGTAGGTCTCCAGCAGCATCGGCTCGCCCGACGGCGTGACCACCTGCTGGTAGACCTCCAGCAGCGGGCGGTCCTTGGGCTCGAACCGGTTCTCCGGCTTGTCCAGGTCCCCGACCTCGGCCTCGACGCCTCCCTCGGAGAGGACCTCGAGCTCCTCGCCGTCGAATCCGAAGTGGTCGCCGATCAGCCGCTCGTCGTCGGAGTAGACGACCGTGCCGGTCGCGTCCCAGAGCTTGACCCGCACGATCGGCGCGGCGAGGACCCGCTCGCGCACCGCGGCGTCGAACCGCGCCACCTCGGCGGGCTCCCCCTCCGCCAGCCCGTCGGTGACGAGCCCGGACACCGAGCGCGCCGCGATGCTGGACAGCTCGGCCGCGTCGTTGACCGCCTCCCGGGTGGCGACCCGGCGCAGCGCGAAGCCGGCCGCGAGGGCGAGCAGCAGCAGGGCGGCGAGCCCCGCCGCGACGAAGCGCAGGAGCAGCCGGCGGGGCACGCCGGCCGTGAGAGAGCTCCCCGAAGCGCCCGGGCGTAGTGCGGCCATCCCGGGATTGTGCGGGGCGGGCGCGACGGGCGGAGGCAGTTCGAGGCCTTCGGCACGCCGCGGCCGCGGGAGCCGCCCGACGCGGGGGTGGGCGGGCTCCCGCGTGCCGCGGGGCATCAGGAGAACGCGGGGTCGGTGACGGGCAGCGAGCCGCGGACCCGGTTCTGCGCCTGGCAGTCCTGCACGCAGTTGGACGCCCCGGCCGACAGCTCGACCGCGTCCTCGCCGAGCACGCCGCCCATCCGGCCGCCGGACGCGACGGACCACGTGGTGACGGTGTCGGTCTGGGAGAGCTTGGTGGCGACCTGCGGGCTGTCCTTGCCGCGGAAGTCGGTGCCGTTGCCGAAGTTGATCTTCCCGGTGTAGGGGTTGACGTAGTAGTACATCCCCGGCGAGAGGGTGTGGGTGACGAGCACGTTCCCCGCGCCCTCGGGCTCCATCTGGAAGATCCCGCCCGTGGCGCAGTCCTTGGCCTGGATCTTCATCTTGAGCTCACCGGCGCCCTTGCGCAGCAGCACCAGGTCGCTGTCGGAGAGCTTGATCTCGAGCTCGCCGGAGTTGAGGGTGCGGGTGCCGAGGTCGGCGACCTTGCTGGCGAAGACGGGCGTGCGGACGCCGCCGGTGAGGTCCACCGGGTTCGGGGCGCCGGTGAGCGTGTAGTCGTAGGCCGCGAAGGTCGAGACGTTGACGTCGAACTCGACGTACTTCCCGCGCACCTTCAGCGTCGACCCGGCCGGCAGCTGGCTGGGCTTGATCTTGTCGCCCCCGCTGCGGACCGCGGTGCCGTTGGGCAGCGTGACCTTGAAGCCGCCGCCGGTGCAGCCGACGGAGGTGGCGGCCCCGGCGGACGAGGCGGGCAGCGTCAGGGCGGCCGCGGCGAGGCCGGCGGAGCCGATGGCGAACAGGGTGCGGCGCAGGCGCATGAGGTCCTCCTGGGGAAGCGGAGCCGTCGACCGGCTCCGACGTGCTCACCCTCGCCGCGCCCTGGTGGGCGGGACCATTGGCGAGGGGTCGTACGACCTTCGGACGGTCACGCCTGGCCCACCCCAGCTCACCCTCCGCGACGATCATGCAGATGTGGCGAGTTGTCCCCAGCACCCCGCCGCGATCAAGCACATGTGGCGAGTTGTCCCCAGGCCCTGCCACCGCTCACGGCCCCCGCGGTCGGGCAGGCGTCGCAAACGGGCGGGAGCGGCGCCGACCGGGGGCCAACGCCGGACACTCCGTGCGGCTCCGGGCGCCGTGACGGAGAATCGCCCGGTGCTCGTCGCCGCCGCGGTCGTCCCGCACCCGCCCCTGCTCGTGCCCGAGGTGGCGGCCGGCGCGGCGGCGGAGCTCGACGGCCTGCGCGCGGCGTGCGACCGGGCGGTGCAGTCCCTGCTCGCAGCGCGCCCGGACCGCGTCGTCGTCGTGTCGAGCGCACCGGCGACCGGCCCGCTGCCGGCGTCCGCGCGCGCGGACCTCGGGGCGTACGGCCTCCCGCTCGTCCTCGGCGGCGGCCCGGGGCCCGAGCGCCTGCCGCTGGGAGCCGTGATCGCGACCTGGCTGCTCGACCGCGCCGGGTGGGCGGGGGAGCGGAAGCTGCTGGGCGTCGCCCCCGACGAGCCGGCGGCGGTGTGCCGAGAGCTCGGGCGCCGGGCTGTCGGCGCCGGCAGGGTCGCGCTGCTCTGCGCCGGTGACGGCAGCGCCAGCCGTGGGGCGTCCTCCCCGCGGCGCCCGGACCCGCGTGCGGTCTCGTTCGACGACGATGTCGCGCATGCCCTCGGCGCGGCCGACACCGGCGTGCTGCTCGCGATCGAGCCGGAGCTCGCGGACTCCGTCAGCGCCGCGGGCCGCGCGGCGTGGCAGGTGCTCGCGGGAGCGGCCGAAGGGGCGGCGTACGAGAGCGACCTGCTCGTCAGCACCGCGCCCTACGGCGTCGCCTACCACGTCGCCACGTGGGCACTGGAGATCGGCGAAGCAGCATTCGCATGAAGATCGTTGCAGTAGTCGGCCCGACCGCGTCGGGCAAGACCGACCTCGGCGTGCAGCTGGCGAAGGCGTTGGACGGCGAGGTCGTCAACGCCGACTCCATGCAGCTCTACCGCGGCCTGGACATCGGCAGCGCCAAGGCGAGCCTCGAGGAGCGGCAAGGCGTGCCGCACCACCTGCTGGACGTCTGGGACGTGACCGAGCCGGCGAGCGTGGCGGAGTACCAGCGGCTTGCCCGCGCGGCGATCGCGCAGGTCCACGCCCGCGGGAGGACCGCCGTCCTCGTCGGCGGCTCCGGCCTCTACGTCCGCGCCGTGCTCGACGAGATGGCCTTTCCTGGCACGGACGAGGCGGTGCGCGCCCGCCTCGAGCAGGAGCTCGCCGAGGTCGGCGCCCTCGCGCTGCACGCCCGCCTCGCCGAGCTCGACCCTGCCGCAGCGGCGGCGATCGAGCCCAGGAACGGCCGCCGGGTCGTACGCGCCCTCGAGGTCGGCGAGATCACCGGACGCGGGTTCGTGGCCGAGCTGCCCGAGCCGACGTACGCCGCCCCGGCCGTGCAGGTCGGGCTGCGCGTGCCGCGGCCGGAGCTCGACGAGCGCATCGCTCGCCGCGTGGACGTCATGTGGGAGCGCGGGCTGGTCGAGGAGACGCGCGAGCTGGCCGGCCGGGGGCTGCGCGAGGGCCCGACGGCGAGCCGGGCGCTCGGGTACGCCCAGGTGCTGCGCGTCCTCGACGGCGAGGCCGACGAGGGCTGGGCGCGCGAGGAGACCGTGCGCGCGACGCGCCGGTTCGCGCGGCGCCAGGAGTCGTGGTTCCGCCGCGACGTGCGGGTGCACTGGCTGGACGCCGGCGCGGGCGACGCCGCCGGCCTGGTCGACCGGGCCCTGAGGAGCGTGGCCGGTCATGAGTGAGCTGAGAGCTGAAAGTGACGGCAGCGTCACGGAAAGCACCAGAAGCAGGCATGCCCGCCCGCGTCGGCTGGGTATCTCCCTCCCCATGCGCCGGCCCGCGCTCTCCCTCCACGTCCTGCTGCTCGGTGCGGCGTGCACCGGGCTGCTCGTCGTGCCGGCGCAGATGTCCGCGACGCTGGCCGGCCCCGGGCCGGAGCACGTCGCCGAGGGCTATGGCGGGGGAGTGTCGTCTCCCGACAGCGCCGCGACGGCCGCCGGCTCCGACGCGCTCGCCGCCGGCGGCAACGCCACGGACGCGGCCGTGGCCGCCGCGGCGGTCCTCGCGGTCACCGAGCCCGCTGCGGCGGGGCTCGGCGGTGGGGCCGTCCTGCTCCGCTTCGACCCGGAAGCCGGGACGGTCGAGCGGATCGAGCGCTGCAACCCGGCGGGCGCCGCGACCGCGTGGCAGGCCGCCCTGCAGCAGTGGGGGACGACCTCGTTGGGTGCTGCTCTCGAGCCGGCCCGCGCGCTGGCGACCGGGCAGCTCGCCGCGTCCCTGACCGCCGTCACGGATCGGGGGCCGCGGGCGCTGCGCTCCGGCGCCCTCGGCGCGTCCGTCCGGGACGCGGCCGCGGAGGCCGGGGTCGTCCTCTCGCCGGCGCGCCTGCCGCGGGCGATGCTCGCGGAAGCGTCCCCTTACCAGGAGCTCGACGTCTACGGCGGGTCGGCCGGCACGCTCGCCCGGCTCGAGCCGCCGGCCACGGGGGCCGGGCTCACCGCGGACGCAGCGGTGCGCCGGGTGCTCGCGGCCACCGCCGAAGGGGCCGACGGGCCGGACGACGACGCGGTGGTGGGCGTCGTGGCCGCCGACAGGTGGGGTGGCGTGACGGCGGTCGCGCTCACGCTCGGCGTACGCGGCGGTGCCGCTCCGGTCCCCGGGGCCGGCTTCCCGCTCGGCGCGCCGACGGCGGGCGGCTGCGGAGCGGCGGCCCCGACGATCGTCACCCGCACGGCCGACCGACTCACGGCCCCCCGCGACCTGCCGGCGACGGGCCAGTCGGCCTACCTCGCCGTCGTCGGCACCGGCGGGACGGGGAGGCCGGCAGCAGGGGCGGCCACGGGCGTGGCCTCCCTGGTGAGCGGGCGCGTGGAGCGCGGGCTCGCGCTGGACCAGGCGCTGGAGGCGCCGCGCGGCGTGCGCGTGGGCCCGCGGCGGATGGTGCTGGAGGCCGGGCTCGGGGCGGACGCCGTCCGCGGGCTCGGGCGGCTGGTCGCGAGCGGGGACGCCCCCGAAGCCGCGGCTCTCGTCGCCCTCGAGGTCAAGGACGACGGGCGGGTGCAGGCCGTCGCGGAGCGCCGCCGTGGAGGGGGCGGCAGCGCCGCGGTGGTCCACCCGGACACCGACTGAGGCAGCGCGGCCGCTGGCAGACTGGTCCCCATGCGGGTGATCAAGGGCCATGGGACCGAGAACGACTTCGTGGTCGTGCCGGACCCTGACGGCGAGCTCGACCTGCCGCCGCGCCTGGTCGCGGCCCTGTGCGACCGCCGGGCGGGGCTGGGCGGGGACGGGGTCATCCGGGCCGTACGCACCGCGAAGGTCGCCGAGGTCGCGCACCTCGCGGGCGAGGCCGAGTGGTTCATGGACTACCGCAACGCCGACGGCAGCGTCGCGGAGATGTGCGGCAACGGAGTCCGCGTGCTCGCCCGCTACCTCGCGGCGTTCGCGCACGTCGACCCGGCCGACCCGCTGCCGGTCGCCACACGGGGCGGCGTCCGTCAGGTCCGCTTCGAGCCCGACGGCCAGATCACCGTCGGCATGGGCCGCCCGGAGCTGCTCGCCGCGCCCGTGCGGGTGACCACGGAGGCGGGCAGCTGGGACGCGGTGGGGCTCCACATCCCCAACCCGCACGCCGTCGCGTTCGTCGACGACGTCACCGCTGCCGGCGAGCTGCTCGCGGTCCCCGCGGTCGAGCCGCCGGGGGCGTTCCCGCAGGGCGTCAACGTCGAGTTCGTCGAGCGGCGCGGCCCGGGCGCCATCGCGCTGCGCGTGCACGAGCGCGGCGTCGGCGAGACACGGTCGTGCGGGACGGGCGTCGCCGCCGCGGCCGTCGTCGCGGCCCGGGCGGCCGGCGAGGCCGCTCCCGCGCGGTGGACGGTCGACGTGCCCGGCGGGCGGCTCGCGGTGACGCTGCTGGCCGACGGCGAGGTGGAGCTCACCGGCCCGGCCGTCCTCGTCGCGACGGCCGAGGTCGAGGAGGCGTGGCTGACCGCTGCGCTCGCGGGTGCGGGACCGGCGGCTTGAGCCGAAACCGATGTGACGCCCGCCGCGCATCATGGGAGCCTCGTCGGGATGATGCAGCCCGCTCGAGACGTTGAGAAGACCGTATGACGAATTCCTCCGAGGCTCTGATGGCCTCCACCGAGATCACGTACGCCGAGAGCGGGCTCGCGAGCGACGAGCAGCCGATGCACTCGGACCCCATTGCTGCTGGCTACCAGGACGACATCGACGGTGTGGGTGTCGATGGCGAGCAGCTCGACCTGGCGGACCGCCAGGCCCTACGTCGCGTCGTCGGGCTCTCCACGGAGCTGACCGACGTCACCGAGGTCGAGTACCGCCAGCTGCGCCTCGAGCGCGTCGTGCTGATCGGTGTCTGGACCGAGGGCACCCTCGCGGACGCCGAGACGAGCATGGCCGAGCTGGCCGCGCTCGCCGAGACGGCCGGCTCGGAGGTGCTCGACGCCCTTATCCAGCGTCGTGACAAGCCGGACGCCGGGACCTACATCGGCTCGGGCAAGGCGAAGGAGCTGCGCGAGGTCGTCATCGCGACCGGCGCGGACACGGTCGTCTGCGACGGTGAGCTGACCCCGGGCCAGCTCATCGCGCTCGAGAAGGCCGTGCAGGTCAAGGTCATCGACCGCACCGCGCTCATCCTCGACATCTTCGCCCAGCACGCGAAGAGCCGGGAGGGCAAGGCCCAGGTCGCGCTGGCGCAGATGCAGTACATGCTCCCGCGCCTGCGCGGCTGGGGTGAGTCGATGTCCCGGCAGGCCGGTGGCCGCGTCGCCGGCGGTGGCGGCATCGGCACGCGCGGCCCCGGTGAGACGAAGATCGAGACCGACCGTCGTCGCATCCGGTCGCGCATGGCCAAGCTGCGCAAGGACATCGCCGAGATGGGTACGGCCCGCGAGACCCAGCGCGGCGCCCGCCGTCGCGGTGGCGTGCCTGCGGTCGCCATCGCGGGCTACACCAACGCCGGCAAGTCCAGCCTGCTCAACCGGCTGACCGGCGCGGGCGTGCTCGTGGAGAACGCGCTGTTCGCCACCCTCGACCCGACCGTGCGCCGGGCCGAGGCGGAGGACGGTCGGGCCTACACGATCGCGGACACCGTCGGCTTCGTCCGGCACCTGCCGCACCAGCTGGTCGAGGCGTTCCGCTCGACCCTGGAGGAGGTCGCCCAGTCCGACCTCGTCGTGCACGTGGTCGACGGCTCGCACCCGCACCCGGAGTCGCAGCTGTCGACCGTGCGCCAGGTGCTGTCGGAGATCGGCGCGGGCGACGTGCCCGAGCTGGTCGTGGTCAACAAGTGCGACACGGCCGACCCGCACGTGATCGACCGGCTGCGGCGCACCGAGAAGGGCTGCGTCGTCGTCTCGGCGCGGACCGGCGAGGGGATCGACGCGCTGCGCGCGGCGGTCGAGGCGGCGCTCCCGCACCCCGAGGTCGAGGTCGACGCGGTCGTCCCCTACGCGCTGGGCGCGCTCGTCGCCCGGGTGCACGACACGGGGGAGGTCCTCACCGAGGAGCACACCTCCGAGGGCACGCACCTCGTCGCGCGGGTCGACGCCGCGCTCGCGGCGGAGCTGTCCGCGTACGCGGTGGCACCCGTCGCCTGACGGCCGACCGCACGTCCACAACGCCCGTCCCGGCTCGTCCGGGGCGGGCGTTGCGCGTTTAGCGGCGGGGTCGAGCGGCTATCACCGGTGCCGAGATCGACGGCGCGTCGTAGCGCCGCGCCGCAGCCTCCAGAATCCGGGGCCGTCTCCGCAGACCCGCCATCGCGGGCTGCGTCTCCCAGTTCTCGCCCCACCTCGATCGGCAGGGCATTCCGCACCACGCAAGGGGTCACCATGTCCACCGTCGGCTCTCGTCCCACCGCCCACCGCACGCTGCTGCAGACCGCGGCCCTGGCCGTCGCCGCGACGTTCGCGCTCGTGGGCATCCTCGGGTTCATCCCCGGCATCACGACGAACTACAGCGACCTCGGCGGCGCCGGCCACCACTCCGAGGCCAAGCTGCTCGGCATCTTCCAGGTGTCGATCCTGCACAACATCGTCCACCTCGCGTTCGGCATCGTCGGCTTCCTGCTGGCCCGCTCGGTCGCCGGTGCCCGCGCCTTCCTCATCGGCGGCGGCGCCGTCTACCTCGTGCTGTGGCTCTACGGCCTGCTGATCGACAAGGACAGCGACGCCAACTTCGTCCCGCTGAACACCGCTGACGACTGGCTGCACTTCGTGCTCGGCGTCGGCATGATCGGGCTCGGCGTCGTGCTGTCGCGCAAGGTCGACCGCGCTGACGGCTCGATCCGCTAGGCACCGCGCCGTCTCGCGGCACGTGACGGGCGCTTCCGGGATCAAGACCTCCGGAAGCGCCCTTCCTTCTTCTGGTCTGTCCGTGCCTCGAGTCCTTCCTGCTTGTGTCAGGCCGAGACGGCCCGCGCGGGCACCACGGCGTACGTCGACTGGACGAAGCCGCCGCCCAGCACGCGCGTGGAGCGGTGCTCCAGGTCGATATCGGCCGCGGTCGCCCCGAACAACGGCAGCCCGTCGCCCAGCAGCACCGGAGCGGTCGTGATGGTCAGCTCCGAGAGCAGCCCGGCGGCGAGGAACGACTGCACCACCTGCCCGCCGTCCACGTAGACGCGCCGCGCGCCCGCGGCCTCGATGGCCGCGACCGCCTCGTCGACGCTGCGGACGACCGTCACGCGGCTGTCGGAGGTGGCAAGGGCCCGGCTGAGGACGAGCACCGTCCGCCCCGCGTAGGGCCACGCGTCGAAGGTCAGCGCCTTCTCGTAGGTCCCACGGCCCATGACTAGGCAGTCGATCTGCGAGATGAACGCGTCGTAGCCGGTGTCGCCGATGGCCTCGGCCCTGCTCGTGAGCCAGTCGATGTCGCCGTCCCGGCGGGCGATGTAGCTGTCGAGGCTGGTGGCGATGAAGACGGCACCGGTGAACCCGGGCTCGGTCGTGCCAGTCATGCGTTCGCTTCCTTCGGGAGGGCGCGGGTGGGCCGCGCGGGTCGGTGGGGGAGCAGGACGGCGTCGACGGCTGCCCGCAGCTCGTCGCGCAGCGGGGCCTGCCCGAGCAGTGGCCACAGCACGAGGGCCCCGTTGTAGGCCACGTAGACGGAGTGGGCGAGCCGCTGCGGTTCTGCTCCGTCATCGAGCTCTCGCGCGTCCACCGCCTCGCCCAGCAAGGCCTCGAGCTCGGACTCCACCCGTCGGGCGTTGGCCGCCGCGTGGCGCCGGAACTCCTCGTCGGCCACGTCGAGCTGGAGGAAGCCGAGGCTGTTGGCCAGCTGGGCCGGGCTGTCCAGGCCCTCGGTCAGCGCGGCGAGGCCCTCGTGCAGCGCCTCGAGCGCGCAGTCCGTACGTTGCCGGGCCTGCGCGAAGCAGGCGCCCGTGGCGTCGGCGGCACGCTCGGCGAAGGCCAGCAGCAGGGCGCGCTTTGACCCGAAGCGCTGGACCAGGCCGGCCGACGACATGCCCGCCTCGCGCGCGACCGCGGCCAGCGTCGTACCGGACAGCCCGTGCCGGCGCAGAGCCTCGCCGGTGGCCGTGAAGATCTGCTCGTCGCTGGTCGTGCGTGGCCGTGCCATCGAGCTCCTGTCTTGTTCGTTAACGAACGCACGTTAACCAATCCTCCGAAGCTCGACAAGAGGGTCAGTGATGGGCGGCCGTGGTCGAGCAGTCGCAGAGGCAGGCGTGGTCGCGTCTGTCGTGGCTGGACCGGTTGCCTGTTGTCGCAGTACATTGACACAAGCCTTGCGACAGACAGCTCGCTCCGTGGAGGCTCCGTGGTCGGGACGCTCGTCGCCGTGCTGCTCGGCCTCGCCATCCCGGCCGGGGTGGCCGCCGTGATCTACCCACGGGGCGACGCGCCGCAGCGGCTGAAGCTGGCCGACGAGAAGGCCAGACAGGTCGATCTGGCCCTGACGCCGGACGTCGCCGACGACGTGGCCGAGCGCCTGCTGCGCCGCAAGCGCGCTTCGCTCCTGGGTGGTCTCCTCGGCTTCGCCGGAGTGCTCCCATTGCTCGTCACCCTCGCCGACCGCGCCTGGGCCGGCCTCGTCGTCGCCTGGGCCGCTCCCGCAGCAGGGCGCGCCGTGGCCCTGGCCGTCGTCGCCGCCCGAGAGGCGGTCCGGGCGCCCGACGCTGAGGCTCCACGGCTCGCGCGCGCCGTCCGCCCGAGCACCCGCGACTACGTCCCTACGTCTGCGCTCGCCTGCGCCGGAGCCGCGGCGCTCGTGGGGCCGGCCGTGGCGCTGGCCTCGCTGGCGACCGGGTGGGGCGACCCGTGGCCGGTCGTCGGACGCACCGGCATGGTGCTGGCGATCGCGCTCCCACCTGCCGTGCTCGCGCTCACCCTCCTGCTGTGGCGGCGCTGGCTCGACATGCCGCAGCCGGCGGCCACGGTCCAGCAGCTCGCCTGGGACGACGCGCTGCGCGCCGGGCTCCTGCAGGACTCGCTCGAGCTGCCCGTCATGTGCTCGGTCCTCGTCGTCCTTCCTCCGCTGTTCGCGGACGAGCGCTTCAGCGCCGCCTTCCCGTTCGTGCTCCTCGTGCTCATCGGCCTCGCGGTGGCCTTCACGGTTCGCCAGAAGCAGGGTTCTCGCGAACCACACTTCCGCCACCGGCTCTGGCCTCCGCTGCAGGACGCGGTCCGATGATCGTCGTCGACCCGCGCTCCCCGGTCCCGCCCTTCGAGCAGCTGCGCGCCCAGCTGGCCGACCAGGTGCGGACCGGCCAGCTGGCCGCGGGGACCCGGCTGCCGACCGTCCGCCGCCTCGCCGCCGACCTCGGGCTCGCGCCCAACACCGTCGCGCGGGCCTACAAGGAGCTCGAGCGCGACGGCCTCGTAGAGACCCGCGGCCGCAACGGCACGGTCGTCGCCGCCCAGGACGCCCAGCACCGGGCCGCGCAGGAGGCCGCCGAGGCGTACGCCCAGCGCGCCCGCGCCCTCGGCCTGCCCAGCGCCGAGGCGATCGCCCTCGTCCGGGCGGCGCTGGGCGGGGCCTGAGGCCCACGTCCGCGATCGCGAGCCCGCGTCAGGCGTGTCCCGGCAGCGATGTCGCGTGAGTGTGACTGGTCTGTCGGTGACCGGTTCCTCGACGATTCCGGGATTTGGCGCGCAACACGCCGGTGTCGCGGAGCCGAAGCCCGTGATCGTCGCGCAGCGTTGGGGAAAGCGGCACGGGAACGGCCCGGCTCCGGCTCCGGCGCGACGGGGCTCCCACCCGCGGCCCGCCGGCAACGCCACGTATCCGGAACCGCGGTGTCGGTCTCCGCGTCCAAGAACCGCCACCCGAACGGGGAAGTGCGGCGTGCCGTGGGGGGCCGCTCACTAGCCTCCTCCGGGGCATCGCAGGTGGCGGAGGAAGGGGCAGATCCGGGTGGACCTGCAGGTGTGCCTGCTCGGGCCGGTCCGCGCCGTCCGCGGGGACGAGGCGCTCGCGCTGGGGGGCCCGCGGCCGCGCGCGCTCGTGGCGCGGCTCGCTCTGTCCGCCGGGGGGTCGGTGCCGGTCGAGACGCTCGTCGCGGCGCTGTGGGACCCGCCGGGCCCGCCGAGCGCGCTGAGCACGCTGCGGGCGTACGTCTCGCGGCTGCGCGGCGGGCCGCTGAACGGCCTGCTGGAGAGCGCGAGCGGCGGCTACGCCCTGCGCGTCGACCGGGCGGCCGTCGACCTGCTCGCCGTGCAGGGCCTGCTGCGCGCCGCACGCGCGGCCGCCTCGGACCCGGCGCCGGAGCGCTCCGAGCGGGCGCTGCTGGAGGCCGCGCTGGCGCTGTGCACCGGGCCGCCGCTGTCGGACGTGCAGGACGCGCCGTTCGCCCGGGAGGCGGCGGCGGCCTTCGCCGAGCCGTACATCTCGGCCCAGGAACGGCTCGCCGAGCTGCAGTTGCGGGCGGGGGAGCACCAGGCCGCCATCGAGAGCCTGTCCGCGCTCGTCGCGGCCCACCCGCTGCGCGAGGGGCCGGCGGTGCTGCTGGCAACCGCGCTGGCGCGCACCGGCCGCGTACCCGACTCCCTCGACGTCCTCGACACCCTGCGCCACACCCTCGCCGACGAGCTCGGGCTCGACCCCACGCCGCAGGTGCTCCGGCTGCGGCAGGCCCTGCTCGTGCACGACCCGGTCGTCCTCGGCCTCGCCCGGCCCGACGCGGTGGCCCCGGACGCCGCCGTCCCTCAGGCCGCCGCCCCTCGGCTCCCGCTGCCGCTGACCCGGTTCGTCGGCCGCAGCAGCGAGATCGCCCAGGTGCACGCCGCGCTCGACACCGCCCGCCTGGTGACCCTGGTGGGACCGGGCGGCAGTGGCAAGACTCGGCTGTCGCTGGAGGCGCTGCGCCGGGCGGAGCTCGGCACGGCGCAGCCGACCCTCGTCGAGCTCGCGGAGCTGCAGGACCCCGGGCTGGTCGCGGCAGCCGTCGCCCAGGCTCTCGACATCTCGACGCGCGAGGGGGACGTCGAGCCGCTCGTCGCGTCCCTCGCCGGCCGCCGGGCGCTGCTCCTGCTCGACAACGCCGAGCACGTGATCGACGCGGTCGCGCAGCTGACGGCCACCCTGCTCTCACGCTGCCCCGGCCTGCAGCTGCTCGTCACCAGCCGGGAGGCGCTCGGTGTCCCGGGCGAGCGCGTCGTCCCGGTGCCGCCGATGCGGCTGGGCGCCTCCAGCGAGGCTGGTGAAGCCGAAGCGCTCTTCGCCGATCGCGCGTCACTGGCCGCGCCGGGCTTCACGCTGGACGAGCAGACCCTCCCTGCCGTACGCCGGCTCTGCGCCGCGCTCGACGGCATCCCGCTCGCGCTCGAGCTGGCGGCCGCCCGGCTGGCCGTGCTCTCGCTCGACGACATCGCGGGGCTGCTGGACGACCGGTTCACGCTGCTCGCCGACAACGGCCGCGCCACTCCGGCGCGCCATCGCACGCTGCGGTCGGCGGTGGAGTGGAGCTACGGGCTGCTCGACGACCAGGAGCGCGAGCTCTTCACCGCCACCGGAGTCTTCGCGGGGCCGTTCGGCCTCGACGCGCTGCGCGGGGTGTGCGAGCCGGAGCTGGGCTTCGACGTGCTGGGGCCGCTCAGCCGGCTCGCCGCGAAGTCGATGATCGAGGTGAGCGGCGGCGTGGACGCCCCGCGGCGCTACCGGCTGCTCGACACGCTGCGCACCTTCGCCCAGGAGCAGCTGCCCGCGGACCGGGGCGACCGGCTCGCCGAGGCACACACCGAGTGGTACGCCGCACTGGTCGATGCGATCGAGCCCGAGCTGCGCCGGGAGGGGCTGCGCGCCGCCCACGCCCGCCTGGACCAGGAGCGCGCCGACCTGCGGGCCGCCCTCACCCGTGCGCTCGAGCGCGGCCAGCGGACGCAGGCCCTCCGACTCGCGGGCGGCCAGGCCTGGCATTGGCTGCGTCGCGGCAACCTGGTCGAGGGGATGCGCTGGACGGACGCGGCGCGCGCCCTGCCCGGGCGGGCGCCGGCTGACGTGGAGACGCGGGCGACGATGGGGGCCGCGATCCTCGCCTACATGGCGGGCGACACGCAGCGGCTGCACGCGCTGGGGGAGGCGGGCGCGGCGCAGGCCGCGGAGGCCGGCGACGCCAGTGCCGGGGCCGTCGCCCACGGCTACTGCGGATATTGGGAATCCCTCTTCGGCGAACTCGAGCGCGCTCCTTTTCACTTCGCCGAAGCGCAGCGCCTGTTCGCCGACGCCGAGCCGTGGGCCCGGAGCAAGGTCCTGATGACGCGCGGGCAGTACCTCCGCGCTCAGGGGCGCCATGCCGAGGCGCTGACCGTGCTCGCCGAGGCTGCCGCCGAAGGAGCCCGGTGCGGTGACGTGTGGGCCGTCGGGTCCGCCCGCTGGGTCGCGGCGAAGGTCCACCTCGATCTCAACGACGGGCGATCCGCGCTTCGTCTGTTGCTGGCCGCGTGCACGGACACCTATTTCGACAGCGACATCACGAGCACGCTGGCCGGGCTGCACGTCGCGGCCGCGGCGCTCGCGATGCTCGAACGCCACGTGGAGGGCGCCCGGCTGCTCGGCGCGGTCGACGCCCTGGGTGAGCGCTACGGCTACTCGGCGGTGCGCATGGATCCCGTGGACGGGCCGGCCTGCGTGGACCGGGTGCGCGAGGGGCTGACGCCGCGGGTGTGGGCGTCGGCCTACGACAGCGGCCGCGGCATGTCCGTCGAGGCGCTCCTCGACCTGCTCCGCGACGTCGCGCGGGCGACCCGCGTGCTCCCCGTGGCCGCCACCGGCTGACCCGGCGCGCGGGCGGGCGCCGGCGCGCCGCCCGCACCCGCGCCGCCCGCACCGGCGCGCCGGCCGCCAGCCGCGGCCTGCCCGCACCCGGCCCGCCCGCACCCGCGCGCCGCCCCGGCCGGCGGTTGCAACGACGTTGCAGCCCCCGTTCCGAGGCCCGGACCGCGCCCGCCGCCGACAGGCTGTGCGGTCATGATCCGCCTGCCCTCCGCCCTGCTCGGGGCGCCCTCGCCCGCCGTCGACCGCCCGCCGCTCTGGGCCGGGCTCGGCCTGCCCACCGGCCACGACGCGCCCGCCGCTGCGTACCCGTCGATCAGCGACCTCCCGGCCTGGCGCTGGTGCTGACCCGCCCGGCCCTCACCTCTCCATCCCTCGCCCGCAACGTCCTCAGGAGTCGGCTGTGAAGCGCACCGCCGCGCACCGCGCGCCCCGTCCCCACCTCGGCGTCCGCTGGACCCTGGCCGTCGTCACGATGCTCGCCGCGCTCGCGGCGATGGGCGCGCTACGTGCCGGCGCGTTCTCCGGCCCCGCCCGAACACCCGAACTCGCGTTCTCCTTCGGCCCACCGGGCGCCATGCCGGCGCCGGCTGCGCCGGCCAGCACTGCGCCACGCGACGAACAGCCGGCCGCTGCGCCGCCGTCCGCTGCACCGCCAGCCTTCCGCGCCGCATCCGTGCAGCCGGGTGACCCGGTCTCCTTCGACGCGTGCGCCGCGGAGGCGGTGCGGGAGTCGGACGAGCAGACGCAGTGGGAGTTCACCGGCCCCGGCACCGCACAGCAGCGGTGGGGCTGCCGGGTCGACGTCTCCTTCGCCCGGCCCGGCACCTACACCGCGACGGTGCGGGTGGGGGAGGCGACCCGCGCCCAGACCGTCCTGGTGAGCACGGCCGACCCGGTCGCGGTCGCGGTCGGGCAGGGCCTGCGCCGCTTCGTCGCGTCCCTGGGCGTGGTCGACGCCGCCAAGCAGCTCGTCGCGGGCATGCCGCTCGTCGGTGAGGCCGCCGTGCGGGCGATCGACGACAAGGTCGACGACTGGCTCGACGAGGCCGAGGCGAAGATCGCGGAGGCATCGCAGCAGGCGGGGCAGACGATCGCCGAACTGGACGCCCAGCTCGACGACCTCAACGGCGACGGCGACACCACGGACGACATCGACGGGCTGAGCGGCCTGAAAGTCGACCTCGACGCCGGGATCTCGCCGCACGCGGCCGCCACGTCGTACGACATCACCCTCAAGGCCACGGTCACGGTCGACGCGATGCCGCAGCTGGAGCTCCTGGCCGAGGAGCTGAAGATCGGCGGGCAGACGTTGTCCGGCGGCATGACCTTCACGTCGCAGACGAGCTTCGTGCTGCGGCCGCAGCTCCCCGAGGACAAGCGCTTCGCCATCCCCGCCGCGGACGCGCAGATCGGCAGCTTCAAGCTCGCGTTCGCCAAGGCCTTCGCCGCCGGCTCCACCCCGCTCGCGCTGGACGTCGGGCCGCTGTCCGCCACCGCGACCGGTGCTGTGAAGGCCGACGTCGCGGTCGGCGCCCGATTCGTCGACCCGAACGGCGACGGCGTCATCGACTTCGGCGAGCTGGGCGACCCGGCCAAGCTGGTACGCGTCAGCTGCTCGTCCGGCGGCGCGCAGGTCGCGCTCGACGTGCGCGCCGGCCTCAAGGGCCTGGAGGGCAAGGTCGGCAAGGTCACGCTGGACGACAAGAACCTCTGCGACGGGGTGAAGGCGCCGGAGCTGGAGCTGGCGGACCTCGGGGACCTCCGCAACGTCACGGCCGTCGACGTCGTCAACGCCCTGGCCCAGCTGACCACCGCGCTGGGCTCGCTGCAGCAGGCCGGCGACCTCGACCTCCCGTTCGTGAAGGAGGGCCTGTCGAGCGTCGCCCAGCTCAACGAGAAGCTCGTGAAGTTCTTCGTGGACAACGGGCTGACCGACCCGGCGAACCCGATGGCGACGGTCACCGTCCCGCCGGAGCGCGAGGCCGAGTTCGACAGCCTCGACGAGCTCGTTCCCAAGCTCACCTCGGCCCTCGGGGTCACCCCGCAGCAGCTGGGCATGCGCTGGGAGGGCCGTCGGCTGCTCTTCGACGTCAAGCAGGCCTCGGACCCGGCGGCGAAGCCGAACGTCGGCACTCTCGACTTCGGCGACGCCCTGCAGAGCACGGGGCTGGTGTCCCTCACCGGCTCTGCGAAGGCGACGATCGACCCGGCGTACGCCGTGAACGTCACCGCGGGCATCGACCTGCGACCGGGCCTCGAGCTCGACGAGCGCGCGTTCCTCAAGGCCGGCGACGGGCCGGAGCTGAGCCTGGACGGCGTCGTCACCGCCGACGTCGACCTCACCGGCAAGGCCTCGCTCCTCGCGGTCACCGTGAAGGACTCGGCGAACGGATCCGTTCCCCTGCTGCGGCGCAAGGACGCGGCCAAGCCCATGGTCTCCGTCGACCTGGTGGACCGTTCGGGCGACGGCTATGTGACGCTCGCGGAGCTGGCCGCGGCCGTCGCCGCAGCCGAGTCGCCGGTGCGGGTGACGTTCAACGCGACCGTCCCGCCGACCGACCTGCTCGTGTCGGGCTCGGTCATCGGCCAGCAGGTCGTCGGCGGCAAGGTCACAGTGAGCTGGCCCGACGTCTCGGTCACGAGCGGGACCGGCGCGCTGTCGGTGACGGCGGACGACACGTTCAAGAACCAGGTGCTGCCGTTCGCGTACGACCCGCAGAACCCGACCGCGGTCGTCGGGCAGGTGCTCGCCGCGGCCCGCGAGATGGTCGTCGCGCTCCGCGACCAGATCGCGAAGGACCCGTCGCTGAAGGCCCGCCTTCCGCTGGTGGGGCGCAGCGTCGCGGACCTCGACCCGCTGCTCGGCCGCCTGGTCACCTCGCTGGACGAGATCATCGGTGCGCACGACGCGTTGACGCTGGCAGAGGCCCAGAAGGTGATGGAGAAGGCGCTCGCCGCGGCCCTCGGGCTGAAGGGGGAGAACCCGCCGGACCTGGTGACGCTGGCCTACACGCCCGCCACCGCCGACAAGCAGGCCACGCTCACGGCCACGCTGACCCTCGGTGCCTGCACCAAGGCGCGTGCTCCCGGCCGCGCCGGCTGCACCGTGAGCGAGGACGCGCTGAAGCTCCCGCTCAACCTCGAGCTGGGCGACTCCTCCGGCGCGGGCCTCGCGGGGGCCGGCACCACCGGCGACGCGACGATCGACTACGACGCCCGCGCCGTCCTGTCGGTGGGCGTGCGCCTGCCCCGGGTCAACCTCGGCAACACCACCACCACGCCGCCGTCGTCCAACGGCTCCGACCCCGTCCTCTTCGTCAGGGACGACAGCTCGCTCGACCTCGGGCTGGGCGTCGCCATCGGCGCCACGCTCGACGCCACCGCCGGACCGCTCACGCTGAAGGTGGGCAGCGCGGAGAAGCCGGCGAAGGCGGCCCTGGCGGCCCGCTTCACGCTGAAGGCCGCGACCCCGACCGGGGCCGAGCTCCGTATCGGCTCCGAGCTGACCAACTGGATCTCGTCCCTGATGCCGCGCAAGGGGCAGGTGACCGTCCACGAGCTCGACGGGCAGCTGCGGGCGAGCTGTCCCGGTGTCACCGGCGTCGTCGACGCCTGCGCCGTGCTCCCGGTGTACGCGGGGTCCGGCGCGACGTACCTCGGAGACGTGAAGTTCACTGCACCTGACCTGCTGACGCCGACCGGCTGGACGTTCGACGCGAGCGCGATCCAGCAGTCCCTGCAGAACGGCAGCGTGCAGCTCCAGCTCATCCTGGACGGGCTGCAGACCCTCGCCGACAAGCTCGCGGTCGCGCTCGAGGCGATGCCCGAGGGCACGAAGATCCCGCTGCTCGGCGTCGACGTCACCGCGGGCGCGGACATCGTCAAGAGGTTCGACGAGGGCGTGCTCCAGCCGGCGCAGAACATCGTCGCCGAGCTGCAGCAGCAGTCGACCGCGGGCGCGCTCCGCACGAAGGCCCAGCAGCTGCTGGGCACGCTGCCGGTCCTGCGCCCCGGGCAGCAGGCCACCGTGCTGCTCGAGTGCCAGAAGGGCGGCGGCGTCGGCGTCTGCGACGACGGCGCCTCGATCACCACCCTGCACCGCTTCGAGGTCAAGCTGCCGATCGGCGCCACCGTGCAAGGGGAGGCGCCGGCGTTCGACGTCGGCTTCCCCGGCCTGCGGCTGAAGAGCGACGGCCAGCTGGCCGGCAAGGCGTCGTTCGAGCTCGACCTCGGGTTCGGCGTCGACCGGGTCAACGGCTTCTACGTCACCACCGACAGCACCAAGCCCGAGCTGCGCGTCACGGCGGCCGGCGCGCTGCCGAACGCCGACGGCCCGGCCAACGACCTGCGCGCCGAGATCGCGTTCCTGCCCATCACGCTCGAGGACCAGCACGCCGGCGACGAGGTCACGGTCACCGTCGGCGTCGACCTCGTCGGCGCCATCGCGGGGGGCCGCATCCCGGTGCAGCAGCTCGGGGCGGCCCAGCTCGTCACCAGCGTCGCGGCCGACGGCAGGATCGACCTCGCGCTCGCGACCGCGCTGTCCGGCAAGTCGTCGCTGCCCAAGCTCAAGGCGGACCTCGTGATCGAGGGCAAGTTCTCCTGGGCCAGCAACAGCTCGGTCAGCTCGTCGTTCTCGATCAAGTTCAACAACGTGACGTTCGACATGGGCAGCGTCATCACCGACTTCCTCAAGCCGGTGGCCGCGGACCTGCGCAAGTACCTCTCTCCGCTCGAGCCCACGATCGAGGCCCTCGACAAGCCGATCCCCGGGGTGGCCGAAGCCGCTCGCTGGGTGGGCAAGCCCGCACCGACGTGGTTCGACCTCTTCGAGGCCGTCGACAAGCTCAACACCCGCCCCGGCCAGGCGAGCGGCCTGCAGGTCATCACCCGGGTCAAGACGCTGGTCACCCTGGTCAAGGCGCTCGACAAGGCCAGCGGCGCCTCCGGTGAGCTCCCGCTCGGCTCGTTCACGCTCGACGCCACCGAGGCGCGAAGCCCGGTGCCGGCCGACGAGGTCGACGGGCTGCTCTCCTCGGTCAGCCTCACGTCCGGCGCCGGGGGCACGACGAAGGTCTTCGACCGCATCGGCTTCTCCGCGAAGAAGGAGCTCGACAACGCCCGCGCCGAGGGCGGCTTCACGTTCCCGGCCTTCGACGACCCCAAGCAGCTGTTCGGCATGCTTCTCGGCAAGGACGTCACGCTCGTCCACTACGACGCCGGACGCCTCGCGATCGAGCGCGGCTTCCAGTTCTCGTTCCCGATCGGGCCGTTCAAGCTCCACATCGGCGGCGCCGCCGGCGTCGAGGGGCACTTCGCCGCTGGCTACGACACCTACGGCTTCCGCAAGGCCTACCAGGTCCTCGGCGACGACGACCCGTCGAACAACGGCGTCTGGGACGTCTCCGCCGGCTTGCTGCAGGGGCTCTACCTCGACGACTACGACAAGGCCGGCAACGACGTACCCGAGATCACGTTCTGGGCCGAGCTCACCGCCGGCGCGTCGATCGGCGTGCCCGGGCTGTCGGTCGGCGCGGAGGGCGGCATCCGCGGACAGGTGGACATCAACCTGCGCGACGACGACGGCAAGCTGCGCTTCGAGGACATCGGCCGGCAGCTGAAGATCAACAAGAACCCGGTGTGCATGTTCAACGCTTCAGCGAAGATCAGTGCGTTCATCCGGGCCGTCGTGGACACCCCCTTCGGCGACATCAAGTACCCGATCGCCAACGCCGTGATCCTCGACGAGCCCGACCTGCTCGACTGGTGCAACACACCGCAGGGCGACGAGGAGCCGAAGACCGCCAAGCGGCACTCCGACGGCTCGCTCGTCCTCAAGACAGCGGCCGAGGCGGACACGTTCTTTGTCAACCAGACCGCGCCGGGCACCGTCGTCATCAACGCGAAGGGCGTGCAGGAGGAGTTCACCGGCGTGACCCGGGTCCTCGGCAACATGGCCGGCGGCAACGACATCGTCGAGGTGCAGAGCTCGGTCGACAGCCGGCTCGACGTCGTCCTCTGCGGCGGCATGGGTGACGACCGCCTGAACGCCACGACGGGCGTCGTCGGCCTGTACGGCGACAACGGCCCCGGCTTCGAGGTGCCCGACGACGAGGGCAAGCCGGAGAAGGTCGCCTGCGCCGCCGCTGGAAGCGGCGGCCGCGACGACCTGCGCGCCGGGGCGTACTCCGACGTGCTCGACGGCGGCAACGGCGACGACTCGTTCGACGCCGGCGCCGGCAACGACACGATCGACGCGGGGATCGGCAACGACTCGCTGCGCGGCGGTGCCGGCGACGACACGCTCAAGGGCGGCGGCGGCGAGGACACCACCGACTACAGCGACCACACCGACGCGGTGCGCGTCACGCTGCCCGGGCCGAGCGGGGCCGGGGCCGAGAAGGACACGGCCGACTCGGTCGAGACGGTGTTCGGCAGCAGCGGTGACGACGTCATCGTCGCGCCCGACGACCGCACCGTGCGGATCGACGGCGGGCCGGGGAACGACCGGATCGACGGCGGTGCGGCCACCGACCTGCTCTTCGGCGGCATCGGCAACGACACGCTCGCCGGAGGTGCCGGGAGCAACTCGCTCTTCGGCGGCGCGGGCGACGACCGCTGGGTCGACGGCGCGGGCTGGGACACCTACTCCGGCCAGGACGGCTTCGACACCGCGGACTACAGCGCGGCGTCGGGCCCGGTGACCGTGCGGCTCGACCGGCTGCAGAACGACGGCGTCGAGGGCGGCTCGCCCGACAACGTGCTGGACGCCGAGCGCGTGCTGGGCGGCGCGTACGACGACGCCCTGCGCGGCAGCAGCCTCGACGAGGAGCTGCGCGGCAACGCGGGCAACGACCTGATCGAAGGCGGGCCCGGCAACGACGGCCTCTTCGGCGGGGCCGGCAAGGACGCCGTCCTCGGCGACGCGGGCATCGACACCCTCGACGGCGAGGCCGGCGACGACCGGGTCGACGGCGGCAAGGGCGCCGACGACCTGCGCGGCGGAGCCGACTACGACCTGATGGACTACTCGGAGCGGACGAGCAACCTCTACGTCACCAAGGACGACGCCGTCGGCGACGGCGGCCCCGAGGACGTACGCGGTGGCTCGACCCCCGCGGACAACGTCCACACCGACCTCGAGCACATCAAAACCGGCACCGGCAACGACAACGTCTGGGGCTGGGGCGGCCACGACTTCCTCGAGACCCAGCAGGGCGACGACACCCTGCAGGGCAACGGCGGGTCGGACCGCATCGAGGCCGGCGACGGGGAGGACGACGTCTACGACGTCGAGCACAACAAGCGCGACACCGACACCGGGGACGACGCGGTCTTCGGCGGCGCCGGGGACGACTACATCCGCGGCGACGGCGGCAACGACACCGTCGAGGCGGGGGACGGCGACGACAGCGTGCAGACCGGCTCCGGCCGGGACACGGTGCGCGGCGGCGAGGGCGGCGACCAGCTCTGGGCGGGCGCCGGCGACGATACGGTCGAGGGCGGCCCGGGGGAGAACTCGATCCGCGGCGAGGCCGGCAACGACACGCTCACCGGCGGGCCGGGCGTCGACCGCATGCAGGGCAACAAGGGCGCGGACACGATCGTGGCCGGCGACGGCGACAACACGGTTTACGGTGACGACGGGCAGCCGGCGTCGTCCGGCGACGGCCCCAACACGGTCAGCGGCGGCAGCGGCCGGGACGTCGTCTACGGCGGCGACGCCGCGGACGTCGTGACCACCGGCGGGGGCAGCGACTCGGTGACCGGGTACGCCGGCAACGACACCATCACCACCGGCCCCGGCGAGGACTGGAGCTACGGCAACGAGGGCGACGACGTCCTCGACGGCGGCACCGAGAAGGACGTCATGGAGGGCGACGAGGGCAACGACCGGCTGCTCGGCGGGACGGGCCGCGACGCGCTCCACGGCGGCCAGGGCAACGACGTGCTCGCGTCCGGGGTCGACGACGACTCGCTCTGGGGCGACGAGGGCGACGACTTCCTCGACGGCGGCGCCAACGCCGACGCGTTCTACGGCGGCGACGGCACCGACACGCTCTCCTACGCCGAGCACAGCAAGCCGCTGCTGATCCGCTTCGACGGCAACGACGACGACGGCAGCGAGGAGGACGCGTCGTCGGCGTACGACGACGGCCGGCGGGACTGGCTGTGGGGCGGCATCGAGGCCGTGGTCGGCACCCCGGCCGCCGACGTCATCGGCCTGCAGAGCGGCTACCTGCTGCCGGCCATCACCTTCGACGGCCGCGACGGGGACGACACCCTGCGGGTCAACCTTCCGGGCATCGCGACCAACGTGACCCTGCTCGGCGGTCCGGGCGACGACACCCTCGTTGGTGGCACCGGTGCCGACGTGCTCGACGGCGGCGCCGGCAACGACACCGAGTCCGGTGGCGCCGGGGCCGACCGCTTCGTCCAGGGGACGGCCCCCAACGGCGCCGACACCCTGGCCGGCGGCCCCGACGCGGATGTGGCCGACTACTCGGGCCGTCCCGCCGGCTCGGTCGCGGTCACCCCGAACGACGTGGCCGACGACGGAGCGCCCGGCGAGCGGGACGACGTCCGCTCCGATGTCGAGGGGTCGCGACTCGGCGAGGTGATGCCGCCGCCTCCGCCGCCGCCCGTCGACTCGACGCCGACGCCGACGGTCCCGGTGCCCCAGCCGACGCAGCCGCAGCCCCAGCCGACGCAGCCGCAGCCCCAGCCGACGCGGCCGGCCCAGCCCGCGCCGCAGCCGGCGCAACCGGCACCACCGCCGGCCCAGCCCGCGCCGCAGCCGACGCAGACCGCGGCCCCGCAGCCCGCGCCGCTCAAGGTGTCGGTGAAGCCCGCGTCCGTCGCGGAGGGCAAGCCCGGCAAGAAGTCCAAGCTGACGTTCGTGGTGTCGCTGTCGGCCCCGGCCAAGGGCAAGGTGTCCGTGAGGTGGGCCGCGGCAGGCGTCACCGCGAAGGTCGGCAAGGACTTCGCCAAGGCGTCCGGCACCGTCACCTTCAGGAAGGGGCAGCGGTCCGCCACGGTCACCGTGCTCGTCCTCGGCGACAAGGCCAAGGAGAAGAACGAGACGCTGCGGGTGACGCTGTCGAAGCCCGCGGGAGCCGTGCTCGGGACGAAGACGGCGGTCGGCACCATCCGCAACGACGACAAATAGGGCGTACCTCCGGCTCCCTCAGCCGCGCCCGACCTTCTCCGGGCCCCGACCGCATCAGCGGTCGGGGCCCGGCTGCGTCGTGCCCGAGGTCGCGGGGGACCGACCTTGAGCCGCGGCCACCCCTGGCTCAAGCGCGCGGCAAGGGCGGCTCAAGGGCCGCGCGGCACGGTTCGGCCATGAGCTGCGGACGTGCGCGACGGGCCGGGGGTGCCGGCACCCCCGCCCGGTGGGGTGCTACCGCCCTCGTATCACCGGCCCGCTCCCGCGCTCGTACCTCCTTGGTGCCACGCGTCGCGCTCCGGGCCCCAGCCGCCTGCTTCCCCTTCAGGAGATCCCTGTGACCGGTCGACTTCCCGGGGTGCACCGCGCCCCGCGCACGCCCGCCCCGCGCACGTGGGCGTACCTCCTCGTCGCGGTGCTGGCCACGCTCGGCCTCGCAGGGGCGGTACGCGCAGGAGCCGCCCCCGGCTCGTCCGACATGTCCTTCAGCTGGGCGATGGCCGACCGGATAGGCCAGGACGCCGACGGGGACGGGAGAGTCGACTACGACACGAGCCCGGGATACCTGAACCCGACCTCGTGGAAGGCAACGTTCGACGCGTGCGCGGCGCCGGCGGTCAAGGACCGGGGCGCCGGGACGCAGGTCGTCTGGACCGTCAAGGGCGGGCCGCTCGACCGCACCGTCGCGACCGGCTGCAAGACCGAACAACAGTTCCCGAGCCTTGGTTCGTACGCCGTGACGGCCACGATCGCCGGTGACCCGGGCGCCACCACCGCCCAGACCGTCACGCTCAAGGACGTCTTCCTCGTGTCCGTCGGCGACTCCGTCGCGTCGGGGGAGGGCAACCCCGACACGGTCGGCCCGGCGCCCATCGGGCCGTTCCCGTTCTACGGGCCGGTCTGGCAGGACAGGCAGTGCCACCGCAGCGCGCTCGCCGGCCCCGCACAGGCCGCCATCCGCCTGGAGAAGCGCGACCCGCACAGCTCCGTGACGTTCCTGCACCTGGCCTGCTCGGGGGCCACGATCGAGACCGGCGTGCTCGGGCCGTACGAGGGGATCGAGCCGAAGCTGGGGCCGGTCAAGCCCGCGCAGCTCGACGAGGCGGTCCGGCTGGCGTCCGGTCGGAAGATCGACGGCCTGATGATGTCGATCGGCGCCAACAACCTCGGCTTCGCGCCGATCGTGAAGTCCTGCCTCGCGCTCGCGCACTGCCACACGGCGACGGTCCCGGTCCCGGACAACGCCCAGCACATCTACGACACCGGCCTGCCCAAGCTCGCGCCCGCCTACGCCCAGCTCGACGCCAGGATCGACCAGCTCGCCGCGGCCGGCAAGGTCGACAAGGTCTTCCTCTCGCAGTACTTCGACGTCGCGCAGTACGACGACGGCAGCATCTGCTCAGGCCTGACCGACGCGGAGCGGGCCGCGAACAAGAAGCCCGACGGCTCGGTGAGCGACGGCTTCTCCCAGGACGAGCACCAGTGGGCCACGTCCACTGTCGTCCCCGGCCTCAACAACGCGGTCAAGGCGGCGGCGGACAAGGCCGACGACAACGGCGGCCCCGCGTGGACGCTCGTCGACGGCATCGCGGCGAAGTTCGCCAAGCACGGCTACTGCGCGAAGGACCGCTGGATCCGCCAGCTCTTCGAGTCCTTCGCCTACCAGCACGACCAGAACGGCGCCTTCCACCCCAACGCCGAGGGCCACCTCTACGGCTACGGCGCCCGCATCGAGGAGGTCGCCGCCCCGGTGCTCGGCATCGCCGGCACACCGGCCCCGTTCGGCGCCGACCCGGCCGTCGACGCCACGGCCGAGGGCGTCAGCGGCATCATCGCCACGCTGGACGAGCTGAACGCCTTCGAGCAGATCGCGAACCTCATCCCCGTTGCGGACCGGGAGAACCTCAACGCGTTCTACCAAGACCTGTTCACCTGGATGGCCTGGGCACAGCAGAAGATCGAGCAGTTCTCCGCGCAGGCGGGCAGCACGATCACCGCGCTGGACGCGTTCCTCGACGACCTCAACGGCGACGGCAACTCGGCCGACGACATCCCGGGCCTCCCGGGCGGGGTGAAGGTCGACGTCGACGTCGACATCCAGCCGCACGTGCCGTCGACGGAGTACGACGTCAAGCTCAAGCTCGACGTCGCCCGGGACGGCAAGTCCGACTTCGAGTACGAGTCCGACGGCCTCGAGCTCGACGGCGTCAAGGCGCTCACCAGCGCGATCCGCTGGGTGTCCGACCTCGACGCGAGGGTCCGTCCGGCGAAGAAGGACAAGGACAAGGACTGGCTGACGATCCCCGCCGAGAAGGACTTCGGCACGGTCAAGCTCAAGCACGACGGGACGCTCGACTCGACGAGCACTCCGCTGAAGCTGAACGTCGGGCTGCTCAGCGCCTCGGCGACCGGCAAGGTCAAGGCCGACATCGCGGTGGGCGCGAAGTTCAAGGACCCCGACAAGAACGGCGTGATCGACGCGAGCGAGCTCGGCCTCGGGCTGTTCTCGGTCTCGTGCACGTCCGGCGGCGCCGACATCGCCCTCGACGTGAAGGCGGGGCTCAAGGGCCTCGAGGGGAAGGTCGGCAAGGTCACGCTCACGGACAAGAACCTCTGCGACGGGTTCAAGGCCCCCGACTTCCAGCTCGCCGAGCTCGGGGACTTCGAGAACGTCACCGTCGCGGACTTCGTCAACGGCCTGGCTCAGCTGACCACCGCGCTGAGCGCCGCTCAGCAGTCCGGCGACCTCGACCTCCCCTTCGTCAAGGAGGGCCTGTCGGCGGTCGTGTCGCTCAACGAGCGCCTGGTGAAGTTCTTCGTCGACAACGGGCTGACCGACCCGGCTGACCCGATGGCGACGATCACGATCGACCCGACGAAGCAACCGGACTTCGCGACTCTCGACAAGATCGTGCCGAAGCTGGTTGCCGCCCTCGGGCTTCCCTCGTCCGACGCGCTCAACGTCCGCTGGGAGGGCGGCCGGCTCCTCCTCGACGTGAAGCTGGCCTCGGACCCGGCGGCGAAGCCGGACGCGGGGACGCTGGACTTCGGTGACACGCTCAAGAGCGCGGGGCTGCTGTCGCTCACCGGGAGCGCGAAGGCGACGGTCGACCCGGCGTACGCGCTCGACCTCACCCTGGGCGCGGACCTGCGTCCCGGCCTCGCCCTGGACCAGCGGTTCTTCGTCAAGGCCGGCACCGGCCCCGAGCTCACCCTCGACGGGGCCGTGACGGCCGACGTGGACCTCACCGGCAAGGCCTCCCTGCTCGCCGTCACCGTCAGGGACACCGCCAACGGCGCCGTCCCGCTGCTGCAGCGCAAGGACCCGGCCAAGCCGATGGTCGCGATCGACCTGGTCGACCGGTCCGGCGACGGCGTGGTCACGCTCGCGGAGCTGGGCGCAGCCGTCGCGACGAGCCAGTCGCCGGTGAGCATCGCCTTCAACGCGACCCTGCCCGCGACCGTGCTCGACGTCGTCGGCTCGCTCGCCGGCACGCCGCTCGCCACCGGCAAGGTCACCGTGAGCTGGCCGCAGGTCCCGGACACCAGCGGCAGCGGGGCCTTCAAGCTGACCGCGGACGCGGCGTTCACCAACACCCTCCTCCCGTTCGCATACGACCCCGACGACCCCACGGCGATCGTCGGCCAGGTCCTCACCGCCGCCCGCGAGACGGTGGTGCGGCTGCGGACGGCGCTCGCCGACGACCCGTCGGCCGCGGCGAACCTGCCGCTCGTCGGCCGGAGCGTCGCCGACCTCGACCCGCTGCTCGCCAAGCTCGTGACCGCGCTCGACGACATCATCGCGGTCAACGACGCGCTCACCCTCGAGCAGGCCGAGCAGCTGCTCGAGAAGGCGCTCGCCCAAGGGCTCGGCGTGACCGGCACGGCCCCCGACCTCGTCAAGCTCGGCTACGAGCCGGCGACGGCGGACAAGCAGGCGGCCCTCCTCGTGAGCCTGAAGCTCGGCGCCTGCACGACGGACCGGTCGGCAGGGCGCGACGGCTGCACGGTCACCCCAGCCCCCTTCGACGTGCCGCTCAACCTGCGGCTCGGCAAGACGGCCTCGTCCCCGGGGCTCGCCGGGCTGGGCGCGGCCGGCAGCGTGCGCATCAGCTACGACGCGCGCGCGATGCTGGACTTCGGCATCGAGCTGCCGCGGGTCACCCTCGGCAGCACGGCGTCCACCCCGCCGGGGGCAGGCGGCGCGAAGCCGCGGCTCTTCGTCGTGGACACCTCCCGCCTCGACCTCGGCCTCGGGGCGAAGGTGTCCGGCACTTTCGACGCCACCCTCGGCGCGGTGACGGTCAAGCTCGGCAAGGCCGGGAAGCCCGCTCAGGCCGCCGTCGCCGCCCGCTTCGTGCTCGCCAAGCAGAGCCCAACGCGGCAGCGGCTGACCAACCTGAAGACGTTCTTCGAGTCCCTGCTCCCCGCGCCGGGCACGGGGAACGTGCACGAGCCGGACGCCGCGCTGCAGGCGACGTGCACCGGCGCTCCGGCCGGCGTCGATGCGTGCGCCGTGCTCCCGGTGACGCTGCAGTCGACCGAGCTCGGCGACGTCACCTTCCACGCCCCGGACCTGCTCGAGCCGGACGGCTGGGCGTACGACATCGAGGCGGTCAAGAATTCGCTGTCGAGCCCGGCCGTGCAGTTCTCGCTCCTCATCGACGGGCTGCGCCTCGTGGCGCAGAAGCTGCAGGCGGCGCTCGAGGCGATGCCGGCCGGGTCGAAGATCCCGCTGCTGGGAGCCGACCCCACCGCCGGAGCCGAGGTGCTCGAGCGGTTCGACCAGGAGGTCCTCGGCCGGGCGCAGACGCTGGTGACCCAGGTGCAGGAGGCAACGTCCATCCCGGCGATCGAGCAGCGCACCCGTGACCTGCTCGGCTCGATCCCGATCCTGCTGGACACCAACAAGGACGGCGTCAGGGACGGGCGGGACGTCACCGTGACCCTGCTGTGCCGCAAGGGGAGCGGGGTCGGCAGCTGCGACGCGGCCCAGCCGGTCGGCGACCTGCAGAGCTTCGAGGTCAAGCTCCCGGTGGGTGGCACGATCGTCGACGCCAAGTCCGCCTTCGACATCGGCTTCCCCGGCCTTCGGCTCGCGAGCGAGGCCGAGGTCACGGGCAAGGTGAGCTGGCAGCTCGACCTCGCGTTCGGCGTCGACCGCACCAACGGCTTCTACGTGCCGACCAACACGCAGCAGGCTGAGCTCCAGGTCACCGCCTCCGCGGCACTGCCGAACTCCACGTCCGGCAACGACATGGAGGCCACGCTCGCCTTCCTGCCGATCGCCGTCGAGGACCTGAACGTCGGCGACGACATCACGCTCGAGCTCGGCGTCGACCTCAAGAGCTCCGCCCCCGGCGGCATCCTCACGCTCCAGCAGCTGGGCAGCCTCGACCTCCAGCCGTCGATCGACGCGCAGGCGAAGATCGAGCTGGGGCTGGCGACGTACCTCCGCGCCGGGCAGACGTCGTCGCTGCCGAAGGTCAAGGCCGACCTGCGTGTCGGGGGCAAGCTGTCCTGGACCGGGGCCGCGGGGAGCAAGCCCGAACCGCAGTTCACGGTCAAGTTCGACAACGTCCGCTTCGACATCGGCAGCATCGTCACCGACTTCCTGCGCCCCGTCGCCCGTGACCTTCGCACGTTCATCTCCCCGATCGAGCCGACGCTGGACGCCATCGAGAAGCCGATCCCGGGCGTGTCCGAGGCGGCACGGTGGGCGGGCAAGCCCGCGCCGCGGTGGATCGACCTGATGCGCGCGGTCGACTCGGCGAACACCCAGGGCGGGCGCTCCAGCGGCCTGCAGCTGATCGACCGCATGCTGCTGCTGAAGAACCTCGCCCAGGCGCTGGACCAGCCTGCCGGCCAGAACGGCGAGCTGCTGCTCGGGTCGTTCGAGCTCGACACGTCCGCAGCCGCCGGCCCGGTCCCTGCGGACCAGCTGGACTCGCTGCTGAAGAACCCGACCTACGCGACCGGCACGGGCGGCACGAAGAAGGTGCTCGAGCGGCTCCCCGGCCTGACCGCCAAGAAGGAGCTCTCCGACGCACAGACGAAGGGCGGCTTCACGTTCCCGGCCTTCGACGACCCGAAGCTGCTGTTCGGCATGCTGATCGGGAAGGACGTCCCGCTCGTCTACTACGACGCCGGCAAGCTCGGCATCGAGCGCAGCTTCCAGTTCAGCTACCCGATCGGTCCGTTCACGCTCTACATCGGCGGCTCCGCGGGCATCGACGGCCACTTCGCCGCCGGCTACGACACCTACGGGTTCCGCAAGGCCTTCCAGGTGCTCTTCGACGACGACCCGGCCAACAACGGCGTGTGGGACGTCTCGAAGGGCCTGCTGCAGGGCCTCTACATCGACGACCGCGACCAGCAGGGCAACGACGTCCCCGAGGTCCGCTTCCGCGCGGAGTTGACAGCCGGCGCATCGGTCGGGGTGCCCGGCCTGTCGGTCGGCGCCGAGGGTGGGGTCGAGGGCAACGTCGACATCAACCTGCGCGACGAGGACGGCAAGGTCCGCTTCGAGGACATCGGCCGCCAGTTCAAGGTCAACAGGAACCCGGTCTGCATGTTCAACGCCTCCGCGCACATCGGCGCGTTCATCCGGGCCGTCGTGGACAGCCCGCTCGGCGACGTCGAGTACCCGATAGCCAGCGCCACCATTCTGGACGAGCCCGACCTGACCGAGTGGTGCAACACCCCGCAGGACGCAGGAGAGCCCAAGACGGCCAAGCGGTACGCCGACGGCACGCTCGTGCTCAACGCGACCGCCGCGCCGGACACGTTCCTCATCAACCAGGTCGCGCCACACGTCGTCTCGATCAGCGCGCTCGGCGTGCAGGAGCGGTTCGAGGGCGTCAACCGGGTCTTCGGCACGATGGGCGGCGGCGCCGACCGCGTCGAGGTCCACGGCAAGGAGCACGGCCGGCTCGACGTGGTCCTCTGCGGCGGCCTGCAGGCTGACCAGCTGCACGCCGACACGGGTGAGACGGGGCTCTACGGCGACAGCGGTCCCGGCATCACCATCGTCGAGGACGGCCAGCAGAAGCCGGTGCCCTGCGATCCCGGCGGCTCGGGCGGCCGTGACGACCTGCGGTCCGGGGCGTACGCCGACGTCCTCGAGGGCGGCCCGGGCGACGACGCTTTCGACGCCGGCGACGGCAAGGACGTGCTCAAGGGCGGCGCCGGCAACGACAGCCTGCGCGGCGGGCTGGGCGACGACGACGTGCAGGGCGGCGGCGACCAGGACACCACCGACTACAGCGACCACACCGACGCGGTGACCGTCACCCTGCCCGGGCCGAGCGGGTCGGCCGGGGAGAAGGACTCGGCCGACGGGGTGGAGACCGTCATCGGCAGCGCGGGCAACGACACCATCGTCGCGCCGAACGACCGCACGGTCCGCATCGACGGCGGCCCGGGCGACGACACGCTGCGCGGTGGCGACTCGACCGACCTGCTCATGGGCAGCAGCGGCAACGACACGATGTCCGGCGGCGGTGGCGGCAACCAGATCGCCGGTGGGCTCGGGGACGACCGCTGGGTCGACGGCCCCGGCTGGGACTCGTTCTTCGGCCAGGAGGGCGTCGACACCGCGGACTACAGCGCCGCGAGCGGCCCGGTGGTGGTCCGGCTGGACCAGCTGCCGAACGACGGGGTCGTCGGCGGCCAGCCGGACAACGTCTTCGACGCCGACACCGTGCTCGGCGGGGCGTACGACGACGTGCTCCGCGGCAGCAAGGCCGACGAGACGTTGCGCGGCAACGGCGGCAAGGACCTGGTGGAGGGCGGCCCGGGCCGGGACGCGCTCTTCGGTGGCGACGGGCCGGACACCGTGCACGGTGACGCCGGCCAGGACACCCTCGACGGCGAGGCCGGGGACGACACGGTCGACGGCGGCTCGGGCTCGGACGACCTGCGCGGCGGCGCCGGCTACGACACGGTCGACTATGCCGACCGCACCGAGTCGCTCAAGGTCAGCAAGGACGACGTCATCGGCGACGGCAGCTACCCCTACGACTGGAGCGCCGGCGGCCAGGCCCAGCTCGACAACGTCCGCACGGACCTCGAGCACATCGTCACCGGCAGCGCCCGGGACGACGTGTGGGGCTGGAACGGCCCCGACGTCATCGAGGCCCGCGAGGGCGGCGACAACGTCTTCGGCATGGGCGGCACGGACCGGCTCGACGGCGGGCCGGGCAACGACAACGTCTACGACGTCGACTACGGCGGCGGCATCCTCACCGACGGCGTGTCCGACGAGATCCTCGGCGGCGACGGCAACGACTACCTCGTGGCCCAGGGCGGCGACGACCGCACCGACGGCGGCGCGGGCGACGACGAGGTCTGGGGCTCGCCGCAGAAGGACACGATCCTCGGCGGGCCGGGACGCGACACGGTCAACGGGCGCGACGGGGACGACCGCATCGAGGTCCAGGACGGCGGCAGCTGGGTCGACGCCGGCCGCGGCGACGACACCGTCATCGGCAGTGCGCAGGACGACTGGGTCTACGGCGGCCTCGGCGCGGACCGGGTCGAGACGTTCGAGGGCAACGACACGGTGTACGGCTACAGCGAGCAGAACCCCGCCGCCGACGGTGCGAACATCATCAGCACCGGCCCCGGCGTCGACGCGGTGATCGGCGGCGACGCGGTCGACACGATCGACACCGGCGACGGCGAGGACCAGGTCAACTCCGGCGGCGGAGGCAACGACGTCGTCGTCACCGGCCCCGGCAAGGACTCGGCCAACGGGGGCGCGGGCAACGACACGATCGACACCGGCGAGGGCGACGACGCCGTCCGCGGCGACGAGGGCGACGACACCCTGCGCGGCGGCGACGGCCGCGACACCATGACCGGCGGCGACGGCAACGACACCCTCGGAGGCGGTGCCGGCAACGACGCCATGGACGGCGGCCAGGGCGACGACACGCTCGACGGCGGCACGGGCGCCGACATCTTCGGCGGCGACGCCGGCTTCGACACGGTCACCTACGCCGGGCGCACCACCTCCGTGGTCGTCAACTACGACGGCAACGCCAATGACGGCGACGAGTCCGACCGGCACGCCACCGACCCGACGTCGAGCCAGCGCGACTGGCTGACCGACTCGGTCGAGCGCGTCGTCGGCGGCACCGGCGACGACACGCTGACGGTGGACTACGCGAAGCAGACCCCGACCACGCTCGAGGGCGGCCCGGGGAAGGACACGCTGCAGGTCAAGGCCGCGACGGCGCGGGGCACGGTGACGCTGCTCGGCGGCGACGGGGACGACGCGCTGACCGGTGGGGCGGGCGCTGACGTGCTCGACGGCGGGCCGGGCACGGACGTGGAGAAGTCCGGTTCGGGTGACGACTGGTTCGTGCAAGGGGCTTCGCCCAACGGCGCGGACGACCTCGCCGGTGGGGACGGTGCCGACACCGTCGACTACTCCGGGCGGCTCGTGGGCTCGGTGGCCGTCACGCTCGACGAGGTGGCGAACGACGGTGCCGCGGGGGAGGGGGACAACGTCCGCTCGGACGTCGAGTCCTCGGTGCTCGGCGGGGTGGCGCCGCCGCCCCCGCCGCCCGTGGACCCAGAGCCGACGCCGACGGTGCCGGCCCCGCAGCCGACCCAGCCGCAGCCGCAGCCGACACAGTCCGCGCCGGCACCGACCCAGCCGCCGGCACCCGCACAGCCGGCGCCGCAGCCGTCGCAGACCACCGCGCCCCAGCCCGCGCCGACGCAGACGGCCGTGCCGCAGCCCGCGCCGTTGAAGGTGTCGGTGAAGGCGGCCTCGGTCGCGGAGGGCAAGCCCGGCCAGAAGGCGAAGCTGACGTTCGTGGTCTCGCTGTCGGCTCCGGCCAAGGGCACGGTGACGGTGAAGTGGGCGGCGTCCGGGGTGACGGCGAAGGCCGGCAAGGACTTCGCGAAGGCGTCCGGGACGGTGACGTTCAGGAAGGGCCAGAAGTCCGCGACGGTGACGGTGCTCGTCCTCGGTGACCGCGTCAAGGAGAAGAACGAGACGTTGAAGGTCACGTTGACGAAGGCGTCGGGGGCCGCGCTCGGGGTGAGGACCGCGACGGGCACGATCCGCAACGACGACCGGTAGGGCGTACCCGAAACGAATGCGGGTGCCAGGGCCGCGTGGACGGCCCTGGCACCCGGACGTGCGGGGGTCAGTCCCCGGCGGCCTCGCGGATGAGCGCGACGACGTCCGCGGGGCGGCTCATCATCGGCACGTGCGAGGTGTCGACCTCGACCGTGCGTGCCCCGGCGCGCGTCGCCATGAAGCGCTCGGACACGGGCGGGATCACGTGGTCCTGCTTGGCGACCATGTACCACGACGGGATCGTCTTCCAGGCGGGCACGCCCGACGCCTCACCGAACGTCGCGAGGGCCGCGGGCCGTTGTGCCGCGGCCATGACGGCGGTCTCACGCGGGTTGAGGTCGCCGGCGAACACCTCGTGGAAGTCGGCCGGCTTGATGGAGCCCTCGAGGCTGGCGGCGCCCGGCCCCGGCCCGGGCCAGCCGCGCAGGTCGACGTGGTCGAGCAGGTGCGTGTTGCCGCCGGCCAGGGTGCTGGCCGTCTCGACGTTCTCGCCCTGGTCGAGGGCGAAGGCCGCGATGTAGACCAGCGCCTTCACGTTCGGGTTGCCGGTGGCCGCGTTGGTGATGACGGCGCCGCCGTAGGAGTGCCCCACGAGCACGATCGGCCCGGGGATCTGCTCGATGACCGAGCGGACGTACGCGCTGTCCCCGACCAGGCTGCGCAGCGGGTTCGCCGGCGCCACCGCGGTGTAGCCCCGGCGCTGCAGGCGCTCGATCACCTCGTTCCATCCGGAGGCGTCGGCGAAGGCGCCGTGGACGAGGACCACGGTGGGCTTGGGGGCGTCCTTGGAGGCGGCGGAGCTGACGGGGGAGTTCAGGGTGGCGAGCAATGCCGCGGCGGCGAAGAGCCCGGCGGCACGGCGCAATGTCCGGCGTTGTAGTCGCATGCGGTCCTCCTGCTGGTGCTCGAGTGGAATGGCGGAAGCGGGCCGGCCTCGCGCTGCGCCGTCGGAACGCTTTTCGGCCGGCTGGCCGCCAAACTAGGAGCGGGCATTCGGCGGTGTCCCGGCTGTGCGTGCACAGCCATCGGCTGGGCGTGCAGCGTGATCTTCCGCAGCCGCCCGGTGACGCGATAGCGTCCGGGGACGACGGCCGGGTCGGCTCGGGGGTGCTCCCATGGCGTTGCTGCTCGACACCGCGGCGATCCCCGGTCCGCGGGCGCGGTTGGACGCGTTCCACGGCGCGTGCGAGGCCGCGGACGTCCCGTGGCACGTGGTGCACGAGAGCCCGCAGGAGGGGCTGCGCTCGAGGATCGAGTACTGGCAGGTGGGCGGGCTCACCCTGCTCACGGAGTCCAGCGGGGGCATCTCGTGCCGGCGGACGGCCCGCGAGCTGCGCGTCGCTCCGCGCGAGGTCCTGGTGCTGAGCGTGCAGCAGGGGGCCGAGTGGGCGGCCGAGACGCAGGGGACGACCCGCACGTCGCTGACCAGCGAGCTGTTCCTCAAGGACCTGACGACGACGTCGAGCTACGTGCGCCGCGGTGCGGGCTCGGCGCATTTCCTCTTCGTGGACCACGCCCAGCTCGGGCTGCCGGCCGAGGACGTACGCCGCGCCGTCCGCCGCCTCGAGTCCAGCCCGCTGGTCGACCTGCTGCGCGACCACCTGGCGGGGCTGGTCGCCGCGGCCCGCGTGGTGGCGCCCGGCCCGGCTACGGCCGCCCTGGCGGCGGCCACCACGGAGCTGCTGCGCGCGCTGGTGATGACGGCGGCGGACGAGGACGGCGCGCCGCGGGCGTACGCGCTGGCAGAGACGCTGCTGCCGCGGGTCCGGCTCTACATCGCCCGCCACCTGCAGGACCCGGGCCTCACGCCGGCGCGGATAGCGGCCGCGCACGCGGTGTCGCTACGCCAGCTCTACAACGTCTGGTCCGAGAGCGGGGAGCCGACGCTCGCGCAGTTCATCCTCGCCGAGCGGCTGGCCGGGGCGCGGGCCGAGCTGGCGTCGCCGGCGGCGCAGGGCCGGACCGTGGCGTCGGTGGCGTCGGGCTGGGGGTTCGTGGACGCGACGCACTTCGGGCGGCGGTTCCGGCAGGCGTACGGCGTGAGCCCGGGGGAGTGGCGGCGGCAGGCGCTGGCGGCCTGACCTCGTCTTGTCCACAGGCAGTGCGCTGGGGCTGCGTGCGGCACGCGGGTTGTCCCCAGCCTCCCCCGGAGACCGCGCCCGGGCGCTTAACCTCGTACGTCATGGCGAGCGGCGTGCGGAAGATCCCCGGGGTGAGCGAGACGCTCGCCGCGGCCGTTGCCGCGCTCGGGGGCGCCGAGCGGCCGGGCCAGGTCAAGATGGCCGAGGCGGTCGCCGACGCGATGGAGACCGGCGAGCACCTGCTGGTCCAGGCCGGCACCGGCACCGGCAAGTCGCTGGCCTACCTCGTGCCCGCCCTGCTGCACGCCGCGCGCGGGGACGGGCCGGTCGTGGTCGCGACCGCGACGCTCGCGCTGCAGGCCCAGATCGTCGACCGCGACCTGCCGCGGCTGGCCCACGCGGTGTCGCCGCTGCTCGGGCGCAAGCCGACGTTCGCGATCCTCAAGGGCCGCTCCAACTACGTCTGCAAGGCCAAGCTCTCCGGCGCCGTGCCGGACGACGACGCGTCGGCGCTCTTTTCAACGCCGTCCACGCCGCTCGGCAAGGACGTGCAGCGGGCGCGCGAGTGGGCGGGCGAGACCGAGAGCGGCGACCGCGACGAGCTGGTGCCGGGCGTGTCGCAGCGGGCGTGGCGGCAGGTCAGCGTGACCTCGCGCGAGTGCGTGGGGGCGCAGAAGTGCGCGTTCGGCCAGGAGTGCTTCGCCGAGCTGGCCCGGGCGCGGGCCGCCGAGGCCGACGTCGTGGTGACCAACCACGCGCTGCTGGCGATCGACGCGCTGGAGTCCTTCGCGATCCTGCCCGAGCACGACGTGGTCGTGGTCGACGAGGCCCACGAGCTGGTCGACCGGGTGACCGGTGTCGCGACCGCCGAGCTGACGGCCTCGATGGTCGAGCGGGCGGGGTCGCGGGCGCTCAAGCTGGTGGACGACGAGGCCGCCGACCTGCAGGACTCGGCCACCGAGCTGGCCCGGGCCATGGACGACCTCGCGCCGGGACGGCTTCCGTCGCCGCTGCCCGCCGCGCTCACCGACGCCCTGATCACGATGATGGACGCGGCGCGCGCGACCCAGTCCGCGCTCAACCGCGTGAAGGAGGCGGAGGAGGGCGACAAGAAGGCCGCCCGGGCGGCGGTCGACGCGGCGTACGAGGTGGCCGACCGGCTGCTCACCCAGTCCGCGTGGGACGTGGCCTGGGCCTCGGTCAACGAGCGCGGGCCGTCGGTCTCGCGCAGCCTGCACGTGGCGCCGCTGTCGGTCGCCGGCCTGCTCCGCGACCGGCTCTTCGGCGAGCGGACCGTGGTCTGCACCTCCGCGACGCTCGAGCTCGGCGGGTCGTTCGACCTGGTCGCGCGGTCGCTCGGGCTCGGCGTGATCACGATCGACGGCGAGGACGTGGCCGGGTCGTCCTACGCCGCGCTCGACGTCGGGACGCCGTTCGACGCCGCGCGGCAGGGGATCCTGTACGTCGCGTCCCGGCTCCCGCAGCCCGGCCGCGAGGCGATGGCACCGCAGGTGCTGGACGAGCTGGAGGCGCTGGTCTCGGCCGCCGGGGGCCGCACCCTGGGACTGTTCTCGTCGATGCGCGCCGCGCAGGAGGCGGCGTACTCGATGCGTGAGCGGCTGGACGTGCCGGTCATGCTGCAGGGCGAGGACACGACCGCCGAGCTGGTGCGCCAGTTCTCCTCGACGGCGTCGTCGTGCCTGTTCGGGACGATGTCGCTCTGGCAGGGCGTGGACGTGCCGGGGTCGGCGCTCCAGCTGGTGGTGATGGACCGGATCCCGTTCCCGCGGCCGGACGACCCGCTGATGGCGGCGCGCAAGGACGCGGCGGGGCCGGCCGGGTTCCAGACGGTCTACACGGCGCACGCGGCGCTGCGGCTGGCGCAGGGCGCGGGCCGGCTGCTGCGCGCCGTGACGGACCGGGGCGTGGTGGCGATCCTCGACCCCCGGCTGACGACGAAGTCCTACGGCCGGTTCCTGCGCGAGAGCCTGCCGCCGTTCTGGATGACGACCAACCGCGAGACCGTGCTCGAGGCGCTGCGCCGGATCGACAAGGACGCGCCGCCGATCGTGCCGGTGCGGGTGCCGCCGCCGCGGGCGGGAGCGTTGACGGCCGCTTCGGGGTAGGGGCGGCCCATGGCTGCGAAGGACCGGCTGTCGACCTACCGCTCGATGCGGTCGGCCGAGCGCACGCCGGAGCCGGTGCCGGCGGAGGGGCCGTTGCCCGCGGGCAACGACGACACGTTCGTCATCCAGGAGCACCACGCGACGGCGCTGCACTGGGACTTCCGGCTCGAGCGCGGCGGGGTGCTGGTCTCGTGGGCGGTCCCCAAGGGGCTGCCGACCGACCCGAAGCGCAACCACCTGGCGGTCCACACCGAGGACCACCCGATGGACTACGCGTCGTTCGCGGGGGAGATCCCGCACGGCGAGTACGGCGGCGGCCAGGTCTACCAGTGGGCGCGCGGGACGTACGAGACGGTCAAGTGGACCGACCGCGAGGTCCAGGTCGTGCTGCACGGCGGACCCGCGGAGATCGACGGCGCGAAGTTCGTGCTGTTCCAGACCGGCGGCAAGAACTGGATGGTGCACCGCATGAGCCCTGCCCCTGCCGCTGCCTCGGGGAGGTCGTGGGCGCCGTTGCCCGAGCTCATCAAGCCGATGCTGGCCACGGCCGGGTCGCTGCCCCCGCCCCGCGACGACGACCAGTGGGCCTTCGAGATGAAGTGGGACGGCATCCGGGCGGTCGTCTACATCGAGGGCGGCCGCGCGCGGGCCGTCTCGCGCAACGACCTGGACGTCACGGGCGGCTACCCCGAGCTGCGCGCCCTCGGCGAGGCGCTCGGGTCGCGGCAGGTCGTGCTGGACGGCGAGCTGGTGGCGTTCGGCCCGGACGGGCGCGTGTCGTTCGGGGCGTTGCAGCAGCGGATGCACGTACGCGGCGCCTCCCAGGTCCGGTCGCTGGCGCGCTCGGTGCCGGTGACGTATCTGATCTTCGACGTGCTGCACCTGGACGGGGAGTCCACGCTGGAGCTGCCGTACGACGAGCGCCGTGCGCTGCTGGAGGGCCTCGGGCTGGCCGGGGCGCGGTGGGCGACGCCGCCGGTGTTCGTGGGGGGCGGGGCGGACGCGATGGCGGTGTCGAAGGCCCAGGGGCTCGAGGGCGTGGTCGCCAAGAAGCGGGACTCGACGTACGACCCGGGGCGGCGCTCGGGGTGCTGGGTCAAGGTCAAGCACTTCCTCACCCAGGAGGTCGTGCTGGCGGGCTGGAAGCCGGGGGAGGGGCGCCGGCGCGGGGGCATCGGGTCGCTGGTGCTGGGGGTCTACGGCGACGAGGGGCTGACGTACGTCGGGAACGTGGGGACCGGCTTCACGGCGGCCGCGCTGGCGGACCTGGAGCGCACGCTCGCGCCGCTGGAACAGGCGCAGAGCCCGTTCGACGTCGAGGTACCGAAGACACACGCCAAGGACGTGCATTGGATCTCACCAACCCTGGTTGGTGAGGTTGAGTTCGGTAACTGGACCCGAGACGGAAGACTGCGTCACCCTTCGTGGCGGGGCCTGCGACCCGACAAGCGGGCCGAGGAGGTACGTGTAGAGCCGCAGGGAAACGGCTAGGCTGCACCACGTGGCCGATCGAGAGTGGACCTTCCTCAGCAACCACGGGCACGTGCTCGTGGCCATCGCCCAGGACCCGGAGGCTCGGGTCGTGGACATCGCCGAGCGCGTCGGCATCACCGACCGGGCCGTGCAGGCCATCCTGAACGACCTCGAGGCGACGGGGTACGTGCGACGGACCCGCGAGGGGCGTCGGAACACGTACCGCGTGCTCCGCGGGGGCCGGCTGCGGCACCCGCAGGAGAAGAAGGTGCGCGTCGGCGGGTTCCTGGAGCTGTTCGGCGCCTGATCCGCACTTCACGGGTGGCGGCCGCTGCGGCGGCCGTCTGCTCGTGATTGGTCGGTGTTCGAGGTGCTGGCCTTCGGTGATCACCGTTGCGCGCATCCGGGTGCGGGTGCTGTTCCTGGGGTTGCCTCGGCCGTCGCCGTCCTCGTCGCTCCTCCCGGCTGGCTCGGGGGCGCCGTTTCGTGGTCTCGCGCCGGCGTGGCGGGGCGCGTACGCCCTCCGTGTGACCGGGCCGTCACCCGTCTGTGGATAACGCCAGCGGGGTGCGTGCGCACTAGCTACGGTCCCGGTCATGCGCCTCAGGTCCTTGAACGCGGTGGCCGCCGCCGGGTCGGCCGTGATCATGCTCGGTGGGTGTGGTGGTGGGGGTGGCGGCCAGGCTGCGCCGGCGGTGGTCATCCCGACGCAGGTGGCGAGTGTGAGTGCTCGTCCGGCGGCGCCTACGCCGACGGTGGACGTGACGTCTGAGACGTACGAGAGCGCCAAGAGTTTCGTCGGCCACTACGTCGACCTCGTCAACTACGCGTATCGCACGGGGGACGCGCGCCCGATGCGGTCGCAGAGCCTCGCTGAGTGCGTAGCTTGCTCCAGGTACTCAACCTCGGTGTCGGACGTGTTCTCCTCAGGCGGCCACTTCGAGAAGTACGCGATGGAGGTCACCGACCTGGCCGCTCCGGGGCGAGCTGGCACGGAGGTGCAGACCGTCATGGTCACCCTGGATTACGACGGCCTGGTGTGGGTCGACAATGCAGGAAAGCGGCGGTCTGTCGATAAGCCTGCTAGCGACGTTCGTCTATTCTTCCGACTGCAACACGCCGGTGATGGGTGGCGGGTTGCGGGCATCGACAGCGGTGCGGTCACGTGAGCGTCATGAACAACGAGCGCCTCCGGGTCAGCAAGACTTTCATCCTGTGCTTCGTGGCGGCGATGGCACCAGCCGGCGCGGCGTCTGCTGTCGGGGTCACGCCCGCTCCGTGCGGCGGTCTCAGCTGCACGCCGGGGTGGGGGGTGACTAGCCCAGGAGCTACCACCCGACCAACTTCCCCTCCTGGATCGTCCGCACCGTCCGGCGACGTCCACGAGGGCCCGTACGTCGAACGGGCCTATACGCCAGCGTGCGACGGAAACACGCCCGGGGACGTCGTGGACCCCGGATGCACTCGCGCGACAACAGGCTGCGGCCCCGGCGAAATCAGAAGCTGGATCTGGACTCGCACGGTCACTCCTCCAGCTCCTCCTCCCGATGTATGGACGTTGGGTGATCTGGTCTGCCGAAGTGAGTCAGCGCCGGCGCTGGAGGAGCCGCGGGCTACGCCGGAGCAGATTTACGAGGCGTATCGTCACCTGCCGGTGAAGCGTGCCGACGTCGGCGTGCAGCCCGAAGGGAGAACCCTGGTTGGTCTCCCGACAATTTTCTTCACGCGAGTTTCAGATGAATCGCGATGGGAGGACGTGCGAGTAGCTGGGGAGGAGATCGACTTCATCGCCACTCCCGAGAAGTACATCTGGCACTTCGGCGACGGCATCGAGCTGACGACGACCGACCCCGGCAAGCCATACCCGAACCAGACCGTTACCCACAAGTACATGGACTCCGGGGCCACCGTCCGCCCTTCCGTCACCGTCGTCTGGGCCGGTAAGTACCGGCACCACGACGAGACGGTCTGGCGCGAGGTCCCGGACCATGTCGAGGCGGACGGTCCGACGGTCGCCTTGGAGGTCGCGTCAGCCGGATCGGAGCTGGTCAGCGGCGAGTCGTAGGGGCGTCCGGATCATCCACAAACGTGTCACGAAGCCCTTTGCCGAGAGTGCTCTTACTGCTACGCTCCACCTCGGTCGCAGAGGTTCGTGCGTGTGTGCGTAAGTTGCGTGGCGCTCGCAGTGGATCGTTCACGCGGGCGTGTAGGTCCCATGCAGAGGTGGGGCCCCCGTGGCGACCAGAGCCAGGAAGGTTCGAGGTTATGGCTCAGGGCACCGTTAAGTGGTTCCGTGACGACAAGGGCTACGGGTTCATCGAGCAGGACGGCGGCCCCGACCTGTTCGTGCACTTCCGCGCCATCCAGGGCAACGGGTTCAAGACCCTCGCCGAGGGGCAGCGCGTGGAGTTCGACACCGAGCAGGGTCAGAAGGGGCCGCAGGCGGTCAACGTCCGCGTCGTCTGAGACACCCCTAGACTTCGACTAAGCCCCGCCGGCCAGCAGGCCGACGGGGCTTAGTCGTTACGCCGAGCAACATTTCTGGCCTCGCTTGCGGCCGTCCTCGTGCCTGCATTCTTTCGCCATGCAACCGGCGCCGTTACGAGCTCGTTAATAGTCGACGTCGCACGTGACAGCTGGCTGCACTCAGACCTTTCGCAGGACCGCCACGACCCGTCCCAGAACGGTTGCGTCGTCGCCCGGAATGGGCTCGTAGGCAGCGTTGTGCGGCAGCAGCCAGATGTGGCCGTCGCGACGGCGATACGTCTTGACTGTCGCCTCGCCGTCGATCATGGCTGCCACGATCTCGCCGTTGTCCGCGACCGGCTGCTGTCGCACCACGACCCAGTCGCCGTCGCAGATCGCGGCCTCGATCATCGAGTCGCCCCGGACCTCGAGCAGGAACAGCTGCCCGTCCCCGACGAGCCGACGGGGGAGAGGGAACACGTCCTCGACGGCCTGCTCCGCGAGGATCGGGCCGCCCGCGGCGATCCGCCCCACGAGCGGCACGTAGCTCGGCGCCGGTCGCTCGTCGAGCTCCCCTGTCTCGTCCGGCACCTCGTCCAGCTCGGGCGACACGACCTCGATGGCCCGGGGGCGGTTCGGGTCCCGTCGCAGGTATCCCTTGCGCTCGAGCACCCGCAGCTGGTGCGCCACGCTGCTGGGGCTCGTCAGGCCGACCGACTCCCCGATCTCACGCATGCTCGGGGGGTAGCCGCGGCGCTCCACGTTGTCGCGGATCACCTCGAGCACCTTGCGCTGGCGGGGGGTCAGCCCCGAGGCGTCGGCAGGCCCGTCGGGGATCTCGCGGACGCTCACGCGCTCCTCCAAGTCGTACTGCGCACCCTCGCGGACGCCGGTCAGCGCCGCGATCTCTGAGGCAAACGCTAGCGAGGACGGCGGTCCCGTTCAAACATGTGTTCGATTCGGCGTGTTGCTTGTCGGTCCCAGGTGGTACAACACGTACAGGTGTTCGATCGAACGCCTGTACGAGGACCTGGAGGCTACTGATGAGCACGCTGACCGTCGCACCCCGCCCCCTGTCGCACCCGCAGCAGGCCGTCTCCCACCTGCGCCTCACGACGCGGGGCAAGGCCGTGATCGTGGTCGCGCTGGCGATCCTTGCGCTCCTCGCCCTCAGCTGGGGCCGCGGGGGCGGTGTCCAGGCCTCCTCCACGTCGGCCGGTCCGGCCACCGCCTACACCAGCGTGGAGCCCGGAGACACGCTCTGGGCCATAGCGCTCAGAGTCGCCCCCCAGGACGATCCGCGCGACACCGTCGACCGCATCCTCGAGCTCAACGCCCTGACCACGGCCAAGATCGAGCCCGGTCAGCGGCTGATCGTGCCGTTGTCGTGACCTGCTGAGCTGCGGGGTCTGTTGACATCCCGTCCGAGGGCCCGGTCACACTGCGGACGCGGAACCGATTCCGTGCGGATTGTCGGGCTGTTGCCCGCCGGGCTTGCCGTCCTGGTCGGCCATCACAGCCACGTCCGTCCGCCCATCCTGCCGGCTCACGTCGAGGGGCCGGCGAGGCAACGACGCCTTCCGGGAGACCGCATGAGACTTCCCAGCCGACTCCGCCGCCCGCGGACCGACGTGCTGACCGCCGCCGCGTCCGCCAGGCCTGGTGTGAGCGCCCCAACGAGCAGCCGTCCGAGCGCCTCTCCAGGCCGTACCAGGGCCAGGACGTCGCTGCATCGCCTGACGGCTGTCGCCCTGGCTCTGCCGATGCTCGCCGCCTCGGGAACCATCGCCAGCGCCGCCACGGTCGCGACCGCCCCCGCCGCGCTGGCTGCCGAAGGGCCAGCGGTGACGTCGCCGGACGGTCTCCTGGCGCTCGCCGTATCGACCGACGCGGGCCGCCTCACCTACGAGGTCACGCGGGCTGGGCGCAGCCTGGTGCTGCCGTCGGCCCTCGGCCTCCGCCTGACCGACGGCACCACCCTGGGGAGCGACGTCACGGTGACCGGCACCTCATCTCGTGCCAGCGACACCACCTGGCGGCCGGTCTGGGGTGCCGACCCCACCGTGCGCGACGACTTCCGGGAGCTCACCGTGGGGTTCCGGCAGGCCGACGGCCGCACCTTCAACCTCGTCGTCCGCGCCTATGACGACGGCGTCGCCTTCCGCTACGACGTACCCGCCCAGCCCGGCCTGCCTTCGCTGCAGATCGTCGACGAGGCGACCGAATTCGCGCTCACCGGCGATCCGGACGCCTGGTGGACGCCGCGCTCTCTCGCGTACGACGGGGACGAGCAGCTCTGGCGCTCGACCGCGTACAGCCAGATGGGGTCGAGCATGACCCCCGCGACCTTCCGCTACGCGGACGGCACGCACCTGTCGATCCACGAGGCCGACCTCGTCGACTACGCGGGCATGACCCTCGTCAAGGAGGGGCAGCGCCTGCGCGCGGCTTTGACGCCCACGCCGGGCCGCGCCGCGGCCGTCGTCACGTCCACCGGCCGCGCGACGCCGTGGAGATCACTCACGATCACGGGGGACGCGGCAGGGCTCGTCGAGTCGCACCTGCTCGAGAACCTCAACCCGCCCTGCGCCATCTGCGACCAGGACACCTCCTGGATCCAGCCTACGAAGTACGTCGGGATCTGGTGGGCGCTGCAGCACGGCGCGTTCACCTGGGAGACCGGCCCCAACCACGGTGCCACGACCGCGCGTGCGAAGCAGTACATCGACTTCGCCGCGGCGCACGGCATCGGCGGGCTGCTCGCCGAGGGGTGGAACGAGGGCTGGGAGGGCTCCTGGGCCGACCAGGACTTCGTGAACGCTACGCCCGACTTCGACCTCGCGGAGGTCGTCGCCTACGGCAAGAGCAAGGGCGTCGAGTTCATCGCCCACAACGAGACTGGCGCCTCGCTCGACAACTACGAGCGTCAGATCGACCAGGCCTTCGCGCTCTACGAGAGCCTCGGGATCCACTACCTCAAGACCGGCTACGTCGGTCAGATCCCCGGCCAGTACACCTACTCGCAGCGCTCGGTGAACCACTACCGGACCGTGCTGGAGAAGGCCGCGCAGCACCAGATCAACGTCAACTGCCACGAGTGCATCCATGCCACCGGCGAGGTGCGGACCTATCCCAACGCCATCTCCCGCGAGGCGATGCGCGGCCAGGAGTACGACGCCTTCAGCGAGGGCAACTCGCCCGAGCACACACTGATCCTGCCGTTCACGCGCATGTTGTCGGGTCCCATGGACTACACGCCCGGCATCTTCGACATCTTCTGGGACCCCCGCAACGCCGGTCGCCGCGTCCACACGACCGTTGCCAAGCAGCTGTCGTACTACGTGAACTACTTTTCCGGTGTCCAGATGGCGGCTGATCTGCCCGAGCACTACGAGGGCCGGCCAGGGCTGGAGTTCATCGAGGACGTGCCCGCACGGTGGGACCAGACCGACGTGCTCTCCGCGGCAGTCGGCGACCACCTGGTGACGGCCCGGCGGTCCGGAGGCGAGTGGTACGTCGGCGCGATGGCGGGCGAGCGCGCGCAGACGCTGCGCTACCCGCTCTCCTTCCTCGGCAGGGGCGACTGGGTCGCCGAGTCCTACACCGACGCGCAGGCCACCGACTACACGACCAACCCGACCGCGCTCACGATCGACCGGTCCGTCGTGACGCGCAAGGACACCTTCGTCGCCGCGCTCGAGCGCAGCGGGGGGCAGGCGGTCCGTTTCCGGCCGGCCACCGCGGCCGACCTCGCCGAGCTCCCACGCTACGTCGAGCCCGAGCTCGACGTCGTGTCGGTCGCGGCACCCGCAAGCGCCCAGGAGGGGGACCTGGTGACGATCACCGCGACCGTGGCCAACGCCGGCTCGGTGCCCGGCGGCGACGTCGTTACGATGAGCGTCAAGGGCGGCGCCGTGACCCAGTCGCGCAACGTCCGGGTGGATGGCGACGGCACGCGCACCGTCGCGTTCCAGGCTCGGCTCACCGGCCGGCACAGCGCTCGCGTCATCGTCGGGGACGAGCGGGTCACCGTACGCATCGAGCACCCGTCCGACGCAGTCCCGGCACCGACCGGGCTGCGGGTCACCCGGTTCGCCGGCTCGCTCGTCGCCCTCGCGTGGGACATGGTGCCCGGCGCGAGCTACCAGGTGTTCCGCCGCAGTGCCGACGGCATCTACGAGGAGCCGATCGCGGTGCTGCCGGCAGGGGCGACGAGCTACCTCGACACCGGAGTCTCGATCGGCGGGACCTACTCCTACGTCGTCCGCGCCGTCGTCGAGGGGCGGACATCCATCCCGTCGAACGAGGTGACCCAGACGACGTCGGCGCAGCAGGTGCAGGTCACCTGGCGGGTCCGCGTCCCCGACTTCACCCCGCCGGGCGACACGATCTACATGCCCGGCTCGATCCCCGAGCTCGGGCCATGGGACCCGGGCAAGCTCGCGATGACGCGGGTCGGCCCGAACCTGTGGGAGGCCAGCCTGTCGCTGCTCGAGGGCACGACTGTGGACTACAAGTACACCCGCGGCAGCTGGGCCAAGGTCGAGGACTGGGGCGAGATCGTCGGGACGAACAACCGCCGGGTCACCGTCTCGTACGGGACGACCGGCGCCCAGCTCGTCAACGACACCTCGACCGACCCCGCGACGCCTGACATCCACGAAGCGGTCCGGTCCTGGATCGACGTCCGCTCGTGACGCCTGATCGGGGCGGTCGGCGCTGACACGTCCACAGCCGCGCTCGTCCCCGCCGGCGCTGCGACAGCGCCGGCGGGGGAGAGCGGACACGCACGTCGTGTCTCCTCGGCGACGCCGCTGCGTGCCCGATCGGCGCGACACGCCCGACACGCCGAGCGCCCGAAATCTGCTTTGCACCGCGCGACCTGCGACGACGCGATCACGCCCCGACCCCCGCTTGCGGCCTTGGGGTTGGGCCACCTAAGGTCCACTACATCTTGTACTTACACCCGTGTAAGTCATCCACATGTGGTCCCCAGCTTCTCCCGAGGTTGTCCCCAACTTCGTGCACAGGCCGGGCCCCCAACGCCTGAGGAGGCAGCGGTGCACTGCCCGTTCTGCCGCCACACCGACTCTCGCGTCGTCGACAGTCGGGTGAGCGACGACGGTGCCAGCATCCGGCGCCGCCGGCAGTGCCCGGAGTGCACGCGCCGCTTCACGACGCTCGAGACCGCCAGCCTCGCCGTCATCAAGCGCAGTGGCGTCACCGAGCCGTTCAGCCGGGCCAAGGTGCTCGTCGGGGTCCGGAAGGCCTGCCAGGGCCGCCCGGTCACCGAGGACCAGCTCGCCCTGCTCGCCCAGCGCGTCGAGGAGGCCATACGCCTCTCCGGCTGCGCCGAGGTCGAGGCCCACGAGGTGGGACTGGCTGTCCTCGAGCCGCTCCGCGAGCTCGACGAGGTCGCCTACCTGCGCTTCGCCAGCGTCTACCAGGGCTTCGACTCCCTCGAGGACTTCGAAGCCGCCATCACCCTGCTGCGCGCCGAGCGGGATGCGGTGGGCCTCGAGCCCGCCGCGGGCTCGGCGAGCGGCTGACCGCGTACGAGGCCGACGTTGGCCGGATCGGACGCGAACGAGTCTCAGCTGCCGGAATGGCCTGAGATGCCCAGCTTGTTTCACATCTATGAGGAGGACCGGGTCGTGACGGAGACGTCGAGCGAGCGCAAGCCGACGGTGCGTCGCCAGCGCGGAAGCGTGCCAGCGGGGCTGAAGGTCGAGCGCATCTACACGACTCCCGGGGTTCACCCGTACGACGAGGTGACCTGGGAGCGTCGCGACGTCGTCCAGCAGAACTGGAAGACCGGCGAGACGATCTTCGAGCAGCACGGGGTCGAGTTCCCCGACTCGTGGTCGGTGAACGCCTCCACGATCGTCACGACGAAGTACTTCCGCGGCGCCGTCGGCACCCCGCAGCGCGAGTGGAGCCTCAAGCAGCTCATCGACCGCGTCGTGCTGACCTACACCAAGGCCGGCAAGGACAACGGCTACTTCGCCACGGAGGCGGACGCCGAGGTCTTCGAGCACGAGATGACCTACGCGCTGCTGCACCAGGTCTTCGCGTTCAACTCCCCGGTGTGGTTCAACGTCGGCACCGCTGAGCCGCAGCAGGTCTCGGCCTGCTTCATCCTCGCGGTCGACGACTCGATGGACTCGATCCTCAACTGGTACCGCGAGGAGGGGCTGATCTTCAAGGGCGGCTCCGGTGCCGGCCTCAACCTCTCCCGCATCCGCTCGAGCAAGGAGCTGCTGTCCTCCGGCGGCACCGCGAGCGGCCCGGTCAGCTTCATGCGCGGCGCCGACGCCAGCGCGGGGACGATCAAGTCCGGCGGGGCAACCCGTCGCGCGGCGAAGATGGTCGTGCTCGACGTCGACCACCCCGACATCGAGGAGTTCGTCGAGACCAAGGCGCGCGAGGAGAACAAGATCCGCGCGCTGCGGGACGCCGGCTTCGACATGGACCTGGGCGGCGCGGACATCACGTCTGTGCAGTACCAGAACGCCAACAACTCGGTCCGCGTCAACGACGAGTTCATGACCGCGGTCGAGAAGGGCACCGAGTTCGGCCTGCGCGCCCGCAAGGACAACGCGGTCATCGAGACCGTCGACGCCCGCGAGCTGTGGCGCAAGATCGCCCAGGCCGCGTGGGAGTGCGCCGACCCGGGCGTGCAGTACGACGGCACGATCAACGACTGGCACACGAACCCCGAGACCGGCCGCATCACCGCGTCCAACCCGTGCTCGGAGTACATGTCGCTGGACAACTCCTCGTGCAACCTCGCGTCGCTGAACCTCATGAAGTTCCTCCGCGACGACGACACGTTCGACGCGCAGACCTTCGCCAAGGTCGTCGAGCTCGTCATCACCGCGATGGACATCTCCATCTGCTTCGCGGACTTCCCGACCGAGGCCATTGGCGAGACCACCCGCGCCTACCGCCAGCTCGGCATCGGGTACGCCAACCTGGGCTCGCTGCTCATGGCCACCGGCCACGGCTACGACTCGCCCGGTGGGCAGGCCATCGCCGCCGCGATCACGTCGCTCATGACCGGTGTCGCCTACCGCCGCTCGGCCGAGCTCGCCGGCATCGTCGGCGCCTACGACGGCTACGCCCGCAACGCCACCGCGCACAAGCGGGTCATGCGCAAGCACGCCGCGGCGAACGACTCGCTGCGCACGCTCGGCGCGATGGACCGCGACCTCCACACCCTCGCCACGAAGGCGTGGGAGGAGTGCCTGTCGATCGGGGAGCGCAACGGCTGGCGCAACGCGCAGGCCTCGCTGCTCGCCCCGACCGGGACCATCGGCTTCATGATGGACTGCGACACCACGGGCATCGAGCCGGACTTCTCGCTGGTGAAGTTCAAGAAGCTCGTCGGTGGCGGCTCGATGCAGATCGTCAACCAGACGGTGCCGCGGGCCCTGCGCCAGTTCGGCTACCCGCAGGAGACCATCGAGGCGATCGTCGAGTACATCGCCGAGCACGGCCACGTCGTCGACGCGCCCGGCCTGCGCCCGGAGCACTACGAGGTCTTCGACTGCGCCATCGGCGAGCGCGCGATCGCCCCCATGGGCCACGTGCGCATGATGGCCGCGGTGCAGCCGTTCCTGTCCGGCGCCATCTCCAAGACGGTCAACATGCCGGAGACGGCGACGGTCGAGGAGATCGAGGACGTCTACTTCCAGGGCTGGAAGATGGGCCTCAAGGCGCTCGCGATCTACCGCGACAACTGCAAGGTCGGCCAGCCGCTGTCCGACGCGAAGGCGAAGCCTGCTTCGGCTGAGGCTCCTGCCGCCGAGGCCGCGCCGGCGCCGGTCATCGAGTACCGCCCGACCCGCAAGCGCCTGCCGAAGTCGCGCCCGTCGATGACGACCTCGTTCCGCGTTGGCGGCGCCGAGGGCTACATGACGGCCGGCTCCTACCCGGACGACGGCCTCGGCGAGGTCTTCCTCAAGCTCGGCAAGCAGGGCTCGACCCTCGCCGGTGTGATGGACGCCTTCTCCATCGCGGTGTCGATCGGTCTGCAGTACGGCGTGCCGCTCGAGACGTTCGTCGAGAAGTTCACCAACCTGCGCTTCGAGCCGGCGGGCCTCACCGACGACCCCGACGTCCGCATGGCCCAGTCGATGATGGACTACATCTTCCGTCGCCTGGCGCTGGACTACCTGCCCTTCGAGACGCGCGCCGAGCTCGGCATCTACTCGGCCGAGGAGCGGGCGCGCCAGCTCGACACGGGGTCGTACGAGGCCGTCCAGTCGGCTGACGACGACGTCGAGGAGGAGCTCGAGACGTACGCCCAGTCGGCGCCGGTGTCGCCGGCTCCCAAGGCTGTGCAGTCCGCTCCTGCGGAGGTGCACTCGTCGGCGGAGCTGATGGAAGCGCAGTTCGGGCGGACCGCTGACGCGCCGCTGTGCATGAGCTGCGGGACGAAGATGCGGCCTGCGGGTAGCTGCTACGTGTGCGAGGGGTGCGGGAGCACCAGCGGTTGCAGCTGATGTGAGGCGTCAACGTCCGCTCATTGAGCGGACGTTGACGCCCCGCATCTCAGCGCTGACATTCTCACGGGGGCTGCAATGGGCGAAAGTTATGGGCAGAGGCGCCGCACCAGGTCGGAGACCGCACACAGAGAGGCGCAACTGTGAAGGCGAGGTCGGTACGGGATCTCGCTGCTGAAGCGGACCTCGAGCTTGACTACGCGCTCGTCACGCTTTGGGATGCCGGTGTTGATGAGGTGCGCCAGCCTGACGACCTTGTGCATCCAAACCAGATTCGCCTCGCCCAAACTGCGCTCGGACTGCCCACCAAGGCTGACGTGACGTCCCCGGCTTACTGGCGGGGGAGGCTATCGATTCATGGCGACTTGGATTGGCAAACACTCCTGGCAACCCTCGATATCGCGTACCACCCGGAGGCGCGGCGGCTGCCTAAGGGGGCAGTAGCGAAACTTCGTCGACATGCTGAGTCGTTGGGGCGCGGGATACCGGTGCAGGCGCGATCGCCGGAGGTCGTCAAGCCTGGTGCAGTGGTCGCTCCTCTGATGTGGCGAGCTGTCGGGCGGGAGCGCGAGATCGTCTACTTGACGCCGGCTCAGCTGGAAAGCATCCATCAGGCTCTGATCGACGACTTCGCGGACACAGATGATCCCTTCGGTTATCCCTGCGGAGTACGAGAGCCGGCCCTCCTCGAGTCCGCCGCTTTTCGCCCTCAAACTAGCTTGGGGGAGCACCAAAAGTACCCCACGGTCGAGATGGCCGTTGCCGCACTGTTGCACTCTTTAATCCACGACCACCCCTTCCATAACGGCAACAAGCGAACAGCTCTTGTGGCGATGTTGGTTATGCTTGACGAGCATGACCTGCTATTGACCTGCAGCGAGGACGAGGTCTTTCGGCTGGTGTTACGCGTTGCTCAGCACAGTCTGGTGCCTCGAGGTGCAGATCACCTTGCTGATCGCGAGGTGCTAGCTGTAGCTTCATGGATCCGTCAAAACACTCGCGGGATCGAATGGGGGGAGCGCCCGATCAAGTGGAGCCGCCTCCGTAGGATCCTCGTGGGCTACGGCTGCACACTCGAGAAGGCTCGCAGTGTAGGAAACCGCATGAACATTGAGCGTGAGCACCTGACGCGCGGCTTCCTAGGACGGACGAAGCGCGTTGCTCTTCGTACCCAAGTCGCTTACGGAGACGAGGGTAGAGAGGTAGATCGGGACACGCTCAAGAAGATTCGCAAGGATCTGCTTCTCGATGAGGAGCACGGGATTGATTCGAGCGCCTTCTACGAGAACGCCTGTCTGCCCGCTGACTTCATCAATCGGTATCGCAAGACCTTGAAGAGGCTCGCGAGATTGTGATTTGGACTGACGAGCTCTAAGACGAGGACCAAATTGATAGACGGCGTGCGATTTGGCCGGGTGTTGCACTGTTAGAGGCAGCGGCCATAACGAGGTCGAAGGCGTCGTCCTCTGGAGCGACGAGCCGTTGACCGTTCACTTGCAGGAATACGCAAGCCGCAAGCCAGGCGAGGCGCTTGTTCCCGTCCACCAGGGGATGTGACGAGACGCATGCGTGCAGCAGGGCGCCCGCCTTGTGATGTATCGTTGGGAAGGCGCTGATGCCGCCAAATTCGGCAGCCGGTCGACCGGCGACAGCTGCTAAGAGCGCTACGTCTCGAACAAGGGCGCGGCCATCAATGGCAATATCACTAATAGTCGCAAGCTGATGTGTGGACAGGAAAAGCGTCATGCCTCACCTAGTCGAGATAGAAGACTGCGGTACTGCGCGGCGTCTTCCTTTGCTGCGACCACGACAGCCATGTCCTCCGGATGTGAGAGCTGACCTGGAGTTTTAGCGATGCTGTCGCTGGCGACGTCGCGCAGAGATTCTGGGGGTGGAAAATCGTCTCCGCTGAACACGTAGCAAGTGTAGCACGCTGAAAATGTCTCGAGTTCTGTGCTTTGCGAGTATGGGAAAGGTGCTCGTAAACTGGGCTCCTTACGTCACTATGTGCGTGACTCTCGGGCGCCTCGAACGGGAGCCTTGTCTGTCGCGCTGGGGCCACCTGAAACGACGCCTCTGTTGACTGCACGCCTCCTTCAACGCGTATCTCTAAGCGTATTTCTGCAAGCCTTGTTGATCGACGTGCAACTGTCTGGGCCGCCTTGTGCTATTCGCGCATGACCCGCGAGAACATGTGACAAAGTGTGTAGACGGCCACACCGTGCGCTGTCTTCTCTCTCGTTCATAGTGCGCTCGTTGAGAAGCCCCGGCCAACTCAGGTGCACTGACGGCTTCCCTGATCGCCCAGACCGTTCCCCCGGAGTTGCTTCTGTCGTGGATTAGCATCGCCAAGGGGGTCGTGTCCGCCGCCGGGCCAAGCGCCTCGCGCGTTGCACGGCTAAAGCCTCCCGAACGCGACTAGCTGGTCCGCGACCGGCGCAGCGGCGGGCGAAACGAGCCGTGGACGACCTTGCCCGCCATCACGAGCGCGAAGTCGGTGTACCCGGCCGCATCTCGATCGGTGCGTCGACGGCAGCCGGCTGCACGCCAAGGCCCTGCCCAACGACAAGGCCGCCTCCGCGGCGTCCTCGGCACGCTGGCCGAGCACGGCCGGGTGCTGCTGGTCGTGGACCAGCCGGCCTCGATTGGCGCACTCGCGATCGCCGTCGTCCGGCTGATGGGCATCGACATCGCGTTCTTGCCGGGGCTGGCGATGCGCCGGATCGCCGACCTGCACCCCGGGCAGGCCAAGACCGACCCGCGACGCCTACGTGATCGCTCACGCCGCTCGCACCATGCCGCACACCCTTCGCCGGGTCGGCAAGGACGACGAGACCCTCGCCGACCTCGCCGCCGAGCGAACCCGGCTGGCCAACCGGCTGCGGGACGCGCTGCTGCACGTGCACCCGGCGCTGAAACGCCTACTGGGCAAGCATTGCGACCGCCCCCGGGGCCTCGCCGTCCTCGCGGCCGCCTCCACCCCGCAGGCGTTGCGCGAGCTCGGGCCCGACGGAACCGGCGCGCTCAAGAGTCCGCGGTCGCCGCCGCTGGCCAAGGCCCTGCCCGCCAAGATCCTGGCAGCGCTCGACGAGCGGACCGCGACCGTGCCCGGCACGGATGCGTTCGGCCGGATCATCGCCGGCGTCGCCGCCCAGCTCGCCGCCGTTCACGCCGAGCGGGACGCGCTCGGCAAGGACCTCGAGGCCCACCTGGAGGCCCACCCTCTTGCCGAGGTCCTGACCTCGATGCCTGGCGTCGGGCTCAGGACCGCAATCACTTGGCTCACCATCCTTGGCGACGGCACGGCGTTCCCCACCGCCGCGCACCTCGCCACCTACGCCGGCCTCGCCCCGGTCACCCGACGCTCGGGGTCCTCGATCAGGGGCGGGACCCGCTTCCGCGCGGCAAACCACGCCCTCAAGTCCGCGCTGTTCTTGTCAGGCTTCGCCAGTCTGGGCGCCCCGGCCTCCCGGGCCTACTATGACCGCAAACGCGCCGAAGGCAAGCGCCACAACGCCGCTCTTATCTGCCTGGCCCGGCGCCGCGTCGACGTCCTGCTCGGTATGTTTCGCGCCCGCACCAGGGCTTTGACCCCGGTTCTTGGACACTCCGAATCCCGCACGGGCGGCAGGAAGCGAAATGTTCGAGCAGCAGCTCGGCCGCCGCGAGGTACGACGCGCCGTAGACCGTCACCGCGTCCCGCACCTCCCAGACCCGCTCCGCGAGGGGCTCGTAGGGCCACAGCTGCAGCGGCAGGGCGAGCAGGTCCGCATGGCCAGGTCCGCCGCGGCGGGGGAGAGGGCGCCGGACAGCTGCAGCCGGCGCAGAACTTCCGCGGCCTCGAGCAACACCAGCTCCGGGGGCGCCAGCGCGGCGTCAGCCACGGCCCGGGCGGCCCAGTCACCCGAGGGCGACGACTCGACCAGGAGCGCCACCGGCGCCGAGGAGCCGGTGACCAGCGTGGTCACCGTCGGCCGGCGTCCCGCGCGGCGAGCAACTGAGCGACCGGCACGGTATGACTGGTCCACCGTGCCCGGCTGCGGGCGCGTGCGTCGAGGTCCTCGACGGTAGGACGGCAGGCCAGCTCCGTGAGCTGGGCCGCGAGGTACTCCTGCAGCGATCGTCCTGTGCGCGCCGCGCGGGCGGCCAGCTCGCTGCAGACCTCGAGGGCAGGTCCCGGATCGTGATGTCCGGAGCGCATGCACGCCAGCTGCAGACGCACTGCTCTACAGCGGCCTCACTCGACAACCTGCCGGTACCTTCGCACCATGAGCACGACCGAGCCGCCCGCCCAGCTGCCCGACGCGCTTCCGGATGACGACCACGACGCCCTCACCGCCGCGCTGTCATCAATCTGGCTGCGGCGCGTGGTCGCCTTCGCGGACTACGTGGGCGAGGGACGGCAGCTCACCAGCAAGGGCAACCTCCGGCTGGCGGACGCCCAGGCGCTGGCCACGCTGCTCGAGACCGGGGAGACGCTCGACCGCGACTTCGGCGGGTTCACCCAGAAGGTCCGCCGCGCGGTCGAGCTCGAGCTGGTCGACCTGACCCATGAGCTGGCGCTGGCCTCCGGCGCGGTCGAGGTCCTGCGCAAACGCTTGGTCCGCAGTGCAACGCTCGACTCGCTGCTCGAGCGGCCGGCCGAGGCCTGGCTGGAGCTGTTGACGGCGCTGCTCTTCGACGTGGGGCCGGTGCAGCACCACTGGCGCGATGACCGCTACGGCTTCGGCTGGCACGCGGAGGCCGCCGACCAAGCCCTGGCGTCGTTGATGACCGGCCTGCACGCCGCCGGCGACCGGACCGAGCTGGCCGCGTTCGTCGAGGGGGTCTGGGCTGAGCTGGGGGAGACGGTCGACCTGTCCGTCCTGCCACCGGAAGAGGTCCGGGAGGACCGCAAGGGCTTCGTCCGGGACCTGCTGGGCGGGATCCAGCGGCTGCTCGAGTTCGGCGCCGTCGAGCTCGACGAGGACGGCCACGCGACGGTGGACGAGGCGCTCGCCCCGCTCGACGACCCCACGGTCGCCCCGCGAGCGCTGCGCGTGCGTGGCTCGGTCGCGCTGACCCCGCTGGGTGCTTGGGCCATGGAGCAGGTGGAGGCCGGCTCGCCGGACGCCCTGCTGACCGCCGACCCGGAGGAGCTGCTCGCGGTCGCGGTGCACATGCCGATCGAGGAGGGCATCCAGCAGATCCGCGACTGGGTCGCCGCCGGCGAGGGAGGCGCAGGCCGACTGGTCGACGCCCTGCTCGGGATGAAGGCGGAGCATGATCTCGTCCGCGTCACCGGTGCGCTGGCCCTGTCGGCCCTCGACGCGCGGCACCCCGACGCCGTCGTCGCCGTCGAACGTCTCGGACAGCACGCGGGCCTTCGGCCGTTCGCCGACGTGTGGCGGCTGAAGGCCGGGCTCTACACCCTCCCGCCGGAGGGCGAGAGTCCCGAGCGACTGGTGCAGCTGCTCTACGCCGCGCTGCTCATGGAGCCGTTCGAGACCCTCGCTCCGCTGATCTCCGCGGTCTGCGCGCCCTTGTCCGTCGACGAGGCCGTCGAGCGGATCTGGCGGTTGCGCATGTCCGAGACGGAGCGGGTGCTGGAGGGGCTGGCCGGCTCCCTGACGCTCCCGGCCGAGGCGAAGGCCGCACGCAAGGCGCTGTTCAAGCACCGGTCGCTGGGACTGGCGCAGCCGGAGTAGGGGCTACACCGCGTACGCCGGCCGCTCCCGTAGCACGCGGCGTCCTGGCAGCTCGATGCACGCGAACGTGCTGCCCACGACGACCAGCACCACCGCCGGAAGCAGCCAGAGCGGTCCGGCTGCCCATGGCCGGTCGAGGAACCCGACGCCCAGCAACATCAGCGGTACCGCCGCGACCGCGAGCCCGCTGCCGATCGCGCACACCGAGAGCAGCGAAGCCTCCCGCCGCAGCATCGCCCGCAGCTGCCGGGAGGTCGCACCGCTGAGCCGCAGTGCCGCCAGCTCGTCCCGACGCTGTGAAGTGGCCGCCACGAGCTTGTTCGCGATGCCCATCAGCACGTACCCAAGCAACACCAGGATCACGACGAGGTTCAGCTTCACCTCCGGCGGCACAGGCAGGGATCCGCTGGAGATGGACGACAGGGCGAGCCCGGGCTGCACGTCCACCGCTTCCGCCAGCCTGGAGCTTCTCTCGGTACGCACCAGCACGCGATCAGCCAACAGTCCCGTGTGCCCCTCGGCCAGGTCGCGAGACAGCACCACCGACCCGAACCCGAGCGACCGCGAATACACCGCCACGACCCGCGCCTGCACCGACGCGCCGTCACCGAGCAAAAGAGCCACGTCGCGCCCGACCCCGGCGTTCCGCGACCGGGCCACGTCCTCGGACACCGCAACGGTGGCTCCGTGCAGATCGGCAACGTCGCCGGCGCGTACACCAAGGTCCAGCACGTCCCAAGTGTCGGGCTCGAGCACCATTGCCGGCTCGGGCTCCACCTCGACGTCGCCGAGCACCGTGTGCGGCCAGAGCACGGTCGTCGACGAGACAGCCGAAGCGGCCTTCACCCCAGGAATCGTGCGCAGCTGCTCGACCAGCCCGTCTGGCACCCCGCCCAACGCGCCGGCCGACACCTCGTGCTGCGCCAGCGACCCGGCGCTGCTCTCGCGCTCGACGGCGGCCATCACCGTCGTCTGCGCGAGGACGTAGGTCAGCACCAGCACCACCGCCATCGCGAGCGTCGACACCACCCCGGCCGACCGGACGGCGAACGCACGCACGTTCTCCACCGCCAGCCACAGGGGTGACGACGCCCGCCGCTGCGAGCGAGGCCCGAGCAGAGCGCCGAGCCGCTGCAGCAGGGCCGGCCCGGCGAGGGCGAGGCCGATCGAGGCGATGATCCCCGCCAGCGACGTCATCCCAGCGCCGAGCGCGGAGCGCATGAGCAACGGTGCGACGGACAGCACGAGGGCACCGCCGAACAGCACGAGGCCAGAGACGACCCGGACGCGCGAGACCTCGCGCGGCTCGCTATGCGATTCAAGAACCGCTTCGACCGCGGACATCCGCGACGTCCGCCGCGAGGCAGCCCGCGCAGCAACCTGCACGGTGGCTCCGAGCAGCAGCAGGGCGCACAACGCCGGTAGTGGGCTCCGGGCGAGTGGCATCTCTGGCGGCAACCCGAGCCCGGTGAGCAGCCCGCGCAGCTGGCCCGCCACGGCGTACCCGAGGACGATGCCGGGAACGGCGCCAACGGCAGCGGCAACGGAAGCCTGCCCGGCCGCCAGCGAGCGCACCTGGCGCGGGGTAGCGCCGACAGCGCGCAGCAGGGCGAGCTCGCGGCGCTGGCCCTCGACCGCGACGGACAGCGCGCCGGCGACGATTAAGCCGACGACCAACAGCACGATCCCGCTCAACGACCCCGCGGCCGCGAGCAGCAGCCCGCGCGACGCGGCCGCCGCGGGGGAGGCGGCGTCGCCACGGCTCGCGCCCGTCGACGCCACGAGCCCCGAGCCGGCGAGCCGCGACCGCACCTCGTCGGCGACCTCGGACGATCGGCCCGGAGCAGCACGGACGCCCACGAGGTCCACCGTCCCGGCGCGTACGCCGGACTCCCGCCCCGCGAGCCGCAGCGCCGTCGCATCGGCGAGCAGGACACCTGCGTGCGGTGACCCGACGACGGCCGTGACGACGTACGACCCCGACCGGCCCGCGATCACCAGCCGCGCCCGGTCGCCCACGGCGAGCCGGGTGGCAGCGGCCAAGGAGGACCCGAGCGCGACCTCGCCGTTCCCCACCGGTGCGCGCCCCTGCACCGCCACACGCCCGAGGAGGGCGGCCGACGACCACCCGTGCCCCGCGGAAGCAGGGTCCTCCGTGCTCACGACCCGGCCCCCGGGCGCGACGACCGCGGCGGGAAGGCTCACGTCCCCGACCACCGACTCCACCCCGGGCACGTCCCGCAGCTGCGAGACGACGGACGCAGGCACCACCGCCCGCTCCGGCAGCGGCACCGACACGTCCCCCGGCACCGGCAGCGACTGCCGAGCAGTCACGACGACGTCCGCGCCCGCGAGCCGCCCGGGTGGCAGGTGCGAGCGCACCCCTGACTCGAAGAGCACACCAGCACCGGTGAACAGCGCCGCGCCGCCGAGGACGGCCAGCGCGATCGCGAACAGCGCCGCCACGCGGCGGCGCGCCATGCTCGACGCCAGCTGCAGCACGGCTCAGCCCTCCTCGAGCGCGACGAGCCGGTTGGCGACGGCCGGAGCGGTGGGCGAGCCGACCTGTTCGACGACCCGGCCGTCGGCCATCACCAGCGCGGTGTCGGCGTACGCGGCTGCCGCCGGGTCGTGCGTCACCATCACCACCGTCTGCCCGAGCTCGGTGACGAGGCTGCGGAGCAGGGCGAGCACCGTGCGCGCGGTACGCAGGTCCAGCGCACCCGTCGGCTCGTCGGCGAACACCACCGCAGGCCGGGCGATCAGCGCCCGGGCGATCGCCACGCGCTGCTGCTGGCCGCCCGACAGCTCGGCCGGCCGCGCGTCCAGCCGCTCCGGCAGACCGACCCGCGACACCAGCTCGCGCAGCCAGCCAGGGCCGGGGGTCTTGCCCGCGAGCCGTAGCGGCAGCGTGATGTTGTCGGCGACGCTCAGCGACGGGATGAGGTTGTACGCCTGGAAGACGAACCCGATCCGCTCCCGCCGCAGCTCCGTCCGCCGCGTCTCGCCGAGCCCGGAGACCTCGACGCCCTCGATCCGTACGCTGCCCGTGGTGGGCACGTCGAGCCCCGCCGCACAGTGCATCAGCGTGCTCTTGCCCGACCCCGACGGGCCCACGACCGCGACAAAGGCCCCCGACGGCACCTCGAGGGAGACGTCGTCCAGCGCTCGCACGCCGCCGGCGTACGTCTTGGACACGGCCTCCAGCGAGATGGCAGAAGCGGGACCGGGGTGTAGCGGTTCGGCGAAGACAGGTTCAGCCATCGGGGCGACGCTCACGAGGCACTCCTTGCATCGATGTGGAGGTGCCTTCGACGCTAGGCAGCGGGGACGCTGCGGCCGAGCCCGCGCACGGGCGTCTTCACGGTGCAGCAGGCACTACCGACAACCGGTGGCGAGCCCCCTACGCTCGAAGGGACCGCAAGCCGCCCCGATGGACGGAGCTCGACGTGCCGCCCCAGGCGCCCCAGGACGACGAGGCCCAGGAAGGCCTGCGTGCTCGGCTGCCGCGCGTGGCCGGTGACGCCCTCGTCTCGCTGGAGCAGGTGGCCGGGGCCTTCGTAACCGCGGTGCTCGCCTTCGGCGTGCTGTCCTGGCTGGGCGTCGTCCTCGTGCTGTGCGTCGTCGGGGTCGGCCTGCTGCTGGTCCCGAACGCGCTGCGGGCGGTCCACGCGGTCGCGGAGCGCGAGCGCAACCGCCTTCGCCGGACGAACGGCCCCTTCCTCGGCCCAGGCGACCCGCCTGGGCAGCTCGGAGCGGCGCGCAACGACCCGGACGTACGCCGTGAGCTGCGCTGGCTCGTCGGCCACGCCACCGGCGGGCTGTTGCTCGCGGCGCTCGGCCTGCTGCTGCCGATCTCCGGCCTGCGCGACGTCACCGTGCCGCTGTGGTGGCGCTTCTTCGCGCAGGGCGAGGTGACGCCGACCCTGAGCCTGTGGGTGGTCGGCAGCTGGGGGAGCGCCTTCGCGGCTCTCCTCCTGGGCGTCGGGTGGATCGCGCTCAGCGCGACTCTCACCCCGGCGATGGCGCGTTGGCTCGTACGCCGGGGGCTGCGCCTGCTGCCGCTCGACCCCAGCAGCGACCTCACCCTGCGCGTGGCTCAGCTGTCCGCGACCCGGGCCGCCGCGCTCGACGCGCACGCGACCGAGCTGCGACGCATCGAGCGGGCGCTGCACGACGGCACGCAGAACCGGCTCGTCGCCGTCACCGTCCTGCTCGGCGCCGCGCGACGGGCCGCGGAGCGCAACCCGGCGGCCGCCGCGGAGATCCTCGAGCGCGCGCAGGCCGCGGCGGAGGACGCCCTGGCCGAGCTGCGCGGCGTCGTACGCAGCATCCTCCCGCCCGTGCTCGCCGACCGCGGCCTCACGGGAGCGCTGCGCGGCCTCGCCGCGACCAGCCCGATTCCGTGCGACCTGCGCGTCGACGTCCCCGGCCGGTGCGCGGCGGCCGTCGAGGCCACCGCGTACTTCGTCGTCGCGGAGTCGTTGACCAACGCGGCGCGGCACAGCGGCGCCACCGCGGTCGACGTCGACGTGCGCAGGCGTGGCGACGAGCTATACGTGCGGGTCACCGACAACGGCAAGGGCGGGGCCGACGAGGCGCGCGGCAGTGGCCTCCTTGGCATCCGGCTGCGCGTCGAGGCGCTCGACGGCACGGTGACGATGACCAGCCCGGTCGGCGGGCCGACGACACTGGAGGTACGGCTGGCATGCGGATCGTGATCGCCGAGGACGACGCCCTGCTTCGCGAAGGCGTCGCCCTCCTGCTCAAGGCCGAGGGGCTCGACGTCGTCGCCACCGCCGAGGGGCCGGACGCGTTCCTCGCCGCCGTCGACGAGCACCGTCCCGACGTCGCCATCGTCGACGTCCGTATGCCACCCACGCACACCGACGAGGGCATCGTCGCGGCGGTCGAGGCCCGCCGCCGGCAGCCGGAGCTAGCCGTGCTGGTGCTGTCGGCGTACGTCGAGCAGGCCTTCGCGACCGACCTGCTGGCCAGTGGGGCGGCGGGGCTCGGCTACCTGCTCAAGGAGCGTGTCGGGCGCGTGGAGTCGTTCCTCGAAGCGCTGCACCGGGTCGCTGCCGGCGGGACGTCCATCGACCCCGACGTCGTCGCGCAGCTCATGACGCGCGGGCGCGCCGACGCCGGGTTGGAGCGGCTGACGTCGCGCGAGCGTGAGGTGCTCGACCTCATGGCGCAGGGCCTGGGCAACGCGGCCATCGCCGAGCGGCTGGTCGTCACCGACGGGGCGGTGCACAAGCACATCCGCAGCATCTTCTCAAAGCTCGACCTGCCACCGACCGAGCAGACCGACCGGCGGGTCGTCGCGGTGCTGAGGTATCTCGAGGACCTCCGCCGCTGACCCCGCGGGTCTCCACGAAGAGTGCAGCGGCGCAGCTGAGCTGAACTGGACGTCCGAGGTTGCACCACCCATGAAGTACACACGGGTCCGGGGCGAAAGGCCCGCAGCAGCCGGCACCTCAGGACCCACCTCCTCCCGCCGATAGGCACTCGCGCCCGGCGAACGTCCGTGCGGAGGAAGTCGAGAGAGGTAGCTCCCCTGATGCACGGGCCCAGATTCCGTCTTTTGTCGATGGCCACAGCACTTGCCATCGCGTCGACCGGCGCCGTCGCGACCGCGACGTCCGCATCGGCGGCCGACGCGACGTACGCCCTCCAAGGGCTGAGGTTCGTCAACGTCTCGGACAGCCCGTGGTACGACGACTACAGCGGCCGCGTGACCAGCGACGGCACCATCGCCATCGGCTTCGACCCCGACGACGGCCCCTTCGTCCCGGTCCTCAAGGCCGAGGGCCGAGTGCAGGTCTACTACAACGACGGAGCGCCGCACTTCACCATCAGTGGCAGCGCCGCCGAGGCCACGACCGGCAAGGACGTCCAGTTCCTTCAGGGCAACCAGGACTTCGTCATCGACTCGCTGGTCGGGGAGGGAACCCCGATCTACAGCAGCTACAAGTACATCAACATCTTCGACGACTCCTACTTCACGCCGCGGCGCGTGCAGATGGAGAGCACCCCGTCGGGCGGCCGCCTCGATTTCCAAGGCACCCTCGGGGTCCCGGCGCTGGGCAACCTGCAGCTGCCCATCCAGGAGAAGAACGAGGTGCGCGCCGAGCCGGGCCGGCTCGCGCTGTCTGGTGTCGGGCCGGAGATCACCGCCGACGGCTTCGGCATCGGCAACTACGGCCCGCACCTCTTCAACGACGCCGTCGACCCCGGGGACAAGCTCACGATCGACTACGCGTACGACTCCGAGCACGACACCGACACCTTCACGGTCCGAGGCAAGGGCTCGCTGCAGGTGCCCGGCGGAGCGCAGCGCGCCGCCATCGAGCTCGGCGGCACCGACGCCCAGGGCGAGCAGCTGGACCCGCTCGTCGTACGCGACGGTCAGGTCGCCGCGCTGGAGGCCCGGGCCATCGGCACCCTGTCCGCCGGCTACGTGAACATCGAGCCCGTCAACGTGATCGCCCGCTACCTGCCGCCGAAGGACGACTCGATCTTCGCCCGGCTGGGCTTCTCCGGCCCCGCCCGGCTCAGCAACGCCGGTGACGCGCCGGTCGACGTCACCCTCGACGCCCCCGGGATGGTGCTGACCGTCAGCGGCTGGGACCCGTTCGGCTACACCCTCCTCGGCACGCTCAAGGCGTCGCTCGCCAACGGGCACTACAAGAGCCTCTACAGCAACGGCGGGAACATCGTCCTCAACGGCCCGGTCGAGATCGCGGTCGCACCGGGAACCTACGTGGGCGACAACTTCCCGCTGGTCCAGGTCAACAACGGCAGCGTCTCCGGCGCTTTCACCAATGCGAGCGACGGCACCGTCCTCACTCTTCCCGACGGCCGCAAGTTCCGCGTCGACTACCGGCCGGACACGGTCCTCGCCACGCAGGTGCCCGGCGTGGCGGCCCCGGCCGCCCCCGCCCGGCCGACCGTCGTGCGTGGCGACCGGCAGGCGACGGTGTCGTGGACGGAGCCGGAGGCCAACGGGGACCCCATCACCAAGTACACCGTCACCGCGCACGACGCCAACGGCGTCGTCGACACGCTCACCGCCGGCCCCGACGCCCGCTCGCTGCCGTTCCCCGGGCTGACCAATGGCACGGCCTACACGTTCACCGTCGTCGCCCACAACGGGACCGGCGCCTCCGACCCCTCCCCGGCCTCCGCCGAGGCGACGCCCGCCGCCGTCCCGGGCGCCCCGACAGCCGTCAGCGCACTGCGCGGCGACGCCAAGGCGACGGTCTCCTGGTCCCCGCCGTCCGACAGCGGAGGCGATGCCGTCGTCGCATACACCGTCACGGCCTCGCCCGGCGGCGCGACCCAGCGCGTGCCCGGCAACCAGTTCAGCGTGGTCCTCGGCGGCCTCGCCAACGGGGTCGCGCACACCTTCGTGGTGACGGCCGAGAACGCCGTCGGCGCGGGCGTCGCGTCCGCTGCCTCTGCCCCCGTGACGCCGGCGACCGTGCCGGACGCGGCGACCGACATCATGGCCGTCCCGGGCAGCGGGAAGGCGACCGTCTCGTGGACCGCGCCCGCGGTCGACGGCGGCGAGGCCGTCTCCAAGTACAAGGTCGTCACCTACGACGCCCACGGCGGCTACCTGAAGGACGAGACCGTCGTGGGCGCCACGTCCCTCCTCGTCACCGGCCTCGTCAACGGCGCGCGCTACTCGTTCCGGGTCTCCGCGGTGAACGCGGTCGGCGGCAGCACGCTCTCCGCCTTCTCCGCGCCGGTCGTGCCGTGCGATGCTCCCGGCGCCCCGGTCGAGGTGTCGGCGCAGGCCGGCGACGGCCGCGCCACGGTGACGTGGTCGGCGCCGCTCAGCGACGGCGGCGCGCCGGTCACCGGCTACCTCGTCACCGCGTACGACGCCGAGGGCCGCCCGGCCGGCAGCGTCCGCGCGGGCGCGCAGGCAACCTCCGCCGTAGTGGAGGGGCTGACCGGTGGGGTCGCCTACACCTTCCGCATCGCCGCGGAGAACGCCACCGGCGCCGGTGAGCTGTCCGGGGCCTCGGCCGCCGTGACGCCCCGCGGCGTCGCGGGCGCCCCGGCCGACGTCACCGCGGTCGCCGGCGACCGACAGGCCACCGTGTCCTGGAAGGCTCCCGCTCGCGACGGCGGCGCGCCGATCACCGGCTACACCGTCGTGGCGTCGCCCGGTGGGACCTCCGTGGTCGTCGGCGCCGACGCGCGCTCCGTGGTCGTGCCCGGCCTGGCCAACGGCACCGCCTACACCTTCACCGTGACGGCGACCAACGCGCTGGGGCAGAGCAGCCCGTCGGCCGCGTCGACCGCCACCGTGCCGGTCGCGGCTGCCCCGGTCGTCCCCGCTCCGGCCCCGGTCGCTCCGGCCCCGGTCGCTCCGGGCCCGGTGGCCCCGGCTCCGGTGGCCCCGGCTCCGGTCGCGCCGGCCCCGGTCGCCCCGGCCCCGACGCCGACCCCTGCCCCCGCCATCGTCGTGCCCGCGAAGGCCGCCACGAAGGTGAAGCAGAACTCCGTCGCCGTCGGCTGCACCGCCGGGACCGGCACCGTCACCGCGTGCGAGATCAAGCTCGTGGCAACCGTCCGCGGCAAGCAGGTCGTCATCGGCCGTGGCACGTTCACGGGCGCCGGCGAGGCGTCTAGCGTCGATGTCAAGGTCGTGCTGACGCCCGCGGGCAAGAAGCTCGTCGCCCGACCCGGCGGTCTGCGCACCCAGGTCGTGGCCTCGGTCGAGACGACGGCGGCCGCGGAGCCGACCGTGCTCAAGGCCGTCGCGACCGTTGTCCCGCCGCGGGTCATCGTCACCCCCGCCGACCTGCTCTTCGCGTACGGCTCGGCTGAGCTCACCCCGAAGGGGCGCCGCTACGTGGCGGGCCTGCGGGAGCGGGTCGGAGCGGCGAAGGCAGCCCGGTTCGAGGGCTACACCGACAGCGCCGGAAGCGCCGCGCTCAACCAGCGCCTCGGCCTCGCCCGGGCCAAGGCGGTCGCCGCTGCGCTCGGGCTGGACGAGAGCGTCAAGGTGACCTTCGTGTCCTTCGGCGAGACGAACCCGCACGCCTCGAACGCGACCGCCGACGGCCGCGCCGCGAACCGGCGCGTCGACATCGTGCTGTCGTACTGACCGAGCCGTTCCGCCGCGAGGCCGTCCCCTTGTCCTGGGGGCGGCCTCGCGCCGATCGTGGGCCAGCAAGGCCTGGTCGTTGCACCCCGCGGTAGTGCAGGCGGTACCAACGAGACGCCAGCCCGGGGGATCGGAAGCGCCGCTCGAAAGGACGAGTGTTGACCACGTCAGCACGAAGCCTCGAGAAGGAGCGACATGCGCCTCACCTCCGGCCCCACCGCCCGCAGCCGCCGCACGCTCGCCGGCGTCGCCCTCGCGGCGGTCGCAGCCACGACCGTGCTCACCACCGTCCCGGCCGACGCTGCGGGCACCCAGCGAGCCGACGCCACCCAGCAGCGTCTGAACGCCTTGGTCACCGAGGACCAGGCCCCCGGCGCGCTCGGCGCCGTCAGCAACCGTGACGGCAAGATCCGGAACTACACCGCAGGCGTCGGCGACCTCGAGACCGGCGCCAAGGTCCCGACCGACGGGTACGTCCGCATCGCCAGCAACACCAAGACCTACACCGCGGTGGTGGTCCTGCAACTGGTGGGCGAGGGCAAGGTCGACCTCGACAAGAGCGTCGACACCTATCTGCCGGGCGTCGTCCGCAAGAACGGCAACGACGGCCGCCGCATCACCGTCCGCCAGATCCTGCAACAGACTTCCGGGCTCCCGGACTACGACGAGGACATCTTCCTGCCGTTCGACAAGGCGCAGCGCACCTACCGGGACCCGCGCTCGCTGGTCGACGTGGCGCTGACGCACAAGTCGCACTTCAAGCCGGGTGCGAAGTGGGAGTACAGCAACACCAACTACGTGCTCGCCGGGCTGATCGTCGAGAAGGTCACCGGCCGCCCGATCGGCGAGCAGATCACGGACCGCATCCTGAAGCCGCTCGGGCTCAGGCACACGTACTGGCCCGGCCTCGGCACGCTGACCATCCGGTCCCCGCACCCCAAGGGCTACCACCGAGAGAAGGCCGGTGACGCGTTCCAGGACATGACCGCGTTCGAGCCCTCGGGAGGCTGGGCCGCGGGCGCGCTCGTCGCGACCCCGAGCGACCTGCTGAAGTTCTTCCACGCCGTCCTCGACGGCAAGCTGCTCAAGCCCGAGCAGCAGAAGGAGATGCTGACGACCGTCAAGGCGCCCGGCTTCGAGCCGGAGAGCGGCTGGTCGTACGGGCTCGGCATCGCCAAGAAGAAGTTGTCGTGCGGCGTGGAGGCGTGGGGCCACGGCGGGGACTTCGTCGGCTACGAGACCCGCGACCTGGTGACCCGCGACGGGCGCGGCGCTGCCTTCGCCGTCACCGCCCTCCCGGTCACGCTCGAGCCGCTGAGCCACCTCAACAACGCGGTCGAGAAGGCGGTCTGCGAGGCGTAGCGCCAGAGGGAGCGGAGCTGTGGAGCGCTGACCGCGTCAGGGCGCGGCCAGCGCTCCACAGCTCCGCCGTCGCCGGTGCGGGGAGCACTCGGCGAGGGGCAGCGGCGCGCCGCCCCCGGCGTACCGTGGCCTCGGGCACCCAGCCCGCTTGGTCCCGAGATGTCAGGGAGGACATCGCACCGTGAAGACCTTCTCCCGAGCGCTGGCCGCGGCCGTCGTGACCGCTCTCGTCGGTACGCTCGCGCCGGCCGCCACCGCCGCGCCCCCGGAGCCTGCGCTGACCGACGCGACGTACTTCAACAGCGCGTCGCAGAACGCGGCGGACCCGTTCGTGCTATTCGACGAGGCGAGCGGCTACTACTACGCCTATTCGACCGACGGCGCGGACCGCGGCTGGGACTTCGGCATCTACCGCTCGGCCGACCTCTCCACGTGGGAGCACGTCCCTGGTGGTGCGCTTAGCCAGAGCGACCCGAAGCGCTGGGGCAAGGACTGGTTCTGGGCGCCGGAGGTCTACCACAACGACAAAACCGGGCTCTACTACTTCTTCTACGCCGCCCGCATGCAGGACGACGTCCAGCAGACGTTCGGCTACGCGGACTTCGAGGAGCCGAGCAAGGTCGGGGTCGCGGTGTCGACGTCGCCGGCGGGGCCGTTCCACAACATCTCCGACGAGCCCATCGACTACTGGCCCTACGACCCGGACTACCGGGACGTCAACCTCATCATGGACGCGACGCAGCGGAAGCCTCCGGCCACACGGGAGGAGGGTGAGACGGCGCCGCTGGGGACGTACATCCCCTTCATCGACCCCAACGTCTTCTTCGACGACGACGGGCGCGTCTATCTCTACTACTCGCGCAACGCCTACCGGAACTGGGTCTGGGACACGGACCTCGGCAAGTACATCGAGGAGTCCAACATCTACGCGGTCGAGCTGACCGCGGACTGGTGGAACGACCCGACGGGCACGACGATGCCGTCGATCACCCCCGCGTACAAGAACGCCAATGTCCGCCCCGGTGCTCCGGAGGGTGCGCGCCGCGACGGGTTCACCCCGGTCGTGAACTACGGCTCGGACAAGCAGGCGTGGGAGAACGCCCACGTCAACGACTACACCGTCTACGTCGGGCAGAAGAAGGACCGTCGCTGGTCCGAGGGCTCGACGACGGTCAAGCACTACGTGAACGGCAAGGCCGTCTACTACCTGCTCTACTCGGCGAACAACTGGGAGAACGAGAACTACGGCGTCGGGTACGCGACGGCGGACAGCCCGCTCGGCCCCTGGCGCAAGTTCGAGGGCAACCCCGTGCTGTCCAAGAACGCGGCGCTCCCGATGTACGGCACCGGCCACGGCAGCGTCATCGCCTCCCCGGACGGCAGCGAGCTCTACTACGTCCACCACGGCCGGCCGGGTGCGACGTCCGGGCCGCGCAAGCTCTACACCGAGCGCATGACGATCGACGACGCGAAGCCTGATGCGAACGGCAACCCGACGCTAAGCATCGACCAGACGACGGCGGACCGCCCGGTTCCGTCGGGCGTCGGCCCGTTCTCGATCACAGCGGGAACAGCGACGAAGCTCGAGCCCGGCGAGGCTGCGGACGTCGCGGTCACCGTCAAGAGCGCCCCCGGCGCCGCGCTCCCGCTGACCGACCCGCTGAACCGCGTCACCGCTCTCGTGGCCGACCCCGCCGTCGCCACCGCAACCGTCTCCGGCGGGACGGTCCGCGTGACCGCCAACAGCGCCGGCACGACGCAGGTCACCGTGACGTACCAGCGGCAGCAGTCCTCGGGCGCCTACGTCGACGTGCACAACCTGACCGAGGCCGGCGCGACGCCGGTCGCGGTCACCTTCACCGTCGTCGTCCACCCGACGCTCGCCCAGCTGCGCGCGACGGTGGACGAGCTCGTCACGGGCAAGCACGTGGTCGCCAGCTACGGCCGGGACCTGCGCGAGCTGCTCGACACCGCCGAGGCCGCCCAGGCGCGCGGCGACGACGGCGCGGTGCTGGCCGCGGTGCGGCAGCTGAGCGGGGTCGTGACCGCGGCCCGCCCGGCCAAGGTCGACGCGTACGCCCGCCAGCAGCTGACGCAGCTGCTCGGGCTCTGGCTCGCCTGAGCCTTCCGACGGCAGGGCCGCGCGCGGGCAGCGCGGCCCTGCCTCGGCTGGGGCGTTCCGGACGCGGGTCGCGGCCCGCTGCCCGGGTCTGGGAGGCTCGGGGAGTGACCAACGACGAGCTCGCGAGCCTCGACGCGCAGACCCGCCAGGCGCTGGACGCCTACGGCTTCGACGCCGACCAGTTCCGCCGGCTGCAGGCCATGGTGGCGGAGGGGGCGCTGTCGCCGGAGACCAACGCCGTGACCGGCGGAGTGGAGTCGTCCCGCCCGGAGGACATCACCCGCCTCCCGGCACCGGGGGACGCCGGCTACGAGGAGGCGCACGCGACCGGCCTCGAGCTGCTCCGCTCGGGCACCGTCGCGTCCGTCGTGCTCAACGGCGGGATGGCGACCCGGTTCGGCGGCGTCGTCAAGGGCGTGGTCGAGGCGATCGACGGCAGGAGCTTCCTCGAGCTCAAGCTCGCCCAGGCGCACGCGATCGGAGCGGCCCTCGCCGCTCCCGCCCACGTCGCCGTCATGAACAGCTACGCCACCGACGCCACGACCCGCGAGTTCGTCGCCGGCCTCGACCTACCCGAGCCGCTCTACTTCAGCCAGTACGTCTCGCTGCGCCTCGAGGCGGACGGCTCGCTGTTCCGCGACGCCGACGGCCGCCCGTCGCTCTACAGCCCCGGCCACGGCGACTTCCTGCTCGCGTTCCGCCGCTCCGGTGTACTGCACGAGCTGCAGGACCGCGGCGTGCAGTACGTGACGGTCTCCAACGTGGACAACCTGCCCGCCCGGCTCGACCCCGTCGTGCTCGGCGTCCACATGCTGCAGGGCAAGCCCATGACCGCCGAGGTCGTGCAGAACAAGGGCGACGTCGGCGGCTCTCCGGCCCGCGTCGACGGGCGCCTGCAGATCGTCGAGGGCATGCGCTTCCCGGCAGGCTTCGACGCCAGCAAGCTCCCGTTCACCAACGTCAACACCGTCACGTTCGACCTCGAGGCGCTCGACCAGGACTTCGAGCTGACGTGGCTCTACGTCGAGAAGCAGGTCGAAGGCCGGACGGCCGTCCAGCTCGAGCGGCTCTACCACGAGGCATCCGCCTTCCTGGACACGACGTACCTCGAGGTCCCGGCCGTCGGGCCGCGTGGGCGCTTCCTGCCGATCAAGACCCCGGCCGACCTCGAGGCCGCGCAGGGCCCGCTGCGGGAGCTGATCGACCGGCCGCCGCTGTCCTGATCGGTCGCCCTCAGGCTCCACGTCCGGTCCGCCAGCGGTGCTTAGGGCCAGCGTGCCGGCAGGGTCACCACAGCTGGTCGGGCAACGGCGTCACCCCTCGGATCCCGTCGAGCGTGAAGAGATGGCCCTCCGGGTCGCCGTCGACATAGCCGCCCACGGCATCGCTCCGGACCAGTTGCAGGTCCCGGACGACGAGGGTCTCGCGCTCGCCGAAGTCGTCGACGTAGTCCAGCAGCACCGGAGTGCCGCTGGCCACCGCCGCGAGCAGGGCCTCCAGGCCGTCTAGGCCGAGGCTCGCGGCCGGCGGGTCGCCGTCGCTGCGTCCGACCGCGAGCGGGTCCTGCTGCGGCGCGTTCAGCAGTGTGTGCGCCAGCTCGGCCGGCGACGGGGGTGCGGGTGCGGCGCTGCTGCTTCTCCCGCGCGTCCGGCGCCACGCGGGCCGGGGCCGCCGCGACCCAGTGACGGCGCGCGCTGCTGCACCGGCCGCTCGACGACGACCTCGCCGCTCTCGGACTGGCGGACCGGTGCGTACCCCGCCGCCCGCAGCAGGGCCACCGTCTCCTCGACGGGCTTCGCGCTCGCCAGCACCGTCGGCGCGAGCAGCCGCGGCTGCAGGGCGGCCAGCCCCTGCGTACGCGAGACCTCGGCCAGCAGCGCCACGTCGTCCGAGACGACGCAGCTGGCCACCGGGGCCACCCGCAGCCGGCCGTGCCGTCGGGCGACGTCGTGGATCAGGTACGTCAACGGCTGGGGCAGCGGGGTCCGCGCGGCCACGACGCCCAGCCGGCGCTCGAGCTCGTCGGCGGTCGTGCCGGCGTCGAAGGCCCGGCGGACGGACGCAGCGGAGAAGCGCCAGACCGTGGCCCCACCACGCGCCTCGACGTCCGCCGCGCTGCCGAGCAGCTCGGCCAGGCCAGGGTCCGGCGGCCCCGTCACGACGGCGGTCAGGTCGGCCTGGAACGTCGCCGTCGAGGCGGCTGGCGGCAGAAGCGCAGTGCACGCATCGCGCAGCGCCTCCCGCGCGCCCGTCTCGTCGGCCAGCACGAGTGCGCGGCCGATGGGGGAGGCGGCGTCGAGCGCGACGACGCCGAGCCGTCGGGCCTCGTGCCAGACCGCCTCGACGTGCGGGTCGGACTGCGGCACGTAGGCCAGCGGCCGCTGCCAGGCCACGCTCGCAGCGACCGCCGGCAACGACGCCGTGGCCTTCCCTTCGGGCAGCGCCGCGAGGGCACGGATGAGTGCGGCGCGCAGCGGGCGTACGCCCACCTGCTCGTGCCGGTAGCCGAGTGGCGCGGTCTTCGGCTCGTCCTCGCCCACGTGGCCGGGCGACCACGGCAGTGCCCACCACGCCGCGACGAGCTCCGCGTGCCGGTCACCCGGCCCCAGCGCCCGCCACTCGTCGAACGTCGGCGTCGGCAGCACGGCGTCCTGCGCGCTCACGAGACCGGCCGCCTGCGCGACGGTGAGCGCGAACGCGAGGTCCTCCTCGCTCCACCCGATCGCCTTGGCGAGCCGCCGGGTCTCGCGGACGCCGATGCCGCCGGCCTTCAACGTTGCGGCTGGAGCAGCCGACAGGCTCTCGAGAGTCGTCGCCAGACCGTCGAGGAACCCTGCCGCTGCGCTGCCCGCCTCTCCGGCGACCCGCTGCGGCTCGACCGGTTGCACCGGGGCGTCCGGGGGACGCGGCGGCAGCGTGACCCGGAACGAGGGGTCGCGCAGGGCGAGCACGGTCTCCCGGGCCATCACCGCCGCGGACCAGTCGAGCCGGCGCAGCAGGCCGCGGTCGAGCAGCCACTGCTCGGCCGACTGGGCCCCCCTCGAGCGAGCGGGCCATCCCGACCAGCTCTCGGCCTCGACGACGGGGTTGCCGTAGACCAGCTCGTCGAGGAGCTTCTGCACCGGCAGCGGCGTGCGGCCGACGAGTGGGCCGAGCAGGTCACGACTGCTCAAGGCGCCGGTCAGGGACTGCAGGCGCTCGGCCTTGCGAGTCGGCACGCCCAGGCCCAGCGCCGTCAGCCGTTGGCCGAGCTGTTCGCTCGTCAGTGCGGCGAGGAGGTCGGCGAGGTCGGGGCCGAGCCCGATCGGCATAGGCCAGAGGTGGCGCAGCCCCTCGCTCAGCCGGATCCGGCCGCCCGCCCGCCACGCCAGTGCGGAGCGCCGCAGCTACTCGAACGCCTCGTCCGCGCGCGTCGCGTCCGGCGTGCCCGGGTCTCCCACCAGGACGAGCTCCCCGGCGTCGGCTCCGTCGCCGATCCCCTGCACCACCTCCGCCAGCGCGAGCGTCGCCGCGTCGAGCTGGGCCAGGGCGAGGGCCGTCGACGGCGAGGACGCCAGCCGGGCGGCGAGGAGCGGGATGGAGGCAGGGACGGGGTCGGCCGTCGCGTCGGGCCGCCGGGTGAGAACTCCCGCGAGCTCGGCCTCGGACAGCGTGCCGAGGTACGCCTGCAGGTCCCGCATCGGGCCACCCTACGATCGGCCCGGCCTCGCCCTCCGGCGCGATCCACAGAAGCGAGCAACGGTTGACGCATCCCGTCCCGGTGCAGCAGCGTTGCCCGCGGCCTGACATCGCCGGACAACCGGGGGCGAAGGCCGCGTCTCGCGGAGGTGCCACGTGACCCGTACACCCGCCCGGCTGCTGCCGGCCCTGCTCTCTCTCGCGCTGGCGGTGCTCCTGCTCCCCGCGCTGTCCACGGCGCCGGCCCAGGCCGTCCCACCGGTGGACGCTGCGCTGGACGTGATCCCACGTCCGCAGAGCGCGGTCGCGACGGGCGGGTCGGCCACGCTGCCGGCGGTCGTCGGGCTGGTCGCGGCGCCGTCGGCGGATCCGGCCGCCCTGGCCCAGCTGAAGGACCTGCTCGGCCGACAGGGCGTCAGCACGCGCGACGGGGCCATGACCGGCCGCGACGGGGTGACCTTCTACCTGGACGGGCCGGGTGCCGGCGCCGCCCTGCAGCGCATGGGCACCCAGGGGCCTGCGGGCCTGCCATCCGGCGGGTACGTCCTCGCGTCCGGGCGCGACGGCAAGGGCTGGTCGGTCGTCCTCGCGGGAGTCGACGCCGACGGCACGTTCCATGCCGTCCAGACGCTCGAACAGCTCCTTCCGGCCGCCGCCGGCACGACGCGCACCCGGCTGCGGGGCGTGACGATCCGCGACTGGCCGGGCTTCGGCACGCGCGGCGTGATCGAGGGCTTCTACGGCGCGCCCTGGTCGCCGGAGGACCGGCTCCGCCAGCTGGAGGCGTACGGCGACCTGAAGCTCGGTACCTACGTCTACGCGCCGAAGGACGACCCGTACCACCGCGAGCGGTGGCGCGACCCGTACCCGTCGGACCAGCTCGCGCAGCTGGGCCAGCTCGTCACGACGGCGCGCGACAACCACGTCGACCTGGTCTTCGCCGTCTCGCCGGGCCAGTCGATCTGCTACACCTCCGAGGCCGACATCTCCGCGCTGTACGCGAAGGCGGAGGCGGTCTACGGCCTCGGCGTGCGCGACTTCGCGCTCTTCTTCGACGACATCTCCACTTCGCTGAACTGCGCTTCGGACCAGCAGCGGTTCGGCGCGGACGCCTCGCCCGCGGCGGCCGCCCAGGCGTACCTGCTCGACCGTTTCCAGCGTGAGTTCCTCGCCGCGCACGCGGGCAGCGGGCCGCTGCAGACCGTCCCGACCGAGTACTCCGGCCTCGGCGCCTCCGCCTACAAGTCGCGGTTCGCGGCCCTCGTGCCCGCCGGCGTCAACGTCTACTGGACCGGCTCCGACGTCGTCGCGCCGACCGTCACCGCGGCGCAGACCCAGCAGGCCAGGACGCTCTACGGCAGCCACCCGCTGCTGCTGTGGGACAACTACCCGGTCAACGACTACTCCGAGGACCGGCTCTACCTCGGCCCGCTCGTCGGCCGCGCCCCGGACCTGCCCGCGGCCGGCCTCGACGGCGTGATCGCGAACCCGATGGTGCAGGCCGAGCCGTCACTGCTGCCCCTCGCCACGACCGCGGACTACGCCTGGAACCCCGCGGCCTACGACCCCGACGCCTCGCAGGCCCGCGCAGCCCGCTACCTCGCCGGCGACGCGGCCGATGCGCTGCTCACGTTCGCCGACGTCAACCGCAGCTCGCCGTTGGGACAGGCCGAGGCGCCGCGGCTCGCCACGCTGATCGCGGCGTTCGAGGCCGAGCTCGACGCCGGGACGCTCACGTCGAGCACGACGCGCCGGCTGGAGGACGCGTTCGAGGAGCTGCAGAAGGCGCCCGGAATCCTGCGCGAGAACGCGCAGACGCAGAGGTTCGCCGAGCAGGCCGACCTCTGGCTGCGAGAGGCGGAGGCGCTCGGCCGGGCCGGGGCGGCCGCGGCGGGCTCGCTCTATGCCCAGTCCCGCGGGCACGAGACGTCGGCGTGGAACGACCGAGCCGCCCTCGAGGAGGCGCTCGCCGAGTCGATCGAGCTGCGGCCGACGGTGGGCTACGGGGTGCTCGACACCTTCCTGCGCCGGGCGCAGCAGGCCAGCACGGTCGTCACGCTCTCGTCGCCGGCGGCGGGGACGACGTTGACGCCGGGCAGCGACGTCGTGCTGACGGCAGGCATTGCGTCCGGCTCGGCGGGTGTTGCGGCGGTGCGGTTCTACGTCGGCGGCCGCCTCGTCGGCACCGCGACGGGCGCGCCGTGGCAGGTCACGTGGACCGACGTCCCGCGCGGCGTCGCGCAGGTCGTCGTCGAGGCCGAGGACGCCTCCGGCCGTCGCATCGCGTCGACACCGGTGGACCTCACCGTGGGCGTACCCGATCGGGCGCTGCTCCTCATCGGCATGGACGCGCCGACCAGCAACCCCGAGGGGACGGTGGGCGAGCAGGCCGTCGTCTCGCGGCTGGCGCGGCTCGGCCTTGCGACCGACATCCGGATCGCCGCGAGCACGACGACGGCTGACGCGAACGGCTATTCGCTGATCGTGGTCTCGTCCACGGTCGCCTCCTCTGCCGTCGGCACGAAGTTCCGCGACCTCGCGATCCCGGTCGTGGCGTGGGAAGCGTTCGTGTTCGACGACTTCAGGATGACCACGAACCAGGGGGAGGAGTTCCGCCAGCAGACGATCGACGTCGTGCCCGGCACCCCGCTGTCCGCCGGGCTCAGCGGGACCGTGGCCGTCTACCGCGCCCCCGGGCGCATCCGCTGGGGCGTGGTCGGACCCGGGGCCGTCGTCGCGGCGACCTACACCGGCATCCCGACACGTGCAACGCTCTTCGGGTACGCCGCCGGCGCGCCACTGGTCGACGGCAGCCCCGCTCCGGCCGCGCGGGTCGGCATGTTCCTCGGGGACGAGGCGCTCGACCCGGGGCTGGCCAACGACGCGACTCTCGCACTCTTCGACCGCTCGGTGACGTGGGCGCTCGGGAGGTGAGCGACCCGCGCGAGTGGCTCGTCCTGTCGGCAGGCACGGTCGTGCTCGAGCGCGAGGCCGTGTCGCCCGGCTGGGTCGCGGTCGCGGGGGAGCGGATCGTGTCCGCCGGTCGCGGCGACCCACCGGCCGGGGCCGCGAGCTACGTCGACCTGCCCGGCCGGACGATCCTGCCCGGCTTCGTCGACCTGCACATGCACGGCGGCGACGGCGCCCAGGTCACGTCGCCCGACCCGGACGAGATCCTGCGGGCCGTGGCGTTCCACCGGTCCCGCGGCACGACGCGGACGCTCGCCAGCCTCGTCACGGACGACCTGGACAAGATGGCGGCCGCGCTCGAGGCGATCGCCGGCATCGTGCACGCCCAGGACGGGCTGGGCGCCGTGGTGGGCGCGCACCTCGAGGGGCCGTTCCTGAACCCGCGCAAGCGCGGCTCGCACGACCTCAGCTTCGTGCTCCCGCCGACCCTTCCCGCGCTGCGCAAGCTGCTGGACGCTGCGGACGGCACGGCGCGGGTCGTGACGATCGCCCCGGAGCTCGACGGGGCGACCGATCTGATCCGGGAGCTGGTACGCCGCGACATCGAGCCCGCCGTCGGCCACACCGAGGCGGACCACGCCCAGACGAAGCAGGCCTTCGCCGAGGGCGCCCGGCTGATGACGCACCTGTTCAACGCGATGCCGCCGCTGCACCACCGGCAGCCCGGCCCGGCGGGCGCCGCACTCGCCGACCCGAACGTCGTCTGCGAGCTCATCAACGACGGCGTGCACGTCCACCCGGACCTCGTGCGGGTCGCGACGAGGACCGCGGGCGTCGACCGGATCGCCTTCGTCACCGACGCCACGCCGGCCGCCGGCCGCAGCGACGGCGACTACTTCCTCGGCCCGGTCCCGATCCAAGCCCGCGGCGGGACGGTGACGCTGGCGGACGGCGGGCTGGCCGGGAGCGTGCTGACGATGGACCGCGCCGTCCGGCTCGCGGTGGCTACCGGCGGGCTGTCGCTCGTCGAGGCGTCGCGAGCGGCGAGCCTGACGCCGGCCCGGTTCCTCGGGATCGCGGACCAGGTCGGGAGCATCGCGCCGCGCAAGCTGGCGGACCTGGTCGTGCTGGATGCCGTGGGGGACGTGGAGGCGGTGCTGGCCGCGGGAACCGTCGTCGCCGGCCGGCTGCCGACGTGACGGCGCAGGTCTTCGCGCCCAGCGGCGTCTGAGACCCTGGGCTCGCTCCACGCGGGGCCGTCTGGCAACCGCGGTGTCGCAGGAGGAGACGCGGTGCCATCCGATGCTCCGGTCACGCCAGGCGGCTCCACCGCAGCGATCGGGCCGTCGCCACGTGCTCTCGGGAACGTGCCCACCGGCGAGCTGCTGGCGGGCTACGCGGCGACGCTGGCCGAGCTGAGGGCCCGCGGGGTCCTCCGGACGGCGAACGCCCCCGCGGGCGACTACGGGGAGTGGCTCGTGGCGCGAGCCTTCGGCGTGGAGCTGGAGGCGAACTCCGCGAAGTCCTACGACCTCGTCCTCGATGACGGCCGCCGGGTCCAGGTGAAGACCAGGGTGGTGTCCGACCCGCCCCGCAACGGACAGCTCCAGACGTCGGTCTTCCGCAGCTGGGGGTTCGACCTCGCGGGCCTCGTGCTGCTGCGCGAGGAGGACTACCACGTCGTCCGCGCCGTGCTGTTGCCCCGGGACGTCGTGCAGCAGCGCGCCCGGCGCAGCGAGCACGTCAACGGGGCCTCGTTGCAGATGACCCCCGAGCTGCTCCGCGACCCGGCTGCCGAGGACGTGACGGAGCGGCTGCGCCAGGCGGCTCTGCGGGGGTGACCGCGCTGCGACGCGCCGCGGACGACTGACGGCGTCAGCCGCGCGCCTGACGGGCGAGCTTCTCCTCGCACGCAGCCCGCAGCGCCGCCCGGTCCACACCCAGCGCCTGCAGCACCCGCGGGAACGTGCCCCGCTCCTGCTCGCACGCCGCGGCGACGACGTGGGCGCCGAGCAGCCGGTCGGCGCCCGAGGACTGCTTGAGGGCCGTTGCCGCCCGGAAAGCCTGGTCCGCGGTGGCAGTGGCGCGGAACCCGCGCGGCCCGACGCGCCGCCCGGCGGCGACATCGGGCTCCCGCACGGAGCCGTCGACGCCGACGGACACGAGGGCGTCCGCGTGCACCCGGGCCAGTGCCGCGCGGAGGGACGCGTCGGACACGCCGAACCCGACGAGCACGTCTGCGGCTGTGCCGTCCGGCAGCCCGAGCGCGGCGAGCACCAGGTGCTCCACGCCCGGCAGGTCGTCCCCGGCGGCCAGTGCCTCCTGCTCGGCGCCCGTGAGCAGGGCGTTGACCGTGCGGACGTCGGCGGCCTTGTCGCGAAAGCTCATTGCTTCTCCTTGCGGGATCGGGTCCGGGAGCGGGGCGACGGTTCTGGCAGCAGCGGCGCGAACTTCTTGTGCGCGGCCTGCGCGCTGATGCCGAGCGTCTGGCCCACGTCGGCCCAGGTCCAGCCCGCGCCGATCGCGTGCACCACTGCGGCCGACTCGAGCTGGTTCGCCAGCCGGCGCAGCGCGAGCACGGCGGCCAGTGCGGCCTGCGTGTCGTCGACCGCCGGAACCTCGATCACCTCCGCCATGGTTATCAACCTAGGTTGATGAGCTTCTGCTGTCAACCGCAGTTGATAACAGGCGAGCCCCGCTGCCGAGGATCGGCAGCGGGGCTCGGGCGAGCCGGACGGGAGGGCCTACTTCACCGATCCCGCCGTCAGCCCACCGGCCAGCCGCTTCTCGATGAGCGAGAACAGCACCACCACCGGCACGATCGCCACGATGGAGACGCCGAAGATGTACTGCCACTGCGCGGCGTAGAGCCCGAAGAACCGCGGCAGCGCGACGGTCAGCGGCTGCAGGTCGTTCGAGGTCATGATGATCGACGCGGCGGCGTACTCGTTCCACGCGGCCACGAAGACGTAGATCAGCGCCGTGACGATGCCGGGCCACACCAGCGGCAGCGAGATGCGGGTGAGGATCTGCAGCCGGCCCGCGCCGTCGAGGGCCGCCGCCTCGTCGACCTCGCGAGGGATCGAGGCGAAGAACGCCTGCATGATCCACACCGCGAAGGTCAGGTTGAAGGCGGAGTTGACCAGGATCATCGCGATCCAGGTGTCGTTCAGCCCGAGCTGCAGGAACTCCCGGAAGAGGCCCACGGCCAGCACGGTCGGCTGCAGCATCTGCACGATGAGCACGAGCGCGAGGAAGACGGTCCGCCCGGGGAACGTGTAGCGAGCCGTGAACCACGCTGCGGGTGTCGCGACGAGGAGCACGATGGCCGTAGCGACGACCGAGATGACGATCGTCGCCGTCAGCCCGTCGGACGGGTGGACGTTCGACGACCACATCGTGCGGTAGTTGTCGAAGTGCAGCGCATCGCCGATGTAGGGCGGCGGGATGCGGGTGATCTCGGCCTGGGTCTTCAGCGAGCCGATGAACATGATCGCGTACGGCACGATGAAGACCGCGATGATGACGACCGACCCGAGGAGCATCAGCCACGGGTTGGGCCGCCGGTTCACGCCCGCGCCGCGCGAGCGGCGGCCGCGGCCGGAGGAGTCCGCGGTCGAGAGGCCGGCTCGCGGGGCAGGCACCGACGTGGTGACACCAGGGTCGACGACGGACATCAGCGGTCCTTCGTGGGCCGCAGCACGGCCAGGTAGACGGCGATCACGGTCATGACGACGAGGAAGTTCACGACCGACAGCGCGGACGCGACGCCCGGGCCGAGCACGGTCTTGTACTTGAAGATCAGCGTCGTGGTGATGTCGGCGTCGTAGCCGGGGGCCTCGACGAGGATCTGCAGGATCGGCAGCGAGTTGAAGACGTTGATGATCATGATGAGCGTCGCGATGCTGATGGCCGGCCGCAGCATCGGCAGGATCACCTTGGTGTAGCGCTGCCAGGCCGACGCCCCGTCCACGTACGCCGCCTCGACCACGTCGTCCGGCACCCCTTGCAGCCCGGACAGGATCGTGTAGGTGGTGAACGGCAGCGACACGAAGATGGCCACGACCATCGCGGTGATGAACGCCGGCACGGCGCTCTTGGTGAAGCCGTAGGGCGAGTCGAGGATGCCGACGTCGACGAGGAAGCGGTTGATGATGCCGTAGTCCGGGTTGAGGCCGTAGAAGAAGATCGACGTCGTCATGACGACCGACGCCGCCCACGGCACGACGACCGCGAGCCGGACGAGCTTGCGGCCGCGGAACTGCTTGTTGAGGAACTGGGCCAGGAACAGCGAGATCACGATCGAGACGACCGTGACGACGGCCACCCAGATGAACGTGTTGAGGAAGACCCGGCCGATGTTGACACCCGGGTAGTCCAGCGCCTGCTGGTAGTTGTCGAAGCCGGCGCCCCCGCGCTCCACGCCGATCCGGTTGAACTTCCGGAACGACGTGTAGACCATGTAGCCGGCCGGATAGAGCACGACGCCGAAGATCAGCAGCAGCGCCGGCGCGAGCCACGGCAGCGCGGTGAAGAGGCTGCTGTGCCCGGGTGCCCGCCGGGCCCGGCGCGGGCGCGCCCCGAGGGTCGACGGCGCCGGGGCGGTCGTGGTGGCCACGGCAGACCTCCTGTTCCGGAATGACGGATCGACGAACGGCAGGGGAGAGGTGCCCGCCCGCGCATCGGGCGGGCACCTCGGCGGTCGGACGGTTGCGTCAGCCCCCGGCGTTGGCCTGCTCCTCGATGCCGCTCAGGACCTCCTGGGCGGACTGGGTGGCGATGCTGCCGGCGTTCTGCTGCAGCGCGTTCTGCAGCGCGGTCCAGTTCGGGTTGCCCTGCGGGAGGAAGCGGACGCTGGACAGCACGTCGTAGAACGGCTTGTTGTTCGTGTCGGACGCCGACTTCTCCTGGATGGCCGCGCTCGTCACCGGCAGCAGGCCCGTGCCCTCGGCCCACGGGCCGTAGACCTCGGGCGTGTAGAGGTAGTCGAGGAACGCCTTGGTCGCGGCCTTGCGGTCCTCGTCACCGTTGTCGAACGCCTCGATGAAGTCCGTGACACCGAGGTTGGCCGACGCGGAGCCGTCCTTGGTGGGCATCGGAGCCACCTCGAACTTGACGTTCGGGAACTTGCTGCGCGTCTCGGCGAGCAGGCCGGGGTGGCTGACGTACATGCCGAGCTTGCCCTGGTTGAACAGGTCGGCGACCGCCTGCCGGTTGCTCGCGCCCGGGTTGGGCTGCGTCGCCTTGGCGTCGATGAACTTCTTCATCTCCTCGAACGCCGCGACGTTCTGCTCCGACGCGACGGTCAGGTCGCTGCCGGACACCCAGTCCCCGCCGTTGCCCCACACCCAGAGGCTGGCCTCGACCTGGGCCTCCTCCTGGCCGAGCGGCATGCCGTAGCCGTAGACGCCGCCGCCCAGCTTGGAGATCTTGGTCGCGGCGTCGAGCAGCTCGTCCCACGTCTTCGGCGCCGCCGAGATGCCGGCCTGCTCGAAGAGGTCGGTGTTGTACGCCAGCAGACGCGCCGAGGCGATGTCCGGCGCCGCCCACTGCGTGCCGTCCTCGCCGACGCCGTTCTTCAGCAGCGCAGGCTCGATGCTCTGCAGCGTCTCCGGGCTCATCACCTCGTCGATCGGGTAGAGGATGTCGCTGTTCGCGTAGTCGGCGAAGTTGTTGTCGTTGAGGATGTCCGGCGCGTCCTGGCCCTGGATGCGGGCCTGCACCTTCTCCGTGAAGCCGTCCCAGGCCTCGATCTGCAGCTCGACCTTGACGTTCGGATACTTGCCGTTGAAGCCCGTGATGACCTTCTGCCAGTCGGCCTGGGAGGTGTCGGTGTAGCTCGGCGCGAGGATCTTGATCGTCGTCGAGAGGTCGGCCCCGGCGCTGGCGGCGGGCTGGGCCGCGCCGTCCGAGCCGGAGTCGCCCTCGTCGTCGCCGCCGCAGGCGGACAGCAGCAGGGCACCGGCCAGGGACAGCGCGGCCCAGCGGGCCGGTCCGAAGCGGCCCCTGCGGCGGAAGGGCGAGGAGTCGGTCATGGGGTCCTCCAGGGTCTGAAGAGCTGTCTCGTGGTGCCGGGGCGACGAGCGGGTGGAGCGGTCGGGACCGAAGCCGGTCGCGGGGTTCAGGAGCTCGGGTTCAGAGCGTCATGGCGGCCTCTGCGGCCAGGGCGAGGGCGCCGAGCACGACGGCCCGGTCGCCGAGGGAGTTCTGCAGCACCCGCACGGGATGGCCCGAGCGGGGAGTCGTGTAGCGCTGGACGGCGGCCTGCACCGCATCGGACAGCACGGTGCCGCCGGCGGCCAGCGAGCCGCTGACGACGACGGCCTGCGGCGCGAGCAGCGTGCACGCGTCGGCGACGACCTTGCCGATCAGGGCGCCGGCGTCGCTGACGGCACGCACCGCCGCCCGGTCGCCGCGGCCGACGAGCCGCTCGAGGTCCTCGCGCGTACGCGCCGCCTCGCCGTGCACCGCGCGCAGCTCGCCGAGCACGTGGTCGAGGGAGGCGACGGTCTCGAGGCAGCCGCGGTTGCCGCAGACGCAGAACCCGCCGCCTTCGACGACCTGCACGTGCCCGATCTCGCCCGCGCCGCCGCGGAAGCCGCGGTGCAGCCGGCCGTCGAGCAGCACGCCGAGCCCGACACCGGACGAGGCGTCGAGCCCGAGCACGTCGGCCATGCCCTGCGCAGCTCCGTGCTGCGCCTCGCCGACCGTCAGCAAGTCGGCGTCGTTCTCCACCGACACGGGCAGGTCGCGGCCCAGGGTCTCGGTGACCACCTTGGCCACGGTCACGCCGCTCCACCACGGCGCGCGGGTCGAGACGGCCGATGCCGTGACGGGGTCCACGACGCCGGGCACCCCGACGACGACCCGGGCCAGCCGCTCGACCGGGACCCCGGACGCGGCGACCGCCTCCGAGACGACCCCCTCGACCAGGCCGGCCAGCGGCCCGACGTCCTCGGCGTCCGCCTCGAGCGGGGCGGGGAAGAGCCGCTCGGACTCGGCGAGCACGCGGTGGTCGAAGTCGCCCACCGCTCCGCGCACGCCGTCGTAGGACAGGTCCAGGCCCATCACCACGCCCCGGTCGGGCGCGAGCCGGACCAGCCGCCCCGGCCGGCCCGTACGCCCCCCGGCCGTGCCTGCGCCCGAGCCGTCCGCGATCTCGACGACCCCGGCGCCGGCCAGCTCCGCGACCAGGCTCGAGACCGTCGTCGAGGAGAGCCGGGTGGCGCGGGCGAGCGCGGCGCGGCTGGCAGGGCCCTCGCGCAGCACCCCGAGCAGCAGGGCGCGGTTCGCGGACCGCAGCGCCTGCTGGCCTCGGGTCGCGGAATCGGCCGGCATGGCCGGAACGATCGCGCTAGCACCGGGCTCTCGTCAATGCCCGGACGATTACGACCCTGTAAAGGCTCTGTCAGCACAAGATCAGCAAGAAGTTGGAGAAAGTCGAGCCCGAGCACACCTTCGCATCGCCAGTTCCTCCACTGCTTGACACCCGGTAGACGACGGGTCGATGCTGCGGACGGCCGTCGCCGGGTTTGGCCCGCACCTCGGGCGGCATCAGACGGCCACCGTGCGCGACGAGGCGCCGACCCCGAACCCCCTGCCGAAGGAGGCACCGTGGAGGTCGTCCCCGTCGACGGCCCGGCCGAGGCCGGCGCGCTCGTCGCCGACATCGTGGCCGCCGCGGTCACGGCCGGCGCCCGCGTGCTCGGGCTCGCGACCGGGTCCTCGCCGCTGCCGGCCTACGCCGAGCTCGGGCGCCGTTGCCGGGCCGGGGAGGTCAGCCTCGCCGGCCTCGACGCATTCCTGCTCGACGAGTACGTCGGGCTGCCCCCCGACTCGCCGCAGAGCTACGCGCGCTTCATCCGGGACGAGTTCGTGAACCTGGTCGACCTCGACCCCGCGCGGGTGCACGGGCCGGACGGCAGCGCGCCCGACCCGCTCGCCGAGGCGCGCCGCTACGACGTGGCGCTGCGCGACGGCGGCCCGGTCGACGTGCAGATCCTCGGCATCGGCGCCAACGGCCACATCGGCTTCAACGAGCCGGGCTCCTCGCTCGCCTCGCGCACCCGGCTCAAGACGCTCGCCGAGCGCACGCGGCAGGACAACGCGCGCTTCTTCGACCGTCCCGAGGACGTGCCGCGCCACGTCATCACGCAGGGGCTCGGCACGATCCGCGAGGCCCGCCACCTCGTGCTCGTCGCCACCGGCGAGGCGAAGGCCGCCGCGGTCGCCGCCGCGGTCGAGGGCCCGGTCACCGCGAGCTGCCCCGCGTCGGTGCTGCAGCTGCACCCCCACGTCACGATGGTCGTCGACGAGGAAGCCGCGGCGCAGCTGCGCGACCTCGACCACTACCGCTTCGTGCTCACGCACAAGCCGGCCGGCCAGGGGTTCTGATGGCGCAGGCCCTCGCGCCGGCCGCCGCACCGGAGGAGGGGTACGCCCGGGAGGGCGTCGCCGCCATCGTGGCCGTCGACGTCGGCGGCACCACGATCAAGGCCGCGCAGGTGACACCTGAAGGCGGACTCCTGACTCGTCGTACTGTCCCCACGCCGCACGACGGCACGCCCGTGGCCGACGCCGTCGCCGGGATCGTGGCCGAGCTGCGCACCCCCTCCACCGAGTCCGTCGGCGTGGGCATGCCCGGCCTCGTCGACAGCCGGGCCGGGGTGGTGCGGTTCTCCGCCAACCTCAACCTGCGCGACGCTCCCATCGGTGCCCAGCTCTCCGAGCGGCTCGGCGTGCCGGTCGCGATCGAGCACGACGTGCGCGCCGCCTGCGCCGCGGAGCTGCGGCTCGGCGCCGGGCGGCGGGTCGAGGACCTGCTCTGCGTCGTGCTCGGGACCGGGGTCGCCGCCCGCTCGATCATCCGCGGCCGGCTGCTCGACGGGTCGACCGGCACGGCCGGGGAGCTCGGGCACGTGTGCATCGACCCCGGCGGCGAGCCGTGCGCCTGCGGCGCCCGCGGCTGCGTCGAGGTGTACGCGTCGGCGGCGGGCGTGCTGCGCAGGTTCCGCACCGCGGGGGGAGACCCCTCGCTCGACACCCCCGGGGTCGTGGCCGTCCTCGGCCGCGACCCGCTCGCGGACCGGGTCTGGGCCGACGCGGTCGACGCGCTGGCCGCCGGGATCGCCGCGGCCACGCTGCTCACCGACCCCGCGCTCGTCGTCCTGGCTGGGGGCCTCAGCGGCGCCCGCGACGCGCTGGCCGGGCCGCTGGCCCGCGCGCTGCAGGAGCGCCTGCCGTGGCGGCAGGCCCCCGCGCTGGAGATCTCCGCGCTCGGCGCCGACGCCGGGCTGCTCGGATCCGCGCTCGCCGCCGCCGATGCGGCAGGCTGGCAGGAACGTACCCGCCGCTGGGCCCCGCCCGGCGCGCAGCACCCGCAGGACGCCCGCTTGGAGGACGCGCCGTGACCACGTACGTCGAGACCGAGATCGCCGCCCAGCCCGACTGCTGGCGGCGCGCGACCGAGCTCGCCCCCGCGTACGCCGAGGTGCTGCCGCAGCCCGGCGAGCGCGTCGCCGTCGTCGGCTGCGGGACGAGCTGGTTCATGGCGATGAGCTACGCCGCCCTCCGCGAGCAGGGCGGGCTCGGGTGGACGGACGCCTTCGCCGGGTCGGAGTTCCCCTTCGGGCGGGACTACGACCGGCTGGTCGCCATCACCCGGTCCGGCACGACGAGCGAGATCGTCAGCCTGCTTCAGCGAACGTCGATTCCTGCGACGGTGATCACTGCTTGCCCCGGGGAGCCCGCCGCGGCGCAGGGCGGCGCGGTCGTCGACCTGTCCTTCGCCGACGAGGAGTCGGTGGTGCAGACGCGGTTCGCGACGACGACGCTCGCGCTGCTTCGCGCGTCGCTCGGCCACTCGTTGGACGCCGCGATCGTCGACGCCGAGGCCGCGCTGGCCGTCGACGTCGCGCCCTGGGTGCCATCGACCCAGGTGTCGTTCCTCGGGCGCGGATGGACGATCGGCCTGGCCCAGGAGGCCGCGCTCAAGGCGCGCGAGGCGTCGCAGACGTGGTGCGAGGCGTACCCGGCGATGGACTACCGGCACGGGCCGATCGCGATCGCCGAGCCCGGGCGTCTGGTGTGGATGTTCGGCGAGCCGCCGACGGGGCTGGCCGACGACGTCGCGGCGACCGGCGCCGAGCTCGTGACGAGCGAGCTCGACCCGCTGGCCCACCTCGTCGTGGCGCAGCGGCTCGCGGTGGCGAAGGCGCAGGCGCTCGGGCTCGACCCCGACCGGCCGCGCTCGCTCACCCGCGCGGTGGTGCTCTCGCCCGAGCAGGTCTGAGGCCGGTGCTGCTCACGGCCGACCGGGTCGTCACGGCCTCCCAGGACCTCCGGCCGGCCTGGCTGCGGGTGACGGACGGCCGGGTCGAGGCGCTCGGGCAGGGCGAGACGCCGGTGCGCGCCGACGAGCACGTCGCCGGCGTCGTCGTGCCGGGCTTCGTCGACGTGCACTGCCACGGCGCGGTCGGCGCGGACTTCGCAGGCGCGGACGAGGCGGGCGTGCGGGCGGCGGCCGCCTTCCACTGGCGGGCCGGCACGACGTCGGTCGTGGCGTCCGTCGCGACTGCGCCGCTGGACCTCATGGAGCGCCAGGTCGCGCGGCTCGGCGGGCTGGTCGCCGACCGGGTCGTCGCCGCGGTGCACGTCGAGGGGCGCTTCCTGTCGCCGTTGCGCAAGGGCGCCCACGACGAGCGGCTCCTGGTGCCCCCGGACCGCGCCGACCTGGACCGGCTGCTCGCGGCGGGGCCGGTCGCGATGGTGACGCTGGCGCCCGAGCTGCCGGGCGGGCTCGACGCCGTACGCCGACTGCACGACGCGGGGGTCGTCGCCGCGCTGGGGCACAGCGACGCGGACGCGGCCACCGCGACCGCGGCAGTGGATGCCGGTGCGCGGTCGGTGACGCACCTGTTCAACGGAATGGTCCCGTTCTCCCATCGCGCGCCCGCGCTCCCCGGCGTCGCGCTCACCGACGACCGGCTGACGCTCGAGCTGGTGGTCGACGGGCAGCACCTGGACCCGCTCGCCGTGACGATGGCGCTGCGCGCTGCGGGCGACCGGGCCGTGCTCGTGAGCGACGCGATGTCCGCGACCGGACAGCCGGACGGGCGCTACGACCTGGCCGGCAACGAGGTCGAGGTCGTCGACGGTGTGCCGCGCGTCGTCTCGACGGGCTCGCTCGCCGGGAGCACGACCCCTGTCGCCGGCGGCCTGCGCCGTCTCGTGCTCGACCACGGGCTCGGGCTGCAGCAGGCGCTGGCGGCGGTCACGTCCCGGCCGGCGGCGCTGCTCGGCCTCGAGGGCGTCGGCGACCTGGGGCTGGGGACGCATGCCGACCTCGTCGTGCTCGACCCCCACGAGCTGACCGTCCTGCGGGTCATGCGGGGCGGGGAGTGGCTCTGAGCACGGCCGCCACCACGTACATCCGCGTCGAGCGGAGCAGGGACGGCACCTACGCGGCCGACCTCTCGACCGACCTCGACGCGCTGTGCGAGGGGATGGAGTACGGCGACGTGTGCGAGGGCGAGTACGAGGTCTGGGTCCATCCCGGCGGCGAGCTCTGCGCAGTCGTCCCGGACCGGGCCGTGGCCGAGCGGGACCATTGGGCGACGCCGCGGGCGGACCTCTGGCTGCCCGAGCTCCGTGTGGTCGGGTCGGACCCGGCGCGGGTGGCGGAGGCGTACGAGCAGCTGACCCGGCGCCGCTAGCCGCCGTCGCGCTCCAGTGCGGCGAGCACGTCGCGGACCGGGCCGGCGGCAGTGACGAGGCGGGGCCCGGTCTCGTAGGAGACACCGCTCGCCGAGGCGGCCGGGGCCACGGGCACAGAAGCCCGGAAGTGCACTTCCTGCACCCCGGTGCGCCTCACCAGCTCCGCGACGTTGTGCGCGCGTACGCCGCCACCGGCCAGCACACCGATGCGCCCGGCCGCCTGCTCGACCAGCGCCGCCAGCATCGGAGCTCCCTCGGCACAGGTCCGCGCGCCGCCCGAGGTGAGGACGCGCGTGAAGCCCAGGCCCACCAGGCGCTCGAGCGCGTCGGGCAGGTCGGCGAGCGTGTCGAACGCCTTGTGCATCGTCACCGGCGCGCCGCCGCAGGCCTCGACCAGCCGGGCCAGCACCGGCTCGTCGAGCGCGCCGTCGGGTGTCAGCGCGCCCAGCACGAAGCCGACGGCCACGCCCGGCGGCACGGGCAGTGCGCGTACGGCCGCGATGTCCGCGAGCATCACGTCCACCTCGGCGGGGGAGTAGGCGAAGCCGCCACCGCGCGGGCGAATCATCACCTGAACGCCGATGCGGGAGACCCGGGCCAGCACCGCGGCGACCGTGCCGATGCTGGGCGTCGTGCCGCCCTCGACGAGCCCCGCGCACAGCTCGACGCGGTCGGCGCCGACGGACTCGGAGAGCACCACGCCGTCGACGTCGTCCAGGCAGACCTCGGTGACTACGTGCACGGGTGCAGGCTAGGCGCTCCGGCGAGACGGAGCACCAGCGTGCGGCTTCGGAGCCGCGAGCCGGACGTCAGCGGCCGTTCGCCAGCCAGCCGTTCGTGCCGCCGTTCACACCGAAACCGAGGATCAGCCCGTCGGTGCTCGTGGACAGCGTGAAGTCGACGACAGCTTCAGAGTCGCTGGCGATGGTCGTGGTGCCCGAGGCGAGGTCGACGCTGTAGACACGCCGGACGCCGCCCGCCACCCCGGACGTGATGCCGCTCGCCGCCGTCGCATAGGCGACCCGAGAGCCGTCGCCGGAGAGGGCGACGTCCCACACCTCGGCGTCGGGGAGGCTGCCGTCCGCGCTGAGCGAGACGACCGTCGTCGTGCCGGCCGCGAGGTCCGTCACGAACGCGACCCGGTGGCCCTCGGAGGCCCAGCCGCCGCTGCGCGGGACGGTGCGCGTGGCGCCGTACGCGACCTTCGTGCCGTCGGCGGAGAGCGTGGGCCCGCTGGCGGACCATGTCGCACCCGTGCCGTCGACGGGCGGCAGGACGCTGCGCGTCGTGCCCGACACGAGGTCACGGACGTAGACGTTGTTGAACGGTCCGACGCTCGCCCCGGCCAGGCTCCCGTCGCGGGAGGTGAAGGCGACGAAGCGGCCGTCGGCAGAGATGGACGGCGCGAAGCTGGCGTTGTCGCTCAGCTCGCCCGACGGCTCGACGCTCACCAGCTCCGTGGTGCCGGTCTGGCGGTCGTGACGGAAGACCTGGAGGTAGGAGCCCGTCGCTGTGTGCCCGCGGAACGCGACGTAGCGGCCGTCCGCGGAGAGCACCGGCCGGCTGTTCATGTTGTCGTTGGCCGACTGCTCGCCCTCGCTGAGCCCGGGCCCCGCGGAGACGAGCTCGACGGGCCCCGTGCCGACCGTGGAGACGAAGACGTTGTAGCCGTCCGGGGCGCTGGCGACCAGGGCGCGCGAGGACGAGACGAAGGCGACCGTCGTCCCGTCGGCGGAGATGCCGATCTCCTTCGGGCTGACGTTCGGCGCCACGACCACGGAGTCGCCGGTCTGCCGGTCGAAGCGTGCGACCGAGCCGTTCTGGTCGTACGCGACGTAGCGGCCGTCGCCAGACACGGCCGGCTTCGAGGCCGGGCCGGACGTGCCCGTAAGCGACGGAAGGCCGGAACCGGACCAGGCCGCGGGCGACGTGGGGGTGGGTGTCGGCGTCGGCGTGGGTGTCGGGATGGGCGTCGGCGCCGGGCTCGAGGACGGGGCGGGAGACGCCGGCGGGGTCGGGCTCTGCGACGCGGAAGCGGCCGGGGAGGCGCTCGGAGCCGGTGCGGCCGCGGGCTGCGGCGCGGAGGGCGCGCTCGGCGCGGGGGTGGGCGTCGGCCCGGGGGCAGGCAGCGGAATCGCCGCAAGCGCCAGCCGGGGCGAGACGAACGCCTTCGCACCCTTGGCGGCCGAGACCACGGCCCGCAGGGACAGCGAGCCAGAGGTCGACGCCGCCACCGAGAACCGGGCCACGCCGGAGGCGTTTTCCCGTGCCGTCATCGGGCTGCCCCAGCGGCTGCCGTTCAGGCGCTGCAGCACGACCTTCCGACCGGGACGGGCGGGCCGTGCGGTGAGGGTGATCTCGGCCGAGGTCGTGGCGGTCGCCGCCCGGGCGACCCGCAGGACGGCCGTCTGCGCGACGACGACCACGCGCGCCTTCGGCGTGGTGAACGAGCCCGACACGACGCGCAACGAGTAGGCCCCGGTCCGCGCGGGGGCGACGAACCGGACGGCGTAGCTGCCGGTCCTCGTCGTGCGGCCGACACCGGCGCGTACCCAAGTCCGGCCGTTCCAGCGCTGGACGGTGACGCTGCGTACGCCCGCCCGGGCGAACGTGCCCTTCGCGACGAGCTGCTCACTGGGAGCGGCGGTGCTCACGGAGACCGTCAGCGACGGCTTGGCCGCCGCCTCGGCCGGCTGGGCCACGAGCCCAGTGGTTGCAAGAACGGCAAGGCCGACGAGCGCCGGAGCGCGGTTCACGGTTCCCCCCAGGAAATGCAACGGCGCGCATCTCGCGCCGTCCCCGATACACGCGCAGGCTAGTGCATCCGTGGGGAGGCCGATCTCGAACTCCTGGACCTGCCGGTCAGCGTTCACTCTCGCGGGTGTGTCCGGGGGCCAGCGCCGCGTACGCCGCCTCCTGCAGCGCGGCGTGCGGCGCGTAGTCGGCCGGGCCCTCGAACAGCCGCTGGGTTAGCACGATGACGGTGAGGCCCCGTGCCCGGTCGACGAGCCACGACGTGCCGAGCCCGCCCTCCCAGCCGAAGGCGCCGCGCATCGGGCCGTCCGTGAGGAGCGAGCCGCCCAGGCCCCACGTCCGGCCGTCGAGGAAGACGCCCGCGCTGCGCGCCTGCTCCGGTGTGAGCTGGCCGCGCGTCATCTGCTCGGCCGCGCCGGCGCTCAAGACCGGTTGGCCGTCCCGCAGCAGCATGCGGGCGAACGCCAGCAGGTCGTCGGCCGTGGACAGCAGCCCGCCCGCACCGTCCTCGAACGCCGGCGGCCGGCTCCACTCCCCGTCCGGCCCGTCCCACACCTCGAGCCCGCCGCCCGTCGGCCGGTACGCGGTGGCGAGCCGCCCGGGCTCGCGGGCCCAGAACCCCGTGTCGCGCATGCCCAGCGGCTCCAGCACCCGCGACGTCAGCGCATCGCCGAAGGTGCACTCGGCCGCGCGGGCCACGAGCACCCCGAGCACCTGGGAGCCGGTGTTGTAGAGCCACCGCTCTCCCGGCTGCGCCATCAAGGGCAGCGTTCCGAGTGCGGCGACCCAGTCGTCGGGCGCGGGCAGCGACTGCGGGCGTGGAGGCCCGACGAGGCCGAGCCGCAGCCGGTCGGCGGCCGCGACCACCGGCCACGGCTCCGGGCCGTCGAACATCTCCATGGCCACGCCGAAGCCGGACGTGAAGGTCAGCAGGTCCCGGACCGTGACCGCGCGCTCTGCCGGGACCGCGTCGTCCAACGGGGCGTCGGGCCGCCGCAGCACCCTGCGGTCGGCCAGCTCCGGCAGCCAGCCGTCGACCGGCGCGTCGAGTTCCAGCAGCCCCTCGTCGACCAGGGCGAGGACGACGGCGGCCGTGAGCGGCTTGGACGTCGAGGAGATGCGGAAGACCGAGTCGCGCTGCACCGGTGCGCCGTCCAGGGCCAGCCGGCCGCGGGCCTCGACGTGGGCCTGCTCGCCGCAGGCGACGAGCGCGACCAGGCCGGGGAGCGCACCTTCGTCGACGAACCGCGCCGCGGCTGCGGAGAACTCCTGAAGCCCCGTGCCGGTGAGCCCGTCAGACACGGGCCGTGGGACGCCACATCGGGTCGCGGCCGGTCAGGCCGAGGACCCGGTCCATGAGCAGCGCATCGTCCGGCACTGGGACCGGCGGCCCGAACAGGCCAGGCGTGCCGTTCGGTGCCTGCGCGACGCTGGCCAGCAGGAAGCCGTGCAGCGCCTCGGCCAGGCCGTCGTCCCACTGGAACGGCTGGCCGGTCGCCACCGACAGGTCCCAGCCGTGCACCAGCAGCTCGTCCAGGGCGAAGAAGCCCGCCGCGTCACCCGGCAGGTCGATGCCGCCGACCCGGGTAGGGCCCGACCACGCGTCCTCCAGCCTCCACGCCTCCGCCAGCGTCGCGAGCAGCCCGGGGAGCTCCTGCCGCCACCCGGGCCGCAGCTGTGCGGCATCGGGCTGCGGCGCGGCGCTGCCGCCCACGAGGTCCTTGCGGGCCGCGGCCGTGAAGCCGAGGCAGAGCCCTTCGACGTGGTGCAGCAGCGCGGCGACGCTCATGTCGGGGCACGGCGTCGGGTCGGCCAGCTGGTCGTCGCGCACCGTCGCGACCAGCTCGGCCAGCGTGCGGGTGGCGGGGCCCAGGTCGAGCATGGGGCGTCTCCTCGTCGGCGGTGTCCTTCGCGGGCGGTCGGAGGGCAGACGACCGGCGACGGCCGGACTCATCGGCTCCGGCACGTTGGGTGGAGAAGGCCGACGGCCGCCCCGCGGATCGCGGGACGGCCGTCGGGTGGTGCTCGGCGTCAGTAGGACAGCTTGATGTCCGTACGCCGGTTCAGCTGCCGCCCGCGGGCGGTCGTGTTGCTCGCGATCGGCGAGGTCTCGCCCTGAGTGACCGTCACCGCGTCGGCGTCCAGGCCCTTGAGCAGGAACGTGCAGACCGAGACCGCGCGCCGCTTCCCAAGGCCGACGTTGTAGCTGGTCGTGTCCCGCGAGTCGGTCGACCCGACGCACGTGACCGTGCGGACGCCCGTGAGCTTCGTGCGCAGCGACGTGAGGTACTTCCGGTCCGCCGGGCGGATGACCGCGCTGTCGGTGTCGAAGTAGACCGGGCGGATCACCAGGACGTTCTGGGCGACGACCTTCGTCCGGGTGTGCACGACGAGGGTGGCGCCGCCGCCGCGCCGCGCGATGCGCGAGACGACGGACATCTCACGGCCACCCGGCTGGGCGGCCAGCGCCCGGCCGAGGGTCGTCAGCTTGACCGGGACCGAGAGGTAGCGGACCGACGAGGTCGCCGCGACCTTCATCGAGCCGCGGCCGGTGACCGTGGGCTCGCCGTTCACGGTCGCGAAGAGCGTGACCCCGCAGGCGTCGATGCGCGCGTTCGAGACCGAGCAACTCACCGGAACGGTGCTTCCGGAACCCGCGATCGTCCTCCGCGTCGGCGCCGCCGTGCCGCCGGTCACCGGGGGCAGCACCACGGGGGCCACCGGCGCCGGGACGACGCTCGGGACGTACGTGGCGCCGACGACCTGGTTGTAGGCGTCGGTCAGCCGGAACTTCACGCCCTTCGCCACGCCGGTGAAGCCGGGAGCGGGGACGAACGTGATGGTGCCGGTCGTGGTGTCGAGGGCGTACGTGCCCTCACCGGCGACGACCACGACGGTCGAAGGGTTGCCGGAAGCGTCGAGCAGCGTGGCCGACCCGCCGCGCGGGACCACGATGCCGCCGGTCTGCTGAGCGGTGCCGGTGCCCGTCGAGGACAGCGAGGACGGCGCGGCGAGGGCCGGCGCGGTCGTCGTCACGGTCACGGTCGCGGTGACCCGGCGGCCGGCGCCGTCGACCGCGGCGTAGCCGAACGTGTCGGCGCCCGAGTGCCCGAAGGCGGGGGTGTAGGTGACGTTGCCGGCGGCGCCGACGACCGTGGTGCCGTGCGCCGGGGCCGCGGTGACGGCCACCGAGGAGCGGTCGAACTCGCCCGAGTCGTTGGTCAGGACGTCGATCTTGACCGGCGTTTCCGCCGGTGTCACGGCGGTGTCGTCCGCGGCACGCGGCGTGACCGTCACGGTGACTGTGCCGACGGCGATCCCACCACGGCCGTTGTCCACGGTGTAGGTGTAGGCGTCGTTGCCGCTCCAGCCGGCGTCCGGGGTGTAGGTCACCCGGCCGTCGGCGCCGAGCACCGCGCCGCCGTGGGCGGGCTGCGTGATGCCGGTGACCGTGAGCGGGTAGCCCGCCGGGTCGGTGTCGTTGGCGCGGACGTCGGTGGTGACCGCGGAGCCGACGGGCGTGGTGGCCGTGTCAGGCCCGACGACGGGCGCGCCGGCCGCGACGACCGTCAGCGTGAGGGTGGTGACGGCGGTGCCGCCCTGGCCGTCGGCGACCTCGATGATCGAGACGTACGAGCCCGGCGTCGTCACCGTGCCGGTGAACGCGCCGCCGGTGCCGAGCGTCACGCCGGCGGGCAGCACGCCGCCGGTCCTGGTGTAGGTGAGCGGGTCGTGGTCGGCGTCGGTGGCCGCGAGCGCGGTCGGCGTGTCGCCGAGGACGACCGTCTGCGCCGTGTTGCTCGCGGCCCCGGTGTAGGCGGGGGCGATGTTCAGCACGTGCCACTGCGCGTAGAGCGTCGCGTGTGCGTTGGCGCTGTAGGTCGAGCCGGGGGCGTACGCGGTGCCCGAGCCGTCCGCCGCCGTGTTCCAGCCGGTGAAGGCCCGGCCGGCGTACGTGACGCCGGAACCGGTCGCGACAGTCACCGAGCCGCCCTCGACGAAGTCGGCCGAGGCGGGCGCGCCGGTGCCGCCGTTGGCGTCGTAGCCGACCGTGTAGACGGGCGCCCACCGGGCGTACAGCGTGACGTTCGCGTTGCTGGCGTAGGTCGCGCCCGCCGCGTAGCTCGTGCCGCTGCCGTCGGCCGCGGTGTTCCAGCCGCGGAAGACGTAGCTGGCGCGGGACAGGCCGGTGCCCGCGGCGACCGTCGTCGAGCCGCCGGCCGAGAAGGTGGACGCGGCCGGCGTGGTGCCGGTGCCCGCGTTGGCGTCGTAGCTGACCGTGTAGGTCGCGAGCGCGACGTCGAAGAAGCGCTCGACCGGCGAGGCGAAGGCGAAGGTGCCGTTGCCCGGCTGGGTGGCGCGGACCTTGCAGACGCCCGGCGCCACCGCGCGGATCGAGAGGCCCGTGACGGTGCAGACCGACGGCGTGTAGGACGCGAGGGTGACGGGGAGCCCGGAGCTGGCCGTCGCGCCCGACGGGAAGGTCTGCGGAGCGCCGGTTGCGAGCAGCTGCGTGCCCGGGGCCGGGAAGGTGATCGACTGCCCGGCGAGCGTGGAGACGGGGAAGGTCACCTCGACCGGCGGGGCGAACCCGTACGTCGCGTCACCGTCCTGCGTCGCCTCGATGGTGCAGGCGCCGGTGATGAGGGCGTCGATCTTCGTCGGGTCCACGGAGTTCACGGCGCAGATCGCCGGGGACTTGCTGGTCAGCGTGACCGGCAGGCCCGACGAGGCGGTGGTGTCGGAGGCGACCGTGCTGCCCGGCGCGGCGACGACCGGGCTGGGGAAGGTGATCGTCTGGCTCGTCGTCGACGGGCTCAGGGTGACGGTGTTGGAGCCGGTGCTGAAGGCGAGGCCGTCCGAGACGCGGAAGTCCATCGTGTCGAGCGGGCCGGCCGTCAGGCGCAGCTTGCCGAGCTCGATGTCCTCGGTCGTGACGAACTGGCCCGCCGTGACCGGCGTCCACGACGAGCCGGTCTGCAGCTCGAGGGCCCCCTGGGTGGGCGTCGCGACGATCTTCACCCCGGCCATCGGGTTGTCGTCGGGGTCGGAGTAGGTGCCGAAGGTCGACAGCGGCAGCGCGGTCGGCACGCCCGGGACGACGTTGACCGTGCGGCTCGTCGTCGTCGGCGGCTGGTTGAACGGGTTGTCGTAGGTCACGACCTGCGTCGAGTAGGCGCCCCAGTTGGGGGCCCCGAACTGGACGCCGAAGAAGTTCTGCCCGCCCTCGACGTTGCCGAAGACGATGTCGATCCGGCTCAGCGCGTCATAGGTGACGCTGGCCTGGTCGCGCGGGTCGTTCGGCCGGTTGCCCTGCTCGGTCGCCTTGAAGCGGACCCGGTTGGTGCTGGAGGGCTGGGAGACCTCGAGCCACGGCTGGTTCGCCGTGTTGCGGGCGTTGACCACCGTGTAGCGCTGGAAGCCGGTGAAGTCGGTGAACTGGTACTCCGGGCCGTTCGACGTGTCGATGTCGATCGAGGTCATCGTCACGTTCTTGAGGACGACCGGCGTCCCGGACCCGGGGCGGGAGTACGTGCCCGCCTCGTAGAACGCGAACGAGAAGCCCGTGGTGCCGCCGCCGCTCGGGGTCGTGGCGTCGATCTGGAAGTTGCCGGCGGTGGTGCTCGCGCTGCCGGGGTTGTCGTACGACCCGACCGTGGTGTTCGGCGAGATGTGGCTGGTGACGACCGCGTCGACGGCCACGCCCGACACGTTGGCCACGTTCTTGTAGAGCACGACGTCGCCGTCTTTGGTGCCGGAGCCGGTGCCGCTGATGTCGACGTAGTTGCCCGTGGTGTGGTTGAAGGCCAGCGTCTGGCCGGACATGTTGAGGCTGGTGTACGCGGTGGAGCGCGAGGCGTCGAGCAGGCCGGCGCCGGTCAGGCCGGTCGCCACGAGCGCCGCGGCCGCCGCCGTGGCTGCCCAGGTGCGCCGGCGGAGGCGGTGCCGGGGTGCGTATCTGTGCACGAGAACTCCAGAGAACGGCGCGCACCGGGCGCGGCGAAAGATCAACGTTCCCTCTATCGGCCGTACAGATCGCGGTCTGAGCGGTGTCGGGCCGCCCGCCGGTAGCCTGGGTGTGGCGTGACACACCGACAGGAAGCACCCCATGAGCAGCACAGCTGAGGTACGCGGCCCGGACGAGGACCAGGGGCCCGGCCCGGCGCTGCTCGCGGGCGACGCTGCGGGCGAGGCCGCGCGGCGGCGTACGTTCGCCGTCATCTCGCACCCGGACGCCGGCAAGTCCACGCTCACCGAGGCGCTCGCGCTGCACGCGCGGGTGATCCAGGAGGCCGGTGCCGTCCACGGCAAGGCCGGTCGCCGTGGCACCGTCTCCGACTGGATGGAGATGGAGCGCAACCGCGGCATCTCGATCACCTCGTCGGTGCTGCAGTTCGGCTACCGCGACGCCGTGATCAACCTGCTCGACACCCCCGGCCACGCCGACTTCTCCGAGGACACCTACCGCGTGCTCGCGGCCGTCGACGGCGCGGTCATGCTGCTCGACGCCGCCAAGGGGCTGGAGCCGCAGACGCTCAAGCTCTTCGAGGTCTGCCGCGCCGGCAAGGTGCCGATCATCACGGTGATCAACAAGTGGGACCGCCCGGGCAAGGAGCCGCTCGAGCTGCTCGACGAGATCGAGTCGACGATCGGGCTCAAGCCGACGCCGGTCAACTGGCCGGTCGGGATCGCCGGCGACTTCCGCGGGCTGCTCGACCGGCGGACGGGGGAGTACGTCAAGTTCACCCGCACCTCGGGCGGCGCGACCGTCGCGCCCCAGGAGGTCTTCAAGCCGGTCGAGGCGGCCGAGCTCGAAGGCGTCGCGTGGGAGACCGCGGTCGAGGAGTCCGAGCTGCTGGAGGCCAGCGGCGCCGACCACGACCAGGACGCGTACATCGCCGAGGAGACCTCGCCGCTGCTGTTCGCGTCGGCGGTGCAGAACTTCGGCGTCAAGCAGCTGCTCGACGTCCTCGTCGAGCTGGCCCCCGCCCCCGCCCCGCGCCCCACGGTCAAGGGGGACCGGCGTGAGCTCGACGCACCGTTCAGCGCGTTCGTGTTCAAGGTGCAGGCCGGCATGGACACCGCCCACCGCGACCGGGTGGCGTACGCCCGGGTCTGCTCGGGCGTCTTCGAGCGCGGCATGGTCGTCACCCACGCCGCCAGCGGCAAGCCGTTCCACACGAAGTACGCCCAGGCGCTCTTCGGCCGCGAGCGCTCCACGCTCGAGACGGCGTACCCGGGCGACGTCATCGGCCTGGTCAACGCCAACGCGCTGCGCGTGGGCGACTCGCTCTACGTCGACAAGGCGGTCGAGTTCCCCGCCATCCCGTCGTTCGCGCCCGAGCACTTCTCCGTGATGCGGGCCAAGGACGTCGGCCGATACAAGCAGTTCCGCCGCGGCGTCGAGCAGCTGGACCAGGAAGGCGTGGTCCAGGTGCTGCGCTCGGACCTGCGTGGCGACCAGGCGCCCGTGCTGGCCGCCGTCGGGCCGATGCAGTTCGAGGTGTCGGCCTACCGCATGGAGCACGAGTTCAACTCGCCCGTGATGATGGAGCCGCTCGAATACACCATCGCCCGCATCACCGACCCCGACGCCGCCGACACCCTCTCGCGGCTGCCCGGGGCCGAGCTGATGATGCGCAGCGACGGCACGGCGCTGGCGTTGTTCCTGAACAAGTGGCGGATGATGACGATCTCGCGCGAGCACCCGGGGCTGCGGCTGGACCCGCTGGTGGGCGGGGCGTCGGCGGTCTGAGCGACGAGTCGTGGAGTGCTGACCGCGCTATCGCACGGTCAGCGCGCCACGAGTCCTGGTGCACGAGCGGCCGGAGCTGGTCGGCCGCAGCGTAGGCCCCACGTGTCGTGTCGCTCATGCAGGCATGCAGGTCGCTCCGCACCGCCTGATGGGACCGGTCCAGCCGCGTGCGATGAGCAGTGTCCCCACCTGCTTCGCCACCTCACAGGGGCGCCCCGTGACGTCGGGGTAGCCGTAGCGCAGGGTGGCTCGAGCGCCGAGGGTCACGGCGTTGTCCCGCGCCATGTCGCGCCAGATGTCCTGCGGCCTCGAGTGCCCCAGACGGCCGTCCAGCTCGATGAGCACGCCGTAGTCCTCGTAGTCGACGTCCCGGTAGACCGTCGCCACGCTGACCACTTCCCTGGCTTGCCGCCGGCCCGTCGGTAGGCCGTGGCGACGCTCCACGTCTCGCAGGTAGCGCAGCTCGAGCAGTGTGTGGGCTCCTGCCGCCACGTCGTCGAGCACCCCGAGGACGTCGCGCCGGCGGTGGAAGCGCCCGTGGCGGGAGGCCGCGTCCCGCAACCGCTCCGGCGTCGTCAGGCGACGCTGAACCGCCTGTGCGACGAGGGCCAGGGCGTCGTCGAGGGTCCGCGCCGTGGCGGCGAGGTCCAGCACGGTGTGCTCGAGGCGTGTGCGACGCGGGGCCGCGCTCGGGTGAGTGCTCCCGTGGAGCAGCTTTGACCTACGCACGTGGACGCCCGCGGGTGGTGCAATGCGACGGTCGGCCGGGATGACGATCGTGGGCTGCGCGGGAGGTGCATCAAGAAGCCCCCACAGCCACGCGGCCGAGCCGTGGCTGGCGGTGGCGCCGCGGCCGCACGCGAGCACTGCCGCCCAGATCTCGCCGAGCGGCGTGAGCGGCCCTTGATCGACGCAGTAGACCGCTCGGTGAACGGTCCGCCAGCGCCCGGACTCGAGGCGCCAGTCGAGGGCATCGGTGGAGAGGACCTGCAGGGCCTGGCCACGGGAGATGACGCAACCCTGCTTCTGCGCGACCTGCATCAGCCACGTCATGGCACGAGCCTGGCGTCGTCCGCCGCGGGTCGTGCGTCGTCACCGACGGTCTGTGGACGAGCGCGCCGTCCCGCCGCACCTGTGGAGGACTCAACCCACGCGGTCGTGGCCGGAGCTCCACAGCTGCGGGAGGACGAAGGATCCTGCAGATAGGCGCAAGGCGTGGAGTGCCGGCCGTGCCATCACCCGGCCAGCACTCCACAACTCGGCAGTGCCGCCTCAGCCCAGCGGCATCTCGTCGAACAGCACCGTCGGCGCCTGCGGGTCGCGGGTGTCGTAGCGGTAGGACCGGACGACCATGTCGGCGGTGTCGAGCACCGAGAACACGGTGATGTCGTTGCTCGAGACGTACGGCATCGGCCGGCCGGCGGCGTCCAGCAGCGGCGCGACGGTGGGGACGACCGGCTCGAGGCCGCCCGGGTCCCCGAGCAGGACGTTCTCGCCGTCGTCGGGGAGTGCGCGCTTCACGCCGTTGAAGTCGTCGAACGCGCCGTAGGAGTTGCCGACGTTCGACGTCTCGATCCAGTTGACGCCGGCCTCGTTGACGAAGCGGTTCCACAGGTGCGAGTGGCCGTTGTGCACGAGGTTGACGCCGTAGCGGCTGAACAGGGGCTCGAGGTCGCGCAGGATGTGGTCGTCCTCGAGGGGGTACTCGTACTTCACCGACGTGGCGTTGCCGGCGGCGTCGCGCGTGACCGTGGGCACCGGGTCGGTGAACGCGGGGGCCGAGTTGTCGCCGAGGCCGTGCCCGGGGTGGTGATACATCACGACGCGGACCTTGGCCTTGCGCGCGTCCTTCGAGGCGAGCTGCTTCTCCAGCCAGGCGTACTGCTCCGAGCCCTTCGACACCGGCTCGAAGATGTGCTGGCCGTAGCCCCACTTGGTCGGGTCCGCCAGCGTCGAGGACGCCTCCTGGAACTTGCCCTTCACGTTCGGCGCGGTGGACCCCGAGCGCCAGATCTGCGTGACGAACAGGCACACCACGAAGACGTCGCCGATGGTCGTCGACCAGTAGCGCGGCCCGCCCTCGTACGAAGCCGGGAACGGGAACATCTCTTCGTACGTCGTGGCGTTCCACGAATTCGCCGTCACCCACTGCTCGCGGTCCCCGGACCCTTCGCTGGCGTAGCGGCGCGAGGCGACCGAGCGCGGGTGCGGGTCGTTGAACTGCGCGTCGAGCGTCGCCTCGACGGTGCGGCCCATGACCTCGTGGTTGCCGATCGACGGGTAGAGCGGCGTGTTCTGGATCAGCGGCGCGCCCGCGTACTGCTTGCCCCCGAGCGTGAACCTCGCCCGCCCGGTCAGGCCTGCGAAGAACGCCAGCCCGGTGGTGGAGTCGAACCACTCGCTCGCCCGGTCGGGGACGTTCACGAGGTCGCCGGCCATCAGCACGCCGTCGAGCTCCACGCCGACGGTCTCGGCCACCTTGGCCAGGTTGGCCGGCGTCATGTTCTTGAGCTGGTGGTCGCTGGTGAGCAGCAGCTTCACGTCCTCGCTACGGCGGGCCTTCGCCTCGGCGGAGTACGCCGCGCTGACCGTCGCGCGCCCGTCGGAGTGCAGCGAGACGACGCGGTAGGGCGTGCGGACGCCGCGCTCGAGCCCGATGACCCGTGCGGTGTGCCGGAAGACAGGCCGCGGGGTGAGCTTCGCGTACGCCCTGGGCGCCCGGGAGGCAGCGTCCTCCGCCGTCTGGCTCAGCTGGTACGTGTCGGCGCGCTTGCGCCGCCAGCCCTCGCCGGCCGCCTTCGCGCCCGTGACCGCCGCGACGGCGTCCGCGGCGGACAGCGTCGCCACGGCGGGCCCGAAGAGCACGAAGTGCTCGTCGCCCTCGGTCTCGGTGTGCCACACGACGTTGACGTCGCTCCAGCTCGGGTCCAGCTGGTAGGGCTCGCACAGCAGGGCCGGGCCGTCGGTGGAGTAGGCGCGACGGGACGCGGCGGACGCCTCGGGCGCGCCGGCGGCGGTCAGCGCGGCACCGGCGACGAGGCCGGCCGAGCCGGCGAGGACGCTGCGGCGCGAGACGAGGGAGGGGTCACCGGGGGCGGGGGGATTCGCAGTCACGTGGCTGAGCCGATCGGGGCCGGGTGAACCCCACGTTCTGCTCAGCTGTCGGGAGCAGGAACATCCGCTGCCGACTCGCGAGGGTGGTTGCGTCGGGACACCAGGCGGCCGCAGAACGGCAATGCGCACGGGCGCCGCGGCGCGGTCACCGCGTCCGCTTGCCCTCGCGCAGCGAGCCCACGGTCTTGGCCACCCGTGCCGCTCGTGTCTCGGGCTTCTTCGCCTCCTCGATCCAACGGACCCACTCCTTGCGGTGCGAGTAGGCCAGCGTCTCGAAGGCCGCCCGGGCCACGGCGTCGGCGACCAGCTCCGCGCCCAGGTCGTCCGGGACCACGACCTCCCGGGGCGCGGTGTCGGGCTCGACCTCGACCTCCACCTCGTCACCGGCGGCCACGCCCGCCGCGGTCCGGTGCTCGGCCGCGAGCGGCACGAAGTAGCGGCCGCCCATCGGCGCCACGGTCGTGCGGTACGTGTGCCCGCCGATCGTGACGACCACCGCCGGCCGCTTGCCTCCGCCCAGGGCCTGCACCACCTCCTCAGGCACCGGAAGACCGGTAGCCGTCTTCCCACCGAGCTCGACCGTCGTGCGGAACCTCATGGCCGGAGTATCCCGCGACGGACCTGCGCGGGGGGACATTCCTGGAGTTCCCCGGCGTACGACCCCGGTCGGGCGGGAAGGAAGCGCCACACGCCGGAAGCGGCGGCGACGTCGACGTCGTGCTGCGCCCTCCGGCGACCGGTCGAGACCAGGCCGCGCGGCCCCGCCGCACCCACGAGCCGACGCTCCGCCCGAGGAGAGACCCATGTCCCAGACCCCCGCCAGCACGCCGTCCGGACAGGACCGGGAGGGCGCCCGCGCAGCCATGCGCGACCTGCCGGGCGAGACCGCGCTCGGCAACGTCGACCCGGCCACCGCCAAGAGCCCCGACGAGATCGGCCGGCGCGCCGAGGACGTGGCCGCCGAGGAGGGCTTCGTCGCCAGCCGGCCGGGCGGCGGGGACTCCGCCGCGGCGTCGAGCCGCGCGGAGGCGGACGCCGGCAGCACGGCGGCCCCGACCGGGATCTCCGATCTCGAGCGCAACACGTCCGACACCCCTCTCGGCGACCTGTCGACCGGGGGAGAGGCAGCCCGGCAGGCGCTCGGGGTCGACCCCGCGGACAACCGGTTCGGCGAGGTGCCCGACAACAGCACCGGCGAGGCGACGCGGGCCGAAGTCCTCGGGGACCAGGCCTGACCCCGCCGCTGCTTGGGGACGCAACAGCCCGAGGGGCGAGATCGTCACCGGCGCCACGGGGCAGCGTCCCATCGCCGCCGGGCAGCGTCCGTTCGCAGCCGACCTACGCGGCCACAGCACCAGCAACGGGAAGGCAACGACCATGGGCAAAGGCCCCGACAGCCCCTCCGACAACCACGCGCTCGCCCAGGCGGTGCACGACCTGGGAGCCGCCTTGTGGCTCGGCGGGGCGGTCATGGGCGTGGCCGGCGTGAACAAGGCCGGCCGGCGCCTGCCGCAGGGCATCGACCGCATCAGGGTCGCCGACTCCGCCTGGAGCCGGTTCGGCCCGGTCGAGTGGGCGGGCATCGCGGCCATGCTCGGCGCCGGGCTGCGGCTGACCCAGGTCGGCAAGGGACGCATGGCGCTGCAGCAGGGCTTCGCCACGGCGGGGATGCTCAAGGCCGGGGTGGGCGTGCTCGGGGCGGCGGCCACCGCGTACAGCACCTACACGGGCAAGAAGGTGGCCAAGCTCGCGGAGGAGGCGCACGCGCGCGGCGTGACCGTCGACGTCGAGGACGCCACGGTCCCGTCTGCGACCACGCCGCCCGAGATCGCGCGATGGCAGAAGCGGGAACGGGTTGCGCAGTACGTCGTCCCGGTGCTGGCGGGCGGCAACATCGCGCTCGGCTCCTACCTCGTGCAGTCCTACCGCGCGGGTGCGACGGCCAAGGGGGTGGCGCACCGGCTGCTGCCCGGCCGCTGAGACGAGCCGGCAGCGGGAAGCACGGGCGGCGTCAGCGCAGCCCGTGCTCGTGAGCGAAGACGACGATCTGCACCCGGTCGCGCAGGTCGAGCTTGCGCAGGATGCTGCCCACGTGGGTCTTCACCGTCGACTCGCTGAGGAAGGTCTCGGCCGCGACCTCGGCGTTGCTCAGCCCGCGTGCGACGGCGTCGAGGATCTCGCGCTCCTTGTCGGTGAGCGAGGAGTAGGCCGTGGGCAGCGGCTCCGAGTGCCGGAAGCCGCCGTCCAACAGCGTGTGCAGGTCGTCCGGGGCCAGAACGGCGCTTCCTGAATGCACGGTCCGGATCGCGGCGCGCAGGAAGTCAGGCGTCGCGTCCTTGAGCAGGAAGCCGCTGGCGCCGTAGCGGATCGCCATGGCCGCCCGGTCGTCGAGGTTGAACGTCGTGAGCACGATGACCCGCACCGGGCGCGTGCGGCGCGCAGCGGCCTCGGGCGCGAAGATGAGCCGGGTCGCCTCCACCCCGTCCATCTCCGGCATGCGGATGTCCATGAGCACGACGTCGGGCTGCGTCGTCGCCACCAGGTGCACGGCGTCACGCCCGTTCGACGCCTGGCCGACGACCTGCATGTCCGGCTGCGCGTCGAGGTTGACCGCCACCCCGGAGCGGAAGAGCTCCTGGTCGTCGACCAGCAGGACCCGGATCGGGTCGCTCATCGTCCCCCCTTCGGTCGGAGCGGCACGTCGGCCGTGACTGCGAACTCGATGGTGCCGTCCGCCGTGTCCTCCCGCCGGGTCCAGAGCCTGCCCCCGACGGCCTCGAGCCGGCGCGCCATGCCGGGCAGCCCGAGGCCCTCGCCAGAGGTGTACTCGAGTTCCTGAACAGTGTTGCGTACTTCGAGCCGGAGGTCGTCCGCGCCCCACACCCGGCCGACGAAGACGGGCAGGTCGCGCCGCCCGTGCCGGATCGCGTTCGTCAGCATCTCCTGCAGCACCCGGTAGGCCACCACGTCGAGCTCCGGCGGCATCGGCTGCGGCTGGCCCTCGACGGTGAGCCGGACGTCGTGCCCGGCGCTGCGTACGCCGTCGATCAGCTGGTCGAGACCGCCCGGCGGGCGCGGGGGAGCGGCGTCCGGCGAGGTCGAGGCAAGCACCTGCCGCACGTCACCGAGCGACGAGCGTGCGGTCGCGGCGATCTGCTCCATGGCCGAACGGATCTTCGCGATGTCGTCGTCGCCGTAGAACTGCGCTGAGTCCGCCTGGGCGAGGATCACCGTCAACGAGTGGCCGACCACGTCGTGCACGTCGCGCGCCAGCCGGGCTTGCGCGGCCTCCAGCCCGGCGATCTCCTGCGCCCGCTCGGCCTCCGCCTCGGCGGCGCGGCGCTGCGCCACCGAGCGGCGGTAGGCGTCGCGCACGCGCAGCAGCAGCCCGACCAGCCACGGCCCGGCCAGCGTCGCGAGGACCAGCGCCAGCCCGTTGGCCACCGCCGGCGCCGACAGGTCGCCCGAGAGCCGGTCGAGGCCGAGCCGGCGCGGCAGGTCGGTACCGGTCGTCGCCACGTAGGCCACGGCCAGCACCGCGCCCGTCGGGATCGACAGGCCGCTGGCCCAGACCGTCAGCGGCCGCCCGTAGCGCGCCGTGCCGTAGGCGACGAGCACCGTCGCCAGCTGCACGAACGCCACGTCGCGGCCGACGAGGACCTGCAGGACCGCGGACACCCACACCAGGGCGAGGGCGAGCGCGGGCTGAAGCCGGTAGGCCCCCGCCGCCGCACCCATGGCGAGCGCGGCGAGCGGGCTCGGGTTGTTCACCGCGATCCCGCGCTGGGACTCCCACAGCCCGAACGCGGTCACGGCGAGGCCCACCGCGACCCCGAGCAGCATCCGGCGCTCGGCCGCGCTGGGCGGCCAGGAGGAGGACTGGGCCATGGGCTGGGCGAGTGCCGATCGGTCAAAGGTCAGGGAACGCAACCATGCAACCACGTCAACGGTGCCTGGCCAGCGCCCCCGCGATCAGCTCGTCCAACAGCGTGGGGTACGCCGTCCCGGCCGCCGCGAACATCTTCGGCACCTGCGACTGCTCGGTCATGCCCGGCATCGTGTTGACCTCGTTGAGGACGAGTCCGTGCGCCGTCACGAAGAAGTCGATGCGGGCGACGCCCGAGCAGCCCAGCGCGTCGAACACCGCCAGCGCGGCGGCCTCGAGCTCCTTGCGCTCGACGTCGCTCACCGCAGCGGGGATGCGGAAGTCCGCGGAGCCGTCGTACTTCGCCGTCGTGTCGAAGAGGGCGCCCGGCCGGACCACGACCTCCAGCGCGGGCGCGACGACACGCGTGCCGTCGGCCCGCTCCAGCACCGCCACGTCCACCTCGCGGCCGACGACCAGCTCCTCGACGAGCACCCGCCCGTCGAGCTCCAGCGCCGCCGCGATCGCCGGGCCCAGCTCCGCCTGCGACCGGACGAGGGCGACGCCGTGGCTCGACCCCGCCGCGACCGGCTTGACCACCGCGGGGAGGTCGACGGGGACCCCGTCCGCTGGCGAGGACACGAGCACGCCCGGGGCGACCCCCACGCCGAGCTCGGCCGCCACCAGCTTGGTGGCCCACTTGTCCATCGCGAGCGCGCCGGCGCGTACTCCTGACCCGACGTAAGGCACGCCGGCCAGCTCGCACATTGCGGCCAGCGTCCCGTCCTCCCCGCGCGGCCCGTGCACCGCGGGGAAGACGACGTCGCACGCGGCGACCACGCCCATGGCCCCCGCAAAGGTCGTCCGCGCGCCGTCGAGCAGCCAGCCGCCGTCGCGCGCGATCGTCAGCGGGACGACGTCGTAGCGCCGCCAGTCCAGTGCGCGCCGCACCGACTCGGCCGTGGCGAGGCCGACCTCGTGCTCGCAGTTCTGCCCGCCCCCCACGACCGCGATCCGCGTCCGCGCGGTCATGCGCTCACCGCCAGGTCTCCTGCCGTGACGACCCGCCGGCCCACCCGCGGCCCGATGCCGGTGACGATCTCGTGCTCCAGCGTCCCGGCCCACCGCGCCCAGTCCGCCACCGTCGGCTCGCCGTCGGCGCCCGGGCCGAACACCGTCGCCACCTCGCCCGGCGTCACCGCGTCGTCGCCGATGTCCACGACGATGCAGTCCATCGACACGCTGCCGACGACCTTGCGCCGGCGCCCCCGCAGCTGCACCCAGGCCGAGCCGGACGCCGCGCGCGGGATCACGTCCGCGTAGCCGACCGGAAGGAGAGCGAGCCGGGTACGCCGCGGCGTGGCGTACGTCCGGCCGTAGCCCACGTGCGTCCCCGCCGGCACCTCGCGCACGCCGACGACGGGCGCGGCGAGGGTCAGCGCGGGGTGCAGCAGCGTCGTGCCCGACGGGTCGATGCCGACGAGGCCGGCGCCCACACGGCAGAGGTCGAAGTGCGTGTCGGGCAGCGTGAGCGTCGCGGCGGTCGCGGCCAGGTGCCGGACCCTGGGACGCAGCCCGGCGCCCCGGGCCGCTGCGACCGCCTCCACGAACCGCTCGCGGCCCTGTCGGTTGAGCGGGTCCCGCGGCCGGTCGGCCCAGCCCAGGTGCCCCATGACGCCGACGACGCGCACGTGCCCCTCCCGCTCGGCTGCCCGTGCCGCCGCACAGAGCCCTCCCCACTCGGTCACCGATGCGCCGTCACGAGCCATCCCGACGTCGACGTGCAGGTGGACGCGGACCCGCCGGCGCGTACGGGCGGCGGCTGCGGCCACCGCAGCGAGGTGCGCGTGACCGGGGACGCCCAGCTCGACGTCGGCGACGAGGGCGTCGTCGAAGGCGGCGTCGACCGGGTTGAGCCAGCTCAGGAGGGGGGCGCCGACGCCGGCGGTGCGCAGGTCGAGCGCCTCCTGCACGGAGGTCACGCCGAGCGCGCTGGCCCCGTTGGCGAGGCTCGTCCGGGCGACGGCGGCGGCGCCGTGGCCGAAGCCGTCCGCCTTCACGACCGCCATCAGGCCGCCGCCGGCGCGGGAGGCGAGCAGGCGGGTGTTCGCGGCGACCGCCGAGAGGTCGACGGTGAGCGTCGCGCCGCTCACGGCTCGACCGGCCCGTAGACCGCGCGGTCGGCTCCGGTCGTGAACGCCCAGTAGCGGTCGCCGAAGCTCCAGTGCCACCACTCGGTGGGATAGTTCACCAGGCCTGCGCCCCCGAGGGCCCCCGCGAGCAGGCTGCGGTTGCGCCGCGCCTCGACGTCGACCGCGGCGTCGAACGCGCACCGCCCGGCGCTCTCCTCGGGCGTCGCGTCCAGCTCGGTGCCCATCCACAGCTCGCGCCCGAACGCGTCGGCGAGCGTCACGTCGACCGCGGCGCCGGCCACGTGCGGCGCCACCTCGAGCGGGGCGACGTAGCGCGAGGCCATCCGGCGCAGCTCGTCGTCATCGAGCCAGGGGAACGTCGCCCGCAGCTCGCGGGTGTAGCCGGTGAGGACCGCGGACTGCGCCCGCGCGGTCCGCAGGCCCTCGACGACGAGCAGCCGCACCCCGGGCGGGAGGGCGGCGTCGGCGGCCATGAGCCGGTCGGCCAGCCCGGCGCGTACGTGCCGGCGGTCCTCCCCGGGCTCGGCGCAGGCGATGCCGCACGTGGCGAGGTCGACGAGCCGGTCGCCGTTGTCCTCGACCGGGATGGCGACGACGTCGGGGTCGGCGAGAAGCGTTGTCATGCCGGCGACGCTAGGGATGCCGCGAGGGGCCCGGCGTCGGTCGCAGGTGCCTATCGGCGGTACTTGAGGGGGAGCAGGGGTGCCGGTGAGGCGGCTGTGACTGCTGTGACGCGGACGGCTGATTCCGCCGGAATCACGTCGGTGCCCTCCGGCGCGGCGCCTTGAACGGGCCCCCGCTCGCTGGCGTAGACATGCCCGACCGACCAGTGGAAGGCCTCCGCACGTGGCACCAACCAGCAGGCGCGGACGAGGGCTCGAGGGCTCCGCCGTCGCAGCACTCAGCCGTCGTCCCGTCCCCGCCGCGCGCGAGGAGTCCGTCCCGGCCCGCAGCGGCGGGCTCGTCGCCGCCCTGCAGCGGCCGCGGCCGGATGCTGCGCAGGGTCGGACCGTCCTCGACGTGCTGTTGCGCGACATCGCCGAGAACCCGGACAACCCGCGCAGCACCCTCGGCGACCTCGCCGAGCTGGCCGACTCGATCCGCGAGAGCGGCGTCCAGCAGCCCGCCACCCTGGTCCCCGCGGCGGCCTGGGTCGCCAGCCACCCCGATCACGCGGCGGCCGTCGCCGGCCGCAGCTACGTGGTGGTCATGGGCCACCGGCGGCGCGCGGCGTCCGAGCTGGCCCAGCGGGACACGCTGCCGGCCATCGTTCGCGAGGACCTGGCCGACCCCGTCGAGGCGCTCGTCGCCGCCGGGTTGGAGAACCTGCACCGCGAGGACCTGACCCCGCTGGACGAGGCGCGCCAGTACGCCGCGCTGGCCGAGCGGAAGGTGAGCCAGCGCGACATCGCCCGCCGGCTGGGCGTCGCACAGAGCCAGGTGTCCAAGCGGCTCGCGCTGCTCCGGCTCGCTCCCGACGCCCAGCGCGACCTTGCCGACGGCGCGCTCTCCCTCGCCGACGCTGCCGCCCTCGCTGCGCTTCCCGATGCGCAGGCGGAGGCGGCGTACGCGCTGGCCAAGGAGCGGTCGCTGCCCGTGGCCTCCGCGGCGCAGGAGCTCACGCGCCGGGCGGAGGCCGAGCGCGCCGTCGCCCGCGCGCAGGAGCAGGCCGCGCGCGAGGCCGTGCCGCTGGTCGACCCGGCCGCCGAGTGGGATGCCGACGAGGCCGAGGCCCGCCGGCTGCATGCGGAGGACGAGGTCGCGGCAGCCCGCGCGGAGGGAGCGCTCGTCGCCGTCGCGACGCCGCAGGGGCTCGACTACTACACGACCGTCGCTCCGGCAGCCGGCGGCGACGCGCGTCCGGCCTCGGCTGCCGACGACGAGCGGGAGCGGCGCCGGGCGGCCAAGGCGCGGGCCGCAGCCTGCGCTGCGTTGGTGCAGGCGCCTCCGGACGCGCGGGCGATGCTCCGCGAGCTGGCCGACGCGACCCTGCGTCGCCGAGCGGACAGCGCGGGCGCGCTCAAGCTCGTCCACGGCTGGCTCGGCCGGACGATCGGGGACACGTACGCGAAGGACCCCGAGGTCTGGCGCGACAGCCTCGCCGCGGGGCCGGACCGCCAGCACGCATGGGCGGCGTGGGCCATGACGGTCGCAGCGGATGAGCTCTCGGCCCGCGCGCCGCGCGGGGACTGGGGGCCGCGGCAGGCGATGCACCTCCAGCGCCTGATGGACAGCGCGGGCTATGCCCCCACGGCATGGGAGCTGCGCCGCCTCGAGGCCGCGCGCACCCCGGACGCCGGCTCCCCGGACGCCAATTCCCCGGACGCCGGCTCCCATTACGCCGGTGATTCCGGCGGAATCAATGTCGAGACGGCTGCAGGAGACATCCCGTGATCACCGTCGCCATCGCGAACCAGGCCGGGTCGGCCGGCAAGACCACCAGTGCTGTCACCCTCGCCGCTCTGCTGGCCCAGGGCGGGCACGAGGTCCTGCTTCTCGACTCCGACGCGCAGGCCAACGCCACCACGTGGCTCGGAGGGAACGAGCCGGAGGCGACCCTCGGTGACGTGCTGCTGCGCCGCCGCGGGCTGACGCTCACCGACGCGGCCGTCGAGACCGACGTCCCCCGGCTCCGGCTGGTGCCGGCCGACGAGCGGCTCGACGCCGACGCGGTCGAGCTGTCCCGTGCGCTCGGTGGCGAGCAGCGGCTGCGCCAGGCGCTCGAGGCGATGGCCGAGCAGCAGGCCGCCGCGGACGTGGTTCTCGTGGACTGCCCCGGCGCGCTGAGCATCTTCACGATCGCCGCGCTCGTCGCGGCGGACTCCGTCGTCACCGTCGCGCAGCCGACCGTCAAGGAGCTGGCCGGGGTGCCGAAGCTCGAGGCGACCGTCGAGGACGTCCGTGGCGCCTACAACCCCAAGCTGGCCCTCGGTGGCGTCATCCCGTGCAACGTGCCGCCGGCCGGTGCCGGTGCGCTCTACTCCCAGGCGCTGGCGCTTCTGGGGGAGAACTACGGCGACGTGGTGACGCCGCCGGTGCGACGCAGTGTGCGGGTGCCCGAGGCGTACGCACAACAACGCCCGCTCCCGGTGCACTCGCCGCGCGAGGCCGTCACGGACGACTACCGCGCGGTGCTCGACGCCCTGGCCCGGGCCGGAGTGCTCCCTGCCACCGGGGAGCCGATCGGCGCGCCCGCTCCGCGCAGGCGAGTGATTCCGGCGGAATCACGGGCGGTCGACGAGCCCGGGCTCTGGTAGGGAGTCCGGATGGCTGTTGGTCTGTCGGGGGAGCGGCCGCGGCGGCCGTGCTCACGGCCGCCGTGTCAGTGATCATGATGGCATTCGCTGGGATTCGGCATTTGGTGTCGCGTGATGCTGGGTCAATCTCGCGGAATCCCGGGTATTTGGGACGGCAATGCCGGAAGAACCTGGAATTCGCGTCCTTGCTGGTGCGGACGGAGCCCTCAGAGGGAGTGGCATAGCGCTGCCAGTGATGGTAATCGCCCTGCGCCACAGGCATTCCACTCTCCGAAAGGTGAAGAGGCTGTGGGCTCAGACGCTCATCTCGCCACGGCCGCCACGATTTCTCGCGTCGCCTGGTCGATGCCCTTTCCGGGCAGGTCGTAGTTCCCGTGCGTGGAATTGCGGAACGCGGTGAGATTGTTCGTGCAGACCGCATCGCCGGTGTCGCACCACGAGCCGACGCGGCTCGCGAGGTCGGCGGGGACGTACGGCACCCGGGCCTCGAGGATGCCGTTGTCGACCAGGCAGCTCGCGGTGCCCCGGCGCCAGGCCGACAGCGCCCCGCCCCGGCAGGCGGACGGCACGACGCCCTTGCCCTCGGGAAGGTAGAGCTTGGGGTCGCCGAAGAGGGCGACGTACGCGACGCGCGAGCGCACGGCGAGGGGGAGGCCACCGAGCGAGCCGCCGATCACGTGCGCGCCCTGGGAGTAGCCGGCCAGCACGTAGCGCTCCTGTGGGCAGAGCGCGGAGCGGGCGGTGAGGTACGCGGTCGTCTCGGCGACGCCCTGGGCCACGCTCGCGTCGTAGGCGCCGAGCCCGGTCCAGCTCAGGTCGGCGCCCACCATGTTCAGGAAGGCCTGGGTCGTGTCGGTGCCGACCCCGACGGCCGGGTAGCGGGCGCCGCTCTGCGCCTGGGACCCCAGCTCGTACTGGCTCACCGTCCTTCCGGCCAGTGCGCTGGTCGAGGTGGTGAAGAAGCGGGTGGCCTCACCGGCGCCCAGCGGCTGGCCGGACCCGCGAGCGAACACGAGCGTCGCGCTCGCACAGCTCGCCGACTCGGCCGCGACGGCCGGCCCGGGCAGCCCGAGCAGGCAGCCGGCGGCCGCTGCGACAGCGAGAAGGGCTCGGGCCAGGCGGCGAGGCGCGTGCATGGAGGCTCCCAGGGAGACGGCAGAGGTCCGACGCCCGGAATCTAGGAGCCTGCGCGCGTGCTGGGGGCCCGGAAGATGCGGCCATGGCCGCTAGGTGCCAAGCAGGCCCTTCACGTACGCCGCCTGGCCGAGGTGCTGCATGTCGTCGCCGATCACGCTCACCAGCCGCACCCCGAGCGTGACCGGCGGGTCCCACTGCTCGTCGACGACCCGGTCGAGGTCCGCGTCCGTGAGCCCTTCGAGGTAGTCGAGCGTGCGGTCGAGGACGGCGTCGAGGTAGCCGGCGAGGAGCGCGGCGTCGGCCTTGACCTGCGCAACCTCCGCAGAGGATTGCCCGTATCCCGTCTCGCCCTTGTCGAACGGCAGCCCGAAGCGCTGCTCCCAGCCCTGCGCGGTCCACACCTGCTCGTAGCCGCCGGCGTCGGCCAGGTGGTCGTCCTGCACGCGGGCCAGATGCCACACCAGCCAGGCGATCGAGTTGCCCTTGCCCTCCGGCTGCGTGGTGAGCTGCTCGGTCGAGAGACCCTCCACCGCGTCGTGGCCGAGCTCCCGCATCCGCTCGAACGCGTCCTTCAGCAGGTCCGCAACTGTCATGGGGTCTCCTCGAGATCGTCGGGCCAGGGTGCCTGTCCCCCGGTGGTGGCCCGCGCATTCGTGCCCGGCGCCCGCGGGCGGTGTCGCGGCGGCGTCCGCGCCGGTGTCGCGGTGGTCCCGTGCTGATCCGCGGTGGTCGCGGCGGTCGTGCGTGCGCCGCCGGTGCGGAACACGGGTGGCACAGCTCCCGTTGCCCCGGCATGACCCGCGTGATCGTCGCCGCGTCGTACGGCGGCCCCGAGGCCCTGACCCTGCGCGACGAGCAGGTCCGGAGCCCCCGCCCGGGCGAGGCCGTGCTGGAGGTGCGCGCGGCCGGGGTGAACCCCGCCGACTGGAAGTCCTACAGCGGAGCGTGGGGCGCCGACCCCACGAAGCTGCCGATCCGGCTCGGGTACGAGGCGGCCGGCGTCGTCGCGGACGTCGGCCCCGACGCAGTGGGCCCCGCCGGCCCCGTCCGGGTCGGCGACGAGGTCATCGCGTTCCGGGTCGCCGGGGCGTACGCGGAGCGGCTCGTCGTGAAGGCCGCGGCCCTCGTGCCGAAGCCTGCGGGCATGGCCTGGGAGGAAGCAGCCGGCCTGATGCTGGCCGGCGCCACCGCGTACCACGCGCTCGTTGCCTCCTCGGTGGCAGCGGGCGACACCGTGCTCGTGCACGGGGCGGCCGGCGGCGTCGGCCTCATGGCCGTCCAGCTCGCCGTTGCGCGCGGTGCCCGCGTGATCGGCACGGCGAGCCCTGGCCGGCACACCGCGCTGCGGGAGCTGGGGGCCGAGCCCACGGCGTACGGCCCCGGCCTCGCCGACCGGCTGCGTGCGCTGGCCCCGGCCGGCATCGATGCGGCGGTGGACACCGTCGGCACCGACGAGGCGGTGGACGTCTCGGTCGAGCTCGTCCGGGACCGCGAGCGGGTCGTGACGATCGCCGCGTTCGAGCGCGGCGAGGCCGTCGGGATTCGGCGGATCGGCGGCGGGCCGGGGGCGGACCCGGGGACCGCGCTGCGGGACGCCGCCCGGCTCGAGCTCGTCCGGCTCGTCGAGCAGGGCGCGCTGCGGGTGTTCGTGGACGAGGCCTTCCCGCTGGCCGCGGCGGCCGAGGCGCACCGCTTGGGCCAGCAGGGCCACAGCCACGGCAAGATCGTGCTCGTCCCCTAGCCGTGGCCGCTGGCGGCGCCGTCGGCCGTGCGCACGCGTGTGCCTGGCGGTGGCTACGCGCCGTCGTCCTGGCGGTCCCGCCCGGGCGCCGGATCGCCCGCAGCAGCGCGGCTGGCACCGTTCCGACGGGCTGCCGCGCGGTCGGCCGGCGCGGACAGGCGGTCGCCGGCCCGCGGGCGGCGGCTACTCCACGGGCGTGACCGCGACGTCCCACGGCCGCGCCGCGACGCCGGTCCCGAACGGCGCCAGCTCGGTCAGCAGCCGGATCGAGCGGGCCAGCGGCGTGCTCGACCCCTGCCACCCGGCCACCCGGTGCCGCGGGCCGGCCGGGCCGAACAGCGCGACGTTGCGCGCCTCGTGGGTCGGGTCGTGCCGGATCGTGCCGCTCACGCCGTCGAAGCCGGCCCGCCGCAGCCCCGCCGCCCAGCGGTGGGGTAGCGCGTAGTCGTCCCCGCCCACCAGGTCGGCGGTGACGCCGTACGGGCGGGAGCCGGGCGAGCGCAGGTCGGCGAGGCGGGGCGGCGACCCCGTCCGGGTCGCGGTGAGGAGCCGTCGGCTGTCCACGTCCACCCGGTCGACCAGGCCGCAGCCGCGGAAGACCTCGAGCCATGCGGCGTAGGCCCGGTCGGCGAAGTAGCAGGTGCCCTCGGGGCGCTGCAGGTCGAAGCGGCCCGGCGAGGGCGTCGGGAGGCTGGAGAAGAACCACGGCGTACGCCGCTCGCCGGTCTCCGGGTCGCGGGCGCGCCAGATGCGGAAGAACGGCCCGACCGCGGCTTCGTCGGCGACCGCGGGAAAGCCGTCGAACGAGCCCTCTCCCAGGCCCGCGGAAGGCGGCGGGGGAGCGGACGGCGCTGCAGGCGCCGCGAAAGATGGCGGTGCGGGCGACGGCGGTGCGGGCGACGGCGGTGCGGGCGACGACGGTGCGGGCGACGGCGGTGCGGGGTCGTGCGGCTCCTGCATCAGGCGGCGAGGCTCCGCGCCCACCCGCGCGCGGCGGCGACGACCGGACCGGGGAAGCCTTCGCGCAGCACGTCGACGGGGCGCTCTCCGTCGAGGGCCGGCTGGGGCGAGACGAGCCACGAGGCGACGGTCCACCGGGAGACCACGGGCTCGGGAAGCTCGGCGAGCACGGCGTCGAGCCCGGCCAGCGGCGCGCCCTCGGAGAACTGGAAGCGCGGATAGACGACGCGGCCGGAGCCGGTGGTCAGCGCGAGCAGCCCCTTGCGCTTGCTCACCGCCTGCTTGGTGATGCGCTGCCCGTCGCGCGAGGACAGCAGGGCTCGGACGCCGTCGACGTCGTAGAACGCGCCGAGGTGCGCCTCCCAGGCGGCCGCGGTGTCGACGACGCGCCCGGCCGTCTCGCGGGCGAGCGCGTCGGGGTCGTCGACGCGGTCGAGCCGGCTGCCGTCCGGGTCGCGCAGGAGCAGCTCGGCGATCATCGAGTTGACGAACCGCTGCTGGCTCGGCCGGAGCCCGACCAGCGCTGGAGGAGCCGAGCGGCGCGCCGCCGCTGTCGCGGTCGAGCGCACGATGCGCTGGGTCGGGCTCACGGCAGCTCCTCGGTCAACGTCGTCAACCGCCAGAGTACCCGGTTGGTCAACGCCGTCAACTCCGGCGAGGAGCTGCGCCCACGCCGTCACACCCGCTCGACCAGCTCGAACGGGGCCGCGACCAGCCCTACCCGGGTCCGGACGTGGTATCTGGTGCGCCCGCGCTTCTCGACGGTGCCGGTCAGCCCCGCGTACTTGCCCCGGCCGCGCAGCCGGACCGCTGCGCCCACCGGGAGCGGGGCCGGGCCGGGCGCCGTGGGGCGGGAGGGGGTGGCCACCGACGAGGCCGCGACGCCTTCGGCCGGCGCCGGGGCGCGAGCCGCGCGGGACCGGTAGAACGCGAGCTGGGCCTCGTAGGCCGGGTGCATCGCCACCTCCTGCCCCCGGAACGTCCAGCGGAAGACGGCGGCGAGGTCGAAGCGGCTCGAGCACTTGGCGCAGGACTGCACCTTCTCCGGCCGCCGGTGCCGCGTCGTCACGTGGCCGCGCGGGCACGTGCCGGTCCACGGGCCGGGGGCGCGCTCGGCCGTGGGAGGCACGCACCGCTCCCCGCTGCACCCGATGGCCAGCGCCTTCGCCCGCCAGACCGCGTCGTGGCCGTGCCTCGGCCCCACGAGCGCGTGCGCGATCTCGTGCAGCAGGGTGTCGCGCACCTCCGCCTCCGTGTGCAGCTGGGTGAGGACGCGGCTCAGCCCGATCTCCCGCCGCTCGAAGCGGCACACCCCGGCGCGGGTCTTCGCGTTGTCGAAGACCAGCCGCCAGCTCGAGAGCCCGTGCCGGCGCAGGAGCTCCTCGCCGTGCGCGCGGGCCTCCGCAAGCTCCATCGTCCCCGTCTCCTCGTCCGTGCTCGTTGCCGTCGTGCTCGTTGCCGTCGTGCTCGTTG
>NZ_JAANNP010000002.1:668323-733420 GCF_011250635.1 Motilibacter deserti
GGTCCCAGCCGGCCCGGAAGCCGTCGGCGGCACCTGACGACTATCGCCGACGGCACTGACAAGCGGCGGACGCTGCCTGAGCCGGCCAGAGCGGACCGAAAGCGAGCAGGGGGAATGGCCCGCCGTCTGACACGCTTGTCACAACTTCGGACAAGGGTGTCCGTGCCGAGCCGTGCCCCGGCGCGCCCCGACCCGGGGTGCCCGTGCCGGCCGGACCGACCGCCCGAGCCGGGCAGACCCTCTGCGAAGGACGACGCGCATGACCACCACGCTGGGCCCCGCCACGCAGCCGGGGGACCCGACGCAGGAGCGGGATGTCGTCGCCCCGCGCGAGCGGCTCCGCCTGGTCGCCGTGCTCGGGCTGCTCGTAGCGCTCGGGCCGTTCACTATCGACCTCTACCTCCCGGCGCTGCCCACGATCACCGACGACCTGGACACGACCGAGTCGGCGGTGCAGCTGACCCTGACCGGGACGATGTTCGGCCTCGCCGTCGGCCAGCTCGTGCTCGGGCCGCTGTCCGACGCGCTCGGGCGTCGCCGCCCGCTGCTGGCCGGGATGGCGCTGCACGTCCTCGCGTCGGTCCTCTGCGTCGTGGCGCCCAACGCCGCGGTCCTCGGTGTGCTGCGCGTGGCCCAGGGGCTCGGCGCCGCCGCAGCGACGGTGATCGCGCTCGCCGTCGTCCGCGACCTCTTCTCCGGCCTCGCGGCCGCCACGATGTTCTCCCGGCTCATGCTCGTGCTGGGCACGTCCCCGGTGCTCGCCCCGACGATCGGCGGCGAGCTGCTGCGCTGGACCGAGTGGCGCGGCGTGTTCGTCGCGCTGGCCGGTCTCGGCTTCGCCCTGATCGTCCTGGCCGGCCTCGCGCTGCCCGAGACGCTGCCGCCGGAGCGCCGCCGCCGAGGGGGAGTGCGCGACACGGCGGCGGCCTATCGCGGGCTGCTGCGCGACCGGCCCTACGTCGGCCTGGTCCTCGTCGTCGGCCTGTCCATGGCGTCGCTGCTGGCGTACGTCGCCGGCTCCTCGTTCGTCCTGCAGGACGAGTTCGGGCTGTCCGAGCAGGAGTTCGGGCTGGCGTTCGCGGTCAACGCGGTCGCGGTCATCGGCGCCACCCAGCTGAACGTCCGGCTGCTCCGCCGCTGGGGGCCGCAGCAGCTGCTGGTCTTCGCCCTCCTGCTCGGCACAGGTGCAGGCCTGGTCATGCTCGCGCTGGCGGTCGCCGGCGTCGGCGGGCTGCTCGGCGTCCTCGTCCCGCTGTTCGTCGCGCTGGCCGGCTTCGGCCTGGCCGGGCCCAACGCGCAGGCGCTCGCCCTGATGCGTCACGGCGAGGCGGCCGGGACCGCCGCCGCCCTGCTCGGCGCCGCGCAGTTCGGGATCGGGTCGCTCGCGTCGCCGCTCGTCGGCGCCCTCGGCAACGATGCCGCCGCGATGGCCGCCCTGGTCGCCGGCGGCATGGTCGCCGCACTGCTCGTGCTCGCGACCGTCGTACGCCCCTGGCAGCTGGGCGGCTTCGAGGCCGCGGAGCGGGCCGGTCGCTGACGGGACGCCGGCCGAGCGCACCGCCGCAGCCGAGCGCACCGCCGCAGCCGAGCGCACCGCCGCAGTCGAGCGCACCGCCGCAGTCGAGCGCACCGCCGCAGTCGAGCGCACCGCCGCAGCGGAGCGCACCGCCGCAGTCGAGCGCACCGCCGCAGCCGGGCGCACCCGTCAGCGCGGCGCCACCAGCTCGCCTGCGGCGTCGACGAGCTGGCCGTCGGGCACCCCGGCGTCCAGCCGGTGCGCGGCCCGCTCTCCGCGGCGGGCGAGAGGCGCGACGCCCAGCGCCCGCCCCAGCCCGTAGGCCGGCATCCCGACGTAGACCGCCTCCCGCTGCCCGCCGGGCACGACGTAGGTCTCGTGGAAGATCCCGGCGGCCGGTCCCGCCGAGCGCAGCCGCTTGTTAGAAGGCGCGCCAGGCCGGCAGGTGCTCACGGTCGGAGGCCCGGGCGTACGCGTCGAGGTGCTCGAACGAGCTCCAGTACTGCACGACGAGGACGACGCGCCCGGACACGTACGACCGGGCGTCGAGCAACCCGAGCGACGGGTCCTTCGCCAGCTCGCGGAGCATCCGCGGCATGGCCGTGACGGCGGGCAGCCAGGCGCGGACCGCGCGCAGCCGGTTGATCCGCATCCCGATCAGGAAGACCACGAGGTCGTCGTCGCTCGCCGCCGTCATCCGCCCCGGAACCACCTGCGCGCTCATGCCCGTCCTTCCCTCCGTTGATGTGTACGCTGTCAACATGACAGCCGATGTTGACGGTGTCAACACGCGCGCCAAGCGGCCCTACCACCACGGCCGGCTCCGGGAGGCGCTCCTGGAGGGCGCGCTCGAGCTCGCCCGCGACGGCGGCCCGGGTGCTGTGGGCGTGCGCGAGGTCGCCCGGCGGGCCGGCGTGTCGCCCACCGCGGCGTACCGGCACTTCGCCGACCGCGACGGGCTCCTGGGCGCGGTGCGGGACGCCGCGATGGGGAGGCTTGCGGACCGGATGCGCGTCGAGATCGCGGGTGCGGACCGCTCGCCCGCCGGCGCCTTCCGGGCCACCGGGGCGGCGTACGTCCGCTTCGCCCTCGAGGAGCCCGGGCTCTTCCGCGCGGCCTTCGCCCCGTGCCCGGCCCCGCCGCAGGGCGGGCCGGAGGACAACCCGTACGCGCTGCTGGGCGCCGCCCTCGATGCCCTCGTGCAGGCCGGGGAGCTGTCGCCCGACGCCCGGCTGGGCGCCGAGGACGTGGCGTGGGCGTGCGTCCACGGCGTCGCGCAGCTCGTGCTCGAGGGGCAGCTGGGCCCGGAGGGGGGAGAGGCCATCCGCGAGCGGGCCGTGGACAGCCTCCTGGACCGGGTGCTCGACGTCGTTCGCGACGGGCTGGCCGCCGGGCCTGCGGTCAGGCCGGAGCGACCGACAGCGTGAGGCCGGCGGCGCGCAGCCGGTCGGCCAGCCGCCCGCCCAGCGCCGTGGCCGGTGTGAGCACGCCGGCGCGGTCGGGCAGCTCGTCCCGGTCGAGGGCCAGGCACAGGGCGCTCTGCGCGAGCATGCGGGCCGTCGCGGCGTAGCCGGGGTCGTACGGGCCACCGACGACCGCCGCGTAGCGCGCGCCCTCCGTCGTCACGGTGCGGGTCGTCGTCCGGAAGTGCCCGGGGCGCCCGTCGTGCAGCGACGGCCCCTCGCCCGGAGCGGGCAGCGCGCGGTCCACCACCCGCCGGGTCGCCGGGGCCGCCAGGAGCAGCCCGAGCGCCCCGAGCCCGAGCGCCGTGGCCGCGGCGAGCGGGGGCCCGGCCGGCCCCTCGGCCACCCGGAGCGCCTCTGAGTAGTCGAGCCCGCGGCCGTACGCGAACCCGAGCAGGGCGTTGCTGCGCCGCACGACTCTGCTGTTGAACGGAGCCATCGGGAAGGGCGCCGTCCAGGCCCCGCCGAGGCGGTCGACGACCGGGCGCCCGCGCGGGTCGGGCGGCTCGCTCCGGCGGTCGGGGCTCAGGGCGTACGGGTCGCGCAGCACCGCGCGCGCCCGCGGGTCCCGTCGTGCTGCGTCGAGCTGCTCGCGCAGGCTCTCGTAGGTGCCGCCGCCGATGCCCCCGCGCATCGGGCCGGCGACGAGCACCGTGCGGGTCAGCGTGCCGGCGCCGTCGGCACGGGCGCGCTCGGCCAGCAGCAGCACGGCAAGGTCGGACGGGACCGAGTCGAAGCCGGCCGCGTGCACGATGCGCGCCCCGCTCCGGACGGCAGCGCCGTGGGCGGCGTCGATGCTGCGTCGCACGAAGAGCGTCTCGCCGGTGAGGTCGACGTAGTCCGTGCGGGACCTGGCACAGGCCACGACGAGCGGCAGCCCGTGCCGGGCGTACGGACCGACGGTCGTGGCGACCACGCGGGTGCGCGCGACGAGCCGCGAGAGCGCCTCGTCGTCCCCGACGTCGACCACCAGCAACGGCCAGCTCGCGGCCGCGTCGGGCAGGCCGTCCCGGACGGCGTGCAGCCGGTCGCGGGAGCGGCCGGCCAGCCCGACCCGCGTGCCCGGGGGCGCGGCGCCGGCGAGGTACGCGGCGGTGGCCCGCCCGACGAGCCCGGTGGCGCCGAGCAGCACGACGTCCAACAGGCCCTCCGGGCGGTCCGGAAGATCAGCGGGGGACGGCACGCCGGGAGTATGCGTTCGCGGCCGACGCTCGAACCCTTCGGCACGGGCCGGGGCGGCACGTCGGAAGCGCCCTTCGCCCGACCGCGTCGACGATCTTCTCGGGCTGTGACGGAGCGCTGCCTCGGCGTCGCCACGCCGAGCGATGGATGGCACTATGCGGCACTATGGACGTTGAGGCCGAGACCCGACGCGGAGGCCCCGAGGCGGGCCCGTCCGACGTCATCGACCTCAGCGCGAGCGGGCAAGCCGCGCGGCTCCTCGTGACCGCGCAGCGGCAGGCGGACATGGTGCGCGCACAGGCCGAGCGGGACGCCGCGGCCGCTCTCGCGGACGTCGAGAGCCAGCGCGAGGAGACGCGTGCCCTGCACGAGCAGGCCGCGCGGGCAGCGGCCGTGGTGGAGGAGGCCGAAGCGCGGGCCGCGGCCCGCCTGGCCGCCGCCACCGAGCAGGCCGAGGCCCTGACGCGGGAGAGCCGGGCCGAGGCCGATGCCCGCCGCGCCGACGCGCGGACCGAGGCCGCGCAGCTGCTGACCGACGCCGCCGACCAGAGCGCGCTGCTCGTGGAGGCGACGGACCGGCAGTCGGCCCAGCTGCTCGAGACGGCCGAGCAGGAGGCGGCCCGCCTCCGCGAGGAGGCCGCCGACGCGGCGCGCGCCGCGCGCTCCGAGGCGCAGGCGGTGCTGGAGCAGGCCCGCGCGGAGGCCGTGCGGCTCGTCGAGGACGCCGCGCGGGAGGCCGCTGCCGAGCGGGCCGCGTCCGCGCAGGACGCCGAGCGGGCCCGCGCCGAGGCCGAGGAAGCGGCGGCTGCCGCGCGGACGGCGGCCGACGCGTACGCCGGCCAGACCCGGCAGGAGGCCGAGCGGGTCGCCCTGGAGTGGCGGGCGGAAGCGCGCTCGGAGCTCGACGCCGCGCGCTCGGAGAGCGCCCAGGTGCGGGAGTCGGCGGCCGCCGAGGCCGCACGGGTCCTCGACGAGGCCCTGGCCACGAGCGACGAGCAGCTCGCCGAGGCGGCGGAGCAGACGGCGTGGGCGCAGCGCACCGTCGAGTCGCTGCTCGCCGCGGCCGAGACCGAGGCGGCCATGGCCCGGTCGAAGGCGCACGCGGAGGCGGCGCACGTCGTGCGGCAGGCGCGCGAGAACGTCGACCGGCTGCTGGGGCAGGCGCGCACCTCGGCACGGCAGCACACCGAGCGGGCCGAGCGCGAGGTCGCCGACCTGCACGCGCGCAGTGCAGGTGTGCTCGAGCGGGCCGAGGAGCAGGCGGCCGGCCTGGTCGCGCGGGCCGAGCAGCGTGCCGCGGAGGAGCTCGGCGCCGCGCGGCGGGCGGCGGAGGCGCTGGAGGAGCGGGCCGAGCGCCGCATGGCCGAGGCCGACGCCGGTGCCCGCGCGCTGCGCGAGCGGGTGGCCGAGCAGACCGCCCGCGCCCAGCGCGAGACGCAGGACCTGCGGCGGGCCGCCCGGGCCGAGGCCACCGACCTCGTCGCGGACGCCCGCCAGGAGGCCGACGCGCTGCGCTCGGAGGCGCACGAGATCCTCGACCGGGCCCGCAGCGAGGTCGCCGTCCTGACCCGCCGTCGGGACGAGATCGCGACCGAGCTGTCCTCGCTCTCCGGCGTCATCGAGGCGCTCGCGGTCCCCGGCCCGCCGGCCGCGGCGCCGGCGCCCGCCGACGCCTCGCTCGTGGGCCTTCCGCACACCGAGGGCCCGCACGCCGAGGGCCCGCAGGTCGACGGCCTGCCCGACGTCTCCCCGGGTGCCCGCGCCGAGGCCGGCGCGCTGCCCGCTGCCGCCCCGGAGACCGACCCCTCGCAGGCCGGCGACGCACAGCCCCTCGAGCCCGCGCACGAGCCCGACCCATCCCGCACTTCCGAGGACAGGACGCCGGTATGACCGACAGCGCTCCCCAGTTCGCCATCTCCCGGCGGGGCTACGAGCCGGCCCAGGTCGACAGCTTCGTCACGCAGCTGCGCAGCCAGCTGGAGTACGCCCAGAGCCAGGCCGCGGACCTCGCGCGCACCGTCGACCAGCTCCAGCGGGCGGCGGAGGAGGCGCGGGCGTCGAGCGACACGTCGGCCCCGACGACGCGCTACGAAGGGCTCGGGGCGCGCATCGAGCAGATCCTGACGCTCGCCGAGGAAGAAGCCGCGCAGCTGCGCGACGCGGCGGCCGAGGACGCGCGGCGGCAGCGTGAGCTCACCGAGCAGGCGGCCCAGAAGCAGCGCACCGAGGCCGAGAGGTACGCCACCGAGCTGCGCGCGGACGCCGACGCCCAGTCGGCGCGCACGCTGGAGGACGCCCGGCGCCAGGCCGACACGATCCGCGACGAAGCCGACCGCGAGGCCGCCGCCCGGCGCGAGGAGGCCGAGGCGCTCTTCGAGTCCCAGCGGGCGCGGGCCGCCGAGGCCGCCGCGGACTTCGAGACGACCCTCGCCGAGCGGCGCCGGCGCGCGGAGGCCGAGTTCGCCGAGCGGACGGCCGCGGCCGAGCGCCAGTTCGCCGAGGCGCAGGAGCGTGCGGAGCAGCTGCGCGTCGAGTCCGAGAAGCTGCGCCAGGACGCCGAGCGCAAGGCGGCCCGGACCGTGGAGGAGTCCGAGCGGCAGGCCGAGGAGCTCGTCGGCGAGGCGAAGACCCGGGCGGCGCAGATCCGGGCCGAGTCCGAGCGGGAGCTCATCGCCGCGACTCAGCGCCGCGACAGCATCAACGCCCAGCTGACGAACGTACGCCGCATGCTCGCGACGCTCGGCGGCGCCGCGATGCCCAACCCGCTCGGCGACCTCGGGCCGGAGGGCTCCGCGCAGAGCAGCGGCACGGGAGCCGAGCCCGCGGCGGCTGGCCCGGAGGTCGTGGACCTGACGGTTCTCGAGGCGCAGGAGGCCGGCGCCGGGGACCGCGGCCAGGAGGCCGAGCATGTGCTGGGGGAGGAGTCCGAGAGCGTCGGCGCACCGCCGCGCTGACGCTCACCCTGCGCGTGATCTTGCCCTCTTGAAGCGAGCCCGGGCGGGGTAGGCCTCAGGGCGACTCGCGCCGGCGACTCGGGAGGCACGTCATGGTCAGCAGCGGTGTCGGTAGCGGGAGCGTCACCCCTGAGCGGCTGCGCGGCGCCGGCCGGCAGGCGGCGGGATCGGCCCGCGAGGCGGCCGACAGCGTCTGGGTCGAGCGGCTCGCCCGCGTCGGGCTGGCTGCGCGCGGGCTGGTCTGGGCGCTCATCGGGGTGCTCGCGGCGCAGATCGCCCTCGGCGACCGGCAGGGGCAGGCGGACCAGCAGGGCGCCTTCTCGACCCTGGCCCAGAACGGGCTGGGCAAGGCGCTGCTGTGGCTCGCTGTCGCCGGGTTCCTCGGCTACGCAGCATGGCAGGTGACGGAAGCCGGGTGGGGCCACCGCGACGCCGACGACGCGAAGTCCCGCACCTTCGAGCGGATCGGCTCGCTGGCCCAGGCCGTGCTCTACGCCGCGCTCGCCTTCGTTGCGGCCCGGACCGCGACTGGCAGCGGCGGTGGCCAGGGCAGCGAGGACGCGACCGCCCGGCTGCTCGGCACCTCGTTCGGCCGTCCGCTCGTCGTCCTCGCAGGCCTCGTCATCATCGCCGTGGCCGTCGGCCTCACCTGGAAGGGCCTCACCACGTCCTTCGAGGAGCGGCTCGACCTGGCACGGCTGCGACCTGCGGCGCGCGCGGGGGTGCGCAGGCTGGGGCAGGCGGGCTACGTCTCGCGCGGCGCCGTCCTGGGGCTCGTCGGCGTGCTCGTGATCGCGGCGGCGGTGACGTTCGACCCCGACAAGGCCCGCGGGCTCGACGCGGCCCTCACCGAGCTCGCCGGCCAGCCGTACGGCGCCTACCTGCTGCTGCTCGCTGCCGCGGGGCTGCTCTGCTTCGGCGCCTACTCCTTCGTCGAGGCGCGGTACCGCCGGCTGTGACCAGCGTCGGGGGAGCGAGTCGCACCGAGTCGGCCCGCACCGTCGAGGTCGAGCCCCGCTCGCTCGTGCTGCTCTGCGGCGTCGTGGTCGCGGTCGTGGTGGCCGTCGACGTGGGGCGCGGCGTGCGCGGGACGCTGGTCCAGCTGCTCGTGGCGCTGGTGCTGGCGCTCGCGCTCGACCGCGTCGTGCGCGCAGCCCAGCGCCGGCTCCACCTCGGCCGGGGCGCCGCCGTCGCCGTCGTCGTCGGTGCGGCCGCCGCGCTGACGCTCGGGGCGCTCACCCTGCTCGCCCGGGCCATGGTCCGCCAGGCGACGCAGGGCAGCCTGGACGCCAGCGCGGTCGCCGCAGACCTGGAGGAGGCCCCGGTCGTGGGGGAGCTGCTGCGCCGCTACGAGGTCGCCGACCGGGTGCAGGCCTGGCTGGCGGGCCTGCCCGACCGGCTCGACGCCGACCTCGGCGCGATCGGCGGCACCGTCCGGCTGATGCTCGACGCGGCGACCGGCGCCACCCTGACGTTCCTGCTGGTCGTGCTGCTGCTGCTCGAGGGCCCCCGGCTCGTGGGAGCGGCCCGCCTCGCCCTGCCGCCGGAGCGCCGGGAGGTCGCCGCGCGGCTGGGGGCCAGCCTCTACGTCGCGATCGGCAGGTACGCCGTCGGCTCGCTCCTGCTCGCCCTGCTCGCCGGGTCGGCCGCGCTCGCGATCGGCCTGGCGCTCAGCGTCCCGTTGGCGGTCGCCGCCGGCCTCTGGGCGCTGCTGTGGAACTTCGTCCCGCAGCTCGGCGGCATCGTCGGAGGTGCCGCCCTGGTCGTGCTCGCGGCGACCCGCAGTGTCGGCACCGCGCTGCTCGCGCTCGCGCTCTGGCTCGCCTACTCCCAGCTCGAGAACCGGCTCGTCCAGCCGATCATCATCGGAAGGGCCGTGCAGCTGTCGCCGATGACGACGATGCTGGGGGCCCTCGGCGGCGCGGCGGTGGCCGGGCTCGTGGGCGCCGTCCTCGCCGTCCCGCTGGCCGCGGCGGCCAAGGTCGCCTACGCCGAGCTGCGACCTCGTGCCGCTCCACTTCCATGAACTCGAACTCGCGCATCCGACTGCAGCTCGATCTGCCGGCCGCTGTCCGCGTGGTCGCCGCCGGCCTCGCCACGCTCGCGCTCCTGCTCGCCCTGGACCGGGCCCGGCACGTCGTGGCGTGGACGCTGACCGCGGCTGCGGTCGCATTCCTGCTGGACGGGCCGGTCCGCGCCCTTACCCGTGTCATGCGGCGCGGTGTCGCGGTCGGTCTCGTCACCCTCGTGACGCTCGCCGCCCTCGCCGGGGTCGCCTACGAGGTCGGCAACACCCTCGTCCGGCAGTACCAGCGGCTGCAGGACGCCGTGCCGCGCGCGACCTCGGACCTGCTCACGGACTGGGGCGTACGCGACCGGGAGCAGCGCGACGAGCTGGTCGAGCGGGTGCGGCGGCTCGTCGACGAGGCTCCGACCCGGCTGCTCGGGGCGCCGCGCGAGGTCGCGGAGGGGACCCTGTCGCGGCTGGCGATCTTCGCGGTCGTCGCGACGCTCGCGGTCTTCATGCTCGGCGGCGGAGCGCGGGCCCTGCACCGGCTGGCTCGGCTCGTCGCGACGGCGAGCGGCGACCGGCTCTCGACCGTCCAGGCAGGTCGGGGGCTCGTACGCGGCGCCGCGGCCGCCCGGGGCGCCGTGCTGCACGCCGGCGTCGCCGGTCTCGTCGTCGCCACCCTCGGGGCGCTGGTCGACCTGCCTGGTGCCCAGCCGGTGGGGCTGTGGGTCGCGATGTGGCGCCTGCTGCCCTTCCTGGGGCTGGTGATGGCGTACGTCCCGTCCTTCGCGCTGCTCTGGCTCACCGTCGCCCGGGACCAGGCGCTGCTGGTGGCCGGCGGCGTGCTGGTCGTCGAGGCCGGGCTGGCGTGGGCCATGCACCGCCGGGCGCGGCGCGAGCGGCCGCCGACCCGGCTCGTCGCCGCGCTCGCCCTGCTCGGCGGGTTCGAGATGTACGGCGTCGTCGGCGCGGTCGTGTGCTTCGTGCTCGGGCACGTGGTGGCCGGTGTCGTCAACGAGCTGGCCCGCGGCCGGCAGGAAGGCCCGGGTCTCGCGCCGGCGGGGGTGGCGGAGGCCGGGGTGGGGGAGGACGAGGCGGCGGCGGACGCGATGCCACCGGACGAGGCGGAGCGGGACGGGTCGGCGCCGGACGAGGCGGCGGCCGGCCCGGTGCGGAGGGTCACGACGACGAGCAGCCGTGGCGAGCCGTAGGAGGGACGCGACACGAACGTTGCACGCAATGACGTTTCTGGCAACATCGCAGGCGCACCATAGGGCGATGGACGACCTCGACGCGGTGGCCCTGCGCTACGACGAGCACCTCGACGACCGTGACCTCCTCGCCCTCACCGGCGGGCGCGCCGACCAGGTGCCGGCGCTGCGCAGACAGCCAGCCCTGATCCTCGACCTGCTCGACCGGCCCGCCGTCACGGACGCGATCCTCGACGACAGCCACGCCGACGCCGAACGGTTCCGCTACGTCTCTCCGTTCCTCGTGTTCGCCGCCGCGGTGCACAGCGTCAGCGGCGCGCTCGTCGGGTCCGCGTACGTCGCCGACCGCACCGGCCCGCGGTCGCGCCTCCCGGTCTTCGACGGGCCGGTGCTCGCCGCCTTCGCGACCGACCCGCACCACCGCTTGTTCCTCATCGAGCTGCTGACGTCGTACTCCCGGATCGCCTCCGGCGTCTCCTACCGGCAGACCGACCGCGGCTGGCGGCGCCAGCGGTGGAACGAGCTGGACCTGCCGCGCCTGGCGGGCGTGCTCCAGGCGCTGCCGTCGCACCAGCGCGCCGCGGTGTGGCGGCGGCTCGGCGACGGAGCGCTGTTCCTCGCCGGGGTGTTCCCCGAGCACGCAGAGCGGGCGCTGGGGCTGGTGGAGGTGGAGCGGCTGCAGCGGGCGACCGGGCTCCGGCTCAGCGGCTGGGACGGGCCCGTCACCCCGCTGCTCGAGGAGCTGGCGGCCCGCGCGTACGGCCACCACGGCGTGCAGGTCCCCATGGGGGTCCTCGAGGCGCCTGCTGCGGCCCGGCGGGTCCTCACGCTCGTCGCCGACCGCCACCTGTTCCCGGCCGGCCCGGGCTGGCCCTCAGCGCCCGCGGGCTGAGCCCCCGCCGGGACGGTCCAACGTGCGGCGGCCCGGGGTTCAGATCCGCGCGGGACGGTTCAGCGTGCGGCGGCCCGGCCTTCAGCAATCGCAAGGTCGCTGAAGGCCGGGTCGTCCGTGATCTCGCGTCCGCACCACGACGGGACGCGCAACACGCTCATGTCGGGGGCGAAACGGCCGACCGCGACGGCGAGGCCCTCGTTCTGCAGGTGGTAGACGTCGAGCGACCACTGGTCGTCGAGCGCGTACCGGCTGCGGAACGCCTTCGCCGGCGCGGCCGCGAACAGCGCCGCCCCCACGGCCGGGTCGAGCGGGCCGGAGTACTGCAGCGCCTCGGGTGCCCCGTGCGGGCCGCGTACGTCCATGGTGAGCCGCCCCGGCCCGGGGTTGCCCCGCTCGTCGAGCTCGTACGCCCGGCAGAGCGTCACGGTCCAGCCGGGGGCTCCGACGAGATAGGCGGTGTTGAGCAGGGTCGCCCGACGGCCCGCCAGGTCGGGCACGGACGGGACGAGGAACCTGCGCTGGCGCACCCACGCCTCCCCGTTCGCTGCCGACTCTCGCGGTGCTTGCTGCGCACAGCATGCCGGGTCGGGGACGGAGGCGGGAGCACGGGCTCCCTGGGGCGCACTGGGGGAGATAGCACGAAGGCCGGCGCCATCTGCTTGGCGGCCGGCCGCTGGCCCAGATCGGGGACGCTGGAGGTCAGTCGTCCCAGGGACCGTAGTCGTCGAACATGACGAGTCCTTCCTGCTGAAGCATGCCCTGCGGCGTCTCTGCTGCAGAGCATCGGCGCCGGTGGCCAGGGCTTGAGCCCATGGTCACCGGCGCCGCTTACCCCGATTCAGACGGGGCGAACCTGCTCGGCCTGCGGGCCCTTCTGGCCCTGCGTGACCTCGAACTCCACGCGCTGGTTCTCCTCGAGCGAGCGGTAGCCGCTCGTCGCGATCGCCGAGTAGTGGACGAAGACGTCCGGGCCGCCGCCGTCCTGGGCGATGAAGCCGAAGCCCTTCTCGGCGTTGAACCACTTCACGGTGCCCTGAGCCATCTGGCTCTCCTTTGCTCCGGTTGTCACCCGCTCGCGGACGCGGCGGGGAGCGGTCGCGACGAGCCGTCGTGTTCGACCGAAGACCGGAGAACGAATGACGCCCGCTGTGTCAACTTCGCGGCGTCTTTGAACGAGCGTGAAGCACAACTGCAACCACTAGCGACACTACGCGGCCCCTCCGAGGGCGTCAACCATGCCCGTGCCGTCGGCGTGGTGCGCCTCGGCCCGGCCCCCCGCCTGTCCGAGCAGCGCCATCACGTCCCGTGCGGCCTGGCGGCCCGCCCGGCTCGCCCCGATCGTGCTCGCCGACGGCCCGTAGCCGACCAGGTGGAGCCGCGGGTCGGCCGCTGGGTGCGTCCCCTCCATCACGATGCCGCCGCCAGCTCCGCGCAGCCGCAGCGGCGCCAGGTGGTCGAGGGCCGCGCGGAACCCGGTGCACCACAGGATCACATCGGCGGCGAGCGTCCGGCCGTCGGCCCACGCCACCCCGTCGGGAGTGATGCGCTCGAACATCGGCAGCCGTTCCAGCGCCCCGCGCTCGCGGGCGGCGGCCACCGCGGGCGTCATGGCCAGCCCCGTGACGCTCACGACGCTGGCCGGAGGGCGGCCGGCGCGTACGGCCTCCTCGACCAGGGCGACCGCCGCCCGGCCCGCCTGCTCGTCGAAGGGCGCGTCGCGCCAGACCGGCGGCCGGCGGGTCACCCACGCCGTGTCGGCCACGGCCGAGACCTCGGCCAGCAGCTGCACCGCGGACGCCCCGCCGCCGACCACCACCACGCGGCGGCCGGCGAGCTCCGCGGGGCCGCGATAGTCGGCTGTGTGGAGCTGGCGGCCGCGGAAGGACTCCCGGCCGGGGTAGTAGGGCCAGAAGGGCCGCGTCCAGGTGCCTGTCGCGTTGACGACGGCCCGGGCAGACCAGGCTCCCGCGTCGGTGACGACGTCCAGCCGCCCGTCCCGTCCCTCGCGGACGGCCGAGACGCGCACCGGCCGGTGCACCGGCAGCCCGAACCGGGCCTCGTAGGCGGCGAAGTAGCGGGGGACGACGTCGGCCGCGGCTGCGTCGTCGTCGGGCTGGAGGAGCTCCATCCCGGGCAGGTCGGCGATGCGGTGCACCGTGCGCATCCGCAGCGAGCGCCACCGGTGCTGCCAGGCCCCGCCGGGGCCGGCGTCCGCGTCGAGCACGACCAGCTCCGCCTCCGGGCGGAGCCCGAGCTTCAGCAGGAAGTACGCCGACGACAGGCCCGCCTGCCCGGCCCCGACCACGACGACGTCGATCTCCTGCGTCCTGCCCGTGCTCGTCACGAGGACGGCAACGCCGCGGCCGTGGCCGGGCTTCCGCGGGCCGCGAAGGTCAGTGCGGGCGGTGACCGGCCGGGAACAGGTGGCTGGCCACCGGCGGCGGGTCCGACAGCGCGTGCGCCCGCTCCTCGGCCGCCTGGTCCGACCCGGTGAGCCGGCCCTCGTGCTGGCGCAGGTGCTCGCCCCACGACGGGACGAGGTACGCCTCGAGGAAGCGGCGCGGGTCCGCCCCGTCGCGGTAGACCTGCCAGCGGACCGCTCCCGTGCGCTGGGTGGCCCGGCGTACGCGCTCCATCGCGAGGAGGAACTCCTCCTCGTCCTGCTCGGCGATCGTGTAGAGCCGGGTCACCAGGACGGGGCCGTCGTCGGGGGCCGGCTCGAAGGCGAGCTCCGGCTCGGGCCAGAAGACCGCCGGGCTGCGGTCGAGGCCGTGGGTCTCGCGCAGGGGCCAGACCAGCACGCTCGCCGCTCCCAGCGCCATCGCAGCCGCGGCGGCGAGGTAGGCGGCGCGCAGGCCGAGGTGCTCGGCGACGAGGCCCCACCCGAAGGCACCGACGGCCTGCCCCCCGAAGAGCACGATCTGGTAGACCGCGAGCCCGCGGGCACGCACCCAGCCGGGGAGGAAGAGCTGCAGCGACGCGTTCATCGTCGACAGCACGCCGATCCAGCCCGCGCCTGCGGGCAGCAGCGCGAGCAGGACCAGCGGCAGCACGTCCCCGGCCACGACGACGGCCATGGCGGCTGCGTAGAGGCACGACGCGCCGGCTACGAGCGCGTTGGCCGAGAGCCGGGCCCGGGCCCGGGGCAGGAGGAACGCGCCGCCGACCGCGCCCACGCCCAGCGCGCCGAGCAGCACGCCGTAGCCGCTCGCGCCCATGTCGAGCCGGCGCGTCGCGACGAGCGGGAGCAGCGCCCACACCGCCATGGCCGGCACCACGAACAGCACGACCCGCAGCAGCAGCCGACGGACGACGGGGGAGTGGCGCACGTAGCGGCCGCCGGCCCGCAGCGCGAAGGCGAAGGGCTCGCGGTCCCGGGGGTCGTCCGGTGCCCGGCGCCAGCCGAGCAGGACCGCGGCGAACACCGCGAACGTGAGCGCGTTGAGCCCGAAGACCGCGGCGACGCCCACGTGCGAGATGAGCAGCCCGGCGACCGCGGGCCCGACCGCCCGGGCGAGGTTGACGCTGATCGAGCCCAGCGCCGCGGCCGAGGTGATCTGCGCCCGCGGGACGAGCTCCGGGATGAGCGCCTGGTAGGCCGGCGCCGTGACCGCCGCCCCGGCCCCGAGGGCGAAGGTGAGGGTGAGCAGGAGCGCGGGGCGCATCTGCCCGGCCGCGGTCAGCGCGGTCAGCACGGCGCCCACCGCGACCTGGAAGCCCTGCACGGCGAGCAGCAGCCGCCGCCGGTCGAACGAGTCGGCCAGCACGCCCGCCGGCAGCGCCAGCGCCACTACCGGGAGCGTCGAGGCGGTCTGGACGAGCGCGACCAGGGTGGAGGCGTTCGGCTCGTCGACGAGCAGCCACTGGGCGCCGACGGTCTGCATCCACGTGCCGATGTTGCTGACCAGGACGGCGATCCAGAGCGCGCGATACACCGGCACCGCGAGCGGGGCCCACGGCCCGGCCGGACCAGCCGGCCCCGCGGGCCCTGCCGGTGCGCCGGTCGTGCCGCCGGCCTGCAGGGCGCCGGTCTGGCCGACACCGGGAGTTGCTTCCACGGGCCTCGTTCTCCCCTCCTCCTCGAGCTTCGACCCTGCCGCCTTCGCGGGCCGATGTGGGCCACTATCCACAGCCTGGCGGGCCGTCCGGTGCCGTCCACAGATGAGCTCGGGCGGCCCCACGGGCATGCACGGCAGCACGAGGCTGTCGCGCATGGAACAGACCGTCGTACGCATGAACTGCCCCGCCGACCTGGTGTCGGCCCTCCCGCACCTCATCGGGTTCACCCCCGAGGAGAGCCTGGTCGTCGGCTGCCTGCACGGGCCGCGCAAGCGGCTCGGGGTGGTGATGCGCTTCGACCTGCCCGACCCCGAGGACGAGGAGCAGCTCGCCCTCGAGACCGTCGAGCGGGTGGCCGAGGAGGAGGCGGACGCGGTCTTCGTGGTGTGCGTGACCGGTGCTCCGGGCGGGGAGGCCGACCGCGACGGGCTGCCGCGCCGGCACCTCGTGGACCACCTGCTGGCCGAGGCGGCCTTCCTCGGCATCGGGTGGGCCGAGGTGCTGCTGGCCCGCGGTGGGCGCTGGTGGTCCTACGACTGCGAGGGGCCCTGCTGCCCGCCCGAGGGCACCCCGCTGCCCGCCGGGGGCACGCCTGCGGCGCTTCACTACGCCTCCGAGTCCGCGCTGAACGGGCGGGCGCCGCTGCCGGACCGCGCGGCGCTCGTCGCGTCGATCGAGCCGGACCTGCGCCCGCACCGGGCTGCCGGCCTGATGCTCGCGTCCGTTGCGGCCGGGCGGGCCGTGGACGAGGCGCTGCGCGCAGGCGGGCCCGAGCGGCTGCGGCGCGAGACCCTGGAGCTGCTGCGTGAGGCAGCCTCGCGCTACGCGTCGGGACGGCCCGGGGTCGACGACGTCGTCGCCGGCCGGATCGTCGGCGGCCTGGCGGACCTGACCACACGCGACCACGCCATGACCCTCGTGCTCGACGTGCCCGCGGCCGCGCTGATCGCGCTCTGGACCGATCTCGCCCGCACGACCGTCGGCCCGGACGCCGCGCCCGTGTGCACGCTGCTCGGGGCGGTGGCCTACGTGCGGGGCGACGGGGCGCTGGCGAACGTCGCGTTCGAGCGCGCGCTCGCCAACGACCCCGACTACTCGCTCGCCCGCCTGCTCAGCTCGGCCCTGCAGGACCAGGTCCCGCCACGGAGGCTCCGCGAGGTGTGCGTGGGCACCCGGGCCGACCTGCTCCGCAGCGGTGGCGGTCCAGCCCCGCGGCGTGCGAAGGGTGGGGCGGCTAGAAGGTCGCGGTCTCGGGGTCGGGCCCGAGCCGGCGGCCGGACGCGAGGCCGCTGATCGCGGCCATGTCGGCCTCGCCGAGCTCGAAGTCGAAGACCTCGAAGTTCGACCGGATCCGCTCCGGCGTCACGGACTTGGGGATCACGACGGTCCCGCGCTGGACGTGCCAGCGGAGCACGGCCTGGGCCGGCGTACGCCCGAGCCGCGTCGCGACGTCGACGACGGCGGGGTTCTCCAGCAGCCCCTTGCCGGCGCCGATCGGGCTCCACGCCTCGGTGACGATGCCGTGCTCGTCGTGGAAGGCGCGCAGCTCGTCCTGCGGGAGCTCGGGGTGCAGCTCGACCTGGTTCGTCGCGGGGACGACGCCGGTCTCGTCGAAGAGCCGCTGCAGATGGGCGACCGTGAAGTTGGAGACGCCGATGGCGCGCGCACGGCCCTCGGCGTAGATCCGCTCCAGGGCCTTCCACGACTCGACGTAGAGCCCACGCCGCGGGCTCGGCCAGTGGATGAGGTAGAGGTCGACGGTGTCGAGGCCGAGCTTGTCCAGGCTGGTGTCGAAGGCGCGCAGCGTGGCGTCGAAGCCCTGGTCCTCGTTCCAGACCTTGGTGGTGACGAAGAGCTCGTCGCGGGCGATGCCGCTGTCCGCGAGCGCCTTGCCCACGCCCTCCTCGTTGCCGTAGACCGCGGCCGTGTCGATCAGCCGGTAGCCCGCCTCGAGCGCCGTCGCCACCGGTGCGACCACCTCGTCCGGCGGGATCTGGAACACCCCGAAGCCGAGCATCGGGATCTCGACGCCGTTGTTCAGGGCTCGGGTGGGTACGCCGGTCATGGGGCCTCCATCGTGCGGTTCCGTGCTCTTCCCAGCCTCGCTCACCGGGCGGGGCCGGCCGCGTCCGGGTCCTGCGGCGCGGCCGGCGCGAGGACGTTGCCCGGGGTCGGCGGCACGTGGCCGGGGGCCAGCCCGAGCACGCGCAGCAGCGGCCCGACGAGGGCGTCGTAGACGGGAGGAAGGGCGACGAAGCCCAGCTGCACGACCCGGCTGGCCGGGCCCACCACGAGCTGCCGCCGCGGGCGGTCGAGGCAGGCGACCACGGCTGCGGCGACGGTCTCGGGGGAGTCGGCGGGGGGCGGCGGCGAGCCGAGCCGCCCGGCGTAGGTCGCGGCGCTCCGATAGATGGGCGTGTCGACCCCGGCCGGGGCGACGCTGCACACCGCGACCCCCGGTGCGTCGCGCGTCTCCTGCCGCAGCACCCGGGCCAGCCCGCGGACGGCCCACTTGGAGGAGACGTAGGACCCCATCAGGGGCGCCGTCGCCTTGTCCAGCACGGAGCCGAGGACGACGAACGTGCCGCCGTGCTGGGCGCGCATCCGGGGAAGGACGGCCTGCGCCGCGTGGACGACGCCGAGCACGTTGGTCTCGAGCACGGCGCGGAACACCTGCGCCGGCACGTCCTCGACCCGGCCGTACGCGATGACCCCCGCGGCGTGCACCCAGCCGTCGATGCGGCCGAAGGCCTCCTCGGCAGCCGTGGCGAGCCGCTCCATGTCCGCGGCGGAGCGCACGTCGGCCGGCACGACGAGCGCCCGGCCCGGGAGGGCGGCGCACTCGGCCGCCACGTCCCGCAGCCGCTGTGCCCCCCGGGCCGACAGCACGACCGAGTCGCCCCTCGCGAGGAGGGCCAGGGCGGTCGCGCGGCCGATACCGCTCGACGCCCCCACGACGACGACGGTGCGCGGCTCGGGCGGGGAGGGCGCGTGCCGGGCGGCGCGGGCGCGCAGCGGGACTCGCGGCCGGAGCGTGATCTTCGCCGGGTTGCGCCGGGCTCCCACCGACCGCCTCCTTCTCGCTCGTGCCCGCCGGGTCGTCGGCGCGACGGGACCGACCCTTGCACGGGCCGAGGGGGCGTGCATGTCGGGCGCGCGGGCCGGGGCCCGGCGCGGAGCCGCGGTCGGCGTGTGGTCCTCTGGGACCAGGTCGGTCGACAGGCTGCCGAGACCGTGCAGCGGTCGCCCGGGCCTGCAGGCACAGCGGGAGGGTCCGTGCGGGCAGGGCAGGCGGCGCACCGCGTTCGAGCGCGGCTGCGGCGGTCTCCCGCACGCAAGCTGGCCGCGGAGGCCCTCGTGGCGACGGCCCTGCGCCAGGTCACCTCGCTCGGCTACGTCCGGCTCGAGGACCGGCGGTGGCCCGACGCCGTGCCGCTCGGGCCGGGAGCCGTGCTCGTCGGGCCGGCGGGCGTCTTCGCCGTGGACGTGCTCCGGACGGGCCGGCCGCGACCGGGCGGGGCGGAGCGGCTGCTCGAGCGGCACTCCGTACGCCGCCGGCGTGCGCGGGCCGCGGGCGCGGCGGCCGCGATCGCCGGCCTGCTGCACCCGGCCCTCGGCCGGCACGTCTGTGCCGTGGTCGCCCTCGTCGGGGCCGACCCGCTGCCGGTGCGCTCGCTGCCCGAGGACGTACGCGCCGGCGACGTCGCCTCGCTGGTGGCCTGGCTCGCGGCCGAGCCGCAGCGGCTGAAGCCGCACGTCGCCGACCTCGTCGTCGACAGCCTGCGCCGGGGGCTGCCGCCCGCGCTGCCGATCGCCACTCCCTCGGTGCGCCAGGTGTCCGGGGTGGTGAACCCCCGGCCTCTCGCCGGGCTCTACGACCGCATCCGGAGGGGTTGAGCGTGCCGAAGCGGAGCGCGGGGCTGCTGCTGTGGCGCCGGCGCGAGGGGGTCGTCGAGGTGCTCCTGGCCCATCCGGGCGGGCCGCTGTTCGCCCGGCGCGACGACGGGGCGTGGAGCGTCCCCAAGGGGGAGTACACCGACGACGAGGAGCCGCTGGCCGCCGCACGCCGGGAGTTCCTGGAGGAGATCGGCACCGCGGCGCCGGACGGGGAGCCGTTCCCGCTCGGCGAGGCGCGCCAGTCCAGCGGCAAGGTGAACGTCGTCTGGGCGCTGCGCGGCGACCTCGACGTCACCGAGGTGCACAGCAACCTGTTCAGCATGGAGTGGCCGCCCCGCTCGGGCCGGCACCAGGAGTTCCCCGAGATCGACCGCGCCGCGTGGTTCGACCTGGAGACGGCTCGCCGCAAGATCTTCGCCAGCCAGCTGCCGTTCCTCGACCGGCTCGCGGAGCATGCGCACGACGACCGCTGAGGCGACGCCACAGGGCATCGGGCTCGAGGTGACGGGCGCGGCTCCCTTCTGGCAGCCCGGTCCCTACAGTGGGCGCATGCCCGAGCTCAACGAGGAAGAGCTGGCGTTCGCCGGCCGGATGTTCGACCTCGCGCGCGGCGGCGCGACGGACCAGCTGGCCGAGTACGTCGACGCGGGCCTTCCGGTGAACCTCACGAACAGCAAGGGCGACACCCTTCTGCTGCTGGCGGCCTACCACGACCACCCGGACACGGTGCGGGCCCTGCTCGAGCGCGGCGCGGACCACGCCCGCGTCAACGACAACGGCCAGACCGCCCTTGCCGCCGCAGTGTTCCGCCGTTCCGAGCAGACGGTGCGCGTGCTGCTCGACGCCGGTGCCGACCCTGCCCTGGGGCCTAAGTCCGCGCTGGTGATCGCAGAGTTCTTCGACCTGCCCGAGATGGCGGCGCTGCTCCGTCCGGCGCGGCCCACGCAGGGCTGAGGGGTACGCCGTGGCGGCGCTTCCGCCGCGAGTGGCACGATCGAGGCCTGCTCGTCCCCGTACGCCGTAGCCCCTGGAGGTTGCCATGGCCGACGAAGCCAACAAGCCCGCCGCCGACGACACCGAGGACACCGGCGCCAGGGACGCCGGCGCCAGGGACACCGGCACCAAGGACACCGGCGAGAGCGCCGGCAGTGCTGCGGACGACATGAAGGCGCGGTTCCGCGAGGCCCTCGCCCACAAGCAGGGTCACGGCGCCCCGGGCCGCCCGGGCAGCGGGCAGCCGCACCTGGGCGGGCACGCCAACGAGAAGGTCCAGCGCCAGTTCCGCCGCAAGTCCGGCTGAGCGGCGTACCGTCTGCGCAGCTTCAGGTCGAGGAAGACCGAGGCCGACACCCCTGGGGAGTCGGTCGTCCCGGCAGGGGCGGCACCGGTACGACGTGGAGCTCTGCGTGCGCTTGTGCAACACCCGTCGGCGGCACGCCCGCCCGGCGATCCTCGCCCTGCTGACGGCAATGGCCGCGACCGTGCTCGGTACGGCTTCCGCGCCGCCCGCGGAGGCGGCGACCACGGTCTACGGCAAGGTGACCTACGTCGCTGACGGCGACACGGTCGACGTCGACGTGGCCGGCGACGGCACGGCGAAGCCGGTGCGCGTCCGCGTCACGGGCATCAACGCCATGGAGCTCAGCGTCTACAGCACCAAGCTGTCGAGGCTGCGCGGGGACTGCCACGCGGTCGACGCGACGCGGCGGATGCACTCCCTCGTCATGGGCAAGCGGGTTCGGCTGCACGCTCGCGACCGGTCCGCGCGCAGCGGGAGCCGGCTGCGGCGCGACGTCGCTGTCAAGGTCAACGGCACGTGGCGCGACGTCGGCTCGATCCTGCTCGACGAGGGCCTCGCGCTCTGGCTGCCGAGCGGGGACGAGTACGAGCACAACGCCGACTATCTCGGGCGCGCGCAGCGGGCTGCGGCGAAGGGCATCGGCATCTGGGACACCGACGCCTGCGGCGGCGCCGGCGGGGGCGACCTGTCCCTGTCGGTGCAGTGGGACGCCCCCGGCCAGGACGCGGTCAACCTCAACGGCGAGCTCGTGGAGGTCTTCAACCCCAGCGCGGTGGCCGTGCCTCTGGGCAGCTGGCTCGTCCGCGACAGCGCGCTGCGGCACTACACGATCCCGAAGCACGTCGTCCTGCAGCCCTACTCCTCGCTGCGCATCCACGTCGGCAGCGGCCGCAACACCGCCACCGACCTCTACTGGGGCCTGCGGGCGCCGGTCTTCGAGAACGCCACGGCGGAGCCCACCTCGATGGGGGACGGCGGCTACCTGTTCGACCCGCGGGGCAACCTGCGCGCCTGGCAGATGTACCCCTGCGGCGACTACTGCCCGACTGCCGGCCTCGCCGGCCTCGTCGACGTCTCCGCCGTCGGCTTCGACCCCCCGGGGTTCGACGACGGCAAGGAGTACGTCCGGGTGCGCAACCTCAGCCCCGAGCCGGTGAGCCTCGACGGCTACGTCCTGCGCGCCGGGGCGCAGCTGTGGACCTTCCCGCCCGGTAGCGAGGTCGCTGCCGGCCGCGAGCTGACCGTGGTGTTCGGCAGCGGCGACCAGCGGGCGCTGACGCAGTTCACGGACACCTACGGCGCGGTGCTCGCGAACGCCGGTGGGACGGCGCGGGTGGCGAGCCCGGACGGGGTGGTCGTGGCGTGCTCGGCGTGGGGGACCGGCGCCTGCTGAGCCGGCGGCGGCCGAGCCGGGGCGTGCCTCGTGACGGTTGCCGAGCCGGCGCGTGCTCGGCTACGCGGGCAACGGGTGGGCCGTACGCAGCACCCCCGGCCCGCGTCGGAGGAGCCCGGACGTCTCGGGCCGGGCCCGCACCCCGCCGCGTCGCCGCATCGCGCGGAAGGCGCCCGGAGCGTAGACGACGTCCATCCAGGCGCACGGGTTGGCCGGGCGGCCGCCGGCGAACAGAACCGGCGGCCCGCCCGCCTCGAGGCTGAAGGCCCGCCGCGTCAGGGCGTCGACCGGTGCCCCGCGCAGGACGACGTTGCGCCGGGCCAGCAACGGGTCCAGCGCCGGGACGCCGAGCTCGTCGGCTACCGCCTCGAGCCCCTCGACCGCGAGCAGGGTGACCGACGCGTCGGCGTGAGCCGCCCGGCCGAAGTAGCGGTCCCCGCGGATGCCCTTGCCCGCGACGACCTCCACCTCCTCCGCGTCTCGGGTCGCCACCGCCAGCGGGCCGTCGGCCGGCCTGCCCTCGTAGGCGTGACCCGCCGAGACCAGCAGGTGCAGCACCTCGACCGGGTAGGCGTACGGCAGCTCCACCTGCGCGTCAGTCGCCCTTGACGTTGACCAGCTGGCGCAGCACGTGGCGCACCTCCACGAGATCCGCCGCGTCGGCCATCACCTGGTCGATGTCCTTGTAGGCCTGCGGGATCTCGTCGAGGAACGCGTCCGTGTCGCGGAACTCGATGCCCTTCATCGCCTCACGCAGCTGCGCGCGGGTGAAGGTGCGCCGCGCCGCGGACCGCGAGTAGACGCGGCCGGCGCCGTGTGGAGAGGAGTTCAGGGAATCGGCGTTCCCCTTTCCCTTCACGACGTAGCTCGCAGTCCCCATCGACCCGGGGATCAGCCCGTCCTGGCCCGTGCGTGCCTCGATGGCACCCTTGCGGCTCAGCCACACCTGCTTGCCGAAGTGCTCCTCGAGCTGGGTGAAGTTGTGGTGGCAGTTGATGCGCTCGACCTCCCGCACCGGCTCGCCCATCTCCCTGGCCAGGCAGCCGACGACGCGGTCCATCATCTCCTCGCGGTTGAGCAGCGCGAAGTGCTGCGCCCACCGCAGGTCGGTGATGTAGTCCTCGAACTCGGGCGTCCCCTCCTCGAGGTAGGCGAGGTCGCGGTCCGGCAGCCTGATGCCCTGCCGGTCCATGCTCGTCCTTGCCGCGCCGATGTGGTGCTGCGCGATGCGGTTGCCCACGCCGCGCGACCCGGAGTGGAGGAAGAGCCACACGGCACCGGTCTCGTCGGCGGTCACCTCGATGAAGTGGTTGCCGGAGCCGAGCGTCCCGAGCTGGAGCTCCCACCGCTTCGCGTAGGTGGAGGGGTCCTGGGTGACCGGCAGCGCCTTCAGCTCGTCGATGCGCGTCGCCGCGGTGTCCGTCAGGCGCCGGTTGTAGTTGCCGGCCGACAGCGGGATGGCCCGCTCGATCGAGGCACGAAGCGCCCCGAGCGGCCGGCGCAGGTCCTCGCGGCCGAACTGCGTACGCACCGCGATCATGCCGCAGCCGATGTCCACCCCTACGGCGGCCGGGATGATCGCCCCGAGCGTCGGGATCACCGAGCCGACCGTCGCACCCTTGCCGAGGTGGGCGTCGGGCATCAGCGCCAGGTGTGGGTAGATGAAGGGGAGTTCGCTGGTCCGCTGCGCCTGCTCCATGGTCTGCGGGTCGATCACTGAGGCCCAGTTGAGGAGCTTCGCCGTCAGCTGCTGCACTGCACTTCACCCTTTCCCATCCGTGGCACGCCTGCGGCCGCCGCACACGGTGCCACGGGTAGGGCGCGTCGTCCCACGTGTTTTCCCCCTGGACGGGCGTCGTACCGCACCGGGGGAGGCGGGCTGGCGGAAGCAGCCGGCGAGGCACTGCCCCTTGGATGCGTCAGGCGGCGAGCAGCGACCGGACGCGGGCGCCTTCGCTGCCGGCGGCGGGCTCGTACGCGCCGCGGCCCGCCCACAGCGGGAGCCCGGCGGCGACGCTCGCGTACGTCGCCAGCACCACTGCCTGCGTGCGGGCGTGCTCGACGGGCCAGCCGGCGAGCTCGCCACGGTCGTAGAGCCCACGTCGCCGGTGCCAGCGGAACACGAGCGACAGCGCCGGGAGCGCGCCGTCCCGATCGGCCGCGCAGCGCTCGTCGACCGCCACCAGGTTGGCCACCGCGTCCAGCGGGAAGCGCGACCACGGGACGAAGTGCTCGACCCGTGCCCGCCCGAGCGGCCCTCCGCAGGAGAAGCAGCGCCCGCCCTGCAGGTCGGCGAGGGGCTCGGCGAGCGGGCGGAGCCGGTCGACGTCGGGGCCGAAGAGGAAGCCCTCGACGGCGCCCAGTGCCTCCACCCGGTTGACCCGGGCGACGTGCTCGGCCCAGGACCGCTCGACGAGCGGGCGCACCAGCGGGCCGAGGCGTACCAGGGCCGACGCGACGCCGGGCAGCAGCACGACCGCGCGGTCATGGGCGTCGAGGTCGGCCTGGGTCGCCTTCCGGCCGAGCCACGAGTCGTCGTAGAGGAACGGCGGGACGCTCCCGCGGCGCAGTCCCGCGGGCGTCTGCAGGTCGGTCAGCGGCTGTTGCGCCAGGGTCAGCGCGATACGCCGCCGGGCCGCCGCGTACCTGGCCGGCAGCCGCACCGCCGCCTGGTGCGCGGTCTCGCTCCCGCCGGCCCGGGCGTCGGCCGCCAACGCCGCGACCTCCTCCAGCACCGCGAGGCGCGCTCCCGCGGCCTTGCCCTGGCCGAGCAGCACGCCGCCGGCGTACGGCCGCGTCTGCCGCCAGTAGAGCTCGACCACGCGGTCCGCGAGCGCGTCGATCGACACGGGCAACGCCGGGCCCGGGCTGCCCCGCCCCGACTCCGCAGCCGCGTCCAACAGCGCGAGGGCGCACGCGAGCCGGAGCGTGCTGTCCCGCCGCCCGGCCGACAGCAGCGCGACGAGGCGCTGCCCGACCGCGAGCTCGTCCAGCAACGGCGGGGACACGGGACCAAGGGTGCCACTCGGGCGTGCTCGACCTCGCGGAGCGCTCGAACCCGCCGGACAACGGCTCGGTCCCCCGACGCGGCGCCAGAGCTCGGCTTGCCTGGACGACGCGCCGTCGCGGCAGTTGCCCGCGGCGAGAATGCGCCATTGCGACGGCTCGGCGTTGCGACGATGCGCCATTGCGACGAACCTATCGGCAGAGTGCCGCATTCTTGCGGACCCTGCCCAGACAGCACACCGCCTGCTGGGCTCTCTCCACCCCCGCCACGCGGCACCCCGCGAGCTCGTCTCACGCCCGGCCAGCGGGCGGAAGTCAGCCCGCCAGCGCGTCGAGCGCCCGGTAGACCCGCTTCTCCGAGACCGGGTACGCGGTCCGCATCGTCTGCGCGAAGTAGCTGACCCGCAGCTCCTCGATCATCCAGCGCACGTCACGCAGCTCCTCGGGGACGGGACGGCCGGCGGGGACGGCGGCGAGCGCCTCGGCGTACGCGTCCTGGACCTGCTCGACCTTGGCCAGCTGGACCAGGTCGCGGCCGGGGTCCTGCGGGAGCTTGTCCAGTCGGCGGCCGATGGCCTGCAGGTAGCGCGCCACGTCGGGCAGCCGTCGGCGGCCGGTCTCGGTGACGAAGCCGGGGTGGACGAGGGCGGAGAGCTGGGCCCGCATGTCGGCGAGGGAGTGCTGCAGCGTCTGGCTGGTGACCCCCTCGAGCCGCTTGCCGACGTCGGCGGCAGCGCCGAGGATGCGCTCGACGTCGCCCAGCACCTCCATGACGACCGGGAAGAGGTCGGCCCGCACCGCGTCGCGGAGCTTCTCGAAGCCGGCCTCGTCCCACGTCGGCCCGCCGTGCTCGGCCATGAGCGAGTCCACCGCGCAGGCGATGCAGTCGTCGAGCAGGGCGGCGACGCTTCCATGCGGGTTGGCGCTGAGTGTGAGCTTCGAGGCGTTCGACAGGCCGCGGACGATCGACCGCACCGGGGACGGGATCGTGAGCACGAGCAGCCGCCGGGTGCCCGCCCACATCGCGGCCGCCTGCTCCGCCTCGTTGCCCAGCAGGCGCACCGCAACCGACTCGCCCTCGTCGACGAGCGCGGGGAACGCCTTGACGCGGTGGCCGCCCCGCTGCTGCTGCTCGTAGACGCGGGGGAGCGCGCCGACCTCCCAGTCGGTGAGCCCGGCGCGCTCCACGCGGGGCGCCGCCTTGGAGATGGCCTGCCGCATGCGGCCACCTAGCGTGAGCTTGAGCGCCTCGAGGTCCTTGCCCTCGGCGACCTTCTTCTTGCGCTCGTCCTCCACCCGGAACGTGACCTTGAGGTGGTCGGGCACCCGGTCCAGGTCGAACGCGTCCGGCGGCACGATGACCCCGGTCATCAGCCGTAGCCGGCGCGCGAGCGCCTCGGTCAGCGGGACGTCCTGCACAGGGAGGTCGCGCAGCGCGTCCTTGGCGTAGTTCGGGGCCGGCACGAAGCTGGTCCGGATCTGCTTGGGCAGGGCGCGGATCAGCGCGGTGACGACGTCCTCGCGCAGGCCGGGGATCTGCCAGTCGAAGCCGGCGGGGGAGACCCGGTTGAGCACCGGCAGGGGTACGTGCACCGTGACGCCGTCGGCCTCGGTCCCGGGCTCGAACTGGTACGTCAGCGGCAGCACGAGATCGCCCTGCCGCCACACGTCGGGGTAGTCGCCCTCGGAGATGCCGCTCGCCGCCTCGTTGACGAGCATGGACTTCTCGAAGCTCAGCAGGTCAGGGGAGTCGCGTCGGGCCTTCTTCCACCAGCTGTCGAAGTGCGCCCCCGACACCACGTGCGGCGGGATGCGCGCGTCGTAGAAGTCGAAGAGCGTCTCGTCGTCGACGAGGATGTCGCGCCGGCGCGCGCGGTTCTCCAGCTCCTCGACGTCCTCGAGCAGCCGGCGGTTCTCCTCGAAGAACGCGTGGTGGGTGCGCCAGTCGCCCTCGACGAGCGCGTTGCGGATGAACAGCTCGCGCGACATCGCCGGGTCGATGCGGCCGTAGTTGACCTTCCGCGCCGCGACCAGCGGCACGCCGTAGAGCGTGACCTTCTCGAACGCCATGACGGCCGCGCGGTCCTTCTCCCAGTGCGGCTCGCTGTAGGTGCGCTTGACCAGGTGCTGCGCGAGCTTCTCGGCCCACTCGGGCTCGATGCGCGCGTTGACCCGGGCCCAGAGCCGCGTCGTCTCGACGAGCTCGGCCGACATCACCCAGCGCGGCGGCTTCTTGAAGAGGCCCGAGCCCGGGAAGACCGCGAACTTCGCGCCGCGCGCTCCGAGGTACTCGTGCTTGTCGGTGTCCTTGAGCCCGATGTGCGAGAGCAGCCCCGCGAGCAGCGCGGTGTGCACGAAGTCCGGAGCGGCGTCGGTCGCGTTCGCCGTCAGGCCGAGCGACTTGGCGACCTGGCGCAGCTGCGTGTGGACGTCCTGCCACTCGCGGATGCGCAGGTAGTTGAGGAACTCGTTCTTGCACAACCGGCGGAACTGGCTGGAGGACAGCGCCTTCTGCTGCTCCTGCAGGTAGTTCCAGAGATTGAGGTACGCCAGGAAGTCCGACGTCGGGTCCGTGAACCGGGCGTGCTTCTCCGTCGCCGCCTGCTGCTTGTCCACCGGCCGCTCGCGCGGGTCCTGGATCGACAGCGCCGCCGCGATGACGAGGACCTCGCGGACGCAGCCGTTGTTGCCCGCCTCGAGCACCATGCGGCCGAGCCGGGGATCGACGGGGAGCTGCGCGAGCTGGCGCCCGACGGTCGTGAGCCGCTTCTTCGGGTCCTTCTCGTCCGGGTCCAGCGCGCCGAGCTCCTGCAGCAGCAGCACGCCGTCCTTGACGTTGCGGGCGTCCGGCGGGTCGACGAACGGGAAGGCCGCGATGTCGCCCAGGCCGAGCGCCGTCATCTGCAGGATGACCGAAGCAAGATTCGTGCGAAGGATCTCAGGGTCCGTGAACTCCGGGCGGGACAGGAAGTCGTCCTCGGAGTAGAGCCGGATGCAGATGCCCTCGGACACACGGCCGCAGCGGCCCTTGCGCTGGTTCGCGGACGCCTGCGAGACCGGCTCGATCGGCAGCCGCTGCACCTTGGTGCGGAAGCTGTAGCGGGAGACGCGTGCGGTGCCGGGGTCCACGACGTACTTGATCCCGGGGACGGTGAGCGACGTCTCGGCGACGTTGGTCGCCAGCACCACACGCCGGCCGGGGTGCGGCGCGAACACCCGGTGCTGCTCCGCCGCGGACAGCCGGGCGTACAACGGCAGGATCTCGACGTCCGGCAGCGCCTTGGCCAGGGCGTCCGCGGTGTCGCGGATCTCGCGCTCGCCGCTGAGGAAGACGAGGATGTCGCCCGGCCCCTCGAGGCACAGCTCCTCGACCGCGTCCTGGATCGCAGCGACCTGGTCGCGCGGCTCGGCGGCCGCAGCGTCCCCGTCGTCGCCGTCGTCCCCGCCGTCCACGAGCGGCCGGTAGCGCACCTCGACCGGGTAGGTACGGCCGGACACCTCGACGACCGGCGCGTCGCCGAAGTGGCGGGAGAACCGCTCGACCTCGATCGTCGCGGACGTGATGACGAGCTTGAGGTCGGGGCGCCGCTGCAGCAGCTGCTTGAGGTAGCCGAGCAGGAAGTCGATGTTGAGGCTCCGCTCGTGGGCCTCGTCGATGATGATCGTGTCGTACTCGTTGAGGAAGCGGTCGTTCTGCATCTCCGCGAGGAGGATGCCGTCGGTCATGACCTTGACGAAGGTGTCCTCGCCGACCGAGTCGTTGAACCGGACCTTGTAGCCGACCGCCTCGCCCAGCTCGCTGCCGAGCTCCTCGGCGACGCGCTCGGCGACCGAGCGGGCGGCCAGCCGGCGCGGCTGGGTGTGGCCGATGCGGCCGCGGACACCGCGCCCGAGCTCGAGGCAGATCTTGGGCAGCTGCGTCGTCTTGCCCGAGCCGGTCTCGCCCGCGACGACCACGACCTGGGAGTCGCGCAGCGCCTCGAGGATGTCGTCCTTGCGCCGGCTGACCGGCAGCTCCTCCGGGTAGCGCAGCTGCGGCACCTTCGCCCGGCGCTCCTCCAGCCGGGCATGGGCGGCGTCGACGTCGGCGGAGATCTCCTGCAGCACGGCCTGGCGCGCGGCCTCGTCACGGATGCGGCGAGCGCCCTGGATCCGCCGTGACAGCCGCCGCTCGTCGCGCAGCGTCACGTCGGCCAGGCGCTCCTGCAGCTCGGCCAGTCGGCCGGTGACGCTCGTTCCCATACCGCCTCCAGCCTAGGCGGCTCCGCGAGGAGACGTCGTCGGGATATGCGTCGGGCGGATGTGCCGCTGCCCGGCCACGCCCGGGCAGCCGCGCGGGGGCGGCTACGGCTTCGGGCGGGGGACCCGCAGCCGGGGCGCCCGCGGCCGGGCCACGACGTCGGACCAGATCGCGGAGTACGCCGCCGCCATCGCGTCCGCCGTGAGGCCCGCGAGCGCGCGCTCGCGCCCCGCCTTGCCCAGCCGGTCGCGCAGACCGACGTCGTCGCGCAGCGCGCGCAGCGCTCCGGCCAGCGCGTCGACGTCGTCGCGCGGCACGACCAGGCCGGTCCGGCCGTCCAGCACCGCCTCCGGCACGCCCCCGACCGCGGTGGCGACGACCGGCAGCCCGGCGAGCATCGCCTCGACGATCGAGAGCGGGAAGCCCTCGGCCCGGCTGGGCAGGCAGAAGACGTCGAAGCCGGCCAGCGCGTCGCGCGAGCGCTCCGACCAGCCCGGCAGCCGCACCCGGCCCTGCAGGCCGAGCTCGCCGGCGAGGGCCTCGAGCCGCTCCCGCTCCGCCCCCTCGCCCACGACCTCGACGTCCACGCCCTCGACGCGGGCCGCGGCGCGCAGCAGCACGTCGTACGCCTTCTGCCCGTCGAGCCGGCCCAGGCTCCCGACCACGAGCCGCTCGCGCGGCGCCCGCGCGGGCAGCTCGACGTCCGGCACGCCGTTGGGGACCGAGCGCACGCTGCCCCGGCCCAGCGCGTAGAAGTCCTCCATGCGCCGGGCGCTGCCCTCGCCGACCGCGACGTGCGCGTCGGCCCGGAGCAGCAGCGCGCGGGTGCGCGCCCACTCCGGCAGCGCGGTCGTACGCAGCGGGAGCTGCTGGACGACCACGGTCCGCAGCCCCGGGAGCGCGTGCGCCGCCGTGAGCGCGGGCGCCCCGGCCCACGGCACGCTGAGGTTCGCGTGGAGCACGTCGGGGCGCACCGCGCGCAACAGCCGCAGGTGGTCGCGGAACCCCGCGCCGACGACATGGGTTGGCGTTCCCGGCCGGCGGGCCGCCACCCACTCGACGACCTCGGCGCCGGGCCCGGCGACGGCGAGGTCGAGCGTGTCGGGAGCGGCGGCGAGCAGGTTGCCCAGGCTGATCTCGGCGCCCCCGCGGCCAAGGCCGTCGGTGTAGAGCAGGACGCGCACCCGTGCCGTCAGCTCTCGGGCCGGTCGCGCCGGGCCTGCTCGGCGAGGAAGCGCTCGAGCTCGGCGCCGAGCTCGTCACCGCTCGGCAGGTCGGCGACGTCCGCCGCGAGCGGGGTGTCCCCACGGCGTGCCGCGAGGAACGCGTCGTACTGCTGCTCCAGCCGCGACACCACGGCGCTCACCTCGGTAGACCCCTCCACCTCGGCGTCGATCCGCGTGCGCACCTCGCGCGCCGACTGCTCCAAGGCGTCGGTGGGCAACGACAGCTTCGTGAGGTCCTGCAGGGCCTGCACCAGCCGGACCGCGGCGGAGGGGTACTCGGCCTGCGCGAGGTACTGCGGCACGTGCACGGCGAAGCCGGCCGTGTCGAGGCCGGACTGGGCGAGCCGGAACTCCAGGACGTGCCCGATGCTCCCGGGGACGGTGACGTCCTCGAACCAGGCCGGGTACGCCGCCACGAGCTCGCGCCGCGAGGCGTGGGCGGTCACGCCGACCGGCCGCGTGTGCGGCACGCCCATCGGGATCGAGTCGAGGCCGACGACGAGCCGGACCCCGAGCCGCTCGACGAGCAGCGAGATCGCCGCGGTGAAGCGCTCCCACTGGGTGTCGGGCTCCGGCCCGGCGAGCAGGAGGTACGGCGCGCCCTCCGCGTCGGCCAGCACCTGCAGCTCCAGCGTGGGGACCTCGCACGACGCCCAGTGGTCGCGGGCGAAGGTCATGACCGGGCGCCGGGCGCGGTAGTCGAGCAGCGGGTCGACGTCGAAGGACGCCACCGTCCGCGGCCCGCCCACCGCACGCAGGTGCTCGCGGGTCAGCCGGACGCCGGCGCCGGCGTCGAGGAAGCCGTCGAGGGCGCACACGAGCACCAGCCCGGCCGGCAGCCCCTCCGCCGCCGGCGTCAGCTCGAAGAGCTCCTGCGGGTCCAGCACGCTGCTGCGCCTCCTCCGTGCCCGGGGCCTGCCGGCCCGCGGGAAACCGTCCTGTCGACACCGTCCCACACCCCGCCGGCGGCTCCACCGAGCCTCCCGGGTGCGGTCCGGCCGCACGTCCTTCGTGTCCCCCTCGCCCGTGCAAGCTGCGAGGCCGGGCGCCCATTCCCGCCCCCACGCGGGCCCCGTCCCGGCCGTCGTCAGGGTCGCGTGCGTCCTGTCCCGGCCACGCCATCCCTGCCCGATGTGCCCGGCGAGTCCACTCTTGTGGCAGCGAGTCCGACGGAATACGTGTCCCGGCCCGGGGACAAGACGCTAGATTTGCGGATGCGAGCCGCCGGCTCGTCAGCGCGGCGACCCCGAAAAGGTGACGGCGTGGCGTTACATCGCGGCAGGACAGCCAGCGCTGTGCCGCCGTGTGCCGTCCTCGCCCACGCTGGCCGCGCCTTCCGAGGCGCCCGTCCCGGCCTCCCTACGCCGTCCGCCGCGCCGGTCGTCCCGCCGCCCGCCTCTCTGCTCGTCGGGGCTCTCGCCCGGCTCGCCCTTCTCGTCCTCGCCCTCGGCGGGGCCTGGCTGCTGGGCACGGGCAGCGCCTCGGCAGAGTCCTCGAGCGCGTCCGCGAGCGCATCGGCGGGCGCCTCCTCGAGCGGTACGGCCGTCGCGACGCTGAGCGCGGCCACGTCCGCGGCGTCGGAGTCCGCAGCGGCTGAGTCCTCCGCCGCATCCGAGTCCGAGGCGGCGGCCGAGGAGTCCTCCGGCTCCAGCTCCGGCTCGAAGGGGTCTTCCGGGTCATCGGGGTCTTCCGGGTCTTCCGCGTCCTCGAGCGCCGCGGGCGACGGCGGCTCCGCCGCCGAAGAGCCCACCCCGTCGGGATCGGGGTCAGGCGCCGGCACGTCGACGCCGCGGCCGACCCAACCGCCCGCCTCGCCGCCGGCGGGCACGCCTGCGCCCGCGGCGTCCGAGCCGGCGCGCCCGGCGCCCGCGGCGAGCCCCGCGGCTTCGGCGGAGCCCAGTGGCGGGTCGGCTCCGTCCGGTTCCGGCTCGGCGGGCTCTGGCTCGGCCAGCTCCGGCTCGAGCGCGGGCTCCGGGTCGGCCAGCTCCGGCTCCAGCGCGGTCTCCGGGTCGGCAGGCTCTGGCTCGAGCGCAGGCGCAGGCGCCGGCGCGGCGCCGGACCCGTCCACGTCCGCGGCACCCGCCCCCAAGCCGTCCGCCGGTACCGGCTCGGCGGGGGCTGGCTCCGCCGGCGCGGGCACGGCGGGAGCGGGCTCCGCCGGTGCGGGCTCGGGCGGTGGCACGGCTCCTGCCACTCCGGCCAAGACCCCCGCCCCCGCCGCCGGTGCGACGAAGGCGTCCGACACCGCGCCGCGCGCAGCGGAGGCGAAGGCGGCCGAGCGGCCGTCCACGGAGAGCGCCGACTCCCGCAAGCCGCTGACCGCAACGCTGCCGGCGGCGACCGACACCGCGGCCGCGACGACCACGACCACGGCCACGGCCCCTACGTCCGGCGCGTCGTCGGCCGGCGCCACCGCCACCACCGGGACGGCCGGGACGGCGGCCGCGACTGGCCTCGCGCCGGGCACCGTCTCCCCGACGGGCTCGTCGGCCGCCAAGAAGGACGCCGCCGCGGCTCCGCAGCCCCGGCAGGTCGGCATCGTGGAGCCGCACTCATCCTCGCCGACCCCGTCCGGGCCGGGGGTGGAGAACGTCGAGCCCTGCGACCCGGCCGTCGGCGGACAGACCCTGTCGAGACCGGACGCGTCCCAGCCCCCGACCCTGGCCCGCCCCGGCGCCAGGCCGTCGCGGGCCTCACCGGCGCCCGATCCGCCCGCCCCCAAGGCGTCCGCACGCCTGCTCGACCTACCCGACGACGCCGGCCGCCCCAGCGCGCCGCTGGCACCGCTCGGCTCGTCCACCCCCACCGCCCCGACACCGGCGACGCCCGCACCGCCCGCTCCGGCCGGCCCGCCCGGCGTCTCCGCGTCCGGCGGCTCGGCAGGCTGCTCGGGCGCCGGTGGCGGCAGCTACGGCAACTGGGGCGCGACGCCCGCGGTCCTGCAGGGCGACGTCGTCGTCATCGAGCCCTCGGCCGTCTCCGCCCGCCGCCTATCGGCGGCCTCCGTGCGGCTTCCCCGCTACGCCGTCACCCCCTCGGTCCCACCCGCTTAAGCCGGCCCTCCCGCCGCAGCCGCGACGGCTCGCTCATATCTGAGCGCCGTCCCGGCCCGTCTCTGGACCCTCGGGAGGGCAGTTCGATGATCGATTGGAAGAAGCGGGCGCCGCGGGCGCTCCCCTTCGTCAACCCCGGCGCCGTGCGCGGCATCCTTCCGCTCGAGCGGAAGCCGGCCGATGCCGCGGCTCCGGATGGCCGTGGGCCGGTCTCGGCCCTCCCTGCCCGGTGGGCGGCCTCCCGCCCCTGGCCGCCGGCCAGGACCCGGGCGGCACCACCTGGGGCAGTCGCGAGATCCGCACCATGCGGGTGCTCGCGACGCTCCACGCCCCGGCCCAGGCCCGCCAGCGCGTCGACGCCGCGCTGGTCGAGTGGGGGTACGACGCCCGCCGCCGCGCGGACGTCGTGCTCGTGGTGAGCGAGCTCGTCAGCGACGCCGTGAGGTACCCGCTGGCCGGCCACATCGACGTACGGCTCGACTGGCACAGGGGAGCAGTCGAGCTGACGGTCACCGATGCGTGCCCGGCCCCACCGCTGTGCACCGAGCAGCGCAACGGTGGCGGGATGCTCGCGCGAGTCGTGCTCGACGAGTGCAGCGCGCGCTGGTCCTGGTCGGTGTCGCCCCTCGGGCGCACCGTCTCGGCCTCCTTCGCGTGCTGAGGCCGGCGTCCGGCACGCCGGGAGGGGACGTGCCGGGCGTCGGAGGGGCTGCGGGCCGCGAGGGCCGCAGCTCGGACAACCGCAGGGCGTGCACGCAGCGGTCCGGGCACCGGTGCCCGGACCGCGAGGTGCACGCCCTGCCGGTGGCGCGGGGACGTGACGTGCCGTCGCGGCCCGCCGAGAGATGGAATCGTTACTGACTTCGCAAGGACCCGCGCTTGCCGGTCCCTGCAGGGGACGTTTTCATGGCGTCCACGTCATCGGCGCCGCGGCCGGGGCGCCGACTGCGGGGAGGACGACCTCATGGCCCAGCACCGCCCTCGCCGCGCCCTCGTCGCGCGGACGGCTGTGCTCGCGTCGGTCCTCGCGCTTGTACTGGCCGCCTGCGGCGGGGACGGGAGCTCGGCCACTGCGGACGGCGGCGCCAGCACCCCCGCCGACTGTGCGGCCTTTGCCGACTACGGCACGTTCGACGGGGCGACGGTCACGGTCTACGCGAGCATCCGCGACGCCGAGGGGGAGGTGCTGCAGCGGGCCTGGGCGGCGTACGCCGAGTGCACCGACACCGAGATCGACTACGAGGGGACCGGCGCGTTCGAGGCCCAGCTGCGGGTCAAGGTGAAGGGGGGCAACGCCCCCGACATCGCGCTGCTGCCCCAGCCGGGGCTCATCCGCGAGCTCGCGGCCCAGGGCGCCCTGCAGCCGGTGTCCGCGCAGACCGAGTCCAACGTCGACGCGAACTGGGACGCGACGTGGAAGGGCTACGGGTCGGTCGACGGCACGCTCTACGCCGTCCCGCACGGCGCCTACGTCAAGTCCTACGTCTGGTACTCCCCGTCGCGCTTCGCCGACGCGGGCTACGAGGTGCCCACGACCCTCGAGGAGATGAAGGCGCTGTCGGACCGCATCGTCGCCGACGGCGACGGCAAGCCCTGGTGCGCGGGGATCGAGTCCGGTGAGGCCACCGGCTGGCCGGCGACCGACTGGGTGGAGGACTTCGTCCTGCGGATGGCCGGCCCGGAGGTCTACGACCAGTGGGTCGACCACGAGATCGCCTTCGACGACCCGCGCATCCGGGCGGCGGCGGACGCGGTCGCGGGCTACCTGAAGAACGAGGACTACGTGAACGGCGGCTTCGGTGACGTCCGCACCATCACGGGCACCGCGTTCCAGGAGGCCGGCTACCCGATCCTCGACGGCGCCTGCTGGATGCACCGTCAGGCCTCGTTCTATGCGAACCAGTGGGAGGACGGGACGACGGTCGGACCCGACGGCGACGTGTTCGCGTTCTACCTTCCGGCGGCGTCGGCGGACGGGGAGCAGCCCGTGCTCGGCTCCGGCGAGTTCGTCGGCGCCTTCTCCGAACGGCCCGAGGTGCAGGCCTTCCAGCGCTACACCTCGACCATGGACTACGTCCGCTCGCGCGCCGTGCTGTCGCCGGGCAGCTGGGTGACAGCGGCCAAGGGCCTGGACCCGGCCGTCTTCTCCAGCCCGATCGACCGCAGCTCCTACGAGATCCTGCAGAACCCCGAAGCCGTCTTCCGCTTCGACGGGTCCGACCAGATGCCGGCGGCCGTCGGCACCGGCAGCTTCTGGCGCGGGATGAGCGACTGGCTCAACGGCAAGGACACCGGCCCGGTCCTCGACCAGATCGAGGCCTCCTGGGGCTGACAGCGCCCTAGGGTGGCCGGGGCCACCGGCTTCCCGGCGGCGCGCGAGGGCCCGAGGGGAGACCGGGATGGAGGACTGGCAGGCGAAGGCCGCGCAGCTGGGCGTCGCGGTAGCCGGCTTCCTGGCCGTCGTGGCGCTCGTGCTGCTCGTCGCCGAGCGCGGCCCGCGGGCGGTCCGCGACCGGCTCGCGATCGCGCTCTTCGCCGGCCCGGCCCTCGTGCTGGTCGGGGTCGGGCTGGTCTACCCGGCCGTACGCACCGCGGTCCTGTCGCTCTTCGACGCCGACGGCACGAGCTTCGTCGGCGTCGACAACTACGAGTGGGTCTTCACCGACCCGCAGGCCCTCGTCACGGTGCGCAACACGCTGGTGTGGGTCGTGCTCGTGCCGGTCTTCGCCACGGGCATCGGGCTGCTCTACGCCGTGCTCATCGACCGCTCGCGGTTCGAGGCCGTGGCCAAGTCGCTGCTGTTCCTGCCGATGGCGATCTCCTTCGTGGGCGCGAGCATCATCTGGCGGTTCGTCTACGCCTACCGCCCGCCGGAGTCCGGGCAGATCGGCCTGCTCAACCAGCTGGTGGTGTGGGCCGGCCTCCCTCCTCAGCAGTTCCTCAACGACCCGCCGTGGAACACCTTCTTCCTCGTCGTCGTGATGGTCTGGATCCAGGCCGGGTTCGCGATGGTGGTGCTGTCGGCCGCGATCAAGGCCGTCCCCGCCGAGCTCACCGAGGCGGCGAGGCTGGACGGGGCCTCGCCGTGGCAGCTCTTCCGCAACGTGACGCTGCCGTGCATCCGCCCGTCGCTGGTCGTCGTCCTGACCACGGTCGTCATCGGCGTGCTGAAGGTGTTCGACATCGTGCGGACCACGACCGGGGGCCAGTTCGACACGTCCGTGCTCGCCAACGAGATGTACGTCCAGTCCTTCACCGCCGGTGAGTACGGCCGCGGTGCCGCCCTGGCGGTGCTCATCTTCGTGCTGGTCGTCCCCGTGGTGGCCTACAACGTGCGCCAGCTGCGGCGTACGCGGGAGGTGCGGTGACCACGGAGACCGGCGGCGCCGGCCCGGCCGGGGCGGCGGCGACGAGCACGCCGCCCGCGCTCCTGTCGGCCCCGCTGCCGCCCACGCTGCCGGGGCGCGCCCGCCGCAGGCTCACGTCGCGGACGGCGTCGGCCGTCGCGCTGGGCATCGCGCTGCTCTGGACGCTGCCGACGTTCGGGCTGCTCGTCTCCTCCTTCCGGGAACGGGGCGACATCCGCACGAGCGGCTGGTGGACGACGCCGGCGAACCCGTCCTTCACGCTGCAGAACTACCGGGACGTGCTGTTCGGGCGGACCAACGGCCGGCTGGTCGACTTCCTGCTCAACTCGGTCGTGATCGTGGTCCCGAGCGTGCTGTTCACGGTGGTGCTCGCGGCGCTGGCGGCCTACGCCTTCGCGTGGATGCGCTTCCCCGGCCGGGACTGGCTCTTCGTCGTCGTGTTCGCGCTGCAGATCGTCCCGCTGCAGATGTGCCTCATCCCGCTGCTGCAGCTCTTCACGTCCAGCGCGTTCGAGCCGGTCAAGGAAGCGTCGCCGTACGCCGCGGTCTGGATCGCGCACACCTGCTTCGGCCTGCCGCTCGCGGTGTTCCTGCTGCACAACTTCCTCGCCGAGGTCCCCGGCGAGCTCGTCGAGGCCGCGCAGGTCGACGGTGCCGGCCACGGCACGATCTTCCGCCGCATCATGCTGCCGCTGCTGCTGCCGGCACTGGCGTCCTTCACGATCTTCCAGTTCCTCTGGGTCTGGAACGACCTGCTGGTGGCGCTCGTGTTCACCGACGACGACCAGGCGCCGTTGACCCGCCGCGTCGCCGACCTCGCGGGCACCCGGGGCAACGAGTGGCAGCGGCTCACCGCAGGGGCGTTCGTGTCGATGGTCGTCCCGCTCGCCGTGTTCCTCGGGCTGCAGCGCTTCTTCGTCCGCGGGCTGCTCGCCGGAAGCGTGAAGGGCTGAAGGCGCCCGCCCGTCCTGCGCGCGGGGCTCCCAGCCCCGGGGGTGAGGATGGGGGAGCACCTGGAGACGCCGGAAGGGACCCGATGAGCACTGCGGCCGCAAGGAACGAGCACGACGGGCGGGAGGCCGGGCCGCCCGCCGACGGCTCCGGCCACCGGCGCCGCGGGCCGGCCCTGCTCGTGCTGAGCGCGGCGCAGCTCCTGGTCGTGCTCACGGCGACCTCCCCCTCCATCGCACTGCCAGCCCTCCGGGCCGACCTCGACCTCGGCGAGTCCGGGCTCTCCTGGGTGCTGAACGCCTACACGCTGGCCTTCGCGGGCCTGCTGCTGCTCGGCGGCCACGTGGGCGACCTGGTCGGCCGGCGGAAGGCCTTCGTCACCGGCGTCGGCGTCTTCGCCGTGGCCTCGCTCGCCGCCGCCCTCGCGCAGAGCGAGGGGCAGCTTCTCGTCGCCCGCGCCCTGCAAGGCGTCGGGGCCGCCGTCGTGTCGCCGGCGGCGCTGGCGCTGGTCGCCGACGCGTACCCGCGTGGCCCGGGCCGCACCCGCGCCTTCGCCGTGTTCGCCGCCATGACCGCAGCGGGCGCGCCCGCCGGTCTCGTGCTTGGCGGCGCTCTCGGTGAGGCGGGCTGGCGGTGGCCGTTCCTCGTCGCGGTGGCGGCCGGGCTGCTGATCGTGGCCGCCGCGCCGTACGTCGTGGCGGAGTCGCGGCCGCGGAGCGCGCCGGCGGACGTGCCCGGCGCCGTCGCGGGGACCGTCGGCCTGGGGGCGGTGGTGTACGGCCTGCTGAACGCCGCCGCGGACGGATGGGGGAGCGGCGAGACGGTCGCCGCGCTGGCCGTCGGCGTCCTCGTGCTGATCGTCTTCCTGGGGGTCGAGAACCGTCGGGCCCACCCCCTGCTGCCCCTGCGGGTCCTGGCCCGGCGCGGCCGCAGTGTCGCGTACGCCGTGGTGCTGACGGTCTGGGCGGCGCTGACGGCGACCGTCTTCTTCCTGGGCCTCTACGTCCAGCGCGTGCTCGGCTACGAGCCGCTCGAGGCCGGCCTGGCGTTCCTGCCGTTCCCGGTCGGCATCGTCGTCGCGGCGCAGCTCGCCGCCGTCCTGGCGCCGCGCCTCGCCCCGCGGGCGATCGCGGCCCTCGGCGGCGCGCTCGCCGCCGGCGGGCTGATGTGGCTGGCGCAGCTGGAGCTGGACTCGGCGTACGTCCCGGCCCTGCTGCTGCCGATGCTGGTCCTGTCCCTCGGGGCCGGCCTCGTCGCCGTCCCGCTCACGGTCACGGCGATGGCCGGCACGGAAGACTCGGGCCGCGCCGAAGCCGGTGACGACCAGGGCCGTGCCGAGTCCGAGGATGACGCGGCGGCCGCCGCCGTGCTGACCGCCGTGCAGCAGGTGGGCGGTGCGCTCGGGCTCGCGGCGCTGACCGCGGTGTCGACCGCCGCGTTCACGGACCGGATGCGGGACCTCGGGGAGACGCTGCAGCGGCAGGTCGACGCCGGGCAGCTCACGGGGGACCAGGCCGACGCGCTCACGGTGGGGCTTCCGCTCTACGGGCTCACCACGGGCTACACGCAGGCGTTCGCCGTCGCGGCGTTGATCGCGGTGGGCGGGACCGTCGCCTCGTTGCTGCTCGACCGACGTGCGGCCGAGGCGGGTGAATAGCCGAAGAAGGCTTCGCACGAGCTCCCGGTGTGCTCACAGGAGCTTGGATGACGGCCGGTCCGCAGACGGGGGATGCAGCGGACCGGCCATCTGACGTCAAGGTTACGTGCCGGCGACGAGGCGACAAAGGGCCGGGTGCACGGACGTCTGCCGCGCCGATGTACTACCCCGAATGGGCTACACCGGCCGTGCGTCGCCAGAACGGCGCACCGTGCACGGGCCGGCCAGGCGTCCTGGCCGGGTCCTCGAGCCGTCGCCGCGCGGCCCACTTGCGCCGGACATCGGGGCCGAAGCCGGTCAGACCTCCGTGACCGATCCGTTCGCAACGACCCACTGGCGCGTCGTCGCCACGGCGTCCAGCATCCGACGGTCGTGCGTCACCAGCAGCAGAGTTCCGGGATAGGACTCGAGCGCCGACTCGAGCTGCTCGATCGCCGGCAGGTCCAGATGGTTCGTCGGCTCGTCGAGCACGAGGAGGTTGACGCCGCGGGCCTGCAGCAGCGCGAGCCCGGCGCGGGTGCGCTCGCCCGGCGACAGCGTCTCGCACGCCCGCAGCGCGATGTCGCCGCGCAGCCCGAACTTCGCCAGCAGCGTGCGCGTCGGCTCCGGCCCGAGGTCGGGCGCGGCCTCGGTGAAGACGTCGACGAGCGGCTGCGGCCCGGCGAAGAGCGCGCGCGCCTGGTCCACCTCGCCCACCACGACTCCCGGGCCGAGCGACGCGGTGCCGGCGTCCAGCGGGAGACGTCCGAGCAGGGCGCCCAGCAGCGTGGTCTTGCCGGAGCCGTTCGCCCCGGTGATCGCGATGCGGTCCGCCCAGTCGACCTGCAGGTCCACCGGGCCGAAGCGGAACGAGCCGCGCTCGACGACCGCTCCGCGCAGCGACGCCACGACCGCTCCGGCGCGCGGGGCGACGGCGATGGTCATGCGCAGCTCCCACTCCTTGCGCGGCTCCTCGACCACCTCCAGCCGCTCGATGGCGCGCTCGGTCTGCCGCGCCTTCGCGGCCTGCTTCTCGCTCGTCTCGCCCTTGATGTGGCGGCCGATCTTGTCGTTGTCCTTCGCCTTCTTGCGCGCGTTGCGCACGCCCTTGTCGGCCCACTGCCGCTGCGTCTGCGCGCGGGCCAGCAGCCCGGACCGGGTGTCGGCGTACTCCTCGTAGGCGTCGCGCGCGTGCTGGCGCGCGATCGCCCGCTCCTCGAGGTAGGACGTGTAGCCACCGCCGTAGACGTTGACCTGGCGCTGGACGAGGTCCAGCTCGACCACGCGGTTGACGACCCGCGCCAGGAACTCACGGTCGTGGCTCACGAGGACCGTGCCCGCCCGCAGGCCGCCGACGAAGCGCTCGAGCCGGTCGAGCCCGTCGAGGTCCAGGTCGTTCGTCGGCTCGTCGAGCAGGAAGACGTCGTAGCGGCTCAGCAGCAGCGACGCGAGGCCCGCTCGCGCGGCCTGGCCGCCGGACAGCGCGGTCATCGGGGCGTCCAGGTCGACCGCGAGCCCCAGGTCCGCGGCCACCGCGTCCGCGCGCTCGTCCAGGTCCGCCCCGCCGAGCCCGAGCCACCGCTCGAGCGCCGTCGCGTACGTGTCGTCGGCGCCGGGCTCCTCGCGCCCCAGCGCCTCGGCCGCCGCGTCCATCGCCGCCGTCGCGGCGGTGACGCCGGTCCGGCGCCCGAGGAAGGCGCGGACGGTCTCCCCGGGCCGGCGCTCGGGCTCCTGCGGCAGGTGCCCCACCGAAGCGTGCGGCGGGGTCAGCGAGACCGACCCCTCCTCGGCGGGCAGCAGCCCGGCGAGGATGCGCAGCAGCGTCGACTTGCCGGCACCGTTGGCCCCCACGAGGCCGACGACGTCCCCGGGGGCGACGACGAGGTCGAGGCCGGCGAACAGGACGCGGTCCCCGTGGCCGGCGGCGAGGTCCTTGGCTACGAGGGTCGCGCTCACGTCCGGCAGGGTCGCATATGGTGCCGCACGTGCCTACGACCGGGAACTTCACGCCGGAGCAGCTGCTGGACCACGAGCGGGAGCTGGTGCTGCCGTCGCTGTCCAACGACGACGCCATCGACCTCGGGCTGACCGTGCTGCGGCTCGCCCGCGAGCGGTCGCTGCCGGTGCTCGTCGAGGTACGCCGCTGGCCGCAGACGCTCTTCCGCGCCGCCCTGCCAGGCACCGCGCCCGACAACGACGCGTGGGTGGACGGCAAGGCCCGGGTCGTGCAGCGCTTCGGCCACTCCAGCCTGCACGAGCGGGTCCGGCACGAGGCCGCGGGCACGACGTTCGCGGACAAGACGGGCCTGCCGGCCGACCGCTACGCCGCGCACGGCGGCGGGTTCCCGCTCGCCGTGCAGGGGACCGGGGTCGTCGGCGTGCTCTTGGTGTCGGGGCTTCCCCAGGTCGAGGACCACGCGCTGGCCGTCGAGGCGCTGCGCGAGTTCCTGGCCGCGCGGCGCGGCTGACCGCTTCCGCGCCGCGGGTTGCCCGCTGCCGCGGCGGGAGACGTTCCGCAGCCGGCGTGGCGCTGGGGCGAGGCCACCCGCGCCGGACATGGGGCACGACAAGCCAACCGCTGGCCATCGGCCCTGTCGATGACAAGTGCCGAGGGCCACTGTGGGGGTGCAGGAGCAGTCCACCCCCAGCCCGGAGGCTTCCCATGGCCATGCTCGTCGTCCTCACGTTCTTCGTCCTGCTCGCCGCCCTCGCTCCGGTGTTCGGCGTCGACAGCAGGGACCACCAAAGCTCACATCAGCAATTCGCGGTTCGCTGAAACGCAGGTCAGTCGCGCGGCGGCCCCGCCGCCCAGAACGGGCGGCGGGGCCGACGAGGACCTTCGCGTGTCGGGCGGGTGGAAGGCCGGCTCACACGAGCGCGGGCTCATCGTCCTTGGCGGGCGTGCGCGGCGCGGGGACGAGCACGGTGCCGCCGTGCAGGTCGGCGCGGGGGAGCACCCGGTCCAGCCAGCCCGGAAGCCACCAGTTGCGGCTGCCCAGCAGCACCATCGTGGCGGGCACGAGCACGAGCCGGACGACGGTCGCGTCGACCAGGATCGCGACCGCCATGCCGACGCCCATCATCTTGATCGACAGGGTCGGCGTGGCCGCGAAGGCGACGAACACGGCCACCATGATCGCGGCCGCCGAGCTGATGACGCGGCCGGTGCTCGACAGGCCCTCGACGACGCTGCGGGTCGAGTCGCCGGTGCGCAGGAACTCCTCGCGGACCCGGCTGAGCAGGAACACCTCGTAGTCCATGCTGAGGCCGAAGAGGATCGCGAACATGAACACCGGGACGAACGCGTTCACCGGGACCGGCCCGTCGAGGCCGAGGAACGACTGGCCCCAGCCCCACTGGAAGAGGGCGACGATCGCGCCGAACGCCGCGCCCACGGAGAGCAGGTTCATCAGCGCGGCCTTCAGCGGGGCGACGACCGAGCGGAACACCAGCACGAGCAGCAGGAAGGCGGCGCCGACGACGGCGCCGACGACGAGGTAGAGGCGGTCCTGCAGCCGCTGGTTGAAGTCCATGAACGCCGCCGTCGCCCCACCGACCGCGACCGCGTCCGAGCCGACGGACGTGCGCAGGTGCGAGACGAGGGCGTCGGTCGCCTCGTCCTGCGGCCCGCTGGCCGGCGTGACGGTGAGGACGGCGGTGTCGCGCGCCTCGTTGAGCAGGACGGGCGACACAGCGGCCACACCCGGGGTCGACCCGACCGTCTCCCGCAGCGTGTCCACGTCGGGCGCACCCGCCTTCGTCAGGTCCACCGCGAGCAGCAGCGGGCCGTTGGCGCCGGGCCCGAAGCCCTGGCTGACCAGGTCGTAGGCACGCCGCGCGGTGCTGGACGTCGGCTCGCTGCCCGCGTCGCTCTGACCGAGCTGCATCGCGAACACCGGCGCCGCAAGGATCGCGAGCAGCAGGAAGCTCGCCACGGCGTACGGCCACGGGTGCGCGGCGGCGTGAGCGCCCCACCGCCCGGCCAACGGCTGCTTCGTCGAAGCCGGCTTCGGCGAAGCGCCCTTCGCCATCGCGCGGCGCGTCCGCTTCGGCAGCACGCGGGTCCCGGCGAGGCCGAGCAGCGCGGGCAGCAGCGTCACCGCAGCCGTCATGCAGACGGCGACGCAGATGCCGGTCGCGACGCCCATCATCACGAAGTTCGGCACTCCGGAGAGGGCGAGGCCGCAGATCGAGAGCAGGACTGTGGATCCGGCGAACACCACCGAGCGGCCCGCCGTCGCGTTCGCGCGGCCGACGGACTCCACGACGGGTAGGCCGTCGAGCAGCTGCTGACGGTGGCGGGAGACGATGAAGAGGGCGTAGTCGATGCCCACGCCGATGCCGACCATCGACGCGATCATCGGCGCGATGGTGCTGACGTCGGTGAAGCGGGCGGTCACCGTCACCAGGGCCATCCCGACGGCGAGCCCGACTCCCGCGACGGCGAGGGGGAGCCCCGCGGCCAGCAGCGAGCCGAAGGCCGCGAGCAGGATCACGCCTGCCAACAGGAAGCCCACGAGCTCGGCCGTCCCCTGCTCGTAGACCTGGTCCAGCACTTCGCCGCCGTACTCGGTCGCCAGCCCGGCATCGCGGGCCGGAGCGGCAGCCTCCTCGAAGGCCTCGGCCGTCGCCACCGCGTCGACCCCGGTCACCGGGACGTCGAAGCGCACCGTGAGCACGGCGGTCGCACCGTCGGGGCTCACGGCGGCCGGCTCGACAGCCTCGACGTGCTCGACCGCCGCGACGCGGCGGCTGACCTCGGCGGCCACCCCCGGCGCCACGTCGCCCGAGCCCGCGTGCAGCACCACCCGCGCGGTGGCGCCGGCATGGTCGGGGAACTTGTCGCGGAGCAGGGACGTGGCTCTTGTCGAGTCCGTCCCCGGGATGTCGTAGTTGTCGTTCAAGGACCCGCCGAGGCCGGCGGCAAGCCCGACGGCGAGGACGGCGGCCAGCAGCCACGCGCCGAAGGTCCGCCACGGGTGCCGGGCGGCGCCGCTACCGACGCGGTACAGCAGTGTGCTCACGGGGATTGCCCTCCAGCGCAGGAAGTCGCCACCGCGGTGGCGGAGCGCCGGGTCGCGGCGCCGGGTTCGTGCTGACCGGCCCACCGTCGCGCGGCCCGCTTGGAAGGACCCTGCGGCGGGCTTGCGGTGCGCTTGCACCTGACGGATGGCCTGGGGTCCGGAGGGGGTAGGGGAAGCTGCGGATACATCGACGCAGGAAGGGTGACGGGATGCACAAGCGCACGCTGGGCAGAGGGGAGGCCGCGCTGGAGGTCTCCGCGCAGGGCCTCGGCTGCATGGGGATGAGCGAGTTCTACGGCACCGGCGACGAGGGCGAGGCGCTCGCGACCATCCGGGCTGCCCTGGACGCCGGCGTGACCCTGCTCGACACGGCTGACATGTACGGCCCGTTCACGAACGAGCAGCTGGTGGGCAAGGCGATCGCCGGGCGCCGGGACGAGGTCGTCGTCGCCACGAAGTTCGGCAACGAGCGGCGTCCGGACGGGAGCCGGGTGGGGATCAACGGCTCGCCCGACTACGTCCGGCGGGCGTGCGACGCCTCGCTCCAGCGCCTGGGGGTCGACGTCATCGACCTCTACTACCAGCACCGGGTGGACCGCAGCGTGCCGGTCGAGGAGACGTGGGGCGCGCTGCACGAGCTGGTCGAGGCGGGCAAGGTCCGCCGGCTCGGCATCAGCGAGGCTGCGCCGGAGACCCTGCGCAAGGCGCACACGGTGCACCCCGTGACGGCGCTGCAGACCGAGTGGTCGCTGTGGACGCGCGACCCGGAGCAGAACGGCGTGCTCGACACGGTGCGCGAGCTCGGCATCGGGTTCGTCGCCTACTCGCCGCTCGGCCGCGGGTTCCTGTCCGGGCAGATCCGCTCGCTCGACGACTTGGCCGAAGACGACTTCAGGCGTCACAACCCCCGGTTCCAGGGCGAGAACTTCGCCCGCAACCTGGAGCTGCTCGACGCGGTGCGCGCGATCGCCGAGGAGAAGGGCGTCACTCCGAGCCAGCTGGCCCTCGCATGGGTGCTCGCCCAGGGCGAGGACGTGGTGCCCATCCCCGGGACGAAGCGGCGGGCGTACCTCCAGGAGAACATCGGTGCGGACGACGTGGCGCTGACCGACGAGGAGCTGCGCCGGATCGACGCCGCCTTCCCGCTGGGGGCGACGGCCGGGGACCGCTACCCGGACATGTCCAGCGTCCACGTCTGACCCGCGTGCAGGTACGCCCGCTCACCCCGGAGGGGCTCGTCGACCGGCTCGCCGGCCTGCTGGCGGCCCAGCGGCCGGGCGAGCACCTCCGGGTGGCGCTCGACGGGGCGCCGCCCACCGAGCCCGAGCGGCTCGCCGACGCGCTCGTGGGGCCGCTGCGGGCGCAGGGGCGGCCGGCGCTGCGGGTCAGCGCGCGGGCGTTCCTGCGCCCGGCCTCGCTCCGCTTCGAGCACGGGCGGGAGGACCCGGACGCGTACTACGAGGACTGGCTCGACGTGGCGGCCCTGGACCGCGAGGTGCTGTCACCGCTGGCCCCGGGCGGGCGCGGGCGCTACCTGCCCACGTTGTGGGACCCGGTCACCGACCGGGCGACGCGCGCGGAGTACGCCACCGCCCCGCCCGGCGCGGTGCTGCTGCTCGACGGCTCGCTCCTGCTCGGCCGCTGGCTGGACCTCGACGTGACCGTCCACCTGGCGGTGCGCCCGGCGACGCTCGCCCGACGGCTGCCGCCGGATGAGCGATGGACGCTGCCGGCGTACGAGAGGTACCGGCAGGAGGCGGAGCCGGAGGAGTCAGCGGACGTCGTGGTGCGCGTCGACGACCCGCGTCACCCCGCGCTGGTCGAGCGCTCCGGCGAGGAGCTGCCGGGCTGAGCGTCCGGGGCCGGCCCGCCGGGCCCGTCCTCCGGGTCGAGGTAGGGCTCGGCCCCGGCCACGAAGCCCACCAGCCGCTCGTCGAAGAGCATGCGCGCCGGCGCCGCGCCCGAGGACGTGCGGCGCAGCAGGGCGTCGATCGGCAGCGGAGCGGCGGACGCGACCAGCACGACGTTGCCGTTGCGCCGGCCGCGCAGCACCGACGGCTCGCTGATGAGCGCGACGTGCGGCCACACGGCGAGCGCGCTGGCCGCCTCGCGGCGGGCGAGCGGGAGCGGGGGGCGGTCGGCAAGGTTGGCGACGTACGTGCCGCCCGGCCGCAGCACCCGGGCGGCGTCCCGCAGGAACTGCACGGTCAGCAGGTGGTCGGGGACGTCCACGCCGGCGAACGCGTCCCGGATGACGACGTCGAAGCTGGCGTCGCGCTCCTTCGCCAGCCCCGCCCGGGCCTCGCGCGCCTTCGTGCGCAGCAGCGGCCCGGTGTGCAGGCCGAGGACGTCGCGGGCCAGCTCGAGCAGGCGCGGGTCGCGCTCGAGGACGAGCTGGCGCGAGCGCGGCCGGGTCGCAGCGACGTAGCGGGCCAGCGAGCAGGCCCCTCCGCCGAGGTGCACGGTGTCGAGGGGCAGCCCGTCCGGCGCCAGGCCGTCGAGCACCGAGCCGATCCAGTCCATGTACTCGAACCCCAGCCGCGTGGGGTCCTCGAGGTCCACGTAGGAGCTGGGGACGCCGTCGATGAGCAGCACCCACCCCTCGTCGACGTCCAGGTCGCGCAGCAGCTCGGCGGTGGCGCCGGTCAGCTCGTGCCGGCCGGGCTCGGGGAAGACGTCGGGCCGGGTCGCTCCGACGATGCGCGGGCGGGCGGGCGGCCGGCGGTCCGGGCTCATCGCTTCCTCGCGGGGATCGGGAATCGGGGGTCGGTGGCAAGGCAGTGTGCCGGGCCCGGGCCGGCGAGCCCTTCGCCCGGATCGGCCCGGATCGGCGCGGACACGACGACGGCGGGCCCCCGTCGAGGGGAGCCCGCCGTCGGTGCGCGGCTGGGGTCAGCTGTGCGTCGCGCCCGGCTCGCCGGCCGGACGGCCGGACGCGCGCCGGTGCGGCGCCGGGCCGCGCTCGGGACGGCCGCTCTCCGGGTGACGGGCACGGTCGTAGCCACGCTCGCCGCGCGGGCGGCCGGCACCCCGGCCCTCGCCACGGCCCCGGCCGTAGCCCGGGCGGCCGGACGAGGTGCGCGGGCGCTCCTCGCGAACCGGCTCGGGCACGACGACGACCGGCTCGCCGGACTCGGCCACGGCGCGGACCGCGTCCGAGCCGGGGGAGACGTGAACGAGCTCGGCGCTCACGCCGGCGCGGCGCCAGATCTGGTCGACCGTGCGCCGCTCGCCGGGGACGAGGATCGACAGCACCAGGCCCGAGGCCCCCGCGCGGGCCGTGCGGCCGGAGCGGTGCAGGTAGTCCTTGGAGTCGTTCGGCGGGTCGACGTGCACGACCAGGTCGACGTCGTCGACGTGGATCCCGCGGGCGGCGACGTCGGTGGCGACGAGCACGCGAGTGCGCCCCGCGGCGAACGAGTCGAGCGCCTTCTGGCGGGCGTTCTGGCGCAGATCGCCGTGGATCGCGGCGGCGTCGATGCCGGAGCGCACGAGCCTGGTCGCGAGCCGGTCGGCGCCGTGCTTGGTGCGGACGAAGAGGATCGAGCGCGCGGGGCGCGACGCGATCTCGGTCAGGACCGCGAGCTTCTCCTCGGCGTCGCGCACGACCCACCCGCGGTGGTCCATGGTCTCGACCGAGGCCTCGGCGGACGCCACAGCGTGCAGCGCCGGGTCCTTGAGGAAGCGCTCGACGAGCGTGCTGACGGCACCGTCGAGCGTGGCGGAGAAGAGCAGGCGCTGCCCCTCGGGCCGGGTCAGCTCGAGCAGCTTGACGACGACGGGCAGGAAGCCGAGGTCGGACATGTGGTCCGCCTCGTCGATCGCGGTGACCTCGACCTCGGCGAGCGAGCACGCCCCGCGGTCGATGAGGTCCTGCAGCCGGCCCGGCGTGGCGACGACGAGGTCGACGCCGCGCTCGAGCGCGTTGATCTGGCGGCCGATGCTCGCCCCGCCGAAGACGGCCAGCGTGCGCAGCCGGACGCCGTGCGCCAGCGGCTGCAGCGCGTCCTGCACCTGCACGGCGAGCTCACGGGTCGGCACGAGGATGAGCCCGCGCGGGTGGCCGGCGAGCGGGCCGGAGACCTCGCGCAGCGTGGCCAGGCGCGAGAGCAGCGGCAGGCCGAAGGCGAGCGTCTTGCCCGAGCCGGTGCGCGCGCGCCCGAGCACGTCGCGGCCGGCCGCGGCGTCGACGAAGGTGGCGGCCTGGATCGGGAACGGCGTGGTGATCCCGCGGCGCTCGAGGCCCGTGACGAGGCGCTGGTTCAGGCCGAGCGCCTGCCAGGTCGTGTCGACGTTCTCGGCGACGGGGGCGGCGGCGAAGGCCGCCTCGAGCGCGCTGACGGCGCGCGAGGAGGCGCGCGGCGCGGAGCTGCGCGGGCCGCCCGACGGGCGGCGGGTGTAGCGGGACTGGCCACCGGAGCGGCCGGAGTTGAAGCGGGACGAGCTGTGCTGCGGCGTACGGATGAGAGAGCTCCCTCGAGCAATCGTCGGCCGCCGAACCGGGCTGCGGCGCGCGACGGCACACGATGCCGGCAGGCGTTGACGAGCTACGGGAAGCGACCCGCGGGGCGATGCCCGCGAACGGTGAGCGGTAGCCCGTGCGGCCACCGACGGGATCAACGATAGCCGAGGTGAACTTTCTTCCCGGCGACAGCGAGACGACGGCCCCGAGACGGTCGAGCGACTCCCGGGGGCCGAAGGGGCAATCGCCGCGGAGCAGATTTAGCTGCCTCGACGTACCATCGGCACACGTGACCGTCCTGACCGAAGCCGCCCCGCAGCCCTCGCTCCACGCTCGCCGCGGCTACGTGGTCTGGGGCGTCGCGGTCCTGGCCTACCTCGTCGCGGTCTTCCACCGCTCCTCGCTCGGCGTCGCCGGCATCGAGGCCTCGGACCGGCTCGGCATCACAGCCGCGGTGCTGTCCCTCCTCTCGCTGGTGCAGCTCGCGGTCTACGCCGCCATGCAGGTCCCGGTGGGCCTGCTGCTCGACCGCTTCGGCTCGCGCCGCCTGATCGTCACCGGCGGCCTGCTCATGGCCGTCGGCCAGCTCGCGCTCGCCTCGACCGACTCGCTGGCCGCCGCCATCGCCGCGCGCGCCGTGCTCGGCTGCGGCGACGCGCTGACCTTCATCAGCGTGCTGCGGTTGGTCGCGGTGTGGCTGCCGCCCCGGCGCAACCCGGTGTTCGTCCAGCTGACCGGGCAGGTCGGCGCGCTCGGCGCGGTGCTCGCCTCCTATCCGCTCGTCGCGGCGCTGCACGGGCCCGGCTGGACCGCGGCGTTCGGCACGGCGGCGGCGGTCGGGGGGCTGGTCGCGCTGGTCGCCGCCCTCGTCGTGCACGACTCGCCCGCCGGCCGCGCGCCGCGCCGGACGGAGCCGGACGGTGCCGCCGTACGCCGCCAGCTCGCCGCCTCCTGGCGCGAGCCGGGCACGCGGCTGGGCTTCTGGACCCACCTGGTCACCCAGTTCTCGGCCACGGTCTTCACGCTGCTCTGGGGCTACCCCTTCCTAGTCATCGCCGAGGACCGGTCGCCCGGCACCGCCGCCGGCCTGCTGACCCTGCTCACGCTGACCAGCGTCGTCGTGGGACCGCTCATGGGCGCGCTCATCGGGCGGCACCCGTTCCACCGCTCCTTGGTCGTGCTGGCCGTCGTCGGCGCCACCGCAGCGGCGTGGGCGCTGGTGCTCGCCTGGCCCGGGCAGGCCCCGATCCCGCTGCTCGTCCTGCTCGTGCTCGTGCTCGGCGTCAACGGCCCCGGCGCGATGATCGGGTTCGACTACGCGCGGACGTTCAACCCCATGACGCGCATGGGCAGCGCGACCGGGATCGTCAACGTCGGCGGCTTCTTCTCCGCCCTCTGCGTCATCGTCGCCGTCGGCGTCGTCGTCAGCGCGCTCTCGCCGAGCGGCGGCTACGGGGCGTCGGCGCTGCGCTGGGGCCTGACCGTGCAGTACGTGGTCTGGGTCGTCGGCGCGGTCCAGGTGGTCCGGCTGCGCCGGCTGGCCCGCAGGAGCCTCGCGGCGAGCGACCCCGACGCGTACGCCGCCCTCCGCCGCGGCGAGGTGCGGCCGGTCGGCGTCTGACCGGCCGCGATCTTCCCCGACCGACCGCTCGGGACCGGCCCACGGTGGAGCGCCCTGCCTGCCGCTGTCGGTCGTCGTCCCAGCCCCTGTTAACGCCGCGTAAGGCTTGCATTTCGAGATTCACACGCGGGATGGACAATTGCGCGGACAGTGATTGGGTTGCGTCCGGCAACATGCCCACTTCCTGATCGAGGAGCGCAGCCCACCGTGTCTCTGCTGTCCCTTTCGCGGCGTCGACAGTTCGCGGCCCTCGGCGCCGCGTCCGTCCTCGCCGGCCTCGGAGCCACCCTCGCGACGACCGGCGACTCGGCCGTCGCCGACTCCCACCCGACCACCGACCTCTTCGACATCGAGACCGTGACGGTCCCGGAGCTGCAGAGCCTCCTGACGGCGAAGAAGATCGACGCCGTCGACCTCGCCGAGCTCTATCTCGAGCGCATCGAGCAGATCAACTCCAAGGGCCCGAGCATCAATGCGGTCCAGATCATCAACCCGAACTGGAAGCGCGAGGCCAAGGACACCGACCAGCTGCGCAAGAAGGGCGTGGACCTCGGCCCGATGATGGGCGTCCCGGTGTTGATCAAGGACAACATCGACCTCAAGGGCGTACCCAACACAGCTGGCTCCCTCGCGCTCGCCGACAACTTCCCGGTCGACGACTCCCCGCTCGTGAAGCAGCTGCGCAAGGCCGGCGCGGTGATCCTCGGCAAGACCAAGCTCAGCGAGTTCGCGAACTTCCTCACGTCAGGGATGCCCTCGGGCTACAGCTCGCTCGGCGGGCAGGTGCTCAACCCCTACGACACGAGCCAGACCCCGAGCGGGTCCAGCTCGGGCACGGGCGCGGGCATCGCGGCCGCCATGGGCCCGGTCGGCATCGGCACCGAGACCTCGGGGTCGATCCTCAGCCCCTCGAACGCGAACTCCCTCGCCGGCGTCAAGCCGACCCTCGGCCTGGTGAGCCGCACCGGGATCATCCCGATCTCCGGCGCCCAGGACACCGCAGGGCCGATGGGCCGCCACGTCGCCGACGTCGCCGCGCTCCTGTCGGCGATGACCGGGGTCGACCCGGCCGACCCGGCGACGGCCTCGTCGGCCTCGCTCGTCGGGCACGACTTCACGAAGGACCTCTCGACGACCGCACTGCAGGGCACGCGGATCGGCGTCCTCACCAACGGCGCGCCGACCGGGGACTCGCTCGCGTTGTGGAACGGCGCGCTCGCGACGCTGCAGGCAGAGGGCGCCACGCTGGTCCCGATCACGCTCTCGACGGCAGGGCCCGCCTCGACGGTGCTGACCTATGACTTCAAGGCCGACCTCAACACCTACCTGCAGACGCGCACCCAGCCGAACTACGTGATGAAGGACATCACCAAGGTCGCCGACTACTACCGCGCGCACCCGAAGGAGACGCAGAAGTTCGGCGCGACCCAGCTGTTCGCCTCCGAGGCCGTGGACCTCGCCGGCGCCAGGGCCCGCCGCGACGCGGACCGGGCGGCGGACCTGGTCGCGAGCAAGGACCGCATCGACGCCGTCATGGCGGCGAACGACCTCGACACGATCCTCTTCCAGTCCAGCGCCTCGGCCGGGATCGGCGCCAAGGCCGGCTACCCCACCGTCATCGTGCCTGCGGGCTACCAGGCCAGCACCCGTCGCCCGTTCGGCATCGGCTTCCTCGGCAAGGCCTACACCGAGCCGGCGCTGCTCGGCTTCGCCTACGACTACGAGCAGGCCTCGAAGCTCTGGGCCCCGCCCTCGGAGGTCAACCCGGCCAGCTTCCGCTGCGTGGGGATCGACGAGAAGGCCGCGCCGGCGTACGGGTGCGCGCCCTGACCAGCACCTGACCTGGATCCAGCGGGCCGGCCCTGCACGCCGGCACCAGATCGACCAGCGACGGCACGTCCGGGACTCCCGGACGTGCCGTCCTGCTTCTCGGGCGTGTCGGCCGGAAGTTTCACTCGTGCTACCGGTTAGCAACGCATCGTTACGATCCTGAGACTTCGGGGGGCTTGTCCGCGGCGGCGCCGCTCGGCTTGTATTGCCGCCGGCGGGCGCAACGAGGCGCCCGCCCCCCTGGCTCGCGCCGAGACCCACAGGGTCGGCGCCGAACGTCCCTCCCGCTCTCCAACCCACTGCCGCCGGGCACCGGCGCCGCCGAGACGGCTGGCCTCGGCAGGCGCACCCCGCTGGTCGGCCTGCGCCGACTGCCCGACGCGCCGGTCGCGCTGCCCCCGGCGGGCAGGTCCCGCGGTTACGGTGCTGCGGTGGGAGAGCCCGTGCGCGCCGAGGAGCGCCTCGGCCCGTACCGCCTGCTCGGGCGCGTCGGCGAAGGCGGCATGGGCGTCGTCCACCTCGCTCTGGACCCCGACGGCCGAGCCGTGGCCGTCAAGGTGCTCCGACCCCATCTCGTCGGCGACCCGGACGGCCGCGCCCGCCTGCGCCGCGAGGCCGAGGCCCTCCAGCTCGTCGTCGGGGAGCACGTGGCCGCTGTGGTCGACGTCGACGTCGACGGCCCGACGCCGTACCTCGCCATGCGCTACGTGCAGGGGCGCTCGCTGCCCGAGCACGTCGGAGCCCACGGCCCGCTGCGCGGCGACGCGCTGCGCGAGGTCGTGGTCGGGCTCGCGCGCGCGCTCGTCGCGATCCACTCGGTCGGCGTCGTCCACCGCGACCTCAAGCCCGGCAACGTCCTGCTGGCTGACGGCTCGCCCGTGGTCGTCGACTTCGGGGTCGCGCTGCTCGCCGACGACGTACGGCTGACCTCGACCGGCCTGCTGCTCGGGACCCCGGGCTACGTCGCGCCCGAGGTCCTCGGCGGGCAGCGGGCGACCCCGGCCTCCGACATCTCCTCCTGGGGCGCCACGGTCACGTACGCCGCCACGGGGCGCCCGCCGTACGGCACCGGCCACCTCGAGGGCGTGCTGCACCGCGTGCTGACCGGCGCCCTCGACCTCGAGGGCGTGCCCGCCTGGCTGCTGCCGCTCGTCCGTGCCGCCTGCACCCTCGACCCGGCCGAGCGCCCGACGGCGCAGGCGCTCCTGGCCGCCGCCGAGGACGGGCTGCCGCTGGTGCCCGTCCGGGCCGAGCCCGTCCCCCGGCCGGCGCCTGGCGTGCGGGCCTGGGCGGTCGACGCCGGGCACCGGCCGGCCGCCCCGCAGGAGGGCGACCCCGATCACGAGGGCGACCCCGATCACGAGGGCTACGCCGAGCACGAGGGCTACGCCGAGCACGAGGGCCACGCCGAGCACGAGGGCTACGCCGAGCACGCTGGCCACGCCGAGCCATGGCAGGGCGCCGGACCCGCTGGGACGGGCTGGAGGGCGCATCCTGCGGGCGCCGGCCTCGAGACCGCCCTGCTCGACCTGCCCGGCGAGCTCGCCGAGCCCGCGGCCGACGGGCCGCCGGCACCTCCTGCGCACCAGCGCCCGCACCCGGTGCTGGGGCTGCTCCTCGGGCTGGCCCTGGTGGCCGCCGCCGTCGCGGCCCCGGTCCTCGCGGCGGTGGCCGCGCTCGCCCTGAGCGTCGTGTTCCGGGCGGTCGACGCCGCCGGCTGTGCGCGCCGACGCCGGCTCGCGGCGTACGGGCCACGGCGCAGCGACTCCGTCGTCGCCGCGGCGAGCCTGCCGTGGCACCTGCTGCGCGGGGCGCTGGGCGCGCTCGCGTCGCTCCCGCTCGCACTGCTGGCGGGCGCACTGGCGGTGGTCCCCCTCCTCGCGTCCGGTGCCGTGCCCCTCGACGGGCTGCCCGACCGCCTCACCGACCCGGCGGACCACCCGGACGACCAAGCGCTGCTGGACCCGCTGCTGGCCGGCGCCGCGGCGCTTGCGCTGGCCGGGACCCTGCTCGGCCCGGGCCGGCGCGCCGTACGCCGCGGCTTCTCCCGCACGGTCGACGCCCTGGTGCCTGAGCTCCGTGGCCGGGTGGCGGCGGGGATGCTGCTCGCCCTCGGCGGCCTCGCGCTCGCCGCGGCGGCGGCCGCCGCGTACCCCGTGCTCTGGCCGTTCTCCCGGTAGGAACCGGGAAAATCTGGCGCGCTCGAGCGTGTGAACCTCCCGCCTGCGGGTGAGCCTGGGACGGTGACCTCGGCACCCTCGCGCGCAGCACAGCCGGACCCGAGCCCGCCGGGGGAGGGGGAGGACCCGCACCGGTGGCGGGCACTGGCCGTCTGCCTCGTCGCGGCGTTCATGACGCTGCTCGACGTCAGCATCGTCAACGTCGCGCTGCCCTCGATCGAGGAGGGGCTCGACGCCAGCGAGAGCGACCTGCAGTGGATCCTGTCCGGGTACGCCGTGGCGTTCGGCCTGCTGCTCGTCCCGGCCGGCCGGCTCGGCGACGCGAAGGGCCGACGGCTGCTGCTCGTCGTCGGCATCGCCTCCTTCACGGCCGCGAGCGTGCTCTGCGGCCTCGCGACGAACTCCGCGTTCCTCGCGATCGCCCGGCTGCTGCAGGGCGCGGCCGCCGGCCTGGTGATCCCGCAGAACGCCGGCGTGATCCAGCAGATGTTCCGCGGCAAGGAGCGCGGCCAGGCGTTCGGGCTGCTCGGCGCGGTGATCGGGCTGTCGACCGCGATCGGCCCGCTCGCCGGCGGGCTGCTCATCCAGGCCTTCGGCGAGGAGAACGGCTGGCGCTACGTCTTCCTCGTGAACCTGCCGATCGGCCTGGTGCTGCTCCCGTTCGCCTGGAAGCTGCTGCCGGGACGCACGCGAGGGAAGGGCGACGACAGCCTCGACCCGGTGGGCGTCGTCCTGCTCGGGGCGGCCGTCGTGCTCGTGCTGCTGCCGCTCGTCGAGGAGCGCGAGTGGGAGACGGCGGCGAAGTGGCTGCTGCTGCCCCTGGCGGCGCTGGTCCTCGCAGCGTTCGTGCTGTGGGAGCGCAGGTACGGCCGTACCGGCCGGTCGCCCGTCGTGGACCTCGCGCTCTTCCGCCGCAGGTCCTACACGCTCGGCAACGCGATCGGGACGGTCTACTTCGCCGGGTTCACCGGGATCTTCTTCGTCTACACCCTCTTCCTGCAGCAGGGGCGCGGCTACTCCGCCTTGGAGGCCGGCCTGGCACAGATCCCCTTCGCCATCGGCTCCGGCATCGCGAGCGGGATCGGCGGACGGCTCGTGCACCGGGCGGGCCGCCGGCTCGTCGTCGTCGGGCTGGCGCTCGTCGCCGTCGGCCTGATCGCGTGCGACGTCCTCGTCAGCGAGGTCGAAGGAGGGGGCATCGGCTGGGCGCTCGCGCTGCCGCTCTTCGTCGCCGGTGCCGGCAGCGGCTTCGTCATCGCGCCGAACACGTCGATCGCACTGTCGGAGGTGCCGCCCGCCGAGAGCGGGAGCGCGTCCGGCGTGCTGCAGACCGGACAGCGAGTGGGCACGGCGCTGGGCATCGCGGTCGTCGGCGTCGCGTTCTTCGGCGCGCTCGAGGGCTCACGCGGGCAGGACTGGGCCGGCGCGCTCGAGGACGGGTTCCGCATCTCCACGGCCTTCGTCGTGCTGGCGCTGCTGCTGGGGCTGGCCGACCTGCTCAGCGGGCGGCGGCGGCGTACGCCCGACCGAGCACCCGCCTCCCCGCGCTGATCATGCACATGTGGCGAGTTGTCCACAGCTCGCGCTGTGGGCAACTCGCCACTTGCGCTTGATCGCTGGGGAGGGTGGAACAGACGGCGACGGCCGCCGTACCCGTCGGGGTACGGCGGCCGTCGGTGTTGCCGAAGCGTGCGTCAGCGGGTGACGACCACGTGCTCATTCGGGACGCAGTGCGTCATCTTCAGGCCGGTGACGTCTCGCGGGCCGTTCTTGCCGAGGTTGGACAGGCGCTCCCGGTCCTCGTCGGTCAGCGTCTGCGACTGCAGCGGCTCGAGGTGGCGGACGTCATCCGGGGAGATGCCGAGGCCCTCACCCACGCGCAGGCCGAGCTCGTCGTCGACGAGAAGGAAGTGCCACACCATGCGCTCCTGCACCTCGCGGACCGCCTGGCCGATGTTCTCGACGAAGTTCTTGACCAGGTCGTCCTTCTCCCACTGCTCCATGAGCTGGTAGCGCTGCCCGGCCTGCTTGTAGTCGTTGGTCCGGGGGATGCGCTTGCGGGTGAGGCGGCCGGTGATGACCGGGCCCTGCTCGTCGTGCGTCGGGTACTGCGCCTCGCGCAGGCCGCCCGTGATCGACGGCTCGTAGTTGACGTGCGGGTTCTGGCCGGCGCCGAGGTCCACGCCGTAGGACATCTGGCCGCCGCGCTGGTTGGTGTGCACCTTCGCGTTCTTCGCCGAGTTGATCGGCAGCTGAAGGTAGTTCGGGCCCACCCGGTAGCGCTGGGTGTCGCTGTAGGAGAACGTGCGGCCGACGAGCATCTTGTCGTCAGAGAAGTCCATGCCGTCAACGAGGACGCCGGTGCCGAACGCGCTCTGCTCGTTCTCGTTGTGGTGGTCATCGACGTTGCGGTTCAGCGTCATCGTGCCGACGAGCTTGGGCTCGAACTCGTTCTCCGGCCAGACCTTGGTGTCGTCCAGCGGGTCGAAGTCCAGCTCGGGGTGCTCGTCGTCGCTCATCAGCTGGACGTAGAGGTCCCACTGGGGGTAGTTGCCCGACTCGATGGCCTCGTAGAGGTCCTTCGTGGCGTGGCCCAGGTCGTTGGCCTGGATGTTCGCCGCGTCGTCGGCCGTCAGCGACTTGACGCCCTGCTTGGGGATCCAGTGGTACTTGACCAGGTGCGTCTCGCCCTCGGCGTTGACCCACTTGTAGGTGTTGACGCCGAAGCCCTGCATGTGGCGGTAGTCCGCCGGGATGCCGCGCGGGCTGAAAAGGTTCACCAGCATGTGCATGGCCTCCGGCGTCTGCGACATGAAGTCGAAGATGCGGGCCGGCTCCTGGCGGAACGTGATGGGGTCGGGCTTGAGCGAGTGGATGACGTCGGGGAACTTGATGGCGTCGCGGATGAAGAAGACGGCGAGGTTGTTGCCGACGATGTCCCAGTTGCCGTCCTCGGTGTAGAACTTCACCGCGAAGCCGCGCGGGTCACGCGCCGCCTCGGAGGAGTCCCGGCCACCGATGACCGTGGAGAAGCGGATCGCGAGGTCGGTCTTCTTGCCGGCGGTGTTGAAGAGCTTGGCGCGGGTGTAGCGCTCGATGGGCTCGTCACCCCACTTGCCGGTGGCCTCGAACTCGCCGTACGCCACGAACCCGCGCGCGTGGACGACGCGCTCGGGGATGCGCTCGCGGTCGAAGTGGCTGATCTTCTCGAGGAACTGGTAGTTCTCGAGCGTCGCCGGCCCGCGGGCGCCGACCGTCCGCTGGTTCTGGTTGTCGTAGACCGGGTGGCCCTGGCGATTGGTGAGGATCGCCCGGTCGTCCCCAGCCTGGGGTCCCTTGCTCGCGACGTCGGTCACGCGCTCTCCTCCATCTCGTCGTCGTTCACTGACTTGATCTGCTGCCGGGCGTGGCAGTCGGGGCAGAGCCCCCACCACGTGACCTCGGCCTCGTCCAGCACGAAGCCTGCTGCGCTCGAGGGGACGAGGCAGGGTGCCTCACCCACGGCGCAGTCGACGTCCTGCATCGCGCCGCACGAGCGGCACACGATGTGGTGGTGGTTGTCGGCGACCCGCGCCTCGTAGCGCGCGGCCGAGCCGGCCGGCTCAATGCGGCGCAGCAGCCCCGCGCTCGTGAGCGCGGTGAGGACGTCGTACGCCCCCTGCACGCTCAGCGCGCCGAGCCGCTTGCGCGCGGCCCGCACGACCTCATCGGCCGTGAGGTGCTGGCGCTCCGCCTCGAGCACGGCCAGGACCGCCACCCGAGGAGCGGTGGGCCGCAGCCCCGCCGAGCGCAGCCGTGCCGCCGTCTCCTCCACGGGCTCCACCCTCCCGCGAGGAGCATGATCCAGTCAAGAACTTGAGACGTTCAAGTTTGCGTGTCGCCCGTCCGGCAGAGGCCGTCAGGCGGCGGCTCGCAGCTGCCCCTTCACCCGGGCCAGCATCGCGGCCATGCCACGCAGCCGCAGCGGGCTGACGAGCTCGGCGAGGCCCAGCCGCAGATAGAAGTCGTCCGGCACGGCGAGGACCGTCTCCGGCGCCTCGCCGTCGAGGCCGGCGTGCAGGATGCCGGCGAACCCGCGCGTCGTCGGCGCCTCCTTCGGGGCGTCGAAGAAGAGGCGCACCTGCCGGGCCGAGCCCCCGGGCCCCTCGAGCTCGACCGTGAGGAAGAGCGGGGACTGGCACTCGTGCACCTGCTCCATCGCGCTGTGGTCGGCGGTCAAGCGCTCGGGGAGCTCGGGCAGCTCGTTGCCCAGCTCGAGCAGGAGCTGGAGCCGGTCGCGGGCGGGGACCGCCGCGAAGTCGTCCACGACCTCCGCGAGCGCGGCGGGCAGCTCGCTCACGCCGACGCCCCCTTCTCGATCGGCACCCGGACGCTGTTGCCCCACTCGGTCCACGAGCCGTCGTAGTTGCGGACCTTGTCGTAGCCGAGCAGGTGGGTCAGCACGAACCAGGTGTGCGACGAGCGCTCGCCGATGCGGCAGTAGACGACGACATCATCGCCCGCCGACAGCCCGGCCTCGCCCTCGTAGATCGCGCGCAGCTCCTCGACCGGCTTGAACGTCGCGTCCTCGGCGGCGGCGCGCGCCCACGGGACGTTGCGCGCGCCGGGCACGTGGCCGCCGCGCATCGCCCCCTCCTGCGGGTAGTCCGGCATGTGCAGCAGCTCGCCGGAGAACTCGCCGGGGGAGCGGACGTCGATCATCGGCTTGCCCACGTGGGCGAGGACGTCCTCCTTGAACGCGCGGACCGCCGCGTCGTCGCGCTCGACCACCGGGTAGTCGGCGCGCGGGCGCTCCGCCACGTCGGTCGTCAGCTCGCGGCCCTCGGCAACCCACTTGGCCCGGCCGCCGTCGAGCAGCCGCACGTCGGCGTGGCCGAACAGGGTGAACACCCAGAGCGCGTACGCCGCCCACCAGTTGTTGCGGTCGCCGTAGAACACGACGGTCGTGTCGCGTCCGATGCCCTTGGCCGCCATGAGCTCGGCAAAGCGCGCGCCGTCGACGTAGTCGCGGGTGACCGGGTCGTTGAGCTCGGTGTGCCAGTCGACCTTCACCGCGCCCGGCACGTGCCCCGTGTCGTAGAGCAGCACGTCCTCGTCGGACTCGACGACGACCAGCCCGGCGTCGCCGAGGTGCTCGGCCAGCCAGTCGGTGGTGACCAGCCGCTCGGGATGGGCGTACTGGGCGAGCTTGGGGTCGGTGTCCTGCGGCAGGGTCATCCACGGCTCCTCGAGGTCCTCGCGTGCCGGCGCCGGCACGGCTCGAATCCTGCCAACGCTCCCGGGCTCGCCACGCTTCCGGGTGGCCCTAGGGTCGTCGCCGTGACGTCGAGGATCGGAGACACCCTGCCCGCCGTCGAGGCCTGGCCGGTGACGACGGCCGCCGTCGGCGTGGTCGCACGGGACGGGACGCTGCTCGGGGCGCACGGGCCGCTGGACACCGAGTTCCGGCTCGCGTCCGTCACCAAGCTGCTCACGGCGTACGCGGTGCTCGTCGCGGTCGAGGAGGAGGCGGTCTCGCTCGACGACCCGGCCGGGCCGCCGGGAGCCACCGTCCGTCACCTGCTCGCTCACGCCAGCGGGGTGTCGCCGGACTCGGCCGCCGTCGTCGCGTCGGCGGTCGGCGCGCGCCGGGTCTACAGCAACGCCGGCTACGAGCTGCTCGCGGGCGCCGTCGAGGCGGCGACCGGCATGCCGTTCGCGGCGTACCTGCGCGAGGGCGTGCTCGCACCGCTCGGCATGACGTCGACGGCGCTGCCCGGGTCCGCCGCCCGGGACGGCGTGTCGACGCTCGAGGACCTGCTCGCCTTCGCCCGCGAGCTGCAGGCGCCGCAGCTGCTCCATCCCGACACGCTCGCCGGCGCGACCTCCGTGCAGTTCCCGGGGCTGGCCGGCGTCCTGCCCGGCTACGGCCGTCAGGACCCCAACGACTGGGGCCTGGGGCCGGAGCTGCGCGGGACGAAGGCGCCGCACTGGATGGCCGCGGCGGCCAGCCCGCGGGCCTTCGGCCACTTCGGCCAGAGCGGCACGTACCTCTGGGTCGACCCGGAGGCCGGAGCCGCCTGCGTGTGCCTGACGGACCGCGCGTTCGGCGAGTGGGCCGCGCAGGCCTGGCAGCCGTTCAACGACGAGGTGCTCGACGCCGTACGCGGCTGACCCGCGAGCGCGTCAGCTGGAGCTGCTGCCCGTCACCTGCGCGAGCAGCTCGTGGCAGCGCTCGGCACGCCGGGCGTCCTCCTCCGCGCACTGGGCGAAGAACTCCTTGATGTCGGCGTGGTCATGGGCGTCCTGCTGGTACTTGTCGTAGGCCTGAGCGGCCTTCAACGCGTGGTACTGCACGCTGATGAGGTCGTAGACGACGTCGTCGGCAGGGGTGTGCTCGGAGGCCATCGGTGCTCCTTCGGACCGGCGGGACGTGCTCGCCCGTGCGCATTCCCGCTCCGGCGCGGCTCATCCCGACGACTCGCCGGTCGCGCGAGCGCGGTCGAAGACCGCTCGGACGGCGTCGACCGTGTCGGCCTCCGCAGCGGTCTTGTCCGGCCGGTGGCGGATCACGCGGGCGAAACGCAGCGCCATGCCGGCCGGGTAGCGCGTCGACGCCTGGACCCCGTCGAACGCGATCTCCACGACGAGCTCAGGCCGGACGACCACGCCCCAGCCCGCCTGCTCAACGGCCAGCTCCAGCAGCGCGGTCGTCTGCCACTGCAGCATCGCGTCGGTGAGGCCCTTGAACGTCTTCCCGAGCATCACGAAACCGCCGTCGAGGCCCCGGGCGCCGAGGTGGAGGTTCGAGAGCCACCCCCGGCGCCGGCCCGACCCCCACTCGGCCGCGAGGACGACCAGGTCGAGGGTGTGCACGGGCTTGACCTTCAGCCACGCGGCACCGCGGCGGCCCGCCTCGTAGGGCGCGTCCAGGGCCTTGACCACCACGCCCTCGTGACCGCGGGCGAGCGCGCTGGCGGAGAAGGCCGCCGCGGCGTGCTCGTCCTCGGGCCCGGTGACGACCACCCGCCGTACGCGCATCGCCTCCGGCGCGAGCGCGGCGAGCCGGTCGTGGCGCTCGGCCGTGCTCGCGGTGAGGAGGTCCTCGCCGTCGACGTGCAGGACGTCGAAGAAGGCGGCCGAGAGGGGCGCCCTGGCGCGCGCAGTGGGAACGTCCACCCGGGACCCCGTCCGGGCGGCGGTCTCCTGGAAAGGACGCGGCCGGCCGTCGGCCCCGAGGGCGAGCGCCTCCCCGTCAAGGACGAGCTCGTCCGCCGGCAGCGTGCGCACGGCTTCCACGACCTCGGGCAGGCGGGACGTGACGTCGTCAAGGGTCCGAGTGAAGACCGCGATGTCGTCCCCGCGCCGGTGCACCTGCACCCGGATGCCGTCGAGCTTCTCCTCGACGGCAGCCGGCCCGGCCTTGCCCAGCGCCTCCGCGACGTCCGCGGCGGTCGAGGCGAGCATCGGATGGACGGGGCGCCCGACCTCGAGCCGGAAGCGGGCAAGGGCCGCCGACCCCTCGGCCAGCAGGGCCTCCGCCACCGGCGGTGTCGCCCCGCGCAGCATGACGGCTCGCCGGACCTCGGCGAGCGGCGCGTCGGTGGCCCGTGCGAGGCCCTCGACGACCAGCGCGTCCAACGCGCCCTGGCGCAGCTCACCCAGCGCGAGCCCGCGCAGCAGCCGCTGCTCCGGCTCGGTGGCGCGGGCGAAGAGCGCCTCCAGCAGCCGGCGTCGCTCGCCCTGCGCGCCCGCGCCGGCCACCTCGGCGATGGCGGACCAGGCGCGGTCGGCCTCGAGGACGTCCAGGGTCGGTGCCTGCGCCGGCGGGGGCAGCTCGCGCAACGACGCCCAGCCCACGCCGGTCCGGCGCTGGGTGAGCTCTCCGGCGAGGTAGGCCGCGACCACGACCGCTTCGGCCGGGGTGGCGGCGGTGAGGGCGGCGGCGATGCGCTCGACCTTCGCCCGGCGCGAGCGGGTGGCGGCGACCTCGGCGGAGGCGGCGGCGACGGCGGCGAGCAGCACGTACGCATCCTGCCCCTGGGCACCGACAGTGCACGCCCGGGCGGGCGTGGCCGCCTCGCCCGCCTCGATGGGGACCGCCGAAGCGGCTTCGGGCGTGGAGACACGACAGCCCGCCGCGGCGGGTGCCGGGCGGGCTGTCGTGCCAGCGGTCACATGGCTTGTGGTGGCCTTTGTCCCTCTGCCTACGCGGCGCCGAGCGCCGCCGGCCGCAGGCGCTCCACGGCGGCGAGGCCCCTGCGGGCCGCCGACGGCTGCGGGGCGCGGTGGGCGAGCGCCACGCGCAGGAGGGCACGGCCCCGGTGCAGCCGGCTGCGCACCGTCCCGAGCTTGACGCCGAGCGCGTCGGCCACCTGCTCGTAGGCCATGCCCTCGAGGTCGCAGAGCACGACGGCTGCGCGGTACGCCGGAGGCAGGCCCGCGATGGCGGCGCGGACGTCGACGTCGAGGTGGGCGGCCTGCCACGCCTCCTCGGAGGAAGGGGCGGCCGCGGACGACGCGACCAGCTCGTCGTTCTCCGTCGGCTCGATGAGGAGGCGCTTGCGCCGCCGCCAGCGGTCGCGGAAGAGGTTCATGGTGATGCGCGTGACCCACCCGTCGAAGTTGCCCTCGGTGTAGGTGTGCAACGAGCGGAAGATGCGGACGAAGACGTCGTGTGTGAGGTCCTCGGCGTCCGACGCCGTCCCCGTCAGGCGGTAGGCGAGCCGGTAGACGCGCGGCTGCTGCTCCTGGACGATGCGCTCCCAGTCGGCCGGTCCCAGCAGCCCCGTCGCGCTGGGGCCTTCGACCGACACCGTGCCCGATCCTTCGCTCCTCATGGCTAAGAGGAAACCGGTCGACCACGAAAGCAGCCCGAAAGGCAGCTGGGAATCGGCTGTGCGTCGTAGAAGGGCTCCGAGCGCGGGGTGCGCGACGGCAGGGGCCGACTGCTGCGAGAACCATGGCGCGACCGAGGGCGCGGTGCAGCCGGACGCTGCGCGGCTGCTCGGGGCTCGCTTGGGGCTGAGCCGGATCCGGCTTGGGGCTGGGCCGGGGCTGGGCCAGAGCTGGGGGCGGGCGGGGGCTGGCCGGGGCGGGCGGGAGCTGGCCGGGGCTGGCTCCGGCTCGTCGAGCGACGAAGGCGATGTGGCGACCGGGCGGAGCGAAGAGCAGTGGTGCCCCGGGCCCCGTCGGCACACGGTATGGTGACGGCGCGCGCAGGGCGTTCGTCCGTGCCGCGCGGAGGGGCGTAGCTCAACTGGCAGAGCAGCGGTCTCCAAAACCGCAGGTTGCAGGTTCAAGTCCTGTCGCCCCTGCATCGGCCGGGATGGGCGTGAGTCACCTCATGCCCGTCCCGGCCTTCGCCGTTCCGCGCCTGGTCGTTCGGGCCTTGGTCGTCCCGGAGCGCCCGGTCGTGCGCGGTTCCTGCCGGAGAACTCCGGGCGCCAACGCTGCTGCCTGCTGCGGCGCCTTGGCTCTCTCGCGACGCCGGTCTCCTCGTTCGCTCGTTCTGATGCGCTCCATTGGAGCCACCTGGGCCTGGCTCGGCTGCGGTGGCGACTCGCTGTCAAGGCGGCAATCCGGGTCGGCCAGGTCAGCGCCCGTCGCCGGCCATCGGCGGCGCCGGCCGGGCCTGGTCGCGGGCGGCCGGCGCGGCTGCCGGTCCGCTAGGCGCACAGGCCCCCAACGCCGCGGGCGACCGCGTCGTCAATCACCGGCCGCACCCCAAGGCAGTAGGGGCCTCGCGGCCCGGAAGCGGAGCCGGGCGCGGGAAGAGGCGCCCGGGACACCGGCGGGAGGAGCGGGGCCTCTTGCGGCAGAGCGACGCATCGTCACGGAGAGAACGGCCGCGGTGGCGGGGTGGGGGTGGCTGAGGGGTTGGGAGTGCGCTGGGGAGTGGGCGTGGCTGAGGGGTTGGGAGTGCGCTGGGGAGTGGGCGTGGCTGAGGAGAGGCTGGTCAGCACGGGCTGCACGATCGCCGGGCGGGACATCGTGGTCGGGGCGCCGTGGCCGATCACGGGCAGACGACCGGGCAGCACCGAGGACGGGGCGCGGACCGCGCTGCACGTCATGGAGCCCTCGTCTGCCGGCCGTTGCAGGACCGCGAGCTCGGTCCTCAAGGCGGGCGCAGGCCTGCCGATGAGTTTTTGGTCGCCGCAGCGAGGCCGTGCGCCGGGGGTCCGACGCACGGACGCGCTGCGTCGCGGAGCGAGGAAGGAGCTGTCGTAGGCCTCTCGGGCAGGTGGCTGCCGCATGTCGGGTGAGTGGCCACGTCGCTGGCGCGTCCTCGGGGCACTGGAGGCGCCGCTGAGAAGCGTTGTCCGGCGCGGGTCCCATCGGCCAGGGGGCGAAGTTGACCTGGCCCCCGGGGATGTGTAAGTTATCTCCTCGTGCCTCGGGAGAGGGACGCGGTGATCGGAGCCTGCTCCGGACGGCGCTCCCTTCGGAGAAACAGCCCAGCGGGACCTGCTAAGGTTTCAACCGCGCGGCAACAGGGAAGACGGCCGAGAGGCCGGCTCCTCAAGCCGCCGGAAGGAACGCTACAGTTTCTTCCGCTAGGCAGCAAGGCAAAAGGCTGAAGTCGTGAGACGGAAAGCCGGCCGAGAAAGTCTGGTAGGCTTTCGGAGCGAGGTCGGGGC
>NZ_JAANNP010000258.1 GCF_011250635.1 Motilibacter deserti
CGACCCGCACGGTGCGCGGGTCGTCCGAGGTCGCTGCGGCCGTGGTCGCGGCCAGGGACTCGGCGTTGGCCCGGCCCTGGTGTGCGGCCGCGGTGTCTGCCGCCGTGTCCGCGGCAGCCAGCGCGGCGGCAGTGGCAGCAGCATCCCGCTTCACGGCCCGCGCGGGCTCCGCCGGGCGCACGGCCGCCGCAGCGCGCAGCTCGGCGCGCAGCGGGTGCATGGCCTCACCGTGCTGGTCGCGCAGCGGGGAGTCGGCGTCCGGGCCGGGCGCTGCGGCCAGCCGCTGCCGGTACCTGTCCACGACGTCGGGGGCGAGCTGGTCCAGGCGGCTCTCGATCTGCTGCAGGTGGGGGCGGGCGGTGTCCGGCGGAAGCTTCCGGGCGTAGTCCCACATCTGCAGCGCTTGGCCGGTGCCCATCTCGGCCAGCGGGGCGAGCCGGCGAGTCAGGTCTTCGACGGCCCGCTCGTCGCGGGTCATGCCCGCCCGGCGCGCCTCCTCCGCGTCGGCGGCGGCGGCGATGGCTTCGCCCCGGCGGGTCTCGGCCCGGTCCGGGTTGTACATCTTGGTTGCGATGACGTCGACGAGCCGCTGCTCGGCGAGCAGCGCGGCGCGGGTCGGGGCTGACGGCACGCCGGCCGCTGCCGCGCGCAGCTCCGCGCGCAGCGGGTGCATCGCGTCCGCGTGAACGTCGCGCCGCCCCGTGGCGTCGGCCACCTGCCCTTTGGCGAGGCGCTGGCGGTAGCGGGCCATGACGTCGGGGGCGAGCTGGTCCAGGCGCTGCTCGGCTTGCG
>NZ_JAANNP010000011.1:0-383 GCF_011250635.1 Motilibacter deserti
CAGCGACACCCGCGACGCCCGCGAGCTCGCCGCCGCCGTGCGTGCGGCGCGCGACGCCCTGCGCGGCGGGGCCACGAGCATGGGCGGCGCGCGCACGACCTTGCTCGGCCTGGTCAACGACGCGCGGCTGCGCGGCTTCACCGTCGGCGGCGACGGCTCTGTCACCCCGCCCCCGGTGCCCCCGGTCATGTATGGAACGGAGCCCGGCGCCGCCGAGGCGGCCCAGCGGACGTACGACGCGAGCGTCGCCCGGGTCGAGGCCGAGGCGCAGGGCATCGCGGACGCCGTCTCGGGCGCGCTGACCGAGGCGGCCGCCGCGGACACGGCGACGGCCGAGGCGCTCGCCGCCGTGCAGGTGCCGCAGGGGCTGCGCGAGAAGGTCG
>NZ_JAANNP010000011.1:429-40016 GCF_011250635.1 Motilibacter deserti
TCACCCAGTTCCTCACCCGCAGCGTGCAGGCGGCCATCGCCTCCACCGGCGCCCTCCGCTTCATGACCAGCGCCGGCGCGACCGCCGCCGACGCCGCCGCCTTCCTGCGCTTCCAGTCGCTCTCCGCCGAGGCCGGCAGCGCGCTCTCGGTGTTCCGCAACGGCAAGCCGCTGGGGTTCCTGGGCAACGCCGGCCGGGTGATGGGCAAGGCGTTCCTGCCGCTGACGATCGTCACGGGCGCGATGGACGCCGTGACCGGCGGCGGCTACGACGGCGCCCGGGGCTGGGCCACGCGCGGCTTCGGGCTCGCCGGCGCCGCCGGTGCGGCCACCGTGCTGCTGGCGAGCAACCCGGTCGGCCTGGCGATCGGCGGCGCCGCGGTGCTGGCGTACGGCGCCTGGTCGCTCGGCAACTACGTCTACGACCACTGGGACGACATCACCGACTTCGCCGGCAAGGCGGCCGACTGGGCCGGCGACCGCATCTCCGACGCCGGGCACGCCCTCGGCGAGGCCCGCGACTGGGCCGGCGACCGGCTCTCCGACGCCGGCGAGGCGATCGGCGACGCCGCCGAGTCGGTCGGCAGCACGATCCGCAACGGCCTGTCCGCCCTGCCGCTCCCCTCGATCTTCTAGGAGGCCCGACCCGTGGCTCCCGTCCCCGTCCTCGACCTCACCGACGAGGAGGTCGCCGTCCTCGCGACGACCGAGGGCCCGGTCGTGCTGCCCTACCTCGGCACCCTCGAGCCGGACGAGCGGCTGACCGCGACGCGCACGGCCTATCGCAGCCTCGTCGCGCGCGGGCTGCTCGAGGCGCCGACGCCGCAGCAGGTGCTCGACGCCGAGCGCGAGGCGCGCACGACGGGTGAGGACGTGGCGGCGTACCCGGTGCGGATGCCGGAGGAGCTGGCCCGCGTCCTCACACTGCGAGCGGGCGCCTCGGCCGTCGTGTGCTGCGCGCTGACGACCGCGCTGGGCCAGGAGTACCGCTACGCGCACGTCGTCGAGGACGTCGTGCTCCTCGAGGAGGTCACTCCGACCGGGCTGCACCGCCTCGCACTCCTCGACGCCGCGGCGCTCACGGAGCACGTCGCCGGCTGGGTGCTGCACCCCGAGGCCACGCCCGGTGCCGGTGAGGAGGTCGTCCAGCTCGTGTCGGCCGACGACGACCCGACCCCGCCGGACGAGCTGCTGGCGGCCCTGGGGGCCTCGATGCTGCGTGCCGACCTCGTCGTGCGGGCCGCCGGCGACGGCGGCGCGGCGGACCTGCTCGGCGTCTTCAGCGGGCCGGCCGGGACCTGGTCGTCCCGAGTCACCGCCGGCTCGCGCGCACCCGTCGTGATCCGGCCGGTCGCGCCGGAGGACGTGCGCGCCGCGGTCGCCGAGCTGGTCGGCAGCACCGCGCGATGACCGTGGTCCCGCTGCCCGACGTCGAGGCGCGCACGCAGCGGCTCCTCGTCGGGCTGGCCGTCCTGCTGCCGTGGGCGGTCGTCGCCGTGCTGTGGTTCACCTCGCCCGAGAACCGGCCGTTCACCGTCGTCGCGCCGCTGCTGACCGTGCTCGTGCTGGTCATCGCCTGGCGGCGCCGCTGGTTGGAGGGCTCGGTGCTGGTCGAGCGCCGGCTGGGCCTCTTCACCCGTCGCATCGACCTCGCGTCGGCCCGCTCGGTCGACGTGACCGGCAACCGCGGCGGCTCGGCGGTGCTGCGCGTCAAGCCGGCGGCCGGGGGGCGCGGGGTCACGCTGCCGCTGCAGGTGCACACGGCGTACGTCAACGGGGCGCGACCGCCGGAGCAGCTGGAGGCTCTGGCCGCGGCCGTGGCAGGGGCGCCGGCGACCGGGGCGGGCGCCGCCGCGCGGCTGCTGCGCGAGCAGGCGACGTTCCTGCGCGCGGGCGGGACGCTTGAGCACGCGCCGCTGGCGAAGCTGACGGGGAGCCTCTCGGCGCTCGTCGGCGGCGCCGGCGCGGCCGGGGGTGCGGGCAGCCTGCTCGACTGACGCCGCAGCAACTGCCCCAGGAGCAGGACGCGCCGACGTTCCCCTTTCGGTGTGCGCTGACGGTGTCTCTCGTTCTCGAGTGGATTCCCCCGGGGCACTGCGTCGCAACCGCTTCGACCAGGGCGCCGCCAGGTGAGCCGCCTGTGCGGGAACTATCCGGGCCGCGGGCCCGACTACCGGGACAGGAGAGGAGCCGCACGGCCACCACCGCCGGGAAGCCGCGGTGGAGAGGCAGACGTGGGCCCGCTCCGTCGACCGAAGCTGCCTTCGCTGAACCTAGCGACCGACGTCGGAGCGTCCCGTGACCCTGCTTGCCGATCCGCCCGCCGGGCCGTCCGAGCAACGGCGCGCGCCGCGCTCGTCGCGGGGCAACGGCCTGTTCCGGGCCTTCTGGCGCTGGCACTTCTACGCCAGCTTCCTCGTCATCCCCGTGGTCTTCCTGCTGTCGGTCACGGGGCTGATCTACCTGCTGCGCTTCGAGACCGAGCCGTTGCTGCACAGCGACCTGATGAAGGTGTCAGCCCCCGCCGGCGTGACCGACCCGCTTCAGCAGCCCTACGCCGCGCAGCTCTCCGCGGTCGAGCGCGCCTACCCCGACGCGACAGTCATCTCGATGGCGGAGCCGCGGGAGGAGGGCCGGTCGACGGTCTTCTCCATCGAGACGGCCGACGGCGCGGGGCGCGACGTGTTCGTCGACCCCTGGGACGCGCAGGTGCTCGGCGACCTCGACCCGGACACCACGCTGTCCGGCATCGCGGTCCGCCTGCACGCCGACATCATGGCCGGGACCTTCGGGGACAGGGTCCTCGAGATCGGCGCGTGCTGGGCGATCGTCATGGCCATCACCGGCTACTACCTGTTCTTCAAGGGGCGAGCCGCCCGCGCACGTCGGCGGGCGTCGAAGGCGGCCGGTGCCGCGCTCCGCTCCCGTCACGGCATGACGGGCGCGGTGCTCGGGGTCGGGCTGCTCCTGCTGGTGGTCTCCGGCCTGCCGTGGACCGGGTTCTGGGGCGCGAAGGTGCAGGAGGGGCTGAGCAACCAGGGAACCTCGTTGTGGGCGGAGGACCACGGCGCGCTGTCGAACCCGACGTCCACCCTCGACGAGTCGCTGCCGCACAGCCACGCCGTTCCGTGGGGCCTGCAGAAGTCCGACGTCCCGCGCTCGACCGCTCCCGCGGAGGGGGACGAGGTGTCGGTGGCGAACCTCGACACCGCGGTCGAGGTCGGGCAGCGCAGCGGGCTGTCCTCGCCCATGACGGTCGCCCTGCCCGCGGACGAGTCCGGCGTGTTCTCGGTGGTCGGCTACGCGTTCGACGATCCGGGCAAGGAGCGGACCGTGCACGTCGACCAGTACGGCGGCCAGGTCGTCAGCACGTACGGCTATGCCGACTACCCGGCACCGGCGAAGGTGGTCGCCGAGGGCATCGCGCTGCACGAGGGCCGCAGCCTCGGGCTGGTGAACTTCTGGGCGAGCCTGCTGTTCTGCCTCGGCGTCATCTTCATGTGCGTCACCGGACCGCTGATGTGGTGGCGACGCCGGCCGCGCGGGAAGGGCTCGGTCGGCGCTCCCCGCGGGCGCATGCCGCTGGCCAAGGCGCCGCTGCTGGCGGTCCTCGTCGGCGTCCTCGCGGTCACGCTGCCGATGTTCGGCATCACGCTCGTCGCCGCCCTGCTGCTCGACCAGCTCGTCCTGCGCCGGGTTCCACGCCTGCGGCAGTGGTTCGACGTGCCTGCGACGACGGCCAAGCCCGCCGCCGGTTGACGGCGCGGGCGGCTCAGGGCTGGTCGGCGCGGACGAGGCCCGTCCGGTAGGCGATGACCACCAGCTGCGCCCGGTCGCGCGCCTGCAGCTTCGTCATCGCCCGTTGCACGTGGGCGCGGACCGTGAACGGGCTGAGGTACGTCCGCTCCGCGATCTCCTGGTTGGACAAGCCCGTGGCCACCAGCGCCACCATCTCGCGCTCGCGCGCGGTGAGGACGTCGAGCTGGGCGCTGTCGCTCGGCGGCCCGGCCTCGGGCGCGGCCAGGAAGCGGGCGACCAGCGCGCGGGTCGCGGCCGGGGACAGCAGCGTGTCGCCGGCGGCGACGGTCCTGACGGCGTCCAGCAGGTCGTCGGTGCCGATGCCCTTGCCGACGAAGCCGCTGGCCCCCGCCCGCAGCGCCTGCGCGACGTACTCGTCGGTCTCGTAGGTCGTGAGCACGAGGACCCGGGTGGCCGACAGCTCGGGGTCCGCGCAGATCTGCGCGGTGGCGGCGACGCCGTCGACGTCGGGCATGCGGATGTCCATGACGACCACGTCCGGGCGCAGGGCGCGGGTCATCCGCACCGCGTCCCGGCCGTCCGCGGCCTCGCCGACCACCGTGATGTCCTCCGCGGTCTCGAGGAGCGTCCGGAAGGCGCCACGCAGCAGGGCCTGGTCGTCGGCGAGGAGCACCCGGAGCGTCATGGGGCCGTCCCGTTCGCTGCCGTCCCGTCCGGCCGGGCCTCGCCTGCGCGGACCGGCCCGCCGGAGGGCGGTAGCGGCAGGTCGGTGGAGACGCGGAAGCCGCCTTCGGGGCGCCGGCCCGCGGTGAGGCGCCCGCCGACGGCGGCCGCACGCTCCCGCATCCCGATGAGCCCGTAGCCCGGCGGGCGGTCCGTCGCCGCGGGGGCCGCCTTCGCCGCGGCGAGGGGCGGGAGCGTACCGGTGCCCGGGCCGTCGTCGGTGACGGTGACCGTGACGCGGTCGCGGCTCCAGGCCAGCCGGACCCGGGCGCTCCCGCCGCCGGCGTGCTTGGCCACGTTCGTCAGGGCCTCCTGGACGATCCGGTACGCCGTCAGGTCAGTGCCGGGCGGGAGCGGCCGGGCGGCGCCCTCCTGGTGCACGGACACCTCCAGGCCGGCGCGGCGGAAGGACTCGAGCAGTGCCGGCAGCCGCGACAGCCCGGGCGCCGGCTCCGCCGGCTCGGCGGGGCCCCCGGTCTCGCGCAGCAGGCCCACGGTGGCCCGCAGGTCGTCGAGCGCGTTGGCGGTGGTCTCGACGAGGTCGTCCAGGCTGCGTCGGCTCTGCTCCGGGCGGCTGTCGAAGACACGGGCGGCGACCATCGCCTGCGCGTTGGCCAGGGTGATCTGGTGCGCCACGAGGTCGTGCAGCTCGCGGGCGATGCGGACGCGCTCCTCGGCCACCCGCCGGCGGGCCTCGAGGTCCCGGCCGAGCTCGGCCCGGCGCGCCCGCTCCTCCACGGCGGCCAGGTAGGCCCGCCGGTTCTGCGTCGCATGGCCCAGCACGCCGGCCACCAGCGGGAAGGCGGCCACGATGACCAGCCTGCTCCCGTCCTGCCAGGACAGGTTGCCGAACACAGCGGTGGAGGCGACGAGCAGCGCTGCCGCGGCGAGCAGCGCCAGGGCCGCCACGCGCCGGTCGCTGCGGACGGCGAGCGCGTACGCCGCGATCACGGCGGGAGCCACGATGAGCGGGGTCAGCAGCAGGCCGAGCGGGGCGACCAGCAGCCCGCAGGCCGTCGTGGCGGCGACGGCGACGAGCGGTGCCCGGTGCCGCAGTGGCAGCGCGGCGCTGGAGGCCAGCCCGAGCACGTACGCCGCGGCCGGCGGGGCGGACACCGTGTCGTCGACCTGCAGCACCCCGCCGAGCAGGCACAGGACGAAGGCCGTCGCCACGACCGCCCCCTCCCGCCACCACGACGCGCGCGGGAGCGGGAGGGAGCCGCCGGTGCTGGTCACGTCGGCCGCGCTAGCCGACGGAGGCCCGCACGGGCGCCTCGGTCGACGGGACGCGGACGTGCCGGCTCAGTGCCTGGCCCTCGATGTCCACGTTCGGCAGCACACGCTGGAGAATACGAGGAAGCCACCAGGCACGGTGCCCGAGAAGCGCGAGCACCGCCGGCGCGATCGCCATGCGGACCACGAAGGCGTCGAACGCCACGGCGGACGCCAGGCCCAGGCCCATCGTCTGGATCGTCGGGCTGTGCACGCCGACGAACCCGGCGAAGACGCTCACCATGATGACCGCTGCCGCGGCCACCACCCGCGCGCTGTGCCGGAAGCCCGCGACCATCGCCTCCTCGGGTGTCGCGCCGTGGACGTACGCCTCGCGCACGCGGGTGAAGAGGAAGACCTCGTAGTCCATGGCCAGCCCGAAGACGATCCCGATGATCAGGATCGGCATCAGCGACATGACGGGCCCGGTCTGCTCGATGCCGAGCAGGTCCGCGCCCCAGCCCCATTGGAAGACGGCGACGAGGACGCCGAACGCCGCCCCGACCGAAAGCAAGAAGCCGAGTGCTGCCTTCAGTGGGACGAGGAGAGAGCGGAAGACGACCGTCAGCAACAGCACGGCGAGCCCGATCACGACGGTCAGATAGGGGACGAGCGCTTCGGTCATCGCCCGGGAGATGTCGATGTTGAGCGCTGTGGTGCCGGTCACGAAGACCTCGGCCCCGGTCTCGGCCTCCACGTCCGGGACGACGCCGCGGATCTCCTGCACCAGCTCCTTGGTCTCCACGCTGGTCGGCGACGTCGTCGGGATGGCGGTGAGGACGGCGGTCCCCCCGGCCTGGTCGAGCACCGGCTCGCCGACCGACGCGACACCGTCCAGCGCCCGGAGCGTCTCGGCCACGCGGCCCGCCGCCGCCCGGCCGTCCGCGGAGGCCGCTGCGTCCACGACGACCGTGAGCGGGCCGTTGAACCCTGGGCCGAAGCCCGTGGAGAGCAGGTCGTAGGCGCGCCGCTGCGTGGTCTCCTCCGGCATCGACTCCTCGCCCGGCAGGCCGAGCTCCAGGCTGAGCGCCGGGGCGGCGACGGCTCCGACGCCCAGCCCCGCGACCAGCAGAACCGCGGCCGGGCGGCGCAGCACGAGCCGCGCCCAGCGGACGCCGAGCGTGGGCCGGCCTGCCGTGTCGCAGCCCCCTCGACGCTCGGCCTTGCGGGCCGTACGCGACAGGACCCGCCGGCCGAAGGCACCGAGGAGCGCGGGGACCAGCGTGAGCGCGACGAGGACGGCCAGGGCCACGGCCCCCGCCCCACCGAGGCCCATCTTCGTGAGCTCGGGTATCCCGACGACCGCCAGCCCGGCCAGGGCGATCATGACGGTGGCACCCGCGAAGACGACGGCGGACCCGGCGGTGCCGACGGCGCGGCCGGCAGCCTCCTCCGCGTCGTGGCCCTCGGCACGCTCGTCCCGGTATCTCGACGTGATGAAGAGCGCGTAGTCGATCCCCACGGCGAGCCCCAGCATCAGCGCCAGGATCGCCACCGTCGACGTGAGGCCCAGCGCCTCGGCCAGCGCGGCGACCACCCCGAAGGCGATCGCCACCCCGGAGAACGCCGTCAGCAGCGACAGCCCGGCCGCAGCCAGCGAGCCGAGGGTGAGGACCAGGACCACCGCCGCCACGGCCACGCCGACGAGCTCGGTCGTGCCTCCCGGCGAGACCTCGCTGTCCAGCGCGGAGCCGCCGATCTCGACGGCCAGCCCCGTGTCGCGGGCCTCTGACGCGGCGTCCTCGAGGGCCTGCTTCGTCGTCGGCGACAGGTCCAACACCCCGGTGGTGTACGTGACGGTGGCGTACGCGATGGTCCCGTCCGCGCTGACCGCGCCGTCGGCGTACGGCTCGCTGACCGACGCGACCTGGCCGCCCGCCTGCACCGCCGCGAGCGCCTCCGCGACCGCCGCCCGGGAGCCGTCGGCGGTCACCCGCTGCCCCGGAGGGGCCTGGAAGACCAGCCGCGCCTCCGCACCCCGCGCGTCGGCCTCGGGGAACCGCTCGTCCAGCAGGTCGAACGCCTGCTGTGACTCGGTGCCGGGCATCGAGAGGTCCTCTTCCTGCGCGGACGGCGCCATGGCGGCGGCAAGTGCGGCGAGCACCACCGCCGTCAGCCACAGCCCGCCCACGAGCCGCCGCCGCCGGAAGGCCAACCGCCCGATCCGATAGAGAGTCGTCGCCACAGTTCATCGCCCCAGACGAGTCAGAGGAATGGCCGGCGCAGGGCCGGATGAGGAGAGGGGAAGCCCGCGGAGCTCCGTGGTGACGAGCCTCGTCCACCACCGCCCGGCCGGCATCGTCCGCGGCCACTGACTCCTGCTGGTGCGCTCGAACACGTCGCGCGCGTGGCCTGGTGCGTACGCAGTAGTCCCGGGGGCCTGTTGAGTACGCGGGCTCACGCGCCGCCAGGGGGCTGGGACGCAAGCTGGGGCACATGACAGACAACGGAAGCCTCGCCCGCCGCCTGCCCGTGGCCGTCGTCCTCGTCGCCGCCTGCTTCGCCGCCTACTGGGGCTGGCTCGGCTGGGACTCGGAGTACCAGACCGACCCCGTCACCGGGCAGACGAGCGGCCCGTACGAGTCGTGGCAGGTCGTGGGCTGCGTGCTGACCCTCGCCGGCACCGCCGTCGCCGCGGGTCTGCTCGGGTACGGCGTGGTGGCAGTCGCGGTCATGCCGCTCGCGTTCACGGTGGCGTGGTCGATCCCGGCGAGCTCGGACGAGACCGGGCTCTGGGGTGTCGGCGCGTTCATGATCCTCATCGGCGCGACCGTCGGTGGCGCGGTGCTGGCCCTGCCGGCCCAAGCGGTCGGTGACCGCTTCCGCTCGCGCTGACCGGCGTACGCCGAAGGGCCCTCCATGCTCCGACCCCTCGTGTCGTTCAGGGGCCCCTGCGCCCCCGATGAGTTCGGAGTCGGGCGGACGTCAGATCCGGTAGGAAGCCTGCACGACCGCCTGCTCTCGCCCCGGAGGGGACGGATGGCCAAGCTCATCTACTCGATGTTCACCTCGCTCGACGGCTACGCCGAAGCGGCGGAGGGCGGCCTCGGCGTCGGGGCCGAGGTCGAGGAGGTGCACACCTTCGTCAACGACCTCTTCCGCCCCGTCGGGACGTACCTCTACGGCCGGCGGATGTACGACACCATGCTCTATTGGGAGACCGCGCACGACGAGCCCGACCAGCCGCCGCACATCCTGCAGTACGCCAAGGACTGGCAGGCGGCGGAGAAGGTCGTGTATTCCACCACCTTGGAGGAGGTGTCGAGCGCGAAGACGCGGATCGAGCGCTCGTTCGACCCGGACGCGGTGCGCCGGCTCAAGGCAGAGGCCGACGCCGACCTCACCGTCGACGGCCCGAACCTCGCCGCCCAGGCGATCGCGGCCGGGCTCTTGGACGAGTACCACCTGTTCATCACGACGAGCGTGGTGGGCGGCGGGAAGCGCTTCTTCCCCGACGGCGTCCGCCTCGACCTCGCGCTGGTCGAGCAGCGCTCCTTCAGCAGCGGGCTGGTCTACGCGCGCTACCGGGCGCGCTGACTCGGGACGCGTTGGGGATCCCGCTGCACGGTGCACGGGTCCTGGTGGTGGCTCAGCCCGGCAGCCGGCGGCGCTCGAGCCGGCACTCCTCCAGCTCCGTGCGTATCCGGCGCCGGCTGCCCACGGCGAGCCGCCGCCACTGCATGCCGAGGACGGCGTCAGCGGCGTCGACGTCCACGCCGAGCAGGCGCTGGACGTGGCACGCGTCGTGAGCATCCGGGTCCCAGGGTCGTGGTGACGACCCTGCGGCCCGGATGCTCAGCCGAGGTCCGCTTCGCACACCTCGAGCCACCCGCCCTGCGGCGGCTCCGGAGGATGGGCCGCCCCTCGCTCCCCGGCCCGGGCGCGCTCGACGTTGCGCGCCACAAGGGTCAGGACGTCGGCCACGGGGGCGTACCCCTCGAGGACGAGCACCGCCGAGCCGAGCCGGGTGTAGGCGAAGAACCGCTCGTCGGGGACGTGGGGCGCGCAGCGGGCAGGGCGGAGATCCTGGGAGACCGAGACGACGGCGCTCCCGTCGCCCAGCCCGTCACCGCCCGCGACTCCGCGCATCGTGACCGGCCCGCCGAAGCTCATCTCCTCCTCGAACCGCGCGCACCGGGACGGAAGCGCCGCCACCTGCTCGATCAGCGCGTCGGCGGCGGCCTCGTCCTCCAGTTGCACGACCGTGTTGGTCATCGGCAGCGCGCCGCCGCCGGTCATCAGCAGCCGCGATGCGTACGCGTCCGCGGGCACCGGCGCCGGCGGCATCGTCTGCAGGGCTGCGGAGGCATCGCTGCACGCGCCGTCGAGGCGCGGCACGTCGGAGGCCGGGGACGCGGCAGCGTCCGGCACGGGCGGCATGTCCTCGAGGAACCACCCCGGCAGCAGGTCCTCGGGGTCGAGCAGCATGGCCTGCAGCGGCGACTCCAGCGGAACGGTCGGCGTCGGGCCAGCGCCGGAGACGTCGCCGTCCTCGGTCGCGCAGCCGGCGGCCAGCAGCGCGAGCGCGCTCAGCGCCGGCACCGCCCGCCGCAGTGCTCGGGGACGGACCGGCGACGGGCCGTCGTCGCCGAGGAGCCGCAGCGCGTCGCCCTCGGGATGCCGGCAGCGGTCAGTCCAGCGGAGCGGACCAGGCAAGCTGCACGACCTCCTTGCCCCGGCTCCGCGTGACCAGCTGCGCCCGCCCGGGGTCGGCGGGCCGGGGGCGTACGTTCCCGACCAGCGGCCCCTCGTCAGGGCTGCCCGACAGCAGCAGCGCCGGCATCGACAGGTCGCGCATGGTCTGAATGACCGGCTCGAACAGCGCGCGCGAGGCGCCGCCGCTGCGACGGGCGACGACGACGTGCAGGCCGATCTCGCGGGCCTGGGGGAGCAGCTCGACGAGCGGCTGGAGCGGCGACGGGCCCGATGAGGTGGCGACGAGGTCGTAGTCGTCGACGACCACGAAGACGTCCGCGCCGGTCCACCAACTCCGGCGGCGCAGCTGCTCGGGCGTGACGTCCGGCCCGGGGATCCGCCCGCGCAGGTACGCCGCCAGCTCCGCGAGGGCGGGCTCGGCCTGCGGGCGGCTGGTCAGGTAGTCGACGAGCCGCTCGGGTGGCACCTCGCCGAGCAGCGCGCGCCGGTAGTCGACGACGACGACCTGCGCCTCCTGCTCCGTGCGGCTGCGCATGACCTCGCGCAGGTAGCCGCGCAGCGCGGCGGACTTGCCCGAGCCGGAGTCGCCGAAGACCAGCAGGTGCGGCTCGGAGTCGACGTCCAGCGTGACCGGGGCGAGTGCCCGTTCGTCCACGCCGACGACGAGCTCGCGGCCGAGCGCGGGCGTCGCGGCGCGGACGTCCTCGAGCGCGATCGACGTGGGCAGCAGCCGCAGGCGCGGCCCCTGCGGCCCGCGCCACGCGTCGCGGGACTCCTTGACCAGCGCGGCGACGCCGTCCGCGAGGGTCGCGGGGTCGGCCGATCCGTCGACCCGGGGGAGCGCGGCGAGGAAGTGGTGCTTGCCGGGCAGCAGGCCGCGCCCGGGGCGGCCGACGGGGACGTTCTGCGCCACCTTGCGGTCGACCTCGGACTCCAGCGGGTCGCCGAGCCGCAGCTCCAGGCGCGTGCCGAGCAGGTCGCGCACGGCGGTGCGGAAGTCGGTCCAGCGGGTCGCCGTCGCGACGAGGTGCACGCCGTACGTCAGACCGCGCTGGGCGAGGTACTGCAGCTCCGCCTCGAGCTCCTCGAACTCCGCGCGCAGAGTGCTCCAGCCGTCGACGACGAGGAAGACGTCGCCGTAGCCGTCGTCCGCGAGCCCCGACGCCCGCCGCGACCGGTAGGCCTCGATCGAGTCGATGCCGGCGGACCGGAAGTACGCTTCGCGTGCCGAGACGATGCCCTGCACCTCGGCGACCACCCGGCGTACGACATCGGGCTCGCCGCGCGTCGCCACCCCTGAGAGGTGCGGAAGGCCCTCCAGGCCGGAGAAAGTGCCGCCACCGAAGTCGAGAACGTAGAACTGCACTTCCTGTGGCGTGCGGGTCAGCGCGAGTGCGGTGACGACGGTGCGCGCGAGGGCGCTCTTGCCGCTGCGCGGCGCTCCGACGACGGCCACGTGGCCCGCTGCGCCAGCGAGGTCCAGCACGAGCGTCTCGCGGCGCTGGTCCAGCGGCTTGTCCACGGTGCCGACCGGGATGCTCAGGCTGCCGGCTGCGCGCCAGGACGGGCTGACCAGGCCGAGCCGGTCGTCGACGACGAGGTCCGGGATCAGCGCGTCGAGCCCGGTGCTCGCCTCGAGCGGCGGCAGCCAGACCTGGTGCGCCTGCGGCCCCCTGCCGGCGAGCCGGTCCACCGCGAGCTCGAGCACCGAGCGGTCCTCGTTCGCCTGCGCCGCAGCGGTCTCGACGGCTTCGGCCGGTGCGGCCGGGTCGAGCTCGGCGCGCTGTACGGGCGCCAGCGTGAACGGCAGCACCTCGACCGCAGCGGTCGACGTGGGAGACGCGACGCGGACGTCCGTGCGCGGCGGGCCGGAGACGTACGCCGCCTTGAAGCGCAGCAGCGTCGACTGGTCCGGCTTGAGGAAGCCGAGGCCGGGTGCCGAGGGCAGCTCGTAGGCGTCGGGGACGCCGAGCACGGTCCGGGACTCCGCGGCCGAGAAGGTGCGCAGGCCGATCCGGTAGGACAGGTGCGTGTCGAGCCCGCGCAGCCGGCCCTCCTCCAGCCGCTGGCTGGCCAGCAGCAGGTGCAGGCCGAGCGATCGGCCGAGCCGGCCGATCGCCAGGAAGAGCTCGAGGAACTCCGGCTTGGCGGTCAGCAGCTCGGAGAACTCGTCGACCACGACGAAGAGGCTGGGCAGCGGCTCGAGCGGCTCCCCGGCGGCGCGCGCCCGGTCGTAGTCGCGCAGGGAGACGTAGTTGCCCGCGCTGCGCAGCAGCTGCTGGCGGCGGACCATCTCGCCGGTCAGCGCGTCCTGCATGCGGTCGACGAGCGTGAGCTCCTGCTCCAGGTTGGTGATGACGGCCGACACGTGCGGGAGGTCGGCCATGCCCGCGAAGGTCGCACCGCCCTTGAAGTCGACGAGCACGAGGTTGAGCTGGTCCGGGCTGTGGGTCAGGGTGAGCCCGAGGACGAGCGTGCGCAGCAGCTCCGACTTGCCCGAGCCGGTCGCGCCGACGACGAGGCCGTGCGGGCCCATGCCCTGCTGCGCGGCCTCCTTGATGTCGAGGTTGACCGGGCTCCCGTCGGCACCGATGCCGATCGGCACGCGGAGCCGGTCGCGCTGCGGCCGCGACCGCCAGGCCGCCTCGACGTCGAGCGAGGGCAGGTCCTCCAGTCCCAGCAGGGCCAGCAGGTCCGAGGAGGTCGAGAGGCTGTCCGTGCGTACGGGGCCGCTGCCGGCGTGCAGCGGTGCCAGCCGCCGGGCGAGGGCCTCGGCCACCGGCGCGGCGGCCTGGTCGCCGGAGGCCACGCCCACGTCCTCGCGCACCCGCAGCACCTGCAGCCCCGCGCGCCCGTCCGCGCGCACGGTGCCGTCGAGGTGGAGCCGCAGCCACCCGGCATCGCTCAGCTCGTCCCACGTCTCGGGCAGGTCGAGCACCGTCACGCCGAGCACGCCGTCGGGCGTGATGACGGGGTTGCCGGGCGGCACGTCGGTGCCGTCGAGGACGAAGAGCACGTGCGGCAGCGGCCGGTCGTCCGCCGTGCGGCCGAAGCGGGGACGGTCGGCGAGGTCGTCCGGCAGCAGCGGCAGGAGCGCGTCGAAGTCCGTCGAGACCATGCGTGCGGGGCCGGCGTCGTCGTGCTCGGTCGGGCTGCCGGCGTGCGGCAGCCACTTGAGCCACTCCCAGTCCGGCAGCGCCTGCGGCGAGCAGAGCACCGCGATGCGCAGGTCGTCGGGCGAGTGGAACGCCGCGGCGGAGGCGAGCAGCGAGCGCACGAGGGCGCGGGCGCGCTCGGCGCTCTCGCCGGTCACCTCGATCCGGGAGAAGGCGCGTACGTCCACCGCCGCCGGCAGGTCGTCCTGCACGCGGTGCGTGACGAGCAGCCGGTGCAGCGCCGACGCGGACACGGGGTCGAGCAGGTCGATGGGCGCCGACTCAGGAGGCACGAGGTCCAGCGAGAGGGCTTGCGGCGCGACGCCGTAGCGCACGTGCAGGAAGTCCGCGTCCTCGGCGGTGCGCTCCCACACCCGCGTGCGCTCCTCCGCGAGCGCCGGCAGGTGGGCGGGGTCCGGGTGCTCCCAGAGGCGGGCCTCCCGCTGCATCCGCGCCGCCTCCCGGGCGGTCTCGCGGACCTGGGCGAGGTAGCGGAGGTACTCGCGGCGCTGCGACGTCGTCTTGACCTGCCGCGCCGAGCGCTGCCGGAACACCATGACGACGACGAAGCCGAGGGAGGCCAGCAGGAACATCCCGGCCGCGATGAGCCCGCGCGGGCCCGGCTGGCTCGTCGCGACGAAGACGATCGACCCGACGCTCGCGAGCATGGGCAGCGCGGTCATGAGGATCGCGCCGCTGCCCTCGTGCGGGGCGATCTCCGGCGGGGCGGTCAGGACGATCTCGCCCACGGGCGCCTGGGGGCCGTCGAGCCGGGGCCCTCTGCGCAGGGTGGTGGCCACGCTTGCTCTCCTCCGCCGGACTGCCGGGTTGCGGGGGAAGCCGCGACCCACCCCATGCCGTACATCGCGCATAGTAGGAGGCCGCCCAGACCAGGGCCCGGGATCAGGAGGTCCGATCGGGTGACCAGCACGGCCACTTCCGTCGTACGGCTGACCCTGCGCAGCCCGTCCGGCTCGGTCGACGTCGCGGCCGGCGCGGACGTCCCGCTCGCCGCGCTGCTCGGCCCCGACGTGCGCGTACGCCTCGGTGTGCCGCCCGGCGACGACGTACGCGTCGTGTCGCGCAGCGGCACTCCGTTCGACACCGCGGCTCCCGCGGCGCACCAGGGCGTCGAGGACGGGGACGTGCTGCTCGTGCTGGCCGCGCGGGCGCCCGAGGGGTCCCGCCGGGGGCGGCGGCAGGCGGCGGCCCAGTCGGCGTCCATGGCAAGGGCTGCGCGCCAGGGAGGCGGCGGCGCGCTGTCGAGGGCGTGGCTGCTCGGGGTCGCCGCGGCCAGCCTGGCGGGCGCCGGGGCCCTCGCCGTCGACGCCGCCTGGGCAGCGCCGGTCGTGCTGCTCGTCGCGCTGCTCTCGGTCGTGGCGCCCGCGGGCCGCTGGGGCGACGCGGCCCGGCTGCTCGCCCCGCCGGTCGGCGCCATCGCCACGGCCGCGCTGCTGCTCGGCCCCGAACGGGCGGGGGAGGGCCTGCTCGCAGCGACGGGAGCGGGCGTCGTCGGCGCCGCGCTGGCCGCCGTCCTCCTCGCGCTGCCGGCGCCGGCCGGCACGTCCTCGGCGCGCGAGGGGCTGCGCGTCGAGCTCGTCGCGGGCGCCCTGCTCGCTGCCGTCGCGGGCGGCGGCCTGCTCGCCTCGGCCAGCGGCCGGGCCGTCGCGGCAGCGGTCTGCGCGGGAGCGGTGTGCGCGCTGCGGCTGCTCCCGATGCTCGCCGTAGACGTCCCGGACTCCGCGCTGCTCGACGCCGACCGGACCGCGCTCGGCGTGTGGGCGGCCACGACGGGCCGGCGCCGGCGGGGCCGCACCCGGCTGCGGGCCGGGGACGTGGCCGACCGCGTACGCAGCGGCCGGCGCACGCTCGACGCCGCGGTCGTCGCGGCGGTGCTCGCCGTCCTGGTGGCCCTGCTCGTGCTGCTGCCGGGGCGCGGTGGTGGCGTGGTCGGCTGGGGCTCGGTCGCGCTGGCCGGCTGCGTCTGCGCGGCGCTGCCGCTGCAGGCCCGGACGCTGACCGGGAGCACAGCCCGGGTTGTGCTGCTGGCGGCGGGAGCTGTGGCCTTCGCGGCGTGCATGGCGAGCCTGCTCGCGGGCTTCGGGCCGCGCGAGCGCTCCGGCGCGACGGCAGTGCTCGTCGCGGTGGGCGCATCGACGGTGCTGGCCGCCGTGGCGCTGGGCCGCGGGTGGCGCTCGGTGCGCTGGGCGCGCTCCGCGGAGCTGCTCGACGGGGCTGCGGTCGCGCTCGTGCTGCCCGCGGCGGTCATCGCGGCCGGCGGGATCGAGTGGGTGCGCGGCCTCGTGAGCTGATGGGTTTGTCGGGATAGGTGGCGGGAGGTCCCCCACCTATCGGGTGATCCGTCCGGGCTAGGGTTTGGCGACGCAGGCGTCGGGCCAAAGATCCCGGTCGTCTGCTGCCAGAAGCTCCGGTCGATGCCGGTGCGCCCAGATCGCCCCGGCCGGGGCGGAAGACAGGAGTTGCTCGATGGCTGGTGAGGTCAGCAAGCAGGATCAGGCGCTCACGCGTGGTGCCCGCCTCGTCTCGGAGGCCCGTTCGGATCTGGACCAGCAGCTCTCGGCGCTGCGCGGCCAGCTCTCCGGCATCGGCTCGGCGTGGGTCGGGTCCGGCTCGACGGCGTTCCAGAACGTCATGACCCGCTGGGACGAGGACACGCGCCGCATCATCAACGCGCTGAACGAGTTCGAGGCCAACCTGCAGGCGTCGGAGAGCACCTACAACAGCTCCGACGACACGCAGGCCTCCAGCTTCTCCCGCCTCGCCGGCCGCCTCGGCTGAGCGCCCCTTCCGACACCTCAGGAGTGAATGTGACGACCGGACAGCTCAAGGTCACCTTCGGGGCGCTCGACACCGCGGCCGCCGACATCTCCGCCAAGGCCAGCTCGATCCAGTCCCGGCTGGACCAGTTGGACGGCGAGCTCGCCCCGCTGCGCGCCGACTGGACCGGCTCGGCGAGCGAGAGCTACCAGCGCGCCAAGGCCGAGTGGACCGCCGCGATCACCGACATGCAGGCGCTGCTGGCGCAGGTCGGCACGGCGGTGCGCCAGTCCAACTCCGACTACCAGTCGGCGGAGAGCCAGAACCAGGCCCGCTGGTAGTCCATCCCGGTTGTGCATCTGCGGCCGCGGCTCCTGAGGGAGCCGCGGCCGCCCCTGCCCCAGACGAAGGAGTACGGCGGTGCTGAGCGACGCGGGCGGTGCCGTGAACCGCGTGGTGGAGCTGACTCTCGAGGAGGTCCGCTCCATCGCGAACGGGTTGGCGACCCCCACGGACGAGGTGCAGGGGCAAGGCGCGCAGTTCAGCGGTACGCCGGTCGACGCGGGGATGTTCGGCCGCTCCGCTGCCGGTGAGGCGCTCGCCGGGACGCACCGCACCGCGCACCAGATCTTCCGCGAGACGGTCGAGCAGGTCATCGCCGACCTCGAGGCCTTCCGCGAGCAGCTGACCTCGACCGTCGCGACCTACGAGGCGCGCGACGCCGACGTCTCCGACGCCCTGTCGGCCTTCCGTTGGCGCGAGCGCTCCCACTCCGTCGCGATCGACGCGGACCGCGCGCACGACCTCGCCGGCGCCGAGGACGTGCCTCCCCCGCCGGCTCCTGCTGCTCAGCCCGCGCCGGCCGTGCCGTCGACGCAGCCTGGCCGCGAGTTCGAGTAGCCCGTCGTGCTCGCCCTGCTCGCATCCCGGAGGGAGCGCGGCCCCGCCTCCCGTGCCCGGGGCGCAGGTGTGCTCGCGCTCGTCGCGGCCGCCCTGCTGCCCGCGGCCGGCCCCGCCCTCAGCGCGCCCGCGGCCGCCGACACCAAGGGCGACTGGTGGTACTCCGCGCTCAAGATCGCGCAGAACACGCGCGAGGCCGACGGCTCCGGCGTGACGATCGCGCTGCTCGACACGCCAGTGGACCGGACGATCCCCGAGCTGCGCGGCCAGCGCCTCGAGGACGGCGGCTCCTACTGCGAGGACCCGCTGGACAAGCCCTACCCCGCCTTCCTCGAGGGCAGGAGAGGCGTCTTCCACGGCACGTCGATGGCCGCGCTGCTCGTCGGCAACGGCAAGGGCACCCGCCCCGACGGCTCCGGCATCCGCGGCGTCGCGCCGGGAGCGACGCTGCGCGTCTACCCCGTCCTCGACCCGCGGGAGCAGGAGAAGGGCGAGTTCGGCTGCTACGCCGCGGACCTGGAGACCCTCGAGGCCGAGAGCTACCACGAACTCATCCCGAAAGCGCTCGTCCAGGCCGTCGACGACGGTGCGGACATCGTCAGCATGTCCTTCAACAGCAAGAACATGGACGCCGCCGCCGAGTACGCCGCCGACCGCGGCGTGATCATGGTCGCGTCGGTGACCGAGCGGATCAACGCGCTGACCGGGAAGGCCGAGGGCTTCGTCGGCGCACCGGCCGACGCGAAGGGCGTCATCGCCGTCACCGCGGTGGACAGCAAGGGCCGTTGGTGGGACGGGGCGGCCGAGTCCAAGGACGTCCTGGTCGCCGCGCCCGGGGTGGACATCGGCTCGGGGGCGATGGACGAGCGCGGCCGCTGGTCCTCCGACGGCCTCGGCACCGGCACCTCGCCCGCCACCGCGATCGTCGCCGGGATGCTCGCGGTGGTGAAGAGCAAGTACCCCGACGCCACGAACGCGCAGATCGTGCAGCACCTCGTGCGGCACACCACGACCCGCCCGCTCAAGCACGACGTCTACTACGGCTACGGCATCGTCTCGCTGACGAACATGCTCCAGGCGGACCCGCGCGAGAACCCCGACGACAACCCGCTGCTCGACGACATGCTCTTCGGCTCGGTGCCCCCGGCGCGACGCTGGACGGGCACTGCGCCGGCGACGCCGCGTCCGTCGACACCGGCGGCCGTCGGCGTGCCCAGTGCCACGGGCACGCCCCCGGCTTCCTCGCCCGGGCAGGCCCCGGCCGCCGGCGCCTCGTCCGCAGCGGACGCCCCGTCGACGGCCGCGGTCGCGTCCTCGTCCGGCTCGACAGGGAGCGGCTCGGGCACGGCAGTCGCCGTCGTGCTCGTCGCGCTCGTCGCCGGCGGCGGAGCTGTCGCCGCGCTGCTCTACCGACGCCGCCGTCCCGGTGGCGCTCCTGCATCCACGGAAGGAGCCTGACGTGTCCGCACCGGCCGGGCCGAACGAGCGCAAGCTGCAGGAAGTCGCCGAGGGGGACCCGGGCACCATCGGCCGCGCCGCCGACGAGTGGACCGCGATGGCCGCCGGGCTCGACGAGGTCCGCGCGTCGCTCACTCGCGCGCAGGGGCGCATCACCGAGTCGTGGAACGGCCAGGCCTCGCAGGCGGCGCAGGAGTCCTTCGGCCTGATGGCCGGCCAGGTGGAGCGCCAGGCCGCGGACATGCGGACCGTGGCAGCGAGCCTGAACAGCTCCGCGGCCCTGGTCTCCAAGGCCAAGTCCGACATGGCCGCCCTGCCGCCCGTGCCCGGCGAGCCGACGGCACCGTCCGCTCCCGGGCCTGCCCCCGCCGGGGACGACGGCACTGCCGCCGCAGCGGCGGCGGTCCGCTACGCGCAGGAGACCAGCGCCTACAACTCGGCCGTGGCCGCGCGCAACGCCGCCATCGCCGCCCGCGAGTCCCAGGCCCAGAGCGCCTTCCAGACCGCCGAGAGCGGGCTCACGCAGGAGCGGGCCGACGTCATCCGGGCGGTGGGTGAGCGCTACACGGTCGAAACGCCGAGCGGAGGCACCGGGGGTGGCGCCGCGGGCGGGGCCGGCGGTGCCGGTGGAGTCGCCGGAGGAGGTGGCGCCGGCGGCGTGGCCGGTGGCGGTGGTTCCGCCGGAGGCCGAGGCGGCGCGCCCGCGACGGGCGGCAACGGGGCCGAGGGCGTGGTCGTCGGCGACCCGGCGCACTCCGGCCCGCGCCCCGGCTCTCCCGCCGGCTCGACCCCTGTCTTCTCGCCCGACCCGGGCGGCTCGCACAACGGCCCTGTGTCCAAGCCGCCGACCCTCGGCGGCTCGGACGTGACAGCCGGCACGGTCGCCGACGGCACCATCGCCGGCGTCGTCCCCGGCGGCTCGGTGCACGGAGGCGCTGTAGGAGGGTCGGTCGGTGGCTTCGCGCCCGCCCCCGCCGCGTCGGGGGGCGGCGGAGGAGGCGTTCTCGGCGGGCTCGCCGGGGCCGCGGCCGTCGGCGTCGGTGGCCTGGCCGTCGGTGCAGCGGTCCGCGGCGCGGGCGGTGGGTCCGTCGTCGGCGGTGCCGCGGGTGGTGGCCGTGGGGGCGCTGTGAGTGGTGGCGCGGGCGGGACCCGCGGTGGCGCGGTCGGTGGTGGCGCTGGCGGGGCTCGTGGGGGCGCCGTCGGTGGTGGCGCTGGCGGGGCTCGTGGCGGGTCTGTCGTCGGCGGTGCTGCAGGTGGTGCGCGCGGCGGCGCTGGTGGGGCTCGTGGCGGGTCTGTCGTCGGCGGTGCCGCGGGCGGTGCGCGTGGCGGCGCTGTCGGTGGTGGCGCTGCCGGGCGCGGCGCTGCCGCCGGCGGGGCTCGCGGTGGAGCCGTGACCGGCGGTGGCGCGGGTGGTGCTCGCGGCTCGGTCGTCGGCGGCGCGGCGGGTGGTGCGCGCGGCGGAGCAGTCGTCGGTGGTGCCGCGACCGGCAGCGCACGTGGAGGGTCGGTGGTCGGTGGTGCCGCGGCCGGCAGCGCGCGCGGAGGGTCGGTGGTCGGTGGTGCCGCGGCCGGCAGCGCGCGCGGCGGCTCGGTCGTCGGTGGCGCCGCGAGCGGTGGCGCCAGTGGCGGCACCCGAGCAGGCTCGGCGGGCGGCGGCACCGTCGGTGGCCCGGGTGCGGCCGCGGGCCGCGCAGGCTCCGTGGTCGGGGGCGCGACGGGGCCCGCGGGAGCCGCGGGCGGTGCGCGTACCTCGAACGGAGGATCCGCCGGAGGGCGCGCAATGTCCGGGACGTCCGCAGGTAGCCTGACCGGCGCCGCGCAGGCGGGGGCCCGTCCGGGCACGGCGGTCGGCGGCGTCGGCGCCGCGGGCGCACGTGGCTCGGACCGGCGCGACAACGGCGAGCGCATCGAGCACCTGATCAAGGAGGACGAGTGGGGGGACGGCGAGCAGACCACTCCGCCGGTCCTGAGCTAGTGCGCATGCGCTCGACGTCACGGGAACGCCGATGAGCACGGCCGCGCCCGAGGTCGCCAGCCTGCTGCGTGTCACCGTGCTCTTCCGCGGCCGTCGCGCCGACCTGGCCGTGCCCGGCGTGGTCCCGGTGTGCGACCTCCTGCCCGAGCTCGCGGCCGCGGTGTCGGCGCTGGACCCCTACTCGGTCCACGGCGGCTACCGCCTGGTCCGGGCCGACGGCTCGGTGCTGCTGCCCGAGACCGGGCTGACCGCGCAGGGTGTCGAGGACGGGGCGCAGCTGACCGTCGAGCCGGGCGTGGACGTCGCACCGGCGCGGGTCTACGACGACGTCGTCGAGGCGGTCGCCGACACGGTTCAGAAGGCCGAGCGGCCGTGGGACAGTGCGGCCAGCAGGACGACCGCGCTCGCCGCGTCCGCGCTGCTCCTGCTGCTCGGGTCGGTCGCGCTCGGCCTCGAGCGCCACGTCGGCCTTCCGGTCACCGCGGTCACCGGGTCGCTCGCCCTGCTCCTCGTCGTCGCGGCGGCCGTGCTCGCGCGTACGTCCGACGAGCCGCAGGCCGCCACTGTGGTCGCCTGGTCCGCCGTCCCGTACGCGGCCGTCGCCGGCCTGGCCGGCGCCCCGGACGAGCCGGTGAGCCGCCTGCCGCTCGCGCTCGCGGGCGCCGGTGTGCTCGTCGCCGCCCTGGCCGGGATCGGTGCGCTCCGATCGACCCGGGTCGCACTGCTGCCGGCGGCGGTGGTCGGCACGGCGGGGCTGGCTGCCGGCGTCGCCCTCGCGGCGACGTCCTGGCCGACGGCGCGCGTGGTCGCCGTGGTGCTGGTCGTCGCGGTGCTGCTCGGCAGCGCGGTCCCGGCCCTCGCGCTCGCGGCTGCGCGCGTACGCGCCCCCGCTCCGCGCAGCGACTCCGAGATCGTCGCCGACCCCGAGCCCGTCGACCCGGCTGACGTCACCCGTCAGGTACGCCTCGGGCGCAGCCTGCAGGTGGCGCTGGCCGTCGCGTCGGGCCTGCTCGCGGTGCTCAGCGCGCCCTTCGTCGTACGCCTCGGCGTCTCCGGGCTGCTCCTCGGCGTCGTCGCCTGCGCCGTCGTGCTGCTGCGGACCCGGCAGTACCGCGCGCTGCGCGACGTGTCGGTGGGCATGGCCTGCGGGATCGCCGGCCTCGTCGCGCTGGCCGTGGCCGCCGTCGTCGTGCACCCGTCCTGGCGTGAAGCGCTCGCGGCCTGCCTCGTCGGGGTCGGGGTCGTGCTGCTGGCCGCCGCCGTGACCCCGCATCCGCCGAGCATCCGGCTTGCCCGGGCCGCCGACGTCGCCGAGGCGGTGGCGCTCGTCGCGCTGCTGCCGCTGCTCGTCCTGGCGACCGGGCTCGTCGCCGCCGTGCGCTCATGACCCTTCCTCGCCTTCGTTCCGCAACCCGCTCGACCGCGCCGCAGGAGCTGCACCGATGACCGTGCCGAACCGCCACACGCCCCTCGCCCTCCAGGCCGTGGGAGGCGCAGCCCTGCTCGTGAGCTGCGTCCTCGGCGCCGGGGTGGCGGTCGCCGACGGCACGCCCGGGCCGGCGAGCGCCGCCGCGGTCGCGGCGACCGTGCCCGTCGAGGCCAGCGTCGGGGTGACCGTCGCCCCGCCGGTGGTCGACGAGCCCAGCGACCCGCCGGTCGACCCGACGGACCCCACGGACCCGCCGGTCGACCCGACGGACCCGCCGGTGGACCCGACGGACCCGCCGACCGAGACCCCGGACCCGTCGGACCCGCCGACGGAGACGCCCACTCCGACGCCCACCCCGACGCCGACGCCCACCCCGACGCCGACGCCCGCTCCGACGCCCACCCCGACCCCCACGCAGCCGGCCGCACCGTCGCCGAGCCCGACGTTCGAGTCGCCGGCGCCGCAGACGCTGCCGCTGCCGCCGCTGCCCGCGGCCGTCGCGCCGACCAACAGCGCGGCTCCGGCTCCGGTCGTGTCGGCCCCGGCGTACGGGTTGGCTCCCGTCGTCCTGCCCCCGGCCGTCGCCGCGCCGGTGGCGACCCCGACCGCGGACGACGCCTCCGACGTGCCGACCGGGACGATCGGTGGGCGTGCGCCGGCGGGTGCTGCGGCCGACGCGGCGATCGGCGGGACGGCGACGTGCTCGGCCAGCGGGCTCACGTGCCGCGTCGAGACCGTCAGCGACACGTCCGTGCCGGCAGCTGCGGCTCCCGCCGCGACCGATGTGCTGGCCAAGACGGGCGCGACCGTGCCGCTCGGGCTGCTCGCGTCGATCGGTGCCGGGCTCATCGCCCTGGGCGCGTTTCTGCAGCGGCGGCGCGGCGGCGGCAAGCACGCGCGGTAGTCAGTGACGGCGCACGGAGGGCCGGCCCCGGCGGGCCCTCCGCGCGCTGGGAGCCCGCGCGCGGCGCGCGGGCAGGACGTACGGAGCATCGAGGGCGGACGTGGCGAGCAAGCGTGACCTGGTGGAGGCGCACGCCTTCAACCGACGGCGGCTGGTCACGGCCTTCCTGAGCGGCGCGCCCGGCGGGCGGGAGGTCGAGCCCGCGCGCCCGGCGCGGGCGGTCGTGGCCGGAGCCGTCCTCGCCGTGCTGGTGGTGGCGGGGGCGGCGGTCGCGGGCTACCTGCGGCCCGGGCTGCCCGACGGGTGGAACGACAACACGCTCGTCGTCGCGCGCGGGAGCGGTGCGCGCTACGTGGCGACGGGCGGGACGCTCTACCCGGTCGCCAACATCACCTCGGCGCGCCTGCTGCTGCCGGCGGACAAGGACTTCCGCGTCGTCCTCGCGCCCGAGGACAAGATCGCCGACGAGCCGCGGGGCAGCGACATCGGCATCGTCGGCGCGCCCGACGCGCTGCCGGAGCGGGACGCCCTCATCCAGTCCGGCTGGAGCTCCTGCGTCGACCAGAGCGGCCAGACCCGGCTGCGCGTCGACGAGTCGCCGGCGGTGGCCCCGGCGCCGGAGCGCTCCGCCCTGCTCGTGGACACCGGCAGCGACCTCGTCGTCATCACCGGCTCCGCGCGTTTCCGCGTCGCCGAGAACGGGCGCGCTGCGGCGCTGCGCGCGCTGGGCCTCGACGCGGTGCAGCCGCTGCGGGCGCCCGGCAGCTGGGTCGACCTGTTCCCCGCCGGCCAGGACCTCGCGCCGCTGAGCGTCGCGGGCGCCGGGGAGCCGCTGCCGGCCGGCGTCGGCCGGCCCGGGGGCCTGTCGACGTACGGCACGCTGGTCCTGGTCACCGAGCCCGGCGGGTCGGAGCGGCCGTACGTCCTCACCAAGCAGGGGCTGTCGCCGCTGAGCGAGCTGGCGGCCGCGCTCTACCAGGTCGGCCCGTCGGCCACGGCACCCGTGCGCCTCACCCAGGCCGACGTCGCGCAGCTGCCGACCGCCGAGCCGCTCTACCCGCAGGACTGGCCGACCCAGACCCTGACGCCGCTGACCCAGCCGGTCCCGTGCGCGCTGCTCACGAGCGACCCCGACCAGCTGCCCGTGACCACGCTCGCCGTCGCCACCGACCCCGCGGCCGCACCGACTGCGGCGAAGGAGGCGGTCGTGCAGCCCGCGCACGGTGCGGTCGTCCGTGCGGTGTCCGGGGGTGTGGTCAACCGCGGCACGGTCTACCTCGTCGACCCGACCGGCACCCGCTTCGCGCTGTCCGGCTCGGTCGAGACGGTCCTCGCCCAGCTCGGCTACACGGGTCTGCGCCCCGCGTCCGTCTCCCAGGCGTGGGTCGACGCGCTGCGCGACGGCCCGGAGCTCTCGTCGGAGGCCGCGCGACAGGTCGTGTCGGCGGGGTGAGCCTCTTGTCCCGTACGCGCCGGCGCGCCGCGCTGCTGGCCGCCGCCGCGCTGGTCGCCGGCCCGGCGCTCGTGGCCGGCCCGGCCGTCGTGGTTCCCACTGCCGCGCCGGCCTTCGCCGCGGAGCCGTGCGACGCGAGCCGCGTCCAGCTGATCCCGGACCGGCCGTACCCGCTGGACCGCATGGGCGCACAGCGGGTCTGGCAGCGCTCGACGGGCGCCGGCGTGATTGTCGCCGTCGTGGACTCGGGGGTCGACCGTCGCAACCCGCATCTGCGCGGGAGCGTGTTGCCTGGGGTGTCGCTGCTGCCCGGGGATCCCGACCCGCGCGGCTGGACCGACGTGATCGGCCACGGCACCGCCGTCGCCGGCACGATCGCGGCACAGCAGCTGAAGGGCTCCGGCTTGCTCGGCCTCGCGCACGGCGCGCGCATCCTGCCGATCCGCGTCTTCGAGGCCGAGGCCGACGACCAGGAGGCGCGGGCCAGGGGCTGGACGCCGAACGCCGCACGCATCGCGCAGGGCATCCGGCTCGCCGCCGACCGCGGCGCCCGCGTCATCAACGTCTCGATGAGCCAGCCGCAACCGGACGAGCGGCTGGACGCGGCCGTCGCGTACGCCAACTCCCGTGGCGCCGTGGTGGTCGCCAGCGGCGGCAACCGCAACACCGCGGTCGACAAGCGCGACACCCCGAGATACCCGGGCGCCTCGCCCGGTGCCGTCGGCGTCGGCGCCGTCGACACGAACGACAACCTCTCCCCGGACTCGATCCGCGGGCCGCACATCGACGTGCTCGGCGTCGGCGCCGGCGTGGTCACGACCTACCGCGACAAGGGCGACTGCCTCATCGAGGGGTTCGACGCCTCCACCAGCCTCGCCACGGGCTACGTCTCGGCGGCGGCCGCGCTGATCGCGCAGGTCTTCCCGACCGCGACCCCGGAGGAGATCGCCTACCGGCTCGAGGCCTCCGCCGACCGACCCGTCCGCGGCGCGCGCGACGACGGCCGCGGCTGGGGCCTCGTGCAGCCCCTCGACGCGATCACGATGACGCTCGATTCGGCGCGCCCCGGGCCGCCGCTGCCGGGGACCACGCCCGCGCCCGAGCCCAGCGTGCAGACCGCCGCCATCGACGTGCGCTCGACCCCCGACCCGCTCGCGCCGCAGCGGGAGCGGGCGGCGTGGCTGCTGCTGGGTGGGGGTGTCGCGGTTGCGCTCGCGTTGCTCGCGGGCCGGTGGACGGTGCGGCGGCGGATGTCGGGCTGAGGAGCGTCGCCCGGTCCCGCTCCTGAGCCCTTCCGCCCCCGCCTGGTCACAGCGGCAGGAGGAGGTGCCCTTGCTCGCACCGGGTGCCGGACGCGCCGGCGGGGTGGCCGTACTGGCAGGTCGAGGAGGCGCCGGGCCGTCGCGCGTGTGCGGGCCGCGGCCGCGCCGGCGTCGTGGCCGGCTCCGGCGTGGCCTCGTCGAGGGAGTCGGATCCTGGCGGCGAGCGGAAGTAGGCGCGCATGCCGGCGGCGTACGCCTGCGTCTCCGCCGTGCCCTGCAACCGGATGATCTCGGCGCTACGGCCACGCGCCCGTTGCTCACGGACGAGGTGCAGGAAGAACGCCTGGGCCTCGTGCTCCCAGCTGGTGAGCCCGGTGAGGTCGAGCACGAGCGGCTTCGCGCTGGTCGCCACATGCTGCTCGACGATCAGACGCAGGTCGTGGCTCTGCGCGTCGGGGGCGTCGCCCGACACCTCGACGACGAGCTCGTCCGGCGTCTCGTGGGCCCGCACCCGAGCGAAGCCGCTCGTCTCCGTCACGACGGGTCCTTTCCGAACCCGATCACACCCTCACGGAGGACGCGACGGGCCTGCGACAAGGCCGTTGCGGCGACCGCGGCGTCGGCGTAGACGGGGAGCCGGTCCTGCTGGCCATGGCTCCGGATGTGCCGCGCGAGCACACCTTCGGGGGAGTCGAGCACGACGAGGCGCCGGCCCTTCCACTTCGCCCGGGACCGGCCGCGGACGAGGGCCCAGAACGCCGAGTCGGGGAAGGCGGTCACGCCGTGCGCGTCGATCATCACGTCACGGCGGTCGTCGTGGGCGTTCACCGCGTCGAGCACGACCGAGGCCAGCCGCTGCGCGTCTGCCTCGAGCACGTCACCCCCGACGGCGAGGACGTTCTCGGAGGAGGTGTCACGGCGCTCCGTACGCATCCCGGCACCTGCCGGTGCGGGATGAGCGAGGCCATTGACCAGAGCAGGTGTGCGTGCCACGTGGGCCGCCCGTCTCCCCCCGGCGAGCGGAGGGTCTACGTCCCACGATGGGACGCGCTCGTCACGGTACGCGTGTTCGGGCTGCGGGGCCAGGCAGCGCAGGCGGATCCCCCGCTCTGGGCGGGCTGCCGAGCTGTCGCCGGTACTCTTGCGCCGGGTCTCGATCACGCCGAGTCCTCGTGCGGGTCCTCCCACGGGCGGCTTCGCCGGGTTCGAGGGCCGGTCGGGCCGCTAGCTCAATTGGCAGAGCAGCGGACTTTTAATCCGCGGGTTCAGGGTTCGATCCCCTGGCGGCCCACCCCGTGTCACCGCAGTCCGGTCGCACTCACGAAGCTGCCAGCTGCGCCACGTTCCCCAGCAGCCCCCGGGCCCTCGGCAGCACCAGCTCGTCCGCCGGCACCGGCCGACCGTAGTGATACCCCTGCGCAAGATCACACCCCAGCGCGATCAGCGCGTCGCGCTGCGCCTCGGTCTCCACCCCCTCGGCGACGCTGACCAGCCCCATGGCACCGGCGAGGTGGATGCAGCTGGCGACGATGGCGCGGTCTCCGGCGTCCTCGGTCATCCCGGCGACGAAGGACCGGTCGATCTTCAGCTCGTCGACGGGGAAGCGGCGCAGGTAGGCCAGGCTCGCGTACCCCGTCCCGAAGTCGTCGACGGCGACCGTCGCGCCGAGGGCCTTGAAGGCGGTGAGCGTCGTCATGGCGGTGACGGGGTCGCTCATGAGCGCGGTCTCGGTGATCTCCAGCACCAGCCGGGAGGCGGGTACGCCGCGGCGGGCGAGCGCGGTGGTGACCCAGTCGCGCAGGCCGGGGTCGGCGAGCTGGCGGGCGGAGAGGTTGACCGAGACCTGCAGGTCGACGCCCTGGTCCTGCCACCGGGCCGCCTGCGCGACGGCCTCCTCGAGGACCCAGGCTCCGAGCTCGCGGATGAGGCCGGACTCCTCGGCGACGTTGATGAACTCGCCGGGCGCGAGGAGGCCGCGGACGGGGTGCGCCCAGCGGACGAGCGCCTCGACCCCGGCCATGCGCCCGTCGGCGAGGTCGAAGCGTGGCTGGTAGTGCAGCCGGAGCTGCCCGTCGTTGACGGCGTGACGGAGCTGCTCGAGCAGCCGGAGCCGGTCGGCCGTGTCGTCGCGCGCGGCCGGGTCGTGCACCTCCCAGCCGCTGCGCCCGCTGGCCTTGGCGCGGTACATCGCCGCGTCGGCGTGCTGGAGCAGGGCGTCGGCGGCGGCGGCGGGGGCGGCCACGAGCGCGGCGGGGTCCTCGTCGCCCGCGACGGCGATGCCGGCGCTCGCGGAGACGACGACCTCGACGCCGCGGATGACGATGGGGACGGCGAGGGCCGCGAGCAGGCGCTGCGCCAGGCCCGCGGCCTCCTCGGGCCCGGTCACCTCGTCCAGGACGACGAACTCGTCCCCGGCCAGCCGCGCGACGAGCGCACCGGCGCGTACGGCCGCCTTCAGCCGCGCGGCGACCTCGACGAGCAGCTCGTCGCCTCCGGCGTGGCCGGTGCTGTCGTTCACGGCCTTGAAGCCGTCGAGGTCGATGAAGACCACGGCCGGCGTGGTCGCGCGCCCGGCCGCAGGTACGCCGCCCCGCAACTGTCGGGCGCCGTGGCCGGCCAGCGCGGTGTGCAGCGCGGCGAGCAGCCCGGGCCGGTTGGCGAGGTCGGTGAGCGCGTCGTGGTGCACGAGGTGCTGCAGCCCGGCCTCGGCGCGGGCGCGGCGGGCCTCGGAGGCCTCCGCCCGTCGGCGGGCTGCGAGCAGGTCCTCCTCGTAGCGGCGCCGCTCGGTGGCGCTGAACAGCGCGACCGCGACGTACGCCTCGCCTTTCTCGTCCTCGACGCGATGCGCCGTCAGGAGGGCGGCGAGCCGCTGCCGGTCGGCGCCGACCAGCTGGACGACGACCTCCTCGACCCGTCCGGTGACCTCGAGCTTGGGGAGCGCAGAGGTGGTCCAGAGGATGCGATCGCCGACGGGGAGCAGGGCGCTCAGCGGCGTGCCGACGACGTCCTCACGGCGGTGGCCGCTCCAGCCGGTGAAGGTGTCGTTGGCGTCCAGGATCGTCGCAGCGGTCGCGTCCAGCACCAGGTGCGCGCAGGGGGAGCGCTGCCACAGCAGGCGCTCGGCGTCGCCGCCGGGGGACGTCACGCCGCTCCGGTGGGGCGTGCAGCCGCGCGGCGCGCGAGGTGTGCGCGGATGGCGGCAGCCGTCTCGTCCGGAGCGCTGACGTGCGGGCAGTGGCCGGTGGCCTCGAGCCGGACCAGGTCTCCCTGCGGCAGGCTGGCCGCGACCGCGTCGCCGACCTCGAGAGGCGCCAGCGCGTCGTGCCGGCACTGCAGCACGAGGGCGGGCACGTCGACGCGCGGCAGCACCGCGCGGGTGTCGGTGAGGAAGAGCGTCCGGGCGAAGGTACGGGCCGCGTCGGGATGCGTGCCGACGAAGCCGCGCTCGAGCTCGGCCGCGAGCTCGGGGGCGTCGGGGTTGCCCATGACGACGGGGGCCATGGCCGCGGACCAGGCGTAGTAGTTGCTGTCCAGGGACTCCAGCAGTTCGTGGATGTCCTCGAGCGAGAAGCCGCCGGTGTACCCCGTCTCCGGGTCGTCGACGTAGCGCGGCGAGGGCGCGAGAAGCACCAGCCCGGCGAAGCGGCCCGGGTCGGCGGCGGCGGCGAGAACGGCCACCATCGCGCTCACGGAATGCCCGACGAGCGTGACGTCGCGCAGGTCCAGCGCGGCGCAGATGTCGAGGACGTCCTCGGCGTAGCCGCCGAGCCGCCCGTGGCGCTCGTGGTCGAAGGCCGACAGGTCCGAGCGGCCGGAGCCGAGGTGGTCGAAGAGGACGACGCGGTGGTCGGGGAAGTGCGGCACGAGCCGGCGCCAGGCGTCCTGGCCGGTGCCGAAGCCGTGGGACAGCAGGAGGACCGGGCCGTCCGGGCTTCCGGCCTCGGTCACCGCGTGGCGGGCGAGGACGGCCGCGGGGTCGCGGGGGGCCGGCCGCGGCGCGGGCACCACGGCCGGGACCAGGGCTCCGGATTTCGCAGCGTCGAGGGCCTGGTCTTCGGTGACAGCGGTCACGACGTCCTCCATCGTCGGGAGGGCCGCGGCGTTGGTCGGCCGATCGACACCCTCGTCTCCCCAGTCGGCAGGTCCGCGGAGGCACTTGAGCCGAATGCCGCATCCTCCGGCGACCGGGCGTGGCGCGCGCGTCGGCACGACGAACCGGGCCCCGAGGGGGTGTCGTTCGCCCGCTCGCAGTCGTACGGTGGCGGTGCCGGCGGCCGAGCCGAGGACGAGCCCGGCGCGGCCCGTGGCAGCGCCGATCCCGCACGCCCTCGCGGAGGCCTCGATGCCCCTTCAGAACCGCCTGGCCGCCGAGTTCCTCGGCACGTTCTGGCTCGTCCTCGGAGGGTGCGGCGCGGCGGTCATCGCCGCCGGCGTGCCCGACGTGGGGATCGGCCTGCTCGGGGTCTCGCTCGCTTTCGGCCTCACCGTCCTCACGATGGCGTACGCCGTCGGCCACATCTCCGGCGGCCACTTCAACCCGGCGGTGACCGTCGGGCTCACGCTGGCCCGCCGGTTCGAGCGCCGCGACGTGCTGCCGTACGTCGTCACCCAGGTGATCGCGGCCGTGGCCGCGGCGGGGGTGCTCGCGGCCATCGCGAACGGGCGTCCCGGCTTCTCGGTCGACGAGTCCGGGTTCGCGGCCAACGGCTACGGCGATCATTCACCGCAGGGGTATTCGCTGACCGCGGCGCTCGTCACGGAGATCGTCATGACCGCGGCCTTCCTGTTCGTCATTCTGGGCGTGACGGACCGGCGCGCGCCGAAGGGGTTCGGGCCGCTGGCGATCGGCCTGGCGCTGACCCTGATCCACCTGGTGTCGATCCCGGTCACCAACACGTCGGTGAACCCCGCCCGCTCGACCGGGCCGGCGCTGATCCTGGGCGACTGGGCGATCGAGCAGTTGTGGCTCTTCTGGCTGGCTCCCTTGCTGGGGGCGGTGATCGCCGGGCTGGCCTACCCGTTCGTCACCGGCGCGTACGGTGCGCAGGCCAGCGCCGAGGAAGGCCAGGACCCGACGGCGGCGACCGTCCCGGCGCAGGACGACAAGCGCCCCCGGCCCCGGCGGCACGCGACAGGACGCGCAGGGCAGGAGGGGCGCTGAGCCTCCCGCTTCACGGCAATTCCATGTCCGCGGGCGATATTCGCCGTCGGTTGTGGATTGTGCAAGGGGATGAATCGGCACCGAATGCGTCATTGCGGCTCCTCGGTGTGCCGGATTCTGGTAGGACACCACGGGTGCGGACCGGCCGGCGGGAGACCGATCGCCCGTCAGGGGACAGGGGCGACAGAGCCGGAGGACAGCCGCGCCGGACGAGGGAGGGCCCGTGTACGCCGGCTCCATCGCAAGGTCGCGACGACTCCTGCCGGGGCGCCGGCTGCTGCGTGCCGTGCTCGCCGTCGCGCTGCTCGGACTGGTCGTGCCGGCGACACCCGCGCTGGCCGCGGGAGCCGCGCCGCCGGCCGACGCGGTGGCCGCCGCGATCCCGCCCGGGGTCACCACGCCGGAGCTCGGCCCCGCCACGTTCACCGCCGGCTACGGCACCGAGAGCGCGGGACGCCCCGGGACCGCGGCCTGCCCCGTGCCGGCGGTGCTGACCGGCCTCGTCGGGACCGTCAGCGGCTACGTCCGCACCGTGGGCGTCGCGTGCCGGCGGGTCGTCGTCGAGGACGGCCGCGCCAGCCTCGGCGGGCAGTTCCTGGCCGGCACGCTCGACGCCGACGTGCCCGGTATCGGCGGGGGCGCGGTGTGCCCCGACGACGCGCTCGTCGTCGGCTTCGAGGCGCGCGCCACGACCCGGGTCGACGAGCTCACGCTGGTCTGTGCGCCGCTGCACAGCGACGGGACGCTGGGGGCGCGTACGGCCACCCGGCCCCTGGGCGTCGACGACGGCCCGCTGCGCGACCCGGTCGCGTGCGCCCCGGGGGCCGTGGCCACCGGCGTCGACGGGCGATCGGCGGCGGGGCTGGAGTACTTCCGGCTGGTCTGCCGGCAGCTGACGTTCGGTGACATGGAGCCCTCGCCGGCGGACCCTGGCAACCTCGCCTGGCCGCTCGCGACCGACATCAGCACGACCGGCCGCGCGACGGGCTACCTCGACGCTCCGGGGCAGGCGCGGTGGTACCGCTTCGCCGTGGCGCCCGACAGCACCGTCACCGTCCGCCTGCCCGGCCCGCCGGCCAACTACGACGTCACGCTGTTCAGCGACATCGGCAAGGCGTTCGACAGCATGTACGCCGACGGCGCCGGGTCGGTAGACGACCTCACCCGGCTGAGCGCCGAGTTCGCCGGGGACGCGTTCAGCCCGTCGGTGTTCTCGCCGTCGGTGTTCAGCCCTTCCGTGTTCTCCCCGTCGGTGTTCAGCCCTCCGGTGTTCAGCCCGTCGGTGTACTCGCCGTCGGTGTTCTGCCCTTCGGTGTTCAGCCCGGCGGTGTTCTCGCCGTCGGTGTTCAGCCCCTCGGTGTTCAGCCCGTCCGTGTTCTCCCCGTCGGTGTTCAGCCCCGAGGTCTTCCTCAAGGCCTACTCCAACGCCCAGGCGCGCACCCTCGTCGGCGTCTCGGCGCGTGAGGGCACCGCGTCCGAGGACATCACCGCCTCGACGTGGAACAACACCGGCTACTACTACGTGCGCGTGCAAGGCCGCAATGGCGCCTCTTCGACCGACCCGTTCGAGATCACCGCGGCCGTCAACGGCTCCACGTGCGGGCAGGTGCAGGAGTACGCGTCCGAGCCCACGCTTCCCGGCGGCAGCGGTCGCGCCACGGTCGTCCTGACCGACAGCGCGCGCGTGCCGGGGACGGCGGCGCAGAAGGCCCAGCTCGCCCAGAAGCTCGACGCGCTCGCCGCGCGGGTCGACGGCGTGGTCGTGGACCTGAATGCGAGCGCGAAGGTCCGCCGGCTGAACCAGCAGGCCGATGACAACCCCAGCTGCCCGTACGCGAAGAACCTCGTTGCCCAGGCGATCCGCGACATCGTCAACTCCTACCGCGACGGCGCCGGGTCGCTGCAGAGCGTCGTCCTCGTCGGGGACGACGCCGTCATCCCGTTCTTCCGCTACGCCGACCGCTCCGGCCTGGGCCCGGAGGAGGACTACGTCCCGCCGGTGGAGCACGACTCGCCGTCCGAGGCGGCCCTGCGCCGCAACCAGGTGCTCGGCCAGGACGCGTACGGCGCCGAGTTCGACGTCGCCACCAAGGGCGCGACGATGCCCGTCCCCGACCTCGCGGTGGGGCGGCTCGTCGAGACGCCCGAGGAGATCGGCCTGACGATCGACAACTTCCTCGGCCTGGCCGGGGGAGTGCTGCCTGCGCCCACGTCCTCGCTCGTCACCGGATACGACTTCCTGACCGACGCCGCCGACGCCGTCGCGGCCGAGCTGCGGTCCGGCATCGGCGGCACCCGCAACGACACGCTCGTCACCGACCAGGGCGTGCCCCCGAGCACGAAGACGCCTCCCGGCGGCCAGCCGAGCCGGAGCACGTCGTGGACCGCGGACGACCTGCGCCAGTCGCTGCTCGGGTCCCGTCACGACATGGTCTTCCTAGCCGGCCACTTCAGCGCCAACGACGCGTTGGCCGCCGACGACGAGACCACGATCGACACCGCGGAGATCGCCGCGGCGCCGCCGGGCCTGTTCAGTAACGCCCTCGTCTACAGCGCCGGCTGCCACTCCGGATACAGCATCGTCGACGGCGAAGGCATCCCGCAGGTCACCGACCCGCTCGACTGGTCGCAGGCCTTCGCCCGACAAGGCGCGACGCTCATCGCGGGCACGGGCTACCAGTACGGCGACACCGACTTCCTCGAGTACTCCGAGCGGCTCTACCTCGGCTTCACCCGGCAGCTGCGCACCGGCACCGGCCCCGTCGGGATCGGTGACGCGCTCGCCGAGGCCAAGCGGGAGTACCTGACGGACACCCCTGAGCTGCGCGGCATCCACGAGAAGGCGCTCCTCGAGGCGACGCTCTTCGGCCTGCCGATGCTCGGCGTCGACCTGCCCGGTCAGCGCCTGACGGTCGAGGACGACAGCTCAATCGCCGACCCCGTGCCGGTCACGACGGGGCCGGGCAGCAATGCCGGCGGCCTCGGCCTGCAGGTCGCGCAGGTGTCCGTCACACCGACGCTCACCCCGGTCGCCCGCCCGCTGGAGAGCACCGAGGGGCCCGACGTCACCGCGACGTACCTCACCGGGCCCGACGGGCTGCTCACCAACCCCGCCGAGCCGGCGCTCCCGCTCGTGAACGAGAACGTCTCGGCGCCCGGGCGGGTCCTGCGCGGCGTCGGGCTGCGCAGCGGCACCTACACCGACACCGACGGCGTCACACCGCTGACGGGCGCCCCCGCGACGGAGTACAGCTCCGTGCACGGGCCGTTCGTCTCGGCCGCGTTCTTCCCGAACCGCCTTGCCCGAGTGAACTACTTCGACGCCATCGCCGAGGGCAGCGCGACCGGCCAGACCCGGCTGATGCTCACCCCGACGCAGTACCGCTCGGACGCCCCCGGCTCGTCCACGACGACGCAGCGGGCCTACTCCAGCCTCGGCTTCTCGCTCTTCTACAGCTCGAACACACAGCAGTACGGGCAGAACGTGCCCGCGCTCAGCTCCCCGCCGAGCCTGTCGGGCGTCCGCGCCGACATCGACGGCAGCGCCGTGACTCTCTCCGCGCAGGTGGTCGGCGACCCGGCCGCAGGCGTGCAGCAGGCCTGGGTTACCTACACCGGCACCCCCGGCTCGCCGTGGCACGGCACCTGGTCCTCGGTCGACCTGGTGCAGGACCCTGACGACTCGACCCGCTGGACCGCCCGGCTCCAGCTGGCGCCCGGGCAGTCCGCGGCCGACGTGCGCTTCCTCGTGCAGGCGGTCAACGGCGTCGGCCTCGTCGGGGTCGCGGACAACTCCGGGGCCTACTACACCCCCGGCGTGGACCCCACGGCGGCGACCGTTCCCACGGCCCTGACGCTTGCCCTGCCCGCGGGCACGTCGGGCGTCTACGGAAGCACGCTTCCGGTCCAGATGACGCTGTCCGCGCCGCAGCGGGCCGGGCAGCCGGTGACGTTCGCCATCGGCGGCACCTCCCGCACGGTCGTCACGGACGCAGCCGGAGTGGCGCGTACGGACCTCCCGCTGCTGGCGGCGCCCGGCGTGCACGACGTCACTGCCGCGTTCGAGGGCTCGTCGACGCTGTCGCCGGCCGCGAGCGACCCGATCCCCGTGACGGTCAGCAAGGCCGGGACCAGCCTCGTCATCACGCAGGGCCCGGGTGCTCGGGACACGGGGGTGTCGGCCACGCTGACCGCGCGCGGCCTGCCGGTGCGCTCGAAGACCGTCTACCTCGTCGTGTCGGACGCGAGCGGCCGCGTGCTGGCGACCGTGGCGCGCGCGACCAACAGCTCGGGCACGGCCCGGCTCGGCGAGCTGCCGCTGCCGGCCGGACGGCTCACCGTCCGCGCCTACTTCGCCAGCATGGACGTCCCGCTGCCGGCGGGCGGAGCGACGGGCACCGAGGACGCGGTGTTCGCCTCTTCCACCGCGTCGGCGACGCTCGACGTCCTCGGGTCGCCCGCGGTCCTCACGACCGAGCTGCCCGCGGCGACGCGCACCGTCGCCTACTCGGCGGCCGTGTCGACGTCGGGCCATCCCGCTCCGACGCTCACCGCGTCCGGCCTGCCCCGCGGCCTCGTGCTGACCGGGACACCTGATGCGGGATACGTGATCAGTGGTACGCCTCTCGATGCGGGCACCTATCGCGTCGTGCTCACCGCGGCCAACGCCGCCGGCTCGGCGACGGTCACCCTGCCCCTCGTCGTCAATGGGACGTACGTGGTCGGCCGCTTCTCCGCGCCCTTCAGCGACCCGGGCGTCAGCGTCTTCTCGGCCGACCCGCGCGCCTGGGTCTTTGTGCGCACGCAGGCCCTCGGCAGCGACGGCCGCCCGATCCCGGACGCCGAGGCCCAGGCGCTCGCGAACGCGTGCCGGGTGCGCATCGCGGCACAGCCGGTCGCCGGGCCACCGGCGCCCGACGCCGCGAACTGCATGTTCTACGAGCCCCAGACCGACTCGTTCGTCTACTTCGCGTGGCACCTGCCGCTCGGCTACTCCCGCGGCGACTACGAGCTCACCGTCTCGGTGTACGCCCCGGACGGGTCGGTGCTCGGCCGTCACGCGGCGCCGGTCCGTTACCAGTAGCGCGGGATTCAGCCGGGGCACCGCTGGGGTCCCGGGTGGACGCGCGCCCTTGGTCGGGCGTAGGAATGTCGTCCGTACTGACAACGGAGCCAGTGCGCGCGACACGCGTCCCGGGGCCGAGGCCCGGGGCCCGCGCCGGGTGCAGGAGGGAGCGGCCCTTCGACTGCTGTCGGGCAGCGGCGCTGCCCGGTGCTCCTGCGCCCTCGCCCTGACCCCGTCTCTTCCCGACGCCGCCAGAGCCGGCGTCGGTGCGTCCGCGTGCGCCGGCTTGCGCTCGCACTCGGCCCGTCCGATCGGGCGGGCACCGGACTCGAAGACGAGGACCTGCAGGATGTGCACAGGACACACTCCTCCTCTGACCGCAGAGGAGTCCGACCAGCTTCTCGGCCGGCGCGGCCTGCTCAAGGCCGCTGCCGGCTCTGCCGCCGCCGTCGCCGCGACCGGTCTGCTGGCGTCGCCCGCCGAAGCGGCCCCGGCCGCCCGCGCGGCCCGCGTCCCGCGCGACCGCATCAGCATCCAGCTCTACACCTTGCGCGACCAGCTCGCGGCCGACCTGCCCGGCACCATCGCCGCGCTGCGTGACATCGGCTACCGCCGCGTCGAGCACGCGGGCTTCCACGGGCGTACCGCCGCTCAGTTCAAGCAGATCCTCGACGACAACGGGATCCGCGCCACCTCAGGGCACGCCGGCATCCCGCAGCCCTTCGACGCCAACACCTGGGGCGCCGCCCTCGACGACGCGGTCACCCTCGGCCAGCGCTACATCGTCCACCCGCTCTTCGGGTACGACTTCGGCGGCGGCGGTGCCGTCCGCAGCGCGTCCGCGTGGCAGGCCTTCGCGCGCGACCTCAACCGGGCCGGCCTCATGGCGCGACGGCGCGGCATCAGCCTCGGCTACCACAACCACCACCACGAGTTCCTCCCGCTCGCCGGGCACCCGACTCGGACGGCGTTCGACGTCCTTACGGCCACGACCGACCGCAGGTACGTCCACCTCGAGATGGACCTGTTCTGGGTGGTGCGCGGAGGCCGCGACCCGGTCGACCTGATCGCCCGCCTCGGCCGTCGCGTACGCCAGTTCCACGTCAAGGACATGAGCGCGACGTTCGACCCCGGGATCCCCTTCACCGACCCGGGAAAGGGGGTCATCGACTTCCGGCGGATCTTCCGGGCCGGTGCGATCGCCCGCACCGACGAGTTCATCGTCGAGCGCGACGACGCGGGCGTGCCGCCGCGCAAGCCCGCCGATGCTTTGACCACCGCGCGCGCGGGCTACGAGTTCCTTCGCAACGTCGTCTACTGAGCTGGTCGCTGCTCGTGGCGGTCGTGCCAGCACGGAAGATCGCTGATTCGGCAATCTCACTCGTTCGACTGAAAGCGAGGAACTCCGGCTCCTAGGCTGAGCGCGGCACGGGGGAGAGGAGCCGACATGACGCGCCGGTGTGTGGCAGTGCTCGCGATGGTCGTGGCGACGTGGGGCCTCGGCGCCGCCTCCACGGAGGCGGCGCCGAAGTCCTACCGGAACTGTGACGCGGTGCACCAGGACTACAAGGGCGGCATCGCGCGCAAGGGCGCGAAGGACAAGCGGCGCGGGGGCGGGTCCGCGCGCTACAAGCCGCACGTGGACACCGCGCTCTACACCGCGAACTCGAACAAGGACCGGGACAAGGACGGCATCGCCTGCGAGCAGTGAGGCGGGGGCGTACGCGCCCCGTCCGAGGGAGGCTCGCAGGGCTCGGCGTGTAGACCCGCGCGGCGGGGCACAGGATGGGGGGAGGCCGGGCACGGGCACGGCCGCCACCGCTGGCACGTTGAGGAGACCATGCACCGCGCGATCCCCGCCACCGCCCTCGCCGCCGTCCTCGCCCTCGGGGCGGCCGCGTGCGGCAGCGACTCCGACGAGTCGTCCGCCCCCGCGGCCGCAGCCAGCGCGGCCGCCTCGCCCAGTGCGTCGGGGTCCGCCGCCGACTTCGCCCAGGTGCTGCAGGCCAGCCAGGCCGCCACCATGGCCGCGGGCACCGCCCGGGTCGAGCTCACGGCCGGCGTCGGCATGGCCGGCCAGGCGCAGGACGTCAGCGCGACCGGCGCCTTCGACTTCGCCGCCGAGAAGGGCCAGCTGACGGTCAAGACCGGCATCGGCGGCCAGTCGGTCAGCGTGAAGACCGTGGTCGCCAAGGACGTGATCTACGTCCAGAACCCGGCCAGCCCCGGCCAGTGGATCAAGCAGGAGGTCCCGCAGGGGATCGGCGGCCTCGCCTCCGGCAACCCCGCCGCCGCGCTCGGGACGCTCAGCGCCGCCACCGACGACGTGCAGCTCGTCGGCAAGGAGGCGGTGCGCGGCGGCGACCAGGCCGACCACTACACCGGCACGATCGACGCCAGTGAGCTTGCGAAGGACCTGCCGCAGGCCCAGCAGGACCAGCTGAGCGCGCTAGGGCAGGACTGGCCCTTCGAGGCCTGGATCGACGACGAGGGCAAGCTGCGCAAGCTCACGCTCTCCGCGGGTGGCGCGGGCACGGCGGGCGGCGCGAGCTCTGCTCCGAAGCCGGCCCCGACCGACGACACCGCCGGGATGTCCCTGACGGTCACGGTGGAGCTCTACGACTTCGGCACCCCGGTGACCGTCCAGACGCCGGCCCCGGGCTCGGTGCGCGAGGCGCCGGGCCTCGGGTCGGGCCTGGGCGGGGACAGCGCGGAGCCCGCGCCGGCGGCGACCGCCGGGGCCTGAGGGCGGTTGGACGTAGGCGGCCGGCCGGCGCCCTTGGGGTGCCGGCCGGTCGTGTGTCTGGGCTCTGGGACCCCGCTCCGTGTGGCGCGCTCGTGTGGCGCGCTCGTGTGGCGCGCTCGTGTGGCGAGCTCGGTGTGGCGGTCGGTCGGCCTCAGCCTGCGGCGGGCACGGCCTCCACGGGGCTGTCCTCGACGGAGGTGGCCTCGACGGCACGCCCCTCCGCGGGGCGGGGAGCGGGGACGAGGGCCGCAGCCCCGTCGGCGAGCAGCTCGTGGGCGGCGCAGTCGTCTGCGGCGCGGGCGACGGCCCGCCGGCCGGGGCCGGACCAGCCGCAGGGGCACGTGGCGTGGGCGAAGGATCCGCGATGCTCGACCGTGGGGAGGTGCACGGCTCAACGCTACCGCGCCGCTCAAACCTCCTCTCAGGAAGTTCTTAGCCAACCAGTCCATCCGGACCAGCTCCTGGTCCGAATTACGGGGTTCGGGCTACACCCGCCGACTAGTTCCGCCACGATGGGTGATGACCCGGTCATGTCATGGTGGCGACATGGGAAGCGCACTAGCGTGGCGGCCGGAGGTTGATGCCGTGCGAGGTGAGGGAGGGCTGCGCGTGACCGAGCCCGACACTCGTGTGCAGGACCCGATGGCGCTGGCCGAGATCCAGCTCTTCGGGGATCTCGTCATCGCTGCATCGTCGAGCGACGGGCAGTTGAGCCAGGGCGAGATCGACCGCGCTCTCGGGCTGCAGGACACCTAGCCCCTCCGGCGCCGCGCTCGCCGGACGCGGTCGCCACCGCCCGCACGTCGCCTCGCCGCGCTGGCTCCTTCCGCCCTGCTCGTCACGCCGCCCATGGCTCGTAGCGCGCCGCCCCGGCTCGTAGCGCGCCGCCCCG
>NZ_JAANNP010000011.1:40037-76303 GCF_011250635.1 Motilibacter deserti
TGGTCGCCGCCGGCGCTCTGGCTCTCGCGTGGGCCGTCCTACGTCCAGCGCGTCTCGAGACGTCCGCTGCGTCCTGCGCCCCACTGACCGCTGCGGGCGTCCCCGCGCCGCTACCCCATCGCGGGCCGCGAGCACCGCACCGAGCCGCAGCCCCCCAGAGTCAGTTGATCACGGGACTTGGCGTACGCCGCGCCGGCGTGTCCGAGCCAAGTCCCGTGATCAGCGCTGCGCCGAGAGCGGCGCAGCGGTGCACGGTGCCCGCGGGAGCCGCGGGCCCAGCCGCAGCCTCGGTCCGCCAGAGTCACGGCTCAGCGCGATGACCCTGCTCGACATGCCGGGCATCGCGTTGACCACGGGATTTGGCGTACGCCGCGCCGGCGTGTCCGAGCCAAGTCCCGTGATCAACGCCCGGGGAGGGGGCGGCGGGACCTACAGGCCCGCGGGCCGCGCAGCAGTGGGACGCGCAGCGGCAGGACGCCCGATAGCGGCAGGGCGCCCTGCAGCGGCGGGACGCCCAGCGACGGCACCACCTGCAGCACGCCTCGACGGCGCCGAGCGCCCCGGACAACACCAACGCCCGGGACCGCCGGCAAGGCGGTCCCGGGCGTTGGAAGGCTCCAGGGGAGCGGCTCAGCCGAAGCGGCCGGAGATGTAGTCCTCGGTCGCCTTCTCCGACGGGGTGGAGAACATCTTCGGCGTCGGGGCCATCTCGATGAGCTTGCCGGGCTTGCCGGAGCCCGCGATGTTGAAGAACGCCGTCGTGTCGCTCACCCGGGCGGCCTGCTGCATGTTGTGGGTGACGATGACGATCGTGTACTGCTCCTTGAGCGCCGCGATCTGGTCCTCGATCGCGAGCGTCGAGATCGGGTCCAGGGCGGAGCAGGGCTCGTCCATGAGCAGGACCTCGGGCTCGACCGCGATGGCGCGGGCGATGCAGAGGCGCTGCTGCTGGCCGCCGGACAGGCCCGCGCCGGGACGGTCGAGCCGGTCCTTGACCTCGTTCCAGAGGTTGGCGCCCTTGAGCGAGGTCTCGACGATGCCGTCGAGCTGGGACTTCTTCTTCACGCCGTTGAGCCGCAGGCCGGCCGCGACGTTGTCGTAGATCGACATGGTCGGGAACGGGTTGGGCCGCTGGAAGACCATCCCCACGGTCCGGCGGACGGCGACCGGGTCGACGTTCTGCCCGTAGAGGTCCTCGCCGTCGATGGTGACCTTGCCCTCGACGCGCGCTCCCGGGATCACCTCGTGCATCCGGTTCAGCGTGCGCAGGAAGGTCGACTTGCCGCACCCGGACGGGCCGATGAAGGCCGTCACCGAGCGGGGCTCGATGGTCATGTTGACGTCCTCGACGGCCCGGAACGAGCCGTAGTAGACGTTCAAGCCGCTGACGTCGATGCGCTTGGCCATGGATCCAGTCTCCTACCGCGCCTTGGGCGCTTTCCACCGCGCGATGCCGCGCGCCACCAGGTTGAGGATCAACACGAGCAGGATCAGCGTCAGCGCCGTCGCCCACGCCCTGTCTTGAGCGTACGGGCTCGAGCGGAACGCCTGGTCGTAGATGATCAGGGGGAGGGACGCCTGCGGCCCGTCGAAGGCGTTGAAGTTGATCGAGTCGGTCGCGCCGACGGTGAGCACCAGGGGCGCGGTCTCGCCGATGACGCGGGCGACCGAGAGCATGACGCCGGTGACGATGCCGCCGATGGCGGTCGGCATGACGATCGAGACGATCGTCTTCCACTTGGGTACGCCGAGTGCCAGCGACGCCTCGCGCAGGTCGTTCGGCACGAGCTTGAGCATCTCCTCGGTGCTGCGCACGACGACCGGCAGCATCAGGATCGAGAGCGCCAGGCCGCCCCACACGCCCTTGGGCGTGGTGCCGAAGCCGAGCAGGATCGCGGTGTAGACGAACAGGCCCGCGACGATCGAGGGCACGCCGGTCATGACGTCGACGAAGAACGTCACCGCCCGCGCGAGAGCGCCCCGGCCGTACTCCACGAGGTAGACGGCGACGAGCAGCCCGATCGGCACCGCGATGAGCGCCGCGATCCCGACCTGCTCGAAGGTGCCGATGATGCCGTGGTAGATGCCCCCGCCCTCGTCGCGCGGGCCGATGCCGCGCTGGGAGTGGGTGAGGAAGTACGGCGTGAGGTGGCTGGCGCCGCGCTGGATCGTCGTGATGAGGACGCTGAGCAGCGGCAGGATCGCCAGCGCGAAGCAGGTGTAGACGACGACCGTGACGATGCGGTCCTTCGCCCGGCGGGTGCCCTCGAGCCGCGCCGACGCCAGCCCGACGAGGGCGGCGAAGATCGGCACCGAGACGACGACGGCGAGCGGGAGGTTGAGGCTGCCCAGCGCCAGCAGCAGCAGCACCGACAGGCCGACCGCGGCCACGGCGAGCGCCCACGGCATCCAGCCCGGCAGCGGCCGCGTCTCCGGCAGCAGGCTGCGGCTCTCCGGCTCGCGGGTGGGCTCGTTGGTGGGCAGGAGGGTGGTGCTCATGCCGAGGCCCCCGAGAACTCCTTGCGCCGGGCGATGACCGCTCGGGCGCCCATGTTGACCAGCAGCGTGATGAGGAAGAGCACCAGGCCCGAGGCGATGAGCGCGCTGCGGCCGGTCTCGGCGATCTCGCCGAAGCGGAGCGCGATGTTGGCCGCGAAGGTCGAGCCGCCGATCTCCAGGACGCTGGCGTTGATGGCGTAGCTCGGGGACAGGATCAGCGCGATCGCGATGGTCTCGCCGAGCGCGCGGCCCAGGCCGAGCATGGTGGCGCTGATGATGCCGGGGCGCCCGAACGGCAGCACCGCGGTGCGAATCATCTCCCAGCGGGTCGCGCCGAGCGCGAGCGCGGCCTCCTCGTGGGCGCGCGGGACCTGCAGGAACACCTCGCGGCAGACGGCGGCGATGATCGGCAGGATCATGATCGCGAGCACGACGCCGGCCGTGAACAGTGACGACGCGGAGTTGACGCTGCCGCCGAAGACCGGGATCCAGCCGAACCAGTCGTTGATCCACCGCTCGATCGGCAGGATGTGCTCGCTGAGGAAGCGCAGGCCCCAGAGGCCGAAGATCACGCTGGGCACCGCGGCCAGCAGGTCAACGACGTAGGCGAGGATCACGGCCAGCCGCCGGGGCGCGTAGTGCGAGATGAACAGCGCGATCCCGATGGCGACCGGGACGGCGAGGATCAGCGCGATGATGCTGCTGACCAGGGTGCCGTAGGCGAGCGCGGCGATGCCCCAGTCGTTGTTGTCCGGGTCGAAGTTCTGCGTGGTGAGGACGTTCGACTCGTTCGAGGTCAGGCTGGGGATCGCCCGGATGAGCAGGAACGTGCCGATGGCGGCCATGACCACCAGCACGAAGATTCCGGCGCCCATCGACGAGCCACGGAAGATGCGGTCCCCGAGACGCACACCGCTGGCCGACCGGGTCGTGCCCAGTTGGGTGGAAGGTTTGTCGAGATCGGGCGGTGTCGTCGCCACTGCTTGCTCCTCCGGCGGGCGGACGGGGCGGTAGGGATGCTGTCACTCCGAAGCGCCGGGTGCTGACCCGGCCCCCTCATGATCGGGGGGGCCGGGAGCACTCGGCGCTTCAGGGGGTGGTGCAGCGGGTGTCAGGCACCCGGGGTGATCGCGGCGACGGTCTCCGCGACCTGGGTGCGGACCTCCTCGGGGAGCGGCGCGTAGCCGTTGTCCGTGAGCAGGGCCTGGCCCTCGGTGCTCGAGGTGTAGGTCAGGAAGGACTTGACCAGGTTGGCGTCGGCGGCGGGCTGGCCGGCCGAGCACGCGATCTCGTAGGTCACGAGCACGATCGGGTACGCGTTGGCGGCCGTCGTGGCGTAGTTCAGCGAGAGCGCGAGGTCGGGGGCGGTGCCGGAGACCTCGGCGTCCGCGACGGCGGCGGCCGCGTTCTCCGGGGTCAGCTCGACGAAGCTCTGGCCGTCGTTGGAGACCTTGGCGGCGCTGAGGCCGGCGTCCTCGACGAAGGAGTACTCGACGTAGCCGATGGCGCCCGCGGTGCGGGAGACCGCGTCGGCCACACCCGCGGACTTGTTGGCGCCCTGGCCGCCCTTGATGGCGGCCGGCCACTGCTGCTCGGTGCCGTAGGTCCAGATGTCCTTGGCCGTGGCGTCGAGGTAGCGGGCGAAGTTCTGCGTGGTGCCGGACTCGTCCGAGCGGTGGACGGCGACGATGTCGGCGTCGGGCAGGTCGGCGTCGGGGTTCTCCGCCGTGATCTCGGCGGCGTTCCACTTGGTGATCTGGCCGGTGAAGATGCCGGCGATCGTCTTGGCCGACAGGTTGAGCTCGTCGACGCCCTCGATGTTGTAGGCGACGGCGATCGGGCCGACGACCATCGGGAGGTTGATCGCCTGGCCGCCGGTGCAGTTGGCGTCGGCCTGGGTCTTCTCCTCCTCCTTGATCGAGGAGTCCGAGCCGGCCCACGCGACCTGCTTGTCGATGAAGGCCTGGCGGCCGGCACCGGAGCCGGAGGCGTTGTAGTTGATGGTGACGTCCGGGCAGGCCTCCTGGAAGGCCTTCGTCCACTCGGAGACCGCGTTCTGCTGCGCGCTGGACCCGGCGCCGTTGAGCGTGCCGCCGCCGGCGGGGCACGCGATGCCGCCGCTGCCCGCGTCGGGAGCGGTCGAGCTGCCGGCGGAGGCTGCGGGCGCGTCCGACCCGGTGGTCTCGTCGGAGTTGTCGTCGGAGCCGCAGGCCGCCAGCGCGAGGGAGCCGGCGAGGGCGACGACCGAGAGCCGGCCGAAGCGGTGGAGCTTCACGAGTTCTAGTCCCTCTCCTGGGATGACTTTGTCGTTGCAGAGGGGACGGTAGGTGGGCTAGGTGACGCGATCGCCGGTCGAGGGTGAACGGGAGGTGAACGTCGGGCGAGGGCGCGACGACGGCGTCGTTGCCCGGAGTGGTACGCCAGGGAAACAGCCCCTTTGGGGCGTCCGAATCGCGCGGGGACACCCCACTGGTCACCCAGCCGACGCCCGCCCGACCGGAAGGGTTAACCCGAACAGGGGGCCCGCGGGCTTCAGTTCGCGCCATGAACAACCTCCCCCTCAGCCGCCGCTCGGTCCTCGCGGGCGGCGCCGCCGTCGGCGCGGGTGTCGCCGCCGGCGCGCTCGGTGCTCCTCTTCCTGCGCTCGCCGTCCCCAAGGCCCGGCCGGGCCGCATCTCCTACCCGTTCCTGCTCGGCATCGCCTCCGGCGACCCGTCCCCGGACGGGGTCGTGCTGTGGACCCGCCTCGCGGTGGACCCGCTGGCCGAGGACGGCTTCGGCGGCATGACGGCCGCGAAGTACGACGTGGAGTTCCAGGTCGGCCTGGACGAGCAGTTCCGGACGCTGGCCCGGCGCGGCACCAAGCACGCCCGTCGGGACGAGGGCTACGCGATCCACGTCGAGCTCACCGGCCTCGAGCCGGGCCGCGAGTACTTCTACCGCTTCCGCATCGACGAGCACGTCTCGCCCGTGGGCCGCACGCTGACGGCGCCCGCCGCCGGCGCGGCGGTCTCGGCACTGCGGACCGGCATCGTCTCGTGCGCGCAGTACGAGCACGGCTACTTCACCGCGTACCGCCGCCTCGCGGAGGACACGCCGGACCTGGTCCTGCACCTCGGCGACTACATCTACGAGTACCGCGCCGGAGCGTACGTCGCCAGCGGCGGCAACCCCCGCGACCACGCGGGCCCCGAGACCACGACGCTCGCGGGCTACCGTCAGCGGCACGCGCAGTACAAGGCCGACACCGACCTGCAGGCCGCCCACGCGGTGGCGCCGTGGGTCGTGGTCCTCGACGACCACGAGGTCGACAACAACTGGGCCGGCGACGTGCCCGAGGCGCCCGGCAACGCGGGGGTGACCGCAGCGCAGTTCCGCGCCCGCCGCACCGCGGCCTTCCAGGCGTACTACGAGAACATGCCGCTGCGCCGAGCCCAGGTGGCGAAGGGCGCGCAGATGAAGCTCTACCGCCGCCTCGGCTGGGGCAGCCTGGCCAACTTCCACATGCTCGACACCCGGCAGTTCCGCGACGACCAGGCCAACGGCGACGGCACCAAGCCGCCGACGGCCGAGTCCATGGACCCGCGCCGGTCGATCATGGGCCTGGAGCAGGAGCGCTGGCTCTACGACGGCCTGGGCCGTTCGCAGGCGACGTGGGACGTCCTCGGCCAGCAGGTGTTCTTCGCCCTCAGCGACTTCAGCCCGGGCGCCGCCGAGGTCTACAACATGGACTCCTGGGACGGCTACCAGCCGAACCGCGACCGCGTGATGAACGCCTTCCAGACCCGCGGTGTCGCGAACCCGGTCGTCCTCACCGGCGACATCCACTCGCACTGGGCCAACGACCTCAAGGCCGACTTCCGCGACCCGTCGTCCCGGACGGTCGGTGTCGAGCTGGTGACGACGTCCATCACCTCGGGCGGGAACGGCAGTGACCGGCCCTCGTTCGGCCCGACCGTGCGCGCGGAGAACCCGCACGTGAAGTTCGACAGCAACCGCCGCGGCTACGTCCTCGCGACGTACACCCCGACCGAGCTGCGCGCGGACTTCCGCTCTCTCGCGCAGGTACGCACCCCCGGCGCGCCCGTCTACACCCAGGCCTCGTTCGCGGTGGAGGCCGGCAACCCCGGCCTGCACACCGCCTGAGAATCAGGAGAAGCGCGAATCATGCGATCTCGTTCTGTCGTCGCCGTGACGGCCGTGATGACGCTCGGCTGCGGCGTCGGTGCCGCGGTCCTCGGTCCCTCGGCTACCGGTGCCGATGGCTCGCTCCAGCAGGCCGAGCTCGTCGCCCGCACGGTGCTGCCCGCCGACACGTTCGGCGAGGCACTCCCCAGCGGGGCGCTGGCCAGCTCCGCGAACGGGCGCACGACGCCGTTCGCCGCCCAGCCGGTCCAGGGCTTCAGCGGTGTCCTGCCGCAGCAGGACGGCACCTACTGGGTGCTGTCGGACAACGGCTTCGGCACGAAGGCGAACAGCGCCGACTTCATCCTGCGCGTCCAGCACGTCAAGCCGGACTACGTCACCGGCAAGGCGACCGTCGTCGACCTCGGGATCGACCTCGAGGACCCCGACCGCAAGGTGCCGTTCCCCCTGACGCGTGCGGACCGGCGCCTCACCGGCGCGGACTTCGACATCGAGTCCTTCCGCCAGGCGCCCGACGGAACGCTCTGGTTCGGCGACGAGTTCGGCCCATGGCTCATCCACACCGACGCGAACGGCAAGGTGCTCGAGGCGCCCTTCCACGTCCCGGGCGTGGCCTCTCCGAGCGACCCGACGCTGCCCGCCGGCGCGACGCCGAACCTTGCGAACAGCAAGGGCTTCGAGGGCATGGCTCTCTCGGACGACGGCAAGGAGCTCTACCCGATGCTGGAGGGGCCGGTCACTGGCGACTCCCCGCAGGACCTGCGCGTCTACAAGTTCAACCTGCGGCACGAGCGCTTCCAGGGCATCGCGTTCCGCTACCGCCTCGAGAGCACCGGCAACGCGATCGGCGACCTGACCGCGATCGACGACCACCGCTACGTCGTTATCGAGCGCGACAACGGCGAGGGCGCAACGGCCCGGTTCAAGGCCGTCTTCCTCGTGGACGACCGCGACAAGGACAAGGACGGGTACGCCGACAAGACGCTGTTGGTGAACCTGCTCGCCGTGCCGGACCCCAACGGCGTCGCCGGGGCCAAGGGCTCGTTCTTCAGCTTCCCCTTCCAGACCATCGAGGGGATCGCCGTCCTCGACGACCACACGCTGCTCATCGAGAACGACAACAACTACCCTGGCTCTGCCGGTCGGACGCCCGGGTCGCCCGACGACAACGAGTTCATCAAGGTGCGGCTCGACCGCGCACTGACGGACTGAGCCGCCTCACCTTCTAGAGAAACTGGCAGGTGCCTGTGTTCGTCCTGCTCCGACACGGGCACGCCGGGCAGAAGCGCGAGTGGCCGTTCCCCGACCGGGAACGGCCACTGCGCGGCCGCGGCCGGCAGGAGGCGCAGGGCGTCGTGGGGACGATGCAGCACGTTCCCGTGCGCCGGCTGTTCACCAGCCCCTACCGCCGCTGCTGGGAGACGCTGATGCCGCTGTCGGCGGCGCGCGGAATCCCCGTCGAGCGTTGCGACCTGCTGGCGCCCGATGCCGATCTCGAGGACGTGCTCGCGCTGCTGGCCGACGAGGAGTCCGACGGCGCGGTGTTCTGCACGCACGGGGAGCTGCTCGAGCAGGTCCTCGACCGCTGGCAGTCCGACGGCCCGGTGCACGTCCGCAAGCGGGTGACGACCAAGAAGGGCGGGCTCTGGGTGGTGGACTCCGCCCCCGGCAAGGCACCGGTCGCGCGCTACCACTCCGCACGCAGGGTGAAGTCAGACCGGCGCTGAGTGCCTCTTTCCCGCCCGCCGCGAGCGCCGAGTTGAACACTCGGTGAACGCCGCGGGGGCGGTGTTTCGCCCCCGGGCTTCCCGCGGGTAGTCGCGTTCCGGCACCAATCCCGGTCTGCGCGGCTGAAGGAGCCCGATGGACGGCGACACCCTCCTCCTCGTCACGGTCGTGGCGACAGCGCTCGCCTTCGACTTCACCAACGGCTTCCACGACACGGCCAACGCCATGGCGACGTCGATCTCCACGGGCGCCCTGCGCCCGAAGGTCGCGGTCGCGGTGTCGGCCGTGCTCAATTTCGTGGGCGCCTTCCTGTCCCTGTCGGTCGCGGCGACCATCGCCAGCGGCATCGTCGACTCGGGCGCGATCACGCTCACCGTGGTGTTCGCCGGCCTGGTCGGCGGCATCCTCTGGAACCTGCTGACGTGGTACCTCGGGATCCCGTCGAGCTCGTCGCACGCCCTCATCGGAGGCGTCGTCGGTGCGGCGCTCATCGCCGACGGCACGGGCGCGGTCAACGGCTCCGGAGTCGTCTCCAAGGTGATCCTCCCGGCGCTGCTGGCGCCGGTGGCCGCCGGCCTCGTCGCCGGGCTCGGGACCTACCTCGCGTACAAGATCACCTCCAACGTCTCCCAGAACGTGCGCGACAAGGGCTTCAAGGCGGGCCAGATCGGCTCGGCATCACTGGTGTCGCTGGCCCACGGCACGAACGACGCGCAGAAGACGATGGGCATCATCGCGCTGGCCCTGATCGCGCACGGCAGCCTCGACGAGGGCGCTGACCCGCCGTTCTGGGTCATCGCCTCGTGCGCGGTGGCGATCAGCCTCGGCACCTACATGGGCGGCTGGCGGGTCATCCGCACGCTCGGCAAGGGCCTCGTGGAGATCCAGACCCCGCAGGGCTTCGCGTCCGAGGGCGCATCCGCCTCGGTCATCCTCGCGTCCTCGCACTTCGGCTACCCGCTCTCGACGACGCACGTGGTCTCCGGGTCGATCCTCGGGTCCGGGATCGGGCGGCGCCTGGCTGACGTGCACTGGAGCGTGGCCGGGCGCATGGCGACGGCCTGGCTGGTCACCCTGCCGGCCGCGGGCCTCGTCGGGGCGCTCGCCTGGAAGGGGGCCGACCTGATCGGGGGCACGGCCGGGGTGGCAGCGGTCTTCGTGCTGCTCGTCGCGTGCGCGTCCGCGTTCTACCTCGCGGCCCGCAAGGCTCCGGTCAACTCCGAGAACGTCAACGACGAGTGGACCGGGTCGGTCGCGCCGCAGCGCGACGGCGTTCCGGCCGGGGTCTGAAGGGGAGACGCACGTGGACGAGTGGATCGACCTCGCCGCCCTGGGCCGGGTGCTGCTGGCCAGCCTCGTCGGGGGCGCCGGCCTGGTGGCGGTGTTCTCCCTCGGCCTGGTCGGCCTGTCCGAGCACGAGGGCCGCATGCGCTCGGGGACGCACGCCGGCAGGGGAGGCAGCCCGCTGGGGCTGGCCGTCGCCTCCGGCTGCTTCCTCTGCGTCGCCGCCGGCGTGGCCGTCGGGCTCTGGGCGATGTTGAAGGGTTGACGCCGGAGCCGCCGATCTCGCCCCTCAGGTCCACACCCTCGGTTGTCGAGGCACCTACCGGCTTCGGGTGACGGACGGGACGGGGAGCACGTGGGCCTGACGGTGAACTTCTCGGGGGCGGCGCAGGCGGCGTACCGCAGCCTGGCCGTGAACGACGGCCAGATGACGCGCTCCTTGGAGCGGCTCTCCAGCGGGCTGCGCATCAACCGCGCGGCCGACGACGCCGCCGGGCTGGTCGTCTCCGAGGGGCTGCGGTCGAAGGTCGGCGGCACTCGGGTCGCGGTGCGCAACACCAGCGAGGGGATCAACCTGCTCAACACCGCCGACGGCGCGCTGGGCGAGACGCACGCCATCCTGCAGCGCATGCGGGAGCTGGCCATGCAGGCGGGCAACACCGGGGCGTACGGCGAGACCGAGCTGCGCGACGTGCAGGCGGAGATGGCCCAGCTCAACAAGGAGCTGGACGACATCGCGCGCAAGACGACGTACAACGGGATCCCGCTGCTCGACGGCAGCTACGGCAAGGTGTCGCGCACCGGGCTGATGTGGGGGATGACGCGCTCGCCCGGGCCGGGCACGCAGGAGACGCGCATCCTGTCCGGAGTCACCAACTCGACGCTGCACATCAAGGCCGGCGACAACGACCTGCTCAGCTTCAGCGACGAGATCGGCACCCCGGACGAGTCGACCGTCCAGCTGCAGCTCGCGCCGGGGGACTACCCCGTGACGGCCGACGGTGCGGGGAAGCTGCAGCAGGCCCTGCAGGACGCCATCGCGGCGTCACCGCTCGCGGGCAGCATGACGGCGTCGGTGCGCCTGGACGGCGACCGGCTCGCGACCGAGTTCCGCTGGGTCGGCAGCGTGACCGGCTACCGCGCGGTCGGCGGGGACGGCCTCGCCGACATCTGGGGTGGGATCACCCTCGGCGTCGAGCGGCGGTTCCAGGTCGGCGCCGACGCCGGGGACGTCCTCGACGTGGACCTTCCCGACTTCACCTCCGGCGGCCTCGGCACCCGCTGGATCGACGTCGTGCCCCCGCGCCCGACGCCCCCGCCGCCCCCGCCCGCCCCGGGCACGGGGACGCCGACGCCCCCTCCCGTCCCGACGGTGCCCACGACCCCGCCTCCGCCGCCACCCCCGCCGCCCGGTGGGACGCTGTTCGGCACCCCGCGGCCGCGGGCCTTCGGCGCGGAGGCCGGTGCGCTGTCCGAGCCGGTCGAGCTCTCGGCGGCGGCGGTGGACGTCGCCGGCAGTGCGATCCGCCGGATCGACGAGGCCATCGCGCGCGTCAGCGACGCCCGCGCCCACATCGGCGCGACCGTCAACCGCATGGAGCACCGGCTCGCGTCGCTGGGGACGACCGAGGAGAACCTCGCGCAGGCCGAGAGCAGGATCCGGGACGCGGACATGGCGCACGAGGCCGTCGCCCTGACGCGGGCGCAGATCCTCAGCCAGGCCGGGTCGTCGATGCTGGGCCAGGCGAACTCGTCGCGGCAGTCGCTCCTGTCCCTGCTGCGCTGACGGCGGTCGCCACACGCCAACCGTGGTTCAGGCTCCGTTCGCCTCGAACGCGGTCTCCGTTAACCGGGCCTCGCTTCGCTGTGCGGCGTCGGTGGCGCCACGGCCGAGGGACGGCCGGGTGAGCGTCGCCGCGAGGAGCCCTGCGTGCGTACCCTCTCCCTCAGCCGCCGCGCGATCGTCGCGCTGGCCGGCATCCCCGCCATCGTCGCGCCGGTCGCGCTCGTGTCGGTGAGCGCCGACGCGAACGTCAACGCCACCGGCACCTCGGTGTCCGCCCCGCTGGTCTTCGGCCACCGCGGCGCGTCCGGCTACCGCCCGGAGCACACCCTCGCGAGCTACGACCTGGCCGTCCGGCAGGGCGCCGACGTCATCGAGCCCGACCTGGTCTCGACCAGGGACCACGTCCTCGTCGCCCGGCACGAGAACGAGATCAGCGGGACCACCGACGTGGCCGACCACCCCGAGTTCGCCGCGCGGCGTACGACGAAGGTGATCGACGGCTCGTCCATCACCGGCTGGTTCACCGAGGACTTCACGCTCGCCGAGCTGCGGACGCTGCGGGCGAAGGAGCGGCTCCCCGCCGTGCGCCAGGAGAACACGGTGCTCGACGGCCGCTACGTGATCCCGACCTTCGAGGAGGTCCTCGACTTCGCGAAGCGGGCCTCGAAGGAGACCGGGCGCGACATCGGTGTGGCCCCGGAGACCAAGCACCCGACCTACTTCGACTCGATCGGGCTCTCGCTCGAGGAGCCGCTGGTGCAGGCGCTGCGCGACCGCAACATCGACAAGCGCAACAAGAACATCTGGATCCAGTCGTTCGAGGAGTCGAACCTTCGCCAGCTGCACGACCTCTTCGAGGTCAAGGTAGGCCTGGTGCAGCTCACCAGCGCGGCCGGGCGGCCGTACGACCACGTGGCGGCGGGCGACCCGCAGACGTACGCGCAGATGACCTCGGCGGCTGGCCTCGAGGAGGTCGCGGAGTACGCCACGGTGGTCGGCCCGGACAAGTCCCAGATCTTCCCGCGCGCGGCCGACGGCACCACGAGCGCGCCGTCCGCGCTCGTGACGAACGCCCACGCCGCCGGGCTGAAGGTCGTGCCCTACACGGTCCGCGCCGAGAACCAGTTCCTGCCCGTGCAGTACCGCAAGGGGACCGACCCGAACGCCTACGGTGACGTCGTCTCGGAGTTCGAGGACCTCTTCGAGGCGGGCGTCGACGGCATCTTCTCCGACCAGCCCGACCTCGCGTACGCCGCGCGTGAGGACTTCCTCGGCTACACCCACGGCATCACGCACCCCCAGGCGGAGCAGCCGCGCGGCTGACGGCCACGGGCTGCTTCCCCTCCTCACCGCGGGCGAGGGCCCCGCGACGCCGATGCGTCACGGGGCCGTCCCCCGCGGTTCCTGCGTCGAGGGAGGCCCGGCCGGACAGGCAAGGCGTCGATGCGACTCCACGCGCTGTTCACCTCGGGTTCACTCCAGGCCCCGTCAGGGCTTCTAGCGTGCGGGCCGACGCGCCGACACCGGCGCGCGCTGACGCCTGAGACTTCTGCACCCCGAGGGGAAACGTGTCGGACCTCGAAGACGCCATCCGTCGCCGGCAGCTCCCGCTGCTGAACGGCACGCGCCATGGCAGCCGCAGCCACATGACCTGCCTGTACCGGTGCGGCAACGCCTGTGACAAGCCCGTCCCCAACACCACGGACAACCCCTACATCCGCGACGTCATCGAGGGCGTCCTGTCCCGTCGCGCGGTCGTCAAGGCGGCCGGCGCGTCGGCGCTGGTCGTCATGGCGAGCGGTGCGCTCTCCCAGCGCCCGGCCTCGGCCGCGGAGAAGCTGGCCAAGGTTCCGAGCCCGATCGGCATCGCCGCGGACGGCGACGGGGCGCTCGAGTTCCTCCCGGTGGCGCCCAACAACCTCGACGAGCTCGTGGTCCCGACGGGGGACGACTACGCCTACAGCGTCGTCATGCGGTGGGGCGACCCGGTGCTGGCCGGGGCGCCGGCGTTCGACCCGCTCAACCAGACGGCGGCGGCGCAGGCCGCGCAGTTCGGCTACAACTGCGACTACGTCGCCGTGCTGCCCTACTCGCGCGACGGGGACACGGGGCTCCTCGTGGTCAACCACGAGTACACCGACGAGCAGATGATGTTCCCGGGCGTGGCCACCGCGGCGGCCACGAACGACGAGCAGAAGCGCATCGCGATGATGGCGCACGGCATCTCGGTCGTGAAGATCGAGCGGGTGGGCCGGCACGGACAGTGGCAGCGGTCCGCCGACCGCTCGGTCAACCGTCGCATCACCGCGTCCACCCCGTTCGTCGTCGACGGCCCCGCGGCCGGCTCGGACTACCTCAAGACCTCGGCCGACCCGACGGGCCGGCGCGTGCTGGGCACGCTCAACAACTGCGCGGGCGGCATCACGCCGTGGGGCACGACGCTGCACGGCGAGGAGAACTTCAACCAGTACTTCGGCGCCAGCACCACGGTGCAGGACCCGGAGCGCCGGCTCTCCCGCTACGGCATCGCCACCAGCGGCCTGTCCTCGCGGCGCTGGGAGCAGGTCGACCCCCGTTTCGACCTGGCCAAGGAGCCGAACGAGCCCAACCGCTTCGGCTGGGTCGTCGAGGTGGACCCGACCAACCCCTCGGCCCCGCCGGTCAAGCACACGGCGCTCGGCCGCATCAAGCACGAGGGCGCGACGATCTCCATCGCCGCCGACGGCCGCGTGGTCGCCTACACCGGCGACGACGAGCGCTTCGACTACATCTACAAGTTCGTCTCGCGCAACAAGTACCGCGCCGGCCGCTCGGCCGCGGACCGCGCGCACAACATGACGCTGCTCTCCGAGGGCGACCTCTACGTCGCGCAGTTCACCGGCGACAGCCCGAAGAGCGAGCTGAACGGCAACGCCAACGGGCAGGGCACGCTCCCGTCCGACGGCGAGTTCGACGGCGGCGGCCACTGGATCCCGCTGGTGCTCAACGGCCAGTCGATGGTCCCGGGCAAGTCGGTCGAGTGGGTGCTCACCTTCACCCGCCTCGCCGCCGACCGCCTCGGCAAGCAGCTCGACGCGAACGGCGACCCGGTGCTCGCCGGTGGCGCCGAGATCATCGTCGACGCCACCAAGGTCCCGACCAAGATGGACCGGCCCGAGGACATCGAGCCCAACCCCGTCACCGGCCGGGTCTACGCGGCGCTGACCAACAACTCCAACCGCACGGTGGCGCAGGTCGACGAGGCCAACCCGCTCGGCCGGTCGTACGCGTTCAACGCCACCACGGGGGCGGACACGCTGCAGAGCGGCAACCGCAACGGCCACGTCCTCGAGTGGGAGGAGGCGGGCAACGACCACGCGGCACTCACCTTCAGCTGGCGGATCTTCCTGGTCGCCGGCGACCCCTCGCGGCCCGAGTCGTACTTCGCGGGCTACGACAAGTCCAAGGTCAGCCCGATCTCCTGCCCGGACAACGTGGCGTTCGACCCGCACGGCAACCTGTGGATCTCGACCGACGGCAACTCGCTGTCGTTCGTGAACCAGGCCGAGGGCACCACGGGCCTGCTCGGCGGCAACGACGGCCTCTTCGCCGTGCCGGTGCAGGGCCCCGAGCGCGGCCACCTCAAGCAGTTCCTCACCGTGCCGCGCGGCGCGGAGACCTGCGGCCCGTTCATCACGTGGGACGGCGACAGCGTCTTCGTCGCCGTTCAGCACCCGGGCGAGTACGGCGGCGCCACCTTCGACCGCCCCGTGAGCTCGTGGCCGGACCGCTCGGCCACGCGCCCCTTCCCGCGCCCGAGCGTGTGCGTGGTCTACAAGACCCGCGGCGACAAGCGCATCGGGTCCGGCGGCCGGGCGGCGCGTGACGCCGAGCGCGCCGAGCGGCGGACGGCTGCCACCAAGTAGCAGCCCGAGGAACGGCCCGGAGCCGGGGCAGCCTGCGGTCGTAGGCTGCCCCGGCTCCGTCGTCTGCTGCGGGTTTGGCCGCCGAGCGTGCTGCCGAGAAGACCGGTATGAGCACTCCGGCACAGCGAGAGGTCGGCGCCGCCCTGCGCCTCACCGGCGTGGTGATCGGCGTCGGTGCGGTCGTCAGCGTGCTGCTCGGGCTCGTCCTCGGCGCGCTGAGCGAGGACTTCGCGGGCGTCTTCGGGGGGACCGTCGCGGTCGCCATGAGCGTCACCGCAGTCGTGGGTGTCGCGCTGGTGCTGATCCCGGGGCGGCGCGGCCGGCGCTAGTCCTCGGCGGGCAGCTCGTTGTAGCCCGGGGCGCGCTCCTGCCCGGTCAGCCGCCCGATGGTGTCGATGACGTCGTCGGTGAGCTGACGGCGCGCGAGCCCCGGGGCCACGGCGGCGTAGTCCTTCGGCTGGATCGGGGGCGCGAAGCGGACCGTGACCTTGGCGATGCGTGGGAAGCGGGCTCCCACGGGCTGCACCCGGTCCGTCCCGATGAGGCCGACCGGCAGCACCGGCGCCTCCGCGGCGAACGCCAGCCACGCGACGCCGACCCGCCCGCGGTAGAGCCGCCCGTCGCGCGACCGCGTGCCTTCCGGGTAGATCCCGAAAGCCTCTTCACGCTTGAGGACCTCCAGCGCGGTGTCGAGCGAGGCCTGCGCCGCGCGGGCCTGCCCGCGGGGAACGGGGACCGCGCCCATCGCGGTGAAGAACCACCGGGAGGGCGCGTTGCGCAGGCTCCGGTCGGTGAAGTACTCGCTCTTCGCGAGGAAGGTGATCCGGCGCTCGGTGACCACGAGGGGCAGGATGATGCTGTCGATGAACGACAGGTGGTTGCTCGCGACGATCACGCGGCCTTCGCGCGGGATGTGCTCGCGCCCCTCGACGACGGGGCGCCAGAAGGTGCGCAGCAGGATGCCGAGCAGCCGGCGCAGGACGAAGTACAGCACGGACAGGATCTCCCTACGCGTCGTGCGTCTCGACGGCGACGACCGTTCCGGCCGTCACGTGCAGCACCCAGAACCCGCCCGCGGACAGCGCGTGGGCCGGGGCGAGGCTGGGGCAGAGCGCGCACAGCGCCCGCACCACCGGCAGCAGCAGCGCCTTGTGCGTGCAGACCACAGTGCCCGCCGATGCGTGGAGCAGGCGCTGCAGCTCCACCACAGCAGCCGAACCAGCATTGGCGAATCCGCTTTCGCTGACCAAAGGCTGGGCCTCCATGGTCAGCGACATCGCGTCGGCGTACGGCTGGAGCGTGCCCATCGTGCGTGCCGTGTCCGAGGCGATCAACCGCTCGATGCCGTACGCCGCGAGCAGCGGGACGAGCGCCTGCGCCGTCGCCCGCCCGCGCGCGTCCAGCGGGCGGACCTCGTCGGCGCCGGCCCATTCGTCGCGCGGCACCGGCTTGGCGTGGCGCAGCACGACGAGCGGAACGGTCTGGGCGCGCACGGCGTCGAGGGCATCGATGAGCGCCGCGTCGCGGTGCCGGGTGAGGCGCTGCCGGGCGGCGTCGAGGGTCAGCCACTCGCAACGGTCGACCTCGGCGGTCGGCACGAACTCGCCGCCGACGGCCCGCGCCGCCCAGTAGGACACGGCCTTGTCCCGGCCGGAGACGACGTAGCGCTGGGCCGGCAGCGGCCGGCCCAGCACGATGTCGAGCCCGGTCTCCTCGCACACCTCGCGCCGTGCGGTGTGCAGCAGGTGCTCGCCCGGGTCGGCCTTGCCCTTGGGGAACGACCAGTCGTCGTACTTCGGGCGGTGGACGAGCAGGACCTCCGGCCCGCTGGGGCCCTCTCGGCGGACCAGGGCGCCCGCGGCGAGGACCGTGCTTGCGTTGCTCACGTCAGGTCGGGCGCAGCCATCGTCGGTGCTTCGGGTCGGCGACCTCCGGCCACAGGTCCAGGAACTCGTGCCGCGCGAGGTCCATCGCCGCCCGCTCCTCGCAGTAGAGCAGGCCGAGGGCGAAGCCGGTGCGGCCGCCGACGTGGGACCCGGCGGCGAAGCCCTGCAGCGTGTGCGCGGCCACCGAGGCGTCCATGTGCTCGCCGAGGTGCTCGGTAACCCGCTCGACCTGCTTGGCCAGCCGCTTCGCCGGCTTGCCGAGGGCGGGTGCCACGGCCTCGCAGGCGTAGCGCACCTGCTTGGCCGCCTTGCGCGCCTCGTGCCACTCCTCGTCCGGCCCGTCCAGCTGCAGGCCCTTCACATCGCGGTCGAGCCGCTTCCACGCCTTGGCCACGAGCGGCGGCAGCACGTCCGCGCAGGCCTTCTCCGCGGACTTGGTGAGCCGGGGCGCGTTGACAGCGTCCACGAGGGCGTCGTGCAGGGCGACGTAGCGGTCGCTGCGCAGCGCCGCGAGCGCCCGCTCCCGCCCGTCGTCCGCCTCCTTGCCGAGGTGGCGGTCGATGAGGCTGCGCGCGGCCAGCGGCTCCACGTCGTGCGGGAGGTGCTTCACCGACTCGTCGAGCCGCTCGCGGAGCACCTCGCGGTCGCGGGCCGCGCTGAACTCGCCCGCGAGCCACTTGAGCTCGGCGCGCAGGCCGTCCGCCCACTCCCGGTCCAGCAGAGGACGGAAGACCTTGAGCCCGCTGCGCAGCCGCCGAGCGGCGACCCGCACCTGGTGGACGGCGTCCTCCGCGTCGCGGCGCACCCCGAGGTCGTTCTCGCGCAGCTTGCGGGCCTGCTCGGCGATGAAGGCGCGGACCAGGACCGCGGCGCTGTCCTTGGGCCCGACGGCGGGCAGCCGCGGGATGTCGGACGGGGCGCTCGCCATCGGGCCGAGCGCGCGCACCGCCTTGGAGGCGAACTCCCCGGGCACGGCTCCGGCCGCGAGCAGCCGTTCGACGGACTCGTCGAGCTCGCCGGGGCGGGCCTCGAGGTCTTCCAGCTCGAGCTCGTGGAACTTCACGACGACGCGGTCGCCGTCGACCACCGACACGTCGTCGTCGGTCAGCTCGGCGAGCTCGCGGCCGTCCGCGGTGAGCAGCACCCGGCTGACCCGCTTCGTCTGCAGCGTCGCGACGGCGACCAGCGGGGCGGTGCGGGTGATCGCCGTGACCAGCTCGCGGAGCTCCTGCGGGACGTCGCCGACCTCCCCGGCCTCGAGCGGCAGCCGGAGCTCGTCGCGCACGCCGGAGCCGAGCCCGCCCACCGGCAGCTTCAGGTGCCACCCGGCGTCCGAGCCACCCTCGCGGCGCCGCAAGGTGATGCCCTCGCGGGCGAGGCGGAGGTCGCCGGTGTCGTGGTAGACGGCGGTGAGGTCGTAGGTCCCGCGCTCCTCCACACCGGACACCGGCCCGGCCCCGGCGAGGTCGGGCAACGCGAAGAGGCCGTGGATGCGGAACTTGCGCTCGCTCTCCCGGTAGGTCTCGGGCTTCGGGCCGTCCTTGGCGTCAGGCACGGGCGCTCCTCGCTCCTCGCTGCTTCACGGTCATGAGGTGGTCCTGCAGGTCGCGCAGTGGCTGGCCCTGCCCGTCGGTGGCGCGGCGGTGCCACTCGCCGTCGGCGTCCAGCTCCCACGCCGCGGTGCCCTCGTCGAACCCGAGGTCGAGCAGGGCGTCGAGCTCGGCGACGTGCTCGGGGCTGGTGAGGCGCACGAGCGTCTCGATGCGGCGGTCGAGGTTGCGGTGCATCATGTCCGCACTACCGAACCATGTTTCGCACGTCGCGCCGACGCCGAACTGGAAGAGGCGGCTGTGCTCGAGGAAGCGCCCCAGGATGCTTCGGACCTGGATGCGCTCGGAGAGCCCGGGGACGCCTGGCCGCAACGCGCAGATGCCGCGTACCCAGAGCTGGACGTCGACCCCGGCCTGGCTCGCGCGGTAGAGCGCGTCGATCACGGCCTCGTCCACGAGGGAGTTCACCTTGATGCGCACCCGGGCCGGCTGGCCGGCGCGGGCGGCCTCGGCCTGCTGCTCGATGCGCTCGACGATGCCGGACCGCATCGACTCCGGTGCCACGAGGATGCGCTTGTAGCGGCCGGTCCCGAGCGCGAAGCCGGAGAGCGTGTTGAAGAGGTTGGTCAGATCGGCCCCGACCTCCTCGTCGCACGTCAGGAGGCCGAAGTCCTCGTAGAGCCGGGCGGTCTTGGGGTTGTAGTTGCCCGTGCCCATGTGGACGTAGCGGCGAAGCCCGTCCTTCTCTTCACGGATCACCAGTGCGGCCTTGCAGTGCGTCTTGAGCCCGACGAGGCCGTAGACCACGTGGCAGCCGGCCTGCTCGAGCTTGCGCGCCCACTTGATGTTGGCCGACTCGTCGAAGCGGGCCTTGATCTCCACGAGGACGAGGACCTGCTTGCCCGCCTCGGCGGCGTCGATCAGGGCGTCGACGATCGGGGAGTCGCCGCTGGTGCGGTAGAGCGTCTGCTTGATCGCGAGGACGCGGGGGTCGGCGGCCGCCTGCTCGATGAAGGCCTGGACGCTCGTCGCGAAGGAGTCGTAGGGGTGCTGGACGAGGATCTCGCCCTGCCGGATCTTCGCGAAGATCGAGGCCTCACGCGCCTCGACGTCGACGAGGTCGCGGTGGGTGCCGGGGACGAACGGGGGGAACTTCAGCTCCGGCCGGTCGAGGTCGGCGATCGCGTGCAGCCCGGTCAGGTCCAGCGGCCCGGGCAGCGGGAAGACGTCGTCGTCCTCGACGCCCAGCTCGCCCTTGAGCAGGTCGAGCAGGTGCGGGTCGATGGTCTCCTCGACCTCGAGGCGGACCGGCGGGCCGAAGCGCCGCCGCATGAGCTCGCGCTCGAGCGCCTGGAGGAGGTTCTCCGCCTCGTCCTCGTCGACCTCGAGGTCCTCGTTGCGGGTGACCCGGAACATGTGGTGCTGCAGCACCTGCATGCCGGGGAAGAGCTGCTGGAGGTGGGCCGAGATGACGTCCTCGAGCGGGACGAAGCGCTGCGCCGACGCCCGGGTGAAGCGCTGCAGCACCGGCGGCACCTTGATGCGCGCGAAGTGCTCGGTGCCGGTGTTGGGGTTGCGGACGATGACGGCGAGGTTGAGGCTCAGCCCCGAGATGTAGGGGAACGGGTGGGCCGGGTCCACCGCCAGCGGGGTCAGGACCGGGAAGATCCGGTCACGGAAGAGCTCGTGCAGCGACTCCTGCTCGTCGTCCTTGAGATCGGCCCAGCGGACGATCTCGATCCCGGCGTCGCAGAGCGCCGGGTGGACCGAGTCGCGGTAGTCGTCGGAGTGGCGCCGCATCAGGTCGCGGGCCTGCTCGGACACCCGCTCGAGGACCTGGCGCGGCTGCAGGCCGCTTGCGGCCCGTACGGCCAGCCCGGTGGCCATGCGGCGCTTCAGGCCCGCCACCCGCACCATGAAGAACTCGTCGAGGTTGCTCGCGAAGATCGCGAGGAACCGCGCCCGCTCGAGCAGCGGGACGTTGGGGTCCTCGGCCAGCTCGAGGACGCGCTGGTTGAAGCGGAGCCAGGACAGCTCCCGGTCGAGGAACCGGTCGGCCGGCAGCTGCCCCTCGGCGGCCGCCCCGTCGGGGCGCCCCGGGACGGGGGCCGGCGAGGCTGCAGCACGCGCTTCGGGCTCGACGCTCATGAACCACATCGTCCCATCTCGCGGGCGGGCGGAAACGAGCGCCTCGCGGGGCCCCGGCGGGCCGGTCGCGGGCTGTTGGCGGGGCGTACGGCGTGCGTTCATCCGCTCGTGCGGCGTCCTTCGCCGACCGGGCCCAAGATCTGCGCCGTCCCAGCCTCCCGACGGCCCGAGCAGGCGCTCCGGCGCCGGCGCCCGCGGAAGGAAGACGGCATGCCCGCCGCCCGGTTCGAGCTCTTCCTGCGCGGCTCCGACGGCGTCGAATGGCGGCTCATCGGGGCCAACCACCGCGAGCTGGCCCGCGGCGCCCGCGGCTACGCGGACGTCGAGGAGTGCGCGGCCGTCGTCAGCGGGGTGAAGCGGGTCGCCCGGGACGCCCGCGCCCAGCTCCAGCGCGACCCCGAGGGACGCTGGCGCTGGCAGCTGCTGGACGCGGGGGAGCCCGTCGCCCACGGCGGCCGGGGCTATCTGCGCCGGCTCGAGTGCGAGTCGGCGCTCGCCGCCTTCCGCACCAGCGCGCCGGACGCGCCGGCCGCTGCGGGCGTACGCGTCCTCCCCGGAGCGGTGCGGGTCCCGGGCGCCCGTCGGCCGTCGCACGACACCCTGCCCGGCGACGTCCGGGCCGCCCGCGCTCGCGGCTGAGGCTCGGCGCGCTCGCGGCTGAGGCCGCCCGCTCGCCGCGACCGTGATGTCGCCCGGTGTCGGGATCGGGGCCGACTCGACCCCGGTGTGAGCTGCGGGCCGAATGCCCGGCTGCGGTGGTGAACTCAGCCGCAGGCCATCTGTCCTTCACCTTCGCGTGGCTGGCCGGAAGCCCACGGCCGCCACCTTCAGATGCGCCGCCACTGCGTCGACCGCGCTGCGCGCCGACACACCGCCGCACCCCGTCCAACGACCGCCCGAGGGGGCCAGTTCCGCATGAGCGAATCGCGCTTCGTGCTGTCGGTCTCCCGGCGGCCGGACTCGGCCGACGGGCCGGTGTCGTGGCGGCTGCTGTCGGCCAACAACCGGCTGCTCGCCAAGAGCCCGGCCGGGTTCGCGACCTTCGCCGAGTCCCGGGCCGCGGTGCTCGCGCTGTGCGCCGCGCTGCCGCGTACGACCGCGACCGCGATGACCGTGCCGACGACCGGCCGGTGGGTCTGGTCGCTGCGCGCGGACGGCGCGGTGGTCGCCGTGAGCGGCCGCTCGTACGAGCGGGAGCGCGAGTGCGTCGAGAGCCTGCGCCGGGCGCTCGCCGCAGCGGCCTCGGCGCCGCTCGCCCCCGCCGACCGTGACGTCGTGGTCGAGCTGCCCACGCAGCCGGCCCCGGCGCGTACCCCGCACGATCTGGAGACCACGCGATGACCGTCGTGGCCGTCGAGCCACCCCACGCCGAGGACGTGCCGCGCCGGCTCGCGGACCGTCCCACGCCCGCCGACCGCTTCTTCTTCCTGTTCACCCGCGCCGGCGGCCTCAGCGTGCTCGTCCTCATGGGGCTGGTGGGGGCGTTCCTGACCTACCGCGCCGGCAAGGCGCTCGAGCAGGCGAACATCGCCTTCCTCACGACCGAGGCGTGGGAGCCGGACTCCGGCAACTTCGGCATCGCGGCCGTCCTCGTCGGCACCCTGCTGATCGCCGGCGTCGCCATCCTGATCGCCTTCCCGCTGGCGGCGGGCACCGCGCTCTACATCAGCGAGTACGCCCCCCGCCGGCTCAGGTCGACGCTCATCAGCCTCGTCGACCTGATGGCGGCGATCCCGAGCGTCGTCTACGGCCTGTGGGGGTTCTTCCTGCTCCAGCCGCACATGCTGGTCGTCGGCCAGGAGGGCAACGGGCTGGTCCGGTGGCTGGCGACGTACCTCGGGTGGATCCCGCTCTTCGCCGTGGACGGCGCGGACCCGGGCGACCCGCTGTCCACGGCGACGGTCTACACCTCCTCGACCTTCATCGCCGGCGTCGTCGTGGCCCTGATGATCGCCCCGGTCATGTGCTCGGTGATGCGCGAGGTCTTCTCGCAGGCGCCGGTCGGCGAGCGGGAGGGCGCGTACGCCCTGGGCACGACGCGGTGGGGGATGATCCGCGCGGTCGTGCTGCCGTTCGGCCGGGCCGGGATGATCGGCGGGACGATGCTCGGCCTCGGCCGTGCGCTGGGGGAGACGATCGCCGTCTACCTCATCATCTCGCCGATCTTCGTGATCCAGCCGCACATCCTGCAGAACGGCGCGAGCTCGATCTCCTCGCTCATCGCGCTGCGCTACGGCGAGGCCTCCGGGTTCGGCACCTCCGCGCTGATGGCGGCGGGCCTCGCGCTCTTCCTCATCACGCTGCTCGTCAACGTGCTGGCCTCCGCCGTCGTGAACCGCAGCCGGTCCGGGGCGGTGACGGGATGACGACGTCGACCTTCAGCGGCACGGCCCCGGCGGCCGCAGCCCCGGCGGCCGTGGTCGAGCGGCCGGTGGAGACGAAGCGCTCGCTGCGCTCGGTGCGACGCAGCGATGTGCTCGCGCTGGTCGGTGCCGCGGTCGGTGCGGTCTCGTGCACGAGCCTGCTGTTCTTCCGGCTCGCGCCGTTCTCGGGGAAGCTCGGCTTCGTCGTCGTCGCCTACCTGCTCTTCCTCGGCTTCTACGCGCTGCTGGTGTCGCGGGACGAGGCCGGCCCCGTCGTACGCGACCGGCTCGCCGCAGCGGTCTCGCACAGCCTCGCGTTCGTGCTGCTGCTGGCGATGGTCGTCGTCATCGGCTACACGCTCTGGCGTGGCAAGGACGCCTGGTCGCACGCGAACTTCTTCACGGAGGACATGCGGCGCACCGGGCCGCTCGACCCCCTGGACGTCGGCGGCATCGCGCACGCCGCCGTCGGCACGCTCGAGCAGATCGCGCTCGCCCTCGTCGTCACGGTCCCGCTCGGCCTGACGTGCGCGGTCTTCCTGCTGGAGGCCCGGGGCCGGCTGGCCCGCCTCGTGCGCATGCTCACCGAGGCGATGACCGCGCTGCCGTCGATCGTGGCCGGCCTGTTCGTCTACGCGATGCTGATCGTGAGCCACGTCGTGGAGCGGTCGGGCCTCGCCGCGTCGATCGCCATCAGCGTGATGATGCTGCCGATCGTCATCCGGGCGGCCGACGTCGTGCTCCGTCTGGTGCCGGGCAACCTCAAGGAGGCCTCGCTCGCCCTGGGGGCGAGCCGCTGGCGGACGGTCTGGCACGTGGTGCTGCCGACCGCGCGGTCCGGCCTCACGACGGCGGTCATCCTCGGCACCGCCCGCGGCATCGGCGAGACCTCGCCTGTCCTGCTCACGGCCGGCTACGCCACCGCGATGAACGCGAACCCGTTGCAGGACCCGATGACGTCGCTGCCGCTGGCGACGTTCCAGCTGGTGAAGTCCTCGCAGCCGGAGATGATCGCGCGCGGGTTCGGCGCCGCCGCCACGCTGCTCGCCATCGTCCTCGTCCTCTTCGTCGTCGCCCGCGTCATCGGCGGCAAGCCTCCGGGCCAGCTGTCCAAGCGCGCGCAGAAGCGTGCCGCCCGCGCCTCGGAGCGGGACGCCCGCCGCTTCACGATCGAGGCCGTGCACCAACTCGTCTCCGAAGACACCAACAGGAGAAGCGCATGACCCGCCTTCGGCTTCGCCCGACGACTTCAGTCAAGGAAGTGAGCTTCCTGCGTCGGCTGAGCCGCGTCTGCGCGGCCGTCGCCGTCGTCCTCGTCGGGAGCCCCCTCGCGGCCGGCCCGGCTGCGGCCGAGTCCTACGTCCGCATCAGCGGCTCGGGCTCCTCGTGGAGCTTCAACGCGCTCAACGCCTGGATCGCCGGCGTCGACCAGCTGGGGATGCGGGTCGACTACGACCCGTCCGGCTCGTCGGTGGGCCGCGAGGCGTTCAAGAACGGCACGGCCGACTACGGCGTCTCGGAGATCCCCTACGGCATCACGGATGCAGGGCAGCCGGACCCGCCGCCCACCCGCAAGTACGCCTACATGCCGATCGTCGCCGGCGGCTCCGCCTTCATGTACAACCTCAAGGTCGGGGCCACGCGCATCACGAACCTGCGGCTGTCCGGCGAGACGCTGACCAAGATCTTCACGGGCGCCATCACGCAGTGGAGCGACCCGGCCATCAAGGCGGACAACCCGGGGCTCACGCTGCCGCCGCGGCGCATCGTCCCGGTCGTCCGCTCGGACGGCTCGGGCAGCACCGCCCAGTTCACGACCTGGATGGCGAGCCAGTACCCGAGCCTGTGGAACGCCTACTGCGCCAGCGCAGGCCGGTCCACGCCGTGCGGGACCACGTCGATCTACCCGGTCAAGGCAGGCTCCGGCTTCACCGCGCAGTCGGGCTCGCTAGGTGTCGCCGGCTACGTGAAGCAGGAGACCGCCGAGGGTGCCATCACGTACGTCGAGTACTCCTACGCGCTCGACACCAACTTCCCTGTGGTCAAGGTGCTCAACAAGGCCGGCTACTACGTCGAGCCGACCGCGGACAACGTCGCGGTGGCGCTCACGGAGGCCCGGATCAACCAGGACGAGAGCTCTCCGCTCTACCTCACCCAGCAGCTCGAGGGCGTCTACGGCAACGCCGACCCCCGCAGCTATCCGCTGTCGAGCTACAGCTACATGATCCTGCCGCTGCAGACGGACAAGACGTTCACGAAGGAGAAGGGGCACACCCTCGCCGACTTCGCCTTCTACTTCCTCTGCGACGGCCAGCAGACGATGCCGAGGCTCGGGTTCTCCCCGCTGCCCCGCAACCTCGTGCAGGCCGGCTTCGAGCAGGTGACCCGCATACCCAACCTCGACGACGCGCAGCCGCCGGACATCTCCCGCTGCAACAACCCGACCTTCTCCAGCAGTGGCGAGAACCTGCTGGCCCAGAACGCGCCGATGCCGGCCGACTGCGACAAGCAGGGGCCGCTGCAGTGCGGCGAGGGGACGGGCGGTGCCGAGGAGGCCACGCCGGTCGCGCCGGAGGCCTCCGGTGGCGAAGGGGCACCGGCCGGCGACGGCGGCACGGCAGCCGGCGGCGAGGCCTCGGCCGGAGGAGCGGCCGCGGGCGGGCCCGCGACCGGCGGGGCCGTAGGGGCCGGCGGCACGGGCGTTCCCGTGGCCGGCGGCACCGGCGCCACGGGTGGCGCGCCCGGCTCGACGGGGGCAGGTGGCTCGTCCACCTCGGGTGGCACCGGGGCGGGCGCCGCACCGGTCGTGGTCGACCCCGACACCGGTGAGGTCATCAGCGGCGGCGGGACAGCCGGTGCCGCTGGGGTGGGCGCCTCCGCGGCCGGCGGCACTGCCGCTGGCGGCGCGCTCGCCGGTGCGGCCGGGACCGGCGGCACGACGACAGCGGGCGGGACGGCGACGACCGTCGGCGCTGCGGGCGCTGCCGGAGGAGGCGCAGTGGGCGGCGGGGTGACTCAGCTCGCGGGCGCGATCCCGGTGTCGGCCGCCGCAGCCGGCGGGTGGGGCCAGCGCGAGTCGCTGATGGCCCTGAGCGCACTGCTGTTGTTCGCGACCGTCCTGTTGCCGCCGCTGGCCGCGCAGCTGCTGGCCCGCCGCAAGGCAGGAAGCCGATGAGGCGAATCTCCCTTCGCCTGTCTCGCCTCCGGCGGGGAGCCGCCCTGGCCGGCGCCGTGCTGCTGGCACTCGGCAGCGTCACGTCCTGGCCCGCGACCGCCGACGAGTCCGCGCCCTCCTCGAGCCTGACGAAGAGCGGCACCGGCGAGTTCGCCGGCCTCGAGGTCACCGTGAGCCAGACGGCGGACCTGGTCAACCAGGTCATCACGGTCTCCTGGACCGGCGGGCGTCGGACCTTCCCGTCGGACGGGAGCTTCGGCGCGAACTACCTGCAGATCATGCAGTGCTGGGGCGACGACGAGGCGGCCGGCCCGAGCCGGGACCAGTGCCAGTTCGGCGGCCTCGCCACGAACGGCGACACCCGCGGCGGCGCGTTCGTCACGACGCGTCAGCTGACGTACGGCAGCCTCGTCGACCCGGCGGAGACCGAGCAGCCGGAGGACGGCGAGCAGGTCGCGTACGCACCCTTCCGGTCGGTGACCGGTGTGGTCGAGCGCGGGCCGCGCAGCCAGTTCTTCAGCGCGAGCACCACCAACGAGCTGCCCTTCGGCCGTACGCTCGGCGACGGCACCGGCCTGGAGTACTTCGAGGCCCAGACCGCGCTCGAGGCGCCCGGCCTCGGCTGCGGCGCGCCCCGCGCCGACGCGTCCGCCGACGGCTCCGTCGCGCCGTGCTGGCTCGTCGTGGTGCCGCGGTCCGATCGCGACGTCGACGGCTCGCGCATCGTGCTCTCCGGGGACAAGCTCCAGTCCTCCCCGTTGAGCGCGAGCAACTGGGCCCACCGCATCGTCTTCCCGCTGCGCTTCAACTCCCTCGCCACTGCGTGCGAGCTGTCCGGTGCCCACCCGCTGTCCGGGCAGGAGGCGCCCGTCGAGGCCGTGGTGCGGTGGCAGAACGAGACGTGCAAGGACGACGGCCCGAGCTTCTCCTACACCCCGCTGACGGACATCGAGGCCCGGCGGCAGCTCGTCGGGAGCAACCCCGACCTGGTCTTCATCTCACGACCCCCGGAGAAGTCAGCGGTCCCTGCTGCCCACCCGGTGGTCTACGCGCCGACGACGCTCTCGGGCATCGTCATCGCCTTCAACATCGACCGGCAGTCGGACTCGTCGGCCCCCGCCTCGGTCAAGGAGCAGGACGGGCAGAAGGTGCCGGAGCTGCGGCTGACGCCCCGGCTGGTGGCGAAGCTGCTGACGCAGTCCTACCGGCTGGCGGTGCACCCGACCGCGACCTACCTCGCGGGGAACCCGTACGACCTGACCCGCGACCAGGACTTCCTCTCGCACAACCCGATGTTCCGTGAACTGTCCTTCCCCTTCCCCGGGATCCCGGAGCTCCTGCTGCCCTTCAAGTCCTCCGACGCGACGCGGCAGGTCTGGGAGTGGATCGCGGCCGACGCCGAGGCGCAGGCTTTCCTCGCCGGGCAGCCCGACCCCTGGGGGATGCGGGTCAACCCGCGCTACGCCGGCATGTCCCTCCCGCTGGACGACTTCCCCAAGCGGGACGACTACTGCCGGACGAACCTGCCGCCGGACGGCCACGAGGAGTGCACCATCGCGATGCACCCCTACGCCAACAACTTCCTGGCGACCGCTCAGTCGGCGAGCAAGGGCGACACGCTCACGAAGTTCTACGACCCGAACGCCCTGCCCAAGGCGACCTACAAGAGCTCCCCCGCCCAGCCGAGCGGCGCGCGTGCCGTGCTCGCCGTCACCGACGCGGCGCGCGCGGCGAGGTACGGGCTCTTCACCGCCAAGCTGCGCAACGTCGCAGGGGAGTTCGTCGCGCCCGACGCCGCAGGCCTGCTCGCAGGCGTGGAGGCGATGAGCCCGGCCGAGGCAGCGCCCAGCGTGCTCGCGCCCGACTACAGGTCCACGGACGCCGCGGCGTACCCGCTCACCAACGTGACCTACGCCGCCACCGCGCCGTCCCGGCTGCGCAAGGCCGAGGGGCGGGCCTACGGTCAGCTCCTGCGCTACGCCGTCAGCGGCAAGGCGCAGGTGCAGGGCGTCAAGGAGGGGCAGCTGCCCTACGGCTACGCCCCGCTGCCCGCGGACCTGCGCGAGCAGGCGCTCGACGCGGCCGACCGCATCGCGGCGGGGGCGGGCGTACCGGTCGCCGTGCCGAGCCCGACCCCGACGCCCCGCGCGACGACGACGCCCACGCCGCGGCCGACAGCGGCGACAACGCCTCGCCCCACGGTGTCGTCCAGCGCACGCCCGACGGCAGCTTCGGCGATCTCCGCTTCGGTCTCGCCCTCCCCGACGCCGGCCGCACAGAGCCCTGCGCCCACGCCGTCGCCGTCGGCGTCGCCCTCGGCCGCCGCCACGCCCGCAGCGAGCGGAAGCCCGTCTCCCACGGAGCGGCCGTCGTCGAGCGCGGCGGACGGCGGTGGGACGGGCGCGGCGCCATCGGTCCCGACGTCGTCGTCGCCGTCGGCCAGCGCGACGGCGAGCCCGTCGGCGACCCCCACGGCGCCGAGCGCCCCGCCGGTGCAGGTCGTCGACGTGCAGCCGGTCGCCCTCACCCCCGCCGACCCGGTCGGCGCCGTGCGGTTCGTGGTCCTGGGCGTCGTCGCGCTCGGCCTGCTGGCCGGCGTCGCCGTCCCGATCCTCTACTTCCTCCCGCGCCGGGACCGTCCGTGACTCCCACGGCCGGCCCCGCTCCTCAACTCCGTGCCGGGCAGCGCGCCCGGCACGTGAACTCTCCTGTCGAAGGGACTCCTCGAGTGAACCGCAAGCGCGTTCTGGCCTTCGCGGCCGGGATCTGCATGATCGCCGGACTGGGGACCGCAGGGTCGGCGCTGGCCGACCCGCCGCAGGGCGAGTACCGCCAGCTCGCCGGCGTCGGCTCCGACACCACCCAGGACGTCATGAACGCGATGGCCGACGCCATCGTCGTCAACGGCCAGAAGCCCATCGCGTCCTACGACGCGTTCGGGTCGGCCACGGTCCAGACGAAGGCCAACCCCGCCTGCACCATCTCGCGCCCGGCCGGCTCCGGCGCCGGCCGCACGGCGCTCGTCACCCAGCTGCAGGCGGGCAACGGCTGCCTCGACTTCGCCCGCTCCTCCAGCCTCAGCCTGGGCGCGACCACCCCGGGCCTGACGTACGTCCCCTTCGCCGTCGACGCCGTCAGCTTCGCCGTCAGCAGCGACAGCCTCCTGCCGCGCCGGCTCACGCTGCAGCAGGTCAAGGACATCTACAACTGCAAGAACGACGCCCAGGGCTGGAAGCCGCTGCTGCCGCAGGCCGGCTCCGGCACGCGCAGCTTCTGGCTGTCCACCCTGGGGATGACCGAGGCGCAGGTCACCGCCAGCCCCTGCATCGTCCAGACCGTCGCCGGTGCCCCGATCCAGGAGCACGACGGGCGCGTCCTCGACAGCTCGAGCATCGTCCCGATCTCGGTCGCGCAGTGGGTCGCGCAGACCGAGGGCACCGTCGCGGACGTGCGCGGCAAGGCCGTCCTCGGCGTCATCGACGGCAACCTGCCGATCGTCCTCAACTCCGACTTCGGCGTGAAGCGCGACGTCTACAACGTCGTGCCGACCTCGAAGCTCGGCGAGAGCCCGTACAAGGAGATCTTCATCGGCAAGCAGTCCGAGATCTGCAAGAACACGGGGATCATCACGCAGTACGGCTTCGCTCCGCACACGGACTGCGGCAGCGACACGCGCCGCACGTCCTGAGCCGTAGGGACCGCGTGGAGGTGACCGTGATGCGAGCCGTGAAGCCAGTCTGGGGCGCTGCCGCGCTGCTGACGGTGGCGTGCGTCGCGGCTCCTCCGGCCGCTGCGGACGAGGTGGAGCGCCGCCCGCTGCTGGTGGTGCCGGAGTCGGGCCGTGACGTCTCGCCGATGTCGCTGCAGACCACGGGCAGCTGCACGCTCCCCGCGACCAACGTCGTCGGGCTCGTGCGCGGCCCGGGCTTCCCCGAGGCGGGGCAGGTCGTCGTCGGCAACACCGACGTCGGCGTCTCCTCGTCGGCGGCGTTCTCGCTGCCGCTGGGGGACACCCTGCGGTCCTACGCAGCCCAGCAGCAGCCGCCCGCGCCGCTGAAGGGGACGTACGAGCTGGTGCTGAGCTGCCGCGAGCCACTGGGGCCGTCGCTGCTCGAGTACCGCGCCGAGCTCGTCCTCCCCGGGGACGGCACCTACACCTTGAAGCCGGTCGGGGCCGGCCGGCCCGCGGGGAGCGCGCCGGGCCCCTCGGCGGCCACCCCTGGTGCCTCGGCCCCGGTCGCCGCTCCTGGTGCGCCGACCCCATCGGCCGCGCCCGGGACCGCTGCGCCGGGCGCGGGTGCGCCTTCTGCGGCGGGCCCGCCCCCCGGCCCGTCCGCGGCTGCCGTCGCGACGCCGCAGGTGCAGACCGTGGCGTCCTCGCACCGCACGTCGCGGCTCGGGCTCTCGGCCCTGCTGCTCGTCCTCGCTCTTGCCTTCCTGATTGCCCTGTGGCGGCCGTTCGCCGGCAAGCGCCACAGCTGAGAACTTCCTCGAATCTCCTTCAGAACGGGAGCACTTCCGTGACGTCCACGCGATGGAGGCGGCGGTACGCCGCCGCCCTCACGACCGCGGCGCTGGCCGCCGGGACGGGGCTGGCGCTCGCCGGCTCGGCCGGCGCCGCGCCTGCCGTCGGGTCCCTCACCTTCCTCAACACCGCCGGCGGGACGGGCACGTTCGCCGACAACGCCCCGGTCAACGTCAAGACCTCCGCGGCCTGCCCGCCCGGCAGCACGAACGTCGTCGGGATCCTGCGCGGTGCGGGCCTGCCGGCCGCGGGCGCCGTCGTCGTGGCCAACACGGCCGCCGGCGTCTCGACCTCCGGCGCCTTCACTATGCCGCTGCGCGCCTCGCTGCGCGACATCGCGGCCGAGCAGACCCCCGCCGCGAGGCTGCAGGGCCGCTACGACATGACGCTGCGCTGCCAGGACTTCTCCGGCGCGCAGAACCTCGGTGAGTTCACCGGGACGGTCTGGTTCACCTCGGCCACGAGCTACCAGACGACCCAGCCGATCGTCACGACGACGCTCGCGCTGTCGGCTGCTCCGGCCGGGCCGGTCACGGCGGGCGCGCGGGTCACCCTCACCGCCGTCGTGGCGCCCGTCGAGGCCACGGGGTCGGTGCAGTTCTTCGACAACGGGGCGGCGCTCGGGAAGGCCGATGTCGCCGGCGGCCGCGCGCAGCTGACGACGGCCACGCTCGGCGCCGGGACGCACAGCTTCACCGCGGCCTTCTCCGGCGACGTGGCCGAATACCTGAACTCCACCTCGGCCGCGGTCGGAGTGCGGGTCGACGCCCCGGCCCCGGCTCCGACGCAGCCCGCGCCGGCTCCGACGCAGCCCGCTCCGGCCCCGACGCAGCCGGCACCGGCCGCCACGCAGCCGGCGCCCGGCTCGGGCACGCCCGCCCAGCCGCTGCCGAAGCCGACGGTGAGCCGGGCCACGCTGGCCGGCAAGCCGTACGTCGCCTCGAAGGTGACGTGCAACGTGACGGTCAGCGGCGCGGCCAGCGTGAGCTACGCCTGGCTGCGCGACGGCAAGCCCGTCAGCGGCACCGCGAAGACCCGCGCCCTCACCAAGACGGACCTGAAGCACACCTTCGCCTGCCGCGTGACCGCCACGAACGCGTCCGGCACGACGGTCGTGACCAGCGCCGCGGTGCGCGTCGGCCCTGCCGCGCTCAAGGCAGCCAAGGCCCCGTCCGTCGCGGGCAAGGCCGTCGTCGGCGGCAAGCTCACCGCGAAGGCCGGCACCTGGTCGCCGAAGGCGACGTCGGTCAAGTACCAGTGGCTCCGCGACGGCAAGGCGATCTCGGGCGCCAAGGCCGCGACGTACACGCTGAAGAAGGCCGACAAGGGCCACACCGTGTCGGTCCAGGTGACGGCCGCCCGCAAGGGCTCCTCGCCGGGTGTCGCGGTGTCGCGGGGCCTGAAGGTCAAGTAGTGAGCTCGACCCTCGAGGTGCAGGAGGCCCGGACGGCGACGCCGTCCGGGTCCTCCGGCCGACCCTCCCGCCCCGCGCGCCAACGCATTCCGCTCCCGCGCCGGCGCTCCCTGCCGCCCGTCTCGCGTGCGCTCGCCGGAGGGCTCGGCGCCCTCGCGGCCATGCTCCTCGGCTTCGGCCTGCAGCTCGGCGTGGTCGGTGCGGTCCAGCACGACCGCGACCAGGAGGTGGCGTACGACGACTTCCGCGGCGCGCTCGCACTGGCCCTCGCGCCGGTGGGGCAGGCCGACTACGAGGGCAAGCTGCTGCAGCCCGGCGCCGCGGTCGCGATCCTGGAGATCCCCAGGCTCGGGCTGCGCGAGGTCGTGGGCGAAGGCACCACCTCGGAGGTGCTGCAGTCCGGCCCGGGGCACCGTCGCGACACGGTGCTCCCCGGCCAGGCGGGCACCAGCGTCGTCTTCGGCCGGCGCGCGGGCTACGGCGGCCCCTTCAGCGGCATCGCGGGGCTGCGGATCGGCGACGCGATCAGGACGACCACCGGTCAGGGCGAGGCGACCTTCCGCGTCCTCGGCGTCCGCCGCGCCGGCGACCCGGTCCTGGCGCCGCTCGCGCCCGGCGCCGGACGGCTCACGCTGGTGACCGCTGACGGCGACGCGTTCTTCCCGCAGGGGGCGCTGCGCGTCGATGCCGAGCTGACGAGCGCCGCGTTCCCCGCGCCGGCGAAGGTGGTCACCGCCGCCGACCTCGGCGCGTCCGAGCAGCCGCTCGCCGGTGACAGCAAGGCTTGGGTCCCGCTCGTGCTCTGGGGCGAGGGGCTCCTGCTGGCCGCCGTCGGCTTCGTCTGGGCCCGTGCCCGCTGGGGGCGGTGGCAGGCCTGGATCGCGGGCGGCCCGGCCCTGGTCGCACTGGCCCTTCCGGTCGCGGACTGCACGTCCCGACTTCTGCCGAACCTGCTGTGACGAATCCTCCTTCTTTAGAAAGCAGTCTCGACGTGACCGTCACCGAGTCGCCCGTGCCGATGCAGCGTACGAGCCCGTCGACCTCCCTCGCCGCGCTCGAGGGTCGTGCCGTGTCGGCGTGGTTCGGCTCGCACAAGGTGCTGGACCGCGTGTCGCTGACGATGCCGGCCGGTGCGGTCACCGCGCTCATCGGCCCGTCGGGGTGCGGCAAGTCGACGTTCCTGCGCATCCTCAACCGGATGCACGAGCTCGTGCCCTCCGCGGCACTCGCGGGAGAGGTCCTGCTCGACGGCGAGGACATCTACGCCCCCTCGCGCCGGCTCATCGACGCCCGGCGGGAGATCGGCATGGTCTTCCAGAAGCCGAACCCGTTCCCGGCGATGAGCATCTACGACAACGTGGTGGCCGGCCTCAAGCTCACGGGCAAGCGCGTGTCGCGCTCGGAGAAGGACGGGCTCGTCGAGTCCTGCCTGAGCCGGGCGGGCCTGTGGAAGGAGGTCAAGGACCGCCTCCGCCAGCCGGGCGGCGGCCTCTCCGGCGGCCAGCAGCAGCGGCTCTGCATCGCGCGCTCGCTCGCCGTCATGCCGCGCGTGCTGCTCATGGACGAGCCGTGCTCGGCGCTCGACCCGACGAGCACGCGCCGCATCGAGGAGACGATCGGTGAGCTCAAGTCCGAGGTCACCATCGTCATCGTGACGCACAACATGCAGCAGGCTGCGCGCGTCTCGGACTTCTGCGCGTTCTTCCTGGCCGAGCAGGGCACGCCCGGCCACATCGTCGAGGCGGGGCCGACGACGGCGATCTTCGAGACGCCGCAGGACGCGCGGACGTCGGACTACGTGCACGGGCGCTTCGGCTGACAGGATTTCGTCGCGATGCCGCATCGTGTCGACTCCCGGCTCGCACGATGCGCCACTCTGCCGATAGGTCCGCGAGAATGTGGCATTCTGCCAAACGGGGCTGGCGCGACGCGGCATCGTGACGACGAGCGGGGTGCCCGGTGCGCCGCCGTGCGGGTAGGTCGCGAGAATGCGACATCCTGCCGAACGGGGTCGGGCACGATGCGGCACCGTGACGATAGGTCCGCGAGAATGCGGCACTCCGCCAAACGGGGGCGGGCAGGATGCGGCATTCTGCCGAACGGCGTTCCGGCGGGGGCGTCACTTCCCGGCCACCGGACGTACGCCGGCGCGCCCCGTCGTGCACACCGGGCGGACGCCCGCCGCCGGCATCGTGAGGGCTTTGCCACCTCACACCCGTCGAAGGGATCGCGCATGCAGCACCGCCGCGTGCTCGCCGTCGCCGTCGCGGCGGCGGCCGCCACGAGCGCACTGCCCGCCACCGCGTACGCCAAGACCTCCGCTCCGCGGGCGACAGCCGCGGCCGTGAGCGGGTTCGACCTGCAGGCCCACCGCGGCGGCCTCGGCCTCCGCCCCGAGAGCACGCTGTCGTCCTTCGGCAACGCCCTCCGGCTCGGCGTCTCGACGCTCGAGCTCGACATCCAGATCACCGAGGACGGCAAGGCCGTCGTCACCCACGACCGCCGGGTCAGCGCGACGCCGTGCCGAGACACCGCACCGGCCTTTCCCGGCGACCCGGAGTTCCCGTACGTCGGCAAGTACGTCAAGAACCTCACGCTCGCGCAGGTCAAGACGCTCGACTGCGGCCAGCGCAACACGAGCCCGGCCACGGACCCGGTGACCGCCACGCAGGAGAAGGTGCCGGGCTCGCGCATGCCCGAGCTGCGCGACGTGCTGAGCCTGGTCAAGCGCTACGGCGCCAAGGACGTGAAGCTCAACGTCGAGACCAAGGTCGAGGCCGGCGCCCCGAACGAGACGGCACCGCGCGAGCAGTTCGTGCAGGTCGCGGTGCAGGAGATCCGCAACTCCGGAATCCTGGACCAGGTCACGATCCAGAGCTTCGACTGGGGCACGCTGAAGCGGATCGGCGAGGTCGAGCCGCGCCTGCCGCTCGTCGCGCTGACGAACTACGACTTCCTCCAGACCGGCCAGCCCGGGGCGTCCCCCTGGCTCGGCGGCATCGACATCGACGACTTCGGTGGCGACCCGATCGCCGCGATCAAGTCCTTCGGCGCCACGGCGTTCTCGCCCGTGCACGGGTTCCCGCAGAACGGCAAGGTGACCGATGCGGGCTACCGGCCGTACGTCACCAAGGCCATGGTCGACGCGGCCCACGCGGCGGGCATCAAGGTCGTCCCGTGGACCGTCGACGACCAGCCGACGATGCGCAAGCTGATCGACGACGGCGTGGACGGCATCATCACCGACTACCCGGACCGGCTGCGCCAGGTCATGGCCGAGCGCGGTCTGGCCCTGCCGAAGCAGTACGCATCGCCGTTCGACGTGCAGGCCCACCGCGGCGGCCGCGCCCGCCTGCCGGAGAACACGCTCGCGGCCTTCGCGAACGCGCTCTCCGACGACGACATCTCGACGCTCGAGTTCGACACCGGCATCACGCAGGACCGGGTGCCGGTCGTCCTGCACGACCGGACGGTCAACGGCTCGCACTGCGTCGACACGGCGCCCGTGACCTCCGGTGACCCAGAGTTCCCGTACGTCGGCAGGGCCGTCCACGATCTCACTCTCGCCCAGCTCAAGACGCTCGACTGCGGCAGCAAGACGCTGTCGGCGGAGCTGCCGCAGCAGCAGGCCGTGCCCGGCGCGCGGATCCCGACGCTCGAGGAGGTCCTCGACCTCGTCAACGAGAGCGGCCGCGACGACATCCGGCTCAACATCGAGACGAAGCTGAGCCCGACGGCTGACGACACGATCCGCTACAAGACCTTCACCCACGAGGTCGTCCGGGAGATCAAGCGCGCCAAGCTGATCGACCGAACCACGTTGCAGTCGTTCGACTGGCGGACGATCCAGTACTCCC
>NZ_JAANNP010000091.1:0-384 GCF_011250635.1 Motilibacter deserti
TGATGGCCCGGGCACCGCGGCTAGACGCGCGTCCTCTCATGCCGCGTTCAGGACGCACTGCCGCGCACTGCCCACCGAGCGGATGATGCTCGTGGCGAGTCGGCGCATGTCCGGTACCTAGAGGAAGCCGCGGGCCGCGACGATCAAACCGTAGACAGCTCCGCTCCCACCTCCTCCGATGAGGGCTCGCTGAGCAGTCTGGTTGTTGACGCGCCGGCCGACCAGAACGAGGGCGCCTCCCAGGCCGACAAAGAGCAACCCGACGACGACGCGCTGAAGATCCACCGATGCAGCTTGCCATCCTCCCGGTACCGACGCTCTCGCCGTCAGCGGCGCCCTGACTTGCCGCTGACGCGCGTGGGGTGACGACGGCGGCCTGGCGGC
>NZ_JAANNP010000091.1:465-7073 GCF_011250635.1 Motilibacter deserti
CGAGCTCTACGTCCGCTGGATGCAGGAAGCCCAGCACTACCGCCCCTCGACCGTCTCCCGCCGCCTGTCCACAGTCACGATGTTCTACCGGACCTGCGTTATAGACGCCGTCCTCGAGCACTCCCCGGCCGACTACGTCCGACGGCCTCACGTGCCACCCGAGTCACCCACCCTCGGGCTGTCCCACCTGCAGCTCGAAGCCCTGCTCTCCGCCGCCCGTGACAGCGCCAACCGGTACGACTTCGCCCTGGTCTGCCTGCTCGGGCTGCTCGGCCTGCGCGTGTTCGAAGCCTGCGGCCTGTCGCTGTCCGACATCGGCGAAGAGCACGGCCACCGCGTCCTGCGCGTCGTCGGCAAGGGCGACAAGACCGTCCTCGTCCCCATGCCGCCGGCCGTGTCCCGTGCCGTCGACCGGGCCTGCGGAGACCGGCAGACCGGGGCGCTGCTGCTCAACCGCTACGGCCGGAGGATGGACCGGCACGCCGCCACCCGCCGGCTCCGCCACCTCGCCACAGCCGCCGGCGTCCGGCTACCACGGATGCACCCGCACATGCTCCGCCACACCTACGTCACCACCATGCTCGATGCCGGGGTGGACCTGCGCGACGTCCAGATCGCCGCCCGCCACGCCGACCCCCGCACCACCATGCGCTACGACCGCGCCCGCAAGAACCTCGACCGCCACCCCAACTACATCCTCGCCGCCTACATGGCCTCCGGCACCTAACCCGCCCGCTCGTGCCGATGTGCGAGTGGGCCGTGACGAGGACCCCGTGGGAGCGTGACACTTTGCTGAGCCGACCGGCTTGGGGACGATGGTCGCTCTGACGGCCCTGGAGGGGCTGATGAGGGAGAAGCGCAAGTACCGGGTGTTCACTCCGGAGCAGAAGGCCGAGATCGTGCTGGCCGGGTTGCGTGGTGACCGGTCGGTGCGGGACGTGTGCCGCGAGTACGAGATCGTCGAGACGCTGTACTACCAGTGGCGTGACCGGCTCCTCGAGGGCGGCAAGAACGCGCTGGCGACCCCGCGGGAAAAGCCCTCGCCCGAGGCCCAAGAGCTCGCCGAGCTGAAGAAGAAGGTCGGCCAGCTCGAGCGGGCGCTCGGGCGCAAGACCTACGAGCTGGAGATTGCGGGGGAACTGTCGCGGGACTGGGAGGAAACGAGCGCGTCACCCGGTCCCGCGCACTCGTGGCCAAGGGCTACCGCCTCCGCGGTCGTGGCGCGCGTCGCGAAGGTATCCCGCCAGGCCCTCTACCGCCGCTGCGGGCGGCGGCCTACGACAGCCGGCCCGAGCGTCGGACGGCCCGGAGACGAGGCCATCGTCCAGGTCGCCAAGGCGAACCCGGTCGACGGCACCCGCATGGTCGCCGCGCTCGCCTCCCGCGAGCTGGGCAAGCCGGTCAACCGCAAGCGCGTGCAGCGGGTGATGCGCGCACACGGCCTGCTGCAGCGGTCCCGCAACGGCGAGCGGCGCCGCGGCCGGGGTTCTTCCGCGTCACCCGCCCGGACGAGCTGTGGCACATCGACATGACCAAGGTCTGGAGCGTGGACCTGCGCTGCCGGGACGACGAGGCCATCGCCTGCGTCGAGGCCGCCGTGCTCGCCCGGGACGTGCAGCCAGGCCAGCTCACCCTGGGCTCGGACAACGGCAGCGAGTTCACCAGCCGCGACTTCCGCAAGCACCTCTCGGCCCGCGGCGTCACCCACCGACGCGGCGGCTACCGCGACCCCGAGTCCCAGGCGTTCATCGAGTCCTGGTTCGGCCAGTTCAAGAAGCGGTGCGCCTGGCGCGCGGAGTGGGAGACCATCGAGCACGCCCGGCAGGGAGATCGGCCAGTACATCGACGCCTACCACCGCCGGCCCCACACTCCGGGCTCGGCTACCGCACCCCCCCACGAGGTCGGCGCCATCTGGCGCCCCGACCCCGACGTCCTACACACCACAGCGACCTGACCCGTCAACGCCAGAAGGGTCCACGTCAGCTCCTGCCCGTCGTGCGCGACAAGGCTGCATCGTGCCGCCGCCCTGGCGAGCGCTTCTGCGGCCGGCCCCCATGCACTCGGCTCGCAGGGCGAGCCCCCAGGACTGCAGCACATCCCACCACTCGGCGTTGTACACGGGCTAAGGAGCCCGGGATCGATCGTGAGCCAGGGGACGTCGGCGTGATCTGCCCGGAGGGCTCGTGCCCACAACGTCTTGCCCCACCGGATGTGCTCGAGGTCGGCCTCCGGGAACCGCTCGAAGGCGAGGTGCGCGACGCGCCACCGCACCGGCTCGCCGCCGAGCTCAATCGCCCGGTCGACCCAGGCTCGAGCTATCGGCAGGCTCCGCGGCCGCCCGACGGTGCGCGATAAGCGCCTCGGCCGCGATCTCGAGCGCCGCTTCGGCGTCTCCGGCAGCGGCCTGCCGCGCCCAGTTGTCCAGGGCCTCCTGCGGTGCGGGCGAGCGGGTCTCGTCGTACATCCGCGGGAGGCTAGACGAGACGTCTGCCCACAGTTCGGCGAAAGGAGAACCGATCGCTTGAGTACGTCGGTGGCGACCGCCGCCGGACAGCGCGTCCTCCCGCCCCCCACGACGACGAGCTGGTCCCGAACCCAGCCCTCACAACGAGTCTCTGGACGGCCTCGCAGTGTCCAGCCCACACACGGTCGCCCGGAAATGCCGCAGGTCGAGCGCGCTGTGGTCGATCGCGCCGATACTGACGTTCGGCGTCGCGCGCCTCGAGCCCGGCCCAAGCTAGGGAAGCGCCCGTGCAAATGCACCCGCCCCCGGTGCTCGCGGTGGGCGGTAGCGGTGAGAGGCCCTGCCACAGGGGCGTGGTCGGCTGGCTCGACCTGCTCGACCGACCTGCTCAGCCCGGCAGGAGGCCGGCGAAGGCACCTGCGGCAGCGAGCGCGGCGCACCAGGCCAGGCCCACGAGGGCGTGCGTCCGCTTGCCGTAGACCAGCCCGACCAACACGATCGGAAGCCCGAACAGCAGGCCCGCGACAGCTCCCCAGAAGGCGCCGGCGCTCCTGCTCGGCTCTCCGCCGAGATCACCTGTGGCAAGGGTGTAGGCAATCAGCCACGCGAGCAGTGCGCCAGCAAGGCAGATCAGCATGGTCACGGCGATGCCAATGTCACGCCACAGGTCGCGCCGGTTCATCGTGGCTCGTCGGTCACAAGAGCTCCAGCCGGTGTAAGCACTCCCTCGTAGGAGTGTGTGCAATCACCCTGTGGCCCCCTGTGGCCGGGCGCCTGAGCCCGGATACTCATCTAGCTGCCAGCAGCTCCCCACGGGCGAGCGACGCCGCCACTGACATTCACGCTCATGCCGCGGTCCGGCCGCCCGCTGCCCCGTCGCGGTCCCGGGCATCGACGGTCGGGACCAGCATCCACCGCGGCTGGCCGATAACCCGAGGCTCTCGAAGGGTCGGCCCGTCGGCGTTGCAGCACCGGCGTGCTGCCTGGCGCTCGCTAGCGTGACTGGGTGATTCGGGGGTCGTGGGTCTGGCCACGGGCGTCGGCCGTGAACGAGGCCGTGCTGCGGGTGGCCCTCCTGGCCCTGCTCGCGAACGCCGCCCGCGTTCCGTTCCAGGTGGTGTGGCTCGGGATGCTCGCGGCCCGTCCTCCGGAGGCGTTCGACCCCGTCGACGAGCTGACGCCGCTGGTGTGGCTGCCGGCGTACCTGGCTCTGCTGTACGGCCGCGTCCGCGCCGCCGCCGTGCTGGCGTCGGTGGGCCTGGCCCCCTCGGTCCTGGATCTCGGCACCGGCTCCGGTTTCGGCTGGCAGGGCCGCCTTGCCGACGTCGCCGGGCTCGCCTTCGACGCCCTGCCGCTAGCCGCCATGGCCGTGCTTTGGCGGGCTCCGGCTCACGCGCGCCCCCGGGCCTGGCTCCTCGCGCTCCCGGCGGCCGTCGTTGCGCTGCCCGCGGCGCAACTGACAGCCTGGCTCGCCTCGCGCCCCGTCCCCGACGTCGGCGGCGCGTACTGCGTGAGCTACGTCATTGCCGCTGCCGGCTACCTGCTTTGGATGTGCCGGCCACCACGAGGGTCCGCTGGCAGGGCGCAGCCCGTCTGGCCGCTGGCGCTGGCCTTGATCGGCGCAGCCGTGCTGGCCCAGCGAGTCGCGACGCTGCCGCTGCAGGCAGCGTTCGCCACCCAGTTCGGTGCGTGGGGAGGGACGCGCCGACCGTTGCTTGTCACGGCCGGAGAGGTCGTCGCGCTCGTCGTCGCGGTCCTGCTCCTAGCCCGCCGCGTCGGCCAGCAATCGCGCCGGGCGAGCCTCGCGCCCGTGCCGCCCACCACGCCCCCCGACCCACCCGTCGGGGTCCCCTGACGCACGCTTCACGGCCACAACTACCGCGCGGTCAGGCGATGCAACGTCGTCTTCTGTTGTGCGCGGTCAGGGCGCGCCGTCAACCTCAAGGGTCGAGCAGCATCGTCATAGCGCCGTTAGTCGGCTGGCGCACGCTCATGCCGCCGACGTTGCGCGGGCAGGGGTACCCACGTGCTGATAGCCGGCGGGTGGCTTACCCACATAGTGCCGATGTCCGGGCGCCTGGTCGTCGTCGCCGAGCGGGAGCACTCGGGCGTGCTCACCTTCCAACCGAACGGCGCCCATGCACGCTTCGCAGCCTCGACACCGCGCCCTTGACACGGAGGGGAGCCAGAACCGCGCAGCGGCCTCGCGGCTGACTGTTCAAAGGCTCGGACGCAGACGCGATGGAGCGGTTGACGCGCCACCACCACCACCCGTGGTTCCTCGTCCTAGCCCCGTTGGGCATGCTCCCTCTCCGAAAGCAACATCGCCTGGACTCGAGACATCTCGATCAGCAGGTCTCCTAGGGCCTTCCCGGCGCCCACCAGCAGAGCGAGGAACGCGGCCTCGAGTAGGCCGACAAGCCCGGCGATCAAGTCATCGTTGAAGGCGAGCACCGCGATGAGCGCGTAGCAACCCGCGCCCAGGAAGCCGAGAACCGAGACCGCCCACAGCAGGCTCTCGGCGCGCCGTGACAGCCGGCGTAGGTGATCTCCCATGACGACCCTTCGATGCTTCCACTTGCGGCGGGAGCAGCCTAGTGGTCGCCCGGCGCTTCCGTTGCTGAGTCGCAGCTCTTCGACCCGAGCGGGCGACAGGCACGCCGTCTGCCCTGGGCGGTCTGGACGCTCGTCCGCGACGCCGCAGGGCTAGGGTGCGAGGAGGTCGCCCCCGGTCGCGCCGCCGAAGGTGCGGGCTAGGAGCTACTCCAGCACGGCTTAGAAGGACAAGGTCCGCTTTCAGGGTAATGCCCGGATGGCGCGGCCCCTCGACCGCTTCTGCCATGAGCAACTGGCCGCATCGCCTTCGGGGCAATGCGCGTTGCCTGGGGGCCAAGAGCTGAACGCTCCGGCTCGATCCTGGAAGCTAGGACGGTGATGGCCTGGAAACAGCGGAATTCGACAAGAACGATCGTCGCGGCAGGCTTCCTCCTGCTCGCCGCCACCGCCGCCCCGTGGCAGAGAACCGGCAACCGCACGCCGTCATTCCTGTCGACTACTGGAGGTTGACGCCGTGGGGTATCTCCGGGCTCTGGGTGGGAGCTGTGCTGACCGGAGTGGCCGCGGCCGCAGTGGCGGCAGTGTCGAGGCTGGGCCCGTCGCGCTTCCTTGTCGCCGCCCTCCTCGCCCTGGTTGGTCTCGTTCTGATCGCGCAAGGCGGCCTTGACGGACGCGCCTGCTACTGCGGTGTGCCGCCATATGACGACGGGCCGACCTTCCTGGTCATCTACGCGACCGGCCCCTTGCTGGGCTGGGGACGCGTCGTCGCAGCGGTCGCTCTCGCTGTTCAAGCGATGGTGGCGACCGTCGCGTGGCGCTGGGCCCATGGCAATGCGCCGTGACGATTCACGCTCTTGCCGCTGTTGTCGCGGGAGCGCGACGAGCTACTGGGGGCCTTAACTCCGGTGCCGCGGCTCGCGCTCTTCAATGTCCTCGTCGAACCAACCTCTAGCTAGGAGTACCCGCTGAGCCGTGGCCGCCGTCACCGCAAGGCGCTCCGGCCACCCCTCGGCGATGAACTGATCGTCGTCGAGGACGGACGGGGTGCGGCGGCAGACCTCGACGAGCTCGTCGTGGACCCGTCTCAGGACGTCCACCTCATGTGGCGTGAGTACCGACCACAAGCGCCAGTCGTGCGGGCTCTCGTCGTCGATGATGTCGAAGAACCGGTTGACCCACTCATTCGCGCCAACGGCCCGAACGCCAACGTCTCCCCGAGCCAGCACGTCGACGGCCTCGATCGCGCGGTTACGCAGCCGCTGCATCACCAGTCGCTCGCTGGGCTGAGACCCGTCGTCGTCCGTCACGCAGCGATCATGGCAGTGGTCGCAGCGCGGACGCGTCCCGTCAGACGTCCGCACATGCCGCGGGTCGAGTGCCAGCCGCCTTCCGGACGTGTCGCACTGCTTGTCGCGTTGGCGCTGAAGCGGAACCGGGCGAGAGCGGGCAGGCGGCACCCACGACTGCCAGACGACAAGCCTCCTGCTCGAGGCGTTCCGGCGAGGGGATCATCTCGAGAAACTGCTCCACCGTCGGCGTGCCCGAGGGTGCGGGCACCTGCTCCGTCGCATCGCTGTCTGTACACCC
>NZ_JAANNP010000030.1 GCF_011250635.1 Motilibacter deserti
CTCCAGCCAGCGGCGGCGCCGGTCGGCCTCCTCGAGGACGCGGGCGTTGGCGAGCGCCCCGCCGGCGGCAGCGGCGAGGGCCTCGGCGGCCGCGACGTCGCCGTCGCCCAGCACCGGCCCGTGCGGCGCGGCGGGGGCGAGCAGCAGCAGGCCGAGGGCGGCTCCGCGGTGGGTGACGGGGACGCGCACCACGCCCGTGGCCGGCCCGGCGGCGAGCAGCCGGGCGTACGCCGCACGGGCCTCGTCCTCGGGCAGCAGCGCCGCGGCCGGACCGCCCGGCTCGGCCGCGGCGAGCTGCTGGGCCTGGCGGTCCGGGCCCAGCACGACGAGGACCGCGAGCCGGGCCGGCACGAGGGCGACGGCGGCGCGTACGACGTTGGCGAGCACCGCCCCCGGCGTCAGGTCCGCGCCGATCGCGACGACCGCGTCGAGCAGGGCGCGCGCAGGTGCGATGACGACCCCGTCCCGCTCGCCGTGCTCGTCGGTACGCGGGCGCGGGACGGACAGCGCGCGCGAGCCGGCGCCTGGGCGGGGGGAGGACATAGGGGAAGACTCGGCAGCAGATCTCTGTCGCTCAATAGCTTCAGCCGTGCCGGAAGCCGCCGATTGATTCTGCGTCAAGGCCCATCGGTGGGCCTGCTCCGCCGAAGGGAGATCGTCACAGATGGACGGCCTAGAGGGCATGGACGAGATCGTCCAGGAGTTTCTCGTCGAGAGCCACGAGAACCTCGACCAGCTCGACCGCGACCTCGTCGCCCTGGAGCGCGAGCCCGGCTCGCGCGACCTGCTGTCGAGCATCTTCCGCACCATCCACACCATCAAGGGCACGAGCGGCTTCCTCGCCCTCACGCGCCTGGAGTCCGTCACCCACGTCGGGGAGAACCTGCTCAGCCGGCTGCGTGACGGCGAGCTGTCGATGACCCCGGCGACGACCGACGCCCTGCTGCAGATGGTCGACGTCGTGCGCCTGCTCCTGTCCAAGATCGAGTCCGAGGGCGGCGAGGGCGACGTCGACATCTCCGTCGCGGTCGCCGCGGTCGAGGCCTGCCTGAACGCCGGCAACGCGCCCGCCCCGGCCCCGGCCCCCGCCCCGGCCGAGCCGGCCGCGGTGCAGGCCCCGGCCGAGGAGCCCGTGGCCGAGGAGGCGCCGGCGCCGAAGCGGCGTGCGGCGGCCAAGCGCACCACCACGCCGCGCAAGCGCGCGGCCAAGAAGCCCGCCGAGGCCGTGGCCGTCGCCGCCGAGGAGCCGCAGGCGCAGGGCGCCGAGCAGGCCCCGGCCCCCGTGGCCGAGCCCGCCGCCGCGCCGGCTCCCGCACCCGCCCCGGCCGCCGCCAAGCCCGCGCCGGTCGAGCACGCTCCCGAGCCGAACACCGAGCCGCAGGCCCGGCGTACGGCCGCCGACAGCACGATCCGCGTCGACGTGGACCAGCTCGAGCTGCTCATGAACCTGGTCGGCGAGCTCGTGCTCACCCGCAACCAGATCGTGCAGCGGGCGAACGCGGACCACGACATGGAGCTGCTGCGCATGACCCAGCGGCTCAACCTCGTGACGAGCGAGCTGCAGGAGGGCGTCATGAAGACGCGCATGCAGCCGATCGACCACGTCTGGTCCAAGCTGCCGCGCGTCGTCCGCGACCTGTCCTCGATGCTCGGCAAGCAGGTCTCGCTGGAGATGTACGGCAAGGAGACCGAGCTCGACCGCACGCTGCTCGAGGCCATCAAGGACCCGCTGACCCACATCGTCCGCAACTCCGTCGACCACGGCGTCGAGACCCCCGAGCGCCGCCGCGCCGCCGGCAAGCCGGAGACCGGCCTGCTGCGCCTGCGCGCGTTCCACGAGGGCGGCCGCGTCGTCGTCGAGATCGTCGACGACGGGGCCGGCATCGACCCGGTCAAGATCGGCTCCAAGGCCGTCGAGAAGGGCGTCGTCACCGCTGCCCAGCTCGCGGCGCTCAGCGAGCGCGAGGTCCTGAACCTCATCTTCAAGCCGGGCTTCTCGACCGCGGAGAAAGTCACCAACGTCTCCGGCCGTGGCGTGGGCATGGACGTCGTCCGCACGAACATCGAGAAGATCGGCGGCACCGTCGACCTCACCTCGGTGCCGGGCCAGGGCAGCACGTTCCGCCTGACGATCCCGCTGACGCTGGCGATCGTCCCCGCGCTGACCGTCGAGTGCTGCGGCGAGCGCTACGCGGTGCCGCAGATCTCGCTGCTCGAGGTCGTCAGCATCGACGCCCGCCGCGGCACCACCGCGATCGAGACGGTGTCGGGCGCCCCGGTCTACCGCCTGCGCGGCCGCCTGCTCCCGCTGGTGGACCTCGCCGACGTGCTCGGCCTGGACAAGAGCCGCCGCGACGAGGGCAACGTCAACATCGCGGTGCTCCAGTCCGACGGCCGCCCGTTCGGCCTGATCCTGGACCGCGTCCTCAACAGCGAGGAGATCGTCGTCAAGCCGCTGAGCTCCCGGCTCAAGGGCATCGGGGTCTACTCCGGCGCGACGATCCTCGGCGACGGCACCGTGGCCCTCATCCTCGACGTGCAGGCGCTGGCCGCCGGCACGATGCGCAGCGAGGCCGCCGAGCGCGCCGCACAGCTCGAGGCCCAGTCGGCCGCGGTGGCCGAGGTCGAGCGCCTCCTCGTGGCCCAGGTGGCCGGCGACCGGCGGGTGGCGATCCCGCTCGACATGGTCACCCGTCTGGAGGAGTTCCCGAGCGAGAAGGTGCAGCACGTCGGCGCCCGCGAGGTCGTGGAGTACCGCGGCGAGATCCTCCCGCTGGTCCGCCTGTCGCGCCACCTCGGTGGCTACGACGAGGGCACCGGCGAGCGCCTGCCGATGATCGTCTCCTCGCGCGGCGGCCGCAGCGTCGCCCTCGTGGTCGACCGGATCCTCGACATCGTGGAGGAGGGCGTGCACTCGCGCAGCGACGTCGACGACATCGGCCTGCTGGGCAGCGCGCTCATCCAGGAGAAGGTCGTCGAGCTGCTCGACGTGCGGCAGGCCATCCTCGCGGCCGACCCGCGCTTCCCGATCGACCCCCTGCCCGAGCTGTCCGGTGCCCAAGCCGGGTTCGCTGACGACGCCTTCTCCTTCGAAGGGATGCTGTGATGACCCAGCTGGCCACCTTCACCCTGGCCGACCACCTGTTCGGCGTCGAGGTGAGCCGCGTGCAGGAGGTGCTCCGCTACCAGCCGAGCACCAAGGTCTACCTCGCCTCGCCGGCGATCGGCGGCCTGATGAACCTGCGCGGCCAGGTCGTCACCTCCGTCGACCTGCGCCGCCGGCTCGAGCTCGAGCCGCGCAGCGACGGCAGTGAGCCGATGAACGTCGTCGTCCGCGTGGACGGTGAGGTGCTCAGCCTGCTCGTCGACGCCATCGGCGACGTGGTCACCGTGTCCGACGACCTGTTCGAGTCGCCGCCGGAGACGCTCAGCGCCAAGGAGCGCGAGCTCATCGTCGGGGCGTACAAGCTGGAGGACCGCCTCCTGCTGGCGCTCGACATCGACAGGGCGGTCGACGTCACCTGACCTCCGTCCCGTCACGTACGCCCTCCCGCCGCTTGGTGGGAGGGCGTACGTCGTCACAGCGAGTGACGAGGATCATCCGTCCTGTGCTCAAGGACCAACCGACCGGGGGAGTGCCAGACCGTGCCGGGAGGGGGACCCTGGAGGGGTTCCGATTGTCGCGGCGGTCTGGAGGCCCATCCGTGTACTCCCTGGTCAGTGCTCCAGTCCTCGGCTTCGACCTGGTCCGCCGCGCCGGCGGGGCCGAGGCCGCCGACGTCGTCGCCACCGCACTGGCCCTGGGGCCCGAGCACGTCCCCGCCCTCGCGGCCGTCGCCCGCCCTGAGGAGGACCGCGCCGAGGCGTGGGCCGAGCTGGCCCGCGCCACCAAGGACGACGCGACGGTGCGCGCGGTCGCGGCGTCGTTCGGGGCCGGCGCGGGCGCGACGGCGGCCGGCGCCGACGCGGCCGTCTCCACCGCCGCGCTGCGCCGGCTGGAGGTCAGCGGCATCGGCGGCCTCGAGGACCTCATGGGCTGCCTGCGGACCGACGTCTTCGAGTGGGCGTGGAAGCGTTCGGGCGGCGTCGCGGTGCAGGACGAGGACGTGGCCCGCGCGGTGTCGGTCGTCTGCGACGCGGTCGCCGCGGCGTACGCGATGCCGGGGCTGCCGGCCGGGTCGCGCGCGCTGCTGGTCGCCCCCTGGCGGGACGCGCTGGAGCGGCTCGAGGTGGCCGAGCCGTGCCTCGGGCCGAACGCCGACGAGGTGGGCGCCCTGGTCGCGCGGCTGGCGGCGCTGGACGCGCGCGGGCTCGCGGGGCTGGGCGCGGGGGTCGAGGCGTCGCGCCGGTCCGAGCGGCCGTGGGCGGTGGCGGTGCACGCGGCCTCGTGGGCCGCGCACCTGTCGGGACGTACGCGGTGCGCCGCCGCCGCACAGATGCTCACCGTGTCGGCGGTGCACCGGGCGGGGATGAGCGCGCGGGACGCCGCCTCCGGGTCCTGGAACCTCGTGTCCGGAGCCGTGCACGCCCTCGTCGTCGCGGACCTGCTCGGGGACGACGACCGGGCCGCGCTGGTCGAGCCGCTGGAGCAGGCGCTGCCGGACGTGTGAGCCGACGTGGAGACGACCGAAGGGCCGGGGCATCGCCCCGGCCCTTCGCTCAGCTAGGCCCTACGAAGGCGCGAGGCGTCAGTAGCGGATGCCGCGCAGGTAGTTGTAGCCGATCTCGGCCGTCTGCAGCGGGGTCACGTCGGGGGTGTCGTTCTCGACGATGTACTCCTCGGCCTTGTGCGCCTGGAAGATGCGCGCGAAGTCGATGATGCCGGTGCCGAGGTCGGCCATGTCGCCGGGCTGCTGGCCGGGCGTCTGCGGGGTGGCCCCGTGGCGGTCCTTGACGTGGAACTGGCGGGTGCGCAGCGGCGCGTCGTCGATGACGTCGATCGCGAACTGGTGCGGGTCGGCGACGCCGAGGTTGATGCCGGCCGTGACGACCCAGTAGAGGTCGATCTCGAGGTGGACGAGCTTCGGGTCGAGGCGGTCCATGAAGATCTGCCACGGCGTGAGGCCGCCACCGAGGTTGGTGGTGAACTCGTGCGCGTGGTTGTGGTAGCCGTAGCGGATGCGGTTCTGCTTCGCGATCGCGGCCTCGGCGTTCATCTGGTCGGCCCAGCGGCGCCAGTCGTCGGCGTTCGTCGAGGCGAGGTAGGGGACGTTGATGTAGTCCTGGCCGAGGATCTTGGCGTTGGCGATCTTGGTGCGGGCCGCCGTGGTGTTGGCGCTGATGCCGTCGTGGCTCGAGGACGCCTTGATGCCGAGGTCGTCGAGCAGGTCGCGCATCTGCGCGACGGTCAGGCCGCCCAGGCCGGCGAGCTCGACGTTGCGGTAGCCGATGTCCTCGAGCGCCGTGAGGGTGTTCGTGGTCGTCGTCGCGTTCGTCATGATCGAGCGCAGCGTGTAGAGCTGGATGCTGATGCGGTGGTTGACGACCTTGGTCGAGCCCACGCGCGGGATGGCGGCCTCGGCCGGGCGGGCGTTCGCGAGCGCGGCGCCACCGATGCCGGCCGCGACCGTCGCGCCGAGCGCGCCGCGGAGGAAGGAACGGCGGTTCAGTCCACGGTGCTCCAGGGACTGACAGAGGGCAGCGTTGCCGTCATAGCCGTAGCACATGCTTGTGGTTCTCCTTTGCAGACGCGACGGGCACCGGAGACAGGTCCGATGCCCGGGCGGGGTGCTGGCGCGCCCCCCCGCCGCGGACCATAACCAGGTTCTGGTTGGCCGGACAATAGTTTGGCCGCAGATCCTTCTAGTTATGACTCGAGGCAACCAGTTAGCCCGTCAGATCGTCACCCGATGGTGTCGGAAGGCGACGCTGGGGAACTTCAGACGTGCCCGGGGCGTGCTCGGCCCGGCGTGCCCGGACTGCCTGCCGTCGAAGGGATCTCTCGTGCCGATCGAGTCCGCTGACCTCACTGACCGTGTCGTAGCGGTGACCGGAGCGAGTGCCGGCATCGGCACGGCCACTGCGCGCCTGCTCGTCGAGGAGGGCGCCAAGGTCGTCCTCGGTGCCCGGCGGGCGGAGCGGCTGGAGGCGCTCGTCGAGGAGCTGGGGCAGGGCAACGCGGTCGCCGTGCAGACGGACGTGCGCAAGCCCGAGGACCTGCGCCGGCTCGTCTCCACGGCGGTCGAGACGTTCGGCGGGCTCGACGCGATGGTGGCGAACGCGGGCGTCGGGCTCTACGGCGGCATCGAGGACGGCACCGATGAGGAGCTGGCCGAGATGCTCGACGCCAACCTCGCCGGCACGGTCTGGGCCGTACGCGCCGCCGTCCCGGAGCTGAAGCGGCGCGGGGGTGGTGACCTCGTGCTCGTCGCGAGCGTGGCGGGGCTGCGCGGCGACGCGAACGAAGCGGTCTACGCGGCGACGAAGTTCGGCCAGGTGGGCCTCGCCGGCGCGCTGGACCGGGAGCTTCACACATCAGGGATCCGCGTTTCGGCGATTTGCCCTGCAGGTGTCGAGACCGAGTTCGCCATCGGCCGCGGCCGGACCGAGGGGGACCCGTCGCTCGCGGACTACCTGCGCCCCGAGGACGTCGCGTTCCAGATCGTCACGGCGATGAAGCAGCCGCGCCGGCTGCGGACGACGCTGTGGACGATCTGGCCGATGGCGCACCACGGGTAGCCGGGCCGGAAGGCTGGCACGGCAGCGCCCGGGGCGACGCTGCCGGCGGTCGCCGGTCGAGCGGCCCCTACGCCGGCGGCGCCGCGCTGCTGTGGCGTACGACGAGCTCGGTCGCCAGCTCCAGCCGGGGCGTCACGAGCGGCTCGCCCTGCGACAGCGCGAGGATCGTCCGTGCGGCGAGCATGCCCATCTCGACGAGCGGCTGGCGCACGGTGGTCAGGGGTGGCGAGGACCAGCGCGCCTCGGGCAGGTCGTCGAAGCCGACGACGCTGATGTCCGTCGGCACCCGCAGCCCGCGCTGCCGGATGGCCTCGTAGACGCCGAACGCCATCTGGTCGCTGGAGGCGAAGATCGCCGTCGGCGGCCGGCGCAGCGAGAGGAGCTGCTGCGTCCCCGTGAAGCCGGCCTCGTGGTAGAAGTCGCCCTCGTAGACGAGCTCGTCCTCGACCTCGAGGCCCGCGGCCTCGAGCGCGGCGCGGTAGCCGTCGAGCCGGGCGCGGCTGCACAGCAGCCGGCGAGGGCCGGCGATGAGGCCGATCCGGCGGTGGCCGAGCGAGAGCAGGTGCTCGGTCGCGCTCAGCCCGCCCGCCCAGTTGGTCGCGCCGATCGTCGGGACGTCGAGGCTGGGGACCCCGGCCGGGTCGATCACGACGGTCGGGACGTCGAGCCGCCGCAGCTCGGCGTGGACCTTCGGGTCGAGGTCGGAGAGGACGAGGATGACGCCGTCGGACGCGCGCGTCTGGAGGTTCTGCAGCCATTGCCGGGTGGCGGACTTGTGCCGGTGGATGGCCGAGACGACCGTCCCCACGCCCTGCGGGTGGGCCACGTCCTCCACCCCGCGCAGGATCTCCACGGCCCAGGGGCTGTCCAGGTCGTTGAACACCAGGTCGACGAGGCCGGCCCGGTCCGTCGGCTGGCGGGTCCCGCGGCGGCGGTAGCCGTGCCGGTTGAGCAGCTCCTCCACCCGGGCGCGCGTGTCGGGCGCGACGTCGGCGCGCCCGTTGACCACCCGCGAGACGGTCGGCACCGACACACCGGCCTCGCGCGCGATGGCGGTGATCGTTATGCGCTCTCCGTCGTCGCCGGCCACGGTGCCTCCCTTATCCAGCACACAGGTTATGCGGCTGCAAGCCGAAGTTCTGCTGAGACGGCACTTTGCGCCCGGGAGGGGGACGGACGACCGGCTTCCCGGCGTGCGGGCTCAGCCCGGGCTCCGGGGTGGCGATACTTGATCCGGGGGCAGCACCGCGCCGGGGCGGCTTCTCGCGCCACCCCTTGTTCGCGCGGCAACTATCCTGGGACGTACGACCGGCGGCGTCGGGAGGTGGGCATGAGCGAGCTCCTGTCGCGGCGCGCGCTGCTCCGGCGCACCGCTCTCGGCGCGGCCGCGCTGCTGGCTCTCGAGGCCTGCGGGAGCGGCCCGCGCGGCCCCGGCGCTGCCCGGGCGCTGGACATCTGGGTCTGGCAGGACGCCGCCGACAGCGTCCAGCAGGCGGCGGTGGACCGGTTCAACGCGGCCGGCGCCGGGCGGGCCCGGCTCAACCGCGTGCCGGGCGACGGCTACGAGGACAAGCTCCGCGTCGCGATGGGCTCGTCGCGGGCCCCTGACGTCTTCTTCAACTGGGGCGGGGCGAGCGTCAAGGAGTACGCCGACGCCGGGAAGCTGCTCGACCTGACCCCCGTGCTCCGGGCCAACGCCGCGTTCCGCCGGTCGTTCCTGCCCTCGGTGCTGCAGGCCGGGATGGTCGGCGACAAGTACGTCGGCATCCCCATGCGCGGGACGCAGCCCGTCCTGCTCTTCCTCAACGAGGCGGTCTTCGCCGACGCGGGCGTCCGTCCACCGCGGACGTGGGACGACCTGCTCGCCCTGGTCGGCACCTTCACCGAGCGCGGGGTCACGCCGTTCGCGCTCGCCGGCGCCAACGCGTGGGCCGAGCTCATGTGGCTGGAGTACCTCGTGGACCGCTTCGGCGGGCCGGGCGTCTTCGAGCGGGTGAAGAACGGCGACGTCCGCGGGTGGCACGACCCTGCCGTGCTGCGCGCTGCACAGGCCGTCGAGGACCTGCTCGACCGGGGCGCGTTCGGCAACAGCTTCTCGGCGGTCAGCTACAACGCGGGCGGTGCCTCCGCCCTGCTCTCCCGGGGCCGCGCGGCGATGCAGCTCATGGGCTCGTGGGAGTACGCGAACCAGCTCGCCGCCGACCCCGCCTTCGCCCGTGACGGGCTGGGCTGGACGACGTTCCCCGCCGTGCCGGACGGGCGGGGCGATCCGGAGGCGGTCGTGGGCAACCCCAACAACTTCTGGTCGGTCAGCGCGGACGTCCGTGACCGCGCCACCGCGATCGCCTTCCTCAAGACCGCGGCCGAGGACGCGTACGCCGAGGACCTGGTCGCCCGGGGCGCGGTGCCCACGACGACCGACGCGGCGGCACTGCTCGACCGCAGCGCCGACCCTGCCTTCGCGCGGTTCCAGTACGACCTGGTCGAGCAGGCGCCGACCTTCACGGTGTCGTGGGACCAGGCGCTGCCGTCGGCCCAGGCGACCGCCATGCTCACCGCGGTCCAGAAGCTCTTCGCCGGGCAGGTGCGCCCCGCCGAGTTCGTCGACGCGCTGACGGCGCTGCCGCGCGGCTGACGTGGCGACTGCATCGCCGGGCCGGGTGCCGGCCCGGGCCGGAGCCCTGCGCGCGCGGCGTGGCCGTCCGAGCGTGCTCTGGGCCGTCCCCGCGTTGCTCTTCTTCGCCGTGTTCGCCCTTGCCCCGCTCGGGATCGTCGCCTACCTCTCCTTCACCAGCTGGGACGGGCTGGGCGCGCCGACGTGGGTCGGCGGGGCGAACTGGTCCCGCCTGCTGGCCGACCGCGACCTGCGCGACGCGGCCTGGCACAGCCTGGTCCTCACCGTCGCGACCTGGGCCTTCCAGACGCCGGTCGCGCTGCTCCTCGGCGTGTGGTCGGCGGGACGGCAGCGCTCCCGCGCCGTCGTGTCCGCGGTGTTCCTGCTGCCGCTCCTGCTGTCCAGCGCCGCCGTCGCACTGGTGTGGAAGTCCTTGCTCGACCCGAACTTCGGCCTCGTCGCCGAGCTCGCGCCCCGGCTCGGCTTCGACGACGCCAGCTGGTTCTCGACGCCTGAAGGCGCCCTCACCGCAGTGCTCTTCGTGCTCGGCTGGCAGTTCATCCCGCTGCACGCGCTGCTCTACCAGGGTGGCGCGCGCCAGGTCCCGGACGTGCTGCACCAGGCGGCGGCCATGGACGGGGCCGGCACGGCCCGCCGGTTCTGGAGCATCACCCTGCCGCAGCTGCGCAACACCGTCGTGGCCTCATCGGTGCTCATGGTCGTCGGGTCGCTGACCTTCTTCGACACCGTCCTCATCCTCACCGCGGGCGGCCCAGGGACCGCGACGACGATCGTGCCGCTCGTCGCCTACCGGACCGGCTTCGAGGGCTTTGAGATGGGCTACGCGAGCGCGATCGCGTTCGCCCTCGTGCTCGTGGCGACGGGGATCTCGCTGCTCCTGGTCCGCGTTACCGGCTTCGGGCGGATGCACAGCACGCGGGAGGGGCTGTGAGCCCGGCCCGCCGCGTACGCCGCCCGAACGTCGTCGCCCTCGGCGTGCTCGGCTGGCTCGTCGTCGTCGCAGTCCCGGTCTACGCCGTCGTCGTGTCGTCCGTGCGGCGCCGGGAGGACTACCTCGACGGCGGCCCGCTGGCCCTGCCCGACGCGGTCACCGCCGACAACTACCTGCACGCCCTGCGCAGCGGTTTCCCCGGCTACCTGCTCAACTCCACGCTCGTCGCCCTGGGTGTCGTGGCGCTGGTGCTCGTGCTGGCGGTGCCCGCGGCGTACGCCATCGTCCGCTCGGGTTCGCGCGTGTCGGCCCGCACGCTGCGGGTCTTCCTGCTCGGCCTGGCGATCCCGGCGCAGGCCGTCATCGTCCCGGTGTTCCTGCTCGTCAGCCAGCTGGGGCTCTACGACACGCTGCTCGCGGTCATCCTGCCGACGGCCGCCTTCTGCCTGCCGGTCTGCGTCCTGGTCCTCACGACCGCGATGCGCGACGTGCCGGAGGAGATGTACGAGGCGATGGCGCTCGACGGCAGCGGGCCGGCGCGGGCGCTGGTCCGGCTCGTCCTGCCGCTCTCGCGGCACGGCATCGCGACCGCCGCCGTCTACTCCGCCCTGCAGGCCTGGAACGGCTTCCTCTTCCCGCTCGTGCTGACCCAGTCGGAGAGCACCCGCGTGCTGCCGCTCGGGCTCTACGACTTCCAGGACGAGTACGGCACCGACGTCCCCGGCCTGCTCGCGGCGGTCGTGCTCTCGGTGCTGCCGGTGCTCGTCGCGTGCCTGTTCGCCCGGCGCGCGCTGGTCTCCGGGCTCGTCGGGGCCGGCGGCAAGTAGCTCAGGCGCCCGCACCCGCGAGCACCGCGGCGAGCTCCCACGGCCGGGTCCAGGGGTTGTTGTGCGAGCCCGGCAGCTCCACGTCGCGGGCGCGCGGACCTGCGGCCCGCACCAGCTCCCGCCGCCACCACGCCGGTGCGAAGGCGTCGTGCCGCCCGGCGGTGAGGGTCACGGGCACGCGCAGCCGGGCGATCGCCTCCTCGGGGCGGTCCGCGACCGCGGACCGGACGAGCTCGAGGACCGCCCTGCCGCCGCGTACGTAGTCCGGGGCCACGACGAGCTCGCGCGGCGAGTCACGCCGGTACGCCAGCGGCGCACGCGCGGCCAGCCGCAGCAGGCTGCGCTGCCCGGGCGCGACGGTCGGCCCGGCGAGCACGAGCGCGGCGGGCGCAGCGTCCTCCTGCAGCAGCAGTGCGGCGTGCAGCGCGGCCTGCGCGCCGGTCGAGTGGCCGGCGAGGACGAGCCGCCCGGCTCCGGGTCGGGCACGGAGGAGCTGCGCCGTGGCCGATGCGATGCCCTCGACGGTGGGCGGGCACGGCCGGGGGCGCCGCGACCCGAAGCCCGGCAGGTCGAGCAGCACGCACCGGCCGCCGAGGGAGGCGACCGCACGCACGGTCGGCAGCAGGTATCCCAGCGCTCCGAGCCCCGGCAGGAGCACGACGGACAACGACGCGGTCCCCGGCCCGGACTCCAGCGCCCGCACCGTGCGGCTTCCGAGGGGGAGCAGCGCTTCGGTGACCGGTGGGCCGGGCCGGGTACGCGCCGGCCGCGCCCTCAGGCCCCGACGCGTGCGACCCACGACGCGGGGTCGTCGACGACGCCCTGCACGACCGATCGCGCGGCGCCGAGCACCGCGGCGTCGGCCTGCAGGAGGGACGCGCGGACCTGGGGCGCGGACCAGGGCGCGGACAGCAGGCGCCCGCCGATCTCCTGCTCGACGAACTCTAGGATCCAGGGGGCGAGCCGGGCGTAGGCACCGCCGAGCACGACGGCGTCGAGGTCGAGCAGGTTCAGCGCGCCGGCGAGGGCCACGCCCAGCGCGGTGCCCGCCGACTCGAGCGCGGCGAGCATGCTGGGGTCCGCGGTCTTCGCCGTCTCGACGATGCGCTCGACCGCGGACACGCCGCCGAGCGAGGTGCCGCGCGGAGCGGGCAGGCCGGCGGCTCGCAGGATCGCGTCGAGCCCGGCGTACTGCTCCAGGCACCCCCGCGAGCCGCAGGTGCAGTCCGGGCCGTCGGGCGACACCGTGAGGTGGCCCAGCTCGCCGCTCCAGCCGTGCCGCCCGCGCACGAGCGCGCCGTTGAGGACGATGCCGGAGCCGATGCCGATCTCGCCCGACACGTGCAGGAAGCTGCGCGGCGCCCCCGGCTCCGCGGGCGCGGCGTAGAGCTCGGCGAGCGCGGCGAAGTTGGCCTCGTTGTCCACGGTCAGCGGCACGGCGGGCAGGTCCGGGGCGTCGCGCAGCACCGCGAGCACGTCGAGGTCCTGCCAGCCGAGGTTGGGCGCGAGCTGCAGCGGCCCGTACGGCGCCTGCACCAGGCCGGGGACGGCGAGGGCCGCTCCAGCGAGCCGCAGCCCGCTGCGCCGGGCACTGCGCGCGACGTCGGCAGTGAGGGAAGCGGCGCGGGCGAGGGCCTCCGGCGCGGGGACGTCGCGCCAGTCCCCGCCCTCGATGCGCCGGTGGCGCACGACGCCGGCGAGGTCCATCACGCAGACCGCGACGTAGTCGACGTTGACCTCGATGCCGATCCCGGCCGGGCCGGTGCTGGAGAGCACGAGCCCGGTCGCCGGGCGCCCGCCGCGCGGCCGCGCCGTGGGGCCGGACTCTACGACCAGCCCCGCGCCGACCAGGGCGTCGACGAGGCTCGACGCGGTCGCCCGGGTCAGGCCGGTGGCGCTGGCGATATCGGCACGCGAGACGGGGGTATGGGCGAAGGCGATCTCGCGCAGGGCGAGCGCGAGGTTGTGCTCACGCATCCCGCTCTGGCGGGCCGGGCCGGTCGTCCGGCGAGGGCGCCGTGAGGCCGGCCACCTCTCGGCCCGGATCTCGTTCACGGCATTGACAGTGCCACAGACACAGGCTTATGTTCAAGGCCTAAACAAACCTGGGAGGAACATCGTGGCAACGCAGCCGACACGTGAGGACAAGTTCTCCTTCGGCCTCTGGACCGTGGGCTGGCAGGCCCGCGACATGTTCGGCGAGGCGACCCGTCCGCACCTCGACGCGGTGGACGCGGTGCACAAGCTCTCCGAGATCGGTGCCTACGGCATCACCTTCCACGACGAGGATCTGATCCCGTTCGGCTCCTCGAAGGACGAGCGCCGCCAGATCATCGACTCGTTCAAGAAGGCGCTCGAGGAGACGGGCCTCGTCGTCCCCATGGTGACGACCAACCTGTTCGGCCAGCCCGTCTTCAAGGACGGCGGCTTCACGAGCAACGACCGCTCGGTCCGCCGCTACGCGCTGCGCAAGGTCATGGAGAACATGGACCTCGCCGCCGAGCTCGGCGCCGAGATCTACGTCTTCTGGGGCGGCCGCGAGGGCTCCGAGGTCGACCAGGGCAAGAACGTCGGCGCCGCGCTCGACCGCTTCAAGGAGGCGCTCGACACGCTGGCGCAGTACTCGATCGACAAGGGCTACGGGCTCAAGTTCGCCCTCGAGCCCAAGCCGAACGAGCCCCGCGGCGACATCCTGCTCCCGACCATCGGCCACGCGCTCGCGCTCATCAACGAGCTCGACCACGCCGACATGGTGGGCCTCAACCCCGAGGTCGGCCACGAGCAGATGGCCAGCCTCAACTACACCCACGGCATCGCGCAGGCGCTGTGGCACGGCAAGCTCTTCCACATCGACCTCAACGGCCAGCACGGCCCGCGCTACGACCAGGACCTCGTCTTCGGCCTCGGCGACCTGCTGCAGGCGTTCTCGACGGTCGACCTGCTCGAGAACGGCGCCCCCGGCGGCGGCCCGACCTACACCGCGGACCGGCACTTCGACTACAAGCCGATGCGCACCGAGGACATGGACGGCGTGTGGGAGACCGCGAAGTCGAACATGTCGGTCTACCTGATGCTCAAGGAGCGCTCGAAGGCCTTCCGCGCCGACCCCGAGGTGCAGCAGGCGCTCGAGGCCGCCCGCGTGGCCGAGCTCTCCGTCCCGACCCTCGGCGAGGGCGAGACCTACGAGCAGCTGCTGGCGGACACGTCGGCCTACGAGGAGTTCGACGCGCAGGCCAAGGGCCTGGAGGGCTTCAACTTCGCCCGCCTGCAGCAGCTGGCCGTCGAGCACCTGCTCGGCGCCCGCTGACACTCTCCTGACGGCTGCCGGTCTCGGCTACTCCTCTTTCGGAAGGGACGCAATGACGCTCGTCGCAGGAGTCGACTCCTCGACCCAGTCCTGCAAGGTCGTCGTCCGCGACGCCGAGACCGGCACGCTCGTCCGGGAGGGCCGCGCGGCCCACCCGGACGGCACCGAGGTCCACCCCGACGCCTGGGAGTCGGCGCTCGACGCGGCCGTCGCCGAGGCGGGCGGGCTCGACGACGTCGCCGCGGTGGCGGTCGGCGGCCAGCAGCACGGCATGGTCTGCCTCGACGAGTCGGGCAAGGTCGTGCGCCCGGCCCTGCTGTGGAACGACACCCGCTCCGCCGGCGCGGCCGGTGACCTGATCGAGGAGCTCGGCGGCGGGGAGGCCGGTCGCCAGGCCTGGGTCGACGCCGTGGGCCTCGTGCCGGTCGCCAGCTTCACGGTGACCAAGCTGCGCTGGCTGGCCGACAACGAGCCGGACAACGCGGGTCGCACCGCGGCCGTCTGCCTGCCGCACGACTACCTCTCCTGGAAGCTCGCCGGCTCTCCGGGGCTGGACGCGCTCTTCACCGACCGCGGCGACGCCAGCGGCACCGGCTACTGGTCCGCGGCGACCGGTGAGTACCGCACGGACCTCCTCGTACGCGGCCTCGGCCACGAGGCGGTCGTGCCGCGCGTGCTGGCCCCGGCCGAGTCCGGCGGCACCACCCCGGGCGGTGCGCTGATCGGCCCGGGCACGGGGGACAACGCGGCCGCGGCGCTGGGCCTGGCCGCGCGGCCCGGAGACGTCGTCCTGTCCATCGGCACCTCCGGCGTCGCCAGCGCGGTCGCCGAGGTGCCGGCGGCCGACGCATCGGGTGCCGTCGCGGGCTTCGCGGACGCGACGGGCCGCTTCTTGCCGCTGGTGGCCACGTTGAACGCGGCGCGGGTGCTCGACGCGATGGCCCGCATCCTCGGGGTCGACCACGCCGAGCTCTCCCGGCTCGCGCTCTCGGCGCCGGCCGGCGCCGGCGGCCTCGCCCTCGTCCCGTACTTCGAGGGCGAGCGCACCCCCGACAAGCCCGACTCCACCGGTGCCTTGCACGGGATGCGGCTCTCGACCTCCACTCCGGCGCACCTCGCCCGGGCCGCCGTCGAGGGGCTGCTGTGCGGCCTCGCGGACGGGCTGGACGCGCTGGTCGCGCAGGGCGCCCGCGTCGAGCGGGTCTTCCTGGTCGGCGGAGGTGCCCGCTCGGAGGCGGTACGCCGGCTGGCCCCCGCCGTCCTCGGCCGGCCCGTCCTCGTCCCGCCGCCGGGCGAGTACGTCGCCGACGGCGCCGCGCGGCAGGCCGCGTGGGTCCTCACCGGCGCCGCCGAGGCACCGACGTGGGAGCGCGAGGGCACCGAGGCGTACGACGCGGAGCCGACGCCGTTCGTGCGCGAGCGCTACGCCGAGGCGCGCGACCTGACGGTGGCCCAGCCGCAGGTCTGACGGTCCTCCTGCGGGCCGGCGAGAGCGGGCGCGCAGGGCCAGGCAGCGACGAGGCCCGTCGCCGCGACTCCTCGTCGCGGCGGCGGGCCTCCTCGTCGTGGGGCGTCCGGGGCAGGCGCACTGCGCGTCGGACGTCCCCGGGTCAGACCCGGAAGCGGGACACCTGCTGGTGCAGCGCCGCCGAGACCTCGCCCAGGTGCACCGACGCCTCCTGCGCGCTGCCCACCGTCGCGAGGGTCGAGCCGGAGGTCCGGGCCACCGAGTCGACGTCGCTGGCGATGTCCGCGCTGCCGGTCGCGGCCTCGGCGACGCTGCGCCCGATCTCCGCGGTCGTCGCGGTCTGCTCCTCGACGGCCGCCGCGATCGTGGTGGAGAAGTCGTTGACCTGGCCGATGACCGCGGTGATCTCGGCGATCGCTGCCGCCGCACCAGCGGTGTCGGCCTGGATCGTCTCGACCCGGCGGCTGATGTCCTCGGTGGCCCGCGCCGTCTCCTGGGCCAGGTCCTTCACCTCGCCCGCGACGACCGCGAAGCCCTTGCCGGCCTCACCCGCCCGCGCGGCCTCGATCGTGGCGTTGAGTGCGAGCAGGTTGGTCTGCTCGGCGATCGAGGTGATGAGCTTGACCACGGTCGTGATCTCGGCGGAGCTGGTGCCCAGCCGCTCGACCGTCTCCTGCGCCGACCCGGCGACGGCGACCGCGCCGGCGGCGACGCGGGCGGCCTCCGAGGCGCTGGCCGAGATCTCCCGGATCGACGCGCCCATCTCCTCGGCGCCGGCGGCGACGGTCGCGATCGCGCTGCTCACCTGCTCGGCGGTGGCCGAGGTCGTGGTCGCCTGGGCGGTCACCGCCTCGGAGTCGTTCGAGATGGTGCGGCTGGTGTCGGAGATCTGGCGCGCCGTGCCCGCAAGGTCCTCCGAGCTCAGTGCCATGGTCGTCACGGTCTCGCGGATCGACGTCGTGGCCCGGTCGAGCGCGCCTGCCATGGCCCCGAGCTCGTCGCGCGTCTGCAGGCCCACGGTGCGGGTCAGGTCGCCGTCCGCGACCGCGGCGAGCACGTCGTTGACCTGCTGCAGCGGGCGGACGATCTGCCGCGCGACGAGGATCGCCGCGCCGACCGCGAGCGTCAGCCCGACCAGCAGGACGACGAGCATCGTGTTGCGGCCGCTCTCGTACGTCCCCTGCGCCTGCGCCGCGCTGGTCTCCGCGGACTCGTGCTGCTGCCGGGACAGCGTCGTCAGGTCGTCCATGAGCGTCGTGACGATCGGCGCGATCTCGGTCAGCGCCGCCTCGACGCCGGCGCTGTCCCCGGCCCGGCTGGCCGGCAGGAGCTCCTCGTCGCGGATGCTCCGGTAGCCCGTGATGGAGTCCGACAGGCCGTCGACGTCGAAGCCGAGCTCCGCGTAGCCGCGCAGCGCCTCGTCCACGACGGCGTCGTCCTCGGCGAGGAGCTTCTCCCGCTCGGCCTTGGCCTCCGGGTCCTCCTTGAGCGCGTGGTAGAGCACGTCGACCCGGCTCTTCCAGACGCCGCCGCGCAGCGCGTCGAGCTGCTCGGCAGCCCGGAAGCTCGAGGTGTAGATCGCGCCGCCCGCATCGTTGACCGCGGAGAGCTTGACGAGCGAGACGACGCCGGTCGCCAGGGCCGCGACGGCGGCCACGAGGACGGCGAGCAGGATCTTGGTGGCGACTCGGCGGTTGCCGAGCCAGCGAGTCAGCAGCGACGGGGAGCTCGGGTGCGCGCTCATGGTCGTGGCCCCTGTTCCGGCCGGGGTTACCGGCTTCTAGAAGATTGTTGCGAGTTCAACGACCTTCCATTCGGTGCAGGGGTTGCCCAAATGAGGTGCGGCAGCCCGCCATCGCCTGAACGGCGGATCTCCCGGGCCCTTCGGCGCACCGAACGGGGCGCCGGTGCACTACTCCAGTAGTGGCCTAGCTCAGCCGAGGAGGTCGCTCAGGCCGCTGACCAGATAGAGGACACCTGCGACCAGGCCCAGGGTCCAGGCTCCGATGCGTACCCGCTTGCGCGTCTTCTCGTCCACGTGTCGACGGTACGCGACCCTCCCCGCCCCGTGCCCCGCACGCCACCGGCCCGCCCCCGCGCGGGGACGGGCCGGTGACGTCGGGCGGGAGCTGCTACGACCGCGGGACCGCCGCGATCAGTGCGCTGAGCGCGCTGGCCTGCGTGCGCCAGTCGAAGACGTTCGGGTGCGCCGCGCTACCGGTACCGGCCCACCGCACGCCGAGCCGGCCCTGCGCGTCACGGTCCCGGCCCCAGACGCTCGTGGCCTGCCGGTCGACGAACGCCTGGTACCTCGGGTCGCCCGTGCTGTCGGACAGGTCCATGAAGTAGCGCATGAAGATGCCCTTGAACTGCTTGGCGTTGTCGTCGCGGGAGCGGTCGAGGCGGTCGCACGCCTCGGTGAGCACCCCGTCGGACACGAGCGCGGACGACGTCATCGCCGCGTCCGCGAGCCGGCGGGCCGTGGCGAGCGCCGTCGTGTCGCCGGTCGCGCGCCACAGCTCCAGGCCCGCGCCGATGGCGAGGCCCTGGTTGTAGCTCCAGACGGTCCCGCCGTTGTTCCTGCACGCGCCGTCGAGCCCGTCGTTCACGAGGCCCGACGAGTTGATCATGCCGCTGGCGTCGAGCCATTCCCACGCTGTCCGGGACTTGGCCAGCCAGGCGGTGTCGCCGGGGATGCGGTTGTGCAGCTCTGCGGTGAGCCTGACCCAGAGGCCGTTGGTGACGGCGTTCTTGTAGGTCCGCTCGGCGTCCCACCACACGCCGCCGCCGCACGTGTCGTCCCAGTAGCCGTTGACGTAGTCGGCGATCGTGACCGCCATGTCGAGGTACTTCTGGTCCTTCGTGAGGTCGTACGCCTGGATCCAGGTCAGCGCCCACCACTCGGAGTCGTCGATGGCGCGGCTGGTGAAGTTGCCGAGGAGCGGGTCACCGGAGAGGTAGCCGGCGGGGAAGACGCCCTTGTTCTTCTCGAACGTGTTGTCGAGCTGGGCGAGGTAGCGCCTGTCCCCGGTGCGCTGCATGTAGTCCCCGACGGTCTGCAGCGCCACCGCGGAGTTCCACCAGGACGAGGGGAACCACGCCTTGTTCGTGTCGTAGGAGCTCATCAGCACGTCCGCCGCGGCCGTCGCGCGGGCGACCGAGGGGGGATCGGCCAGGAGCGCGTCGACCAGCGGCAGCAGTGCGTCCCTGGCCTGCTGGCTCACCTTGCCGGCCCTGGCTGCGGCAACGGCGGAACGCAGCTTCGTGAGCTGGGTACGCAGCTGCGCCGCGTGGCTCCCGGCCTCCGCCTGCTCGGCCGCCGCCACGATCGCCTGCAGGTCCTTGGCCGTCGAGCCGGCGATGTCGCCGCTCGCGGTGAGCGCCGACACCTGCTGACGGATCGAGACGACACCGGTCGCGGGGGTCAGCCACTGCGAGAGCAGCAGGCGCATCCCGTCGCGGGCGGTGGCGTCCACCTTGGCCGACGACAGCGTGTCGAGCTGGGCCGCGATCGCCTGCACCTGCGCGAGGACGGCCGCGTCGTCGTTCGCGTCCTCGGCCTGCTGGGCCGCGGTGACGAGGCGCTGCAGGTCGCGGGCCGTGCTCGCGACGATCGCCCCGGCGGCCTGGCCGGCGGCGACGGCCGCGGCGAGCTCGGAGGCCTTGGGCGTCGAGGCCAGGAGCTCGACCTCGGCCAGCGCAGCCGGGCCTCCGGTGGTGGCGGTCACCTCGACGCGGTAGTGCCGGAAGACCCCCGGCGCCTGGAGCGAGAACGCCCGCGTCTGCAGCCGCCAGGCGAACTTCTCGGCCGTGCGGGTGTCGAGGGTCGTCCACGTCGTGCCGTCGTTCGAGCCCTTCACGACCCAGCTGGTCGGGTCGCCGCCGGCGGCGGTGGACGAGGTGAGGGTGTACATCGTCGCCCGGGCGGTCCTGCCCGACAACGAGTACTGCACCCAGGGGGTGGCCGTCGGGAACGTCACGCGCGTGTCGGAGGTGTTGTCGAACAGCGCCGCCGCGGAGCCGGCCGAGCTCGTGGGCGTGCCCTTGCCGCTACCTGTGGCGTCCATGAGCGGCTTAGGAACCTGTGTGCCCTGGGTGATCGAGGGCGGCGCGTCGTCGGCGCCGGTGCCCCACGCCGAGGGCGTGTCGCCCATGTCGAACTCGATCGTCCCGCCGTTCGCCAGCTGCTCCTGCGTGAAGTACGTCTTCGTCTGCGCGGTGCCGTTGACCTTCACGCCCTGCACATAGACGTTCGCCGCGCTGTTCTCCGGCGCGGAGATGACGAGGTCCTTGCCGTTCTCCAGGTGCACCGTCGCCTTGGTGTAGAGCGGGGAGCCGATCGCGTACGTCGGGCTGCCCATCTGCAGCGGATAGAACCCGAGCGAGCTGAAGATCT
>NZ_JAANNP010000215.1:0-396 GCF_011250635.1 Motilibacter deserti
CGGTGAATACGTTCCCGGGCCTTGTACACACCGCCCGTCACGTCACGAAAGTCGGTAACACCCGAAGCCGGTGGCCTAACCCCTTGTGGGAGGGAGCCGTCTAAGGTGGGACTGGCGATTGGGACGAAGTCGTAACAAGGTAGCCGTACCGGAAGGTGCGGCTGGATCACCTCCTTTCTAAGGAGCGTCCTTCGCCCTGGTGCTGCTGCCCTGGTTGGGGTGGTGGCGGGGTGCAGGGGCCGTGCCCGCGCCGTGCGTGCGTGGGGCGGTGCTCATGGGTGGAACGTTCGTCCTCGTCTCTGCTGTCTGGTGCCTGATGTGGGTGCTGGTGGTGGGGGGCACGCTGTTGGGTCCTGAGGGAACGAGCGCTTCTCTCGCGTCGCTGGGTTGGCCTGT
>NZ_JAANNP010000215.1:500-1738 GCF_011250635.1 Motilibacter deserti
TTTGAGAACTTCACAGTGGACGCGAGCATGTTCTTTTTCTTGTAGTTCGCAATGAGTCTGCCCCCTTGTCGTGGGGCCGGCCTGGTGCCTTCCGTTGTGTGTGGGGGGTGTGGGGCTGGTTCTTGGGTGGGGGGGCTGGTTGAGTGTGTGTGTGTTCGTTCGATGCGGCCAAGTTGGTAAGGGCGCACGGTGGATGCCTAGGCACCAGGAGCCGATGAAGGACGTGGGAGGCTGCGTTAAGCCTCGGGGAGCTGCCAACCGAGCGTTGATCCGAGGATGTCCGAATGGGGGAACCCGGCACCCGTCATGGGGTGTCACCCACGCCTGAACACATAGGGCGTGTGGAGGGCACGCGGGGAAGTGAAACATCTCAGTACCCGCAGGAAGAGAAAGCAACCGCGATTCCGTGAGTAGTGGCGAGCGAAAGCGGATCAGGCTAAACCTCGTCTGTGTGATACCCGGCAGGGGTTGCAGGCGGGGGGTTGTGGGGCGTGTCGTCCTGGCGCTGCCGCGCTGGGGAGGAAGTGAGAAACCGCTGGGGTAGTCGAAGGCTCTGGGAAGGGCCGGCGGAGAAGGTAACACCCCTGTAGGCGAAACTCTAGCGGCTTCCTGGACGCTGTCCCCGAGTAGCACGGGGCCCGAGAAATCTCGTGTGAATCTGCCAGGACCACCTGGTAAGCCTAAATACTTCCTGGTGACCGATAGCGGACTAGTACCGTGAGGGAAAGGTGAAAAGTACCCCGGGAGGGGAGTGAAAGAGTACCTGAAACCGTGTGCCTACAAGCCGTCGGAGCCTTCCTTGTGGGGGTGACGGCGTGCCTTTTGAAGAATGAGCCTGAGAGTTAGCGGCGTGTGGCGAGGTTAACCCGTGTGGGGGAGCCGGAGCGAAAGCGAGTCCGAATAGGGCGCTTCTAGTCGCACGTCCTAGACCCGAAGCGGGGTGATCTACCCATGGGCAGGGTGAAGCGCGGGTAAGACCGCGTGGAGGCCCGAACCCACCAGGGTTGAAAACCTGGGGGATGACCTGTGGGTAGGGGTGAAAGGCCAATCAAACTCCGTGATAGCTGGTTCTCCCCGAAATGCATTTAGGTGCAGCGTCATGTGGTGCTTGCCGGAGGTAGAGCTACTGGATGGCCTAGGGGCCCTACCAGGTTACTGAAGTCAGCCAAACTCCGAATGCCGGTAAGCGTGTAGCGTGGCAGTGAGACGGCGGGGGATAAGCTTCGTCGTCGAGAGGG
>NZ_JAANNP010000156.1 GCF_011250635.1 Motilibacter deserti
GGCGGCGTAGTAGACGAAGACCCACCGCCGCCGCGCGCCGTCGCCCGCGGTCTCCAGGCCGGCCGTCCCGCTGGCCGTCGTCTCGGTATCGGCAAGGTGCAGTGCGCGGCGGTAGTTCGCCGCCCAGATGGCCAGCGCCCCCTCGACGCCGAGGCCCAGGTCGCCCTGGTCCGTCATTGTCACGATGCTGCGCGCCGTGGCGGTCGGATCGCGGAAGACGCACACGCGGACCGAGTCAGCCAATGCGGGGTCCCATGCGGGCAGCGTCCAGGAGAACCTCGGGTCCTTGCGCGCGGTCGGGCCGTCGGTGGGCGGCAGTTGCAGCTCGTCGACGAGCTCGTCCGGGCGCTCGATCGTGACGTCGGCGGGCAGCGCGGCGAGCCACCGCTCGCCCTCGCGCAGCGGCCGGGCGGCGAGCGGGCGGCCGTCGGGGGCGCGCAGGACGTCGTTGGTGTGGGGCGCGAGCAGCCGCTCGTTGATGCCGTTGATGCGTCCGGACTCGAAGTAGCCCTTGGGATTCGACTGGTCGGCACGCAGCAGGGTCCGGCCGAGGTGATAGCCGGACCCGGCGAGCAGTCCGCTGAGCAGGCTCGTCCCGCTGCGCCCGCAGCCGAGGACGACGCAGGAGCGGGGCGTGGTGGGCTCGGCCATGGGCCGCACCCTATGAGTAGACGGCCGTCCCGTCGCCCCGGGTGCCCGAAGCGCGAGACGGCCGTCTCATTCGGCGTCGAGATGCCCGAACGCCCGCCGCGTGCACGCCTGGCTCGTGCAGGCGATGCGAGGCCCGGAGATCCTTGACCTACGGGAACGGGAAGACCGCCGGGCTGCGCAGCCCCTTGCGCCCGATCGCCCGGACGCCGAAGACCACGTTGTCCTTGGACAGGTCGACCGTGACCCGGTTCACCATCCCCACCTCGATGGCGTGCGTCCACAGCGGCTCGTTCGTCGGCCGCCACACGATCTCGTAGCCCTCGGTCACGCCACTCCCGTCCAACGTCCACGTGAGGATGGTGTCGTTGCTGAGGTTCGACGTGAGGATCCGGACGTTGACCGGCATTCCCGGTGCCTGCGACAGCGACCAGAGCGTCGCGAGGTTCACCCGGGCCACGCGCGCGATGTAGTCCCAGTCGCAGAACTCGGGCAGGTCGCCGTAGACGACGCCGTTCTCCGTGCGCAGGTCCTGGTGCTGGTGGGCGAAGTCCTCGTTCGGCTCGGTGAACCGCACGGCGGGATAGCCCTGCTCGAGGAACGGCGTGTGGTCGCCGCCGCGCAGATAACGGTCGAGCCGGTAGATCATGCGAACTGACATTCCGGTGCTCTTGTTCTGGGCCACCTCGGAGATGAACCGCCCGAGCTGGCGTGCCGGCGAGTCGTTCTCCCCGCCGATGGACCGCCTGGTCGCGGCCCGCGACGCGCTCTCGCTCGGCGGGATGCCCTGGACGAAGCAGCGCACGGTGTAGCGCTCGCGCTTGCCGTCATCGCCTGTGCTCGACCCGATGATGTCGTTGTTGAGCATCGCCTGGACGTCGACGCCGGCCGCCTTGAGCTGCGTGGCCATGTAGGTCGAGCCGTAGAGGTTCTGCTCCTCGCCCGCGACCGCTGCGAACAGGATCGTGGCGTCCGGGTCCTTCGTCGCGATGATCCTGGCCATCTCCATGACGGCGGCCACGCCGGACGCGTCGTCGTTCGCGCCGGGCGAGTCGCTCGTCGCGTCGAGGACGTTGGTCACCCGCGAGTCGTAGTGGCCCGACACCACGTAGACCCGCTGCGGCTGCCGTGAGCCTTGCATCGTCGCGATCACGTTGCTGATGACCGTCGGCACCGGCACCCGTGAGGCCGGCTGCTGCAGGTAGGACTGGACCTGCACGGTCATCCGGCCGCCCGACGCCGCCGCGTACCGGCTGAGCTCGGCGAAGATCCAGTCGCGTGCGGCGCCGATCCCGCGTACGGGGTCGTCCTGCACCGACAGCGTGTGGCGGGTGCCGAACGACACGAGCTTGCGCACGATGGCCTCGATGCGCGCCGGGTCGATCTCGGCGAGCATCGCGCGCAGGTCGTTGTCGGGCTTCTGTGCGCGGATCTTCTTGCCCGGGCCGTCCGGCCAGTCGACCGTCGCACTCCACGGCAGCTCGGGGTCGGGCTCGTCCGCGGCGTGCGCGGCCTGCGCCGGCAGCTGCGAGCCGACGAGCCCGGCGGCCACGACGGCGGACCGCGTCAGGAACGCGCGTCGCGAAGCCGGCGGCTCCCCGCCCGCCCCCGTCGCGCCCGGCTGCATTCCGTCCTCCGAGATGGGCACAGCGATCCTCCGCGATTGGTACGTCCTCGCTCCCGAGGCGGGAGAGCCCACACCCCACCACAGCCGGTCTTTTCTGGTCAATATTGGATCTGTCCCGGATGTGAACTTTTGATTTCGTCATCGACCGATGTCAGCCCGGCGCCCGCTGCACGGCATAACGCTCCTGCTGCGCGGACGAGCCGGGCGTGAAGAACCCTGCTGCGGCTCGCTCCCAGCCGGCCACGGACGGATTGCGATGCGGGAGGTGCTCGGCCGCCCGGACGTACACGTCGAGCGCGTGGTTGCCCCCGACCGAGCCGCGCGGCCCGTCGAACCTGACCGTCGTGAGGTCGCGCCCGGCAGAGTTGTGCCGCCCGTCGAGGGCGGGGACGAGGTCGGCGCGGCTCTCCAAGGCGAGCACAGGAACCCCGCGAGGGGCCGGCAGCCGGCCCAGGGGAGCGCCCGCCGTGACCACGGCGGCGATGCGGAACCTGCGCCGGACGGCCTCGTCCGCCGCGATCGTGGCAGCCACCAGCCCGCCCTGGCTGTGCCCGACGAGCAGCACCGGAGCGTCCGCCGGCACACCGGCCGCCTCCAGGGCGGCGACCACGCCGTGGGCGTACGCGGTGTCCCGCCCCGTCACCGCGTGCACGTTCGTGGCGAGGTCCCGCACCCGCGCGCCGGGTCGCAGCGCCCACGACTCCGTGCCGGGCAGCTCCACGACGTACCTCACCGTGCCGTCGGGCGCGCGCAGGCGGCGCACGCCGATCTCACCGGGGACGGCGCCCGCCGAGCGGCGCTGGCGACGGTCGACACCGCGCAGCAGGTCCGCGACGCCGGCCGGGGCCACGAAGTCACCGGCCTGCGCCCGCCCGCCCGGCGCGAGCACGGGCGACCCGGCCGGCAGCAGCCCGCGCGGCACCGCGAGAGCGCCCTCGTACGTCGCCGCGTGCGGGGCAGCGCGCGCTCCACGCGGCAGCGGCACCCACAGCGAGAGCCCCGCCTCGACCCCGGCCAGGCCGCGCGCCACGGGCTGCACGAGGCCGGC
>NZ_JAANNP010000041.1 GCF_011250635.1 Motilibacter deserti
AGGAATCGGTGTCGACGAGCACCGGGCAGGCGACGACCGCGCCGGCGGCGAGCACCCCGGCCGCGCGACCGGCGAGCAGCCGGCCCAGCGCGTAGGTCGACGCGACGAGCAGGACGCCGCACATGACGGGCCAGGCGTAGAACGCGGCCTGGCCCGGCCCGAACGCCTCCTGGGCCAGCCGGGCCGGGATCAGCGAGCCCAGCCGCATCGCGTGGTGGATGGGCTCGCCGACGTCCGGCCAGTCGCGGGCGAACTGGTAGACCTCGGTCGAATCGCCCCAGTGCGGCGCGGGCCGAGTCCGCCACTGCAGCCAGAGGTGAGCGGCGACGAGCGCCAGGACGAGGGTGACGTCGGAGGCGGCTCCGAGGCCGCGCCGGCCTGCGCCGGGGGCGGCGTGCCGGGCGAGCCGGGAAGGCCCGCGGGCCGGACCGCCGGGAGCTACGGGCTCCGCGGTCGCCGTCACTACGGCAGCTCCGCCGACACCTTCCGGCGGGCGCGGTAGGCCTCGACCACCATCGGGATCACCGAGATCAGCACGATGACGATGATCGCGCCCTCGATGTGCTCGCGGATGAAGTCGATGTCGCCGAGTGCGAAGCCGAGCGCCGTGATCCCGGCCGCCCAGACGACGCCGCCGACGGCGGACACCGCGACGTAGGACCGGGTGTCCATGCGCCCGACGCCGGCCATGACCGTGATGAACGTGCGGACGATCGGCACGAAGCGGGCCAGGAAGATTGCCTTGAACCCGTACTTCTCGAAGAACTCGTGCGTCTTCGCCACGTGCTTGGGCTTGAAGAGCTTGGACTCGGGCTTGTCGAAGATGGCCGGGCCGGCTCGCCAGCCGATGGCGTAGCCGACCAGGTTGCCCACCACCGCCGAGACCGCGAGCACGATGCACGCCACCCAGAGCGGGGTGTCGATGCTGCCGCTCGCGATGAACACGCCGGTCATGAAGAGCAGCGAGTCACCGGGCAGGAAGAACCCGATCAGCAGCCCGCACTCGGCGAAGATGACGAGGACGACGGCGAGGAAGGCGTAGGCGCCGAACGTCTCGACCACGTTGGTGGGGTCGAGCCAGTCGGGTCCGAGGGCGACGGTGTCGACGGCGGAGGCGGCTAGCACGTGTCGAGGCTACCGGCCGGCCGGGCCCCGGCAGGCCGGCTCGCGCAGAGCCGAGTGAGCCGTGGCTCACTCTCCTTGCCGGGGCTTGCCCCGGTTCGCCCGCCGGGCACGCACCGCCGCGACCACGGCGACCAGCAGCGACGCGACGACGAAGAACGCGCCCACCGCGATGGCGGCGTCCCGCACCCACGGCACCGACGCGGCCACGTAGCCCAGCACGACGAGGCCGGAGCCCCAGGTCAGCGCTCCGACGACGTTGGCCGCGAGGAAGCGCGGATAGGGCATCCGCGAGGCGCCGGCCAGGATCGGGGTGAAGGTGCGGACCCACGGGATCCAGCGGGCGATGATCACGGCCAGCGCGCCGTAGCGGGCGTAGAACCGCTCGGCCCGCTCCAGGTGCCGCGCGTCCAGCCGGCCCTTCGCCACCCGCCTGTCGAGCCAGGGCCGGCCCAGCCGGTAGCCGGTCGCATATCCCACCGCGTCGCCGGTCACCGCCGCGACGGCCACCCCGATCGCGAGCAGCGGCATCGACACGCCCGAGTCCTCGGCGCCGGACACCAGGCCCGCGCCGAACAGCAGCGAGTCCCCGGGCAGCAGGAAGCCGATCAGCAGGCCGGACTCGACGAAGACGAACCCGAAGACGATGAGGTAGACCGCCGCCGCACCGAGGCCGCCGAGGTCCGGGGCGAACGACTCCACGGGCTGACCATACGGTGGGCGGGTGTCGGGGAGCCTTCCGGAGGACGGGTCGGTGCAGCCACCGGCGTCCGAGGGCGGGGTCCGGACCGGGCTCGACGAGTGGCTGGTGGGCGGCGTCGGCGTCGGCCCGCACCCCCGCCCCTGGCCGGAGGACCCGCGGCTCGACCCCGAGCTGCTGGCCGAGGGCGACCGGCGCAACGTCGTCGACCGCTACCGCTACTGGAGCGTCGAGGCCGTGGTCGCCGACCTCGACACCCGCCGCCACGACTTCCACGTGGCCATCGAGAACTGGCACTCGGACTTCAACATCGGGACGGTCGTCCGCAACGCGAACGCCTTCCTCGCCCGCGAGGTGCACGTCGTGGGCAAACGGCGGTGGAACCGCCGCGGGGCGATGGTGACCGACCGCTACCAGCACGTACGCCACCACCCGACGATCGAGGGGCTGCTCGCCTGGGCGGAGCAGGAGGCGCTGCCCGTCGTCGGTATCGACAACCTGCCCGGCTCGGTGCCGCTCGAGACGGCCGAGCTGCCGCGCCGTTGCGTGCTGCTGTTCGGCCAGGAGGGGCCGGGGCTCTCCGAGCCGGCGCGGGAGGCGTGCGCGATGGTCTGCTCGATCGCGATGTACGGCTCGACCCGCTCCATCAACGCCGGCGTCGCCTCCGGCATCGCGATGCACGCGTGGGTGCGTCGGCACGTGCTGGGGCTGCCCTCGTGAGGCTGGTCGTCGACACAGACGGCGGCTCGGACGACGCGGTGGCGCTCCTGCTCGCGCTGCGGAGCCCGGGCGTACGCGTCGAGGCGGTGACGACGGTGGCGGGCAACGTGCCGGTCGGCCAGACGACGAACGTCCTGCGCACGCTCGACGTCGTGCGCAGCTCCGTTCCGGTGTACGCCGGCGCCGACGCCCCGCTGAGCCGGCCGTGGGAGCGGGGCAGCGCCAAGCACGGCGCCGACGGGCTGGGTGACGCCGGCCTGCCGCCGCCGCTCGGGGACGCCGCGCCGGGCAGTGCGGTCGACACGCTCCTGGACGCGCGGCCCGGCGCGACGCTCGTGACCCTCGGCCCGCTCACGAACGTCGCGCACGCCCTGGAGCGCGACCGGCGCCTGCTCGAGCGCTTCGACGCCGTGGTCTGCATGCTCGGCCGCGCCGACGGCTCCGAGTTCAACGCGCGCGCGGACCCGGAGGCGGCGCAGGCGGTGCTGTCCGCGCCCGGGCCGCCGCGCGTGCTCCTCGGCAAGGACGTCTCCGAGCGCGACGGCGTCGTGGCGACAGCCCAGCGAGAAGCGTTGCACGCATTGCAGACCGCTGAATCGGAGTTCGTCCTACGGGTCACGGACCGGGCGGCGCGGGCAGCCGGTGGCGCGCACGACCTGCCCGACGCGCTGGCGATGGCGGTCGCGCTGGACCCGGGCCTCGTTCAAACGCACGAACTCTGCTGCGTACGTGTCGGCACTCGCGCGGACGAGCGTAGCTGGCTGCTCCCGGACGACGGGGCCCCGAACGTCCGGGTGGTCACCTCGGCCGACGGCGACGCGTTCCGGGCGAGGCTCGCCGCCGCCTGCGCCGGCTGACGGTGCGGGCTCGCCGCCGTCCGCGTTAGCTGGCGGCGGCGAGCCCACGGGTCAGTGGCCGAACGTGTCGGCGTCGAAGATGCGCTCGTCGCCGGTGTCGAGCGCGGAGACCGCCGCCACGTCGGCGGGCTCGAGGGAGAAGTCGAAGATCTCGATGTTCTGCCGGAGCCGCTCCGGGTGCGAGGACTTCGCCACCGTCGTCACGCCGAGGTCCATCAGCCAGCGGAGCACGATCTGCCCGGGGGAGCGGCCGTACTTCTCCGCGAGCGTCTGCAGGAGCGGCTGCGAGAGCACGTCGGCGCCGGTGCCGCCCAGGGGCGACCACGCCTGGGTCACGATGCCGCGCTCGGCGTGGAAGGCCCGCTCGGCCTCGCGGACGAGCAGCGGGTGGAGCTGGACCTGGTTGACGTCCGGCGCCACGCCCGTCTCGGTGATGATGCGCTCGAGGTGCGCGGGCCGGAAGTTCGAGACGCCGATGGCCCGGACGCGGCCCTGCTCGTGCAGGCGGACCAGCCCCTGCCAGGCCTCGACGTACTTGTCGTGGCCCGGGTTGGGCCAGTGGACGAGGAAGAGGTCGACGTAGTCCAGCCCGAGCCGCTCCGCACTGCGCTCGAAGGCCTCGGTGACCAGGTCGACCCCGTGCCACTGCTTGTTGAACTTCGTGGTGACGAACAGCTCGTCGCGCGGCACCCCCGAGGAGCGGATGCCGCGGCCGACGCCCTCCTCGTTGCCGTAGTCCTCGGCGGTGTCGATCAGCCGGTAGCCGATCTCGAGCGCCGCCGCGACGGCTGCCTCGGTGTCGGTGTCGCTCATGGGCGAGGTGCCGAGGCCGAGCCGGGGCAGCTGCGCGCCGTGCAGGAGGGGGACGCTGGGTGCGGAAGTCACGCGGCCATTGTCCGCTGCCGATGACCCGGGGCCGAGCCGGGGGTTGTATGCATCAAACGGTGCATCGTCGCCGTCCCGGTGCGGGCCCGGGGCGGCCACCAACGCCGCGCGTTGCCCTCAGCAACCCTGCAGCGCGCTCACAGGCTCCTCCCAGCGAGCGGTCCGAGGCTGAGGCCATGACGCGATCGGCCAGCACTCGCGCCGCAGCGGCAGGGACCGCAGCCACGGCGTGCAAGGACAGGACCAAGCTCTCGCGGGCCAACGCGGCGGTCGCCGCGACGCGGGAGACGGAGAGCACACGGCGGCTGCACCAGGCGTACCGGTGCAACGTCTGCCTGCTGCCCAGCGGGGTGGCGGCCTGGCACGTGCGCCCGGCTCGCCGCGTGCTCGGGCTGGTGCCCCGGCGCGCTGACTAGTGTCGGGAGCGTGGGCATCGACCGCGCCGAGCTGCTGTCCGCGTACGACGAGCTGAGGCGGGCAGCGACCCCGCCCGCCCCGGGCTGGTCGGTCGAGTCCGACGCCTCGACCGTCTTGCTGCTGCCCCCGCCGGGCGAGCACGGCGCGACCGTCGTGTGGTCGCGGCTGGACGGCTCCACCGCGGGCGCGGCGATCGCCCGGCACGTGGCGCTGGCGGCCGGCCGCGGCACCGCGCTCGAGTGGAAGCACCACGACTACGACGACCCGCCCGACCTGCCGGACCGGCTGCGGGCCGCGGGATTCGTGCCGGAGACGGCCGAGACGCTCGTGGCCGCCGATCTGGCGGACCTGGTCGCCGCCACCGCAGGTCTCGGTCCTCCTGCGGGTGTGCGGCTGCGCGAGCTCGACGACGGCGACGCGGAAGCCGTCGTCGAGCTCGGCTTCGCCGTCTGGGGCGAGGACCACCGCTGGCTGGTGGACGCGGTGCTCGCGGAGCGCGCCGCGGACCCGGGCTCGCTGCGCATGCACGTCGCCGAGGCCGACGACGGCACGGTCGTCGCGGCGGCGTGGGTACGCCTGCACGCCGGATCGCCCTTCGCGTCGCTCTGGGGCGGCTCGACACGGCCGGGGTGGCGGCGCCGCGGCGTCTACCGCAGCCTGGTCGCGCTGCGCGCCCGCGAGGCGCTGGCCGCCGGCGCGCGCTGGGTCACCGTCGACGCCTCCCCGGACTCGCGCCCGGTCCTGGAACGACTCGGGTTCGTACCCGTAACGGCGACGACGCCGTACGTCCTCGACCTGCGTGAATCAAGAACACCCGGCGCGGGGTAGGAGCCCGGCATGGGCAAGCGTGTGGTGGTCGTCGGAGGCGACGCGGCCGGGATGAGCGCGGCCGCGCAGGCCAAGCGGCTGAAGCCGGACCTCGACGTCGTCGTCTTCGAGCGCGGACGGCACACGTCCTACAGCGCCTGCGGCATCCCCTACTGGGTCGCCGGCGACGTCGACGACGTCACGCAGCTGGTCGCGCGCACGCCCGAGGAGCACCGTCGGCGCGGCCTCGACGTGCGGATGGGCACCGAGGTCGTCGCGCTGGACCCGGAGCGCGGCGAGGTCGTGGCCCGCGACGTCGGCACGGGGAGCGAGAGCCGGGTGGCGTACGACGAGCTGGTGCTCGCGACGGGGGCGCGCCCGCTGCGCCCGCCCGTGCCCGGCATCGACGCGCCCGGGGTCCACGGGGTGCAGACGCTGGACGACGGCGAGGCGATCCTCGACGCGCTGCGCTCGCGCGAGCCGCGCCGGGCGGTGGTCGTGGGCGGCGGCTACATCGGCGTGGAGATGGCCGAGGCCATGGTCCGGCGCGGGCTCGAGGTGACGGTCGTCGACATGGCGGCCGAGCCGATGTCGACGCTCGACCCGGACATGGGCGCGCTGGTGCACAAGGCGATGGAGGGGCTCGGGATCGACGTACGCACCTCGACCGCCGTGCGCGAGGTGGCGCTGGACGCGGAAGGGCGCGCGCGGGCCGTCGTCACCGACGCCGGCGAGCTGCCGGCGGACATCGTCGTGCTCGGGACGGGGGTCCGCCCCGAGACCCGCCTCGCGCAGGAGGCCGGCCTGCCCCTGGGCCGCTTCGGCGGGGTCACCGTCGACCTGCGGATGCGGGTCTGCGGGCGAGAGAACATCTGGGCCGCCGGCGACTGCGTCGAGTCGCTCGGGCTGGTGAGCGGTGCCCGCATCCACGTGGCGCTCGGCACGCACGCCAACAAGCAGGGGCGCGTCATCGGCACGAACCTCGGCGGCGGCTACGCGACGTTCCCCGGCGTCGTCGGCACCGCCGTCAGCAAGGTGTGCGACCTGCAGATCGCCCGCACCGGGCTTCGCGAATTCGAGTGCGATGAAGTGGGCTTCTCCTGGCTCACGGTCGTGGTGGACTCGACGACGGCGGCGGGCTACCACCCGGAGGCGCAGCCGATCACGGTGAAGCTGATCGCCGAGCGGCGTACGGGACGGCTGCTCGGCGCGCAGATCGTCGGCAAGGAGGGGGCGGCCAAGCGCATCGACGCCTGCGCGGTCGCGCTGTGGAACCGGATGACGGTCGAGGAGATGACGGCCCTCGACCTCGGCTACGCCCCGCCGTTCTCGCCGGCGTGGGACCCGGTGCTGATCGCGGCGCGCAAGGCCGCCGACCTGGTGGCGGAGGACACCTGCCGCTGAGCCGGCTCGCGCCCGGCAGCCTCGCTTGCCGCCGGCAGCCCACGCCGGGCACCCCACTTGCCGCCCGGCAGCCCACTTCCCGCTCGGCAGCCTCACATTGCTCCCGCTGTATCGGGAGGAATGTGCCGTTCCGCGGCGGGACGTATCTGCGGCGCGGCTCGGCCGCTCCTGTCCGAGGCGCTCAAGCGGCGCGATCAGCACCCGATGCACCACAGGTACGTGCGTCCTCGTCAACCACCAGAGGGCAGGACACGGCAACGAGGACGTAGAGGAGACAGGCGATGAAGCGAATCCTGGACTGGGCCGCGCGCGTGAGCTCGACGGTCAGCACCGCGCCGGTGAGCGACGGCCCGCGCGTGCAGGGCTACCCGATGGCGCGCAGCTCCCGCTGACCGCAGCTCGCGCAGCCGCAGCGCGAGTTCCCGTCGCGGGCGAGACGATGCTCACCCGCAGTGGGGAGCGCTTTACGCCCGCGTGACGCGGGCTTCGCGCGAGCGAAACGGGCCACCGAGAAGCTCCGGGCCACCCCGAGCAGGAAACGCCCCCGAAGAACGAGCTCGGGTCCTTCCCGTCAGCTCTGCCTCCGGAGGCTCCCTCGTGCATCCCCGTAAACGCAAAGCCCGTCTCGCCGGCGTGGCCCTCGGCAGTGCCGTGGCCGTCGCCCTGCCGCTCGCGCCCGTGTCCGCCGGCGCCGCGGTCGCGGCCGCGCTCACCGCGGACACCAACCGCGACGGCGTGCTCAGCGCGATCGACGACGCCGGCGAGGACCGCTTCACCGCGGCCCGCGGCGCGGTCATGCTCGCCAACATCGACGACGACCTCGTGCGCTGCCCCAAGATCAAGGCCGACGGCTCGCAGCTCACCGACCTCGAGCTCGAGGCGTGCAACGACGCGGCCGACGACATCGTGAACGGCGACGCCGACCTGCTCGACCTGGCCAAGCTCGACGTCGCGCCGGCCCCCGGCGCGAGCGCGGCGACCGTGACGGTCGGCCCGGCGGCGCGGAGCAAGGTCCGCGTCTTCGTCAAGCGCGGGGAGGCGGCGTCCGACTGGGCGGCCCTCCCGGCCGACGGCGCCCTCTCGGCGCAGGACGTCGAGGCCGGGGCCACCCTGGGCGTCGAGGCCCGCGACATCATCCGCGACCCCAAGGCCTGGGACGGCACGGTCGACGTCACGCTCACCGTGACCGGGGCGGGGACGGTCGCGACCGACGTGGTCCGGCTGCGCGTGGCGCCGCTGCTGTTCGTGACGGACACCATGAAGGTCGACAAGCTCATGGTGGCGGACTACGAGACCTCCATCTACCAGGGCCGCCCGGTCACGGCGGCCCCGCCCGGCGGTGTCGAGCCGTTCCGCGAGGACCTGCGCAAGGGACTGGCGAAGATCGGGGTCGAGGCGCCGCTCTACCTGCTCCCGGCCGCCCACGGCCGCAACTCCTCGTTCGACAAGTGGACGCAGGACATCATGGAGCCGGGCTACATGTCGATGCCCACGACGGGCGGCGCGGAGCACCGGATGCGCGTCTACGTCCGCGCGCCATCGCGCAACACCGCCGCCGACCGCGACGTCAACCCCTACCGCAGCACCGGTCGCACGATCTTCACCGTGCTGCGCGGCAAGGACGTCGCCGGCGTCCAGCACTACGACCCGGCCTACCAGCCCGGCTCGATGAACACCTTCGGCTCCACCGGCAACTACGGCTCGGTCCCGCCGTACTCCTACAACGGCAAGAACTACCCGACGGGCCGCAAGCTCTTCGGCGCCGAGAAGGACTTCACGGCCGACCCGGCGTACAACGCCATGCTCGCGAACCAGGGCTTCCAGAAGCCGATCGTGCTCGACACGAGCTGGCTCAGCGTCGGCCACGTCGACGAGTTCCTGTCGTTCACCGTCTCCGACAGCCCGCGCGGCTGGTCGCTCATCGCCGCCGACCCGATGCTGGCCGAGAACATGCTCCGCGACCTCGTCGCGAAGGGCCTCGGGGACCAGAACATCGCCCAGGCCGGGCTTCCGGGCTCGAACCTGCCGACGATGACGGTCAAGGAGGCGCTGAAGGACGAGCGGCTGCGGGACGGCGCGCACGTCGCCAAGCGCGGCATCAACGCCGCGCTGAAGATCCTCAAGAAGGAGATCGGCCTCACCGACGCCGAGATCGTCCGCGTGCCGGTGTTCTACCGCTCCAACACCGCCCCCGCGCGCAACGCCCAGCGGCTCGGTGCCTACCTCCCGGACGCGGCGAACGGCATCGGCACCGGCGAGAAGGTGTGGTTCTCCCCGCGCCAGCACGGCCCGACGAAGAACGGCGTGGACGTCTTCGAGGACGTCACGGAGAAGGCGCTGGCCAAGGTCGGCGTCCAGGTCCACTGGGTCGAGGACTGGCAGTACGCCCACTCCGGCAGCGGTGAGATCCACTGCGTGTCGAACGTCGAGCGCGACCTGACGTCGACGCTGCCGTGGTGGACCGAGACCGCCTGATCCGGAACGACGGGCCGCTGTCGGTACGCCGGCGGCGGCCCGTCGCGTGAGTGGTGCGGGCTGTGTGCCCCTGGGCACGCGATCGCGTGCTGCGCTGCACACGACCTCGGGCCTAGCCCTGCCTCAGCCGGCCAGCTGCGCCAGCCACGTCCGCTGCCCGGGCACGCCGCAGCGCAGCGACGCGACCCGCGCCGCGAACGACAGCGCGTCGGGGAAGGCATCGCCGCGCGCCACTGCGAAGGCGAGCGCCCCGTGGAACGCGTCGCCCGCCCCGAGGGTGTCCCGCACCTCGACCGCGGGCGGCTGCACTGTGCCCGAGCCGGCCGGGGACGCCCAGCGGACCGGCCCGCCGCCGTGGGTGACCGCGACGAACGGGACGCCGCGCTCGCGCAGGCCCTCGACCGTCGCGTCCTCGTCCGCGGCCTCGGGCGTGCGGAACGCGGCCGAGCAGGCCGCGATGTCGACGAGCGGGAGCAGCTCGTCGAGCACGTCCTTCCAGCTGCCGGCGTCGAGCACGACGGGCACTCCGGCGTCGCGTGCGGCCCGGGCGGCCGCGAGCGCCGGCTCGGGGTGGTGCCCGTCGAGCAGCAGCACCCGGGCCTCGCGGACCAGCCGGGCGAGGCCCTCCGGCGGCCCGACGCGCTGGTGGGAGGCGCCGAGCGACACGACCGACCGCTCGCCGGTCCCGTCCGTGACGAGGATGGTGGCGACGGCGGGCGGCTCCTCGAGGCCGGGGAGGGCGTCGCGTACGTCCACGCCGTGGCGGGCGAGGTCGGCGTGCGCCTGCGCGGCGAAGGGGTGCGCGCCGAGAGCGGTGGCGAGCACGGGGGACCCGCCGAGCGCGGCGTACGTCACGGCGGCGTTCGCGGCCGGGCCTCCGGCGGCGAGCTCCTGGGAGAGCGCCACGACCTTCTCGTCGGCTGCGGGGACGTGCTCGACGCGGTAGACGACGTCTAGGGTGGCGAGCCCCACGAAGAGGCCGGCGGGGCGGCTGGCGGCGGGCGGCATGCAACGGAGCATTGCACCCTGCCCGGGCTGCCGCGTGCCCGTGGGAGACTGAGGGCGAGCACGTCCGGCTCCCGCCTGCTCGGGAGCCCCCGAACCAGCCCGAACCAGTGCGAGGTAGCCCAATGCCCATCGCGACCCCTGAGGTCTACGCCGAGATGCTCGACAAGGCGAAGGCCGGCGCCTTCGCCTACCCGGCGATCAACGTCACGTCCTCCTCCACGCTCAACGCGACGCTCCGCGGCTTCGCCGAGGCCGGGTCGGACGGCATCATCCAGGTGTCGACCGGTGGCGCGGAGTACGCGTCGGGCTCGAACGTCAAGGACATGGTCACCGGCGCGGTGGCGCTGGCCGAGTACGCCCACGTCGTGGCCGCGAAGTACGACATCAACGTCGCGCTGCACACCGACCACTGCCAGAAGGAGAAGCTGGACGGCTTCGTCCGCCCGCTGCTCGCCATCTCGCAGGAGCGCGTGAACAACGGGCAGAACCCGCTGTTCCAGTCGCACATGTGGGACGGCTCGGCCGTCGAGCTGCACGAGAACGTCGACATCGCCGAGGACCTGCTGGCCGCCTGCGCCAAGGCGAAGGTCGTCCTCGAGATGGAGATCGGCGTCGTCGGCGGCGAGGAGGACGGCGTCGTCGGGGAGATCAACGAGAAGCTCTACTCGACCCCCGAGGACGCGCTGCTCGTCGCCGAGCGCCTCGGCACCGGCGAGAAGGGCAAGTACCTCCTCGCCGCGACCTTCGGCAACGTGCACGGCGTCTACAAGCCGGGCCACGTCAAGCTCCGCCCCTCGGTCCTCAAGGACCTGCAGGACGCGGTCGGGCAGAAGATCGGCAAGGACTCGCCGTTCCAGTTCGTCTTCCACGGCGGCTCGGGCTCGCTGCTCGAGGAGATCCGCGAGACGCTCGACTACGGCTGCGTCAAGATGAACATCGACACGGACACGCAGTACGCCTATACCCGCCCGATCGCCGACCACTTCTTCAAGAACTACGACGGCGTCCTCAAGGTCGACGGCGGCATCGGCAGCAAGAAGGCCTACGACCCGCGCACCTACCTCAAGGCCGCCGAGGGTGGCCTGGCCGCCCGCGTCGTCGAGGCGTGCGAGGCGCTGCGCTCCACGGGCACGTCGCTCTCGCAGTCCTGAGCTGACGCGGGGACACCCCCGCACCACGCAGCCGCCCGGGAGCGTTCGCTCCCGGGCGGCTGTGTCTGTCTCCTGGCTTGCCTACGCGGCGCTCTCCTCGGCCACCTGGCGCAGGACCCGCAGGAAGGTCTCCGCGTCCTGGGCGCCCTGCACGGCGTACTTCCGGTCGAACACGTACGTCGGGACCGCGGTGATGCCGATGTCGCGCGCCGCGGACAGCTCCTCCTGCACCTCGGCCGTCCCGTCGTCGCTCGCGAGGTACGCCTCCACCGAGGCCCGGTCGAGCCCGGCCTCGGCCGCCACGTTGGCCAGCGTCTCCAGGTCGCCGAGGTCGCGCCCCTCGGTGAAGTACGCCCGCAGCAGCCGCTCCTTGAGGTCGGCCTGCACGCCGTGCCGGCGCCCGTACGCCAGCAGCCGGTGCGCGTTGACCGTATTCACCGCGAGGGCGTCGGCCATGCGGAAGTCCAGGCCCTCCTGGGCGGCGAGCTCGGTGACGTGCGCCTGCATCTCCTCGACCCGGTCGCCGAACTTGGCGCGCAGGTGGTCGTTGAGCGGGCGGGCGGAGTCAGGAGCGGACGGGTCGAGGACGAACGCGTGGTACTCCACCTCGACGTCCCCGTCGAACGCCTCCAGCGCCCGCTCGAGCCGGCGCTTGCCGATGTAGCACCAGGGGCAGGCAACGTCGGACCACACGTCGATCTTCATGGAGCTTTCAACGACCTGGGCGTGGGGCTTCTTCCCCGCGTTGCGCAGTGCGCTCTCGTCCGTCGAGGCTCTTGTCCCGGTAGGGCCGGGGCGGCACAGTGTCGCAATGCCGAAGCTGTCGACGGCGGGGCTCCTCGCCGGGCGTGCCTCCGGCCGCCGGTGCGCGGCCATCGACGCGTGGGAGCCGCCGCCCAGCGTGCTGCTGCGCTTCCGCGCCGAGCACCCCCTGCTGACCGAGGCGGACGTCGCACTGGTCGTCGCGGGGCTGCGCCAGTGGTTCCGCCTGGCGGCGCGCGCACCGGGTGCCGCCCGCGCCATGCCGAGCCCGCTCGTCGACGACCTCTGGCACGAGCTGGTGTTGCATACCCGCGACTACGCGGACTTCTGCTCCGACGTGCTCGGACGGTTCCTGCACCACGTGCCGGAGAGCGCGATGGCGGCGACCGACGTGCTCGCCAACCGGACCGACGTGCTGCAGGCGACGTACGCCGCCGCCGTCGCCGACGAGGGGCTCCCCTCCGGCGGGCTGCCGCTGCTGTTCCGGGTGGACGCCGAGGCCGGCGGTGGGACCGGCCCGCGCTACGTCGGCTTCTGCGGAGGCGCGTACTCGTGCGCGGCGCCCGCGGGCGTCACCTGCGTGGAGCACCTGCTGCACCGTGTCTCGGCGGACGGAGCCGGGCTGCCACGCTGCGGGGCCGAGGCTCCGAGCAAGGCGCCGCAGTCGGCGTTCTGGACCGCCGGCGGCTGCGGGGCGCCGGGCTGACGGCGCCGCGCCTCCGCCGCTGCGCGCCGCCTCGCGCGCACCCCTTCTTTGGCAGAATGCCGCATTCAGGCGAACCTATCGGGTGAATGCGTCATTCTGACGAGCGGGCGTGGGGTGAATGCGTCATTCTGCCGAACGGGTGCGGGTGAAGGCGGCGCTGCCAAGGGGCGCGGTCGGAGGCGGCGTCGGCGCGTTGCCGGACTGGCCGCGGCATTCACCCGACTCTGCGCCGGGGCGCCGGGGCGCCGGAGCGCCTGGGCGCTTGAACGCCGGGCGTCGGGCCTAGCCTGTGGCCGGCCGTGTAAGGCGACCGGCGGCACTGGACTGGCCGCTCACCTCATGGCCTCCGGTGGCAGGTCAGCGGCAGGACCCGGACGACCAGGCACTGGATGAATGCGGCATCCGGACGAACCGGCGATGAATGAATGGCGCATTCGGCCGAACCTATCGGATGAATGCGTCATCGTGAAGAACGGATGCGGGGTGAATGTGGCATCGTGACGAACGGGCGCGGGATTCTGACGAAGTGGCTCGGTGATGCGGCGTCTGGCTCTCTTCGTACGAGAACACGCCTGACTCCAGCCACGCCGTTGAAGTCGGCGCCGCCGCCTGGACGGGCCCGCCTAGGCCCGGACACGCCTCGGCCCGGACACGCCCGGGCCAGGCCACGCCTGGGTCTGCACGCCTAAGCCAGGCAACGCCCGGGTCCGGGACACGCCGCGCTCAGGACACCGGCACCCACGGCGGCATGATCACGTCGAGCGCAGGCACGCTGCCCTGCGCGTAGCGCACCTCGACGTCCCACCCGAGCGCCGCGGCGGCCTCGCCGACGTCGTCCACGGACCCCGCGGCCGCACCCTTGCCCGCACGCTCGACGAGCTCTCGCGCCAGCAGGCCCTTGCCGTGCTTCGACGGGTATGACACGACCCGCGGCGGCCCGGACGGGCGCTTCGTGAGCAGCCGCACCGGCAGCACCTGGTGGCGCAGCGGGCCGGTGGGCGCCCACATCCCCGCGTAGTCCGTGGAACGCAGGTCCACCGCGAAGCCCTTGCCGACCAGGACCGGCAGCACCTCCCGGAGCGCGGCGCGCCATACCGGCGTGAGCGCGCCGAGCTCGGGCAGCACGGACGCGACGGGTACGCGGTACGCCGGCACGCGGTCGCCCCCAGCCACGACGCCGAACAGCCCCGAGAACACGAGCACGGACTCCTCGGCGGCGGCCCGGCCGACGGGGGACAGGGTCGCCGGGTCGAGCGCGGCGTACACGACTCCGGTGTAACGGTCGAGGGCCGGCAGGGTCGGCGACGTGGCCGCGGCCCTGTTCGCGGCGAGCGCCTCGTCGGCGACGGCGGGCGGCAGCTTCAGCGCCTCAGCGGCAACGGCGGCGTCCCCGCGGGCGGTCCGGGTGACGGCGGTCAGGACCCGCTTGCGGACGGGGGCGAGCTTCGGGGCCGCGAGCGCCGTGACGTTGACCGGGCCGCCGTCCCCACCGGCGGCCTTGCCCTCGCTCGGCGGGAGCAGGATCAGCACCAGCGCCTCGCGATGTCGGTACGGGCGGCGGGGACCGCGGCGGTCACAGGTGCGCTCCTAGAAAGTTCGAGTTCGTCCGAGTACATCACGATAAGCGAAGCGCGCTTCCCCCTTGCCGTGCTTCTGCGCACGGCACCAATGACGGGCCGCCGCGGCCCGAGCACTGCGACCCGGAGGAGCCAGGCCGCGCCCTCCTGGTCCTGGAGGTTCGATGCGCAGAGTCCCCATTATCGCCGCCGGCTTCGTGCTCGCTCTGGCGGGAGTGGCCGGCCCCGCCTTCGCCGACCCGCCGGGCCTCGCGCAGAACCCGGCCGCCCCGGAGGACCGCGTCGGCAACTGCGTCGCGTGGGCGTCCTCGGACAACATCCACAACGGCCAGCACGTCACGCTCGGCCAGGGCGGCAACCCCTCCCACGGCACGCGCGGCAACGAGTCGAGGCGTTCCACGCCGGGCTCATCACCTGCCCGTCGAGCTGACGCGCGTCGGGCCGACGCTG
>NZ_JAANNP010000051.1 GCF_011250635.1 Motilibacter deserti
CCCACTGTGCCGCGTCCCTCCTCGTTCCGACCGCCCGCGGGCCCGTTGCCACGCGCACGAGGCCTGTATCAGACCGCACCGACAGGCCTTCCCTTCAGCACCCGTGCCGCGCATCCGGCCACGCGGCGCCCGTCATGGGAGTCCCCGTGAAGCGTTCCCAGCACAGCGAGTCCATCCCCGGCACCGAGTCCATGCCCGACACCGAGTCCATGCCCGGCACCGGCCGCCCGGTGGCGACCCCTGAAGCCCCGTCGGCCTACCGGTCGAGCCTGCCCTGGCGGCTCTTCGACGGCCTCTCGACCCGCATCGACCGCAGGTACGGCTGGGACCGGCTCCCGCTCCCCCTCGGCCTGGCGGTGCTCGTCGGGCTGCGCAACGAGCTGCGCAAGAAGAACCTGCACGACGCGAACCTGCTGCCGAGCACCGGTCAGCCGCCGATCGGCCCGCCGCCGACGAGCAACGACGCCCGCACGGCGGACGGGACGTACAACGACCTCGACGACCCGCGGATGGGCATGGCCGGGTCGCGCTTCGGCCGCAACGTGGCGCTCGCGGCCGTGGACGCCGACCCGCAGCGGACGATGATGGAGCCGAGCCCGCGCGAGGTGAGCCGCCGGCTGCTGACCCGGCACGAGTTCGCGCCGGCCACGACCGTGAACGCCATCGTCGCGGCCTGGCTCCAGTTCATGATCAAGGACTGGTTCAGCCACGGGCCGGGCGACGCCGCGCACGCCCACCAGGTGCCGCTGTCCGCCGACGACCCCTGGCCCGAGCACCCCATGGCCGTGCCGCGCATCGTGCCCGACCCCACCCGCCCGGCCGGTGCCGCCGGGCCGCCCACGTCCGTCAACGCGCTGACGCACTGGTGGGACCTGTCGTCGATCTACGGCACGACGCCGGAGGAAGCTGCCCGGTTCCGTACGGGCGAGGGCGGCAAGCTGCGGATCGAGCCGGGCGGCGTCGTCCCGCTGCCCGCCGACGACCCGGCGCACGACCCGACGAGGGAGCCCGGCTGGTGGGTCGGGATGGGGATGCTGATCAGCCTGTTCGCTCTGGAGCACAACGCGATCTGCGACCGGCTGCGGGCGGACCACCCGCAGTGGACCGATGATCAGCTCTTCACCTGTGCCCGGCTCGTGAACGCGGCGGTGGTCGCGAAGATCCACACGGTGGAGTGGACGCCGGCCGTCATCTCCCACCCCATCACGCGGGTGGCGATGCGGGCGAACTGGTTCGGCATCGCGGGCGAGCGGCTGCGGCGGCGCTTTGGCCGGATCAGCGCCAGCGAGGTCGTCAGCGGCATCCCCGGGTCGCCGACGAACCACTACGGCGTGCCCTACTCCCTGACCGAGGAGTTCACCTCGGTCTACCGGATGCACCCGCTCGTCCCTGACGACTACCCCGTCAAGTCGGTGGCCACCGGCGAGACGCTGCGCACCTACGCCTTCCCCGAGCTCACCGGTGGGCACAGCCGGGACGTGTTCTTCGAGGTCTCGTTGGCCGACCTGTTCTACTCCTTCGGCACCGAGTACGCCGGGGCGATCGTCCTGCACAACTTCCCGCGCGGCCTGCAGGAGTTCGTCCGGCCCGACGGCAGGCTGATGGACCTGGCGGCCGTCGACATCCTGCGCGTGCGGGAGCTGGGCGTCCCGCGCTACAACGACTTCCGACGCCAGCTTCGCATGAAGCCCGCTGCGTCCTTCGAGGAGCTGTCCGACGACGCCGAGACGGTCGCGACGCTGCGCGAGGTCTACGGTGACGTCGAGAAGGTCGACCTGATGGTCGGGATGTTCGCCGAGAAGCGCCCGAAGGGGTTCGCCTTCAGCGACACGGCGTTCCGCATCTTCATCCTCATGGCGAGCCGGCGGCTCAACAGCGACCGGTTCTTCACCAAGGACTACGACGCGCGCGTCTACACGGAGGCCGGCATCGAGTGGATCGACGACGCCACGATGGCCCGCGTCCTGCTGCGCCACTTCCCGGAGCTGGCGCCGGCCCTCGACCCGCGGGCCAACGCCTTCGCGCCGTGGCACCGGCCGTAGCTCGGTCGGGAAGCTGAGCGATCTCCTCCGCCAGCGATGAGCTGGGCGCGGCCCCCGAGTTTCACCTTCCGCTGATTGGTTGAATGACGCATTCATCCACTAGAGCGACATGAATGCGTCATTCTGCCAACCGAGTGCCGGGTGAATGCGGCATTCTGCCAGTGCCGTGCCTGCCGTGCCTGCCGTGCCTGCCGTGCCTGCCGTGCCCGGCGGACCGGGGCTACGGGGGGCCGGAGCGCCGCGGCGCCCGTACAGGCCTGATCCCACCGTCAGCACCCGGAATCGGCAGGCGACGAGCCACGCGCTCGGCTCGCGGCCTCGTCCGGCTCGATCCGCCGGATGTTCGTCCATCCCGTCCACCCGCGCTCTTCCAGCAGCTCGAGCAGGCGCGCCGCGCACGGGAAGCACTCGAGGAACGCGGCGTCGAGCAGCGCGACCAGGTCGTCGCTGATCGGCTGCTCCTGCGGCATGCCGACCGCCTCGGTCTTCGCCTCCGCCTCGGCGGCCGCAGCCTCGATGAACGCCGCCACGCGGTCCGCGAACGACGGCAGCCGCGGGTCGTCCGGACCGCAGTCGACGATGTCGCCGATGTCGAGGTAGAGCCGACGCAGCGTCTCGTCCTCGAGCTGCGCCCGCTTCACCGCCATGAGGGCCGGCACCTCGTCCGGGATCTGCGCGGTGATGAGGATCCAGCTGTCCCGCTCGATCTCGATGATGCGTTGCGGGAAGCCGAGTTCGTACATCCGGTCGAGGTAGGCCGTCGCTTGGGGCGGCAGTGCGAGGCTGTCGCCGGCTGCGAGCTGGGCGATGCGCTCCCGGTGGCGCTGGCGCTCGCGGATCTCGGCGCGCAAGCGGCGGTCGATCTCCTCGACCGCCGCCGCGAACTCCTCGGGACCGGCCGCGAGCAGCTCCCGCACCCGGGAGAGCGGCACGCCGGCGTCGGCCAGCGTACGGATCCGGATGAGCTCGACGACAGCTGCCGCGTCGTAGCGGCGGTAGCCGGAGCGGTCCCGGTCGGGCTCGGGCAGCAGCCCCTTGGCGTGATAGTGCCGGACGGCGCGGATCGTGACGCCGGCGTACGCCGCCAGCTGCCCGATGGTCAGCATCGCGCTGCCGTTATCGGTCGGCATCGCGACGAGCCCCGGTCATGAGCGCACGCATGGCGACTCCTCCTCGTGCCGTTCGACGTCAGGCGATCTTGCCGCGGTAGACCCGCATCGCGAGGACGTACGCGGCCACCAGCAGCGCGAGGCACCAGGCGACCGCGATCCAGCCGTCGTTGCCGACCGGCTCCTGCGCGTAGAGGCCCCGGATCGTGTTGACGATCGAGGTGACCGGCTGGTGCTCGGCGAACCAGCGCACCGGCCCCGGCATCCCGGAGGTGGGTACGAAGGCCGAGCTGACGAAGGGCAGGAAGATCAGCGGGTACGAGAACCCGCTCACGCCGTCCATCGACGTGGCCGTCAGCCCCGGGATGACCGCCAGCCACGTGAGCGCCAGGGTGAACAGCACCAGGATCGCCACGGCCGCGAGCCAGGCCAGCACGCCCGCGCCCGTGCGGAAGCCCATCGCCACGGCCACGAGGATCACGAGCGCGAGCGAGACCAGGTTCGCCACGACCGAGGTGAGCACGTGGCTCCACAGCACGGCCGCGCGCGCGATCGGCATCGAGGCGAACCGCTCGAAGAGGCCGCCGGACACGTCGGTGAAGAGCCGGAAGGCGGTGTACGCGATGCCCGAGGCGACCGTGACGATCAGGATCCCGGGGAGCAGGTAGTCGACGTAGTCGCCGTCGCCGGCGTCGATCGCGCCGCCGAAGACGTACACGAACAGCAGCAGCATGGTGATCGGCGTGACGGCCGTGGTGATGATGGTGTCCGGGCTGCGCAGGATGTGGCGCAGCGACCGCTTCACCAGGACGAAGGTGTCGCGGAAGGCGTAGCTGTTCACGGTCCCGTCCTCAGGTGGCGGTGGTGTCGTGGCCGACGAGGGCGAGGAAGACGTCCTCGAGCGTGGGCTGCTTCTCGACGTACTCGACCCGGCTCGGCGGGAGCAGTTGCTTGAGCTCGGCGAGCGTGCCGTCGGTGAGGATGCGCCCCTCGTGGAGGATCGCGATCCGGTCGGCGAGCTGCTCGGCCTCGTCGAGGTACTGCGTCGTGAGCAGCACGGTGGTCCCGCGGCCGGCGAGCTCCCGGACCGTCCGCCACACCTCGATGCGCGACTGCGGGTCCAGCCCCGTCGTCGGCTCGTCGAGGAAGAGCACGGGCGGGTCCCCGATCAGGCTCATCGCGATGTCGAGCCGGCGCCGCATACCGCCCGAGTACGTCGCCACTCGGCGCGAGCCCGCGTCGGAGAGCCCGAAGCGGGCGAGCAGGCCGTCCGCGGTCCCGCCGGGGTCCTCGAGATGTCGCAGCTGCGCGACGAGGACGAGGTTCTCCCGCCCCGTCAGGACCTCGTCGACCGCGGCGAACTGACCGGTCAGGCTGATCGACTCGCGGACCGCGCCCGGCTGTGTGGCGACGTCGTGGCCGTTGACGGACGCGGTCCCGCCGTCGGCCCGCAGCAGCGTCGACAGGATCCGCACGAGCGTGGTCTTGCCGGCGCCGTTGGAGCCCAGCAGGGCGACGACGGAGCCCGCCGGGACGGCGAGGTCGACGCCGCGCAGCACGCTGTGGCTGCCGTAGGACTTGGTGATCCCGACGGTCTCGAGAGCTGGTGTCGTGGTCATGGCTGCAGCGTCGGGCCCTGACCCTGCGTCAAGGTCAAGCACGAGCCCGGGCTGGCCCCCGGGGACGTGCCCGGTTGCCCGACTGAACCGCATCCTGGCTCCGGCCGCTCCTGAGCAGTGCACCTGTCGATCCGACGAAAGCCGCATCCTGTGACCCGAGTACCCCGCCGTACCGCCCTGGCCGTCGCCGTCCTTGCGCCCGTCCTCGCGTCCGTCCTGTCGCCCGCGCCCGCCGGTGCTGAGCCCGCTGCGACCACGACCGTCGGCGCGGTCACCCTCACCGCGGGCGACACCAAGCTCACCGGCACCGAGATCACCACCCTCACGGTGCGGGTACGCCTCGCCAACCCCGACGGCGTGACGCCGGTCCCCGGCCAGTACGGCGACTCGCCCGTCGACGTGCAGTGCCCGTGCCTCGAGATCGGCACCGCGGGCGCCAGGCCCGTCACCCCCACGGCGCGCAACTCCCGCTTCGTGCCGCTCACGCTCGTCTCGGGCACGCCGCAGGACGGGGTCTGGGAGGGCACGACGAAGCTCGGCGCCGCCAGTGCCGGCATCTGGCGCCCCCGGTCGATCTTCACGGCTGACCTGCACACCCGGCCCGAGGACGACCCGCGCTTCGGCCGGCTCGTCTTCCCGGTCGTGACGCCGGGGCTCGTCGAGTCCGCGTCGTTGAACGTGCACGGTGCCAACTGGCCGGTGCTGACGCTCGCCGCGCCGAAGACGCCGAAGGCGTGGCAGCCGTTCGTGCTCAAGGGCACCGTGAAGCTGTCCGGCCCCGGCGCCCCGGCGCGCCGCCTGCTCCTGACGGTCGCGGGCGGCCAGTGCAACGAGGCGATCGCGGGCGTGGGCTACCTGCTCCGGCCGGCGACGACGTCGTCCACCGGGGCGTGGACGGCCAGCACCCGGCTCCGGAGCGACGAGTGGTGTCTGGAGTACGGCCGCGACGCCGCGGGCCAGCCGGTCGCGCGGGCGACCGTGCTCGACCGGGCCCCCGTCCGGGCCGCCGTGACCGCCGCGCCGGCGAAGCGCTCCGTCGCGGCCGGCACCAACGTCGCGGTCAACGGCCGGGCGTGGCCGGCCAACCCGCAGGGCGTCGTGCTCCAGCGCCGGGTGGGCAAGGCCTGGCGCGTCGTGAACCGGGCACGAACTGGCGGCTCGGGGACCTACTCCGTCACCGCCACCCCGCCCGGCAAGGGGACCTACACGTACCGCGTCGCCACCAGCACCATCGCCGACCTGCACGTGAAGGCGGCCATCGGGAAGGCGTTCACCATCACCGGGCGGTGAGCGGGCGAACTGTGGAGCGTTGACCGTGCTGGAGCGCGGTCGACACTCCCCGACCTCGCGGGCTTGGCTGCAGCGGCCGCCGGGTTCAGCCGGTCGACGTGCCGGCGTACGTCCCGAAGAACCACGTGTTCCCCTCGGGGTCGCGCAGCGCGCAGTCCCGCGAGCCGTAGTCGGTGTCGACGAGGCCCGCGGCGACCTCGGCGCCGGCGGCCGTCGCGCGGGCGAACAGCGCGTCCGCGTCCGGCACCACGACGTACGCCGATGTCGTCCCGGGCGCCGCGATGCCGCGGGTCTCGCCCTCCCGCACGGTGCCGAGCATGACGCCGCCACGGCCTCCGGGGCTGGCCAGCTCGGCGTGGTCGACGCGCTCCCCCTCGCCGTAGCGGGCGAGCTCGGTGAAGCCGAACGCCTCGACGAGGAAGGCGATCAGGCGCGGGGCGTCGGAGCAGGACAGGGAGACCCAGCAGTCGGTCGGAGAAGTCATGCCGCTCACCCTGCCGCGGGCACCGGCTCCTCGGCTTGGACGAATGCGTGCCCCTCGTCGCGGACCCAGCGGCTCGGGGGCACCCCGGCCAGCGCCACGAACTCGCGCGCCAGGTGGGCCTGGTCGTAGTAGCCGTGCGCCACCGCCAGCTCGGCGAGCGGCGTGCGCGGCGCCGCCTGCAGGGCCCGCCGGGCGCGGTCGAAGCGGACGACCCGCGCGACCTGCTTGGGCGTGAGGCCGGTCTCGGCCCGGAACCGCGCCTGCAGGTGGCGCCGGCTCCAGCCGACCTCGCGCGCGAGCTCGTCGACGCGTACGCGCCCCGACCGCCCGTGCAGCAGGTGCCACGCGTGGGCCACCTCCCGGGGCGGTGCCGCGTCGCGTGCCCAGCCGGCGAGCGCGGCGTCGAGCAGGGCGAACCGCTGCGGCCAGCCCGGCGCGGCGAGGAGGCGCTCGCGCAGACGGCGTACGCGGGGGCCGAGCACGTCCTCGGCGTGCACGTCGAGGCCGGCGAGCTCCCCGGCCGGCAGCCCCAGCACGGCGCGGGCGGCGAGCGGGCTGAGGGCGAGCTGGATGCCGGACTGCCGCCCGTCGTGGGTGATGAGCGCCGGCGTGGTGTGCAGGCCGCCGACGAGCGCGTCGAAGAGCCCGCCGGGCTGTGCCGGGTCCGGATGGGCCGCCATGTGCAGCGGGTCCTCGAGCGTGAGCAGGACGGTCATCCACGGCGAGGGCAGCCCGCGGTGCACCGCCGGCGGCACGTCGACGGAGCGATAGCCCGAGTACGTCCCGACGAGCCTGCGCGCCGGGCCGCGGGCGGGCGCGTGGACGAGCTCCTCCACGCCTCCAGCATCCCCTGAAGCCGCCTTCCGCGGTACCGCTCACGGCCGGGAAGATCTACGGTGGCCCCATGGGGGAGAACGAGGCCTGGCCGCCGTGGGAGCCGCCGTTCGCGGGGACGGAGGTCGAGCACCTAACAGGGACGCTCGACCGGCTGCGCGCGACGTTCCGTTGGAAGGCCGACGGCCTCGACGCGGCCGGGCTGCAGGCCCGCGTCGGGGCGTCCGCGCTGACGCTGGGCGGGCTGCTCAAGCACCTGGCTGCGGTGGAGGACTACACCTTCACCGTGAAGCTCGCCGGGCGGTCGATGGGCGAGCCGTGGGAGTCGATGGGCTCCGGCGGCGAGGTCGGCGCGGAGGAGGCCGAGGCTGCGGGCGACTGGGACTTCACGTCGGCCGCCCGGGACACCCCGGAGCAGCTCTACGCGCTGTGGGACGGTGCCGTCGAGCGGTCGCGGGCGCGGCTCGCCGCTGCGCTGGCAGAGGGCGGGCTCGACCGCGCCGTGCACGCCACCGAGCCCGACGACGACCCGGTGAGCCTGCGCCGGCTGGTCTGCGACCTGATCGAGGAGTACGGGCGGCACACCGGCCATGCGGACCTGTTGCGCGAGAGCGTGGATGGCCGGGTCGGCGAGGACCCGCCGGCCCAGTGGCGGCCGACCGGCTCCGGGACGCAGCTGTGGTGACCCCCGCGGGCGAGCCGCTGCCGCAGGGGCAGCGTGACCTGGTGCGCGCTTTCGCCCTGTCCCCGCAGGAGTCCGTCGCCGTCCCGCTCCCGCCCGGGCCTCCTTCGTCCCGGCTCGCGCGCGCCGGGCGGTTCTCGTTCGTCGCACTGGGCGTCGGCCTCGTCGGGGCGCTCGTCGTGCTCGGGGCCCGCTAGCCCGCCGGCCGCCAGACCAGGCCGGCGCCGCTCAGGTCTGCCGTCGACCAGTCGCCCCGCCACGTCGCGCCGCCGAACTCCAGCACGACCGGGCCGGTGGACGTCGACAGCACCGCGGAGCCCTCGCCCGTACGCGGCAGCGGTGCCGCGCCGGCTGTCGGGACGCGCGTCCATTGGCCGGTGGCGACGTCCAGCGCGACGCCCGAAGCGACGACCAGGCCAGCGCCCGAGGCGAAGCCGGGACCGCCGGTCCCGGTGGGGACGTCGGGCCGTCCCGGGGGCAGGGCTGACCAGCGGCGCGACCGCACGTCGAGGACTCCGCTGCCGTAGGGGTAGCGGCGCCCCCACTTGTCGGCCGCCTCGCCCGCGCCGTGCTGCAGCAGGAGGTTGACGACCCTTCCGCCGGCCGGCAGGGCGCTGCCGCTGATCCCGGGCGGGCTGTCCGGCAGCCGCCGCCACCGCCGCGTCCGCGGATCCAGCACGGCCGTCTCCGTGGCCGGCGGGCGCACCAGCGGGTAGCGCGGCCGCTCGTCCGCCAGAAGCACGGTCCCGGTGTCGGTGGCCACCATCGTGCGGCCCGATGACGGGCCGAGCGGGTCCTGCGGTAGCTCCCGCCAGCGCCGCGCCGCCGGGTCGTAGGCCTGGTCCGGCGGGCGGTGGTCCCGCCGGTTGAGGCCCGGGTCGTGGCTCGACACGTACGCCACCACGTCCCGGCCGAGCGTGGAGAGCGCGAACCATGCGGTGCTGACCTGCGGCGGGGGCGGGAGCCGTCGCCACGTCCGGTCCGACAGGTCGTAGGACAGGAACGCCCGCCGCTGACCGCCCTGCACGAGGACGTACGCCGTGTCCCCCACGACCGCCGAGCTCGTCGGCACCAGCGGCCCGAGACCGACCGGGGCAGGTGGCGCCTTCGTCCACGTGTCGGCCGCGGGGTCGTAGACCGCGGCGTCGCGCAGCGGGCGTGGTGCGGTGCGGCAGGAGGCTGACGGTGGGCACGGCGACTCGTCCGAGCCCCCGAGCACGAGGCCCTTCCCGGCGACGGCGAGCACGAGCGCGCCGTGCCGGGGTGGAAGCGGCGCGGGTGCCGTCAAGGCCCAGCGATCGTTCGCCGACGCCGTGTCGTCTCCCGCCGACCGGCAGGCGCCGGAAGCGAGCAGCGCGAGGGTGAGCGCCGCGACCGACCGTGCCGTGCGCATCCGGCGTCCCCCCGCTCGCGACGTCGACGTGGTCACGCCGGCCGTGCCCGTGCCCCTCGCCACGCTAGGGCAATGGCTGCGGGTCGGCGGGGAGTTCTGCGCCTCGCCCGGCCACCGCGGCCCGCGCCCCGGCGGCCTGCCGCACCAGGTGGTCGCGCTCGGCGACGTTCGTGGCGAGCCGGGCGGCCTCGGCGTACGCGACGGCGGCGGCTTCCGGGTCCCCGTCGAGCTCGTGCAGATGGCCGCGTACGGCATGCCAGCGGTGGCGTCCGCCGAGGACGTCGCGCAGCCGGTCGGTCTCGCGCAGCCCGGCGGCGGCACCGAGGACGTGGCCGACCGCGACGGCGCGGCCGAGCACGGCGGCGGGGTCCTGGCGCACCGGGTGTGCGGTCAGCGCGACGAGGTCGTCGTACCACGCGAGGATCTGCGGCCAGGCGGTCTCATCGGCGCTGCGGGCGTCGTCGTGCAGCGCGGCGATGGCGGCCTCGATCTGGTATCTGCCGGGCGGCCGTTCGTCGGCCTGCATCGCGAGCGCGGACTGCAGGACGCGTACGCCCTCTGCGATCTCGCGGGTGTCCCACAGCGCGCGGTCCTGCCGGTCGAGCGGCACGATCCGGCCCTCGGCGTCGAGCCGGGCCGGAAGCCGGGCATGGTTGAGCAGCATCAGGGCGAGCAGCCCGCGCGCCTCGGGCTCGTCGGTGGCGAGGGTGAGCTGACGGGCCAGCCGGATCGCCTCGGCGGCGAGGCCGACGCGGCCCACGTGACCCGTGGTGTAGGCGAGGTAGAGCACGCGCAGCACGACCGCGAGGTCCCCGGGCCGCTCGAGCCGGCGCCCGTGCAGGGAGCGCTTGGCCCTGCTGATGCGCTGCGCCATCGTCGCCTCCGGCACGTAGAACGCGTCCGCGATCTCGCGCGTGGTGAGGCCGCCGACGGCGCGCAGCGTCAGCGCGACCTGCGACGCAGGGGGTAGCTCCGGGTGGCAGCAGCAGAACAGCAGGAAGAGGGTGTCGTCGCCCTCCTCGGGAGCGAGCGGCCGCGGCTCCGCGTACGTCGTCTCCTCCCGCCGCAGCCGGGCCGTCTCGCTGCGGCGGGCGTCGACCAGCCGTCGGGACGCGACGGTCGTGAGCCACGCACGTGGGTCGCGCGGCGGCGCGTCCGGCCAGACGCGGAGGGCCTCAAGCAGGGCCTCCTGCAGCGCGTCCTCCGCGGCGTCGAAGTCCTCGCCGCGGCGTACCAGGCCTGCGAGCACCTGCGGGACGAGGACGCGCAGAGCGCCCTCGTCCAGCCGGTGCGGCTCGCCGGTCATCTCGGCCCTGCTAGTGCGACATGACCTCGCGGACGTCGATCCACTCGCAGAGCGGGCCGCCGCCCGGGCCGGGCTCGGAGGAGATGTACGACGCCAGCTCCACCGCCCGCTCGTGGGACTCGACGTCGACGAGGTACCAGCCGGCCACGAGGTCGCTCGTCTCCGGGTGCGGGCCCTCCGTGGTCACCGGGGCGCTGTCCGGGCCGCCGTAGCGGACCCAGGTCTGCGCCGGCGTGAGCGCCTGCACATCGACGAGCTCGCCGCTCTTCTCGAGCATCTCGTTGACGTGGCGGAGGAAGGCGAAGTGGGCCTCGACGTCCGCGGGCTCCCACTGGTCCATCGGCGGGAACGGCCGGTGCTGCTCGGGGCCGCCGCGGTAGTGCTTGAGGAGCAGGTACTTCGGCATCGTCGTCTCCTGGTCTCGTGGGCCGCGCCTCTCGGGCCCTTCGCTGGGTGAGCGGAGCCAGCCTGGAGTTCTCGACATCGAAGCACTGATCGGTTGTCGGGGTCTCCGGCTCGCCCGCGCCGGCTTCGAGCTACGGGCGGTCGAGCGGCGTGCCGTACGGCGAACGTGTCGTCGCCGTGGCTGCGTGCTTGACAGGAGCGCTCCGCGCGAGCGACTCCGAGCGCGGTTCTGCGATGCTGCGAGGGAGTCGGCCGCGGGTCGTGAAGGGTCCAGCGGCAGGGTCAAGCCCCACAGCAGGCTGGCGAACGAGTCACCATGCCGCGCCGCGGCACGTCGTGGCTTGTTCGTCACGCGCGGCGCTGGCAGGTTGAGCGGATGGGGCAGGCGCGGGACAGACGCCGCGCGCTGCGCGGGGCAGTCCACCGTAGGGACGTGGACGCGCTCGAGCAGTTGCTCGAGGCAGCGGACCTGAGCGATCGGCTGCAGCTGGCCGGCGCAGCCGTGTTGGTCCTCCTAGCCGGGCGGGGCGAGGCCGGCGACGCGGCGGCTCGGATCGGCGCCGAGCTGCGGAACCGGGGGTGGAGGGGTGACGAGGACCTTGCCGATGAGATCGACGTAGCCATGGCTGGACGCCGCCGGGCGCTACGGCCGGTGCCCGTGGACCTGGGCGAGCTGGCGGACTTCGCGGGCGGTGGCGTGGATGGCGGTGACGCCCTGCTGGACCTGGAGACCGGCCGGGTGTGGCCCGCCGCTGTGTTGGACGATCCCGGTGTCGAGGTCCCGGATGTCGAGGAGGATCAGGCCCGATGGCTTGTGGTGCCGCCGACAGCCTCTCGGGAGGGGTGGCGAGACATGCGCGACTTCGCCGAGAGCCTCAACGGGCCAGTCCGCGAGAGCATGCTCAACGCGATCGAAGGGCGGGGCGCCTTCAGCCGTTTCCGCCGAGCGCTCGACCTATCGGGCGAGGACGTACTTGACTCCTGGCTCGCCTTCCGCGAGGAACGCCGCCTCGGCCGCGCACGAGCCTGGCTCGCCGCTGAGGGCTACACGCCCGCCTGAGCAGACCGCCGGCGGAGTGGCATGTGCGTGCATCCCGTCGTGCAAGATCAGGGTCTCGCCGAGTACTAGGAGATACCTGATGCGATCCCTTGTCGCCGATGGTCCATGGTGGGTAGCTGCCATCTGCGCGGTGGTGGGTCCCGGTCTGGTGATCTTCGCGATTGTGAAGGGCCGACGCCAGGGGTAACAGCGCACGCAACCTTACGTGCGGTGATCGGTCGGCGGCAGGAGCGGCGACCGGCATGCGCGCCCGGACCGCGGCTACTTGTTCTATGGACGGACGGCTCGGGCCTGGCCAG
>NZ_JAANNP010000101.1 GCF_011250635.1 Motilibacter deserti
GCGCGGCCCGCTCGCGACGGGCCCGATCGAGCACGTCCTGCTCTCGACGTGGCTGGACACGTGCGCGGGCAGGCCGACCCAGGGCGGCAACCCGCGCGAGGACGCGGACGACCCGGTCGGCGGAGGGAGCTGAGGTGCAGCGCGACGAGCGGACCAGCGCCCACGCACGCTCGTTCGGCGCGGTGGTCGACGCGTACGACCGCGGCCGGCCGGGCTATCCCGCCGCGCTCGTGCCGTGGCTGCTGCCGACGCTCGTGCCCGGTGAGCCGGGGCCGGCCCCGGACGTGGTCGACGTCGGCGCCGGGACCGGGAAGCTGTCGCGCGTCCTGTCGGCCGCCGGGGCGGTCGTCACCGCCGTCGAGCCCGACCCGGTGATGGCGGAGGCGCTCCGCGCGTCCGGGGCGGCGGCCACGGTTCACGTGGCCCCGGCCGAGCGGCTGCCGGTGCCGGACGCGAGAGCCGACGCGGTCGTCGCGGCCCAGGCCTACCACTGGTTCGACCCGCAGCCCTTCCTCCGCGAGGCGGCGCGCGTGCTGCGGCCGCACGGGCGGCTCGGCCTGGTCTGGAACCGGCGGGACGTCCGGGTGCCCTGGGTGGCCGAGCTGAGCCAGGTGCTGGGCAACGACGGTCTCGACTCGGCCGACCCGCTCGGCGACCTGACGGCCTCGGGGCTATTCGGCCCGGTGGAGCAGGCGTCGTTCGAGCACGTGCAGCCCCTCGACGCGGCGCGCCTGCGCGACCTGGTCGCGTCGCGGTCCTACGTGTCACTGCTGCCCGAGGCCGAGCGCGAGGAGGTCCTCGCGGCGGCCACCGCGGTGCACGCCCGGGCCGCGGACGCCGACGGCATCGCCCCCCTGCGCTACGTCGTGCTCGCGTTCGCCGCCGACCTGCTCTGACCTTCCCCACGCGCGTCGGAGGCCGCCACGGCGCGCCCCGGGATTGGCTCCTGATCGTCGCGGGGCAAGACTGTGCCGAGCAGGAGACACCGGGGCACACCGCACGACCCGAGGAGGCACCGTGGCCGACCAGTCCGCCGGGGCAGCTGCGAGCGCGAAGGGACAGGGCCAGCAGCAGGAGGGCCTGTCGAACCTGTTGCACGAGGAGCGCAGGTATCCCCCGTCGGCGGAGTTCTCCGCCCAGGCCAACGCGCAGGCCGACCTCTACGAGCGGGCGGCCGCCGACCGGGTGGGCTTCTGGGAGGAGCAGGCGCGCGCCCTGACGTGGGCCGAGCCGTGGACGCAGGCACTGGACTGGCAGCCCCCGTTCGCGAAGTGGTTCGTCGGCGGCAAGCTCAACGTCGCCTACAACTGCGTCGACCGCCACGTCGAGGCCGGGCACGGCGACCAGGTGGCGATCCACTGGGAGGGCGAGCCCGGGGACACACGCACCATCACGTACGCCGACCTGCAGCGCGAGGTCTGCAAGACCGCGAACGCGCTGACCGAGCTCGGGGTGGGCAAGGGCGACCGGGTCGCGATCTACCTGCCCATGATCCCGGAAGCCGTCTTCGCGATGCTGGCGTGCGCACGGCTCGGCGCCCCGCACTCGGTGGTGTTCGGCGGCTTCTCGGCGGACGCCCTCGCGAGCCGGATCGACGACGCGGACGCGAAGGCCGTCATCACCGCGGACGGTGGCTACCGGCGGGGCAACCCCAGCGCGCTGAAGCCCGCGGTCGACGACGCGGTGGCGCGGACCTCCACGGTCGAGAAGGTCCTCGTCGTCCGCCGCACGGGCCAGGAGGTCGCGTGGACCGAGGGGCGCGACGTCTGGTGGCACGACGTCGTCGACCGGCAGCCCGACACGCACGACTACGAGGCGCACGACAGCGAGCACCCGCTCTACATCCTCTACACCTCGGGCACGACCGCGAAGCCCAAGGGCATCCTGCACACCACGGGCGGCTACCTCACCCAGGTCGCCTACACCCACCGCTACGTCTTCGACCTCAAGCCGGACAGCGACGTCTACTGGTGCTCGGCCGACATCGGCTGGGTCACCGGCCACTCCTACATCGTCTACGGCCCATTGGCGAACCGCGCTACGCAGGTGATGTACGAGGGCACGCCGGACACGCCGCACAAGGGCCGGCTGTGGGAGATCGCGCAGAAGTACGGCGTCACCATCCTCTACACGGCGCCCACCCTCATCCGCACGATGATGAAGTGGGGCGAGGACATCCCGGCGCAGTACGACCTTTCGCGAATCCGAGTTCTCGGAAGCGTGGGTGAGCCGATCAATCCCGAAGCCTGGGTCTGGTATCGCAAGAACGTCGGCGGGGACCGCGCCCCGATCGTCGACACGTGGTGGCAGACCGAGACGGGCGGGCTGATGATCAGCCCGCTGCCCGGGGTCACGACACTGAAGCCCGGGTCGGCCCAGCGGCCGCTGCCCGGGATCAGCGCCGAGGTGGTGGACGACCGCGGGAACCCGGTGCCCAACGGCGGTGGCGGCTACCTCGTGCTCAACGAGCCGTGGCCGTCGATGCTGCGCGGCATCTGGGGCGACGACAAGCGCTACCAGGAGACCTACTGGTCCCGCTTCCCCGGCGTCTACTTCGCCGGCGACGGCGCGAAGAAGGACGAGGACGGCGACATCTGGCTGCTCGGCCGGGTGGACGACGTCATGAACGTCTCCGGCCACCGCATCTCCACCACGGAGGTGGAGTCGGCCCTGGTCTCGCACCCGGCGGTGGCCGAGGCGGCCGTGGTCGGCGCGACGGACCCGACGACGGGCCAGGGCATCGTCGCCTTCGTGATCCTGCGCGGCAACGTCGCCGAGGACCGGGCGAGCGGTGACGAGATCGTGCAGGAGCTGCGTCGGCACGTCGCGAAGGAGATCGGGCCCATCGCCCGGCCGCGGCAGATCCTCGTCGTGCCGGAGCTGCCGAAGACCCGGTCGGGCAAGATCATGCGGCGGCTGCTGCGTGACGTGGCCGAGCAGCGCGCCGTCGGCGACGTGACGACGCTGGCCGACTCCACTGTCATGGACCTCATCAGCAGCAAGCTGCCGTCGGCGAGCTCTTCGGAGGGCTGACGCGCGGGGCCGGGCGGCGTGCCCGCGTTCGCCCGGCTCGCGCCGAGGGTACGGAGCCCGGCAGTATCTGGCCGGACACGACCAACGGCGGTCCCGGCCACAGTGCAACGCCGAGCGCAGCGCGTACCAGCGACGAAGGAGCCCGACGATGACCACCGCGTACACCAAGACCGGCGCGACCGTGAGCACGCCCACCCCGCCCGAGCCCTCGCTGGGCAAGCTGGTCGCCTCCGCGACGAAGGACCTGTCGGCGCTCGTCCGGTCCGAGATCGAGCTGGCCAAGATCGAGATCAAGTCCGAGGCCAAGCACGCGATCGCGGGCAGCGGGATGTTCGGGGCGGCGGCGTACCTCGGCCTGCTCGCGAGCATCCTGCTCAGCATCGCGGCGGCGTACGGCCTCAACGCGGCCGGGTTGCACCCGGCACTGGCGTTCCTCATCGTCGCCGTCGTCTACCTGCTGATCGCGGGCGTGCTGGCCTTGCTCGGCAAGAAGCAGGTGTCGAAGGTGAGCGCCCCGGAGCGCACGATCCGCACGACCAAGGAGAGCGTCTCGACGCTCAAGGGCGCGGCCAAGGGCTAAGCGGCCCGCGCCAGGACCGGCGGCGGAGCGCCGCGCCGAGGGGCACAGGTCACAGGAGGGTCACAAGCGGCCGTTCCTGTGGCAGGCTGCGCGCATGGAGGCGCCCGACGCATCGTCGGTCCTGCGGGACGGCCCGTGGGAGCACCGCATGGTGACCGCGAACGGCGCCCGCTTCCACGTGGCCGAGGCCGGCAGTGGGCCGCTCGTGCTGCTGCTGCACGGCTTCCCCGAGTTCTGGTGGGCCTGGCGGCACGCGATCGTGGCGCTCGCCGGTGCGGGCTACCGCGCGGCGGCCATGGACCTGCGCGGCTTCGGCGCCAGTGACAAGCCCCCACGGGGGTACGACCCGGCCACGCTCGCGACCGACATCGCGGGGGTGGTGCGCTCGCTGGGCGCCGCGGACGCCGTGGTCGTGGGGCACGGCCTCGGCGGGATGCTCGCGTGGTCCACGGCGGTCGCGCACCCCAAGGTCGTGCGCCGGCTGTGCGCGGTGAGCGCGCCGCACCCGCGGCGGATGCGCGAGGCGCTGCGCAGTGACCCGGGGCAGGTCCGGCTCAGCGGCCACGTGCTCGGGTTCCAGCTGCCGGTGCTCGCCGAGCGCCGGCTGCTGCGCGACGACGCGGCCTACGTCGAGCACCTGCTCGCGTCGTGGGCGGCCCCGGGGTGGCCGAGCGCCGAGGAGGCGGCGGCGTACCGTGCTGCGGTGCAGGTCCCCGGGGTCGCGCACTGCTCCCTGGAGTACTCCCGCTGGGCGGTCCGCTCCCTGCCGCGCCCGGACGGCGCCCGGTTCGCCCGGGGCATGCGCGAGCCGGTCCGGGTCCCGGTGCTGCACCTGCACGGTGCCGCGGACCGCGCGGTGCTGCCGCGCAGCGCGCAGGGCTCAGGCCGCTACGTCGAAGCGCCGTACCGCTGGCGGCTGCTCGGCGGGGTCGGGCACTTCCCGCACGAGGAGGACCCCGAGGCGTTCGCCGCCGAGCTGCTCGGCTGGCTCGACGACCCGGAGCCGGACAGGTGAGCGTGCCCGGCCGGCGCGACCGGGACGCCGAGGGTCGTGCCCGCAACGCCCGCCCTCGCGACGAGCTCGGGCGGCCGCTCCCCCACGGCGCTGAGGGCGTCGAGCGGGTGCCCGACGACTTCGTGCTGCCCCCGGTCGAGGCGCTGGCCGAGGCGCAGCGGTTCTTCGACGCGGGGCGGCCGTTCCACGCCCACGAGGTCCTCGAGGGCTCGTGGAAGGCCGCTCCCGCGCAGGAGCGCGAGCTCTGGAAGGGGCTCGCCCAGCTCGGCGTGGGGCTGACGCACGCCGAGCGCGGCAACCGCGCCGGGGCGGCCCGGCTGCTGCGGCGCGGCGCCTCCCGCATCAGCGACTACGCCGACGCGCCGCCGTACGGGATCGCCGTCGCCTCGCTCGTCGCGTGGGCGCAGGCGCTGGCCGACGAGGTCGAGGGGAGCACGGCGGCCGAGCCCGTCTCCCGCCGGCCCCGCCTGACCAGCGCCTGACCAGCGCTTGGTCAGCGTCTGCCCGGCGTCTGACCAGGCGCCCTCGTCAGGAGCTGAACAGCCGCTCGGTCACGCCCTTCTTGACCTCGAGCGGGCGCTGCTGCTCCCCCGCGTAGGCGCTGACGACGACGAGCGCGCCGGTGAGCGCGGGGACCGTCCACTGCAGCAGGCGCAGCTGCTTCTGAGCCGCGGCTGCCTCGGGCGGCGTGCCGGCCGAGGACTCCGTGCCCGACTCGGCGGGGACGTCGTCGTAGGAGGAGACCTTGCGTCCGAGCACCCGGCTGTACGCGGTCACGCCGAGCGCGGCAGCCGTGAGCCCGGTCTTCAGCAGGCTCATGGAAGCGACGCCCTGCTGGGACTTCAGGCGCTCCTTGTTGCCGCCGAGCTGGATCACGCTGCCCAGCAGGTGGGCGCCGATCGCGGCGGCGTTGACCGGGGTCCAGCGGTCCCAGCCGGCGTTGGCCACGGCGCCGGTCGACCGGGCGCCGGTGGCCGCGGCCGCCGCGGGGTTGAGCGCGACGGCGTTGGCGAGCGTGCCGCCGAACCACGCGGCGAGGCCGACGTCGTGCAGCGAACGGGAGAGCGTGTTCTGGGGCATGGAGTTCCTGTCCTCGAGTGGCCGCGGGGAAGCGGAGGCCGGGCGCGGTGGGAGCCGCGGCGGCGATGCTCGCCGTCGCGTGCGCGAGCGAGCAGCGCACCGCAGGGCACCGGTCTCGGCCCTGGCATCGACCATACGCAGATACCGCTGCAATGCAATCCGGGAAATAGGGTTTGAGACCACGAGGAGTGGGCCGCTCGCGTTGCGGACCGCTGCGGCAGGGCTTAGACATGGGCGTCACCCCGAGCACGCACGGAGGCAGCTCCCATGTCGATCAACCGCCGACAGTTCCTCGGACTCGCCGGCTATTCGGCCGCCGGCATCGCCCTCGCCGGATGCGGCGGCTTCGGAGGCGGCAGCGAGGACAGCTCCAATTCCGACGAGCTCACCTTCATGTTCTGGGCCGGCGATGCTGAGTTGAAGGCGTTCCAGTCCCTGGCCGCCGACTTCGAGAAGGCCGAGGGAGTCCCCGTACGTCTCCAGCAGGTGCCGTTCGCACAACTGCTCACGAACGTCGACGCCGGGCTGCAGAGCGGGCAGGCCCCCGACGTGTTCCGGGTCACCTACACCGACCTCGGCGTCTACAGCAGCCGCA
>NZ_JAANNP010000027.1 GCF_011250635.1 Motilibacter deserti
CGCCCTCGCGCGGCGGCGGGGGGACGTACGGCCCCGTCCCGCGGTGCAGCGTGCCCTTGGCCTCGTGCTCGGCGACGACCTCGGCGACCACCCGGTCGAGCGCGTGGGCGTGCCCCTCGCCGGCGAACTGCGCGACGACGTAGCCCTCGGGGTCGATCAGGACCAGGGTCGGCCACGCCCGCACGGCGTAGTTCTGCCAGGTGGTGAGGTCGGGGTCGTCCAGCACCGGGTGCGCGACGTCGTAGCGCTCGACGGCCGCGACGACCGCCGCGTGGTCGGCCTCGTGGACGAACTTCGGCGAGTGCACCCCGACCGTGACGAGCACGTCGGACCAGCGCTCCTCGACCTCGCGCAGCTCGTCGATCACGTGCAGGCAGTTGATGCAGCAGAACGTCCAGAAGTCCAGGAGCACGACCTTGCCGCGCAGCCCGGCGAGGGTCAGCGGCTCGTCGCCGGTGTTCAGCCAGCCGCCGCGCCCCACCAGCTCCGGCGCGCGTACGCGTGCTCGTCCCGTCGTTCCCATGACACCAGTCAACACGGCGGGCGCCGGAAGCTTCCCGGGCGGCAGGCCTGCGGCGGCGGGATACCCCGCTCCAGGCGGGGTAGCCAGATATGAGCAGTTCGTCCGACGAAAGGCCGGCGGAGCCCTCCGCAGGCCCCGGCCGGGAGGAGGCTCATGGACCTGCGAGTGCAGCACGGGCTGGACGGGAGGACGATCGTCGCCCCGACGGGCGACCTGGACCTGGAGACCTCCCCGCAGCTGCGGATCGAGCTGCTCGGGCTGATCGACGACGGGTGCCTGGACCTCCTTCTCGACCTGCGCGACGTCCCGTTCTTGGACTCGGCCGCCCTCGGGGTGCTCGTCGCGGCGCGCCACCGGGTGACCGAGCTCGGCGGCGCTCTCGTCCTCGGCAACGCCGGCCCCGACCTGGTCAAGCTCTTCCACGTGTCGGGCATGGACCGGGTCTTCGAGCTGGCGAGCTCCGGGCCGGCGGCGTGACGGGGCCGCGCACCGTTGACGTCGTCGTGGAGACCCCGCGCAACAGCCGCAACAAGTACGAGATCACGGACACCGGCGAGGTTCGCCTCGACCGCCGCCTGCCCGGGGCGTTCGCCTTCCCGGCCGACTACGGCTTCGTGCCCGGCGCGACCGGCTCCGACGGCGAGCCGCTCGACGCCCTCGTCCTGACGCCCGAGCCGACCTATCCGGGCGTACGCGTCCGCGCGCGCGTCGTCGGCGTCTTCTGGGTGATGACGGGCCACGGCCGGGAGGCCAAGGTCGTGTGCGTCCCCGACGGGGACCCGGCCTTCGACGGCGTCGAGGACCTCGAGCAGCTGCCCGCCTCCCAGCTCGCCGAGATCGCCCACTTCTTCGACATCTATCGCGACCTCGACCCCGGCAAGGACGTCAGCTGCGACGGCCGTGACGGGGTCGACGCGGGCTGGCGGGTCGTGGAGGAGGCGCGCGCCGGCCGGCCCTGAGCGAGGGCGCGCACCCGGCGTCAGGCCATGCCGCCGTTCGCCCGGACCACCTGCCCGTTGACCCAGTGCCCGGCCGGCGAGGCGAGGAAGGCGACGACCTCCGCGATGTCCTCGGGCTGCCCGAGGCGCTCCAGCGGGGGCTGCTTCGCCAGCCGCTCGACGAGCTCCTCGGACTTGCCGTCGAGGAACATGTCCGTCGCCGTCGCGCCGGGAGCGACGGCGTTCGCCGTGACGTCGCGCCCCCGAAGGTCGCGCGCCAGCGACAGCGTCATCGCCTCGACCGCGCCCTTGCTCGCCGCATAGGCGGCGTAGGTCGGGAACTGCAGCACGACCTGCGAGGTCGAGAAGTTGACGATCGTCCCGCCCGGGCGCACCCGGCGCGCGGCCTCTCGCGCCATGACGAAGGTGCCGCGGATGTTCGTGCGGTGCATGGCGTCCAGCTCCTCGAGGTCCAGCTCGGCGACGGGCGCGAGATACATCCGTCCCGCCGCGTTCACGACGACGTCGACACCTCCGAACTCAAGTTCTGCCGTATCGAACAGCTGAACCACGTCCTTCTCCTCGGCGACGTCGGCCCGCACCGCGAGGGCCCGGCCTCCGTGCGCCGTGATGCTCGCGACCACCTCGTCGGCGCTCGCCTGCTGCGCCGCGTACCCCACGACCACGGCGAAGCCGCGGGCTCCGAGCGTCGTCGCGACCGCCTTGCCGATGCCCCGGGACCCGCCGCTGACGATCGCCACCCGCTGTGCCGTCATGTCTTCCGTGCCTCTCACTGGATCAAGCTTCCGGCAGCGAGTCTGCGGGAGGCCCGGCGCGGCGAGGAAGGGCTTTTCGGTCCAGGGACTCGCAGTCCCCCGATCGTGCGCGGGCACACGGGCCCGGGCCGGCAGGGCTCAGGCCACGTCCGCAGCCGGCTCGCCGACGAGATGCGCCCGCAGCGCCCGGCCCATCGCCTCGGCCAGCCCGACCGGCACCGCGTTGCCCACCTGGCGGTAGCGCGAGGACCGCGGCCCCACCCAGGGCATGTCCACCGGGAACCCCTGCACGAGAGCCGCCTCCTCGGGCGTGATCCGGCGCGCGCCGGGCACGTGACCCGCCCGCGGCTCGCCCCCCGCGAGCAGATGGGCGTGGTACGCCGGCACGACACCGCCGCCGTCGAGCCACGGTGTCTTGTTGCCGCCCATCGACGCCAGCAGCGTCGGCACCAGCCCGTCGGGGTCGATCGGCCGCCCACCGCCGTTCCACAGGTGCCCGTCCCACGGACTGGGGCGCAGGTCGGGCGATCTCGCGTACGTCACCAGCGCCGGGTTGGTCTCGCCGAGCGGCCGCGCGGGGTCGAGCAGCTCTCGCGCCCGCACGTACGGCACCGGCCGGCCCGGCCCGTGCGTGGGCTCGGGCCACGCGAAGCTCCCGCGCCGCGTACCCACGACGAGGAGGCGCTGCCGGCGTTGGCACACGCCGAAGTCCGCCGCGCGCAGCAGCCGCCAGTCCACCCCGTAGCCCAGCGCCGCGAGCTCCGCGACCACCGCGTCGAGCCGCGCGCGCTGGGCGCCGGAAGCGAGCCCGGGGACGTTCTCGAGCAGGAAGGCCTCGGGGCGCGCCTCCCGGACCACCCGCACGAACAACGGAAGCCCGTCTCGGGCATCACCGATCCCTCGTCGCAGGCCGCCGACGCTGTACGGCTGGCACGGCGGGCCACCCGCGACGATGGCCACCTGCCCGCGCAGGGAGCACAGCGAGTGCTGCGCGAGGTCGCCCTCGAACACCTGCAGCGCGGATCCGGGGAAGTACGCCTCGTGCGCCGCGACGTACGTCGCGAGCGCGTCGCCCTGCATCTCCGCGGCGCCCACGGGGGTGAGCCCGGCCCTCGCGAGCCCGAGCGACAGCCCGCCCGCGCCGGCGAAGAGGTCGACGAACGGCAGGTCGGACGGCACGGGCCCATGCTGACATGCGACAGGGCCGGCGGGGTGTCGCCCCACCGGCCCTGTCGTCACACGGTGTCTAGCACCGCGGGAACGTCACATCCTCAGTCGTCCTCGAGGATCGTCAGCGCCGCGAACTGGTCGCCGAACAGGACCCCCTGGCCGTCGGTGAGGACGACCCGGATGCTGCTCGAAGCGGCCGTGCCGCGAGTGGTGTTGCCCAGCAGCGGGATCTCCACCGTGGCCGAGCGGGCGCCCTCGGGAAGGTAGACCGGGATCGCCTGCGGCTCGATCTGAGTGGACGAGATGTTCGTCGCGACCCACAGGGAGGCCGGTGCCGCGAGCTTGTCGTCCAGCGAGATCCGCATCGTCACGTAGCCGGGAGCGTTGCCCTCGCTGACCGTCGCGTCGGCGATGCTGGCGTGCGGCAGCTCCGACGGCCCGCCAGCGCCCACGCCCGGGGTGTCGAAGGTGACGTCCGAGAGGAACGCCCCACCGGTCGTGGTCGCGGGAGAGAAGCGCACCTGCCGGATGTCCTTGAGGTTGACCGAGTTGAAGCCGGCGAGCGGCATACGAACGGTGCGCATCCACGTCTTCGGCAGTCGCTGGACGCCCAGGGTGGTGTTCGTCGAGCCGGGGAAGGCGGTGAGCGCGGGGCTGACGCTGGAGACGGTCATCGACTGGGTCTTGCCCGCGCCGTCCGTCAGGGTGACGTTGAGGTCGACGTCGCCGGTGGAGACCTCGTCACGAGCCGCCCGGAAGGTGAGGGCGTCGAAGCCGCTCACGTCGGTCTTGCCCGACGGGAGGGTCACGCGGACCGCCGCGTTGGGCGGTGTCGTGCCCGTCGTGGTCCACGTGGTCTTCAGCACCGGGGAGTGCGGGACGAACGGCGCGTAGCTCGCCGGGGTCCAGTGCGGCGCCCGCCCGGGGTACGTGACCGACGAGAGCGAGTAGCACGGGCTCAGGTCGGTGGACTGCGTCACGTAGTTCACGTGGTTGGTGCAGTAGTCGCTGGTCGCGAAGCCGGAGATCAGGACGTTCTTGGCGGGCGCTTCCAGGGTGGCGACATCCATGCGCAGCGAACCCGGCTGCTGAGCCTGCGTGTAGACCGTTGCGCCACTCGTCGAGGCGACGGTGCCGTTGGTGCCGTCGAACAGCGGGAGGAACTGCGCCTCGCCACCCATCACGAGGCGGAAGAAGCCGGCCATGTAGGCCGTGCCGACAGAGCGCTGCAGCGCGGGCGTGATCCGGGTGCTGGCCGGGTTGTTCTGCCCGCAGACCGCGTCGTTGCCCGCCGCGCTGGCGCTCCAGTCGTCGGACGACGGGGAGACGGAGGTCTCCGGCGTCCACTCGGTGTTGAAGAAGTTGTGGTTCGCTCCCATGACCATCAGCGACGAGCGGAGCACGTTGTCGTCGTTCGCGTAGCGCGAGTCGTCGTAGTAGTGCTGTCCCTGCTGGTTCGACACGTCCCCGTCGCAGTAGGGGAGGATGATCGCCATCGGCACGTCCGGCAGCGTCTCGCGGGCGAAGTCGATCGGCGCGAGCGGGAGGACGGCCTTGATGTTGTAAGGCTTGTGCAGCTCGGAGTTCTGCAGCGCCGCCTCGACGACACCCTCGCCACCGCGCGAGTGGCCCATGAGGCCGACGTTGTTGAAGTCGATCTTGCCGGCGAAGACGGCGCGCTGGGTCTTGTCGCCCTTGCCGTCGTTCCAGCGGGCGAGCTGGTCCAGGTGGTTCATGACGAGCTGGCCGCGCGCGGCGGTGCCGGCGTCGTCGGTGTAGTTCGCGTCCTGGGAGTTGATGCCGTTGGCGCTGATCGACACGACGACGTAGCCGTGGCTGGCTAGCGCCTCGGCCGTCTGGTCGTAGCCCTTGTAGCTGTCGATCGGCACCGGGTGCGTCGTCGGGCACGGCCACACGGCGTTGTTGGTGGTGCGCGTCGTCGGGTTGTAGCAGGCGGAGTGGCGGCCGTGCAGGAAGACGACCAGCGGGCGGGCGCCGGCAGCGCCGTCCGGCAGGTAGACAGCGGCCTTGTCCTCGACCGGGCTCGCCGCGGGGAAGAGGCCGGGCAGCTTCCACACGCTCTCGCCGAGGCTGTAGTCGGCCCGCTTGACGGTGTAGGCGCCGGGCGTCGCCGGGTCGTCGCCGATCGTCGCGGCGGCGGCGATGGCGCTCGACTCGGCCTCGGGAGCCACGCGCAGGCTCTTGAGCTTGGCGCTGGAGGCCGCGGACTCGACCGAGGGGATCGACCCGCTGAACGCGAGCTGCACCGACGTGGCGTCGGCGACGCTCTTGTCGGTCGTCTCGACGGTCAGGGTCTTGCCGTCGAGGGACTGCTTCGCCTCGCCGATGACCCGGCCGTCGACCGCGAGCTCGGTGAGCGCGTCGCGGACCGGCACCTCGGAGTCGAGGGTCAGCGTGACCTTGTAGCCGGTGGGCGTCGCAGTGACGTCCCACTTGCCGTCGCTGGGCAGCGTCGGCGCAGCGTTGACGGAGGTGGCGAACGTCGTCGGCAACGCGACGACCCCGGCGACGCCCAGCCCGACGGCCAGGGCACCGGATGCGGCCCGCTTTCGGGCACGCGAAGTCCACTGCATGTCTTAGTCCTCTCAGGTGCCCACCGTCGAAACCGGCCTACGCCGGATGGGCCGTCGGCACAGTAGTTCGCCCGAACGGCCCATTGGGCAGAGAGAACATCAGCCTTAACTCGCACAACAAAGAAGTCACGTTCAGGCAATACGACGGAAACACCGACCGGGTGGCCGCCGTCACACCCGCGTGACGAGGCGGGAGGACCGCCGTCTCAATCCGTCGCGGACGAGAGGCGACGGTCGCGCAGCACCGGGAAGCCGGCGCGTACGCCCTCGACCTCTCCCAGGTCCACCTCGACCTCGAGGACCTGCTCCCCCGTGCCCGCCTCGGCGACGACCCGCCCCCACGGGTCGACGACCAGGCTGCCACCGGCCAGCTCGACGCCGGCCTGCGTCCCCGCCTGACCACAGGCGAAGACCCACGCCTGGTCCTCGACGGCACGGGCCCGGGCGAGCAGCGACCAGTGCTCGCGCCGCTTCGCGGGCCACGACGCCGCGACGACGAACGCCTGCGCCCCGCGGTCGACGAGCACCCGGAAGAGCTCCGGGAAGCGCAGGTCGTAGCAGGTGGCCAGCCCGAGCCGGGACCCGAGCGCGTCGACGGTTGCCACGTCCTCGCCCGCGGCGAGCACCGCCGCCTCGCCGGCGTCGAAGCCGAACCGGTGGATCTTGCGGTACGTCGCCAGCAGCTCCCCGTCCGGGCCGAGCACCACGGCGGTGTTGAAGACCCGGCCGTCTGCAAGGCGCTCGAGCAGCGAGCCGCCGTGCAGCACGCACCCGGTCTCGCGGGCGGCGTGCCGCAGGGCGTCGAGCACGGGGCCCTCGAGCGGCGCCGCGGACTCCGCCCAGGAGTCGGTGGCCCAGGCGCCGTGCGCCCACAGCTCCGGCAGCACCACGAGGTCGGCGCCGCGCTGGGCGCGGACGAGGCCCGCGGCTCGCTCGACCCGCTCCGCGAGCGGCGCCTCGAGCGAGCCGTCCAACTGGATCAGAGCTGCACGCACGCCCCCAGCTTGCCAGCCGTGGCCAACGGATGCGCGAGCCGCACGCGCGGCAGGTCAGGAAGCGGACGCGTGCAGCCGCCGGCGGGCGCGCACGACCACGAGCACACCAGCGATCACGGCGTACGCGATGCCGGTGCAGCGCGGGCAGGGCTTGCCCTCGCAGCTCTCGAACCACGCCATCTGCTCGTCGAGGTCGAGGTCGAGCGCGGGGATCTCGAACCCGCAGAGCTGGCATCTGGTGCCCTGCACCTGCGGCAGCCGGCTGCGCACCGCGCTGACGGCCCGGCTCAGGCCGGACCGGCCCGTCGGTGTGGTGGACGGCGACGTTGCTCGCACCAGGGACCCCTCTCGAAGCGCTGCCCCGACAAGGACAGCCTGCCGCATCCGGCGGGTGCGCGCTCCCGATGACCCGAACGGGTCAGGACCAGACCAGCGCCACGTCGGGGTCGGCCAGCACCGCGGCCACGTCGGCGAGGAACCGGGCGCCGAGCTCCCCGTCGACCATCCGATGGTCGAACGAGACCGCCAGCTCGACGACGCGACGCGGCTCGATCCGCCGGTCGTCCCCCGACCCCACCACCCACGGCATCCACCGAATCGCACCCAGGGCCAGGATGGCCGCCTCGCCCGGGTTGAGGATCGGCGTACCGGTGTCGATCCCGAAGACGCCGACGTTGGTGATCGTGATCGTGCCGCCCTGCATGTCCGCCGGCTGCATGCGCCCCTCGCGCGCCTTCGTCGTCAGGTCCTGCAGCGCCCGGGCGAGCTCCGGCAGGGCCATGGCGTCGGCGTTCTTGACGTTGGGCACGAGCAGGCCACGCGGGGTCGCGGCGGCGATGCCGAGGTTGACCCGGCGCTTGACCACGATCTCCTGTGCGGGGTCGTCCCAGGTCGCGTTGATCGCCGGGTTGCGCCGGATCGCCAGCAGCAGCGCGCGGGCGACGAGCACCAGCGGCGTGACGCGTACGTCCGAAAGCTCGGGCCGGGCCTTCAGCCGGTCGAGCAGCTCCATCGTCAGCGTCACGTCGACGGTCTGGAACACGGTGACGTGCGGGGCGGTGAACGCGCTGCGCACCATCGCCTCGGCGGTCGAGCGGCGTACGCCGCGCACCGGGATGCGCTGCTCGTCCGCCTCCGCGCCGGTGGCGGCCGCGAGCGGCGCCGCGGAGGCCGCGCCCAGCGGCGGGGCGAGCGAGGCGGCCGAGGCCTGCTCGACGTCCTCGCGGGTCACGGTGCCGCCGGGGCCGGTCGGGGTGACGGCGCGCAGGTCGACGCCCAGGTCGCGGGCGAGCCGGCGGACGGGCGGCTTGGCGAGCGGCGGGCCGGCGGGCACGTGATCGGTATGCGCGGTGCCGGCCGCTGCCGTGACGGCCGGCACGGTGGCGGCCGGCACGGCGGCAGCCGGAGCCCGCCCGACGGTGGACGGCGCGGGGAGGGCGGGGGCGGACGCCGCGGCGGGCCGCCGGCGGCGGCGCGCGGGCGCCGACGAGGTGCCGTAGCCCACCAGCACCGGCTCCCCCGCGGCCTCGCCGGCCAGCTCGACCGCCCCGGGCGCCGGCACGCCGGCCGGGCCCTCGACGGGCTCGGCGACCTCGCTGGCCACGAGGAGCAGCGGCGTGCCGACGGGGACCGTGGCACCCGCCTCGACGAGCAGGGCCGCGACCTCACCGGCGTACGGCGACGGCAGCTCCACCAGCGACTTGGCCGTCTCGATCTCGACCACCACGTCGTTCACGGCGACCGTGTCACCGGGCTTGACCCGCCACGAGACGATCTCCGCCTCCGTCAGGCCCTCACCGACGTCGGGCAGGGCGAAGTGCCGCTCGATCCGCAACAACTGCGCCTCCTAGTACGCGAGCGCCCGGTCCACCGCGTGCAGCACGCGGTCGACGTCGGGCAGGTAGTGCTCCTCCACGCGGGCCGGCGGGTACGGCACCGCCGCGCCGCCCACGCGGAGGACGGGAGCCTCCAGGGAGTGGAAGCAGCGTTCGGTGATCTGCGCTGCGAGCTCGGCCCCGAGCCCGAGCGAGACCGGCGCCTCGTGCACGACGACCAGCCGGCCCGTACGCCGCACGGAGGCCTCGACCGCGTCGACGTCGAGCGGGGAGAGCGAGCGCAGGTCGATCACCTCGATGCTGATGCCCTCCTCGCGCGCCGCGGCCGCGGCGTCGATCGCGGTGCGCACCGTCGGGCCGTAGGCGACGAGCGTGACCTGTGAACCAGGAAGCACCAACCGCGCTTCGCCCATCGGGAGCGGGGACGACGCGAGGTCGAGCTCGGCCTTCTCCCAGTAGCGGCGCTTCGGCTCCAGGAAGACGACCGGGTCGGCGCTCGAGACCGCCTGCTGGATCATCCAGTAGGCGTCGTTCGGCGTCGCCGGGGAGACGACCCGCAGCCCGGCCGTATGAGCGAAGTAGGCTTCAGGAGACTCGCTGTGGTGCTCGACCGCGCCGATGCCGCCGCCGAACGGGATGCGGATCACGACGGGCACGGAGAGCCGGCCCCGCGAGCGGGCGTGCAGCTTGGCGAGCGAGCTGACGATCTGGTCGAACGCGGGATAGACGAACCCGTCGAACTGGATCTCGCACACCGGGCGGTAGCCGCGCAGCGCCAGCCCGACGGCGGTGCCGATGATGCCGGCCTCGCCGAGCGGGGTGTCGATGACCCGCGCCTCGCCGAAGTCCTTGAGCAGCCCGTCGGTGACGCGGAAGACGCCGCCGAGCTGGCCGACGTCCTCGCCCATGACGAGCGTCTTCGGGTCGTCCTCGAGCGCACGGCGCAGGCCCATGCCGATGGCGCGGGCCATCGTGACCGGCCCGGTGGCGCCGCCGCCGACGGAGCGCTGCGGGGCCATCTAGGACACCTCCTCGAACGACGCGAGGTATGCGGCGTGCTCCGCCCGCTCCCGCTCCAGCGCGGCGTGGGGCTCGGCGTAGACGTCGTCGTAGATGTCGAGCGGCGCGGGGTCCGGCATCGAGCGCACGCCGCTGCGTACACGCTCGGCGAGCTCCTCGGCCTCCCGCTCGACCGCTGCGGCGAGCCCGGCGAAGGCCGCGTCCTCGCGCTCGAGCAGGGCGCGTACGCGGTCGATCGGGTCGCGTGCCCTCCACGCGGCCACCTCGTCCGGGTCCCGGTAGCGGGACGGGTCGTCGGAGGTGGTGTGCGCGCCCATGCGGTAGGTGACCGCCTCGACGAGCACCGGCCCGCCGCCCTCACGCGCGTGGGCGAGCGCCGCGCGGGTGACCGCCAGCACGCCGAGCACGTCGTTGCCGTCCACCCGCACCCCGGGGAAGCCGAAGCCGCGGGCGCGCTGGTAGATCGGGATGCGGGTCTGCTTGCTCGTCGGCTCCGAGATGGCCCAGCCGTTGTTCTGGCAGAAGAAGACGATCGGGGCGTTCATCGCGGCTGCCCAGACGAACGCCTCGCTGACCGCGCCCTGGCTCGTGGCCCCGTCGCCGAGGTAGGCCAGCACAGCGCTGCCGTCGTCGCCGACGCGGCCGTCGCGCTGAAGGCCCATCGCGTAGCCGGTGGCGTGCAGGGTCTGGGCACCGATGACGATCGTGTAGAGGTGGAACCCGGTCGCGACCGGGTCCCAGCCCCCGTGGTCCACGCCGCGGAACATCCGCAGCAGCTCGAGCGCGTCCACGCCGCGGGTAAGCGCGACGCCGTGCTCGCGGTAGGTCGGGAACGCGTGGTCTGCGGAGGTCAGCGCCCGACCGGACCCGATCTGCGCGGCCTCCTGGCCGAGCGCCGGCGGCCACAGGCCCAGCTCGCCCTGGCGCTGCAGCGCCGTCGCCTCGGTGTCGAGCCGGCGGGCGAGGACCAGGTCGCGGTAGAACCCCCGGACCTCCTCGAGCGTCACGTCCGCCGCGAAGGAGGGGTGCTTCACCCGCCGACCCGCAGGGGTCAGCAGCTGGACCGGGTCGGGGCCGACCTCGGTCCCGTCCCACGCGCTGGCGACCTGTCCCAACGAAGCTCCCTGCGCCCTCGGACGCCGCCCCGGTTGCGGCGGCACGCCCTCCTGCGAAGGAGCCTGGGGGCGTACGGCTGATGCGCCGACCGCCCTCCAGCAGCCGCTTCTCGGCTCGGGCGCGCCCGCCAGGCTACCGGGCGGGACGAGGACGCCCGGTGCAGGCGCGGCCGGAACGCGCCCACCGCGAAGTGCAAGCCCATCCCCGGCTGGGCATCTGGTCCGGCATGCGCACCGACAACGGCTCCATCGACTCCGACGAGGTCGTCTTCGACTCCGGCGGCGGGTCCGGTGGCCGCGGCCTCGGGCTGCCGGTCGCCGTGGGCGGTGGCGGGCTGGGCGTCGTCGGCGTCGTGATCGCGCTGATCTTCGCCTTCACCGGCGGAGGCGGCGGCTTCGGCAGCATCGGCAGCGGGCTGGACCCCATGGGCCAGAACGCGCGGGTCGCCGGCGCCGACCGCGGGACGGCGCCCTCCAACGACGAGGACCTCGTCGCGTTCCTGCGGTTCGTCGTCGACGACGTCCAGGACTACTGGCAGGCGTCGTTCGCGGCCGCGGGGCAGTCCTACGAGCGCACCCGGCTGGTGATCTTCCGCAACGTGGTGTCGACCGGCTGCGGCCGCGCCAGCGCGTCCACCGGTCCGTTCTACTGCCCCGCCGACCGACAGGTCTACCTGGACCTGGAGTTCTTCCAGGAGCTGCAGACCCGGTTCGGCGCCCCCGGCGACTTCGCCCAGGCGTACGTCATCGCCCACGAGTTCGGCCACCACGTGCAGAACCTGCGCGGCATCTCGGACTCGGTCGCCGAGCTCTCGGCGCGCAACCCCGACGACGCCAACGAGCTGTCCGTGCGCACCGAGCTGCAGGCCGACTGCCTGGCCGGCGTGTGGGGCGCGTCGACGGCCGAGCGCAACCTGCTCGAGGCCGGCGACCTGGAGGAGGGCCTGCGGGCGGCGCAGTCCGTCGGCGACGACGTCCTGCAGGAGCAGGCCCAGGGCTACGTCCAGCCCGACACGTTCACCCACGGGTCGGCCGAGCAGCGCCAGACGTGGTTCCTGCGCGGGTTCCAGTCCGGCGAGGTGTCGCAGTGCGACACCTTCAGCGAGTCCTCGGTCTGACCGTCGCCGGGCGGTAGGTCACTCCGCAGCCGGGAGCGCGGCAGCGTCGGCGGCCTCCGCGGGAAGGCCGTCCTTGCCGGCCCCGTCCTTGCCGGCCCCGTCCTTGCCGGCACCGTCCTTCGGCCCGCCGTCCTGAGTGCCGCCGGGCTTGGCGCCGCCGTCCTTCGTGCCACCGTCCTTCGTGTCACCGCCCGACGTGCCGCCCGGCGTGGCGTCGGCGCGCGGGGACGGGGTGTCGTTCGCGATGGGCCGCGGCGTGGGCTTCGGCGCCACCGTCGGCTTCGGCTCGCTCGAGGGCTGCGGGGTGGAGGCGTCGGGCGACAGCTCGTCGTCCGCGCCCTTCGACGGGGTGGGCGAGGGCTGCGGGCTCGGAGCGGCCGAGGCGGCCGGGGCCGGGCCAGGCGCCGTGGTCGCGGAGCCCGACGAGGCGGGGCCGGGCGTCGCAGACGCGGCCGGACCGGCCGTCGGCGGCACCGACGGGGTAGCCGGGGCGGACGGGGCCGCCGGGGTGGCGGCAGGGGCCTGCGGAGCCGTAGGCGACGCGGCGCCGGGCGTTGGCGAGCCGGTGCCGCCGCTGCCCGCGCCCGCGGTGACGCTCGGGGACGGCCAACGGGGACCGCTGTCGGCCGGGGTGCTCTGCGGCGGCACGGCGTCCGGGAACGCGACCGCGCCGGGCACGCCGGCGGCGCCGTCCGCACTCTGGCCGGCCGTGGTGGGCGAGCTGCCGCGCGCCGCGGGGCCCGCGCCGGCAACGTGGGACGGGGAGCCGGCGGTGCCGGGGGCGGTGGCGGCCGAGCTGGCGCGCGCCGAGGCGAGCGCGGCGGCGGCCGGGCCGGACACGAGGACAGGGGGAGCCGGGGCCGCGGCCACGGCGACGGCCTCGTCCGCGAGCGGGGCGTCGAGCCGGGCCGAGCCGATCAGCGCGAGGACGGCGAGGGCGCCGGCGCTGACGGTGGCCAGCGCGGCGGTCGTGCCGGCGACCCGGGTCGACGACGTACGCCGTGTCGTGCTCATCGGCACCTCCTCCCGCGCTCGTGACGGCCCTTCCGGCGGCGTACGCCACGAGGCCTCGAGGACATTCTCGGCACTGCTCCGGATGGCTTGAGCCCTTCGGCCCAGTCATCTCACCCGGTCGGCCCTGGCTGCGCACCCGGTCGGGCTAGTCCGCACGGAGGCGGCCGAAGGGATTACGCGGCGTCAGGCTCCGGACACTCTAGATCAACTTCGAACCAGACGACCTTGCCCTCGGCGCTCTGCTCGACGCCCCACGCCGCCGCCAGCCGGTCCAGCAGCAGCAGCCCGCGGCCGCCGAGCTCGTCGGAGTCGGCCTCGCGGCGCACCGGGGCCAGCGGGCTGGCGTCGCCCACCTCGATCCGCGCCCGGTCGTCGGCCAGCTCGATGCGCAGCCCGGCCGAGGTGCGGGCGTGCACCACCGCGTTCGTCACGACCTCGGAGACGAGCAGCGCGGCCACCTCGGCGGCGTCGGCGTCCGGGTCCGTGCGCGCCGTGGCCGCCGCGACGAACTCCCGGGTCCGCCGCCGGGCGCGTGCGACGCTCTCCGGCGCGCACTCGAGCGTCATGGCCAGCGTGGCCGGGCGTGGCTCGGACGCGTCCGGGACCCGCAGCACGACCACCGCCAGGTCGTCGCGGGGCAGCCCGGCCTGCACGTCGAGCACCGCCCGCTCGACGCGGTCGGCGATCTCCTCGGCGTCCCGGCCGGCCGGAGCACCGGTCGGCCCCGGGGTCGACAGCACGCGCGTGACCAGGTCGTCGGCCCACGACCCGTCCGGCCGGCGCGCCTCCAGGGCCCCGTCCGTGACCAGCACCAGCGCCTCCCCGGGCGCGAGGTCGACGTCGACGTCCGCGCTCGTCGCGCCCGCCACCAGCCCGATGGCCGTCCCCGCAACGCCCACGGGGCGTACGCCGCCCTGCGCTGGCACGAGCGTCGGCAGCGGGTGGCCGCCGACCGCGAGGGACACGCGCGCGGGCGGGCCGGGGCGTACCTCGAGATAGGCGACCGTGCAGAAGCGGTCCTCGCCGTCGGCCCAGTCCAGCACCGCGGCGTTCAGCTGCGCGAGCACCTGCGCGGGCGAGACGGCGGCCGGCGCGACCGCCCGCACGGTGTAGCGCGCGACCGCCGTCAGCGCCGCCGCCTCCACGCCCTTGCCGGAGACGTCGCCGATCACCACGCCCCACCGGCCCGGCCCCAGCGCGAAGACGTCGTAGAAGTCGCCGCCGACCCAGGTCCGGCCGCCGACCGGCCGGTAGCGCACGGCGACCTCCAGCCCTGGGACCGCTGGCGGGCGCCGCGGCAGCATGCTGCGCTGCAGCGTCGTCGCGGTGTCGTGGGCGCGGTCGAAGAGCTCGGCGCGCTCCAACGCCTGCGCGCAGATGCCCGCCACGGCGTCCAGGAACGCCCGGTCCTCGACGGCGACGGCCGTCCCGTCCGGCACGTCGAGGCAGAGCACGCCGACCTGCCGAGCCTCCAGCACCAGCGGGATGCACACCTGCTCCGGGTCGGCGCCCGCGACGACCGGGGCACCCAGCCGCAGGGCGCGGGCGATCGGCCCGCTCGCCGCCACCGGCAGCGCGGGCCCCGGCTGCGGGCCCGACCGACCGCGGCTCGCCAGCGGCGACAGCGTCCCGCGCCGCTCGTCCAGCCGGTAGACCACGCCGCCGCGCGCGTCGAGCGCCGTCATCGCCGAGCTCAGGATCACCGCGCCGACCGAGGCACCGTCGACCGCCCCGGACAGCCGCGCCGTCAGCGACTGCAGCACCCGAAGCCGCTCGACCGCCTCCTCGGCCCGCTGCCGGGCGGCGCGCTCGGCCTCGTAAAGCCGTGCCCGCTCCAGCGCCTGCGCGCACTGCGCGGCGAGCGCCGTCAGCAGCTCGACCCCGACGACGTCGATCTGCCCCTCCTGGCGCCAGGAGAAGTTCACGACGCCGACCACGCTGCCCGCGTCGAGCAGCGGCAGCGCCGCGAACGAGCCCGGGTCGTCGTTGGGCCCGGCCATGATCCGGGGAAAGCGCGCGTCACGCTCGGCCCGCGTGCGCACCAGCACCGGCGACCGCGTCAGCAGGGCCTCGCCGGGCGGGAGGTCGCGGTCCGCCGGCATGCTGCGCCAGGCCTGGGCCGTCGGCCCGGACAGCCCGTCGGTCCCGAGCAGCTCGAACCTGCCGCCCGAACGGTGCAGCCGGGCCACGAACGAGCCGGCCGCGCCGACTCCCGTCCGCGCGACCCGCGAGACCACCTCGGCGACGGCGGTCATGTCGTGTGCGCCCGACAGCGCGCCCGTCACCGCCTGGAGCACCGCCGCGCTGCGCACCGCACGCTCGGCGTCCTCCCGCCCGGCCCGCTCGCGCTGGTACGCCGCGTGCAGCGCCGCGAGCCCGGCGAGCTCGGAGCCGTCCGGGGACGGCTCAGGCGGCGGCGGGTCAGCCGGCCGCGTCGGCCCGGAGGGCTCGGTCGGCTCGGCCGGCTCCTCGCCCCCCGTTCGCGCCGGCCCCCCGGTCATCGCCCCGCCCTCCGTCTCAGCCCGCCGCCGACGCGGCGACCCCCAGGAAGAGGTCGTTCGCCTCGCGCTCACCCACAGTGACCCGTATCCCCTCGTTCCCGAACGGGCGCACCACCACGCCAGCCGCCTCGCACTCGGCGGCGACGGACGCCGTCCGCTCGCCGAGCCGCAGCCAGACGAAGTTCGCCTGCGTCTCCGGAACGTCCCATCCCTGCCCACGCAGGGCCGCCACCACGCGCTCGCGCTCGACCACGAGCGCGTCCACCCGCTCGCGCAGCTCGTCCTCGGCGGCCAGGCTGGCGACCGCGGCGGCCTGGGCCAGCGCGCTCACCCCGAACGGAACGGCGGTCGCGCGCAGCGCCGCGGCGACCGGGGGGTGCGCCACGGCGTACCCGATCCGGAGGCCGGCCAGGCCGTAGGCCTTGGAGAACGTGCGCAGCAGCGCGACGTTGGGGCGGTCGCGGTAGGTCGCGAGCCCGTCCACGGTCTCCGGGTCGCGGTTGAACTCGAGGTATGCCTCGTCGAGCACGACGAGCACGTCCCCCGGCACCCGGTCCAGGAAGGCGTCCACCTCCGCCTGCCGCAGCGCCGGGCCGGTCGGGTTGTTCGGCGTGCAGAGCAGCACCAGGCGCGTCCGCTCGGTGATCGCGGCGGCCATCGCGTCCAGGTCGTGACGCTCGTCCGCCGTGAGCGGCACCGGCACGCCGGTCGCCCCGCCGATCTGCACGACGATCGGGTACGCCTCGAACGACCGCCACGCGTGCACGACCTCGTCCCCGGGACCGGCCGTGACCTGCACGAACTGCTGCAGCACCCCGACGCTGCCGGTGCCTGTCGCAAGGTGGTCGGCCGGAACACCGAGCCGTGCGGCCAGCGCTGCCACGAGCCCGGACGCACCCATGTCGGGGTAGCGGTTGATGTCGCTCAACGCGCTGGCCAGGACGGCCTGCACCGACGGCAGCGGCGGATAGGGGTTCTCGTTGCTCGACAGCTTGTAGGCCGGGCGCCCGTCCGGTGCCGTCGCGGGCCGGCCCGGGACGTACGCCGGGAGGCTGCTCACCGACGCCTTGAGCCGGGGCCCGTGACGCGACTGGTCCGCTGCTGCGTTGCTCACATCGAGAGCCTAGAGATCGTGCCCCTCCCCGGGGCAGGGGAGGATGTCGAGATGTACGCCGCGACCGTGACCGTCCCGGCCCGACGGGCCGCCTTCGATCCCCTCGCGAGCTCCGCCTCCGGCGCCGCGAACCCCGCCGCCGAGCTCGGGGGCGGGATCACCGGCTGGGCCGGGGAGATCATCTCCGCCGCGGGCCCGGTCGGCATCGGCCTGCTCACCGCGCTCGAGACCGTCGTGCCCCCCGTCCCCAGCGAGGTCGTCCTGCCGCTGGCCGGTTTCCTGGCCTCGCGCGGCGAGTTCGGCCTGGTCGCCGTCGTCGTCGCGGCCACGATCGGCTCCCTCGTCGGGTCGCTCGTCCTGTACGCCCTCGCCCGCGGCCTCGGGCCCGAGCGGGCGCGCCGCGTCCTCGCCCGGGTGCCCCTCACCGAGGCCGAGGACGTCGACCGCTCGGTCAAGTGGTTCGAGCGCCACGGCTCGGCCAGCGTGCTGTTCGGCCGGCTGGTTCCCGGCGTTCGCAGCCTGGTCTCGGTCCCGGCCGGTACGGCGCGCATGCCGGTCGTGCGGTTCAGCGTGCTCACGCTCATCGGGAGCGCGGTCTGGAACGCGCTGCTCGTGGGCGTGGGCTACGCGCTCGGCTCGCGCTGGCACGAGGTCTCGCGGTGGACCGACGTGATCGACGCCGTCGTCATCGTGGCCGTCGTGCTGCTCGTGGGCGCGGGGGTCGTGCGCAAGGTGCGGCGGGTGCGCGCGTCGCGGTAGGGCGGGTGGGGGCCGGCCACGGCGGAGCCGAGATCACCACGGCCGAGCCGTGGCTCGGCTTGAGTGGCCACCACGGCCCGTCGGTCGTCCACAGCCCGGTGAGTGGAGCGGACGGGCCCACAGTCTCGACCCGCTCCCCTTCGGCGCCTTCGCCGTTCACGGACGCTGCTCCCGTGACACCACGATTGCGCGGCATCGCGGCCCGTCAGGGCAACGTCTTCTCAACCGGCGACGCGCTACGGGCCGGCTACACGCAGCAGGAGGTGCAACGCGAGCGACGGCGCGGTGAGTGGCAGAGCGTGAGCAAGGGCGCCTATGCAGAGCGTGCAGTCGTGGAGTCGGCCGACGAGCATGCATTGTTCGGGCTCCGGGTCGCCGGTGCGCTGCTCACGACGCGTCCCGGTGCGTGCGCGAGCCACGCCTCCGCCGCGGTGCTGCACGGGCTGCCGCTCCTCCGGCTGCCAGAAGGTGTGGACCTCACCACCGACACCGGTGCCCATCTCGCACGCAGGGGCTACCGGCTCCACGTCGCGCCACTGCCTGTGGAGCACCGGGACACCGCCGCCCACGGGGTTAGCCGTACGGCGCTGGCCCGGACCGTAGTCGACGTCGCGCGTCGGCTGCCCTTGGAGGAGGCAGTCGTGGTGGCCGACGCCGCACTCGCGTCGGGGAAGGTCTCCCGGGCGGAGGTCGCGGCAGTGCTCGAATGGATGCAGCGATGGCCAGGCACCGCCGCCGCTCGCCGCACGCTCGACTCCGCCGATCCTCGTTCCGAGTCTCCGGGCGAGTCCCTCGGCCGCGTCCGGATCGTTGAGCTCGGGTACGCGGTGGACCTGCAGGTGCGGGTGTCGGGACTGAGCGGGCGCGTGTACCGGGTCGACTTCGTCATCGACGGGATCGTCATCGGGGAGTTCGACGGCAAGGCGAAGTACACCGACCCGGCCATGCTGCGCGGCCGCGACCCCTCCGCCGTGCTCGTGGCGGAGAAGCTGCGCCAGGAGGACCTGGAGGACGCCGGATGGCCGGTCGTACGGTTCGGCTGGCGGGACGCGCACGACCCCGCAACGCTCCGCCGCAAGATTGACGCGGCGCTGGCACGCGCTCGTCGCAACCGCGCTACCTGACCACGGCCGAGTCGTTGCCACGAAGGCGGAGCCACAGCTCGGCCGTGGTGACGACAACGCCCCGCAAGTCGCCACTTCACAACCCACTGGCGCCCGCGCCCACCCCCACGCCACCATCCGCCCATGACCGACGTGCAACGCCAGGAGCCCTCCCCCGACGCCGGTGAGCTGGAGATGCTCACCGGGTGGCTCGACTACCACCGGGCGACGCTCGAGCTGAAGTGCTCGGGGCTGACCGACGAGCAGCTCAAGACCCGGTCGGTGCCGCCGTCGAGCCTGAGCCTGCTGGGCCTGGTGCGCCATCTGTACGAGGTGGAGCGCGGCTGGTTCCGCGTCACCATGGGCGGCGCGCCCGACGTCGCCGTCTACTACTCCGAGGCCAACCGAGACGGCGAGTTCGACGACGTCGGGACCGGCGACGCGGCCACGGACCTCGCCCGCTGGCGCGCGGAGTGCGACTACTCCCGGCAGGTCGTCGCCGACAGCAGCGGCCTCGACCAGCGGAGTGCGGGACGAGAAGGATCGTTCACGCTGCGCTGGATCGTGACGCACATGGTGGAGGAATACGCCCGCCACAACGGCCACGCCGACCTGCTGCGCGAGCGGATCGACGGCGCGACGGGCGACTAGCCGGCTCCCCCGACCCGGCTACGCCGTCGCCCCCGTCTCGGCCCGGATCACGTGCATGACCGCGTTGATCAGCGCCAGGTGGGTGAACGCCTGCGGGAAGTTGCCGAGGTGCTTGCCCGTGTGCGGGTCGATCTCCTCGGCGTAGAGCTGCAGCGGCCCGGCGAGGGACAGCAGCTTCTCGCAGAGCTGGCGCGCCCGGGAGACCTCGCCGATCTCGACGAGGGCCGACACGAGCCAGAACGAGCAGATCGTGAACGTGCCCTCCTCCCCGGTGAAGCCGTCGTCGGTCTCCTCGACGCGGTAGCGCAGCACCAGGTCGTCCGCCGTCAGCTCGTCGGCGATGGCGAGCACGGTCGCCTTGATGCGCGGGTCGTCCGGCGGCAGGAAGCGGACCAGCGGCGCGAGGAGCACCGAGGCGTCGAGGGCGTTGCTGCCGTACGCCTGGGTCAGCACGCCGCGCTCGTCGACCGCGTGCTCGAGCACGTCCTGGCGGATCTCCTCGGCGGCGCGCTCCCACTCGACGGCCTGCGTGGTCTCGCCGAGCATCCGGGCGAGCCGGGCACCGCGGTCGAGCGCGACCCAGCACATGATCTTGGAGGAGGTGAAGTGCTGCAGCGGGCCGCGTACCTCCCAGATCCCCGCGTCGGGCTCGCGCCAATGGGTGAGCGCGGCCTTGGTGAGGCTCTGCAGCAGCGGCCACACCCGCTCGTCGAGGTGGTGGTGGACCTTGTTGTGCAGGTAGACCGAGTCGAGCACCGCGCCCCAGACGTCGTGCTGGCGCTGGTCGTGCGCGGCGTTGCCGACGCGCACCGGGCGGGCGCCGTCGTACCCGGGAAGATGATCGAGGGTGTATTCCTCGAGCTCTTTCTCGCCGCCGATGCCGTACATGATCTGCAGTTCGCCGTCACGCTCGGACACGTCCATGACGAAGGCGAAGAAGTCGATCGCCTCCCAGTCGAAGCCGAGGGTGTAGAGCCCCCACAGCGCGAAGGTCGAGTCGCGCACCCACGTGTAGCGGTAGTCGTAGTTGCGGTTGCCCTGCGGCGTCTCGGGCAGCGACGTCGTCGCGGCCGCGATGATCGCGCCGGTGGGGGCGTACGTCAGGCCCTTGAGCGTCAGCGCGCTGCGCTGGAGGTAGCTGCGCCACGGGTGGTCGGGGAAGCTGCCGCGGGCGAGCCAGTGCTGCCAGTGGTGGGCGGTCCAGGTCAGCCGGGAGTACGCGTCGGCGAACGTGCGGGGCGGGTCCGCGTCGCCCCAGGAGAGCGCGACGAACCGCTGCTCCCCCTCCTTGAGCAGGGTGCGTGCCGTCGCGCGGCCGCCCTCGAACCCGAGGTTCATGTCCGAGGTCAGGGTCAGCTCGACGTCGCTGCCCGGGGCGCGCGCGACCCCCTGGGTGTAGCTCTCGCCCGTGTAGTCCCAGCGCACGTGGTGGAGCCCGTAGTCCGGGATCGGCTCGCAGTCCATGACGACCTGGACCTCGCCGGAGGCGCAGCGGATCGTGCGGAGCAGGACGTTCTCCGCGTCGTAGTCCGTCGGGGGCCGCTGGTGGGTGTCGGACCGGTGCTTCTGGTGCCGCCACGGACCCATGAGGAGCACGTCGCGGACGATGAGCCAGCCGGTCGCCGTCCCCCAGCTCGTCTCGAGGATCATCGTGCCGGGCAGATAACGCCGGGAGTCGGGTACGCGGCGGTCGGCCGGCGCGATGCGGAACTTCCCGGCGTGCCGGCCGAGGATGGCCCCGAAGACGCTCGGGGAGTCCATGCGCGGGACGCCCATCCACTCGACGCTGCCGCCGGGGGCGACGAGCGCGGTCACCTCTCCGTCGGACAGGAATCCGTAGTCGGCGATGGGCGGGAAGGGCGAGGACGCGGAGACCGCGCCGGTGGGCGTACCGCTGGTCATGACTGATCCTTCCCCCGGACCGGCCCCCGAGTACACCCCCGAGTACGCCCCGGAGCACATCCGCAGATTCGCCCGAGCCTCACCAGAGCGGTCATTTCGATCAGTCGTGGCTCACCCGGACGGATGACGTCAGTGACAAATCAGTCGCGGTGCGTAAGCATTTCGGTCGCCGGGTAGCAGGTCCCGGGACAGCGGCGAAGCGGCGGCATCACAGCGGTGCCGATGCGGCTCCGACAGATGCCCGACACGGGCGCGAAGCGGGTAGGAGGTGGGGACGATGGCGGCAAGCGCGATCCTCGCGGCACATGGCGGGACGGCCCGGCTGAGCGTGGTGGGCGAGCTCGACGGCAC
>NZ_JAANNP010000048.1:0-3374 GCF_011250635.1 Motilibacter deserti
TGGACCGTGAGCGGGGCGACGCCGGAGGACGGCGTGGCCGAAGCAACAGCCGTTGGGGCCTGCGCGCCCTTGTACTCGAACCGCACGAGCTTCGCGTCCGGGTTGGCCCGGAAGAACCCGTCGCCGTAGGTCAGGACGTACAGCGCGCCGTCGGGACCGAACTCCATGTCCATGACGCTGTCGCAGAAGAACGGCTGGTTCGGGTTGGGGGTCTCACCGCACGGGATCGTGTTGTTGATCTTCAACACGTTGCCCGCGGAGTCGAGCGACACCTCGCGCATCCAGTCACGGGTGAACTCGCCGAAGAAGAACTTCCGGTCGAAGTACTCCGGGAACTTCGTCGGGCTGGCGAGGTCGGGGTCGTAGTTGTACGGAGCCGCGCCCTGCGGGCCGACGCCACCCGTGCCCAGCTCGGGGAAGAGCTGCGGGCAGCGGGTCGTACCCGAGCCGTTGTAGTACGCGAGGCAGGGCGTGCCCAGCGGGTTGGCCGCGTTGTTGTCCTGGTACGAGTACCAGATCGTCGGGTTCGTGATGCGCGGCGTCTGGGTGCGGCCGGTGTTCCAGATGGACTCGTTCGGCGGGCCGGCCGTGGCGGCCGGGTTGGTGCCACCACACGCGAACGGCTGCGGCGGGTTGTCCAGCGGCGTGGACGTGTTGAAGTTCCAGCGGTAGTAGGGCAGGTCGGTCCGGTAGCAGACCGGCCAGCCGTAGTTCGCCGGCGCACGCACGACCTCGACACGACCCGTGCCCGCCGGGCCACGGAAGTTCTCCGGGACCTGGGAGTCAGGCGAGTAGTCGGTGATGTAGGCGACGTCGAACTTGTCCAGCGTGATGCGGAACGGGTTGCGGAAGCCCATCGCGTAGATCTCGGGACGGGTCTGGTTCGTCGTGTCCGCGGCCTCGGGGAAGAGGTTCCCGGCGGGGCTGGTGTAGCTGCCGTCCTCGTTGACCTTGATGCGAAGCGCCTTGCCGCGCAGGTCGTTGGTGTTGAGCGAGGAGCGACGGGCGTCGACGAACGGCGCCTGGAACCAGTTGCCCTGCTGCGAGGTGGCGACCGGAGCCGTCGGAGCGGTGGTGCCGGTCGTCGTCAGCGCGGTGGCGTCCGCCGTGATCTGCGGGACGTCCGTCATCGTGTACTGGCCACGGAAGTTGATCGTGATGTTGCCCGTGCTGGCGTTGCCGCCCGTGACGACGACGTCGCCCGGCTCGACGTTGCTCAGCGCCTCGAGCGCGGTCGTGACGGCCGCAGCGTTGGCGTTGTAGGCGATCGGAGCGGTGGTCTGGCCGTTGAACGTGATGGTGAACGTGCCACCGGTCGCGTTCAGCGAGCGGACCGTCTGCGTCTCGTTCGTCTTCATGTCGTTGAACGGGCCGAAGCCGCCGGAGTTGCCGCCACCCGCGGGGGTGTCGTCACCGGTCACGAGCCAGAGGTTGTTCTGGGAGTCGAAGTCGATGTCGCCGGCGACGTGGCAGCACGCCCCGCGGTTGACCTCGACCTTCATGATCTTCTGCTCGCTCGCCAGGTCCAGGCTGGCCGGGGTGCTCCCGCTCGCCTCGACGAGCTTGAAGCGGCTGAGCTGGAAGTAGCCCTGCCACACGTCCCACGCGTCGCGGGAGGCGGCTGTGTTGGGCGCAGCGCCAGCCGGGGTGCGGCCGGTGGCCGGGTCACCGAAGGGCTTGCCGGTGATCTCGGAGACGCCCTCCATCTGGACGGGCGCGTAGTAGAGGTAGACCCACTTGTTCTGGGCGAAGTTGTTGTCCACCTCGGGGCCGTACATGCCGTCCTCGTTGACGGTGTACTGCGGGATGTTCGCGATGACGGTGTTGGTGCCGGCCTTGGGGTCGATCAGGCGGACCCGGCCCTCGCGGGAGGTCTCGATGACCCGGCCGTCGGGCAGCACGTCGAAGCCGATCGGCTCGCCGAGCTGGGTGGTGTCGTTCTGGTTGCTGGCGAGCACGGTCTGGGTGTAGTTGGACACGACCGTGGCGCCGCAGTCACCGAGCCCGCCGGTCGCCCAGGAGAGCGCACCGCCGAGCGAGCTGACGAAGAACTGGTTCGCGTAGGCGCCGGAGGAGAGGCCGAGGCCGGTGTAGAGCGAGCGGCCGCCCTGGAAGTCCTGGCACCACATGATCGGGTGGTCGATCCCCATCGTGCCGCCGCCGGCGGTCAGGGTGGACTCGTCGAGCGTCGCCAGGACGTGCTGCTTGCCCCGGACGTTGGCCGCGAAGTTGTACCAGGCCTCGGACCACTGGGTGCCGCTCTGGCCGGCATTGCCCGCGGAGTGGTTCCAGCGCTCCGGCAGGCCGGCCGACGCCGGGTGGACGCGGTCCACGGCCTTGACGACGCCCGGGCCGGCCGGCGTGGTGCCCGTGGCGCGGGTGCCGAGCAGGTTCGTGAAGAACTGCCAGTCGGTCTCCGTCTCGATGGCCGAGCCGACGCCGACGAAGCCGCCTCCGGCGCGGATGAACGCCTCGAACGCTGCCTGCTGGGCGTCGTCGAGCACGTCACCGGAGGTGTTGAGGAAGACCACCGCGTCGTACGGCTCGAGGCCCTCGCCGGTGAAGCGCCGCGCGTCCTGCGTGACGTCGACCTCGAACCCGAGCTGGGTGCCGAGCGTGGTCAGCGCCTCCTGGCCGGCCGACGAGGTGCCGGGGTACTTGGCGCCCGCCTGCTTCGTGAACGCGAGGACCTTGAACTCCGTGGCGTCGCGCGACTGCAGCGTCCCGATCAGGTCGCGCGCCATGTCGATCAGCTCGTTGCGCAGCGCGATGTCGTCCGCGTCGCCCTTGATCTGGTTCTCCGCACGAGCGATGAACTGCTCGAGGAAGGCGATCGCGCGGGCCTCGGAGCCCTCGGTGTAGGCGGTGCGCGCCCGGCTCAGCCGGTCGGAGATGCTGGCCGAGGCAGCGCTGCCGAGGTCACCGGAGGTCGTCGCCGCGTTGACGCGGTCCGTGAGCTCGCGGAAGGACGTGCAGCTGCCCTCCGCGACGCCCGCGGTCCACTCGATGCCACCGAGGATGTTCTTGAGGAAGCGCGGGTCCTCGTAGGAGGCCTCGGTGTGGCCCATGCCCTGGTAGAAGGACCGGCCGCCCTCGAAGTTCTGACACCACGAGATGGGGTGGTCGTTGCCCATCCGCTGGTTGTTGTTGACGTACGTCGCCTCGGTCAGCGTCTGCAGCACGTGCACGCTGGGCCGGGGGTTGACGTTGAAGTTGTAGAGCTCGTCCGTGCGGGCCCAGACCGCCGGCAGGTGCTGCGTCGACGGGTGCGTCAGGTCTTCCGTGCGCACCTGCACCGGCGTCGTGCCCGGCGGGTGGCTGACGAAGCGGGCGCCGCCGCCGGTGAGCTGGCCGTACCACGGCACCGTGTGCAT
>NZ_JAANNP010000048.1:3446-4530 GCF_011250635.1 Motilibacter deserti
GGCCGTCGTGAAAGGCGTCGTCTCGAGCTTGGTGGCGCCCGGCACGGAAGCTGCGGTCTGCTGCGGGTCGAACACGTCGACGGTGAAGCCGTTGGACCGGCCGAGCGCGATGACCGCGCGCGTGCCCTCGTCGATGCTGGAGTGGCGGAAGCCCAGCGTCTTGCCGACCACGAGGACCTTGTACTCGTCGGCGGCGATCGCCGGGGAAGTCATCGCCGATGCGGCGGTCACTGCTCCCACTGCCGGCACGGCCATCGCCGTGCCGACCGTCGCCGTGATCAGGCGACGGACAACTTGTCTCATGCACTGCCCCCTCTGCTGCGGGTCGACCTCTGTGTCGACGCTGCGCGTGGTGCTTGCCGGGCCCTCCCCCAAGCGAAGCCGAGCTGGCTCCGGTCCGGATCCGAGCAAGCAGAAGTCACCGGTCCGGCGGCACGCCGCCGGACCGGAACACTTCCGGTCTGACCGCCCGGCCTTTAGGCCGGGACGTCAGCCGAATCAAACGCACCGGGCACGCTTCCGTCAATAGCCCGCAGCAGCCGTGATGATTTCGTTGGAGTGATGGGTCGAACTGACATCGATATCGGTCGTTGAGGCAAGAGAACCGGTGAACACAAGCAACAATCAGCCCGAGCAACAGAACACCAGGGCAACGGATAGCGCGGACGGGTCGAGGTGGTGCACCGGGTCGATCCCGCGGCCCTCGACAACGCGACGAGGCCCCCTCCGTGTGGAGGGGGCCTCGTCGGGCTGGCGTCGGACGGCTACGGAGTGGTCACCCCTTGGCCGACGAACGACATCCAGTTGAGGTTGAACAGGTTCCCCGTCGGCTGCCCCGCCGCCCCGGTCGCCCGGAAGACGAGGTAGACCTGCTGGGCCCCGGCGCCGGTGAGGCTCGCCGGCAGCGCGACGCGCTGGGTGTTGTAGTTCCCGTTCGGCGCGTTAAGCACCGGCAGGGTCGCCGCCAGGGTGCCGGTCGGCGAGCCGAGACGGACCTCGATGTTGGCTCGGACGGTCCCGGCCAGCGCCGCGGAGCCGCCGGAGACCCGCAGGTCGACCGCAGTCATGTTGGCGAAGTTGAGCG
>NZ_JAANNP010000048.1:4556-8499 GCF_011250635.1 Motilibacter deserti
CGGTGGCGACCGTCACCTGGGTCCCGAAGGCCTGCCAGGCCTCGGCCTCCTGGAAGCGCTGCTGGATCGCGACCTGGCCGATGCCGGTGAGGCCGCCGTTGTCGGTGTAGGACGCGCTGAACGCTCCGTAGAGGTGCCCACCGGCGTGGTCGGCCTGCGCCGCGGTCGTCTGGTAGACGCCGGAGCAGCCGGTGAACGAGCCCTCACCGTGGCCGTGGGTGTCGTGTCCGAGCACGAAGGTCACCTGGACACGGCTGCAGTCGATGGCGCCGTCCTGCGGGTCGGTCACCGTGACCGACCAGGCGACGCGGTCACCGAAGCTGAAGAAGCCGCCGTTCGTGGGCGTGGTCACCGTCACGGTGGGCGCCGTGTTGCCGACGGTCACCGTGACCGTCGTCGAGCCGCTCTCGCCGGCTGCGTTGGTCACGGTCAGGCGGGCCGTGCGGGTGCCGTTCGTCGTGTACGTGAACGTCGGGTTGGCCTCGGTGGAGTCCCTCGTGCCGTTGCCGTCGAAGTCCCACGCGTAGGTCAGGACGCCGCCGGTCGGCTCCGTGGAGCCGGCGCTGGAGAACTGGACCGTGAGCGGGGCGACGCCGGAGGACGGCGTGGCCGACGCGACAGCCGTCGGGGCCTGCGCGCCCTTGTACTCGAAGCGGACGAGCTTCGCGTCCGGGTTGGCCCGGAAGTAGCCGTCGCCGTAGGTCATGAGGTAGAGGGCGCCGTCCGGCCCGAACTCCATGTCCATGTCGCCGTCACAGACGAACGGCTGCGTCGGGCTCGTCGTCTCGCCACACGGCAGCGAGTTGTTGATCTTCAGCACATTGCCCGAGGAATCGAGGCTGACCTCACGCAGCCAGTCGCGCGTGAACTCGCCGATGAAGAACTTCTTGTCGAAGTACTCCGGGAACTTCGTCGGGCTGGCGAGGTCGGGGTCGTAGTTGTAGGGAGCCGTGCCCTGCGGGCCGACGCCGCCGGTGCCCAGCTCGGGGAAGAGCTGCGGGCAGCGGGCCGTGCCGGAGCCGTTGTAGTAGGCGAAGCACGGGGTCCCGAGCGGGTTCGCCGGGTTGTTGTCCTGGTACGAGTACCAGATCTGCGGGTTGGTGATGCGCGGCGTGGTGACCCGGCCGGTGTTCCAGATGGACGTGTTGTCCGGGCCCTGCGTCGTGCGGCCGCAGTTGTGCGTCTGCGGCGGGTCCTGCAGCGGCGTGGAGGTGTTGAAGTTCCACTGGTAGTACGGCAGGTCGGTGCGGTAGCAGAGCGGCCAGCCGTAGTTCGCCGGCGCGCGCACGACCTCGACGCGTCCGGTGCCCGCCGGCCCGCGGAAGTTCTGCGGGGTCTGGGAGTCGGGCGAGTAGTCCGTCACGTAGGCGACGTCGAACTTGTCCAGCGTGATGCGGAACGGGTTGCGGAAGCCCATCGCGTAGATCTCGGGACGGGTCTGGTTGGTCGTGTCGGCCGCCTCGGGGAAGAGGTTGTCGGCCGGCGAGGTGTAGCTGCCGTTCTCGTTGACCTTGATGCGCAGCACCTTGCCGCGCAGGTCGTTGGTGTTCAGCGAGGAGCGACGGGCGTCGGTGAAGGGGGCGTTGAAGTGGTTGCCCTCTTGCGACGTTCCCACCGGGGCCGTCGCGGCCGTTGTGCCCGTCGTGGTCAGCGCGGTGGCGTCCGTCGTGAGCTGCGCGACGTTCGTCATGGAGTACTGGCCCCGGAAGTTGACCGAGATGTTGCCGGTGCTCGCGTTGTTGCCCGAGACGACGACGTCACCCGGCTCGACGTTGCTGAGCGCCTCGAGCGCAGAGGTGACCGCGGCGGCGTTGGCGTTGTAGGCGATCGGCGCCGTGGTCTGGCCGTTGAACGTGATGGTGAAGGTGCCGCCGGAAGCGTTCAGCGAGCGGACCGTCTGCGTCTCGTTCGTCTTCATGTCGTTGAACGGGCCGAAGCCGCCGGAGTTGCCGGCGCCCGCGGGGGTGTCGTCACCCGTCACGAGCCAGAGGTTGTTCTGCGAGTCGAAGTCGATGTCGCCGGCGACGTGGCAGCACGCCCCGCGGTTGACCTCGACCTTCATGATCTTCTGCTCGGACGCGGTGTCGAGGCGAGCAGCATTGCCGCCGGAGGCCTCGACGAGCTTGAAGCGGCTGAGCTGGAAGTAGCCCTGCCACACGTCCCACGCGTCCCGCGAGGCGGCGGTGTTGGGCGCAGCGCCAGCCGGCGTCTGACCGGTGGCCGGGTCGCCGAAGGGCTTGCCGGTGATCTCGGAGACGCCCTCCATCTGGACGGGGGCGTAGTAGAGGTAGACCCACTTGTTGTTGGCGAAGTCGTTGTCGACCGCTGGGCCGTACATGCCGTCCTCGTTGACGGTGTACTGCGGGATGTTCGCGATGACCGTGTTGGTTCCGGCCTTCGGGTCGATCAGGCGGACCCGGCCCTCACGGGAGGTCTGCACGACGCGGCCGTCGGGCAGCACGTTGAAGCCGACGGGCTCGCCGAGCTGGGTGGTGTCGTTCTGGTTGCTCGCCAGCACCGTCTGGGTGAAGTTGGAGACCACGGTGGCGCCGCAGTCACCCAGCCCGCCCGTCGCCCAGGAGAGGGCGCCGGCGAGAGAGCTGCGGAAGAACTGGTTGGAGTAGGCGGCGGCGCTCAGGCCGAGGCCCGTGTAGAGCGAGCGCCCGCCCTGGAAGTCCTGGCACCACATGATCGGGTGGTCGATGCCCATGGTCCCGCCACCGGCGGTCAGCGTGGACTCGTCGAGGGTGGCGAGCACGTGCTGCTTGCCCCGGACGTTGGCCGCGAAGTTGTACCAGGCCTCGTTCCACTTGACGCCGGTCTGGCCGACGTTGGTCGTGGTGCCCAGGCTGTGGTTCCAGCGCTCCGGCAGACCCGCGGAGGCGGGGTGGATGCGGTCCACGGCCTTGACGACGCCCGGACCGGACGGGGTCATCCCGCTGGCGCGGGTGCCCAGCAGGTTCGTGAAGAACTGCCAGTCGGTCTCGGTCTCGACCGCGGAGCCGACACCGACGAAGCCGCCGCCGGCGCGGATGTAGGCCTCGAACGCCGCCTGCTGGGCGTCGTCGAGGACGTCACCGGAGGTGTTGAGGAAGACGACGGCGTCGTACTCCTCGAGACCCTCGGCGGTGAAGCGTCCCGCGTCCTGCGTGACGTCGACCTCGAACCCGACCTGGGTGCCGAGCGCGGTCAGCGCCTCCTGGCCGGCGGACAGGGTGCCGGGGTACTTCGCGCCCGCCTGCTTGGCGAAGGCGAGGACCTTGAACTCGGTGGCGTTGCGCGCCTGCAGCGTCCCGATCAGGTCGCGCGCCATGTCGATGAGCTCGTTGCGCAGCGCGATGTCGTCCGCGTCGCCCTTGATCTGGTTGGTGGCGCGAGCGATGAACTGCTCGAGGAAGGCGATCGCCTGGTCCTCCGAGCCGTTCGTGTAGGCGGTGCGCGCCCGGCTCAGCCGGTCGGAGATGCTCGCCGAGGCCGCGCTGCCGAGGTCGCCCGCCGAGGTGGCGGCGGCGATGCGGTCGGTGAGCTCGCGGAACGAGGTGCAGTTGCCCTCGGCCACGCCGGCGGTCCACTCGATGCCGCCGAGGATGTTCTTGAGGAAGCGCGGGTCCGTGTAGGAGACCTCGGTGTGGCCCATGCCCTGGTAGAAGGACCGGCCGCCCTCGAAGTTCTGACACCACGAGATCGGGTGGTCCGCGCCCATGGCCTGAGCGTTGTTGACGTACGTCGCCTCGGTCAGCGTCTGCAGCACGTGCACGCTGGGCCGGGGGTTGACGTTGAAGTTGTAGAGCTCGTCCGTTCGCGACCACAGCGCCGGCAGGCCCTCGGTGGACGGGTGCGTCTGGTCCTCGGTGCGGACCTGCACCGGGGTCGTGCCGTTCGGGTGGCTGACGAAGCGCGCCCCGCCGCCGGTGAGCTGGCCGTACCACGGCACCGTGTGCAT
>NZ_JAANNP010000048.1:8571-13427 GCF_011250635.1 Motilibacter deserti
CGCGGTGGTGAACGGCGTCGTCTCGAGCTTGGTGCCGCCCGGGATCGACGCGGCGGTCTGCGCGGGGTCGAACACGTCGACCGTGAAGCCGTTGGAGCGGCCGAGCGCGATGACCGCGCGCGTGCCCTCGTCGATGCTGGAGTGGCGGAAGCCCAGCGTCTTGCCGACCACGAGGACCTTGTACTCGTCGGCGGCGGCCGCCGGCGAGGTGAGCGCGGAAGCGGTGGTGACCGCTCCCACGGCCGGCACGGCCATCGCGGTGCCGATAGCCGCCGTGACCAGGCGACGTAGGACTTGTCTCATGCACTGCTCCCTCTGCTGCGGGTCGACCTCTGCGTCGACGCTGCGCGGTGCTGCGGCCGATGGCGGGCACGCCGAAGTCGCGCCGTAGGGCGCTCTCGGGCGTACGGAGTCGGCCTTGCCTGCCGGACGGGCGTCCGGTCGGCGTGGAGATGGTTCTGGTGGTCGCAGCCACTTAGTTGGTGGCGGCAGCGAATAAAGCGTGTCCCGGCGCACCGCGTCAAGGGATCCGATCGGATCGAGACCTAAGAGCGGCCGACCGTCCTCTGCAACGGGGGCAATATCGGACAGAACGTGGTTACTGGCTCGTCGTGACGCCGGCCTGGAGCGGCCCGATCTGACGGATCGGGAGGGTCTCGGCTCAGACCAGCGAGGACGAGCGCTCGGACCCCTCCGGCACGGCAGGCGGGACCGTCGTCGGGTCGGCGAGCACGCCCTCGAGCGCGACGTGCGCCCCACCGCGGGCCGCCGCCGAGAACCCGAGCGTCGACAGCACGACCTCGCACCGGGTCGCGTTCGGGTCGACGATCCGCGTCCGCAGGCTCTCGGTCATGTCCGCGAGGAAGAAGTCGCCGAGCATGGCGAAGTAGCCGCCCAGCATGATCAGCTCGGGGTCGAAGAGGTTGACGAGCACGGACGCCCCGGTGCCGAGGTCCGTGCCGATCTGGCGCAACGCCGTCAGCGTGCGCTCGTGGCCCTCCTCGGCGCGGCGGCGCAGCTCGGTGAGCCGGTCCTCGACGTCGCGGGCGGGGTCGCGTACGGGGTCCTTCGGGTCCGCCGCCATGCGCAGCAGCGCGCCCAGTCCGACCGTCGTCTCCCAACAGCCGCGGCGGCCGCACCCGCACAGCTCGGTGCCCGCACCGAGGGGCATGTGCCCCACCTCGCCGCTGAGCCCGGCGCTGCCGCGCAGCAGCCGGCCCTCGCTGATGACGCCGGCCCCCACACCGACCTCGCCGGTGAGGTAGACGAGGTTGCGCACCCCGGCACCTGCGCCCGCGACGTGCTCGGCCAGGGCGGAGAGGTTCGCGTCGTTGTCGACGCGGATCGGATAGGGCGGCTCGCCGAGACGCTCGGCCAGGGCGCGCGCCACCGGCATGTCACGCCAGCCGAAGTTGGGTGCGAAGCGCAGGGTGCCGGTCCCCACGTCGACCAGGGCCGGCACCGCGACCGTGACGCCCGCGGGGGTGCTGCCGGCCCGGTGCGCTGCGGACACCGCCCGCGCGACCAGGTCCGCCGTCGCGTCGAGCACGGCGTCGGGGCGCAGGGCGGGCACGTCGAGGGGGAGCCGCTCGTCGGCCACGACCCGCCCGCCCAGGTCGACGATCAGTGCGGTCACGTAGTCGACGTTGACCTCGATGCCGATGCCGCAGACCCGGCGGCCGTCGAGCTCGATGACCTGGCCGGGGCGGCCGACCGCGCCGAGCCGCTCGATCTGCCCCTCGCGCAGCAGGCCGCGGTCGACGAGCTCGGCCACGAGGCTGGAGACCGTCGCCTTGTTGAGGCCGGTCTCGTCGGCGACCCGCGCCCGCGTGCGCGGCCCCTCGTCGCGGAACCGGCGCAGGACCAGCGAGAGGTTGCTGCGCCGCACCAGGGCAGAGTCGGCTGGAGTCGCCGCGTCGGCTCCCACCGACGGCCACCCTCCGGAGCCGTACACCACCAGCGACCTCCCAAACCGTCGGCCCGCGTGGGGCGCGCGCCGAGGTGCTCTGGGACAGACGCTACTAAAGCCGGAGCGGTTCCGGCACTACTCCGACGCGCAGCCGCTCGCGCCGCCCGCGAGACAGGGGCGGGCGCCTACTTGCCGCCCGTCCCCGCGTCGACCTCTCGCATCTCCTGCGGGATGTCGGCCTCCGAACCGCTGGCCGGCAGATAGAAGTGCTGGTGCCCGAGCCCGGCGTCGATGGTCACCAGGTCCAGCTGCTGGGCGCCGGCGGACCACAGCCGTGCCGCGGCGTCGCGCTGCTCGGCCGCCATGGCGGCCAGCTCGTCCCGGGCCGGCGGATCGGCGTCCACTGCGGCCGAGAAGGTGCGCAGGGCGAGGTCGAACTGCTTCGAGGCGCCGGAGAAAGCCTCGTACGCGACGTTGTAGCCCGTGGTCCCGTTCGGCTCCGCTGCGAAGCCGTCCGCGAGCTTCGCGGCCTGCTGCTGCCACCCGGCCACCTCGCTGGCCGCCGGGAACGTCGGCTGCCCGCCCCCGACCGGGAGCACGGCCGCGATGTCCCGCAGCATGGGGAGGTAGGCCTGCTGCGCAGACTTCACCGTCTCGAGCAGCTGCGAGGCCTGCTCGGCCGCCTGCTTCTTCTGCTCCGCGCCCAACTCGGCGGCGATCGCCTCGATCGAGCCCTTCTCCGGCCCGTCGGGCTTGCCGACGGTGTAGCCGATCCAGCCGCTCAACGCGACGACCAGGGCTGCCAGGATGACCACGAACGTGGCGCGCGGGGCGTTGCTGCGCTGCGGCTGTGCCTGAGGCGCGGCCGGGCGTGGGCGGGTCGAGGTCGTACGGGGTGCCATGGAGTGCTCTCCCTCGAGCTCTGCAAGTCGTGCGGCGGTTCGGCCCTCATCCTGCCTGCGTGTGCGCGCTGCGTCTGCGGCTTCCCCCCAATCGGGCAGGCGCCCACGGTGTCGCGCGGGCCGGAGCCACTGTCCGAGGAGAGCGGGTTCGTCCAGATCTGGACAGTTGACGAACCTCTGTGGCGAATCTAGGGTTCCCGGCGCTCGCCCCGACGTGCTCGCGCGCGTTCGCCCCCGGGTGCGCATCCCCGACGCGGAGGCTTCGATGAGGAAGCACGGCGTGGCCCTGGCCTGCACCTTGGCGGTCGGAGGGCTGCTCGCGGCCCCGGCGCCGGCGCAGGCGGTCGACGAGAGCTGCCCGAGCGGCACGGTGGCGCTGTCGTTCGACGACGGCCCCTCGTACTTCCGCCCCCAGACGCTCCGCACCCTGCGCGAGAAGCTCGTGCCGGCGACCTTCCTCGACATCGGCATGCGCGTGGCGGCCAACCCGCACATCGCCCGCTTCGAGGTGCGGGAGGGGCACACGGTCCTCAACCACACCTACCGCCACGACAACCTGGGGCAGCTGTCGGCGGCCGACGTACGTCGCGAGATCCTCGCGGCCGACCAGGTCCTGCGCGAGGTCGGTGCGCTGCCGTTCCGCGGCGTGCGCGCCCCCTTCGGCGGCTCGAGCGCCACCTCCCGCGCGGTCATCGCCGAACTCGGATACGTGAACGTCGGTGCCAACGCCGGCGGCAACGACTTCCAGCCGACAACCCCGGCCGCCACGATCAGGGACGCGATCCTCAACAGCCTCGCGGACGGCCGCATCCTGCTGATGCACGACGGGCCGATCGACACCCCGGCCGGGACGGCTGTGCAGGAGGCGCTGCCGCAGGTCATCGACGGCGTCCGGGCCCGCGGCTACTGCTTCGGCGCCGTGAGCCCCGCGGTCCAGGTGGTCCCCGCCCGGCTCCGGCCGTCCGGCCAGCCGATCCCGTCCATCGTCAATCCCGTGCCGTTCCGGCCGATCGTGTTCGCCGGGAACCCGCCGCTGTCGCCGCCGCAGCCGTACGCCGTGGTCTCCGGAGTCTCGGTGCGCTACTTCTCCGTCGATCTGGCCGACGTCGTCGCAGCCGGCGGCGTGGTGGGGAGCCTGCGCCGGGACCTCGAGGACCTGGTGGACACCGCGGAGACCGCGCAGCTGCGCGGGCAGCTCGAGGCGCAGCGCGCGGCCCTGCAGAGCATCCGGTCGGCGGTGGAGGGGGCTGCGCCCAGCAAGCTCTCCTCGGCCGGGCGCACCCAGCTGCTGACGCTCGTGGACCGGATGCTCGCCAGCTTCTAGCCCGAGAACAGGGGAAGCTGGCTTCGGATTCGGAGATCAGCAGCAACGCGGCCCGCCGCGCTCCGCGGCCGCAGCCCGTCCACGCTCGAACTCACGCCGCGCGACCGGGGCGTGCCCGTGCCGGCGGCAGTCCTCGAGGTAGCGGTCCCACCGCGCCTCACCGCTCCACTCCCGCAGGTACCACACCACGCCTCGCCACGCCCGCGACCCGTGGTCGATGAGCGAAGCGGCGTTCATCGAACACCCGCATCGGCGAGCCGGTCCTGCTCGGCGAGGAGGCGCTTCTCCTCGGCGGTGGCGAAGAGCCCGGCCGGAGCCACGAGCGAGGACGGCGCGTACGCCTCCTCCGTCGTGGCGATCGGCCCGCGCGTCCGCAAGGCGCGGGCGATGACGAAGACGGCGTTGGCGACGACGACGAGGACGAGCAGCGCGAACAGGGCTTGCAGGACGCCGTTCAGCGTGGAGTTGGTGATGACCTGCTCCATCTGCTCCGGCGTCTTCGCGGGGGCGAGCAGCTCCCCGGCGTCGTGGGCGTCCTGGTAGCGGTCGCGCTGGGCGAAGTAGCCGAGCACCGGGTTGTCGGAGAAGACCTTCTGGTAGCTCGCGGTCATGGTCACGACGAGGTCCCACACGAGCGGCACGGCGGTCACCCAGGCGTACCTCCGCTTGCCGTGCTTGATGAGCAGCACGGTCACGAGGGTCAGGGCGATCGCGGCGAGCA
>NZ_JAANNP010000183.1 GCF_011250635.1 Motilibacter deserti
GCCTCGCCCTGTCCGCCGTCGCCGTCATCCTCGGCACCGCGTTCGTGGCCGGCTCCTTCATGTTCACCGACACGTTGCGAGCGACGTTCGACGACATCTTCACCGAGACGAGCGCCGACGTGACGGTCTCGCCGAAGGAGGCCTTCGACGGGGCCGACTCCGGGGCCGGCGCGCGTACGCTCCCGCCGTCCCTCGTGGAGCAGGTCCGCGCGGTCCCCGGTGTCTCCGAGGCCTACGGCGACCTGTGGGTCGAGGGCGTCCGCATGCTCGACGCCGAGGGCGAGGCCATCGGCAGCGCCGGCCCGCCCGGGGCGGGCGTCATCTGGTACACCGCCGAGGGCTCGAGCGCGAAGCTCGTCGAGGGGCGCGCACCGCAGGGCGCCGGCGAGGTCGTCGTCGACGAGTACGCCGCGGACAAGGGCGACCTGAAGGTCGGCGACCGCATCGGGCTGGTGCTTCCGCAAGGCCCGCAGCGCGAGATGACCGTGGTCGGCGTGGCCAGCTACAGCTCCAACGGCAGCCTGGGCGGCGCCACGGTCGCAGCCTTCGACGACGCGACGGCGAAGGAGCTCCTGCTCGGCAAGGACGCGTACAGCGCCGTGGCCGTCTATCACGGGGACGACGTCTCGGACGAGCAGCTGCGCGACCGCGTCGCAGACGCGATCGGCAGCGACTACGTCGTCCGCACCCGCGAGGAGCAGGCCGAGGAGACCGCCTCCGGCATCGAGGAGGCGCTCGGCTTCCTCAACTACCTGCTGCTGGCCTTCGCCGGGGTCGCGCTGTTCGTCGGCTCGTTCATCATCTTCAACACCTTCTCGATGATCGTCGCGCAGCGCACCCGCGAGCTGGCGATGCTGCGCGCGATCGGTGCGAGCCGGGGGCAGGTGACGCGCTCCGTGCTCCTCGAAGCGGCAGTCGTGGGCCTGGTCGGCTCGGTGCTCGGCCTCGCGGTGGGCGCCGGGATCGCGTCCCTGCTCGCCGCGTTGTTCGGCGCGATCGGCCTGGAGATCGGCGGGGGGCTCGTCCTCGCCCCGCGCACCGTCGTCACGGCGATCGTGCTCGGCGTCGTCGTGACGCTGGTCGCCTCGCTGGTCCCCGCGCGGCGCGCGGCACGGGTGGCCCCGGTGGCGGCGCTGCGCGACGGGGTCGCGATCGGCTCGACGTCATTGCGCGTGCGGTCCATCATCGGCGGGCTGCTCACCGTGGCCGGGGTCCTGGCCCTGGTGTCGGGCGCCCTCTCCGACGACGCGGGCAACGCGGCCTCCCTGGTCGGCCTCGGCGCTCTGGTGACCCTGGTCGGCATGATCGCGCTCGCCCCGGTGGTCAGCGGGCCGCTGCTCCGGGTGCTCGGTGCCCCCGCCGCCCGACGCGGGGCGGTCGGCCGGCTCAGCGTCGAGAACACCCGGCGCAACCCGCGCCGCACCGCTGCGACCGCGTCGGCGCTGATGATCGGGCTCACGCTGGTGACGTCGTTCGGCGTCCTCGCCTCCTCGGCGAACGCGTCGATCGACCGGCTCGTCGACCGCGGGCTGCGCGCCGACTTCATCGCCTACCAGAGCACCGACGGCGCCTTCTCCCCCGAGGTCGCCGCCGCGATGGGGCAGGTCGAGGGCGTCGAGCGCGTGGTGCGGGAGCGCTACAGCAACGCGCAGATCGACGGGGAGACCTCGTTCGTCTCCGCTCTCGACCCCGAGGCCTTCACCGAGTCCCTGCGGGCCACGGTCTTGAGTGGGAGCGCCGACGCCCTGAGCCGCGGCGAGGTCATCGCAACCCAGCCCGCGGCCGAGAAGGCAAGCGTCGGGGTCGGCGACTCCGTCGAGCTGCTCCTCCCCTCCGGCCGCAGCACGACATTGCGCGTGGGCGCGGTCCTCGAGGACGCGGAGTTCCTCAGCCAGTGGTCGATCCCGATCGCGACCTGGGAGCAGCTCGGCGGCACCGGGAGCGACAGCTTCCTCTACGTGACGCTGGCGTCCGGCGCGAGCGTCGACGAGGTCGGCCCGCGGCTCGAGGCGGCCACCGCCGCGTACCCGAACCTCAACGTCTTCGACCGCGAGGAGTTCAAGGACGAGAACCGCGAGCAGATCAACCTCCTGCTCTACATGATCTACGCCCTGCTCGCGCTGGCGCTGGTCATCGCGGTGCTCGGGATCGTCAACACGCTCGCCCTGTCGGTGACCGAGCGGACGCGGGAGATCGGGCTGCTGCGGGCCGTGGGGATGAGCCGACGTCAACTGCGCCGGATGGTACGTACCGAGTCGGTCATCATCGCCGTCCTCGGGTCGGTGCTCGGGATCGTCCTCGGCCTCGCGTTCGGGACCTCCCTGCAGCAGGCGCTCGCCGACGACGGCATCACCCAGCTGGCCGTCCCTGTCGTCTCGCTGCTGGTGTTCCTCGTCGCCGCCGCCGGCGTGGGCGTCCTCGCCGCCCTGTGGCCGGCGCGTCGCGCGGCCCGCATGGACGTGCTGCAGGCCGTGACGGCGGAGTAGCCCCGGCCCGGCCACAGCGCCGGGGCGCCGCTCGGGCCCTCCTCCCCCTCAGGGAGGAGGGCCCGACCCGTCGCGAGGACGACGCCGCTGTCACCGGACGGGCCTAGCTTGGGCAGCGGCGAGGGGCGGCTGCCCGCAACCGACACGACGAGCTGGTGGGGAGACCGGGATGACCACTGCGGTGGACGCGACCGTTGCGGCGCGGACGGTGGGTCTGTCGAAGGTGTACGGCGCGGG
>NZ_JAANNP010000020.1 GCF_011250635.1 Motilibacter deserti
TCGTGGCCACCCCGGCCATGATCCCGAGGTCGGTGTAGATCACGCCGGCGCCGTTGCAGGTGGGGCAGGCGCCCTCGGAGTTGGCGCTGAAGAGCGCCGGCTTCACGCCGTTGGCCTTGGCGAACGCCTTGCGGATCGGCTCGAGCAGCCCGGTGTAGGTCGCCGGGTTGCTGCGCCGCGAGCCACCGATGGCTCCCTGGTCGATGGTGACGACGCCCTCCCGCCCGGACACGGAGCCGTGGATGAGCGAGCTCTTGCCGGAACCGGCGACGCCCGTGACGACGCAGAGCACGCCGAGCGGGATGTCGACGTCGACGTCCTTGAGGTTGTGCGCGCTCGCGCCACGGACCTCGAGCGTGCCCGTAGGGGTGCGTACGCCCTCCTTCAGCGCCGCGCGGTCGTCCAGGTGGCGGCCGGTGAGGGTGCCGCTGGCCCGCAGCCCCTCGACCGTGCCCTGGTAGCAGACGGTGCCGCCGGCGGTGCCGGCCCCGGGGCCGAGGTCGACGACGTGGTCGGCGATGGCGATCGCCTCGGGCTTGTGCTCGACCACCAGCACCGTGTTGCCCTTGTCGCGCAGCTGCAGCAGCAGGCGGTTCATCCGCTCGATGTCGTGCGGGTGCAGCCCGATGGTCGGCTCGTCGAAGACGTAGGTCACGTCGGTGAGGGAGGAGCCGAGGTGGCGGATCATCTTGACCCGCTGGGCCTCACCGCCCGACAGGGTGCCCGACGGCCGGTCGAGCGAGAGGTAGCCGAGGCCGATCTCCACGAAGGAGTCGAGAGTGTGCCGCAGGCCCGCGAGCAGCGGCGCCACCGAGGGCTCCTGCAGGCCGCGTACCCAGTCGGCGAGGTCGTTGATCTGCATCGCGCAGGCGTCGGCGATGCTGACCCCGCCGATCTTCGAGGCGCGCGCGTGCTCGGCGAGCCGCGTCCCGCCGCAGTCCGGGCACGTCGTGAACGTGACGGCCCGCTCGACGAAGGCGCGGACGTGCGGCTGCATCGCCTCGACGTCCTTGGACAGGAACGACTTCTGGATCGAGGGGACCAGCCCTGAATAGGTCAGGTTGATGCCGTCGATCTTGATCTTCGTCGGCTCCCGGTAGAGCAGGTCGTGCAGTTCCTTCTTCGTGTACTTGCGGATCGGCTTGTCCGGGTCGAAGTAGCCGCAGCCGCGGAAGATGCGGCCGTACCAGCCCTCCATCGTGTAGCCGGGGATCGTGATCGCGCTCTCGTTGAGCGACTTGCTGTCGTCGTAGAGCGCGCTCAGGTCGATGTCGGTGACCGCGCCCTTGCCCTCGCAGCGCGGGCACATCCCGCCGAGCCGGTTGAACGTCGCCTTCTCGGTCTTGGACTTCCCGCCGCGGTCGACCGTGATCGCTCCGCTGGCCGTCACCGAGGGGACGTTGAAGGAGTACGCGTTGGGCGAGCCGACGTGCGGGTCGCCGAGCCGGCTGAAGAGGATGCGCAGCATGGCGTTGGCGTCGGTGACGGTGCCGACCGTGGACCGCGGGTTGGCGCCCAGCCGCTCCTGGTCGACGATGATCGCCGTCGTGAGCCCGTCGAGCAGGTCCACCTCCGGGCGCGCGAGCGTCGGCATGAAGCCCTGCACGAAGGCGCTGTAGGTCTCGTTGATCATCCGCTGGGACTCGGCGGCGATCGTGCTGAAGACCAGCGAGCTCTTGCCCGAGCCCGAGACCCCGGTGAAGACCGTGAGCCGACGCTTCGGGATCTCGACGTGGACGTCCTTGAGGTTGTTCTCGCGGGCCCCGTGCACGCGGATGAGGTCGTGGGTGTCCGCCACGTGCTGCCCGGGAGTGCCCGCCGCGTGCTGCGCCGTCCCGTCCGCCGCGCGCTGTGCCGGCGGCTGCGTGCGCGTCCTGCTGGCCATGCTGCTCCCGTCCTCGTCGATAGGCGCCGCGCCGACTCCGCCGGCTCTGCCGATCCAACCAGCAGCGGGCGCGGCGCCGTTCCCTCGTCACGACGTCGAACGAGGCCTCAACTCATCTCGTTGATCCGGATCAGGTTGCCGGCCGGGTCACGGAAGGCGCAGTCGCGGACGCCGTACGGCTGGTCGATGGGCTCCTGGACGACGTCGGCTCCGCGGGCCTGCAGCCGCTCGAAGACCGCGTCGAGGTCCTTGGCGGCGAGCGTGACGGCGGCATACGTGCCCTTCGCCATCATCTCGGAGATGACGCGGCGCTCCTCCTCGGTCACCCCCGGGTCCGCGACGGGCGGGGTCAGGACGATGGACGTGCCGGAGCCGCCGGGCGGGCCGACGGTGATCCAGCGCATGCCGTCGTAGCCGACGTCGTTGCGGACCTCGAAGCCGAGGACGTCGCGGTAGAACGCGAGCGAGGCGTCGGGGTCCGTGTGCGGGAGGAAGGTGTAGAAGACCGTGATGTCCATGGCCGTCACGCTAGGTGCGGCTGCGGAGCGGGCGCTTCTCGATTCCTGACCGGTCTGGTCACCTGCTTGGCGATGCAGGCCGGCATGCCCTCGGTCGTGCCCGCCCCCGCGGCGCGGTAGACGCTGGGCGGCACGCCGACCAGCTCGGTGAAGCGCGTGCTGAAGGTGCCGAGCGACGAGCAGCCCACCGCGAAGCACACCTCGGTGACGCTGAGGTCTCCCCGTCTCAGCAGCGCCATCGCCCGCTCGATGCGGCGCGTCATGAGGTAGGAGTACGGCGACTCGCCGTAGGCCAGCCGGAACTGCCGGCTCAGGTGCCCGGCCGACATGTGCACGCCGCGGGCGAGCGCCTCGACGTCCAGCGGCTGGGCGTAGTCCCGGTCGATGCGGTCCCGCACCCGGCGCAGCAGCACCAGGTCGTCCAGCCTGTCGCGACGCTGCGGTGTGGCGGGCCGGGTCGTCACCCTCGGCATCGTGCCACGCCGGGCGGGCCGGTCGGCAACACTCCGGTAGCGCCGGACCTCTAGGCTGCCCAACTCCAGCCCGACGGGCTCGTCGGTGGCGACGTATCGAGGGGAACGGATGAGCTCTCCCGCCCGTGGGGCCGAGACGACCGGCAGCGCCGACAGCGCTGCTCTGGCGGAGTTCGGCTACGCCGAGCGCCTCGACCGCAGCATCGGCCGCTTCTCCAGCTTCGCCGCCGGGATCAGCTACATCTCGATCCTGACCGGCACGTTCCAGCTGTTCTACTTCGGCTACGGCGGCGCCGGCCCGTCGTACGTCATCTCCTGGCCGATCGTCTTCGTCGGCCAGCTCATGGTGGCGCTCTGCTTCGCCGAGCTCGCCGCGCGCTACCCGGTGGCCGGGTCGGTCTACAACTGGGCCAAGAAGCTCGGCACCGCGACGACTGCGTGGCTGGCCGGCTGGACCATGCTCGTCGCCTCGATCGTGAGCATCGCGGCGGTCGCCCTGGCGTACCAGATCACGCTGCCGCAGCTCTGGAGCGGCTTCCAGATCTGGGGCGACGGCACGGGGACCTACGACTTCGCCGTCAACGCGGTGATCCTCGCCGGCGTGCTCATCCTGTTCACCACGGTCGTGAACGCGTACGGCGTCAAGCTCATGACGCGGATCAACAGCGCCGGCGTCGTCATCGAGCTCGTCGCCGCCGTGCTGATCATCGTCCTGCTCGCGGCGGCGGCCAAGCGCGGCCCGGACGTGGTGACCCAGACCAATGGCGCCGGCGAGGGCCAGTCGCTCGGCTTCCTCGGCGCGTTCCTCGTCGCCTCGATCGCGTCGGGCTACGTGATGTACGGCTTCGACACCGCCAGCTCGCTCGGCGAGGAGACCGTCGACCCGCGGCGCACGGCCCCGAGCGCGATCCTGCGTGCGATCACCGCGTCATTCGTGCTCGGCGGCCTCATCCTGCTGCTCGCCGTGATGGCCGTGCGCGACACCAGGGACCCGGCGCTCGCGTCGAGCACCGGCGGCCTGCAGTACGTGATCCTGCAGGCGCTGCCCGGGGGCGTCGGCAAGGCGTTCCTCGTCTGCATCGTCATCGCGATCACGGTCTGCGCGCTCGCGGTGCACACCGCCGCCATGCGGCTGATGTTCGCCATGGCCCGGGACAACAACCTCCCGGCCAGCCCGAAGCTCGCCGCCGTGCACCCGACGCACAAGACCCCCGTCACCGCCGCGGTCGTCATCGGCCTGCTCGCCATCGCGATCCTCGTCGTCAACATCCGCCAGCCGCAGATCTTCACCGTCGTCACGAGCATCGCCATCGTGATGATCTACCTCGCCTACCTGCTCGTGACCGTGCCGATGCTCGTGCGGCGGCTGCGCGGGCAGTGGCCCGGCACTGCCGAGGCCGACGGCCGGCGCTACTTCTCGCTGGGCCGCTGGGGCCTGCCGGTCAACATCGCCGCCGTGCTGTGGGGTGGGGCGATGGCGCTCAACATCGCGTGGCCCCGGCAGTCGGTCTACAACGCGACCGAGCCGCACCACTGGTATCTGCAGTGGGGCGCGTTCGTCTTCGTCGGGGCGATCATGCTCGGCGGGCTCGCGTACTACCTGGGCCGGCAGCGCTCCCGCACCGGTGTGCTGCCCGAGCACGCGGTGACGCTCGCGCCGGGGCTGCCGCTCGCCCTCGAGGGCGAGCAGGGCTGAGCAAGCGCTCAGCGCGGGACTGGGTCAGCGCGGGGCCGGCGCCTCCCGCGGCGCCGACGCGGCGAGCGCCTGCGGGTCGAAGCGCGCGAGCAGCACCGCGCCGGTGGCCGCCAGCGCGAGCCCGAGCACGGAGACGGGGGCCCAGCCGGCGCGTACGGAGTCCCCGAGCAGGAGCACCCCGACGAGGGCCGGGCCGGCCGTCTGGCAGAGCACCATCGACGCGGTCGCCGTGATGGCCGAGCCGCGCTGCAGCGCCGCCGAGTAGAGCAGGAACGCCACGGTCCCGCCCGCCAGCAGCGCGTAGGCCGCCGGGTCGCGGAGCACGTCCGGCGGGGCGTAGGTCGGCAGCACCCGCCCGGAGATCGCGACCACGGCGAAGCCCGTCCCGGACACCAGCCCCAGCAGCATCGCGCCGCGGGTGCCGGCCACGCGCCCGGCCAGCGCGCCGGCCACCACGATCGCCGCCGTCACCGCGAGCAGCCAGGCGCGCTCGCCCGTGCTCGTCGTCACCTCGCCCTCCTCGCCCCCGGCCAGCGCGAGCAGCGCCAGCCCGGCGCACACGGCGCCCACGGCGAGGTACTCCGGGCGGTTGAGCGGCGCCTTCAGCACGCGGGCGCTCAGCAGGGCCGTGACGGCCACGCTCGAGCCGATGACCGCCTGGGCGAGGAAGAGCGGCAGCAGCCTCAGCGCGGTGAAGTGCAGGGCGAAGCCGCCGAGGTTGAGCGCCAGCGCGGCGAGGAACGCGGGGTGGCGCAGCATGCGGAGCAGCAGCCTCGGGTCGACCGCCTCCGTGACCTGCTCGCGGCGCGCGGCGACCGCCTGCAGCAGCGCGGCCACCCCGAAGGCGACGGCCGCCCCGAGCGCCGTCAGGAAGCCGAGCAGCACCGGCTACGCCCCGCCGACCGGCGCGGGCTCGCGCTCCGGCTCCGGCGAGCGTCGGGCCCCCGCCCGTCGCCGGCCCCTGGCCGTCAGCCACAGGCTCAGGGCGACGTAGTAGACGAGGTAGGCGAGCGACACCGCGACCACCGCGTCGTTCGGGTCCGGCATCTGGACGAGCAGCACGGCGTACGTGACGAGCCAGACGGTGCTGAGGGCCAGCGACAGCGGGCGGAGCGTGACGGTGCGCGAGGGGTAGAGGTAGCCGATCGGCACGAACACGAGGGCCGAGCAGACCAGCAGGATCACCGTGACCGCGGTCGGGCCGAGCCCCAGGACGACCGTGTAGAACGCCACGACGTTCCAGTAGCTCGGGAAGCCGAGGAAGAGGTGGTCGTCGGTCTTCGCGTCCACTCGGCAGAACTGGTAGGTGGACGCGAGCAGCGGCACCGCGGCCAGCACGGTGCCGGCGCTCCCGTCCGGCAGGTAGCCCCCGCTCCACAGCAGCAGCATCGGGGCGAACGCGTAGGTCAGGTAGTCGACGATGTCGTCGAGACGGGCGCCGTCGAACTGCGGCACCCGCTCCTTCACGCGCACGCGGCGCGCCAGCATGCCGTCGGTGCCGTCGATGATCAGGGCGAGCAGGCCCAGCCAGAGCGCCCGGACCGCGTCCCCGTCGAACGCGGCCAGGACGATGAGCAGCGCGATCGCGGCTCCGCTCGCGGTGTAGGCATGCACGGCCCAGGCGCCCACCCGCGGCCACACCGTGGTGTCAGTGCTGATCTCGCCCCGCCTCACACGTCCCGGACGACCCCTGCTGGTGGCCGGCCCTTCACCGTCGGTTTGCCCCGAACGCTAGCCGGTTATGGCCCGGTCCACCGGCGATGACGCTCGTGCGGCCCCGAGGGGGCGACGTGGAGGCCCGCGCGGCGCTACGTTCCGCAGCATGGATCAGCCGACGGAGGTCCGCGTCGCCCTGGTGATGAACGGCGGGGTGTCGCTGGCCGTGTGGATGGGCGGAGTCGCCCACGAGATCGACCTGCTGCGCCGCGCGTCCCAGGGGATCCTGCCGCCGCCCGCCGGCTCCCCGGACCTCCCGGTCTACGACGGCTGGCGCGAGCTGTGCCGCCGGCTGAACGTCACGGTGACCGTCGACGTCGTCGCCGGCACCAGCGCGGGCGGGCTCAACGGCGCGCTGCTCGCCACCGCGATCGGGCGCGGCGCCCCCCTCCCCGGCCTCCGCGAGGTCTGGAGCGACGTCGCCCAGCTCGGCCGCGGCGCCCTGCTGCGCGCGAACGAGACGGCTCCAGTCCCCAGCTTGCTCGACGGGGACTACTTCTCCGAGCAGGTGCGCGGCGTCTTCGACCGCGTCGGCGGCGGGCGCACGGACCCCGCCACCGCCGCGCCGGTCACGCTGTTCGTGACCGCCACCGCGCTCGGCGGGCCCGACCCGTGCGTCGTCGACTCCAGCGACGACCCCTTCCCGGTCGCCGACCACCGCCGGCTCTACCGCTTCTCCCACGACGGCCCGCGGCGCTCGTACGCCCCCGCCGGCCCCGGCGACCTGCCCGCCGACCCGGTCGAGCTCTTCCCGCGCAGCCCGCAGGAGGCCGGGTTCGATGACACGCCGGCGCTCAGCCGGGCCGCCCGCGCGTCGGCCGGCTTCCCCGTCGCCTTCGCGCCGGTCCGCGAGCAGGACGACACGGTCGACCTGCTGGCCTACCGTGTCCGCCCGCAGGGCTCGGACAGCGCGACGTGGCTCATCGACGGTGGCGTCCTCGACAACGCGCCGTTCGACCCCGTCCTCGACGAGATCGCCCGCCGGCCCGTCGACCGCCCGTGGAAGCGGGTGCTCGCCTACGTCATGCCGTCCGGCTCCGAGCCCGGCACGCCCGCTCAGCAGCTGCCGCCGAGGCCGGCCTGGCTCAAGGTGCTGCTCACCGCGCGCGGGCTGCCGGGCGAGGCCGACCTGCGCAACGACATCGAGCGGCTCCGCACGCTCTCGCGCGAGGCCGAGCGCTGGGCCCGCCAGCCCCAGCTGCTCTTCGCCGGGCTGCGCGACGGGCGCGAGGAGCGCGCGGACCACCTCACCGCCGCCCGCCAGCTGCTCCGGGCGTACCGGCAGTCCCGGGTGGACGGCGGCGTCGTCGACGCGCTGTGGGTGTGGGCGGGGGCGAGCGCGGCCGCGCCGGTCACCCTAGGGCAGATCGCCCCGCAACCGCCGGACGCGGCGGTCGGGTGGGTGCCCGGGCCCGGCGAGGACGCGCTCGAGCGGTCCGCGACGGCATGGGAGTGGGGCACCGCCGTGGCCGACCGCGTGCTCCGGCTGCTGCTGCGCGACGTCGGGGCGGCCACCCGTGACGTCGAGCCGGCCGCCCGCGAGCGGTGCCTGCAGCGGCTCAGCGACGTCCTCGAGTGCGTCGCCGCGCTGCGCGAGCAGGTCAACGCCGGCATCGCCACCGCGCCCGACCGCTCGGGGCCGCCCGCGGCGCTCACTGCGATCAACGCCGCCGTGGCCGCCGTCGACGCGCCGCGCGTGCTGTGCGCCCTCGTCGGCGCGGGCGCCCGGGCGTACAGCTCGGCGGTGCACGGCACCGAGGACGTGGCGCACGACGTCGTCGTGGACGCGCTGGTCGTGGAGGTCCTCACCCGGGCCTTCGCCGGCCACCAGGCCTTCGAGCGGCCGGTCGGCTTCGACTTCCTGCGGCTCGGCCCCGACGTGCGCAGCCCGCTGGTCCCAGGGGACGACAACACCGTCGACGCCGACCCGGGCCCGCGCAAGCTGTGGGGCACGCAGCTGCTGCACTTCGGGGCCTTCGGCCGGGCGCAGTGGCGGCAGCAGGACTGGCTCTGGGGACGGCTCGACGGCGCCGCGCACCTGGCCCGGCTGCTCGACCACGCGAGCGACGCGGCTGAGCGGCCCACGGTCGCCGACGCCACGGCGCAGCTGCAGCAGGCGGTGCTCGCCGCGGAGTCGTCGTCGGTGGCGCAGGTGACCGCGGACCTGCGTGTGCTGCTGCAGGAGGAGCCCGGCGGCCAGCTCGCCCGCTGGCGCGCTGACGAGGCGGGCCGCGACACGCTCTCGGACAGCGCCGACACCGCGCTGCAGCTGCTGCGATCGCGGGAGGCCGGGGTGCCCGCCGTCGTCCCCCGCCTCGGCGACCTCGCGTCCACCGTGCTGGCCGACCGGCTGCCGCCCGACCTGGCCCGCTCGCCGCTGCGACGCGTGGCCCACTGGATGGCCGGGCCGCTCGTACGCCGCCGGTTCCGGCGGTGGGTGCGGGGCGAGGGCGGCCGGTAGCGCGCCGAGGCGTCCTGACCCCGTTCGGTGGAAGCGGCCGCTCTTCGCCAGCTCGCGGCGGCTACGCCTCCCGCAGGTAGTCCAGTGCCCCGTGGGTCGAGTGCAGCGCCGCGCGCCGCAGGCCGGGCTCGAGCCCGGGATAGACGCGTTCGACCACGTCCTCGGCCGTGGTCGCCCCGGCCGCGAGGGCGGCGCGTACCTGCTCCACGCGCTCGCGCCGGTGGGCCGACAGCTGGGCGGCGGCGTCCGCGATCGACGCCAGCACGGGGCCGTGGCCGGGCAGCGCGGCGATGGGGCCGAGCGTGTGCAGGCGGTCGAGCGAGCGCAGGTACGCCGCCAGCCGCCCCTCGACCACGGTCGGCCCCCGCCCGAGGACCGTGTCGCCGGTGAGCACCGCCGGCGTGGCCGGGTGCTCGACGAGCACGCAGACCGAGTCGTCGGTGTGGCCCGGCGTCGCGAGCACGCGGGTCGGGAGCACATCCGGGGAGAGCCCAGGGACGGGCAGCGGCTCGCCCTCGCTGAGCGGAGCACTTCCCGCGCAGAGCTCCGGCGCGTACGCGGTCACGGGGCAGCCGGTCAGCTCGCGCAGGCGCGCCGCCCCGCCCGTGTGGTCGGCGTGGTGGTGGGTGAGGACGGCGAGCAGGACCGGCCCCGACGCGGCCAGCCGGCGCAGATGGCCCTCGTCGTCCGGGCCGGGGTCGACGACGACGGTCCCGCCGCCGGTGCGCAGCAGCCACGTGTTGGTGCCGTCGAGCGTCATCGGCCCCGGGTTGGGGGCGCGCACCAGCGTCACCCACGGCGGGGGCGGCGCGCCCCCCGTCACCGCGGGCCGACCATCGCCGTCGGAGGGGCGCCCGGCGTCAGCCACGCAGCACCGTCAGACACGCGGCACCGTCAGCCACGCGGTCCCCTCAGCCCGCGAGCGCGGGCGAGACCTCGACGACCAGCTCGACCTCGACCGGCACGTCGCGCGGCAGGACCGCGACGCCGACGGCGCTGCGGGCGTGCCGCCCGGCGGCGCCGAAGACCTCGCCGAGCAGCTCGCTCGCCCCGTCGACGACCCCGGGCTGGCCGGTGAAGCCCGGCGCCGAGGCGACGAAGCCCACGACCTTCACGACGCGTACGACGTGGTCGAGCCCGCCCACCTCGGCGGCCACGGCGGCGAGCGCGTTGAGCGCGCAGACCCGGGCCAGCTGCTTGGCCTGCTCCGGGGACACCTCGGCGCCGACCTTGCCGGTGGCGGCGACCTGTCCGTCGACGAGCGGGATCTGCCCCGCCGTGAACACGAGCGTGCCGGTGCGGACCGCCGGGACGTAGGCGCCCGCCGGTGCCGGGACCGTCGGGAGCGTGAGGCCGAGCGCGGTCAGCCGCTCGCCGGGACGGGCGAAGGGCTCGCCCGCCGGAGCCGTCACGCCTTCTCCCGCTTGAGGTACGCCACCAGCTGGTCACCGCCGCCCGGGCCGGGCACGACCTGGACGAGCTCCCAGCCGTCCTCGCCCCAGTTGTCGAGGATCTGCTTGGTCGCGTGCACGAGCAAGGGCACCGTCGCGTACTCCCACTTGGCCATGGGTCGCACCCTAGTGGGACCTGTGGACGCTCGGAACGGGCCTCCACCCGCCCGGCTACGCTCGCCGACCATGCCGCCTGCTGCCGCCGCCTCGAGCCGCCGCTCCCGCGCGGCGCACGCCGAGCCGCACTGGCCGGGCGTGCGGCTGCACGTCGTCACCGGCAAGGGCGGCACGGGCAAGACGACGGTGGCCGCGGCGCTGGCGGTCGCGATCGCCACCGGCGGACGCCGCGTGCTGCTCTGCGAGGTCGAGGGCAGGCAGGGCATCGCGCGCCTGTTCGACGTCCCGCCGCTGCCCTACGAGGAGCGGACGGTCGCGGTCGCGCCCGACGGGGGCGAGGTCTTCGCGCTCCCGGTCGACGCGGAGCAGGCCCTGCTCGAATATCTCGAGCTGTTCTACAAGCTCGGCCGCGCGGGCAAGGCGCTGCGCAAGCTGGGCGCCGTCGACTTCGCCACCACCGTCGCCCCCGGCCTGCGCGACGTGCTGCTGACCGGCAAGGCCTACGAGGCCGTGCGCCGGCGCCGCAAGGACGGCGCGGGCGGCGAGCGCGCGGTCTACGACGCGGTGGTGCTGGACGCTCCGCCGACCGGGCGCATCACCAGGTTCCTGGGGGTCCACGCGGAGGTCGCCGGGCTGGCGAAGGTCGGGCCGATCCGCGGCCAGGCCGACTCGATCATGGACCTGCTGCGCTCGCCGCAGACGGCGGTCCACCTCGTCACCCTGCTCGAGGAGATGCCGGTGCAGGAGACGTGCGACGCGGTGGAGGAGCTGACCGCGGCCGGGCTGCCGGTCGGCGGCATCGTGGTCAACATGACACGGCCCCCCCTGCTGCCCGGCCCGACTCTCGAGGCGGCGGCACGCGGCGCGCTCGACCGGGAGGACGTCGTCGCGGGGCTCGTCGCCAGCGGCGCCCGGGCCGAGCCGCACGTGGTCGACGCGCTGCTCGCCGAGGGGCGGGCGCACGCCGAGCGCGTCGCGCTCGAGCAGGCCGAGCGCGCGACGCTCGAGACGATCGGCCACCGCACCTACGAGTTGCCGGTGCTGGCCGACGGGGTCGATCTCGGTGGGCTCTACGCGCTGGCGGCCGCCCTGCGCGAGCAGGGGGCCTGCTCGTGACCGGGCCGTTCACCGTTCGAGATGGCGGTGCCGACGACGCGGGCACGGGTGTCGACGGCACGCCCGCGCCCGACAGCGCGCCCTTCGACGCGGTCCCGGACCCGCCCCCGGCCGCGCCAGACGACGCGCCCGCGCTGCTCGACCTCGACACCGCCCTCGCCGAGCCGGCGACGCGCATCCTGGTCTGCTGCGGGTCCGGTGGCGTCGGCAAGACCACCACCGCGGCCGCGCTCGCGCTGCGCGCTGCGGAGCAGGGGCGCCGCGTCGTCGTGCTGACGATCGACCCGGCCCGCCGTCTCGCGCAGTCGCTCGGGCTGCGCGAGCTGGACAACACGCCACGCCGGGTCGACGGCGTGCGCCCCGCGGGCGGCCGGGACGGAGGCGCGCTCGACGCCATGATGCTGGACATGAAGCGGACCTTCGACGAGGTCGTGCTGGCCCACGCCTCGCGCGAGCGGGCCGAGCAGATCTTCGCGAACCCGTTCTACCAATCGCTGTCGTCGAGCTTCGCCGGGACGCAGGAGTACATGGCGATGGAGAAGCTCGGCCAGCTGGTCGGCACCGGGCGCTGGGACCTCGTCGTCGTGGACACCCCGCCCAGCCGGTCCGCCCTGGACTTCCTCGACGCGCCGGGCCGCCTGGGCTCGTTCCTCGACGGGCGCTTCCTGCGGGTGCTGACGGCCCCGGCCAAGGCGGGCGGCAAGGTCTACCTCAAGGCGTTCAACGCCGGGCTCAGCATGGTGACCGGCGCGGTGACCAAGGTGCTGGGCGCCTCGCTGCTGCGCGACGTGCAGGGGTTCGTGTCGGCGATGGACACGATGTTCGGCGGGTTCCGCGAGCGGGCCGAGGCGACGTACCGGCTGCTCGCCGCGCCGGGGACGGCCTTCGTCGTCGTGGCGGCGCCAGAACGGGACGCGTTGCGGGAGGCGTCGTACTTCGTCGACCGGCTCGAGCGCGACCGCATGCCGCTGGCCGGGCTTGTGCTCAACCGCGTGCACCCCGACCCGGCCCCCGAGCTGTCGGCCGAGCGCAGCCTCGCGGCGGCGGAGGTGCTGCAGGAAAGCGGCGCGCACCCGGTGACCGCCGCGCTGCTGCGGCTGCACGCGGACCGGGTGCGCCTGTCCGAGCGCGAGCGCCGGCTCGCCGCGCGCTTCACCGCGGCCCACCCGGACGTCCCCGTCGCCCGTGTGCCCGCCCAGCCGGTCGACGTGCACGACCTCGATGGGCTGCGCACGATCGGCGCGGCGTTGGCGGCAGCGAGTGGGGCGGCGCCGGGCTGAGCCGCGCGGTCAGGCGGAGCGGCGCGCGGCGGGGACGGCGTCGATGCCCCCGCGCTCGAACTCCTGGCGCGCCGTGGACAGCAGCGACTTCCAGGACGTGACGTTGGGCCGGCGGCGCAGCAGCGCCCGGCGCTCGCGCTCGGTCATGCCGCCCCAGACACCGAACTCGGTCCGGTTGTCGAGCGCGTCCGCGAGGCACTCGGTGCGCACGGGGCACCCGCTGCACACGGCCTTGGCCCGGTTCTGCGCGGCGCCCTGCACGAACAGGGCGTCCGGGTCCGCGGTGCGACAAGCGCCACGCGAAGCCCAGTCCTCGTTCCAGGTCATGGCGGTCCTCCCCGTCGAGCGGTTTTCACCAGTGACGGTAGGTTCGAGGCGCGCGCCGCCGACAGCCCCGTACGGGGCAGATCTCGATAGCCCGATATGACTAGCCCGTTCGAGCTAGCAGAGGGTGACCACCCGTCTACATCTGTCGCGCGAATGCACTAGTGGCCCGCCCGAGGCGCCCTCTATTGTCCCCACTTCTGGCCCCCTTCGCAGGCGCTTGGGCCTTTCGGGCCACCCCAAGTGAGGATCCGGCCCCGGGCCCGACGGCGTAGTCATCGCGAAGGCCGACATCGGCCCGCAACACGGACGTCACGTGGCCGCCGCCTTCCTCCCGCCGCGGCGCCCTGCGCGCCCCGCACCGGTCCGCACCCGGTCGGGCCCGGTCCCTCTCACCGTTGATCCCCGTGGATCAACCGGGCCGCTCCCGGCGTTGTCCCCGGCGTGCCGTCCCCAGCGCCCCGCCAGCAACCGCCCCGCACGCCGTCCGCGCTCAGCCCCGGAGGCTCGCGGCGCCCGCTTGGCCGCGGTCCGGATCGCCGCAGATGTCGGGCTTCGCGGGCCCTGTCGCCGGCCGCCCCGACACGTACCCTGGGCCGATGACCCCGCTGCTGCGCAGCGCCGTCGCGACCCGGCGCGTCCTCGTGTTCGTCGTCCTCAGCGCCGTCGCCGGCCTGCTCGTCGGGGGGCTGGTGCTCCCGGTCGCGGGGACCATCGGCCTCGTCGCGCGCGCGAGCTCGGAGCAGTTCGAGGACCTGCCCAGCGAGTTCAAGACCCCGCCGCTGCCGCAGACGACGCGGATGTACACCGCCGACGGCAAGCTCATCGCCCGGTTCTACGACCAGGACCGCAAGCTCGTCGCGCTGGAGAACGTGAGCCAGCGGATGAAGCAGGCCCAGCTCGCGATCGAGGACGCCCGGTTCTACGAGCACGGCGGCGCCGACGTCCGCGGCCTCGCGCGCGCGGCGCTGAACAACGCCAGCGGCGGCGGCACCCAGGGCGCCTCGACGCTGACGCAGCAGTACGTCAAGCTCGCGCTCGTCTACAAGGCGCGCCAGGAGGGCGACGAGCAGGCCGAGCGCGAGGCGGTCGAGGAGACCGTCGGCCGCAAGCTGCGCGAGCTGCGCTACGCGGTCGCGCTCGAGGAGCAGCTCACCAAGGACGAGATCTTCGAGCGCTACCTCAACATCGCGTACTACGGCAACGGCGCCTACGGCATCGAGACCGCCGCCAACCGCTACTTCAGCAAGCCCGCCAGCAAGCTCACGCTCCCCGAGGCGGCCCTGCTCGCCGGCCTGGTCCAGCGTCCCAACGCCACCAGCCCGGACAAGGAGGAGAACCGCCCGGCGGCGATCGAGCGGCGCAACGTCGTGCTCAACCGCATGGCCGAGCTGGGCATGATCACCGCGGCCCAGGCGGAGAAGGCCAAGGCCACCAAGCTGGTGCTCAACGAGAGCAAGCCGCGGCCGGACTGCGAGGCGGCCTACAGCAAGAACTACCAGTTCTTCTGCGACTACGCGAAGAACGTCTTCCTCAGCGACAGGCGCTTCGGCTCGACCTATGAGATCCGCAAGGAGCGCCTCTACACCGGCGGCCTCACGATCCGCACCACGCTCGACAGCCGGATGCAGAAGGCCGCGCAGGACGCGGTCGACAAGTGGGTCGACGCCGAGGACCCGACGGCGGGCGTCGTCGCGATGGTCGAGCCGGGCACCGGCGACGTCAAGGCGATCGCCATCAGCAAGCGCTACGGCACCGGCAAGGGCAAGACCAAGGTCAACCTCGCGATCGGGGCGCCGCTCGGCGCATCGAAGGGGACGCTGGCCGGGTCGACGTTCAAGATCTTCGTGACGGCCGCGGCGCTGGAGAAGGGCTACGGCTTCTACCACAGCATCTACTCCCCCGCGCAGCTGCGCTCCGTCAGGTCGATGACCACGTGCGACGGCTCGACGTACGACCCGGGCTGGCAGCCGCGCAACGAGTCCGCGTCCGAGAACGGCAGCTACACGCTGCAGCGCGCCCTCGAGGACTCGGTCAACACCTACTTCGTCCAGCTCGAGGAGGAGATCGGGCTCTGCGAGCCGGTCACCCTCGCCGAGAAGATGGGCGTGCTGCGCGCGGACACCGGCAAGAAGCTGCAGCAGGTGCAGTCGTTCACCCTCGGCACCAACAACGTCGCCCCGCTGAACATGGCGGCGGCGTACGCCACCTTTGCCGCGCGCGGCAAGTACTGCCCCGCGTGGCCGGTCACCAAGATCGAGGACCCGAACGGCAAGAAGTACGCCCGGCCCGAGTGCAAGCAGGTGCTCGACCAGGAGGTCGCCGACGCGGTGAACCGCCTCGCCGAGGGCGTGGTCGACTCCGGCACCGGCACCGCGGCGAACATCTCCGGCCGCGACGTCGCCGGCAAGACCGGCACCACCAACGGCAAGCAGCAGGCGTGGTTCATGGGCTACACGCCGGAGATCGCCGCGGCCTCCGTCGTGTGGAACCCCTCCCCGCCGCGCGGCGGTTACAGCCTGACCGGCAAGACCATCGGCGGGCGCTACTACTACGACGTCTTCGGCGGCTCGCTCCCGGCGCCCATGTGGCAGGACGCGGTGAGCGGGGCGCTGGACGCGGTCGACGCGCCGTCCGGCGACTTCGTCGCGCCGCAGGGCAAGTTCTACAGCGGCGGCTCCTACAGCTCGAGCTACCGGCACCGCTCGAGCGGCAGCTGGAGCTCGCGCAGCGGCAGCGGCTCGGGCTCCGGGTCGGGCTTCGGCGACGACGACTGACGGGGCGCCCCGACGCGAGGCGGCCGTGCCCCGCGCGCACGGGCTCTGGGATCATCGGGGCATGCAGCCGCTGGCACCGTCCCTGGCCCGTGTCGCGCTCGCGGCCGCCGGCATAGCGGCGGCCGGGGCCGCCTACAGCGCGGGCTATGAGGTGCGTTCCTTCCGGCTGCGCCGGGTCGAGGTCCCGGTGCTGCCGGCGGGGCAGCGCCCGCTCCGCGTGCTGCACCTGTCCGACCTGCACGTGCTGCCTCGCCAGCGCCGCAAGGTCGAGTGGGTACGCCGGCTGGCCGCCCTCGAGCCCGACCTGGTGGTGGACACCGGGGACAACCTGGCGGGCCTGGACGCGGTGCCGGCGGCGCTCGACGCCCTCGGCCCGCTGCTGGAGAAGCCCGGTGTCTTCGTCTTCGGGTCCAACGACTACACCGCCCCCTCGTTCCGCAACCCGGCCGTCTACCTGCGCCGGGGCGGCAGCTCGGGCCCGGACGACAAGCCCCGGCGCGGGATCGAGCTGCCCTGGCAGGACCTGCGCGACGCGCTGTCCGACGCCGGCTGGGTCGACCTCAACAACGCCCGCGCGCAGCTGACCGTCGACGGCCGGGACCTCGAGCTGGTCGGCGTCGACGACCCGCACATCGGCCGGGACCGCTACGCCGCCGTCGGGGGCCCCGCGGACCCCGCCGCCGACCTGCTGCTCGGGGTCGCGCACGCGCCGTACCGCCGGGTCCTGGACGCGATGTCGGCCGACGGGGCCCGGCTCGTGCTCGCCGGCCACACCCACGGCGGGCAGCTGCGCGTGCCCCTCTCCCCGGCCTCGCTGGTCACCAACTGCGACCTGCCGCGCTGGCAGGCCCGCGGGCTCTCCCGCTGGGGCGGCTCGTGGCTGCACGTCTCGGCCGGGCTGGGGACCTCGCCCTACGTCCCGCTGCGCTTCGCCTGCCCGCCGGAGGCGACGCTGCTGACCCTCGTCGCAGCCTGACCCTCGGCGCGTCCGACCAGCACCCCAGCGGGTCGCGACGGGTCTCGCAGTGGCGGCCTCGGGCTCGCGGACGAGAACGCGCCCGGCGTCCGCTATCCTTTTCGAGTTCCACCGGGGTGTGGCGCAGCTTGGTAGCGCGCTTCGTTCGGGACGAAGAGGTCGTGGGTTCAAATCCCGCCACCCCGACAGCACGAGGGCCGGGTCCGCACGTCGGGCTCGGCCCTCGGCGTCTTCCCGGTCCGGACCTTCCCACTTCGCTTCAGCTGTCTGCCCCGCATGCCGATAGGCGGCGGTCGGGGCGAGCGAAGGGGGACGCGTGCGCGGGTCGACCAGCAGCGTGGGCGCCCTGCTCGACCGCGCCCCGACGGTGGCGACGCCGGCCGTCCTCGCCCGGGCGACCGCCTTCCTCTACGTGACCGCGGACGTCTTCTGCGCCTCGGCGATGGTCAGCCAGTGGGACCTGGTCGAGCGGCCGCTGGGCGCTTGCGGCTTCATCGCCCTGACCCTGCTCATCGGAGTCGGGGTCTGGCGCCGGGGCGCGGGCTGGCCGCGGGAGGCCTTCCACCTCCTGCTCGTGGGCGCCACGCTGCTGATTAGCGCCGCCATCGTCATGTCGCCCGGCGGATCGACGGCGGTCGCGCTGGCCTCGATCTACGCACTGGTCGCCCTCCTCGCGTCGTTCTTCTTCCGCTACCGCCTGACCCTGCTGCACCTCGCCCTGGCTCTGGCCGCCTGCGCCGCCGCCTGCCTCGCGTCCGGTGGGGTGGGCCTCGCCGAGTACTTCCTGGTCGTCGGGCAGGTGCTGATCACCAGCGCCACCGTCGGCTGGCTGGTCCGCGTGGCCGCAGAGAGCGAGATCGACCCGCTGACCGGGCTCGCGAACAAGCGCGGGCTGGACCGCGCGCTGGAGAGCTCGCTCGCGCGGGCCTCCGCCGGCCACGGCGAGCGCGCCGGGCTGGTCCTGGCGGTGATCGACCTGGACTACTTCAAGACGGTCAACGACACGGCCGGGCACGCGACCGGCGACCGGCTGCTGCGCGCCTGTGCCGACGCCTGGAGCGGCCTGCTCGGCGACGGCCAGCTGCTGGCGCGCGTCGGTGGCGACGAGTTCGTGCTGCTCCTGCCCGGGCTGGACCGGGCGGCCGCCGTGGCGCTGGTCGAGCGGCTGCGGGCCGCTGTGCCGGGCCGCACCAGCACCGTCGGCCTCGCGGAGTGGGAGCACGGCGACAGCAGCGCGATGCTGCTCGCCCGCGCGGACGCGGCGCTCTACGCCGGCAAGCGCAACGGGCGCAACCAAGCGTCCTGGCACGCGACCGCGACGCACGGGCTGTCCGAGCCCCTGGCCGCGGCGCTCGACCGCGGCGACCTGCAGGTCCACTACCAGCCGCTCGTGGACCTCGCCTCCGGGGCTGTACGCGGTGCAGAGGCGCTGCTGCGCTGGCCGGACGGGGAGGGCGGCTGGGTGTCGCCGGCGACGTTCATCCCGGTCGCCGAGGCGAACGGCCTCATCCACCGGCTGGGCGCCTGGGCGCTGCACCGCGCGTGCGCCGACGCGCAGGCGTGGTCTTCGCGCGGGCTGTCGTTGGAGAAGCTGTCGGTCAACGTGTCACCGCTGCAGCTGCAGGACGCCGGGTTCGGCCGGCTCGTGCAGAAGGTGCTGGCCGACACCGGCTTCGACCCAGGGCGCCTCGTGCTGGAGGTCACCGAGTCGGCGGTCGGCGCCGAGGACGCCACGGCGTACCGGACGCTGTCGGACCTGCGCGCCCGCGGAGTGCGCATCGCGATCGACGACTTCGGGACGGGCTACTCCACGCTCTCGCGGCTGCGCGACGTGCCGGTCGACGTGCTCAAGGTGGACCGCTCGTTCGTCGCCACCCTCGGCGACGAGGGCTCGCACACCTCGATCGTGGGGGCGGTCATCGCCCTCGCCGGCGCGCTCGGGCTCAGCACCGTCGCCGAGGGCATCGAGCGCCCCGCCCAAGCCGAACTGCTGCGCGCGCTGGGGTGCACCGAGGGCCAGGGGTTCCTGTACAGCCCCGCGGTGCCCGCCGACGCGTTCGTCGCGACCGCGGGCAGCCGAGCCTTCCCCGCCCACGAGGAGGAGCCGGTGGCGGCGGGCTGAGGCCGGGTCACACATGCTCGCGCGCGACCTGCTCGTCCGTGGGCCTGCCCCGCGTCCACCGCCGCGCCCGGTGCAGCCGCAGCTCGTCCAGGTGGCTCACCACCGGCGTCGCGGTCAGCCCGTGCACGACGACCGAGAACGCGACGGTGAACCCCACGGCCGCCCACAGCTCGGCGGCGGGGAACTCCTCGGCCTCCAGCGCGTAGGCCAGGTAGTACAGCGAGCCGATCCCGCGTACGCCGAACGCCCCGGCCACGATCCGCTCGCGCCGGCCCGCGGGAGTGCCCAGCAGGGACAGCACGCCCACGACGGGCCGGACGACGAGCACGAGCAGCACGCCGACCAGCGCGAGCTGCCAGGTCAGCGGCTCGAGCAGGCCGTCGGCGAACGCCACGCCGAGCAGCAGGAGCAGCCACGCGGTGAGCAGCCGCTCCACCTGCTCGACGAACCCGTGCAGCACCCCGTGGTAGCCGTGCGAGCGCTCGGCGGCCCGGATCGAGCAGGCGGCGACGAACACCGCCACGAAGCCGTAGCCGTGCAGGATCTCCGTCACGCCGTACGCGAGGAAGGTCACGGCGAGGGCGACGAAGCCGTCGGCGTGCTCGGAGAGCCGGAGCGTGTCGCGGCGGGCCCGGAAGAACGCCCGCCCGAGCAGCCGGCCGACCGCCAGTCCCCCGACGACGCCGAGGACGGTCTTCAGCACCAGGTCGTCCAGCGCCCAGCCGCCCAGCCACGCGCCCAGCGTCCCGCCGTGCGCCGCCACGGCCGTCGCCAGCATCACGAAGGGGAAGGCCAGGCCGTCGTTGAGCCCGGCCTCGGAGGTGAGGGCGAAGCGGACCTCGTCCTCGCTCTCCTCCGCGTCGCTGGGCTCGCCGACCTGGACGTCGCCGGCGAGGACCGGGTCGGTCGGGGACAGCACGCCGCCGAGCAGCAGCGCCGCCGCCAGCGGCAGGCCCGCGACCGCGGACCCGAGCCAGGCGACGAGCGCGATCGTCACGGGCATCGCGACGAACAGCAGGCGCCAGGTGGTCGACCAGCGGCGCCAGCCGAACGGGCGGTCCAGCGCGAGGCCGGCGCCCATCAGCGCGACGATGACCACGACCTCGGCCGCGTGCTCGACGAACGCGCCGTGCTCCACGGGGTCGAGCTCGGGAAGCCCGACGGGGAGCAGCCCGATCCCCACGCCCGCCGCGAGGAAGGCGAGCGGGAGGCTGAACGGGCGCCGTTCGAGGACGCGCGGGAGCGCGGCCGCCAGCAGCGCGCCGGCGCCCGCGAGCGCGAAGACGAGATCGGGTACTTGCACCGGCACGAGCCTGCCCAGGCGCGCCGCTTCCCACGCCCGGCGGCGCAGGACGGACACCAGGGGCAGGCCGCCCGGGCGGGCTCCCGCGCGGCGTGGTCTGATGCTCTGCCATGGACGAGCCGACCGCGGGCGGGGTCGCGGACTGGGAGCTCCGGTTCCGGGCCGCGCGCGTCTCCCTGCCGGAGTGGGCGCAGGACGCGCCGCACCGGTGCCTCTACGTGTCCAACACGACGGGCACCTTCGAGCTGTACGCGTGGGACCGCGCCGCGGGTACGCACCGGCAGGTGACCGACCGGCCCAACGGCACCAGCGACGGGACGCTGCCCCCCGAGGGCGAGGACATCTGGTGGTTCGACGACACCGACGGCGACGAGTACGGCGTGTGGCGGACGCAGCCGTTCGAGGGCCGGGACCCCGTCAACGGCGACGCCAGCGCCCCGGACCCGGAGGCGGCGCCGGGCCTGGCCGCCGCGTACTCGGCCGGGCTGGCCCTGGGCCGCGAGGGGCTCGCGGTGGTCGGCCGCGCGGACGACGACTACGGGACGCAGGTGCACGTCGTCGAGCCGGGCCGGCCGCCCCGGCTGCTCTACGCCCACGCCGAGAGCGCGACCGTCGGGGACCTGTCCGAGGACGGGACCCTGGTCGTCATCGCCCACTCCGAGCACGGGGACTCCCGGCACCCGGCGCTGCGCGTGGTCCGGGTGAGCGACGGGGGCACCGTCGCGGAGCTGTCGGACGCTCCCGGCAAGGGGCTGCACCCGCTGGGCTTCGCCCCCGTCGACGGCGACGGCCGCCTCCTCGTCGGGCACGAGCGGCGCGGCCGGTCCGAGCTGCTGGTCTGGGACGTCGCCACCGGCGCGGTGGACGAGCTCGACCTCGGGCTGCCCGGCGAGGTCGGCGGCGAGTGGTTCCCCGACGCCGGCGCGCTGCTCGTCGAGCACGAGCACGCCGCGCGCAGCGAGCTCTACCGCTGGGACGTCGCCGCGCGCACCCTCGAACGGCTGCCCACGCCCTCGGGCGTCGTGGGCGCAGCCACTGCGCGCCCGGACGGGGTAGAGCTGTCCTGGTCCTCCTCGGCCGAGCCCTCCGTGGTCCGCGACCTGGCCGGCGACGTCGTCCTGGCCGCGGCGGGGCCGCGGCCGCCCCGCTCGGTCCCCGTGCAGGACGTCTGGGTCGACGGGCCGGGCGGGCGCATCCACGCCCTGGTGTCGCTGCCCTCCGGTCACGGCCCGCACCCGGCCGTCTTCCTCGTGCACGGCGGTCCCGCGTGGCAGGACTACGACTCCTTCGCGGCCGACGCCGCCGCCTACGTCGACTGCGGCCTCGCGGTCGTCCGGGTCAACTACCGCGGGTCGACGGGCTACGGGTCGGCCTGGCGGGACGCGATCGAGAAGCGGGTCGGCGTCACCGAGCTCGAGGACCTCGCCGCGGTCCATGCCGAGGTGACGGCCCGTGGCCTGGTCGACCCGGCGCGGGTCGTGCTGTCCGGCGGGTCCTGGGGCGGCTTCCTCACGCTGCTCGGCCTCGGCCGCGCCCCCGAGCTGTGGGCGCTCGGCGTCGCCGCCGTGCCCGTCGCGGACTACGTCGCGGCCTACGAGGACGAGATGGAGCCGCTGAAGGCGTACGACCGGTCGCTGTTCGGCGGGTCCCCGCAGGAGGTGCCTGAGCGCTACCGCGAGTCCTCGCCGATCACGTACGTCGACGCGGTCCGCGCGCCCGTGCTCGTGATCGCCGGCGAGAACGACCCGCGCTGCCCCATCCGCCAGATCGAGAACTACCTGTCGCGGCTGCGCGAGCGCGGGGCCGCCCACGAGGTCTACCGCTACGACGCCGGGCACGGCTCGCTGGTGGTCGAGGAGCGCGTACGCCAGATGCGCGTCGAGCTCGAGTTCGTCGCGCGCCATCTGCCAGGGGCCCGGTCGCCGGGCTGAGCCGGGTGGCGGGGGCCACGTTCCTTCTGGATAGTTCTACGTGACATCGCGTGATCGGGCGAGCACGGGGGCACAGGACGAGGCGTGGGGGACGGTCAGCCGGACCGGTTGGCCGCGGCGCTGGACGCGACCAGCGACGCGGTCGTCTTCATCGACGGCGGCTGGGTCTTCCGCTACGTCAACGCCGCGGCCGAGCGCATGCTGCGCCGGTCAGCGGCCTCCCTGCTCGGCCGGCCGGTGTGGGACGAGTACTCCGACGCCGTCGGCAACGAGTTCTGGGGCCGGCTACCACCGGGCGGCCGAGACCGGCGTCGAGGTGACGACCGAGGCGTACTACGCGCCACTGCAGGCCTGGCTCGAGGTACGCGCCTTCCCCTGCGACGAGGGGCTCATCGTCTTCCTGCGCAACATCGACGAGCGCCGGCGCGCCGCGGCGCTGGTGGCGGGCCAGACCGCCGCCCTCGAGGGGATCGTCGCGGGGGTCGAGCTGTCGCGCACGATGGACGCGGTGGCGCTGCTCGCGGAGCGGGCGCTGCCCGGCTCGCTCGCGGTCGTCTTCGTCCGCAGCGACGACGGGGCCTTCCTCGACCTCGCCGCCGGTCCCAGCCTGCGGCCCGAGGCGGCCGCAGCGGCCCGCCGCCTCCCGGTGGCCGTGGGAAGCGGGCCCACCGGCGCCGCCGCGGCCCGCGGCAAGCTCGTGGTCGGCGACGTCGCCGACGTGGGGCCGACCGGGCTCTTCGCCGCGCAGGCCGCGACGCACGCCGTGCGCAGCGCGTGGTGCCATCCCCTGCAGGGGCGCGACGGGCAGGTCGTCGGCGTGCTGAGCTGCTACCTCGACCGCCCGGGCGGGCCGGACGACACCGAGCATGCCCGGCTCGGCCTGCTCGCCGAGCTGGCCGCGCTCGCGATCGAGCGCAGCCGGCTGGACCAGGCGATCCGGGCGCAGGCGCTGCACGACCCCCTCACCGGGCTGCCCAACCGCTCGCTCCTGCTCGACCGGCTCGAGCACGCGCTGGCGACGGCACGGCGGGACGGGTCGCGGGTGGGCCTGCTCTTCTGCGACGTCGACCGGCTCAAGCCGGTCAACGACCTGCTCGGGCACGCCGCCGGGGACGGCCTGCTGCTCGCGCTCGCCGAGCGGCTGCGCGGCGCGGCCCGCTCGGGCGACACCGTGGCGCGCTTCGGCGGCGACGAGTTCGTCGTCCTCTGCCCGGACCTGGCCGACGAGCGGGAGGCGCTGGCCATCGCCGGCCGGCTGCTCACCGCCGTCGGGCAGCCGCTGGCGCTCGGCGGGCAGGAGCTGCGCCCCTCGCTCAGCATCGGGGTCGCCCTGTCCTCCCCCGGGCGCGAGGGGCCGGCACCGGCGACCGCCGCGGCCGTGCTGCTGCGCGACGCCGACGACGCGATGTACCGGTCCAAGGCCGACGGCGGCGAGCGCATCAACGTGTTCGCCGAGCCGATGCGGGCCGAGGCCGAGCGGCGCTGGCAGCTCGAGCGCGGCCTGCGCGAGTCGCTGCACCGGCGCGCCGGCCTGCACGTGGCGTACCAGCCGCAGGTCGACCTGCGCAGCGGGCGGGTCGTGGGCCTGGAGGCGCTGGCCCGGTGGACGACCCCGGACGGCGTGCCGGTCCCGCCGCACGAGTTCATCCCCGTCGCCGAGGGCACCGGCCTCATCAGCGACATCGGCACGCTCGTCCTGCGGGACGCCTGCGCCGCCCTCGCCCAGCTGCCCGCCGAGCTCGGGCGCCCCCGGGTCTCGGTCAACCTCTCGGCCCGCCAGCTGCTCGACGCCGACCTGCCCGCGCTCGTGCACTCGGCGCTGGCCGCGGCCGGGCTGCCCGGTGACCGGCTCTGCCTGGAGATCACCGAGACCGTGCTCATGGAGGACGCGCCGGGGCTCACCGACACGCTCGGCCGGCTGCGGGACCAAGGCGTCGCCATCTCGATCGACGACATCGGCACGGGCTACTCGAGCCTGGTCTACCTCAAACGGCTGCCGGTGACCGAGCTCAAGGTCGACACCTCGTTCGTCGCCGGACTGGGGCGCAACACCGACGACGAGGCCATCGTCGCGGCGGTCATCGGGCTCGCCGGCGCGCTCGGCCTGCACGTCGTGGCCGAGGGCGTCGAGACCCGCACACAGCTGGACAAGCTCGTCGAGCTCGACTGCTCGACGGCGCAGGGCTTCTTCTTCGCGCCCGCCCTCGAGCCCGCGCCGCTCCGCGCCTACCTCGAGCACCCTCTCCCCCCGTGACCTCCTCCCCTCCGTGACCACCTCCCCTCCGCGGTGATCATGCACATGTGGCGAGTTGTCCACAGCCCCATGGCCAGTGCGGCGGAGCCGGATGCAGGATGGAGGCATGGCCCGCCGCGACGACCCCGACGACATCGACGCCCTGCTCGCCGAGGTGGACCGCACCCTCGGCAACGCGCCCTCCGGCGGCGCGGCCCCGGACCGCGCCCGGCGCGGCAAGCCCGCGCCCAGCAGCGCGGCCCCGCCCGCGACGCGCGGGGCCTTCGCCGACCGTGCCCGGACGGCGGCGCTCGCCGGGGTCGCCGGGGCTGCCGTGGTCTTCGCGCTCTTCGCCTTCCTGCCCTTCCTCGGCGCGTGGTCGGGGGCGGCCGGCGCGTTCCTCGCGACGTTCGTCGCCGTGCTGCTGCTGCGCCGCGGCTGAGTCGCCAGGCGGCCGTCGGGCCCGCACAATGTCGTGCGCCAGGCCGTCGTGCCCGCACACGGTCGTGCGCCAGCCGGCCGTCGTGCCGGCCGACGACGTCAGCCGACCGGCGCGCCCGCGACGATGCGCTGCAGCTCGGCGACGTGGGCGGCGAACGCGGAGCGGCCGGCGGGGGTTAGCGCGAGCCACGTGCGCACCCGGGACGACACCGTCGCCTTCGAGACGGTCACGTAGCCCGCCTCCTCGAGCGTGCGGACGTGCTTGCTGAGCACCGAGTCCGACACCCCGACCTCCTCGCGGACGACGGCGAACTCGGCCGACTCGGCGGCCGCGAGCAGCGCGCAGACCCGCAGCCGCACGGGCGCGTGGATGACGAGGTCCAGGCCGCTCACCGCGGTGTCCGCATCTCGGCCCGATAGACCGCGTCGTAGCGCCGGCCGAGCACGACGACCAGCGGGACGACGAGGACGGCGGCGGCCGGCCAGGCCCAGCGGTGTCCGAGGCCGTGGTCGAGGACCGCGGCGACGGCCAGGAGCCCAGCGATGGCCACCAGCATCACCTGCTGCAGGCGCTTGGCCCGCGGCCCGCTCGCCGTTCCACCGACCCACACGCCTGCCTGGGACTTGTAGGCGGTCACCAGCAGCGCGATCCCGACGACGAAGACGGCGAGCACGGGGCTCAGGAGCATCACGTTGTGCGCTCCCATGGCCGCGACCACGAGCGCGAGCAGCAGCCCGAGGGCGGGGTGGTACCACCCCGGCGTGACGACCCGGTCGGCCGCCTGCGCCTGCGTCTGCGCGACCATGCGCAGCAGCTGCTCGGCCTCCGCCCGGGACGGCTCGGTGGCGCTCATCGGTCTCCCCCTCGACTTGCCGGTACGGAAAGTCAACCACGTCGCTTTCCAGGTCGGCAAGTCACGCGACGACGCTCAGCCCGTCTCCCACTCGAGCGCGTCGTCGAGGTCGCCGTGCCGCACGAACCGCCACGCCGCCTGCACCGCCGCGTCGGGGCCCACGACATAGCGCAGCTCGTAGTCCCCCGGCGTCCCCGCCGTGACGACCGTGGCCGTGCCCTCGGGGGCGGCCGGGTCGGCGAGCGAGTACGCCTCGCCACCGGCGTACGACACGTAGACCACCAGCCCGGCGTAGGCCGAGCCGCCGACGGCGAGGTGCGCCTCGTCGGGGCCGGCGAACACGACGGCGGTCGTGTCGATCCCGTCGAGCGCCTCGACGAGCTGCCGGACGGTCCCCTCGTCCCAGTCGGGCTCCCACTCGCGCTCCACTGCGGACCCGCGGATGGCCGACGCCACGCTCGTCACGAACACGCCGTCAGCGAACCATGCCGCTGGCAAGCGCGTACGGGCGGGCTCGGCCGCTCGGGCCCGGACTGCCAGCGGCCTCCCAGCGCGAGCCTGCCCGGCCCTCAGCCGGCGGCGTCATCGTCGATGGCATCGCGGCGGCACTCCGCCGTCCGCACCGGACAGGACAGAGGTGCAGTTCATGAACACAGCTACGGACAACCGCGCTGCTGCAAAGCAGAGTTCGGTGATCGCTACGTCGGTCGTCGCCACGTGCGACACCTTGGACGACGCCGAGGCGGCCGCAGCGCGGGTCGCAGCCGGCGGCCTGTCCCTAGACCGCGTGTCGGTGATCGCCCGGGAGCCGCGCACCCGCTCGCACCGCCACGGGCTCGTCACCTCGGCCGACCGCAGCACCGAGGGCGTCGCGGGCGCGTGGGCCGGCGGGCTCTTCGCCATGCTCGCGGGCACCGCGCTGGTGCTGCCGCCCACGGGCGGCCCGCTGCTGGTGCTCGGGCCGCTGGCGCTGCGTGCGCTCGTCGCCGCGGAGTCGTCGGACCGGCAGGGCATTCGCCGGGAGTCGGCGGTCGCGACGCTGCTGCGCGGGATCGCCCCGGAGGCCGACCTGTCGCGCCACCTGAGCTCCTTGGAGGCGGGGCGCTGCCTCGTGGCTCTCGAGGGCGACGACAGCGCGGCCGACCTCGCCCGGCAGCTGCTCGCCGATGACGAGGGGTGGGCCGTCGAGCGTCCGGAGCGGCGCCTGGCTCGCACCTGACCCTCGACCAGGCACGGCTGCGGAAGCCCCCCGGGGGGCTTCCGCAGCCGTGTGCTCGCTGCGCGGACGGCTCCGACGACTCCGTCCGCAGCGCCGGCGCCTCAGCGCTCGGTGAACTCCTCGGCGACGAGCTCGGCGATCTGCGCCGTGTTCAGCGCCGCGCCCTTGCGCAGGTTGTCCCCGCACAGGAAGAGGTCGAGCGCGTTCGGGTCGTCGAGCGACCGGCGTACGCGGCCCACCCACGTCGGGTCGGTGCCGACCACGTCCGCGGGGGTGGGGAACTCGTAGTTGGCCGGGTCGTCGCACAGCACGACGCCGGGCGCCTCGGCGAGGACGGCCTGCGCCCGCGCCTGGTCGACCTCGGACTCGAAGACCGCGTGGACGGTGAGCGAGTGGGTCGTGACCACCGGGACGCGCACGCAGGTCGCGTTGACCCGCAGGCCGGGCAGGCCGAGGATCTTGCGCGACTCGTTGCGGACCTTGAGCTCCTCGCTGGACCAGCCGCCGTCCTTGAGCGAGCCCGCCCACGGCACGACGTTGAGCGCCAGCGGCGCGGGGAAGGGCCCGGTGTCACCGATCACGCGGCGCACGTCGCCGGCCTGGGTGCCGAGGGTGGTGTCGCCGGCGACCTTCGCGATCTGCTCGCGGAGCGCGTCGACGCCGGGCTGGCCGGCACCGGACGCGGCCTGGTAGGACGAGACCACCAGCTCGCGCAGCGTGTACTCGCGGTGCAGGGCGCCCAGCGCGACGATCATCGACAGCGTCGTGCAGTTGGGGTTGCTGATGATGCCGCGCGGGCGGTTCTTCGCCTGGTCGGGGTTGACCTCCGGGACGACCAGCGGGACGTCGGCGTCCATCCGGAAGGCACCGGAGTTGTCGACGGCGACCGCGCCCTTGGCGGCGGCGACCGGCGCCCACTGCGCCGACACCTCGTCCGGCACGTCGAACATCGCGATGTCGACGCCCTCGAAGGCCTCCTCCGACAGCGCGACGACCTCGAGCTCCTCGCCGCGCACGCGCAGCTTCTTGCCCGCCGAGCGCGGCGACGCGATGAGCCGGATGTCGCCCCAGACGTCGGTCCGGGTGGACAGGATGTCCAGCATGACGGTGCCCACGGCGCCGGTGGCACCGACGATCGCCAGCGTGGGGCGGCCGTCACGTCGGTTCAGCGGGGGAAGCGCGCTCATCGTCCGGTCCCTGCGTAGACGGTGGCGACCTCGTCGGTCGCGTCGAGCTCGAAGGCGGTGTGCAGCGCCTGGACGGCGGCGTCCAGGTCCTCGGCGCGCACGATCACCGAGATGCGGATCTCGGAGGTGGAGATGATCTCGACGTTGACGCCGGCACCGGCCAGCGCGTCGAAGAAGGTCGCCGAGACGCCCGGGTGCGAGCGCATGCCGGCCCCGATGAGCGAGACCTTGCCGATGGCGTCGTCGAACAGGATGTCGTCGAAGCCGATCGTCGGCTGGATCTTGCGCAGCGCGGCGACCGCCGACTGGCCGTCGGCCTTCGGCAGGCTGAAGGAGATGTCGGCGCGGCCCGTGGCGACCGAGGAGACGTTCTGCACGATCATGTCGATGTTCGTGCCGGCGTCGGCCAGCGCCCGGAAGACCGCGGCGGCCTCGCCCGGCTTGTCGGGGACGCCGACGACCGTGACCTTGGCCTCGCTCCGGTCGTGGGCGACGGCGGAGATGATCGGCTGCTCCACGTCCTGGCCTTCCTCTGCGGCGCCTTGCTGCGGTGTGTTCGTGACCCAGGTGCCCTCGCGCTGGCTGAACGACGAGCGCACGTGCACGGGCAGGTCGAAGCGGCGGGCGTACTCGACGCAGCGCAGGTGGAGCACCTTGGCCCCGCTCGCTGCCATCTCGAGCATCTCCTCGTAGCTCACGCGGGCGAGCTTGCGCGCGGTCGGCACGACGCGCGGGTCGGCGGAGTAGACGCCGTCGACGTCGGTGTAGATCTCGCAGACGTCGGCCTCGAGCGCCGCGGCGAGCGCGACGGCCGTGGTGTCGGAGCCGCCCCGGCCGAGCGTGGTGATGTCCTTGGTGTCCTGGCTGACGCCCTGGAAGCCGGCCACAATCGCGATCGCGCCCTCCCCGAGCGCCTGCGAGATGCGGCCCGGCGTGACGTCGATGATGCGCGCCTTGCCGTGCGCGGAGTCGGTGATGACGCCGGCCTGGCTGCCGGTGAACGACCGGGCCTCGAGGCCGAGGTTGCCGAGGGCCATCGCGACCACGGCCATCGAGATGCGCTCGCCGGCGGTGAGCAGCATGTCCAGCTCGCGCCCGCCCGGGATCGGCGTGACCTGCTCGGCCAGCTCGATGAGCTCGTCGGTCGTGTCGCCCATCGCCGAGACGACGACGACCACGTCGTTGCCGGCGCGCTTCGTGGCGGCGATGCGCTGCGCGACTCGCTTGACGCTCTCGGCGTCGGCGACCGACGAGCCGCCGTACTTCTGCACGACCAGGCCCACGGCTACTAACTCCAGACACGCGGCGACACGGGCGGACCCCACTCTACCGGCGGAGGGGTCGAGCCTCCCCCGAGTTTCCCCCGGCCCGCGAGTTGTCCACAACCGTCCCTGCGGCTGGCCGCCGACGTGGTGGAATCGGCCCCGGCGGACGGGGGGGCTGCAGTGACGGGAGACGTGGCGGGCACGGCGGTGCCCGCAGAGCGCACGGGCGACGGAATCGACGTACGCGGCGTCGAGCGCCGCTTCGGCGACGTGCACGCGGTGCGCGGCATGAGCTTCCGAGCCCCGCCCGGAGAGGTCACAGCGTTCGTCGGAGCCAACGGGGCCGGCAAGACGACGGTCATGCTGATGCTGGCCACGCTGCTCGCGCCGGACGCCGGCACCGTCCGGGTGGCCGGGTACGACCCGGTGGCCGAGCCCGCGGACGTCCGCGCCCGGCTGGGCTGGTCGCCCGACGTGTTCGGCCTCTACGAGGGGCTGACCCCGCGCGAGTACCTCGAGCACTTCGGCGCGGCCTACCGCCTGCCGCCGGCCCGCCGCCGCAGCCGCGCGGAGGAGCTGCTGGCCCAGACGTTCCTCATCGAGCTCGCGGACCGGCCGGTCAGCGGCCTGTCCCGCGGGCAGAAGCAGCGCCTGGGGCTCGCCCGGGCGCTCGTCCACGAGCCGGACGTGCTGCTGCTCGACGAGCCGGCCGCGGGGCTGGACCCGCGCAGCCGGGTCGAGCTGCGCGACCTGCTCCGCGCGCTGGCCGCCCAGGGCGCGACGGTCCTGGTGTCGAGCCACATCCTCGCCGAGCTCGAGGAGGTCGCCGACCGCGTCGTGCTCGTCGAGGCCGGGCGCACCGTGG
>NZ_JAANNP010000069.1 GCF_011250635.1 Motilibacter deserti
GGCGACGGCGGCGTAGCGGGCGACCTCCTCCCCGACGAGCGCCGCGCCGGGGTCGTCGAACGCTCGGGGGTGCGTGGAGTAGACGTTCAGCGCGCCGATGACCGAGGACTGCAGCGGCAGCGGGACGGACAGCGAGCTGCCGACCCCGCGCTCGGCGGCGGCGGGCGTGTAGGCCGGCCACCGCTCCTCGGTGCGCATGTCGGAGATGAGCAGCGTGATGCCGGCCCGCCCCGCGTCCATGCAGGGCCCGTAGCCGCGCTCGTACTGCAGCTCGTCGGCGTCGAGCGAGAGCTGCCCGGTGTGGGCCGCGGTCCAGGCCCGGTCGCCCTCCACCAGGGTCAGGGAGACGTCTTCCGCGGGCTCGACCGCGTCCCGAGCGAGGGCCGTCAACCGGTCGAGGACCGCCTCCAGCGGCTCGTCGGCGAGGACTATGCCGGCGAGCTCCTGCAACACCTCGTGCGTCGAGCTCACGGAGCGCCTCCTCCCGCAGCTGATGACCCCGTGTCGCCAGCGACGTTCCCCCGCGGGCGGCGACGGAACCTCGCTCACCCGCCCGGCCGCTTCCCCACCGCCCCGGCCCGCGGTATTCACCGGCCCGCTCGGCGCCCTGCGACCCCCCTGAGTGGCCTATGCATGGGGCGATCTGCACCGTCGATCACTGGGACATGGGCCTCCGCCAGCGAATCGCCGTCTCCGCCGTCACCGGCACCCTCGGGGTGGGGGCCTTCGCGGTCGCCCTCGCCGCCTCGCTCGGCGGCGGGGGGACGACCAGCGCCGCCGTGCTTCCGAACTTCTACGACCTGCCGCCGGAGAACCCGGCGGCAGGCGTTGTCTACACCGGGCTCGAGGTCGACCAGTCGGCCTGCCCGGAGGTGCTGACGGTGCGGGTCCCGGGGCTGCCCGACGCGTGCGCGCACCTGGACGAGGCGCCGCCGGGTGTAGACGTGCGCAAGCCGCTCTCCACTGCGGACGCGGTCAAACGCAAGGGGGCGTCGGCGCTCGCGGTCATGGCGGCGAACGAGCTCGGCGTCCCGACCCCGGCGCAGTACGCCGCCGGCTCCGACGTCACGTGTGACGGCGACGGCACCAGCGGGTTCCGCGTGCAGGGCGTCTACGTGACCGAGGTCGGGAAGGCCAACCGCTACAGCAGCCTCCTCCCGAGCCTCTACCAGTGGGCGGCCGGCGTCGACGACGTCGTCAACCGCTCCGCGGCGCTGACCGGCGGCGTCCGCCAGCTGCGCTGGGTCACGACGGGGACGGGCACCTGCAAGGCGTCCATGCTCAACGTCACCCTCCCCGCCGGCAGCCTCTCCTCCTTCAACGCGACCATCAGCGCGATGCGGACAGCGGGCTTCGGATTGGCGAATCGCAAGTACGTCATGTGGACCGAGGGCACGCAGTACTGCGGCATCGCCACGACGTACACCGACGAGAAGGCGACGCAGGACAATCTGAACAACGGCTACGCCGCGCAGTACGCCCGCATCGACCCCCAGTGCTGGGGCTCGAACGGCGGGCACAGCGTCGAGGCGCACGAGCTCGTGCACACCCTCGGGGCGGTGCAGAACGGCGCTCCGCACAGCACGAAGGCCGGCCACTGCTGGGACGAGAGCGACACCATGTGCTACCGCGACGGCGGGCCGGTCTCGACGATGAAGCAGATCTGCCCGGTGGAGAACGAGTACCTCATCGACTGCAACAGCGACGACTACTTCTCGACGTTCCCGCCCGCCGGGTCCTACCTCGCGACGCACTGGAACGCGGCCGACTCGAAGTACCTCATCGGCGGCGGTGACGGCAGCGGCGGCGGGAGCGCCGGCGTACCCACCGTCGTCGGAGCGAGCGCAACGGTGAACAACCCCGCGATACCAGGCCTTCCGACGCAGGCGACGGTCTCGCAGCAGATCCCGGCGGGCGTCACCACGACCGTCCAGTGGAAGGCCGGCAACGCCTCCTGCATCATCTCCGACCCGACGGCCGAGCAGACCGACGTCACGTGCCCGGCCGTCCTCACCGCCGCGACCTTCGTCACCGCGACGGTCACCGGAAGCAACGGCCAGTCGGCGACGGTCCGCGTCCCGGTCACGTTCGCCACCACGCCCAAGCGCGCCGCGACCGTCACGACGAGGGTGGCCGGCTCGGCCGCCGCGTCCTACGCCGGGTGCACCGGTGCCGCAGCGCCCGTCGGCGCGACCGTGGTCGACACGGCCACCGGGCTGCCGGTCTACGGTCTGCCCGTCGAGGTGCTGCGCAGGACCGCGACGATGACGGCGCCAGCGGTGGCCAAGAGCGTCGTGACGGACGCCAAGGGCGTGGCCGCCGGAGACCTGGCGCTCAGCGGCCAACTGACGCTCAGCAGCCGGTCCAAGGCCGCGGGCGCCTTCGACCTCTCGAACGCCGCGAACACGGTCGACGTCAACACGACGAAGTGCACGCCGAACGCCAGCCTCTCGCTGTCGACGGACGAGGCGTGGTACGGCGACAAGGTCACCGGCACCGTGACGCTCACCCGGGAGGACGGGTCCGGCGAGCAGGTCCCGGTGCCCTCGCAGAGCGTCAGCCTGGCCCTGCTGAAGACGGGCGCGACGACGGCGACCACCCTCGCCAGCGGGGTCACCAACGCCTCCGGCGTCGCCACCATCACGTTCACCGGCACGGCGAGCGGCACCGTGACCGCGAAGCTCGCGGCCAACGCGGCGTTCAACGCGGCGGCGTCCTCGGCCCAGGCGCTCACGATCGACAACCCGACCACCACGCTCACCGCCGCCGCCGACAAGGACACGGTGTTCTACGGCGACCCGGTGACCGTCACGGGCAAGCTGACCAAGACCCAGGACAGCGCCGTGCCGCTCGCCGCGAAGAGCGTCGCCGTCCAGATCACCAAGCCCGGCGCGACCACGGCCACGACCCTCGCCAGCGGCGTCACCAACGCCAACGGGGAGTACTCCGTCGTCGTGAAGCCGACGTACGGCGGGGCGCTCGGCGTCTCGTACGCCGGCGCGGCCGGGCTGCCCGCGGCCAAGGCGAGCATCGGCGGCCTCACCGTCGACCTGCCCACCACGGCACTCACCGCGTCCCCCGCGGGCTCCTCGGTGCTCTACAAGGCCGCGTACACCGTCACCGGCAAGCTGACACGGACCGCCGGCGCGACAACTGGCGTCGCGGCCAAGACGGTGACGCTGCAGGTGCAGAAGGCCGGCACGACGACGTGGGCGGCGCTGAAGACGGCCGCCACCACGGCGGACGGGTCCTACGCGATCAGCGCGGCCCCGACGTACGGCGGCAAGGTGCGCGTGGTCTTCGCCGGCGTGGCGGGCCTGCCCGCAGCGACCGCAGACCTGCCCGACCTCACGGTGCAGGACTACGGCACCGGCGCGACGCTCACATTGAGCAAGGCGGCCGTCGTCAAGGGCACCGCCACCGTCGCCAGCGGCTCGGTCACCCGGACCGCCGGCGGCACGACCAGCGTCGCGGCCGGCCTCGCAGTCAAGGTCTACCTCGTCCCGTCGGACGGCACGGCGGCCGTGCTGCTGGGGACCGCGACCTCCACGGCGAGCGGGACGTACTCGATCAGCGTGAAGCCCGCGAAGAGCGGCAAGGTCGAGGCCCGGGTCGGGGGCGTGGCGGGCTACACCGCCTCCACGAGCCCGGGGAGCGACGTCACGGTCAGCTGACCTTTCCCCACGGCGGCGCCCTCCTCTGGGAGGGCGCCGCCGTCGTGCTTCACCCGCCGTCGTGCTTCACCCGGCGTCGTCGCCGCTCGCGACCGCGTGCGGCTCGAAAGCCGGGCAGCGGCCGCCGGGCTCGACGAGAGGCTCGAAGTGCCAGGGCTCGTTGGCGTAGCGCCGGCACAGCCCGTACGCCGCCCCGTGCTCCTGCAGCCAGGCCATCCCCTCCGCCGGCCCGACGTCCACCGCCTCCCCGCGCACGTGCGCCGAGTCCTCCGGCGGCAGCACCCACTGCGTCGCGGCGCTGCGGGACCCGTACTTCTCGATGGCCTCGTCGAGCAGCCGCTGCTGGTGCTCGGCGCTGCGCCGGCCGGACGTCACCTCGAGCCGCACGCCGTCGGCGTGCGCGGCGGCCAGCGCGGCATCCACTCGCCGGGTGAGCTCGGGGTCGAGGCTCCCCTCGTCACCGGAGGAGACCTGCGGGGCGACGAAGGTGGCGATGGCGAGGACGAGCAGCGCGGCGGGCAGCCGCAGGACGCGGGGGGAAGGCATGCCACCAGGGTTCGTCGCGCAGGCCTCCCCGGGCCTCGGGCCAAGGTGCCGCAGCTGTCGACCGGAGGACCTGCCCACCGGTACCGCAGGACGAGGGCCCCGGCACCCGGGCGTCGTGGCCCCACTGCACGTCGGGGACACCTCGGCCCCGCTCCGTCAGCAGGCGAACGCTCGGCGGGTCACGCACGGCACAGACCGCAGGCCGCGGCGACGGCAGGCTTCTCGTCATCAGCCAGCAGGCACTCCACCGAGGAGCTACGTCCATGAGCATCTCCCGCGCGCTGCAGACCGTCACCCGGGCCGTCGCCGTCACCGCCGCCGCGACGGCTGTCATCACAGGAGCTCTCGGAGCGGGGGCCGCAGCCGCCTCGGCGGACGTCGCCGCCGACAGCAGCACGGTCTCGACGACTGCGGCGGTCGACCTGTCGACGCGGGCCGGCTCGCTGGCGTTCTTCCGCTCGGACTACACCCCGTCGCCGGCCGCCGGGTGGACCGGGAACGCCGGAGGCTGCGTCGCAGGGACGACGAGCCAGGCGTTCAAGGACTCGGTCGCCAAACGGATCAACTACTTCCGCGCCATGGCCGGCGTGCCCGCGAGCACGACGATCGACCCGACGACCAGTGCGAAGGCCCAGCAGGCCGCGCTGATGATGTCGGCGAAGGGCGCGCTCAGCCACACCCCGGACGCCGCGTGGCCCTGCAACACCGCGGACGGCACGCAGGCCGCTCTCAAGTCGAACCTGAGCCTGGGCTCGTCCGGCGCCGACGCGATCACCGCTTACATGAAGGACGGCGGCGCGGGCAATACCGCCGTCGGCCACCGGCGCTGGGTGCTCTACCCCCAGACGCAGAAGTTCGGCACCGGTGACGTCCCGACCGGAACGCAGGCCAATTCGCTCTGGGTCACCGACGCGAACGCCGGCGGCCCGCGTCCGGCGGTCCGCACCGGCCACGTCGCCTGGCCGCCGGCCGGCTACGTGCCCATCAACGTCATCTTCCAGCGCTGGTCGTTGTCCTACCCGGGCGCGAACTTCACCAACGCGACCGTGACCATGACCCGCGACGGCGTGGCGTACGCGGTGGCCAAGCAGCCGGTCACCACCGGGTACGGCGAGAACACCCTCGTCTGGCAGGTGCCGGACATCGCCGACGGGGCGACCATGGCCGCTCCCGCAGCCGACGTCCGCTTCACCGTCAGCATCACCGGGGTGACGGGCACGAACGTCCCGACGTCGTTCAACTACACCGTCACCGCCTTCGACCCGGACCCCAAGCCCGACCTCGTCGTCACGGACATCACGGCGAACCCGGTCAGCCCGAAGAGCGGTGACGCGGTGACCTTCAGCGCCGTGATCAAGAACATCGGCAACGGGCCGAGCCCCGCGGGCGTGGCCAACACCGTCCAGTTCACCGCCGACAACTACCTCGCCGGCACCGCCACGACCACCGCCTCCCTGCCCGTCGGCGCCTCCACCACGGTGACAGCGAGCGGGTCGGGCGCGCCGTGGACCGCGACGGAGGGCGTGCGGACCGTGGCCGCGTCGGTGGACCACTCGAGCAGCGTGTGGGGCGGCAACATCGCCGAGACCGACGAGTTCAACAACCGCTACCAGGAGTCGTTGACGGTCGCGCCCAAGCCGCAGGGCATCGACCTGCAGGTCTCGAGCCTGAGCTTCGCCCCGGTCGCTCCTGTCGCCGGCCAGCCCGTGCAGTTCACCGCCCAGGTCGTGAACCGCGGCACCGTCGCGAGCGGCGCGTTCCAGGTGGCGTTCAAGGTCGACGGCGCGCAGGTGCAGACGGGCTCGTTCAACGGGACGCTGAGCCCCAACTACACGACCACGATCACCGGCACCGTGCCGAGCTCCTGGGTCGCGACCGCCGGCAACCACACCCTCGTCGTGACGGCCGACAGCACGAACGTGGTCGCCGAGAACAACGAGACGAACAACTCCTCGACCGTGCCGATGGCGGTGGCCACGGTTCCCACCACGCCCGCCCCCGGTGCACAGACCTACACCAACGCCGGTGACGTCACCATCCCCGACGCCGGCGCGGCGGTCACCTCCGCCATCAGCGTCTCCGGCCGTACCGGCACCACCTCCGTCGTCAAGGTGACGGGGACGATCAAGCACACGTTCCGCGGTGACCTCGTCGTCGACCTTCTCGCGCCCGACGGCTCCGCCTACAACATCAAGGCCTCCTCCACGACCGACGGCGCCGACGACGTGGTGCTCGACCTGCAGGTCCCCGTCTCCGCCGAGTCCGTCAACGGCACCTGGAAGCTGCAGGCCCGGGACGCGTTCAGCGCCGACACCGGGTTCATCGACAGCTGGTCGATCACCCTCTGACCCGCGCCCGTGCGGTCACGCGGCCCGGCGAGCAGCCTGCTCGCCGGGCCGGGCGCTGTGCGGTGGCCGCCCGCTGTGGCGCGCCTCCGGCCCGCGGCGCCTCTCACTCCGTGAGTCCGCGAGCCAGCTGCGCGCAGTGCTCGAACGGGATCGCCCGCACCAGCGGGTCGGCGTGCCGGTGCACGACCTGCCAGCGCTCCCCGTCCCGACGGAACACGAGGGTGACACGCAACTCGAACCCAACCGAGGTCGGACCGCCGTAGGGCGGCATCAGCGTGTAGTCGGACGGGTGGTCGAAGAGCGAGAGGTAGTGCCGGACGTCGCCGCGTCGTGCCCGTGCGAGTGGCCGGATGTAGGCGTCCGCGGCCTCGGTCATCCGCGCGACGAGCGCGCTGAGGTCGTCGGCGGTGATGGCGTCGCCGTCGGGGATGCAGTCGTCGTCGGCCATGCTCGTCAACGTCGCACCGGGCCGCCGGGCTGTCGAGACCCGGCAGCGCCCGTGGACGCGGCAGCAGCAGGCCGAGCCCCAGCGGCCCGGTGGCGGGCACCCCGCCCAACGCCGTCGCCGGCGCCCGAAGATCGCTCAGGACAAACCGTCACTTAGCGGCGCATACTCGGCTCGGAGCGTGAGGGCTGCCGGCCCTCGCCCGGTCCCCGAGGAGCCCTGTGACCACTTCCGCTTCGCCGCGCCGGCTGGCCCGCTGGCTGCTGCCGGTCGCCGCGGGCACGACCTGCCTGCTCGCCGTCCCGATGAACGCGTCCGCCGCCGCGGCACCGCCCGAGGCCCCGGTCCGCGTGCCGGCGGGGGCCACCCCGATCGCCGGCGCGTACATCGTCGTCCTCAAGGACGGCACCGCCCTGCCCGCCGAGCAGACCCGGGAGAACGCGCGCGACGTGGCGGCCGAGCAGGGCGAGCGCGCCGACACCGTCTTCGACGCCTCCGTGCGCGGCTTCGCCCTCCGCTCCGACGACCGCACGGCGCGCCGCATCGCCGCGGACCCGCGCGTCGCCTACGTCGAGCAGGACACCGTCGTGAGCCTGGCCGCGACACAGAGCCCAGTGACGTGGGGGCTCGACCGCATCGACCAGCGCGCCCTCCCGCTCAGCGGGTCCTACACGTACGCGACCGATGCCGCCAACGTCACCGCGTATGTCGTGGACACCGGCATCCTCACCGCGCACCAGGACTTCGGCGGCCGGGCCACCGCCGGCTACGACGCTATCGGCGACGGGCGGAACGGCCAGGACTGCAACGGGCACGGCACGCACGTCGCCGGGACCGTGGGCGGCGCGGCGTACGGCGTGGCGAAGGCCGTGCGGCTCGTCTCGGTGCGCGTGCTGAACTGCTCGGGCAGCGGCAGCAACTCCGGCGTCATCGCGGGCGTCAACTGGGTGACGGCGAACGCGGCGAAGCCCGCGGTGGCGAACATGAGCCTCGGCGGGTCGGCATCGTCCGCGCTCGACACCGCCGTGCGCAACTCGATCACCTCCGGCGTGACGTACGCCCTGGCGGCCGGCAACGAGAGCACCAACGCGTGCAGCTCCTCGCCGGCGCGGACGGCCGAGGCCATCACGGTCGGGGCGACGACGTCGACGGACACGCGGGCGTCGTACTCGAACTACGGCAGCTGCCTCGACCTCTTCGCGCCGGGCAGCGCGATCACCTCCGACTGGTGGACGGACCCGACGGCGACGAACACGATCAGCGGCACCTCGATGGCGTCACCGCACGTGGCCGGGGCCGCGGCGCTCTACCTGTCGGCCAACCCGTCCGCGGCACCGGCCGCGGTGCGCGACGCGCTCCTGGCGGCGGCGACGCCTGGCGTCGTCGGCAGCCCCGGCACCGGGTCGCCGAACCTGCTGCTCTCCACCGGTTCCGGCGGCACGGCGACGCCGCCACCCACGACCCCGACCCCGACCCCGGGCAGCTGGTCCAACGACACGGACCTCCCGATCCCGGACGCGGGGCCTGCTGTCGAATCCGCAATTTCGGTTTCGGGTGTCAGCGGGAGCGCGCCGGCCGCGCTGAAGGTCTCGGTGGCCGTACGCCACACCTTCCGCGGTGACGTCGTGCTCACGCTCGTCGCCCCGACCGGAGCGACCGTGCAGCTGAAGGCCGCGAACAGCCGGGACGGCGCCGATGACGTCGTCGCGACCTACACCGTCGACGCCTCGAGCCAGCCGCTGGCCGGCACCTGGCGGCTGCGCGCGCAGGACGTCTATCGCACCGACACCGGCTACCTCGACTCGTGGAGCCTGTCGACCGGCTGACGCCGCCCTCGACGCGAGACGCGCCGCACGGTCCCGCACGGAGCGGGGATCGTGCGGCGCGTCCTCCGTCGAGGCGGCCCCGGTCAGGCCGAGGCCGCCGCCGCGACGGTCGCGCGCGCCTCGGCCAGCGGCCCGGCGTCGACCCACTCCTCGACCGACACGCGCTCGGCGAGATAGCCGTGCGCGTGCAGGAAGGCCTCCTGCTGCGCGAGCAGGTCCAGCCGGTCGGCGGCCAGGCTCGGGTGCAGCGCGAGGTGGAAGCCTTCGGCGTACGCGGTCCGGACCCCCTCCGCCCCGGACCGCGTCTCGCGCGCCAGGATCGCGCGCACCTCCTCCGGGTGGGCCGCGGCCCAGTCGGCGGCCTGCAGGGTGCGGCGCAGGAAGCGGACCAGGAGGTCGGGCCGCGCCTGCAGCAGGCTCTCGTGCACGGTGATCGGCCGCGGCGTGCCGTTGTTGACCCGGTGCCGGCGGTCCGGCAGCGCGTCGAGGTCGACCGCCACGACGGCACCGACGGCGGCCGCCTGCTCGGCCGCGCGCGCACCCTTGACGTAGACCGCGTCCACCCGTCCGTCGGCGAGCTCGCGCAGCCCGGGCCAGAACGCGTCCCGGGAGGCGGCGTCGATGCCGACCGACGGGTCCGGGTCGTCCGTCACCTCGACGAGCTCCACGTCGCCGAGGCCGAGCCTCGCCGAGGCGAGCGCGCCGGCGAAACCGGAGACCGCCATCGCCCGCGGGAAGCTCTGGCCCTTCGTGGCGGCCCACTCCGGCACCGCCGCCCGCGCCCCGCGCAGCGCTGCGGCGGCGTCGATGCCCGAGCCGGCGCGTACGACGATCGCCTGCCGCTCCTCGATCCAGGTCAGCCCGAGCAGCCGGGTACGCGCCCCCTGCGAGCGCGCGACCAGGGCCGGGACGTTGCCGCCCTCCCGGAAGAGCCCGGGCAGCTCGTGGTCGAAGTGGTGGCGGGCGATCTCCGGCGGGGCGTCCTGCAGCACCCCGACGGCGATCCCGTCGGGGGCGAACTCCCCGTCGAGCCAGCCGAGGTTGTGCGCGATGCCGCTGGCGGTGGGGACGGGGCAGCGGGTGAACCAGATGGCGTCCAGCTCGGGAGCGGCTGATGTCGTCATGTGAAGCTCCCTTCCTGCGTCACTTGAGCGACGCGACGTCGACGCTCGAGGCCTTCACGTCCACCGAGGACGGGATGACCTTCTGGTCGGCCCAGAAGTCGGCCTCGGTCTGGAACGACTGCTGCGCGGCGGCGTCCACGGGCAGCAGGTCGGAGACGGGGACGGTCTTCAGGAAGTCGATGGTCGGTGCCGAAAGGCCGTTCTCCTTCCACGCGGCCTGCAGCGTGGTGGGGTCGGCGGTGACCTTCTCCACCTCCGCGTCGAAGGCGTC
>NZ_JAANNP010000058.1 GCF_011250635.1 Motilibacter deserti
TAGGCGGCGTAGGGGCGGTAGACCACCGTGACGCGCTTGCGGTCCACGCCGGGGTGCGGGGCGAGCAGCCGCTCGAGGACGGAGGACTGCACGGCGCCGATCGGCGGCCTGGTCGTCGCGTACGTCACCGAGGTGCCGCTGTCGTGCCGGTACGCGCCCCACGAGGCGACGGCGGCCGCCGGGCCGGCGCTGTCCCAGGTGATGCCGGTGTCCTCGCCGGCCGCGTGCGCTTCCTCGACGGCGACGGCCGCCGCCGGGTCGTAGGCGACCCGGACCACCTCCGCCAGCTCGTGCGGGCGCATGGCCCTCACCGTCCCGGCGCCGGTGGCGGCCAGGTGCTCCATGAGGCCGGGCAGCCGCTGCCCGATCTGGACGGCCATCTCGACCGTGGAGCGGACGTTCTGCGGGGGGTTGGCCGGCCTGGGCAGCGCGGACGGCATCAGGTCCTCGTCGAGGCCCGCGTCCGTGGGGTCCTCGCCGCGCTCGTAGGCTGCGAGCTCGCCGGTGGCCAGAGCCTTCGTGGACTCGCGTGACTTCTTGGACGTGGCCTTCTTGCCGCGCCCGGTCAGGCCCTCTTCCTCGACGGTCGCGGGCTTGCGCGCGCTGAAAGTGAGGGTCACCCAGCCGCGGACGGTCGCGGCGCCGGCCGGGAACGTGGAGGCTGCCTCCTCCATCATCTCCTGCGCGAGGCCGGGCGCCCCGGTGCGGACCGTGCGGCGGACCTCGGAGGCGAGCCGGGTGCCGGGGTCCGGGGCCGTCTCGATCGTCGTGGTCACGGCCTCAAGGCCCGGCTCGTGCGCGAGGTCGGACAGGAAGCGCCCGTACTCCGCGACCCAGGAGTCGACCGTGCCCGCGTCGACGAGCTGCCCGCCCTCGGGCGCGACGGAGAGCACGACCGCGTAGTGACGCGCCGCCGGGATGGACACCATCGCGAACCGCTCGCCGTACGAGGTCTGCGCCTCGAACACTTCGCTGCGCGCGAGCAGGCCCGGCAGCCGGGCCGAGCCGAACGCGATCGGCGAGACCAGCGCGGACAGGTACGTGTTATGGCCCTTGCGCTTACCCCGCGCCCACGCGACCCGCGTCGTGAGCGTCTGCCAGCCGTTGCGCCCAGCGCGGTTGCGGTACTTGATCGGCGCCAGCAGCGCGATGAACAACAGCAGCGTGACGCCTGCGGCAATGAACCCGCGGCCGAGCTGGACGAGGACGGTCATCACCAGCCCGACGAGGAGCAGGCCACTGCCCAGCGTCCCCAGCCCGAACACGCCGGGCGAGCGCGGGACGACGAAGTTGCCGTAGGTGCGCGGCCCCTCGTTCCCGTTGACGGTGGAAGCAGACATGGGTAAACCCTCTTTCGCGTGACGGAGTGCAGACGTTCGAGCGGGGCCGAGCCGGAAGCAGGCACGACGGCATGGCCCGTCGGCCGCCCGGCCAGAAGGCCGGGCGGCGCGGGGCCGCGCGTGAGGTGAGGTGAGGTGAGAGCTAGGAGACGGAGTTGGCGGCGCTGCCAGCGGCGCGCCTCGCGGCGCCGGCGGCCTGGGTCGCGCCCTGCGCGACAACCACCCACGGGGCAGCCGCGCCAGCGGCCTTGCCGAAGCCACCAGCGGCCTTGCCGAAGCCACCGGCTCCGGCGGCCTTGGAGCCGGTCGGACCCGTTACCGGGCCGGGCCTGTGCGTGCCACCACCGCCCGACGCCGACAGACGCCCGCCGCCCCCGCCGGGGCCGCTCGCCATCCGCGCGCCGGTCGCAACCGACATCCCGACCGCGGTCATGGCGCCGCCCCCAGCGCCGCTCAAGGTCGCCGCGGTCACCGCGGGGACGGCGAGCTTCATCAGCGGCACGATGGCCAAGACCGACAGGACCATGAGGAACAGGCCCACGAACACCTGGATCGCGGAACCGCCGTCACCGACCATGAAGAACGCGGCGGCGTAGACGATCGCGGCGGCCGGCTTGTAGAGCAGGAACGCCACAATCCAGGCGACGGCCCTGTCGAACGAGGCCTTCCCCCGCTCTGTGATCGAGGACGCGGCCAGCAGCGGCAGCAGCCCGCCCAGGATGGTGAGCACGGCGAACCGGGCCATCATCAGGAACATCTGCCCGAACGAGGAGACGATCCCGAACAGCCCGAGCACGAGAATCAGGCCCGAGCCGAGCCCGGAGCCGCTCGCGTTCAGGCCCGTCGTGATCATCCCCAGCCGATCGGCCAGGTCCCCGTCAGCGCCCTGGTCGATAATCCAGACCGAGAAGGCGTCGGAGGCCCGGCCCAGCGCGTTGATCGTGAACACACCCGCGCCCACCACGAACAGCCACCGGAACAGGCCCTTCACCGCCTCGGTCCCGTGCCGCAGGTCCTGAGTGAACGCGATCCGCGTCGCCTGCACCGTGATGGCCAGCACCGCGATCGAGAGCGTGTACCAGTGCGTCGACCGCATCAGCTCGAAGACCGGCCCCGACGTCTTACTCAGCTGCGGGGCGTCGATCTCGGTCCAGAACGTCAGCGAGAACTCTAGAACCTTCGCAAACCCCTCACCCACCTTGCTCGCCGCCGCGTCAAACGCCGAACCGGCAGCCGCCGCAACGGCGTTGGAGGCCCCGTTGCAGATCGTGCCGACTCCCGGGACACCGCAGAGGTCAGGCACTAGACCCCTCCCCATGGCACGTAGCCGACGATGCTGCTGACCGACTGGGCGGAAGGGCTGGTGCCGCCGTCGGGCTGCAGCTCGAGCCGCCAGTCCCCGTTCGACCACCGGACCGTGTCCGTCGCGACCTGCATCTGGCCCGTCGCGAAACGGGTGACCAGCTGGATCACTGCAACGTCCTGGGTGTACGTGACGAACTTGAAGGCGGCCAGCTGGCCGAACTGACCGGGCTGGGCGCTGTCGTCGGTCACCTTCGCCCGGTTCTCTGTGAAGACGTCCCGCCCGGTGCCCGGCAGGACCTGCTCCCTGACGACCTCGCGCCAGCCGTTGCCGGGCGTCACGAGGTAACGCGAGCCGATGTTGGCAGCGGCCAGGAGGGCGCCGGTGGGGGTGTGGCTGTAGCCGGCGTAGACCGGGCCGTCGATCCGGGTCGGGCCGTCAGCGTCGCTGACTGGTAAGGCCACGCCCTGGAACAGCTCCCACCGCACCCCCTTCGGCGCGGTGCTGGGCACGGCGGACGGACGCGGGACGGGCGTTATCGAGGAGGAGGGAGCTGCCGGGGCCACAACGAAAGGAGGGGCGGGCAACGCCGCCCCCTCCTTATCGTCGTCGCGCACGGCGGCGAATGTCCCGACAGCAAGGACCAGCAGCGTGGCCAGCGTTGCGACAGCAAGTCCCGCCCGCGTCCGCCTCGTGTTCACGCCAGCCTCCGAGTCCACTTCGGGCACTTGAAGGGCCAGCATCCTCTGACTTCCCTTCCGGGTCTGCTAAGACAAAGACGTCACGATCGGGCCTGCGGCGGCCAACACGACCAGCCCGGCGCAGACCTTGCCGAACGCCGCCATCTGCTCGCCCCCGTCGTCGCCGCGCTTGTGCGCGAGCATGAACTTGATCCCGACGACGATGAGCCCGACGACCCCCGCAACGGTTCCGCCCCACCCCGCCCAGTTCAGAATCGTCTGGAAGTCGTCCGTTCCTGGCGGCCGAGTGTTGGTGACGGAGATGGCTGACGCCGGGCGAGCCAGCGCCAGAGTGGTAAGAGCGAAGACGAGTGTGGCGGCCGTGCTGCCCAGCACGGGGGTTCTCCAGTGGCATCTTGGAGCGCACCACCTCAACTGGGCGCGGCGTCTCGTCGTTCTCGTGCGACCGGAATCTTGTACTTCCATGCGAGCGGCCCCTTCCGATTCGCGAGAGAGCTCTACAGATCTCCCTGTCCATACGAGTTGACACAGCATGACTCCGGTTGTTGACACTGTCAACTGAGATGGACGCAAAGTGGGAGCGGCTAGGGTCTTGGTCCAAGAGCTTCGGGCAGGTCGAGGCGGCGAACGCTCTAGCGGACGCCGGGCTCGAGCCCTAAGCGCCGGCTCTCCATCGTCATGGACGAGCTGTGGCGCGTCATCCGCGCCGGACATGGCATGGTCGACCGGGTCGATGCCCTCACCCGCCTCAACCGCAACCGGGGCGTCGGGCGGGCGATGATCTTGCACTCACTGGCCGATCTGCGCTCGATGGACAACGACGCCGACGTGGCCAAGGCCAAGGGGTTCGTGGAGCGCGCCGGGTTCGTCGTGCTCGGCTGCCCCGCCAGGAGCTCGACGAGGTGCGCGAGGTCGTCGACCTGTCCCGCGCGGAGGTCGACACAATCACCAGCTGGTCCACCCCGCCGGGCTGGAAGGCCGGCGAGGCCCATCCCGGCCAGGGCCGGTTCCTCATCAAGGCCGGGCAGCGCGCGGGCATCCCCGTGCAGCTGCAGCTCACCAACGCCGAGCGGAACGCCGGCGGCCTCAACACAAACCGCCGCTGGAACCTGGACAAGACCGTGCTGCACGGGCCGGTCGGCTGACGGCAACGGTCGCGCCCAAGGGGTCCGGCGGGGGCGGGCCGGCCTTGGCTGATCCCCGGGGCTCCGGCCGCGCTGCTCGTCTTGAGCGCCGCTGTGTGGGTGGGCGGCGGGCTGGCGTCGACGCTCGGCGGCCACGGGTGGAAGTCTGGCCCGTGGTCCGTCGGCTTCGTGCTGAGCGTGGCTAAGCAGGGGCTGGACGCCTTCTGGCCGGGAGTCGACCCGCGGGCGCTGTATGGGGCGACGGTCGCGGTCCTGCTGGTCGTCGCGGTCCCGCTGGTGTGGCTTGGCGTCAAGGTGGCTTGCGCCCTGGCCGGCCGTCCGACGTCGCGGCGTGCTGGCCAAGGCCAAGGACCTGCAGGCGCTGTCGGTGCGGACGCGCCGCCAGCAGGCGGTGCGGCTGCGCCCCTCGCTGGCCGGGACCGAGCCGAAGAACCTGCGCCCGGCAGATATCGGCTGGGTCCTCGGCGCGCTGGGCAAGGGCGCCATGCCGCTGCTGGCCGGCTTCGAGGACGTGGGCGTGGCCATCATGGCGCCGCGCTCGGGCAAGACGACGGCCTACGGCGTGCCGCTGGTGCTGGACGCCCCGGGCGCTGTCATCGCCACGTCGAACAAGGCCGACCTGTGGGCCGCCACGGCGGCGCTGCGCGCGCAGGACACGGGGGAGCGGGTCTGGGTGTTCGACCCGCAGGGCATCGCGCACGCGCCGCGGACCTGGTGGTGGAACCCGCTCGCGGCCGTCAACAGCGTCGAGGAGGCCGAGCGACTGGCCTCGCACTTCGTCCTGACGGTCGAGGGCAAGGACGGCGATATCTGGGGCCCGGCCGGCGCCTCGCTGCTCTCCACGCTGATCATGGCGGCCAAGGTGTCCGGCGGCACGCTGCTCGACGTCTACGCCTGGCTCAACGACGACTCCGACCCGACGCCGGGCACGCTGCTTCGCCGGCACGGGCACCCGCTGCTGGCCAAGGAGTTCGAGGGCACGCGCACGATGGCGCACGAGACGCGCGCCTCGGTCTACTTCACCGCCCGCACGGCGACCAAGTGCCTGCGCAACCCGCAGATCACGTCCTGGGTGACTCCTCCGCTGCCCGGCGAGGACGTCGAGGAGATCGACACCGCGGCGTTCCCGCTGTCGCGCCAGACGCTCTACCTGCTGTCCAAGGACGGCGGCGGCAGCGCCGCCCCTCTCGTGGCCGCCCTGACCGACCGCATGATGCGCGAGGGCGTGCAGGCCGCCGAGCTGCGCGGCGGCCGGCTCGACCCGCCCATGATGGTGCTGCTCGACGAGGCCGCGAACATCTGCCGCATCGGGGACCTGCCCTCGCTCTACTCCCACCTGGGCAGCCGCGGCGTGATCCCGCTGACGATCCTGCAGTCCTACGCGCAGGGCGTCCGGGTGTGGGGTGACACCGGCATGAAGGCGCTGTGGGGCGCGGCCACGGTCAAGGTCATCGGCTCCGGTATCGACGACGCCTCGTTCGCCGACGACCTGTCGCGCCTGATCGGCGACCACGACGTCACCGTGGCGTCGGTGTCCTACTCCGAGGGCCGCTCCGAGGGCCGGCGCACCCGCTCCCGGTCGCCGCAGCAGCGCCGCATCCTGCCCGCGTCGGAGATCCGCGCGCTGCCCAAGGGCCGCGTGCTGGTGATGACGACCGGCGCCTAGCCAGCGATGCTGCGCGCACTGCCCTGGTACGAGGGGCCGCGCGCCGAGCAGATCGGCGCCGCCGCCAAGGCGGCCGAGGCCGAGCTGGTCGGCGCGGCCCGCCGCGACGCCGTCCCGGCCCAGCCTCGACTGGACGACACGGTCGTCCTCGACGACGTGGTGCGGCCATGAGCGAGGAGCAGGGCTACGACCCCGGCGCTGACTTCGGCCCTCCGCCCCCGGCCGATCTGACCGAGGCCGGGCGCCGCATCGTCGCGCTCGAGGCGGGGCTGGAGTACGTGACCGAGCTGCTTGCCGCGAGCGCCGAAGGGGCGGTCCCCTCGGCCGCTGGCGGCGCGAGGGGTCCCGGTGAGGACGAGGAGTGGAAGCCCTACTACGGGTCCTTGGAGGAGTGGGTCACGGACCTGTTCGTCGTCGCGTTCCCGCGCAACGTGGGCCAGCAGAACAAGTGGTGCCCGCGGTGGTGGGACCACGCCGAGGCGATCATGCGCCTGGAGGTCCTGTGGCGTAGCTGGGAAGGCGCACGGCTCGACCCGGTCAACGGCATGGCGGCCTGGATGGCCCAGCAGCTCGACCACCACCTGCCGATCCTCCTCTCCCCGGACGGACCGTTCGGGCAGTGCACTCCCGAACGCCACCCGGCGTACGAGCCACTGCCAGTGAAGCCCCCGCCCCGCGGCTGGTTCAGCGAGCCGCCCGAGCACGCCGGCGACGTCGCCTGACCCGGCCAGCTGCATCCCTTGACCCGACCGAGCTAGGCCTTCGGCCCCATCTTTCCGCGGGCTCGCGGCACTACCAGCGACCGCCAGGCACCATGTCCGCGCGGACTCGACGGGGGTCCACGGGAGCGTTCCTGCACAACCACGCTTCCCGCATCACAGAAGGAAGATCATGGGTCGCACACTTCTCGTCGCCCTTTCGGGGACGGCTCTCCTCGCGACGGTCGCCGTCGCCCCGACGGCCTCGGCGGCGTCGGCCTGCGACATCGGCCCGGCCGTCGCCAACACTCGCGTGCTGGCCTCACCGATCATCGCCGGCAAGGCGGACACCGCGGTCACCATCGAGACAACCGTCTCCACCCCGGCCGAGTGCGCGACGGTCCGGACGGTCTCGATCCGCTACAACGCGGCGGACCCCGACAACAGCTTCTATGGCGGTGGTTGGGCTGACCTCGTGAGCGGTGACGCGCACAACGGCGTCTACCGCGAGGCGCTGACCGTGGACAACAACTCCCCGGCCGGCGTCTACAACGTCAGCGTTGTGGCCAGGGACGGCAATGGGATGGAGACGACCGCGGCGGGCGCTGCGAGCTACACGGTCGTGCGCTCCACCTCGGTGGCGCTGCGGGCCAAGAGCTACGCGGTCAAGCGCAACACCGCCGTAACCCTCACTGGGACCCTTACGCGTACTGTCCCCGGGTCCGTCGGCTTCACGCCGCCGTCTGAATGGGCGGCGGGGGAGGCGGTCAGCATCTACACCGCTCCGAGCAAGAGCAGCAAGCAGTGGAAGCCGGTCGGGCAGGCCATCACCACCCGCACCGGCTCGTTCACGATCAAGGCCAAGGTCGGGAAGCTCGCGGCCTTCAAGGCCGTCTACGAGGGCAGTGACACCCTCGCCCGTTCCAGCTCCTCGGCCTTCCTCGTGACGGTCACGCGATAACCCTCGCGCGCAGCGAGGCCGCTCGCGCCTCGCAAGACTGGGGCGGCAGCGGAGCCAGGCAGCAACGGAAGGTCCTCACCCGACGGGTGGGGACCTTCCGCGTCTCCCTCGCCTTCGATTCGGATGGAATCGCGGCCGTGAGCCCCGACGCATGCTGGAGGGCGTGCCCGCTCCGGTCCTGCGCCCCATGCTCGCGGCCTCGACGCGGCAGCCGGCGGGCGCTGTGGGGGAGGGGTGGGCTGTTGAGGTCAAGCTGGACGGCTGGAGAGCCTCAGTCACCGCAGACGAAAGCGGACTGCGGGTGCGCTCGAGGACAGACCGGGACGTGACCGCGGCGCTGCCCGAGTTCGCGGGCCTGGTGCCCGCGCTGGGCGGCCGGACGGTCGTGCTGGACGGCGAGCTCGTCGCCGGCCAGGGCACGGCCGCCGACTTCTACGCGCTCGGCCTTCGGATGGCTCGGCGGCGGGCCCCTTCCGTCGGTTGCCGGGTCACGTTCGTGGCCTTCGACTTGCTCTGGCTGGAGGGGCGTGACCTGTGCGCCCGCCCTTACGGGGAGCGCCGGCGCGAGCTCGAGGAGCTGGCCTTGGGCGGGCCGTGCTGGTAGACGGCGCGAGCTTCGACTGCCGCCCGGAGGACCTGCTGGCCGTGTGCGAGGAGCGCGGGCTGGAGGGCGTGGTGGTCAAGCACCGCGCCAGCACCTACCGTCCCGACGCCCGCTCACGCGACTGGGTGAAGCTCAAGACCGAGCACTGGGCCTCGATGCACGCACCGCGGCGCCAGCCGGGCCGCGAGCGCCGTCAGGGCGTGTAGTCACCTCGCCCAAGGCCGCTGCCCAGCGCGAGGACCAGGGCGGCCGCGGCGCAGGCGGTCCCGAAGTAGACGACGGGAGTGCTGTAGCGCACCAACGCGGCTCGGTTGATGGGGGATTCGTACGGCGTCTCGCGCCAGTCGAAGCCGTTGACGAACCACCAGACGCCGTACTGCACGAGCCGGAATGCCAGCCCAAGGGGAAAGAACGCGACGGCGAACACCATGACGAAGCTGCTCAGCGTCCGGCTCCACTCCGGGTAGTCGAGGACGTGGAACAGAACCGCGAACGGCAGGGCGACCGCCGCAGCGAAGGCCGCGACCGCGAGCGCGGTCGGGAGGATGCTGCCGCGGACGGCCTCGGTGATCGCCACGCGCCCACGGTAGGTCGCAGCGGCCGCAGCGCGGCCACCCGAACGGGTGCAGCGGGCCCGGATGTCGCCGTCTACACCTGGTCCCGCGGCCACTCGCCGTTCTTGCGCGCGGTGCGGTAGGCGACGGCTGGGGTGATGCCGCAGAACAGGGCGAAGAAGATCGTGATGGTGGGGACCCACACGTACGGCCGTTGCGAGATGAAGAACGTGACGGCTCTGAGGACGAGCCCGACGATCGAACGCCTACCCATGGTTCAAGGAGTCCCAGACCGCGCCGGCCGCCGCCGAGCTCACGGCCGGCGTCGGCCCGCTGCTCGAGCTGATCGACCTGCTGCCCACCCTGCGCGTTGTGCTGCTGCAGGGCCGCGAGGCGCAGCCGAGCTGGCGGCGAGCGCTGCAGCGCCGGCCCGGCCTCGTCACCGAAGGCTGATTGACCGGCACCGGCGCGTACCACCCGGCTCGCAGAGCGCTGCGCCACCCGGACCCCGATAAGCGGGAGCGCCGGCAGGCCCACCGCGACGAGGCCTACCGAGCCGCCGCGGACGCCTCCTTGTAGAGGCGCCACCGAGCGGTCACCTTGCCCGGCCTGGACGCTTCCACCCGCCCTCACCGCCAATCAGCCTGCGGCTTTGCTGATAGTCACCTGGCGCTCAACCTCCTCTCCAGCTGCGGGCGGGCGAGGGCGCCCCCGGAAGGTCGGCCGCCGCAACGAAGGAACTAAGAGTTAGCGTAGGAGCGAAGCGCTCCGCCCATCATCCTCATAGGATGCTCAAGAGCAAGATACTCAACCAAAGCTCGATCGGTATCGGTCGGGCTGACCACCGTTTCGATCATAACCTGGCGCACCCGCTCTAGCTTGCGCGTCGGAGACGGTAGTTTCTCGAGGAAGCGCACGCTGGCCTCGTCTAGGCCTTCCTGCCTCCACTTATCCTGCGCTGCGCTGACTTCTTCGTTGCTGGCACTCAGCGTCTGCCCGAGCTTCGTGGCGGCCAACCGCGGGACCGCTGACTGCAGCGTGTCGGCCAAGCGCGAGAGCCCCTCCGCAGCTATCGATGCATAGAACTGGCTCGCGCGGTACTGCCGGGCCTGCCATTCGCCGCTGCCAGCTTCCGCCGCGCCGGCCGCGCGGTCGAGAGACTCGACGATACCTTCGAGGGGAACTACCAATTGGACTTGCGCAAAAAGGATCTCCCAAAGAATCTCTGTTCCCGGCATCTTCTCGGAATCTAGCATGAGTTCGGGTAGGAGGTCTTGCGGAGGCATCTCCGGCCGCCACACTTCACTATATTCTTCACTGGGAGGATCGGCCAGTATGTCAGTCGCCGCCAATGAGGCGATGGCGAATAGCACTGCAATCCCACCCAATGCAGTGGCCGCAGCGGCGGCCTTATACCTTGCGGCTGCTATCCCGGCACCGATGACGAGTCCAGCGATCTGTCCGCGCCTCGAAACGTCGGAGACCACAGCCCCCTTTGGTGGCTGAGGGATTGGAGGCAACGGAGTCGGAACTGGTGTGTTGGTGAGGCCACACATTTGCAGATTTGCATCCGCGGCAACCCGGCCCGCTTCATGCCAAGCTTGACAACGCGCCATACACTCACCTAGAAGCTCAGGCGGCTGGCCGGCGCAAGGCTGTGAGCATGCGTTGTAGCCCATGCCGACGCGTTGCAAGTCCCGGTAGTACTGCAGCCAGCATGGCTCCGTGTACCCATATATCGCCCAAGAACTAGTCACTGCCCTGCCCCCAATCGACACGGCTCGCTTAACTTACCGCGACGCTTAGAGCGTAAGCGCTCACAACGAGAGACGGCAAGAGCTCGAGAGCGACTCAGGAGACAGAAGTCGAGATCGTGATGCGTTTAAGCGACCGCTTGTGCGGCGAGTGTCACCTCCCCGATGCCGGCTGCCCGACCCCACGCCATGCAACTTCGCGGCCGCGCTGCGCGTTCCGGGTTCGGACCTGCCCAGCAGCTGAGCAGGGCGGTTCCGCCGGCGCGCCCGCCGCGAACCAGCTGGCCAGCGACCCCGGCCACCCGTTCAGTCCTCTTCGCGGGGAGGACCCCTGGTAAGGCCGACTGCTCACGTTCCCGCCGGTTCTACCGGGCGCTCAGTGCTTTCCTGGGCCTACCATGGTTCCCGGACGCTCTGCCACGGCCAGCACGGCTACGACGACCAGGTCGGCGAGCTGCATCCGATCGTCGAGGCTGTTGCCGAGGGTCGCTCAGCGTCCGCCGGACGAAGTGCTCGCCGGCCTCATCGAACCTGGCCAACTGGCGACCCTGCCCCCGGGCTGCCAGCCCAGTCGAGTTGAACGCCTCGGCGAGAGCGTTCATGTACGAGTCGGCGGTCGATCCCACGAAAGCGACGGCGCCGGCCTCAGCAAGCCGCTGAATGTAGCGCACCGCGAGGTATTGAATCCGCCTTGCACGCCCTTGTCCGAGTGCGCGATCACGGCTCCCCTCAGTGTCAAGGGCGCGGTGTCGAGGCCTGCGA
>NZ_JAANNP010000009.1 GCF_011250635.1 Motilibacter deserti
TCCGGACGGTGCGTACGCGGGGGTCGGCCGCCGCGAGTGCCTCGGCGATGGCGTCGGTCCGGTCCCGCGACGGCCCGAGCGCGAGGACGAGCTCGAGCTCGCCCGGGTAGCCCTGCTCGAGCACGTGGCGGACGGCGGTCCGCAGGTGCCGCTCCTCGTTGAGCACCGGCATGATCACCGAGACCGGCGGCCAGGCCCGCGCGGCGGGCGCGACCGGCCCGGTGGCGGCGGAGGCGCCGATGGCCTCGACGGCCTCAGCGGCCTCGGCCGGTGGCGGGGACGGGTCAGCGGGCGGAGTAGGCATCGCCCGTCAACGCTACTGGCAGGGCCCTGCCGAACGGCCCGCGCCACCACCTCAGCGCGCGGCTGCCCGGCGTGGCTGACGGGGCGGGCACCATCGCCCTCCTACCCTGGCCGAGGCTGCGCCCGCCGTGCGGGCGCCGGGCCTTGCGGACGGACCGTACGGAACGCCACGCCCGGGTCGCGCGTCTCCTGCAGGCGCGCCCCTGACCGGCCGCTCGACCGCGAGCGCGCGCACGGATGCGGAAGGACACTGCATGACCTCGACTCCCGGCCCCGAAGCTCCTCGGCAGCCGGGTGAGCCGACGGTCGACGGCCCCGCCCGTCCGCCGCGGCCCGGACCGCAGGCCGCGGGCCGCGCCGGGGCTGCCACCGCACCTGGACCCGCGGGCGACGCGGCGCACCCCTCCCCCGGCTCCCCGGCCGGCCGGCCGCGAGAGCGGGACCGGCCGCGCAGGCAAGGCCGGCAAGGCCGTGCGCTGGGCCGCCGCCGCGGCCGCGGTCGGCGTGCTCGGCGTCAGCGTCGTGGGCTGGGCCGCGGACAGCCGCATCGACCGGATCTCGGTCTTCGGCGACCTCGCCAGCGGCGACCAGCCGGCGCGTACCACCGACCGCGCGCAGAACATCCTGCTCGTGGGCTCCGACAGCCGCGAGGACATGAGCCGCAAGGACCGCGCCCGGCTGCACGTCGGCTCGGTCGACAGCGCGGCCGGGCGGCGCGCGGACACGATGATGCTGCTGCACGTGTCCGAGGACCAGGAGAAGGCGACGCTCGTCAGCTTCCCGCGCGACTCCTACGTCACGATCCCGGCGCACACCTACAACGGCAAGCAGGTCCCGGCGCAGAAGAACAAGATCAACACCGCGTACGCCGCCGGCGGGCCGGGGCTCACGATCGCGACGATCGCGCAGGCGACCGGGATCCACATCGACCACTACATCGAGATCGACTTCCTCGGCTTCGAGAAGATGGTCAACGCCGTCGGCGGGGTCGAGATCTGTACCCCGCGCGCGCTCAAGGACGACAAGAGCGGGCTGGACATCCCGAGCGGCACGTCCGAGCTGGACGGCGAGATGGGGCTGAAGTACGTCCGCGCCCGCTACCTCGACAGCGACTTCGGGCGCATCGAGCGTCAGCAGAAGTTCCTCGGCGCCATCGTCCGCAAGGCGACCAGTGCGGGGACGCTCACCAACCCGGTCAAGCTCACGAAGCTCGTGAACGCCCTGCTCAGCTCCGTGACGGTCGACGAGGGGCTGGGGCGCAGCGACATGCTCGGGCTGGCCCGCAAGCTCGGCGGCCTCTCGCCGTCGGCGCTGACGTTCGCGACCATCCCGATCGCCGACGACAACTTCAACCCGCCGGGGCCGCTGGCGGCGACGGTCGTGTGGGACGAGGAGCAGGCGGACGCGCTCTTCACCAAGATCCGCGACGACCTGCCGCTGACGAGCCCGACACCGGCCGCGTCCGCGTCGGCGATGGCCCCGGCCGGCGTGAAGGTGCCTCCGTCGCAGGTCCGGCTGCAGGTGCTCAACGGCGCCGGGGTGACCGGCCTCGCCGGGCGCGCCGCGACCGACCTGCGCGGCGTCGGCTTCGCGGTGACGGGCACGGGCAACGCCGACTCGAGCGGCGCGACCGAGACCGTCATCCGCTACGACAGCCGCTACACCGAGTCGATCAAGACCGTCCAGGCCGCGCTGCCGGGCGCCCGGGCCGAGGCCGTCGACGGGCTCGGCGCGACGCTGCAGGTCGTCGTCGGCTCGGGCTACACCAAGGCCGTCAAGCCGGTCGTGGCCGTCGCGGCGGCCCCGAAGCCCGCCGCCTCGCCCACGCCAGCGGTCGCCGCCAAGACGTCCACCGCCGCGGACGCCTCGTGCACCTGACCCCGGTCGCGGGGGCGCGGCGATGACGCAGTGGCCGGAGGGGTGGGACCGCCCGGAGGAGGAGCGCCCGGCCGGGAGCGGCCGCGGCCTGCCGCCGGAGCTCGACCCGCGGCGGCGCGACCTCCCGCCCGAGCTGGACCCACGGCGCGGCCGCCCGCGGCCCGCACGGCCGGACGAGGCCGCCGGCGCGTACGCAGGCGGCGGCTCGCGGCCGGCGTCGCCCTACGCCTCGACCCCGGGGGCCCCTTCCACACCCGGCACGCGCGCCCCCGGCGGCGGCGAGCGGGGCTACGGCGGCGAGCCGCCCGAGCCACGCCGGGGCTCCAGCGCGCTGCCCCTGCCCCGGCCGCGCTTCCGGCCGCTGCGCCTGCTGCTCTTCCCGTTCCGTACGTTCCGGCGCGCCCGCCGGCTGGTGCTGCTCGTCGTGCTGCTGCTCGTGGCGCACGTCGTCGGGCTGACCGTGTTCACACTGAGCCGGCTGCAGGGCACGGATGCGCTGGGCGACTACGCGGGACGCCCCGCCGACAGTGGGGGCACGACGTGGCTCCTCGTCGGCTCGGACACCCGCAGCGGCCTCACCCGGGCCGAGCGGGCCGAGCTGCACACCGGGTCGGCGGAGGGCCAACGCACCGACACGATCATCCTGCTGCACGCGCCGCGCAGCGGCCCGCCGACGCTGGTGAGCCTGCCGCGGGACTCCTACGTCGAGATCGCGGGTGGGGGCAGGAACAAGCTCAACAGCGCGTACGCCTCGGGCGGGGCGCCACGGCTCGTGCGCACTGTCGAGCAGGCGACCGGGCTGCGCATCGACTCCTACGTCGAGGTCGGCTTCGGCGGCGTGGTGGACATCACCGACGCGGTGGGCGGGGTCGACGTCTGCGTGCGGCGGGCGATGAAGGACGAGAAGGCCGGCCTGGACGTGAAGGCCGGGTGCCAGGAGCTGGACGGCGCGACCGCGCTGGCCTACGTCCGCGCCCGCTACAGCGACCCCAAAGGCGACCTCGGCCGGATCGAGCGCCAGCAGCAGTACCTCGCCGCCCTGATCTCCAAGCTGACGTCGAAGGGCGTCCTGCTCAACCCGGTGCGGCAGTGGCGGCTCTCGGCGGCCGGCACGGGGGCGCTGGCCACCGACGGCGCGGGCCCGCTCGGCCTGACCCGGCTCGTGCGGGCCATGCGCTCGGTCAGCAGCGGCGACGGGGTCGTCACGACGGTGCCGGTGGCGGACACGAACTACCGCACGGCCGCCGGCTCGACCGTCCGCTGGGACGAGCGCGCGGCTGCCGGGCTCTTCGAGGACTTGCGGGCCGGGCGGCGGCCGAGCGGCGGCTGACACCCGGCACTCACCGTGACGAGCCCGTCACATCACCTGCTCCACGCGGATGAGGGGCGGCGCGCACCCGCTGGAGATCCGCCCCTGGCACGCCGTCGGTGCCTTAGCCTCCTATGCCATGAGCGCACCCCGCATCACGGTGCTCGGCACCGGCTACCTCGGCGCGACCCACGCGGTCTGCATGGCAGCCCTCGGCTTCGAGGTCCTCGGGATGGACGTCGACAAGGACAAGGTCGAGGCCCTCTCCGCCGGGACGGTGCCGTTCTACGAGCCGGGGCTCGACGAGATCCTGCAGGAGCAGATCGCTGCGGGGCGGCTGCGCTTCACCACGTCGTACGCCGAGGTCGCCGAGTTCGGCGACGTCCACTTCGTCGCGGTCGGCACCCCGCAGAAGCCGGGCGAGTACGCGGCCGACATGCGCTACGTCGACGCGGTCGTGGACGGGCTCGCGCCGTACCTCACCCGGCCGTGCCTGGTGGTCGGCAAGTCGACGGTGCCGGTGGGCACCGCGGAGCGGCTCGCCGAGCGCATCACCGAGCTGGCCCCCGTCGGCGCCGCCGCCGAGCTGGCGTGGAACCCGGAGTTCCTGCGCGAGGGCTTCGCCGTCGAGGACACGCTGCACCCGGACCGCCTGGTGTTCGGCGTCCGCAGCGAGCGCGCCGAGCAGGTGCTGCGCGACGTCTACGCGACGCCGATCGCCGAGGGCACGCCCGTGGTCGTCACCGACTTCGCGACCGCCCAGCTGGTGAAGGTCGCGGCGAACTCCTTCCTCGCGACGAAGATCTCGTTCATCAACGCGATGGCCGAGATCTGCGAGGCCGCCGGCGGTGACGTGACGACGCTGGCCGACGCGATCGGCTACGACGCCCGCATCGGGCGCCGGTTCCTCAACGCCGGCCTCGGCTTCGGCGGCGGCTGCCTGCCCAAGGACATCCGCGCGTTCATGGCCCGCGCCGGCGAGCTGGGCGCGGGCGAGACGCTGACCTTCCTCAAGGAGGTCGACGCGATCAACATGCGCCGCCGCCAGCGCACGGTCGACCTCGCCCGCGAGCTGGTCGGCGGGTCGTTCCTCGGCGCCTGCGTCGCGGTGCTCGGCGCCGCGTTCAAGCCCGACAGCGACGACGTGCGCGACTCCCCCGCACTCAACGTGGCGGCGTCCCTGCAGCTGCAGGGCGCACAGGTCGCGGTCTACGACCCGAAGGCCAACGCGAACGCCCGCCGCGTCTTCCCGACGCTGCGCTACGTCGACTCGGTCGTGGAGGCTGCGCGCGGCGCGGACGTCGTCCTGCACCTCACCGAGTGGCGCGAGTTCCGCGAGTTGGACCCGGTCGAGCTCGGGGCCATCGTCGAGCAGCGCAACATCGTCGACGGCCGCAACGCCCTCGACGTCACGGCGTGGCGCGCGGCGGGGTGGCACTACCGCGCCCTCGGCCGTCCCTGACGCCACGCTCGACAGCCTTCGCCCTGGCCGAAGCCCGGGAGCCGCCACGGCCCCGGGCTTCGGCTCAGGTTGCCCCCGCACCACCCGATGAGAAGACCGTGGACAGCGCATTCGTTTTCAGCGGGATGGCTCTCGCGCTCGTGGGCGCCGTGCTGTCCTCGCGTCCCAAGCGCGCACTGCGCCGTTGGGGCGCCCTCTCCCTGTTCGCCTCCACGGCGCTGATCGCGTCCTCGGTCGTCCTCTTCTCCACGAGCTGACCGCTGCGCGGCACGGGGCGCACCCGGCCGCCGCTCGCCGCTCCCGGCCACCGGTGCGCCCGGGCCGGCGCCTAGCCTGGCGCCATGCCCTACGGCGACGACGACACCGCTCTGCGCATCCTGCGCGACTCCACGACCTGGGCGGTCGTGGGGCTGTCCAACGACACCTCGCGAGCCGTGTACGGCGTCGCTCGCTTCCTGCAGCAGCAGGGCAAGCGCATCGTCCCGGTCCACCCGCGCGCGGCGACGGTCCACGGAGAGCAGGGCTACCAGACGCTGGCCGACATCCCGTTCCCCGTCGACGTCGTGGACGTCTTCGTGCGCAGTGACAAGGCCGGTGAGGTCGTGGACGACGCCGTACGCATCGGCGCCAAGGCGGTCTGGCTGCAGCTCGGTGTCGTGGACGAGGCGGCGTACGACCGGACCCGCGCCGTGGGCGTAGCCATGGTCATGGACCGCTGCCCGAAGATCGACTGGCCGCTGCTGGGGCCGGCGCAGGCCTGAGTCCCCGCGCCGCCGCCGGGCCGAGAGGGGCGCTCCCGCGAAGCTGGGCGCCTCGGGCCGTGGAGCGCTCCGGCTGCTGGGCGCCCCCGGACCGTGGGCCGCGCGGCCGGCCGCGGGAGGACGGCCGGCCGCGCGTCCGGTCAGAGGTCCGCGGGCCGCAGCACGCGGTCGACGACGTGGGCGACCTGCCGGTTGCCCTTGTTGACGTCGACGGCGACCACCCGCGCGTTGGTGTCGTCCGGGTCCTGGTCCCGCAGCGTGATGCCGTTGTCCACCACGTCGACGATGATCGCGCCGCCCTGCGCCGAACGCAGCGACACGTCGTCGGACTTGAGCGCCCTGGCCGAGCCGATCGTCGCGCCGGGCACGACGTGGTAGAGCAGGACGGTCTCCACGGTGCCGATGCCGAGCCCGGCGACGGCGGCGAACACCTTGCGCTCGTCGGCGACGCGCTTGCCGGTGAGGTCGGTGACGAGGGAGCGGAAGGCGCGGTCGTTGGGGGCGAACGCGGTCAGCGCGGTCGCGCCCTGGGTCAGCGCCTTGACCGGGGAGTTCGGCTTCGCCTTCAGGACCGCGAGGACGGCCTCGGTGAGGACGTCGAAGTCCGCGGCGTTCTTGTCGAACGTGTTCCCGTCGGAGGTCAGGACCGCCGAGAGGGGCTTGGTGCCGGTCGCGGCCTGGGCGGCGGGAGCGGCGAGCACGGTCGGCGCGAGCAGGGCGGCCACCAGAGGTGCGGCCGCGAGCAGGCGCGAGGCGGAGCGGGTTCTGCTCATGGGATTCGTCCTTCAGCGTCGAGGGGCGTACCTGGAGTGAGCGCTCTTGAACAACCTACGACCCGGAACGCGTCACGGCATCTCGAAACCGGGGCACTGTCACCGGGGCGTGCCACAGTCACGCCATGAGCGCCGACTTCGACTTCCTGCTCGGCCGGTGGCAGGTGCACAACCGCAAGCTGCGCGACAACACCGACCCCGACTGCACCGAGTGGGTGGAGTTCGCGGCCACCAGCGAGGCCGTCCCGGTGCTGCACGGCATCGGCAACGTCGACCGGATGCACGTCCCCGACCCGCCCGACGGCGAGCCGTTCGAGGGCCTCACGCTGCGGCTGTTCGACCCCGCGGCCGGCACCTGGAGCATCTGGTGGAGCTCGACCCGCGCGCCCGGGCGGCTCGACCCACCGGTGGTGGGGCGCTTCACCGACGGGCACGGCGTCTTCACCGGCGATGACACTCTTCGCGGCCGGCCGGTCAGGGTCTCCTTCGAGTGGCACGCGGGGCCGGGCTGCCCGACGTGGCGCCAGTCGTTCTCATGGGACGGCGGCGCGACGTGGGTGCTCAACTGGGTGATGACGCTGCACCCAGCGCCCTAGCGGGACGAAGCAAGCCGCACTCCCACGTCTGCTCCACCAACCAAAATGATGCCCGTTCGACTCTTCAATTTTGAGTGGACAGGTGATTCTTCGCGAAAGCCACCCCTCCGACCGCAACGGCGTCCTAGGCTGCGACAGCACGACGAAGCAGCATTCGGGGGATCATCGGCGCGCCTTGGGCTCGCCAATCTCTGCACCGGGAGTGCCTCGAGCCATCAGAGCGTGCTTGGCCCGCTGTGCAGGGCCTGCTCGCAGGCTCGAGGCGGACTATCCCCCGCGTCTCCTCGCGTCGTCGCGACTCGGACTTCTCGTGCGGGGGTAGCAGAATGCTCGATCTTCTCCGATACGTTGTCGGCGGTCTTCTTGCGGCCACGGGGCTGCTCGCCGGGTTGGGCTTCTGGCTCGACCGAGGCAAGCATTCTCCAAGAGAGCTGCGCGCCTCGTTGATCGGATCGTTCGTCGTCCTCGTGATCGGATTGCTGATCCTTCCGCACGGCCGCTCGATCACGGGCTTCGTCCTCGGTCTCGCCGGTCTCGGCCTCTTCGTCGCCGCACTCTGGGCTCTGGCGCGCGGCAGCTCGCGCGGGCTCGGAATGGCGAGCCGGCGGGGCGCCGCTGGAGTGCTCGTCCTGGGGTTCCTGACGGTCGCGGTCGGGGGAGCCGTCCTGCCCGCCGAGGAGTCGATTGAAGGTGTCGGTCAGGAGGCCCTGGCAAGCGCGGCGACACCATCACCGACGCCCAGTGCCGTCCCCACCCCGACCGTCACGGTGACGGTGACCGCGACACCGACCGCTTCATCGACTCCGAGCGCGACGCCGACTGCGGAGCCGGCCCCGACCACCGTCGACCTGGCGGTGAGCGCGAGCGCGACGACGGTGACGAGCGGGCGGCGCGTCGAGCTCAGCGTCTCGACGTCACCGCGCACGGCCGGCGTTCCGGTGGTGCTGCAGGTACGACGGGGCGTCTCGTGGCAGTCCGTCGGGCGCGCGAGCACGGGCGCCCGCGGCCGAGCGGCGTTCGAGGTCACAGCCGAGCGCACTGCGCGCTATCGCGTCGTTGCATCGGGAACGCAAAGCACTCGGCGCGCCACCTCCGACGTCACCGCGATCACCGTCAACGAGCCGGAGCCGCCGCCTGCGGTCATCGTCGAGCCCGAGCCCGACTCGGGCAGCGCGTACTTCGACAACTGCGACGACGCCAGGGCGGCCGGGGCCGCTCCCGTCCATCGCGGCGACCCCGGCTACGGCAGCCACCTCGACAGGGACGACGACGGCGTCGGGTGCGAGTCCTGACCGATTCACCCGACGTGGGCCAGGGCACCCAACGCCTTGACTGCACGCCCCTCGCCTCCCACCGGGGAGTGCTGCTCCCTATCGGCGCGGGGCGACAGCAAGCGGCACGAGCGGAGAGGGGGCCGCACCGGCTGACCGGAGGCGCCGCTAGGACGACGTCCCCGCCCCCGGGCTCGCGACCACCTCGAGCTCGCCGCGCACCCGCGCCTCCCCCGGCCGCCCGTCCAGGCGCGCCCGGACCGCGTCGGCCAGCTCCTCGAGTGTCTCGGGGGACCAGCGCAGCCGGGCGGCGCCCGGGCCGGCGGGGTCGTCGGTGATCTCGACGTGGGCGAGCAGGTCGCCGTGGCGGACGACCCCGAGCCACTGCCCGCCCGGCGCGATGGTCGGCGACCAGACCCACAGCGCGGACTCGCCGACCGGCAGCACGATGCCGCGGTCGGTCGCGCCGGCCTCGGCCCGCAGGCCCAGCACGGCCTTGTCCCAGGCGGCGTCGACGGTGCCGCTGCGGAACCGCACCACCGTCTGGGCCACGACCCAGCCGACGGAGGTGGTGCGCGCCCCGCCCACGACGCTCGTCGTCCAGGCCTCGAGCTGGTCCTGCGGCCGCACGAGCAGGTTGCCGAACGTCGCTGGCACGGCGGTGGGGACCACCGGCCGGTCTCCCCAGACTCCGTCCCAGAAGCTCGTCGCCCGGAGCAGCGGCCCGCTGGCCGGGTCGACGCCGGGCGTGCACCAGGCCGGCACCGGCTCCAGGTCGCAGAAGGCCTGCGGCGCCTCGCCGGGGCCGGGCGTGCGCAGCGGCGCCGCGCTCGGCGGGCCGCCGGGCTCGACCGCCGGACCGCCGCTGCCGCCCACCACCGTGGGCAGCACCGCGACGGCGGCGACGGCGGCCGTGACGGCCACCACCGCAGCGGTCTGCCGGGTACGCCGCCGGGCCCGGGCGCGTACGTGCGGGCCGGACGTGAGGCTGGCGTCGAGGTCGGCGGCGAGGCCCTGGACCGCGAGCGCCAGCCACTCCTCATCACGGCAGAAGTCGAGGTCGGGTGTCATCGGGCACCTCCGAGCGTTGTCGGGGCGGGGTCGGACGACGGTGGCGCGAGGACGTCCCGGAGCCGCGTGGCGCCCTTGCTGGCGTAGCTGCGGACGGCCGAGACGCTGCAGCCGAGGACGTCGGCGATGGCGGCGTCGTCGTAGCCCTCGAGGTGGCGCAGCACGAGCACGGCCCGCTGACGGGGCGGCAAGCCGGCGAGCCCGCGACGCAGCGCGTCGCGCTCCGCGACCCGGTCGGCGGGGTCGTCGAGGCGCCCACCCGTGGCCGCCTCGGGGAGCTCGGCCACGCTGTGCTCGCGGTGCCAGAGCCGCCGCGCCCACGAGGTGTGCGTGGTGACCAGGATGCGCCGGACGTACGCGTCCGGGTGGTCGGCCCGCCGGACCTTGTCCCAGTTGCGGTAGGTCTTCAGCAGCGCGGCCTGGAGCAGGTCCTCGGCCTGGTGCCGGTCGCCGGTCAGGACGTACGCGAACCGTGACAGCGCGAGCCCGCGCGCCGCCACGTACTCGTCGAAGCTCACTGCGCCCCCGTTCGTGCCCTCACTCCCTCCCTAGAGCGGGTGGAGGGCGCCGATGTTTCCACGCCGAGCGCGCCCGGAAGCGCGGCTTTCTCGTCTGAGCGACGAACTGGCGTAACCGGCGCCCGCCCTCCGCAACCGGGACTTAACGCCGCTCGAACCCCGGCGAGACGCCGCTCGACTGGAGTCGGTCGCGGCACCCGACGGCGCGCCGCCGGCCTCCGGGTGCTCCCCCACCCCCGCCAGGAAGGGCCGCATGAACAGGACCGCCCGCCGCCGCGCCGCGCTGCTCGGAGCCGCCGCGCTCCTCACCGTCGCCGTACCCGCCTCCGCCGCCCCGGCCGCCGACCTCGACGTCTTCGTCCTCGAGGAGGCGACGATCGCCGACATCAGCTCGGCGTTCGCCAAGGGCTCGCTCAGCTGCGTCGAGCTCGCCGAGCTCTACCTCGCGCGCATCGCCGCGTTCGACGACGCCGGGCCGCGGATCAACTCCGTCGCGACCGTCAACCCCGACGTCCTCGAGACCGCCGCCGCCCTGGACGAGGAGATGGACCGCTTCGGGCCGCGCAGCCGGCTGCACTGCATCCCGGTGCTGCTCAAGGACAACGTCGACACCTACGACATGCCGACGACGAACGGCTCGGTCATCCTCAAGGACGCCGTGCCGCCCGACGACGCCTACATCACGGCGAAGCTGCGGGCGCAGGGCGCGCTGATCCTCGGCAAGGCCGAGATGGGCGAGTTCGCGGGCGGCAGCTACAACACGATCGACGGCCAGGTCGTGAACCCCTACAACCTCAAGCGGCAGACCGGTGGCTCGAGCGCCGGCTCGGGGGCCGCGATCGCGGCGAACCTCGCGGTCCTCGCGGTCGGCACCGACACGAGCACATCGGTACGCGGCCCCGCCGCCTACAACGGCATCGTCGGCCTGCGCCCCACGACCGGCCTCATCAGCCGCGACGGCATCGCACCCAAGAACCTCACCTTCGACAGCGCCGGCCCGATGGCGCGCACGGTGACCGACACCGCCCTCATGATGGGCGCGCTGACCGGCAAGGACGCCGCCGACCCGCTGAGCGTCCAGGTCTACGACGACTATCCCGGGGGCGGCTCGCACGACCTCGGCATCGACTACACGAGCTACCTGCGGGACAACGCGCTGCAGGGCAAGCGGCTCGGCGTCGTGCGCGACTTCTTCGGCGGGGACCCGACGATCGACGCGCTCGCGGAGAAGGCGCTCGACACGATGGAGGCGCAGGGCGCCACCCTCGTCGACATCACGCTCGACGCGGCGTTCCTCGACTTCTACGTCACCCGTGGCGGGAGCACGATCCGCACGATCGCGGACTACCGCTTCAAGGAGGAGTTCGAGGCCTATCTCGCGACGTTCGGGCCCGAGGTACCGAAGACCGTCGAGGAGTTCATCGAGATCTACGAGACGGAGGTCGCGAAGTCGCCGCTGCCGGTCGAGGCGAGCGTGCTCAACCTGCTCAAGCGCTCGCTGACGACGACTGCTGACGACCCTGCGTTCAAGGACCTCGTCGACCGCGTCCTCCCGGCCGCCACGGACTACAAGCTCTCGCTGTTCGAGGACAACGACCTCGACGCGCTCGTCTTCCCCTACCAGACGAGCTACGCAGCGCCGATCAGCAATCCCGCGTTCTCCATCCCCGACCCTACGCACGTGCCGTCGAGCCGGCCGCAGCCCTCGATCTTCGCGGCCTACAGCTCCGTCGGCTTCCCCGGCATCGTGGTCCCGATGGGCTTTGGCCCGCAGGGGCTGCCGATGGACATCTCCCTCATGGGCAAGCCCTACGCCGAGGGCGAGATCCTCGGCATGGCGTACGACTACGAGCAGGCGTCGAAGCTGCGGGCGCCGTCGCCGCTGACCCCCGGGCTCCCCGGCGAGCTGATCGGGGCCGACTCGCCGACCGCGGCCCTGCGCGGCGACAAGGTCGAGCTCCGCTTCGGTAAGGAGTTCGGCGGGCTGACCGCGACCGTCGCCGTGGCCACGACCGGGGGCTGGACGACCGTCGGCACGGACCGCATCACCAACGGCGGCAAGGCGACGGTGCGCCTGCCCAAGGCGTACCTGGCTTCGGTGAAGCCGGGATCGCTGATCCGCGTCTCGGCCGGGAGCACCGCGCTGGAGGTCGTGCTGAGCTGACCCGGCAGGACGACGGGGGCCGGGGCGTACGCGCCCCGGCCCTCCGCGCTGTGCGAGGGGCCGCGGGGCGGCCGCCGGGCACGGGACGGCCTGCCCCACCCGAGCGTTGGCACAATTCCCGGCAGGCGAGGGGGAAGGCGAGGGGAGGCGGCGTGGCGACGGAGGCCGAGCAGGGCACGACGGAGGGCTCCGTCGGCGCGCCCCTCGCGGAGCCGGCGCCCGGGCCGCAGCCACCCCTGGACGCCGCCGTGTCCGGCCTCCGGGCACGCCCCGGCCGGCTCCTCTCGCCGTGGGCCGTGGCCCCGGTGGTCGGACTGGTCGCCGGTGCCCAGCTGCTGGCGCTGCTGCCGCTGCCGGCCGTGGCGCTCTTCCTCGTGCCGGTCCTGGTGCTCTACGGCGGCGGCCTGCTGCTGGTCAGCGCGGCCGCCCGGGCCGCCGGTGGTGTCGGTGGTGTCGAGGCCGCGACGGGGCTCGACCGACCGCGGTGGCGGGACCTCCCCCGGGCAGCGCTCTGGCTCCTGGCCGCGTACGCCGTCCGGGTCGTCCTCGCGATCGCCCTGCTCGCGGTCGGGGCGACCGCCGGCAGCAACCTGGACGACCTGTCGGGCGTGCCCGTATGGGCGCTCGCCGTCGTCGCGGTGCTCTCGGTCGTCGTGGCGCCGGTGGTCGAGGAGCTGCTCTTCCGCGGGCTGCTGCTGCGCGGGCTGATGACCCGGCTCCGGTTCTGGCCGGCCGCCCTGATCAGCAGCGCGCTCTTCGGGCTCATGCACGCCCCGACCGCGCTCACAGGCGCGCCCGCGGTCGTCCTGCACACCGGCGCCCTGGGGCTCGTGCTCTGCCTGCTGACGCGGCGGACCGGCCGGCTCGTGCCGGCGGTCCTGGTGCACGCCCTGCACAACGGGCTCGCGCTGGCGGCCGTCGCCCTGGTCGCCTGAGGGGGGCTACTCCCCGCGCGCCGCCCACGTCTCGCGCAGCGCCTGCCCCTTCGCGCGGGCCGTCGCCTCGAGCGAGCCTTGGAACTCCTCCATGCGGTCGCGCAGCTCGGGGTCGGACGCGGCGAGGATCCGCACCGCGAGCAGCCCGGCGTTGCGGGCGCCGCCGATCGAGACCGTCGCGACGGGCACGCCGGCCGGCATCTGCACGATGGACAGCAGCGAGTCCATGCCGTCGAGGGTGGCCAGCGGCACGGGCACGCCGATGACCGGCAGCGGCGTCACGGACGCGACCATGCCCGGCAGGTGGGCGGCTCCCCCTGCGCCGGCGATGATCACCTTGAGCCCGCGCGCCGCGGCGGCCGCGGCGTACTCGACCATCGCGCGCGGCATCCGGTGCGCGGACACGACGTCGACCTCATGCTCGACCCCGAACTCGTCGAGCGCCTCGGAGGCGGCCGACATGACCCGCCAGTCCGAGTCCGAGCCCATGATGACGCCGACGAGCGCGCTCATTCGGTGATCTCCCCAGTGAGGTACGCCGCGGCGTGCCGCGCGCGCTCGGTGAGGCCGTCGAGCGGCCCGTCGCCGACGACGGTGACGTGCCCGACCTTGCGCCCGGGCCGGACCTGCTTGCCGTACATGTGCACCTTGACCCCCGGGTCGCGGGCGAGGATGTGGCGGTAGGCCGGGTACATGTCCGGGTAGTCGCCGCCGAGCACGTTGGCCATGACCGCGTGCGGGCCGAGCGCCGCGGGCGAGCCGAGCGGCAGGTCGAGCACGGCCCGCAGGTGCTGCTCGAACTGCGAGGTGACCGCGCCCTCGATCGTCCAGTGGCCGGAGTTGTGCGGCCGCATCGCCAGCTCGTTGACCAGCACCCGGCCGTCGGCGGTCTCGAAGAGCTCCACCGCCATGATCCCGACCATGTCGAGCAGCCCGGCGATGCGCAGCGCGACCTCCTGGGCGGCGACCGCCGCGTCCTCGGCGAGGCCCGGGGCGGGGGCGAACACCTCCCGGCAGATTCCCTGCCGCTGCACGGTCTCGACGACCGGGTACGCCACGGCCTGCCCGTGCGGGCTGCGCGCGACCTGCGCGGCGAGCTCGCGGACGAACGCCACCTTCTCCTCGGCGAGCACCCGGACGCCCCGCGCGGCCGCGGCCTCGAGGACCTCGACGGCCTCGGCCGTCGACCCGACGACCCACACGCCGCGGCCGTCGTAGCCGCCGCGCGCCGTCTTCAGCACCACGGGCCAGCCGGCCTCCGCCGCAAACCCCGCGACGTCGTCCGCCGAGGCGACGACCCGCCACCGCGGGCACGGGATGCCGGCCGCCGTGAGCCGCTCGCGCATGACGGCCTTGTCCTGGGCGTGGACGAGGGCCGCGGGGCCGGGGCGGACCGGCACGCCGTCGGCGACGAGCGCCTCGAGGTGCTCCGGGGGCACGTGCTCGTGCTCGAACGTGATGACGTCGCACCCGTCGGCGAGCCGGCGGAGCGCGTCGAGGTCGTCCGGCGAGCCAAGCACCACGTCGGGGACGACCTGGGCCGCGCTCTCGTCAGGGGAACCGGCGAGGAGCCGCAGCCGGACGCCGAGGGCGGCCGCGGCGGGCGCGGTCATCCGGGCGAGCTGGCCGGCGCCGACGATGCCGACAGTTGGGAAGGCCACGGGGCGGAGCGTATCTGCGCCAGTACCCTCGACCCGTGACCCAGGTCGACGCCAAGCGCTCCGGTGCCGTCCTCCGGCTCTACTACGGGCTCGGCCACCTGGTCCGCGAGCTGCTGAAGTTCGGCATCGTCGGCGGCATCGGACTCGTGATCGACGTGGGGCTCAGCAACCTCTGCCACCTCTACTTCGATCTCGGCCCGCTGACGTCGAAGACGATCGGCTCCGGCGTCGCGATCGCGGTTACGTTCTACGGCAACCGCGAGTGGACGTTCCGCCACCGCGGGGGCGGCCGGCTCCACATCGAGGCCGTCCGCTTCCTGGCCGTCAGCCTCATCGGCTTCCTCATCACGCTGGCCATCACCGGCTTCAGCTACTACGTGCTCGACCAGCGCGGGGCGCTCGCGTTCAACGTCGCGGCGAACGGCATCGGCCTCCTGGCCGGCACGGCGTTCCGCTTCTGGGGCTACCGCCGGCTGGTCTTCCCCGCCCTCGTCGATGAGGCCGTGGAGCAGGCCGAGGACGAGGCCGAGGCCGTCGAGCACGCCGGCGGCGGCCGCCCCGAGCAGATGGGCCGCTAGCCGGCTCAGCCGAACGTCGCCAGCGCCCGCGCCGCGGTCCGCAGCTGCGCGACCCGGCGCTCGTACGTCGCCCCGAGCAGGAGCAGCGCGACTCCCAGCAGCCCCAGGACCGCCCAGCGCGGGACGGCGGGGGCGTACGGCGCCAGCTGCGCCACGGCGTCGACCGCGAGCACGCCGGCCCCGACGAGCAGCGGCGCCTGCAGCTTGCGCTGCAGCCCCACGACGAGCGTCGCGAACGCCGCGAGGGCCAGGACGACCGGGCGGGCCGCGCCGGAGCCGCCCACCAGCGCGAGGCTGGGGACGAAGCCGAGCAGCAGGCCCGGGCCGTACGCGAGCCAGGAGCCGACCGTCTGCGGGGCGCGGTGCCGGGCGAGCACCCCAGCGGCCAGCAGCGCGGCGGCCACCGGCAGCGTGTAGGGCTCGACCGCCTGGACCCCTGCGTACGCCAGCCGGCTCTCGACCGCGAGCAGGGCGGCGCCGAGCGCGGGCCAGGCGAGGTTCCGACGGTCGGCGCGCACCGCGACGGCGCCGAGGCCGGCGGCCGCCAGGGCGAGCGCAGGCGAGAGGTACGCCGCCTGCGTCCCCGCGGCGGCGAGCCCGGCGAGCGCGACGGCCGCGGCGGCGGCCTCGACCGCCAGTCGCTCGGGCTGCGCGGCGAGCGCTCGGGCTGCGACGGCCGCGAGCGTGGCGACGAGCAGGGCCCCGAGGCCGGCGACCGCCGCGGTGGTGCCGGCGGCGGGCGGCGTGGTCAGGGCCAGTGCGCCGGCCGCGGCGGTGGCGACGGCGAGGGCGTGCGGGCGCAGCGTCGCGGCCACGACCCGGGCCGCCACGAGGGCGGCGGCCAGCACCACGGCGAGGGCGGCGACCGTCGTCCCCGGGGTCAGCGCCGCGGCCGGGCCGGTGGCGACGAGGGCCGCCCCGGCGGCGTACGCGGTGGCGCTGCGCGGCCGGGCGACGAGCGCGGCGACCAGGGCGGCGGCGGCGGCCGCGGTGAGGACGGGCGCGGCCGCGAGCGGGAGGTTCCAGGCGGCGAGGCCGAGGACCGCGGCAACGGCGGCCCCGAGCGGGAGCGGCAGGCCGGCGAGCGGGAGCCGGGCCGTGCGGGCCAGCAGGGCGAGGACGGCGCCGGCGAGCAGCGCCTCGAGCGGACGGCTCCAGGGCAGGCCGGCGTCGAGCGTCGGCGCGATGACGTCGGCGTAGCCCTGGCCCGGGGTGGCCGACCACGCGGTCGCGTCGGCCGTCGCCGTCAGGGCCGCGAGGAGGGCGTAGCAGGAGGGCAGCGCGGCCAGGCCGGTTGCTGCCGCGGCCACCGCGAGCGGGGCGCGCCGCAGCGGCGCGGGGACGAGCCACGCGACGACCGCGACCAGCGCGCAGGCGGCGATCGTCGCGGGAACGAGCAGGTCGAACCCGCCGAGCGCGAACGCCGCCACGGCCGCCGCGAGCAGCACGGCGCCGGTGGACGAGCCGGCGGCGACGGTCGAGGCGAGGCCCCCGCGCGGGGCGAGGGCGGCCAGCCCCGCTGCGAGCACGGCGGCGACGGCCAGCACGGCCACCGGCCCGGCGGTGCCGTCGACGAAGCCGCCGACGGTCACCATCAGCACGCCCTGGCCCCAGAGCAGGCTCCCCGCGCCGAGGGCGGCGACGCGGGCCGCGCCGGAGCGCAGGGCCCCGCGCAGGGCGGGCGCCAGCAGCGCTGTGCCGCCGGCGGCCAGGGCCAGCGCGCTGCCGGTCCCGCCGGCGGACGGCTGGAGGTCGACGGCGGCGCTGACGACGGCAGCAGCGCCGAGCAGCACGGCGGCGGCCTCGGGGACGACCGCGGGCCGCAGGCGCGCCCAGCTCAGGCTGAGCACGGCGAGCAGCACGGAGACGGTGAGGGCGTAGCGCGCGCCGCCGACCGCGTCGACACCCGCGAGCCCGACCCGGTACGCCGCCCACCCGTCGAGCACGGCCAGCACCACCGCCACGGCGGAGAGCGCCTCGGCGGTGACCGGGAGCCGCCGGGCCCGCGCCAGCTCGGTGACGGCGACCACGGCTGCCGTGGCGCCAGCCAGGATCAGCCCGCGGCCGCCGACGCCGACGAGGTCCCAGGAGACGACGGCGAAGATGACCGCGGCGACCGCGAGCAGCAGCGCGCCGAGCCCGACGAGCAGGCGCTGCACGCCGCGGCCAGACCGCTCAGCACCGGCCGCCGGGGCCGGCGCGGACGGGGCGGCCGGGGCCGGCGCGGACGGGGCGACTGGGGCCGGCACGGCCCGGCGCAGGACGGCGAGCGCGTCCCGGCGGGCGGTCAGCGCGGCCGCAGCGCGCAGCGAGAGCTCCCACACCTGCACGGCGGCGTCGCCCTGCAGGGGCAGGCCGCAGCGTGGGCAGCGCGAGGGGCCGGAGGGAAGGCCGGCTGCGCAGTCCGGGCAGCGGCCGGGGTCGGTCAGAGCCTCGATGGCGGACGCGTCGATCATGCCTTCGAGCGTGCGCCCGGAGGGGGGCCACGAGCCTGAGCCCGCGTACTCAAACCGGCCTGGGTACCCGCCCGCTCACCTCACCCGCCCCCACCCCCTCAGGCGCTGACGGGGCGGCGCGAGCGGTGGCGGGCCGCGCGAGGCGGGGCTCAGCGCACGTGCACGACGTCCCCGGCGCTCACGGCGCGTCCGTCCACGACGAGCCGGCCCTCGGTGTCGACGGCCTCGGCTCGTCCGGTCAGCGCCTCGCCGCCCGGCAGCTCGACGCGGACGTGGCGCCCGAGGGTCGAGCAGAGCCCGGTGTACGCCGGAAGCAGCCCGGACGCCTCCGGGTCGCCCCCCGCGGCGGCCCACCCGGCGTACCGCTCCCCGAGCTCGGACAGGACGGCGACCAGGACCTTGGTGCGGTCGGTCTCGGCGGCGCCCTCGAGGAGCAGGGACGTCGCGGTGGGAACAGGGCGCTCCTCGGCGGTGAGCGTGGTGTTCAGCCCGATCCCGAGGACCAGGGCCGGGCCGACGCCGCCGTCGACCCGCTCCGCGAGCAGCCCGGCCAGCTTGCGGTCGTCCACGAGCACGTCGTTCGGCCATTTCAGGGTGGCCTCGAGCTGCGCGACCCGCCGGACGACCTCGGCCACTGCGACCCCGGCGAGGAGCGGGAGCCACCCCCAGCGCTCGGCCGGGATGTCGACGGGGCGCAGCAGGACCGAGACGGCGAGGCTGGACCGCGGCGGCGCCGACCAGGAGCGGCCGGACCGCCCCCGCCCTGCCGTCTGCAGGTCGGCCACCAGCACGGTCCCCGCGCGGGCGCCCTCCCTGGCGCGGACGGCGAGGTCGGCGTTGGTCGACCCGGTCTCGGCGAGGACGCTGACGTCCCAGCCGAGGCTGCCGGCCAGCCGTACGTTGAGCTCCGATGCGCGCAGCGCGGGACGGGAGATCTCCGACACGCGGATAGGGTAGGGACTCATGTCCGCCGAGCCCTCCGCCGCACCCGCGCCTGCCTCACCGTCCGCAGGGGACGCGCCGCACCCGAAGACGACGGCGGGGCGTCGCGCCGAGCTGGAGCGCCGCCAGGCCGAGGTACGCACCGCGGCCGCGCGCGCGAAGGAGGTCCAGCACAAGCGGGGCAAGCTCAGCGCCCGCGAGCGCATCGACCTGCTGCTCGACGAGGGCTCGTTCGTCGAGATCGACGAGCTGGCCCGGCACCGCTCGACCGACTTCGGCATGGAGCGCAACCGCCCGCACGGTGACGGCGCGGTGACCGGCTACGGCACGGTCGACGGCCGCCAGGTCTTCGTCTACAGCCAGGACTTCACCGCGTTCGGCGGCAGCCTCGGCGAGCGCCACGGCCAGAAGATCGTCAAGCTGCTCGACATGGCGCTCAAGACCGGCGCGCCGGTCATCGGCCTGAACGACGGCGGCGGCGCCCGCATCCAGGAGGGCGTCAACGCCCTGGCCCTGTTCGGCGACATCTTCAGCCGCAACGTCGCCGCGTCCGGCGTCGTGCCGCAGATCTCGGTGATCCTCGGGCCGTGCGCCGGCGGCGCGGTCTACTCCCCCGCCCTGACCGACTTCACGATCATGGTCGAGGGCACGTCGCACATGTTCATCACCGGGCCCGACGTCATCAAGACGGTGACCGGCGAGGAGGTGGGCTTCGAGGAGCTCGGCGGCGCTCGCACCCACAACACGACCTCGGGCAACGCGCACTACATGGCGCACGGCGAGGAGGACGCGCTCGACTACGTCAGGGCGCTGCTGTCCTTCCTGCCTAGCAACAACCTCGAGGACGCGCCGGACTGGCACACCGAGGTCGACCTCGAGCCCTCCGACACGGACCTGTCGCTGGATTCGCTGATCCCGGATTCGCCGAACCAGCCTTATGACGTCCGCACCGTCATCGACGCTGTGGTCGACGAGGGCGAGTTCCTCGAGGTGCAGCCGCTGTTCGCGCCAAACATCTGCGTCGGCTTCGGTCGGGTGGAGGGCCGCACGGTCGGGGTCGTGGCCAACCAGCCGATGCACTTCGCCGGCACCCTCGACATCGACGCCTCGGAGAAGGCCGCGCGCTTCGTCCGCACCTGCGACGCCTTCAACATCCCGGTCGTCACCTTCGTCGACGTGCCCGGCTTCCTGCCCGGCACGGCACAGGAGTGGGACGGCATCATCCGCCGCGGCGCCAAGCTGATCTACGCCTACGCCGAGGCGACCGTGCCCAAGCTCACGGTCATCACGCGCAAGGCCTACGGCGGCGCCTACCTCGTCATGGGGTCCAAGCACCTGCGGGCCGACGTCAACCTGGCCTGGCCGACGGCGCAGATCGCGGTCATGGGCGCGCAGGGCGCGGTCAACATCCTGCACCGCAAGACGCTGGCCGCCGCCGAGGACGCCGACTCCACCAGGGCGCAGCTCGTCGAGGAGTACGAGCACACGCTGGCCAACCCCTACGTGGCGGCCGAGCGGGGCCACATCGACGGCGTCATCGCGCCGTCGGAGACCCGGGCCTCGATCACGCGCGCGCTGCGCCTGCTGCGCACGAAGCGCGAGGCGATGCCGCCGAAGAAGCACGGGAACATCCCGCTGTGAGCGTGCCGCAGGACCCCGGCCCCGAGGACGCCGTCTCGGTCGTGCACGGCAGCGCGGCCCCGGAGGACATCGCGGCGCTGCTCGCCGTGCTGGTGGCGCACTCGGCCGCCCAAGCCCAGGCCCACGCGCCGGCCGAGGCGCCGCAGCGCTCGGCGTGGGCCTCGCGGGCGTCCGCGCACCGGCGCATGCCCGCCCCTGGGCCGGGCGCTTGGCAGGCGGCGGTGCGGGGGCTCTGACGGGCGGCCGCCGAGGACGAGGGCGTCCCCGGGGAGCAGGCACTCGGCGGGCGTCGCCGCAACAGGAGACAGTTGTCCCTCGTGGTCGTCATGCCGACCACGAGGGACAGGTGATCACGGCCTGCACGCCCCCCGCGCAGCTACCCCGCCGCCGCGTCGATCCGCGGCAGCCGCCGCACGGCCAGCAGCCCGAGCGCCGCAGCAGCGACGGCCAGCACGACACCCCCGACGACGACCCCGACGTCGGCGATGTTGAACGGCACCAGGTCCTCGGCCCAGGGCGCACCGAGCACCCGTCGCCCGTAGGCGGCGACGGAGAGGTTGCGCAGCGCGGTGACCGGGCCGGCGAGCGAGATCTCCCAGATGACGACGTAGGCCAGGCCGATGAAGAGGCCCCGCCCGGACACCAGCGACAGCAGGACGAAGAGGGCGGTGTACGCCGCGGCGGTCAGCAGGGTCGCCGCGAGCAGGGACGACCACACCTTGCCGGTGTCCAGCTCCTCCCCGGTGCCCAGCACGCCGATGCCGACGACCGCCGGCAGGCTGACGAGCACGGTGGTGATCCAGGCCGCCGCCAGCTTGGCCCCGACGATGCGCCAGCGCGGGGTCGACGTGGACATGAGCAACGGCAGGGTGCCGCCCTCGCGCTCGTCGTCGAACGCGTTGACCCCGATGACGAGAGAGACCAGCGAGAGCACGACGCCGATCAGCAGGTTGCCGCCGAGGGTGGCGTACGCGCTGTCGAAGTCGACCGGGTCGGCCGCGAGCCGGATGATCACGGCGACGATGCCGATGGCCAGCGGGAGGAACGCGATGGCCAGCGTGCGGCCACGGAAGAGCAGTGCCCGCAGCGCGAGCCCGAACATCGTCATCGGCCGACTCCCCGCGCGGCGCTGGTGAGAGCCGCGAAGACGCTCTCGAGGTCCTCGCCGACCGGCTCGACCCGCCGCAGCCAGAGCCCGGCCTCGCGGGCGAGCACGGGCAGCCGGGTGGCCAGCGCGACGGCCTGCGCGGTCTCCACGGTGAGCTCCTCCCCCTCCAGCTCGACCGCGTGCACGACGCCGTCGGCGAGCAGCAGGCCGCCGAGGCGGCGCGCGTCGTCCGTGGAGATGCGCACGGTGCGCGGCCGGTCGGTCATGAGGTCGCGGATGCCCTCCGCCGTGCCCTCGGCCACCAGCCTGCCGTTGACGACGACGAGCAGCCGGCTGGCCATGCGCTCGACCTCGGTGAGGATGTGCGAGGACACGAGCACGGTGCGGCCCTCGGCGCCGAGCCGGCGGATGAGCTCGACGTCGGCGCGCCGCTGCGCCGGGTCCAGCCCGTTGAGCGGCTCGTCGAGCAGGAGCACCGCGGGGTCATGGGCGAGCGCCTGAGCCAGCTTGACCCGCTGGCGCATGCCCTTGGAGAAGCCGGCGACCTTGCGGTCGGCCGCCTCGGTCAGCCCCACCCGCTCGAGGGCGGCCTTGGCCGCTGCCCCCGCTGCGGCGACGCCACGCTGGGACGCGAGCAGCTCGACCGTCTGCCGGGCGGTGAGGAACGGCCAGAGCCCCTCCGAGTCCGGCACCACCCCCAGCCCCTCGTGGACCTTCGGCTCGGCCCGCGGGTCGCGCCCGAGCACGCGCACCGTGCCCTGACTGGGCGACGTCCAGCCCGCCATCAGCGACAGCGTGGTCGACTTGCCGGCACCGTTGTGGCCGAGCAGGCCCGTGACGCCGGGGAAGAGCTCGTACGACACGTCCGAGAGCGCCACCGTGTCGCCGAACCACTTGGAGACGTTGTCCAGGACGACGGGCGCGGTCGACACGGGTGCGGCCGGGGCAGCGGTCACGACTCCCGCCCTCCCCGGTAGCGGCGCCAGAGGACGGCCGCGGCGCCGAGCACGACGACCAGCCACACGGCCCACAGCAGGCCCTGCGGAGCGGTGACGTTGCCCTCGGGAGTGTCGAGGAACGACGCGGTCATGTCGATCGGCACGATCGGGAGCACGAAGGCGAGGAAGGCGTCGGAGTTGCTGATCGACGCCACCGCGCCGCCCAGCGTCGAGGCCACCAGCATCACCCCGAGGTAGCCGCCGACCGCGAACACCCGGCGCGGCGTGAGCGAGCCGATCGCGAGCCCCCAGCCGGCGTGGAAGAGGGCGAGCAGCACGCCGGCGAGCACGACCTTCGGCAGGTCCGCCGCGTGGTCGCCGACGTAGTCGATCGGCGAGTCCGAGACGAGGGCGCCACCGATGAGCAGCACCAGCAGCGGGCCGAGGGTGACTAGCAGGATCAGCAGCAGCGCCGCGATGACCTTGCCCAGGACGTACTCCCAGGCGGACAGCGCGGTGGAGAAGTAGAGCGTGAGGACCCTGTCCCGGCGGTCGCGCGTCAGCAGTGACGGGATGGTGGTCGCGACGTAGGCGAGCAGCGGCGTCGCGATGAGCGCGAGCAGCTCGTAGTAGCTCACGAAGTCCAGCGGCTCGGTGAACTCGTCGTTGTCCGGGACGAGCAGCGGGATGCCCACCGCCACCACCGCCGGGGCGTACGCCACCACCACGAGCAGGAACGGCCAGATCTTCGCGCCGGTCGAGCGCCGGACGCCCAGCGCCCCGAGCGCGGAGGACCGGGCGAGCGCCAGCACCGCGTACACCCGCGGGCGCAGCTGCCCGGTGAACCGGGAGTAGCGGATGTCGTAGAGGACGGCCGGCGGCCGCGTCGGGGAGGTCACGGGCGCGCCCCGTCGGTGGCCCGGTCCGATGACATCGCGTCGATGACGGCCTCCTCCAGCCGGTCCCCCTCGTCGGCGAGGCGCAGGATCCCGATGCCCTGCTCGGCCGCGAGGTCCCGCACGAGGGTCAGGGTGGTCTGGTCGCCGACCGCGATCCCGATGTCGCCCTGCTGGGTCGGGTACGTCGGCACCCCGCGGGCGTTCAGCAGCCCAGCGAACGCCCCGAGGTCGCCGGTCACCCGCAGCGCGACCGGCCCGACGCGGGCCGCCGGCTCCACCGGCTGCTGCGCGGCTAGCCGCCCCGAGCGGAGCACCACGACCTCGTCGCACGTCTGCTCGATGTCCTCGAGCACGTGCGAGGAGACGAGCACCCGGATGCCCAGCTCGTGGGAGAGCCGGCGCACGATCGAGAGCATCTCGCGGCGCCCCGCGGGGTCCAGTCCGCTCGTCGGCTCGTCGAGCACGACGAGGTCGGGGCCGTGCACCAGCGCCTGGGCCAGCTTGGCCCGCTGCCGCATGCCGAGCGAGTACGTCCCGATGGCCCGGCGGCGCTCCTCCTCGAGCCCGACCGCGAAGAGCACCTCGGAGGTCCGCCGGCGGGCGTCGCGGCGGTTCAGCCCGCGCAGCTGCGCGATGTGCACGCACATGTCCTGCGCGGACATCTCCGTCGGCAGGCAGTTGTGCTCGGGCATGTAGCCCACCCGGCGGCGCACCGCGTCGCGGTCGGCGGCCGCGTCGATGCCCAGCACGCGGACCGTGCCCGAGTCGGGCGGGGTGAGCCCCAGCGCGACCTTCATGAGCGTGGACTTGCCGGCACCGTTGGCTCCGAGCAGGCCGGTCGCCGCGGCGCGCACGGTCACCGTCACCTCGGACAGCGCCTGCACCCCGCCGCGCGACCCGGCCCGGCCGAAGCTCTTGCTCACTCCGACGCACTCCAGCGCAGGAGTGTCCAGGACCGCCACGTCGGCACCCTATCGACCGATGCGCCCGTGATCCATGATCAGGCGCGCAGCGAGCCGTCGCGCACAGGGTCGGCGTCGCCGGCCTCCTCGTCCACCCGCACGGCACCGGCGGTGAGCACGACCACCACGAGCAGCAGCGCCGGCACCGCGAGCGCCGCGCCCAGCCCGACCAGCTCGGCGATCCCGCCGATGACCGGCGGGCCGACGAGGAAGCCGAGGTAGCCCAGCGTGCTGACACGGGCTATGCCCGCCCCGGCCGCGGCCCCCGGGATGCTCCCGGCCGCGCTGAACAGCACCGGGACCAGCACCGACAGGCCTGCGCCGAGGAGCGCGAAGCCGGCGATCGCCGCGAGGCTGCCGGGAAGGAGCAGGCCGGCCAGCAGCCCGGCACCGGCCAGGGCCGCACCGCGCCGCACCGTGCGTACGGGCCCCCACGCGCCCGTCGCCCGGTCACCGACCAGCCGCCCGAGCGTCATGCACAGGCTGAAGGCGGCGTACGCGGCGGTCGCGAGCCCCGGGCCGGCGTCCCGCTCGTCGCGCACGTAGACCGCGCTCCAGTCGGCCGCGGCCCCCTCGCCGAGCAGGCAGATGAAGGCGAGCACGCCGAGCAGCAGCACCCGCCGGCCCACCCCGCGCGGGATCGCCCGCGCGCCCGCGGGCCGCTCCTCAGCCACCGTCGCGTACCCGTCCGGGAGCAGCCGGGTGCCCGCCGCCAGCATCAGGGGGGTCAGGGCGAGCGCGGTGGCCGTCAAGCTGGCCCGCGCGCTCACATCGGCCTGCGCCGCGAGGCCGGCGACGCCGACCCCGAGGAAGCCGCCCATGCTGAACCACGCGTGGAAGCTGCTCATGATCGGCCGGCCGTAGCCGCGCTCGACCCGGACGGCCTGCGCGTTCATCGAGACGTCGAGCAGGCCGTTCGAGGCGCCGAGCGCAACTAGGGCCGCGGCCAGCGACACCGGCCCCCCGGCGTACGCGACCGGCAGCAGCACCAGGGGCATGAGCAGGGCGGCCACCCGCAGCGTGCGGCGCTCGCCGAACCGTGCGATGGCCGGCGGCACGAGCTGCATGCCGAGGACCGCGCCGACCGCGGGGCCGAGCAGGATCAGCCCGAGCTCGCCGTTCTGCAGCTCCAGCGCGCGTTTGACGTCCGGGATGCGGCCGACCCAGGAGCCGAAGGCGGCGCCGTTGAGCAGGAAGACGACCGCCGTGGCCACGCGGGCGTGCAGCGCGGTCGGCGCCGGGCGCGGCTTGTCGCCCGCGTCCGTCGTGACCGTCCCCGCTCGGCTCTGCTCGCTCACGTCGTCTCCCATGCCGTCCGTGTGGTTAATCGTTTAACCATAGCCCCACTAGACTGCTTCCCGCATCCAGGTCGAGTGGCGGAGGGGGTCGGACGGTGGCGACGCTGCGCGAGGTCGCCGCCGCGGCAGGCGTGTCGACGGCGACCGCGTCCAACGTCTTCAACGGCACCGGCCGCGTGTCCGACGCCGTGCGGGCGCGCGTGGTCGAGACGGCCGCGGCGCTCGGGTACGCCGGCCCCAACCCCGCCGCGGCCTCGCTGCGCCGCGGGCGGGTGGGCATCATCGGCGTGGTCCTGGCCGAGGGGCTCGGGTACGCCCTCGGCGACCCGGCCGCCGGCGCCTTCCTCGCGGGCGTGGCGGAGGTCGGCGACGCCGCGGACGTCGGGCTGACCCTGCTGCCCGTCCCGCCCGGGCGGCCCGACCGCACCGGCCCGACGGCGCGCGGGCTCCCGACGCTGGAGCGCGCGATCGTCGACGGGGCGATCGTCTACAGCATCGAGGAGGACTCCCCGGCGCTCCCGACGCTCGTCGCGCGCCGGCTCCCCCTGGTGGCGGTCGACAGCCCTCGCGACGCGACGGAAGCGCCATGGGTTGCCCGCGTGCTCGTCCGCGACCGCGACGCCGCTGCCGACGCCGCGACCCACCTGGCCGCGCTCGGGCACCGCAGGGTCGCGGTCGTCGTCGACCGGCTGACGAGCGCCGCGCGCACCGGGCGCGCGCCCTGGTCGCAGGCGCGGCAGGCCACCAGCAGCGTGATCCGGGAGCGGCTCGCCGGCTACGCGGACGCGTGGCGCCGGGCCGGGCTCCCCCTCTCGGCGCTCGAGGTCCACGAGGCCGGTGCGAACTCCGTGGAGGCCGGGCAGCAGCTGGCCCGCGACCTCGTCACGGCGCGGGCCCCGGTCACCGCAGTCGCCTGCGTCAGCGACGTGCTCGCGCTCGGGATGACCCAGGGGGCGCGCGAGCTCGGGCTGGGCGTGCCGCGCGACCTCTCGGTCGTGGGCTTCGACGACAGCCCGCTCGCCGCGCAGGTCGGGCTGACCTCGGTCGCCCAGCCGCTGCGCGAGAAGGGCGAGACGGCCGCCCGGGCGCTGCTCGCCGCGCTCGCCGGCCAGCCGGTCGAGGCGCGTACGGAGCTGCCGGCGACGCTCGTGGTGCGCGGCTCGACAGGACCGCCGGCGCAGGGAGAAGCGGCGCGGCCGCGCTAGGACGACGGGACCGGCCCTCGGGTGGAAGCGCACGCGCCGTCCGGGGTGATGAACGATGACAGGGCCGGCCGGCGGGTCAGGACGGTCGACGGGAGCGGGGCCGGCTTGTGGCGGCCGGCGGAGTAGATCGGCATCGAGCTCTCCTGTGGCATGGAGCCGCGCTCGTGAGGCTGCGGCGAGGTTGGCGTCCCCGGTCTCCGCCGGACGGGGCGCGGCGGAGACCGGGGAGGTCTGGGGCCCCATTGAGGGGCAGCAGCTTCGGGGATCTCGGAAGCGTGATTTGTTCTTCAGGTACGCGGGGGCGGGCCGGTGCTGCCGCGGACGACCAGCTGGACCGGCAGCGTGTGGTGCGCCGGCTCGAGGCCGCCGGCGAGCGTGTCGACCAGGAGGCGCCCGGCGAGAGCGCCCTTCTCCAGGACGGGCTGGGCGATCGTCGTGAGCGGAGGGGTCGAGTCGCGCGAGGCCGCGCTGTCGTCGTACCCGATGACCGACACGTCCTCGGGCACCCGCAGCCCGCGGGAGCGCAGCTCGTCGATGACCCCGAATGCGAGCCCGTCGCTCATGCACGCGATGCCGGTCGGCGGGCGCTTGCCGTCGAGCAGCAGCTTCGCCGCCAAGACGCCCTGCTCCCGCGTGGCCTCGGTGCAGGAGATCGTCGCCGGGAGCCGCGTGCCGCCGCGCCGGGCCGCACGCGCCCACCCCGCCAGCCGCTCGCGGACGACGTGATGGCGGCTGGTGGCGCTGGCCGGCACGACCTGGCAGCCGCCCTCGGCCATGCCCACCCCGACCACGCCGAGGTCGCGGTGCCCGAGCTCGATCAGGTGCGTCAGGCCGAGCAGGCCGCCCTCGCGGTCGGCGACGTTGACGCTCGGCACCGCGGGGTCGGGCTCGACGTCCACCCAGACCATGGGCAGCCCACGCCGCTTCGCCGCGTCGAGGCCGGGCGACTCGTCCTCGACCGAGTAGACGATCAGGCCGTCCACCATCGCCCGCGCCATCGGCCCGCGCTCGGCCCCGTGCGGGGTCGAGACGACGGTGAGCGCGAAGCCGGCGTCCTCGGCGGACTGCGCGATGCCGGCGAGGAACTCGGTCGCGACGGCGTCGGTGAACGCGTAGCGCAGGCTGTCGGTGAAGAGGACGCCGATCGTGTCCGTACGCCCCGTGCGCAAAGCCGCGGCGCTCGCGCTCGGGCCGGAGTAGCCGAGCTCCTCGGCGGCGGCGAGGATCCGCGCGCGCAGCTCCGGCGAGAGCTGGTCGGGCCGGGAGAACGCGTTGGACACGGTGGTGCGGCTGACGCCGACCGCCTCCGCGACCGTCAGCAGCGTCGCTTTGGCCATCTCGCCCTCCCTCCTCGCAGCGCGGTACTGGATCGGTCAAGGGGTTCCTTCTGGATCGGTACAGTAGAACCGTGATCTTGATCGGTCAAGAGATCGATCCAGACGAATCCGCCGTTCCCCGGTACCGCAGCGACGGGCTCGGGGGACGTGGCCTCCGCGGGCCGGAAAAGCACGGGACACCCGCACCGGGCGCGGCCTAGCGTCCAGGGGTGGACGACGCGACACTCCCGCCCGGCCCGAGGGACGACGACCCCGCCCCGGACGCGTACGGCCGGGTCACCGGCGCCGTGCGCTTCGCCCCGCTGCACGGCGTCGCCCGCGGCCTCATCGCCCGGCTGCAGGCGGCGTACGACGTCGAGGTGGCGGACGCGACCGAGGAGCTCCGGCGCGAGCGTCCTGCGATCCCGGTCCTGGACGCGGTGCGGATCACGCCTCGTGCAGGCAGCGGCACGTCGCTCGTCGTCGGCCTGTCCCCCTTCCCCGGCGTCTCGCTCCGATTCGGCCGGAACGGGAGCGCCGCCTTCCCCACCTGCGGCTGCGACGCCTGCGACGAGCAGGTGAAGGATGAGGCCGATGAGCTGCGGGCGCTCGTCGACGACGTCGTCGAGGGGCGGGTCGAGGAGGAGGTACGCCGCGGCCCCGGGACCGCGGAGCTGACGCTGCGCCGCCCGGGGCGTGCGGGCACGACGTACCTCTACGGCGGGGAGGCGGAGGCCGAGGGAGAGCCGTGGCGCCGGACGTGGGGGCCGTGGCCGAGGCGGTAGCCCGGGCTGGTGGCGGGCGCGCGCCGTTCCGCCGAGCTGCTCGTCCGCGCGGTGTGGCTCGTTCAGTGGCTCTGTCAGTGGGTCCCGCTAGCTTGCGGCCATGGAGTTCTCGGACGGCTCGAGGCGCGCGACCATGACGGTCGTGCGGCTCGATGCCGCCCGGTGGGCGCGACAGGTGAGGAGCGAGCAACGGCGGACCGCGGCGGCGAGCTCCGCCTCCACCTCGGCCTCGGCCTCGGCCTCGGCCTCGAAGGCGAGCGAAGCCTCGGCGCACGAGCCGAGCCACGAAGGCGCCTCCGGCAAGGGTGAACGCAGCGTCTCTCCTGCACAGCACTCGCTGGACGAGCTTCGCGAGCAGGCCGAGCGCGAGGCGGGGACCGTCCTGGAGCTCACGCTCGCCCGCGCCGCCCAGGGTGACGCGGTGGCAAGCGGCTCGCTCAGCGCGAGTGTCGTGCTGAGGCTCATGCCGCCGGACGGGGAGCCCGTCGCCGCGTTCGTCGCGGCCGTGCCCCCGGGGCCCGCGCTGATCGCAGTGCTCGAATGCGTGGCAGCACGCGCGTTGTCCGCGGACGACCGCGTCGAGGTCGTCCGCGGTTGGGAGCGAGCGGGCGCGTGGCTCGCTGCGCGCCAGGCCCGGGCGCTCGCGGCGGCCGCCGAGGCCGCCGCCGTCGAGCTGGCCCCGCAGCCGGGCAGTCCCGCGGCCGAGCACTGGTCGGGCGAGCAGGCTGGGGAGGCCGAGATCGGCGCAGCGGTCCGGTGGTCGCAGCCGACCGTCGCGAACCGGATCCACCTTGCCGGTGAGCTGACCGGGCGGTGCGTGCCGACGCTGGACGAGCTGGAGGCCGGCCGCCTCGAGCCACGCCAGGCCGCAGCTGTGGTCGAGGCGTGCGGCCCGTTGGGCGACGCCGCAGCCGCTCAGGTGCAGCAGCGAGTGCTGGGCCGCGCGGGCAAGCAGACCGTCGCCCAGCTGCGACGGTCGCTGAGACGGGCGGTCATCGCGGCTGACCCGTCGACAGCGGCCGAGCGGCAGGCGGCGGCGCGCGCAGAGCGTGACGTGGCCCTGACTACGCTGCCGGACGGAATGGCGCAGGTCGCGCTGACGACCGATGCCGCGGGAGCGCAGACGGTGTGGGCGGCCTTGGACGCGGTCGCGGCCCACCTCCCAGCAGTGGACCCGGAGGGCCGTCCCGTGCCGGTCGCCGCGCGCCGGGCCGACGGACTGGTCGCGCTCTGCGCCGCGGTCCTCGGTGACCCCGACGTGCTGCCGGGGTTGGCGCACGCCGCCACACAGCGGCCCGCGGTGCGCGTCACCGTGTCGCTCGACACACTGCTCGGCCTGTCGGAGCGTCCGGGCGAGCTGGACGGCTACGGGCCGATCCCGGCGCCGATGGCTCGCGAGCTGGCTGCGGACGGCACGTGGCGACGCTGGACGCTGGAGCCGCAGACCGGCCAGCTACTGGACGTCGGCTCGTGCACCTACCGCCCGAGCGCTCGCTTGGCGGCCTTTGTCACGGCGCGGGACCGGACCTGCCGCGGCCCGGGCAGCGGATACCCCGCGGACCGAGCGGACCTCGACCACGTCGCGGAGTTCGACGGCGCCAACACGACGCGTGCGAACCTCCAGCCGTTACGACGCCGCTGGCACAACGCCAAGACGCACGGCGGCTGGCGCCCGACGCGAGCGCCCGACGGAACGGTGACGTGGCGGACGCCCCTCGGCCGGCGCTACGTCATCCCGCCCGAGGATCTCGACCCCGAATGACGCGTGCCCTTCCGCGACCCGACCCGGTCATACGTACGACCCCACCCCGCGCACGCGCATCGAGCTCCGGCGTGATGTTGCGCCGCGCAACCCGATCACACGCACGAGCTGACCACACGCACGAGCCGACCACGCGCGCCGAGCCGACCACACGCGCCGAGCCGACCACACGCGCCGAGCCGACCACCCACACCGAGCCGACCACCCACGCCGACCACGCACGCCCCGGTCAGTTCGCATCACGCACACGCCGTGACCTCTCGGGAGCCGACCTCTGCGCGGGGCATGCGCAGCCCTCGGCGAGCGCACCCTCGCGCGGGCTGAGACGGCAGCTTGCTGTGGCGACGACCATGAGCGGCACGAATCCCGCCTCAGGTATCACCCACGCCCGCCGGGGACTCCTCTCCCCCGTGCTACGACGACTCGCTCTCGGCCTCGCGTGTGCCGCCGCCGCCCTCGCCCTTCCCGCGCCCGCAGCCCACGCCGACGACATGGTCTGGTTCCAGACGCCGTCGCGGAACATCCAGTGCGCCGTCTACAGCGCAGACGGATGGCAGCTGCGCTGCGACATGCTCGAGACGACCAACACGCCGCCGCGACGCCCGCGCTCGTGCGACTTCGACTACGGGCACGCGTTCGGGCTGACGGCCACCGGCAAGGGCCGCTACCTCTGCGTGAGCGACTTCGTCGGCGACCCCGAGCGCGCTCGCACGGTGAAGTACGGACGCTCGATCCGCGTCGGCCCCTTCACCTGCAGCTCGCGCGAGAGCGGCCTCACGTGCAGCAACCGGCGTGCGCACGGCTTCTCGCTCAGCAAGGCCCGGCAGCGCGTCTTCTGACGGCGGCGAGCGGGCCGTCGCAGCCCGAGGATGGCACGTCCAGCGGAACTGCGATCGCGGGCCGAGCCCGAAACGTGGTGGAGTGACCGGCGCCCTGGCCGAGCCGGGCTCGGCGCAGTGACGAGCACTGCGAGCCGCGCGCTGTGTTGACGAGCGCTGTGTCGACGGGCGCTCGCATGCCGGAACGCGGCGGAGAAACGAGCCTCGCGACAGGCCCCAGCGCACTGACAGGCACTGGCGAATCGGCCAAGCGGAGACAAGCCTGGCGAGCCGGGTCGGGGGCACTGACGGGCACTACCGAGACGGTCCCGGCGTAGCGACGGCTGCAACGCAAGTAGCCTCCCGCCGTGCCCCGGCTCGTCCTCGCCTCCCAGTCCCCCGCCCGCCTCGCGACCCTGCGTGCCGCCGGCCTCGACCCCGAGGTCCTGGTCAGCGGCGTGGACGAGTCCGACGTGACCGGTGCCCCGGCGTACGTCGCGCTCGAGCTCGCCACCCGGAAGGCCCGCGCGGTGGCGGGACGGGTCGAGGGCGCGGCCCTGGTCGTGGGCTGCGACTCGGTGCTCGAGCTGGACGGGGAGGCGCACGGCAAGCCCGTCGACGCCGCGCAGGCCCGCGAGCGGTGGCAGCGGATGCGCGGGCGCAGCGGCACCCTGCACACCGGCCACTGCGTGATCGACACGGCGAACGGCCGCGAGGTCACGCGCGGCGCGGCAACGCTGGTGCGGTTCGCCGAGGTCACCGACGCCGAGATCGAGGCCTACGTCGCGACCGGCGAGCCGCTCGTCGTCGCGGGCGCGTTCACCGTCGACGGCCTGGGCGGGGCCTTTGTCGAGAGCCTCGAGGGCGACCCCCACAACGTCGTCGGCATCAGCCTGCCGCTGCTGCGCCGCATGCTCGCCGAGCTCGACGTGGCCTGGCCCTCGCTCTGGGCCAAGAGCTGACGGTCCCGACGCGGACCTGAGGCGCCCGCCCGCACGCGCCGCCGCACGTCCGCGCCGTCCACCCGTTCGCGCCGTCCGCCCGTTCGCGCCGTCCGCCCGTTCGCGCCGTCCGCCCGTCCGCGCCGCCGCACGTCCGCGCCGTCCGCGCTACGCGTGCGCCCGGGCCGCCCGCCCCCGCCCGCGCTCGCGCCGCCCGCGCCCGCCCGCGCTACGCGTGCGCGCGCCGGCCCCGTACGCGCCGGCGCAACGACAGCCGCGCCCGCTCCACGACACCGGGCGTGCGCTGCTCGACCACGCTGGCAGCGGCGCGCGCGGGCTTCGACCCCGGAGCCGGCGCGACCGCGGCGGCGACGACGGCCGCGGCCGCAGCGGCCCGCAGGTCGTCGAGCACCGAGTAGCCCACGTCCTCGGCGTCCTTCGGCACCCGCGGCTCGAGGTCGGTGAGCTCGCCGATGACGCGTACGCCCGACTCCTGCAGCCCGGCGATGTCATGGGCCGCCCACTCCTCGACGGCGGTGCGCCACTGCGCAGGGATCACGATCTTCGGCCCGCGGTCCTCGCGGGGCACGAGCCCGTCGCGGATGATCGTGCGGCGCAGCTCGTTCGCCCGGTGCAGCGGCCACTCCTGCGCACGCAGCACGGCGTTGACCGAGGCCATGAGCTCGGCCTCGGGCCAGGTCAGCCCGACGTGGGCCTCGGCCGCGGTGAGCTTCGGCTGCGGCAGCGCCGCCAGGCCCGGGACGTCCAGCGCGGACAGGAACCGGTCCCACAGCAGCCGCGGCGGCGAGCCGGCGTTCGTGATGACGCGGACGTTGTCGATGCCGACGACGTCGCCCCAGCGACGCACCAGGTCGGCGAGGGCGTACGCCCGCCACGGCGCCCGCACCACGTCGTCCGCGTCGCGCTGGGCGGCCGCCCGCCGGTCGTCGGCCCGGGCCGCGAGGAACGCCTCGAAGGAGTGGCTCTGGCTGGCGCGGACGTTCTGCTGCCACGCCGAGCTCAACGTGCGGGCCAGGTCGCGCGCCGTCACGAGCACGGTGACGTCGTCCCCGCCGAGCGCCTCGACCGTCCGACGGACCCCGCTCGGGCGCAGGAACGCCAGCCCCTCGGCCGAGAGCAGCACCGCCCCGGGCGCCTGCTCGATCTCCCCCCGCAGCCACTCCCAGGTCGGGGCGGCGTCGGCGGCGTGCTGGTCGCTGACGTACGCGATCTCCCCGGGCAGCAGCCCGTAGAACGCGCGCTGGTGGTTGGGCACGTCGAACTCGTCACCGCGCCGCACCGGGTAGGCCACCCCCGCCGCGGCCAGCGCGTCGACGTTCTCCGCCAGACCGTGCTGCAGGTAGGTGGTCCCGGACTTCTGCAGTCCGACGTGTAGCAGGACTCGCGAGGCCATGCTCCTGACCTTAGCGTCCGCGCCCCGCGCCCCCGCCTTGCCGCACGCAGCGCAGGGGGCCCGGCACCGGACGGCTAGGGTGACCATCTCGTCCAAGCCGGGAGGGCGTCAGTTGCGCAAGGTCCTCATCGCCAACCGAGGCGAGATCGCCGTCCGCATCGCGCGCGCCTGCCGCGACAGCGGCATCCAGAGCGTCGCCGTCTATGCGGACCCCGACCGCAACGCGCTGCACGCGCGGATCGCGGATGAGGCGTACTCCCTCGGCGGCTCCACCCCCGCCGACAGCTACCTCGTGATCGACAAGATCCTTGCTGTCGCCCGGCAGAGCGGCGCCGACGCCGTGCACCCCGGCTACGGGTTCCTCGCGGAGAACGCCGACTTCGCCGAGGCCGTGCTGGCCAACGACATGACCTGGGTCGGTCCCCCGCCGTCGGCGATCCGCGCGCTCGGGGACAAGGTCACCGCCCGCCACATCGCCCAGAAGGTCGGCGCCCCGCTCGTCCCCGGCACCTCCGACCCGGTCGCCGGCTCGGCCGAGGTCGTCGAGTTCGCCCGCGAGCACGGCCTGCCGGTCGCCATCAAGGCCGCGTTCGGCGGCGGCGGGCGTGGCCTCAAGGTCGCCCGCACGCTGGAGGAGATCCCCGAGCTCTACGACTCGGCGGTGCGTGAGGCCGTCACGGCGTTCGGGCGCGGCGAGTGCTTCGTCGAGCGCTACCTCGACCGTCCGCGTCACGTCGAGACCCAGTGCATCGCCGACACCCAGGGCAACGTCGTCGTCGTCAGCACGCGCGACTGCTCACTCCAGCGGCGCCACCAGAAGGTCGTCGAGGAGGCGCCCGCGCCCTTCCTCAGCGCGGCCCAGATCGACCGGCTCTACGACTCCTCCAAGGCGATCCTGCGCGAGGCCGGCTACGTCGGCGCCGGGACGTGTGAGTTCCTGGTCGCCGAGGACGGCACGATCTCCTTCCTCGAGGTCAACACCCGGCTCCAGGTCGAGCACCCGGTCTCCGAGGAGGTCACCGGTATCGACCTGGTGCGTGAGCAGCTGCGGGTCGCGGCCGGCGAGCCGCTGGGCTACGACGACCCGCCGGTGCGCGGGCACGCGATGGAGTTCCGCATCAACGGCGAGGACCCGTCGAACAACTGGATGCCTGCTCCCGGCCGGGTCACCCGCTGGCGCCCGCCGGGCGGCATCGGCGTCCGGCTCGACGCCGGTGTCGAGGAGGGCTCCGAGGTCGGCGGCGCGTTCGACTCGCTGCTCGCCAAGCTGATCGTCACCGGCTTCTCCCGGGAGCAGGTGCTCGAGCGCGCCCGCCGCGCGCTCGCCGAGTTCGAGGTCGAGGGCATGCCCACCGCGCTGCCCTTCCACCGGGCCGTGCTCGAGGACGCCGCGTTCACCGACAACCCGTTCCGCGTCCACACCCGCTGGATCGAGACCGAGGCCCGGCTGGACCTCGACGCCTACGCCGGCCCCCACGTGCACCCCGAGGGCGAGGGCGACCGCGAGCGCGTCGTCGTCGAGGTCGGCGGCAAGCGGCTCGAGGTCGTGCTCCCCGGATGGGTCACCGCCGGCGCCGCCTCGGTCGCGTCGGCGAGCGGGCGCGTACGCCGCCCCGCCCGCCGCGGCGGCCGCACCGAGCCGACGATCGCGGCCCCGAGCGGCGACGCCGTCACGAGCCCGATGCAGGGGACGATCGTGAAGGTCGCCGTCGCCGAGAGCCAGGAGGTCGCCGCCGGGGACCTGCTCGTCGTGCTCGAGGCGATGAAGATGGAGCAGCCGCTCAACGCGCACAAGGCGGGCAAGGTCACCAACCTTGCGGCCACGGTCGGCGCGACGCTCGCCAGCGGCGCGGTCATCTGCGAGATCACCGACTGACGCCGTGGGCGGCGTCTCGGCCAGCGAGGCCCTGCTGCTCGTCCTGATGCTGGTGCTGCTCGTCGGGGCGGCGCTCGCGCTGGGTGTCGCGTTCGGCAGTGCCGAGCGGCGGCGTCGGGATCAGCGCAGGCGCGGGCGCTGACGGTGCAAGCGCGGCCAGATCGAGCTCTTCGCTAGGGTTCGGACCACTTCGGGCAGCGCAGCCTGTGCACTCGAGGCGATTCCTTCAAGCGTGGACCCGAGGCAGGGACATGATCCGGACGGACAGGAGCCGCTGATGCCCGCAGACGTCGACCAGCTCGAGGCCGTCCTGGACAAGACCGCGCGCCTGATCGCGGAGGTCCGGCCCGAGCAGGGCAGCCTGCCGACGCCGTGCCCCGACTACGACGTCGCGACGCTGGTCGGCCACACGGTCGAGTGGGTGGGCCACTTCGCGGACGCGCTTGCAGGCGGGCCGGCCACCCCGCAGCCCGGGCAGCTGGCCGAGGACCAGTTCCGCGCGAGCGCCGAGCGGGCCGTCGCGGCCCTGCGGGCCGGCGCAATGGAGCGCGAGGTGACGCTGGGCGAGATGACCCTGCCCGGCAGCGCCGTCGCCGGGATGATGCTCATGGAGTACGTCGGCCACGGCTGGGACCTCGCGACTGCGACCGGGCAGCCGATCCCGTACGCCCCCGACGAGGCCGAGAGCGCGCTCGCCACGGGACGGGGGATGCTCACTCCCGAGCTGCGCGGGGACGCCTTCGCGCCCGAGGTCCCCATCGCCGACGACGCGCCGGCGGTCGACCGCTTCGTCGCGTTCCTGGGGCGTACGGCCTGACCTCCCGGGCTCAGCCCGACTGCGGGGCGCAGCCCGACTGCGCGGCTCTTCCGACCTCCAGAACCGTCAGCGCCTGCGCGAGCAGCCTCTCCCGCAGCGTCGCCGCCTCCGCCGCGAACGCGCGCTGCTGCACGACGTACTCCGCCCGACCGGCGGCCGTCTCGATCGCCACCGGCTCGTAGCCGAGGGCCCGCAGGTCGTACGGCGAGGCCCGCATGTCCAGCTCACGCACTCGGCGCGCGAGGTCGAAGCAGTCGGCGACGAGCTCGGCATCGACGTACGGGAAGACCTTGTAGGCCCACTTGTAGAGGTCCATGTTGGCGTGCAGGCAGCCGCCCTGCTCGAGCTCGGCCTGGGTCGCGCGCGTCGGCTGGAGCTGGTTGAGCGGGCGCGCCTCCGGCGTGAAGAAGCGGAACGCGTCGAAGTGCGAGCACCGGACCGGCAGCGACTCGACGACCTCGGAGGTCCCGTCGGCGCCCAGCCGCAGCGGCCAGCTCGCGTGCCGGACCTGCTCGGCGGGCTGGCGGTGCACCATCGCCCACTCGTGGAGCCCGAAGCAGCCGAACTGGGCCGGGCGGGACGCCGTCCGCTCCAGCAGCTCCACGACCCAGGCGGCGGTGCGAGCGATGCCCTCCGGCGGTGCTGCGAGCCGGAAGCCGCCCGGGACCGCCTCCCAGTCGCAGCCCTCGGGCAGGGCGTCGCGGTCGACGGCCGCGAGCACGGCACCGGCCCCCGGGCTCCACCGCAGCAGCCGGGCCGGGCGCTGGGAGTAGTAGGTGAACAGAAAGTCCTCGACCGGGTGCGCCTCGCCGCGCAGCCGGCGCTCCTGCACGGGGCGTACCCACTGCTCGACGCGGGCGGCATGGGCCGCGGCCCGCCGGCGCCACTCGTGCTCCGGTAGCGGCAGAGACGAGGCGCGGGCCGGGTCGACGGCGGGTTGGGACATCACGAGCTCGGACATCAGAGGACCAGGGTAGGGGCCGGCTACCCCCGAACGGACCTGCGAGAGCTTCCCCTGCAAGCCGATGGGGGGACAGTGACCTCGACACGCCCCGCGCGCTGCTGCGCCGCCCTCGTCACGGTCGCTGCGGTCGCGGCCCTGTCCCTCACCGCCACGCCGGCCGAGGCCGCCGCACTGCGCGCCGCCTCCGCAGCCGGCCTGGACGCGGTCGTCACCGCAGAGCTGACCCCCGCCGAGGCGCAGGCGTTCGTGGACGCCCTGCCGCAGCGCGGCGAGAGCGCGGCGTCGTTGGCCTACACGGTCGAGGCCGGCGGCACCCTCGCCGTCGACACCGTCGAGGTGGCCGCGGAGTCCGTCAGCACCGCGTCCCGGCTGCTCGACGCCCAGCCCTCCGTCGTCGCCGCCGGGCCGGACACCCGCCGCTCGCTGCTCGCCGGAGACCTGCCCGACCCGTACGCGAGGTCGCAGTGGGCGCTCGCCCGGCTGGGCGCGCAGCAGGCGCGCGGGCTGCCGCACGGCACTCCCCCGGTCGTGGCGGTCATCGACACGGGTGTCGACGGGACGCACCCCGACCTCGCGGGCGTGCTCGTCGCGGGCACGGACGTCCTCACCGGCGGCGACGGGCTGACCGACAGCGAGGGGCACGGCACGCACGTCGCCGGCATCATCGGCGCGGTCGTCGGCAACGGCATCGGCGTGGCCGGGCTCGTCCCGGACGCCCGCATCATGCCGGTGAAGGTGTTCGGCCCGGACGGCACCGCATACTCCTCCGACGTGGCCAAGGGCATCATCTGGGCCACCGACCACGGCGCAAAGGTGCTCAACCTCTCCCTCGGCAGCGACACCCCGAGCGCCGCGGAGGCCTCGGCCGTCCGCTACGCCACCAGCCACGGTGTGGCCATCGTCGCGGCGATGGGCAACGACGGCGAGACCGGGAGCCCGACGTCCTACCCCGCCGCGTACGCCGGTGTCCTGGCCGTCGGCGCGACCACCGACACGGACACCCGAGCGCCCTTCTCCTCGACCGGCTCGCACATCGGCGTCGCCGCGCCGGGGGAGGACATCCTCTCGACCTACCCCGACGATCGCTACGCCTGGCTCGACGGCACGTCGATGGCGACGCCGTACGCGGTGGCCGCCCTCGGCCTGGTCCTCGGGGCCTGGCCGTCGCTGACCGCTGCCCAGGCCGTCAGCCACATCGAGGCCACCACCACCGATCTCGGCGACCCGGGCTTCGACGACGAGTTCGGGTGGGGGCTCATCGACCCGGTCCGCGCCCTCAGCACGCAGCCGGACGGGGTGACGGCCGAGCCGCAGCCGACGGGGACGGTGGCCAGCGGCGGCGCGGGCGGGAACGGCGGCTCGGGCGGCAGCGGCACGCCCGACCCCGCTCCCCCGACCGATCCTGCTCCCACCGCCCCGGCACCCCAGCCCGACCCCGCACCCACGACCGACCCCGCACCCACGACCGACCCCGCACCCCCCACCGCCCCGGCACCCACGACTGCGCCGGCACCCACGGCTCAGCCCGCGCCGGCTCCGGTCGCCGGTTCGACGCAGCCCTTGCCAGTCGACCCCGCCCCCGCCCCCTCCACCGCGCCCGAGCCCGCGCCCTCCGGGGGCTCCACGGGCACCGCGCCCGCCGGGCTCACCGTCACGGCGGCCGCCCGGCCCGCCGCGGCGCGGGTGACGTACGGCAGCACCGTGACGGTCACCGGGACGGCGCTGCTCGGCGGCCTCGGGCTGACGGGGACGGCCCGCCTGCTGGAGGGCGCCCGGACGCTCGCCACCGGCTCGGTGCGCGCCGGCACGTTCACCCTGCGGGCGCCGTTGCAACGCAGCGGGACGCTGCGGGTCAGCGTGACGTCGGGCAGCCGGACCGCGGTCGTCAGCGTCGGCTCGGCGCGCACGGTCGCGGCCGGGGTCAGCTGGGCCGCGACGAGCAGTGGGCGGGCCCGTGCGCGCACTGCGTTCCGCGCCGACGTGGACGCGCCGGCCCGGCTCAGGGCGCGCCTCGAGCAGAAGGTCGGCAAGCGCTGGGTGGTCCGGGCGACGGCTCCCGTCTCCGCCAAGGGCACCGTGGCCTTCGTCTGGTCCCCGCCGCGCGGCACGTCGACGCTGCGCGTCGTGGTGCCGGCCGGCTACGGGGCCGCGGCCGGGACGAGCGCGCTGCGCCGGCACACGGCGCGGTAGCCGCGCGGGCTGGCGGCGCTAATGCTCCTCCCGCTCCTGCCGGACCCGCTCCTTGGTGCGCACGAGCCGGAGCAGGGTGACCAGGCCGAGGCCGCCGACGACGTTGAAGAGCGTCGTGTACCAGAACCAGTGCAGCCAGTCGAGGTAGCCGTAGGGCGCCGCGCCGCCCGTCAGCGCGGTGAAGATCAGCAGCGAGTCCAGGATCGAGTGGAAGACCTGGGTTCCCGAGAGCACGAACGCCCCGGCGATCGCGGCCGCCGCCCGCGCCGGGTCGGAGTCGGTGCCGTGCTGCATCCGGGTCATCAGCGTGATGGCCGCGCCGGCGAGCAGCGCCAGGCACGCCGTACGCACCGAGAGGCCCGCGGTGGCGTAGTGCGCCGCGGTCTCCACGGCAAGCGTGTGCAGGTGCGGGAACGCGTGGGCGATCAGCCACGCGATGACCCAGCCGCCGACGAGGTTCGCCACCAGCGTCACACCCCAGAGCCGCGCGAGGGACGCGGGGCGGCCGCGCTTGGCCGCCACCGCGGTCACCGGCACGAGGAAGCCCTCGGTGAACAGCTCGCTGTCCGCGAGGAGCAGCGCGAGGAAGCCGACGGAGAACGCCAGCGCGCCGAGCAGCGGGCTGCCGGTCTCGTCGAGGACGACGAGCATCGCCAGCAGGCCGACACCGACGTCGATCCCGCCCATGAGGCCCGTGCTGATGAGCGCGCCCCACGTCCGCCCGAGCCGCTGCTCGCCCTCGCCGGCCAGCCGGTCGAACGCGCTCTCCAGCGACGACTCGAGCTCGGCGTCGTTGTCCTCGGCCGACTCACTGGTCCGTTGCCCACCCATGGCGGGCGCGCCTACCCCGCGCCGGGTGCGGCAACCACGCAGCGCCTGCGTGCAGGCCTCGGCCGGCCGGCGTCAGGTGGGCAGGTGCGGCCCGAGCAGGCTGAGGTCCGCGGGCGAGAGCCGGTCGGACGCGGTGGCGGCCTGGTGCCAGTAGGGGTAGAGCAGCGGCAGTGCGCTGGCCGCGTCGAGGCGCGCGATCTCGGACTCGTCGAGCCGGAGCTCGGCGGCGACGAGGTTCTGCCGCAGCTGGTCGGTCGTGCGGGCGCCGATCACCAGCGACGTGACGCCCGGCTTGGCGAGCGTCCAGGCCAGGGCGACCTGCGCGGCCGGCACGCCGCGCGCCTCGGCGACCTCCACGAGCACCTCGATCGTGTCGTAGAGCTTGTCCTCGTCGTAGACCGGCGGCTCGCCCCAGTCCTGCAGCTGGCGGGAGCCCTCGGGCGCCTGCTGCCCCCGGCGGTACTTGCCCGACAGCAGGCCGCCGGCGAGCGGGCTCCACACCAGCACGCCGAGCCCCTGGTCGAGGGCGAGCGGGACCAGCTCGTACTCCGCCTCGCGGCCCTGCAGCGAGTAGTAGACCTGCTGGCTCACCGGCCGCGGCAGCCCGCCCCGCTCCGCGACGCCGATCGCCTTCATCGCGTGCCAGGCCGAGTAGTTCGAGATGCCGACGTAGCGGACCTTGCCCGACCGGACGAGGCTGTCGAGCGCCTCGAACGTCTCCTCCAGCGGCGTCAGCCCGTCCCACTCGTGCAGCTGGTAGAGGTCGATGTGCTCGACGCCGAGCCGGCGCAGGCTGGCCTCGCACCCGCGGACGACGTGGTGCCGCGACAGCCCGCGGTCGTTCGGCCCGGGCCCCATCGGGAAGCGCACCTTGGTGGCCAGCAGCACCTCGTCGCGCCGTCCCTTGAGCGCCTCGCCGACGATCTCCTCGCAGACCCCGTCGGAGTAGACGTCCGCGGTGTCGACGAGGTTGACGCCGGCCTCGAGGCAGAGGTCGAGCTGCTGCCGGGCGTCCTCGACCGAGCCGGTCCCGACCTTGGCGAACTTGCCGCCTCCGCCGAAGCCCATCGTGCCCAGGGTGAGCGTGGACACGAGCAGGCCCGAGCTGCCGAGCTGGCGGTACTCCATGAAGTCTCCTCGAGGGTGTCGTGCTGCGGACACCCTCATGCCCAGCTCGACGACGAGTCAGGCGCGGCCCCGACAGCTCGCGCCCGGACGTCTCCCGGACCGGGCGCGTGCCGCTCAGGCCCGGTTGTGCAGCTGGTGCGCCGCCTCGGCGATCGAGCCGGACAGGCTCGGGTAGACGGTGAACGCGTGGGCGACCTGGTCGACCGTGAGCCCGAGCGCGACCGCGAGCGAGACCGGGTGGACCAGCTCGCTGGCTCGCGGCGCCACGACGACGCCACCGACGATGATGCGCGAGCCGCGACGGCAGGTGAGCTTCACGAAGCCGTCCTGCAGGCCCTGCATCTTCGCCCGCGGGTTGGTCGAGAGCGGCAGCTTGACCGTGACGACGTGCGAGCCCGCGGCCTCGGCCGCCTCCTGGGACCAGCCGACCGTCGCGATCTCGGGGTCGGTGAAGACGTTGGCCGACACCGACTTCAGGTCCAGCGGCGTCACCGCCTCGCCGAGCGCGTGCCATATCGCGATGCGCCCCTGCATGGCCGCGACCGACGCGAGCATCAGCACGCCCGTGCAGTCGCCGGCGGCGTAGACGCCGCGGTTGGAGGTGCGGGAGACCTTGTCGACCTCGATGTAGCCGCCGCGCCCGAGCGTGACACCCGCCTCCTCGAGCCCGATGCCCGCGGTGTTGGGGATCGAGCCGACCGCCAGCAGGCAGTGCGAGCCCTCGACCGTGCGGCCGTCCTCGAGCGCGACGACGACGCCGTCGCCGACGCGCTTGACCGAGGAGGCCCGCGAGCGGGACAGGACCGTCATGCCGCGGCGGGCGAAGACCTCCTCGAGCACCTGCGCCGCGTCGGCGTCCTCAGAGGGCAGGACGCGGTCGCGCGAGGAGACCAGCGTGACGGAGGAGCCGAGGGCGTTGTACGCCGACGCGAACTCCGCGCCCGTCACACCCGATCCGACCACGATGAGCTGCTCGGGCAGCTCGCGCAGCTCGTAGAGCTGCTCCCAGGTGAGGATGCGCTCGCCGTCCGGCTCGGAGCCGGCGAGCACCCGCGGGTGGGCGCCGGTCGCGACGAGCACCGCGTCGGCGTCGACGGTCTCGGAGCTGCCGTCGGCGAGGGTCGCGACGACGCGCGAGGGGCCGTCGAGCCGGCCGCGGCCGTCGAGGACGCGGACGCCCTCCTTCTCCAACCGCTGGCCGATGTCGTCCGACTGGGCCGCGGCGAGCCGCTTGATGCGCGCGTTGACGGCGGCGAGATCGACGCCCACCTTGCCATCGGGGATGCCGTCGCCGTCGATGTCGCCGATGACGTTGCTGCCGACGCGCACGCCCAGCCCGCCGGACTCGGCGGCGAGCGTCACGACCTCGGCGACGGCGATGAGCGTCTTGCTGGGGACGCAGTCGGTGAGCACCGCGGACCCGCCGAGCCCGTCGCTGACGACGGTCACGTCGGCGCCGAGGCGGGCGGCACTCAGCGCGGCCTCGTAGCCGCCCGGGCCACCCCCGAGGATGGCGATGCGCGATGGGCTGGTCACGGGGCTCATTCTGCCTTGCGCGCGTCACCAATACGATTCCGGCCGTGGCCCTCTACGCCGCCTACGGCAGCAACATGGACGCCCGTCGGATGATGCAGCGGGCGCCGCACTCGCCTGCCCGTGGCTCGGGATGGCTGGTCGGCTGGCGGCTGACCTTCGGAGGCGAGGACCTCGGCTGGGAGGGCGCGCTCGCGACCGTCGTCGAGACGCCGGAGGACCCGGCCAGCTCGGTCTTCGTCATGCTCTACGACCTGACCGACCTCGACGCCCGCCAGCTCGACGAGTGGGAGGGCGCGGCGATCGGGCTCTACCGCAAGCTGCGGGTCCGCGTGCAGACCCTGGACGGCGAGGTCGTGGCCTGGCTCTACGTGCTGGACGCCTACGAGGGCGGGCTGCCCAGCGCCCGCTACCTCGGCCTGATCGCCGAGGCCGCAGAGGTGGCCGGGGCGCCGAGCGACTACGTCTCGGACCTGCGCGCCCGCCCGTGCGTCTCCGTCGGGCCCGGCCCCGCCTCCTGACCCGACCGCACCCGCGGCGCAGGCGCGGCACGCACGGCAGACACGGCAGCGGCCCCGGCCGTCCGAGGACAGCCAGGGCCGCGAGCTGCGGGCGTACGCCGGAGGCCGGCGCCGCGGTCAGTAGCGGAAGCGCGACACCAGGGTCTGCAGCTCCGAGCTCAGGCCCTTGATCAGGCCGGTCGTCTCGGCCGAGAGGCGGACCTCCTCGTCGGTGCTGCCGGTCGCCTGCGCCACGCGCCCGATCTTGACGGCGATCTCGTCGGTGCCGTGCGCGGCCTGCCCGACGCTGCGGCTGGCCTCGCCGGTCGTCGCGGTCTGCTCCTCGACCGCGGAGGCGATCGAGGTCTGGAACGTCGCGATCCGGTCGATGATCTCGGTGATCTGGGCGATGGTGTCCGCCGCGGCCGTGGTGTCGGTCTGGATCGTCTCGACGCGGCGCACGATGTCCTCGGTCGCGCGGGCGGTCTCCTGCGCGAGGTCCTTGACCTCCGAAGCGACGACGGCGAAGCCCTTGCCGGCCTCGCCGGCGCGGGCGGCCTCGATGGTGGCGTTGAGCGCGAGCAGGTTGGTCTGCTCGGCGATCGAGGTGATGACCTTGACGACGTCGCCGATCTCGCGCGAGGACTCCGAGAGCCGGCGGACCCGCTCGTCGGTGGCCGTGGCGGCCTGGACCGCGGCCCCGGCGACGGCGACGGCCTCGTTGGCGTTGCGGGAGATCTCCGAGATCGACTCGCCCATCTCGTCGGTGCCGGCGGCGACCGTGCGCACGCTGGCCGACACCTGGTCGGCGGCGGCCGCCACCTGGGCGGCCTGCTCGACGGCCTCGGCGGAGGCGGCGGCGATGCGGCCGGTCCCGCCCTCGAGCGTCTCCGCGGCCTGCGCCAGCGTGCCCGCGGTGCGCGCGGTCGACCCGAGGACCTCGCGGAGCGAGGCGACGGTCGTGTCGACGGCGCGGACGAGCTCGCCGACCTCGTCCTTGCGCTGGGCGTCGGCACCGGCCTCGACCGTGAGGTCGCCGTCTGCGACCGCACTGAGCGTCGCCACGCTGCGCCGCAGCGGGCCGACGATGCCGTTGGCGAGGACCAGCGCGAGGCCGACGCCGCCCGCGGCACCGAGCAGCAGGGCGATGACGAGCACGAGCCGGGCCGAGCTGTAGACGTCGTGCGAGGCCTTCTGCTGGGCCTTGCTGGACTCGGCGAGCGCGCCGTTGAGCTTGTCGACGGCGGCGATGATGTTGGAGTACGCGGTGGAGGAGTCGAGCGTCGAGGACCCGGACGCGCTGGTGGCGGCGCCCGAGACGTTCGCGAGCTTGAGCATGGCGTCCGCCAACGTCCCCCACGCCTCCTTGACCGAGGCGATCTCGTCGGCCATCGCGGCCTTCTGCTCGGCGCTGAGGCTGGCCTCGAAGCCGTCCAGCACGGGTCCGAACGACGCGACCGTCGTCTTGGCGCCCTCGCTGATCTGCGCCTTGGCGTCGTCGCCCTCGGTGATCGGGTAGGCGAGCGCGCTCACCGTCAGGCTCTGGGTGAGGTAGCGGACCTGACCGGCCGCGAGGACCTGGTCCTGGGTGGCGACGACCTTCTCGACGCCGTTGTTGATGCGGGCGAACGACCAGGCGCTGTAGACCCCCAGCGCGATCGACAGCCCGACGACTGACAGGAAGCCGGCCAGCAGCTTCGTGCGGATGCTCGTCGTGCGCATGGGGCTCCAGTCCTCCGGGGTTGTCCTACCTCGTCCTTCGGCACCCGCCCCGTCGGCATGAGGCGTCGGAGCACCCCCCGAGCTGCCGAAGCTGACCCGCTGTGTTTGCGCACCCACTGAACGGGGCTATAGTCCGGTCACTTCGCCGCGCATTTCTGCGCTTTTCAGGCTCTGAAGCCGCCCGGAGCCGCGCGTGGGCTACAGCCACGCCGCCCGGGGCGTACGTCCTCGGGCCCACCTGCCGGGGGAAGGACCGCACATGGCGGACAAGCGCGAGCTCTTCGACGTGGTCGTCGAGTTCGCCCGGCGCGCGACCGGCGCCTTCACGGTCGAGGGGGTGCTGCGCGACCTCGCGGCCGCCGCCTGCCGGGTCCTTCCGGTCACCGGCGCGGGCGTGATGTACGTCGACGGCCGGCGGCTGCGGTTCGTGGACGCGAGCAGCGACAGCACGTGCGAGGCGGAGACCGCGCAGGACGTGCTGGGGCAGGGCCCCTGTCACGACGCCGTGGACGCGGGCGAGGCCGTGCTCGAGCCCGACCTCGCGGTCGGCGCCTGGCGCTGGCCGGAGTTCGCCGACCGCGCGGTCGCGGTGGGGATGCGCTCGGTCGCCTCGGTCCCGCTGCTGGCGCGCGGCCGGGCCTGGGGCGCCCTGGACCTGTACCGGTCCGCCCCGTCGCCGTGGAGCGAGGAGGACCTGGAGGCGGCGCGGACGCTCGCGGACGTCGCGGTGAGCTACGTGGTCATGGCCCACGACCGGGACGAGGCGGAGGCGGCGCAGGACGCGTTGGTCCACGCTGCGACGCACGACGCGCTGACCGGGCTGCCCAACCGGGCGCTGCTCTACGACCGGCTCGAGCACGCGCTGGCGTCGGCGCAGCGGCGGGACGCACCGCTCGCGGTGCTCTTCCTCGACCTGAACGGCTTCAAGGCGATCAACGACACCCACGGCCACGAGGTCGGCGACCAGGTCCTCGTCGAGGCCGCCGGGCGGCTGGGCAACGCGCTGCGCACCGAGGACACGCTGGCCCGGCTGGGCGGCGACGAGTTCGTCATCCTCTGCGAGTCGCTCACGGCCGGCCCGCACGGGACGATCTCCGAGCACGCGCTCGCGGTGGTGACCGCACGCGTCCGCGCCGCCCTGGAGGCGCCGCTGCACGTCGCGGGCCACGACGTCGTGCTGCGCGCGAGCATCGGGGTCGCCACGGCCGGTCCTGGGTTCGACGACCCCGACGCGCTGCTGAGAGCGGCGGACAGCGCGATGTACCGGGAGAAGGTCGGGCTCGACGCGGCCTCGTGGTCGGCGCAGGAGCCGTCCGCCGGCCCGCGGCCGGACCGCCGCGGTCGGCGCAGGATCGACCTCGCTCGGCACGCCGGCGCGGCCGTCGAAGCCGAGCGCCTCCCGGTGGCCGAGCCGCTGGGGTGACCCGGCGCGGCCCGGGGGTGCTCAGACCAGGTCGCCGACCAGCTCGATCCCGGCCTCGCGCAGCTCGGACAGCGCGCGCTCCGTCGACGCCGGGGCCACGCCGGCGCAGAGCGGCAGCAGGACCCGGACCGAGTAGCCGGCCGCGGCCGCGTCGAGCGCCGTGGCGCGTACGCAGTGGTCGGTGGCGATGCCCGCCACGTCCACTGCGGCGATGCCCGCGCCCCGCAGGTAGCCGTCCAGCGGCTCGCCGCCGGGCGTCGTCGCCTCGAAGCCGGAGTAGGCCGCGGCGTGCTCGCCCTTGCGCACGACGACGTCCACGGCCTCGACGAAGCCGCCCCCGTGCCCGGCGTCCAGGCCCGGGTGCAGGTCGGCCCCACCGGTGCCGACGACGCAGTGCGGCGGCCAGCTGTGCGCGTAGTCCGGCGCGGCCGAGAAGTGGTCGCCGGGGTCCACGTGCCAGTCCTGGGTGGTGACGACCCGGTCGTACGCGTCGCGGTGCTCGCGGACGTACGCCCCGAGCGCCTCGGCGACCTCCGCCCCGCCCTCGACGGCGAGGCTGCCGCCTTCGCAGAAGTCGTTCTGCACGTCCACCACGATCAGCGCGCGGCCGCCGGTCTCCTCAGCCAGAGCCTGCATGACGGGGAGCCTAGTGCCCCGCCCGAAAGCCCGGCCCTACGCTGCAGCGGGTGAGCGACAGCTTCCAGCCCGCATCCGGGGCCTCTCCCACCGACGACCCGTACGCCCTCGCCCGCGCCGCGGCCGATCGCCTCCGCGAGCTGACCGGCGTGGAGCGGCACGACGTCGCGCTCGTCCTCGGCTCGGGGTGGGTGCCCGCCGTCGACGGGATCGTCGAGGGCCGCGGCTCCCAGAGGGCCGACCTGCCCGTCACCGACCTGCCCGGGTTCGCTCCTCCGGCGGTGCAGGGCCACGCGGGACGGGTGCGCTCGCTCGCGGTGGGCGGCAAGCAGGTGCTCGCGTTCCTCGGCCGGACGCACCTCTACGAGGGGCGCGGCGTGGCGGCGGTCGCCCACGGCGTCCGCACCGCGGCCGCGGCCGGGTGCTCGGTCGTGGTGCTGACCAACGGGTGCGGCGGGCTGCGACCGACCTTCTCAGCCGGGCAGCCGGTCCTCATCAGCGACCACATCAACCTGACGGGCACGTCCCCCCTCGTGGGGCCGCGCTTCGTCGACCTCACGGACCTCTACTCCAAGCGGCTGCGGACGCTGTGCAAGCAGGTCGACCCGTCGCTGGAGGAGGGGGTCTACGTGCAGCTGCCCGGCCCGCACTACGAGACGCCGGCCGAGATCGGCATGGTCCGTGCGGTGGGCGGGGACCTCGTGGGCATGTCGACGACCCTGGAGGCGATCGCGGCCCGTGAGGCCGGCGCCGAGGTGCTGGGCATCTCCCTCGTGACCAACCTCGCCGCGGGCATGACCGGCGAGCCGCTCAACCACGAGGAGGTGCTGGCTGCGGGCAACGCGGCGGCCAGCCGGATGGGCACGCTCCTCGGCGACCTGGTGGCGGGCCTGTGAGCGAGCAGCCGCCCTCCACCTCGGACGAGGCGCGCGCAGGCGACCAGGAGCGCGTGCCCGACGGCCTGCGCGCCGAGGACACCGAGGGCAGCGCGGCCGCCTCGCCGGAGGCCGAGCACGGCGCGCCGGGCGACCGCACCGCGACCGGCGGCCCGGGCGACGACCCTGCGCTGACCCCCAACCCGGTGCCCGGCGACGGCCAGACGATGGCCGACTGGGCGCACGAGCACCGACAGTCCGAGGACACCGTGGACGTCCTCGAGCTCGCACGCGCCTGGCTCGCCGAGGACCCGGACCAGGCGACCCGCGGGGAGCTGCAGGCGCTGCTGGCCGGGCCGGACCCGGCGGCCGCCCTCGGCGACCGCTTCGTCGGCCGGCTCGAGTTCGGCACCGCGGGCTTGCGCGGCGAGCTGGGCGCCGGCCCGAACCGGATGAACCGGCTCACCGTGCTGCGCGCGACGGCCGGGCTCGTGGCGTACCTGCGCAGCCGGGTCGCCAAGCGGGTCGTGATCGGCTACGACGCCCGCTCGCGGTCGGCCGACTTCGCCCGTGACGCGGCGTCGGTCGTCACGGGGGCCGGGCTGGAGGCGGTCGTCCTCCCCCGCCCGCTGCCGACCCCCGTCCTCGCGTTCGCGGTCCGACACCTGTCCGCAGATGCCGGAATCATGATTACGGCATCGCACAACCCTGCCGCGGACAACGGCTACAAGGTCTACCTCGGCGACGGGTCGCAGATCGTCCCGCCGGCGGACGCGGAGATCAGCGCCGAGATCGACGCGGTCGGGCCGATCATGACGGTGCCGCAGGCCGAGGGCTGGACCGAGGCCGGGGACGACGTGGTCGAGGCGTACGTCGCCCGCGCCGCTGCCGTCGTCCCGCCCGACGCTCCGCGAGACCTGAAGATCGTCTACACCCCGCTGCACGGCGTCGGCCGCGACACCGCCCTCGCCGCCTTCGCCCGCGCTGGCTTCGCCGAGCCCTACGTGGTGCCCGAGCAGGCCGAGCCGGACCCGGCGTTCCCGACCGTCGCCTTCCCCAACCCGGAGGAGCCGGGGGCGATGGACCTCGCGCTGGCTGCGGCCGGCCGCGAGCAGGCCGACGTGGTGCTGGCGAACGACCCTGACGCGGACCGCGTCGCCGTCGCCGTACGCTCCGGCGGCCGCCACGGCCGGTGGACGGTGCTGCGCGGTGACGAGGTCGGCGCACTGCTCGCCACGCACCTGGCGCGCCGCGCCGCGCACGAAGGCCGGAGCGGGGGCGTGCTCGCGACATCCATCGTGTCCTCGTCACTGCTCGGCCGGATCGCGGCGGCCCACGGCATGGGGTTCGCCGAGACGCTCACGGGGTTCAAGTGGATCTCCCGGGTGCCGGGGCTCGTCTTCGGCTACGAGGAGGCGCTGGGCTACTGCGTCGACCCCGAGGGGGTGCGCGACAAGGACGGCATCACCGCCGCGCTCGTGGTGGCCGAGATCGCGGCGTCGCTCAAGGCACAGGGCCGCTCGCTGCTCGACCTCCTCGACGAGATCGCCGTCGAGCACGGGCTGCACGCCACGGACCAGCTGTCCATACGCGTAAAGCAGCTTTCGCTGATCCCCGCTGCGGTGGAGCGGCTCCGGGCCGACCCGCCGGAGCGGCTGGGCGGACGGGCCGTCCTCGCCGTCGACGACCTCTCGGCCGGGAGCGACGGGCTGCCTCCCACCGACGGGCTGCGCTTCCGGCTCGAGGGCGGCGCCCGCGTCGTCGTGCGGCCGTCCGGGACGGAGCCGAAGCTGAAGTGCTACTTCGAGGTCGTCGCGCACGTGTCCGACGGGGACGTGGACGCCGCGAGCAGGGAGACGGCCGAGGCGCTCGCCGCGCTGCGCGCGGACGTGGAGCAGGCGCTGCAGCTGGGCTGACGGCCCAGGCCGCCGTCGGCCTGACCGGTCAGGCCGGCGCCGCGGCCTCCGGCGAGCTCATCGCCCGCGCGCCCAGCCCGCAGGAGGCCTCGACGGCGGCCGCGGACATGGGCCGCGCGATCAGGAAGCCCTGCGCGGCGTCGCACTGCAGCGTCCGCAGGGCGGCCAGCTGCGCGTCCTCCTCGACCCCCTCCGCGACGACGGCGAGGTTGAAGGTGTGCGCCGCGCTCACGATGAGGCGGACCAGCTCCTGGTGCCCGGGCGCCTCGGACGCGACGAAGCTGCGGTCGATCTTGAGGGTGTCGACCGGCAGGTTCTGCAGCTGGCCGATCGAGGTGTAGCCGGTGCCGAAGTCGTCGATCGCGATGCGCACCCCGCTGCCGCGCAGCGCGCGGAGCCGGTCCGTGCAGGCCACGTCGTCGACGATCATCGTCTCGGTCAGCTCGAGGACGAGGCACGACGGGTCGACCCCGGACCCGGCCAGCGCGTCGGCGACGTCGTCCAGGATCCGGGGGCTGCCGAGGTGCCGGCCGGAGACGTTGACGGCCATCGTGAGCCCGCGGCCGGCGTCGGCGGCGGACCAGGCGGCCAGCTGGCGCGTCGCCTCGCCCAGCGCCCACCGGCCGAGCTCGCAGATGAGGTTGGACTGCTCGGCCAGCGGGATGAAGGCGGCCGGCGGCACGAGGCCGTGCCCGGGCCGGTCCCAGCGCAGCAGCGCCTCGAACCCGCGCAGCTCCTTCGTTGCGACCGACACCACCGGTTGGTAGTGCAGGAGGAACTCCCCCGCCACGAGGCCGTGCGCGATCGCGGCCTCGAGGTCGGCCCGCTCGGCCAGCTCGCGCCGCAGCTGCTCGTCGAACACCTCGGCCGTGCCCCGCCCAGAGGTCTTGGCCCGGTACGCCGCTGCGTCCGCCTCGCGCAGCAGGGCGTCGGCGTCGACCGAGCCGGTGCTGCTGATGGCGATGCCGACGCTGGCCCCGATGCGCACGGTGCTGTCGCCGATGGCGATGGGGTCGGACACCGCGGTGATGAGCCGCTGCGCCAGCGCCACGAGCGACACGTCGGACTCGACGGGCTCGAGCAGCACGAGGAACTCGTCGCCGCCGAGGCGGCAGACGACGTCGCCGGAGCGGACCAGAGCCTGCATGCGGCGCGCGACCGTGCGCAGCACCTCGTCCCCCGCGGCGTGGCCGAAGGTGTCGTTGACCTTCTTGAAGTAGTCCAGGTCGACGAAGAGCAGCGCGACGGTGGCGCTGGCGCGCTGCGCCCGGTGCAGCGCCCCCGCGATGAGCCGCAGCCCCTGGGCGCGGTTGGGCAGCTCGGTGAGCGCGTCGTGCGCGGCCTGGAAGGCGAGCTCGACCTGGAGCGTCTCGCGCTGCCGGATCGAGGTGACGATCTGCTCGATGGAGGCGTGCACCACCTGGCCGAGCGGCCCGGTGAGCGGCTCGCGGAGGCGCGCGTCGTCGAGCTCGCCGCGGGCGACGGCCTCGGCGTGCCCCTGCACCCGCCGCAGGCTCTCGACCGCTCCGGCGAGGGCACGCGCGACGGTGCGCACCTCCGTCGGCCCGGACTCGTGCACCTCGACCAGCTGCCCGTGGCTCACCGCGTCGGCATCGCGGGCCAGCCGGCGCAGCGGGCGGGAGACCGACTGCTCCACCGCGACGAGCAGGACGAGCGCGAGGACGAGCAGGAGCAGGGCGGAGCCCACGACGACGCGCAGGGTGCCGATCGCGGTCGAGCGCTGCTCCCCCGTCACCGCTATCGCGTGGTCGGCGGCCTGGTCCAGCAGCGAGACGAGCGCGGTGTCGCGGGCGATGCCGTCGCGATAGCTGTCGACGACCTTGCCCAAGGAAGGGGCGGCCGCGGAGCCCTTCGGGGCCAGCGTGGTGCTGCCGAGCGCGCGCTCGAACCGGCGCACCGGCGGGCTCGGCTGCAGGGCCTTCCAGGCCTGCCGCAGGCTCGGGGTGTGCAGCCCGTCCACCCGCTCGGCCGCGGCCTCGTAGGCGCCGCGGTCGGCGAGCAGCATCGCGTGCTGCTCGGCCTCCCTGCCCTCTGCGGCGAAGTTGGCCGCGAGGAACTGCCCGAGCTCCTCTGCCGCAGCCTCGACGAGGTCGGAGATGCGGGCGATGTCCTCGAGGGCGACGACGCCGTCGGGGTCGAGGCCCTGCTCGATCGCGTCGTCGATGTGGGCGCGTTCGGCCTCGGTGAGCTGCGCGGAGACCCGGGCATAGCGGCGATAGACGTCGGCTGCGACGTCAAGGGCGCCTTCGGCGGTCTGAGTGTCCGGTCGTTCCTCGTCCAGCCCGGCTCGCAGCGCCGACAGCTGGGACGTCACCGAGTCGATGAGCGACGGGCTGACGCCCTGCGCGCGGGCCCGGGCCGTGGCGGCGTCGGTGGCCGTACGGGCGGCCTGCGCCTGCTTCAGCGTCAGAGCAAGCAGCGGCTCTCGCTGCACCTCCGGCAGCCCGACCATGCGGGAGAGCTCCACGTCTCCGGCGATCGCGACGCTGACCGAGGGCAGCGTCTCCTGGCCGATCATGCTGCGGACCGAGCTCAGGGCGGCGGCGTGCGTGACCGAGCGCTCGGCGTCCTGGGCGTCGCGCGCGCTCGTGAGCGTCACGCTCACGCCGCTGCCCGCCAGCACGACGACACCGAGCATGGGCACCGCCACGAGGGCGAGCAGCCGTGGGCGCAGCGACCCCCGCGTACGGCGCTCCCCCGGCTGCTTCACCCACGCTTTGTCGGCTGGTCGAGCGCGGACCTTTGGGTTCTCGGGTGCCGAGCGGGCCGATCGAGTGACGCGCGGCGGGGCCCGGAGGCCGGGCCCCGCCGCAGCGGGCTACCTCCCGGTGGCCAGCAGCGCCCGGGCGTCGGCGGCGAGCAGCGCCGCCAGCGGCTCGGGGACGCCCCGCCCGGCGTGCGACTCGGCGTCGTCGACCAGCTGCGCCCAGTCCTGCTTGTCGATGTCGTCGAGCATCCGGCGCCGCAGCGACGGCTTGACCTCCTGCGGCCCGGCCAGCAGGGAGGCAAGGCCGCGGGCGGTCGGAACCACCGTGAACGTGGACGTGGTCGTCGTCGTGCCGCCCTCGCCCGTCGCCGTCACGACGACGGTGTGCGTGCCGAGCGCGAGCGTGTCGACGTCGGTGACCTGCCCCTCGGCCGCCGGCTTCCCGTCCAGGGTCACGCTGACCGAGTCGGCGTCCTGCTCGGCGACGGCGAGCGTGAGGCTCTCGCCGCGGGTCAGCTGGGCGCCGGCCGCGGGAGCGAGCACCGAGGCCGTCGGCTTGCCGGCCAGCGCCTGGGTGTAGCGGTCCTGCCAGCCGGCGAGCTGCCCGGCCTTGTTGGTGATGATCCCGTCGACGCCCAGCTCGCGCAGCCGCTCCCACGAGGCGGTGTCGTCGACCGTCCACACCATGACGGCCACGCCGGCCTCGTGCAGCTCCTCGACGACCCCCGGGTCGGCCTTCAGCCCGTCCCAGCTGGGGTTGTACGCCGCGAGCCCCAGCTCCTTCGAGACCGCGACCGGGTCGGCGTCCAGCGCGGACCGGAGCAGGCCGAGGCGGAGCTCGGGGTCGGCCGCGCGGGCGTGGCGCAGGACGTTGACGTCGAAGCTCTGCAGCAGCACCTCACTGGTCTGCCCGCGGCTCTTGATGGCGGCGACGACCCGGTCCACCTCGGCCTGCGTCTCCGGCCCCTTCACCTCGAGCAGGAGCTTGCTCGCGCGGCCGCGGACCTGGTCGAGCACGTCGGTCAGGGCGGGGACCTTCTGGCCCGGGTACGCGGCCGCGGAGAACCATGAGCCGGCCTCGAGCTGGGCGATCTGCGCCGCGGTCAGCGTGCTGATGTCGCCGGTCCCCGCGGTCGTCCGGTCGACCGTGTTGTCGTGCATCAGCACAGGCGCGCCGTCCCGGGTGGTCTGCACGTCGGTCTCCACCCAGTCGGCGCCGTTGCGGATGGCCGACTCGAAGGCGGCGAGGGTGTTCTCCGGCGCCGTGGCCGAGTCGCCGCGGTGCGCGATGACGGCCGGCAGGGCCCCGGGGGCGTCGGGGACGATGACCGGCTCGGGGTCGAGCCTGGTGACGACGATGTCGTCGTAGCTCGCCTGCGCGCCGTTCACGACCAGTCCGAGCACGCCCGCGGCCGACCGCTGCAGCGCGCTGGTCGTCATGACCTTCGTGCCGTTGAAGACCCAGGTCGCGCGGCTGCCGTGCACCTCGACGGCGACGCGCACGTCCTTGCCGGTGCCGGCCGTCGTCGGCGCGCTGGCGGTGTTGGTGACGTTCCACGCGCCGCCGGCCGTCATCTGCGCGAACTCGAGCCCGTTCGCCGCGGTGGAGCCCGTGCGCATGGTGGCGATCCACCACGGCCGGCTGCCGTCGGCGGGCATGTCGAGGGCGACGGCGCTCCAGCGCGCGGTGTTCTGCACCGTCTCGAAGCGCACGGTCGCCTCGACCCGGTAGTCGCTGAGGTGCTCGCCGAACGTGATGCGAGCCTGCTGGCTCGAGCTGGCGCTCGTCCCGACCAGGCGGCCGTCCCGGACGGCCCACGTGCCCTCGATCGGGCGCCAGCCCGCCGGCAGGACGTTGTCGTCGAAGTCGGCACGCAGCACGACGGCGCTGTCGGCGGTCGCGGGCGCGGAGCTGGTGAGCGGGGCGACGGCGAGCAGCGGGACAGCCGCCAGCACGCCGAGCCCACGGGCAGAACGGAGTCGCACGAAGGGTCCTTCCGGGGTTCTGGAGTCCCGGGGACGCTAGGGACCGCGCGTTAAGCCCATGCGGACAGCCGGCGACGCGGCGGCGACCATCAGGTGCCGCCCCGCCGCCCGGCGGGCTCACCGCCGGTCAGCTCCCGCAGTACGGCGCGTCCTGGTGTCCCAGGCCGGAGATCGGCGGCTCGCCCTGCGGGCCCTTCTCCAGCGTGCGGGCCGTGCCGTACCCCTTCAGCGTCGGCGACGCCCAGATCGCGGCGCCGGTCACCATCCGGTCGCCCTCGTAGCTCTCGGTGCGGAACGTCGTGAGGCCCAGGCGGATCGTGTACGTCCTGGCCCGGGTGCCGGCCCAGCAGTAGTACGCCCGGGTGGCGGCCCGCGCCCGCGGCTCGCTCACGACCGTCCCGGGCGCGTGCTGCGGCAGCGCCATCGAGACGGCCGGTACGGCGCCGGGCAGCTGGTAGCGGCCCTTCGGGTCGCGCCAGTCCAGCGCGAGGCCCTTGGTCAGTGCCGTCGGGACGCGGAAGCTCGCCGTGCCGTTCCTGACCGTCACCGTCCGCAACGGGCGGTCGGACGTGCCGGCCTCCGTGGTGTTCCAGACGCCGAACGTGCAGCCGTCGCAGCCGCGGATGCTGAGGGTGACCGTCGTGGTCGGGGTGGCGGCGTGCGCGGGGGCGGCGAGCGCGGCCGCCGCGACGGCGCCGGCCGCCACGGCGAGGAGCTTGCGGGCGTTCGTCACGGCTCGTCCTTCTGTCACGGCACGTCCTTCGTCCGGCTCTCTGACGGGGATCGGCTCCCGATGGGGGCCGTTGCTGCAGAGCCGGGCGCTGTCGTGCTGATACGCCGTGCTGATTACGTCGTACTGGTCCGTCGTGCTGGTCCGCCGTGCTGACAGGCGTGCCTGACAAGCAGTGCGGTCAGCTGGCCAGCCGCTCCCCGGCGTCTGCGGGCTCGATCTCGACGGGCCTGCTGATCTCGGCCCACACGTCGTCGAGGGAGAGGCCGAGGACGGCGGTGATCGCGGCGATGGTCGGGAAGGCGGGGGTCGCGACGCGGCCGGACTCGATCTTGCGCAGCGTCTCCGGCGACACCCCGGCATCGAGGGCGGTGGCGAGCATCGGGCGCTCTCCCCGGGCGCGACGCAGGAGGGCGCCGAGGCGCTGCCCCCGCTCGACCTCGGCGGGGGTGAGGGGCAACCGGACCATGGCCCGATACTAATACCGGGATAGTATGGCCGGGATAGTTATCGGCCGCTCGAGGGAAGGCACGGCCATGATCGAGATCCTCAGCCCCACCGAGCTGGCCCGGGCCAAGGACACCGGCGCGCTCGTCGCCGGGATCCTGCAGACCCTGCGCAACCGCAGCGGAGTCGGCACCAACCTGCTCGACATCGACCGGTGGGCACAGGCGATGATCGTGGAGGCCGGCGCGCAGTCCTGCTACGTCGACTACGAGCCGTCGTTCGGGCGCGGCCCCTTCGGCCACTACATCTGCACCTCGGTCAACGACGCCGTGCTGCACGGGCTGCCCCACGACTACGCGCTGGCCGACGGCGACCTGCTGACGCTCGACCTCGCCGTCTCGCTCGGCGGTGTCGTCACCGACTCGGCGATCAGCTTCGTCGTGGGCGAGGCCAAGGACGCGGCCGACACCGCGATGATCGCCGCGACGGAGCGTGCGCTGAGCGCCGGGATCGCGGCCGCGGGCCCGGGCGTACGCCTCGGCGACGTCTCCCACGCCATCGGCTCGGTCCTCGACGCGGCCGGCTACCCGATCAACACCCAGTTCGGCGGCCACGGGGTCGGGTCGACGATGCACCAGGACCCCCACGTCCCCAACGCGGGCCGGCCGGGCCGCGGGTTCAAGCTCCGCCCCGGCCTGCTGCTCGCCCTCGAGCCGTGGGTCATGGCCGACACCGACGAGCTCGTCACCGACGCCGACGGGTGGACGCTGCGCAGCGTCACCGGCTGCCGGACCGCCCACAGCGAGCACACGATCGCCATCACCGAGGACGGCACGGAGATCCTCACCCTGCCGCGGGCGTGACTCGCACGCAGCCGTTGGCGTGACTCGCACGCAGCCGCCGGCGGAGCCCGCGCTCAGGCGCAGGCGCACACCACGCGGTCGCCCGCCTGCAGCGGCCCGGCGTCCGGGTCGTTGTAGTGCAGCACCCGCCCGCGCCGCACCACCGCGAGCACGGGCGTGGAGACCTCGTGCAGCCGCTTGCCGACCTCGTCGGGCGCGATCTCCCGGTCGACGAGGTCGAGGCCGGTGCCGAACGCCACCAGGTCCTCCACGACGGCGACCGCCGCCGGGCTGTCGGCGGCCAGGCCGAGCAGCCGCCCGGTCGTCTCCGAAGTGACGATCACGGAGGTGGCGCCGCTCTGCTCGAGCAGCTCCGCGTTCTCCGACTGCCGTGCCGCGGCCACCACGCGGGCCTTCGGGTTGGCCCGCCGCGCGGTGAGGGTCGCGAGGATCGCCGAGTCGTCCCGGCCGAGGGCGACGATCACGGTCGAGGCACGCTCGATCAGCGCCTCACGCAGGGTCGCCTCGTTCGTCGCAGGCCCGGCGACGGCCACCAGGCCCTGGTCCACGGCGGCCTCGACGGCGCGGATGTCCGCGTCGACGACGACGATCCGCGAAGCCGGGTAGCCCTGGAGCAGCAGCGCGCGGACCGCGTTGCGCCCCTTGGTGCCGAAGCCGAGGACAAGGACATGGGACTTCACGCGTGACCTCCATCGGGCGAGGCGGAACTCCTCCCGTGACCTCTGCGTCAGCGCCGAGATCGTCGTCCCGACCAGGATGATGACGAACAGCAGCCGCATCGGGGTGACCGCGAGGGCGTTGACGAGCCGGGCGCTCTCGGTGACAGGCGTGATGTCGCCGTAGCCCGTCGTCGAGAGCGTGACGGTCGTGTAGTAGAGGGCGTCGATCGCCGAGACCGTCTCGTCGACGTTGTCCCGGTAGCCGCCGCGCTCGAGCATGACGATCAGCCAGTTGACCGCGACGAGGGCCAGCGCCGCCCCCATGCGCAGGACGATCGCGAGGATAGGGCTCTTCGGCGGGCTGCCCGGCAGCCGGATGCCACGGGCCGTACGCGCCCGACGTGAGTACCAGTGATGGTCGCGCTGCGGCACCGGCTAGCTCTTCCGGCTGCGCACGGGATCAGGGGTCGTTGCGCAGCCGCGCGTAGGACACGAGGTCGTGCCACTCGCCCCGACGGAACTGCGCTCCACGCAAGACCCCCTCGCGGGTGAACCCCGCCTTCTCCAACGCCCGCTGCTCGGGCCTGTTGTCCACGTCGGTGGACGCCTCGACGCGGCAGGCGTCGGTCGTCGCGAAGAGCATGTCAGCCAGCAGGCGCTGGGCCCGGGTGCCCGCTCCCCGGCCGCGGTACGGCGGGTGCAGCGAGATGCCGATGTTCCACGCGCGTGACTGCGGGTTGGGGCCGTACGGCACGGCGTGCCAGCTCACCGACCCGGCGAGCTCGGCGTCGACCTCGACCACCAGGAAGCCGTAGCCCCGCTCGGCGCCGTTGCGGCGCAGCAGCTCGGCGTGCGAGCGCGGCGGCAGCCCGAAGTCGCCCCACTCGCCGGCGTGCTCGGGGTCCTGGTCCCACGCGTCCAGGGTGGGGACGTCGGCCTCGGCCACGGCGCGCAGCCGGACGCCGGTGCGCGAGCTCACGAGAGCGCCACCGTCAGCACGAGGGCGCCGACCAGCACGACGGCCGGGACGATCACGTCCCACCTCCAGCGGACCACCACCTCGCCCGCCGGCGCCCGGTCGCGCCGCTCCTCCCAGCGCTGCACGAGCCGCGCCGTCAGCGCTTCCCCGCTCCGCCCGCCACGCGGGCGCGGCTCCTCGACGCCGGCCGCCTCGGCCACCCGGTCCCGGGCCAGGTGACGCCGCTTCCGGGGGGCGGAGGCGTACGCCACGAAGGTCCCGCGGTCGGTGCGCACCTCCAGCGACCACTTCCCGCCCAGGTGCTCGATGCGCGGCCACGGGATCCGCACGTCCCGGACGACGTTGACCAGCGTGATCCCGTCGTCGTCCTGCAGCAGCGCGGGCCGGTAGGCGAGGGCGTAGAACGAGAGGGTGATCAGCGCCAGCACCTCGGTGACGACCAGGCGCTGGAAGCCCGTCCCGCGCACGAGCGTGTCGGCCAGCAGGACCGCGGCCAGCACGAACCACACGACCGCGACGCCGCGCGACAGCCCCGCCCGGTGGACCTCGCGGCCGCCGGGAGCGGGACCTGCCTGCCTCTGCACAGCGCCGATCCTGCCCTAGCGGCCGGAGGCGTACGCGCGGGCTCGGGCCGCAGCCCGCCGCGCCCCCGTCCGCCATGGACTGCGGCATAGACTCGGGAGGTGAGTGCGACAGTGACGTCGGAGCCGGCCGGAGCGCGGTCGCCGGCCCTCGAGACGGTGACGTCGAGCGTGACCGCGTCCGAGAGCGCGCTGCGCCGCTTCCTGCACGGGCTGCCCGGGGTGGACCAGGTCGGCGCCGAGGCCCGTGCCGCGACGCTCGCCTCCCGCTCGGTCAAGGCCGACGCCAAGCGCCAGCTGATCGACCTCGCGATCTCCTGCATCGACCTCACGACGCTCGAGGGCGCGGACACCCCGGGCAAGGTGCGCGGTCTCTGCGCCAAGGGGCGCCGCCCCGAGCCCGACGACTCCTCCTGCCCGCAGGTCGCGGCGATCTGCATCTACGGCGACCTGGTGCCGGTGGCGGTCGAGGAGCTCAGGGGCACCGGCATCAACGTCGCCGCCGTCGCCACGGCGTTCCCCAGCGGCCGGGCCTCCCTCGCCGTGAAGCTGCAGGACACCCGCGACGCCGTCGCCGCTGGCGCCGACGAGATCGACATGGTCATCGACCGCGGCGCCTTCCTGTCCGGCCGCTACGGCCAGGTCCTCGACGAGGTCCGCCAGGTCAAGGCCGCCTGCGGCCCCGCCCACCTCAAGGTCATCCTCGAGACCGGCGAGCTGGCGACGTACGACAACGTGCGGCGCGCCTCCTGGCTGGCGATGCTCGGCGGCGCGGACTTCATCAAGACGAGCACCGGCAAGATCAGCCCGGCGGCGACGCTTCCCGTGGCGCTGGTGATGCTCGAGGCCGTCCGCGACTTCCGCGCCGCGACGGGCTCCCAGGTCGGCTTCAAGCCGGCCGGCGGCATCCGCACAGCGAAGGACGCGCTCAAGCACTTCGTGCTCGTGCACGAGACGTGCGGCGACGACTGGCTCGACCCGGCGTACTACCGGCTCGGGGCCTCGAGCCTGCTCAACGACCTGCTGCTGCAGCGCCAGCGGATGGCGACCGGCCGCTACGCCGGCCGCGACTACGTGACGGTGGACTGAGATGGTGAAGTTCGAGTACGCCCCCGCCCCCGAGTCGACGGCCGTCGTCGACATCGCCCCGTCCTACGGGCTCTTCGTCGACGGCGCCTTCGTCGACCCGGCCGACGGCGAGCCGTTCAAGACGGTCAACCCGGCGACCGAGGAGGTGCTCTGCGAGGTCGTCGCGGGCGGCCCGGCCGACGTCGACCGCGCGGTGCAGGCCGCGCGCCGGGCGCAGGACGGCGTCTGGTCCCGGCTCCCGGGCCGCGAGCGGGGCAAGTACCTCTTCCGCATCGCCCGCATCATGCAGGAGCGCGCCCGCGAGCTCGCGGTCCTCGAGACGCTCGACAACGGAAAGCCGATTCGCGAATCCCGCGACGTCGACGTGCCGCTCGCCGCAGCGCACTTCTTCTACCACGCGGGCTGGGCCGACAAGCTCTCCTACGCGGGCTTCGGCCCCGACCCCAAGCCGTACGGCGTGGCGGGCCAGGTCATCCCGTGGAACTTCCCGCTGCTGATGCTGGCCTGGAAGGTCGCGCCGGCCCTCGCGTGCGGCAACACCGTCGTGCTCAAGCCGGCGGAGACGACACCGCTGACGGCGCTGCTGTTCGCCGAGATCTGCCAGCAGGCCGACCTGCCGCCGGGCGTCGTCAACATCGTGACCGGGGCGGGAGAGACCGGCCGGGCGCTCGTCGAGCACGACGGCGTGGACAAGGTCGCGTTCACGGGGTCGACCGAGGTCGGCAAGGCGATCGCCCGCTCGGTCGCCGGCACCCGCAAGCGCGCGACGCTGGAGCTCGGCGGCAAGGCGGCGAACGTCGTCTTCGAGGACGCGCCGATCGACCAGGCGGTCGAGGGCATCGTCAACGGCATCTTCTTCAACCAGGGCCACGTGTGCTGCGCGGGCAGCCGCCTGCTGCTGCAGGAGTCCGTGGCCGACGAGGTGCTCGACTCGCTCAAGCGCCGCCTCGGGATGCTGCGGGTCGGCGACCCGCTGGACAAGAACACCGACGTCGGGGCCATCAACTCGGCGGCGCAGCTGGCCCGCATCCGCGAGCTGTCCGACATCGGCGAGGCCGAGGGCGCGCAGCGCTGGTCACCGGCGTGCGAGCTGCCGGACCGCGGCTACTGGTTCCCGCCGACGCTCTTCACCGGGGTCTCGCAGGCGCACCGCATCGCGCGCGAGGAGGTCTTCGGCCCCGTGCTGTCGGTCCTGACCTTCCGCACCCCCGCCGAGGCGGTCGAGAAGGCCAACAACACGCCGTACGGCCTCTCCGCCGGTGTGTGGACCGAGAAGGGCTCGCGCATCCTCTGGATGGCGGACAAGCTCAAGGCCGGCGTCGTCTGGGCCAACACGTTCAACCGCTTCGACCCGACGTCGCCCTTCGGCGGCTACAAGGAGTCCGGCTGGGGCCGCGAGGGCGGCCGGCACGGGCTGGAGGCCTACCTTCATGGCTGAGCAGAACGCGACTTCGCCGAACACCGCTGCGCGCATCGCCGTGCGCAAGACCTACAAGCTCTACATCGGCGGCGCTTTCCCGCGCAGCGAGTCCGGCCGGTCCTACGAGGTCACGGCCGCGGACGGCAGCTTCCTCGCCAACGCCGCGCTCGCCTCGCGCAAGGACGCTCGCGACGCGGTCGTGGCCGCGCGGGGGGCCTTCGCCAAGTGGTCGGCCGCGACGGCCTACAACCGCGGGCAGGTCCTCTACCGCGTGGCCGAGGTCCTCGAGGGCCGTCGTGCCCAGTTCGTCGACGAGGTCGGCGCGGCCGAGGGGCTGGACGCGCGCGCCGCCGGCCTGGTCGTCGACGCGGCGATCGACCGCTGGGTCTGGTACGCCGGCTGGTCGGACAAGATCGCGCAGGTGCTCGGCGGCACCAACCCGGTCGCCGGGCCGTACTTCGACTTCTCGATCCCCGAGCCCTCCGGCGTCGTCGCGGTCGTCGCCCCGCAGCATTCGTCGCTGCTCGGCCTCGTGTCGGTGGTGGCCCCCGCGGTCGTCGGCGGCTGCACCGTCGTCGTGCTTGCCAGCGAGGAGCGGCCGCTGCCCGCGGTCACGCTCTCGGAGGTCCTCGCGACCTCCGACGTGCCCGGCGGCGTCGTGAACGTGCTGACCGGCCGCACCGCCGAGGTGGCGCCCTGGCTCGCCGCGCACATGGACGTCAACGCGCTCGACCTGGCCGGTGCCGCCCCCGCCGACGTGCAGGCCCTCGAGGTGGCCGCGGCGGACAACCTCAAGCGCGTACGCCGCCCCGACCCCGTCGAGGACTGGGCGGCCGAGCCGGGGCTGGACCGGCTGCGCGCGTTCCTCGAGACCAAGACGGTCTGGCACCCGGTCGGCATCTGACCCCGCCTGCGATCGGCCCGCGGCCGGTACACGCAGGGGCGGCTGCAGACGGAAGGAGGCGCGGGCTCGTGCCCGCGCCTCCTCGTGTGTCCGCGCCGTGCGGAGCGGTCGGTCAGAGCCCGGCCGAGTGCACGGCGTGCGCCGTCGCGTCGTCCAGCTCGTCGGTGACGTTCTCGGCCGGCGCGATGATGATCCAGATGCCCAGCGCCGCGTCGCGGTGCATCTTCACGACCGGCAGCGTCGCGCGGGCCAGCGCCAGCACGCCCGGGTCGCGGCTCGTCATGCGCGTCTCGCCGGTGAGCAGGATCGCCTTGCGGTGCGCGGAGACCTGCTTGCGCGCCCAGTTGCGGTCGAACTCCAGCCCGTCGAGGCCGGCGAGCTTCTCGATCGCCGCCGCGTCGGCCGGGGCCAGCTTGGTCGGGAGCGTCACGTCGTGCGCCCGGGCCAGGGCGCGTACCTGGGCCAGGTGCTTGCGGTGGTCGGCCACGAGGACCGCGCCGAGGGCGGCGACACCGATGGTCTCCGCGCGGTCGATCGCGAGCTGGCCCGCGCGGATCTCGAACAGGTCGGACGCCGCGATCGCCTTGAGCCACGCGACGTCCATCGCCGCCGCCTGCGCGGCCGTCGCCTGCCGCGACACCGGCTGGGCGGCCGGGGCGGCGAACGCCGGCGCCGAGCCCAGCGCCAGAGCCCCTGCGGCGAGTGCCGCAGGAATGAGAAGCCTTGTCTTCATCGACGTCCTCCGCAGGGCCGCTGGGCCGCTCCGGCCCGGGTGCACGTCCCCGTGGCTTTCGAGGTCCCCCCGTGCGGCGCGGGCAAACTGCCCGGTTGACGAACCTTCGGAGCGTTGTCGAGACGTTACGCGAGGTACGCCGCCGTCGGCGGACGGACGGCCGCGGTCAGCGAGCGGACGGCGCGGCGCCCAGCGCGGCGTACCCGGGCTTGATGATGTCCTCGATGAGGGCGAGCCGCTCGTCGAAGGGCAGGAAGGCGCTCTTCATGGCGTTCACGGTGAACCACCGCAGGTCCTCCAGCCCGTAGCCGAAGGCGTCGACGAGCAGCGCCATCTCCCGCGACAGCGTGGTGCCGCTCATCAGCCGGTTGTCGGTGTTGACCGTGACCCGGAAGCCGAGCTTGCGCAGCAGGCCGATCGGGTGCTCGGCCACCGACGCCACCGCGCCGGTCTGGACGTTGGAGGACGGGCACATCTCCAGCGGCACGCGGGTGTCCCGGACGTACGCCGCGAGCCGCCCCAGCTTCGGCGCCCCGTCCACGCCGACGGTGAGGTCGTCGACGATGCGGACGCCGTGGCCCAGCCGGTCCGCGCCGCACCACTGCAGCGCCTCCCAGATGCTGGGCAGCCCGAAGGCCTCCCCCGCGTGGATCGTGAAGTGGGCGTTCTCGCGGCGGAGGTACTCGAACGCGTCGAGGTGTCGCGTCGGGGGGAAGCCGGCCTCGGCGCCCGCGATGTCGAAGCCGACGACGCCGGCGTCGCGGTAGCGCACTGCGAGCTCGGCGATCTCGGAGCTGCGGGCCGCGTGCCGCATCGCGGTGAGCAGGGTGCCGATGCGGACCGACCGGCCGGCGGCCGCCGCGGCCTGGGTGCCCAGTCGGAAGCCCTCGAGCACGGCCTCGACGACCTGCTCGAGCGCCAGCCCCTCCTCGACGTGGAGCTCGGGGGCGAAGCGGACCTCGGCATAGACCACTCCGTCCGCGGCGAGGTCCTGCGCGCACTCGCTGGCCACCCGCTGCAGCGCGCCGACGGTCTGCATGACGCCGACCGTGTGCGCGAACGTCTCCAGGTAGCGCTCCAACGAGCCGGACGACGCCGCCTCGTGGAACCACGTCTCCAGCTCCGCCGGGCCCTGCGCCGGCAGCCGGTCGTACCCCGTCTCCCGGGCGAGGTCGAGGACCGTCGCCGCCCGCAGCCCGCCGTCGAGGTGGTCGTGGAGCAGGGCCTTCGGCGCCAGCCGGATCTGCTCGGGGGTGGGCGGGGTCGTCATCCCCGGAACGGTAGCGACGCTCAGTCCTCGCGGTGCACCAGGTCCGGGCCGAACGCGGGCAGGCAGACCGCGACGTACTCCGCGCCCTCCGGGCCGACGAGGTAGCGGACCCGCTCCCCGGCCCGGGTCAGGACCGCCTGCCCCGCGGAGACCGAGAGCCGGCCGTTGTCGTGGTCGACGAGCACGGTGCCGGCCAGCACGACGGTGACCTCGTCGAACTCCGGGGTCTGGGCCGGCTCCTCCCACCCCGCGGGCGCGCGCATGTGGGCGACGGAGACCTGCTCGGTCCCGGTGCGCACCCGCCCGACGTACTCGTCGATCTGCTTGCCCCCGGGCACGGGGATGCGCTCGGGCGCCTCGATCAGCTGCGGCATGCGGTCAGGGTCGCACAGCGCCCCGGCGGCGTACGCCCCGGCGGCCTCAGTGCTCTTCGAGCCACTGCCGCACGTCGGGCCCGGGCATCGGCCGGGCCAGCGCCCACCCCTGGACGAGATCGCAGTCGAGGGCCTCGAGCACCTGCCACGCCTGGTCGCTCTCCACGCCCTCGGCCACCACGCGCAGCCCGAGCGCCCGCGCCATCTGGGTCACCGCGCGGACCACGGCGGCGTCGGCCCGCGAGCTCTCCAGGTGCTGGACGAACGAGCGGTCGACCTTCACCTCGCTCACCGGCAGGCGGCGCAGCTGGGCCAGCGAGGAGTAGCCGGTGCCGAAGTCGTCGACCGAGAGCGTCACGCCCAGGTCGACGAGGCCGCGCAGCACCTTCAGCGCGCGGTCCGCATCGGCCATGAGGGAGCTCTCGGTGATCTCGAGGACCAGCGCCTCCGAGGGCACCGCCGCCTGCGTCAGGGCCTGGTCGACGAGGTGTACGAAGCCGTCGTCGCCGAGGCTGCGCGCCGACACGTTGACCGCGACCGAGAGGTCACGCCCCTGCTCACGCCAGCGGGCCAGGTCCTGCAGGGCCGAGCGCAGCACGTAGTCGGTGAGGCCACCGATGACGCCGGTGCGCTCGGCGAGCGGGATGAACTCGTCCGGCGGCACGCGCCCCCAGACCGGGTGCTGCCAGCGCAGGAGCGCCTCGAACGCGCGGACCTGCCGGTCGCGCGTCCCGGCCTGCGGCTGGTAGTGCACCTCCAGCTCACCGCGGACCACGGCTCGGGCCACGTCGGCCGCGAGCGCGAGCCGGCGCGGCCCGGCCTCCTCGTCCACGGCCTCGTAGCGCCGGGTCTGGCGCTGGCCGAACTTCGCCTGGTGCAGCGCGACCTCGGCGTGGCGCAGCAGCGCCGCTCCCGAGGCGCCGTCCTCGGGGGACATGGCGTAGCCGACGGTCGCCGTCACCGGCAGCTCGTAGTCGCCCAGGTCGAGCGCGGCCGCGAGCGCCGCGAGGACGCCGAACGCGGCCCCCGCCGGGTTCTCCCCCTCGACCCAGGGCAGCGCGACCGCGAACTCGTCGCCGCCCACGCGCGCGACCGGCGCCGGCTCGGAGACCAGGGCGCGGACCCGCTGGCCGACGGCCACGAGCACCTGGTCGCCCACGTCGTGGCCGAGCGCCGCGTTCACCTCCCCGAACCTGTCGAGGTCGAGCAGCACGACGACGACGGGCGCGGCGCCGGAGGCGACGCCGTCCACCTGGCTCGTGAACGAGGTGCGGTTGGGCAGGCCGGTGAGCGCGTCGGTCAGGGCGGCGCGCTCGCGCTCGGCGGCGGCGCGGCGTACGCGGCGGACCAGCTCGGCGTTGCGCAGCGCGATGCCGGCCTGGCCGGCGAGGGACTCCAGCAGCTGCAGGTCGTGGTCGTCGAAGGTCGTGACGCGGTCCACCCGCCCGGCGACGACGAGCGCTCCGGTGATCGTGCCGCCCGCCCGGACCGGCACCGACAGCCCGTCGGCATAGCCCCCGACCGCCGGCTCCGCCGCCCCGCCGCGAGCGCGCGGGATCAGGACCGGCCTGCCGTTGAGCGCCGGCGCCCACCACTCGCCGGTGACGATCCCCGCGTCCCCGGTCACCCGCTGGAAGCTCTCGTCGAGGACGACCAGCGCGCCCGCGTCGGCCCGCAGCAGCTGCTTGGCCTGCGCGACCACCGTGTCCGGCACGCTCTCGTCCTGCAGCGCCGAGTCCACCGCGCGGGTGAACTGGTGCAGCGACTCGAGCCGCTCGTGGCGCTGGCGCAGCGCGTGTTGAGAGCGGAACGCGAGGACGACCGCGAGGACGAGCGGGGTCAGCAGCAGCAGCGCCTCGGCCTGGATCTCGATCTGGCGCGCGGCGAGCAGGCCGGTGCAGGTGACGACCAGCGTCACGACCACGGCGGCGGGCAGCGTCCTCGCCAGCGCCGGCTCGTCGTGCCCGGTCTGCAGGGCGATCACGGCCGCCAGCAGCACGGCCAGGGCGACCACGGCGACCGTCGTCCCGGCCAGCACGGCCGCCCAGCTGTGCGGCTCGAGCGCCGAGGGGTCGGGGTCGATCGCCCGGGTCACGCCGACCGCCAGCGTGGTCTGCAGCGCGGCCCCGGCAAGGTTCACGGCCAGCATCAGCGGGCGTTGGCGCTGCACGAGCGCCAGCGCGGCGCCCGTGCCCACGAGGCGGGCGAGCAGCAGCTCCGGCGGCCCGGCGAGCAGGACTCCGAGGACCAACGGGATCTCGGTGAGCGACAGGCCCTGCGCGTGCCGGCCGATGACGATGTCGGCGTAGATCAGCTCGGTCGCCGCGAACAGCACGGCCAGGGTCAGCCACGACACGCGCACGGTGTCGGGGGCGTCGGTGGGCACGACGCCGAGCGTCCAGGCGAGCGCGAGGGCGGAGGCCACGGTGAGCGCGAGCGCCCACACCGGCCCCGAACGAGCCGCCGGCCCGTCCCCGGGTTGCACGGACGACGGGCCGGGCGCCCCGTGGCGCGAACGGCCCGCCACGGGAGTGCGTATCCGGTTCACTACGCAGAGGATTGCACTAATGGTTCAGGAAGGTGACCCCCGGATGGGTGTCGAGTCCGTTACGTGACGTAGCCAACGCCCGACTCAGCGCCAGGTGAGGCCACGCCACGTCAGCCCGCGCCAGGTCAGCCCGCGCCACGTCAGCCCGCGCCACGTCAGCCCACGCCACGTCAGCCCACGCCAGGTCAGGCCGGCCGGAGTGACCTGCTCGCCGCGCGCCGCGCCCGTCCACGCCGTGCCGGCCGCCGAGTCCGCCGCCCAGGACGCGCCGTCCCAGGTGCGCCCGAAGACGTCGACCTCGCCGCTGAGCACGTTGCCCTCAGCGTCGACGAGGTGCTCTCCGCCGCGCGCGAGCTCGATGCTGCCCAGGCCCGTGGCCGGCGTGAAGCGCTGCACGGCGTCGGGGGTACGCCGCGCGAGGCTCTCCGCGACGTCCACGACGCCGGGCACGCCAGCGGTGCGCGCCGCGGCGGGGAGCTTGTCGGCCCCCTCGACGAGCAGGGCCTTGACCTGGTCGGGGGTCAGCTCCGGGCGGGCCTGGAGCAGCAGCGCCGCGGCGCCGCTGACGACGGCGGCCGCCTGGGAGGTGCCGGTGCCGCGCAGGAAGCGCGCGGGGACGCCCGCGGCCGGGGCGGCAGCGGCGTCCAGCGTCGACCCGGGAGCCCGCAGGCTGGCGACCGAGCGGCCGGGGGCCAGCACGTCGGGGCGCCGGGCGTCGGTGCCGGCGTTGCTGAAGGACGCCACCGTGTCGTCGGACCGCTGCTCGGTGCCCTGGTCGTCGGTCGCGCCGACCGCGATCACGTACGGGTCGATGGCCGGGTTCAGCAGGGGCGTCGCGCCGCCGTCGTTGCCGACCGACGCGACCACGACGATCCCCGCACGCCACGCGTGCTCGGCCGCGGCGGCCAGCGGGTCGACGACGCGGTCCTGGCGCAGCTCGCGCCCGAGCGAGAGGTTGAGGACGCGCAGGTTCAGCCCCGGGTCGTCCTTGTGCGCGATGGCCCAGTCGATGGCCGCGATGACCTGGGTGACGTCGGTGGCCCCGTCGCGCCCGGCGACCTTGAGGTTCACGAGGTGGGCGTCGGGGGCGATGCCGACGACCGCGTCGGCGTCACCCTCCTTGCCGGGGCGTACGTCGGCGTCACGGGCCGCGATGATGCCCGCGACGTGGGTGCCATGGCCGAAGGTGTCCAGCCCCGTCGGCACGCCGGCGCCCGCCTCGAACGACAGGTCGAGCGCGTTGACGACCTTGCCCGGGGCGTCCAGGCCGGGGACGAGGGCGATGCCGGTGTCGACGACGCCCACCCCGACGCCCGCGCCGGTGATGCGGCGGCCGGCCGCGTCGGACCGCTTCCACGCCTTCGACGCCGAGACCGCCTGGGCCGTACGCCCCAGCGACCCCGCGGCGCGCCCGTCCCACTCCTCGCCCAGGAAATCCACCTGCCCGGCGAGCGCGCCGGAGCGCTCGGCCCGGCCGGCCGCGGGCGCGGCGGGCTGGGCGTCAGCAGCAGTCGGCGTGTCCGCGGCAGCCGGCGCGGCCGGAGCCAGCACCGCCGCCCCGACCAGGACGTGCAGGCAACGAGCGGTGCGACGAGTCGCGACGGTCTTCACGGCCCCCCCATGGGTTCAGGACTTCCGCCTGTTACCTCGTGAGGAAGAGGACCCCGCCTTATACCGCAAAAGAGTGCATGCATCTAGTGCGTTCAGACCGGAGGACTAGGACGAAAGACACCGAGTGACTACTGACCGTAGACCATTCGAAGCACAGCGCAACGCGGAGAGGGGTCCATCGGGACCAGTCGGCCGATCAGCGGGCCCTGGGCCCCCGCGTCGGCCCGAGCCCACCGCGTGGGGCGGCGGCTCGGCCGCGTCCGCGTGCGGCCCGGCGGCGTCGGCGTGCGGCCCGGCGGCGTAGGCGTGCGGCCCGGCGGCGTCGGCTGGCGGCCCGGCCGCGTCGGCCCGCAGCCTGGGCCGCTAAGCCGCCGGCGATCCGTCCGCGGCGAAGCGGTCGAGGACGACCGGGCCGCCGGCCGGGCGGTCGCCCTCGGGCGCCACCGACACCGCCCCCTCCAACGCCTCGAGGGCGCGCGCGAACCGCTCCGGGGTGTCCGTGTGCAGAGTCATCAGCGGCTCGCCGGCCCGGACGGGCGTACCGGGCTTGGCGTGCAGCTCGACCCCCGCGCCGGCCTGGACCGCGTCCTCCCGGCGGGCGCGCCCGGCGCCGAGCCGCCAGGCGGCGACTCCGACGGCGTACGCGTCGAGGCCGACCAGCACGCCGTCCGCGGGCGCCGGGACGACGTGGGTCTCTCGCGCCGTGGGCAGCGGCGCGTCGGGGTCGCCGCCCTGCGCCGCGATCATCCGTCGCCACGCGTCCATCGCGCTGCCGTCGCGCAGCTTGTCCGCGGGGTCGGGGCCGTCCATGCCGGCGGCTGCGAGCATCTCGCGGGCGAGCGCCACGGTGAGCTCGACGACGTCGGCGGGGCCGCCGCCCGCGAGCACCTCCAGCGACTCGCGTACCTCGAGCGCGTTGCCCGCGGTCAGCCCGAGCGGGCTGGACATGTCGGTCACCAGAGCGACCGTCGTCACGCCGGCGTCGGTCCCGAGGTCGACCATCGTGCGGGCGAGCGTGCGCGCGTCCTCGAGGTCCTTCATGAACGCCCCGGACCCGACCTTGACGTCGAGGACGAGCGCGCCCGTGCCCTCGGCGATCTTCTTGCTCATGATCGAGCTGGCGATGAGCGGGATGGACTCCACGGTCCCGGTCACGTCGCGCAGCGCGTAGAGCAGCCGGTCGGCGGGGGCCAGCCGGTCGGTCGCCGCGCAGATGACGGCGCCGAGACCGCGTAGCTGCTCGCGGATCTCCTCGAGCGTCAGCGCGGCGCGCCACCCGGGGATCGCCTCGAGCTTGTCCAGCGTGCCGCCGGTGTGGCCGAGGCCGCGACCGGACAGCTGCGGGACCGCGGCACCGCACGCGGCGACCAGCGGCGCGAGCGGCAGCGTGATCTTGTCGCCGACGCCGCCGGTGGAGTGCTTGTCGACCGTCGGGCGGCCGAGCCCGTCGAACGAGAGCCGGTCCCCGCTCTCGATCATCGCGTGGGTCCAGCGGGCGATCTCGGCCCGCGACATCCCGCGCAGCAGGATGGCCATGAGCAGGGCGGACATCTGCTCGTGGGCGACGTCGCCGCGCGTGTAGGCGTCGATCACCCACTCGATCTGGGCGTCGGAGAGGGCGTTGCCGTCGCGCTTGGCGCGGATGACGTCGACGGCGTCGAAGACGCCCGTGGGCGTGGCGTCGAAGACGCCCGTGGGCGTGGCGTCGAACGGTGCGGCCCCGCTCACGAGCTGTCCCCCCGCGACGCCTCCTCCTCCGCGCGCAGGTCCGCGTCGTCGAAGCCGAAGGGCAGGATCCCGTCGATCGTGTTCTCCCCGCTCTCGAGCAGGATCGCGCAGGAGCGGCCGCCGGCCTCGAGCAGCAGCTGGCGGCACCGGCCGCAGGGCGAGAGCAGTTGGCCGTGGCCTCCCACGGCGACGACGGCGACGAGCCGGCCGCCGCCGCTGTCGTGCAGCGCGCCGACCAGGCCGCACTCGGCGCAGAGCCCGACGCCGTACGACGCGTTCTCCACGTTGCACCCGGTGACGATGCGGCCGTCGTCGACGAGCCCGGCCGCGCCGACGGGGAACTTCGAGTACGGCGCGTAGGCCCGCCCGGCGGCGGCGACCGCCGCGGAGCGCAGGCCGTCCCAGTCGACGCCGCTCGCGCCTGCCGAGCTCGTGCCTGCCGAGCTCGCGCCTGCCGCGCCCGTCGGTGTCCCGCTCATCTGCCTTGCCCCTTGCGATAGACGACGCCGTCGGCGGCTGGTGGCCGCAGTCGTTGGGAGGCGAGCGCGAGCACGAGCAGCGTCGCGACGTACGGCGTCATGCCGGTGAAGTCGCCCGGCACGGTGTCGGTGAGGGCGAACCACAGCAGCACCAGCGCGGCCACGACCAGCGACGCGCCGCCCTGCGGGAAGCGCCGGCGGGCCAGCATCCACACCCCGAGCGCGAGCAGCCCGATCCCGAGCACGAGCAGCAGCGCGTGGATCGACTCCTCGCCCTGGCGCAGCCGGAGGCCGTCGGTGTAGCCGAACAGCAGCGAGCCGCCGGCGAGGCCGCCGGGACGCCAGTTGCCGAAGATCATGGCGGCCAGGCCGATGAAGCCGCGGCCGCCGGTCTGGCCCTCGCGGTACTGGCTGGCCGCGACGACGGCGAGGAACGCCCCGCCGAAGCCCGCGCACGCGCCGGACATGACGACGGCGGCGTACTTGTAGCGGTAGACGTGCACACCGAGCGACTCGGCGGCCCACGGGTCCTCGCCGCAGGACCGCAGCCGGAGGCCGAAGGCCGTCCGCCACAGCACGATGCCGGAGACGACGATCAGCACGACCGCCAGCACGGTGAGGATCGAGACCCCCGTCGTCACCGCGCGCACCACGGCGGCGAGGTCGGAGACGAGGAACCAGTGGTGGCGCTCGAGGTCGAGCAGCTGGTCCCCGACCCACGGCATGCTGAGCGTCGGCAGCTCGTCGACCTGCGGCGACTGCGTCGAGCCGCCGCCCTCGGTGCCGGTGAGCAGCCGAGCGGCGAGGTATTGCGTGGCGCCGAGGCCGAGGATGTTGATCGCGACACCGGAGATGATGTGGTCGACGCCGAAGGTGACGGTGGCGACCGCGTGGATCAGGCCGCCGATCGCGCCGAAGGCGATGCCCATGAGGACGCCGAACCACGGGCCGTGCTGGTAGCCCCACCAGCCGGCGCCGAAGCTGCCGGCGATCATCATGCCCTCGAGTCCGATGTTGGTGACGCCCGCGCGCTCGGACCAGAGCCCGCCGAGGCCGGCCAGGGCGATCGGCGCGGCCAGCCCGAGCGCGGTGCCCAGGGTGCCGCTGGAGCTGATCTCCTGCGCGCCCGTGATGACGCGGACCAGGCTGACGACGACGAAGCCGAGCGCCAGCAGGACGGCGAGCCGGACCAGCCGGGTACGCCGGTCGCTGCCCGAGCGCGCGGCCGGGCGCGTCCCGCCCCCGGCGTTGCGCGGCGCTCCCCCGCCCGGGGCCTGCACTGCCGCGCTCACGCCGGCACCCCCTGCGCCGTGCCCGTGCCGCCTGAGGGCCCGCCTCCGCCGACGGGGCCGCCACCGGCGGCGAGCGGCTCGGCGGCCGCGACCCGGCGCTGCTCGCTCACCACCCGGTAGCGGCGCACCAGCTCGTACGCGACGACGACGCTGAGCACGATGGTCCCCTGCATGATCGTGACGATCTCGTTCGAGACGCCGGCCTGGATCTGGAGGCGGTTGGCGGCCACGTCGAGGTAGGCCCACAGCAGCGCGCCGATGGCGATGCCGATCGGTGAGTTGCGCCCCAGCAGCGCGATCGCGATGCCGGTGAAGCCGAGCCCGGACTGGAAGGTCAGGGTGTAGGCGTACGGGTCCTCGCCGACCAGCGCCGGGATGCCGACGAGGCCGGCGACCGCGCCGGAGATCAGCATCGCGGCGACGACCATCTTCTTGACGTTGACGCCGCTGGCCACCGCCGCGCTCTCGGACATGCCGGTCGCTCGCAGGTCGAAGCCGAACCTGGTGCGCTCGAGGAGCAGCCAGTAGAGCAGGCCCGCGACCGCGGCGAGCACGACGAGGCCGTACACCCGGATCGGGGTGTCCAGGAAGCCGAGCTCGATGCCGGGCACGCGGCCGGACGCCGGCAGCTGGTCGGTGGAGAGGTTGAGGCTGCTGCCTTGGTCCCCCGCTGCCTTGCGCAGCAGGAACGCCACGAGCGCGGTCGCGATGGAGTTCAGCATGATCGTGGAGATGACCTCGCTGACCCCGCGGGTCGCCTTGAGCAGGGCGGCCACGCCGGCCCACATCGCGCCGACGGCCATGGCCACGACGACGATGAGCGCCACGTGCAGCGGCGCGGGCAGCGACACGGCCGCGCCGATGTAGGCGGCGCAGAAGGCCGCGAGGCGGTACTGCCCCTCGACGCCGATGTTGAAGAGGTTCATGCGGAAGCCGACGGCGACCGCGAGCGCGGCGAAGTAGTAGGTCGTCGCGCTGTTGAGCATGTTGACCACCGCGCGCGAGCGCTGAGCGTCGGTCGCGTCGACCAGCAGCAGGGTCTCCCAGACCTTGCCGACCGGGTCGCTCGCCACCACGAGCACGAGGCTGGTGACGAGGATCGCGATGACGAGCGCGAGCACAGGGGCCGCGAGGCCCGCGGCCACGGCGCGCCAGTCGACGCGGCGCACCGTCCGCGGTGCGCTGGTGCCGCTGCTCATCGACCTGCCCCCTCGGAGGCCCCCGGGAGGGCGGCCCCGGTCATCGCCGACCCCAGCGACTCCGGCGTCGCCGTCCGCGGGTCCAGCTCGCAGACGAGCCGGCCGCGCAGGATGACCCGCAGGGTGTCCGAGAGCCCGATGAGCTCCTCGAGGTCGGCGCTGATCAGCAGCACGGCCAGGCCCGCGGCCCGGGCCTGCCGGATCGACTCCCAGATGTGGGCCTGGGCGCCGACGTCCACGCCGCGCGTGGGGTGGGACGCCACGAGGAGCACCGGGTCCCCGGAGAGCTCGCGGCCGATGATCAGCTTCTGCTGGTTGCCGCCGGACAGCGCCGACGCGAGCACGTCGATGCCGGGGGTGCGGACGTCGTTCTCCTGCACGATGCGCGCGGTGTCGGCGCGCGCGGCCCGGCGGTCGAGCAGCGGCCCGCGGGCGTTCGGGCGCTGGGTCTGGTGCCCGAGCATCCGGTTCTCCCAGAGCGGGGACTCCAGCAGCAGCCCCTGCCGGTGCCGGTCCTCGGGGACGTACGCGACCCCCGCCTCGCGGCGGCGGCGGGTGGACCACGTGCTCACGTCCTCGCCGGAGAGGCGGACCGTGCCGGTCGCGGCGCGCATCCCGAGGATGCACTCGACCAGCTCGCTCTGCCCGTTGCCCTCGACGCCGGCGATGCCGACGATCTCGCCGGCGTGGACGGTGAGCGTCACGTCCTCGAGCTGGGCGCGGCCGTCGGCGCCGTGCAGGGTCATCCCCTCGACCTGCAGCACCGGCCGGTCGGTGACCGTCGACTCGCGGGTCTCCGGCGAGGGCAGCTCGCTGCCGACCATGAGCTCGGCCAGCCGGCGCGAGTCGACCTCGCCGGGGAGCACGCTGGCGACCGTGGTCCCGCGGCGGATGACGGTGATCTCGTCGGCGACCGCGAGGACCTCGTCGAGCTTGTGCGAGATGAAGACGACGGTCAGGCCCTCGGCCTTGAGCTCGCGCAGGTTCGCGAAGAGCTCGTCGACCTCCTGCGGCACGAGCACCGCCGTCGGCTCGTCGAGGATGATCGTGCGCGCGCCGCGGTAGAGCACCTTGAGGATCTCGACGCGCTGGCGGTCGCCGACCCCGAGGTCCTCGACCAGCCGGTCGGGACGGACGTCGAGGCCGTACGCCGCGCTCAGCTCGGAGATGCGCCGCCGGGCCTTGTCGCCGATGCCGTGCAGCTTCTCGGCGCCGAGGACGACGTTCTCGAGGACCGTGAGGTTGTCGGCGAGCATGAAGTGCTGGTGCACCATGCCGACCCCGACCCCGATCGCGTCCGCGGGCGAGGAGAAGGAGACCTCCCGGCCCTCGACCGAGATCGTCCCCTCGTCCGGCCGCTGCATGCCGTAGAGGATCTTCATCAGCGTCGACTTGCCGGCGCCGTTCTCCCCGACGACGGCGTGCACCGTGCCGCGGCGGATGCGCAGGTCGATGTCCCGGTTCGCGACGACGCCGGGGAAGCGCTTGGTGATGCCGCGCAGCTCGACGGCGAGGTCGGAGGACGCGGCGGGGCCCGTCGCGCCCTTCTCGAGCGCCGGGCCGCCGGGCGGGGGGGCTGCGGTGGCGATCGCAGGCCTCCTGACGAGGAAGAGAGCCGGAGCCGGCTCGGGGGCGGTGCGGGACGTGCGGAGGAATCTGCCGTGCCGGGTGCCCGCACGCGCCGCGGGGGCCCGCCCGGACGCTATCGCGTCCGGGGAGCCCCCACGCCGACAGTGTGTGCGGCCAGGTCCCGACGGGTCAGGAGACGGTCGTCGGCACCGTGATGGAGCCGTCGATGATCTGCTGCTTGTAGTCGTCGAGCTGGGCCTTGATGTCGTCGACCTGGCCACCGGTGGTGGAGTAGTCGACACCGCCCTGCTCGAGGTCGAAGGAGACCGTGCCGGCCTTGAACTGGTCCTGCGCGACGGTCTGCAGGAAGTCGTAGACGGCGACGTCGACCTTCTTGAGCATCGAGGTCAGGATCACGTCGCGCACCGACGCGTCCGCGGTGAGGGCCTGGTCGGAGTCGACGCCGATGGCCTTGCCGCCAGCGGCCTTGGCCGCCTCGAACACGCCGCCGCCGGAGCCGCCGGCCGCCTGGTAGACGATGTCGGCACCGGCGTCGAACATGCCCTGCGCCGCCGTCTTGCCCTTGGCCGGGTCACCGAAGCCGCTGAAGTCCGGCGGCTGGGTGAGGTACTGCGACTGCACCTTGATGCCGGGCTTGGCCGCCTCGGCCCCGGCCTTGAAGCCGGCCTCGAACTTGTTGATCAGCGGGGTGTTGACGCCGCCGACGAAGCCGACGTTGCCGCTCTTGCTCTTCAGCGCCGCCGCAGCACCGACGAGGAAGGAGCCCTCCTCCTCGGCGAAGACGAGGTTGGCGATGTTGTCGCCGGTCGCGTCCGTGCTGTCGATGATCGCGAAGTGCGTATCGGGGAACTGCGGCGCGACCTTCGCCAGCGAGGTGGCGTAGACGAAGCCCACCGCGATGACGGGGTTGTAGCCGCCCTCGGCGAGCTGGGTCAGGCGCTCCTCGCGTGCCGACTCCGCCTCACCGGTGACCGCCTCGACCTCCTGGGACTCGGCGCCCAGCTCGGCCTTGGCCTTGTCCAGGCCGGCCGCCGCGGCGTCGTTGAACGACTGGTCCCCGCGCCCGCCGACGTCGTACGCCATGCCGATCTTGAGCTCGACGGCCGCCGGCGGCTTGCTGGCCCCGTTCGACGGGCTCGCCGCCGGGCTCTCCTCGTCGTCGCTGCCGCAACCGGCGAGCGCAAGCGCTGCGGCCGCCAGGACCGCCGCTGCCCGAATACCCCGACGCACGATTCTGTGCTCCCTCCGAAGAAAGTGACGCCAGAGGTTATCCGAGCCGAACGGCAGGTGGAGGGCTCTGGAGCGCGGTGTTACCTGTTGGTAGCAAGGCCGAGGCCGGATCTAGATCTGGCCGTTCCCGCGCGGACGGGCACGGAGCCCGTGCTCAGACCTCGTCGGCCCCGGTGGTCCGCGCGAGGGCGAGCAGCGCCGTGGCCGCGAGCACGCGCGCGCCGACCCCGATCGCCCGCTCGTCCACGTCGAACGCGCCCTGGTGCAGGTCGCGCTGGATCAGGTCGCCCGGGGTGGCCGTGCCCAGCCGGGCGAGCGCGCCGGGGACGTGCTCGAGGTACCACGCGAAGTCCTCGCCCCCGAGGCTCTGCGGCGTGGGGACGACGCTGCCCTCCCCTTCGGCGGCGACCGCGGCGGCCGCGAGCACCTCGGCGCACGCCTCCTCGTTGTCCACCGGCGGCACGCCGCGCGAGTAGACGACCTCGGCCGAGACGCCGTAGGGCGTGGCCACGGCCTGGACCAGCTCGTGCACCAGGTCCTGGACCTCGCGCCAGGTGTCGGTGTCCAGGCAGCGCAGCGTGCCCTCGACCTCGCCGTACTGCGGGATCGCGTTCGGTGCTGACCCCGCGTCGATCCGGCCCCAGACGAGGCTGAGCCCCGCGCGCGGGTCGACGCGGCGCGACAGCGCCCCGGGCAGCTCGGTCACGACCTTGCCGAGCGCGTGGACGAGGTCGGCAGTGAGGTGCGGGCGGGCGGTGTGGCCGCCGGGCCCGCGCAGGACGACCTTGAGCCGGTCGCACGCGCCGGTGATCGGGCCCGGGCGCACGCCGACCCGGCCCACCTCGATGCGCGGGTCGCAGTGCAGCGCGAAGATCTCGTCGACGTCCTTGAGCCCGCCGGCGTCGATGACGTCGAGCGAGCCGCCCGGCAGCCGTTCCTCGGCCGGCTGGAAGACGAGGCGTACACGGCCCGGCAGGCGGCCGGCCTCCTGCAGCGCGGCGAGCGCCAGCCCGGCGCCGACCACGGCCGCGGTGTGGACGTCGTGCCCGCAGGCGTGGGCCAGGCCCGGCGTCAGGGAGCGGTAGGGGACGTCCTTGAGGTCCGTCACGGGCAGCGCGTCGATGTCGGCGCGCAGGGCCACCGCCCGGTCGCCGTCGCCGATGTCGCACCACAGCCCGGTCCCCGTGGGCAGGAGGTACGGCGCCAGGCCCGCTGCCTCGAGCCGCTCACGGACGACGCGGGTCGTGCGGATCTCGGCCCGCCCGATCTCGGGGTGCCGGTGGATGTCGCGGCGCAGGGCGACCAGCTCGGGCTCGACCGCCCGCACGCGTGTGCGCAGCTCCTCCAGCGCGCCGGGGATGCCGGGGGCGGTGGACGCGCGTGCCGCCGCGCCGGGTCGTCCGCCTCCGAATTCCATCCGCCGGAATCTACCCCGATGCGTGCCCGGGGACGCCTGTCGCCGTCCGTGTTGCCGGGATCACCAGCCCTCCGCGGGTGAGCGGCCCGGGAGGGAACTAGCATCACCACAAGCTGAAGTCCCCTTCAGTCGGGCGCATCCGGCACCACGGGCGCGCTCCGGACCTCACCTCCGGAAGGCCTGCGTTGCCCAAGGCACCGGCCGGCACGCTCTACCGCGGCCGAGAAGGCATGTGGTCGTGGGTCGCGCATCGCGTGACCGGCGTTCTGATCTTCTTCTTCCTCTTCTGCCACGTCCTCGACACGGCGCTCGTGCGGGTCGACCCGGACGCGTACAACCGCGTGATCGACACGTACAAGAACCCGATCGTGAACCTGATGGAGGTCGGCCTCGTCGGCGCGGTGCTCTTCCACGCCTTCAACGGCCTCCGCGTGGTGCTGATCGACTTCTGGAAGAGCGGCCCGCGCTACCAGCGCCAGCTGCTCTGGGCGGTCCTCGCGGTCTGGTTCGTGCTCATGGCGGGCTTCATCTACCCCATGACCGAGCACACCTGGGGCGTTCTCTTCGGGTCGGAGGGCTGACATGACGACCGACGCCTCGACGCAGGCACCGTCCGAGCTGGTCTCGACCGGCAAGGCGAGCGAGGCGCTGGACACGCGCTTCGAGGCCCCGCGCAGCGCGGCCCCGAAGGTCCGCGACCCGCGCCGGCCCGACCGGCGGACCAACTTCGAGCTCTACGCCTGGCTGTTCATGCGCCTGTCCGGGCTGCTGCTCATCGTGCTCGTCCTCGGCCACCTGTTCATCCAGATGGTCGTCGACGGCGGCGTGCAGAAGATCAACTTCTCGTTCGTCGCCGGCCGCTGGTCGAGCCCGTTCTGGCAGACCTGGGACCTGCTGATGCTCTGGCTCGCGCAGGTCCACGGCACGCTCGGGCTCCGCACGATCATCAACGACTACGCCGAGCGCAACGTCACGCGGTCGTGGCTGAAGGCACTGCTCTACACGTCCTCGGTCTTCACGCTGCTCCTCGGCACCCTGGTCATCTTCACCTTCGACCCGAACATCTGAGGGAGGGCACCGTGAGTTCGAGCGTCCTGCACTCCCACCGCTATGACGTCGTCATCGTCGGCGCGGGGGGCGCGGGCATGCGCGCGGCCCTCGAGTCGGGCCAGCGCGCGCGTACCGCAGTCCTGACCAAGCTCTACCCCACCCGGTCCCACACCGGCGCGGCCCAGGGCGGCATGTGCGCCGCCCTCGCCAACGTCGAGGAGGACAACTGGGAGTGGCACACCTTCGACACCGTCAAAGGCGGCGACTACCTCGTCGACCAGGACGCGGCCGAGGTGATGTGCAAGGAGGCGATCGACGCCGTCCTCGACCTGGAGAAGATGGGGCTGCCGTTCAACCGCACCCCCGAGGGCCGCATCGACCAGCGCCGCTTCGGCGGGCACACCCGCAACCACGGCGAGGCCGCGGTCCGGCGCTCCTGCTACGCCGCCGACCGCACCGGCCACATGATCCTGCAGACGCTCTACCAGCAGTGCGTCAAGCACGAGGTCGAGTTCTTCAACGAGTTCTACGTCCTCGACCTGCTGATGAACGACGGCGCGGTCGCGGGCGTGGTGGCCTACGAGCTGGCCACCGGCGAGCTGCACGTCTTCCAGGCCAAGTCCGTCATCTTCGCGACGGGCGGCTTCGGCAAGGTCTTCAAGACCACGTCCAACGCGCACACGCTCACCGGTGACGGCATGGGCATCGTGTGGCGCAAGGGCCTGCCACTGGAGGACATGGAGTTCTTCCAGTTCCACCCGACGGGCCTGGCCGGGCTGGGCATCCTGCTCTCCGAGGCCGCGCGCGGCGAGGGCGGCATCCTGCGCAACGCCGACGGCGAGCGCTTCATGGAGCGCTACGCGCCGACGATCAAGGACCTGGCGCCGCGTGACATGGTCGCGCGCGCGATCCACACCGAGATCCGCGAGGGGCGCGGCTGCGGGCCGAACAAGGACTACGTCCACCTCGACCTGACGCACCTGCCGCCGGAGCAGATCGACGCCAAGCTGCCGGACATCACCGAGTTCGCGCGGACCTACCTCGGCGTCGAGCCCTACACCGAGCCGGTGCCGATCGTGCCGACCGCGCACTACGCGATGGGCGGCATCCCGACCGACATCGACGCGCGGGTGCTGCGCGACGACATCCACCACGTCCCCGGCCTCTACGCGGCGGGCGAGGCGGCGTGCGTCTCCGTGCACGGCGCCAACCGGCTCGGCACCAACTCGCTGCTGGACATCAACGTCTTCGGCCGGCGCGCGGGCATCGCCGCTGCCGAGTACGCCCGCACCGCCAAGCACGTGGACCTGCCGGTCGACCCGGCGGGCTACGTCACCGACCTGCTCGCGACGATCTACTCGAGCACCGGGGGCGAGCGGGTCGCGGCGATCCGCGCCGAGCTGCAGCAGACGATGGACATGAACGCCCAGGTCTACCGGACCGAGACGACGCTCAAGCAGGCCGAGGCCGACATCCAGGGGCTCAAGGAGCGCTACGCCCGGGTGGCCGTGCAGGACAAGGGCCGGCGGTTCAACACCGACCTGCTCGAGGCCGTCGAGCTCGGCTTCCTGCTCGACCTGGCCGAGGTGCTCGTGGTCTCGGCCCGGGCGCGCAACGAGTCGCGCGGCGGTCACTTCCGCGAGGACTACCCGACCCGCGACGACGTCAACTTCATGCGTCACACGATGGCCTACCGCGAGGTCGACGCCGAGGGCAACGTCGAGATCGAGCTGCACTACAAGCCGGTCGTGCAGACGCGGTACCAGCCGATGGAGCGCAAGTACTAGTGGACATCACGCTCAAGATCCGGCGCTTCGACCCGGAGAACGACACCGAGCCGCACTGGGAGGCGTACGGCGTCACCGTGCTGCCGACCGACCGCGTGCTCGACGCCCTGCACAAGGTCAAGTGGGAGGTCGACGGCTCGCTCACCTTCCGCCGCTCCTGCGCGCACGGCGTCTGTGGCTCGGACGCCATGCGCATCAACGGCCGCAACCGGCTTGCCTGCAAGACGCTCATCAAGGACGTCAACCCGGACAAGCCCATCACGGTCGAGGCCATCAAGGGGCTGCCGCTCCAGAAGGACCTCGTCGTCGACATGGAGCCGTTCTTCGACGCCTACCGCGACGTGATGCCGTTCCTCATCACCCGCGGCAACGAGCCGACCCGCGAGCGGCTGCAGTCGTCGAAGGACCGCGAGCGGTTCGACGACACGACCAAGTGCATCCTGTGCGCCGCGTGCACGACCTCGTGCCCGGTCTACTGGGTCGACGGGCAGTACTTCGGCCCGGCCGCGATCGTCAACGCGCACCGCTTCATCTTCGACAGCCGTGACGAGGGCGCCCAGCAGCGGCTCGAGATCCTCAACGAGCGCGAGGGCGTGTGGCGCTGCCGCACGACCTTCAACTGCACCGAGGCCTGCCCGCGCGGCATCGAGATCACGAAGGCGATCCAGGAGGTCAAGCGGGCGTTGCTGACGCGCGCTGTGTGATTCGCTGAACTGCAGGTATGCCGTCGGCCGGTGCGCTCCGCGAGGAGCGCACCGGCCGTCGTCGTTCCCATGGCCGTGCGTCAGGCGACGTACTCCACCGTGATCGAGCCGTCGACCTTGAACTTCACCGGGCTGCTGCTGGGCGGCTGCATGGAGAACGGCCATGCGTTCAACACCGGGTCCGACTCCTTGGGCGCGGGGACCGTGTAGCTCGCGGTGCCCCACTGCCCGTACCACGCCGTGCCCGTGTCGTACTGCGGGATCAGGTGGTTGGTGCTCGGCCCGCAGCCGAGCCAGCAGTCGTCGTCGTCGTCGAACAGCTCGACGTACGCCTTCGTCGCCGTGGGCGCCTCGATCTGGCGGCTCCACAGCGGGTTGAGCACGCCTCCGGAGCCGACGCTGTGGTCGGAGTAGTAGTTCGCGCTCTCGACGTCCCCGGCCTTGAGGTGGACCGAGATCTCACCGTTGCCGGAGGAGTCGCTGTCGTCGAGCACCGTGATCTTGTCGATCTTGACCGTGACGATGCGGGTCTTCGTCGTCACGTAGCCGATCTCGGAGCGGGTCCGCCCCTGCTGGTCGGTGGCGAGCACCTTGAACCAGTAGCTCGTGCCGGGCACCAGGTTGCGCACCTGGTCGTAGTGGAAGGTCGACGCGGCACCCGACGGGAACTGGATCGCGGGCTTGGAGTCCAGGTCGCCGAGGTACTGGCTGATCTTCACCGAGGTCTTCGTGGGGACGGTGGTCTGCGTCGTCAGCATGAAGTCGGTGCCGCGGACCGCACTGGTCTGGAAGGACGTGATGCAGTCGGCGCTGCAGTTGACCGGCCCGGCGCTCGCGGGGCCAGCGGTCAGGCCGCCTGCGGCGACGGTCACCAGGGCCAGTAGCGCTGCTCGGGAGGCTCGGAGGAAGCGGGGACGGGAGGACATGGTCGGGCCCTTTCAGCGGGACGCGGCGCCATCGCGCGCCGATCGCTGGACAGGAACGGCCCGGGCCGTCACCGATACGAGCACGCCCCCCGTTGAGTAAGCGGGCTTTCGGTGTTGAGTAGCCGTCGGCTCAGAAGGTGAGGACGAGCCGGCCGCGCACTCCCCCGGCCTCGAGCCGGCGGTGCGCCTCGGCCACCTGCTGGACCGGGTACGTCGCGGCGACCCGGAGGGTCAGCCGCCCCTGCTCGACGAGCGCCCCGA
>NZ_JAANNP010000085.1 GCF_011250635.1 Motilibacter deserti
CGGCTCAGGGAAGTGTCAACGCCCCCACGGGGTCCTCGTCACGTCCTGCCTCACGCAGGTCTGCGAGTGCCCGGTCAACCCCGCTGCTACGCCAGCCACCCCGCGCAGGGGGACCGCGACACCAAGGCGCAGAAGACCGCGGTGCCTTGTCATCCCGGACTTGCGGCGGCTCTGGATCCCGGACGGTACCTGAAACTGCCTCAAGGGCGCCGGGCCGCACAGGCCCGGGCCTCCTGCAGGCGTCCACCCTGGGTCGGCTGCCCAACCAGAAGGGCAGGTAGGCCTGAACCGCCCCGGGTTCAGTGGAGGCTGGCGGTTGCCGGTTGGTCCTCGGTGAGGCCGGCGTTCTGACGGTAGTAGCTGTGCTCGTATTCGACGGGTGGAACGTCTCCGCAGGCGCTGTGCAGGCGGCGGTGGTTGTACCAGTCGACCCACTCCAGGGTGGCGAGCTCGACGTCGTCGAGGCCCCGCCATGGGGCGCGGCGGCGGATCAGCTCGGTCTTGAACAGCCCGTTCAGCGACTCCGCGGCGGCGTTGTCGTAGGAGTCGCCCTTGCTCCCGACCGACCGGACCGCGCCAGCTTCGCCGAGGCGCTCGGTGTAGCGGATGGCGACGTACTGCACTCCGCGGTCGCTGTGATGGATCAAGCCGGTGACGTCGTGGGCGTCGCGCGCCCGCTGCCACAGCCCTTGCTCGAGCGCGTCGAGCGCGAGGTCCGCGCGCAGCGAGGTGGAGCAGCGCCAGCCGACGATGCGCCGGGAGTAGACGTCCATGACGAACGCGACGTAGACGAACCCGGACCACGTCGCGACGTAGGTCAGGTCCGCTACCCAGAGCCGGTCCGGGGCCGGCGCCCGGAACCTGCGCTCGACCAGGTCCTCGGGGCGCTCATCCAGCGCGGCCGGGATGGTGGTCCGCTTGACCTTCCCGCGGACCGCGCCGGCCAGGCCGAGCTGGCGCATCAGCCGGGCCACCTGGCAGCGCGGCACAGCGGCGCCGTCGACGCCGCCCTCACGGGCGAGCTGCCGGTAGACCTTGCGCACGCCGTACACGCCGAAGTTCTCCGCATGCACCCGGGCAATCTCGCCCGCGACCGCGGCGTCGCGCACGGCGCGGGCCGAGCGCGGGCGGGCCTTCGCCGCGTAGTAGGTGCTCGGAGCGATCGCCACGCCGGCCTCGGTCAGCGTGGAGCAGATCGGCTCGACTCCGAACTCCTCACGGTGCTGGTCGATGAACGTGGTCAGCGCTGCTGTGGGCGGTCGAGCTCCGCCGCGAAGAAAGCCGACGCCGACTTCAAGATCGCGTTCGCCCGGCGCAGCTCGCGGACCTCGCGCTCGAGCTCGGCGATCCGCTGCCGATCCTCGGACGAGGTGCCCGGCTTCTGCCCCGTGTCGACCTCGGCCTGGTTCACCCAGTTGCGCAGTGTCTCGGGGTTGATCCCGAGCTGCTCGCCGACCCTAGCGATGGCCCCGGTCCGCTGACCGGACTGCTCGCGCATCTCGAACACCATCCGCACGGCCCGCTCACGCAGCTCGTCCGGGTACTTCCTCGGTGCTGGCACTGACCCACTCTCCCGTGGCTTCAGCGCCTCCACCAGACCGGGGGCGGTTCAGCCGCGATGGGCGTCGACCGGGTGCCCCGGCGCAACGTGTCCCTGACGTCCGCCGACGGGCGCTACACCTTCTGGCTGCAGGGCGGCGGCAACATCGTGCTGTAAGGCCCGACCGGGCGCCCCGCGTGCGGGGCGAACCCGACGGCCACCGACATGCTCGTCATGCAAAGGACGGGAACCTGGCCGGCTACACCGACGCGCGCAAGCCGACCTGGGCGAGAGGGGCCGGCGGCCGCGGCAGCGGCACCTTTGTGGCCCAGAAGGACGGCAACCTCGTCGTGTACTCGGCCAGCAGAGCGACTTGGTCGTCCGACACTGCGGGCCGCTCCTGACCAACTCCCGCCGCCTGTCCCCCACGCAGGGCTGCCGGGGCCGCTACCAGGTAGGACAGTCCCGTCAGCCCGAGCGGCTCGCCAGGCCGCGCTAGCCGCTCAAAGTAGCCCTGCCCCTGCCCTTCACGTGGCGCTGGGCACGGCTGAGCACGCGGCGATCAGAACGGTGTGGTCAGGCCCGGCATAGGGATCATCACCTGCTCCGCCAGGAGTCGGCCCGGCAGTACGAGCCTCCGCCCAGCGTCCCGCCCGGCCCGGCTTCCCCGCCGGCCTCGACTTCAGCGCTTCGCTCCCGCCCCTGCGCCCATCGACTTAAGGTAGGCGCTTGTGGCAATTGCAGACATTGACCGCGACGCGGTTCTACAGGCCATCGGCGAAGCGCGGTCCCTCGGGCGGGACGCCTTCCTCGACCGCTATGGCTTCGCCCGTTCGCGGACTCATGTCGTGGTCGATGACGAGGGTAACGAGCACGACTCCAAGGCCCTGCTTGGCGCAGCGCACGGCTTTGCCGTGCCGCACGAAGGGCCGCTACTTCCCCACCAGTTCAGCGGCGGGGCCGCCACAGTAGGTCGGCTGACCGCGCTCGGCTTTCAGGTCAGCCAGCCCGCGCACGCCCCTGCCGTGCCCGCGCTGACCGCCGGCGACTGCGCCCTGTTCTCCCGCTACCCGGACAAGGTGCCGTTCAAGGAAGAAAACCTCGAGCCAGGAGACAAAGAGGCGTTCCAGGAGCTCCGGCTGCGCCTGCAGCGACTCGCGCAGTGGCTGGCCGCCACCGCGCCCGTGCACACCGAGCTCAAGGCCCACGCGAGCCTGTACTCGGCCAACGGGCGCACGGTCCGCGACCTGTGGTCGTGCGTCTTTCCCGAGCGGGCCGGCAACAAGTCCTACGCCCTGCAGGTCGCCATCATCGTCTCGGAGAACGGCGCCGAGGTCACCGCCTGCCTCGGCGCCGGGACGTCGGCGCTCAAGGACGAGCAGCGCCAAGCGGCTGAGCGTGAGCTCACCCGACTCAAGGGACGCCTCGCCGGGTTCGGCGCGGCTGAGCGCGAGCAGCTCACGGCGGCGCTGCCCCCCGGCTACACGTTCCGCCACCGGTGGCGCGAGGACGCGAACGCCGACTTCGACACCCTCGATGCCTGGCTGGCGCACGCGGCCAGCCCCGAGGGCAACGGCGCTGGCATCTCGCGCAACCTCAGCCCGCAGGAGCTGCAGGACGCCGGCCCGGGCATCGCAGAGGAGCTCGCTGAGCTCCTCGCCGCCGTCGCGCCGCTGTTCGACCACTGCTACCCCCCCGGCGAAGGCACTCCCGCGCTCGAGGACCTCGACGAGCCTGCACAGAACGAGAGCCCAATACCCGACGCGCCCCGGTTCGACGCAGAGACGCTTGAGCGCCGCGCGCGCGACGCCGGCCTGCTGATCGACCTGCCCGTGTACCGGGCGGTCGTCGCCGCCCTGGCCAGCGGCAAGCACCTCATCCTCACCGGGCCGCCTGGCACCGCGAAGACCACGCTCGCCGAGCTCACCGCACAGCTAGCCCAGGCAGCGGGCCTGGCCGCCGGGTATGTGCCGACCACGGCGACAGCGGACTGGACCACCTACGAGACCATCGGCGGGCTGCGCCCCCGCACCGACGGCCCCGGGCTCCAGTTCCGTGAAGGGATCCTGCTCAGCGCCCTGCGGGAGCGCCGCTGGCTCATCATCGACGAGCTCAACCGCGCGAACTTCGACCGCGCCCTCGGCCAGATGTTCACCGTACTGTCCGGCCAGTCCGTCGTGCTCCCGTACCAGGGCGCCCACTCGGGCAACCCCGTCGTCATCACCCCTGAAGCCCAGTCCGGCAGCTACGACCCGGGCGCCTACGACACCGTCGCGGTGCCCGCTGACTGGCGGATCATCGCCACGATGAACGTCTTCGACAAGTCCCTGCTGTTCGAGATGTCCTTCGCCCTCATGCGCCGCTTCGCCTTCGTCGAAGTCCCCGCCCCCAGTGACACCCACTACCGCCAGCTCTGGCAGCGCCACCTCACCGACCTGCCCGCCGAGGCGGCGGCCCAGTGCTCCACCGTGCTCGACGGGCTGCTCGGGGTCCGCACGCTGCGCGAGATCGGCCCCGCCACCTACCTCGACATGGCCCGCTTCGCCGCCCAGTACACGCGCGGCACTGCGGGAAGCGCCCAAGAGCTCACCTACCAGCTCTTCTACAGCTTCCTGCTCCCCCAGCTCGAAGGGGCCGACCAGGCCACCGTCCGTCAGCTCTACACCCTCGTCGCCCAGCTGGTCGGTAGCGAGCACAAGGGAGCCGTGCGCCGCACCCTGCACACCGTGCTTGGCGTCAACCCCGACACCGCCCCCCGTACCGGCCAGGCGGCCGACGGCCCTGCAGCCCTTGAGCTGTGAGAACGCCCCCCTGGGAGCGCCCCGACCGTATCCGGCAAGTTCGCGACCGGATCTGGTCCTACGTCTCCCCAGCGGTCGCGTACAGCGACCCCGGCGTCCTCGACGCAGCAGCCCTGCTCGGGTGGGCAGCCTCCGACATCCAGCAGCTGGGCAACCGCCATTTCCTGCTCTGCGCCGAGGCCGGGGAGCTGATCGACGCCATGCCCAGCCTCACCCGCCGCCTGCGCCCGGCCATCACCCCCGCCGAAGAGGTGTCACACGAGCGCCTCCTCGGCCCCGTCCAGTGGGGCCGCACCTACGCGCTGCGCGCAGCCTCCGGATCGGGCCAGCTCCACGTCACCGCCCCGCCGCGCCGCGCCTACCAGACCCGCGAGAATGAGCTGCTCGCGCACGTCATCGACGGCATCGTGCACGCCGGCGCCGACAGCGGCTGGCCAGCTGACGGGCGCCCGGGCGCGCCCGCTGCCCGGATCGCCGAGCGGCACGCCAGCGCGGAGTACTGGCAGCAGCACCACGCGCTGCGCCAGGTGCAGCGCGTGCCGCCCACGCCCCGCACAGCCGCAGCCGTCGCGTTCGGCCGCTTCGCCGTCCGCTACGCCCCGGCAGTGCGCGCCTACGAGCGGATGCGCCAGATGGTCGAGGACCTCGACCGCACCGCGGTACGCGAGGCCGTCGAGCAGACCGCCCTGGTCACCGCCAGCAACCCGACGCTCTTCGAGCTGCTGACCACCTTCAGCGTCCTCGAGGCCCTCGCTGCGCAAGGCTGGCGCACGGAGCCGTTCACCACCTTCCAGGGCGCCCTGCGCGTGCACGCCCGCCACGCCGACGGCCGCACGCTCACCCTGCACTACCAGTCTGTGCCGCCCGGCTTGGCTTCCTCATCCCGCTACCAGCAGACGCTGCACCAGCACGGCATCCCCGGCGCCAGCGCCCGCCGCCCCGACATCGTCCTCGAATGGGCTGGCACCGCAGGCCCTCGGCGCTGGCTGCTGATCGAGTGCAAGCTGTACCAGGACGACGCCGAGGGCGCCGCCCGGGCGGCCCTGGCGGACCTGCTGGGCTACCGGCGGGAGTTCGGGCAGGCCCTGGCCCCGAACCCGCAGCCCTACGGCCTCGGGGTCGTCTGGGGAGCGGGGCTCGAGCCGGCCGCGGGCAGCGAGGTCCTGCTCTGCACACCGGACCAGCTGGCCCCCGCCCTCCAACTCGCCCTGCACTAGCTTTCGCGCCGCGAGTCAAGTGTGCGGGCAGGCATGCGGCATTAGGCCCTCGGCGTGTGGACGCTGAGGACCTTGCTGCGTGCGCTGGTTGTGAGCTCGGCGTTGGGGCCCGGGTGTCGGCAGGCTGATTAGGCGCCGTCGGGCGGCAGGCTTTCGTGTTCGCCGTGGAGGGGCCCCAGGCCGGGCGGGCGGCAAGCTAGGTTGCGCCGTCGTGCGGCATAGCGCACGCGCCGTCACCGCCCGGGCTGGTGCCGGTTCTCACGGTAGCGCTGCTCGTCGAACTCTTCCTGGGTGCGCATCATGCGGAAGGCGAGCCGGCAGGCGTGCCGGGCCAGCACGACCCGGGCCTGCATCGGCTTCATCTTCCGCGCCTGCAGCTCCTCTCGTCGTTGGATGAACGGCGGGCAGTACTGCGACAGGCCCCAGGCGATGTTCATCAGCGCGTCGCGGTGCTCGGGCAGGCCTTGGCGGCTGATGCCGGGGCGGCGAGTGATGCTCGAGGACTCGTAGCTGCCCGGCACGAGCCCGGTGGCCGAGTAGAGGTGCTCAGCGCTCGGGAACCGTGCGATCGGCATGCTGAACGCGGCGAAGGCGCCGGCTCGGGCGGTCTTGACCCCGGGAAGGGTGGTCAGGACCTGGCCCTCGGTTCCGGCGAGCAGGACCGCGATGTCGGTGTCGACCAGCTCGATGTCCGCGCAGAGGGCCCGCCAGCGCTCGACGCTGCGGCCGAGCCGATCGATGCGCGCAGCGACGTCGGCCGAGGGCGGGAGGCAGTCCTTCCAACGCGCGGCCCAAAACTGCGCGTCGGCGCGGGTCAGCCGCCCCAACGCGCGCGCCACGAGCGATCGGGCCGCGGCGGGCCGCCCTTCGAACTCGAGCAGACAGTCCAGCACCGCTTGGCCGGTGACGCCGAACAGGTCGAGCTTGCGCCCGTGTCCGGGCGGTGCGGACAGGCCGGGGCAGAGAGCGTTCACCTGGTCGTGCAGCCGTTGCTGGGCCGCCTTGCGCTCGGCGACGAGCGACCGGCGGTGTCGAACCGCGGACTGCAGCGCCTCGTGCACGTCGGCCGGGACGGAGCGGCCGTAACCCTGCCGGGCCAAATAGGTCAGGGCGGCGCAGTCGCGGTCGTCGGTCTTGAACCGGCGTGAGCCGAGCTGAGCCCGTGCCGCGGCGGTCTCCGATGGGGCGAAGACGCGCACGCAGTCAGGGAACCGCCGGTTGAGCTCAACGACCCAGGACCGGTGCAACGCCCCCGTCGCCTCGACCGCGAACAACGCGCCCGATGCGCCGGCGTGCTCACGGACCAGACGGTCCAACTCCTCCAACCCCGGGCGCAGCACCGGTAGCGACAGCGGCTCACCGACGAGCCCGGCCTCGTCGGTGCTCAACCACACCCGGTGCTGCGCCTTGCCCGGGTCAATCGCCACGACGAGCGTCGCCGTCGGCAACGACCTCTGCAACAACGACCCCACGGCCAACCTCCCCACGCCAGGACAACGTCACCGCAGACGCTGCCCCTTGCGTGGGTCGAGAGCTATCAGCGCACACCGGGCACGCCGCACCGCCGCCACTTCGACTTGGTACGCCACTCCGATGGCAGGAGGGTAAGAGAATCGTCGAGTCGGCTTGGCTGGACGGCGAGACGTCGCCGCCCGGTCGCCGCGGCCTGTGGGTGGCGACCTCTACCGTCTCGCAGGTGAGCGCCGCGCCATACACAGCCGCGTGGGTGCCCGACGACAACCCCAAGCGAACACGGGGCGTCGACGCCGACCTGGGTCTACGCCGCCTTCGTCATCGACGTCTACTACCGCCGCGTGGTCGGGTGGCAGCTGTCGAAGAGCCTGCGCACCGACCTCGCCCTCGACGCCCTGGAGATGGGGCTGCGGACACGCCAGCACGCCGGCCAGAACACACCATCGGCTACTTGTTCTATGGACGGACGGCTCGGGCCTGGCCAG
>NZ_JAANNP010000116.1 GCF_011250635.1 Motilibacter deserti
AGGCGGACCGGTCCTTCGTCGCCGCGCTGGCGCGCGAGGAGCCCGGCGGTGAGATCGTCAGCGCGGTCATCGGCCTGGCCCAGGGGCTGCGGCTGAGCACGGTGGCGGAGGGCGTGGAGCGCACCGAGCAGGTCGACGCCCTGCTGCGGCTCGGATGCGACCGGGCACAGGGCTACCTCTTCAGCCCCGCCGTTCCTGCCGACCAGCTGCCTGCGTTCCTCGGCCGCCCGCTCTGGTAGCTCGGCTACGTGCGGTGACGCAGTAGTAGCCCTGCGGGCATAGACTCCCCGCACCTGCCCATCGGGCCGGTCACGACGACGAACTGGGGGCTTGCATGTCCGACGGAGCGTGCCCGGTGTGCACCGGCCCGCTGCATCCGACGGACGAGGGTATGACGTGCGCCGTCGGGCATGCCTTCGCCGGCGAAGCGCTCGAGGCCGAGCGGCTCGACGCCGTCCGCCGCTCGTTGTGGGCCGCGGTGAACGCGCTGTCCGCGGACGCGACCGGACTGCGCGCAGTGGCTCGCCAGCGCGGCGACGAGCGGATGCTGCGGCTGGCGGAGGAGTCGTTGCGGCACAGCGACACCGTGCGCGAGCTGGCGCGGGCGTTCGACGCCCGGGCGGGAGAGCGCTCCGAGCGCGACCAGGCCGCGACCCAGCCGGAGTGAGGTGAGCGGGCGCAAAAGCGGGTGCGTGGCCCGTGCCGCCCCTGCCATGCTCGCGGGGCCAGCGGCGTAGGGAGGGCTCGTGGTCAGCACCGGCGCGGTCCTCGGCATCGCGCTCGTCGCCCTCGGCCTGGTGCTCACCCCGGGTCCCAACATGGTCTACCTCGTCTCGCGCTCGGTCCTGCAGGGCCGCCGCGCGGGCCTCGTCTCGCTCGCCGGCGTCGCCGCCGGGTTCTTCGTGTACGTCGTGGCCGCCGCCGCCGGCCTGGCCACCGTGTTCGCGACCGTGCCCACGGCGTACACCCTGCTCCGGGTCGCGGGTGCGGCTTACCTGCTGTGGCTGGCGTGGAAGGCGCTGAAGCCGGGCGGCACGTCGGTCTTCGCCCCGGCGCCGTTGCCACCCGACCCGCCTCGGCGGCTGTTCGCGATGGGCCTGCTGACGAACCTGCTCAATCCCAAGATCGCGGTGCTCTACGTCTCGCTGCTCCCGCAGTTCGTCGAACCCGCGGCCGGCGCGGTGTGGGCGCAGAGCCTGGTCCTCGGGGCCGTGCAGGTCGGCGTGGCGCTGACCGTGGACGTGCTGATCGTGCTCTCGGCGGCCCGGATGTCGATGCTGCTGCGCGCCCGGCCCGGGTGGCTGCGGGCGCAGCGCTACCTCATGGGCGGGGTGCTCGCCGGGCTCGCCGCCCGGCTGCTCACGGACCGGGCCCGCCCCGCGGGAGCCTGAGCGGGCTCAGGAGTAGGCGCCGCGGTTCTCCGCGAGCCGCGCGAGGCGGCGCAGCGACTCCTTGTTGCGCGGCACGATGCTGGCCCAGCGGATCGGCGCCGGGACGAAGCGGCCGGGGCCCTGCGCCGCGTCCTCGCGCATGACGATGCGGGTGCCGGCCGCGTCGGGCACGAGCTCGACCTCGACGTCGGCCTCGCCGAGCGGCCAGCCCCGGGCGCGCAGCTTCAGCAGCCGGCCGGGCTCGCACTTCTGGCTGTGGGTCGTGTCGTCGATGGTCAGCGGCCACGCGCCGACGCTGTGGTGGATGCGGGCGCCCTCCTCGGGCCAGCCGGGGTCGACGTCGCGGATCGAGGAGGTGCCGACGACCCAGTTGGCGTACGCCCAGCCGTCGGCCAGCACGGCCCAGACCGCTGCCGGCGACGCAGGGGTGAAGCGCTCGACGGTGACCATGCGCGAGGCCTACCCCGTCAGTGCGTGCCGGAAGCCGAGGGCGGGCGGGTGGTGGGCGCGGTCTCCGCGGCAGTGTGCCCGCCGCCACCTGCGTACCCGGCCGTGCCGGTACGCCGGCCGAGGAACGTCAGGACGTGGAAGGCGGCCACGGCCCCGAGCGAGCCGAGCGCGATGCCGCCGAGGGTGACGTCGCCGAGCGTCCAGGTGTAGTCGGCGATACCCACGACGAGCGCGACGGCGGCGGTGAAGAGGTTGGCCGGGTCCTTGAAGTCGACCCGGGCCTCGACCCAGATGCGGGCGCCCAGGATGCCGATCAGGCCGTAGAGCACGGTAGTTGCGCCGCCGAGCACGCCGGCCGGGATCGTCGCGATGAGCGCCCCGAACTTCGGCGAGAGGCTGAGCAGGACCGCGATGACGCCGGCGATCCAGTACGCCGCGGTCGAGTAGACGCGCGTCGCCGCCATGACACCGATGTTCTCCGCGTACGTCGTGGTGGCCGACCCGCCGCCCACTCCGGCGAGCGCGGTGGCGGCGCCGTCGCCGATGAGGGCGCGGCCGACCACGTCGTCCATGGGCCGGCCGGTCATCGCGGCGACCGCCTTGACGTGGCCGACGTTCTCCGCGACGAGCACGAGCACGACCGGCAGGAAGAGGCCGACGACGGAGAAGGAGAAGTGCGGGGCCGTGAGGTCGGGGAGGCCGACCCAGTCCGCGGCCCGAACCGGGTCGAAGTCGAGCTCGCCGCGGACCGCCGCCACCGCGTACCCGACGAGGACGCCGAGGAAGATCGACAGCCGCCCGAGCAGCCCGCGGAAGAGCACGCCGAGCAGCAGCACGGCGAGCAGGGTCACGAACGCGGTGACCGGCGCCGCCTCGAAGCTGTTCTTGGCGGTGGGCGCGAGGTTGAGCCCGATGAGCGCGACGATCGCGCCCGTGACCACGGGCGGCATGACGACGTCCACCCAGCGCGAGCCGACGACCTGCACCACCATGCCGACGACCGCGAGGCCGACGCCTGCGAGGACGATGCCGCCGAGCGCCTCCGGGACGCCGCCGTCGGCCTTGGACGCCGTGACGGGCGCGATGAAGGCGAAGCTCGACCCGAGGTAGCTCGGCAGCCGGTTGCCCGTGATGACGAGGAAGAGCAGCGTGCCCAGCCCGGAGAAGAGCAGCGTCGTCGCCGGCGGGAACCCGGTCAGCAGCGGGACGAGGAACGTCGCACCGAACATCGCCACGACGTGCTGAGCACCGATGCCGGTCGTGCGCAGCCAGTCGAGCCGCTCGTCCGGCGCGACGACGTCTCCTGCTGCGACGTGCTTGCCGTCGCCGTGCACGGTCCAGAGCGCCACGCGGCCCACCTTCTGCTGTCTCGCTGTTGTCCGTATCGGGCGCGCGTCAGGCCCGGGCACTGGCCCGAGCCGGGGGCTGGTCAGGCGATGCCGTAGAGCCGGTCGCCGGCGTCGCCGAGGCCCGGCACGATGTAGCCCTTGTCGTTGAGCCGCTCGTCCAGCGCCGCGGTCACCACGGTGACCGGGGTGTCGAGCCCGCCGAGCTCGCTCTCCAGGTGCGCCACGCCCTCCGGCGCCGCGAGCAGGCAGATGCAGACGACCGACCCCGCGCCGCGCTCGGCGAGCAGGTGGACGGCCGCGGCGAGCGTCCCGCCCGTGGCCAGCATGGGGTCGAGCACGAAGCACTGGCGGCCGCCGAGGTCCTCCGGCAGCCGGGTCGCGTACGTCGACGCGAGCAGGGTGCCCTCGTCGCGCACCATGCCCAGGAAGCCGACCTCGGCCGTCGGCAGCAGCCGCATCATGCCGTCGAGCATCCCGAGCCCGGCCCGCAGGATGGGGACGACCAGCGGCTTCGGCGTCGACATGGTGACGCCGGTGGTCGCGGTCACGGGGGTCTCGATGTCGAGCGGGACGACGCCGACCTCGCGGGTCGCCTCGTAGGCGAGCAGGGTCACGAGCTCGTCCGTGAGCAGCCGGAAGGTCGGCGAGGTGGTCTCGCGGTCGCGCAGCACGGTGAGCTTGTGCGCTACCAGCGGGTGGTCGACGACGTGCGTGCGCATGCGCGGAGGCTAGCGACAGGGCGCACGTGGCCGACAGGGAGGGCGAGCCGACGCGCTCTGCGGGGGAGGGTGTCCGGTGTCACAATGCCGGAAGAGGCGGGGTTCGTCCCCGTCCGCCGCAGGACCGCTGTCGTCTCTCGTACGCCGGAGGACTCCATGTCGGACGTTGACGCGCACCCGGGCATCAGGCTGGACGCCGACGACGTGCCCGACGGCGGCGGGGACTTCGCGGTGGCGGCGCACCGGGACGAGGGCGTGTGGCAGGTCGCCCCGCTGCCGGGACGGGCCGCCGGCGACCTCTGCGCCCTGCTCGCGACGCTGCGCCAGCGCCCGCCGGACGCCGGGCCGCTCGCGTTCGTGGCCGTGGACGACGACTTCTTCGTCGCCGCGCGCATCGTGGCGGGCCGTACCCGCCTGCTGATCTCGGACGCGACCGCCGCGGTGGAGTGGCCGATCGCCCGCGAGGTGCTCGACACCCTGGGGGTCCCCGTGCCCGAGGACGACGAGGCGCGCCCCGCCGGCGACCTCGCGATCTTCGCCGACCTCGGCCTGCCGGCGGAGGAGGTCCGCGACCTGTGCGAGGACTTCGACCTCTATCCGGACGAGGTGTGCCGTCGGATGGCCGACCGGCTCGGCTTCGGGCCCCAGTTCGCCCGCTCGCTGCGCGCTGTGCTGCTCTAAGCCCTCCGGGTCGGGTTTCCGGCCCCGCGAGCGGGACACGTCTTGGTACGTCCAGCTCTTTCCGGGAGGGAACAGCCTTGTCGTACTTCACCGCCCTGCTCTCGCGCAACGGTGGCGGGACGTGGCGCGCGCGCGACGTCGACGTCGAGGGTCACGAGGACGTCGAGAGCCTCACCCAGGCGGTGCGCCTCGCCTCCGGCGGCGACGCCCACGCGCTGCTCCTGCTCGAGCACGAGGACGAGTGGTTCGCCCTCGCCCGCGTCGACGACGGGGACGACACGCGGGTCTTCGTCTCCGACGCCGCGGCCGCTGCCGCCTCGCCCTACGGCCCGGCCCTCGGGCTGGACCCGGAGGTCGACGAGGACTCCGAGCCGTCCGGGGACTCCGAGGTCGTCGCCGACGCAGGCACCCCGTCCGAGGAGCTGCTGCGGCTGGCCGGCGAGGACGGCATCGGGGTCTCCGAGGCGGTGGCCGCGGTCGCCGAGGCGGCGGGCTTCGGCGAGGTCCTCGACGCGATG
>NZ_JAANNP010000007.1 GCF_011250635.1 Motilibacter deserti
ACCAACCTGCTCGCGCTCAACGCCACCATCGAGGCCGCCCGGGCGGGCGAGGCCGGCAAGGGCTTCGCCGTCGTCGCCAACGAGGTCAAGGACCTCGCGCAGGAGACCGCCCGTGCGACCGAGGACATCTCCCGGCGGGTCGAGGCCATCCAGGCCGACACCCACGGCGCCGTCTCCGCGATCGAGGAGATCAGCGCGATCATCGCGCAGGTCAACGACTACCAGGCGACGATCGCGTCGGCGGTCGAGGAGCAGAACGCGACCACGAGCGAGATGAGCCGCAGCATCGCCGAGGCGGCGAACGGCACGACGCAGATCGCGCGCAGCGTCGGCGGCGTGGCGGCGGCGACCGAGACGACGTCCACGACGGTCGAGTCGACCCGCGACGCCGCCGCCGGCCTGTCCCGGCTGTCGGGCGAGCTGCAGACGGCGGTCTCCCGCTTCCGCATCTGACCTCCGCGTCCGCAGGGCGCCACCGCGACCGCGGTGGCGCCCTGCGGCGTTCCCGGCCGCAGTGCACCGGCGAAAGCGAGTCCGGCTCCGGGCGTTGCTGGGCGGTGTCTGCGGAGTCAGCCTGTGGTTGTGGCCGTGGCAGCAGCCACGACTACTGGCTGACCCCCGTGCGGGCGGCAATTCTCCCCGCCCGGCAGCGCTCGACGCCTCTCAGGCGACCTGGAACGACCGCTTCGCGAGGCCGAGGAAGTAGCCCTCGACCGTGGTGCGCGGGGCCTCGTCCGCCGCAGCCGCTGCGCCCAGTGTCACGAACAACGGCGCGAAGTGCTCCACCGTGGGGTGGGCGTAGGGCATCCCCGGAGCGCGGTCGCGGAAGGCGGCAAGCTCGTCGACGTCGCCCCGGGCGAGGGCCTCGGCCGCCCACGCGTCGAACTCAGCGGACCAGCTGGGCGCGGGCGCGTCCACCCGCCAGTCGCGCAGGAACGGCAGGCCGTGCGTCAGAAAGCCGGACCCGACGACCAGGACGCCCTCGTCCCGCAGCGGGCGCAGCCGACGGCCGAGCTCGAGCAGCCGCTCCGGCTCGAGCGTCGGCAGCGACATCTGCAGAACAGGAATGCCTGCATCCGGAAACATGACCTTGAGCGGCACCCAGGCGCCGTGGTCGAGGCCGCGGTCCGTGTGCTGGTGGACGGGCACGGTGTCCGGCATCGCCGCCGCGACCCGCTGCGCCAACGCGCTCGCGTCGGGCGTCGCGTACGTCATGCGGTAGTACTTCGCGTCGAAGCCGCCGAAGTCGTAGACGAGCGGCGTGCCGGCCGCCGTGGCGCTGAGGCTCAGCGGCGCGGACTCCCAGTGCGCGGAGACGATCAGGATCGCCGCCGGACGCGGCAGGTCCGCCGCCCAGCCCGCGAGCTGGCTGCACCAGAGTGCGTCGTCGAGGAGCGGTGGCGCTCCGTGGCCGAGGTAGAGCGCAGGCATCGGGCCGGACGGGCCCTGCTGCGGCACGGTCGTCGCGGTCACGGTGCCTCCTGACAGTTGAACTCTCAACAAACGTACGAGGACCGGTGGCGCCCGTCAAGGCGTCGCGCGCCGGCGGGGGGCGCGCGTCGCGTGTCACGTCGGATGCGTGGTCTTGGCGGCCGCACTGCCGTTCACGTTCATCGGATCGCTGCCGCTGCCGCTGGGGCGGGTGCCGGGGCGCGGGCGCCGGGGCGGCGCGTAGCCTCGTTCGCCGTGCCGCCGCGCCGACGTACCGACCCCGACGCCGGGCGAGCCGCCGTCGACCGTGTGCTCGCCGCCGAGCAGCCCACGCCCGCCGACCTGAAGGTGGCCACGCGCTTCCTCCTCGAGGAGCTCGCCTCCCGCGCCCCCGGCCGCACCGTCGAGGTCCGCGTCCCGCCGTACGGTGCGGTGCAGGCGGTGGAGGGCCCGCGACACACGCGGGGCACCCCGCCGAACGTCGTCGAGACCGACGCCCGGACGTGGGTCGCGCTCGCCACCGGGCGCCTCGCGTGGGCGGACGCCGTGGCCGGCGGGGCGGTGTCCGCGAGCGGGGAGCGCAGCGACCTCGGGGCGTACCTCCCGCTGCTCTGACCCCACGTCCGGGTGCCTTCGACATCTGTGACCCCCACCTCGGGCGCGATCATGCACAGGTGGCGAGTTGTCCACAGCCTTCGGGGCCTGTGGGCAACTCGCCACATGTGCATGATCAGCGCGGGGGTCAGGGGCGTGGGGGGCGGTCAGGCGCCCGCCGGCACCAGCTCCGGCTCGCGCTCGGCGCCACCGGCGGGAGGCCGCGGGGCGACGGGCTTGGCGCCCAGCCAGCGCGGGCCGCCCCACGCGCGGTCCCCGAGCAGGGCGAGCGCGGCCGGGAGCAGGACCGCGCGGACGACCGTGGCGTCGAGCAGGATGGCCGCCGCCAGGCCGATCCCGAGCTGCTTGAACTCGAGCAGGTGCAGCGTGCCGAAGATCGCGAACACCGCGATCATGATGGCGGCCGCGCTGGTGACGACCCCGGCCGTGCGGACGATGCCGGTGCGGACCGCCTCCTGCGGTGAGGCGCCGTGCTGCAGGGCCTCGCGCACGCGGCTGACGACGAGCACCGTGTAGTCCATCGAGAGGCCGAAGAGGATCACGAAGGAGAACAGCGGCAGCCAGGAGACGACCGACCCGTTCGACCGGAAGTCGAGGAGCCCCTCGGCCCAGGTGTTCTGGAAGACGAGGACGAGCACGCCGTACGCCGCCCCGACCGAGAGCAGGTTGAGCCCGATCGCGACGGCCGCCACGACAGGCGCCCGGAAGCTCGCCACGAGCACGAGGAAGGTCAGGGCCAGCACGAACACCAGCACGATCGGCAGCCGCTCCTTGAGCACCTCGATGAAGTCGACCGTCCAGGCGGCGTCGCCGGTGACTCCCCACGTCGTCCCGGGCAGGCTGTCCAGGCTCGCCGGCCCGAGCCGGTCGCGCAGCGCCTCGAGCGTGTCCTTGCCCTCGCGGTCCTGAGAGCTGCCGTTGATGGGGACGTCGATGCGCGCGACCTCGCCGTCCCGGGAGAACTCGGCCTGCGGTCGGTCGTCCGCCTCCAGAGAGGCGAAGTCAGATTCCTGCGACGCGGTGCTGGCGAGGTCGCTCAGCGCGGCAGAGACCGAGGCTCGGTCGAGCGGCTGGCCCGAGGTGCTCGCAACGACGACGGTGTGCGCGTCGTGCTCCGAGGGAAAGGCCGAGACAAGCCGGTCGTAGGCCCGGACCTCGGGCACGGAGCGGGGCAGGTCCTCCATGCCGGTGTTGCCGAGCTTCAGGCCGAGCACGGGCATCGCCAGTACGAGGAGCGCGCCGCCGGCGGCCGCCAGAGCGGCCTTGGGGTGGGCGAGGACGGGGCGGAGCAGCAGACCCCAGAAGCGGGATTCACGAGTACGCCGTGCCTCGATCCGAGCGGCGCGACCCGCCCGCTTGTGCAGGAAGGGTATGCGCGGACGGTCGAGCTTGTCCCCGAGCAGGGCCAGCAGGGCCGGGAGCACGGTGACGGAGCCGAGCATCGCGACGGCCACGACGAGGATCGTCCCGATGCCGAAGGAGGCGAACGTCCCCGAGCCGGAGAGGAAGAGGCCGGACATCGCGACGATCACGGCGATGCCGGAGACGACGACGGTGTGGCCGGCCGTCTCGGCGGCCCGGACGATGGCGTCGCGCGGGCTCGCTCCCCGTGCCCGCTCCTCCCGCTCTCGCCGGACGTAGAAGAGCGAGTAGTCGACGCCGACGGCCATGCCGATGAGCAGGATGACGCTGGAGAGCAGGTCGCCCACCGGGACGATGTGCGACGCGAGCGCCGACAGCCCGATCGCGGCCCCCACCGCCGAGAGCGCCAGCAGCACCGGCACGGCGGCCGCGACGAGGGCGCCGAAGACGACGACGAGGATCAGCAGCGTCACCGGGACGCTCGTCAGCTCGGCCCGCTCGAAGTCCTCGCCGATCAGCTCGTCCGCGGCGCGGCCCAACGACGCCCCGCCGACCTGCTCGACCCGCAAGCCGGGGTGGTCGGCCTGCACCGCGGCGGTCACGGCCTGGACGGCGGGCACCGCGTCGTGCGCGATCTCGTCCACCTGCTCGGAGTCCGCGTCGGCCGGGACCGCGAGCACGGCGCGGACGAGCAGGGTGGTGCCGTCAGGGGAGCGGATGGGCCCTTCGACCTCGGTCACCTCGGAGAGCGCGCCGGCGCGCGAGCGGAGGGCGGCCGCGGCCTGCTCCGCCTCGGCGCCGACCTGCCCGCCGTCCGGCTCGGACACGAGCAGGCTCTCGGTCGGGCGCTCGCCGAAGGACGTGCCCTCGACGATGGCGTCGACGCGGGCGGACTGCCCGTTGCCGTCCTCGGAGCCCTCCAGCGTGTTGGTCCCGGCCGCACCGCCGAGCACGATGGCGAGCGCGACGAAGACGATCCAGGCCACGAGCGCCGTCTTGCGGTGGGCCGCGCTCCACGCGGCGACCCGGGCCACGCGGCCGCGCGGCACGGCGGAGGTGGCGCGCCGCGAGGGCTGCGCGGGGACGCCGCCGGAGCCGGCGGGGGACGAGGTCGTGCGTTCCATGGGGGCCTCTCCAGAAGGTCGCGGGCCGCGTCCGGCGGCTGCGGGTGGGTCTCGTGCGGACGCCCTCAACGCTTCCGCCCGGCAGGGGCCCGCGTCTCTCCTGCTGACCGCCGAACTCCGGGTCCGGCTCTCCTGCCGGAGGGGGGTGGGGAGAACCCCCGGTCCTGGTCCTGGCGGAGGGCCCGGCTCGCCCTCCGGGAGGAGGGGACCTGCCGGAGGCCGTACCGTCGGTCCCGTGAGCCCCGTCCCGCGTACGCCCCGCTACGCCCGCTTCATCTGGACCGGCGTCCTGGCCGGCCTGGCCCTGGCCTTCGTGCTCGCCCTCGTCCGCTCGGGCGAGGGGTTCGGGGCCGGCACGGCGCTGGTCTACCTCGGGGCGCTCTTCGCGACGATCGGCGGCGTCGTCGGCGCGCTCGCGGCGGTCCTGCTGGAGCGCCGCACGGGCGAATGATCGCCCGCGCGGTCGGCCGGCCGCCGCGCTGCCCCTAGACTGGCGCGGTGGGTCGTGGCGACGGACGGTTGAGCCATGACCTCCTCCCCGGGGAGAAGGGGCCGCAAGACGCCTGCGGCGTCTTCGGCGTGTGGGCCCCCGGCGAGGAGGTCGCCAAGCTGGCGTACTTCGGGCTCTACGCCCTGCAGCACCGAGGGCAGGAGTCGGCGGGCATCGCCGTCAGCACCGGCTCCTCCATCGTGGTGCTCAAGGACATGGGCCTGGTGTCCCAGGTCTTCAAGGAGTCCGACCTCGAGACGCTGCGCGGCCACCTGGCGGTGGGGCACACGCGCTACTCGACGACGGGCGGCAGCACCTGGGCCAACGCGCAGCCGACCTTCCGGTCGACCGCCGACGGGCACCTGGCGCTCGCGCACAACGGCAACCTGACCAACACCGCCGAGCTCGCCCGTGTGGTGTCGGGGCTGCCCCAGCCGGACGCCGACCCGCGCCGGCCCGAGACGGCGATCTCGGCCACCAACGACACCGATCTGATCGCGGCGATGCTCGCGTCCGACCCCGACCTCTCCCTCGAGGAGGCGGCGGCGCGCGTCTTCCCGCAGCTGCGCGGGGCGTACTCCCTCGTCTTCATGGACGAGACCACGCTGTACGCCGCCCGCGACCCGCAGGGCATCCGGCCGCTCGTGCTGGGCCGGCTGGACCGCGGCTGGGTCGTCGCGAGCGAGACCGCCGCGCTGGACATCGTCGGCGCGAGCCTGGTCCGCGAGGTCGAGCCCGGCGAGCTGCTGGTCATCGACGAGCACGGCCTGCGCTCCTCGCGCTTCGCCCCCGCCGAGCCCAAGGGCTGCGTCTTCGAGTACGTCTACCTCGCCCGCCCGGACACCCGCATTGCCGGCCGCAGCGTGCACGCGGCGCGCGTGGCGCTCGGCAAGCAGCTGGCCAAGGAGGCGCCGGTCGAGGCCGACCTGGTCATCCCGGTCCCCGAGTCCGGCACCCCGGCCGCGATCGGCTACGCCCAGGGCAGCGGCATCCCCTACGGCGTCGGCCTGGTCAAGAACTCCTACGTCGGCCGCACGTTCATCCAGCCCAGCCAGACGATCCGCCAGCTCGGCATCCGGCTCAAGCTCAACCCGCTGCGCGAGGTCATCGCCGGCCAGCGCCTCGTCGTCGTCGACGACTCGATCGTGCGCGGCAACACCCAGCGCGCGCTCGTGCGGATGCTGCGCGAGGCCGGCGCGGCAGAGGTGCACGTGCGCATCTCCAGCCCGCCGGTGAAGTGGCCGTGCTTCTACGGTATCGACTTCGCCAGCCCGGCCGAGCTCGTCGCGAACGGGCTGTCGATCGACGAGGTGCGCCAGTCCATCGGCGCCGACTCCCTCGCCTACGTCTCCCTCGAGGGCATGATCGCGGCGTCCGAGCAGGCGCCCGAGCGGCTCTGCACCGCCTGCTTCACCGGGGAGTACCCCGTGCCGCTGCCGGAGGAGTCCGGCCTGGGCAAGCACCTGCTCGAGGGGCTCGCGTCCCGCGTGCGTCGGGACGGCGACGGCTCGACTGCGGCGCGCACCGATGTCGAGGGCGTGCCCGTCGGCCTGCCCGGGGGCGCGGCCGACGCGCTGACGCGCCCGTGAGCGGCACGGCTGACGACCTCGTCACGACAGGGCCGGACGGCGTCAGCGGCTCGACCTATGCCGCGGCCGGCGTCGACATCGCCGCGGGCGACCGCGCGGTCGAGCTGATGCGCGAGTCGGTGGGCCGGGCGCAGCGCCCGGAGGTCGTGGGCGGCATCGGCGGCTTCGCCGGGCTGTTCGACGCGAGCGCGCTTGCGTCGTACAAGCGGCCGTTGCTGGCCACCAGCACCGACGGCGTCGGCACCAAGGTCGCCATCGCCCAGCGCCTGGACAAGCACGACACCATCGGGCTGGACCTGGTGGCGATGGTCGTCGACGACCTGGTCGTGTGCGGGGCCGAGCCGCTCTTCCTGACCGACTACATCGCCTGCGGCAAGGTCGTGCCCGAGCGCATCGCCGCCATCGTCAAGGGCATCGCCGACGGCTGCGTGCTGGCCGGCTGCGCGCTGCTCGGAGGCGAGACCGCCGAGCACCCGGGGCTGCTGTCCCCGGACGAGTACGACGTGGCGGGCGCGGCGACCGGCGTGGTCGAGGCGGACGCCCTGCTCGGCGCCGAGCGGGTGCGGGCCGGCGACGCCGTCGTGGCCATCGCGTCCAGCGGGCTGCACTCCAACGGCTACAGCCTCGTGCGCCACGTGCTGCTCGGCGAGGCCGGGCAGCGGGCCGGGCTGAGCCTCGACGCGGAGGTGGCCGAGCTCGGCCGCACGCTGGGCGAGGAGCTGCTCGAGCCCACCCGGATCTACTCCCTGGACTGCCTCGCGCTGGCCCGGGCGCTGCCCGTGCACGCCTACTCCCACATCACCGGTGGTGGGCTGGCGGCCAACCTCGCGCGCGTCATGCCCGCGGGGCTGACGGCGCGAGTGGACCGGTCGACGTGGACGCTGCCGCCCGTCTTCGCGCTGGTGGGCGAGGTCGGCGGGGTCGCCCAGCCCGAGCTCGAGCGCACGCTCAACGCCGGCGTGGGCATGGTCGCGCTGCTCCCGGCGGAGTCGGCGGACGCTGCAGTGGCGCTGCTCGCCGACCGCGGCGTGTCCGCCTGGGTCGCCGGTGAGGTCGTGGCGGCGCATGGGCCGGCCGCTCCCCGGGCCGAGCTCGTCGGCGCGTACGCGTCCTGACGCGTTCCGGCTAGCCGGTGACGCGCTCGCGCGCGCGACGCGGTCGGATCCGCCGGCGCCGCGCTCGCGCGCGGCTGTGCGGCGGCGCGGCGCGCTCCCGCGAGGGTGACGACGCGGCCCGCTCCGGCGCGCGCTCCTGAACCTGGCCTGCGGGAGCACGCGCCACAGCCGGCACGTCCCGGCGTTCTCAGCGCGCGACGTGGCGCCGAGAAGGATCGGCCCGGGCACGCGCGCAGGTTGCGGCCCTCACCGCGCTGAACCGCGTCACCGGCGGCGGACGCAGGTCACATGGGCAGCGTTTCGGACGACCGAGCCGGCGGAATCGGGCTGCGGGTGCGGGTCAGTCACGGACGCACTGGCAGGCCTGTCCGTGGCCACAACGCCACCGGCCCAGCCCCCGAAGGGGCCGGGCCAGGGAGAAGCGGTGCTCAGCGAGCGGTCGACCAGCGGTCGTCGTCGAACTCGTCGGTGTCGTCGTCGTCCGGCGCAGCAGTAGTCGGCGCGCTCACAACCGAGGACGTTCCACCTGTCAGCTCTCGCTGGAGGGCGTCGTAGTCGGTGTTGGGGCTCGAGTACTTCAGCTCCCGGGCAACCTTGGTCTGCTTGGCCTTGGCGCGGCCACGCCCCATGGCTCGACCCCCTCATGCGATGGCGGGGCGGCCCCTCGGAGCGGCCCCAGCAGGTGCGTCTCTGTCGTGGCTCCCACGGTACAGGGCGACCCGCACCGGAAGCGACTCGATCAGCTGTCGATCATCACGCGCGCCCCCCTTGCGCGCCGCTCCAACCCGGCGCAGGATGCCCGCGTGCGCGCCGCCCTACCCCGAACGGCGGCACTGCGCGTCTACGAGCCGCTCGCGGCCTTCGCCGAGCCGGAGCGCTCGCGCTGGGCGGCGTACGCCGACCGCAGCGCAGACGCCCGGGAGGCCGCCCGGGCGGACGGGCGCTCCCTGCGGCTGGCCGGTCTGGCCGCTACCCCGCCGGTGGTCGTCCCCGCGCGCGAGTCCGACGAGGCGCACGTCCTCGTGCTCTCCGGCCTGGTCCACGTCTGCCCCGAGCAGCCCCGGCTGCGGGCCTGGGAGGCGCTGGCCGAGCTGCGCGCGGGCTATCCGCAGCGGCTGGTCGAGGCGTTCGTCCCGCCCCTCGTGCTCGAGCAGGCCGAGCGGGACCACGCGCGGTGGCGGACCGTCCACCCCGACGTCCGCCCGCACGTGCGCACCGCCGGGTGGCAGGTCCCGCTGGCCTGGCTGGTCCTGGTCGCCGACGCCGACCGCGAGCTGAGCCTCGAGCCCGACCGCTTCCTGCGCTACCGCACGCCCATGGCCGCCGCCCGTCGCTCGGCCGCCCGGGCGCTGCGCACGCTGCGCAGGACCTCGGACGAGCTCTGGGCGGCGACGCTGCGCGCCGATGAGCCCGCCGGGCGCTGGGAGCCGGGGGAGGACGGCCCCGTGGCGCTCCCGGCCGACCTGGACCTCTGTGCCGACGTGGAGGACGTGGCACGCTGGCTGGAGGAGTTCCACCCGCGCAGCTGGGTGGAGCTGGACTACTGCGGCCTGGTCGACCTGCTGCCCCCGGACGCCCTGACCGACGACCACTCCGCCCGCGACGCCGCCGAGGTGCTCGGGCAGCTGGCGGCCGGTGACGGGGCGTCCGCCGCCACCGCGTACGCCCGGCTGGAACGGCGCTGGGAGGCGGTCTCGGCCCTGGAGCGGGCGAACTAGCGGGACCTTGTCGGGCGGACCGCTCCGTTGCCACTCGATCGGGGTAGCCCGTCGCGTAGTCTTCGAAATAGTCCGGACGAGCCATTTCGGACATCCGTCGCGGCGCGCACTATCTATCTAGCGGGTCGAGCAAGTCGGCTCGTGGAAACAGGAGGTCGTGGATGTCCGCTCGCACGCCCGAGTCCGAGCCGTTGCTCACCCCCGCCGAGGTGGCGACGATGTTCCGCGTGGACCCCAAGACGGTCACGCGCTGGGCCAAGGCCGGCAAGCTCACCTCGATCCGCACCCTCGGCGGCCACCGCCGCTACCGCGAGACCGAGGTCCGGGCGCTGCTCGGCAGCGTCCCGCAGCCTCGCGCGGAGGGCTGACCCCCTCTCCCGACAGCTGCGTGTCGCGCCGCGTCACCTGGTGTGCCCCCGAGGCACGTCGAGGGGCGCGGCGCTCTTGCGTCCGGGGCCTGCTCCTTCGGCCCGCGTCCGGGTCGGGGCCTGGACCGCCAGGCCTGCGCGTGCGGCACGATGCGTGCGTGGCAGCGCGCAAGGACCCCGGCCGCCGGCCTGGGAGCCGGTCGGCGCCGGCGTCGGGCGATGCGGGTGGCGAGGCCGCCGGCGCGGTCGTCGACGGCCCGTCGACCGGTACGGACGGCTCGGACACGGCCGGTGGCCCCGTCGATGACCCGACGCGCTCCGTAGTCGTCGAGCAGCTCTACGCGCTCCTGCCGGCGAATTTCGTCGCAGCGCGTGACGAATTGATCTCCACGGCCCGGCGCGAGAAGGACCGCGAGCTCGCCCGCCAATTGGCCGCCCTTCGCCGCCCGACGGCGGGCGCCTGGATGGTCAATGCCCTCGCCCGCGAGCGGGCAGAAGATCTTGAGAACTTGCTGGCGCTCGGCCCCGCGCTGCAGGAGGCGGCGGCCACGCTGTCCGCCGAGGACCTGCGCGCGCTCTCGGCCCAGCGCAACCGCGTGCTCTCGGCGCTGGTCGCCCAGGCCCACCGGCTCGCCGCCGCCGCGGGCCTGCGCGTGGACTCGACCGCGGAGTCCGAGGCGCAGGACACCCTGGCCGCCGCGCTCGCCGACCCCGCCGCCGCAGACCTGGTACGCCGCGGCACGCTCGCGCACGGCCTGCAGCACGCGGGCTTCGGGCCGGCCCCGGAAGAATTATCCGGCCATGGCCCATCCGGGCGGGCGACGGCGCCGAATTCCCCTAATGAGCCGGGCCGAAAGGCTCAGAAGAAATCCGCGGCGACCAGGGCGGAAGACCCGGCGAGGGCGGCCGCACAAAAGGCGGAAGCGGACCGAAAGGAGGCCGCCCGCCGCGCAGAAGCCGCCCGGCAGGCCGAAGCCGTAGCCCGCGCCGAGCGCGCACTCGCGGCCGCCGAGGAGGAGCTCGCCGGGCGGGAGGAGGCCGCCGCCGAGGCGGCCCGGACCGTCGAGGAGCTCGGCGAGGAGCTGGCCCGCGCCCGGGAGCAGGTCCGCGACCTGGAGCGGCGTGCGGCCGAGGCGAGCCTGGACGGCCGGTCCGCCGAGTCGGCGCTGCGGGAGGGACGTACGGCCGTCGAACGCGCGCGGCGCGCGCTCGAGCGAGCGCGCGCCGCGATGGAGGAGGGCTGAGGGCCGGCCCCGTCGGTCGGGAGAGCGAGCCGAGGCCGGGTCAGGCCGGCTTGGCCCGCTCGTACTGCACCGGCCAGGCGACCTCGTCACCGAGCTCGGCGGCGGCGCGCAGCGGCCAGTGCGGGTCGCGCAGGACGGCGCGGGCGAGCAGGACGGCGTCCGCTGCGCCCTCGGCGAGCACGGCCTCGGCCTGCGCCGGCTCGGTGATGAGGCCGACCGCCGCCGTCGGGAGCCCGCTGCCCTCGCGCACCGCTCGGGCGAAGGGCACCTGGTAGCCCGGCCCGACCTCGATCCGCTGATGCGGGGCGAGCCCGCCGCTGGACACGTCGACGAGGTCCACGCCGTGCGCCGCCAGCTCCTTGGACAGCTGGACGGTCTCCTCCACGGTCCAGCCGCCCTCGGCCCAGTCGGTCGCGGACAACCGGACGAGGAGCGGGCGCGACTCGGGCCACACCGCGCGTACGGCGTCGGCGGCCTCGACCACGATGCGGCTGCGGTTCTCCAGGCTCCCGCCGTACTCGTCGGTGCGCTGGTTCGACAGCGGTGAGAGGAACTGGTGGAGCAAGTAGCCGTGCGCGGCGTGCAGCTCGGCGACCTCGAACCCCGCGGCGTCGGCCCGCCGCGCAGCCTCCGCGAAGGCCCGCACCACGTCGGCGATGTCCTCGCGGGAGAGCTCGCGCGGGGCCGGCCAGTCGCCGAAGGCGAGCGGCGACGGACCGACGGTCTGCCAGCCGCCGTCCGCGGGCTCGACGTAGCCGCGGCCCTCCCACGGGCGCTGCGTCGAGGCCTTGCGGCCCGCGTGCGCGAGCTGGATGCCCGGCACGGCGCCCTGCTCGCGGACGAAGGCGTTGACCCGCTGCCACGCCGCGGCCTGCTCGTCGTTCCAGATCCCGGTGTCGGCGGGGGAGATGCGCCCTTCCGGCGTCACCGCGGTCGCCTCGCTGATGACGAGCCCCGCGCCCCCGCGGGCCAGCCCGCCCAGGTGCACGAGGTGCCAGTCGTTCGGCATCCCGTCGACGGCGGAGTACTGGCACATCGGGGCGACCCAGGCGCGGTTGCGCAGTGTCGTCCCGCGCAGGGTCAGCGGCGAGAAGAGAAGGCTCATGCCCTGGGCAACCGGCCGGCCGAGCCCGCGGATTCCCGGGCCGGGAAGGGCGTCCGTCACGCGGGCTGGCTGGTGTAGCGGCCGTCGCCGCGCCAGCTGAACCTCGTGACCCGGGTGGTCTCGGCGGTCGCGGCCGGCAGGGCGGTCACGCTCGCGCGGACGGGGGGCTCCTGGCTCTGGCCGTGCAGCGGGAGGCGGTCGGTGCGGCCGTCCTGGACGAGGACGGCAACCGGGGCGGGAAAGGTCATCGGCGTCATGCCCAGAAGACTCGCCCCGCCCCCTGAGCCGGAGCTGACGTGCCGCTGGTGATGCCCTGCCCGTTGGCTGGGCAGTCGCTGGGAGCCGTCAGCGGCGGTCGGCCGCCTCCACGACGAGCGCGTATCCGTCGGTGTCCCGCTCCGGCAGCGTCGTCTCGACCTGCAGGTGGTGCGCGCCGGACGGCAGCAGCCCCGCGCCGCCGAAGCGCTCGAGCATCAGCAGCTGCACGGCGACGTCCTCGCCGGCGCCGTTGACCCCCAGCTCACGCCAGAACCCGTAGCCGCCCACGGCCCGCAGCGCGTCGGTGCGGAAGAGCACGCACGCGGCGATCCAGGCGACCTTGTAGGCCACCCATCCGCGGTCCGGCACGTCGACCCGCTGCCCGAGGTGCACGACGTTCGCCGCGTTGTGCAGACGCCAGCGCTCCCATTCAGGCATTCCCTTGCGCACGCGCTCGGGAAGGACCTTGTCGTCCCAGAGCTCGAAGGCCTCCTGCTCGTGCGGCCGGACGTCCTCGAGGTGGGTCAGCCCGCTCGGGGCCATGCCGACGAAGCCGCAGCTCAATTCCTGAATCGCGTCGGTCATGCGGCGCAGCGTCCCCGGCTCGAGGAGCACGTCGTCGTCGAGGAATAGGACGTAGTCGGAGCGCGCGCAGGACAAGAGGAAGTCCCGCTGCTCGGCGACGCCGCGGCGCTCGGGCCGCCAGTGCAGCTCCACCTCGATGCCGCGCAGGCGCAGCACCCGCAGCGTCGCCGCGGCCTCCTCGCTCTCGTACGCCGGGGCGCCGTCGGTCTGGTCGCTCACCACGAGCCGGAACCGCAGGCCCTGCGCGAGCAGTCCCGCGAGCGTCACGGCCAACGGCCCCGGACGGCCTGCGGTGGGGAGAAGGACGTCGACCGGTAGGCGCTCCCACTCCGGCGCGGCAGCGCTCACGCCTGCTCCGCCGAGGGCGGGGAGGTGCGGCGTACGCGGCGGAGCAGCTCGCTCGTCGACCGGTCCTCGACGTAGTCCACGATGCGGACCTCCCCGCCGAGCTCCCGGACGAGTGGCGCCTCGCGCAGCATGTCCTCGGTGTAGTCGCCGCCCTTCGCGTAGACGTCGGGGCGGATGACCTGCAGCAGGTCGGTCGGGCTGTCGCCGTCGAAGACGACCACGGAGTCGACCGCGGAGAGCCCGGCGAGCACGGCGACCCGGTCCTCCACCCCGTTGACCGGGCGGTCCGGGCCCTTCAGCCGGCGGACGCTCTCGTCGCCGTTGACGCCGACGATGAGCAGGTCGCCGAGCTTGCGCGCTGCGTCGAGGTAGGCGACGTGGCCCGCATGGAGCACGTCGAAGCAGCCGTTGGTGAAGACGATGCGCTTGCCGAGCGCGCGGGCGTCCTCGACGAGCGCGGCGAGCCGCTCCCGGCCGAGGTGGAGCGGCGCCGCGTGCTGCAGGGCCGCGCGCAGGTCGACCGCCCGGCAGACCGGGGTGCCCGGACGGCGGACGACGACGCCGGAGGCGGCGCACCCGACCTGGGCGGCGTCCGGCAGCTGGGCCCCCGCGGCCAGCGAAAGCACGAGCGCGGCGGCGAAGGCGTCGCCCGCTCCGGCCCCGACGGCCGCGGCCACCGGCTCGGTCGGCACGTGCCAGGGCGCGCCGTCGCGGGGGAGCACCAGGGCGCCGTCGCGGTCCAGCGTGGCGACGACGGCGCCCGCGCCGCTGAGCCCGCGCAGCTGCGCCGAGGCCGCCTCGAGGAAGCCGAGCCGGTCGCGGGTGAAGGCGGTCTTGCCGTCGAGGTCGAGGACGAGCTCGATCTCCTCCGCGTCGGGCGTGACGACGTCAGGGTGCAGGCCCGCCCAGTCGCGCACGTCGTGCGCGTCGACGACGAGCAGCGCCCCCTGCTCGCGGGCGGCCCGGGCCAGCTCCTCGCGCACCCGGGGGGTGAACAGGCCGCAGGCGTAGTCCGCCGCCAGCACGGCGTCGGCGCCGTCGACCGCGCGGCGCACGGCCTCGACCACCCGCTCCTCGGCCTCCTCGGACAGCCGGTCCGTGTCACCGGAGTCGAAGCGGGCGACGAGCTGGCCGCGACAGGTGAGCCGCCGCTTCGCCACCGTGCGCCGGTCCTGCGCCGTCACGACCAGGTCGTCGGGCACGCCCTGCGCGAGGAGCAGCCGCCGCGCCTGGCGGCCCTCCTCGTCGTCCCCGACGACGGACACGAAGCGGACCCGGCCGCCGAGCGCCGCGACGCCCCGGGCCGCGTTCGCGCCGCCGCCGGGGGCGTACGCCTCCTGCTCGACCTTGACGACCGGGACGACGCCCTCGCGGGCCAGCCCGCGGGCCGGGCCGTCGAGCCACACGTCGAGGCACGAGTCGCCGACGACGGCGACGGTCAGCTGCCCGAACCGGGCGAGCAGCCCTTCCCAGCGCTGCCCGGTCATGCGGCTCTCCTCTCGGCGAGGGCGAGCGCCGCCCCTGCGGCCTCGGCCGGCGCGACGTCAAGGCACTCGTGGGCGAAGGGGCAGCGGAACGCCCGGCACGGCGAGCACGCCGTCGGGCGGTTGAGGACCGTGGCCCGCGTCGAACGGGGGGCGTACTGCCCGATCTCCTCGGTCCCCGCGAAGAGCGCGACGAGCGGCGCGCGCACCGCGTCCGCCAGGTGCATGCCGCCGGAGTTGTTGGTGACGGCCACCGTGCACGCCTGCAGGACCGCGGCGAGCTCGGTCAGCGACAGCACGCCGGCCAGCGGCACGACGCCCGGCCCGGCCGCCGACGCCACCTCGGTGACCAGCTCGCGCTCGCCCTCGGTCCCCACGACGAGGACCGGCAGTCCGGCGTCGGCCATCAGCCGCGACGCCGCCGCGAAGCGGGCCGGCTCCCACCGGCGCGAGGAGCACGACGCGCCGGGCAGCACCACGGCGTACGGCCCGTGCGGGTCGACTCCGGCGGCCCGCAGCGCTCGCGGCGCCGACTCGACCGCCTCGGCGGGGACGCGTACGCGCAGGTCGTGCCCGTCGGACACGCCGGCCCCGGCGCGCTCGAGCAGGTGCAGGGCGCGGTCAACCTGGTGCACGCCGTCCTCGGGCGACGGGACCCAGGTGCTGAGCAGCGCCCCGCCGAACTCCTTCGACATGCCCAGGCGCACCGGCACGCCGGCGAGCCAGCACACGTAGGCCGGGGGCCACGGCGACTGGGAGAAGGAGGTGAAGACGACTGCGGCGTCGTAGCCGCCCGCAGCGACCCGGGCGACGAGCTCCTGCTCCGCGGCGGGGTCGGGCGGCGGGGCCACGCCGGCGCGCTGCCAGGACGGGGACGTGACGATCGAGCCGGCCAGCTCGGGCAGCAGGGCCGCGGCCGCCGCGCCGCCCGGCGAGGCGAGCAGGTCCAGCTGCGCCGCGGGGGCCGCGTGCCGCAGCAGGCGCAGGGCCGGCCCGAGCATCAGCACGTCCCCGGCGTTGTCCGGGCGGACCACGAGGACCCGGCGCAGCCCCGCCCAGTCGAGCGGGAGGCCGGCGAGCGCGCCGGGGTGCTCGCCGAGGGCAGGGCCCGGCGCGGGCCGGGGCTCCGGCGGCGTGTTCGAGGGTCCGGCCACGAACGGCACGCTAGCTGGCAGGGATCGCGGCACCGCTCAGCGCTACCCCGGCGCGTTGTCGATCAACCCTGCGCGACCCGCCGCTCGGGCTGCCCGGCCCGCCGGGCGCGGCGGTCCGTACCCTCGGCTGCGCGCTGCCGCCGGGGTGGCGACGGCGGCGGAAGGATGCCCATGCGGGTGGCGCTGGTCTGCGGCAGCTTCTCCCCGGACCGCGACGGCGTCGCCGACTACGTGGCCCGGCTCGCCTCCGGCCTGGCGGCGGTCCCCGGCGTCGAGCCGGTCGTGGTGTCGGCGGCTACGGCGACCGCGGAGTGCGTGCGGGTCTGCGACCGCTGGGACCTGCAGGGCGTACGCGCCGCCGCCCGGGCGATCGCCGGCCTCGCCCCGGACGTGGTGCACGTGCAGTTCGCGCCCTCCGCCTACGGCTGGTCGCCCGCGGTCGGGCTGCTGCCGCTGCTCCTGCGCCGGCACACGTCCGCGCCCGTCGTCACGACCCTGCACGAGTACGGCTGGTGGTCGTGGCCGCGCCGGGTCCCGGCCACCGTCTGGCGGGCGCTCGAGCGGACGCGGGCCTGGGACCGTGAGACGTTCGCGCTCGCGCCCCGCAGCGCGGCGCTCGTCACGACGAACGCCGGTCACGCGGCCACCGTCCGCTCGCGGCTGGGCCGCGAGGCGCAGGTGGTGCCGCTCGGGCCGAACGTCGAGGACGCGGGGGACGAGCGGGACGCGGCCCGGGCGGAGGCCGCCGCCCGCTACGGCCTGCCCGCCGGAGCGCGGCTGCTGGTGTTCTTCGGCTTCGTCCACCCCGTGAAGGGGGTCCGCTACCTGATCGACGCGCTCGCGCAGCTGCGGGCGGAGCCCGCATACGCGGACCTGCACGTGGTCGTGGCCGGCGGCTTCACCTCACTGGCGCTGCCCGAGGACGAGGCGCGCGCCTTCCGCGCCGAGCTCGAGGAGCACTCGGCGCAGCGCGGGACGACCGACGCCGTGTCCTTCCTGGGCCACACGCCCGCCCGCGAGGTGTCCCGGCTGCTGCGTGCCGCCGACCTCGCGGTGCTGCCGCTGACCCACGGCGTGACCGCGAAGAGCGGCGCGCTGCTGGCCGCCCTCGACCACGGCGCCCCGGTGGTCATGACGCTGCCGGAGCGGCCCGCGGACCGCAGCCCGGAGCTCGTGGACGGGGTCAACGTCGTGACGGTCGCTGCCCGGCGCGACGGGGAAGCGCTCGCCGTGGCGCTGCGCCGTGCCCTCGACGACGACGCGCTGCGCAGCCGCGTGGCCGCCGGTGGGCGCGCGCTGGCCGAGGGGCGCACGTGGCCCGTCCTCGCGGCACGCCACGCGGAGCTCTACGCGTCCGTCGCCGGCGACCCGGTGCGCGCATGACCGCCCCGGTCGCCCGGGTGCTCGTGGTCGAGCTGCTCGGCGGGTTCGGCGACGTGCTGCTCGCGCTCCCCGCCGTGCACGCGTTGGCCCGCTCGCAGCCGGGCGCACGCGTCGACGTCCTCACCTTCACCCCGGGCGACGTGCTGCTCTCGGCGGACCCGCTCGTGGCCCGGGTGCTGCCGCTCAGCGACCACTCGGAGGGCGCGCCGCGGGCGGCGGTGGCGGCGGCGCTGGACGCGGCGGAGGCGGAGGGGGCGGCGTACGACCTCGTCGTGACCACCACGACCTACGACGGCATCGGCGAGCTGTGCCGGGAGCGTGCGCCGCGGTCGGTCACCAACCTCTGGCAGGGGGCTCCGGACGGCGAGCTGGTGGACTGCCGGTTCGTGCGGCTCCTCGCAGACGCGGGGGTGGTCGCGCCGGAGCACGTCGCGACGCCGCTGCGCGTGGAGCTCACTGCGACCGAGCTCTCGACGGGCCGGGAGGCGGTCGACGCGGTGCTCGGCGGAGCCGGCCGGGGCAGGCCGCCCGTCGTCCTGGTCCCCGGCTCCGGCATGCCCGTGAAGGAGTGGGGCGCGACGCGGTGGGCGCGGCTGGCCGAGGCGCTCACGGCCGCTGGGCATCCGGTGCTGTCGGCCGTCGACCGGACGACGCCGGCGGTGGAGGGCACGCGCCCACTGCCTCCGGGCGGCCTGCGCGAGCTCGCGGCGCGGCTGGCGGCCGTGGGCAGCCGCGGCGGGGTCGTGGTCGGCGGGGACACCGGGCCGGTACGCCTCGGCGCCGCCGTCGGAGCGCCTGCCGTCGGGTTGTACGGTCCCACCTCCGCCGGCCGCTATGGCCTCCGCCCCGACACCGGCACCAGCCTGCAGGGGTGGCCGGGGTGCCCGGTCCGGCTGCCGTCGGCGATTACCGAACAGCAGTGCTGGTGGGAGGCGAGCTGCCCGTTCGGCGAGGAGCCGCAGTGCATGGCCGACATCGCCGTCGAGACCGTGCTGGCCGCGGTGCTCGACCGGTTGGACCGCTCGCCCGGGCGTGCCGGGTAGGGCGAAGTCCAGCTCGCCGGTCGGGCGCCGCGGGACGACCGGCCGGCCGGCGCGGACGGTCCGGCGCAGCGCCGAGCGTTTGGTATAGCCTGCGCGATCAACGGCGTGCGCAGGCGGAGGTGGTCCACGTGGTCGCTTCCGGCGGCCGTGACTCCTCCGCCGACAGCGTCCGCGTCTCCGGTCGCCCGGCCAACATCTGGGACGTCGCGAAGGCGGCGGGCGTGTCCCACCAGACGGTCTCCCGTGTGCTCAACGACTCCCCGTCCGTGCGCCCGGCGACGCGCGAGCGGGTGCTCGTCGCGATCGACGAGCTGGGCTATCGGCGCAACCCCGCCGCGCGAGCCCTCGTCACCCGCAAATCGCAGACTCTCGGCGTCGTCAGCTTCGACACGACGTTGTACGGCCCCGCCAGCACGCTCTACGGCATCGAGCAGTCCGCCCGCGAGGCCGGCTACTTCGTGAGCGTCGCCAGCCTGAAGTCCATCGACGTCGTGAGCATGCGGGACGCACTCGAGCGGCTCGCCGAGCAGTCCGTCGACGGCCTCGTCGTCATCGCCCCGCTGCGCGAGGCCGGCGACGCGCTCGCCGAGCTGCGCGGCAAGCTGCCGGTCGTCGTCGTCGAAGGCGGCAGCGCGCCCGGCCTGGCTTCGGTCAGTGTGGACCAGGTCGACGGCGGGCGGCTCGCCACCCGGCACCTGCTCGAGCAAGGGGCGCAGAACGTCCACCACGTGTCGGGCCCGGCCGACTGGCTCGAGTCCGAGGGCCGGATCGCGGGGTGGCGCGAGGAGCTGGCGCAGGCCGGCCTCGAGCCGCCGGAGCTGCTGCAGGGGGCGTGGAGCCCGTCGTCCGGCTACGCCGCGGGACGCGAGCTGGCGCGCATGAAGGACGTGTCGGCGGTGTTCGTGGCCAACGACCAGATGTCCCTCGGGCTCCTGCGGGCCTTTCACGAGGAGGGCATCCGTGTCCCGCAGGACGTGCTGGTCGCCGGCTTCGACGACGTCCCCGAGGCCGCCTACTACACCCCGCCGCTGACGACGGTCCGCCAGGACTTCGCCCAGGTCGGCCGGCGGAGCATCGAGCTGCTCCTCGAGCAGATCGGCGAGGGGCCGGGCCCGGAGAGCCACGCGGTGGTGCCGGTCGAGCTCATCGTCCGGCAGAGCTCGGTGCGCTCCTCGATGCAGCGGCAGCACCTGCGCTCCCGTCCGGCCAAGCGCTAGGGCGGCCTCCACCCGCTCCGGCAACAGGCGAACAGTGGTTCGCACAGTGGTCTTCTGCTGTATGCGCCGGGCCAGGGGCTCCAGAGATCCGTTCGGAGACGTGTGGCGGCGGTCGTGACGAGCGCCGGCGGAGGCTGACCGGAGCGCTCGCCCGTTGCCTCACCGCAGGTGATCGGCCTAGTGTGAGCGCTCACAGATTGGCTGACGGAATGGGGCCGACCCGTTATCCGTCCGTGACCGAAGAATGTGCAGGAGCCGACGTGCGAGGAGTTGCGGGCCCGCGGCTGCGGCCGGGATCGGGGCGCGCGAGCGGGTGGCGTACGTCGTGAGCACCGTCCCGGTCGGCCGGTCCGACGAGGACGGCGCCTCGGCCGTGCGGCCGCCCAACATGCGCGACGTCGCCCGCCGAGCCGGCGTGTCGCACCAGACGGTGTCGCGAGTGCTGAACGACGCTTCGGCTGTTCGGTCCGACACGAGGGACCGGGTGCTCAGTGCGATCGAGGAGCTCGGATACCGCCGCAACTCGGCGGCGCGCGCGCTCGTCACGCGGCGTTCGCGGACCTTCGGTGTCATCACGATGCCCGCGACCCTGTACGGCCCGGCGAGCACGCTGCACGCGATCGAGCTCGCAGCGCAGGAGGCGGGCTACTTCGTGCGGGTGGCCACCATCAGCGGCTTCGAGCGCCACGCGCTGACGGAGGCGCTTCGTTGGCTGGAGGAGGGGCCGGTCGAGGGGCTTGTCGTCCTCGCCCCGCTCCTCGGGACCGCGGCGAAGCTCGGTGAGCTGTGGGAGGAGATGCCGGTCGTGTTCGTCGAGGGCGCGACCTCGACGGGGCTCGCCTCGGTGAGCGTGGACCAGGTGGCAGGGGCGCGCGCGGTGACCGAGCACCTGCTCGAGCAGGGTGCCGGCGCACCGGTCTGGCACGTCACCGGTCCCGCCGACTGGGTCGAGGCGCAGCAGAGGGTCGTGGGATGGCGGTCCGCGCTCGCCGACGCAGGGGTGCGAGCGCCGGATCCGCTGCCCGGCACGTGGAGCCCGTCGTCGGGCTACGCCGCCGGGCTCGACCTCGCCCGGCGCGGGGACGTGCGCTCGGTCTTCGTCGCCAACGACCGAATGGCGCTCGGGCTGCTGCGGGCGTTCGCGGAGGCCGGCGTCCGGGTCCCGGAGGACATCCTCGTGGCGGGGTACGACGACGTGCCGGAGGCAGCGTTCTACAGCCCCCCGTTGACGTCCGTGCGGCAGGACTTCGCCGGCGTCGGCAGGCACAGCATCGGGTCCCTCGTGGACCAGGTGGAGGGGGCGGGCACCGCCGGTCGCGGCGCAGCGGTCCTCCCGCCGACGCTCGTCGTGCGACAGAGCTCGCTCGCACCGGTGCCGCGCCGGGCCAGGCGCTCGGGCGCTGGGTGGGCGCCCGACGAGGGGGTCACTCCGGGTCGTCCGCGCCCGCCCGCGGGTCACGATTTAGCCACGCCCTCTTGACGGCTGAGGTGTGAACGTTAACATCACCGCGTCGGACGAATTGCGCTTGAGCGGGGCCTCGAGAACGGCCCGGAAGGAGTGCGGAGCGATGCTTTGGCGGCCCGCAGCGGAGCGAAGGACCGGCCCGCAGCAGGCCCGGCACGGGGCTTGGACGGCCCGGTCGGGAGGCGCGCGATGACCGCGACGACGAGCTCGGCCGACGACCGCAGCGTCGTGATCGGGGTCGACTACGGCACCCTGTCCGGGCGCGCCGTGGTCGTGCGGGTCTCCGACGGAGCCGAGCTCGGAAGCGCCGTTCATGAGTACTCGCACGCGGTCCTCGAGGACGTGCTGCCCGCGACGGGCAAGCGGCTCCCGCACGACTGGGCCCTGCAGGTGCCCTCGGACTACGTCGACGTGCTCAAGGACGCCGTCCCGAAGGCCATCGCGGCCAGCGGGGTGAGCCCCGAGGACGTCATCGGCATCGCGACGGACTTCACCGCCTGCACCGTGCTGCCGACGACCGCCGACGGGACGCCGCTCTGCGAGCTCGACGAGCTGCGCGACCGGCCGCACGCCTACGTGAAGCTGTGGAAGCACCACGCCGCGCAGGGCCAGGCCGACCGCATCAACGCCCTCGCTCACGAGCGGTCCGAGCCGTGGATCGCCCGCTACGGAGGCAAGCTCTCCTCCGAGTGGGAGCTCGCCAAGGGCCTCCAGCTGCTCGAGGAGGACCCCGAGGTCTACGCGCGCATGGACCACTGGGTCGAGGCCGCGGACTGGATCATCTGGCAGCTCTGCGGCACCTACGTGCGCAACACCTGCACCGCCGGCTACAAGGCGGTCTACCAGGACGGGGCCTACCCGTCGAAGGAGTTCCTCGCGGCCCTCGACGAGCGGTTCGTGGACTTCTTCGAGGCGAAGGTGGAGCAGCCGCTCGCCCCGCTCGGCGCGCGCGCCGGGGGGCTGACGGAGCAGGCCGCCGCCTGGACCGGGCTGCCCGCGGGCATCGCCGTCGCCGTCGGCAACGTCGACGCTCACGTCACCTCCCCGGCGGCCAAGGCGGTCGACCCGGGCCAGATGCTCGCGGTCATGGGCACGTCCACGTGCCACGTGATGAACAGCGACCAGCTCGGCGAGGTCCCCGGCATGTGCGGCGTCGTCCGCGACGGCATCACCCCGGGCCTCTGGGGCTACGAGGCCGGGCAGTCGGGCGTCGGTGACATCTTCGCCTGGTTCGTGCGAAGCAGCGTTCCGGCGTCGTACGCGGAGCGGGCCGCCGAGCGCGGCCTCGACCTGCACCAGTACCTCACCGAGCTCGCCTCCCAGCAGGCCGTCGGGGAGCACGGGCTCGTCGCGCTGGACTGGCACAGCGGCAACCGCTCCGTCCTCGTGGACCACGAGCTCTCCGGCCTCGTCCTCGGCCTGACGCTCGGGACGAAGCCCGAGGAGGTCTACCGCGCGCTGCTGGAGTCGACCGCATTCGGCACCCGCAAGATCATCGAGTCCTTCGAGGCGGCCGGCGTCCCGGTGACCGAGCTGGTCGTCGCGGGCGGCCTGCTCAAGAACGCGTTCCTCATGCAGATGTACGCGGACGTGACGCGCCGCCCGCTGTCCCTGCTCGGCTCGACCCAGGGGCCGGCCCTCGGCTCGTCGATCCACGCGGCGGTGGCGGCCGGGGCGTACCCGGACATCCACGCCGCGGCAGCGGTGATGGGGCGCAAGGAGGAGGCGGCGTACGTGCCGGACGAGGAGCGCGCGCAGGCCTACGACGCGCTCTACGCCGAGTACTCGCGGCTCCACGACTACTTCGGCCGGGGCGAGAACGACGTCATGCACCGGCTGCGAGACATCAAGCGGAAGGCTGTGCGATGACCGAGACCACCTTGTCGGCCCCGTCGCGGCAGGCCGTCGACGCGGTGCGCGCGGACGTGTCGACGCTGCACGCCGAGCTCGTCCGCTACAACCTCGTGGCGTGGACCGCCGGCAACGTGTCCGGGCGGGTGCCGGGCGAGGACCTCTTCGTCATCAAGCCGAGCGGCGTCGACTACGACGCCCTGGCGCCGGAGAACATGATCCTCTGCGACCTCGACGGCAACGTCGTCGAAGGCGACCACTCGCCCTCGAGCGACACGGCCGCCCACGCCTACGTCTACCGGGCGATGCCCGAGATCGGTGGCGTGGTCCACACGCACTCGACGTACGCGTCGGCGTGGGCCGCGCGCGGCGAGGAGATCCCCTGTGTGCTGACCGCGATGGCCGACGAGTTCGGCGGGCCCATCCCCGTCGGGCCGTTCGCCCTCATCGGCGACGACTCCATCGGCCAGGGCATCGTCGCGACCCTGCGCGGCTCCCGCTCCCCGGCGGTGCTGATGCAGAACCACGGCGTCTTCACGATCGGCAAGAACGCGCGCGCCGCGGTCAAGGCGGCGGTGATGTGCGAGGACGTCGCCCGCACCGTGCACGTGTCCCGCCAGCTGGGCGAACCGTTGCCGATCGCGCAGGGCGACATCGACCGACTCTACGACCGCTACCAGAACGTCTACGGCCAGCGCTGAGCCGGGCGCCCGTCCGCGCGGGCGCCGCCATGCGACTCCTCCTGCAGGTGAAAGGACCAACACAATGACGGTGTCGGCATTCGAGGGATACGAGGTCTGGTTCCTCACCGGCAGTCAATCGCTCTACGGCGACGACACGCTGCGCCAGGTCGCGGAGCAGTCGGAGGAGATCTGCCAGACGCTCGCGAGCTCGAAGCAGATCCCCGTCCGCATCGTGTGGAAGCCGGTGCTCACCACCGCCGACGCGATCCGCCGGGTGTGCCTGGACGCCTCCGCCTCCGACACCTGCATCGGCGTCATCACGTGGATGCACACGTTCTCGCCGGCGAAGATGTGGATCGCCGGGCTCGACGCCCTGCAGAAGCCGCTGCTCCACCTGCACACCCAGTCCAACGTCTCGCTGCCCTGGGCCGAGATCGACATGGACTTCATGAACCTCAACCAGGCCGCGCACGGTGACCGCGAGTACGCCTACATCGAGAGCCGGATGGGCGTGAGCCGTACGACCGTCGCCGGGCACGCCTCCGACCCTGCGGTCGCGGACCGGGTGGCGACGTGGGCTCGGGCCGCCCGCGGCCGCCAGGAGGCGCGCACCCTCAAGCTCGCGCGCTTCGGCGACAACATGCGGGACGTCGCGGTGACCGAGGGCGACAAGGTCGAGGCGCAGATCCGCTTCGGCGTCTCCGTCAACACCTACGGCGTCAACGACCTGGTGGCCCGGGTGGACGCGATGGCCGACGACGCGGTGGACGCGCTCGCGGCCGAGTACGACGAGGCCTACGACGTCGACCCGTCCCTGCGGCCGGGGGGCGAGCGCCGCGAGTCCCTGCGCTACGCGGCCCGCATCGAGCTCGGCCTGCGCTCGTTCCTGGAGGAGGGCGGCTTCCACGCCTTCACCTCGAACTTCGAGGACCTGGGGGGCCTGCGCCAGCTGCCCGGCATCGCCGTGCAGCGCCTCATGGCCGACGGCTACGGCTTCGGCGGTGAGGGCGACTGGAAGACCTCGGCCCTCGTGCGGATCATGAAGGTCATCGGCGAGGGCCTGCCGGGCGGCACGTCCTTCATGGAGGACTACACCTACCACCTCGGGCCGGGCGAGCCGAAGATCCTCGGCGCTCACATGCTCGAGGTCTGCCCGACCATCACGAGCGCCACGCCGAGCTGCGAGATCCACCCGCTCGGCATCGGTGGCCGGGAGGACCCGGTCCGCCTGGTGTTCGACGCCGCTCCCGGCCCCGCGTTCGTCGTGGGCTGGAGCGACCTCGGAGACCGGTTCCGGCTCGTCGCCAACGAGATCGACGTCGTCCCCGCCGACGAGCCGCTCCCGAACCTCCCGGTCGCCCGGGCGGTGTGGAAGCCGCGCCCGAGCCTGAAGACCTCGACCGAGGCCTGGCTGACGGCCGGCGGCCCGCACCACACCGTGCTCAGCTCGGCGGTCGACGTCGAGGCGCTGGCCGACTTCGCCGAGATGGTGTCGACCGAGCTCGTCCTCATCGACGCGGACACGACCGTGCGCGGGCTCAGCAAGGAGCTGCGCTGGAACGCCGCGTACTACCGGCTCGCCCGCGGCTTCTGAGGCCACGGGCCGTCGCCAGGCGGCCGGTCACGGGGTGCCGGCCGCCGGCGGCAAGGCGGACGGGCAGCCTACGGCCGCCGGGGACGGCGGGAGCGAACGGCTCGCAGCGAGTCCGTGACGAAGTTGTGACCGAGGAAGAAAACCCCGCGTGGGGCGGGCCTGTACGCGGCGCCCGCCCCGGCGTACCACTGAAGTATCCGGACAAAACAGGCAGGTCGGGTCGGAGCTCCTGCCTTGTCCCGCGTCTTTTGCGGGTCGGAAGCACCCCGGCGCTTGTGAAGCGCGGGGGACTCCGGCATGCTCTTTCGCGTTCGGAAGTCTCGGGTCCGTCATTGCTATGGAACCGTTACCAAGACCTCTTGACGGGCTTGGTGGGCAGGCAGAGACTGACTGCGAAAGTTAGCGTTCACATCGACGGTGACGCAGCCCCCGCCACGAGGGGCCGGTCGCCTCGAACGTTGCGGGGAGAAGCGCTTTGGCAAGGATGCCGAAGGGAGCGGGGCGGGCCGGGGCCCGGCCGTCGCCGCTATTTCGCGGGCGGGTGCGACCCCCGTCCCGGCGCCCGTTCCGAACGACGCCGGCCGCCGTCGACGGCGGCCTGCCGGCCTCGGGAGAACCCATCGACTTCCCCGTCTTCCCGTGGTGCCAGCTTTCCGGCTAGCTACACCCCGGTCATGCCGACCGTGGACTGCAGAGAAGGAGTTCTACGTGTTCAAGAAGGCATCTCTCGTCGCCTTCGCCAGCGCCGCGGCACTGCTGCTGGCGGGGTGCGGCGACGACTCGGACGACACCGCATCCCCGGGGTCGAGCAGCGCAGCCGGTGGCGGAGGCGGCGGCAGCAGCGAGCAGATCACGCTCGGCTTCGCCCAGGTCGGCGCCGAGAGCGGCTGGCGCACGGCCAACACCGACTCGATCAAGAAGTCGGCCGAGGAGGCCGGGATCGAGCTCCAGTTCTCCGACGCGCAGCAGAAGCAGGAGAACCAGATCCGTGCCATCCGCTCGTTCATCCAGCAGAAGGTCGACGTCATCGCCTTCTCGCCGGTCATCGAGTCCGGCTGGGACGCGGTGCTCAACGAGGCCAAGCGCGCCAACATCCCCGTCATCCTCACCGACCGCGCGGTCGACTCCGAGGACACCAGCCTCTACAAGACCTTCCTCGGCTCCGACTTCGTCCTCGAGGGCCAGAAGGCCGGCGAGTGGCTGAAGGAGGAGTACGCCGACGAGGCCGGCCCGGTCAACATCGTCGAGCTCCAGGGCACCACGGGTGCCGCGCCGGCGATCGACCGCCAGCAGGGCTTCGCCGACGCCATCGCCGGTGAGTCGAAGTTCAAGATGATCGCCTCGCAGACCGGCGACTTCACCCGCGCCGGTGGCAAGCAGGTCATGGAGGCCTTCCTCCAGGCCCACAAGGACATCGACGTGCTCTACGCCCACAACGACGACATGGGCCTGGGCGCGATCGAGGCCATCGAGGCGGCCGGCCTCACGCCGGGCGAGGACATCAAGATCATCACGGTCGACGCGGTCAAGGACGGCATGCAGGCGCTCGCGGACGGCAAGATCAACTTCATCGTCGAGTGCAACCCGCTCCTCGGCCCGCAGCTGATGGACGCCGTGAAGAAGGTCGTCGCCGGCGAGGAGATCCCGCCGCGGATCGAGACCGAGGAGACCACGTTCACCCAGGAGCAGGCCAAGGCCGCGCTCCCCACGCGCCAGTACTGAGCCCAGCCTCGTACTGAGCCTTTGCAGCAGGTGGCACGGGGCCGCTCCGCAACTCCAGGAGCGGCCCCGTGCCGGTACGAGCACTGCGACGAAGAGAGGTCCCAGTCCCATGGCGTCTGCCGCATCCAGTCCTGTGGTGCAGATGACCGGCATCCGCAAGGAGTTCCCCGGCGTCAAGGCTCTTGACGGCGTCGATCTCCGCCTGTTCGCCGGTGAGGTGCACGCGCTCATGGGCGAGAACGGGGCCGGCAAGTCCACCCTCATCAAGGTCCTCACCGGCGTCTACACGATCGACGGCGGCGAGATCCGGCTCGGTGGCGAGCCCGTGCTGTTCTCCAGCCCGCTCCAGGCCCAGCAGGCCGGTGTGAGCACGGTCTACCAAGAGGTCAACCTCTGCACCAACCTGTCCGTGGCCGAGAACATCTTCATCGGCCGCGAGCCGCGCCGGATGGGGGCCATCAACTGGCGCGAGATGCGCCGCCGTGCCCGGGAGGCGCTCGAGCGCGTCGACCTGCACATCGACGTGTCGCAGCCGCTGTCGAGCTACTCCATCGCCATCCAGCAGATGGTCGCGATCGCGCGAGCGGTCGACATCTCGGCCCAGGTGCTCATCCTCGACGAGCCGACCTCGAGCCTGGACCAGGGCGAGGTGCAGCAGCTCTTCCGCGTGATGCGCCAGCTGAAGGCCGAAGGGCTCGCGATCGTCTTCGTGTCGCACTTCCTCGAGCAGATCTACGAGATCACCGACCGCATGACGGTGCTGCGCAACGGCCAGCTCGTCGGCGAGTGGATGACGAGCGAGCTGCCCCAGGTCGAGCTGGTGTCGAAGATGATCGGCCGGGACCTGGCGACTCTCGAGGCGCTCGAGGGCGAGAACAAGCGGACGCTCACCGCCCTGGAGAACGCCACCCCGGTGATCCAGGCCAAGGGCGTCGGCCGCAAGGGGAGCGTCGAGCCCTTCGACCTGTCGGTCTACCCCGGCGAGGTCGTCGGCCTGGCCGGCCTGCTCGGCTCCGGCCGCACCGAGGTCGCAAGGCTGATGTTCGGTGCCGACCGCGCCGACAGCGGCGACTTCCTCGTCGACGGCAAGCCGACGCACCTGCGCACACCGCGCGCGGCGACGAGCCAGGGCATCGCCTTCACGTCGGAGAACCGCCGCACCGAGGGGCTCGTCGGCGAGCTGACGGTCCGGGAGAACATCATCCTCGCGCTGCAGGCCGCGCGCGGCTGGACGCGGCCCATCTCGCGCAAGCGCCAGGACGAGCTCGTCGACGAGTACATCAAGGCGCTCGACATCCGCCCCGCCAACCCCGAGCAGCAGGTCCGCAACCTCAGCGGCGGCAACCAGCAGAAGGTCCTGCTGGCCCGCTGGCTCATCACCCGGCCCAAGCTGCTCATCCTCGACGAGCCGACGCGTGGCATCGACGTCGGCGCCAAGGCCCAGATCCAGAAGCTCGTGGTCTCGCTGTCGGAGGAGGGCATGTCGGTGCTCTTCATCTCCGCGGAGCTGGAGGAGGTGCTCCGGCTGAGCCACAAGGTGGAGGTGCTGCGCGACCGCCGCATCATCGCCGAGCTCGCGAACGACGAAGGGATGACCGTGGAGAAGATCGTGGAGACGATCGCCGGCGACAGCCGCGAGGAGGTGCGCGCATGAGCATCACCCGGCACCGGCTCTTCTACCCCGGTGTGCTCCTGCTCGTGCTGCTCGTCAGCAACGTCTTCTTCACGCCCACCTTCTTCAACCTGCGCATGCAGGACGGGCATCTCTACGGCAGCCTCATCGACATCGTCCGCAACGGCGCTCCGCTGCTGATCGTGGCCGTCGGCATGACGTTCGTGATCGCCACCGGCGGCATCGACCTCTCGGTCGGCGCGGTGATGGCCATCTCCGGGGCGGTCGCGACGCACCACATCGCGGGGCTGAGCAACCAGGACAGCACCGCCGGGGTGCTCACCGCCGTCGGGATGGCACTCGGGTTCTGTCTGCTTCTCGGGTTGTGGAACGGCATCCTCGTCGCCGTCGTCGGCATCCAACCCATCATCGCCACGCTCATCCTGATGGTCGCCGGTCGAGGCGTGGCGCAGTGGATCACCGACGGCCAGATCATCACGGTCAACAGCCCGGCCTACAAGCTCATCGGCGGCGGCTACAAGCTCGCCCTGCCGTTCGCGATCTTCCTCGCGATCGCCGTGCTCGTGTTCGCCGCGGTCATCAGCCGGCGGTCCGCGCTCGGCATGCTGATCGAGTCGGTCGGCGGCAACGCCGAGGCGAGCCGGCTGGCGGGCATCCGCTCGCGCGGGCTGATCCTGCTGGCGTACGTCTTCTCCGGCTTCTGCGCCGGGCTCGCCGGCCTCATGATCAGCTCGAACGTCTCGAGCGCCGACGCCAACAACACCGGCCTCTTCTACGAGCTCGACGCGATCCTCGCCGTCGTCATCGGCGGCACCGCGCTGATCGGCGGCCGCTACTTCCTCGTCGGGACGCTGGTCGGCGCGCTCACGATCCAGACGCTCACGACCACGATCCTGACCATCGGCATCAACCCGAACGCGACCCTGCTCTTCAAGGCCTTCGTCGTCTTCGTGATGTGCCTCATCCAGTCCCCGGCCTTCCGGGCGAAGGTCTTCCGCCGACGGCAACGCCCGGCGTCACCGCCCGCGGCCCCCGCCTCCAAGGAGCAGCACGTGAGGGTCCCCGCATGAGCACCGCCGTCCTCGACAAGCGGCCGACCGGGCTCCCGCGGGTCTCCCAGCGCTACTTCCCCGTCCTGGCGACGCTGCTCCTGCTCGTCCTGATGTACCTCTTCGGGACCTTCCAGTACGAGGGCTTCGCCTCCGGCCAGGGCGTCGCGAACCTCTTCATCGACAACTCGTACCTCATCGTCGTCGCGGTCGGCATGACCTTCGTGATCCTCACCGGGGGCATCGACCTCTCGGTGGGAGCCGTCGTCGGGCTCTCCACGATGGTGGCGTCGACGCTGCTGGAGGACCGCGGCTGGTCGGCCCTGCTCGTCATCCCGGTGGTGCTTCTCATCGGGTGCACCCTCGGTGGGCTGATGGGCGCGGTCATCCACTACTACGAGATCCAGCCGTTCATCGTCACGCTCGCCGGCATGTTCCTCGCACGCGGCCTCTGCTACGTGATCAGCACCGACTCGCAGTCCATCACCGACGGGCTCTACAGCGACATCGCGCTGAAGACCATCCCGCTCGGCGGTGGCGTCGTGATCACCTACAGCGTCATCGTCGCGCTGGCGGCCGTGCTCGTGGCCTACATGGTCCTGCACTACACCCGGCTCGGCCGCAACGTCTACGCGATGGGCGGCAGCAAGCAGTCGGCCATGCTCATGGGCCTGCCGGTCGCGAGGACCACGATCGCCGTCTACACGATCAGCGGCTTCTGCGCGGCGCTCGGCGGCATCCTCTTCTCGTTCTACGCCCTGTCCGGCTCGCCGAACACGGCGATCGGGCTGGAGCTCGACGCCATCGCCGCGGTGGTCATCGGGGGCACGCTGCTCATCGGCGGGTCGGGCTTCGTGCTCGGGTCGGTCATCGGCGTGCTGGTGCTCGGCCTGATCCAGACGATCATCACCTTCGCGAACCTCGAGTCGTACTTCACCCGCATCACGATCGGCCTGCTGCTCTTCGCGTTCATCCTGCTGCAGCGGCTGGTGTTCGCCCGGCGGTCACCAGGCAGCTGAGCGGAGGCCGGGGCGGCTGCGCGAGAGGCGGCCGCCCCCGGTCTCGGCTCCGGCGCACGCGCACCGGAGCCGGCGGCGCCCGGGTGCTCGACGAGCACCCGGGCGCTGTCGTGTCCGGCCGGAACCACGGCGACAACGGCCGCGAGAAGGCGCTACCGAACCGTTATCGACGGCCCTTGACGCCTCTGTCACACGCGTCGACACTACTCGTGTTATCGCTCACAAAGACCGGGGTGCACCCGAGCGCGCGCTGGACCTCGCGCCGCCCGCTCTTCGTGCCCGTCCTTTGTGACGTGCTCCCGGGGGCTCTTCGTCCGCCCCTATTGCGTTCTTCCGTATCCGAGGAGACATGCATGTCCCGACCAGGTGCAATGAAGGGCCTGGCAGCAGCCGCTCTGCTCGTCGTGCCCTTGGGCATGGCGGCCGACGCCGGCGCGGCCAAGCCCGTCCCCGACTACACCATCACCGTCGACGACAGCGCCCAGGGCGCCGCCATCGACGACACGATGTACGGCGTCTTCTTCGAGGACATCAACTACGCCGCTGACGGGGGCCTCTACGCCGAGCTCGTCCGCAACCGCTCGTTCGAGTTCAACTCGACGGACGCCAGCGGCTTCACCGGCCTCACCGCGTGGCAGGTCGTGAACGGCGGCGGCGCGGCGCCGACGGCGCAGGTCGTCAACGACGCGACGCGCCTCAACGAGAACAACCGCAACCACCTGCGCCTCACCTCCGACGGCCCCGGCGACGGCGTGCGCAACCTCGGCTACAACACCGGGTTCGCGCTCAAGGCCGGCGCGACGTACGACGGCTCGGTCTGGGCGCGCTCGACCACCGCGCAGACGGTGACGTTCGCGCTCACGAACGCGAACGGCACCGTCACGTACGCGAGCGGCACCGTCGCCGTCGACGGCTCGGACGCCTGGAAGAAGTACGAGCTGACGCTCACGGCCAACGCGACCGTCAACGACGCGCGGCTCGCCGTGACGGGCGGGGCCGCGTCGGTCATGGGCCTGGACATGATCTCGCTCATGCCGCACGACCGCTGGGTCGGCAAGAACGGGCTGTCGACCCTGCGCAAGGACCTGGCGCAGAAGATCGCCGACCTCGACCCGGGCTTCGTCCGCTTCCCCGGCGGCTGCATCGTCAACGTCAACAGCCACCGGGCCTACACCGCGGCGAACAACTTCCCGCGGGCGCGGTCCTACCAGTGGAAGGAGACGGTCGGCCCCGTCGAGACGCGCCCGACCAACGCCAACTTCTGGGGCTACAACCAGTCCTACGGCCTCGGCTACTACGAGTACTTCACGTTTGCCGAGGACATCGGCGCCATGCCGCTGCCCGTCGTGCCGGCAGTGCTGAACGGCTGCGGCCAGGGCTTCCGGGCCAACGAGCAGAACGAGCTGCAGCGCCACATCCAGGACACGCTCGACCTCATCGAGTTCGCCAACGGACCGGTCACGTCGACCTGGGGCAAGCTGCGCGCCGACATGGGCCACCCGGCGCCCTTCGGCCTGACGCACATCGGCGTCGGCAACGAGGAGAACTTCCCGGCGCAGTTCATCACGAACTTCGTCCAGTTCCGCGACGCGATCAAGGCGAAGTACCCGAACATCACGGTCATCAGCAACAGCGGCCCGGACGACGAGGGCACGACGTTCGAGCAGCACTGGGCGCAGAACCGGGCCAACAACGTCGAGATGGTCGACGAGCACTACTACAACAGCCCGACCTGGTTCCTGCAGAACAATGACCGCTACGACTCCTACGACCGCAACGGGCCCAAGGTCTTCCTCGGCGAGTACGCCTCGCAGGACGCGAAGTGGTTCAACTCGCTGTCCGAGGCGGCCTACATGACGGGCCTCGAGCGCAACGCCGACATCGTGAAGCTGGCGTCGTACGCCCCGCTGCTGGCCAACGTGGACAACGTGCAGTGGCGGCCGGACATGATCTGGTTCGACAACCACCAGTCGTGGGGCTCGACGAGCTACGAGGTCCAGAAGCTGTTCATGAACAACGTCGGCGACCGCGTCGTGCCGAGCACGGCCTCGGGCAAGGTCATGCAGCCGACCCCGATCACGGGCGCGGTCGGCCTGTCGACCTGGCGCACGGCCGCGAAGTACGACGACGTCAAGGTGACGTCGCCCGACGGCACGACGCTGTTCAGCGACGACTTCAATGACGGCAACGCCGACGGGTGGCGCCCGCTCGCCAACCGCGGGACGTGGGCCGTGACCGACGGTCAGTTCGTCCAGACCAACACGACGGCGGAGGACACGCTCGTCGCCGGGCCGGCGGTGGCCGCGACCGACTACGACGTGACGATGAAGGCCACGAAGACCGCCGGCGCCGAGGGCTTCCTCATCGGCTTCGGGGTCAAGGACTCCGGCAACTACTACTGGTGGAACCTCGGCGGCTGGAACAACACCCGCAGCGTCGTCGAGAAGGCCACGAGCGGCGCGAAGCAGACCCTGGTCGCGCGCGAGGGCCACTCGATCACCACGAACAAGGCCTACGACGTCAAGATCTCGGTACGCGGCACCAAGGTGACGCTCTTCCTCGACGGCCAGGAGTTCTTCAGCTTCGACGACAACACCGTCATCGAGCCGTTCGCCCAGGTCGTCACGCACGACGACGCCACGGGCGACACGATCGTCAAGGTCGTGAACGCGCAGAACACCCCGGCCGTGACGAAGATCGACCTGGGCAAGCTGAAGGTCGCCAAGAAGGCGACGATGACCGTCATCTCGGGGGACCCGGGCCAGCAGAACACCCGGTCGGCGCAGCCGATCCGCCCGGTGACGACGCAGATCGACGTGCCGTCGCAGTTCTACCGGACGTTCGACCCGAACTCCGTCACCTTCATCCGCATCCCGAAGAAGTAGGGGCAGCCGACATGAGCTTCGAGATCAGTCGTCGCGCGCTGCTGCGCGGCGGGCTCGGCCTGGGCGGCGTGACGCTGCTCGGGGGAGTGCCGCTCGTGGCGCACTCCGCGACCGCCGCCACACCGCTTCCGACGGACGCCGAGGTCTACGGCGTTCCGACCACCAACCCGCTCGTCCTCAACCGGGCCGACCCGTTCATCACGGTCCCGACCGACGGCATGTACTACTTCACCGGCTCCGTGCCGGAGTACGACCGCCTCGTGGTGCGCGGCTCCTCGACGATCGCCGGCCTGAGCGACGCGCCGGAGTCGGTCATCTGGCGGCGTCCGACGACCGGCACGATGGGCGGCCACATCTGGGCGCCCGAGCTGCACCGCATCGACAGGCGCTGGTACATCTACTTCGCCGCCGGGGACTCCAACAACGTCTTCGCCATCAAGATGTATGCGATGGAGTCGACGCTGGCCGACCCGCGCGACCCGGCCGGCTGGGGCGCCCCGCGCGAGGTCACGACGCCGTGGGGGTCGTTCAAGCTCGACGCGACCACCTTCGCCCACCGGGGCAAGCGCTACTACGTGTGGGCGCAGGCCGAGCCGGAGATCTCGGTCAACACCAGCCTCTACATCGCCGAGATGGCCTCGCCGTGGGCCATCAAGGGCGAGCCGCGCCGCATCTCGACGCCCACGCTGGCGTGGGAGCGGCAGGGCTTCGCGGTCAACGAGGGGGCTGCGGTCATCATCCGCAACGGCCGGGTCTGGATGACCTACTCCGCCAGCGCGACCGACCACCGCTACGCGATGGGCCTGCTCTGGGCCGACGAGGACGCCGACCTGCTCGACGAGATGTCGTGGAACAAGTCGCCGAACCCCGTGTTCGTCACCAACGAGCAGACCAAGCAGTACGGCCCCGGGCACAACTCGTTCACGGTGGCCGAGGACGGCACCGACGTCCTCGTCTACCACGCCCGCGACTACACCGGCTACATCGGCTCGGACCCGCTCTACGACCCCAACCGGCACGCGCGGGTGCAGAAGCTCTACTGGAGCCGGGACGGGATGCCGCTGTTCGGCGTTCCCGTCGGCAAGGGTGGCCCGATCGTGCGGCTGTCGCCGACCGACGACAAGCACACCTTCGTCCGCCACTTCGCCTTCGTGCTCAGCGTCGCCGAGGACACCGACGACCTGCCGTTGGGCGACACGCAGTTCCGGTTCGTGCCCGGCTTCGCCGGTGCGGGCACGGAGTCGATCCAGTCGGTCAACTACCCCGACCGCTACGTCCGGGTCACGGCGACCGGGCAGGTGCGGATCGACCCGTTCGAGGCGGGGGCCGCGTACGCGGGGCAGGCCAGCTTCCGCCGCATCCCGGCCAAGAAGGGCTACCAGCTCCAGCTCGCCGGTGACGGGAGCAAGTACCTCCTGCACGACAAGGGCGCCCTGACGGTCGGGGCGCTCGCCGGCAACCGGAGCATCTTCGAGCTCAGCTAGGAGCTGCCGCCACGCTCGAGGGGCCCTGCCGCAGCGCGGCAGGGCCCCTCGGCGTGTTCCACCACTGCATGCGTACTAACGTGGACGCACTATCGCGGATCCGGGTCCGTGTCCGACGACAGCCCGGTCAGCCAGGCGCGGACGGCCAGGCAGATCTCGTCGACGCCCTGGGCCGTCGTGAAGGTGTCGGACGGCTCCCCCTCGACGTCGACGCCGAGCAGCCGTGCGCGCGGGCGGCGTTCCCGCACCGCATCGTCCGGTCGCGGAGCCGTTCCTGACACGGGTATCTCGGTCGTGTCGCTGCAGGGCTCGGCCTCCAGCCACGCCCGGATGAGCAGGACCGACCCGGCATCCGCGCCGTTGTCTCGACGCTCGCATCCGACCATGATCACTACCGTCCTCCGTCGGCCGGACGCCCCAGCAGCCCTGCGACGAGGCTGCGGATCGCCGGCGATGGGCTGAGCCCGAGCTCGGTGCGTACGAGCCGGCGGAACAGCTCGTACTGCCGGAGCGCCTCGCCGGGGTTGCCCTCGGCGAGGTGGACCTCGATGACCCGGCGGTGCGCGCTCTCGCGCAGTGGCTCGCCGCTGACCGCCGCGAGCCCGGCCCGCAGGGCAAGGTCGAACCGGCCGGAGTCCCGGTGCAGCACGCACAGTCGTTCCAGCGCGTGCAGCCGGCGTTGGCGGTGCCGCTCCCGCTCGAGCAGCACCCAGTCATCGCCCCAGCCGGGCAGCACGTCCTGGTCGAGCAGGCCGAGCGCCTCGTCCGGCAGGTCCGCAGCCTCCTCGGGGGCCGCACCGACCTGCCGGATGGACGCCTCGGCCCGCCACAGGTCGACCCGGGCGTCGTCGGCCAGCGAGACGTGCGTCGCGCCCGCGCGGATCAGTGGGCGTACGGGCCGGGGCAGCCGCCACAGGGTCGAGCGCAGGCTCGCTGCCGCCCGGTCGTCCGTGCTCTCCAGCCACAGGGCGCCGGCCAGCTGCTGGCGGCGTACCGGCTTGCCGACCAGGGCGAGGTAGGCCAGCAGCCGCTCCGCCGTCGCGGGCAGCGAGATCGGGCCACCCTCCGCCGTGAGCGCGAACCCGCCGAGCACGTTGATGGACGTCCCTGCCGTGGCAGGCGCAGTGCTCAGGCGGTTCGACATGTGCTCCTCCGTACGCCTCGCCGATGGCCGGCGTTCCCGCCGACTCGCGCCGTGCTTCCCGCTCAGATGAGGTCTGAACGCGTGTCGACCGGTTTGACGGGGCTGTCACGCAGCTGTGACGGCAGAAGCGACGCGGCTGGCGACGGCCTGCCGACGGCGTTGTCACATCCCGGGAGCAGAACAGCTGTGTCAGCGATTCACGACCGAAGGAGCGCTCGCGGTGTTCTTCCACTACAAGGGACTGCAGTTCGAGGCCAAGCCCGACAAGCCGGACCCCGTGCTCGCCAAGCACCTGCAGGAGCTGCTCGGCGGCGCCGTCGGCGAGATGACGGTCGCGATGCAGTACCTCTTCCAGGGCTGGAACTGCCGCGTCCCGGGCAAGTACAAGGACCTCATCCTCGACACGGCGACCGAGGAGCTCGCCCACGTCGAGATGATCGCCACCATGATCGCCCGGCTGCTCGAGGGCGCCCCCGAGGACGCGTACGTCGAGGCCGCCAAGGACCCGATGACCGCCGCGATCCTGGGCGGCACCAACCCCCAGCACAAGATCGTGACCGGCCTCGGCCCGGCGCTCGCCGACAGCGCGGGCGAGGCGTGGAGCGGCAAGTACATCATCGCGAGCGGCAACCTCTTCGCCGACTTCTCGCTCAACGCAGCGGTCGAGATGCAGGGCCGGCTGCAGGCCACCCGCGTCTTCAACATGACCGACGACCCCGGCGTGCGCGAGATGCTGAAGTTCAACATCGCCCGCGACACGATGCACCAGAACCAGTGGCTCGCCGCGTGCGAGGAGCTCAAGAGCGACGGCCTGGAGACCCTCCCGTCGCCGAGCGCGTTCCCCGAGTCCGACCAGAACAACGAGTACGCCTACACGCTGTTCAACTTCTCCGAGGGCTCGCAGTCGAGCGAGGGCCGCTGGGCCTCCGGCCCGACCCCGGACGGCAAGGGCACGTTCAACTACGTCGACAACCCGCAGCCGATGGCGCCGGAGCCGGTGCTCCCGCCCGCGCCGCCGCAGTACTACGGCACCCCGTCCACGGGCGGCGGGATCGTGCAGAAGGTCAAGGACATCCTCACCTGACCGGCGGGGCGGCAGGGCCGGTCGCCGCGCCGCCGGCGCCCGGCCCCGCCCGCCCCCGCCGCTCGTCCCGTCCCTCGTGTCACCGACCTGGCGTCACCGCCGTCGGGCCACTCCCGTCGGGCCACCGTGCGACGCCTGCGCACCAACGCTTAGTCCGCAGCTCCAGGAGACCGTCATGTCCGTGAAGCACCGCACCTCGTTGCTGCCGCTGGTGTACGCCCCTGTCGCCGCCGTCGCGGCGGTCGAGGCGCTGTGGATGCCTGCCGCGGTCCTCGCTGCCGGTGGCGCGGCCCAGCTCGCCGCCCGCCGGCACGCGCACCGCCCGCCGGCGGCCTGAAGACCGGGACCGCCGACGCACGCCACCGATGGCTCGCCGCCGCTAGCCCGCTGCCGTCACCGCGTGGGCGATGGCCTCGACCGCCTCGACGACCTCCTCGACCTCGACCGCGAGCAGGCGCCGCTCCGGCCGGTCGGCGACGGCGTCCTGCAGCTCGCGGGCACTGGCCTGCAGGCGGTCGAGCCGCGGCTCCTGCGCCGCTCCGGTTCGCACGCCGGACGCGGCCGACCGGAGCGCCGCAGCGACCTGCTCGCCGAACGCGGCCGCCTCCGGCACCGGGGCCGAGCGCTGGGCGTCGCCGAGGCGCGCGTGCAGGGTCAGCATCGCCTGGGCGTAGCGCTGCACCCCGGCGAGCGCCGCGCTCGCCGCCGTGGCCGAGAACCGCTCGCGGGCCGGCTCGTTCAGCAGCCGCTCGACCGAGGCCTCCGCCTCCGTGCGCGCGAGCCGGGCCGCGACCATCTCCGCGCGCAGCGGCGCGACTCCGCGGCCCTCCGGGGCGGCGTACGCGGCCAGCACGTCGCGGCCGTACCTGGCCTGCGCTTCCAGCACGTCACCGAGCTTGTCCGCGATGCGACGCCCCTCCCACGTCGGCCAGAGGAGGTAGGCGACCAGCGCGAGCAGGCCGCCGACGGCGGTGTCGACCAGCCGGTCCCACCCGGCCCCCGCGCTCGGAAGCCCGACCAGGGACAGCAGGAACACGATGTAGCCGGTGAGGAACGTGGCGAAGGCCGGCTGGCTGGCGCGGAACAGCGCGTACGCCGCGAGCGTGCAGACGCCGATGAGCGCCGCGAGCGCCGCCTCGCCGGGGCGCAGCTGGGCCGCGAGCAGGGTGGCCGCGCCGGCCCCGACGGCGGTCCCGGCGGTCCGGCTCACCCCGCGGGTGAGGGTGCCGGTGAAGTCGGGGCGCAGGACGACGAGCGCCGTGAGGCCGACCCAGTAGCCGCGGTCCAGCGGGACGACGCGGTAGAGCACGGACGCGACGGCGAGCACGGCCGCGAGCCGGAGCGCGTGCCGGAACGACTCCGAGCGCAGGTTGAGGTTGGCCCGCAGCGTGAGCACCGCGTCGCTGTCGAGCAGGGCCGGGCGGGCGCCGGACCGGGAGGGCCGGGAGTCCGCGAGCACCACCGCCGGGTCGGCTCCCTGGCCCGGCTCCTCGCCCTGCAGCAGCCGGTCCGCCGTCCGGCGGGCCGCGCGCAGGTGGGACGACAGCGCATCCAGCGCGGCTCCCGCCCCCGTGGGCAGCGCGGCGCCGGCGACCAGCCGGTCGAGCGGGTGCGGGGGAGCAGGCTCGTCGTCGACCGCTCGCCATCGCCGGGAGGAGCGGCGCGCCGGCGCGGGATCGACGAGGTCGGCGACCTCGCGCAACTGCTGGGCGGCTGCGTGCAGGCCGATGTCGGCCCGGCCGACCTCGGCGTACCGCCGCTCGGAGACGGCCCGTCGCCGGGCGAGGCTGAGCGCCGTGAGCTCGGTCCGGATGCGCTCGGCGAGGTCGACCAGTGCCCGGAAGCGCGCCCTCGTCAGGTCGCGGGCGAGCGGGTTCGCGTCCCCGAGCGTGGCCGACGCGGTGTGCAGGGCGGTCGCGTCCGGCAGCAGCGGGTCGCCGGAGTGCGCGCTGTCGTCGGCGTACTCGGCCAGGGCGCGGTACGCCGCGGCGACCGATGCGCGCTCGGCGGCGTACATCCGCAGCGGCCAGACGAGCACCACGAGCGCGGTCTGCACGAGGCCGCCCGCCGCGACCAGGCCGGCCCGGGTCAGCGCCTCGCGCGGTGTCATGGGGAAGTCGCCGGCGATGAGCAGGGCGACCCCGCACTGCAGGCCGATCACGGTGGCCGCCGGCCCGAGCGCGACGGCCAGCCCGGCGCCGAACGCCCAGAGCGCGGTGACCGGGGCGGCCAGCCACTCCGACCGCACCACGGTGGCCCCGACGAGCGTGCTGACCGCCATGCCGGCACTGGTCAGCAGCGTCGCGCGGACCCGCGAGGCGTAGACCCCCTGGAAGGACGCGATACCGACCGAGAAGGCGCCTGCGGCCGCGCTCACCGCGGACGCGGGGGAGCCGGCGAGCAGGCCGACGACGAGCACGGCGACGACGCCGCACGCGGCGCGCGCCGCCGCGAGCAGGTCGACCTGGGACAGGTCCACCCGGCGCAGGTCGCGGGCGACCAGCTCACCGGTGGCGCGCGCGGGCCGGGAGCGCGGCGCGTCCCCGTCGTGCGCCGGCCCCCTCATGGCAGGCGTCCTACCCGGGCCGGCAGCGCAGGCACCTCCCCTCGGCCCGGGGGCGCGACGGGCGGGCTCAACCGCCGCCGGGTGGGGCGGTGCTCGCCCGGACCACCAAGCGGCTGGGGTGGCGGTGGACGGGGCCGGGAAGCGCGCCCGCCGCCCGGCGCGCGCACTCGCGCCCCTGCGCGAACAGGTCCTGGTGAACGGTCGTCAGTGCCGGGGTGCTGGCCGCGGCCTCGGGAACGTCGTCGAGGCCGACGACGCTGACGTCCTCGGGTACGCGGGCGCCGCGCTCGCGGGCGGCCTGCAGCACGCCGAGCGCGAGCACGTCGGTGCTGGCCAGGACGCCGAGGGGGCCGCGCGCCCCCAGCGCGTCGAGGACCGCGTCGCCCGCCGCGTACCCGTCCTCCCGGCTGTTGCCGGGGCGCTCCTCGACGCGCACGTCCTCCCACGCCAGCCCCGCCCGCTCGACGGCCTGCCGGTAGCCGGCGAGCCGGTCGCGGCGTACGCCGAACGCGGACCCGTGCTGCCGGTCGAGGCCGGCCGGGCCCGCGTGGCCGTCCGGGAGCAGCCGCCAGGTGACGACCGCGAGCCGCGTGTGCCCGAGGGCGAGCAGGTGCTCCGCGGCCCGGCGCGCGGCCGCGACGTTGTCGATCGTGACGCAGGGGACGTCCGGCAGAGCCGGCGCGCCGGCGGTCACCAGCGGCAGCCGACGGGCGAGCACCGTGGCGAGCGCCGGGTCGTCGTCGGCCGGCGCGAGGGCCACGAAGGCGTCGACGACCGCGTCGGCGACGGCACGCGCCGCGGCGGGCCCGGTCGCGGCGATCAGCTGCAGCGACAGGTCGCGGGCCGCTGCCTCGACGGCGAGGCCGCGCATGAAGGCGACCGCGCCGGGGTCGGTGAACGCGTAGGGCAGGGCGTCGTTGAGGAGCAGGCCGAGCACGCCCGTGCGGCCGCGGCGCAGGCTGCGGCCGACGGCGCTCGGGCCGCCGTACCCCAGCTCCCGGGCGGCCTGCAGGACGCGCTCGAGCGTCGCGGGCGCCAGCTTCTCCGGCCGGTTGTACGCGTTCGACACGGTCATCCGAGAGACCCCCGCCGCTCGCGCGACGTCATCGAGGGTCCCGGGCACGGGCCGAGTGTATGCATACAACGAATTGCGGTGACCGAGGTCCGAGCAGGCCGTTAGGGTGCGTCGGCAGACCCGCTTCCGCCGTCAGGAGCCGCTCCTCGTGGACATCGTCCTCGTCACGGGACACGACATGCCCAAGCCGGACGCCGAGATCCCCCTCGTCGTCGAGGCCCTCCGGGGACGCGGCCTGGAGGTCGCCGTCCAGCCGTGGGGGGACGTGGGCGAGAGCGGCACGGCCTGGGCCGACGTCCCGCTCGCCGTGGTGAAGTCGCCGTGGGACTACTTCGACGACCGCGACGGCTTCGTCCGCTGGGCCTACGACACGGCCGGCGTGACGGGGCTCGTGAACCCGCCGGACGTGCTGGAGTGGAACAGCCACAAGAGCTACCTGCTCGACCTGCAGAAGGCCGGCGTCGCGGTCCTGGACACGGTGCTGGTCCGGCAGGGCGCGGACGACGACGAGCAGGCCGCCGCCCTCGGCCGGCTGTCGGGCGAGGTCGTCATCAAGCCGGCCGTCTCCGGGGGCGCGTGGGGAGCGCTGCGGACGCCCGCCGGGGCGGCGGCCGCGGCCGACCACCTGCGGTCGCTGACGGCCGACGAGGACGTACTGGTGCAGCGGTTCGACCCCTCGGTGCTGTCGGCCGGCGAGGCGTCGCTGATCTACTTCGGCGGCCGCTTCAGCCACGCGATCCGCAAGGTCCCCGCAGAGGGCGACTACCGGGTGCAGGAGTTCTACGGAGGGCGCGTCCTCGCGCACGAGCCGTCCCCGCGCGAGCTGGAGGTCGCTTCCGCGGCGCTGCGGGTCGCTCCGTCCGGCGAGCTGGCGTACGCCCGCGTCGACCTCGTCCGGCTGGACGCCGAGCCGGCGGTCATGGAGCTGGAGCTCATCGAGCCCGAGCTGTTCCTGCCGCACTCCGACGGGGCGGTCGAGCGCTACGCCGACGCGCTCGTCGCGCTGCTGCCGAAGGCATGAAGCGGCCGGTGCCCCGTCGGCTTCCCGGTCGGGGTGCACGCCCGCTGCCCGGTGCCGTTATAGTTGGACCGCTGCCTGGGCAGGTAGCTCAGTTGGTACGAGCGTCCGCCTGAAAAGTGGAAGGTCGGCGGTTCGACCCCGCCCCTGCCCACCACGTGTGGTCCCGGGGACCTGGTCCGCCAGGTTCCCGGCTTCCACCGGTTTCCTTCACGTCGTGCCCTCCGGGGACGGCTCACGGCGGGTCAGGGCACGGGCCCGACCCACAGACCTCGCGAGCCCGCTAGCGGTCCTTGGCCAGGTTCGTCGGACGACGCAGCGCGAGATCGGTCGTGGCGAGCAGGCCCCCGACGGCCCAGACACCCGCCATGGCGAGGCCCCAGGTGACGGGGATGAGCGGGTCGAGGTAGCGGTCGCGAAGAGCCAGGGCAGCGGCCACGGCGCACAGGCCCGCCGTCCCGGCAATGAGCAGTGTCTCCAGAGCGAGCAGGGTGAGGACCGACGTCCTGGAGGTCCCGGACAGCCGGTAGACGGCCATCTCGCTCGCTCGCAGCCGGGATGCGATGCCCGTGGCGAGGGCGCCCACGAGGGCGAGCAGCAGAGGCAGCCAGCGCCCCGGGCGGTGGAGGTAGGTGTCGACCGGGTCGTTGGTGGCGATGAACGGACGAGTCGCGGTGACGGGGTTGCCCTCGACAGCCAGCGCAGCGCCGTGCAGGTCGCCGGCTCGTGCGGGGTCGGACAAGGCGCGGAGCACGACGACGCACTGCGGGCCGTCGACGTCGGCCGGAAGCAGGGGCAGGGTGACGGAGAAGTCGGTGGCGAGCGCCTCCGGCCGTGCGGTCGGAACGACAGCGGTCGCCGTCTCGGACGTGCCGGTCTTGACCCGGAACGCTGAGGCAGACCGGTCGGCGGAGGCTGCGCCGGACCCGGCGAGCACGGGGCCGATCAACACGTCGACACGACTCAGCTCCGGGACGAGCGTGGTGCTTGCGCGTTGCGCAGGCAGACCGACTCCCACCGGGAGCAGGTCCATGTCACTCACCGGTGTGAGCAGTCCCGCATGTCGCACCCCGTCCTGCCCTGCGAGCGACTCGCACGAGGCCCTGCTGATCTGAGCGGGCGCGCTCGTCGACGTCGACCGATAGACCAGCACGTACTGACCCTGGACGTCCAGCTGAGCGATCTCGTCGCGCAGGCGCACCGTCTCGTAGGCGATGAAGCTGCTCGAGCCGACACCCGCCAGGATCGCGAGCGCCAGCAGAGGAAGCAGGCGCGAGCCTCGGCCGAGGACGTTGCGAGTCGCTTCCCGAGCGAGGTAGCCCAGGCGCCAGCCGTCATGCTGCATGCCGTGCTTCCCGGCGCATGTGGACGGCGGCGTGAGCGGCAGCCACCAGAACCGGGTCGTGGGTGGCGACGACGATGGTCGCCCGGCCGCTCAAGCGCGACAGGATGCCCGCGATGCGGTCGGTGTTGGCGGCGTCCAGGTTCGCTGACGGCTCGTCCGCGAAGATGAGCTCTTTGCCTGAAGCCAGAGCCCGGGCGAGGGCCACCCGCTGCAGCTCGCCGCCGGACAGCTTGCGCGCCTGCTGCCCGAGGCGATCGGCCAAACCGACCATCGTCAGGGCCTCCGTGGCGGCCGTCTCCGCAGCCCGCAACCGCAGCCCGGCGCCGAGGGCGGCGATGAGGACGTTGTCCAGCACGGAGCGGCGACCGAGAGCGTTCGAGCCCTGCGGTACCCACGCGACGAGCTGTGGCGAGGGCGCCGTCGGAGGACCGTCCGGCGCGGCCCGTAGCTCGATCGTGCCGGAGGCCAACGGTTGATGCCCGGACATCGCCGCCAGCAGTGAGGACTTCCCACTCCCTGACGGCCCGACGAGCGCGGTCACCCGACCGCTCTCGAAGTGGGCAGAGAACCCGGAGAACACCGTCACTGCCCCGAACGTCAGGGTGGCGTCGCGGACGTCTAGCTGCACGATGCGCTCGTCTGTGCCGGCACTGCGGCCGCGTCACGCACGACCTGCGCTCCGATGAGCTCCGCGTCGACGAAAGCAGCACCCAGCTCGCCTACCGCCACCTCCAGCTTCGGCAGAGCACGGGCGGACAAGCCGGCGGTGGAGGACTCGTGTGCTCCGTCGCCGTCTCGGACGAAGACGCACTGCCCTCCCGACTCGGAAACGTGCACTGCCGTCGCAGGAACGACTCCTCTTGTCTCGGCCTGGGCCCTGGCGAGCAGCAACCCGGAGAACTGCTGCGTACTTCCGATGTCGGACGGAAGCTGCTGTGCGCGACCGATGGCTACTTCCTCGGTGACGGTGCGGTACAGGCCCGCCAGCTCCTCGGCAGTCGGCGTCAGCCCGCTCACGGGGACTCGTTCATCTCCGACGAGCAGCACCAAGCCGGCGCCAGCCAGCGTCGTCAACGGGCCACCGTCGTCGGCTGGTCTGAACTCGATGCTGACGGGCGCGGGTGCTGTCTCGAGCACCGGGTCACCGGCGGCCACCGCAGAACCTACTGGCGCCACTGGCTCGCCGAGCGAGGTCACACCTTCCGGCAAGAAGGCGACGTAGCTGACTCGGAAGGTCCCGTCTGCTCTCACCCCTAGCCGTTCTTCCTGCAGCGCCTTCACTGCAGCGACCGTCTTCTCGCGGAAGGTGTCATCGACCGCGTCCGCGGGCAGCTTCCCCAGCCGGGACAGGTAGCGTTCGAGCCCGAGGACGTCGTCACCCTTGTCGCCCACGTGCAGGTCGCGGAACAGCGGAGCTGCCGCCCGATAGGCGAGGACGGGCACCTCGTCGACGGTGAACAGCTCCTGCCCCTGCCGGACAGCCTGCCCCGCTCCACGAGTGCTGGTCAGCATCCCACTCGCTTGCGTGCGCACCTGGGCGCTGGGGCCCATCTGCGCGACCACCTTGACGGACGTGCGGTAGTCCGTGCTTCTACTGCCCACCGGGACCAGGGTCGGCAGAACAGGCGCGACGCTCTCGGTCTCTCGCGCTCCGGCGGTCGGCAGCATGACCGCTGCGACGGCTACCGGCACCGCCCACAGGGCGACGAGCGGCAGCAGCCGCCAACCCGCAGCCCGTTCCCTGCTACTCACCGAGCGCCATCAGACTCGACGCGCTTCCGGGCGCAGGCTGGGCTCAGCCACCTGTTCCCCCGGCGGCCATCTCGATGCAGTCCTGGACCGACAGGTCCGCCTCGTCCATCTGCTTCTTCACGTCCTCCGACTTCTGTGCCGGCTCGACGCCACGCTTTCGCAAGCACTCCTTGTACATCTGATTGGTCGGTGACTCGTCCTCGTGCGCCAACTGCCAGACCGTGTCGACGGCGCCGTATTCTCGCGCGTAGCAGTCGTCGTAGACCCCGGACTGCATGGCTGCGTCCGGGACGGAGAAGTCGTTCATGTAAGCGGTTCTCGACACGTTCAGCACGTCGAACCCAGCCGCCCGGAAGCACGCCTGAAGGCGCTGGAAGGCAGCCTCGTACTCTGCGGCCGTCACCTTCTTGTCGGCCAGCTCAGATTTTTGCGCATCTGACATTGAAGAATCAGACAGGCCGGCTGTCGGATCCTGCGCGGTCGAGCCCCCATCTGCTCCGCACCCGGTCGTCGCCACGATGACAGCCGCAACACACGAGGCCGCCGCGCTGCGTGACCTGCGCGCGCGCCTTGACGGGCCGGTGCCGGCTGTCCGCGGTTCGGCCAGCTTCGACTGCCAGATAGTCATCGTGCATCCTTATCAGATCGGCGCTGTGCGTGCTCCCGTGATGAAGAACGCGTGCTGGGGGAGAACTCGGCCCCCCCAGCACGCACGTTCTCAGGGGTAGCTCAAGGTGGGGGTTCCACCGCGCGAGGTGGAGTGGCGACTGCGCGAGGTGTTCACCTGGTTCTTCACGGCGTGCGTAGCGTTGCCCACCCGTGCCGACCACACCGCTCCGCCAACGGTCTGGTACTGCACCTCGACGTACACGGTGTTGCACTCGCTGGCGTCCTCGTAAGTGCCACCGCCCGAGCCGACACCGGCCGTAGACGTCGGGTTGGTATACCCGACGAATGCCTGAGCGCCGGTGCAATAGCCGACGACATGGGCGCCCGCCGACGCGGGCAGAGCAGTCGCCACAGTCACGCCTGTCGCCACCACGGACGCGACCGCGAGGGCAGCAGCTTCGTCCCACCGAACGGGGTGATGAGACGCGGAACTCGGCCGCGGCCGTCGATCAGCAGAACAGCCCGGCTCGATCCACCCGCATTCAGCGAGCCAACGCGCGTTGGCTCGTCGAAGGCAGACGTGAAGGGCGGCTCGGCAAACCCTGGTCCATGGCAGGGCCCGGCACGAGGACCAGGTGGCCGCGGGTTGAGTTTCTTCGAGTTGCCTAGCGGTGCGGAGCCGAATTCTTCGCGCACGCGCTCATGAAGCGAGTCACGGTCAGGACGCGTACGACTCGCGGCGGCTCGATGGAGAACTGCACCCAGTACGAGCTCTTCGGAACATCATCGTTGATCCCCCGTTGATCGTGATGTGCGTTGAGCATGTACTACGGCCTGGGTACAGGTCAACCACTCCCTGCGTACTTCTCACTCGCACCAGGAACGGCCCTCGAGGACGGGGGGCCGTGCTGGGCCACGTGTCGGCAGATGGCCGCAGCAGCAGGAGGTTGCGGCACGGGGTGGCACGTCACCCCGACGGTCAGTCGCGCCGGTCGAGGGAACGGGCCTGCCTGTGCTGGACCGTGCCGACGCGCCCGATGAAGCCCGCGGGCCGCGTCCTCGCCGTGCCGGGGGTGCGGGCCATGCGCGGCGCTCCCCGAGCCCCCTTCGGCTCAGACGGTCCGGCGGCGGTGGCTCGTCGACCCGGTCCGCCCTGCGCGTCGCCGTCTCGGTGGGGCATCGTGGCGACCCACCTCAACGCTCTTTGTGCGACGCTCGCGACCGGGCGGGCAACAGCTCCGCGAGCAGCCGCTCAACCCGGGCGCGGATCTCGTCGCGGATCGGGCGTACAGCCTCGACGCCCTTGCCCGCGGGGTCCTCGAGCTCCCAGTCCAGGTAGCGCTTGCCCGGGAAGACGGGGCAGGTGTCGCCGCAGCCCATGGTGATGACGACGTCGGAGGCATGCACGGCGTCGGTGGTGAGGATCTTCGGCTGCTGGCTGGAGATGTCGATGCCGACCTCGGCCATGGCCTCGACGGCGGCCGGGTTGACGGCGTCCTTGGGTGCGGAGCCGGCAGAGCGGACCTCCACGTCGTTCCCGGCGAGGGCGGTGAGGAAGCCGGCGGCCATCTGGGAGCGGCCGGCGTTGTGGACGCAGACGAACAGGACGCTGGGCTTGCGGGGCACGGTCGGGCCTTCCGGGGGTGGGCTGCGGAGCGGGTGACGGGCAGCAGGGTCTCAGCCGCAGCCGCCGCCGTCGCTCGCGCAGGAGGTGCCGGTGTCCCCGAGGACGGTGAGCCCGGCGAGCAGCCCGCCGCCCTGTCCCGTCGCGAAGCCCTGCGCGAGCCCGGGCCCCGGCCCGGCCGCGGGACCCTTCGTGCTTCCAGCGCCCTGCACCGTCGCGGGCCCGCTGGCGCCGCAGCAAGCTGCCGGGTCAGCGGCAACGGTGCTGCTGCCGGCGTCGGCGCCGCTCGTGGAGCAGACGCCGGTCTCGGGTAGCACCAGCTGCACCTCGTCGGCCGCCGCCGCGTCCCCGGCGATCGCGGCGACGACGGAGCGCGCCTGCTCGTTGCCGGTGGCGATGAGGAAGGTCGGGGCACGGCCGTAGGACTTCGCGCCGACGACGTAGAACCCGGGCTCGCCGGGGTGCGCGAGCTCGGCGTGGCCGTGCGGCGGGACGGTGCCGCAGGAGTGGAACTGCGGGTCGATGAGCGGCGCGAGCAGGCGTGGGGACTCCAGGCCAGGGTCGAGGTCGAGGCGGAGCTCGGACAGCATCTCCAGGTCCGGGCGGAACCCGGTCGCGGCGACCACGGTGTGCACGCCCGCGATGGACTCCCGGGCCGAGCCCACCGTGCCGGTCACGGTCACCGTCCTCTCCCCGTCCCGCTCCTGGAGCTCGAGCCGCGTGGTGCGGAAGCCTGCGACCAGCTCGACCTCCCCGGCCTCGACGAGGTGCTGCAGGTCCGACCCCAGGCGCCCCCGGTCCGCCAGCTGGTCCGCGCCGGCACCGCCGTAGAGCCGGCGGGCGGTGTGCGAGCGGATGGCCCAGATGGCCTGCGTCCCCGGCACCTCACGGGCGAGCCGGGCCAGGTCGCGCAGCGTGCCGGCGGCCGAGTGGCCCATGCCGACCACGAGGGTGCGCTTGCCGGCGAACCGGGCGCGGTCGGCCCCGAGCACGTCCGGCAGCGCGGCCACGACCGTGCCGGCTGCGGCGGCCTCCGCCTCGCCGACGGCGGGCAGGCCGGACGCACCGAGGGGGTTGCGCCGCCCCCACGTGCCCGACGCGTCGATCACGGCGCGTGCGGCCAGGTCCTCGACCGAGCCGTCCGCGTGCTCCACGCGGACCACGAAGGCGCGGGCCTCCCGGCCGATCGTCCGGGTCTTGTCCAGCCCGTCCCGCGTCACGGCAACGGCGCGGCAGCGCGTACGCACCGTGCCGAGCGCCGCTGCGAGCGGCGCCAGGTAGCGGTCGGCGATCTCGGCGCCCGTGGGCGGGACGTCACCGTCGGGGCGGCCCCAGCCGGTGGGGGAGAGGAGCTTCTCGGCCTCGTCGTCGACGATCCACCGCCAGGGCGTGAACGTCCGCACGTGTCCCCAGGCCCGCACCGCCGCCCCGGCCTGCTCACCGGACTCGAGCACGATGTGCGGCAGCCCGTACGCGCGCAGGTGCGCTGCCGCGGCCAGCCCCACCGGGCCGGCCCCGATGACGACGACGGGCGTGGTCTCCTGCACCTGAGCCTCCAGGGTTAGACGTGTGTCTAAGAACCAGGGTCGCGCAGGTCTTCGACGTGTGTCAAGGAAGTGGCAGACTGGCGCCGTGCCCAAGACGCTGCCCGTGCTCGAGGACGTGAGCCCGATCTGCTGCCGCCCGTTGGGCAGCACGCGCGGCACGTTGTCCTACGACGAGGCCGTCGCGCTCGCCGTCCGCCTCAAGGCGCTGGCCGACCCGGTCCGTGTGCAGCTCGTGAGCTTCCTGCTGGCCCAGGACGGGCTGGAGGCGTGCACCTGCGACCTCGCGCCCGCCGTGGGGCTGAGCGAGCCGACCGTGAGCCACCACCTCAAGCAGCTCTACGCCGCCGGGCTCGTGGACAAGGAGCGGCGCGGCATGAATGTCTACTACCGCCTCGTGCCCGACGCCGTCAGCGCCGTCGGCCGGACGCTGACGATCGACGCGACCGCCGGTTGACGTCTCTGCCTTCGTCGAAAAGGACTTCGGCGAAGCGCCATGCGCGAATCACTCCGGGATCGTGAACCGGACGGTCGTGCCGCCGCCGGGGGTCTCCGTGATCCAGATCCGGCCGCCGTGGCGCTCCACGATGCGGTGACAGGTCGCGAGGCCGATGCCGTGCCCGCGCCCCGCCGCCCCGGTGTCGAACATGGCGAAGACCTTCTCACGCTTGTCCGGGGCGACGCCCAGGCCGTTGTCCGCGACGGCGAACTCCCACCCGGTCCCGGTCGCGACACCGGAGACGGTGACGGTGCCCGGGCGTGCCGGGTCCCGGTAGCGGATCGCGTTCGTCAGCAGGTTCTGCAGCAACTGCCGCAGCAGGACCGCGTCGACGCGCGCCTTCGGCAGCGGCTGGACGGCGCTGACCGCGACGCCGGCGGCCTCCGCCTCGGCCGCGACGTCGAGCACCGCGTGGGCGTACACCTCGCCGGTGTCCACGAGCTGGGGGGCGCACGGCTTCCCGCCGGCCTGGGCGTACGCCAGAAGCGCGTCGATCAGGCACCGCATGCGGACGCCGGCCCCGCGCGCCGTCCCGACCCAGGACTGCGCCTCCTCGTCCAGCTGCCCGCCGTAGACGTCGAGCAGCAGCTCGAGGTAGCCGTCGATGACGGCGAGCGGGGAGCGCAGGTCGTGGCTGGCGACGGCGGCGAACTGCGCGAGCTCGCGGTTCGACCGCTCGAGCTCGGCCGACCGCTCGGCCAGCCTGGAGTGCGCCTCCTCGAGAGCCTCCCGCTGCCTCCGATCGGCGGTGACGTCGGTCTGCGCGACGACCGCGCCCAGCGGCGTGCCGTCGGCGCGGGTCAGGGCACGTCCCGACACCAGGACGCGGGTGGCTGCTTGGCCGGGCGGCGCGATCACCATCTCGACGTCGCGCACCGCCCCCTCGACCAGCGCGCGATGCAGCGGCACCTGCTCGGGCGCGAGCGGGGTCGTCCCGTCCGCCGCCAGCAGGTTGTAGGTCGTGGCGTGATCGGCGGGGGCGACGCCGGAATCGGCCGGCAGGCCGTGCCAGTCCAGCGCGGCCCGGTTGAACAGCGTCAGCCGTCCGCTCGGGTCCGCGGCCACGACCGCGACGTCGATGGTGTCGAGGACCGCGTCGGTGAGCTCCTGCCGCTCCTCGAGGACCCCCATGGTCAGCTCGACCAGGTCGCGCTGCTCCTGGGCCTCGGCCGCGAGCTCGGCGCTGCGCCGGGCCTCGCGCCGGCGCTCGAAGAGCGCGACGACGACGGTCGCGAGGTCCTGCAGGCGGTCGAGCTGCCCCAGGGTGAGCTCGCCGGGGTCGGAGTCGAAGACGCAGAGCGTGCCGAGGGCGTGCCCGTCCGGCGAGATCAGCGGGAAGGAGGCGTACAGCCGCACGGCAGCGAGCCGGCCGGTGACCCAGGGGTTCGCCGCGTAGTCCGGGTGCAGGCTCGCGTCGGGGACGTGGACCGGCCGCCCCTCGAGGAAGCGCACGGCGCACATGGAGTCCGACCGGGCCGAGTTGGTCCCGGCGAAGCCGACGGTCGTGAGCTGGCACTGCCGGCTCTCGTCGATGAGGTTGAGGGTGGCCGTCGGCACCCCGGCGACGGACGCGGCGACCCGGAGGACCGCGTCCAGCTCGGCGTCGGCGGGCCGGTCGAGGATCCCGTACGCGTGCAGCACCTCGAGCCGTTCCTGCTCGCCCGGCACGGTTCCCACCTCCTCGACGCACGTCACGGCATCTCATCGGCCGGAGGGCGGCGGGGCTGAGGCGATGCCGAGGGCGATCCGTTGTCGCTCCGGCTGATGTGCGCTAACTCACGTGTCGTCATGCGGAGGCGGCGGCGGGGAACGCAGCCCGGATGCGATGAGGCCGGACGCACGAAGGCCCGGCACCGGGAACCGGTGCCGGGCCTTCGCCTGAGGCGACCCCGACGGGACTCGAACCCGCGGCCTCCGCCGTGACAGGGCGGCGCGCTAACCAACTGCGCTACGGGGCCTTGCTCGGCCTTGCGGCCGTCGTGCAGGAGAAGTATTCCATACGGATACCGCTCGTGCCCCCAACGGGATTCGAACCCGTGCTGCCGCCTTGAAAGGGCGGTGTCCTGGGCCTCTAGACGATGAGGGCAAGTCTTCGCCTTGGCCACCCGCTGGGGTGCGCTCATCACGATACGGGACGCCGGCGGGCAGGTGCCACGCGCACCCTCCGGCGGCGCCCCCGCCGTGGGCTCAGCGCGGTGGCTCGGCCGAGCCCGCAGGCGCCGGGGAGCCCCGGCCGGCGCCGCTACCGCGCCCGGCGTCGGCCGGCTGCGCCTCCTCGGCCACGTGCCGCTCGACCGTCGCCGACGCCAGGCCCAGCCCGCCCAGGCTGATGTCGTCCCAGGCGGTGAGCCGCCGGGTCTCCTCGTCCACGTAGAGCACCGACAGCTCGATCGGCGTGGGCTCCTCGCCCTCGAGCCCGCGCAGGCCCGCCCCACCGGTGGAGCCCTCGACGAAGAGGCGCGTGCCCTGCTCCATCACCTCCGTGGAGCGCTTGTGCACGTGCCCGGCGATGACCAGCGGCACGGCGCCGTCGAGCCGGCGGGCGGTCTCCGGGTCGTGGACGACCGCGATGTCGATCGGCGGGACCGCGGCCCTGGCCGTCGCCGCGAGCTGGTCGCCCAGGGCGACGACCGGGTCCTCGGCGGTGAGCTCGCCCTTGCCGACGGAGTCGTCGCGGGTCTCCTTGTCCGGGGTGAACCGGGGGTCCCCGGCTCCGAGCAGGCGCAGCCCGGCCACCTCGAAGGGCTCGCCGGTGAGGACCTTGGTGTTGTGCTGGCGCTCCACGGCCGCTGCGGTGGTCTCGGAGTCGTGGTTGCCCTTGACGAAGATGTACGGCACCCCGAGGTTGCCGATCGGCCGGGCGAAGGCGTTCTCGAGCTTGCTGCCGTGGTCGCTCAGATCGCCGGCGTCGATGATCAGGTCGACGGAGAACTGCTCGACCGTGGAGCGGATGACGTTCCACGCCGAGGGGTTCAGGTGGATGTCGCTGACGACGAGGATGCGCAGGTCGTCCGAGTCGTCGCTCAGCACCGGCAGCGTGCTCGTGGTGGCGTACAGCTTGGAGACGTTGCCGACCAGCTTGCCCAGCTGCTGGCTGTAGCGGCCGAAGTCGCCGACGATGTCCTCGGCGCTGCCGACGACCCCGGGCGCGCTCGCGAGCAGCCCGGAGTACTTCGGCTCACGGATGGCGTCGGACCGCAGGGTCAGGGCGGCGGTGCCCAGCGACCCGGCCATGACCACGAGGGCGAGCCCGGCGCAGGCCAGCGCACGCCGCCTGCGGCGGTAGACGAGCAGGCCGAGCAGCCCGGCCCCCACGGTCGCCGCGGCGCACGTCACGGCGACGAGCCGTAGCAGGGCGCTGCGGACGTCGGCCGTGGCCTGCTCCGGGAGCGCGTCCAGCTTCGTGGGGTCGTCGACGATGGCCCTCGCCGCGTCCGCGTCGAGCCGCTGCACGTCGACGTCGACGGCGAGCGGCCCGTCGTGGGTGTCCAGCTCGATCGAGCCGAGCGGCGGGATGCGCACGTCCACGTCCCCGTGGTCGTTCCACGCGACGGCCATCCGGGTCTCGGCCGGGCCCACCGGGGCGTCGACGTGCCCGGCCACCGCCAGGCCGAGCCACCCGCCGGCCAGCGCGACGAGGACCACGCCGGCCCACCGGGCGGCCCGCGAGCGCAGAACGGCGCCGGCCCACCGCAGGGGGCGCGAGCGCGGGACGGGGCGCGGCTGTTCGGAGGTCGGCTGCTCGGAGATCATGTGCGCCGTCCCCTACCCGCCCTGAGCCGGCGCCCGGCGCCGTAGGCTCCCGCTGTGGTCGATGTCACGCCCGCCGAGTTCGAGGAGCTCGTCGCCGACGCGCTGGACCAGATCCCGGAGGAGCTCGGCCGGCTCATGCGCAACGTCGCGGTCGTCGTCGAGGAGGAGCCGCCGGAGGACGACCCGGAGCTGCTCGGGCTGTACGAAGGCACTCCGCTGACCGAGCGCGGTGAGTGGTACACAGGCGTGCTCCCCGACAAGATCAGTGTGTTCCGTGGGCCGTTGCTGCGGATGTGCGCCACTCGCGAGGAGGTGGTGGAGGAGGTCCTGGTCACCGTGGTGCACGAGGTCGCCCATCACTTCGGCATCGACGACGACCGGCTGCACGAGCTCGGCTGGGAGTAGCCCGGACGGGCGAGCGCCGAGGCGCACGGACGGCAGTCCGCGGCGCTGGCGCGGCGGCGGCGCCGCGCGCGTCGGGGGCTACGCGCCGACCGGGCTCAGGCAGTACCGTGACGGGATGGAGCCGCTCGTCGTGCTCGCCGCCGCCGCGCCGGCCGCCGGCGCCGCCGGCTGGGGGTCGTACCTCCTGACGGTCCGCGCCGCCCGCCGCTGCCGACGCGCGGCCGACCTCGCCCGGCTGCGGGCCGAGTCGCTCACCCCCGGCCCCCGCGGCGACGTGGCCCGTGCCCGCCGCCGGCTGGCCGCCGAGGTCGAGGCCACCGCCGACCTGCTGCGCCACTGCGACGCCGCCTCCCGCCCCGTGGGCGACACGGCCTCGCTGCTCGCGCGGCTCCGGGTCGCGGCCGCGTCGCTGGACGCCGAGCTCGCGCTCCTCGGCCGGGAGCGTGACCCGCACGTACGCCGACAGGGGTCCCAGGGCGCCCTGGCCCAGGCCGACGAGCTCGTGCGGGCGGCCGGGGCGCTGCGGCTGGCGCTGGCCCGCCGCCGCGAGCGGCGCGACGTCGACGCGCTCGTCGAGGACCTGCGGCTGGAGGCGCGCGCCCTGCGGGCGTGAGCGCAAGAGGTACCGCGCTGGGAGACGCCTCTCGGCGAACGGCCGCTCGAAGCGGCTGATGATGGAGCCCGGGGTCATGCCCCAGCGCGGCACCCGTGACAACGGTGCACCACGCCGCCGCATTCCGCCAAACCGGGCACCCGGGCCCGGCGGGGGGCATGCCCGGTATTGCCCCGGACGGGTGAGGCTCGATCGGGCTAGCCTGGGGCGCGACGGGAACGCGCACGGCGCTCAAGGCCGTTGCGCTTCCGGACGATGCATCACCCGGATGGAGGACTCCCGGCGGCACCACGACGCGTTCGCGGTCGTCACACGAGTCACATCCACCCCACCCGCCACTGAACGGACCGCAGCCTCCGGCGTCTCCTCCCGAGTGAGGAACGTCGGCTGCCCCGCGAAAGGACCTCTCGACTCATGCGTGTTACCCGGATCGGCCGCCTCGGCGCGGCTGCCGTCGCCGTCACGGTGGCGGCCACGCTGACCCAGGCCGGCGGGACCGCCTCCGCCGCCCCCAAGCCGACCCCGGCCGACTTCTTCGGCATGCACGTCCTCAGCGCCGGCTCGGCCGGGGCTGCGTACCCGACGAAGGCCGCGCTGGGCTCGGTCCGGCTGTGGGACATCGGCACCACCTGGGCCGAGCTCCAGCCCCAGCAGGGCACCTGGAACACCGCCGCGGTCAAGAAGCTCGACACCGCTGTCGCCCAGGCCAAGTCCCGCAAGGCCGCGCCGCTGCTCGTGCTCGGCCAGACGCCGACGTGGGCGAGCAAGAACCCCACGCTGCAGGCGCCCGTCGCGGCCGGCTCGAGCGTCGCCCCGCGCTCGACCGCGTACTGGACGAACTACGTCAAGTACGTCGTCGACCGCTACTACAAGAAGGGCGTCCGCTCCTTCCAGACCTGGAACGAGCCCAACGGCGGCTTCTACTGGACCGGCAGCGTCAAGGAGATGGCCGACCTCAACCTGGCCGCCTACCAGGTCGTCCACGCCACGACGATCAAGGCCAAGAAGGTCAAGGTCAAGGGCAAGACGGTCACGCGGAAGGTCAAGGTCGCGAAGTACCCCGGCGCGGTCCTGGTCAGCCCCGGCCTCATCAGCCGCCGCCCGGCCCAGATCTCCTGGATCCGGCAGTACTACGCCCAGAAGAACGCCCGCTTCGCCGACGTCATCGGCCTGCACCTCTACCCGAACCCCGGCAAGACGCCGGAGTCGACCATGACCCAGCTGGCGACGGTCCGCAAGAACCTCACCGCCAACAAGCTGGGCACCAAGCCGATCTGGGTGACCGAGGTCAGCTTCGGCGGCGCCGTCGGCGGGTCGCAGAACAAGGCCGAGGTCATCGCCCCCGAGTACCAGGCGGCGTACGTCTCGCGGATGCTGATGCTCGCCCGGGCGAACGGCATCGCCAAGCTCTTCTGGTACGCCTGGGACGTCTCGCCCAACGTGCTCGGCATCGAGCTGACGGCCAACGCGGCCGGCAAGGTCAGCATCACCCGCGCCGGCACCGCCTGGAGCGTGACGCGCGGCTGGATGAGCAGCCCGCTGGACAAGTGCGCCCGCGACAAGGCCGGGGTCTACACCTGCACGCTCAAGCGCGGCAAGGGCTTCGGCTACGTCAAGTGGACCGACACCCCGCGCAAGAACGTCCGTTTCAAGGCCCCCGCGGCCACCACGGCCGTCTTCGACCTGCAGGGCAAGAAGGCGGCGCGCAAGGCCGGCCAGGCCGTGACGATCGGCAACTCGCCGGTCCTCATCACGACCAGCCGCTGACCCGGCGCTGGGCGAACCAGCGCAGGACCGACGACGGGCCCGCTCCCCAGCAGGGGGGCGGGCCCGTTCGTCGTCATGGCCTCGTCATGGCTCGTCTGGCCGGCGCGCTAGCGAGAGGCGCAGGGGCCGTCGCCGCGGGGGACGGTGAGGTCCACGCGGGCGAGCGTGCGCACGAAGTCGGACGCCTCGATGTCGCCGTCCTTGCAGGAGGCGGCCGCCGCCGCCTCGGCCAGCGTCGCGGCGTACTCGACGAGCGCGCGGACGAAGGCCAGCGTGCCGCGCGGGTCACCGGTGATGTCGTCGGTGACGCGGCGGAGCGTGGACTCGCGGGCGTAGGGGTCGAGGGCGACCGTGTAGGCGCCGAGCAGCTCGAGGGCACGGGCGCGGCCCAGCCCTGTCACCTCGGCCGCCGACAGGTCGGGCGGAAGGAAGGAGCTGTCCACGCCTGCAAGTCGGCAGGCCGCCGTCCCAACTGAGGACGACGGCCTGCACGCGCGGGTGATGCTTGACTCAGGCACTCGCTGCCGCGAGGCCGGAGCGAGAAATCAGGCGTTCGCCTTCGACTGGCGCCCGCGGTTGCGGCCGCGCGTCGTCGCGTCGAGGATCACCTTGCGGATGCGCACGGCGGTCGGCGTCACCTCGACGCACTCGTCCTCGCGGCAGAACTCCAGCGACTGCTCGAGGCTGAGCTTGCGCGGCGGCACGAGGCGGACGAGCTCGTCACCGGTCGAGGAGCGCATGTTGGTGAGCTTCTTCTCCTTGGTGATGTTGACGTCCATGTCGTCGTCACGGGAGTTCTCACCCACGATCATGCCCTCGTAGACCTCGGTCGTCGGCTCGACGAACATCGTGCCTCGCTCCTGCAGGTTGAACATCGCGAACGGGGTCGCAACGCCCGCGCGGTCCGCGACGAGCGAGCCGGTCGGGCGCGTACGCAGCTCGCCCGCCCACGGCTCGTAGCCCTCGAACACCGCGTTGGCGATGCCGGTGCCGCGGGTCTCGGTGAGGAACTCGGTGCGGAAGCCGATGAGGCCGCGCGACGGCACGAGGAACTCCATGCGGATCCAGCCGGTGCCGTGGTTGGTCATCGTCTCCATGCGGCCCTTGCGGACCGCGAGCAGTTGGGTGATGGCGCCGAGGTACTCGTCCGGTGCGTCGATCGTCAGCCGCTCGACCGGCTCGTGGAGCTTGCCGTCGATCGTCTTGGTGACCACCTGCGGCTTGCCGACGGTGAGCTCGTAGCCCTCGCGGCGCATCTGCTCGACGAGGATCGCGAGCGCGAGCTCGCCACGGCCCTGGACCTCCCAGGCGTCCGGGCGCTCGGTCGGCAGCACGCGCATCGACACGTTGCCGACGAGCTCGCGGTCGAGCCGGTCCTTGACGAGGCGGGCGGTGACCTTGTTGCCGCGCTCGCGGCCGGCCAGCGGCGAGGTGTTGGTGCCGATCGTCATCGAGATGGCCGGCTCGTCGACCGTGATGAGCGGCAGCGGGCGCGGGTCCTCGGGGTCGGCGAGCGTCTCGCCGATCGTGATCTCCGGGATGCCGGCGATGGCGATGATGTCGCCGGGGCCGGCCTTCTCGCCGGACACGCGCTCGAGGCCCTCGGTGATGAGCAGCTCGGTGACCTTGACCCGCTCGATGGAGCCGTCGTGCTTGCACCACGCGACCTGCTGGCCCTTGCGGATCTCGCCGGCGAAGATGCGGCAGAGCGCGAGGCGGCCGAGGAACGGCGACGCGTCGAGGTTGGTGACGTGCGCCTGCAGCGGCGCCTCCGGGTCGTACGCCGGCGCCGGCACCGAGTCCAGCAGCACCTGGAAGAGCGGCTCGAGGTTGTCCGAGTCGGGCAGCCCGCCGTTCTCCGGCCGGTTGAGCGAGGCGCGGCCGTTCTTCGCCGAGGCGTAGACGATCGGGAAGTCGATCTGGTCCTCGTCGGCGTCGAGGTCGAGGAAGAGCTCGTACGTCTCGTCGACCACCTCGCCGATGCGGGCGTCGGGGCGGTCGACCTTGTTGATGACGAGCACGACCGGCATGCGCTTCTGCAGGGCCTTGCGGAGCACGAAGCGGGTCTGGGGGAGCGGCCCCTCGGACGCGTCGACGAGCAGCACGACGGCGTCGACCATCGACAGGCCGCGCTCGACCTCACCGCCGAAGTCGGCGTGGCCGGGGGTGTCGATGATGTTGATCGTGAGCTCCTGGCCGTTGACCGTGTGCTTCACGGCGGTGTTCTTGGCCAGGATCGTGATGCCCTTCTCGCGCTCGAGGTCCATCGAGTCCATGACCCGGTCGGTGGCCTCGGCGTGAGCGGAGAAGGCGCCCGACTGCCGGAGCATGGCGTCGACGAGCGTCGTCTTCCCGTGGTCGACGTGGGCGATGATCGCGACGTTCCGGAGGTCGTCGCGGCGGGCGAGGTTGGCGGTCGCACTGGGCACGACTTGTCAGTCTACGGCGCGTCGCGCGCCTGCGGAAAATCGCGACGGCTGCCGCTCTGCGCCTCTACCGGCCGGGGCGTAGCGGCCGGCCGCACCCGGGCCCCGTCAGGCGAGGTCGAGGACCTCGGCCCCGCCGGGGCCGGCCGGGCCGGCGCCGGAGGCCGGCTCGGGCAGGCGCAGCCGCAGCCGGGCGACCGTACCGCCCCCGATGCGCGGCTCGAGGCTCGCCGAGCCGCCGTGCTCGGCCGCGACCTGGGCCACGATGGCGAGGCCGAGGCCGCTGCCCGGCACGGCGCGGGCCTCGGTCGCCCGGTAGAACCGCTCGAAGACGCGTTCGCGGTCGGCCGGGTCGATGCCGCGGCCGCGGTCCGCCACCGCGACCTCGGCCAGCCGCGGGTCCGTCTCCGCCCGTCGGACGCAGACCTGCAGCACCGCGGGGGCCGGGGCGCTGAACTTGACCGCGTTGTCGATCAGGTTGTTGACCGCGCGGATGAGGCCGGTCTGCCGGCCCTGGACCAGCAGGGGCTCGGCCTCGACCGAGATCGTCGCGTCGGGCGCGTGCCGCTTCGCCCGCGCCACGCAGCGCCCGACGAGCTCGTCGAGACGCAGGTGCCGGGGTGCCTCCTGCCCGGCGTCCTCGCGCGCGAGCGCGACCAGCTCGTTCACGAGCGTCGTCAGCTCGACCGCCTGCTCGCCCAGGTCGGCGAGCATCGCCTTGCGGTCCGCCGCCGGAAGGGCCTGCGGCCCGCGCTCCTCGGCCCGGGCGAGCAGCTCGACGTTGGCGCGCAGGCTCGTCAACGGCGTACGCAGCTCGTGCCCGGCGTCCTCCACCAGCCGCCGCTGCTGCAGCCGCGCGCTCTCGAGCGCCGCGAGCATGGCGTTGACGCTGCGGGCGAGCCGGGCGACCTCGTCGTCCCCGCTGACGGGGATCGCCGCGCGCAGGTCCCGGGTCGCGGCGACGTGCTCGGCGGCCGCCGTGACGCGCCGCACCGGGCCCAGCCCGGCGGAGGCCACGGCGCGGCCGGCGAAGGCGGCGGCGGCGATGCCGAGCAGCGAGAAGAGCCCGAGGAGCAGGGCGAGCGAGCGCAGGGTGCCGTAGACCTCGTCCAGCGAGCGGGCGACCTGCACCGCGCCGCGGCCGGTCCGCAGCGTCGCGGGCGCCGTGATGATCCGGACGTGCGAGCCGTCGACCGTGGCGTCGCGCAGCACCATGCCCTCGCCCGTCCGGGCCACCTCGATGTCCGCAGCGGTGACGGGCAGCGTCAGGCTCCCGTTGCGCTGGAAGGCCGCGCGCCGTCCCGCGGCGTCGATGTACTGGATGTTCTGCGCGGCCGCCTGGTTGAACGCGCCAGGAGGCGGCCCGCCGCCCCGGCCGAAGCTGCGGCCCGGCGGGCGGTTGCCGCCGACGACCGCGGCGAAGCGCGCCTCGGACTCGACCTGCTCGCGCAGCGTCTCGTCGGTCTCGCTGCGCAGCTCGGCCCGCACCGTGAGCCATGCCACGGTCGAGACCAGCAGCACGGCGCCGGCGACCACGAGGGCGACGATGCCGGCGAGGCGGGCGCGCAGCCCGGGATGGCGCCATCGCGCGGCCCGGCTGCGCAGGCGCGGGGGCAGGAGCGCCGCCAGGCCCCGCCGGCCGAGCGACCGCCCCGTCACCCCGAGCTCGCCCCGGGGCTCGGGTCGCGCAGGGCGTAGCCCACGCCGCGCACGGTCTGTAGGACGCGCGGCTCACCGTCGGCCTCGAGCTTGCGACGCAGGTAGCCCACGTAGACCTCGAGGCTGTTGGAGGTGGTGCCGAAGTCGTAGCCCCAGACCCGCTCGAGGAGGACCGTGCGGGTGAGCACCTGGCGCGGGTGGCGCAGGAAGACCTCGAGGAGCGAGAACTCGGTCCGGGTCAGCTCGAGCAGGCGCGCGCCGCGGCGTACCTCGTAGGAGACCGGGTCCATGGACAGGTCGCCGAACCGCAGGACGTCGTCCTCGTGCCGGGCGTCGTCGGGGGCCGACAGGCGCGCCCGGCGCAGCAGCGCGCGGACCCGGGCGAGCAGCTCCTCGAGCGCGAAGGGCTTGAGCAGGTAGTCGTCGGCCCCCGCGTCGAGCCCGGCGACCCGGTCGCCCACGCCGTCGCGTGCCGTGAGCATCAGCACGGGCGTCGTGTCCCCGGCCGCGCGCAGCCGGCGGCAGGCCTCGAGGCCGTCCATGCGCGGCATCATCACGTCGAGCACGACGGCGTCGGCGGGGGAGGACTCGAGCAGCTCGAGCGCCGCGGCGCCGTCACCGGCGGTCTCCACGTCATAGCCCTCGAACCGCAGGCTGCGCGCGAGCGCGTCGCGCACCGCGGGCTCGTCCTCGACGACCAGCACCTTCATCGGTCTAGAAGTAGCAGGCTCGGCTGAGGATGCGCTGAGAGGGTGACAGGACGCACAGCACCGAGACTAGGCCCCGGCTCAGGTGCGTCGCATACCGTGACGAGGCAGAGATTGACGGTCGCAAGGCCGTCCACGCGCCGGCAACGCCGAGTCCTGCCCCGCCGGTGCGCAGACGTCGACTCCCACGTGGGGCAGGAGCGGGGGACCCACTCCTTCGCGAGATCGCCGGACAGCACCACCAGTGCCGGCTCGGGGTGAAGCCGCAGCAGCGGCCGGGGCACTTCCGGTCCCGAACCCGACAGCTCACTTCGCAGGCGTGCTGGAAGGGCTCTTTCTCTTGTCGTACGCCGCCACCGGCGGCGCGCGCGCTCTTGCGTGCCGCGCTGCCGTGTCCTCCGCTGCCCGCTTCTCGCTCCGCTCCGCCGCGTTGCTGCTGGCGCTGCTCGGTGCGCTCCTCGTCGCGCCGGCCGCGCCCGCGTCGGCTGCCGCCACCACCTCGGCCGACGCCTCTCCGGCGGCGAAGCCGGTCACCCGCTCGGCCAAGGCCCCCGCCGCGCGCGCAGCCGCCCTGCGCGCCGCGAGGGTGAAGACGGTCCTGTCGACCGCCGCCAAGCTGCGCGGCCGTCCGTACCGCTACGGCGCCACCGGCCCGCGCGCCTTCGACTGCTCGGGCTACGTCGGCTTCGTCATGAAGCGCGCCGGCAAGTCGCTCCCGCGCACCTCAGCCGCGCAGTACGCGTCGTCCAAGAAGATCAACAAGTCGGCGATGAAGCCGGGCGACCTCGTTTTCTTCAAGCACGGCTCGCGCGTCTACCACGTCGCGGTCTACGCCGGCCACGGCCGCATCTGGCACGCGCGTCAGCCGGGGCAGGGCGTCGCGCTGACCCGCATCACCGCGTCGAGCTGGGCCGCCGGCCGCGTGCTCTGACAGGACACGATGCCCCCGCACTCCATGGCGTGCGGGGGCATCGTGCGTTCTCAGTTTCGCTGAAGTGTGATGTGCACCTTCAGCTTCAGCGAACGACCTCGTAGTACATCGTGTAGTCCGCTGTCCATGCGGCGAAGTGCGCCTCCTGCAGGCCCTGGCCCGCGTGGTCGAGGTTGACCGCGAACTCGCCGAGGAAGTCGTCGTTGTCGAAGAAGCCGGCGTCCGCGTCGTAGAGCTTGACCCGGGTCGTGTTGCTCGAGGACTTCGTCACGTTGATGGTCACGCCCTGTCGGTCGTTCAGGCTGCCGCTCCACACCTTGCTGCCGTTGACCGTGATGTAGGGCTCGTCCGCGCCGGTCCAGTCCTCGGTCGACTCGCACCACAGGTTGTAGATCTTGATCTTGTACGTGGTGGCCGCCTCCGCGGGGGACGAGAGGGCGACGAGGCCACCGGTCGCGACGGCGGCGGCAGCGGCGAGCGACGCGGTCTTGCGGAGGGTGTTTCCGAGCATGGCTGTGGATCCCCTTCGAGATAGGTGAGGGTGCCGCGGATGGCGGCGTCGGGGGCGCTTCGTCTGCGCGTGACGCGAGGCGCGGCTCCGTCCGGCGCCGCCCCGTATGCGTCTGACTCTCCAGAGCGGGACGTCCGCCCGGAGATACACCGCAGGCGTGGAACCGCCACTTCCTTGCCTTCGACACCACCTCGCGCCGGCCGCCCCCGGCACGACCGCGCACATCCCGGAGGAAGTGGGCCCGGCACGGCGCACGAGCCCGCGCAACCCCGGCGCGGGCCGGGCCCGTCGCAGGGGGAGGATGACGGGGTGACTGAGAACCTCCGCGTCGTCGTGCTGGGCTACGGCCTCGCCGGCTCGACCTTCCACGCTCCCGTCATCGAGTCGGTGCCCGGGCTCCGGGTCGCCGCCGTCGTCACGTCGAACCCCGAGCGGGCCGAGCAGGCCCGGGGCGACATCCCCGGCGTACGCGTGCTCGCGTCGGCGGACGAGGTGTGGGCGCAGCCCGAGGCCTACGACGCCGTCGTCGTCGCCACCCCCAACCGCTCGCACGCCCCGCTCGCGGCGGCGGCCATCGAGGCGGGCCTGCCGGTGGTCGTGGACAAGCCGCTCGCGGTCACGGCGGACGAGGGGCAGCGGCTGGTCGACCTCGCGGCCGAGCGCGCTGTCCTGCTGACGGTCTTCCAGAACCGTCGCTGGGACGCGGACCTGCTGACCGTGCGGCGGCTGCTCGCCGACGGGGCCCTCGGGCGCGTGCACCGCTTCGAGTCCCGCTTCGAGCGGTGGCGCCCGGAGCCGAAGGCGGGCTGGCGCGAGAGCGGGTCGCCGGAGGAGGCCGGTGGGCTCCTCTACGACCTCGGCAGCCACCTGATCGACCAGGCGCTCCACCTGTTCGGGCCAGCGACCTCGGTCTACGCCGAGGTCGACGTGAGACGCACCACCGTGGTGGTGGACGATGACGTCTTCGTCGCGCTGACGCACGCGACCGGCGTCCGCTCCCACCTCTGGGCCGGCGCTCTCACCGCGCAGCTCGGCCCGCGTTTCCGCGTGCTCGGCAGCGAGGGCGGATATGTGAAGCACGGGATGGACCCGCAGGAGGACGCGCTGAAGGCCGGCGGCCGGCCCGACGCGCAGGGCTGGGGCGTCGAACCGGAGGAGGCCTGGGGCCGGCTCGGGGTCGACGGCGCGACCACGGCCGTGCCGACGGAGGCTGGGGCGTACCAGGAGTTCTACGCGCTGCTGGGCAAGGCGCTGCGCGGTGAGGGGCCGGTGCCGGTGGACCCGGCCGAGGCCGTGACGACGCTGCGGGTGCTCGAGGCGGCGCGCGCCTCGTCGGCCGAGGGGCGCGTCGTGCAGCTCTGACCGAAACCGCTCCGGTCGTACGAACCGGATTTCGCGCGAGGCCCGCTGTGGACAGCCACAGCGGGCCTTCGTGCGTCCGGCCTACCGTCCTTGCCTCGACAGACGGAGGGGGAACGGTGGGCTGCGACCTCAAGGTCGACACGGACGAGCTGCGCGACCTGGCGTCGAGGCTGCGCGGGATCCGCACGGGGCTGGAGTCGGCGTCCGACGACATGACGGTGCTGCACGGGGAGCTCGGCTCCGGGGTGCTGGCGACGACGATGGACCGCTTCGCTTCCGAGTGGCGCGTACGCCGCCGCAAGCTCTGTGCGTCCGTCGAGGCGGTCGAGCAGATGGCGGCGCAGTCCGCCCGGCAGTACGACGCCTGTGACGACGCGCTCGCGAGAGCCGTCGCGGGCGGCCGCAAGTGACCGCGCGCCCGCGCGACTGGTCGCCGCTCGCGCTCGTCGACCCCGTGCCGGGGGACGCCGCCGCCGTCGAGTCCGCCGCGGTCCGGATGGGGACGATGGCGGCCGAGCTGGAGCAGCAGGCGAGGCGGCTGCGCCGGCTCGCCACGCCGCAGACGTGGGAGGGGGAGGCCGGACGGGAGTTCCGGTCGGCGGCCACCGATCTCGCCGAGGACCTGGAGCGCCTACGCGGCCGCTACGAGGCCGCGGCCGGTGAGCTGCGGACGTGGTCCCGCGAGCTGTCCGCCGCCCAGGACGACTCGCTCCGCGCGCTGCGGGCTGCGCAGGACGTCGAGGCTGCTGCGGCGACGTCGTCTGGGGCGGCGGCGGGGGCGGCCGAGGCGCCCGACCTGGCCGTGCCGCGGCGGATGCTCGAGGACGCGGTGGCCCGCCGCGACGCGGCCGCCCGCCGGGCTGCGCACGCGATCGAGCAGGCCATGCACGACGACGGGCTGCGCGACTCGTGGCTCCAGCGCTTCGCCGGGGCGCACCCCGTCGTGGTGGCATGGATGAAGGTCGCTTCAGAGGTCGCGGCACTGGCCGGCCTGGCGCTCGCGCTCGTCGCGGTGACGACTCTGGCGGCGGTCCCGGCGGCCGTCCTGCTGATCCTGGCCGGGCTCGGCCTCGTCGTCGACGGGCTGCTCTGGGGCATGGGCGAGGGTGACGGGCTCTCCGTCGTCCTCGGCGTCGTGAACCTCGCGACCGCTGGCCTCGGCGTCGCCGGAGCGCGCGTCCTCGCCGACGGCTGGGGCTCCTCCGTCAGCGCGGCGAAGGGCGTCGCCCGGGAGCGGGCCGAGGACGGCGTCCGCGCGGCCAACGCCGCCAAGGTCTCCTTGGCCGAGCGGACGGTGCAGCGCGCCCGGCCCGGGGGAGCCGCCCACGCCCGGGCGCGGAGCATCCTCGCCGACGTCGACGCACGGGCGCGCCACGCCGGCGACGTGGCCGCGGCGGGAGTCGGGCAGCCGGCGAGCCGCCCGGGCCTGGGGCGGCGGTTGTGGACCTTCGACCGCGCCTCGGCCCAGCAGGTCGCAGCGGCGCGCTGGTTCCGCGACAGCTACCGGAGCTCGGAGGTGGAGAAGGCCTACGCCCGCATGAAGGCGGCCGCGTGGGCGCTCGGCGGGAGCGGGGCATCCGGCGTGTCGACCGAGGCCTACGACCGGTGGCGGCAGAAGTGGGCCACATCGGCCGCCCCGTGGAAGGACGCCTGGGGCACGGTCAGGACCGCGGCGGGCGCAGATCAGCGCCGGCGGCCGGTGACCCCGTGAGCTCCGCGATCCGTCGGCCGACCGGCTACCGCATCGTCCTGCCGCCGGCGTGGTGGCACATCCCGCTCGACAACGGCCGGCATGCCTCAGTGGCGGCCCTGGTCCGGCACCAGGTGCGCCGGTCGCCGAAGGACGCCGCGGCGCTCCTGCGCGGCGGGCTGCGGCGCGAGCTCACGGGCGTCGTCGAGCGGGCGGCGCACGCAGGCGCCTGCGACCTCTACCTCTCGCTCGGCGTCGAGCGCGGGATCCCGCTCGCGGCGTCGCTGCTCGTGCAGCGCATGGCCGTCCCGGTCGCCCCGGGCGAGGACGTGCTCGAGTTCGTTGAAGCCGTCGCGGGACAGCGCGACGGCGTCCCGCGCCGCCTGCTGGTGGGCGGGGCCGAGGCGGTCGCGGTGCGCCGGGTCGAGCTGCTCCCGGTCCGTGATGACCTCGTCCTCGCCGGCGACGCCGCGCCGGTCGACCTGTCCTCCGTCCCTCGGCCGTGCACGACAAACCTGGACGTCTTCGTCCCGGTCCCGAGTGACGAAGCCCTGCTGCTGCTGGCCTTCAGCACACCCGTGCCGCCACTGGCGGAGGCCTTCGTCGACCTCTTCGAAGCCGTGGCGCAGAGCCTCACCTGGTCCTATCCGGCCCGGCGCACGCCCGCGCCGCCGGGCGGACGGGCCGCGTCGAGGGCTCCGGCGATGCGCTTCGACGACAGCGGCCGGGGTCGGGCGGGTCAGCGGCGGTGGGCGTAGGGGCGTCCGAGGTGTGGGGGGGAGGTGTGCGACGAGCCGGCGGGAGGTGACGAGCCGGGGCGGGCGGTCGGCGGCGAACGGGCGGGCGGTCGGCGGGGCGGCGTACGGGCGGAACGAGGCGTACGGACACCGCCGGGCCCGCCCGGCGTACCCTCCCGCTCGTGGCAATCGCGACGAACACGACCGTCGACCGCGAGCAGTTGCTCGACTTCCTCCGCCCGCGGCGCAAGGGCCTGGTCATCACGACCCGGCGGGACGGCCGGCCGCAGGTCTCGCCGGTCTCGTGCGGGCTCGACAGCGAGGGGCGGATCATCGTCTCGACCTATCCGGACCGGGCCAAGACGCGCAACGCCGAGCGCGACCCGCGGGTGTCGGTCTGCGTGCTGTCCGACGACTGGAACGGCCCCTGGGTACAGGTCGACGGCCGGGCCGAGGTCCTCCACATGCCCGAGGCGCTGGAGGCGCTCGTCGACTACTACCGCGCGCTGGCCGGCGAGCACCCGGACTGGGACGACTACCGCGCCGCCATGGAGCGCCAGGGCAAGTCCTTGCTCCGGGTGCACATCGAGCGGTGGGGGCCGATCGCGACCGGTGGGTTCCCGGCACGTCTCGCGGACAGCTGAGCGGGGTACGTCGTCGCGGAGCGGGAAGCCCTGCTTCCGTGTCGCGGGACGCCGTGGCCTCGGTCCTGTTGTCGCCCCAGAAACCTACGGTAACGTAGCCGTAGGAAGACCGACCTGGAGGTGCGATGTCCGCTCGCCGCCCGACCCAGCTGGAGCTGCTGCACGAGCTCGAGCCCGTCGTCGAGGAGAACCTCGAGCGCCACCTGAAGGTCGCCAAGGAGTGGTTCCCCCACGAGTACATCCCGTGGAGCGAGGGCCGCGACTTCGACGGCGTCCTCGGCGGCGAGGCCTGGGACCCTTCCCAGTCGCGCATCTCCGAGGTCGGCCAGACCTCGCTCGTGGTCAACCTGCTCACCGAGGACAACCTCCCGAGCTACCACTACGAGATCGCGAACGTCTTCGGCCGTGACGGCGCCTGGGGCACGTGGGTCCACCGCTGGACCGCCGAGGAGGGCCGGCACGGCATCGCGCTGCGCGACTACCTGCTCGCCACCCGCGCCGTCGACCCGATCGAGCTCGAGCGGCTGCGCATGGCGCACATGAGCGGCGGCTACGAGACCGCGCAGGAGGAGGACCTGCTGCGCTCGGTCGCCTACGTCTCCTTCCAAGAGCTCGCGACCCGCATCTCGCACCGCAACACCGGCCGGTTCACCCAGGACCCGCTCTGCGACCAGCTGCTCGCCCGCATCTCCACGGACGAAAACCTGCACATGGTCTTCTACCGCAACCTGCTCGAGGCCGCGTTCAAGATCGCGCCCAGCCAGACCATGCGAGCGGTCACCGAGGTCGTGCGTGGCTTCGAGATGCCGGGGTCGACGATCGAGAACTTCGGCCGCAAGGCGATGCAGATCGCGCTCGCGGGGATCTACGACCTGCGCATCCACCACGACGACGTCCTCAACCCCGTGCTGCGGGCGTGGAAGATCTGGGACGTCGAGGGCCTGGACGCCGACGGTGAGGCCGCCCGCGAGGAGCTCGCGGCCCTGATGGCCAAGACCGACAAGAGCGCGAGCCGGTTCGAGGACAAGCGCGAGATGCTGCGCGCCCGGATGGAGCAGCAGGACAAGCCGGCCGACCCGCTGCCGCCGCGGGTGAGAATGGAGCTGCCGAAGGACGCGGCCGAGGCCGCCGGGGTCGAGCCCACCGCCTGAGACCGGCTGTCCGACGAACGGCTCCCTCCCCCTCGCGGGAGGGAGCCGTCGTCGTCTCCCGCCCGGTGCGGGGCAGCAGGCACCATGGAGGGGATGAGCGTCTTCGGCTTCCCCCTCCGCGTCAGCCCCTGGATCTTCGTCGTGCTGTTCGCGCTCGGGCAGGGGACCGGTCTCGCCGCCCTGCTCGCCTTCATGATCGGCGGCGTGGCGGCGATCGCAGTGCACGAGCTCGGCCACGCGCTGGCCGCGCGCGGGGCGGGCGCGACCGACGTCCGGATGGAGCTGACGGCGTTCGGCGGCCTCACGACCTTCGCGCCGGCGCCGGAGAGCCGGCTGCAGCGCATCTGGATCGCGGTCGCCGGACCGCTCACCGGCCTGCTCCTCGGCGTGCCGCTGCTCGCGCTGCGCTTCGGGACGGGCATGGACCCGCACTCGACCGCGAGCAGCGTGCTGAACGCGCTGCTCGTCGTCACCATCGGCTGGGCCGTGCTGAACCTCCTGCCGGTGCTGCCGTTCGACGGCGGGCAGGTCCTGGTCTCCTCGCTGCCGGGCGACGAGGAGACGCGCACCCGCGTGGCGGCCGCGCTGTCCGTCGTCATCGCCGGCGCCGCTGCCTTCTTCTTCTGGCAGCGGGACGCGGCGTGGTCCGCCGCGGTCTTCGGGCTGCTCGCCGCGATGAACGTCATCACTCTGGTCACCAGCGGGCGCAACCCGCAGGCGCAGCAGTCCCGGTCGTACGCGGTGCTGCGCGCCGTCCTCGCCGGCAGGCTCGACGCCGCCCGTGCGGCGATGCAGGAGGGCCGGGTCGATCCGGTCGTGGCCGCGCTCGTCGACGTCGCCGAGGGAGGCGGGGTGCCGGCGGCCGCGCAGCTCGAGCGTGTGGCCGGAAGCCGGCCGGACCCGCTGGCGCGGTCCAGCCTGGTCGTGCTGCGCGCGTCGCAGCGGGACTGGGACGGCGTCGGCCGGCTGGGCGCCGAGGGCGGGGTGCCGCCGGACGTCCTCGCCTGGGCGGTGTCGATCGCAGCACGCAGCGGTGCGGCGGCCGCGGGCGCGCGGGCCGGGCAGGCGGCCCTGGCCGGGTCGCCGGGCGCCGTGCTGGCCCACGCCACCGCCCGCGCGTGGGCGGCCGCCGGTGAGCCGAGCCGCGCGTTCGACGCGGTCGTCTACGCCGTCGCGCTGGGCTGGGACGACCTGGCGGCGCTCGACGTCGACCCCGTGCTCGCCCCCGTGCGGGCGCTCGCCCCGTGGCCCGGCTGGCGGCAGGGCGTTGGCGCCGCGGCCGTGCGCCCGGCCTGACCCGGCGTACCCCAAGCACCACGCTCCGCCCCACTGCGAGCCTCCGCCGGCGCGACGCTCCGCGGCTGCGACGCTTCGCCGGCGCGATGCTCCGCGGCTGCGACGCTTCGCCGCTGCGACGTTGCGCCCGGCGCGGCCGCCGCTCGCCGTGGTTGGCAGAATGCCGCATTCAGCCGAACCGGTGCTGCATGAATGTGACATCGTGGCGAACCTATTGGCCGAATGCCGCATTCACGCGAGCCGGGGCCGCACGCATGGCGCATTCACGCGAGCGGGGGTCGTACGGATGGAGCATTCACGCGGGCCGGGCCGGATGAATGCGGCATTCTGCCAAAGCGGCGGCCGGGTGAAGGCCGCGTCGGTACAACGGCCTCGCGGGATGAATGTGCCATTCACCCAGAACAGGGCCGGGTGCCGAGCGCCGGGCGTGACGCCCGGCAACCCCGACCCGCCGGAGCGCCCGCTGGGGCCACGGCCACCCGCTACGCCGAAGGCCCCGCCCCCCGGAAGGGAGGCGAGGCCTTCGTGGTGCTCAGGCGAACCGGCTCACTCGCTGAGCGCCGTCGCCTGCTCCGGGGTCAGGCGCAGCGGCGCGGCGACCGCGGCGCGGGCCACCGGCGAGCTGACCGGGTTGGCCGGGCGGCGCAGGTGGAAGTCGGTCACCTGCTGGTACGCCGCGGCGACCTCGAGGAGCCGGTCCTCGGCGTAGGGGCTGCCGCCGAGGATGCAGCCGCGCGGCGTGGGCAGGCCGTTGCGGTTGACGAAGCCGATCGGGAACGTGATCTCCGGCAGGCCGAGGATGTCGAACGGCACGACGCTCGTCTGCAGCACGACGTCGCACTTGTCGAAGAACGTGTCCATGACGCGCTCGAGCAGCTCGTACTTCGCGCGCTGCCCGGTGATCCACTCGTCGCCGGACAGGAACAGCCCCTGCATCCAGCTGCCGAGCGAGACGCCGAACTGCTTGAGGTCCTTCTTGAGGAACTGCTTGAACGGCTCGGACCGCTCGGGCAGCCGGACGGCGTTGAACGTGTCCGTCAGCAGGCTCCACTCCGCCGGCAGCGGAACCTCGACCAGGTCGACCTTGTGGATCGAGCTGAGCGTGTCGAGGAACTGCCCGCGCAGGGCCGCGTCCGCACCGCTGACGTAGTTCGGGATGACGCCGATCTTCGTCCGCGACCGGATGGCCGGCTTGCCCCCGGTCACGACCGGCGTGGCCGCGCGGATGTAGTCGGGCGGATCGGGCAGCCCCTGCGTACGGAAGTCGTTGGGGTCCTCGCCGGCCATCGCGGTGAGCATGATCGCCGCGTCCTTGGCGTCCCGGGCGAGCGGGCCGGGGTGGTCGCGGGTGTAGGTGAGGGGGACGATGCCGTAGAGCGAGATGCGGCCCATCGTCGGCTTGAGGCCGGTGAGGCCCTGCTGCTGGGACGGCCCGATGATCGAGCCGCCGGTCTGCGTGCCGATCGAGGAGGTCGCGAGCCGGCCGGCCGTCGCAGTGGCCGAGCCGGTCGAGGAGCCGGCCGGGTCGTACGACGGGTCGTTGGGCGTCCACGCGTTGACCGTGGTGACCGTGCCGTTCGGCGTGGTCGCGCGGGTGGTCGCGAGCGGGCCCATCTGCATCTTGCCGAGCACGAGGCCGCCGGCGAGCTTGAGCCGGGCCACGGCCGTGGCGTCGAACGGCGGCACGAAGTCGGCGAAGATGTAGGAGTTCGCCGTGGTCAGCGTGCCCTTGGTGAAGTAGTTGTCCTTGATCGCGAGCGGGATGCCGTAGAGCGGCGTCTTCGCGCTCGCGCCGCCGGTCAGGGCGCGGGCCTCGGCGAGCACATGGTCGGTGCGCAGCGTGTTGAAGGCCTTGTAGACCGACTCGAACGCGTTGATGCGGGCGAGGTAGGCCTCGACCAGCCCGACGGGCGTGAGCTTGCCGTTCTTGATCTGGTACGCCGCCTCGGCGATGGTGAGCTCGGTCGGGTCGGCGAGCGCCTCGGGCCGCGGGGCGACCCACGCGTCGGCGCGGAACGTCGCCAGCGGCGCGGACCTCGGCGTCCGGTACTTCACCGAGGTGGCGGCCTCGGCCGCCGTCGGGCCCCACGCGAGCTGCCCCGCCGACGCCGCGGCGGTCACGGCGAGCGAGCGGGCCAGGAACGTACGCCGGGCGAGGCCCTTGTCGAGGTAGCCGTTCTCGTCGCGCATCAGTCGGTCACCTGTCCGGTCCACGCCTTGAGGATCGAGGGGTATTCGGCCGGGGGAGCGGCCTGCTGGACGACCCGGTCCGAGTCGGCCCCGGTGACGCCGGAGGCAGGCAGCCAGTTGGAGATGGGCGGCACGGTCCCGCGCAGGAAGCTGCGCAGCGAGGAGAGGATCGACGCCTGCGAGGGGGACCCGGTGACCGGGTCGGTCTGGGTGGGGTGCAGCTGCGAGAGGTCGATGCCGATCAGGGCCAGCCGGGCCTTGATCAACGTGTCGAGCTCCGCGTCGGTGGGCGGAACGATTGCCAACGGGGTCGCCTTTCGTCTCAGCCGTGCTTCGCTCGAGAGCGTCGGGGGGCGCGCGGCTCCGGCGGCGGCCCCGAGGGGCCGTCGGCGGTGCCTGCCCCCGCACCGTCGCCCGTCCTGGTTTCGGCAGCGTTCCGCATCCGTGACCAGCTCGTCACGGGGATGGGCAGATGGGGCGACTACGGTTTCTCCGGGACTGCTCAGCTTTGGCGCGTAGGGTGGTGTTGCGGCACCGCGCAGCAGGCCTCTACGGCCCGCTCGCGCCGGCCGCGCTCCCGGTTGTCAACGATCTTGAGGTTGCTGTGCGCCGTCTGGCAGTGCTGCCCGTGCTCGCCCTGTCCGCGTCCCTGCTGCTCGCCGGCTGCGGCGACGACGGCGGCGACAGCCCGGACGCGTCCGCGTCGTCGTCCGCCTCCGCGGCCGAGGGCGGCCTGCCGTCGGTCGAGGGCGCCTACGGAGAGAAGCCGACCCTCACCTTCAACGGGGCGGCCCCCAAGGCCCTGCAGAAGGAGATCCTCGACGAGGGTGACGGCCCGGAGGTGCAGAGCGGGGACCTGCTCGTCGCCGACTACCTGGGTCAGATCTGGGGCGGCAAGGTCTTCGACAACTCCTACGACCGCGGCCAGGTGGCTGCGTTCCCGATCGGCGTCGGCCAGGTCGTCACCGGCTGGGACGAGACGCTCGTGGGGGTCAAGGCCGGCAGCCGCGTCCTCATGAGCCTCCCGCCGGACAAGGGCTACGGCGCGCAGGGCAACGAGCAGGCCGGGATCAAGGGCACCGACACGCTCGTGTTCGTCGTCGACGTCGTGGGGTCCTACTCCAAGACGGCGGGCGCCCAGAAGGACGCGACCGCCGGTGACGAGCCGTCGAACGGCATCACCGTCGGCGGCGAGCTCGGCGCAGCGCCGAAGGTCACCGTGCCCAAGGGCTACAAGTCGCCGGCCAAGGAGTCGACGGCCGTGCTCGCGAAGGGCACCGGCGAGGCCGTGAAGTCCGGCCAGGTCATCGCCCAGTACGTCGCAGTGGACGCCACCGGCAAGTCGCTCGGCTCGACGTGGGAGGCCACTCCGCAGGCCATCCCGGTCGCGGTCGAGGGCCAGCCCGGCCCGTTCGACGAGCTCGTCGGGGTGCCGGTCGGCAGCCGCGTCCTGCTCCAGATCCCCGAGACCAAGGCGAACCAGTCGACCGGCCAGCAGGCCTCGCCCGGCGTCGTCGCGGTGGTCGACGTCGTCGCGCAGGCGCCGACCGCCAAGGACGCCGCCAAGTAGCTCCTGCCGGTGGGGCTTCCTCGCCCCGCCCGGAACGACCCACGGGCTCCGTCAGCCGCCACTTCCCGGTGGTGTGCTGGCGGAGCCCGACGTCGTTGCGCGTTACGCGAAGCCGCCAGCCGGCCCGTACGAGAGCGTCAGCCGGGCCCGCGCGACCCGTCAGCCGGCCCAGCGCGACCCGTCAAACGCCCCGCGCAAGCCGGGCCTGCCGGCGCCCGTACGCCAGGTAGACCACGAGCCCGAGGGCGAGCCACGCGAGGAACCGCAGCCACGTCTCCACCGAGAGGTTGGCCATGAGGTAGAGGCAGGCGAAAGCCGACAGCACGGGCAGCACCGGCGAGAGCGGCACCCGGAACGGCCGCTCGAGGTCGCGCCGGGTCACCCGCAGCACGGGCACGGCGATCGAGACGAGCACGAAAGCGAAGAGCGTCCCGATGCTGACCAGGTCGGCGAGCGTCTCGAGCGGCACCAGCCCGGCCAGCAGCGCGACGGCCACGGTCACCACGACCGTGATCCGGTACGGCGTGCCGAAGCGCGGATGCACGGCGGCGACGGCGCGCGGGAGCAGCCCGTCCCGGCTCATCGCGAACGTGATCCGCCCCATCGCGGTGATGTCGACCAGGATGACCGTCGTCAGCCCGGCGACCGCGGCGACCGACACCAGGTCCGAGGCCCAGCCGAGGCCGACGGCGTCGAAGGCGGAGGCGATGGGGGCGCCGGTGTCGATCTCCCGGTAGTCCACCATGCCGGTGATCACGAACGACACCGCGACGTAGAGCAGGGCGCAGACGCCGAGCGTGCCGAAGAGGCCGAGCGGCAGGTCGCGCTGCGGCCGCCGTGTCTCCTCGCCGAGGTTCGCGACCGCCTCGAAGCCGGTGAACGCGAAGAACACGACGGCCATCGCCGCGAGCACGCCGCCGATGCCGTAGACCGAGGGCTCGAGCCCGAACAGCGTCTGCACGAGCGGCCGGGCCAGTCCGGACTCGTCGTCGGACGGGGGCTGCGACGGGGGCACGAAGGGCGTGAGGTTTGCCTTGGTGACGTAGAACGCGCCGGCGATGACGACGAAGACGCAGATCGCGACCTTGACCACGACGAGCGTGTTGGTCACGCGGGCGGACTCGCGGATGCCGAGGTACGCCACCGCGCCGAGGACGAGCGTGATCGCCACGGCACCGACGTTCACGGGTGCCTCTTCGGTGAAGAGGCCGGTGGGAAGGTCGAGCAGCCGGGCGAGGTAGTCCGACCAGCCGCGCGCGACCGTCGCGGCCCCGAGCGCGAACTCCAGGACGAGGTCCCAGCCCACGATCCACGCGAAGATCTCGCCCATGGTCGCGTAGGAGTACGTGTAGGCGCTTCCGGCCGTCGGGACGCTGGAGGAGAGCTCGGCGTAGCAGAGCGCGGCCAGCATGCTCACCACCCCGGCGAGCGCGAACGAGATCGTGATGGCGGGGCCGGCGTTCTCCCGGGCCTGGACCCCGGTCAGCGTGAAGATGCCGGTCCCGATCACGATCCCGATGCCGAACCCCATGAGGTCCCACGGCCCGAGGCTCTTGCGCAGCCGGCCGCGCGACTGCTCGTCACCTTCGCCGGCTGTCTGCGCGAGCACGTCCTCGATCGGCTTGGTACGCAGCACCGAGCCCGCCCGGCCGCCGCGCCGCGACCGCCCCCGCCCGTCCGTGACCGCCATGCACGCCTCCGCTCTCGACGCTCGCCGACCGCCGGTCTGCCCACGCCGGCGCCGGCTATCCGCCGCGCAGGGCGCCACCTGCGCGGGACGGGAGGACGTACGCTCTAGGTAAGGCTTGCCTAACCAGGCGGCAGTGGGAGGCGGACATGACGCTGGCGGATGAGCGGGTACGACGGGTCGGCCCGATGCCGGTGCAGGTCCGCCTGCTCGAGGTGCTGCGCACCGAGCGGGTGACGCCGGGCGTCGTCCGCGTCACGCTCGGCGGGCCGCAGCTCGAGGGCTTCCGCTCCTCCGCCCCCGACGACCACGTCAAGCTCTTCTTCCCGGTCGACGGCCGCCCCCTCGTCCTGCCGCTGCCGGGCCCGAACGGCGTCGTCTGGCCCGAAGGCGTCGAGCGCCCGCCGGCCCGCGACTACACGCCGCGCCGCCACGACCCCGTGGCGGGCGAGCTCGACATCGACGTCGTCCTGCACGGCGACGGCCCGGCCGCCACCTGGGCCGCGTCCGCGCGACCGGGCGACCGGGTGGGGCTCGGCGGCCCGCGTGGCTCGCTGCTCGTCTCCCGGAGCTTCGAATGGTACCTCCTCGTCGGCGACGAGAGCGCGCTGCCGGCGATCGGCCGCCGGATCGCGGAGGCCGGGCCGGACGAGCGCATCGTCGCCGTGGTCGAGGTCGCCGGCCCGGAGGAGGAGCAGCCGCTGCCGGTGGGGCCCGTGGTGTCGTTGACCTGGGTGCACCGGAGCGGGGCGGAGCCGGGCGCCGGGACCGGGCTGCTGGACGCCGTCCGTGCCCTCGCCCTGCCGCCCGGGGACTTCTTCGCGTACGTCGCCGGCGAGGCGGGGACCGTGCGTGCGGTCCGGGAGCACCTGCTGGCCGAGCGGGGCGCGCGCAAGGAGTGGATGCGGGCGACCGGCTACTGGAAGCGCGGCGTCGCGAACCACCACGACTGACCGACCGGCTCGCGGCCCCCGCGACGGCGCGCAGCAGGCCCGGCGGCCGACGAGCAGGCGGCGAAGGCCACGCGGATGACCCTTTCGCGCAGGCCAGCTACGCTCACGCCAGCGGCGCAAAGAGGCGCATTCGTCGCATCCATGCTGCGCAACGGCCGCTGAGGGGGCACCGCGATGAGCCTGACGTTGTCCTCACGCCGGACCGGCGGCGCCACCGTCGTGAAGCTCGCCGGTGAGCTCGACGCCGCGTCCGCCGTGCAGCTGCGGATGTTCGTGCTCGACCAGATCGCCAAGCGCCACCACGTGGTGGTCCTCGACCTCGCCGACGTGTCGTTCGTCGACTCGGCCGGGTGCCGGGCACTGGTCGACGCGCGTCAGCGGCTCTGCGAGCGGACGGGCCAGTTGCGGCTGGCGCGGCCGACGCGGGACGTCAGCCGGATGCTGCGCACCACCGGGCTCGGCCGCGTGCTGCCGGCGCACGCCACGATCGCTGCCGCGCTCCGGGCGGGAACCCCCGACGCCGGCTCGTGACGACGGCCCGGTGCCGGTGCGAGTCGAAGACCGCACACGCACCTGGGCGGCGAACTCGAACCGTTCGGCGCCGGTCCAGCTGATCACGGCAGCAGCGTGGGACCCGGCCCCGACGGGGTCGTCGGCGCGAGCCGGCGGAGCACGAGGCCGCGGGTCTGCGTGGGCAGCTCCGGAGCGTCCAGCAGGCGCGGCAGCAGCGCCGGCTCGGTCAGCAGCGCGCGGAAGGCCACCTGCATCGTGACCCCGTGCCCGGGGCGGTGCTCGACCCGCAGCCCGTCGCCGCGGCGCACCTCGCCGGGCTCGAGCACGCGCAGGTACGCCCCCGGGACTGCTGCGGCCGTGAAGGTGCGCATCCACCCGCGCTCGCCCAGCCAGCCCGCGAACGTACGGCACGGCACACGCGGCTGCGTCACCTGCAGCAGCAGGCTCGGGCCGACCCGCCAGAGCTCGCCGACCTCGGCGCCAGTCACGTCGACGCCCTCGGTGGTGAGGTTCTCGCCGAACCCGCCCGACGTCAGCGCCCGGCCCAGCTGCCGCTCCCAGGTGTCGAGGTCCTCGCGGGCGTAGGCGTAGACGGCCTGGTCGGGGCCGCCGTGGTGCCTGGCGTCGCAGACCGCGTCCTCGGCCAGGCCGCCGCCCTTCCCCGCGGGCGCGGACACGTGCACGGGGCCGTCGACGGGCCGCTTGTCGATCCCGGACATCCGGCCCCGGGCGCCGACCGGGCGGGGCCGGCCGACGTTGACCGAGGTGACGCGTCCCATGCCCGGAACTCTAGGGCGCTCGCCTTGACCCTTCCGCGGCGTCAGGGCCTAGCGTCGCCGGCGAGCAGGGCACGGTGACGAGGGCGGGACGACGCGGAGGTGGACGGTGGGCGAGGAGCCCGTGGGCCTCTCGGTCGGCGAGGCCGCCCGCCTCGCGGGCGTCACGGTCCGGACGCTGCACCACTACGACGCGGTCGGGCTGCTGCGCCCGAGCGGGCGCAGCGCCGCGGGCTACCGGGTCTACGACCAGGACGACGTGGCCCGTCTGCAGGGCGTCCTCGCCTATCGCGCGCTCGGCGTGCCGCTGCGCGAGATCCCGGCGCTGCTCGACGAGCCGGGCGGACGCCTGGGGGTGCTGCGCCGCCAGCACCGGCTCCTCCTGGGGCGCATCGAGGCGCTCCGGGCCGTCACACGGACGATCGAACGGACGATGGAGGCACATCAGATGGGGATCCGGCTGGGCCCGCACGAGCTGCTCGAGGTCTTCGGCGACGACGACCCGACCCGGCACGCGCAGGAGGCGGAGGAGCGCTGGGGCGAGACCGACGCGTACCAGGAGTCGCAGCGCCGCACGTCGGCGTACACCAAGGACGACTGGCTGCGGATGAAGGAGGAGGCGGCGGCGGTCGAGCAGGCCTACGTCGACGCCCTCGCCGCGGGGCTGCCCGCGGACAGCACGGTGGCGATGGACGCGGCCGAGGCGCACCGCAGCCACATCTCCCGGTGGTTCTACGACTGCAGCCCCGACATGCACTGCGCGTTGGGTGAGATGTACATCAGTGATCCCAGGTTCACCGAACACTACGACAGCATCAGGCCCGGGCTCGCGGAGTACGTGCACGCCGCCGTCGCGGCCAACGCCCGGCGTGCTGAGGGACCGGCCGCGAAGAGCTGACGACGCCGGGCCCGTGCGCAGGTCAGTGCAGCTGGCACACGTCGATGACCCGGCGGGCCGCCGCGCCACCCGCCTCCACCGCGGTGTCGATGGCGCGCTCGACGTCGAGGTCGTCGAGCAGGGCGGCATCGACCTCCTGCACCGCCGTCATCGAGCCGCCCGGGTGGCTGGCCGCGGCGTACAACGCCTCGACGCGCTCCGCGGCCCCCTGCAGGGCGGCGGGCTCGTACTCCCACGGCTGCCGCCACGGACGGTCGAGGCAGAGCAGCCGGATCGCCGCGGGGGAGGCGGACTCGAGCAGGTCCTCGACGAGGACGAGGTTGCCGGTCGACTTGGCCATCTTGGCGCCGGCGTAGGACACGACGCCCGGCCGCAGCCAGGCCCGGGAGAAGGGCGCGACTCCGGTGGCCGCCTCGCCGAGCAGGGCCTCCACGGCGTGGTGCGGGAAGCGCAGGTCCGCGCCGCCGGCGTGCAGGTCCACCCCGGAGCCGTACGACGACAGCACCATCGCGGTGCACTGCGCGTGCCAGCCCGGCCGGCCAGGGCCCCAGCGGCTCGGCCAGCTGACGTCGGCGTCGTCGGTCGCGCCCTTCCACACCACGACGTCGAGCGGGGACTCCTTGGCGGGGTCGTCGGGCTCGTCGCCGTACTCGGCCGCGAGCCGAAGCGCCTCGTCCGGGTCGACCCCGGCGCGCGCGGCCGCCGCGGTGGCCCGGGCGTAGACCGTGCCGTTGCGCTCGTAGGCGGCGCCGCGCAGCAGCAGCGCCTGCACGAGCTGGATCACCTGCGCGACGGCCTGCCGGGCCGTCGGCTCGCGGTCGGGCAGGCGGACGCGCAGCGCCTCCATCGTGCGGTCGAACGCGAAGCGCTGCCGGGTCGCCAGCTGGTCGTACGGCTCGTGCCGGCGCCGGGCCTCGGCGAGCAGCGACTCGTCGACGTCGGTGACGTTGCGGGTCAGCTCGACCGCCGAGCCGGTCGCGCGCAGGACCCGGGCGGCGAGGTCGGACCAGAGGAACGTCGAGGCGTGGCCCAGGTGGGTCACGGCGTAGGGCGTGATCCCGCAGACGTAGACCCGGACGCGGCCGACGGTGGGCAGCGGCTCGCCGCCGAGGCGGAGCGGGGGCGGGGGGAAGTCGGTCAGCCGGGTCACGTCACGCATCGTGCCATCTCCGCCCGCCCCGCCGGGCGGGTGCCGCGGCCGGTGCCCGTCCCCGCCGGGGCGACCGGGCCGGCGGTAGCGGAGGGTGACGCCAAACAAACGGTTGTGTCGCGTTTGTGCGGGGCCCCGCTCCGGGTAGCCGCATTGTCTAGAGCGGGAGCACCGGATGCGCCCCACGCCCCGGTGCTCCCGGCTCAGCTAGCTCCCACCGCGCCCCGTCCGGGGCGGGCCCGCACGGCGCCGAGACCAGCGCGCCGGCGACGGAGACGTCGCCGGGAACCGTCGAGCCGGAGCTTCCTCGCCGGCCACCACGAGAGACAGGGAAGCGGCCATGGCTCAGCAGACGACGCACCGGGACCGGCTCGAGGTCCACCACGACCCTGGGCAGCCCGGGCAGGACGCCGAGAAGCCCACCGAGATCCCCGCCGCCGGCTGGAAGCAGATCGTCAAGCGCGCCTGGGCGGAGACCAAGGAGGACAACGTCTCGCTCATGGCGGCGGGCGTCGCGTTCTACGCCTTCCTGGCGATCTTCCCGGCCGCGATCGCGGCGGTCACGATCTACGGCCTCGTCGCGGACCCGCAGCAGGTGACCCAGCAGGTCAACGACCTCTCCAGCGGGATGCCCGAGGAGACCAAGACCCTGCTGACCAATCAGATGACGAGCATCGCCAACGGCAGCAGCGGCGCCCTCTCCATCGGCCTCGTCATCAGCGTGCTGGCCGCCCTGTGGTCGGCCAGCGGCGGCATGGGCAACCTGATCAAGGCGATCAACATCGCGTACGACGAGAAGGAGACCCGCGGCTTCGTCAAGCAGAAGGCGCTGGCCCTCGCCCTGACCCTCGGCGCGATCCTCTTCATCGTCGTCGCGGTGGCGCTCATCGCCGTCGCCCCCGCCGTGCTCGACTCGCTCGGCCTCGGTTCGATCGCCACCGTTGCGATCCAGGTCGGACGGTGGGTCGGCCTCGTCGTCGCCGTCATGATCGCCCTGGCGGTCTGCTACCGGTACGCCCCGGACCGCGACAACCCGAAGTTCTCGTGGGCGAGCCTCGGCGCCGTCGTCGCGGGCGTGCTGTGGATCGTGGGCTCGGTCGCGTTCTCGCTCTACGTCAGCAACTTCGGCAGCTACGGCAAGACGTACGGCGCGCTCGCCGGCGTCGTCATCCTGCTGCTCTGGCTCATGCTGACCTCGTTCATCGTGCTTTTCGGCGCGGAGATCAACGCCGAGACCGAGCGCCAGACCGCGAAGGACACCACGCAGGGCCCGGAGAAGCCGATGGGCGAGCGGCGCGCGCAGGCCGCCGACACCGTCGCCCGCTGAGACCCCCTGCTCGTACGCAGCGGCCGGCGCCCGACGGCGCCGGCCGCTGCTGCGTCCCCCCGGTCGCTCAGCGGTGCCGGCCCCGCCACGCCTCGCGCCAGGACAGCGCGGCGCCCGTCCGCAGCACCGCCCCCTCGTAGAGCCGCGCGGCGAAGGTCGCGAGCGCCACGATGGCCCCCACCATGAGCGCCACCGCGAGCACGATCTCCCACGCGGCCACGTCCCCGGCCGCCGTGCGCGGCGGGTTCACCAGGACCGAGAACGGCGGCACGATCGCCAGCACCCGGGCCAGCGGCTCGTCCGGGCTGCTGCTGGCCCAGATCGCGGCGAAGAAGCTGCCGAGGATGACGAGCGTCATCGGCGTCGTGACGTTCTGCAGGTCCTCCTGCCGGCTGACCCGCGCGGCCGCGGCGGCGAAGGCGGTGGCGTAGAACGCGTACCCCAGCAGGAACCAGCCGAGCACGAGCGCGAGCGGGGTGACGACCTCCGAGCCGAGATCGACGGCCCCGGTCGCGACGGCGACCGTCACCCCGACGACGGCCAGGGCGAGCAGCTGGGCGAGCCCGAGCAGGCCGATGCCGAGGATCTTCCCGGTGAGCAGGGCGCGCGGGGACACGGTGGCGAGGAGCACCTCCACGACGCGGCTGGACTTCTCCTCCACGACTCCGAGCGCGACCCAGAAGCCGTAGCCGAACACCTGCCCGTAGAGCAGCAGCGTGCCGACGAAGGCGATGCCCTGGCGCCGGTCGGCGTCCTCGTCGGGCGGGTCCAGGGCCTCGATCTGCAGGGGCTCGACGTCGAGCGCGGCGCGCACCTGCGCGGGGTCGAGCCCGCGCTCGCGCAGGCGCTCCTCCCCGACCAGCGCCGCGGACGCCTGCTCGAGCACGGCGCGCAGGGTCCCCTCCAGCTCCTCCTTGACGACCGCCGAGCCGGGCGCGAGCAGGGCCGCGTCGAGGTCGCCGTCGCGGACGAGCGTCCGGGCCTCGTCCGGGCTGACGTCCCGCACGTCGATCTCGACGTCGAGCGCCTCGGCCTGGGCCTGCAGGCCGGGGGCGGCCGCGGTCGCCGCGCCGGACAGGCCCACGTCGTAGCTGTCGTCGTCGCCTCCCGCGAGCTGGGAGATCACGGTGACGGCGAGCAGGATCAGCAGGGTCACCGCTGTCGAGACCAGGAACGAGCGGTCGCGCCCGCGCTCGACGAACTCACGGCGCGCCACGAGCCGGACGGCGGCGCCCGACGACAGCTCGGGGGCCTGCGGACGGGTCGGAGCCGGGGCGCTCATGCCGCCACCGCCTCGCGGAAGAGGTCGACCAGGCTGCGGGCGACCGGACGGAACTCCCGCACCCGGCCCGCACGCCGTGCCGCGTCGAGCACGGCCTGGTCGTCGACGTCGGGGGCCAGCTCGAGCACGACGGCGCCGTCGGGAGCCGCGCCGGTCGCGACGCGTACGCCGGGGAGCCCGTCGGCCCACCCCGCGGGCGCGTCCACGGCCACCCGGAGCCGGCGCACCCCGCCGCGCGAGCGCAGCTCGTCCACGCCGCCCGCGGCCACCATGCGACCGTCCTTGATGATGCCGACGCTGTCGCACAGCCGCTCGACCAGCTCGAGCTGGTGGCTGGAGAAGACCACCGGTACGCCCGTGTCGACGCGGGCGCGCAGGGCGGCCGCCAGCACGTCCACGCCGACGGGGTCGAGCCCGCTGAACGGCTCGTCGAGGACGAGCAGGTCCGGCTCGTGCACGAGCGCCGCGGCCAGCTGGACCCGCTGCTGGTTGCCCAGCGACAGTGCCTCTACCTTGTCCGCGCCGCGGTCCGCGATGCCGAGCTGCTCCAGCAGCGCGTCGGTGGACGCCTCGGCGCGGTCGGCCGGCAGCCCGTGCAGCCGGGCGAGGTAGACCAGCTGGTCGCGGACGCGCATCTTCGGATAGAGCCCGCGCTCCTCGGGCATGTAGCCCGTGCGCCGGCGCGCGGCGGCGTCCATCGGGCGCCCCTGCCACCGCACCTCGCCGGCGTCGGCCGCGAGCACGCCCAGCACGATCCGCATCGTGGTGGTCTTGCCCGCGCCGTTCTGCCCGACGAAGCCGAACACCTCTCCCGGCCGGACGGCGAACGACAGCCCGTCCAGCGCCGTCTTGTCTCCATAGCGTTTGCGTAGCTCGAGGATCTCCAGCATGCGCCCACCCTGCCCGTCGGCAGGGCCGGAGCGCCAACCAGCCCTCCCGCTCGCGATGGTCTTCGCCGGCAGTGACGGGCTGTGACCCCGCATAATGGGAGCGTCGTCCCTCGGCCCCGGAGGCACCGCTGGAACTCGCCCGACGAGCGGCAAGGGTGATGACCGGCCGCGCTCCCGGGCATCACGTCGCCGCGCCGCCGCGCCGCCGGCTGCTGGGGATCGCCGCCGGGCTCGCGGCCATCGTGACCGTCATCGCGGCCGACGTCCTGCAGGGGACGGGGCTGCAGTACCTCGGCGTCCTCACCGTCGCGCCGTTCGTCACCGCGATCTTCGCGGCGCCGGTCGACGTCCTGGCCGTCGGGATCGTGACGATGGGCTCGAGCCAGCTGTTCTACGAGGTCGCGCGGACCGTCAGCAGCACCGGGCAGGCGGGCCGGCTCGGCTTCGCCGTCGCGGGCACGTTCACCGCGGTCCTGGCCGCCACCGTGCGCCAGCGCGGCGACCGGCAGTTGCGCGAGATCACCGACATCGCCGAGGCGGCCCAGGCCGCGATCCTGCGCCCGCCCCCCGAGCGCTCCGGCGCGCTCCGGTTCGCCGCGCGCTACCGCTCCGCGACCGCGTCCGCGCGCGTGGGCGGGGACTTCTACGACGTGCAGGCCACGCCGTACGGCGTGCGGGTCATCGTGGGGGACGTCCGCGGCAAGGGGCTCGACGCCGTACGCCTCGCCAGCGCGGTGCTCGGGAGCTTCCGCGAGGCCGTGTTCACCGCCGGCCCGGACCTCGCCGCCGTCGCTCGCACCGTCAGTGACAGCACCGCACGGTCCATGGCGATCGAGGACTTCGTCACGGCGGTCCTGCTGGAGCTCGACGGTGAAGGGCGTGGGCGCATCGTGAACTGCGGCCACCCGGCCCCGCTGCGGCTGGCGCCCGACGGCGAGGTGAGCGCAGTCGAGCCCCGGACGCCGCAGCCGCCCCTGGGCCTGGCCGACGTCCCCGTCGCGGAGGACCTGTCACTGGCCCACGGCGAACGCCTGCTCCTCTTCACCGACGGCATCGTCGAGGCGCGAGACGCCGAGGGCAGGTTCTTCGAGCTCGAGCGGGCGGTGCGCGAGATCGGCGCCTCGGCCTCGCGCGAGGCCGTGCTGGACCTGTTGCTCGACGCGGTCGACGCCCACAGCGGCGGCGCGCGAGGGGACGACACGGCGGTCCTGCTGGTGGAGCGCTGCGCGCCGGGCCACCGGGCTGCCGGCGCGCGTGGTCGTTCGCAGCCGGCTGCCGCCCCGGGCGGCAGGTGGCCGGCGCACGGTCTTTAGGACACGTCCTGGCTTAACACGGCCGACTTCAACGCCACCCTTCGGGCTAATTGACGCCTCCGCAAGCCCGGCTTAGCCTGCGCTGGCGCACCGAGCTCCCGTCGTCCGAACGAGCAGGGACGTGCACGGGCGTTTTCGGACAGGGCCGGGCAGAAAGGACAGCGAGATGCGGAAGCGGCACGGGGAGCTCCCGTCCCGCATCCGCGAGCGCCGGCCTGCACGCGGGCCGGCACCGACCGGCCGCAGCGGCCGGTGACGGCGAGACAGCAGGCGAAGGGGTGCCGCCGGTGACCCCGACCGGCTCGACCGGGCCCTCGGACGTGTCGCGCCTGACGCCGAACCGGCTGCGGGTCTACGTCACGGTCGTGGACCGGCAGTCGATCCGGGCCGCGGCCCAGGAGCTCACCCTCAGCGAGGTGGCCGTCCGGCAGAACCTCGCCGAGCTGACCGAGGTGACCGGCGGCTCGTCGCTGCTCACCAGGGGCGGGAGTGACGGGCGGCTCGTCGTCCCCACGGTGCACGGCCGCCGGGTCTACGCTGCGGCCGGCACGATCCTCGCTCAGGCCGAGGCGCTGGCCCGGTTGGGCAGCACGCAGCACGTGCTCGCCTTCGCGCCGCAGCACGCTTTCTTCGTCGCGCCCGCGTGGCGGGCCGTGGAAGGCGGCGAGCACGTGGAGCTCCGACTGCTCGAGGACGGTGACAACGGCGGGGCGCGCGCGGAGGAGCGGGCGCTGCGCAGCCTCGAGGAGGGGGTCTACGACCTCGTCGTCGGGGCGCCCGGCGGGCTCGCCGACCGGCATCCCACGCTCCGCTCCGAGCTGCTCTTCACGGCACACGTCGAAGCCCTGGCCCCGGTCGCGGGGCAGGCCCGGGGCGTCGATCTCGCCGACCTGCGCGACTCGCCTCTCCTGCTGCCGCCGCCGAGCGTGCGCGGAAGGCAAGTTCTGGAATCGGCCTTCACTGAAAGGTATGACGAGAAGCCGGTGGTCGCCCTCGAGTGCGCCGACCCTGCCAGCCTGGTCGCGTTCGCACGCCAAGGAGCCGGCACGGTCGTCCTCGGGTCGGACGTCTCGTCGTCCTGCCGGGCCCTACCCGCAGGGGACGGGCAGTGGGCACCGGTGCTCGTGGAGGGCGAGCGCCTCACCTACCCCGTCGTCGTCGTGACGCGGCAGGACCCCGGGCCCGTCGTGCAAGCGCTCTGCCGGCAGTTGCACGCAGCGGTCGCCGACTCGTCCGGGGCCGTCCCCGCGCAGGCCTGACCGGGCACTCCTGGGCATTGCGCGTACTTTTGCTGCTACACGCGGAAGCAAGGCTTTAGTAGAGACAAGTTGTGCTTGGTCACGACGCCGTAACGATTGATTCTCTCGATACTTTCGCTTGACGCCACCTTGGCGCCTCATTACGTTCCCGTTTCATGGACGGCGCTGTCCCCGGGCAACGGGCGAATCCCCTCACTTCGGGTGCTTCCCGCGGTGTCGGTGCCTACGGGTGCTCGGCTCGCACCAGTGCTGCACCGTCCAGCTCGTGCGCTTCCCCGCGAGGCACCGAGGCCGTCGCCAGCGGTTCCCGGTAGCCGTCCCGCCCCTCCCGCGCGCAGCACGCGCCGTGGCAGGCAGATCAGTCCCACCAGCAGCGAGGAGTTCCCACGCAATGAAGCGAAGTCGGCTTCGTCTGCTCTCCGTGCCCCTGGCGGTTGCCCTTCCGGCAGCCGCTCTGGTGGCAACGGTGGCACCCGTGGCGTCGGCCGCGGACCCGGATCCGTTGGACTGGAACAACTACGAGAAGATCACGATCACCAAGGACACCGGCGAGCCGATCGACCTGGCCGTCATGTCCGACAAGCGCATCCTGCACACCGCGCGCAACGGTGACCTGCGGCTGACGGACCCGTCGACCGGCGTGACGAAGATCGTCAACAAGCTCGACGTCTACAACAACTCCGAGGACGGCCTGCAGACCGTCACGCTGGACCCGAGCTTCGCCACCAACAAGTGGGTCTACCTCTACTACTCGCCCCGCACGATGAGCGGGACGGCCCAGAACGGCCAGCCCTACCCGGCGACGACGCCGACGGGCAGCGCGCCGACCACGCTCCCGGCGGGCCAGACCGAGTCGTACTGGCAGCAGTGGCTGGGCTACAACCAGCTGTCGCGCTTCAAGTGGAACGACGCCACGCAGGCGCTCGACCTGACCACCGAGCAGGTCATCATCAAGGTCGAGGTCCAGCGCGGCCAGTGCTGCCACCTCGCGGGCGACGTGGACTTCGACGCCGCCGGCAACCTCTACCTCTCCACTGGTGACAACACGCCGGCCAGTGCCCCTGGCGCAGCCGGCATGGCGCCGAACGTCGCGCTGGTCAACGGCAACCCGGGCAACGACTCCCGCCGCGGCGCCGGCAACTCCAACGACCTGCGCGGCAAGATCCTGCGCATCAAGGTCCAGGACGACGGCAGCTACTCGATCCCGTCCGGCAACCTGTGGGCGCCGGGCACGCCGAAGACCCGCCCCGAGGTGTTCGTCACCGGCCTGCGCAACCCCTTCCGCATGGAGGTCGACCCGGCGACCAACTCGCTGTCGTGGGGTGACTACGGCCCCGACGCGGGCGCGCCGCTGGCGAACCGCGGCCCGATGGGCTACGTCGAGTGGCAGATCACCGGCCTCGACAAGCCGATGAACGGCGGTTGGCCGTACTGCACGGGCAACCAGTTCAACTACAACGAGTACAACTACGCGACGAACACCTCCGGTGCCTGGTTCGACTGCGCCGCCGGAGCGGTCAACAACTCGCCGTGGAACACGGGTGTCGCGACGCTGCCGCCGGCCACGCCGGCGACGCTGTACTACGGCGACCGCAACACGGACCAGCCTGCGGAGTGGGCGGGGCTCACGGACTTCGGCACGGGCACCGCCCAGTCGCCGATGGGTGGCCCGATCTACCACTTCGACGCGGCCAACCCGTCGCCGACGAAGTTCCCGGCCTACTGGGACAACAAGGCCTTCATGGCCGAGTTCCAGCAGGACTACATGGCTGCCTTCACCGTGACGTACCCGAACGGCCCGGTCACCAAGCTCGAGGACTTCCTGCCCAACGGCCGCGCCACCTCGAGCAACGTCCCCAAGTGGGACGGCACGATGGACTTCGAGTTCGGCCCTGACGGCTCCATGTACGTCATCGACTACGGCAACGGCTACTTCCGGCAGAACCCCGAGGCTGCGATCTTCCGCATCGACTGGGCGCCGGGCAACAAGACGCCGACCGCCGCGTTCACGACGCAGCCGAGCTCCAGCAGCTCCGCCCCGCTCACGGTCGCGTTCAACGGGGCCGGCTCGGTCGACCCCGAGGGCAGCGCCCTCACGTACGAGTGGGACTTCAACAACGACGGTGTCTTCGACGCCACCGGCGTGACGGCGTCCTACACCTACACCGACCTCGGCGCCTACACGGCCCGTCTGCGCGTCACGGACACGTCCGGCAAGTCCGCCCTGGTGTCCAAGCGCATCTCGGTGGGCAACCAGGCCCCGACCGTCTCGATCTCCACACCGTCCGGTGGCTTCTTCAAGTGGGGCCAGGCCGTCCCGTGGGCCGTCACCACGAACGACCCCGAGGAGGGCACCAGCACGGTGTGCTCGCGGGTCGCCCTGACCTACGGCCTGGGCCACAACACCCACGCCCACCCGCTGTCCACCGCGACCGGCTGCTCCGGTGCGTGGGCCACCCCGGTCGACGCCCCGCAGCACGGCGTCACCGAGAACATCTTCGGCATCATGCTCGTCACCTACACCGACGCCGGCGCCAACGGCGTCCCCGCGGCGTCGGGTGAGGCCGAGGTCATCCTCAACGACAAGCTCCAGCAGGCCGAGTGGTTCGACGCGCAGTCCGGCGTCGAGGTCGTCTACGACGAGGCCGCCGGCGGTCTCAACAAGGTCACCTCGTTCGACGCCGGCGACTACCTCGCCTGGGACCCGGTGAACTTCTCCGGCGTCACCGGCGCGCAGGTCAAGGCCTCGGGCACCGGCACGCTCTCCTTCCGCTGGGGCTCGGCCGACGCCGCTCCGTTCGCCACAGCTGCCTTCACCGGCACGGACTGGCAGACGGTCAACCTCGCGCTGACCGGCACCTCCCTGCCGACCGGCTCGGGCAAGCTGTTCGTCACCTCCACCGGTGGCGTGGTCTTCGACCAGGTCGAGTTCCTCGGCAACGGCGTCGCCGACACCGTGGCCCCGACCGTCTCCGCGACCCTGTCCCCGGCGGCCAACGGCACCAACGGCTGGTACACCTCGGGCAACGTCACCGTGAGCATCGCGGCCACGGACAACGGCGTCGTCGCGTCGCGCCAGTACCGCACCGTCACCAACGCCAACCAGTGCAACACCGCGGGTGCGACGTGGACCAACACGCCGACCAACGGCAACGTGACGGTCAGCACCGAGGGAACGACGGTCGTCTGCTACCGCGCGACCGACACGGGCGGCAACGTCTCCACTGTGGGCAACGTGACGGTCCGCATCGACCGCACCGCTCCTGCCGGCTCGCTGCCCGGCGTGGTGGACGGCTCGATCCTCAACTCGGCCTACCTCGCGCCCGCGGGCACGGACAACACCGGCGGCTCCGGCTTCCTGTCGGCGACCTCCATCTCGGTGGACGGCAAGAGCTACGGCGCCGCCCAGCCGATCGACCTGTCGACCCTGTCCGTCGGTGCTCACACGATCGTGTTCACCGTCAAGGACGTCGCCGGCAACACCAAGGTCGAGACGCTAACGTTCAGCACGACGGTCTCCTTCGACAGCATCGACGCTCTGATCGGGCGTTACCTCGCTGCGAAGACGATCTCGGCGAGCGCGGCGGCCAGCCTGCGCGACCGGCTCGAGGGCGCGCAGACCCGCGTCGAGCGTGGCCAGACCTCCTCGGCGGTCAGCTACCTGAACCAGTTCATCGCCAAGGCCGACAGCCAGGTCAAGCAGAAGGCGGCGCACGACATCCTCGTCCGCGACGCCCGGGCGCTCATCGCGTCCCTCGAGGGCTAGTCCTTCCTACGCACAACCGCCGGTGAGCATCTTCGCCGGTAGGCACCCCGCAGTACCGGCCGGCCCGACGGCATCGCCGCCGTCGGGCCGGCCCCCGCTCGACCCGCATCCCGGACCCGCCTGGCCCGGGTGGAATGAGGAGATACGCAATGAGCAAGCTCAACCGCCGCAACTTCCTCGGCCTGGCAGGGGCCTCCGCCGTCGGTGTCGCGGCCTCCCCGCTGCTCGGCATCGCGCCCGCCAACGCCGCCCTCGACGTCGCCGCCCCGGACGTCCCGCTCGAGAACCTGGGCCTGCAGCTCTTCACCGTCCGCGACAAGATCTCCTCCCTCGGCTTCGCGGTGGTGTTCGAGGAGCTGGCGCGCATCGGCTACAAGGAGGTCGAGTTCGCGGGCTACACGCAGAGCACGAACATCCTGGGCCGCCAGATCACGACCGCCGAGATCAAGAAGGCGCTCGACGACAACGGCCTCAAGGCGATCGGCTCGCACATCAGCGCGCAGGCCCTGACGGACCCGAACCAGCGCAAGGCCTCCTTCCAGACCGCGCTCGACCTCGGCATGCCGTTCGTCGGCACGGCGAACGACTTCTGGGGCGGCATCCGCGCCAGCGACGGCTTGCCGTACGCGACGTCGAACACCGTCGCCGAGGTGCAGCGCGCGGCCGACATGCTCAATGCCGCGGCGGTCGAGGCCAAGGCCATGGGCCTCAAGGGCATCTACCACCACAACCACCAGAACGAGTTCCGCTTCACGACGGACCAGCCGACCGTCCGCCGCTACGACGTCTTCACCTCGCGCCTGGACGACAGCACCGGCGCGTTCATGGAGATGGACATCGCGTGGGCCTTCAAGGGGGCGCGCACCTTCCCGGCTCCGGGCGTCCCCGGCCGCCACGAGGCGTCCTACCTCGGTGGGTTCGACCCGGCCGACTACGTCGTGGCCAACCCGAACCGCTACAAGCTCTTCCACACCAAGGACGCCGTTCCTACGGCGCTCACGGCCAACACCATCCTCGGTGACCTGGTCCCGGTCGAGTTCGGCACCGGCATCGTCCCGTTCCGCGCCTTCTTCGCCAAGGTCGGTGCCCGCGCCGCGGCGACGGGCGTCTACGAGCAGGACAGCGCCACCAACGCCGGCGTCCCCGGCGGCTCGCTCGGCGCGGCCGCCCGCTCCTACGACGGCATGTACTACGTCCGCACCCTGACCTGGCTGGACGAGCTGTACGCGCTCGTCGGCCGCCTGGTCACCGCGGGCCGCGTGAAGGCCGCCGTCGGCGCCGACCTGCAGGGCCGCGTCGGCAACGCCATCAAGCGCTACGAGGGTGGCCACGAGGAGTCGGCGATCGGCTACCTCGGCCAGTTCATCGCCAAGGCCAACAACCAGGTCAAGGGCGACGACGCGGCGAAGGACCTGCTCGTGAGCAACGCCAACGTCATCCTCGGCTGGCTGCAGACCTCCGAGGACAAGGAGAACGGCGTCCTCTGACGTCGTCGCCGCCGCCCCTCGGCGGTCGAACGTCGCAAGGGCCCCGGCGCGGACGCGCCGGGGCCCTTGTGCATCCACGCGGTTGCGGGAGCTCCCAGTCGCCCGCCCGGAAGGATCGCGGTCGCAGGGTGAGGAGAAGCGTCAGGCCTGCTGCGCGGCGAGCTGCTTGCGCACGTCGTCCATGTCGAGGGCGCGCACCGCGTCGATGACCTGCTCGAGGGCGGAAGCGGGGAGCGCGCCGGGCTGCCGGTAGACCAGGACGCCCTCGCGGAACGCCATGAGCGTCGGGATGGACGTGATCTGCGCGGCACCGGCGAGCGCCTGCTCGGCCTCGGTGTCGATCTTGCCGAACACGATGTCGGTGTGCTTGTCCGACGCCTTCTCATAGACCGGCGCGAACGAGCGGCACGGCCCGCACCAGCTCGCCCAGAAGTCGACGAGCACGATGTCGGACTCGCTCACGGTGGACTCGAAGGTCTGGGCGGTCAGGTCGACCGTGCTCATGCCGTCTCCAGGTGCTCGGAACTGTTCGGTGCGGGTGCCGCTGACACACGCACAACGGCACCCTCCGGCGCGGCATTCCGGCGCGTGTCCCGGGGGCCGGCCAGCAGCCGACGGACGAGCAGCAGCTCGGCCACGGACCAGGCCTGGGCCGGGCAGCCCGTTGCGGCGTGCGGCGCGGTGCCCTCGGCCGTCTCGGACACCGACCCGACGCCCCACTCGGACAGGGTGCGCAGCCCGGCGACGGTGCCGATGGCGTACCCGCCGAGGCCGTCGGTGACGAGCCACTCGCGCGCGCCGGACTCGGACAGGGTGCCGCAGGCCTGCGGCCCGAGGCGGGTCACGGTCACCAGGACTCGCCCTCCCCGCCCAGCCTCCGCCCGGTGATCAGGTCGGCCACGAGGCCGGTCCAGCCCGTCTGGTGCGAGGCGCCCAGGCCGGCGCCGTCGTCTCCGTGGAAGTACTCGAAGAAGAGCGTCTGCCCGTGCCATCGCGGGTCCTGCTGGAAGCGCTCGACCCCGCCGTACGTCGGCCGCCGCCCGTCGGGACCGGGCAGGAACAGCGACACCAGCCGGCGGCGCAGCTCTGCGGCCACGTCGTCGAGGCGGAGCAGGCTCCCCGAGCCCGTGGGGCACTCGACGGTGAGCCGGTCGCCGAAGTACGACCCGAGCCGCGCGAGCGCCTCGACGACGAGGTAGTTCACCGGCATCCACACCGGCCCGCGCCAGTTGGAGTTGCCGCCGAACATCCCGCTGCGCGACTCGGCGGGCTCGTAGCCGACCCTCGCGGAGATGCCGTCGACGTCGATGCGGAACGGGGCGTCGAGGTGTCGTCGCGAGAGCGAGCGGATGCCGTGGGGCGACAGGAAGGACTCCTCGTCCAGCAGCTCGGCGAGGAAGCGGCGCAGCACGTCGGGCGACACGAGCGAGAGCAGCACACGCTCCTCGCCGTCCCCGGGGACGACCGCCCCGAGATGGCGCGCGTCGGCCTCCTCGGCGCGGGCGAGCAGGCCGGGCAGTCGTCGGGCGAACCCGTTGCGCTCGACCCGGTCGCGATCGACCACGGTCGCGGCCAGCAGGGGCAGCACGCCGACCATCGAGCGCACCTTCAACGGCACGCGCCGCCCGGTCGGGGTGATCAGGACGTCGTAGAAGAAGGCGTCGTCGGGGTCCCAGAGCCCCTGCTCCTCGAGTGCCTCGGAGATCGAGGCGAAGTGCTCGAGGAACGTCGTGGTGAGGTCTTCGTACGCCGGGTCCTGCTCGGCGAGCTCGAGGGCTATGTGCAGCATCGACAGGCAGTAGAACGCCATCCACGCGGTGCCGTCCGCCTGCTCGAGGGAGACGTCCTTCGGCAGGTGCGAGCGGTCGAGCGGGCCCACGTTGTCCAGCCCGAGGAAGCCACCGTGGAAAGCGCTGTTGCCGTCGGGGTCCTGCCGGTTGACCCACCAGGCGAAGTCCAGCAGCAGCTTGTGGAACACCCGCTGCAGGAATCCCCGATCTCTGCTTCCGTCCAGGCGGTAGACCTTCATCACCGCCCACGCGTGCACCGGCGGGTTGACGTCGTCGAACGCCCATTCGTAGGCGGGCAGCGCGCCGTTGGGGTGCTGCAGCCATTCGCGGGTCATCAGCTCGAGCTGGTACTTCGCGAACGCGGGGTCGAGGTGGGCCAGCACGACGGTGTGGAAGGCGAGGTCCCACGCCGCGAACCAGGGGTACTCCCACGGGTCGGGCATGGACAGGATGTCGTTCGACCGCAGGTGCCGCCACTTCGCGTTGCGCCCGCCGCGCCGCGGCGCCGGGGGAGGCGGCTGGCCGGGGTCGCCGTCCAGCCAGCGCGCCACGTCGTACGGGTAGAACTGCTTGCCCCAGAGCATCCCGGTGAAGGCCTGCCGCATGACGCGGGCCTCCTCGGCTCCCGCGTCCGGCGGCGTGAGGCCGGCGTAGAACTCGTCGGCCTCGCCCTTGCGCTCGGCCATCGTCGTGTCGAACACGGCGCCCGCCCAGCCGGTCTCGGCCGCTCCGGCGTGCAGCCGGAGGCGCAGCTCGACCGTCTCCCCGGCGGCCACGGGCACCCGGTAGTGCAGCGCGGCCTTGGTCCCCGAGCGGTCCGGGTTGACCGTGGGCGCGCCGTGGACGAGGTGGTCGCCGATCCCGTCCTTGGGATGGGCGGGGCCGGGTGTCCCGAAGAGCCGTTCGGTGTTCGTCTCGTTGTCGCAGAAGAGCGGGGTCGGTGCGCCCTCCGGCCCCGACGCGGCGTCGAGCCGGTACGTCCCGAGGGTGGGGTGGCTCGCCACGAGGCCGTCGCCGTCCGCCCGGGCCCGCGGCTGCGGCGAGCCGGGCTCCCACGCCCAGGTGTTGCGGAACCACAGGGTCGGCAGCACGTGCAGGACGTCAGCATCGGGGCCGGCGTTCGTGACGCGTACGCGCATGAGCACGTCGTCGACGTCCGCCTTGGCGTAGTCGACGTCGACGACCCAGTAGCGGTCCCCGTCGAAGACCCCGGTGTCGAGCAGCTCGAACTCGGCCGCCCCTCCGTCACCACGACGGCGTGCCGCCTCCTCGACGAGACGCCCGTAGGGGAACTCGCGCTGGGGGTAGTGGTAGCGCCAGGACAGCCACGCCGAGCTGGGGACCGCGTCGACGTACCACCAGTACTCCTTCGCGTCCTCGCCGTGGTTGCCCTCCGGCCCGGTCAGCCCGAAGATGCGCTCCTTGAGGATCGGGTCGCGCCCGTTCCACAGCGCCAGCGCCAGGCAGAGCCGCTGCTCGGCGTCGCAGATCCCGGCCAGGCCGTCCTCGTTCCAGCGGTACGCGCGTGAGCGGGCGTGGTCGTGCGGGAGGTAGCCCCACGCCTCGCCGCCCGCGCTGTAGTCCTCGCGAACCGTCCCCCACGCGCGCTCGGAGAGGTAGGGCCCCCAGAGGTACCAGGGGCTGGCCTGAGCCACGCCCTCGTCCGGCCGTCCGATGCCCGCGACCCGCTCCCGCTCGGCTCCCGTCATGGTCGGACCGTAGGGCCGGCTGGGCGGCCGGCGCTACGGTCGTCGTCGACCGACTCGGATCGGAGGACGGATGCGCGAGCTCGTCTACGTCGTCGGCACGACGCTCGACGGTCGGGTGGCGGGGCCCGACGACGAGATCGACTTCTTCTTCCCGCTGGCCGCGGACGTCACCGACCACCTGCGCACCGAGCTCGCGGACACCCTGCCGTCGGGAGCGCGGGCCGCGCTCGGCGTCGAGGGCCCGGTCCGGCGCTTCGACACCGTGGTCATGGGCCGCCGGACCTACGAGCCCGCGCTCCGCGAGGGGATCGTGAGCCCGTACGCCCACCTGCGCCAGTACGTCGTCTCCTCCACGCTCCCCGCGCCGGCCGACCCGGCGGTGACCGTCGTCCGCGACCGGCCGCTCGACCTCGTCCGCCGGGTGAAGGCCGAGGACGGGCTGGACATCCTGCTCGCGGGCGGCGGCCGGCTCGCGGCCGAGGTGCTCGACGAGGTGGACCGCATCGTGGTCAAGCACTACCCGCTGCTCGCCGGGGACGGCGTCCCGCTGCTGGCGGGCGCCTTCCGGCCGCTGCGGCTGACGGTGAAGGACGAGCGGCGCTTCAGCGACGGCGCTTGCGTGGTGACGTACGTCCCGCGTCGCTGAGCCGCCTCGTTGCGGTCGGCCGACTGGTAGACGTGCGCGCCGTGCCGCTCCGGCTCGCCCGTCACCGGTCGGCCGACTGGTAGACGTCCGGCACGCCGTCGGCGTCCGCGTCGACCTCCTCCGCGGCGCAGATCGAGCGGTGGGCCCGGCTGCGCAGGCCGAGCAAGACGGCCGCGATCGCCGCCGCGAGCAACGAGCCGGTGAGGACCGCGACCTTGACGTGGTCGTCACGCTCGCTGCCGAGCCCGAACGCGAGTTCGCCGATCAGCAGCGACACGGTGAAGCCGATCCCGCCGAGGATCGCGAGGCCCAGCACGTCCAGCCAGTTGAGGTCGGAGTCGAGGTCGGCGCGGGTGAAGCGGGCGACCAACCAGGTCGCGAGCGTGATGCCGACCGTCTTGCCCACGACCAGGGCGGCCACGATGCCCAGTGCCACCCGGTCGGAGAGCGAGTCGCCGAGCCCGGACAGGCCGCCGACCGAGACCCCGGCCGCGAAGAACGCGAACACCGGGACGGCCACGCCTGCGGACAGCGGGCGGAACCGGTGCTCGAAGTGCTCGGCCAGCCCCGGCCCTGCGTCGGGCCCACCCGCACGGTCGCTGCGGATGACGGGAACCGCGAAGCCGAGCAGCACCCCGGCCACGGTCGCGTGCACGCCGGACTCGTGGACGAGCGCCCACGTCACGACCGCCAGCGGCAGCAGCAGCCACCAGGAGCGCACCCGGCACTGCACGAGCACGGTGAACGCGCCGAGCGGGACGAGGGCCAGCAGCAGCGGGCCGATCTCGAGGTCGGAGGTGTAGAAGAGCGCGATGATGGTGATCGCGAGCAGGTCGTCGACGACGGCGAGCGTGAGCAGGAACGTACGCAGTGCCGACGGCAGGTGCCGGCCGATGACTGCGAGCACGGCGAGCGCGAACGCGATGTCGGTGGCCGTGGGGATGGCCCACCCCTTGGCCGCACCGTCGCCGGCCCCGGCCGCGATCGCCGTGTAGACCAGGGCCGGGACGAGGACGCCGCCGCACGCCGCCGCGACCGGCACCGCCGCCCGGCGCGGGTCGCGCAGGTCGCCCGCGACGAACTCGCGCTTGAGCTCGAGCCCGGCGACGAAGAAGAAGACCGCGAGCAGCCCGTCGGCCGCCCACGTCGCGAGCGTCAGGTCCAGGTGCAGCGCGCCCGGCCCGACCTTCGTGTCACGCAAGTCCTCGTAGGCGCCCGACCAGGGCGAGTTGGCCCACGCCATGGCGAGCACGGCGCCGGCGAGGAGCAGGGCGCCGCCGATGGTCTCCTTGCGCAGGATCTCGGCGATGCGCGACGCCTCGGGCCAGGAGCCGCGGCCGAGCAGACGGCGGGGCGAGGTCGGCTGGGCCACGGGGGCTCCTCAGGTGTGCGGGGACGACGAAGACGTCGCCGACCAGACTTCCCGGCACACCGTGGTCCAGCTTAGTCGGCGCTCGCGGGCCACCTCGTGTGCGTGGGGGCACGTCAGGACGTGCTGGGGGGCACACAACGTGCGAGCAGCGGTTGTCCACAGGGGCCGGACCGTCCACAGATGCCGGCTCGGACGCCCTGCCCGGTCGGTGCGGCCCGCAGGCTCGGCAGATGCCCGACCTCGACGAGACCGCACTGCTGCAGGGACGCGTGGTGCATCGCGACCAGGCCCTCGCCGAGCTGACCCGTTCGGCGCTGGCGTGGCGTGTCCGGTCCCGGCGCTGGCGAGCTGTGCACCGAGACGTCTTCTGCATCGACCAAGGGCCGTTGGGCCCGGAGGGCACGGCTTGGGCTGCGCTCCTCGCAGCGGGGCGGGGCGCGGCTCTCAGCCACGGCACCGCCGGCTGGCTGTGGGGCTTGCTCGACGCACCCCCAGCGCTCGTGCACCTGACGGTCCCGGCGGGGCGCAGAGCGGTGCGGCTCGAGGGAGTACGCGTCCACCGCTCCCGCCTGCTCGACCTCGCGGCGCACCCTGCTGCCGCCCCGCGGCGGACCAGGCTCGAGCACACCGTCATCGACCTCGTCGCGGCCGCGCCGGACCTCGACTCCGCGCTGGCTCTCGTCGCGGCCGCCGTCCAACGTCGGCTCACGACGCCCGCACGGCTTCGGACGGCCGTCGAGGCGCGGAAGGCCTTCCGGTGGCGGCGCGACCTCGTCGCGGTCCTGGTGGACGTCGCCCGCGGCGCCCAGTCGCTCCTCGAGCTGCGCTACGTGCGGGACGTCGAGCGCGCGCACGGGCTGCCTCGTGGCCGGCTGCAGTCGGTGGAGCGCGTCGCGGGCCAGCGGGTCTACCGGGACGTGGAGTACGAGGACTACGGCGTGTGCGTGGAGCTCGACGGCAGGCTAGGACACGACGCGCCACGCGACCGGTGGCGGGACAAGGCACGCGACAACCTGGTCGCGGTGTCCGGCCGGCTCAGCCTGCGCTACGGCTACGCGGACGTGACCGTACGACTGTGCGCGTCTGCGGTCCAGCTCGCCGCGGTGCTGACCGCTCGAGGGTGGGCCGGCAAGCTCCGACGTTGTGTGCGCTGCAGCACGCCATGACGTGTCCTGCTGCACACAAGGTCATCGACCCCCGCCGAAATCGTCGCGACCGACGAAGCTTTCGCTGCAACCTGACACGGATGTCACGGCTTGGCATCGGGCTGACCGTGGGCAGCGGTTCGGCCTTGTCCGAAGGCGCTCCGACGCGCACCATGCCGGAGCCCATCCCTCCGTCTCCCAAGGGCCGAGATGACCAAGAAGCATCCTTCGCGGGCGCCGATCGCAGCCGTGGCCACCGCCGGGCTGGTCGCGTCCTCCGCGCTGCTCGCCGCGTACGCCGCCCCGGCGTCGGCGGCGACCGGGACCGCCCCCGGGGCACCGGGCGCGGACGCCACGTGGACGACGGGCGCCAAGACCGGCGTCGGCACGTCCACCACCCTGCAGTCCAAGGTCTGGTACACGCTGTCCGACGGCGTCCTGTCCGAGGTCTACTACCCGCGGGTCGACGTCGCGGACTCCCGCGCGCTCGAGCTGATCGTGTCGGACGGAAGGACCTTCGCCGAGAGCGAGGTCGACGCGACCGACCACACGACCGAGCTCGCCGACGACCGCGGGCTGGTCTACCGGCAGGTCAACACCGACAAGGACGGCCGCTACTCGATCACGAAGACCTACGTGACCGACCCGGCCCGCTCGACGGTGATGGTCAACGTCGAGTTCCGGTCCCTCGACGGCGGCAGCTACCAGGTCTACGCCCGCTTCGACCCGGCGCTCGCGAACTCCGGCCGCCATGACCGGGCCTGGACGGCGAGCGGCGCGCTCCTGGCCGAGGACACCAGCGGTGCGGACAAGATCGCCAGCGCGCTGGTCGCGGACAAGCCGTTCCTCGCCACGTCCAACGGCTACGTCGGCACGGCCAGCGACGGCTGGAACGACCTGCGTGCCGACTTCGACCTCGACGACTCCTACACCGACGCCCCGGACGGCAACGTCGTGCAGGTCGCCCGCCTGCAGCTGGGCGGCACGGCGCGTACCTCGTCCGCGGCTCTGGCGCTCGGGTTCGGCGCCACCTCGGCCGAGGCGGTCGCCACCGCCCGGGCCAGCCAGGCGACGGGCTTCTGGGACATCCGCCGGGCGTACTCCGACGGCTGGCACGACTACCTCGACTCGCTGGCGAAGGCGCCGAAGAGCGTGCGCAGGGACTACGAGCTCTACACGCAGTACCGCGTGGCGGCCATGCAGCTCAAGGCGCACGAGGACAAGACCTACCGCGGCGCCAACATCGCGTCGCTGACCGTGCCGTGGGGCGAGGCGCAGAACGCCAACGAGGCCGGGGTCGGCGGCTACCACCTCGTCTGGGCCCGCGACCTCTACCAAGTGGCCACGGCACAGCTCGCCGCCGGCGACGTCGCCGCCGCCAACCGTTCGCTGGACTACCTGTTCGACGTGCAGCAGAAGCCGGACGGCTCGTTCCCGCAGAACACCCTGCTCGACGGCACGCCCTACTGGGGGAGCCTGCAGCTCGACGAGGTCGCCTTCCCGATCGTGCTGGCCTGGCAGCTCGGCCGCACCGACGCCGACTCGTGGGGACACGTGAAGCGCGCTGCGGACTTCCTCGTCGGCCGCGGGCCGTCCACCCCGCAGGAGCGGTGGGAGGAGGAGGGCGGCTACTCCCCGAGCACCATCGCGGCCGAGATCGCGGGACTCGTCGCCGCCGCCGACATCGCGCGCACGAACGGCGACACCACCTCGGCCGTGCTCTACACCGCGGTCGCGGACGAGTGGCAGCGCAAGGTCGAGTCGTGGACCTACACGACGACCGGCCCGCTGGGTGACGGCAGGTACTACGAGCGCATCGACGACAACGGCAACCCGAACGACGGGGCGCAGCTGTCGATCAACAACGGCGGCGGGACGTGGGACGAGCGCGAGATCGTGGACGCCGGCTTCCTGGACCTCGTCCGGCTCGGCGTGAAGCCGTGGAACGACCCCTACGTCACGTCCTCGCTGCCCGAGGTCGACTCCACGATCCGCGTCAGCACGCCGCACGGGCCGATGTGGTACCGCTACAACCACGACGGCTACGGCGAGGAGGTGGACGGCTCGCCCTACACCGGTGAGGGCGTCGGCCGGCTGTGGCCGCTGCTGTCCGGCGAGCGTGGCGAGTACGAGCTGGCCGCCGGCCGCTCCGCGGACTCCTACCTGCGCACGATGGCGGCCGCCGGCAACGAGGGCTACCTGATCCCGGAGCAGGTCTGGGACCGCCCCGAGGCGACGTCGTACGGCTTCGAGTTCGGCGAGGGCACCGGCTCGGCCACGCCGCTCGCCTGGTCGATGGCGCAGTACATCCGGCTCGCGCTGTCCATCGACGCCGGCCGCCCGGTCGAGACGCCGTCGGTGGTCGCGAACCGCTACGCCCGCGGGTCGCTGCCCGCCGGCCCGGCACTCGCGCTCACGTCGCCGACGGAGAGCGCGGTCACGGACCAGGCGACGGTCACCGTCACGGGCACGACCACCGGCAGCGCGGTCTACGTCAACGTCGGCACGACCACCACGGCCGTGCCGGTCGTCAACGGCTCGTTCTCGTACGCCGTCCCGATCGTGCGCGGCGCCAACGCCATCACGGTCGTCGCCGTCTCCGGCGACGGCGGCACCTCGATCGTGACGCGCAACGTCACGTCGAACAACTTTGGCACCCGCATCGGCACGGTCGACGACCCGAGCGGCGACGACAACGGGCCGGGGACGTACGTCTATCCGGCCGACGGCGCCTACAACCCGGGGGCGTTCGACATCACGCGGTTCGGCGTCTACGACGACGGCACGAACTACAACTTCGTCACCACGATCCGCGGGGACGTCCGCAACCCGTGGGGCGGCAACTCGATCTCGGTCCAGCGGATGAACTTCTACGTCCGCACCGGGTCGGGCACCGGGGCCGTCCCGGCTCTGGTCGGCACGAACGCCCAGCTGAGCGCGCCGTACGACTTCGTCGTGACAGGGGAGGGGTTCCAGACCCCGACCGTGCAGAACGCCGCGGGCAACGTCCTCGCGACCGGCTCGCTGCAGGCGCTGCCCGTCACGCGGCAGATCGCGGTGTCCATCCCGAAGTCGGCGTTCGGTTCGATGGACCTCGCTTCGGCCTCGTACGCCGTCGACATGATGAGCCGGGCGGACGCCGGGGAGGGGGCGGGCAACATCCGGCCCGTCTACTCGCTGGCCTACTGGCAGGCCACGGCAGGGACGGGCATGTCGTGGATCCACGACCACCGCTTCGGCGGAGGTGCGGGCGAGTGGACCGACTCCAACGCGGCGAAGGACACGGACACGCGTGACCCCAACGTGCTGGACATCCTCACTCCTGCGGGGGTGAGCCAGGCGGCCGCGCTGGCGTGGTCCGCGGGGACGCCGGCGACGCTCCCCTACGTTCCCCTCGGCTGACCGGACACGGAAGGCGCGGCCCGCTCGGGCCGCGCCTTCCGCGTGTTCGGCTCGGGCCGCGCGCCCTTGGTGCGTCCTGCTCGGCCGGCTCGCGGCCGAAAAGGCGGGCTGTGGCAGGCGCGTCGGAGAGGACGAGCCGTGGAAAAGCAGAGAAAGGCCCGGCTTCCGCCGCGTGACGGAAACCGGGCCTTGCCCTGTTGCATCCCGGAACGGGATGTCGGTTGGCGCTGTCTTCCGGCCGAGCCGGACTTGCTGTTGCTAGGAGAAGATCGAGAACGGCGGAACCGGCGTGTTGAGCGGAACGTCCGTCCGCGCGCCGGCGTTCGAGGCCGCCGTGAGCTTCTCCAGTGTGCCCACCATCGCGAGCTCCGGTGCGACGTACGGGCGTCGGCCGGACTGTGTCCCGGCGACATCGTTGACCATGTGCTTCCCCCTCCGTCGGCGATACTTGGCCCTACTGAAAATCGACGTAGCGGGCACTCCTGTCAAGACCTTCTCGCGACATTCCGCATCTCGTGGGCGCTCGCCGTCAAGATCCCGGTCGGGTGTAGACCGCCACGTAGTCGACGATCATGGGAATGCCGGAGGCGGTCGCCGCGGTGGGCAGCCCCGGCCATCCTCCGCCGATAGCCACGTTCAGGATGAGGAAGTAGCCGTGGCTGAACGCGTTCTGCCACGTCTGCGCCGGAAGCTGGTCCTGACGGATGCTGAAGTACTGGATGCCGTCGACGTACCACCGCAGCTCCTCCAGGGCCGAGCTGCGGTCCCACTCGAGCGCGTAGGTGTGGAAGGCGGACTGCAGGCTCGGCTGGCCCATGGGCCGGGTCCCGCTCAGGCCGTTGAACTCGTTGCACGGGCCACCCGGTGCCGTCCCGCAGTGCAGCGTGCCCCAGACCTGGTTGGCACCGTTCACGTTCTCGAGGATGTCGATCTCCCCGACGCGCGGCCAGTCCAGCGTCCCGCGGAAGGGCGCGCCGAGCGACCAGAAAGCCGGCCAGATGCCCTGCGCGGCCGGCCCGGTGACGTCGGGCAGCCGGATCCTGCCCTCGAAGCGCAGGACCCCTCCGGCCGGCGGCTCGAAGTCGCTGCGCCGGGTCTCGATGCGCGCCGACGTCCACTGGCCGCCCGCACCCCGGATCGGCGTGATGCGCAGGTTGCCCTGGCCGTCGGTGCTGACGTTCGCCGGGTCGTCGGTCATGGTCTCGATCTCGCCCGTGCCCCATTGCGGCGGGCCACCGGGGTATTGCGTGCCGATGTCGAAGATCCAGTTCTCGGCAGACGGCAGCTGGCCGGCGGGGCCGTTGAAGTCGTCGGCCCAGACCGTGGTGAACGCGGGGCCGCTCGCCGCGCGGACGGTGACCGCTGTGGTCGTCACCGCGGAGCTGCCGTCCGGCCCCGACAGCCGCACGGTCGCGCGGAAGACCCCGCTCGTGGCGTAGGAATGGGTGCCGAAGATCCCCCAGGCCTCGCGCGGGCCGGCGAGGAACCCGGGGGAGGTCGTGCCGTCGCCCCAGTCGATGACGGCCGACAGGTCCGCGCGCTGCGTCCCCGGCGCGTACGCCGTGGCGAGCGCCGCCGACATGGACCGGTTCTGCGTGAGGGTGACGGTGGTGGGGCTCAGGCTGACCGGCCCGGCAGCCGTGGCGGGTGGGCCGACGACGGTGGCGGCGGCGAGCGCGGTGCCGGCCAGCAGGGCGAGGCCGGCGGACCGCAGGCGCCTCCGGCTTCCGGGGCGCGACAGGGGCAGGGGCAGAGACAGGTGCAGGGACAGGGGCATGGGGCCTCCCGACGACGTTGGCGGTCGATCGGGAGCCGTTGATCCGAATTCGTCCCCCGACAGGCAGCAGCCTCCGCCTCCGGCGAGCCAGCCGTCAAACCTCCGCCCCTGGCAGCGGGGCATCGGTCTCGGGGCCCGCGATCACGGCCCCGGGCGGAAGCTGATCCGCATCAAGCGGCTGTGGGCCCAGTCCTCGAGCCGGGTCGGTCGGATGGTGCCGGGGTCGTGGGGCTGGTTGAGATCCGCCACGATCTCCGCCAGCACGGCCTGCCGTTCGGCGGGGTCGGTGACCGGCGTGGCCCGTGCCGGCAGATCCGCACGGACCCCGTTCTTGAGGTGGAAAGTGAACGTGGGATCGGCGAGAAGGTTCGCGTGCCAGTCGGTAGCACCCCCGCCGGCGCCGCTGCACAGGTAGGTGCTGCCCGCCGCTCGGTAGAAGAAGATCTCGATGCGGCGTGCCCGGCCGGTGCGGCGCCCCCGTGTCGTGATGTCGATGATCCGTTCCCGCGTGCCCGCCGCGGGGGTGATCTGGATGGCTCGCCGAATGTGATCGGGCAGGTGCGACAAGGACCCGTCCCCTACGGAGTCGTCCCGCCCGGTCGTTCCAGGACTGCTCATGCGGCCTCGGTCCGAAGGGCCGGCCCGAGGAGGAGCCCGCCGTCGATGACGTACTCCGACCCGGTGATGAACGACGCCTCTGACGAGGTGAGGAACAGGAGTAGCCCGGTGACGTCGGCCGGCACTCCGAGCCGGGGGATGGCGAACGGCTCGGGGGAGAAGAAGTCGGCGATCGCCGCGGTGGCGCCGGCTGCTGGCTCGTGGATGAAGGGGGTCGCGATCACACCGGGGTGGATGGTGTTCACCCGGATGCGGTCCCGGCCGAGCTCGAGCGCTGCCGTCCGCGTCAGGCCTCGCACGGCCCACTTGCTGGCGACGTACGGCGCGTAGTGCGCCGTGCCGCCCAGGCTCATGGTCGAGGCGATGTTGACGATGGCCCCGCCTGTCGCCCTGCGCAGGGCGGGGACCGCGGCCTTGATGCCGAGGAAGGTCCCGGTGAGGTTGATGTCGAGGATGCGCGACCACGTGGCCCGGTCCGTCTGCTCGATCGGCGCCGGCGGGTTCTGGACGCCCGCGTTGTTGACGAGCACGTTCAGCGCGCCGAAGGCGCGCTCGGCGGCCAGCACGGCGGCGGACCACGAGCTCTCGTCGGTGACGTCGAGGTGGGTGAAGCGGGCGCGGCCCCCGAGCTCGTCGGCGAGCTCGACACCGCGCTCGGCGTCGATGTCGGCGATCAGCACGTTCGCTCCCTCCGCGTGGAAGGCGCGTACGTGGCTCGATCCCTGGCCACCGGTCCCGCCGGTCACGAGCACGGTCTGGTCGTCGAAGCGGCCCATCAGAGATTCCTTCGGTGCGACAAGGACTGGCCGGGTCATCGGTGCTCGGCGACGGCCAGTAGTGAGCCGAACGACTCACCACTGCCTGACGCTAAGCCACCGGCGATGGTGAGTCAAGCCACTCACCTCGTAGGCTGGGCGCATGAGCAGGGTCGTCCCGACGTATCACCAGCGCATCGCCCAGGAGAAGCGCGCGCTGATCCTGGCGGCTGCGACGGCACTGTTCCTCGAGTTGGGCTACGACCGGACCTCGCTGGCGCGGGTGGCAGAGCGGTCGGGCGTTTCGCGCGCGACCCTGTTCAAGCAGTTCCCGAGCAAGGCGGCCCTGTTCGACGCCATGGTCAGCGAGTCCTGGTCGACCGCCGACGAGGAGGAGCTTCCGCCAGCAGGCGACATCGCTGCCGGTCTCGGCATCATCGGCCGCCGCTACGCCGAGCTGTTGGGCCGCGCCCAGATGACCGACCTGTTCCGGATCGTCATCGCCGAGCTGCCGCGATTCCCCGAGCTCGCCAATGCGCAGTTCTCGCACGGGAAGCTGCCCTACTTCGAGTCCGTACGCGGCTACCTGCTGGCCGAGCACGAGGCGGGGACGGTGCGGGTCGACGACGTGGACCTCGCCGCCACCCAGTTCCTGGGCATGATCTCCAACTACGTCTTCTGGCCGACGCTCCTGGTGCCGGGCTGGGAAGTGAGCGCCGAGCGCGTCGCTCAGGTGGTCGACGAGGCCGTCCGCACCATGGCTGCGCGATACGCCGCGGCCGGGCCGGGGCCGTCGGTCGACGACTGAGTCCGAGCGCGAGCAGGCCCCACCGTCGCACGAGGGGAGGCGACGGCCCGAGAGCCCATGGATACACGGTCGTCTCGGAGGATCTGGGCCCCGCGGGAACGCCGACGGCCCGGCTCCCACCGGAGCCGGGCCGTCGGTTGTTCGTCAGCCGCGGGGAAGCGTTCCTCAGAAGACGGGCACGCCCTCGCGTACGAGCCGCCAGTTGACGTCGGAGAAGCCCGCCGGGTCGATGACGCCCTTGGAGGTCACCCAGTCGACGATCATCTGCCGGATGTCGCGCTGCTGGTCGTAGATCACCGGCGCTGTCGACACGTGCGGGAAGTTGCCGCCGCCGGAGCGCCGGTAGTTGTTGACGGCGACCGCGAACCGCTCGCTCCCGGCGACGGGCGTCCCGTCCGGGTGGCGCAGCCCGACGACCCGCGAGCCGACCGGCCTGGAGACGTCGATGTCGTAGTCGAGGCCGGAGATCATGTCGTAGAGGTAGTCCGGCGTGCCGTTCGCATTGGTCAGCTGCGACTCGACGACGGGCGCGCCGACCGGCAGAGTGCTGAAGTAGCGTGCCGAGAACTCGAGGTAGTCCTTCACCTGAGCGCCCGTCATCAGCACAGCCTGCAGGGTGTTGTCATAGACGTAGAGCCCGGCGACGTCCTTGATCCGCAGGTCACCCGCGGGGAAGAGCGCGGTCCGCGTGAACGGCGCCGCGACCGACAGCACCGGGAGGTCGGCGTACTCGGTGCCGGCGAGCGCCGTGTCGACCGCCTCCGTCTGCACCTGCTGGATCAGGTCGACGATCGGGGTGTCCTCGAACGGGCCGCGCGCGCCGGACAGCTCGACCGCGGACTTCGCGACCACCTGGTTGACGTAGCCCACCGTCTTCGCGTGCTGCGGGGCGATGATGTCGAGGATCTTCGGGTCGGCGGGGACCGTGTTGCTGTTGAGGTTCGTGGAGCGCTTCGCCGTCACCTGCCACTCGCCGCCCACCCGCTGGACGTCGAAGTCCATGACCGTCAGCCGCTGGCCGAAGCGCGACGGCTCCGCGGTGAGGACCTGCTCCCCGGTGACGAGGTTCTTGACGAAGCGCTGCGGAACGTCGTTGTGCGCGTGCCCGAAGAGCACGGCGTCGACGTCGGGCACCTGCTGGGCCACCAGGGCGGACGCGTTCTCCACAGGCAGGTCGTCGCCGTAGGACGAGAAGCCGCTGTCGCCGGCGTGGGCCGTGACGACGACGATGTCCGCGCCCTCGGCCTTCATCTCGGGAACGTACTTCTTCGCGGTGGCGACGAGGTCGTCGAAGTGCTGCTTGCCCTTGACGTTGTCCTTGTCCCAGATGGCGACACCGGGGTTCGTGAGCCCGAGCACGCCGATCTTCACTGGCTTCTGACCGGGGACGAGGATCTTCTTCATCACCCACGGCTCGTACGCCGGCTTGCCCGTCCGGTCGTCGATCGCGTTGGCGGCGAGCACCCGGGCCGTCAGCTGGCGCTGCCACTTGTCGAGCAGCTTGATGCCGTAGTTGTATTCGTGGTTCCCGAGGGTCACCGCGTCGTATCCGATGGCGTTCATCGCCGCGGCCATCGGGTGGATCGCACCCGTCTTCGTGATCGGCTCGACCTTGGCGTAGTAGTACGCCAGCGGCGTGCCCTGGATGGTGTCGCCCGAGTCGAACAGCAGCGTCCTGTCGCGCCCGCGGGAGGTGCGCACCTGGTTGACGAGCGAAGAGATCTTCGCGAGCCCGACGTCGTTGTGCGCCGAGTCGTCGTACTCCTTGTCGCTGAAGTAGTCCCAGTTGTAGACGTTGCCGTGCAGGTCCGACGTGCCCATGACCGTGACGGTCAGCGAGGGGGGCGCGGCGGCCGAGGCCGGCCCGGTCAGGCCGGTCGGCGCCGCGAGGGCGGCCGCGGCGGTAGCCACGACAACCGCCGGCAGAAGGCGTCGCCGCATGGGGTCCTCCGCAATTCTCGAGGGGGGTGAACCGCGGCACTGTAGCTCCGGGCGGCGGCCGGGAGGCATGCCCCGTGAGAGACGTAGCATCGGCGCTCGTTCGCGAATTCCTCGACGGAAAGGCCCTGTCGTGGCTGGCTCCTCGATCGGCACCCGCGTGCTCGGCTCGGCAGGGCTGCGCGTCTCCGCGCTCGGCCTCGGCTGCATGGGCATGTCCCAGTCGTACGGCGCCGCCGACGAGGCGGAGTCGCTCGCCACGCTCGCCCGCGCGCTCGAGCTCGGCGTGACGTTCTTCGACACCGCCGACGTCTACGGCGACGGCCACAACGAGGAGCTCGTGGGGCGCTTCCTGCAGGGGCGTCGCGACGAGGTCGTGCTCGCCACGAAGTTCTCCCTGAGCCGCGACGACGGGTCGATGAAGGTCAACGGCCGGCCGGAGTACGTCAGGGCGAGCTGCGACGCGAGCCTGCGCCGTCTCGGGGTCGAGGTGATCGACCTCTACTACCAGCACCGGGTCGACCCGGCGGTCCCGATCGAGGAGACCGTCGGGGCGATGGCCGAGCTCGTGCAGGCCGGGAAGGTGCGCTACCTCGGGCTCTCCGAGGCCAGCTCCTCCAGCCTCGAGCGGGCGGCGGCGGTCCACCCGATCAGTGCCCTGCAGAGCGAGTGGTCGCTGTGGACCCGCGACCTCGAGGACGACGTGCTCGCCACCGCGCGCCGGCTCGGCATCGGCATCGTCCCGTTCAGCCCGCTCGGACGCGGCTTCCTCACCGGCGCGATCAAGACACCCGCCGACTTCGGGCCGGACGACTTCCGGGCCAACCACCCCCGCTTCCAGGGCGAGAACTTCGACCGCAACCTGCGCCTCGTCGACGAGGTCCGCGCCCTCGCGGCCGAGAAGGGCTGCACCGCGGGCCAGCTCGCCCTCGCGTGGGTGCTCGCCCAGGGCGAGGACGTCGTGCCCATCCCCGGCACCAAGCGGCGGGCGTACCTCGAGGAGAACGCGGGAGCGGTCGCCGTCCAGCTCACGGCCGACGACCTGCGGCGGCTGGGCGAGATCGCGCCGCCCGGGGCCGCGGCGGGCGGGCGCTACCCGCAGGCCGACTACGCGTACGGCGACAGCCCGCTGCCCGCGTGATCGCTCGGGCGCTGGGTCGCCGTCCGGGGCCTGAGCGACACTGGAGGCAGTAGCCGCTCTCCCGACTTGGAGCCTCCCGTGCAACAGGGCACCGTCCGCTGGTTCGACCCCGAGCGGGGGTTCGGGTTCCTCGCGCCCGAGGACGGCAGCGCGGACGTGTTCGTGCACGCCTCCGAGATCGTCGGCGACGGTGGCGAGCGGCTGCTCCGCGAGGGCCAGGCCGTCGAGTTCGAGGTCGGCACGAACGAGCGCGGCCCGCAGGCCCTGCGCGTCAGGGTCACCGGCGATGTCGCCGACGGCCCGGGGCTGGGTGTCCTCGGCACCGTCGCCTGGTACGAGCCGGGCAAGGGCTACGGCTTCGCCACGCCGGACGGCGGCGGCTCCGAGGTCTTCGTCCACAGCTCCGCGATCGTCACCGGCGGCGTGGTCGCCGCCGGCCAACGGGTGGCCTTCCTGATCACCGAGGGCGAGCGCGGGCCGCAGGCGGCGCACGTGGTCCCGCTTGGTGCCGATGCCGGCCGCGCCGCGCCCGGCGACGGCGCCGACGGGACCGTGTCCTGGTTCGACGAGGACAAGGGCTTCGGGTTCATCACGCCGGACGCAGGGAGCGCGGACGTCTTCGTCCACGTCCGCTCCCTCGAGGAGGGGCTGACCTGGCTGACCGAGGGCGACCGCGTGGCGTACGAGGTGGTGCAGGGCGACAAGGGCCTGCAGGCCCGCGACGTGCGCCTCGTGCGCGGGGCCGACGAGGCGCCGAAGCCGTCGGCGCCTGCGGGACGCGGCAACCGGGGCGCCGCGGACGCCCCCGCGCGGGCCGGAGAAGGCGTCGTCGCTCGCTACGACGGGGACCGCGGCTTCGGCTTCATCACGCCCGATGCGGGTGGCCCCGACCTCTTCGTGCACGTGTCGGTCCTGGGCGGCGCCGAGCCGCTGACCGAGGGCGAACGCGTCCGCTACAAGATCCGCCAGAGCGACCGCGGCCCGCAGGCCGACCGGGTGGAGCGGGTCTGAGGTCGGGAGCACGGGCGGAACGAGACTCCGACTGACGATGGTCTGACTCCTCGCGGCCGAGGATCTTGGGCGGGTGGGACGTCGTCGTGACCACGGGCTTCTTCGACAAGCTCGTACGGTGGCGCAGATGGTGTGCGATCGCGTCTAGCAGGTGAATGCGGGCCTCGCAGCCTTGCAGCATCAACTCCCGCTCGGCCCTGTCGGACAACTGCTGCGGGCGACGTCGGAAGACCATTTCCAGGATCATGCCCGGTGCGGTGCGAACGACTGCCCGGTCGCCTGCGCCACCGGTCTGTCTGCACGCTCCGACGCGGACTTCTCGGCGGACGGCGACTGCGAGACTCCGAGAATGGTGAGTTCGCCGTAGCGGCTGCTTGAGCTCCAGCCACCAGTTGGCTCCGGTCCCCGGGGCGTACGTCCTCGCTTCGGCGCCCTCCAAGGGTGCGACCTGAACAATCTTCCTCACGAGAGGCCAACCTCGCCGGCGCCATGACTCGGCCACCAACCCGCCGTCGCGCCCGGCCCGCGGCAAGAGCGATGACAATCCCGATCTTGGGCAGGGGCCGCTCATGCGGCTGTGGCAGCGGTGGTTCGTCGGCGCGATGGTCCTTGGCCTCGTCGCCACGCTGACGGGGAACTACGCGGACGTCCTGGTTCCGCGCCTGGTCGGGCCGTTGCTTGGTCTCGTCGGCGCGGTCGTGGGCCTGGTGGTCGAGTGGCGCCGCCAGTCGCAGTAGCACCGGAGCGGCACGTCAGTGCGAAATCAATGGCTACCAGCGAACCCGGACCAGTTGCTGAAGTGCAGCACGGGATCCGAGAGTGACGTGGACCCCATCTGCGTTGACGGGTCAGGTCGCTGT
>NZ_JAANNP010000053.1 GCF_011250635.1 Motilibacter deserti
TCGGCACCGGCCGCGAGCAGCGCATGACGATCACCGGTGGCTCGGCCCTCCCCAAGGAGGACATCGAGCGCATGGTGAAGGACGCCGAGGCGCACGCCGAGGAGGACCGTCAGCGCCGCGAGCAGGCGGAGGTGCGCAACACCGCCGAGTCGCTCGTCTACCAGACGGAGAAGTTCCTCGCGGACAACGCGGACAAGGTCCCGGCCGACTCCAAGGCCGAGGTCGAGGACGCGGTCGGCGCGCTGAAGTCCGCGCTCGAGGGCAACGACACCGAGGCGATCAAGTCCGCGACCGACCGCGTCGCGCAGTCGAGCCAGAAGCTCGGTTCGGCGATGTACGCCAACGCGCAGGGCGCGGGTGACGCGGGCGCCGGCGCCGGTGCGGCGGGCGGCTTCGGCGGGGCCTCCGCCGGGAGCGCGAACGACGACGTGGTGGACGCCGAGATCGTCGACGAGGACGAGCAGAAGTGACCGACGTCCACGAGGAGGGCCCTGAGCCCGTCGTCAGGGACAAGCGGCGCATCGACCCGACCACCGGCGCAGTGCGGGAGCAGGCCCAGCAGCCTGCTCCCGCCGCCCCGGCGGCCGACGAGGCCGCCACGCCGGCGTCCCAGGCGCCGCAGGCAGCTGGACAGAGCGAGCTGGAGACCCAGCTCGCCGAGCGCACGGCCGACCTGCAGCGGCTGTCGGCCGAGTACGCGAACTACCGCAAGCGCGTCGACCGCGACCGCGAGGCCGTCCGTGAGGCGGCCCTCGCCAACGTGCTGACCAGCTTCCTGCCCGTGCTCGACGACATCGACCGGGCGCGGAGCCACGGCGAGCTCGTCGGCGGGTTCAAGGCCGTCGCCGACTCGCTCACGTCGGTCATCGACAAGCTCGGCCTCACCCGCTTCGGCGAGGCGGGCGACCCGTTCGACCCGACGGTCCACGAGGCGCTCATGCACGAGTACTCCGACGACGTCACCGAGGCGACCTGCGTGACGGTCCTGCAGCCGGGGTTCCGCATCGGCGAGCGCATCGTCCGCCCGGCCCGGGTCGCGGTGGCAGAGCCGGCCGACTCCGGCGCGGGCGCCGGCGGGTCGAGCGAATAGCGAAGCACGAACTGCGAATCGGACAACACATGATGACGAGGGGAGGGGACGCCGGGTGAGCACGAAGGACTTCCTGGAGAAGGACTACTACAAGGCGCTCGGTGTCTCCAAGGAGGCGTCTGCGGAGGAGATCAAGAAGTCCTACCGCAAGCTCGCGCGGCAGTACCACCCCGACGCCAACAAGGGTGACTCCGCGTCCGAGGAGCGGTTCAAGGAGATCTCCGAGGCCTACGACGTCCTGTCCGACGCCAAGCGGCGCAAGGAGTACGACGACGCCCGGTCGTTGTTCGGCTCGGGCGCCGGCCGGTTCCGCTCGGCGGGCGGCGGCCCCGGCGGCGTCAGCTTCGACATCGGCGACATCTTCGGCGCCACCTCCGGGGCGGGAGCCGGGGCCGGCGGGCTCGGCGACGTCCTGGGCGGGCTGTTCGGCGGCGTACGCCGGCCGGGCGGCCCGCGCCGGGGCGCCGACGTCGAGTCCGAGGTCACGATCTCGTTCGTCGAGAGCGTCGAGGGGCTGACCGTGCCGCTGCGCAAGAGCAGCGACAAGCCCTGCCCGGAGTGCAGCGGCACCGGCGGCCGCGGCGGGAGCATGCCGCGTACGTGCCCCGAGTGCCAGGGCACCGGGCGCACGAGCGTCGGCGGCGGGTCCGGCTTCGCCTTCGCCGAGCCCTGCCGCAACTGCAAGGGCCGCGGGCTCGTCGTCGACGACCCGTGCCCCAACTGCCACGGCAGCGGTCGCGCGCAGGGCAGCGAGGTGCTCAACGTCCGCATCCCCGCCGGCGTCAAGGACGGCCAGCGCATCCGGCTCAAGGGCAAGGGCGCCTCGGGCGAGCGCGGGGGCCCGGCCGGCGACCTCTACGTCACCGTCCACGTGACGCCCCACCCGGTCTTCGGCCGCAACGGCGACGACCTCACCATCACGGTGCCGGTCACCTTCGCCGAGGCGGCGCTCGGGGCCGAGCTGCGCGTACCCACGCTCGGCGGGGCGCCGATCACGCTGCGCCTGCCGGCCGGGACGGCCAACGGGCGCACGATGCGGGCGCGCGGCAAGGGGGCGACCCGCAAGGACGGCACCCGAGGCGACCTCCTCGTGACGGTCGAGGTCGCGGTGCCGGCCAAGCTCTCGGCCAAGGCGCGGTCCGCGCTCGAGGCCTACGCCGAGGCGACGGCAGGAGACGACCCGCGCGCCGGCCTCTACGCAGCGGCGCGCAGCGACAAGGGGTAGGAGGAATGAGCCAGCTGCCCTTCGACGACGACGCGCCGGTCTACGTCATCTCGATCGCCGCGCAGCTGTCCGGCCTGCACCCGCAGACGCTGCGGCAGTACGACCGGCTCGGCATCGTGTCGCCGGGCCGGTCGACGGGCCGCGGCCGGCGCTACTCGGCGCGCGACATCGCCGCCCTGCGCGAGGTGCAGAAGCTGACGAACGAAGGCATCAACCTCGCGGGCGTGAAGCGGATCATCGAGCTCGAGCTGCAGGTCGGCGCGCTGCAGGCGCGTCTTGCCGAGCTGCACGCCGAGCTCGAGGCGGTCTCCGCCCGGGTCGAGACCTCGGCGCGCCAGGCGGCGGCCGAGGCCGCCCGCGCGGCGCGCCGGGACCTGGTGCCGTTCAGCCGGGACGGCGCGGCGATCGTGGTGTGGCGGCCGGACCCGCGCTGACCGGGCCGGAGCGCGCGCCCTCACGTCACGAGGCGCGCGTCCGCGGCTCCGTCTGTGCCGATCGTCAGGCCGGCAGCGCGATCGCGCGCGGCACCGCCATCATCGCGACCAGCTCGCTGACCCGGCGGAACGTGCTCAGCTCCAGCGGGTGGAAGACCGGCTCCGAGCGCGCCACCAGCACGGTGACGTCGCCGGGGAACGGGGCGCCGAGCATGGTCACCTCGTCCTCGGCGCCGAAGCCGCGCGGCTGCACCCGCCCGGCCCGCGCGGGGGCGGTGTCGACCTCGGACAGCTCCACCTCCGGCGCCCCGGGGCTGCAGTAGACGACGTGCGCCGAGTCGCCCGTGCCGGCGATCGCGCAGGCCCAGTCCGCGGCGAACACCGCCGGCGCCATGTCGGTGAACGTCTCGACCGCGCGCTCGGGCTGGCGCAGGGCGTGCTCGAGCAGGTCGAGCTCCAGGTGGCTGCCCGGGCTCGAGGTCGAGGTGCGCAGCGAGAGCAGGGCGATCGCCGGGTCGCGCTCGAGCCGCTCGCGCAGCCGGCTCTCTCCGCCCGCGGTCAGGCTGACGCGGAAGTCGTCGATCGCGCGGCCGCCCTCGCGGCCCAGCACCTGCACCCCGACGATGTCGCCACCGCAGGAGCCCATGAGGTCGGCCACCCGGGCGAGCGCGCCGGGGCGGTCGGGCAGCACGACGCGTACGTCGAAGAGCATGGCGTTCCCCTGTCCCGCGTCACCGTGCCGCGGGCGGCCGGCGTTCGGCCCGGCCGGTGACGCGCGGTGACCAGTCTGCGCGCCCTGCGTTGCGGGACAGGGTCGTGACCGTTGCCGCTGGATGAAGCGCGCGACGCCTCAGAGCTCGGCGAGCAGGTCGTTCATCCGGTTGATCTCGCCCTGCTGCGTCACACCGACCTCGCTGGCCATCTCGTTCATCCTGATCTCGCCCGGCGTGTCGCCCCACTTGTCGATCATCGTGAGCGCGCCCTGGTGGTGGCGGATCATCATGCGCAGGAACATCTCGTCGAAGGCGCTCCCTTTGGCGGCCTTCAGCGCCTCCAGCTCCTCCTCGGTGGCCATCCCCTCCATCTGGAGCTCGCCAGAGCCGGAGTGATGGCCATGCCCGTGCGTCCTCCAGTCGGCTGGCGGGACCTCCTGGCCGCGCTCCTCCAGATAGGCCTGGAACAGCTCGATCTCCGGCTCCTGCTCGGCCTCGATCCGCGCGGCCATCGCCTTGACCTTGGGGCTCTGCGCCCGGTCCGGCGCCAGCTGGCTCATCTCCAGGGCCTGCGCGTGGTGCGGGATCATCATCGTCGCGAACTCGACGTCCGCAGTGCTCCAGGTGTCCGGCGCGATCGTCGGCGAGCCGGTGGTGTTCGGCTCGCCGGGGCTGCCCGGCTGGATCGCGGGCGGCCCGCTCTCAGCTGGCGCGGTCATCGCGCCGGCGACCGGGGCCGAGGAGTCGTCGTCGGACGTGCACGCCGTCAGCAGTGCTGCGCCGAGCAGCGGCGCGACCAGCGTGGCGGCGCCGAGGGCGCGCGAGCGTCGAAGGGGGTATCCGCGGGGCATGGCGTTCATCTTCACCCACCGACGAGCGGCGCGCACAGAACACCCGAAACTTGCTCCGGGCGACTAGTTCCCGGCGTTACGCAGTTGTAATGGTTGGAAACGTCGATTTTTCGCGCCGGGGGGTGTCGCTCGGACGGCTGGTTCGCCAGGATGCGTTCCGCGCCGTGCCTCACGAGGGGTGGCGCTCGTCTGCATCCCGGACCAAGGAGAACGTATGGAGCCCACACCGGCTCGCACGATTCGGCGACGCGCCGCAGCAATCTTCGGGGGAACCGTGCTGGCCGCGGGGCTCGCTACGGCTCCGCTCTCGGCGGCGTACGCGGACGACCCGCCGATGGGCCCCGTCACCCCCAACGAGGTGGCGAAGACGGCCAACATCGAGCACCTGGACAACGACCCGAAGCCGCCGGGCTTCGTGCACTCGAGCGCTACGTCGTTCTTCTCGGCGCTCAACAGCGACCTGGCCTTCCAGGGCGACTACGCGTTCTCCGGCAACTACAACGGCTTCAACATCTACGACATCAGCGAGCCGGCGGACCCGGAGCTCGTCACGTCGGTCCTGTGCCCGGGCTCGCAGAACGACATCTCGGTCTACGGCGACCTGCTCGTCCTCTCCACCGACTCCCCGCGCACGAACGACTCGTGCACCACCGGTGCGGCCGGCAGCCAGAACAACGCCGCGCACTGGGAGGGCATCAAGATCTTCGACATCAGCGACATCAAGAGCCCGCAGTACATCAAGTCGGTCCGCACCGACTGCGGCTCGCACACCCACACGCTGGCGCCGTCGAAGGACCTCGAGGACCTCTACGTCTACGTCTCCTCGTACTCCCCGAGCGCGAGCGCGGCCTACTGCAAGCCGCCTCACGACAAGATCTCCATCGTCAAGGTCCCGCTGGACGCGCCGACCGACGCGGCGATCGTCAGCACGCCGGTGCTCTTCCCGGACGGCGGCAACCCCGGCAAGGCGCGCAACCCTGCCGACCCGACGTCGAACTCGGTCAGCGCCACGAGCGGCTGCCACGACCTCACGACGTTCCCGTCGCGTGACGTCATGGCCGGTGCCTGCATGGGCGACGGCGCGCTGTTCGACATCTCGAACCGCGAGAACCCGACGCTGATCCACTCGGTCCGCGACGACGTGAACTTCAGCTTCTGGCACTCGGCGTCCTTCAACAACGCCGGCACCAAGGTCGTCTTCACCGACGAGCTCGGCGGCGGCGGCCAGGCCACCTGCGACTACGACCCGAACCACGGCCTGGTCAAGGGCGCGGACGCGATCTACGACATCGTCGACGCCAAGATGGTCTTCAAGAGCTACTTCAAGATCCCGCGCGTCCAGCAGGAGAACGAGAACTGCGTCGCCCACAACGGCTCGCTGATCCCGGTCAAGGGCAAGGACATCATGGTCCAGGCGTGGTACCAGGGCGGCCTCTCGGTGTTCGACTTCACCGACTCGGCCAACCCGAAGGAGATCGCCTGGTTCGACCGCGGCCCGGACGTCCGGACGCACCCGACCACCGGCGCCCCGCTTTCTGTCACGGGCGGCAACTGGTCGACCTACTGGTACAACGGCCACATCTTCTCGAACGAGATCCAGCGCGGCTTCGACTCGTTCAAGCTGACGGACCCGATGTTCGCCGACGCGGCCAAGGTCAAGTCGACCGAGCTCAACGTCCAGATGCAGCAGCTCTACACCGAGGCCGTCTCGTTCCAGAGCCTCTACGACATGGTCGACATGTACGTCGCCTCCGGCAACGTGACCGCCTCGGCGTCGGCGTCCCTCAAGGACCGCCTGGCCAAGGTCGACGCGGCTGCCGCGAAGGGCAGCGAGGCGCAGTCCATCAGCTACCTCGAGTCCTTCATCGCCAAGGCGAAGAACCAGATCAAGGGCGACGCGGCCGACATCGCGGCTCGCGACGCGCTGGTCTCCGCCGCCGGCATGTACGTCGCCGACCTCACCGCCGCGGACAAGTTCGAGCGGTGAGCTGATCGGTCGCTGACCGATCGCAGCTGACGGTCGAAGGCCCGGTCTCCCTCCTGGGGGGCCGGGCCTTCGCGTTGTCCCGGACGTGGGGGCCGGTGCCACCGCCAGGCTCCGCTCCGTCGACGCCACTCCCGCCCGTGGACGCCATCTCTTGCCCGCTGGCCACGCCGTCCGCCCCTTGCCGCCCCTTGCCGCCCGTCCACGCCGCCTCCCTCGCCTCTCGCCGCCACTTCCCGCCCGCTGGCCACACCTCTCGCCTGCTGCAGCGAGCGGAAGGTCGGGTTAGTGGGCGCAAGGTTCGCCGCGGCAGCGACGGGCGCCACCCTCTCGGTCAGCGGTCGGGGCGACGCACATGCGACGCCTTCGTCGGAGCGCCGCCTCGCACCCCGGAACTCGATGTGCGGGGTCCGCGCTGAGGAGCGAGGTGCCCTGCGGCGGGTATCGCCGTCCGAAGAGCGGGTAGCTAGAGTTGAGCGGAACAGACTCAAGGTTCCTGCGGTTGGACTGCACAAGACCACCCGAGCTTCGAGGAGCGAGACCCCGCACGATGGACACGAACAAGCTCACCACCCGCACCCAGGAGGCCTTGACCGAGGCCGTGCGCCGCGCGTCCAGCGCCGGGAACGCGCAGGTCGAGCCGGTCCACCTGCTGCTCGGCCTGCTCGGCCAGGCCGACAGCGCGGTCGGGCCGCTGCTCGAGGCAGTCGGTGCGGACCGCAACGCCCTGCGCGCGCGGGCCGAGGAGACGGCCTCCCGGCTGCCCAGCGCGAGCGGCGACACCGTCAGCGCGCCGCAGCTGGCCCGCCCGGCGTACGCCGCCCTGACCGCCGCGGGGAACCACGCCCGCGAGCTCGGCGACGAGTTCGTCTCCACCGAGCACCTGCTTGTCGGGCTCGCCGAGTCCGGCGGCCCGGTGGCCAGCCTGCTGCGCGAGGCCGGCGCCACCCCGCAGGCGCTGCTCGCGTCGTTCGAGAAGGCGCGCGGCTCCGCCCGCGTGACCTCGCCGGACCCGGAGGGCACCTACCAGGCGCTGGAGAAGTACGGCGTCGACCTCACCGCGCGCGCCCGCGCCGGCGAGCTCGACCCGGTCATCGGGCGGGACGCGGAGATCCGCCGCGTCGTGCAGGTGCTGTCCCGGCGTACCAAGAACAACCCAGTCCTCATCGGCGAGCCCGGCGTCGGCAAGACCGCCGTCGTCGAGGGGCTGGCGCAGCGGATCGTGGCCGGCGACGTCCCCGAGTCGTTGCGCGGCAAGACGCTCGTGGCGCTCGACCTCGGCGCGATGGTCGCGGGCGCGAAGTATCGCGGCGAGTTCGAGGAGCGGCTCAAGGCCGTCCTGAACGAGATCAAGGAGTCCGAGGGGCGCGTCGTCACCTTCATCGACGAGCTGCACACGGTCGTCGGCGCGGGCGCGTCCGGCGAGGGCGCGATGGACGCGGGCAACATGCTCAAGCCCATGCTCGCCCGCGGTGAGCTGCGCATGGTCGGCGCGACGACGCTGGATGAGTTCCGCGAGCGGATCGAGAAGGACCCCGCGCTCGAGCGCCGGTTCCAGCAGGTCTTCGTCGGGGAGCCCAGCGTCGAGGACACGATCGGCATCCTGCGCGGGCTACGCGGCCGCTACGAGGCGCACCACAAGGTCGTCATCAGCGACGCCGCCCTCGTGGCGGCGGCGACGCTCTCGGACCGCTACATCACCTCGCGCTTCCTGCCGGACAAGGCGATCGACCTGGTCGACGAGGCGGCCTCCCGGCTGCGCATGGAGATCGACAGCAAGCCCGTCGAGATCGACGAGCTGCAGCGCGCCGTCGACCGCATGCGCATGGAGGAGATGGCGCTCGAGCGCGAGGACGACCCCGCGTCGCAGGAGCGGCTCGAGGCGCTGCGCCGCCGGCTGGCCGACGAGACCGAGCGGCTGACCGCGCTCAACGTCCGCTGGGAGCAGGAGAAGTCCGGGCTCAACCGGGTCGGCGGGCTCAAGGAGAAGCTCGACGACCTGCGCGGGCAGGCCGAGCGCGCCCAGCGCGACGGCGACTTCGAGACCGCGTCCCGGCTGATGTACGCCGAGATCCCCGCGCTGGAGAAGGACATCGCCGCCGCGGCCGAGTCGCAGGAGTCGCGCGATGCCATGGTCAAGGAGGAGGTCGGGCCCGACGACGTCGCGGACGTCGTGGCGGCGTGGACCGGCATCCCCGCGGGCCGGCTGCTCGAGGGCGAGACCGCGAAGCTGCTGCGGATGGAGGACGAGCTCGGCCGCCGGCTGATCGGGCAGAAGGCCGCCGTCCGCGCGGTCTCCGACGCCGTACGCCGTGCCCGGGCCGGCATCTCCGACCCGGACCGCCCGACGGGCTCGTTCCTCTTCCTCGGCCCGACCGGTGTCGGCAAGACCGAGCTGGCCAAGGCGCTGGCGGACTTCCTCTTCGACGACGAGCGGGCGATGGTCCGCATCGACATGAGCGAGTACTCCGAGAAGCACTCGGTGGCGCGGCTCGTCGGTGCGCCCCCCGGCTACGTCGGCTACGAGGAGGGCGGCCAGCTCACCGAGGCGGTGCGGCGGCGGCCGTACTCCGTCGTGCTCCTCGACGAGGTGGAGAAGGCGCACCCGGAGGTCTTCGACATCCTGCTGCAGGTGCTCGACGACGGCCGGCTCACCGACGGGCAGGGCCGCACGGTCGACTTCCGCAACGTGATCCTGGTGCTCACGTCGAACCTCGGCTCGGTCTACCTCGTCGACGGGTCGCTCGACGAGGCCGCCAAGCGTGACGCCGTGATGGGGGTCGTGCGGTCGACGTTCAAGCCGGAGTTCCTGAACCGGCTGGACGACGTCGTGGTCTTCGAGCCGCTCGGCACTGAGGAGCTGACCCGGATCGTCGACATCCAGATCTCGGCGCTGGCCCGCCGGCTCGAGTCGCGGCGGCTCGAGCTCGAGGTCACCGACGCGGCCCGTGAGTGGCTCGCGCTCTCGGGCTACGACCCGGTCTACGGCGCGCGGCCGCTGCGCCGGCTCGTGCAGTCCGCGATCGGCGACTCGCTGGCCCGTGCCCTGCTCGGTGGCGACATCCGCGACGGCGACAAGGTCGTCGTGGACCTCGAGCCGGGCAAGAACGGCCTGACGGTCGCGCGCGGCTGAGCGCACACAGGCAAGGGCGACGTCCGCGTACGGCTCCGGCGGGGCTGTGCCGGGCGTCGCCCTTCGTGCGTGGCGGGAGCTACGCCTCGTCCGGGGCGCCGGCGGCGATCCGGTCGTAGTCGTCCTCCGGGAAGCCCTGGCGGATCCGTGCGAGCCGGCGCAGCCGCAGCAGCCGTGCGGTCAGGACCGGGTCGGCCCCCTCCTGGCGCAGGGCGGCGAGCGCGCCCGCGGTCAGCCAGCGGATCGCCTCGCTGTCGAGCCCGGCAGCCATCAGAGTGGCGCCCATCATCTCGTGGCCGGCCAGGTCGCGCGGGCGCACGTGCCACAGCTCGGCGAGCTCCGCGGCTGCCTCGTCGGTGTGCCGGGCCTGCAGCAGGGCGCGGACGAGGTGGAACCGCAGCTCGGTCGGGGCGCCCGGCTCGGCGACCGCGCGGCGCAGCAGCTCGACGGCCTCGGCCGCGCGCCCGCCCAGCATCTCGTAGTCCGCGACGGTGACGTACAGCTCCGCCCGGCTCGCCCCGTCGGGGGCGCCCTCCTCCTCCAGGAGCCGCCGCGCCCGGTCCACCCGCTCGCGCAGCTCGGGGTCGGCGGCGAGCGCGCGGATGCGCTGTTCGAGTTCGTCGGGCAGAGTCACGGCGCTCAACCTACGCGCCGCGCCGGGACGGGCTCGTCGCGAGCCGCTGGGAGGAGACGCGCCACGACGAGCTGCACCGCGACGAGCTGCACCGCACCGCGCCGCGCGCCTGCACGCCGGCCGTTCCGGCGGCCCGCGTCAGCGCAGCAGCTTCGCCGTCCGCTTCGCCGCCTTGCGCACGCCGCCGCGCTCGTCGAGCCAGCCGCCGAGCAGGCCGACGACGGGGACCTTGCCCAGGGCGCGGAACGGGAGCGCGCCGCGCGGCCGCTCGTCGAACATCCCTTGCACCGCGAGGAAGGTCTTGCCCAGCCGCCACATCGTCCGGGCGGCCCGCTTCACCGGGTGCGGCTGGTCGGCGGGCTCGGCCGGCACCGCCCGCTCGAGCTCGTCCAGCTCCTCCGCGGCGTCCAGCTGGGCCATCGGCTCCTGCTCCACGACGACCCCCACGGCGGCGCCGTCACCCGCGCGGCGGCGGCTCCAGCGGCGTACGGCGTCGACGCAGTGCCCGCGCTCGACCCGCCGGTCGAACAGCACGCGGCCGAGCAACGGGACCCAGTCGTCGGGGTCCTCGAGGCCGTGCTCGCGCGCGACGGCGCAGACCGCGAGCCCCTGGGCGGAGGCGCCGAACGCGGCCTGCACCGGGAAGCGGTCCGCGGCCGCGCCGAAGAACCGCGGCGTCGCGGCGACGAAGCCCGCGACGACGGCGATGCGGTCGACCCACCACTCGGACCGCTGGTCGACCGGAAGGTCCGCCCACTGCTTCGACCCCGGCGGCGTCCCGCCGAGCAGGCGACGGGCTGCGACGTCGCCCACGCGGCCCGGCAACGATGTGCGCGGCTCGCCCGAGCCCCACCCCAGCCAGCGCTCGGGGTCGTCGAGCACGCGGGAGACGAGCCCGGCGTACGTCGACAGCGTGTCGCACAGGGTCTCGTCGGTCAGCTGCGGCATGGGCACGATTCTGCCGTGTCGGGCATCGTGCAAACGCCACGGCGGTGTCCGAAACCCGCCAGCCGAGCCCGGGGCGCCATGTCACGCTGGACGGGTGCTGGACGACGTCGACCGCTGCTACCGGGCCGTGCAGGCGCGGGACGTCCGCTTCGACGGGCTCTTCTTCACCGCGGTGACGTCGACCGGGATCTACTGCCGCCCCTCGTGCCCGGCCACCACTCCGAAGCAGTCGAACGTCCGCTTCTTCCGCACCGCCGCCGCCGCGCAACGCGGCGGCTTCCGGGCCTGCAAGCGCTGCCGACCGGACGTGACCCCCGGGTCGCCGGAGTGGGACGTGCGGGCCGACGTCGTGGGGCGGGCCATGCGGCTCATCGAGGACGGCGTGGTGGAGCGCGACGGTGTGCCCGGGCTCGCGGCGCGGCTGGGCTACAGCGAGCGCCACCTCAACCGCACGCTCGTCGCCGAGCTCGGTGCCGGCCCGCTCGCTCTGGCCCGGGCACGACGCGCGCAGGCGGCCCGGGCCCTGATCGAGACCACTGATCTGAGCTTCGCTGATGTGGCCTTTGCCTCAGGCTTCTCCAGCGTCCGCCAGTTCAACGACACCGTGCGCGAGGTCTTCGCCCTGACTCCATCGCAGTTGCGCTCGCGGCTGCAGACGCGGCCTGCTCCCGGCCGCCTGACCGTACGACTCGCAGTGCGCCGTCCGTTCGACGCGGGCGCGCTGCTCGACTTCCTCGGCCGGCGGGCCGTACGCGGGGTCGAGGAGGTCGTCGACGGGTCCTACCGCCGCTCGCTGCGGCTGCCGTACGGCCCCGGCGTCGTGACGCTCACGCCCGACGCGGACGGGGTCTCGGCCGAGCTCCGGCTGCACGACGTCCGCGACGTGATGACGGCGGTCGCCCGTTGCCGCCGGGCCTTGGACCTGGACGCCGACCCGGTCGCGGTCGCCGACGTGCTCGGCGCCGACCCGCTGCTCGGCCCGCTCGTCGCGGCCGCCCCGGGCCTGCGCGTGCCGGGGACCGTCGACCCTGCCGAGATCGCCGTGCGCGCGGTCCTCGGCCAGCAGGTCTCGGTCGCCGCGGCGCGCACGACCGCCGGGAAGCTGGTGGAGGCGTACGGCGAGAAGCTGGCCGAGCCGCTCGGCGGCGTGACGCACGTCTTTCCCGCGCCCGACGTCCTCGCGGCCGTCGACCCGGCCGCGCTGCCGATGCCGGCGTCGCGCGGCCGTGCGGTCGTCGCGATCTTGGAGGCGGTCGCGTCGGGCGCCGTCGTGCTCG
>NZ_JAANNP010000015.1 GCF_011250635.1 Motilibacter deserti
GGCTCAGGGAAGTGTCAACGCCCCCACGGGGTCCTCGTCAGAGAGACTCCCTGAGTGGACTGGTGGCAGCTGCTCGTAGGCATCGCGTGGATCAGTGTGGGCCTGGGGCTGGTGGACAGCTCTCGCCGGAACAGGCGAGCTTCTCAGCGCCGCCGGCTGCTGGGGCAGTCCTTGGGGTCGTTGCTCGTCGTGATCGGGTCAGTGAGTCTTGTCGTCACGCTCGCGACGAGCTGAGGCCCAGCCTGCGCGCGACCTCAGCGAAATGGGAGGACGATCATCAAAGCATCGGACGCGCGCGTGACCGGGGTACGGTGCCGGTCGTGAAGATCCTCCGCCAGATGGGACAAGCCCTCGGTCTGCTGTATCGCGACGACGGCCGGTGGCGTCCGTTCTGGGCGCCGAAGCCGCTCCGCGACAGGAACTGATCTCGGCCGATCGCAGGCACACCCCCGTGACGCGTCGCGGAGCGCGGCATGACCGGTCGTACGTGACGGTCCGGTACTGCGAAAAGGTGCGGACGCCCAGGGCTGGGACACTCGCCCTGTGACGGAGATCAGTCCACTGGCGCTTCTCGAGCGCGCCGAGCGAGCGCTGCAGGCGGCGACGCTCTGGACCGCGACAGGGAGAGAGGACGGCGTCGAGGTCGAAGCGGGCCGGCGAGGTCAGACTCAGTGGATGGGGTGGGGGGAGGGCCGCCCGCAGGTTCTGATCCACGACGACGTCGTTCTCGTCCGCGGGGACTGGGCGTGGTCCTCGGCCACCATGCACGCAACTGAGGAGCAGTTCGGGGCGGTGCTTCAGGGGCGGTGGATGCGCTTCCCGCTCAAGCGCACGCTGCGCGAGAACCCTGACCTTCTGCCCGCCGCGAAGATCCTCGCCCGGATGGAGGCGGCGGACCACGAGCTGGCGGGGCTGTGCGAGGTCGCAGGGCAGGAGTGCGCTCAGGTCGTCACCACCGACACCTTCTGGACCTTCGACGGCGAGGCCACGGCACCGCTGGAGGTCACCGAGCGCACGACCTGGACAGTGCGACTGGCAGACGTGGCCGTTATGTCGGGAGAGGGCGAGAATGGAGGGTTCCAGATCGCTTTCGACTACCGACGTGCCGACGCTCCCCGGATACCAGCGCCCTCAGAGGTGGTCGATGAGGCCGAGGTGACCGCTGCCCTGCAGCCCAAGCGGCGGGCTCGCGGTGCTCGCCGTGCCGCTACCCGCCTCGAAGTGACAGTTTCGGGGCCGCTCGACCTGGACGACGGAGCAGAGGAGACGCCCTGGACGGTAGAAGTATCCGGCCTGGCCGAAGCGCTGGGCGCCGCGCACGAACTCGAGGTTCAGAGCGATGTCCTGGCGGCCCTGCAGAAGGCCGACCCCGCGCTTGCGGACCGCGTGGCATTCGACAGCGAACGTAGCGCGATGGTCGTCCGCTGCGAGACCGAGCAGGACGCCCACGCGGTCGCCGAGCTGCTGCAGCGGCGGACCGGCTCCTGACCGGCGTACACCGCACGCGCTGACGGCGGCTACTCAGAGACTGGACGTACGGCCTGAGCGTGGCCAGTCTCGGGTCGAGGCGTCCGGTGGGTCGCTCTCTCTAGCGGCTGCCCACTCGCTTTTGGGTGTGGCTCTCACATGGGCTGCGGTCCCGCCGGGCGCCGGGCAGGGCGTGGCTCGAGAGGGGAATGCCAGGCTCGCAGTAGCAGTGCCCGCCCTGTCGTTTTCTCCATCGTTCTCGACGCGAGGAGGAAGTGGCGATGGGACGGGTGATTGTGGGTGTCGACCCGCACAAGCTGTCGGCCACGATCGAGGTGCTCGACGACCGGGCGGTCGTGCGCGCGACGGGCCGGTTCGGGTCGGACAAGGCCGGCTACGGTTGAGGGTGGCGTTCGTGCGGCAGTGGCCGCACCGGGTGTGGGCGGTCGAGGGCGCGAACGGCACCGGCCGGCCGCTCGCGCAGCGGCTGCTCGCCGACGGCGAGGACGTGCTCGACGTGCCGGCAAAGCTGGCGGCCCGGGTGCGGGTGTTCGACACCGGGCAGGGCCGCAAGACCGACGCCACCGACGCGCACTCGATCGCAACGGTGGCGCTGCGCACTCAAGGGCTGCGCCGGCTGCAGCCGGACGAGCGGATGGTCGCGCTGCGGCTGCTGTGCGACCGGCGCGACGAGCTCGCGCGGCTGCGGGTGCAGACGGTGAACCGGCTGCACCGGCTGCTCGCCGAGCTCATCCCGGGCGGCGCGTCGCGGGACCTAAGCGCGGACAAGGCCCGGCGCCTGCTCGCGACCGTGCGCCCGCAGGACCTGGCCGGCTCCACCCGCCGCCGCATGGCGGTCGAGGAGCTCGCCGACCTCGTGGCGGTGGACGCCAAGCTCAAGGCGCTGAAGAAGGAGCTCGCCGCCGCTGTGGTGGCCGCCGGGTCGGGGCTGATGCGCATTCACGGGATCGGCCCGGCCGGCGCGGCGCGGATTCTGGCCGACGTCGGCGACGTCGCCCGGTTTCCCGACCGGAACAGGTTCGCCTCCTGGACCGGGACCGCGCCCTTGGAGGCCTCGAGCGGCGAGCAGGTCCGCCACCGGCTGTCCCGGGCCGGGAACCGGCGGCTGAACCACGTGCTGCACATCGCCGCGATCGTGCAGCTGCGGCACGACACCCCCGGGCGGGCGTACTACCGGCGCAAGCGGGCCGAGGGCAAGACCGCGATGGAGGCGTTGCGCTGCCTGCGCCGACGGATCTCCGACGCGGTCTACCGCCAGCTCGTCGCCGACGCCACGCGCATGTCCGCCGAGCGTCACGAGCTCGAGGTGACGGGCCCGGGAGGGCAAACGGGGGCGGCTTTGTCATCCAGCGCGGCCGACCTCACCCCGGTTGTCGGCTCTTCGGATCAGCCACAGCCCGGGCCCGCCGATCCCGACCCTACGCCCGCCCGACGCCCATCAACCAAGCATTCTTCGGCTCGTTCTCGGCGCCCTTCCCGAGCGACGGCCCGCAGCCGCGGTCAAGCGCCTTCTGCTTGACCGCGACGAGGACCGACGCACACTCCCCGAAGAGCCGCGAACGAGAACCCTTGACCTAGAGGGGATCCATGACCGGATACCCGTCGGGCCTCGTGAACAATTGGCCTTCGACCTCGGGCCCGGGCGCGTTCTAGGGCCGGTGCAGCGGGGTGCCGTGCTGGGACCGTGCCGTTGCGGCCGCTCGCTCCTGCAGTAGTCGCTCTGCCGGCTGCCACACCGTCGCACCGTCCGCATGATCATCGAGCCGCTGCCACACCAGCTGGCCGGGCTGCTTCATGGCCTCAGCGAAGCCCCGGTGGGCAGGCTTGAGCTGTCGCGCCCACAACAGAGGGGTGCCATGTCCGCGAAACCCAAACGCCGGCCGCAACCTCGGTCGCCTCCTCGACCCCGCCCGGCGCCACCGCAACCGCCGCGAGCCCCAGCCCACCTAACCCCGGATCACCCTCGCGAGTAGTGCCGCCCCGCCGTCCAGCGCGCCCACCACCCCATGAGCCACCCGAGCGCCAGGCCGTACGCGATCACCAGCGTCCCGCCGTCGGTCACGGAGCGGATGTCGCCCGCGCCGGCCAGCAGGATCGGCGGTGCGAGCAGCACGGTCGCGACGAGCGGGCCACGGGCGTACCAGACGAGGATCTGGACGATGGCCGTGTTCCCCGTCGGGGTGTCCGAGCCGATCATCATCTTCGTCGGCAGGGTGCCACGGCACGCGCTGACGAGCCCGCCGGCGACGAGGGCGGGGACGCCGGCGAGCAGGACGAGGGACGGGGCGACCGGGCGACCGGTCGCGGCGACGAAGGCGACGACGCCGGCGTGCGCGAGGAGTAGTAGGGCGAGGGGCGCGGCGCCGTGCGCGAGCACCAGCTGCGGGAAGCGCATGGGCAGGGTGCGGGAGGGGCGTACGTCATCGGCCTCGATGCGGGCCGCCTCGAGCAGTTGCGCGCCGGCGACGTAGGCCGCGACCAGGGCGACGGCCGCGAGCCCGGCCCGCTCGGCCCCGGTGACGGTGGTCGTGAGCACGGCGGCCACGTGGGCGCCGGCGAGCAGCAGCAGACACTTGACGACGCGCGCGGGGTCACGCAGCCAGCCGACGGTCGTACGCCATGGCAAGACGAGCCGGCGGCGGCGCGGGCGCCGGGGCACGGGGAGCCGGGAGGCGGGGCGGGACCCGGCCGCCGACCGTACGACCTGACGGGCCTGCCGCGGGTCGCCGCTCATCAGCGCCGCGGCCACCCCGCGGGCCGCGGCGCCGCGCGCCCGCAGCGCCCAGCCGGGCACGGTCGCGATGCGCGCGTCGGCGAGCAGAGCGGCGGCCCCGGCGGCCGCAGTCAGCGCGAGGAGGGCGAGCGGCAGGAGCGGCTGCCCGAGCCCGGCGGCCGCGGCCAGCGCCTGCGCCGCCCAGCCCCACGGGCCCGACCACAGCGCGACCGTCCCGACCGTCGAAGGGACTGCCTCGGGATGCCAGGCCCGCACCGCGGCGGCGACGAGCAGCAGGAGCGCGACGCCGCGGGCGGCCGCGACCCACCGCGCGTGGCGTTGGACGGCGTCGCCGTAGCGCTCCACGAGCCCCCCGACTCCGCCCGCGAGGCCGCCGAGGAGGGCGCCCGCCGCGGCGACCGACGCCAGCCGGCGGTCCACGCCGGCGTGGACCGCGATCTGCACGAGGAAGCCGGCGGCGGTGGCCCCGAGGGCGCCGGCCGCGGCGTACAGCACGATCGACAGCCGCAGGCGGGGGCGCAGCAGGCGCTCCCAGGCGGCGGGGGCGGGGAGCAGCCAGGAGCCGGTCGCGGCGTCGAGCGTGACCGGCCCGCGCCAGCGTGCGTCGGAGGCGGCGGCGACCAGGGTGAGCAGGGCGAGCCCCGTGGCCGCGAGCGGCACGGCGTCCGTCAGCCGGTCGGCGATACCGAGCGCGGGGCCGTGCTCGTCCGCCAGGTGCAGCAGGCCGCCGGTGTACGGCGCGAGGTAGAACCCGGCGAACAGCGCGACGACGTACGCGTAGAACGCCAGGTCGCGCTGGCGCTGCCGCCGGTGCTCGGCGCGGGCGCGCCGCAGGTGGGCGAGGGCCTCGTCGGCTAGCTCGCGCCAGTAGGGGTCGTCCCGGGCGGGCAGGGCCTCGGTGGAGGAGGCACTCACGCCGGCTTCCCGCGCGAGACCACACGGCCCTCGTCGAGGACGATCACCGAGTCCGCGACCGCGGACGCGAGGTCGGCGGAGTGCGTGGCGAGCAGCACCGCCACCCCGTCCGCCCGCTCGGCGAGCAGCCGCTCGGCCAGCCGCTCGCGCGCCCCGGGGTCGAGCCGCTGCTCGGGCTCGTCGAGGACGAGCAGGTCGCGCGGCCGCACGAGCGCGGACGCCAGCAGCATCGCCTGCACCTGGCCGGAGGAGAGCGTGGAGGGCCGGGCGTCCCGGTGGTCGGTGAGCCGCCGGTCCTCGAGCGCCCAGTCGACCCACGCCTCGGCGTCGTCGCCGACGCCGTGCGAGACCGCCACCAGGAGCAGGTGCTCCCGCACGGTCAGGTCGGGATAGAACGCGGGCGCGTCGGCCACGACCGCCACCCGCGCCCGGACCGCGGGGTCGTCCTCGCGCACCGGCGCCCCGTCGAACAGCGCGGTGCCGGTGGTCGGCGCGTCCCGGCCGCAGGCGATCCGCAGCAGCGTGGACTTGCCCGAGCCGTTCTCGCCGACCAGCGCGACGCAGCCGCCTGCCTTCAGGGCCAGATCGACGGGGCGCAGCGCGAGGCGCTCCTCGAAGCGACGGCTGACCCCCTTCAACTGCACCAAGGGATCGCTCATCGACGACCAGGCTAGGTACCCCAGGCATCATGGCCCTGTCCGGGAGCAGCTCCGGCGACGTACGGCAGAAGGAGACGCGTGCTGCCCGACCCGGCCGCGGTGCCCGCGTCGGCGCTGCCTGTCCGGTCCGCCCTCCCGTCGCTGGGCGAGGCGCTGACGTCCGGCGCCGCCGTGCTCGTCGCGCCTCCCGGCACCGGCAAGACGACGCTCGTGCCTCTCTGGCTGGCCGACCGCTGCGCCGAGCGGGTCGTGGTGGCCGAGCCGCGTCGTGTCGCCGCGCGCGCTGCGGCGCGCCGGATGGCGTCGCTGCTGGGCGAGCAGGTGGGCGAGCGCGTCGGCTACACCGTGCGCGGGGACAGCCGGACCAGCCCGCGCACCCGGGTCGAGGTGGTGACGACCGGCGTCCTGGTGCAGCGGCTGCAGCGCGACCCGGAGCTGCCTGCCACCGACGCGGTCCTGCTCGACGAGTGCCACGAGCGCCACCTCGACACCGACCTCGCCCTGGCGTTCTGCGTGGACGTGCGCGCCGCCCTCCGGCCCGACCTCACCCTGCTGGCGACGTCGGCCACGGCGGAGGCCGAGCGGCTGGCGGACGTGCTCGGGACGGCGCAGGTCGTGACCGCTACCGGAGCGCTGCACCCGGTCGACGTCGTGTGGTGCCCGCCGCCGGCCCCGGTCGATCCGCCGTACGGCCTGCGGGTCGACCCGCGCCTGCTCGACCAGGTGGCCGCCACCGTCCGCCGCGCGCTCGCCGAGGCCCCCGGTGACGTGCTCGTGTTCCTGCCCGGCGTCGGTGAGATCCGCGGCGTCGAGCGCCGGCTGGAGGCGCTGCCGGTGCAGGTGCTCGCGCTGCACGGGCGGCTCGACGCGGCAGCGCAGGACGCCGTGCTGCGGCCGGGCGCGGGCCGCCGCGTCGTGCTCGCGACGTCGGTCGCCGAGAGCAGCCTGACCGTCCCGGGCGTCCGGGCGGTCGTGGACGCGGGGCTGGCCCGGGTGCCGCGGCTGGACCCCGCGCGCGGGCTGGGGTCCCTGGTGACCGTACGCGCCTCCCGCGCCGCCGCCACCCAGCGCGCGGGGCGCGCCGGCCGCGAGGCGCCGGGGCGGGCGTACCGCTGCTGGAGCGAGGCCGACCACGCCCGACTGCCGGCCCAGCCCGAGCCCGAGGTGGCCGCCGCCGACCTCACCGGGTTCGCCCTCGAGCTGGCGCGGTGGGGCGCTCCCCGCGGACGCGGGCTCGCGCTGCTCGACCCTCCTCCGGCGGGCCGGTTCGAGGCGGCGGAGCAGGTGCTCCGCGCGCTGGGCGCGGTCGAGGCCGACGGCAGGGTCACCGCCGCCGGCCGGCGGCTGGCCTCCGTCGGGGCCGACCCGCGTCTCGCGCACGCGCTGCTCGAGGGCGCCGCCCTCGTGGGGCGCCGCCGGGCGGCCGAGACGGTGGCCCTGCTCACCGAGGACGCGGCCGGCGGCGACGACGACCTGGCCCGGGTGCTCGCGGCCCACCGCCGTGCGCCGGGTGGCCCGGCGGCCCGCGGGTGGCGCGAGGAGGCCCGCCGGCTCGAGGCCGCCGTCCCGCTGTCCGTCCCCGACCCGTCGCGCCCTGTCGCGGCCGACCTCGCGGCGGGCCTGGTGGCGGGGCTGGCCTTCCCCGAGCGGCTGGCGCGCGTACGCACCCCGGGCGGGACCGCGTACCTCATGGCCGGCGGCACCGCCGTGGAGCTCCCCTCGGGGTCGCCGCTGCGGGGCAGCGAGTGGCTGGCGGTCGCCGTCGCCGACCGGGCGCCCGGGGCGACGACGGCCCGGGCCCGGCTCGCGGCGGCGGTGGACGAGGACACCGTGCGGGAAGCCGGGGCCGCGCTGCTCGCCGTCGAGGAGCGCGTGGTGTGGACGGCGGGGGACGTCGAGGCCGTACGCGTCGAGCGGCTCGGCGCGGTCGTGCTCTGCGAGCGCCGGCTGGACGACCCGCCGCGCGAGCAGGTGCGCGCCGCGCTGGAGGACGGGCTGCGCCGCGAGGGGCTGGAGCTGCTCGAGTGGGGCGCCGCCGCGACGGTGCTGCGCCAGCGGCTCGCCTTCTGCCACGAGGCGCTGGGCGAGCCGTGGCCCGACGTCGCCGACGACGCGCTCCTCGGGCGGGTGGAGGAGTGGCTCGGCCCCGAGCTGGCGTCCGCCCGCCGCCGGGCGGACCTACGGCGGGTCGACGTGACGCGCGCGCTGCGCCGGCTGTTGCCGTGGCCCCACGCGTCCCGGCTCGACGAGCTGGCACCCGAGCGGCTCGAGGTGCCGAGCGGCGCGCACCGACGTGTCGACTACACGGACCCGGCGGCCCCCGTCCTCGCCGTCCCCGTGCAGGAGGCCTTCGGCTGGCTCGACGGCCCGGTCCTCGGCGACGGCCGCCGCCCCGTGGTGCTGCACCTGGTGTCGCCGGCGGGCCGGCCGGTCGCCGTGACGCGCGACCTCGCGTCCTTCTGGCGGCAGGGCTACCCGCAGGTCCGCGCCGAGCTGCGCGGCCGCTATCCCAAGCACGCGTGGCCGGAGGACCCGCTCACCGCACCGCCCCGACGGCGGCGCTGACTCCCGGGCCCGCGGTGGGGCAACCGGCGATCGTGCGGGCTTGCCGCTACGGTGACGCCGTGCGCCGGTCGAAGTCCGTCACCCTCGGGGTCACCGCCCTGCTCGCCGCCGGGCTCACTAGCTGCAGCAGCTCCGACGGCGACGACGTCAACGCCGTCTGCGTCGACGCCCAGACCCAGCAGCGGGTCGACGACGACGAGTGCGACGACGACGCCTACAACGGCTCGATCGCGGGCTCGCCGTTCCTCTGGTACTTCCTTGGCCGGGCCACGGCGGTGCCGGCCTTCGGGGTGCCGATCGTCGGCTACGCCGGGAGCTTCAGCCCGCCGGCCAACCTGCGCGGCGTCCGGACCGGCATGCCGCGCGCGGGCGCGGCGAAGGGCTACACCGGCGGCAAGGTCACGAAGGTCTCCCGGGGCGGCTTCGGCTCCTCGGGCGGCAAGAGCGGCGGCTGACCGTGTGGCGGCACTCCTCGCCTCCCCGCAAGGACTGGCGGCGCAAGGTCGAGGCCCAGGGGCTGGTCTACCCGACGACCAAGCACCCCGACGGCAGCGAGACGGCCTACTGGAACGAGTCCGCGTTCTACGAGCTCTCCGAGGCCGAGGTCGAGCACCTCGAGGAGGCCACCGAGGAGCTGCACCGGATGAGCGTGGAGGCCGCGCGCTTCCTCGCGTCCGGGGAGCTGGGCGACCTCGGGCTCGTGCCGGGGGCCCTCGAGCTCGCTCGGGCGAGCCTCGAGCGCGGGGACGTCAGCGTCTACGGCCGCTTCGACCTGCGCTACGACGGCACCGAGCCGGCGAAGCTGCTGGAGTACAACGCAGACACCCCGACCGGGCTGCTCGAGGCCAGCGTCGCGCAGTGGTATTGGCTCGAGGACGTCATGCCGTCGACGGACCAGTGGAACTCGCTGCACGAGCGGCTGGTGCAGGCCTGGCGGTCGGCGCGGCCGAAGCTGCGTTCTCCTGTTGTCCACTTCGCTCATCACCCGGACGACGAGACCAACGAGGAGTGGATGACCGTCGCCTACATGCGCGACGTCGCCACCGAGGCCGGGCTCGAGACCGTGGGGCTGACGGTCACGGACATCGGGTGGGACCACGACCGGCGGCGGTTCGTCGACCTCGACGACGCCCCGATCGACACGGCGTTCGTCCTCTACCCGTGGGAGGACATGCTGCGCGACGAGTTCGGCCGCCGCATCCTCGAGGACCCGCTGGGCACGACGTGGGTCGAGCCGGCGTGGAAGGTGCTCGCCAGCAACAAGGCGCTACTGGCTGCGTTGTGGCACTGCTTCCCTGATTCGGAATACCTGCTTCCGGCGTACCTCGACGAGCCGGGCTCGCTCACCGACTGGGTGGCGAAGCCGCTGCACGGCCGCGAGGGCGATGGCATCCGCATCCGCACCGCGGACGTCTCGCACGACCAGGGCAGCGAGCGCTACGGCGCCGAGGGGTTCGTCTACCAGCAGTACGCCGCGCTCCCGGCCTTCGACGGCAACTACGCCGTGATCGGGTCCTGGGTGGTCGACGGCAAGGCGGCCGGCGCCGGGATCCGGGAGTCCGACGGCCTCGTCACCGACAGCCGCGCGCGTTTTGTGCCCCACGTCCTGTCGGCCCCTCGGCCGGACGAGGCGACGTCGGCCGCCTGGCTCCGCGAAGCCTGAACCACACATCAGCGAAAGGGAGCACATGCTCGAGAGCCTCGGCTACGCCCTCGCCTACACCGGTGTCGGCCTGGTGATGCTGTACGCCGGGTTCCTCGCCCTGGACCTGCTCACGCCCGGCAAGCTGTCGCACCGCATCTGGCGGGACCACAGCATGAACGCGGCCGTCGTCCTCTCGGCCGGAACGCTCGGGCTGGGCGGGATCGTGTTCACGGCGATCTGGACGAACGCCGAGTCCGGCTTCGGTGATGCGCTGTGGTGGACGATCGTCTTCGGGCTCGTGGGCGTCGCGCTGCAGGCCGTCGCGTTCGTGCTGCTCGACCTCGTCACGCCGGGCAAGCTCGGCGACATGGTGACCGAGCGCGCCTTCGCCCCCGGGACGCTGGTCGTGGCCGCGTCGCAGCTGGCGGTCTCGCTCATCGTCATCGCCTCCATCGCCTGAGGCCGTCGTGCTGGCGCGCGGGCGCGACCTGGTCCTGCGGCTCGTCCTGAGCCTGGCCAACAACGGGCGCGTGCTGATCTGGGCGATCCTCGCCGACTACGTCGTCTGCGCGGGGGCGTACGCCCTGCTCGAGGACAAGGGCCCCATCTCGGCGATGTGGTGGGCGATCGTCACCGGCTTCACGGTCGGCTACGGGGACCTCTACCCCGAGTCCACCGCGGGCCGGGGCATCGGGGCGTTCCTCATCGTCACCACGTGGTTCCTGTCGCTGCTCGCCGGCGCCTTCATCACGGCGCGGGCCGTGATCGACGCCGACGAGTTCAGCCACGAGGAGCAGGAGGAGATCAAGGCGTCGCTGCGCCGGATCGAGGAGCGGCTGGGGACGCTGCCGCCGCAGTAGGCCTCCGAGTGCGCGTTGGGTCCCCAGGTCCGCGTCGCACCTCCGACCGCGCCGCACTCCTCGGATTGCGCCGCACCTCTAGACCCTGGGCGCCCTCGGCCCGGGCCACGTCCTGCCTGCGTCGCCCCCTCGACCCTGGGTCGCGCCCCGGCCCCGGCCACGTCCTGACTGCCTCGCACCCCTCGACCCCGCCTTGCTCCCCGGGCCGCAGGTGCGAGGCGGGGTGGAGGGGAGCAAGGCCTTCCTGCGCCACCCGGACGAGTGACTGCCCGGTCGGGCAAAGGGCGGGACAGCCTCTCCGCGCCGTGCTTGGATGTCGCCGCAATCGAAGGACCTGCAACGGGGGGACACCCATGAAGGCACGGACCCTGGCGCGCGCCGGCGCGGCCGTGGCCGCCGTCGCCGTGACGGCCATGCTGCCCGAGGCGGCGTACGCCCAGTCGGGCCGCGTCGTCGTCAACACGGCTGGCGTCAAGATCGGTGGCATCAACGAGGCGATCTCCGACGACGGCTTCCTCAACGTCTGGGTGCGCTACCGCTGCGCGCCGGGCCAGACGCCGAAGCCCGGCGGCCGCGCGAGCATGCCCGCGACGGGCGGCCCCGACGTCGGCCTGCACTTCCGGTCCGTGTCGCGCGGCATCACCTGTGACGGCAAGAACCACGAGGCCGTCTGGAACTTCCAGCAGGACGGCTGGTGCGGCAACGACTGGTGCACCGAGGAGCCGCCTCCGGTCACGGGCCTGCCCAACGCGAAGCGCGCGTACATCAAGATCACGCTCGGCGGCGCGAGCCTGGAGCAGTTGCAGCACCGCGGCGCCCGCTAGGCCAGAGATAACGGGCGGGACGGGCTCCGGCCCGCTCCGCCCGTGGCGCGGCTCAGCCCGGCGAGCTCCTACCGGGGTCGCCCGCAAACAGCCCACTCGTGCTCCGGCCCGTCGGCGACGCCGCTGAGCCCACCGCGCTCCTTCCCTGCCGCCGCGGTCAGCCCAGCTCGCGCTCCTGCCGGGCCTGCTCGTCGAGCAGGCGCAGCGCACGCTCGCCGGCGGCGCCCTCCTGCGCCAGCCCCTTCTTCATCTGGTCGAGCTTCTGCTCGCCCGCCGGGAAGGGGGGCAGCAGCGGCACCTCCGGATCCACGACCGCCTCCAGCACCACGGGGCGGTCGGCGGCCAGCGCGGCGTCCCAGGCGGGCCCGACCTGCGCGGGGGAGTCGACCCGGATGCCGCGCAGCCCGAGCAGCTCGGCGTACCCCGCGAAGGGGAAGGACGGGAGGCGCTGGCTCGCCGCGAAGCGCGGGTCGCCCTCCATCTCGCGCTGCTCCCAGGTGACCTCGGCGAGGTCGCCGTTGTGCAGCACGCAGACGACGAACCGCGGGTCGCTCCACTCGCGCCACCGCGCGGCGACGGTCACCAGCTCGTTCAGGCCGTTCATCTGCATGGCCCCGTCGCCCGCGAGCGCGACCAGCGGCCGGTGCGGGGCGTCGAGCTTGGCCGCGATCCCGTAGGGCAGCGCCGACCCCATGGTGGCCAGTGTCGAGGACAGGTGTGCGGGCACGCCCGGCGGCAGCGTGAGGTGGCGGGCGTACCAGTAGACGACCGACCCGACGTCGACGCTGACCCGCGCATCCGCCGGCAGCCGCGGCGTGAGCTCGCGGACGACCAGCTCCGGGTTGAGCGGCTCCGCCGGCAGCGCGGCCCGCTGCTCGGCCAGCGACCGCCAGCTGCGCACGGCCTGCTCGACTTCGTCGCGCCACGAGGAGTCCCTGCGCGGCTCGAGCAGGGGCAGCAGCGCCGACAGAGTCTCGGCGGCGTCGCCCGGCAGGCCGACCTCGACGGGGTAGCGGTTGCCGAGGTTGCGGGTGTCCAGGTCGATCTGGACGGCGCGGGCCTGCCCCGGCGGCGGGTAGAACTCCGTCCACGGGTCGTTGCTGCCGACGATGAGCAGCGTGTCGCACGAGCCCAGGACCGACGCGCTGGCGCTGGTGCCGAGGTGGCCCATGACGCCGGCGCTGGAGGGGAGCCGCTCGTCGACGTACGGCTTGCCGAGCAGGCTGGTCGTGACGCCGGCTCCGAGCCGGTCGGCGACCGCCTGGACCTCGTCGCTCGCGTGCCGCGCACCCTGGCCGACGAGCAGGGCGACCTTGTGCCCGGCGTTGAGCACCGCGGCGGCTTCGCGCAGGTCCGCGTCGTGGGGCCGCACGCGCGGCCGGCGCCACTCCGCGGAGCTGACGATGACCGCGTGCTCCTGGGGCATCGGGTCGGGCGCGGGCAGCATCTGCACGTCGTGGGGGAGGACCACGGCGCACGGGCCGCGGGTGGCCAGGGCCGTGCGGAAGGCGCGGTCGAGCACCATCTGCGCCTGCTCCGCGGCGGTCACGGTCTGCACGTAGCTCGTGGCGTCGCCGAACAGCGTCTGCAGGTCGACGCCCTGCTGGTACGCCGAGCCCAGCACGCTGCGCTGCTGCTGGCCGACGATCGCGACGACCGGCACGGAGTCGAGCTTGGCGTCGTAGAGCCCGTTGAGCAGGTGGATCGCTCCCGGCCCCTGCGTCGACAGCACCACGCCGACGCCGCCGGCGTACTTGGCATGGCCGACCGCCATCAGCGCGGCGTTCTCCTCGTGCCGGGCCTGCACGAACTCCGGCTGCCCGTCCGCCCGGCGCATCGCGCCGAGCACGGTGTTGATGCCGTCGCCGGAGTAGCCGAAGACGCGCCCTACGCCCCAGGCGCGCAGCCGCTCGACGACCAGGTCGGCGACCAGGCGTTCCCCGTCACCCACCCGATCCCCGCTCGACGTCGGAGGCCGCCGGGGTGCCGGCCTCGGTCGCCTCGGCGGCGATGCCGTGGGCGGGGTCGAGGCTCACGTCGCTGATCGGATGGCCCTCGGCGGTGCCCGGCACGTCCGCGGAGGGGTCGACCGTGCGCCCGGACCCGCTCGCCGCGGGGATCCCGCGGTCCAGCGCCTGCTCGCCGTACCTGCTGCCGCCGCTGTCGGAGCCCTCGGGGCCGGATGTCGTCTCGCTCGTCATGCCCGGCCTTGTAGCCGTTCCTGGCGCGTTCAACCGCCGCCCGAGTCCCGGCTGCCCACTGCCGGCACGTCGTACGCCAGGGCGAAGGCGGCGGCGTCGTGCGGCCCCAGCGCCCGGCCGGCGCGGACGGTGTCCTCGTAGCGCTCGTCCCCGAGCTCGGCCCGCGCGCGGTCCGCCGTCGCCTGCCGGAGCGCCTCGTCGGGCAGGTAGTAGCCGTAGACCGCCGACCCCACGCTCTCGCGCAGCGCCTCGGCGGCCCCGACCAGCACGGCCACCCGGTGGGCCTGCCCGATGCCGCCCTCGACGACCGCCAGCTCCTCGAGAAAATAGGCGAGGTTCGCCAGGTCCCCGGTCTGCAGTGACAGCCGGATGCCGCGGAGCAGGTGGTCACGGGCCGCGGCCGGGTCTCCGGTGACGATCGCGGCCTGGGAGAGGTTGAACAGCGCGATGTACGCCGCCAGCCGGTCCCCGCGGCGCTCGGCCTCCTCGAGCCCGGAGCGCATCCGCGCCAGTGCCGCCGTGGTCTCGCCCCTGGCGAGCAGGACGGTCCCGAGCCAGATGAGCGTCAGGGTGCGCAGCCACGCCCCGACCGGTCCGGCGGCGGTGGCCAGCGGCAGTGCATGGAGGAACCTCGCTTCTGCTGTGGCTAGGTCACGGCGAGCGAGAGCGACTAGACCGATTCCGGCAATGGAGTTCGCCAACATCAGCGAGTCGCCCTCGCGTGCGGCCAGCTCGGCGGCCTCGGACCAGCGCTTCTCGGCGTGCGGGAGGTCGGCTTGCGCGAAGCCCATGCACGCGGAGGCGATCAGGGCGCCCACCCTTGCCGCGGTCGGTAGGTCGTGCCGCAGCACGTGCTCCATGGACCGCCTGCCGAGGAGGAGCCGCCCGCGAAGCCACCAATAGAGCCAGAGCGCCCAGCCCATGCGCGCGGCCGTCAGCGGGTCGGACTCCAAGCACCAGGCCATGGCCGCGCGCAGGTTCGCGTCATCGCGCTCGATCCGGCACAGCCACTCGACCTGGTGCTCGCCCTCGTACTCCGGCGCCGCCCGCCGGGCGAGGTCGAGGAAGTACGCGGCGTGGGCCGCCGCCACCCGCTCGCGCTCCTCGCCCACGAGCAGGCTCGCGGCGTACTCCACCACCGGCTCGAGCAGGAGGAACCGCGGCTCGTCGAACCCCGGTGTGCCGCTGCCCCACGTGTCGACGACGACGAGCGAGTGCTCCACCAGCGACTCCAGCAGCGCGAGCACCTCGGTGCGGGCGAGGCCGGCGCCCTCCGCGACCACCTCGACCGCAGCCAGGCTGAAGCCGCCGGAGAAGACCGAAAGGCTTCTCAGGAGTTGTTGTTCGGGCTGCGGCAGCAGGCCGTAGCTCCAGTCGAGGGTCGCGCGCATCGTCCGCTGCCGCGCGGGCAGGTCGCGCGACCCGTCGCGCGCCATCGCCTCGGCGAGGCGGTCGAGCAGTGCCTCCGGCGGGAGCAGCCGCACCCGTGCGGCCGCGAGCTCCAGTGCCAGCGGGATGCCCGCGAGCCGGTGGCACAGCGCCGCGACCGCGGGCGCGTTGGCGGGCGTCAGCCGGAAGGACGGCACGACGGCGGCCGCCCGGTCGGCGAAGAGGGCGCCCGCCCCCGAGGCGGCGACCTCCTCCACGGTGGCCGCGTGCTCGGAAGGCAGCACGAGCGGGACGACGGGGTGCTCCACCTCGCCGCGGACGCGCAGCGGCGCCCGGCTCGTCGCCAGCACGGTGAGCCGCGGGCACTGCGCCACCAGCTCGGCGACCTGCGGGGCGATTCCGAGCAGCTGCTCGAGGTTGTCCAGCACGAGCAGCGCGGGGGCCGCCTGCAGGCTCTCGACGACGGCCTCGAACGCCCGGGCCTCCTCGACGTGGTCGAGGCCGAGGGCGTGCGCGACCGTCGGGAAGACGAAGGCGGGGTCGGTGAGCGCGGCCAGCGGGACGACCGTGACGCCCCCGTCGAGCTCGGCCTCCACCGCGGACGCCGCGGCGAGCGCGAGCCGGGTCTTGCCGACGCCGCCGATGCCGGTGAGCGTGACGATGCGCGCGTCGGCCCGCCGGAGCAGGGCGCCGACGGCGGCGACGTCGCGCTCGCGCCCCCACAACGGGGTGCCGGGCGACGCGAGCCCGCCGGTGGCGCGGGGGCGGGCTGCGGCGGGCGGGCGCGGCGCCTGGCCGGCGGTCGGTGACGTCGGCGGAGTCGGGGCAGTGCCTGGTGCCGTGCCTGGTGCCGCGGCTTCTGCGGGTGGCGGCGCGGGTTGCTGGGCTGGCTCGGGGGCCTGCGCCGGTTCCAGGGCCGGGTCCTGATCGAGCACCGCGGCCTCCAGCCGGCGCAGCGCCGGACCGGGGTCCAACCCATGCTCCTCGAGCAGGACCCGGCGCGCGTCACGCAGCGCAGCCAGCGCGTCGGCCTGCCGCCCGCTGCGGTAGAGCGCCAGCGCGAGCAGCTCCCAGCCGCGCTCCAGCTGCGGGGACGACGTGACGAACGCCTGCAGGCCCGCCACCGCATCGCCGTGCGCGCCGAGAGCGAGCAGCACGTCGAACCGCTCGAGCTCGGCGGCGCGGCGCAGCTCGTCCAGCCGGCGGCGCTCGGCGAGGACCGCGGGCACTGCGGGCGCCCACGCGTACGCCTCGCCGCGCCACCGCTCCAGGGCCGCGTCCAGCACAGGCAGGGCCGCCGCCGCCTGGCCGTCGCGGGCCAGCCGGGCCGCCCGCGCTGTCTCCTGCTCGAACAGCTCCGCGTCCGTGGCGACCGTGCCGCCGGCGATGCGGTAGCCGCCGGCCTCGCGCACGACGACCACCTCGTCCCGGTCGGCCGCGGCGGTCAGCGCGCCGCGCAGCCGGGAGACGTGGGCGCGCAGGCTGCCCAGCGCGGTCGTCGGCGGGTCCTCGGGCCACAGGGCGTCGACCAGCGCGTCGTCGGACACGGTCCGCCCGTGCGCAGCGAGCAGCACGGCCAGCAGGGCGGCCCGCTGCGGGCCGCCCAGGTCGACCGCCCGGCCGTCGACGACCACGCCGACCGGCCCCAGGACGCGGCACAGCCTCGTCGTCAAGAGTTCCTCCCCGCTGCACGCTAACCGTTGTGGAGCGGGTTCAACCGCCGCCTCGGCCGGCGTCACCCGTGCCAGGGCGGGGCGAGGTCCGGTTCGCCCACCAATCCACCCCTTCCCCGGTGATCATGCACATGTGGCGAGTTGTCCACAGCTCGCAAGCCTGGGGACAACTCGCCACATGTGCATGATCAGCGCGGGGATGGGGGCGCGGGAGTCAGCGGGCGGGGGGGGGCGGGGTGGCGGTGCGGCGGCGGGCGACGAGCCACAGCGCGAGCGACAGCAGCAGCACGAGCACGAGCACGACGGCCTGCTCGGCGATGCTGCGGGCCTGCGCGCCGACGACGGCGTAGACGAGGGCGGGGACGATGTTGCCGAGCACGCCGCCGAGGAGCGCCCTGCGCCAGGGCATCGTCGTCGTCCCGGCCAGCAGGGCCACGGTCTCGGCGACGATCGGCACGGGCCGGGTCACCACGAGCGCGAGGACGCCGTAGCGGTCGAGCAGGGCGGCGACCCGCGCGCGCTCCGCGGGGCGTACGCGGCGCTCGACCGCCCCGCGTCCGCGGCGGCCCAGCGCGAAGGCCGCGAGGGTGGCGCCGGTGCCTCCGAGCAGCGAGAGCGCCGCGCCGAGCGGGATGCCGAAGAGCGCGCCGTGCGCGGTCATGACCACGCTCGACGGCGCGGGCACGAGGACGTCCACCACGAGCAGCGTCACGCCGACGACCGCGGCGACCGGGCCTGCCTCGTCCATCCATGGCGAGGGGTCGGTGAGGATCTCGGGCCGGACGAGCTCGACGGCCACGAAGAGCACGAGCAGCACCGCCACGGCGACCAGGCCCGCGAGCGCGTAGCCGCGGGGGACGCCCGACCGGCGCGTCCGCTGCCCACGGCCGTCGATCATCGCCGTCCTCCCGTCACCACGCGCGAAAACGCGCGTGCGGCGCGGTCGGCAGGTCCCTATTGTGCGTTGCATGCCGTTCCTTTGACGCCCGGCCCTCGCCCTCGACGCCGACACCGACGCCGACCCAGCCGGCACGCGCCGGCTCGCCCGGCGGGCCCTCGCCTGGGCGGTGCTCTCCGACGTCCTGCCGATCTACCCGCTCTACGCGCTGCTCTTCGCCGACAGCGGGCTCGACGGCGCGCAGATCTCGGTCCTGCTCGCGGTCTGGTCCGCGGTCGGGATCGTTGCGGAGGTACCGACCGGCGCGCTGGCCGACCGTTTCTCGCGGCGCACGGCCCTGGCGGTCGCGGGGGTGCTGCAGGCGCTCGGCTACGTGCTCTGGATCGCCCTCCCCGGCTTTGCCGGGTTCGCCGCCGGCTTCGTGCTGTGGGGCCTCGGCGGCGCGCTCGCCTCGGGGGCCTTCGAGGCGCTGGTCTACGACGGGCTGGCCGCCCGCGGGGAGGCGGCGGCGTACCCGCGGCTCCTCGGGCACGTGCGGGCGGCCGGGCTGCTCGCCCAGCTACCTGCCGCGGGCGGCGCGACGGTGCTCTTCGCGGTCGGTGGCTACGCGCTCGCCGGCTGGGTGAGCGTCGCGCTGTGCCTCGCGTCGTCGGCCGTGGCGCTGCGGCTCCCCGAGGCGCCGACCGCTGAGGACGACGAGCCGGAGCCCGGGTACGTCGATCTGCTGCGGGCGGGCGTCGCCGAGGCCGCGTCGTCCCCGCCGCTGCGGTCGGCGGTGCTCGTCGTCGCGCTGCTCGAGGGGCTCGACGCGTTCGAGGAGTACTTCCCGCTGCTCGCCCGCGCGTGGGGGGTGCCGACCGCGGCCGTCCCGCTGGCGATGGTCGCGATCCCGCTGGCGGGCGCCCTGGGGGCGCTCGTCGCGGGGCGCCGGCGCCCGCCGGGCGCGCGGCGGCTGGGTGGTGTCCTCGGCACCGCCGCCGTCGTGCTGCTGGCCGCCGCCCTGGCCCACCGCGCGGGTGGGATGGCCGCCGTCGCCGTGTTCTACGGGCTCTACCGCTACGTGCTCGTGTTCGCCGAGGCGCGGCTGCAGGACGAGGTACGCGGCCCCGCCCGCGCGACCGTCACGTCCGTCGCCGGGCTGGGCAGCGAGCTGTCGGCGTTCGCGGTCTACGCCGCGTGGGCGCTCGGCGAGGCCTGGGCCGTGGGCGCGCTCGTCCTCGTCGCAGCGGGCTTCCTCACGCGCTCGGGGCGCCGTCAGTGAGCGGGGACGGGCTGTCGCGCGTACCACTCGACCGTCTCCTGCAGCGCCGTGCGCAACGGGGTGGGGGAGACGCCGAAGGCGGCCTCGAACGCCGACGAGTCCATGATCTGCGGCTCGAGGTACTGGTAGAAGAGCTCCTCGTACTCCCGCACGAACACCTCGTCGAGCGCGCCCCACGGGCGCAGCGGGTCGAGCGCCTCCACGTCGAAGGCGCGGCCGGTCAGCTCGCGGACCAGGCCGTGCACCTCGCGGGTGGACAGCGCCGGTGCGGTGGGCAGGTGCCAGACGCGGCCCGCGTGCTCGGGGTGCGCGCCGAGGAGGACGAGCCCCCGGGCCACGTCCTTGATGTAGCTGTAGCTGTGCGGCAGGTCGAGGTCTCCGAAGGCCAGCGCCGTCCCGCCCGAGAGGGCGGCGGGGAAGAAGAAGCCGCCGAGGCTCGACACGAGGACGCCGGGCCCGAAGAAGTCCGCCGCCCGCCCGAGCGACACCTGGGCCCGCCCGGCCGCGTGGGCTTCGAGGTATGCCGCGTCGAGCTCGGCACGCATCCGTCCCTTGCGCGAGGTCGCGTTCCACGGCGTGCTCTCCGTCATCGGGGCCCCGCCGGTGGGGCCGTAGGGGTAGAGCGTGTCCATGACGACGAGCCGCGCGCCCGCGGCCGCGACGCCGGCCAGCACCGCGCGCTGCACCTGCGGCATCACCTCGACCTGGAGCTCGTACGCCACATTGACGGCGTGGTAGACGACGTCCGCGCCGGAGACGGCCCTGGCAGCGGCGTCAGGGTCGCGCAGGTCGGCGGCGCACGGCTCCGCGCCGGGGACGGCCTCCTCGCCGCGCCGGTCGACGATGCGCACGTCTGCGCCGGCTCGCAGGAGCTCTGCCGCGACGGTCCGCCCGACCGGCCCCGATCCCAGCACCACGTGGAGTGTCATCTGCTTCTCCCGTCCAGGTCAGTTATAGGCTCTAACTCAACGGTGCGCCCAGGAGAGGGTGGCTGTCAAACGGAGGCCGCGATGCAGGAGACGGCGGGCGGACGTGCCGAGCAGAAGGCGCGGACGCGGGAGGAGATCAAGCGCGCCGCGTTGCGGCGGCTGCGAGAGGGCGGCCCCGGAGCGGTCTCGGTCAACGCGCTCGGCAAGGAAATCGGACTGACGGGACCCGCGGTCTACCGGCATTTCGCGAGCCGCGACGAGCTGCTGACCGAGCTCATCGTCGACGCCTACGGTGATCTCGCGGCAGAGCTGCGCGCCGCGGTCGAAGCGGCCCGACGCCGTTCACGGCCGGGCCGGGTGGCGGCGCTGGCCGCCGCGTACCGGGCGTGGGCGCTGCGCGAGCCGCACCGCTACCGGCTGCTGTTCAGCGCGCCGCTGCCCGGCTACGACGCCCAGTCCGAGCCGCTCGTCGCGGCGTCCCAGGCGGCGATGGACGTGCTAGTCGAGCTGCTGGCGGCCCCCGGGCCTCCCGCGCCCGCCCCACCGCGGGCGCTCGGTACGCAGCTCGGCGGCTGGGCGCGGCGGCGGGGGGTCGGTCACGTCGAGCCGGCGACGGCGCTGCAGGCGGTCCGGCTCTGGTCGCGGCTGCACGGGCTGGTCAGCCTCGAGATCGAGGGCAACTTCGCCTCGATGGGGCTCGACGTGGAGGCTCTGCTGCGGCTGGAGGCCGACGACGTCGTCGGGTGACGCGTGCGGCCGCGCACTTCGGCCCCCGCCTCGGCCCCGCTGCCCCCGGTCCGAGGTGGGGCCGCGGGCCGAAGTCGACGGGCGACCCGCTCGGTCCGGGCCGTGCCCGCGTGGCGGAGCGCCGCGTACGCGAGGATGGGGAGGGTGAGCCTCACCGACCGCATCCCGCCCGCGCCCGACCCGGACGTCCTGTTCGAGACGTTCGAGGCGTGGGCCGCCGACGCGGGGCTCGCGCTCTACCCCGCGCAGGAGGAGGCGCTCCTCGAGGTCGTGACGGGCGCGAACGTCATCCTGGCCACGCCCACCGGGTCGGGCAAGAGCCTCGTGGCGACGGGCGCGCACTTCGCCGCGATGGCCGAAGGACGACGCACGTTCTACACAGCGCCCATCAAGGCGCTGGTGTCGGAGAAGTTCTTCGCCCTCTGCTCGACGTTCGGCGCCTCGAACGTCGGCATGATGACCGGCGACGCAAGCGTGAACCCGGGTGCGCCCATCATCTGCGCGACGGCGGAGATCCTGGCCAACATCGCGCTGCGCGAAGGTGCCACGGCCGACGTGGGCCAGGTCGTGATGGACGAATTCCACTTCTACTCCGACCCGGACCGAGGCTGGGCCTGGCAGGTGCCTCTCATCGAGCTGCCGCAGGCCCAGTTCCTGCTCATGTCCGCGACCCTCGGCGACGTGACGCGGTTCGAGGAGGACCTGACCCGGCGTACGGGCCGGCCGACCGCCGTCGTCAGCTCGGTCGAGCGCCCCGTCCCGCTGCACCACTACTACGTGACGAAGCCGTTGCACGAGACGATCGAGGAGCTGCTCAGCACCAAGCAGGCTCCCGTCTACGTCGTGCACTTCACGCAGGCGAGCGCGATCGAGCGGGCGCAGTCGCTGATGAGCGTCAACATGTGCACCAAGCAGGAGAAGGAGGAGATCGCCGCGCTCATCGGCGGCTTCCGCTTCACCACGGGCTTCGGCCGCACCCTCTCGCGGCTGGTCCGGCACGGCGTCGGCGTGCACCACGCCGGGATGCTGCCGAAGTACCGCCGGCTGGTCGAGCTGCTCGCCCAGGCCGGCCTGCTCAAGGTCATCTGCGGCACCGACACCCTCGGCGTCGGCATCAACGTCCCGATCCGCACGGTCCTGCTCACCGCGCTGGCGAAGTACGACGGCACCCGCATGCGCCACCTGAAGGCGCGCGAGTTCCACCAGATCGCGGGCCGCGCCGGGCGGGCGGGCTACGACACCGCCGGCACCGTCATCGTCGAGGCGCCCGACCACGACATCGAGAACGCGCGCCTGCTCGCGCGCGCCGGCGACGACGAGAAGAAGAAGAAGCGCATCGTGCGCAAGAAGCCGCCGGAGGGCTTCGTCTCCTGGAGCGACCGCACCTTCGAGAAGCTCGTCGCGGCGGACCCGGAGCCGCTGACGTCGAGCTTCAAGGTCACCCACTCCATGCTGCTCAACGTCATCGCCCGGCCCGGCGACCCGTACGAAGCCATGCGCCACCTGCTCACCGACAACCACGAGACGCCGGCCAAGCAGCGCGAGCACATCCGGCGGGCGATCTCGATCTACCGTGAGCTGCTGGCGGCGGGCGTCGTCGAGCGCTTGCCGGAGCCGCTGCCCGACGGGCGCACCGTCCGGCTCACCGTCGAGCTGCAGGCCAACTTCGCGCTCAACCAGCCGCTGTCGCCCTTCGCCCTCGCCTCGCTGGAGCTGCTGGACCGCGAGTCGCCGACGTACCCGCTGGACGTGCTCTCGATCGTCGAGAGCGTGCTGGACGACCCACGGCAGGTGCTGGCGGCCCAGCTGTCCAAAGCCAAGGGCGAGGCCGTCGCGCAGATGAAGGCCGACGGCATCGAGTACGACCAGCGCATGGAGCTGCTCGAGGACGTGACCTATCCGAAGCCGCTGGAGGAGCTGCTCGGCGCCGCGTTCGACATCTACCGGCGCGGCCACCCCTGGGTCGCCGACTACGAGCTCTCGCCGAAGTCGGTCGTCCGCGACCTCTACGAGCGGGCCATGACGTTCACCGAGTACGTCAACCTCTACAGCCTCGCCCGCTCCGAGGGGCTGGTGCTGCGCTACCTCGCCGACGCGTACAAGACGCTGGCGCAGACCGTCCCGGACGAGGCGAAGACCGAGCAGCTCGAGGACCTCATCGTCTGGCTCGGCGAGCTGGTCCGGCAGGTCGACTCCAGCCTGCTCGACGAGTGGGAGGAGCTGACCAACCCCACGGAGGTGGAGGCCGCCGCGGCGGCCTCCTTCCGCGACCGCGTCACGGGGGTGACCGCGAACGTCCGGGCCTTCCGCGTCATGGTCCGCAACGAGCTCTTCCGCCGGGTCGAGCTCGCCGCCCTGCGCCGCTACGACCTGCTCGGCGAGCTCGACGGCGCGGCGGGGTGGGGGTTCGAGCGCTGGCGCGACGCGGTCGAGGCCTACTTCGCCGAGTACCCCTCGCTCGGCACCGGGCCGGACGCCCGCGGACCGGCGCTGCTGCACGTCGCCGAGCGCCCCGGCACCTGGTCCGTCCGGCAGGTCTTCGACGACCCGGAGGGCGACCGCGACTGGGGCATCCGGGCCGAGGTCGACCTCGCCGCCTCCGACGAGGAGGGCACGGCGGTCGTCCGCGTCCTCGACGTCGGGCCGCTGAGCGCCGCGGGCGCGGGCAGCGACCTGGAGGACCGCGACGACCGGGACGACGCCGACGATCTCGACGACGCCGGCTGACGCGGTAGACCCGGCGCGGTTCGGGGAACGACCCGGACGTGTCGAGACTCGACGAGCGCATGACGACCCCGGTGTCCATCGACGACGACGGGCGGGGGCGGGTGAAGGTCGCCTCGGACGTCGCGCTGGAGGCGTACGCCCAGGCGATGCAGAGGTACGCCTCGAGCTACCTGGCCTTCCGGGTCGGGGAGCTCGAGGCGCAGCCGGACCCGGCCTCCGTCGGCTGCGACACGGCGGCGGCGGCGGTGGTCCGCAGCATCGTGGAGCAGGAGCTGCACGCCGAGGTGGCCGGGCAGCCCACCGCGGCCGCGGCGGTGGAATAGCCACCGAGCGTCCCGGGCTGTAGAGAGGGAATCGCGACCGCCCCTTCCCGCTCTGACAGGGAGCCGCATTGGCCGCCGTTGTGTTCTCCTCCTCCGCCCGTCGCGCCCGCAGCGGCTTCCGCCTCGGGGCCTTCGCCGTGCTCGCGCTCGTCGTCGCCGCCGTGCTGCTGGCCGCCCTGCGTGGCATCGGGCTCTGGGGCGGGCTGAGCAACCCGTTCGCCTCCACGACCGTGGACCGGAGCGGGCCGGCGATCGTGAAGGCGCTGGAGGACCTGAACCAGTACACCGGCGCGCGCGCGAACTACGAGCAGATCGTCGAGATCGAGAAGGACTACAAGTACGTCCCGTCCTTCGTCGCCGGGCAGCGGACCCTCTTCACCGCCGCCGGCAGCGTCGACGGCATCGTCGACTTCGACAAGATCGGCGGCGATGCGGTCTCGGTGTCCGAGGACGGCAAGTCCGTGACCGTGACCCTGCCCCACGCCCACCGGGGCGAGGCGCGCCTCGACGCCGAGCGCAGCCACGTCGTCTCCCGCGAGCGCGGCGTCGTCGACCGGTCGCTGAGCGCCCTGAGTGACGGCGGCAACGACAGCGAGTTCTACAGCCTGGGCCAGCAGAAGCTCGCGGCCGCGGCCGCCGCCGACCAGGACCTGCTGCCGCGCACGGAGGAGAACACCCGGCAGATGCTGACCCAGCTCATCAAGGCGCTGGGCTACGAGCAGGTCACGGTCAACTTCACCGACAGCGCGTCGCCCGCGCCCTCGCTCTGACGCCGCGGCTCCGACCCGCGAGTCCCCAGCAGGACCGGACTAGCCGCCGGGGCCGTACGCGCCCGGCGGCTGAACCCGTTTGGGCTCCCGGCCGTCCACTCCCTAGGGTGGATCAGCGGCGGACGGTGACGAGGGGAGTCCCGCATGATCGAGGCCCGTGGCCTCACGAAGGTCTACGGCTCGAAGAAGGCCGTCGACGACCTGTCCTTCACGGTCTCACCGGGGATCGTCACCGGCTTCCTCGGCCCGAACGGCGCCGGCAAGTCGACGACGATGCGCATGATCCTGGGGCTGGACCGGCCGACGTCCGGTCAGGCGCTCGTGAACGGGCAGCCCTACACGGCGGCCAAGGTGCCATTGCGGGAGGTCGGCGCGCTGCTGGACGCCAAGGACGTCCACGGCGGCCGCACCGCGCGCGCACACCTGACCGTGCTGGCGCTCTCGAACGGGCTGCCCAAGCGCCGCGTCGACGAGGTGCTGGAGCTGACCGGCCTGACGGGCGTGGCCAAGAAGCGGATCCGCGGCTTCAGCCTCGGCATGTCCCAGCGGCTCGGCATCGCCGCCGCCATGCTCGGCGACCCGGATGTCCTCATGTTCGACGAGCCGGTCAACGGCCTCGACCCCGAGGGCATCCTCTGGATCCGCAACTTCATGCGGTCCCTCGCGGCCGGTGGCCGGACCGTCTTCGTCTCGAGCCACCTCATGAGCGAGATGGCGCTCACGGCCGACCATCTGATCGTGATCGGCCGCGGCAAGCTCCTCGCCGACATGGGCACCAAGGACTTCATCGCGCAGAACTCCGCGACGACCGTGCGCGTGCGGTCCCCGCAGGCCGATCAGCTCGCCCGGGCGCTGGCCGAGCGTGGCACGCAGACGCGGCAGGTCGACGGCTACCTCGAGCTGTCCGGGGTGGCCACCGACCAGGTCGGCGACCTGGCCGCGAGCCGCGGCATCACCATCCACGAGCTGTTCCAGCAACGCTCGTCCCTTGAGGAGGCGTTCATGGAGCTCACCCGAGACAGCGTCGAGTACCACGCCGAGGTGCCGACGGCGGCCTCCGGCTCCGTCCCCGGCGGTGCCGCGTGAGCGCCCCGGTGGCCCAGCGCCCCCAGCAGCAGCAGGCCGGCGGCGTGACCTTCGTCAACGTCCTGCGCGCTGAGTGGGTGAAGTTCTGGTCCGTGCGCTCGACGGCCTGGGCGGTCCTCGCCCTCGTGGTCGTGACGATCGGCATCACGACGCTGTTCTCGTGGGGGATCTCCGAGAGCTACGACCAGCTCGACGCGTCCGAGCGGTCCGACCTCGACCCGGCCAACGCGTCCTTGTCGGGCCTGTTCTTCGGCCAGCTCGTCATCGCCGTCCTCGGCGCGCTCGTCGTCACGGCGGAGTACTCCACCCGCGGGGTGCGCTCCACGTTCACGGCGGTCCCGCGCCGCCTCAACGTGCTGGCGGCCAAGGCGCTCGTCCTGGCCGTGGTCGCCTTCGTCGTCGGCCTCGTGACCTGCTTCGTCGCGTTCTTCATCGGCCAGCTCTTCTTCGCCTCGGTCGACATCGACGTCTCCCTCGGCGATCCCGGGGTCCCGCGCGTGATCATCGGCGGCGCGCTCTATGTCGTCGGCTGCGGGATGTTCGGCTTTGCCCTCGGGACCCTGCTCCGGCACAGCGCGGGCGCGATCACCACGGCCGTGGCGCTGCTGCTCGTCGTGCCGCCGCTGATCGGCCTCATCCCCGACGCCCTGGGTGGCGAGCAGATCAGCAAGTGGTTCACGTCCAACGCGGGGACCCACATCATGGAGACGGTCTCCTCCACCGAGGGCATCGGGCCGTGGAGCGGCTACGCCGCCTTCACCCTCCAGTGGCTGGTCCTGCTCGTGATCGGCGCTTGGCTGGTCAAGCGCCGCGACGCCTGACGGGTGGGCCGCCGCCCGTCGCTTGGGCGGGCGGCGCCCCGACCGCGTACGCTCCTGCGCCGGTGCGCCCGGGCAACGGGCGCGTCTCATCACGACGGGGGAGCCTCGATGACGTACGCCCTGCCGCGCCCGGCGCGCGCGCTCGCCGCCACCGCGGTGCTGGTGTCGGCGGCCACGGTGGCCGCGGCCACGCCGGCGCAGGCCGCGCAGCTCAAGCCCGCTCAGCTCGAGACCGTGCTGTTGACGGCCAAGGAGCTGCCGAAGGGCTTCTCGAAGGCGTCCGGGGCGGTCAGTGGCGGTGGGACGGGTGGCGTCGCCGACGGGCTGCGCCCCGTCGACGACTGCTCCAAGCAGTGGCTCGACGCCGAGACCGGGGCCACGCACGTGACCGGCAACGCGCTCGCGACGTTCGTGCGCGGCGGTGGTGCTGCCACGATCGTGAACGGCGCCACCCAGTTCGCGTCGCCTGCGGGGGCCAAGGCCTTCCTCGCCGTCGAGCGGGCGCTCGCGAAGAAGTGCACCACCGTGAGCTACGAGGTCGGCGACGGCGTCACGATGACCGTGCGCTACAAGCCGCTGTCGATGCCGCGCCAGGGTGAGGAGTCCCTGGCGCTGACGACGTCCACCGTCGTGGACGACAACGGCGAGAAGGTGCCCGCCAGAGGCGCCACCGTGCTGATCCGGCGGGGGCCCGTCGTGACCTCGATCAACACCACGGTCTTCGCCGGACCGGTGCCGTCGGCCCAGGCCCTTGCGGTCAAGGCGGCGGCGCGGCTGCAGAAGGCGCTCAAGCGCTGAGCCGGTGCGCGGGCGGAATTGCCGCCGCCCGCGCATCGTTGCCCGACAACAGCACGTCACACCGCGGTGGCGTAGTACGCACGCCATCGACGCGAAGGACCCGACTGTGCAGGACCTCGACCATTCCTCGCGGGCACCGGCACAGCGGCGGCCCCGCCTCGCGCTCAGCCTGCTCGCGCTCGCGCTCGGTGGCTTCGGCATCGGCACGACCGAGTTCGTGACGATGGGCCTGCTGCCCGACATCGCCCGCGGCGTCGACGCCTCGATCCCGAGCGGCGGCCACCTCGTTTCGGGCTACGCCCTCGGTGTGGTGGTCGGCGCCCCGCTGCTCGCGGTGCTCGGCGCCAAGCTGCCACGCAAGACGATGCTGCTCGCGCTGATGGCGGCGTTCACGGTCGGCAACCTGGCGTCCGCCCTCGCTCCGACGTTCGACACGCTGCTGGCGGCGCGCTTCCTCAGCGGCCTGCCGCACGGCGCGTTCTTCGGCATCGGCTCCGTCGTCGCGGCGTCGCTCGTCGCGCCGGAGCGCCGCGGCTGGGCCGTGTCGATGATGATGCTCGGCCTGACGGTCGCGAACGTCGTCGGCGTGCCGGTCTCCACGGCGGTCGGCCAGACGATGGGCTGGCGCAGCACCTTCCTGGTCGTGACGGCGATCGGCGTGGCAACCCTGTTCGCGATCACGCGCTGGGTGCCGGACGTGCCGGTGCTCGCCGGCGCGAGCGCGCGCCAGGAGCTGGGGGCGCTCAAGCGGCTGCAGGTCTGGCTGGCGCTGCTGACGGGAGCCGTCGGCTTCGGTGGCTTCTTCGCGGTCTACAGCTACATCACGCCCACGATGACGGAGCTGTCCGGCATCGCCGAGAGCTCGATGCCCATCGTGCTCGCACTGTTCGGCATCGGCATGACCCTCGGCAACCTGCTCGGCGGCCGGCTCGCCGACTGGTCCGTCATGCGCACCGTCTACCTCGGGCTCACGTCGGTCGTGCTCACGCTCGTGCTGTTCACCTGGACGGTGCACCACCCCGTTCCCGCCGCGCTCACCGTGCTGCTGCTCGGCGGCACGGGATCGGCCATGATCCCGGCGCTGCAGACGCGGCTCATGGACGTCGCCGACGACGCGCAGTCACTCGCGGCGGCGCTCAACCACTCGGCCCTCAACGTGGCGAATGCCCTCGGCGCTTGGCTCGGCGGCCTCGTGATCGCTGCGGGCTACGGCTACACCGCGCCCGCATGGGTGGGCGCCGGGCTCGCGGTCGCGGGCCTCGTCGTGCTGACCGTCTCCGCCCTCGTCGGCCGCGGAACGCGGGGCGCACGCGTGACCGAGCCACTGACCGGGCAGGTGCACGGCGAAGAGCACGGTTTGCGCGTAGCCACCGGAGGTGGGCCTGCATGACCAGCAGCAGCGAAGAGCCCCAGCAGTTCGTCGACGGGGACCTCGAGGCGGGCGCCGACCCGCAGCCGGAGGCCCCGCTCGGGGACTCCGGGATCGCCCTCGGGCTCGACCCGTCGAACGCGTCGAGCTTCGAGCCGGAGGAGGATGCTGCGGCCGCCGAGACGCCCGCCGACTGACGCGTACGCCCGGGCCTCCCTCGCGAGGGGGAGGCACCGGCGCGCGGAAGCTGCCACGATCACGGCGTGAACCGCCAGGCCCTCCGACGTGACCGGCTCGTCGACGTGGGCATCGCCGTCGTCGCCCTCGTCCTGCTGCTCCAGCCGGCCCTGCGCAACCCCGACTGCGACTGCCGCTCCTACCCCTGGTGGGGCTACCTGCTGGCCGTCGGCAGCGCGCTGCCGCTCGTGTGGCGCCGCCGCCTCCCGTTCCTCACGTCCGGCGTCACCGGCGCCTTCTCCGTCGCCACCGGCCTCTCCACGCTGCCCGACCCGCCGGTGCAGGCGGCGGGCCTCGTCGGGCTCTACACCGCCGCCGCGTACGCCGCCCGGCCGTTGGCGCTCGCGGCCGCGGGCATCGCAACGGCCGCGCTGGCCGTCGCGCTCGCGGTCGACGCCCGGGCCGACGCCCAGGACGTCGTCGTCAACGTCCTGCTCTTCGCCAGCGCCTGGCTGCTCGGCGACAGCACCCGCGGTCGCCGGGAGCGCGCCGCCCGGCTCGAGGAGCGCGCCGCGCAGCTGGAGCGCACGCGGGCGGCCGAGGCCGCGGCGGCCGTCGTCGCCGAGCGCAACCGCATCGCCCGTGAGCTGCACGACGTCGTGGCCCATCACGTCTCGCTCATGGTGGTGCAGGCCGAGGCAGGCCCCGTGGTCGTCGAGCGCGACCCGGCCCGGGCCGTCGCCGCCTTCGACTCCATCAGCGCGACGGGGAAGGCGGCGCTCGTCGAGATGCGCCGTCTGCTCGGCGTGCTGCGCAGCGACGTCGGCCCGGACGCGCCCGCCGCCCCGCTGGCGCCGCAGCCGGGGGCCGACCGCATCGACGAGCTCGTCGCCGGTGCGCGCGCCGCGGGGTTGGACGCCCGGCTCGAGGTTGCGGGGGACGTACGACCGCTGCCGCCCGCGGTGGACGTGTCGGCGTACCGGCTGGTGCAGGAGTCGCTGACGAACGCCGTCCGGCACGCCGGGCCGGCGCGCGCGGTGGTCCGGCTCGCGTACGAGCCGGAGTGCCTTGCGGTCGAGATCCTCGACGACGGCCCTGGCGCGGACTCGCCGACGCCGGGCAGCGGCCTCGGGCTGGTGGCGATGCGCGAGCGGGTGGCCGTCGTCGGCGGGTCGCTCCACGCCGGCCCGCGAGACGGTGACGGGTGGGCCGTGCGCGCCAGGCTGCCCCTGCAGCCGGCCGGGCTCGCCGAGGCGTACTCGTGACCCGGGTGCTGCTCGCCGACGACCAGGGCCTGGTGCGGGCCGGGTTCCGCATGATCCTGGAGGCTCAGGACGACCTCGAGGTCGTGGGCGAGGCCGGCGACGGCGCCGTGGCCGTGGCGCTCGCGCGCGAGACGGCGCCCGACGTCGTGCTCATGGACATCCGGATGCCGCGCATGGACGGGATCGCCGCGACGCGCGAGCTGGCGTCGGTGCTGCCCGCGACGAAGGTCCTGGTGCTGACGACGTTCGACCTCGACGAGTACGTCTACGACGCGCTCGCGGCGGGGGCGAGCGGGTTCCTGCTCAAGGACGTCGGCCGGGACGACCTCGTGGCAGCCGTGCGCGTCGTCGCCGCCGGTGAGGCGCTGCTCGCCCCGACCGTGACGCGCCGGCTGCTGGCCGACTTCGTGCGCAGCCGGCCCGTGCCGCGCACGACAGCGCCCGGAGTCGACGTGCTGACCGGCCGGGAGCGGGACACGCTCGAGCTGCTGGCGCGCGGGCTGTCCAACGCCGAGGCCGCCCGCGAGCTGTACGTCACCGAGCACACGGTGAAGACCCACGTGAGCAACGTGTTCCTCAAGCTCGGGCTGCGCGACCGGGTGCACGCGGTGATCTACGCCTACGAACACGGAATCGTGAAACCGAGTACGTGATCGGACCTTCAGCTGCTGAGCGCCGTTGACAGCTCGTCGAGGTGGTGCTCGAGCACCCGGCGCAAGTGGGCCGGGGGATAGCGCTCCGGCCACAGCGTGCCGTGCACGGCGAGGCCGTCCACGAGCGGGTACGTCCGGTCCGCCTCCGCCGCTGCGCTGCGGCCCGCGCCGAGCTCGCCGGCCCGTTCGAGCAGCTGCAGGGCGTACGCCACCGCTGCGCGCGTCGCCTCGTCCACGTCGTCGCGCACGGCGCGCAGGGCGGGGTCCGTGGTGGACCGGGCGACGAAGGCGAGGTAGACCTCGACCTCGGCGCGCCGCTCCTCGTCCATCGGGAGGACCTCGCCGAGGATGCGCAGGGCGCCGTCGCGGCCTTCGAGGCCGGGCAGCTCGGGGGCGAGGCGGGACGCGACCCGCTCGATGAGCGTCCGGAGGGCGAAGCCGAGCAGCTCGTCCTGGGTGGTGAAGTAGTGGCGCAGCGCGCTCGGCGACGTCCCGGCCTCCGCCGCCACGCCGCGCACCGACGTCGCGGTGATGCCGTCGCGGCGCACGACCCGCCACAGGGCTTCGGCGATCTCGGCCCGGCGGCGCGCGTGATCGACGACCCGGGGCACTCGCTTGTTGTAGCACAGCTGTGCGGCTAAGCTCTTTTTCGCACAGTCGTACTACCAAAGGGGGCGCCGTGCTCGTGGCCGCGATCGTCGCGTGCGAGGTCGGGTTCTGGGTCGTGCTCGCCGCCGGCCTGCTGCTGCGCTACGCCCTGCGGCTGCGGACCGCCGGCGCAGCCGTGCTCGCCGCGGTCCCGCTGGTCGACCTGGCCCTGCTCGCCTTCACCGTCGCGGACCTGCGCCGCGGGGCGGAGCCCGAGGAGGCCCACGGGCTGGCCGCCGTCTATCTCGGGGTGTCCGTCGCCTTCGGCCACGCGATGGTCCGCTGGGCGGACGTGCGGGTCGCGCACCGATTCGCCGGTGGGCCGGCTCCGGTGCCGCGGCCGGCGAGCGGGACGCCGGAGCGGGTGCGCAAGGAGTGGCGCGACTTCGGCCTCGCCTGCGTCGCCGCGGGGGTCAGCGCCGTCCTGCTCCTCGGTGCCGCCGCTCTCGCCGAGAGTGGTGGCGGGTCGTTGCTGGAGTGGCTGCCGCGGCTCGGCCTCGTGCTCACCGTGTGGCTGGTCGGCTGGCCCGTGTGGGAGACGCTGAAGCTGGTGACGACGGACGAGGCCCGCGCCGCGCGCCGGTGAGCGGCGCGGCGCGATGCCTTCCCTGGGCCTCAGGGCCCCGCACCGAGCGACGCCTGAGGCCGCTCGAGCTCCGGACCGGGCGGACCGGCGTCAGACGTTGCGGCCGCTCAGCTTGTCCCGCAGCCGGTCCACGAGCCCCACGCCGGGGCCCACGAGCTTGTGGAAGAGCTCGGCGTTCGGCGCGGCCGGGTGCGGGCGCGTCGGGGCGAGCTTCTTCGCCGTCTCCACCTTGCCGCCGAGCTCGACCAGCTGGTCCGGCGGGATGTGCGCGCGCAGCTGCGGGAACTGGTCGGCCTCCTCGTCCTCGACGTGGTCGCGCAGCGTCGTCTCGAGCTCGGTGAGCAGCTCGAGGAAGCGCGCGTCGGCCGCGTCGGCCGCCTCCATCGCCTTCATCGTCACCTCGAGCTCCTTGTGCTCCCGGGTGTCGTGCTCGACCTTCTCCGCGCCGTCGGGGAGGTGGTCCCGCATGGCCGGGTAGACGTACATCTCCTCGGCCACGGCGTGCCGGACCAGCTCGGCGATCAGGGTGTCGGCCAGGTCGCGCCGCTCGGCGGGCTCGGCGCTCGCGCGGATGGTGGTGATCAAGGCGAGGAACTCGGTGTGGTCGCTGCTGAGGATGTCGACGACGTCGCGTCGCGTGCCGGTGTCGGTCATGGTCGCCGGGTACCCCGCCAACCCGGGTCCAACCGGGTCACTACGGTCGTGCGCGACAAGCCGCGGACCAGGTCGGAGTGCTGCATGGAGTCGTTCGTCAGGGTGCTGCTCCGGCACCGGCGCTGGGTGGCGCTCGGCTGGCTGCTGGTGTTCCTCGCCGGGGCGCTCACGGCGGCCCGGCTGACCGACCGCCTCTCCTACGACTTCTCGCTGCCGGGGCAGCCGGGCTACGAGACCGAGCAGGCCCTGATCGCGGCGTACGGCACGGCGGCGCCCGCGGCGTTCGTGCCCGTCGTGACCGTGCCCGAGGGGACCACGGTCGAGGAGCAGCTGGGCCTGGTCTCCTCGATCTTCGAGAACGTGCGGCAGACGGTGCCCGGCGTCCGCGTCGTCGACTTCGCCAGCACCGGCGACCGCGGGTTCCTCACCGAGGACGGTCGGTCGACGTTCGGGCTGGTCTACGCCCCGCCGCCGCAAGGGCTCGACAGCCCGCTGCAGGGCGCGGTCGAGGAGGCGGTCGTGGACCGCGCGGCCAGCACCGGCTTCCAGGGCTACGTCACGGGATACGAGCAGCTCTCCTCGGGCAGCGAGTCGGCCGGGCCGAGCGTGCTCGTGGAGACCCTGCTCGGCGGCCTCGGTGCGCTCGCCGTGCTCGCGTTCGTGTTCGCCTCGTTCCTCGCCGTCGTGCCGCTGCTCGTCGCGGCGGTCGCGATCCTGACGACCTTCCTGGCCGTGCTCGGCCTGACCGTCGTCGCCGACGTCAGCTTCGTCGTGCAGTACCTCATCGCCCTCGTCGGCCTCGGCGTCGCGATCGACTACTCGCTCCTGGTCGTGTCCCGCTGGCGGGAGGAACGGGCGCGCGGCGCCGCCAACGACGACGCGGTCGTGACCGCGGTGCGCACGGCCGGGGCCGCGGTCCTCGCCAGCGGCGTCACCGTCGCGGTCAGCCTGCTGGCGCTCGTCGTCTTCCCCGTGCCGTTGCTGCGCAGCATGGGCTACGGCGGCATGCTGATCCCGCTGGTGAGCGTCGCGGTGGTGCTGACGCTCCTGCCGGTGCTGCTCTCGGCAGTGGGCCCGCGGGTCGACGTGCCGCGCATCCGCAAGGAGAGCAGCGCCTCGCGCGGGTGGACCGCCTGGGCCCGGGGGGTCGTACGCCTGCGCTGGGCCGCCGCGATCGGGGCCCTCGCCTTCCTGGCCGTGCTCATCCTGCCCGTGGGCGGCCTGCAGTTCGGCCAGGCCCGGTCGGCCTCGCTCGCGCAGAACGGGCCGGCGTACGACGCGGTCGAGGTCCTGCGCGACGGCGGCGTCGGCACCGGCGTCCTCACCCCGATGAGCGTGCTGTTCCGGCCGGAGGCGGGCGCGTCCGACACGCTGGCGGGGGTGATCGCGGGGGTGCCGGGCGTACGCGTCGCCGTGGCCGCGCCGCCCGCCGCGGACGGCTCCTTCGCCGTCGACGTCGTGCCGGAGGAGGAGACGGTCGACAACGCGAGCACCGGGATCGTCGACGACGTCAGGCGAAGTGTGAAGGACGTAGCAGGCTTCGTCGGTGTTGCGGGGTCGGGCGCGCAGGTCGAGGACTACGGCACCGCGGTCTACGACAACTTCCCCTATGTGCTGGCGGCCATCTCGGTCATCACGTTCCTCCTGCTCGTACGCACCTTCCGGTCGGTGCTGCTCCCGCTCAAAGCCGTGCTGCTGAACCTGGTGTCCGTGGCGGCGGTGTTCGGCCTGGCCACGTGGTTCTGGCAGGAGGGGCACGGCTCGGACGCGTTGTTCGGGGTGAGCGGGACGGGCGCGATGACGTTCTGGCTGCCCGTGCTGATCTTCGCCTTCCTCTTCGGCCTGTCGATGGACTACGAGGTGTTCATCCTGGCGAGGATGCGCGAGGAGTACGACGCCACCGGCTCGACGGACGGCGCGATCGTCGCGGGCCTCGGCCGCACCGGCCGGCTGGTCACGTCGGCGGCGCTGATCCTGTTCTTCTCGTTCGCGGCGCTCGCGTCGGCGCCCATGACCGACATCAAGGTCTTCGCCACCGCGCTCGGCGTGGGGATCCTGCTCGACGCCACGGTCGTCCGTGCCCTGCTGGTGCCGGCCCTGGTGTCGCTGTTCGGCACGTGGAACTGGTGGCTGCCGGCCTGGCTCGCGCGCGTGCTGCGCGTGCCGCCGGCCCCGGCCGCTCCCGCCCCTGCGCGAGCACCCGTCCGGAGTCGCTGACCGGGTGCCGCTGCGGGCGCCTCCGACAGCTATCGGGGAGGCGCCGGCAGCGGCCCGGACGTGGCGCGCGTCAGCTCGACAGCGCGAGGGCCCGGGGACGCGCCGCCCGCGGGAGGGCGGCGACCAGGGCCAGCAGGATCACGACGACGCCGTACGCGGTGGCGGTCGTCCGCAGGCCGGCCGAGGGGACGACGACGCCCGCGACGACCGCCGGGATGCTGAACGCCAGGTAGCTCACGACGAAGACCGCGGAGAACAGCTCGGCGCGCTCGTGCGGCGCGGCCAGGGCGACCAGCGACTTGAACGCGCCGAGGAACGCCGAGCCGAAGCCGAGCCCCGCGACCGCCGTGCCGACGAAGAAGAGGGGCGTCAGGCCCAGGTCGAGCGCGACGAGGGTGACCGCCGTCCCGGCGACCAGGACGCCGGCGCCGCCACGCATGACCGCCCGCGGCGCGACGTCGCGCACGACGACCGAGGCGACGGCGCCGGGCGCCATCAGCGTCGCCACGACGATCCCGCCGACGAGGTGGCTCTCGAGGCCGAGGACGCCGACGGCCAGCGATGGGCCGAGCGAGAGGTAGAGCCCGCCCATCGCCCAGGTCGCGACGACGACGGGAGCGGCGACGAGGAAGGCGCGACGGGCCGCCGGCGGCACGGCCACCCGGGGCCGCAGCGCGGCGAGCGCTCCCGGCGCGCGGCTCACGGTCTCCGGCAGGGCCAGCGCGACGGGGACCAGCAGGAGCAGCGCCGCGCCGAGCACGGCATAGACCAGGTGCATGGGGGCGGGGGCGTACTCCACGAGGACGCCGGCCAGCAGCGCTCCGGCCGCGAGCCCGACGGTGGAGCCGGCGCTGTTGACCAGTGCGCCGAGCTTCGGGTTGTGCGCGGGCTGCAGGTCGATGAGGTACGCGCTCAGCACCCCGAGCGCGGCGCCGATGGCGACGCCCTGCACGATCCGCGCGGCGACGAGCCACCCGACGCCGTCGGCGGCCCAGAACACGCCCATCGCGGCCGCGTCCAGCACGAGGCCGACGACGAGCATGGGCTTGCGGCCGACGAAGTCCGACAGGCCGCCGACGGTCAGCAGCGCGGCGAGCAGTGCGACGGCGTACACGGCGAAGACCGCGGTCAACGTCAACGAGGAGAAGCCCCAGCGCTGCTGGTAGACGACGTAGAGCGGCGAGGGGGCGCCGGCGGCCGAGGTCAGGACGAGCAGCGAGAGCGCCACCAGCCAGAACGCGGGGGTACGCGGGAGGTGCCGCGTGCGCGCGGCGGGTCGCGGGGTGTCCATGCCGGCTCCTGACTGTTCTACGGATCTCGAACAGTCAGGGACAGTACTCGCCCCGAGCGTCATAGTTCAACTATTATCGAACCATGCCCGCGACGACGCGCGACCTCGAGCACCCCGACCCGGCCGACCTCGTGCTGACGGACGTGCTGTTCGCGCTGAGCGACCCGGTCCGGCTGCAGATCGTGCGCCAGCTCGCCGAGGGGCCGCTGGTCGCGATGAGCTGCCAGGCCGTGCTGCCGGACATGGCGAAGTCGACCCGGTCGCACCACCTGAAGACGCTGCGCGAGGCGGGCGTGGTGAGCAACGTGCCGCACGGGCGCGAGCGGATGGTCAGCCTGCGCCGGGACGCGCTCGACGCGCGGTTCCCGGGGCTGCTGGACTCGGTGCTCGCGGCCGCGCCGGCGGAGTAGGAACCGCCGGGGGAGGCTTCAGCTCGTCGCAGCCTTGCGCATGACGGTGTAGGCCTCGCCGTGCTCGACGCCCTCGCCGACCTTGACCCAGCCCAGCGTGGCCAAGGTGGCGGCGGCAGCGGGGCTGAAGCAGCGGCGGTCGGACGTGGTCATCGGCGTTCCTCCTGTGCGGAGCCCTGGCGGGCCGGTCGTATCGACCTGGCAGATGTCGGAGGCCCAGCGCGCCGACTTGAGCACCTCAGCCCAGCTGCTTGCGGACCTCCGCCGCCACCCGGCCACCCTCGGCGCGGCCCGCGATCCGCGGGTTCAGGACCTTCATGACCGCCCCCATGCCCTTGGGCCCCTGCGCGCCGCTCTCGGCCACCGCGGCGGCCACCAGCTCGGCGAGCTCGGCGTCGGACAGCTGAGCCGGCAGGTAGCGGGCGAGGACCTCGCCCTCGGCCTGCTCGCGCGCCGCGAGCTCGGGCCGGCCGGCGGAGGTGAAGGCGTCGGCCGCCTCGCGCCGCTTCTTGGCCTCCCGGGTGACGACGGCCAGCGCCTCCTTGTCGTCGAGCTCGCGTGCGCTCTTGCCGGACACGGCCTCCGTCGCGAGGGCCGCGAGCGTCATGCGCAGCGTCGCGGTCGTCACCTCGTCACGCCCGCGCATCGCCGTCGTGAGGTCGCTGCGCAGGCGCTGCTCCAGCTCGCTGGCCATGGACGTGCTCCTTTCCCGGCGCCCGGCGGCGCACGACCTCACCGTAGGTCCACCACGACCCCGGCCCCGCCCCGGCGGTCGTCGCCCACCGCTGACACCTCGCCGTCGGCGTCGACCGCGACCGAGTGCACGCCTCCGAAGTACAGGTCGCGCGCCGACCAGACGTTGGCCGGCCACCGCTCCGCAAGCGCCCGCGCGACCTCGACCGGCAGACCGGGCTCCACCTGCAACTGCGCGCGGTCCCAGTGCAGCCGCGGCGCGCGGACGGCGTCCTCGAGGCCGAGGCCGCGGTCGAGCAGGCCGGAGAGCACGCAGGTGAGGGCGCTGCGGATGCGCTCGCTGCCGCCGCTGCCCAGGCCGACTGCGCTGCCGTCGCCACGGCGTACGACCGACGGGGCCATCATGGAGCCGATGCGGGTGCCGGGCGGCGTGACGTGGAACCCCTCCGGGTGCAGGTCCGCCTCGCCCATCACGTTGTTGAGCTGGATGCCGGTCCCGGGGGCGAACGTCCCCGAGCAGCTGCCGTTGGACGTCGTCATGGCCGCGACGTTGCCCTCGGCGTCGACGACGCTCACGTGCGTGGTCCCGCGCACCGATGCCGGCCCCTGCACGTGGCGCTCGGACATGGCGACGAGCACCTGGCAGAGGCGGGAGTACGCCGCCGGCGAGGCGTCCACCGGCTCGTCGCCGAGCTCGCGCAGGCCGCGGGTGACGAGCCCGCCGCCGAAGGAGGGCGCGGGGTTGGTGGCGATCGTGGCGCCGCGATAGGCCAGCACGAGCGGCTCCCGCTCGACGACCTCGTACGCCACGAGGTCCTTGGCGGTCACGAGGCCGCCGTTCGCCTGCATCGCGGCGACGAGCGGTTCGCCGATCTGCGGATCGCTGAAGCTGGCTACACGTCCGGACGCCACGTCCGCGAGGAGCGCTGCCAGTGCCTCGTTGTGCAGCCGCTCGCCGGCCTCGAGCAGGCGCCCGCGCGGGGCGAAGACCTCCCGCCCGTCGGGCGTCAGCGTGAGGATCTCGCCGAGCAGGGCGATCACCTCGGCCTGGGCGGCGTCGAGCACCGCGCCCTCCGCGGCCAGCCGGCGGGCCGGCTCGACCACGTCGGCCAGCGGGAGGCGGCCCAGCCGCCGGTGGGCGTTCAGGTAGCCGTCCAGGCAGCCGGGCACGGCCACCGAGCCCCAGCCGGCATGGAAGACCTGCTGCGCCCCGGTCCAGTGCACCTTGACGGGCAGGAAGTGCGGCTCCAGGTCCGCCGGCGGCCGCCCCCGGCCGGGGGCGTCGACGAAGAAGTCGAGGACGACGGGCTTCCCCGCGGCCGGGGAGGCGAGCAGGAACCCGCCACCGCCGAGGCTGGACAGGGTGGGCTCGGCCACCGCGGCCGCGAAGCCTGCGGCGACCACCGCGTCGAAGGCGTTGCCACCGCTGCGCAGGGCGAGGGCCGCCGCGGCAGCGGTCTCGCTGTGCCCGGCGGCCACCGCTGCGCGTGCTGCCACGCGCGCACTCTAGAGGCCGGCCGGCCGGGGCGGCCGGTCGGACCAGGCCCGTCGCAATGCGGTCGCGATCTGACCGCTAGCGGCGGCAGGCTGGCCGCATGAGCGATCTGGCGTGGAACCCGCTGCTCCGCGAGCAGATCACCTGGCACTGGGACAACCAGCTGCGCGCCCGGCTCGACGGGCTGCGCGACGAGGAGTACTTCTGGGAGCCGGCCCCGGGCTGGAACGTCCGGCCGCGCGGCACCGGGACCGCGCCCGTGCAGGGCGGCTCGGGCACGATGACGATCGACTTCGCCTTCCCCGAGCCCGACCCGCCGCCCTTCACGACCATCGCCTGGCGGCTCGGCCACGTGATCGTCGGGGTGCTCGCGGTGCGCAACGCCACGCACTTCGGCGGCCCGCCCGCGAGCTACCAGTCCTTCGACTACGCCGCCACCGCCGACGACGCGCTGGCCCAGCTCGACGCGGCCTACTCGGCCTGGATCGCCGGGGTCGAGTCGCTCGGCGAGAGCGGGCTGCGCCGCCCGTCGGGGCCGGAGGAGGGGGAGTACGCCGAGCTGCCGCTCGCGACGCTCGTGCTGCACATCTCCCGCGAGCTGATCCACCACCTGTCCGAGGTCTGCCTGCTGCGCGACCTCTACGGGCACCTGCACCGCGAAACCGAGACCGAGATCTAGACCGAGACCGAGCGGAAGGCGGGCTGAGATGGCGCGCGACGTGCAGATCACCTTCGACTGCGCCGACCCGGAGGCGCTGGCGACGTTCTGGGCCGACGCCCTGGGCTACGAGCTGCAGGGGCCGCCGCCGGGGTTCGCGTCCTGGGAGCAGGCGCTCGACGCCTTCGGCGTGCCCCGCGAGCGGCACAACGACGCGCACGCCGTGGTCGACCCGGCCGGGAACAGGCCGCGGCTGTTCTTCCAGCGCGTGCCCGAGGGCAAGACCGTGAAGAACCGCGTCCACCTCGACGTACGCGCCGCACCGGGGCTGGCGGGCGAGGAGCGGATGGCGGCGCTGGAGAAGGAGGCCGAGCGGCTGGTCGGCCGCGGCGCGACCCGGCTGGAGCGGCATGAGCCCGCGCCTCCGATGGCGGGCGGGCACATCGTCATGGCCGACCCGGAGGGCAACGAGTTCTGCCTCGACTGAACTGGTCGCGGGAAGGTTTGGCGAGCCCGCGAAGTTGGCACTCTCGTACCGTGAGTGCTAGCCCTCCCGGGAGGACCGGGAGGCGGTTTTCAGGAGGAGTCAGCCATGGCTGTCACCCGTTGGGATCCGTTCACCGCGCTCGCCCGCCTCGACCGCGAGCTGGACTCGTCCTTCGACGAGCTGGTCCGCCGCGCGTGGGGCTCCGGCCAGCGTGGGACCGCCGGCTACGTCCCGGCCGTCGACATCCGCAAGGACGGCGGTGACGTCGTCATCTCCGTCGAGCTGCCCGGCGTCGACATCGACAACGACGTGTCCATCGAGGTCGCGAACGGCCGCCTCGCGATCTTCGGCGAGCGCCGCGACGAGCGGACCGCGAGCAGCGAGCAGGCCGAGCAGGGCAAGGGCGTGCTCGTCCGCGAGCTGCGCTACGGGGCGTTCCGCCGCGAGTTCGCGCTCCCCGAGCACGTCGGGGCCGACGACGTGGACGCGACGTACGACCGCGGCATGCTCCGCGTCGTCGTGCACAACGTGGCCAAGCCCGTCCCGGAGCCGCGCCGCATCCAGGTGCGCAGCGCCGAGACGCCGCGCGAGGTCGGAACGGACCGCACCGTGCAGGGCCAGGTCGAGGCCTGAGCCTCGCGCGCCGCATGAGGAAGGGCCGGCCCGCGGGCCGGCCCTTCGTGCGTTCGCGGACTGCGCGGCCTGTGCGGCCGGGACGCCGGTCGCTCGGTGCTCACGCGGCCGGCCCGGCGGCGAGCGCTTGCCTGACCTCGGCGTCGGTGGTCTGGCGGAAGTCCGCGTAGTGGGCGCCCACGGCCAGGAAGCGCCGCGGCACGTGCAGGCACACGGCGCGGTCGGCCTCCCGCTCGAGGAGGCGGCAGCTCTCGGCCGCGCCCACCGGGACGGCGACGACGACCGCCAGCGGGCGGAGCCGGCGTACGGCCTGCACCGCGGCCCGCATCGTCGACCCGGTCGCTAGCCCGTCGTCGACGAGCACCACGTGCTTGCCGGACGGGTCGAGCGGCGGCCGGCCGGCGCGGTACGCCGCCTCCCGCCGCTCCAGCTCGGCCGTCTCCTGCCGCGCGACCCGCTCGAGCGCCTCGGCCGGCACCTGCAGCCGCCGGACCACGTCGTCGTTGAGGACGCGCACGCCCCCGCCGGCGATCGCGCCCACGGCCAGCTCCGGCCGGCCCGGGGCGCCCAGCTTGCGGACGACGAACACGTCGAGCGCAGCCCCGAGCGCGGCGGCGACCCCGGCCGCGACCGGCACCCCGCCTCGCGCGAGCCCGAGCACGACGACGTCCCGGGCCGGAACGACGTCCGCGAGCCGCGCCCCGAGCTCGCGGCCGGCGGCGACGCGGTCGGAGAAGGCCGGCGGAGCCGTCAGCGCACCGCGCCCGACACCGAGAAGTAGCGGTCGGCAATCGTCTCCGCCTCCTCGAAGCGACGTTCCGCCACCGCTACGGCGAAGCGCCGGGTGGCCCGCCCGTGCAGGCGGCGTCTGACGAGCACCGGCGTCGACGTCAGAGCCACGAGCAGCAACGCGATCAACAGGAACACGGCCTTCCCCTCTGCTGCGCTCGCCGCGTCCGAGCCCGACGCCCCACCGGTCCCGGCTCGGCACACGCTTCCCGGCAGCCCTCGCCCGGCGGCTGCCCTCGGCCGCAGCTTTCCCGCGCCGAGTCGCTGCAAGCGCCGGCTCGGCCGCCGAAGCGGGTGGGTGACCGGCGCCTGCGTGGGCAGAGGGGCGGCAGCGGCACCTACCGGAGGACGGACATGGCGCAGACCAGCAACGGCCCCGAACTGCTCCCGACGACGGTCGAGCTCGCCCGGGGCGCGAACTACGCGGCGATGAGCACGCTGCTGCCCAGTGGCGCGATCCAGACGCAGTACGTGTGGGTCGGCACGGACGGGAAGCGGCTCCTCGTGAACACCGAGGTGCACCGCGCGAAGTTCAAGAACGTGGAACAGGATCCACGGGTCACGCTCTGCATCCGGGACGAGGCCGACCCTTACCACTACGCGGAGGTGCGCGGCACGGTGGTGGAGCGGGTGACCGGTCCGGCCGCGAGGCAGAACATCGACGAGCTGTCGCAGAAGTACACCGGCAAGCCCTATGACGAGGCCGCGATCTCCAGCGAGCGGGTCATGGTGTGGATCGTTCCCGAGCGGCAGACGATCGCGGGCTGACCGGCATGGCGACGGACACGCAGACGACGGACGCGCGGTCCCAGAGCATCCGGCTCCCGGGCGTGGTCCTCGGGGTCGGGCTCGGCGGCTTCGTCGACGGGATCCTGCTGCACCAGATCCTGCAGTGGCACCACCTGCTGACGAGCACGGACACCGACAACATCGGTGTCGCCTACTACCCCCGCGACACCGTGCACGGCCTGGAGATCAACACCCTCTGGGACGGCATCTTCCACGCCTTCACCTGGCTGAGCGTGCTCGTGGGGCTGGCGTTGCTCTACTCCCGCGTCACGGCCGGGCGCGGACGGGTCTGGGGCTCGCGCGCGCTGTGGGGGTGGGTCCTCGTCGGGTGGGGCCTGTTCAACCTCGTCGAGGGAGTGCTCGACCACCACATCCTCGGCATCCACCACGTCCGCTCCGGTGAGCACCAGACCCTGTGGGACCTCGGGTTCCTCGCCTTCGGGGTTCTCCTCGTCCTCGCCGGCTGGCTCCTGCAACGGGGCGCGCGGCCGCGCGACGCCCGGCAGGGCACTCCGTGACGCTGGCCCACAGCGGGCACGCGGACGCCGCCCTGCTCGACGCCACCTCCGCCCTGGCCCTGGTTGCCGCCGCGGCGCTCGCCGTCGCGTACGCCGTGGCCGCCCGGGCGCGCAGTCGCGAGCCGCGCGGGTGGAGCGCGTGGCGGACCGCGAGCTTCCTCGCCGGCTGCGCGGTCCTCGGGCTCGTCCTGCTGCCGGGGCTGTCGCCCTATCCGGCCGGGGACTTCCGCTGGCACATGGCCCAGCACCTGCTGATCGGGATGGTCGCGCCGCTGCTGCTCGTCCTCGGGGCGCCGATGACGCTGCTGCTGCGCACCCTGCCGCGCCGGCACGGGCGCCTGGTCGGGCGGGCGCTGCGCTCGTGGCCGGTGCGGCTGGTGGCGAACCCGCTCTCGGCGCTGGCGCTGAACGTGGGCGGGCTCGCGGTCCTCTACTTCACCCCGTTCTACGGCGTGGTCGAGGCGCACGAGAGCGTGCATGCCCTGGTGCACCTGCACTTCGTGGCGGCGGGATACCTCTTCGCCTGGGTCATCGCGGGGCCGGACCCGGCGCCGCACCGGCCCTCGGTGCCCGTGCGGCTCGTGGTCCTGGGGGCGGCCGTCGCTTTCCACGCCTTGATCTCACAGTTGCTCTATGCAGGAATCGGAGTGCAGGTGCCGGTGGGGGAGGCGGAGCGGCGCGGGGCCGGTGAGCTCATGTACTACGGCGGCGACATCGCCGAGCTGCTGATCGCGCTCGCACTGGTGACGAGCTGGCGGCCCCGGGCGCGGGCGCGTGCCGTCGCGGCGGCGCAGGCATGAGCAACACACCGCGCGACCGGCTGCCCGACAGCACGCCGGCGCTGCTCGCGCAGGGCTACGGCTTCCTGGAGCGGCGGCTCCTGCGCCGTGGCCGCGAGGTCGCGGAGGCGCGGCTGCTCCTGCAGCGGACGACGCTGCTGTCGGGCGCCGAGGCGGCCCGGCTGGTCTACGACCCGGGCAAGTTCGTGCGAGCCGGCGCCATGCCGCGTGTGGTGCAGAAGACGCTGATCGGCGTCGGGGGAGTGCAGTCGCTCGACGGGGACGAGTTCCGCGCCCGCAAGGCGATGTTCCTGTCCCTGCTCGGGCCCGAGCGCGCCCCCGAGGTCGCGGGCGAGTTCACCACGGCCTGGCGCGCCGCCGTGCCGCGGTGGGAGGCCGCAGGGCAGGTCGTCCTGCTCGACGTCGCCGCGGAGGTGCTGTGCCGCGCGGTGTGCCGGTGGGCCGGCGTGGCGCTGCCCGAGCAGGACGTCCGCCGCCGCACCCTCGGCCTGCGGGCGCTCATCGAGTGCGAGGGGGACCCTCGGCTGGGCTACGTGCGGTCCCGGCTCGCCCGGCGCCGCTGCGAGGCGTGGGCCGCGGGGCTCGTCGAGCAGGTGCGCGGTCGCGGGGCGTACCCCGACGAGGGAACGGTGCTGCGCACGATCGCGGAGTTCCGCGGGGCGGACGGGAAGCTGCTGGACGCGCGCACCGCCGCGGTCGAGCTGCTCAACGTCCTCCGGCCGACCGTCGCCATCGCCCGCTACATCGCCCTCGTCGCGCTGGCGCTGCACGGCCACCCGCGCTGGCTCGCGGCGCTGCGCGCGAGCGACGCCGACGTCGTGCCCTTCGTGCAGGAGGTACGCCGCTACTACCCGTTCTTCCCGGCGATCCCGGCCCGCGCCCGTGAGCACCTGCGCTGGCGCGGCGTCGAGGTGCCGGCGGGGAGGCGGGTGATGCTCGACGTGCACGGGACCAACCTCGACCCGCGCTCCTGGGACCGCCCCGACGAGTTTCGCCCGGAGCGCTTCCGTGCATGGGCCGACGACGCGTACGCCTTCATCCCGCAGGGCGGCGGGGACCATGCCACGGGGCACCGCTGCCCCGGCGAGTGGGTCACCGTCGAGGTCCTCGCCGCCACCGTGCGGCTGCTCACCCGGGAGATGGAGTACGCCGTCCCGCCGCAGGATCTGCGCGTCAGCATGCGACGGCTCCCGACCGGGCCGCGCAGCGGGTTCGTGCTCTCGGGGGTGCGTCCCGTCGTGAGCGCCTGACCTCGTGCGGGACGGCGCCGAGCGCCGCTCAGCCACGGTCCGGCACGTACGCCATCACCTGCGTGAGGCGGATGTTGTTGCCCGACGGGTCGCGGAACGACGTGTCGATGCCGTACGCCTGCCGCGTCGGCGGGTCGTTGAACACCACCCCGCGCGCCGACAGCTCGTCGTAGGCGGCCTGGCAGTCGTCGGTCTCGAGGAACAGGGTGCCGGCCGCGCCTTTCGCGACGAGCTCGGCGAGCTGGGTGCTCGTCGTGGCGTCGAGCATCGGCGGGCGTGGGACGGGCATGAGGACGAGCCCGACGTCGTCCTGGCCAACGGGCCCGACGACCAGCCAGCGGAAGCTCCACTCCTGCATCGTGACGTCGGAGCGGACCTCCCAGCCGAGAACGCCGGTGTAGAACGCGAGGGCCTCGTCCTGGTCGTGGACCCAGAACTGCGAGTTGGCGATTCGATGCATGCCGAGGACGCTACGGGCCCGGTCGCACGTCGTCTTCTCGAAACGTGCGGTTCGGGCGCCGCCCGTAGGCGCGCACGACGCACGGCGGGATGCGCAGCATCGCCTCGGGCGGGTGCTCCTGCCGGTAGCGCTCGGGGCTGAGCCCGTAGATGCGGCGGAAGCTGGTGGTGAACGACCCGAGGCTGGACAGGCCGACGCGTACGCAGATCTCGCTCACCCGCCAGTCGGTCGTGCGCAGCAGCGTGGCCGCGCGCTCCAGCCGGCGGGTCAGGAGGTACTGGTGCGGGGACTCGCCGAACGCGGCGCTGAACGCCCGGCTGAAGTGCGCCGGTGACAGGTGCGCGGCTCGGGCGAGGTCGGCGACGGTGAGCGGGTCGGCGTAGCGCGCGTCGGCGAGGTCCTTGGCCCGGACGAGGTCGCGGATGCGCGTCGCCGGTGGCACCCGCCGAGTATGGCGGCACGAGGGCCGGGCCGGCGGGAATGCCGGCGCAGGAGGGGGAGTTCTCCTTCACGGTCGGTCCGCACGTCCCCGGGCCTCACCTTCTGCCGCTACGAGCGGTCACTCGCCGAGAGGCGACTGTCGGATCGGCCAGCGACCTCAGCGGCCGCCGGGCACACTCGCCCGGCGGCCGTTCGCACGTTCAGGCCTCGTCGACGGCGCGCAGCCGCGTGACGTGGGAGTAGCCCTTCGGCGACTTGGTCACGGTGAGGATCAGCCGCATGGCCGGCTCGAGCGCCGTCACCTTGTCCAGCGGGGCCCCGACGATCAGCTGGAAGCCCAGCTTCTTCCAGGCCTGCACCGACCGGCCGGCGAACTCCGAGTCGGACTTGATGAAGCCCTCGTCGAGGAACACCGGGGCGAAGCGCGGCAGCCGGTCCTCGTCGCCCAGCTGGTAGCGCAGCGCCGAGCCGACGATGAACGCCATCAGCTCCTGCGTCTCGCCACCGCTCTTGCCACCGAGGTGCGCGTAGGTCGCGAGCTCGCGGCCCTGCCGGTCCACCCGGACGGCAGTGATCTCGACGTGGCGGCGCACGTCGAGGTAGACGTCGCGGCTGACGGCCGTAGGGCGGCTGCCCGGGTCGGGCTTGCGGATCAGGCCGATGAACGAACGCAGTTCCAGGAATCGGCGTTCTGCCTCGTCGTCCGTCGCCTCGGTGGCCAGGCCGGCCGCGAGCGCGGCCAGCTGCTTGCGGAAGCGGGCGACGTCCTCGGAGTGGATAAGCCGCAGCGAGATCCGCAGCCGGTCGCTCTGGGGGCCGAACGGCAACGTGGAGAGGATGTCGTTGACCGGGTCGAGCCGGGCGCGGATCTCGTCGAGCGCGGCGCCGAAGGCACCGGACAGCGGCACGAGGTCCTGCCCGCTCCACTCCGACAGGCGTCGCCGCCACTCCTGCCGCCGGTCCGCAAGGCCGGTCGCGACGATCTTGTCGAGGATCTCGCGGTAGTCGGCGTAGGAGTCGATGCCGACGCCGCGGTTCGGGTCCGGCCAGCGCGACTGGAACTGCTCGAAGATCCCGACCAGGGTCGCGGTCGCCGCGGCGCCGCGCTCGCGGGCGTGGGCGGTGCGCTCGGACAGCCGGCCGCGCAGCTTGGGCAGGCCCTTCTCGAACTCCCCGATCGTGTCGAGGCTGCCGACCTCAAGGAGCAGCGCGTCGAGATAGCCCTGCTGCTCCTCGGTCAGCGTCACGACGCCGTCGGCCGCGACGCGGTCCACCTCGCGGGTGGTGGCGTCCTGCTCCTCGCAGAGCCGCTCGTACTCCGCATCCGCGGCGTGCAGGAGGTCCTTGGCGCGTACGGCCTCGGCCTCCGCGTCGGACAGCCGGGCCTCGATGCGGGCGTGCTGGGCCGCGAGGGCCGCCAGCACGTCGTCGGCGGCCAGGATGCGCCCCAGCTCGTCCTGCTTGGCCGCGAGCTGGGCCTGCACACCCGCGACGTCGATGTCGGGCCACTCGGTCGCGAGCAGCCAGCGGTGGGCGCTCTCGAGCCGCCGCAGCCGCTTGGACGCCTCCTCCAGGCCGCGCTCCTGGGCGAGCAGGGTCCCGAGCTGCTCGTCCAGCTCAGCGATCTCGGCGTCGATCTCGCTGAGCCGGTCGACGGAGGAGAAGCCGATGATCGAGGCGTCGCCGAGCTCGCCGTGCGAGCCGCGGCGCCCGTTGCGGGTCTGCCCGTTGCGCGTCACGCGCGGGCCGCCGCCGTCGAGCTCGCCCGGCGTCTCGACGCAGAGGTGGTCGGTGCCGCGCCGGGTGACGCGCTCGCGGATCCACCAGCTGAACGGGCTGTCCTTGTAGAGCAGCTTGCCCGAGACGTAGCGCGCGTCCGCCGGCTCGTCGACGTGCGGCTGCAGCGCGACGCCCTCGAACTGGATGCGCACGGGCAGCCGGATCGGGTCGATGGCCCGCGAGAGGTGCTGCAGCCGGCGCTCGTCGACGAGCAGGACCCGGGCGACCGAGAAGAGCGTGACCTCGGCCGCCTTGCGCCAGCTCGACTCCTCGGGCGCGACGTCGATCAGCTCGGCGACGAACGGCAGCTCCGACGGGTCGATCCCGGCGGCAGCGGCGATCGCGAGCCGGGCCTCGTGCAGGCGCCGCGGCACGCGTCCGGTGCGCCCGGCGAGCGAGTCGCGCTCGGCCAGCAGCTCGCCGCGACGTGCCTGCGTCGGCCAGCCCGCCTCGCGCAGTTGCTGCTGCTGCGCGCTGAGCCCCTCGAGCCGGTCGGGCAGCTCGGTCAGGAACTGCTCGGCCGCGACCTGCGCACCCGCGAAGTCCGCTGCGGTGGTCAGGTCGAGCTCGAGGTCGACCGTGCTCGCCGCGAAGCGGGTGTAGCGGCTGTCCGCGGCGTCCTTGGCGGCCCGGGCGGCCTCGATCTCGGCCTCGAGGCGCTTGATGCTGTCGCCGCCCGCGGCGCGCTGGGACTCCTCGACGTTGGCGAGCTCGCCCTTGAGCCGGGTCTGCTCCTCGCGCGCGGCGCGGTAGCGCTCGCTGAGCGCCTTCTTCGACTCGAGCGCGTCGCGGGACGCGGCCTCGAGCAGGCGCTCGCGGGTGTGCAGCTGCCAGACGGAGAACGCCGAGCCCCCGGCGCGCTGGGCGCCGAACGTGTCGATGAGCTGCTCGTCGGCGAGCGCCTTCTCCCGCTCCTCCCACAGCTGGGGGAGCCGGGCCAGCGCGTGCTGCTTCTCCGCCGCGGTCTGCATCTCCTGGTACGCCGCGTCGAGGTCGTCGAAGTGGCGCGCCGCGCTGTCGGCCGCGGCGTAGGTCGCGGGCTGCTCGAGCACCATCGACTTGTAGAGGCCGTCGACCGTGCGCACCTGCTGCCCGGCCTGGATGCGCGCCAGCAGCCGGAGCGCCTTGGCGCCGTTGCCGCCGGCGCCGATGCCGAGCCGGTCGAAGAGCCGCTGGGCGAACTCGGCGTACGTCCCGGCGACGAACATCGCCGGCCAGCGCGCCGTGAGCGACCGCTTGTCGAACCGCTGCGAGGCGAGCGGCTCGAGCTCGCGCAGGTCGAGCCGACCCTCGATGGTCGCCATCTTCATCGTGACGTCCTTGAACGACGTCGCGGCGCGCGGCACGGAGTAGGCGCGCAGCGCCGTGAACCGGCGGCCGTCGCGGTCGGTGAACGTCATCGCGAGCGCGCCCCACGTCGGGCCGTCGGCGCCGCGCAGCACCTTGTCGGTGAGCGCCCCGGTCTCGGCCTCGCGGCTGTCGTCGGTCTTGCCGCGCAGGTAGGACAGCAGGTTGCGCTGGTCGGGGTTGCGGGCCCGGCCGGTCGCCGCGTCGTTGGAGGCGCCGTTGAACGGCGTGTCCGACGGCATCATCAGCGCGAGGTAGGCGTCGAGGATCGTCGACTTGCCCGTGCCCGAGGCGCCGGACAGCAGCGTGGCCTCGGGGTCGAGCTCGATCGAGGTGTGGCCGTGGAAGCCGCCCCAGTTGACCAGCTGCATGGACTCGGCGACCCACTGGGCGTCGCCGAGCTCGGCGAAGTCGGGCAGCAGCGCGGGCTGGCTCATGCGCGCTCGTCCTCCGTGTCGTCCTCGGACGCCGTTCCATGGGTGCCGGAGCCGGCGTCGGCGTCGCTGTCGGCGAGCTCGGGCGCGTCCAGCCACCCGAGGTCCTCGCCCGTGCGGTTGCCGCGGGCGGGGGCCGGCATGTCCAGCCCGAGCTCCTCGGCGTGCGCCTCGACGGGGGCGGCCGGAGCGCCCTTGCCGTTGAGGTTCTCGAGGGTGTGCAGCAGCTCCTGCAGGCGCGACACCGGCAGCAGGACCTCGATGACCGGGGAGACCCGCAGCCGCTGCTCGTCGGCCGTCTTGAGCAGGATGCCGGAGCGCTGCAGCGACTGGACCGCGTTCTCGACCTTGCGGGCGTCGCCGGCGTGGTCATTGGCGTCGGCCGGGCGGAAGTGCGCGACGGCGGCCTGCAGCTGGTCGCGGTCGACGAGCACCGCGTCGACGCCGTCGGCCCGGTCGGAGCGGTAGCGCTGGCGCAGGAACACCAGCAGGATCGTCTCCTCGCGGGTGTGCGCGACGTCGTGCAGCAGGGTGGGGAACCGGCCGTCGCCCTCGGGGCTCGCCTGCCGCTTGAGCGCGACCTGCGCGCGCAGGTCGACGTGCAGCTCGAGGAAGAGGTCGTTGAGCCGCGAGCGCAGCTGCAGCTGCGAGTCCAGCAGCGTGTGCCACTCGGCCGGGTTCTGCTCCGCGCTGATGTAGCGGTTCTTGAGCAGGTGCACGAGGGTCCGGCGCTGCTCGTAGGTCAGCGAGCCCTCGTCGCCCTCGAACAGCGACAGGCTGCGCCCCTCGACCTCGGCGTCCTCGACCACGCCGGGGCCGTCGATGAACGCGCTGTCGGCGGAGGTGGCGTCGTCGGGGGTGCCGGCGGAGGTGGCGTCGTCGGGGGTGCCGTCGACGACCGTGCCGCCGAGCCCGTCCTCGCCGTCGACGGCGTCGGGGCGCGGGGCTGCCTGGGAGGGCACAGTCATGGGCGGGCTCCTTCGACGAGAGCGTCCGCGTCGGACGCGCGCAGCGGGAGGACGGGGACGGTGAAGGCGCGGCGGGTGCCGTCGGGGCGTACGGCCTCGACCAGCTCCTCGCCGTCGAGCGCAGCCAGCAGTGCCTCGGCCTCGGGGAACCCGTCGCCGTCGTCGGGACGCGCCCCGAGCAGCAGGTGGACCATGCCGAGCAGCTCGACCGGCCGGCGCAGCCGCTCGGGCAGCGCCGAGAAGACGTCGGCGACGCTCGATCCGTCGGGGGTCATCGCGGCGATCACGAGCGCCTGGCGCAGCTCGACGAGGCTGGGCCCGCCCTGTCGGCGGATGGCCTCGAGGTCGGGCGCCGCCGGCGCGTTGTCGGACACGTCCTCGAGCGGGGGCGGGGGCGCGGCGTCGGCCGGGTCCCAGAACCGCTCGCGCAGGTGCTCGACGTCGATGCGCGGCGGCACGAGCTCCACCTCGACGGTCGCGCGCGGACCGGCGGTCTGCATCCAGGCCTCGAGCTCCTGGTTGATCTGGCGCAGCACGGCGTCGAGCTCGCGGTCCTTGGCGACGTCGTAGCCGACGATGTGCGCGCGCAGCGTCGCGGACAGGCGCTGCCGCTCGCCGAGCACGTCGCGGATGCCGTCCTGGATCGTCTTGACCGTACGCCGGAACTCGCGCTGCTCGCCCGGGGCCAGCGTCTGGGCGAAGGGGTGGGTCAGGATGACGTCGAGGTCCCGGCGCAGGTCGACGAGGAGCGGCTCGTCCCGCAGCAGGGCGAAGGCGCCCTCGAAGGCGCGGCCCTCCGGTGTCAGCTTCATCAGCGAGTCGGACTTCGCCAGGTATTCGTCGAGCACCTCGACGACCGGGCGCTCCTCGTTGCGGAAGTCGCTGATGATCTGCCGGTGCATGCCGGCGACGGCTTCCTCGACCCGCTTGAAGTCACTGGGCAGCTGCCCGATGAGCGAGTGCAGGTTGGTGTAGGAGTCGAGCATGTGGTCGTCGGTGGCCGGCTCGATGTCCCCGCCCTCGGCCAGCCGGTCGCGCTCGGCCGTGAGCTCGGCAATGTGCGCCTCCAGGCGCGCGATGCGCGTGTCGCGGTCCGGGTCCGCCTCGTTGGCGAAACGGCGCACGACGTCGAGGATCGTGTGGATCCGGGACTCGCTGATCAGAGTCCGGTCCCGGGTGAGCGACTGGACCAGGTCGAGCGCCTCGAGCGCGTGCGAGGTCAGGCTGTAGAACTCCGCGCCGTCCTCGTCGCGCGAGCGGACCAGCCACTTGTGCGCCAGCCACTGCATGCACAGCGCGCGGCCCGGCCCCTCGGGGCTCGGCTCACCGGCGAGCTTGAGCTCGTCGAGGTAGTTGTCGACCTGCTGGTGGAGGCGCTCGGCGGGCACGGTCTTCTGATCACGGGTGAACGTGGTGCGGAACACGGCCAGCACCAGCGGCGCCCACTTGCGGTCGAGCAGCCGCAGCGTCGGCTTGTCGAACGCGTCGCGGACACGGGTCAGCTCCGCGAGGATGTCGCTCACGTACCCCCGCCTCTCGTTCCAAGTGTGCCTGACGACGTTAAGCGGTGGGTGCAAGTCCGTCAGTCCCCGTGTCGCCCGGACGTGGCCCACGTCACGAGGGGGGCGGGCGGGGCCGTGGCCGTCAGCGGAGCGGCCGGGGAGCAGCCCCCGCCGGGGAGGGCGCCGGCGCCGCGCCGCCGGGGCGGCGGCCATCGTCCCGGGCCGCTCGCCCCGGCGCGGAGCGAGCGCCGGGCCCACGTCCCCCGTGTCGCCCGCCGCCCCGCGTCCCCGTCCCCGTCCCAGGTCACGCGCCCAGGTCACGGCCCAGGTCACGGCCCAGGTCACGTCCCAGGTCACGTCCCGGCCGCGCGGAGCACCTCCGGGTCGTGCGTGTCGAGGTCCATGCGCCCTCGACCGATCGGCAGCCCGGAGAGCCGCACGTGGCCCCAGCGGCGGGGCGGCACGGGAGCCACGCGGAGGTCGCCGTGCGGGAGGCACGGGTCGAGCCGGAGCATGGACGTCAGCAGCGAGAGGGGGGCAGCGGCCGACCACGCCTGCGGGGAGCACGACGTGGGGTAGGGCACGGGGACGCCGGTGGCCGCTCGCTCGAAGCCGCAGAAGAGCTCGGGCAGCCGGCCGCCGAAGGCGCCGGCGGCCTCGACGACCGCCTCGGCGATGCGCTGGGCGTGCCCGACGTAGCCGTAGCGCACGAGCCCGGCCACCACGATCGCGTTGTCGTGCGGCCAGACCGAGCCGTTGTGGTAGCTCACCGGGTTGTACGCGGCGGCCGTGGTCGCGAGCGTGCGGACCCCCCACCCGGAGAACATCGCCGGGGAGAGCAGCGCCTCGGCCACCGCTCCGGCCTTGTCGTCGTCCGCGACGCCGGACCACAGGCAGTGCCCCTGGTTCGAGGCGAGCGCGTCGACAGGCTTCTTGTCCCGGTCAAGGGCGAGCGCGAAGTAGCCCCGCTCCGGGAGCCAGAAGCGCTCGTTGAAGCGGCGCTTGAGGTCCGTCGCCCGCGCCTGCCAGTCGGCCCCCGCATCGGTCCCCCCGACGAGTCGGGCGAGGTGCGCGCGGGCGATGTAGGCCGCGTAGACGTAGCCCTGCACCTCCGCGAGCGCGATGGGGGGATCGGCGAGCCGTCCGTCGGCGAAGGAGATGGAGTCCAGCGAGTCCTTCCACCCCTGGTTGAGCAGGCCGCGGTCGGTCTTGCGCTGGTACTCCACGAAGCCGTCGCCGTCGGCGTCGCCGAAGCGCTCCACCCAGTCGAGCGCCCGGTCCGCGGCCGGAAGCAGCGCCGCGACCTCCTCGAGCGGCGCGCCCCACCGCGCCACGCGGTCGAGCAGCATCACGAACAGCGGCGTGGCGTCCACGCTCCCGTAGTAGACCGAGCTGCCGCCCAGCGCCCGGCTCTCGTCCATGCCGAGCCGGACCTCGTGCAGGATCTTTCCCGGCTCCTCCTCGCTCATCGGGTCGACGGCCCTTCCCTGGTGCCGGGCCAGGGTCTGCAGGGTCGACAGTGCGAGCCCGGGGTCGAAAGGCAGCGCCATCCAGCTCGCAAGCAACGCGTCCCGTCCGAACAGCGCCATGAACCAGGGGGCGCCGGCCGCCACGACGTTCGCACCGGGTCGTTCCGGGTCCTGGATGCGCAGCGCGCCCAGGTCGAGGACGCTCCGCTCGACGGCAGCCTGCAGATCCGGGTCGCCGCAGCGGAATTCGGGAGTTGCCGATCGCCAGTCCTGCATCCGCCGGGTCGGTTCTGCCTGCTCCAACGGGCGATCGAGTGGGAACGCCGTCGCCACCTCGTGACCAGCCGACGAGGCGAGCACCTCCACGCTCGTCCGCCACTCACCCTGCGGAGCGATGGTTGCGCGCCACACGAGCGCGCCGGGCAACGCCGTTGCCCCCTGGCCGCGTACGCGGACACCCCGCCGCCGACCGCCGTGGCCCGCGGCGAGGGCGAGCTCCTCGCCGGCCCACCTGCGCTCCACCTCGGGGGTGGTGCCCCGGCGCCCGTCCTTGACGTCGAAGAGGTCCGCGAAGTCCGCGTCGACGAGCAGCTGCACGGTGACACCGGCGGGCTCGCGCCCGTGGTTGCGGACGACGAGGTCTTCGCGGAGCCCGTCGGCCACCATGCGTCGTCGCTCCACCACGAGTGTCGCGTCGTGCACGCCGGGCCGGGGAGCGGCGCGCGTGAGAAAGGTGGCCTCGAACGGCTCGCCGAGGACGACGGCGAGCGGCTCCACCGGCTCGTCGTCCACGAGCAGTCGCCACGTCGAGACGATGCGGTTGTCGAGGAAGAACACGCCGTGCGGGCGGTGGGCGGAGATGTCGCCGGCCCGGTTGCTCACGCAGAAGGAGGAGCCTTCGACGACCGTGACGTCGTCGGCGGGGGCCGGCGGGGGCGTTGCGGTGGAGGCGCTGCCGAGCTCGGCGGGGTCGAACGCTGCGTCGGTGGGCCGGGTGGCAAGGGTGTCGGTCATGGCGTCGGGCAGAGGTCTGTCGGGTCGGGCTGGTCGGTCGCGTCGGGCTGGTCGGACGGGTCGGATCGGCCGGATGGGGCGGGTGGGCCGGAGGGGTCGCATCGGCCGGGAGGCGCAGCGGTGCCGGTCGTGGGGCGCCGCGCCCCGGTGGGCGCGGCCGCGGCCAGCTGGGCGAGCGCGGCGAGCGCCCGCTGGGCCTTGCGGTCCTCGCGAGGGCGCTCGGCCGCCCACGACGTCACCAGTTGCAGCATCCAGCCCACGAGGACGAGGTACGCGGCGGTGAGGGTGAGCCCGGCCATGGCTCAGCCCGCCCGGCCGGCCGACCGGCGCTGCCCCGGCGTGTCAGCGGTGATCTCCTGCAGGTCCCGGCTGCCCTCGACCAGGGCGCGGTAGACGCGCTCGTACCCCGCCGCCATTACGGGTAGGTCGAACCGGCGCTGCGCCTGCTGCCGGCAGCGCAACGGGTCGAGCCCGTCGGCCGTCCGCAGCGCGTCGGCGAAGCCGGCGTAGTCGTCGACGATCAGACCGCTGACCCCGTGGTCGACGACCTCGGGGACGCTGCCCCGGCGCAGTGCGACGACAGGTGTGCCGCACGCCATGGCCTCGATCATCACCATGCCGAACGGCTCCTCCCACTGCACGGGGAAAGCGAGCGCCGCGGCCCCGGCGAGGAGTTGGCGCTTGAACGACGCGTCCGCCTCGCCGACGTACTCCACGTCCTCCCCGAGGCGGGGGGCGATCTCGGACTCGAAGTACGCCTTCTCCGCGGGCTCGCTGCACTTGCCGGCGAGGACGATCCACCGCCCGGCCTTGCGCGCGGCGTCGATGGCGAGATGCGCGCCCTTGTCGGGGCTGAACCGGCCGAGCCACAGCAGGTAGTCGTCCTTGTCGGGCTGGAACGGGAAGGATGAGACGTCGATGGCGTTGTGCACCCGGCCCACCCAGTTGATGCCCGGGTTCAGCCTGCGCTGGGCGTCGGAGATGGCGACGACGTCGACCGTCTCACCGAGACGTGCGAAGTACTCGCCCTGTTCGCCGTCGACCGGCCCGTGCATGGTCACAACGGTCGGAACGTCGCGCCCACGGGCGAGCAACGGGCCGGCCAGCGTGTGGTCGTGGACGATGTCGACGTCGAGGCCGTCGAGGGCTGCGGCGGCACCGGCGGCGTGGATGACCTCGGGAGCGGGCGTGCCCAACCGCGCCGAGGGTGGATCGTCGAAGACCGGTACGAAGCGGGTTGCCGCGGTGCGGTGACGCCCGGCTCCGACGAGTGTCACCTCGTGCCCGCGGGCGGCAAGCTGGTCGACGAGGTCAGCGACGACGGACTCGATCCCGCCGTAGCCGCGGGGCGGCAGCTCGAACCACGGCGGCGCGATCATGGCGATGCGCAGCGGCGGCGCGGCGGGAGTGACGGGGGACTGGACAGGGGGCTGCAACTGCACGGTCATCGAAGGTCCTCCGGACGACGGGTCGTACGGGGGGCCAGCGCTTTCGCTGGGCCGCAGGAGCGGTGCGGCGGGCGAGCGGCACCGCGGGGGACGGAGCGGGCTCAGCTGCCGGGCGGCCGGTCGGCACGGCGACGGGCAGCCAGCTCGTCCTCGAGCTCGGCGATCCGCGACTGCAGCAGGAAGACGCGGCGCACGCCTGCGAGGGTGAGCCCCTCGCCCACGAGCTCCTGCACCTGCTGGACCTGCTCGACCTGGCGCCGGCTGTAGCGCCGCTGCCCGCCCCCGGACCGGGCCGGGGTCACCACCTCGTGGTCGTCCAGCCGGCGTAGGAACGCCTGCTGCACGTCGAGCATGTCGGCGACCTGGCCGATGGTGAACAGGGGCGCGTGGACGTCCTCGAACGGAAGACGTGCCACCCGGCCTCCCGAATACTGCGCGCTGCTCTCGCTCGGGTGGCAGCGTACCACCACCCCCGATGGCAGCAAACCTTCAACTTGATGTCTAACTTCGTCGCAGCCTCGGGACCAGCAAAGTGTCCTCACGGCGTGCAGCTGTTCATCTCTTGGATCCGGAGGGGGAGAAGATGACTGTTCCGGACGTCGGCCTGTCGGTGGTCGCCTCTGAGCAGGACGGGGTCCCGGTCCTCGTGGCGACCGGGGAGCTCGAGTCGGTCGGAGCGCCCGTGCTCCGCAGCGCGGTGATCGACGCGCTCGCCGCGGGCGCGGACGGCCTCGTCATCGATCTGACCGACGTGACGTTCGTCGACTCGGCGGGGCTGGGTGTGCTGGCCGGTGCGTTGAAGCGGTGCAGAGAACGCGGTGGCGAGCTCGCCCTGGTCGCCACGCGGCCGGTGTTCCTGCGCACGCTGCGCGTGACGGGGCTGGCCCGCGTCCTGCCGGTGTTCCCCGCCCTCTCGGCGGCGGTCGCGCACGTGACCGACGTGACGGCCCGTGCGACCGCCCCCGCCGGCGCAGAGAGCGCTTCCCCGGGCGGGGGCCGCCCCGGGGCCACGACGCTGCCGCGTCCCCGCTGGGCTTCCCGCCGCCCCGTGCTGCGCAGGAGACCGTCGCGTGTCGGGCAGTCGGAGATGGCCCGCGCCTCCTGATCGGCGAGGAGCGGACGAAGGG
>NZ_JAANNP010000003.1:0-76582 GCF_011250635.1 Motilibacter deserti
GCCGGACGTCTTTGATAAGACGGTCGTGCCCCCGCACCCCCTAAGGGTGACGGGGGCACAGCCATATCTGGTCATGGCCACGATCGATCTCGAGGGCCCTGCACGAGGCGGCCCGCCCCGCACGGGATCATCCGCACCCGCCGCTTCGTCCCGCCTGCCGGCTGCGACCTGGCGGGGAGAGCGAGCCGGTCCGTCGGCCCCGGCCCAGAACACGGCGGCGGCACCTTCCCATGCCGGGAGGGGGCCGCCGCCACGTCGAGCGGTCAGATCCCCGCGTTGCGGGCTGCCTGCTGGCCGCCGACGATCGGCAGTGTGATGCGGCTGCGCTTCACCGAGACCGTGATGTTCGCCTGGTTGCGGTCGGCCTGGCTGCTGTAGCCCGAGTAGCTGCCGACGATCACGACGGCGATGCGGTGACCTGCCTTGAAGACGTAGTCCTCGGGCAGCAGCGGGAAGTCCACGACGTAGTCGCGCCCGGGCTCGAGCGCAGTGGCGGTGCGCCTCGAGGTGAGATTGAGCGCGTCGACGACGCCCTCGGTCACGACCTCCCGGTCAGCGGTGACCAGCCGCTTGGTCACCTGCTTGTAGCAGGCGTCGTCGAGCGGGCTCGACTCCCCCCAGCAGTCCTCGGGGGTCGTCGCGGTCACCGGGAGGACGCCGTCGCCTGACGTCCAGTTGATCCGCGTGTCCGCGCCCAGGTCGATGAGCACCGCGCCGAAGTTCGTGTCCGTCGCGTCGACCGACGCCGTCATCTGGACCGACGGCGTACCGGAGATGTGCACGTCAGAGCTCAAGGTGTCCGACATGAAGACAAGCTTGTTCGGTGAAGCCGTGGTGAGGTTGGACTGCACCGAGTTCCGCGACATCGAGATCGCGTCGCGGAAGGTGAGCGAGTGCTCCGCCCCCTTCTCCTGGACGTAGCCGAACCCGCCGGCCGCGCCGTCACCCTCTGCCCCTGGTACCGAGCTGCGGAACCACAGCCGGGTATCGGTGGCGCCTGGGGCGGGCCAGTCGGCGTACGTCGCCCAGACATCCGGCGCCCGCTCGACGTCGGCGATCGGCTCGTCCATGATCCCGTTCTGAACGCCCTGCAGCCAGTAGTCGAACCAGCGGTGGAGCGTGTCGACCCAGTCGGCACGCCGGGAGTCGAAGGGGTCGACGTGCCCCTCCTGGCTCAGCCAGATCTTGCGCGGCACCCCCTGCTTCGCCAGCGCGTACCACCACTTGCTGAAGTGGTCGGGCATGACGTTGTCGTCGTTGAGGCCGTGGTAGACGAAGACGCTCGCCTTCACCTTCTTGACGTCCTTGAGGTAGTCGCGCACCTCCCAAAACTGCGAGTAGTCACCGGTCTCGTCGCCGTCGTTGGCGTCGAGCACGTCACGCACCGGCTTGCAGTAGCCCCGGCGCTCGGGGTTCGTCACCGTGTTCGCGAGGCTGGCGAGGTAGTTGTTGCCGCGCAGGATGACGCCGTTGCTACGGGTGTAGTCGTGATAGCTCGAGATCGCCGAGATCGGCACGATCGTCGTGAGCCCCTCGACACCGCTGGCCGCGACCGCGTTCGCCAGCGTTCCGTCGTAGGACTTGCCGATGAGGGCTGACTTGCCGTTGTCCCAGGTGGCGAACTGCTCGGTGCCGGCGGCGTCGAAGGCGCGCGCCCGCCCGTTCAGCCAGTCGATGACGACCTTGGCGCTGAGGTTGTCGGACTCGTCGTGCACGGTGGGGCACCCGGTCGAGTTGTTCGTGCCGATCATGTCCATGAGGACCACGGCGTAGCCACGGGGCACGAAGTAGTTGTCGTAGAACAGCGGCCACTTGTCCAGCAGCCCGTCACCGTCGACGTCCGCCTTGAGCTCGGACTCGTTGCCCCGGCCAAGGGTCGAGTAATAGGGGCTCGGGTCCATGACGACGGGGACCTGAAGCCCCTCCGCGGTGGCGGCAGGGCGTTTGATGTCGATCGCGATCTTGTCGCGCGCGCCGTCCTTGTCGCTGTCGTACGGCGAGTCGACCCAGAGCCGCTCACGGATGGCGTCGGCGAACCCGAACACGGGCTGCGTCACGCCGTCGGCCACCACGATCTCGGGCACGGCGGCCGCGCCGGCGGTGCTCGGAGCGACGGCGACCAGCGCCGACGCGGCGGCCACGGTCAACGCGGCCGGTAGGACGAGGGCGGTACGGAGGTTCCGGCGAGGTCTCATGGAGTCCTTTCGCGGGCGGAAGCGGACGGGAGGCTGCACGCCATCTCACCGATCCGTGCGCAGTCTGGACACCGACACCTGTCGGAAGTGCGGCTCGCCCACCGCAGACACTGACGGGGGTGCCCTGCACAGGTGTCGCCGGGCGGCGGACCGGGGAGACACCAACGGATGCAGTGAGGGGGCGTGACGGACATGGGGAGGCACTCGTTGCTGGAGGGACACGCGTTCGCGGTCCCCCCGGGGGCTCCCCACGCCTCCGTGGACCTGCGCCCCGAGCCGAGGGCGGCACGGGAGGCGCGGCTCTGGGTACGGTCCCAGGTCCCGCCGCTCGGGCCCGAGGCCGCGGACGCTCTCGACATCCTCGTCAGCGAGGTCGTCACGAACGCCGTGCTCCATGCGCGGACCCGCTTCACCGTGGGCGTGACTCGGCTGGACTCGGCGGTGCTCGTCACCGTCGCCGACCACAACCCGCAGCAGCCCGAGCCGCAGGTGGAGAGTGACTCGCGCACCTCAGGCCGCGGCCTGGCCCTGCTGTCCGCGCTGAGCGATGACTGGGGCGTGGCCAGCGAGCCCGACGGCAAGTGCGTGTGGTTCGTCCTCGCGTCCGGCTCCGGAGGCGCCACCCGGTGACCGGCTCTGCTCCACCCGGCGCCCCGTATTCGATGCCGGACGCGCTGCCGGGCGCTCTTCCCACCTTGTGACCGCGGCCGACGCGGGCGCGCCCGGCGTCCCCGACCGGGGAGGCCCAGCAGTGCTGCCGCGGTTGGAGACGGGGATCCCCGGCTTCGACGTCGTCAGCGGGGGTGGGCTGCCACGCGGGCGGGCCACCCTCGTGTCGGGTGAGGCGGGCGCGGCCAAGACCGTCTTCGCCGCGCAGTTCCTCGCCGAGGGCGTACGCCGCGGTCAGCCGGCCGTGTTCGTCTCCCTCGAGGAGCCGGCCGAGGAGCTGCGGGCGAACCTCTCCACCCTCGGGTGGCCGATCGCCGAGTGGGAGCGGGAGGAGCTCTGGAGCTTCGTCGACGCGTCACCGGTGGTGGTGGGCGACACGGCGGAGGCGTTCAGCGACTACAGCCTCGAGACCCTCTCGGCCCAGATCGGGCGGGCCGTGGACGCGACGGGCGCTGTGCGGCTAGCGATCGACTCCCTGGACGCCGTCCTGCTGCGCTACGCCGAGACCGAGATCGTGCGCGGCCAGCTGCGCCGGCTGGTGGCCGAGCTGCGCCGCCTCGGGCTGACCGTCGTGCTCACGGCCGAGTCGCCCGAGGGCGAGCCGCGGCTGACCATGACTGGGGTCGGGCAGTTCGTCGCGGACAACGTGGTCGTGCTCCGCAACCGCCTCGAGGGCGAGCGGCGGCGCCGGACCGTCGAGGTGCTGAAGATGCGCGGGGCGGGGCACCGCGGAGGGGAGCACCCCTTCACCGTCCAGCCGGGCCGCGGCGTCGTGGTGCTGCCCGGGCGCGGGGACCGCCCGCTGCCCCTGCCCGCCTCGGACCGGGTGTCGCTCGGCACGGCGCAGCTGGACGAGCTGTGCGGGGGAGGCGCTTACCGGGGGTCGGTCGTGCTCGCCGCCGGTCCGCCGGCGTCGGGCAAGACGCTGCTCGCTGCGGCGTTCGCCGCCGCCGGGCCCCCGACGCTGTTCGTCGCGCTGGACCAGACCCGCGAGCAGGTCGTGCACGCCACCTGTGCGGCGGGCTACCGGCTGGACGAGGCGGAGCGGGCGGGGAAGCTGCGCTTCCTCCGGGTGCGCCCCGAGGCACCGGAGGAGCTGCTCGCGACCGTGCAGCACGCCGCTGATGAGCTCCGTCCCGCCCGGATCGTCCTCGACGGGCTCGGCGCGGTCCAGCGGACGGCCACGCGCGTCGTCTTCGAAGAGCTCGTCCGCGGGCTGGAGGCGGTCCTGCGCTCGAGCAGCGCGACCTGTCTCGTCACGACGACCACGCAGCCGTTGCTGGGGTCGCCCGTCGACCTCGACCCCGAGCTGCTGGCCGCAGCCGACTGCATCCTGCTGCTGCGGCACCAGGACCTCGGCCATCGACTGGCGCGCACCGTCACGGTGCTCGGCATGCGCGGCGGCGCGAACGGGCAGGCAGTGCGTGAGCTGCAGATCGGAAGCTCTGGGCTCCGACTCGCCCCGGTCACTCCGGCGGGCTGAGCCGAGCTGTCAGCCTGTCCCGCAGCTCCGCCCTCGGGTCGCGCCGGCTGGGGCTGGCACTGCGGTCAGGCCGCGATGACGAGCGCCGAGACGCCCCACAGCCCAACCGCGGCCACGCCAGCGGCCAGCTCGACGAGCACCCCGATCCCGATGCCCTTCAACGTGACCATGGTGGACGACCAGGCGTCGCGCTGGCTGTGTAGCCGAGCGTGCTCGGCCAGGTAGACGCCGAGGACGAACCCGAGCGGCAGGCCCACCACGGGCACGACGAAGAAGCCCACGACGCCGAGAAGCGCCCCGACACCGAGAGTCGTGCGGGGCGCTCCGGCCTCACGCAGAGCGCGGGCGGGCAGGAGGTACTTCGTGGCGGTGCCCGCGGCGAGCACGGCGGTCACGGCGGCCAGCACGAGCCACGGCGCGGGCCCGTCCTCCAGCCAGGCCCAGGCCAGCGTCGCGGCCCAGATGACAGCCAGCCCCGGCAGGACCGGCACGAGCACCCCGACCAGCCCGACGAGCATCGCCAGCGCCACGATCGCCAGCCCCCAGAGCTCCATGGCGTCAGGATGGCCCATGCCCGGCTGAGCTGGGCGTCAGCTGGCCCAGTCGAGCAGGTCGCGCGTCGCCGAGGGGTGGCGCAGCTTGGCGAGCGCCTCCTTCTCCAGCTGACGGATCCGCTCGCGAGTCAGCCCCAGCTCGCGCCCGATCTCGTCGAGGGTGCGGGCCCGGCCGTCCACCAGGCCATAGCGCAGCCGAACGATCGCGGCCTCGCGCTCGGGCAGCGTCGCGATCGCGCGGTGCAGCTCGCGCAGCATCGCCCGGTGCTCGACCGCCTCGACGGCCGTCACCGCGTCGGTGTCGACCACGAGCTCTCCCACGCTGGTGTCGAGGTCGTCCCCGACGGGGGTGTCGAGGCTGATGGCCTCGCGCCCCACACGGCGCAGGGTGATGACGTCCGCGACCTCCCAGCCGAGAGCCTCGGCGATCTCCTCGTCGGCAGGCTCGCGCTCCAGCTTGGCCGAGAGCTCGCGCAGCGCCCGGGTCAGCTTGCCGATCTGCTCGTGCACGTGCACGGGGAGGCGGATCGTCCGGGCCTGCTCGGCGAGCCCGCGCCCGATAGCCTGCCGGATCCACCACGTGGCGTAGGTCGAGAACTTGTAGCCCTTGCGGTAGTCGAACTTCTCGACCGCCCGCACCAGGCCGAGGTTGCCCTCCTGCACCACGTCGAGGAACGGCAGACCGCGGTGGCTGTGCTTCTTGGCCACGGACACGACCAGGCGGAGGTTCGCCCGCAGCATCTGGTCCTTGGCCCGCAGCCCGTCGCGGACGAGCGCCTCGAGGTCGGAGCGCCGGCTCGCGTCGAGGTCGGCGGGGGCGCTCTTGAGCAGGTGCTCGGCGTAGACGCCGGCCTCGATCCGCTGGGAGAGCTCGACCTCCTCCGCTGCGGTGAGCAGCGGGGTGCGGCCGATGTCGTCGAGGTAGAGCCGGACCAGGTCGGCGGTCGGGGCGGCGAGGTCGAGGTCCTGCTCGGACACGGGGCCCGCCGCGTCCGACACGCGGCTGGAGTCGGGAAGGGCCGGAGCCCCCGATTGCGTCTGCTGCGTCGTCTGCAGCCTCGTCTCGGTTGTCATAGCAAAGAGGACAACGCACAAGGGCCCCGCCGTGCTTCCGCCCGGTCAGGTGGCCTCCGGCACGCGGGCCCCGGCAGGCAGCCGGTCGAGGCGGTCTTCGTCCGCGTCAGACCAGCGATGTGCCCGGACCGTCCTCGGTCGGCTGTGCCCGCCGGGCCTGCTCCCGCGCCGGGTCGTCGCGCACCAGCGGGCCGCCCTCCCGCAGTGCCGACTCCATCTGCTCGGCGTCGGGCTGGGCCGGCGGCTTCGCGGCCGCGTCGCTGTCGGCGAGCCGCTGCGCCTCGCCGCCGGCCGGCGCGTCGGTCGGAAGGTCCTGTCCCGGAGTAGTCATGACCGAGGCGTACCCGTGGCGACCCATCAGCAACGCCTCCGAGCGAACCGGCTGGAGGAATTCCGTGTCCGTCTCGCTGCGTGACCAAGTGTGGACGAAATGTGACTAAGGGAGGGTTCAAGCCCTGGCGGCCGGGGCAAGGAAGCGCCAACGCGACGAGACCCCCTAGGCTCGGAGGTTGTCCGTGCACTACGCCCAGCTAGCCCGCCTGGTCCAGCACCGCGCCCGCATCGCGTCACCGGCCATCGCCGACCGGGCCACGAGTGCGACCCTCCGGGCGCTGGCGGAACGAGTACCCGACACCGTTGCCGCCACCCTCGCGGAGCGGCTGCCTCCGGACCTGGCGGCACACCTGCGCGACGGCCTCGAGGCATCCGGGGTGCCGGACCCGGCGCTGGCCGACGACTTCGTCGCCCTCGTCGCAGAACGGACCAGTTTGGATGCGCCACGTGCAGCGTCGGTCGCGCGGACGGTCTTCCGGATCGTCGACCTGGAGAGCGGGGGAGGGCTGGCCTCACGGCCGCGTGGGGTGCTTCCCGAGGACGTACGCGACCTCGTCGCCCGCTCCTCCCGGTAGCGCGGCGCGGAGTCGGTCTCGCCGGCCGGGATGGATGTCGCACTGCTGGGCATAGGGTGCGCAGATCCCGAGGTCGCCAGCGGCAGGACCGGAGGCGACGAGACCGGGCAGTGACGGGGCCGCGAGGATCGCGCCGAGGGTGCCGGGCGGGACGCCCGGCGACGGGACGGACAGGTCGGAGGGAGACCACATGGACCGCGGGCAGGACCTCGACGCGCTGTGGGGCGAGTTCCACAGCGTCGTGACCATGACCTCGCGCGAGCTGCAGGAGTTCTTGCGGGCCGACGCCTCCAGCGAGGAGGCCGAGCCCATGCCGGGCCTCCAGCCGGAGACGGGCAGCGCACAGGACGGCGTGGCGACGGGCGCTGCGGACACGTCGCCGGCGGCGGCCATGGGCACGATGGCCGTCGACGACCTCGGGCCGGGGGAGCAGGCTGCCCTGCAGGACGACCACCTCGGCGAAGCGGTGGCTTCGGTGCTGGCCAAGCGCAAGACGGACCTGACCGAGACCGACCTCGACGTCATGCGAGCGGTCATCGACCGGGTCCGCGCGGCGTACCCCGAGGGCGACTTCACCCACAACACCATCGACCTGCGTGACGACGCCCTGCGGCGGACGCTGATGTCCGTGGGGCACGACCCGCTGCGGGTGCACTAGGTCGAGGAAAGCCCGCGCCCACGCGGAGCACAGAGCGGATCAGGCCCGGTACGAGCCGAAGGAGGCCTGGACATGCTGAGGGGCGGCGCACTCGGTGCGCCGCCCCTCACCTGTCTGCGTCCGCCCCGCTGGAACGGGCCCCCGTCAGAGGAACTTGCCGCAGTGCGGCCACGGCCGCGAGCCGCTGCGCTTGTAGAGCAACTGCGCCCGGTAGGTCTGCTCCTGGGCGGAAGCGCGGTGCGGCAAGCCCGAGCCGCCGACGCCGCGCCAGGTGCCCACGCTGAACTGGTAGAGGCCGTAGTAGCCGGCCGGGTTGACCGCGCGGGGGTTGCCCCCGGACTCGCAGCGCGCGAGTGCCGACCAGTTGAGGCCGTCGAGGCCCAGGCTGCGGTCGCCGATCTTGCGGTCGGCGGACCGGGAGGCGGGTGCCTTGACCTTGGGCAGCGCCCGCCACGTGAGCGCGTCGGCCTTGCCCGTGACCGGGAGGTGGTTGCGGCGCTGGAACGCCTTGAGCGCCGCCGCCGTCTTGGGGCCGAACTGACCCGTGACGGAGACCTTCAGGCTGGCCTGCAGGTCGCGGACGGCGCCGCCCTGCGCTCCCTGCACGAGGAGCGGGGTCCGGACGACGGCCTTGCCCTTGGCCGGCGCGGCGCCGGCGCCCGAGCCGCCCGCGGCCAGCGCGGCGGTCGTCAGGCCCGCTCCGGCGACGGCGACGATCGCGCGCGGAGCGGTCGAAGTGCGTACGGCGCGGTGGCGCCCCTGATAGGGACGCAGGAAGGAACTCGGCACGCGAGGTGGCCCTCTCCAGCGCCTGCGAAGTGAGCTGTCGGGTTCGGGAGGAGATTTCCCGGCCGCGTGTCGCGGCTTCACCCCAAGGACGGGTAGAACTGCACCCGCCCGCGGATGGGTCCCCCGCTCCTGCCCGTGATCCACGGAAACCTCGTGCGCGGGCAGGACTCGGCGCCGCACGAGAGACCCGCAGCAGGAGCTGCGGGACGTTTAGACGGTAGAGCAGGCCCTCAGGCCCCGTCCAGCCCACGCGCCGTGGCGTGGGGCACAGCCGGACCGCCGCGTACGCGGCCGCAGCGGGAGCCGCGCTATGTCGGGCGGCAGGGGCCTTGCCCACGGGTCCGGTGACGGGCGCGGGACGTTCGCGCGCGGCGGGGGTGGGGTAACCGTCGCCACATGACGGACAGTACGAGCAACGCCCCGAGCGACCAGAACGACGATGCGAGCGGCGGCCCCACGGACGAGACCCTGCGGCGGTCGACCGAGAAGGACCCGAGCGACTGGGTCACCGGCGGGGAGCCGGCGACCGGAGCCCAGCTGAGCTACCTGGGCACGCTGGCCCGCGAGGCCGGCGAGGAGGCCCCGCAGGACCCGGAGGAGATCACCAAGGCGGACGCGAGCCGGGAGATCGACCGGCTCCAGGAGGAGGTGGGCCGGTCGTGAGCGCGCCCGAGCAGAAGCACACCCCGCCCGGGCCCACCGTCCCGTCCGGGGACGAGGGCCTGCGCGAGGACTCGGGGCAGGGCCTGCCGCCGCACGGCGACCTGGCCGAGCACCTGGTGGCCCGCGGGGAGAGCGCCGGCTCGCCCGAGGGCTCCGGCTCCGTCGACCCGACCGCGGAGCAGGAGACCGGGCACTCTTGAGCCGGGCGCTAGCGGCCGCCGGGCGTACGCCGCTCCTCGAGCAGGCGGCGCAGCCAGGACGTCCCCACTGCGGGGACGCCCTGGTCGGCGCATCGCCGGCGCAGCTCGCGGTCGCTGGTGACGACCAGCTGGGCGTCCGGACCGTCCGGACCGTCCGTGGCGGCGGCCCGTCCGGCGGCCACCACGTGCACCACCTCGTCGTCACCCGCCCCGCGGCGGTGCCCGGGCGTCCGGCTTGCGGCGACGACCCGGACGCCCGCGACCGCAGGGCCCGCGGCCAGGCCCGCGGCCGCGCCCTCCACGACGAGGACCGTCTCCGGGGCCCACACCTGCAGGGCGGGCAGGCCCAGCTCGGGAGGGAGGGCTGCTCCCGGCACGCGGAGCCCGGCCAGCTCCTCGCGCAGCCGGGCGGCCGCTGCGCGCCGGTCGCGCCACCAGCCGTCGGGCCGCGAGCCGACGACGTTGGCCCCGTCCACGACGAGGCGCAGGCGCCGCCCGGCGGCCGGGCGCAGCAGCGGCCAGGCGTCGGCCAGCCCCGGGTGCAGCGGCCGGTCGGCGACCTCGTCGAGGGGCACCCACTCCAGCGCGGCACTCTCACCGTCCACGGGGGTAGCGGGAAGCCGACGGGCCACGCGCGCGAGCACGGTCGTGTAGGACCAGCCGCCGTGGTCGATCGACAGCTCCCCGGTGACGGCGCCAGGCGGGACCTCGACGCCGGCCTCCTCCGCGGTCTCGCGCAGCGCGGCCGCGACAGCGTCCTCGGCCACGTCCCGGGCTCCGCCGGGAATCCCCCAGGTGCCGCCCTCGTGGCTCCAGGCGGCGCGCAGCTGCAGCAGCGCCGAGCCCTCCGCGACGAGCAGCAGGCCGGCAGCTCCCACCCGGCCCCAGTGCCGGTGCCCCGCCGCGCACTGCGTCCAGCCGTCCCCCGTGCCCGTCGCGCCCAGCGTCACGCAGCCGAGGGTAGGCGGAGCTCCCGCGCGGATGGCCCGCGCCGGGGCCGCGGGTGAGCACGCCCCGGGCCGAGGCGACGCAAGTGGACGTCGTCCGCGTGCAGGAGGAGGACTGGCAGCACGTCCGCGCCCTGCGCCTGACGATGCTGGCGGACACGCCGCTGGCCTTCACCGAGACGCTCGAGCAGTCGCGGGCGTTCGACGAGCGGGAGTGGCGTCGCCGCGCGCGCCGCGGCTCGGCCGGCAGGGGCGTGGCCACGTTCGCCGCCCGCGACGCGGCCGGCCGATGGGTCGGAACGATGGGGGGTGTGATCGAGTCCGCCGGACAGGCCTTGCTGGTCTCGGTCTTCGTCGTCCCTGAGCACCGCGGCGGGGGTGTCGCCGACCTGCTGCTGGACGAGGTGCTGCGGTGGGCGCACGTCGAGGCCGGGGCGACCCGCATCCGGCTGCTCGTGCACGAGGCAAACCCGCGCGCCGCCGCGTTCTACGCCCGGCAGGGGTTCGTCCGGACCGGGCGGACCGAGGCGTACCCGCTCGATCCGACGGCCCGGGAGGTCGAGATGGCGCGCCCGCTGGGAGCCGGCACGGACCCCTTCACCGGGCCCTCCACACGGCCCTCCGCACGGCCCTCGGCGCGGCCCGCCATGGGCCTGGTGGGCGATACCCGCCCAAGATACGGATAGCGTTCGCTCGCAACCCGCGCGAGGACGGGCACGCACGAGCACAGCGAGACGCAGGAGAGGCCGCGATGACGATCGTCGTGGGCTACGTGCCCAAGCCCGAAGGGCGTGCTGCGCTGCGCCGTGCCGCCGAGGAGGCGCGCCTTCGCGGCGAGCGCCTCGTGGTGGTCAGCTCGCTGCGGGCGGTGCGCGACACCGGAGCCGACGCGGACAACCAGTACGAGCAGGAGCTGCTGACCGTGCGCGACGCGCTCGAAGCGGCCGGCATCGAGCACGAGGTGCGCCAGCTCGTCCGCGGCCAGGAGCCGTCCGAGGACCTCATCGCGATCGCCGAGGAGGTGCATGCCGACGTGATCGTGATCGGGCTGCGCCGGCGGTCGCCGGTAGGCAAGCTGATCCTCGGCAGCAACGCGCAGCGGATCCTGCTCGACGCGCCGTGTCCGGTGCTCGCGGTCAAGGCCGACGAGGACGACCGCTGACGCCCGTTCTTCCGGGGGACTGATTCCGCCGATCGCCGTACCGTGACGGCCGCTCACGTTAGCGTGAGCGGCAGCGGGGGCCGATGAGCGCTCGCGGACGACGACCCCGTTCCTCGGGGCGCGCGGGCGAGAGGGAGGCGGCGTGGCGCCGGGGGACGAGGCGGCCGGCACCAGCGAGGCGCTGGCGCCTGCCGACGCGGCGCTGCTCGAGATGCTCGTTCAGGAGGCGCCGCTCGGGTTCGCCTTCTACGACGCCGAGCTGCGCTACCGCGGCATCAACCGCGTGCTGGCCGCGGTCAACGGCCTGCCGGTCGAGGACCACCTGGGCCACCGGCCCGCCGAGATCCTCGGGAAGCTCGGCCTCGCCGTCGAGCAGATGCTGCACCGGGTGATGGAGACCGGCGCCCCGGTCTACGACGACGACTTCGTCGGGACCGGGCCGGACGGGAGCGTCACCCGCTGGCAGTCCCAGTGGTTCCCGGCCCGAGACGAAAGCGGCCGCATCCTCGGCGTCGCCGTGTTCGTCGCCGACGTCACGCAGCGCCGGGAGACCGAGGACGCGCTGCTCACGGCGTACCAGCGGGCCGAGCGGCTGCTCGCGGTCACGACCCGGCTGGCCACCGCGCTCACGCTCGCCGAGGTCACCGCCGTCATCGCCGACGCGGCGCGCTCGCTCGGCGCGGTCGTGGCCGGGCTGGCGCTGCTCGACGGCGACGACGTCGTCTACCAGCCGGGGTCGGGGCTCGTCGCCGGACCGGCGCCCGACGCGGCCGGGGCGCTGCGCCTGCCGCTGGGCACCCCGGTGCCCACGGCCGTCGCCGTCCGCACCGGCCGCCCGGTCTACGTCGCGTCGACCGCCGAGCTGGTGGACCTCGGCACGGACCCAGCGTGGATCAGCCACCAGCTGGAGTCGACCGCGGAGCGCTCCTGGGCCGCCGTGCCGCTGCTGACCGCGCGCGGCACGCTGGGCGCGCTGCGCGTCGCGTTCTCCGAGCCCCACGCGCTCGCCCCCGAGGAGCGGGTCTTCCTCGAGGCGGTCGCGACCCAGTGCGCGGTCGCGGTCGAGCGCGCCCTGCTCTACGAGAACGAGCACAGGACGGCCGAGGCGCTGCAGGCGAGCCTGCTGCCGGACCGGCTGCCGGCCGTCGCCGGTGCACAGCTCGCGGCGCGCTACCTGCCGGCGTCGCGGGCCGCGGCCCGCGGCCGGGAGGCGACCGCCGTCGGGGGTGACTGGTACGACGCTTTCCCGCTGCCCGACGGGCGGCTGGCCGTGACGCTCGGCGACGTGATGGGCAAGGGGGTCAACGCCGCCGCGGGGATGGGCCGCGTGCGGGCGGCCCTGCGTGCGCTGGCCTTCACCGACCCCTCGCCGACGGCCGTGCTGTCCGGCCTGGACCGGGTCTTCTCCGCCACCGAGGGGCTCGAGCAGATCGTGACGCTCGTCTACGGCGTGCTCGACCCGGCCACCCGTACGCTCACCGCCACCGCCGCAGGCCACCCCCCGGTCGTGGTCGTGCCCGCCGAAGGCCCCGCCCGGCTGCTCGCGGTCGTGGAGCTCGCGACGCCGCTCGGGGTCCCCGAGCCGCGCTCGGAGCGGAGCCTCGAGCTCGCGCCGGGCGACACCGTCCTGGCGTTCAGCGACGGGCTCGTCGAGACCCGCGAGGCCGGGATCGCCGCGGGCCTGGAGACGCTGGCCGCCGGCCTGGCCGACTGCGGGGGCCTCGGGCTCGAGGCCTTGCTCGACCGCGCCATCGCCATCGGGGCGAGCGTGGGCGAGCGCTGGGACGACGTCACGCTGCTCGCCCTGCGGGTGTGACCGAGCCCACGAAGCGCCACCCGGCCGGCCGGGACGACACCGTGTGACCGCCCGTGACGGGCGCGCCGCAGCGACCGGCGATCGGCGCTGCTGGCGTGGCAGAATGGTGCGGTTGCTGCCCTGAGGAGTTCGAGGGTGGCGACGAGAAGGATGCTGGAAGGCCACGCTTCTCGCGAGCGGCGCCGTCCGGCAGCAAGAGCCGCCATCGCCGGAAGGGAACGTCGCGACAGACGTGCCCGGAGCCCGGTCCTGCCCGTCCTGCACGGTCGCCCGTCCAGCGAGAGGTTGTACGTGTCGTCGGTCACCCCCCGCCCGCTTCCGCCCGAGTTCGCCGTCCCCGAGGTGCAGGAGCTCCTCACGACCGGCAGGTCAACCGGTTCGGTCACCGCAGCTCAGGTGCGCGAAGCGTGTGACGGCCGCATAGCGGTCGCGCGTGTCAAGGCCGTGCTCCGTGCGCTGGCCGAGGAGGGCGTGACGGTTGCGCTGGACGCGCCGGCGCCCGCGCCGCGCCGGGCCGTGGCCGCGACGACCGCCCGCCGCGCCACCGCGACCTCCTCCGTCGAGGCCGCCCCCGCCAAGAAGGCCGCGCCGCGCAAGGCCGCGGCCAAGAAGGCCGCCCCCGCAGGCAAGGCCGCGACCGGGCTGGTGGACGCCTCGGGCCCGGGCGACGACGCGGTCGAGCCCGACGACGTCGCGCTCGACGACCTGGCCGAGCCCGGTGGCCCCGGCGACCTCGTGGACGGTGTCGACACTGTCGACGGCACGGACGTGGTCGACGGAGCGCCGGACGCGCCCGAGGGCGCGGAGGCGCCGGAGGGGGAGGCGCCCGCTGCAGCGCCGGCGGCGGCCAGCGAGGACGGGGAGACCGAGGAGTTCGTCCTCTCCGACGACGACGCCGACGAGCCGGCCCAGCAGGTCGCGACCGCCGGCGCGACGGCCGACCCGGTCAAGGACTACCTCAAGCAGATCGGCAAGGTCGCCCTCCTCAACGCCGAGCAGGAGGTCGAGCTCGCCAAGCGGATCGAGGCCGGCCTCTTCGCCGAGGAGAAGCTCGGGTCGGGGGAGAAGCTCGCCCCCAAGCTCAAGCGGGAGCTCGACTGGATCGCCGAGGACGGCCGGCGCGCCAAGAACCACCTGCTCGAGGCCAACCTCCGCCTGGTCGTCTCGCTGGCCAAGCGTTACACCGGGCGCGGAATGCTCTTCCTGGACCTGATCCAGGAGGGCAACCTCGGCCTCATCCGTGCGGTCGAGAAGTTCGACTACACCAAGGGCTACAAGTTCTCCACCTACGCCACGTGGTGGATCCGGCAGGCGATCACCCGCGCCATGGCCGACCAGGCGCGGACGATCCGCATCCCGGTCCACATGGTGGAGGTCATCAACAAGCTCGCCCGCGTGCAGCGCCAGATGCTCCAGGACCTGGGCCGCGAGCCCACGCCGGAGGAGCTGGCCAAGGAGCTCGACATGACCCCGGAGAAGGTCGTCGAGGTCCAGAAGTACGGCCGCGAGCCCATCTCGCTGCACACCCCGCTCGGCGAGGACGGCGACAGCGAGTTCGGCGACCTCATCGAGGACTCCGAGGCCGTCGTCCCGGCCGAGGCGGTGTCGTTCACGCTCCTGCAGGAGCAGCTGCACTCTGTCCTCGACACGCTCTCCGAGCGCGAGGCGGGCGTGGTGTCCATGCGCTTCGGGCTCACTGACGGCCAGCCCAAGACGCTCGACGAGATCGGCAAGGTCTACGGCGTGACGCGCGAGCGCATCCGCCAGATCGAGTCCAAGACGATGAGCAAGCTGCGCCACCCGTCGCGCTCGCAGGTGCTGCGCGACTACCTGGACTGACAGCTCCAGCTACGCCCGGCCCCCGTCCTGCCCGCAGGACGGGGCCGTGTCGTTGCCAGGGCCGGGTGCTGCGGCAGCCGGGGGCAGCCGCGCGGCCGGCGGCTCAGCTGCGCGGCCGGCGGGCGTACGCCGCGCACTGCTCGATCATGGCGCGCACCCCGGCGTAGGGGTCCGGGCCGGGGCGCGCGGGCTTCTCACGCACGTCGGCGAGCGCCGGGCGGCAGGCCAGGCAGCGGTCGAACACGTCGAGCGCGACGTCGTCGCCGTGGGCCTCGCAGCGGCCGGTGCGCTCGGTACGCCGGGCCGCACGCGCGTGGTCGCGTGCCTGCTCCTGCGGGGTGGGGCAGAGCCGGCACGCCGGGCGCGGGCGCTCGCCCGGGTGCTCCGGGCAGGACTGGGCCCCGTGCAGGGTCGGGACCTCGTCGCGCCAGCTACCGCTCACGGCTCGCCTCCTCCTCGGCCGTCCCGGCCTCCAGCGTGTCGAACAGGTCCTGGGGGAACGCCACCGGCTGCGGCCCCGCGGCCGGCCGGCGGCCGGCCGGGGATCGCTCCTCGAGCAGCAGCTCCTGCCACTGGGCCAGCCGCCGGCGCCACGCCGCGCGGGCGGCCGACAGCTCGCCCGGCGCCCGGCTGCGGGCTCGGGCGTAGTCGTGCAGCGCCTCGCGCAGCGCGGCTCGCGCGGCCGCGAGGTCGGTGGGCACGGGGAGGGCGGGAAGGACGTCCGCGCCCGGTGGCGGGACCGGGCCGGCCCAGGTGCGCGCGGCGTGCAGCTCGTCGCGCAGCGCCTCCTGGCGCACCAGCAGGTCGGCCCACTCGCGCAGCGCGTCCGCGAAGTAGAGGTGGGCCTCGGTTCCCGCCCGCCCGGTGCGCCGCGCGCCCTCGTGCCCGGTGCCCCGCACGGACTCGAGCCGCCGGCCGGAGAGCACGACCGCGCGGTGCGCCCGCGCGACCTCGGTCTCGATGCCCAGCAGATCGACCTCGCGCGGCTCCTGCGACAGCGTCATGCAGCCTCCCGTCGGGGCGCCGAGCCTACCCCGGCTGCGGCCACGCGCCGGCCGCCAGGAGGCCGTGCACGGCCCCACGTGCGGGGAGTTGGTCGCTTGCGCGCATGACGAAGGTCCCTGGGCGGCCGACGCCGACGCTGCGACGCTGGCGGTGATCGACAGGGCTCGGCGTGATCCGTCATGGTTTGTGCAGGACACCCGACGGCTCCGCCAGCCCACTCACCCGAAGGGAAGGACCGCACGTGGCTCTGGACACGGCGACCGGCACGCAGGCCGAGAGCGTCCTCGACGCCCTCGCGAACCCCACCACCGAGGAGGTCGAGTCCCTCGACGCGTGGTGGCGGGCGAACAACTACCTGACCATCGGGCAGATCTACCTGCAGGGCAACCCGCTGCTGCGTAAGCGGCTCGCCTCCGAGCACATCAAGCCCCGCCTGCTGGGCCACTGGGGCACCAGCCCGGGGCTCTCGCTGATCTACACCCACGTCAGCCGGCTCATCCAGCGCACCGGGCAGGAGGCCATCTACCTGGCCGGCCCCGGGCACGGCGGCCCCGCGCTGGTCGCGGCGTCGTACCTCGAGGGCAGCTACACGGAGACCTACCCGCGTGTGACGCAGGACGAGGCCGGCCTGCTGCGCCTGTTCCGCCAGTTCTCCAGCCCGGGCGGCATCCCCAGCCACGTCTCGGTCACGACCCCGGGCTCGATCCACGAGGGCGGGGAGCTGGGCTACGTCCTGGTCCACGCCTTCGGCGCGGTGATGGACAACCCCGGCCTGCTGGCGGTCGCGGTCGTCGGCGACGGCGAGGCCGAGACCGGGCCTCTCGAGGGGTCGTGGAAGGGCATCTCGTTCCTCAACCCGGCCCGCGACGGGGCGGTCCTGCCGATCCTGCACCTCAACGGCGCGAAGATCGCCGGTCCCACCGTGCTCGCCCGCAAGGACCCCGAGGAGGTCCGCTCCCTGCTGCGCGGCCACGGCTACGACGTGATCGAGGTCGAGGGCGCCGACCTGCCCGGTATGCACTACCGCTTCGCGGCGGCGCTCGCCGATGCGTACGGGAAGATCCGGGCGATCCAGGACGCGGCCCGCGGCGGGGACTGGGACGGGCAGCGCCCGCAGTGGCCGCTCATCGTGCTGCGGTCACCGAAGGGCTGGACCGGGCCGGAGGAGGTCGACGGGGTCAAGGTCACCGGCACGTGGCGCTCGCACCAGGTGCCGCTGTCCGGGGTGAAGGGCAACGACGAGCACCTGGCGCTCCTGGAGAGCTGGCTGAAGTCCTACCGGCCCGAGGAGCTGTTCGACGCCTTCGGCGCCCCCACCGAGCTGGTACGCCGCGCGAACCCGGCGGGCGAGCTGCGGATGAGCGCGTCCCCGCACGCGAACGGCGGCCTGCTGACGAAGGACCTCGACCTGCCGGACTTCCGCGACTACGCGCTGGACGTGCCGCGCCCGGCGGCGGTCAAGGCCGAGTCGACGCGGCAGCTCGGCGCCCTGCTGCGCGACGTCTACACCCGCAACGACGACCGGTTCCGGCTGTTCTGTCCCGACGAGACGAACAGCAACCGGCTGGGTGCGGTCTTCGAGGTGTCCGACCGGGCGTTCATGGAGCGCGTGACGCCGGAGGACGTGGCGATCGGGCGTGACGGGCGCGTCATGGAGGTGCTGTCCGAGCACAACTGCCACGGCTGGCTGGAGGGCTACACCCTGACCGGCCGGCACGGGATGTTCGCGACGTACGAAGCCTTCGCGATGGTGAGCGCGTCGCAGACGGTCCAGCACGGAAAGTGGCTGGAGGAGGCGACGCACCTGCCGTGGCGGGCGAAGGTGCCGAGCCTGAACATCCTGCTCACCTCGACCGCGTGGCGCAACGACCACAACGGCTTCTCCCACCAGGGCCCCGGGCTGATCCAGGTCGCGCTCACGCAGCGCAAGGACGTGGCCCGGGTCTACCTGCCGCCGGACGCGAACACGCTGCTCTCGGTGGCCGACCACTGCCTGCGCTCACGGTCGTACATCAACCTTCTCGTCATCGACAAGCAGCCGCAGCTGCAGTGGCTGACGATGGACGAGGCGGTCGAGCACTGCCGGCGCGGCGCCGGGATCTGGGACTGGGCGGGCAACGACGACGGCAGCCAGGACCCGGACATCGTGCTGGCGTGCGCCGGCGACGTCGTCACGATGGAGACGGTCGCAGCGGCACAGATCCTCAAGGAGCGGCTGCCGCACTTCCGGACGCGGGTGGTCAACGTCGTCGACCTCATGACGCTGATCCGCCCCCGCGACCACTCGCACGGCATGGAGCCGACGTACTTCAAGGAGCTCTTCACCGACGACACGGACGTGGTGTTCGCCTTCCACGGCTTCCCGGGGGCGATCCACCAGCTGGTCCACGGGCGGCCGGACGCGGACCGGTTCCGGGTCCGCGGCTTCATCGAGGAGGGCACGACCACCACGCCGTTCGACATGGTGGTGCGCAACAGAACCTCGCGCTACCACCTGGTGATGGACGCGATCAACAACGCCAAGCGGACGCCGCGGGGAGCGACCGAGCTCACGGCCTGGTGCGAGCAGAAGCTCGCCGAGCACAGCGCGTACGTCGTGGAGCACCTCGAGGACATGCCCGAGGTCCGGGACTGGGCGCTGGGCGACTGGGCCGAGAAAGGTTGATACGCCCCGCTTCAGCGGGATCCGCAGACGCGACGAGCCCCGGTGCAGCGCACCGGGGCTCGTCGTCAGTCGGGGTGCCCCGCACACCCGGGGCGTTCGTCAGTGCGCGTCAGCGCTCGTCGGCAGGGGCGGTCGACGGAGTGCTCTCGAGCCGGCCGCTCTCGTCCTGGATGTCCGAGGCGACCTCACGCAGCTTGGACGCGTGCTCGCGGCCGTGGTGCGCGCAGAAGAGCAGCTCGCCGCCGGACTCGAGCGTCACCCGGACGTACGCCTGGGCGCCGCAGCGGTCACAGCGGTCGGCCGCGGTGAGGGCAGCGTGGGTAGCAAGGGCAGTGGTCACGGTCCCTCTTCTCGTTTCTCGTTCAGCTTCGCTTCGCGCTCTGCGTCTGGGTCAACGTCCTACCACGCTACGTTCGTCCCAGACCTCCTTGACGCTGTGTTCGCCGTACGCGATCCCGATCGGAACGCGACCGTAACGTGCCCGCCCCCCTGACGGGGGCCGGGGCGCGTCGGGCTCACCCTGTCGGGGCTTCCGAGTAGCCTGGCAACGCCCCTGGAGCCCGCCCGGCAGGCCCCGCCGGCGGCGACCAGCAGCCCGTCGGAGGTGCTTCCCCGCCGGGATGCCTCTGTTATCGACAAGGAGCAGCGCGACGTGAGTGCCGAGCCGACCGAGCCCGTCCCGGGTGCGAAGAAGGCCGCCCGAGCGGCCGGGGACGGCGGCTACACGGCGCGGCACCTGTCCGTCCTCGAGGGGCTCGAGGCGGTGCGCAAGCGCCCGGGCATGTACATCGGCTCGACCGACGGCCGCGGGCTCATGCACTGCGTCTGGGAGATCATCGACAACGCGGTCGACGAAGCGCTGGCCGGCTTCTGCACCCGCATCGACGTGGTCCTGGGCGCCGACGGCTCGGTCGAGGTCCACGACGACGGGCGCGGCATCCCGGTCGACATCGAGCCGCGCACCGGCCTGACCGGCGTCGAGCTCGTCCTCACCAAGCTGCACGCGGGCGGCAAGTTCGGCGGCGGGTCCTACGCCGCGTCCGGTGGCCTGCACGGCGTGGGCGCGTCCGTCGTCAACGCGCTGTCCAGCCGGCTCGACGTCGAGGTCGACCGGTCCGGGCGCGTCCACCTCATGAGCTTCAAGCGCGGCGAGCCCGGCGTCTACGCCGGCGAGGGGCCGGACGCGCCGTTCACCCCGCAGTCGGGCCTGCAGATCGCGGGCCGGGCCAAGCGCGGGGTCACCGGCACGCGGGTGCGCTGGTGGGCCGACCGGCAGGTCTTCCTCAAGGAGGCCGACCTCGACCTCGAGCAGCTGCGCTCACGTGCCCGGCAGACGGCGTTCCTCGTGCCGGGGCTGCGCATCGTCGTGCGCGACGAGCGCGACCCCGCGGCGCCCACGTCGGAGGAGTTCCACTACGTCGGCGGCATCACCGAGTTCTGCGAGTTCCTCGCTCCGGACGCCGCGGTGAGCGACGTGCTCCGGCTGCAGGGGGTGGGCCACTTCAAGGAGACGGTCCCGGTCCTGGACGAGCAGGGCCACATGACCCCGACCGAGGTGCCGCGCGAGATGACGGTCGACGTCGCGCTGCGCTGGGGCACGGGCTACGACACGACCGTCCGCTCCTTCGTCAACATCGTCGCCACGCCGAAGGGCGGCACCCACGTCGCCGGTTTCGAGCGCGCGCTGACCAAGACGCTCAACGCCCGGCTGCGCGCCTCCCGGGTGCTGCGCACCGCGGAGCCGGACGTCCTCAAGGAGGACGTCCTCGAGGGGCTGACGGCGGTCGTCACGGTCAAGGTCCCCGAGCCGCAGTTCGAGGGGCAGACCAAGGAGGTCCTCGGCACCTCGGCGGCCTCGCGGATCGTCGCCCACGTGGTCGAGAAGCACCTGACCGAGGTCCTGGCGAGCACCAAGCGCGGCGAGAAGGCCATGGCCCAGGCGATCCTGGACAAGGTCGCGAGCGCCGCCCGCACCCGCATCGCCGCCCGCCAGCACAAGGAGCTGCAGCGGCGCAAGAACGCGCTGGAGACGAGCTCGCTGCCGGCCAAGCTCGCCGACTGCCGCAGCGAGGACGTCTCGCGCAGCGAGCTCTTCATCGTCGAGGGCGACTCGGCGCTCGGCACCGCGAAGCTCGCGCGCAACTCCGAGTTCCAGGCGCTGCTGCCGATCCGCGGCAAGATCCTCAACGTCCAGAAGGCCTCGCCCTCGGACATGCTCAAGAACGCCGAGTGCGCCGCGATCATCCAGGTCATCGGCGCCGGCACCGGCCGCTCGTTCGACCTCGAGGCCGCGCGCTACGGCAAGATCATCCTGATGGCGGACGCCGACGTCGACGGCGCGCACATCCGCTGCCTGCTGCTGACGCTGCTCTACCGCACGATGCGGCCGCTGGTCGAGGAGGGCCGCGTCTTCGCCGCGATGCCGCCGCTGCACCGGGTCGAGATCCTCAACCCGAAGAAGGACCAGCCCAAGTACCTCTACACCTACACCGACGCCGAGCTGAAGAAGACCCTGCGCGACCTGGAGAAGCGCAACGTCCGGTGGCGCGACCCGGTCCAGCGCTACAAGGGCCTGGGCGAGATGGACGCCTCGCAGCTGGCCGAGACGACGATGGACCCGCGCAAGCGCACGCTCCGCCGGGTCAACATCAGCGAGCTCGAGGCCGCGGACTCGGTCTTCGAGCTGCTCATGGGCAACGAGGTCGCGCCGCGCCGCGACTTCATCGTGGAGGGCGCGGCGCGGCTGGACCGCGAGCGCATCGACGCCTGACCGCCCGCACGGGCGGGGACGCGGCGGCCCTGCTCCGGGTGCCGGCGTTCCGCCGGCTCTTCCTGTCGCGTACCGCCTCGCTGCTGGGTGACGCGATCGCGCCCGTCGCGCTCGCGTTCGCCGTGCTCGGCGAGGGCGGCGGCTCGGCCACCGACCTCGGGCTGCTGCTCACCGCCCGCACGCTCGCCGAGGTGCTGCTCCTGCTGGTCGGCGGGACCCTCGCCGACCGGCTGCCGCGCTTCCGGCTCATGGCTGGGGCAGACCTGCTCGGCGGGCTGGCGCAGGCCGGGCTGGCGGCCATGTTCCTCGCGGGGGCGTACTCGCTGGGGCCGCTGCTCGCGCTCTCGGCGCTGAGCGGAGCGGCAACGGCGCTCTTCCTGCCCGCCTCGACCGGCGCGCTGCCACTCGTCGTCGACGCCGGGCAGCTGCAGCCGGCCAACGCGCTCGTCCGGGTCGCCCAGAACGTCTCGATGATCGCGGGCGCGGCGCTGGCCGGCCTGCTCGTGGCCGTCGTGGGGGCGGGGTGGGCGCTCGCGGTCGACGGCGCGACCTTCCTCGTCTCGGCGCTGCTGCTCATCGGCGTACGCGCCCGGCCGCAGGTGAAGGCGGCTCCGGCGAGCGCGCTCGCGGACCTGCGCGAGGGGTGGCGCGAGTTCGTCTCGCGCGAGTGGGTGTGGGTGGTCGTCCTGCAGTTCGCCGTGCTGACCACGTGCACGGCCGCCGGGATGCGGGTCCTCGGGCCGCTGGTCGCCGAGCGCGACCTCGGCGGCGCGGGGCCCTGGTCGGCCGTCCTCACCGGGCAGGCCGTCGGGCTGCTGGCGGGCAGCTTCCTGGTGCTCCGGGTGCGCCCGCGCTTCCCGATCCGCGTCGCGACCTACGCGACGTTCGGCTTCGTCCTGCCGATGGCGCTGCTCGCTCTGGGGTCGCCGTTGTGGCTGCTCGTCGCCGCCGCCTTCGTCAACGGGGTCTGCGCCGACGTCTTCGTCGTGCTCTGGTACACCGCCCTGCAGACGCACGTGCCGGAGGACCGGCTGGCGCGGGTCAGCGCGTACGACGCGCTGGGCTCCTTCGCGTTGAACCCGCTCGGCCTCGCCGTGGTAGGACCGGTCACCGCCGTGATCGGGGTGACCCGGGCGCTGTGGGCCTGCGTCGGGCTGGCGGTGCTGGTCAACGCGCTCGCGCTGCTCTCGCGGTCGGTACGCCGCCTCCCCGCGGGCGCGCCCTGACCCGAGCTGGGAGTGGCGAATCGCAGATCGGGGAACTAGCGGGCATGACCACGATCGCCCCAGACGCCGGCGCGGAGCCCTCTGCCGCAGGAGGCGGCCTGAAGCGGGTCATGGGCCGTCGGATGCTCCTGCTCTTCATCGTCGGCGACATCCTCGGCGCCGGCATCTACACGCTGACGGGGAAGGTCGCGGGAGAGGTCGGCGGCGCGATCTGGCTGCCGTTCCTCGTCGCCTTCGCCCTGGCGTTCCTGACCGCGACCGCCTACGCGGAGCTCGTGGGGAAGTATCCCAAGGCCGCTGGGGCGGCGCTCTACGTCAACCGCGCTGTCGGCCGGCCGTTCGTCACGTTCATGGTCGCGTTCGCGGTCATGGCGAGCGGCATCACGTCGGCGAGCGCCGCGGCCCGCGGCTTCGGCGGCGACTACCTCGCCGAGTTCGTCACGCTCCCGGTGGTCCTCGTCGCGGTCGCCTTCGTGCTGGTGCTCGCGGCGGTCAACCTGCTCGGCACCAAGGAGTCGGTCCGCTGCAACCTGGTGCTGACGCTCATCGAGCTCGGCGGGCTGCTGCTGGTGATCGTCGTCGGGGTCGCCGCCCTGGTGCAGGGTGACGGCGACGTGTCGCGGGCCACGGACTTCTCGGGGAAGGACGGGGCGCTGCTCGGGGCGCTCGGCGGCGCCGCGCTGGCGTTCTACGCGCTGCTCGGCTTCGAGGACTCGGTCAACATGGCCGAGGAGGTCGAGTCGCCGCACTCGGCGTTCCCCAAGGCGTTGTTCGTGGGCCTGCTGCTGACCGGCGCGGTCTACCTCGCGGTGTCGCTCGTGGCCACCCTGCTCGTGCCCACCGACGAGCTGGCCGGCTCGACCGGGCCGCTGCTCGAGGTGGTCCGCGCCGGCGGCATCGACGTGCCCGCCAAGGCCTTCGCGCTCATCGCGCTCATCGCGGTCACGAACACTGCCCTGCTCAACATGCTCATGGCGTCGCGCGTGGTCTACGGCATGGCGAACGAAGGGATCGTGCCGAAGGTCTTCGCCTCGGTGCACGCGACGCGGCACACACCGTGGCTCGCCATCGCGGTGACCAGCTTGATCGCGCTGGTCCTCGTGGCGACCGGCGACCTCGCTGGGCTGGCCGACACGACGGTGCTCCTGCTCCTGCTGGTCTTCGCAGCGGTCAACGTGAGCGTCCTCGTGCTGCGCCGCGAGCACGTGGAGCACCCGCACTTCCACGCGCCGACCTGGGCACCCGCGCTGGGCGCCGTCGCGAGCCTGGTGCTCGCCTCGCCGCTCACGGGCCGGGAGTCCGGGGTCTACGTGCGGGCCGGCGTCCTGCTCGCGATCGGGGTGGCGCTGTGGGTCGCGAACCACCTCTTCGTACGGCGCCAGGCGCCCGACGCAGCCGCGTTGTCCGGATCGTGACCATTCCCACCCCGCCGGCTGCGGCGCGTTCGGTGCGCTTCTAGAGCCCGGTTGCCGATACTGCCTCCACGGACCGGTGTGCCGTGCACCTGTCGGCACCCGTAGGGGAGGCTCGTGAAGCTCGTTCGGCTCGTCGTCGCCGCTGCCACTCTGGCCCTGGGCGCACCGCTGCTCGTCGCGCCGCCTGCGGGGGCGGCCGAGAAGCTGCCTGCCGTGAACGTCGCCGCGGCCACCGCGCAGTGCGACCTGTCCTTCGGGCTCCCGGGCAAGAGCGACCCCGACCGCGCGGGCAAGCTCATGGCCGGCCGCGCCGAGCTGGGCAACTACGGGTGGTTCCCGCTCGCGAAGGACGTCTCGTGGCGGCCCTACTCGACCCTCGACAGCAGCGGCAAGGGCCACATGCACTCGCTGGACTGGCTGCTCCCGCTGCTGCGCGAGGGCGCCCGGACCGGCAACACCGCGATGGTCGACCGGTTCTACGCGGTGCTGCAGGACTGGGTGAAGGACAACGGGCCGAACGCCTCGTCGCGCCGCTACGCCTGGGGGCCGCCGATCTACGAGGGCTTCCGCGCACTGGCGCTCACGTGCGCCGCGGCCGGGCCGAAGGGCCGCTCGGCCTGGCTCGTGAAGGCCATGGTCCAGCACGGCGGGATGCTGTCGGACCCGCGCCGCTACGAGGGCGTCAACAACGCCTCCCTGCACCAGGCGATGGGCCTCTACGCCCTGGCGGTGACGCTGGGGCGCGAGGACTGGAAGCGCGTCGCCGCTTCGCGCATGGGCTCGCTGGCGACGCGGCTCATCAACGCCGACGGCTCGGACAACGAGGGCGCTCCGGGCTACGGCGTCAGCAACTACCGCTGGTTCGGCGAGGCTCGCACCCGGCTGGAGCGCGGCGGCTCGGCGCTGCCGGCTTCGTTCGACCGGGTCGCGGACGTGCCCGAGTTCATCACCATGGCCACCCGTCCCGACGGGCGGCTCGAGGCCCTCGGCGACACCAGCCCCAACACGCTCAAGGCCTCGCTGTGGGCGGGCACGGCCGCCGAGTTCGCCCAGACGCGGGGCAAGAGCGGCCCGCGGCCCCCCGCCACGTTCGCCGCGTACTCCGGTGGCTACGTCTTCGGCCGTTCCGGCTGGGGAGAGTCCCGCTCCTTCCGCAACGAGACGTTCTTCAGCCTGCGGGCAGGTCGCAAGAGCGGCATCCCGCACGCCCACGACGACGTCAGCTCGGTCACGCTCTACGCCTACGGTTCCCCGCTGCTGCTCGACCCCGGCCAGTGGCGCTACGAGTACGGCTCGACGCGCGACTACATCCTCAGCCACGCCTCGCACAACGTCGTGGTCGTCAACGGGGCCTCCCGCGTCTACCAGTCGACGCCCCAGATCGAGGCCAGCTCCGTCAACGGTATCGACCTCGTGACGGTGACCGACCGCGGCTACCGGGGCGTCACGATCACCCGCACCCTGGCGTACGACCGAGCCGAGGACGCGCTGATCGTCTGGGACCGGCTGAGCTCGTCCTCGCCGGTGAGGGCGTCCCAGCAGTGGCTGCTCGGCCGCGGGAAGGGCGTCCGGCTCGACGCCGACGCGGCCCACACCACCGGCGCCGGCCCCAACGTCTCGCTGCTGTTCACCTCCGGCGGCGCCCCCATGGACGTCGTCAAGGGCTCGACCAACCCGCGCCGAGGCTGGAACAGCACCGCCTACGGCGAGATGGCCGCCACGCCGTCGCTGCGCGCATCGCAGACCGGGACGTCGCTGTCCTGGCTGACCGTCATCGCCCCGCGCCGGGGCGGCGTGACGGCGTCCACGGTGTCGGCGACGGCGACCGTCAGCGGGTCCGCAGCCGCGGTCGCGCTGACGACGCCGGCTGGCTCGGCGCAGGTCACGCTGGACGGCGCCGGCGCCCGGCGCAGCGCCGTCGTGCCGTTCACCCCGTCCCTCGTCGCCGCGGACGGCATCGTCCGCAAGGGCCGGGCCGCGGCCTTCCGGGCCACCGGCCTGCCGCCCTCGACCCCGGTCACGCTGGAGGCGCTGCCCGTCGACGGCAGCGCCGGCTGGTCCACCGTCGCCCAGGTCAAGTCCTCCGCGGCCGGGACCGGCGAGTTCACCGTCCCCGCCGACTACTCCGCGCGCTACCGCGCCACGACCGAGTTCGGCGCCTCGCCGACGCAGACGGTCGTCGCGGCCGTGTCGCCGTCGCCGCCCGCCGTCCGCGTCGAGCCCGCCGGCCCGGGCAGCGTCCGGGTCAGCTGGGACGCCCCCGGAGACACCGGCGGCGCGCCGATCACGGCCTACACGGTCAGCTTCGCCGGCCAGAGCCGCAAGACGTCGGCCGACGCCCGGTCCGTGGTCTTCACCGGCATCGTGCCGGGCCGACGGTCCGCCGCGGTCCGCGCGGCCAACGAGGTCGCCTCCTCCGCGGTCGGCCGCGCGGCGGTCGACGTGCCGGCCTACCCGACGCTGTCCGCGCCGAAGTCCGTCGTCGCCGGGACGAAGGCGGCCGTGACCCTGCGCGGGCTGATCCCTGGCGGGACCGCGACCGTCACCGTGACGCCGCTGGCCGGTGGAGAGCCCGTCACCTACACGGTCCGCGGCAGCGCAGCCGGAACGGCGACGGTCAAGGTCGCGGTGCCGGCGGACGTACGCGTCGAGGCCGCAGTCGGGGACGTGCTCGCGGTGCCGGTGACGGTCCGGGCGACGCCGAAGCCGGCCCCGAAGCCGAAGGCAACTCCCACGCCGACGACGCGCCGCTAGGCCGCCGCGGCCGGCCGCGCCCGCGGCGCCTGGCTGCAGGAGGAGCATGCGGCGTCCCCTGTCGCCGGGGCGACAGGGGGCCGCCGCACGCTGTGGGGACCGACGGCCCGGGTGAAGGTCGCTCAGACCGGTGGCACGGCCGACGAGCTGCCCGGGTCGGGGTCGGGGCCCGGCGGCGGCTCGGACGGCTCGTACGCGCTCCCGTCCGGCCTCAGTTCGCTCAGCTCGTCCTCGATCGCGCCCCAGACTCGCTGCCGGGCGTAGGCCTCGAAGCCGCAGCCGGCCCGCTCGGGGAAGTAGGCGTCGATCGCGTCCAGCAGCCCGAAGAAGCCCCACTCCGTCGCGGTCGCAACGGGCACGAGGGGCGGGAGCGGGGCCATCGCGGCCACGTCGACGACGAGCGCATGCCCCGCGCGAGCCAGCTCCTCGCGCCCACGGTCGCTGCGGCCTCCGTCGGCCCACCGACGCCACGCCTCGTCCATCCCCGGGGCATGCCCCGGGGACGGACGGACGAACGCGCGACGGCCTCAGGTGCCGACCGGGGGAGCGAACGCGGCCTCGGTCACCCGCAGGATCTGGCCCGCGCCCGGCCCGGCGAGCGAGAGCGCCGAGACGTAGAGCGCACCGCCGCGGTACGCCAGCCCCGTCGGCAGCGGGACCGCCGCGGTCGTGCGGGTGCCGTCAGGAGCGATCCGGATCAGCGCGCCGGGAGCGCCGCCGGCCTGCGGCGCGAACGCCTGCGAGGCGTACACCGTCCCGTCCTCGCCGACCGCGACGCCGGTGAGGTTGGTGAAGCCGGGCTTGCTCTCGAGCAGGGTGCCCGCGGCGGACAGGTGGTAGAGCACGGCGGAGCCGGAGGCCTCGCCGCCGAACGTCGACACCCAGTACGTCCCGTCGGGGGCCTTCGCGATGCCGGTCGGCACGGGGTCGCAGCCGAACGTCCCCGGCGTGTTCTCGGGCAGCGTGGCGCAGGCACCGGTCGTGATCGTCGGCGGCACGAACCACGTGCGGGTCTGCCCGGTCCTGCGGTCCACCTGCAGGACGTCGTTGCCGCCACCGTCGGCCACGAGCAGCCGGGAGGTGTCGGCCAGCACGTAGTACGGGTTGGAGAGCGAGTCGACCGGCTTGCCGTTCGGCCCGAACTGCAGCTGGCCGTCGGGGTTGTGGGCGAGCTCGTACGCCCGCAGGTCCGACAGCTGCGCCGTCGTCCCGCCCTTGGCCGCCAGCAGGTCCTGGCCGGTGGTGGAGCCGATGTCGGGCTCACCGGTCGGCAACGACGCCTGGCCCTGGGTGACGAACAGCTCGCTGCCACGAGAGTCGACCCCTTGCGGGACGTGCAGGCCGCTCAGCCGTGTCGTGCGCTTGCCGCTGCGTACGTCGACCTCCGTGACCCGGCCGGCGTCGGACTCGGCGACGACCAGATGCTTGTCGCTCGTGAAGGCGAGCTGACGTGGGCCGCTCAAGCCGGTCGCGACGACCGTCACGGGGGCCTCCTGCTGGGCAGGAGCTGCGCCGGCGGGGGCAGCCAGCGCGCTCGCGGACCCGAGCAGCCCGACGGACAGGACGCTCCCGAGGACCGGGCGCCGGAAGTTCGACAGGTTCCATCGCATGATTGGCAATTCCTCTCTCGCAGTGCAGCCTTTGCTGCCTGCAGAGAAGATCGCGGGTGCCGCTTGAGCCACGCTTGAGGGCGTCTAGTCGCGATGTTGACGTCGTCTCAAGAAGGCGGCGACGTGGCCGCGTCGCGGGCCGGCCACATCGAGCTCTACGACACCCGGCCGGCTGCTGGCTCCTCCGTGCTCGACCGCCCCGCTCGTCGTCGAGCTGCTCGTTCGGGCAGGGTGCAGGGCGCAGCGCCAGCCGGTGTGCGAGGAATCTGTGGAATTGATCTCCGGGACGACGCTACGGTCGGCGGGTGAGGCGGACAGTGGTCGCCGGGCCATCGCGACGTCCTCTCGACGCCTCCTGCGCCGAGCCCGCCGTCGCCAGCGCTCGGTCTGCGCGTGCTCCACCGCACGGGCCGCGGGGACGCCCGTCTGGGCGGCCGCGATCAGGGTGCGGGTGGAACCGCGACATTCTCTTGTGCGGACTCCGGGTGAGGACCTTCCGGTGATCGTGTGCGACGCGTGCGGGACGCGCAACGCCGACGGAGCGACGTTCTGCTCGAACTGCGACTCCTACCTCGCGTGGGCTGAAGCGAGCCCGCAGCAGGCCTCCGCGCCAGCGGGCGGCGCGCACGAGCCTGTGCGCAGCCTTCGGGAGCCTGCTCCTCCACCGGCCACGGCAGCCCGAGAGGAGCCCGCCACCGTTTCGGCACCGGCCGACCCGGCGTCCTTCCCGGCACCGGCCGACCCGGCGCCCGTTCCGGCGGCACAGGCGGCAGGGCCGCCGCATCCGCCTGCGGCACAGCCGGCACGAGCGGGCGGCGAGCGTGCCGACTCCGTCGAGCCGGAGGCCGTCCAGCGCCAGCGCCGTAGGCTCCAGGCGCTCGCCTACCTGGCCGACGCGCAGGGCAACACCGATCTCGTCGAGCCCTTGCGCGTGGCGCAGGAGCGACTGGCTCGGCCCGCCTTCGGTGTCGTCATCGTGGGGGAGTTCAACAAGGGCAAGAGCACCCTCGTCAACGCCCTGCTGAAGACCGACGTGTGCCCGGTCGATGTCGACGTCGCCACCGCGGCCCCGACGATCGTGCGGTGCGGGCAGAGCCCGCACGCCGTCGTGCACGTGCCGGAGCAGTGGCCCCCCGTGCGCAGGGGCGACGACGGGCGCCCCGTCGACCCCGCGGTCGAGCACGCGGAGGAGGACAGGCTGCGCGCCGTCCCCATCCCGCTCGACGAGCTCGCCCGCCACGTGACCCTGGGCGTCCACGACGGCCGCCCGATCCGGTCCATCGAGGTCACGTTGAACCGCGCGCTGCTGCGCACCGGCCTCTTCTTCGTGGACACCCCCGGGGTCGGCCTCGAGTCGGCCCACGCCCAGCTGGCGCTCGGCACGTTGGCGATGGCCGAAGGGGTCCTGTTCGTCACCGACGCCGCGCAGGAGATGACCGAGCCCGAGCTGCGCTTCCTCGAGACCGTCTGCAGCCGGAGCTCCACGGTGATGTGCGTGGTGACGAAGGCCGACCTCTATCCGGAGTGGCGGCGCATCGTCGACCTCAACCGCAAGCGCGTCGCCGAGGCGGGCCTCGACGTCCGGGTCGTCGGCGTCTCCTCGTTCCTGCGCCTGCGGGCCGCTGCACGCCGCGACGCGGGCCTCAACGCCGAGTCGGGATATCCCGCAGTGCTCGAGTTCCTGCGGACCGCGGTCCTCGAGCGCGCCGGCGCCGCGCTCGCCGCAGGAGTCGAGGCCGAAGTCGGCTTCGTGCTCGACCAACTGCGCATACAGCTCGCCGCCGAGCAGTCCGTGCTCGAGGTGCCGACGAGGGCGGCGGACGTGGTGCACCGGCTGAGCGCGGACGCGGCGCGGACCAAGAACCTGCACGACCCCACCGCCGGCTGGCAGCGCGCGCTCGCCGACGGCATCGAGGACCTCATCGCGAACGTGCTGCACGACCTGCAGAACCGGCTCCGCCAGCTCAGCCGCAACGCCGTGGCCGTGCTGGACAACGGGGACCCGATGGAGATGTGGACGGAGTTCGACCCGTGGCTGCGTCGGCAGGTGGCCGCGGAGGCGGTGGCGAACGCGGACTACCTCGCCGAGCGGACGGCCGAGCTCACGCGCCGGGTCGCCGACAGCTTCGGCCTGGCGGCCGGTGTGGAGTCGACCTTCCCGGTGGCCGCACCGCTGCCCGCCCTCGAGAAGATCGAGATGAGCTACGAGCCGGGCTCGCGCCGGGCTCGGCGCAACGCACTGCTCATCAACACTGCGCGCAACTCCTACAGCGGCATGCTGATGTTCGGCACGGCGGGGGCGCTCATCGGGCTGCCCATCGTCGCGCCCGTCGCGGCCGCCGTCGGGCTCGGGGTGCTCGGGCGGTGGGCGCTGCGCGAGGAGCGCCAGCGCCAGCTGGCCCAGCGCCGGCAGGAGGCCAAGGCCAAGGCGACGATGTACGTCGACGAGGCGCTCTTCGTGCTGTCCAAGGACTGCCGGGACGCGCTGCGGCGCGCCCAACGCGAGCTGCGCGAGGAGTTCAACCGGCGGGCCGCGATCCTGCACGCGTCGTCGAGCACGGCCCTGACGCAGGCGCAGCGCGCCATGACGCTGGAGTCGTCGGACCGGGACCGGCGCAAGGCGGAGGTCGCGGCCGGGCTGGGGCAGCTGGAGTCGCTCGACCGCAGCATGCCCGCGATCCCCGCGCAGGGCGCGGACAGGAGAGAGCGCTGACATGGACGACCCGCTGCTGGACCGCGTCGCCGGGCTGTTGCGCAGCGGCGTGGCGATCGCCCCCGAGGGGGAGCTCAAGCGCGGTCTGGACGACGCCCTGCGCCGGCTGCACGAGCCGCTGCGGGTGGCGATCGCCGGCAAGGTGAAGGCGGGCAAGTCGACGTTGTTGAACGCGCTCGTCGGTGAACGGCTGGCGCCGACGGACGCGGGGGAGTGCACGCGGATCGTCACGTGGTACCGCCACGGTGAGACGTACCGGGCCGTGGTGCACCCGCTCGAGGGCGAGCCGAGCCAGGCCCGGTTCACCCGCGACGACGGAGCGCTCGACGTCGACCTTGGCGGGCGCACCCCAGAGGACGTGAGCCACCTGGAGATCTGGTGGCCGTCGTCACGGCTCAGCGCGATGACCCTGCTCGACATGCCGGGCACCGCGTCGATCTCGACGCACGTGTCGGCCCGGACCGAGAAGGCCCTGCTCTCCGACGACGGGCGGCCCGCGGTCGCCGACGCCGTGATCTACCTGCTGCGCCACCTGCACGCGACGGACATGCACTTCCTGGAGTCGTTCCACGACGATGAGGAGGTCGGCCACAGCACGCCCACGACCGCCATCGGCGTCCTGTCCCGGGCCGACGAGATCGGCGCCTGCCGCCGCGACGCGCTCGAGTCCGCCGCGCGGGTGGCCCGGCGCTACGAGGCGGAGCCGAGCCTGCGGCGGCTCTGCCGGGTCGTCGTGCCCGTCGCGGGGCTGATCGCGCAGGCCGGCGCGACGCTGCGCGAGGACGAGTTCCAGAGCATCGCGCGGCTGTCGGAACTGCCCGCCGAGGAGCTGGTCGACTTGCTGCTCTCCGCCGACCGCTTCTCCACGCTGCCGAACTCGCGCGGCGTCCCCGAGCGCGAGCGCGAGCAGCTCGTCGCCCGGCTGGGGATCTTCGGAGTGCGGGTGTCGGTCGAGTACGTCCGCGCCCACCGGGCGCCGTCGGCGTCCGAGCTGGCCTCCGCGCTCGTCGCCCTGAGCGGGATCGACCGACTGCGCGCGGTGCTGCTGACCCAGTTCACCGAGCGCGCCCGTGTGCTGAAGGCTCGTTCGGCCGTGCTCGCGCTGCAGGCGGCCCTGCGGGCACCGGAATGGCCGGCGCGACAGCGATTCCAGGAGCAGATCGAGCTGCTGGTGACGGGTGCGCACGAGTTCGTCGAGGTCTCGGTCATCGACGCTGCGCGCAGCGGGGTGATCCCGCTGCCCGAGGAGGACCTGATGGAGCTCGAGCGGCTGCTCGGCGCCGAGGGGATGACGCCGGCCGCGCGGCTCGGCGGGCCGCGCGACGCCCCGCCCGCGGAGCTGCGCGCCATCGCGTTGGACTCGCTGCGCCGGTGGCGGCGCGTGGCCGCGCGCCCGCTGGCGCCGCCCGACGTCCGGACCGCGGCGGGTGCTGCAGCCCGGACGTGCGAAGGCTTGATCACGTCTTTGGACGCAGTGCCCGCGCTCTGACCGTCCGGGGCGGATGCGCGAGGGTCAGTGCGCGTGCGCGTGGGCGGGCGCGACGTCAACGTCGGGAACGGCGTGCTGCTCGCCGGCCCCGACGCCGGGCAGGGCCGGCGACGCCAGGTCCGGTACGAGGGCGTCGCCGCCGGTGTCGATCTCGAACCCGTCGCTGAACTGGTCGTCGTCGCTGTCGAGGTCGAGCGGGTCGGTGCCGAGGACGTACTCGAGGTTGTCGTCGATGCCGTCGCCGTCGGTGTCCGAGCGCACGGGGTCGGTGTTGAGCGAGCGCTCGAACGCCGCGTCGAGCCCGTCGTCGTCCTCGCGCTCGACGCCCGCCATCGCGGCCGTCGCCGTGCCCGGCACCGCACCGTGCTGGATGTCGCGCCCCAGCACGAACTCCTCGGCGTCCCAGACCCCATCGGCGTCGGTGTCCGGCGCCGCGGGGTTCGAGCGCAGCACGCCGACCTCGTACGCGTCGCTCAGGCTGTCGGCGTCGCTGTCGGCCTTCCCCGGATCACTGGCGAACTGGAGTTCGCTGGAGTCCAGCAGCCCGTCACGGTCGGTGTCCGCGGCCGCCACGTCGGAGCCCTTGTCGAACTGGTCGTACGCGCCGAGGGTGTTGACGTCCAGCGTGCCCGCTCCCGTCCCGGCGATCTCGTCGTAGTCGGGCAGTGCGTTAAGGATCGGATAGGGGTTGACCCACTGCCCGTCCTCCTGGATGCCCAGGTGCAGGTGGGGTGGGGTGCCCTTGGCGTTGCCCGTGTCGCTGACCGCGCCGATCACGTCGCCCGCCGACACGTGCTCGCCGACGTGGAGGTACTGCTGCGGCGACCCTTCCTGCAGGTGCGCGTAGTAGTAGTAGCGCCCGTCGTCCCCGGCGATCCGGACGACGACCCCGCCGACCTGGTTGTCGAAGCCTTTGACGACGGTGCCCGACGCGACCGCGTGGATTGGCGTCCCCTCGTCGGCGAAGATGTCGATGCCCTCGTGGTGCCGGCCGCCGGACCGCGGCGCGCCCCAGGAGTCGTGCAGCGCCGCGTCCTCCACCGGACGGACGAGCGGCCCCTCGCCCGTCAACGACGCCACGGACGTCCCGCCGTCGGCATGCAGGGCCAGCGTCGCCGCGCCGGCGCCGCTCGAGGAGGACGGCCCGCCCGACGCGGCGGCCTGCGCCTGGTCCAGGTAGCGGCGGTAGTCCCTGGATGTGCCCGCGTTGCTGTCGTGCGTGACGGTCCACGGCTGCATGTTCTGCCCGCCGTTCGAGATCTCGAAGGCGGCACGGGCGTTGACCGCCGGGTCGCTCAGGTCGCCCCAGACGTTCTGGCGTACGCCGGGGCCGACGTTGATCTGCCACAGCCCGCGGGAGTCCTCGCCGCTGTCGTTGTGCGCGGACGGGTCGCCGCCCGACTCGGCCAGGGCGATCGCGGTCCACGTGACCGCGTCGTCGGGGGAGAACCCGGCGGAGACGGCTGCACTGTAGATCTGGCTTGCACTCAGAGAGCTCATGAGGCCTCCGGTCGAACGCCTTGCAGGGCCAACGGCCTGTCCTACGACGCAGTTCCAGGATAGGCAGCTCCGCCGTCGGCGTTGCCGCTTCGCGGCGGCTTGTCTGCCTGTTCGGGCAACGTCGCGGAGCTTGGTCGGCGGTACCGTGAGTGCGCGCTTCGCTGCTTCGAGCGGAGGTTCCAGTGGGTCGGCCGGTGGTGTGTGCGTCCTGCGGGCACCGGAGCGCGCCCGAAGCCCTGTTCTGCGCGCAGTGCCATGCGTACCTCGACTGGGAGGCGCCGCCGTCGGGGGGCGCCCGGCCGGGGCATCCGCCGGAGCCGGGACTCAGCGCCCAGCCGCTGCCTGCCGACGGCCCGGGCTCCTCGTCGGTGTGGCCGCCCGACGACGTCGCCGAGGGGCTGCTGAGCACCACCGGGCGGTGGGAGCCCGTTGCCGCCACCGATCCCGCCCTGACGGTCGTGCATCCGCAGCCTGGCCCCGTCGACGCGCCGTCCGCGGTCGGCGCCGTGGAGCCGGCCGCAGTGCGCTCGCTCGAACCGGCCCTCGAGCGCCAGCGGGTCGTCGCGCGGCAGCCGGAGCGGGCGCGCCGGCGCCCTCCTCCGGAGGAGCCGCGCGAGCCCCTGCCGCAGCGCGGGGAGCTGGAGTGCGAGCGCTGCCGTACCGACAACCCGGCCGGGCTCCGGTTCTGCCGCAAGTGCGGTGCTCCGCTCGCGGTGCAAGCTGCCGCCGTGCCGGAGCCGGCCGCGCCCATGCGGGTGCCGTGGTGGCGGCGGCTGGTGCTGGAGCTGCGACGGATCCGGTGGCAGTTCCGGCGGGTGGTCTCCCGCCGGGTGCTGGCCGTGCGGATGATCGGGATCGCCCTCGTCGCGGCGCTGGTCGGCGTCCCCGTGCTGGCCCTCGCCGGCGTGCTGCACCCGCAGCGCTGGCCGCGGGCGGTGTGGCACCTGGTGTCGCCGCAGTCGTCGACCGTCGCCGCCTCGGCGCAGCTGGTCGATGGCTCCGAGGACGCGGACTTCCCGCCCGCCGGCCTGGTGGACGAGGACACCACGACGGCCTGGGCCACGAGCTTCCCCGGGCGGGACGCCCCCGCTCTCGGCGAGGAGTGCATGCCGGCTCCCGGGCGCGGCGCGCAGGCGGTGCGGCTGACGCTGCCCGGCCCGACGGACCTGCGCCGGATCGGCGTGGTCACAGGCGTCACGTCGGCCGACCGGGTCGAGTTCTACCGGCCGTCGGTGGTGCAGCTGCAGTTCTCCGACGGAGGGTGCGAGCGGATGTCGCTCGAGGACTCGCCGGAGGTGCAGTGGTTCCCGGTGGAGACGGACGGCACGACGTCCGTCGTCGTGTCCGTCCTCGACGCCCGCCCGCCGGCCGCGGGGCCGGACCGGCGGGCGACGATCGCGCAGATCATCCTCCGGCAGAAGGGATGACGGTCGGCTCGGGCCCCGTAGGTTCTTGCGGCCTCGGTGCTGCGGGGACCGCGGGCTGCTGGGGCTCGCCCGTTCCCGCGTAGCGTGACTTGCAGAATCTGAACCGCGTCAGCTCCTGGCAACGCGCGTCTGCGTCTTCCTCCGTCGCGAGGCCCACCACGGCGACGCCGAAGTAGTTGACCCGGCTGAAGAGGATGCCGGGGTAGTCGAAACTGCTGACGACGCGGACCTCAAGCCCTTGGCGGCGCAGGGCGCGGGCACGCTGCTGCGCCGTCCCCTCGGGGTCCTGGGAGCCCTCCACCGACGTGACCTCGAGGATCGCCACCCATTGCAGGTCTTCGAGAGGCGTGGGCGACACCTGCGGGGTCTCGGAAGGGCCCGCGCCACCGCCCCCACCGCCGCCACCGCCGCCACCGCCGCCAGCGCCGCCACCGCCGCCACCGCCGCCACCGCCGCCCCCGCCGGGCCCGGGCGCGGGCTTCATGACCACGCAGGCCGGCCCCTTGCCGCCGGCCGGCTTCGAGAGCTTGTCCCCCTGCGCGGCGCGGACGAAGAGGCAGTGGCGCCCGGCCTCGAGGGGGACGGCCACCTCGGTGGCACCGGCCTTCACCTCGGCCACCTGCTCGCTCTCGTGGAAGACGACGTGGCTCGCCTTCCCGGCGGAGGTGTCCTTCCACGTCACCGTGGCGTTCCCGTCGGCCCCGGCCACCGCCTTCACGTCCGTGGGGGCCTTGAGCACGCGGCGCGGGGTCTTCGCGCACTCGACGTTCGTGCGCGGCCCCTTGGTCTCGTCGCGGAGCGCCAGCAGACGGAAGCAGTACTCGGTGTTCGGCTTCAGCTCGTCGAAGCGGTGCACGGTCACCTCGCCGGGAATGCCGTCGATGACCTCGTCTACCGTCGGCTCGTTCGCCGCACGGGTTTCTGGGTCGACCCGTTGCACGCGGAAGGACGTGACGTCGCGCTGCGGCGCCCAGCGCAGCTCGACGAGGTCCACGCTGCGCGCGGTCGCGGTGAAGTCCGCCGGGACGGCGAGCGGTGCAACCGGGGGCTGCTCCTCGTCACCACCACGGAGCGCGAACGCCGCCAGTGCCGCGACGGCGAGGGCGAGCAGGGCGGCGAGGCCCAGGACGCGGAACCCCATGGGCAGCACGCCGCGCTGCAGGAACGCACCATCGGCATAAGGGCCGGTCGGCGCGGTCGGCGCCGGAGCCGGCGTCAGTGCCGGGTGTTGGGCGGGTGGGGCCGCGCCGTGGGTGGCGATGCGGAACCTGTGGTGCACGGGCACGCCGCGGAGGAAGGGGCGACGTACCGACGCCCGGACGGTGGCGGTGGCCGTGCCGCCGAGGGGCACGTCCACCAGCTCGGGCGCGATGCGGAAGGCCAGCGCGTCCTCGTCGTCGGACGCCGTCAGCCGGAGCGAGAGGTCGCGGTTGCCCCAGTTGGCCAGCTCGACGCGGTAGGAGTGCCGCCAGCGGCCGCGCGCGAGAGCGGGGGCGAGGCGTACGCGCAGGTCCGGCACCTCGACGACGCGCAGGTCCGCCTCCGCGACGGCCGAGGCGGCGGGGTCGACGGTGGACGTGACCTTCACCGCGATCGGCACGGTCTGCGCGAGCGACGTCGGGGCGGCGGGAGGAGCTGCGACGACCTCCACCGTCACGTCCTTGCCGGGCAGCACGACCACTTGTGCCGGTACGACGGAGAGCCAGTCGATGCCTCCGGGCGCCGCCGACGGGTGGATCAGGAGCGTCACGTCGTACCGCTCGATGTACGTCGCGTCGTTCTTGATCCGCACGGACATGCGGGCCTCGCCACCCGGTGTGACCGTGAGGGCGGGCTGGTCGATCGTCACCCGGGGGTCCACCTCGGCTCCTTCCTGGCCGCCGTGCCTTCTGTCAATGGGCGGCGCGGAAGGTCGGGCGCCGGCGGGCCGGAGCTCCTGCGCCGCGCGGCGCGAGCCCGGACCCGGTGAGCAGGTAGAACGCGAGCAGCAACGCGATCGCACCGGCGGCGGCCGCGCCCGCCGCCCCGGACATCGCCGTGGTGGAGGTGGTGCTGACCACGCTGAACCCGGCCTCGAACGCGCGGTCCGCGCAGACCGCTCGCACCTCGTGCGGCCCGATGCCGGTCGGGGCAGGCACATCGGCCGTGAAGGAGCCGTTCTGGTCGGCCGTCGTGCCCTGGGCGGGACGGCCGTCGACGAGGACGCGCACCTGCTCCCCGGGCGCGCAGCCGTCGCCCGAGATGGGCACGGTCCCGCCGGGTGCGGCGGAAGCCGCGTTCACGGGTACGAGCGGGCCGAGCCGGACATCGACGGTGGCCGTGTCCGAGCCCCCGGACGCGTCCGACACCCGGTAGGCGAAGGTGACGGTGCGCGAGTGGGCGTCCGCGGGGGCCGTGTAGGTGACGCTCCCGCCCGCGGCCGCAGCCGTCCCGACGTCGGGGCGCCCGACGATCACGACGGAGCCCTGCAGCGGGTTGCCGGCCCCGTCGACGTCGTTCTGCAGCACCGGCAGCGTGACCTGCTCGCCGGGAGCCACGGAGCCGACGTCGTCCACCGCGTCGGGGCGGGACCCGGTGCCAGGAGGCGTCGTTCCCGGGTTGCCAGGGGCTCCGGGGGGCGTCGTGCCGGGCGGGGTCGTGCCCGGTGGGGCCGGGTCGGGATCGTCCGCGCCGGGCGTTCCCGGGTTGCCCGGAGTGCCTGGCGTCCCGGGCTCGTCCGTGTCCCCAGAGTCCTCGACCGTCGACTCCGGTGGCGGCGGCGCGACCACGGTGACGGTGACCTCGGCGGTCGTCAGCACGCTGCTGCCGGACCGCAGGCCGTATCGGAAGCGGTCCGTCCCGCTGAAGCCGTCGTCGGGCGTGTAGCGCACGCGGTCGCCCACGACCACCGCCGTACCCCGACTGGGTTGGCCGCGCAGGACGACGGTGAGGCCTTGCGCCGCGATGTCGTTGCGCGTCACCGCCGTGACCACCGCGTCGCCAGCTGCGGTGCGGGCGGCGTCGTCCTGCGCGCTCGGGACGGTGATGCGCACGAGGGCGACGTCGATCAACCGGCCGCCGGCGACGAGCCCGTAGCTGAAGGAGTCGGTCCCGGCGAAGCTGGCCCGCGGGGTGTACGCGACCGACCCGCCGTTGACGACGGCCGTCCCGTCCTCCGGGCCGTCCGAGATGACGACGCTGACGCCGCTCGGCACGAGGTCGTTGCCGGTGACGCGGAGGTCCGCCCGGCGTGCCGGCCGCAGCACTGCGCTGTCGTCGACGGCCCGCACCTCGCGCATGGTGACGCCGGCGCTGACGTCGACCAGGTCGCCGTCCGACAGCCGGTAGCGGAACGTCGCGGTGCCGAACGGGCCGCCCGGAGTGAAGCGGGCTCGGCGTCCGGGGGCGGCAGTGGCTCGACCGCCGGGGTCGAGCACTTCGAAGGCGAAGCCGCCGGGGCGCGCGTCGTTCGCCAGCACGTCCAGCGTCACCGCGCGCCGAGCGGTCGTGTAGCCGACGTCGTCGACGAGGACCGGGGGACCGGGGACGACCGGCCCCACGGCGGCGCCGGGGCCCTCGCCGACGGCGTTGGAAGCGCTGACGACGAACGAGGCCGGGCTGCCGGGCGGCAGGCCGTCCCAGGTGAACGTGGTCCCGGCGAGCGTCTCGCGCACCTCGCTCGTCCCGCTCAGCCGAACCCGATATCCGAGGATCGTGCTTCCGCCGTCGGTCGCGGGCGCTTCCCAGCTCAGGGTGGCCTCGTCGTCGCCAGGCACGACACGCAGGTTGCGCGGCGGGCCTGGGACGGTTGCCGGGGTGGCATTGACGGAGGCGGCAGGGCCGTCGCCGGCGTCGTTGAAGGCCGCGACCGTGAAGGCGTAGGCGACACCGTTGACCAGCCCCGTCCACACGTGGCGCAGCACGCCGGGACCGACCTGTGCGTCGAGCGGCGCGGCGCCGCCACTGGTGGAGGACGGGGTGGCGGTCAGCCGGTAGCCCCGCAGCGGGCTGCCCCCGTCGGACGCCGGTGGGCGCCAGGTGACCGTGGTGCTGGCGTTCCCCGCCGTGGCCGCCAGGTCGAGCGGGACGGTGGGGACCGTCCTCGGCGTGGCCGTCGCCGTCGCCGGCGGGCCGTCCCCAGCCACGTTGCAGGCCACGACCTCGATGTCGTACGCCGTCCCGTTCGTGAGGCTCGGCACGAGCAGGCTGCGCGCCGACGCCGGCAGGTACCCGGTCGAGCAGGGGGCGCCCGACGTGGGAGAGGGCGCGGGGCCCGAGCTCGTCGGGGCGACGCGAACCCGGTATCCGAGAACCGTGCTTCCGCCGTCGTTGGCCGGCGCGTTCCACACCAGCTGCAGGCTGCCGTTCTGCGGCGTGGCGGTCAGCGGCACGGGGGCGCGGGGCACCGTGCGGGGCGTCACCGTGGCTGAGCCTGGTGCGCCGGGGCCGGCGGCGTTGACGGCTGCCACGGTGGCTGTGTAGAGCGTGCCGTTCCGCAGGCCGGTGAACGTCACGGACAGCGGGGAGCCCGTCACCACCGCCGACTGCGTCGGGAGCCCGGGCGCCGTGAGGGTGACGCGGTACTCGGTGATGGCGCGCCCGCCGTCGGAGGCAGGTGCCGTCCAGTCGACCGTCGCTGCGGAGTCGCCCGGCGTGGCCGTCACGGGGCCCGGGGGGTCGGGCACGGTGAAGGGGAGGGCGGACGTCCGGGCCGGTGGCCCGTCGCCGGCGGCGTTCCGGGCCCGGACCTCGAACGTGTAGGCGGTGCCGTTCTGCAGCCGGTCGACGAGGAACGAGAGGGCGGTCGTCGTGCCCAGTGGCGTCGGGGCGCCGTTCACGGTGACGACGTAGTCGATGACGGGGCTGCCGCCGTCGTCCAGCGGGAGCTGCCAGGCCAGCAGGACCCGGGCGTCGCCCTCCGCTGCCGTCAGCGCGGTAGGCGCGGTGGGGGGCAGGACTCGCGTGATCGTGACAACGGCGTCGTCCTCGACGATGAACCGGCCTCGCCCGTCGTAGCTCGTGTGCCCGATCGCGTAGGTGAACTTGTCTTCAAAAACCGTGGTGCCCGCGTTCATGACATAGCTGATCGAGCCGTCCGCCGCGACGACGGCTGTCCCGTGCTGAGGCCCGTTCCCACTGACGATCTCGACGCGGCGGCCGGCCGTCTCGACGTCGTTGGCGAGGACGTCGATCCGCACGGCGCTCCCGCCCGCGACGGCCCGGATCTGAGCCAATCCATCCGGATCGTCGTTGGCCACGGACCTCGGACGGATCGTGACCCGGACGTACGCCCGCCCGACGATGCTCCCGTCGGCCGAGACCAGGTTGTAGAGGAAGTCGTCCTGCACGTTCGCTGCCGTGCTGTTGGGGACGTATTCGACGGTGCCGCCGCTGACCGTCGTCGATCCGTGGCTCGTCGTGGCTGGGGCGGTGACGGTGAAGCCGGCGGCTGCAGAGCCGTCGTTGGCCAGGACGTCGATGGCGATGGTGTCGTCGCCGGGGTAGATCGTGACGGGGTCGTCCTGCGGCGCCGGCGGTGGCGGGACGACGACCGTGACGCGCGCTGCCGGTCCTATCTCCCCCCCTTCGGAGTCGACGAGCAGGTAGCGGAACGAGTCGGTGCCGGAGAAGCCAGGAACGGGGGTGTAGAGGATGGAACCATCCGGTGCCGGGACGGCCGAGCCGTAGGTCGGCCCGCTCTCGCTCAGGACCGTCACGCCGTACGGGCCGGCGTCGTCGTCGTTCGCCTTGACGTCGATCGTCACCGGGGCGCCTGGTCCCGCCGTCGTCGCGGAGTCGGGGTTGGCCGTCGGGCCGAGCACCAGGATGGTCACGTCCGCAGTCACCGTGACCGGCGCGGTCGCGAGGATGCCCGGGATGTTGGTGGGCGGCTCAAGGACGAGGGTGTAGGAGAACGTGTCTCTGCCGACGAACCCGGCTTCCGGTTCGTAGCCGAAGAACTGGGTCGTCTCGTGCGTCGTCCTGCCGTGGTCTGTCTCGTCGGGCACGTCGAGATCCAGGACCTTGTACGCCTCGAGTTGATCGTTGTCGGCTACGTAGACCGCGATGCCCTTCCCCGTCGTGCAGGTGAACAGGTCGTCGACCGCGACCGGCCCGGTGGGCTCACGGGCGACTGATATGCGCACTGTCGCCGTGTCGAGCTTCGCGCCCGCTCTCTCCAGCCTGTAGACGAACGAGTCCGTGCCGACGAACCCGCTGTTGGGCGTGTAGGTGAACGCATAGGGCGAGCTGGCGGACATGTCGGCGGTGCCGTGGCCCGGATCGCTGACCTTGACGACGTCGACGTCGATGTCGCGGGTGGGCTCCTTGTAGATTCCCCGGTCATTGCCCAGCACCCTGATGTCCACAGAGCTTCCGGGCCGAGTCCGCGCCTCGTCGTCGAGGGCCACGGCCACCGCCGAGGGCATCGGCAGGACTACGACGCGCACCGTCGCGCGGGCGACCTCGGCGCCTCCGCGAGCGAGGGCGTACTCGAAGATGTCGTTGCCCTCGAACTCGGCATTGCTCGTGTACGTGACGGTGTCACCGGTGGCTATTGCCGTTCCGTGCGCGGGAGCTCGTGCGCCGGCCAGGGTGAGCGTCAGCCCCCCGACCTCGACGTCGTTGGACAGCACGTCGATCGCGATCGCTCGTCCCGCGCGGGCCACGGCCTCGTCGTCGACCGCGGTGGGCGCGAGCAGCAGCGCGGCGAGGGCTTCGAAGGACGTGACGCGGGCAACGGCGGGCTCGGGACGCACGAGCGGAGGACTCGACGCCGACGGCGTGGCGTCGGGCGCACCGGTGTCGGCCGGCGGGGGCGTGCTCGGTGGCGCCGCGGGGGCCTGGACGGATGGCGCTGCGGCGGGTCCCGGCTCGGGCGCAGCGGTGCCATCAGTCGGAGCCGGGTCGACAGCGGGGTCGGCAGAAGAGCGTCCCGCGCCCGACGGAGGCGAGGTAGGGGACGCTGCCGGTGCCGGGCCTTCCTCGGGCGTCGGCTCCGGTGCGACCACCTGGACCACGAGCGTCGCACTGGCGACGCGGGTCGTGCCGTCGCTCAGCGCGTAGTCGACGCGCTGCTCGCCGGGCGTCGTCTGCGCAGCGACATGGACGTCGAAGACGCCGTTGCCACGTGGCTCGACCCGCAGGGCGGGCGGCGCGGTCGTGATGTCGGCTCGCAGCCCGTCGGTCGCCTCGTCGTTCGCGAGCACGTCGACCCGCTCGGACTCCCCGGCGACGACGGTGAGGGTGTCGTCCACGGCTGCTGGTGACGGCTTGGAAGGGGACGGCGTGGCGGAGGACGGTGCAGCGGAAGGGGAAGGCGAGGAGGGCGGTGCCGGGGGAGCGGATTCGGTCGGGTCGGCCGCCGTGGCCGGCGGGCTCGTGGGCGCGGTGCCCGCCCCCGTCGACGCCGTCGAGCGCGTCGCGGCCGGCGAAGGCTCCGACGCAGGGACAGTGGGGTCGATCGGCTGCTGCTGCGATCGCGCAGGCGACGGAGCCTCGGGAGCTGGCGAAGGCTCGGCCAGCGGCGCCTCGGCGGGAGCCTCCGGCGTGGGGGAGGGCGATGCCTCGGCTGATGCGACGAGGTCTGCCCCACCGCTCGCGCCGGCCGGGGCGCTCGGCAGCACCACCATCCCTGTCACGAGGAGGAACGGCGTGAGCGAGGCGGCGAGGGCGGTCGTGCGGCGGGGCATGGTGCGTCCCCCAATGACAGCTCGGAGGTAGGGGTGGGTCTGGGCGGAAGCGTCAGGACGTACGCGCCTGCTTCTCGATGTCGGGCCCCCGGCTGCTGGCCGGCTCGCCGCTCGGCGACGGCAGCGTGATGGTCGAGGCCGTTGCGGGCTCTCCTGCTCTCGCGGCAGCATCGAGATCGATCGTGTGCCGGGCCGGCTGGTCCTTCCGCGGGCCGGGAGTGAGGAAGCCGAGGACGAGACCCACGAGGCCGCCCACGAGGACCAGGGTCAGTGAAGCCGTGGCGTCGGGCATGAGGACGCGCATGGCGGACAGGGTGAACGCGCAGGTGAGTCCGACGCCCATTCCCGGGATCGCGAACCGCACGGCGCGGTACCACCGGTTCTCGGGCAGCGCTCGGAGGGCGAGCCGGACCAGGGCGGGAATGAGGAGCAGCAGCGTGACGAGGGCGATGATCAGCCCGAAGATGCCGTAGACGGACCGGAGCGAGCCTTTGACGTCGACGGGCACGTCGACGGAGGAGACGACGTTGCGGTCCGCGTCCACGAGCTCGAGAGTCGCGGGCAACAGGCCGGTCGCCTGACCGCGCAGATCGCCGACGTCTACCGAGAAGTCACTCGTCTCCGTCGCGCCCGGTGCGACCTGCAGGTCGATCCGGGTCGAGTACTCGAAGAACGTGAGGCCGATGACCTTCCCCTCGAGCCGCACGGAGCGGATCTCGATCGGAGTGGTGCCCCGGTTCTCCACCTCGACGGTGACGGCCAGCTCGCGCTCGGGCCGGAGGTCGAGGGGGTCGTTGCTGTCGATCGCATTCGTCGTCCGGGAGTCGAGAGTGGCTCCGACTCCGACATCAGCGTCCGCGGCCGTCGCGGGAGGCGGCAGGAGAACGATCAGCAGGACCGCCCCCACCGCTCCGATCGACGACAAAACTCGTCGTCCCATGCGGCGAAGGTAGGACCGTGGAACGTCTCTGTCACCGGCTCGTTGCAGGTGGCGACCGAACAGGCTGGCGGCGCCGCCCGAAGGGGCAGACTTAAGCCGGCTTCCGCATCCGCTCTTGACGGCGCAGCTTCAACGCTATTGCGCTCATGACGCCGGCCGTGGCTCCGAGCGCGGCGCCGAGGGCGACCGACGCGATGCTGGGAGCGGCGATCCCGGCCACCCAGGCTCCCAGCACGACGGCCAGGCCGAAGCCGAGGCCCACGAGCGCCATCCCCGCCAGCGTCGCGAGGCCCGCCTCGCCGGTACGGCGTACGGTGCCCAGGAAGGACTCGGCGAACGCGGCCACGGCCAGCACGAGCACCAGCAGCGCCCCGGCCGGCAGGGTCAGCCACCCGCTGCCGTTCCGAGCGACCGCGAAGCCGTATTCGCTCGTGCTGTCGCCGTCCGTCAGCTCGAGCTTCGCGTCGACGGGGCCGGGGATGATCCACCGTGCCGAGGTGGCATTGAGCTCGGCCTGGCCGTTGCGATCCAGCCGCACCGAGTTGCTGCCGCCCAAGGGAATCCCGAGAACGCCGAAGCTGAGTTCTGCTGTGGGGCGACCTTCGCCTCGCGCGCGGACCGGGATCGGCTGAGCGAGGGCGATCTTCGGCGTGGAGACGTTCGGGTCCACGCCGGCGACCTGTACGGCGCCGGCCGCCGGCTCGGGCGCCATCGGCCCGCCACCGGGGCTCCAGGCGGCCACCGCTAGCGCGGCGAGGGCGCATGCGGCGGCGGCGCCACCGAAGCGGCGGGCGGACCGTCGCGTACGCCTGGGGACCGGCAGCGGGGTGGGCGCGGGGGCGGGCGTCGGCTCGATTAGTGCGCTCTCTTCCTGCGCCCCGGCCCCGTCGTCCGTCTCGTCCACGGGCGCCACGGATTGCCTGCGCGGGAAGGGGATGACCTTGCGCGCCGGGTCGTGCGCGCTGACCCCGCCGGCCGCGAGGTCTGCGTGCCGCGCGGCTCCGAGCGCGATCGCGTGCTCGGGGTCCGTGCTGACGACCTCGGCCGGGACGGCGTACCGCACCAGTTGGGAGACGAGTGGGATGCGGGAGGAGCCGCCGACCAGCAGGACGCCGTCGAGCTCGTCGGGCTCCATGGCCGCCGACGAGACCACTCGGAGCAGGGCCTGGGTAGAGTCCTCGATCGCGGGCCGGATCATCTGCTCGAACTCGCTCCGGGTCAGCCGGACGTTCCCCTGCCAGTTGGGCAGCAGAACGGGGATCTGCACTTCGGTGTCGGACGACAGCGCCTCCTTCGCCGACACGCAGGCCGACTGCAGCTGCGCGAGCGCGGCGGCCGCGACCGGGTCGTCGGGGTCGAGCTGGTCGGCCGCGCCGTTGGTGAAGGACACGACGTGCGCGAGGACCGCGGCGTCGAAGTCGATACCGCCCAGGTGCTCGATGCCTCCGGGCTCTCCGACGATGGCGAACTTGCCTTCGTCTCCGGCGACGACCACGGCGGCGTCGAAGGTGCCGCCCCCGAGGTCGTAGACCGCGAGAGCCGTGCCCGCGGCGAGCTGCCGGTGCCCCGCGTGCTGGATCGCCGCGGCGACCGGCTCGGGAAGCAGGAGAGGCGCCTCCAGCTCGGCGATCTGCAGCACCTGCTCGAACAGCTCCTGGCGGACCGGCCCCCAGTTCGCCGGGTGCGTGACCGTCACGCGGCTCGGCTTCTCACCCTCCCGCTCGGCGACGGTCCCGTGCACCCAGCGCAGCAGGCGCGCTGAGAGGCGCTCGACGGAGTACGCGGACTCGCCCAGCACGAGCGGCGTCGGGTCGCCAAAGCGGCGCTTGAACTCCCGGGCGACGCGGTCCGGGTCGCTCACGCCCCGCCGCTCCGCCGCCTGCCCGACGAGGATCTCCTCGTCCCCGCCGACAAAGACGACCGACGGCACCGAGGGCGTGCGCTCCCCGAGCGTGACCATCTCCGGCCGGCCGTCACGGCTCACGGCGGCGGCGGTATAGGTCGTGCCGAGGTCGACGCCGAGGGCGTAGGTCACGGTGTCATCCTCCCTCCACTTGGACTCTTCTGGTGCCGGAGACAGACCCACGCCTGACCCGTGCGTCGACGATCAGGACGCTTGACGATGACGCGGTCCAGCGCGACGCTGCCACGGTTGAAGTCCCATAGCGTCGCGAATGTCGAGTGGCGCAAGGTGGTGACGCAAGCGAGGGGCTGGTGGCGGTGGCAGGACTGTGCGTCCTCAGCGTAGTATCCCGACTATCGTTGGAGGGGAATGCAATGCCCACGCGGCTTGCCTTTGTTCTCGAGATGAGTGATGAAATCTTCGCCGCTTTCGCCGAGGAGCGGGGATGGGTGGGGGCACCGCAGACCGAGCGTGATTCAAGTGAAGAGGATCGCTTCGAGCGGACTTGGCAGCTGGCGGACGGTAGTGGCACTGTCGTCTTCGTGGATGACGCACTGCTGGAGGTCCAATTCGTGGAGGTGGAGGCGAGCGGGGAGCTGGAGGTTCGCAAGGCAATCGAAGAAGAGTTCCCGTGCTACGACAACGAGCAGTGTCTGGCTTCTCTGGACTTTGAACAGGAAGCCGTGACCGTGTGTCGCGCCCTGGATATGCTCGCGTGTACTGCACCTAATCGGTTCGACCAAAACGTCTTCAATGCTACCGTGCGGGCTTTGGCTGATGTGCGCGAAGAAGTTCGCGTAGCTGCGCTGAGAATTGTGCGACAAACCGAATGGACTGACTTCTTGGCAGTGGTGACCCGCGTATCCCTTGCCGACCCTAGCGATCGTGTGCGCAGGTTGGCTGCAGGACCCAGGATGATTCTAGAGGTCCTATCCGAGTAGGACTGGCAGGCGGCGCTCAAACTGGTCGCAGTGCGATAGGAAGCCGCTTGACCTTCTGGATCGCCTGGTCCAGTTTCTCGTTGTACCGAGACAACTTGTGAAGGAGGGCTAGGCGATCTTCGTTGGACAACTTTCCAAGTTCTTGCTGTATGGTGGGGTCGTCGGGCGAAAGAATCCTCATCGTGATACCCCATTCTCGCAAGCGAACTAGCCCCGCCTCTCCGCTGCGCATATGCCGTAAGGTGGTGATTGACCCGTCGCTCCCTTCGACGTCCTGCTCGCCGTGGTATAGGGCCTCCGACTGCACGTCTATGCCCAAGCTCCACCCCTGTGATCGAGCCCAGGCCCGCAGTTGTCCCAGATGCTCGGCGCACCTTGCGCACGGACTTCGCGTCACCTTAAGGCTCAGAACAGCCCGGGGCTGCGTTTCCCCGGGCGCTGTCTCATCGGCAGTCGGTCCTGTGCTGCTCGCCCACGTTGACTTCACCTCGCTGATCACAAGATCCTCGGCGTGTGTCGTCTCGCTTCTGCTCAGCTTTTTCTCGTAAGAGGTCACACGTGTGGATGTGTGAAGCTCGGCCAGAGCGGCTGTCTCGCCGTAGCCGACGGTCGGCCGCCCGCTGGGCCACTTGAATGACCCCGAGAGGATTACGTTCCTCTCGATGTTCAATGAGAACTCCGCGTAAGGCTTACCGAGGTCGGTCAAGAGTTGCCGCGCCTGCTCATCTGCAGGGTCAACCTTGACGCTGCGAACTTTGGTCACTGGGCTTGCGGCGATATACACGTCGAACTTCCCAGGCTCGGCTCCTGTTCGCACCTCGAGCAGGTCTAAACCCTGGGGAGCTCGTTGCCGCATTATCCTCCGGACTGCGGGTTGTACTGCCTCGTCGCGGACGCCCTCTGGTAATGCTTCGGCGACATCTGTCGCCACCAATTCACGAAGCCGCGGGTCCTTCTGTCGGTTATTGTCGGATGTGCCATGCCTAGGGCTTCCTCCTGAGCCGGCTCCGGTGAGCCGTCGCGCCAACCCCGCGACCCACCCCACCACCCGGTCCAGCGCGGAGTCGATCACCCCCCGAACCCGTCCGAGGATGTTGCGGACAGGCGTGGCGACGTCCCCGATCCCGAGCAACCGGGCGAGGAAGCCCAGCACGACCGGCAACGCCCGCGACATGGCCTGCTCGACGGCGTTCACGGCGTTGCCGATGCTCCCGCTGGCGATCGCCGCGATCGAGTCGAAGACGGAGTTGGCGAGGGCGCCGAGCTGCTGGGCGCGTTCGATGAAGAACTTGATCGTGTTGTAGACGGCGAGGATCGCCTGGATGATCGCGCCGGCCGGGTTGAACATCGTGATCAGCCGCGTGATGGCGGCACCGACGACGGAGTTGGCGACCCAGTCGCGGATGCCGCCGAGGACGGTGTCGACGAGGCCGCCGGCGAAGCTGGCGATGCGGTCGGCGATGGCACCGAGGCCGCCGGTGACGACGCTCTGGACCCAGTCGACCGTGCGCTCGATCAGGGCCAGGCGGGGCTCGCCGATGAGGCGGGCGATGCGGGGGCGGATCGCGGCCCAGGTGAGGCCGAGCATCTCCATCGCGAAGCTGAGGATGCCGCGCAGGTCGAAGCGGGCGGGCAGGGTGACCGCGCCGCGCAGGGCGCCGGTCAGCCAGCCGAACAGGCCGGTCTGCAGGTGGCTGACGATGTTCGCCAGGAAGTGGCCGAGGCCGCCGCGGACCGCAGCGACGAGGTTGCCCGCGAAGCCGATGGGGTTGCGGACGATGGTGGTGAGCACGCCGCCGGCGCGGCGCACGATCGCCATGACCTGGTCGCCCGCTCCGCCGGCCATGGACAGGACGCCCTCGAACACGAACTCCAGCAGCTTGCCGCCGGCGCCGACCGCGAAGTCGCGCAGCCGTGCGAGCGGCGGGCCGAAGATGCCCGCGATCTTGTCCCAGGCCCCGGCCGGGTTGAGGATGTCGCCCGGCGTCAAAGCGTCCCAAGCCCGCGAGAACAAGCCGCGGATGGCGTCCCAGGTCAGGCCGAGCTGCCCCCACGCCGTGGTCAGCCAGTCCGCTGCGCGCTGGATCGCGCCGGACTGGGTCAGGTTCTGCACGATCGCAGCACCGCCGGGGATCAGGCCGGCGATCGCCCCGATGACAGTGGTGGCCGTGCGCTCGACGGCCTGCCCGCTCACCGGGTCACGGCCGAGCACGACGCAGAGCAGGCCGTACCCGGGCATCCGGCGTGCCCATCCCGCCAGCGTGCCCAGGATCCGGTCCTTCGCGGCCCCCGCCACCGCGCCGGCGGCACTGCTGATCCCACGCCCGACCGCGCTCGCCGCTCCGCTGATGGCGCCGCCCACGCGGTCCCAGAACCCGCGCTGCACAGCTGTTCCGGCGCCTACCTGCCCCGCACCATCGGGTCGCTGCTCGCCGGCGAGGGACGCGGCTGCGGGCTCATGCCTCATGAGCGGGACGGCTCCGGGTGCCGGCGGCGTACGCCCCGCTCCCGCAGTGCGGCGCTGCACGAGAGCCGCCACCGCGGCGTTCCCGGCCGCGCGCTGCAGCGCGAGCAGCTGAGCGGACCGCGGGCCGTTCCCGGGGCGCTCGGCCCGCGCCGGAGCGGCCGGCGCGCGCTGCACGTCCTGCCCGGGGCCCGGCGCGGCTGCGTCCCGCGTCAGCACGGTGGTCCGTCCGGCTGCATGGCCTCAGCCCCCCACGATCACGGTCGGGCACCCCGGCCCCGGCACGATCGGGGCGCCGTGCGTGCTCATGTCCGCCACCCGCGCGGCGGGAAAGCCGCCGATGAGGACGGTCATGCTTCCCATCGCGATGCCGTTCGGGGCGGGGGAGACGCAGACGATCCCACCCGGGAGCGCGTTCGCGACAGCGGCCGGCATCCCGCCGATGAGGACGGTCGGTACGGCCGCGGCGGGCGTGATCGGGCCGCCGACGTGCGGCTTCGGCCCGTCGAAGAGCGGGCAGAGCGCCGTGTCGCCTGCGCGCAGCGCCGGCCCCGGAGGCATCAGCCCGTCGCGATCTCTAGCCGGTGCAGGAGGTGGGCGGGCTTGAGCCGCGACACCATGTGCTCGAGCTCGCTCCGGTCGACGCTCCCGTCCAGCCGCCCGAGCCGGACCACGAGCTCGTACGGCGCCGTCCCCTCCACCAGCTGCACGTCCGTCCCGGTGTGCAGGGCCAGCTGGCGTTCGAGCGCCGCGGGCATCCCCTGCTGGCTGAGCAGGGCGGCCGTCTCCCGGATCAGCGCTCGCTGCCCGGCCGGGTCGGGGATGCGCTCGGGGTCGACGCCCACCCACTCGGCGATCCAGGCGAGGAAGTCCGTCGGCGCCAGATCCGGGTCGAAGTAGGCCTCCAGGCAGTCGAGGACGACGAAGACCGGGGCGAGCACGGGGTCCAGCCCCGACACGAAGCGTTGGGCGAAGTCGTCGTCCTGGTAGAGGCCCGGCAGCTGGGCGGCGATCGAACGCGGAGACACCGGCACGGTGCACGCCTCCCCGTCCTCGTCCGGTCTCGCGTGGACGAGCTGCTCCAGCTCCAGCGCTCCGCGCATGCCGGCTCCTCAGACCCTGACCTGGTGGTGATAAGAGAAGACGAGTTCGTGCGTGCCGATCTCCAGGCGGTCGACCTGGCCGGCTCTCCGCTGGCTGGCGAGGTCGACGGGGAACAGGCGTACCGCGTCCACGATGTCGACGCCGGGCACGCGTTGCAGCACCGCCGCGATCTCGTGCACGAGCACGGGCCGCCCGAAGGGCCAGCCACGGCCGTCCGGGCCGCCGCGCAGCGGGTCGAGGTAGCGGTAGAGCGCCCGCAGGCTCGCCGCGCTGACCATTGTGCTCTCGGCCGCGGGTGTCGACCGCATCGTCGCGACGACGGTCACACCGACGTACGTCGCCCGCTCGACCGAGACGCGTGTGCCGACCACCCGCCGCTCGTCGAGGAACTCCTGCACGCCTGCCACGACGTCCGGTGCCGGGATGAGGTCCTGGAACTCCAGGCCGCCGTGCTCGCCCTCGGGCGCGACCGGCACGAGCAGGACCCGGACCGAGCCGGGCGCCACCCCCGCCTCGCCGGCGGTGACGCAGCGCGCGCGCGCGACCGAGTTCGGCGCCGCCTGCTTGGCCAGGTTCTCGAAGTCCTCGGCGGTGACGGCGCGCTGCCGCGTCCGCAGCACCATCGGGCCCCGGACCTTCGCCTCGTCCACGCTCTCGGGATCCGTGCCCCCGCGCGCCGCGATGCGGTTGTCCACCGACGTGATGTAGGGCACCGAGTCCTTCAGCACGTCGATCGCGTGACGAGCGATGTTCCCCTTCCGTCCCCCACCGGAGAGGTACTCCCGGATCGTGATGCCGGAGCCCTGCGGCGGGACGCCGCCGTAGCAGCGCAGGCTCCCGTCCGGGTTGCGGACCGCGGGGCCGAACACCAGCTCACCCGCGACGGCGTCGACCATCACGTGGTGGGAGTCCTGCGTGCTGGCGGCGAACGATGCCACCTCCTGCCACTCCTGAACGCCTCTACCGGTGTCGACCTCGACCACCCGCGGCCCCGGGCCGGGCACGACGGGCGTGTGCCGCAGCGGGAAGCGCTGGCCCGGGACGCCGTCCGAGACGCCGACGACCTCGTTCAGCACGACGTCGGCGTGCACGGCGTCGACCGTGCCGCCCATGGTGAACGCCGTCACTCGGTTGATCCGCGGGGAGCGCTCGTACGCCCGCAGCCCGTTCTCCGCCGGCACCACGCGGCACCGCAGCCATGCCGCCAGCCGTTCCAGTTCCCCGACGGAGCTCTGGTGCGAACCGGGGACCGTGAGCACGACGTCCCCGTCGAGGTTGAGCGCACCGGTGGAGTCGGAGATCACCTCGCACTCCGCCCACGTCGCGCCGTCCCACGCCTCCCAGACCGTGGGGGCGTATTCGGGCAGGACGCCCGCGGCGGTGAGCTCGCACCCGAACCGCACCGTCACCAGGCACGCGGGCACCGCGTCCGAGAGGCCGATGTAGAGGCAGTCGCCGGGCTGCGGGAGAGGGGCGAAGCAGTCGAAGGAGAGCCCCTCGTCCAGCATCCCGGTGCGTTGCACGACGCTGTCTCCGGCCGGCTGCGTCACGACGTACGCCCGCCGGGTCGCGATGATCTCCAGCAGTCCCGTGGTGGTGAACACGACGGCCTCCTCTTCGCCCCGCCGGGTCGCGACCCGCGTCCCGGCGGGCACCGGGACCGTGCCCGGCTGCGGCGCCGAGAGCTCGAACGTGACCGGGACGTGCGCCGCCTTCGGCGCCTCCAGTTGCACGCCGAGGAGCTCGAGGAAGGCCACCTGCAACCGGTCGGGGACCTGGTTGAGCCTCCAGAGCAGCTGGTCGACCATGTAGGCGAACGTCTCGATGAGCGTGACCCCCGGGTCGGAGACGTTGTGGTCCGTCCACTCCGGGCAGCGTTGCTGGACGAGCCGCTTGGCGTCGTCGACGAGCGACTGGAAGTCGCGGTCGTCCAGGTGCGGGGCGGGCAGCGCCATGTCCTACTCCTCCGAGGGGATGGAGTAGAACGGGAACACCAGGTTGCGCGGGTCGTTGGTGCCCCGGATCGAGTAGCGGATCCGCACGTGCATGACGCCCATCTCCGGGTTCACCGTCTCCACGTCGACGTCCTCGACGTCGATGCGGGGCTCCCAGCGGTCCAGTGCGCGGCGCACCTCGTAGCTCGCCCGGCCGGCCGTCGCGGCGTTCGCAGGCCCGAAGACCAGGTCGTGTATCCCGCAGCCGAACTCCGGGCGCATGGGGCGCTCGCCGGGAGCGGTCCCGAGGATCAGCCGGATGCTCTCCCGGATCTCGGTGTCGTCGGAGACCAGAGCCACCGAGCCCGTGGGGTCCACGCGCATCGGGAAGGCGATGCCCGAGCCGACGAAGTTCGCGCCCATGCTGACTCCTAGTTGATCTTGACGAGGCCGCCGGACAGGGTCGCCGTCGCGCCGCCGTTGAGGTCCAGGCTCGCGGAGCCGGCGACCTTGGCCCGCGCGCCGGTCATCTCCGCGGAGGCGCTGCCCGCGAGCTTCACGTTCAGCCCGTTCACCTGCACGTCGGTGTCGGCGGTGATGGTCACCTTGCTGCCCTTCATGGCCAGCTCGCCGGTCGCGTCGACGGTGATCCTGCCCTTGCCGGCGATCGTGATGTCGCCCTGCGCGTCGACCTTCACCAGGCCGTCGCTCACGACGAGGACGCCTCCGCCGCCCTCGTCCTGGGCGAGCTTGAGCGAGAAGCGGGACCCCTTCGTCGCCACCTCGACGTGCTCCCTGCCGTCGGTGTCGTCGATGAGGAAGTAGTGGCCCTTGCGCGACGTGAACGACCGCCGCGCCACCAGCCCGTCACTGCCGACCGCACCGTCGAACGCCGCGGGGCTCGGCTTGTCCTGGCCGTTGTAGAGGCCGCCCAGGACGTAGCCGCGCCGGGAGTCGCCCTGCTCGAAGGCGACGAGCACCTCGTCGTTCACCTCGGGAAGCACGATCGCGCCGCGGTCCGGGCCTGCGCCCGGCTGGACGACGCGCAGCCACCCGGACTCGAACGTGTCGTCATAGCGCGGGACCTTGACCTTCGCCTGGCAGATCCCGTCCTCGTCCTTGACGTCGGTCACGACGGCGCTCACGACCCCGGGGATGGGTGCGGAGACGAACGCCGGGCTGACGACCGAGGCCGAGGTCCCGCCGGATGTGAGGGCCTGCAACGAGCGCTCGTGCCGGCCCGTCGACGCGAAGTGAGTCACGTACTCGCCGTTGTCGAAGACGTGCCGCGTCACCGTCAGGGTGTACTTGCCGTCGAACGGCTCGCCCGCGAGGCCGAGGCTGACGGCTGCCCCCGCTCGGAGCTTCGGGTTGCCCCGGGCGATCCCCTCGAACTGCGCGTGCGTGCCCGCGATCTGCTCCGCGAGCGCCTTGGCCGCAGCGTCCACCTGGCCCTGGCTGCCGAACGGCACGTCCACCGACACGCAGGAGCGGTCACCGAACGCCCGGGCCAGGGCGGCCGGGGACGTTCCCACCTGGGCGACGGACGTCGCCGCGAGCGCCCTGCCGATCAGCTCGCGCTTGGCGGGGATGTCCCAGCCCCTCACCTCGACGTCCTTGACCTGTGAGTCGGAGGTGACCACGGCGCTGAACCGCAGGAGGTTGTCCCCCTGGATCAGCTGGAGCGGGTTGCGGTCGTCGAGCGTCCCGGGGCGCGGAGCGGCGCCGGACTCCGGCGCCGCGTAGAAGCTCACCTTGCCCTCCTGCATGAGAAGGACGAAGCCGACTTCACCCGCCAGCATTGTCAGGAACTCCGCGTCGGTGACGTTCGGCTGCGTCACGTGAGCGGTCGGCCCCCCGGGTGGCTCCTCCACCCGGCCGACGTCGAGGCCGGCCTCCCGGGCGACCTGCTTCACCACGTCGCCGTACGTCACGTCCTTGAACGCCCGGATGCGGCGCCCGCGGTAGAGCCGGTTCGCCTTGTCGAAGCCACGGAGCACCGTCCGCGTGCGCCCCCCTTCGAGCTCGGCCTCGAGCGCGGTGATCTCACCCTTGAAGATGCGCTCTCCGCCGGGGTGCACCTCCGACTGCACGGCCACGGTGACCTCCGCCGCGACCTCCGCGTGCGTCTTCGCGATCACGACGTGCTGCGGGTCGTGGAAGGAGAGGTAGAACGCGTCGGGCAGGTTCAGGTTGTCCTCGACGAAGGCGTAGCTCATCAGCGACTTCACGTCGTCGGGGAGCTGCCGTCCCGCGATCGTGACCATGAACGTCGCCCCCGCCTGCTGCCGGACGTTCGTCATGGCCGCTCCCAGTTGGGCGGCGGGATCTGCAACATCACGCCACTGGGGACCCGGGACGGGTCGACGATCCGGTTGGCCCGGGCGAGCGCCCGCCATTGCGCGGGCGACCCGTACTCCTCGTACGCGATGGAGGCGAGCGTGTCCCCGGCGACCACCCTGCGGGTGCGGTAGCCCGGCTCCCCGCCCGAGGTCGGGTTCTGGTTCGCCGCGTTGCTCGGGAACTCCTTCATCGTCACCTTGCAGCTGCCGCGGATCGGGGCTCCTCCGCCGCGGAACATGGTGTAGGTCACGGCGATGGACTCGACGTAGCCGAGGAAGCGGATCGCCTTGCCCCACTCGAAGAGCACGTAGGGCGCCACCGGGTGGTTGAGGGTGACCGTGCCCGGCTCGGGAGCAACTGCCTTCTTCAGCCGCTCCACTGATGTCGAGATGTCGCCGTTCGGCTTCTCGCTCTCATCGAGGAAGATCTCGACGGTGGCCGAAGCCGGCTTCGGCCCTTTGAACTCGGGCGGTGGTGCGTCGGCCTTCGTGGTCTCGACCTTCCAGTCGGCGGCGTGGGTGATCGACCACTCCTTGGGGTTGAAGGGAAAGCTGAACGTGTCGATGTCCCGAATGCCGCCGTCCTTGCCCGGCTGCTGCAGCGTCAGCGTCGCCTTGAGCAGGTTCTCCTGCGCGTGCGTCACCATCAGCCGGCCCGCCGTCCCGGGTGCGCGGCCTCGATGAAGCCGTGGTGCGCCAGCTCCAGGGTCTCGCTGGCGGCCTTCAGGTTCTCCACCCCGAAGCCGGGGCCGGTCCAGCGGACGGGGATGACGCCGTCGAGGCTCCAGGACACCACTTCCTGGCCGTCGGGCCCGAGCGCCGCGATCCGCGCGGTCGTGCGGGTCACGCCCGTGGCGAGGCTCGCGAACCATTCGGCCACCAAGGAGCTGTCGCGGCCGATGGGCCGCCCCACCTTGACGTTCGGGTACTTCAGCCGGCCGGGCAGCTGGTGGACGAAGAAGTTGTTCCCGCCCTCCTCCCGGGTCTCGACCGTCGTCTCCCACCCGAGCCCCTCGAAGCTGTTCCACAGCCCGAGCTTGTGGCCGTCGATCTCCACCGAGAACATGTACGCGACTGCGGGGTACTCGGTCTTCTCGTCCGCCATCGTCCTCTCCTCCTCGGCCGTGTCGTGGGGTACGCGGGTCAGCGCAGGAGCCCGGCTCCGCGCCCGGCCCGCTCCAGGTCGAGCCGGAGCTCGGTGCGCAGCCGCCACCGGATGCGGTCGTAGAGCTTGCGGGCCAGCTCGTCCAGGTCGCCGGTGTCGCCGCCGCCTGCGGGCGGGGCAGCGGAAGGCGGGTCGGTGACCGTGCTGCCCGTCGCCGTCGACGCCGGCGGCTGCGCGGCGGGGAACTCCAGGGACCCGTCGGCGGCGCGCTGTGCCACACCCGTGGCGAGCACGGCGCTCCCGGCTCCCGCGACGGGCGCCATCGCGTACGCGGTGGTCGTCCCCGTGTCCGGTCCGGTGCTCGTCCCGCTCTCGGAGGCTGCGGCGGTGCGGGGCGCAGGCGAGGCCAGGGGCAGCGGGAGACGGGAGTCATGCGCCTGGACGGGGAGGGCCGCCGGGGGAACGACGTCCCAAGGGTGGTCGGTCAGGGGCGTCAGGCGGCCGGCGCTGCGCGGCTGGACCGGCAGGGGAGCCGGGCGCCCGGCCGACTGGACGCCCGCGAACGTCCCGAGTGGTCCTACCGCAGTCGGTGCAGCGGCGCCGGTAGGCCCCGCCGGGTGGCCGGCGGGCGAGGGAGCCGTCGACCACACGCCGGCCCCCGAGGTCGTGGCGACGCCCGGCGTCCCGCTCGTCTGCGGACTGGTGTACGCCTGCCCAGAAGGCGCCGCGTCGAGCGCGTGCCGGAGGACGAGCACGCCGGGAGCGAGCGACGAGATCGGTGCATCTGGCGACGAGCGCGGCGGCACCGTCACAGCCCCTGCTGTCATGTGCCCGGAACTGCCGTTCGTGCCTCCTGCTTCGGGCGATGGCGACGGCGCACGGTCCGGCGCCGGTCGCGGAGGGACATGCACCGCGCCGAGGAGCGTCGGGGGCAGGCGCAGCGGGGGGCTCGTCGGGGAGGCCGGCGTGATGCGCTGCACGAGCGCGCTGCGCTGCCCGACTGCGGTGCGCTGCGTCAGGTGTAGGCGGATTGCCGTCATGGCGCGCTGCACCGCGGAGGATGGCGCGACCCCCGACAGAGCCGGCTGCTGCAGGGGAGTCAGCTCAGGCCCCGCCTGCACAGAAGCGTCGTCGCGGCCGGGTCCACCGCTGGCACGCGGTGGAGCCGCCGGTCGTGGCCCGGCTGCCAGCGTCAGCGCCGCCGTGGAGCCGGTCACGGCAACCTCGTCGCCGGACAGGCCGGCTGCCGGTGCTCGAGTCCCGAGCAGTGGCTCCGCGGACACCCGTACGTCGTCCGCGCTCGGCGGGGCCGTCGACAAGCTGGTCTCCCCCTGGACCAAGACCCCCGCCTCGTCCGGCGTGCGGGCTACGAGCGCCTCCGGCGCCGGTGCCCCACCCGCGTGGACGACGTCGCCCGTGTCGATGGGCAGCGCGCCCTGCTCGCTGGCGGAGGAGCCCTCCGCGGACGGGGACGTCTCACCGGGCGCTGTGGGAGCCGGGACGGGCGGGGTCGGGCCGGCTCCCGCGGTCCGCGCAGACGAGGGATTTTCAGGGACCGATGGTCGGCGGGCCAGCAGAGGCAGCCGTTGCAGCGCCGCACCGACAGCGGCCGGGCTGCCTCCGGTAAGACTGGGAGCCGCGGAGGCTCCGTCCCCGAGCGCGGACGCCGGCAGGAGGGCGTCAGCTGCGGGCGCCGGCTGCACGACGACGGAGCCGGGCCGGCGGAGCGCGGCTTCGGGGACCGGAGCGGCCGGAGCGCGCTGCACAAGCGCCGGCGTGGTGGTGTGCTTATCGGAGCTTTGCGGAACCGGCCCGGGCGGTTGCGCCTGCGCAAGGGCGTCCAGAGGCTGGTCCGAGGCCGCGGTCGGGTGCGTACGTGGCGTCGACGCGTGCGTCGCGGCCGCGGCGGGACGCCGATCACCGGGGGGCGTGGGCAGCGACAGCCGCTGGGCCACGGGCCCGCTCACGGGTAGGCCGGCGGCGGGGGTGCCGGCCGAGGGCATGTCCGCACCGGTGACCGCCAGGTCCGTCGACGTCAGCCCGCCCGGCGACAGCCCGGCGGCGCGCGTCGTGGAGCCGGCGACCGCGTCGACGCCCTCGGCGGCCGTGTCGACACCGGTGCCGGGGGACACGGTCTCGGCGGAGGGCGCGGGTGCCAACGGCTCTGGGGCCGTGGCGGTGCCGGAGGGCGCGGACGGAGCGTCGGGAACGGAGGCGATGTCGACGGGCCCGCGCTCGGCGCCGGAGGCCGGTAGGTGGGGCGCGGCGGGGGCCGGCGGGGACGCGACCGGCAGTGGCTCAGGCACCGACGCCGGCTCCGAGGCGGGCGTGGCTACCGCTTCCGACGCCGGCGTAGCTAGCGCGTCAGGGACCGGCGCACCTGCGGGCTGCGGCGCGCTCGCGGTCGCGTCGACTCGTCCGGTGGCGGCGGCGGCGGCCCGAGCCCGGGCGAAGGTGTAGGCCGCACGCTGGACCGCTCGGCGCTGGATGGGAGGAGCCAGCCCGTCGGGCGTTGTGGAGGAGGTGGCCGCGGCCGCCGGAGGCAGCGGAAGCGTGGTTCCTGCTTCCGCGGGCGGTCCGGCCGGCGGCTGGGCCGCGTGGCGCTGCACGAGCGGGGTCGCGGAAGACAGCGGGGCGTCAGCGGCAGCGGACGTCTGCGTCGGCTGGGCCTCGCCCGTCCGCGCCGTGGGCGTCGGCAGCGGAGCGTCGGCCGAAGGAGGGCCCGGAAGGAGCAGCCCTGTCGAACCAGTGGCGGCGATCGGGTCGGCCGGAGCCGCCGTATCGACCGGGGCAGCCGGGTGGGCCGGTCCGTCCGGGGCAGGCACGGCCTGCGACGCCTGTGCTGCGGAGGCGCCAGCCGGGGCCGACGCGGCGGTGGGCGGAGGCGGGGCAACTGGGCCCACGGCCCCGGGAGACGGTTCCGCCAGCGACGGCCCGGCCGAGGACGACGCGTCCGCGGCCGGGAGGCGCGACACGACCGGCGCCAGCGGGAGGCTCGCTGGAGCTTGCCCCGCCAGCTGCGCCGAGGACGGCGCCGACGGCGGCGGGACCGCCGCCGGGGATCCCGCCGGAGGCACCGTCCACGCCTCAGGCGCCGTCGGCGACAGAGGCGCCGTGGGCGACAGAGGCACCGCCTGCGACGCAGGCACCGCCTGCGACGGAGGCGCTGGCGCCTCCGCGGACGGGGACGCCGTCGTCACAGGGTCGGGGGTCGGCCCCGGTGGCCGGGTGCTTTCCCAGGCCGGGGGCGCGGAAGCGTCCGTCAGGCGCTGGACGGGCGCGGACAGCGGCGCCGGTGGCTGCGCCAGCGGCAGCGGCGCGTCCGGCGTCGCGCCTGACGGGACGGCAGGTGGAAGAGCCGGAGCGGCCCTGGCTGGACCGGATACGGGTGCCGGCGGAAGCCCGGGGGAGTCCCCGTCCGCGGGAGGAGGCGCCGCTTCGACCGCGCTCTCGACGGAAGCCGCCGACGGCGTCTCGGCTGCTGTCGCGGCCGGAGGCGCCGCCACCGGCCGGTGCAGGGGCAGGGCCTCCGCTCGCCACGGCTCCTCGACGGCGGCGGGCGCGTGGACGGGACGGTCCGGGGCGGCGACGAGCGGTGCGGTGGCCAGCCGCAGCACGGGGACCGCGGGCAGGACCGGCGCGTCGGGCCGGACCGGTACGGGAAGCGAGTTCGGCCCAGCGGGGGAGCTCGGCTCGGCCGACCGGCCCGGCACAGGGATCGGGCCTGGAGCCGACGGGAGGCCACCCGGGACAGCGCCCCCGCGCGGGCCGGGCGGGCGTACGAACGGAAGCTCAGTGGTCCGCGCGACGGACGGCCACTCCACGACCGGCCGGGCCAGGCCGGCGACGAGGCCGCTCGGCGCCGCAGGGGAAACGGCGTGCGCCAGGCCGCGGCTGAGGCGGGTCGGTCGCGGGGCCACGAGGTCCTCCCGGACGTCGGCCCCGACCTTGAAGGTGCGCGGGAAGGCGCCGGCCGTGCGCTGCAGCGGCGGCAGGCCCTGCAATGACGCGGGTATAGGCATCGCTGCGGGAGGAGATGCGGCGGCCGGAGGCGCGCTGCCCAGTGCCTCACGACGCGCTCCGCGCCTCCACCTCCAGCGCTCCATCTCAGGACTCCCTCTCCTCGTTGAGGCGCTCGTTGATGTCGGCGATCTGCGCGAGGAACCGCTGCCGGGTCGGGTGCTCGAGGTCGAGGATCTCCTCGTAGGACCAGTGGAAGTGGTAGGCGATGTACGCGATCTCCGTGTCCAGCCGGCCCACCGCGTACGTCGTCATTCCCCCAGGCGGCCCGCGGCGATGTCGACGGCGAACTCGTGCGTGCACTCGGGGCAGGTGACCGCCGCCCTGGTGTGCCCTTCCTGGTTGATCCGCCGGTAGAGGTCCTGCAGAAAGGCCAGGTCCGAGGCGAAGAGGTGCTCGATCACCCAGTCGGTGATCTTCTCGACCGTGCCGAGGCGGGTGACGACCCGCGCGAGCAGCACGACGCTGAGGTACTCCGGACGCTCCCGCACGCGCCCGTCGTAGAGCGGGGACAGCTCGTCGCGCGCCGTCGCCAGCCGCATCGTGCCCTCGCGGTGCACGGTGCCGTCCTCGTCGACGTACCCCCGCGGAAGCACGAAGTCGAATTCGGTACGCAGCGGCTGGACCTCAGGCGCCGGCGCGGCCGTGACGGCAACGGCCGGCGCCATGGCGAGGCCACGCTTCATCCCTTCTCCACCTGGATGCCGACGTGGTGGACGGTCAGCTTCTCCTTGGTGGCGTTGGCGTCACCGGCTTTGAGGGCGTCGATCTCGAGGCTGGCGGGCTGGCAGTCGAGAAGGGTGTAGCGCACGACCGGCGTGAGCATCGTGTCGTAGACGACGACCTCGGCGTTGCCGCGCGGCAGCTTCCCCTCGGCCGCTTCCTTCAGCCAATCGGCGAACTGCGTGTCCTCGGTGACCGCGCGGGTCAGCGTGACCGTCCCGGACTTCGCGCGCGCCGGGATCTTGGTGACGACGTACTTGCCGTCGGCGGTCTGCGTCTTGACCTCGACCATGTCGAGCTCCTGCTTCAGGCCGCTGATCTCCATGATGCCCTTGGCCTGGTGCTGGTCCATGGTGAAGCCGAACGAGGTGCCGATCACCGCGTCGAACTTGTCGATGAGACCCACTGGTCACTCCTTCGGACGTGTCGGGTTGCGCGCTGGCCTACTCGGCGACGAGGCTCACGCCGCCCTGCATCTGCGAGAGCTCGAAGATGACGAACTCGGCGGGCTTGACCGGCGCGACGCCGATGACGCAGCGCACCTCGCCGGCGTCGATGGCCTCTGCGGGGTTGGTCTCGTCGTCGCACTTGACGAAGAACGCCTCGGCCGGGGTGGACCCGAACAACGCTCCCTTGCGCCACTCGAGCACGAGGAACGACGCAATCGTGCGCCGGATCTTCGCCCACAGGGTGCGGTCGTTCGGCTCGAACACGACCCAGTCGGTGTTCATCAGGATCGACTTCTCGAGGTAGTTGAAGAGCCGGCGGACGCTGAGGTAGCGCCAGGCCGGGTCGCTGGTCAGCGTGCGAGCCCCGTACACCCGGATGCCGCGGCGGGGGAACGCGCGGATGCAGTTGATGCCGGGGGAGTTGAGCAGGTCGTGCTCGCGCGTCGTGAGCGAGCGCTCGAGGTCGACCGCACCGCGCAGGATGTCGTTGGCGGGGGCCTTGTGCACGCCGCGCTCGGCGTCCGTGCGCGCCCAGAGCCCCGCGACGTGGCCCGAGGGCGGGAGCATGATCGGATGCCCGTTGGAGGGGTCCATCACCTTGATGCGCGGGTAGTAGAGCGCAGCGTACTTCGAGTCGTAGCCGGCCTCCTCGGCCCGCCAGGTCTTGACCTGCTGGGCGTCGAGGTTCGGCGGCGGGTCCAGGATCGCCATGCGGTCGCCCATGAGCTCGCAGTGCGTGATGAGAGCCTGCTGCACCGCCTTGAACTGCTCGGCGTCGATGAGCTGGTGGTCGTACGCGGAGCTGAGGTCGGGGGCGCACACCATGGTGATGTCTTCGATAGCCTCCAGGCCGCCGGTGCCGGTCCGGCTCGACACGTCGCCCACGAAGTCGTCCGGCGCGATCTCGCGCTGCGCCGGGACCACTGCCGCCTTGGACAGCGTGACCACGCCGGCGGCGGGCCGGTCGACCGCGGCACCGGAGGCGCGCTCCTCGAGCTGGATGAGGCGCGAGCGCTCCCGCACCGCGCTGGCGGCGCCCTGCTTGCCGCGCTTCGTGCTCAGCCCGGTGATCTCCTCCACCACCTGGTCGCCGCGGAGCACGACGAGGTCGAAGACGTCCTTCGGGGCGCCATCGGGGTTGTCGGGCGGCGGGGCGGGGTGGCGAACCTCGACCCGCAGGTCCGCCCCCGTCGGCGCCGAGGGCAGCGCGACCACGCGGTACGGCGGCTCCTTGCCGGCTCCGCCCTCGGACGGGAGGTCGCCCTGCAGGGGCACGGGCGGCGCCGGCGAGCGGTCCCCGTCCGAGCCGTCGGCCCCGACGCGCACGATGTAGGCGTTGCCACCGCCGTTCATGAAGTAGCCGAAGACCGAGTGCGGCAGGTAGGCGCCCGGCTCGAACGGGTCCAGGTGCAGCCTGGACTTCAGCCGCTCGGCCTCCTGCTCGTCGATCGCACCGCGCCGCTGGCGGGCCTCGATGTCCTGCAGCTCGGCCTTGTCGGTGAACTTGTCGACGAACTGGGTCCAGTTGCTCACGAGCGTCGGCACGTTGACCGGCCCGGACGCAGTGAGGCCGATGAAGGCGGCGACGGCGGTGCCGACCCCTTCGATCGGCCGGCTGCCGCCGTCGGTCTCCTCGATGTAGACGCCGGGGGACAGGTACTGCGGCATCGGGCTCCTCCTCGGTCTGGCGGCTGCTGCCGATGCCTGTCAGCGTCGCCGTGACCGCCGAGGTACCGCAACGTGCGCGGGGGTGGCCATTGGGGCGCTCCGTGTTGCACGAAGGGGAAGCGCACATCCCCGATCTGCGGTGCTGGTGTCCATCGAGCTGTCGTCACCTCTCGTCCGGCGCCTCCTCGTCGGTCTCGCGCTGGACGGCCATGGCCTGGACGGCCTCGCCGCCCGCCTCGTCGGCCTCTGCCGGGGCCTCGGGCGCAGGTGCCTCGGACGCCGGTGCCTCCGAGGCGGGTGCTTCGGCGGCCTGCTCGTCCTCCTCGGCCCGTTGCACGCTGGGCTGGACGGACGCCGCCGCGGGTGCGGGGCCGGCGGCAGCCGGCGCGGGCGTCGTGGAGGACGCAACGTGCTCGGCCTCGCGCTCGAAGCGGTCCGACGGCGAGCTCAGCAGGATGCCGCCTGCCGCAGCTGTCCCGTCGACCGGCCCGTTGCGCTGCTGCACGACGTGGGTGAGCTCGTGCGCCAGGACGTGCTGCCCCGCCTCCGAGTCCGGCCGATAGCTGCCTTCCCCGAAGACCACGTGGCTCCCGACCGTGTACGCCGTCGCCTGCACCGAGCGGGCCGAGCCCGCAGCAGCCGAGTCGGTGTGGATTCGCACGTCGCCGAAGTCGTGGCCGAGCCGCGCCTCCATGGCCCCCCGAGTGCCGGCGTCGAGCGGCTCGCCCGGGGTGCGGATGACCCCGTGGACGGGCGACTCCTCCTCGTGCTCGTCGCCCCCTCCCGCGACGAGGCGCTGGACACCGGCATTGCCCGCCGTGCGCTGCAGGCGCAGCAGCTCCCGGTGGCCGAGCGCCTCGGGCCGTCCCGCGCGCAGGGCCGCCTCGGTGACGAGCGACGTGCTGTCGGCTCGCTCGGCGGCGTCGTGTCGCTGGCGCCGCCTGCCCTCGTCGCCCAGCAGGGAATTGAGCTCGGCGTTGCTCATCGCTGCCTCCTCCGTCCGTCGTCGGCCGAGGTCCGGCCGGATGCGTCAGGGCACTCTCTCCAGCCATGGCCCGAACTCGGCGCGGACGCACAGCCGCCCGAGCTTGCGGTACTCCCGTTGCACGGCGCGGACCAGGTCCGCCATGCACAGCGGCCGTTGCTGCGCGGCCGTGAGGTAGGCGGCCGTGGTCGCGATGCTGCGGATGTTGCCGCCGGACACCTCGAACTGCCGCGCGCAGAACGCGAGGTCGAGATCGTCGGCCCGGGGGACCGCAGGCCCGAGGCACCGGTCCCACAGCCGCAGCCGGTGCGCCTCGTCCGGGACCGGGAAGTCCACGACCGTGTCGAGCCGGCGGGCGAACGCGTCGTCCACGTTCGCCCGCAGGTTCGTGGCGAGGATCGCCAGGCCGTCGAAGGTCTCCAGCCGCTGCAGGAGGTACGCCACCTCGATGTTGGCGTAGCGGTCGTGCGCGTCGCGCACCTCCGACCGTCGCCCGAAGAGCGCGTCGGCCTCGTCGAAGAGCAGCACCGCATTGACGCCGTCAGCTTCGCTGAAGATGCGTTCCAGGTTCTTCTCGGTCTCCCCGACGTACTTGTCGACGACCGTCGCGAGGTTGACCGCGTAGAGGTCGAGCCCGAGGTCCGCGGCGATCACCTCCGCGGACATCGTCTTCCCCGTGCCCGAGTCGCCGGCGAACAGCGCCGTGATGCCGCGCCCGCGCCCGGCGCCGGGCCGCATGCCCCACGTGCCGAGAACCTGCTCGCGATGGCGTGCGCGGTCCGAGAGCTCGCGCAGGCCGGCCAGCGGGCCGGGCGGCAGGACGAGGTCGTCCCAGCCCACGGCGGGCTCGATGCGACGGGCGAGGGACTCGAGGCCGCCGGCGTTCTGCGCCCGCGCCCCGGCGCGCAGGTGCGGTCCCTGGACGCGGACGCCCTCGGCCGTGGCGTAGCCGCGCGCTGCGACGGCAGCCCGCTCGACCTGCTCGGGGGCCAGCGTGAAGTGCCGCGTCTCGTCGACCGGGTCGACGGCGGGCGCGAGGTGGCCGTCCAGGTGACTCCGCCACAGGTGCGCCCGCTCCGGTGCGGGCGGTGGAGCGACGTCGAGCAGGGTCGGCACGGCCTCGCTCCAGCGCGGGTCCCAGCGGTCACGGCCGACGAGCACCGTGGGGACCGGCGCGGCGGCGAGCACCCCCATGGCAGAGCGGCTCGCGACGAGCGGCTCGAGCCCGCGCACGACCAGGCCGGCCCCGCGCAGCCGGGCCTCGCGGACCGCCGACCGCACGACGGTCTCGGCGGTGTCGGCGGCCAGCGCCGAGGCGTCGACCGCCACGGCCTCCCGCCCGAGCTCCTCCAGCGCTGCGGCGGCGAGCAGCACGCCGGAGGCGCCCGGCCGCTCGCGCAGGTGGACGGGCGCGCCCGCTGCCAGCGCGCGCACGAGCTGCGTGGGGGCCGGCCCCGCGCGGGCCGACGCCGACAGCAGGAACGGCTCGACGACGGGGTCCGGGGTGTCGTCGCCCAGCAGGTGCGCCGTCACGCGGTCGGGCACGCGCAGCGACCGGGTCAGGAACGGGCGCTCCTCCTCCGCCACTTCGAGCAGAGCGCCCCGGGCGAGCGGCCCACGGACGACGCGGCGCCGGTCCGCCCCGGCCAGCGGCGACAGCCCGGCGAGTTCCAGCGCCAGCCCGACGCCGGCCCGCCGGCGCGTGACGTCGTCGTGCAGGTAGCCGTAGAGCTGCTCGAGCCGCGGGTCCAGGTCGGGCCCGAGCGCGATGAGCAGGATGTCCCGGTCCACCCCGTCCAGGTCGAACCCGCGGCACAGGTCGCGCAGGCGCAGCCGCTCGCCCGCGGCCTCCGCCCGGTCCGCCGCCTCCGCCGAAGGGGTTTTACGGTCGCCCGGAGCGGGCCGGGCAGGCCCCGGCTCGATCCGGCCGGGCAGGTCCGGACGGCGCAGCAGCAGGTCCGCGTGCTCGTCCGTGACGTAGAGCCCGCGGAACGGGTCGTCGGGCGCCGGGTCCACGCTTCGCCGTGCCTGCACCAGCAGCCGGACGCGCTCGACGAGGGCGGCGAGGTGCGCCGCCAGGTGGGCCAGCGAGGAGTCCGTCACCGCCGTGGCACCGTCCCGGGGGACTCCCGACGGCGCCGCAGCCGGGCCTCGCGGACCCGCTCGGACAGGTCGGACGTACGCGGTCCCGCGGCGGCCACCCCCTGGGAGAGGGACACCTGCGGCGGCTCGGTGACCGGAGGAGCGGCCGCGGCCGTCCGGTCCAGGTCGACGGGGACGATCACGACGAGGTCCAGGGAGGGCTTGAGCTCACCGCCGAGCGCGGACCATACGTCCGAGAGCGCCCGGTCCTCCGGCGGCGGGATCGCGAGCGTGAGCCCGAGCGGTACGCCCGAGCCCTGCAGCGAGCCGGTCATCAGCTCGAGCGGGACGTGGTCGTGCCGCAGGAAGCAGTGCAGCATCGAGGAGAGCAGCCGGTGCTCGTCCTCGGGCCGCTGGGTCCACGCGGTGAGCAGGTAGGAGAGCTTGAAGAACCGCGGAGGCTGCCGGCGGGCGACGGTGCGCCGCACGTCCGACACCTGCCCGGCCAGGTCCACGATCCCGACCTGGCGCCGGCGCAGGTCCTCGCGGACGTCGTAGAGGTAGACGTCGACGGTGGGCGCGTTGCGCCGGGCCGCCCAGTCGGTCGTCGGCGCGTCGAAGACGACGTCGATCTGGCTGTCGTCGGAGAGCTCCTGCCGGATCATCGCGCGGAGCGACTCGTCCACGTCCTGGATCACGCCTGCACCTCGAAGCCGCCGGGAGTGCCCGTAGGCCGGCGACGCCTCGCGCGGCCGGCACGGCTCACGCTAGGGCGCCGAGGCCGGCCGTGGCACGGCCGTGGAGGAAGCCGTTCGGGCGCACTGCGCTGCCCGAAAGGGCGCGGAACCGGCTCTTCGCGCACGTCCGCAGGTGGCCGTTGAGCCGGCGTTGAGCGCACGTTCAGCCCCCGAAGAGCGCCCCGGTGTCTCCTGTCCGGCACGAGCCGACGACGGCGGTCGGCGAGAGTGAGGGGGGCGTCATGAGCGGGCAGGTGTCGGTGTACGTCCAGGCCGAGGATCAGGTGTCGAGGTACGGGCTGGTCGGCCAGCTGGCGGGGCGGCCGGACATGGTGCTCGTGGACGCGGCCCGGCTGCCGGAGGTGCCGGCGGCCGCGACCGTCGTCGCGGTCCTGGCGGTCGACGAGGTCGACGAGGCGTGCGTCGCCCTCGTGCGCACGATGCGCGCCCGCGGCCACCAGGTCGTCGTCGTCGCGTCGCGGCTGGAGGAGTCCAGCGTGATCCGGGCCGCGGAGGCCGGGGCGGGGAGCCTGGTCCGGCGCAGCGACGTGACGCCGCAGGCTCTCGCGCTCGCCATCGGCGCGGCCGCCAAGGGGGAGTGCCGCGTGCCCGACGACATCGTCGGCCGGCTGCTGCGGCACGTCGGCCAGCTGCAGCGCCAGGTGCTCACTCCGCGCGGGGTGCGCCTCAACGGGTTCAGCGACCGCGAGGTGGCGGTCCTCGCCATGCTCGCGGACGGCTTCGACACGACCGAGATCGCGGTCCGGCTGTCCTACTCCGAGCGCACGGTCAAGAGCATCATCCACGACGTGACGTCACGGCTGCAGCTGCGGAACCGCTCCCACGCCGTCGCGTACGCGGTCCGCGAGGGGCTCATCTAGGCACGGCGCGGCCCGCCCGTCCCAGGGCCGCCCGGCCTCGTGCGGCTTCCGGGCGGCCTCGGGGGCGGGCTCCTGCCCCTTCGGGCGGCCGCTGCCCGCCACGGGGGCGGACGGGCCAGGTATCCCGAGGTCGGCCAGCACGTGCGCGTAGCCCGCCCGGGCGCGCGCCAGGCCCGCGGGGTCGCCGAGCTCCTCCCGGCCGGCGATGAGCGACCGCCAGAGCGCGTCGTCGTAGCGGTCGATCTCGAGGCCGCGCTCGCAGGCGTCGACCGCGCCGGGGACGTCGCCCAGCTGGAGACAGGCCGCGACGAGCGCCCGGGACAGCGCGGTCGCCTCCGCCTGGAGCTGGCGGCGCCGTTCGACGACCCAGTCGACCGGCCCCTCCTCGGGCAGCAGGTCCCCGGCGTACGCCGCCACCGCCGCCTGCAGGCTCTCCCGCCGGCGCTGCGGCGGGGCGTCCACCGTTCGGGCATGCGCCGCCAGCTGCGTGAAGCGCACGACGTCGACCTCCGCGCCTGCCGGCAGCAGGAGGCGGTAGGCCTCCCCGTCGCGGCGCAGCCACGCGTCGGCACCCGCTCCCGCGACCTCGAGCAGCGCCCTCCGCACCGAGGAGACGGCGACCTGCAGGCTGCGCTTGCCCGGCGCGGGCTCCAGGTCCGGCCAGAGCGCGTCGAGGAGCGTCTCGACATGGACCCCGTGGTCGGCCTGCGCGCACAGCAGGCGGAGCACGGACCGGGCCCGCGGTTTGAGCTCGACGACGTCGAGGGTGCGGCCGTCGACCGAGAGCTCGAAGCCGCCCAGGCAGCGCACGACGACGCGGCGCTCCGGAGCGTGCGGCACCGCACCGGGCACCGGCCGGCGGGTGGCCGGGATGCTCCCGCGACCGGCCGAGACCACGGCGGCCGCGTGCACGCGCAGCCGGTGCGCGAGCCGCTCGACCTCTTCGGCGGCCGACCGCGCGGCGGGGCCGTCGACGCTCAGCGCGTGCCCGGCCTGCGCCCACAGCGCCAGCACCGGGGCGTCCAGCCGGAGGAACCGGTCGCGGGCGAGGAGGAAGTGGGGGCCGACGGGGCGCCCCGCGCCCGCGAGTCCGCGGCCGAGCCAGTAGTGCGCGAGCGCGCTGCCCCACTCGTCGCCGTCGGCCTCGAGCCGCTCCGCCTCCGCCCGGGCGTCCTCGATGCCCGCGGGCGTCGCGGAGAGCGCGGTCGCGGCCCGCCCGAGCCGCGCGATCCAGGGGGTGGCCTCCGGGTCCAGGCCGGCCGGGCGCTCCACGAGGGACGGGTCGGCCGGAGCGCCGGGCAGGAAGGCCGCGGCGACGGCGCGCAGCAGGACTACGGCCGCGCCCACGCCCGTCCTCGGCTCCGGGGCCAGTCGGGCCAGCAGGGCGAGCGCCTCCTCCGCCGACCCGGCCAGCAGCGACCCGCAGGCGGCGGCCACGAGGTCGCCGGGCGTGGGCTGGGCGGGCAGGGTCGATGCCGCCGCGGAGGGGTCCGCCACCAGCGCGCGGCGCAGCCGCCCAGTCCAGTCCGGCCCGGTCAGCGCGACCCGCGAGGTCCAGGCCGACAGGGACACCGCCTCGCGCCGGCACAGCGCCGCTGCCGACGTGCCCCCGAAGAGCGCCTCCGCCCGCCGGTACGACCCCAGAGCGCCGTTCCACTGCCCGAGCAGCACGCGCTGCCGGGCGACGTTGAGCGCCACCCAGGGGTCGCTGTCGACGAGGGAGGCGGGAGCCGCCTCGGAGGCGGCGTCGTCACCCGGCTGGGCGTCGTGCGACAGGCGCCGCGCGCCCTCCCAGTGCGCGCAGCGGCAGTACGCGGTGAGCGCGTCCCCGACGTACCCCTCGCCCTCGAGCAGCTGGCCGGCGCGCAGGAAGCGCTCGCGCACGCCCTGCTCGCCGACGGTGTCCAGCAGCACGCCTTCGAGGTAGCGGCGCAGGATCTCGTGATAGCGGAAGCTCGCTCCGTCCTCGAGGCGCAGGATGAAGATCTGGCGCTGCTCGAGCTCCTCGAGCACGGCGAGGCTCCCCGTCCGGCCGAGGAACTGGTCGCAGAGGGTCTCGGTGAGGCGCCCGAGCACGGCGGTCTCGACGAGGAAATTGCGCAGCTGCGCCGGCAGGTGGCGCAGAACGTTCTGCGCGAGGTACTCGCGCACGGAGCGCAGCCTCGTCGGCAGCCCGGCCAGCATCGCCTGCCGGTCCTCGGGAGGCTGGTTGCGCGTCGCGAGGTGGAACAGCTGCAGGGCGGCGGCCCAGCCCTCGGTCTGGCGGGCGAGCTGGGCGAGGTCCTCGGGCGGCAGCCGGACGCCGTACAGGTCGCGGTAGAGCTGCTCCACCTCCGAGGCGCGGAAGCGCAGCTGCTCTTGGGAGACCTCCAGCAGCTGCCCGGACACCCGGCGCCGGGACAGGTTCCACTGCGGGAGCCGACGGGAGGCGGCCACGAGGCCGAGCCATCGGGGCGCGTAGTCGATGAGCCGGTCGAGCAGCCGCTCGGAGTCCGTGCCGTACACCGCGTCGAGGTCGTCGAGGAGCAGCAGCCCGCGGTCCAGCGCGGCCCGGTCGAGCTCCTCGACGGCCTCCTCCAGGCTCGACCACGTGCGGCGGGGGCCGGGCCCGTCGGCGCCGTTGTCCAGCGCGGACGCGAAGGCGATGCCCAGGTGGGCCAGGAGCACCGAGGGGTCGGTGTCCTCGGCGTCCAGGCGGTACCAGACGATCGGGTCCTCGACGGCCGCCGCGAACTGCGCGAGCAGCGTCGTCTTGCCGGAGCCGGCCGGCCCCCACACCAGCGTCAGCGGGTGCTGCCACGCCGCCTGGAGCACGCGGTCGAGCCGCCCGCGCCGCAGGCCCGTGGCGGCCGGCGGCCGGAGCTTCGCGTGCGGGACGAGGGGGCTGCGCGCGCCGCCGCGGTCACCCTCGTGCGGGGAAGGCGGATCCAACAGGCCCCCTCATGCGCGTCGAGAAATCGGCGCAAAGCGCATCGACGCCCCTTGTGTACCGCGAAACGGAAGATCCAGGGTGAGCCTTCGCCATTCGATCAGGCGGCCCGCCCAACGGGACGCCCGCCCGTGGCTCGGCGGGCGCGCGTGCCGGGGCAGCACCCCGGCACGCGCCGCCCGATCAGGCCCCGGCGCCCAGCGGAGGCCCGGCAACGGCCACGAGGGGCTGGGCCACCGGGACGCCGGACCCGTCGCGCTTGCCGTTCGCCTCCGGCAGCTCCACCGGCATCCCCGTCTCGGCCGCACCGCGGGCGGGGGCCGCACCGACCCAGGCCAGGACGAGGGCGTCCTCACCGCGCAGGAAGCGGTGGGCCCGGACGCCACCGGTCGCGCGGCCCTTGGCGGGGTACTCGGAGTAGGGCGCGACCTTGACCGTGCCCCCGGTCCCGGGCAGCGCGCCGGACGAGCCGGCCACGGTCACCACCACCGCGTCGGCCCCCGGCTCGACCGCGCCGAAGAACAGCACGCTCGCCTTCGCGTCCAGCCGGACGCCGGCGATCCCGCCACCCGCCCGGCCCTGCGGGCGTACGGCCGAGGCCTCGAAGCGCAGCAGCTGGGCGTCGGTGGTGACGAAGACCAGGTCCTCCTCGCCGGTCACCAGCTCGACCGCGCCCACGACCGAGTCGCCGTCCTCCAGCCGGACCACGGGGAACGAGTCCTGGGTCGCGGGGTACTCCGGCACGACGCGCTTGACGACCCCGCGCGCGGTGCCGAGCGCGAGGCCCTGGGACTCCGGCGACACCGTGCACAGGGCCAGGGCCCGCTCGTGCGCCTCGAGCGCCAGCAGCTCCGACACCGGCACGCCGCCCGACAGCGCGGGCGGCCCGGCGGTCGGCGGCAGCGCCGGCAGGTCGAGCACCGGCAGCTTCAGCAGCCGCCCGGCCGAGGTGACCACGCCGACCTCGCCGCGGGCCGTGGAGCGTACGGCCGACACGACCGCGTCGTGCCGCGCCCGCTCCCCCTCGGCCGGCAGCGGCTCCGCCGACGTCGTACGCGCCAGCAGCCCGGTGGTCGAGAGCAGCACGAAGCAGGGGTCGTCGGCGACCTCGAGCGGGACCGCCGCGGTGGACGCGACGCCCGAGGACTCCAGCAGCACGGTCCGGCGCGGGGTGCCGTGCGCCTTCGCCACGTCGGCCAGCTCTCCCGAGACGACCTTGCGCAGCTTGCGCTCGTCACCCAGGATCTCGTCGAGCGCCGCGATGTCGGCGGTCAGCTCGTCGCGCTCCTGCTCCAGCTCGAGCCGGGAGAACCGGGTCAGCCGGCGCAGCGGCATGTCGAGGATGTAGTTCGCCTGCACCTCGGAAAGGTCGAAGACCTGCATGAGGCGCGAGCGCGCCTGACCGGTGTCGTCGGAGGACCGGACGATCGCGATGACCTCGTCGATGTCGACGATCGCGATGAGCATGCCCTCGACCAGGTGCAGCCGCTCGGCCTTCTTGCGGCGGCGGTACTCCGACCGGCGCCGCACGACGACGATCCGGTGGTCGATGTAGACCTGGAGCAGGTCCTTGAGGCCGAGCGTGCGCGGCTGGCCGTCGACGAGCGCGACGGCGTTGACGCCGAACGACTCCTCCATCGGCGTGAGCTTGTAGAGCTGCTCGAGCACCGCCTCGGGGACGAACCCGTTCTTGACCTCGATGACCAGCCGCGTCGGGCTGTTCGCGTCGGCGTAGTCCTTGATGTCCGCGATGCCCTGCAGCTTCTTCGCGGTGACGAGGTCCTTGACCTTCTCGATGATCCGCTCGGCGCCGACGCCCCACGGCAGCTCGGTCGCGACGATCGCCTTGCGACGCGGCGTGACGCTCTCGATCGAGACCGTGGCCCGGGTGCGGAAGGACCCGCGCCCCGTCTCGTACGCGTCGCGGATGCCCTCCAGCCCGACGATCCGGCCGCCGGTGGGCAGGTCCGGGCCGGGGACGAACCGCATGAGGTCGTCGAGGGTCGCGTTCGGGTGCGCGAGCAGGTGTCGCGCCGCGGCGATGACCTCGCCGAGGTTGTGCGGGGCCATGTTGGTCGCCATGCCGACGGCGATGCCGGACGACCCGTTCACCAGCAGGTTCGGGAACGCCGCCGGCAGGACGAGCGGCTCCTGCTCCTGGCCGTCGTAGTTCGGCCCGAAGTCGACGGTGTCCTCGTCGATGCCGTCCGTGAGCAGGGTCGCGGCCAGCGACGGGCGGCACTCGGTGTAGCGCATGGCCGCCGGGCCGGCGTCTGGCGAGCCGAAGTTGCCGTGCCCGTCGATCGGCGGCAGCCGCATCGAGAACGGCTGCGCCATGCGCACCAGCGCGTCGTAGATCGCGCTGTCGCCGTGCGGGTGCAGCTTGCCCATGACCTCGCCCACCACGCGGGCGGACTTGACGTGGCCGCGGTCCGGGCGCAGGCCCATCTCGCGCATGGAGTAGAGGATGCGCCGGTGGACCGGCTTGAGCCCGTCCCGCGCATCGGGCAGGGCGCGGCTGTAGATGACGCTGTAGGCGTACTCGAGGAACGAGCCCTGCATCTCCTCGGCCACGTCGATGTCGAGGATCCGCTCGGGGACGTCGTCCGCCGGGGGAGGAGGTGTACGGGTACCGCGAGCCATGCGCGCCAAGCTTCCCTTCGCTGGTGACGCGCCCATTCTCCCAGCTGCGCGGCTCGGTAGCGTTGACGCCGGCGCCGGGGCGGCTGTGTCGCGGCAGGCGTGCGTACGACCGGAAGGGCAGGGGGAGCGGTGGAGCCGTCTCAAGCAGAGGCGCCGTACCCGTCTCACTGGGAGGCCGACGTCCTGCTCAAGGACGGTGGCACGGCCCACTTGCGCCCGATCCGCCCTGACGACGCGGACCGGCTGCACGCCTTCCACAACGCCCAGTCCGAGGAGTCGGTCTACTTCCGGTTCTTCGCCGCGTACCCCCGCCTCACCGACCGGGACGTGCACCGGTTCACCCACGTCGACCACGTCGACCGGGTCGCGTTCGTGGCGACGATCGGTGACGACATCGTCGGCGTGGTCCGCTACGACCGGTTGGACGGCAGCGAGGCCGAGGTCGCCTTCAACATCTCCGACGCCCACCAGGGGCGCGGGCTCGGCAGCGTGCTGCTCGAGCACATCGCCGCGGCCGCCCGCGAGCGCGGGATCGAGCGGTTCGTCGCCGAGGTGCTGCCGGCGAACGCGCGGATGATCGCGGTCTTCGAGGAGGCGGGCTACACCGTCCGCCGCGACTACGACGACGGCATCGTGTCGGTGGAGTTCGGCATCGAGCCGACCGACACCTCACTGCAGGTCGCCCGCGCCCGCGAGCACCGCGCCGAGGCGCGCTCTATCGAGCGGCTGCTGCGCCCGTCCGGCGTGGCCGTGATCGGGGCGAGCCGGGCCTACCGCACGGTCGGCCGCACCGTGCTGCGCAACCTCGAGGCCGCGGGCTACGCCGGCCAGGTCTACGTGGTGAACCCCGGCGCCGACGAGGTCGCCGGCCACCAGGCATACGCCTCCGTGGTCGACATCCCCGACGAGGTCGACCTCGCGATCGTCGCCGTGCCCGCCGAGGCCGTCACCCGGGTCGTGCTCGACTGCGCGGCCAAGGGCGTCGTCGGGCTGATCGTGCTCAGCGTCGGGTTCGCCGAGAAGGGCACCGAGGAGGGCCTCGAGCGCCAGCGCGAGCTGGTCCGGCTCGCCCGGGCCAACGGGATGCGGGTCATCGGCCCGGGGTCGTTCGGGGTGGTCAACACCGACCCGCTGGTCCGGCTCAACGCCTCGCTCGCGCCCGTGCCGCCGGCCACCGGCCGGATCGGCATGTTCAGCCAGTCGGGCGCCCTCGGCGTCGCCATCCTCGACGGCGCGGCCGCCCGCGGCCTCGGCATGTCGACCTTCGTCTCCGCGGGCAACCGGGCCGACGTGTCGGGCAACGACCTGCTGCAGTACTGGCAGGAGGACCCGGCCACCGCCGCGGTCCTGCTCTACATGGAGTCGATCGGCAACCCGCGCAAGTTCACCCGGCTCGCCCGGCGGGTGGCCCGGCGCAAGCCACTCGTCGCGCTGCGCACCGGCCAGTCCTCCCAGGGCGTCCCCGTCGGCCACACGCTGCGCGACAGCCGGCTCCCGCGCGAGGCGGTCAGCGCGCTCTTCCGGCAGGCCGGCGTGATCCGCGTCGACACCCTCGGCCAGCTCTTCGACGTCGGCCAGCTCGTCGCCACCCAGCCGCTGCCCTCCGGGGACCGGGTCGCGGTGGTCGGCAACTCCGACGCGCTCAACCTGCTCGCGGTCGACGCCGTGCAGTCGTGGCGCATGACGCTCGCCGGCCGCCCCCGGTCCGTACGCCCGGAGGCCACCGCGGAGGAGTTCGCCGCCGCGCTGGCCGGCGTCTTCGCCGACCCCCAGGTCGACAGCGTCGTGGCGGTGTTCATCCCGCCGCTCGTGACGCCGGGGCAGGACGTGGCGAAGGTGCTCGGCGAGCTGGCCCAGGCCTCGGGCAAGACGGTGGTGTCGACGTTCCTCGGCATCCGCGGCGTCCCGGAGCAGCTGCGGGCCACCCCGGACGGGACGATGCCGCCGCGCGGCTCGGTGCCGTCGTACCCGACCCCGGAGGAGGCCGTCCGGGCGCTCGTCGCCGCCTCGCGCTACGCGGCCTGGCGGCGCCGGCCGCAGGGGACGGTCCCGGACCTGCCGCACCTGGACTGCGAGGCGGCCCGGGCGCTCGTGGAGGAGCGGCTGGCCGGCCACCCCGAGGACGCCCCGCCGCTGCGGCTGTCCTACGCCGACGCCGAGGACCTGCTCCGGGCGTACGGCGTCGAGGTCGAGCCATCGGTGTTCGTCAGCACGGTCGGCGAGGCCGTGACCGCGGCCCGCGAGCTGGGCTACCCGGTCGTGCTCAAGACGGCCGTCCCCGGGCTGCGCAACCGCCCCGACCTCAGCGACGTCCGGCTCGACCTCGGCGACGCGACCGCGCTCGTCCGGGCCTGGACCGAGCTGCGGCTGACGCTCGGCGAGGAGGCCGTGCGCGACGCGATGGTGCAGCGGATGGCCCCCACCGGCGTGCCCGTCGTCGTCACCGCGCTCGAGGACGCGCTGTTCGGGCCGGTCGTGACGTTCGGCGTCGGCGGGGTCGCCACCGAGGTGCTCGGCGACCGGTCCTACCGCTTCCCGCCGGTGACGGACGTGGACGTGGCCGACATGGTCCGCTCGATCCGGGCGCTGCCGCTGCTGACCGGCTACCGCGGCGCCGACCCCGTCGACCTCGGGGCGATCGAGGAGCTGCTGCTGCGCGTCGCGCGGCTGGTCGACGACGTCCCCGAGGTCCACGAGCTGGTGCTCGACCCCGTCCTCGCCGGCCCGACCGGGCTGACGGTCGTCCGGGCCGCCGTCTGGGTGTCGCGACCCTCAGGGCGCGAGGACGCCGGGCCGCGCCGGCTGGAGTAGCCCGCCGATCGGGGCAGCGGCACCGCCCACTGCAGGACGCGCGGCGCGCCCGGTGCGAGGATGGGGCCATGGCGGACACCCGGTCCCTGGAGGGCCTGCGCGAGCGCATCGATCGCGCCGGCTACTACCCCGACCTCGTGGCCGAGGCGGTCGAGACGTCGCTCGCGGGCGAGTCGATCAAGAGCTACCTCGTGCACCAGGAGACGACGTTCGACGGCGAGGAGGTACGCCGCCACGTCACCGTCCTCGTGCTCACCCCGACCCGGCTCCTGGTCGGCCACACCGACGACTCGACCGAGCCCGGCGGCAGCGCGCCCGTGGCGACGACCTCGACCGAGGCCGTCCCGATCTCCGCGGTCCGCAGCGTGGTCGTCACCCGTGTCGTGCCCGACCCGGCCCGGCACCTGCCCGGGACGCTCCCGCACGAGGTCACCCTGACGGTCGGCTGGGGCGCGGTGAGCCGGCTCGACCTGGAGCCGGCGTCGTGCTCTGACCCGGAGTGCGAGGCCGACCACGGCTACACCGGCACCGCGACCGCCGACGACCTGCCGCTGCGCGTCAGCGCCGCCGCCGACGGCCCGGACGCCGTCGGGCAGGCTCTGGAGTTCGCCCGCGCGCTGTCGGCCGCGACCGCGACCGCGGTGCGGCACTGACCCCGGCGGTGGCCCCGACCGGTCCCGCGAGCTCCGACGCTGCGAGCTCCGACGCTGCGAGCTCCGA
>NZ_JAANNP010000003.1:76608-100641 GCF_011250635.1 Motilibacter deserti
TTCTGCGGGTTCCGACCCCGCGCGCGCCGGGGCCGGCGCGTACCCGCCGGCCCCGCCGTACGGCTCCGGGACGCTGTCCGACGTCCTGCCGTCGGTGCTGGCCGGGCTCGGCGTCCCCGACGCGGTGGACACGCTCGGCCTCGGCCCGCAGCGGCGGGTGTGCGTCCTGCTCGTCGACGGGCTGGGCGACGAGCTGCTGGCCGGTGCGGCCGCGCACGCCCCGTTCCTGACCGGCCTGCGTGAGCGCGGCCGCACCCTGCAGGCCGGGTTCCCCTCGACGACCGCGACCAGCGTGTCCTCGCTCGGGACCGGGCTGCCGCCCGGCGCCCACGGCCTGGTCGGCCTGAACGTCGCGATCCCGGACCCCGAGCGGGCCGGCAGCCGGCGGCTGCTCAGCCTGCTGCGCTGGCGCGACGAGGCGGACCCCCGCGCCTGGCAGCCCGAGCCCACCGCCTTCGAGCGCGCGGCCGCCGCCGGGGTGGACTGCTCGGTCGTGGTCTCCCGCAGCTTCCGCGGCAGCGGCCTGACCGAGGCGGCCCTGCGTGGCGCGACGCTGCGCGCCGCCGAGACCGCGGGCGAGCGCGTCATGGCCGCCGTGCAGGCGCTGGAGGCCGCGCCGCGCTCGCTCGTCTACGCCTACTACGGCGACCTCGACGCGACCGGGCACGCCGCGGGCGCTGCGTCGCAGGCGTGGCTGCTCCAGCTCGAGCACGTGGACCGCCTCGCCGAGCAGATCGCCGAGCGGCTCCCCGCCGGCACGTCGCTGCTGGTCACGGCGGACCACGGGATGGTGGACGTGGACCGGGGCTGCAGCGTCGACGTCGACACCACCCCCGAGCTGCGCGACGGCGTCGCCCTGCTCGGCGGCGAGGCGCGGGCCCGGCACGTCTACACCGAGCCCGGCGCGGCGCAGGACGTGTGCGCGACGTGGGCGGAGGTCCTGGGCGACGCCGCGTGGGTGCTGTCCGGCGAGGAGGCCATCGCGCGGGGCTGGTTCGGCGACGTCCACCCCCGGGTGCGCCCCCTGATCGGAGACGTCGTCGCGGCCGCGCGCGGCAGGTCCGCCGTCCTGGCCTCCGCGCAGGACCCGGTCGAGGCCCGGCTCGTCGGCCTGCACGGGTCCCTCACGTCCGCGGAGCAGACGGTCCCGCTGCTCCCCGTCCTGGCCGGGTGACCTCGCCATGGCAGAGCTCGTCTTCTTCACCGGCACGATGGACTGCGGCAAGTCCACGCTCGCGATGCAGATCGACCACAACCACCGCGCCCGCGGCCGAGCCGGGCGCGTCTTCACCGCCCACGACCGCGCGGGAGAAGGCCGGCTCTCCAGCCGGCTCGGCCTCATGGTCGCGGCGACCGAGGTCACGCCCGAGCTGGACTTCCGGCAGCTGCTCGTGCAGGAGCTCTCCGGCGGCGCGCGGATCGACTACCTCATCTGCGACGAGGCCATGTTCTACACCGGCGAGCAGGTCGAGCAGCTGGCCCGCGTGGTGGACGACCTGGCGCTCGACGTCTTCGCCTTCGGCCTGACCACCGACTTCCGCACGCGCCTGTTCCCCGGCTCCCAGCGCCTGCTCGAGCTGGCCGACCGGGTGGAGACCCTGCAGGTCGAGGCGCTCTGCTGGTGCGGGCGCCGCGGCACCCACAACGCCCGGACGGTGGGCGGGGTGATGGTCGTCGAGGGCGAGCAGGTCGTGGTCGGCGACACGGCCCCGGGCGCGCCCGTCGCGACCGAGGTCGAGCCGGTCGTGGGCTACGAGGTGCTCTGCCGGCGGCACCACCTGCGCGGGATCACCGCGGCCCGCGGCGGCACCGCCGTGCTCTCGCCCGAGCCCTTGCCGTTCCCCGCGGCGCAGTCGAGGTGAGGCACCCGTGACCGCTGACGGCCCGCCCACGATCGCCGGGGCCCCGCTCACCCTCGAGGAGATGATCGACCGGGTCGCGCTCGGGGACGAGGGCGCGTTCGCCGCGCTCTACGACGCCGTCGCGCCGCGCGTCCTCGCGGTCGCGACCCGCGTGCTCCGCGACGTCGCGCAGGCCGAGGAGATCGCCCAGGAGGCCATGCTCGACGTCTGGCGCTCGGCGCCGCGCTACGACGCCTCCCGCGGCGGGGTGCTGTCCTGGGTGCTCACGATCACGCACCGGCGGGCGGTGGACCGCGTACGCAGTGAGCAGGCCGCGGGCGAGCGCGAGGAGCGCGCGGGGGTGCGTGACGTCCAGACGCCGCACGACGAGGTGGCCGAGCAGGTCGAGACGCGCCTCGAGCACGCCGCGGTGCGCGACTGCCTGCAGAGCCTGTCCGAGCTGCAGAACGAGGCGATCCAGCTCGCCTACTGGAAGGGCTACACCTATCGCCAGGTGGCGGAGGTGCTGGCCGCGCCGCTGGGGACCATCAAGGCGAGAATGAGGGACGGACTGATCCGGTTGCGCGACTGCCTCGAATCAAGGGTGTGACCGTGGCCGAAGACCTCCACAGCCTTGCCGGCGCCGCCGCGCTCGACGCCCTCGAGCCGGACGAGCGGGCGGCGTTCGAGGCGCACCTCGCCAGCTGTGCCGACTGCCGTGCCGAGGTCGCCGCACTGCAGGAGGCGGCGGCGCAGCTCGCGCTGAGCGCCGGGAGCATCGCGCCGCCGCCGCGCCTGCGTGCGGCCGTGCTCGAGCGCGTGGGGCGGACGAGGCAGGTGCCGCCCGTGGTCACACCGCTGCGGCGGCGCCGTCCCGTCCTGCAGTGGCTCGCGGCCGCGGCGGCCGTGGTGCTCGTGCTCGCGCTCGGCACCACCGTCGTCGTGCAGCAGCAAAGCATCTCGGACAAGACCCAGCGAATCGAGGCGCAGGAGCGCCGGCTGGACGAGGCGGCCGAGCTGCTGCGCACCACACCGCAGGTCGTCGCGCTGCCGTCCGGGGGTGAGCTGGCCTACGCGACGGCCGGCGGCGCCGCCGTGGTCGAGGTCCGGGACGCCGCCTCGCCGGGAGCCGGCCGCCAGTGGGAGCTGTGGGTCATCCCTGCCGGCGGCGACCCTCGCCCGTCCGGCCTCGTGCCGGGCACCGACGGCAGGTTCTTCCTGCCTGACCTGGGCGACGCCACGGCCATCGCCGTCTCCAACGAGCCGGCTGGCGGCTCGCAGCAGCCGACGACCACGCCGTTCGTGGTGCAGCTCTAGCTTCCTGCCGCCGCACCAGGCTCGTCGAGCGCGAGGGCGCTGAGCGCTGGGGCGGTGGCCGGGTCCACCGCCTGCACGGGGGCCTCCGCTCGTCCACCCGCCGCCGTCCCGGCGGCCGGCGGGCGGCCGCTGCGATGGGGTGCGGCTCAGCCCACGCCGAAGCAGACGAACCCGTCGACGCCTGTCGCCGACGTGGCGTCGGCCAGGGCGCGCGCCGGGGAGTCGCCGGCGCAGAGCCGCTCGTGGAAGAACTCCATGAGCTTGCGGGTCCCCTCGTCGTCGACCAGGCAGGTCGCCGCGACCAGTGTCTGCGTGCCGAGCGCGAGGACCGCGCTGGCCAGCCCCATCAGCTCGTCGCCGGCGCGCACCTCGGCGAGCGCGGAGTCGCAGGCCGAGAGCACCAGCCGGCGTGGCGCGCGGCGCAGCCCCTCCAGGTCGTAGACCGTGAGCGGCCCGTCGGCCAGCTCGAGGCAGGAGAACAGCGGGTTGTCCAGGCGGAAGCGGCCGTGGGCCACGACGTGCGCGACGTCCGCGCCGTCCAGCCCCTCCAGGACCGCCTCGGCGGTCGCGTCGGCGCCGAGCAGCACCCGGGCCGACGGGTAGCCCGAGTGGAGCGAGCGCACCTCCTCCGCGGCGTGCTCGAGCCGGGGCCCGGCAGCCAGCAGCACCTGGGCGGGGGAGTCCGGCGGCGGCGCGGCCGTGGCCGCGCTCAACCACACGCGGGCGGACGGGGCCACGGTCACCGCCCGGTGGGCGCAGGAGGGCAGGACCGCCCACGGGAGCGCGTGCAGGATCCCCGTGGGCACCACGACGAGCTCACGGTCGCCGATGCGGTCGTGCAGCGGCTGCAGGAGCAGGGCCTCGAGCATGTCCGCGGCGTAGCGGCGGGTGTCCGCGGCGGTCTCGAGCAGGATCGGCGAGCCGGTGCCGCGGGCGAGGCGGTTGAGCGCGAAGCGCAGCGACTCCAGCTCGCGGGTCGTGTCGAGGTACTGCCCCAGCCGGTGCAGCCGCGCCTCGCCGTCGACGAGCGAGACGGCCAGCAGGTCGTCGCCGTCGCGCAGGTACTCCACGAACGCCCGCTTGCCGAGGGCCGACGTCAGCTGACCGAGGTCGAACGGCGGCGGCGCCGCGTAGGACCCGCGCGCGTGCCGGCTGCGGTCGCGCACGGCCTTCTCCAGCCGCTCCCGCTCGGCGAACAGCTCCTCGGTGTCCTGGTCGGCCAGGCCGAGGTCGTGGATCTCGCCCACGACGCGGCGCAGGGCGGCCAGGTCGGCGGCGAGCTCCTCGTCGCTCGGCGGGCGCACCGGGCGCTGGCGCAGCGCGCCCGCCCGCCAGGACTCCGACCACTCCAGGACGCCCTCGGCCGACTCGTCCTCCGCGCACAGCTGCACCCCGAGCCGGGCCAGCTCGGTCCCGCGGGTGGCCGCCGACGCGCGCAGGTCGGTCGCGCCGTACGCGGCGATGTCCTCCGAGAGCGCGTGCAGGCCCTCGCGCAGGGCCTCGAACGTGCCCGGCCGGTCGCCGCGCAGGTGCCGGCGGAACGCCTCCGCGTGCCACCCGTTGACCCGGATCGTCGCCGGGCCCTTGTCCCGCCGGGCCGCGACCTGGCCGAGGATCTCGTCGGCCGCGTCCCACTGCTCGAGGGCGAGCGCGACCCGGCCGGCCACCAGCCGGGCCTCGGCGGCCGCGACCTGCCAGCCGGACTCGATCGCGTCGTCGCCGGCCGAGCGGGCCGAGTCCAGCAGCTGCGGCGTACGCTCGCCGGCCTCCCAGCGCGAGCGCACCTCCATGACCTGGGCCAGCCGCGACCACGGCTTGCGCCCCTGCTGGTCGAACTCCTGCCGGGCCTCGGTCGCGTGCCGGCGGGCGCCCTCGGCGTCGCCGGCCACGAGCAGTGCCCGGGCCAGCATCAGCCGCGCCTCGGGGACGTCGACGCTGAAGCCGCGGGCGAGGATCTCGGTCAGCGCGTCACGGGCGGCGGCGACAGCCTCCTCCGACAGCCCGGCCAGCAGCAGCGCGTCGGCCCGGTCGAGCTCCTCGCCGGCACTGGCCAGCCCGAACCGGTCGCGGATCGCGGCCGACTCGTCGTAGAGCTGCAGCGCTCGCGGCAGGTCACCGGCGCGCATCGCGGCGAACCCGAGGTTCTGCAGCGACCCCTGCAGCTGCATGAAGAGCCCGTTGCGCCGGGCCAGCGAGATCGACCGCTCCAGGTCGACCCGGGCCTCCTCGAAGCGGCCGTGGTAGGCGAAGAGCGCGCCGCGGTTGCCCAGCAGGCGCGCCTCCCAGACGACGTCGCCCGCCGCCTCGATCGCGGGCAGGGCGAGGGCGTAGGAGTCCAGGGCCTCGGTGCTGCGCCCCGCCCGCTGCAGCACCAGGCCGCGCTGGGCCTCCAGCCGGCTGGCGTCGATGCCGTCCAGGTGCCGGGCCGCGGCGTCGGCCTCGGCGAGCGCGCCCTCGAGGCTGCCGACCTCGGCCAGCAGCACGACCAGGCTCATCCGCGCCTCGGCGGCGCGGCGAGCGGTCCCGAGCTCGACGGCGAGCGCGACGGCCTTGCGCAGCGTGGCGAGCGCGCTGGTCAGGTCACCGACGGCGCGCAGCGCCAGTGCGCGTACGCGAAGAGCGACCGTGGCCGCCTCGTCGTTCCCTCGCTCGGCCACCAGCTCGTCGGCCGCCGCCAGCGCACCACGCGGGTCCGCCATGACCTCGGTCAGCAGTCGCTCGGCCCGGGAGAGGCGATCGGCTGCAGGCACCGGGCCAGATTGTCAGACGGTCACCCAGCTCGTCACGAGGTCACGCGACTCTTCGGCGAATCGGCACAGCAGGCTCAGGCGCCCGGCCGGCACGCTCTCGATCGCGAAGCGGCCCTGGGCGTCGGCCTCGACGTCGGTCCGGCCGCCCACGTGGCGCACCTCGACCTGCGCCGCCCGCGGCAGCACGATCTGCCCGGTGAGGCGCCGCGAGCCGTTCTTCGGCTCGACCTCGACGACGACCGTCGCGACCGGCGACTCGAAGACCAGCGAGCGCGGCCCGCTGCTGCGCACGCTCGCGGTCGCGAGCGCACTGTCCTCGATGAGCTCGGCGAGCTCGGCGTCGACGGTCCTCCAGGTCAGGCTCGCCCTGGCCGCCGACAGGACGTTCGGCGGGACCGGGTCGTACTCCTCGATGGCCGCACGCACCTGCGCGAGCAGGGCCAGGTCGTCCAACGAGACCTTGTCTTTGTCAGCCATGGTCAGTCCTCGAGAAGGGCGCCGGTCGGGGCGAGCTCCCGGCGCAGGTGCTGGAGGCACCGGCCCCGGGTGGGGCCGATGCTGCCGATGGGCATGTCGAGTGCAGCAGCGATCTCGGTGTAGCTGGCGTCCGGCGAGGTGGCCAGGGCGCGCAGCAGCGTGCGGCAGCGCAGGGACAGCCGGCCCAGCGCCTCCCAGACCAGGGCGCGCCGCTCGGCGCCCACCACGGTCGCCTCCGGGCCGGGCCCGGTGTCGGGGCGCTCGGGGCCGGTCCCGCCGGTCAGGTCCTCGTCGGGCAGCTCGCGGCCGGACGCGCGCAGCGTGCGCAGGCACTCGTGACGCGTTGTGGTGGCGATCCACCCGGCCAGCGCCTCCGGCTCGCGCAGCCGGCCGAGGTGCTCGACCAGCCGGAGCCACACGGTCTGCGAGACGTCCGACGCGTCGGCGGGGCTCAGCCGGTGCGAGCGGGCGACCCCCCACACCAGCCCGGTGAAGCGTTCGACGATCTCGTCCCACGCCGCCTGGTCCCCGTCGGCAGCGGCCCGGACGAGCTCGGCGACGGTACGTGCAGCCACGTCCGACCCTCCTTGTCGCTCGGCGCTCCGCATTGGCCTCCGGCGGAGCAACGGCAGCGCCAGCGTAGTGCTGCGCACCTCGGGGGCTGCGGCGCTCACGGCTGCGGCTCCCGGAACCGGGCGCGGGCCTGCGCCCTCGCCTGCGCCGGGGACCGCCCGGCCGACCGGGCGGCGGCGATCGCGCCGGCGACGTACGGGGCGGCGAACGAGGTCCCGCTCCACTCGACGTAGCCGGCGAGGCACTTCTCGTCGATGTCGAGGCCGGGCAGCGCGCTGTCGTCCCGGCGCGTCACGAACGTCGTCGCCACCCGGGCGCCGGGCGCCCAGGCGTCGACCCAGCTGCCGGAGTTGGAGAAGGCCGCGGGCCGGCCCTCGTCGAGCGCGCCGACGCCGATCACGTCCTCGAGCGCGGCCGGGTAGGCCGGGCGCCGCGAGGACGCGTTGCCCGCCGCCGCGACGAAGACGGTGCCGGGGCCGAAGGCCGCGATCTCGCGGCTGACGCTGGGCGGGGGCTCGTCGTCGTGGGTGTAGCACGACAGGCTGAGGTTGACCACGTCCACCGGCCGGCCCGTCCGCGCCGCGTGGGCGCGCAGCTTGCTCAGCGCGTCGGCCACCGCCACCTCGTCGCTGACGCCGGCCGAGTCCAGGACGCGGCCCACCAGCAGGGCCGCGTCCGGCGCCTCGCGGCGCACGATGCCGGCGATCGCGGTGCCGTGCCCGGCCTGGGCGTCGAGCGCGTAGTCGTTGTCGACGTCGAGCTCGTCCCACGTCGCCAGCCCGTCGACCGGCTCCCAGACGTCCGCCGGGAACCACGGGTGGTTGCGGGAGATGCCCGTGTCCAGGACCGCGACCGTCGCGCGGGCCGGGGCGGGGGCCCCGGCGGCCGCGTCGGCGCGCGGGCCGGGGGCGGCCAGCGCCGGGATGGGACGGGGCTTGTCGGCCGGGCCCCCGCCGTAGAACGGGGCGCCGAGCATGAGGTGCACCGGGCGTACGGGCAGCTGCTGCTCGCGGACGAAGTCGCTGATCTGGTCGCCGCGGTCGAAGCCGCGCACGCGCACCCGGGCCAGGCCGAGGTGGCCGAGGTCGTCGACTCCTCCGGCGTAGCGGTGCTGCAGCGCCGAGGTGAGGCGGTCCGCGGCGGCCGGCGGGACCACGAGGGAGTCGCGCCGCACGACCGCGGCGGTCTCGCTCGCCTCGCCCACGACGACGAACTCGTCGTGCGTGCGCAGGATCCGCTCGAGGCGGAGGCCCTGGTCGACCATCTCGTCGGCCCCTTTCGGCCGCTCGCGCGGCGCTGGTCGTGTGTGCTCGAGGAGCATCGTGGCGACGCCAGGGCCAAATCGCCCTTCCGTCTGAGCAGAGGAGCGGCCCGGGGTGGTGCTGATACACCGCGGCGGCGGGGAAGCTGGCCACACCTTCCGGGGCACGTGTCCCGAGCGGAGCCCGCGCGCCCTCGTCCCGGCTCCCGCGCCGGGGCCGCCCCGTCGGCTGCGCGTAGGGGCGTGGACGCACGACGGCCCGCGAGCGGAACCCCCGTTCCCGCTCGCGGGCCGTCCTCAGCACGGGATGGGGCCGGTCACGCCCCCCAGCGAACGAGCAGCCGCTGCCTGCGGCGAGCCCGTGCGGCCACACCCCGACGGATCGCGTCGCGACGGAGCTCGGCCTCGAGCTCGTCGAGCCGGGCCTGCTTCCCGGTCCCGCGACGGCCGAGGAGGTACGCCCCGGCGACGTCGGCCTCGTCCAGCGCCGTGCTCGTCGCCACCGGCCCGCCCTCCTCGTCCCGGCGACGGCCTGCTGCCGACGCCCTCCGCGAGGGGAGAGCCGGGATGCGGGGCCTGTGATACGCCGGGCGGGCGGGTCAGTCCTTGGGGCGGCTCAGTGGTTGAGGCGGCTCAGTCCTTGGGGCGGGTGCCGAAGAGGATCTCGTCCCAGCTGGGCACCGAGGCTCGCGACCCGGGCTTGACGCCGTCGGCCAGCGCCTGCCGGTCGGTGCTGCCGGTCAGCCGGTCCGACTGGGCCGACGCGCGCCGTGCGCGCCGCCCGGCGCGACGGTCCCGGCGGCGGCCCGGGTCGTCGGCGGGCTCGTCCGGGGCGGGGGCGGCGTCGGCCGTCGGCTCGCCGTCCTCATCGTGCACGGCTGCGGCGGCCTCGTCGTCGAGCAGCTCGGCTGCGTCGACGACGTCGTCAACGGTGAGGCCCGGCTCGACCGGCAGGGCCGGGTCGGCGCTGCCGGCGATGCGCGGGACGAAGGGCCGCCGGACGGGCTCCTCGCCGAGCAGCCACCGGGCGTGCTCGTCGTCGGGGGAGACCGCTCGGGTGGCGGCGTCGAACGTGAAGCGCCCTCGGGACGGGCCGGCGCCGGCGGCGAGGGCCACGGCGTGCGCGGTCGCGTGGGCGGCCTCGACGGTCCAGCGCCCGTCCTCGCGCCGCCACGCGTCCCAGCGCAGCGAGCGCAGATCGACCCCGGCGGCCTCCAGGCGGCCGGTGACGACGTCGACGAGGACGGACGCCGGCCCCTCGGGAGCCCCTACGCGACGGGCGGCGGCGCGTTGCGCCATCTCCGCCACGTGCTGGCGCTCGGCGAGGACGGGCCCGGCGTAGCGGCGCACGCGCTCGAGCGCGACCCCGGTCTCGGTGGACAGCGCCTCGGGAGACTCGCCGGCGCGTACGCGGGTCTGGATCTCGCGCGGCCGCAGCTCCCCGGTGTCGATCTGCAGCTGGCCCAGCCGGGAGCGGTCGCCGCGCACGGCCGCCGTGAGCGCCTCGTCGACGGGCAGGGCGTACTGCTCGCCCTTCTCGTCGGCGAGGATCAGCGACGCTCCGTCGTCGCTGACGGTCACGAGCCGAAGGTCGAGCATCCGGTCCCTCCGAAGGGTGCAGGGGCAGGGGCAGCCGGACGGCACGGGCGCTCCGGGGAGGCAGCACGGGCCGGGTCCAGGCCAGCCTGCCACGCGGGGCGACCGAGTTGGTGCTGCGACGCGGCTACGAGGCGGCTTCCGTGGCTCGCTCCGGTGCGCTCGCCCCCGCCGGGGGCGCGGTGAGGGCGGCCACCGCGGTGGCGAACGCGGCGGCCCGCTCGCGGTAGTCCCGGAACCGGTCGAAGCTCGCGGCCGCGGGGGAGAGCAGGACGACCCCGTCCGGCGCGGCCCAGCGGGCGCCGGCCGCGACCGCCTCGTCGAGGCCCGCGCACTCCTGGACCTCGAGCAGGCCGCGCGGCGAGCGCCCGGTGATCGCGGCGGCGATGCGCGGCCCCGTCTCGTACGCGGCCAGCACGAGGGTGGGCGCGGCGCGCTCGGCCAGCCCGGCCGCCAGCGGCGCGTAGTCGATGCCGCGGTCCTGGCCGCCGGCGATGAGGGCGACCTTGCGCCCGGGGAAGGCCTCCACCGCGGCGAGGGTCGGCAGCACGTTGGTGGAGAGGCTGTCGTCGACGAAGTCGACGCCGCCGTCCCTCGCGATCACCCGCAGCCGGCTCTCCAGCTGCTCGAACCCCGCGGCCGCCGCGCGCAGCGCGGCCTCGTCCTCGGCGCCGGGCACGCCGAGGGCGCGCAGGCAGGCGCGGGCGATCAGGGCATTGCGCCGGTTGTGCGCCCCCAGCAGGCCGAGCGGATCCATCCAGGTCGCCGCCGGGTCGTCCTCGGCGCCCACCCACTGCACGCGCGGGCCGAGAAGGGCGCGCCGCTCGCGCAGCAGCGCGCTGTCGCCGTTGGCGATCGTGAGGTCCGCACCCGGCTGGCTGCAGGCCGACAGCTTGTCGCGGTAGTAGCCCTCGACGCCGCCGTGCCAGGGCAGATGGTCCGGGTGCAGCGACGTCACCGCGACCACGGGCGGCGTGACGGCGAGGTCGGTCGCCTGGTAGCTCGACGCCTCGACGACCCAGCTGTCGTAGCCCTCCGCCACCGACGGGTCGTACGGCGGCTGGCCGATGTTGCCGGCGACGAGGCAGCGGGACCCGAGCCCGCGCAGCAGGTGGCCGAGGACCGCGCTCGTGGTGCTCTTGCCCTTGGTGCCGGTCACGAGGACGACCCGCGCGCGGTCGGCCTCGACGAGCCAGAGCCCGAGCCCGCCGACCAGCGCGACGCCGGCCCGGGCCAGTTGCTCGGCCTGGGGGCTGTGGCGGCTGATGCCCGGGCTCTTGACGACGACGTCGCAGGCGAGCAGGGCGTCGAGCCCGCCGGCGGAGGTGGCCACGACGGGCAGCCCCTCGACCGGGCCGGACGGGCGGTCGTCGACGAGGGCGGCCGGCTCGACGCCGAGCGCGGCGAGCTTGCGCAGCGTGGCCAGCCCCTCGACCCCGAGGCCCCACACACCGACGCGGCGGCCGCGCAGGTCGTGCCAGCCGAGCGCCGGCCGGCCGATGCCGGTCGCGGCGGCGTCAGAGCGCATAGGTCGCGGGCGCGAGGCCGGAGCCCAGCGGCTGCAGCAGCGTCGCGGTGTCGGGGCGGTCGGGCAGGACCGCGACCTCGGCGGCGAGCGCCTGCAGCAGCGGGGTGGTGGAGCGGTCGGGCCGCTCCGCTGCCAGCAGCAGGGCGGCGCGGGACTCGCCGATGTCGCCGACGCACTCCCAGGGCTTGGCGTCCGGCGACGTGGCGACCAGGGTCCGGAAGCGCTCGGCGAGGCTCTCGTCGGCCAGCGGCTCGCGCCCGCCGAACACGTCCTCGAGCGCCGCGGTCGGCAGGAACGGGGCCAGGATCAGGTCGATGAAGCAGCACTTGTCGCACTCGCCGCACCACGTCTCCCAGCGCCGCGAGCGGTCGATGGCGAAGGCGCGGTTGCAGCTGCGGAACGTCGAGTGGTAGCCGGTGAGCTCCGCGAACCGGCGCGCGATCCAGAGCTCGCTGTAGGCGCGCAGGGCCGAGAAGTACGCGAACGACGGGCCCAGCGCGTCGGCCAGCACGTCCTGGAACGCCTGCTCGAACTCCGCGCTCTTGGACCACTGGTGGTTCACGGCGCGGCCGTCGAACTCCAACGTCGGGACGGAGGCGGACCACTCGTTCGACATCACGACGGCGTCGCGGCCGTCGAGGACCGCGCACATCACGGCCACGGCGGACAGCACACCGGTGACCGGGACGTGGCCGTTGAGGAACCCGAGCTCGCGCGAGCGCAGCACGTCCGGGTCGATCTCGCGCTCGGCCCGCAGGACCGGCAGCCCGGTGACCTCGGCGGGGCGCTCGATCGCGTCGAACCGGTCCCCGGGGCGGTTCATGACGAACAGGGCGGCCGCGGGGAAGCGCGGCTTCAGCAGCTCGACGGTCACGATCGAGTCGATGCCGCCGCCGAAGGGGACCAGCGGGCGGCCGGGGGCCGGGGAGTAGGCCGCGCGCAGAGGCGCGTCGAGCCGCGGGCCCTCGATGACCAGGTCGCGCAGGTCGATGCCGTTGCGGTAGGCGAACTCGCCCAGGCCCTCGACGTAGAACGTCCGCAGGAACTCGCGCTCGCGGTCCGTGACCGCCGTCTCCCCGAGGTCGACGACGGGCGGCGCACCGGTCTTGTAGTAGGACACGGCGGCGAGCAGGTAGACCAGCCGGGCGGCGGCCGCCACCTCGGGCCGGCCCCAGCCCGTCGCCCCCGGGAACGCGACCCGCTCGACGAACGGCCGCCCGTCGAGGGAGTAGCGGCACACCAGCGTGTCGGCCGCCTCGACGATCTCGAAGCCCTCGTAGCGGAAGCGGGCTCCTCGGGCGGGAGCACCCGACGAGGCGGCGGTCAGGTCAGCGGCGGCGGGAGTCGACATCGCGCCCGAGGCTACCCGCGGGCGGTCGCCGCCGGCCGCAGCCGTGCACAACTCTCGTAGCCTCGGCCTCGTGGCTCGAGACGGACGACCCGGCATGGAGCGGCGCGACCTGGACGGGCTGCCGGCGTACGCCTGGCCCGCGCTGGACGCGGCGGGCGTCGAGGCGTACGTCACGACCAGGGCCGGCGGCGTGTCGACGGGCCGCTACGCCTCCCTCAACCTGGGCCTGCACGTCGGGGACGATCCGGCTGCGGTCGTGGAGAACCGCGCGCGGCTGGCCCGGGCGCTCGGCAGTGGCCTCGACGACCTCGTCTTCAGCGACCAGGCCCACCAGCCGCGGGTGGCCGTGGTGACCGAGGCCGAGCGCGGGCGCGGGGCCCGCGACGCCGCCGACGCGCTGCCGGGGACCGACGCGGTCGTGACGGCCGTGCCGGGCCTGGTCCTCGTGATCCAGGTCGCCGACTGCGTCCCGCTCGTGCTCGTGGACCCGGTCCGCGGCCTGCTCGCGTGCGTGCACGCCGGCTGGGGCGGGACGGTGCGCGGGGTCACACCCGCCGCCATGCGGCAGCTGCGCGAGCTGGGCAGCGACCCGGCCGACCTCGTCGCCGCGATCGGGCCGTCGATCGCGCCGGACGGCTACCAGGTCGGGCCCGACGTCGTCGCCGCCGCGGAATCCGCCTTCGGCGCGGACACCGGGCGCGTCGTGCGGCCGGACGGCACGGGCCGCTGGTCGTTCGACCTGTGGGAGGCGAACCGGCTGCAGCTGGTGGCCGCGGGGGTGCCTGCCGACGCCGTGGCGGTGGCGGGCCTCGACACCGGCCCCGGGACGCCGTTCTTCTCGCACCGCCGGGAGGGCCCGACGGGCCGCTTCGCCGTGGCGGCCCGGCTTCCCCGCTAGCTTCCGGGCGCCGCGGCGGGCACCTGCGGCCCACGGCCCGCGTCGCGCGCGGACGCGGCGAGCAGCGGCGCGATGACGAGGGCGAGCAGCGCGCTGACCCCGCCGGCGGCCGAGCACACCCACAGCGCCGTCCGGGCGCCGTGCGCATCGACGATCGGGCCTGCGACCGCCGCCGCGGCCGCGGCTCCGAACGTGATCCCCGTCGTCACCCAGGTCAGCGCCTCGGTGCTGCGGCCCGGGGGCGCCAGGTCGCCCGCCAGCCCGAGCCCGCTGATGATGCTCGGGCTGATCGCGAAGCCAGACAGGCAGAGCAGGGCGGCGAGCATCCAGCTCTCGGACGCGAGCGGGAAGGTCAGGCTGGCCAGCCCGAAGGCGACGGCCGCCACGAGGAACCGCCGGGTGAGGGACCAGCGCCAGTGCACGGCGCCCCAGACCAGCCCCGAGGCCATGCTGCTGATGGCGAACGCCCCGAGGACCCAGCCGGCGGCCGACGGCTGGCCGCGCTCTTCGGTGAACGCCACCGCGATGACCTCCGCCGCGCCGAAGACGCCGCCCATAACCAGGAACACGACCGTGAGCAGGGCGAGCGGCGGCCGCCCGATCACGGAGGCCGCACGGCCACCCGACCGCGGGTGCGGCGCAGGCTCCGTACGCCGCTGGCGAGCGAGCGCGCCGGACCCGACGAGCAGCGCGGCGAGCGGGAGCAGCACCCCGGCCACCGGGTCGACCTGGGTCGCGAGGAGCGTGACCCCGACCGGGCCGACGACGAAGATCAGCTCGTCGAGCGCGGACTCCAGCGAGTAGGCCGTGTGCAGCAGCGTCGGGCGGTCGGCGAGGACGTGGGACCACCGCGAGCGGACGAGGCTGCCGGCCTGGGCGGTCGCCGAGCCGGCGAGGGCCGCCAGGGCGAGCAGGACGGCGAGCGGCAGGTCGGCCAGCGCGGCGCCGAGCAGGGCGAGCATCGCGGCGGCGCGGACCAGTGGGGCCCGGCGCAGCACCCACCCCTGCCCCCGCCGGTCAGCGGCGCGGCCGATGAACGGGGCGCTGGCCCCGGTGCACACCGCGAGCACGGCCGAGACGGCGGCCGCCGGTGCGTACCTCCCGGTCGTGGACTCGACGAGGAACAGGACCGCGAGCGCCTCCATCGAGATGGGCAGCCGAGCGACGAACGCCGCCGCCGAGAAGGCGCGGGCGCCGGGCACGCTGAGGACGTCGCGGTAGGGGCCGAGCACTGACCAGACGGTAGGCGCCGCCACCGACGAGGGGGCGAACGGGCCGCCCGCGGGCGGGGTGGCGCCGCCTCGTCGCGCGGCTGTCCCCGGCGGCTGCGAGGATCGACGCGTGCACGGACCGTACGACGCCCTTCTCCTCGTCTCCTTCGGCGGCCCCGAGGGCCCGGACGACGTGATGCCCTTCCTCGAGAACGTGACGCGCGGGCGGGGCATCCCGCGCGAGCGCCTGCTCGGCGTGGCCGAGCACTACCAGCACTTCGGGGGCGTGTCCCCGATCAACGAGCAGAACCGCGCGCTGCTGGCGGCCCTGCGCGACGAGCTGGCCCGTCAGGGGGTGGACCTGCCGGTCTGGTGGGGCAACCGCAACTGGGGCCCCTACCTCACCGACACCCTCGCCGAGATGGCCGACAAGGGCCACCGCCGGGTCCTCGCGCTCGTGACGAGCGCCTACTCCTCCTACAGCGGCTGCCGGCAGTACCGCGAGGACCTCCACGTAGCGCTCGAGCCGCTCGGGGACCGGGCGCCGCAGGTGGACAAGGTGCGCCACTACTTCGACCACCCGGGCTTCGTCGGCGCGACGGTCCGCGCGGTCGCGGACGCGCTCGAGCAGGTGCCGGAGGGGTCGCCGGTGGCGTTCGTGACCCACTCGGTGCCGGACGCGATGGACGAGGTCAGCGGGGCGCCGTTCGGCGGGCACATGTACGTCCGCCAGCACGAGGCCGTCGCCGCGCTGGTCGCCCAGCGGGTCGAGGCCGAGACCGGCCGCCGCGTCGCGCACGAGCTCGTCTACTGCTCGCGGTCGGGCCCGCCCACCCAGCCGTGGCTCGAGCCGGACGTCAACGACCACCTGCGCGCGCTCAAGGAGGCCGGCGCGCCGGGGGTCGTCGTCGCCCCGATCGGGTTCGTGAGCGACCACATGGAGGTCAAGTTCGACCTCGACACCGAGGCGGCCGAGACCGCGAAGGAGATCGGGCTGCCCTTCGCCCGCGCAGCCACGGTCGGCACGGACGCGGAGTTCGTCAGCGGCCTGGTGGACATGGTCCGCGAGCGGGCGGCCGTGGAGTCCGGCGCCCCGGCGGAGCGCCCTGCGCTGACCGACATCGGCCCGTGGCCGGACGTCTGCCCGGCCGGCTGCTGCGCCAACCTGCGCGCCTACAAGCCGACCTGCTGCGGGGAGGACTGACGTGAGCGCGCCCGTGCCGGACCTGCAGGAGCTGCTCTCGGTCGCCACCGAGGCCGCCGCGCGCGCGGCCCGTCTCCTCGTCGACGAGCGGCCGCCCGACCTCGGTGTGGCGGCGACCAAGTCCAGCCCCACCGACCCCGTCACCGAGATGGACCGCGCCTCGGAGCGGCTCGTCGTCGAGACGGTCCTGGCCCGGCGGCCCGGTGACGGGTTCTTCGGGGAGGAGGGAGCCGACCGCGCCGGCACCAGTGGCGTGGTCTGGGTCATCGACCCGATCGACGGCACCGTCAACTACCTCTACGACCACCCCTTCTGGGCCGTGAGCGTGGCCGCGGAGGTCGAGGGCGAGGCGGTGGTCGGCGTCGTCGCGGCTCCCGCCGTGGGCGAGACGTTCTGGGCCGTACGCGGCGGCGGCGCCCACCTGTCCTCGGACGCGGGCAGCCGCCCGCTCCAGGTCAACTCCGGCGTCGCTCTCGACCGGGCGCTGGTCGGGACCGGCTTCGGCTACGCCGCCGAGCGCCGCGCCCGCCAGGGCGCGGTCGTGGCGCAGCTGCTGCCGCGGGTCCGCGACATCCGGCGCGGCGGCTCGGCGGCCTACGACCTCTGCTCCCTGGCCGCCGGGCGGCTCGACGCCTACTACGAGCGGGGCGTGCAGCGCTGGGACACGGCGGCCGGCGCGCTGGTGGCCAGGGAGGCGGGCGCGGTCGTCGGGGGCGTACGCGGCGCCGCCGCTTCGCCCGAGCTGACGGTCGCCGCGGCGCCGGGGCTGTTCGACGACCTCGCGGCGCTGCTGGCCGAGCTGGGCGCCGACCGGGACTGACCGCCCCCGGGGCCGGTGAGGGCCTTCGGGAACGGTGCTACGGCCCGTGCTCGAGGCGCGCCCGGCCTCAGCGCTCGGGGTCGAGGCGGCGCAGGCCGCGGGCGTACCTCCGCCCGTTGGCGACGTAGCGCGCCACGTTGTCGGCGAACGCTCCGGCAGGGACGCTGTCCAGCCGCAGCTTCGCCGGGACGCCGAGCGCCGTGGCCCTGGCCGGCACCTCCAGCCCGCCCGGCACCACGGCTCCGGCACCGACGAGCGCCCCCCGGCGTACCACTGCGCCGGGCAGCACGACGGAGCCGGAGCCGACCAGGCACTCGTCCTCGACGAGGCAGCCCTCGAGGTGCGCCACGTGGCCGATGACGCAGTCGCTGCCGATCCGGGTCGGGTGCTCGCCGGTGACGTGCACCACGGCCCCGTCCTGGACCGACGTGCGCTCGCCCACGGTGATGGCGCCGTAGTCGCCGCGCAGGACCGCTCCGGGCCAGATCGTCGTGCCCGCGCCCAGGGTCACGGCACCGATGACGACCGCCTCGGGCGCGACGAAGGCGTCGGGTGAGATGTCAGGAACCAGGTCGTCGAGCGCGTAGACCGCCACGGCTACTCCTCCTCGGGGTGGGCATATGCGTAGGTTCTCCCGCAAATCCGCGGCAGAACGGTTGAATGGCGTCCGGTGCGGGGACCGGAAGCCGGAGGTCACGCCAAGTGCTCGTGTGGTGACACTCCGGGGAAATGCACACGTGTAACCCGACTGTGGCACCATCCCTCACCGACCCTGCCGGTTTCGGGGCCGAGGGCGGGCACAAACCGCGCCCGGGAAGCGTTGCTGGGGCCGCGACGGCAAGAACGTCTCCGTCGCGGAAGACACGAGGGCGAGACACGAGGGCGGGCAGCCGTCCGGAGGGGCGAAGACAGTGGCGACCGACTACGACACCCCACGCAAGACCGACGACGAGGTCGGCGAAGACAGCATCGAGGAGCTGAAGGCCCGGCGCCAGGACAAGGGCGCGAGCACGGTGGACGTCGACGAGGCCGACCTGGCCGAGTCGCTCGAGCTGCCGGGCGCGGACCTGTCCAACGAGGAGCTGAGCGTCCGCGTCCTGCCTCGGCAGGCCGACGAGTTCACCTGCTCGCGCTGCTTCCTCGTGCACCACCGCAGCCAGCTGGCCAAGGACGACGGCACCCAGCTGGTCTGCAAGGAGTGCGCGGCCTGACGAGACCGATGCGCGCAGGCGAGGCGCCGGAGACGGCGCGCGAGGACGAGCCGGCCGACCGCGGGCAGCGCCCGGGCGTGGGCGCCGAGCTCGTGCGCGTCGTGACCGCGCACGAGAACGAGGACCAGGACCGCGGCGAGCGGGCGAGGCAGGTGGGCCGGCTCGCGGCGGCACTCGCCGCCTCGGCGCGCGCGGCCGGCGCGCGAGCGGTGCTCGGCGGGCGGTGGCTCGTCGACCAGCTGCTCGAGGCCGCGCCGCGCATCCCGGTGCGCGACCGCGACACGCTGCGGGCGCACCATCCCGGCCTGGCCGACGACCAGGTCGCCGAGCTGCTCATCCGGGCGGCGTCGAGGTCGACCGCGGCCATCGGCGCCGCGGGCGGGGCCGTGATGGCCGGGTCCTGGGCGCTCCCGCCGTCCGTCGTGCTCTCCGCGCCGGCGGAGGTGGCCGCCGAGGCGCTGGCCGTGGCGGCCGTCGAGGTCAAGCTCGTGGCCGAGCTGCACGCCCTGTACCTGGTCACCCCTCCCGGTGCAGGCCCGCAGCGGGCCGCGGGCTTCGTCATGGCCTGGGCGTCCGGGCGCGGCATCGACCCTCGCGACCCGCGCTGGATGAGCTCTGCGGTCAGCAGCGCCGCCAAGGCCCAGATCCGGCGCCGCATGGCCGGGCGCGCGGCGCGCGGCGTGACCACGCTCGGGCCGCTCCTCACCGGAGCCGTCGCGGGCGCCACCGTCAACAACCGCGCGACGCGGGCGCTGGGCACCCGCGTCCACGCCGATCTGCGCCGACAGGCCGGGCGCTGACAGGCTGGGCGCTGACCCCCTGCGGCTGAGCCGCCGCCGGATCGAGCCTCGGACGAGCTCGCACGAGCCCAGACGACCCCAAACGAGCCGTGCCGCTCTCAGCCGACAGGCGGGGCGCCCGCCGCCGTGCGGGCCGCGTCGATCGCCGCGGCGAGCTCGGCCGGACGCCGGGTCGCGACGTACCAGTAGGGCGTCGGGTCCTCCGGGTCGCGCACGGGCACGCGCACGGCCGGCCGCACCCACGGCCGGATCAGGTGGTACGCCCGCGGCTCGATGCCCGGCCCGCGCAGGTGCGCTGCGGCGGCCTCGTCGAGCGGCTCGGCCGGGCCGAGCAGGCTCACCGGGATGTGCGCACGGCCCGCCCGCAGCTCTCCAGCGCCCACCTGCACCGGGGCTGCCCAGGAGCGGATCAGCAGCCCGACCGCGAGCGCGGCTGCCGCCACGACGAGCAGGACTCCCCACGCAGGCAGGACCACCACGGTCACGGGCGCGGTGCTGACGGCGAGGAGCAGGCCGACCAACCAGACGCTCCAGGGGGCCGCCAGGCGTTCGTCGTGCAGCACGACGCCATTCTCCCAGCCGCGGGCCATGGTCCCAGCCGCGGGCGCGTGGGCCGCGTCACCCGCCGGTGCCGAGAGGCAGGAGATTGCCTGGGTACGGTTCCCCGGTGCCTCTGCCTTCCGGACCGCGCCCCTTCGACGCGCTCGCCGCCCAGCTCGTGTCGGACACGCTCGAGGCCGCGCCGACCCTGGGCACCGCCGTCGGCCTGACCGAGTACGACGAGCTGCTCCCCGACATGTCCGCGGACGCGATCGCCGCGCGGGAGCGGCGTGAGGACGCCTGGCTGGCCCGCCTCGACGCCCTGTCGGACGCGGAGCTGCTCGCCGAGGAGCGGGTCGACCGCGACCTGGCCCGGATGCGGCTGCGCGGCGCCCTGGCGATGCGCGACTGGGTGGACTGGCGGCGCAACCCCGACGCGTACGCCGGCACGGCGCTGCAGGGCGTGTTCGGGCTGCTGCTGCACCGGCTGCGCCCCGACGCCGAGCTCGCGGCGGCGGTCGCCGCGCGGCTGCGCGCGGTGCCCCGCCTGCTCGAGCAGGGCGCGGCCAACCTCGACCCGGGGCTCGCCGCGCCGGAGCTGCTGCGCCGGTCGCTCGGGATGATCAGGGCCGGCGCCGCCTACGCGCGCACGGTGGCCGGCGAGCTGCCGGAGGCGTACCGGCCGGCGGTGGCGGAGGCCGGCGAGGCCGCCGCCGTGGCGTTCGAGCGGTTCGGCGCCGTGGTGGCCGGCCTCGCCGACCGGGCCACGGGCGGCTGGGCGATCGGGGAGGAGCGCTACGACGCGCTGCTGCACCAGGCCGAGGGGCTCGGCTACGGGGCGCGCGAGATGCGCGCGAAGGGGCAGGCGGCGTACGACGAGATCGTGGCCGACATGCGGGCGCTCACCCGCGGGCTGCGCGGCGACGACGACTGGCGCGCGGCGGTCGAGACGATCAACGAGGACGCGCCGGAGACGCCGCAGGAGATGCTCGAGCTCTACCGGGCCGCGACCGCCGCGGCGCGCAAGTTCTGCGTGGAGCGCGGGCTGGTCACCATGCCGGCCGGCGAGCGGTGCGAGGTCGTGCCCAGTGCCCCGTTCAACCGGGCGATGCTCGCGGTCGCCCACTACGTCGCGCCGCCGGCGTTCGCCGGCCGGGGCGCCGGCCACTTCTTCGTTCCCTACCCGCCGGACGGGGCGCCGGCGCAGCAGGTGCGCCAGCGGCTCATGACCAACAGCCGGCAGGGGCTGTGGGCGATCGCCGTGCACGAGGCCTACCCAGGACACCACTGGCACTTCGCGACCGTCGCCGCGAGCCGGCTGCGCCCGCTGCGCGGGGTGCTCGGGTCGACGTACTTCGTCGAGGGCTGGGGGCTCTACACCGAGGAGCTCATGCGCGAGCAGGGGTTCTACGCCACGCCGCAGCAGGAGCTCGCCCAGCGCGACATGCGCCTGTTCCGCGCCTCCCGCATCGTCGTCGACACCTCGCTGCACCTGGGGGAGATGACGATCGAGCAGGCGGTCGAGCACATGTCCACCAAGTCCTCGCTCTCGCCGGAGACGGCGCGGGCCGAGGTGCTGCGCTACTGCGCCTGGCCGACCCAGGCGTCGTCCTACCTGACCGGCGCCCTGGAGATCCGCCGCATGCGGGACCGGTGGCAGGACGAGGGGCGCGGGTCGCTGCGCGAGTTCCACGACAGCGTCGCCGCGTCGGGCCGCATGCCGATCAGCCTGGTCGAGCGCACGGTCTTCGACGACGCCGAAGAAGCGGCGGCCTGACCATGCGCCCGACGGTGGGCGGGTAGGGTCCCGCCGATGCGCGCGAACGAGGAGCCGAACGGCGCGCCGGTGGACGTGCTCGTCCAACGGCTCGACGAGGCACTGCCGCTGCCGGCGTACGCCCACCCGGGCGACGCGGGCGCGGACCTCGTCACGGCGGTCGACGCCGTCCTGGCCCCGGGGGAGCGGGCGGTGCTCCCGACCGGCGTGGCGATCGCACTGCCGGACGGGTACGCCGCCTTCGTGCATCCGCGCAGCGGGCTCGCCGCCCGCTGCGGCGTCGGGCTGCTGAACGCTCCGGGCACCATCGACGCCGGCTACCGCGGCGAGGTCGCGGTCGTCGTCGTCAACCACGATCCGCGCGAGACTGTGCACCTGCGCCGCGGTGACCGGGTCGCCCAGCTCGTGGTGCAGCGCGTCGAGCGTGTCGCGTTCCACGAGGTGCGGTCGCTGCCCGGGGCTGCCCGGGGGACGGGCGGCTTCGGGTCGACGGGCGGCTTCGGCGCCACGTCCGGAGGGCCGGTCCCGGCCCGCGGACAGGAATCGGAAGGGGTTTGATCGAGTGTTCGGTCGAGGCAAGCGCTCTCGTCGAGAAGCCGGTGTCGACGCGGCCGATGCGCTGCCGGACGAGGCGCTGACGGCTGACGACGGCGCGTCCGCGCAGGACGTCGCCGAGGCGGACTCGCTGGACGACAGCACGCCGGGCGAGGGGTCCCAGCAAGCCGGCGGCACCGGGGGCTGGCGCGTCGACGGCCCGTGGGACGCCGAGGAGGTGGACGACCCCGCCGACGGCGGGCGCCGCGTCGACCTGGGCGGCATGTGGCTGGCCGGCCGGCAGGGGGTCGACCTGCAGGTGCAGGTGGACCAGAACACCGGCTCCGTCGAGGGCGTCACGCTGGTCACGGGCGAGAGCGGGCTGGAGATCCGGCCCTTCGCGGCGCCGCGCACGATGGGGATCTGGGAAGAGGTCCGCGAGGAGCTGACCCAGAGCCTGCAGCAGCAGGGCGCCCAGGTGCAGCCCGGCGACGGCCCCTTCGGCCCCGAGGTCCGCGCCCTGCTGCCCGTCCAGCTGCCCGACGGCCAGCAGGGCGTCCAGCCGCTGCGCTTCCTCGGCGTGGACGGCCCGCGCTGGTTCCTGCGCGGCGTGGTGTCCGGTCGGGCGAGCGTCGAGCCGGGCGCGGCCGCCGACCTCGAGGCGATCTTCCGCGACGTGGTGGTCGTCCGCGGCAAGGACCCGATGGCGCCCCGCGAGCCGCTGCCGCTGCGGCTGCCGCCCCAGGCCACGCCCCCGGAGGCGGCGGACGCCGACGAGCAGCCGGCGCAGGAGCTGCCGCAGCTGCCCGAGCGCGGCCCGGAGATCACCGAGACGCGCTGACCGGTCGCGGCGAGCAGCACTCGACGACCGCGTCGCGCGGTTAACCTGGCGTCATGGCGACAACCGGTCGAGGGGGGCTCTTCCGCCGCGCCCTCGAGCGTCTGACCTCCAGCGACGACGAGATCGAGGCGCAGCAGCTGCGGCACGGCGCGGAGGAGGAAGGCGCCCAGCACATCGCCTCCTGCCGGGACCGGGACCAGGTCACGGTCAGCGGCACGCTGCGCACGGTCACCTTGCGCCCGCGGGCGGGCGTCCCCGCTCTCGAGGCCGAGCTCTACGACGGCTCCGGCACGCTCGCGGTGGTCTGGCTGGGCCGCCGGCGCATCCCGGGCATCGACCCGGGCCGGACGATCCGCGCGACGGGCCGGGTCGCCAACGACGACGGGCGGCGCGTGATGTTCAACCCCCGCTACGAGCTGCGTCCGGCCGGGCGCGAGTGAGCGGCGCGAGCACGCCGGCCGCCGGCGATACGCCGGCGCCCGCGCCGGGAGGCACGGCGCCGGCGGCGCTGGGCGGGGGAGACCTCGCCGCCGCCGTCGGCGGGGCGCGCGGCCTGGTCGAGAACGCCCTGCCGGGGGCGCTCTTCGTCGTCGTCTACACGGTGACCAAGGAGCTCACGCCCTCGCTCTGGGCGGGCGTCGGCAGCGCCGTCGTCCTCGCGGTCCTGCGGCTGCTGCGCCGCGAGACCGTGCAGCACGCGGTCGGCGGCCTGGTCGGCATCGCGATCGGCGCGTGGTTCGCGCACCGCTCCGGCCGGGCCGAGGCGTTCTACCTGCCCAGCCTGATCAAGAACGCCGGGTTCGGAGCCGCCTACGCGCTGTCCGCGCTCGTCCGCTGGCCCATCCTCGGCGTGGCCCTCGGCCCGCTGCTCGGCGAGGGGCTGACCGGCTGGCGCTCCCAGCCGACGCGCATGCGGGCCTACACGCTCGCGACGTGGGTGTGGGCCGGGCTCTTCGCGATCCGGCTCGCGGTCCAGGTGCCGCTGTACGCCGCCGGGGCCGTGACGACGCTCGGCACCGCCAACATCTTCCTGGGGCTGCCGCTCTACGGGCTCACGATCTGGATCACGTGGCGGCTGCTGCGGGTGCCGAAGGCCGAGCCGGCCGACGAGCCCGCCGGGCTCGACGGCGTCGCCGCGCGGGAAGCGCCGGCGGCCCCAGCCGGGCCCGCGGCACCCGTGCCCCTCGCCAAGCCGGAGGCCTGAGCCCCGACACGTGGGCGGGCGTATCACCGCGCCCTCCGGCCGGTTCTGGGCGGGGAGACGTGCCGTCGCGACGCGCGGTGGCGACCGTCATCGGCCCTGATGTGATGATCAGCGGCGCGAGAATCTCCTTGAAGTGGAAGGCAGGCCGGTGACCGACCCGTTCGCGAAGCCCCCGCAGGACCCCGATCAGCCGCAGCCTGGCGGTGGCCAGCAGCCCGGGCAGCCGCAGTACGGCCAGCCCGGCGGTGAGCAGTACGGACAGCCGCAGCAGGGCGGTCAGCAGTACGGCCAGCCCCAGT
>NZ_JAANNP010000003.1:100696-142112 GCF_011250635.1 Motilibacter deserti
CGTACGGCCAGCCCCAGTACGGGGCACAGCAGTACGGCCAGCAGTACGGCCAGCCCGGCTACGGCTACCCGTCCGCCCCGGGCTACGGCGGCGGCTACGGGCAGCAGGCGTACGTCGGGACCCCGGCCTCGATGGGCAAGCGGCTCGGCGCGCGGCTGCTCGACGGCCTCATCATCGGCGTCCCGGCCCTCGTCGTCCTCATCGTGCTCTGGGTGCTGCCCTTCGCGGCCGGCTCCTCCACAGAGGAGCTGGACGAGTTCGGCGACACGACCACCAACTACGACCCCAACATCCCGCTGCTGCTGCTCGCGATCCTGGCGACGCTGGTGGTCTTCGTCCTCGCGTTCCTCTACGAGCCGGTGCTGACCGCACGGCGGGGGGCGACGTACGGCAAGAGCATCCTCGGCATCAAGGTCACGATGATCGACGGGCAGCCGATCACGTCCTCGGCCTCGTGGATCCGCTGGGCGGTCTTCCAGCTGCCCGGGATCATCGTGCCGTTCTGGCAGCTGGTGTTCGCGATCAGCCCGTTCTTCGACGGCGACCGCCGCCAGGGCTTCCACGACAAGGTCGCGAAGACCCTGGTCGTCGAGTCGCGCTGAGAGCGGCCGGCCGCTCCAGCCTCGAGAGGCGCCCCGGGCACGCGATCTGCGTGCGCGGGGCGCCTCTTCGCACCAGGGGCAGGCGTCAGGCCGCGTCGGCAGCTGGGCGGCCGGAGCCGCGCAGCGCGGAGGCCAGCGCGCCGAGCACGCAGAGGGCGAACAGCACCAGCAGGGCGACCCGGTAGCCGTCGACGAAGCCGTCGAGGTCCTGGCCGGGCAGCGCGGAGAGCGTCCCGGCGTACGCCGCCCGCTTCTCCGCCTCGGCGAGCGGGCTGGTCACGATGGCGAGCGACATCGCGGTGCTGACGACGAAGCCGGTGTTCTGCAGCATCGACCGCACCCCGTTGGCGATGCCGCGGCGGGCCGGCGGGACGCTCGACATGATCGCGCTGGTGTTGGGCGTCATGAACAGCCCGGTCCCGACACCGACCGCGAGCAGCGCGGGGGCGATGACGAGGCCGGGCAGCGTGGGGCGGACCGACACGGCGAGCACGAGCAGCCCGGCAGCCGCCAGCAGCAGGCCGGACGTCGCCAGCACACGGGCCGGGACGCGCCGGGCGAGCCGGCCGGCGAAGGGTGACACGAGCATCATCCCGAGCGCGACCGGCAGCACCCGGACCCCGGCCTCGAGCGCGTCGAGCCCCTGGGCCGCCTGCAGGAAGAGCGAGATCAGCAGCACGACCGCGAACCGCGCGACCGCGAGCAGGAAGACCGCGAGGTACGCCATGGCGCGCTCGCGGTCGGCGAAGAGCCGCAGGTCCACGAGCGGGTCGCGGCCGCGCCGGGCGGAGGTCTGCTGCAGGTGCAGGAAGGCGGGCAGCGCGACGGCCGCGGCCGCGGCGCCGGCGAGCACCGCGGGGCTGGCCCACCCGCTCGCGCCGCCCTCGGACAGGGCGAGCACGAGCCCGCCGAGGGCGACGGCCGAGAGCACGGCCCCGCGCAGGTCGAAGCGCTCTCCGGGCGCGGTCGGCGGCGCCGGCCGCAGGGTAAGGGCGGCCCAGGCCAGGCCCAGCACCCCGACCGGCACGTTGAAGAGGAAGACCGCCCGCCAGCCGAACGTCTCGACCATCGCCCCGCCGACGACGGGCCCGGCGACCTGGGCTGCGGAGATGATGGTGATGTTGAGCCCGAGCCCGGTGCTGAGCAGCTCGCGGGGGAAGGCGTCGGTCAGCAGCGCGGTCGTGTTGGTGATGATCGCGGCGGACCCGACGGCCTGGGCGGCGCGCAAGCCGATGAGCCACGCCGCGTCGGGGGCGAAGCCGCACCCGAGGCTGGCCAGGGTGAACACCGCGAGCCCGGCGACGTAGAGCCGTTTGCGCCCCACGAGGTCGGCCAGCCGGCCGAACACCAGGATCAGCGTGGTGTTGACCAGCATGTAGGCCAGCAGGATCCAGTTGGCCTGCGACGGGGTCGCCGAGAAGTGCCGGGAGACCGCAGGCAGCGCGACGTCCAGCGTGCTGGTGTTGAGCCCGGTGAGGATGACGCCGAGGCTGGTGACGGAGAGGACCTGCCACGCGTAGCGGGTGTCTGGTGAGGACGAGGGGGAGCCGGGCTGCACCGCACCAGTCTCCGGCGTGGCGCCCACGCCGGGCCCGGCACCCCGTGCCCGAGCGGGCTCCGAAAGGGCGGTCAGCCGCGCGGGGCGTACATGATGAGCCCGACGCCGGCCAGGCAGACGAGCGCGCCGGCCACGTCGTAGCGGTCGGGGCGGTAGCCGTCCACGGCCATGGCCCAGGCGAGCGACCCGGCGACGAACACCCCGCCGTATGCGGCCAGGACCCGGCCGAACGCCGCGTCCTGCTGCAACGTGGCGACGAAGCCGTAGAGCCCGAGCGCGATCACCCCGGCGCCGGCCCAAGCGAGGCCGCGGTGCTCGCGGACGCCCTGCCAGACCAGCCAGCAGCCGCCGATCTCCGCGACCGCCGCGAGCAGGAACAGCGCGACGGAGCGGGCGAGGCTCACGCCCGTCCGGACACGCCCGGGGCGAGCAGGTCCTCCAGCGCGGGCGCCGCCTCCGACACGGCTACGAAGAGCAGCTCGTCGCCGCCCTCGAGCGGGTCGTCCGGGCTCGGCGGGATCGGCCGCCCGCCGCGCAGGATCGCGACCAGGGCGGTGTCGGCCGGCCAGGGGACGTCGCCCACCCGCGTCCCGACGATGGGGGAGTCGGCGGGCAGGGTGAGCTCGACGAGGTCGCTGCCGGACTGCTGGAAGGTCATGATGCGGACGATGTCGCCGACGCTCACGGCCTCCTCGACGAGGGCGGTCATGAGCCGGGGCGTGGAGACCGCGACGTCGACACCCCAGGCCTCGTCGAACATCCACTCGTTCTTCGGGTTGTTCACCCGGGCGACGGTGCGGGGGACGGCGTACTCCGTCTTGGCGATCAGCGAGATGACCAGGTTGGCCTTGTCGTCACCGGTGGCCGCGACCACGACGTTGCAGCGGTTGAGGCTCGCCTCGTCCAGCGAGGACATCTCGCAGGCGTCGGCGAGCAGCCACTCGGCCTCGGGCACGGTGTCGGCTCGCACGGCCCGCGGGTCGCGGTCGATGAGGAGCACCTCGTGACCGTTCTGCAGCAGCTCGTTGGCGATGGACCGGCCGACGCTGCCGGCCCCGGCGATGGCGACGCGCATGGGCTCAGGCCTCCGCTTCCGGTCCGCGGGCGAAGACGCTGGTCACCCGCGACGTGTCCGTCTCGCGCATGACCACGTGCACGAGGTCGCCGTCCTGCACGAGCGTCTCCTCGTCGGGGAGCACGCCCTCGCCGAACCGGGTGAGGAAGGCCACCCGGGCTCCGGACTGCTCCTCGAGCCGCCGGACCGAGGAGCCGATCCAGGCCGGGGCGACGGCGACCTCGGCGAGGCGCATCGTCCCCGTCTCGTCGTGCCACTCGGCCTGCGCGCCCTCGGGCAGCAGCCGGCGCAGCACCTGGTCGGCGGTCCAGCGGACGGTCGCGACCGTGGGGATGCCGAGCCGCTGGTAGACCGCGGCCCGGCCGGGGTCGTAGATGCGGGCCACGACGTGGTCGACGCCGAAGGTCTCGCGGGCCACGCGGGCGGCCAGGATGTTGGAGTTGTCGCCGCTGCTCACGGCGGCCAGCGCGGCCGCGCCCTCGATGCCCGCCTCGAGCAGGGTGTCGCGGTCGTAGCCCTCGCCCTCGACCCGCTTGCCGGCGAAGCCGGCCCCCAGGCGTCGGAACGAGTCCGCGCGGCGGTCGATGATGGCCACGCTGTGGCCCATCTCCTCCAGGCTGTGGGCCAGGGTCGAGCCGACCCGGCCGCAGCCCATGATCACGAAGTGCACGCCCGTCCTCCTGCGGCGGTGCCGACCGGTGCCGAGGTGGCGCCGGGCGAACGCTCGCGAACGCTACACGGCACCGGCCGGGCGCGGTGCGCCCGTCCACAGACCCGCGCACCTAGCATCGGCGCGTGGCTCTCCTCTCGGACCTGTCGAAGCGCCTGCTCGTGGGGCGGGCGCTGCGCAGCGACCGCCTCGGCGAGACGCTCCTGCCCAAGCGCATCGCCCTGCCCGTGTTCGCCAGCGACATGCTCTCCTCCGTCACCTACGCGACGCAGGAGATCATCCTCTTCCTGACCCTGGGCGGGCTGGCCTACCTCTACCTGACCCCGTGGCTCGCCGGTGGCGTCGTCCTCCTGCTCGCCGTGGTCGTCGCGTCCTACCGGCAGCTCGTGCGGGCCTACCCGACCGGCGGCGGCGACTACGAGGTGGCGAGCAAGAACCTCGGCCGCGGCGCGGGCCTCACGGTCGCCAGCGCCCTGCTCGTCGACTACTGCCTGACCGTCGCGGTGTCGATCTCGGCCGGCGTCGACAACATCCTCTCCGCGGTCCCGGGGCTCGCGCACTACCGGGTCCCGCTGGCGGTGCTCTTCGTCCTCGTCCTGACGACGATCAACCTGCGCGGGCTCAAGGAGTCGGGGACGGCGTTCGCCGTGCCGACGTACGCGTTCATCACCGTGGTGCTGCTGCTCATCGGCACCGGGCTGGTGCGGGTGCTGTTCGGGGACACCCCCGAGTCCGAGAGCGCCGGCTACTCGATCCACCCCGAGGTGGAGAACCTCGCCGGCTTCGCGCTGGTCTTCTTCGTCCTGCGCGCGTTCACGTCCGGCTGCACCGCGCTGACCGGGATCGAGGCGATCGCGAACGGCGTCCCGGCGTTCCGCAAGCCGAAGGTCCGCAACGCCCGCCTGACGCTGCTGATGATGGCGATCCTCTCGACCGTGATGTTCGGCGGCATCACGACGCTGGCCATCATCACGGACGTCCACTACGTGGAGAACTCCTGCGACCTCGTCGGCTTCGACTGCGACAACGAGGTCCAGCGCACGGTCATCGCCCAGGTCGGCGCGGCGGTCTTCGGCGAGAACGTGCTGTTCTTCGCCCTGCAGGCCGTCGCGGCGCTGATCCTGGTCCTGGCCGCGAACACGGCCTTCAACGGGTTCCCGCTGCTGGGCTCGATCCTCGCCCAGGACCGCTTCCTGCCGCGCCAGCTGCACACCCGAGGCGACCGGCTCGTCTTCAGCAACGGCATCCTGCTGCTGTCCGGCTTCGCCATCGTGCTGATCGTGGCGTTCGAGGCGTCGGTGACCCGCCTCATCCAGCTCTACATCGTCGGCGTGTTCACCAGCTTCACGCTCGGCCAGATCGGGCTCATCAAGCACTGGAACCGCGAGCTCGCGGCCGAGCAGGACCCGGCCGTACGCCGCCGCATCCGCAACTCGCGGGTGATCAACACCGTGGGCGCCGCGTCGACCGGCACGGTCCTGGTCATCGTGCTGCTGACCAAGTTCCTGGCCGGCGCGTGGATCGTCTGCCTCGCCATGCCGGTGATCTTCCTGCTCATGCGCGGCATCAGCTCCCACTACGAGGCCGTGGCACGCGAGCTCGCCGTCGAGGAGGGCGAGGAGACGACCCTGCCCTCGCGCACCCACGCCATCGTGCTCGTCTCCAAGATCCACAAGCCGATGCTGCGGGCGCTCAACTACGCCCGCGCGTCGCGGCCGTCCACGCTCGAGGCTGTGACCGTCAACGTGGACCCGGTGGAGACGGCCGCGCTGCAGGCCGAGTGGGACCGCCGCAACCTGCCCGTGCAGCTGAAGGTCCTGGACTCGCCCTACCGCGAGATCACGATGCCGATCGTGAAGTACGTCCGCAGCGTCCGCCGGGCCAGCCCGCGCGACATCGTGATGGTCTACATCCCCGAGTACGTCGTGGGCCACTGGTGGGAGCAGCTGCTGCACAACCAGAGCGCGCTCCGGCTGAAGACCCGCCTGCTGTTCACCCCCGGGGTCATGGTCACGAGCGTGCCGTGGCAGCTGCGCTCGTCGATCTACGCCGAGATCCGCCCCGAGGTACGCCCCGGCAGCCCCGTCGTGAACGACGCCCGGCGCGGGATGACCAAGCCCGCCGACCATCCGCCGGAGGCCGTGAGCGCCGAGGGCGACAGGAGCCACCCGTGACCGTTCCCCCGACGACGCCCGCGCAGCTCACGCTGGGCACGGAGGTCGAGCTCGAGGTCGGCCCGGTCGCGCACGGCGGCCACTGCGTCGCGCGCCACGAGGGCCGGGTCGTGTTCGTGCGGCACGCCATCCCCGGCGAGCGGGTGCGCGCCCGCATCACCGAGGGCGGAGAGGGCTCGCGCTTCCTGCGCGCCGACGCGGTGCGGGTGCTCGAGCCCTCGCCGGACCGGGTGGAGCAGCCCTGCCCCTACGCCAAGCCGGGGCGCTGCGGCGGCTGCGACTGGCAGCACGTCGCGCTGCCGGCCCAGCGCCGGCTCAAGGCCCAGGTCGTGCAGGAGCAGCTGCGCCGGCTCGCGGGGCTGGACGTCCCGGTCGAGGTGGAGGCGGTGCCCGGCGACGACGACGGCCTGGGCTGGCGGACGCGGGTGCGGTTCGCCGTGGACGCCGAGGCGCGGCTGGCGCTGCGCAAGCACCGCTCTCATGAACTGGTGCGCATCGACCGCTGCCGGATCGCGTCGCCCGGCGTGGACGAGGTCGGCGCCAACGACCGGTCGTGGCCGGGCGCCGCGGAGGTCGAGGTCGTGGCGGCCGCTTCGGGCGACCGGGCCGTCCTGGTCTCCCCGCAGCCGGGCCGGCGGCTCAGGCTGCCCGGGGCCGCAGACCTGGCCGACGGGACGGCGGTGCTCGTCGAGGGCGAGCAGGGCACGGACCGCGTCCGCGGCAGGACCTGGCTGCGCGAGCAGGCGGCGGGGCGGGAGTGGCGCGTCGGGGTGGGCGGCTTCTGGCAGGTGCACCCCGGGGCGGCCGACGCCCTGGTCGGCGCGGTGCTGCTGGGGCTGGAGCCGCAGCCGGGGGAGACGGTGCTCGACCTCTACGCGGGTGTCGGCCTCTTCGCCGGAGCGCTCGCGCACCGGGTCGGCGAGGCCGGCCAGGTCGTGGCGGTCGAAGGGGACCGGCGGGCCGTCGCCGACGCACGGCGCAACCTGCACGGCCTTCCGCAGGCCCGGATCCTGGACGGCTCGGTGGACCGGGTGCTCGCCGCCCCCGCCCGGCTGGGCGTGGACCGCGCGGACCTGGTCGTCCTGGACCCGCCGCGGGTGGGGGCCCGGGCAAAGGTCGTGGGGCAGGTGGCCGGGCTCGGGCCGCGGGTCGTCGCCTACGTCGCGTGCGACCCGGCCGCGCTCGCCCGCGACCTCGCGCTGTTCGCCGAGCGTGGCTACGTGCTGAGGTCGCTGCGGGCCTTCGACATGTTCCCGATGACCCAGCACGTCGAGTGCGTCGCCGTGCTGGCGCAGGCGCCGGCGGATTGAGGCCGGGGCGGCCGCGGGTAGGAGGCCGCCGTGCTGAAGGTGATCCTGGTCCTGGCCGTCGTCGCAGTCGTGCTCGGCGTGGTCTACGTGCGCAGCGGCGCGGGCCGACGCTGACCGGCGCTGACCGGCGCTGAGTCAGGCGGCCGCGGCGAGCCCCGGGGCGGCGGCCGCGGCGACGTACTCGCCCGCCGTCAGCCGGGGGTGGGCCTCCGGCTCGGTGAACGACTGCTCGACCAGGGCGTACGCACGCTCGCGCACGGCCTGCTCGTCGGTGGCGCGGGCGACCTCGCAGCGGGTCGCGATGAACCAGTCGATGTCTTGGCAGCTGATCGTCTCGGGGCGCATAGGACGTGAATCGGCGCCTGGTCGTCCGACTGGAGGACTCTGCCCCCATCGGGGCCCCGTTCCGTGCCTTCGAGAGACCGGAGCTGGCTACGCTGCGGCGGACGTACCGACCGTCCGGAGGGACCCGCCCGTGGCCGCGCCGCTGTCCTACTATCCGCGGCTGCTGCGCGCGTACTGGCGCGAGACGGGCACGCCGGCCTCGTTCGCCCGGCTGCTGCGGGTGCGCCTGGCCCGGTCCAAGGGCGTGGGGAAGCTCGCCTATCCGACCCCGGGCCTCGCGCAGGTGCGCGTCCGCTCGCTGGGGGGCGACGTCGCGCTGCGCAGCCACAGCACCGACATCAGCGTCCTCGGCGAGCTGGTCGTGTCCGACGGCTACGAGCCCGTCGTACGCCTCCTCCCGCCGCCGTCGACGATCGTCGACCTCGGCGCCAACACCGGCCTCGCGGCGCGCTGGCTGCTCGACGCGTACGCCCGGGCGGGCCGACGCCCTCGTGTGCTCGCGGTCGAGCCGGAGCCCGGCAACCTGGAGGTGCTGCGGCGCAACGTCGGTGCCCTGCCCGAGGTCGCGATCGCACCGGTCGCGGTCGCTGCGGACGCCCGCGAGGTGCGACTGCGGACCACCAGCGGCGAGCACGGCTTCACCATGCTCGGCGACGGCCCGGGCGGCGTCCCCGTGCCCGCCCGCCCTCTGGTCGATCTCCTCGACGAGCACGGGTTCGCCGAGGTCGGGCTGCTGAAGGTCGACATCGAGGGCGGGGAGCGCGAGGTCTTCGCCGACTGCGCGGCCTGGATCGGGCGGGTCCGCTCGATGGTCGTCGAGTGCCACGCGGGCTACACGGTGGAGGCGCTGCTCGCCGACATCGAGCGAGCGGGTGGCAGGTTCGAGGTGCTGGACATCGACCGCAAGCCGGCGTGGGGCTTCGAGGTCGCTGTGCTGCAGGCGGCGTAGCTTTTCGCTGAAGCGTGCTGCGTGAACGGCGCTGCGCCGAAGTGACTGCTCCCGAAGCCGACTGCTAGGAACTGAGCTTCCGGAACCGAGCGACGGACAACGGCAGGAACACGGCGACGAGGAGCGCCGGCCAGGCGAGCGCGAGCTCCACGGCGTGCTCCGCGGCGAACGACGTCCCGCCGAAGCCGGGGTTGCCGAAGAGCTCCCGGCAGGCGGCGACCGTCGCCGACAGCGGGTTCCACTCGGCCAGGGCGCCCAGCCAGCCGGGCATGGTCGAGGGGTCGACGAAGGTGCTGGACAGGAAGCCGACCGGCCACACGAGGATCTGCACGGTGACGATGGACTCCGGCCCCTTGGCGAGCAGCCCGAGGTAGACCCCCACCCAGACCAGCGCCCAGCGCAGCAGCAGGAGCAGCGCGACCGCGGCGAGCGCCCGGAGGGCTCCGCGGTGCGGCTCCCACCCGACGAGCAGGCCGCAGCCGAGCATGACGGCGAGCCCGAGCGCGGCGTTGAGCATGTCCGCGGCGCTCCGGCCGACGACCACGGCCGCGGGGTGCATCGGCAGCGAGCGGAACCGGTCGGTCACGCCCCGCGCGGCGTCGGTCGCCACGGAGATCATCGTCACCTCGAGCCCGAACGCCATCGTCAGCGCGAAGAGCCCGGGGAGCAGGAACTCCCGGTAGCTCCCGCCTCCCGGGACGACCATCGCGCCGCCGAAGACGTAGCCGAACATCAGCACCATCAGGACGGGGAACAGCAGTCCGACCGCGAAGGCGACGGGCTGGTTGGCCCAGTGCTGCACGTCGCGGCGAGTGATCACGTACGCGTCGGAGAGCGCCCAGCGCAGCCGGGCCCTCGGTGCCGCCGCTGTCACGGTGCTCATGCCGCCACCTGCGCGGGCCGGCCGGTGAGGGAGACGAAGACCTCGTCGAGAGTGGGCCGGCGCAGGCCGACGTCCTCGACCTCGACGCCCGAGCGCCCGAGCGCCTCGAGCACGGCCGCCAGCGTCGCCACCCCGCTGCGTGCAGGCACCCGCACCCGCCGGGTCGCGACGTCCACCTCGGGCTCGGCTGCCGCAGCGCCGCCGACGAGGGCGGACGCGGTGCCGAGGTCCTCGGTACGCCGCACGACCGCCTCGACCCGGTCGGCCCCGAGGCGCGCCTTGAGCTGCTGCGGGGTGCCCTCGGCGACGACGTGGCCGCCGGCGACCACGCAGACCCGGCTCGCCAGCTGGTCGGCCTCGTCGAGGTACTGCGTCGTCAGGAGCACGGTCGTCCCGTCCGCGACGAGCCGGCGCACGGCCTGCCACACGTCCAGCCGGGCCGCCGGGTCCAGCCCCGTCGTCGGCTCGTCGAGGAAGAGCACGGCCGGCGCCAGGATCAGCCCGGCGGCCAGGTCCAGCCGGCGCCGCATCCCGCCCGAGTAGGTCGAGACGGCCCGGCCTGCGGCGTCGGCCAGGCCGAACCTCTCGAGCAGCTCGCTCGCGCGGGACCGGGCGGGTCGCCGGCCGAGGTGGTGCAGCCGGCCGAACATCTCGAGGTTCTGCCGGCCGGTCAGGGCCTCGTCGACGGCGGCGTGCTGGCCGACGAGGCCGATGGACGCGCGCACGCGGGTGGGCTCGCGGGCCACGTCGAACCCGGCGACGGCCGCGCGCCCGGCGTCCGCGCGCAGCAGCGTGGTGAGGATGCGCACGGCGGTCGTCTTGCCGGCACCGTTGGGGCCGAGCAGGCCGCACACCGTGCCTGCGGGGACCGCGAGGTCGAACCGGTCGAGGGCCTGCACGGTGCGGAAGGACTTGCTGAGCTCCTCGGCGAGGACGGCGGGGGGCGACATCGGAGCCTCCTGACTGAGTACGGCGTACTCGGTTGCGCTACCGCGTACTGCATACCCAGTTCTAGGATGGCTGTCAAATGACCGAGTACACCGGCCGCGGCGACCCGACGCTCGGCATGCAGCTGCTGTGGGGGACGCGCGAGGCGCCGAGCCGCGGCCCGAAGCCGAAGCTCGACGTGGAGGCGGTCGTCCGGGCCGCGATCGCCGTGGCCGACGCCGAGGGGCTGCCGGCGCTCTCGATGCGCCGCATCGCCGACGAGCTCGGCACCGGGGTGATGTCGCTCTACCGCTACGTCCCGGGCAAGGCCGAGCTGCTCGACGTCATGCTCGACCGGGTGTGCGCGGAGACCGCGCGACCCGAGCAGGTCGAGGGTGGGTGGCGTGCACGGCTGGAGCTCATCGCGCGCGAGGAGTGGGCGCTCTGCCTGCGCCACCCCTGGCTGCTGCAGCTGGCCACGTCGCGCCCGCCGCTCGGGCCGAACGTCACGGCGAAGTACGACTACGAGCTGCGCGCCGTCGACGGCATCGGGCTCACGGACCTGGAGATGGACGCCGTCGTGACGCTGGTGTCCGTCTTCGTGCACGGGGTCGCGCGCGGGGCGGTCGAGGCGGCGGCCGCGCCGGCGCGTACGGGCATGAGCGACCTCGAATGGTGGGAGGCGCACGCGCCGCTGATCGACCGCGTGCTCGACCCCGAGCGGTTCCCGCTGGCCGTGCGGGTCGGCGCCGCGGCGGGGGAGGAGTACCAGGCGGCCGGCAGCCCGGAGGCGACGTTCGAGTTCGGGCTCGCCCGGCTGCTCGACGGGGTCGCCGTGCTCGTGGACGGTCGCGGCGCGGGCTGACCGCCCCAGACGGCCGAAGTCAGGTTCGGTCGATTCCTGACGGGATCTCAACGCAACGTGGCCGGATCACCGCTGGCCTGCGACCGATCCGGCCCGGCAGAGTGCGGGGGTGACGACTCCGCGGCGTGCCCTGCTCGACCTCAGCCACCCCATCGCCGACGGCATGGTGACCTATCCGGGGATCGCCGCCCCGGTGCTCCGCACCGTCGTCGACCGGCACGAATCCGCGGCCCGGCTCGCGGCGGGGGTGTCGTTCGAGATCCTCGCGGTCGACATGGTGGCCAACACCGGCACCTACCTCGACGCGCCCCGCCACTACGACGCCGACGGCGCCGACATCGCCTCGCTGCCGCTGGAGCGCCTCGTCGACGTCCCGGTGACACTGGTCGACGTGCGCGGCGACGGGCCGGTCGACGCGGAGCGGCTGGCCTCGGTGGCGTGGGCGAGGGGCAACGCGGTCCTGCTGTGGACGGGATGGTCGCGGCACTGGGGCACCCCGGCGTACGCGGCCGGCGGGCCGTTCGTCGCCGCGGACGCCGTGGAGGTGCTGCTGGCCGCCGAGCCCGCTCTGGTCGGGATCGACGCGCTCAACATCGACCGGCCCACGGACCCGAGCCGCCCCGCCCACCACCGCCTGCTGCACGCGGGCGTGCCGATCGTGGAGCACCTGACGGCGCTGGACGAGCTGCACGCGCTGACGGGCGGCGAGCCTGGGCGGGCGCGGTTCACGGCCCTGCCCGCACCGTTCCTGCAGCTCGGGACGTTCCCGGTGCGGGCGGTGGCAAGCGTCGCCGTCGACCGCTAGGCCGCCGGCAGCAGCCCCAGCCGCTCCTTCGCCCGCAGCACCCGCAGGGCGGCGTCGTCCACCCGTCGGGCAAATCCCGAATCAGCCTTCACCTTCGCGAGCACGGCGCGCACCATCGCCGGGACGACCTGTGGGTTCACGGTCAGCACGATGTCCCCGCCCGCGGTCACGAACTTGACCGCGCGCTCGCCCGGCGACCAGTCCGACACCTGCACCGCGTTGCCGATGTCGTCGCTGATGACGACGCCGTCGAAGCCGAGGTCCCGGCGAAGCATGCCGCCGATCACGGTGGGCGAGAAGACTGCCGGGTTGGACGGGTCGATCCGCCGGTAGTAGGCGCTCGACACCATGACGAACGGCGCCCCGGCGCGGACCGCGGCGGCGAAGGGCCGCAGGTACGCGTCCTGCCGCGTGGTCGTCCGGTCGGTCACCCGGCGCGCGGTGTCCGTGTTCGCGGTCACCCGCCCGAGCCCCGGGAAGTGCTTGACCGCCGGGTCCACGCCGGCCGCCAGCATGCCCTGGGCCACAGCGACCCCGTCGACGCCGACCGCGGCGGGGGTGTAGCCGTACTGCCGGCGCCAGAAGCCGATCGGTGCGTTCGCGGCCGCCGCGGCCGCGCTCGGCACGGTGTCGAGGACCGGCGCCAGGTTGACGTTCACGCCGGCGTCGCGCAGCTGGCGGCCCCAGCCGCGCGCCCGCGCGCGCAGCGTGGCGACGGGGAGCCGGCCCTGCTCGAGCGCGCTCGGCATGGCGGGAAAGCCCGGCCCCTGCAGGACCTGCACGGCCCCGCCCTCCTGATCTGTGGCGACGAAGAGGGCCGCCGACCCGCGCCGGACCGACGACTGCAGGCGGGTCGTGACGCGCGCCGTCGCCTCCACCCCCGCATGGCTCCGTCCGGTCAGCATCACACTGCCCACTGCGAAGCGCTTCACGAGGTCGATCCCGGGGAGCGGGTCGGTCGCCGGCGTCCCGGCCATGAACAGCTGGCCGACCCGCTGGGCCGGGGTCATCGCGGCGAGCAGCGCGGCGGCCTGGTCCCGGGGCGCCGGGGCGGCCGTCGCCGGTGCCGCTGGCGGTGCCATGACGAGCAGGCCCGCCGCGAGGGCGGCGCTCAGCAGGCACGGCGCGCTCCGTCGTCCTCGCACCGCATCCACCCCTTCCCTCGTGCTTCCGGCCCCATCCTGCCGTGCCGCCTGCCCTGTGCGCAGGGCATGCTTGCGGCGTGCGGAACCTCCTCGTCATCGGCATCGGCGCGGGCGACCCCGACTACGTGACGATCCAGGCGGTCAAGGCGCTCAACCGGGTCGACGTCTTCTTCGTGCTCGACAAGGGCGAGGCCAAGCACGACCTGGTCGCGCTGCGGCAGGAGATCCTCGAGCGCCACGTCGAGCGCCCCTACCGCGTCGTCCACGGGCGCGACCCCGAGCGCGACGTGCGGTCCGGCCCGTACGCGGAGGCGGTCGAGGACTGGCGGCGACGCCGTGCCGACGTCTGCGAGCGGATGGTCCTCGACGAGCTGGCCGACGGGGAGTGCGGCGCGTTCCTCGTCTGGGGCGACCCGTCGCTCTACGACAGCACCCTCGGCATCGTCGAGGACATCGTCACGCGCGGCAACGTCGAGCTCGACTACGAGGTGGTCCCTGGCATCAGCAGCGTGTCGGCGCTCGCCGCGCGGCACCGCACGGTGCTCAACCGGGTCGGCGGGGCGTTCCAGGTCACGACGGGCCGGCGCGTGTCCGAGGGGCTGCCGGAGGACGTCGACGACGTGGCGGTGATGCTCGACGTGCGCCCCATGACCCGGCTGCCCGCGCAGGGGGTCGACGTCTACTGGGGCGCCTACGTCGGCACGCCGGACGAGGTCCTCGTGGCCGGGCCGCTGGAGCAGGTGGCCGCCCGCATCGACGCCGTCCGCGAGGAGGCGCGCGCCCGCAAGGGCTGGATCATGGACACCTACCTGCTGCGCCGCCACGTCGACGGCGACGCCCGGGGCTGACCCGTGGCCCTGACCGTGCTGCTGCTCGGTGGCACGGCCGAGGCGCGGGAGCTGGCCGGCCGCCTCGTGGGCGTGCCGGGGCTGCGGGTGGTGACCTCGCTGGCCGGGCGGGTCGCCGAGCCCCGCCTGCCCCGGGGGGAGGTGCGGGTCGGGGGGCTGGGCGGCGCCGACGGCCTGCTCTCGTGGGTCGCCGAGCACGCGCCCGCTGTCCTGGTCGACGCGACCCACCCGTTCGCCGAGTCCGTCAGCCGCTCTGCGGCGGCCGCCGCCGAGCGCGGCGGCTTCCCGCTGCTCCGGCTGGCCCGGCCGGGCTGGAGCGAGCGGGCGGGCGACCGGTGGCACCGCGTCCCCTCGCTCGCCGCGGCCGCCGATGCCACGCCCGCGCTCGGCGCGCGCCCGTTCCTCACCACGGGCCGGCAGGGGCTGGAGGTCTTCGCCGGGCACTCGACCTGGTCCCGGCTCGAGGTGCTCGTCCGCACGGTCGACCCGCCGGAACTGAAGCTGCCTCCGGGCTTCCGGCTCCGGTGCGACCGCGGCCCCTACTCGGTGGACGGGGAGCTGGCGCTCCTGCGGGCCGAGCAGGTGGACGTGCTCGTCACCAAGGACAGCGGGGGCACGTCCACCGCCGCGAAGCTCGACGCCGCGCGGGCGCTCGGGCTGCCGGTGGTGGTCGTGGACCGGCCCGTGCTGCCGGACGTGCCGTGCGTGGTGTCGGTCGACGACGCGGTGGCGTGGGCCCGTACGTTCTAGGTCTTGCTTATATAAGCGTGCGCTACTAGCTTTGCCTCGTGCACGCGTTCGAGGTCCTCGGCGACCCGGTCCGCCGCCGGATCGTGGAGCTGCTGGCCGACGGCGAGCGGTCGTCCGGGGACATCACCACCACCGTCCGCGAGGAGTTCGGCATCTCCCAGCCGGCGGTCTCCCAGCACCTGCGCGTGCTGCGGGACAACGGCTTCGCCTTCGTGCGACCGGAGGGGGCGCGCCGGCTCTACGCCCTCGACGCAGGCCCGCTCGCGGAGATCGACCAATGGCTCGGGCGCTACCGCCGCTTCTGGGCGCAGCGCCTCGACGCCCTCGACACCGAGGTCCGGCGGGGACGCCGGGACAGGAGGACACCATGACGACAGCGACCACCCCGCTCGGCCAGGTGCTGCGGGACAAGGACGGCGTGCGGCTCGAGTTCGTCCGGACGTTCGACGCGCCGCCCGCCGACGTGTGGGACGCGCTCACGGACCCGGTGCGCATGGACCGGTGGATCGGCACCTGGACGGGCGACCCCTCCACGGGGAGCGTGCTCTTCGCGATGACGAGCGAGGGCGACGTCCAGCCGGAGCCCGTGCGCATCGTGCGCTGCGAGCCGCCGAGCGTGCTGCAGCTGGAGATGACGACCGGCGACGGGCCCTGGCCGGTGACGGTCACGCTGCGCGAGGCGGGGGACCGCACCGAGCTGACGTTCGTCCACGAGCTCGCCGAGCCGTACGACGCGAGCGCCATCGGCCCGGGCTGGCAGTACTACCTGGACCGGCTCGACGCCGTCGTCGCCGGCGGCGAGCCCCCGGCGGACTTCGAGCCGTACTACCCGGCGCTCAAGGACGCCTACCCGATCCCGGCCGCGGGCTAGCCGGCTACTGCTCGGGAAGCTCGACGCCGGTCAGCTGCGCGCACCGGTCGAGCAGCTCGTCCTGCACCCGCTCGTCGGACGCGGCCGGGTGGGCGCGCTGCGGGCGCTGGTGCCGGAGGTACGTCCCGGTGACCCGCGCCCCCTCGTCCTCGCCCGCCGCCAGCCAGGCCTGGGTGACGGCGCCGAGGCGCAGGTCGTCCGGTGCGCCCGGCCCGCCCATCCGGGTCGGGACCCAGCCCGGGTCCACGGCGTTCGAGCGCACCTGCGGCCAACGGCGGGCCACCGCGAAGGCGAGGACGACGTCGAGCAGCTTGCTGTCGGCGTACGCCTGGGAGCCGTCCCATCGCCGGCGCTCCCACTGCAGGTACCCGAGGTCGGGGCTCCCGCCGCGGTGCATGCCGGACCCGAGGTAGACCAGCCGGTCCGGCGCGGGGACCAGCGCGGTCAGCAGGTAGGCCGAGAGCACGTTGACCGCGAAGACCTGCGCCAGCCCGTCGACGGTCTCGACCCGGCGCCGCTCCCGGTAGCCGATCGCTGCGTTGTGGATCACCGCGTCGTAGCGGCCGAGCCGTTCGGCCTGCGCCGCGACGTCCCGCGTCTCGGCGAGGCTCGCCAGGTCGCCCACGACGACTCCCTCGGCCTCCGGCAGTGCCCGCAGCGCGTCGTCCCGGCGGACTGCGTTGCGGGCGTGCAGGGTGACGGCGTGGCCCTGCTCGGCCAGGAGCCGTGCGGCGAGCAGGCCGAGGCCGTCGCTGGAGCCGGTGACGAGGACGCGTGCCATGGGGCGCTCCTTCCCCGCCGGCGGGCGTGGGCACCCGCGCGACGCGGTGTCCGCTCGCCGCGGGGTGGTCGCGTGCGCGGGATGCTGCGCCGGTGGCTTGCTGGAGGCGTGGAGCGCTGACCGCGTCATAGCGCGGCCACCGCTCCACAGGTCGAGCGCGGAGCAGCCCCGGGAGCCCGGACGCCCCGTCCCCGCCTGCCGGCCTCAGACGCTCGACGCGTCGGGGGTGGCCGGTGTCGTGGGCGTGCTCGGCGTCGTGGGCGCGCTCGGCGTCGTGGGCGTGCTCGGCGTCGTGCCGCTGTCCGGCGTGCCGCTCCCGGTGCCGCTGCCACCGCCCGAGCCGGCGGCGCCCTCGGGGCAGTCGGCGCCTCCGCGCCGGCCCCACCCGTCGCCGGCGCCCGGTTGCGCGTCGCCGGGCGTCACGGCGCCGGAGTAGCCCGATGTCGTCTCCGGCGTCGTCGCGGCACTGGCGCTGAGCGTCCCGGCGAGCACCCCGCCGGTGACGAGCCCGCCGGCGAGCAGCGCGAGCCCCGCGGCGTACCTCGTCCGGCTGTGGCGAGGGGTGGTCTGCTGGTCCATGGAGCCTTTTCTGTCCCGGCCTCCGATCGAGGCCGTTGCCTTCAGGGTGGGAGCTGTGCATGTGGCCGCGATGAGCTGGTGCTGTGGGGTTCTTGTGAGCCGCAGTGCAGTTCACTGAACCCCAGATCACTGAAGAACAGGCGCAGGGAGGGCGCTCGGCCAGCGACCGGGGCCGGTGCCGGCAGGGCGGCCGGTGTGTCGCGCGCGTGGACGGGTACCACGAGCGGAGCCGGGTGCGCCACCGTGGCGGAACGGCTCGGCCCGCAGGTGGGACGGCACGGAGGGGAAGCGATGGCGGACGTCGAGGTCAACAGCTGGGTCGACCTGATCGACGCGCTCTACGACATCCCGCAGACGAGCCTCGGCCGCTACCGCTCCAGCCTGCTCTACCGGGGCGTCTGCGACAGCTCGTGGAGCCTGGAGACGAGCCTCTACCGCCTCGGCCCGCACCACGCCAGCGTCGAGGAGCCGCTGCTGCGCAGCTTCCGCAAGTACGCCGAGCCGGGCTCGCTGGGCGCGGACTCGCTGTGGATGATGCTGTCGATGGCGCAGCACCACGGCGTGCCGACGCGGCTGCTCGACTGGACGCTGGCCCCGCGCGTCGCCGCCCACTTCGCCACCTCGAACGAGCAGCGCTACGACCGCGACGGAGCGATCTGGTGCGTGGACGTCGTGCGCGCCCGCGACCTGCTGCCGAAGCGGCTGCGCGACATCCTCGACCGGGAGGACGCGTTCTACTTCTCGGTCGAGATGCTGTCGGGCATCGGGTCGCTGCAGGAGCTGGACGCCTACGCCGCGGACGGCGAGTTCGCGCTGTTCTTCGAGCCGCCCTCGCTCGACGCGCGGATCGTGAACCAGGCCGCCGCCATGTCGGTGATGCCCGGGGCGAGCCTGTCCATCGCCGGCTTCCTGGAGGCTCATCCCGACCTCTGGTCGCGCATCATCATCCCGGCCAAGCTCAAGTGGGAGATCCGGGACAAGCTCGACCAGGACAACGTGACCGAGCGGCTGCTCTTCCCCGGGCTGGACGGGCTCGCCCGCTGGCTGACGCGCTACTACGGCCGCGGCCCGGCCGACGACGTCGACCGGGCCGGGAGCGAGGTGCCGCGTGAGGTGCCGGGCGAGGCGAGCCCCGGCCAGCCCGGCCCGCGCTGACCTTCGCGGTGCGGCGGGCCCGCGGGGTGCCGGCGGGGCGTCAGACCGCCCGCGGCGACCAGGCGATCGCGCTCCCCGCCGCAGCGACGGCCGCCAGCAGGCCGAGCCCGGCGACCCCGCCGGCCACGCCGCGACGTTCGGTCGTGTAGCCGACCTGGCTGCCGATGTCCTCGTAGACGCCCTGCAGCTCGCTGCCGCTGGCCGCCTCGTAGGCCTGGCCGCCCGTCTCCTGCGCCAGCGTCGCCAGCGACGGCGCGTCGACCGGCACCCGCACCATCCCCTGGCCCGTGCTGACCACGCCGTCCTCGGTGCCGTAGGCGATGGTCGAGACGGGTACGCCGGCGGCCTTGGCCTGCTCGGCCGCCTCCGCGAGCGAGCGGCCGGTCGTGTTCGCCCCGTCGGACAGGAGCACGAGCCGGGCCGGCGCGGCCGACTGCCCCGCGGCGCCCGGGACGGCGGCGACGGCGTCGAGGCCGGAGAAGACCGCCTCGCCGATCGCCGTGCCGTTGCCGAGCTGCAGCGCGTCGATGGCCGCCTCGACCTCGGCGTGGTCCTGCGTCGCCTCGACCACGGTCGCGGCCGACCCGGAGAAGGCGACGAGCCCGACGTTGAACTTCTCCGGCAGCCCCTCGACGAAGTCCCGGGCCGCGGCCTTCGCCGCGGTGATGCGGTCCGGGCTCACGTCCTCGGCGGCCATCGACAGCGACACGTCGAGCGCGACGATGACGGTGGCGCGCTCTCGGGGGATCTGCACCTGCGCGGTCGGCGCGGCGAAGGCCGTCGTGGTGGTCGCCAGCGCGGCCAGCATGAAGCCGGCGGCCACGTGCTTGCGCCACCCGAGGCGGGGGAGCGACGCGGCGAGCAGGCCGAGGCCCGGCAGCGTCACGGCGTCACGGGACCGCCGCCGCTGCAGCAGCACGTACGCCACGGCGAGCGCGGCGACGGCAGCCAGCAGCCACAGCCGGATCGGCTCGTCGAACCCGAGTCCGGACATCAAGCCCTCCCAGCGGGGACGACGGCGCGCGTGCGCCGCCGTCGGGTCAGGTAGCGGGCGAGCTGGGGGAGCCAGTCGTCCTCCGTGCGCACCTCGACGTGGTCGGCGCCGGCGGAGCGGACGGCCGCACGCTGCGCCTCGGCACGGGCGGCGGCAGCCTCGGCGTACCGCTCGCGGGTCTTCGCGTTCGTTCGGACGTCGACCTCGCGGCCGGTGTCGGGGTCCACCAACCGCAGGACGCCTACCGCCGGCAGCTCCCGCTCGCGGCGGTCGACGACCTGGACGACGACCACGTCGTGCCGGGCGGCAACCGTGCGGAGCGGGCGCTCCCACTGCTCGACCGGCTCGAGCAGGTCGCTGACGACGACCACGAGGCCACGTCGCCGCTGGCGGGCGCCGGCCGCCCGCAGCGCAGCCGCCAGCCGGTCGCCGGACGGGCCGGTCTCGCGAGGCTGCCGGAGCATCGCGCTCAGGGTGGCGTACGCCCCGGCCGACCCCGCCCGGGGTGGCAGCGCGCGGATGCCGTCGTTGCCGACGAGCAGCGCGCCGACCCGGTCGCCCGGGCCCTTGGCCATGTGGAGGAACGCCGCGGCGACCGCGATGCCGACGTCGCGCTTCTCGGCCGTCGCCGTCCCGAAGGACATCGACGTCGACAGGTCGAGGACCAGCGTCGTCTCGAGCTCGCGCTCGGCGATCGTGGTGCGGATGTGCGTCTCGCCGGTCCGCGCGGTGATCGCCCAGTCGATGCGGCGCACGTCGTCACCGGCCTGGTAGGACCGCGCGTCGGCCGCCTCGGTGCCCGGGCCGGGCAGGAAGCCGAGGTGGTCGCCCTGCAGCAGGCCGTCGAGCCGACGCGTCACCTTGAGCGAGAGCCGGCGGACCGTGGCCGCCGGGACGATCGGCGGCGGGGGGAGCTGGGCCGGCTCGCTCACGCCGCGCTCGCGGCCTGGGCGGGGGCGACCACGGGCGGGGCAACGACGGCGAGCGCCTTCTCCACGATCGAGCGGGCGGGCACCGCGTCGGCGAGCGCGTCGTAGCTCAGCACGATCCGGTGCGCGAGCACGTCGACCGCGAGGTCGGTGACGTCCTGCGGCAGCACGTAGCGGCGGCCGCGCAGCAGGGCGAGCGCCCGCGCGCCCTGCACCAGGCCGAGCGACCCGCGCGGGGACGCTCCGCTGGCGATCAGCGGGGCGAGCTCCGGCGCCTTCCACGCCGCGGGGTCACGGGTGACCATGACCAGGCGGACGGCGTACTCCGAGACCGCGTGGTGCACGAAGACCGAGTCCACCTCGTCCTGGGCGGCCAGCAGCTGTGCGGTGTCGAGCACCTGGGCGGCCCTCGGGGGGCGGACGGACATGCGGCGCACGATCTCCAGCTCCTCGCTCATGCCCGGGTGCGGCACGTCGACCTTGAGCAGGAACCGGTCGCGCTGGGCCTCGGGGAGCAGGTAGACGCCCTCGCTCTCGATCGGGTTCTGCGTCGCGAGCACGAGGAACGGCTTCGGCAGCGGGTACGTCATGCCGCCGATCGAGACCTGGCGCTCGGCCATCACCTCGAGCAGCGCGGACTGCACCTTGGCGGGCGCCCGGTTGATCTCGTCGGCGAGGACGAGGTTGGCGAAGACCGGGCCGAGCTCGACGTCGAAACGCTCGGTCGACGGCCGGTAGACGCGGGTGCCGACGATGTCGGACGGCACGAGGTCCGGCGTGAACTGCAGCCGGGCCGAGGTGCCGCCGACGACGGTCCCGAGCGTCTCGACCGCGAGCGTCTTCGCGACGCCGGGGACGCCCTCGAGCAGGACGTGGCCACGCGCCAGCAGGGCGACGAGCATGCGCTCGATCATCCGGTCCTGGCCGACGATGACCTTCTTCATCTCCATGAGCACCTGCTCCAGCAGGTGGCTGGTCTCGGTCGGCTCGGTGACGTGCATCGGGTCTCCTGAAGTGGACTGGGGTGAAGTGGATTGCATGTCTTGGCCGTCAGGCGAGGCGGCCGAACCAGACGAGGGAGGGGAGGGCGGTCCCCATGAGCAGCACCAGGCCGATGCCGGCGACGGCGTCGGAGACGTCCTTGCGCTCGGTCTTGGGCACGATCTGCTGGCCGATGTCGGTGTAGACGTCCTGCAGCTCGGCCGCGCCGGCCGCGCGGTACGCCGTCCCGCCCGTGCCGTCCGCGATCTGCTGCAGAAGCGCGAAGTTGACCGGCGCCGTCACCTCGCGGCCGTCGAACACCGTGCCCTGGCCGCTCTCGGTGCCCAGGCCGATGGTCGACACCGGGATCTGCGCGTCGGCCACGGCCGACACCGCCTCGTCGACGGGGGTTCCCGTGGTGCTGTCGCCGTCGGAGAGCAGGACGAGCCGGGCCGCGGGCGGGTCGCCGGCCGCAGCGCTGGCTGCCGTCAGGCCCAGGGACCGGAGGGCCGCGTCGAGGGAGAGCTGCAGTGCACTGCCCATCGCGGTGCCGCCGTCCATCGACAGCGTGTCGACCGCGGTGGCGACGGACTCGTGGTCGGCCGTCGGGGTGGCGACGAGGCGGGCGCTCGCGCTGTAGGCGACGAGCCCGACGTCGATGTCGTCGGGCAGCTCGCGGATGAAGGCCTGCGCGGTCTGCTTGGCGACGGTGAACCGGTTGGGGGCGACGTCGTCGACCTGCATGGAGGTCGACGTGTCGAGGGCGATGACGACGACGGCGCGCTCGTCCTTCGACGTCGCGACGACGGACGGCCGCGCGAACGCCGTCGTCAGCGCGACGATCCCGAGGACGAGGCCGATGGCCGCGAGCCTCCGTCGCCATCCTTGGCGCTTCGGCGCGACGGACGGGCGCAGGGCGCTGTCGGCGTACTGCTCGCTCGTGCGGCGTCGCCAGAGGATCAGCGCGGCGGCGAGCGCCGCCAGCAGCAGGCCGGCGAACGCCCAGAGCCGGCCGGGGGACTCGAAGGCGAGGTCGTGGGGCACATCAGCCACTGTTCGTGGCGGACCTGCCCTCTGCCTGGGCACAACCTGGGCGTTTGCTGTGATCTAGGTTGCCGCGGGCAAGGTGGCTGCGGCAGCCGGAGTCCGCTGTCATGGGGGCATGGCAGACGACAGCCTGGCGCTCGCGCGCGCGATCCTCGACGCCAATGCCTACATGGTCCTCGCGACGGCGGACGGGAGCGGCGCCGCATGGGCCTCGCCGGTGTGGTTCGCGACCGACGACCACCGGCACCTGTTCTGGGTCTCATCGCCGCATGCGCGGCACTCGCGCAACCTCGCCGCCCGGCCACGGCTGGGCATCGTGGTCTTCGACTCGACGGTTCCTCCAGGCCAGGGGCAGGGCGTCTACATGTCGGCGACGGCGGCCGAGCTCGGTGGGGTCGATCTGGACGAGGGGCTTCAGGTGTACGCCCGGGGCTCGTCGGCCGCCGGGCTCCGGACGTGGTCCCGCGAGGACGTCACGGCCCCCGCACGGCACCGCATCTACGGCGCGGTGGTCGACGAGCACTTCGTGCTCGACGATCACGACGAGCGCGTCCTCGTCGACCTCCGCATCGTCTGAGCATCGGGCCCCGGAGCCGACCCGAGCGGCCCGGCCCGCCGGGATCAGGCCACGGCCGTCGCCTCGAGCTCGACCATCAGGACGGGGATCGCCAGCCGCGTGACGCCGAGCATCGTCGTGGCCGGGGCGACACCGGCGGCCCCCAGGCGGGACGCCAGCACGCCGTAGTGCTCGAACAGCCGGTCGACGTCCGTGGTGTAGACGGTGAGCCGGACCAGGTTCGCCAACGTCATGCCGGCCTCGCCGAGGACGGCCTCCAGGTTGTCCAGGCTGAGCGCCAGCTGTGCCGCCATGTCACCGGGATGGCGAGGCTGGCCGTCGCTGCCCATCGCGGCCTGGCCCGAGCAGTAGAGGGTCCGCGCAGGCCCGTGGACCAGCTCCGCCTGGTTGTAGCCCAGCTCCACCGACCATGCCCACGGGTTGACCGCCGCCCGTTCGACCATCACGCCGTTCCTTCCGTCGAGTCGGGGCCCACCGGATGCGAGCCCTCCACGACGGCCAGCCTCCCGGCGAAGGACGACATCTCCTGTCACGTATTCCTGCGAGAATCGGTCCATGCGGGCCGACCGCCTCGTCGCGCTGGTGCTGCTGCTGCGCCAGCGCGGCAGGCTGTCCGCGGCGACCCTCGCCCGTGAGCTCGAGGTGTCCCCGCGGACCGTGCTGCGCGACATCGAGGCCCTGTCCGCGGCCGGTGTGCCGGTGTACGCCGAACGCGGCAGGCACGGAGGCTTCGCCCTGCTGCCCGGCTTCCAGTCCGAGCTCACCGGGCTGGGCCACGACGAAGCGCTCGCCCTGCTGGTCGCCGGCACGCGCCGCGGCGCACAGGTTCTCGGGCTGGGCTCCGCGCTCGCCTCGGCCGTGCTCAAGGTGGTCGATGCGCTGCCTGCGGCGGCGCGTGGCACGGCCGTCGCCGCCGCCCGCCGCGTGCTCATCGAGCCGGAGACGGACCTGCTCGCGCGCCGGCTACCCGACGAGGAGCTGCCGCACGGCGTGGCGGCCCAGGTCCGGAAGGCGGTGTTCTCCGGGCACAAGCTGCGGATCTCCTACGCCGCCGTGGGCCAGCCCCCGCGCGAGCGCGTGGTGGACCCTGTCGGGCTCGTGGCCGTGCGTGGCCAGGGCTACCTGCTGGCGACCCGCTCCGGCGAGGACCGCACCTACCGGATGTCGCGGATCCTCGACGCGCAGGAGCTCGACGAGCCCGCCCACCGGCCGGACACCGTCGACCTGGAGCGCACCTGGCAGGCGCGCAGCACGCAGTTCCGCACGGGCGGCGACTCGGTGCACGTACGCCTGCGCGTCGCCGCGGCCCGACGGCAGGAGGTGATGAGCACCGCGCTCGCGGTCGACGCCGTCGAGCCCGACGGAGACGGCTGGGCACGGCTCGAGGCGGTCTTCCAGGACGCGAGGCACGCCACCTGGGCGCTCTGGCAGCTCGGGGTGCACGCCGAGGCGCTCGAGCCGGAGTGGCTGCGTGCGGCGCTGCGCGAGCGCGCTGCGGCGCTCGCCGCACGCTACGGAGCACCGGGTGTGACGGGCGTTCAGGCCGAGCCCTGAGGCTGCGCCGTCACCGCTGGCGGTCACGTACGAGGCCGTCGGCCAGGGGCACGGAGGCGTCCTCCTCTATCGGCTTGCGCTGCTCGGGCGGCGTGTAGATCCCCGTGGCCTGCGCCGCGGCGAGCCGTGCGTCCTCCGGCCGGACGACCGACAGCTGCGTCGACTCCGGCGGGAGCACGCTCTGCCACAGCCAGTCCGCCGCGACGCGCAGCCGGTTCGCGGCGGCCGGGAGGGCGTACAGGTGATAGGCCCGGGTGACGACCTTGGCCAGCGGGCCGGTGACCGGGATCCCGAGCGGCTTCGCGACCGCGTCCCAGCCGCCGAGGTCGGCGACGAGGCCGAGGTCCTTGTGCTTGTACGCCCGCGGCCGGCCGACCCCGAGGCTGGCCGCGAGGTTGCGGCCCAGCACGGTCCCCTGACGCTGGGCGTGCTGCGCCGTCGGGGGAGTGGCGGGCCGCTCCGCGTCGAGCGCCGTCACGGTGAGGTCGGGGACGGCCGCGGCGTCACCCGCCGCCCAGAGCCCGGGAACGCCCGGCACCGACAGGTCGGGCTCGACGATCAGCCGGCCGCGCCGGGCCGGCAGGCCGAGGCTCTCGATGAGCGGGCTGGGGGCGATGCCCGCGCCCCAGAGCAGCGTCCGGGTGGCGACGACGGTGCCGTCGGTGAGGCGGACGCTGCGCTCGTCGGCCGACGCGACGGAGACCCCCAGCCGGACCTCGACCCCGCGCCGTTCGAGCAGGCGCAGGGCCCGCCTGCCGAGGCTCGGGCCGAGCTCCGGCAGCACCGTGGGCGAGACGTCGACGAGCACCCAGCGGACGTCCTCGGCGTGCGTGCGGCTCCACCGCCGCTCGATGCGCCGCAGCCAGCGCTGGGTCTGGGCGACGACCTCGGTGCCGGTGTAGCCCGCGCCCACCGCGACGACGGTGAGCAGCGCGCTGCGCTCCGCCCGGCCTTCGGGCGTGTCGGGCTGGGCGTCGGCGAGGTCGAGCTGCTGGAGCAGGTGGTCACGCAGATAGACCGCCTCGACGAGCGTCTTGAGCCCGCGCGCGTTCTCCGGCACGCCGGGGATGGGGAACTGGCGAGTCACCGAGCCCGGAGTGAGGGCGAGCCGGTCCCAGCCCAGCGTCTGCGCGGTCGTGCCACCGGCCGCGTCGACCGCCTGCACCGTCACGGTCCGCCCGGGCAGGTCGACGGCCGTCACGCGGCCGAGGACGAGGCGCACGCCCGGCAGCGCCCGACGCAGCGAGACCGCGATGTGGCGGGCCTCGACCACGCCGGTGGCGACCTCGGGCAGCAACGGGCTGTAGAGCAGGTAGTCCGTCGGGTTGACGAGCGTGAGCTCGGCCGTGCCCGCGGGCAGGTGGCGCTGCAGGTGGCGCAGGGCGTAGAACCCGGCGAACCCTCCGCCCACGACGACGATGCGGTCCCGGTCGCGGCTCATGGTGCCTCCTGGCGTTCCTTCCGGCGCCCCGGTCGGGGTGCTCGCACTGCTAGGACGGGAGTGCGCCCGAAGGTGTGACATGCCGCCAGGTGCCGGCTGTGTGACGTGGACGACGCTCCCGTCATGTCACACCACGGACGCCTCGACCGTCCACACCTCGCAGGGCAAGGACGCAACGACAGTGGAGGTGGCGGGATGAAGGTCGCGGTCGCCGGTGGCACCGGCCTGATGGGCAGACTCGTGGTTCAGGAATTGGGCAGCAGGAGTCACGACACCGTCGTGGTCTCGCGCTCCACCGGCGTCGATCTCACGACGGGCGCGGGGCTCGACGCCGCCCTGGCCGGCGCGGACGCCGTCATCGACGTGGGGAACGTGACGACGACGAGCCGCGCGAAGTCGCTCGCCTACTTCGGCCCCGCCACCGAGCACCTCCTGCGCGCGTCCGAGCGGGCGGGCGTACGCCACCTGGTGGCGCTGTCGGTCGTCGGAGCGGACCGCGTCGGCCTCGGCTACTACGCGGGCAAGGTCCGCCAGGAGGAGCTGATCGCCGCGGGCGGCGTGCCGTGGACCGTGCTCCGGGCGACGCAGTTCCACGAGTTCGCCGGGCAGCTGCTCGCGGGCGGGCGCGGCCCCGTCGTGCCGGTCCCGCGGATGCTCAGCCGCCCGGTCGCGGCGTCCGAGGTGGCCGCCGAGCTCGTACGGCTCGTGGCCGGGCCGGCACAGGGGATGGCCACGCCCATCGCGGGGCCGGAGCCGCTCTGGATGCACGACATGGTCCGCCGCTTGCTGCGTGCGCGGGGGTCGCGGCGGCTCGTCGTCCCGCTTCCCTTGCCCGGCGCGACGGGGCGGGCCTTGTCGTCGGGCGGCCTGTTGCCCGAAGGTGGCTTCGTGCACGGGAAGCAGTCCTACGCCGACCACCTCGCCGGTCCGACCGCGCCGGCTCCCGCTTCCCGATGACGCGGGAGGAGGAGCTGGCGGCGCAGTTCACCCGGGCCCGCTCGCGCTTGGTGGGGATCGCGTACGCCATCGTCGGCACCGTCGCGGAGGCGGAGGACGTCGTGTCCGACTGCTGGCCCCGGCTCGTCGCAGCGGACGGCGAGGAGCGCGTGCGCGACGTCGAGGCGTGGGCGGTCGTGGCCGTCTCCCGCCGCGCGCTGGACGTGCTTCGCTCGGCTCGCGTGCAGCGGGAGGCGTACGTCGGGCCGTGGCTGCCCGAGCCCGTCGTCGGTGCGCTGCCCCAGCCCTCGGCCGGCGTCGCCGACCCGGCGGACCGCGTCACGCTCGACGACTCGGTGAGCTATGCGCTGATGGTCGTGCTCGAGACGCTGTCCCCGGCCGAGCGCGTGGTGTGGGTGCTGCACGAGGTGTTCGGCATGCCGCTGTCCGAGGTGGCCGGCGTCGTCGGCCGGACTCCGGCGGCCGTCCGCCAGCTGGCCGTCCGCGCACGGGCGCACGTGCGCTCGGGCGCGCCACGGGTGGACGTCAGCGCGCAGGACCACGGGCGTACGGTCGCCGCCTTCCTCGCCGCCGCCGGGAACGGCGACCTCGCGGGCCTCGTCGCACTCCTCGACCCGGACGTGGTCCTGACCAGCGACGGCGGCGGCGTCGTCAACGCGGCCCGGCGGCCGGTCACCGGAGCGGAGCGGGTCGCGCGATTCCTGCTCGGCGTGGCCCAGAAGCGCAAGTGGGGCGCCGGCGACCGCGTCGAGCCCACGGTGGTCAACGGAGGCCCCGGGCTGGCGTTCTACGCCGAGGGCGAGCTCAGCTCGGTCGCCGCGCTCACCGTGGCCGACGGTCGCGTGCTCCGGGTGGACATCGTCCTCGCGCCGGCGAAGCTGCGGCGGGCGTAGAAACCCGCGGGCATTTGCAGCGGGCCGCGGGAGATCATGGCCCGTGCCTGTCGACAGGACCCTCGCGCGGGTCGACGCGGACCTCGCCGCCGGCGACGCGCGGATGGCCACGCAGCGGCTGCGCGGGCTGGTGGCGTCGTACCCGTGGCGGATGGACGTGCGCGAGCGCCTCGCCGCCGCGTACCGGATGACCGGCGACGCCGCGCAGGCCGGCCGCTGGGGCTACCTGCCCGGCGTCGCGACACCCGAGGAGCTGCAGGCGTTCGCACACGCGACCCCCGACCCGTTGAACCGCATGCGTGCTCTTCGATGGGCTGCCGCTGAGGACAGCGCCGAGCCGGACGTCCGGGCCAGGCTGCGGAGGCTGCGGGACGAGGCCGAGGCGACGTACGAGCGCGAGCTGCGCTACGAGGCGCTCCCGGCCACTCTCGCCGAGCCGTACGAGAGCAACAAATGGCTCGACCGGCTCGTCGTCGCTGCGATCGTGGCGACGATCCTGTTCTTCGTCCTGGGCGTGGCCAACGGCGTCGTCACCGTCGTGCGCTGGCTGCTCTGACCGGCCGACGGTCCGTCGACCGCTGTCACACCTTGGCGGCCGCGTCCGCGCTGCCCGAGGCGGGGTGTGACAGGGCGCCCGCAGGCCCCTTCTAGCATCGAGCGCGTGATCCTCATCGTCGTGAAGTGGCACGTCCGGGACGAGTACGCCGACCGCTGGCCTGAGCTGGTCCGCGAGTTCACCGAGGCCACCCGGGCCGAGCCCGGCAACCGGTTCTTCGAGTGGTCGCGCAGCGTCGACGACCCGTCCACGTGGGTGCTGGTCGAAGGGTTCGCCGACTCCGCCGCCGGCGCCGAGCACGTCGGCGGGGCGCACTTCCAGAAGGCGATCGCGCAGTTCCCCGACTACGTCAGCCGGACGCCCGAGATCATGTACGTCGACTCCGCCGATCTCGACGGGTGGGGGCCGATGGCCGAGGTGCAGCCGCGCGGCTGACGCCTCCGAATCCTCTGCAGGCATGCGGCGTCTGCTGTCGTGGGGACGGCAGCAGGCGCCGCATGTTCCCGGTCTAGTCCGGCTGGCCGTGCGTGTGCGAGTGGCTGTGCCCGTGCGAGTGCCCGTGGCCGTCCCTGTGCGCGTGGCCATGGCCGTGCGAGTGCGGGTGCGCCGGGTCGTCCGGGTGGTCGTGCGGGGCCTGCGGCAGCCCGACCTTGGCTTCGCGCCCCGGCAGCGGCGTGCGGTACATGCACGTGTCGCAGTTGTTGCGGATCCCGCCCGCGACGGCCTCCTCGTAGCGCGCGATGACCACGTCGGCGAGCAGGTCGCAGTCACCGATCAGGTCGGCGCACCGCACCTCGACCTCGGGGTGCTCGGCCGCCCACCCCTCCGCCTGGCTGACGATCCGGTCCGGCAGGACGCCGGCGAACATGAAGTACGGCAGCACGACCACCCGTGTCGCGCCGAGCAGCCGGCAGCGCTCGAGCGCCGCGGGCACACCGGGCTGCGCGAGGCTGATGAAGCTCGACTCGACCCCGGCCAGCCCCCGCCCTTCTGCGAAGAGCCGGCCGGCGCGGAACACCTCGGCGTTGGCGTCCGGGTCGGTGGACCCACGGCCGACGAGGACGACGTGGGTGCCCGCCCGCTCGGCGTCGTCGAGCACCGCCGACAGCCGCTCGTCGAGCGCGGCCAGGATGCGCGGGTCGGCTGCGAGCGGGCGGCCGTACGCGTACGTCAGCTGCGGGTGGCGCTCCCGCTCGCGGTCCATCGCCGCGGGGATGTCGCCCTTCGCGTGCCCGGCGGCCACGAGCATGAGCGGGACCGCGACCAGGTGGCGGTGGCCCGCGTCGACGAGCGAGGCGACCGCGTCCATGAGCGGGGGCGGGGCGAGCTCGATGAGGCCGCCGCCGACCGCCACTCCGGTGCCGGCCATGCGCTCGGCCACCCGCCGCGTGAAGCTCGTGAACTGCTCGACGCCGGCCGCGTCTCGCGTGCCGTGCCCGACGATCAGCAGCGGGGGAGCGGAGCGGGCGGAGTCTGCGGGCAGGGCGGCGACGGCGGGGGCGGGCACGCGGACAGTGTGGCCCGCGAGCGGCTACAGTGAAAGTATCTCGACGTCGAGATATCTCGCCGGGTCCAAGTAAGCCTCGCCTTACTGCCTGGCGGGGGCGGGAGCGGGGCAGGATGAACGAGATTGCCTTGGTCCCGCACCGGGACGCACTGGGAGGAGAGCGCTCGTGAGCGTGGACAGCTTCGGCAGTAAGGGTCGGCTGGACGTCGGCGGCAAGGACTACGAGATCTTCCGGCTGAGCGCCGTCGAGGGCGTCGAGCGGCTGCCCTACAGCCTCAAGGTGCTCCTCGAGAACCTCCTGCGCACCGAGGACGGCGCCAACATCACGGCCGACCACATCCGCGCGCTGGCGCAGTGGGACGCCGACGCCGAGCCGAGCGTGGAGATCCAGTTCACCCCGGCCCGCGTCGTCATGCAGGACTTCACCGGCGTGCCGTGCGTCGTCGACCTGGCCACGATGCGCGAGGCCGTCCGCGACCTCGGCGGCGACGCGACCAAGATCAACCCGCTGGCGCCCGCCGAGCTGGTCATCGACCACTCGGTCATCGCCGACCTCTTCGGCGCGCCGGACTCCTTCGAGCGCAACGTCGACCTGGAGTACGAGCGCAACCGCGAGCGCTACCAGTTCCTCCGCTGGGGCCAGACCGCGTTCAGCGAATTCAAGGTCGTGCCTCCGGGTACCGGAATCGTGCATCAGGTGAACATCGAGCACCTCGCGCGCACGGTCATGACCCGCGAGGTCGACGGCGCGCTGCGGGCCTACCCCGACACGTGCGTCGGCACCGACTCCCACACCACGATGGTCAACGGCATCGGCGTCCTCGGCTGGGGCGTCGGCGGCATCGAGGCCGAGGCCGCGATGCTCGGCCAGCCGGTCAGCATGCTCATCCCGCGCGTCGTCGGCTTCAAGCTGACCGGCGAGCTGCCCGAGGGCGCGACCGCGACCGACCTCGTGCTCACGATCACCGAGATGCTGCGCAAGCACGGCGTCGTCGGCAAGTTCGTCGAGTTCTACGGCCCGTCCGTCGCCAACGTGCCGCTCGCCAACCGCGCCACCATCGGCAACATGAGCCCGGAGTACGGCTCCACCTGCGCGATCTTCCCGATCGACGCCGAGACCGTCCGCTACCTCAAGCTCACCGGCCGCTCGGAGGAGCAGGTCGCGCTCGTCGAGGCATACGCCAAGGAGCAGGGCCTCTGGCACGACCCGTCGGCCGAGCCGGCCTACTCCGAGCACGTCGAGCTCGACCTGTCGACGATCGTCCCGTCGCTCGCCGGTCCCAAGCGCCCGCAGGACCGCGTGATCCTGGCCGAGGCCAAGGAGAGCTTCCGCAGCGCGCTGGCGAACTACGTGTCCGCCGGCGTCACCGGCGGCGACGACCGCAAGCCCGGCGTCCCGCAGAACGAGCAGCCCTTCGGCGTCGCGGGCAGCGCGGACGAGGCGTCCGCCGAGTCGTTCCCGGCCTCCGACCCGCCCGCCGCGACCCACGACGACCCGGCGGACCAGCCGGTCTCGGCGATCGTCGGCGACGTCACCGGCCGCCCCAGCAACCCGGTCCGCACCACGCTGTCGTCCGGCGAGACCATCGAGCTCGACCACGGCGCGGTCACGATCGCGGCCATCACGTCGTGCACCAACACGTCGAACCCCTCGGTCATGATCGGCGCGGCGCTGCTCGCCAAGAAGGCCGTCGAGCTGGGCCTGTCGCGCAAGCCGTGGGTCAAGACGACGCTGGCGCCGGGGTCCAAGGTCGTCATGGACTACTACGACCGTGCCGGGCTGACGCCGTACCTCGACAAGCTCGGCTTCAACCTCGTCGGCTACGGCTGCACGACCTGCATCGGCAACTCCGGCCCGCTGCCGGAGGAGGTCAGCGCGGCGGTCAACGAGGGCGACCTCGCGGTCGTCTCGGTCCTCTCGGGCAACCGCAACTTCGAGGGCCGCATCAACCCCGACATCAAGATGAACTACCTCGCGTCGCCGCCGCTGGTCGTGGCGTACGCGCTCGCCGGCACGATGGACATCGACATCACGACCGAGCCGCTCGGCACCTCCTCCGACGGCGAGCCGGTCTACCTGCGCGACATCTGGCCCTCGTCGCAGGAGATCGAGGAGACCGTCGAGTCGGCGATCGCCTCGGAGATGTTTACCCGCGACTACGCCGATGTCTTCGCCGGCGACGAGCGCTGGCAGTCGCTGCCGACGCCCGAGGGCAACACCTTCGCGTGGGACCAGGAGTCGACGTACGTCCGCAAGCCCCCGTACTTCGAGGGCATGCCGGCGACGCCGGCGCCGGTCGCCGACATCGAGAACGCCCGGACGCTGCTCAAGCTCGGCGACTCGGTGACCACCGACCACATCAGCCCCGCGGGCTCGATCAAGGCGGACTCGCCGGCGGGCAAGTACCTCTCCGAGCACGGCGTCGAGCGGCGTGACTTCAACTCCTACGGCTCGCGCCGTGGCAACCACGAGGTCATGATCCGCGGCACCTTCGCCAACATCCGGCTGCGCAACCAGCTGGCGCCCGGGACCGAAGGCGGGTTCACCCGCGACTTCACCCAGACCGACGGCCCCGTGTCGACCATCTACGACGCCGCGCAGAACTACGCGGCCGCCGGCACGCCGCTGGTGATCCTCGCCGGCAAGGAGTACGGCTCCGGCTCCTCGCGCGACTGGGCCGCCAAGGGCACCGCGCTGCTCGGCGTCCGCGCCGTCATCGCCGAGTCCTACGAGCGCATCCACCGCTCGAACCTCATCGGCATGGGCGTGCTGCCGCTGCAGTTCCCCGAGGGCGAGAGCGCCGACTCGCTCGGCCTGACGGGCGAGGAGACGTTCAGCATCACCGGCGTCACCGAGCTCAACGAGGGCCGGACCCCGTCGACGGTCACCGTGCAGGCGGGGGACAAGTCCTTCGAGGCCCGCGTGCGCATCGACACGCCCGGTGAGGCGGACTACTACCGCCACGGGGGCATCCTGCAGTACGTGCTGCGGAGCCTGCTGGCCTGACGGTCAGTCAAGACCATCCGCCGACGGCGGGTCGCCCGGGTGCTCGCGCCCGGACGGCCCGCCGTCGCCGTTCCCCGTCGAGAAAGGTCCTGCGATGACCGAGGGGTACGCCCCGCCCGGCTGGCCCGCCGAGGTCCGTCCGCCCGGCGCGCCGGACTGGGAGAAGACCGCCGTCGCGTGGCTCTTCGACCTCTGCCCGCCGGACTACCGCGCGCACGAGGTGCTGCGGCGCTACCCCGCGGTGCTCGCGCGGTTCGCCGCGTACGCCGTGGCTGCCGGGATCGAGGCCTCCCGCCGCGGCCTGTCGACGGCCCGGGACGACCTGCGCGGCGTCGTGCCGCCGCAGGCCGTGGAGGCGGCACTGGCCGCGTACGAGCGCGAAGGGGCGCGGCTGCAGGCGTCGGCCCGTGCCGTCGCGCTGGTCGAGGAGGCGCTGCGCGGGCGGCGGTTCACGCAGCGGATGTAGCCGGCGGGCCGACGCCGGCACCGGGAACGCGGAAGGCGGGCCGCCCCGAGGGGCGGCCCGCCTTTGCTCGCGTGTCGCGGGAGCTAGCTCTTGACCGACCCGGCCATCAGGCCGCCGACGAAGTAGCGCCCGAGGACGATGTAGACGATCAGCGTCGGGATCGACGCGATCATCGCACCGGCCATCGAGGCCGAGTAGTTCGTCAGCTGGCCGCCGGCCAGCGCGTTCAACGCGATCGTGATCGGCCCGTTCCTGGTGTTCGAGAGGAAGATCGCGAACAGGTAGTCGTTCCAGGCCGAGGTGAACTGCCAGATGATCGTGACCACGAAGCCCGGGCCCGACAGCGGCAGGATGATCGACGCGTACGTGCGGAACATTCCGGCGCCGTCGACCTGTGCCGCCTCGACGAGCTCGTGCGGCACCGAGGCGTAGTAGTTGCGGAAGATCAGCGTGCAGATCGGGATGCCGTAGATGATGTGCACGAAGATCAGCGTGGGGATGCCGTTCGGCAGGCCGATCCAGACCGTGAGCTGGCGCAGCGGGATGACGACGGCCTGGTACGGGATGAACATCCCGAACAGGAACAGCGTGAACAGCACGTCTGCACCGGGGAAGCGCCACCGCGACAGCACGAAGCCGTTGATCGAGCCGATCGCCGAGGAGATCAGCGCGGCCGGGATCGCCAGCTGGAACGTACGCCAGAGCGAGGGGCTCAGGCTGTCCCAGGCGGTCTTCCAGCCCTCGGTCGTCCAGTTCTGCGGCAGGAGCCACGCACGGTCGGCCGAGGTCTCCGCCGACGGCTTGAAGCTCGTCACGAAGAGCACGTAGGCCGGCAGCAGCACCATGAGCAGGAAGAGGACCAGCAGCACGAACCGGACCGTCCGGGCGGTCTGCGAGCGGGGCGAGGACTTCTTCTTGCGCGGGCGCGGAGCGGCCGCCGAGGTCGCCGGCGCCGGGATCGTCTGAGTGCTCATCGGCGCTTCTCCGCCCGGGCGTTGGAGATGAGGTACGGGACCACGACGATCGCGACGACGACCAGCAGGATGACCGCGATCGCACAGGCCTTGGCGTAGTTCGACCCGAGCAGCGTGGTCCACAGGTAGACCGCCGGCACCTCGGTGAGGTACTGCGCGCCGGAGACGGCCATGATCAGGTCGAACATCTTCATCGACATGTGGCCGACGATGATGAGCGCCGACAGCGCGACGGGGGACAGCTGCGGGAAGATCACGTGCCGGTACATCTGGAACTCGGACGCGCCGTCGACCCGAGCGGCCTCGCGCAGCTCGCCGGGGATGCCGCGGAAGCCGGCCAGGAAGAGCGCCATGACGTAGCCCGACAGCTGCCAGATGGCGGGGATCGCCATCGCGGCCATGCCCCAGTCGGGGTCGTTCCACCACGGGTTCTGCAGGAAGCCGAGGTGCAGGCTGTCGAAGAGCTTGTTCAGGCCGCCGGCCTCATCGCCCTGTGCGCTGTTGAGCAGCCAGCGCCAGACGACGCCCGAGGCGATGAACGAGACGGCCATCGGGAACAGGTAGATCGAGCGGAAGATGCCTTCGCCTTTGAAGCCGCGCTCGAGGAGGAGGGCCCACAGGAATCCCAGGACCATGGTGCCGACGATGAAGACCACCGTCAGGATGCCCAGATTCTTCAGGGAGTGGATGAACCGGTCGTCCTGGAAGAGGTTGGTGAAGTTCTCCAGACCGACGTAGCCATCCGCCGGCAGCGCCGTCGTCCGGTCCGTGAGGGACGTGTTGACCGTCCACCCGATGAGCCCGTAGACGAAGACGGCGATGACGACGATCGAGGGGATCATGACCAGCAGGCCAGGACCCCATTTTCTGATTCCTATGTGGCGCACTACGTGACTCCAAAAGGCGGAATGTCCGGGATTCGCCCTCACGCACCGAGGCGGGGCCAGCCGGTCCCCGGCTGACCCCGCCGCAGCGTAGGCCCGTTCGAGCTAACGGGAGGAGGTCAGCTCTGGAGGTTGTTCGACGCAGCCTGGGTCAGGCCGCTCTGGAGCTCGGACACGGCCCCGCTGTCGAACTTCGACGTGCCGAACTTGCCGACCGCCGAGGTGATGTCGTTGAGCCAGGAGATCGAGGCCGCGGCGCCGTGCGCGAGCGACGGGACGATCGTGTCGGTGCTGAAGTCCTTGATCGCCGACTGCTGGTAGGTCGGGTAGTCGGCTGCGGAGGCGTCCGTGCGGGCCGGGATCGAGCCCTTGACCGTGTTGAACGCCTTCTGGCCCTCGGCGCTGCCGACGACGCGCAGCCAGTCCTTGGCGCCCTCGGGGTTCTTCGCCCCGACCGGGAGCGTGAAGGAGTCCGAGAGGAAGTCGAACGTGCCCTGCGAGCCCGGCACCGGGAAGTAGATGTAGTCGGTGCCCTCCTCAAGCTTCTCGCCCTGCCAGTTGGCCGCGACCCAGTCACCCATGACGTTGTAAGCGGCCTTGCCGTCGCGCACCATGTTCGCCGCGTCCGGCCAGTCGAGGCTCGAGCGGTTGCTGTTGGTGTAGCTCATGAGCTTGGCGTAGTCGTTCAGCGCCGTGGTGACCTCGGCCGAGTCCCACTTGGTGTCCCCGGTCCAGAGGCCCTTGTAGGCGTCGGCCTTCAGGTCCGAGATCAGGACGGTCTCGAGCAGCTGGACCTGAGTCCAGTCGGTCGCGATCGAGAGCGGGGTCTCGACGCCGCTGGCCTTGACCTTGTCCAGCTGGGTGATCCAGTCGGCGATCGACGCGGGGGGCTCGGCCGCGGGGTCGATGCCGGCCTTCTCGAGCACGCTCGGGTTCGCCCACACGACGTTGGCGCGGTGCACGTTCGACGGCACCGAGTAGATCTTGCCCTCGTAGGTGATCGCGTCGATCAGCGTCTTCGGGAAGACGTCGGACCAGCCCTCGGACTGGTAGAGGTCCGACAGGTCCTCGAGCTGGCCGGCCTTGATGTAGTCGGACAGCTCGCCACCCGCGTGGCCCTGGAAGGTGTCCGGCGGGTCCTGGGTCTGCAGCCGGGACGCGAGCACTGCCTTCGCGTTGCTACCGGCGCCACCGGCCACCGCGCCGTTGACGAACTTGAGGTTCGGGTACTTCTCGCCGAAGACCTTGACCAGGCCGTCGAGGCCCGCCTTCTCGCCACCCTCGGTCCACCAGGTGAAGACCTCGACGTCGCCGGAGGCCTCGGTGCCGCTGCCCGAGTTGCCGCCGGTGTCGCCGGCCGAGTTGTCCGAGTCGTCTCCGCCGCATCCAGCCAGGGCGAGCCCCAGCGCCGCGATGCCGGCGACGAGCGAGAGTCGTCGCATGCCGCTTTGCCTCCGTGATGTAACGAGCCTGGGGGCAGGACCGCCGCCCAGGGGAGGTAGCACACGCCAGAGAGCGTGGCCACCGGAAGTTCAGTGTTGCGCGTTAGTTAAGGCCCTGCTCCGGTTGGCGGTCAATCGAACCCGCCGAACCGCAACTGGATCGTGATCCGTTTGCGGTTGCGAAGGCTCTCCCTTAGCGTTTCGTAAGACAACGTTGTCAGAAGCGCCCTCACTTTGCCCCCTTCCGAAGCAGCGTCGCCCCTCCACCGCCGGCTCGCAATCGATGCGGCGAGGAGGCCGGGGAAGCCACCCGGACGGCCCTGTAGCGCGCGGTGCCGTCCGTCAGTCGTGCTCTTGCCGTGCTCTCAGCGGCCTCTGCCGTGCTCGCGCCGACGGCGCTTCCTCGTGCCGACGTGCGGTGCTCGGGCAACTTCCCACGTGGAGAGTACTGCCGTCGACAGCACCTCCGCGTACCATCGTGCTGCCTCGATGGTGAGGCGGGACGACGGGGGGCAGCGGCCCCCGCGGGGGTCATATTCGGGCTGCGGCCCGGGAAGCGGGGACGTGCGTGGGTCTGCTCGACTCGATCCGCGGGCCGCGCGACCTCCGGTCGCTCGACCGCGCGCAGCTCGACGAGCTCGCGGCTGAGATCCGCACCTTCCTCATCTCCTCGGTCTCCCGCACCGGCGGGCACCTCGGGCCGAACCTCGGCGTCGTCGAGCTGACGATCGCTCTGCACCGGGTGTTCGAGTCCCCGCGCGAGCCGATCGTCTTCGACACCGGCCACCAGTCCTACGTCCACAAGCTGCTCACGGGGCGGCGCGAGGGCTTCGCGACCCTGCGCCAGAAGGGGGGCCTGTCCGGCTACCCCTGCCGGGACGAGTCCGACCACGACCTCGTGGAGAACAGCCACGCCTCCACCGCGCTGTCCTACGCCGACGGCCTCGCCAAGGCGTACCAGCTGCAGGGCCGCTCGGACCGCACCGTCGTGGCGGTCGTCGGCGACGGCGCGCTGACCGGTGGCATGGCCTGGGAGGCGCTCAACAACATCGCCGCCAGCGACCGCCCGGTCGTCATCGTCGTCAACGACAACGAGCGGTCGTACGCCCCGACCATCGGCGGCCTCGCCCGCCACCTCGCCACCCTGCGCACGACCCGCGGCTACGAGCGCTTCCTGGAGTGGGGCAAGCACGTCCTCGGCCGCACCCCGGTCGTCGGCGCGCCGATCTACGACACCCTGCACGGCCTGAAGAAGGGCGTGAAGGACATCGTCGCCCCACAGGGGATGTTCGAGGACCTCGGGCTGAAGTACGTCGGGCCCGTCGACGGGCACGACGTCGAGGAGGTCGAGCGCGCGCTCCGGCTCGCCCGCAGCTTCGGCGGCCCCGTCATCGTCCACGCGCTCACGCAGAAGGGGCGGGGCTACGCCCCCGCCGAGGCGTTCGAGGCCGACCTCTTCCACGCGGTCGGTGTCATCGACCCCGAGACGGGCGAGCCGCTCGCCGCGTCCGGGACGTCGTGGACCAGCGTCTTCGCCGAGGAGATGGTGGCCGCCGGCGCCGAGCGCACCGACGTCGTCGGCATCACCGCCGCGATGTGCATCCCGGTGGGCCTCGACGCCTTCGCCCAGGCCTATCCGGACCGCGTGTTCGACGTCGGCATCGCCGAGCAGCACGCGGTGACGAGCGCGGCGGGCATGGCCACCGCGGGCCTGCACCCGGTCGTGGCGGTCTACGCGACCTTCCTCAACCGGGCCTTCGACCAGGTGCTCATGGACGTCGCGCTGCACAAGTGCGGCGTGACCTTCGTGCTGGACCGCGCCGGCATCACCGGCGACGACGGACCGAGCCACAACGGCATGTGGGACATGTCGATGCTGCAGGTCGTCCCCGGCCTCCGGCTCGCCGCCCCGCGCGACGCCCAGACGCTGCGCGCAGAGCTGCGCGAGGCGCTCGACGTCCACGACGCCCCGACCGTGGTGCGGTTCCCCAAGGGCAAGATCCCCGCCGACGTCCCGGCCGTCGGGCACGTGGGCACCGGCGACGTGCTCCGCCGCGACGGCGACCCGGACGTGCTGCTCGTCTCGGTCGGCGCGATGGCCGAGCTCTGCCTCGAGGTCGCGGACCGGCTGGTCGCGCAGGGCGTCGGGGTGACCGTCGTGGACCCGCGCTGGGTCAAGCCGGTCGACCCCGAGCTGGTCACGCTGGCCGGCCGGCACCGGCTGCTGGTCAGCGTCGAGGACGGCGTACGCACCGGCGGCGTCGGCGCGCGCCTCGCCCAGGCGCTGCGCGACGCCGGCATCCCCACCCCGGTGCGCGACTTCGGCATCCCGGAGCGGTTCCTCGACCACGCCAAGCGCGCGGAGGTGCAGGCCGAGGTCGGGCTCACCGCCCAGGAGGTCAGCCGCCAGGTCATCGAGGCCGTCGCCGGGCTGCCCGAGGCGTACTCGCCAGAGGCGGGCGCCTCCGCCGGCCGAGGCTGAGCCCAGGGGCGTCGCCCGGAGCGGAAGCGTGCGGGCACACAGCGGCAGCCCGAGCGCCGCTCGCCCAGCCCGCGGTCCCGGATCCGCTCAGCTCGTCATGCCCGGCCCGGTCGGCAGCCGGGCGGGCCGCAGGTCCACCACGTCGCGCAGCGGCAGCGCGGCCGGGCGCCCGCCGGCGGCGGCCAGCACGACCTCGTCGACCGTGACGAGCAGCGGCCGCGGGAAGCCGCGCGCGTCGTCGTCCACGAGCGCGGCCGCCGCCACGGCGAACGCCGGGTCCAGCTGGGACGGGTCGACCCAGCCCCGGCGCCGCATCGGCACCACCACCGCGCGCATGCCGATCGGGCACCCCGCGGCGAGCGCGGCCCGGAACGGCCGGGTGGCGAGCAGGGTCACGACGTCGCAGTGGCCCACCGGGGCGAGCAGCCGCGGCTCGCGGACCAGCCGCTCGGCCGCCAGCTCGCCCATCGCGTCCGCGTGCTCGAGCGCGTCCGTCCACACGTCGTCGACGTCGCCTCCGCGCCCGGAGGCCGCGAGCGTGACCGGCGGGACGGGGACGAGCTCGGGGCCGGGCAGAAGCCCGAGCAGGCCGGGGCCGACCTCGACGGCGCCGCCCAGCACCCGCGTCCGCGCCCACCCGGGGCCGGGGGAGGCCGTCGATCCCGAGGGCAGCGCAAGGGCACGTACCCGGTCGCGCGCCGTCGGGTCGTCGAGGGCACGGCGCAGCCGCAGGTGGCGCCGGAGCCGCCGACGGGCGGGGGACGCAGGGACGCCCGGCTCGAGGGAGGGCAGGCCCTCGGGGCCGCGTACGACAGCGGCCAGCTCGGCCCAGGCCACCTCGAGCGGCCGGCCGTCACGCAGCACCACGCCGCCGGCGTACGGCTCGAGGTCGATCCCGTCCAGCACGCTCACCGCGAGCGTCAGGCGGCGCAGGGCGGCCCGGTCGGTGAGCTCGTGCACGCCAGGACCTTAGGCCCGGAACGCCCCGTTCGGCCGCCCGCCGGCCGGGTGAACGCCTGAACGGGTGAACGCGCGCGGGCTTGTAGCCTGCCCCGCGATGCCTCCTTCCGCCGATGGCGCGCCCGTGGTGGCGCCGTTGCGCCTGCAGTTGCTCAAGTGGGTGGGCAACAAGCAGCGGTTCGCCCACGAGATCGCCGGGCGCCTGCCCGACCTCGGGGGCGGCACGTACTTCGAGCCCTTCCTCGGCAGCGGGGCCGTCCTCGGCACGTTGGCTCCGGCCCGTGCGGTCGCCTCCGACGCGTTCGCCCCGCTGGTCGGGATCTGGCAGACGCTGCACGACGACCCGGACACGCTGACGGGCTGGTACGTCGACCGGTGGCAGCGCTACACCGAGGCCCCCGACCGGGTCGTCGCGTACGAGCAGGTCAAGGCGTCCTACAACGCCGCGCCCAACCCGGCGGACCTGCTCTTCCTCTCCCGCGCCTGCTACGGGGGCGTCGTCCGCTTCCGCAAGGCCGACGGCCACATGTCGACGCCCTGCGGCGTGCACCGCCCCATCGCACCGGACGCGTTCGCCGCGCGGGTGGCCGTGTGGCGAACGCGCACGGCGGGGGCGAAGTTCGAGCACATGGACTACCGCGAGGCGCTCGCGTTGGCCGCCGACGGCGACGTCGTCTACTGCGACCCGCCCTACACGCACACCCAGACGATCCTCTACGGGGCGCAGGCGTTCCGCCTCGCCGAGCTGCTGGCAGAGATCGCCGCCGCCAAGCGACGTGGCGCGCGGGTCGCGCTCAGCATCGACGGGAGCAAGAAGTCCGGCGACGTGCTCTGCAACGTCCCGCTCCCGCCGGGGCTCTTCGAGCGCGAGGTGCTGGTGAACGTGGGCCGCTCGATGCTGCGCCGCTTCCAGCTGCCGGGCGGCGACCTGCGCGGGGAGGGCGTCGTGGACCGGCTGCTGCTGACCTACTGACGCGTCAACCGTTCGCGGGCCCGCGCCCGCGCGTGGAGCCGCCCCGCCCGCGCAGCGGGATGCCGCTCTCGACGAGGAGGTTGCGGCTCAGCCCGATGCTCAGCGAGTGCTGGACGGCGAGGTCACGGATGCTCTTGCCGGAGCGGTACTCCTCGACCAGCACACCGATCATCTGCTTGCGCTCGTCGCCGGTCAGGCGCTGGCCCTTGCGCCGCTGCTGCTCCATGGCAACTCCCTCCGCCCCCGCACCGCCGTCCGCGACTGCTTACCCCTTGATCACCGCACTACTCGCCGCCGCCGGCAACGCCCGCGCCGGCGCCGAATGCGCGTGCGGGCGGGGGCGGGGGGTCGGCAGGATGCTGCGGTGACAAACGGCACCGGCGGCGGCACCGACACCGACAGCGGCACCGCCGCCAACACGGACACGGACACGGACACGGACAGGGGCACCGGCACCGCCACCGGCACCGGCACCGGCACCGGCACCGGCACCGGCACCG
>NZ_JAANNP010000003.1:142120-332124 GCF_011250635.1 Motilibacter deserti
GCGAGCGTCCGCCGCTTGGGGACGGCCGACCACACCGCCGCCTGGCGGCTGAGCCAGCTCGCGTTCGGCGGGGACCAGCCGCCGCCCGGCCCCGAGGGGCTCCCGACGGCGGGCCTGCGGCGCTGGGGCGTGGTCTCGGCCGACGGGGCGCTGCTGGCGAAGGCGACCGACCGGGAGCAGGATCACTGGTTCGGCGGCCGGTTGGTCGCGGCGAGCGGGATCGCCGGCGTGGCCGTGGCCCCCGAGGCACGCGGGGAGGGGCACGCACGCCGGCTGCTCGCGACGGTGCTCGAGGCGGCGCGTGAGCGCGGGGCGGCGGTCAGCACGCTCTTCCGGACCGCGCCGCAGCTCTATCGACGGCTGGGCTACGAGCACTGCGGGGCGCTCACGTGGACCGCCCTGCCCACGGCCGCGCTCGCCGGGCTGCGCCGGCCCCCGGGCGTCGCGCTCCGTGCGGCGGCCGCGTCCGACGTGCCGTCGATCCGCCGGCTGTACGCCGCGGTGGCCGCGGCCGGCAACGGCTACCTGGCCCGGACCGGCCCGCTGTTCGCGACCTCGGACGAGGACCTGGTCACGGCCTTCGACGGGCTGACGGTGGCGGTCGACGACGACGGCCGGCTGGTCGGCTACTGCTCGTGGGACCGGGGCAAGGGCTACGACGAGGACGCCCGCGTGACGGTCTACGACCTGCTCGGTGCGACCGGTGGCGCGACGGCGGCCCTGCTCGCGATGCTGGGCAGCTGGGCGAGCGTCGCCCCGACGATCGCGATCCGGCTGCCCGACCCGGACCCGGTGCCGCTGCTCGTCCCGCTGGCTGGGTCCCGCGTCGAGTCGAGCGTCGGCTGGATGCTGCGGGTCCTCGACGCGCCGGCGGCCGTCGCGGCCCGCGGCTGGCCCGTCCACTTGCGCGGCTCGGTCGGGGTGGAGCTGCACGACGAGCTGTGCGGGTGGAACGCGGGCAGCTGGACGCTCGAGGTCGCCGGCGGTGAGGCGCGGCTGGTGCCGGGAGGCCGGGAGGGCGTACGCCTCGATGTGCGCGGCCTGGCGGTGCTCTATGCCGCGGCGGCGTCGCCAGCCGTCCTGCGCCGGGCGGGGCTGCTCGACGGCGGGGGCCGGGACGAGGACGCGTTCCTGGCGGCGGCGTTCGCCGGGCCGCCGCCCGCCCTCCTCGACTACTTCTGACCCGGTGTCAGGCCGTGACGGCTTCCTCAAGGTCCGCCGCGGCCTGGGCGAGCCGCGGTAGCAAGGGCGCCATGTCCTCGTCGTCGATCCGGCCCCGGGACAGCCGCTCCAGCGGCACGGGCTCGTGCTCGGGGTTCGTGAGCCGCTCTCCGATCTCCAGCGACAGCCGCACGCAGACGGCGGCCGGCGCGACCACGCCCGTCGGGGGCTCGTCGACCGCTCGCAGGACCTGCGGCATCTCCACCGGGAACGACCAGGCGGCGAGCGCGGCCGACGAGACCTGCGTGTGCCCCATGCCGTAGCGAGCGCGCTCGGCCTCGAGCAGCCCCGCGCGCCCCGAGGCGGCGGTCAGGAGCCGGGCGTACTCGGGGTCGTGCTGGTTGAGCAGCGCCTGCCCGACCAGCGCCAGCAGCCCGAGGCAGAAGGTGTCGGGGGCGGGGAGCCCGAATCGCCGAGCCAGCTCGCCGGCGGTCACCGCAGTGGCCGTGGAGCGCTGCCAGAAGCCGGGCGGCAGCGCGTCGACGTCGTCCAGGCCGGCGGCGGCCACGACGGCGAGGCTGCGGACGGTGGAGAAGCCGACGGCCGTGACCGCGAAGGGGACGGTCCGGACCCGGCCGGACAGCCCGTAGTACGCCGAGTTGGCCAGCCGCATCAGCCGGGCCGTCAAGGGGGCGTCCGCGCCGAGCACGCCGGCCAGGCCCGCCGCCGAGACGTTGGGGTCGTCGGTCAGCGAGATGACGTGCGCGGCCACGGGCCGCCTGGCCGGGACGGCGTCGAGCCCTAGCAGGAGCGTCGTCAGCGAGACGCGCTCGTCGCCGCCCTCGGCGTCGCCGCCCTCCGCGTCGCCGGCCACCGCGGCCTCCTCCGCCGGGCGGCGCCCGCCGGGCCGCCGGGCAGCCGCGCCGATCCCGTTGCTCCTGCCCCAGGCCCGGTACACGGTGCTCATCTGTCGGGATCCCTCCTCCCGCCGCTGCCTCCATGGTCGGTGCCGAGACGACGGATCCGCGGGGTGCGCGCGATCTCCACTCGCCCGGCGCAGCCCGTTCGTCCCGGGCCCTTCGGGCGCCGATGAGGGAATCGCCCGCGGTGAGCGGTTTGCCCCAGCTGTGAATCGCTCGCCGCGACGGGGGTAGGCCACCGGCACCGACGAAGGAGGCCGCCATGGGTGAGGCGCTGCACAAGGGCGACAAGGTCGAATGGAGCTCGCACGGCGGGAAGGCCGTGGGGAAGGTCGAGGAGAAGATCACCTCCGACACGCACGCGGCAGGCCGGACCGTGCGGGCCAGTGAGGACGACCCGCAGTACCTCGTCAAGTCCGAGAAGAGCGGCGGGGAGGCGGTCCACAAGCCGGGCGCGCTCCGTCCCGCGGACTGACCTCACGCCGGGGTCCCGGTCGCGGGGCGCCTGCCCGTCAGTCGCCCCGCTGCTCGGCCGCGCCCGCCGGCTCCCGCCCCGCACGGTCGAGCGCGCCGGTCAACGGCGAGGCCGTCAGCCGCACCTGCCACTCGCGGGCGCCGTGGCGGCGCAGGAAGCCCGCGACCGTCGCCACGTCGACCGACTCCGGCGGCGCCCAGGCCAGCCGGCGGACGGTGTCCGGAGTCAGGAGGTTCTCGACCGGGAGCTCGTGCTCGTCGGCGAGCGCGCCGACGGCCGCCCGCGCGGCCGCGAGCCGGGCCGCCGCCGCCGGGTCGCGGTCCGGCCAGGAACGGGCCGGGGGAGGGCTGTCGTGCGGGGGCGACACCTCGGGGAGCGTCGACTCGGCAGCGTCGAGGCCGCGGCGGATCGCGTCCACCCACAGGCCCGCGCGGCGCCGGGTCGAGCGCCCGCCGAACACCGGCAGCGCGAGCAGGTCGGGCACGCTGCGCGGGGAGGCGAGGGCGGCCTCCACGATCGCGGCGTCCGGCAGCACGCGGCCGGGAGCGACGTCGCGGTCGCGGGCGACGCCGTCGCGGGCCTGCCAGAGCTCGCGCACGACGGCGAGCTGGCGGCGCTTGCGGATGCGGTGCAGCCCCGAGGTCCGGCGCCAGGGGTCGGTCCGCGGGGCGGGGGGAGGCGCGGCGGCGAGCGCGGCGAACTCCTCGCGTGCCCACTCGAGCTTGCCCGCCGCGCGCAGCCGCTCCTCGAGGACGTCGCGCAGCTCCACCAGGACCTCGACGTCGAGAGCGGCGTAGCGCAGCCAAGGCTCGGGCAGCGGGCGGGTCGACCAGTCGGCGGCCGCGTGCCCCTTCTCGAGCGCGTAGCCGAGGACATCCAGCACCATCGCGCCCAGCCCGACGCGCGGCATGCCGAGCAGGCGGCCGGCCAGCTCGGTGTCGAACAACAGGGTCGGGCGCATGCCGATCTCGGCGAGGCAGGGAAGGTCCTGGCTGGCCGCGTGCAGCACCCATTCGGTGTCGGCCAGCGCGGCCCCCAGGCCGCTGAGGTCGGACAGTGCGATGGGGTCGATCAAGGCCGTCCCGGCGCCGGCGCGGCGCAGCTGGACGAGGTAGGCCCGGGCCGAGTAGCGGTAGCCGGACGCGCGCTCGGCGTCGATGGCGACGGGGCCGCTGCCCGCGGCGAACGCCGCGACCGCCTCCTCGAGCTCGCCGGCGGCCTCGAGCGGGGCGGGGACGCCGTCGCGCGGCTCGAGGAACGGGGCGGCGTCCTCCTCGCTGCTCGGTCCCGCCTCGGCGCGTGAAGTCATGGACCGAACCGTACGACTACGCAGCCCTGTGTCGTGCGACGGCGCTCCGGCGCGCCGCCGGCGCCGCCCCCGACTGCCGTCCGGTGCCGGGCACGCGGACGCCCGCTGGCGCACCCGCGAGGGGCGCGGCCGGCGGGCAGGCGCAGCGCCACCGGCACGGTCAGTCGATCGCTCCGGCACGCAGCGCGACCATGACCATCTCCGCCCGGTCGCCCGTGCCGAGCTTGCGGGCGATGCGGGCCAGGTGGCTCTTGACCGTCAGCGCGGACAGGCCGAGCGCCTCACCGACGTCCTTGTTGGACTGGCCGTCGGCCACGAGGGAGAGGACCTCGAGCTCGCGGGTCGACAGCTGGGCGACCGCGCCGCGGGACGCGGGACGCGCGTCGACCGGGCGCAGCGGCCCGCCCGTCAGCGGCTGCGCGGGCAGCGCGGGGACCGGGTCGCCGGACACGACGAAGCCACGGGCACCGGCCGTCAGGGCGGCGCGCACCGCGTACGGGTCGGGGTTGCCGGCGAGGACGACCCCGTGCTGCCAGCCGGCCGAGCGCAGCTCGGACAGCAGGCCGAGGCCCACGCCGTCGGGCAGGGCGGTGGCGACGACGGCCAGGTCACGGCTCGCGCTGCTGCGCGAGCGGGCGCGGGCCTCCGCTGCGCTGGCGGCCTCGAGGACGTCACGCGCGCCCAGGGCGCGCAGGGTGCGCGCGACCGACTCACGGGCGAACGGGTTGCCTACGACGACGAGCGCCGTGAAACGGGCCGGGCGACCGGTGGGCAATGCCCCGGTCGCGCGGTCGACGAGTGTCGTCATGGTGATCCTCCGTGATCGAACCTGCCTAGCTCCTGACTCCCTCATCGGCGAGCCGGAGGCCGGGCTGAAGCTTTCGGCGGCGCTGCGCCGCGTCACGGAGTGGACGAACCGTCACTAAACGGACGGCTTCTAGCGACGGCTCCCAAGCAGTGCGACCCCCGGCGGCAGCGGCGGCAGCCCGGCGGAGCTCGCGCACAGCTGCGCGAACGCGGAGACGTGCGCGTGCAGAGGGTGGTCGGGAGAACTGCTGTCCGGGCCCGTCCTGAGGGTGTGGCCGAGGTCGATGTCGGCCGGGGTCCACGAGGCCCTGAGCTCCAGCTGTGCGGTCGCCCGCTCCGCCATCGCCCCGAAGCCCTCGGACGTCACCCGGGTGACCGTTCCGCTGAGGTTGGCCGCCCGCGCCCCGTTCGCCTCGAGCGCCTCTTCGAGCCACGCCCAGCCCACCCGCGGAAGCAGCGGGTCCGCGGCCATCTCGAGCTCGAGCTCGGCCCGCACGTACGCGACGAGGCGCGTCGTGCCCTGCCAAGCCTCGTGCCCGGCCGGGTCGTGCAGCAGGACCAGGCGGCCTGTCGCCGCCTCCTCGCCGTCGACGAGCACGTCGGCGGTCAGTGCCGCACTGAAGGGGGCGAGCCGCTGCGGCCCGGCCGTCTCCTCCAGCTCCACCTCGGGCCGGACCCGGACGTCGCGCAGCCCGCCTCGCAGCCGCAGCCAGGCGGCCTGCTCCGGCGAGAGCGTGCCCTCGGCGGCCGGCGGCTGGGGCGGGACCTGCGAGCCTGCCATGCTTCCCGCCGCCCGGGGAGCGGTCCTCAGGCGGTACGGGGGAGCGTCGACCATCGGGCAGCCGTCTCGTCGGTGGGCAGGGGCACGGCGGTGCGCGCCCGGAAGCGCGCGGCCGACGGCGCGGGGTCGGGCGCGGGGTCGGTGAGGCCGACCACGACCGCACTGCCGCAGTCGGTGCAGGCCAGGTCGGGACAGTCGGTGTGGCCCTCTCCGCAGGGCGGCGCCTCGAAGGCGCGCGGGCCCCCGCACTCGGCGCAGTCGAGCAGGTGAAGGGGACGCATCGTCACGGTGCTCAGTGAGACAGTGGTCATGAGGCCTCCTCCGGCCGGGCCGCCCGCACAGGGATGTCGTCGGGTGGCACGGTTGCTTCGCCGAACGCCCTCACCGTCGCACGAGCCACCGACAGAACGCCGTCAGCGCCGCGGGCCGGGCGTGTCGCGCCCGGCGTGTCGCGGCTTCCCGCCGCTGGCGTCGGTGCACCGGCGCTGGCGCGCGGACGGTTCGCGGCACCCGCTGCGCTCTGGGAGCATTGAGCCGGTGAGCAGCCCTGTCGCCGACGTCCCCGCCTCCCTCCCGCCGACGCCCGCCGCGGGGCCGAGGCCCGGCTCCTCCGTCCCGGTCGGGGCGTCCCGCCCGGCCGCGGGCTGGCGCGACCGGCCCGGCGACCCGTCACCGTTCCTCGCGGCCTGCCGCGGCGAGCGCGGGTCGTGGACGCCGGTCTGGTTCATGCGGCAGGCGGGACGCTCGCTGCCGGAGTACCGCCGCGTCCGCGAGGGTGTGCCGATGCTCGAGAGCTGCGCGCGTCCCGACCTCGTCGTCGAGATCACCATGCAGCCGGTGCGTCGCTACGGGGTCGACGCCGCGATCTTCTACAGCGACATCGTCGTCCCGCTGAAGGCGATCGGGCTGGACCTCGACATCGTGCAAGGGGTCGGGCCGGTGATCGCCGAGCCGATCCGCACGGCCGCCGACGTCGAGCGGCTGCGCCCGCTGGAGCCGGACGACGTCGCATACGTCACCGAGGCCGTGCGGGGGCTGGTCGGCCAGCTCGGGGCCACGCCCCTCATCGGCTTCGCCGGGGCGCCGTTCACCCTGGCCAGCTACCTCGTGGAGGGCGGGCCGTCCAAGGACCACGCCCGCACCAAGGCCCTCATGCTCGGCGAGCCGGCGGTGTGGGCGGCCCTGATGGAGCGGCTGGCCGGCATCAGCGCCGCGTTCTTGCAGGTGCAGGTCGACGCGGGCGCGCGAGCCGTGCAGCTCTTCGACTCCTGGGCCGGTGTGCTTCCGCGGCGGATGTACGCCGAGCACGTGGCCCCCTGGTCGGCGCAGGTGCTCGCCCGGCTCGAGGGCCAGGTGCCGCGGATCCACTTCGGCGTCGGGACGGGTGAGCTGCTCGCCGACATGGCCGGGGCGGGGGCCGACGTCATGGGCGTCGACTTCCGGGTGCCGCTCGACGAGGCCGCTCGCCGCGTCGGCGCGGAGCGCCCGCTGCAGGGCAACCTCGACTCGGCCGTCGTGCTCGCGCCGTGGCCGGTGGTCGAGCGCGAGGCGCGCCGCGTCCTGGGGGAGGCGCGCGAGCTGCCCGGGCACATCTTCAACCTCGGGCACGGCGTGCTCCCGGCGTCGGACCCGGACGTCCTCGCCCGGCTCGTCGAGCTGGTCCACACCGAGACGGCGCGGTAGCAGCGCCGGACCCGGCGGGCATCGAAGCGGCCGGCCGGGCCGGGCTCGGCCCGTGCCGGCGTGTGGTTCCGTCCGGCCGGGATGGGTAGCGGTTCCTGCGAAGGCGCGCCGTCGGGCGCGGCCGACGCGAGGAGGAACGGATGAGCGGGCCGGACGAGATCGTCCCCGGCGTGACGGTGCGAGACGAGGACGGCGGGGTCGTCGGTGCCGTACGGCTGGTCTATGCCGACGACGAGACACGGCGGCCGGAGTGGGTCGTGATCGACCTCGAGGAGGGAGCCCGCTTCGTGCCGGTCTTCCCCGCCGTCGTGCGCGACGGCGAGGTCCACGTGCCGTTCTCCGCGGCGACGATCGCATCGGCCCCGTACTTCGACCCCGACGCGGGGCACCTGTTCCGGCAGAACGAGGCGGACCTCTACGACCACTACGACCTGCCCTACGACCGGACCGCGATCCTCGCGGTGGGGCAGCCGAACGCCGAGGACTACACCTCCGGTCAGCCCGCGCCGGGCACGCAGCCGACGCACTCGGCCCAGGCACCCGGGGGCGCGCTGTGACTTCGGGAGCCTCGGAGCAGGACAGCACCGTCGACCCGGCGCTGCACGGCGAGGCCTCGCCGCACGCCGCGACGACGGTCGGCGGCCAGAGCAGCCGGATCAGCGGCGACGAGCCCGGCCTGGAGGGCGCCGACGCCGAGCCGCGGCCGACCGACGGCGGGCAGCCGGCGTACGAAGGCCATCTGCCGAGCCCGGGAGCGCCCACGCCGGCCCAGACCGGTGGGCTGTCCCCGCGCGAGGAGATCCAGCAGGCGGTGGACATCGAGCTGAGCGGGGAGCAGTTGAGCGCCGAGCAGTCGGCGCGGCGGGCAGAGGGCGAGCGGTACGCGGCGGGCAACGCCGCCGGCGAGAACGCGAGGTGAGCCAGATGGTCGACAGCGAGCTGATCCAGCGCCTCATGGGCGTCGAGGTCCACGGGAGCGACAAGACCCTCATCGGCCGGGTCGCGGAGGTCTATCTCGACGACGACAGCGGCGTCCCGGCCTTTGTCACGGTGAACAGGGGAGCGCTCTCCTCCCGGCAGGCGTTCGTCCCGCTCGCCGGGGTGAAGGAGGGGAAGACCGGCCTCGTCGTGGCCTGGCCCGCGGACAAGGTCAAGGACGCCCCGAGCGTCACCGCGAGCGGTGGCGGCATCACGCCCGAGCAGCGTGACGAGCTGCTGCGCTACTACGAGGTGACGCGGGAGGACGTCGCGCGCGGCCCGCAGCTGCCGATGAAGTCGGGAGACCTCTCGGGCGCGCACGGCGGCGAGGTGACGATCGGCACCGGCCCGGACGGGACGCGGACCGGCACGGCAGGGTTCAACAGCGCGGCGGGGACCGCCTCGCTGCGCGAGCGGGGCACGGACGCGGGCGACAGCTACGACCCGAAGGAGTACTACGCCGTCAGCGACTCCGGCGAGCACCTGCCCATCGAGGTCGACGCGGCCGGCCAGCACGTGGTGGACGTGTCCGTGCGCGAGCGGCAGCGCGACCAGCAGCCCTGACCCTCGGGCGGCACCGGGCGGCACCGGGCGTCACGGGCGGACGACCCAGACGACGTCGGGTGCGCCCCTGACGACGGGCACCTCGTGGGCCTGCACGCTGCCGAAGGCGGCGCGCAGCCGCCGCTCGAACTCGGGTGAGGGCGCCGCGCTCCACACCCCGACCGCGCCGTACGGCGCGACCAGCCCGTGGGCGAGCGCGAGCCCGTCGGCCGACCAGAGCACGCCGTTGGCGGGCCGGACGAGCCAGTCCGGCCCGTTGTCGGTGTCCAGGCACAGCGCGTCCACGAGGCTTGCCTCCGGGCCGGCGCCCGCGAGCTCGCGGAGCCGGTCGGCGAGGTCGGCGACCACGACGCGGACGCGCGGGTCCTCGAGCGCGCCGCCGGTGACCCGGCGCAGCGGGCCCTCATGCCAGGCGACGACGGCCGGCTCGAGCTCGACCACCTCGACGGCGGCGACGTCCGGGCGCCCGAGCGCCTGCAGCAGGCTGAAGCCCACCCCGAGGCCGCCGATGAGGACGCGCTTGCCCTGCCCTGCGACCGCATCGAGGGTTGCGTCGACGAGGAGCCGCTCGGACCGGCCGTCCAGGGTGTCCATGAGGAACGTCCCGTCGGCGACGATCTCCAGAGTGCCGTCGCGCTCCTGCAGGACGAGCTCGCCACTGATCCCGCGGGCCCGCTCGAGCACCGTCGCCGGCCCGGCGCCGCTGCGGTCCGGGCCGACGCCGCGCCGTTCCGCCGAGGTCACTCCGGCACGGTAGCCGCCCGCCCGCGGCGCTCGGCGGCACGGCTCGCCACCCTCCGCGCGTACCACGCGGCCAGCCCCAGCAGGGCGAGCACGGGGAGGAACGGCAGCACGGCGCCGAGCACCGTCAGCAGCACGGCGACGCTCGCGGTCAGCGCCTTCCACCCGCCGGAGAGGCCGGCCCCGAACCCCTCGTCGCCGTCGCCCTCGGAGACCGCTCGGCCGACGAAGGTGACCGTCACGGTGGAGTACGTCGTGCTGTCGCGCAGTGCGGTCTGCCGTGCCTCGAGCGCCTCGAGCTCGGCGGTCCGGGTCGCGAGCTCGCGCTCGAGCGACACGACGTCACGGACCGAGGCCGCCCGGCGGTAGAACCCGCGGACGCGCTCGACGCTCTCCCGGGCGTTCGCCAGTCGGGCGTCCACGTCGGCGACCTGCTGGGTGACGTCGGAGACCGACCGCCCGCGGGCGAGCACGTCGCCGTAGCCCTCAACGGCGCGGACGACCTGCTCGGCCTGCTCGGGCGGCACGCGCAGCGTGACGACGGCCCGGGCGTGCTCGGGGTCGTCGGGGTCGCCGCTGCCGTCCTCCCCGTCCAGTCGCCCGCCGCGCTGCGTGGCGAGGTCCGCGGCCCGGCGCGCGGCGTCCGACACGTCGTCGACGCGGACCGTCCGCGTGACCGACACGATGAGGGCGCGCGCGGTCAGGACGGCCGGCTGCGCAGGGGCGGCGACCCCGGCCGACCCTCCGGCCGCGGCGTCCGCGGCGCTCTGCGGCGGGGCGCCCCGCTCGGCGCCGGGGGCCGCGGCCGGAGCCGGCGCGGCCACGTTGGCCGCCGCCGAGTCGCTGTCGTCGTCGTTGGCCGTGCAGCCGGCCAGCCCCACCACCCCCAGCACCAGCACGGCCAGCGCCGTCCCGCGTACTCCCGCTCGGTCGTCCATCGGCTTCCCCTCCAGCCCGGGCCGCTGCTGCGGCGCTCCTTCCTCCGACGCGGCGAGCACGTCCTCGGTTGCGCCCCCGGGTCTCGGTTCGGTTGCGGCTTGGGAGACTGCTGCCATGCACGTGGTGGTCGTGGGTGCCGGCATGGCGGGCCTCGCGGCCGCCTGGGACCTGCTGTCCGGGCCGGGCGCACCCCGGGTCACGATCCTCGAGGGCGCGCCGCGCGTCGGCGGCCCGCTGCTCGTGTCGGAGGTGGCCGGGGTGCCGGTCGACGCCGGCGCCGAGTCCCTGCTCGTGCGGCGGCCGGAGGCGCTCGAGCTGGCTCGCGCGGTCGGGCTCGGGGACGACCTGCGGCCGGCGGCGACGACCGCGGCCGGCGTCTGGAGCCGCGGCGGGCTCCGCGGGCTACCGGCCGGCTCCGTGATGGGCGTGCCCACGTCGGTGGCGTCCCTCGCGGGCACCGGCCTGCTCACCGACGCGGAGCTCGAGCGCGCCGCGCAGGACGAGTCGATGCCGGGCGAGCCGCCGCAGGACGACGTCGCCGTCGGACGCCACGTCGCGCAGCGCCTCGGCGCGGCAGTGGCCGACCGGGTGGTGGAGCCGCTGCTGGGCGGGGTCTACGCCGGGCACGCCGCCGAGCTGTCGCTGCAGGCCACCGTCCCGCAGCTCGCCGCCGCCGTCCGCTCCGAGCGCTCGCTGCTCGCGGCGGCCCGCCGGGCCCGCGGCTCGGCGCCAGGGGGCAGCGGCCCGGTGTTCGAGGCACCCGTGGGCGGGGTGGGCCGGCTTCCGCTCGCCGTGGCGGACGCGGTGGCCCGGCTGGGCGCCGAGGTCCGGCTCGGCGCGCCCGTGCGCGAGCTGCACCGCACGCCGGGCGGGTGGCGGCTCGTGACCGGGGACGCCCGCCACCCGGTCGCCGTCGAGGCGGACGCGGTCGTGCTCGCGGTGCCGGCCGCTCCGGCCGCCCGCCTGCTGGCCGGCGAGGTGCCCGCGGCCGCCGCCGAGCTGGCGACGATCGAGTACGCGAGCGTCGGGCTCGTCACGCTCGCCTGGCCGCTTCCCGCCGCGGCACGCGCGCCGCAGGGGAGCGGGCTGCTGGTTCCGCCCGTCGAAGGCCGGCTGGTCAAGGCCGTGACGCTCTCGTCGCGCAAGTGGGGGTGGTACGCCGACGCCGCCCCCGGGCTGCTGCTCGCCCGCGCCAGCGTCGGGCGCCACCGCGAGGAGGCCGCGCTGCAGCGCGACGACGACGACCTTGTGGCCGCGGTCCGGGCCGAACTGCGCGAGCTGATCGGTGTCGACGCCGAGCCGCTGGACGCGCGGGTGACCCGCTGGGGCGGTGCGCTCCCGCAGTACGCCGTGGGCCACCTGGACCGGGTCGCGCGCGTCCGGGCCGCCGTCGCGGGCGCCCCCGGCCTGGCGGTCGCCGGAGCCGCGTACGACGGGGTCGGCGTCCCGGCGGTCATCGCGAGCGGTCGGCGGGCGGCCGAGCAGGTGCGTGCCCACCTCTCGGATGCCGCCGCACGAGCGGGAGGGGGACAATGAGCGGCATGACCGATGCTGCTGCCCCCGTCGACGCCCCCGCCGCCAAGCCGAAGGCCCGCGACCTCAACAAGGTCGTCCGCTACACGATGTGGTCGGTCTTCAAGGTCGACGGCAGCCTCGGCGACGACGCGCACCGCGCGGCCCTCGCAGCGGAGGCGGCCGAGATCCTCGCCGAGCTGGGGGAGAAGTCCGACCTGGTGGTGCGGGGGACGTACGACCTCGCCGGCCTGCGCGCCGACGCGGACATGATGATCTGGGCGCACGCGCCGACCAGCGACGTGCTGCAGGAGGCCTACGCGCGGTTCCGCCGGACCCGGCTGGGCCGCGGGCTGGCCCCGGTGTGGTCGCAGATGGCGCTGCACCGGCCGGCCGAGTTCAACAAGAGCCACATCCCGGCCTTCCTCGCTGAGGAGGAGGCGCGGCAGTACGTCTGCGTCTACCCGTTCGTCCGGTCCTACGAGTGGTACCTCCTGCCCGACGAGGAGCGGCGGGCGATGCTGTCCGAGCACGGGCAGATGGCGCGCGACTTCCCCGACGTGCGGGCGAACACCGTCGCGTCCTTCGCGCTCGGCGACTACGAGTGGATGCTGGCCTTCGAGGCCGACGAGCTGCACCGCATCGTCGACCTGATGCGCGTGCTGCGCGGCTCGACCGCCCGTCGCCACGTGCGCGAGGAGGTGCCGTTCTTCACCGGCCGGCGGCTGCCGCTGCGCGAGCTGGTTGCCGCCCTGCCCTGACTTCAGCGCGTCGACGGCGCACGCCGCGAGCCGCCTCCCCGACGGGGAGGCGGCTCGCCGCGTCTGCGGCAGCAGGCGGTGCGCCTCAGCCCGCAGTGGGCTCGAGCTTTATCGACACCGAGTTGATGCAGTAGCGCAGGTCCGTGGGCGTGGGGTAGCCCTCGCCCTCGAACACGTGGCCCAGGTGGGAGCCGCAGTTGGCGCAGCGCACCTCGACCCGCACCATCCCGAGCGAGCGGTCCTCAATCAGCTCGACCGCGTCGCTGTCCTTCGGGTCGAAGAACGACGGCCAGCCGCAGTGCGACTCGAACTTGGTCTCGGAGCGGAACAGCTCCGCGCCGCACGCCCGGCACGCGTAGACGCCCTCGGCCTTCGTGTCGACGTACTCGCCCGTGAAGGGGCGCTCGGTGCCGGCCTGCCGCAGGACGTGGAACTCCTGCGGCGAGAGCTGGGCACGCCATTCGTCCTCGGTCTTCTGGACCGGATAGGTCTTCTCGTTCTGCACTCCGGATGCCATACCCCGACGGTACGTCCCCTGCCCCGCCCCGGTCCCGTGCCGCCCGCTCCCGTGCTCCAGGGGGCCAGCCGTCGTCCACAGGCCTCCCGCCCGGCGGACCGGATCCACAGCTTTCGGTCACGGTTCACCGCAACGCCACGACGAGGACATACTTCGGGAGCCCTCACCCGGTTGGGTGCACGCCGACCGCACGGCGCCGCCCTCCGGCGTCACGAGCCGAGAAGGACCGTTCCATGCCCTTATGTCGCACGGCCGGCGCGCTCGCGTTGTCCGCCCTGGTGCTCGCGCTCCCCGCGACGCCGGCCCTCGCCGACCAGACTCCGGCGACCCTGCCCTTCGCCCAGAACTGGTCCGACCCGGGCCTCATCGTCACCGCCAACGACTGGGGCGGCGTCCCGAGCATCGTCGGCTACCGCGGCGACGGCCTCGCGGCGACCAACCGCGACCCGCGCACCGTCGTGGCCGACGGCTCGTCGACCCCGCTCAACGTCTTCGCCCAGTCCACGGCGGCGAACACCGGCGGCGGGGTCCACGAGGTGACCGCCGCGCAGACCATCGCGCTGCAGGGCAGCGGCACGGCCCAGGCCCCGCACATCGTGGTCCGCCTCGACACCCGAGGCCAGACCGAGGTCAACGTCGCCTACACGCTGCGCGACCTCGACGCCGACGACGCCGGCGCCCAGCAGGTCGCGCTGCAGTACCGCGTCGGGGGCAGCGGCAACTACGTCGACGTCCCGGCCGGCTACGTCGCCGACGCCTCGCAGCCGCCCGCGGCCGACGGCACCCCGTGGAGCCAGCGCGTGAGCGCCGCGCTGCCCCCCGCCGCGGCCGGCCAGGCCGTCGTCGACGTCCGCATCCTGACGACCGACACGACGGGCAGCGACAGCATGACCGGGGTCGACGACATCTCGATCACGGGCGCGGGCGGGCAGGGCCCGGCCTCGCCGGTCGCGGCCTGCCCGTCGTCGCTGGCGACCGTCGTCGGCACGGCCGCGTCCGCCCCGGTGAGCGCGGCGGACGCGGACAGCGGAGTGGCTGCCGTCACGATCACGTCGGCGCCCGTCGCCGGCATCGGGCTCACGGCCGTCACGCCCAGCCCCGCGGTCGGCCAGCCGGCGACGGCGACGCTGTCGGTCGGGGCGGCGACCGCGGTGGGCGCCTACCCCGTGACCCTCGCCTTCTCGACCGCGGACTCGCCCGCGCAGACGGTGTCGTGCACGGTCCAGGTCCGCGTGCTGCCGCTGTCGCTCGTCTCCCAGGTCCAGGGCGGCGGGGCCGAGTCCCCTGTCGTGGGCAGCGCGGTCGCGGTCGAGGGCGTCGTGACGTCGCTCCTCACCGCCTCCGACGTGCTCACCGGGTTCTTCCTGCAGGAGGAGGCCGCCGACGTCGACTCCGACCCGACGACGTCCGAGGGCGTCTACGTCTTCTGCGGCGCGGCCTGCCCGGCCTCGCTCACGCCCGGCAGCCGGGTCCTCGCCATCGGCACCGCTGCCGAGTACTTCGGCATGACCCAGGTCGACGTGCGCAGCGGCTCGGCCCGCGTCACCGGCACCGCCACGGTCCCGGCCCCCGTCGACGTGGCCCTCCCGGCGCCGGTGGCGACGACGGACCGCTCGGCCTACGAGAGCGTCGAGGGCATGGTCGTGCGCTTCCCGGCGAAGCTGACGGTCACGGAGTACTTCGAGCTCGCCCGCTACGGCCAGCTCGAGCTCACCGCCGGCAGCCGGCCCTTCCAGTTCACCCACGTCTCGGCGCCGAGCGCGGCGGGCAACGCCGCCTACCTCGCCGAGCAGGCCAAGAGCCGGATCATCCTCGACGACGACAACGACGACCAGAACGACGCCGTCTCGGGGCCGCAGTCGAACGAGCCGTTCCCCTACCCGTCCGGCGGCCTCTCCGTCATCAACCGCTTCCGCGGCGGCGACACGATCAGCGGTCTCACCGGCGTCCTGCACTACTCGTTCAACGGGACGTCCGGCACCGACGCCTGGCGGGTGCGGCCCCTGGCGACCGCGACCTACGCCTTCACCGCGCAGAACCCGCGGACCGCGTCTCCGAGCGTCGGCGGCCGGCTCAAGGTCGCCAGCTTCAACGTCCTCAACTACTTCACCACCATCGACACGACGCCGTCGGACAACACCGGTCCGTGCGGCCCGCTGGGCAACCAGGACTGCCGCGGAGCCGACTCGGAGGTGGAGCGGCAGCGCCAGCTGACCAAGATCGTCGAGGCGATCAGCGGCATCAACCCCGACGTCGCCGGTCTGATCGAGATCCAGAACGACAGCGGCCAGGCGCTGGCCGACGTGGTCGCCGCGCTCAACGCCAAGGTCGGCGCCGGCACCTACGCCGGCCTGGACACCGGTGTCATCGGCGGGGACGCGATCAAGGTCGCGATGATCTACAAGCCGGGCGTGGTCGACCTCGCCGGCGGCTACAAGGTGCTGACCTCGGCCGTGGACCCGCGCTTCCTCGACAACCGCAACCGGCCGACGCTCGTCCAGACCTTCCGCGAGCGGTCGACGGGCGAGAAGTTCACCCTCGCGGTCAACCACTTCAAGTCCAAGGGCTCGGCCTGCACCGGCGACCCCGACCTCGGCGACGGCCAGGGGAACTGCCCGGTCACCCGGCGCGACGCCGCCCGGGCGCTGGCCGACTTCCTGGCGACCGACCCGACCGGCAGCGGCGACCCCGACGTCCTCGTCGTCGGCGACCTCAACGCCTACCGGATGGAGTGGCCGCTCCAGGAGCTCGAGGCGCGCGGCTACGTCGACCTCGCCGAGCGCTTCGTCGGTGACGAGGCCTACAGCTACGTCTTCGACGGCCAGCTCGGCTACCTCGACCACGCGCTCGCCAACCGCTCCCTCAACTCCCAGGTGACGGGGGCGGCCGAGTGGCACATCAACGCCGACGAGCCCCCGCTGTTCGACTACAACGACGAGGTCGCCGACGCCGGCGAGGCCGCGTTCGAGCGCGAGTCCGACGCCCGCCCGCTGTACGCCGCCGACCCCGCCCGGGCCAGCGACCACGACCCGGTGGTCGTCGGCCTCGACCTCGCTCCGGCCCTCCTCGACGCGCCCGCGCTGACCGTCCGCGCCGGGCAGACGTTCAGCGCAGCGCTCGGCCGGCTGCCGTTCGCGGTGCCGAGCACGGCCGGCCTCTCGGCGACCGTCGAGTGGGGCGACGGGACCACGTCGGCGGGCACACTGGCCGGCCCGCTGTCCTCGCTCGGCGTCTTCGCCAGCCACCGGTTCGCCGCGGCCGGCAGCTACCCGGTGGTCGTGCGCGTCGTGCGCGGCGGGACGACCGTGGCCTCGGTCAGCACCACGGTGACCGTGAGCTGACCTCGACCCTGCGCGGCGTGACGCGTCCCGGCGGGCCCCTTCCGCCGGGACGCGTCGTGTGCGCGGCTCCACTCGTCCGCGTGCACGGGGCGCAGGGCCGCTCCCACTACGCTTGACCTGCCACGTTTCGCATCTGCCGGAGGCTTCTTCGATGACCGTACGTCGTGTTGCGCTGCTCACCGCCGGGGGCCTCGCGCCCTGCCTGTCCTCTGCCGTCGGGGGCCTGATCGAGCGCTACACGGAGATCGCGCCCGAGGTCGAGATCCTGCTCTACCCGGACGGCTACGCCGGTCTCCTCGAGGGCCGCGGCACGCTCGTGACTGCTGAGGGCCGGGCCCAGGCCGGCCGGCTGCACGCCTTCGGCGGCAGCCCGATCGGCAACAGCCGCGTCAAGCTCACCAACGTCAAGAACCTCGTCGAGCGCGGGCTGGTCAAGGAGGGCGACGACCCGCTCAAGGTCGCGGCTGACCAGCTCGTCAAGGACGGCGTCGACGTGCTGCACACCATCGGCGGCGACGACACCAACACCACCGCGGCGGACCTCGCGGCGTACCTCAAGACCAACGACTACGACCTGACGGTCGTCGGGCTGCCCAAGACGATCGACAACGACGTCATCCCGATCCGGCAGAGCCTCGGCGCGTGGACCGCCGCCGAGCAGGGCGCGCTCTTCGCCCGCAACATCCTCAACGAGACGACCTCGAACCCGCGGATGCTCATCGTCCACGAGGTCATGGGGCGCCACTGCGGCTGGCTGACCGCCGCGACCGCCAAGGCCTACCACGACCAGGTCCGGCTCGACGACCTCGCCGGCAAGTTCGCGCCGGCCCTCGGGCTGGACCCGCGCCGCTTCGACGTGCACGGCGTCTACCTGCCCGAGCTCGAGTTCGACATCGACGCCGAGGCCGAGCGCCTGAGCAAGCTCGTCGACGAGCTGGGCGGGGTCAACCTCTTCGTCAGCGAGGGCGCGGGCGTCTCCACCATCGTCGCCGAGCTCGAAGCGAGCGGCGCCGAGGTCCAGCGCGACCCGTTCGGCCACGTGATGATCGACAAGATCAACCCGGGCGCGTGGTTCGCCAAGCAGATGGCCGGCAAGATCGGCGCCGAGAAGACGATGGTCCAGAAGAGCGGCTACTTCAGCCGGTCGGCCGCGGCGAACCCGCAGGACCTGCGCCTCATCAAGAGCTGCACCGACCTCGCCGTCGACGCCGCGCTGCGCCACGAGGGCGGCGTGATCGGCCACGACGAGGAGCGCGGCGACGTGCTGCGCCCCATCGAGTTCGAGCGCATCAAGGGTGGCAAGGCGTTCGACACGACCGTGCCGTGGTTCGTCGAGCTCATGGAGTCGATCGGCCAGCCGATCGGCGCCGTCGCCGCGTCGCACTGACCTGCGTCGCACTGACCTACCTGGACGCAGAACGGCGCACGTCCCTGCCGGGGCGTGCGCCGTTCTGCGCCCACGCGGGGTGGCGGGTGGCACCTGTCGGTGCCCGGCCCTAGGTTGACCGCATGCCGTCGCCGTTCACCGAGGTCGAGGTGGGGGACCGGGTCGTCAAGGTGACGAACCCGGACCGCGTCTACTTCAGCCAGCGCGGGGAGACCAAGCTCGACCTGGTCAACTACTACCTCGCCGTGGGCGACGGCATCGTGCGCGCGCTGCGCGAGCGCCCCTGCATGCTCAAGCGCCACCCCGAGGGCGCGGACGGCGAGGCGGTCTACCAGAAGCGCGTGCCCGTGCAGCACCCCGACTGGCTGCAGACGGTCCGGGTGAAGTTCCCCAGCGGCCGCCACGCCGACGAGCTGTGCGTCACGCACCTGGCCGACGTCATCTGGTGCGTGCAGATGTCCACGATCGAGTTCCACCCCTGGCACTCGCGCCGCGCGGACACCGAGCGCCCCGACGAGCTGCGCATCGACCTCGACCCGCAGCCCGGCACCGGGTTCGAGGAGGCGCGGCGGGTCGCGCTCGACGTGATCCGGCCGATCCTGGACGAGCTGGGCTGGGTCGGCTGGCCGAAGACGAGCGGCAACCGCGGGATGCACATCTACGTCCGGATCCGCCCCGAGTGGGGCTTCACCGACGTGCGCCGCGCTGCCCTCGCGCTCGCCCGCGAGGTCGAGCGGCGGGCGCCGGAGCTCGTCACCACCAAGTGGTGGAAGGAGGAGCGCGGGGAGCAGGTGTTTGTGGACTACAACCAGAACGCCCGCGACCGGACGATCCGCTCGGCCTACTCGGTGCGGGCGACGGGGGAGGGGCGGGTCTCGACCCCGGTGACGTGGGGCGAGCTCGAGCACCTGGACCCGCACGACTTCACGATCGCCACCGTGCCGGCCCGGTTCGCCGAGCTCGGGGACGTGCATGCGGGCATCGACGAGGTGGCGGTCGGGATCGAGCCGCTGCTCGAGTGGGCCGATCGCGACGCGGCACAGCACGGGCTGGGCGACGCGCCGTACCCGCCGAACTATCCCAAGATGCCCGGCGAGCCGATGCGCGTGCAGCCGTCGCGGGCGCGGGCACGTCGGGACACGCAGGACGAGGGCGTCGAGGACGCCGCAGCCGGGGTGCAGGCCGGCGACGCGGCCGAAACTCCCGCGAGCTGAGCGATAGCTCACACCGGTAGCATTTGCTATGCGGAATGCCCTCCGCCTGTCGATCGTTGCAGCAAACGACAAGAGATGGCTCGCTGGGCCGCACGGGTGAACCCCCGACGGCTCCTGTCCGAGGCCCGCACCAGGGCCGGGCGGGCGGGAGACACTGCGCAGGCGGGTCGATGCCATGAGGGGGAACGGATGGAGGACGCAGTGCGTGACGCAGTGCTGGATCTGACGACGTCTGAGGAGCCGACCACGAGCGGCGTGGCGAACCCGAAGCGAGTCCGGCTGTAGCTGCGGCGCCGCGAGCGGCCGAGACGTGACGAGGGGCGGGGCACCGGCAGGTGCCCCGCCCCTCGCGCTGTCTGCGGAAGCTGCAGCGGAAGGTCAGCTCACGACCCGGTCGGTGCCGGCGATGACGTGCAGGACGGGCCGCCCGCTGGCCTCGCGCAGCCGGCTCGCCCAGTCACGGCGGACGGCCTCCTCGACGTAGTGCGGCTCCGTCACGACGATGACCTCGTCAGCGCCCAGGTCGCTCGCCGCGACGGCCGCCTCGTCCACCGGGTCGTCCCCGGTGAGCGCCCCGGCGGCCTCGACCCCGGCGGCCTGCAGCGCCGCGACCGAGGCCTCGAGCGCCTGCTGCGCGGTGGCCCGCGCCTCGTCCGGCGCCGGGGCGCCCGGCTCGCGGACGGCCTCGGCCAACCGGCCGAGCGCCACGTCGTCCAGCGCCTCGACCAGCCGGTTGCGCCGGGTGTCGACCGGCACGAGCACGTGCGCGCGGACGGGCTCGGGGTCGTGCAGGTGCGCCACCCGCTCGACGTCGTGGGGGGTCAGGGCGTCCTCGGTCAGCACCAGGATCGTGTACACGTCCCGCACGCTAGCGCCCGCCGGTCACGCGCCGGAGAGCACCTCGGCCAGGTCGTACCTCGCCGGCACCTCGAGCTGGGCGTAGGTGCAGCTCTCCGGCTCCCGGTCCGGCCGCCAGCGGCGGAAATGCGCGGTGTGCCGGAACCGCGTCCCCTCCATCGCGTCGTAGCGCACCTCGCACACCAGCTCCGGGCGCAGCGCGACCCACGACAGGTCCTTGCCGGCGTTCCAGCGGGACTGGGCGCCGGGCATCCGGTCGGCCTCGTGCGCGGAGGCCTGCGCCCAGGCGCCCCAGGGATGGGCGGCCAGGTCGTCGGTGCGATAGGGCGCCAGCTCCTCCACGAGCTCGGCCCGCCGCTTCATCGGGAACGACGCGGCCACGCCGACGTGCTGCAGCGCGCCGTCGGCGTAGAGGCCGAGCAGCAGCGAGCCCACGACGCCGCCGGACTTGTGCCACCGGAACCCGGCGACCACGCAGTCGGCCGTGCGCTCGTGCTTGATCTTGAGCATCGCGCGGACGTCCTGCTGGTACGTCAGCGTCTCCGCCTTGGCGACCACCCCGTCCAGCCCGGCCCCCTCGAACTCGCCGAACCACCGGTGCGCGGTGGCGACGTCGCGGGTGACCGCGGTGACGTGGACTGGTGCCGAGACGCCGGCGAGCGCCTCCTCGAGCCGCGCGCGCCGCTCGGCCAGCGGCCGCTGGGTCAGGTCCTCGTCGCCGAGGGCGAGCAGGTCGAACGCGACGAACGAGGCCGGCGTCTCCGCAGCCAGCCGGTTGATCCGGGAGGCGGCCGGGTGGATGCGCTGCAGCAGCGCCTCGAAGTCCAGCCGCGGCCCGTTCGGGACGATGATCTCGCCGTCGACCACGCACCGCTCGGGCAGGTGCTGCTTGACCGCCTCGACCACCTCGGGGAAGTAGCGGGTCAGCGGCCGCTCGTTGCGTGATCCCAGCTCGACCTCGTCGCCGTCACGGAAGACGACGCAGCGGAAGCCGTCCCACTTCGGCTCATACAGGAATCCCCCTTCGGGGATCTCCTTGACGGCCTTCGCGAGCATGGGCGAGACGGGGGGCATGACCGGAAGGTCCATGCGTGCATCCTGGCACTCATGAGCTCGACGGATGTGCGCAGGCGGGCGCTCGCGGGGCTGCTGCTCGGTGCCGGGACGACGCACTTCGCGTTCCCGCGCGTCTACGAGGCGGTCGTCCCGCCGGCTCTCGGCAGCAGGCGCGCCTGGGTGTGGGGGAGCGGGTCAGCCGAGCTCGCCGTCGGCACGGCGCTCCTCGCGCGGCGTCCCGCTCACCGGCGCGCAGCCGCGCTCGCCGCGGCGGGCCTGTTCGTCGCGGTCTATCCCGCCAACCTCTGGATGACGTACGCCGCGGTGCGCGACCGCCGTTCGCGGGCGTACGTCGTCGCGACCCTCGTCCGGCTGCCGATGCAGGTGCCGCTGGTGCTGGCGGCGCTGTCGGTGGCGCGGGACGTCAGCCGAGCCGCCCCTTCTCCAGGACGGTGACGGCCACCGGCGGGAACCAGGACAGCCGGCGGATGAAGGGCGTGACGCGGCCCGACGTCGGCGACAGCGCATAGACCGCGGTGCGGGTCGCCCCGCCCGGGCGCGGGACCAGGCCGGTCATGAGGAGCGCGTTCCCGCGCCGGCCCAGCACCGGGTTGAGGAAGCCGGTGGGCGCCGGCAGCTGCCGGGCCCGCACCACGCGCGCCGCGCGCCCGTCGACCGGCGAGCGGACGAGCACCGTGCGCGCGGTGCGGTAGTCCTCCCTGTCCTGGGCGAGGAGCCAGACCTCCCGGCCGTCGGAGGAGAAGACCGGCCCGCCGCGCTGCTGCCCTCCCGGGCGCGCGAGCGGCGTGGCCCGCCCGCTCGCGACGTCGACCAGCACCGACCGCCGCGCGACGAGCGTCGGCTCGTTCCCGGCGTAGTCGTAGTCGTCCACGGCCGCCGCGACCCGGCGCGAGTCCGGGCTCCAGGCGAAGGACCCGTAGCGGTCTGCCAGCAGGGTGCGGACGGCGCCCGAGCGCAGATCCAGCACCGCCAGGTCGGTCCGGTTCCAGCGCGGCCCGGGAGCCGCCCGCCCGAGGGCGAACGCCAGCCGGTGGCCGTCGGGGGAGAACTGCAGGTCGGTGGCGGTCGCCCCGCTGGCGACGGGATAGCTGCGCGTCCTCCCCGACGCGACGGCGAGGACCGTGATCCGGGCCGCGCCGCGCGACGCTGTGCCGAAGCCGACGTGGCGCCCGTCCGGGGCGAGGACCAGAGGAGCTCCGAGCCCGCTGCTGGGGAAGGTCTCGCGCCGGGTGAGGGACGACGGGAGCCGGAGCCACTCGCGGCCGCCGTCGGCGTCGAGCGCGACGCGGTCGTAGTAGCCGTCCAGGACCCGCACCGGGCGCCGCGGACCGGCGGGCGGTGCGGAGATCCGCTCGCCGGTGAGGGGGTCCTCTACCACCGAGCGGCTCCAGTCGAGGACCTCCCGCACGGTGAACACCCGCTGCACGGCTGCGTCCGCGAGCCGGCGCAGGCCCGCTGAGTCCTGGGGCACGGCGGGCACCGATCGCGGGACGATCCCATAGCCAGCGGTCGCCGCGGCGCGGCCGGCCGGCGCATCGGCCAGGAGCGGCACGGTCGTCGGGTCCGCCGGCGCCGGTGGCACGGTCCGCGGCAGCAGCCCGGGGCCCGGGGCGACGGCGGCCACGACGGGAGGCACCGCGCCGGCTCCGGGCGCCGCGTACGCGGGCGGAAGGGCTGCAAGCGTCGCGGCGAGCGGCAGCAGGGCGAGGACTCGCAGCGGGCGCGCAGGTGCCATGACGTTCCCCCGTCGGTCGTCGAGCAGGCGATCACCCTGCCACGGGCGACGCCTCCCCGGCAGCCGATCGGTAGCGCAGGAACAGCTCGCCGTCCTCCTCGAGCAGGGACGCAAGCGAGAGGCGCGCCGGCGGCTCGAGCCCCGGGCCGACGAGCAGGCGGCCCGCGCCGCCCCCGCGCAGCTGCGGCGACACGGTGAGGCAGAGCTCGTCCAGCAGGCCGGCGGCCGCCACGTCGCGCAGCAGCGACGGCCCACCCTCGCAGAGGACGGAGGCGAAGCCGCGCCGCCGGAGCGCGTTCACCGCGGCCGGTACGTCCACGGTCTGCTCGCCCACGACGTCCACGTCGGCGACCCGGCGGGCGGCGGCGATGCGGTCGGCGCCTGCTGCCGCGCAGGTCAGCACGACCGTGCGCGCGGGGCCGGCGAACAGGGCCGACGTGAGGTCGAGGTCGAGCGCGCGGGTGACCACCGCGATCGCGGCGGTGGGCGGGCGGCCGGCGGCCACCCTGCGCTCGGGGTAGGTCTCGTGCGGCTGAACGGCGGCGTACCCCTCGGCGCGGGCCGTCCCGGCGCCGACCAGCACCACGTCGGCGAGCGCGCGCAGGACCCGGAAGACGCGCTTGTCGGCGGGGCCCGACAGGCCGCCGGACCGGCCGTCGGTGCTGGCAGCCCCGTCGAGAGAGGCGACCATGTTGGCGCGCAGCCAGGGGCCGTCAGGGCAGGCGTAGGCCGCGAAGAGCGCGTCGATGTCGAGGCCCTCGACGGCCGGGACCGGGAGCAGGCGCCGCACGCCGGGATCCTCGCACGGGGGCGCGCGCCCGGCGGCACGCGGAGCTGGGGCCGGACATAGAGTTCGGGCCCGTGACCGCCGCTGCGCCCGACGCCGTGCCTGCCGCGCAGCCGTCCCGGCTGGTCGACCGGGAGCCACGCGTGCCCGCCGACCGGCTCGTGGCCGAGCTGGTCCCGCCGCCGCACTTCGACGGCGTGCGCTTCGAGACGTACGTCCCGGACCCCGCCCAGCCGTCGCAGTCCGCGGCCGTCGCCGCGCTGCGGTCGTTCGGCGCCACGCTCGCGGCCCCGCCCCCGCGCCGCGGGCTCTTCCGCCGCTCCGCGCCGCCGGAGGGGAGGCCCGGGGTCTACCTCGACGGCGGCTTCGGGGTCGGCAAGACCCACCTGCTGGCCTCGCTCTGGCACGCGTCGCCGGGGCCGAAGGCGTTCGGCACCTTCGTCGAGGTGACCAACCTCGTGGGCGCCCTGGGCTTCGGCGCCACCGTCGAGGCGCTCGGCGGGCACAAGCTGCTCTGCATCGACGAGTTCGAGCTCGACGACCCCGGCGACACCGTGCTGGTGTCGACGCTGCTCGGGCGCCTCGTCGACTCGGGCGTGCGCCTCGCCGCGACGAGCAACACCCTGCCCGGGGCGTTGGGCGAAGGCCGCTTCGCCGCACAGGACTTCCTGCGTGAGATCCAGGGCCTCTCGGCGCGCTTCGACGTGGTGCGCGTCGACGGGGAGGACTACCGCCACCGCGGGCTTCCCGCCGCTCCCGAGCCCGGCGACGACGAGGACGTGGCCCGGCGTGCGGCGACGACGCCGGGGGCGACGCTGGACCGCTTCGACGAGCTGCTCGCTCATCTCGGGCGGGTTCATCCGAGCCGCTACGGCGCCATGCTGGACGGCGTGGCCGCCGTGCACCTGCTCGGCGTGCAGCCGGTGTCGGACCAGAGCGCCGCCCTGCGGCTGGTCGCGCTGGTGGACCGGATGTACGACCGCGACGTCCGCGTGGTCACGAGCGGAGTCCCGCTCGACCGGCTCTTCCCCGACGAGCTGCTGCGCGGCGGCTACCGCAAGAAGTACCTGCGCGCGGTCAGCCGCATCGTCGCGCTCTCCCGCGTCGCCGGCTGACCCGGCGCCTACTGCGGAAGAGCGCTTCCCACGACTGTCGTCCAGGGGCGGATCGACCACTCGAGGACGAGCCCCTCGCGGACGTACGGGTCCTGCTCCACGAACGCCTCGACGACTGCCCGGTCCTCGACGTCCCACACGAGCAGCGCCCGGTCCGCCGGCTCGGACAGCGCCCCGCCGAGCACCAGCTCGCCGCGGTCAGCGGCGGCGCGGGCGAGGCCGAGGTGCTCGTCGCGGAGCGGCGCGCGGCGCTCGACGTAGTCCACGACGAGGGCGTACTCCAGAAGCAGCATTCGTGAACTCTACTACCAGCGGTTGCGACGGGAGCGCTCGAGCGCGCTCACCAGCGAGACGAGGACGGCGGCGACGACAACCTGGATCGCGAACGTGGCGATGCCGCCGGCGTCGATCGAGTTGCCGATCGAGAGCCCGGCGACCGCGCCGACGATGCCGATGAGGATGGTGAAGAGGCAGCCGATGGGGTTGCCACCGGGGGCGATGAGCCGGCCGAGCAGCCCGATGAGGATGCCCGACCCGAGCGCGCCGAGCAGGCTCGAGGTGTCCACGATTCCAGCGTATGCGGCGGCAGGATGGGTGGGTGAGCCGTCTCGCGTGGGACCACAACGAGTACTACCACCGGCTGCTGCTGCGCCAGCTGCCCGCCCGGCCGCAGCGCGTTCTGGACGTCGGCTGCGGCGCGGGCCTCCTCGCGGGCAAGCTGGCCGCCCGCGCCGACCGCGTGGACGCCGTCGACCGGGATGCAGGCATGGTGGCGGCGGCCGCCCGGGCCGTGCCCGCCAACGTGTCCTGCCGCTGCGCGGACTTCCTGCTCGACGACGTGCCGATCGGGGCGTACGACGCTGTGGTGTCGGTGAGCGCCCTGCACCACATGCCGCTCGAGCCGGCGCTGTCCCGCATGGCGGAGGCCCTGCGCCCCGGCGGCGTGCTGGCGGCCGTGGCGCTGCCCAGGGTCGACCTGCCGCGCGAGCTGCCCGTCGAGCTCGCCGCCGCGGTGGCCCAGCGCGGGCTCGCCGTGACGTTCGGCATCGGCCGCGCGGTGCACGGTGGTGGCTGCCACGCCCATGAGCCCGACTCCGACGCCATGCCGATGGTCGACCCGGTCCTGACCACCGACGAGGTGCGCCGGCAGGCGCAGGCCGTCCTGCCGGGAGCGCAGGTGCGCAGGCTGCTGTTCTGGCGCTACCTGCTGCGCTGGCGCAAGCCGCTCGGCGACGGTCAGGCCAGCTCCACGACCGCGACCGAGTCGGCCGGCACCTCCAGCACCTCGCCGTCGTAGGAGACGCCGCCGCTCTCCAGCAGCACCTGCACCTGCTGGTCCTCCGAAAGCACGACGGACGCTGCCTCCTCGGCGAGGTTGACCACGACCCGGATCGGCCCGCGGTGCACGACCAGCAGGCCGCCCTCGTCGTCGAGCTCGACCGCGACCTCGTCCAGCCTCGGGTCGGTGAGCTCCGGGCGGGAGCGGCGCAGCGCGATGAGGGCGGAGTACCACGCCAGCAGGCCCCGCTCGTCGCGCTGGCGCTCGTCCCAGTCGAGCACGGAGCGGTCGCGCGTCGCGGCGTCCTGCGGGTCGGGCACGTCCTCCTCGGCCCAGCCGTGGGACGCGAACTCGCGGCGCCGGCCCTGGCGTACGGCCTCGGCGAGCTCGGGCTCCTGGTGGTCCGTGAAGTACTGCCACGGCGTGGCGGCGGCGTACTCCTCGCCCATGAACAGCATCGGGGTGAACGGCCCGGTCAGCACCAGCGCCGCTGCGATCTTGAGCCGCCCGTCGGTGAGCGTGGCCGCGAGCCGGTCGCCGGTGGCGCGGTTGCCGACCTGGTCGTGGGTCTGGGTGTACGCGACGAAGCGGTACGCCGGGATCCGTGGGTCGACGGGGGCCCCGTGCGTGCGGCCGCGGAAGGAGGACCAGGTGCCGGCGTGGAAGAACGCACCGGTGAACGTGGCGGCCAACGCCTCCGTCGGGTCCTCGGCGAAGTCGGCGTAGTAGCCCTGCGACTCGCCGGTGAGCAGCCCGTGCAGCGCGTGGTGCACGTCGTCGTCCCACTGCGCGGTCAGGCCGTAGCCGTTCGCCTCGCGGGCGGTCACGAACGACGCGTCGTTGCGGTCGCTCTCGGCGATGAGCGAGAGCGGGCGGCGCAGCGCCGTCGAGAGCCGGTCCACCTCGTCGGCCAGCTCGGCCAGGACGTGGGTCGCGCGCTCGTCGACCAGCGCGTGCACGGCGTCCAGGCGCAGCCCGTCCACGTGGAAGTCGCGCAGCCACGTCGTGGCGTTGTCGATGAGAAAGCGCCGGACCTCGTCGGACCCCTCGTCGTCGAGGTTGACCGCGTCGCCCCACGGGGTCGAGTGGCGGCCGGTGAAGTACGGCCCGAAGCGGCTGAGGTAGTTGCCGCTCGGCCCGAGGTGGTTGTAGACGACGTCCAGCACCACGCCCAGCCCGCGCGCGTGCGCCGCGTCGACGAAGCGCTTGAAGCCGTCGGGCCCGCCGTAGGGCTCGTGGGCCGCGTAGAGGTGGACGCCGTCGTACCCCCAGCCGTGCCGCCCGGGGAACGACGCGATCGGCATGACCTCGACGAGGTCGATCCCGAGCTCGGCCAGCTCGTCGAGACGCCCGATCGCGGCGTCGAACGTGCCCTCGGCCGTGAAGGTCCCGACGTGCAGCTCGTAGACCACCGACCCCGCGAGCTGCCGGCCCGTCCACCCGGTGTCGGTCCAGCCGAAGCGGTCGTGCTCGTAGACCCGGCTGGGGCCGTGCACGCCCTCGGGCTGCCAGAGCGAGCGCGGGTCGGGCGTCGGCCCCTCGCCGTCGACGACGTAGCCGTAGTCGGTCCCGTGCCCGGCGTCCGGCACCTCGAGCGTCCACCACCCGCCCTCGCCGGAGGTCATCGGGCTGCGCTGCCCGGACAGGTCGAGCTCGACGTCGTTGGCCTTGGGCGCCCATACGCGGAAGGTCGTCACGGCGCACTCTCTGCCCCGCGGCGGCCCCGGCCACTCCACCAGGTTTGAGAGCCGGGGGAGCCCCGACATGATCCCGTCATGGCGAAGCACAAGAAGGCGCCGGCGCCGAGTGTCAGCGAGCTGCTCCGGCTGGTCCCGGCCGAGCCCGTCGATCTCGCAGGCATCGATCCCCGCGGCACGCCGGGCGTCACCGGGGGCAAGGGGGCGGCCGGAGACGCCCAGCAGGAGCTGGCGGTGCAGCTGGCCGACCTGCAGGAGCGGCTGTACGCCTCCGGGCGCACCGGTGGGCAGCGCCGGGTCCTGCTGGTCCTGCAGGGCATGGACACCTCCGGCAAGGGCGGCACGGTCCGCCACGTGCTCGGCCAGGTCGACCCGCAGGGCGTCACCGTCGCGGCGTTCGGGCGGCCCACGGAGGAGGAGCTGCACCACGACTTCCTCTGGCGCGTCGAGCGCCGCCTCCCGCCGGCTGGGTCGATCGGCGTGTTCGACCGCTCGCACTACGAGGACGTCGTCGTGACCCGCGTGCGCGGCCTCGTGCCGCGCAGCACGTGGAGCCCGCGCTTCGGCATCATCAATCGCTGGGAGGAGCGGCTGGTCGACGAGGGCTGCACCGTGCTCAAGGTCTTCCTGCACATCAGCCGCGAGGAGTCCCGGCGCCGGCTGCTGGCCCGGCTCGACGACCCGCGCAAGCACTGGAAGTTCTCCGGCGACGACATCGACGACTGGGGCCGCTGGGACGCCTACACGGACGCCTACGAGGAGGCGCTGCGCCGTTGCGGCACCGAGCGGTCGCCCTGGTACGTCGTGCCGGCCGACCGCAAGTGGTACCGCAACTGGGCGGTCACCGCGCTGCTCGTCGAGCACCTCACGGCGCTCGGCCTCGAGTGGCCCGCCGGGACGTTCGACGTCGCCGCCGAGCGGGCGCGGCTGCTCACGGCACCCTGACCGCAGGCGAGCCCGCCTTCCGGGGCAGGAAGGCGGGCTCGCGGTCTTTCCGGCGGGAGAGAGCGCTCGCTCAGAGCCACTTCTGGCAGCTGCTGAGCGTGTCGCCGGCGTCCTTGCGGCAGGAGTTGGTGCCGGTGGAGCCGTCGCCGAAGTCGCCGCCGACGCCGTCCCTGGTCCTCAGCACGTCGTCGTCCGCGCCGCCCCAGACGTAGTCGTAGACCCCGTTGTCGCCGCTGGCCGCGTCCAGGACGTCGTCGCCGGCGCCGCCGTCGGAGTAGTCCGAGTCGCCCTGGCCGTAGATCACGTCGTCGCCGCCGTCGCCGGAGAGCGTGTCGGCGCCGTTCGAGCCCGCGATGTAGTCCTCGTCGGCGCCGCCGGAGACTACGTCCTTGCCGCCGCCCCCGATGATCGTGTCGATCCCGGAGCCGCCGTAGATCTCGTTGAGGCCCTCGGCGAAGGTCGGGGTGTCGTCGTCGCCGTAGACGCGGTCGTTGCCCGCGCCGGCACAGATCGTGTCGTTGCCGGTGTAGCCGTAGATCCAGTCGTTGCCGCCGTAGGCCACGATGACGTCGTCGTTGGGCGTGCCGTGCAGCGCGTCGTTGCCGCTGGTGCCGACGATCGTGGCGACCTTGCCGTCGCAGATCGGCAGCTGCATCACGTCGCCGGGGCCCGGGAAGGGCGTCTCCGACTGCCCGGGCGGCGGCACCGTGGCGTGCGCGGCCTGCGGGGCGACCACCGAGAGGCCGGCGCAGAGGGCGGTGGCGGCGAGCGTCGTCCAGCGGACGGAGTTGGCGAACATCATTGTCTCCTCAGGAATTGTCCGTGGGGCACCGTGCCCCGTCGCTGATTAGGAATGCTAGGGCCGCCATCTGATGCGAACTGTCAGCGGAATGACGCGCCGAATGTCATGGCGCTGACATTCCACTCCTCGGGTGGAAGCGGAAAACCCCCCGGCCAACAGGCCGGAGGGCTTTCTGCGCCACGTCACCGCTCAGATCAGGACGTTGCAGCCCGCGACCGCGTCACCGCCGTCCTTCGCGCACTTGTCCGAGCCGGTCCCGGCACTGCCGGTGTCGTTGCCGACCCCGTCGTCGGTCCAGAGGGTGTCGTCCTCGGTGCCGCCGTAGACGAGGTCCATCGAGCCGTCGTCGTGGAGCACGGCGTCGAGCCCGTCCTTGCCGGCGCCGCCGTCGGTGTAGTCGATCCCCGCACCGCCGATGAGGTGGTCGTTGCCGTCGCCCCCGACGAGCGTGTCCCCGCCGTCGTTGCCGCTGACGAAGTCGACTCCCGCCCCTGCGTCGACGGCGTCGGAGCCGCGGCTGCCGAAGACGGTGTCGTTGCCGTCGCCACCGAAGACGGTGTTGAGGCTGTCGTAGTTCTGCGGGTACGGGACGTCCGCGTAGACGAGGTCGTTCCCCGCGCCCGCGCAGATCGTGTCACCGCCGCTGAGGCCGTCGATCCGGTCGTTGCCGCCGAGCGCCACGATGACGTCGTGGCCGGCCGTGCCCACGATGACGTCGGCCGCACTCGTGCCGACGATCGTCGCCGGTTTGTTGTCGCACACCATGATGCCGAAGTCGGGAGGCCCGACGATGCCGGCCGAGGCCGATTGCGGAGCGGCGAGCACGAGCAGGCCGGTGACACCGACACCCGCGACGACTGCCTGGAGAGATACGCGCATGAGCAGTTCCTCCTGTCTCCTGTGGCGGCGGTTTGCCGCCCACAGGAGACAGGAGGGACTGTGAAAGGATTAGATTCCGGACTGTCAGCGCAATGACGCAGCGTTTGTCATCCGGCTGACACTTCGCGGGCGAGCAGCACGACCGGCAGCGTCGAGAGCAGCCCGCCGAGGCGCACGCTTCCGCCGGCGAACGACGCTCCCGTCAGGCGGTCGACCCACCGGCCCGCGGGCAGTTCGACCGTCTCCTCGGCCCAGCCGCCGGCCCGCTCGAGGCCCGCCCCCAGCCGGGTGGTGACGACCGCGACCGAGCCGCCGCGTACGAACCCCAGGGCGTGGGGGGAGGACGACGTCAGCGGCTCGTAGGAACCGGAGGCCCCGAACGCCTCGGGCCGCTCGCTCCGCAGGCGCAGCGCCTGCGACACGACCAGCAGCTTCTCCGCGTCCAGGCCGTCGGGCTCCATGCCCCCGTCGAGCGCGGACAGCAGGTCCTTGCGCCGGTCGTAGTCGACCGGGCGGCGGTTGTCCGGGTCGACGAGCGAGAGGTCGACGATCTCGGTGCCCTGGTAGACGTCCGGGACGCCCGGCATCGTCAGCTGCAGGAGCTTCTGCCCCAGCACGTTGACCCGGAAGTACGGCGCCAGCCGCTCGACGAACGCCTCGACCGATTGGGTGATCGAGGGATCAGCAATCACTGCTTCGGCGAACTTCTTGACGTCCGTGTCGTAGCGCTCGTCCGGCTCGGTCCACGTCGTGTGCACCTTGGCCTCGCGCGTGGCCTTCTCGAGGTACGCCGTGAGCCGGTCGGCGGTGAGCGGCCAAGCTCCGACGACGATCTGCCAGAGGAGGTACTCCGTCGCGGCGTCGGGCCAGCCGACGTCCGACCGGTGCTTCGCGGCGAGCGCACGCCACTCGGTGACCGCGCCGGCCCACGCCTCCGGCAGCTCGCTGAGGACCGCGAGCCGCGCGCGCACGTCCTCCGATCGCTTGGTGTCGTGCGTCGACAGCGTCGTCATGGCGTACGGCCAGTCGCTCTGCTGCCCGGCGCACCACTCGTGCCACTCCTGCGGCCCGACGCCGAAGCGCGCCGGGTCGCCGCCCACCTCGTTGAGCGAGACCAGCGGGTGCCAGCGGTAGAACGCGGTGTCCTCGACGCCCTTGGCCATGACCGGGCCGCAGGTCTGCTGGAAGCGGGTGACGAACTCGTCGAGCCGCCGCCCACGGCCGAGCCGGCCGAGCACCAGGTCACGCACGAGGTCGAGCGTGGCGTGCCGCTCCTCGGGCAGCTGCTCGCGGGCGGCGGCGGCCGCGTCCTCGACCACGCGGACGCTGTCCGGGTGCGGCTCCTCGCCGGGCACGACGTAGGCCCGGTAGACCGGGAACGCGACGAGCAGCTCCACGATCGCCTCGCGCAGCCCGCGCCGCGTGTGGTCGCGCAGGTGCACGTCGTCCGCGCAGACCGCGGCCGCGACCTCGACGAGCCGGGCGACCTCGGCGTAGAGCCCGTGCTCGACGACCCACCGCTTGGCCTCGGCGACGACCTCGTCGAAGTCCTCGGGCAGCGCGGTCAGCTGGGTGTGCAGCGTCCGCAGCGGGTCGGCCCCGTCCGGGTCGACGAAGACCCCGCCGGCCCGGAGCAGGGCGTCGTAGCCCGTGGTGCCGGCCGTCGGCCAGTCGGCCGGCAGCGACTCGTGCCCCTCGGTGATCTTCTCGACCACGACCCACGCGCCGTCCGACGCGCGCTCGAGCCGGCGCAGGTAGTCGCGCGGGTCCGCGAGGCCGTCCGGGTGGTCGATGCGCAGGCCGTCGATGCCGCCCTCGCGCAGCAGCGACACGAGCACCGCGTGCGTCTCGGCGAAGACCTCCTCCTTCTCCACGCGCAGGCCCGCGAGCGTGTCGATGTCGAAGAAGCGCCGGTAGTTGAGCTCCTCGTCCGCGACCCGCCAGTAGGCCAGGCGGTACCACTGCCGGTCCACGAGCCGGTCCAGCGGCAGGTCCTCCGTGCCCTGCCGGACCGGGAAGACGTGGTCGAAGTAGCGCAGCACGGGCTCCCCGCCCGGCCCGCCCTCGCGGTCGAGCGTGATCTCGCCGTCGTCGAGCGCCTCGCCGATGCGCTTGCCGAGCACCGGCATCAGGACGGCGTGCGACTCCACCGACCAGTCGACGTCGAACCACGCGGCGTAGGGCGAGCGCGGGCCGTCGCGCAGCACCGACCAGAGCGCGCCGTTGAGCGTCTCCGGCGTCGGGACGGCCATGTGGTTGGGGACCACGTCGACGACGGCGCCGAGCCCGGCCCCGCCGAGCGCCTCACGCAGCCGCGAGAAGCCCTCGGCGCCGCCCAGCTCCTCGTTGAGCCGGCTGTGGTCCACCACGTCGTAGCCGTGCTGGGAGCCCGGGGCGGCCTGCAGGATCGGGGAGAGGTACGCGTGGGAGACCCCGAGCGAGGCGAGGTAGCCCGCCTGCTCGGCGAGGTCGGTGAAGCCCCACGACGGGTTCAGCTGCAGCCGATAGGTCGACGACGGGACGGGCTTGCCCGACGAGGGCAGGTGGCGCGGCTCGCTCATCAGTGCGCTCGTCGCAGGATGAGCAGGGACCGGGCCTCGACCTCGATCTCGCCGCCGGCCTTGACCGGCGGGCGGTCCTCGACGAGCGGGGCGGCGGTGTCGCACTCGATGTCCCAGGCCGAGCCGTAGTCGCCGTCCGGGATCGTGAACGTGACGTCCTCGTGGCCGGCGTTGAACAGCAGCAGGAAGGAGTCGTCGACGACCTTCGCGCCGCGGGTGTCCGGCTCGCTGATGGCGTCGCCGTTGAGGAAGACCGCGACCTCCTTGGCCGAGGCCTCGCCCCAGTCCTCCCCGGTCATGTGCGAGCCGTCGGGGCGGAACCACGCGATGTCGTCGACGCCCTCGCCGGAGAGCGGGCGGCCCTGGAAGAACCGCCGGCGGCGGAAGACCGGGTGCTCCTTGCGCAGCCGCACGAGCCGCTGGGTGAACTCGAGCAGCGACCACTCCGACCGCGACTCGTCCCAGTTGACCCAGGAGATCTCGTTGTCCTGGCAGTAGGCGTTGTTGTTGCCGCCCTGGCTGCGGCTCATCTCGTCGCCGTGCAGGACCATCGGCACGCCCTGGCTCAGCAGCAGCGTCGCGAGGAAGTTGCGCTTCTGCTGCTCGCGCAGCGCGATGATGTCGACGTCGTCCGTCGGGCCCTCGGCACCGGAGTTCCACGAGCGGTTGTGGCTCTCGCCGTCGGCCCCGCCCTCGCCGTTCGCGTCGTTGTGCTTCTCGTTGTACGACACCAGGTCGTGCAGGGTGAACCCGTCGTGCGCGGTGACGAAGTTGATCGACGCGAAGGGCCGCCGGCTGTCGTTGTGGTAGAGGTCGCTGGACCCGGTGAGCCGGGACGCGAACTCGCCGAGCGTCGAGGGCTCACCGCGCCAGAAGTCGCGCACGGTGTCGCGGTACTTGCCGTTCCACTCGGTCCACAGCGGCGGGAAGTTGCCGACCTGGTAGCCGCCCTCGCCGACGTCCCACGGCTCGGCGATCAGCTTGACCTGGCTCACCACCGGGTCCTGCTGAACGAGGTCGAAGAACGCGGACAGCCGGTCCACCTCGTGGAACTGGCGGGCGAGCGACGCCGCCAGGTCGAAGCGGAAGCCGTCGACGTGCATCTCGGTGACCCAGTAGCGCAGCGAGTCCATGATCAGCTGCAGCACGTGGGGGTGGCGCATCAGCAACGTGTTGCCGGTGCCGGTGGTGTCGTAGTAGTGCTTCGGGTCGCCGTCGACCAGCCGGTAGTAGGCGGTGTTGTCGATCCCGCGGAACGACAGCGTCGGGCCCATGTGGTTGCCCTCCGCGGTGTGGTTGTAGACCACGTCGAGGATGACCTCGATGTCGGCCGCGTGCAGGGCGCGCACCATCGACTTGAACTCGAGCACCTGCTCCCCGCGCTGCCCGCTCGAGGAGTACTCGTTGTGCGGGGCGAAGAAGCCGATCGTGTTGTAGCCCCAGTAGTTCGACAGGCCACGCTCCATGAGGTGGTGGTCCTGGACGAACTGGTGCACCGGCATGAGCTCGACCGCCGTGACGCCCAGCGCCTTGAGATGGTCGATCATCACCGGGTGGGCCAGCCCCGCGTACGACCCGCGGATCTCCTCGGGGATGTCCGGGTGCTGGATCGTCAGGCCCTTGACGTGGGCCTCGTAGATCACGGTCTCGTGGTAGCCGTGCCGCGGGTGGCGGTCGTCCTGCCAGTCGAAGTAGGGGTTGATGACGATCGACTTCATCGCGTGCGGCGCGCTGTCGACGTCGTTGACGGCGTCCGGGTCGTCGAACTTGTAGTCGAAGAGCGCCTCGTCCCAGTCGATGCCGCCCTCGATCGCCTTGGCGTAGGGGTCGAGGAGAAGCTTCGCGGGGTTGAAGCGCTGCCCGGCGTCGGGGTTGTGCGGCCCGTGGACGCGGTAGCCGTAGCGCTGCCCGGGGCGGACCCGGGGCAGGTAGCCGTGCCACACGAACGCGTCGACCTCGGGCAGGTCGATGCGCGTCTCGTTGCCGTCCCGGTCGAACAGGCAGAGCTCGACCCGGTCGGCGCCCTCGGTGAAGAGTGCGAAGTTCGTGCCCGCTCCGTCGAACGTTGCTCCGAGCGGGTACGCGCTTCCCGGCCAGACCTCCATGCTCTCCCTCTCTCGTTGCACTTTCACATCACGTGCCCAGCTTGAACACACTGCCGACCCGGGGTACGCGAAGGCACACCGGGGGCTCCGGCGCTCTCACCCTCCCCCGGGGAGGCGAGCCCCATGCCTGTCGGCCTTCTCACGCGGTCGGCGGGCGATCGGTCAGCCCGTCGCGACGCGGCCGACGACGATCACCGCGGGCGCGCGGACCCCTTGCTCCTCGGCCAGCCGGGCGATGTCGGCGAGCGTGCCCCGAGTGACCCGCTGCTGCGCGGTGTAGGCCGACTCGACGATCCCGACCGGGAGGGCGGGGTCGGCGCCGGCCGCCTGCAGCCCCTTGGCCGCGTCCGCGAGGTGGGTGACGCCCATGAGCAGCACGAGGGTCGAGCCGCGCTCGAGCAGGCGCGCGTACGCCTCGAGGGTGTCGGGCTCGACCACGTCGTGGCCGGTCGCCACGGTGAACGAGCGGGCCACGCCGCGGGACGTGACGGGCATGCCGGCCACGGACGGGGCGGCGATCGCGCTGGTCACGCCAGGCACGACCTCCACGGGCACGCCCGCGGCGCGGCAGGCGGCGACCTCCTCGGGGCCACGGCCGAAGACGTAGGGGTCCCCGCCCTTGAGCCGGACGACACGACGGCCGGCCAGCGCGTGCTCCACGAGCAGCCGCTCGATCTCGCGCTGGGGCACGGGGTGGTGCCCGGGCTGCTTGCCCACGTCCACGACGACGACGTCCTCGTCGAGCTCGTCGAGCAGGGCGGTCGGCCCGAGCCGGTCGGTGACGACGACGTCGGCCTCGGCGAGCAGCCGGCGGCCGCGGGTCGTGAGCAGACCGGGGTCGCCCGGCCCGCCGCCGACCAGCGCCACGGTGCCGACGCCAGTGGCGGGCGGGCGGTGCCGGCGCAACGGCAGCTCGCCGCTGTCCAGCGCGCGCGCGACCGCGTTGCGCAGGGCGCGGGCGCGCAGTGGGTCGCGCCCGGCCGACACGGCGACCAGCACGTCGTCGCGGCGGGTGGCCGCGGGCGTCCAGGCGGCCGAAGCGGCGGCGTCGTCGGCGCGCACGCACCACACCCGGGCCGCTTCCGCATCGGCGGCGACCGCGGCGTCGACGGCCGGCAGCCCGGTGGCGGTGTGGACGAGCCAGACCCCGTCGAGGTCGTCGGGCTCGTAGCCACGGCGCTCCCAGCGCAGCGCGCCGGAGTCGGCGAGCGTGCGCAGGTCCCCGATCGCGTCCGGCGCCACGACGGTCACGTCCGCGCCTGCGTCGAGCAGGCCGCGGGCACGCCGCAGCCCGACCGGGCCGGCGCCGACCACGAGGGCACGGCGCCCGGCGAGGCCGAGCAGCAGCGGGTATCCGGATGCGGTGTCGATGCCGGAGATTGTCGCAGGCCCCGCCGCCCGCGCAGGCCGCTGCGGGGGAGCAGGCGGCCGGCAGTGCGTCAGCCGCGTTCGAGGAGCAGCCCGCGCCGCTTGAGGACGCGGCGCTCGAGCGGGGTGAAGAAGGCCAGCTCGATGACGATGCCGACGAGCAGGATGAAGAAGACGCCGGAGAAGACCCACGGCATGTCGCCGAGCGTGCGCGCGTCGTCGAGGTAGCCGCCGAGGCCGCGCCGGATGTCGTTGCTCTTCACGATCAGCTCGGCGGCCATCAGCGAGCGCCAGGAGAACGCCCAGCCCTGCTTGAGGCCCGCGATGTAGCCCGGCAGCGCGGCGGGCAGGACCACGTGCCAGACGGCGCGGAAGCCGCGCGCGCCGAGGACGTGGCCGACCCGCAGCAGCAGCGGCGGCACCTGATCGACGCCGGAGAGCAGCCCGTTCGCGATGGACGGGACGGCGCCGAGCAGGATGACGGCGAGCATCGCCTTCTCGGTCAGCCCGAACCAGATGATGGCGACCGGCACCCACGCGACGGACGGCAGCACCTGCAGGCCGGACAGGAGCGGGCCGAACCCGGCCCGCAGGAACTTCACCTGCGCGACGACGACCCCGATCGCCGTGCCGACCAGCACGGACAGGGCGAAGCCGACGGCTCCGCGCTGCAGGCTCCCGCGGAAGGAGTCCACCACCGCACCGTCGGCCCACTGGTCTGCTATGGCGTGCCCGACGTCCATCGGCCCGGGGAACTTGTTGACCGGCGGGTCGAGGACCACGATCGCGAGGTTCCACAGCACGTAGAGCCCGACGAGGACGACGAGCGGGGGCAGCGCGGCCTGCAGCCAGCGGCGCCACAACGGCCGCTCGGAGCCGGTCTCGAGCGCGAGCGCGTCCAGGCCGGCCTCGAGCTGGCCGTCGTCGACCGAGCGGGCGTCGTGCTTGACGGGGTCACTGACGGACATCGATGGAGCCCTTCTGCTCGGCAGCGGCCTCGGCGGTGGCGTGCCGGCGGATCTCGGTGCTGAGCCGCTCGGTGATCTCGCCGGCCAGGGCCGACACGTCGGGTGCCTCGATGCGCCGCGGCTGGGCGATGTCGACCTGCCACTCGCGGATCACCCGGCCCGGCCGGGACGAGAGCAGGACGACACGCTGCCCCAGGCGCACGGCCTCGCGCACATTGTGCGTGACGAAGACGATCGCGACGCCGGTCTCCTCCCAGATCCGGATCAGCTCGCCGTGGAGCGCGTCCCGGGTGATGGCGTCGAGCGCGGAGAACGGCTCGTCCATGAGCAGCACGGGCCGCTTCTGCGCGAGGGCACGCGCCAGCGCGACGCGCTGGCGCATGCCCCCGGACAGCTCGTGCGGCCGCTTGTCGTACGCACCGTCGAGACGCACGAGCGAGAGGAGCCGCTCGGCCTCGGTGCGCCGGTCGGACCGGGAGACCCCGCGCAGCCGCAGGGCGAGCTCGACGTTGCGTCCTGCCGTCAGCCACGGGAACAGCCCGCCCTCCTGCGGCATGAGGGCGGCGCCGTCGCCGGCCACCGCCACCTCGCCGGCCGTCGGCCTGTCCAGGCCGGCGATCAGCGAGAGCAGGGTGGACTTCCCGCACCCCGAGGCGCCGAGCAGGGCGACGAACTCGCCCGGTGCCACGTCGAGCGACACCCGGTCCAGTGCGAACACGGCCCCTTCGCCGCGGCCGAAGGCCTTGCGCACGCCGCGCACGGAGACGACGGGCGTCGTGCCGGCCGGGCCCGCAGGCGTGCCGACCGCGTCGATCAGGGTCATCGTGCTACCTCTCAGTCCTTGGGACGTGGTCCTCAGCGAGCCGCCGGCCGGCCTGTGGGCTCAGACGCCGAGCCCGGCGTCGTCGACCGCCGGCTTGCCCTGCTCCTCGAGCACCTGGTTGAGCAGCGACAGGTCGTAGATCCCGTTCAGGTCGGGCTCGTCGAGCAGCCCGGCCTCCACGGCGTTGTCCGCGGCCTGCTTGAGCGAGGACGCCACGGGGTCGTCGGTCACCTCGATGTTGGAGAACGCGCTGTCCAGGATCGGCTGAGCCAGCCCCTTGCCTGTCTCCTTCTCGATCTGGGCGTTGAGGTCGGCCTTGGCCTCGTCGGGGTTCGCGGCGATCCAGGCGTTGGTCTCGACCTGCCCCTCGAGCAGCGCCTTGACCGTCCCGGGGTAGTCCGCGAGGAACTTCTGCGACACGACCAGGTGGGTCGTCACGAAGCGGCCCTGCGGCCAGAGCGTCTTCTCGTCGACGAGGACCTTGGCCCCGGCCTCCTGGACCAGGCGCGAGGACCACGGCTCCGGCAGCCAGGCACCGTCGATGTTGCCGTCCTGGAACTGCTGCAGCGTGGTGGCGTTCTCGGTGTTGACGATAGAGACGTCGCCCTTGCCGGTCACGGGGACCTTGAGGCCGTTCTCGGCCAGCCAGGCGCGCAGCGCGACGTCCTGGGTGCCGCCGAGCTGCGGTGTCGCGAGCTTCTTGCCCTTCAGGTCCGCGGCCGAGTCGATCCCGGGCTTGACCACGAGCGCGGCGCCGCCGGAGGTCGCGCCCCCGACGATGCGCAGCAGCGTCCCGTTGCTCTTGACGTAGCCGTTGATGGCGGGGTTGGGGCCGAGGTACGCGGCGTCGAGCGAGCCGCCCGTGATCGCCTCGACGGCGGCGGGCCCGGCGTTGAAGATCGACGTCGTGATCTTGGTGTCGCCGAGAGCCTTCGCGTAGAACCCCTCGGCGATGCCGACCAGCGGCGTCGCGTGGGTGACGTTGGCGAAGTACCCCAGGCGCAGCTCCGACGCGGTCGGCGCGTCGGTGGCGGCGGCCACGGAGGCGGCCGGCGCCGCGGCGGGGCCGCCGCTGTTGTCGTCGGCGCTCGCGCACGCGCCGAGCGCGGCGAGGAGCGGGAGGGCGAGCAGCGGTGCGACGGAGCGCCGCCAGCGGCCGGGGCGGGACGTTCGGGTCACGGTCGGAGTCCTTCGTGGGAAGCGGCAGGGCGGAGCGTGCACGGATGCGGCGCGGTACGCCCGGAAGCCCTCGAGCGCGGGGGGCGGTCGGGGCCCGGACGGGTGGCGCCTAGCGACATCGCTCCTGGGCCCGCGGCGCAAGGAGGAAGCCGGAGGAGCGGTCGGACGGCTCCCGGACTACGCGGATCTGCACCGACTCCTCCTCACGGTCTGATCGCGCCTACAAGTTTGGTAGGCAATTTAGCCGGGCAAAGCCGGTCCTCGCGACCCGACACGAGGACCGGCTGAAAATTTCTCCGGACAGCCCGGACGAATCAGGCGGGATGCGCTCCACGCCCCGTTGATCCAGTCCGCCCGGCCTCACATGTGGATGCCGCACTCCGTCTTCGACATCCCCGCCCAGCGGCCGGCGCGGGCGTCCTCGCCGGGTGCGACGCGCCGCGTGCACGGCTCGCACCCGACCGACGGGTAGTCGTCCCAGACCAGCGGGTTGAGCAGGACGCCGTGCTTCTGGGCGTACGCGTCCACCTCGTCCTGGGTCCACCGTGCAAGCGGGTTGACCTTGACCTTCTCGCGCTTGGCGTCCCAGCCCACGACCGGCGTGCCCGCCCGCGACGGGCCTTCGTCCCGGCGGACCCCGCTGCCCCACGCGTCGTACTCGGCGAGCACGCGGTTGAGCGGGTCGACCTTGCGCATGGCGCAGCAGAGGTCGGGGTCGCGCTCGTAGAGCCGCTCGCCGTAGACCTCGTCCTGCTGCTTGATCGACAGCAGCGGCAGCACCGTGCGGACGCGGACCGGGTAGGTCGCCTGCACCGCGTCGCGGGTGCCCATTGTCTCGGCGAAGTGGTAGCCGGTGTCCAGGAACAGCACGGTGATGCCTGGCACGACCTGGCCCGCCAGGTGCGAGAGCACGGTGTCCCCACCCATAGAGCCGGTGATGGCGAAGCGGTCGCCGAACGTCTCGCCCGCCCACGCCAGCACGTCCTCGGCCCGCGCGTCCTCGAGGTCACGCCCGGCCTGCAGCGCCAGCTCGCGCAGCTCCTCCGGGGAACAAGCGCCCAGCAGGGGCTCGGTCGTCAACGTCATGCGCTCGTCCCTCCTTCGACGGTGCCGGTGCCGGCCGCGCCCGGAGCGGAAGATCCGCCCAGGGCGAGGCCGACCAGCTTGACGGTGAACACCCGCAGGCACGCCCCGCATGCCCACGCCGCATGTGACGCTTCACTCGGGCGCAGGTCCTCCTCCCCGCAGTAGGGGCAGTGGAACGGGACGGCGCGCTCGCTCATCGCAGGTCGGCCTCCTCGGCCCGCGCCACCCAGGCGGCGAAGGCCTCGCCGTCGGAGCGCTGGGCGTCGAAGCGCGTGGCGACCCGCTCGATGTAGTCCGGCAGCTCGGCCGCGGAGACCTTGAGCCCGCGCAGCTTGCGGCCGAAGCCGGCGTGGGCGCCGAGGCCGCCGCCCAGGTGGACCTGGAACCCGTCCTCGTGCTCGCCGTCCGGCCCCTGCACAACCATGCCCTTGAGGCCGATGTCGGCGGTCTGGATGCGGGCGCACGAGTTCGGGCAGCCGTTGAGGTGCACCGAGAGCGGCTGGTCAAAGGCCGGCAGCCGGCGCTCGAGCTCGTCCATGAGCGCGCTCGCGCGGCCCTTGGTCTCGACGATGGCGAGCTTGCAGTACTCGATGCCCGTGCACGCCATGGTGCCGCGGCGGAAGACGCTGGGCCGGGCCTGCAGGTCGAGCGCCTCGAGCGCGGCGACCAGGGGCTCGACCTTCTCCAGCGGCACGTCCAGCACCAGCAGGTGCTGCTGCGCGGTGAGCCGGACCCGGTCGCTGCCGACGGACGCGGCGAGGTCGGCGACCTTGCTCAGGATCGCGCCGCTCACCCGGCCGGTGCGCGGGGCGACGCCGATGTAGTAGTGCCCGTCACGCTGCTGGTGGACGCCGATGTGGTCCCGCTCGTGCGGCGGCGGGGGCACCGGGGCCGGGCCGTCGACGAGCTTGCGGGAGAGGTACTCGTCCTCGAGCACCTGGCGGAACTTCTCCGCGCCCCAGTCGGCCATCAGGAACTTGAGCCGGGCCCGGTTGCGCAGCCGGCGGTAGCCGTAGTCGCGGAAGATCGAGCAGACCCCGGCCCAGACGTCGGGGACCTCCTCGATCGGGACCCAGACGCCGAGCCGCTCGGCGATGCGCGGGTTCGTCGAGAGCCCGCCGCCGACCCAGACGTCGAAGCCGGGGCCGTGCTCGGGGTGGACGACGCCGACGAAGGACACGTCGTTGACCTCGTGGGCCACGTCCTGGCGCGGGGACCCGCTGATCGCGGTCTTGAACTTGCGGGGGAGGTTCGAGAACGCCGGGTCGCCGATGAACCGGCGCTTGATCTCCTCGACCGCCGGGGTGCCGTCGAGGATCTCGTCAGCCGCCACGCCCGCCACGGGCGAGCCGAGGATGACGCGCGGGGTGTCGCCGCAGGCCTCCTCGGTCGTGAGGCCGACCGCCTCGAGCCGCTGCCAGATCGCCGGAACGTCCTCGATGCGGATCCAGTGCAGCTGGATGTTCTGCCGGTCGGTGACGTCGGCGGTGTCCCGGCCGTACGCGGTGGAGACCTCGGCGATCGCGCGCAGCTGGGCGAGGCTGAGCTGCCCGCCGTCGACGCGGACGCGAAGCATGAAGTACTCGTCGTCGAGCTCGTGCGGCTCGAGCACCGCCGTCTGGCCGCCGGGGATCCCGGGCCGGCGCTGGGTGTAGAGGCCCCACCAGCGCAGTCGGCCGCGCAGGTCCTGCGGGTCGATGGCGTCGAAGCCGCGCTGGGCGTAGACGTCGAGGACCCGCCGGCGGACGTTCAGCCCGTCGTCGTCCTTCTTGAACTGCTCGTTCGGGTTGAGGGGCGTGAAGTATCCGAGGGCCCACTGGCCCTCACCCTTCTTCCGCCGCGGCGCGGGAGGCAAGCGCGATCCTTACGTGTTCGGGACGGCCCTCGCCGCGGCGCGCCGGTGCGCCGACAGGGGGGCGACATGCGAGGGGGACAATCGAGGGGACATCTGCAGGGGCCAGTCAACAGGGCCAGGGCCCGACGTGCGGCGGAAAGGGCGTCAACGCCGTCAGCAGCCGGGACAGACCGCGCTCGACACGTGGCCGTGGTCCACGTGGAGCCGCGCGACGAGGCGCACCGAGGTCATGGTCCCCTAGGGTCCTCCGTCGGTCCGGCGGGAGCAAACGTCGTCCACATGCTGAGACGGGAATGGGGGAGGCTTGACACCGCACGTCCCGGCAGTCCCATCGCGACGCGCGCGGAGCCTCCGGAGACGTTCCGGGGCCGCCGTGACGACTACGGTGAGTGTGTGAGCACCGGCGCTGCGGGGCGGGCAGCCGGGCGGGTACGCACCTCCTCGGCCCGCGCCGTGTTCTGGCGGCTGCTGCGCGGGACCATCGCGACCTGCTTCCGCTACCGCGTCACGGGGCTGGCCGCCGAGGCGGGGTTCTTCGCCCTGCTCAGCCTGCCGCCGCTGGTGCTCGGCCTGGTCGGCGCGCTGGGCTACGTCGACTCCTGGCTGGGCAGCGACACCGTCTTGCAGGTGCAGACGTCGATCACCAACACCGCGAGCGACGCGCTGACCCAGCAGACCGTCGACGAGGTCATCACCCCGATGCTCGACGACGTGCTGCGCGGCGGGCGCCCCGACATCATCTCGATCGGCTTCCTGCTCGCCCTCTGGTCCGGCTCGCGCGCCCTCAACGTCTACGTCGACACCGTGACGATCATGTACGGCCTGTCCGGCCACCGCGGCATCGTGCGCACGCGCGCCCTCTCGTTCACGCTCTACGTCTTGGCGCTGGTGCTCGGCACCGCCGTGATCCCGCTCGTGATCGCCGGCCCCGGGCTCGTCGGCAAGACGCTGCCGGAGGGCTACGAGCTGCTGCAGCGGATGTACTGGCCCATCGTCCTGCTCGTCTCCGTGCTGCTCGTGGCCTCGCTCTACCACATCGCCGTGCCGGTGCGGACGCCGTTCCGCCGCGACGTGCCCGGGGCCGCGCTCGCCGTGGCGCTGTGGGTCGTCCTGAGCTTCGCGCTGCGCTGGGTCATCCGCGAGAGCGTCGGCGGCACGTCGATCTACGGCCCGCTGACCGCGCCGATCGTCGTGCTCGTGTGGCTGTACTTCCTCGCCATCGCCGTGCTGATCGGGGCCGCGATGAACGCCGCGTGGGACGAGGTGTGGCCGCTGCGGGCGGTGGCCGAGGAGCGGCGCCGCCCGGTCGCGCACCCCGCGGAAAACCCGCTGACACCGGTCCCCGGGGACCGCTAGCGTCGTCATCGACGAGCTGGACGGCCCGCCGGGACACGCCCCGGGCCCTCGTCGGAGGCACGCAGCGGAGAGGGGGCGATGAGGATGGACGCCGTCTTCGTGGTGCCCGCCGCCGGCCCCGGCCGCGGGACCAGCCGCTGCGCCTTCGTCGGCCGATCGCCCTCGGCCGCCCCGGGACTCCTCGCCTCGACGGTCTTCTCGGCCCGCTCGACGACCCAGGACCCGGACTCCGACGACCCGGCGCCCCGCTAGCGCCGTCCGCGCCGCAGGGGCGCCCCTCCTCGACAGGGACCCCTGACGTGCATCTGCTTCCGTCCACTTCCCCTTCCACCTCTTCTTCCTTCTCGGCTCCGCCCACCGACGACCCCGTGCTCACGGCCCTCGGCTGGGACGCCTCCCTCGCCGCGGCGTACGCCTCGGCATGCTCGTCCCTGCGCGGTGGTTCGTCCGCGCCCGACGGGGTGCAGCTGGCCCCGGCGCGCGTGGCCCGCGTCGACCGCGGCGCTTCCGAGGTCCTGACCGCGCAGGGCCCGCTCCGGGTCGAGCACGCGGCCGCCGTGCTCGAGGCCGGCCGGATCGACCCGACCACGGCGCCCTGCGTCGGCGACTGGGCCGTCGTACGCGGCGGCGAGGTCCCGCGCCTGGTCGCGCTGCTGACTCGCCGGACGGCGTTCGTCCGCCTCGGCTCGGCGCCCGGCACCTCCGCCGGGCAGGTGCTGGCCGCCAACGTCGACGTCGCGCTCGTCGTCGAGCCGCTCGACCCCCAGCCCCACCCCGGCCGGGTGGAGCGGCTGCTCGCGCTGGCGTGGGAGAGCGGCGCCCGGCCGCTGGTCGTCCTCACCAAGGCCGACCTCGTTCCGGACGCTGAGGCGCTGCGCGACGAGGTCGCGGCGGCGGCGCCCGGCGTCGACGTGGTGCTGGCCAGCTCGTGGACCGGGAAGGGGCTGGACGTGGTGGCGGCGTACGCCACCCCGGGCACGACGCTCGCCCTGCTCGGCCCGTCCGGTGCGGGCAAGTCGAGCCTGCTCAACGCCCTGTCCGGCGGGGACGTCGCCCGCACCGGGGCGACACGGGCCGACGGGAAGGGCCGGCACACGACGGTCTCCCGGGAGCTGGTCCGGCTGCCCGGGGGCGCGACGCTGATCGACACCCCCGGCCTGCGCGGCATCGGGGTGGTCGCGGGGGAGCAGGCGCTGGAGCAGGCGTTCGCCGACGTGGCGGCGCTCGCGCGCCGCTGCCGCTTCGCCGACTGCGGCCACGGCGTCGAGCCGGGGTGCGCGGTCCTCGAAGCGGTCGAGGCCGGGGAGCTGCCCGAGCGACGGCTGCACAGCTGGCGCAAGCTCGAGCGTGAGGCGCGCTGGGTGGCGAGACGTCAGGACGCCCGGGCGCAGGCGCAGGAGCGCAACCGGTGGAAGGCGGTGCACAAGGAGATGCGCCGCAGCGGGCGGGCCCGGCCCTAGCCCGTCGCGCCGGACACGCCGGGAGGGCCGCCGGGTGTCCGCTCGGGGGTGCCGGGCAGAATCGGCGCATGTCGACTGCGTCCCGGACCCCCGACGGCCCCGCCCGCTCCGCCAGCCGCCCCGCGATCGGGGACGAGCCGTACTCCGCGCGCCGGCACGGCAGCTCCGAGGACGCGTGGGACCTGCTCGGCCGCGTCGTGCTGGTGGTCGGCGGCCTGGCCTTCCTCGCGGTCGTGATGGCGTACGGCATCTGGCTCTTCGTGGAGGCCTCCGGCCTCTGACCGGAGGCCGTCTGCCCGGATGCCATCTGTCCGGATGCCCCGTTCGCCCGGCTTTCGGAAACAGTACGTTCCGAATAGGCTGCGGTTCGTGAGCAACGTCGGTGAGCTCGTCGCGGCCCACCTTCCCGAGCTGACGGCCCTGGCGGCCACGCACCGCCTGGTCGACCTCGCGCCCGCGGAGGGCGCCGAGGTGAGCGCGGAGCTCGCGCCGGGCGCGACGTACGCCGATGTGCATCGGTTCGAGCAGGCTGCTGCGGCCCTGCTCGGCGTTCCCGTCGCGGTCGTCAGCAAGGCGGCCGCCGCGGTGCCCGGAGCCGGCGCGACGCCCGATGCCCCCGCTCGCCAGGTGGTGCTCCCCGAGGGCCGGGTCTCGGCGCACGGGTGAGGCCGGCCGCGCCGGAGCACGGGAGATGTGCGGGCGAAACGGGTAGGTCAACAGCATGACCGACCAGGCGACGCAGGCGACGATCGTGATCGGGACCGACGGGTCGGAGTCCTCGCGGGACGCCCTGCTGTGGGCCGCCGACGCGGCCCGCCGCACGGGCGCGAGACTGCGGGCCGTCTACGCCTGGGAGGTGCCTGCCGTCTCGGGGCTGGCCCTCGGCTTCGTTCCCGAGCCGGACCCCGACGTGTCGGCCACCGCCGGGCGCGAGGTCACGAAGAACGTCACGCAGGCGCTCGTCGACGCGGGCTACGCCGACCTGCCGTTGGAGGTGCGGGTCCGCGAGGGCCACGCCGCCCAGGCCATCCTCGACGAGTCCGCGGACGCCGACCTCATCGTGGTCGGGAGGCGGGGGAGCGGCGGCTTCGCGGCGGCGGTCATGGGCTCGGTCAGCCGCTACGTCAGCGCCCACGCCGACCATCCCGTCGTGGTCGTGCCGTGCGGCGGGAAGCGCAAGAAGCGCTAAGAGCCGAGCGGACGGGGCGCCGAGTAGCGCTGGGACCGCAGCGACGGGAAGCGCAAGGCGACGGAGGGCCCCAGTGGGGACAAGCACCCAGCCACGCAAGGCGGCAGTGCGGAGACCCTCAGTCGAGCCCGGTCCGGGAACGCAATAAGCCGCACGCGTGAAGCGTGCGGCTTATCCGGGATGGTGGGCGATACTGGGATTGAACCAGTGACCTCTTCCGTGTCAAGGAAGCGCTCTCCCACTGAGCTAATCGCCCGAGGCGTTGCCGCCGACGATGTCGCGGCAATCTGCGAGGTGGAGACGGGATTTGAACCCGTGTAGACGGCTTTGCAGGCCGTTGCCTCGCCTCTCGGCCACTCCACCGAGGTGAGGCACGGGAGTCCCGACCTCTCCGAGCGGACGACGGGATTCGAACCCGCGACCCTCACCTTGGCAAGGTGATGCTCTACCAACTGAGCCACGTCCGCGTGTCGTCTCGGTGAGGGCTTCCGCTCTCCCCGGCGACGAGAAGAACTCTACCCCACGCCAGGACCGGGGTGCACCGCCCCTCCCTGTCGTGTCCCGCCGCATCCGCATCCCGGGACCGGACGGCCCGGCCGCCGGTGCCCCGGCTAGCGTCGCCACCGTGCGTCGACCTCCCCTGGCCTGGCTCGGGGGCCGCCTCGCGACCGGGCTGCAGGCGGTGACCGACGACCCGGCCGACCTCGACGGCGGCGGCTGGTGGGCGGTGGTGCAGACGTTCGAGGGAGCCTTCCGGGCCGCCCGGTTCGCGGACGTCCGACGTGCCCCGCTCCCGCCGGCGCCCCCGTGGGCCCGGCTCGCGCGGGACGGCTGGCACTCGTCGGTGGGGCGGGAGGCGTACGTCGAGGCCGTGCAGGACGTCCGCGCCCGCATCGGCCGCGGCGAGGTCTACCAGGTGAACGTCTGCCGGGTGCTGCACGCGCCGGCGCCCGCAGCCGACGTCGTCGCGCTCGGCCACGTCCTCGCGGCGGGCAACCCCGCGCCGTACCTCGGAGTCATCGACGTGCCCGGGGTCGCGCAGCTCGCCACGGCGAGCCCCGAGCTGTTCCTCGCCCGGCACGGCGCCCGCGTGACGTCGATGCCGATCAAGGGGACGGCGCGCACGCCCGATGGCCTCACCCCCAAGGACACGGCGGAGAACGTGATGATCGTCGACCTGGTGCGCAACGACCTCGGCCGCGTGTGCCTCCCCGGGTCGGTGCGGGTGGAGTCGCTCTGCCGCGTCGAGCGCCATCCCGGGCTCGTCCACCTCGTCTCGACCGTGACCGGCGACCTGCGGCCCGGGACGGGCTGGGCGGAGCTGCTCGCGGCCGCGTCCCCGCCCGGCTCGGTCAGCGGCGCGCCCAAGCACACCGCGCTGGCGGCGATCGCAGAGCTCGAGCCGGCGCGGCGCGGCCCCTACTGCGGGGCGGTCGGTTGGGTGGACGCCGGTCGCGGCACCGCCGAGCTCGCGGTGGGCATCCGCACGTTCTGGGTGGAGGACGGGGTGCTGGGGTTCGGCACCGGAGCGGGGATCACCTGGGGGTCGGACCCGGAGCGCGAGTGGGAGGAGACCGAGCTGAAGGCCGAGCGGCTGCTCGCCCTGGCCTCGGACGGGGAGGCCCGGTGACCGGGGTCGGCGACGTCACGGTCTGGCTCGAGGGGCGCGTGCTCCCGGGCTCTCAGGCCCGGGTGAGCGCGCTGGACACCGGGTTCACGCTCGGTGACGGGGCGTTCGAGACCGTTCGGGTCCAGGACGGCGTCCCGCTCGCCCTGACCCGCCACCTGAGCCGGCTCGCCGCGTCGGCCGCACAGCTGGGCATCCCCGCCCCCGGGCCGCGGGTGGTCCGTGCGGGCGTCGCCGAGCTGCTCGCCGCCGCCCCGGGCGCCCCGGCTCAGCGCCTGCGCATCACCGTGACCGGGGGTCCGGGGCCGCTGGGCCCCTCGCGCGCCGACGGCCCGGCGACGCTCGTGCTCGCCGTCGCCCCGCTCGGCCCCCTCCCCGCGGACGTCGGGGTCGTGCGGCTGCCCTGGGTGCGCAACGAGCGCTCTGCGCTGGCCGGCGTCAAGGCGGTGTCGTACGCCGAGAACGCGCAGATCCTGGCCGAGGCGCGGCGTCACGGTGCCGATGAGGCGCTGCTGGCGAACACCCGCGGCGAGCTCTGCGAGGGCGCCGCGGCCAACGTCTTCGTACTCCTCGGCGGGCGGCTGGTGACCCCGCCGCTGTCCAGCGGCTGCCTGCCCGGGGTCACCCGGGCGCTCGTGCTGGAGGCCACCGGGGCGGTCGAGGCTCCGGTCCCGTATGCCGCCCTCGACGAGGTCGAGGAGGCGTTCCTCACCTCCTCGATCCGCCGGGTCGCGTCGGTCGCCAGGATCGACGGGCGGCTCCTGCTGGCGCCGCGCCGGCGTACGCGCGACGCCGCCGCCGCCCTGGCCGCGCTGCTGGCGGCCGACCCCGACCCGTGAGGTGCGCCGGTGCCGGCGCTCTGTCCCCTGAGGCGCGCTCAGAGAACGAGGGTCGAGAGGGGAGTGGCGAGAAGGACCTTCAAGCGGCGAGCGTCAGGTCGCGAGCAGGGCGGCCAGGGTGGAGTCGAGATCGAGGTAGCGGTGCTCCTCGCCGGGCGGGACGACGAGGGCGGTCCGCGCCACGAAGTCGCGCAGCACCTCCGCGGGTGCCTCGAGCAGGGCCTTGCCGTCGGGGGAGGACAGGGCCAGGTAGACGACCTCGTCGTCCGGGTCGGTGCTGGGCCACACGCGGACGTCGCCCTGGCCGACGGGACGGTTGACCCCGGCGGCGATCAGCTCACGAGCGAAGACCCAGTCGACGCCCTGGCCGCCCGTGCGGAAGGTGGCCTGCACCGCGTAGGGGTCCGCGGAGTCGTAGCGGAGGACGACGGGCACGGGGACGGACGCCTCACCGGGTACGACCAGGCGCACGTCCAGCTCGCAGGTCACCGTGGCGGCAGGGCGACGGTCCATGGTCGAGAACCCTTCGGCTCGGGGGCAACGCGTTGATGCTCGACGCTGAGTTGCCCGGGCCGGGAGACCCCAAAACGCCGTAGGCTCGGCGACAGCGGCCGCGCCCTCCCGGCGTGGCTGCCCGGGGGGCAGCGCGCGGCGCCGTCCCTCCGGTGGCGGCGACAGTACTCCACCGGCCTTTCCTTCCAAAGGCCCGAATCCGGACAGGGAGCGACGTGGTGAGCGCGCAGCAGGGGCCGGCCGAGGTCGATCAGGGCGGCGCGACCCGGCTGGAGCGCTACCACGCCTGGCGGGACCGGCGGATCGCCACGAGCCGTACCCGGCGGATGGTCTGGCGCGCGATCGTCGGCGCGCTGGGCGGCCTCATCGTCGTCGTCGGCCTCGCCCTCGTGCCGCTGCCCGGGCCCGGCTGGCTCATCGTCTTCCTCGGGGTCGGCATCCTCGCGACCGAGTTCACCTGGGCCGAGCGGGTGCTCGAGTTCGGCAAGGACCTGCTGGACAAGTGGACCGACTGGCTCGGCCGCCAGCCCCTGTGGGTGCGCGGTCTGATCGGCCTGGCCTGCTTCGCCTTCGTCTGCGCCGTGGTCGTCGTGACGCTGCGGATCCTCGGCACTCCGGGATGGGTGCCGGAGTGGGTGCCGCTGGTCCGCTAGAGTGTGCGCAGCACGTCGGGGCCGGCGACGCCGGTTCCCGAGCGCGGGCGATTAGCTCAGTGGGAGAGCGCTTCGTTCACACCGAAGAGGTCACTGGTTCGAACCCAGTATCGCCCACCACGGCCCTGCCGGCTTCGGCCAGCAGGCTGCGGTCGACCAGCCGCACCCCTCGGGGTGCGGCTTTTTCGTTCCCGCCGCCCCGGCGGGTGAGCCGCGGTCGCCGCGGTCGATCCCAGAATTCCGCAACGGTGGTAGTGAAAAAAGGTAGGCCGCCGGTGAACGGTGGCGGTCGCTCGATCGAGAGCATCGCGGTTGGACGTGCAAGCAATTCCGTCCTTCACGGGCAACGGCCCGCCGCCGCCGCTGTCGCACGATGCGCGAAGGCTTCGGCCGCTGATGAGGTCGCACGACGACACGCTTGCTCGTGCGGGCTCGCCCCCTCGCCGGTGAGCCGACTGCAATTCCTCGCGCATTCAGCGGGAATGCCCGGCCTGCTTTGCGCCCGACCGCGTGCCGTCGGCGCGCCGGTCGCCGATCATGGTCTACTTCGAACGAGCCCTGTTGATGGAGGAGGAGTCGGAGACGCATGGCGCAGCGGGTGGTCACTGAGCTGATCGACGATCTCGACGGTGAGAGCGAGGCGGTCGAGACCGTCACGTTCGGCATTGACGGGGTGACCTACGAGATCGACCTCAACGAAGAGCACGCCGAGGAGCTCCGCACCCTGATCGAGGGACACGCGCTGCACGGTCGCAGGCTCGCCGCGAGCCGCGGCGGCCGCCGGCGCGGTGGTGCGCGGAGCGGTCCGGCGTCGTCGGCCGGGGCGTCCGGTGCGGACCCGAAGCTCATCCGCCAGTGGGCCCAGGAGCAGGGCTACGAGGTCAGCGCGCGTGGCCGCGTCAGCAAGGCGCTGATCGAGGCCTATCACGCCGCGCAATAGCCTGCCGGGCGCCGGCACCCCGTCCGGCCGTCGCGGTGCGAATGCGCCGGACCGGGTACTGGTCGAGCTGTAGGGCGCCAACCAACACGACGTCGGGTGGCCGGGCGAAGTGGCACATCGGGGGAGCGGGCCGGCTGCGACGGCCGAGCCGATCGAACGAGCGGTCGACGCTGCTTCTCGGCTGTCCGCAGCCCGGGGCGCGCAGAACGACCTGGCGCCGTTGGGGGAGAGCCTCGACGCCTTGGCCCGGTTGGCGGCCCGGGTCAGCGGAGCCGAGAGCGGCCGCGTCACGCTGGTCCTGCCCGGGCGGCAGGTCCACGTCGGGCGCAGCGACGCTGCCCTGCCGATCGAGGAGCACTGCCCGGACGGCGAGGAGCCTTGCGCGGCCGTGGTCGCGAGCGGCCGGCCCGTCGTCGTGCCGGACTCCATGCAGGACGCGCGCTTCGGCCGCGCCTGCGCCGGGCCCAACGGCTTCCGCTCGTACGCGGGGGCGCCGGTGTTCGCGGCCGACGGCCAGTGCGTGGGCACCGTCTCGGTCCGCGACAGCTCGCCCCTCCCGGCGGGCACGCGCGTCGACGTGCTGTCCGCGGGGCTGGTCGACGTCGCCCGGCAGGTGACCGCGCTGCTGGCCGTCGCTGGCCGGCAGGGCGAGCGGGCGGCGCAGCTGCGGGTGCTGGCTGCCGTGGCCGCCGGCAGGCCGCTCGGGGAGGTCCTCGACCTGCTCGCGGCCGAGGTCGAGGCCCTGCTCGGGCCGGGGCTGCGGTGCTCCGTGCTCGTGATGGACGAGGCGACCCGGACCCTCTGCGACGCCGCCGGGCCGAGCCTGACCCGGGAGTTCCGGCTGGCCGTGGACGGGCTGGCCGTCGCGGAGGGGCAGGGACCGTGCGGCACGGCGGCCCATCGGCGCGAGCCGGTCGTCGCCACGGACCTCAGCGACCCGGTCTGGCGGCCGTTCCTGCGGCTGACCGCCGAGCTCGGTATCGAGGCATGCGCCTCGTTGCCCGTCCTCTCGCCAGGTGGGGAGCCGCTCGGCACGTTCGCGCTCTACCGTGACCGGCCCGGGGAGCCCACCGCGTACGAATGGGCGACGTTGCGCAGCTTCTGCGACCTGACCCGGCTGGTGATCGAGCGCTCCCGGGCCCAGTCCGAGCTGACCCGGCTCGCCACGCTGGACGAGGTCACGGCGCTGCTCAACCGGTCGACGTTCCTCTCGCACGCGGCCGCCGCGCTCGCCCGCGCGCCGGCGCCGGGGACGGACCATGTGCTGCTCTTCTGCGACGTCGACCAGTTCAAGCTGGTGAACGACTCGCTGGGGCACGCAGCGGGCGACGCCTACCTCGAGCGTGCCGCCGAGGCGCTGCGCGAGCGGTGGCCGGGCGACGTCATCGCCCGGTTCGCCGGCGACGCCTTCACCGTCCTCGCGGCGGACGTCCCCCGGCAGGGCGTGCAGGCGCTCGCGGAGCGCGCGTGCACGGCCTTCTCCGTGCCGCTGCGGCTCGGCGGGCACGACCTCCAGCTGTCCGCCAGCGTGGGGGCGGCGTACACGGATGTCAGCGGGTCCGCGCTGGACGGACTGCTGCGCGACGCGGACCTCGCGATGCACGAGGCCAAGCTCGCCGGCCGCGCTCGCGCCCGGGTCTGCGACGCGGGGCTGAGAGGACGGGCCGCGTCCCGGGCAGAGCTGGTGCTCGCGCTCCGCCAGGCGATCGCGGCCGGCGGGACGTCGCTCGCCTACCAGCCCGAGATCGACCTGGTCACCGGAGAGCTGCTCGGGCTGGAGGCGCTGTGCCGCTGGGCCCGGCCGGAGAGCGGGCCGGTGAGCCCCGCGGAGTTCATCCCGCTGGCGGAGGAGGCCGGGCTCATCGGCGAATTGGGCCGGCACGTCCTCGCCACCGCCCTCGCCGACCTGGCCGGATGGCGCGCCCGGACGCCGGTGCGCAGCGAACTGACCGTCTGGGTCAACGTCTCCCCGCTCCAGCTCAACGACCCGCGATTCGCCGCCGTCGTGGCGGAGCTGCTGGAGCAGAGCTCGGTGCCCGGCGGCTGCCTCGGGCTGGAGGTGACCGAGAGCGCGGTCATGGCCCAGGACGCCGCCACCCGCGCCCAGCTGCACGCGCTGCGCGAGCTCGGTGTCCGGGTGGCTGTCGACGACTTCGGGACCGGATACTCCAGCCTCGGCGCGCTCAAGGCGCTGCCGGTCGACCTGCTCAAGATCGACCGGTCCTTCATCGACGGGCTGCGCGGACGCGGGTCCGACGCGCAGATCGTCACGGCGATCCTCGCCATGGCGGACGCGCTGGGCCTGGCCGTGCTCGCCGAGGGCGTCGAGCGCGACGACCAGCTCTCCACCCTGATCGGCCTCGGGTGTACGCGGGGGCAAGGCTTCCTGCTCGGCCGGCCGGCCCCGGCCGGTGTCGTCGAGGCCGTCATACGCGGCTCCCGCCGACGGGCGGGGACGTGACGCCGGCCGGCCGGCCGCGCCGGCGGGCGCCTCTGCGCCGATCGCCCGCGCCGCCGGCTCGCGCGCGACGGTAGGGTCGGCGCTCGACCCACCGTTGCCTGCGACCCGGCGTGCCCGGTGCAGGCAGCCCGACTAGGAGGCCAGCCGTGCCCGACCTGCGCATCACCGTCGCGTCCCCTGCCGAGCGGGCGGAGCGCGAGGTTCCGCAGGGCACGACGGCGGCGGACGTCGTCGGGGGCGACCGGGCCGTGGTCGTCGCCCGCGTCAACGGCGTGCTGCGCGACCTCACCCACGTCCTGGCCGACGGCGACGTCGTCGAGGCGGTGCGCAACGACGAGCCGGACGGCCGCGCGGTCGTCCGCCACTCGGCCGCGCACGTGCTCGCCCAGGCAGTCCAGGAGCTGCACCCCGAGGCGAAGCTCGGCATCGGCCCGCCGATCGAGAACGGCTTCTACTACGACTTCGACGTGGACAAGCCGTTCACTCCGGAGGACCTGTCGGCGCTGGACAAGAAGATGCAGGCCATCGTCAAGGAGGGCCAGGCCTTCGCGCGCCGCGTCGTCACCGAGGACGAGGCCCGGGCCGAGCTCGCCGACGAGCCCTACAAGCTCGAGCTGATCGGGCTCAAGGGCGGCTCCGACGGCTCCTCCGGCGGCGAGGAGTCGGTCGAGGTCGGCGGCGGCGAGCTGACGATCTACGACAACCTGCGCCGGGACGGCAGCCGCGCCTGGCGCGACCTCTGCCGCGGCCCGCACGTCCCGACCACCCGCGCGATCCCGGCCTTCAAGCTGATGCGGACGGCGGCGGCCTACTGGCGCGGCAGCGAGAAGAACCCGCAGCTGCAGCGGGTCTACGGCACCGCGTGGGAGTCCAAGGACGCCCAGAAGGAATACCTGAACTTCCTCGCCGAGGCCGAGAAGCGCGACCACCGTCGGCTGGGCGCCGAGCTCGACCTCTTCAGCTTCCCCGACGAGATCGGGTCCGGGCTCGCGGTCTTCCACCCCAAGGGCGGCGTGATCCGCAAGGTGATGGAGGACTACTCGCGGCGTCGCCACGAGGAGGCGGGCTACGAGTTCGTCAACACCCCGCACCTCACCAAGGGCAAGCTCTTCGAGGTCTCGGGCCACCTGGACTGGTACGCCGAGGGCATGTACCCGCCCATGGAGCTGGACGAGGGCCAGCGCTACTACATGAAGCCCATGAACTGCCCGATGCACAACCTGATCTTCCGGGCGCGTGGGCGGTCCTACCGCGAGCTGCCGCTGCCGCTGTTCGAGTTCGGCACCGTCTACCGCTACGAGAAGTCCGGCGTGGTGCAGGGCCTGACCCGTGCACGCGGATTCACGCAAGACGATGCACACATCTACTGCACGCGCGAGCAGATGGCCGAGCAGCTGGACAGGCTGCTCACCTTCGTGCTGAACCTGCTGCGCGACTACGGCCTCGACGACTTCTACCTCGAGCTGTCGACCCGCGACCCGGAGAAGTCGGTCGGCACCGACGAGGCGTGGGAGGAAGCGACCGAGACGCTGCGCCAGGCCGCGCAGAAGCAGAGCCTCGAGCTCGTCCTCGACCCCGGCGGCGCCGCGTTCTACGGGCCGAAGATCTCGGTCCAGGCCAAGGACGCGATCGGCCGCACCTGGCAGATGTCGACCATCCAGCTGGACTTCAACCTGCCGGAGCGGTTCGAGCTGGAATACCAGGCGGCCGACGGCACCCGTCAGCGCCCGGTCATGATCCACCGCGCGCTCTTCGGCTCCATCGAGCGGTTCTTCGCCGTGCTGCTCGAGCACTACGCCGGCGCCTTCCCTCCCTGGCTCGCCCCGGTGCAGGTCGTCGGCATCCCCATCACCGACGCGCACGTGCCCTACCTGCAGGACGTGGCGGCGCAGCTGCGGGCGCGCGGCATCCGCGTGGAGGTCGACACCTCCGACGACCGCATGCAGAAGAAGATCCGCAACGCCCAGAAGCAGAAGGTGCCGTTCATGCTGCTGGCCGGCGACGAGGACGCGGCGAAGGGCGCGGTGTCGTTCCGCTACCGCAACGGCGAGCAGAAGAACGGCGTGCCGGTGGCCGACGCCGTCGCCGAGGTGCTCGATGCGGTCGAGCGCCGCGTACAGGTCTGAGCGTGGCGGCTCCGGCATGACGGGGGAGCAGCCCGACCTCGTCGAGCAGCAGGGCGTCGGGGTGCCCGACGCCCTGGGCCGGCTCTGGACCCCGCACCGGATGGCGTACATCCGCGGGGAGAACAAGCCGTCCGCCGACGGCGCGCAGGCCTGCCCCTTCTGCCACATCCCCTCGCTGTCCGACGAGGAGGGGCTGGTCGTCGCGCGCGGCGAGCTCGTCTACGCCGTGCTCAACCTCTACCCCTACAACGCCGGGCACCTGCTCGTGGTCCCCTACCGCCACCTGCCCGACTACACCGACATCGACCTGGCCGAGACGGCCGAGCTCGCCGCCTTCACCCAGGCGGCGATGCGCACCGTCCGGCTCGTCAGCGGCGCACAGGGCTTCAACATCGGCATGAACCAGGGCAGCATCGCGGGCGCGGGCATCGCCGCGCACCTGCACCAGCACGTCGTGCCGCGCTGGGGCGGGGACACCAACTTCATGCCCGTGGTGGCCCACACGCGGGTGCTCCCGCAGCTGCTGGGCGAGACGCGTCGGCTGCTCGCCTCGGCGTGGCCCGGCGACGCCTGAGGCCGGTGACGGCAGGGACGATCCGCTCGAGAGGCAGGAACGCCGCCAGGCACACGACCAGCGGCAGGAAGTGGATGCGCGTCGCGGCCCAGGTCGCCAGGTGGAAGCCCACGAGCACCGTCGCCCCGACCGCCTGCCAGCGCGCACGCACGAAGAGCAGTGCAGGTGTCAGGGCCTCCATGACGAGGACGCCCCACTGGCCTGCGCGCAGCAGCCACGGGAACTGCGCGAGCACGTCGCCGAGCTGCGTGCCGCGCCGCGACATCGCCCAGGCGAACGTGGCCCCCGTGGCCCATCCCCACCCGCCGAAGCGCACCTTGGCGACGGCGCTGAGGAAGTAGGTCGCGACGCAGGCGACCTGCACGGCGCGGAGGGCGAAGCCGGCTGCCGCGCTCGTCCGCGGGTCGCGCAGCCCGGCCGGCCCGACGGTCGCCACCGCGAAGAGCCCGACGACGAGGGCGAAGTGGTCGTGGTCGATCTTGCCGTAGGAGAAGGCGATCGAGACCCAGTCGAGGAACGCGACGGCGAGGACGGCGCCGGCCAGCCGGGGCAGCCGGCCGACGGCCACGACCAGCGCGGCCACGACGAGCACGGCGGCCAGGCCCTCGACGTACGCCGGGCCCGGCGCCGGCAGGTCCAGCGCGCGCCGCAGGAGCAGCGGCTGGTAGAGCTCGTCCGGCCCCTTGGCGTGCGGCACCACGTCCGCGGTGAGGAGGGCGATGTCGGCCAGCACGAAGAGGGCCAGCAGCCGCCGGACGACGGCCAGCCGGGCGAGCGGCACGGCGGGCGCCAGCCAGCGCTCCAGCCGGCTCGTCACGGGGCGCCCCACGCGGCCACCGGCTCCTGGACCGGGTCGAGCAGGCGGCCGCCGCGCATCCGCGTGACCCGCTCGAGCAGCTCGACGCGGACCAGTCGCGGGCGGTCGGGATGGAGCGCGGCCCAGGCGTCCGCGAGCGCCGCCAGCCGCTCGGGCCGGGACCGGAAGCCCTCCAGCTGGCCCTCGACCTCGGCCCGGTTCATCCCCACGGTCTCGTTGGTCAGGGCGAGCTCGCGGCGGTCGCCGCGCGCGTCGACCGCCATCACGAAGGCCGCGCGCACCTCGCCGTCGGGGTCGGTGCGGAAGGCGAACTGCGACATCGGGGCGAACGGCCAGTGGTCGTCGACCCCCCGCAGGCTGCCGTAGGCCGCCCCGGCGGTGACGGCCGCCAGCGCCACGCCCCGCCACAGCAGCGCACGGCGGGTCAGCGGGAGGTCCACGCCGGCCTTCCCCCGGCCACGCGTCCGCGGGCCCGCCGCACGACGGCGTCGAGCCGCGGCGCCAGCCGCTCCAGCGGCAGGAAGGCCGCGAGGCACAGGGTGTGCGGCCAGAAGAAGATGCTCGTGCCGGCGTACGTCGCGATGTGGAAGGCCAGGAAGAACGCAACGATCCGGGCGCGCCAGCGCGGCCCCACGAAGAGCACGACGGGGGAGAGCAGCTCGAACGCCACGATCACCCACTGGCCCGCGTGCAGCGTCCACGGGACGTCGAGCATCCATTCGGAGAGCACGGTCCCGCGCCGGTCGACGGCCCGGGCGAGCGTGGCCGAGTTGACCCACTCCCAGCCCCCGAACCGAACCTTCGCCCAGGCAGCGTAGAAGTAGGTCGCCACCACCGCGAGCTGCACGGTGCGCAGCGCCCACCCGGCGGCCTCGGACGGACCGCCTCCACGCAGCCGTGCCCGCCCGACCGTGGGGAGCACGGCGAGGGCGACGAGGAAGGCGAACCGGTCGTGGTCGACCTTTCCGTAGGAGAAGGCGACGACCTGGTACTCCGCCCAGAGCAGCAGGACGGCCGTCCCGAGCAGCCGCGGCGCGCGCCCGCTGAGCGCCGCGAGCGCGAGCAGGGCCGCACCCCACTTGCAGACGAGGACGAGGGCCTCGGTCGGCACCGGCAGGTGCAGCAGCCGGCCGACGAGGAGCGGGGAGTAGAGGTCGGCGTTCGCCGCGCTGCGCGTGTCGCCGATCGTGTGCAGCAGCAGGACGTCGAGGGGGACGAACAGGTAGACGAGGACGCGGAAGACCGCGACGCGCTCGAGCGGCACCGCGGGGAGCAGCCAACCCCGGGCGCGATCGAGCCGGGCCGGCGCGGGCGCTGCCGTCGGGGAGGTCACCGTTCCCATGTCGCGAGCACTTCCCTTCGCACCTCGCCGGTCGGCCGCCGGTCCTGCAGCACCGTCGCGACGCGGACGAGCCGCACCGCGGCCCAGGCCGGGTCCGCCGGGTGCAGCCGGGCGTGGGCGTCGGCGAACCGGGCGAGCAGCGCCGGATCGGCGACCAGCCGCGGCTGCTGGCCCTCCGCCTCGGCGCGGTTCATCCCGACGTTCTCGGCCGTGAGCGGCGTCTCGGCCCACGTGCCGTCGGCCGTCTGCCGCTCGAGCGTGAGGACGGTGACGACGCCGGAGGGGTCGGTGCTGGTGGCGTACATCCGGAAGGGCCCGAACGGCCAGGCGTCGTCCTGGCCCCAGAGCGTCCCGGCCGTGAGCAGCAGGGCGCCGACGGCCGTCAGGGCCACGCGCCACGACACGGCCGTCAAGGAGAGCCGGCCCTCGGCTGCTGGCACCACTGGACCCCCCGGCACCCGGGGAGACTAACCGGCCCCACCCGTAGAGTGCCCGTCATCAGGAGGCGAACGATGTGGGCGGCGTGGCACGGGGTGGCCGCGGTCCTCGTCGCATCCGCGCTCGTGGCGGGCGTCACCGCGGCGGCTCCCGGGCCACCGCCGCCGCTGCAGCTGCGCAGCCAAGGGCTGGCCGGTGTCCCCGGGTCGGTCCGCGTCCTGCACGAGGAGCGGCCGGGCGCGGAGTACCTCCCGGGCAGCAGCGTCCTGCGCCTGCCGGACGGAAGCCTCGTCCTGGGCGCCGCGGCGCCCTCGGTGCAGCGGCCCGCTCGACTGGATCTCGACGCGTCCGAGCGGGTCGAGCGGCAGGCCGCCGAGCTCGCCGCCGAGTCCCGGCGCTGGCTCGCCGCCGGCACGGTGCCGGATGGCGATCCCGACGGCGGCCCCGTCGGCGGCCGCGGCGACGGCGCTGATGGCGACTCGGGGGCGACGGCGCAGCTGCGCGACATGGCCGAGCGGGCGCTGCTCGACCTGCGGCTGTTGACCCGGCCCGACGGAGCCTCGCTTGCCGCGCCCGAGGGCATCTGGGCGTACGTCTGGCCGCGCGACGCGGCGTTCGTCGCCGCCGCCTTCGCGGCCACCGGGCATGCGGGCGAGGCGGAGGCGGTCCTGCGCTGGCTCGCCCGCGAGCAGCGCCCGGACGGGACCTGGGCCGCCCGCTCGCTGCCCGACGGCTCCGGCCCGCCCGACGACCGGCCGGACCAGCTGGACGCCACCGGCTGGGTGCCGTGGGCGGTGTGGGCGACGGTCGAGGAGATGCGCCGGGCCGGCGACCGCACCCGTGCCCGCGCGCTCTCGTCCGAGCTGGCCCCCACGGTCGCGCGCGCCGTCGCCGCCGTGGTCGGGCGGCTCGGCCCGGACGGGCTGCCCCCGGCGACCCCGGACTACTGGGAGGTCGCCGTCGACGGCCCGACGCTGGGGACCGTCGGGCCGCTGCTGGCCGGGCTGCGCGCCGCCGGGGAGCTGGCCCGGCAGAACGGGGACCTCGCGACCGCTGGGGCCGCGGCCGAGGGCGTACGCCGGCTCGAGCCCGCGGTCCGCGCGGCCTGGCCGCCCGCCACCCCGACGAGGTACGCCGACGGCGCCGGCGGTGTGGACTCCGCCGTGGTCTGGCTCGCTCCGCCCTTCGGGGACGGCTCACTGCTCGGCCCCACGACCCTCGACCGCGCCGAGCAGGCCCTGCGCACGCCGAGCGGCGGCGTGCGGCCGGGGGAGGAGTTCACCAACCCCAGCACCGCATGGACGCCGGAGACCGCGGGCTTCGCCCTCGCGTACGCCGCCATGGGCCGCCGGGCCGACGCGCTCCGGCTGCTGGACTGGCTGGCCGCGCACCGCACGTCCCTCGGCGCGCTGCCGGAGAAGGTCGACGCCTACGGAGCCCCGGCGTCGGTCGCGCCGCTGGGCTGGACCGCCGCGACCGTCCTGCTCGCGCTGACGGCCCTCGAACGCCCGCTCGGCGTGCCCGGTGAGCAGGAGGAGCCGGCGCGACCGGGCGGCTGACCCCGCGCACCTCGGCGGCGGCCCGGAAGAGCGCCAGGCCCAGCGAGGAGGGGTTCCCGGGAGCCTCGTCGAACCTGCGCGCCGGCGGCGGGCCGTCCTGGGAGGACGCCGGCCGCGCTGCGCTCGGGCCCACTGCTGCGCACCGCCTTCCCGGCACCGGCTCCGCTAGTGCGCGGCGGTCAGCACCTTCGCCGCCAGGTGGCTCGGCATCGGCTCGTGCCGGGCGTAGGACCGGGTGAACGTCCCGCTGCCGTGCGAGAGCGAGCGCAGCTCGATGGCATAACGCGTGATCTCGGGTTCCGGAACCTCGGCGCGTACGAGCGTGCGCCCGCCCGGCGCCGGCTCGGTCCCGAGCACGCGGCCCCGCCGCCCGGACAGGTCGCTCATGACGGCCCCCACGTATTCGTCGGAGACCATCACCACGAGCTCGTCGACGGGCTCGAGCAGCGTCACCGAGCCGCCGGCGGCCGCGTCGCGCAGCGCGAGGCCGCCGGCCATCTGGAAGGCCATGTCCGAGGAGTCGACCGAGTGCGCCTTGCCGTCGACGAGCGTGACGCGGACGTCGACGACCGGGTAGCCGGCACTGACGCCCTTCTCCATCTGCGCCCGCACGCCCTTCTCCACCGACGGGATGAACTGGCGCGGGACCGCCCCGCCGACGACCTTGTCCACGAACTCGAACCCCGCGCCGGTCGGCAGCGGCTCGACCTCGATGTCGCAGATCGCGAACTGCCCGTGGCCGCCGGACTGCTTCACGTGGCGGCCGTGCCCCTTGGCCGGCGCGGAGAAGGTCTCCCGCAGCGAGACGCGGAGGGGCTCGGTCTCGACCCCCACGCCGTAGCGCCCCTGCAGGCGCGAGAGCACCACGTCGACGTGCGCCTCGCCCATGCACCAGAGCACGAGCTGGCCGGTCTCGCCGTCCTGCACGAGCCGCAGCGTCGGGTCCTCCGCGACGAGCCGGCCGAGGGCGACGCCGAGCTTGTCCTCGTCGCTGCGCGAGCGCGCGCGGATCGCGACGGGCAGCAGCGGCTCCGGCATCGTCCACGGCTCGACGAGCAGCGGGTGCTCCTTCGCCGAGAGGGTGTCGCCCGTCTCGGCCCGCGTCAGCTTCGCCACCGCGCAGATGTCGCCGGCGATGCAGGCCTGCACCGTCCGCTGCACCTTGCCGAGCGGGGACGAGAGCGCGCCGATCCGCTCGTCGACGTCGTGGTCCGCGTGGCCGGCCGTCTCGCCGAAGAACGACGCGGCGTGGCCGGAGACGTGCACCGGCAGGTCCGGGCGCAGGGTCCCCGAGAAGACGCGCACGAGGCTGAGCCGCCCGACGTAGGGGTCGGTCGTCGTCTTGACGACCTCGGCCACCAGCGGGCCCTCGGGCGAGCAGGCCAGCGGTGGCTGCGGCTCCCCGTCGGGCGTCGTGACCGCCGGGAGCGGGTGCTCGAGCGGGGAGGGGAACGCCTGGGTCATCAGCTCCAGCAGCTCGACCATGCCGACGCCGTCGAGGGCGGACACCGGCAGCACCGGGTAGAAGCTGCCGCGCGCGACCGCCTTCTCCAGGTCCTCGATGAGGGTCTTGACGTCGAGGTCCTCCCCGCCGAGGTAGCGGTCCATCAGCGTCTCGTCCTCGGACTCGGCGATGATCCCCTCGATGAGCGCGGCGCGCGCGTCGGCCGTGCCCTCGATGTGCTCGGGCTCGGCGTCGTGCTCGGCGCGCGCGCCCTCGGAGTAGTCCGCGATCCGCTGCGACAGCAGCGCGTAGAGCCCGGCGACCTTGCCGTCGTCGGCGAGCAGCGGGACGTACGCCGGCAGCACCCCGTCGCCGAACACCCGCTGGCACACGGCGACGGACTCGTCGAAGTCGGCCCGCTCCTTGTCCAGCTTCGTGACGACCACCGCACGCGGCATGCCGACCGCCGCGCACTCCTCCCACAGCATCGAGGTGGAAGCGTCCAGCCCATCCACGGCGGAGACCACGAAGAGCGCTGCGTCCGCCGCGCGCAGCCCGGCCCGCAGGTCGCCCACGAAGTCGGCGTAGCCCGGGGCGTCGAGCAGGTTGACCTTGACTCCGTCGTGCTCGAGCGGCGCGAGCGCGAGGGAGACGGTGCGCTGCTGGCGGGCCTCGGCCTCGTCGAAGTCCGTCACGGTGCTGCCGTCCTCGACCCGGCCGGGGCGCGGGATCGTCCCGGCCGCGACGAGGACGGCCTCGACCAGCGTGGTCTTCCCCGCGCCGGAGTGCCCGACGAGCACGACGTTGCGGACCTGCTCCGGTCGGTCGACGACAGGTGCCGGCCCGCCTCCCGCGGCTCCTGACTGGCTCGCTGTGGGTGCCACGAGGCCCTCCTCGGTGTGCGGTCGGACAGATCGGCTCGCGACGAAGCGTCCTCCGACCGCCCGGCCGCCCGCAAGGGCCCCGGGGCGTGCCCGCGAGCGGGCGCGCTGCTAAGGCGGGCGTGCGCCGCGGCGCCGGCCCGTCGCCACGCCGCGGCCCGCCGGCGCGTGCCCGGAGGTGCTCGACGCCGTCACTACGATGGCAGACACCACCGCGCAGCTCAGCGAGGACGACCTGCCCGGCGCGGTGGCCGCCGGCGACAGGACGAGGATGCTCAATCGGTACGCGCGCGCCTTCTTCTCGCGCGTCATGACCCCGATCGCGCGCGGGCTGCTGCGGGCCGGCGTCAGCCCCGACGTCATCACCCTGCTCGGCACGCTCGGCGTCTGCGTCGGCGCGCTGGTGTTCTTCCCGCGCGGGGAGTTCTTCTGGGGCAGCTTCTTCATCACCTGGTTCGTCTTCAGCGACATGATCGACGGGACCATGGCGCGGCTGTCGGGCCGGTCCTCGGTGTGGGGGGCGTGGCTCGACTCCTGCACCGACCGCGTCGGCGACGCGGCGATCTTCGCCGGGATCCTGCTCTGGTGGGTGGGCGACGGCGACAACCCGTTGCTCGCGGGGCTCGCGCTCTACGGCCTGGTCGCAGGCTCGGTCGTGTCCTACGTCAAGGCGCGGGCCGAGGGGCTCGGGATGCGCGCCGACGTCGGCGTCATGGAGCGCTCCGACCGGCTGGTGACCATCCTCGTCGCGACCGGCCTCGACGGGCTCGGGGTCCCCTGGATCCACACCGTCGCGCTGTGGCTGGTCGCCGTCGGCGCGACCGTGACGGTGGTGCAGCGCGCGCTGCTGGTCCGCCGCCAGGCGCTCGCGCGGGCCGATGCGACCCCCTCCGGGGGCCAGGGTGCGGGATCCCCGCGCACCGGTACGCCCGCCGGGCCCGGCGCCTGAGGACGCCGGGGGTGCGCGAGCGGCTGGTCCAGCGGCTGACGCTCGCGGGCTACTCCGCGGGCTGGGCGCTCGTCCGCCGGCTGCCCGAGCGGGCGGCGTACGCGCTGTTCGGCGCGCTCGCCGACGTGGCGGTGCGCCGCGGCGGGCGCGGGGTGCGCCGGCTCGAGGCGAACCTGCGCCGCGCCGCGCCCGCGGCCGGCCCCGACGAGCTCGCGGCACTGGTGCGGGCGGGCATGCGGTCCTACCTGCGCTACTGGTGCGACACCTTCCGCATGTCGGACTGGCCGCGCGAGCGTGTCATGGCCACGACGACCGTGGTGGACGGCCACCACGTCAGCGAGGCGCTGGCCGCCGGCCGCGGGTTCATCGGCGCGCTCCCGCACATGGGCAACTGGGACCACGCCGGCGCCTGGGCCGCGGCCGTCCACGCGCCGGTGCTCAGCGTCGCGGAGCGGCTGCGCCCGGAGGAGCTCTACGACCGCTTCGTCGCCCACCGCCGGCGCCTTGGCATCAGCGTCCTGCCGCTGACCGGAGGCGGCGCGCTTGTGCCGGCGCTGCGCGACTGGCTGCGGGCCAACCGCATCGTGTGCCTGCTGACCGACAGGGACCTCAGCGCGACCGGCGTGGAGGTGCAGCTGCTGGGGGAGCGGGCGCGGGTCGCCCCGGGGCCGGCCATCCTCGCGCTGCAGACGGGCGCCCCGCTGCACCCGATCACCGTGGCGTACGACGAGCGCGGCATCGTCGTGACCTTCCACCCGCGGGTGGTGCCGCCCGCGGCGGGCACGACCCGGCAGCGGGTGCAGGCGATGTGCCAGCAGGTGGCGGACGCGTTCGGGGCGGCGATCACCGCGGCCCCGCAGGACTGGCACATGCTGCAGCGGGTGTTCGTGGCCGACCTGTCCCAGGGCCACGCCCCGGGCGCCGCCGCCGACGACGCCGTGCCCGCGCGATGAGGGTCGGGCTGGTGTGCCCCTACGCCTGGGACGTGCCGGGCGGGGTGCAGTTCCACGTCCGCGACCTCGCCGAGCAGCTCCTCGTGCTCGGCCACGAGGTGTCGGTGCTGGCGCCCGCGGACGAGGACATGCCGCTGCCGGCGTACGTCGTCCCCGCCGGGCGGGCCGTCCCGGTGCCCTACAACGGCTCCGTCGCACGCCTGAGCTTCGGCCCGCTGTCGGCCGCGCGGGTGCGCCGGTGGCTCGCGGTCGGCGAGTTCGACCTCGTCCACATCCACGAGCCGGCGTCGCCGAGCCTGTCGCTGCTGGCCTGCTGGGCGGCGTCCGGGCCGATGGTCGGGACCTTCCACACCGCCTCGTTGCGCTCACGCGCCTACTCGGCGTTCTACCCCGTGCTCTACCCCGCGCTGGAGAAGCTCTCGGCCCGCATCGCGGTGAGCGAGCAGGCCCGCCGCACCGTCGTCGAGCACATCGGCGGCGACGCGGTGGTCGTCCCCAACGGCGTCTACGTCGACCGCTTCGCCGGGGCCGAGCCGCAGCCCGCGTGGCGCGGGGCGGGCGGGACGATGGCCTTCCTCGGCCGCCTCGACGAGCCGCGCAAGGGGCTGTCCACGCTGCTCGCGGCGTTCCCGCGCATCCTCGAGCGGCACCCGGGCGTCCGCCTGCTCGTCGCCGGCCGGGGCGACGTGGAGGAGGCCCGGGCCGCGCTCCCGGAGCCCGCCCGCCCCTGCGTCACGTTCCTCGGCCAGGTGAGCGACGAGGACAAGGCCCGGATGCTCGCGACCGCCGACGTCTACGTCGCGCCCAACACCGGCGGCGAGAGCTTCGGCATCGTGCTGGCCGAGGCGATGGCAGCGGGCGCCGTCGTCGTCGCCAGCGACCTGGACGCGTTCCGGCAGGTGCTGGACAACGGCACGGCGGGAGCACTCGTCCCGGTCGGCGACGCGCCGGCGCTGGCCGACGCCGTCGTGGGCCTGCTCTCGGACTCGACCCGGGCGGCCCGGCTGCGCGCCACGGCGTCGACCGTGGTGCGGCGCTACGACTGGCCCGGGGTCGCGGCCCGGGTCCTCGCGGTCTACGAGACCGTCACGGCCGGCGCCGGGAGCGTGGCGCCGCTGCCCCCGGGCCGCGGCGGCCGGCTGGGGCTGCGGGGCCGGGGGGCCGAGTGATCCCCGACGCCGTGGCCCTCGTCGTCCTCGTCGTCGCCCTGCTCGGGCTGCTCGGGTGGTACCTCTCCTGGACGGCGACCAGGCTGGACCGGCTGCACGCCCGCGTGGAGGGCGCCCGGGCGGCGCTGGACGCCCAGCTCGTCCGGCGGGCCACGGCCACGCTGGAGCTGGCCGGCTCCGGGCTGCTCGACCCCGCCTCCAGCGTGATCCTCGCCGACGCCGCGCACGCCGCGTCCGTGGCGGACGACGAGCGCCGCGAGCTCGCCGAGTCCGATCTGTCCCGGTCGCTGCGGGCCGCGCTCGAGGCCGATGCGGTCGCCGCGCTCCACGACGAGCCGGGCGGGCCAGAGGCGGTCCGCGACCTCGCTGCGGCGACCATGCGCGTGCAGCTCGCGCGGCGCTTCCACAACGAGGCGGTCCGGGCCACGGGCGTCGTACGCCGCAAGCGCGTCGTGCGCTGGCTGCGGCTCGCCGGCCACGCGCCCATGCCCATGACGTTCGAGATGGACGACGACCCGCCGCCCGCGCTGGCCGCCTGACGGCCTCGCGGCGTACTAGGTTCAGGGGATCTTCGGAGCAGCCGAGCCACGCCTGCGCCCGCTGGACCGCGCGGCGGCCGAGCGGGCCCGAGCGCTGCGTGCGGCCGTCGACGAGGCCCGGCTGCGCGCGTTCGTCGATGCGCTGCCGGCCCCGCGCGTACGCCGCCTGGCTCCTGAGCTGCGCCGGCAGGCCGACGTGCTGCTGCGCGACGAGCTGGCGGCCGCCGGCTGGCCCGCGCGCCTGCACGGCTTCACCGTCCGCGGGGCGAACGACTGGGACCCCGCCCGCCCCGGGCGGACCGAGCCCGTGGCCGAGCTGCCGGGCGTCAACGTCGTCGCCGTGAAGGAGGGCGAGCGGCCGGACGCGCTGGTCGTCCTGGCCCACGCCGACACCGTCCCGGGCAGTGGAGGAGCCGACGACAACGGCAGCGGGCTCGCCGCGCTCGTCGAGGTCGCGCGGCTGCTCGCGCCCGAGCGGATGCGGCTGTCGGTGGTGCTGGCCGCCGTCGACCACGAGGAGCACGGCTTCTCCGGGTCGCGCCAGCTGGTCGCCTGGCTGGCGGCGCGGCGCCCGGTGCGCGCCGCGTACGTCTTCGAGATGCTCGGGTACGTCAGTGCCGAGCCGGGCTCGCAGCGCCTCCCGCCCGGCGTCGGCGCGCTCTACCGGGGCCAGGTCGGCCGGCTGCGCGCCCGCGGCATGCCGGGCGACTTCCTCGCCCTGATCCACCAGAAGCGCAGCCGGCTCGCCGCCACCTGCCTGGCCTCCTGCCTCGCGGAGGTCGCCGGCCCGCGGGCCCCTGTGCTGCTTCGGGCGCCGACGGACCTGCCGGGCCTCGGGGTCGCCGCACGCCGGGTCGCGATGGCCCGCGACTTCGCGCGCAGCGACCACGTGCCGTTCTGGGAGGCGCGGCTGCCCGCGGTGCAGGTGACCGACACCGCCAACTTCCGCAACCCGCACTACCACCGCGCCTCCGACCTGGCGGAGACCCTGGACTACGGCCGCATCGCGGACGTGGCCGCGGCGACCGCCCTCGCGCTGCTGGTCCTGTCCGGGCTCTGAGCCGCGGCATCGCTGCGCCACCGGCCTTCAGCCGCCCCCGCGAGCTGCCGAGATGCAGCGTGATGCGTACTCCGACCGCCCTTCGCCGCTCGCTGCTCGCCGTCGCCCTCGGCTGCGCCCTCGCCGGCTGCTCCGCGCTGCCGGTCGAGCTCGGTGCGGCCTCGTCCCCGGGACGGGAGGCCGCGGCGCCCGCGGCCCCGGCCAAGCAGGCCTCCGTGCTCTCGGGCCGGGCCAAGGCGGACGGACGGACGCTCGTCGTCAAGATCGACAACACGGCCGCGGCGCGCCCGCAGGCCGGGCTCGAGGACGCCGACGTCGTCTACGTCGAGCCGGTCGAGGGCGGCCTCACCCGGCTGGCCGCGGTCTTCTCGACCAAGCTGCCCAGGGTCGTCGGACCGGTCCGCAGCGCGCGGATCAGCGACGTCGAGCTCTTCGCGCAGTACGGGCGGCCGGCGTTCGCCTACTCCGGGGCGCAGAAGAAGTTCCTGCCGACGCTGCGCAGCGCCTCGCTGGCCCTGGTGTCGGCCGACGACGACCCGTCGCTGTACTACCGGCGCAGCAGCCGGCCGGCGCCGTACAACCTCTTCGCGAACGCCCGCACGCTGCTCGCGGCCGCCGACGGCGCGACCAAGGCGTCGGACATCGGCTTCCGGTTCGGCAAGCCTCCCGTCGGCGGGGCCCGCGCGCGCTCGGTGCGGGCGACCTGGCGCGCCGCGAGCACCGGCTTCACCTGGTCGGCGAAGACGAAGCGGTGGCTCGCGACGACCGACGGCACCCCCGCGGTCTCGGCGGCCGGCGCCCGGCTCGGCGCCACCACCGTCCTGGTGCAGTACGTCGACGAGACCGACTCGGTCTACGTGGACAAGAACGGGTCGGTGACCCCGTACGCCCACACCGTCGGCAGGGGGAGCGGGCTGTTGCTGCGCGGGGGCAAGGCCTGGAAGGCGGAGTGGTCGCGGTCGAGCGCGGCGTCCGGCACGCGGTGGACCGTGGGCGGGGAGACGGCGCGCTTCGCGGCCGGGCAGGTGTGGGTGCTGCTGGTGGACAAGGACCGTCCTTTACGCCTCGGCTGAGCGCGCTGGGACGCGGCCGGTCGGGCCCGCGGCGGGTCGACCGGGCCAAGACCGTGTCATTGGCCCGGGTCACCACCTCACGAGTGGGCCTACCCTTATGGGGAGAGCAGTCCCCGACCAGCGAGGTCCCGTTGAGCGTCCCTTCCGCCCCTCTCGAGAACGAGTCTTCGTCCGGCAGCACCGGCACCGCGCGCGTGAAGCGCGGCATGGCCGAGATGCTCAAGGGCGGCGTGATCATGGACGTCGTCACGCCGGAGCAGGCCAAGATCGCCGAGGACGCCGGTGCCGTCGCCGTCATGGCGCTCGAGCGCGTGCCCGCCGACATCCGCAAGCAGGGCGGCATCGCCCGCATGAGCGACCCCGACATGGTCGAGGGCATCGTCAACTCGGTCTCGATCCCGGTCATGGCGAAGGCCCGCATCGGCCACTTCGTCGAGGCGCAGGTCCTGCAGTCGCTCGGCGTGGACTACGTCGACGAGTCCGAGGTGCTGACCCCGGCCGACGAGGCGCACCACATCGACAAGTGGGCCTTCACGGTCCCCTTCGTCTGCGGCGCGACTGACCTGGGCGAGGCGCTGCGCCGCATCGCCGAGGGCGCGGCGATGATCCGCTCCAAGGGCGAGGCCGGCACCGGCAACGTCGTTGAGGCGACCCGCCACATGCGCCAGATCCGCTCCGACATCCGCCGCCTGGCGACGCTCGACGAGACCGAGCTGTTCGTGGCGGCCAAGGAGCTGCGCGCGCCGTACGACCTGGTCGCCGAGGTGGCCAAGCTCGGCAAGCTGCCGGTCGTGCTGTTCACCGCCGGCGGCATCGCGACCCCGGCCGACGCGGCGATGATGATGCAGCTCGGCGCCGAGGGCGTCTTCGTCGGCTCGGGCATCTTCAAGTCCGGCGACCCGGCCAGGCGCGCCGAGGCGATCGTCAAGGCGACGACGTTCTACGACGACCCCGACGTGATCGCGAAGGTCTCGCGCGGCCTCGGCGAGCCCATGGTCGGGATCAACATCTCCGAGCTGCCCGCGGACCAGCGCTACTCCGACCGCGGCTGGTAGTCCCTTTGAGCACGTCGCGGCCGGGGTATCCGCCCCGGCCGTGACTGCTTTCCAGGACCGGACGGTCCTTCTCACCGGCGCTTCCGGCGGCATCGGCCGAGCCCTCGCCGAGCGCCTCGCTCAGGAGGGGGCGCGGCTCGCCCTCGCGTACTCCGGTGATCGTGCCGGCGCCGAGCGGACGGCCCAGCTCGTGCGGGAGGCAGGCGGGGAGCCCGTCGTCCTGCAGGCCGATCTCGCCGACGCCGAGGCCCCGCTGCGGCTGGCCGACGAAGCCGAGCAGGAGCTCGGGCCGGTCGACGTGCTCGTTTCGGCAGCCGGGGCGGGCGAGCAGCGCGAGCTCGCCGACGTCGGCCTCGAGCTCTGGGACCGCACGCAGGCGGTCAACCTGCGGGCGCCGTTCCTCCTGATGCAGCGCCTGGTGCCGCAGATGGCCGAGCGCGGGTACGGCCGGGTGCTGCTCTTCTCCTCGATCGCGGCCTTCACCGGCGGGGTGGTCGGCCCGCACTACGCGGCCTCCAAGGCCGGGCTGCACGGGCTGGTGCACTGGTTCGCGTCGCGCTACGCCGACCGCGGCGTGACGGTCAACGCGGTGGCGCCGGCGCTGATCGAGGACACCAAGATGCTTCCGGGCAACGGGCGCGACATGCCGCTGCCGATCCCGGTGGGCCGGCTCGGGCGCCCCGAGGAGGTCGCGGACCTGGCGCTCGCCGTGCTGCGCAACGGCTACGTCACCAACCACGTGCAGCTGGTCGACGGCGGGCTCTTCGCGCTGTGAGCCCGCCGCCGGGCGGTCAGTCGTGCCCGCCGCAGTCGTGCGCGACGTTCGCGTCGAACGGCTCGAGCCGCCCGTCCTCCTTGCGCACGCAGAGCAGGTACGCCGTCCCGCCGTCCAGCCACGGGCGGACGTGGCCGCGGGTGACGACGACGGCGTCCGGCTCGGGCTCGAGGCGGTCGACCAGGTGAACGGATGGCGAGAGAATCGTTAGCTCAAGCAACGTCAGGAACGTCGTCCCCGTAGTTGCGAACGGCTCGCAACTGGTTCGCTCAGGAAAGCGGGCAGAGCGGCCGCCGCGGTCCTTGCGCGTGCCCCGCCGGTAGCATCGAAGGAGTTGGAACTGTCGTCGGACGAGCAAGGCGGAGCCCGTGCCGCAGCCGCAGATCGGCGTCCTCGCCCTGCAGGGGGACGTCCGGGAGCACCTGTACGCCCTGGAGGCGGCGGGCGCGCGCGCCGTCCCCGTACGCCGCCCGTCCGAGGTCGAGGCGGTCGACGCGATCGTCCTGCCCGGGGGCGAGTCCACGACGATCAGCAAGCTGGCCCGCACGTTCGAGGTGCTCGAGCCGCTGCGCGAGCGGATCGGCGGGGGGATGCCGGCCTACGGCTCCTGCGCGGGGATGATCCTGCTCGCGGACCGGATCGAGGACGGGGTCGAGGGGCAGGAGACGATCGGCGGGTTGGACGTCACGGTCCGACGCAACGCCTTCGGCCGCCAGGTCGACTCGTTCGAGGCCGACGTCGAGGTCGACGGGGTGCCGGGCGACCCGGTGCACGCGGTCTTCATCCGGGCGCCGTGGGTCGAGGCGGTCGGCGAGCGCGTGGAGCAGCTCGCCCGAGTGAAGGGCGGGCCGGCCGACGGTAGGATCGTCGCGGTCCGGCAGGGACACCTGCTGGCCACCTCATTCCACCCGGAGCTGACGGGTGACCTGCGCGTGCACGCGCTGTTCGTCGAGCTGGTGAAGGGCCGGTGACCTCCGCGCTATGAGCGGCCACTCCAAGTGGGCGACAACCAAGCACAAGAAGGCCGTCATCGACGCGAAGCGCGGCAAGCTCTTCGCGAAGATGATCAAGAACATCGAGGTGGCCGCGCGGACCGGTGGCGGTGACCCGGCCGGCAACCCGACGCTCTACGACGCCATCCAGAAGGCGAAGAAGTCCTCGGTCCCGAACGACAACATCGACCGCGCCGTCAAGCGCGGGTCGGGCGCCGAGGCCGGCGGGGCGGACTACTCGACGATCATGTACGAGGGCTACGCCGCCGGCGGGGTCGCCGTGCTCGTCGAATGCCTGACCGACAACCGCAACCGCGCCGCGGCCGACGTCCGCATCGCCTTCACCCGCAACGGCGGCTCGATGGCCGACCCGGGCTCGGTGTCGTACATGTTCAACCGCAAGGGCCTCATCGTGGTGCCGAAGGCCGACGGGCTGACCGAGGACGACGTGCTCGGCGCGGTCCTCGACGCCGGCGCGGAGGAGGTCACCGACGACGGCGAGCAGTTCGAGGTCGTCTGCGAGGCGACCGACCTCGTCGCGGTGCGCACCGCGCTGCAGGACGCCGGCATCGACTACGACTCCGCCGACCCGACCTTCCTCCCGTCGGTCAAGGTCGAGCTGGACGAGGAGACCGCGCGCAAGGTCTTCAAGCTGATCGACGCGCTCGAGGACAGCGACGACGTCCAGGACGTCTACGCCAACTACGACGTGTCCGACGAGGTCATGGAGGCTGTGGGCTGACGCCCTCTGCTGCTGAGCGCCGGCCGCCCCTCGGGTGGCCGGCGTTTCTGCTCCGACACCACGCTCGACGCGGTCACCGACCCGGTGCAGCGGTCCCGGCAACCTCTGCGGCCGCATCGTCGATCCGTCGACGCGGACGGGCGCGAGAAGGGCCAGTTCCTCGGCGGCGCCGTCGACACCGCGTACCGAGCGATGCGGGCCCAGGCCGGGCGCGACGCGTCACGACAGCTGACCGGCAGTTCCTGAACCCGGCTTTGCCGTACTCGAACTCCGGCAACGCCCTTTTGGCGCCATGACGTGGCCCACCAGTCCGCCGACCGGCACCGGCGAGCGGCCGCGGCTCGGAGCACGCCCGGGTGGAGGACTGACGCGCGGTCTTCGAGGTCGGCTCGGGCTGGACCGTGTTCACCCCCGGCGCGCGCTGACGACGGGACACGCCGGGCCGGCGCTCCGACCGGCCAGGCGGCCCGGCGGGTAGCGTCTGCTCGAACGCGTGTTCGGATCGGGCACGCCGCGAGCGAGGGGTGCGACACGGTGACGGTGCGGGTGCTCGGCGTAGACCCAGGCCTCACCCGGTGCGGCATCGGCGTCATCGAAGGCGTCCCGGGCCGGCCGCCCCGGCTGGTCGCCGTCGGGGTCGTGCGCACCCCGCCGGACGCGGAGATCGGCCCCCGCCTCGTCGCGCTGCAGCGCGGCGTCGAGGAGTGGCTCGACGAGCAGCGCCCCGACGCCGTCGCCGTCGAACGCGTCTTCAGCCAGAACAACGTCCGCACCGTGATGGGCACCGCCCAGGCCAGCGCGATCGCCATCGCCGCCGCGGCGCACCGCGGGCTCCCGGTCGCGCTGCACACCCCCAGCGAGGTGAAGGCGGCGATCACCGGCAGCGGCCGCGCGGACAAGGCGCAGGTGGCCTCGATGGTGATGCGCGTGCTGCGGCTCGACGAGGCACCGCGCCCGGCCGACGCCAGCGACGCGCTCGCCCTCGCCGTCTGCCACTTGTGGCGCGGGGCCGCCCAGTCCCGGCTCGCCAGCCTGACCGCGCCCCGTCCCGCCTCCGCCGGGCAGCCCGCGGCGTCCGGGCAGACCCGGGCCCAGGCCCAGCTCGCGGCGGCGATCAAGGCAGCGGGGGCGCGCCGATGATCGCCTTCGTCGCGGGCCGGGTGGCCGCGATCGGCCTGGACTCCGCCGTCGTCGAGGTCGGGGGCGTCGGACTCGCCGTGCGCTGCACGCCGGGGACGCTGGCGACGCTGCGGCCGGGGGAGCCGGCCCGGCTGTCGACGCACCTCGTCGTGCGCGAGGACGAGCTGACGCTCTACGGGTTCGCCGACGACGACGAGCGCACGGTCTTCGAGACCGTCCAGACGGTCAGCGGCGTCGGGCCTCGGCTCGCGCAGGCGATCCTCGCCGTGCTGTCCCCGGACGACGTGCGCCGCGCCGTCGCGACCGAGGACCTGGGAACCCTCACCAAGGTCCCCGGCATCGGCAAGAAGGGCGCGCAGCGGCTCGTGCTGGAGCTCCGCGACAAGCTCGGCGCCCCGGTCGGCGGTGCGCCGGCGGCCCGCGCGGCGAGCGTCCCCGCGCAGGAGGGCTGGCGTACCCAGCTCGCCGAGGCGCTCACCGGGCTCGGCTGGGCCGCCCGCGAGGCGGAGGCGGCGGTCGACGCCGTCGCGCCCGAGGCGCAGGCCGCCGTGGACGCGGGGTCCGCTCCTGACGTCGCGGCGCTGCTGCGGTCGGCACTGCGCGGGCTGAGCCGCGCATGAGCGACAGCCTGCGGCTGGTCGACGGGGCCTCCGACGAGGAGGAGCGCGCCGCCGAGCTTGCGCTGCGCCCGAAGTCGCTCGACGAGTTCATCGGCCAGGAGCGCGTGCGCGACCAGCTCGGCCTGGTGCTCGACGCGGCGAAGGGGCGCGGCCGCCCGGCCGACCACATCCTGCTCTCCGGCGGCCCGGGCCTGGGCAAGACGACGCTCGCGATGATCGTGGCCGCCGAGATGGAGGCGCCGCTGCGCATCAGCAGCGGCCCGGCCATCACCCACGCCGGCGACCTGGCCGCGGTCCTGTCCAGCCTCGCCGAGGGCGAGGTGCTCTTCCTCGACGAGGTGCACCGCATGGCGCGACCGGCCGAGGAGATGCTCTACATGGCGATGGAGGACTTCCGGGTCGATGTCGTCGTCGGCAAGGGCCCGGGCGCGACCGCGATCCCGCTCGACCTGCCGCACTTCACGTTGATCGGCGCGACGACGCGGGCGGGCCTGCTCCCCGCCCCGCTGCGCGACCGCTTCGGCTTCACCGCGCACATGGACCTGTACGAGCCGGCCGAGCTCGAGCGCGTGCTCGCCCGGTCGGCCCGGCTGCTCGGCATCGACCTGCGCAAGGACGGCGGGCGCGAGGTCGCGCTGCGCTCACGCGGCACGCCGCGCATCGCCAACCGGCTGCTGCGCAGGGTCCGCGACTTCGCCGAGGTCCGCGCCAAGGGCGTCGTCACCGGGCCGGTCGCCGCCGCGGCCCTGGAGATCTACGAGGTCGACGCGCTCGGGCTGGACCGGCTCGACCGCGCCGTCCTCACCGCGCTGGTCAAGCTCTTCGGCGGCGGGCCGGTCGGGCTGTCCACGCTGGCCGTCGCGGTCGGGGAGGAGGCCGAGACCGTCGAGGTCGTCGCCGAGCCCTTCCTCGTGCGCGCCGGGCTGCTCGCGCGTACGCCGCGCGGGCGCATCGCGACCCCGGCGGCCTGGGCGCACCTCGGGCTCGCCCCGCCGGGGGCGGACCGGGTCACCGGCGCGATGACGCTGCCGCTCGACGAGGACTGATCGGCGGCCCCCGACGCGACCGGCGCGAGGGCGTGGCGGTGATGCAGGGGCCGCCGCTGCAGAACCGCCCGGGCAGGAGTGCCCATGAGTCAGGGGTATTCGCGCCGCGCGCTCGGCGCACGTCGATTCTTCGGTATTCGTTGTGTCTTCGTTGTCCAGCCCCGGGCCCGCCGCACTAGACTTCCCCGTTGGCTGGCGACCGGAAATCCTCCGGCGCGGCCTGAGCCCTGCCGGAGACCCGGCGCCACCGGGGAACCGACTGGGAGGACGTTGGTGCGATCACTCGCAAGCCTGCTGCCGTTCGTGCTGATCGGCCTGGTGTTCTGGCTGCTGCTCATCCGCCCCGCGCAGTCGCGTCAGCGGCGGCTGGCGCAGATGCAGGCCGAGCTGCTGCCGGGGGCGCGGGTCATCACGACGGCGGGCCTCCACGCCACGGTGGTGGCCCTCGAGGACGACGTCGTCGTGCTCGAGACGTCCCCCGGCATCACCAGCCGCTGGGCACGTGGCGCGGTCGGCCAGGTGCTTCCCAGTAGCTCCGGCTCCGGCGCGGACGACACCACCCACCGGGCCTCTGACGAGGCTCCCGGCGCGGGGGAGGGCCCGGTGTCGTTCGACAAGCGCGACAAGCCAGCTCCTCCCGACAGCGCCACCGGCTGACGCCCGCCGGCACGTACGTTCCCGCAGTTCCTCCGTCTGAAGCACGCACAGGAGACACGACAGCAGTGGCTACGAAGAAGGGCCCGGCGACGGCCTCCCGGCCGGGGCGCACCTTGCTGGTGCTCCTGGTGATCATCGTCGCGATCTTCGGCGGCATCGTCGCCAGCGGGGACTACGAGCCGCGCCTGGGGCTCGACCTGCAGGGCGGCACCAGCGTCGTGCTGCTGCCGCGCACCGACACCGGTGCGGCGCCGACGGACGACCAGCTCGACCAGGCGGTGGACATCATCCGCCAGCGCGTCGACGCGCGCGGTGTCACCGAGTCCGAGATCCAGACGCAGGGCGACAACATCGTCGTCTCCGTGCCGGGCGCGACGGGCGCCGAGACGGTCAAGCTCATCGCCTCGACCGCGAAGCTGACCTTCCGGCCCGTCCTTGCCGTGACCGGGGCGGCCCCGATCGCCGAGCCGACCCCGACGCCGTCGGGAGAGGCCAGCGCGCCCGCCGCAGAGCCGAGCCCGACCGCCTCGTCGAACGGCCGCGTGGTCCCGAACGCCCTGCGCGCCGCGGAGCCGACGCCGGCCGCGACGCAGACGGCGCCGGCCCCCGAGCCCGCTCCCGTGCCCACCGAGGACCCGGCCGCGGCCGACCCGACGGCCAACATCCCGCCCGAGGTGCAGCAGGAGTTCACCGACAAGGACTGCACCGCGGCCGAGAACCGCGGCGGCGGCGTCGAGTTCCCGGCCGAAGAGACGGTGGTGGCCTGCGACCGCGAGGGGTCGGCGAAGTACCTCCTCGGCCCGGTGCTCGTGCAGGGCGAGAACGTCGACGACGCCACTGCGGGCCTGACCCCGAACACCGCCAACGACTGGCTCGTCCAGCTCGACTTCGACGGTGAGGGCACCCGCCAGTTCTCCGACGCGACGCAGAGCCTGGTCGCCAAGGCCGCGCCGGAGAACGCGTTCGCCATCGTCCTCGACAACGCGGTCATCTCCGCGCCGACCGTCCAGGGCGCCATCACCGACGGCAACGCGCAGATCACCGGCGATTTCAGCGAGACCGAGGCCCGCGACCTGGCCAACGTGCTCCGCTACGGCGCGCTCCCGCTCGCGTTCGAGCAGGGCGAGGTCAACACGATCTCCGCGACGGTCGGCGAGGACCAGCTCGACAAGGGCATCCTGGCCGGCGCCATCGGCCTCGTGCTCGTCCTCGTCTACTCGCTGCTCTTCTACCGCGGCCTCGGCCTGGTCAGCGTCGCGAGCCTGGTGGTCGCCGGCGTCCTCACCTGGGGCCTGATCGTCCTGCTCGGCAGCCTCATCAGCTTCACGCTGATCCTCGCCGGCGTCGTCGGCGTCATCGTCTCGATCGGCATCACCGCCGACTCGTTCGTCGTCTTCTTCGAGCGGCTGCGCGACGAGATCCGCGAGGGCCGCACGATCCGCACCTCCGTCGAGCACGCGTGGCGCCGCGCCCGGCGCACGATCCTCGTCGCCGACGGCGTCACGATCCTGGCCTCGGCCACGCTCTACTTCCTGGCGATCGGCCGCGTGCAGAACTTCGCCTTCACCCTCGGCCTGTCGACGCTCATCGACCTCGTGGTCGTCTTCCTGTTCACCAAGCCGCTGGTGTCCCTGCTGGTGCGCACGAAGTTCTTCGGCAACGGCCACCCGCTGTCCGGCCTCAACCCCGAGGCCGTCGGCCGCCACACCTCGCCCGCCGCTCCGGCGGCCCGCGTCCGCACGGCCAAGGAGGCCTGAACATGTCCCGCCTCGGACAGCTCGGACACCGGCTCTACACCGGCGAGGTCGCCTACGACTTCGTCGGCCGCAAGCGCACCTGGTACGCCGTGTCGGCGGCGATCCTCGTCATCACGCTGCTCGCGTTGTTCTTCCGCGGGCTGAACTTCGGCATCGAGTTCAAGGGCGGGGCGGAGTTCCGCGTACCCAACGCGAACTGCTCGATCGAGGACGCCCGCGGCGCGGTCGGCGAAGAGGTCGAGGGCGAGACGATCGTCCAGAAGCTCAACGACAACACGCTGCGCGTGCAGACCGGCGACCTGACCGGCGAGCAGCCCGACGCCGTGACGAACGCGCTCGCCGACGCGTGCGGCGTCGCCGCGTCCGAGGTCAACGTCCAGGTCGTGGGCCCCTCGTGGGGAGGCGCGGTCACCGAACGCGCGGCGTGGGGGCTGGTGGTCTTCCTCATCCTCGTCGCGGTGTTCATCGCCATCGTCTTCGAGTTCAAGATGGCCATCGCCGCGTTCGTCGCGCTGTTGCACGACATCCTCATCACGGTCGGCGTCTACGCCCTCGTCGGCTTCGACGTCACGCCGTCCACCGTGATCGGCTTGCTGACGATCCTGGGTTATTCGTTGTACGACACGGTCGTCGTCTTCGACTCACTACGGGAGAACTCGGCCGGCCTGCAGGGCAGCAGCCGGATGACCTACAGCGAGGCCGCGAACCTCTCGGTCAACCAGACCCTGGTGCGCTCGATCAACACCTCGCTGCTGGCGCTGCTGCCGATCGGCGCGATCCTGTTCGTCGGCGCGTTCCTGCTCGGCGCGGGCACGCTCAAGGACCTGTCGCTGGTGCTCTTCGTCGGTATCGCGGCGAGCACCTACTCCTCGATCTTCATCGCCACGCCGCTGCTCGCCGACCTCAAGGAGCGCGAGCCCGGCATGAAGGCGCTCGCCAAGCGTGTGGAGATGCGGCGTGCGGGCGGGGCGGCTCCGCGCCGCACTGGCCAGCCCCGGGCGGCGGCCGCCGGCCAGGCCGCGCCCGCCTCCGGCGGGGGTGCGACCTCGCTCGCGACGCTCGAGGAGGCGGGCGCCGGTCCGGACGACGACGTCCCGCCCACCCCGGGCCCGACGCGTCCGCGCCCCGGCGGCGCCGCCGGGCAGCGCCCCCAGCCGCGCCGCGGCGGAGGCTCGCGCCCCGGTAGCGGCCCCCGCGGCAAGCGCAGGTAGGGCTCGTACGTGACGCACGACCTCAGCGAAGGCCCGGCCGGTCAGGCCGGGCCTTCGCGTCAGCCCGTCGGCCGGGACGGGCTGGCGGCGTACATCCGCGACGTCCCGGACTATCCGCAGCCGGGGGTGCTCTTCAAGGACATCACCCCGCTGCTCGCCGACGCCGCGGCCTTCGCCGCGACCGTCGACGCCCTGGCGGAGCTGGCCGGTGACGTCGACGCCGTGGTCGGGATCGAGGCCCGCGGCTTCATGCTCGCGGCGCCCGTCGCGTTCCGGGCCGGCGCGGGCTTCGTCCCGGTGCGCAAGGCGGGCAAGCTGCCGGCCCCGACGCTCTCCGCCGCCTACGCGCTCGAGTACGGCGAGGCCGTCCTGGAGCTCCGCGAGGGCACGCTCGCTCCCGGAGCCCGGGTGCTCGTCGTCGACGACGTGCTCGCCACGGGCGGCACGCTCGCCGCGACGGTCGGGCTGCTCGAGCGCAGCGGCGCGCAGGTCGTCGGCATCGCCGTGCTGCTCGAGATCGCGGCGCTTGGCGGCCGCCAGGCGCTGCCCGGGCGCTCGATCTCCGCGCTGCTGCAGGCCTAGGCTCGCCCTCCCTGCCCGGCAGCCCGCACGGATGCTTCCCCGCGCATAGACTGATGGCTCGAGGCGACGAGGGGGTAGCGCGTGGGCGAAGACCGGGCAGGCGCAGCGGTCGAGGTCGGCCGCGCCTCCGCCGGGACGTCGGGCAACGGCGCCGCCGCTAGAGCCGGCGGTGCGTCCGAGAGCGCGCCGGCCGCGCTCGCCCCGTCGGCACGCCCGTCGCGTCCCGCGCCCGAGCCCCCGGCGCCGCCGGCCCGGCCCGAGGCGCCGGCGACCGCCCGCGTACGCAAGCGGCTCGCGCGGCTCGGCGCCCAGCGCAGCGGCACCAACCCGGTCCTCGAGCCGCTGTTCCGGCTCGTCCGCGAGACCCAGCCCAAGGCCGACCTACGCGACCTCGAGCGCGCCTACGCCGTGGCCGAGCGATGTCACCGCGGCCAGCGGCGCAAGAGCGGCGACCCCTACATCACCCATCCGCTGGCGGTCGCGACGATCCTCGCCAGCTTCGGCATGAACCCCCCGACCCTGTGCGCGGCCCTGCTGCACGACACGGTCGAGGACACCGACTACACCCTCGAGCAGCTGCGGGCCGACTTCGGTGACGAGGTCGCCGGCCTGGTCGACGGCGTGACCAAGCTCGACAAGGTCAAGTACGGCGACGCCGCCCAGGCCGAGACCGTGCGCAAGATGGTCGTCGCGATGTCGCGCGACATCCGCGTCCTCGTCATCAAGCTCGCCGACCGGCTGCACAACGCCCGGACCTGGCGCTACATCCCGGCCGAGAAGGCCGAGCGCAAGGCACGCGAGACGCTGGAGATCTACGCCCCGCTGGCCCACCGGCTCGGCATGAACAAGGTCAAGTGGGAGCTCGAGGACCTCTCGTTCGCGACGCTCTACCCCAGCCTCTACGAGGAGATAGTCAACCTCGTCCGCGATCGGGCGCCGAGCCGCGACGAGTACATCGCCGGCGTCATCGACTCGGTCCAGCAGGACATGACGGCGGCGAAGATCCGCTGCACGGTCACCGGTCGGCCGAAGCACTACTACTCCGTCTACCAGAAGATGATCGTGCGCGGCCGCGACTTCGCCGACATCTACGACCTGGTGGGCATTCGCATCCTCGTCGACACGGTCCGCGACTGCTACGCCGCCCTCGGCACGGTCCACGCCCGGTGGAACCCCGTTCCCGGGCGTTTCAAGGACTACATCGCGATGCCGAAGTTCAACATGTACCAGTCGCTGCACACGACGGTGATCGGCCCCGAGGGCAAGCCCGTCGAGCTGCAGATCCGGACGCACGCGATGCACCGGCGGGCGGAGTACGGCGTCGCCGCGCACTGGAAGTACAAGGAGGACGCCACCGCGGTCAGCGGCGGCGGCAACGACGACGGCTCGACCGGCGACATGAGCTGGCTGCGGCAGCTGCTCGACTGGCAGAAGGAGACCGAGGACCCGGGAGAGTTCCTCGACTCGCTGCGCTTCGACCTGTCCAGCGGCCAGGTCTACGTCTTCACGCCGAAGGGTGAGGTCGTCGCGCTGCCGACGGGCTCGACCCCGGTGGACTTCGCCTACGCCGTCCACACCGAGGTCGGCCACCGCACGGTCGGCGCCCGGGTCAACCAGCGCCTCGTCCCGCTCGAGTCCAAGCTCGAGAACGGCGACACCGTCGAGATCTTCACCTCCAAGGCGACCAACGCCGGGCCGTCGCGGGACTGGCTGACCTTCGTCGCGTCCCCCCGGGCGCGCAACAAGATCAAGCACTGGTTCTCCCGCGAGCGGCGCGAGGAGGCCATCGAGCACGGCAAGGACGCGCTCGCCCGCACGCTGCGCAAGCAGGGCCTGCCGCTGCAGCGGCTGCTGTCCAGCGAGGCGCTGACCGCGCTGGCCAACGAGCTGCGCTACCCGGACATCTCGGCGCTCTACGCCGCCATCGGCGAGAACCACGTGAGCGCCCAGTCCGTCGTCGCCAAGCTCGTCCAGTCGCTCGGCGGCGAGGAGGCCGCCGAGGAGGACATGGCCGAGGCCACGGTCCCGACCGCGAGCCACCTGGCTCGCGGCCGCGCCCGCCCGGCCGGCGACCCGGGCGTCGTCGTCAGCGGCGCGCCCGACGTCTGGGTCAAGCTCGCCCGTTGCTGCACTCCGGTGCCCGGCGACCCCATCGTCGGCTTCGTGACCCGCGGCAACGGCGTCTCGGTGCACCGCGCCGACTGCGTCAACGTCGCCAGCCAGTCCCTCTCGCCCGAGCGCATGGTCGGGGTCGAGTGGGCGCCGACGTCGCAGAGCGTCTTCCTCGTCCAGATCCAGGTCGAGGCGCTCGACCGCAGCCGCCTGCTCTCGGACATCACGCGGGTCCTCTCGGACCAGCACGTCAACATCCTGTCCGCGTCGGTCACGACGACGCGTGACCGGGTGGCGGTCTCCCGCTTCACCTTCGAGATGGGCGACACCACCCACCTCGGCCACGTGCTCAAGGCGGTCCGCGGCATCGAGGGCGTCTATGACGTCAACCGGCTCACCAGCCCCGGCGCCGGCTCCACGCCCGCCCCGACCCCGGTCTGACGCCCGTACGGACCCGGTCTGACGCGCACGGGCCCGGACTGCACCCCACCCTCGCTGATCATGCACATGTGGCGAGTTGTCTATAGACCACGGGTCACCGCCAGTCGCTGGCCGGCCCGCGGGTAGGAGGCATGCCGAGCAGTTCGGCGACGACCTGCTCGAAGCCGGTGCCGCCGCCGAGCACGTGCTCCTTCGTGACGACGGCGACGTCCCAGCCAGCCCTCCGCAACAGAGCGCGCCGCTCCTGGTCGGAAGCGCGGTCGTCCGCCGACGAGTGATGGGCCTCGCCGTCGTACTCGAGCGCCTTGCGCCTCGCCTTCCACCCCATGTCGAGACGGAAGCTGCGGTCCCCGATGCGTACGCAAATCTGCAGCTCGGGGGCCGGGAAGCCGGCGTCGTGCAGGCGCAGCCGGCAGCGTGACTCGCCCCACGACTCGCTGCCCGCGTCGGCAAGGACAAGCACTTCCCGCGCCTGCACCACGAAGGCGTGCTCCGCCCAGCGGACAATTCCCGCGCGCGCCTCGTCCAGGTCGAGTACGCCGGTGTGGGCCAGCGCGTCGAGCGCGCAGAGCGCGTCCGGTCGTGGCAGCCAGCGGGCGAGATCGATGCCGGTCCGCAGCGGCGAGGTCACGGCGACGCCGTCAAGCAGCCGGAGGTCGACGGGGGAGAGGTCTTGGACGAAGCACCTGATGCCACGGCGCCGGACGATCGTCGTTCCCCGAGGCACCGCGATGTCGAGACGGGGTGGGTCGTCGCGGCGGGCCGGGTCGCGGGTGTCGACGCCGTACAACCACGCGGCACCTTCGCGGCAGAGCGCCGCACCGGCCGGCAGTGCCAGCGCGACGGCGGCGCATCGCAGCTCGAACGAGTCCGGTACGTCCGCCCCCACGTACACGCCGTCCAGCACGCGACGGACGAGCCGGGCAGAGACCAGCCCCCGGAGCTCGCCGGGCGTGAGGCCGGCAGCCAGCGCGGATCTGCGGGAGAAGGGGCGGTCGAGCAGAAGGGGCATGGGGCCACGGTGGTGGCCCCATGCCCCTGCAGAACGCCGTCCGCCGTCAGCTGTGGATAACTCGCCACATGTGCATGATCAGCGGGGGGGGAGGGAGGGTGGGGGAGGGTCAGCGCGAGAACTCGGCGAGCGCGCGCTCGGCCTCCTCCAGCCACGAGCGACGGGCCTCGATGGCCGACTCGGCGTCCGTGGCCTGCTTCTCCTTGCCGGCGGCGCGGGCCTTCTCGGCCTGGTCGGTCAGCTTGTCGATGGCTGCCCGCAGCTGCGTGACGGTGGCCTCGGCGCGGGCGCGCGCCTCGGGGTTGGTCCGCCTCCACTCGTCCTCTTCGGCGGCGCGCACGGCGTCCTCGACCCGGCGCAGCCGGCCCTCGACGCGGTCACGGTCGCCGCGCGGGACGTGGCCGACCGCCTCCCACTTCTCGGAGATGGCGCGGAGCGCACGGCGCGCAGCCCGGTGGTCGGTGATCGGGAGCAGCTGCTCGGCCTCGGCGGCGATCGCCTCCTTGGCCTCGAGGTTGGCCCGCTGGTCCGAGTCACGCTCGGACATCACCGCGTTGCGGGCGCTGAAGAAGGCGTCCTGTGCGGCGCGGAAGCGCGTCCACAGCGCCTCCTCGTCGTCGCGGCCGGCCCGGCCGGCGGCCTTCCACTGCGACATGAGGTCACGGAAGCGGCCGGCCGTCGGGCCCCACTCGGTGGACTCGGAGAGCTCCTCGGCCTGCTTGACCAGGGCCTCCTTGCGCACCTTGGCCTCGGCCCGCTCGGCGTCGAGGGCCGCGAAGTGCTGGCGGCGGTTGCGGTCGAAGGTGGACCGCGCCCCGCTGAAGCGCTTCCACAGCTCGTCGTCGGTCTTGCGGTCGAGCCGCGGCGCGGCCTTCCACTCGTCGAGCAGCGTGCGGAACCTCTCGCCCGTGGCCTTCCACGCCGTCGCCTCGGCCAGGGACTCGGCCTCGGTGACGATGTGCTCCTTCGTCTCACGGGCCTCGTCGCGCGCCTTCGCGCGGGCGGCGTCGGACTCGGCCCGGCGCTGCTCGGCGAGCGAGGAGAGCGAGTCGAGCCGGCCGCTGAGGGCGTCGAGGTCACCGACGGCGTTGGCCGTGGCGATCGCGATGCGCAGCCGCTCGATCGAGGAGCCCGCGTCCTTGGGGCCCAGCTCGGCCTTGCGGACCCGCTGCTCGAGCAGCGCGACCTCCGCCACCAGCGCGTCGTACTTGCGGGCGAAGTAGGCGAGGGCCTCGTCGGGCGTGGCACCGGGGTAGGAGCCGACCGGGCGCTCCACCTCCCCGACACGCACATAGACGGTGCCGTCCTCGGCCACCCGGCCGAAGTCGCTGGTTGTCATGGGAGTCAGCCCCCTGCCTTGGCGACGGTGACGGTGTTGAGGGTGACGGGCTGGTTCGGCTTGCCGTCGCCACCGCTGTCGTCACCGGCGGCCGCGACCTTCTCGAGGATGTCGAGGCCCTTGGTGATCTTGCCGAAGACGGAGTAGTTCGGCGGGAGCTGCGTGTCCTTGTAGACCAGGAAGAACTGGCTGCCGTTGGTGCCCGCGCCGCTGTTGGCCATGGCGACGGTGCCGGCCGGGTAGTTCGCGGCCCCGTCCTTCGGCAGGTTCTCGTCCTGGAACTGGTAGCCCGGCCCGCCGGTGCCCGTGCCCGTGGGGTCGCCGCACTGGAGGACGAAGATGCCGCTCGTCGTGAGGCGGTGGCAGGACGTGCCGTCGAAGTACTTCTCCCCGGCCAGGAAGGCGAAGGAGTTGACGGTGTGCGGCGCCTTCGCGCCGTCCAGCGTGAGCTCGATGGTGCCGCAGTTGGTGTCGAGAGTGGCGGTGTAGTCCGCCTTCTCGACCGTGAGCTCGGGCTCCTTGTCGAAGCTCGGAGCATTCAGGCTGCCGGCGGCGCTCGTCGCCGTGCAGCCGGCGACGACCGGCGCGGCGGGAGTGGCCTCGGCGGAGGCGGTGGTGTCGGGCGCGGCGGCCGGGGTGTCGAGCGTGTCGTCGTCGTTGTTCAGGATGAACGAGAGCACGGCCACGCCGGCGATGACGGCGACTACTGCGACGACGGCGGCGATCACCTGGGTCCGCTGGCGGCGTCGCCGCCGAGCCTCGGCCCGGCGGGCCTGCTGGCGGACGTAGCGCTCGCGCGCCAGCTGACGCTCCCTCTTGTTGCTGGCGGCCAAGGCCGGCCCTCCTCGCGCCTCACGGCGTTACACCTGACGGATGACGGGCACAGTCTAGGCAGCCCCGCCCCTTCCGCACCGGCCGTCCCCGCACCCGGCGTGGTCGCGAGGTAGTCTCGGCGCGCCCGCCGTCGTTCCCGACGTCCGTCGCCGCGGGAGCCCGGACCGAGGAACGCGCCGCCCGGGCGGCCGCGACGGACGGCTCTCGAGACACTGTGGAAGCGGAGGACGCCAGTGCTGGTCGCCGCACTCCCGGCTGCGGCCTTCGGCACGAACTGCTGGGTCCTCGCGCCGGGCCCCGGGGAGGAGTGCGTCGTCGTCGACCCCGGCATCGGCGTCGTCCCCGGGCTGGACGAGCTGCTCGCGCAGCACCGGCTGCGGCCCGCGGCGGTGCTCCTGACCCACGGTCACATCGACCACGTCTTCTCCGTCGTCCCGGTCTGTCATGCGCGCGGCGTCTCGGCCTACCTGCACGATGACGACGGCTTCCTGCTGCGCGACCCGCTCGCCACGATGAGCCCGCAGACCCGCGCGGCGTTCACCGCCGCCGGGCTGGAGTGGACCGAGCCGGAGGACGTACGCCCGCTCGAGGACGGCGCGGAGCTCGAGGTCGCGGGCCTGCGCCTGCGCGTCGACTCCGCTCCTGGGCACACGCCGGGGTCGGTGCTCTTCGGGCTCGCCGAGGACGGGCGCCCCACCTACCTCACGGGCGACGTGCTGTTCGCCGGCTCGATCGGCCGCACCGACCTGGCCCGGGGGAGCGCCGCGGACATGCGCCGCAGCCTGGAGACGAAGATCCTCCCGCTGCCCGACGAGACCCGGGTGCTGCCCGGGCACGGGCCGGAGACCACCATCGGCGCGGAGCGCGCGTCGAACCCGTTCCTGCTCGACCTCGCGGAAGTGCGCTGACATGGCCGGCTCCTCGACGTTCCAGGCCCCCAAGGGGGTCGCGGAGTACGTCCCCCCCGACTCGAACGCCTGGCTCGCCGTGCGCGACGCGCTCAGCGCGCCCGCCCGCCGCGCCGGCTACGGCTACGTCGAGCTCCCGGTCTTCGAGGACACCGGCCTCTTCGTCCGTGGCGTCGGCGAGTCAACCGACGTGGTGAGCAAGGAGATGTACACCTTCGAGGACCGCGGCGGCCGCTCCATCACGCTGCGCCCCGAGGGCACGGCGGGCGTGATGCGCGCGGTCATCGAGCACGGCCTCGACCGCGGTCAGCTGCCCGTGAAGCTCTGGTACGCCGGGCAGTTCTTCCGCGCGGAGCGGCCGCAGGCCGGGCGCTACCGCCAGTTCTCACAGGTCGGCGTGGAGGCGATCGGCACCGACGACCCTGCGCTGGACGCCGAGGTGGTCGCGATCGCCGACGAGGGCTTCCGCTCGCTCGGCCTTTCCGGCTACCGGCTCGAGCTCACGTCGCTGGGATGTGCGCAGTGCCGGCCCGCCTACCGCGAGCGCCTGCAGGAGTTCCTCAGCGCGCTCGACCTCGACGAGGCGACCCGGGCCCGTGCGGCGCTGAACCCGCTGCGCGTGCTCGACGACAAGCGCGAGGAGGTCCGCCGCCAGCTCGTCGACGCGCCGCTGATGCTGGACAACCTTTGCGCCGAGGACGCAGCGCACTTCAGCGAAGTGCGCGTCCACCTCGACGCGCTCGGCGTCGGCTACGACATCAACCCCCGCATGGTCCGCGGCCTGGACTACTACACCCGCACGACCTTCGAGTTCGTGCACCCCGGCCTCGGCGCCCAGTCCGGCATCGGCGGCGGCGGCCGCTACGACGGCCTGATGGAGTCCCTCGGCGGCCAGGCCCTGTCGGGCATCGGCTTCGGGCTCGGCGTGGACCGCGCGCTGCTGGCTTGCCGCGTCGAGGGCCTGATGCCGGCCGACGAGTCCCGCTGCGACGTCTACCTGGTGCCCCTCGGCGCGACCGCCAAGGCGCGGCTGGTCACGGTCGCCGGCGCGTTGCGAAAGGGCGGCGTCCGGGTGGACATGGCGTACGGCGACCGCGGCATGAAGGGCGCCATGAAGGGCGCGGACCGGAGTGGCGCCGCCTACGCCGTCGTCCTCGGCGAGCGCGACCTCGACGCGGGCTCCGCGCAGGTCAAGGACCTGCGCTCCGGCGAGCAGGCCGCCGTCCCGCTCGACAGCCTGACGAACCACCTGACCGAAGCCGTCGCACAAGCACACGTCCCGCAGGGAGAGCCCCAGTGATCCGCACGACCGAAGCAGGCACGCTGCGCGCCGAGCACGCCGGCCAGCCCGTGGTGCTCGCCGGATGGGTCGCGCGCCGTCGCGACCACGGGGGCGTCGCGTTCCTCGACCTGCGCGACGCGTCCGGCATCGTCCAGGTCGTCGTCCGCGAGTCCGACGTCGCGCACGACCTGCGGGCGGAGTACTGCGTCAAGGTCACGGGAGAGGTCCGCACCCGCCCCGAGGGCAACGAGAACACCGAGATCCCGACCGGCGCCGTCGAGGTCGTCGCGTCCGAGGTCGAGGTGCTGAGCGAGGCGGCTCCGCTGCCGTTCCAGCTGGACCAGCAGGAGGTCAACGAGGAGACGCGGCTGCGCTACCGCTACCTCGACCTGCGCCGTGAAGGCCCCGCCCGCGCGCTGCGCATGCGCAGCGAGGTCAGCCGGATCGCGCGCAACGTCCTGGCCGAGCGCAACTTCGTCGAAATCGAGACCCCGACCCTGACGCGCTCCACCCCTGAGGGGGCACGCGACTTCCTGGTCCCCGTACGCCTGCAGCCTGGTTCCTGGTATGCGCTTCCGCAGTCGCCGCAGCTCTTCAAGCAGCTGCTCATGGTCGCCGGCATGGAGCGCTACTACCAGATCGCCCGCTGCTACCGCGACGAGGACTTCCGGGCCGACCGGCAGCCGGAGTTCACCCAGCTCGACATCGAGATGAGCTTCGTCGAGCAGGAGGACGTGATCGAGCTCGGCGAGGCCGTGATCCGGGCGATCTGGCAGGGCGTGCTCGGCCACGACATCGGCGAGGTGCCGCGCATGACCTACGCCGAGGCGATGACGCGCTACGGCTCGGACAAGCCGGACCTGCGCTTCGGCAATGAGCTCGTCGACCTGACCGGCTACTTCAAGGACACGCCGTTCCGCGTCTTCCAGGCCCCGCACGTCGGTGCCGTCGTGATGCCGGGAGGCGCCGCCCAGCCGCGCAAGACGTTCGACGCGTGGCAGGAGTGGGCGAAGCAACGCGGCGCGCGCGGCCTCGCCTACGTCACCTTCGGCCAGGACGGGGAGCTCGGCGGCCCCGTCGCCAAGAACCTCTCGGAGCAGGAGCGCGCCGGCCTGCGGGAGGCGGTCGGCGCCCAGCCGGGCGACTGCGCGTTCTTCGCGGCTGGCGAGCGCAACAGCGCGCTGGCCCTGCTCGGCGCGACGCGGCTCGAGGTCGGCAAGCGGACCGGCCAGATCGACGAGTCCGCGTGGTCCTTCCTCTGGATCGTCGACGCGCCGATGTTCGAGCAGACCGAGGAGGGCGGCTGGACCTCACTGCACCACCCGTTCACCTCGCCGAAGGCCGAGTGGCTCGACCGGCTGGAGGAGGCCCCGGGCGAGGCGCTCGCCTACGCGTACGACATGGTCTGCAACGGCAACGAGATCGGCGGCGGCTCGATCCGTATCCACCGCGGCGACGTCCAGCGCCGCGTCTTCACGCTGCTCGGCATCTCCGACGAGGAGGCGGCGGACAAGTTCGGCTTCCTGCTCGACGCGTTCGCGTTCGGCCCGCCTCCGCACGGCGGCATCGCCTACGGCTGGGACCGCATCTGCATGCTCCTCGCCGGGGTGGACTCGTTGCGCGACGTCATCGCCTTCCCGAAGACCGGGGCGGGCTACGACCCGCTCACCGGCGCGCCGACCCCGATCACGCCGCAGCAGCGCAAGGAGGCCGGCGTCGACGCCGTGCCGGAGCCGAAGGGGTAGCCGCCGGCCCCGCATCGAGGTGTGGATCCTCGGCGCGGGGGCTATACCCTCCAGTCAGTACCAACGGTCGAGACACGGCCTGGCCGCCGACCCGGCGGCCTGCTAGCTCCTCCCTCCTAGCCGCCCGTCCGCGGGCTGAGGGGACCGTGGTGACCGAGCCTTCGCAGTTGGCCGACGAGCTCACCGGTGTGTTCGCCCGGATGTCGGGCCTGCTGATGACCGAGGAGACGGTCCAGACCGCGCTCCGCCTGGTGACGTCGCTCGCGGTCGAGGCGGTTCCCGGTGCGTCGGGCTGCGGTGTGTCCCTCATGGGAGCGCGTGGCGAGCGCTCGTCGTGGGCGGCCACCGACGAGTTCGTCGAGCAGGCCGACGCGGTGCAGTACGAGCTCGACGAAGGGCCGTGCCTCGCCGCGTGGGCGGGACGGATGCTCGTGCGGGTGGACGACACGGCGGGCGAGGGCCGGTGGCCGCGCTGGGCCGGGCGCGCGGTCCAGCTGGGGCTGCAGTCCTCGCTCAGCGCACCGCTGGTGGCCGGGGACCAGGGGCTGGGCGCGCTCAAGGTGTACGCCCGGGAGCCGAAGGCCTTCGACGCGCACGCCGAGCGCATGCTCGTGCTGTTCTCCGCGCAGGCCGCCATCCTCGTGGCCAACATGCAGGCCTACGACTCGGCGCAACGGCTGTCCGAGCAGCTGAAGGAGGCGCTGCGGACGCGGGATGTGATCGGTCAGGCGAAAGGCGTCCTCATCGCCGCGCGCGGCGTCGACGAGGAGACCGCCTTCGCCCTGCTGGCCGCGACGTCCCAGCGGGAGAACCGGAAGCTGCACGACGTGGCCCGGGCCCTGGTGGAGACCTACACCCGCCGCCGCCGGTGACGGACGGGCAGCGGGACCGGCCGGACTTCGCCGTCGAAGGCCACCGACGTGCGATGAAGGCCGTCCTGCGCCGCGGTGCCGTGAGCCCGGAGCAGCTGTGGCTGCGCTACTTCGCCTGCGGCGGCAGCGCCGGGATGCTCGAGGTCGAGGGCTACCTGCAGGAGGCCCTCGAGCTCCCGGCGCTCGAGCGCGACATGCTCGCCCAGGCGGCGAACGAGCTGCTCGACGAGCTCGCCGGGCGGCTCCGGGTGCCGTACAGCCGCCAGTTGCGCGACCCGCTGCCCGCGGCCGGGCCGTTGCCCGCCTTGGTCCGCCTGCTCCGGGAGACCCCGCGCGCGCTCGCCGGCGAGATCGACGACGCCATCGGCGACTCCATCGCGATGCTCGGCCAGGGGGTCGAGGCCGCCGTCTACGTCGCGGACTACGGGCAGACACGGCTGGTCCCGCTGCCGGGGCGCCGGCACGACGGCCGCCCGCCTCTGAGTATCGAGGGGACCCTCGCGGGCCGCGCTTTCCAGCTGGTCGAGACCCAGGCCGCGTTCACCGACCCGCAGCCGCGCTTCTGGGTGCCGCTCGTCGACGGCGTCGAGCGGCTGGGAGTGCTCGACGTCATGCTGCCGTCCGCCAGCGAGCTGACGGACCCGCTGCTGCGCGAGCAGTGCGAGTGGGTGGCCTCGCTGGCCGCCCACCTGATCACGAGTGCCGACGCCCACGGCGACGCCGTCGACCGGGCCCGGCGCGGCCGGCCGAGGGGCCCGTCCGCGGAACTGCTCTGGAGCCTGCTGCCGCCCCTGACGGCCGGCAGCCAGGCCTTCACGCTCAGCGGGCGGCTGGAGCCGGCCGAGCAGGTGGGCGGGGACGCCTTCGACTACAGCCTGGGCCCGGAGCGGGTGCAGCTCGCGGTGTTCGACGCGATGGGGCACTCGCTCGGCGCGGGGCTGATCGCGGCCACGGCGCTGGCCGCGTACCGCGCGGCCCGCCGGTCCGGGGCCGGGCTGTTCGGGCAGGCGGCGGCGCTCGACGATGCGATCGCGGAGCACTTCCCCGACGCGTTCGCCACGGGGGTGCTCGCCGAGCTCGACCTCGGCTCGGGGACGCTGCGCTACATCGCGGCAGGGCATCCGGAGCCGCTGCTGCTGCGCGGTGGGCACGTCGTCGCGGGCCTCGAGGGCGGTCGACGCCTCCCCTTCGGCCTCGGCATCGGGGAGATGTCGGTGGGTGAGGCCGCGCTCGAGCCGGACGACTGGGTCGTCCTCTACACCGACGGGCTGGTCGAGGCTCGGGACGCGGGCGGCGAGTTCTTCGGCCTGCCGCGGCTGGTGGACCTGCTCGAACGGGAGGCGGCGGCCCAGCAGCCGCCGGCCGAGACCGTGCGGCGGCTGACCGCGTCGGTGCTGCGGCACCAGCACGGCGTCCTGCAGGACGACGCGACCGTGCTGGCCGCGCACTGGGGCCCGCCGCCGCCCGTGCCCGGAGCGTTGGCCGATGCCTCCGGATGGCGCTGACCGGCGGCCGGGCGCGCTGTCGTCAGGCGGGCACCTCCACGGTGACGCGGGTTCCCTCGCCCCGTGCGGTCGCCAGCGTGAGCCGTCCGCCCGCGGTCGCGACGCGCAGCCGCTGGGACGCGAGCCCGATGTGCCCCTCGCGGAGCCGGTGCACCTCGACACCGGTGTCGAAGCCGACCCCGTCGTCGGCCACCACCAGCCGCCGCCCGTCGGCTGCCCGGTCCAGGCGGACGCAGACCTGTGTCGCCCGGCCGTGCTTGACCACGTTGGTCAGGAGCTCACGGGCCACGCCGTAGAGCAGGTCGTCGGTCTCGTGCGGCTCGACGTCGTCGACGTGCAGGTCCAGCTCGAGCCGGCCGCGCCGCGCCTGCTGACCCGCCAGCTCGCGGACGGCCGGGCCGAGCCCGAGGCGGCCGAGCACCTGCGGGTGCAGGACGGTGACCGCGGCCCGCAGCTCTCCGGCGGCCCCGCGCAGCAGGTCCTCGGCGCGTGCGAGGCCTTCGCCCTCGTGCCGGTCGCGGGCGCCCTCGACGTCCATCCGGGCGGCGAGGACGCTCTGCAACGGGCCGTCGTGCAGGGTCTCTGCGATGCGGCGGCGCTCGCGCTCCTCGGCGGTCAGCGCGTCCGCGACGAGCCGTTGCCGCGCATCGAGCAGCCCCAGGACGGCGGCCGACCGGCGCACCAGCAGGACGGAGAGCCCGGTCGTGGCCGCCGCGAGCCAGAGCAGGAAGCCGAAGTGAAGCCACACGACCGGCGCCGCGGTGCCACCGGCGTACGCGGGGGTCTGCAGCGAGACGACGAGGTAGCCGACCGACGTCGCCACACCCACCGCCGCGGTCAGGGCGGGCCGGTACTGGAAGGCCAACACGATCGGGAGCAGGAAGAAGACCGGCTGCAGCAGCGAGCCGGACCCTCCGCTCGCTGCCGCGAGACCGGCGAGCGCGACCACGTCCACCGCGGTCGTCATCCAGCTCGTCCACGGCCGCGCCGCCGCCCGCGCCGGGACGAGCAGCCACGCTGTGGACCAGGCCGCGTACGCCGCGAGCACGAGGCGGAAGGCGTCCGCGTGGAAGTGCTCGACGGGCACCGCCCAGCCGAGCAGCGAGAGCAGCGCCAGCAGGGGCAGCCGGAGGCCGGCGGTGACCCGGGCGGCGCCGCTCGCGTAGCGGGCCAGCACGTCCTGCTGCTCTGCGACAGGGAGCGGGCTCATTCGAGCATCCGGCGGCGCATGGCCTCGGCGACGGCGGCGCCTCGGTCGGACACCCCGAGCTTCTCGTAGAGCCGCTGGACGTGGGTCTTGACGGTGGAAGGGGCCAGGAACAGCTCCCTGGCCATGGCCGGCACCGACCGGCCTTCCGCGATCAGCGCGAGCACCTCGCGCTCGCGCTCGCTCAGCGCCGGCCGGTCGTCCTCGCGCCGCTGCCGGATCTCGGAGACGAGGGCGGACGCGAGCTCCGGAGGCACCACGTCGCGGCCCTTGGCGCAGGCGAGGACGGCCGCGACGAGCTCGGCGCGGCTGGACTCCTTGGGCAGGAAGCCGGCCGCGCCCTCCTGCAGGGCGTGGTAGACGATCGCGCTCTCGGTGTGGGCCGACAGCAGCAGCACCCGGGTCGTGGCCCCGTCGCGCTTGAGGGCGCCCACGACCTCGGCGCCGTCCAGCTCGGGCATGCGGAAGTCGAGGACGGCCACCTGCGGCGTCTCGCGCCGGATCGCCTCCAGCGCGGCGCGGCCGTCGTCGGCCTCGGCCACGACGTCCACGTAGCCGCTGGACGTCAGGGCCCGGACGACCCCTTCGCGGAACATCGGGTGGTCGTCACCGACGACCACGCGCAGCCGCTCGGCGGCCCCCCTCACGAGACGCTCCCCGGCGCGGTAGCCAGCTCGGGCCCGGCCTGCGGGCACCAGCGCGGAGGGCCGCCGCGCAGGGCCGCGAGGCGGCGCTCCGCCGCCCGGCGCACGCGCAGGTGGACGACCTGCGCCTGCAGCGCCAGGAGCACCGCGACCACGGCCAGCGTCTCGCCCAGCCCGCTGGAGCCGCTGCGGTCGAGGGCGTACGCGGCGGTGCCGAGCGCGACCTTGAACCCGATCAGGCCGAGGAACAGGCCGGCCGTCACCCGCGTCCCGCGCGCCCAAGCCTGCCCGTCGGCGTCGACCTCGACCTCGGTGAGCAGCCCGCGGGCGACGCCGACCACCACGCTGGCTGCCAGGCCGGGAAGGAGCAGGGCGGTCGCGACCTCCCCTTCGGGTGGCCGGAAGCCGCCGATCACCAGCCCTGCACCTGCGTAGCAGAGGGCGGACCGGAAGCGCCCGGCTCGGCTGAAACGGGTACGCCGGGTCTGGCGGCGAAGGCTCAGGGCCAGCAGGGGCAGGGCGACGGCGAGCTCGAGGGCGAGCATCTGGGGCCTCCTGGGACAGGTGAGATACGCGGCGGTCGAGCCGACGGGAACGCTTCCGGCGGCCGGAAGGGACTCTGCCGGCGCACGGCGGCGGCGTCTGTCATCCGCCGAACACCCGGACCGACAGGGGGCGGACAGTCCGGGCCTCGCTCCGCGCACGAACGCGGCCCGCGTCAGCGACGGTGTCAGCGGGCGCTCGCGGTTCGCTCGGGGCCTGCTCGGGTCGTCCCGCGCGGGCAGCGCGAGCCCTGGCAACCGCGGCTTTCGCGTACACCTCGGCCGCTCTTCTACAACTACGGAGGAGGTTCGCGATCCGTCACGGAACTCGCGCGAGTGCGCTATGTGGCTGAGCGCGTACACAGCGGTACCTTCTGTCTCACAGATCTTCTCGGGCATCCGGCACGGCTCCTCCCGCGGGCGCCGATGAAGGGCGGCGGCGTGGGCGTACGAGCGGTGCGCGGCTGGACCGCGTCACCGGCCGGACGGCCGATCGCCCTGCTGACCGGCGGCGCCGGGCTCGCGGCGCTGGTCTGGACGGTGTTCGCGACGGCGTGGGACGGGCCGCAGCGCGAGGCGACGAGCGTCGTCCTGATCGGCCTGACGTCGTTCGCGCTGCTCGTCAGCGCGGGCCTGCTCGCGGTCCGCGTGCCGGCCGACGGGCGCGTCGCGTGGATGCTCACCGGCTACCTCGCCGTCGGGGTGCTGATGATGCTCCGGTCCACACTGATGCCCCGCTCCGCGGACCTCACCGCGCCGCTGCGCTCGCCGGAGCAGCTGTGGGCCAACGCCGCCGGCACGAACGCCGCGGTGACCGCCGCCGTGCTCGTCGGGGCTGCGCTGCTCGCGGCGTTCCGGCCCTATCCGCGGGCGCGCACGTGCCTCGTCGTGGGCACGGCGGCGGCCGCCGCAGGGGTCTACGCGTGCGTACGGGACCAACCGCTGCTCGTGCTGGCCGACGCACACGGCCACGCCACCGCGTACGCGCTGGCCGCGCACGGCACGCTGGCGGTCCTCGGCGCGGTCGCGCTCGTGCGGATATGGCGAGCGGCCGGCCCGGCTCCGGACTTCGCGGCGTTCTGGCCGGCCTGCCATCTCGGGCTCCTCGTGGGCTGCATCGCGCTGCGCGCCGTGTCGCACGAGGTCTTTGGCGCCGCGTGGTGGACCGCGCTGGTGCTGCAGGCGCTGGCCTCCGTGCTGCTGGTCACCGGGCTCCTCGTCGGGGTCGCGAGGCTCGTGCTGGTGCTCGAAGGCCGGAGCGGCTCCCGCACGGGGCCCCTCGTGCGCGGCGTCCGCGCCGAGCCCCGGCAGGGGGCCGCGGCGGCGGAGCGCCCCGTCACTCGCCGTGAGGTGCTCGAGGTGCTCACGGCCGGGCAGCTCGACCTGGCCGTCCAGCCGGTCGTCAGCCTGCCGTGCGGCAAGCCGGTCGGCTGGGAGGCGCTCTCGCGCTTCCACCGGGGCCCGTCGTCCGCGCCGCTGCCGCCCGCCGCCGTCTTCGCGGCTGCGGCCGACGCCGGGGTCGGGGTCGAGCTCGAGGTGCTGGCGGTCGGCCGTGCGCTCGACGTGCTGGCCCGGCTGCCCGCCCCGCTCTGGCTGTCGGTGAACGTGTCGCCGTCGACCGCCGCCAGCGGGCGGCTCGCGCGCGAGCTCCGACGGGCCGGCCCGGAGACGCTGCGCCGGGTCGTCCTCGAGCTCACCGAGCACTGTGCCGTGGCGGAGTACGACCAGCTCGTCGACGCCCTGGCTCCGCTGCGCGCCGCGGGTGTGCGGGTCGCGGTGGACGACGCCGGTGCGGGCTTCGCCAGCTTCCGCCACGTCGTGCGGCTGCGCCCGGACATCGTCAAGCTCGACATGAGCCTCATCGCCGGGATCGACGCGGACCCGGTCCGGCGCTCGCTCGTGTCGTCGCTGCTGGTGTTCAGCGCCGACATCGGCGCCACCGTCGTCGCGGAGGGGATCGAGACCAGGCAGGAGCTCGACACTCTCCTGGAGCTCGGGGTGTCGTGGGGGCAGGGCTACCTGCTCGGCCGGCCCGTGGCGGCGCCGGCCGCCCTGGAGGCGCTGCTCGCCGAGCGCGTCTGACCTCGCTGGGACCGCTGGGCCGTAGCCTGGCGCGGGTGACCGACCTGTTCAGCTCCGCCGGGGAGGACGTCGCCCGGGCCAACGCGCCGCTGGCGGTGCGCATGCGGCCACGGGCCCTCGACGAGGTCGTCGGCCAGGCCGGCCTGCTCGGGACGGGCGCCCCGTTGCGCCGCCTGGCCGAGGGCGGGCCCGCACCGGCGTCGGTCGTGCTGTGGGGCCCGCCGGGCACGGGCAAGACGACCCTCGCGCACCTCGTCTCGGCGGCCGGCGGCCGGCACTTCGTCGAGCTCTCGGCGGTCATGGCGGGGGTCAAGGACGTCCGTGCGGTGGTGGAGGACGCGCGCCGCCGGCTGGGGTCGACCGGGCAGGAGACGGTCCTGTTCGTCGACGAGGTCCACCGCTTCTCCCGAACCCAGCAGGACGCCTTGCTCCCGTCGGTGGAGAACCGCTGGGTCGTCCTCGTGGCGGCGACGACGGAGAACCCCTACTTCTCCGTGGTCTCGCCGCTGCTGTCCCGGTCACTGCTGCTGACCCTCTCCCCGCTGGGCGACGAGGACGTCCGCGTGCTCGTCCGCCGGGCGCTCGAGGACGAGCGCGGGCTGGGCGGCGCCGTACGCCTCGACCCGGCCGCGGAGGAGCACCTGCTGCGCATCGCCGGTGGGGACGCCCGGCGTGCGCTGACCGCGCTGGAGTCGGCCGCCGGGGCGGCGCTCGAGGCGGGCGTGGAGGAGATCGACGTCGAGACGCTCGAGCGCGCCGTCGACCGGGCCGCGGTGCGCTACGACAAGACCGGGGACCAGCACTACGACGTCGCGAGCGCCTTCATCAAGTCGATCCGTGGCTCCGACGTGGACGCCGCCCTGCACTACCTCGCGCGCATGGTCGAGGCGGGGGAGGACCCGCGCTTCATCGCCCGACGGCTGATGATCTCGGCGAGCGAGGACATCGGCATGGCCGACCCCACCGCGCTGCAGACCGCCGTCGCCACCGCCCAAGCCGTCGCCCTCATCGGAATGCCGGAAGCCCGCATCATCCTTGCCCAGGCCGTCGTCGCCCTAGCGCTCGCGCCGAAGTCCAACGCGGTGATCCGCGCCGTGGACGCGGCCCTCACCGACGTACGCCGGGGGCTGGCCGGCCCGGTCCCGTCCCACCTGCGCGACGCGCACTACTCCGGCGCCAAGCGCCTCGAGCACGGCGCCGGCTACCGCTACGCCCACGACTACCCGCACGGCGTCGTCGCGCAGCAGTACGCGCCGGACGCCGTCGTCGGGCGCAACTACTACGACCCCACCACCCATGGCGCCGAGCGCGTGATCGGGGACCGGGTCGACCGGCTCCGCCGAGCGGTCCGTGGCCTGCCCGCGCCGGAGCCAGCGGCCGGAGAGCAGCAGCCCGCGCCGGGCGCCGCACCGTCGGCACCGGAGGAGCCGGGGGCCACGGGGTAGGGTTCCCGCCATGTCCCCAGGGGAGATCGCCGGCCTCGTGGCGGCGTTCGCATTCGTGCTGCTCGTCGGCGTCGTGGCGATCCCGCTCGTCAAGCTCGGCCGCCTGATCGACGAGGCCCGCGGCACGGTCCGCGGGCTCACCGACGAGACCGTCCCGCTCGTGCGGGAGGTCACCACCACGGTGTCGACGACCAACGGCCAGCTCGTGAAGCTCGACGGCATCACGGGCAACGTGCAGGAGATGTCCACCAACGTCTCCGCCTTCACCGCGCTGCTGGTCTCGACCCTCGGGCGCCCGATGCTGAAGGCCTCGTCGTTCAGCTACGGCGTGCGCCAGGCGCTGGCCGAGCGCCAGCGCCCCGCCGGCGCCCGTCGCGTCGACCGCCGGCCGACCCGCGGGAGGGGATGACGTGATCCGCAGGCTGTTCTGGCTCGGGCTCGGCGCCGCGCTCGGTGCTCTGATCGTCCGCCGCCTCACGCGCGCCGCGCAGGCGCTCACCCCGCAGAGCGTGGCCGCGTCGCTGGCCGACGCCATGCGCGAGCTCGGCTCCGGAATCCGCGACTTCGGCCAGGACGTACGCGCCGCCATGTCCGACCGCGAGGTCGAGCTGCGCGAGGCGCTCGGCATCGAGGACGCCGTGACGCCCGAAGACGGAATCCGGAATCGCGGAAGGACGAATTACTAGTCATGGAGTCGGCCGAGATCGCCCGCCGCTGGCTGTCGTTCTTCGAGGAGCGCGGGCACCGGGTCGTGCCCTCCGCGTCGCTCATCGCGGACGACCCCACGCTGCTGCTCGTCAACGCGGGCATGGTGCCGTTCAAGCCGTTCTTCCTCGGCGAGCAGACGCCGCCGTCGCCGCGCGCGACGAGCATCCAGAAGTGCGTCCGCACGCTGGACATCGAGGAGGTCGGCAAGACCACGCGCCACGCCTCGTTCTTCCAGATGTGCGGCAACTTCTCCTTCGGTGACTACTTCAAGGAGAAGGCCATCCCGATGGCCTGGGAGCTGTTGACGCGCTCGCAGGCCGACGGCGGGTTCGGCTTCCCCGAGGACCGGCTCTGGGTGACGGTCCTGCACGAGGACGACGAGTCCGCCGAGCTGTGGGCCAAGGAGGTCGGGGTGCCGCGCGAGCGCATCCAGCGCCGCGGCCCCAAGGACAACTACTGGCACATGGGCGTCCCCGGGCCCGGTGGGCCCTGCTCGGAGATCTACTACGACCGCGGCGCCGAGCACGGCCGCGAGGGCGGGCCCGAGGCCGACGAGGAGCGCTACCTCGAGGTCTGGAACCTCGTGTTCATGCAGTACTCCCTCAGCCAGGTCCGCAGCAAGGTGGACTTCGACGTGGCGGGCGAGCTGCCGGCCAAGAACGTCGACACCGGCATGGGCCTCGAGCGGATGGCGACGATCCTGCAGGGCGTCGACAACCTCTACGAGATCGACACCACCTGGCAGGTGCTGGACCGCGCCGCCGGCCTGGCGGGCAAGAAGTACGGCTCGGACACCCGGACCGACGTCGGCCTGCGCGTCGTCGCCGACCACGCGCGCACGGCCGTCATGCTCATCGGCGACGGCGTCGCGCCCTCGAACGAGGGCCGTGGCTACGTCCTGCGCCGCATGATGCGCCGCACCATCCGCAACATGCGGCTGCTCGGCGCTCCCGACGTCTCCATGGGTGAGCTCGTCGACGCCTCCATCAAGGCGATGGCGCCGCAGTACCCCCAGCTCGAGCAGGACCGCGAGCGCATCACGAAGACGGCGGTCGCCGAGGAGTCCAGCTTCCTGTCCACGCTGCGGTCGGGCACCCAGCTGTTCGACCTCGCCGCCGGCCAGGCCAAGAGCGCGGGCGCCGCGAGCCTGTCGGGCGAGGAGGCCTTCCGGCTGCACGACACCTACGGCTTCCCGATCGACCTCACGCTCGAGATGGCCGAGGAGCAGGGGCTCAGCGTCGACGCCGACGGGTTCCGCCGGCTCATGCAGGAGCAGCGCGACCGGGCGAAGGCCGACGCGCGGGCCAAGAAGACCGGCCACGCCGACGTCTCGGCCTACCGCGGCGTCGCGGACGCGATGGGGTCGGCGGTCACGTTCACCGGCTACAACGAGGTGGTCGGCGAGGGCACGGTGCGCGGCCTGCTCCGCGACGGCTCGGCGGTCTCGGTCGCCTCCGAGGGTGACGTCATCGAGGTCGTCCTGGACCGGACGCCGTTCTACGCCGAGGGCGGCGGCCAGCTCGCCGACGCCGGCTACCTCCAGCTGGCCAACGGCGCGCAGATCGAGGTCTACGACGTCCAGCAGCCGGTGCCCGGCGTCATCGTGCACCGCGGCAAGGTCATGGCCGGCGAGGCAGTGCTCGACCTCGGGGCGCAGGCGGTCGTGGACATCGAGCGGCGACGGGCCATCTCCCGCGCGCACACCGCGACGCACATGGTCCACAAGGCCTTCCGGGAGGCGCTCGGGGAGACGGCGACGCAGGCCGGGTCCGAGAACGCCCCGGGCCGCTTCCGCTTCGACTTCCACGCGGCGGGCGCGGTCCCGCAGACCGTCCTGCGCGACGTCGAGCAGACCGTCAACGAGCTGCTGGCGCAGGACCTGCCGGTCCACGCCGAGGTCATGACCCAGGCCGAGGCCGTCTCCTCCGGCGCGATGGCGCTGTTCGGCGAGAAGTACGGCGACGAGGTCCGCGTGGTCTCGGTCGGTGACTGGGCGCGCGAGCTCTGCGGCGGCACGCACGCCCAGCGCTCCGGCCAGCTCGGCCTCGTGACGCTGCTCGGCGAGTCCTCCATCGGCGCCGGCACCCGCCGGGTCGAGGCGCTCGTCGGCACCGACGCCTACCGCTTCCTCGCCCGCGAGCACCTGCTCGTCAACCAGCTCTCCGACGTGCTCAAGGCGCGGCCGGAGGAGCTGCCCGAGCGCATCGGGGGGATGGTCGAGCGGCTGCGCGAGGTCGAGAAGGAGCTGCAGCAGGTCCGGTCGGCCCAGGTGCTCGCCGCCGCGGGCGGGCTCGCCGCGAGCCCGGCGGACGTCTTCGGGGTGGCGGTCGTCACGCACCACGCCCCTGACGGCACGAGCGCCGACGACCTGCGCCGGCTCGCGCTCGACGTGCGCGGCCGCATCCCGGCCGAGCGCCCCGCCGTCGTCGCGGTCGCGGCGCAGGCGGGGGAGCGCCCGGTGGTCGTCATCGCGGTCAACCCGGCTGGGCGCGAGTGGCGGCTCAAGGCCGGCGCGCTCGTCCGCGTCGCGGCCCAGGTGCTCGGCGGCGGGGGTGGCGGCAAGGACGACGTCGCCCAGGGCGGCGGCACCGACGCGAGCAAGATCGACGAGGCGCTGCGCCAGGTCGAGCACACCGTGGGGTCGACGGTCACCGGCTGAGGCGAGCGGTGATGGAGCCCGACCAGGGCACGGCCGGTTCCGACTCGGGGGACGAGGCCGCTGCTGGCAGTGTCGTCCGCCCGGGTGCGCGCCTCGGCATCGACGTCGGCAGCGTCCGCGTCGGGGTCGCCGTCAGCGACCCGCGGGCGAGCCTCGCGGTGCCGCTGGAGACGGTGCCGCGGGCCTCGGCCCGCTCCGGCGCGGACCTGGACCGCATCCGCGGCCTCCTGGACGAGTACGACGTGGTCGAGGTCGTGGTCGGCCTTCCCCGCTCGCTGAGCGGGGAGGAGGGGCCGGCGGCGGAGGCGGCGCGCGCGTTCGCGAAGCGGCTCGCACGCCGGATCGACCGACCCGTCCGCCTCGTGGACGAGCGGCTCTCCACCGTGGCCGCCGCCCGCGACCTGCGGTCGGCTGGGATCGACGCCCGCCGCGGCCGTACAGTGGTCGATCAGGCAGCGGCTGCGATCGTGCTCCAGACCGCGCTCGACCTGGAGCGCTCCACCGGCCACCCGCCGGGGGAGGCGGTGGCTGGGCGGTCGCGCGGAACCGGCGGCTCGACGGGCACGTTCGCAACCGTGGGTGTCGAGCGCGGCACCATCGACCGCGCAGACGCCCGCGGCGCGACTGGCGATCGCACGGTCGCCGACGGAGCAGACACCGACCCCCAGGTGGAGGAATGAGCGGAACGAGAGCGACCGGACGCCGGCGCCGGGAGAGCCGCAGCAGCGCGATCGCCGTGGTCGTCTCGCTCGTCGTGGTCCTCGGCCTGCTCGGCGGCGCCTTCCTCGGCGTGCGCGCCCTCGTCGACGGCGTCGACCTCGCGGGCAGCACGGCGGACGACTTCGCCGGCCCGGGCAGCGGGACGGTGCTGGTCGAGGTGCACGAGGGCGACACCTCCTCGAAGATCGGCCGCACGCTCAAGGCCGAGGGCGTGATCAAGACGGTGGGCGCCTTCGTCGACGCAGCCACCGAGAACGTCGAGTCCAAGTCCATCCAGCCCGGGTTCTACAACCTGCGCAAGGAGATGGCCGCGGCCGACGCGCTCACCCTCATGCTCGACCCGACGTCGCGGGCCGAGAAGAAGGTGACGGTCCCGGAGGGCCTGCGGGTCACGGAGATCCTTCCGATCCTGGTCAAGAAGACCGGCATCGCGCGCGCGAAGTTCAACGCGGCCCTGAAGAGCCCCAAGCTCGGCCTGCCGGACTACGCCGACGGCAACCCCGAGGGCTTCCTGTTCCCGGCCACCTACACGGTCGCCCCCGACGCCACCGCGCTGTCGGTCCTGCAGCAGATGGTGAAGCGCTTCAACCAGGCGGCGAAGGAGGTCAACCTCGACGGGCACCCGCTCGAGCCGTACGACCTGGTCAAGATCGCCAGCATCCTGGAGAAGGAGGTCAACAACGAGGCCGACTTCGGCAAGGCCTCGCGGGTGATCTACAGCCGCCTGGAGCAGGGCATCACGCTCGGCATGGACTCGACGATCGTCTACCACTTCGACAACAAGCGGATCACCGACGACATGCTCGCGGCGGACACCCCCTACAACACCCGCCGTTTCCAGGGCCTGCCGCCGACGCCGATCAGCAACCCGGGCGAGGCCACGCTGCGCGCGGCCGCGAACCCGCCCGAGGGGCCGTGGCTCTACTTCATCACCATCGACGAGTCGGGCAAGACGCTGTTCACGACCAACCTCGACGACCACAACGCGCTGAAGCAGAAGTACGGCGTGCAGTAGGTGGCGCCGCCGCCCGAGGCGGCCCGGCGGGCCGCCGTGCTCGGCTCGCCGATCGCACACTCGCTCTCCCCGGTCCTGCACCGTGCGGCCTACGCCGCCCTCGGGCTCGACGCCTGGTCCTACGACGCGTACGACGTGGACGAGGCGGCGCTGCCGGGCTTCGTCGAGCGGCTGGACGGGTCGTGGGCTGGGCTGTCGTTGACGATGCCGCTCAAGCGGGCGGTGCTGCCGCTGCTCGACGAGGCGTCCCCGACCGTCACGGCCACGGGGGCGGCCAACACGCTCGTGCTGCGCGAGGGCCGGCGGGTGGGCGACAACACCGACGTGCCGGGGCTCGCCGCCGCGCTGCGCGAGCGGGGCGCGGCCCGCGCCGAGGCCCCCGTCGTCCTGGGCGGGGGAGCGACGGCCGCGTCGGCAGTCGCCTCGCTCGCCGTGCTGGGCGCGCGGGAGGCGCGCCTCGTCGTCCGCCGGCCCGAGGCCGCCGGCCCGCTCCGCGAGGTCGGGGACCGGGTCGGGGTGCGTCTTGCGGTCCAGCCCTGGGACGACCCCGGTCGGGTGGCCCGCGAGCTGGCCGGAGCGGACGTCGTCGTCGCGACCACACCGGCCGGAGCGGCCGACGGCGTGGCCGCCGTGCTGGCCGCCGTGCTGGCCACCGTGCCGCAGGGCGTGCTCCTGGACGTGGTCTACGCGCCTTGGCCGACCGCCCTCGCACTGGCGTGGGAGCGGGCCGGCGGCCCGGTCGCCGGTGGGCTCGACCTGCTCGTCCACCAGGCCACCCTGCAGGCAGTGGCGATGACCGGCGCCGCCGTCGAGGCGGCGCAGCTGGTCGCCCCGATGCGCGCCGCCGGGCTGGCCGCCCTCGCCGCCCGGGGCTAGCGGCCCTCCGGCTGGTCCGTCCGCTCGGCTCAACCTTCGCCCGGTCCGGCCGATCCCTCCGGGGAGACCTGCTGCCGTCCGGGCGTGCGGGCGAGCCGCGAGGAGGGCCACGGCGTGGAGCAGCGTGGGCAGTCGACGGACCCGGGGGCCACGTCCTTCGCGTTCTATGCCGAGCCTTCCACCACCGGGCCTGCGGCCAGCCCCGCCGCAGCGGCGGCCGCCCCTGCGTACGCCTTGGCCCCGGCGCTCGCGCCCGTCGTCCCCGTGCCGGCCCAGCCGGTCGCCGCGCGCGCCGAGGCCGTGGCGCCGGCAGGCATCGCCGGCAAGCACGCCGCCGACCCGGCCGCCGAGCCCGAGGTCGACCTGCCCGCGCTGCTGGTCCGGACGCTCGACTCCGGCGCGTCCGACCTGCACCTGACCGCCGGGGCGCGGCCCGCGCTGCGCGTGCACGGCGAGCTCCGCCAGCTCGAGGGGGAGCCGCTGCTCAGGCCCGGGACGCTGCAGCGGGCGGTCTACGGGATGCTGACCCAGCGCCAGCGCGAGCGGCTCGAGGAGACCCTCGAGCTGGACCTGGCCTACAGCCTGCCCGGCCGGGCCCGCTTCCGCGTCAACGTCTTCCGCCAGCGCGACTCGCTCGGCGCGGTCTTCCGGGTGATCCCGTTCGAGATCCGGCCGCTCGAGCAGCTCGACGTGCCGCCCGCGGTGGCTGGCTTCGCCGCCCTCGAGCGGGGCTTCGTGCTCGTCACCGGCCCGACCGGCTCGGGCAAGTCGACGACGCTCGCCGCGCTGCTCGACCTGGCGAACCGGACGCGCAACGACCACATCGTGACCGTCGAGGACCCCATCGAGTTCCTCCACAGCCACCAGCGCAGCCTGGTCAATCAGCGCGAGGTCGGCGAGGACACCCTGTCGTTCCAGGACGCGCTCAAGCACGTGCTGCGCCAGGATCCCGACATCATCCTCGTCGGTGAGCTGCGCGACCTCGAGACGATCAGCGTCGCGCTGACCGCGGCCGAGACCGGGCACCTGGTGCTGGCCACCCTGCACACCCAGGACGCCGCCCAGACCATCGACCGGCTCATCGACGTCTTCCCGCCGCACCAGCAGCAGCAGGTACGCACCCAGCTCGCGGCGGCGCTGCAGGGCGTCGTCTGCCAGACCCTGGTGAAGCGGGCCGACGGCACGGGGCGCGTCGTCGCCGCCGAGGTGCTCGTCGTCACGCCCGCCGTGCGCAACATGATCCGCGACGGCAAGACCCACCAGATCTACTCCGCCATGCAGGCCGGCGCGGCGCACGGGATGCAGTCGATGGACCAGTCGCTCGCCCAGCTGGTGCGCCAGGGGCGCGTCACGTACGACACGGCGCTGGAGAAGTGCCACAACGTCGAGGACTTCAAGCGCCTCACCGGCCGGGCCTGAGGAGGCAGCAGCGATGGCATCCACCACCACGTTCGAGTACAGCGTCCGCGACCGCTCCGGGACCATGGTCAAGGGCAAGCTCGACGGCGAGTCCCAGGCCGCGGTCGTCGCCCGGCTGCGGGCGCAGGGCTACGCCCCGGTGAGCGTGAAGAAGGCCGGCTCCGGGCTGCAGAAGGAGCTGTCGATCCCGGGCCTGGGCAAGCGGGTCACGCTCAAGGACCTCGCGGTCATGTCGCGCCAGTTCGCCACCATGATCAACTCGGGCCTGTCACTGCTGCGCGCGCTCGACATCCTCTCCTCCCAGACCGAGAACCAGGAGCTGGCCCGCATCCTGGGCCTCGTCCGCTCCGACATCGAGTCCGGCGTCTCGCTCTCCACCGCGCTCGGCAAGCACCCGCGCGCCTTCCCGCCGCTGTTCGTCAGCATGTGCCGGGCGGGCGAGGTCGGCGGCTTCCTCGACTCGGTCCTGCTGCAGGTCGCCGAGAACTACGAGTCCGAGGTGAAGCTGCGCGGCAAGATCAAGTCGGCGATGACCTACCCGGTCGTGGTCTTCGTGATCGCGATCCTCGCCGTCGTCGGCATGCTGCTCTTCGTCGTCCCCGTGTTCGCGAACATGTTCAGCGACCTCGGCGGCGAGCTGCCCGCTGCGACGAAGGCGCTCGTCTTCCTGTCGACCGCGTTGAAGTACGCCGCGCCCGCGCTGCTCGTCGCCGCCGTCGCGTACGTCATCGCGTGGCCGAAGGTGAAGCACAAGCCGCAGGTGCGCAACGTGCTCGACCCCATCAAGCTGAAGCTCCCGATCTTCGGCAAGCTGACGCAGAAGATCGCCCTCAGCCGATTCACGCGCAACCTGGGCACGATGATGAGTTCCGGAGTTCCGATTCTGCAGTCGCTGGAGATCGTCGGAGCGACGGCCGGCAACGTGGTGCTGCAGCGCGCCGTGACGGACGTGCAGGAGGCCGTGCGCCGCGGTGAGTCTCTCGCCCGCCCGCTCGAGCGGCACGCGGTCTTCCCGCCGATGGTCGTGCAGATGCTCGTCGTCGGCGAGGACACCGGTGCGCTCGACACGATGCTGCACAAGATCTCGGACTTCTACGACCAGGAGGTGGAGGCGACCGCGGAGGCGCTGACCAGCCTCATCGAGCCGCTGATGATCGCGGTGCTCGGCGGGATCATCGGCTCGATGATCATCGCGCTCTACATGCCGATCTTCGGGGTGTTCGACCTTATCCAGTGACGGTCGTCGGTCCTCCAGCTCTCATCGGCTCCTGGGCCTGCCGCCCAGCCGTCGACTCGACACCGGCTGGGCGGCAGATCGGCGTCCTGCTGACGCGGCCTCCGCCTCGTCCGCGGGTAGCACGCCTCCGTGTCGACCTTCGAGCTCTGTGCCGTCCTCGTTGCGGGCATCGTCGTCCTGACGCCCCTCAGCCGGCGGCTGGGCGTGCCGCAGCCCGTCGTGATCACGGTCTTCGGCGTGCTGCTCGCGCTCGTGCCCGGCGTCCCCGAGCTGCACGTCCCTCCCGAGCACATCCTCCCCGTAGTGCTCCCGCCGCTGCTGTTCGCGGCGACGCTACGGACCTCGCCCCGGGAGTTCCGCGAGAGCGCGCTGCCAGTTGCGTTGCTGGCGGTGGGGCTGACCATCGTCACTGCCGCCGTGGTGGCGGTCGCGGTCCACGCGGTCGGGCTGCCGTGGCCGGCAGCCTTCGTGCTCGGCGCCATCGTGTCGCCCCCGGACCCGGTGGCGGCGACGAGCGTGGCGCGCGGGCTCGGGCTCCCGGCGCGACTGGTGACGATCCTGGAGGGCGAGGGGCTGTTCAACGACGCCACGGCGCTGGTCCTCTTCCAGGTGGCCCTGTCAGCAGCCCTCGCGGGCGCCCTGTCGCCCGAGGACGCGGCCGTGGAGCTCGTCGTCGGGATTCTCGGCGGAGCAGCGATCGGCCTGGCCGGGGGCTACGGCGCCCGCCTCGCCCTTGCGCGTCTTCATGACGCCACGACCGAGACGACCGTGAGCCTCGTGCTTCCGTACGCTGCCTACCTGCTCGCCGAGCAGGTCGGCGGCTCTGGAGTGCTCGCGGTGCTCGGCGCCGGGCTCTACCTGCGGACCGGTGCGGCGCACCGGGCGCTCACCTCTCGGGGGTGGCTGGACGGGCGAGCCGTCTGGCGTTTCGCCGACTTCGCGTTGACCAGCCTCGCGTTCTCCTTCGTGGGCCTCGAGCTCACCGATGTGCTCGGCCGGGCAGACCTGACCAGAGAGTCTTGGATGGTCCTGATCAGCGCGCTGGCCGCGGTCGTGCTGACGCGGGCGGCCTGGGTCTTCCCGGCGTCCGCTGTGCTGCGTAGGCGCTCGCGCGAGGACGGAGTCGGGGTGTACGGAGGACGAGAGACGGCCGTGGTGGCCTGGTCGGGGATGCGTGGCGTGGTGACCGTCGCCACCGCGCTCGCGCTGCCGACGACCACCGACGACGGCGGCCCCTTCCCCCGGCACGACGACATCGTCCTGACCGCTCTCGGGGTCGTGCTCGTCACCCTCCTCCTGCAGGGTCTGACGCTCGCCCCGCTCGTCCGTGCGTTGCACGTCGGCGGCGCCGGCGACGGTCACGTCGCCCTGCTGACGCTGCGTCGGCGGGCGGCCGAGGCGGCGCAGGAGCGGCTGCACGGGCTCCGTGAGGCAGGCGTCGATCCCGAGGCGGTGGACGTCGTGGCCGCACGCTACGAGGCGATGCTGCGAGCCGCGCGATCACTACACGATGCAGGTCAGGACGAGCGGCGGCAGGAGGAGATCGCCCACGTGCTCGAGCAGGCGATCGACGCAGAGCGGGAGGCGCTACTCGAAGCACGGCGCAACGGGTCCGCCGGAGCGGAGGTCGTGGACGAGGTGCTCGCCGAGGTCGAGGCACGCTCGCTGCGGCAGGCGGAGTCCCTGTGAGCTCGAGGTCTCTGCGCTGGGCCGCACGACTGCTCGCTCCGGCTGCGGTGCTCGTCGTGGTGGCGCTCGCCGACATCGCCACCGGCCAGCGCGCCGTGGTGCTGTCCCTCGTCGTCGTCGCGCCTCTGCTGGCCGCCAGCCTGCTCGGACCGCTGCTCACCGCCGGCTACGCGTTCGCCGCGCTCGTCGTGGGCGCGGTGCTCGGTGCCGCCTCCGAGCTGTACGTCGAGCGCAGGCTCGGCGACCAGCTCGTGCGCCTGCTCACCATCGCCCTCGGCGGCGTGCTCGCCGTCGCCACGGCGTACGCACGCGTCCGACGAGAGGAGCGCCTGGCTCGCGTGCTGCGGGTCGCCGCAGTCGCCCAGCAGGCGATCCTCCCCGCGGTGCCGGAGCAGATCGGGCCGCTACGGCTCGCGGCCTCCTACGACAGCGCCGCGCAGGAGGCTGCGATCGGCGGAGACCTCTACGCCGCGGTGCCGAGCCCGTTCGGCGTCCGGCTGCTCATCGGGGACGTGCGCGGAAAAGGGCTGGACGCGGTACGCCTCGCCTCGGCGGTGGTGGGCGCGTTCCGTGAGCGCGCGCACGACCGCTCGGAGCTGGCCGAGCTCGTCCGGGACCTCGACCGGGCCGTGATCCGTGCAGCGGGGGACGAGGACTTCGTCACTGCGGCCGTCGCGCAGGTGAGCGGGGGCGAGCTGCTCCTCGTCAACGCCGGGCATGTCCCGCCGCTGCTCGTCCGAGCCGGAGTCGCCGCAGCGCTCGCTCCGACATCCGCGTCGTCACCGCTGGGCCTGGGGGTGAGCGCTCGTCCTGTCCCCGTGGCGCTCGAGCCCGGGGACCGTCTGCTGCTCTACACCGACGGCATCACCGAGGCCCGCCGTCCCACGGACCGCTCCTTCTTCCCGCTGGACCGCGTCGTCGTGCCGTGCCTCGGGTCGGGCACCCTGCCCGACGCGCTGCAGTCGCTGCGGGCGGCCGTGACCGAGTGGGTGGGCGGGACGCTGCAGGACGACGTCGCCCTCCTCGCCGTCGAGTACGCGCCGGGCGACGGCTGACACCTCGGAGCGGCCGGGCCAAGGGGCGGTCAACGGGCTGTCGAGGCAGTGCAGGGACAGTCAGCCGGACCGACCTGCTTGGCGTCCCCGGTCCCGCTCAGGTGCCGCGCAGCGTCGACCAGCCCGACGTGGCTGAAGGCCTGCGGGTGTTGCCGACCTGCCGCCCACCCCGGTGTCGTACTCCTCGCTGAGCAGGCCGAGGTCGCTGAGCAGGCCGAGCAGCCGATCGAAGAGGCCTCGGGCCTCGCGCGTGCGGCCCAGGCGGGTCTCCGGCGACCGCCCGCAGCAGCCACTCGCGCCACGCCTTGGCCTGGTCGATGTAGCCCGTGCCGAGCAACGCTTGCAGGGTGAACGTGGCGTCGCGCAGCCAGCAGAGGCGGTATTCCCAGTTGTGCGGCCCGCCCAGCTGCTCGGGAAGCGAGGTCGTGGCCGCCGCGACGATGCCACCGGTGGGGGCGTGGGCCAGCGCCTCGAGCCCAACGAGTGACCGGCGGACGGCGTCGTCCCACTCGCCGTCGTGGTCGCACTGAGCGGTCCAGTCCTGCCAGAGCTGCTGCGCGGTGGTGCCCAGGCGCACGAGTCAACGCCCGAAGGTCACAGGCGACACGAAGTCGACCTGAACCTCTTCAGGCCGGGATGGCGCTCGGCGACGTGTCGGGTTCGTGACGAATCCGGGCTCGGCGGTCCTTCGGGGTCTTGGCGGGTACGCCCGCGCCAGGTGCCGAGCGGGAGGCGGATGCAGCATGTGGTTCGACACGTGGTCCGATCTGGGGCGAGTGCTGGCGGTGGGCGCTGCGGCGTACGCCACCGTCGTGCTGGTTCTGCGGGCGTCGGGCAAGCGGACACTGGCCAAGCTGAACGCGTTCGACCTGATCGTGACGGTGGCCCTCGGTTCCACGCTCGCGACGATCCTGCTCAACGCGGACGTGTCGTGGGCCGAGGGCGCTGTGGCGCTCGCCTTGCTCGCGGCCCTGCAGTTCCTGGTGGCGTGGACGACGGTGCGGCTTCCCGGTGGCCGCCCGGTCGTCACGGCGCGTCCCACGCTGCTGCTCCTGGACGGTGCTCCGTTGCAGGCCGCGCTGCGCGCGCAGCGGGTGACGCTGGACGAGGTGCGCCAGGCGGTGCGCGCCTCCGGTTCCGGCGACCTGTCGAGCGTCGCGGCGGTCGTCCTGGAGAGCGACGGGACGCTCAGCGTCATCCCGGCGAGCAAGGCCGGCGACCGCTCCGCCCTCGAGGGTGTGTCGGGGGTGGTGCGGTGAGCGGGCAGGCGGGTGAGGCCGCATTGCTCGCCCAGCGGGTGGGCAGCCCCCGTGAGTGAGCCCTCCGCAGCGCGCCGGGACACGGTGCTCGCCGTGGCTTTGGGGCGGGTCGCGCTGTGGAGCCTGCGGCTGCTGGTCATCGCGGCAGGGCTGGCGGTGCTGGCCTGGGCGCTCGGGGTGCTGTGGATGGTCCTGCTCCCGGCGCTGCTCGGGCTCTTCCTCGCCGCGGTCCTGTGGCCTGCGACGAATGTGCTGCGCCGGCATTCCGTGCCTCCCGCGCTGGCTGCGCTCGGGGTCCTGCTGGCGGCCGTCGTCGTGCTCGTCGGGCTGGGCGCCGCGCTCGCGCCTCGGGTCGTCGACGAGACCCAGGAGCTCGCCGACTCGGTCACCGGCGGGTTGGAGCAGGTGCAGGGCTACCTCGAAGGCCCGCCGCTGAACCTGGACGACGAGCAGCTCGGCGGCGCGGTCAGTGACGTGGTGGGACGGTTGCAGGCGAACGCGCAGACCGTGGCGGCGCGCGTGCTGTCGGGCGCCGCGGCCGCCGGGTCGGCCTTGCTCACGGCGTTCCTTGCGGTCGTCCTGTGCTTCTTCTACCTCAAGGACGGCCCCCGGTTCGTCCCCTGGCTCGCGGGCCTGTCCGGCCCGCGCGCCGGGCCGCACGTCGCCGAGCTGTGCGGCCGGGTCTGGACGATGCTCTCGGGGTTCGTCCGGGCGCAAGCCGCGGTCGGCCTCGTCGACGCAGTCTTCATCGGACTCGGGCTCGTCGTGCTGGGCGTGCCCCTCGCCCTGCCGCTGGCCGTCCTGGTCTTCTTCGGCGCGTTCATCCCGATCGTCGGGGCGGTCGTGACCGGTGCCCTCGCGGCACTCGTGGCGCTGGTGTCCGACGGGTTGGTGACCGCCCTGATCGTCGTCGGGATCGTGCTGGTCGTGCAGCAGCTCGAGGGCAACGTCCTGCAGCCGGTCCTCGTCGGCCGCTCGCTCGACCTGCACCCGGCCGTGGTCATCCTCGCCGTCACCGCCGGCGGCACGCTGCGGGGCGTGGTGGGCGCGTTCCTGGCGGTCCCGCTCGTCGGGGCAGTGGCTGTTGCCGTCCGGTACGCCCGCCTGCAGCTCGCCGACACCGTTCCCGGACCGGAGTCGCCCCCGATGCCGGCCGGGCAGCCCATGAGCGCCGAGGAGGCCGGCGCGGAGGCTCGCGACGCGGGCTGAGGAGCGCCACCGGGAAGCCTCACTACGGCCGCTGCCGGCTCGGCCTCCCGCCGGACGCAGCCTCGTCCCGCACGTCGAACACCCATTGGAGCCCGGTACCTGCCCAGCAGGTCCAGGACCTTCGGTCCGTGTTGCAGCGATAGGGGCTGGCGTCGCCCGGCAGGCCGGGCCGGAGGAGCGGATCGAGCTCGTCGCAGCGCCGGACCGCCTCAGGACGGCCGGACGCTCTTCCGCGTACGCGGCTGCAAGCAGTTGCACACGTCACGGACCCCCGTGGCACGCCAAGCCGCGAGCCCCGCCGCCCGGGCGGTCTCGGCGTCGGGCACTTCTCCTTCGAGCACGACGACCCCGGTCAGGGCCTGGAGGGAGATGTCGCAGCCACGGAGGCGGCGGTCGGCCGCGAGTGATTGCAGCGCGGAACGGCGAAGGGACTCGTCCGCCGACGCCGTGCGACTGTGGCCCTCATCGCTGCTTGCACCGTCGCGCGCCACGTTGCCGTGTTCGGCATTCAGCGCGCTCTCGAGCCCGCTCATGTACCAGGACCAGAATTTGAACACTCGGCCTCCAGGACGGGTCGCGCCGGTCGGGGTCCCCGGTCTCCTGCGGCTCAGCGTGTCCACCGTGTGTTGCGATCGGACGTGCGAGGCTCGGTCGATTCCGTGACAGCCTCAGGGAGGGCGACGGTGCACGCCGGGGGGCGGCCGCAACAGGAACGTCGCCCTGCGACCAGGCGCCCGGAGCCACCACGTCCTCCGCACGGGCGTCGGCAGCATCGTGGCCGGCGAGGCAACGCCGCCATGGGGTCTGCGCCTCGCAACAGAGCCGTCAAGACATCGTCATCGAAATGATCGAGTAGCCGAGCCCCCGCGCGGCAAGGCAGGCTTCGAGCGCCTGTGGCGCGCTCACCGTCGCCGCGGGAGAAGCAGGAGGAGGAACCGTGTCCCTGACCCCCTGGTCCGACGAGGACCCGGCGTTGGAGTACGCCGTGCTGGCTCAGCCGTTGATCGGCTCGCTCCCGGACGCCGACCTCAAGGCGGACGTGGTGGACAAGGTCCGGGCAGCCGTCGACGGCGTGCCTGCTGACCTCGAGGTGGACGTCCGGGACGGGCTGGTCGTCGTCTCGGGGACCATCGGGTCGTGGAGCGGCAAGCAGGCCGTGAGCGAGGCCGTGAGAAGCACTCCCGGAGTGGTCGACGTCCGCAACGAGCTGTGCCCGACGACGTAGCCCAGCGCCATGAGCACCGTGGAGGGCGGCTGCGCCTGGTCTGCTCGGCTTGACATGGCACGGTCGCCGGCCGACGGCGAGAGGCTCCCCACCAGGACGGTGCGGAGCCTCCCGCCATGGGTCTCGCTAGCGCTCCGCGCCGAGGTACGCCAGCACGCCCTCGGCCACTGCCCGCGCGACCTTGCCACGACCTGAACCTGAGCTCAGGAATCGCGCATCGGTGGAGTTGCGCATGTTGCCGCACTCGATCATCGCTGCGGGCTGACGGGCGAGGTTGAGCCCGGCAAGGTCGGAACGGCGGGCCAGGCCCGGCTCCCTGATGCCCCCCGGGTAGGTGGCGCGGGGCAGCCCGGTGACCGAGGAGAACGACGCGCGCAGCGCGCGGGCCAGGCCGTCGGAGGAGGTGAGGATCCTGCGGTTGCCCTTGTCCGGGGCGAGCGCGGGCTCGATCACATGGAAGCCCCGGGCCCGTGCGGATGCCCCGTCGGCGTGGATCGAGACCACGACCTCGGCCCGGCGGGAGTTGGCGATCCGGGCGCGGCGGTCCACGCATGGGCCCACGCCCTTGTCGTCCGGGCGGGTCAGCGTGACAGTGGCGCCGAGGCCGCGCAGGATGCCCGCCGCGCGCACGGCCACGTCATAGGTGAACGCATGTTCGGCGTAGCCGGCGTTGGTAGAAGTCCCCGTGGTGTTGCACGGCTTCTTGAAGCCCCCGGCTTCCACCAGCCGGTTGATGATCTCGGGGTGGCGGGCGTTGGCGCCATTGTGCCCGGGGTCGAGCACGATGCGCCGCCCGTCCAGCGGGAGCGGGGCCGGTGGCCGCTCGGCGGCCGAGACCCCGCCGGGAGCTCCGGTCGCGACGGCCAGGGCGATCAGCGCCGACAGGGCGGGGCCGCGGGAGATGCGCACCGGTCCATTAGACCGGGTGGGTGAAAGGCGGTGCCCTGTGCTTCAGGCAACGGCTCTAGAAGCCCGACACCCGAGCCATGAGCACTCTGCGCGCCCGCGCCCGGCGGGGCATCCGCTTCCGGGTCACCGCCCTGCTGGTCGGGGGGACCGTACTGACGTCTGTCGTGCTGACCGCATTCGGCGCGCTGCAGGCCGGGGGCATGGGGGCTGACGTCCGCGACGAGGTCGCGGGGCTCACCGACCAGCAGCTCGACCGGGTGGCCGACGGCGTCTACGACGTCGTGTCGACCCAGGGCGACCTGACCAGCCTCAAGCTCGACAGCGACCTGCGGGTGGCGAGCGACGTGCTGCGCCGGGCCGGCGGGTTCGGCACCGGCGGGGGCACGGTCACCTGGGACGCGAAGAACCAGGTGACCCAGGAGCAGGAGCGGGTCCGGCTGCCGCGCGCGGTCGCCGGGGACACCTGGCTCGGGCAGAACACCGACGCCGACCGGGCCACGCCGGTCGTCGACGAGGTCAAGCGCCTCGTCGGCGGGACGGCGACGATCTTCCAGCGCATGCCCGACGGCGGTATGCTCCGCGTCGCCACCAATGTCCTGGGCAAGGACGGCAAGCGCGCGATCGGCACCTATATCCCGGCCGTCGGCGCCGACGGCAAGCCCAACGCGGTCGTCTCGACCGTCACGGCGGGCAAGACCTACCGCGGCATCGCCTTCGTCGTCGACAGCTACTACGTCGCGGTCTACGAGCCGCTGAAGGACGAGCGCGGCCGCGTCGTCGGCATGCTGTACGTCGGGGCCAAGCAAGAGAGCATCCCCACGCTGCGGGAGGCCCTCATGCAGGCGAAGGCGGGCGAGCACGGCACGGTCGCCATCGTCGGCGGCAGCGGGGACCGGCTCGGCAAGGTCATGATGAGCACCTGGCCGGAGGGCACGGATCCGCTGACGGTCGCGGACGCCGACGGGAAGAAGTACCTCGCCGACGCCGTGGCCGCGGGCGCGACCCTCGACGCGGGGGAGCTGGCGACCGTGGCCTACCGCGACGGAGCGACGGGCGGCCACACCATCCGCGTGAGCTACTACCAGCCCTGGGACTGGGTGATCCTCGTCGACTCCCAGGACAGCGACTTTGCGACGGTGGACAAGGACGTGGCGGACGGGACGCGCGGCCTGATCCTGTCGCTCGTCGTCGCGGCACTGCTCGTCGCCGTCGTGGCCGCCGTCGTCGCGGGGCTCGTCGGCGCCCGCATGGCGCGCCCGCTCGAGCGGCTCCACGAGCGGCTGCGCGCGGTCTCGGACGGCGACGGCGACCTCACGGCTCGGCTCGACGAGGACGAGCCGGGGGAGGCCGGGCAGCTGGCGCGCGCCTTCAACGCCTTCGTGGCCAAGGTCGCCACCACCGTCGACGGCGTGGCGCGGGTCGCGGCGAAGCTGCAGGCGAGCGGCGCTGAAGTCGGCACGATCGCCGAGGACCTCGGCCGGGCGGCGAACCGTTCGGCCGAGCACGCGGCGCAGGCCGAGGGCGCCGCTCGCGACGTGAGCGCCAACGTCCACGAGCTGACGATGGGGGCCGAGGAGATGTCGTCCTCGATCACCGAGATCTCGCGCAACGCGGCGGAGGCGGCGGCGGTCGCGGGCGACGCGGTGCGGACCGTCGAGCGCACCACGGTGACGGTCGACAAGCTCGCGACCTCGAGCGCCCGGATCGACGAGGTGGTCAAGGCGATCACCTCCATCGCCGAGCAGACCAAGCTCCTCGCGCTCAACGCGACCATCGAGGCGGCCCGCGCGGGTGAGGCCGGCAAGGGGTTCGCGGTCGTCGCGAACGAGGTGAAGGAGCTGGCGACCGAGACCGCCCGCGCGACGGACGACATCAGCCGCCGCGTCGGCGCCATCCAGGAGGAGACCGGCGAGGTCACGGCGGCCATCACGCGGATGGGCGAGGTCATCGCGTCGATCGACAGCTTCCAGACCAACATCGCCGGCGCCGTCGAGGAGCAGACGGCGACGACGGCCGGCATGCAGCAGCAGATGGCCGGCACCCGCGACGCGGCGACCCAGATCGCGGCCGGCATCGCCGACGTGGCGGCGGCGGCGTCCTCGACCGACGAGCGTGCCGGGCAGGCGCAGCGGACCGCCGCCGAGCTGGCCGAGCTGACCGACGAGCTCGGGCGCCTCGTGTCCAGCTTCCGGCGCTGACGAGCTCACCTGGACGCCCACCACGGGGCCGGCTCGCACCCGCACGGGTGCGGGCCGGCCCTTCGTCGTCGCGGAGTGACTTCCGCAGGACCGTGCGTAGCCGATTGCGCTGGCAACGCGTTGGTCCCGCGTCCATGACGCGAGATCAGTCGGGTTTTTCCGGTTTTTCGCGCTGACGTGTCGGGGATCGACACCTCCGTCACGAGATCGCGAGTCGCGGACAGTCGCGACGGGAGCCGTCGAGCGGGAGGCCCGCTCCGGCACGAGACCCCACAGCACGGAAGGACGGACACCCATGATCGGAACGACCGACATCTCCGGCGTCATCGGCGGGACGCTGTACGGCAGCGACGGCGAGAAGATCGGCAAGATCGGCCAGGTCTACCTCGACGACCAGACGGGGCAGCCCGAGTGGCTGACGGTGCACACCGGTCTGTTCAGCACCAAGGAGACCTTCGTCCCGCTCGCCGAGGCGAGCACCACGGGTGACGAGGTGCGGGTGCCCTACACGAAGGACCAGATCAAGGACGCGCCCAACGTCGACCCCGAGGGCGGGCACCTGTCCGAGGCCGAGGAGGGCGAGCTGTTCCGCTACTACGGCGTGCAGCAGACGGGCACTGCCGGGTACGCCGGCGGCACCGAGGGCTACGCCGGCACCGAGCGCACCGAGGGCTACACCGGCACCGAAGGCTTCGCCGCGACCGAGGGCCGGGCGGGCTACGACGAGGCGGGCACAGTCGGGCACGACACCTCCGGCCCGACGACGGACGACGCGATGACGCGCTCGGAGGAGCGGCTGCGGGCCGGCAAGGAGACGGTCACCGCGGGCCGCGCCCGGCTGCGCAAGTGGGTCGAGACCGAGCAGCAGACGGTCACGGTGCCGGTCACCACCGAGCGCGCGACGCTCGTGACCGAGCCGATCACCGACGAGAACTACGACCGCGCCACCTCCGGCCCCGCGATCAGCGAGGAGGAGCACGAGGTCGTCCTGCACGCCGAGCGCCCGGTCGTCACGACCGAGGCCGTCCCCGTCGAGCGCGTGCGGCTCGACGTGGAGAGCGAGACGGTCGACGAGACGGTCACCGGTGACGTGCGCAAGGAGCGCATCGAGCTCGAGGGCGACGTCGACGCGGGCACCACGCGCCGCTGAGCCAGGCACGAGGAGCGGTGGCCGGACGTCCGGCCACCGCTTCCGTGTGCCCGGGCTCCTATCGGGCAGGGAGGACACATGTCCGAGGAAGCCTGGAGCGCTGCTGGGGTCGCCGAGCTGTCCGGCCGGCTGCGCGCGTTCCTGCTGGGCTACCTGCGCGACCGCAGCGCCGAGGTCGACCTCGACGACGTCGTGCAAGAGGCGCTGGCGCGGACCTGGGCGGCACGCGACCGGCTCGGTGAGGAGTCGGTCGCGGCGTTCGCGCTCGTGACCGCACGCAACCTCGCCCTCTCCCAGCTGCGCGCCGTGGCGGCGGCCGGTCGGGCGTACGACCGGATCCCCGTGCCCGAGCAGCCACGCGCCCCCCACGACGTCGCCGAACGGGCCGACCGCGCACGGATCCTGGCCGAAGCGCTCGCGGGCCTCCCCCTTCGCGACCAGGAGGCGCTGCTCCGGCACGACGTGGAGGAGGAGCCGCTCTCGGCGATCGCCGGGGACGAGACCTCTCCGACGGCACTGGCCGCGCGGCTCGCGCGGACCCGTGCCCAGCTGCGGGTCAACTACGTGCTGGCGGCGCAGCGCGTGCGGCTCCCCACGCCGCGCTGCCGTCCCGTCCTCGTCGCCCTGTCCGCGTCCGACCAGCGCCGCCTGCGCGAGACCCGGGCCGTCGCGCATCTCGCCGAGTGCGAGGCCTGCGCCCGCCTCGCGGAGCCGCTCTCCGCCCGGCGGCTGCCCGCCGGGTGGCTGGTCCCGGGGGCCGCCCCGCTCGCGTCGGTCGACGGGCCGCCGCCCTGGTGGCGGACGGCCACCCGCCGGGCGCTCCGGCCGCGCAACGTCACCGTGGCGGCGGTGGTGGCAGGTGCCGTCGTGGCCGGCGCCTTCGCGGCCGACCGGTCGCCCGAGCCCGTGCAGCAGGCCGCTCCTGCGCCCTCTCCCGGGATGCTGCCGGTGCTCGCGGCGCCGACGCCGCCGCAGCCACGGGCGACGACTACCGAGGTCCGCCTCGTCGGGGCCCGTGTGCTCGCCGTGCCCGCCGACGAGGGCTTCTGGGTGCAGGCTCCGCCGCAGGTGCGGCGGCTGCCCGGCCAGTCCGACCGCCTCTGGGTCCAGCTGCGCATCGCCGGTGGCGAGTCGCCCGCGCAGGTGGACGCGGGAGACCTCGTCGACGGGACCGGCCGCCTGGAGCCGACGCCGTCCCGCTTCGCCGCACGGGTCGGGGTCACCGCGGCGGAAGGGGCGCGGGACCTGGACCGGCAGCCGCTGCACCTCGTGATGCCGGTGGGCGGCCTGCGCGTCACGGCGGGCGGGTAGCCGTACCGCAGGGTGCGACGATGCACGCATGAGCGTGTTGATCTCGGTCGAGGAGCTGGCCGCCCGTGTCCTTCCGTCGCACCGCGGCGACGTGCGCCTGCTCGACGTGCGCTGGGCACTCGGCGGCCCGCCCGGGCGCGAGGAGTTCGAGGCCGGGCACGTCCCCGGCGCGGTCTACGTCGACCTGGACACCGAGCTGTCCGCCGCACCCGGCGAGGGCGTGGGCCGGCACCCGCTGCCGACACGGTCGGCCCTGCAGGAGGCCGCGCGCTCGTGGGGGCTGCGCGCCGGAGTGCCGGTCGTGGCGTACGACGGCGGCAGCGGCGCCGCGGCCCGGGCCTGGTGGCTGCTGCGCTGGGCGGGGCACGGCGACGTCCGGCTGCTCGACGGCGGGCTGCCCGCGTGGAGGGCGGCCGGGCATCCGCTGGAGGCCGGCCCGGCTCCCGTCCCCGAGCGCGGGGACGTGACGCTCACCGCGGGCCGGCTGCCGACACTCGACGCCGACGCGGCCGCGCGGCTCGTCACGGAGGGCGGGCTGCTGCTCGACGCCCGGGCGGCGGAGCGCTACCGCGGCGACGTCGTCTCGGTCGACCCGAAGCCGGGGCACATCCCCGGCGCGGTCAGCGCGCCGTACCTCGAGAGCCTCGGCGCGGACGGGCGCTTCCGGTCGCCGGCCGAGCTGGCCGAGCGCTTCGCCGCCCTCGGCGCCGCAGCGGGCAGGCCGATCGGCGTCTACTGCGGTTCGGGGGTGACCGCCGCGCACGAGATCGCCGCGCTGGCGGTCGCGGGCTACGAGGACGTGGCGCTCTACCCCGGCTCGTGGTCGCAGTACGCGACGCTGCCCGACCGCCCCGTCGCGACCGGACCGGAACCCGGCTGACGGGTCACACCGTCAGCGGCAGCTCGCGCAGGCGGGGGCCGGACTCGCGCAGCGGGGCCGGGTCGGCCAGTAGAGCGAGCCCGGGCAGTTGCTCGGCGACCTGCTCGAAGACGACGCGCGCCTCGAGCCGCGCCAGCGGTGCGCCCAGGCAGAAGTGGATCCCGGAGCCGAAGCCGATGTGGTGGCGCACGTGGGGACGGAAGATGTCGAAGCGCTCGGGGTCGGCGAAGACCTCCGGGTCGTGGTCGGCGCCGAGGATCGACAGCGCGACGAGGTCGAGCGCGGGGATCACGCCGCCGCCCAGCTCGACGTCGGTGAGGGCGTGCCGCGGAGGAGCGATCTCGACGGGCCCGTCGTACCTCACGGTCTCCTCGACGACCGCCGCCGCGAGGGAAGGGTCCGCGCGCAGCGCCTCCCACTGCTCGGGATGGGGCAGCAGCGCGGCGAGGCCGTTGACGACGACGTCGACGGTGGTCTCCTGGCGGGCCACCAGCAGCAGGACGACCATGGCGACGAGCTCGGAGCGGTCGAGCGCGTCACCCGTCGTCTCCTGCGCTACCAGCGCCGACAGCAGGTCGTCCTGCGGGTCGGCCCGTCGCCGAGCCGCCAGCTCGTCGACGTAGCGGCCCAGGGCGACGGTCGCCTCCGGGTTGTCCGGCCCGCCGGAGACGATCGCGGCCGAGCACTGCCGGAAGCGCGCCCGGTCCCGCTCGGGCACACCAACGAGCTGGGCGATGACGTTGACCGGCACCGGGTCGGCTAGGTCGCGTACACCGTCGGCGGAGCCACGCGCGCGGACGTCCGCGAGCAGCCGGTCGACGAGCTCGCGGATCGCGGGCTCGAGCCCCGCGACCATCCGTGGCGTGAAGGCCCCGCTGACCAGCCGCCGCAGCCTTGTGTGGTCCGGCGGGTCCACGGAGATGAGCTGGCGGGCGCCGATCCACTCCGCCTCGGTCAGCGTGTCCGGGCTCGGCGGGGGCGGGCCGCACGGGTCGTGGCGCCACGCCTCGTGGCCGAGGCCGGGGGAGAGCAGGCCCTGGCGGACGTCCGCGTGCCGAGCGACCACCAAGAAGCGACGCCCGCTCGCCGGGTCGATCTGGGGCACCGGCCCACCGGGCGCGCGCACCCGTGCGTAGAACGCGTGCCGGTCGCGTCGCACGGCCGGGTCCCACAGCTCCGAGGGCTCGAACGCGGCCACCGGCGCATCCTCGCACCGCCCGACGTCACCGACCCGTAAGGCCGAAGCGGCTTCCGCTCGACTCCCCGAGAGGGCGCAATGGGACACGAGGTCGCGAGGACGTACGCGGCCCGAGGCGAGGAGGCACCCCGTGGCACGTCGTTGGCTCGTCCCGCTCGTGGCCGCCGGAAGCGCGCTCGCGGGGTGCGGCGGCACGGCCGAGCCGTCGGCGGCCCCGGCCCCGCCGGCGGGTGCCGGCACCTCAGCCGCGAGCAGCGCCCCGGCCGCCGGCCGCACCCCCGCCCCCGGCAGCACTTCGCAGCCCGCCGCCGCACCGGGCGGGGCGCTCGACTTCGCTGCCACGACCCTCGACGGCGCGGCTTTCTCCGGCGCCTCGCTGCGCGGCAAGCCGACGGTGCTCTGGTTCTGGGCGCCCTGGTGCCCGACCTGCCTGATGCAGGCGCCCGGCGTCCGCGAGGCGATCACTGCCCACGGGGACGACGTCAACCTCGTCGGGGTCGCCGGGCTGGACAAGGCCGCCAACATGCCCGCCTTCGTGGAGATGGCGAAGATCTCCGCCATCCCCCACCTCTCCGACGAGCCGGGCGAGCTCTGGAAGCGCTTCGAGGTGGTCGAGCAGAGCACGTTCGTCATGCTCGACGCGGACGGGCAGGTGGTGTTCCGGGGCACGCTCGACCCCGACGAGATCGCCGGCCGCGTCGACGCGCTGGCCGGCTGAGGCAGAGGCTCGCATGACGGACGCCCCGCTCGCGCTCGCCGCCGCGGCCGGGATGCTCGCGGCGCTGAACCCCTGCGGCTTCGCGCTGCTGCCGGCGTACCTCTCGCTGGTGCTCGCGGACGCGCCGGGCCGGTCGCGCGCCGCGGCCACCGGGCAGGCGCTGCGCTTCGCGGCCGCGATGACGCTCGGCTTCGTCGCCGCCTTCGGGGTCTTCGGGCTGGCGCTGCGCCCGGTGGCCGGGCCGGTGCAGCAGCGGCTGCCCTGGCTCACGGTGACGCTCGGCGCGGCCTGCGCCCTGCTCGGCGTCTGGCTGCTGCTCGGCCGCAGCCTGCGCCTGCGCGGTGTCCGGGCACGCGGCGGCTTCCGGGTGGACGGCTCGTTCCCGGCGACGGTGGGCCTCGGCGTCGCGTTCGCGGCCGCCTCGCTCGGCTGCACCGTCGGCCCGTTCCTCGCGATCGTCGTGAGCAGCCTGCGGGCCGGCTCCCTCGTCGAGGGAGTCGCGCTCTTCCTCGCGTACGCCCTCGGCATGGGCGCGGTCGTCGCCACCGTCGCGGTCGCGGTCGCGCAAGCCCGCTCCTGGCTCGTACGCCGGATGCGGGCGGCGGCGCCCTTCGTCAGTCGGGCGGGCGGCGCGGTCGCGCTGGTGTCGGGGGCCTACGTCGCCTACTACGGCTGGTACGAGCTGCGCGTGCTCGGTGGGGACCTCGACGGCGACCCGGTGGTGCGGGCCGCCGGCCGCGTCCAGGGCGCGCTCGCGGACGCGCTCGACGCGATGGGCCTGGGCGCCGTCCTGGGCGTCCTGGCGCTGCTCGTCCTCCTCGGCGTCGGCACCGGCCGGGTGCGCCGAGCCGTGGCGGCCCGCAAGCTTCGGAAGCCGCTTGACCCGGTGAGCTAAGAGCATTAGCTTTTCGGCTATGACGCCTAGCTACCTCGACCGCGGCACCGGCCGCATCGCGTACGACGTGGTGGGGGCCGGCCCACTCGTGGTCTGCCTGCCCGGGATGGGCGACCTGCGCTCGGCCTACCGGTTCCTCGTCCCGCAGCTGGTCGAGGCGGGCTTCCGGGTTGCGACGATGGACCTGCGCGGCCACGGCGACAGCGACGTGAGCTTCGACCGCTTCGACGACGTCGCGGCCGGCGGCGACGCGCTCGCGCTCGTCGAGCACCTCGGCGGCCCCGCAGTCCTGGTGGGCAGCTCGATGGGCGCGGGCGCGGCGGTCTGGGCTGCGGCGGAGGCGCCGGCAGCCGTGTCTGGCCTCGTCCTGGCCGGCCCGTTCGTCCGCGACCCCGCCGCCGGCCACCTGACGAGGCTGGCGCTGCGGCTCGCCCTGCTCCGGCCGTGGGGCCCCAGCGTGTGGCGGGCCTACCACCGCAAGCTCTACCCGACGCGGCCGCCGGCCGACCTCTCCGACCACCTGCGGGGCATCGCCGCCGCCCAGCGCCGTCCGGGCGCCTGGCGGGCGTTCGCCGCGACGACCCGCACGAGCCACGCGCCGGCCGAGGCGCGCCTGGGGCAGGTGGCGGCGCCGGTCCTCGTCGTCATGGGCGACAAGGACCCCGACTGGCGCGACCCCGAGGCCGAGGCCGCCTGGGTCGCCGAGGCGCTGCACGGCGAGCTGCTCATGGTGCCGGGGGCGGGGCACTACCCGGCAGCGGAGCGTCCCGAGCTCGTCGGCCCGGCGGTCGCCGCACTCGCCGCAAGGGCGTCGGCGCGTGCCTAGGGCCGGCCTCACCCCGGGCCGGGTGGTCGAGGAGGCCGCCGTCCTCGCGGACGAGGCCGGCCTCGACCGCCTCACGCTCGCCCTCCTCGCACAGCGGCTCGGGGTCGCCCTTCCCAGCCTCTACAAGCACGTCAAGGGCCTCGACGACGTACGTCAGCAGCTGGGCGCGCTCGCGACCGCAGAGCTCGCGGCGCAGCTGGCCGACGCCGCCGCCGGCCGAGCCGGGCTGGACGCGCTCCTCGCCGTCGCGGTGGCCTACCGCTCCTACGCGCGGCGGCACCCTGGCCGCTACGCGGCGGCACAGCGAGCGCCCGACCCCGAGGACCCCGTCCACGTGGCGGCGGGGGAGCGGGCGGTCGGAACGATCTTCGCGGCGCTGCGGGGCTACGGCCTGGACGGCGACGACGCCGTGGACGCGACCCGCGGGCTGCGCAGCGCGCTGCACGGCTTCGTCTCTCTCGAGCAGGCCGGCGGGTTCGGCCTGCCGCAGGACGTCGACCGCTCGTTCGACTCGCTGGTGCGTTCGTTCGACGTCGCGCTGCGCGCGTGGCCGCGTGACCGGACCGTCGAAACTGTTGGCCCAAGGGGCTAAACCCGACCTCCCCGGAACCGATGACCTTTGTGTCAACGAGCTGCACCGGCCAGAAGGGGCGCCCCACCCAGGTGGGAGCCAAGTCAGGGGTCACGGCGACCCGCTGCGTCCCTGACGCCTCGGCCGGCACCGACATGGTGCCGCGAGGGACCGGCGGGGCAGCTCACGCACGGTCCTCTGGGAAGGAACCCCAATGCTCGCTCGTCTCCGCAACGCGCAGGAGAAGAAGGACTCGGGCTTCACGCTCATCGAGCTCCTCGTCGTCATGATCATCATCGGCATCCTCGCCGCGATCGCGATCCCGGTCTTCCTCTCGCAGAAGAGCAAGGCGCGCGAGACCTCGGCGAAGTCCGACGTCACGAGCCTCAGCAAGGAGGTCGCCGCCTACTTCGTGGACGGCCCGGCCAAGCTCAACGTGACCGGCTCGAGCGGCTCGTGGACCGCCACCGAGACCGGCACCGGCGCGTCGACCCCGGCGTGGACCACGACCGGCAAGCTCAGCTCCGGCAACGTCATCGACTCCTCAACGCACGTCGACGCCGCTGACAACTGGTGCGTCGCTGTCAAGACCTCGGACAGCGCGATCTGGACCTACAGCAGCACGCAGGGCCTGAAGAAGCTCACGACCTGCACCGGCGTCAACTAATCGTCACCGCTCGCAGGAGGGGTGGCCGCTTCGGCGGCCACCCCTTCTTCGCGTTCCGCGGCCCTCAAGCCGCCGCGGATCCGACCGACACACATCTCGTGACCACGGACGAAGGGATGTCGCGCGTGCTCTCCCGGCTGCGGCGTGACGACGGGTTCACCCTCGTCGAGGCCGTGCTGTCGCTCGTGATCTTTGCGCTGCTCGCCTCGATCACCGCGTCGCTCCTGATCGGGATCCTGGCCGTGACCAAGGCGAACGACAACCGTTCCGTCGCGTCGAGTCTGGCCTCGCAGCAGATCGAGGCGGTCCGGGCGAGCAAGGCGGTTGACATCCCCGACGGACTGGTCACCAGCAGCTCGACCGTCAACGGGACGACATACACCGTGCGGCAGAACGCGAACTTCGTCTCCTCCGGAGCGTCCGGCTCGCTCTGCACGTCGTCAAGCTCCACCCTCGCCTACAAGCTGGTCACCGTCGAAGTGACGTGGCCCGGCATGCGGTCGGAGAAGCCGGTACGCATGGAGACGCTCGAGGCGGTCGGCCTCGGTGCCGACGCGCTGGACGCCACGAAGGCGACGATCGCCGTACTGGTGCGGACACCCGCGGGAACGCTTGTGTCCGACGCGCTGGTGACCCTCGGGAACGGGCTGAGCCGGCTGACGGGGCTCGACGGATGCGCCGTCTTCACCGGTGTCGCGGCGGACACGTCCTACTACCCGTCGGTGTCCAAGTCCGGCTACGTCAATCGTGACGGGCAGGCGACGTGGACCGCGGGCTCGTCCGGGGTGAGCGCTGCGAGGGGCGAGGTCGGCCGCATGACGGTGGACACGTACGCCCCGAGCGGGTCGCTCGCCGTCACCCTGCGCTCGGCCAACGGCTTCCCGGTGCCGTCCTCCCTCGGCCTCACGATGCAGAGCACTATCTGGACGACGTCGCCCGTTCGTTCCTTCCCCGACTGCACGAACGCGCCGACGCCGCCGATCAGCTGCGTGTCTTGGGGATCGTCGGCTGACCCGACGGTCCAGGCACGGCCTCGGGTCGCGACCGCGCTCTTCCCGGATCGCTACACAGCCTGGGCCGGGACCTGCACGCCGGGTGCCCCGGCCACCAGTGCCACCACGGGGCTGCAGCGGGTGAACGAGGGGGCGACGACCCCGGCCACCCTGCAGCTCGTCGATCTGCTCGTGCGTCCTCCGGGCGTCACAGGCGCCAACCGCGTATGGCTGCAGAACACAGGGACCGGATGCGCGAGCGAGCAGTGGGCCCTCACCGAGGACGCGTCGACTCCGGGCACCTACCGGATCGCCCTGCCGGCGGGCACCACGACGTGGCGCGTCGTCACCACCGCGACGAGCGCACCCCCTACGTCGACCGCGCAGGTGGTCGTCGCGCCACGGCAGTTCCCGACCGCTTCGACGGTCGGGAACCCGGTGGTCCTGCCATGACCCTCCTCCAACTGCTCCGGCGACGTCGACCGAACGGCGATTCCGGCATTACCCTTGCCGAGCTCGTCGTCGCGATGTTCGTCGGCGGGATCGTGCTGTCCGGAGTGACAGCCCTGAGCATCGCGGTTCAGGGGTCCGTGGGGAAGGCCACCGCGCGGTCCTCCGCGACCTCGGACGTACGCATCGCGCTCGGATACATGACCGCGCGGCTCCGGGTCGCCGTGTCGCCGGACGGCGGGGCCACGCCGGCATTCACGTACGCCGGGCCGGACAAGGTGGTCTTCTACGCCAGCCTTTCCAAGCCCTCGAACCGTCCCACGCGATGGGACAAGCCCCGGCCAGTGAAGGTGGAGTACTGGGTCGACTCCGGCACCGGCTGCCTGATGCAGGCGGAGACCGCGCCGACGGAGGCGGCGGCGCCGTATTCCTGGACCAGTGGCCGCACGACCACCTGTCTCGCCCGCGGGACCGTCAACCCTCCGGACTCGACGGGGACGCGGCGACCGATCTTCACCTACTACGCGCAGAACGTGCTGGCAATGAAAGAGTTCGTCGCCGTGACGCCCGACGCGACGGGCGCCGTGGCCGACGCGGCCCGGCCGAGCATCGCCAGCGTCGCCATCGACCTCTCCCTCCAGCCGGCCAAGCCCGCGGGCGTCACGCCCGCCCGGGCGCAGACCCGGCTGACCCTGCCCAACCTGCTGAAGCTGTCATGAGCCGTCGAGGAGGAACTCCTGTGCGTCCGCGCCTGCTGTCGCGTGCCCGCCGCGCCGACGACTCCGGCTTCACCCTGGTGACCGTCACCGTCTCGATGGTCGTGCTCTTCCTGCTCCTGTCCGCAGCGATGGTCGTCGTGGTCAACGACCTGGGCCCGGAGCGCAGGAACCAGAGCGACCTGTCGGCGGTGGCCGCCGCGCAGGCGGGGGTCGACGAGTTCACGTCGCGGTTGAACGTCAACTCGAACTACTACCGTGACGACGAGATCGCGAAGACGACGAACGCCGCTCTTGCGACCGCAGCACAAATGTCCTCGAAGACGTTCCTCGGCGCGCCCGTGCCGGGCACCGGCACGTCCGGTGGCTACTTCAAGTATCGCCTGCTGAGCTCCACGGCGGACACGACCAAGAACGGCATCATCCGGCTGCAGGTCACCGGCACCAGCGCGTCCGGCTCGGGCGGGCGCTCGCACACGCTGACCGTCGAGTACCGGCGCAACCCGCTGCTCAACTACCTGTGGAACACGCAGTACGAGGCGCTGTACCCGGGCGCCTACAAGAACTCGGCCTCGGCTGTCGTCGACGGCGCGCCCTCCACCAACCGGACGTCCTACCGGGCGGACCCGAGGATGGTGGAGGAGCTCTGCGCCGCACGCTACTTCACACCGCGAGGCTCCAGCCAGATCGGCCGCGCCAACGTCCGCTACACCAGCGGCGTGCAGACGACCCTGACGAGCGGCGAGCGGTACACCCCGTACTACCTCGTCAACAACGTCGTGTCCTACGACCAGCGCACGATCACGGGGCTGTGCGCCTCGGGTGAACCGGAGTGGACGACGGGGGACGTCGTCGACGGGCCGCTGCACAGCAACGACGCGCTCAAGATCGGCGGCACGGTCGCCTTCCTCAACCGCATCGTGGAGACCGGGTGGAGCAGCACGGCTTCGCCGGCTCCTTCCTCCACGTCGCGGCTTTGGTACGGCAACAGCGCGCCGCTGACGCAGTACGCCGGTCGGCCGGCGTTCTCGCCGTACTACGCCCCGGACATCGAGCTGCCCGGAACCAACGAGAAGCTGCGCCAGTCCGCGGGCACGGACGGCTGTGTCTACACGGGGGAGACGACCGTCGTCTTCAACCGCACGACGATGAGCGTCTACAGCCCGAACACGAGAACGACCAAGGCCGGGTGCTTCAACGCCGCCAGCGCGAACACCGCGCAGACCTACCCGATCCCGTCGGTGGTCTACGTCGACGCCTCCGGCAGCACAGGCTGCACCAATGCCTGGGCGAGGCCGGCGGGCATGGACACCGGCGTGCAGACGAACGACTACTCGTGCACCCAGGGAGACGTCTTCGTGCAGGGCACGGTCGCGGGCCAGGTGACGGTGGCCGCCGCCAACGACATCGTCGTCACGGGTGACCTGAAGTACGACTCCGGGATCACGGGCACGGACGTCATCGGCCTCGTCGCCAACAGCTTCGTGTGGGTCTACCACCCGGTCGACGGCGGATCGAACATGCTCACGTCGGCCAACAGCGTGCACTACATCGACGCCGCCGTCACCGCGCTCAACCGCAGCTTCTCCGTGGAGAACTGGAGCGCCGGCGCCGGAATGTCCACGTCGGCGAACGACGCCACCAAGCTGAACGTCCGCGGCGTCATCGTCCAGAAGTTCCGCGGGGCGGTGGGCACCGGCGGCGGGGCGAGCGGCTACCTCAAGAACTACTCCTACGACGCTCGTCTGGCCAACCAGCCGCCGCCGTACTACTCGCGTCCCGAGGCCACCTCGTGGGACCCGACTCTCGTCTCGGAAGGCTAGCCCCGGGCTATGGCATTGCTCCTGCTGCTCGCCGTGGCCGGCCTCGCCGTCGGCTCGTTCCTCAACGTCGTCGTCTGGCGCGTGCCGCGCGGCGAGAGCGTCGTCACCCCGGCCTCGCACTGCCCGTCGTGCGGCGCAGCCGTGCGGACGCGCGACAACGTCCCGGTCCTGAGCTGGCTGCTCCTGCGTGGCCGGTGCCGCGACTGTGCGGCTCCGATCAGCGCGCGCTACCCGCTCGTCGAGGCGCTCACGGCCGTCGTGTTCGTCGTCCTGGGGGCGCGGCTCGGCGCCTCCTGGGAGCTGCCGGCCTTCCTCTACCTGGGCGCCGTCGGCGTCGCGCTCGCCCTCATCGACCTCGACGTGAAGCGGCTGCCCAACGCGATCGTGCTGCCGTCGTACGTCGTTGCCCTCGTGCTCCTGGCCGTCCCGGCTCTCGTCGACGGCCGCTGGCCGGACTACGGGCGCGCCCTGCTGGGGATGGCGATCCTCTACGGCGGCTACTTCGCCCTGGCCTTCGCCTACCCGGCCGGGATGGGCTTCGGTGACGTCAAGCTCGCCGGCGTGCTCGGCCTCTACCTCGGCTGGCTCGGCTGGGGGCCGCTGGCCGCGGGGGCGTTCCTTGGCTTCCTGCTCGGGGGAGTGGTGGGCGTCGTGCTCCTCGCCGGCCGCCAGGCGACGCGCAAGACGGCCCTTCCGTACGGCCCCTTCATGCTCCTCGGGGCGCTCATCGGCGTCCTCGCCGGCAGCGGGCTGGCCGGGGCCTACCTCGAGGCCATCGGCGCCTGAGCGGCGCACACCACCCGATCCCGCGCCCGCCGAGCGCTCAAGGGACCGCCCGCCGCGCCGAAGGTTCTTCTCGAGTGCACTTCCGTGCGCAGCGCGGCCAGGTCCGGCCGGGGAAGGAAGCGACGTGGCTGGAGCCATCGGTCTCGACATCGGGACCTCCGGCGTGCGGGCGGCAGAAATGTCGTTCAGCAAGGGTCGGGCGACCCTCGAGCGCCTCGGCGAGGTCCCCCTCCCGCCCGGCGCCGTCCGTGACGGGGAGGTCGTCGACCCGGCCGCTGTCGCAGCCGCGCTGCGCCAGCTCTGGAGCAGCGCGCACTTCTCCAGCAAGCGGGTCGCCCTGGGCGTGGCCAACTCCCGCGTCGTCGTCCGTCAGGTCGAGGTGCCGTGGATGCCGGTGGAGGAGCTCAAGGGCTCGCTCGCGTTCCACGTCCAGGACCTCGTCCCGATGCCGGTCGACCAGGCCGTGCTCGACTTCCACCCGCTCGAGGAGGTGGAGACGCCCTCCGGCGCCCGCGTCCTGCGCGGCCTGCTCGTCGCCGCCTCGCGGCAGATGGTCGACAGCCTGCTCGAGGCCGTCCAGCAGGCCAAGCTCGTCCCGGCCTCGGTGGACCTCACACCGTTCGCGGTCCTGCGGTCGGTCGGCTCCGTCGCCACCGACGACGCACCTGCTGAGGCGCCGGTGGAGGCGATCGTCGAGATCGGCGCCCGCGTCACCAACGTGCTCGTTCACCGGGCAGGGGTGCCGCGCTTCGTCCGCATCCTCGCCATGGGCGGGCAGCACCTCACCGAGGCGGTCGCCGACCGGCTCGGCGTGCCCTTCGGGCAGGCCGAGCAGCTCAAGCAGGACCTCGCCGGGCATGACGCCTTCGCCGAGGCAACGGCGGAGCAGGCCCAGGCGCGGCAGGCCCTGGAGGACGCGACGGGAGCGCTCGTCGCGGAGATCCGCGGGTCGTTCGACTACTACGTCGCGTCCACCGGCTCGGCGCCGATCGCGCACCTGCTGCTGAGCGGTGGCGGGGCCCGCCTCGCGGGCCTCGCGGCGCGGCTCTCCGACGTGACCCGGCTGCCGGTCCACGCAGTGACGCCGCTCCCGCGGCTCCGGCTCGGCAAGCACCTTCCCAGCGACGGCAGCCTCGACCGGCTCGCGGCCTCGTCGACCGTCCCCGTCGGCCTCGCTCTCGGAGCTGCGTGATGACGACCCCGCTCCTGTCCCTGCCCACCGAGGCGGCCGTCTCGCCGGCGCTCGCCGCTGCGCTGCCGCGGGTCAACCTGCTACCCCCGGAGATCGTCGAGCGCCAGCGCTTCCGCAAGGTGCAGGCCGGCCTCGGTGCCGGCCTCGGGGTCGTCGCCGCGCTCGTCATCGCCGCGTACGGCGTGACCGCCGGCTCCGTTTCGGACGCCCGGCAGGACCTGGCCGTGGCCACGGCCGAGGGCGCGCGGCTGCAGACCGAGCAGCAGGCGTACGCCGACGCCCCGGCCGTGCAGGCGAAGCTGAAGTCGGAGAAGGCGCTGCTCGCCGCGGCGATGGGCCAGGACGTGCGGTGGTCGCAGTACCTGCGCGACATCGCCCTGCTGATGCCGAACGGCGTCTGGCTCACCGACGTCTCCGTAGTCCAGGCGGGGGCCGGCGCCGGCGCGTCGGACGCGGCCGGGCAGGGCGTCGCCTCCATCGTGTTCAGCGGCAAGGCCACGAGCCAGAACGCCGTTGCGGGGTGGCTCGACGCCCTGGCCACCGAGCCCGGGTTCAGCGATCCCTTCTTCACGAACTCGACGTCTGCCCTCGATCCTCAGCTCGGACGGACGGTCGTCACCTTCTCCTCGACGGTGACCGTGACCTCCGAGGCGCTGTCCCACCGCTACGACTCGACGGGAAGCTGACATGACCCGCACCCACAAGTGGACGGCGGGCACGGTCGTTGTCGGCCTGCTCCTGCTCGCGGCCGGGTGGCTCCTGCTCGTGGGCCCGAAGCGCGCCGAGGCGTCCGGCCTGCGGGACGAGGCCACGGCGCAGACGGCTCAGAACGCGCAGCTGCACACCCAGCTCGCCGAGCTGAAGAAGCTCGCGGCCGAGCTGCCTGCCGCCCAGCGCGCGCTCGACGAGATCGGCAGCAAGGTGCCGGACACGGTCGGGCTTCCCGCGCTGGTGCGGCGTGTCTCGGCCCTGGCCAAGTCCTCCGGCGTCGACGTCGTGAGCATCACGCCGGCGGCGCCCGTGTCCGTCGCCGCTGCGGACGCGAGCGCGGACTCCGGTCTGCAGAGCGTCTCGGTCGGCCTTTCCGTCACCGGTGACTACTTCGAGGTGGCCGCCCTGCTCTCCAAGCTGGAGACGATGGGGCGGGCGTTCCTCGTGACGACGGTCTCCCTCGCCGACGCGAGCGCCAGCGGCGAGGACGTGCCCGCGGGCACCGTGCAGGCCCAGATCCAGGGCTCGGTCTTCGTCCGGGCAGCGGCCGGCGCGACCGCGACCGACGCCCAGCCGGGTGCCGCCGTGACGGGCTCGACGGCCCCCGCGGGCGCTTCCGGAACCTCCACCGCGCCGGCCAGCTGAGCCGGCCCCAGCAAGCGAAGGACATCTCGATGCCCCGCAGTGCAGGCACCGGCGCCCAGCCGCAGGTGCGGCCCGGCTTCCTCGTCGCCGGCGGCGGCGCCCTCGTGGTCGCCGTCGCCGCGGTCGCCTGGTCGGCGACGACCGGTGACGACTCCGACCTGGAGACGGCCTTCGACGTCCCGGTCGCCGTGGCCTCCGCGACCCCGACGCCGAGCGGAGACGCCCAGCCGGCCGAGGTCCCCGTCACCAGCGGCCGGACCGCCGGCGGCAGCGCCCTGCGCAACCCGTTCGTGCCGGTTGTCGCCGCGGTCTCGCCCACCCCGACCGCGACGCAGACTCCGACCGCGGCCCCGACCGCCGCCGTCTCGCCGGTGCCGTCCCCGGCCGCCACCGCGGCGCCGAGCGCGTCCCCGGACGGCACGGGGGCCCCCGCCACCACGCCGTCGCCGAGCCCCTCCGCGACCGCGGTCACCGTCAAGCTCGTGGCCGTGGCGGCGGACAACGCGGCCGCGACGTTCCTCGTGGCCGGCAAGACCTACGTCGCCGTCCCCGGCGCAGCCTTCGCCACGGACTTCACCCTCGAGCGGCTCGAGGGCGGCAGCTGCGGCACCATCGCGTACGCCAGCACCAAGAAGGACCTCTGCGAGGGCGAGACGGTCGCGGCGAAGCTGGGGTGACGGCCGGCGCTTGCGTGGGGCGGGCCCCTCGCGCTGTGCGAGGATTCGGTCCGTGCTGCGCTGGATCACCGCCGGGGAGTCCCACGGCCCCGCCCTGCTCGCCGTCCTCGAAGGGCTTCCCGCGGGGGTGCGCGTCACGACGCGCGACCTCGCCGATGACCTGGCCCGGCGCCGGCTCGGCTACGGCCGCGGCGCTCGCATGTCCTTCGAGCAGGACGAGGTCGAGCTGCTCGGCGGCGTGCGCCACGGGGTCACGCAGGGCGGGCCGGTCGCCGTGCGCGTCGGCAACACCGAGTGGCCCAAGTGGGAGCAGGTCATGTCCGCCGACCCGGTGGACCCGGAGGTGCTCGCGGGGCTGGCCCGCAACGCGCCGCTGACCCGGCCCCGCCCCGGTCACGCCGACCTGGTCGGCATGCAGAAGTACGGCTTCGAGGACGCCCGCCCGATCCTGGAGCGCGCGTCGGCCCGCGAGACCGCGGCCCGGGTCGCGCTCGGCCGCGTCGCGAAGGCGTTCCTCGCCCAGACCGTCGACGCGACGGTGGTCAGCCACGTCGTGCGCATCGGCGGCGCGGTCGCCCCGGACGGCGTCGTGCCGGGCCCGGACGACCTGGCGGCGGTCGACGCCGACCCGGTCCGCTGCTTCGACCCCGCGGCCAGCGCCGCGATGGTCGAGGAGATCGACCGGGCGCACAAGGACGGCGACACGCTCGGCGGCGTCGTGGAGGTCGCGGTCCTCGGGCTGCCGCCCGGCCTCGGCAGCCACGTCCACTGGGACCGCCGCCTCGACGCCCGGCTCGCCGGCGCGCTCATGGGCATCCAGGCGATCAAGGGCGTGGAGGTCGGCGACGGCTTCGCCCTCGCTGCGACGCCCGGGTCGAAGGCGCACGACGAGATCGAGACGGGCCAGGACGGCCGCATCCGGCGCCGCAGCGGGCGCTCGGGCGGCACCGAGGGGGGCATGTCGACCGGTGAGGTCCTGCGCGTGCGGGCCGCCATGAAGCCGATCGCCACCGTGCCGCGCGCGCTGGACACCGTCGACGTCGCCACCGGCGAGGCGACCAAGGCCCACCACCAGCGCAGCGACGTCTGCGCCGTGCCGGCCGCGGGCGTGGTGGCCGAGGCCATGGTCGCGCTCGTCCTCGCCGACGCCGTGCTGGAGAAGTTCGGGGGCGACTCCGTCGGCGAGACCCGGCGCAACGCCACCGCCTACCTCGACGGGCTGGGCATCCGTTGACGGCTCGACGGGTGCACTCGCTTTCATGAGCCCGCGTGCTGTCGTCGTCGGCCCGCCCGGTGCAGGCAAGACCACTGTGGGGCAGTTGCTCGCCCGCCGGCTCGAGGTGCCCTTCCGCGACACCGACTCCGACGTCGAGGCCGTGGCCGGCATGACGGTCGCGGACCTCTTCATCGAGAAGGGTGAAGCGCACTTCCGTGAGCTCGAGCGGGCCGCGGTCGCGGCCGCCCTCACGGAGTTCGACGGGGTCCTCGCGCTGGGCGGGGGAGCAGTGCTCGACGCCGGCACCCGCGCGGCCCTCGTCGCGTCCCCCGCACCCGTCGTCCTGCTCGTGGTCGGCATCGAGGACGCCGCGGCCCGCGTGGGGTTCAACCAGGCCCGCCCGCTCCTGCTCGGCAACCCGCGCCAGCAGTGGCAGCGGCTGCTCGAGCAGCGCAAGGGCTTCTACGAGGAGGTGGCCACCATGACGGTGCCGACCGACAAGCGCGCTCCCGCCCACGTCGCGGACGAGATCGCGGCCCGGCTGGCGGACGCGCAATGAGCGGGCCCACCCGCATCCACGTCGGGGGCGAGGCGCCGTACGACGTCGTCGTGGGACGCGGGCTCCTCGGGGAGCTGCGCGGCCTGCTCGGCGACCGCGTGCGCCGGGTCGCCGTGATCCACCCGCACGCGCTGGCCGCCACGGCGGACGCCGTGCGCGAGGACCTCGCGGCCGCAGGGCTCGAGGCCTTCGTGCTCGACACGCCAGACGGCGAGGACGCGAAGACGGCTGAGGTCGCGGCGTTCTGCTGGTCGGTGCTCGGGCAGGCGAGCTTCACGAGGACGGACGCGGTGGTCAGCGTCGGAGGCGGCGCCACCACCGACCTCGCCGGGTTCGTGGCGGCGACCTGGCTGCGCGGGGTGCGCGTCGTGCACGTGCCGACCACGCTGCTGGCGATGGTCGACGCGGCCGTGGGCGGCAAGACCGGCATCAACACGGCCGAGGGCAAGAACCTCGTCGGCGCCTTCCACCCGCCCGCGGGCGTCCTCTGCGACATGGCGACGCTCGAGACTCTGCCGGTGAACGACTACGTCGCCGGCCTCGCGGAGGTCGTCAAGGCCGGCTTCATCGCCGACCCGCGCATCCTCGAGCTCATCGAGGCCGACCCCGAGGGCGCGGCGTCACCGACCGGGCAGCACGCCCGCGAGCTGGTCGAGCGGGCGATCGCGGTGAAGGCGAAGGTCGTGACGGCGGACCTGCGCGAGTCCGGCGAACGCGAGTTTTTGAACTACGGGCACACTCTTGGCCACGCGATCGAGAAGGTCGAGCGCTACCAGTGGCGGCACGGGTCCGCCGTGGCGATCGGGATGATGTTCGCCGCCGAGCTCGCCCGGCTCGCCGGCCGGCTCGACGACGCCGTCGTGGACCGCCACCGGGCGATCCTCACCACGCTCGGGCTCCCCACGCAGTACGCCGCGGGCACCGCCGCGTGGCCGAAGCTGCTCGAGACGATGAAGGTCGACAAGAAGTCGCGCGGCGACCTGCTCCGCTTCATCGTGCTCGACGACGTCGCCAAGCCCTCCCGGCTCGAGGGGCCGGACCCCGCGCTGCTGGCGGCGGCGTACGCCGAGGTCACGCCGTGAGGACCGTCCTGGTGCTGAACGGGCCCAACCTCGGCCGGCTGGGCAGCCGCGAGCCCGAGGTCTACGGGTCGGAGACGTTCGCCGACCTGACCGCGGCGTGCGAGCAGGCGGCAGCCGAGGTCGGCCTCTCCGCCGACGTGCGGCAGACCGACGACGAGGCCGAGCTGGTGCACTGGCTGCACGCCGCCGCCGACAGCGCGACGCCGGTCGTGCTCAACCCGGCCGCGTTCACGCACTACTCCTACGCGCTGCGCGACGCCTGCGCCCAGCTCGACGGGCGCGCGCCGCTCGTCGAGGTGCACATCACCAACCCCGCCCGCCGCGAGGCGTTCCGGCACACGAGCGTCGTGGCCGGGGTCGCGACGGGCACGGTCGCCGGCTTCGGGCTCGACTCCTACCGGCTCGCGCTGCGCGCGGTCGCGTCGCTGCTCGGCTGACGAGCTTCCGCCGCCGACGGCGCGAGCGCCGCGCCTCGAGGAGAGGCGCGGCGCTCGCTGGGTCCGTGGCCGTGGCGTGTGTCAGGAGACGCTGATCGCGTCGACCGTGACGTCCTTGCCGCGCGAGCGCTTGTTGGCCTTGCCGGTGGCCGCCACGACGACCGTGTGCTTGCCGGGCGCGGCCTTCAGCGTGGCCACCGTGCCGCAGGAGCTGTAGCCCTTGTAGAGGTCGATCACGGCGCGCCGCTTCCCGTCGACCGCGACGGCGACCGTGCCGGACCGCGTGCTGCGGCAGGCCTGGACCGTCACCTTCGTCCCGCGCACCACCGCCCGGACCGCTGGCTTCGCCCCGACGGCGGCGACGCGCAGGAACGACTTGCCCGTCGCGTCCGAGGCCGTCACGGTGCGCCAGCCGCCGCGTACGCGCACGAGCGCCTTGCTCGCGCTGTCGACGACGCCGGTGGTGCGCACCGCCGTGGCGCTCGCGACCGCGGGCTTGCCGGACAGGTCGAGCACGCCGGCCGCCACCCAGGCCGAGTAGCGGGTGTTGGCCACGAGCGGCGCCGCGGGGGTGAAGGCGTAGGACGTGTCGCCCACCCGGGAGACGACGCCGCGCACGCGCACGCCGTCCTCGCCCACGACGCCCACCGTCGACGTCGTGACCCCGGTGACCGGCTCGCTGAAGGCCAGCGGCACGGCCCCGGTCAGCGCGAGCCCATCGCTCGCGCCGATCGAGAGCTGCGGGGTGTCGACGTCCCGGCGGAAGGACGGGCCGACCGACCACGGGTAGGCGAAGCCGGACTCGTCGAGGGCGCGGACCCGCCACGCGTAGACGCCGTTGCCCAGCTTGCTCGCGTCGAGCGTGGTGTGGCTGGTGGCCGGCGCGTCACCGGCGCGCACCACGCGGTCGGTGGTCACGTCGGCCACCGGCTGGGCGAAGTTGCCTTCCACGGCCAGCTGGAGCTGGTACGCCTTGGCCTCCGAGTCGGTCGCGCTGATCACCGCTCCGGCGGCGAGCGTCGGGGCCTGCGTCGACCAGGTGGCCGTGATCGTGGCCGGAGCCGACACCGTGGACACGGCGCGAACCGGGGACGCCGCCTTCTTCGTGAACTGCTGCGGAGCGGTGACCGGGCCGCACGTGCTCCACCCGCAGGCCTGCACGCCCCAGTAGAGCGAGCGCGCGTCGGGGAGGGTGCCGTACGGCGACAGGCTCGTCGCGTGCGTCTCCCACACGTGGTCGGCGTCGCGCAGGTCCTTGCTCCGCGACAGGTAGACCCGGTACTTCAGCGCTCCCGCCACGGGCTCCCACGAGAAGAACGGGGTCGCGGTGAGGCCGGCGGAGCCGGCAGGGGCGAGCCGGGCCGAGCCGGGGGCGGCCGAGACGTTTGCCTCGATGGCGGTGCCGGCCACGACCGCCACTGCCTGCTGCGACCACCGGCTGCAGTCGGGAGCGGGGGCGTACTTCGGCACGTCGGACGGGATGGGCACGGTGACCTTGCCCGTGCTGTCCTTCACCCCGTCGGCGTTGTCCCAGACGCCCGTGCAGCCGACCGCGGGGTCGGCGAAGGGCGTCTTCGTCGTGCTCACCGTGCCGTCGCGCCCGCGGACCCGCCAGTACCACGTGCCCGGGAAGAACTTGCCGTCCTCCATCGGGTTGCGCGCCGCGACGTCGTCGGCCGCGTCCTGCAGGCACACGGCCTTCGCGTCGGCCTGGGCCTTGTCCAGGCAGGGCTTCTGGGCCTCCTCGAGCCACTCGACCCGCGGGTCCATGCTCGTGTAGGCGAACGTGCAGCGCGCCTCGTCGCCGGGCAGCGCCTCCTTGCCGACGGCGGTGGCGTACGGCGCGAGGAAGGTGTGCTGGGTGAAGCAGGTGAAGCGCCGCTTGTCCTCGCGCCCCTCGTAGCCCCAGTCGTCGTGGAACGGGTCGGTGCTGAACTCGACCTCGTAGAACGAGGCGTCCTCGACCGGCTGCCAGCTCACGGCGGGCACCCGCGTGCCGGCAATGGTCACCGGCGACTGCGGCTGCGCGTCCCAGCTGCGGGTGAGAACGGCCGGCGCGCTCCAGTCGCCCGCTCCGGCGGCGGTCGTGGCGCGGACGCGCCACACGTAGTCCCCGCTGGGCAGGAGCGGAGGCAGCTGCCAGCCCGGGGCCGCGACGGTCGCCGCGAGGACGGTGGGGTCGAACTCGTCGCTGTCGGAGAGCTGGACCTCGTAGCCCGTCGCTCCCTCCACCGGCGCCCAGCGCAGCTCGGCGTTCGACACCACGGCCCCGCCCGCCGGCGCGAGCTCGACGGGGGCGGGCGCCGCCGCGGCCCCGGCCAGCTGAGCGGGCGCCACGACGAGCGCGGCGAGCACGGCGAGCGCGACCGGCAGCGCGCCGAGGCGCCAACGGCGCGATGTGGACATGCGGGCTCCCCTCGCGGGGGCGTCCGCCCCCTCTGCCCGACAGTCGGCGGGAACGCGCAGGCTGCGATGGCCCAGACGGATGATCGACCGCGCCCGGGCTGGGCCGGGAGGGTGACGTACGCGCGCCGCAGGCCGTCGGGCGGCCGCCCGCCCGCTCCCGGTAGGCTGGACCGCCGTGCCTTCGTGACGGTCGCATCCCGCAGCAGACGCGGGGACGACGGCGGGGCCGAGCGTCGAGGGACCCGCCGGAGCCGCCGTCACGGTCGGACGGTGCCTTCGAACGCCCCAGCGGGCGCTCGGCGGGGCGGGCACGGCACGACGACGGACGAACGAGCGAGGCGAGGCGTACCCGTGGCGACGAGCAACGACCTGAAGAACGGCCTGGTGCTGAACATCGACGGCCAGCTGTGGACCGTCATCGAGTTCCAGCACGTCAAGCCCGGCAAGGGCGGCGCCTTCGTGCGCAGCAAGCTCAAGAACGTCCTGTCCGGCAAGGTCGTCGACCGCACGTTCAACGCGGGCGTCAAGGTCGAGACCGCGACCGTGGACAAGCGCGACATGCAGTACCTCTACAAGGACGGCAACGACTTCGTGTTCATGGACACGGACTCCTACGACCAGCTGCACGTGCCGGCGGCGACCGTGGGCAAGAACGCCGACTACCTCCTGGAGAACCAGGAGGCGATGGTCGCCATCCACGAGGGCACGCCGCTCTACATCGAGCTCCCGGCCTCCGTCGAGCTCGTCATCGAGTACACCGAGCCCGGCCTGCAGGGCGACCGGTCCACCGGCGGCACCAAGCCGGCCCGCCTCGAGACCGGCGCCGAGATCTCGGTCCCGCTCTTCATCACCAGCGGCGAGAAGGTCAAGGTCGACACCCGCGACGGGTCCTACCTCGGCCGCGTGTCGAGCTGACGTGTCGGCACGCCACAAGGCGCGCAAGGGTGCGCTCGACGTCCTCTTCGAGGCCGAGCAGCGCGGCCGGGACGCGCTGACCACGCTCGCGGAGAAGGTGCAGCGGGCCGACCCGCCGGTCGCGGCGTACGCGGCCGAGCTCGTCGAGGGCGTCAGCGCGCACCGCGCGGCGATCGACGCGGTGCTCGCCGAGCACGCCCAGGGGTGGGAGCTGGACCGGATGCCGGCCGTCGACCGCAACGTGCTGCGGATCGGCGCCTACGAGCTGCTCTACCGGGACGACGTCCCGGGCGCGGTCGTGGTGTCCGAGGCCGTCCTGCTCGTCGGCGAGCTGTCCACCGACGAGTCGCCGGGGTTCGTCAACGGCCTGCTCGGCCGGCTGCTGGAGCTGCGCCCCCAGCTCTCCCAGGTGGCGGGGCCGCAGGAGCCGCAGGCCTGAGCGGCCGCGCGGGCAGCGGACGCCCGCCCCAGACAGCGAAGGAGGCGCCCCCTCAGGGGCGCCTCCTTCGTCGTCGTTGCGGGCCGTCGCGGCCGGTGCTGCCTCAGTCCTCGACGACTGCGCGCCGGGCCTCGGGGTTGAGCACGCCCCACGTGATGAGCTGCTCGGTCAGGACGCTCGGCGACTGGTCGTAGATCACCGCGAGCGTGCGCAGGTCGTCCTGCCGGATCGAGAGCACCCGGCCGTTGTAGTCCCCGCGCTGGCTCTGGATCGTCGCGGCGTAGCGCGCGAGCGGCCCGGCCTTCTCCGCCGGGACCGAGCCCAGGCGCTCGAGGTCGATGACCAGCCGCGGCGGCGGCTCCGCCGCGGCGCTGGGCGCCCCCTCGGGCAGCAGCTCGGCGACCGGGACGCCGTAGAAGTCGGCCAGCTCCGCGAGGCGCTGCACCGTGACCGCGCGGTCCCCGCGCTCGTACGACCCGACCACGACCGCCTTCCAGCGGCCGTCGGACTTCTCCTCGACGCCGTGCAGCGAGAGGCCTTGTTGGGTCCGGATCGCCCGGAGCCGCGCTCCCAGCGCCCTTCCGTACTCGCTTGCCACCCGTGAACCTCCCAGCGATTACCGGCCGCGAGGGCCGTGACTTAGAGTGACGTTACGGAGAGTGAAGGCCGCAGGTCAAGGCCGACTCCGTGTTCACCATCCGTACGGGGGACAGCGGGCGGTCAAACCGGGTCACGATATCCCACTGCGCCATGCTCGCTCCCGGTTCGCCCGTCCGACCGCCGGTCTGGCCGGTGCGCCGGCAGCTGCCCTTGCCCCGGGCCCTCCTCGTGCCCCCTTCGGTCGCCGCTGTCCCGCTTGATCCGGTCGGAAGGTTAGGGGAGGGCGGAGCCTCGACTGCGCCGCTCTCCGCGCGACGCGCCGCGTTGGCTGTTGCCGCGCCAAGAATCGCACTGCGCGTCACGATGATCGGACGCTGCGTGCGGGGCTGACAGCTGCTCGTGCCTCCCCGCCGACGCTCCGCGGGCGAGGTGCACCCGCCCGACCACCAGGCGCGCGGCGAGGGCGGGAGGCCCCGGCTGGTACCGTGCCAGACGGTGCGGCGGCTCCCCGCCGCGCCGAGAATCCGAGATCGACGTCCTTTAAAGGCCCGTCCAGCGAGGCGGGCAAGGAGGTCCAGCGTTGACGACCGTCCCCTCCGCGGGGCGGCGCGATGTCGAGCCCGGCCCGGCAGCTGCCGAGGACCGCGACGCCGACGTGCGCACCGTCCTGACCGCGGCCGAGATCGACCGTTCCCTGTCCCGCATCGCGCACGAGGTCCTCGAGCGCGGCAAGGGCGGCGACGACCTCGTGCTGCTCGGCATCCCCACCCGCGGCGTCGCGCTCGCGCGCCGGCTCGCCCAGCGCATCGCGAGCTTCGAGGGGAGCCCCGTGCCGGTGGGCAGCCTCGACGTCACGATGTACCGGGACGACCTGCGGCTGCGCCCCGCCCGTGCCCTCGAGCGCACGGAGATCCCGGCGAGCGGCGTCGACGGCAAGCTCGTCGTCCTCGTCGACGACGTGCTCTTCTCCGGCCGCACGGTGCGCGCCGCGCTCACCGCGCTCGACGACGTCGGGCGGCCGCGGGCCGTCCAGCTCGCCGTCCTGGTCGACCGCGGCCACCGGGAGCTGCCCATCCGCGCCGACTACGTCGGCAAGAACATCCCGACCTCGCTGCGCGAGAACGTCCTCGTGCAGCTGGCCGAGCACGACGGCGCCGACGCGGTCCTGCTGCGCCCCGCGGGAGGCGCCCGATGAGGCACCTGGTCTCCGCCGGCGACCTCAGCCGCGACGAGGCGCTGCTCGTCCTGGACACCGCCCACGAGATGGCGGGCCTGCAGCAGCGCGAGATCAAGAAGCTCCCGACCCTGCGCGGCCGCACCGTCGTGAACCTGTTCTACGAGGACTCCACGCGCACGCGGATCTCCTTCGAGGCCGCGGCGAAGCGGCTCTCGGCGGACGTCATCAACTTCAGTGCGAAGGGCTCATCGGTCTCCAAGGGCGAGAGCTTCAAGGACACCGCTCTCACGCTGCAGGCCATGGGGGCCGACGCGGTCGTGGTCCGGCACTCGGCCAGCGGCGCGGCGCAGCGGCTCGCGGCCTCGGGCTGGGTCGGTGGCAGCGTGGTCAACGCCGGGGACGGCACCCACGAGCACCCCACGCAGGCGCTGCTCGACGCATACACGATGCGCCGCCGGCTCAACGCCGGGACGGGTGACCTGGCCGGCCGGCGGGTCGCCATCGTCGGCGACGTCCTGCACAGCCGGGTCGCCCGGTCCAACGTGCTGCTGCTCGCCACGCTCGGCGCCGACGTCACGCTCGTGGCGCCGCCGACGCTGCTGCCCATCGGGGTCGAGAGCTGGCCGTGCGCCGTGTCCTACGACCTCGACGCCGTGCTGCCCAAGGCCGACGTCGTCATGCTGCTGCGTGTGCAGCGCGAGCGCATGAGCGAGGCCTACTTCCCCAGTGCCCGGGAGTACACCCGCCGCTACGGTCTCGACGCCACCCGGGCGGCGGCCCTGCAGGACTCGGCGATCGTCATGCACCCGGGGCCGATGAACCGCGGCGTCGAGATCGCCGCAGAGGTCGCCGACTCCGAGCGCTCCACGATCGTCGAGCAGGTGGCGAACGGGGTCAGCGTGCGCATGGCGGTCCTCTACCTGCTCCTCGGCGGGGCGTTCGACACCAGCAAGGAGCAACAGCGATGAGCGCTTCAGCGAATTCGAGTACGTTCATCCTGCGCGGCGCGCGGCCGTACGGCGGCGACCCGGTGGACCTCGTCCTGCGCGACGGCGCCGTCGCCGAGGCCGCGGCCGCCGGCACCGCGTCAGCAGCCGGCGCGACCGTCGTCGACGCCGACGGGCTGGTTGCCCTGCCGGGCCTGGTCGACCTGCACACGCACCTGCGCGAGCCGGGGCGCGAGGACGCCGAGACCGTCGAGACGGGCACGCAGGCCGCCGCCCTGGGTGGCTTCACCGCCGTGCACGCCATGGCCAACACCGACCCCGTCGCCGACACGGCCGGCGTCGTCGAGCAGGTGTGGCGGCTCGGCCGCGAGGCGGGCCACTGCGACGTCGCTCCGGTGGGGGCTGTCACGGTCGGGCTCGGCGGCGAGCGGCTCGCCGAGCTGGGCGCGATGGCCGACTCCGCGGCGCGGGTCCGGGTCTTCTCCGACGACGGCAAGTGCGTCTCCGACGCGGTGCTGATGCGCCGGGCGCTCGAATACGTCAAGGCGTTCGACGGGGTCATCGCCCAGCACGCCCAGGAGCCGCGGCTCACCGAGGGCGCGCAGATGAACGAGGGGGCGCTCTCCGGGGTGCTCGGGCTGCGCGGCTGGCCCTCGGTCGCCGAGGAAGCGGTCATCGCCCGCGACGTCCTGCTCGCCCAGCACGTCGGCAGCCGGCTGCACGTCTGCCACGTCTCCACCAAGGGCTCGGTCGAGATCCTGCGCTTGGCGAAGGAGCGCGGCATCGACGTCACCGCCGAGGTCACGCCCCACCACCTGCTGCTCGACGAGTCGCTGGCGGCGTCGTACGACCCGGTCTACAAGGTCAACCCGCCGCTGCGCGGCAAGGACGACGTCCAGGCGCTGCGCCAGGCGGTCGCCGACGGCGTCATCGACGCGGTCGCCACCGACCACGCCCCGCACGCGGCCGAGGACAAGGAGGGCGAGTGGGCCAACGCGCTGCCCGGCATGCTCGGCCTCGAGACCGCGCTCGCCATCGCCCAGGAGGCCCTGGTCGAGACCGGGCTCCTCGACTGGGCCGGCGTCGCGGACCGGCTCTCCACCCGGCCGGCGCGGATCGGGCGCCTGGCGGGCCACGGCCGGCCGCTGCGGGCCGGCGAGCCCGCCAACGTCGTCCTCGTCGACCCGGCCGTACGCCGGGCCGTGGACCCCGGAGCCCTCGCCTCGCGCAGCCGCAACACCCCCTATGCGGGCCGGACGCTGCCGGGCCGGGTCGTCGCGACGTTCCTGCGTGGGCGCCCCACCGTCCTGGACGGGGCGCTGGCGTGAACGCCGCGCTCCTGCTCACCGCCGAGCAGCAGCACCTCACCCGGCTCGGTGACCGGCTCTGGCTCGCGGGCGGCCTGCTCGCGGTGCTCGCGCTCGGCTACCTGCTGATCTGGCGCGGCTGGCGCAACCGCGGCCGGCGGCAGAACGACGTGCCGGCCCTGCACGAGGTCCCCGAGGCCGTCGCGCGCGGCGCCGTCCGCGCCCGCGGCGAAGGGACCTACGTCGTGACCACGACGGCGGGGGACTGGCTCGACCGGATCGTCGCGCACGGGCTCGGGACGCGCAGCCTGGCCCACATGATCGTGTCCGAGGCGGGCGTGCTCTTCGCCCGCGTCGGCGCCCCCGACGTCTTCGTCCCTCTGGCCGCGCTGCGGGGCGCGCGGCTCGAGCGCGGGATGGCGGGCAAGTTCGTAGAGGAAGGCGGATTGGTGGTCGTCACCTGGGAGCACGGGACGCGGCAGCTCGACACGGGGTTCCGGCCCCGTGCCGCAGCCGACCGGGACGAGCTGCTGGCAGCGGTGCAGGGGCTCGTGGAGGTGAAGTCCTGATGGCGCCGAACCCGGCACTGCTCGTCCTCGAGGACGGGCGCGCCTTCCGCGGCGAGGCGTTCGGCGCCGACGGCGAGGCGTTCGGCGAGGCGGTCTTCGCCACCGGTATGACGGGCTACCAGGAGACGCTGACCGACCCGTCCTACCACCGCCAGGTCGTCGTCATGACGGCCCCGCACGTCGGCAACACCGGCGTCAACGACGAGGACCCCGAGTCCCGCCGGGTGTGGGTGTCGGGCTACGTCGTCCGCGACCCGGCCCGCCGCCCGTCGAACTGGCGGGCGCAGCGGACGCTGCAGGACGAGCTGCGCGAGCAGGGCGTCGTCGGCGTCGGCGGCATCGACACCCGCGCGCTCACCCGCCACCTGCGCGAGCGGGGCGCGATGCGAGTCGGCCTGTCGACGGTCGAGGACGACCCGGCCAAGCTGCTCGAGCGCGTGCTCGCCAGCCCCGGCATGGTCGGCGCGGACCTCGCCGCCGAGGTCACGACGCCGGAGGCGTACGTCGTGCCGGCCGTCGGTGACGCGCAGCTGCGCGTCGCGTGCCTGGACCTGGGGGTCAAGCGCGCCACCCCGCTGCGCATGGCCGACCGCGGCATCGAGGTGCACGTGCTGCCCGCGACGAGCACCATCGACGACATCCTCGCCGTCGCGCCGGACGGGCTGTTCGTGAGCAACGGGCCGGGCGACCCGGCCACGACCGACGGGCCGGTGCTGGCCGTCCGCGGCGCGCTCGAGCGCGAGCTCCCGACGTTCGGCATCTGCTTCGGCAACCAGATCCTGGGCCGCGCGCTCGGCCTCGGCACCTACAAGCTGCGCTACGGCCATCGCGGCATCAACCAGCCCGTGCAGGACCGCACCACCGGCAAGGTCGAGGTGACGGCGCACAACCACGGCTTCGCCGTGGACGCGCCGATCGACGGCACGCCGGTGGAGACGCCGTACGGCCGGGCCGAGGTCAGCCACGTCGGGCTCAACGACGGCGTCGTCGAAGGGCTCCGGCTCCTGGACGCGCCCGCGTTCTCGGTGCAGTACCACCCGGAGGCGGCGGGTGGGCCGCACGACGCGGCGTACCTCTTCGACCGCTTCCGCGACCTGATGCTCGACAAGAAGGGACGTCGCTAGATGCCGCGCCGCGACGACATCCGCAGCGTCCTGGTGATCGGCTCCGGGCCGATCGTCATCGGGCAGGCCGCGGAGTTCGACTACTCGGGCACCCAGGCCTGCCGCGTGCTCAAGGCCGAGGGCCTGCGCGTCATCCTCGTCAACAGCAACCCCGCGACGATCATGACCGACCCGGAGATCGCCGACGCGACCTACGTCGAGCCGATCACCCCCGAGTTCGTGACCAAGGTCATCGCGACCGAGCGCCCCGACGCCCTGCTGCCCACGCTCGGCGGCCAGACCGCGCTCAACACCGCGATGGCGCTGGACAAGGCCGGCGTCCTCGAGGAGTACGGCGTCGAGCTCATCGGCGCCAACGTCGAGGCGATCGTGAAGGGGGAGGACCGGCAGAAGTTCAAGGAGGTCCTCGACACGATCCCGGGGGCCGGCTACGCGGACTCGCGCATCTGCCACTCCATGGAGGACTGCCTCGCGGCGGTCGAGGAGCTCGGCTACCCCGTCGTCGTCCGACCGTCCTTCACCATGGGCGGCTCCGGCTCGGGCCTCGCCTACGACGAGGAGGGCCTGCGCCGCATCGCCGGAAGCGGGCTTCACCTCTCGCCGACGACTGAGGTCCTGCTCGAGGAGTCGATCCTCGGGTGGAAGGAGTACGAGCTCGAGCTGATGCGCGACCGCAACGACAACGTCGTGGTGGTCTGCAGCATCGAGAACCTCGACCCGATGGGCGTGCACACAGGCGACTCGATCACGGTCGCGCCCGCGATGACGCTCACCGACCGTGAATACCAGGTCCTCCGCGACATCTCGATCGCCATCATCCGCGGGGTCGGGGTCGACACCGGCGGCTGCAACATCCAGTTCGCCGTCAACCCGGAGACCGGGCGCGTCGTCGTCATCGAGATGAACCCGCGCGTCTCGCGCTCGAGCGCCCTCGCGAGCAAGGCGACCGGCTTCCCGATCGCCAAGATCGCGGCGAAGCTCGCCGTCGGCTACACCCTCGACGAGATCCCCAACGACATCACCCGCGTCACGCCCGCGAGCTTCGAGCCGACGCTGGACTACGTCGTGGTCAAGGCGCCGCGGTTCGCGTTCGAGAAGTTCCCTTCGGCCGACTCGACGCTGACCACGCACATGAAGTCGGTCGGCGAGGCCATGGCGATCGGGCGTAGCTTCCCCGAGGCGCTGCAGAAGGCCCTCCGCTCGCTCGAGCGCAAGGGCTCGAGCTTCAGCTGGGCCGGCGAGCCCGGCGACAAGGACGCCCTGCTCGCGGCGGCCAAGCGGCCGCACGAGAGCCGGCTGCTCGAGGTGCAGCAGGCGCTGCGCGCGGGCGCCACCGTCGAGGAGGTGCACGAGGCGACCGGCATCGACCCGTGGTTCGTCGACCAGGTCGCCCTCATCAACGAGGTCGCCGAGCAGGTGCGGGGCGCCCGGGAGCTGACTCCGGACCTGATCCGGCGCGCGAAGCGGCTCGGGTTCTCCGACGCCCAGCTCGGCGAGCTGCGCGGGATGCCCGAAGCCGTGGTCAGGGGTGTGCGGCACGCGCTCGGTGTGCGCCCGGTCTACAAGACCGTCGACACCTGCGCGGCCGAGTTCGCCGCGAAGACGCCCTACCACTACTCGGCCTACGACGAGGAGGACGAGGTCGAGCCGCGCGAGAAGCCGGCCGTCCTCATCCTCGGCAGCGGCCCGAACCGCATCGGGCAGGGCGTCGAGTTCGACTACTCGTGCGTCCACGCGTCCTTCGCCCTGCGCGACGCCGGCTACGAGACCGTCATGGTCAACTGCAACCCGGAGACGGTCTCGACCGACTACGACACCAGCGACCGCCTCTACTTCGAGCCGCTCACGCTCGAGGACGTGCTCGAGGTCGTCGCCGCCGAGCGGCGCGCCGGGCCGGTCGCCGGGGTCATCGTGCAGCTCGGCGGGCAGACCCCGCTCGGCCTCGCGCAGGCGCTGGAGGAGGCGGGCGTCCCCGTCGTCGGGACCTCGCCGTCCGCCATCCACCTGGCCGAGGACCGCGGCGCGTTCGGGCGCGTGCTCGCCGCCGCGAAGCTGCCCGCGCCCCAGCACGGCACCGCCACGACGTACGACGAGGCGAGCGAGATCGCCGCGGGCATCGGCTACCCGGTGCTCGTCCGCCCGTCCTACGTCCTCGGCGGCCGCGGCATGCGCATCGTGCACGACGCCGACGAGCTGGCCGAGTGGTTCAAGTCGGTCGCCGGCGCGGTGACCCCCGAGCACCCCGTCCTCGTCGACCGCTTCCTCGACGACGCCGTCGAGATCGACGTCGACGCGCTGTACGACGGCGAGGAGCTCTACCTCGCCGGCGTCATGGAGCACATCGAGGAGGCCGGCGTGCACTCGGGCGACTCGGCCTGCGTGCTGCCCCCGGCCACTCTCGGCGCCGAGGAGATCGCCCGCGTACGCAGCTCCACCGAGGCGATCGCCCGCGGCGTCGGGGTGCGCGGCCTGCTCAACGTGCAGTTCGCGATCGCGTCGGACGTGCTCTACGTCCTCGAGGCCAATCCGCGCGCGTCGCGCACGGCGCCGTTCGTCTCCAAGGCGACCGCCGTGCCGCTGGCCAAGGCCGCGGCCCGGATCATGCTCGGCACGACCATCGCCGAGCTGCGCGCGGAGGGCATGCTGCCCGAGCGCGGCGACGGCGGCGACCTGCCGCTCGGCACCCCGCTCTCGGTCAAGGAGGCGGTGCTGCCGTTCTCCCGGTTCCGCACCGTCGAGGGCGGCCACGTCGACGCGGTGCTCGGCCCGGAGATGCGCTCGACCGGCGAGGTGATGGGCATCGACTCGACGTTCGGCACGGCGTTCGCCAAGGCCCAGGCCGCCGCGTTCGGCGGGCTGCCCACCAAGGGCCGCGTCTTCGTGAGCGTCGCGAACCGCGACAAGCGCGCGATGATCTTCCCGGTCAAGCGGCTGGCCGACCTCGGCTTCGAGCTGTGCGCGACGGAGGGCACCGCGGCGGTGCTGTCGCGCAACGGCGTGCCCGCGACGGTCGTCCGCAAGCACAGCGAGCGCGCGCTGACGCCGGGGGAGCCGACGATCGTCGACCTCATCCTCGAGGGGCAGGTCGACATGGTGGTCAACACCCCGACCGGCCGCGCCGCCCGCGCGGACGGGTGGGAGATCCGTACGGCCGCGGTCGCCATGGACCGCCCGATCATCACCACCGTGCAGGAGCTGGCCGCCGCGGTCCAGGGCATCGAGGCGCTGACCCGCGGCGACATGGGCGTCCGGTCGCTGCAGCAGCACGGCGAGACGATCCGCGCGGCGCAGGCGCTGTCGCCGTCCTCGACGGCGCGGGGGAAGTGACCGTGGCGTCCTCTCCTCCCGCCGGCGGGGTCGTGCAGGTGCGCGGCGAGGCGCTGTCCGTGCGCCGCGTCGGCGCCTACTACGCGCTGACGCTGCTCGCCCCGGGCGTCGCCGAGCGCTTCCGGCCGGGCCACTTCGTCGCGCTCGCCATCGGCGACGAGAGCTCGAGCATGCTGCTGCGCCGCAGCTTCAGCATCTACCGCTGCCAGGAGCGCGGCGTCTACGGCGGGACCGTCGAGATCGTCGTCTCCGCCCACGGGCCGGGCACCGAGTGGCTCGCCTCGCGCCGCCCGCACGATCCCGTCGACGTCGTCGGCCCGCTGGGGACGCCGTTCGCGCTGCCCCGCGAGCCGGCCAGCTGCACCCTGGTCGGCGGCGGCTACGGCTCCGCGCCGCTCTTCACGCTCGCCGAGCGGCTGCGCGCGCGGGGCTGCCGGGTCGACATCGTGCTCGGGGCCGCGACCGAGGAGCGGCTCTTCGGGGTCCTCGAGGCCAAGCGCATGGCCGACTCGGTCACGGTGACGACCGACGACGGGTCGCTCGGCACCCGCGGCCGCGTCACCGACGTGCTGCCCCGGGTCATGGAGCGCGCGGGCACCGACGCGGTCTACGCCTGCGGCCCGATGGCGATGCTGCGCGCCGTGTCCGACGTGGCCGCGGGCTCCGGGGTGCCCGCCCAGGTGGCGGTCGAGGAGGCGATGGCCTGCGGCATCGGCGTCTGCATGACCTGCGTGCTCCCCGTCGTCGGCGAGGACGGGGTCACCCGCATGGTCCGCTCCTGCACCGAGGGGCCGGTCTTCCGCGGGGACACCGTGCGCTGGGCCGACGTCGGTACCGTCCCCGCCGACTGCCTCGGCGCCCCCGTCGCGGCCGGAGGGCACTGACGATGACGACACCACCCGCCGTGCGGCCGGTCCTGCCGCAGAGCGCCGACGTGCCCGAGCCCGAGGTCGACATGCGGACCTCGCTCGCCTGGGCCGCGCTGCCCAACCCGCTGGCGACCGCCTCGGGCTGTGCCGCCAACGGGCGCGAGCTCTCCCGCTTCTTCCCGCTCTCGCGACTCGGTGCGATGGTCACCAAGAGCGTCATGCTCGCGCCGCGCTCGGGCCGCCCGACCCCGCGCATGGCCGAGACGCCGAGCGGCATGCTCAACTCGATCGGCCTGCAGGGGCCGGGCGTCGACGCGTTCGTCCAGCAGGACCTGCCCTGGCTCAAGGCCCAGGGCGCCCGCACCATCGCCTCGATCGCGGCCGGCAGCATCGACGAGTACGCCGAGGTGGCCGCCCGGCTCGCGCTCGCGCCGCCGGGGACGGTCACCGCGGTCGAGGTCAACATCTCCTGCCCCAACGTCGAGGACCGCGGGCTGGTCTTCGCCTGCGACCCCGACGCAGCGGCGGCCGCGGTCGCCGCCGCGCGCAGCGCCACCGACCCGTCCATCCCCGTCCTGGCGAAGCTCTCCCCGGACGTCACGGACATCGTCTCGATCGCCCGTGCCTGCGTCGGCGCCGGCGCTGACGGCCTGACGATGATCAACACCGTCCTCGGCATGGTCATCGACACCACGACCCTGCGCCCCGTCCTCGGTGGCGTCACCGGGGGCCTGTCCGGCCCCGCCATCCGCCCGGTCGCCGTCCGCTGCATCTGGCAGGTGCACGCCGCGCTCCCGGAGGTGCCGATCCTCGGCGTGGGAGGGGTGCGCACTGGGCTCGACGCCCTCCAGCTCATCCTCGCCGGGGCGAGCGCGGTGTCGGTCGGGACGACCGTCTTCAACGACCCGGGTGCGCCGCTGCGCGTGCTGGGCGAGCTGCGGACGGCGCTCGCCGAGCGCGGGTTCGAGCGGATGCGGGACGCCGTCGGCTACGCCCACTCCGCCCTCGGGGCGGGAGCGGACCGCATCGCCCCGCCCGTGCCGCCGGGGCCGAGCCTGCGGGCACCGTCCGCCGACGGCGCCGGCAGCGGCTACGACGAGACCGCCTACGACGAGGGCCGCTGATGACCAGCACGACCCCCGCTCCCATCGCGGTCGCCCTCGACGCCCCCGACCTGGAGACCGCCGTCGCGTGGGCCAGGGCGGCCGGCCCGCACGTACGCACGCTCAAGGTCGGCCTCGAGCTCTACCTGCGCTGCGGGCGCGAGGCCGTCGAGGCCGTCCGCAGCGCGAGCGGCGGGCGCGAGGTGTTCCTCGACCTCAAGCTGCACGACATCCCCAACACGGTCGCGGGTGCCGTCCGCTCGGTGGCCGACCTCGCGCCGGACTACCTGACCGTGCACGCCGCGGGCGGCCCGGCGATGGTCCGCGCCGCCGCCGAGGCGCTGCCGGCCGGGCGCGTCACAGCCGTGACGGTCCTGACCAGCCTCAGCGCGCAGGACCTCGACCGGATCGGCCTGGCCGGGCCTGCGCTGGACGCCGTACGCCGGCTCGCGGCGCTGTCCGTCGCCGCCGGCGCCCGCGCCCTGGTCTGCTCGCCGCAGGAGGTCCTGGCGGTGCGCGAGGAGGTCGGGCCCGACATCGTCCTCGTCACGCCCGGCGTTCGCCCAGCCGGCGCGGCGCTGGGGGACCAGGCCCGGGTCGCCACTCCCGAGCAGGCGCTCGCCGACGGCGCGGACCTGCTCGTCATCGGCCGGCCCATCACGGGCGCGGCCGATCCGGGGCAGGCGGCGGCCGGTCTCGCAGCCGCCCTGGCGCCCGGCGCCCGCTGACCAGCAGCCCCGCGCCCCGGCGTACCCAGGGGGGTGCGTTGCCTCCCCGTCCGAGGACTCGCTAGGTTTCCGGCTTCAGGCCGTCGAACTTTCTCCCGGCCGTCGAAGCAGCCCGGCGTCCAACCGCGAGGTGAACCGCGTGCCCCTTCCCCCTCTGACGCCCGAACAGCGGGCTGCGGCCCTCGAGAAGGCCGCGGCGGTGCGGCGCGCCCGCTCCGAGGTGAAGAGCCGCCTCAAGCACTCGGGCGCCTCCCTCGGCGAGGTGATCGCCACCGGCCAGGACGACGACGTGGTCGGGAAGATGAAGGTCTCCGCGCTGCTGGAGTCCATGCCGGGCGTGGGCAAGGTCCGCGCGAAGCAGATCATGGAGCGCCTCGGCATCGCCGAGACCCGGCGGGTCCGGGGCCTGGGGGCCAACCAGGTCGCCGCCCTCGAGCGCGAGTTCCCCGCGCGGGACGCGTGACGACGCCCGAGCAGGCCTCGCCCCCGCCGCGCCGGCTGACCGTCCTGTCGGGCCCCTCGGGGGTCGGCAAGACGACCATCGTCAAGGCGCTGCGGGAGCGGTACCCCGACGTCTGGGTGTCGGTCTCGGCGACGACGCGCTTCCCCCGGCCCGGCGAGGTGAACGGCGTGCACTACTGGTTCGTCACCGACGCCGAGTTCGACCGCCTCGTCGCCGAGGGCGACCTGCTGGAGTGGGCGGTGTTCGCCGGCAACCGCTACGGCACCCCCCGCGGCCCGGTGCAGGCCCGGCTCGACGCCGGCGTGCCCGTGGTGCTCGAGATCGACCTGCAGGGCGCGCGCCAGGTGCGCGACCGCGCCCCGGACGCGCTGCTCGTCTTCGTCGCGCCGCCGTCCTGGGACGAGCTCGTCCGGCGGCTGTCCGGCCGCGGCACCGAGCCCGAGGACGTCGTGGCGCGGCGCCTCGAGGCCGCGCGCGAGGAGCTGGCGGCCGAGGGCGAGTTCGACGTGACGCTGGTCAACACGGATGTCGATGAGCTGTGCACCCGGCTGGTAGCCTTGCTGGAGTCTCCTGTCAACCCGAGCGCCTGACGCCACAGCACGACGGCACCGGCTTTGCGGGCTCACGGGGGAGCACCCAGCCAGCGACGAGAGCGAGCAGAGCGTGTCCGGTTCCCAGGTCGTCCCCGAGGGCATCACCAACCCGCCGATCGACGAGCTGCTGGCGGCCACCGACTCCAAGTACAGCCTGGTCATCTACGGCGCCAAGCGCGCCCGCCAGATCAACGCGTACTACTCCCAGCTCGGCGAGGGCCTGCTGGAGTACGTCGGCCCGCTGGTCGAGACGCACGTCCACGAGAAGCCGCTGTCGATCGCGCTCCGCGAGATCAACGCCGGCCTGCTCACGGCGGAGCCGATCGAGCAGCCGTAGTCCTGTTGCACGTCACGAAGCGGGCTCGCTCTTCCCGGAGCGGGCCCGCTTCGTCGTTCCCGGCCGGGGCTGGTTGGCTGGGCTGCCATGGCTGAGATCGTCCTCGGGGTGACCGGCGGCATCGCCGCCTACAAGGCCTGCGAGCTGCTCCGGCGGCTGCGCGAAGCCGGGCACGGCGTGACCGTCGTCCCGACCGAGGCCGCGCTGCGCTTCGTCGGCGCGCCTACCTGGGAGGCGCTGTCGGGGCGCCCGGTCCGCCGCGACGTCTGGTCGGACGCGGCCGACGTCCCGCACGTGCGCATCGGGCGGGAGGCCGACCTCGTCGTCGTCGCCCCCGCGACCGCGGACCTGCTGGCCCGCGCCGCGCACGGGCTCGCCGACGACCTGCTGACCAACGTGCTGCTGACGGCGCGCTGCCCGGTGGTCTTCGCCCCCGCCATGCACACCGAGATGTGGGAGCACCCGGCGACGCGGGCCAACGTCGCCACTTTGCGGGCTCGTGGCGTCCAGGTGCTCGACCCCGCCGTCGGGAGGCTGACCGGCGCGGACTCGGGGCCGGGCCGGCTGCCCGAGCCCGAGCAGATCGCCGAGGCGTGCCGGCGGGCGCTCGCCCGCGCCGCCACCGACGTGGTCACGAGCGGGGCTCGGCCGCTGCAGGACCTCGCCGGGCTCCGGGTCGTCGTCACGGCCGGCGGGACGCGGGAGCACCTGGACCCCGTGCGCTTCCTCGGCAACCGGTCCTCCGGGCGGCAGGGCTGGGCGCTGGCCACGACCGCCCTGGCGCGCGGCGCCGAGGTCGACCTCGTCGCGGCCAACGTCGCGCTCCCTCCGCCCGCAGGGGCGCGGGTGGTCCCCGTCCGGTCGGCGGCCGACCTGCACGCGGCCGTGCTGGGCCTGGCCCGCGGCGCCGACGTCGTCGTCATGGCCGCGGCTGTCGCGGACTTCCGCCCCGTGCGCACCGAGCAGGCGAAGATCAAGAAATCGGGGACGGCCGCCCCGACGATCGAGCTCGAGCAGACCGAGGACGTGCTCGCGGGCCTGGTCGCGGCCCGGGCCGCCGGGGAGCTCGGGGCGCCGGTGATCGTCGGTTTCGCCGCCGAGACCGGCGACGCGGAGGCGGACGTGCTCACGCACGGCCGGGCGAAGCTCGCCCGCAAGGGATGCGACCTGCTGGTGGTCAACGAGGTGGGGGACGGGCCACGCTCGACCGGGTTCGAGTCCGCGGACAACGCAGGGGTGGTCCTCGCCCGCGACGGGTCCGAGCAGGTCGTCGCCCCCGGGCCGAAGGAGGCCCTCGCCGACGTGGTCTGGGACCGTGCCCTCGCCCTGCTGCCCGACCGCGCGGGCTGACCGGGCCGGCTCCCGGCGGGCGCGTGGCGCTCGTCTCATCATGCGGGCCAGTTGAGTCCGAACGGCGGGTGCCGCGCCTGGTCCCCGGTAGGCTCGGCGGCTAGCCACCGCCCGTACGGGCGCCGAAACCGCCCAGAGCCCGAGCGTGTCCGCCCGGGCACTACGCCGGAGACCAGGAGAGCGCGTGTCCCGACGCCTGTTCACGTCCGAGTCAGTCACCGAGGGCCACCCGGACAAGATCGCCGATCGGATCAGCGACTCGGTCCTCGACGCCCTGCTCAAGGACGACCCGAAGAGCCGCGTCGCGGTCGAGACGCTCATCACGACCGGCCAGGTCCACGTCGCCGGTGAGGTCACGACGCAGGCGTACGCCGACATCCCCGGCATCGTGCGCGACGCCGTCCTCGAGATCGGCTACGACTCCTCGGCCAAGGGCTTCGACGGGCTGTCCTGCGGGGTGTCGGTGTCGATCGGCGCGCAGTCGCCCGACATCGCCCAGGGCGTCGACGACGCGTACGAGTCCCGGGTCGAGGGCGACGACGACCCGCTCGACCGCCAGGGCGCCGGCGACCAGGGGCTGATGTTCGGCTACGCCTGCGACGACACCCCCGAGCTCTACCCGCTGCCGATCGCGCTGGCTCACCGGCTCGCGCAGCGCCTCACGGCCGCGCGCAAGGAGGGCGTTCTCCCGTACCTCCGCCCGGACGGCAAGACCCAGGTCACGATCGAGTACGACGGCGACCGCGCCGTCCGCCTCGACACCGTCGTGGTCTCGAGCCAGCACGCCGAGGACATCGACATCGCCGGGATGCTCGCGCCCGACATCGAGGAGCACGTCATCAAGCCGGTGCTCGCCGAGGCGGCGCCCGTGGGCCTGGAGACCGAGGGCCACCGGCTGCTCGTCAACCCGACCGGCAAGTTCGTCATCGGCGGCCCCATGGGCGACGCCGGCCTGACCGGCCGCAAGATCATCGTCGACACCTACGGCGGCATGGCCCGCCACGGTGGCGGCGCCTTCTCCGGCAAGGACCCGTCCAAGGTCGACCGCTCCGCCGCGTACGCGATGCGCTGGGTCGCGAAGAACGTGGTCGCCGCCGGCCTGGCCAAGCGGTGCGAGGTGCAGGTCGCGTACGCGATCGGCAAGGCGCACCCGGTCGGCCTGTTCGTCGAGACGTTCGGCACCGGCCAGATCGCCGACGAGAAGATCCAGGACGCCGTGCTCTCGGTGTTCGACCTGCGTCCGGCTGCGATCATCCGCGACCTGGACCTGCTGCGCCCGATCTACGCCCAGACCGCGGCCTACGGCCACTTCGGCCGTGACCTGCCCGACTTCACCTGGGAGCGGACCGACCGCGCCGACGCGCTGCGTGCGGCCGCCGGGGCCTGACCCCATCGCGCTCCGCCCGACGGGCGGCCGCTCCCGCACCGGGGGCGCGCCGCCCGTCGGCGTTGAGGGGTACGGCACGGACCGGCGCCAGGCGGCGGCTGTCGCCGGGCCGCGGTCAGGAGGGGCGGCGCGGGGAGCGGCTCCGCGTTATGTCGGCCCTGTCGGTACCGGCTGCTAGGACTGGGAGAGTGATCGCGACGGGAGTGGAGCCGCCGCACGAGCAGCTGGCGCTCGTGCGCGAGCAGGTCCGGCGTGCCCGTCCGCGGCCGGTCGACCCGCCCGCAGCGGACCGGCCGGTGGCGCGGGTGGCGGTCGACGTGGCCCTGGCGCACCTGGACCGCGCGTTCGACTACGTGGTCACCGAGCCGCAGTCCGCGGCCGCCGTGCCCGGTGCGCGGGTCCGGGTGCGGTTCGCCGGACGTGACGTCGACGGCTTCGTCCTCGAGCGGGTCGACAGCAGCGAGCACTCCGGGCGGCTCGAGCGCATCCGGCGGGTCGTGTCCCCCGAGCCGGTGCTAGCCCCCGACGTCGCCCGGCTCGCCCGTGCCGTCGCGGACCGCTACGCCGGCACGCTCGCCGACGTGCTCCGGCTCGCCGTGCCGCCGCGGCACGCGGCCGTGGAGGCGGAGGGCGTCGGGGCGGAGGGCGTCGGGGCGCAGGGCGTCGGGGCGGACGGCGTGAATGCGGACGGCGTGAATGCGGACGGCGTGGATGCGGACGGCGTTGATGCAGCCGACGCGGCAGCGGGTGCCGGGGAAGCGGCGGGCGTCGGGGCGGAGCACGTCGCGCCCGAGCAGGCGATCCCGGCCGACGCGTTCGGCGTGGGGCCGGACGCGGTCCGGGACGCAGCGGCGGGCTCGGTCGTGGCCCTGCCGCCGGTGCCGGAGCCGGGCCCGTGGTCGCGCTACGTCGACGGCCCGTCCTACCTGGCGGCGGTCGCGGCGGGGGGAGCGCCGCGCGCGGTCTGGGCGGCGCGGCCCGGCGACGACTGGCCGCAGGAGATCGCCGTCGCGGTCCAGGCGGCCTTGGCCGGAGGACGCGGAGCCCTGGTCGTCGTGCCCGACGCCCGCGACGTCGCGCGGGTCGACGCTGCCCTGGCCGAGATGCTCGGCCCTGGCCGGCACGTGTCCCTGACCGCGGCGCTGGGCCCTGCCGAGCGCTACCGCCGGTTCCTGGCCCTGCGTCGGGGCCGCGCCCAGGCCGTGGTCGGGACGCGCGCCGCCGCCTTCGCACCCGTCCGGCGGCTCGGCCTGGTGGTCTGCTGGGACGATGGCGACGAGAGCCTCGCCGAGCAGCGCGCGCCCTACCCCCACGCCCGCGAGGTGTGCCTGCTGCGTGCCGCGCACGGGGACAGCCCCGGGCCCGCCGATGCCGTGCCCGCGCCGGCGCTGCTGCTCGGCGGGAGGACGGTGACGGCCGAGGGCATGCAACTGGTCGAGAGCGGCTGGGCGCGCGCGCTGGCTGCTCCGCGAGCCGAGGTCCGCGCGGCCGCGCCCCGGGTGCGTACGGCTGCCGACGGCCCCCGCGCCGACGACCCGCTGGCTGCCGCGGCCCGCATCCCGAGCTCGGCCTGGCGCGCGGCCAGCGCAGCCCTCGAGCGCGGCCCGGTCCTCGTCCAGGTGCCTCGTGTCGGCTACGTGCCGGCGCTCGCCTGCAGCCGCTGCCGTACCCCCGCCCGCTGCCTGCACTGCTCCGGGCCGCTGGCGCTGCGGGCCGGCGGGTCGGTCCCGGCCTGCCGCTGGTGCGGGCGCGGAGGACCGGGCTGGAGGTGCGCCGAGTGCGGCGCCGACCGGCCCCGCGCGATCGTCGTCGGCGCGGCGCGCACCGCCGAGGAGCTCGGACGCGCCTTCCCGCGCGCCCGCGTGCGCCAGAGCTCCGGCGACAAGCCGCTGCTCCGCGTCGCCGACCGACCGGCACTCGTCGTCGCCACTCCGGGCGCCGAGCCGGTCGCGGACGGGGGCTACGCCGCCGCCCTGCTGCTCGACCCCGTGGCCCTGCTCGCCCGGCCGGACCTGCGGGCCGAGGAGGAGGCGCTGCGGCGCTGGACCGCCGCGGCGGCGCTCGTCCGTCCGGCGGCGGAGGGCGGCGAGGTCGTGCTCTGCGGCGATCCGGGGCTGCCGGGAGTGCAGGCGCTGGTGCGGTGGGACCCGTTCGGCGCGGCCGCCGCGCAGCTTGCCGAGCGGGCGCCGCTGGGGCTGCCGCCAGTCGCCCGGGTCGCGACCGTCACCGGCCCACTGGCCGCGGTGGCCACCGTGCTGGCCGACGTGCGGCGCACCCTCGACGGGGCGGGTGTGACCGGGGTCGACCTGGGGGTCCCGGTGGAGGCCGAGCTGACGCGCCGGCCCGCCGGCCGTGCGGGCCCCCCGCCCGCTGACGAGCCGCCGGTCGCGCGTGCCGTGGTCCGCGCGCCGCGCGCGGCCGGGGCGGCCCTGGCTTCGGCGTTGGCGACGGCTCAGGCCCTGCGGTCTGCGCGGCGCGACTCCGAGCCCGTGCGGGTGCGGGTCGACCCGCTCGACCTCGGGTAGGCGGACGCCTCGGCCGGCCGTCGTCGGAGGACCGGTTCTCGCGCGTCGGGGCGACTGCCGCCCGCCGAGCGGCCGCGCGCACGCCAGGGGCGCCGGCTCCGGTCTCCTAGACTGAAGCGTTCCGCCCGCCGTCCCGAGGAGTGCCAGCCCGTGGCGATCCAGCCCATCCGACTGTTCGGAGACCCGGTGCTGCGCACCAAGGCGGAGCCGGTCGTCGACTTCGACAAGGAGCTGCGCACTCTCGTCAAGGACCTGACCGAGACCATGATCGACGCCCCGGGCGCCGGCTTGGCCGCGCCGCAGATCGGCGTCTCTCTGCGGGTCTTCACCTACTACGTCGACGGCGAGCTCGGCCATTTGGTGAACCCCACGCTCGACCTGTCCGAGGAGCAGCAGGACGGCGACGAGGGCTGCCTCTCGCTCCCGGGCCTCGCCTTCGACACCCGGCGTGCGATGCGCGTGGTGGCCAAGGGGCAGAACGAGTTCGGCGACCCGGTGATCATCGAGGGCAGCGCGCTGCTGGCCCGCTGCGTCCAGCACGAGACCGACCACCTCGACGGCGTGCTCTTCATCGACCGGCTCGACCGCGAGCAGCGCAAGCTGGCGCTGCGCGCGCTGCGGGAGGCCGAGTGGGCCGGTGCCCCCGCGCCCCCCGTGAAGGAGAGCCCGCACGCCACCCACGGCCTGGCCTTCTAGCCGCCGTGCGCCTCGTCTTCGCGGGCACGCCCGACGTCGCCCTTCCCAGCCTGGACGCCCTGATCGCGAGCCGGCACGAGGTGGTCGCCGTGGTCACCCGGCCCGACGCGCCGGCCGGGCGCGGCCGTCGGCTGGCCCCGAGCCCGGTGGCCGAGCGTGCTGCCGCCGCCGGCATCGAGGTCCTCAAGCCCGCCCGCCCGCGCGACCCGGAGTTCCTCGAGCGGCTTGCGGCGATCGCCCCCGACTGCTGCCCGGTGGTCGCCTACGGCGCGCTCGTGCCGCGGGCGGCCCTCGACATCCCGCGGGCGGGCTGGGTCAACCTGCACTTCAGCCTGCTCCCGGCCTGGCGCGGGGCCGCCCCCGTCCAGCACGCCGTGCTCGCCGGCGACGAGGTGACCGGAGCCAGCACCTTTCTGCTCGAGGAGGGCCTCGACACCGGGCCCGTCTTCGGCCTGGTGACCGAGACGGTGCGCCCGACCGACACCAGCGGCGACCTGCTCGACCGGCTCTCGCGCTCGGGGGCCGGGCTGCTCGCGGCGACGCTGGACGCCATCGAGGACGGGACCGCCGCGCCGACCCCGCAGCCGGCCGATGGCGTGAGCCTGGCGCCGAAGCTCACGGTGGAGGACGCGCGGCTGGACTGGTCGCAGCCGGCCTTCGCCGTCGACCGGCGCGCCCGCGCGTGCACCCCCGCCCCGGGCCCGTGGACGACGTTCCGCGGCGAGCGGCTCCGGCTCGGGCCGGTACGCCCCCTGCCCGACGCCCCAGCCCTCGCGCCCGGCGAGCTCGCGGTCGACCGCGCCGGCGCCCGCGTCGGCACGGCGACCGTGCCGGTGCAGCTGGACCAGGTGCAGCCCGCCGGCAAGCGCGCCATGGCAGCGGCAGACTGGGCGCGCGGGACCCGCCCGGAGCCGGGGGAGCGGCTCGGGTGAGCGGCGACGGCGGCTCCAGGCCAGGCGCCCGGGCCGCGGGCTCTGCACCACGGCGCGGGGCCGGGTCCGGGCAGCGCTCTGGCGGGCCGCGCCGGGCTCAGCCGGACGGCGCCCGGCGCCCGCAGCGGCGCGCACCGCAGGACCCGGCGCGCGACACCGCCTACGAGGTGCTCCGGGCGGTCCGCGAGCGGGACGCCTACGCCAACCTCGTGCTGCCCGCCCTGCTGCGCGAGCGCGGCCTCGAGCCGCGCGACGCCGCGCTGGCGACCGAGCTCGCCTACGGCACGCTGCGCGGGCTCGGGACCTACGACGCCGTCCTCGCCGCGTGCGCCGACCGGCCGCTCACCCGGGTCGACGGGCCGGTGCTCGACGTGCTGCGTCTCGGCGCCCACCAGCTGCTCTCCACCCGGATCCCGCCGCACGCCGCGGTGTCCGCGACGGTCGACCTGGTCCGCCGCGGCCCCGCCCGCGGGGCTGCGGGCTTCGCCAACGCCGTGCTGCGTCGGGTGGCCGGCCGCGACCGGGACGAGTGGCTGACCGAGCTCGCCCCCGCGTACTCCGAGGACCCGGTCGGCAACCTTGCGCTCACCCACGCCCACCCGCGCTGGGTCGCCGAGGCGCTGCGCGACGCCCTCGACGGGTCGCTGGAGGAGCTCGCGGCCGCGCTCGCCGCAGACAACGCCCGGCCGGCGGTGACGCTGGCCGTGCGCCCGGGCCGGGCCGACGTCGAGGAGCTGCTGGCCGACGGCGCGCACCCCGGCAGCTGGTCCCCGTACGCCGCGGTGCTGCCCGGAGGAGACCCCGGCGACCTGCCCGAGGTCCGGGCCGGGCAGGCCGGGGTACAGGACGAGGGCAGCCAGCTCGTGGCCCTGGCGGCCGCGGGCGCGGCGATCGAGGGGCCGGATGCCGCGTGGCTCGACGGGTGCGCCGGGCCAGGGGGCAAGGCAGCGTTGCTGGCCGGGCTCGCGGCCGGCCGAGGCGCGCGCGTGCTCGCGGCCGAGCTGGCGCCGCACCGCGCGAGGCTGGTCGCGCAGGCGGCCGTGCCGACCGGGGCCGCTGACGTGGTCGTCGCGGACTCGACGGTGCCGGCGTGGCGGCCGGGCGCGTTCGACCGGGTCGTGTTCGACGTGCCCTGCAGCGGCCTCGGCGCGCTGCGCCGCCGCCCCGAGGCGCGCTGGCGGCGTACGCCGGAGGACGTCGCCGGGCTCGGCCCCCTCCAGCGCGCCCTGCTGCGCTCTGCGCTGGAGGCGGTGCGGCCCGGCGGAGTGGTGACCTACGCCACCTGCAGCCCGCACCGCGCGGAGACCCGCGACGTCGTCGAGGACGTGCTCGCCGGGCGCGACGACGTCGAGCGGATCGACGCGCGTGCGGTCCTCGCGGCGGTCGCGGTGCGCCCGCTGCCCGCGCTCGGCGACGGGCCGGACGTGCAGCTCTGGCCGCACCGGCACGGGACGGACGCGATGTACCTCACCCTGCTGCGCCGGCGCTGAGGCCGCCGGCCGGCCCCGGTCGGCCGGCTACGCGACGATCGCCGGCCGGCCGGTGTCGAGCTTGCCGGTCACGACCCGGTCCTTGCCCGCGCGCTTGGCCTCGTAGAGATGGGCGTCGGCGGTTCCGAGCAGCGCACCGAGCCGCGGATGGGCCGGGCCGGGGCCGCCGGTGGCGACGCCGACGCTCATGGTGACGCGCAAGCCGGGGGAGACGTCGTCGAGGTCCAGCGCGGCCACTGCGGCGCGCAGCCGCTCGCACGCCTCCGCGGCCTGGCCCTGCTCGGCGCCGGGCAGCAGCAGCACGAACTCCTCGCCGCCGAGCCGCACGACCAGGTCGCCGGCGCGCCGGCCCCGGTCCAGGGTCGTGGCCACGCGGCGCAGCACCTCGTCGCCCGCCGGATGGCCGAAGCGGTCGTTGACCGTCTTGAAGTCGTCGATGTCGCACACCGCGAGGCTGATGGAGTGCGGCGGCTCGCGGCGGGAGTCGATGGCGCGCAGAGCGGCGTCCAGCTCGCGCCGGTTCCCGAGCCCGGTCAGGAAGTCCCGCCGGGTCATGCCCTCGAGCTGGCCGGCGAGCACCCGGGACCGACGCAGCGCGTCCTCCAGCTCCTCGGTACGCGCCGCGACCCGCGCCTCGAGCTGCCCGTTCACCTCCGAGAGCCTGGCGGCGAGGTCGGCCGCCTGCAGCCGGGCGGTCTCCGCCTCGCGGAGCAGGGTGGAGACGATGCGCGAGGTGAGGAAGGCGGCGAACGCTGCCACCACCGACATGAGGACCCCGGCGACCGCGACGTCGTCGTAGCTCGACGGCCGGGTCCCGTCGCCGGAGATGTGCGGAAGCGCGAGGATCAGCCCGACGGTCGCGAGCAGCACGAGCGGCACCGCCCGCACCCGGACGACGAGGCCGCCGACGAGGACGATCACCGAGCAGTAGACCGGCGAGAGCTGAGCGTTGGTCACGTGGACGATGCCGGCGATGATCGTGCCGAACGTGCAGACGACCGCGGCGCTCGCGATCCCGACGTGCCCCCGGCGGGCCAGCGGCACCACTCCGAGATACGCGGCGCTCGTCAGGGCGAGCGTCCACAGCCCGCTGCTCGCGTCGGACAGCTGGGCGACGATCGGGGCCAGCACCAGGGCGATGACCGAGACGCTGGAGCAGAGCGCGACCAGCACCCGGCCGCGGCGGCGTACGTCGGGGTCAGGGTGCTGCACCCGCAGCAGCGAGGCGAGCAGGCCGCGCACCGTCTGCACGCCGACTCCCTCCTCGCGTCGCGGGCCCTCCGCCTACCATCGGCGCTCATGCACCGCGTCGAAGCCGTTCTCAGCTGCGTCTTGCCCCGGCCGGCCCGCTCGTGACGGTCCAGATCTCGCCGAGCATCCTCAGCGCCGACTTCACCGACCTGGCGCGGGAGGTGGCACGGATCGCGCCGGCCGCCGACTGGGTCCACGTGGACGTGATGGACGCCCACTTCGTGCCCAACCTGACGATCGGCCTCCCGGTCGTCGAGCGGCTCGCCCAGGTCAGTGAGCTCCCGCTCGACTGCCATCTGATGATCGCAGACCCGGACCGCTGGGCGCCCTCGTACGCCGAAGCCGGTGCACGCTCCGTCACGTTCCATGCCGAGGCCGTGTCCGCCCCGGTACGCCTCGCCCGCGAGCTGCGCGCCCGCGGGGCCCGGGCGGGGATGGCGCTCAACCCGGCGACGCCGATCGAGCCGTACGCCGACCTGCTCCCCGAGCTGGACATGCTGCTGCTGATGACGGTGGAGCCCGGGTTCGGCGGCCAGAAGTTCCTCGACCTGGTGCTGCCGAAGCTGCGCCGCACGCGCGAGCTGGTGTCCCGGTCCGGGGCGCAGGTGTGGCTGCAGGTCGACGGCGGTGTCGCGGCCGACACCGTCGAGCGCGTCGTCGAGGCCGGGGCGGACGTCCTGGTGGCCGGGTCGGCGGTGTACGGCGCCGAGGACCCCGCCGAGGCGGTCCGCGGCCTGCGCCAGCTGGCCGCGCAGGCGCAGACCGCGCAGGCCTGACCCGGGATCGGGCGCGGTCTCCAGCGGCCCGAGCTCACCGGATGCCGGCAGGGTCCACCCACCGAGCCGGCCGTCCCGCATCGTGGACGCCGTTCAACGGAAGCCCGGCGGGAATCCCCGCGCGTGCGACGATGTTCCCCGAGCACGACGCGTGCCCCGGGATCGGTGCAAGTCCGAACCGGCGGTGACAGTCCGCGACCCGGCCGAGGCGCCTCCGGCGCCGGGGCCGGCTGACCCGGTGCAACTCCGGGACCGACGGTGAGAGTCCGGACGGGAGGCGGCACGCGGCGGGTGGGACGTCCGCGTCCCCGCGCGGAGCTGGCCGCCGACGGCGCCGGTGCCGCGGCGGGAGCGTGCGCCGGTCCGCTCGCCGCTGCGGCCTGCCCGCTCTCCGGGGCCCGCGCAGGTAGGCGAGCAGCGGGACGGAGGGGCGGATGGCCGGTCAGGCCGAGGTCGAGGCGATGCGCCGTGCCGTGCAGCTGGCGCAACGGGGAGCCGCGACCGCATCGCCGAACCCCGTCGTGGGCTGTGTGGTCCTCGACCCCGACGGCCGGACGGTCGGCGAGGGCTGGCACGAGCGCCCCGGCGGCCCGCACGCCGAGGTCGCCGCGCTGCGCGCCGCCGGAGCCGCCGCTCGCGGCGCAACTGCCGTCGTCACCCTGGAGCCGTGCCGGCACACCGGCCGCACCGGCCCGTGCACCCGCGCCCTGCTCGAGGCCGGCATCGCCCGGGTCGTCTATGCCGTCGCCGACCCGTCCGCGGTCGCCGGCGGCGGGGCCGAGCAGCTGCGCGCCGCGGGCGTCGCGGTCGAGGGCGGGGTCCTCGCCGAGGAGGCGGAGGCGGGCAACGCCCGGTGGCTGACGGCCGCCCGGCTGGGCCGACCGCAGATCGTGTGGAAGTACGCCGCGACGCTCGACGGCCGGTCGGCCGCAGCCGACGGCACGAGCCGCTGGATCACGAGCCCGCAGGCCCGGGCCGACGTCCACGCGCTGCGCGCCGACGTCGACGCGGTCGTCGCCGGGGTCGGGACGGTGCTCGCCGACGACCCGCAGCTCACGGTGCGCGCCCCCGACGGCACGCCCGCCGCCCGGCAGCCGCTGCGCGTCGTCGTCGACACGGCCGGGCGCACGCCGACCGGCAGCTGTGTCCTCGACGACACCGCGCCGACGTGGGTCGCCACCGCTGCAGAGCTGGGCGTCGGCCCCGACGGGCACGTCGACCTGCAGGCGCTGGCCCGCGGGCTGTACGCGCGGGGCGTGCTGCGCGCTCTGGTCGAGGGCGGTCCCACGCTCGCCGGCGCGCTGCTGCGGGCCGGGCTGGTGGACCGGGTCGTCGGCTACGTCGCCCCCGCCCTCCTCGGCGCCGGCGCGCCCGCGCTCGCGGAGGCCGGCGTGGCGACGATCGCCGACGCGTACCGGCTCGAGCTGCTGGACGTCCGGCGCGTGGGGCCGGACGTGCGACTGGAAGCGGTGCCGCGTGCCCGGGGCGCGCGGCAGGACGAGGCGGAGGAGTAGGCGTGTTCACCGGCATCGTGGAGGAGCTCGGCGAGGTCGTCGGGGTCGAGGAGCTCGGCGACAGCGCGCGGCTCACGCTGCGCGGCCCGTTGGTGACGAGCGACGCCGTGCACGGCGCGTCGATCGCGGTCAACGGCGTCTGCCTCACCGTGGTCGACGTCGTCGACGGGGTGTTCTCGGCCGACGTCATGCGCGAGACGCTCGTGCGCTCGTCGCTGGGGGCGCTGCGGGTGGGGGACCGGGTCAACCTCGAGCGGCCGGTCGCCCTGAGCTCGCGGCTCGGCGGCCACATCGTGCAGGGCCACGTGGACGGCACCGGGCAGATCGTCTCGCGTACGCCGGGGGACCGGTGGGAGGTCGTGCGCGTGCAGGTGCCGGCCGGCCTGGGGCGCTACGTGGTGGAGAAGGGCTCGATCACGCTCGACGGGGTCTCGCTGACGGTGAGCGCGGTCGGCGAGGGATGGCTCGAGGTGAGCCTCATCCCGGCCACGCTCGAGGCGACGACGCTCGGGAGCAAGGGCCCCGGTGCCCCGGTCAACCTGGAGGTGGACGTGCTCGCGAAGTACGTGGAGTCCCTGCTCGGCCCGCGAGGCGCCGCATGACCGCGGTCGCCGACGGGCCGACCGAGGTCCGGCTCGACCCGGTCGAGCTCGCCGTCGCGCACATCGCCGCCGGCCGCGCCGTGGTCGTGGTGGACGACGAGGACCGCGAGAACGAGGGCGACATCATCTTCGCCGCCGAGAAGGCGACGCCGGAGCTGGTGGCGTTCATGGTCCGGCACACCTCGGGCTACGTGTGCGTGCCGCTGCCCGAGGAGGAGTGCGACCGGCTCGGCCTGCCCCCGATGACGGCGGTGAACGAGGACCGGCGACAGACGGCGTACACCGTCACCGTGGACGCCAAGGAGGGTGTCACGACCGGCATCTCCGCCACCGACCGCGCGCGCACGATCCGGCTGCTGGCCGACCCGGCGTCGACGCCGACGAGCTTTCTCCGCCCCGGCCACGTCGTCCCGCTGCGCGCCCGTGCCGGCGGCGTGCTCCGGCGGGCGGGCCACACGGAGGCCGCGATCGACCTGGCCGAGCTGGCGGGGCTGCGGCCGGCCGGCGTGCTCGCCGAGGTCGTCAGCGAGGAGCACCCGGGCGACATGGCGCGCCTGCCCGAGCTGCGCCGCTTCGCCGACGCCCACGGCCTGCCGCTGGTGTCGATCGCCGCGCTCATCGCCTACCGCCGGCGGTTCGAGAAGTCGGTCGAGCGGATGGCGGAGACCCGGCTGCCGACGGAGTTCGGGACGTTCCGGGCCGTCGGCTACCGCGACCTGCGCGACGGGGCCGAGCAGGTGGCCCTGGTCGCTGGCGACCTCGGCGACGGCGAGGACGTGCTGGTCCGCGTCCACTCCGAGTGCCTCACCGGCGACGCGTTCGGCTCGCTGCGCTGCGACTGCGGCCCGCAGCTGCACGCGGCGCTGCGCACCGTCGCGGAGGAGGGGCGCGGGGTCGTGCTCTACCTGCGCGGCCACGAGGGCCGCGGCATCGGGCTCATCGACAAACTACGGGCCTACGCCCTGCAGGACGCGGGCGCCGACACGGTCGAGGCCAACCTCGCGCTCGGGCTGCCGGCCGACCGTCGCGACTACGGCACCGGCGCGCAGGTCCTGGCCGACCTCGGCGTGCGCACGATGCGGCTGCTCACCAACAACCCGACGAAGCGCGCCGGGCTCGAGGGGTACGGTCTGCAGATCTCCGGGACGGTGCCGCTGACCGTGGTGCCGACCGAGGACAACCTGCACTACCTGCGGACCAAGCGGGATCGGATGGGGCACGAGCTCCCCGACCTGCCGGACTCCGGCCCGGAGGGGCCGAACCTCGAGAGGAGCCCCACGTGAGCGGAGCCGGCGCCCCGACGGTCCACGCCGACGGGCACGGGCTGCGCGTGGCGGTCATCGCCGCCCGCTGGCACGAGGAGATCATGGGCGGGCTGCTCGACGGCGCGCTGACGGCGCTGTCGCACTGCAAGGTCGAGGACCCCGTCGTGGTCCGCGTGCCGGGCACCTTCGAGCTGCCGGTCGCGGCTTCCCGGATGGCCCGGTCCGGCTGCGAGGCCGTCGTCGCCCTCGGCGTGGTCATCCGTGGAGGGACGCCGCACTTCGACTACGTGTGCTCGGCGGCCACCTCCGGGCTGACACAGGTCTCGGTCGAGACCGGCGTGCCGGTCGGGTTCGGCGTGCTCACGTGCGACGACGAGGAGCAGGCCTACGCGCGGAGCGGGCTGCCGGGGTCGCAGGAGGACAAGGGGTACGAAGCGGCGAGCGCCGCGGTCAGCACGGCCGTCGTGCTGCGGGACGTGCTGAAGGGATGGGCGTGAAGTCGTTCGAGGCGCTGTTCGCCGAGCTGTCGGAGAAGGCCGCCACCCGGCCGGAGGGGTCGGGCACGGTCGCCGAGCTCGACGCCGGGGTGCACTTCATCGGCAAGAAGGTCCTGGAGGAGGCGGCCGAGTCCTGGATGGCCGCCGAGCACGAGTCCAAGGAGCGCGCGGCCGAGGAGATCAGCCAGCTGCTCTACCACTCGCAGGTGCTGATGCTGGCGCTCGGCCTCACGCTCGAGGACGTCTACAACCACCTCTGACCGGTCGCCTGCCGGTCCGCACGGACCGGCACGGAGGCTGGGCGAGGGATGGGGCGCACGGGACGGGGAAGGACGTAGGCCTCGGCACCGGGTAGCCCCGGCCCGTGCAGCGAGGGAGGCTGCCATGGCACACCGCACGTACCGCCCGCCCACGTCCGCCGACGGGCAGACGCTCGGGGTCCTGTGGGTGACCGCCGTGGCCGTGGTGCTCCTCCTGCTCATGTGGGCGGTCTGACCCGCCCCGGCGCCTCGCCTGGCGGAGGCCGGCTCCGTCGTCTGAGAGGATGGGGCACGTGCTGAGGGTCGCCGTTCCGAACAAGGGCTCGTTGTCCGCCGCTGCCGGCGAGATGCTCAAGGAGGCGGGCTACGCGCAGCGCAGCGACCCGCGTGAGCTGGTGCTGCAGGACCCGGCCAACGACGTCGAGTTCTTCTTCCTGCGCCCGCGCGACATCGCGGTCTACGTCGGGTCGGGCCAGCTGGACCTCGGCATCACCGGGCGCGACCTGCTGCTGGACTCCGGGGCGCCCGCAGAGGAGGTCCTGCCGCTGGGCTTCGGCGGCTCGACGTTCCGCTACGCCGCCCGTCCGGGGACCGCGGCCTCGCCGAAGGAGTTCACCGGCAAGCGCGTCGCCACGTCCTACCCCGGCCTGGTGTCCAAGCACCTGGCCGACCTCGGCGTCTCCGCGGAGGTCATCCGGCTGGACGGGGCGGTCGAGACGAGCGTGCGGCTCGGCGTCGCGGACGTGATCGCGGACGTCGTGTCGACCGGGACCACGCTGCGCCAGGCGGGCCTGGAGATCCTCGGCGACCCGATCCTGCACAGCGAGGCCGTCCTGGTCCGCCGGGCGGGGAGCCCGTCGGTGCCGGCCGTCGAGCAGCTGGTGCGCCGCCTGCAGGGCGTGATCATCGCCCGCCGCTACGTGCTCATGGACTACGACGTGCGCGCCGAGCTCGTCGAGCAGGCCGTCGCCATCACCCCCGGCATCGAGTCGCCGACGGTGTCTCCGCTGCACGACCGGGGCTGGGTGGCGGTGCGCGCGATGGTGCCGCAGACCGACACCAACCGGGTGATGGACGAGCTCTGGGAGCTCGGGGCGCGCGGGATCCTGGTCACCGGCATCCACGCGTGCCGGCTCTGAGCAGCACGGGGCCGGGCTCCCCGGCCGTGGCACCGACGCCGCCTGCGCTGCCGCACACCTTCCGGCCGCGCTGGGGGAGGCGGGTGCCGTACGCCCTGGCCGTGGTGGTCCTCGCGGTCTTCGTGCTGCTCGTGGCGGGCCTCTCGGACTGGCCCGTCCTCGACCGCAGCCTCGTCGCGCTGGTCGGTGCCTTCATCGTGTGGTTCCTGCACCGGCTCGCCGACGTGCGCGTCGTGGCCGACGAGCACGGCCTGACCGTCGCCAACATCCTGGGCCGGCGCAGCCTGGACTGGGCCGAGGTGGTCGGCGTGACGCTGCGCCCGGCCGACCCGTGGCTCGTGCTCGACGTCGCCGACGGGACCACGGTCTCGGCCATGGGCGTGCAGGGCTCCGACGGCGCCTATGCGGTGCGGCAGGCCGCGCAGCTGGAGCTGCTGGTCGCCGAGCGCTCCGGCACCGAGGGCCGCTGAGTGTCGGGTCACGGCGGGAAGACGATCCCGGACACGGGGTTCGCCGGTGACGAGGGCGTCGCCGACGCGGCGGTGACGGCGGCCCTCGCCGCGTACGCCGCGGACCCCGGGCGCGCCCCGGAGGTGCTGACGGCGCTGGCCGCGTCGCGCCTGCTCGTCCCCGTCGTCGCCGTGCTCGCCGAGGAGGAGGACGTCGCTGCCGGGCAGCTGCGCCGGGAGAAGCGCACCGACATGGCCCTCGTCACCGTCGAGGGCCCCGGCGGCCGGGCGCTGCCCGTGTTCACCAGCCTCGAGACGCTGGCGCGGTGGAGGGCGGACGCCCGCCCGGTGCCCGTCGAGCCTTCGCGAGCGGCGGTCGCCGGGGCTGCGGAGGGCGCGCAAGCGCTGCTGGTCGACCCCGCCGGCCCGGTGCCGTACGTCGTGGCCGGCCCGGCCCTGCGCGCGCTCGCCGAGGAGCGGGTGCCGCTGCCGATGTACGCCGACCCCGAGGTCATCGCTGCCGTGCAGGCCCTGGTCGCGGCCGAGCCGGACGTGACCGCGGTGCTGCTGGCCCCGGCCGAGGGCGTGGACGCCCGGATCGTGCTGACGGTGCGGGCGGGCGCGGCGCTCGAGCCGGTGGTGCAGCGCCTCGGACGGGCGCTGCAGGGCGAGCGCGTGCTGCGCGAGCGCACGCTGCGCGGCGTGGACGTCGCGGTCGAGACCGCCTGACCGGGCCCGCCGGCCGGGGATAAGCCGCGATCACCGGGGCATCGTCGGCCCGTGCACCAGCAGCCGGACTCCTCGCTCTTCTTCGTCGGGACCGCGACCACCGTCCTGCGCCGCGACGGCTTCACGGTCGTGACCGACCCCAACTTTCTGCGCCGCGGCCAGCGGGCCTATCTGGGCAAGGGGCTGAGCTCGCGCCGGCTGACCGACCCCGCGATCGCGGTGGAGGACCTGCCGCCGCTGGACGCCGTCGCGCTCTCGCACCTGCACGGGGACCACTACGACCGGGTCGCGAAGCGGGGCATCCAGCCGACCGTGCCGGTGGTCACGACGGTCCCGGGGGCGAAGCGGCTGAAGCGCCGCGGGGTGTCGAGCGCCGGGCTGCGGACGTGGCAGCCGTGGGAGCTGTCCAAGGGCGGGAGCACGCTGCGCATCACCGCCCTGCCCGGGCGGCACGCGCCCGGGCCGATGCAGGCGGCGCTCCCGACGGTCATGGGCATGCTGCTCGAGTTCCACCCGGCGGACGGCGGGCGGCCGTACCGGATCTACGAGAGCGGCGACACGCTCGTCATCGACGACCTCACGGAGGTGGTCCGGCGCTACCCGGACATCGACATGGCGCTGCTGCACCTGGGCGGGACGAAGGTGCTGGGCGTGACCGTGACGATGGACGGGCGGATGGGGGCGGACCTGATCGAGCTGCTCGAGCTCGGACGCCGCGCCAAGATCGTCCCCGTGCACTACGACGACTACGGCGTGTTCAAGTCGCCGCTCGAGGACTTCCGCGCCGAGGTCGAGCGCCGCGGGCTCGTGGCGGACATCCGCTACGTAGCCCGCGGCGACACCCTTCCCCTGGACTGACGCCTGTCGCCCCCTGGACTGACGCGCCCTGCCGACGCCGTGGCCGGCTCGGCGCCCGAAGGGGACGGTCGGTCAGCGCCCGGCGCCGCGCGGGTAGACCGGGCCGGTGAGCTTCTCGCCCGGGCCCTCGCCGGGGGCGTCCGGGACCAGCGAGGCCTCGCGGAAGGCGAGCTGCAGCGAGCGCAGCCCGTCGCGCAGCGGGGCCGCGTGGTGGTGGCCGAGCGCCGGGGCGGCGGCGGTCACGAGCCCGGCGAGCGCCGTGATGAGCGTGCGGGCCTCGTCGAGGTCCTTGTGCTCGGCGGCGTCCTCGTCCTCGGCCAGGCCGCACTTGACGGCGGCGGCGCTCATCAGGTGGATCGCGGCCGCCGAGACGATCTCGACCGCGGGTACGTCGGCGATGTCGCGCGCGGCGTCGGAGGCCGGGGCACCGGGGGCACCGGAAGCACCGGGGGAGCCGGGCTCGGTGCGGCCCGGGTCGGTCGGGGAAGGAGCGGGTACGCCCTCCGGGGCGGGGCGGCTCGGCGGGCCGAGCGGATCGGTGGTCACACCTGGTAGCCTTTCAGATCGACCCGTCCGCCTCGACACGAGTGCTCTGCCGTTCGTCGGCCGAGCGCCCCGCCGGGACGGACGCGCAAGCGGAGGGCCTCCTCCCACCTGCGGCTCCCGACCCCGGTCGGAGGGGCGCCAGGTCCGGTCCAGCGTCGCACGCGGAATCGCGGGCGGCGTCGCGGGCGTTCCCTCGTGCAGGGACGCGCCCGCCCGGTCGGGAGGACGTCTGCCGTACGCGGCGGACCCCCGGCCCCTCGCCGGACGGCTCGCGCAGGTCATGCAGGCCCTGCAGGTCCCGCCCCGTTCCCGGCTAGAGGAGAGCAGCATCAGCACTGAGCCCCGCATCAACGACCGGATCCGTGTGCCCGAGGTCCGGCTCGTGGGCCCCAATGGCGAGCAGGTCGGCATCGTGCGCATCGAGGACGCGTTGCGTCTCGCGCAGGAGTCCGACCTCGACCTCGTGGAGGTCGCTCCCATGGCCCGCCCGCCGGTGGCCAAGCTCATGGACTACGGGAAGTTCAAGTACGAGTCCGCGATGAAGGAGCGTGAGTCCCGGCGCAACCAGGCTCACACCATCATCAAGGAGATGAAGCTCCGCCCGAAGATCGACGCTCACGACTATGACACCAAGAAGGGTCACGTCGTGCGCTTCCTCAATGCGGGCGACAAGGTCAAGATCACGATCATGTTCCGCGGTCGTGAGCAGTCCCGGCCCGAGCTCGGCTACCGCCTGCTGCAGAAGCTCGCGGAGGACGTGCAGGAGCTCGGCTTCATCGAGTCCGCGCCCAAGCAGGACGGGCGCAACATGATCATGGTGCTGGGGCCGCACAAGAAGAAGGTCGAGGCGATGGCCGAGGCGCGCGAGGCGAAGGCCCGCCGCGCCCAGGGCGACGCCCCGGTCGACGGAGCAGTCGACGCAGCGACGGACGACGGCGCGCGCGAGACCGCTTCGGTGGCCGCCGACGAGGCGACCAGCGTCGAGTAGCCCTCAGCGGCACAGCGCGGCGAAGACCCGCACGCACGACCCCCGCCCCGGCGGCTCTCGCCGAGGCGGGGTGCAGCACGTACTGACGACTTGTGAGGAGACCGGCCCGATGCCGAAGAACAAGACCCACAGTGGCGCCAAGAAGCGCTTCCGTGTGACCGGAACCGGCAAGATCATGCGTGGTCAGGCGGGCCGCAGGCACCTGTTCGAGCACAAGCCGTCGACGCTGACCCGCCGCCTCTACGACGAGGTCGTCGTGGCGCCGGCGGACGCGAAGAAGATCAAGAAGATGCTCGGCCGCTGACGCAGCAGCCACCACCCCGTCCGACCCCGGCGGGCGAGGACCCTCGCCCGCAGCACTGAGGAGAACTTTCCGTGGCACGCGTCAAGGCCGGCGTCCATTCGTCGAAGAAGCGCCGCACCGTCCTGGAGCAGGCGAGCGGCTACCGCGGGCAGCGCTCGCGGCTCTACCGCAAGGCGAAGGAGCAGGTCACCCACTCGCTCGTCTACGCCTACCGCGACCGCAAGAAGCGCAAGGGCGACTTCCGCCAGCTGTGGATCCAGCGCATCAACGCGGCGGCCCGCGAGCAGGGCATGACCTACAACCGCTTCATCCAGGGCCTCAAGGCCGCTGAGATCGAGGTCGACCGCCGCATGCTCGCCGAGCTCGCGGTCAACGACCCGACCGCGTTCAAGGCGCTCGTCGAGGTCGCCCGTGCCGCCCTCCCGGCCGCCGCCCCCGCGGCCGCCGAGAGCGCCGCCTGAGCAAGCCTTCCGTCGGCCCGGCGGGGACGCGTCACGCGCCCCCGCCGGGCCCGGAGAGCATCGAGTGCCCATCAACGACCCGCGGCCCCCGCGCCCGCACGACGGGCCCGCGTCGCTCGTGACCTCACTGCGCAGCCCGCGGGTCGCGGCCGCGCGCCGGCTGGCCAAGCGGGCCTTCCGCACCGCTGACCGTCGCTTCCTCGCCGAAGGCCCGCAGGCCGTCCGGGAGGCGCTGGCCTGCACGCCCGACCGCGTCGTCGAGGTCCTCGTCACCGACGAGCTGGCCGGCCGCCTCCCCGAGCTCGTCGCCGCCGCGCGCGAAGCGGACGTGCCCGTCACCCGGGTCAGTGGCGAGGTGCTGGCGTCCGTCGCGCAGACGGTGACGCCGCAGGGCATCCTCGCGGTCTGCGGCTTCGTGGACCGCCCGCTCGAGCAGGCGCTGGCGCCGCAGCCGCGCCTGGTCGCCGTGCTGGCCAACGTCCGCGATCCCGGCAACGCCGGGACGGTGCTGCGCGCGGCCGACGCCGCCGGTGCCGACGCCGTCGTGCTGACCGACGCCTCGGTCGACGTCTACAACGGCAAGTGCGTGCGCGCCACCGCCGGCAGCCTCTTCCACCTTCCCGTCGTGGCGGGCGTTCCCGCGCCGGATGCCGTCACCGCGCTGCGGGCATCCGGGCTGCGGGTCGTCGCGGCCGACGGCAAGGGCCGCGACCTCGACGCCGCGGATCGCGCGGGCGACCTCGACGCCCCGACGGCCTGGGTCTTCGGCAACGAGGCGTGGGGCCTGCCGGACGCCCTGCTCGAGCTCGTCGACGACGTGCTCGCCGTGCCGATCCACGGGCGCGCCGAGAGCCTCAACCTGGCCACCGCCGCCGCCGTGTGCCTGTACGCCTCGGCCCGCGCCCAGCGGGCCGTCCCGAGCGCCTCCGCGGACTCCTGATCATGGTGGCAGCGGAGTCGGAGCGGCACTCGTCCACGCTGCCTCCCGGCCCGTACGATTCGGGCGTGCCGGAGCATCTCGAGCCTGCTCCCGACCCGGACCTGGACACCGTCGGCGGTGGCGACGGCCGTGTGGCCGGCATGCCCGGCGCCGCACCCCAGAGCATGGGGCCGGACGGGCTGTCGCTCGCGGGCGTCGGAGCCGCCGCTGCGCCGGACGCGCTGGCGGTCGCCCCGGATGACCTGCCGGACGGGCTCGTCGTCGCCGACGGCACCGGCCGCGTCGTGGTCTTCAACGCGGCCGCCTCGCACATGACCGGCTCGGCGCCCGCGGACGTGCTCGGCCGCCCGCTCGAGGAGGCGCTCCCGCTCGCCGACCGCGACGGCAAGGTGTGGTGGGAGTGCGCCGCTCCCTACGCCGGCCTCGCCATCCGGACGGGTTTCAGCGAGCGCACGCTCCAGCTGCCCGACGGCCGCGAGGTGCTCGTCAGCGGGCGCTACGTGCGCGCGCAGCGGCTCGGCCCGGTCGTACGCGTCGTCGTGTCGCTGCGCTGCACCCGGGTGCGCGAGCGCGAGGAGCTCAGCCGGGCCGAGCTCGTCTCGACCGTCGCCCACGAGCTGCGCTCGCCATTGACGTCGGTGAAGGGGTTCACGGCCACGCTGCTCAAGCGCTGGGACCGGTTCACCGACGAGCAGAAGCGGCTCATGCTCGAGACCGTCGAGGCCGACGCCGACCGGGTCACCCGCCTCATCACCGAGCTGCTCGACACCGCGCGCATCGACTCCGGACGGCTGCAGCTGCGCAAGGAGCCGGTCGACCTGCCCGCGACGGTGCAGCGCCACGTCGCCGGGCTGGTCGCGGCCGGGGCGGAGGAGGCCCGGTTCGTCGTCGAGGTCGCCCCGGGCGTCGGCGAGCTGTGGGCCGACCGGGACAAGCTCGACCAGGTGCTGTCCAACCTGTTGGAGAACGCGCTTCGCCACGGGGACGGCAAGGTGACCGTGCGGGTCGAGCCGCTGGGGACGGGCGGTACCGCGCTGACGATCACCGACGAGGGCGAGGGCGTCCCGCAGGAGATGCGCCAGCGCGTCTTCACCAAGTTCTGGCGGACCGGCCGCCGTGGCGGGACCGGCCTCGGGCTCTACATCGTGCGCGGGCTCGTGGAGGCGCACGGCGGCCAGATCGCGATCGACACCGCCCCGTCGGGCGGTGCGCTGTTCCGGGTCGAGCTGCCGTCCGGAGTCCCCGACTTCGAGCTCTGAGGCGGCCGGACCCGACGACGTCCGGGCCACACTCGCCGCGGGCTCGCACTGACCGCCGGCTGACCGGGCCGCAGCGCCGGGGCGCCACCGCCGCGCTCACTAGACTTCCGGGCGTGTCCGCCCCCAACCGTTCCTTCGACCCGGTGGAAGTGAGCTCCTTGCACGCTGACGAGGTCGCGCGCATGCGCGACGAGGCGTTGGCCGCCTTCACCTCCGCCGGAGACCTCGACGCTCTGCACGCCGCCAAGGTCGCCCATCTCGGCGACCGGTCGCCGCTCCGGCTCGCCCGGGCCGAGGTCGGCGCGCTGCCGCCGCAGGCCCGCGCTGATGCCGGCAAGCGCGTCGGCGGCGCCCTGCGCGCGGTCGAGGAGGCCCACGCCTCCCGCCGGCAGGTGCTGGAGGCCGAGCGCGACGCCCGCGTCCTGGTCGAGGAGGCCGTGGACGTCACCCTGCCGTGGGACCGGCGGCCCGTCGGCGCGCGCCACCCGCTCACCACGTTGCCCGAGCGCATCGTCGACGTCTTCGTGGCCATGGGCTGGGACGTCGCGGAGGGGCCCGAGGCGGAGGCGGAGTGGTTCAACTTCGACGCGCTCAACTTCAAGCCCGACCACCCGGCGCGCGCGATGCAGGACACGTTCTTCGTGGGTGCCCCGGACAGCGGCGTCGTCCTGCGCACGCACACGTCGCCGGTGCAGGCCCGCACGATGCTCGAGCGCAAGCCGCCGATCTACGTGGTCTGCCCCGGGCGCACGTTCCGCACGGACGAGCTGGACGCGACGCACACCCCCGTCTTCAACCAGGTCGAGGGGCTCGCCGTCGACAAGGGCCTGACGATGGGGCACCTGCGCGGCACCCTCGACGCATTCGCTGAAGCCATGTTCGGCAAAGGCGTGATCACACGTCTGCGGCCGCACTTCTTCCCGTTCACCGAGCCGTCGGCCGAGGTCGACCTGCGCTGCTGGGTCTGCCACGGCGCGTCCGTGGGCGACCCCGCCAACCCGTGCCGGACCTGCAAGTCCGAGGGCTGGGTGGAGTGGGGCGGCTGCGGCATGGTCAACCCGCGCGTGCTCGTCGCCTGCGGCATCGACCCCGACGCCTACACCGGCTTCGCCTTCGGGATGGGCATCGAGCGCACGCTGATGTCGAGGCACAACGGCCAGGACATGCGCGACATGGTGGAGGGCGACGTGCGCTTCACCCTTCCTTTCGGACTGGAGGTCTGACGTGCGGGTGCCGCTGTCGTGGCTGCGGGAGCACGTCGACGTCCCCGCCGAGCACACCGCGCGCGACGTGGCCGAGCGCCTCGTCCGCGCCGGCCTCGAGGTCGAGGGCATCGAGCCGGTCGGCGACGTCTCCGGCCCGGTCGTCGTCGGCCAGGTCGTCTCCTTCGTCGACGAGCCGCAGAAGAAGAAGACCATCCGCTGGTGCCAGGTCCGCGTGGCCGAGGGCGAGGAGCCGCGCGGCATCGTCTGCGGCGCGCTGAACTTCGCACCCGGCGACAAGGTCGTGGTCTCGCTACCGGGCGCCGTGCTGCACGGCGGCTTCGAGATCGCGGCGCGCAAGACCTACGGGCACGTCAGCGACGGCATGATCTGCTCCTCGACCGAGCTGGGCATCGGTGAGGACGGGTCGGGAGGCATCGTCGTGCTCCCGCCCGACGCGCCGGTCGGCGCGGACGCCGCGGACTACCTGCAGCTGCGCGACGAGGTCCTCGACATCACGCCCACCCCGGACCGCGGCTACGCCCTCTCGGTGCGCGGCATCGCGCGCGAGCTCGCCGCGGCGTACTCCGTGCCCTTGCGCGACCCCGCCGACATCGAGCCGGCGACGAGCGACGACCCCGTGTGGCCCGTGCGCATCGAGGACTCCACCGGCTGCGACCGCTTCGTCGCGCGCGGCATCGTCGGCCTCGACCCCGCCCGCCCGACCCCCGCGTGGATGAGCCGTCGGCTGGCGCTGGCGGGCATGCGCTCGGTGAGCCTCGCGGTGGACGTCACGAACTACGTGATGCTCGAGCTGGGCCAGCCGCTGCACGCCTACGACATGCGCAAGCTGCAGGGCGCGATCGTCGTACGCCGCGCGCTGCCCGACGAGCGCATCGAGACCCTCGACGGCACCAAGCGCGAGCTCGACCAGGACGACCTCGTCATCTCCGACGAGAGCGGCGCCATCGGCGTCGCGGGCGTCATGGGCGGCGCGTCGACCGAGATCTCGGGCGCGACCACCGACATCGTGCTCGAGGCCGCCCACTTCGAGGCGGCCGTCGTGTCGCGGGGGAGCCGCCGGCACGGCCTGCTCAGCGAGGCCTCGCGCCGCTTCGAGCGGGGCGTCGACCCGGCGCTGCCGCCGGTCGCGGCCCAGCGCGCGGTCGACCTGCTCGTGCAGCTGGGCGGCGCGACCGTCGAGGACGGCGTGACCGACGCCGGCTCGCCCGTCCTGCCCGCCACCCTGCGGGTGCCGGTCGACCTGCCGGCCCGCGTCGTCGGCGTGGACTACACCCGCGACGAGGTCGTGCGCGCGCTCGAGGGCGTCGGGTGCCGGGTCGAGCCCGACCCCGCCGCCCCGGACCAGCTGCTCGTCACTCCGCCGTCCTGGCGCGGCGACCTCGCCGCACCGTTCGACCTCGTCGAGGAGGTCGCCCGCCTCGACGGCTACGACCGCATCCCCTCGGTGCTGCCGCTCCCGCCGGCGAGCGCGGGCCTCACCGAGCACCAGCGCGCCCGGCGCCGGGTGGGCCGTGCCCTCGCCGCCGCCGGCTTCGTCGAGGCCCCGAGCTACCCGTTCCTCGGCGACGCCGACCTCGACGCGCTGGGGCTGTCCGCCGACGACCCGCGCCGGCGCACGCTGCGGCTGGCGAACCCGCTCTCCGCGGAGCAGCCGGCGCTGCGTACGACGCTCCTGCCGGGGCTGCTCGCCGCGCTGCGGCGCAACGTCGCCCGCGGCGCCGTCGACGTGGCGCTCTTCGAGACCGGGCTGGTGTTCCGGGTCGACGACGGCCCGCTGCCGCAGGCCCCGCGGCTGGGCGTGGACCGCCGCCCGACCGAGGAGGAGCTCGCGGCGCTCGAGGCCGCGCTGCCCCGCCAGCCGCGCCGCGTCGGCGCCGTGCTCGCCGGCCACCTGCGGAGGCCGGGCTGGTGGGGGCCGGGCGAGCCCGCGCTCTGGGCCGACGCGATCGACGCCGCGCGCACCGTCACCGGCGCGGTGGGCGTCGCGCTGGACGTGCGCGCCGACGACCACGCGCCCTGGCACCCGGGCCGCTGCGCCGCGCTGCTCGTCGGGGGCACGGTCGTGGGCCACGCCGGGGAGCTGCACCCACGCGTCGTCGAGGCGCTCGGCCTGCCCGAGCGCACCTGCGCCATGGAGCTCGACCTCGACCTCGTGATGGCCGACCTGCCCGGCCCCGTCCCCGCTCCGCGGCTCTCGACCTACCCGGTCGCGACCCAGGACGTCGCGCTCGTCGTCGACACCGGCGTCCCGGCGGCCGACGTCGAGGCCGCGCTGCGGGCCGGCGCCGGGGGCTTGCTGGAGCAGGTGCGCCTCTTCGACGTCTACAAGGGCGCCGGGATCCCCGAGGGCAAGCGGTCATTGGCCTACCGGCTCTGGGTACGCGCCGAGGACCGCACCCTCACCGCCGAGGAGGCATCCGCCGCCCGCGACGCCGCCGTGGCGGAGGCGGGCCGCCGGACGGGCGCGGTGCTGCGCGGGGCATGACCGCGCCGTCCAGGGTCGCCGTGGTCTCGGGGGCGACGGGCGGGATCGGCCGCGCCGTCGCCCTCGGCCTCGCCCGGGCCGGGCTGGCCGTCGGGCTGCTGGGCCGCGACCCGCAGCGGCTCGAAGCGGTTCGGTCCCAGGTCGCGGCTGAGGGCGCGACGGTCGTAGCCGTGTCGGGCGACCTGACCCGTCGCGAGGACGTCGAGCGGGCGGTGGCCGAGTGCGCGGTGCTCGGCACGCCGGACCTGGTCGTCGCGGCCGCGGGGCGGATCGAGCAGGAGGCCCAGCCGCTCTGGGAGTCCGACCCGGACGAGTGGTGGGGCGTCGTCGAGGCGAACCTGCGCGTGCCCTATCTCCTCGCCCGCGCCTTCGTGCCGGGCATGCTCGCGGCCGGCGGCGGGCGCTTCGTCGACCTCAGCTCGGGGCTCGCCGTCTCCGACCAGCCCGGCTACAGCGCCTACGCCGCCTCCAAGGCCGCGCTCTTCCGGCTGACCGGCGCGCTGCACGCTGCGGGCCACAGCCGGGGGCTGCGCGCCTTCGAGCTCGCGCCGGGCGTGGTCGCGACCGCGATGACCGCGGGCATGGCGGTCCACCGCTCGCGACCGGCCGACCGGTGGACGGCGGGTGAGGAGGTCGCCCGCTGGGCGGTGGCGCTCGCGCGCGGGGACCTCGACGGCCTGTCCGGCCGGTTCCTCCGCGTCGACACCGACACGGTCGAGGGGCTGGCCGCGCGGGTGGCCGACGGCCTGCCCGCGGACGCCCGCACGCTCCGGCTGCGTGGCTGGGGCGCGGACGACTCGCTCGCGTGAGCGCTGTCCGCGTCTCCGCGCGCGCCTCGGCGGCCCTGGCGCCGGTGCTGCTCGTCGGCGGATGGACGCTCGCCGCTGCTCGTCAACCGAGCGGCTTCGACCCCGTTCGCGGCTCGATCAGCGCCCTCGCGGGCTCCGCGGCGACCGACCGCTGGGTCATGACGGCGGCGCTGGCCGGGCTCGGCGTCTGCCACCTGGTGACCGCGCGCGGCCTGCGCGCGGCTCCGGCCGGCGCCCGCGGCGTGCTCGCCGTCGGCGGGGCGGCCACCCTCGCGGTCGCGGCCCTCCCGCTCCCGGTCGAGGGCGGCTCGCCCGCGCACGCCGTCGCCGCCGGGGTCGCCTTCGCAGCGCTCTCGGTGTGGCCCGTGTGCGGTCGCCCCGCGGACCAGCGCGCGCTGCCGCTGCTGCGGGCCGTTCCCGCCGTCGGCGCCGCCGCGCTGTTGACCGGCCTCGTGGCCTGGTTCGCCGTCGAGGTGGCCGCCGGAGGCGCCCGCCTCGGCCTCGCAGAGCGGCTGGCCGCCGGGGCGCAGGCGGTCTGGCCGCTCCTCGTGGTGCTGACCGCGCGCGGCGGCCCCCGCCGCGGGTAGCGGGCCGACGGCCGGCCCGGCGACGACGGCGGCGCCGTTGCTGCTCTCGTCCATGGCCGTCGGCTTCTCTCCGCCCGGACGGCGACGGCCGGGCGCTGCGCCGCGTCTGGGCGTCCGACTGTGGCCTGCTCTGCATGACCATGCGATATGCCGTATGATCGCTGCATGGGCCTCACCGTCGCCGTCACCGGCGCCAGCGGGTACGCGGGAGGCGAGCTGCTGCGGCTGCTCGCCGCCCACCCCGAGCTCGATGTCACAACCGTCACCGCGGCCAGCTCCGCGGGCACGCCGCTGGCCGCCACCCACCCGCACCTCGCGGCCGCTCCCGGCCTCAGCGACCTGGTGCTGCGAGGGACCGACCCCGCCGAGCTCGCCGGCCACGACGTCGTCTTCCTGGCGATGCCGCACGGCCAGTCCGCCGCGGTGGCGCGCCAGCTGGAGGGCTCGTCGGCGCTCGTCGTGGACCTCGGCGCCGACCACCGGCTCTCGGACGCGGGCAAGTGGGAGTCCTACTACGGCGGCGACCACGCCGGGACCTGGCCGTACGGCCTTCCCGAGCTGGCGGGGCAGCGGGACGCGCTGCGCAGCGCACGCCGCATCGCCGCCCCGGGCTGCTACCCGACCTCCGTCGCCCTGGGGCTGGCGCCGCTCCTCGCCGCGGGGCTGGTCGAGCCCACGGACGTGGTCGTCGTCGCCGCCAGCGGCACCTCGGGCGCGGGGCGCTCGGCGAAGGTCGGGCTGCTCGGCTCGGAGGTGATGGGCGCGGTCACGGCCTACAAGGCCGGGGGTGCCCACCAGCACACCCCGGAGATGGAGCAGACGCTCGGCGCCGTGGCCGGAGCCCCGGTCACGCTGTCGTTCACCCCGCTGCTCGCGCCGATGCCGCGCGGGATCCTCGCCACGAGCACCGCCGTGCTGAAGCCGGGCGTCACGACGGCGCAGCTGCGCGCGGCGATGCAGGCCGCGTACGCCGACGAGCTGTTCGTCACGCTGCTCCCCGAGGGCGCCTGGCCGACGACGGCGGCGACGGCGGGCTCGAACTCCGCCCACCTGCAGGTGGCGGCCGACACGCACGCCGGCCGTGCGGTCGTGACCGTCGCGATCGACAACCTCGGCAAGGGCGCCGCGGGCCAGGCGCTGCAGTGCGCCAACATCGCGCTCGGGCTGCCCGAGGCGACCGGCCTCCCCGTGGTGGGGGTGGCACCGTGAGCGTGACCGCCGCTTCGGGGTTCCGCGCTTCCGGTGTCGTCGCCGGCCTCAAGGCCAGCGGCAACGCGGACGTCGCGCTCGTCGTCAACGACGGCCCGTCCCACGCGGCCGCGGCCGTCTTCACCGCCAACCGCTGCAAGGCGCACCCGGTCACGTGGAGCCAGCAGGTGGTCGCCGACGGGCGGGTCGACGCCGTGCTGCTCAACTCCGGCGGCGCCAACTGCTACACGGGCAGCCAGGGCTTCTTGACGGTGCACCGCTCGGCCGAGCACGCCGCGCAGCTGACCGGCACGAGCGCGGGCGACGTCGTCGTGTGCTCGACCGGTCTCATCGGCGAGCAGCTCGACACGGACCGCCTGCTGGCGGGCGTCACCGCCGCAGCACAGGCGCTCGCTGCCGACGGCGGCCCGGCCGCGGCGCGCGCCATCATGACGACCGACACCCGCCCGAAGGAGGCCGTCGCCGGGGGCGACGGCTGGGTCGTCGGCGGCATGGCGAAGGGCGCGGGCATGCTCGCCCCGGCGCTGGCCACGATGCTCGTGGTGCTGACGACGGACGCCGACGTCGACGCGGAGACGTGCGATCGGGCGCTCCGTGCCGCCACTCGCACCACCTTCGACCGCCTGGACTCCGACGGCTGCATGTCCACCAACGACACCGTCCTGCTGATGGCGAGCGGTGCTTCGGGGATCTCGCCTTCCTACGACGACTTCGCCGAGGCCGTGCGCGCGCTCTGCGCGGACCTCGCGCAGCAGCTGCTGTCCGACGCAGAGGGCGCCAAGCACGACATCGCCGTCGAGGTCGTCGGGGCGGCCAGCGAGCAGGACGGCGTCGACGTCGGGCGCGCCATCGCCCGCAGCAACCTGCTCAAGTGCGCGATCTACGGCGAGGACCCCAACTGGGGGCGGGTGCTCGCGGCGGTCGGCACGACGCAGGCGCAGTTCGACCCGCAGCAGGTCGACGTCTCCTTCCAGGGGGTCAAGGTGTGCGTCGCCGGTGAGCCCGGCGAGCCGCGCGACCTCGTGCGCTTCGACGGGCGCGACGTGTCCATCCGGGTCGACCTGCACGCAGGCCCGGAGTCGGTGACCATCTGGACCAACGACCTGACGGTCGACTACGTCCACGAGAACTCGGCGTACTCCACATGAGCGGCACCGCGCGCGACCGGCAGTTGGCGCTGTCGAAGGCCGCGACGCTCGTCGAGGCGCTGCCCTGGCTCAAGCGCTTCGCCGGCCGCACCGTCGTCATCAAGTACGGCGGCAACGCGATGATCGACGAGGGCCTCAAGGCGTCCTTCGCAGCCGACGTGGTCTTCCTCAAGCACGCCGGCCTGCGCCCCGTCGTCGTCCACGGCGGCGGCCCGCAGGTCACGGCCGCCCTGGACCGGCTCGGCATCGACACGGTGTTCACCGGCGGGCTGCGCGTGACGACGCCCGAGGCCATGGACGTCGTGCGCATGGTGCTGGTCGGGCAGGTGCAGCGCGAGGTCGTCGGGCTCGTGAACGCGCACGGCTCGTTCGCCGTGGGCCTGTCGGGGGAGGACGGCCGGCTCTTCACCGCCGAGCGCACCATGGCCGTCGTGGACGGCAAGCCGGTCGACGTCGGCCTGGTCGGCGACATCGTGCGGGTCGAGCCCGAGGTCGTCGAGGGGCTGCTCGCCGACGGCCGCATCCCGGTCGTGACCAGCATCGCCCGCGGGGACGGCGGCGAGGTCTACAACGTCAACGCCGACATCGCGGCCGCCGCGCTCGCCGTGGCGCTGCAGGCCGAGAAGCTCGTCGTGCTCACCGACGTCGAGGGCCTCTACGCCGACTGGCCCAGCACCGAAGAGGTGCTGAGCTCGGTGGACGCCGACTCGCTCGAGGCGATGCTGCCGACGCTGTCATCGGGCATGGTCCCCAAGATGCAGGCCTGCCTGCGCGCCGTCCGGGGCGGCGTGCCCAAGGCGCACGTGCTCGACGGGCGCGTGCCCCATTCGGTGTTGCTCGAGGTGTTCACCGACGAAGGCGTCGGGACGGAGGTCACAGCATGAGTTCCAGCGAGAGCCCCACCACGACCCGGAGCGTTGTCGACAGATGGTCGTCGGCGGTCATGCCGACCTACGCCACCCCCGGCATCACCTTGGTGCGGGGATCGGGTGCCGTCGTCGAGGACGACGCCGGCCGTAGCTACGTCGACCTGATCGCCGGCATCGCGACCAACGTCCTCGGCCACGCTCACCCGGCCGTCGTGCGGGCCGTGACGGACCAGGTCGGCCGGCTCGGGCACACCTCGAACCTCTACGCCAACCTCCCGTCGGTGACGCTGGCCGAGCGTCTGCTCGGGCTGCTGGGCCGCGAGGGCAAGGTCTTCTTCTGCAACTCCGGCGCGGAGGCCAACGAGGCGGCGCTCAAGCTGACCCGGCGCACCGGGCGCACCAAGGTCGTCGCGGCCTACGGCTCGTTCCACGGCCGCACGATGGGGGCCCTGGCGCTCACCGGCCAGCCGCTCAAGCAGGAGCCGTTCGCACCGCTGGTCCCTGGGGTCGTGCACGTGGAGTACGGCGACGTCGCGGCGCTGCGCCGCGCCGTGGACGACTCCACCGCGGCCGTCTTCCTCGAGCCGGTGCAGGGCGAGGGCGGTGTGCTCCCCGCGCCCGCCGGCTACCTCGCGGCGGCCCGCGAGGCGACGACGGCGGCCGGTGCGCTGCTGGTGCTGGACGAGGTGCAGACCGGGATCGGCCGCACCGGAGCCTGGTTCGCGCATCAGTCTTCAGGTGTCCGCCCCGACGTGGTCACGCTCGCGAAGGGCCTCGGGGGCGGGCTGCCGCTGGGCGCGTGCATCGGCCTGGGCGAGGCGGCGGCGCTGCTGCGCCCCGGCGACCACGCCAGCACCTTCGGCGGCAACCCGGTGACGTGCGCGGCCGGTCTGGCGGTGCTCGACACCCTCGCAGCCGACGACCTCTGCTCGCGGGCCAAGTCCCTCGGCCACCATCTCGCCGCCGGCATCGAGGCGCTCGCCCACCCGCTCGTGGCGGGCGTACGCGGCGAAGGCCTCCTGCTCGGCGTGACGCTGCGCGCCCGGGTCGCGCCGGTGGTGGTCGACGCGCTGCGCGAGTCCGGCTTCCTCGTCAACGCGGTCGCGCACGACGTGATCCGGCTGGCCCCGCCGCTGGTCCTCACGGACGAGCAGGCCGACTCCTTCCTGGCCGCGCTGCCGGCCGCTCTCGACGCAGCTCTCGCTGCCGCCCGTGACGCAGCCGAGGAGGCCGTCGATGCCTGACCAGAAGACCGTCCGGCACTTCCTGCGCGACGACGACCTCTCCCCGGCCGAGCAGGCCGAGGTGCTCGACCTGGCCGAGGCGCTGAAGAAGGACCGCTTCGCGGCGCGCCCGCTGGCCGGGCCGCGCAGCGTCGCGGTGATCTTCGACAAGCCCTCGACCCGCACGCGGGTGTCGTTCTCGGTCGGCGTGGCCGAGCTCGGCGGCTACCCCCTCGTGATCGACGCGGCCGGCAGTCAGCTCGGCCGTGGTGAGCCGGTCGCCGACACCGCGCGGGTGCTCGACCGGCAGGTCGCCGCCATCGTGTGGCGGACGTTCGCCCAGGCCGACCTCGAGGCGATGGCCGCGGCCAGCCGCGTGCCTGTCGTCAACGCGCTCACCGACGAGTTCCACCCGTGCCAGCTGCTCGCGGACCTGCTGACCGTGCGCGAGCGCCACGGCCGGCTTGCCGGGGTCACGCTCGCCTACCTCGGCGACGGGGCCAACAACATGGCCCACAGCTACCTGCTGGCGGGCGCGACCGCCGGGATGCACGTGCGTATCGCTTCGCCCGAGGGCTTCGACCCGGACCACGACGTGCTCGTCCGTGCCCACGAGATCGCCGCGCGGACCGGCGGCTCGATCGCCCACGTCCGCGACGCGCAGCACGCCGCCGAGGGCGCCGACGTCCTCACCACCGACACCTGGGTGTCGATGGGGCAGGAGGGCGAGGCCGGCGCGCGCACCGGCGTGTTCGAGCCGTACGCCGTCACCGAGGCGCTGCTGCGGATCTCCGCGGCGGGGAGCATCGTGCTGCACTGCCTGCCGGCCTACCGCGGCAAGGAGATCGAGGCCGCGGTGCTCGACGGCCCCCGCAGCGCGGTGTGGGACGAGGCCGAGAACCGGCTGCACGCGCAGAAGGCCTTGCTGGCCTGGCTGCTGGAGCGCGCGTGAGCCTCCCGCAGACGAAGGCCGCGCGGCACCGGCGCATCGTGGACCTGCTCGGCCGCAACGACGTCCGGTCGCAGCCCGAGCTGGCGAAGCTGCTGGCCGGCGACGGGCTCGTCGTGACGCAGGCGACCCTGTCTCGCGACCTCGACGAGCTCGGGGCCGTGAAGGTCCGGTCCGGCAACGGCGAGCTCGTCTACGCGGTGCCGGGCGAGGGCGGCGACCGCACCCCGCGCGCGGCCGCCGACCGGGCCGCGCTCGACGCGCGCCTGCTCCGGACGCTCAACGACCTGCTCGTCTCGGCGGACGCGTCGGGCAGCCTCGCCGTGCTGCGCACGCCACCGGGCGGGGCCAACCTGCTGGCCTCGGCGCTGGACTCGGCGCAGCTGCCGGACGTGCTCGGCACCGTCGCCGGCGACGACACGGTGCTCGTCGTCTCCCGGCAGGCGGACGGCGGCGCCGCCGTCGCCGACCGGCTGCTCACGCTCGCCGGCGAGGCCCGCCCGGACCCGGCTCGCCACCTGGCCTGACGCCGAGTCGGCGCCGGTACGCAAGACTTCCCCCAACTCGCATCGCAGAAGGAGAAACCGCACATGGCCGAGCGCGTCGTCCTCGCCTACTCCGGAGGGCTCGACACCTCCGTCTGCATCGGCTGGATCGCCGAGCAGACCGGCGCCGAGGTCATCGCTGTCGCCGTCGACGTCGGCCAGGGCGGCGAGGACCTCGACGTCATCCGCCAGCGCGCGCTCGACTGCGGCGCGGTCGAGGCCGAGGTCGCCGACGCCCGCGACGAGTTCGCCGCCGACTTCTGCATGCCGGCGCTGCAGGCCAACGCCCTCTACATGGACCGCTACCCGCTGGTCTCGGCGCTGTCCCGGCCGGTGATCGTCAAGCACCTCATCGCCGCCGCGCGCAAGCACGGCGCCACGACGGTCGGCCACGGCTGCACCGGCAAGGGCAACGACCAGGTGCGCTTCGAGGTCGGCTCGGCCGCGCTCGCGCCCGAGATCAAGGTCGTCGCCCCGGTCCGCGACATGGCCATGACCCGTGACAAGGCCATCGCCTTCGCGGAGGAGAAGGGCCTGCCGATCGACGTCAACAAGAAGTCGCCCTACTCCATCGACCAGAACGTCTGGGGCCGCGCCGTCGAGACCGGCTACCTCGAGGACATCTGGAACGCGCCGGGCGAGGACGTCTACGACTACACGCAGGACCCGACGGTCCAGCGCGACCCCGACGACGTCCTCATCACCTTCGAGGCCGGCATCCCCGTCGCCATCGACGGCGTCGCGGTCACGCCGCTGCAGGCGATCGAGCAGCTGAACAAGCGCGCCGGCGCGCAGGGCGTCGGCCGGCTGGACATGGTCGAGGACCGGCTCGTGGGCATCAAGAGCCGTGAGGTCTACGAGGCGCCGGGCGCGATCGCGCTCATCACCGCGCACCAGGAGCTGGAGAACGTCACGGTCGAGCGCGACCTCGCGCGCTTCAAGCGCCAGGTCGACCAGCGCTGGGGCGAGCTGGCCTACGACGGCCTGTGGTTCTCCCCGCTCAAGCGCGCGCTCGACGCGTTCGTGCTGGACGCCAACTCTGTGGTGAGCGGCGAGATCCGGCTCCGCCTGCACGGCGGGCGTGCCGTCGTCACGGGCCGGCGCAGCGAGGCCTCGCTCTACAGCTTCGACCTCGCGACGTACGACGAGGGCGACACGTTCGACCAGTCGCTCGCCAAGGGCTTCGTCGAGCTGTGGGGCATGCCCACGCGCCTGGCGGCGGCCCGCGACGAGCGGCTCAAGGGCTCGAAGGGCGCGAAGTGACCGACGCTCCGCGGCGCCTCTGGGGCGGACGGTTCGCCAGCGGGCCGGCCGACGCCCTGGCGCAGCTGTCGGTCAGCGTCCAGTTCGACTGGCGGCTGGCGCCGTACGACCTGCTCGGCTCCAAGGCGCACGCCCGCGTGCTGCACCGCGCCGGCCTGCTCGACGACGACGAGCTGACGCGCATGCTCGACGCGCTCGACGGGCTCGCGGCGGACGTCTCGTCGGGGGCGTTCCGCCCGACCGCCGACGACGAGGACGTGCACACCGCCCTCGAGCGCGGGCTGCTGGAGCGGCTCGGCGCCCTCGGCGGCAAGCTGCGCGCCGGCCGGAGCCGCAACGACCAGGTGGCGACGGACCTGCGGCTCTACCTGCGCGATGCCGTCCGCCAGCTGGTGGCTCGCATCGCCGAGCTGGAGACGGCGCTGGTGTCGTTGGCCGAGCGCAATGCCGACGTCCCCGCGCCCGGCATGACGCACCTGCAGCACGCCCAGCCGGTGCTCTTCGCCCACCAGCTGCTCGCGCACGTCCACCCGCTGACCCGCGACGTGGACCGGCTGCGCGACTGGGACGCCCGGACGGCGTGGTCGCCGCTCGGCGCCGGCGCGCTCGCCGGCTCCTCGCTGCCGCTCGACCCTGAGGCGACGGCGCGCGAGCTCGGCTTCCGCGGTGCGATCCCGAACAGCATCGACGCGGTCAGCGACCGGGACTTCGTCGCCGAGTTCCTCTTCGTGGCCGCGCTGCTCGGGGTGCACCTCTCCCGGCTCGGCGAGGAGGTCTGCCTCTGGGCCACGTCGGAGTTCAGCTGGGTGCGGCTCGACGACGCCTTCTCGACCGGCTCGTCGATCATGCCGCAGAAGAAGAACCCGGACATCGCCGAGCTGGCGCGCGGCAAGGCCGGCCGGCTGATCGGCCATGTGACCGGCGTGCTGGCCATGCTCAAGGGCCTCCCGCTGGCGTACGACCGGGACATGCAGGAGGACAAGGAGCCCGTCTTCGACGCCGTCGAGCAGCTGCTGCTCGTGCTGCCCGCGCTCGCCGGGATGGTGTCGACGCTCCAGGTCAACTCGGAGCGGCTCGAGGCGACGACTCCGACCGGGCACGCGCTCGCCACGGACGTCGCCGAGTGGCTCGTCCGACGCGGCGTGCCGTTCCGGGACGCGCACGAGATCTCGGGAAGCCTGGTGCAGCTGTGCGACACGCGCGGCATCGAGCTCTGGCAGCTGGAGGACGCGGACTTCACGGCCGTGGACGCCCGGCTGGACCCGTCGGTCCGGTCCGTCCTGTCGGTGCGCGGTGCCCTCGAGGCCCGGTCGGCGGTGGGCGGAACCGCTCCGTCGCGGGTCGCCGAGCAGTTGGCCGCTCTGGCCGAGACGGCGACCGAGCACGCGGCGTGGGCGACGCGGGACTGACCGCCTTCCCGCGGGAGACGTTGCGAGGGCCGGCGCCGGACGTGGCGCCGGCCCTCCTCGGTGCGCACGTGGTGAGCGACAGCCCCGCCGGCCGGGTCGTCGTCCGGCTCACCGAGGTCGAGGCGTACGCGGGGGAGGCCGACCCGGGGTCGCACGCCTTCCGCGGAAGGACGCGCCGCAACGTGGTGATGTTCGGTGATGCCGGCTTCCTGTACGTCTACTTCACCTACGGCATGCACTGGTGCGCGAACGTCGTCTGCGGCGTCGATGGCGCTGCGGCCGCCGTGCTCCTGCGGGCCGGCGAGGTCGTCGCGGGGGCAGCATTGGCCCGTACGCGGCGGCCCGCCGCCCGCTCCGACGTCGAGCTCGCGCGCGGCCCGGCCCGGCTGTGCTCGGCGCTGGGCGTGGGCCGGGAGTCCTACGGCCTGGACCTGCTCGACCCGGCGTCCCCGGTCCGGCTGCTGGCGCCTGCGCTGCCCGTCCCGCCTGACGACGTGGCCGTCGGGCCGCGGGTCGGGGTGACCGCTGGTGCCGAGACCCCGTGGCGCTTCTGGATCGCCAGCGACCCCACGGTCAGCGCCTACCGGGCGCACGTGCCGCGTCGCCGCACGAGCGGCGGCCGGCGTACGGGAGAATCGAGCGCATGAGCGCCATCCTCGAGGACCTGCGAGCGCGCGGCCTGCTCGCGCAGACCACCGACATCGACGCCCTGTCGGAGGCGCTCGCCGCCGGGCCGGTCACGTTCTACACCGGCTTCGACCCCACCGCGGCCAGCCTGCACGTCGGGCACCTGATGCAGGTGCTGACCATGCGGCGCTTCCAGGACGCCGGGCACAAGCCGCTCGCGCTGGTCGGTGGGGCGACCGGCCTCATCGGGGACCCGAAGCCCACCGCGGAGCGCATGCTGAACGACCCGTCGGTCGTGGCCGGCTGGGTGGGGCACATCCGCGGTCAGATCGAGCGCTTCCTCGACTTCGAGGGGCCGCACGCCGCGACGATGGTCAACAACCTGGACTGGACCTCGCAGCTGTCGGCCATCGACCTGCTGCGCGACCTCGGCAAGCACTTCAGCGTCAACCGGATGCTCGACAAGGAGGCCGTCAGCGCCCGCCTCGCGACCGGTATCTCCTACACCGAGTTCAGCTACCAGATCCTGCAGGCCAACGACTACCTCGAGCTCTACCGCCGGCACGGCTGCACGCTGCAGCTCGGCGGCAGCGACCAGTGGGGCAACATCACCGCGGGGGCCGACTTGATCCGGCGCGTCGCCGGGGGGCACGCCCACGCGCTGACGACCAACCTGCTGCTGAAGTCCGACGGGACGAAGTTCGGCAAGACCGAGGGCGGCGCCGTCTGGCTCGACCCCGCGCTCACCAGCCCGTACGCGTTCTACCAGTTCTGGCTGAACTCCGACGACCGCGACGTCCCCACGCTGTTGCGCTACCTCTCGTTTCGCCCGCTGGACGAGATCGAGGCGCTCGAGTCGGACTCGCGCGAGCGGCCGGCCGCCCGGATCGGGCAGCGGGCGCTCGCCGAAGAGCTCACGACGCTCGTGCACGGGGCCGGCGAGTGCGCCGCCGTCGTGGCCGCGAGCAAGGCGCTGTTCGGGCAGGGGGAGCTCGCCGGCCTGGACGAGGGGACGCTCCGCTCCGCGCTCGCCGAGCTGCCGCGGGCAAAGGCGTCGCGGCCGCTGCCGGCCGTCGTCGACCTGCTCGCCGACTCCGGGCTCTGCAAGAGCCGGTCCGAGGCGCGCCGGGCGGTCCAGGAGGGTGGGGCCTACGTCAACAACGCCCGGGTGACGGACGTGGAGGCCACGCTGGGTGAGGACGACCTGCTGCACGGGCGCTGGGCGGTGCTGCGCCGGGGCAAGCGCTCGCTGGCGGCGGTCGAGGTCGGCTGAGAACGTCCTTCGCCGCGTGCCGGGCGTGCCCGGGCCTGCGGTCGATCGCGGGACCGGGCACTGGTGCATCCGGGCATGTCTGCGTTCGGCAGGACGGGTGAGCTCTTGACGGGCGGCTCCTGACGCGAGGGCTCCTGCGCGAGGTCCCGTGCGCGGACGGGTGCATGCATGGGTGGGCGCATGTCTTCTACCGCACGTCGCAGCTCTGCGGCCCGACGACGTGGGCGCGACCGGCGCCTCGCGCCGAGGTCGTCACGGCGGCGCGCCAGGGGTCGGTAGGACCGGGTGCGGTGGCGACGGGCACGGCGGCGACGGGCACGGTGGCGACGGGCACGGCGGCGACGGGCACGGCGGCGACGGGCACCGCAGCGACGGGGCGGCGGGAATGATCTGGGCGGCTGCTACCGTTGCAGTCATCCCGAGGGGAGACGGACACGAGGTGGCCGGCCCCGGGAAGCGGATGGTCGAGGGTTGCACCCTCGCAGTCCATGCGCTAACGTAGATCCTCGCTCCGCCGGGCAACTGGACACGAAGTGGCCGTGCCGGCCGGGGCTGACGGGACCATAGCGATCGACGACGTCGGTGCGAAGCGTCCGTCACAATCCGAGGGATGACGAGTCAGCGCCGGGAACGGCGTAGACGAGGCATGCGTTCGGACTATATGTCCGAGTGTTTCCCTCAGGATTCGACGCCGGCAGGCGAAGAATCCACTGCGGAAGGGCTGCTACAGTTTCTTCTGCAAGGACCGGAACGGCCGCGGAAGTGGCCGGGTCGGGCCGGGCGGGAGGGTCTGATAAAGTCTCTTCCGTAGGGCAAGGAATGACGATGGTGAAAGGCCGGTTGGCCTGGAGCCGGGGCCGAG
>NZ_JAANNP010000017.1:0-22105 GCF_011250635.1 Motilibacter deserti
GAGTAGCTGCCGTCCTCCTTCACCGTGATGCGCAGGATCTTGCCGCGCAGGTCGTTGGTGTTGGCGGACGTGCGGCGTGCGTCGAACACCGGGTTGCGGCCGGCGCGGTCGTCGATCGGGGAGTAGCCGTCCGACGAGAACGGGTTCGAGTCGTCACCCGTCGACAGGTAGAGGTTGCCCTTGCTGTCGAAGTCGATCTTGCCGCCGACGTGGCAGCACATGCCGCGGTCGACGGGGACCTCGAGGATCTTCTGCTCGGTGGCGAAGTTGAGCTTGGTGCCCTCGAGCTTGAAGCGGGACAGGTAGAGCGCGCCCTTGTAGCGGTCCCAGTCGGCCTGGGTGCCCATCTCCGGCGCGTCGCCCTCGTTGACGCCGGCCGTGGCCGGGTCGTCGACGGGGGTGTTCAGACGCGGGGAGTAGTAGACGTAGACCCACTTGTTCTTGGCGAAGTTGGGGTCGACGGCGACGCCCTGGACGCCCTCTTCGTCGTGCTGGTAGAGGCCCTGGGGGCTCTGCTTCATGTCGGCGGCGAGGAAGTTGACGCCGCTCTCGGGGTCGTGCAGCCGGATCTCCCCCGTGCGCGCGCTGTGCAGCACGCGCAGGTCGGGCAGCACGGCAAGCGCCATCGGCTCACCCGGCCGGTCGTTCAGCGTCACCTTCTGGAAGGCGTTGCCGTCGACCGCCGCGGCACTGGAGCCGCTCTCACCGGCGAGCACGGGCTGCACTCCGGCCAGCCCGACGAACGCTACGGCGAGAGTTGCCGCTGTCGTCGCCCTTCGCATACAGGACCTCCTTTGGTCACGTCACTCAGCGTGTTGCAAAACCTGCAACACGCTTCAGGAATCTTGGGGTGACCGGGCGACGCTAAGTCGAGTGTTTCGCCGCTGTCAACACCAACTTTCGCTGCTGCGCGCACTACGTTGCACAACCGTTATCTAGCGCCCCGGTGGGATAGAGCGTCCCTCGATCGGGTGGTGTGATCGGCGAAGGCGTCGGGTAGTTGCGGGGGTTCCGCGCGGCGTGCCCCGAGGTCGTGCCGGGCGGAGCATGTGCCCCGGTTCGCGGGGCCCGGGAGGCCGTGGCAGGATGTTCGGAGATGAGGCCGGGTCGGACTGTGCGCCGTGAGCTGCACCCCCGTGGGTGGGGTGCCGCGGTGTCGTGCTGTGGGATCGTCGTGCGGAGAAGCAGGTAGTCCGTCTTGCATACTGCACTTCACTGAATTCGACCTCGGTCGTCTCCATCGGGTCTCGGGCAGACGGTCGGAGAGCCAGCTGCCCGGCTCGTGCCCGCAGTCCCAGGCGATCACTCCGCGCAGCGCTCTGATCGCTCGGCGGCCGAGCGCGCAGCTGCGTCGGCCGAGAGCTCGCGGCGATGGCCCGCAACCGGCCCGGAGTGGTCGGTGCCCCTCTTGACCTCGCGCTCGGTGCAGGAGGACAGTGGAATCCGAGGGAGGGCTGCTCCTACTGCCCAGCACAGCTGTGGCCGCACCGAGCCGTTCTTACGGTCGCGGAGCGCCCTCCCCCTGAAGCCCCTCCCCAAGCTTCCGGGCGCCTGTCACGCGCCCGGTCGCAGCAGCCCGGTCTCGTAGGCCAGCACCACGGCCTGCACCCGGTCCCGGAGCCCCAGTTTGGCCAGGATCCGGCCGACGTGGGTCTTCACCGTGGCCTCGCTGAGCACGAGGCGGGCCGCCACCTCCGCATTGCTCAGGCCACGGCCGACGAGGAGCAGCACGTCGCGTTCCCGGGCCGTGAGCGACCCGAGCTCCGCCGGGGCGGGCCGGGCCCTGTCCTGCAGGGCGGGGCCGAACCGCTCCAGCAGCCGCCGGGTCGTGCTCGGCGCCACGACGGCGTCGCCGGAGGCCACGGCGCGGATCGCGTAGAGCAGCTCCGCCGGCGGGACGTCCTTGAGCAGGAAGCCGCTCGCCCCCGCGCCGAGCCCGGCGTACGCGTACTCGTCGAGGTCGAAGGTCGTCAGGATCAGCACCCGCGGCGCGTCGGCGCGGGCCCGCAGCCGGCGGGTCGCCTCCACCCCGTCGAGCCCCGGCATCCGCACGTCCATGAGCACGACGTCGGCGTCCACCGACCCCAGCAGCTCCAGCGCCGCGAGGCCGTCGCCCGCCTCGCCGACGACATCGAGGTCGGGCTGGGCCTGCAGCACCATGCGGAACCCCGTCCGCACCAGCTCCTGGCCGTCGACGAGGACCACCCGCACGGGCGCGCTCACCCGCGGCTCCCCGCGAGCGGCAGCAGGGCGCGTACGCCGAACCCGCCCTCCGCCCGCCGGCCGGCCTCGACCCGGCCGCCGAACGCCGCGGCGCGCTCGCGCATGCCGACGATCCCGTGCCCCCCGACCCCGAGCGTGCCCGTCCCGGCGCCGTCGTCCACGACCTCGACCTGCACGGCCCCGCCCTCCTCGCTGACGCGTACGCACACCGACGTCACCTCGCCCGCGTGCTTGAGGACGTTCGTGAGCGCCTCCTGCACGATCCGGTACGCCGCCAGCTGCACCCCGCGCGGGGCCGCCGTCCCGGCGGCGAGGTCGAGCTCGACGGGCAGCCCGCCGGCCCGCGCCTCGGCCACGAGCCGCCGGAGGGCCGCGAGGTCCGGCTGCGGGGCCAGCCCGTCGCCGTCATCGCTGCGCAGCACGTCGAGCAGCCGCCGCATCTCGGTGAGCGTGGCGCGCCCGGTGCCCGCGATCGTGGCCACGGCCGTCCTTGCCTGGGCGGGGTCGGTGTCGAGCGCGTAGCCGGCGCCGTCGGCCTGCACCACCATGACCGTCACGTTGTGGGCGAGCACGTCGTGCAGCTCGCGGGCGATCCGGGCGCGCTCCTCGGCGACGGCGGCCCGGTCCGCGCTCTCCCGCTCCCGCTCGAGGCGCGCGGCCCGCTCCTCCAGCTCCTCGAGGTAGGCCCGGCGCAGCCCGACGTTGACGCCCAGGATGTAGAAGGTCGTCAGCAGCGCGCCGACGAGCAGCTGGTTGCCCGCCGTGCCGTCCGGCTGGCGGAAGGCGATGAGCACGACGCCGACGTAGCAGACCGCGAGCGCCGCCCGCCGCCGGCGCGGCTCGCACGTCGAGGCCACCACGAAGAGCGCCTCGAGCAGGGTCAGCTGCACGCCGTTGAGCGGCACGGCCGCCAGCCACTGCACGAAGGCCAAACCGGCCACGACCCCGAACACGGGCAGCGGGTACGCCCGCCGCCACCACAGCGCGGCCGGCGGTAGCAGCTGGACGGCGACGACGAGCGCGTCCGGGGCGCTGGACCCGTCCAGGGCGTAGGGCAGGTAGGACGCGCCGAGCAGCACGAACGGCAGCACGGCGAGCAGGTTGGCGGCCCGCGCGTGCCGGCAGCCCCACGCGTGCAGCGCCGTGCGCCGGCGGACGACGGGCGCGGACGGCTCGGACATGGCCCGAGCGTAGGAGCGGGGGAGGGGCGTGCGCGTCGCCCGCGGGGAGGGCTCGCGCGTACGCCGCGCGGCGTACTCGCGCGCGCTGTTCACCCGGACGGGGTGGTCACGGCGGGACCCGGGGCTAAAGGCCCAGCGGCAGCCGTCGAAGAAGCAGAGCCAGGAAGGCACCCCAGGCCACGGTCGGCCGCCCGCTTCTCGCGAACCGGATGGTGCAGTGAAGTCGAAGAACCTCGGCCAGGTGGGGATCCCCGCCGGCGTCGTCGCGATCATCCTGATGCTGGTCGTGCCGCTGCCCACGGTCGTGCTCGACATGCTCATCGCGCTCAACATCGCGTTCGCGCTGCTCGTGCTGCTGGTCAGCATGTTCGTGCGGCGGGCGCTCGACTTCGCGGTCTTCCCCTCCCTGATCCTCATCGCGACCCTGTTCCGGCTCGCGCTCAACGTGAGCGCCACCCGGCTGGTGCTGCGCGACGGGTTCGCCGGCCACGTCATCGAGTCCTTCGGCCACTTCGTGGTCGGCGGCTCGCTCGTGATCGGCCTCGTGATCTTCTTCATCCTCGTGATCATCCAGTTCATGGTGATCACCAAGGGCGCCGAGCGTGTCGCCGAGGTCGGCGCCCGCTTCACCCTCGACGCGATGCCCGGCAAGCAGATGGCGATCGACGCAGACCTCAACGCCGGCATCATCGACGAGGACGAGGCCCGCCGCCGTCGCGAGGACGTCGCGGCCGAGGCCGACTTCTACGGCGCCATGGACGGTGCGTCCAAGTTCGTCAAGGGCGACGCGATCGCCGCGATCATCATCACCACGATCAACCTGCTCGGCGGGTTCGTGGTCGGCGTGGTCCAGAAGGGGATGGCGCCCGGCGAGGCGGCCCACACGTACAGCCTGCTCTCGATCGGTGACGGCCTCGTCTCCCAGATCCCGGCGCTGCTGCTGTCGGTCGCGACCGGACTCATCGTCACCCGGTCGACCTCCAAGGCCGACATGGGCACCGACTTCGTCCAGCAGCTCGGCCAGCAGCGCAACGCCCTGCGCATCGGCGCCTTCGCGTTGCTCGGCCTCTGCCTCATCCCCGGCCTGCCCAAGCTGCCGTTCCTGGTCGTCGGCGGCGGCGTCTTCTTCCTCTCGACCAAGCTCAAGAAGCCCAGCGAGCAGGCGGCCGAGCTCGAGGGCGGCCCCGACGCGCTGCCCGCCGGCGCCCCGGCGCCCGACTCGCCCGAGGCGCTCGCCGAGGAGATGCTCGTCGACTCCCTCGCGCTCGAGCTGGCCGTGGACCTGGTCGACCTCGTGGACACGTCGGCCGGCGGCGACCTGCTGGAGCGGGTACGCGCCCTGCGCCGCAAGGTCGCCCTCGACCTGGGCATCGTCCTCCCGCCGGTCCGCACCCGCGACGACCTCGAGCTGCCGCTCTCGACCTACGTCATCAAGATCGGCGGCGTGGCCGCCGCCCGCGGCGAGGCCCCCACGGGCCACGTGCTGGCGATCGGCGAGTCGCTCGAGGGGCTGCCCGGCACCCCCACCCGCGAGCCGGTGTTCGGCCTGGCCGCCAAGTGGGTCCCGGCCGAGCTGCGCCACCAGGCCGAGCTGCTCGGCGCGACCGTCGTCGACCGGGCCAGCGTCGTGACCACGCACCTGGCCGAGGTCGTGCGCGAGGGCGCCAGCCGCCTGCTGGGGCGCGAGGACGTCCGCTCCCTGGTCGACATGGTCAAGCGCACCCACCCGGTCGTCGTCGAGGAGCTCACCCCCGCCGCGCTCACGCTCGGCGAGGTGCAGCGGGTGCTGCAGGCGCTGCTCGACGAGGGCGTCTCCATACGCGACCTGCCCCGCATCTTCGAGGCGCTGTCGCTGCGGGCCAAGCAGGGCACGGACGTCGAGGGCCTGGTCGAGTCGGCCCGCGCCGCGCTCGGCCCGGCGATCGCCGCCGCGTACGCCCCCGACGGCGTGCTGCGCTGCTTCACCCTCGACCCCCGCCTCGAGCAGGCGATGTTCGAGTCGATGGTCGCCGGCGACGGCGGGACGCACATCCTGCTCGACGCGGCCCGCGCCGAGGCCGTCACGAACCGGCTCGCCCAGCTGGCCGAGGTTGCCGAGCAGCGCGGCACGATGCCCGTTCTGGTCTGCAGCCCTCAGGTCCGGTCCGCAGTGCGCCGACTGACTCGCAACGCTGCTCCGCGGGTACCCGTGCTCTCGTACGGTGAAGTGACCGGGCAGCTACAGATTGAGACGATGGGAGTTGTCGACGATGCCCACGCGCCTGCTGCTTGAGGGTCCTGACATCCAGGAGCTGCTCGCCCGCGTCCGGGCCGAGCACGGGCCGAAGGCGCGCATCGTCCAGGCGGACAAGATCCGGACCGGCGGCTTCGCGGGGTTCTTCACCAAGGAGCGCTACGAGGTCGCGGTCGAGATCCCGGACGCGGAGCCGCCCGCGGCGCCCGCTCCGGCCGCTCCCACCCCGGCCGCCGCGAACCTGCTCGACATGATCGACGAGGTCCGCGACCACGTCGGGCTCACCGGGGCCCCCGCCGCGCCGTACCCGGTGCCGCAGGCGCCGGTGGCTCCGGCGCCGGCCGCCCCGGTGCCGCCGGCGAGCGTGCCGCCGGTGGTGGCTCCGGCTGCCGCTGCTCCGGTCGCCGTTGCTCCTGCTGCTGCTCCCGTTGCCGCCCCTCCCGTTGCCGCTGCTGCTGCGCCCGCTCCGGCTGCCGCCGCTCCGGCCGCCCCCGCCCCGGCCGCCGCTCCCACGGTGGACGCCGGGACGTACACGGTGGCCGCGGCTGCTCAGGCCGCGCCGGCCGCTCCCGCTGCGGCGCCGGCCCCGCAGGCCGCTGCGCCGCAGGCCGTCCCCGTCGCCCCGGATGTGCAGCCCGCGCAGTTCCCGCAGGTGTCGACGTCGACGCCGAGCTTCGCGAACGTCCTGGCGGGCCTGGCGGGCCTGGCGCGCGAGGCGGAGGGCGGGGAGGCGCGGTTCACCGCCGGCTTCGCGCCGGCCCCGGAGCCGACGATCCTGGCGGCACCGCAGGCCGCCCCGGCGTCCCCGACCGCCGTGCCGCAGACCGTCCCGGTCGCGGTGGCGCTCGAGGAGCCCGTCGCTCTCCAGCCGCAGTCGGCCGCCGCGCCGGAGCCGGTCGTCGAGCCCGAGTTCGTCGACGAGGAGCCAACGGCCGCAGGCACGGTCATCGACCTCACGGCGGCCGAGCAGACCCTGCTGCCGGCCGTCGCCGAGCCGCAGGACGCCGGGCTCACCCCGGCGCTGCAGGCGCTGGGCGTGCCGGCCGAGCTGACCGCCGTCGTCGCCGCGACCCCGACCTGGAACAGCCACGCCGCCGTCGCGCGGCTCGTGGCCGCGCTGCCCGACGCGCCGAAGGCACCCGCCAAGGCCGGCGACGTGCTCGTGATCGTCGGCGACGGCGCGGCGGCGTACGGAGTGGCCCGCAAGACCGCGAGCGCGATGCGCCTGGACCCGGACAAGGTCCTGCTCGCCGCGCCGACCGGTCTGGGCACCGGTGTGCACAGCCGCCGCCGGATCCCGAGCGCGGCGGAGGCGGTCCGCCGCTCGCGCCGGCTGCACCTGTCGGAGACGGCCACGATCGTCGCCGTCGACGCTCCGCTGGGGCGAGCCGGGGCGGACTGGGCGCGCGGTGTGATCTCCGGCCTGGAGGCGACCGCCGTCTGGGCGGTCGTGGACGCTACCCGCAAGACGGGTGATGTTGCGAAGCACCTTCGCCGAATCGGTGGAGTGGACGCCGTCGCTGTCGAAAACCTTGATGACACGGCGGACCCGTGCAGCGTTCTCGCGCTCGGCGTCCCGGTCGCGGCGCTCGACGGGCGCCGCGCCACACCCGCTGCCTGGTCGGCGCTGCTCGGCGCCCGGCTGGGGACCGACGAGGAGGATGAGTGACCGCGCTTCCCGAGGTCAATGAGCTCGTGCGCGTCGCCCTCAACGACGACGAGCTCGTGCTGCCCTCGCGGGTCGAGGACAGCGTGGACGGCGACCTGCTGCTGGCGGCCGCGGCCTACGTCGGCGACGTGGAGGGCCCGAAGGAGGGCTCGGTCGTCTCGATCCACTGGACCTGCAACCGAGGGGTCTGCAGCGTCGCGGCGCTCTACCTCGGCCAGGAGCGCACGCCCACCGGCATGCGCATCTGGCGGGTACGCCCGGCCGGCTCGATCGAGCTCGTCCAGCGGCGGCGCTACGCCCGGGTCGAGTTCAACGGGGCCCTGTCGGTCGTGAACTCGGAGGTCGACACCGTCCGGGTCGGCTGGATGCTCGACCTCGGCGAGGGCGGCGTCCGCTGCCGCGTCGCGCCGGGCGCGTTCAAGCCCGACGAGCCGGTCGAGTGCCGGCTGAGCGTCGACGGCGACGTCGTCGTGGTGATGGGGAGCGTGCTGCGCGCCGAGAAGCCGGTCAACGGCTACGAGGAGCTGGTCATCACCTTCCCCGACGACCACCCCGCCGCGGACCTCGTCCGCAAGCACGTCTTCGCCGAGCAGTTGCGCGCGCGCCGCGCCGCGTCCGTAGGGGGCCAGTCGTGAACATCCTGCGCCCGGGGGCCGTCGTGGGCGGCCTCCTGCTGTCGTCGCCGACGATGTACTCCTCGCTCGTCACGGAGACGACCGGTGTGGACGCGGCGATCTTCCGCTTCCTGTTCGGCGTGCTGCTCACCGGCGTGGGGCTGTCGCTGATCGACGCGATCGCCGTCGCGTACGCGGTGAAGAACGACCAGGACAGGGCCAAGCCGCCGGCGTACACCCAAGGCCGCCGGGCGAGCGACCTGCCGCCCGCGCCGGCGCCGATGGCGAACCCGATGGACCTGCCGGCGCTCGAGCCGGCCGGCATGCCGATGCCGTAGCGCTTGCCGTCGCTGCAACTCGCTGCCCCGCCCGCACTCGTGCGCGCGGGGCAGCTGCGTGTTCGGGCGCCGGCCCGGGGCTGAACGAGTGATCCATGATCTAGAAGCCGTGAAGTGTGCCTCATGCGTCGGCTGCGCCCGGCGATGGGTGCGTGTGGCCGCCGCGCAGGAAGCAGCGGCGCCGCACGGCAGGCGCGCACTGCGCCGCCGTCCTCCCGCCGCCACGCGGCGCCGAAGAGACGGATCTCGATGAAGCTCAGGACCATGGGACTCGCGCTGGGCGCGAGCGTCCTCGCAACTGCCTCGCTCACCGGCACGGGCGTGGCGTTCGCCGCTCCGCAGGCTGCCGCGCCCTTCGCCTCCAACCTCTGCTCGGGCTACAAGGCCACGATCGTCTCGGCCAAGGCTGGTGCGACCGTGTCGGGCACCGCGAAGCGCGACGTCATCCTCGTGCGCGGCGCCGGCTCGACCGTCAACGGCGGCGGCGGCAACGACGTCATCTGCATCGCCAAGGCCGGCAAAGTCTCCGGCGGCGCGGGCGACGACGCGGTCTACGGAAGCCCGTTCGCGGACACTCTCGACGGCGGTGCCGGCAACGACACGATCGTCGGTGGAGCCGGCAACGACTCCATCACCGGTGGCGCGGGCAACGACAAGGTCGACGGCGGCGCCGGGGCCGACACACTGGCCGGAGGGGCGGGCAACGACTCCCTTCTCGGTGGTGCCGGCAACGACAAGATCACCAGCGGCGCGGGCCGGGACACCGTCAACGGCGGGGCCGGCAAGGACAAGGTCGCGGCCGACAAGTCCGACACCGTGACCCGTGGGACCGGCGACGTGATCACCGGGAAGCCGAAGATCGCGGTCCCCACTCCGGCTCCGGCTCCGGCGCCCGCTCCGGCTCCCGCCCCCGCCCCGGTGCCTGCTCCGGCTCCGGCTCCCGCGCCTGCTCCCGCTGCCTCGCCCGCCCCTGCCCCGGCACCTGCTGCGCCCGCCCCCGCACCGGCGCCGGCCGACCCGACGCCCGCCCCGGTCGACTGGGACATCGTCGCGCCGTCGGCCCCCAGCGGCCTGTATGCCGTCGTCAAGGGCGGGCAGATCGTTCTGAACTGGGATGCGGCCACGGACGACGTCGGCGTCACCAGCTACGACGTCTGGAGCTCGACCGAGCACAGCTACTACGCGTCCCTGACCTACGTCGGGTCGGTCACCGGCACGACGGCGGTGGACGTCCCTGCCGACACGGCCGTCCACCACTACTTCGTCGTCGCCCGCGACGCCGCGGGCAACACGAGCCTGCAGAGCAAGCTCAGCAGCGCCACGCTCGGGCTCGACGACGCGGCGCCCGACGCGCCGAGCAACCTGCTCGCGGCGAGCACGCCCACGCAGGTCACCCTGACGTGGCGCGACGGCGGCTACGACAACGTCGGGGTCTCGCGCTATCTCGTGCAGCGCTCGACCTCGCCGGACTTCTCGACCGACAGCGCGTTCGAGACGCGCTACTTCCCGGCGCAGACCGGCGGCACGCTTGTCGACCAGCCGGAGGACGCCGCGGCGACCTACTACTACCGGGTCATCGCGATCGACGCGGCGGGCAACCGGAGCGAGGGCTCCAACGTCCAGGCCGTGACGCTGACCGGCGACACGACGGCGCCCACCGCCGCCTCCAACGTCATCGTCTGGAGCACGGTCTACGACTACGGCACCACGGTGTCCCTGCGCTGGGACGAGGGCACGGACGACGTCGGCGTGGCCGGCTACATCGTGCAGCGCTCGGCCACACAGGACTTCGCCGCGTTCGAGACGCTCGAGACGATCGCGTGGAACGGGACCTCGGACTACCTCGAGAACCCCGCCCCGACGTACTACTACCGGATCATCACTGTCGACGCGTCCGGCAAGCAGTCGGCGCCGGTCGTGGCCGTCCCGGTGCCGGTCAGCGACGAGCCGTCGGGCGACGTGCCCTCGGGGGACCAGCCGTCGGGTGACGTGCCGGCGGTCGACGGCGGCGAGTGACATGCGCCGGGCCGCCTCCGTGGCTCGGGGGCGGCCCGGCCTCGTTCTTGCAGGTCAGCAGGGGTCCGGGTGGGGCGGTGAGCCCCGCCGGCAGGACCCGGTATGCTGTTCAGGCGTCACTCCGGTGGCGCACGCGCCCGTAGCTCAACGGATAGAGCATCTGACTACGGATCAGAAGGTTAGGGGTTCGAGTCCCTTCGGGCGCACGCTGTGTCGAGACAGTAGGACGAGGCCCTGGCCTGCGGAAACGCGGCCGGGGCCTTGTGCTGTTACGGGGAGGCGCGGGCGTCCACGGTGCCCTCGCGGTGCTGCCGCGCTAGGGATGCGCTAGGAAGCTCCTCGCTCGCTTGTGCCGACGCCGTCAGGAGGCTGCCGATCCGGTTCGCGGCTTCTCGGCCTACGCCGCGGTCTACGTGCGTATAGAGGTCTGCGGTGATCGCCGTCGTGGAGTGGCCGAGACGCTCGGACACGACCTTGATGTCGACACCTGCTGACAGCGCCAGGCTCGCGTTCGTGTGACGCAGGTCGTGGAGGCGGATCACCGGAAGGTCCGCCTGCGCGGCCAGCTTCTGGAAGTGACGAGTGACGTACTCGGGGCGCAGTGGCCGGCCGTCCCCGCGGGTGAACAACGAGCCCGCTGTCGTGCCAGGCGCCGCCCCACTCCGCCCGCTCCTGCTGCTGCCGGGCGCGGTGGCGACGCAGCACATCGACCGTCGCCTGATCGAGTGCGACGACGCGGCTGCCGCGCTTGGTCTTGGGCGTGCCGACGACGAGCTTGCCGCGCACCTCGGTGATCTGTTGGACGACCATCAGGTACCCCTGGTCGAGGGCCAGGTCCTCCCAACGGAGTCCGGTTGCCTCGCCGCGACGGAGGCCGCTGACGAGGAGCAGCTGGTAGAGCGCGACGAGGCGGTCCTTCTCCGCTGCCTTGAGGAACCGCCGACTCTGGTCCGCGCTCCAAGGACGTGGCCGCTTCGGGTTCTCCGGAGCGAGCTCGATGTGCAGCGCTGGGTTGTACGGGATGAGCCGTCGCTTGACCGCGGTGTTGAGCGCGGAGCGGAGCGTGGCGTGAACGCGCCGAATCGAGCTCGGGCTGAGGGGACGTCCTCGACGCCCGGTGCCGATCGCTTCGTACAATCGGTCGAGGTGGTGCGGGCGGAGGTCGAGCAGACGGACGTCGCCGAGGTGAGGAAGCAAGTAGAGCCTCAGAGCGTCCTGGTAATGGGCCGCGGTGGAAGGCTTCAAAGCAGCCTTGCCCGCGAGCCAGGTCTCGAGGTACTCGCGGGTCGTGAGGGCATGCATCGAGACGTCGGTCATAAGGACACGGACCGTCTCCTGCAACGCCTCCTGCGCAGCGGCTCGCGTCGGGTAGCCGGACTTGGTGGTCTGCAAGCGCTTGCCGTTGCTATCGCGGCCGTACTCCAGCACGTAGGCCCACCCGCCGCGGCAGCGATGCGCTTGCAGACGGCCCTCGGCGTCACGTGGGCAGGTCCGGGCGTGGCGTTGATAGACGGAGCCGTGCTTCACCGTGCCACCTGTACCAGCTCGAGAAGCGGCGCGGTGGGCACTCGTATCGACTTGCCGAGGTGGAGGACAGGAGTCGGCCAAGCGCCGGCACGGATGAGCTCGTATGCGGAAGTGCGGCCGATACCCAACACTGCAGCCGCCGTCGGGACGTCGACGACCGGGGGGAGCTGAAGGAGATCCGCGGCCGTGAGGGTCAGTGTCACGCCGTCCTCCTCCGTTCGCAGCGAGTCGAGGCGCGAGCTCCACGTTTGAGGAAGTACCTAGTGTGCGCCACGAGGGCACGACCTGTCAACTAGCGTGGACAGGGATGGCGCGGGCTGCACTCGAGGGGCCATGCTGCCTGGTGGCAGCGACTTCGAGCGCGCGTTGACTCGCAGTGACAGCGGCATGTGCGTGCGAGTGGCGGCGATCAACCCTCGGGGGGCAGGTGTGCGCTGTTGAGGAACTCGATCCCGAACAGCTGACCACGGGCGTTGAAGTCGAGCACGAGGTCTGCGTCGTTGGGGTCGTCGCTAAGACTGACCGTTTCCTGCCTGGTTGGTCCAGGGCCAGCGTCGGCGAACTTCAGGTACGCGATGCCGGTCTCCTCGTCACGGGTCAGGACGGGGCGAAGGACGCTCATGGTCACAGCCTTGCCTGGTTCCGCTCTCGCCAAGCCGCCGGGCGTCGGCTGGCCGCGAGTGCGCGAGCGCCATGACACGGCATCGCGGGCCAAGGCGCGCCCGGCCCGCGGCATGTGCGGGAGACAGCCGGGGCAAGATCCATCTAGCGAAAATCTGGATACAAGGGGGTCGCGGTGGGCTGGTCGAGCCTCGTCTACGGCTTGTTCGCGGTGTGCCTCGGGGTGCTCGCGTATCGGGACAGAGGACTGCTGAAGCGGCACTCCGTGCGGTTGGCTCTATTCGCTGTGCTTGAGATGGCAGGACTGATCCTCGTCGTCGCCGCCTTCACCGGGTAGGTGTGACCAGCGAGTGAGGATCGACGACCTGCCCATCAGAGTCGTCGCGATCGGCGCAACGTCGAGGCCAACTGGCGTCGCCCCCCGCGGCAGGAGCGCGTGTTGCTGGAGCGACCAGGCAACCACGTTGACGAGACCAAAACGGGTCCCCGTGCGACATCGTCCGCTTGGGTAGCTACGAGCACGGAGCAGAGGTCGCTGACGGGAGCGCCGGCCGGCTCGACGTCCTCGTCCGCTAGCGCCGGTCCAGCCAGCCGTTCGACGGAACCTCGCGATCCCGTATGAATCGCCAAAGATCTGGAACCGCGACGCCGGCAGAAGTGATGGAACCAATCATCAGCCCTCTTGGCAAGGCGTCGAGGAAGGCCTCGCTCTGCCACAACCCGAAGAGCACGCCCATAGCGAGGGCCACCAAGACGTGCGCGGCCAGCCAGAGCGCCCAACGACCCCAAGTACCAGGGTGCGGGGTACGGCTCACGAGCTCAAGATTCCCTGCACGATCTTCGTTCGAACCTGTGCCTGGGACCGATAACGGGGCCGCGATGACGGCGGCACGAGCGGGCGTCGGCGCCGCTCGACGACGGCGTTCTGAGTCCCGAGCCAGGGAATTGCCGCGAGGCGACCTGAACGGGTGCGGCTACGGGAGGGACCGGTCGTAGACCGCAGAGACGACTTCGTCGCGTTCCGCGATCACGTCGCCCGCGTCGTCCCATACGGTGAGGTGGCCGTCTCGGACGTCCCACTGAAGGGGACCCGCGAGCCGGAGGTCCTCTGACGGACCCTCCTGATAGTTCACGACCACCCTCATCTGGCGCGTCATGCGTCGAGTCTGCCTCGCCACGGGCGAGTGGCCCCTGCCGTCCTGGGGTGCGAGTGGGCGCGAGACTCGCGGCGTGTCCGCGAGGGTGGTTGACGGCTGGGCGCGTTCGCGACTCGGGGGCGGTCTCCAGTGGAGGCGAGGCAAGAGCAGGAGTAGGTGGCCTTCAGCTTTCGAGCAGGGCGTCAGGGAGTGTCTCGCGGACGGCGCGCGCCAGGCCTTCCATCGAGATCCCCGCTGCTGACCAGGTGGGGCCGAGCTGCTTCTCCCCGTTGGGAGCTTCAGCGTAGTTGTCGACCCTGATCGTCAAGGAGCTGCCCCCGACAAGATCGGCTGCGAGTGTCAGGGATTCCCGTCCGGGCTGCTGGCCATACTCCCGAGACCACACCCCCATGTGCGGGGCGCGGACGAGTGGCGTGCATGTTCTTCCGGACCCCGTCTGGTTGTCCAGAGTGCAAGCCTCCTCCCAAGTCGCGACGTCGTTCGCGGTCTCGTGCTCGACCGACGCCGCCGCCTCAAAGAAGCCCTCCCCGTCGACGGCGACCGTCACTCGGACGGTCAATGGCGCTGCAGGGTCGGGGCCGAGCGGGATGTTGGTGACCCGGCCCTGGGCAGGCTTCACGGTCTGCCGCAACAGACGGGTGAGCTCGGTGGCGGTGACGGCTCCAGCAGGGGCGGTCGCAACCGGCCCGGCTGTCGGGGGCGCAACGGCTGCTGAGGCTGCAGCGGAACCGGCGATGGTCTGCTCGGGCGCCGAGGAGGGAACTGCTGTGTGCACGACAAGAGCTGCTCCGGCAACTGTCAGCGCCACCGCGAGACCTTGGACCGAGAGCCGACGCGCAGCACGGCGTCGGCCTGCGCGCATGGCAGCGTCCAGGGCCAGGTGGTCGGGCAGGACGTAGGAGGGCTCTGTTCGCTGGATCAAGCTGGTCAGGCCGTCGTGCAGAGCGTCCTCGGCCGAGAGCCGTGGGTGGCTTGTCATTCGTTAGCTCCTGACTGGACGGCGTGGGTCGGCAGCGCTTCGCGAAGGTTGGCGAGGCCGCGGGCCGCCTGACTCTTCACGGTCCCGGTTGACACGTTGAGCAGCTCCGCCACTTCGGCGACGGGGAGGTCCTCCCAATACCGCAGGACCACCACGGCACGTTGGGACGCGCCGAGCGTGCGCAGGGCCAGGAGAAGATCGGATCGGTCGGACACGTCAAGGCTGGGGTCCTGGGCCTGGCCGAGCGCGTCGTCTTCTAGGTAGCCGACGGCTGTCTCTCGCCGCCACGGGCGCCGCAGCAGTGCGCGGTAGGCGTTGACGAGCGTCTGTCTCGCGTACGCGTCTGGGCCGCCGGTACGGGTCACCCTTGACCACACCGAGTAGACGCGGGCGAGCGTGTCCTGCGTCAGGTCTTCGGCTTGGTGCCAGTCACCGCAGAGCAGGAAGGCGACTCGTCGAAGACGAGGGCGGGCTGTTACCGCCCAGCCCCGGAAGTCGTCTGCCTCGTGCGCTCTCACATGCACAACATGCGCCAGAGCCTGCCGGAGGTTGCATCGGACCCGCTCCGTCGGCGGCATGAGCGCGTCTTGCAGCTGCAACTACTTTGAGTGCGGTCAGGGTGCGCAGGCGACCGCTACCGACTCTCGAGGACCGCGAGGTCTCGGGCGGCGTACTCGCGGTGCAGCCACTCCTCCTTCAGGACAGTGACCAGGCACTGACGCACGAGGAATGGCTTGGACTCGGGATAGCCTGACTCGAGCACCGGCTCCGTCCAGGTGTTCAGGCGCTCGTCGCTCAGCCCGGCGAGCACTCGCGTCACCGCTGCTCTTCGAGTCGCGCGCACCGCGAGAACCTCATCGAGCTGAGGGCGCGCACCGGTAGCAGGCGGGATGCCGGGGGTATCGGGGGGCATCTCGGTGTGAGCCAGTCCGAGCGGGTCGAACGGCGCTGGCTCGCCAAGGAGCACCCGCAGCACCCACGCGTCGGTGGCGAACACAAGGTGCCGCAGCGTCTCGATGAAGGACCATTCGCTGTCGACCCGTTCGTGGAGCAGGTCCTCGGGAAGCTGTCGCGCGCGCTGGACGGTCTCGTCCCAGCGGTGGGACACGACCTCCCAAGCTCGTCGGAGGCTCTCTGCATCATCAGCTCGCAGAAGCCGTCGATCAGGGTCTCGACGGTCGAGCTCCGCCTCGATGAGGGGGCCGACGTCGATGCCGTTGATCGTTAGCTGGTCGATGTAGCCATCGATCTCGACGCGCTTCAGCCAGGCGCCGCGGAGGACGGTGTCCTGGAAGTAGACGTTTTGAAAGCGCGACTGGCTGAAGTCGACCTCCTCAAAGCGGCTGTGGCTCCAGTCCCGACGAAGGTAGTCCGCCACGCTCAACACCTTGCCACTCACGAGCCGCTGTGGCCAGGACAGCAGGCGTGGCATTGGGTGAGCGTGCAACCGCCGCGTCCCTCGCGGCATGACCGTGAACTACGCGTGGGGCGAGAGCACTCGTTCGGCTCGCTGCAGGTCGTCCGCGGCGAGGGCCTGGACGGCTCGATCGGCACGCTCCAGCTCGTCACGTGCTCGCTTCGCTTCCGTCTCTACTCGCCGACGCCGGAGCAGTCCCGGGCGCGGCGGCAGCGTCTCGGCGACGGACGACCAGACCGACACCAGCTCGTCGAGCGCGTAGATGATCCGATCGAGCGGCTCCTCATGAGGGATCTCGTCGTCGCCGGACGGCCACAGCAGGTTCAGCAGCCATTGGACGGACTGCTGGCCGTGTAGAACTCGCTGAGCTGCCCAAGGGGCGGCGATCGTCCGTGGGCGCTCGAGGGGCAGGACGCCAAGCTCTTCGAGTGCGCGGTGCCAGTAGTCGTTGACCTCGGCCTCCTCCCCATGCAGGCCCGCAAGCTCGCGCAGACTAGGAGAGTCGAGGCCGCGCGCTAGCCAATGCGCGGCAAGCATCGGTCGCTCTCGAGGGTCGAGAGCGTTGAGCTCATGGAGCGCTGCGCCGAGAGGTGGGTCGGGCTCCTGCACGCGGTCATTCTCACGGAGGAGTGGGTCGGGCGGCCCGGGCTCGCCCGCGCGGCGGCAGGAGCGGATGAGTTGAGCTGATGGTGGCTCTGCATGCTCATGCAGCTTCCGATGCGGGGGCATGGCCGTGGAGAACGGCCGAGGATCGAGCCACCTGCCCCTGCCCGTACGCCGATCCCTTGCTATCAGAGGGTGGTCGCAGGACCTCCACGGCGGCACGGGGCCAGGCGGCCAGGTGGGCGCGGCGCGGCAGGGTTGACCACGTCAGAGGCGTCCGCCTACGGTCGTTCGAGACCGCGATCGAGGAGGCCGCCCATGACTGGCGGAGCGTCCCTGACTGTGCTTCACCGACCGGCGACTCCGTCACTTGGCCCGCGTCACGCGCCGCGCTCCGGACGCGTGGCGATCCCGCCGGGCCACCGAGCGCCGCTGACGCCCGAGGTCCTTCTTCATTTGCAGCGACAGGCGGGCAACCGCGCCGTGAACGCGCTGGTCGGTGGCGACCGAGGTCCGCTGGCTGTGCAGCGGTCGGTGGAGATCAGCTACGACCGCGTGCTGCCGCTGAGCGGGACGAGCCACATCAAGAAAATCAAGTACTCGCGGGCGACCCTGCCCGACAATGCGCGTGCAGCCGCTGACGTCAACGACGGCGACAAGGCGAAGAGGCACGTCATCGGCTTCAAACAGATAGCGGACGCGGCGGCGGCCACGTACGAGGGTCGGAGAGTCCAGGCTGTCTACAACGAACTGGCCAACAACCCGCCAGGCACGCCGATGACCGAAGCCGCGCTTCCGGCGTTCGTCGCTTTGCTGAACAAGAAGATCGAGGGCAGGGCCCACCGGAAGGAGATCAAGCGCAACCAGTCGCCGAAACGACAGGAGCAGCAGTCCAAGAAGGTCAAGGCCGAGCCGAAGGCGCAAAATATTAGCGCGACCGAGAAGGTCAACTACTGGACGGGCTCGCAGTCCGAGAACCTGAAGCGGGAGGCGGAGGCGCGGGCGGCCGAGGGCGCGGCGGCGAAGGGGCTCAGCGCCCTGCTCGAGAAGTGCAATCGCGCTCGTGACGCCCGCGAGGCACACAAGCACTTCCCAAATCTTTACCGAGCTTGGGAGGCAGAAAAGAACGCCAACGTCGCCGTGGCCTTCGCCGCTCGGTTCGACCCGTATCCCGGCAGCTCCGTCAAGGAGCTCGACGCCGCCGCGGCCGACTACGTGAGATTGATGAACAAGGCCGGCGCGCGCCGCGTGAACAACACCGATGGGGCGACGAAGGAGTTCGTGAACCGCACCTACGCGACCGTCCGGACGCAGGACACCAAATTCTTGCCGTGGACTGTGGGCGACGTCTGGGATGAGCCCAACAAGCGAATCTACGACCACGCCGCGAGGAAGCGCCCGCTCACGCTACGGCGGGATGGAGGCAGCGAGGGGGCACACGAGCAGGAGGCCGAGCAGGTCGCCGCCGCTGTCATCACACGCGCGGCACGCCCATCGTCGCGCTTGCCCGTCGTCCCGGTGCGGGAACGCGTTCCCCCGGCGACCAGCGGCGTACGCGACGGCAGGGCCGGCGCGCCGCTGCCCGAGGACGCGCGCGCCGCCGCCGAGTCCATACTCGGCGTGGGGCTCGGGCACGTCGCGATCCACACGGGACGCGCCGCCGACGCAATCGTCGAAGCTGCGGGCGCCCGCGCCGTGACGCGCGGCACCGACATCTTCGTCGCCGGGGGGGGAGTCGGGGCCGACGACGACGGACGGGCTGCGGCTGATCGGGCACGAGCTCGCCCACGTAGCCCAGCAGGGCCTTGCCGCGCCTCTGCCGGTGCAGCGAACGGTGACGGTGCGCTACACGGCGAACAAGCTCGCCGACGAGAACGCCCGCGTGACCAAAATCAGTTACGGCCGGCCGGACCTGCCAACCGCCAGGTTCAAGAAGAGTCCCGCTCCCGGGGAGCGGACAGCGAAGCGCCACGTCATCCCGTTCAAGCTGATCGTCGACGCGGTGACGTCCAAGTACGTCGGGCGCACCGCGCGTGAGCTGTGGAACCGCCTCCAAGAGCAGCAGCCGGCCAAAGCGCCATTTACCCCCGAGGCACTAGTTCAGCTGCCGACGATGCTAGAGAAGGAGCTGGAGGGCGCCGCGCGCCGGAAGGAGATCAAGCGCAACGAGCTACACACGCGGCGGGTGGAGACGAGCCGGGAAAAGGCGAAGGCCGGGAAGGTCGTAGACACCGACCAGGCGAACTACTGGGTGGGCGGCCAGCGTGAGAACCTCTCTCACGAGACGGAGGCGCGCCGATTGGACGCCGAGGCGCGCCGCGAGGTCGAGGCGGCGATCGCCCGCCTGCCAGCGGGCGTCACCCCACAGACCATGTTCACGGCGTCCACCGCCGCCGCCAGGGCGATGGAGAAGACCAAGAACACCTCCCTGCAAAAGGCCTTCGCGGAGCGGTTCGACCCATTCCCCGGTCCGGGCCCCCGCGGCGGGTCGGCGAACACCTGGGCCGACGAGTTCTGGCGCCAGGCCGAGGACTACGCCAAGCTGCACAATAAGGTCGCGCGCAATCGGTGGAGCACGCTCTCGGTGCCCGACCGGCTGGCGTCCTCGCTCACCGATGACGGCCGCCGGATCGCCTGGACGGCAGAGATGGTGCTCCAGGCGCCGCACAACCAGGCAGTTCTGGACGAGCGCCGCAAAGACGCCAAGGCGGAGGCCGACGCCCGAGCGGGAAAACTGGGCAACCAGGTGCGCACCGACATGGCCCAGGAGCTTAAACGCCTCGGGTCCGCAGCGAATCTGCGTGCGCTATTGGGCCAGGAGAAGGCGAAGAACGACCGGCTGCTCGCAGCACTGGTCGAACGGGTGGTGGTGGACCGGGGGACCGACTCGGTGGGTGTCATCGGAGCAGTGAGAGCCGTCCTTGCCGCGGCGAACCAGAGGGAGGAGCAGACTGAGGCCTCGGGGGCGTCTCTCACGGAGATCTTCTCCACGTGCCACACGGTGACGGGGGTGCGCCAACCCTGGCCGCTCGAGGCGCTGCTGGGAGATTCGTCAATCGGGAGGCTGATATTCACGGCGCGGCAGATGGACCACCTGGAGCGCCGCCGAGCGCGCCGCGAGGTGCTTGCAGAGGGCCTGGAGAGCGAGGTGGACGAGGGGTTGCGCGCCCTGCTTGCGGGCCCTCCGCGCGTCAAGGCCCAAGACCTGTTCGTCGCGGCAAGCCCCGTTCTCGCCAAAGCCCAGGCCTGGGAGAAGGCGAAGAACGTGCTGCTGCGGCGGGCGTTTGGCGCGCGCTTCACGACCGGATGGACCACCCGAGACGCTTTTCTCGACCAGGCGACGAACTATTTGGCTTCGACGAACGCGGAGCAGATGTCGCCGTCGGAACTGCTGACGCGGTGCAAGACGGAGAACGGCGAGCGGCAGAAGTGGGAGAAGAAGGATCTCTTGGCCGATCCCGACGTCCACGAGTTCCTCAAGAAAATCCAGGAGGAGCAGATCAGGCGGGCTGGCGGCAGCCCGGGCCCGGGGGCCAGGTCAGCCAAGAAGCAGAAGTAGGCGCCGCGCAGGCGAGGACACGAGCCCGGCATCCGCCGCTTAGCGAGCCCGGCTTCGCGATGCCCGCGTGCGGGCCGCGATGGCCGCGACCAGGACATGGGCTATGTGCTCGCCAGAGCATGGGTCGGCACGGTCTGGTCCCTGCTGCTTGCCCCCGGCCTGGTGGGCCGAGCTGGTTCTTTGGCCTTGTCGCCGACTCGCGGGTTCCGTGGGCGGGGCCAGCCGGGTAGCGCTAAATCGTCGTGGTCGCAGCCGTCGCAATCCTGAGCGGGGCGTGGTCGTGCTGTTCGACGCGTTTAACAGTTTCGCTCGAGCCGACGCGACGCGCGCGCCGCCAATACCGAGCGCCCGTCTCGTCGTGGTCGGGCCGTACCAGTACGTGCGCAGGCCGACGTATAAAGCTGTGCTGGCGATTCTCGCCGGACAGGCCGCTGTTCTTCTCGAAGCGCCTGCACCCTCGTCGTACGCGGGCTTCGTACTTCTCGCGGTGGCCCCTCTTGCGCGGGGGATGAGGAGCCAACGCTGAGCTCGGGTACGGCGACGAGTCCCGGAAGTTCCGGCGGAACATCTGCGGGTAGTGTCCCCCGGCCGCGGCCGTGAAGGCAGGCCGGAGCCCCCGATCGCGGGCACGCTGCCCGGCCCGTCCCAAGCGTCCTGCCCTGACACAAGCCGGTCGCCAGAACCGGTGAGCCGCCATTTCGCCCACCGCGTGCCGCGAAATCGCGAATATCTCCGACTAAGCGCTCCGGTCTTGGCGGGAGACTCGTCAGCCTCCTGCTGAGCCACTCCTCGTCAGCGGTGCTCGACGAGACTCATGCCGTGAGAGAGCACGCCAACTCGACACGGGCAGCCGTTGGAAGAGCGACTCCGCCGAGCACCTCGACAAGAGCCTGGCCGGGCCGCTGCCGTACGTCGCAGGTCAGACAGCCGCTGACGTCGCACGCCAACCCATCCTGTAACCCGAACCGCTAGCGGGATGACGCAGGTCAGCGGCCCAGGTCGTGGTCGCCGAAGCGGTGCCACGCCGTTCGACCCGCCCCGTGACCGTTCTCGTTCGGGTTCCTTCCGCGGGATACAGGCCGGAGGGCTGCTCGGTCCGCATCGCGCCGGCGGCGAGTAGAGCTGGTGCGTCGTTCTCATGCACTCTGTCGCAACACCATGCGGTGGGAGCGACTTCCGATTCTCGGCACGATCGGACGGTCAGGTGCCGGAGGCCATGTAGGCGGCGAGGATGTAGTTCGGGTGCCGGTCGAGGTTCTTGCGGGCGCGGTCGTACCGCATTGTGGTGCGGGGGTCGGCGTGGCGGGCGGCGATCTGGACGTCGCGCAGGTCGACGCCGGCGTCGAGCATGGTGGTGACGTAGGTGTGCCTGAGCATGTGCGGGTGCATCCGGGGCAGCCGGACGCCCGCGGCCTTGGCGAGGTGGCGGAGCCGGCGGGTGGCGGCGTGCCGGTCCATCCGCCGCCCGTCGCGGTTGAGCAGCAGCGCCCCGGTCTGCCGCTCGCCGCAGGCCCGGTCCACGGCACGGGAGACGGCCGGCGGCATGGGGACGAGGACGGTCTTGTCGCCCTTGCCGACGACGCGCAGGACGCGGTGGCCGTGCTCCTCGCCGATGTCGGACAGCGACAGCCCGCAGGCTTCGAACACGCGCAGGCCGAGCAGCCCGAGCAGGCAGACCAGGGCGAAGTCGTACCGATTGGCGCTGTCACGCGCGGCGGAGAGCAGGGCTTCGAGCTGCAGGTGGGACAGCCCGAGGGTGGGTGACTCGGGTGGCACGTGCGGCCGTCGGACGTAGTCGGCCGGGGAGTGCTCGAGGACGGCGTCGATAACGCAGGTCCGGTAGAACATCGTGACTGTGGACAGGCGGCGGGAGACGGTCGAGGGGCGGTAGTGCTGGGCTTCCTGCATCCAGCGGACGTAGAGCTCTATGTGCGGGCGGCGGGCCTGCAGGGGGTCGAGGCCGCGGGC
>NZ_JAANNP010000017.1:22171-35766 GCF_011250635.1 Motilibacter deserti
TGTGCGTGCGACTGACGGTCACCTCCGCCCCTACTGCTGCGATGATCAAGTACGTTACGGACGACGACGGGTCGGAGGCCAGCAAACGCTCGTGGAGCAGCGGCTGTGTGTCCTCGCAGGCGGAAGGGGTCGCTCAGTGCCTCGTAACACTGTTCATGCGCGGGGTCAGGCGCTGTCCATCGGTCTCGTGGCGTGGGATGGGCGAGTCCTGATGTGGCGCGAGGGCCGTTACGTTGAGCTTGCCGGTGCCGGCTTCGACCCGAAGCAGGCGCTGCGTACTGCCGATGGCGTCCTGGTCGTGGGCGCGGATGACGTGGTGTTGGTGCGTGAGGACGGCCGAGTTGACAAGCTGCCCGGTCGGGTGGATTTCGCCAGGGTGGCGCCGGGTGGGCATTCGGCGGCCGGGCTGGCTGACGCCGGTGGTGGTCGCGCTCAGATGACGTTCTGGGACCTTGCGCACGGGCACACCCACACGCTGACGTGGTCGAAGAAGGGCACGCCAGCGATCAGCTCGGTCAGAGCCGACAGTGTCGTGCTACATCAGCTCGAAGCGAAGGCCGGCGAGCATTACTTCACCTGGGACGTCACGGGCGGTGGTCTGGTGGCGGTGCCGGCCCCACAGGTTCCGCCGCTGCTGCTCAACCATTCCGCGGCACAGAGTGCAGTGTCGCGCGGCGGCGTTCCGATCCTGATTCTGCCGCCGTTCCTGGACATCATCTTTTCCCCTGACGAGACGTACGCCGTGAGCTTGGATTCCTCTGCGTCGCAGCTCGCCATCTACGACCTCACCGTCGACGACCCGCAGGCATCTCGCTCGGTCGTCACCCTTCCCGAGCACGCGTGCCTGCGTGTCCCGCACCTGCCGACGTGGGAGGACGCTCAAACGCTCCTGGTCTGGGAGCGTCCCCGGCGCCCCCCGTACCGGATGCTCCGTGTCGATCTCGCTCGCGGCAGGATTGAGGCGGTGCCACTACCGGTGGATGAAGGCGTCCTGATCGAGCCACTGCCCGCGACGTGAGGTTGTTCCTTCACGCCGGGTCGTGATGCCGCCGTCCATGGCGGGACCACACGAACAGTCGGGGAGAAGCGAAGGCTGCGCTGGGAGGGCCGGGCTCGGCGCGTCGGGACGTGGCACGCCTGCTGAGGTTGCGGCGCCAGGGGCCACGCGGTGCGCGGTCTAGTCGAGCCAGGTCACTGCGCCATCGTCAAGGATCGCCTGCCCTCCGTCCAAAGTGGCGGTCTGGTTGCGGATGGCTTGCGTGATGTCGGTGAGCAGGTGCTCGAGGGACTCCCACAGCAGTTCGGGTTCATAGTCGTCGTTGTCCTCGCCGATCCAGGTGCCTATGCAGCCGCGCCGAGGCCCTGCCCGCATGTCCAGGTAGAGCGTGGACCCGCCGCCGTGCCCGGCCACCGGGACGAACCGAGCCGTGTAGCCCGGGGCGTAGTCCCCGGCCGGCAAGCTCTGTGACTCAGTGACCATCGCCTGCATCTCCTGAAGGTCGATCTGGACCAACATCCGCCGACGAGAAAGGATTTCGTTGGCGGGGAGAAGATGGTGACCGAGCAGCAGGTCTCCCGGCGGGCCCGCCTCGCTGCCGTTGTGCTCTCGCAGTAGCTGGTCCAAGTCCTCGCTCCAGTCCGGTCCGAGCTCGGCGCGAAGCGCGTCAAGTTCCTCCTGCGGGCAAGGCCCACCAAGAGCGGCCAGCGTGCGCGGGGCAAGCTCGCGAAGCACATCGTCGAGCGCGAGCACTGCTGCGGTCACAGTCATGCGGCCCATCCTGCACGATCTTCTCCCGGCGCCCAGTCGGTCTCCCGAGCGTCCTGTATTCGGCACGAACGGTCGAGCCGGCCGCGCCGCGACGGCGGCACGTCCGCGTGTTGCTTCGAGCAACGAGATGGCGTGAGACGGCGCGATCCGGACTCGCCGATGTCCGGATACCGCTCAGCGACGGCGAGGCGCGCTGGACCTCCTCCTCTAACCACAATGAACACGCGACGCGCACCGGCCGCGCCGGCCGCAGCGAAGTCACTATTGGTTGCGCCCCGCTACGCGAGAAGGTCCGCGCACGCTTGGACGACATGCTCCGGGACGGCATCGAATTCGCGGGGGTTCAACTGCATCACGTACTCATTCTCAATGTGATAAGACTCATTGACGAATTTCTTGAGGGCGGGATCGCCGCCAGGGGCATCCGGATCAAGCGCCGTGGCAATACGGAACAGCTGAACTTTCTCGTAGCCCACGGTTGTGTTCTTGAACTTGGTCTTCAGGGCGTCTCGGTCCTTGAGCTGCATGAGGAGCGAGTCGTAGTCAAAGCCAGGGATGACTTCTTGGATTTCGACGACCCCTTGTTCGCGATCCTCTTTGGGAAGCGGAACAAGCTCTCCCTGGTCGCCCTTCGAACTGGGCTCGTCCCGCAGGTGAAGGAGGCTGGAGAGGATGTCGTATCCCGCCCCGCGCTCCCCGTGGACTTCGTAGCGGCGACGGAGATAGATGCACTTGATTACCGGGTCAGCGGATGAGCTGATGTTCTCGTCGCAGACCTGCGAGAACGTCATGATGTCGGTGGGCTTGATGGGCTTTTCCTCCACCTGCCCCCCTCGGCCCTGCAGGAAATGGACCGCAGGCGTGGCTGCCTGAAACTGCCCAGAGGTCGCCGTGCGGACAATGTCGATGGCAGGCTCGATGTCATGGGTCAGAAGTAGAGTGGTAAATCCCCGGAGGCTTTGTGCACCGTGAAACAATTTGTGAAGGATGGCGAACTTTTTCGTCTTGTCGAAGCTTGAGACGGGATCGTCGAGGACGACGAGGGCAGGCGCATCGCGCCGGACGTGATGCATGAACAGAACGAGCGCAAAGGCGTTGCGCTCTCCGAAGCTCAGATGGCTGCTGGCCGCTTCGAGGTGACCCGGAGCGTCCTGATGCTCAAGGATCATCCGGTACGAGTCGCCACTGGACTCGATTCGCACAGCATACTTGTAGCCGGCGGAGCGGAGGTACTCGTTGATCTCGGCCTGGTTCCGCTCGATCGACTTGGCGACCTGCGACTTCTGTATGCCTACGCGCTTCTTGATGTCGTTGATCCGTTGTGCCACCTGTTCAAGCTGCTCGTTCATCACGGCCACGACGCGCTGGGTGTCCTCCGAGTTGAGCGCATCAAGAAGCTCCAACTCGATCTTCAGGCTCCTCAGCGCCTCGTCGACGTCGGGTTCGTCGCGGAGGGACACAAAGGAGAGCCCCTTGAGTGCGGTGAACTTGCTCAGAAGTGTCTCGACTTGACCCCGCAAGTTTGCCAAGAACTGGTCTTGCTCCGGGGATAGTTCCCCAAGGCTCGTCGTAATCTTCCGCAACTGCTGTAGGCGTTCGGGCACGAAGGATCTCGCCAGCTTATCAATGACCAGACGAAGTGCCGCCATGTTCTTGACCGCAGCGGACTCGTACTCCTCAGACACATGGACGGCCGTCCTCTTGTCGACGTGGGGAACCGAGCAAAAGGGGCAGTTGTCCGATAATTGGAGGTAGCTCTTGCCCTTTGCTTGCCAGGAAAGCCATCCCGCCGGGTCGTCACTGTGAAGAAATTTCTGGAAGCCCAGGAGGGGCTTCGGGATCGTCTCGAGCTTTCCGCCCATGCCGAGTGCCTTGAACCCCTTGCTGGTCTTCGCGATCCCGCCGGACTTCGTAATGGTGAAGGCGTTCCGCAGCTCGGTGAAGCTAGCGATCACGTCATCAAGTGCCGAGTTCTCCAGGAAGATGTTCTTGAGGTCTTCGAAGATGGCCTCAAGCTCCTCGATGCCCGCTTGATAATCGGGTGTGTTGATGAAGATCTCAAAACTGTTCTTTACTACCTCGTCGGGTTGAAAGACGAACTGGGATACGTAGTGCTCGTCGAAGACGAGGACGCTATCGATCTCGTCCGCGCCCACGACTGTTGGCTTCTTTCCGCTGCCGCCCTGGCGGTACTTGAAAGGAAGCAGCTCTTGTAGGGCAGCTTCGCCTCGAGCGTTGAGAACGAGCGCACGGGCGATGGTGCTCTTCCCGATGCCGTTTGGTCCGTACTTGATGTTGAGCGCCCCGCGCCTGAGGGTGATCTGCGCTTCACTGATGCTGTTGCAGTCTTTGATCGTGATGGTGTAGTCGTTGGACTGCTCGGGAGACGCCTCAGGAGAGATGCGGGATGCCTTAGCCATGGTGCGCGACTATCTCACATCTAGCGCGCCGCGCGGCAGAGAACTCGCGGGTCCCCGGGCTTCGGCGTCTGCGGCTCTTCCACTCTCCAGTGGAGGATCGGTCGGCGCCTCGTGGCGATGTCGGGCTCTCGGTCACCCGAGTATGGACGTCTGCACGGCCCAGCGGAAGACTTCGTCATTCCACACGCTTGACGCTCGCTCGCTGAAGCTTCCTCCGGCTGGTGCAGACGGCCTCGCGTATGTTCTCGATCTTCCGACCATCGGCACGAGCGGTCGTCGGGCTGCGAGGCGGACAGACGGACCGCTTTCCGGGGACAGGGCAGGGCGCGGCAGCGGCTAGTGGCTGTCAGGCCGAGCGGTCAGACAGCAGCGCGTTCTGAGCCGACTGCGCAGCTGAGCGGTTGCTTTACCTAGCTCGCATGCGAGCAGTCCATTCGCCCACGCGACGGCGCCGTAGCTCGCCGCGAAGATCGGTGCGGCGTACCAACTGAGACCCCCGTCGTCGTGAAGCGCTCCGGGCACTAGAAGGAGGGGCAGTAGCGCGACGAAGGGATGCAGGGCCATGCCCGTGGGGAAGGTCAAGACCCAGGCAATCATGACCATCGGCCCGAGGCCCTCAAACCACTGCCCCAGACACGCCGCGACGAAGACGAACGCCGCGTAGACGCCGACGGTCGATCGCGCACGCCCACTCATGGGTCCAGATCATGCCCGAGTCCACCCGCTCGGCGAGGATGATCAGGCGCCCTGACTTCGGCACGAGCGGGCGAGCCCCCCAGGGGATGTCTGCGAGTTTCGAAGCGCTAGCCCTGTAGTTGATGCCCGCCGACGAGGGGACGGTGCGGCTGACCGGCGGGCGCCCTGTGATGAGGCGCCCGCCGGGTGCGCTCAGCGCGACGTGCCGCTCACCGGGACGCTCACCGAGGACACGGCAACGGCGCCGGCGTTCCCCGCGCTGTAGACCGTCCCGTCCGGCCCGGTGACATACACGCTCACCGGGTAGCGCCACGTCCCTTGGCCGCTGGAGACGGTCGATGCCGCGTACGCGTGCGCCCCGAAGACGGCCGGGCGGCCCGAGGGGCCGGCGAGCACGCCGGCCGAGCTGGTGCCGTCACCCCAGCTGATGACCGCCGACAGCTGGCTCGTCGGGACGCCAGGCGCCTCGACAAGAGCGACGGCGGCCGAGGCGAGCTGCCCCTGCCGGAAGGTGGGGCTGGTGCTCGTGACCGCCACCGGTGCTGGTGTCGGTGAGCTGGTGGGCAGCACCGTCACGTAGGCGAGCGCTCGCTCGTCGACCCCGAAGTTTGGATCGGTGAACCGCGCGGTGATGACGTGGTTCCCGACGGGAAGCACGGCTCTGAAGGTGCTGGCCTCCCGCGGCGACACCTCGCCGATCTCAGTGCTGCCCGCATAGAACGTCACGCGAGCGCTGGTGCGGATCGAGTCCCAGTACTTCACCGCGGACAGAGTGACGGCCTGGCCCGCCACGACAGGGCTCGCGCCGGTGGTGAGAGTGAGCCGGGGGATCGTGAACTGCACGAACTTGGAGACCCTCGAGCTGGCGTAGGCCGGATCGCTCGGAGTGAAGACCGCGGAGTAGCTCTTCTGACCGGGTGGGGTGTAGAACTCGCTCTCCGCCTGCCCGTCCGTCACCTCGAGGCAGACCTCGTAGGGCGGCACGTCCCGCCTCTCGTCGAAGCAGACACGGCCGTCCACGGGCGGGGCCACGTTCACCCGGACCCGGGTCGGCAGCTGCGTGAGGCCTGCCCGGAACCCGGTGTACCCCAGCACCGGGCCGTTGGGGTCCGTGGTCACAGTGATCGTGGTGGGCGTCGCAGCCGCGGCCGGTTGCGCCGTGAGCAGGCCGCCGAGTGCGAGTGTCACTGCACTGCTCCCAGCAGCGAGCAGTCGAAGATTCCTCATGTTCCCCCCTGATCAATCCCCCGCCCACTCGAGCGGGCAGGCCGGAGCCTAGCCAAGGGACCGACACACAGCTTGGCGTTCCACCGCGCCCCGAAGAGTCCTCAAGCTTCCGATCAGGACTGCGCTGTCATCGGCAAGAGCGGGCGGCCCGCGCGTGCGCCGGCACCTCCTGTGGACCACGCACCTGGGCGTGGGCGCCGCTCGGTCGACCGGTTTGCCCGAGCCGCGAGTCATGACCCCTGGAGTGGTGCAAGGCGGCGTCGGGGTGATGGAGTTGCGCGCGGGTGGCTGCGAGCCTTGCCTGCAGAAGGGGTGTGACACTGGGACTCGTGACGCTCGCGTGGGACGTCGTGATCGTCGGTGCGGGGCCGGCTGGGTCCTCCGCTGCCCTCTCCGCCCTGCGCTGCCTACCCGGCGCTCGTGTCCTGCTTCTCGATCGCGAGAAGTTCCCCCGCGACAAGGTCTGCGGGGACGCGGTTGGTCCCCGGAGCTTTCACGCGCTGAGCGCCCTAGGGCTGGAAAGTGAGTTCACTGACTACCAGCCGGCGTCGCGGATGGTTCTGGGGTCGAGGTCGAGCCATGCCGAGCACCCCCAGCGGGGGGAGTTCCGGGTGGTGCCGCGGCGCGTTTTCGACGCACGGCTCGTCCGAGCGGCGGTGCAGGCTGGAGCGGTCCTCGAGCGCCGACGCGTGCGGACGATCGAGTCGACGGACGAGGCCGTGATGGTGGATGGGGAGTTGGTGGCGCACGTCGTCATCGGTGCTGACGGGGCGGAGTCCGTCCTACGAGGTGCGATGACCGTCACCAGGCCCCGGGCGACGGCCACGGCCGTCGCGATCCGCGGATACGGACCCACATCGGCGCCCACTCCCAGGATCATCTCCCAAAGCCGTGACTGGCCGGCCTACGCCTGGGAGTTCCCGATCGGGGATGGGACCTCCAACTTCGGCTACATCGACGTCCCCCGCCGCGACCGGACCATCACGAAAGACACACTGCTTGCCGGGGTGCGCGAGCTGCTGCCGGGTGCTGCCGAGCGCGTCGAGACCTGGAAGGGTCATCGCCTCCCACTCGCTACCGCGCGCCCAACGCTTCCCGACGGCCGTCTATTGCTCGTGGGTGATGCGGCTTGCCTGGTCAACCCCTCGAGCGGCGAGGGCATCCTCGACGCGCTCGTGTCCGGCACCATTGCGGGGGAATGCGCCCACCTCGGCCCGGACGCCGGCGCCGCGTACAGGCGTCGCCTCCGAGAGGTCATCGGGCGGCACCAGCGGGACGCCTGGGTCGGGGCCCAACTGTGCCGAGTGCCGGTGCTCGCGTCGTTGGGGCTGCAGATGGCGAAGGTGGACCGACGGTTCTTCGACGCGACGCTCGAGCTGACGCTCGGTGACGGGCACATCAAGCCGCTGGTCACCGGACGGGCGCTGGCACGACTCGGAGCCGTCCGAGCGCGGGAGAGGCTCAACATCTCCCGCAAGCTCACCTGACCTTGGCCACGCCAACGCCCCCGGGCTCCGTCACCGGCAAGGCGAGGGCCGCCTTGGCTGCGCCGTACTGCTGTGCCACCGCGCTGAGCCACTCCGCTTCGCTCCAGAGGTCAGCTCCGCCCGCCACCGCGCGCCGCTCCAACGCTGTCGCTCGCACAGCTGGGCGATGCACTCTCGCGGTCGCCGCCGCCGAGAGGGCGGCTGCATGGTGGAACGCAGCCGCGTCCTTGGCCGGCACCCCGGCCCGTTGGCCGAGCTGCAACAGAAGCGATTCGTCGGGCAGGTAGCCGCGCAGAGCGAGCTCCGCGTCGCGGATCTCCGTCACCCGCCGGTGAAGGCGCCGCTGGACGTCGAGCACACGGTGGCTTCGCGGGGGCACGACACCCGGTGCGGCTGCCACCAGGTCACGCCACAGCGGATGCAGCGCGCGTAGGGCACGTGCGGCCCGCAGCGTACGAAGAAGCCGTGGTCCCCAGTCCGGCAGCGTCGCTCCCACGGCGAGTAGCGTCGTCGAGGTGTGCAGGTTGATCGCCATGACCAGGTCGGTCTGCCCCCAGAGACTGAGCGGCGCCCCCACGAAGGCCGACGCGTAGAAGAGCGCGTCGAAGCCAACCAGCACAAGCGCGCCGTACCCGGCACCCGCGACCAGGCGCATACCGACGCGGGCGTCCGGGCTCATCGCGTCTCCAAAGCGTCGCGCCGGGCCGATCGCATCGAGCGCTGCCACGACCAGGGCCGCGTGGTGGATCGCGCAGAAGGCGACGTAGCGCGGGTGCTCCGCGGCGACGTACACGTACTTGGGATCGTTGACCGCCGTGTTGGCCCACGCCCACACGACGGCCTGCAGAGCAAGGATCGGCGGAAGCGCGACGTACCGCCGCCGCGCCAGGCGGAGCGCGACCTCGGGGGCGTGTCGTTGGTAGAGCAGCAGGTTGCGTGCCGGCCAGATCATCGCCAGCCCGAGGGCTTGCGCGAGCAGAGCCGCGATATTGGGCGTGTCGAGGACGTCGCCGAGCCAGCGGTACATCGGCGGGCAGTACGCCGTGCTCGCCAGCGCCAGGCAGACGAGCGTCCCGAGCAGCGCGCGTCCCGCGGACGTCGACGGTGCTCGCCTCAGAGCGGCGAGCTTGTACGCCGCGGCGACCCACACGATCGCCGGTGGCACCAGCTCGAGCGCGAGCACGACAACGTCACAGCCGCCGGGAGTCGCGCTTCAACGCCGCCTCGAGCGCCGACAGCGCAGGGGCCCGTTCCATCGACGCCTCAACGTACGCCACGAGCAGGTCCGCCATCTGCTCGGCCTCGCGCTCCTCGTCCGTCGCGTACGCCTCCCTCGCGAGCATCACTGTCGCCGCGCCCGGCGCGAGCAACAGCGGAGCCAACACCGCGGCCGGCGAGGAGTGGTGGCCGGAGGTCATGTGACCGAGCTCGTGGGCGATGATCTGCGCCTGGTGTCGCGGGCTCGTGTCGCGCTCGTAGAACACGTAGTCGAGCACGCTGGTCGCGACCCAGGCCCCAGTCGGTCCACCGGGCGGCAGCGAGAGGGGACGCAAGCGGACCGGACGCTCGCGTAGCCGCTCGACGTGGTCGACGACGTCCACCATGCTCGTGACCACGTCCGGGAGCGCGAGCTGGCGCAGCCGCGTCTCACAGCGGTGCCGCAGCGAGCGCTTCATCCGCGCCTCCCGTGCGCGAGCCGACGTCGCACGCTCGATCGGTCCGAGGCCGACTACCGAGCAGGGCTCATTCTGCGCCCGCTAGTCGCCCGGTGTCTCTCCCCCAGAGGCGGCTTCTTCGTCCTGTCGGATCTGCTCGACCATCCGCGCCACTGCTGCACGTCCCTCGGGTGACAGCTCCGCGACGTGAAGCGCCACAGCTCGGACGTCCTCGTCGCGGAGCGCTGCGACAAGGTCGAGCTCGTCGGTCACCTGCGCCGCGGTGGCGTCGTCGAGGAAGTAGGCCATGGGCACGCCGAAGAAACGGGCGATGGCCTCGAGGTGCTGCATCGTCGGGTTGGTGCGCTGACCCTTGCGCAGGTACATCAGATAGGTCGGAGAAATAGTGGGCCCGCCCGCGCGTTCGATGCCGGCCGCTACCTCGCGGAGGCTGTACTCGCCCCGGTCACGGGGGTGGACCTGCCGGAACAGGTAGTCGAGCTTCTGCGCGAGCGTCCGAGGCTCAGGACAGGCGCTCGTGCCGTCGCCGGCATCCCCGGAAGTGACCACTGCCCTGCTCTCTCGTCGCGCTGCCTGCCGCCCAGATCGTTCCATGGGTCACCCCGAGGCGGGACGTTCGGCTGGGCGTCCATTCAGGTTGACGGCGACGTCGCAGTCCGTGAGACGGGTCAGCTAAGAGGAGGCGTGCTCCCGAAGTCCCTTCGAACAGGTGTACGAGAGGTGTCATCCTGAGGCAGTGGCGGGAGGGCAGGGGTGGAAGCCAGGGCGGCGCCCGCTCGCCGAGCGCGTCGCACCACTACCTCGGCGCCCTGCCCCGCGGCACTGCTGGGTCGAGGGGCTGCCCGACTACCCGGGCACATGGCCCGGGCTCGTCGTCGCGCGCGAGCGCGACGCTGCTGGGGTGTGGCGCGGTCGGGTCGTGTTTGTTGTGTCGCGCGACTCTGAAGTGGTCCTGATCGAGGCTTGGCTCGACTTCGTCCATCTGCGCCCGAGTTGAGCGCTCGCGCTCGACCCCCTGCCGGGAGCTCGCCCAATCCGTGCCCGGCCTTGTGTCCGCGTGCCCGTCGCTGTTAACTGCAGTGGACAGCTGGCGATGGAGGTTGCGGTGCAGACGGATACCGGACGACGAGAGCGCGCTCTCCTGGAAGCACTGCTCGAGCGGCACGGCCAGGCATGGCCGGTGACCGTGCTCGTTGCCGTGTCGCGTGCCGCGGCGGAGCTGCCGCACCACCTCGCGGTCGCCGGCGAGCCTGCTGTTGACGCCGAGGCGGATCTGTCCGACGCGCTCGGCGCCATTAATGCAACACGCATGCGTCTCGCCCGCCTGGCGTCATCAAGGGCGGCGGTCTCCACCGCGACGGGATGCGCGCGAGCGGCACGCCTCTTGGGCGAGGCGCAGCGGTTCCTGCGCGACGAGCCGTGCTGACGTACGGCGACGGCATACGCGAGCTGTGCGCTTCGATGTCCCTCCTCGTCGCCTCCGGGCCGCCCACTCCCGCTCAACGGCTGACGGTCTCGCAGACCGAGCGCGCTGCCGCAGCGCGCGACGCAATCGTCGGTGAGGTGCGCGGGTTGGCCGTGTCCCTGACCCAGCTGCAGCCCGACACCACCGTCGTGCTGAGCCCCGAACACCTGGTGACGCACCCGGCGCACGTGATGACACGCGCGTTACGAGAGCTGCCGAAGGCCGGGGACCCGGACGGGACCCGCGCTCCGAGCGAGCTGCTGGGCAGGAATCACGACCCACTGACAGCCGCGTGGACCAACGCCGGCAGATCTGCGGTGTCGCTTGAGCTGTGGAACCACGCGATCGCGCGCCTCAGCGGAGACGCAGCGTGGAGCGCTCTGCGCGACGTGGCCGAGCTCGCAGACTGCATCCCCTATCTGGACGAGGATCTCGCGATGCAGTCCACGCCGGACGTGTCCGAGCGGCTTCGCTCACCGATCTCTTGCGCTTCTCTCCGCCTTGCCGTGCAACAGCTACGCCAGCAGACGGCGGGTCTTCCGGCAGCGGGCTATCTCGACGGGCTGCCGACGACGGCAACGCCGGAGGCCGTCGTCGTGCGGGGACCCGCCGACATCGCCGATGCCACGCGCAGGATGACGGCCGTCCTTGCGGCGCGGGGACCGAACATCGCGATGGACGACGTCGTCGCGGCGGCGGAGCTCCTCCTCCATGGCGTACACATGACTGCGCGGGTTGCAACGCTGCGCTTCTTGCCAGCGGAGGAAGCTCGCGTCGTTGAAGAGTTCAAGGTTGCCGTGGACCCGCTGCGCGAAGCCATCGCCAGACAGGGGCAGACGGTGACGCTGTCCAAGGGTGATGTGCGCGTCCGGCACCTCGGGTACGAGCTGTACAAGCAGCTGCGACAGGTGGGCGAGTCGGGCGAGACCGCGGACCTCATGCGCAACTGGCTGCGCGAAGTGCCATCCCTAGCCTTGGCTGTTCGTGGCGGCCTCGTCGCATCCGGCGCTGCCGGCCGGTTGCTCGAACGTGCCGATTACGACGTACGCGCGCACGGGCGGGTGCTGCACTGGGTCAAGGTGACGCCGGCGCAGCTGCACCACCTGCCGCTGCTACGCGTGTTCGGCGCGGTGACCGAGAACGTCACGGCAGCAGCACGCCGCTTGCCGAGCGAACGCGCAGCAGACCACGCGACGCCGGAAGGGTGCACGCCGGGCATTCCACAACTGCGCCACGCCCTCTTCGCCCGGGAGCTACGGCATCCACCGAAGCCACTCGTCGTGCCGCGCGAAGCCGCTGACAGCCTGCCGCTCTACGGAAGCCCACAGGCGACAGCGCGAGGACCAGCCCGGTGGGCTTAGCAGCCGCGTCGGCGCGGCGCTGGTAGGAATCGAACCGGTTGCTGAACTTTACGTGGGAGGACGAAGCCATGGCGCAAGATAGAGCCGCGCGACGATCGGCGGAGAAGGTGGCACGCGACGTACTCGTGGGGCCCATGGTCGAGGCTGTTGGCGTACTTGCTGAGGCGGCCGCAGACCGCGAGCGTCGCGCTCAGGGGCTGGAGTCTGCGCGGGAGCGCGGCCGCGAGCTTGTGCAGGCCGCCCGCCTGAGGGCGAGGGAGCTCGTGCAGCAAGGCGGCAAGGAGATCCGCACCGCCGATGAGGCGTACGCCGCCAGCCGTGCCGGAGCGCTCGAGCGGGGGTGGTCCGACGCGGCGCTGACGGGCATGGGGTACCCCCCATTAAAGGCACCACGAGGTACTCAGCGACGGGCGTCACGTCGGACGGTCGCCACGCCGCCTGCTGCCACAACCGATTCGAATGCGGCGTAAGACCTCGCACGGCGCGCCGGGCGCACGCACTACCTCTTCTCCAAGGCGGTACCTGCGGCAGGCCAGCGATGGTGAATCGTAGGAACCGGGTCCGCAGGCGGAAGCAAGATATGCGTCTGGAGTCCAGACCGCTACCCGCTGGCGCGGGCAGCGGTCCACACTCCAGCCTCGTTGCTTCCCCCTTGCGTCCCACTCCGCAAGTCGCGCACCTGGGGGAGCGACCGACCCGGCGGGGTCGGGAGGAAGAGGCGAAGGGGCGTGCCGACCGGGCGCGGTCAGCACGAACAGGACAGGAGAGCGAAGGGCAATGAAAGGGCAGGGCGAGACGCTGGAGGGCAGCAGGCCGGCCCGCTCGCGCGCCGCCTCAGCCAAGGATCGGATGCACCTGTTTCCGGGCCGCTCGCACAAGCTGCAGCCCCGGTTCAGCGATGAGGAGATGGCGGCGGTCAAGCAGGCGGCGAAGGCGTCGGGGCTCACTCCGACGGGCTACACGGCGGCCGTGACGGTGGCCGCCGCGACGAACACCGTGCCCCCGACGGCGTCCCTTCCGCGGCAAGCGCTGGCCGAGCTGATGGAGGCCCGCGCCCAGGTCCGCATGTTCGCCAGCAACGTCAACCAGGCCGCTAAGGCGCGAAACTCAGGCGCGGACGAGCCCGAGTGGCTGGCCCGCGCGGTCGAACTGACCAACGCCGCCGTGCGCAGGCTGGACGCCGCGACGACGCAGATCGTGTCCAGGCTGCCGTGAGGACCACCCTGCGCGAGGCCGGCTCGGTCGCGGCGCTGACGGTCACGTTCGCGGCCATCTGGACCATGCTCAGCGTCCTGTTCAGCGACGGGTCGTGGCGGGACGAGCTGCCCTTCGGGCTCGCCATGGGCCTGTTCGTGGCCCTGGTCGAGGCGGTTTCGCGGTGGCGGCGCGGGAACCGGTCGTGATCACCAAACGGATTCTGGGCGGCCGGGTGGCCGGCCTCGTGCACTACCTGTACTCCGAGTCGCCCGCGCAGCAGGCCGAGCAGGGCGGCCGG
>NZ_JAANNP010000077.1:0-218 GCF_011250635.1 Motilibacter deserti
GCCTTGGCGCTGTCGATGGTGGCGCGCAGCGCCTGCAGGGTGGTGCGGGCGCCGGTGGTGTCGCCGTTGTCGGGGGCGGTCCAGGCGGTGAGGACGGAGGCCTGGAAGGCCCGTGCCTGGGACTCGGCGAGCCCGCCGGTGCGGGCCTGGTCCCCGATGGCCTTCATCAGCGGGAAGAGCCCGGGCTCGGGGGAGATCCACGGCGCCAGCAGCGTGGT
>NZ_JAANNP010000077.1:377-3326 GCF_011250635.1 Motilibacter deserti
TGCCGTCGTTGGGGGTGGACTCGGCGAGGACGTACGCGAAGGTGGCGCCGCCGTCGGCGGAGAGGCTGATCTTGACGTTGGCGGCGTTGATGGGCGCGCCTGCGGTGCCGGCGACGTCCCAGGTGACGGGGAGGGTGTTCTCGTAGTTCACGGCGGCCGAGGTGGCCTGGGAGGTCACGAGGAACGGCCCGGTCCCCGGCGCCAGGTTCACCGTCGTGTCCTGGCTCGAGCTGCCCGTGACCTGGTCACGCGCGGTCAGCCGGAAGTGCATCGGGGTCGTGTAGACCGGCGTGGGCAGGAACTCCGAGAAGCACTCGACGATGACCGGGTCCACCGGCGGCGGCGTCGCGTTGTTCGGCGGCAGCGGCGGCGCCGGCGGGCAGGCGCCGGTCTTGGCGTTCGTGTTGTTGGACAGGATCTGCGCCATGTCCGGGAAGACGCGCGTCGGGTTCGTCGTCGCGAGGTTCTGCCCCGGCGAGTGGTAGAGCAGCGTCGCGGCCGGTGTCACGTTCGCCCGGGTGCCGAACGAGCGGAAGAGCGGGCCGTTGCGCTTGATGTTGTTGACGAGCGAGGTCCCGGTCGTCACGGCAGGAGTCGTCGGCGTGGCCGGGGTGACGCCGATGTCCATCTGCTCCCAGAGGAAGATCGGCTGCTCCCCGTCGGCGTCGCTCGCGCCACCGGTGAGGACGAACGGCGTCTGGTAGGGGATCGTGTATTCGGCGGCGGCGACGGTCACGACCGGCGGGGTGTTGCCGGTCGGGACGATCGTCCACCCCTTGTTGTCGGTCGGCCCGCCCTTGGCCGTCTCGCCGACGTAGCCGGACGAGCCGGGGAAGAAGGCGATGCCGAGCTGGTCGACGTTCACGCCGGCGAGCGTGCCGGTGAAGGTGACCTGGAAGCCCGTGTCGTTGAAGGTCCCCGCCGCGAAGCCCGCGACGGTCGCGATGCCGCCCGCCGGCCAGCCGGGCGAGGACTCGAGCGCGGCCTTGATCCCGGCTGCGGAGTAGTTCAGGCCGCGGACGATGGGCGCGGTCGGCTGGCCGTTGACGATCAGCTGGAACGCGTCGTTGCCGTCGCTGTCGAAGTCGCGCAGCGAGACCGTCTGCACCTCGTTGATCGGCGCGAGGTCACGGGTCACGTACCCGGTGATCTGCTCCTGGCTGAAGGCGTGGAAATACGGGTCGCTGTGCGGCTGCAGGTCGTCCTGCCAGCAGATGCCGGCGTACGCCATGATCGACGAGCCCGAGCCCGGCTCCACCGAGGCGTTGACGGAGCGGTTGCCCGCCGAGCAGTTGCGCTGCACGCCGTTGAAGGTGTGGCTGCCGGAGAACTGGTGGCCCATCTCGTGGGCCACGTAGTCGATGGCCATGTAGTCGCCCACCGGGTTCGGCAGGCCGGTGCACCCGTTGGCCTTCACGTTCGCCCCGACCCCGGCGCTCGCGACGCCGCCGCCCGAGAGGCCGAGCGCGATGTGCCCGATGTCGTAGTTGCTCGCCCCGATGAGCTGGCCGACGACGATGCGGTTGCGGTTGAGCAGGGTGCCGTTGCACGTCGTCACGGACGTGTAGCACGGCGCGGCGCCGCACGGCCCGTTGGCGCCCGTGGTCTGCGCGGTGGTGTTGAAGTTGAGCAGGTCGTTCTGCGCGATGAGGACGAGCCGGATCGACAGGTCGTCCTCGTAGACCTGGTTCACCCGGTTCATCAGCGTGACCTTGGCGGCGGTCACGTTGGCCGCACCGAAGTAGTTCGCGTACGACGGGTCGGTCACGAGCGCGAGCCGGTAGGTCCGCAGCACCGACCCGATGCTCGGGCCGGCGCTCGCGGCGACGTCGGCGGCGTCGACAACGGCGGCGGCGGAGGCGAGGCCGGCCCCGTCGCGCTCGACGAAGGTGCCGTGCGTCTTCTCCTCGAGGTCGCGGCCGAAGTAGCTGATGTAGAGGCTCTGGTCGCCCTTGTAGTACGGGTCGACGTACCACGCGCCCTTCTCGCTGCGCACGGACGCGTGGAAGCCGAGTGGCGTGAGGTCGGCGTGCAACGTGGCGGTCGTGTCGTCGATGCCGACGCCGGTGTAGGTCTTGATCTCCGGGTGCTTGGCCGCGAGCCCGGGCTCCATCATCGCGTATTCGGTGATGGTAAATCGGGCGAAGCCGCCGTCAGGCTTCGGGATCGACAGGACGGAGCCGGTGATCGTGGGGCTCTCGTTCGGCGCGGCGTCGAGGATCTTGGCCATGCCCGCGCGGTCGAGCTTCACCGCGTTGAAATCCGTGGGCTCCACGGCAGCCGGCTTGCCCTTGTAGGTCGCCGCCGGCGAGTCGGAGACGTTCGTCCAGACGGCCTCGGCTCTGACGGCGGCATCGGCGTCCGTGCCCGGAAGCGGCAGGAGGGCGCCTGCGACGAGGAGGGCGGCACCGGCCGTCCCGGCCCGCAGCAGCGGCGTCCTCGCTCCGCCGGGTCGCGGCACGCGAATGTGCCCGGTCCCACGTGTCATGCAGCAGATCCCTTCGGCTGTGGGGGCTGGGCCGGCAGAAGCCACGCCGAATTGCTTCCCCCCGAATCCTGATCACGGCCGAGGAGGCCGTGCGGCGAGCACGTTAGATTCCGCGCGCTCCGCTCGCAGCCCCTGACGGTTTCAAGGGCGTTAACTCTGCGCAGTTGGACGGACGCAGGCTAGCCCTCGCGCCTGGATCGGACCAGTCGTGCCGGGAGATGCCGCGGCCCCCGCACCCTGGCTGGGTGCGGGGGCCGCGGCGGAAGTGCGGTTGCTCAGAGCCCGGCGAGGGCGGTGTCGACCGCTGCGAGGAGGGCGGTCTTCGCAGCGGCGGGCACCTTGGCGGCCTTGGCGCTGTCGATGGTGGCGCGCAGCGCCTGCAGGGTAGTGCGGGCGCCGGTGGTGTCGCCGGTGTCGAGCGCGGTCCAGGCGGTGAGGACGGAGGCCTGGAAGGCCCGTGC
>NZ_JAANNP010000077.1:3428-3502 GCF_011250635.1 Motilibacter deserti
ACCTGGTCCCCGACGGCCTTCATCAGCGGGAACAGCCCGGGCTCGGGGGAGATCCACGGCGCCAGCAGCGTGGT
>NZ_JAANNP010000077.1:3674-8869 GCF_011250635.1 Motilibacter deserti
AGCCGTCGTTGGGGGTGGACTCGGCGAGGACGTACGCGAAGGTCGCGCCGCCGTCGGCGGAGAGGCTGATCTTCACGTCGGTCGCGTTGATGGGCGCGCCTGCGGTGCCGGCGACGTCCCAGGTGACGGGGAGGGCGTTCTCGTAGTTCACCGCGGCCGAGGTGGCCTGGGAGGTCACGAGGAACGGCCCGGTCCCCGGCGCCAGGTTCACCGTCGTGTCCTGGCTGCCGACGCCACCGCCGTTCGGCGCGAAGTCGCGCGCAGTCAAGCGGAAGTGCATCGGGCCGACGTAGTCGGCGGTCGGGAGGAACTCGGAGAAGCACTCGACGATGACCGGGTCGACGGCCGGGGGCCGCTGGTTGTTCGGCGGCAGCGGCGGGGCGGCGGGGCAGGCACCGGTCTTGGCGTTGGTGTTGTTGACCAGGATCTGCGCCATGTCCGGGAAGACGCGCGTCGGGTTCGTCGTGAGGGTGTTCTCCCCCGGCGAGTTGTAGAGGACGGTGTTCGCCGGCGTGACGTTCGCGCGGGTGCCGAAGACGCGGAAGAGCGGGCCGTTGATCTTCCGGTTGTTCACGAGCGCCGTGCCGACAGTGGTTGCGGCACCGGTCGCGGGGTCGATCCCGCGGCCGAGGTCGATCTGCTCCCACGAGTAGTACGGCTGCTGGCCGTCGGCATCCGTCGCGCCCCCGGTCAGGGAGAACGGCGTGCGGTAGGGGATCGTGAAGGACTCCGGCGTTGACACCATCGGCGGCGTGTTGCCCGTGGGCGTGATCTGCCAGCCGTTGTTGTCGACTGGGCCGCCCTTGGCCGTCTCGCCGACGAAGCCGGAGGAGCCGCGGAAGCTAGCGATGCCGAGTTGGTTGACGTTTTGGCCGGCGAGCGAGCCGGAGAACGTGACCTGGAAGCCGAAGGCGTTGAGCGCGCCGGTGTTGCCGAAGGGGGCGACCGTCGCGACCGCGCCGGCGGGCCACGTCGGGCTCGACTCGAGCGCGGCCTTGATCCCCGCTGCGGTGTAGTTGTGGCCGAAGTAGATCGGCGCGGTCGGCGAGCCGTCGACGAGCAGCTGGAAGGCGTCCTTGCCGTCGAGGTCGAAGTCGCGCAGCGAGACCGTCTGCACCTCGTTGATCGCGGGGCGCGAGCTCGTGATGTAGGCCGTCATCTCCTGCTGGCTGTACGCCGAGAAGTACGGGTCGCTGTGCGGCTGCAGGTCGTCCTGCCAGCAGATGCCGGCGTACGCCATGATCGAGGAGCCGGAGCCCGGCTCCACCGAGGTGGTGGAGTTGCGGTTGCCGCCGGAGCAGTTGCTCTGCGCGCCGTTGAAGGTGTGGTTGCCGGAGAACTGGTGGCCGATCTCGTGGGCCACGTAGTCGACGGCGTAGTAGTCGCCGACCGGCGTCGGGAGCCCGGTGCACCCCTGCGCCTTGCTGCCGCCGCCGACGACGCCGAGGCTCGCGACACCGCCGCCGTTGCGGCCGAGGCCGATGTGGCCGATGTCGTAGTTGCTGGCGCCGATGAGCTGGCCGAGGACGATCCGGGTACGGCTGAGCGTCCCGCTGCCGCAGGTGTCCAGCTGCGTCGTGGTGACGCCGCCGGCGTTGGTCGAGGAGGTGTAGCAAGGGGCCGCGCCGCAGGGGCCGTTCGCGCCGAGGGCCTTGGCCGTGGTGTCGAGGTTGAGCTTGTCCGTGCCGTCGACGAGGACCATGCGGACGGCGAGGTCGTCCTCGTAGATCTGGTTCACCCGGTTCATCAGGGTGACCTTGGCGGCCAGCACGTTGGCCGAGCCGAAGTAGCTGGCGTAGGTCGGGTCGGTGACCAGGGCCAGGCGGTAGGTCCGGAGCACCGTGCCGATGTCCGGGCCGGCGGCGGCACGGACGTCACCCTCGGCGAGGACGGACGCGGCCGTGGCCGAGACCTCCTTCTCGGCGAAGGGTGCGTCGGGGTTCTCCAGGTCCCGCCCGAAGTAGCTCACGTAGAGGCTCTGGTCGCCCTTGTAGTACGGGTCGACGAACCACGCGCCGGAGGAGCTGCGGACGGAGGCGTGGAACCCCAGCGGAGAGAGGTCGGCGTGCACGGTGGCCGACGGGTCGTCGATGCCGACACCGGTGTAGGTCCTGATCTCCGGGTGCTTCGCCGCCAGCTTCGCCTCGAGCATCGCGTACTCGCTCACCGAGAAGCGCGCGAACCCGCCGCCGGGCTTGGGCAGCGCGAGCACCGAGCCGGTGATGCTGGGCGCCTCGTCCGGCGCCGCCTCGAGGATCTCGGCCAGGTCGCCCCGGTCGAGCTTCACGGCGTTGAGGTCGTCGGCCGCGATCTCGGCCTTCTTGCCCTTGTAGGTCGTCGCGGGCTCGTCCCCGACGTTGTCCCAGACCGCTTCGGCCTTCGAGGCCGCCTGCGCGGTCGTGCCCGGCAGCGGGAGGACCGAGCCGGCGAGCACGACGCCGAGCACGGGGAGGCCGGCCCGCAGCGCGCGGGCGCCGAGGCGGGCCTTCTGTGGCGAGCGGCCGTGCGACCGCATCGACCCGATCATGTGCAGGTTCCTTCCGTCGTGACACGAGACGCCGCAGCGCGCCGGCCCCCGTGGGGCGCCCGGCGCAGCTGCGGCGAGCAAGGGTAGGCACCGTGTCCGGAAGAGCGCAGGAGGATCCGGTTCGTCGTGATTGACGGAGGCAATCAGGGATGATTGTGCAACGCTGAGTATCCGAGCCGTGTCGTTCGGTCACTGGGTCGGCGCGCGGCTCAGGTCGTCGAGGACGCCGGCGAGCGCGTCGACCGCCCGGTCGAGGTCGGCGGGCTCGACCACGATCGGCGGCGCGAGCCGGATCGTCGAGCCGTGGGTGTCCTTCGCGAGCACGCCGCGCTCGGCCAGCCGGAGGCAGACCTCCTTCCCGGACGCGAGCGCCGGGTCGACGTCGACGCCAGCCCACAGCCCGAGGCTGCGGACCCCCACGACGCCGCGCCCGAGCAGGGCGTCCAGCCGGCCGCGGAGCCGGGCGCCGAGCGCGGCCGCCCGCTCCTGGTAGTAGCCGGTGGCAAGCAGCCGGACGACCGCGAGCCCGACCGCGGACGCGAGCGGGTTGCCGCCGAACGTCGAGCCGTGCTCGCCGGGGTGCAGCACGCCGAGGACGTCGTCGTCCGCGACCACCGCCGAGACCGGGAGGATGCCCCCGCCGAGCGCCTTCCCGAGCAGGTAGACGTCCGGCACGACCCCGAAGTGCTCGCACGCGAAGGTGCGCCCGGTGCGCCCGAGGCCCGACTGCACCTCGTCGGCGATCAGCAGCGCGCCGGCCCGGTCGCACACCGCGCGCACGCCGGGCAGGTACGCCGGCGGCGGGACGATCACGCCCGCCTCGCCCTGCACGGGCTCGAGCAGGACCGCCGCGGTCGAGTCGTCCACGGCGGCTTCCAGGGCGGCCAGATCGCCGTACGGCACCCGGCGGAACCCGGGCGTGTAAGGGCCGAAGCCCGTCCGCGCCGAGGGGTCGTCGGAGAAGCTGACGATGCTGATCGTGCGGCCGTGGAAGTTGCCGCCCGCGACCACGACGTTCGCGGTGTCCGGCCGGACGCCCTTCACGTCGTACGCCCACTTGCGGGCGATCTTGATGCCGCTCTCGACGGCTTCGGCGCCGGTGTTCATCGGCAGGACCTTGTCCTTGCCCGCGAGCGCCGCGAGCTCGGTGACGAACGGCCCGAGCTGGTCGCTGTGGAACGCGCGGCTGACCAGCGTCACGCGGTCCAGCTGTGCCTTCGCGGCCGCGACGAGCTCCGGGTGGCGGTGCCCGAAGTTGACCGCCGAGTAGCCCGCGAGGCAGTCGAGGTAGCGGCGCCCCTCGACGTCGTTCACCCACGCGCCCTCGGCCTGCGCGACCACCACGGGCAGGGGCGAGTAGTTGTGCGCGGCATGGGCGTCGGCGAGCGCGATGTGCTCCGCCGACGTGCTGGCGCCGGACCCGGCGAGCGCGGTCACGGGCGTACCTCCAGGGTGCAGCACTTGACCCCGCCGCCGCCCTTGAGCAGCTCGGAGAGGTCGACCGGGACGGGGACGTAGCCGTGGGCGCGCAACCGGGTGGCCAGGCCGGTGGCGGCAGCGGCGAGGACCACGTGGCGGCCGTCGGACACGGCGTTGAGGCCGAGCACCTCGGCGTCCCGGTCATCGGCGAGGATCGCATCAGGGAAGAGGGATTCCAGAACCTGTCGACTGCTGAGCGAGAACGCCTCGGGCAGGTAGGCGACGTTCGCGTCGTCGAGCACGGCGAGCGCGGTGTCGAGGTGGTAGAAGCGCGGGTCGACCAGCTGCAGCGACACGACCCGCCGGCCGAAGAAGCGCTGCACCTCCGCGTGCGCGGCCGGCGACGTACGGAACCCGGTCCCCGCGAGGATCAGGCCGCCCACCACGAGGAAGTCGCCCTCGCCCTCGTTGACGTGCTCGGGCTCGCGCGCGTCTTCCAGCCCGGCCTGCACGAGCCAGTCGAGGTACGCCGGCCCCTCCGCCGCGCGCTCGGGGTACGCGAACCGAGCTCCGATCGCGCGGCCTCCGACGACCAGCCCGCCGTTGGCGGCGTACACCATGTCCGGCAGCCCGGGGACGGGGTCGATCAGCTCCACCTCGTGGCCGAGGTCGAGGTAGGTGCGGCGCAACGCCTCCCACTGGCGCGTCGCGAGGCCCACGTCGACGGGCGTCCCGACCTGCATCCACGGGTTGATGGCGTATGCCACGGCGAAGTGGTCCGGTCGGCACATGAGGTAGCGGCGCCTGGTGGCCGCCCGAGCTGCGCGCGCGGGCTGGGCGGGGACCTGCGGCAGCGCGCCCGCGCCGGGAGGGCGCTCGCTCCTCAGCGGGATCGTCGTCACGAGGGCTCCTCGGTGCAGGGGGAGTCGGCGGCGCCGGCGACACGGGCGGCAGGTGTGTCGAGGCTAGGCAGCAGCCGGGCGCGCCACAATGACGATCCGAGGCCGTCGGAGCGGCAGAACGTTGCGTCTTCGCGGCCTTCGCCGGTGAATCGTTGCGCGAGGAGGACGGATGGCGACGGACCGGACGGACAAGGAGATCCTCGTCGCCCTGCAGCGGGACGGCCGCGCAAGCTACGCCGACATCGGCAAGGCCGTGGGGCTCTCCGCACCGGCGGTGAAGCGCCGAGTGGACCGGATGCGCGACGACGGCGTCATCCGCGGCTTCACCGCCGTCGTCGACTCGGCGG
>NZ_JAANNP010000008.1:0-29529 GCF_011250635.1 Motilibacter deserti
CTGCGCGTCGTCGGCCTCGTCGAAGTAGATGATCTCCCGCCCGTCGGCCAGCTGGGCATGGGTCTTCTTCACGACGCTCCTCTGGCGGGGCTGCTGGACGTGCTCTCGCCCGTGGACGGGTCGATGAGCAGGAGCTCGCCGACGTTGTCGGAGAGCACGGTGCGGGCGTGGCGCGGCAGGCCCACGTCGGACACGACCGTGCTGGCGTCCGCGAGCCGGGCGAAGCGGCTCAGCCCGACGGTGCCCCACTTGGTCGAGTCCGCCACGACGACCAGCCGGCGGGCCGACTCGACCATGGCGCGGTTCGTCTCGGCCTCCTGCAGGTTGGGCGTCGTGTAGCCGGCGTGCTCGTCCATGCCGTGTACCCCGAGAAACACGATGTCCACGTGGAGCGAGTGCAGAGCCGAGATCGCGACCGCGCCGACGAGGGCGTCGGAGGGGGTGCGTACGCCGCCGGTGAGGATCACGGTCCGGTCCGGGCGCTCGCTCTGGCGCAGCACGTCGGCGACGGGCACCGAGTTGGTGACGACGGTCAGGCCGGGCACGTGGGAGAGGTGCCGGGCCAGCGCCCACGTCGTCGTGCCGGCGCTGATCGCGACCGCGGACCCGGGCTCGACGAGCTTGGCGGCGGCGCGCGCGATCGCCTCCTTCTCCGGCTGCTGGAGGCCGGACTTGGCGGCGAAGCCGGGCTCGTCGGTGGCCCGGCCGCCGGGGCGCGTGGCGCCGCCGTGGACCTTGTCCACCAGGCCGCGGCGCGCGAGCACCTCGAGGTCGCGGCGGATGGTCATGTCCGAGACGCCGAGGATCCGGACGAGGTCGCTGACGCGGACCCCGCCCGTCGCCTCGAGCTGCTCGAGGATGAGCGCCTGACGCTGGGGGGCGAGCACGCGGCTCAGTCCCTCGCCTGCGTGCCGGCGCGGGGGCGGGGCGTGTCCATGACCCGAAGCGTGCCGTAGCCCCGCCCGTCGAGTCAACAGGATCGAACATCTCAGATGTGTAACCCGGGCGGATTCGCGCGCTCAGGGGCTCGACGGGATGCGCAGTTCTGTTGACCTGCGTTCGGGAGAGCTCCCGGTCAGCCCGGCCGCTCGCCGCTGCGGCGCAGCGCCGCCCGGCGCCGGCGGCAGAACCAGATGCCGAACAGCCCCAGCCCGACCCCGGCCAGGCAGGTCCAGAGCCACCACCCGCTACCGTGCTCGTCCAGCCGGCCCTTGAGCGGCAGCAGGACGAGGAAGGCCACGGCCCACACCCCGGTGAGAGCGGTGACCACGCCCACGCCGTCGACGTCGAGCGGCTCGAGGTCGGGCCGGCGCGCGTCGTTCACGCGTCCAGCCTAGGGCGCCGTGACACCCTGCGGGCCATCCGCCACCGTCGTCGGCCCACCGACCCCTCGCGCAGGAGGACTCTGCATGGCCAGCACCACCACGGCCCCCGGCGGAACGGGCGCCCCGGACCGGCTCGACGCGCTCGACCGCTACTTCTCGATCACCGCGCGCGGGTCGACGTGGCAGCGCGAGGTGCGCGGCGGGCTCGCGACGTTCTTCACCATGGCCTACATCGTCGTGCTGAACCCGCTCATCCTCGGCACGGTCGCCGACGTGGACGGCGGGTTCCTCGGCGGGGCGACCGACCCGAGCGGGGCCATCCCGCTCGTCGCGGCCGCCACGGCGTTCGTCGCAGGCATCGCCACGCTGCTCATGGGCGTCATCGGCCGCTACCCCTTCGCGCTGGCGACCGGGCTCGGGCTCAACGCCTTCGTCGCCTTCTCGATCGCCTCCGACATGACGTGGGCGGACGCGATGGGGCTGGTGGTGATCGAGGGCCTCGTCATCACCGTGCTCGTCCTGACCGGCTTCCGCACCGCCGTCTTCCACGCGATCCCGGCCCAGTTGAAAACTGCGATCGGCGTGGGCATCGGCCTCTTCATCGCGCTGATCGGCTTCGTCGACGCCGGGTTCATCCGCGGCCAGGCGTCCAGCCCGCCGCTGCAGCTCGGGATCGGGGGCAACCTGCAGGGCTGGCCGACCGCGGTCTTCGTGGTCGGCCTGCTGCTGACCTTCGTCCTGGTCGCCCGTCGGGTGAAGGGCGCGATCCTGCTCGGCATTGTCGCCACGACCGTGCTCGCGATCGTCGTCGAGGCGATCGGCGGCCTCGGCGCCCGCGGTGACGACAACCCCACGGGCTGGAGCCTCGTCGAGCCGAAGCTCCCGAGCGACATCGTGTCGACGCCGGACCTCGGCCTGCTCGGCGACTTCAACCTGCTGGGCTCGTTCGACCGCATCGGCGTGGTGGCCGCGGTCCTGCTCGTCTTCACGCTGATGCTCGCGGACTTCTTCGACACCATGGGCACCGTCGTCGGCGTCGGCGCCGAGGGCGACCTGCTCGACGAGAAGGGCGACCTTCCCGGGCTCGAGCGCGTCCTGCTGGTCGACAGCATCGCGGCGGTCGGCGGCGGCGCGGCCTCCACGTCCTCGGCCACCACCTACGTGGAGTCGGCGGCCGGCGTGGGGGAGGGGGCGCGTACGGGCCTGGCCTCCGTCGTCACCGGAGTGCTCTTCCTGCTGGCGATGTTCTTCACGCCGCTGGTGCAGGTCGTGCCGTTCGAGGCGGCCACGCCCGCGCTCGTCGTCGTCGGGTTCCTGATGCTCACGCAGATCAAGGCGATCGACTTCAGCGACTACAGCATCGGCATCCCGGCGTTCCTGACCATCAGCGTCATGCCGTTCACCTACTCGATCTCCAACGGCATCGGCGCGGGCTTCGTCTCGTACGCCGTGATCAAGCTGGTCTCCGGACGCGCCCGCGACGTCCACCCGCTGCTCTGGCTCGTGTCCGCGCTCTTCGTCGTGTATTTCGCGATCGTGCCGCTCGAGGAGCTGCTCGGCGTGCGGTGAGCGCGAAGGGGCACCTCAGCCACGTCGATGCGTGTGCTGCGGTGCCCCTTCTGTCTGCCTCAGAGCCGGAACTCGGCCACCTGCCGGCGCAGGTCGTGCGAGAGCTGCGACAGCTGCTCCGTGGCCTGCTGGGCCTCGGTGACCGCCTCGGCGGTCGACTGCGCCGCCTCGGCGACGCCGGAGATGTTCTCCGCGATGGCCGTCGAGCTGGTGGCGGCCTCGGCCACGTTGCGGTTCATCTCGCTCGTGGTCGCGGTCTGCTCCTCGACCGCCGAGGCGATGGTCACCTGGAAGTCGTTGATGCGCGCGACGACCGCGGCGATCTCGCCGATGGCCTCGACGGCCCCCGCCGTGCCCGACTGGATCGCGTCGACCCGCCGGGCGATGTCCTCGGTGGCCTGGGCGGTCTCGGACGCGAGCTCCTTGACCTCGTTCGCGACGACCGCGAAGCCCTTGCCGGCCTCGCCGGCGCGAGCGGCCTCGATGGTGGCGTTGAGGGCGAGCAGCTTGGTCTGCTCGGCGATCGAGGTGATGACCTTGACGACGTCGCCGATCTGGCGGGAGGACTCGCCGAGGGTGGTGATCGTCTGGTTGGTGGACTCCGCGACGTCGACGGCCTGCGCGGCGACGCGGGCGGCCTCGTTGGCGTTGTGCGAGATCTCGCGGATGGAGGCGCCCATCTGCTCCGAGCCCGCCGCCACGGTCTGCACGTTGGAGGACACCTGGCCGGCGGCCTCGGACACGACGCCGGCCTGCACCGACGCCTCCTCGGCGCCGGCGGCGATCTGGGTTGACGCCGCCGAGAGCTGCTCGGCGGAGGCCGAGACGCTGACGGCGGAGGAGTCGATCGTGCCGACCAGCTCGCGCAGCTTGAGGACGGCGGCGTCGAGCGCCCGGCCCATGCGGCCGACCTCGTCGCCGGAGGCCACGTCCGCGCTGCGGGTGAGGTCGCCCTCCTCCAGCCCCTCGCAGACGCGCTGCACGCGGCCGAGGCTGCGCACGATGCCGCGGGCGACGAGCAGGCCCAGGCCGAGGGCCAGCGCGAGCCCGAGCGTCAGCGCGAGCAGGATCCAGGTGCGGTTGCCGATGTACTCCGCGCGGGCCTCGTCCGCCATCTCCCTGGCGGTCGCCTGCTCCTTGCTGACGATGGCCTCGAGGGAGGCCATCATGTCGTCGATGACGGGCTGCGCCTCCTGGCTGCGCACCTGGACCCACTGGTCCAGCGCGTCCTGCCGGGCCAGCGGGAGCAGCTTCTCCTCGCGGATCTTCGCGTACGAGTCGAACAGCGTGATGAACTCCTGCAGCGCCTGCTGCCGGACGGGGCCGAGCCCGCTGGCGGCGTAGGTCTCGAGCGTCTTGCGCATCTCCGCGTCGGTCTGCGCGAGCTTGTCCTGCTGGGCCTGCTCGGCGGCCTCGTCGCTCGCGAGCATGTGGTTGGCCACGTCCAGGCGCGCCTGCACGGTGAGGCGGCGCAGCTTGGCCGCCTGGTCCAGCCCGACGAAGTTGTCCGCGTACATCTTCTCGGTGTTCGACGCCGTGACCGCCAGCGCCCGGATGCCGAGCGTGCCGACCAGGCCCGCCACGACCGCCGCCACGGCGATCGCGGCCACGATCTTGGTCCGGACCGAGAGGTCGCTCAACCGGTGCAAGGCGGCGCGTCGGCCGGGGCCGGCTGCCAGGGTGCTCATGCTTCTGCCTCGTCTCATCGGGCCGCGAGGTCGCGGCGTGGTTCTGCGTGGAGTAGGTCGTCTAGAAGGGCGTCGGCAGCCGGGCCGCCCTCCTTGACTCCTCCGATCAAGCACCACCTGCGGCGCGGTTCGACAACGGCGTCGCGTGCGGAAGAATGGGTGCGTGCGGCAACTGCTCACCGTCGATGACGTGCGTGCCGCCTCCGGCGGCGACCTGCTCGCGTTGTGGGCGGCGCGGCGCCTGGGCCGCGGCGGCCGGGCGTGGGCGGACGGCGAGCTCGTGCTCGTCGCGTCCCCCGCGGCCTCGCGCCGGGACCGGCTCGTGGTCGTGGGGCCGCTGGACACCCCGCGCGGCGCCGCGCGGGCCGCCCGCGCGGTCCGGGCCGCGCTCGCCGAGGTCGGGGCGGCGTACAAGCCCCTGCTCGACCGCTCCGCCGCGCTCGCCGTGCGCGAGCACCTGCCGGCCGGGACCGGGTGCGCCTGCTTCGGCTGGATGGACACGGACGTGCCGCCCCCGGCTCCCGACGGCGCGCCCGTCGTCGACGTGGACGACGAGGCCGAGGTGGCGGCGCTGCTCGACGAGGCGGCTCCGGAGTCGTACGCCCGGCCGGGCGACCCGGACGTGCACCGCTGGCTGGGGGTACGCGAGGGGGGCGCGCTGCTGGGAGTGGCCGCCGAGGCGTGGAACGCGCCGGAGGTCGGCTTCCTCGCCGGGGTGGCGACGCGTCCGGCCGCCCGCGGGCGGGGCGTCGCCCGGGCGGTGTGCGCCGTGGGGCTCGCGCGCCTCGTCCGCCGGCACGGGGCGGCAGCGCTGATGGTCGACGACGACAACGCGGCCGCGCTGGCGATCTACGCCCGGCTGGGCCTGCGCCTGCGGCCCGTGGCCGGGCTCTCCGTGCCGAGCGTGCCCTGAGGTCGTTTGCTATGCTAACGATCCGATGCCAGACAACGAGACCGCCGCGCTCTCCAGCGGCCTGCGCATGTCCGTCATGCGGCTCGCTCGGCGGTTGCGCAACCAGCGCAGCGCAGAGCTCGGCCTCCCGCTGGCCCAGCTGACCGCCCTCGCCACGCTCGACCGCAACGGCCCGATGAGCCCGGGGGAGCTCGCCGACTGCGAGCACGTCTCCGCGCCCACGATGACGCGGGTGCTCGCCGCGCTCACCGACGCCGGCCTCGTCGCGCGCGAGGCGCACCCCAGCGACGGCCGGCAGCAGATCGTCTCGGTGACGCCGCAGGCGCACGAGCTGCTCGAGGCCGACCGGCGCCGCCGCGACGCGTGGCTGGCGACCCGGCTGTCCGAGCTCACCGACGAGGAGCGGGCCGCGCTCGCCGCCGCCGCCCCCGTGCTCGCGCGGCTCGCGGAGGGCTGAGCGTGTTCCGGGCGCTGCGCATACACAACTACCGGCTCTTCTTTCTCGGCTCCGTCGTCTCCAACACCGGCACCTGGATGCAGCGCATCGCCCAGGACTGGCTGGTGCTGCAGCTGACCGGCAGCGGCACCGCGCTCGGCGTGACGACCGCACTGCAGTTCCTGCCTGTGCTGCTCTTCGGCCTCTACGCCGGGGTCGTCGCGGACCGCTTCCCCAAGCGCGCGCTGCTTCTCGTCACCCAGGCCGTCATGGGTACGACGGCGCTCGTGCTCGGTGTGCTCGAGGTCAGCGGCGCGGCGCGGGTCGAGCACGTCTATGCCCTCGCGCTCGTGCTCGGCCTCGCGACCGCGTTCGACAACCCGGCCCGGCAGTCCTTCGTCGTGGAGATGGTCGGCAAGGAGGACCTGCCCAACGCGGTCGGGCTCAACGCGACCGCGTTCAACCTCGGCCGCGTCGTCGGCCCGGGCATCGCCGGGCTGCTCATCACCGCGTTCGACGACCGGACCGGGCCGGTCTTCCTGCTGAACGCCGCTTCCTTCGTCGGCATCCTCGGCGCGCTCGTGCTCATGCGGCCTGAGGAGCTCAAGACCGCGCCCCGGGTGGCACGCGGGCGGGGCGCTCTGCGCGAGGGGCTGCGCTACGTCAGGAGCCGCCGCGACCTCTGCACCATACTTCTGGTGACCTTCTGCTTCGGCACCTTCGGCATGAACTTCCAGGTGACGATGGCGCTGATGGCGCAGCAGACCTTCGGCAAGGCTGCAGACGGCTTCGGCCTTCTCGGCACGGTCATGGCGGTCGGCTCGCTCACCGGCGCGCTGCTCGCCGCCCGCCGGGAGCGCCCCCGGCTGCGCATCTTCCTCGGCGCGGCCATCGCGTTCGGCGTGCTCGAGATCGCCGCCGGGCTGATGCCGACGTACGCCCTCTTCGCGGTCGCGCTCGTGCCGGTCGGCATCGCCTCCATCACCGCGCTCAACAGCGCGAACGCGCTGCTGCAGCTGCGGGCCGACCCCGCGCTGCGCGGACGCGTCATGGCGCTGCACGTCTTCGTGGTCTTCGGCACCGCGCCGCTCATCTCCCCGCTCGTCGGCTGGGTGGGCGAGCACGTGGGGCCGCGCTGGAGCATCAGCGGGGGCGGGGTGCTCTCGCTGGTGGGCGCGCTGGCCGGGGCGGCGTACCTGCTGCGGGCGCAGCGCGCGGGGCTGCCTCTCGGCGCACCGCCGGCGGCCGAGCGGCCGGTGCCGGTGGCTGCGGCGCAGTCGGGCTGATCGCCTGCCGTTGTTCGTCTCTCGTTTCCCCTGCCGTCAACCCGGCCGGGCGTGGCAGGCTCGGCCCATGGAACGCCCCTCCTCCGCGCGCTATCTGGAGTCCTTGCGCCAGGACGCGGCCCGGATTATCGAGCTGGCGCCCTCCGGCTGGGACCACCCGGTGACCGGCTGCCCCGGCTGGGACGTGCGCGAGACGGTGCGGCACCTCGGCGAGGTCTACCGGCACAAGGCGGCGTCCATCCGCCTCGGGCGCCGGGCCGCGGACAGCGAGTACGTCGCGGCACCGGGCCCGGGCGAGGACCTGGCCGCGTGGTACTCCCGGTCGCTGCTGGAGCTGCTGTCGGTGCTGCTCGCCGCGCCGCCGACGGCTCCGGTGTGGTCGTGGTGGCCGCAGGAGCGGACGCTCGGCTTCTGGCACCGCCGCATGGCGCAGGAGACCCTCGTCCACCGCGTCGACCTCGAGCAGGCGCTCGGGGCCGCGAGCCAGATCCCGGCCGACCTCGCGCTCGACGGCGTCGACGAGGTGCTCGCCGTGTTCCTGCCGGCGTTCCTGACCGAGGCGGGCGACGTGCCCGGCCTGCTGCCCGGCACTCGCGCGCGCGTCGACGTCCGCCCGGCCAACGACGGTGCAGCCGCGTGGCGGGTCGAGCTCGAAGGCACCCGCGTGGTCGTCAACCGGGTCGCCCCCGACGCCCCCGCGGACGCTTCCGTCACCGGCAGCCCGGGCGCCGTCCTGCTCTGGCTGTGGGGACGGCTGGGGCCGCGGTCGCTGTCGATCTCCGGCGACCGCGCCCAGGTGGACGCGCTGCGCGCCGCCCTCGTCGCGGCGACGCAGTAGCCGGCCGGCCAGTGCGGCTCTTCGTCGCGCTCCCGCTCCCCGCCGACGCGCTCACGCAGCTCGACACCGCGCTCGGTCCCGTGCGGCAGGCGCATCCGCAGCCCCGCTGGGTGCCGTCCGAGCGCTGGCACCTCACGCTCGCCTTCCTCGGCGATATCGAGGAGCGCCGGTTGCCCGAGCTGTCCGAGCGGCTCGCGCGCGCCGCCGCCCGCAGCGGCCCGCTCGAGCTCGCGCTCTCCGGCGGGGGCCGCTTCGGCACCGGCGTCGTCTGGGTCGGATTCGCCGGCGACCTCGCCCCGCTCACCCGGTTGGCCGAGGGGGTCGCCGCGGCCGCGCGGCGTACCGGCATCGACGTCGAGGACCGTCGCTTCACGCCGCACCTCACCGTGGCGCGGGGGCGCGTCGTGGACGGGCGGCCCGCGGACCTGCGCCCAGCCGCGGCGGCGCTGGCGGCGTACTCCGGGTCGTCGTTCCGGGCCGACCGGATCGCGCTCGTGCGCAGCGTGCTCGGCCCGCAGCCCGTCTACACCGAGCTGGCGGGATGGGCCCTCGCGGCTGCGGGCTAGCCTTGACGGTCGTGGGCTCCCGCACCCGCGGCCTCCTCGTGCCGCTGACCCTCGTGCTGCTCGTGATCCTCGTGGCGGTCGGCGCGCTGCTCTGACCCCTGTCGTCTCAGACGCGCGCGGCTGCGGGTGCGTGAGACACGACGCCGGCCTGGGCGGAGACCCCGGCCTGGGCGGCGAGCCCGGTCTGCGTGGCCCGCTCGGCCTTGGCGCCGAAGAAGTCCCCGCCCTTGCGGTGGTGGTCGTCGGTGCCCCAGTGCTGCTGTCGCGGCAGCCTCGTGAGCAGCGGGATGTGCTTGGCGCAGTGGATGTAGGCCTCCTCGACGTCGACCACGACCCACAGCCGGGCGACGCGGCCGGGGTGGTCCGGCTCGGGCAACCGAGTTGCCGCGCGCAGCGCCTCGTCCGGCACGACCTGGGCGGTGCCGTTCACGTGCAGCCCGATCACGTCGCGGAAGAAGTCGATGAGCACCAGGCCGACGTGCGGGTTCTCCTGGAGGTTGCCGAGCGAGGCCATGACGCCGTTGCCGCGGTACTCCGGGTACGCGAGCACGCGCGGGCCGAGCACGCGCACGAAGCCGGGCGGCCCGGCGCGGAAGCTGCAGTCGCACTCGCCGTGCCGGTCCGCGGTCCCGACGAAGAGCATCTCCTGCCGCTCGACGAACGCGCACATCGCCGGGTTGAGGTGGTCGAGCACCTGCTCGCGGTAGAACCGCTCCGCCCGCTCGGTCGAGCCCTCCGCCCGCTGCAGGGCGTGCTCGCCGGCCGAGCCGGGCCTGCCTCCGTCCGCTCCGTCCGTGCCGGCTGTGCTGGGTGTGCTGTTCGGGCCGTTCACGACGTCCTCCGCTGACGGGCGCGGAGCCGCCGGGACCGGTGGGTCATCGATCGAGGGCCGGTCGCTCCTGCGTCACTTCTAGAGAGGCTCTGGGGGCATGGATCCGTACAGATCGTCCGGCGGCCCGCGAGACCCGGGAACGACCTGGAGCGCGGATACGCCGTGGGACGTGCAGCGGGACACGGGGGAGACGCACGTGAGACGCGGTTGTGACGGCGGCGGAGCATCCCGCAGGCATGCAGACACTGCTGCATGACGTGGTCCTCCTGCCGCTCGCCGACGCCTTCCTCGAGGTCGGCGTCTTCGTCGCGGTGCTCGTCGTCGCGTTCGGCGTCGCCCAGTGGCGCTACGGAGACCGCGTCACCGGCTTCCTCCAGCGCCACCGACGCATCGCGCCGGTGGTCGGGGCGCTGCTCGGCGTCATCCCGGGCTGCGGCGCGGAGATCATCCTCGCGACGCTGTACGCCCGGCGCAGCGTCAGCTTCGGCACGGTCGTGGCCGCGCTCGTGGCCACCACCGGCGACGCGGCCTGGGTGCTGCTGGCTGGCGCCCCGACGTTCACCCTCAAGCTGCACCTGCTGACGTTCGCACTCGGACTGGCCACGGGGTACGCGGTGGACGCCGCCGGCTTCGCGCCGCGCACCCCCGGAGCGGCCCGCTCGGGCGAGCCCGTGACGATGGCGCCGGAGCCGGCGTACGCGGGGGCGGGTGGCGGCGGGTCACGCCAGCCGGCGCTGGGGACAGCGTTCTCGGGGGCGGTGTCGGACGCCGTGTCGGGGGCGGTGTCGCGCGCGCTTCCTGACGCCTCCGGGGCGATGGCGCTGCGGGGCGTCGGGGCCGTACCGGGGACGTTCTGGCTGCTGGCGACGGCGGGCTTCGCGCTCAGCGTCCCGGTGTCGTTCCGCCTCGTGGACACGAGCACGTTGAGCATCGACCCGTACCTCGTCCTCGGTGTCGCCGGCGCCCTGCTCGCGATCGCCGTCTTCGTCGCCAGCCGGCTGGGGCTCTCCGACGATTCAGTCGAGTCGGCGTCCGAGCAGTCCCTCTCGGGCGTGCTGCGGCACGGCGCGCAGGAGTCCTCGTTCATCGTCGTGTGGGTCGCGGCGGCCTACATCGCGTGGGAGGCGCTGCACGCGTTCACCGGCTTCGACGGGTCGCAGCTGCCGCTCTTCGGCGTGGCCGGCGTGCTGTGCGGCGCGCTGATCGGCTTCGTCCCCGGGTGCGCGGTGCAGATCGTGCTGGCCGGGCTGTTCCTGGCCGGCGGAGTGCCGGTGCCGACGCTCGTCGCCAACGCGGTGAGCCAGGACGGCGACGCGCTGCTGCCGCTGCTCGCGACGGATCGCAAGGCCGCGATGTGGGCGACGACGATCACGACCGTGCCGGCTCTGCTTGCGGGGTTCGGGGTGCTGTTGTTGCTGTAGGCCGGCTTGCCGGGCTTCGGCGGCTACCTCGGCTTCGGCGGTGAGTAGTGGGCTGTCGGTGGCGTGGTCGTCGCACGCCGTTCTCGGCCGGGCCCGGCGGCGTCCGGCAGGCGCGCGAGCGCAGGCCGCGTCAGTCCTCCTGCAGGTAGGCCTCGATCCGAGGCGCGAGGTCGGCGCCGATGATGTCCAGAGACCGGTGCGCCGTGCGGACGGCATTGAAGGCCGCAAGCTCCGGGTCCTGGTTCGTCGCCTGGTACAGCGCGTCCATGGCTCGCCCCCGCTGCTGAATCCTGCGGTCGGCCGCGCTCGGGTCGTCCCCGCCGGTTCGCATCCATAGAGCGGACTCGTTCGCCAGCGCCTGCCGCACCTGTAGCTCGAGCTGGCCGCGCACCGCTGGAGGACGGGCCGCTGACAGCCGGGGCAGGGCCGCCTTCACGGGAGGGCGGCTCGCAAGTCCCGCCCGGGTGACGGACTCCTGCACGGCGAACGCCGCCACCTTGCGCTGCAGCGCCGGAGGCGCGTCGCGAAGCTGCGCCGCGATCCGGTACGCGCGGGCCTGGTCATCCTCCCACTCCAGCGTCGGGGCGCTCGAGCCCGGAGCGGGAAGCTCGGCCAGCAGCGGCGCCACGAGGTGGTAGCTCGTCATCGCCTTCACGTCCCGGCCCGTGAGCCGGGCGCCCGTGATGCGTTCGGCGAGCGCGAGCCCGCCCGAGATGCCGAGGAGCCCGTCGGCGGGCAGGCGTAGTCCGCGCAGGAACGGCGCGAGCGCGGCGTTGGGAGGAGCCGTCAGCTCGACGGTCTCGTCGAACATGTGAGCTCGTCGCCTCCGTACCGCTGGAGGAGCACCAGCGGCTGAAGGCGATGAGCGAGACCGAGCCGGCCGGTCTGCTCGCCGTCAGTGACGACCTCGACCCCGACCGCGCGGAGGGCAGCGAGCTGACCTACCTGCACGGAGTCGCGCTGCACCTCGACACGCCCGTCCCCAGCGGGCTGGACGAGATCGAGGTGCCGGCCGGGGCGTGGGCTGTCTTCCGCAGCGCCGGACCCCACCCGGGGGCCCTGCAGCAGACATGGGCCGCCACCGCGACGGAATGGTTCCCCTCCAACACGTGGCGCCTGCGGCCGGGGCCAGAGATCGTCGCAGTGCTCGATCGCAGCGACGACTTCAGTAGCGCCACGACGGACTTGTGGCTGCCGGTGGAGCCGGCCTGACTCATCGGCAGCGGACGCCACCGCGGCGACGGCGTCGGCCGAGGTGCACGACAGGCACTCGACGCCAGGTGATGGGCGTCCTCGGACATCATGACGCCCCGCCCGCACCGCCCTCACCTGGCGCGGACACGCATGCCGTTGACGACTCACCGATCGCCGGCCAGCGCTGACGACCCCCAGCGGACGTATCACCAACGACCGTGGCCGCTCTGCCAACGCGTCCCCCCAACGTCCGGAGAGTCCGCCATGCCTGCCCCTGCCCGCTCGCCCCGCCTCCGCCTGCTCGCCACCACGGTCATGGGCGCTCTCGCCCTGACCGCATGTGGCGGCTCCGCCGACGAGGACGTCGTCGCCCTCGTGCAGAAGGCCGCCGCCGGCCACTCCGGCGCCTGGACCGACGACCAGCTGCGCGCCGCCGCCGGCGACGACGCCAACGTCGTCCGGACCCAGCCCACCGACGGCGGTGGCGTGATCCTCGTCGAGCTCGGCCGGTCCGGCGGCACGAAGAAGACCAAGACCACCAGCTCGGGCAAGAAGAAGACGACGCGGTCGGACTACGAGGTCGACTGCGTCGAGGTGACGATCGACGGCACCTCGGTCGGCGGCCGGGAGTACACCAGCGAGAGCTCCTCCGGCCGCCCCAACTGCTGACGGCGCGACGGCCGGGACGCGCTCGACCGCGCATGACCGGGGCGCCTCAGCCACCGGCGTACGCCCTGGCTAAGGCAGTCCGGCCCCGCGCCTAAGGCCTCGCGACAACGGAGTGTGGTCGGACGACCGATCCGCCGGGCCATGCCTCAGCACGAGCCTGGATGTGCTGCCGAGGAGAGCAGCACGGATCGCTCGAGGAGGCACCACCATGTTGCAGCTGCAGGAGCTGGCCCGGATCCACGTCGACGAGCTGCGCCGCGAGGCCGACGACTACCGCGCGCTGGCGGCCGCCCGGCGCAGCCGCGGAGCCGGCTGGCGGGCTCCGACGGGGCGGCCGCGGGCCCGGCTGCTCGACCGGTGGCGTACGCCCGCCCGCTGGGCCTGACCGCGCACGCTCCGGGGCAGGCCCACGGCCCGGCCCTCCGCCGTCCCGCGCATGACGCAGGATGGAAGGAGGCCGCCGTGCGCAGCGGGGGCCGGGAGGAGACGACGTGCCCGAGGCGCTCGAGACCGCGCTGGCCACCGTGCGTGCGGCGCTGCTCGACGAGGACGGGCTGCGCCGCGCGGTCGCGTCCGGCCGTCGGCGGAGCGCGGAGCCGCAGTGGCGGCGGGTGGAGCTGCGCCCGGTCCAGCTCAAGGCCGGCCGCAAGCTCCAGGTCGTCCGCTACGACGAGCGGCAGGCCTTCACCGCCAACGCGGGCTACGGCGACGACGCGGCGGCGGCCGTGGACGAGCTGCTGGCCGAGCCGTTCGGCAACTGGCACGTCGAGACCGCGGACCGCACCGTGCAGCTGCGCGTCACCAAGAAGGGCGAGGCGCAGGTCCACACGACGCGCGCGGCCGTCGCGCCGCCGCAGGTCCAGGGCAACGACCGGGCCGTGCCGCACCTGCTCGACCCCGGCGACCCGCTCTTCGCCGCGCTGAAGGCCGGCGCGGCGAAGCGGCGGCAGGTCGACGCCTTCCTGCGCGCCTTCACCGCGGTCGAGCCCGACCTGCCCGCCGAGGTCCGCGTCGTCGACCTCGGCTGCGGCAACGCCTACCTCACCTTCGCCGCCTACCGCTGGCTCAGCGAGCGGCGGTCCGCCGAGCTGGTCGGCGTGGACACGAAGGCCCAGTCGCGCGAGCACGGGACCAAGGTCGCCGCCGAGCTGGGCTGGGCGGACCGCGTGCGCTTCGTCGAGGGCACGATCGCCGACGCGCCCGTCGACGGCGCCGACGTCGTGCTCGCCCTGCACGCCTGCGACACCGCCACCGACGAGGCCCTGGCGCGCGCCGTGCGCTGGCAGGCGAAGGCCGTGCTCGTCGCGCCCTGCTGCCACCACGACGTGCAGCGCCAGCTCAAGGCGCAGCCGGCGCCGGAGCCGTACGCCCTGCTGACCCGGCACGGGATCCTGCGCGAGCGCTTCGGCGACGTCCTCACCGACGCGATCCGCGCCGCGCTGCTGCGGCTGCTCGGCTACCGCGTCGACGTGGTGGAGTTCGTCGACGCCGAGCAGACCCCGCGCAACGTGCTGCTCCGCGCCGTCCGCACCGGTACGCCGCCGCGGCCCGAGCTGGTCGAGGAGTACCTCACGCTCGTCCGGGACTGGGGCATCGAGCCGGCCCTCGCACGGATGCTCGAGCCCGAGCTTGCACAGGTTTTCGGCGCCCGGACCTAGGCTGCCCCGGTGCTCGTCCCCGCGCTGACCGCCGCCGGCCTGGCGCTGGCCTCTGTCGCCAGTGATCCGGTGCAGGCATTCACGATCAGTGATTCACGGATCGCCGAATCCAGCGGCCTGGCGCTCAGCCCGACGCACAAGAGCGTCATGTGGACGCACAACGACAGCGGCGACTCCTCGCGGGTCTTCGCGCTCGGGGCCGAAGGGCAGACGCTCGGCGTCTGGCGGCTCGACGTCGTGCCCGCGCGCGACTGGGAGACGATGGCCGCCACGAAGGACTCCCGCGGCCGCGGCGTGCTCTGGGTCGGGGACATCGGCGACAACGGCGCGGCCCGGACCAACGGCATCCTCGTCCACCGCGCGATCGAGCCCGCCGACCCGGACGGGGGCGGGACGCTGCGGGCCACGTCCTACCGGCTGAGGTACGCCGACGGACCGCACGACGCCGAGGCCATGTTCTTCGGCGCCGACGGGCGGCTGCGGATCGTGACGAAGGCGCTCTTCGGCGGCTCGGTCTTCGTCGCGCCCGAGCGGCTCGACCCCGACGCGCCCAACGTCCTCGAGCGCGAGGGCGACGCGCCGGGCATCGTCACCGACGCGACTGCCCTGCCCGGCGGGCGCTATGCGGTCCGCGACTACAGCGACGCCTACGTCTACGACGCCGACGGCGAGCTGCAGGCCCGCGTCGCGCTGCCCTCGCAGCCGCAAGGGGAGTCCCTCACGTCCTCGCTCGACGGGACCGTGCTCTACGCGGGGTCCGAGGGCGAGGGGCAGCCGGTGTGGCGGGTGCCGCTGCCGGAGTCGGTGCGCCCCGAGCCCGCCGGCTCGGCCGCACCACGCCCCTCCGCGGACGCCGCCGCGGCGAGCGCGGCCGGGACGGACGAGCGGAGCCCGAGATGGCCGTACCTCGCGATCGGCCTCGGGGTCGCGGGGCTGCTCGTGCTCGGCGTGGGCCGGGCCCTGCGCCGCCGCTGAGCCTCACCGGCGCGCCGGCGAACCCGGGGCGAATCGGACAGGGCCAGCAGGTGACGACGCGTCCTGAGCGGGGATAGGGGTCGGCAGCCAGCGGCGCCTCCCCGGCGCCCTCCGCCTCCACAGCAGCAGGGGGATGCGATGCCCGAGCCCGGCAGCCACGCGTACGACGTCCAGCGCGCCCGTCTCCGCGACGAGATCGACAACTCCGGGAACCCGGACGCCAACGCCACCGACGCGGCCAACCGTGAGCTGCGCGGGGACAGCCCCGTGCCCTCGCCGCACGCCGAGACCGAGCGCGCGGGTGGCCCGCTCGGCCAGCGCGACGGGGGCGGCGGCGACCCGGGCAACGTCATCGGGCTGCGCAGCGAGGCTTTCTCGGACGGCTCGTTCATCCCCGGCGAGTACGCCAAGGACGGCGGCAACCAACAGCCTGTCCTGGAGTGGGACGACGTGCCCGACGGGACGACGGAGCTGGCCCTGCTCTGCGTCGACCCCGACGCGCCGGTCGGCACCTGGCTGCACTGGCTGGTGACCGGGATCGACCCGTCCACCCGCCGGGTCGAGCCGGGGGCCGACGTCGGCATCGAGCACGGCAACGGCTACGGCGAGCAGGGCTGGGGCGGGCCGCAGCCGCCTGTCGGCGACGAGCCGCACCGCTACGTCTTCCGGCTGTACGCCCTGGCCGAGCCGTTCGCGGCGCCGGACCCGAGCGACGCCGACGCCGTCCGGTCCTGGCTCGACGACCACTCCACCGCGACCGGCACGCTCACCGGCCGCTACCAGCGCTGACCTACCCGCACGTACTCGAGCACGGACAGGAGGAGCCGACATGGCCAAGGGAACCGACGCCGACGCTGCCCGCAAGCTGGCCCGCGAGGCCAAGGAGCAGGGCATGAGCGCCAGCGAGGCCGGGGTCTCGACCGGGGCGTCGAAGCAGATCGACCACAAGACGCACTCGGAGCGGCAGCAGGACCACCAGGAGTCGCAGGGCAAGAGCTGACCGCACGGCGGGAGCGGCCGCATGAGGCAGTACCTCGACGACATGCGCGCCCTTGCCCGGCCGCTGGAGTCCCCGCTCGACCTGGGTCCACTGCTGGATCGGATCGGTGAAGCACGGTTCGTGCTTATCGGGGAGGCGACCCACGGCACGTCGGAGTACTACCGCTGGCGGGCCGACCTCACCCAGCGCTTGATCGCCGAACACGGCTTCGCTGGTGTCGCGGTCGAGGGCGACTGGCCGGACTGCTTCCGGGTCTCGTGCAGCGTCACGGGCGCGTCGACCGAGACGCCGCGGGAGGCGTTGCACGCGTTCGACCGGTGGCCCACCTGGATGTGGGCCAACGAGGAGGTGGTCGACTTCTGCAGTTGGCTTCGGTCGTTCAACGACGTGCTCCCGCGCGAGCGCCGCGTCGGCTTCTACGGCATCGACGTCTACAGCCTGTGGGACTCCTTGCGCGGCGTCCTCGGCTATATGCGCGAGCAGCGGCCGGACGACGTGGCCGCGGCGGTCGAGGCGATCCGCTGCTTCGAGCCGTACGCCGAGGACCCCCAGCGCTACGCGCGGGCGACGCGGCTGGTGCCGGAGAGCTGCGAGGACGAGGTCGTCGCCCTGCTCGGCGAGCTGCGGTCCACGACGGACGGCGCGCCCGACGAGTTCGTGGCGCGGCAGAACGCCGAGGTCGCCGCGGGCGCCGAGCGCTACTACCGGGCGATGGTCCGCGGCGGCCCGACGTCGTGGAACGTGCGCGACACGCACATGGCCGACACCCTCGACCGGCTCGCCGGGCACCTCGGCGCCGGCGGCGTACCCGCCAAGCTCGTGGTCTGGGAGCACAACACCCACATCGGGGACGCCCGCGCCACGGACATGGCCGACCGCGGCATGGTCAACGTCGGGCAGCTCATGCGTGAGCGGCACGCGGCAGCGGACGTCGTGCTCGTGGGCTTCGGCAGCTACGCCGGGACCGTGGTCGCCGGCGACGCGTGGGGCGAGCCGATGCAGGTGATGCCGATGCCACCGGCCCGACCGGGATCGTTGGAGGCGCTGCTGCACGAGGCGCTGGAGCGGCCCGGCCTGCCGTCGACGGGGCTGTTCTCCTTCCCGCCCGCCCACGAGCAGCCGGAGTGGCTGCGCGACCGGCTCGACCACCGCGCGGTCGGCGTCGTCTACCGGCCCGAGCTCGACGGGTGGGGCAACTACGTGCCGACCGTGCTCGGCGACCGCTACGACGCGTTCGTCTGGATCGACGAGACATCGGCGCTCCACCCGCTGCACCTCGCGCCTGCCGCGGGGGAGATGGAGGCGTACCCGTCCGGAGTCTGAGGAGGCCGTGTGCCGCAGTGTGAGGTCGTCGTCGTGGGGGAGGTCGGGCGCGACCTCGTGCTGCAGGCCGCCCGCCTGCCGGACGCCGGCGGCAGCGAGCCGGTGCTCTCACGTCGGGAGCGCCTCGGGGGCAAGGGCGCCAACCAGGCGGTCGCCATGGCCCAGCTCGGGGCGCGGGTCGCCCTGCTCGGCGTCGTCGGCGACGACCAGGCCGGGGCCGACGTCCTCGGCCAGGCCCGCCATGACGGCATAGACGTGACGCACGTGCTGAGGCGCGCCGGCACGTCGACCGCGCTGCTCGTGGACGTCGTGGCGGGTGGGGAGCGTCGCCTGCTCGAGGACGTTCCGGCCGGGACGCTGCTGACCGAGGCCGACGTGGCGGGGGCCGAGGGGCTGCTGCGGCCGGCGGCGTATGTCGCGGTGCAGCTGCAGCAGCCGGCGGACGCCGCGCTCGCGGCCGCTCGGCTCGCGGCGTCCGCGGGGGCGCGGGTCGTGCTCGACGGGGCGCCGCAGGACCCGGCGGCAGCGGAGGCGCTGCTGGCCACGGCGTACGCCGTCCGGGCCGACGCGAAGGAGGCCGAGCTGCTCGTCGGCAACGAGCTGGCGACGATCGACGACGTGGCCGCCGCCGCGCGGGACGTGGTCGGCCGCGGCCCGGCGCTGTGCGCGTTCGGCGGGCCGGGCGGGGCGAACGTGGTCGCCTGGCCCGGCGGCCGGGTGGTGCTCGAGCCGGCGGACGACCCGGTCGACACGACGGGCGGGGGCGACTCCTTCGTCGCCGGGCTCACGGTGGCCCTGCTACGCGGCCGTGGGGCTGAGCAGGCCGCGCGCGCGGCGGCCGGGGCCACCGCGTCGACGGTGAAGCGGCTGGGCGGGCGGCCGGGCCTGTCCTCATTGGGGGAGTAGCCACCCGCCCAGGCCGCCCTCAGCGCAGCAGCACGGGCCCGGCGTCGATGGCCGTGCGGTAGAGCGCGTACGGCTTCTCCCGCAGGTCCTGGCCGTCCTGGTACTTCTCCTGCCGGTGCAGCTGGTTCGCCGTCACGTAGAGGTGCCCGTCTGCCGCGACCGACATCGTGTCCGGCCACAGCAGCCGCGGGTCGTGCACGACGGTCTCGAACGCGCCGTCCGGCAGCCGCCGCAGCACGGCGTTGTGCTCGTACGCCGTGAGGTAGACCCGTCCCTGGTCGTCGGTCTCCAGCCCGTCGGAGCCGGTGCCCTTGTCGCCCTCGTCGACGACCGCGGCGGCGACGTCCGCGTCGTCCGCGGACTCGTCGACGAGCAGGTCGGTCGGGACGCTGTACCACCGGCGGGATGCGAGCGGGCAGTAGTAGAGCCGCGACCCGTCGGCCGAGATCGCGATCCCGTCCGCCCCCATCGTCACCGGCTTCGTGCTGCCGTCACCGGGACGCTCGAGGAACGGGCGGCCCTCCACCACCGGGCGGAACGTGTCGAGCGGCTCCGCCTTCGTCGACGGGTGCTCGTGCAGCTTCCGCCACGAGCGGCCCGACGCGAGGTCGACGACGATGATGCCGTTCGGCCCCGAGTCCGCGGAGTCGGTGATGTAGGCGGCTCCCGCCTCGCCGCGCCGCAGGTCGAAGCGGACGTCGTTGAGGTACGTCGTCTCCAGCACCACGTCCTCCGGGAACGTGACGACCTGCGCGACCGTGTTGCTCTCGAGGTCCACGCACACGAGCTTTGGGCCGCCGGGCCTGACCGGCTCGAACATCGGGCTCCCGGTGTCGAGCACCCACAGCCGATCGACGGGGTCGACCACGATGCTCTGCACGGAGACGAACGCACCCGCGTCGTCGTTGCCGGAAGGGGAGTTCCACTGTTGATCCGGGAACGGGACTTCCTGCCCGTCGCGTAGCTCGATCACCGTTGCCGGGACCTCGTCGCCCCACTTCGGGAAGTTGACGAAGACGCGTCCGCTGTGCGAGACGCTGACGCCGGTGGGCATCGGGCCGCCGAACGAGTGGACGAGCTCCAGCTCGCCCACCGGCTCGTCGAGCTTCTGCACCCCGTGCACGGTCAGGCCGCCTTGCCCGGGTGCAGCAGCACCTTCGTCCAGCCGTCCTCGCGCTTGTCGAACCGCGAGTAGCCCTCCGGCGCCTGGTCCAGGGTCAGCTCGTGCGACACGATGAACGACGGCGTCGCCCGGCCGGCGATGATGAGGTCGCGCAGCTGGCGGTTGTAGCGCTTGACCGGCGCCTGGCCGGTGCCCATCGACTGGCCCTTGGTGAAGAACTGGCCGTACTGCCAGGGGATCCGGCCCTCCTTGGCCAGGTCGCTCGACGCGCCCGGGTCCTGCGGCATGTAGACGCCGACGACGCCGATGCCCCCGGTCGTGCGGACGACCTGCACGAGGTTGTCGAGCACGAGCTCGGGGTGCTCCTCGCCCGACGGGTCGTGGGCCTGGTAGCCGACCGCCTCCACGCCGCGGTCGGTGCCGCGCCCGTTCGTCGCATCGAGGATCTGCTGCACCGGGTCGCCCTGGCCGAGGTCGATCGGGGTAGCGCCGATCTTCGTGGCGAGGGCGAGGCGGTCGGCCTCCTTGTCGACGACGAAGACCTGCGACGAGCCGCGCAGGAGCGCGCTGTGCGCCGCCATGAGGCCCACCGGCCCGGCGCCGAAGACCGCGACCGTGTCACCGGGCTGCTGGCCGGAGAGCTCCACGCCGTGCCAACCGGTCGGGAAGATGTCCGAGAGCATCGTGAAGTCGTTCTCGTGCTCGGTGCCGGCCGGCAGCTTCAGCAGGTTGAAGTCCGCATAGGGGACGCGCAGGAACTCGGCCTGGCCGCCGTCGTACGGGCCCATGTTGGCGTATCCGTAGGCCGCGCCGTCCATCCCCTCGGTCGGGTTGGTGCGCAGGCAGAAGGACGACCAGCCGGTCTCGCAGTTGCGGCACGTGCCGCAGGCGATGTTGAACGGCACGGAGACGCGGTCGCCGACCTTGATGCGCGTGACGCCGGGGCCGACCTCCTCGACGATGCCCATGTTCTCGTGGCCGAGGACCTTGCCCTCCTCGACGCTGGTGCGGCCTTCGTACATGTGCAGGTCGGACCCGCAGATGTTGGTGGTCGTGATGCGGATGACGGCGTCGTTGGGCTCCTGGACCTTCGCGTCCGGGACGTCCTCGACGCCGACCTCGAACGCACCCTTGTAGACGACTGCCTTCATGGCTTCGGCCTTCTTCCGGCTGGAGGGACTCTGCCGGCGGGCTCGGGTGCCCACCGCGCACCCATCTACCCCGTTGCACGGGGAACGACCGGCCCCGCTGCGCCGCTTTGCGTGACGAGTGACGCGTTTGTCCGGTACGCGGGCGCGCCGTGGCGTCGCGTGGTCACCGTGGGTGCGTCCTCGCCGCTCCACCCGCGCTTCGTGCCGGAACACGCCGCCGGGCACCGCGCGTACCGCGCGAAGGGCCCCTCCTCGCGACCGGCGCTGCGAGAAGGGGCCCTTCATCTGAACTGGGCGAAGACGCGTCGGCGCCTCCCGGGGTGCCGGCTAGAGCCGCTCCACCACGTGGTCGATGCACGCGGTCAGTGCGGACACGTCGTCCGGCTCGACCGCCGGGAACATGCCGATGCGCAGCTGGTTGCGGCCGAGCTTGCGGTAGGGCTCGGTGTCGACGATGCCGTTGGCCCGCAGCGTCTTGGCGACGGCCGCCGCGTCCACCTCGTCGCTGAAGTCGATCGTGCCGACGACCTGCGAGCGCTGCGCCGGGTCGGCGACGAACGGGCTCGTGTAGCTGGTCTTCTCGGCCCAGGAGTAGAGCCGGCCCGAGGAGTCCGCGGTACGGCCCACGGCCCAGTCCAGGCCACCGTTGCCGTTGATCCACTCGATCTGGTCCGCGAGCAGGAACAGCGTCGACACCGAGGGGGTGTTGTAGGTCTGGTCCTTGCGCGAGTTGTCGATCGCCGTCGGCAGGTCGAAGAACGGCGGGATCCAGCGGTCGCTGCCGGCGATCTCGTCGACCCGGGCCAGCGCGGCGGGGGAGAACAGCCCGATCCAGAGCCCGCCCTCGGCGGCGAAGACCTTCTGCGGCGCGAAGTAGTAGACGTCGGTCTGCGACACGTCGACCGGCAGGCCGCCGGCGCCGCTCGTCGCGTCGACGAGCACCAGCGACCCCTCGTCTGCACCCTCGACGCGCGCGATCTGCATGGCGACGCCGGTCGAGGTTTCGTTGTGCGTGAACGCGTAGGCGTCGACCCCGGCCTCGGCCTGCGGCTGCGGGTAGGTCCCCGGCTCGCTCTTGAGAACCGTAGGGTCGTCGAGGAACGGCGCGCCCTTGGTGCTGGCGGCGAACTTGGACGAGAACTCGCCGAAGGACAGGTGCTGGCTCTTCTGCCGGACGAGCCCGAACGTCGCGATGTCCCAGAACGCGGTGCTGCCGCCGTTGCCGAGGACGACCTCGTAGCCCTCGGGCAGCGAGAACAGCTGGGACAGGCCCTCGCGCGTGCGCTTGACCAGGTCCTTCACCGGCTTCTGCCGGTGGCTGGTCCCGAGGAGGGCGCGCCCGGTCGCGTCGAGGGCGTCGAGCGCCTCCTTGCGCACCTTCGAGGGGCCGCAGCCGAAGCGGCCGTCGCCCGGCTTGAGGTCGTCGGGGATCGTGATGCTCGTCGCGTCTGCCACGGGCTCAGCCTAGAGGCAGCGCGGGGCGGCGAGAACGTGGCGGGGACACCCGGCGGCGTCGCCGTTCAAGCTGGAGCGGGCTCGCGCGGGTCGTCGGAGACCTCGCGGGCGTCCGCTCGTGGACGCAGCGCCTCCACCGCCAGGTCGCGTCCCGCACGCAGCTCGCGGAGCAGGGCGGCGGCCAGCGCCGCGAGCCCGACGGCGCACACGAGGACCAAGAGGGGCGCGGGCACCGGCGGCTCCCAGACAGGCACACCGGGCGACCGCAGCCCGGTGTAATCCCGAAGTGAAAGTGCGAGGAAGGCGACCTCGAGAGCGCAGACGCTCGCGACCGCGCCCACGGCGAGGGGCAGTCGGAGTCGGTGGGGGCGCATGCCCGCAAGCGTCGCGGCCATGATCGGCAGGCCGACGGCGATAGGCAGTGTGTAGCGCCCTTGCCAGGACGGGCCGATGCGCGAGTAGCTGGCCACCTCGAGCAGCGGGAGCATCACGATGAGGAGCGCGCACGCCGCGACCGGCAGGAGCGCCCGTCGGGCGTGGCGCGGGATCGTCAGCGCGGCGACGCAGAGAGCGGCGACCAGCAGCAGCCAGAGCGCCGTGAGCGGTCGAGACACGTGCAGGTCGAGCCAGCCCAGCACCTCGACCAGCTGCTCGAGTCGGCTCGCTGACCGTTTCACGACGCCGCGAACGACAACTGACAAAGGGGTGTCGGGCGGCGCGATGCCGACCAGTCGCAGGCTTCCGGCCAGCAGCACCCACAGCGAGGCGACCGCCGCCGTCGTGGCGACCACAGCCGCAGTGACCTGCACCCGTCGGTCGCGGGCGAGGTCGAGCCAGCGCCGCGGGCGGATGGCGATGACCAAGAGGGCGATGAGGGCCAGCCACAGCGGCCCGAGCGATCGCGTGACGGCCAGCGTCACGCCGGCGGCGCCGGTGGTCACCAGCAGCCACGTCGGCGTCTCAGCTCGAGCGCCGAGCGCGAGGAGGCCGGCCCAGAAAGCCGCGGCAGCGCTGATCTCCAGACCGTTCGGGTTGACTGTCGCGGCTGTGAACAGTGTCGTCGGCGTCAGCCCGAGCAGGACGCCCACGACCGTCCACCGGCTCACCCTCGAGGCATGGACGAAGGCGAGAGCGAGTAGCAGCGCACATAGTGCCGCGTTCAGCAGCCGCATGGTGTAGAGCGCGGCATCGGTCGGCACGACCAACGACGGCAGGCCGAGCACGGCGTAATACGGCGGGAAGTAGCGGCCGACGTAGGTCAGCCGGCGGGAGCCGCCTTCGCCCGTCAGCGAGGCCCCCGGCGCGCAGTTGGGCTGTGCCTCGCAGACCCCGTAGTCCTCGATCGTCGCCAGCCCGGACGGCACCTCGACGACGGACATCGCGCCCCGCGCCGTCTCCTGCTGCTCGGTCAACACCTGGCCGCGCGCCACCGCCGCGGCGTTGAGGACATGGGCGGGCTCATCGGGGGAGGAGTACGCGGGGCTGGCGTAGGTCCAGGCGCTCAGCGCCAGCATCAACCCAGCGAAGGCCCAGGCGAAGAGGCGCCACGGAAAAGGCGCGGAGCCATGCGGAGCTGTTGTCGCGGGCACGGTCGGTCCCCCTGCCGATCAGCGTCGTCTTGGCCAGGACCTTAGTGGGGTCCCTGACCGTGCAGGCGGATTCGTTCGCAACAGGCCACGACGCCGGCGGAGACACCACGGACGCGCCACCCGGTGACAGGGTGGCGCGTCCGGGGGGCACGGCGTGGGTCAGGCCGAGACGACGTCCCAGCCGGGGACCTCCTGCGGCGAGCGGGCGCCGGGGCCCACGTAGCGCGCGGAGGGGCGGACCAGGCGGCCCGTCTTCTTCTGCTCGAGGATGTGCGCGGACCAGCCGGCGGTGCGGGCGCTGGTGAACATCGAGGTGAACATGTGCGGCGGGACCTCGGCGAAGTCGAGGACGACCGCGGCCCAGAACTCGACGTTGGTCGCGAGCACGCGGTCGGGGCGGCGGGCGTGCAGCTCCTCCAACGCGGCCGTCTCGAGCGCGGCGGCGACCTCGGCCCGCGGGGCGCCGACCTCGTGCGCGACGCGGCGCAGGGTGCGGGCGCGCGGGTCCTCGGCGCGGTAGACGCGGTGGCCGAAGCCCATCAGCCGCTCGCCCTTGTCCAGGACCGACTTGACGTAGCCGACGGCGTCGCCGCTCTGCTCCACGGCCTCGACCATGTGCAGCACGCGGGACGGAGCGCCACCGTGCAGCGGGCCGGACATGGCGCCGACGGCTCCGGACAGCGACGCGGCCACGTCGGCGCCGGTCGAGGCGATGACCCGGCCGGTGAAGGTGGAGGCGTTCATGCCGTGCTCGGCAGCCGAGACGAAGTAGGCGTCCAGCGCACGGCAGTGGCGGGGGTCGACCTCGCCGCGCCAGCGCTTGAGGAAGCGGCCGACGACCGTCTCCTCGGCCTCGACCTCCGCCTGCGGGACCGGGGCGGCGTCGCCGTGGGCGGACTGGGCGATGAAGTCGAGCGCGGCGGCCGTACAGCGTGCCAGGTCCTCGCGGGCCTGCTCGGCGTCGATGTCCAGCAGCTGCTTGAGACCCCACTGCGCGGCGAGGGTCGCCAGCGAAGCCTGCACGTCGACGCGTACGTCACCCGTGCGGACCGGCAGGGACAGCTCCTCGGCGCGGGGCAGGCCGGGGTCGAACGCCCCGTCGACGAGCAGCCCCCAGACCCGCTCGAACGGCACCTTGCCGACGAGGTCCTCGATGTCGACGCCCCGGTAGCGGAGGGAGCCGCCCTCCTTGTCCGGCTCGGCGATCTCGGTCTCGAACGCGACAACGCCCTCGAGGCCGGGCTTGAAGTCGGACATCCTGCTGCTCCTCGGTTGGTCGGTGCGCGGACGTGCTCACGCGTGGAGGTCGTCCCGCGGCAGCCCCGTTGCTTCCGCCCATCTTCCACAACGGCGAAGGAGAAGCGAAAGCGGGGGCGAGCAATGCGATCGTTGTCACGTGGCTTTCTCCCGCGCGCGCTCCTCCGACCCCAGCCCGCCGGACCCCAGCGCGATGCGCCGGTCGTACGAGCGGGCCGCCCTGGACGTCGCCGACCTGGCCCCGACCCCCGCCGCCCAGTTCGGCGCGTGGCTCGCCGAGGCCGTCGCGGCCGAGCTGCCCGAGCCCAACGCGATGACGCTCGCGACCGCGGACGGGGAGGGGCGGCCGAGCGCGCGGACGGTGCTGCTCAAGGCGTACGACGAGCAGGGCTTCACGTTCTTCACCAACCTGCTCTCGCGCAAGGGCCAGGACCTCGCGCAGAACCCGCGGGCCGCGCTCCTCTTCCCCTGGGTCGCGCTCGAGCGGCAGGTCGTGGTGGCCGGGCCCGTCGAGCTGGTCGGGCGCGAGGAGGTGGCGGCGTACTTCGCCACGCGGCCGCACGGCTCGCGGCTCGGCGCCTGGGCGAGCGCGCAGTCCTCCGTGGTGGCGTCCCGGGAGGCGCTGGAGGCCGAGTACGCGGCGCTGGCCGAGCGGTGGCCGGAGGGCACGCCGGTGCCGGTGCCGGACCACTGGGGCGGCTACCGGGTGGTGCCCGAGACGGTCGAGTTCTGGCAGGGCCGGCCAAGCCGGATGCACGACCGGCTGCGCTACCGGCTCGAGGGCGCGGAGTGGGTCGTGGAGCGGCTCGCGCCGTGAGGCGAGCGGGCTTCCGGCAACGTGGTTCTGAGCGGGCCGTCGCCCGTGCCGGTGGTGGCTCGGGGTACCCGATCGCTCAGGTCTTCCCGGCCATGGGCGATGCTCTAGGTGGGACGGGCGCGACGCCTTCGCGGGCGGGACGTCCGGCCCGGCGCCGTACCGGATCATGACCCCGGGCCTCATCTCCAGCCGCTACGAGCGGCCACTCGCCGAGAGGCGTCACCCGGTACGGCGTCCTTGACCTGCACAGCGGGGCGGGGAGGCCGCGGCCTTCCCGCCCCTTGCTGTTCGCGGTGGGCGTCGCTTCCGCGGGGATGTCCTGTGGGGCGCGGCTGCGCCTGGGGCGAGTGCGGTCGATCGCGTGGCGGCGGCCCGGCTGGTGCGGCACCTGACTGGCTCTCGCGGCGGCGTGAAGTGTCGATCGTGGTGGCGCGGGTCATCGTGGATCACCTGGAGGCGAGCACAGGGCCGTCGCGGACCAGTCGTGGACGGGCATGGAAGAGCCCGCGGGCGGTCGATTCACGACCATGTGCCGGGGGGACTGTTTCCCCGGCGCCCGCGGGCCCCGGTGACTGCCTGGGTGTAGCCGGCCACTAGGCCGGGCGCCCGGGAGTCGTGGCTAGCTGGCAGCCACCTCACGAGTCCTAGAACTATCCAAAGCTTCGGACCACCTCCCTTCCCGTGTACGAAAACGGTACGTCCGCGAATCCGCGGCTCGCAACTCGGTTTGGCTGAGAGCGAAGCGGCGAACGCCGATCCGGTCAGCGCGGGTGTGTCGGAGGAGGGTGACCGGTCGGTGGCAGCGGTGTCGGTCAGTGGTGGCGCGCGTGGCGTAGGGGCGTCACCCGTCCGCGGCAAGGGGCTGGGCGAGGGGGCTGGGCGAGGGGGCTGTCGGTGGTCCCGGTAGTGCCGAGCAGGGCGACGTTCGGCGGCGGAGCTCTGTCAGTGGTGGCCGCTAGCTTGCGGGCATGACCTCCGAGACGGGCGACGGCCGCCGGCCTTCGACGTTCGTGCGCGCCTCGCGAGTCGGTCTCGTAGTCGAGCTGAGCGGCGGGCACACGCACCGCCCGAGCGCGCCTTCAGCCGGTGCGTTCGACGCGGCCGTGGTCGCGCGCCTTGCCCTGGCGCTCTCCCCGGCGGAGCGTGGGGTGGCACAGATGATCGAGACCCAGCTCATGACGTTGAGCGAACCCGGGACCGACCCCGCCCCTGCTGAGCTTCCCGGCGAGGAGCTTGCCGGCGAGGGGCTCGAGGGCAAGGAGGCTGGGAGCGACGAGCTCGAGCACAAGGAGCTCGAGGGCGACGAGTTCGCCGGCAACGAGCTCGCCGGCAACGAGCCCAGCGCCGCTGAGCTCGGGTTGACCGGGTTCATAGGGGCCGGGGCCTCGGACGCGCAGCTCGGCAGCGATCTCGCCGCCCGAGCGCGGCGCGAAGCGCTCACGGCGCTGGAAGCCACTCTCGACGCGGAGAACGTCCAGTCAGAGGAGCCGCTGTCAGAGGAGCCGCTGTCGGAGGAGCCGCTGTCGGAGGAGCCGCTGTCGGTGGCCGCCGTGCTGACGAAGCTGGCGCCAGGCTGCGAGCTCATCGCCCACCTCTGCCAGCTCCAGGGGCTGGCGCTGTCGGCGGACGACCGGCTCGAGGTGGTCCGGTCGTGGGAGCGCGTCGCCGCGTGGCTGACCGCGCAACAGGCGCGAGCCCTGGCGGCGGCGGGCGCGGCCATCGCGGTCGAGCAGGCCCCCGAGCCCCATAGTGCGGCCGCCGAGCACTGGTCGGGGGAGCAGGCCGCGGAGGCCGAGATCGGGTCGGCCCTCCGGTGGTCGCTGCCCACCGTCGCGACACGCTTGAAGCAGGCGACTGAGCTGACGGGCCGGTGTGCGCCGACGCTCGACGAGCTGGAGGCCGGGCGGATCGAGCCGCGACAGGCCAGCGCCGTTGTCGAGGCCTGCGCCCCGCTCGACGACGACGCCGCGCTCGCCGTGCAGCAGCGCGTGCTGCCGCGTGCAGCCGAGCAGACCGTCGCGCAGACACGACGGGCGTTGCGGCGCGCGGTGCTCGCGGTCGACTCCGCCTCCGCTGCGGAGCGGCACGAGCGGGCGCGGGCCGACCGGGGGATCGACCACCACGCCGAGCCCGACGGGATGGCGGCCCTCGCCGTGCGTACGAACGCCGCGGGCGTGGCCACGATCTGGGCTGCGCTGGACGCGGTCGCGGCGGCCATGCCGGCGACCGACAAGGAGACCGGTGAGCCCGTCCCGATCTCTGCCCGCCGCGTGGACGGGCTCGTCGCGCTGTGCGCCGCGGTCCTCGCCGACCCCGGGGTGCTCGCCGGTCTGCCGCGAGCGGCGACACCCGCCGCGGCGGTCCGGGTGACGGTGTCTGCGGAGACGCTGCTCGGGCTGAGCGACAGCCCGGGCGAGCTGGACGGCCACGGCCCGATCCCGGCCGAGATGGCGCGTGAGCTCGCGGCGGACGGCGCGTGGCGGCGTTGGCTCGTCGAGCCACGGACGGGAGAGCTGCTCGACATCGGGTCCGAGACGTACCGGCCCGGCGCTCGGCTCGCGGCGTTCATCGCCGCTCGCGACCGGACGTGCCGCGGTCCCGGCAGCGGCTATCCGGCTCGCCTGGCCGACCTCGACCACGTCGTCCCGTTCGACGGCAGCAACACCACCCGGGCCAACCTGCAGCCGCTCCGGCGACGCTGGCACAACGCCAAGACCCACGGCGGGTGGCAGTCCTCGCGGGCGCCGGACGGCTCCACCACCTGGACGTCACCGCTCGGCCGCCAGTACGTGATCCCGCCGGAGAGACTCGACCCGGACCCGCCGTGAGGCGTGGCTGGATCGAGCAACTGTTCACGTCGACGCCTGGACCGCCGGCGCGTGCTGCTGCGGCTTCGGATGCGCGTCGCACGACTGGCGTGGCTGCCGCGCGCTCGTACGTCCCGAAGCTGGGTCGCCGCGTGGATGTTGCAGGTGCGCCATGCCGTGGTCTCGTGCCGCCGACTGCGCGCCTCATCAGTGAGCGCCAGTGGCGCGCCGCTGGTCTGGCGTCGAGTGCCCGGACGAGGCCCTCGAACACGCCGATCCGGAGTGCACGCGTCGCTGCCGATGAGCGAGCGGCTCCGCGGACGTCTCCCTGGGTGTGCAGTCGGACCCGTGGGCGGGAGCCGTCAGCGTCCGCCTCGGTGTGGACGACGACGGCAGGGCGGTCGTGGACGCGAGGGCTGCCCTCACCGCCGGCCGCGACGTCGTGCTGGCGGTCGATCCGGCGGCTCCAGTCGACGTGCGGACGGTGGGGGAGTTGGCCGCCCTCGTCCTGCTCGCACGGCGCTGCGGCGGACGGCTGCTGCTTGAGGCGCCGGGTACCGCGCTGCACGGGCTCGTCGATCTGCTCGGGCTGGACGTCGTGCTCGGGCTCGGGCATGCCCCCGTGCAGCGGGCCTGTGGGTCGGCCGACCCGGAGGGGTAGCGGCCGCGGCTGGGCGAGCCTGCGGGGCCCGTGTGGCTGGGCGAGGCTGCGGGGTAGCGCGTGTGGCTGG
>NZ_JAANNP010000008.1:29619-84545 GCF_011250635.1 Motilibacter deserti
CCTGAGGGGTAGCGCGTGTGGCTGGGCGAGCCCGACGGGCTGCTGCCGCGGGCTGAGCGAACCCGAGGGGGAGAGCGGCGGCGAGCCCGAGCCAGCCCCACGGCAAGCAACGTCGGCCGTGCCACCCCACGCCGCGCCGGCGCGGCAAAGCGCGCCGGCGCGCCTACGCGAGCCGCAGCGGCAGCCCCAGGGCCTCGAACGCCCGGCCCCCGAACCCCTGCAGGAAGTGCTGGATGTGCTGGATACGGCCGTCCACGATCTCCAGCGACTGCACGGACCACGCGACGTACCCGCCCTCGGGATCGGCGCGGTACTGGGCGAAGCCCGGCGACCCGTTCACCACGATGGGGATGAGGCGCGACCCGGCGCAGCCGGAGCCGTGGCCGAGGTGCCAGGCGGCCACGTCGTCGACGCCCTGCAGCCAGAGGGTGAGCGGCGGCATGGACATCGTCGCGTCGGTGTGGAGCAGGTGGACGAGCCCCTCGATGTCGTACGACTCGAACGCCTTCACGTAGCGCCCGAGCAGCTCGCGCTCGCCGTCGCCGAGGTCGTACGCGCTGACCCCGGAGCTGGTGTCGAGCTGGCCCATGGTGGCGCGAGCGCGCTGCAGGGCGCTGTTGACCGACGCGACGGTCGTGTCCAGCAGCTCGGCGACGTCAGCCGCGGGCCAGCCGAGGACCTCGCGCAGCAGGAGCACGGCCCGCTGGCGCGGCGGCAGGTGCTGCAGGGCGGCGACGAACGCGAGCCGGATGCTGTCGTGCAGCACGGCTTGCTCGGCCGGGTCGCCGGCGAGCCCCGTCGCCTCGTCGGTGATGGGCCCGACCCACGTCGCCTCGGGCAGCGGCTCGCCGGGCACGGTCGTGGCGGGGACGGGGGACGAGAGGTCCATCGGCAGCGCGCGACGACCGCGCGACCGCATGCTGTCCAGGCACACGTTCGTGGCGATGCGGTAGAGCCAGGAGCGCACCGAGGACCGGCCCTCGAACGAGTCGTACGCCTGCCAGGCCTTGACCAGCGTCTCCTGCACCGCGTCGTCGGCGTCGAAGGGGGAGCCGAGCATCCGGTAGCAGTAGCCGGTGAGCTCGCGCCGGTACTCCTCCAGGGCCGCCGTGCCCTCGCGCTCGCGCAGTCCCGCGGTCATCTCCCGGTCCTCCTTGCAGACATCGCCCAGCCCCGTCGCCAACCGTAGCGGCGGCGGGGCCGGCCCGACAGGGGCGAGCAGCTAGTCGTAGTTGCGGATGGTCCGCACGTTGAGCGCCACCATCGCGGCGCAGATGACGGCCGCGACCGCGAAGCCGATGCCGACCTTCGCCCAGCCGTCGTCGAGGACGAGCGCGCGCATGCCCTCCATCACGTACGTGACGGGGTTCAGCGTTGCCGCGATCTCCATCGGCCGGGTGAGCAGGTCCCGCGGCACGAAGTTCGGCGTCAGGAAGAGCAGCGGGAAGAAGAGCATCGACCCCGACTGCGTCGCCGCCGCACTGCGGGTGCGCAGGGCGACGAGTTGCAGGAAGGCCGAGAACGCCACCGACCAGATCGCCGTGAGCACGATCAGGAGCAGGAACCCGCCGACGCCTGTCGCGACCCGCACGTCGAACGGCAGCGACAGCAGCACCACGAGGGCGGCGATCCCCGCGCCCTTCACGGCCTCGGCGTAGAGGCGCCCAAGGACGATCGAGGTGCGCGACACCGGAGCAGCGCGGAGCTTGTCGAAGTAGCCGCCCTCGATGTCCTCGACGAGGAACATCGCCGACCCGCCGAACGACGCGGCGAGCAGCAGCGTCGCGGGCAGCTGGAAGGCGGCGTACCCCTGGCCCTGCAGGAAGTCGGTCGAGTCGCTGGGGAAGATCTTCCCCGCCTGCCCCACGTTCACCACGAGGAAGAAGAGCGGGATGAACAGTGTGGGGAAGAGGGCTTCAGGTGTCCGCCATGCTTCGCGCAGCGCCCGCTGCCCGAGGGCTCCGGTCCCGACGAGAGTGCTCATGCCGACACCTCCTGGACGTCGCCTGCGGCCTTGGTACGCGTCCGCCCGGTCGCGTCGAGGAACACCTCGTCGAGGGTCGGGCCCGCGTCGAGGCCGAGCCGATCACGCAGCTCGTCCTTCAGCCGCTGTGGCGTCCCCTCGCGCACGATGAGCCCGCCGTCGATGATTGCCAGCCGGTCGCAGAGCTGGTCGGCTTCCTCGAGGTACTGCGTCGTGAGGAACACCGTCGTGCCGTTGCGGTTGATCCGCCGCACCTCGTCCCACACGGTCAGCCGGCTCGCCGGGTCGAGGCCGGTGGTCGGCTCGTCCAGGAAGAGCACTTCGGGCTCGTGGACGAGCGCGGACGCGAGGTCCAGCCGCCGCTTCATGCCTCCCGAGTAGCCCTTGATCCGGCGGTCGGCGGCGTCGTCGAGCCCCACGAGCGTCAGCAGCTCGGCGGCGCGGTCGGCGGCCGCCTTGGCCGCGAAGCCGAAGAGGCGGGCCTGCAGCACGAGCAGCTCCCGCCCGGTCTGGCGTACGTCGAGGCCGGCCTCCTGCAGCGCCACCCCCATGCTGCGGCGGGCGCGGTCCGGGTCGGCGGCGACGTCCACTCCGGCCACCCGGGCGGTGCCGGCGGTGATCGACAGCAGGGTCGTGAGCATCCGGACCGTGGTCGACTTGCCCGCGCCGTTCGGTCCGAGGAAGCCGAACACCTCCCCGGTCGCGACGCGCAGGTCCACCCCGCGTACGGCGTCCACCGTGCCGCTGCGGCTCTTGTACTGCTTGACGAGGCCCTCCGCCTCGACCGCGTAGGACGCTGTCGTGGATTCGCCGGGCCGGCGTTGCGCGACCAGGTGGTCGGACATGCGCGTTTCCTTCCCCTCGGGGTGTTCGCGGGGATGACGACGGCGGGCGGGCGAACTCATCGGTGGAAATCTGCTCGCGCTCAGGCTCAAGTGCGCGGAGGAGGCGCCGAGTATGTCCCCCGAACGGAGCAACGGGCGTACGCCCGTCCCCACCCGACAGGAGCCGCCGATGCCGCCCAGCACCGTCCCCGCCGTGAGCGGGCAAGCTGTGGCCGGCACGCCTGCCGCCGGTAGCCGTCGGTGCTGCCCGAGCGCCGCGGTCGCGGTCGAGAGGGGCACCCGTTGACCAGCCGTACCGTCGCCGTCGTCCCGGCCCGGGGCGGGTCGCGCGGCCTCCCTGGCAAGAACCTGCGCCACGTCGGCGGGCGCACGCTCGTGGAACGCGCGGTGGCCGCCGGCTTGGGCGCGCAGGGGGTCGACGAGGTCGTCGTCTCCAGCGACGACGAGGAGATCCTGGCCGCCGGGGAGCGCGCTGGCGCGACCGCGCTGCGCAGGCCCGCCGAGCTGGCCACCGACGAGGCCAGCACTGTCGACGTCGTGCGGGACGTCGCGGCCGAGCGGCCGGACGCGGAGGCGTTCGTCGTCCTGCAGCCGACCTCGCCGCTGCGCACGCCCGCCGACGTCGAGGCGTGCCTGCGGGCGATGGCGCGGGCCGGCTGCGCGATCACGGTCGTGGCGCAGGAGCACCCCTGGGAGTGGGGCCTGCGGTTGGACGAGGCCTCCGCGCTGACGCCCGTGACGGGGTGGGAGGACCTGCGCCGCCGGCGGCAGGAGCTCGCCCTGACGTACCGCCCGAACGGCGCCGTCTACGCGGTCACCCGCGCCTGGCTCTGCGAGCGCGGCACCCTGAGCGGCCCCGGGGCCGCGGGCGTGCCGATGCCGGCCGAGCGCTCGGTCGACATCGACACCGCGGCCGACCTCGCGCTGGCCGAAGCGCTCGCCACGGCGGACGGCCCCCCCGGCACGCGGAGCGCGGGGTGGCTGCTGCTCGGCAGCGGCGGCCACGCCGCCTCGGTCGAGGCGGTCCTCGTCGGGGCGGGCGCCCGGGTCGTGCTGCGCTCGGACCCTTCGCTGGCCTCCGACCCGGAAGCCGGCACGTTCGCCGACGACGCCGAGGCGCTCGCCGCCGCCGACGCACTGGGCCTGCCCGCCGTGGTCGCCGTGGGGGACGCGGCGGTCCGCGAGGCGCTGGCCGACCGGGCCCGCGCAATGGGCGTCCCCCTGCCGCCGGTCGTGGCCGCGAGCGCCACGGTCGCGGCCACCGCCGAGCTCGCACCGGGAGTCGTCGTGCTGGAGCATGGTCACGTTGGGCCCTTCGCCCGTGTGGGTACGGTCACCGTCGTGAACACGGGGGCCGTGGTGGAGCACGACGCGCGAGTCGGGGCGTACTCGCACGTCGCGCCGCGTGCCGCCGTCCTCGGCGCAGCGACGGTCGGGAACGGGTGCCTGATCGGCGCCGGCGCGGTGGTGCTCCCGGGTGTGGAAGTCGGCGACCGCAGCACGGTCGGGGCCGGAGCCACGGTCACCGCGGACGTCCCGGCGGGTGCCACGGTCGTCGGGACCCCGGCGCGGGTGCGGGGCGCGCGATGACCGGCCCGTATGTCATCGCCGAGGCGGGCGTCAACCACGACGGCGACCTCGGGGTCGCCCACGAGCTGATCGACGTGGCCGTCGCGGCCGGCGCCGACGCCGTGAAGTTCCAGACCTTCGACCCCGACGCGCTCGTCGCGGCGGGCGCGGACGTGACGCCGTACCAGCGCCGCTCCGGCGTGACGACCGGCCAGCGCGACATGCTGGCGGCCCTCGCCCTGCCCGCCACCGCGTGGTCCGAGCTCGCGAAGCACGCGGAGCAGGTGGGGATCTCCTTCCTGTCGAGCCCGTTCGACGCCGCCAGCGCCCGGCTCCTGGTCGACCTCGGCGTCGGCATGCTCAAGGTCGGCTCGGGAGAGCTGACGAACCTGCCCTTCCTCGCCGAGCTCGCGACGGCGGGCCTGCCGCTGCTGCTGTCGACGGGGATGGCGACGGAGGACGAGGTGGCGGACGCCCTGGCGGCGGTCGGCACGGCCGTGCCCGTCTCGCTGCTGCACTGCGTCTCGGCCTACCCCGCGCCGTTCGAGGACGCCAACCTGCGCGTGATCCCGCGGATGCAGGAGCGGTTCGGTGTCCCGGTCGGCTGGTCGGACCACACCGAGGGCACGGTCACGGCGGTCGCCGCCGTCGCGCTCGGCGCGAGCCTGCTCGAGAAGCACATCACGACCGACCGCACCCGCACCGGCCCGGACCACGCGGCAAGCATGGAGCCGGCGGTCTTCACGCAGTACGTCGCCGACGTCCGCGCCGCGGCCGGCAGCCTCGGCGACGGCCAGAAGCGGCGGATGCCCAGCGAGCAGGCCAACGCCCCGCTCGTGCGGCGCAGCTGGCACGCCGCCGTCGACCTCGCTCCCGGCGCGGTCCTCTCCGCCTCCGACGTGGTGGCGCTGCGCCCGGAGACCGGCATCCCGCCGACCATGAGCCTCGTGGGGCGGCAGGTCGCCCGTCCCGTCCCCGCCGGGCAGCCGGTGCGTCCCGAGGACCTGGCGTGACGGCACGCGTGGCGGTCTTCGTCGGGACTCGCGCCGACCTCGGGCCGCTCACCCCCGTCCTTGCCGAGCTGGCCGCGCGTCCGGGCCTCGAGGTGGAGGCGTGGACGGCCGTGGGCTTCGACGAGGCGGAGCTGCGGGACCGGCTGCGCGAGGTCGTCGACGCCGCCGTGCGCGTACGCCAGATCGGCCCGCGGTGCCTGCCGGGCAGCTGGGCGGAGGCCGCCGGGATCGGCGCCCGGCTCGCGGCTGGAGCGGGCGAGGCGGTGGCCGTGGACCGGCCGGACGCCCTGGTCGTGCTCGGGGACCGGTGGGAGCTGCTCTACGTCGTCCCGCCGGCCGTGCTGTCCGGTGTGCCACTGGTCCACCTGCACGGCGGCGAGGTCACCGAGGGCGCCATCGACAACCGCGTCCGCTACGCCGTCAGCGCGCTCGCCGACGCCCACTGCGTCGCGAACGCGGACGCCCGCGACCGGCTGACCGCCGCCGGCGTGCCCGCCGAGCGCGTGCACCTCACCGGCGCGCCCGGGCTCGACCGGCTGGTCGGTGCTGCCCCGTGGTCCGAGGCCGAGCTCGAGCAGCTGCTCGGCCGGCCCGTACGCCGCCCGCTCGCGCTGTGCACCGTGCACCCGGCCACCGCGTCCGCCCAGCCCGGGCCGGGCGAGCTCGCTCGCCTGGTCATCGGCGAGACCGCCGCGGCGGCCGGCACGACGCTCGTCACGCACCCCGGCGCCGACCCGGGGCGCGAGGAGGTGCTCGCCGTGATCGACGAGCTCGCGGCGCTGCCCGGGATCGAGGTCCGCCCGTCGCTCGGCGCGGCGTACGCCCGCACCCTCGCCGGTTGCGACGTGGTCGTCGGCAACTCCTCGAGCGGGATCCTCGAGGCCGCGTCGTTCGGCCTGCCCGCGGTCGACGTCGGCGACCGGCAGCAGGGGCGGGCCCGCGGGGAGAACGTCATCACCGTGCCCGCGGACCGGGACGAGCTGCGGGCGGCGCTTGCCCGCGCGCTGTCGCCGGAGTTCCGCGAGGTCGCCAAGCAGGCCGCGAACCCCTACGGCGACGGGACCGCGGCGCCGCGCATCGTCGACGTCGTGGCCCGGCTCGTGGCCGACACCCGACCGGGTGGCGCGACCGGCGCGACCCGCGCGACGGGCGCGGCCGGCGCCGCCGACGCCACCGACACCGACACCGACACCGACACCGACACCGACACCGCAGGGGAGGCGCTGTGACGCTGCCCCCGGGCCTGCGGGCCCTCTGCGTCGCCGAGGACGCGACCGTCCGCGCCGCCATGCTCGCCGTGGACTCCGGCGGCGCAACGATCTGCCTGGTGCTCACCGAGGACGGGCGCCTTGCCGGCGTCGTCACCGACGGCGACCTGCGCCGGGCACTGCTGCACGGGGCCGAGATGTCGTGCCCCGTGGCCCCCTTCGTGCAGCGCGCGCCGCACACGGTCGCGCCGGAGGCGTCGCGCAGCCACGTGCTCGACCTGATGCGCGCCCTGCAGGTCAACCACCTGCCCGTGGTCGAGCCGGACGGCACCGTCGTCGGCCTGCACACGCTGAACAGCCTGGTGGGCCGCGCGGAGCTGCCGAACGTCGCCGTGATCATGGCCGGCGGTCGCGGGACCCGGCTCGGCGACCTGACGCAGAACCGCCCGAAGCCGCTGATGACCGTCGCGGGCCGGCCGATCATCGAGTGGATGATGCTCGAGTTGATCGGCGCGGGCATCTCGACGATCTACGTGAGCGTCGGGCACCTCGCCGAGCAGATCGAGGGCCACCTCGGCGACGGCTCGGCGCTCGGCTGCGAGGTCCGTTACCTGCGGGAGGAGCCGCGCCGCCTGCTCGGCACCGCGGGCGCGCTGGCCATGCTCGCCGACGCTGAGCCCGGGCTCGCCCACCCCGTCCTCGTCGCGAACGCGGACCTCATGGTGCGGTTCGCGGCCGACGAGATGATCGCGCACCACGTCGCCACGGGCGCCTCGATCACCGTGGCCGCCCGGCCGTACGTCCACACCGTCCCGTTCGGGGTCCTGGACCTCGCACCGGACGGCCAGGTGCGCTCGGTCACCGAGAAGCCGGCCATGAGCGCCCAGGTGAGCGCCGGGATCTACGTCGTCAGCCCGGAGGTCGTGCGCTCCACGCCGCGCGGCGAGCCGGCGACGATGCCCCAGCTGATGCAGGCCTGCCTCGAGCGCGGCGCACGCGTGGGCACCTGGGCGCTGGAGTCGGACTGGATCGACGTCGGCACCCCCGTCGACCTCGCGCGAGCGAAAGGACAGTAGTGGGCACCCTGGCAGGGCAGCAGGTCCTGGTCACCGGCGCGGACGGCTTCATCGGCAGCCACCTCGTGCAGCGTCTCCTCGCCGACGGCGCGCGGGTGCGGGCGCTCTGCGTCTACACCTCCAGCGGGTCGCTCGGCTGGCTCGAGGAGCTCACCGAGGAGGAGCGCGACAACGTCGACGTCCGGCTGGGCGACGTCCGGGACGCCGAGCTGGTCGCCGATCTCGTACGCGGCTGCGACGTCGTCCTGCACCTGGCCGCCCTCATCGCGATCCCCTACAGCTACCAGGCCCCGCGCTCGTTCGTGGAGACCAACGTGACGGGCACGCTCAACGTCCTCGAGGCGGTCCGCCGCTCCGGGAGCGCGCGCCTCGTCCACACCTCGACCAGCGAGGTCTACGGGACGCCGGAGCAGGTGCCGATCCGCGAGACGCACCCGCTGCACGGGCAGTCGCCCTACAGCGCGAGCAAGATCGGCGCGGACATGCTGTGCGAGGCGTACGCGCGGTCCTTCGAGGTCCCCGTCACCGTGTTGCGCCCCTTCAACACGTTCGGCCCACGGCAGTCCGCTCGGGCGGTCATCCCGACCGTCCTGCAGCAGATGCTGGCCGGCGCGAAGACCATCCGGCTGGGCTCGCTGCGCCCGCGCCGTGACTTCACCTACGTCGCGGACACCTGCGACGGCTTCGTCCGCGCCGCGAGCGCCGAGCTGCCGGCCGGGTCACTCGTGCAGCTCGGCACGGGCCGCGACGTCTCGATCGGCGAGCTCGTGGAGATGTGCCGCGCCGTCACGCAGTCCGACGCGGTCGTGGAGACCGACGACGAGCGCGTACGCCCCGAGGGCAGCGAGGTCGAGCGGCTGTTGTCCGACCCCACCCGCGCCCGCGAGCTGCTCGGCTGGGAGCCGACCGTCGGGCTGGAGGAGGGGCTGGCGCGGACGGCGCAGTGGCTGGCCGCCCGCCCGCTCGACCCGCGCAGCGCCGCCAGATACCAGCGATGACGTCGACCGAGACGCCGAGCGCGAGTCCCGTCCCGCTGGCCGAGCCGCTGTTCGGCGCCCGCGAGCGCGAGCTGCTGCTCGAGGCGATGGACTCCGGCTTCGTCTCCTCGGCCGGCCCGCACATCGCCCGCTTCGAGCGCGCGTTCGCCGAGGCCGTCGGCGCCCGCCACGCGGTCGCCTGCTCGTCGGGCACGGCCGCCCTGCACGTGGCGCTCCGGCTCTGCGGGGTCGGGCCGGGCGACCTGGTCGCGGTCTCGGACTTCACCTTCATCGCCTCGGCCAACGCGGCGGCCTACCAGGGCGCCCGGCTGCTGCTGGTCGACTCCGACCGCGACACCTGGTGCATGGACCCGGCGCTGCTCGCCGTGACGCTGGACGCCCGTGCCCGTGCCGGCGAGCCGCTGCCCGCGGCCGTCGAGGCCGTTCACGTGCTGGGCCAGCCCGCCGACCTCGCCGGGATCGCGGAGGCGTGCGCGCGCCACGGGATCGCGCTGGTGGAGGACGCTGCCGAGTCGCTCGGCGCCGGCTGGTCCGGCGGCCCGCTCGCCGGGCGCGCCACCGGCACGGTCGGGCGGCTGGGGGCGTACTCCTTCAACGGCAACAAGATTATCACGACCGGTGGCGGCGGGATGATCGTCACCGACGACGAGGCGACGGCCGAGCGGGCGCGCCACCTCACGACGCAGGCGCGCGTCCCCGACCGGGGCTACCTGCACGACGAGGTCGGCTACAACTACCGGCTCACCAACCTGGCCGCCGCCCTCGGGCTGGCCCAGCTCGAGCGCCTCGACCAGGTCGTGGCGCGCAAGCGTGCGATCGCGGCCCGCTACGACGCGGCGCTCGCGAACACCGGTGCGACCCTGCCGCCGCGCCGGCCCGGGATGGACTCGACGTACTGGCTCTACTCGCTGCTCGTGCCGGAGGGCACGCCTGCAGACGAGGAGGCCGCCCGTGATGCCCTCCTCGACGCGCTCGCGGCCGCGCGGATCGGCGCCCGTGCCCTGTGGCGCCCGCTGCACCAGCAGCCCGCGCTGGCCGGCTCGGAGTACGTCGGCGGCGGGGTGGGGGAGTCGCTCTACCGCCGCGGGGTGTCGCTGCCGTGCTCGGGCGGGCTTCCGGACGAGCAGCAGGAGCGGGTGATCGAGGTCGTCCTCGAGCACGCGGCGCAGCGCTGGGGCTGACGGCGCCGACGGCCGCAGGCGGGAGCCCAGGCGGCGCCGGAGGCCTGAGCCAGCGGCTCAGGCCTCCGGAGGCCGATCGTCAGACGTCGTAGTCGACGACTGCCTCGGCCGACAGGCTGCTGTAGTTGCCTGCCGCATCCACGGCTCGGACGCGGTAGTAGTAGCGCGTCCCGTCGACGAGCCAGTCGCCGTCGACGTAGGTGGTCGACGAGGCCCAGTCGGTCACGTCCTCCCCGGAGGAGCCGGTGGAGCCGGGGCGGGTGGACCGCTGGACGACGTAGTCCACGTCCTCGCCCGGCACCGCGTTCCACGTGACGACCACGTCGCTGCCCGACTGGACCGCTCGCACGTTCGTGGGAGGCGGCGGCGGGAGGATGTCGTAGAGGACGCTCGCCGGCTCCGAGGGGGTGCTCCAGTTGCCGGCCGCGTCGATCGCGTAGACCCGGTAGAAGTAGCGGACGCCGTTGACCAGGAAGAAGTAGTCGGTGGCCCAGGGGTAGAAGCTGTTGAGCAGGCGCTTCTCGCCCGCGGAGCCCGTGCCGGTCGCCGTCGTCGTGCGCTCCACCACGTAGCGCACCGCGTCGGGAACGGCGGGCCAGCTCACCTCGACGCTGCTGCCGTACTGGTAGGCGTAGACCGGGCCGGGAGCAGCCGGCGGCGTGGTGTCCACCGGCGCCGGGACGGTGGGCGTGGGGGTCGGGGCAGGCGCTGGCGCCGGGGCAGGTGCGGGCGCCGGGGCAGGCGCGGGCGCGGGGGCGGGGGCAGGCGGCGGAGCAGGCGCGGGCGGGGGCGGCGGGGCAGGCGCCGGGACCGGCCCGACCAGGCGTGGCCCGCCGGTCACGACGTCACCGGCGCCGCGTACGGCGGTGTCCCGGCGGTCACCGACCACCCGGTCGCTGCCGGCGCCGCCGTCGAGCCGGTCCGCGCCCGCGTCGCCCGCCAGCCGGTCGTTGCCGACACCGCCGTTGAGCGTGTCGTTGCCGGCCGCGCCGCTCAATCGGTCCTTGCCCGCGCCGCCGCCGAGGGTGTCGTTGCCGGCCCCGCCGTTCAGCCCGTCGTCACCGGCGTCGCCCTCGAGGACGTCGACGCCCGCGCCCCCGGCAAGGGTGTCGTTGCCCGGGCCGCCGATGAGCCGGTCGTTGCCCCGCCCGCCGTTGACGCGGTCGTTGCCGGCCCCGCCGTCGAGGCGGTCCCTGCCGGCCGCGCCGATGAGGACGTCGTGCCCGTTGCCGCCGAGCGCGGTCCCGTTGACGCAGATGATGTCGTTGCCCGCGAGGCCGTGGACGGTCGAGCGCGCGGCCTTGGCGACGATGACGTCGCGGCGGGCCGTGCCGCGCACGACCGTGCCCGCCTTGGTCGAGACGATCGTGGCCGCGGCTCCGTTGCACCGCACGGTCGCCGCCTCCGCTGCCGTCGGCAGTGCGAGGGCTGTGGCGGTGGCGGACGTGACGGCCAGTGCCGTCAGCTGCAGCAGCATGCGTGTTCTCATGAGCGCTTTCCTTTCTGGCCGGCCGTCCGCCTGTCGGTGGAGTGCGGCCGGCCGGGGCAGGAGCTCCGGGTCCTGACCCGCGGCAGGGCGCCTCGGGTCGTCATCGAGTGGGCCTCTCGAGGAATGCCGCTGCCGCGGCAGCGGTGAGGCCGGGGCCTGTGATCAGTGTTGGCGTGCCGGTCAGCCGCACGGTCGCGCCGGGGTCGAGCGGCGTCTCCCGCCCGTCGAGCCCGGTGAGCGCGGCGGCCCCGGCCGGGGCGGGCAGGCCCACGGGGGTGGCCGTCGTCCAGACGATGAGCCTGAGCGACCCGTCGTCGCGATGCAGGACGCACGACCATTCGTCGTCACGGGTTCGGCAGCCCGCCAGCCGGCCGCCCTCCAGCCAGGCCCGCGTCGCCCGCCACGCCCGCATGGCACGGGTCGGGCCCGCGTCGTCGGTGAGGTTGATGCCGAGGCTCCGGTTGTGCCACCAGGCGTACCAGTAGACGCGGGAGACACCCGAAGCGCGGTTCACGATCAAGGTGCGCGCGAGGAAGCCGGCGGCCACGTCGTCGGGGATCGGGGGCGCGACGGCCTCGGGTTCCACGACCCCGTAGTTCACTTCGGTGTTCCAGACCGGCTTGTCGATGCCACGGGCACGCAGCGCCGTGATGACGGTGTCCAGCTGGACGGCCGCCGTCTCCGGCCCCTCCCCGGTCGGGGGATAGAGGTGCAACGCGATGACGTCGACCGCGGCCGGGTCCAGCTCGTCGAGGTAGCGGTACAGCCATCCACGCTGCCCGGGAGTTCGTGTGGCCAGGCCCGGGCTCACCACGAGCGCGTCGGGGTCGACCGCCTTGACCGCCGCGTACGCGGACTCGGTCAGTCGCGCCATGTCGGCCTCGCTGCCGTGGAAGTAGTCGCTCACGTAGTTCGGCTCGTTCCAGACCTCGTACGCCCGGATCCGGCCGTAGTAGCGGTCCGCGACCGCCGTGACGTACGCCGACCAGAGCGCCAGGCTGCGTGGCGGCTCGCCCGTGCCGGGGACGTGGACGCCGGGTGCCCGCGGGTCGCTCGAGGCCCAGGCCGGCGTCTGCCCGAGCACGAGCATCGGCCGCAGCCCCGCACGCTCGGCTGCGGCGACCGCCCGGTCGAGCGGCTCCCAGTTCCAGCGCGACGGCGCCGGCTGCAGGTCCGCCCAGGTCGTGCCGTCGTCCCACAGGCGGACGCTGCCGAAGTCCATGCCGTCCTGCGGGCCGGGCTGCCCGTGGATGCCGAAGAACGCCCGGCTCGTACGACCCGTCTGCTCGAGCTCCTGCGCCGGGAGCGGCGCCCGGGTGGGCCTGGTCGTCGGCGGAGCGGAGCAGCCGGCAGGGGCAGCGGCACTGGCAGAGGCTGAGGCACAGGCTGCCTCCCGCGGCCTACCGTCGGCGGCGGGCGGCCTCCCGTCGCCGCCAGGAACCGGCTGTGGCGTGGCCGTCGGCCGCTCCATCACGGGACGCGGTGTGCGGACCGGCCGCGGACCAGGCCTGGGCGATGGCGGGGGCGCGGGCGCGCTGACGGCGGGTGGGGGTACGGCACCTGGCGTCACCGGCGGCGGAGCCACCGGCGGCTCGTGTGCAGCCGCGTCCGGTGGCGCGCCGGCTGATGACGGGGCGGCTGATGACGCGGCCGGGGTCGGTGATGCGGCCGACGACAGCAGCGGCTGCGAGGGCGCAGCCGGCGCCGCCGATCCCGAGCGGCCCGCGGTCGTGATGGGGCCCGTGGCAGGCAGCCCCTCGACGGTGGAGAGGACGGCCGGCGGCGGCTCGGCGACCGGGGGCAGCGCCGGGCACAGGGCGGCCAGAGCGGCGAAGGTAGCGAGCGCCGGGACCTTGCCGCGTCGAAGGGCTTTCCCCCGAGGGGAAGCGTTCGGCACCGCGGTTCAACTCTTTTCGAGAGCGCTGAATCCGAGAGAAGCCGCGCAATTGCGGCAGCGACTCCCCGTGTCGCTGAGCACGTGGCCGGAGAATCGGCGTGCCCGGCTCGGGAAACCCCCGCCAGCAGCACAATCCGGCGACCGGCGACGACTGTAGCCCGGGTGCCCGCCGTTGATGGCGCTTTCGCGCGCATTCGTCGATAACGATCAACGGGCGTGCCGAATGATGGCTGGACGCTCGTCCTTCCGGCGCGCGGCGACGCCACGCGGGGCGGCACCGGTGCGGACGTCGGCGCCGACCTTCGCACGCGAATCGGCGCGCACGCTGGAGACGGGACCGCGACGGCGCAGCGCGGTCGCGCAGGGTCAGGCGCCCTTGATGACGATCGGCTCCGGCGGAAAGGGCGGGTCGGGCGGGAGGACCGGTGGCGAGCTGATCCCCACCCGCAGGGGGCCGGGCGAGAAGACGAACGACCTGCCGGGCGGGTCCTGGCTGACGACTTTGCCGCCCTCTTCCTCGATGAGGCTCGGAGGAGCAGGTGACGGCCTATCCCGCGTTCCGCAGCCGCGCCACGCCCTCGACCTGCGGCAGGCCCACGGCGTCGGGCACTTGCGGCGGCTGCCGACCCGCGGAGACCAGCACCAGCGCAGGGCCGGCGGTCTCGGTGCCCTCGGGTGGCTCCCTCGCGCGGTCAGCCCCTCGGGATGGTGTCGGCGAACGCGGAGCTGCTGCCGGCGAAGGACAGTCCCGCGTCCGCAAGGGCGGAGACCGCGTCGCCGAGGGACAGGCCGGCCACACCCGGTACGACGAGCATCGCCAGGCGCCTTCCCGCGAGGGACATGCTGGGCGCGAGCAGCTCGAACGTACTCGCGGATTGCGTCCCCGGGAAGCGGCGCGGCCGTCAAAGAACTGCGGCCGGTGCAAGGGCTAGGTGATGCCGGCCAGGGGCGAAGATCAGGAGGCGCCGGTCGGCGCGAGCCCGGCGAGCAGCAGCCGGACGAGCCGCCGGGCGTCGTAGCGCGGGTCGGTGTCGGCGCCGATGCACAGGTTGCCGATGCCGCGCATCAGCTCGTAGGCGCTCACGTCCGGGTCGACCTCGCCGGCGTTCGCCGCAGCGGCAAGCAGGTCGGCGCAGACGGGCAGCAGCCGGTCGAGGAAGTACGTGTGCAGGGCAGCCGACCCCTCGTCCGAGCGCAGCGCGGACGCCAGCCCGTGCTTCGTCACCAGGAAGCCCACGAAGAGGTCGACCCACTCGGCGAGCGCGGCCTTCGGCGACGACGCGTCGGCCAGCAGCGCCGGCCCCGCCTCGGCGCAGGACTCGACCTGGTGGCGGTAGACCGCGACGACGAGGTCGGCACGCGTGGGGAAGTGCCGGTAGACCGTGCCCATCCCGACGCCGGCCTTCGTGGCGATGTCGCGGACGGGCACGTCCACGCCCCCTGACACGAAGAGAGCGGCCGCGGCGTCGAGCACGGCCTGCTCGTTGCGGCGTGCGTCCGCCCGCTTGGGCCGGGCGGTCTCCGGTGCGTCGACCATGTGTGCTCCTCGTCTGTTGCCAACCGGAACATCGCTCCGTATGGTGAAGGCGGAGCGTTGTTCCGCTTCCATGGTGCCAGGCCAGTGGCCCGCGTGCCAGGAGCGGCCGCGCCCCTCGGCATCCGCCGACGCGCTTCCCGGAGGCAGCGTCGGCGACGACAGGCAGGAGACAGCCATGCAGTACCGCACCCTCGGCCGCACCGGCGTGCAGGTCAGCTCGCTCGCGCTCGGCGCGATGAACTTCGGCGCCATCGGCAGGACCACGCAGGAGGAGGCGAGCGCGATCGTCGAGGCCGCGCTCGACGCCGGCATCAACGTCATCGACACCGCCGACATGTACGCGCAGGGCGAGTCCGAGGAGATGGTCGGGCGCGCGATCGCGGGGCGCCGCGACGACATCGTGCTGGCGACGAAGGCGACGATGCCGATGGGGGAGGAGCGCAACTCCCGCGGGAGCTCCCGGCGGTGGTTGACGAGGGCGCTCGAGGACAGCCTGCGTCGGCTGGACGTCGACCACGTCGACCTCTACCAGGTCCACCGCTGGGACCCGACGACGAGCGACGAGGAGACTTTGTCCGCCCTCACGGACCTGCAGCGCGCGGGGAAGATCCGCTACTTCGGGTCCTCGACGTTCCCGGCCTACCGCATCGTGCAGGCACAGTGGGCCGCCCGCGAGCACCACCTCGGCCGCTACACCACCGAGCAGCCGAGCTACTCCGTCCTGCAGCGCGGCATCGAGGGCCACGTGCTACCTGTGACCGCAGAGTACGGAATGGGTGTTCTGGTGTGGAGCCCGCTCGCATCGGGCTGGCTGTCGGGCGCCGTGCGCGCCGGCCGCGAGGTCAGCACGAACCGCTCGGCCTTCATGCCGCAGCGGTTCGACCTCTCGATCCCGTCCAACCAGGCCCGGCTCGACGCGGTGGAGCGGCTGGCGAAGGTCGCGGACGAGGCCGGGTTGACGATGATCCAGCTGGCGCTGGGGTTCGCGACCGCGCACCCGGCGGTCACGAGCGCCATCATCGGCCCGCGCACGCTAGAGCACCTGCACTCGCAGACAGCTGCAGCCGACATCGTGCTTTCCGCTGACGTCCTCGACGCCATCGACGAGATCGTCCCGCCCGGCGTCGACCTCGCCCCGCAGGAGAAGTTCGACACCCCGCCGGCGCTGCTCGACCCGGCGCTGCGCCGCCGCTGAACGGGCCCCTCACCCCTCCTGCGGGCCGGCCATCTCCGGCGCGCGGTAGGGCACGCCGGCCGGGCCGGCGAGGCCGTCACCGTCCTCGTCGTCCTCGGGCGCGGTCATCGGCTCGCTCTCGTCCAGCTCCGTGCCCAGCTCGTCGTCGGGCTCGTCGGCGAGCCCGGTGGCGCCGAGGTCGAGCGCAGCGGGCACGGCGTCGGGGACCGGCTCGGCGCCAAGGGAGGCGGCGGCGTCCAGCGCCTGGGCGTACGCCGCGTCCGCGGCATCGGCCGGGTCGTAGCCGCGGCTGGGCGGAAGGTCGAACAGCGCGGACTCGCTGCCCCCTGGGTCCGTCATCGGCTCAGGCCAGTGCGCCGGCCGCGACCCGGAGGTCGGCGACCAGCCCGGCGTACGCCTCCTCCCGCGCCTGCTCGGGGTCAGAGGACCCCGTGCCCGCGCGCAGGACGGCCGACGGGTGGATGGTCGCCATGAGGAAGCCGTTCTGCACCGCGCCGGAGTCGGTCTCGTCCGCGACCAGCCGGGGGAACAGCTGCCCGCGGCTCTTGGTCACGCGGAACGACGGGCCGAGCAGCGCCTTCGCTGCGGTGGCACCGAGGCAGACGACGACCTCAGGGTCGATGACGGCCAGCTCGGCGGCGAGCCAGGGGCGGCAGGCCTCGATGTGCACCCGGTCGGGGGTCTGGTGGATGCGGCGCTTGCCCGGGGCCGACTGGGTGAAGCGGAAGTGCTTGACCGAGTTGGTGACGTACGCGTCCTCGCGGTCGATGCCCGCCTCGGCCAGCGCGCGGTCGAGCAGCTGACCGGCCGGCCCGACGAACGGCTTGCCCTGCCGGTCCTCCTGGTCGCCGGGCTGCTCGCCCACGAACGCGATGCGCGCCGTCGGCTCGCCCACCGAGAACACGACCTGCGTCGCCGGCTCCCACAGCTCGCAGCCGCGGCAGGAGGGCGCGGCCTGGCGCAGCTCGTCCAGGCCCACGCCCGCGGGCACCCACTGCTGCGCGTCCGGCCGTTCGACCTGCTCTCCTGTGCCTTGCGCCCGAGTCGTCACTGCTGCAGCCAGCTCCTCACCAGGTGGTACGCCGCGTCCTCGGCGGTGTACCCGGCCGCCTCCGCGCGTATCCGCAGCGCCTTGCGCACCTCGCGCGGCATCTTCACCCGCAGCTCGACGACCTCCTCGCCCTTGCGGGTGGGACGGTGCGCAGTGCCGGCGTCGGCCTCCGCCGACGGCCGGTCGCCCAGGGTGTCGCGCGCCGGGGGCAGCGCCGCGGCGAAGGAGGCCAGCCGGGCGGGGGCGGGGCGGGGGCTGCCGTCGGCCCGGCGCTCGTACGCGGGGCGAGGGCGAGGCGCGGTCATCGCCGCGCTCCGCGCGGCTTGGCCCTCACGTCGTGGCCGACGCGCTGGTGCAGCGGGCCGGGCCGCTGCGCGCGCTCCAACAGGTGCGCCAGGTGGGCGTCGAAGGCGTCGGCGGTCGCGCGCCCGCCCGGCGTCCGCACGGCCTGAACCGGGACGTACGCGCCGGCGGCCTGCTGCACCGCGGTGCGGTCCGGGACGGGCGGGTCGAGCAGCAGCTGCGGGTACGCGGCGGCGAGCTCGCCGAGCCGGTAGGCGTGCTCGGGCGAGCGGGGGCGTACCCGGTTGACGACGATGCCCGCGGGGCGCAGCCCGAGGTTCGCCGACTGCCGCACCGCCTCGATCGCGTCGAGGGCCTGAGCCGCGCCGTGCAGCGCGAAGAGCGTCGGCTCGGTGACGACGAGCGCGTCGCTGGCCGCCGCGAGCGCGGCCGACGTCAGCGGCCCGAGCGTGGGCGGGCAGTCGAGCAGCACCAGCGGCCACTCCTTCGCCACTGCGCCCTGCATCGCCGTGCGCAGCCGCAGGTCGCCACGCGGGCCCGGTGCGGGGCCGTACTCCACCGCGCGCAGCCCCGGCTCGGAGGCGACCACCCCGACATCGGCGCCCCACGCGCTGGGCGCCACCGCGTCGGCGAGCGCGCCGGCGCGCGGCTGGGCCAGCACGTCGGTGATGCCGCGGGCGGCGGCGGGCGGGTCGAGGACGGTGGTGGCGTTGCCCTGCGGGTCGAGGTCGACCACGAGCACGCGCAGCCCACGGGCCGCGGCGGCACCCGCGAGGCCGAGCGTCACGGTGGTCTTGCCGACGCCGCCCTTGAGGCTGACGACAGCGACGACCGGCACCTCCCGGACTCTAGGTGCGCCGGCCCCCGCAGTCCGGAAGCCTCGCCGCAGGAAGCCCGGTCAGTCCCATCAGCAGCGCCTCGAGCCGACCTGCTGCCGCCGCGTGTGCGCGGCCGATCGCGCGCGCAGGCGTGCCGTCAGCGGTCGTCGCCCCAGCCCGTCGTGCACAGAAGTGCTGTCACCGGCCGTCGGCGAGCCCATCGCGCACAGGTGTGCCGTCAGCGGTCGTCGCCCCAGCCGCCGCCCCCGACGTCGCCTCCGCCGTCCCAGCCGCCACCGCCGACGTCGCCTCCGCCGCCCCAGCCGCCGCCACCCACGTCGCCGCCCCAGCCGTCACCGCCCCCGCCACCCCAGGAGCCACCGCCGACGTCGCCACCGCCCCAGCCGCCACCGCCGTCGCGGTCGTCGTAGCGGTCAGCCGCGTCGTCGTATCCCTCGACGTAGCCGCTCTCGTAGCCCCCGCCGTACGGCAGCCCGAACCCCATGCCCGGGCCGGTCAGGACGCTGCCGAGCACCAGCCCGCTGAGGAAGCCTCCGCCGCCCCAGCCGCCGTAGAACCCGCCCGCGTAGGGCGAGTACGCCGCCGGCGCCATCCAGTACGGCGTGGGCGCGCCGCCGACCAGGACGGTCCGCGAGTCCGGCTCCTCGCCACGGGCCAGCCGTTCCGCGTCCAGCGCGCAGACCGGGACGGGGCGCGGCGCGCCACCGTCGGGCGACCACTCGACCTCGGTCACCGACGGGCCGTGCCGCGGGTTGAAGAAGCAGGGCGGGCGCCGCTCGGGGACCGGGCGGCCGGCGAGCCGGGCGCGTACGCACTCCATCCGCCAGCGCCCCTCCTCCAGGTGCTCGGTGACGGCGGACAGGTCGTCCGGGCTGCGGGCGGCCTCGAGCGCGGCCTTGGACCGGTCGTACGCGTCGAGGGCGCCGCGGTAGTCCTGCGTCGTCGCCTCGTCCGCCGCCCGCCCGATGTCCAGCCCGGCGATGTCCTCGCCGAGCGCGGTGACGTCCTCCTCGGCGACGGAGCGGACCTCGGCGAGCTCTGCGGCCTCCCGCTTCGCCCGCTTGCGGCGCGACCAGAGCAGCGCGCCGCCTCCGGCGACGACGAGCAGGCCCAGCACGGCGAGCAGCCCGCCGCCACCGCCGCCACCCCCGGTGCTGGTGGAGCGCGGCCGCGTGCCGACGTTCGACCGGCGCGAGTCCGCGTCGGACACCGCGGCCACCCACGACGAGACGGCGGCGCCGGGGTCGCCCGGATGCTCCTGCAGCGCCCGCGTCGCGAGCACGTCGGCCGGGACGTCCGGGTCCGTGGAGCGGGCGAAGAACCCGACCGGCGTCGCGACCGCGTAGACCCCCGCGCGGCGTACGCCGTTGCCGAGCTGGGTGACCGCGGCCCGGGCGTTGACCTCGGCGGTCTCGGGGAGCACCGCGAGGAAGATCGGCGTGTCCGAGCCCTCCACCTGGGACTCGATGCGCCGCAGGTCCGCAGCGCTGATGGGGTTGCCCACGGCGGCGTCGTCGACGTAGACGCCCGGCCCCGCGCTCAGCGCCCGCACCGCGTCATCGATGTCGGCGAGCGCGGGCGAGGCGGTGCCGGTCAGGGCGAGGGCCAGCACGCCGGCCAGCAGCACCAGCCGGCGGAGCGCCGCAGGCGTACGCCCCCGCCCGCTGGCTCGCTGCCAGCTCGTCCTGCTCACCCTGCTCGTCCTGCTCACGCCGTGCACGCCACCTCCCGCTCGCGGCGGGGGAAGGAGCCCGCGCCGTCGCCGGGCCTGCCTATCCCCGGTGGTTGGAGGTAGTACCCCTGTCCGCGCCCATCTCCGTCCGCCCGGACTCGGGCCCCGCCTGCCTGGCCGCACCTCGAACGACCACGGGGGTGGCAGGGCGACGTACGCCCCACCACCCCCGCACGAACTGCGGTTCAGCAGTCGACTACTGCGCGGCCGTCCCGTCGAACGCGATCGCGAAGATGCGCAGGTTCGGGGTGCTCGGCAGCGTGATCGTCTTGACCTGCTTGCCCGCCGTCAGCGTGGCCGGCGCGGTGGCGAAGAGCCACGGCGTACCCCCGAGGTTGGTGTCCGTTCCCCGGTTGCGGTACGCCGTCTTGACGATGCCGATGTTGCCGAAGCGCGGCTGGGCGGTCGACGAGCCGCCGAGCGTCCAGTCGCCGACCTGCACCGGCACCGACTGGGTCGTGCCGTCGGTGAAGGTGACGGTCGCGGTGGTCTGCGTGTCACCGAGCACTGAGGTGGCGATGAACGACAGCTTCGTGGTCGAGGCCGGCAGCGAGCTGGCGTCGATCACCTGCCCGCTGGCCGAGATGTTGTCCGGCAGCGCCGGGTCGACCTTCGGAAGGGTGAAGCTGAGGTCGGTGCCGGGGACCGTCGTGGCCGTGCCCTGGACCACGCCGCCCGCGGCCAGCGCCTGGCGGGAGATGTAGTAGCCCTCCGAGAGGTCGGCGTTGCCCAGGCCGTCGTCGCCGATGCCGGTGTTGTTGAAGTGGTCCCGCAGGTTGCCGAGCGGGGCGCCCACCGACAGCAGGTCGTCGAGGACGGGGAGCATCGCGTCCTTGGCGGCCTGGCTGACCTTGCTCGTCTTCGCGCCGGCGACCGTGTCGCGCAGGTCGCGCAGGGCCGCGAGCATCGCGGTGCGGTCCCCGGCGTCGCGGGCCGCGATGGCCGTGGCCACCGCCTGCTGCAGGTCGCGCCCGGTGCTCGTCGCGATGTCGCCGCTGGCGCTGAACGCGCCGACCTGCTCGCGCAGCAGGTCCAGGCCGGCGGCGGGGGAGACCCACTGCGAGGCCTGCAGGAGCAGCGCCGACTTCGCGGCGGCCGAGACCTTGCTCGGCTGCAGCGTCGCCAGCTGCGCGACGAGGAGCTTCATCTGGGCCGCGACGCCCGCCTCGTCGTGCCCGGCCTGGGCGTTCGCCGCGGCCGTGAGGATCGGCTGCAGGTCACGGGCCGTGCTCGCCGCGACCGCCCCGCTGGAGACGAGCGCGTCGAATGCGTTCTGCGCCTCGGCGACCTTCGGCCGGTGGGCGAGGAACTCGACCTCGGCCAGCGACGCGCTGGTGCCGCCGGTGATGCCGGTGACCTGCAGGCGGTACCACCCGTAGATGCCGGGCGTGGCCATCTTGAACGCGCGGGTCTGCTGCCGCCACATGAACGTCTCGCCCTCGCGGGTGTCGATCGTCGTCCACGTCTTGCCGTCGTTGGAGCCCTGCAGCGTCCAGCTCGACGGGTCGCCGGCGGCCGTGCCGGAGGTGAGCGTGTAGTAGCTGGTCTTCGGCTTAGGGCCGTTGACCTGCCACGTGACCGACGGGGACCCGCTGCCCAGCGACACGACGGAGGCCGAGCTGTTGTCGAACAGCGACATGGCCGCCGCGCCCGTGCCGAGCGTCGCCCTGCCCGTGGTGAGCGAGGTGATGTCGGTCATCGGGTCGGGCAGCTCGCTGCCCTCCGTCAACGACGGCGGGACGTCGGCGTCGCCCGAGCCCCACGCCGATGGGGTCGCGCCCATGTCGAACTCGAGCGTTCCGCCGTTGGTGAGGTCCGCGTGCGAGACCCAGTTCTTGGAGTACGCCTGGCCGTTGAGCTTCACACCCTGGACGTAGACGTTCTGCGCGCTGTTGTTCGGCGCGCTGATGACCAGGTCCTTGCCGTTCTCCAGGTGGATCGTCGCCTTGGTGAACAGCGGCGAGCCGAGCACGTAGTTCGGGCTGCCGACCTGCAGCGGGTAGAAGCCGAGCGAGGCGAAGACGCCCCAGGCCGACTGCTCGCCGTTGTCCTCGTCACCGGCGTAGCCCTGGCCGATCTGGCTGCCGGCGTAGAGGCGGCGCGTGGTCTCGCGGACGAGGGCCTGCGTCTTCTCCGGCGCTCCGGCGTAGTTGTACATCCACGGGATGTGGTGCGCCACCTGGTTGCTGAAGCCCCACATGCCGAGCCGCACGTCGCGCTGCTCGATCATCTCGTGGATCGTGCCGCCGTACGAGCCGGGCTTGGTGCCGGTCTCCGGAGTGCTGAAGAACGTGTCGAGCTTCTGCTCGAGCCCCGCCTTGCCTCCGTAGAGGTTGGCCAGCCCCTGGCCGTCGAACGGCACGTGGAACGCGAAGTTCCAGCCGTTGGTCTCGGTGTAGTCGTGCTCGTGGCCCCACTCCTCCGGGTCGTAGTCCTCCGGGGAGGACTTCCACTGCCCGTTGGCCGCGCGGCCCTGGAAGAACCCGATGCTCGGGTCGAACATCTTGGTGTAGTTCTCGGCCCGGTTGATGAAGTACTCGTACTCCTCGGAGTAGCGCTTCTTCTCCGCCGCCGTGACGTCGGTGCGCTCCGACAGCGCCTTCGCCATGTTCGCGATGCCGAAGTCGTTGATGTAGCCCTCGAGCGCCCAGGAGACGCCCTCGGACACGCTCGACGGCGTGTAGCCGAGGAAGATCGAGTTCTGCAGGCCCTTCCGGCCGGTGTTCGAGTCGGTCGCGGTGCCCGGCGGGCGGACGGTCGCGTTCTTCACGGCCGCGTCGTACGCCGCCTTCACGTCGAAGCTGCCGATGCCCTTGAGGTACGCGTCCGCGAACGAGACGTCGGAGCTCGTGCCGGTCATGAGGTTGGCGTAGCCGGGGGAGGACCAGCGCGAGATCCAGCCGCCGTCCTTGTACTGCTGCACGAACCCGTCGACGAGCTCGCCGGCCATGCCGGGGGAGAACAGCGAGTAGCCCGACCACGTGGTGCGGTACGTGTCCCAGAAGCCGTTGTTGACGTAGACCTTGCCGTCGGCGATCGGGGCGCCGGTCTGCGTCGCCGTCGTGCCCGGGGGGTTGGTGGTCGCCGTCGAGGACTGGACGGCGTGCTTCCAGACCGGGGCCTCGTTGGTGCCGACGTTCTCGGCCGCCGAGTTCGGCCAGGAGAAGAGGCGGTGCAGGTTGGAGTAGAGCGTCGTGCGCTGGTCGTCGGTGGCGCCCTCGATGTCGACGACGTCGAGCTTGTCGTCCCACATCGCCTGCGCCCGGTCGCGCACCGTCTCGAGCGTGTCGGTCGGGGAGACCTCGAGCTCGAGGTTCTTCTTCGCCTGGTCCACGCTGATCAGCGACGTGGCGATGCGCATCGTCACGGCCTTGTCATCCGGGCTCGACCCACTGGTGTCGAACTTGACGTAGCCCGTGACGTTGTTGCGGCCCTCGGTGGTGAGCTTGGCGCCCGAGGCGACCGGCTTGTCGAACGTGGCGTACATGAACATCCGCGTCGCGCCGTTGGACAGGCCGCTGCGCACGTCCGAGTAGCCCGTGACGACGCCGTTGGCGACGTCGATGTTCGTCAGGCCGTTGTTGTTGACGTTGTCGAACACCAGGTTGCCGGAGCTGCCGGTGAAGGTGAACCGCATGACCGCCGCGTGGTCGGTCGGCGCGATCTCGGTCTTCATGCCGTTCTCGAACGTCACGCCGTAGTAGTGCGCCTTCGCCACCTCGTTCTCGTGGCGGAAGGCGAGCTGGCGCGTGGTGCGGTTCGCACTCGGCACGCCGCTGGCGGCCGAGGGCATCACCTGGAACGTCTGGCGGTCACCCATCCAGATGCTCGGCTCGTGGCTGGCCGCGAAGGCCTGGATCACCGGCAGGTTGTCGGCGTTGTTGGCGCTCGCGTAGGAGTAGAACGTGCCGGTGGAGCCTGCGTTCGTCTGCGGGGTCCAGAAGTTGAACCCGTGCGGCACGAGGGCGGCGGGGAAGTTGTTGCCGCGCGAGAAGCTGCCCGAGGAGTTCGTGCCGCGCGTCGTCAGCACCCAGTCCGAGGGACGCGTCGAGGTGTTGCGCGCCGGCTCGGCCTCGACGGTGATGTCGTCGATCCACCCGCCGAACTTCGCCGGGCCGTTCGGGTTGTCGTAGGCGACGAGGATCTCGTCGATCGTCTTGCCCGCAGCGACGGCGCCGATCGTGGAGTACTTGTAGTTCCACTGGTTCGCGTAGAGCGTCTTCGACGTCCCCTGCGACACCGGGTCGAGCTTGGCGAACTGCTGGTCGACGGCGCCGAGCTGGCTGAGGTAGGTGCCGTCGGTGAACTTCAGGTCGACCGAGGCGTACTGGCTCGGGTAGCGCAGGTCCTGGTCGGTCAGCTCGGGGAAGATCTTGTAGGACAGCTGCGTCGTCGCGACGACCGGGACGTCGACGTCCTGGACCTTGTTCCAGGAGTAGCCGCGGCCCTTCTCCAGGACGGTGCCCGTGTATTGCAGGGCCTTGAGGCCGGTGAAGCCGACGCGCGGCTTGATGTTGTAGCCGGCGGTGGGGCCGGAGCCGATCTGCGTGCGCATGTCGCCCGCGGGCGGCGGCGTGGTGCTGCCGTCCGAGAGCAGGAAGTCGGCGAGCTGGAAGATCGTCGCGCCGTTGTTGTTCGTGATGTTGAGCTTGTAATAGGTGAACGCCTGGGTGTTGGCGATCGTGAACTCACGGCGCTGGCCGCGGGGAGTGGCCGGCCAGGTCTGCCCCGTCTGGGTGTCGAGGACCGTCCAGTTGGTGCCGTCGTTCGAGCCCTGCACGGTCCAGTCGCGCGGGTCGCGGCCGGGCTCGTCGTTGCCGGACGTCATCGCGTACTTCACGACGACCGCGGGCTTGGACAGGCGGTACTGCAGCCACACCGGGGCGGCCACGCTGGGCTTGGAGAAGGCGAGCCACTTCGAGGCCGGGTCGCCGTCGACGGCGCCTTCCTTGCCCTCGTTGGGCGCGTTCTCGCCGCTGGCGGTGATCTGGTTGACCGTCTCGTTGACGCTGCCCGCGTAGCCCGAGCCGGAGGGGCCGACCACGTTGGCCGTGCGGCGCGCGCCGGAGGCGTCGGTCTCGACGGTGTTCGACCAGGTCAGTGCGGGGCCGGCGTCCTCGAACGAGGTGGAGAAGCTGCCGCCCGGCTCGGCGGCGGAGGCGGCGGGCGCCCCGGCGACGGCAGTCGTCGCCAGCGACGTCGCGCAGAGCGCCGCGGCCGCGAGGCCCGCAGCGGTGCGGCGCCCCGCGTGCGGGAGCCGCCCGGATGGTGTGGGCAAGGTCAAGGGGGCCACCTGATCCCTTCGGCAACAGGAACATGGCACCCCGGCACGCAGCCGGGGAGCGGGCGCTGACGACGCCGGGCTCGCGCCTGACACCGTTGTCAGCAGCGGGGAGCTAAGCAGGCGTACCGAGTCCCGTCAACGCTTGTTGCCGGTTCGTTAAGTGCGGGCGCCGGTGCGGGTCTCCTCATAACGGCGCAGCGCCTCCGCCCGTGCCTCGCCGTGGTCGACGACACGCTCGGGGTAGCCCGCAGGCAGTCCCCCGGGCAGCAGCCACGGCTCGTGGACGGCGCCTCCCGCCACCCCGCGCAGCTCCGGGACGTACCTGCGGACGTACTCGCCGTCGGGGTCGAAGCTCTTGCCCTGCGTCACCGGGTTGAAGACGCGGAAGTACGGCGCCGCGTCCGTCCCGGTTCCGGCGACCCACTGCCAGCCGCCGTTGTTGGAGGCGAGGTCGCCGTCGCGCAGCCAGTGCATGAAGTGGCGGGCCCCGCGCAGCCAGTCCACGTGCAGGTCCTTGACGAGGAATGACGCGACGATCATGCGGACGCGGTTGTGCACCCAGCCGACGGCGCGCAGCTGGCGCATCCCGGCGTCGACGATCGGATAGCCCGTACGCCCCTGCGCCCAGGCCGCGAAGGCCGCGTCGGCGGCCGGGCCGGTGTCGTAACGGATCGCGCCGACCTGCTGGTTGAGCGGCGCGCGGGCCGTGTGCGGCGCGTGCCACAGGACGTCGGCGTAGAAGTCGCGCCAGCAGAGCTCGGTGCGGAAGCGGTCCGCGCTCTCGCCCGGGTGCTTCGCGAGGTCGGCCAGCAGGGTGCGGGGGTGGACCTCGCCGTACTTCAGGTGGGCCGACAGCGAGGACGTGCCGTCGAGGTCGGGCCGGTTACGGCTGTCCGCGTACGCCCCGAGCCCGCGCTCGCGCCAGCGCCGCCAGCGCGCCAGCGCCGCCTCCTCGCCCGCCTCGGGCAGCTGCATCCCGTCCAGCTCCGGCTCTGCAGGCACGCCGTCGCTCGGCAGCTCCACCCAGCGCGGCGCCCGCGGGGCGTGCACGGGCGGCGGCCAGCCCTCGCGGGCCCAGGCGCGGGAGAACGGGGTGAAGACGCGGAACGGCTCGCCCTGTTTGGTCAGCACGGTCCCCGGCGCAACGGCGTAGGGCGACCCGGTGCGCACGAGCGGGACGTCGAGGCCGCGCAGCGCCTCCTCGACGCCGGCGTCACGGCGCCGTCCGAGCACCCCGAAGTCGGCGGCGACGTGGACCGAGCCGGCCGCGGCCTCGCGGGCCACGGCGGGCACGACCTCGGCGGGGTCGCCGTGGCGTACGACCAGCCGGCCGTCCAGCGCGGCGTCGAGCGCCCGGAGCGAGCGTGAGAGCCAGGCCCGGCGGGGGGCCCCGGCGGGCCCCCACAGGGCGGGGTCCACGACGAAGAGCGCGATGGCCGGGCCGGCGGACAGGGCCGCGCGCAGGGCCGGGTTGTCGCGGAGCCGCAGGTCGCGGCGGAACCACATCACTGCCGTCGCCGGTGTCGCCATCGGGCCCGACCCTAGGCGTGCACGGTGATCGCGGCATCCCGAGCCGGGCAGCGGCACAATTGAGGGCGTGAGCGACCTCATCGACACGACCGAGATGTACCTCCGGACCATCTACGAGCTGGAGGAGGAGGGCGTGCCCCCGATGCGGGCGCGGATCGCCGAGCGTCTCGGCCAGAGCGGTCCCACGGTGAGCCAGACGGTGGCCCGCATGCACCGCGCCGGCCTGGTGGACCTCGGGGAGGGCAACCGGCTCGTGCTCACCGACGTCGGGCAGGCCACGGCCGTGCGGGTCATGCGCAAGCACCGGCTGGCCGAATGCCTGTTGATCCAGGTCATCGGCCTGGACTGGGAGCACGTGCACGCCGAGGCCTGCCGCTGGGAGCACGTGATGAGCGAGGCGGTCGAGCGGCGGCTGCTCGACGTGCTCGACCACCCGACGCACTCGCCGTACGGCAACCCCATCCCGGGGCTCGAGGAGCTCGGGGACGAGGACCCGCACGAGGGGTTCCTCGACGGGCTGGTCCCGCTGCCGTCGGCGGCCCGGCCGGGCGAGGCCCGCTCGGTGGTGGTCCGCCGGATCGGCGAGCCCGTGCAGACCGACGCGGAGGCGCTGGCGACGCTGCGCCGGACCGGGGTGCGCCCCGGCGCTGTCGTCACGGTCCGCCGGCTCGAGTCCGCCGTGCTCGTGGGCTCCGGGGGCGAGGCGACCGAGCTGGCCGACTCCGTCGCCGCCCACGTCTTCGTCGCGCCCGGCTCCGCCGGCGAGCCGACGCCCGACGGCCAGGGCCAGGGGCTCGAGGCGCACGGCCTGGCCGAGGTCGCTGCGATGCCGGAGTCCGGCGCCGAGGCCTGAAGACGCGGGCCCTTCCGGCCCGCCACCCGCAGCGTGACCGCGCGCCCCTGCCCCTCGGGTGGGGGCGTGCGACGTTCCGGGGGCTGGACTTTGCCGTCGTATGACGGGCCGTTGGCCCCATCGTCATCTAGTCGTCGCGCACTATCCACATCCCGCTGTGACGGGGGCCACGTTTCCCCATGTGCCGCGGGAGCTGGACGCGCCACGTGACCGTCCCGTAACTTTCTCCTGCCCCGGCAGACCGGCTGGGGCGCTCTCACGCGGACGCCGAGTCCTGCCCCGCGTGCGAGTCGGTGGATCGACACACCGTTTGGCAGGAGCGGGGGACCCACGTGATGCGGGCGCTCCACCCAGGAGTGCCCTTGGGGTGAAGCCGTGAATCTTCACGGCCGGGTGATCTTCCCAACCCGAACCCGACAGCTCACCTCGCAGGCGTCGGAGAAGGACCCTTCCTTGTCGCATGCCGCCGTGCTGTCCGACGCTGCTCGCCGTCCCGGCCTGCACCGCCGCCCGAGCCAGGCCGGTTCGCGCGCCGCCACCGCTGCTCGCTTCGCGGTCGTCCCCGCCGTGGCCGTCGCTACTCTCGCGGCCCCGATGGCGACCGCCGCCTCGGCCGCGACCGCCCCGAAGGCCGGCCTGCCGGTCAAGGAGGCCAAGGCCGCCACGGGCCGCAGCGTCGCCGCGAAGCTCCTCGTCAACTCGCCCACGAAGACCCCGGTCGTCATGGCGCACCCGACCGTCGGCAAGAGCACGCGCGGCGGGTCCGTCCTCTGGGTGCAGCGTCGCCTCGGCGTCAAGCCGAGCGGCGTCTACGGCACCGCCACGGTCCGCGCCGTCAAGCGCCTGCAGGCCGCCGCCGGCATCAAGCAGACCGGCGTCGTCGACGCCAAGACGTGGGCCGCGCTGGGCGTGCCCTACCGCAAGCCCAAGGCCAGCCGCACGAGCGCGCTCAAGCCCGGCTCGGCCGGCTTCGGCAACCTGGTGCTGACCGAGGCGCGCAAGTACGCCGGCGCCCCCTACCGCTACGGCGGCATGTCCCCGCGCGGCTTCGACTGCTCGGGCTTCGTGAGCTACGTCTACGGCAAGCTCGGCGTCTCGCTGCCGCACTCGTCCGGTGCGATCAAGCAGCGCGTGACCCGCATCAGCCGCTCGGCCGTGCGCCCCGGCGACCTCGTGTTCGTCAGCAAGGGCGGGCGCACCAGCCATGTCGCGATCTACGCGGGCAGCGGCTACTGGTACGAGGCCAGCAACCCGAGCCGTCCGGTCGGCAAGAACAAGGCCTGGAGCTCCAACGTGAGCTACGGCCGGGTGGCCTGACCGCACCCCTCGCGCACGGGCAGCGCCCGGGCACCGCAGGTTCTCCTGCGCGTGCCCGGGCGCTGTCGTTTCGCTGCGGGATCGTGGGCGCCCCGCCGTGTCTGCCGCACGCTTGCGTCGGCGCGGGGGTCGTGCCGTCGCCGCGGCCGCTGAGCCGGAGCTCCTACTGCAGAGCCTCGGGCTCCGTCGACGGCACGTTCCACGCCTGCAGCACCGGGCGGCCGTGCTCGAGCCCGAGCTGCGACAGCGTCGCGGTGTCGAGCCGGAAGTACTTCCCGTCCTGCGCCGGCAGCCCGAGCCAACGTGCCGCGACGACCCGCAGCGAGTGACCGTGCGCGACGAGGCAGACGTCCCTGCCCTCCTCGAGCACGAGCCGCGCCCGGTCCAGCACGGCGTCGAGCCGGGCGGCGACCTGCTCGGCCGTCTCGCCGCCGGGCACGCCGTCCTCCCACAGGCTCCAGCTGCCGCGCTCGGCCACGATGTCGACCGTCCGGCGTCCCTCGTAGTCGCCGTAGTCCCACTCGGCGAGCCCTGGCTCCACCTCGGCTTGCAGGCCCGCGAGGTCGGCTGTGTGCCGGGCCCGCTGGCGGGGGCTGCTGAGCACCAGGCCGAAGTCGAAGCGCACCAGGCCGGGTGCCGCGGCGCGGGCCTGGTCCTCGCCGCGCGGTGTGAGCGGCAGGTCCGTCGTGCTCGTGTGCTTGCCGGCGCGCGACCACTCGGTCTCGCCGTGGCGGAGCAGGACGATCACTGGCATGAGGCGGTCCTTCCGCGGTCTCTGGTGGTAGCGGCTGCAACGGCGCAGGTGGCGCCGGTGTCGTGGGTCGAGGGTCGCAGGGCGACCGGGCGCGGCTCGTGAGGGGGGCGCCGCCTCGCCCGTACGCTGGCTTCGTGAGTGAGCAGCCGGTGTTGCCCGACACGACCCAGGACGAGGCGGACGAGGGGTGGGGCGACCTCCCGGCCGGCCGGGACGACGACGAGCGGATCCTGCGCGAGCGCCCTCCGCACCACGGCGGCTGAGGCCGCGCTCGCGGTCGGCTCGGACGCTGAGAGCTTCGCCAGCTACGAAGGCAGTCGTCCCCCCGACGGCTCCGCCTGGCTGACCCGGCCTGGCCGAGCTCGATGGGCTCGGCCATGCTCACTGGTCCGAATGTGCCGGGCAGGGCTGTGTGTGCCGGGCAGAACCGTGCACGTCGGGCAGGCCGTGTGTGCCGGGCAGGGCCGCCTGTGCCGGGCGTGGCCGCAGCCATGGCGCTCCGCCTCGTTCACAGCGCCTTTCCCGTGCCCGCCGCGCCCTCCTGCTGGGTGCGGAGCAGGTCGCGGATCTCGCGCAGCACGACGAGGTCCTCGGGCACCGCGGCCGGGGGAGGGGTCTCACCGCGCTGCAGCCGCTCGAGCAGCTTCTTGGTGGGAAGCACGACGAGGAAGTAGACGACCGCGGCGGTGACGAGGAACGCGATGGCGGCGTTGATGACAGCCGCCCAGTCGAAGGTTTGGCCGTTCCACGTCGTCTGGCCGCCGACATCGGTCGTGCTACCGCCGAGAAAGACGCCGATCAGGGGCTTGAGCACGGCGTTGGCCACCGAGGTGACGAGCGCCGTGAAGGCTGAGCCGATGACGACGGCGACGGCCAGGTCGATGACGTTGCCCCGCAGGATGAAGTCGCGGAAGCCCTTGAGCATGCGCCCTCCTCGATCATGGGATCTTGGTGCCCTCCTGCCCCACGAGCACGACGGATAGTCGGCCGCTGACCGCGGCCCGGGCGAGGGCCAGCGACTCGGGCGGCGAGGCGGCAAGCACGACGAGCCCGGCCCTGCCACCGTCGGTGGGAAGCAGCCCGGCGCCGGCGGACGGGGCGTCCGGCAGGGCGAGCACGCGTGCGGAGTACGCGACCGTCCGCGCCTGCGCAGCCTCCCCGCTCGGGCCGGTGCCCGCGGCGACGACGTCGACGCGGTCGCCGACCTGCAGGAGGGCGGTCGTCGCGTCGTCGGCGAGGCGTACCGGCACGGCCACCCGACCCGGCCCCGCCGCACGGCCCAGGCCCGCCGCTCCGACGACGCGGACGTCGGTGAGCGGCTCGCCCCGGCGTACCGGAGACGCCAGCTCGCGACCAGTGGCCGCGGCGGCTTCGAGGGCGCCGGCCGGGACCGTCGTCGGCGGCACCTGGACCGTGCGGGTGTCGCTCGAGCCGAGCACCGAGCCGGCCGGGAGGTCGCGTGCGGCCACGAGCAGCGTCGCTGACGGAGGTGCCGGGGGCGCCAGGGCGAGCAGAGCGCACGCGGTCGCTGCCGCGGCGCACAAGGCGGCGAGGGGCCGGCGGTGCCAGGAGAGCCGGCGGCGGGCCCGACGCAGCAGAGACTTCACGGCGTCGACGCGCCGACGCGCAGCCCGCTCGCGCGCGGAGTGCTGGCGGGAAGCCGCACGGCGCGGCCCCTTTCCGCGCGGCCCCCGCCGGCGCGGCCGCTGTCGGCGCTGACCCCGCCGAAGCGGCTCCGGCTCGCGCGGGGCGCGCCGAAGCGGAGCCGGCTCGCGCGGGGCGCGCCGAAGCGGAGCCGGCTCACGCGGGGCGCGGCGGAGCGGAGCCTGCTCGCGCGGGGCACGTCCACGCGAGGGCTGCCGACACGGCATAGTCCGTCGACTCCGCCGCGAGACCTGTGGGCGGAAGGTGGACCGGCGGGACGATCGGGAACCTGCACCCGCCGGACGTTAGCGGCGCGGCGAGCCGCCAGGGCCCGTTGCGCGGGCGCCTGTGGACGCAGCCTGCTGCGTCCACAGGCCGGTGCTCAGGCGGCGGACGTTCCCGAGGACGAGCTGCCCGAGGACGAGCTGCTGGAGGTGGAGCTCGCGCTCGAGCTGGACGAGCTCGAGTCCTTCGTGGCGCTGCTCGTGGAGTCCGACGACGAGCTCTTGGACTCCGACGACGAGCTCGAGGAGTTGTCCTTGCTCGAGCCGCTGCCCGAGCTCGAGCCGGAGGAACGGCTGTCCGTGCGATAGAAGCCGGAGCCCTTGAACACCACGCCGACGGCGGAGTAGACCTTGCGCAGCCGCCCCTGGCACGCCGGGCACTCGGTGAGCGCCTCGTCGGAGAACGACTGGACCGCCTCGAACCGGTGGTCGCACTCCGTGCACGCGTACTGGTAGGTCGGCACGCTTTCCTCCTCCACCCCGTGCCCGCCGCGACGGGCCTGGCACTCGACAGTTCCGAGTGCCAATGATGCGTGACGCAGCCCCTTCGCGTCCAACGTTCGCCAGCGCCGCCACCTTCGGCGCAGTCGTGGCACGCGTGGTTTCTGAGAGGCGAGGCCCCATGCAGCGGACGGCGTCGCGACGGCCGCCGCTCGCTCAGGGCGGGATGCGTCCGGTTTTCAACACGGTCAGTGGACAGTGGCGTGCTCGCGGCCGCACTCGGAAGGTCGCCTGTGGACAGCGTGGACACCCGATGTCCCGGCACGGGCATGGTCAGGCCTCATGACGACAGTGACCCTCACCGCCGGTGACCACATCCACGACGACGAGGCCCTGCTGGCTCTCGCCACCCAGTTCGGCCGCGATGTCGACACCGGCGGGCGGACCCTCGCGCTCACCTGGCTCGATGCCCACGACCGGTTGATGCCCCTCGTCGTTCCGATCGACGACATACCGGAGCTTCCCGACGAGGGCTTCGCGCCGGCTCTCGCCACCGTGATGGCGGCGCCGACGCAGGGCGCGCCGGACTGCGGCGTCGTCGCGATCCTCGTCCGTGGCGGCTCCCCGAGAGTGACAGCCGGCGACCGCGCGTGGAACCGCGTGCTGCGCGGCCAGGACAGCATCCGCGTCCGCGGCGTCTTCGTCGCCGCCGGCGGGACGGTCCGGCCGCTGGCGCTGGACGACGCGGCCTGGCCCGCCCCTTCCCCCACATGCCTGCGACCGCTTTGATGAATCGGGTGGTCGATCGTCGCCGTGACCGTGCGGGCCTCTCGTCGCACCAGGCACGCCTCGAGCGATCGACGGGACGGATCGTCACCGTTGCGTGCCGGGCACTGTGGCCCGCCGGCCCTAGAGGTCAGCGGGCGTGCCTCGGAGTCAGCCGCGCGCGGCGCGCGCCGGCAACAGCTCCGCGAGCAGTTCCTCGACCAGGGTGCGGATCTTGTCGCGGATGGGGCGTACAGCCTCCACGCCCCTGCCGGCGGGGTCCGCGAGCTCCCAATCGAGGTAGCGCTTGCCCGGGAAGACGGGGCAGGTGTCGCCGCAGCCCATGGTGATGACGACGTCGGAGGCCTGCACGGCGTCGGCGGTGAGGATCTTCGGAGTCTGGCCCGAGATGTCGATGCCGACCTCGGCCATGGCCTCGACCGCCGCCGGGTTGACTGTGTCCTTGGGTGCGGAGCCGGCAGAGCGGACCTCGACGTCGTCCCCGGCGAGAGCCGTCAAGAAGCCGGCGGCCATCTGGGAGCGGCCGGCATTGTGGACGCAGACGAACAGGACGCTGGGCTTGTGGGACATGGTGAGCCTTCCGGAACGCGTGTTGGTGGAGCCGGGGATTCGGCGGGACGGGGGCCTGGCGGGAGGGATGCTCTGCGGGAGCCGGAGTCTCGGCGAACCGGTTGTGAGCGGCTGGGGTGTCTCGTCACAGGTGCCTGAGGGGGGCGGGCCCCATGGGGTGGTGTGCCGGGCGCGCGAGGTGCCCCGAGCCGTGGGGGGTCTCGAGAACGGTGGCAAGTCCTACCGCGAGGGGCCGCCCTCACGGGTTTATGTGCCTTGCCGTGCCTGAACGCCCTCTGAGCCCGCGCTCGGACCGATCGTTGCTCCTGCGCGGCTAGCCCCTCCGGTGGCCACTGCCGTGTCGGTCAGCTCGTGCTCCTGGTCTCGGCGACGGCGGCGCCACGGGCGCCCGAGTCGGGAAAGAACCTGCGAGCCCAGAGCGAGACGTAGACCAGGGCGACAAGAACGGGAACCTCGATCAGCGGGCCGACGACCCCGGCGAGCGCTTGCCCGGAGGTGACGCCGAAGACGCCGATGGCGACGGCGATGGCCAGCTCGAAGTTGTTGCCGGCGGCCGTGAATGCGAGAGTCGCCGAGCGGGCGTAGCCGAGCCCGATCCAGCGCCCGAGCGCTAGCGACCCGGCCCACATGACCCCGAAGTAGACGAGCAGCGGAACGGCGATGAGGGCGACGTCCCCGGGCTCGTTGGTGATGGTGTCGCCCTGCAGCGCGAAAAGCACGACGATGGTGACGAGCAGCCCGTAGAGCGCGAACGGGCCGATGCGGGGCAGCACGCGGGTCTCGTAGCCGGCGCGGCCGAGCCGCTTCTCGCCGAGGGTGCGGGTGAGGAAGCCGGCAAGGAGCGGGATGCCGAGGAAGATCAACACCGACTTGGCTATCTCCCACATCGACACGTCGAGCTCGGACTGCTCGAGCCCGAGCCAGCCGGGCAGCGTGTGCAAGTAGAAGTAGCCGAGGGCGGCGAAGGCGACGATCTGGAAGACGCTGTTGATGGCGACGAGGACGGCGGCCGCCTCCCGGTCGCCGCAGGACAGGTCGTTCCAGATCAGGACCATGGCGATGCAGCGGGCAAGCCCCACGATGATGAGCCCCGTGCGGTAGGCGTGGTGGTCGGGCAGGAACACCCACGCCAGCGCGAACATCAGCGCGGGGCCGACCAGCCAGTTGAGCACCAGGGACGAGACGAGCAGTCTGCGGTCGCCGGTGACGGTGTGCAGTTCGCCGTAGCGGACCTTGGCCAGCACCGGGTACATCATCAGCAGCAGTCCGAGGGCGATCGGCAACGAGACCGAGCCGAGCTTGACCGTGTCGAGGGCGTCGTCCAGGCCGTCGATCGTGCGGCCGAGCAGCAGCCCGGCGGCCATCGCGGCCAGGATCCAGACGGGCAGGAAGCGGTCGAGCGTCGACAGCCGCGCGAGCACGGGCGTGTCCTCGTCCCGAACGGAAGCCTCGGCGACGAGGTCGCTCATGCGTGGTCCTTCCGTGCACGCACGAAGGCGTGCGGCGATGAGCCGTCGGCGCGGGCGCGCCGACGGCCTTGGCGCGGTGGTAGCGGTGGCGTGGGGTGGGCTAGCAGGCCCGGCGCGAGGGTTGAGCGCGGCTGGCCGCGGCGAGCTCGCCGGTCGCGGCGGCGAGCCCGTCCAGCGCGCCAGGGCGCAGCCGGTAGTAGGTGAACCGGCCACAGGGCTCGGTGTCGAGCAGCCCGGCCTCGCGCAGCGTCTTGAGGTGGTGCGACACCAGGGCCTGCTTGGCGCCGAGCAGGTCCTGCAGGTGCGTCGTGCAGAGCTGCTCACCGGCCAGCAGGGTCAGGATCTGCCAGCGCATCGGGTCCGCGATCACCGGGAGCAGTGCTGCGGCCTCGACCGGCAGCTCCCCCGACGAGCCGACCGTCACATCGACCGCGACTGGTGTCATGCCGGTATGTCACATCAACAGCGGCTGGTACGTCAAGGCGCCGCGTTGTTTCGTGCGCCGAGCTCCGGGCACGCACGACCGATGACCTGGGCCAGTGGGACCGCTCTCGTGACCGGAGCCTCGGGCGGCATCGGTGAGGTGTACGCCCGCCGGCTGCACGCCGCCGGCCAGGACGTCGTGCTCGTCGCCCGTCGCGCGAGCCGTCTCGACGCGCTCGCCGGGGACCTGCGGACGTCGGGGACGGGCCGGGTGGAGACGCTCGTCGCCGATCTTGCGGGGCCGGAGGGCAGGGCGGCCGTGGCCGAGCGAGCTGCCGGGCGGGACGTGTCGCTGCTGGTGAACAACGCCGGCCTGTCCGGCTACGGCCCGTTCGCCGAGGCCGAGCCCGAGGTGCTCGAGCAGGTCGTCTCGCTGAACGTTCTCGCGCTGACCCTGCTCAGCCGGGCTGCGGTGCCCGCGATGCTCGCGCGGGGAAGCGGGGCGGTGGTCAACGTGGCCTCCCTGCTCGCCTTCTCGGGCGCGCTGCCGCCCGGCCCGCTGCCGCACCGGGCGACCTATGCGGGGACGAAGGCCTTCGTCGTGGCCTTCAGCCGGACGCTCGCGGAGGAGCTGCGCGGCACGGGCGTGACCGTGCAGGCGTGCTGCCCGGGCTACACCTCGACCGAGTTCCACCTCACGAGCGGGACCGAGCCCGTGCCCGACGAGGCGCTGCTCGCGCGCGGCGACGAGCCCGGGGCCATGAGCGCCGAGGACGTCGTGACCGCGTCGCTGGCCGCGCTGCGAACCGGCGAGGTCGTCTGTGCCCCCGGGCTCAACGACCCCACGGCGGTGGACCGGCTGACCGCCGCCGAGGCCGAGCTGCGGCGGGCGAGCCGGCCCCAGCTGGCTGCGCGCTACCGCGAGCCGGCTGACGATCGCGCCCGCTGGGCAGCCGGCCGCGATCGACCGGCTCGACCGGTCGTGTGACGTCGGCCGCACGAGCAGGTGCGGGCGGAATTCCGCCTGCGATGCGCGGCGTTCCCGCCCGCCGTGGATCTCTTCTCTCCTGTCACGCTCGGCGACATCGACCTGGCCAACCGCGTCGTCATGGCGCCGCTCACCCGCATGCGCGCCGGCGCGTCCGGGGTGCCCAACGACCTGCTCGTCGAGCACTACGCCCAGCGCGCGAGCATCGGGCTCATCATCACCGAGGGGACCTACCCCCGCTTCGAGTCCCAGGCCTTCGTCGGGCAGCCCGGCATCGTCACCGACGAGCAGCAGGCTGGTTGGGCACGCGTGGCCGAGGCCGTGCACGCCCGTGGCGGCAAGATCGTCATGCAGGTCATGCACGGCGGCCGGGTCACGCACCCGGACGTCAACGGCGGCCGCCGGGTCGAGGCGCCCAGCGCGATCGCCATCGAGGGTGAGGGCCACACCGAGAAGGGCAAGCAGCCGTACCCGGTGCCGCACGCCCTCACGGCGGAGGAGGCGCGCGGGGTGCGCGACGACTTCGTCGCGGCCGCGCGACGTGCGGTCGCGGCCGGGCTCGACGGCGTGGAGATCCACGGCGCGAACGGCTACCTGCTGCACGAGTTCCTCTCTCCGGCGTCGAACCAGCGCACGGACGAGTACGGAGGCTCGCCGGAGAACCGGGCGCGCTTCGTGGTCGAGGTCGTGACGGCCGTCGCCGAGGCGATCGGCGCCGGCAAGGTCGGGCTGCGGATCTCGCCCGAGCACAACATCCAGGGCGCGCTCGAGACCGACCGCGACGACGTGCTGGCGACGTACGGCGGCCTCGTCGACCAGCTGCGCCCGCTCGGGCTCGCTTATCTCTCCGTGCTGCACCGCGAGCCCGGCGGTGACCTCGTGCAGGAGCTGCGCCGTCGGTTCAACGGCCCGCTGATCGCGAACAGCGGCTTCGGCAGTGTCACCACGCGGGCCGAGGCCGTGCAGCTGATCGAGGCCGCGCACGCCGACGCGGTCGCGGTCGGGCGGGCGGCCATCGCCAACCCGGACCTCGTCGAGCGCTGGCGCGGCGAGCACGACGAGAACGAGCCGGACGCGACCACGTTCTACGCGAACGGCGCGCAGGGCTACACCGACTACCCGTTCCTCGCCGCGGGCTGACCGGCCCACTGGATAGCTCAAGGCCGGGCCCGGCCGGTGCCCGCCGCCACGGTTGGTCCCGGCGGCGCTCACCGCCCACGGCCGGCGCCCGCCGGGGCGCCGACATCGAGGGCTTGGCCCCGCGGGCGCCCACGGTCGAGGGCTGGCCCCGCGGGCGCCCACGGTCGAGGGCTGGCCCTGCGGGCGCCCACAGTCGAGGCTGGCCCCCGGTTGGCGCCCACCGCCGGGGCTGCCACGGTCGGCGCCCACCGTGGAAGGGCTGACCACCGCCTGTCTACCTGCGCCCGCCGCCGGCCAGGCCGAAGAGCGTCCGCTCGGGAGCCGGCAGGCAGCGCGCCAGCCCGCCGACGACCACATCTCTCGGGTCGGGCGGGACGTGCATGTCGAGCCGGCACGCGGCGGCCACGCCGTCGACCAGCCCCGGCAGGAGCGTCCCGCCGCCGACCAGCCGGGCGGGCCGCGCCACCAGATCGCCGGCGACCGTGGGCGGGACCCCGTCGAGCACGCTCTGCACCGCGCGACACAGCGGGCGCAGCAGAGTTTCCGGCTGGTCCAGGTAGTCCCCGGCCCCCACCGGCGCACCGACGCTCGCGGTGACGTAGCCCGCGCCGACCGCGCCCACCTCGACGAGCCCGGCCCCGACGTCGAGCAGCAGCTCGGGCTTGTCGTCGACCGCGATGGCCTCGGTGCCCGCCGCTGCCGCTAGCAGCGAGTCCACCACCGTGACGTCGGCGCCGGTCGCGGAGGCCACGACGGCTCGCAGCACGCCGGCGTCGTACGCCCGGCCCGGCGCGGGCACGCCGACCGCCACCGCCGACGGTGCGGGAACCCGGGCCTGGGCGAGCAGGAGCCGCAGGAGCTGCACGGCGCGCGCGGGCTCCTCGACGCGGCCGCGGCGTACCGGACGGCAGAGCCGCGCCGGCCCCGCGCTCGCCGCCCGCCACGCCGCCCACCCTGCGGCGACGGCGTTCCCGCGCCGGTCGAACGCAACCAGGGTCGGCTCGTCGAGCAGAGTCGTGCCGTCGGGGGCCGCCAGCCGGGTGCGGGACGTGCCGAGGTCGAGCGCGAGCGCCGTCGCCCGCCGATGGCGCGGGAACGACGCCACGGCTACCCGCCCACCCGCTCGGCCCTGGGGCAGCCGGCGCAGCCGCGGGCCTGCGGCCGCGCTTCGAGCCGGGGCAGCGGGATGGCCGCAGAGCAGCACGTGCACCGGCCGTACGTGCCGGCGTCCATGCGGGCGAGCGCAGCCTCGATCTCGGCGAGGTCGCGGGCCTCGGCGGCGAGCGCGGCGACGCCGACGGGGTCGTCCTGGGGCGAGGGGCCCGCGACGGCGAGGGAGTGGCGACGGTCGGCGCGCGCGGCCTCCAGCAGCGCGCGCAGGGCCGCGAGGTCGTCGGTCGTGGGCTGCGGGCAGGCAGGCACAGCCGGGGAGACGCGCGGGGACAGGGCGTACACAGGCATGAGGGCTCCAGGTCAAGGCGTTGCGGGGTCGCGTGCGCCGGGGGCGCTCCGCGGGGACGGCGCGGGACCGCGGTGAGCGGTCAGCTCGCGCGCGGCGGCGCCCGACGCCGGTGCGGCCCGTGCCGCCGCCGAGCGGTGCCTCCCGAGCCGCCCGGCGTCGAGCGGCGACGGCCGCGCCCGACCGCAAGGGCCGGGGCCGCGGGCAGCGCCGCGGCCAGGTGCAGCTGCTGTTCACGGAGGACGGGGTACGTCGTCGCGGCCCGCCGCTCGGCCACGGCCACCGGCCGGTCCCGGAGGTCCCACTCGCCGACGGCCGAGCCCGGCTGCCCCGCCGACGTGACGCCCGCGGGCGTGCCGGCCGGCGCGGAGCCAGCCGTCGCGAGGCCAGCCGGCGCGGAGCCAGCCGGCACGGCGGTGGGGGCCACCGAGGCCCCGGACGCAGGCAGCACGGAGAGCAGCACCGCGAGGGCCAGCAGCAGGGCGGACGGCAGGGCGGACGGCAGGGCGGAGGCCGCTGCACGGCCCGCTCGCTGCACGATCCGTCCGGTCATGCCCCGGCACGCTAGCCCGGCCCGTCGGGGAAGGCGAACGCGTTAAGCGGCGGCAGCGATCGGAGCTCGCTCGATGCCGGAACCGTGCTTCACACAAGCGTGATTCTGATCTTCGGAAGCTCGGGGACGGGCTACCTTTGTCGTCATCGTGAGCGTCCCGGCCCGGACGCCCCCGGCTCCGGCCGGTGGCCGTCCCCACGTTCGCGCGGCCCGCTGGACGCTGGCCGCGCTCGTCGGGCTGCTCGCCGGCGTGCTGGGGCTGCCCGGCCCGGCGGCGGCGTCGGCCGCTGCCCCGTCACGGGTCGGGACGGCCACGACGCACACCGCCGCGCCGGTGCGTCATTCCGCAGGTGCCGTCCGGCACGTGCGCGACGTCCTGGTGGGGGCACGGCCGGCCGCAGTCGTCGTGGCGGGCCTGCGGGCCGCCGGCGCTTCCCCCGCCGCCCTCGGCACGGTCGCGGCGAGGGCGGTGCTCGTCCTGCCGGCGGCCCGCCGCGGCGCAGCCGGCCCGCAGGACCAGGAGCACCGCGCGCAGCGGGTGGGGGCCGCCGACCGCCCGCGCGGGCCGCCGGCCGTACGGAGCACCAGAACCCACTGACCTGGGCGGGACGTGTGCCCTCCCGGGCACCCATCCGCACCCCTAGGAGCTCCTTGTGTCGCGCGCTCGTGCCGTGCGCGCGGTCCTCGCCCTGCTCGTGCTCGCCGCGGCGGCCTTCCTGGCCTTCACGCGCGAGCCACGGCTCGGCCTCGACCTGCGCGGTGGCACCCAGATCGTCCTCGAGACCAAGTCCACGGACACGGTCGAAGCCGGCCGGGACACCACCGACCGCGCCCTCGAAGTCCTCCGCCGGCGCGTCGACGCGCTCGGCGTCGCCGAGCCCAGCCTGACCCGCTCCGGCGACACGCGCATCCTCGTCGAGCTGCCCGGCCTGACCGACGCGACCGATGCCGCCGATGTTCTCGGCCGCACGGCGCAGCTCACGGTCCACCCCGTGCTCGGCCTCGCGGAGCAGCCCGCGGCCACGCCGAACGCCGAGGCCACGCCGTCAGGCACGGCCACGCCGACGGCGGAGCCCTCGCCGTCGGGCACGGCCACGTCCGCCGCACCGACTAGCGCTCCGTCGGCGGCCACCGACGCAGCCGCGCCCACGGCCGGGGCGACCGGGACGGCGGCCACTCCGACGCCGACTCCAAGCTCCACCGGCAAGCAGGCCGAGGGCGAGCTCACGCTGCCCGACGAGTCCGGCGCGCAGCTGCGGCTCGGCCCCGCGGCGCTGACGGGGGAGGGCATCTCCGACTCCGCGGCCCAGCTCGACGGGCTCTCCGGCACCTCGTGGGTCGTGACCATCGACTTCAACGGTGCCGGTGACGACGCCTGGAAGCAGGTGACGGCCGACGCGGCCTGCCAGCCGGACGGCAGCCCGCAGCGGCGCATCGCGATCGTGCTCGACGACGCCGTCATCTCCTCCCCGCAGGTCGAGACGTCCGTCGCGTGCGGCGCGGGCATCGCCGGCGGGAGCACCCAGATCACCGGGTCGTTCACGGCGAACGAGGCCAAGGACCTGGCCGCGCTGGTGAAGGGCGGCGCGCTGCCGGTGCCGGTGGAGGTCATCGAGCAGCGCACGGTCGGCCCGACCCTCGGCGACGAGGCCATCGAGGCGTCGTGGAAGGCGGCCCTGCTCGGCCTGGCCGGCACGGCGCTCTTCGTCATCGTGGTCTACCGGCTGCTCGGCCTGCTCGCGACGCTCGCCCTGCTCGGCTACGCGCTGATCGCGTACGCCGCCCTCGTCGCGCTCGGGGCGACGCTCACCCTGCCCGGCCTCGCCGGCTTCGTGCTCGCCATCGGCATGGCGGTCGACGCCAACGTGCTCACGTTCGAGAGAGCGAGGGAGGAGTACGCCCAAGCCCCCCGGCGCGGGCTGCGGGCCGCGCTCGTCGGCGGCTTCCGCGGGTCCTGGAGCGCGATCCTCGACTCGAACGTGACGACGGTGCTCGCGGCCGGGCTGCTCTTCGCCCTGGCCAGCGGCCCGGTCCGCGGCTTCGGCGTCACCCTCGTCATCGGCGTGGTCGCCTCGATGTTCTCGGCGCTGATCGTCACCCGAGTGCTCGCCGAGTGGGCGGTCGTCCGGCGCGGGGTGCGCGACTCTCCGATGCGCAGCGGCATCGGCTCGCTCGGCCGTGCCCGGACGTACCTCCTGCGCCGCGACCCGGACGTCCTGCGGTCGGCAGTCCGGCGCCGCGGCGCGCTTGTCGTCAGCGCGGTGCTCGTCGTGCTGGCTGCGGCGGGCATCGGGCTGCGCGGGCTCGACCTCGGCGTGGAGTTCACCGGCGGCCGGCTGGTGGAGTACTCCACCGCCCAGCCGCTCGACGTCGACGAGGCGCGGTCCATCGTGGCGGACGCCGGCTTCCCGCGGGCGGTGGTGCAGGAGTCCGACGCCGGTATCACCGTCCGCACCGGCGAGCTCTCCAACGTCCAGGAGCAGGAGCTGGCGCGCAGCCTGGAGGCGGCGGGCGGGACCGTGACGAAGGAGCGCGACGAGCTGATCGGCCCCAGCTTGGGCGAGGAGCTGCAGCGCAAGGCGCTCATCGCGCTGGTGCTGGCGCTCGCCGCCCAGCTGGTCTACCTGGCCGTCCGGTTCCGGTGGACGTTCGCCGCGTCGGCGGTCACCGCGATGTTCCACGACGTGCTGCTCGTCGTCGGGCTCTTCGCCTGGCTCGGCAAGCCGATCGACGCGGTGTTCCTCGCCGCGCTGCTGACCGTCATCGGCTACTCGGTCAACGACAAGGTCGTGGTGTTCGACCGGGTGCGCGAGGCCTGGCGCGCCTTCGCGGGGCGCCGGGAGATGGGCGAGGTGATGAACACGGCGGTGCTGCAGACCGTGCCGCGCACGATCAACACTGGTGCGGGCGTGCTGTTCGTCCTGGCTGCGCTGGCGGTCCTGGGCGGCGACTCGCTCACCGACTTCGCCGTGGCGCTGCTGGCCGGTGTCGTCGTGGGCACGTGGTCGAGCGTCTTCACCGCCTCGCCGTTGGCGGCGGCCCTGGAGCGGCAGTGGCCCGCGCCCCTGCCGGCCCGCAAGCCGGTCGAGCGCAGGTCGCCGCAGGACTCCGGCGCAGTGGTGTAGGCCGGTTCGCCTATCGCGCTTCAGCTGAAGCACGGGTCGTGCATTGCGACGACGTCGCAGTGCACGACCCGGGCCTCAGCCGCGCGCCGCCTCCAGGACCCGGCTCAGCGCGGTCGCCACGGCCGTCGCCTCGTCGCCCAGGTGGCGGCCGAACAGCTCCTCGATGCCGGCGAGGTACGTCGGGGCCGCCGCGCGGAGCAGGCCGCGGCCCTGCGCGGTCAGCACGGCGTACGCGGACCGGCCGTCGCTGGGGTTGGCCGCCCGCTCGACGTGCCCGGCCTTGACCAGCTCGTCGACGACACGGCTGACCCGGGTCCGGCTGACGACGGCTCGCTGGCCCAGCTCGCTCATCGTCAGCCGGCGGTCGGGGGCCGCGTTCAGCTCGAGCAGCACGTCGTACCACGTCAGCGGCAGCCCGTGCGCCTGCTGGAGCCGTCGGTCGAGCTCGGGCACGACGGCGGCGTGCACCTTGAGCACGCTGGCCCAGGCGTCGACGCCCTCCTCCCGCTCCGCGCGGCTGCGGCGGGACGATGCTGAGCGGGGGCGCTCGGGGGCGTCGGTCACGTCGGCAACCTAGCTCGTCGTTGCACGGTCGCTCCTCGGCTATCGCTGCAGCACGGTCTCGACCGAGATCTCGATGGAGATCTCCTTGCTGACCAGCAGGCCGCCGGCCTCGAGCGCCATGTTCCAGGTCAGGCCGAAGTCCTCCCGGTTGACGCTGGTGGAGGCCGAGAAGACCGCACGCTCGCCGCCCCACGGGTCCTTGGCGTAGCCCTCGTAGGTCACCGCGAGCGGGACGCGCCGGGTGACGCCGTGGATCGTGAGGTCGCCGTCGACGGTGCCGCTGGTCCCGTGCCAGTCGACCGAGCGGCTGCGGAAGGTGGCGGTGGGGTAGTTCTCGACGTCGAACAGCTCCGCCGAGCGCAGGTGCTCGTCGCGCGCGTTCAGGCCGGACTCGACGCTGGCCATGCCGATGACGACCTCGAGCGCGGAGTCGCGCGGGTCCTCGGCGATGGTCACGGTGCCCGAGACGTCGACGAAGCGGCCGCGGACCTTCGTGAACACCATGTGCCGCCCGACGAACGCGACGTCGGCGTGCCCGGGGTCGATCGCCCACGCGCCCGGGGCCGGGAGCGTCACTCCGGCGAGGGATCGGACGGGCGAGGTGAGGGTGGTGGGGACGGACATCTCACTGCCTCCTGACTGGTGCCACATCTCCGTGATGTGTGCGTACGCACAGAGTGGCACATACGTGCGGGCGCACACAACCCCTATCGAGAGGCGGGTTTGCGTCGAGCCGTCTGGCACTCGTCAGCCTTGCACCACTTACCCCCGGGGGGTATGTTCCGATCAGTACGAGCGGAGCCTCCGCTCCCGACAGGCGAAGGAGTTGTGCTCATGGACCACGCAGCCAGTTCGCACGGACACACCCCCGCAGGGACTGCCCTGACCCGCATGGCCGTGTCGGCGACGTTGCACTGCCTGACCGGGTGCGCGATCGGCGAAGTGCTCGGCATGGTCCTCGCCACCTGGTGGGGGTGGGGGGACGCCGCCTCGATCGCGCTGGCGGTGGCGCTGGCGTTCGTCTTCGGCTACGCGCTGACCGTCGGTCCCGTCCTGCGCTCCGGGCTGCCGCTGCGTCAGGCGGTACGCGTCGCGCTCGCCGCGGACACGCTGTCGATCGTGACCATGGAGCTCGTGGACAACGCGGTGCTGCTCGCGGTGCCCGACGCGATGGAGGCCGGCCTCGCCGACCCGCTCTTCTGGGGCTCGCTCGCGTTCGCGCTGGCCGTCGCGTTCGTCGTGACCGTGCCGGTCAACCGCGCGCTGATCGGCCGGGGCAAGGGGCACGCCGTGGTGCACGGGCTGCACTGACCCGCGCGGCCGTCTGCACCGAGGCATTCAGGTGGTGGGCGGCGGCTGCCGACACCGGGGGCATGGAGACCTCCGCCGTGGGCGCGTCGACGGGCATGAGCAACGTGATGGCGCGCATCTCGGGCATCCAGTCGCAGCTCGCGATGCTCTCCCGGCCGACCGTCGCGGCGACCGTGGTCAGTGCGTCACCGGCGGCTCCGAGCGCGGCTGCGGGCACCGCGTCGTTCGCGGGCAGGAGCAGCTCGGGTGCGCAGTTCGCGGCGGCGCTGCAGAGCGCCGTCTCGGCCGCCGCGCCGACGGGGGGCGTGGCAGGGCCCGGGGCGACGGGATCCGCGGCGACGGCGCCTGTGACGACGGGACCCGTGGCGCCGGGACCCGTGGCGCCGGCACCTGCCGCGACCGCACCCGGGGCGACGACGGCCGCCGACGCCTGGACGCGCCCCGTCGACGGCCGGGTGACGAGCAAGTTCGGCATGCGCACCCACCCCGTGACCGGGGTCTACAAGCTGCACACCGGCACCGACTTCTCCGCGCCGATGGGCAGCTCCATCGGTGCGGCGAGCAGCGGCGTGGTGAAGTCGGCGGGCTGGCAGGGCGGCTACGGCAACACTGTCGTGATCGACCACGGCGACGGCATCACGACGATGTACGCGCATGCCTCCGAGCTGCTCGTGAAGCCCGGGCAGCGCGTAGAGCCGGGCGACACGGTCGCCAAGGCAGGGAGCACCGGCCTGTCGACCGGGCCGCACCTGCACTTCGAGGTGCGCGAGGACAACAAGCCGGTCGACCCGCAGCCGTGGCTGCGCAAGCACGGGGTCACCGTCTGACGGCACTCGGCCTGGGGCACACTCCCCGCACCGCGGCCTGACGAGCGCCGCCCGCCGGCCGCGGTGGAGGGAGCGCTCAGGGCGTCGGCGTGAGCTTGACCGCCGAGATGTCGAACTCCAGCACGATCTTGTCGCTGACGAGGAAGCCGCCGGTCTCGAGCGCGGCGTTCCAGTTGACGCCCCAGTCCTTGCGGTTGATCGTCGTGCGCCCCTCGAAGCCGGCCCGCAGGTTGCCGAACGGGTCCTTTGCGCTGCCGGTGAACTCGAACTCGACGCTGACCGGCTTGGTCGTCTCCTTGACGGTGAGGTCGCCGGTCATGCGGAACGTCGTGTCGTCGAGCTTCTCCACCGACGTGCTCTTGAACGTCAGGTCGGGGAAGGACGGCGCGTCGAAGAAGTCGTTGGTCCGCAGGTGCGCGTCGCGCTGCTCCTGGCCGGTGTCGATGCTGGCGACCTTGATCGTGAGCTCGGCGGTGGACTTCGTCGGGTCCGTCGCGTCGAGGTGCGCGCGGCCCTCGAACTCCTTGAACGAGCCGCGCACCTTGGTCACCATCGCGTGCCGGGCGACGAACCCGATCCGGGTGTGCGCGACGTCCAGCTGGTAGTCGCCCGTCAGGTCCTCGATGGCGGCAGTGGGGGCGTCGAAGTCGGAGGCACTCACGGAAGGATCCTTTCCAGAGACTGCGCGGCCGCTGGCCGCGGTTCATGAACAGGCCGTGCTCTCTCGCGCCGGTTCATCTGCTTTGCCGCGCAAGAGGTGCAGGGCCAGCATGGCACGCGTCCGATCGCGCGTGCCGGGGTGTCACGCAGTGAGGGGCGGAGGGCCCTTCGTCAGCTCCCGACCACGGTGCTGCGACGCTCGAGCAGCACCACGTCGCGCCACTGCCCGTGGTGGCAGCCGATCCGCTCGCGGCGGCCCACGGTCCGGAAGCCCGCCTGCTCGTGGAGGCGGAGGCTCCCGGTGTTCTCGGGGAAGACCCCGGACTGGATCGTCCACACCCCGGCCGCCTCGGTCGACCGGATGAGCTGGTGCAGGAGCGCGCGGCCGACGCCCATGCCGCGTGCCTGCGGCGCGACGTACACCGAGTGCTCGACGACCCCGGCGTAGACCGCCCGGCTCGAGACGGCCGAGCACGCGATCCAGCCCGCCACCTCGCCGCCCGGCCCCAGGGCCACGAAGCGGTGCTCCGGCAGCCGGGCCGCGTCGAACGCCGCCCAGTCCGGCGCCTCGGTCTCGAACGTCGCGTCGCCGTCGTCGATCCCGGCCTGGTAGATCGCGAGGACCTGCGCGGCGTGCTCGGCGGTCATGGGAGCGATGTGCATGCCCCGATGGTCGCAGTAGCCCTTCCCATATGCCGATGGTCTGACTATGGTCGACGCATGGGCGCGACGGAGATGCGTGAGCCCTCGTTCCTGATCCTGACTGCACTGGCGGGCGGCCCGCTGCACGGCTACGCCGTCATCGCCGAGGTGGCGCAGATGTCGCAGGGACGGGTGCGGCTGCGAGCCGGGACGTTGTACGCCGCGCTCGAGCGGCTGGCCGCGGAGGGGCTGGTGGCCTCCAGCGGCGAGCAGGTGGTCGACGGCCGGCTCCGCCGCTACTTCCGGCTGACCGACGAGGGGGAGCAGGCGTTGACGCTGGAGGCCCGGCGGTTGCGCGAGAACGCCGACCGAGCCGTCGCCCGGCTGCGGACGGCGCGGTCGCGCGTGGCCCCGGCATGACGGCGGGGCCCGAGGCGGCGTACCGCAGGCTCCTGCGCGCCTATCCCGCCTCGTGGCGCCGCCGGCACGCGGACGCGGTCCTGGGGACGCTGCTGGACCAGGCCGACGCCGAGGGGAGGTCGGCCGTGAGCGTCGCGGACGTGCGCGACATCCTGGGCCACGGGCTGCTCGCCCGCCTCCATCTGCTGCTCGACGTCGTCCCGGGGCGGGTGCGGGCGGTGGCCGGTACGGCCGCGCTGGGCTCGGGCGCCGGGCTCTGCCTCGCGCTCCTGCTGCTCGGCGAGTGGCTGCCGCCCTGGGCGCCTCCGTCGACTCGCGAAGCAGGCTTCGGACCTTTCCTGACGGTCGGGCCGCTGCTGTACGCCGCCTGGCTGCTCGCCGTCGCGGCGTCGCTGCTGCGCCACCCGCGGCTCGCCCGGTCGCTCCTGGGCGCGGCGACGCTGGCGGCAGTCGTGCTGCCCCATGTGGTCGCGAACGCCTATCCCTATGCCGGCGTGGAGCGGCCCTCGTCGACCGCGCTCGCCCCGCTGGCCGTCCTGGGCCTGCTCGTGCTGGCCGCGCCACCGTCCCGGCCGTCGCCTGCGGTCGTCGCGGCGACGGCCATCGGCACGGTGGCGGCGGTCGGCGGGCCGATGCTCCCGCTGTGGCTGTCAGGCGGATCTCCGTTTCCGGTACGTGACTTCTTCTATTACGCGTACGCGCACCATCTCGCCGTCTCCGCGGCCGTCCTGCTGGCAGCGGGCCTGCTCGCCGCCGTGGCTGCCCTGGTCGCCCGACGCCCCGCGTACGCCGGTGGCGCGCTCCTCGCCCTGCTGCCGTGGGCGGTCCTGCTGCTCGCGGTGTGGCGCCGCATCAGCACCCAGGGGATGTCCGCGCTGGAGCCGCTCGTCGTCGTCGCGGGGGTGGGTGCAGCGCTCGCGGTGCTCGGGGGCCTCCGTGCGCTGGGGGTGCGGGTACGCCTATAAGGCCGGCGTTCCGGCGGTTGAGCTGCTCGCACCAGCTCGTCGCACGGGGCTCCGCCCTCCCGGCCCGGAGCCGTACCTGCACCGCGCACCTCGTCGCGACGTCGCGTGGCCGGGTCGAGAGGCTCGCGCCGAGCGACCGGCGAGAATGCCTCGTTGACCAGAGTGTCGTCCTCGTGGGCGACGGGACAAGGAGGCAAGCCGGCATGAGCCGCCTGAGATGGCGCAAGTCCTCCAGCGCCGACGGCGTCGTCACCCTGGCCGACCCGTCGGGGCGCATCACGATCGAGAAGCACACCCACCACTACGGCCCCTGGCTCATCAAGGACACCTGGCTCGACGAACGGGCCGGCGAGACGGAGGTGTCCGAGGCCGAGGCGAAGCGGCTCGCGGAGGAGTACCTCGACACGGCCGCGTCCGGGCCTTCCGCGGTGTGGACGACGGGAGGGGAGGCAGGCGCTCCCGTCACGGGCCCTTCGCGCGTGCCGGTCCCCGTGCCGCCTCAGGGCGGCCCCGAGCTGAAGGCCGCGTTGGAGCTGCTGCGGCTCCCCGACACGCCGCGCAACCGCGCCGCGATCTCCGCGCTGGCGGACGCGTTGCGCGAGTACCCCTGACCGGTCAGGGTGCCCGACGCGCAGGCGTCCTCGCCGTCCCTGTCGCAGTTCGAGCGCGTACGGTCGTGCGCACTCCGGTGCGACGAGGAGGATGCATGCAGGGCGAGCGGCTGCAGGAGCGCGCACGAGAGCGTGCCGACGAGCTGCCCGGCTCGAGCCTGGGACACCCCTTCGGCCCCGACTGGGACGTCTACAAGGTGCGGGACAAGGTCTTCATGCTGATGACCGACGTCGCCGGCGACCCGGTCGTGATCCTCAAGGCCGACCCTGAGGACGCGAGGGCGCTGAGGAGCACGCACGACGACATCACGCCCGGCTACCACATGAACAAGAAGCACTGGATCACGCTGCGCCCGGGCGGGTCATTGCCGCAGGGACTGATCGACGACCTGGTGACGGAGTCGTACCTCCTCGTCGTGGGGAAGCTCCCGCGAGCCCGCCGGCCGGTCGACCCCAGCACCTTCGGCCGGAGCCCGACGTGACGTACGGGGAGCCACTGATCGACCCGTCTGCTGACAAGACGAAGCTCGACCCGCGACTCGCGAGCACCGCGTGCCCGTGGACGACGGCGTCGCCTGGGATGACCGTCAGTCGTGCGCGTGACGCTGGACCACGTCGAGCACTGTGAGCTCGCGGACCCGTCGGCAACCTGCATCCAGTGCGGCAGACACAGCATCGGATGCACGTCGTCGGGCGGAAGGCGCGCCGACCTAGCGCCGCCGCGCCGGCAGCGCGAAGCGGTCCAGGTCCCGCGCGGCCACGGCTCCCGGGAACACCTGCGCCGCCTCGGCTGCGAACACGCCCACGTCCTCGCCGTAGCGCTGGGAGAAGTGGGTCAGCACCAGCCGGCGCGCCCCTGCCGCCGCCGCCAGCTCCGCCGCCTGCCTTCCCGTGCAGTGCCGGTAGTCGCGGGCCAGCTCGGCGTCCGGCGTGAGGAACGTCGACTCGCACACCAGCACGTCCACGCCCTCCGCGAGCCGGAGCGCGCCGGCGCACGGACGGGTGTCCATGACGAAGGCGAACGCCTGTCCCCGCCGCGGGACCGTCACCTCCTCAGCTGTCACGACCCGCTCGCCCACGCGTACGGACCCCTCCTCGAGCAGCCGCCGCACGTCCGGCCCGGAGACGCCGACGGCCGCGAGCCGCTCGGGCAGCACGCGCCGCGAGTCGGCCTCCTGCACCCGCCACCCGAGGGCAGGTACGCGGTGGTCGAGCCGGTCCGCGACCAGCCGCCACGTCCCCGCGTCGACGGCCACGCCCGGGCCGCAGGGGAGCCGGCGCAGCGCCAGCCCCGCGGGCGGGCCGGCGAGCCGCACGAGCAGGTCGACGTACGCCTCGGCCTCGGCCGGGTAGGCGAGGGTCACCTCGTGCCGAGCACCGTCGAGCACCATGCGCTGCAGGACGCCGGGCAGGCCGAAGGTGTGATCGCCGTGGCTGTGCGTGAGGCAGATGTGGGTGATGGCGGACGCCGGGACCCGGGCGTGCGTCAGCTGGCGCTGCGTCCCCTCGCCCGGGTCGAAGAGGAAGCCCGCGCGGTCCCAGCGCAGGAAGTAGCCGTTGTGCGCGCGGGTTCGCGTCGGGACCTGGGACGCGGTGCCGAGCACGACCAGCTCGCGCGCCGCGCCACCTCGGCTGTCTCCCACCGGCTCCCTCTACCGCCCCAAGGCGTCGCGCAAGCACGGGAGGACGTGTACGCACACGGGAGTGGACGTCACGCAGCCCGCGGACCGCGCCCCGACAACAGAAGTGGCGAGCCCCCCGCGGGGAGCTCGCCACCTGTGCGCGGGTCGGTCAGCGGGCGCGCACGACCTCGCTGACGCCCCGGGCGTGGGTGCGGTCGGCGGCGCGGACGACGCGCAGCTCCGCGCCCTTGCCGACGCGCAGGCTCACCTCGTAGCGGCCGGAGCGGACCCCGGCGGTGGCGATCGGGCGCCAGGCGCTGTCGCGGTAGTACTGCACGGTCACCCGGCCGCCCACGGCGCCGACCACGGAGCCGCGCAGCACGACGGCCGACCCGGAGCGGCGCTGGGAAACGGTCACGTTCGAGGCCACGCGCAGCGTGACCGGGTCCGAGACCACGCCGTTGGCGACGCCGCGCAGCTGGACGTGGGCCGACGCGGACACCGGGAAGGTGACGAAGTTCTGGCTGCGCGGCGCCCGCTGCCGGCCGACGTTGCGCCACGTTCCGCCGACCCGGCGCTGCAGCGTGATCGTCAGCGGCCCGGGGCCGGCCGCGAAGGCCCCGACCCCGACCGTTCCGCCCTCGCCGGCGAGCACCGGCCCGTCGGGCAGCACGACCTCGACGCCGCTCACCTGGGTGGACAGCGTCAGTGCGCGGGGGAGCGTGCCCTTGCCGACGGCGAAGGACGGCGCCGACAGGCTCAGCTCGCTCGCGACGCGGCCCGGGGCGCCGCCGCCGGAGGGCGCGAACGAGACGTGCAGCGGCTCGTCCTCGTCGTTGGTCGTGGAGATCGCGTAGACGCCGTCGGGCGTCCCCACCGCGCTGAACGTCAGCTCGTCGGCGGGGAAGAGCTTGGCCCCGTCGAGCGTGGTCACCGCCGACCCGACCTCCTGGACCTCCTGGCCGGTGAGGACCGAGATGACCGGGGTGCCGCCCGGGCCGAAGGCCACGTCGATCACGTCGTCGCCGGGTCGGCTGATGCGGGTGTCGGCACGGGTGGCGACGTCGACCGCGTGGGCCTCGCCGATCCGCCCGAGCGAGGAGCGCACCAGGTCGCTGGTGGAGTAGAGCAGCCGCGTGCCGTCCGACGAGAGCGCCACGTCGACCACGGGCCCGACGGGGTCCACGACGACGCGGGTCGCCTTGGTCGTGACGTCGAGCGCGCGCAGCGCCCCGTCCTTGCCGACCCCGTTGTTGTCCGAGTAGTAGAGCGTCTTGGCGTCCGGGGAGAAGGCCGCCCCGTCGACCCGGTGGTTGAGCACCTGGCGGGCCGGGCCGCCCGCGGTGGAGGCGATCAGCACCCCCGCCGGCGCGAGCACCGCGAGGGTCGAGCCGTCCGGGCTGATCTCGACGCGGGCGCCCGGGCCGGCGCCGTCGAGCAGCCGGCGCGAGGTGCCGCCGGCCAGCGAGCGCGCCCACACGGTGCCGTCCTCGTCGACGTACGCGATGTAGGCCCCGGCCGGTGCCGTGACCGCCGGGGCCGCGTCCCCTTCCGCCGCCTGCGCCGGCACCCCCGTCAGGAGCACCCCTGCCGCCACGACGGGCGCCATCGCCCGGATCGTCCCCCGTGTGGGTCGCAGGAGAGAGCCCTGCATGTGCCGCTGAAGCACCGTTCCTCCGTCCGTGCGGAGGCGGCGGCCGATCCGCGCATTCCTCCACGAAGCATCTTGGGGCATGCGGGGGGCCAGAGACGGCATTCCGTGCTCTAAAGCACAACGTCTACCGCGGCACGGGCTGCTGCACAGCGCCGGCCGGCAGCCCGCGGCGCAGCCCCTCGACGTACGCCGCGGTCCGGTCGGCCGTCGACCCGACACTGCGCGTGGCGTCCAGGAACACCTGCGTGACCTCCGGCCAGCGCTCGACGAGCTCGCGCTCGATCTGCGTGCTGAGCTCCTCGACCGTCCCGGCGAGCAGGTCGTTGCGCAGGTCGACGCGGACCGCGAGCAGCACGTCGTCCGGGCCGAGCGCCATCGTCAGCAGCTCGACCACGCGGTCGACGCCCGGCTTCGCCGCGATCGTGTCGTACGCCCCGACGACCAGCTCGGGCCGGGCGGCCTCGCCGATGAGCAGGTCGCCGTTGGCCTTGCCCAGGGTGAACGCGACGACGGTCAGCAGCACGCCGATGAGCACGGCGGCCACCCCGTCCCAGTAGTGCTCGCCGGTCGCCTGGTGCAGGGCGATGCCCGCGGCGGCCAGCACGAGCCCCGTGACCGCCGCCGTGTCCTCGGCGAACACCGTCTTCACCGTCGGGTCGGTGGACAGCGACAGGTGCTGGCGGAACGTGCGCCCCCGCTCGCGTGCCTCCCCGCGCAGCTGCTTCACGGCGCGCAGCCACGAGGTGCCCTCGGCGAGGAAGGACACGAACAGCACCGCGTACGCGATCAGCAGCCCGCCCTCCTCGCCGCCCTCGCCGAGGATCGTGCGGAAGCCCTCGTAGAACGAGAAGACCGCCCCGCCCACGAAGATCGCGACCGCGGCGAGCAGGGACCAGAAGAAGCGGACCTTGCCGTAGCCGAACGGGTGGGCCGCGTCGGCCGACCGCGCGGACGCCTTCAGCCCGCGCAGCAGGAAGATCTGGTTCATCGTGTCCGCGACGGAGTGCGCGGCCTCGGCGAGCATCGCGCTCGAGCCGCTGATCAGACCGCCGACCAGCTTGGCCACGGCGATGGCGAGGTTCGCGCCGAGCGCGACGAGGACGGTGCCCTTGCTCTCCGATGCCACGAGGCGAGGCAATACCCCCCGCGGTCGCGCTCCACGCGTGCTTGGCGTGCGGTGGTGCTGGTGCCGGTCGGGTGGCGGTGTCAGGCGGTGGTGACGCGGGCGAGCTGGTCCAGCCCGCTGACCGTGAGCAGGCGGCGTACGACGGGGGAGGGGGCGACGAGCACGACCTCTCCGCCGCGCTCGAGGGCCGCCCGCACGAGCCGAGCGACGAAGGCCAGCCCGGCCGAGTCCATGAAGGACACCTCGCGCAGGTCCACCCGTACGTCGAGGGTGGTGCCGTTCTCGTAGCCGGACGCGAGCGCGTCGAGCCGGGCGCCCATGGCGAGGTCGACCTCACCGGAGAGAGCCACGGAGTACGTCGCCGGAGCCCGCACCGCACGCTCCCTTCGACGTGACCGGCACTCCAGCCGATCTCAGTGAGCAGCATGCCACGGCGAGTGAGGCCACGCCGGGTTTTCCCCAGGTTCCTAGATCGGTCGCACTAGCCCGGGTGGGCGTCGGGCGGTCGATGCCTGGCGGGGCAGGACGGCCCCGCCACACGCGCTGTCGCGCGCACGACCGACCCCGTATGGGCGCCACCGACCCCGCAGGCGGGATACATCGCGCCTATACGACCCCCATCGTCGAGCACCGACTTCGTGCAACGCCACCGGCCTGCTGCTTTACCGGCAGCGCTCCCTCGGACCGCGTGCAGCCGGTCCGAGGTGCGGCCGGCGGGTCCGACGTGCAGTCGGGACGGGAGGTGCTTGCGGGGACGCCGGACGGGCCCGGCCTCAGCCGTCGTTCACCGCCGACACGCTCTGGTCGCCGCGCACCGGACGCAGCCCGTCGAGCTCGACGCAGAGCGCCCGGTGGTCCGAGAGCGGCAGCTCCACGGCGTCCTCGGAGACGACCGCGGGAAGCGGGCCGCGGCCGAGCACGTGGTCGAGCTGAGCGCGCGGGACGTGGGCGGGCCAGGTCTTGGCGTGCGCGAGCTGCTTCCACTCCCGGCACAGCCCGCCCGGCAGCTTGCCCGGCATGTTCAGGTCCCCCACCAGCAGCTGCGGCCGCGGGTCGCCGCCCAGCGCCGAGACCAGGCGCCAGAGCTGTGCGGCGTTCCAGCCCGGGATGAACGACAGGTGCGTGTTGGCGATCGTCACGGGGCCGTCGGCGGTCTCGACGACGGCGACGACCGCGGCGCGCGGCTCGTCGCGTACCCACACCCACCGCCGCTTGCCGTTGTCGTCGCGCAGCAGGACCGGCGCGATGGTCGGTACCGGGCGCAGCCGGACGACGCGCCACTCGAGCACGGGCAGCCGGGACACGATGGCGATGCCGTACGCCGCCGGCTCGTGGGACCCGCGGCCGTCGACCTCCTCGTCCTGCGGCCCGGCCGCCCGCCACTTCTGCCCGGGCGTCCCGACCAGCGCCGGGACGAAGCGCCAGCACTCGGCGCCCATCTCCTCGGCGACGATCGCCGTCTGGTCGACGCCGCCTGACCGCGCCTGGTGCCGGTCGACCTCCTGCATCGCGAGGACGTCGACGTCGAGCAGCCGCACCGCCTTGCGCAGGTTCTCCGGGTCCCCCGACTCCTCGTTCATCACGCGGCCGGACAACAGGTTGAAGGTTGCGAGTCGCACGGGGAGCCCCTTACCCAGGGCACCCGCGCTCCGGAACGTTCCATGCCGCTTCGGGTGGGGCGGCTGCCTGCCGAGCCCAGCGTCCCGGCTCCTGGCGTTCGGTTCCTGCGGGCCGTCCGTGCCGAGCCCCGCGTTCCGGCGTCTCGGGTCGAACTCGGGCGGAGCCGATGATCACGGGCTTTGGCTCCGACACTCCGGCGTGTCGCGCCCGAAATCCCGTGATCACCGCGGTAGAGGCGTTCCCGGGGCCGCAGCGACGCATAACTCGTCGCCAGCGGGTTAGGCTGGCCTTGCCTTACTTCGCGAGGAACCCGGAGACCGCGTGAGCCAGCAGCACACTGCCGCCCAGGGCATCCGGCTCGCCGCGG
>NZ_JAANNP010000021.1 GCF_011250635.1 Motilibacter deserti
GTACGACCGGGTGTCCGTGGGCGTGCCCGGTGTCGTCCGCAAGGGACGGGTGCTGCACACCCCGCACTTCGTGACCGTCGCCGGCCCGTTCACCCCCCAGGACCCGGCCCTGGTCGAGGAGTGGCGCGGCTTCGACGTGGCGGCCGCACTGGAGAAGGCACTGCTGGCTCCGGTACGCGCGGTCAACGACGCGGAGATGCAGGGCTGCGCGGTGGTGTCCGGTCAGGGCTTCGAGGTCGTGATCACGCTGGGGACCGGCTTCGGCTTCGCGATGTTCGACGACGGCCGGCTGCTGCCGAAGGTCGAGATGTCGGCGCACCGGTTGAAGAAGGGCGAGTCCTACGACCAGCGGCTCGGCAACCTCACCCGCGCCCGCATCGGGCGTGACCGGTGGAACGCCCGTCTCGCCGAGGCGGTCGAGGGCCTGCGCTGGGTGTTCTGGTGGGACCGGCTCTACGTCGGCGGCGGCAACACCCGCCACATCAAGACCGACCTCGGGCCGGACGTCACGATCGTGCCGAACCTCGCCGGGCTGCTCGGCGGCGTGCACCTGTGGGACCCGTCGCACCGGGTCTGACGTCGGCGTCGCCGACGCGCACGGCAATGGGCCCCGCCCGGCGCCCCATCACTCCCCTCCCAAAGGTGATGGCGCGGTCGGCGGGGCCCTTCGCCGGTGCGGGCTCCCCCTCACACCCGCAGCGGGTATCCGGGCAGGGCCCGCCCGGCACCGCGACTGCCGGGGACGGCGTAGCGGCAGTAGTGGACGCGCGCGAGCACGTGCTGATCCGGGACCGGCGCGCAGTACGCCGCGGACGCGGGGCGAGCCTGCGGCCGGGACGTCCGGCGCGGAGCGGAGCACCCCGCCGCGGTGGCGAAGGCGGGGCGGGTACGGGGGCTCATCGCGGGCTCCTGTTCGGCTGAGGCGGCTGGCCGGCTGTTCTCCTGACTGCGACCAGCGTGCTCGCGCCGCCCCGGCCCGTCTGTTCGGCCGATGACAGTTGGACCGACACGCTCGTGACACTCCGGCCGCCGCACTCGCCGCCCCCGACGCAGCAGCAGGCGCCTCCCCGGGCAGGGAGGCGCCTGCTGTCGATGGGGCCGGGTCAGCCCACGTCGCGGCGTGCGGTGAGCGCGACCGCGGCCGCAGCCCGCCCCTGGGCAAGCTCGGCGCCCGCGACGTCCCCAGCTCGTGGTCCTCGCCGTACGCGCCGGGCTGCGCGCGCCCGAGCCCCCGGGGCAGGCGGGTTAGCGCTGCTCGAGCAGGCCCGCGGCCGTCGCGGGCAGCCGCTCCAGGAGGGCGACATGCTCCTCACGGGTCAGGGAGAGGACCAGGTGCGTGCCGCTGTCACCGGCGCGCAGCACCTCCTCCTCCGTGCGGGTGTAGGCCTCCGCCGCCGTCGTGTGGGCGGCCAGCTGGGCGAACGCGCTGACCTGGCCCTCGTCGGCGAGGTCGACGTCGACGCCGAGGTGCGGCCCGTCCGTCCGGGGCAGCCGGCCTTCCTGCACCTGCGCCCGGGCAGCGGCGCGCAGCCGCTCCAGCGCGTCCTCGGCGCTGGCCGGCACCGAGCCGAACGGCGGCTCGTCGATCCACGCCGTGTCGAGCACGGGCGCGAGCACCGCGAGCGCGGCGGACGTGACGAGTGTGTAGGCGGTCGCGTCCGCGCCGGGGCGCAGGGCGTACGGGCGGCGCGGGGTGGCAGGAGAGGGGCTCACCCGGCAGATGGTGCCAGCCCTGGCGTGCGTCCGGGCAAGCAGGCGCGGGGCACGGCCCGACCGGGCGGCGCCGGCCGCAAGCCCCCGTCGCCGAGGCGGGCGTCAGGTCTGCGTGGCCAGCCGCAGCGGCCGCGCCTTGCGCCGCACCGACGCGGGCTCGTTGACGCCGGGCCGCGGCGGGAGCGCGTTGTCGCGCAGCCAGGTCTCGAGCCGGTCCGGCGGCAGCGGGCGCGACATGAGGTAGCCCTGGGCGATGTCGCAGCCCATCGCGGTGAGCTTGTGCCAGCTCAGCGCGTCCTCCACGCCCTCGGCGACGACCTGCTTGCCCATGAAGTGGGCCAGCTGCACGATCGCCTCGACGATGGCGGCGTCCTCGGGCTCGGTGGCCATGCCGAAGACGAACGACTTGTCGATCTTGACCTCGGTCACGGGCAGCCGGCGCAGGTGGGCCAGCGAGGAGTAGCCGGTGCCGAAGTCGTCGACCGAGACCTTCACGCCGTGCCCGGTCAGCTGCTCGAGCGCCGGCACGGCCCGGGCGCGGTCGCTCATGATGCTGGTCTCGGTGAGCTCCAGCGTCAGCAGCGCCGGGGGGACGCCCTGGGCGGCGAGGACCCGCACCACCTGGGCCGGGAAGGCGGGGTCGAGCAGCGCCCGCACCGAGATGTTGACCGCGACCGGGATGCTCTTGCCCTCCTCCAGCCACTGCCGGCACTGGGCGAGCGAGGTCTCCAGCACCCGCAGCGTGAGCGGGCCGATGACGCCGGTGTGCTCGGCGAGCGGGATGAACTCGTCCGGCGGCACGAGCCCGCGGGTCGGGTGCTGCCAGCGGGCGAGCGCCTCGACCCCCACGAGCTCGGCGTCGCTGAGCCGCACCTTCGGCTGGTAGAACACGACGATCTCGTCCGCGCGCAGCGCGCTGCGCAGCTCGGCCATGAGCGCGAGCCGCCGCGGGCCGCCCTCGTCGAGCGTCGGGTCGTAGGCGCGGACGCCGAGCGCCTGCGTCTTGGCGGCGTACATCGCGATGTCCGCGTGCTGCAGCAGCGCTGCGGCGTCGGTGCCGTGCTCGGGGTGCAGCGCGATGCCGACCGACCCCTCGACGTCGATCGAGGCGTCCTCGAGCGGGACCGGGCCCATGAGGGCCTCGGAGATCGCCCGGGCCGCCTGCTCGGCGTCCTCCCGGGCGCCGGTGTCGGGCAGCAGGACGGCGAACTCGTCGCCGCCGAGCCGCGCCACAGTCGCGCCCTCGGGGGCCGCCAGCAGCAACCGCGACGCGACCGCGCGCAGCAGCTGGTCGCCGCTGTGGTGGCCGAGCGCGTCGTTGATGTCCTTGAACCGGTCGAGGTCCATGATCATCACTGCGAACGGGCGGTGGGCGGCGACCGCCTCGTCCAGCCGCTCCATGAAGTAGCCGCGGTTGGCCAGCCCGGTCAGGTGGTCGTGGTGGGCGTCGTGGCGCAGCCGGTCCAGCAGCTGGCTGTTCTCCAGCGCGAAGCCCGTGTGGGTCGCGAGCGTCTCGAGCAGGCGCAGGTCCGCCGGGGTGAACGTGCGGGAGTCGGCCTGGTGGCCGGCGACCTCGAGCGTGCCGAACGCGCCCGTGTCACCGACGAGCGGGACGACCATCGCGTCGCGCGCGTCGCGCGCCGCGAGCCACTCGCGCAGCCGCGCGTCGGTGGTGCCACGCGCGACCAGCAGCGGCTTGCGCGAGTGCAGCACCTCCTCGTGGATCTCGTCGTGCATCGCGGCCGGTGGGCGCCCGGCATCCTCCGGCGCCTCCTGCTCCTCGTGCAGGGCGAGGCCGACGGGGCGCTCGCCGGGCGCGTCCCCGCCGTCGAAGCCGGAGGAGTCGGCGACCGCGATGACCGCGTCCTCGGCGCCCGGGCGCCCGTGCACCCGGATGACGGCCCGCTCGGCGTTGAGCAGCGACCGGGCCTGCTCGAGCAGCTCGGGCACCACGTCGCCCCAGCGCGAGCCGTTGCGCGTGGTCTGGGAGAAGTCGTAGAGCCGCTCGAGCGCGAGGTGGCGCTCGAGCAGCGTGGAGTACGTGCGGTAGGCGGCGTACAGCACGCCGGCGAGCGGAAGCAGGAGCAGCCACTGCCAGCTGCCGGTCTGCACGAGCGCGACCACGACCAGCCCGAGGGCGGCGCTGAACACGCCGCCGACGCCGAGCACGGCGGCGACCCAGTCCGAGCGCTGCCGGCTCGGCGGGTGCCCCTCGGTCAGCCAGATGACCGTACGCAGGGCCGTGAGGTCGAGGGTGTTGACCGCGAAGACCCCGACGAAGACGGCCAGCGCCGAGGCCAGGGTCAGCTCGGCCCCGTCACCGAGGTACTCCAGCACCACGACGAGCACGAGGCACTCGTTGGCTGACAGGGCCAGGTTGAACGCGGCCTTGGTGGCCGGCGTGCGGTTCTTCAGCACGACGGCGGCCGTGGCCAGCACGTGCGAGATCAGGAAGCCCAGCGGGCCGACGAGGAAGAGCGCGACGACGCCGGGCAGCTCGCTGAAGTGGATGGAGCGGGTCTGCTTGCCGACGATGATGTGCAGCTGGCCCAGCTCGGTGCAGATGAAGGCCACGACGAGCGCGGCGACGATCCAGGGCTGGTCCAACGTGGTGCGCCGTGGGCCTATGGAGTACCACAGGCCCACGGCGAGGACGGTGAGGGCAGCCGTCAGCAGGGTGGCGCGGGCACTCGCCGAAAGCGGCCCGCGCAGACCCTTTCCACGGTCCACCACGACGCAGTCCTATCCCATCTCCTCACCTCGCGCGCGAGGTGGGATCCCCTAGCCCCAGAAGCCAGAGTTCCACCGAAGGCCGTTCCACCGCAGCCCGTTCCACCGAAGGCCATTCCAACGGAGGCCGTTCCAGCGCAGCCCGTTCCACCGCAGCCCGTTCCACCGGAGGCCGTTCCACCGGAGGCCGTTCCAGCGCAGGCCCGCCCACGTACCTTCGGACGGAGTCGTGTCGGCCTGAACCTCGTCCCAGCCCTCGGGCAGCGGGAAGAGCTTCACCGGCTCCTGCTCGGCGGGCGTCGGAGCACTGAGCGCGGCATCGACGTCGACCAGGCCGGCGCCGGTGGCGGAGGTGGAGGTGGAGGAGACCGGGGACGCGGTCCCGATGAGCAGGGCCTTCACCTGGGCCGGGCTCAACTGCGGGCGCTCGGACAGCAGCAGGGCGGCGGCGCCGCTGACGGCGGCGGCGGCCTGCGAGGTGCCGCTGCCGCGGAAGTAGCGGTCACCCACGCGAGCACCGGGGTAGTTGGCGTCCAGCGTCGAGCCGGGCGCGCGCAGGCCCAGGACGGACTCGCCGGGAGCGAAGACGTCGACGCCGCGCTCGACGTTGCCGACGCTGGTGAAGCCCGCGGCCGCCGGGCCGTTGCCGGTCGTGGTGCTCGCGCCCACCGCGATGACCTGCGGGGCGATGGCCGGCGAGGTGACCCGGCCGACGGTGGTGCCGTCGTTGCCGGAGGAGGCGACGACCACGATGCCGGCGTCGGCAGCCGCGGTGGCGGCCCAGGCGAGCGGGTCGACGGTGTACTCGTCGGGGCCGTAGCCGCCGACCGAGAGGTTCAGCACGCGGACGTTGAGCCCGTTGTCCTGGCCGTGCTCGACGACCCAGCCGATGGCCATCACGAGGTCGCCGAGGCTGACCTCGCCGTCGGTGCCCGCGACGCGGACGTTGACCAGGCCGGCGCCGGGGGCGATGCCGTCGGCCGCCTCCGGGTCGCCGAGGGCCCGGGTGGTGTCGTCGGCGGCGATGATGCTCGCCATCACGGTGCCGTGGCCGAAGGTGTCCACACCCTGCGCGTCGGTGTCGGCCTGCGTCGGGTCGAGCGCGGCGTCGGGGCCGGTCACCACCTTGTCCGCGGCGTCCAGCCCGGGGACCGGCGCGACGCCGGAGTCGATGAGGGCGACGTCCACGCCCTCGCCCGTCACGCCGCGCGACCAGGCCGTGGTCGCGCCGATCTCCTCGGCGAGGGCGTGCAGCGAGCGGCCGGAGGTGGCGCCGGTCCCGGCGCTCGCCTCGAGCAGCTTGACCTGCATGTCCGGCGCGACCCAGCGCACGCCCGGAGTGGTCGAGAGCGCGCTCACCGCAGCGCTCGGCACCTCGGCGACCATCGTCGCGACGTCCCCGGCCGCGTCGACGACGCGGCCGCCGGCGGCCGTGACCGCCCGCGAGACCGCGGCCTGGTCGGCGGCGAGGGCGCCGACGACCACGCGGACCGGTGCCGACAGGACGGCCGTCGCCGCCGACGCCAGGCTGCCGTCGTCCCCTCCCGTCGTGCCGCCCCCCGCGGCGCTGCCCATCCCGGTGCCGCACGCGAGCACGGCGGCAGCCAGGGCGGCGGTGGCCACCGAGCGGTGACCGCGAGCGAACGAAGAACCTGCCTGCGTCCCGGGCGCCGGGACAAGAAGTCGAGCGAGCATCTCGAACTCCACCCTCCTGGGCCGACCGAATGCGACCCGTGTTCGGACTGTGCGACCGGTTCCCGGATCCGGGACACCGGCTGTTCGGCAGGCACTGGGTGCTCCTTGACCCGGTGCCGGACATCTCGCCGTAGATGCCTCCCCCTGGGCCTCCACGCCGTCGTCACCGCGAGCAACAGAAGGGTGTCACAACGTAACGGTGGGTGGAGCCGTGGGATCGACGCGCGAGCTGTCGAAGACCCAGGGTGACCGAGACAAAACCTTAGGTGCTAACGATCGCACTGTGCGACGGAAACTTCGCGCATAGCCCGAATGGCCTATACCGAGCAGTAGCCGTGAGTGACGACAGCAGCGCGCGCCCGAAAGGCATGGGCACAAAAGCGGAGGAATTGTCCGACGCGGGTTGGCCTGGCGCGCCGATCGGGAGGATCGCGCCAATCAGCGGCGGTGGGCCGGCCCGTCCTCGTGGCCGGGCAGCGACGTGGGAACCGGGCCGACGTGCGCGTTCGGGCCCTGGTCGGGCCCCGCAGCGGACGCTGCGGAGGGCGCCGGGTTCGCCAGCGCCGCCAGGACCGGCTCGGCGAGGAAGACGTCGAAAGTGGCGTTGCAGGTCGTGAGCGCCTCGAGGAGCAGGGGGACGATGGCCTCCTCGTCGACGGCCTCCGGCGCTCGCTCGAAGCGCTCCCCCCGGGCGATGCGCCGCAGGTAGGGCACGGCCGTCCCGATCCCGGTGCTCGCGGTCGGGAGCACGTCGAGGCTGGGCGGCATCGGCCCGGCGGCCAGGCCGGAGAGGAAGCGGGCCGCCTCGTCGCGGGCGTCGAACGCTGCCAGCGTCTCCAGCGCGATGGAGTGCTCGACCACGTCCCTGGTGTTGACCTCGGCCTCGGCGGCGAACCCCTCGACGAGCAGCAGCCGCGCGGCCTGTGCCTGCCGGTGGGCGCGCACCCACCACGAGGCGGCGACGAACTCGACCGCGCTCGTGGCCCGCAACGCGATCGGCGCGACGCCCTCGAACACCGCCAGCTGGCGGTCCAGTGCCGCCAGCCCGGGAAGCCGCCGGTGGGACGCGGGGGCGGGCACGTGCGCGGGGCGCCCGGCGTGCGTCCCCGAGCGCGCCGCCGCGTCGGCGGCGAGCAGCTCGGCCAGGCCCGGGGCGGCCTGGGCGGCCCAGGAGTCCATCGCGGACCGGATCCTGCGGGCGACGTCGTCGGCACTCATCCGGAACAGCGGCCTTCCTGGTCGACGACGGGCCTGCGCGAGCGTCCGGTCACGCCGGCCGAGCCCGCGGCCGACCGGCGGGGCGAACAGTAGGCGGCAGCCGCCCGACCGGACAAGGCGCGCCCCCCGGCCGTCGCCGGGCGCGCCGGACGGGAGCGCCCGACGTACGCCGTGCGCGCCGCGTCGTGCTCCATGCGCCCTCCGTCCCGGCGCCGCCCCGCGACGTCGATCGCCTGCCACGGTCGTATCACGAGCGGGCGGGCGCGGCTCCCGTGCACCGGCACCGGAGCCCGATTTCCTCCCATCGAGCTGCGGCGGGAACGGCGGATGGTTGCGTTCCGCATCCGGAGCGCCACTTTGTGCGGCCCGTGCCGGGTTTCCCCTCGTGTTGCAGCCCGTGAAGTGATGACGGCCAAGGCCCTGATCGCTAGCCTCCGGACATGCTGGATCACCTCGGGGTTCAGGTGGCCGACGTCCAGGCCTCGCTCGACTTCTACCTCGCCACGTTCGCGGCGTGCGGCGTGCGCGAGGCGATGCGCTTCCCGACCGGCCCGGCGTCCTTCGTCGTCGGGCTCGCGGGACCGGACGGTCAGCCGGACTTCTGGCTCAGCCCGGCGCAGGGCGCAGAGGGCCGTGAGCTGCACGTCGCCTTCTCGGCCCCGGACCGGGCGGCCGTCGACGCGGTGCACGAGGCGGCGCTGGCCGCGGGCGCCGAGGTGCTGCACGCACCGCGGGAGTGGCCGGAGTACCACCCCGGCTACTACGCCGTCTTTCTGCGCGACCTCGACGGGCACAACGTCGAAGCCGTCTTCCACGGCGGTTGACCGGCGGCCCGCAATCTCGGTGCCGGAGCGGAACCGCGTATTCCGGCCACCTCCTGAAGAATGCGCACGACGGCGCGGCATACCAGGACGAATTCTCTAGAATGACCGGGCCGCATGGACCAGTGCGACCCCATTCTCGGAGGCGGCCCTCGACACCGGAAGAGAATTCCGGCGAGCGTGACGTCGTCGGTGGCGCCCCTGTTCCCAGCGCCTCGAAGGCGCGGTCGACGACGCCGCTGACAGCCTCGCCGCGAGCCGCGGCCCTCGCGGCGACGCGCAGCAGCCGGTCCAGGCCCGTGTCGATGTCCTCGCCCCGCCCAGCCGCCCGCCGCCAGCGGCCCGCGTCCGGGAGGCGGCCTGCACGGCCTCGGGGTGGGTGGGGCGCTGCGCCGTCCGGGTGATGCTCGAGGGTTCGGGGCCGGGCCTGACATCCCCGTGTGGCCAGCCTGTCAGCTTCCTGGGAACGTTGCCTCGGAGGACCTTTGTCCGGACAAACCGCCCGGTCCGCGACCTACTGTTGACAGGTGACATCGACGACCGGCGAGTCCGGGGGCGGCCGTGCCGAGCAGCGCAGGCAGAAGGCGGCGGAGCTGCGCGCGGCGCAGCAGCGGGAGGAGAACCGCCGCCGGCGCCTCATCCTCCTGCTCGGCGTCGTGGGCGTCCTCGTGCTCGTTGGCGTCGTCGCGGTCGCCGTGCTCGCCCAGCGCGGCGGCTCCGGCGCGAGCGCCGAGGGCCAGATCATCCCCTCGACGCCCACTGGTGAGACGACGGTCGAGAGGCGAGCGGAGCAGGTCGAGGACGACTCCGGCATCGAGGGCGTGCTCGCCTGGAACACCGGGGAGTGGCCGGGCGACGGCACGGAGGCCGAGGGCGCGCTCGAGCACGACCACGTCGACGGCCCGGTGCAGTACGCCGTCGTCCCTCCGGTCGGCGGGCCGCACAACGGCGTCTGGATGAACGCCGGCGTCTACACCGAGCCGATCCCCAGCGAGCGCGCCGTCCACAACATGGAGCACGGCGCGGTGTGGATCACCTACCGGCCAAGCCTTCCTACGGCCGACGTCGAGGCGCTGCGCGCGCTCGTCACGAAGCAGACCGAGCTGCCCGAGCCGGTGGACGGCGTCGCCGACGCGAAGAACCGCTACGTCGACCTGAGCCCGTGGGCCGACGAGAGCCTGCCGAGCCCGATCGTCATCAGCGCATGGGGCCACCAGCTGCGCGTCGACTCCCCGGACGACCCGCGGCTGCAGCAGTTCGTCGACACCTTCCGGTCGAACCAGAAGTACACGCCGGAGTACGGCAGCGCGGTCGACGGCATCCCCGTCGAGACCGGCGGCCGGGCGGCGTACGACGGCATCAACGGGGCCAACCCGCCCGGCAAGGCGAGCGGCGACGACGGGATGTAGCTGGCGGAGGGCATGGGATTCGAACCCATGAGACAGGCTTGGTGTCCTGCCTAGCGGTTTTCAAGACCGCCTCCATCGGCCACTCGGACAGCCCTCCCGGAGGAGCCCACCGTAGCGTCCGCGCCCAGGCTCAGCGCGCGGCGCCGCAGGAGGCCCGGACGACCAGGCTGGTCTCCAGCACGACCGGGCCCGCCGGCTCGGCGTCAGTCCCGCTCGCGGTCAGCGCGAGGATCTGCTCGGCCGCGGCGGCCCCGAAGCCCGGCACGTCCTGCCGGACCGTCGTCAGCGCCGGCCGGGCATACGCGGCGGCGGGCACGTCGTCGAACCCGACGATCGCGACGTCCTCGGGGACGCGCAGGCCGGCCTCGGCCACCGCGGTCATCGCGCCGAGGGCCATCAGGTCCCCGCAGACGAAGACGCCGTCGGGGCGCTCGGGCAGCTCGAGCAGCCGGCGCATGGCCGCCGCCCCGCCGTCGTAGAAGAAGTCGCCGGCCTCGACGAGCTCGCCCGGCAGCGCGACGCCGAGCGCGGCCAGCTCCTCGCGGAACCCGCGGAGGCGGTCGCCGGAGGTCGGAAGGTCCAGCGGGCCGGTGATGCAGGCGAGGCGGCGGCGGCCCGTCGCGTGCAGGTGGCGGGCGGCGAGCGCGGCGCCGCCGACGTTGTCCGAGGTGAGCCGCACCGTGCGGCTGCCCTGCTGGTCGATGTCGACGAGGACGACCGGGACGCTGCTGTCGATGAGGCCGCTCACGCAGGGCTGGGCGGGGTCGACGCCCATGACCACCACGCCGGCGAGGCTGAGCTGGCGGGCGCGCCGGACGTACGCCTCGGGGTCCTGCGCTGCCTCGTCGAGCACCGGCGCGAGCAGCAGCGTGTCGTAGCCGCGGGTGCCGAGGCCGTAGCGGACGCCGTCGAGCACCTCGTGCAGGAAGGGGTGCGGGGCCGGCTGTCGGAAGCCGGGGTCCCAGACGACGCCGACCATCGTGCTGCGACGGCGGACGAGGGTGCGCGCGGCCTCGCTCGGGGAGTAGCCGAGCTCGCGGGCGAGCTCCTGGACGCGCTGCCGGGTCGCCGCGCTGACGTCGGAGTAGCCGTTGAGGGCGCGGCTGACCGTGGAGACGGACACGCCGCTGCGCCGTGACAGCTCATGGATGGAGACCACGCCTCGCCCTCCCGTCCCCGACTTCCGTAGTCGGTTCGGCAGAGCGAACGCTAGCGGTCCCTCAGCCCGCGCGGGACCCGCTCGGCGTCAGCAGCACCGACTGCTCGGCGGCCACGACCCGGTTGCGGCCGGCGGTCTTCGCGGCGTAGAGCGCCGTGTCCGCGGCGGCCAGCAGCTCGTTGACGTCGCGCATCGCGTAGCTCAGCGTCGCCACGCCCACCGAGGCGGTGACGTGGGGGTACTCCGCCGGCCCGACGACCGCCTCGATGGCCGCGCGCATCCGCTCCGCGACGATCATCGCCGCGTCCGCCGACGTCTCGGGCAGCATGACGACGAGCTCCTCGCCGCCGTAGCGGTAGGCCAGGTCGCTGCCGCGCAGCCCCGCGGCGACGGCGTCGGCCGTACGCCGCAGCCACTCGTCGCCGATCGCGTGGCCCGCGGTGTCGTTGATGCGCTTGAAGTGGTCGAGGTCGATCATGCAGACGCTGAGCGGGCGGTCGTAGCGGCGCGAGCGGCTCCACTCGTGCGCGGCCTCCTCCTCCAGGCTGCGGCGGTTGCGCAGCCCGGTCAGCCCGTCGAGCCGGGCCTGCTCGGTCACGCTCGCGTGCAGCCGGGCGGCCTCCAGCGCCGACGCCGCGCTGAGCGCGAGCGCCTCGAGGACCGAGTCGACCTGCGCGGTGTCCTCGTCGTCCCACGCCTCGGCCTCGACCTCCATGACCCCGACGACGGCCCCGCGGACCACGAGCGGGAAGCAGGTCATGGTGCCCTGCGTGACCGAGCGCGCCTCGGCGGCCGCCATGGCGACCGCGGGCGGGGCGACCAAGCCGGCCGGGGGCAGCGCGCCGGAGGGGTCGGTGCTGCGGCGGATCGCGACGAACTCCCCGTCCGCGCGACGCTCCCACACCACCGCGCGAGTGCGGCCGAGCTCGACGGCGGCGGCCGCGACGTACTCCGCGACGAGGCGCGGGTCGAGCGACCCAGCGGTCTCGCGCGCGACCCGCAGGATGACCCGCAGGCGGGCGGCCAGCTGGCTGGCGGCCTCCTCGCGGACCATGCCGCGGGCCTGCTGGGCCTCGATGCGGCGGGCCATCGAGGAGAGCCCCTCGCCCAGCCGGCGGAACTCCGAGGGCCCCAGCCCCGGTGCCTGCACGCCGAGCTCGCCGGCCTCCATCCGGGACATCATGTCGAGCAGGGCGCGCACCGGCGCGTCGATCACGGTGCCGAGCTGCCGGCGGCGGCGCACCCCGACGACGAAGATCCCGGCGACGACGAGCACGTTGACCGCGCCCGCCGTCAGCAGCGCCTTGCGCTGGCTGGCCAGCGCCGCGTCCCGGCGGGCGGCGGCGCGGTCCGCCGCCACGTGCTGCGCGGCGCGGTAGCGGTCGAACAACGTCTTGCCCCGGGCGAGGTACGCCGAGAGCTTCCCGGTCTCCATCGGCTGGCCGGGCCGGACCGCCAGCCCCTCACCTGCCCAGCTCGAGGCCCACGCACGGTGGGCGAGGATCGTCGCCACCACCATGCGCGTCTCGGTCGGGTCCCCGGACACGAGGCCGATGAGCTCGTCCTCGGCCCGGTTGGTCTCGGTGGCGCCCGCGGAGTACGGCGCGAGGAAGGCCGGGTTGCCCGTCGCCGCGTACGCCCGCAGGCTCGTCTCCTGGTCCAGCATCCCCTCGTGCAGCAGCCGCAGCTGCTTCACGACCGCCGTCGTCAGCACGCTGCGCGGCTGCACGACGAGCTGGGAGTACGCAGCGCTCGCCGCGATCGACACGAGCAGCAGCGAGAGGGCGAGCGCGAGGGCACGCCAGAACCGGCGCAGCTCCCCCTGCAGGCTGCGCTCCTGCGCGTCGGGAGCCCCGGCGGCGGCGGGAGCGCGGCGTACGTTCACGTCCGGAGTCTCGGCGTGCGGTGTGACGGGGTTGAGCCACCCGATCCGGTACGCCGGGGTGCTGCGAGCCGGCGTGGAGGAGCAGGCGACGGTGCCGGACGCAGCCACCCGCTCCCCCGAGCAGCCCAATCGCTGGCGCGAACGGGCCGATCGGCGTTGAATGGCCCCATGATCCGCACCATGCCCGCGACCCGCCTGGTCGTCCTGCTCGGCGACTGGCGCTCGTCGCCGTCGCCGGTGCGCCGCCCGCTGGCCGACCTGCTGTCCACGGCGCTGCGCGCGCTCGTCGTGGACGGCCGGGTGCCGGTCGGGGTGCGGCTGCCGGCCGACCGCGACCTGGCCACGGCGCTCGGGGTGAGCCGCGGGGTGGCGTCGGCGGCGTACGACCGGATGCGCGAGGAGGGCCTGCTCGAGCGGCGGGTCGGGGCGGGCAGCTTCACCGCGCTGCCCGTGGACTCGCCGCTGCCGGCGGGGGCGTGGGGGCCGCGGACGGGCGGCGGGCCGGACGTCGTGGACCTGACGATGGCCAGCCTGCCGGCGCCCCCGACGGCGATGCTGGCCGCGGTCGCCGAGGCGAACGAGCTGCTCCCCGCGCACCTGGGCAGCTCGGGCTACGACCTGCTCGGGCTGCCCGAGCTGCGCGCGGCGATCGCGGACCGCTACACCAGCCTGGGCGCGCCCACGACGCCCGAGCAGGTCCTCGTGACCACCGGCGGGCAGGCGGCGCTCGACCTGCTGGCCCGCACAGTGCTCACGCCCGGCGACACCGCGCTCGTCGAGGTGCCGACCTATCCGAACGCCCTGGACTCGCTGCGGACCGCCCGGGCCCGGCTGCACCCGGTGCCCGTGGACGGCGCGGAGGGCTGGGACCCGGTGATGCTCGTGGACGCGCTGCGTCGCGGGCCGCGGCTGGCCTACCTCGTGCCGGACTTCCACAACCCGACCGGAGCGGTCATGCCGGACGACGTGCGCGCCCGCGTGCTCGACGCGTCCCGCCGCTCGGGGACGGTGACGGTCGTCGACGAGGCGATGGCGGACCTGGTGCTCGACGGCCCGGAGCCGGCACGTACGGCCCGGCTGGACGCGCGCGGGCAGCTGGTCTCGGTCGGGTCGCTGAGCAAGAGCGTGTGGGGCGGGCTGCGGACCGGATGGCTGCGTGCCGACCCGTCCCTCGTGCGGCGCGTGGCGGAGGTCCGTGCGGTGTCGGACATGGGCCCGCCGATCCTCGGCCAGCTGGTCGCGCTCGCGCTGCTGCGCCGGCTCGACGGGGTCGTCGCGGACCGCCGGGAGCTGCTGCGGCCACGGCGGGACGCCCTGGTCGCGGCGCTGGCGGAGCGGCTGCCGGCGTGGCGGACGCGGGTGCCGCGCGGGGGCATGTCGCTGTGGGTCGCGCTCGACGCGCCGGGCAGCACCGCGCTGGCCGCGGCCGCGCCGGACGCCGGGCTGCGCCTCGCCCCCGGGCCGCGGTTCGGCATCGACGGCGCCTTCGACCGGTTCGTCCGGCTGCCGTTCACCCCGCCGGAGCCCGTGCTCGTCGACGCGGTCGACCGGCTCGCCGGGCTGTGGGGGTCCGTGGTCGGGGGTTTCCGCCCGCCGGTTGGATCACGCATCCTTGTCTAGACGGGGTGTGGGGGCTCGATCGGCCTACCGTTGCTCAGCTTCGGTGCGCCCCGTCCGATAGTTCGCCAGCGGCCGTCGGACGGAGGGGGAAGCGATGCCCGTTGCTCGTGACCCCGCGGCTCCCGGGCCGGCGAGAGGCGGAGCCGGCCAGTCGGGCCAGTCCAGCGCGCTGTCCACGCTGCACCGGCTGGTCCGCGACATCAGCGCCCTGCCGGGGCTGCAGCCGACCCTGGAGGCCGTGTCAGACGCGGCCGTGCAGGAGCTCGGGTTCTCCGTCGCGACGCTGAGCCTGGTGCAGCCCTCGGGCGACCTGCGCACGGTCGCGGTCTCCGGGTCCGACGACGCGCGGGCGGCGCTGCTGGGCAGCGCCGGAGCGCGCGAGGACTGGGAGGCGCTGCTCGCGTCGGCCCGCCCGGTCGGCCCGTTCGGCAGCCTCTGCTTCCTCCCGGCCGGCTCCGAGCCCGCGAACGACCTGGCCAGCTGGCAGCACCCGGAGCCGCGGGGCGCCTCCGGGCCCGACCGCTGGGACGCCGAGGACATCCTCTTCGCTCCCCTGCGGTCGGCCCGGCACGGCCTGCTCGGCGTGCTCTGCGTCGACCTGCCGCCCGGCGCGCGCCGGCCCGAGCCCGCCCAGCTCGAGCTGCTCGAGGCCTTCGCCACCCAGGCCGCGCTCGCCATCGACAACGCCCAGCTCGTCGCCGACGCCGAGGCGGCGCTCTCGCGCGAGCTGCGCGCCCGCGAGCGGCAGCAGGCCGCCGTCGCCGAGCTGGGCCAGGCCGCGCTCACCGCGGACCAGCTGGCCCCGCTGCTGCGCCTGGTCGTCGGGACCGTGGCCGCCACCCTCGACGCCCCGATGGCGAGCCTCATCCAGTGCGTGCCCGACGGCCTGCAGTTCGCCGCGTCGTACGGCACGGACTTCCCGCCGGGGTCCCGCCCGACCAACCGGGGCATCACCGCCCAGGCGCTGGCCGTCGGCGCGCCGGTCGTGGTCACCGACCACGCGCTGCGCGACCCCGACGAGCACCCGCTGCTGACCGGCGCGGGCATCCGCAGCAGCGCGGTCACGGTCGTCGGCGGCGCCCGCCCCTGGGGTGTGCTCGCCGTGCACTCGCGGCAGGTGGAGGCCTTCGGCGAGGAGGCGCTGCACTTCCTGCAGGCCGTCTCGAACGTCGTGGCCGCCGCGGTCGAGCGCTTCCGTGTCGAGGCGGAGGTGCGCTACAGCGCGACGCACGACGCGCTGACCGACCTGCCCAACCGCGGGCTGCTGCACGAGCGGATGAGCGCGGCGCTCGCCGCGGACGCCGCCGCCGGAGCGTCGACGGCGTTGCTGCTCATCGACCTCGACGGCTTCAAGGACGTCAACGACTCGCTCGGCCACCAGGCGGGCGACGTCGTGCTCGGGCAGGTCGCGACCCGGCTGCGCCAGCGCGTACGCCACGACGACGTGGTCGCCCGGCTCGGCGGCGACGAGTTCGCGGTCGGCCTGCCGGCGCTCAAGGACTCCGACGACGCGATCACGGTCGCGGCAGGGCTCTACGAGCAGTTGCTGCGCCCGTTCGACACTCCCGCCGGCCCGGTGCTGCTCGGCGGCAGCATCGGGATCGCCATCGCCCCCCGGCACGGCACGGACACGCACACCCTGCTCAAGCACGCCGACCTGGCGATGTACCGCGCGAAGCGCGAGCGGACCGGGTGGGCGGCGTTCGACCCGCGGGTCGACGAGGACGCCAGCGCCCGGCTCGGCATGGTCAACGACCTGCGAGCCGCCATCGAGGAGGGTGAGCTGACGGTCGCCTACCAGCCGGTCGTCGACCTCGAGACGGCCACGGCCACCGGCGCGGAGGCGTTGGTGCGGTGGTCGCCTGCGCACCGCGGCCCGCAGTCGCCCGCGTCGTTCGTGCCGCTGGCCGAGCAGAGCGGCCTCATCGCCGGGCTGACGGACTTCGTGCTGCGCAGCGCCGCCGGGCAGGCCGCGGCGTGGGAGGGCTCCGGCCGCCGCATGCCCGTGGCCGTCAACCTGTCCGGGGCCGTGCTCGCCGACCCGGGCTACCCGGCCCAGCTCACGCGCACGCTGCGCGAGCTGCGGGTGGCGCCCAGCCTGCTCAAGGTCGAGGTCACCGAGACGACGCTGGTCAACGAGTCCGCGGTCTCGGCACTGCGCCGGGTCAATGCCATGGGCATCCGGGTCGCGGTCGACGACTTCGGCACCGGCTACTCGTCGCTGGGCCGGCTCAAGCAGCTGCCGGTGCAGACGCTGAAGATCGACCGGAGCTTCGTCACCGGCCTGCCCGCCGACCGGCGCGACATCGCCATCGTGCGCTCGATCGTGGCGCTGGCCGACGAGCTCGGCATGAACGTCATCGCCGAGGGCGTCGAGACCGAGGAGGTCGCGCGGCTGCTCTGGGACCTCGGCGTACGCCGTGGCCAGGGCTACCTCTTCGCCCGTCCGATGCCCGCTGTCGCGTTCGAGGCATGGCACGACCGGTGGCTGCGCGGCGACCGGGCCGACTGGCACGCGGCCGTCGCGTAGGCCGCGGGCTTCCCGCTAGACGCGCCGGATCCGCCACGTCACCGAGTGCTCGTCGCCCGGCTGCAGGGTGACGACGTCGGTCCCGCTGTTGAACGCGTCCGGCGGGCAGGTCATCGGCTCGACCGCGAGGCCGGTGCGGTCGAGCTCCGGCTCCGGGCGGTCGGCCGTGTGCACCTGCACCCACGGGCTCGTGGCGTCCCAGACGACCTCCACGCCGGAGCCGTCTCTGCCGAGCACCTGCACCCTTGCGTAGCCGTCTTCGGCGAACTGCACATCGGTGAAGGCGTGATCAACAAAGGTCGATTCGATCGTGCGCCCGGACCGGAAGTCGAACTCGGTGCCCACGACGGGGAGGACCTCCCGCGGCAGGAGGCGGTCGGGGTCGACCTCGAGGTAGCTCGCGGCCGGCAGCCGGAGAGTCCACTCGTCGACCCTGCCCGGGGCACCGGGCACGACGTAGGGGTGGATCGAGGCACCGTAGGGCGCGGCGACGTCGCCGGCGTTGACCGCGCGCAGCGACCACTCCAGCCCGTCGGGCCCGAGGGCGTACGTCGCCTCCAGGTCCAGGATCGTCGGGTACGCCGGCGACGGCCAGACCCGCGTCCGCAGCACCGCCCGGTCGTCCGAGCGCTCGACGACGTCCCAGGCCGACCAGGCGACCAGGCCGTGCAGCGCGTTGCCGCGGTCGTGCTCGTTGATCGGCACCAGGTGGCCGCTGCCGGCGAAGGAGTAGGCCCCGTCGCGGATGCGGTTCGGCCACGGCGCGAGGACGACGCCGCTGCTCACCGGCGTCAGGACGTCCTCCGCGTACTCCCTGACGAGCGGCCGGTCGTCGGCGCGCAGGCTGCGCAGGCCGGCGCCGACCTGGGTCACGACCGCGGTGTAGCCGGCTGCCGAGAGCCGGACCTGCTCGCCCGAGGGGATCACGGCCAGCCAGCCTAGGGGAGCGCGACCGGCCCGATGCCCGCGACCCGGTCGAGGATCGCGGCGGTGACCTCCGGCGCGTCGCCGATCGGCGCGGAGACGACGTCGGCGCCGGAGTCGTGCATCCGCTCGGCGAAGTAGCCCGGGGCCAGCAGGTAGGTCGCGAGCGCGACGCGCCGGGCGCCCCCGGCCCGGAGCCGGGTCACCGCCTCGGCGGGCGTGGGCGGGGTCGCGGAGGCGTACGCCGCCACGACCTCGGCCCCGGTGCGCTCGGCGAGCCAGCGGACGGCCTGGGCCGTGGCGCGCGCCGACCGCGGCGAGCTGGAGCCGGCAGCGCCGAGCACGACGGCGTCCCCGCGCGTGTATCCCGCCTCGAGCAGCCGGCGGAGCACGACGTCGAGGAGCCGCTCGTCGGGGCCGACCGGCCCGGTGCAGACGACAGGGTGCGCGGCCGCGGCGGCGACGGCCGGGAGGTCCACGTCGACGTGGTAGCCCGGGGCCAGCAGCAGCGGCACCACGACCGCGGGCGCGTCGAGTGCCGCCAGCGTCTCGCCCACCGTCGGCCCGACGACGTCGAGGTAGCCGACCCGCACGCGGCGGCCCGGCATGGCGGCGGACACCCGCTCGGCCATCGCCTCGACCGTGCGCAGCCCGGCCTGGACCTCGGTCCCGTGCGCCGCGATCACGACCGGGGCGTCGACGGGCAGCTGCGCGGCGGGGGCGCCCGGCGCCGGGGCGGGGGTGGGAGGCACTGCAGAACCGTACGGTGTGCTGGCAGGCTGTCCCGTCATGAGCTCGCTGTCGCATTCCGCCTCGCCGCACGCCCCCCGCGTCCCCCGGGTGCTGGCCGACCTCGTCCCGCGCACGTTCGCGGCCGACGTCGCCCTCGTCCTCGGCGCCGCCGCGCTGATCGGCGTCTGCGCTCAGGTCTCGATCCCGCTGTGGCCCGTGCCGTTGACGCTGCAGACGTTCGCCGTCCTGCTGGCCGCCACCGCGCTGGGCTCGCTGCGCAGCCTGCTGGCCACGACGGTCTACCTGCTGGCCGGCGTCGCCGGCATGCCGTGGTTCTCCGACGGCCGCTCCGGCTGGGGCGGCAGCCCGTCGTTCGGCTACATCCTGGGCTTCCTGCTCGCCGCGCTCGTCGTGGGCCGGCTGAGCGAGCGAATGAGCACGCGCAGCCCCTGGCGGGTCTTCGCGCTCAACATCCTCGGCTCCGCCCTGATCTACGCCGTCGGCGTGCCGTGGCTCATGGCGACGCTGCACGTCGGGGTCGCGCAGGGCCTGGACTACGGCCTCTACGACTTCGTCCCGGGCGACCTGGTCAAGTCCGCCGCCGCCGCGGGCCTGCTGCCCGCGACGTGGGCGCTCGTGGACCGCATCCGGCGCTGAGGCCGCGCCGGTGCACGCCGTCACGATCCCGTCCCCCGGCGGGCCGGACGCGCTCGTCTGGGCCGAGGTGGACGACCCTGCGCCCGGCCCGGGCGAGCTGCTGCTCGACGTCGTCGCCGCGGGGCTGAACCGCGCCGACCTGCTGCAGCGCCAGGGCCACTACCCGCCGCCGCCCGGCGCGCCGGCCCACCCCGGCCTGGAGGTGAGCGGCCGGGTCGCCGCCCTCGGTCAGGGGGTGACCGGCTGGACGGTCGGCGACGAGGCCTGCGCGCTGCTCGCCGGCGGCGGCTACGCCGAACGGGTCGCCGTGCCGGCAGGGCAGGTGCTGCCGCTGCCGCGCGGGGTCGACCTCGTCACGGCAGCGGGGCTGCCGGAGACCGTGTGCACGGTCTGGTCCAACCTCGTCATGCGGGCCGGGCTCACCGCCGGCGAGTGGCTGCTCGTGCACGGGGGCGCGGGCGGCATCGGCTCCACGGCGGTCCAGGTCGGCGCTGCCCTGGGCGCGCGGGTGGTGGCGACCGCCGGGTCGGAGGACAAGCTGGCGCTCTGCCGCGAGCTCGGGGCGGAGGCGGCCGTGAGCTACCGCGACGACTGGGTCGCGGCGGTGCGCGCGGCCACCGGCGGCACGGGGGCGGACGTCGTGCTCGACCCCATCGGCGCGAAGTACCTCGGCCCCAACGTCGACGTCCTCGCCCCCGACGGCCGGCTCGTCGTCATCGGCATGCAGGGCGGCGCCCGGGGCCAGCTCGACCTCGGCGCGCTGCTGGCCAAGCGCGGCGCGGTGCACGCGACGGCGCTGCGGTCCCGTCCGCTCGCGCAGAAGGCCGCGATCGTCGAGCAGGTGCGCGAGCACGTCTGGCCTCTGGTCGCCGACGGCCGCGTGCGCGTGCTGGTCGACTCGACGTACCCCATGTCCGACGCCGCTGCGGCCCATCGCCGCCTGGAGTCCGGCGACGTCACCGGCAAGGTCCTGCTGCGCGCCCGATGATCGGACCGCAGCCGACCCTGCACGGCGCGCGCACCGTCCTGCGGCCCTGGCGCGCGTCGGACGCCGACGCCGTGTTCGCCGCCTGCCAGGACCCCGAGATCCAGCGCTGGACGCGCGTCCCGTCGCCGTACGAGCACGCCCACGCCGTCGGGTTCGTGACCGAGGTCGCGCCCGCGCTCTGGGCGGTCGGCGCGGGGACGTTCGCCGTGACCGAGGCCGGCGCCGTCGTCGGGAGCGTGGGCGTGCACAGCATCGACGACGGCGTCGCCGACGTGGGCTACTGGACGGCTGCCCCTGCCCGTGGGCGAGGGCTCACCTCGGACGCGCTGCGTACGTTGTGCTCCTGGCTGTTCGAGGAGCGCGGCGTCGCCCGGGTCGAGCTGGTCGTCGAGCCCGCCAACACGGCGTCGCGCCGGGTCACGGAGGCGGCTGGCTTCACCGCGGAGGGCGTCCTGCGCGGGCGGCTGCTGCTGCGCGGTCGGCGCGCCGACGTCGTGATGTACGCCCGGCTCGGCACCGACTGACACGTCGCGGGCGCACGGCCGGCGCCGCTCAGGCCGGCAGCACCCACATGTCGACCTGCAGCACGCGCCGCATCCCCACCGACTCGTAGAGCGCGTAGGCCCCCGTCGTGCCGTTCTCGTCGACGTGCAGCAGCACCGCCGGGAGCCCGCGGGCGCGTACGTCCGCGAACGCCGTGAGCAGCAGCGCCCGCGCAACGCCGCGTCCTCGCGCCGGCCGCAGGACCCCGAGCCGCGCGACGTAGCCGGCCTTCTCGTCCTCGACGTAGTCGTCGCTGCAGTAGAGCGCCCCGACCGCGCCGGCCGGGTCCTCGGCGAGCCACACCTGGCTCCAGTCGACGGTGCTGCGGGCGTCGTTGCGGCCGAACCACTCCTCGAAGGGCTCCGGGACGTGGCCGGAGGAGTCGGCGAAGGACGTGTCGATCACCGAGTGGACCGAGCGCAGCCCGGCCATGTCGCCGGGCTCGACCCGCCGGATGCGCACGCCGTCCGGCAGCCGCGGGGCGGGCGGCCCGTCCGCCAGCTCGAGCCGCAGCCGGGCCCAGCTCGTCGAGCGCTTCCAGCCGGCGCCCTCGAGCCAGCCGGCCGTGCGGTCGTCGAGCCGCAGGATCGACGTGCGCAGCTCGCCGCCGCCCGGCAGCACCTCGCGCCCGCGCTGCGTCAGGCCCGCGAGCAGTTCGGGCCCGACCGCGTCGTCCGTGGTGTAGAGGTCGAGGTAGGCCACGGCGTCGCCCTTGGGCTCGACGGTGACGTATCCGACCGTGCCCCGGTCCGGGTGCTCGACGAGCCACGCCTCCAACGACGTGCTCTGCAGGTCGTCGCGCAGGTCCGCGAGCGTCCCGTCGGGGTGGCCCAGGACCCGCGCGTCGTCCGCTGCGGCGACGGCGAAGGCGGCCTCCGCGTCGTCCGGTGTCGCGCGGCGGCAGGAGTACGGCGGGGGGACGGCGATCACCGGTCGACTCTGCCAGCCGGTGCCCGCTCGGGGCGACCGGTTTCCGCTCCGGCTCCGTTGGCAGGATGGAGGCCATGACTGACCCGAGCAGCGCCGAGACCCCGGCCCCCCGCATCGTCGTCGTCGGACCGGACGGCATGGGCGTCAGCGCGGGGACGCCGCCGCAGCAGGACGAGCAGGACGACGAGTCGACGTCGGTGACGGACCTGGTCGAGCAGCCGGACAAGGTCATGCGCATCGGCAGCATGATCAAGCAGCTGCTGGAGGAGGTCCGCAGCGCGCCGCTCGACGAGGCGAGCCGCGCCCGGCTCCGTGAGATCCACTCCTCCTCGATCCGCGAGCTCGAGGCCGGCCTCGCGCCCGAGCTGGTCGAGGAGCTGCGCCGCATCACGCTGCCGTTCAGCGAGGCCGAGATCCCGACCGACGGCGAGCTGCGTGTCGCCCAGGCCCAGCTGGTGGGCTGGCTGGAGGGGCTGTTCCACGGGATCCAGGCGGCCCTCTTCGCCCAGCAGATGAATGCGCGCGCGCAGATGGAGGCCGGCGGGCGGCGGGCGCTCCCGCCCGGCGCGGTGCAGGGCGTCCCCGCCGAGCGGCCCACCGGGCAATACCTCTAGCTCACCCCCGGCCTCCGGGTGTGCTGGCCACACCCGGAAGCCGCCAGGGAGCACGGTGGGATCGCGCGCCCGACCGGAGCAGAGTTCCTGACGTACTCGACACGAGCCCACGCCAGGAGAGCCCGATGACCGCCACGCTTCCGACCGCCGCCCCGTCCATCGCCGCGCACGCGGCGCCCGCCCCGTCCCGGCGCGCCACCTGGCCGCTGTTCGGCGTGCTCGCCGGCGCCACCAGCCTCGCCGCCGGCTTCGTCGGCCTCACGGGCAACTACGCCGAGAAGGGCGAGAACAAGGGCCTGGCGATCCTCGACGAGGTCAACCGCGGCGGCTACCACGTCGCGTTCCTGCTCGGCCTCGTCTCGGTCGCCTCGCTGCTGCTCGCCTCGTCCGGCTGGCGACGGTGGGCGGAGGAACGCGCGCCGCGCAGCCTGGCCGCCCGTACGATCCCGCAGGCGCTCGCCGCGACGGCCGCCATCAACGTCATCGGATACAGCCTCGCCGGGTCGATGGCGCTCTACCTGCCCGGCGGCACGGACGCCGGATGGCTGACGCCGGAATCCATGTTCGTGAACTGGACTTACCTCGACTTCGGCCTGCTCCTCGGCTGGTGGGGCGGGGCCGTCGCCGCCGGATGCGCGGCCGCCCTGTCGTTCGGCCGCAGCGCCGTGCTCCCCAGGTGGATGGGCGTCGTCAGCATCCTGCTGCTCCTGCCGCCGGTCGGCATGGCGATCGGCATGGCGCTGCCGGGCATGCCGGGCTTCACGATGCCGCTCTGGCTGATCGTCGTCAGCATCGGGATGGTGTTCAGCAAGAAGGCGCAGGCCTGACCCGCTCCTCTTCACCACCGGCCTCACCTCGGACCTCCTGCACGGGGGACGAGGTGGGGCCGGCGGTGCAGGTGACGTCAGTCCTCGGACACCTCGACCCCGCGCCAGAACGCGACGTGGTCCTTGATGTTCGCCGCCGCGTCCTTCGGCTCGGGGTAGTACCACGCGGCGTCGGGGTTGTCCGCCCCGTCGACCGAGACCGTGAAGTAGCTCGCCGTGCCCTTCCACGGGCAGACGGTGTGGGTGTCGCTCGGGCGGAGGTACTCGTCCTTCACCGCCGCCCGCGGGAAGTAGTGGTTGCCCTCGACCCGCTCGGTCACGTCGGACTCGGCGATCACCGCGCCGTTCCACGTCGCTCGCACCATCAGAGCCTCCTTCGTCGCTCGACGTCAGGCTGCCACTGCTCGCGGGCGCGCGCGAGTCGCGCCGTCCACCCGCCCGCTCCTCGCGACCCCGCCCGAGCAGCTGCGCTCAGGCGTAGCCCCAGACCTTCGTCAGCTCGCGCAGCCGCGGCGGCACCTCGTCGATCGGCGGCAGCGGGCGCGGTGGCTGGACCCGCCCGGAGCGGATGTTGTCGCTCCAGTCCCCGAGCCCGGTGGCGAACCTGCCGTGCTTGTGCGAGCCGTACTCGAGCATCCCGGCCTCCCAGCGGACGCCGAGGAAGCGGCACAGGTCGCGGGTGACCCGCTCCGGGTCGGCGCACAGATCCTCGTAGCGCACGACGTGCCCGGGCAGGGCGGCCCGGGCCGCCTCGACCTGCTCGGCGTAGGCGAGGACCTGCCGCTCGTGGCGGTCCTGCGGGAGGTCGGGGCGCGCCTTCACGAGCGACTGGGTGATCGTCGCGGGGTGGCGCAGCAGGAAGACGAACCGCGCCTGCGGCCACGCCGTGGACAGCCGCTCCCACATCGCCCCGTTGCCGGGCGTCTTGTCGACGAAGACCCGCTTGCCCGTACGCCGCAGCTCCCGGTCCATGATCCGGTCCCAGAGCAGGTGGGTGAGCTCCTCGTCGTCGAGCCCGAGCTGCTTCATCGCCAGCACCGCGTGCTGCCGGTCCGCCACGCCCGCCGTGACGTGCTTGAGGTGCAGCTCGTGGGGTGCGCAGACCTGCGAGTGCGAGTTGAGCAGCACGCGCAGCAGCGTCGACCCCGAGCGCACCGAGCTGAGCACGAAGACCGGCGACGTGACGAGCCGCTGGGCCGGGTCCGGGGTGGTGAGGGCACGCGTGATCCCGGCGCGTACGCGACGGCTGCGGCGCAGCGCCCGCTTGGGGTTCGCGAGCGCCGACGTTGCGGCCTGCTGCCAGTCCACGTGCCTCCTCGAACGTCCACGACCACGTCGGTCCCCACCGCGGAGGGGATGCTACGCCGGGGGGCTGAGCACCGCTCTCAGGTCATTTCCTACTCGCCCGATGGGGATTGCCCGGGGCACACCGGCCAGACGCGCGAACTGCGCTTCAGCTGACGGCGGCAGCCCAGGTCCTGACGCCGCCGCAAGTCGATGACAACAGCGTGACAAGGGCACCCCGGCAGGGTCGGAGCAGTTGCCCCACCGACTCGCAGGAGCTCCCATGCGCCGCCTCCTCGGCACCGTCCGGCTTCCCCAGCTCGCCGTCGTCGTGCCCGTCCTCGCCGCCGCCCTCGGCGCGTCCCCGTCGGTCGCCGAGGCCGCGACGGCCGGCTGGGTCGACGGCAAGTCCGACGCCGACACGATCATCGACTGCATCACGCAGAGCACGGCCACCGGCACGAGCGCGAACGCCGGCGTGCTGCTCGATCCGGACCACATACCCGCGGTGGGTGAGCGGTTCTGGGTGCGCGTCTACACCGGCCTCGTCGGCATGCCGTGCAACGGCAAGGCGGCCATGCTGCCGGAGTTCATCCCGCCAACGGGCGTCGAGTTCGCCGTCGACAGCGCGAACCCCATCACCTACGGGATCGCGAAGGTCGGCCAGCAGCCGTCGTTCAGCCCGGACGGGCTCGTCTTCGACTACGGCCACAACGGCGGCCTGCTCGTCGGCGTGAAGAGCAGCGACCACCCCAACGGCGGCCCGTTCCTTCTCAACCAGGACGCCGGCATCCTCGAGATCCGCGTGCCGATGGTGGCCACCCGCCCGCTGAAGGGCAAGGCGTCCCAGGAGCCCGAGTGCGAGGACCGGCGGACCGGCCGCGCCCCGTGCAAGCTGACCGAGGCCGGCGACCACCTGCAGGTCGCCGTGACCGTCGAGGACAGCGGCAACAAGCAGTACGTCATCCCCTACGTCGGCCTCTTCGCCAACCCGGCGGCCGCCCCCGCCCCGGCTCCTGCTCCCGCGCCTGCTCCCGCGCCTGCTCCCGCCCCGGCGCCCGCCCCGGCGCCCGCGCCTGCCCCGGCGCCAGCGCCGGCGCCGACCAAGGCGAGGTCCGTCACGAAGGTGACGTGGAAGCTGCCGCAGCGCGGCGCTCGCAAGGCCGTCGTGACCGTCACCGCGTCGGCCCGTCCCACGGGCACGGTGACCGTGCTCGACGGCACCCGGGTGGTGGCCAAGGCCAAGCTGACCGCCGCTCGCCGGGGCAAGCTCACGATCAGCCTGCCGGTGCTGCGCAAGGGCAGGCACACGCTCTCGGTGCGCTACTCGGGCAGCACGGCCGTCCTGCCGTCGCAGTCGGGCAAGCGGGCGTTCGTGCTGCGCTGAGCGGCGCGGACGTCGGAGACGACGTCACGCCCTCGGGTGGAGAGCGCGCAGCGTCACGCTCTCGCCGGGAACAGCTCCTCCAGCACCAGCGCCACCCCGTCGTCGTCGTTGCTCGCCGTGGTCCGGTCGACCGCGGCGAGCACGTCGGCGTGGGCGTTGGCCACGGCGTACGACGTGCCGGCCCACGCCAGCATCGGCAGGTCGTTGGGCATGTCGCCGAAAGCGACGACCTCCTCGGACCGGACCCCGCGCTCGGCGCAGAGCCGGGCGAGCGTCGTCGCTTTCGACACGCCCGCGGCGGAGATCTCCAGCAAAGCGCCGTTGCCGCCCGGCGTCGAGTGGGTCGCGGTCACCGTGTCACCGAGCACGTCGCGCGCGGCGGCGAGCAGCTCGTCGGAGGACCGGTCGGCGCTGCGGACGAGCAGCTTGACGACCGGGTCGGTGAGCAGCTCCTCGACCGCCGCGACCCGCACGTCCGCGGGCAGCGAGTAGCGCGTCCGGTAGGACGGCTCGAGCGCGAAGCCCTGCTCGCTCTCGACGGCGAAGGAGATGTCCTGCATCGCGTTGCGCAGGACGCGGACGGTCTCGCGGGCGGCCTCGGCGGCCAGCGGGAAGCGCTCGACGACCTCCTCCTTGTGCAGGTCGTAGAGCAGTGCGCCGTTGGCGCACACCGCGAGCCCGGTGTGACCGGTCGCGCTCGCGACCTCCGCCATCCAGCGCGGAGGACGGCCGGTCACGAAGACGACGGTGCCGCCGCTGCGCTCGACGCCCTGCAGCGCGGCCACCGTGCGGTCCGAGATCGTGCCGTCCGTGCGGACGAGCGTGCCGTCGAGGTCGGAGGCGACGAGCCGGATCACCTGAACCACCGTTCCAGTGTCTGAGCGACCCCGTCGTCGGCGAAGACGCCCGTCACCAGGTCGGCGGCGTCCTGCACCTCCGCCGGGGCGTGCCCCATGGCCACTCCGCACGCCGCCCACTGCAGCATCTCGAGGTCGTTGCGCCCGTCGCCGATCGCGAGCGTCCGGTCGCGCGCGACGCCGAGGCGCTCGCGCACCGGGTCCAGCGCGTACGCCTTGGTGACCCCCTCGGGCGCGAGGTCGAGCCAGGCGGTGTAGCCGACGGCGTACGAGACGTCGTGCAGGCCGAGCCGCCCGACGACCTCGAGGAACTCGTCGGGCTCCTTCTCCGGGCTGCGCAGCACGACACGCGTCACCGGGTCGCGGACGAGGTCGTCGATGTCCATGAGCACCTGCTCGCCGGCCAGCTCCCCGGGCGGGAACGGCGCGCTGACGCGGTAGCCGACGCCCAGCTCCTCGACCGCGACGAGCGCGTCGGGCAGGTGCTCGCGCAGCAGCCGGACGGCGGGCGCGGCGTCGAAGGTCACCGTGTCGACGACGACCGGCGGGTCGATGGTGGCCGTGACCGCGCCGTTGCTGCAGACCAGCCAGCCCGCCGGGAGCCCGAGCGCCGCGGCGACCGGGCGCGTCGCGTGCACCGAGCGGCCGGTGGAGAGCACGACGGGCACGCCGGCGTCCACGACCCGCCGCACGGCGGCGGCGACCGCGGGCGAGATCTCCTCGTCCGGGGAGACCACGGTGCCGTCGAGGTCCAGGGCGACCAGCCCCGGCCGCCACCCGGGGTCGTCGAACGGCCGGGCCGCTGCCATGCGGGGCGGCGTCAGCGGGCCGCGACGGGCTCGAGCGCCTCGCGTCCGACGTAGGGCACCAGCGCGGCCGGCACCCGCACGGAGCCGTCGGCCTGCTGGAAGTTCTCCAGGATCGCGACGACGAGGCGCGGCACCGCGGCGAGCGTCCCGTTGAGCGTCGCGACCGGGCGCGTGCCGGACTCGTCGCGGGTGCGGATCTTCAGCCGCCGAGCCTGGAAGTCGGTGCAGTTGGAGGTCGAGGTGACCTCGCGGTACTTGCCCTGCGTCGGGACCCAGGCCTCGCAGTCGAACTTGCGGGCGGCGCTGGCGCCCAGGTCCCCGGTCGCGACGTCGATCACGCGGTAGGGCAGCTCGAGCAGGCCCAGGAACGCCTTCTCGTGCGCAAGCAGCTTCTCGTGCTCGGCCTCGGCGTCCTCGGGCCGGCAGAACACGAACATCTCGACCTTGTCGAACTGGTGCACGCGGATGATGCCGCGGGTGTCGCGCCCGTGCGCCCCCGCCTCACGCCGGAAGCACGGGGAGTAGGCGGCGTAGCGCAGCGGCAGCGCGCCGGCGTCGAGGATCTCGTCCATGTGGTAGGCCGCCATCGGCACCTCGGACGTGCCCACGAGGTAGAGGCCGTCGTCCGGCATCGCGTAGACGTTCTCGGCGGCCTGGCCGAGGAAGCCGGTGCCCTCCATGGCCTCCGGGCGCACGAGCACCGGCGGCAGCACGGGGATCAGGCCCTCGCGCACCGCGTAGTCCTGCGCGCAGCGCACGATCGCGTTGGCCAGCAGCGCCCCGACACCGACGAAGAAGTAGAACCGCGAGCCCGAGACCTTCGCCCCGCGGTCCAGGTCGATCGCGCCGAGCAGCTTGCCGAGGTCGACGTGGTCGCGCGGCTCGAAGTCGAACGACGGCTTCTCGCCGACCTCCTCGATCAGCCGGAAGTCCTCCTCGCCGCCGACCGGGGCCGCGGGGTGGACCACGTTGGAGAGCGCGAGCAGGGCGCGGTCGACGTCGGCGGAGGCGGCGGTGGACTCGGCCTCGGCCGCCTTCACCTGGGCCGAGAGCTCCTTGGTGCGCGCGAGCAGCGCGGCCTTCTCCTCGCCCTTGGCCTTCGCGACCTGCGACCCGAGCGACTTCTGCTCGGCGCGCAGCGACTCGAAGCGGCCGAGCGCGCTGCGGCGGGCGGCGTCCGCCTCGAGCAGCACGTCGACGAGGCCGGGGTCCTCCCCGCGCGCCCGCTGGCTCGCACGGACGGCGTCCGGATCATCCCGGAGCAGGCGCAGGTCGATCACACCCCGGAGCCTAACGGGCGACCCCGGATCAAGTACGCCTGCCCGCCCGCCGAAAGCACCGTGAAGGTGTCCCGCGGACATCGTCTGCGACCGGGCACCCGGGCGCGTCCCCCGAGCCAAGGACCAGCGATGACCACTCAGCCGCTCGCCGCCCCGCGCCCGTCCGGCGGCGGCCCCCGCCGCTGGCTCGCGAACCGCCGGATCGGCACCAAGATCCTCGCCGCCGTGCTCGTGGTGGCCGGCGGCGGCGCCGTCGTCGGCGTCGAGGCGATCCGGGCGCTCGGCGACGTCAACGCCTCCACCGTGGAGGTTTTCGAGGAGCACCTGGTGCCGACGCGGGCGGTCGGCGAGGCGCGCACCGCGCTCGAGATGGGCCGCCAGGACGTGTCGAGCTACGTGCTCGGCGACGCGGCCGCGCGGCAGAAGTACACCGGCGAGATCGCCAAGGACGACGAGCTGCTGGACACGGCCATCGCCGACTACCGAGCGAGCGCGGACCTCGATGCGCACCGCACCGAGCTTCTCGACGAGTGGACGGCGGCGGTGCAGGCGTACCGCGACTACCGCGACGGGACCGAGCTCCCGGCCGCTCAGGAGAGCGCCGCGGAGTACGTCGCGGTGCACCCGCAGGGGTCGCAGCTGTCCGGCAAGGCCGACGACGTGCTGCTCGAGCTCGCCGAGATCGAGCACGCAGAGGCGGCGGGCACGCTGCACGCTGCCGAGGCGAGCTACGGCTCCGCCCGCCACCTGGTCATCGCGCTGCTGCTGCTGAGCCTGCTGCTCGGCGTGGGGCTCGCCGTCGCGATATCGCGGCTGATCGTCGTGTCGCTGCGCAAGGTGCAGACATCCCTGCAGGCCATGGCGGCCGGGGACCTCACGGTGTCCGCCGACGTGCGGACCGCCGACGAGGTGGGGCAGATGGCGCAGGCGCTCGGGGAGGCCCAGCAGGGCGTACGCGGCCTGGTGCAGACCGCCGCCGCGTCCGCCTCCTCGCTGTCGGCCGCCGCCGAGCAGCTGTCGGCCGTCGCCCTGCAGATCGCAGCCGCGTCCGAGGAGTCCGCGGTGCAGGTGCAGAGCGTCGTGCAGACCGCCGAGGACGTCTCGCGCAGCGTCGCCACGGTCGCGGCCGGCTCGGAGGAGATGGGCGCGTCCATCCGCGAGATCGCGCACGGCGCGAACGAGGCCGCCGCCGTCGCGGTGCAGGCCGTACAGGTCGCCGAGAGCACGAACACGACCGTCACCACCCTGGGGCAGTCGTCGGCCGAGATCAGCGAGGTCGTCCGCGTGATCACCTCGATCGCGGAGCAGACCAAGCTCCTCGCGCTCAACGCCACGATCGAGGCGGCCCGCGCGGGCGAGGCCGGCAAGGGCTTCGCGGTCGTCGCCAACG
>NZ_JAANNP010000072.1 GCF_011250635.1 Motilibacter deserti
CGGCGGCGGTGATGATGTTCACCATGGACGAGGACCCCGAGCAGGTCAGCCGGGCGCTGCGGGCCGGGGCGCAGGGCTACATGCTCAAGTCCTCCGACCCGGACGTCGTCATCGAGGGGCTGCGCGTCGTCGGCCGCGGCGGCGTCGTCCTCGGGCCGCGGGTCGGCCTGACCGTGCTGACCTCGCTGCACCGCGACGGGCCGCGGCTGCCTCCGCCGCTGGACAAGCTGTCCAGCCGCGAGCTGCGCATCCTGGCCCACCTGCGTGCGGGGCACACCAACGGCGTCATCGCCCGGGACATCTCCGTCACGGAGAAGACCGTGCGCAACCTGCTCTCCATGCTCTACGCGAAGACGCGGGTCGCCGACCGTGCGCAGGCGACCCTCCTGGCGGAGAAGGCGGGGCTGCAGCTCGACCACCTCTGACCGCCGGGCCCGCCCGGGGGAAGGATGGCGCCATGGACATCTCTCTGAGCGGTCGGACGGCGTTCGTCAGCGGCTCGACCCAGGGCATCGGGAAGGCCATCGCGCGCGGGCTGGCCGCCGCAGGGGCGCGGGTGGTCGTCAACGGCCGCGACCAGCAGCGGGTCGACGCCGTGCGCGACGAGCTCGCTGCACAGGTTGCCGACAGCGACATCGTCGGCGTGGCCGCGGACGTCGCGACCGCCGACGGGGTCGAGCGGCTGCTCGCCGAGCTCCCCGCGGTCGACATCCTCGTCAACAACCTCGGGATCTTCGGGCCGAAGCCGGTGCTCGACGTCACCGACGAGGAATGGCTGCACTGCTTCGAGGTCAACGTGCTGTCCGGCATCCGACTGGCCCGCGCGTACCTTCCCGGCATGACCGAGCGCGGCTGGGGCCGCGTGCAGTTCCTCGCCAGCGACTCCGCTGTCGTCATTCCCGCCGAGATGGTGCACTACGGCGTCACGAAGACAGCACTGCTCGGCGTCTCGCGCGGATATGCGAAGGCCGTTGCAGGAACCGGAGTGACGGTGAACACCGTGGTTGCCGGGCCGACGAAGACCGAGGGCGTCGAGAAGTTCGTCGGCGAGCTGGTGGGCGAGGACCTCGAGTGGACGGAAGCCGAATCCCGCTTCATGCGTGAGCACCGGCCGAACTCGCTGCTGCAGCGGCTGATCCGCCCGGAGGAGATCGCCAACATGGTTGTCTACCTCAGCTCCGAGCAGGCCTCCGCGACGACGGGCGGGGCGCTCCGCGTCGACGGCGGCTACGTCGACGCGATCCTGCCCTGAGCCGCGCGTCCCGCCGGAACAGGTGATCGTCGGCGGGGTCCGGGGAAGGAGGGCGGGATGGCGTACGTCGACAGCGAGGTGGGGCGGCTGCGGACCGTCCTGCTCCATCGCCCCGGGCCCGAGCTGGCCCGTCTCACCCCGCGCAACAACGACGCGCTGCTGTTCGACGGCATCCCCTGGGTGGCCCGGGCGCAGGAGGAGCACGACGCGTTCGCCGAGGCGCTCCGGTCGCGCGACGTCGAGGTGCTCACGCTCGACGCGCTGCTGGAGGAGGCCCTGCAGGAGCCGGCGGCCCGCGAGGAGGCCATCACCGCGGCCGTGAGCGGCCCGCACCTCGGCGACTCGCTGCGCCGCTGCGTACGCGCTCATCTGGAGGGGCTGCACCCGCACGACCTCACCGTGGCCCTGGTGGCGGGGCTGCTGTCGGAGGAGGTGCACGGCGGCACCGGGCTCGTCGCCCGGCTGCTCGAGCCGCACGACTTCGTCGTCCCGCCGCTGCCGAACCTGCTGTTCACCCGCGACTCCAGCGTCTGGCTGCGCGACCGGGTCGCGGTGACCCGGCTGGCGATGCCCGCCCGGGCGCGGGAGACGACGCTGACGCGCGTCGTCTACACGTACCACCCACGGTTCGCCGGCGCGCAGCACGTCTACGAGCCGACCGACGAGCCGCTCGAGGGCGGCGACGTGCTGGTCCTCGGCTCCGGTGTCGTGGCGGTCGGCACCGGTGAGCGGACCGCTCCGGCCGGCGTCGAGCGGCTCGCCCTCCGGCTGCTCGGCGAGGGGCTGGCGACGTGCGTGCTCGCCGTGCCGGTGGCCCAGCGCCGGGCGACCATGCACCTCGACACCGTCTGCACCATGGTCGACCGCGACGCCGTGGTGATGTACCCGGGCGTCGCGCACTCGCTGGAGGCGTACGCCATCACCGCCGGCGACGAGCCCGGCCAGCTGCGCGTCGACGGGCCGCGGCCGTTCCTCGACGCCGCAGCCGACGCGATGGGCCTGGACCGGCTGCGGGTGATCGACACCGGGCTGCACCCGGTGGTCGCCGAGCGCGAGCAGTGGGACGACGGCAACAACACGCTGGCGATCGCACCGCGGCTGTGCGTGGCCTACGAGCGCAACACCGAGACGAACGCGCGGCTGGAGAAGGCCGGGATCGAGGTGGTGAGCATCGCGGGCAGCGAGCTCGGCAGCGGCCGCGGCGGGCCGCGCTGCATGTCCTGCCCGGTCGAGCGGGAGCCGCTGGGGCCCGCGTCCGGGGGAGGAGCCTCGCCGGACATGGAGTGACCCGGGCGCTGCAGACGGGGGATGCAGCAGCGCCCGGGCCGGTTTCCGACACTACTAGGAGTGCCGCCGCAACGGTCGGGCGGGCATCAGCGATCCCTCCTCCGGTTGTGTGATCTGGGTCACACTGGCGCCGCTCGCCGACGGGACCACGAGTTGGATGGTACGGACGTACTAACCCGATCGGGTCAGCGCAGCGTGAGCTGGCGGCCCTGCAAGCTGGCGCGCGCCTTGCGCTCGGCCGCGGACAGCGGCTCCTTGCTCGCGAGCGCCGCGTCGAGCCGGGCCCGGAACTCGGCGGCCGCATCCTCGACCGCGTCGGCGCCGGTCCCGAGCGGGATGTCCCAGACGGGGACGAGCAGCCCGTGCGCACGGAAGGTGCCGAGCAGCCGGGTGCCCGTCCCGACCCCGTCCTCGCCGGCGGCGCGCAGCCGGGCCAGCCCGTCCAGCAGCGCCTCCTCGTCCTCCGGCAGCGCCCAGCGCAGGTGCTCGCGCTCGCCCATCCGGCACCAGTAGGCCGCCTGCACCGACACCAGCCGGACCGTCGGCGTCGCCGCGGCGTTCGCCCGGTCGATGGCCGCGCGCAGCCCCTCGCCCGCGAGCGCGGCCTCGACCTCGGGGGCGTCCTCGCCCTCGGCGGGCATCCAGAAGCCGAACCCGTCGTGGACCGTCACCTCGAGCGGGGCGTCGACGTCGAGCAGGTCCTGCAGCCGCGGGCCCGGGCCCGGCAGCCCCTCCGGCGGCACGGGCGTGCCCGGCTCGGCGTCCAGGGCGCGCAGCAGCGCGGCGGCGAGGTCACGGCTCGGGTCACCGGAGCCGCCCTGCACCTGCAGCGCGACGAAGACGTGGCCGTCGGCGCGGACGTAGGCCGGCCACGCCATCGGGAGCACGGTCGCCACGGACACCTGCTGGTCGCCGGACTCGCGCAGCCGCAGCGGGGCGGTCGCGGCCGGGACGACCTCGCGCAGCGCCACCCAGTCCGGCTCGCCGGCCAGCCCCTCGAACGGGCGGGTGACGAGGCGTACGGACTCGCGCGCCGCCTCCTTGCCGTGGCACGCCTTGTAGCGCTTCCCGCTGCCGCACGGGCAGGGCTGGCGCGGCCCGACGACGGGGACGTCGGGAGCGGAGGAGGCGGAGGCGGGAGAGGTCGGCATGGGCACCGAGGGTAGTCGCGGGCGCCGGGTGAGCGCGGTCAGCGCCGGACAGCGCCGGTCAGCGGTCGCGGAGCGGGGAGTACTCCCGCAGCCGCAGCGTGCGGGCGTCCGCGTCGAGGTCCAGCCGCGCCCAGACCGTCGTCTCGGCGCCGTCCTCGGAGACGCCCCAGTCGTCGGAGAGGTTGCGCACGATGCCGAGCCCGCGGCCGCCGGTCGCCGAGGCGCGCAGCGGCAGGACCCGGGGCCGGGTCGACGCGCCGCCGTCGGTCACCTGCACCTCGAGCCGGGACTCGCGCAGCGCCCACGTCACGCGGACCTTGCCGTCGGCGAGCGGCCGGGCGTGCTTCAGCGCGTTGCTGAGGATCTCGGACAGCACGAGCACGGAGTCCTCGACGAGCCGGGGCGGCAGGCCCTGCGCGAGGAGCTCGGAGGCGACCCGCTCGCGCGTGGCGCCGACGCTCGCGGAGGCGTGCGGGACGAGGACCGTCGCCGTGGCGACCACCTCAGGTGACGCGAGCACCCCGTTCTCCCTCCTGCTCGTTGCCCGCTGTTCTGCCCCGGAGGCCGCCGACGGAAACGGCGACGGCTCAGCCACGGCGGCGCGCCGTCGGGCCGCCGCCGGCTTCCTCGACCCTTCTCTGCGCCTCTCTAGGTCCGTCTAGTCTTGCCCCTAGAGCGCCCTCGACAGGGCTATCGGACGCTAGGCCGGGACGCGGCCGCTCGACGTAGAACGCCGGCCGCCCCTGCGACTGGGCGTAGAGCCGCCCGAGGTACTCCCCGAGCAGGCCGACGCAGAGCAGCTGCACCGAGCCGAGGAAGAGCACGGCCACCAGCACCGACGTCCAGCCGGGGACGACGTGGCCGGCGAGCCGGGCGACGACCGCCCAGACCGCCAGCAGGGCCGAGAACGAGCTGACGGCGAGCCCGAGCCAGGTGGCATAGCGCAGGGGCGACGCGGTGAAGGACGTGACGCTGTCGATCCCGAGCCGCAGCATCCGGCCGAGGGGGTAGTGGGTGCGCCCTGCCGCGCGGGCCTCGCGCTCGTAGGCGACCGTCGTGCTCGGGTAGCCCAGCCACGGGACGAGCAGCCGGTAGACCGGGTGCCGCTCCGGCAGGGCGAGCAGGTCGTCGACGACCGGGCGGGTCATCAACCGGAAGTCGCCGGCATCAGGCTGGATGTCCGTGCCGGCGATGCGGCGCATGAGGCGGTAGTAGAGCCGCGCGGTGCCGCGCTTGAACGCGGTGTCGACGTCCCGGCGGGAGCGGACCGCGTACACCACGTCGACCTGCTCGCGCCGCGCGGCCGCGACCAGGTCGGCGATGAGCTCGGGCGGGTCCTGCAGGTCGGCGTCGATCGTGACGACGGCGTCCCCCCGGCTGGCCGCGAGCCCGGCGGTGATCGCCGCCTGGTGGCCGGCGTTGCGTCGCAGCCGGAGCACGCGAAGCTGCGGCCATACGTCCGCCGCGGCGTCCAGCGCCTCGCGCGAGCCGTCGGTGCTGCCGTCGTCGACGGCGATCAGCTCGTACGCCTCGCCGAGCCCGTCGAGCGCCCGCCGCGTCCGCTCCACGAAGAGCGGGAGCACCTCGCGCTCGTTGTAGACCGGGACGACCACGCTGAGCACCGCGACCGCCTCCCGCTCCAGGACCTGGCAGCGACGATACCCACCCGGCCGCGGGCGCCCGGAACGCCGAGGGGCACGCCCCCGCCCGGCAAGGAGTGCCGGGAGGGGCGTGCCCCGATGTGCGAGCGCCCGTCAGCCGGCGCGCAGGTGGTCGTACGGGCTGGCCTGGCCGGCGCGCGCGATCGCGGCCGGGTCGACGACCGTGCCGCCGGACGCGGCGGCCGCACGGGCGACGCCGCCCTGCACGACGTACGTCTGGCCGTTCGGCCCGGCCTTGAGGACGGTGCCGTCGGCCGGGACGTAGGAGACGTGCGACAGCCGGCCGGTCGCCGCCGTGTTGACGAGGGCGTAGTTGTCGACGCGGGTATAGGAGCGGAACCCGCCGATGGCGTTGAAGTCGGTGACGTAGATCGGCGCCCCGCCGGCGAAGACGAACACCTCGCCGGACGAGGAGGCCACGAGCGTGCCGTCTGCCGGCTTCTGCGGCAGCGCGTCGAACGCGGCCTGGCTGATGTCGGTGTAGGCCCGGAAGCCGCCGACGGCGTCCCAGGTGCTGACGTAGACCGGCGCGCCGCCCGCGATGACGTAGACCTCCCCGGTGCTCGTGAGGTTGAGCAGGGTGCCGTCCGCGTACGCGGGGGTGGGTGTGGGAGTAGGGGCCGGCGCGGTGGCCGCGGGGCCGAACGAGGCCGTGTAGAGCAGCGCCGTCGGCGAGCCGGTGCCGGCGCCCGCCACGATGCCCGGCGTCGCGGCCGAGACGATCGCGTCGCGGACGGCCTGCGGCGAGGCGGTCGGGTTGGCCGAGAGGTAGAGCGCGGCGGCGCCGGCCACGTGCGGCGAGGCCATCGAGGTGCCTGAGAGCGAGGCGGTGGCGGTGTCGCTCGTGTAGTACGCGGACTGGATGCCGTTGCCCGGCGCGAAGACGTCGAGGCAGGTGCCGTAGTTGGAGAACGACGCCCGCGCGTCGGACGAGGTCGTGGCGCCCACCGTGATCGCCTCGGCGGTGCGCGCCGGGGACGTGGTGCAGGCGTTGACGTTCTCGTTGCCGGCGGCGAGGGCGTACGTCACCCCGGCGTTGATGGAGTTGCGGACGGCCGCGTCGAGCGCGGAGGAGGCCGAGCCGCCCAGGCTCATGTTCGCGACCGCCGGCTTGGCGGCATTGGCGGTGACCCAGTTGACGCCGGCGATCACGCCGGAGTTGCTGCCGTTGCCGCTGCAGTCGAGGACGCGGACGGCGACGAGCTTGACCTGCTTGGCCACGCCGTACGTCGACCCGCCGACGGTGCCGGCGACGTGGGTGCCGTGGCCGTTGCAGTCCTGGCCGTTGCGGCCGTCGCCGATGGCGTCGTAGCCGATGCTGGCGCGGCCGCCGAACTGGGCGTGGGACGTGCGGATGCCGGTGTCGATGACGTACGCGGTGACGTTCGCGGCGCCGGTGTTGTAGGTGTACGACGAGCTCAGCGGGCGGTTGCGCTGGTCGATGCGGTCCAGGCCCCAGACCGCGGGGGCCTGGGTGTCCGCGACGCTGACGACCGTGTCCTGCTCGACGTACGCCACCCGCGGGTCGGCGGCGAGCTGGCGCGCGGCCTTCGCCGAGACATGGGTGCTGAAGCCGCGCAGCGCACGGGTGAAGGTGTGGGCGCGCGGGGCGTCGTGCTTGTCGGCGACGGCCTCGGCGTTCTGCAGGCTGGTCGACGGGGCGACCGACGTACCGTCCTTGAGGACGACGATGTAGCTGCCGGCGATGGGCTCGGCGCCGCGGGGGACGACGACCGAGCCCTCGGGCTGGGCCGGGGACGCGGCCAGGGCGGTGCCAGAGGTGGCGAGCGCGACGCCGAGCGTGGCGCAGGCGCCCAGCAGGACCGGGCGCAGGACCGGGCGCAGGACGCGCCGCGGCACGGACGGAGTGGTCACAAGGCTCCTCGAGAGCGGAGGGAGAAGCAGCGGAAGGGGCTTGCGGGCGTGACGTCCTGATTACTCAGGGCGAGCGTCGATACAACACGACGTTTGCCGCCACTCTGTCCCATATCTGCCTGAGAGGATGCTCACTTGCGCTCTTTCTCAGGTCCCGCTCAGGTCGTGCCGTTGCTGTCCGCCAGGCCCGCCGCCCCGGCTCAGGCGCCCCGGGCTGCGAGCACCTCGCTCAGCGCGCGCGGGACGCGGTAGCCGGCCCGCAGCCTTGCGAGGATCCAGAGCGCCTCGACGCCGTCCCGCCAGGTGAGCTTCTTCCCCTCCTCGCGGCGCCGCGCCTTGTAGCTGATCGGCACCTCATAGGGTCGAACGCCCGCCTTGAGCAGCTTGCCGGTGAGCTCGGCCTCCATCCCGAAGCCGACGGACCGCACGTCGAGCAGCCGGTAGACGTCGAGCGGGAGCAGCTTGAAGCAGGTCTCCAGGTCGCTGATCCACGCGTCGAAGAGCACGTTCGCCGCCATCGTCACGGCCTTGTTGCCCATGACGTACCAGAACGAGAACGCGGTGTGGCTGCCGAACGACCGGGTGCCGTAGACCACGGCGCTCTCGCCGGCCAGCACCGGCGCGAGCAGGGCGGGGATCTCCTCCGGGGAGTACTCCAGGTCGGCGTCGCACATGATCACGTAGTCGCCGGTGGCGAGCCGGGCAGCCGTGCGGATGGCCGCCCCCTTGCCGGCGTTGGCCGGGTGGTCCTCGCGCCGCACGCGGGGGTCGGTGACGGCGTCGAGGATCTTGGCCGTGCCGTCGACGCTGCCGTCGTTGACGACGACCAGCTCGACGTCGCAGCCGTAGTCCACGGCGAGGACGCGGTCCAGGGCACGCTGCAGCGTGCGCTCCTCGTTGTAGACCGGCATGAGGATCGAGAGCTTCACGGCGCCGCCCTCACCGCGTCCTCGTCACGGCCCGGCCAGCGCCGCGCACCGGCGCAGGCCGTCCTGGTCGATCCGGAAGATGGCGCTCGTCGCCGTCCGGCCGATCTCGGGGAACAGGGTCGGGTTGCCCTCGAGCTCCTGCAGGAAGCCGCTGGGGCTGCCGTCGATCAGCCGGTCGCCGGCATACGCGTGGGTCGCGTGCGCCTCGAGCATCACCCGGCAGACCTGCGGGTCGGCGGCTGCGGTTCCAGGGCGCTGCAGCACCGCGATGTCCGGGACGATCTGCTCCGCGTTGATGTACGGGACCGCGGGGCGGACTCCGGCCACCGCGTACATCCAGCTCGATCCGTCCAGCCAGTAGTTCAGGGCGACCTCGTCCGGGCCCATGTCGTCGGCGAGCCGATGCATGAGGTCGATGTCCTGTGCCGTGACGAGCCCGGAGCCGTACGTCGTCTCCACCGTGCTCTGTCCGCGCACGACGTAGCGGGCACCCTCGAGCGCGAACACGAGGGCCACGAGGACCGTCGCGGCGGTGAGCACGCGCGCACCCAGCCCGCGCGGATGGAGCCTGAACTCGACGGCGCGGGCAAGGCCGGCAAGGCCGACGAGCCCGGCGGCGGCGAGGATGGGAGCGAGCATGACGGCGACGGCGTAGGTGCGGTGCCAGTCGCCGTACCAGAAGACGGTGAAGCGGGAGATCAACCCCGAGCCGGCGAGGGTGCCGACGAAGACCACGCCGAAGAAGGCATAGGCCGCGAGGATCCCGTAGCCGCGCCGCAGCCAGAAGGCCAGCGTCACGGCGCCGACGACCACCAGCGCCCCGAGCAAGGGCTGTGCGGGGGTCCACGGCGACTGCAGCCCGAGCAGCTGCCGGAGGGCCTGCGCCGTGGAGTACTGCGCGGCCGTGACCGCCGCGGGGACGGCCGGCGCCCCTTCCTCGCTCCCGCGTAGCCACGGCAGGGCGAGCAGGCCCGCGAGGACGCCCGCGGGCACGAGCCGCGCCACGCGCGCCCCGAGCTCGCGCACCGGGCCGCGCAGCACGGCCTCGCCGACGACCAGAACGCCGACGACGGCAGCCGCGACGGCCGCCGCGGGATGGCTGATGAAGATGCCGAACGCCGCGAGGCCGACGGGTGCCCAGCCCACTCGGCGGTAGCGGGCGCGGGCGATCAGGAGGGCCAGGAACCCCGGCACCAGTGACAGTGTCACGCCGTAGGGCAGCACGCCGTTCAGGGCGTACGGGAAGACATTGATCGTGGGTGCGAGCAGGCCCGCGAGGAGCGCGACGGTGGGCCGGCCGGGGAAGACCAGCCAGGCCAGCGCGGCGAGGCCGAGCGGCAGCGTGACGCCGGCAGCGATGGCCCAGAGGCCGTTGAGCGCGGTGGGGACCCCCCCGGGCGTCAGCGCCGCAGCAGCTGCGCCGCCGAGGTGGACCCCGTAGGGGTAGGGGACGATCGGCGAGCCCGGCGTCGTCACGACGGGGATGAGGTCGGAGATCCCGAAGTGGGTGAGGTGGAGGAGCCGCTCGGTCGCGTAGCCGTGCCAGACGTCGTCGTTGCCCTGCGGTGGGAGCCCGTCGCGGAAAGCCGGCAGCCACGCGGCCAGCCCCATGAGCGCCCCGAGCAG
>NZ_JAANNP010000013.1 GCF_011250635.1 Motilibacter deserti
GCTGATCGCCCACTCGCTGGGCAACTTCGTCTTCGACATGGACTTCTCGCGGGAGACGATGGAAGGCGCGTTCCTGGAACTCACGTTCTGGGGTGAGGACGTCAAGGCCGCCGACCTCGTCCCCTACCGCATGGACTCGCGCTTCCGCCCGCAGGCCGTGCGCGGCGCCGCCGCCCGCGACGTGCTCGCGCCGGTGTGGGAGGAGAGCGGGGCGCCGTTCAACGCAGGCCGCTGAGCCACTCCCAGGCGATTCGCGCGGAGCGGCCGAGCTGGCCCGCCCGGATGTAGCGCGTCGTGTCGTCCGCCGAGTGGTAGCCCGCCCACGAGGTGCTGCCGAGCCGCGCCGCCGGGATGTCGGCCTTCTCGAACGACCAGTGGTCCGAGGAGCGGTTCTGCCCGCAGGACGTCGTCGGGACGTCGGCTCGCTCGGCCGCCCGCAGCAGCTGCCGCGCCACGACGCCGCCGGCCAGCCCGCCGTCGCACACCGGCACGACCGAGCCCACCCCCACCCGGTCGAGCGCGAGCATGGCCCGCACCGCGTCGCGCTGCGCCGCCGGCATCCGGTCCACCTGCACCCGCGAGCCGTAGTGGTGGCGCGAGTCCCCGGGCCCGCGCGGCTCCTCGGCGCCGTAGACCACCAGCATCACCGGGACCGCCGGCGGCTCCGCGGCGGCGAGCCGGGCGAGCTCGAGCAGCACGGCGACGCCCGAGCCGTTGTCCTCGGCGCCGGGCGACTGCGGGACGGTGTCCAGGTGCGCGCCGACGACGACGTGCGGTTGCTCGGGGTCGAAGCCCGGCCGGGTGGCGACCAGGTTGAACGTCTCCCCCGCGTCGACCGGGACGCCCCACGACACGCCGGCCGGCACGGAGAGCCCCTGCCGCGCGACCTGCCAGCCGTCGTCCTCGAGCCGGCCCTGGACGTACGCCGCGGCCCGCCGGAACGCCCCGCCCGTCGCCTCGCGCGGTCCGAAGGACTGCAGCCGCTGCACCGTCGCGAACATCGCGTCGGGCGCGACCCGGGCCGGGGCCGGCGGGGCGCTCGGGGGCGCGGTCAGGGAGGGCGACCCGGTCGGGGCGGGCGACACGCCCGGGGAGGCGGTGGACGGCGGGGCGGTCGGCGCGGAGGGGGTGTCCGAGGGGCTGTCCGTGGGCGCCGCCGTCAGCTCGGCGGAGGCTCCCGCCTCTGCGGACGCGCTCGCCGGCACGGAGGGCGGGGTTGCCGCCGGCTGCGCGCCGCCGGAGCCCGTGCTGCAGCCGGTCGCCGCGACGAGCGTCACCAGCGCCGCCGCGCCGAGGCGGCGTACGCGAGGGAGAGGCTCGGGTAGGCAGGGCCCCGACGACGCATCCCCGGCCCGACGGGGCCCTGCCTGTCCGATGGCCGGCGCCGCCCGGCGCGGGGCCGCTGGCGCTCGACCGTCGACCCTGACGAGACCCCCGTGACCGTCAGAGGGCAAGAAATTTACCCGACGGAACCTTTCGACCCCACGCGTTTGTACGAACACATTCTGACAACGCGCGAGGTGCCCGGATCGTGCAGGCAATCAGCCGCGGGAGTACGGCGCGACCGCGACCTCGACCCGCTGGAACTCCTTGAGGTCGGAGTAGCCGGTCGTCGCCATCGCCCGGCGCAGCGCACCGATGAAGTTCAGCGAGCCGTCGGAGGTGCTCGACGGGCCGAGCAGGATCTCCTCGAGCGAACCGACGGTGCCGACGTGCTGGCGGCGCCCGCGCGGGAGCTCGGCGTGCGAGGCCTCCGAGCCCCAGTGCCACCCGCGGCCCGGAGCCTGCGTGGCGCGCGCGAGCGGGCTGCCCATCATGACCGCGTCCGCGCCGCACGCGATCGCCTTGGCGAGGTCGCCGCTGCGCCCGACGCCGCCGTCGGCGATGACGTGCACGTAGCGGCCGCCCGACTCGTCCATGTAGTCCCGGCGCGCCGCGGCGACGTCGGCCACTGCGCTCGCCATCGGCACCGCGACGCCGAGGACCGAGCGCGTCGTGTGGGCCGCGCCGCCGCCGAACCCGACCAGCACGCCCGCCGCGCCCGTACGCATCAGGTGCAGCGCCGCCTGGTAGGTCGCGCAGCCGCCCACGACGACCGGGACGTCGAGCTCGTAGATGAACTGCTTGAGGTTGAGCGGCTCGGCCCGCCCGGAGACGTGCTCGGCCGAGACCGTCGTCCCGCGGATGACGAAGATGTCCACGCCCGCGTCGACCACGGTCTTCCACAGCTGCTGGGTGCGCTGCGGCGACAGCGAGGCGGCGACCGTGCTGCCCGATGCCCGCATCTGGGCAATGCGCTCGGCCACGAGGTCCGGCTTGATGGGCTCGGAGTAGAGCTCCTGCATCCGCCGGTTCGCCTCCTCCTCCGGCAGCGCGGCGATCTGCTCGAAGATCGGCTCCGGGTCGGCGTAGCGCGTCCAGAGCCCCTCGAGGTCGAGCACGCCGAGGCCGCCGAGCCGCCCGACGGTGCAGGCCGTGTCCGGGGACATGACCGAGTCCATCGGCGCAGCCATCACCGGCATCTCGAAGCGGTAGGCGTCGATCTGCCACGCGACCGAGACCTCTTCGGGGTCACGGGTGCGGCGGCTCGGGACGATGGCGATGTCGTCGAACGGGTAGCCGACCTTGCCGCGCTTGCCCCGCCCGATCTCGACCTCGGTCAACTGCAGTCCTCTTCTCCGGGGACCGGCGTCGGCAGGGCCGTCACCGTGATGTCGTGTAGTTCGGCGCCTCGACGACCATCTGGACGTCGTGCGGGTGGCTCTCGCGCAGGCCGGCGGGGGTGATGCGGATCAGCTGGCCGCGCTCCTTGAGCTCGGCCACCGTCCCCGCCCCCGCGTAGCCCATCGAGGCGCGCAGCCCGCCGACGAGCTGGTGCGCGACCGCGGACAGCGGCCCACGGTAGGGCACCTGGCCCTCGATGCCCTCGGGCACGAGCTTGTCGTCGGAGAGCACGTCGTCCTGGGCGTAGCGGTCGCGGCTGTAGGCCCGCCCGCCGGACTTGCCGCGCGACTCCATGGCGCCGAGCGAGCCCATCCCGCGGTAGCTCTTGAACTGCTTGCCCTGGATGAAGACGATCTCGCCCGGGCTCTCGGCGCAGCCGGCGAGCAGGCCGCCGAGCATGACCGTGTCGGCGCCGGCGACGAGGGCCTTGGCGATGTCCCCGCTGTATTGCAGGCCGCCGTCGCCGATCACCGGGACGCCCGCCGGCCCGGCGGCGAGGCTGGCCTCGTAGATCGCGGTGATCTGCGGGACCCCGACCCCGGCCACCACGCGCGTCGTGCAGATCGAGCCCGGGCCGACCCCGACCTTGACCGCGTCGGCACCGGCGTCGATGAGCGCCTGCGCGCCGGCGCGGGTCGCGATGTTGCCGCCGATGACCTCGACGCGGAAGTTGGCCTTGCACTTGGCGACCATGTCCAGCACGGCGCGGGAGTGCCCGTGGGCCGTGTCGACGACGAGGACGTCCACGCCGGCCTCGACGAGCAGCCCGGCCCGGACGAACGCGTCGTCACCGACGCCCACCGCGGCACCGACGCGGAGCCGGCCGCGGTCGTCCTTGGTCGCGAACGGGTGCTGCTCGCTCTTGACGAAGTCCTTGACCGTGATCAGCCCGCGCAGCTTGCCGGCGGCGTCGACGATCGGCAGCTTCTCGATCTTGTGCTGGCGCAGCAGCTCGAGCGCCTCGTCGTGGGTCACGCCGACGGGCGCCGTCACGAGCGGGGCCTTCGTCATCACGTCGCGCACCAGGCGCGTGCGGTCGCGCTCGAAGGCCATGTCGCGGTTGGTCACGATGCCGACGAGCAGGCCGGCGGCGTCGACCACCGGGAGCCCGGAGATGCGGAACCGGTTGCACACCTCGTCGACCTCGACGAGCGTCGCGTCGGGCCCGATGCAGACCGGCTGGGCGACCATGCCGGCCTCGCTGCGCTTGACCAGGTCGACCTGCTGGGCCTGCTCCTCGGCCGGGAGGTTGCGGTGCAGCACGCCGATGCCGCCCTGGCGGGCCATCGCGATCGCCATGCGCGCCTCGGTCACGGTGTCCATCGCGCTGGACACCAGCGGCAGGCGCACCGTGATGCCTCGCGTCAGGCGGGAGCTCGTGTCGACCTCGGCCGGCACCACGTCCGAGGACGCGGGAAGGAGCAGGACGTCGTCGTAGGTGAGGCCGACGGCCGCGAACCGGGCGGGCAGGCCCAGCGTCGTCTCGTCGGGAACGGGCTGGCCCATCGCGCCTCCAAGGGAGCGGTCACCGGTCGGGGGCACGCGACGCAAGCTGGCGGAGACCGCCGGGGTGCCGGCGCGGCTGACTGCCATCGTAGCCGCGCGCTGAAGCCCGGAACGACGACGGGACGTGCCCGCCGTCTCCCCCGTGGACGGCAGGCACGTCCCGTTGTCGTACGCGGGACTCCCCGGGCTAGTGCACGATCCCCTTGCGGAAGCCGAGCGCGACGGCGTGCGCACGGTCGGCCGCGCCGAGCTTGCGGAACAGCCGGCGGGCGTGGGTCTTGACCGTGTCCTCGGACAGGTAGAGCTCGCGCCCGATCTCGGCGTTGCTGCGGCCACGGCTCATGCCGTCGAGGACCTGCAGCTCGCGCTCGGTGAGCGACGGCAGGTCGGCGTCGACCGGCTTGCCGGCCGCGGGCGCGCGCCGGGTGGCGGCGTCGCTGAGCGCGGAGGCCACGGTCGCCGCGACCTCCTCACGGGAGGCGTCCTTGACCAGGTAGCCCCGGACACCGGAGGCGACGGCGCGCGCCACCCCGTCGACGTCCTCGGCCATCGTCAGCATGATCACGCTGGCGGTCGGGTCGGCGGCGAGGATGCGCCGCGCGGCCTCGATCCCGCCCAGCCCCGGCATGCGGACGTCGATGAGGACCAGGTCCGGACGCTCCCGGGACCAGCGGGCGAGCGCTTCCTCGCCCGAGCCCGCGACCACGACACGCTCGATCCCCGGCACGGACGCGACCCCGCGCCGGAGCGCCTCGCGGGCCAGCGGCGAGTCGTCGCACACCATGACGGTCGGCATCGACGTCCCCTTCTCTCGACCAGCGCCGCCCTGCTGGGCTGCGCGGCGAGGGCTCTCGTGCCTCCCGCCAAGAGAGCTTTCGGCAGATGTCACCCGTCAGTGGAGCCCTTCGGGCCCTTGGGCCCGTCAAGTTCGACCCTGGTGCCCAGCACGGGGGCCGCAGCCGGCCCGGGCCGCCGGAGGCCGGACCGCGCGACGGCCCGCAGGAGGCAGGCGCTGCCCGAGCGGCGGAGCGACGCCCGGGCGCGGCGAACGCCCTCGGAGGTGCCGCGCGTCAGGCCCGCTGCGCCGTGACCGCGCCGAGCACGGCCTCGACGGCGCCGGACAGCGAGCCGACGAGCTCGGCGCTGGGCGGGTACGGGCGCCCGGCCCAGCCGGGCCCGCCGAGCAGGGTGACGGCCGAGGGCCGCTGCACCGGCAGGCCGGCGAGCATGGCGGGGTCGGCGTGGACGGGCAGCGAGGCCCAGAGGAAGACGGCGACCGGGCCGGTGCGGCGTACGGCGTCGGACAGCGCCCGCGCCGGGACCTGCGCCCCGAGCAGCCGGGTGGCGACCGAGCGCTCGGCCAGCGCCGCCGCCAGCACGTGCAGCGGCAGCGAGTGCTGGTCGTGCTCACTGCAGGCGAGCAGCACCGGGCGCCCGTTCACCGGCGTCGTGACGGACTCGGGGTAGGCCCGCAGCGCCCCCATCACGACCTCGCTGAGCAGGTGCTCGACCTCGACGCCCTCGCCCGTCTCGGCCCAGCGGGCACCGATGCCCGCGAGCACCGGGGAGAGCAGGCCGTCCCAGGTCGAGACCACTCCACGGGCCTGCAGGCTCGCCCGCAGGATCTCGCGGCAGACGTGGGCGTCGAGCGCCATCGCCGCACGGGCGAGGCCGCGGGAGGCCGCGCTGCCGCCGGGAATGGCGAGCACGCGCCCGCCGCCCGGCGTGGCAGCGGACGTGGGAAGGGCGGCGGTGGGGACGCCGGAGCCCGCCGTCCGCAACCGGGTGACCTCGGCAGGCAGCGGGTGCGGGCGCTCGGGCTCCGGCGCGTGGGGCTGGGCCTCGCCCGCGCGTGCCAGCGCGATGGCGGCGGCCTCCGCGGGCGAGACGCCCTCGAGCGTCAGGCGCCGCATCAGCGTCAGCCGCGCGAGGTCCGCCGCGGTGTAGCGCCGGTGCGCCCCGGCCGTGTGCGAGGAGGGCCCGAGCCCGTACCTCCGGTCCCAGGTGCGCAGGGTCGCCGGCGCGACGCCCAGCCGCCGCGCGACGGCGGCCACGGTGAGCGCCGGCTCCGGGGCGTTCTGCACGCTCTGCGCCCCCTCGAAGTCGCCACTCGTCGGCCTCATGGTCGGAATCGTCCACCGGGTCGGGAGGGAGCGCCACCGGGAGGTGCTGAAGTAGCCTCGACGACGAGGGTTGAACCACTTGTGAAGCGGTATACGAGTACCAACGACTTCAGGAAGGCCCTGCCATGGCCGAGCTGTCCCGGCTACCCGGTCCCAACGCCGATCTGTGGGACTGGCAGCTGTCCGGAGCGTGCCGTCGCACCGACCCCGACGTGTTCTTCCACCCCGACGGCGAGCGCGGTCCGCGGCGACGGGCACGGGAGGCGGCGGCCAAGGCCGTCTGCGCCGCGTGCCCGGTCATCGCCCAGTGCGCCCGGCATGCGCTCGCGGTCCGCGAGCCCTACGGGGTCTGGGGCGGGATGTCGGAGGACGAGCGGGAGGCGGTGTACGCGGCGGCGGGCCATGGGCTGCCGGCCCAGGGCCGTCCCGCGGACTCCGCCGTCGCCTGACCCGCCCGGCCCACCGTCCCGCGCCGCTGCCCGAGCAGCGCACGCAGGAAGCAGGACGGCCGCCGCACCCTCGCAGGTGCGGCGGCCGTCCGTAGGTCGTCGCCGGGGCGGGCTCAGCCGCCGTACTCCCAGTGCCACGGCTCCGGGCGGCTGCCCGAGGCCTCGGCCCACGCCGGGTGGTACCACCCGTAGGTCGCCGCGTTGAGCACGAGCCACTCGTGCTGCGGCGTCCCGAAGTTCTCGACGCCGTCGCAGAGGTCCACCGCCACGCCCCACCCGTGGTTGGACGTGCCGGGGATGGCGGCGAGCGTGGGCTTGCGGACGTACAGGTCCTCCTGCATCGCCCGGTTGCGGTAGGAGTCGGTCATGCAGATCGGCGACCCGAAGACCGCGGCGTAGGCCTTGCTCATCGCCGAGAACGCGGCTGCGGCGTCGGCCCGCAGCAGGTGGCCCGGCGCGCCCCAGATCGAGCAGAGCGCGGTCAGCGGCAGCTGGCCGTTGGGGTAGCCGGACACGTCCTCGCCCGTGCAGCCGACGGCGCCCGCGTCGGGCAGGACCGCCTGCCCGGACGCGATGGCCTGGGCCTTCTGCAGGGCGGCGGTGCGCCGGCGCTGCTCGGCGACCGAGAGCGCCTGGGCGAGCTGGTCCGTCGTGCCGGTCGAGAGCAGCTTGGCCTGCAGCGCCGAGACCACCGTCCGCTGGCGGGCGACGAGCTCGTCGGCCTTCGCCTTGGCGGCCTTCTCGGTGGCCGCCGTCTCGGCGGCGGTCTTCGCCGTCGCGTCGGCCTTCTTCGCGGCGAGCTTCTCGCCCTCGATCGCGTCCTGCAGTGCGTCGAGCGAGGCGGCCTGGGCATCGGCGAGCACGTCGATGTCCGCGGCGCCGCGCAGGAAGTCGCTGGGGTTGTCGGCGCTCAGCAGCGCGCCCAGCCCGGAGCCGCGGGTGCCGAGGGGCCCGGCCCGGTAGGCGTCGGCGGCGAAGCGGTTGAGCTCGGTCTGCGCGCCGTCCGCAGCCTTCTGGGCGGCGGCGAGCTTCTTGCGGGCGTCCGCGTCGTCCGCGCGGGCGTCCGACGCGGTCTTCTTCGCCGCGGCGTGCGCCTCGAGCGCGCGTCGCGCCTCCTTGAGCAGCTCGGCGAGCCGGGCCGTCGCCGTCTCCAGCGACACGGTCCCCTCGTTGACCTCTCGGGCCAGCTCGGCCGCCTGCTCCGGCGAGAGCACCGGGACGGCGGGGGTGGCGGCCGGGGTCGGGGTCGCACCGGGCGACGCGGTCGCGCCGGGCGTGGCCGTGGCACCGGGGCTCGGCGTCGCGCCCGCGCTCGGCGTCGCACCCGGCTTCGCGGAGGCGCTCGCCTGCGGGCTCGCGCCCGGCTTCGGGGTCGCTGCCGGCTTCGGGGTGGCGCTCGGCGACGCGGTCGCGCTGGGCTTCGGCGCGGTGTCGTCGACCGGCACTCCGCCCGTCACGTCACCGAGGCCGCCGCCGGCGGTCGGGGCGGGTGCGGGAGCCGCGGGCAGGGCGGATGCCGCCGCCGGCCCAGGGACGGCCAGTGCGAGCGTCGCCGCCACCGAGGCGGCCAGGCCGACGGCCAGGGACACCTGCGGCAGCGCGCGCCGGGCCTGCCGAGCTGGCAGCCCGTAGGCGTCGCGACCCACCGGCCGGCCTCCCGTCATCGTCCCCGTGCCACCCGCTGCTCGTGCCCTACGCATCCGCTGGTTGCCTCCGACCGCTCGTCTCACCACGTCGCGGGACAACGCCCGCCAGGCTACCTGTGATCCCTGATTCGGCGAATACGTCGCAGGCCTGTAGCGGATTCTTCGGCTCTCCTCAGGCTCGCGTTCACCCCGGAGACACCGCAGGCCCGGCCGGGCGCCTCCGCAGAGGCGCCCGACCGGGCCGGGGACGTCCAGGTGTGCTCTGGTCCGTCCTTGCGGACGAGGAGGGGTCAGTGGCTGTGGCCGTGACCGTGGCCCGCCGCAGCCGCGGGAGCCTCCTCCTCCTTCTTCTCCACGACGAGGGTCTCCGTGGTGAGGATCATGCTGGCGATCGACGCGGCGTTGGTCAGCGCGGAGCGCGTCACCTTGACCGGGTCGATGATGCCGGCGCCGATGAGGTCGCCGTAGTCGCCGGTCGCGGCGTTGAGGCCGCTGCCGACCTCGAGACCGCGCACCTTCTCGACCGCGACGTAGCCCTCGAGGCCCGCGTTCTCGGCGATCCAGCGCAGCGGCTCGACGGCCGCGCGGCGCACGATGGAGGCGCCGACGGCCTCGTCGCCCTCGAGCTCGAGCGCGTCGACCGCGGTGGAGGCGTGGACGAGGGCCGAGCCGCCGCCGGCGACGATGCCCTCCTCGACGGCCGCGCGGGTCGCCGAGACGGCGTCCTCGATGCGGTGCTTGCGCTCCTTGAGCTCGACCTCGGTGGCCGCGCCGACCCGGATGACGCAGACGCCGCCGGCGAGCTTGGCGACCCGCTCCTGCAGCTTCTCGCGGTCCCAGTCGGAGTCGGTCGCCTCGATCTCGGCGCGCAGCTGGCGGACGCGGTCGGACACGGCGGACGCCTCGCCGGCGCCGTCGACGATCGTCGTCTCGTCCTTGGTGACGGTCACGCGCCGGGCGCGGCCGAGCACCTCGAGCCCGACCTGGTCGAGCTTGAGGCCGACCTCGGCGGCCACGACCTGGCCGCCGGTGAGCACGGCGATGTCCTCGAGCATGGCCTTGCGGCGGTCACCGAAGCCCGGCGCCTTGACGGCGACGGAGGTGAAGGTGCCGCGGATCTTGTTGACGACGAGCGTGGAGAGCGCCTCGCCCTCGACGTCCTCGGCGATGATCAGCAGGGGCTTGCCGGCCTGGACGACCTTCTCCAGGAGCGGGAGCACCTCGGAGACGGCGCTGACCTTGCCCTGGTTGATCAGGATGTAGGCGTCCTCGAGGACGGCCTCCTGGCGCTCGGCGTCCGTCACGAAGTACGGGGAGATGTAGCCCTTGTCGAACTGCATGCCCTCGGTGAACTCGAGCTCGGTGCCGAAGGTCTGGGACTCCTCGACGGTGATGACACCGTCCTTGCCGACCTTGTCGATCGCCTCGGCGATGATCGCGCCGATCTCGGGGCTCTGCGCGGAGACAGCCGCGACGCTCGCGACCTCCTCCTTGCCGGAGACCTCGCGCGCGACGTCGAGCAGGCGCGCGTTGACGGCCTCGACGGCCGTGCGCATGCCGCGGTTGAGGCCCGACGGGGTGGCACCGGCGGCGACGTTGCGCAGGCCCTCGCGCACGAGCGCCTGGGCGAGGACGGTCGCGGTCGTCGTGCCGTCACCGGCGACGTCGTTGGTCTTGGTCGCGACCTCCTTGGCGAGCTGGGCGCCGAGGTTCTCGTACGCGTCCTCGAGCTCGACCTCGCGGGCGATGGTCACGCCGTCGTTGGTGATGGTGGGGGCGCCCCACTTCTTGTCGATGACGACGTTGCGGCCCTTCGGGCCGAGCGTCACCTTCACCGCGTCCGCGAGCGCGTTGACGCCGCGCTCGAGCGCGCGACGCGCGTCATCCTCGAACTGCAGGAGCTTGGCGGCCATCCGGCCATCCTTTCCGTACACGTCACAACAGGGCGGCCGGCCCGCGACGGGGCCGGCAGGTGTGGCAGGCGGGCCGGGCCGGGGCCGGACGAGGAGCCCGACGAGGTCCCGGGGCGAGGCCCGAACCGACTGCGGCGACCGAGCAGGAACGCTCGATCGCCGCAGACGAGAGGGGGAGCCTTACTTCTCGACGATCGCGAGGATGTCGCGAGCGGAGAGGATGAGGTACTCCTCGTTGTTGTACTTGACCTCGGTGCCGCCGTACTTGCTGTAGATGACCACGTCACCGACCTTGACGTCGAGCGGCACGCGCTTGGCGCCGTCCTCGTCGAAGCGGCCCGGGCCCACCGCGAGGACAGTGCCCTCCTGCGGCTTCTCCTTGGCGGTGTCGGGGATGACGAGGCCGGAGGCCGTCGTCTGCTCCGCCTCGAGCGCCTGGACGAGGATGCGGTCCTCGAGCGGCTTGATGGTGACCTTGGAAGCGGTCGTCGTCACGTCTGCGACCTCCCGGATCGTGAGAGACGTCCTGCACGGATCTGCACTGTGCTCTGAACGCACTGCGTTGGGGGGCGGGCGAGTCGGCACGCCGTCGCGGGGGTCGGGCCTCGTCGCTCGCTGGCACACTCACCAGGAGAGTGCCAACACGAAGACTAGGAGGCTGCCTGGCACTCGGTCAAGGCGAGTGCCAGAAGTAGGCCGACGGCGTGATCCGCGCGGGCTCCGGGGTAGCAACCCGTGGGCCGCTCCGGCCCTCGGTCCGGCGAACGGGAGTGCACGCCATGGTTCCAGCAGCGCTCGGCGCGGCCGTACAGCAGACGCAGCTGCTCGCGGCGGACGGCGACGTGCAGACGTCGGCGAGCGACAGCCGCCTCGTAATCGCCGCCCTGGTCGGCATCGCGGTGATCGTGGTGCTGATCACCGTGGTGAAGCTGCACCCGTTCCTCTCGCTGACCCTGGGCTCCGGGGTGCTGGCCCTGGCCGCCGGCATCCCGTTCGCCGACACGTTCGCCAGCTTCACCTCCGGGCTGGGGTCGACCGTGTCCGGCGTGGGCGTGCTCATCGCCCTCGGCGCGATCATCGGCAAGCTGCTCACCGACAGCGGCGGGGCCGACGAGATCGTCGACACGATCCTGGCCCGCACGAGCACGGCGCGGCTGCCGTGGGCGATGGCGCTGATCGCGTTCGTGATCGGCATCCCGCTCTTCTTCGAGGTCGGCGTCGTCCTCATCATCCCGGTCGTGATGCTGGTCGCCCGGCGCGCCCAGCAGTCGCTCATCCGGGTCGGCATGCCGGCGATCGCGGGCCTCTCCGTCCTGCACGGGCTCGTGCCCCCGCACCCGGGGCCGCTGATCGCCATCGACGCCCTCGACGCCAACCTCGGCCTCACCCTCGGCCTCGGGCTGCTCGTCGCCGTGCCGACGCTGATCGTCTCCGGCCCGCTGCTCGTCCCCGTCATGGAGCGCTGGGTCCAGCTCCCGCCGCCGCCGGCGCTCGCGGGGGCCGCCGGCGCCGGTACGCGCCCCACCCGCGAGCGCGAGACGGCGCTGGCCCGCGGCGGGCGCGGCGAGGACGACCTGGTCACCCCGCGCGACATCTCCGGCAACCCCGCGGCGACGCCGGGCGGCTCCAGCGGCTCCAGCGGCCCCAGCGGCGGGGGTGGCACCGGTGCTGCGGGTGTCACGGGCGCAGGCGCGGCCCGCGAGGCCGGGAGCACCGTCACCGCGGAGGACGCCGCCGAGCCCGCCCCCGGCCGGCGGCCGAGCTTCGGCGTCACGCTCTTCACGATCCTGCTGCCGGTCGTGCTCATGCTCGGGCGCACGCTGGCCGAGTCGGTGCTCGACGAGGACACCCGGCTGCGGACGTCGCTGGAGTTCATCGGCAGCCCGCTCGTCGCGCTCCTCGCGACCGCCCTCGTCGCGCTGGTCACGCTCGGGGTCACCATCGGGCGGGACCGCTCGACGCTCTCGCGCGCCGTCGACTCCTCCTTCACCGGGATCGCGAGCATCCTGCTCATCGTCGGCGCGGGCGGCGGCTTCAAGCAGACCCTGGTCGACTCGGGGGTGGCCGACGTCGTGGCCAGGGCGGCCGAGGACACCTCGCTCTCGCCGCTCGTCACCGGCTGGCTGATCGCGGTGCTCATCCGCCTGGCGACCGGCTCGGCGACGGTCGCGACGATCACGGCGGCCGGGATCGTCGCCCCGCTGGCCGCGGACCTCAGCGACACCCATGCCGCGCTGCTCGCGCTCGCGGTCGGCGCCGGCTCGCTCTTCCTGTCCCACGTCAACGACGCCGGCTTCTGGCTCATCAAGGAGTACTTCGGCATGACCGTGGGGCAGACGTTCAAGACGTGGTCGTTCCTGGAGTGCGTGATCTCGACGGTCGCCCTGGTGGTCATCCTGCTGCTCAGCCTGGTCCTATGACCGGCCCCTCGAATTCGTCGGGAGGACTTAACGAATTGGCCCCGGCTGTGGTGTGATCTTGGCGGCGCCGGCGCCGGCCGCACAGCCTCCGGCCGTCGCCTCCCCGAGCACCATCCACCGTCGAATGGAGCCTGTCGTGAGCCCGCAGCCGTCCGCCCAGATCGGGGTCACCGGCCTCGCCACCATGGGGCACAACCTGGCCCGCAACCTCGCCCGCCACGGGTTCTCCGTCGCGCTGCACAACCGCACGCAGGAGCGGGTCGACGCGCTCGTCGCCCAGCACGGGGACGAGGGCACGTTCGTGCCGGTGTCGTCGCTGGAGGAGCTGGCCGCGGTGCTCGAGCGCCCGCGCCGGGTGCTCGTGATGGTCAAGGCCGGGCCGGCGACCGACGCGGTGATCGACGACCTGGCGGGCGTGCTCGAGCCCGGCGACATCGTGATCGACGGCGGCAACGCCCACTTCGCCGACACGCGCCGCCGGGAGGCAGCGCTCAAGGAGAAGGGCATCCGGTTCTTCGGCGTCGGCGTGTCCGGCGGCGAGGAGGGCGCGCTCAACGGGCCGAGCATCATGCCGGGCGGCGACCGGGAGGCCTACCAGGCCCTCGCGCCGATGCTCGAGGCCATCGCGGCCCAGGTCGGCGGCACGCCGTGCTGCACCTACATCGGGCCCGACGGCGCCGGCCACTTCGTCAAGATGGTGCACAACGGCATCGAGTACGCCGACATGCAGCTCATCGCGGAGGCGTACGACCTGCTCCGCTCGGCCCTCGACGAGACGCCTGCCCAGCTCGCCGACGTCTTCGAGACGTGGAACTCGGGGGACCTGGAGTCCTTCCTCATCGAGATCACGGTCCGGGTGCTGCGACACGTCGACGGGGCCACCGGACGCCCGTTCGTCGACGTCGTCGTCGACGAGGCCGAGCAGAAGGGCACGGGCTTGTGGACGGTGCAGACCGCCCTCGAGCTCGGCGTGCCCGTCTCGGGAATTGCTGAAGCCGTCTTCGCCCGCGGGGTGTCGAGCCACAGCGGGCAGCGCGAGCGCGCCCGCGGCCTGCTCCCCGGCCCGGCGGGCCGCCCGCACGTCGACGACCGCGACGCGTTCGTCGAAGACGTGCGCAAGGCGCTCTACGCCTCCAAGCTCGTCGCCTACGCCCAGGGCTTCGACATGATGCGGTCGGCGAACGAGCGCTACGGGTGGGACATCGACCGCGGCGCGGTGGCGACCATCTGGCGCGGCGGCTGCATCATCCGGGCACGGTTCCTCGACCGCATCCGCGAGGCGTACGACCGGGAGCGCGAGCTGCCCAGCCTGCTCTTCGACGCGTACTTCACCCAGGCGCTCGTGGACGGGCAGGAGGCGTGGCGCCGCGTCGTGTCGCTCGCGACCGCGTCCGGCGTGCCCGTCCCCGGCTTCTCCAGCGCCCTCGCCTACTACGACGCGCTGCGCGCCGACCGGCTGCCGGCCGCGCTGATCCAGGGCCAGCGCGACCTCTTCGGCGCCCACACCTACCGCCGCGTCGACCGGCCGGGCAGCTTCCACGCGGGCTGGTCCGGCGACGGCCAGGAGGAGGAGCGGTGACAGCAGAACCCGGGATCCTGAACGCGAGTGCAGGGGTCATCGACGTCGTCCTCGGCGTCGATCTCGGCACCACGGCCACGAAGGTCGTCGCGTTCGACGTGCACGGGCAGGAGCATGCCTCGTCCTCGGCGGGCTACCCGCTGCTCGAGCCGTCCCCGGGCGAGGCCGTGCAGGACCCCGCCGAGATCACTGCGGCGGCGCTGCGGGCGATCCGCGCGGTCACGGCGGAGCTCCCGCCGGGCGCCGTGGTCCGGGCCGTGAGCTTCAGCTCCGCGCTGCACAGCCTGGTGGGCGTGGACGCCGACGGCGTGGCCCTGACGCCGTCGATCACGTGGGCGGACATCCGCGCCAACAAGCAGGCCGACCGGCTGCGCACGTCGGGCAAGGGGCTCGAGCTACAGCTGCGCACGGGCACGCCCACCCACCCGATGTCACCGCTGACCAAGCTCATGTGGTTCCGGGAGGAGGACCCGGAGCTGCACGCACGGGTGGCCACCTGGGCCGGCATCAAGGAGGTCGTGGTCCACGCGCTGACCGGCGAGTGGGTGACGGACCATTCGGTGGCGTCGGCGACCGGGCTGTTCAACCTGCGCTCGCGCAGCTGGGACCGCGAGGCGCTCGAGCTGGCCGGGGTCGGGCCCGAGCGCCTCCCCCGGCTGGTCGCGACGACGTACGCCGGGCTGCGCCCGCTGCCGGCGGTCGCCGCCGAGCTCGGCCTGCCCGCCGACGTCCCGCTGGTCGTCGGCGGCGGCGACGGCCCGCTCGCCAACCTCGGCATCGGGGCGGTCAAGCCGGGCGTCGCCGCATGCTCGGTCGGCACCAGCGGCGCGCTGCGCGTCGTCGTGGAGAGCCCGTCGGTGGACCCGCAGGGGCGCGTGTTCTGCTACGCGCTCACCGAGGACCGTTGGGCGGTCGGCGGGGCGATCACCAACGGCGGCGTGGCGGTCAGGTGGGCGGGCGACACGATGGCCCCCGAGCTCGAGGAGCTGGCGCCCGAGCTCGGCGACTCCCCCGTCGAGCCGGTCCTCGACCTGGCCGCCTCGGTCCCGCCCGGGTGCGGCGGGCTCGTGATGCTGCCGTACCTCCTCAGCGAGCGGGCGCCGCACTGGACGTCGGTGCCGTCGGCGGCGTACGTCGGGCTGACCCGTGCGCACGGGCGGGCGCACCTGGTCCGCGCGACGCTGGAGGGGATCTGCCAGCAGCTGGCGCTGGTGCTGGACTCGATGCGCGCCGCGGGCAACGAGGTCCACGAGGTGCGGGCGACGGGCGGCGTCTTCGCGAGCCGGCTGTGGCGGCAGACGCTCGCCGACGTGCTCGGCATGCCCGTGTCGTTCGCCAAGGGCCACGAAGGCTCGAGCTTCGGGGCCGCGCTGCTCGGCATGCAGGCGGTCGGCCTCGTGGAGTCGGTCGACGCCGCCGAGGCGCTGATCGAGATCGAGGAGGTCGTCGCCCCCGACCCGGCCGCCGTGTCGGTCTACGCCACGCTGCGCCCGCTCTACTCGGAGGTCTACGCCGCCCTGCTCCCGGCCTTCGCGCGCATCCGCGAGCTCGAGGAGTCGCTGCCGCTGGCGTACTCCGAGCCGGCCGAGCCGCAGGAGCTCGCCGAGGACTGACGACGGCCCCGGCCGGGAGGGGTGGTCAGTCAGTTGGCCGTGCCGGCTGCTCCAGCAGCCGCCACGGCCAACTGATCATGCGAGCGTCGGTCAGCCGGCGGCCTTCGTCAGCGTCTCGTACTCCTCGTCGGTCAGCTCGAGCGCGCCGGCCGCGAGGTTCTCCTCGAGGTGGGCGACCCGCGAGGTGCCGGGGATCGGCAGCATGACCGGCGAGCGGCGCAGCAGCCACGCCAGCGCGAGCTGCGCGGGCGTTGCGCCGTGCTCCTTGGACGCCGCGTCGAGCGGGCCGCCGGGGGCCGCCAGCTGGCCGGTCGCGATCGGGAACCACGGGATGAAGCCGAGGCCCTCGCGCTCGGCGTAGTCCAGGACCTCCTCGGACTGCCGGTTCGCGAGGTTGTAGAGGTTCTGCACGCTCACGACGTCGACGACCTTGCGGGCCTGCTCGATCTGCGCCACCGACACCTCGGACAGGCCGATGTGCCGGATCTTGCCCTCCTGCTGCAGGAGCCCCAGCTCGCCGAGGGACTCCTCGAGCGGCACCTTCGGGTCGATGCGGTGCAGCTGGTAGAGGTCGATGCGCTCGAGGCCGAGGTGGCGCAGCGAGAGCTCGGCCTGCTGGCGGAGGTACTCCGGGCGGCCCACCGGCCGCCAGTCGCCCGGGCCGGAGCGGGTCAGTCCGCCCTTGGTGGCGATGACGACGTCGTCGGCGTACGGGTGCAGCGCCTCGCGGATGATCTGCTCGGACACGAACGGGCCGTAGGAGTCCGCCGTGTCGATGAAGGTGACGCCCAGCTCGACCGCGCGGCGCAGGACGCGTGCGGCCTCGGCGCGGTCGCGGGGCTCGCCCCAGATGCCCTCGCCGGTGATCTGCATGGCGCCGTAGCCGAGGCGGTTGACCGGCAGGTCGCCGCCGATGCTGAACGTCCCGCTCTGCGCGGCTGGCTGGGAGGTCTCGACGGTCATGCTCGCCTTCTCTGTTGAAGCACGTGTACGCCTGGGGCCAACCCGGCATCCCTGCTGTGGCTTCCCCCGCGGCGCCGACTCGCGTCGCTTCAGCTCACGGCGGACACGCGGACGGCGCTGCTCGTCCCCGCGTCGAGGGTGCGGGTGGCGGGCCGGACCACCCGCCAGGTGCCCGCCGCGTCGAAGCGCGCTGACGTGGCGAACCGGCCCCGGCGCACGGCGGCGGTGCCGACCTGCGTCCACCGGGTGCCGACCCTGCGCTGCACCAGCACGCGGCCCCCGTCGGGGCCGCGGACGGAGCCGCGCAGCCGGACGTCGCTCCCGGCACGGGTCGCGGAGAGGAAGACCGCGGAGGCCACGCGCACCCGGCGCGGCTTGCTCGCCACCCCCGCCACCACCGCACGGAGCACGGTCGTCTCGCGCAACGGCAGCTCGACGGTCGCGTAGCCCCGCTCGAGCGGCACGTCCGCCACGGTCGTCCATCCGGCGGGCCGGCGCTCCTGCACCTGCACCTGCCCGTCCGAGCTGCCCGGCGTCGCCAGGTCGACGCCGACGGAGGTGAGCGCGCGCTGCCCGAGCACCAGCCGGCCGTACACGTCGAGCGTGACGCGCTCCACCCGGGCACGCAAGGTCCAGGGCGCCGGGAGCGGGCCGTGCCCGATCGCGAAGGCGAGGCCGAAGCCGCTCGCGGTGTGCGGGAGCTCCTCGAGGGCCCGGACGGGCTCACCGCCGCCCGTCGGCTTCAGCCACAGCTGCAACGGCCCGCTCGGCCGGACACCCGGCTCCGGCGCCGAGGAGCCTTCCGGCTCGGGCTCGCCGCCGCCGGTGGCATAGATGCCCTCCGGCGTGCCCTGCGCGAGGGACAGGTCCGTGACGAGCGGGAAGAGGTCGAAGCCGTCGACCGTCTGCACCGCGTCCGGGTTGCCCGACGACACGACCAGCCCGCCGTTCACGTCGAACGTCACGTCGCGGGCGTCGAACCCGCCGACGAGCTCGGTCCGCCCGGTGTCGAGCGTGAGCAGGGCGGCGCGGGTGCTGTCGGCCCACCGGCCCTGGCCACCGACGACGAGGCCCAGGGTCGCGGCGTCCGCCGACACCTCGATGTCGTGGACCGGGCCGGTCTGCACCGGCAGCCGGGAGGCGTTGCCCGTCGCCAGGTCGAGGGACCAGAGCTCGTCCGTCTCGGGCTCGTCCTCCTCCGGCGCCGGAGGGAGCACCGGGATGGGCACCGGCGGGGCCGGCCTGCCGGGCAGCGGGACGGCCGTCGAGCCGTCGTCGTAGTCCGGCTCCGGCTCGGGAGGGGCGTTGCGGGCGTAGTAGAGCCGGCTGCCGTCCGGGGAGAGCGCGGCGGCGGCGACACCGACGTGCAGGACGGTGCGGGCCGAGCCGGTGCGCGCCGTGGCGACGTGCACCCCGTCCGGGCCGGCGACCGCCAGCGTCGAGCCGTCGGCGCTCAGAGCGACCGACGTGCCCCCACCGACGTTCGCCAGCAGCTCGGTCGGCTGGGCGTCGTCGCGGAACGGCATCGCCCAGAGGCTGCCGTCCGCCTCGTACGCGATGTAGCCGTCGGCCGGCGGCTCGGCCGCCGCCCGAGCCGTGGCCGCGGCCGGGAGGAGCCCCGCCACCACGGCTGCGGCTATGCCGGCGGCGAGCGCCGCCCCGAGGGCGGGGCCGCGCCGCCCCCGGTCGAGCCGGGCGCTCCGCACGGGGTCGACGCCAGGGCCTCCGCTCACAGGACGACCGATTCGCTGAAACCGGCGTCATGTGTCGTGTCGGCGGGCCGGACGACCCGGTAGTACGCCTGGCCGGCGGCATCGACGCGGAGGGCGAAGCGCCCGTTGCGCACCGGCGCCGTCGCGACCGTGCGCCACACCGCCGGCACGGGCCGCCGACCGGGTCGGGCCTGCTCCGGCCGGACCAGGCGCTGGACCTGCACGCGTCCTCCGCGCGCACCCACCACGGTGCCGCGCAGCAGCGGCCGGTCGCCGGCGACGGGGTCGGTCAGCGTCACGACGTTGCGGACGGCCAGCGTCAGGTCCGCGCGCTCCTTGCCCGCCTGCAGCCGCAGCGTGGTGTAGCCCGTCACACGCGTCCTGATCCTCACCTGGCCGTCGAGCACCGGGAGCGTGCCCACGCGCCGCCACCGCCCGTCCTGCCAGCGGGACAGCACCACGTTCGCGAACCCGATCCCGCGCAGCGGGGCCTTGAAGTACACCGAGAGCGTGCTTCCGGCGTCGTGCACCCGGGCGGTGTCGCCCGCCAGGGGCTCCTCGCTCGCCGGATAGAGCGCGTCGACGGAAGCGCGCAGCCCGAGCGGAGCCGGCAGCGGGCCGTGGTTGACGGTCATCGCGGCGTAGGACGTGTCGACGCTCAGCGGCACGGGCGCGGAGCCGTCGGCCGGCGCCAGCATCAGGTCGGCGTCGAGGTCGTCCTCCCCGGCGACCTGCGCGTAGACCCCCTCGGAGCCACCCCCGACGACCACCGAGTCGACGTCCCCGGGAACGGCTCGCCGACCGTCCGCGGCCGCCGCGGCGACGAAGTGCGCCTCCTCGACGGCCATCCCGTCGCCGCCGCCGAACGCGACGAGCTCGCCCGCGGCCTCCGGCGCCGCGCCCGCGTTGGGGTAGGGCGCGTAGGGCGGCGAGGAGAAGGGCTGGGTGTAGTAGTCGTCGTCCCCGCGCATCGCCGTGAGCCAGACCCCGTCCCCCGGCCCGAAGGTGACCGACACCACGTCGGCCTCCGGCGGGCCGACCCGGGTGTCGGCGCCGGTGGCGAGGTCGACCACCCGGGCCTGCCCGCGGAAGAGGCCTCCGACGGCGTACAGAGAGACGCCCGAGGAGTAGGCGAGCCGGGCCCCGTCGCTGCTGATGTCCAGATCGGTGACGGGCCAGGACGGATCGACGACGGCGCGGATCGCGCCGGTGCGGAGGTCGAGCGCGCGGATGACGCCGTCGCGGCCCAGGTCGGCGTTCTCCGCGATGTAGAGCGTGCTGCCGTCCGGGGACAGCACGGCGGCGTCGACGCTGCGGTCGAGCACGCGCCGGACCGGGCCGCCGGCCGCCGGCGCCGCGAGCACCTCCGCGGCCCGGAGCAGGACGATGCGCGAGGCGTCCCGGCTCACCAGGGCCCGCGTGCCCGGGCCGGCGTTGTCCAGCAGCCGCCGCGGTGCCCCGCTGCCGTCGAGCCGCTGCGCCCAGACCGTCCCGGCGGCGTCCACCCAGGTCGCGAAGGCATCGGCCGGTGGGCCGACCCGGGCCACCCCGGCGGACGCCTGCTCCGGCAGGCCGGTGGTGAGCAGTGCGGCGGTCGCGGCCGCCGCCGCGAGCCGGGTGAGCCGGGCCAGTCGTGAGCTGGTGCTGGTGCTGGTGCTGGTGCCGCGCAACGCGCTTCCCCCCCGTCGGCCACGGCCCCCTGCCGCGGCGCTGCCCACATTCTGGCGGAGGGCACCGACGCCCCACCGGCGAGCCGCACGACATCACCCTGCGACGGGGCCGTCGTCGCGGGCTGCAACCATCTCCTGTCGTGCAGCCCGCCGACATCGAAGCCCTGATGTCGCCGCGGGGACGTGCCCTGCTGGCCGAGCTGCCGGCGTACGACGACACCGCGGCGCTCGCCATGGGCGAGCGGCTGCGGCGGCAGGGCTTCGAGCCGGCGCTGGTGGCGGCGGCGATGACGCAGGCCCGGCTGCGGGCGCGCGCCGTCGCGAAGCTCGGGCCGGACGCCGAGCGCCTGCTGCTCACCGCCGACGGGCTCGAGCAGGCGACGCGGCGCGAGGTGGCCGAGCGGCGGGCGGCACGCCTGGCCGCCGGCGGCGCGCGGCGGGTGGCGGACCTCGGGTGCGGGATCGGCGCGGACTCGCTGGCCTTCGCCCGGGCCGGGCTGCAGGTGCTGGCGGTCGAGCGGGACCCGGTCACGGCGGCCGTCGCGCGCGCGAACGCGGCCGCCGCCGGCCTCGCGCACCTCGTCGACGTGGTCGAGGGCGACGCGACGCAGGTCGGCCTCGACGGCTGCGACGCGGCCTACCTCGACCCGGCCCGGCGCGGGCAGGGGCGGCGCAGGTACGACCCGCAGCAGTGGTCCCCGCCGTGGGAGTTCGTCCGGCGCGTGGCCGGGCAGACCCCGCGGACGGTGGCGAAGGTCGCCCCGGGGATCGAGCACGCGCTGGTGCCGGCCGGGGCCGAGGCGGAGTGGGTGTCGGTGGACGGGGACGTCGTGGAGGCGGCGGTGTGGTTCGGCCCGCTGGCCGGCGCCTGGCCGCGCACGGCGACGCTGCTGCCCTCCGGCGCCTCCGTCTCCGGGCCGGCGACGAGCCCGCCCCCGGCCCGCGAGCCCGGGGCGTTCCTCTACGAGCCCGACGGCGCGGTGATCCGGGCGGGGCTGGTCGCCGAGGCGGCCCAGGAGGTCGAGGGCTGGCTGCTGGACCCGACGATCGCCTACGTCAGCGCCGACCGGCACCTGCCCACGCGGCTGATGACCGCGTACGTCGTCCACGAGTCGGCGCCGTTCTCGCTGCGGCGGGTGGCCGCGATGCTGCGCGCCCGCGGTGCCGGCGACGTCGTCGTGAAGAAGCGCGGCACCGCCGTCGTGCCGGAGAGCTTCCGCGCCCAGGTCCTGAAGTCGCTGCCCGAGCGCGGCCGCGGGCCGTCGGTGACGGTCGTGCTCACGCGGGTGCTGGGCGCCCACACGGCGCTGGTGGTCGAGCGGCTGTGAGGGGCCGGCTCGACCTGCTCGCCCGGGGCCTCTCGCTGCGCGGGCTGCTCGTGCTGCGCCCCGTCGACGCCGTCTGGGCCCCGGCGCTGCGGGCGGCCGTCGCCGTCGCGGTCCCGCTCGTCGTCCTGCTCGCTGTCGACCGCCTCGACCTCGCGGCCTGGGCCGGCTTCGGCGCGTTCAACGGGCTCTACGCCCGTGACGAGGCCTACCCCGCCCGCGCCCGGGTCCTCGCGGTCGTCGGAGCGGCCCTGGTGGCCGTCGTCGCCATCGGGTCCGCCGCCGGCGCCGCCGAGAGCGTGCTGCTGTCGTCGGTGACCGTCGGCGCCCTCGCGGCCGCCGGGACCGTGCTGTGCGCGGCGCTGCGGACCGGGCCCCCGGGCGCCCTCTTCCTCACCTTCGCCGGCGCCGCGAGCGCGGCCATCCCCGGCGAGCTCGCGGACGTCCCGCAGCGCGCGGCGCTGACCGCCGCCGCGGCGGCCGCCGCGTGGGCCGTCGGCATGTCCGGCTGGCTGGCCCGCCCGTACGCGCCGGAGCGGCTGGCGGTCGCGCGCGCCCTCGACGCGGTCGCCGCCCTGGCCGGCCCCGGCACGCCCGCTCCCGGCGCGCGGCACCGCGCCGCGCTCGCCGTGCAGCACGCATGGCAGCGCGTGGGCCGGCTGGAGACGCGACGGCGCGGGGGCGACGCGGTGGCCGCCCGGCTGCGGCCCGTCGTGGCGCGCGCCGAGACCGCGCTGCACGAGCCGCCCGCGCCGGAGCGCGCGTCCGCGATCCGCGAGGCGGCGCGCGCCCTGCGCCAGGGCGGGGACGCGCCGGCCCTCACGCCGCGCCCGGACGAGGCCGCCGAGCTCGAGGGCTGGTCGGTCGAGGGGATGTACGCCGCGGCCGGCGCCCCGTCGCGCCGCCGCCAGCTCCTCGCCCTGCTGCGTCGGCCCAGCGCGCTGCTCGAGCCGGCCGTCCTGCGGGTCCTGGTCGCCGTCACGCTCGCCGGGCTGCTCGCGCACGCGGTCGGGCTGGGGCAGACGTACTGGGCGGCGGTGGCGGCGGTGGCCGCGCTGCAGGCGCCGCACGCGGCCGCTGCGGTGGCCCGCGGCGTGCAACGCTCGATCGGCACGGCGGTCGGCGTCCTCGGGGCCGGGCTGCTGCTCGCGGTCGAGCCGGGGGCCGCGGCGATGGTGGCCTCGATCGTCGCCCTGCAGCTGCTGGCCGAGCTCTACGTCGCCCGCAACTACGCGCTCGCGATGCTCTTCATCACCCCGCTCTCGCTGCTGCTGACGGAGATCGGGCGGCACACGGGCACCGGTGAGCTCGTCCGCGACCGGCTCCTCGACACGGTCCTCGGCGCCGGGGTCGCGATCGTGTGCACGCTGGCCCTGGCCGACCGGCACGCCTCTCCGCGCCTGCAGGCCGCGCTCACCACCTGCCGCGCGGCGTACGACCGGGCCGCGCGCCCCGAGCCCGAGCAGGCCGATGTCGAGCAGCTGGCCCAGCGGCTGCTGGAGCTGCGGACGGCGTACGACGTCGCCGCCGGCGAGCCCGTGGCCGACGAGCTGCCGGCCGAGGAGGTGCTCGACCTGGAGCGCAGCGGGCACGAGCTGCTGGCGGCGTACGCCCGGCGCGGGCGCTGAGCGGCTACTGCGGCTGCAGGTCCACGCCCCACAGGCGCGTGCCCTCGAGGTCCTTGAGCGCCACCGACATCACGCGGCTGTCGGCGTCGATGTCGACCTGGCCGAAGAACTGGTAGCCCTCCATCGGGGAGGCGTTCACCACCGGGGGCGCAGAGTAGAACTCGACCTTCGGGCCGAACGTCGCGTCCATCGCGTTGGGGCCGAACGCCCCGGCGTTGAGCGGCCCGGAGACGAACTCCCAGAAGGGGTCGAAGTCCTTGAAGACGGCCCGCGCGGGGTCGTAGTGGTTGGCGGCGGTGTAGTGCACGTCCGCCGTGACCCAGACGACGTTCTTCACGCCGCGCCGCTTGATGCCGCTGAGCAGTTCGGCGATCTCGACTTCGCGTCCCTTCGGCACCCCGCCGTCCCGGTTGGCGATCGCCTCGATGTCGCGGCCGTCGGGCACGATGACGCCGATCGGCATGTCGGCGGCGATCACCTTCCACGTGGCCGTGGAGCGGGCGAGCTCACGCTCGAGCCAGCGCGCCTGCTGCCTGCCGAGGATGCCGTGCTCGGGGGCCGGGTCCAGGCCGGGGGTGTTCGCGTCGCGGTAGGTCCGCATGTCGAGCACGAAGACGTCGAGCAGCGGGCCGTACTCCTGCTTGCGGTAGACCCGGCCCATGCCGTCGGGCCCCTGCGGCGTGATCGGGACCCACTCGAACCACGCCTTGCGGGCGCGGGCGTTGAGCACGTCGACGCGGCGCTCGGTGTAGCGCGGGTCGGTGAGGACCTCGCCGGGATACCAGTTGTTCGTGGTCTCGTGGTCGTCCCACGAGTTCAGCTGCGGCACGTCGGCGAAGAACGCGCGAACGTTCGTGTCCATCATGTTGTAGCGGTACTGGCCGCGGTACTCGTCGAGCGTCTCGGCGACCTTGAGCTTCTCCTCGATGAGCACGTTGCGCCAGACGCGGCCGTCCGGCAGCACGACCGACTCCTGCAGCGGCCCGTCGGCATAGACGGTGTCGCCGCTGTGGATGAAGAAGTCGGGGTCGAGCTTGTGCATCTGCGCGAAGAGCCGCATGCCGTCGAGGTCGGGGTTGATGCCCCAGCCCTGGCCGACCATGTCGCCGGACCACAGGAAGCGCAGGTCCTGGGCGGCGGTGGGCGCGGTGCGGAAGGACCCGACGACCGGCTCGCTGCGCAGCGCGGCGTTGTCGAGGTCGGCGAAGGAGACGCGGTAGTAGTGCTGGCGTCCCGCCGCCAGCTTGCGCAGCCGCACCTTCGCGGTCAGGTCCGAGCCCGGCGTCACGACGGGCCCGTAGCGCAGCTCGGCGTCGCGGAAGGACGGGTCCCGCGACACCTCGACCAGCATGCGCGCGGGCCGGTCGGCACGCGCCCAGACGACCGCCTGGTCCGCCGTCACGTCGCCGGCCTGCAGCCCGTGCGAGACGACGGGGCGCCCGGCCCGGACGAGCGCCGGCGCGGCGTACGCGCGGGGCGCGGACGCCGGCAGCAGGCCGGGGACGGCGAGGGCGCCGGCCGTGACGGCCGATGCGCGCAGGAAGCCGCGCCGGTCGAGCGCGGAGAGGTCGGGACGGGAGGCGGTCGGCCGAGGCTCCATGCAGGCAGCCTGGCCCTGGCACGGCCGGTCGCGCGACGGACGACGGGCGAACGCTTCCCGAACGCAGGGTGACGGTATGCCCCAGCTTGCGGGGACAACGGGCTACCTGCTCGTCGCCAGGACGTGGGCCAAACGTCACTCGTTGCCCCTGGAACCGGTAGCGTCCGGCACGGTTCGCTCCTCGCCGTGACGACTTCTCCCTTCTCCCGCCGTTCCCTCCTCCTCGGTGGCGCGGCCGTCGGCACCGGCGCCGTCGTCGGCGGCCTGCTGCCCGGCACGTCCGCGCTCGCCGTCCCGAAGATCCGCCCGGGGCGCATGGCGTACCCCTTCACCCTCGGCATCGCCTCCGGCGACCCGTCCCCCGACGGCGTCGTCCTCTGGACCCGGCTCGCTACGGACCCGGTGGCCGAAGACGGCTTCGGTGGTCTGTCGAAGGACAAGTACGACGTCGAGTTCCAGGTCGCGGAGGACCTCGCGTTCAGCAAGATCGCCCGCCGCGGCACCAAGCACGCCCGCCGCGACGAGGGCTACGCCATCCACGTCGAGCTCACCGGCCTGCCCTCGGGCGCCGAGCTCTACTACCGCTTCCGCATCGACGAGCACATCTCCCCCGTCGGCCGCACGCTGACCGCGCCCGCGCTCGGCAGCAGCGTCGCGGCGCTGCACATGGCGTTCGCCTCGTGCTCGCGCTTCGAGACCGGCTGGTTCACCGCGTACCGCCACCTGGCCAACGAGATGCCCGACCTGGTGCTGCACCTCGGCGACTACAACTACGAGTACACGCAGTCGGGCAACACGACGCGGCGCATCCTCGGCCCGGAGACGCAGACGCTCGCGGGCTACCGGCAGCGGCACGCGCAGTACAAGACCGACCCGGACCTGCAGCTCGCGCACGCGAACTCGCCGTGGGTCGCGGTGAACGACGACCACGAGGTCGAGAACAACTGGGCCGGCGACGTCAGCGAGAACGCCGGCGACACGACCGAGTACTTCCGCCAGCGCCGTGCGTGGGCGTACCAGGCGTACTACGAGAACATGCCGTTCCGCCGCGCCTCCACGCCCAAGGGCCCGGAGATGCAGATCTTCCGCCGGCTCGCGTGGGGCGACCTGGCGACGTTCCACATGCTCGACACGCGCCAGTTCCGCGACGACCAGGCGTGCGGCGACGGCACCCGCACCGGCTGCGCCGCGGCGCTCGACGAGAACCGCACGATCACCGGCGCCAAGCAGGAGCGCTGGCTGCTCGAGGGCCTGCACAAGCAGGCGTCGACGTGGGACGTCCTCGGCAACCAGGTCTTCTTCGCCCAGCGCGACAGCACGCTCGGCCCGGTCGAGTCCTACTCGATGGACGTCTGGGACGGGTACGTCGCCTCGCGCAGGCGCATCATGTCCGGCTTCGGCGGCACCGGCGCGGCGAACCCCGTCGTGCTCACCGGCGACGTGCACAGCAACTGGGCCAACGAGCTCAAGGCCGACTTCCGCAACCCGGACTCGAAGACGGTCGGCGTCGAGCTGGTCTGCACCTCGATCACCTCCGGCGGCAACGGCTCGGACATGACGACGGCCGGCCAGACCGCGCTCACCGAGAACCCGCACATCAAGTTCTTCAACTCCCAGCGCGGATACGTCTCCACCCGCTGGGAGCACGGCCAGATGCGCGCCGACTACAAGGTGGTCCCGTCCGTGACCGTGCCGGACGCGCCGGTCTCCACGCGCGCGTCGTTCGTCGTCGAGGCGGGGAACCCGAAGCTCAACCGCCTCTGACTTGACGGCCTCACGGGGCGCCTACTCACTACCCCGCTGATCAAGCAATGTTGGCGAGTTGTCCACAGTCACCAGCCGTGGACAACTCGCCAACTCTGCATGATCGTCGCGGAGGGTGGGGGCGAGCCCGGTGCGCGTTGCCGGTTGTTGCCCGAGCTGTCCGGAACATGTCACCTGGAGTACGACGCAGCGTCCCTGTGCGTCGATTGGCTTCCGGGCGTGACGAACCCCTCCCTCTCCCGACGCGCCGTCCTGCTCGGCACCGCCGCGGCCGGCACCGGCGCCGTGGTCGGCGGCCTGCTGCCGGGCACGTCCGCGCTCGCGGTCCCGAAGATCCGCCCGGGCCGCATCGCGTACCCCTTCACCCTCGGCATCGCCTCCGGCGACCCCTCGCCCGACGGCGTCGTCCTCTGGACCCGCCTCGCGGTCGACCCGTTGGCCGAAGACGGCTTCGGTGGCATGACCGCGGAGAAGTACGACGTCGAGTTCCAGGTAGCCGAAGACCTGAATTTTAGTCGTGTCGTCCGTCGCGGCACCAAGCACGCGCGCCGCGACGAGGGCTACGCCATCCACGTCGAGCTCACCGGCTTGCCCTCGGGCAAGGAGCTCTACTACCGCTTCCGCATCGACGAGCACATCTCCCCCGTCGGCCGCACTCTCACGGCCCCTGCCGTGGGCAGCATCGTCAGTGCGCTGACGATGGCGATCGCCTCCTGCTCGAACTTCTCCGCCGGCTACTTCACGGCGTACCGGCACCTGGCCAACGAGATGCCGGACCTCGTGCTGCACCTCGGCGACTACATCTACGAGGGTGCGGGCGGCACGGGAGCACGCCGGCACAGCGGCGGCAAGGAGATCAAGACCCTCGCCGACTACCGCACGCGCTACGCGCAGTACAAGACCGACCCAGACCTGCAGCTCGCGCACGCCGCCGCCCCGTGGGCCGCGGTGCCCGACGACCACGAGGTCGAGAACAACTACGCCGGCGACATCAGCGAGAACGCCGCCGACACCGTGGAGTACTTCCGGCAGCGCCGCGCCTGGGCCTACCAGGCGTACTACGAGAACATGCCGTTCCGCCGCGCCTCGACGCCCCGCAACCTCGAGATGCAGCTGTTCCGCCGGCTCAGCTGGGGCAACCTGGCCAGCCTCCACATGATGGACACGCGGCAGTTCCGCAGCGACCAGGCGTGCAACGACGGCTGGCGCGCGGGGTGCGGCCCGGCCGAGGACGAGGCACGCTCCATCACCGGCGACAAGCAGGAGCGCTGGCTCCTCGACGGGCTGCGCCGGTCCGAGGCCACCTGGGACATCCTCGGCCAGCAGGTGTTCTTCTCCCAGCGCGACCGCGTCGTCGGCGCCGTCGACGAGTACGGCATGGACTCCTGGGACGGGTACGTCGCCTCCCGCAAGCGGATCCTCTCCGGCTTCGGCGGCAGCGGGGCCACGAACCCCGTCGTCCTCACCGGCGACGTCCACGTGCACTACGCCAGCGACATCAAGGCCGACTTCCGCAACCCGGCCTCGAAGACGCTCGGCGTCGAGCTTGTCACGACGTCGATCACGTCCGGCGGCAACGGCTCGGAGACGACGGCGACGGGCACCGCACAGCTCGCCGAGAACCCGCACATCAAGCTCTACAACAGCCGGCGCGGCTACATCCTGGCGAAGGCCGAGCGCGACCAGCTGCGCGCCGACTTCAAGGTCGTGCCGTACGTGACGACGCAGGGCGCGCCGCTCGAGACGCGCGCGTCGTTCGCGGTCGAGGCGGGCAACCCGGGGCTGCACCGCCTCTGACCCACCACCCCCTCCCGCTGATCATGCGCATGTGGCGAGTTGTCCACAGCAGGCCTGCTGTGGACAACTCGCCATAAGTGCTTGATCAGCGGGGGAAGGTGAATAGGGTGAAGCGAAGTTCAGGCACTCGACATCAGCTTCCGCAGCACCGCCGCGTCCACGCGGCCGCCGTCGTAGTAGCCGCGGCGGACCGAGATGCGCTCGAAGCCGCGGGACGCGTAGAGCCGCAGCGCCGGGTCGTTGTCGGTGCGCACCTCGAGGAAGACCGCCGGGGCGCCGCGGCGCGCGGCCTCCGCGAGCAGGGCGTCGAGCAGCGTGCGGCCGACGCCCCGGCCCTGTGCGTCGGGCGCCACGGCCAGCGTCTGCACGTCGGCGTCGCCCGCGGGCGCGGACAGGCCCGCGTAGCCGACGAGCGCGCCACCGCGTACGGCCACGACGTAGTGCCGGGTCTCCGGCCAGCCGGCGAGCTCGGACCAGAACAGCTCGGCCGACCACGGGTCGTCGGGGAAGAGCACGCGCTCCAGGGCGAGCGCGGGCTCGACGTCCCACCAGCGCATGCGGCGCAGGACGACGGGCCCGTCCGCGGGGGCCTGCGCAGCTCGGTCCGACACGGTCGCAGGCTACGTCGACAGCACCGGGCCCATTGCTGCGACCATGGGGGCATGTCGCGTCGCCTGTCCCCCGCGCTCGCCGCCCTCGTGCTCGGCCTCACCGCCGGCCTGACCGGGGCCGGGGCCGCGTCGGCCGCACCCGCCCCGGTCGCCCCGGAGCTGCTGGCGAGCGACGTACGCACCGGCGGCCCGGCCGTCGCGCCGTCCGGCGTACGCCCCCAGGGCCCTGCGACCGGGGACCGAGCGGCGAAGCCCCGCGCCGCCGCCACCAAGGACCGGGCGCCGCGGCCGGCCCGCACCGGCCTGCCGGCGGGGTCCGGGACCGGCAAGCGGATCGTCTACTCGATCGCGCGCCAGCAGGTCTGGCTGGTCGGCGCCGACGGCAGGGTGGCCCGGACGTACCTCGTCTCCGGGCGCCCCTCGCAGCCGGACCCGGGGACGTTCCGCGTCTACTCCAAGTCGATGCACACGAGCAGCTCGGTCTCGGACGCGACGATGAACTACATGGTCCGCTTCACCTACGGCGAGCGGACGGGCGCGCCGATCGGCTTCCACGACATCCCCAAGAAGCGGAGCGGCGGCTACGAGCAGCGCCTCGCGGACCTCGGCAAGCCGCTCAGCGCGGGCTGCGTGCGCCAGGCCCCGGTCGACGCGGCCGCGCTCTGGAAGTTCGCGCCCGTCGGCACCAAGGTCGTCGTCACGCGCTGAGCGGCCCGACCAGCACGGCGCGCCCCACCCGCACCGCACGGGAGGGGGCGCGAGGCGCGGGGCAGGCGTCAGGCGAGCCCGAGGGAGACCTCGACGTTGCCGCGGGTCGCGTTGGAGTAGGGGCACACCTGGTGCGCCTTCTCCAGCAGCTCCCGGGCCGTGGCCTCGTCCACGCTCGGCAGCTCGGCCTCGATGGCGACCTGCAGCCCGAAGCCACCCTGGCCGTTGTCGCCGATGCCGACGTCGACGGTGATGGCGGTGTCGGTGAGCGAGATGCCCTCCTTGCGCGCCACGAGCTTCAGCGCGCCGTGGAAGCAGGCGGCGTAGCCGGCGGCGAAGAGCTGCTCGGGGTTGGTGGCGCCGCCGGGGCCGCCCATCTCCTTCGGCACCGCGAGCTCGACGTCGAGGACGCCGTCGCTCGAGCGCGAGTGGCCGTTGCGCCCGTCGCCGGTCGCGGTCGCCGAGGCGGTGTAGACAGCCTGCATCGGTCTCTCCGTTCGTGTCGGTCCCGCCGGATGCGGGAGTGGCCGGGAGGATCTCCCCCGGCCTAGAGCGCGGCGACGGCCGCCGCTGCGCGCACCCGGGACAGCAGCGACTGCAGCTGCCCCAGGTCCGTGCCGTCGAGGTCGAGCGCGCAGCCCAGCCGCTCGGGCAGGTCCCGCAGCGTGTCGTGCAGCGCGAGCCCGGCCGGGGTGGGCGTGACGAGCACGACGCGCTCGTCGCGCGGGCTCCGCCCGCGGCGCACGTAGCCCTGCGCCTCCAGCCGCTTGAGCAGCGGCGAGAGCGTGCCGCTGTCCAGCGCCAGCGCCTCCCCGAGCTCGCCGACCGAGGCCTCGCCCCGACGCCACAGCACGAGCATCACGACGTACTGCGGATAGGTCAGCCCGAGCGGCTCGAGCACCGGCCGGTAGAGCGACGTCATGGCCCGCGAGGCGGCGTAGAGCGAGAAGCAGACCGCCTGCTCGAGCCCCGTCTCCTTGCTCACGAGACAAGAGTAGGGCGCAATTCAGTTGTGCGCAATCCTTCGCTCCAGGGCCCCGACGCGCCCCGCCCAATCCCCCACGCGGACTGGTACAGAACGCGTACTAGTCGGGCCTGCGCGCGCTTCCTACCGTCGGGGGCGTGACAACCGACCAGAAGGAGAACACCGTGACCCAGACCCAGGCGCAGACGCAGGCCCAGCCTCCGGCGCAGGGCTCGTCGCCGGAGTCGATCGAGCAGGACCGCGCCCTCAAGGCCAAGCACCGCGCCATGTGGGCGCTCGGGAACTACCCGGCCGTCGTGGACGAGGTCATCGCGCCGCTCGGCCCGATCCTCGTGGAGGCGAGCGGCGTACGCGCCGGCGAGCGCGTGCTGGACGTCGCCGCCGGCTCCGGCAACGTCGCGCTGCCCGCCGCGGCGGCCGGCGCCGACGTGCTCGCCACCGACCTCACGCCCGAGCTGCTCGAGGTGGGCCGCAAACAGGCGGACAGAGCGGGGGTGAGGCTCGAGTGGCAGGAGGCGGACGCGGAGGCGCTGCCGCTCGCGGACGCCAGCTTCGACGCGGTGCTCTCGTGCGTCGGCGTGATGTTCGCGCCGCACCACCAGCGCACCGCGGACGAGCTGGTCCGGGTCTGCCGGCCCGGCGGCCGCATCGGCCTCATCAACTGGACGCCGGAAGGCTTCATCGGGCAGCTGTTCGCCACGATGAAGCCGTACGCCCCGCCGCCCCCGCCCGGCGCCTCTCCCCCGCCGCTGTGGGGCTCCGAGGACCACGTCCGCACGCTGCTCGGCGACGCGGTCGTCGACGTGCAGGCGCGTCGGCAGGCGCTGCCGGTCTGCCGCTTCTCCAGCGGTGAGGAGCTGCGCGACTTCTTCAAGGCGGTCTACGGGCCGACCATCGCGGTCTTCCGCTCGCTCGAGGGCGACGCGGAGCGCACTGCCGCGCTGGACGCCGCCATCGCCGACCTCGCTCGCCGCTTCACGGTGGGGGCCGGGGGGTCCTTCGAGATGGAGTGGGAGTACCTCCTGCTCACCGCCCTCCGGCGGTAGCCGGCGGAGGGACGGGCGCCCCGGTCGCGGGGCGCCCGTCCCCACACGGGGGTCAGGACGGCAGCAGCACCCGGTCGAGGCCGTGCGCGACCTGGCGGTTGCCGACGTTGACGTCGGCGACCTTGACCTTCGCGTCCTTGGTCGCGGAGGACCCGTCGACGAGCCGGATCGACTGCCCGACGTCGACGGTGAAGGAGGGCCCGGCGACCGTGGCGAGGTTGACGCCGTCGGCCTGGCCCGCCGTCGTCGCGTCGACCGTCGCCGGCACGACGTGGTAGAGCAGCACGGACTCGACGGCGTCGATGCCGAGCGAGGCGACCACCGCGAGGTTGGCCTGCTCGGCCTTGACGCTCGAGCCGGTCACGGAGATGACGAGCTTGCGGAAGGCCCGGTCGTCGGGCAGGAACGCGGTCAACGGGACGGTCCCGTCGGCCAGGAGCGCCAGCGGGGACGACGGCTTCGCGGCGAGGACCGCGAGGACCGCACCGCTGACGATGTCGTAGTCGTCGTCGTTGCGGTCGTAGGTCGGGCCGCCGCTGCCGAGGAGCACGGAGGCCAGGGGGACGGTGCCCAGGTCCGCGGCGGAGGCCGAGGGGGCGGTGGCGACGGCTGCGCTGCCGAGGAGAGCCGCAGCAGCAGACGTGGCGAGAAGTCGACGCATGTGCATGGAAACGCCCTTTCGTGGACGGATCGGTGCGGCACTGCTCACGTTAGAGCCGGGCGCACCGCGTCGCCACCGGAAAGCGTGACGCCGCCTAGCGCGCCGCCCGCAGCTCGGCGGCGAGCGCCGCGGCCCGCGCGAGGTCCTCGCGCAGCGCCGCCATCGGCTGCCCCTTCGGGCCGAACCGGATCGCGGCCGACGGGTGGTAGGTGCACAGCACGCGACGTCCTGCGTAGTGCACATCAGCAAACCGCAGTTCACCGATTCGTACGCCAGGCTTCAGCACCCATTCGGCAGCCGTTCCGCCGAGCGTCACGATGAGGACGGGGTCGGCGAGCTCGATCTGCCGGGCGAGCCACGGGCGGCAGCGGGCTACCTCACCGCGGGTCGGCTTCCGGTTCTTCGGCGGCCGGCACTTCAGCACGTTGGCCACCGCCACCCGGTCGCGCGGCAGCCCCGCCTCCTCCAGCAGCCCGTCGAGCAGCTGGCCCGCCTTGCCGACGAACGGGACCCCGGACTCGTCCTCCTGCGCGCCGGGCGCCTCCCCGACGAGCAGCACGTCGGCGGAGTCGGGGCGTACGCCGGGGACGACGTTCGTGCGCGTCTCGACCAGCTCCGCGCACGCGACGCACCCCCGGACGGTGACCGCGAGCGACCTCCAGTCCGGCTGGGCGGGGGCGCAGCCGGCCGGGTCGAGGACGGTCATCGCCCCGCCCCCGCGGCCGCCGGCTCGGCGCGCGCGAGCAGCCGCGCCAGGGCCGCGTCCACCGCGTCCGGGCGCTCGAGGACGACCATGTGCCCGGCCTCGGGGACGACCACCAGCTCGGCGTGCGGCAGCCGCGCGGCGATCGCACGACTGTGGTCGGCGGGGGTCAACAGGTCCCGCTCCCCCACCAGCACGAGCGCGGGCAGCGGGGCGAGCGCGTCCAGCGCGCGCAGCTTGTCGTGCGCGGCGAAGGCGGGGAAGACCTCGGCGAGGGTCTGCACCGGCGTCGCGGCGACCATCTCGGTCACGAACGCGACGAGCTCGGGTGGCACGTCGCCGCCGAACGCGTAGCGCCGGGCCAGCGCGTACGCGACGTCGCCGGTCACCCGCCGGCCGCGCTCGACCAGCTGCGCCTGCCGCGTCGCCACCCGCAGGAGCGGCGGCGCGGTGCGGTGCACGAGGCGACCGGCGGCGGCCGGCAGCCCCAGGGTGACCTCGGCGAGCTGCCCCGGCGAGGTGGAGATGAGGGCGACGCCCACGACCCGCGGCCCGAAGAGCTCGGGGTGCTGGTCCGCGAGGGCCATGACCGTCATGCCGCCCATCGAGTGCCCGACGAGCACGACCGGCCCGTCCGGCGCGCACTCGGCCAGCACCCGGGCGAGGTCCGCGCCGAGCTGGTCGATGACCGACCGGTCGAGCCGGGAGCGCGGGTCGGTGCCGCCCGATCGGCCGTGCCCGCGCTGGTCGAAGAGCACGAGCCGGGCGTACGGCGCGAGCGCGCGGCGCTGGTAGCGGAAGGCCCGCAGGTCGTTGCCGAAGCCGTGCACCAGCACGACGGTCAGCGGAGCGCACCCCGGCCCGGGCTCGTCCACCTCGACGTGCAGGCGTACGCCGTCGTCCGTCATGACGTCGCGGCCCGGGGCGTCGGCAGGCCAGGGGAACGGCTCCCCGGCACGGCGGCGGCGGAGCACCCGGCGCTCGGCGAGCACGCCCACCGCAGCGCCCGCGGCGGCCAGCCCGAGCCCGGCGCCCACGACGCCCGCCCGCGGCAGCGCGGCGAGGCCGACCCTCACCCGTCCACCCAGACGCGGTGCACGCGCGGTCCGAGCCGGGCGACGATCTCGTAGGAGATGGTGCCCGCCGCCTGCGCCCACTCCTCGGCGGTCGGGGCTCCGTCGTCGCCCGCCCCGAACAGCACGACCTCGTCGCCCGCCGCCGCCGCGTCGTCGCCGAGGTCGAGCACGAACTGATCCATGCAGACCCGCCCCGCGACCTTACGCCGCCGCCCCGCCGCCAGCACCGGGCCGCTCCCGGACGCGTGCCGCGGGACGCCGTCGGCGTAGCCGAGCGGCACGAGCCCGACCGTCGTGTCGCGGGGCGTGACATAGGCGTGCCCGTAGGACACGCCACTGCCCTCGGGGACCCGCTTCACGAGTGCCAGCTTGGCCGTCAGCGTCATCGCCGGGCGCAGGCCGTACGCCTCCGGCCCGCCGAGCTGCGGCACCGGGGAGAGCCCGTAGACCGCCAGCCCCGGCCGGACCAGGTCGAACCTCGCGTCGGGGCGGGTCAGGGTCGCCGCGCTGTTGGCGGCGTGCCGCACCTCGAGCCGCGCGCCGGCGCGCTCGGCGCGCTCCACGGCGTACGCGAAGGCGTCGAGCTGCTTGTCCACCGTCGGGTGGTCGGGGACGTCCGCCCACGCCAGGTGCGTCCAGACCCCCACGACGCGCACCGTGCCGTCGGCCTCGGCGCGCAGCGCGGTCGCGACGAGCTGGTCCCAGTCCGCGGCGGTCGCGCCACCGCGCGAGAGCCCGGTGTCGGCCTTGAGGTGCAGCCGGGCCGGCCGGCCCACGGCCCGCGCCGCGGCGACGGCCTCGTCGACGCCCCACACCGCAGACACCGAGAGGTCCACGTCCGCGGCGACCGCGTCGGCGAGCCGCGGCTCCCCCGGCGCGAGCAGCCAGGCCAGCAGCCGGCCGTCGACCCCGGCGGCGCGCAGCGCCAGGGCCTCCTCGAGCAGGGCGACGCCGAGCCAGCTGGCCCCCGCAGCGCGCGCGGCCCGGGCGGACGGGAGCAGCCCGTGGCCGTACGCGTCCGCCTTGACGACCGCGAGGACCTCGGCCTGCCCCGCGTGCGCGCGCAGCGACTCGACGTTCGACCGGATGGCGCCGAGGTCGATGCGCGCCGTACGCGAGGGCCCTAGCTCGTCTCCCACGACCGACCATCCTGCCAGCCGGCCGGAGCCGCACCGGGCAGGCAGCCCGCCGCCGGGGCCGCCGGTCGAGCGTCCCGAGCCGGGACCGCGGAAGCATCCGAGAGTTCACCGTCCCATCGCGCGCGACCGGCCCGATGCGGGGTAGGGACCCCGGGGAAGCGAACACGACGAGGAAGGGGCACCTGGCCATGGGCGAGGCCGAGACGGACGAGCTGGACCTGCCCGAGGGCACGGCGGCGGGCGCGGAGACCCCGGCGTCGCCGGTGAGCCACCTCCCGCCGGCGGTCGAGGTGGTCCCGCCGGACATCCGGAAGACCGTCGAGCCGACTCCCTTGGCGGAGGAGCTCTCGCACCTGCGCGTCGACGTCGACGAGGAGGGCGAGCCGATCCTGCTGCGCGCCGACGGCAGCGTCATCGACACGTGGCGCGAGGGCTACCCGTACTCCGAGCGCATGACCCGGCACGAGTACGACCGCACCAAGCGCGTCTTGCAGATCGAGCTGCTGAAGCTGCAGAACTGGATCAAGTCCTCGGGCGAGCGGCTGGTCATCCTCTTCGAAGGGCGCGACGCGGCCGGCAAGGGCGGCACGATCAAGCGGTTCACCGAGCACCTCAACCCGCGCGGCGCCCAGGTCGTCGCGCTCGAGAAGCCGTCCGAGCGCGAGCGCACGCAGTGGTACTTCCAGCGCTACGTCGCGCATCTGCCCGCGGCCGGCGAGATCGTGCTCTTCGATCGGTCCTGGTACAACCGCGCCGGCGTCGAGCGGGTCATGGGGTTCACGACCCCGTCGGAGTACCTCGAGTTCATGCGACAGGCGCCCGACCTCGAGCGCATGCTCGTCCGTTCCGGCATCCACCTGGTCAAGCTGTGGTTCTCGGTGTCGCAGGCCGAGCAGCGCACCCGCTTCCTCATCCGGCAGATCGACCCGGTACGCCAGTGGAAGCTCTCCCCGATGGACCTGGAGTCGCTCGACCGCTGGGACGACTACACCGAGGCGAAGGAGGCGATGTTCTTCTACACCGACACCGCCGACGCGCCGTGGACCGTGGTGAAGAGCAACGACAAGAAGCGCGCGCGGCTCGAGGCCATGCGCCACGTGCTCAACCGGTTCGACTACACCGGCAAGGACGCCGAGGTCGTCGGTCCGCCGGACCCGCTCATCGTCGGCCCGGCGGCCACCGTCTTCGAGCAGGGCGAGAACGGGGACGTGCTCTTCCCGAAGCTCTGACGCCCCCCTCGGCATGAATGCGTCGTTCAAGCGAACCTATCGCTTGAACGACGCATTCATCCGAGAAGGGACGCGCACCGACCGACGGTGCGGGAGGTCAGGGGCGCAGGCGCACCGGGGCGGCGTCGACCTTGGTGCGGAAGAGGACGTACGGCTTGCGGCGCAGGTCCTTGCCGCCGTGGTAGTCCGGGCCGCGGTGCAGCTGGTTCGCCGTGACGTACAGATATCCGTCCGCAGCGAGGGACATCGTGTCCGGCCAGAGCAGCCGCGGGTCGTGGACGACCGTGCGGAACGTCCCGCTGGCCGAGCGGCGGACGATCGCGTTGTGCTCGTACTGCGTGAGGTAGACCCCGCCGGCGGCGTCGGACTCGAGGCCGTCGGAGCCGCCGCCCTTCTCCCCGTGGTCTACGACGGTCGCCGCGACATCGGCGTCGGAGACCGCTGGGTCGGCGAGCGCGTCGACGGAGACCGAGTAGAGCCGGCGGCTCGCGAGCGGGCAGTAGAACAGCCGCTCCCCGTCGGCGCTGATCGCGATGCCGTCGCTGCCGAGCGAGAGGTTCTTCGGCTGCTCGCCCTTGCGCCAGCTGTAGACGGGCCGCCCCTCGACCAGAGGCAGGAATCCAGGTTCCGCCTTCGTCGACGGGTGGTCGTGCAGCCGCCGCCACGAGCGCCCGGTGCCGAGCTCGACGACGACGATGCCGTTGGGGCCCGTGCTCGAGGAGTCGGTGAGGAAGGCGAGCCCGCCGTTGCCGCGGCGCAGGTCGAAGCGGACGTCGTTGAGATAGGACGTGGGCAGCGCGACGTCCTGCGGGACGAGGATCTTCGCGAACACGCGGTTCGTCGTCAGGTCCACCCCGACGAGCTTGGGCCCACCGTAGGTCGTCGGCGCGAACTTCGGGCTGCCGGTGTCCACGATCCACAACCGGTCTAGTGGGTCGACGACGACGCTCTGCACCGACACCAGGCGGTCCTGCTGCGGCCGCGCGTCATAGCGGTTGATCGTGGCGTTCGGGTACGCGACGGCCCGCCCGCCGCGCAGCTCGGCCACCGTCGCGGGCACGGTGTCGCCCCAGCGCGGGAAGTTGACGAAGACCCGGCCGAGGGCGGACACGGTCACGCCGGTCGGCATCGGGCCGGAGAACGTGGCGACCGTCTCCAGCCGCCCGGCGGGCTGGTCGGCGGGCAGGGTGGGGGCCGGAGCCGCGTCGGCGCGGCCGCCGACGGCGAGCGTCGCGCCTCCGGCTGCGGCGGCGGCGAGGAATCCTCGGCGGGTCTGCGTCATCTGGGCTCCTGGGGTCAGGGGGCGACGCCGATCCGCGTTCCCCGGCCCACCGGCCCCAACCCTCGGGCCTCGATCCCCGCGTGCCCCGGGCTCTCAGGCCCTCACGCCGCGCGCGCCGCCAGCACGACGTCGGCCACCCGCGCCGGCCCGACAGCCGTGACGCGCAGCTGCGCGGCGCCCGCCGGCGAGGACAGCGTCACCAGCTCGTACGCGTCCGGCGCGGCGTCCACCTCGAGCACCTCGTCGCCGAGCTCGACCCGCACGCGGCCCGAGACCGCGAGCGAGCAGGAGACGGGAAGGCCGCCGCCCCAGGCCCGGACGACCTCCTCACCGGCGGCCAGCACGTGCTCGGCGTCGACGTCGAGCCGGGACGTGAGGGCCGAGTGGAGCACCGTGCCGCAGTGCAGCTGCGGGCGGGCCGGCCCCTGCCGGCGGGCCACGACGGCGCCGTTGCGCCGCACGGTCAGGGCCTCCCCGTCGTACGCGGCCTCGACCAGGCACGGCACGGGCCCGTCGAGCGCCACGCCGACGCCGTCGACCAGGGTCACCGCGCCCTCCATCCACGCGCGCAGGTGGAAGGGGGCGACGTCGGCGTCGTACACGGGCTTCGGCGGCAGCGCCTGCGGCAGGCCCGACGGGCTGGTCGGCCGGGTGCTGCCCAGGCCGAGCTGCGGCCCGTCGCCGGCCCAGAAGAGCGGGTCGGCGTGGACCTTGCGCCCGTAGCCGTCACCGACGTAGCCGTGGTAGACCGCGTACGGCGTGACGCCGTCCGGCGCGACGGTGACGCAGTGGTGGCCGGGCCCGGAGACGTGCGCGCCGCTCGTGAAGATCGGGTGGCGCGACGCCTTCGTCCACGGGCCGGTCACCGAGTCGGCGACGGTGACGCCGAGGCTGTAGCCGTCGCCGCCGAAGAAGCCGCCCGAGTACATCTGGTAGTAGCGGCCGTGGCGCTTCATCGTGAACGGCGCCTCGTTCCAGTACTGCCCGCCCTCGGGGTGCGCCTCCCACGGCTCGCTCGGGTACGCGACGGGCACGGGCTCGCCGGCCAGCCGGCCGTCGGCCAGCACCCGGTCCACCACGTTGCCGCAGCCGAGCGTGCCGTCCGCGTGCCGGGTCTCCTCGTTGCGCACGTTGTAGAACAGCCACTCGCTGCCGTCGTCGTCGAGGAAGGGGTGCGCGTCGATCGACCACTCGTCGACCAGCGGCGTGTCGTCCCAGACGAACGGCCCCAGCGGCGAGCGGGAGCGCGCCACGCCCTGGCGGCGCTGCTCGTCGTCGCCGCCGTCGGCGCCGGCCGCCTTGCCCGAGGTCCGGGCCGGCCCGCCGCGCCGGGTCGCGGCGACGTACATGACGAACTCGCCGTCGCGGTAGACGACCTCCGGCGCCCAGAGCTCGACCTCGGCCCAGTGCCCGGCGGGCGCGCCGGTCAGGGCCGTGCCGGCCGGCTCCCACGTCACCAGGTCGCTCGAGCGCCAGACCGCGATGCTGGTCGGCCCCGAGTAGTAGAGGAAGTACTCGCCGAGGAACTCCAGGACGAAAGGGTCGCCATGGTCGACCTCGGGGCCCGCGTCGAGCACGGGGTTGAGGTACGTCCCGGGCGCGGCGGCGCGGGTCGTGCTGGCGCTGGCGACGGCGGTGCTGGCGGTCACCTCCCCCGACTCGGCAGCGGGCCGGGCGGGCTTGAGCGAAGCACGCCGAAGAAAGGGGCAGGCCCCGCCCGGACGGTGTCCGGACGGGGCCTGCGGTGCTCTTCCCGGGCGGGAGGGGGTCCCTGGGAGAGGAGCGGCTAGCGGGCGGCGGCGGCCTCGGCGGCCTCCGCCTGCTGCGCCTCGGCGATCAGCGCCGCGGCGTCGCGCTTGAGCAGCTGACGGACCATCAGGTCGCGGTCATCGCCCTTGACCTGGCTGTTGGCCCGGTCGACGAACTGCTCGAGGTAGGAGATCGTCCGCGTCTCACTGCCCGAGTCGGCGGCCTGCTCGGCCTTGTCGAGCCGGTCGCGCAGGGACGCCACCGTCTTGGCGCTGATCGTGCCGTCCGCGTTGAACTGCGCGATGAGCGCCTTGATGTCGGCGAACGAGGTCCCGACGGTGAACGTCACTGTGCGGGTCGTCGTGTTGCCGGCGTTGTCCTTCGCGGTGACCACGAGGGTGTGCTCACCGAGCGCGAGCTCGTAGAGCGTCACCGTCGAGCCGCTGGCGATCGCCTTGCCGTCCAGCGTCGCGGTCACCGAGCCGGAGAGCCCGGAGGTCGCGTCCGTCGCGGTCCACGACGGGGTCAGCGTGCCGGAGTCGCCGTGCGTGGAGCCGTCGGCCAGGCCCGTCACCGTGACGGTCGGGGCCGCGGCGTCGACCTTGAAGGAGACCGACTTGACCGTGGACACGTTGCCCGTGGCGTCCGTCGCCCGGTAGTCCACCGTGTGCTCGCCGGCGGCGGCGACCACGACCGGCGTGGCGTACGTCGTCCACGCACCGCCGTCGAGGCGGTACTCGACCTTGACGGCGCCCGCGGCGTCGTCGGTGGCCGTGACGTTGACCGTGACCGGCGAGACGTACCAGCCGTTCTGGCCGTTGGCCGCGGCCGGGCTGACGGTCGCCGACGTCGTCGGGGCCGTCGTGTCGCCGAGGGCCTTGATCCGCACGTTGCGGTAGAAGACCTCGTCACCCGTGCCGTGGTTCTGCAGGCCGATCATCGTCGCGCCCTTGAGCCGGGCCGGGTCGGTGTTGACGTAGTCGTTGATCTTCACGCCGTTCAGCCAGACCTGGATGCGCTGGCCCTCGACGATGAGCTCGTAGGAGTTCCACTGCCCCGGGGCCTTGAGGACGGCGTCACGCGCCGCGGCGTCCGCGGCCTGGAAGCCGTAGATCGAGCCCGTCGTGTGGCTGGGGTCGTCCGTGGCGTCGATCTGGATCTCGAAGCCCTGGTTGACCGCCACCCACGGGTCGTTGCCCGGGTTCGGGAAGCCGACGAAGACGCCGCCGTTGTCGTCCCCGGCCATCTTCCAGTCGAGCTTCAGGCTGTAGGAGTTGAACGTCTGCGGGTAGTAGAGCAGGCCGAGGCCGCCCACCGAGAGGATCGAGCAGTCGTCCTGGCGGCCGAAGGAGCCGGGGCCGGCCATCGTCCACTTCTGGAAGCTCTCCAGCGTGCCGTCGAAGAGGCTGGTGTAGCCCGCCTCCGTCGCCGGGGTGCAGATGTCGACACCGGCGCCGACCTTCAGGGCGTCGAAGTTGACGTTGCCGTCGACGCCGGTCTCGTACTTGAAGGTGATGGTGTTGTTGCCGGCCTGCAGGTTGAAGTCCCGGCTGACCGTCCGCCAGTTCTTCCAGCTACCGGTGTCCGGCAGCGCCCACGGGTCGACCTTGGTGCCGTTGACGTAGACCGCGACCCGCTTGGTGCCCGTGAACGGGTTCGGGCCGTTGGCGTAGCGCAGGTGGACCGGCTGCACGCCGGCCGTTGCCGCGTTGACGTTGAAGGTCAGCGTCGCGCCGTTGTTGAAGAAGCCGCCGACGAAGCCCGAGCCGGAGTAGCCGCTGTGCTCGGTCTCGATGCTGGCGCCGGAGCTGAGCTGGCCGTCCTCGGCCTCGTACCAGCCCTTGTCGGCGGGGGCGACGTAGCCCGGCACCTCGTTGGCGGTGTACCAGACCTCGGTGCTCCAGAGCGCCTCGCCGTCAGCAGCGGCGAAGGGGCGCGGCGAGCGGATGTGCACGACCCGGTCGGGCTTGACGCCCGGGACCGTCAGGCTGACCGTCTTGCCGTCGGCGCTCACGGTCGCTGCCGTGGCGGCGAGGTTCTCCTGGTTGAGCTTCGGCCCGCCGTACTGGCTGGTCGGGTTGTAGCGCCACTGGTCGATCTGGTACTTCGCGGCGAGGCCCTGGCGGGTCTGCTCCGACAGCGGCTTCGTGTAGGTGATGTCGAAGCCCTTGTCGGTGATCTCGGTCTTCAGGATGTCCATCGTGACGGTGTCGTTCGCCGTCAGCTTCTGGAAGCCGTAGCGCAGCTTGCCGGGCTGGTTCCAGTTGCCGTCGTAGCCGATGCCGCCGATGTAGAGGTCGCCGTCGGGGCCGAGGGCGAGCTCGTTGACGCCGGCCTCGAGGCCCTGGGTCATGCGGTAGAGCGCGCCCTGCAGCTGGCCGTTGACCTTCTGCAGCTGGACGCGCTGCAGGCCGCCGTAGGTCACGTCGCCGATGGCGAGCTGACCGGCGAACTGGCCCTCCTGCATGACCACGGGGGTCGAGGGCGAGTTGGCGATCTCGTTCTGCGGCATCCAGACGATCGGCTTCGTGACCGGCTGGTTGTCGAACCGGCCGGGCTGTGGCTTGCCGCTCTCGTCGTTGTGCGTGGTGAAGTGGTTGTAGAACGCGCCCTGCTTGATCTGGACCAGCTTGCTGGCCGGGACCCAGCCGCCCTGGTTGTCGGTCACGAGGATCTCGCCCTCGGGGCCGAAGCCGATGCCGTTCGGGGTGCGCAGGCCGCCGGCGACGAACTCGATCGTGCCGGTGTCCTTGCTGACCTTGAGGAACGTGCCGCGGTCGGGGCCGGGCTGCGGGACGGTCGAGGAGCCGCTGCGCTCGAGCGCGACGGACAGCGCGACGTAGAAGTAGCCGTCCTTGTAGGGCAGGCCGAAGGCGAACTCGTGGAAGTTCTGGCCGTTGGGCCACGTCGCGATGCGCTGGCGGCCCTCGAAGTAGCCGTCGCCGTCGGCGTCGACGAGCTTCTCGAGCCCGACCTTGGAGGTGATGTAGGTGTCGCCGTCGACGACCGCGACGCCCTGCGGCTCCTGCAGGCCGGCTGCGACCTCCTTGTAGGCCAGCTTGGCCGGGTCGACGACGTTCTGCACGTTGCTGACGCGGTAGAGCTTGCCGTTCGTGGAGACCTGCGCGGCGCCCCACGTGAGGACGGCGGCGTCGCCGTTCGGGTACCACGAGATGCCCGAGACGTCGGGCTGGAAGCCGGCCGGGCGCAGGTTGCTCAGCGTGAAGCTGGGGTGGACCTTCGTCAGCGGGAGGCCGTCGCCGGCGCCGTCGCTGAGCCCCTCGCACTCCTTGGTGCCGGGAGCGACGACGCGCGCGCCGCCGGCCTCGACCGAGAGGACGGAGTTCGGGACGACCTCGAAGGTGGTCGAGCCGGGCTTGCGCCAGGACAGGGTGAGCTTCTCGCCGCCGCCGGCCTGGAAGTAGCGGATCTCCAGCTGGTGCCGGCCCGCGGTCAGCGTGTAGTCGCCGTCCTTGGTGGTGGAGTCCTGCAGGCCGTCGTTGTCGATGACCTGCTGGCCGTCGATAAAGACCTTGGCCCCGTCGTCGTTGAGGACGCGGAAGGTGTAGTTGCCGGCCTGGGCGACGTCGAGGTCGGCGACGACCTGGGCCTGGAAGTTGGCGGTGTAGCCCGCCCAGTCCGCGGTGGTCGACCAGTTGACGTTGGGGCGGAGCACGTCGACGTTGGGGGTCTGGCCCGGCTTGAGCGTGCAGAGCTTCTGCAGCGGGAGGCCCAGGTCGAAGATGCGGAGGGTGACGCCCTGCTCCCGGACGGCGCCGTCCGGGGCCTTGGCGATGGTGATGCTGTCGATGTTGACGTTGCCGCTGTTGCCGGTGGCCACACGCAGGTCGAGCGTGCTGGCGCCGGCGGGCAGGGCGACGGGGACCGTCACCGTGGCCCAGGTGTCCCAGCTGCCCGACGGGGGCAGCGACACCGGGACGTCGGTGGACCCGACGCGCAGCGTCATGGTCCGGGTCGTGTTCTGCCCGTCGCCACCCTGCGCGTTCGCGTAGCGGATCGTCACGTTGTGGGTGCCGGCGGTCGCCGCGGTGTAGCCGAAGGCGATGCTGGCCCCCGCGCCCACGCCGTCCACGAAGCCGCTGCCGGTGTAGCCGCGGTGGTCCGTGTTGGTCTTCGCGCCACCCGTCAGCGTGGCCTGCTCGGCCTCGCAGACCGCGCCCGAGACGCAGGTGACGGCGGCGACGGCCGTGGGCAGGGCCACGATCGAGCTGGAGACGGCGGCGACGGCCGCCACGAGCAGGCCGGTGGCGGCCCTTCGGCGGCCTCGGGAGGCGTGCCGGTCGACAGTTCTGGGAATCACGTACTCGTCCTCCGAGATGAGGTCTTGACGCTGAGCCACGCCGCTGCGGGCGGCGTGGGCGAACGCACCCCGGCCGCCGGAGCGGTCGGGGGTGGAAGATGCGGCGTGCGGATGGGAAGGACCTGCGCCGTCGGCGCGCCTGCACAGGACGCGACAGAGCAGCACAAGCCGGCACAAGGCCGGGAGGCGAGCCCGCTAAGCGCTGTCCGGATTGGCAACGATGTCGGAGTTGCCGGGACGGGAGCTCGGGCGGCTGGGGGCCGCCCAGGGCTGGGGTGGTAGCACGGGGCTCCTCTGCGCTGAGGCGGGCCGACGATGGTGCGGTGCGGGATGTCGCGTACGACGGCTCGTACATCCACCCCGTGGGGGCAACGTAGCCACTTTCGTCGTCGGCGTCGAGTGATCGTGATCCAGCCGTTACTACTTCCGCCCCGGACGAGCGATTTGGCGACGTTCCCGCACGGCAACGCACAGAAGCGCCCTACCGGGATCTCCCGGTAGGGCGCTTCCCGCGCTCCATGGTCCGCTACGCGAGCCGAGCGCGCAGCTCGTTGTCCACCATCGACAATGCCGACGCGATGGCCATGTGCATGTCTAGATATTTGTAGGTCCCGAGCCGGCCGCCGAACCAGACGTCCCGCTCGGCCTGCGCCAGCTCCCGGTAGCGCTGCAGCCGCTCCCGGTCGCTCGCCGCGTTCACCGGGTAGTACGGCTCGTCCCCGGGCCCCGCCCAGCGGGAGTACTCGCGGACGACGACGGTCTTGTCCGCGGGGTAGTCCCGTTCCGGGTGGAAGTGTCGGAACTCGTGGATGCGCGTCCACGGGACGTCCTCGTCGGCGTAGTTCATCACCGGCGTGCCCTGGAAGTCGCCGGTCGGCAGCACCTCCTGCTCGAAGTCCAGCGTCCGCCACGCCAGCGGGCCCTCGGCGTAGTCGAAGTAGCGGTCCACCGGCCCGGTGTAGACGACGGGCACCCCGGCGGGCAGCTCTCCGCGCACGTCGAAGAAGTCCACCTCCAGTTGCACATCGATGAGCGGGGACTCGGCCATGCGCGTCAGCCAGGCGTCGTAGCCGTCGACCGGCAGGCCTTCGAAGGTGTCGGTGAAGTAGCGGTTGTCGAACGTGTAGCGCACCGGCAGCCGCGTGATGATGTCCGGGCTGAGCTCGCGCGGGTCCGTCTGCCACTGCTTGGCGGTGTAGCCGCGCACGAACGCCTCGTAGAGCGGGCGCCCGATGAGCGAGACCGCCTTCTCCTCGAGGTTCACCGCCTCCTCGCCGACCTCGGCCGCCTGGTCGCGGATCAACGCCCGGGCCTCGTCCGGGGACAGGTGCTGGCCGAAGTACTCGCAGATCGTGCCGAGGTTGATCGGCATGGGGTAGACCCGGCCCTTGAAGACCGAGAAGACCCGGTGCTGGTAGCCGGTGAACGAGGTGAAGCGGTTGACGTAGTCCCAGACGCGCTGGTTCGAGGTGTGGAAGAGGTGGGCGCCGTAGCGGTGCACCTCGATCCCCGTCGTCGGCTCGCGCTCGGACCAGGCGTTGCCACCGAGGTGGCTGCGCCGGTCGAGCACCAGCACCCGCTTGCCGAGCTCGCGGGCGACCACCTCCGCGACCGTGAGGCCGAAGAACCCGGCCCCGACGACGACCAGGTCGGGCGTCCCGGCGCTCGTCCCGCTCATGCCCGCGCTCATGCGGCCAGCGCCTGAGCCGTGCCGCACGGGGCGTCGGTGCCGCAGGTGCGGCAGCGGCCGGCCTCGTCACCCGCCGGCGGGTGCAGGAGCAGGGCCTGTGAGATCCGGGCGAGGAGCGGGGCGCGCAGGAACGGGGTCGCGGACGAGACCGCGGCCTCGGCCAGCCCCCGTACGCCGGTCCCCGCCAGCCGCAGCGCCCCGAGGCCGGGGTCCTGCAGCCCGGCCATCGCGGCCCCCACGCCCTGGGCGTGCGCCCGCTCGAGGTCGGCTGCCACGCCGTCGCGCGCCGTCACGCCAGCGCCTCGACGGCCTGCGTGGCGCCCGGTCGCGCGCCGCTTGCCTCGAGCAGGGCGTACATCGCGCCCGCGATCGCGTCCCACTCGTGCCGCTCCTGGATCGGGCGCAGCCGGCGGTCGCGGTCCTCGCGCGAGTGCTCGACGACGTGCCGGCAGGCGGCGGCGAAGTCCTCGGCATCGTCGGCGAGATGGACGACGCCGTCGTAGTCGGCCACGACGTCGGGCACCCGGGTCGAGACCACCGGCAGGCCTGCGGCCAGGTACTCCAGCGTCTTCGTCGGGCTGATCGAGCGTGTCGCCTCGTTCAGCGCGAACGGCATCAGCGCCACGTCGAAGCCGGCCATGACCTGCGGGAGCTCGGCGTACGCCGCCATGCCCGGGAACTCGAGGTTCGGGGCCTGCGGCAGCGACGCCGGGTCGATCTTGGTGACCGGGCCGACGATGCGCAGGGTCCAGTCCGGCAGCTGCTCGGCCAGCTTGCCGAGGAGCTCGAGGTCGAGCCGCTCGTCGATCACCCCGACGTAGCCCGCGACCCGCCGCTCGCGCGGCTCGCGCAGCGCCCGCGACGCCTCGTAGTGCGCGGCCTCGACACCACTCGGGAACAGGTGCGTGTCAGGGCGGTGCGGCAGGACTCCGCGCTGCAACGAGCGGCCGCCGGCGTAGACCACGTCGGCCTCGGCCAGCACCCGGCGCTGGCGCAGCCGCAGCCCCTCCGGCGCGTCGAGGAAGGAGGCGAGGTCGTCCATGACGTCGTACGCGATGCGCCCCGGCTGCAGCGCCTCGGCGACGTCCAGCGCCATGGGCGAGTAGAGCAGCACGTCCGGTGCGGCGCGCATGCCCTGGGTGGACAGCCAGTCGGCGAGCCGCTCGCCGTAGTCCTGGGCCTCGTCCGCGTCGAAGCCGAGGTACTCGGCCAGCCCGGGCCGTGCCGGGACGACCAGCCAGACCCGCGTGACCTGGCCGACCTGCTCCACGCGCAGCTCGGGCTCGTCGACGGGGCCGGACATCGGCTCCTCGACGAACCACGTGCGGGCACCGGACGCGGCGAGCACGTCGGCGAAGCGCGAGACGAGGTGCTGCGGGCGCTGCCACACCCAGGCCCATCTCAGGTGCGACAGGACCACGAGATCGGGACGTACGGGGTTCGCAGGCATTGCTGCCACCTCCTCGGTATCGGTTCGGCGCGACGGGGCGTCGGGCGCGACGGAGACGTTGATCGGGGGGACGGCCTCCTCCACAGGCGGGTCCTGCCAGGGCCAGTGCCGCAGCCGCGGCGTCAGCCCGGTGAGCTGGTCCGAGCAGGGCGACTGGAAGCGGTACGCGGGGAGCTCGGCGGCGCGGGCCCCCGCGGCCGCCGCCTCCCACACGCCCGTGAAGGCGTTGCGCACCCGTTCCCCCGCCGGCCCGACCCCGACGACCCCGACGGGGTCGGCGCGGCCGCCGGCCCGGGCCAGCAACGAGTCCCAGTCGAAGGAGTCGACCGACGGGAACCAGCAGAAGCCCTGCAGCGGGACGCCGTCGGCGAGGGCGCCCTCGTACTCCTCGAGCATGTAGCGCAGCCAGGACGCGCGGTCCGTCGGCAGGCCGCGGATGTTGGTCTCGCTGAGCATCATCGGGAGCCGGTAGCGCTCCCAGTACTGCCGCGCGACCTCGCGGAAGCCCACCGGGTGCGGCGACGGGGCGAAGCCGGGGCCGTCGTACCACCATTCGGAGTGGCAGTAGTAGTCCAGGCCCAGCACGTCGACGCGGGCCTTCGGCAGGTCGAGCAGGCGCTCGCCGCCCGCCTCGAGGATCTGGCGCAGGAACGGCCGCTGCGGGTCGAGGTCGTGCCCCAGGGCGAGGTCGAGCGCGATGTGCCGGCGGTCGTTCGCGAAGGCGGCGTAGTCGGCGCCGGCGCCGGGCGCGCCGCCGTGGTGCTCGCCGGTGTCGACCCACACGTGCTGCGCGTCGGGCAGCAGGTCAGACCAGCAGCGCGAGGCCTCGGTCAGCGCCGGGAGGACGTTGAGCAGCAGCCGCGTGAACCCCTCGACGCCTCGGTCGTAGGGCGGCCACACCGCCTCGTGGCCGGCGAGGAACAGCGTCGCGAAGGGCTCGTTGAACAGCGTGTAGGACCGCAGCCACGGGTAGCGGCGTGCGACGGCCTCGACGTAGCGCAGGTAGGCCGCGGGATAGCGACGGTCGCGGAAGCCGTCGGCGAGCCAGGTGGGGTAGCTCGTGTGGTGCACGAGGTCGACGATCGGGTCCAGGCCCCTGTCGTGCAGGTGCCCGAGGACGCGGTCGGTCTCGGCCCAGTCGAAGGAGCCCGGCTCCGGCTCGATCCTGTGCCAGCGCAGCGACCAGCGCGCTCGGCGGACCCCCGCCTCCAGCAGTCGGTCGGCGTCCTCCTGCCAGCGCGTGCTGTGCCCGCTGAGCTCGGCGACGTCGACGCCGTAGGCAGGAAGGAGCGTGGTCTCGAACGCGCCGATGAAGTCGGCGCTCGGTGCGGGTGTCTCAGGTGCAAACCGCTGCACGCATCAATCCTTCGGTCGGTAGGGGAACGTCCCCGTGACCGACAGAGCGCGGCCACGGTGCTGGGCTCGTTCCTGAACCGCCGCCTGCCCATCCTGCCCGACGTGGTCGGGCCGAAACCCCTGCCCCCCAAGACTGGGCCCGCTCGCCCCGCGGGAGCGCCATCAGCCGGTCGCTCAAGGCCGGTGGCCCGGGCGACGAACTCCCGAGATGGCGGTCGCGACCGCGATCATCGAGCGCCCGCGGGCGCTCAGGCTTCCGGAGGAGGAACGCGTGGCGAACGCGGAGCAGGTGCTGCAGGCAGTCGACGACGTCATCAGCGACGGCGCCCGACGCGGGATGCTCCACGCCGCGGCGGAGGACGCGCATCTGGACGGGCGCACCATCACGGTCGGCGGGCAGCGGCTCGTCAGCTTCGGCTCCTGCAGCTACCTCGGGCTCGAAGTGCACCCGCAGTTGAAGGCCGGCGTCGTCGACGCCGTGGAGCGCTTCGGGACGCAGTTCTCCTCGTCACGGGCGTACGTCTCCCCGCCGCGCTACGCCGAGGCGGAGCAGCTGCTCTCGACGCTGTTCGGCCGCCCAACCGTCATCACCCCCAGCACCACCATGGGGCACATCGCCACGCTGCCGACGATCCTCGGCCCCGATGACGCGCTCATCCTCGACCACCAGGTGCACAACAGCGTCCAGACCGCGGCCAAGCTCGCGCAGGCGCAGGGGACCTCCGTCGAGCTCGTCCCGCACAACGACCTCCGCACGCTCGAGCGTCGCCTGCAGGAGTATTCCCGAACTCGGCGTCGGGTGTGGTATGCCGCCGACGGCCTCTACAGCATGTACGCCGACTTCGCGCCGGTGGCCGAGCTCAACGAGGTCGCCGCGCGCCACGACAACCTCTGGCTCTACATCGACGACGCCCACTCGGTGTCCTGGACCGGCCGGCACGGCCGCGGGCACGCCCTCGAGCACCTGCGCTCGCCGGCGCTCGAGCGGTCCGTCGTCGCCGGCTCGCTCAACAAGTCCTTCGCCGCCGCCGGCGGGGCCCTGACCTTCCCCACCGAGGAGATGCGGCGCCGGGTCTTCACCGTCGGCGGGCCCCTCATCTTCTCCGGCCCGGTGCAGCCGCCGCTGCTCGGCGCGATCCTCGCGTCGGCCAGGCTGCACATGAGCCCCGCGATCGTCGAGCGACAGGAACGTCTGCTGCACCTGATCCGGCTCTTCAACCGGCTCGCCGCTGACGAGGGCCTGCCGCTCGTCAGCCCGAGCGAGGCGCCGATCCGCTGCATCGGCGCAGGCAGCCCCGAGGTCGCGTACAACCTGACCACGCGGCTGCGCGATGCCGGCTACTTCGCCGACACGGCGACGTTCCCCGCGGTGGCTGCGAAGCGCTCCGGTGCGCGCGTCACCATCACCGCGAACCACACCGACGACGACGTCGTCGGCCTGGTGGAGGCGCTCGCCGCCTCGCTCCCGGCGGCCCTGCACGACGAGGGAAGCTCGCTTCAGGTGCTGACCCGGTCGTTCACAAAGCAGCTCGAAGGCCGGGACGTACGCCTCCGCCCGCTGCCCGCCGCGTCGCCTGCCGCCAGCGGCCTTGTGCTCGAGCACCACACGACGGTGGACGTCGTCGACCAGGCCGAGTGGGACGCGATGTTCGACGGACGGGGCGCCTTCACGTGGGACGGCCTGCGGATGCTCGAGGCCGTCTTCGCCGACAAGCACGTGGACGCCGTGGAGCACCGGTGGTCCTTCCACTACTGGCTCGTCCGTGACGGCTCCAGCGGGCGCCCCGTGGCTGCGACGTTCTTCACGACCGCGCTGTGGAAGGACGACATGCTCGCCGACGAGCACGTGTCCGCCGCCGTCGAGCGGCTCCGCGCGGACGACCCCTACCACCTCACCTCGCGCGTCGTCGGGATGGGATCGCTGCTGACCGAGGGCGACCACCTCTACCTCGACCGGAGCGCGGATTGGCGTAGCGCGCTTCGCCTGATCCTCGACGCGGCGCGCGCCGAGGAGGACCTCGCCGGCGCCTCGTCCGTGGTCGTGCGCGACATCGCCGACGGGGACGACGAGCTCCACGAGCTCATGGTCGCCGAGGGCTTCCTGCGCATCCCCGTCCTCGCGACGTGGGAGCGGGACATCGACTTCGCCGACGACGGGGAGTTCCTCGCCGGGCTGTCGAAGAAGGCGCGCTACCACCAGCGGACGCAGGTGCTGGCGTGGGAGGGCCGCTATGACGTACGTGCGTATCCCGGCGGGTCGGCGGAGGCCGCGTCGGTGCCGTCGACCGAGCTCGACCACCTCTACGGGCTCTACCGCAACGTGCACGCCCGCAATCTCGAGCTCAACGTCTTCCCGCTGCCCCGGCGCGTGCTCGACGCGGTGCTCGCCACTCCCGGCTGGGAGCTGACCGTGCTCCGGCTCGTCGGCGGGCCCGATGCCCCCGTCGCCTTCGGCGTGCAGCACCTCGGCGGGCAGCACGTCGCGCCGCTGTTCGTCGGGCTGGACTACGACTACGTGGCCTCGCACCGGGCGTACCAGCAGACGCTGTGGCAGGCGGTCCGCAGCGGGCGGCGCCGCGGGGCGCGAAAGATCCTGTTCGGCATGAGCGCCGGCCTGCAGAAGTCGCGGTTTGGCGCCACCAGCCAGCGGCGGTGGGCGTACGTCCAGGCGAGCGAGACCTACAACCTCGACGTGCTCACGCAGATGCAGGAGAGCCTGCCGCCCGCCCTCCCCGCCGCCGCCTGACCCCCGCCCCCCCGGCCCCCCGGCCCTGACCCCGGCACCGCCCCGGTTTGGCAGAATGCCGCATTCTCGCGAACCTATCGGCACAATGCGGCATTCAGCCTGACGGGTACCGCGAGAATGCGGCACTGCGACGGAACCGGGCGGGGCGGGAGGCGTCGGGGCGGGGCGCTGGGCGTCGGGGCGGGGCGCTGGGCGTCGGGGCCGGGCGATGGGCGTCGGGGCCGGGCGAGAGGCGTCGGGGCCGGGCAATGGGCGTCGGGGCGGGACGTCGGGACGGGCCCGTGCGGGCGTCGTAGCCGCGGACGGCGTCAGCGCAGGACGGCCCGCAGCGCGGCGGGGAGCGCGTCGAGCACCGCCGAGGCGCTCGTGGAAGCCCCGTCGGCCGCCAGCCGGCCGGCGAGCCCGTGCAGCCAGGCGGCGACCGACCCCGCGTCGAACGGCGGCAGGCCACCGGCGAGCAGCGCGCCCGCGACCCCGGCGAGCACGTCGCCGGAGCCGGCCGTCGCGAGCCACGGCGTGCCCGTGGGGTTGACCCGGACGCGGCCGTCGGGCGCGGCGACCACTGTCGTCGAGCCCTTGAGCAGCACCACGCAGCCGGTGGCCCGGGCCGCCTCGCGCGCCCAGTGCAGCCGCCGCGCCTCGACCTGCTCGCGCGTCGCCTCGACCCCGGCCGCGGCGAGCACGCGGACCAGTTCGCCGGCGTGCGGGGTCAGCAGCGCGGGGCCGCCCGCCCGGGCGTACGCGGTGGCCGCGGTGGCGTCGAGGACGACCGGCTCGGGCCGGGCAACCTGGTCGAGGACGGCGTCGAGCTCGGGGATCCCCGGCCCGATCACCCGGGCCTGCACGCGCCCCTCGCCGGCGACGGCCTCGGGCCAGCGGGCGAGGACGCGGTACGTGGCGTGGTCGGGCCCGACATAGCGCACCATGCCGGCCCCGGAGCGGACGGCGGCGCCGGCACAGAGGACGGCGGCGCCGGGGTATTCGTCGCTGCCGGCCACGACACCGACGACACCCCGCTGGTACTTGTCCGACTCCGGACCGGGCGCGGGCAGCAGCGCCGCCACGTCGTCCGCCTCCAGCGCCTCGACGTCGGGGGCGCCGAGCGCGGCGAGGTGCGGGCCGAGGCCGATGTCGACGACCTCGACCAGGCCCGCGCAGGACGACCCCGGGTCCACCAGCAGCCCCGGCTTGAGCGTGCCCGGGGTGAGCGTGACGTCCGCGTGCACGACCTCCCCTGTGGCCTCGCCGGTGGAGGCGTCCACCCCGCTCGGCACGTCGACCGCGACCAGCAGCGCCGCCGACGCCTCCGCCCGGGCGACCACGCGCGCGGCGTCGGGGCGCAGGCCGCCGGAGCCACCGATGCCGACGATGCCGTCGACCACGAGGTCGGCGTCGTCGAGCAGGTCGGCGCGCTCCGTCCCGCCGTGCAGCCGGCCGCCGGCGGCGAGGAGCGCGGCCGCCCCCTCCTGGTGGGTGCGCGACCCGAGGCAGAGCGCGTCCACCCGGGCGCCACGCCGGCCCAGCCGCGCGCCGGCGTGCAGGGCGTCGCCGCCGTTGTCCCCGCTGCCGACGAGGAGCACGACGCGGGTGCCGTACGTCGACCCGAGCAGCCGGGCGCAGGCCGCGGCGATACCGGCCGCCGCGCGGTCCATCAGCGTCCCCGCGGGCAGGCCCGCCGCGAGCGCGGCCTCGGCCGCGCGCACCGCCTCCACGTCGTACGCCAGCCTCACGATGCGCCCTCCTGTCCCTTCGCGGGCGCCCCGGCCCCTTCGGCGACCACCACCGCCGACGCGATGCCCGCGTCGTGGCTGAGCGACACGTGCCAGGCGAGCACGCCGCGCCGCTCGGCCTCCGCGGCGACCGTCCCCGTCACCCGGATGTGCGGCCGGCCGGCGTCGTCCCGGATCACCTCGGCATCCACCCAGCGCAGCCCCCGCGGCGCCCCGAGCGCCTTCGCCACCGCCTCCTTCGCCGCGAACCGGGCGGCGAGGCTGGCCGGCGGCAGCTCCTGCTCGTCGGGGGTGAACAGCCGGCCGCGCAGCCGCGGCGACCGCTCCAGCGTGGCCGAGAACCGCGCGACGTCCACCACGTCGATGCCGACTCCGAGGATCACGGCGCCATCCTGCCCGCAGCGGGTGTGGCGCTCAGCGCCGCCCGGCCGGCCCTCGCTTGTCGGCGTACATCCTGGCGTCGGCGGCGCGCAGCATCGCCTCGAAGTCGTGCACGCCCTCTTCCGGCGCCGCGGCCCCGATGCTGACCCCGACGTTCACCACCTTGCCCTCGACGAGGTAGGGCGAGGAGACCTGCTCGACGAGGCGCTGCACGGCCGCGTCGACGTCGCCGGGCCCGCGCACGCTCGTCGTGAGCAGCACGCAGAACTCGTCGCCGCCGATGCGGGCTGGCAGGTCTCCCTCGCGCAGCGCCGCCTGCATGCGCCCGGCGACCTGGCGCAGCAAGTCGTCGCCGGCCCGGTGGCCGTACTCGTCGTTGACCTGCTTGAAGCCGTCGAGATCGATGTAGAGCAGGGCCAGGTGGCCGCCCTCGCGCCGTGCCCGGGCCAGCTCGCGGCGGGCGACCTCCTCGAGCTGGCCACGGTTGGCCAGCCCGGTCAGCGGGTCGTGCCGGGCGGCGTGGTGCAGCCGGCTGCGCTCGTGCATGACCTCGACCGAGCGGCGGGCCGCGTCCACCATCGTCGCGGCGACGCCGGCGACCGACGGCTTGATCGGGCCGGGCGCCTGCACCAGGAGCCATTCGCGCCGCTCGCCCACCGTCGGCAGCTCGACCGCCGCTTCGCCCGGCGGCGGCGGGTCGGAGGTCAGGTGGGTCCGGGCACCGTCGACGACGTCGGCGAGGGCCGAGCGCAGCCGGTCGCGCACGTCGCCGGCCGAGCGCAGCGCCGACAGCTCGACGACGAAGCCGAGCGCCCGGTGCAGCCGCTCGGCCTCGCGGCGCTGCCGCTCGTGCACGGCGACGACGAGGCTGACCGCGGCGGCCACGACCGCCGCCGACCACAGCACTGCCGGCGTCCGCTCGCCCCAGGCTGCCAGCGCGGCGCCGACGGCCGCGGACGCTGCAGCGGTGGGCGTCGCGCACCGGCACAGCCGCGCGAGCGCCGGGCCGCCCCTGCCGCCGATCTCGGTGCGGGCAAGGAGCACCCGGGTGGTGAGCAGGGCGCCGACGAACGCCGTGGACGCAGCGACCAGGGCCCGCTCCCCCACCGGCTCGACGCCCGAGGCCGCAAGGAGGACCAGCCCGGCCGCGCCCGTCACGGTGTGCGCGGCCGACGTCAGGGCCGCGCGGTGCCAGGCGGCGCGCTCCTGCAGCAGCAGCGCCGCGGCCATGCCCGTGGCGAGCGTCAGTAGCGCGGCGGGCCCGGGCAGCAGCACGGCGAGGGGGACGTACGCCACCGGGGCCGTCCCGGGCAGCTCGCCGCTGCGCCCGCCGCCACCGGACCCGAGGCCGACCGGCCCGGACAGCCCGCCGGAGACCGCGAACACGAGCGCGGCGCAGGGGGCGAGGACGGCCCACGGCACGGCGGTGGGCAGCAGCAGCGCGGCGGCGACGCACACCGCCAGCGCCGCCGCCAGCAGCGGGCGGGTGAGCGGCAGGGAGGGCCTGGCGCTCTGCGGGCCCGTGCCCTGCGGGCGCATGTGCGCCCCTGCGTTCCCCTGGCGGGACGAGCGGGGAGCGCGGCGACGACCTCGAGCCCGGGACGCGACGGCCCCGTCACTCTTCGTCGCCACTTTTCGCCTTTCGCCCACCACTCTCCGGCACTTCAGCACAGAGAGTAATCAGCGAAAGGTTGTCGGCGCAGCTTTCGCCGCGGCAACCACCGGAATGGCGGACGCCTATTGCGCTGCGCCAATTGACCGGAGCGGAGCGTCACGAACGTCCAGCGAATGGCCGGACCGGGCATGAGCAGTACGGCTCAGCCGTTCTAGTGCATTGAGCAATAGCGCGCCGGACGCCCGGCGAAGGGCGCCCGGCGCGGCGGGCTATTCGACGGTGACCGACTTGGCCAGGTTGCGCGGCTGGTCGACGTCGAGCCCGCGGGCGAGCGCGAGCTCACAGGCGAAGACCTGCAGCGGCACCGTCGCGACGAGCGGCGCGAGCAGCGTCGCGGTGCGCGGGGTGCGGATCACGGTGTCGGCATAGGGCGTGACCGCCTCGTCGCCCTCCTCCGCGATCACGATGGTGCGGGCCCCGCGGGCGCGTACCTCCTGGATGTTGCTCACGATCTTCTGGTGGATGACCGAGCGCCCGCGCGGCGACGGGACGACCACGACGACCGGCAGGCCGTCCTCGATGAGCGCGATCGGGCCGTGCTTGAGCTCGCCGGCCGCGAACGCCTCGGCGTGCATGTAGGCCAGCTCCTTGAGCTTGAGCGCGCCCTCGAGGGCCACCGGGTAGCCGACGTGGCGGCCGAGGAAGAGGACGGCCTTGGCGTCGGCCAGCGAGCGGGCGAGCTCGCGCACCGGCTCGACGGTGTCGAGGACGTCGTCGACCGCGTCGGGCATCGCCGCGAGCTCGCGGACGATGGCCTGCACCTCGTCGGCGAACTTGGTCCCGCGCACCTGGGCGAGGAAGAGGCCGAGCAGGTAGCACGCGACGAGCTGGGTGAGGAAGGTCTTGGTCGCGGCGACCCCGACCTCCGGGCCGGCGTGGGTGTAGAGCACCGCGTCGGACTCGCGCGGGATCGTCGACCCGTTGGTGTTGCAGATCGCGATGACGCGCGCCTTCTGCTCCCGGGCGTGCCGGACCGCCATGAGGGTGTCCATGCTCTCGCCGGACTGCGAGATCGCCACGACGAGGGTGGAGCGGTCGATGATCGGGTCGCGGTAGCGGAACTCCGAGGCCACCTCGACCTCGACCGGCAGCCGCGTCCAGTGCTCGATCGCGTACTTCGCGATGAGCCCGGCGTGGTAGGACGAGCCGCAGGCGATCACGATCACCTTGTCGACCTCGCGCAGGTCCTCCTCGGACAGCCGGACCTCGTCCAGCGCCAGCCGACCCGTGTCGTCGATGCGCCCGAGCAGGGTGTCCGCGACGGACCTGGGCTGCTCGGCGATCTCCTTGAGCATGAAGTAGGGGTAGCCGCCCTTCTCCGCCGCCGAGGCGTCCCAGTCGACGTGGTACTCCTTCGGCTGCACCTCGTTGCCGTCGAAGTCGGTCATCGTGATGCCCTCGGGGCGCAGCTCGACGACCTGCCCGTCGGCCACCTCGACCGCGTTGCGGGTGTATTCGATGAACGCGGCCACGTCCGAGGCGAGGAAGTTCTCCCCGTCCCCGCGGCCCACCACGAGCGGGCTGTTGCGGCGCGCGGCCACGACCACGTCGGGGGCGGACCCGTGGGTCGCGACCAGCGTGAAGGCCCCGTCGAGCCGGCTGCACACCCGGCGCAGCGCCTCGGCGAGGTCGGCCTCGCCGCCGTCCTCCTGCTGCCCGTCGAACTCGTCGGCCAGCAGGTGGGCGACGACCTCGGTGTCGGTCTCCGAGACCAGCTCGTGGCCGCGAGCCTCCAGCTCGGCGCGGAGCGTGGCGAAGTTCTCGATGATCCCGTTGTGGATGACCGCGACACTGCCCGTGTCGTCCAGGTGCGGGTGGGCGTTCCGGTCGTTCGGCGCGCCGTGCGTCGCCCAGCGGGTGTGCCCCATGCCGGTCGAGCTGGCCGGCAGCGGCTGCTCGCCGAGAGCGGCCTCCAGGTTGGCCAGCTTGCCCGCGCGCTTGCGCGTGGCCAGCTTGCCCTCGGACACCACCGCGACCCCCGCGGAGTCGTATCCGCGGTACTCCAGGCGGCGCAGCCCGTTCATCACGACGTCCAGCGCCGGCTTGCTCCCGACGTAACCCACGATCCCGCACATGCGACCAAGGCTACGGGGCGAGCCAGCCGTCTCCGGACAGGCGAGCCGCGGCGCTCAGGGAGCAACGAGCTCCGGGTACGCCGTCAGCCGTCCGCGCGCCTCCTCCGCCGGCAGCGGGCGGGAGAAGAGATAGCCCTGGGCCCGCGAGACCCCGAGCCCGAGCAGCCGCCGGCGCTGGCGCTCGGTCTCCACCCCCTCCGCGAGGACCTCCAGGCCGCAGTCGGCCGCCAACGCCACGAGCGCACGCAGCACATGGTCGGTCGCAGGCTCCGCGTCGAGCGGGTCGACCAGTGGCTTGGCCACCTTGAGCACGTCCGCGGGGATCTGCTCGAGATAGGCCAGGGAGGAGTAGCCGGTCCCGAAGTCGTCGAGCGCCACTCGCATCCCGTGTGCGCGCAGCCGCTCCAGCGTGGCACGGACCGCGGCGCTCGAGGCCGCGGCCTCCTCGGTGACCTCGACCAGCAGCCGGGCCGGCGACAGCCCCGCGGCGCCCAGGACGGCGAGCACCTCCTCGACCAGCCCGCGCCGCTCGAGCGAGCGCACCGAGAAGTTGACGCCGACGTAGTGCCCCTCCGTGCCCAGGCCCTCGGCGTCCCAGGCGGTCAGCTGCCCGACGGCGCGCTGCAGGACGAAGCGGTCCACCTGCACGACGAGCCCCGTCGAGTGCGCCACCGGCAGGAACTCGTCGGGCGGGACCAGAGCCCCGTCGCGGCGCCACCGCACGAGTGCCTCGGTCCCGGTGACCGCGCCGGACGCCAGCTCGACCACGGGCTGATAGAAGACCTCGAGCTCGCCGGCGTCGAGGGCCTGCTCGAGACGGGCCGCCAGCGCGGGCGAGGTCAGCACCGCCGTGTCGAGGTCGGGCCGGTGGGCCACGGCGCGCCCGCCGCCGTGCGACTTGGCCACGGACAGCGCCACGTCGGCCGCCGCCAGCAGCGTGTCCGCGTTGCCGCGCCCGTCGCAGGTGCTCGCGAAGCCCGCGCTCGCCCGCAGCAGGGCGGGCCGGCCACCGACGTCGAAGGGCTCGCGCAGCCGCCGCACCAGGTCCTCGGCCAGGACCTCGGCTGCGGCCGCCGCGCCAGGGCCGGTCAGCAGGGCCGCGAACTCGTCGCCCTCCAGCCGTGCCCAGGTGCCGGACGGGGCGCACGCGCGGACCCGGCCCGCCGTCTGCCGCAGCAGCTGGTCGCCCGCCTCGTGGCCTTCGGTGTCGTTGACGGAGCGGAAGCCGTCGAGGTCCATCCGGACGACCGCAGCCTCGCCCGGCTGCGCCACCGCCTCGTCGACGAGCGTGTTGAAGCGGTCGCGGTTGAGCAGCCCGGTCAGCTGGTCGTGCGCCGCCCGGTGGGCGATCAGCGCAGCGGACTCGCGAACCGCACGGACCAGGCGGGACGCCCGCCACAGCACCAGCAAGGTGATGAGCAGCGAGGAGGCGGCCACGACGCGGACGTCTCGCACGTCCGGCGCCTCGAGCGCGAACAGCAGCACAGGCCCGACGAGCGCACAGCCCCCGACGAGCAGCAGCCGGTGCCGGCCGAGCAGCGAGCGCCGCGCCGAGGAGGCCGGGGCCGAGACCGCGGCCGGGTGCCATGCCGCCGCCGCGAGCAGGACGTACTCGAGCAGGTAGCCGGTGTCGGACAGCTGGCCGGCGTCGTACGTCCCGTATGCCTGGCCCACGAGGAACGCGGTGTCGGACACGACCGCGCACAGCAGCGCGAGGCCGAGCAGCCGGAGCCCGCCGTTGCGCGACTCACCCTCGAGCAGCAGCCGGACGAGCACGGACGCGACCAGCAGGTCGGCCACGGGGTACGCCGTGAGGATGCCGCGAGCGAGCAGGCCCCCCTCGCCTTCGGTCAGCGCGGGCTCCAGCAGCGGCTCCCAGGCGGCGAGCACGAGGGCGAGCGCGACGATCCCGGACTCGATACCGGCTGAGGCCTCCCGCCCGGCCCGGCGAGCCCGCAGCAGCAGCAGGACACCGCCGAGCAATGGGACGTAGCCACCGAGGTAGGCACCGTCGGCCGCGGAGGGGAAGGGGTCCTCGCGGAGGACGCGCTCGTAGTACGTCCACAGCGCGTCGCCCAGCACGAAGCAGGCGAGCGCGACGACGAGCGCGGCCCAGGCAGCGACCGGGCGCGGGCGCTGCCTGGCCACGCCGGCCGCCATCACGCAGAGCGAGGCAACGCCGAGGCCGAGGTAGCAGACGTCGGTCAGGAGGCCGACGGGGGCGAGCTGGTAGGCGCAAGCGAGCGCGCCTCCGCCGACCAGCCACCACACCCATGCCCGCACGGGCACCCTGTCGGCCGCCCGGAGCCGTTGCTTAGCTAGAAGCCCCGTCCGGTGTCAGTAGAAATCCTCACACCGCGAGCTTGGCCCGCACGACCGCGGCCAGCCGCTCGGCGATCTCGCCGGCCTGCTCCGCGGTGGGCGCCTCGACCATGACCCGGACCAGCTGCTCGGTGCCGCTCGGGCGCAGCAGCACGCGCCCGGAGTCCCCGAGCTCGGCCTCGGCCTCGGCGACGGCCGCCTTCACCGCGACCTCGTCGTCGACCCGCGACTTGTCCACGTCGCGGACGTTGACGAGCACCTGCGGGAGCCGCTCCATCACCGCGGCCAGCTCCGCGAGCGGCTTGCCCGTCTGCGCCATCCGCCCGAGCAGGTAGAGCGCCGTGAGCAGCCCGTCGCCCGTGGTCGCGTGGTCGAGCAGCACCACGTGGCCCGACTGCTCGCCACCGAGGGCGTAGCCGCCCTCGCGCATGGCCTCCAAGACGTAGCGGTCGCCGACCTTGGTCTCCACGACGGCGATGCCCTCCCGGCGCATCGCGAGCTTGAAGCCGAGGTTGGCCATGACCGTGGCGACCACCGTGTCGCGGCGCAGCGTGCCGGCCTCGCGCATCGCGAGCGCCAGGATCGCCAGGATCTGGTCGCCGTCGACCACGTTGCCCTCGGCATCGACCGCCAGGCACCGGTCCGCGTCGCCGTCGTGGGCGATGCCGGCGTCGGCCCCGTGCTCGCGGACCGCCGCGGCGACGTGCTCCAGGTGCGTCGACCCGACCCCGTCGTTGATGTTGACGCCGTCGGGCTTGGCGGCGATGGCGACCACCGTCGCGCCGAGGCGGCGCAGGGTCTCCGGAGCTGCGGCGTAGGCCGCGCCGTTCGCCGCGTCCACGACGACCTTGAGCCCGTCGAGCCGGTGCGGGGCTGCCGCGAGCAGGTGCCCGCTGTAGAGGCCACGGGCGTCCTTGGACCGGCTGACCCGGCCCACGGACGCGCCCACCGGCCGGGTCCAGGGCTCGCGCAGGCGCCGCTCGATCGCGTCCTCGAGCTCGTCGGCGAGCTTGACCCCGCCGCGGGCGAAGAACTTGATCCCGTTGTCCGGCATGGGGTTGTGCGAGGCCGAGAGCATGACCCCGAGGTCAGCTCCGAGCACTCCGGTCAGGTGCGCGACCGCCGGCGTCGGCAGCACGCCGACGTCGAGCACGTCGACGCCTGCGCTCGCCAGCCCCGCCGTGACCGCGGCGGCGAGGAACTCCCCCGACGCGCGCGGGTCGCGGCCGACCACCGCGCTCGGCCGGTGGCCGGCGAACGCTCCGGTGTCGGCCAGGATGTGCGCCGCCGCGACCGCCAGGTCGAGCGCGAGCTCGGCCGTGAGGTCGACGTTGGCCAGGCCTCGTACCCCGTCCGTGCCGAACAGCCGGCCAGCAGACTGCTGACCGGCTGTCGACTGCGGGCTCGCCGCCACGGGGTGCCTCAGCGCTTGCTGTACTGAGGAGCCTTGCGGGCCTTCTTGAGGCCGTACTTCTTCCGCTCCTTCGCCCGCGGGTCGCGGGTGAGGAAGCCGGCCTTCTTCAGCGCCGGGCGGTTGGCCTCGACGTCGACCTCGTTGAGCGCGCGGGCCACGCCGAGGCGCAGCGCGCCGGCCTGGCCGGAGACACCGCCACCGTGCACGCGGGCGATGACGTCGTACGCGCCCTCGATCTCGAGGGTCTTGAACGGGTCGTTCACCAGCTGCTGGTGGACCTTGTTCGGGAAGTACTCCTCGAGCGTGCGCCCGTTGATCTTCCAGACGCCGGTGCCCGGGACGATCCGGACTCGGGCGACGGCCTCCTTGCGGCGGCCGGTCGCGGCGCCGGGGCCGGTCGCAGCCGCACGGGCGGCGCCACCGGCCGCGCCGGGGGCGGACTCGGTGGTGTAGTCGCCGACGTACTCCTCGACGTCTGCGTCGGTGTCGAGAGTCTCGACGGGGGTGTCCGTCACGGTCCTTCTTCCTCGCGCTTCGCTGTTCGATCAGGATTGGGGTCGTTCACGCCCCGGGCGCCTGCGGCGCAGGGGGCTCCAGCCGTCGCCCGGCCGGAGTGGCCGGGTGCTACTGGGCGACCTGGCTGATCTCGTACGGCTGCGGCTGCTGCGACACGTGCGGGTGCTCCGGGCCGGCGTAGACCTTCAGCTTCTTGAGCTGCTGGCGGCCCAGGCTGTTGTGCGGGAGCATGCCGCGCACGGCCTTCTCGACCGCCTTGCGCGGGTCCTTCGAGAGCAGCTCGGTGTAGGGCGTGGCCTTGAGGCCGCCCGGGAAGCCCGAGTGGCTGTAGGCCATCTTCTGCTCGCGCTTGCTGCCGGTCAGGGCGACCTTGCCGGCGTTGATGATGACGACGAAGTCGCCGGTGTCGACGTGCGGGGCGAACGTCGGCTTGTGCTTGCCGCGCAGCAGCTTCGCCGTCTGGCTGGCCAGCCGGCCGAGGACGACGTCGGTGGCGTCGATGACGTGCCACTGGCGCTGGACCTCGCCGGGCTTGGGGGTGTACGTACGCACTGGTTCGCTACCTTCGTCGTCGCAGGGCCTGACGAGCGCGCACGCTCGAGAGGGCACGGAGTGCTCCGGGAGTCGCGCCCGCCCGGGCGGCCTGCTCGGCTGCGACGGGACTCATGGGCACAACAGCCGCTCAGGCTACCCGGTCACGCCCCCGGGCTCCAAACCCCGGCGGTCAGCGCACCCGCTCGACGCGCCCCTCGTCCCACACCGGCTCCGGCGCCTCGCGCACCCGCCCGTCCGCGCCGAAGACGACGTAGCGCTCGAACCGGCGGGCCAGCCAGCGGTCGTGGGTCACCGCGACGACGGTGCCGTCGAAGGCGTCGAGCGCGTCCTCCAGCGCCTGTGCGCTGGCCAGGTCGAGGTTGTCCGTCGGCTCGTCGAGCAGCAGCAGCGTGCACCCGGCGAGCTCGAGCAGCAGCACCTGGAAGCGCGCCTGCTGCCCGCCCGACAGCGTCTCGAACGGCTGCTCGGCCTGCCGGTCGAGCTCGTAGCGGCGCAGCACCGGCATCGCCCGCCCGCGGTCGCGCGCCCAGTCCTCCTCGAGCACCTGCAGCAGCGTGCGGCCGAGCAGCTCGGGGTGCTCGTGGGTCTGGGCGAAGTGCCCCGGCACGACGCGCGCGCCCAGCCGCCACGTACCGGAGTGCTGTACGTCGCCGC
>NZ_JAANNP010000043.1 GCF_011250635.1 Motilibacter deserti
CGGCGATGGGCTTCTCGGTGTAGACGTGCTTGCCCGCGGCGGCCGCCTTGAGGATCGCCTTGGTGCGCTCGCTGGTGACCTGCGCGTCGAAGTAGACGGCGGCGGTCCGGTCGGCCAGCACGGCGTCGAGGTCGGTCGAGAACTCCGCAACCCCGTGCAGCTCGGCGATCTCGGCGAGCCGCTCGGCCCGCCGGCCCACGAGCACCGGCTCGACCTGCAGCCGTGACCCGTCGGGCAGCAGGACCCCGCCGTCGTCGCGGATGGCGAGGACCGAGCGCAGCAGGTGCTGCCGGTAGCCCATCCGCCCCGTGACGCCGTTCATGATGATCCGCACCGTGCGCGTGGACATCGGCTACCTCTCCTCAGGGACTGTCGTCACGGGGCGGCCGCCGAGGTAGATCTCCCCGAGGCGGCGGTCGGCGAGCAGCTCGGGGGCGGGGCCGGACAAGTGGACGCGGCCCAGGTCGAGCACGCAGCCGATGTCGGCCGTCTCCAGCGCGCGCCGGGCGTTCTGCTCCACGATGAGCACGGCGACGCCCGCGTCGCGCATGCGCACGACCTGCTCGAACACGATCGACGTGGTCTTCGGGTCCAGGCCCATGGACGGCTCGTCGAGGAGCACGACCTTCGGGCTCACCATCAGGCTGCGGGCGAACTCGACCTGCTTCTGCTGCCCGCCGGACAGCAGCCCGGCCAGCGCGTCCCAGCGCTCCGCCACCACCGGGAAGAGCTTCTGCACCGCGGCGACGCGCTCGGCGACGACGGAGCGGTCGCGGACGCTGTAGGCCCCGAGCAGGACGTTCTCGGCGACGGTCATCTCGCGGAAGACGCTGTGGCCCTGCAGGACGTGCGCGAGGCCCGACCGGAGCATCTGCTGCGGCGTCTGGCCGGTGACGTCCACGCCGTCGACCAGGATGCGCCCGGAGCGGGGCCGCAGCAGGCCGCTGGCGACCTTCAGCACGGTCGACTTGCCGGCGCCGTTGGGGCCGACGAGGCAGACCACGGACGCCGGCGGCACACGCACGGTCAGCCCGCGCAGCACCATCGCAGCGCGGCCGTAGCCGGCCTGGATGTCGACGAGCTCGAGCAGGTGGTCAGACGCCAAGGTAGGCCTCCAGCACGCGCGGGTCGGCCTGCACCGACCAGGGCGGACCTTCGGCGATCGGCCGCCCGCGGTCGAACACCACGACGTGGTCGGACAGGCTCATCACCATCTCCATGTTGTGCTCGACGATGAGGAACGTCTTGCCCTCCGCGTTGAGCTCGCGGACGAGCGTGCCGATGCGGCCGATGAGAGCAGGGTTGACGCCGCCCGCGGGCTCGTCGAGCAGGATCGTCTCGGGGTCGGCCATGAGCACGCCGGCGAGCTCCAGCAGCTTCTGCTGCCCGTAGGACAGGTTGCGCGCCTCGAGCGCCTCCACGTGGTCCAGGCCCACCCGGGCCAGCCAGCCCCGTGCCCGGTCCACGAGCTCCCGGTCGTACGCGCCGCCGAGCAGGGTGCGCAGGCTCCGCGCGCGGGCCGCCACCAGGACGTTCTCCAGCACCGTCATGCGGGGGAAGACCCGGCACAGCTGGAAGCTGCGCCCGATCCCGGCAGCCGCCACCCGGTGTGGCGCCCAGCGGGTGATGTCGCGCCCGCGGTACGTCACCTGTCCCGAGTCGGGCCGGATCATCCCGGTGGCGCAGTTGAAGAACGTCGTCTTGCCCGAGCCGTTCGGCCCGATCAGCGCGTTGACCCGGCCGTGGTGGAAGGTGACCGAAGCGTCGTTGACCGCGCAGACCCCGCCGTAGGACTTGGTGAGCCCGGTGGCCTGCAGCCCGGGCTCGACCGCACGGCCCGCCACCGCCTCGGCCGAGAGCTGTCCGGCGCTCATCGGGTCACCTCCGACGGGGCGGGAGCGGCCCGCCCTTCGACGCCGTCGCCCTGCCCCGGGAGGTCGCCGCGGGACGCGTTCTGCTCCAGCAGCTCGCCGGCGGAGACCTCGCGGATCGAGCTCTGGCCGGGGCCGAGGCGCCGCAGCTGGTCGCCGATGAACGGCAGGACCCCGTCGGGCATGAAGAGCACGACGAGGGCGAGCAGCAGGCCTGCCGCGACGAGGTGGAACTGCGTGTCGCCGAACTCGAGCTTGAAGTACTCCAGCGCCGAGCCGACGATCACGGCCCCGACCAGCGGGCCGAAGAGGTTGCGGATCCCGCCGAGCAGGGCCATCAGGACCATGTAGGACCCGACGAGGATGGAGAACTGGAAGATCGGGTCCAGGTCGCCGAACCACAGCGCGTAGAGGCCACCACCGAGGGCTGTGAAGGTCGCGGAGACGACGAACGCCACGAGCTTGTAGAGGAAGGTCGGCACGCCCAGCGACTGCGCCTTGTCCTCGTCCTCGCGGATCGCCTTCAGGCCCATGCCGAAGCGGGACCGGTCGACGGCCCACCACGTGAGCAGGGCCAGGCAGAGCAGGCCGGCGAACAGGTAGTAGAAGACGAGGTGGTGCTCGGGCCGCAGCAGGTCCGGGAAGGGCCGCGGCACGTTGAGCCCGTTCGACCCGCCGGTGAACGACGACCAGCTCTGGAAGACCAGGAGCAGGATCAGCACCAGAGCGATCGACACGATGACGAAGGACGCGCCGCGCACCCGCAGCGCCGCGATGCCGATGGGCACGGCGAGGACCGCCACGATGGCACCCGACAGGACCAGCGCCAGGAAGCTCGGGACGTCCGCCTTGGTGACGAGCAGGCCCGTGCCGTACGCCCCCAGCCCGAAGTAGGCGGCGTGCCCGAGCGAGATGTAGCCCGTGAAGCCGCCCATGAAGTTCCACGACGTGGCCAGCACCGCGTAGTTCGCGACCACGACCCCGGCGGAGAGGATGTACGCGTTCGGTGCCAACACCGGAAAGGTGAAGACGAGTGCGGCTGCCACGGCGAGCAGGCCCCAGCGGGCCGCACGCAGGCTGGCCGGGTCAGAAGCGCTGCGCAAGACGTCCTCCGAAGAATCCCTGGGGACGGACCATGAGCGTGGCGAAGAGCGCGACGTAGAAGACGGTCTGCGCCCAGGTCGTGCCCATCTCCAGCTGGAGCAGGCTCTGCAGGATCCCCAGCGCCATGGCGGCGATAGCGGCCCCCGGCACGCTGCCCAGGCCGCCGACGACGATGATCGCCATGAGCGGGCCGATCCAGTGCCAGTGCAGCGACGGGTAGATGGTCGAGTCCAGGGCCAGCGCCGTCCCGCCCACGGCTGCTGTCGCCAGTCCGAGGCCGAAGCCGTAGCCCGCGACCCGGTCGGTGTCGATCCCGACCAGCGCCGCCGCGTCGCGGTGCTGGATCGTCGCGCGCAGCGCCTGCCCCAGCCGGCTCCGCTTGAGCAGCAGATAGAGCCCGAGCAGCGCGACCACCGCGAGGCCGAAGGCGATGAGCTTCACCACCGCGACGCGGGCTCCCAGCACCTCGAAGCTCGACCCGCTGTAGCCCAGCTGGACGCGGCGCTGCGTGCCGCTGAACACGTACCCCAGCAGCCCCTCGATGACGAGCGCGATCGCGAACGTGAGCAGGACCGACATCATCGTCAGGGTCACCGGGCTGAGCCGCCGGATGAGCAGCCGCTGCATCAGCACTCCGGCCACGAAGAACAACGGCACAGTGACGGCGAGCGAGAGCAACGGGTCGATGCCGGTCCGGTCGTGGAACCACCACGCGAGGTAGGCCGCGAGGATGAGGAAGGCCGAGTGGGCGATCATCACCACGCGCATGACGCCGAAGTAGAGCGTCAGCCCCGCGGCCAGCAGGGCGTAGAGGCCTCCGAGGAGGACGCCCAGGACCAGGCTCTGGAAGACGAGGTGCGGCGAGGTCACCGGGGGCTCACCAGGCCGGCTTGGGATACAGGAAGTCGGCTTCCTTCTGGTCCTCGGGCAGGACGATCTGGATCTTCCTGTCGACGTACTGCTGGATCAGGTGGGCGGCCTGCGGCCTTCCGGCCTCGTCCCACGACAGCGGCCCGACGACGGTGTCGACCGTGTTGCCGCGCAGCCAGTCGATCAGCTTCTGCTGGCAGTCGCCCTGCTCCGCGCAGCCGACCGCCTTGACCGCCGCGGCGACGACCTGCCCGGTCGTGTAGGCGTTCGCCTCGTCCTCCGAAGGAGGGTTCCCGAACTGCTCTGTGTATTTCTCGACGAACTCGACGTTGCTCGGGTAGTCCGCGGCGGTCGTGTAGCCCGTCGGGGACAGGATGCCCTCGGTCTTGTCGCCGATGGCCTTGGAGAACTCGGGGTTGGTCGGCGCCGTGGAGAAGGCCGCCATCTTGGGCTGGTAGTCCAGCTGCTGCAGGGCGACGATGAGGTTGACCGCGTCCTGGTACTGCGAGCCGCCGACCAGCATGTCGGCGTTCGCGTCGGCGATCTTCGCCGCGATGCTGCTGAAGTCGGTCGTGTTCGGCGGGTAGACCTCGTCCGCGACGGTCTTGATGCCGCCGGCCTCGAGCTTGTCCTTCAGCCCGTACGCCGTTCCCTGCGCGAAGGGGTCGTCCATCGCGGCGTAAGCCACGGTCTTCGGCCGCTCGCCCTCGGGCATCGCGAGGATGTGCTCGGCGAGATAGTTGTAGTGGTCGTTGGCCACCGCGGGAGCGGCGTAGAACAGGTTGTCGAAGCCCTGCTCGAAGACCTCGGCGGCGGCACCGGCCGGCTCGACGAAGAGCATGCCGTACTCCTTCGCCACGCGCGCCGAGGGCACGACGAGGCGCGTGGAGAAGGGGCCGAAGACGAGGTCGACCTTGTCCTGAGCGATGAGTGACTCGTAGTCGGCCACGACGCGGTCGGCGTTCGACTGGTCGTCGAGGACCTTCAGCTCGACCTGCCGCCCGAGCAGGCCGCCCGAGTCGTTCACGATCTTCACCCAGGCCTCGTAGCCGCGCTGCACCCCCTTGCCCGGCTCGGAGAAGTCGCCGGTCAGGGGGAGCGAGACCCCGATGGTGATCGGGTCCGACGTGCCTTCGCCGCCCGCGTCCGCCTCGTCCGACGAGGCGGTGTCCACGGCCGAACACGCGCTCATCAAGAGGGCGCAGATTCCAACACCCGCTGCGAGTCGCAGGCGGGACCGGCTCGACTGCATGCGCGTAGCTCCTCGTCGTCGAGGTTACGTAAGCGCTTTCGTAGCGCACTCGTACACTAGGACGGCCGGGCAACGGGGGCAAGGGACTCGACCCGACGAATATCGGACGAATTTCGGAGGTACGCCCGATGCCGCGATCCGGCCCGGCCACCCGGCTGATCGACGTGGCCGAGCGCGCGGGCGTCTCGATCGCCACCGCCTCCCGGTCGCTGCGCGGGCAGGACGGCGTGAGCGAGGCGGTCGCCGCTCACGTGCGGCAGGTGGCGTCGGACCTCGGCTACGTCGTGAACGTGCACGCCCGGACCCTCGCCGGCGGCTCGACGTCCATCGTGGGTCTCATCGTCCACGAGATCGGCGACCCCTACTTCTCCGAGATCGCCAGCGGCGTCGTGCACCTGGCCACCGCCCGCGGGCTCACCGTGCAGATCTGCCACTCCGGCCGCGACCCCGTCACCGAGCTGTCGCAGATCCGTACGCTCCTCGCGCACGGCACGGAGGCCGTCCTCATCGCGGGCTCGGGCTATGTGGACCCGACGCTGCAGTCCGAGGCCGACAAGGAGCTGCGCGCCTTCCAGCGCTCCGGGGGGCGGGCCGCGGTCATCGGGCGGCATTTCCTGCGCACGGACGCGGTGCTGCCGGCCAACGTCGCCGCCGGGGAAGCCATCGCCGAGCACGTGCTCTCGCTCGGGCACCGCCGGATCGCGGTGGCCGCGGGGTCGGCCGCGCTCACCACGGTGGAGGACCGCGTCGCCGGCATCCGCGCCGCGCTCGAGCGGCACGGGATCGCCCCGGGCGACGTGCCGGTCGTGCACTCGGCGTTCACCCGCGACGGCGGGCAGGAGGCCGCGGAGCGCATCCTCCACGAGCACCCGCGAACGACGGCAATCCTCGCGCTCAACGATGTGATGGCGATCGGGGTGCTGTCAACGCTGCGCACGCTGGGGGTGTCGGTCCCGCACGACGTCTCCGTCGCGGGCATCGACGACATCGCCGTGGCCGCCGACCTCGCGCCCAGCCTCACCACCGTGCGGCTGCACATGCAGCAGCTCGGCGAGCTGGTGCTCTCGATGGCGCTCAAGCCTCCGTCGGCGCGCCCGCGGCGCCGTGGCTGTGGGCACGAGCTGGTGGTGCGAGGCTCCACCGGGCCGGCCCCGCGGCGCCGCGCCTGACTCAGCCGCTCACGTGGCCGTCCGCGACGATCCGCTCCGCCAACAGGCCCAGCAGGCGCGGAGCCTGCTCGATGCACACCTGCACGTCCGGCTCGACGTCGGTCAGCGCGTACGCCGCCTCCACCCCGAGCTGCCGCAGCTGCTCCGGCGCCAGCGTGCACCGCCCGGCCACCGCGACCACGCGCGCACCGGCGCGACGGGCCGCAGCGGCGACCCCGGCGACCGCCTTCCCGTGCAGCGTCTGCGCGTCGAGCGACCCCTCGCCCACGACGACGAGCGCGGCGCCGGAGACGCGCTCGTCGAAGCCCACCAGGTCCAGGACCAGCTCGACCCCCGGGCGGAGCACCGCCCCCAGGAGCGCCACCGCGGCGAACCCGACCCCGCCGGCCGCACCCGCACCGGGGTCGTTGCGCGCGTCGCGCCCTGTCGCCGCAGCGACGACGTCCGCCCAGTGCGTCAGCGCCGAGTCGAGGACCGCAACGTCGTTCGCCGAAGCGCCCTTCTGGGGCGCGTAGACCGCGCCGGCTCCGTGCGGCCCCGTCAGCGGGTTGTCCACGTCGCAGGCCACGAAGACCTCAGCCCGCGCCAGCCCCGGGTGGAGCCCGGAGAGGTCCAGCCGGGCGAGCCCCGCGAGCGCGCCGCCGCCGGGTGGCAGCTCCCGCCCGTCGGCGTCGAGCAGCCGGGCGCCCAGCGCCTGCACCAGGCCCGCTCCCCCGTCGGTGCTGGCACTGCCGCCGATCCCCAGCAGCACCCGTCGGCAGCCGGCGTCGAGGGCAGCCCGCACGACGGCGCCGGCCCCGGCGGTGCCGGCCGTCAGCGGCGCCACGACGCCTCCCGGCAGCCGCCCGAGGCCGCAGGCGTCGGCCAGCTCCATCACCGCGGTGTCGCCCGATCGCGCGTACGCCGTCGCGACCGGCTCGCCCGTCGGCCCCGGCGCCTCGACCGGGATGCGCTCCCACCCCGCGCTGAGCACGGCGGCGAGCGTGCCGTCACCGCCGTCGGCGACCGGGGCCTCGACGACGTCCAGCCCCGGCCGGAGCGCCAGCAGGCCGTGCCGCAGCGCCGCCACGACCTCCGTGGCGGGCAGCGAGCCCTTGAACTTGTCCGGCGCGAGCACGACGCGGACCGCTTCGCCCACGGCGACAGTCAACCAGCCGGGTGACCCCGGGTCGCCCCGACACCGCCCACCTCGTCTGTTTTGCCGGCGGAAATGTCATGCCGATGTCATGGACCCCCGCTTCGGGCCGCCGGTACGAATGGCGGGGGCGACGACCGTCGCCTTCGGCAGATCGGGAGGGGACTTCAACGTGATCTCGCGACAGCGACTGGCACCCGCCGCGGTGCTGGGCGCCGCTGCGGTCGCTCTGGCCGGCGGTATGGCCGTCCCAGCGCAGGCGGCGAGCAAGCCGGCTGCGACGACCACCGTCGACTCGTGCAAGGTGACCTACAAGCTCAACGGCTCGTGGAAGGGCCGGTCGACCGGCTTCACGTCCACGGTGCGCTTCTGGAACACCGGCTCCGCCCCCATCACGGACTGGACGCTGCAGTTCACGTTCTCCGGTGCGGGGCAGCGCGTGACCAAGCTCTGGAGCGCGGACTGGACGCAGAGCGGTTCGACCGTCACGGCGAAGCCGCTGCACTTCAACCAGACGATCCAGCCCGGCAAGCAGCTCACGATCGGCTTCATCGCCGATGGGGTGAACGGCGACCCGACGAGCGTCACGCTGAGCGGCACAGCCTGCGGCGAGACGGCGTCCAAGGGGCAGGTCCTGCCCGGTATGGCCGGGACGCTGAGCCAGCTGGTCGAGGGCTACGCGGCTTCCGGGGACCTGCGGGACGCGCTGCTGCGCTCGCTGCGCAACCGCGCCGAGCAGATCTCGCGTGACGAGCGCAACGGCAACCAGAAGCTCGAGATCTACCACCTGCGCCAGTTCCTCAAGCAGTTCACCTACAAGCGCGGGACGACCGACATCACCCCGGGGGCCAGCACGGCGCTGCAGAACCTCGGCCGCACGATGCTGAACAACCTGCTCTGACGCAGCACACTTCAGCGAAGGCGTCGTCGGGCTTCTGCTCGGCGGCGCCTTCGGTGTGCCCGCACGCCGACACGACTGGGAGGATAACTGCGTGACGTCTCCTGAACCCGCGACGGTCCTCGTCGTCGAGGACGACGACAACATCCGCGCCGTGCTGCGGATGGGCCTCGAGGACGAGGGGTACGCGGTCGTCGAGGCTGCGACCGGTGAGTCCGCGGTCGCCAGCATGAGCGCAGCTCCCGCGGACTTCATGCTCGTCGACGTGATGCTGGGCGGGATGAACGGCCTCACATGCATCCGCGCGGTCCGCGAGCTCAGCGACATCCCGATCGTCGTCATCAGCGCGCGGACGGACACCGACGACGTGATCGCGGGCCTGGAGGCGGGCGCCGACGACTACGTGACGAAGCCGTTCATGGTGCGAGAGGTCGTGGCCCGGCTGCGCGCGCTGCGCCGGCGGCTCGACCGGCGGCCCGGTGCCGCCCCGGCCGCGACCGCGCCCCCGCTCGTCCTCATCGACCCGGTGGACGGCCTGGTCCTCTCGCCGGAGGAGGGCGTGCTGCGCCGTGGCGACCTGCGCGTGCACCTCACGACGACCGAGTTCCGGCTGCTCTGCGAGCTCGCCGAGGCCGGGGGGCGGGTGGTCAGCCGCCAAGAGCTGCTCGAGCGGGTGTGGGACCACGGGTTCTACGGCGACGAGCGCCTCGTCGACGTCCACGTGCGCCGGCTACGGCTGAAGATCGAGCCCGAGCCCGCCACGCCGCGCTACGTCGTCACCGAGCGCGGCCTGGGCTACCGTCTTGCCCCGCCCTGAGGCCGTCCCTCGCCCGCGCGCATCGGGGCTGCTCGGCAGCCTGCGCGTGCGGGTTGGCGCGGCGGTCGCCGGCGGCGCGGTCCTGGTGTGCGCGGTCTTCGCGGTCGCGACCTATCTCATCGCCCGCCAGGTCCTGACCGCTCAGCGCCAGGAGGCCGTGCTGCGCCAGGCGTACCTCGACGCCCGCTTCCTCCGCTCGGAGCTGGGCACCGCCGGCACCTCGCCCGCGGACGCGCTGGACTCGCTCGACCCGCAGGGCGCGACCGCCGTCCTGCTGCAGCAGGACGGCAGGTGGTACTCCTCGTCGTTCACCCTGGACGCCGACGCGGTCCCGGCGTCGCTGCGGCCCCCGGCGCCGCTGCCCAGCACGGCGTACCTCCCGACCCGGGTGGCCGGGGAGCTCAGCCTCGTCGTGGCCGTGCCCGTCCCCGCGGTCGGCGCGACGGTCTACGAGGTCGCGCCGCTGGAGGAGCTGCAGGGGACGCTCCGGGTCCTCGCCACGCTGCTGACGGCCGGCACCCTGGCCGCCGGCGTGCTCGGCGCGCTGCTCGGCCACTGGCTGGGGCGCCGCGCGCTCCGGCCGCTCGAACCCATGACCGCGACCGCTGCCGCGATCACGGCGGGCGACCTCGGCCGCCGCTTCCCGGCGACGGCCGACCCGGCGCTCACCGGCATCGTCGGCGCGTCCAACGCGATGGTCGAGACGCTGCAGCGGCGCATCGAGCGCGATGCGCGCTTCGCGGCCGACGTGAGCCACGAGCTGCGGTCGCCGCTGACGACGCTGGCGGCGAGCATCGAGCTGCTGCAGGCGCGCAACGACGGCCCGGCCGAGCGGCGCCGGCAGGCCCTCGACCTGGCCACCACCGAGCTGGGCCGCTTCCGGCGCCTGCTCGAAGGGCTGCTCGAGCTCGCGCGCGCCGACGCGGACCCGCGCGACGCGGTCGCCGACGGGCGGGTGGTGGACCTCGGGGACCTCGTCCGGCACGTCCTGCGTGAGTCCGGGCGCCCGGCGGGGCTGCTCGACGCCCCCGCCGGCCCACTGCCCGTCCGGGGCGACAAGCTGCGCCTCGCCCGGATGACGGCGAACCTGCTCGACAACGCGGACCGGCACGGCGGCGGCACGACCGCGGTGTCGCTGCGGCGGGCCGACGGGGCCGTGGCCCTGACCGTGGACGACGAGGGGCCGGGGGTCGCGCCGGCGGACCGCGAGCGGGTCTTCGAGCGCTTCGCGACCGCCGGCGGCCACCGGGCCTCGAGCGGCGGCACGGGGCTGGGCCTGGCCCTGGTCGCCGAGACCGTCGCCGCCCACCACGGCACCGTCGCCTGCGCCGAGGCCCCCGGCGGCGGCGCGCGGTTCGTCGTCACCCTTCCGCTGGCGGCGCCATGAGAGGACGTCGCTCCGCTGCCCTGCTGGTGGCAGTCACGCTCGCCGGGTGCGGCGTGCGGGAGGCGTCCACCCCGGCGTACGTCGACCCGGCGGCGGTGCCGTACGGCCTGCTCGGCTCCGCGGCCCCTACGAGCACGGTGACCGGCACCGGCGAGCTGCTGGGCGGCGGGCCGGCGGTCTACTTCGTGCGGGACGGGCGGCTCGAGCCGACGCCCGCCCCGCCGCGCAGCGGCACCGGGCTCGACCAGCTGGACCAACTGCTCGACGCCCTCGCCGCAGGCCCGCCGGCGGCCCAGCAGCGTCGCAGCATCGGGACGGCGCTGCCACCCGGGGTGTCGCTGCGCGTCGTGGGCGTGCGCGCCGGCGTCGCCACCGTCGAGCTGGCCGGCGACCCCACCGGCTCCGACGTCGACCAGGCGCCGCTCGCCGTCGCGCAGATCGTGTTCACCGTCACCTCCCTGCGTGGCGCCGAGAGCGTCCTCCTCACCCGCGACGGGGACCGGCTGTCGGCTCCCCTGCCGGACGGCTCGCTCGTGGATCGCGAGCTCACGGCTGCCGACTACGCCACCGTCGGCGGCTGAGCCGGCTCAGCGGGCGGAGGAGAACGTCGCCCAGCCGTCGCGTACCGAGGCTCGGGCCGTCTCCAGCGAGTCACCAGCACTGACGAAGAGTGCTTCGGCCATCGGTGGCACGTGCGCGTCCAGCGACGCAGCGGGCAGCACTCCGGTCAGGACGAGCGACACCACCCCGTGCCCGAAGAGCCACTGTCGGGTCGCCACGTCCAGCGGCTGCACGTCACGGTCGAAGCGGCCCTGCTCGCGGGCACGCACCGCGCACTCCACGAGCTGCGCGAACGTCGAGTCCGCTGCGTCGGCGTCCTCCAGGTCGGCCGCCGCGTCGAACATCGCGCGGTAGAGATCAGGGAAGTCCAGTGCGTTCTTCGCGTACGCCGCGCCGAGCGCCATGAGGTCGCGCACCGGGTCGTCGGTGCGCTCGACGGCGGACAGTCGCGCGGCCAGCCGGCCGAAGCCCTCCTGGCGGACCGCGGACCAGAGGCCCGGCATCCCGCCGAAGTGCGTGTAAACCGCCATCGTCGACGCCCCGGTGCCCGCGACCAGTGATCGGAGCGTCACCGGCTCGCGCCGCGCCAGCATCTGCGCGGCTCGCTCGACCAGGGCCGTCCGGACGTCGGGGTCTGGCCTTCTCGGCATGGGAGGAGTATACATAGCATCGTTATGGAATGAGCCCCGTACCGAGGAGGACCCCATGCCCGTGGAGCTGCTGAACCCCGACGGCCTGCCGAAGCCGGAGATCTACCGCCAGGTGGCCGTGGCCACCGGGACGCGGACGGTCTACCTGGCCGGGCAGGTGGCCCGGAACGCCGACGGCGAGCCCGTGGGCGCCGGCGACTTCGCCGCGCAGGTCGAGCAGGCGTACGTCAACGTCGACACCGCGCTGCGGGCGGTCGGAGGGTCGTTCGCCGACGTCGCGAAGCTGACGGTCTACGTCGTCGACTGGAGCGAGGAGAAGCTCGCCGCCTTGGGCGAGGGTGTCGGCCGGGCGGCCGCGCGTATGGGCGTCGACCCGGTCAAGCCGGTCACCCTGCTGAGCGTCGCCGCCCTCGGGGAGCCGGACCTGCTGGTCGAGGTGGACGCCGTCGCCGTGCTGCCGTGAGCTGGGCGGGGCCGCCGAGACGTCTTGCCGCCGGTGCCTGGGCACCACGACGCCCGCAGCAGCCCGACGAGGTCATCGCTGCAGCGCGTACACACCGCGACGCCCCACACCGCGACGGCCCCAGCAGCCCGACGGCCCCAGCAGCCCGACGATCACGGGACTTGGAGCGCGACGCGCCGGCGAGTCGGAGCCAACTCCCGTGATCAACGTGGAGGGGCCCCCACGATGGGGACTGCCGGAGATGACATGCAGGAGAGGGTGCCGGCGGCGGGGACGACGGGAAGGAATCACGTCACACCCTGCTGACGAAGCCGGCGCCGGGCACGACGCAGCGCCCGGTCCTCGCCATCGAGCTGGCCTCTCAAGCCGCCCCCACCCGCGCGCGTCGAGCCTCGTGGCCCGGCAGCGCTACCGCTTCGGCGCCACCAGTACGGCGTTGCTGACCGCCGGCTTCGCTTTGGCGGTGCCGGCGAACGTCCAGCGGAACTGCTTAGCCGAGTGGACACGCTGCAGCACACAGCTCTTGCCCTTCGCGCCAAGAATCTGTGCTGAGCCGACCCTCGTCCAGCGCTTGGCCTTGGGCACCTTCGCGGTCAGCTGCACTCGCTGACCCTTCAGCACGGCACTGCCGCTGCGCGCCGTCACACAGACGTTCGCGATGTCACCCCGGACCGTGGCCGTCGCTCGCAGCTGCGTGGTCGTTCGAGCGCCGACCGTCGGGGTGGGGGTCGGAGTGGGCGTGGGTGTGGGGTTCGGCGTCGGTGTGGGATTCGGGGTCGGGGTCGGAGTGGGTGGTGGAGTCGGTGTCGGCGTGGGCGGCGCCACCGGTGGCTGCACCGGTGAGGTGGTCCCGTTCGCGTTGACGGGTGCCGAGTAGCTCGAGGCGCTGGGCGCGAAGTCGTACACACCGTTCGGGAACTGCGTGATCGTCACCTGGGCGCGGGCCTGGGTCGGGGACCCGAAGCAGGCCGCGGAAGCAAAGACGTACATCGTCTGCGCGGCCGCGTCGTACGTCACGAAGCCGTTGTCACAGACCTTGGGCCCCGTGATGTCCTCGCGGTAGACGTCGGCCTTGCTGATGGAGCGGCCCCGCTTGAACAGAGCGAAGTCGGTCGTCGCATCGCCGTCCACCTCGAAGTGGAACGTGAGGTCCAGCGAGCTCGTCACGTCGTGGTCGAAGGCGGCCGTCCGCACCGCTCCCCCGATGTAGTCGGCGTTGACGCTGACGCTGAACGACGTGATGTCGAGGTAGGGCCAAACGTCGTCGAACTCCGACTGCTCCCAGGTGCGGGTGTCCGCACCGGCCGGCCCCGCTGCCGGGACGAGCATCACCAGGCCGGTCGTCGCGGCCACGAGGCAGCTGCGGATCCTCACGTCAGGTACCCCCGAGTCACGTCATGCTGGGCTACCGGGCGCGCACGACGCCGAGCTGGCGCTGTCGCATGCGCCGGCACCTCTATGACGGCCCGCCCGTCACCAGTGATGCCTCGGGCGTCCGGCACGCTTTCGGGTCGGCAGCGGAACACCGCGGCCGGGCACGAGGCGCTGGCGAGGACGGTTCACGCCGCGGGGCCGAGCAGACAATCGCAGGCGGGTACGCCGGTGCCGGCGGACCTCCAGCAGTCATCCCGCCGATGCCTCGACAGCACGCGCTCTGCCACCGGGACGGCGCAGCGACTGCCTGCCGCATTCGACGTACTCAGCCCGCGACGGTCAGACGTCCTGTTGCTCGTCGTCGAGCCAGGTGAGCGAAAGCCGGTTTCCGGGGTTGCGGTCGATCGAGTGTTGCCCGCGCAGCCATTGATCGGCCGTCGGGTGGCGGAAGCGGAACAGGCCGGGGCGTTGTGGGTCGTGCTCCACCCGCCATTGGTCGTGGTGCACCATTCGGTGGTGCCGGCGGCACAACAGGATCAGATTGTCGAGGTCGGTCAGCCCGGAATGTGACCAGAACACGACGTGGTGCGCGTCGGTGAACGACGGCGGCCGGTCGCAGCCGGGGAAGACGCACCCGCCGTCCCGGACGTTTAGCGCTTTGCGTTGGGCGACGCTGACCGTGCGGGCCGAGTCGCCGAGCGCCAACGGCTGTCCGAGGGCGAGGAACCGGCCTTCTGTGTCCAGGTACTGCCTCAGGTCCTGCAAGTCGAGCGCGGTCGAGTGGACACTGGCCGGTTCGAGGGCGGCCAGGTCGAGGGCCGCCCCATCCCCACCGGCGGGGCTGCTGATCGCGGGGCTGACGACGACGGGGGTGACGGCGGCGTCGCAGCACACGCGCCGCAGCTCTTCGCGCCCGAACGAGGCGCCCCACAACGCGGTCAACGCGCTTCCGGCCTCTATGCGCGCCTCGGCGCGCAGAATGTCGAGCGGGACGACGAGGGTGACGTGCGGCTTCTGCCCG
>NZ_JAANNP010000014.1 GCF_011250635.1 Motilibacter deserti
CTCGGTGCGCCGGCCCGGCCTCGCGCTCGAGGAGGCGGAGAACGGCGAGCACCGGCACAAGCCCGGCGTCAGCGGACGTACATCACGTCCACGTCGAAGCGCGCGAACCCCAGCGACTCGTAGAGCCGCAGCGCCGCGGTGTTGTCCGCGTCGACGTAGAGCATCGCCTCGCTCAGGCCACGGTCGCGCAGGTGTCCGAGGACGGAGAGCGCGAGCGTGCGCGCCAGCCCGGCGCCGCGCGCCGCCGGGGACACCCCGAGCACGTAGAGCTCGCCGATCGGGTCGTGGCCGTGCTGCTTGGGCGGCGGGGCCGGCTCGCCCGCGTCGCGCACGACGGACAGCCGCGGCTTCTCGGTGCCGCCGTGGACCTTGGACCAGCCGAAGCCGAGCAGCTCCCCGGCGCCAGGGCCTGCCGCCCGCTCGGCGAGGAAGAAGCCCGCGGCGTCGAACCACGGCTCGTGCAGCCGCACGTGCAGGTCGTCCAGCGTCCACGCCCCCTGCTCGGGGTGCTGCGCGAACGCCGCCGCGTTGAGCGCGACCCACGCAGCGTCGTCCGAGCCGGGGCGGAACGTCCGGACCCGCACGCCCTCGGCGACCGTCGGGGTCGGCACGGGAGCGCCGAGCGGCCGCCGCATCTGCAGCAGCTCGCGCGCCTGCGTGAGGCCGGCCGCCGCCGCCAGCGCCGCCGAGCCCGGTACGCCGCCGTGCGCCCAGACACGGACGTGCCCCTCCGGCGCCTTGGCCACCACCGCGTCGAGCAGCGCGCGCCCGATCCCGCGCCGCCGCCGGGCCGGGTGCACCACGAGCTCGGCGCTCGGGCCGGCCACGGCGTCGGTCACGTCCAGGTGCGCGTACGCGGCCAGCTCCTCGCCGTCCCAGGCGAGCAGGCTGCGGGCGGGCCGGTCCCCGCCGTAGCGCAGGTGCAGCTCCACGTGCTCGGACAGCGGGCGTACGCCGTCGGCCTCCGTCGCGGCCTCGACGAGCCAGGTGACCGCGTCCACCTCGGGCTTGCTCAGCTGGCCGACGGTCTCGATGCGTAGCGGGTCCGACACCCCTGCAGGCTAGCCGCGAGCCTCGGCAGGTCCCGACGCCCGCTTCGTCATCGGAAGTTCACCCCAACTGTCGGCCCTTGTGCCTAGCCTGCCTGCCGACGGACGCTTCCGTCCGAGCCGTCGACTCTCGGGAGACAAACCGTATGACCCCCAAGCCCAGTGAGCGGCGCATGCGGCTGCTGGCCGTCGTCGCCGCCGGTGGCGCGCTCGCCGCAGCCGCGACCGCGGCGACCCCGGCGTCCGCCGCGTCCGCGCCCATCCAGCGCATCCAGCTGCTGGCCTTCAACGACTTCCACGGCAACCTCGAGCCGCCGTCGGGCTCGGGCGGGCGCATCCAGACGGGCACCTCGTCGACCGGCGCCGCGATCAACGTGGACGCGGGGGGCGCGGCCTACCTGTCCACGCACCTCAAGACGCTGCGCGCGGGGGAGCGCGACTCCTTCACGGTCTCGTCGGGCGACCTGATCGGTGCCTCGCCGCTGCTGTCGGCCGCGTTCCACGACGAGCCGACCATCGAGGCCCACAACCTCATGGACGTCGACCTCGGCGTCGTCGGCAACCACGAGTTCGACGAGGGCGTCGCCGAGCTGCAGCGGATCCAGAAGGGCGGCTGCATCCGGGACGACGAGGGCGCGAACAACCAGAACAGCTGCCCGGCGAAGGACCTCGGCGGCAAGCGCTTCCGTGGGGCGGACTTCCCCTACCTCGCGGCCAACGTCGAATACACCGCGACCGGCAAGACGATCTTCTCGGCGACCCACGTGGAGAAGTTCCACCAGGGCGCCAAGGTCGGGTTCATCGGCGTCGTCACCAAGACCACCCCGTCGATCGTGACCGCCAGCGGTGTCGCCGGCCTGACGTTCACCGACGAGGCCGACACGATCAACCGATACGCGGCCCAGCTGCAGGCACAGGGCGTGCAGGCGATCGTCGCAGTGATCCACGAGGGTGGCAGCCAGAGCGGGCTCTACAACGCCTGCAACAACCTCGCCGGCAGCGTCCTCGGCCTCAACAACCGCATCTCCTCCTCCGTGGACGTGCTGCTCAACGCCCACACCCACGCCGGCTACAACTGCAAGCTGAACGACCCCGCGGGCAACCCGCGCGTCGTGATCCAGGGAGCGTCGGCCGGCCGCCTCATCTCCGAGGTCGACCTCGCGTTCGACCGCCGCACCGGGGACGTCAACCGGGCGCAGACCACCGCCACCAACCACATCGTGACGCGCACCGTGGCAGCGGACCCCGCCATCACCAGCCTCATCGACCGCTACAAGGGCTACCTCGGCCCGATCGCCGGCCGTCAGCTCGGCACCATCGCGAGCGGCCTGACCGCGGCCCAGAACGCGAACGGCGAGTCCCAGCTCGGGGACATCCTCGCCGACGCGGCCAAGGCCGACGCGTCCGTCACGGGCAACGGCCCGATCGAGGTGGGCTTCATCAACCCGGGCGGCATCCGGTCCGACCTCCCCTACGGCGACGGCGTCGTGACCTACGAAGAGGCCTTCACCGTTCAGCCGTTCAGCAACTACGTCGTCTCGAAGACGCTCAAGGGCTCGGACCTCAAGGCCGTTCTCGAGCAGCAGTTCGACAACCCCGGCGTCGGGCAGACCCGCATCCTCGGGGTCTCCGGCATCACCTACAGCTGGAGCGCCTCGGCCCCCAAGGGGTCGAAGGTCTCGAACGTGCTGGTGAACGGCCAGCCGCTCGACCTGAACCGCGGCTACCGGGTCGCCGGCAACAACTTCCTGCTCGAGGGCGGCGACAACTTCACCACGTTCGCGCAGGGCACCGCCACGCTCTACGGCGGCCTCGACATCGAGGCGTTCGCGTCGTACCTCGAGGCGAACGCCCCGCTCGCGCCGCCGGCGCTGAACCGCATCACGCGCCTGCCGTGACGCACCGCGTCGCCTGACGCGAACCGACAGGGGTGGCCCGCCGACCGGCGGGCCACCCCTTTTCGCGTCCTCCGGACAACGAGCCCGCTGCGGCTGGCAACAAGGGCGGGACGGCCGGAGTCGTTGGGGGAGTGAAGACCTGGAGGGCTGCATCGTGACGTTCGACGAGTACGTCGCGGCCCGCTCGCTCGCGCTGACCCGGTTCGCCTACGTCCTGACCGGCGACGCGCACCTGGCCGAGGACCTGGTGCAGAGCGCGCTGCTCAAGGCGTTCCGACACTGGGGCAAGGTGGCCCGCGCCGACAGCCCGGACGCCTACGTGCGCCGCATCGTCGTCAACACCCACCTGTCCTGGCGGCGCCGGCTCCGGCTGCCCGAATGGCCGGTCGCGGCACCGCCGGACACACCGACCGGCGGGCTGCTCGACGACCCGGCCGACCTGGTGGGCGAGCGGGACGTCCTGCACCGCGCCCTCACCGACCTGCCGCCGCGCCAGCGCACCGTGCTCGTGCTGCGCCACTACGCCGGCTACGACGACGCCGACATCGCGCGCACGCTCGGCTGCACCGAGGCCGCCGTGCGCGGCTACGCCAGCAAGGGCGCTGCCCGCGTCCGCGCCGCCCTGTCCATCTCGTACCAGGAGGCACCCGATGCCCGGGCCTGAGCACCTCGACGACCTGCTGGAGCGAGCCTTCGAGGCGGAGGCCGCCCGCGTCGTACGCCCCGCCGCCGCAGCCGGGCAGATCCGGGCCCGCGCCCGGCGCCGGTCCCTCGGCTCGGTGGCCACGGCGAGCGCCGCCGTCCTGGGCATGGCGACCGTGGTGGCGGTGGCGGGCGCCGGCCGCGAGGAGGCGGCGACGCCGGGGACGGGCGCGTCCTCCGTGGCCACGCCGATGACGAGCCTGCTCGGCATCCCGACGACCCCGGACCCCCTGAACTACGACCCGGCGGACATGCGGGTCCCCGCCGGACGGATCACCCAGCTCGCGGGCGGGACGGTGGCGTACATGAGCACGGCCGGGCTGCTCTGCATCCAGTTCGAGGCCACGAGCTTCGGGTGCGGCGCTCCCGGGCACCGGCCACCCTCCGGCTACACCAGGGACGGCGGCCCACGCGTGATCGTCGGGCAGGTGCCGGCGCGCGCGGCACGCGTCGTGGTGTCCACGGCCGATGGCAGGAAGCGGGACGCGGCGATCTTCCGGGTCGACGGGCTGACGTCGTGGCGGGTGTGGGCCCTCGCGGTGCCCGTGCCCGAGGTGCAGGGTGACCCGTCGTCGTCCCGGTCGGCGGTGCAGCAGGCCGAGGAGGCCCTGCGCCAGTCCCGCGGCACGAGCGTCGTCGCGTACGACGCCCGCGGCAGGAGGGTCTGAGAGCTCCGGCCGACGAGTTCACCTGGAGTTCGCCTGGGCCTCACAGCGGGGGGCGACGGCTGCCCTAGCCTCCGGCGGGGCCGCTTGCCCCGCCCGTGCTCGTCCGCTCCCAGGAGAACCCTGAATGACGCCCATCCTCGGCCGCCTGCGCCCGCGCGCGGCCCTGCTCGCGGCGGCCGCCGGCACCGTCCTCGCCGCGACGGCCATGACCGCCGTCCCCGCCGACGCCGTCTCGATCAAGTCCCAGCCTCTGCGACACATCCAGCTGCTCGCGGTGAACGACTTCCACGGCAACCTCGAGCCCCCGACCGGCTCCGGCGGGACCGTGAGCCCCGGCGGCGGCCGGCCGGCCGTGCCCGCGGGCGGGGCGGCGTACCTCTCGACGCACTTGAAGCAGCTGCGCAGCGGCAAGAAGGACAGCTTCACCATCGGCACCGGCGACATGATCGGCGCTTCGCCGCTGCTCTCGGCCGCGTTCCACGACGAGCCCACGATCGAGGCCCTGAACCTCTTGGGGCTGGACCTCAGCGCCGTCGGCAACCACGAGTTCGACGAGGGCTACGCCGAGCTGCTGCGCATGCAGAAGGGCGGCTGCATCCGCGACAAGGACGGCGCGCAGAACCAGAACAGCTGCGCCGCGAAGGACCTCGGCGGCAAGCGCTTCCGGGGTGCGAAGTTCGACTACCTCGCCGGGAACGTCGAGTTCACCGCCGACGGCACCCCGCTCATGGCCGCCACGCACGTCGAGAAGTTCCACAACGGGGCCAAGGTCGGCTTCATCGGCATCGTGACCTCGTCCACGCCGAGCATCGTCACCGCGTCGGGAATCAAGGGGCTGTCGTTCAAGGACGAGGCCGAGGTCGTCAACAAGTACGCCGCGCAGCTGCAGGCGAAGGGGATCGAGGCGATCGTCGTCCTCATGCACGAGGGCGGCAGCGCCGGTAGCGCCTACAACGGCTGCTCCACCCTGGGCGGTGCCGCCCGCGGCATCAACGCGAACGTGACACCCGCCGTCGACGTCATCGTCACGGGCCACAGCCACTCGGCCTTCAACTGCAAGGCGGCCGACCCGGCCGGCAACCCGCGCCTCGTGACGCAGGCCGGCAACTACGGGCGCCTCGTGACCGACATCGACCTGGTGATCGACCGTCGCACCGGCGACGTCGACCGGCAGGCTACGGCGGCGAACAACGTCATCGTCACCCGCACTGTGACTCCTGATGCGAAGATCACCGATCTGATGGACCGCTATCGGACGTACCTCGGCCCCATCGCGAACAAGACGATCGGCTACATCGGCTCCGACATCACGCGCAGCACGAACGCCGCGGGCGAGTCGGCCCTCGGAGACCTGCTCGCCGACTCGGTGCGCGCCGACCAGTCCATCGCCGGGCGCGGGCCAATCGACATCGCGTTCATGAACCCGGGCGGCATCCGGGCCGACCTGCCCAGGGGCGACGGCGCAGTGACTTACGAAGAGGCGTTCGCTGTCCAGCCGTTCAGCAACTACAACGTCTCGAAGACCTTCACCGGCGAGCAGGTGAAGCGGATCCTCGAGGCGGGCCGGTTGCCCGTCTCGGGGCTGACCTACACCGTCACCGCCTCGGCCCCGGCCGGGAACCGGGTGTCGAACGTGCTCGTCGGCGGCCAGCCGCTCGACCTCGCGAAGAAGTACCGCGTCGGCGCCAACAACTTCCTCATCGAGGGCGGCGACGGCTACACGACCTTCGCCGAGGGGACCGACCCGCTCTACGGCGGCGTCGACATCGACGGCTTCGCCAGCTTCCTTGCGGCCAACTCGTCCGCGTCGGCTCCGTACGTGGTGCCGCCGCTCGACCGGATCACGCGACTCCCGTAACTCCCGCCGGGACTCCTCCGCCCCCTGCCCGCACCGGGCAGGGGGCGGTGCCGTCTCCCGGCCCGGGGGAGCGGGCGTCGACCGACGGACTTGCTGCGTTCGTCGGGGCTTCACGGGGATTCAAGCCGCGAGTAGTTGCCTGCCCCGGTCATCCCCAAGACCTGAGGAGCCGTCGTGACCGAAATTCTGCGCGTACGCCCGCCGCGCCGCGCGCTCGCCGCCGCCGTTCTGGGCCTGGCGGTAGCGGCCGTGGGCACCGCGACCGTGCACGCCTCCGCCGACACCCCCGCGCTCGTGCAGACCGTCCAGAAGCTCACCCGCTCCACCGCGTGGTCCCAGACCGGGGACGTCCCGCTCCGCTTCGACGCCCACCACCCGCAGGGCATGCTCCGCATCGGCGGCCTGTGGTGGATGAGCAGCGTCGAGATCCTCGAGCCCACCGTCCGCTACCCGACGCCGGTCGACGGCTACGACCGCACGCCCGGCAAGGGCCAGGGCCACCTCTTCGCGTTCGACGACGACGGCGTTCTCAAGGCCGACATCCTGCTCGGCGAGGGCACCGTCTACCACCCGGGAGGCATCGACTACGACGGCGAGAGCCTGTGGGTGCCGGTCGCGGAGTACCGCCCGAACAGCAGGTCGATCGTCTACCGGGTCGACCCGGCGACGCACGAGGTGCACGAGGAGTTCCGGGTCGCGGACCACCTCGGCGGCATCGTCCACGACACCGAGCGAGACCGGTTCGTGGGCGTCAGCTGGGGCTCGCGGACGTTCTACGACCTCAAGCGCAACGGGCGGGTCGCCGGCACCCAGCCCAACGAGAGCCACTTCGTGGACTACCAGGACTGCAACTACGTCAGTGGGCGCTCGGTCGTCTGCACAGGCCTCGCGGAGACGGCCGGCCCGTCCGGGGCGATCCGGCTCGGGGGCATCGCGGTCGTCGACACCAAGAAGCTGACGGTCGGCCACGAGGTGCCGGTCTTCCGTTGGTCGGCGACGGGCAGCAGCGTCCTGCGCAACCCCAGCGACCTGCAGCTGCTGCCCGGCGGGGCCCTGCAGCTGGCCGTCGTGCCCGACGACGGCGCGACGGCGCGGCTGCTGACGTACACCGCCCGGCCCTGACCTCCGGCGCGGCTAGGCCGTCGGCGCGGCTGGGCCGTCGGCGCGGCTAGGCGGTGGGCGCGGCGATGCGCTCGTCGGCGCCCTTCTCCGGAGCGACGAACCGGTAGCCGACGTTGCGCACCGTGCCGATGAGCGCCTCGTGGTCGGCACCGAGCTTGGCGCGCAGGCGCCGCACGTGCACGTCGACGGTGCGGGTGCCGCCGAAGTAGTCGTAGCCCCAGACCTCCTGCAGCAGCTGGGCGCGGGTGAAGACCCGGCCCGGGTGCTGGGCGAGGAACTTGAGCAGCTCGAACTCCTTGAACGTCAGGTCGAGCACCCGGCCGCGGACCTTGGCGACGTAGGTCGCCTCGTCGATCGAGAGGTCGCCGTTGCGGATCTCGCTCGGGGAGTCGGGGTCGCTGGCCGCCGCCATCGCCAGCCGGCCGGTGGCGAGCCGGAGCCGTGCCTCGACCTCGGCCGGGCCGGCGGTGTCGAGCACGACGTCGTCGACGCCCCACTCGGCGGTGACCGCGGCGAGCCCGCCCTCGGTGACGACCAGGATGAGCGGGCAGTTGAGCCCGGTCGTACGCAGCAGCCGGCAGGTCGCCCGCGCGTGCGGGAGGTCGCGGCGGCCGTCGAGGAGGAGGACGTCGCACGGGGGAGCGTCGAGCAGGGCAGACGCCTCGGCCGGGCCCACGCGTACCGAGTGCAGGAGCAGCCCGAGGGCAGGAAGCACCTCGGCCGACGGCTGCAGTGCGTTGGTCAGCAGGAGGACGCTCGCCATGTCCCACCTCCACCGGGCGGGATGCCGTGGCACCCCGAGCCCCTCGTGTCCGGTCCGGGCCCCACGGCACTGTGGGCTGGGAGCATGAGCTCCCGGTTGCTGAGCGGAAGGATAGTGGGGTGCTTGTGTCATCCGCGTGTCATCGCCCCTTTACTTTCGATCGGCTCAGTCGGGGTTTGACCGGGTTCAGCCGGCTACCGTCCGCAACACCAGCACCGGAGGAGGGCCCGTGGCACAGGTGACGGTCCGCTACTGGGCCGCGGCCAAGGCCGCTGCCGGGCGTGTCGAGGACGTCGTCGACGCCGGCACCGTCGCTGACGCGCTCGAGCAGGCCGGGCGTGCGCACGGGGAGCGGCTGCGCGCCGTGCTGGGGGCGGCGAGCTTCCTGGTCGACGGCGTACGCGTCTCGCGGGAGGCGGCGCCCGGGCGGGTGCTCGCCGACGGCGCCGTGGTCGAGGTCCTCCCGCCGTTCGCGGGTGGATGACCCCCCGTTCGGGTCATGAGACGCAGGTCAGAGGTCTCGAAGCGCGGACGGCCGCCACCCGGGGCTTGACGGCCCCCTACGATGCGGACCATGGCAGGACTGCTGATCCGCCGGCGCGCCGTCGACCTCTGTCGGGTCGCGGCGAGCCTCTGTCGCGTCGGCTGAGGCCCGCGCGCCGCCGCCGCGCCCGCGTCCTGCACGCGCGCCGGCACCTCCTCCCCGCTCGTCGCCCGCGGCTCGGACCCGGGCCGGGCTGCCGTACGTCTGCCACGCTGATCCCCGTAGAACTGGACAGGAAGAGGGACTCCATGAGCCGCGAGACCGCGCTCGTCGACGCCGACTGGGTCGAGGCCCATCTGGACGACCCCAAGGTCGTGCTGGTCGAGGTCGACGAGGACACCACCGCGTACGACCGGAACCACATCAAGGGCGCCATCAAGCTCGACTGGCGCAAGGACCTGCAGGACCCGGTCCGCCGCGACTTCGTCAACAAGGAGGGCTTCGAGGCGCTGCTGTCGTCGAAGGGCATCTCCAACGACGACACGGTCATCCTCTACGGCGGCAACAACAACTGGTTCGCGGCCTACGCGTACTGGTACTTCAAGCTCTACGGCCACGGCGACGTCCGCCTGATGGACGGTGGGCGCAAGAAGTGGGAGCTCGACGCCCGCGAGCTGTCGACCGACGCGGTCGAGCGCCCCGCCACGACCTACACGGCGCAGGAGCCCGACAACTCGATCCGCGCCTTCCGCGACGAGGTCGTGGCCGCGATCGGCAAGCTCAACCTGGTCGACGTGCGCAGCCCTGACGAGTTCAGCGGCAAGCTCTTCGCCCCGGCCCACCTGCCGCAGGAGTCGGCGATGGTCGCCGGCCACGTCCCGACGGCGAAGAACATCCCGTGGTCCAAGACCGCGAACGACGACGGCACGTTCAAGGACGAGGCCGAGCTCGCGGAGCTCTACGTACAGGCCGGCGTCGACCTCGCGACCAGCGACACCATCGCGTACTGCCGCATCGGCGAGCGCTCGGCGCACACGTGGTTCGTGCTGCACGAGCTGCTCGGGCAGCCGAACGTGAAGAACTACGACGGCTCGTGGACCGAGTACGGCTCGCTCGTGGGCGTTCCGGTCGAGACCGGCTCGGGTAGCTGACCGGCATGTGCGGAGCACCCCCTCAGGACCTCGACCTCACCGGGGTCGACCTCTCCAACCAGGCCATCGTCGCCGGGATCATCTCCCGCGAGGAGGCGCCGCTCGCCGGGGCGTACGTCCGGCTGCTCGACTCCTCCGGCGAGTTCGTCGCCGAGGTGCCGACGTCGGCCACCGGGCAGTACCGCTTCTTCGCCGCCTCGGGGGAGTGGACCGTCCGCGTCCTCGCCCCCGGCGCGCAGCCGACCGACCGGAAGGTGCGCGCGACGACCGGCGAGATCGCGCGGGTCGACGTCACCGTCGGCTGACGCCCACAACCGGCGCGCGTCCGCGGGCGCCCCACCCCGCGATCCGCAGCCGCGTACCGCCTTGCGCGTCCGCGGGCGCACCACCCCGCGTTCGCGGGCGCACCACCCCGCGCTGATCATGCGATGTTGGCGAGTTGTCCACAGCCTCTGGGCTGTGGGCAACTCGCCACGTCTGCATGACCAGCGGGTGAGGGACGTGGTCAATAGACGACCGCCTGCGCGCCTGCGGCGAGCGCTTCCTCCACGAACACCGCCGCCCCCGCGATGCGTACGCCCGGCAGCACGTCGGCGCCGGTGATCTCCCGGCGCGCGGCGCACTGGGTGCACAGCGTGACGGTCCCGGCCGCGAGCACCGCCTCGAGCAGGTCCGGCAGCGCCGCGGCGTGAGGGAGCTCGAACTCTGCGGCACGCCCCGGCAGCGCGAACCACGCCGACTCGCCGGTGAGCCAGAGCGAGACCGGGACGCCTGCGGCGGCGGCGGTCGCGGCCACCGTGAACGCCTGAGAGCAGCGCTCGGGGGCGTCGGCCCCGGCGGTGACCTTCACGACGAGAGTGCGGGACGTCTCGGGCATGCCCCGCACAGTAGACTCCGGGCTGTGCTGGAGGTTTTCTATACAGGCCTGCTGGCCTTCGCCGCGCTGCTGATCACGTGGTTCGCGTTCTACGCGGTCTACAAGCTGTTCAAGTCCCAGGCCTAGCCGGGGCTCGCGCGGCTGTGGACGCAGCATGGAGCTGACCCCTGACCTGCCCCCGGAGCTGGTGCCCGTGGCCTGGCTGCTCGGCGTGTGGCAGGGCGCCGGCGTCATCGGCTACCCCACGATGCAGGAGTCGCGCTTCGGCCAGCAGGTCGTCTTCGACCACGCCGGCGGCGCCTACCTGACCTACGAGAGCCGGCTCTGGACTCTGCGCGAGGACGGCGAGCGCGGCGACGTCATCACGGTCGAGACCGGCTACTGGCGGCCGCAGCCGGAGAGCACGATCGAGGCGCTCATCGTGCAGCCGACCGGCGTCGTCGAGGTCTACGTCGGCGAGATCCACCCGGCTCGCATCGAGATGCGCACCGACGTCGTCGCGCGCACCGTGTCGGCCGAGGAGCACACCGCCGGCCACCGGCTCTACGGGCTGGTCGAGGGGGACCTGCTGTGGGCGTACGACAAGGCGGCGCTGGGCCAGCCGCTCTCCCCGCACGCGTCGGCCCGGCTGAAGAAGGTGCCGGCCGCCGACGCGATCGCCCTGTCGGCGCACGCACCCGCCCCGAGGGCCGGGGGATGACCGACTGGCAGGCGACGCTTCGTGAGCGGGGCTACCGGCTCACGCCGCAGCGCCAGCTCGTCCTCGAGGCGGTCGCCACGCTCGGGCACGCGACACCCGAGGACGTGCTGACCGAGGTCCAGCGCACCGCCAGCGGAGTCAACGTCTCCACCGTCTACCGCACGCTCGAGCTCCTCGAAGAGCTCGGCCTGGTGACCCACACGCACCTCGGCCACGGCGCCCCGACCTACCACCCGGCCAGCGAGGCCGACCACCTGCACCTGGTCTGCCGCGACTGCGGGCGCGTCACCGAGGCCGACACGTCCGTGGCCGACGAGCTGGTCCGGCGCGTCGCCCAGGAGCAGGGCTTCGAGACCGACGTCAGCCACTTCGCGATCTTCGGGCGCTGCCGGGACTGCGCCCGGTCGGAATGAGCGGCGCGCCCCGCGAGGTTGCCCCTGTCATGTCCGTCGTGCTGAGCACCCCCGGCGCGGTCCCTGCCGAGCCCCCCGACGCGGGCGTCGCGTGGCACTACGGCGACCCGCTGGGCGAGCAGCGCCGGCTGGACACCGGCGTCGGCGTAGTCGACCTGTCGAACCGCGGCGTGGTCCGCGTCACCGGCCCCGCCCGGCTCGGGTGGCTGCACGACCTGACCAGCCAGCACCTGCGCGGCCTCGAGCCCGGCCGCCCGACCGAGCTGCTCGTGCTGGACCCGAACGGTCGCGTCGAGCACCACGCGAACGTCGGCGACGACGGCACGAGCACTTGGCTCACCGTCGAGCCGGGGCGCGCCGGCGGCCTGGTCGACTACCTGGTGAAGATGCGCTTCTGGACCGAGGTCGAGGTCGAGGACGTGACCGCCGACTGGGCCTGCGTCTGGGAGCCGGCCGCCGCCCCGCACCAGCGGCTGCTGACGACGTGGCTGCCCCCCGAGGGCCTCGGCCTCGCCGGGCGTGAGGTGCTCGTGCCCCGGGCGGAGCTGGCCGCGTACGTCGCCGCCGACGGCTTCCCCGCCGGGCGCTGGGCGTACGACGCCCTCCGCGTCGCCGCTGGCCTGCCCCGGCTCGGGGTCGACACGGACGAGCGCACGATCCCGCACGAGGTCGGCTGGCTCACGAGCGCCGTCCACCTGGACAAGGGCTGCTACCGCGGGCAGGAGACCGTCGCCCGCGTGCACAACCTCGGGCGGCCTCCCCGTCGCCTCGTCCTGCTGCACCTCGACGGGTCCGCGGAGACGCTGCCTGCCCCGGGTGCGACGGTCGAGGCCGAGGGTCGGGCCGTCGGGGTCGTCGGGACGGTCGTCCAGCACTACGAGCTCGGCCCCATCGCGCTCGCGCTGGTGAAGCGGTCGGTCCCGGCGGACGCGCAGCTGCTCGCCGGCGGCGTCGCGGCCGCGCAGGAGGAGCCGGCCCTGCTCGCCGCCGCGCCGGCGCCTCCGGGGGCGGGCCGCGCCGCCCGTGCCGCCCTCCGTTCGGGTGCTTGACCTGGCGGGATTCCCCGTCCGGCCGCCACGGGCGGTAGCCTGCACGACTGACCGGCCCGTGGCCCCGGCGCGGCTGCGCCGACGACCGCCCTGACGGAGGTTCGAGGACTTGCTCGAGGCCGAGACGTTCGTGGCCCCTCGGAGCGGCACCGGTCCCGCCGCCGACGAGGCCTCGTCCGTCGCCTCGCGCCGGCCTGCCTGGCTGCGTACCTTCGGGCTGACCCTCGTCGTCGCCGACCTCGTCGTCGTGGTGGTCGCGATGACGGTCGCCGTCGTCGTCGGGTTCGACGGGGGCCGCAGCGCCGAGCCGCTGAGCGGGGAGGACGTCCTCTCCCAGCGCTGGCTCGCCGCGCTGCTCGCGATCGCCTGGATGTCGAGCCTGTCGCTGCACCTGTCGCGCGACCGGCGCGTGGTGGGCACCGGGCCGGACGAGTACAAGCGCGTCGTCACCGCCAGCGTCCGCCTCTTCGGGCTCGTGGCGATCATCGCCTACCTCGGCTCCGCCCCGTACGCCCGCGCGCTCGTCGCGATCGCCTTCCCGCTGGGGACGGTCGGGCTGCTCGTCGAGCGGTGGGTGGCCCGCAAGTGGCTGCACTCGCGGCGCCGCCGCGGCGGCTGGGCGCACCGCGTGCTCGTCGTGGGCAGCCCGGACAACGTGCGGCACCTCGCCGCGGAGCTGACCCGGGAGAAGTACGCCGGGTTCGAGGTCGTCGGCGTCTGCCTGCCTGGTGGTGCCGACGAGCCGGTCGCGGTGACCACCGCCGAGGCGGCCGGGCTGCCGGTCGTCGGCTCGCTCAACACCGTCGTCGACGCCGTGCGGGCGACCGGCGCCGACACGGTCGCGGTCGTCCCCTCCGTCGGGCTCACCCCGACCGCGCTGCGCCGGCTCGGCTGGACGCTCGAGGGCACGGGGACCGACCTCGTCGTCGCTCCCGCGCTCACCGACGTCGCCGGCCCGCGCGTGCACGTGCGCCCGGTGGCCGGGCTGCCGCTCCTGCACGTCGAGCCGCCGCAGTACGAAGGCCCGATGCGCGTAGCCAAGGGCGTGTTCGACCGGGTCGTCGGCAGCGTCCTCGTGCTCGCCCTCTCGCCGGTCCTCGTCTCGATCGCGCTGGCCGTCAAGCTCACCAGCAAGGGGCCGGTCTTCTTCCGCCAGCAGCGCGTCGGGCGCGACGGCAAGACGTTCACCGTCTTCAAGTTCCGCTCGATGGTCGTCGACGCCGAGCAGATGCTCGCGACGCTGGCGGCCAAGAACGAGCACGACGGCGTCCTGTTCAAGATGCGCGAGGACCCGCGGGTCACCAAGGTCGGCCGGTTCATCCGGCGCTACTCCCTCGACGAGCTGCCGCAGCTGTTCAACGTCCTACGTGGCGAGATGAGCCTGGTCGGGCCCCGCCCGCCGCTGCCGTCGGAGGTGGAGCGCTACGCGTTCGACGTACGCCGCCGGCTTCTCGTCAAGCCCGGCATGACCGGGTTGTGGCAGGTCAGCGGCCGGTCGGACCTGTCCTGGGAGGACACCGTCCGGCTCGACCTGTACTACGTGGAGAACTGGTCGATGACCGCCGACCTGCTCATCCTGTGGAAGACGCTCGCGGCGGTCGTCAGGGGGTCCGGGGCGTACTAGCCGCCGGCCGTCCGCCGCCGCGCCGTCCGCCCGCGCCGCCACGCGGTCCGCCCGCGTCGGGCGCGCTCCAACGGCAGGGTCGCGAGAATGCGGCATCGTGCCAGCTCGGGACGGCCACGATGCGCCACCGTGCCGATAGGTTCGCGTGAATGCGGCATCGTGCCAAGTCGGGACCGTGACAGTGCGGCATCGTGCCAACTCGAGACGGCGACGATGCGGCATCGCGACGAACGGCGGCGCGTCAGCCGGGCGGCGGCAACTCCAGGAGCACGGTGACCGGGCCGTCGTTGACCAGCGCGACCTGCATGTCGGCGCCGAAGACCCCCGTCTCCACGTGCGCACCGCGGGCGCGCAGCTCCTCCACGTACGCCTCCACCAGCGGCTCGGCCACCGGGCCGGGGGCGGCCGGCGACCAGCTCGGCCGGCGCCCCTTGCGGGTGTCGGCGTACAACGTGAACTGGCTGATCACGAGCAGCGGCGCGGCGAGGTCGGCGGCGCTGCGCTCCTCGCGCAGGATGCGCAGCTCGTACGTCTTGGCCGCCAGGGCGCGCGCGGTCGCCTCGTCGTCGCCGACCGCGACCCCGAGCAGGACGACGAGCCCCGGGGCGGGCAGTTGGCCGACGACGTCCCCGTCGACGGTGACGCTGCCGGACAGGGCACGCTGGAGGAGGGCTCGCACGGGCACATCCTTGCCCACGGTCCGTCGCCGCGAGGTGGCACGATGTGCAGTGACACGCGCAGGTAGTCGAGCACTACAAACGGGAGTGGCCATGACGCAGCCGATGGAGGGTGGCCGGCGCCGGATCGACCGGGTCCTCGCGCCCGGGTACCTCGACCGCCTGTCCGAGCGGCCGCTCGACGAGGTGCGCGAGCTGCGTCGCGACGCCGAGCAGGAGGAGTCGGACCTGTCGTACGTCCGCCGCCTGCTGCAGGGCCGGCTGGACATCCTGCGCGCCGAGGTCTCGCGCCGCGCGGGCGGCGGGCAGGAGGAGACCGAGGAGGACTTCGTCAAACGGCTCGCGCGCACGCTGACGGACTCCGGCCCGCGCAGCGACCAGAGCCACGCCCGCGTGCCGCACGTCGACCCGTCGCGGGTCGGCGAGCACCGCCGCCGCGTGGAGCAGATCGTGGCCGACGTGGGCTTCTCCGACCTCGGCGGCCTGTCCGACGACGAGCTCTCCGGTGCGATCAGCCGGCTGGCCGGCTTCGAGGAGGAGGTCTCTCACTCCCGGCGTCAGGTGCAGGAGGTCGTCGACGCCTGCACAGCCGAGGTGGGCCGCCGCTACAAGGAGGGCGCCGCCTCCGTCGAGGACCTGCTGACCGGGCGCTGAGCCGGGCGCGAACGGACCGCTCGTGCCGCCGCGCGACGAGCCGGCGGGCGACGCCCTGGCCCTGCGGCCGGGCCTCGTCGTGCCCGCCGCCGAGCTCAGCTGGCGCTTCTCCCGCTCCTCCGGGCCGGGCGGGCAGTCGGTCAACACGACCGACAGCCGGGTCGAGCTCGCCTACGACCTGGCCGCGAGTGCCGCGCTGCCACCGCCGCTGAAGGAGCGCGCTCTGCAGCGCCTCCAGGGCCGCCTGGTCAACGGCTCGCTCGTCGTCACGGCGAGCGAGCAGCGTTCGCAGCTGCGCAACCGGGAGGCCGCTCGCGAGCGGCTGCGCGTGCTGCTGCTCGAGGCGATCGCCCCGCCGCCGCGTACGCGCCGGGCGACCAAGCCGACCCGGGGGTCGGTGGAGCGCCGGCTGCGGGCGAAGAAGGCGCGCTCGGACGTGAAGCGGATGCGGCGGGGCGACGACTGACCCCGCAGGCCGAGCACCAGCGGCGGGCGAGGGCCGGCTCCCGAGCTCAGCGCACCTCGGCGTCCAGCAGCGTCGCCTCACGCGGGCGCGCCACCGCTAACGACCGCGGCCCGCTGCTGCGCAGGTCGGCCGGACGGTCCCGCACGGGGGGCGGCTCGGTGCCGGGCGCGGTGCGTACGACCAGCCGGGTCGGGAGGACCACCGTCCGCGGCGGGCTGTCGTCGCCGTCGAGCCGTGCGAGGGCCGCGCGGGCGGCGAGCCGCCCCATCTCCTCCGGGTCGTGGGCGACGACGGTGACTCCGAGGACGTCGGCGAGGTCGAAGTCGTCGAAGCCGACGATCTCCGGGCGCGCCGGCAGCCCGGCGACGGCGCGCAGCGCGCCGGTCGTGCAGCGGTTGTTCGTGGTGAACAGCGCGGTCGGCGGCTCGGGGAGGGCGAGCAGGTCGCGCGCTCCCTGCGCGGCGGCGTCGAGGTCGTGGCAGTCGGCGCGGACGTACGTCTCCCAGCCCTGCACCCCGGCGGCCTGCATCGCGTCGGCGTGGCCGGCGACCCGGGCGCGATGGGTCGAGAGCCGGGAGAAGTCCCCGACCAGCCCGATGCGCTCGTGGCCGGCCTTGAGCAGGTGCTCGACCGCGGCCCGCGCGCCGGCCCGGTCGTCGAGGACGAACGTGTCGGCGTCGATGTGGCCGGCGGGCCGGTCGAGGAAGACGACGGGCAGCCCGTGCGCGCGCTCGGACTCCAGGTAGCGGTGGTCCTCGGACGACGGGACGACGAGCAGTGCGGCGACGCGGCGCTCGAGCAGGCCGGCGACGGCGACGCGCTCGCGCTCGGGGTCGTCGTCGGTGCTCGAGGTGATGAGCTGCAGGCCGCGGGCGTCCATCTCACGCTCGACCCCGCGGGCTATGCGCGAGTAGTACGGGTTGCCGACGTCGCCGATCACGAGGCCGGCGGTGGTCGAGGTGGCGCCGGAGCGCAGCTCGCGGGCGAGCGCGTTGAGCCGGAAGCCCAGCTCGTCGGCGGCCCGGCGGACGCGCTCACCGGTGGCCTCGGCCACGTGCGGCTCGCGGTTGAGCGCCCGGGACGCGGTCTTGAGGCTCACGCCGGCACGGTCGGCGACCTCCTGCAGGGTCGGCCGGTGCGGGCGCGGGCCGCCGCCCCCCGCGCGGTTGCCCGGAGTGGCGGGCCCCGAACTCGACGCGGTCATGGGCGGGCTCCTTCCGTCCGGAGCCACGAGTGTAGGGGCCGACCGCGACGCCGGCGGCGACGCCGCGTCCCCCTTTCGCGACTCGATGCACAACCGTGCCCGGGCCGCGATCGAGCCGTGGCTGCTCCTCGCCGCCGCACTTCCGAGCCCGTCGTTGCCCTCGCCGCGAGCGGCCGGGCGGGGCCGTCAGTCCTCGTCGCCGCACGTCCCCGCCCATCGTCCGCTCTCGTCGCCGAGAGCCGGGCGGGGCCGTCAGTCCTCGTCCCGCCCCCGCGGCCGGGCACGCACGTGCAGCCGCTCGCCCTGCGGGCCGAACAGCGACAGCACCTCGGCCGGCCCTGGCCCGGGGCTGCCCAGCCAGTGCGGCAGCCGGGTGTCGAACTCGGCCACCTCCCCGGCCTCCAGCGTGAAGTCCCGGTCCCCGAGCACGAGCCGCAGCCGCCCGGACAGCACGTAGACCCACTCGTAGCCCTCGTGCGTCTTGAGCTCGGGCGTGCGCGCCTGCGGCTCGGCCGGGAAGACGACCTTGTAGGCCTGCAGCCCGCCGGGGCGGCGGGTGAGCGGCAGGAAGGTCCGCCCGCCGCGCGTGATCGGCCGGAGGCGTACGCGCGGGTCGCCCGTCGCCGGGGCGTCCACCAGCTCGTCGAGCGGCACCTGGTGGGCGCGCGCCAGCGGGAGCAGCAGCTCCAGGGTGGGCTTGCGCTGCCCCGACTCCAGCCGCGACAACGTGCTGACGGAGATGCCCGTGTCCTCGGACAGCTGGGCGAGCGTGGTGCCGCGCTGCTGGCGCAGGTCGCGCAGCCGAGGGCCCACCCCGTCCAGCACCGCGGTGAAGTCGTCCGGCGGCGTCTCGTCCATGCCCCCACTTTGCCATTCCAGCAATAGAACTTGTCAACCCAGCAGGACGGGCCGATAGTCGGGACAACGACGAAGGAGGACGACGTGGAGCAGACGTACGACGCAGTCGTGATCGGTGGCGGCGCCGCGGGCCTGAGCGGCGCGGTGGCCCTCGCCCGGTCTCGCCGGTCCGTGCTCGTGGTCGACGCCGGCGAGCCGCGCAACGCACCGGCGGGCCACATGCACAACTACCTCGGCCGGGAAGGGACGCCGCCGCGCGAGCTGCTGGCGATCGGGCGCGCGGAGGCCGCCGCGTACGGCGCGGAGATCGTCGAGGGCCGCGTGACCGCGGTGGAGCGGCTGGACGGCCCGCGGTTCCGGCTCTCTCTGGCCGACGGGCGCGCGGTGGAGGCGCGGCGGCTGCTGGTCGCGACGGGCCTGGCCGACGGGCTGCCGGACGTGACGGGGCTGCGCGAGCGGTGGGGGCGCGACGTGCTGCACTGCCCCTACTGCCACGGCTACGAGGTACGCGACCGGGCGCTCGGCGTGCTGGCCACCGGGCCGCTCTCGATCCACCAGGCGCTGATGTGGCGCCAGCTCTCGGCCGACGTCGTGTTCTTCTCGCACACGCTGTCGTTCAGCGACGAGGACCGCGAGAAGCTCCTCGCGCGCGGCATCGCGGTCGTCGACGGCGAGGTCGCCGCCGTGGAGACGGCCGACGACCGGCTCACGGGCGTCCGCCTCGCCGACGGCCGCACGGTCGCTCGGGACGCGCTCGCCGTCGGCACCGTGCTGCGGGCCCGCGGCGAGCTGCTCGAGCAGCTCGGGCTGGCCGCCGAGGAGCGCGAGATGCACGGCGTCGTCATCGGCACGGCGGTGCCCGCCGACCCGATGGGCGCGACGTCCGTGCCCGGGGTCTGGGTCGCGGGCAACGTGGCCGACATGACCGCGCAGGTGATCGTGGCGGCGGCCGCCGGGATGCGGGCCGGCGCGGCCATCAACGGCGACCTCGTGATGGCCGACACCGCGGACGCGGTGGCCCAGCGGCGGCGCGTCGCCGAGCAGCTGCGCAGCGAGCAGGGCGCGGCGTTCTTCGACGAGGGGTTCTGGGAGGAGCGCTACGCCGGGCCGGAGAAGGTCTGGAGCGGCCGGCCCAACCCCCAGCTGGTCGCTGAGGCCGAGGGCCTCGCGCCGGGCCGGGCGCTCGACGTCGGGTGCGGCGAGGGCGCGGACGCCGTGTGGCTCGCGGCGCGGGGCTGGCAGGTCGACGGGGCGGACATCTCGCCGAGCGCGTTGAAGAAGGCTGCCTCGCACGCCGACGACGAGGGCGTCGGGGACCGGTGCCGCTGGCTCCACGCCGACCTCGCCGAGTGGGTCCCGGACGCGGGGGCGTACGACCTCGTCTCGGCGCAGTTCATGCACCTGCCGCCGCAGCAGCTGCAGGCGGCGCAGGCCCGGTTCGCCCGCGCCGTCGCCCCCGGCGGGTCGCTGCTGGTCGTCGGGCACGCGCGCTCGATGTTCGAGGAGGACGGCCACCACCCGGCGGAGATGTTCTTCACCGCGGACGACGTCGTGCGCACGCTCGACCCGGAGCAGTGGGAGGTGGTCGTCGCCGAGGACCGCGCCCGCGAGGGGCACCGCGACGGGAAGCCGATGACGATGCACGACACCGTCGTCCGCGCCCGCCGGCGGAGCTGACCGGGGCAGGATGTCGAAACCGCCCGGCCCGCTCCGATCGGGAGGTGTCGGCGCCGGAGGGCGGCGCCCGGGCGAGGGGATGGCGAGATGAAGTACATGGTGCTGATCTACGGCAACGAGGAGATCTGGCGCGGCACCGGGCCGGAGGAGTTCAGCCGGCTGGTCGCCGAGGTGGACGCGTTCAACTCCGAGCTGCGGGCCTCCGGGGAGATGGTGGCGGTCGACGGCCTGCTGCCGCAGCCGCGGTCGATCCGCGCGGTGTCCGACGGAAGCGTGCCGGTCGTGACCGACGGGCCGTACCTCGAGGCCAAGGAGTACGTCGGCTCCTACTTCGTGGTCGACGTGGCTACGGAGGAGCGGGCGCTGGACATCGCGCGGTCCTACCCGGCGCTGCGCTACGGCAACGGGCTCGGCGGCGGCGTGGAGGTCTGGCCGCTCATGGAGCACGGTGCCGCCGACTGAGCCGGCGTCCGACGGGGGCGTCGAGGGGCTGCTGCGCGAGCTCGCGCCGCAGGCCCTCGGCGCGCTCGTGCGGCGCTACGGCGACTTCGCGCGCTGCGAGGACGCGGTGCAGGAGGCGCTGCTCGCGGCGGCGCAGGAGTGGCCGCGGTCCGGCGTGCCCGAGCGGCCGCGCGGCTGGCTGGTGACGGTCGCGGCCCGCCGCTACGTCGACGAGGTACGCGCCGACGCCGCCCGCTCGCGCCGGGAGGCCGCGGACCTGGAGGCGACCCCGCGGGACGCCCTGCTCGGCCCGCCGGCCGACGTCGCGGCCGAGCGCGAGGCGGCGCGCGACGACACGCTCACGCTGCTGCTGCTCTGCTGCCACCCCGACCTGCCGCCGCCCTCGCAGCTCGCACTCACGCTGCGTGCGGTGGGCGGCCTGACGACAGCCGAGATCGCGCGCGCCTTCCTCGTGCCCGAGTCGACGATCGGGCAGCGGATCTCGCGCGCGAAGGCGCGAATGCGGGAGGCGGGCGGCCGCTTCGCGCTGCGGTCGCGGGCCGACCTCGACGCGCGCATGCCCGTCGTGCTCCAGGTGCTCTACCTGGTCTTCAACGAGGGGTACGCCGCCAGCTCCGGCCCGGACCTGCACCGCGCCGAGCTCACGGGCGAGGCGATCCGGCTGGCCCGGCGGCTGCACGCGCAGCTCCCCAGCTGGCCGGAGCTGCAGGGCCTGCTCGCGCTGATGTTGCTGACCGAGTCGCGGCGGGCGGCGCGCACGTCCGCCGACGGGTTCCTCGTGCCGCTCCCCGAGCAGGACCGGTCGCTGTGGGACCGCGAGCTCGTGGCCGAGGGACTCGCGCTCGTCACCGCGGCGCTCGCGCAGGGCCGGCCGGGGGCGTACCAGGTGCAGGCCGCCATCGCCGCCGTGCACGCCGAAGCGCCGTCGGCCGAGGAGACCGACTGGAAGCAGGTCGTCGCGCTCTACGACGTGCTGCAGCAGCTGGCGCCCGGGCCGGCGGTCTCCCTCAACCGCGCGGTCGCGGTGGGCATGGCCGACGGCCCGGCGGCCGGGCTGGCCGAGCTGCAGGCGCAGGAGGGTGACGGATCCGCCGCCCGCATCCGGGTCGACGCCGTCCGCGGCCACCTGCTCGAGCGGAAGGGCGACGTGGCCGGGGCCGCCGCGGCGTACCGGGCGGCCGCGGCCCGCGCGGCGAGTGTGCCGGAGCAGCGGTTCCTCGCTCGGCGGGCCGCAGAGCTTGCGGCGCGGGCGGCGGCTCGGCCAGAGTGACGCCGTGATCCGACACACCGTGGTGTTCACGCTGAAGCACGCAGCCGGCTCGGCCGAGGAGGCGGAGTTCCTCGCGACGGCGCGGGCGCTCGCCGACATCCCCGGCGTCGAGCGCTTCGAGCAGCTCCGGCAGGTGAGCCCGAAAAGCGAGTTCGCCTTCTCCTTCTCGATGGAGTTCGCGGACGAGCAGGCCTACCAGGGCTACAACGAGCACCCGGTGCACGTGGCCTTCGTCCGTGACCGGTGGCAGTCGGAGGTCGTGGACTTCCAGGAACTCGACTTCGTGCCGCTGGGCTGACCCCGCCCCGGGGCGTCAGATCCCCGCGACGAAGCCGTCGATCCACGTCTGCGGGCGGCCGGGCGTCGCGAGCGCGACCAGGCGGACGTCGTGCCCCTTGAAGGCCAGCCGCGGGGAGCTCCAGAGCACCTGGCGCGTCTTCAGCGTGGCGGAGTGGGTGTCGACCGTGGCGACACGGCGGCCGTCGAGGTAGACCGCGAGCCGCCCGCACTTCGCGCAGCGGTCGCCGACGACCCGCAGCACCGCCCCGGTGCCCTTGAAGGACACGCTGCGGCCCGCCGTCGAGGTCGTGTGCGCCGTGGCGAGCCAGCGGTTCTTCGCGGCCACCTTGCGCCAGCCGCGGGAGAAGTCGGCACTGGCCTCGTCGAACGTCATCGCCAGCGGGCCGCCTTCGACCCACGCGGACACGTTGCCGAACTGGTCCACGGTGCGGGCACGGAAGACGTACGACGTGCCGAGCCGGGGGACGATCGGCTGCTTCGGGCCGAAGACCGCGCTCAGGCCGCCGTAGGACGACAGCCACGGCTGCCACTCGCCGCGCATCTCGCGCGAAGCCGCGAACGTGTATTGCACTTCGTAGTCGAAGTTGCCGACGACGTCCTGGCCGGCGGCCAGCTCGATCGGGACGCCGCGGGTCGCGCTCGCCGAGGAGGACACCACCGGGACCTTCAGCGCGGGCGGCAGCACGGCGTCGAGGCGTACGCGGACGACCCCGCGCTGGGCGCCGGAGGCGTCGAACCCGACGAGCGAGTAGGTGTAGGCCTGCCCGAGCTCGACGGTGTCCGTGACCGACGTGCCCGTGCCGGAGTAGACCCGCTGGCCCCATGCGGTCGGGATGCGGCCGAGCGCGCGGTAGACCTCGGTACGCGCCCACTCGGGGCTCGTGGCGTTGGACCAGGCCAGGGTGGGCCTGGTGCCGTTGACGGTGGCGGTGACAGCGGCGGGGGCGAGGCCGGCGGTCGGGCGCTGTGCCACCGACAGCGGCCCGGTCTCCCAGGAGCCGGGCGTGTCCGTGACCTGGACCGGCGCGCCGCCGTCGACGGGCACGCGGTAGACGTCGCTGCCGGAGGCGTCTCCGCGCGGGTTGCGCAGGACGTAGACCGAGCGCCCGTCGAGGGACCAGGCGGGCATCATGGCGTTGTCCACGGGCAGGCTCCGCGGCTCGGCGCCGTCGAGGCGCTGCACGATCACGTCCGCGACGTATGCGGCGCCGACCTGACGGGTCCTGTTGTAGGCCACCCAGGCGCCGTCCGGCGAGACGTCGAGGCCGGCTCCGTAGACCGGGAGCACGCTGCCGGGCACGAGTACCGGCGCCTCGCCGATGCGCGCGGTCACGACCCCGCCCAGCCCGCCAGCCACGATCCGCGCCGGGTCCGTGGGGACGAAGGCCGCCTGGCTCAACCCCTCCGAGTGCGGCACCGGCGTGGGGGCCGAGCCGTCGGCGTACGCGACGAAGACGCCCGGCCGGGCGGGCGAGCCCGAGGTGACCGGGGCGTCGACCGAGACGAGCAGCCGCTGCCCGTCAGGGGACCAGTCGATCGCGTTGACGCCGGTCTCCCCGGCGCCAGTGCGGGCCAGGACGCGCCGGTTGCGGCCGGACAGGTCGGCGACGTAGACCGTCTGCTGCCGCTGGTCCTCCGACGTCGTCAGGGCGTACGCGACGCGCGTGCCGTCGGGGGAGACCGTGGCGTTGGCGCCGATGCCCGCCCCCATCAGCTCACGCCGCGAGCCGTCCGGCGCCGACGCGTAGAAGTCCCGTCCCAGCACCTGGGAGGTGCTTCCGGCCGGCCCACCACGGGAGAAGACGGCTTCCTCGGTGGGCGTCCCGGCGGCGCGTGCGGACGGGCCCGCGACGGCCCCGCCCGCCACGACGGACAGGCCGAGCACGAGAGCTGTAGTGCGCTTCATGAATAGATCCTCGTTCGAAGCTCTGGCGCTCAGGACGCGCGCACGCGGAACGTCGGGCTGGCCGACCCGAGCGCGCGGTAGGGGTCGGTCAGCGCCCGGACCCGGTAGGTCCCCGTGCCGCGCGCGGTCGGCTTCAGCGCGACCTTGTAGGTCCCGTCGTTCTGCGCGTACGCCGCGGCCACGCGCCGCCACGTGCGGCCGGACAGCCGCTCGAGCTGGAGCCCGAGCGCCGGGGTGACCTTGCCGGTCACGTTCACCGTCCGCCCGAGCCGCACGCTCGCGGCCGCCGCCCGCGCCGTCACCACCGCGCGCACGAACGCCCGGGTCTCCGCGACCTGGCTGACCGGCTCGAGCACGCCGGCCACGTCGCCGACGCGGGCGCACCAGGAGCCGGAGGCCTCCCGGGTGGCGAGCGCCCACTCGCCCTGCGCGTTCGTCCGGGCCGACCCCACCACGACCCCGCCGGCGCCGTCGACGGAGTAGCACATCTCGCGGCGGACGGTGACGCGCACGCCGGCCGCGGGCTTCCTGCTGGTCGCGTAGCGCGCCGTGCCGCGGACCACGAACCTGCTGCCGGCGCGCACCGGGGCCTTCGGGAGCTGCAAGGTGAGCAGCGGCCAGTCGGTGCCCGTGACGAGGAACGACGGCAGCTCGGGGACGAGCGGCTCGAGGCTCACGAGATTGTTGTCGTACGGCCCGTCCTCCGGCCGCCACAGGTCGCCGGCCACGATCCGGGTCGCCGTCCACCGTCCCGCGCTGGCGGCGCCGACCACGAAGGAGCCCTCCCAGACGCCGTCCTGGGCGGAGCCCGACGCGAGCTTCAACGGCACGTCGCGCCCGTTCCAGGCCTGGGAGCGGCTGCGGCCGGAGAACGTGACGGACACGCACGGGCAGCTGGGCAGCCACTGGTCCGGGCCTACCGCGGCGCCCTTCACCTGCACCCCGCCGGGGTCGGGGTCGACGAGGTGGGCGCGCACCCTCACGGTCGACAGCTCCCCGCGCGTCAGCGACGTGTCCGCCGGGGCCAGGGTCAGCGACTCCAGCCGCGTCTCGGTGCCGGGCGGGGGCTCGAGCGCGGCCGCGGGAGCGGCGGGCACGAGGGCCGCGGCGGCGAGCGCCGCGAGCGCGGGGACGGCGGGCAGCGCGGCTCGGCGCGGGGCCGCCGGCACGGTGACGGGCAGAGCGGCTCGACGCAGGGCTGCCGGCACGGTGACGCGGAGAGCGGCTCGACGCAGCGCTGCGGCGGGACGTAGGCGGGGCACGGTTCCTCCAGTGGGTCGCAGCAGACAGGAGGCGCTGGCCCGTCGCGGAGGTTGCCTCGGGCCCGGCTGGTGTCCGCGGCTGCACCGAGGCGCCCGCGACGTGGCACCGTAGGAGGCATGGGCAAGCTCGACGTGGGGGCGCTGGGGGAGTCGCTGCGCGACCCGCGGGCGCTGGCCGGCCAGTCGCTGCGCAAGGTCGCCGAGGCCGCGACCTCGGCCGGGCCGTACCTCGAGCAGGTCGAGCGCTCCGCCCGCGGGCCCGCCGCGGACGTCGTCTCGCAGGTCGCGCGCGGCCTCCGGCACGGTGTCGACGCGCTCGGGGCGCAGGCCGGGCTGCTCGCCGACAGCGCGGAGGCGGGCGCGCCGCGCCCGGAGCCCACGGGAGTGCGCGACGCCGTCCGGGATGACCCCGCGCTGACCGATGCGCAGCGCGCCGTCCTCCTCGACATCTACGGCTCGTTCCTCGAGGAGAACGCGCGCAACGCGCCGGACGTGCGCGACCACTAGCATTGCCGGGTATGAGCCCGCTCGACGTCACCGGCTGGATCCTCGACCTGATCTGGTTCATCGAGCTGGGGATCGGGGTGTTCGCCTTCGTCGACTGCCTGCGGCACAAGAACGACGCCTTCGTCGCGGCCGGCAAGCGCACCAAGGGCCTCTGGTTCGGCATCACCGGCGTGGCCCTGCTGCTGATCCTGCTCGCCTACCCGTTCCAGGGCGCCGGCCGGCTCGACCCGCTGAACTTCCTCGTGATCATCGCCGTCGTCGCGTCGGCGGTCTACCTCGCCGACGTCCGGCCCGCGGTCTCGCAGATGCGCGGCCGGCGGGGCGGCGGCGGGCGGATGGGCCCGTACGGCCCGTGGTGACCGCCGCTGCCGGGGGACCGCGGACGTGAGCGCACTGGAGATCGTGCTCGTCCAGGGCGACATCACCGAGCAGGACGTCGACGTCGTCGTCAACGCCGCGAACTCCTCGCTGCTCGGCGGCGGGGGCGTCGACGGGGCGATCCACGCCCGCGGCGGCCCCGAGATCCTCGCCGAGTGCCGGGCGCTGCGCGTTACGGCGCTGCCCGACGGCCTGCCTGCGGGCAAGGCCGTCGCGACGACTGCCGGGCGGCTCCCCGCGCGCTGGGTGGTGCACACCGTCGGTCCCGTCTTCTCCACGCGCGAGGACCGCACGCCCGTCCTGCGCAGCGCCTACCGCGAGTCGCTCCGCGTCGCCGACGAGCTCGGGGCGCGCACCGTCGCCTTCCCCGCGATCAGCGCGGGGGCGTACGGCTGGCCGACGGACGACGCCGCCCGCGTCGCAATCACGACCGTGCTGGATACCCCAACCGAAGTTCAGGAAGTGCGGTTCGTGCTCTTCGGCGCGGCGACGTACGACGCGTTCAGCGCGGCGCTACAGCACTCCAGGCGAGGGTGACCTCGCCGAGCCGCCACCGCGCCGGCCCGTCCGCCACGGGCCAGCCCGTGTCGCGCAACGTTCGGCAGGCCGCCATCCAGCGTTGGCGCGCCCCGAAGGACGCGTAGGGCGCGGCCGAGTCCCAGGCGGAGTCGAAGGCCCGCAGGAAGGCGAAGACCGCTTCGCCCTCGACGTTGCGGTGGATGAGCGCCTTGGGCAGCCGCTCGGCGAGGTCCGACGGGCGGCCGAGGCCGGCCAGCCGGGCGGCCAGGGTCAGCGTGCGGGGGCCCTCCGGCGTGACCGCGACCCAGGTCGCGCGGCGGCCGAGCTCGTCGCAGGTGCCGTCGACGAGCAGCCCGCCGGGCGCGAGCCGGGCCTGCAGCGTCGCCCACGCCCCCCACGCGGCCGCCTCGTCGTACTGCCGCAGCACGTTCAGTGCGCGCACCAGCACCGGGCGCCGGCCGCCGAGGGCCAGCTCGAACCCGCCGCGGCGGAACGACAGCCCCTCCCGCGCGAGCGGCTGGGCGGCCGCGACGCGTACCGGGTCGATCTCGATCCCCACCACCTCGACGTCCGGCCGGACGGCGCGCAGCCGGTCGGCCAGCTCCACGGTGGTGACGGGGGAGGCGCCGTAGCCCAGGTCCACCACGAGCGGGTCGTCCGCGGCGCGCAGCAGCCGCGCGTACGTCCCGGTGACCCACCGGTCTATGCGGCGCAGCCGGTTCGGGGCCGTCGTGCCGCGGGTCGGGATGCCCAGCGGCCGGTCGCCGGTTGAACGAGGAGCGGGCACGGCAGCGAGGGTGGCATGCGTGACCGCGCGATCGATCGGGGAGGATGGGGGTCGTGCCGGTGCGAAGCGAGATCGCTCGTCCCCTGCGCGCCGGCCGTCGGGGACGTCGGCTGCGCCGGGTGGCGATGCTCAGCATCCACACCTCGCCGCTGGACCAGCCCGGCACCGGTGACGCAGGCGGCCTCAACGTCTACGTCGTCGAGCTGTCGCGCCGGCTGGCTCGGCTCGGCACCGAGGTGGAGATCTTCACCCGCGCGACGCGCAGCGGCCTCCCGCCGGTGACCGAGCTCGACGACGGCGTGCTCGTGCGCCACATCGCGGCCGGGCCGCTCGAGGGGCTCTCCAAGGAGGACCTCCCCGGCCAGCTCTGCGCCGTCGCGGCCGGCGTGCTGCGGGCCGAGGCCCAGCACGAGCCCGGGTGGTACGACCTGGTCCACTCCCACTACTGGCTCTCCGGCCAGGTCGGCTGGCTCGCCGCCGAGCGCTGGGGCGTCCCGCTCGTGCACTCGATGCACACGATGGCTCGCGTCAAGAACCTCACGCTGGCCGACGGCGACCGCCCCGAGCCACTCACCCGCGAGATCGGCGAGCAGCAGGTCGTCGAGGCCGCGGACCGGCTGCTGGCGAACACCGACGACGAGGCCCGCCAGCTCGTCGACCTCTACGCCGCCGACCCCGCCGCCGTCTCCGTCGTCGCCCCCGGCGTCGACCTCGACGTGTTCGCCCCGATGGACCGGCGGGCCGCCCGACGCGCGGTCGGGCTGCGCGGCGACGCCCTCGTGCTCCTGTTCGTCGGCCGCGTCCAGCCGCTCAAGGCCCCCGACGTGCTCGTCCGGGCCGCCGCCCGCATGGTCGCGCAGGACCCCGCGCTCCGCTCGCGGCTGCAGGTGGTCGTCGTCGGCGGCCCCAGCGGCACCGGGCTCGAGCGGCCCGAGGCGCTCGCCGCGCTGGCCCGCTCGCTCGGCATCGGCGACCTCGTCCGCTTCCAGCCACCGGTCGGCCGCGAGGAGCTGGCCCGGTGGTACGCCGCGGCCGACCTCACCGTCGTCCCCTCGCACAGCGAGTCCTTCGGGCTCGTCGCCGTCGAGTCCCAGGCCTGCGGCACTCCGGTCGTCGCGGCCGCCGTCGGCGGGCTGACCACGGCCGTCGCGGACGGCGTCTCCGGCGTGCTGGTCGAGGGCCACGACCCCGAGCGCTGGGCGCGGGAGCTGCGCGAGCTCGCCGCGGCGCCGGGGCGGCTCGCCGCGTACGCCGTCGCCGCGCGGGCGCACGCCCTGCGCTTCGGGTGGAACGCCACCGCCGGCGCCGTCGCGGACGTCTACGCCGAGGCCGTCGAGGCCGCGCGGACGCCGCAGCGGCTCGCCGCCGGTAGCTGACGCGCTGGCGCTGGCGGAGGTCGGCGTACGCGCCGGAGTGCGGGCCTGGGTGGCGCGGGGGGCTGGTCTGCGCGGCGCTGAGGCAGCGCTGCCGTGGCGGCGTGCCCGTCATCGAGGCGCCCGCTCGCGGGTTGTCGCAATGCCGCATTCTCGCCACGTCCGGTCGCCACGATGCGCCATTGCAACGGACCTATCGCATGAATGCGGCATCGTGCCAGGCGACGTACGCATGAATGCGGCATTGCGCCAGAACGCGGGCCGGCGCGCGGGGGCGGGGGACCGCGGGCGCGGCGGGGCGCGGCTGGAGGTCGGCGTACGCGCCGGAGCGCCGCCCCCTTAGGCTCGGGCGCATGGCGAACGAGGACGCGAACGAGGGTGCGGCGTACACGCTGATCCTGCTCCGGCACGGTGAGAGCGAGTGGAACGCGAAGAACCTCTTCACCGGCTGGGTCGACGTCGACCTGTCGGAGAAGGGCCGCGCGGAGGCCGAGCGCGGTGGCCAGATGCTGGCCGAGTCGGGACTGCTGCCCGACGTCCTGCACACCAGCGTCCTGCGCCGGGCGATCCGGACCGCGGAGATCGCGCTGCACCGCGCGGACCTGCACTGGCTGCCCGTGAAGCGGTCGTGGCGGCTCAACGAGCGGCACTACGGCGCGCTGCAGGGCAAGGACAAGGCGCAGATCCGGGGCGAGTTCGGTGACGAGCAGTTCATGCTGTGGCGCCGTTCCTACGACGTGCCGCCGCCGCCGATCGCCGACGAGGACGAGTTCTCCCAGTTCGGCGACCTGCGCTATGCCGACCTCCCGCCGGAGCTGCTGCCGCGCACCGAGTGCCTCAAGGACGTCGTCGGGCGGATGCTGCCCTACTGGTACGACGCGATCGTCCCCGACCTGCGCTCGAACAAGACCGTCATGGTCACGGCGCACGGCAACTCGCTGCGCGCGCTCGTCAAGCACCTGGACAAGATCGACGACGAGACGATCGCCGGGCTCAACATCCCGACCGGCATCCCGCTGGTCTACCGGCTCGATGAGGACCTGCTGCCGGTGACGCCGGGTGGGGAGTACCTCGACCCGGAGGCCGCGAAGTCGGCCATCGAGGCGGTCAAGAACCAGGGCCGTTAGTCCCGCTCGGCACAAGGGCTCGACCCCCGGAGGCATCCGGACGGGTTGAGCCCTTGTGCTCGTTCTGGGGCTGTTCCCCGCACTAAGCGGCTACCCCCACGGACCCTGTTCGCCAGGAAGGGACGTCGCACGGCTGCGGGGGTTGGCTATGGCAAGGGTCGAGCAGGGTCGGGTCCGTCGGCCGGTGGACGAGGCCGAGCAGGGTCGGCGCCATGCCTGGGGAGAGCAGGGCCGGGTACGCCGGTGGGCGCCCGCGGTCGTCCCCGTGACGCTGGCGGTGGTGGGCAGCGGGGTGCTCATCGCGCACACGTCCCAGGCCGCGTTCACGGCGACGACGAGCGCGCCGGGCAACTCGTGGACCGCCGCGGAGATCGACCTCGGCGGCGACCTCACCGGCACCGCCGTCTTCAGCCCCGACCAGGTCGTGCCCGGCGCGTCCGGCGAGCGCTGCTTCCAGGTCCGTTTCACCGGCAGCGGGGCGCCCGTCGGGCCGGTGCGGCTCTACTCCGACACCTTCGCCGACACCCAGGGCGTCGCCGACCACCTCACCGTCACGGTCGAGACGGCACCCGAGCGCGCGGCGGGGGCGCCGGCCGACTGCACGTCGTTCGCCGGGGGCACGCCGGTCTGGTCCGGCACGCTGCGCGACCTGTCCACCCACGGGTCGTACGCCGACGGCGTCGCCGAGTGGCAGCCGGGGGCGACCGACGGCGCCCGCCAGTACCGCTTGTCCTGGCGCTACTCCTCGACCGCGCCCGACAGCACGCAGGGCGGGGTCGCGGGCGCCGGGCTGGTCTGGCGGACGACGACGCTGTGAGCGCGACGCTTCCAGCGATGCCTCCCGCGGCGGTCGCGGCCCGCGTGCTCCCCGCGGTCTGCCGGGCCGTGGTGCTGCTCGTCCTCGCCCTGGGCGGCTGGGGCCTGCTCGCCGTCGCCCTCGGCGCCGACGTCCGGGTGGTTGTCACCGGGTCGATGGCCCCGGCCGTCACCCCCGGCACGGTCGTCGTCACCACCGCCCCGGACCGGCCCCTCGCACCCGGCCAGGTCGTCGTCTTCCGCCGCCCAGGCAGCCCCGACGAGACCGTCACCCACCGGGTCGTCGCCGTCCTTCCCGACGGGTCCGTGCAGACCAAGGGCGACGCCAACGCGGTCGGCGACGGGCCGGCGGTGCCGCGCGCGGACGTCGTCGGGGTGGCCCGGCTGGCCATCCCGTACGTCGGTGTGCCGCGGGTCTGGCTCGGCACCGGGGAGCACGCGAAGGCCGCGGGCGTGCTCGCCGGCCTTGGCGCGCTCTCGCTGATCGGCTTCGGGCCTGGCATGCGGCGGGGAAACGGGTGGCCGGGCGCGGGGCGGCCGGGCGCCGGGTGGCCGGAGAGCGGTCGGCGGCGCGGCGGTCACCGGGGAAAGCGCAGGGCGCCGGCGGGCCGGAGCCCGCGCGACGCCCTGGCGCTGCGTACGACGGTCTAGCCGACGACGGCCTGCTCGGCGCCGTTCGGGCTGTGGTTGTGCTCGCCGGTGACGAGGTAGACGACGCGGCGGGCGACCGAGACCGCGTGGTCGGCGAAGCGCTCGTAGTAGCGGCCGATGAGGGTGATGTCGATGGCCGACTCGATGCCGTGCTGCCAGTGGTCGTCCAGCAGCAGCCGGAACAGCTGGCGGTGCAGGGCGTCCATCTCGTCGTCGTCCTTCTCGAGCTCGAGGGCGACCTGGACGTCCTTGTTGGCGATCACGCTGCCGGCCTTGAGCACGATGCGCCCCGCGACCTGGCCCATCTGCGCGATCGAGGCGCGGATGTCGGCCGGGATCGCCGAGGTGGGGTAGCGCATCCGGGCCACCAGGGCCAGGTGCCGAGCCAGGTCGCCCATGCGCTCGAGGTCCGCGCTCATCCGCAGGCCGGCCACGATGATGCGCAGGTCCGTCGCCACCGGCTGCTGACGGGCCAGCAGCTGGTAGGCGCGCTCCTCCAGGTCGTGCTGGAGCGAGTCGATCTGGTCGTCGGCGCTGATGACGCTCTCGGCGAGGCCGAGGTCGGCGTCGAGCAGCGCGGTCGTCGCCCGGGCGACGGCGGAGTGGACCAGCCGGGTCATCTCGACCATCTGGTCGCTGAGGGCGTCGAGCTCCTCGTGGAAGGCGTCGCGCATCGGGCCTCCTCTTCGTCGGTAGGCAGGGGGCCGGCGGCCAGTCTGGCCTGCCCGGGTGAACGGCCCCCGACAGTACGGTGAACATCCGCTCTGTGCTGCGGCGGGCGCCGCGTGCGGACCCCGGGATACCCGCTGTCGCGGCCTACCATCCCTGCCGTGGACGCGACGATCGCAGTGCTGCTCGCCGTCGCGGTCGTCGTCGCGGCGCTGGTGGGAGCTGCGCTCGCCGGCCGCCGCGCCGGGGACGGAGCCGTCCAACCGCCGGGCCAGGCCGACCGGCCGTTGGTCTCGCCCAGCCTCGCCGCGGTGCTCGACGTCCTGCGCTCCTCCACGATCCTGCTCGACCGGCGCGACGACGTCGTCCGGGCCAGCCCGGCGGCGTACGCCTTCGGCCTGGTGCGCGGGGAGTCGCTCTCCTCGCCGGAGCTGCTCAAGCTCGCCCGGGACGTACGCCGCGACGGGGAGACCCGCCAGGTCGACCTCGAGCTGCCGCGCGGGCCGCTGGGGCGCGAGCGCCTCGCGGTGACCGCTCGCGTCGCCCGGCTCGAGGACGGGGTGGTGCTGCTGCTCGTCGAGGACCGCACCGAGGCTCGCCGGGTGGACGCCGTGCGCCGCGACTTCGTCGCGAACGTCAGCCACGAGCTCAAGACCCCGGTCGGCGCGCTGATCCTGCTCGCCGAGGCGGTGCAGGGCGCCAGCGACGACCCGGAGGCCGTACGCCGCTTCTCCGCGCGGATGCAGGTGGAGGCCACTCGCCTCTCCCAGCTGGTCCAGGAGCTGCTCGACCTGTCCCGGCTGCAGAGCCACGACCCGCTGGCCCAGGCCCGCCGCGTCGACCTCGACGACGTCGTGATCGAGGCCGTCGACCTCTGCCACACGGCCGCGGACGCCAAGAAGATCCAGCTGGTCACCGGAGGGGAGGCCGGCCTGCACGTGCTCGGCGACGCCCCGCAGCTCGTTATGGCCGTGCGCAACCTCGTCGACAACGCCGTGAGCTACAGCCCCGAGGGCACGCGCGTCGCGGTGACCACGCGTCGTTGCGACTCCCTCGTCGAGCTGACCGTGACCGACCAGGGGATCGGGATCCCCGAGCGCGACCTCGAGCGCATCTTCGAGCGGTTCTACCGCGTCGACCAGGCACGCTCGCGCTCCACCGGCGGGACCGGCCTGGGGCTGAGCATCGTCAAGCACGTCGCCAACAACCACGGCGGCGACGTCAGGGTCTGGAGCGAGGAGGGCTCCGGCTCGACCTTCACCATCCGGCTGCCGTGCGGCATGGACGAGACTGGTGACGTCATCGGCACGTCCGGTGACGCCCGGGCGGGCTCCGCCGCGCCCGGTCCTTCCTCCGCCGCTGCATCCGCTTCCACCGCACCTGCTCCTCGGGAGGCCCCGTGACCCGCGTCCTTGTCGTCGAAGACGAGGAGTCCTTCAGCGAAGCCCTGTCGTACATGCTGCGCCGCGAGGGCTTCGAGGTGGAGGTGGCCACCACCGGGCCGGAGGCGCTGGACACGTTCGACCGCAACGGCGCCGACCTGGTCCTGCTCGACCTCATGCTGCCGGGCATCCCGGGGACCGAGGTCTGCCGGCAGCTGCGCCAGCGCAGCGGCGTACCCGTGATCATGCTGACCGCCAAGGACAGCGAGGTCGACAAGGTCGTGGGCCTGGAGCTGGGCGCCGACGACTACGTCACCAAGCCGTTCTCCTCCCGCGAGCTCGTCGCCCGGATCCGCGCGGTGCTCCGCCGTGGCGGGGAGCCGGAGGACCTGCTGCCCGCGGCCCTGGAGGCCGGCCCGGTGCGCATGGACGTCGAGCGCCACGTGGTGACCGTCGACGGCGCCGGTGTGCAGCTGCCGCTCAAGGAGTTCGAGCTGCTGGAGCTGCTGCTGCGCAACCCCGGCCGCGTGCTCACCCGCATGCAGCTCATCGACCGGGTGTGGGGGTCGGACTACGTCGGCGACACGAAGACGCTCGACGTGCACGTGAAGCGGCTGCGCTCGAAGATCGAGCCGGACCCCGCCGCGCCGCGCCACCTCGTCACCGTGCGGGGGCTGGGCTACAAGTTCGAGCCGTGACCGCGTCGTCAGCCGGGCCGGGCTACGAGCTCGAGCCGTGACCTCGTCGTCAGCCGGGCCGGGCTACGAGCTCGAGCCGTGACTTCGATGTCGGCGGCCGGGCGCTCCTGACCCGAGCGCCCGCGCCGGGACGGCCTGCCGCTCGCGCCGCCCGGGGCGAGCGGTGCGACCGCAGACGGAAGAAGGCCCGCCGCGAGCGTCGCGGCGGGCCTTCTCGTGCTTCTGGTACGGGCAGCGTCAGCCCGTCGGCTCGGGCGTCGGCCCGCCCTCAGCGACGCCGGTCGCCGGGGTGGCCGGCGGGGCGACCGGCTCGGTCGGCGTGGCCGGGCTGGGCTGCACGGTCGGGACGACCGGCTCGGTCGGCGCGAGGGTGGCGTAGTAGCCGTCGGCCGGGTAGACCGTCGCGTTCATCTGCACCTCGCGCTGCGGGTCGAAGCCGAGGGTCAGCGGGGCGTACGTGCCGGGCTGGACCGCCGGGTCGAGGCCGCGGAGCACCGCGGTGACGTCCGTGCCGACCTGCAGGGTGGCGCCGGGCGCGATCTCGGGCTGAGCGCTCAGCTCGGCGACGGTGGAGCCGCTGGCGACGCCGATCAGCGTCAGCGGCTCGGTGCCGCGGTTCGCGATCGTCAGCGTGACGTTGGCGGCGTCGCCCTCCTGCACCAGCACCGCGTTGAGGACCCGGATGTCGCCGACGTCTGCACGCAGCCCGTCGGCCGGCAGCCGCACGTTGTTGGTCTGCGCGTCGAACCCCGCGCCGCAGGCCGCGAGCGCAGGAGCGAGCAGGGCGGCGGCCAGGGCGAGCCGGGCGTTCCGGGTACGGCGGGTGCGGGGAGCACCGTCAGCAGCGGCGTGCTCACGGGGCGTGCGCCGATCGGCGCGCGACAGCGGGCGGGTCACGACGATGCGCTCCTCGGCAGTGCGGATCTAGCGGTGCGGGGTTCGTCGGACAGAGCCTAGCCCTGGGGTGCCGACGCGCTCGCTGTAGGTGCCCGTGGCACCTCCGGCTACACGTCGCGTGTGGTCAGCGGGTGGCCCGGTCACTCGGTCACAGCGGGGTTGCCTGGTCGCCTGGTGCGTCGGTCGCCTGGTCTGTCGGTCGCCCGGTCCGGCGGTCAGTCGGTCGCCCGGTCAGTCGGTCGCCCGCCACTTGGACAGTCGGTCACCCGGTCGCAGAGGCCGCGGAGCCGGACACGGCGCCGGGCCGATGCAGCTGCGCCACGTGCTGGTCGAGCCAACGGCCGACCGCCTCCTCATCGGCGGAGGCCACCGGCTCGGCCTCGGTGATCACGCCGTCGGCGGCGACCAGCACCAGCACGGGGCCTGTCGCACCCACCGCGCGCCCGATTGCCCCCGAGGGGTCGACGGCCGCCATCCCGCGGGACTGGCGGGCGGTCGCCGCGAGCTCCTCGCCGGCGGCGTCCCGCTCCGGCAGCACCAGCCAGGTCCCGACCCCCGCGACGCCGGCCCGCTGGACCGTCTCGCGGACGAGCTCGGCGCAGGCACAGTCGGTCGTCGGCAGGACGACGAGGACCGCCGGGCGGATGGCGCGCACGGGCACCGTCCGGGTCGGGGTCTGCAGGCGTACGTCCGGCAGCAGCCCGCCCACGTCGCCGTCGCGGGCGTAGGTCGCGGCCAGCGGGAGCTGCCGCTGCGGCGGGCGCGGGACCAGCATGACCGACACGGCGCTCACACCGCTGACGAGCGCAGCCACGAGCAGGAGGAGCAGGAGCGTCGGGCGAGCGGAGCCGGGCGGCCCGCTCAGCAGGCGGCGGCGGGCACGGGCACGGCGCTGATCGCGGAGCCAGGCCTGGCGGTCCGCGTCGAGCTCGCGCGCGTCGTCCGGGACCGCGAACCCGGCCGGCAGCTCGACGTCCCAGCCCGGCCACCCGCCGTCGGAGCCGTCAGAATCAGGGGGTACGTGGTCGGCCGCGCCTCCGGTAGCGCCTGCGCCACCGTGGTTGGCCGGGCCACCCGCCCCCGTCGTCCCCGCGGCCTCGTCGCGGCGGCCGCCCGGGCCCTCGGGCCACGTCCCGTCGGTGTCTGCCGGCCCGCCTGCCACCTGAGCCAGTCTGCCACCGCGGAGCCCGGCGCGCCGCTCCGGAACCGGGCGCGGGGAGGAGCTCGGAGGGCCGCCTGGCTCCCTGCCTCTCGAGCGGCGCGGGTGGGGAGCGGTCCGAGGGCGTTCGGCTCGTCGCCATCGTCGTGGGTGGGAGCGCCGAGGGCGCCTAGAGCGCTGCCTTCGATGCGGGCGGGTGGAGCCGTTGCGGGACCCGCGCTCTCCGCGTTGATGCTGGGGGGTGGAGTCGTTCCGGGGACCCGCGCTCGCCGTGCTCGGTGCTGGCCAGTGGGGCCGCTCTCGCGGAATCGGGCTCGCCGCGTCGATGCTGGCGCTTGAGCAGGTCCGGGCGCAGGTCCGGGCGCAGGTCCGGGCGCAGGTCCGGGCTCAGCCAGGGCGGTCGGCTGAGGTCCCAGGGGCGCGGGGCCCGGCGGCGGGACGGCCCTCCTGCCCCCTCCGTGCCAGGCTGACCGGCCGGGTGAGCACAGGCCTTCCGGCCCCTGTTGCCAGGGTCACATCCCCGTCACACGACGTGGCCGTTTCGCGCCGTCGAGGGGCTCCGCCCGGGCGCTCACAGCGTCCTCACAGCACGATTGTCATGGCTTTGTCAAGCCCCTGACCTGCGACGATGCGCAAACTTGGCCTGTCGCTGAGCTCGTCCGCGTGTTAACCTCGATGGCGGAAAGGGGATCTGAATGACGTTCAAGGTCGGCGAGACTGTCGTCTACCCCCACCACGGGGCGGCGCTGATTGAAGCCATCGAGACCCGGTGCATCAAGGGCGTGGACAAGACCTACCTCGTCCTGAAGGTCGCCCAGGGCGACCTCACCGTTCGGGTGCCGGCGGACAACGTCGACCTCGTGGGTGTGCGCGACGTCGTGGGGCAGGACGGGCTGGACCGAGTCTTCGAGGTGCTGCGGGCTCCGCACACCGAGGAGCCCACGAACTGGTCGCGGCGCTACAAGGCCAACCTCGAGAAGCTCGCCAGCGGCGACGTGATCAAGGTCGCCGAGGTCGTGCGCGACCTGTGGCGGCGGGAGAAGGACCGCGGGCTGTCCGCGGGCGAGAAGCGCATGCTGGCGAAGGCGCGTCAGATCCTGGTCTCTGAGCTCGCGCTCGCGGAGCGGACCAACGAGGACAAGGCCGAGGCCGTCCTCGACGAGGTGCTCGCTTCCTGAGCTGCCGTACGCACTGACCCGAAGGCCCGGTTCCCCCATGGGGACCGGGCCTTCGGCGTTGTCTGGGGCAGTGGGGTCGTCGGCACGGTGCGTCGTCGCGCCGAACTGGCGATGCGTGCATCGTCGCGCCGCACCGGCGGTGCGTGTGTCGTCGCGCCGCACTGGCGGTGCGTGCATCCTCGCGTGTCGGTCGGCCTCAGCGGCGCATGGTTCGTGGTGTTCGTACGCGTCCCACCTGCCGCGGTGATCGAGCGCATCCGGGTCCCAGGGTCGTCCGCGGATACCTAGGACCCGGATGATCAAGGTTCCGGCTCCACTTAGGGGGTCGTATAGGCACTTCGGAGGTGTTGTGCGCCGTCGGTGGCGCCCATACGACCCCCTAAGTGCGAGTGGGTGAGCTTCTCCGACCCCGCGGGTTGACGACGTCTACGATGACGGTCCGCCACGCTGACGACCTGACGCGCTCCGACGACGTGCCGGCACGCGAACTTGCCACTGCCCGACGACTCGGCGCAGCAAGGACGACTCGCCGCGGCACGCCGCGGCAACGATGACCCGCCGCGGCAACGATGACCCGCCGCGGCAACGACGGCTCAGCGGGCAACCCCGGCCACACCACCGACCGGCAGCCCAGCGGCCGCCGCGTCGCCGCCCAGAAAAGGCCTCCGCGCCCGCGCCCCCCGACGCCCACCACCTCGGCCCGGGCCCGCCCGCTAGCCTTCGCCCGTGCGTACCGCCGCCGTCGTCCCGGCCGCCGGCCGCGGGGAGCGCCTCGGGCCGGGAGGCCCCAAGGCGCTGCGCCTGCTCGCCGGCCGCCCGCTGCTCGTCCACGCCGTGCAGACCCTCGGCCAGGTCGTCGACGTCGTCGTGGTGGCGGCTCCGCCGGACCCGGGTGCGGTCGACGACGTGACGGCGTTGCTCGCCCCGGAGGTCGGGACGGCGCAGCTCGTCGTGGTCGCGGGGGGCGCGACGCGGCAGGAGTCGGTACGCCGTGCGCTGGCCGCCCTCCCCGCCGACGTCGCGTCGGTGCTGGTGCACGACGCCGCCCGCCCGCTGGCGCCCGCAGCGCTGGCTCGCTCGGTCCTCGCGGCGCTGGAGGCCGGGGCGCATGCCGTGATCCCCGCGCTTCCGGTGACGGACACGGTCAAGCGGGTCGACGCCGACGAGGTCGTCGTGGAGACCGTCGACCGCTCGGTTCTGCGCGCGGTGCAGACGCCGCAGGGGTTCCGCCGCGTCGTGCTCGAGCAGGCCCACGCGGCGCCGGGGGCCGACGCGCTGGAGGCCACGGACGACGCCGGCCTGGTCGAGCGGCTCGGCCTGCCCGTCCAGGTGGTGCCCGGCTCGGAGGAGGCGTTCAAGGTGACCCGCCCGCTCGACCTCGTGCTCGCCGAGGCGGTCCATGCTGCGCGCGCTGCGCGACCCGCCAGCTCCGGCCGAGCCGGCGACGACGAGGCGGTGACCGCGTGACGCCGCTCCCTAGGGTCGGGACCGGCGTCGACGTCCACCCCTTCGAGGACGGGCGCGAGCTGCACGTCGCCGGCCTGCACTGGCCGGGCGAGCGCGGCCTGGCCGGCCACTCCGACGCGGACGTGGCCGCGCACGCGGCCTGCGACGCGCTGCTCTCGGCCGCCGGCCTGGGGGACCTCGGCGCGCAGTTCGGCACGTCCGAGCCGGAATGGGCGGGGGCGCCGGGGGTGCGGCTGCTCGGCGAGACCGCCCGCCGCGTACGCGGAGCCGGGTTCGAGATCGGGAACGTGTCGGTCCAGGTGGTCGGCAACCGGCCGAAGATCGGCACGCGCCGCGCCGAGGCCGAGGCGGTGCTCTCGGCGGCCGCCGGCGCTCCCGTCACGGTGTCCGGGACGACGACCGACGGGCTCGGGCTGACCGGTCGCGGGGAGGGGCTGGCCGCGGTCGCGGTGGCGCTCGTGGTCGCCAGGGCGTCGTAGGAGGCGTGGCCGGCCCTGCCCACGGGTACGTTGGGCAGACGTGAAGATCACCAAGCTCGGCCACTCGTGCCTGCTCGTCGAAGAGTCCGACGCCCGCATGCTCGTCGACCCCGGCGCGTTCTCCGCGTTCGACGGGCTGACCGGCCTGTCCGGCATCCTCGTCACCCACCAGCACTTCGACCACGTCCACGTGGACAAGCTGCGCCCGCTGCTCCAGGCGAACCCGGAGGCGACGCTCGTCGTCGACCCCGGCACGGCCGAGCAGCTCGCCGACGCGGGTATCTCCCCAGCGCGGACCCTGTCGGACGGCGAGACCGTCGACATCGCCGGGGTCGAGGTGCGCGGCTTCGGCCGGGACCACGCGCCGTTCCACCCGGACGCGCCGAACATCGTCAACACCGGCTACCTCATCGGCGGCCGGCTGTTCCACCCCGGCGACGCGCTCACCGTCCCGGGCTTCGACGTCGAGGTGCTCGCGGTCCCGATCGTCGCCCCGTGGTCGAACATCGGCCAGACCGTCGACTTCGTGCGCGCGGTGAAGCCGAAGGTGGCCTTCCCGATCCACGACGCGATCATCGTCGCGCCGGCGTACGGCATCTTCGACGGCACGGTGCAGGGCCTCGGGCCGCAGGACACGACGTACCAGCGGATCGACGACTCCCCGCTCGAGGTCTGAGCCGCAGCAGGTCGATGCGGGGGCACGCCTCGCTAGGCTGGGGGGATGGTCGGCCTACGTCTTCACGACACCGCGACCCGGAGCCTGCGCAGCTTCGAGCCGCTCGTCCCGGGACGGGCCGGCATCTACCTCTGTGGCGCGACGGTGCAGGCGCCGCCGCACGTCGGGCACGTCCGTAGCCAGGTCGCGTTCGACGTGCTGCGGCGCTGGCTCGCGCGCTCCGGCTACGACGTCACGTTCGTGCGCAACGTGACGGACATCGACGACAAGATCCTGCGCCGCGGCGCCGAGGAGGGCGTGCCCTACTGGGCCGTCGCGGCGCGCAACGAGCGCGCGTTCGAGCACGCCTACGAGCTGCTCGGCTGCCTGCCGCCGACGGTCACGCCGCGCGCCACCGGGCACGTGACCGAGATGGTCGAGCTCATGGACCGGCTGATCGACCGGGGCTCCGCCTACGCCGCAGGTGGGGACGTCTACTTCGACGTCCGCTCCTACGCGGACTACGGCGCGTTGTCCGGGCAGCGGCTCGACGACGTGCAGCCGGCGGCGGACACCGACGTCGAGACCTGCAAGCACGACCCGCGCGACTTCACGCTGTGGAAGTCGGCCAAGCCCGGCGAGCCCTCGTGGCCGACACCGTGGGGCCGCGGCCGCCCCGGCTGGCACCTGGAGTGCTCAGCCATGGCCCGCACCTACCTCGGGGCCGAGTTCGACATCCACTGCGGCGGGATGGACCTCGTCTTCCCCCACCACGAGAACGAGATCGCCCAGTCCAAGGCCGCCGGCGACGGGTTCGCCCGCTACTGGCTGCACAACGGCTGGGTGACGACGGCCGGCGAGAAGATGAGCAAGTCGCTCGGCAACTCGCTGCTGGTCACCGAGGTCGTCAAGCGCGTACGCCCCGTCGAGCTGCGCTTCTACCTCGCCGGTGCGCACTACCGCTCGCACCAGGAGTACTCCGAGGAGGCTCTGCGCGAGGCGGCCGCGGCGTACGGGCGGCTCGAGGGGTTCGTGCTGCGCGCGAGCGAGCGCTTCGGTGTGCGGCCGGGCGGCTCGTACGCCTTCGTCGACCGGGTGCCGGAGGCGTTCGCCGCGGCGATGGACGACGACCTCGGCGTGCCCGCCGCGCTCGCCGTGCTCCACGACACGGTCCGCGAGGGCAACAAGCTGCTGGCCGAGGGCGGCGCCGACGACGACGAGCTGGGCAACGTCCTCGGCGCGGTCGTGGCGATGCTCGACGTGCTGGGGCTGAACCCGCTCGACCCGCAGTGGGCGACGTCGGGCGGCAGCGACGACCGGCTCGTCTCGGCCGTCGACGCGCTCGTCGCGCTTGCGCTCGAGCAGCGGCAGGCCGCCCGGGCGCGCAAGGACTGGGCCTCGGCCGACGCCGTACGCGACCGGCTTGCCGCAGCAGGCATCCTGGTGGAAGACACCCCGACCGGGGCGCGCTGGTCGCTCGCCGCGGCGGGCGAGAACGGGAGCTGACGTGGCCGGCAACAGCAGGCGACAGGGGGCCGTCCGCAAGACGGGCTCGAAGAAGGGCCCCACCGTCGGGTCCGGCGGGCAGCGGCGACGCGCGCTCGAGGGCAAGGGCCCGACGCCGAAGGCGATCGACCGCCCGGCGCACAAGGCGGGCCGCAAGGCCGCCTTCATCGCCAAGAAGGCCGCTTCAGCGAACACCGTTTCGCCGAAGCGGTCTTCTCCTCCTCGGCGGGGCACGGACAAGGAAGGGCGGGAGCTCGTCGCGGGCCGCAACAGCGTCGTCGAGGCGCTGCGGGCGTCGATCCCGGCCACGGCGCTCTACGTCGCCGAGCGCATCGAGTCCGACGACCGGGTCAAGGAGGCGCTCAAGCTCTCCGCCGAGCTCGGCATCCCGCTGCTGGAGTCCCCGCGCACCGAGCTCGACCGCATGACCGACGGGGCGATCCACCAGGGCCTCGCGCTGCAGGTCCCGCCCTACGACTACGCCGACGTGCCCGCCCTCGTGCGCCGCGCGCGCAACAAGGGCGAGGTGCCGCTGCTGCTGGCGCTGGACGGGGTCACCGACCCGCGCAACCTCGGCGCGGTCATCCGCTCGGCCGGGGCGTTCGGCGCGCACGGCGTGATCGTCCCTGAGCGCAGGGCCGCCGGCATGACGGCGAGCGCGTGGAAGACCGCCGCCGGCGCCGCGGCCCGCATCCCGGTGGCGCGGGCGACGAACCTGACCCGCGCCCTCGTGGCGCTCAAGGAGGACGGCGTCTTCGTCGCCGGGCTCGACGGGAGCGGCCCGGTCGACGTCGGCTCGCTCGAGGTCGGCACCGACCCCATCTGCCTGGTCGTGGGCTCGGAGGGCAAGGGGCTGTCGCGGCTCGTCCGCGAGACGTGCGACCTGGTCGTACGCATCCCGATCGCCGCCTCGACAGAGTCGCTCAACGCCGGCATCGCCGCCTCGATCGCGTTGTACGAGGTGGCGAAGCGCCGCTCGGCCTGAGCCGGCACGACCTCAGAGACGTCAAAGCCCCTGTCGCCGGAGCGGCAGGGGCCTTGACGAGAGCAAGACGCGGAACGTCGATCAGGCCTTGCTCTCGGCCTTGGCTGCCTTCTCCGCCGCCTTGGCGGCGTCCTTGGCGGCCTTGGCCGCGGCCTTCGCCTCGGACTTGAGCTGACGCTCGACGGCGCGAGCCTGCTCCTTGTCCGCCTTCTTCGCCGCACGGAGGACGTCCGCCGACGGTGCCCCGCAGGCGATGCCGTTCATCCGCACGTTGGCCGGCGCCGCCTTCCCCGAGACGACGTAGCCCAGCGTCAGGGACTTGCCCGGCTGGATCGTCCGGTTCCAGGTCTGGCCGAAGACGACGAGCGTGCTCCCGTGCTGGAACCACGTCTGCTTCTCGTCACGACCGTTCCACAGGTCGCCCACGGCCTCGCCCTGGGCGACGTCCCAGTTGAGCTGCCACTTCACCGGCTTGTCGCCGGTGTTGTAGAAGCGGACGGTCCCGCTGGTGGCGTCCTTGGTGACACCGCTCGCCTTGACCACGACGGCGCAGCTGGTGGCCACGTCCGTCGTCGGGCTCTTGGCGGCGAAGGCCGGGGTGCCGGCCCCTGCCGCCATGGCGACGGCAAGCGTGGCCGCACCAGCGGCCCCTGCCAGTCGTCGTGCCTGCATTGCTTCCTCCTGTCACACCCGGCCTCCGGGGGCCGCGTGCACTCGGGAGGTTAATCGGTGTCGACGGCTCGCACACCTGCATCAGGAAGTAGTCGCTCGGACGTGGCCGCAATCGCATGTGAGAAACAAGGAGTGCGTGATCAGAATGAGCGACGCCGGCGTTGAGGACGCGTGACACGACTCGGCGAAATCGCGAACAATGCGTGACGCGCGGTGACTCGTCGTCGGGCGCGCGCCCGAATTGCCACGGTTCAGCACGACAATCGTTGAGCCGCTGCTGCGGCCCTAGCGCGCTACCGCTCCGGGAACCGGTCGATGTTGTCCTCGACCCAGGAGCGCAGCGCGGCCAGCGGCTTGCACGCGTCGGCTCCGAGGGGCGTGAGCGAGTACTCCACGTGCAGCGGCACGGCGGGATAGACGACCCGGTCCACCAGTCCCGCGTCCTCGAGGCGCCGCAGCACCGCCGTCAGCACCTTCGGGCTCACCCCGTCGAGGCGCCGCTTCACGGCGCCGAAGCGCTGCGGGCCGTCCTCGAGCGCGCCGAGGGCGAGTGCGCTCCACTTGTCGGCGAGCAGGTCGAGCACCGACCGGCACGGGCAGTTGGCGGCGTACACGTCCTTGGGGCCGCACGTCGGTGCATGAGCGGAGGTGGTCATGGACATGGGGCGAGCTTAGTACCCGAAGGGAACCAAGCGCTCTTGCGGGTAACCAGTACCGATCGCATAGCGTCGCCGCCATGGAGACCCCCACGACAACGAAGGCCGTCGCCTACCTGCACAACGGCCCTATCGACGCCCCGGACGCGCTGATCGACGTCGAGCTCGAGGTCCAGCCTCCCGGCCCGCACGACCTGCTCGTCGAGGTGCGCGCCGTCTCGGTCAACCCGGTCGACGTCAAGGTACGCGCCTCCTCCGACCCCGCCGGGACGCCGAAGGTGCTCGGGTACGACGCGGCGGGCGTCGTCGTCGCCGTCGGCGCGCAGGTGTCGGCGTACGCGGTCGGAGACGAGGTCTACTACGCCGGCGACATCTCCCGCCCGGGCACGAACGCGCGGCTCCACCTCGTGGACGAGCGGGTCGTCGGGCACAAGCCGAGGACGCTCGACTTCGCCGAAGCCGCCGCGCTGCCGCTCACGAGCATCACGGCCTGGGAGGTGCTGTTCGACCGGCTCGGGCTGGACAGCGGCAGCACCGGGACGCTGCTCGTCGTGGGGGCGGCCGGAGGCGTCGGCTCGATGGTCCTGCAGCTGGCCCGCGAGCTTCCGGGCGTGCGGGTGATCGCCGCCGCGTCGCGTCCGGAGTCCGTGGAGTGGGTGCGCGCGCTCGGCGCCGACGAGGTCGTCAACTCCCGCGACTTCGTCGACGAGGTGAAGGCGCTCGCGCCCAGCGGTGTCGACTGGGTCTTCTCGGCGTTCTCCGCGGGCAACGCCGAGAAGTTCGCCGAGGTGCTGAAGGTGCGCGGCGAGGTCGTCGCGATCGACGACCCGGTCGGTCTGGACCTGATGCCGCTGAAGCCCAAGAGCCAGACCTGGCACTGGGAGCTGATGTTCACCCGTCCGCTCTTCGAGCCGGCCAGCGCATATCAGCACCAGTTGCTGGACGAGGTCGCGCGCCTCGTCGACGAGGGCGTCGTGCGCACGACGATGACGACGCGGCTTTCGCCGATCGGAGCGGAGACCCTGAAGCAGGCCCACCGCCAGGTCGAGAGCTCCACCACCGTCGGCAAGGTGGTCATCGCGGACTGACGCGCCCTGCTGGAGTCGGTGCCCGGCGGCGCGGCCGCCCGGGGCCGGGCCGGCGACGCAGGGCCGGTACGCCTACGCCGCGAGCGCCTGGCCGTGCTCGCCCGCGTCGCGCCGGGCACGGTCCACGGCTCGCCGTCCAGGGCCGCGCCAGCCGCAGCCGCAGCGGGCGTACGCGAAGCTGCCGGCGTGCTCGATGTCGACGGAGCAGGCGATCTCGGTCGCTACTGTCACGTCGTCTGGAACCGGAGGTGCGGGCGGCCGATTCCCGCCCAGGGCGGCGGCTTTGCGGCCGGCACAGTCGTCGCGTCGGCGGTGGCCGGGCCAGCCGAGGTGGCGCGGTCAGGCCAGAGGCGCTGCCGGCTGGAGGACGGCCCAGACCCGCTTCCCGCCGTGCCTCTGCTCGATCCCCCAGCTCTGGGTGAGCGACTCGACGATGCGGATGCCTCGCCCGCCCTCGGACTGCTCGTCACCGCTGCCGGCGACGGGCAGCACGTCCGACCCGTCCACGACGGCGACGACGACGTGCCCGCCGTTCGCCTGGACGTCGAGAGTGACCTCGCTGCCTCCGTGGCGTACGGCGTTGCTGACCAGCTCGGTCACCAGGAGGGCCGCGTCGTGCAGCCAGTCCTCGTCGGCGAAGCCCCACGCCCGCAGGGTGTCGACGAGGCAGCGCCGGGCCAGCGCGGAGGCGTCGTGGCGCAACGGGAGGTCCAGCGAAAGGTTGAGTGTGCTCATCTCCTGGACAGGGCGAGTCGCCCTCCTCCTTCCGCTCCCGCGCCCCACGCGGCCCGACCACGGTACGCGTGCTCGGAGCTCTCGCAACTCGGCGTTGCGAGTCGCGCCGCCCGCCCCGGGGGTACGGACGGGAGGGCCGGCGGGCAGGCCCACCTGCCGGATGCTCGGGGGGCGGCGTTGATACGCCGGGTCGCGTGACGCCTGACACAGTTGCTGGGTCAGCTGGCCGACGGAAGTGCGCGCGCGACAGAGCGAGCCCTCGGACGTCGACACGTGCCACGATGCCCGGATGAACGAGCCGCGCGACTGGGACCTGTGGGCGGACGAGCTGTCTGCTCGTGCGCTCGCCGCCGGCCAGCCGACCCGGTGGTTCGAGGAGCTGTACGCCGCAGGCAGGAGCGGCGCCGTGTCGATGCCATGGGACCGGGACGCGCCCCACCCGCTGCTGCAGGCATGGACGCTGGAGCACGGTGTGCGCGGCGAGGGCCGCTCGGCCGTCGTCGTCGGCTGCGGGCTGGGCGCGGACGCGGAGCACCTGGCGCGGCTGGGCTTCCGCACCACGGCGTTCGACCTCGCGCCGACCGCGATCGAGACGGCTCGCGCGCGCCACCCCGGCAGCTCCGTCGACTACCGGGTCGCGGACCTGCTCGACCTGCCGCCGCAGTGGGCGCGCAGCTTCGACCTCGTCGTCGAGGTCTTCACGCTCCAGGCGCTGCCGGACCCGCCGCGTGCACAGGCCGGCCGGGCCGTCGCCGGGCTCGTCGCGCCCGGCGGCACGCTGCTGGCGGTCGCATTCCGCCGCAGCGCAGGGGAGCCGGCCGACGAGGGGCCGCCGTTCGCGCTGACCCGGGCAGACCTGGCCGGCCTCGCGACGGACGGGCTGGAGCTCGTCGCGATCGAGGAGGCCGACGGGCCGAGGTGGCGGGCGGAGTACCGCCGGGTGTGACAGCCGTGCTTCCGGCCCGCAGGAGGAGATGACCGGCTGAGCCTCCAGGGCCCAGCCGTCGGGGGAGCCGTCAGTCCGCGGAACGAGGCCGCGCGCTGTCCGGCAGCACATGCCGGAGCCAGTGCTCCGTCTCGTCGTGGCTGCCCAGCCGGACCACGGGGAGATCGGGCCGCTGCTCCAGCAGTGCGCGCACTCGTGGCCCCGTCCTCGGATGGTTGGCCCACGCCCAGCGCACGATGTGCTCGGGATCGGTGAAGAAGGTCCGCAGCGGCGGCTCGACGTTGCCGTTCCAGAGCCGTTCGCGGCGCAGCCGGCGTCGGACGGTGCGCCGGACGACCTGCCGCATGACCCGGCTCCTCGGCAGGTCCAGCCAGACGAGGAGGTCGGCGGCTCCGGCGAGGTGGTCGCGCACCGCCGGGTACTGCCACTCGGTCACCCACCCGGGGCCTGCGCTGAAGCGGTGCACGTCCTCCTCGAAGGTGGCGCGGGGCGTCCAGTCGGGACCGTGGAACAACGCGTCGATCTCCACATGGGGCACATCCAGCGCAGCCGAGACCCGACGGGCCAGCGTCGTCTTGCCGGCCCCCGAGGTCCCGGCGACGAGCACTCGCCGTGGCCCGGGCGGCAAGGCGTCGGCAGGGCCCAGCAGCGGCATGCTGCTGACGCTAGCCGGTAGCTCAGCCGCGGATGGCCGCGACGTCTTCGGGGTGGGCGGCCAGGAAGTCGGTCAGGCGCAGCCACCGGGGATTGACGGCGTGCGCGGTCTCGAGGTCGCGGCGGCCGTTGTAGGAGTCGGGGAACTCCGCGTAGTACTGGAACATGTTCCCCAGCTCGTCAGCGCCGGGGAAGCCGAAGCCGCGGAACTGCTCGGCCGTCAGTGGTCGGTAGGCGACGTCCTCGCCGAGCACCGTGGTGAAGGCCGCGGCCATCTCCTGGCCGGTCAGGATGTCGCTGACGGCAGGGATCCTGGCGCCGATCGTCTGCGAGGGCTGCTGGAGGATGCCCAGCACGGTCCGGCCGATGTCGTCGGAGGCGATGCCGGCGACGGGCGCCGTCCCGACGGGCAGGTGCAGGGCCAGCGTGCCGTCGTCATCGCGTTGCGGCTTGAGGTCGCCGAGCAGCTGGTCCCAGTAGAAGGACATCAGCAGGTACGTCACCGGCAGGCCGGACTCGGCGAAGAGCGCGTCGGCTGCACCGCCCTTGACGTCGAAGTGCGGCACCCGGTACGCCTCGCCCCGGCCGTCGCCGAGCAGGGGCATCCGGGTGTCCGATGCGGGGATTGCCTCCCGGGTGTCCTCCAGCGTGGACCAGACCACGTGCTGGAGCTGCGTGGCCCGTGCAGCGCTGATGAGGGTGCGCACCTCGGTCAGTTCGCGCTCGGGGGAGCGGTGCTCCCAGAACGGGGTGACCACGTACGCGCCGTACGCGCCGTCGAAGGCCTTGCGCAGGCTGTCCTCGTCGGTCAACTCCGCTTCGACGACCTCGGCGCCGAGGCCGGTGAGGGCCTGCGCCTTCGCGGACGTGGCGTCGCGGGTGACGGCGCGGACGGCGAACGTGCCGTCGGCCAGCAGGGCGCGCGCGACCGCGCCGCCCTGGGTTCCGGTGGCACCGATGACAGTGATGAGCTGAGTTGCCGGCATTGCGTTTCTCCATTCAGGCCGAACGATGTTCGTTCAACGAGTGCCTCGGGGGCGAGGCTTCCTCGATCTGGTGGACGCGGCTTGTGCGTCCGTGTCGTGGGTCAGGCCGAGGGCGCCAGGACGACGACCTTGCCCGGCAGCTCACCGGCGCCGGCCTGGGCGTGAAGCGCAGGCAGGTCGGCCAGCGCCACCCGCTGGGCGACGTCGACGACCAGCTCGCCGGTGCTCACGCGGGCGACCAGGTCGGCGAGCTGGTCGGCGTCACTGCGGACGAAGAGGTCGATGCCCTGCACGTCGCGCTCCGCGTCGGAGGGCGCGGGCATCCACACCGTCGTGTTGACGAGCTTGCCGCCGTCACGGATCAGCGTGAGCAGCGCGGCCAGCTGTTCCGGGGCGACCGGCGCGAGGTTGAGGACGAGGTCGACCGGCTCGCTCACCGCTGTGGTCACGTCGGTGACGGTGTGGTCGATCACCTCGTCGGCGCCTGCGGCCTTGACCCGCACGGCGCTGCGCGGGCTTGCCGTGGCGATCACGTGGGCGCGGGCCTCCTTGGCCAGCTGCACGGCGTACCCGCCGACCGCTCCGCCGGCGCCGTTGACGAGGACCCGCTGGCCGACGGTCAGGCCGCCGTGGTCGAACAGCGCCTGCCAGGCCGTCAGGCCGACGAGCGGCAGGGCGGCGGAGTCGGCCAACGGGATGCTCTTCGGAGCTCCCGTCAACACGTCCGCCGGTGCGATCACGTACTCCGCAGCAGCCCCGGTCGCGGTCATCGGCAGGAAGCCGACGACCCGGTCGCCGAGCGCGACGGTCTCGACGTCCTCCCCGAGCGCGTCGACCGTGCCGGCGACGTCGATGCCGGGGGTGTGCGGGAGCTGGACGGGGATCGGGCCCTGCATGTAGCCCGCGCGGATGTTGGCGTCCACGCCGTTGAACGAGGTGGCGGCGACCCGGATCCGGACCTGCCCCGGGCCGGGGGTGGGCAGCTCGACGTCCTCGTAGCGCAGGACTTCCGGACCGCCGAACTCGGAGAAACGCATTGCCTTCATGGCTGAACCTGCTTCCGTGAGTGCCGATGTCGTGCTCCCGGGGGAGACGTCACCAACGTCGCAGGTTCCGAGGCGATCAACCTGGGCCGGGTTGGCCCACCTTGATGACGGCCGGCCCGTCGGCTGCGCTGACCACTTCCGCCAGCCGAGCCGCGTCGGCCGACCCTGGCGCCGCGGTCAGCATCAGGGCCGACAGGTCGTCACCGGGGATGGCGAGCAGGTTCCCGACGAGCGTGACGGAGTCACCGTCCGAACGAACGAACGTGGCACTGCTCTCGTAGGCCTCCACTGGTCGAGGTGCCCGCCACAAGGTGTCGAACACGCGGCTCCGGCTTCGCAGCTCGTCCACCAGGGCGGCGAGCGACGCATCCCGCGGGTAGCGCAGCAGGGCGCTCCGCAGACTGGCCACGAGGACCGCTTCGTGATCGGTCGCGTCAGCCGCGGACTGCTTGAAAGCAGTGAAAGGCGCACAGAACGTACGCCAGGCGATGTTCCACTCCCATCGGTCGCCGGTGAGGTCCCAGTGCTCCAGAGCCATGAAGGCGCTGTTGACCGCGAGAAGGTTCATCGCCGCGTCGGAGACGAACATCGGAGTGTCCGAGAACCGCTCGAGCAGCCGCTCTGCGCCCGGTCCGAGGTCGGTCGGCACCTGTCCGTCCGCGGCGGCGTATCCGGCCAACGCGCACAGCCGCTCGTAGTCCGCCCGTCCGACCCGCAACGCACGGGCGATGGCGTTCACCACCCCGGCCGACGGGTGGCTGCGGCCCTGCTCCAGTCGGCGGACGTAGTCTGCGGACATCCCGGCGAGCTCTCCGAGCTCCTCGCGCCGCAGCCCGCGTACCCGCCTGCCACCCACCGGCAGCCCGACCGTCGCCGGGTCTGTGGCTTCCCGCAACTGGCGCACCGCCGCACCGAACTCCTGACGCTCCACGCCGCAAGTCTGCCTGTACATCGGCGCGGAGTTAAGCCCAAGCAGGGAAGCGCGCCGTCACGCGTGCGCCAGCTGCTGGCGTCGCGTCGCCGGACGGCGAGCAGTCAGGCCGGTTGGCTCCTGCGCGTCCAGCCCAGGGCTGCGCAGACCTCGAGCGTGCTCTTGGCTCGGTTCATCGTGTAGAAGTGCAGCCCGGGCGCGCCTCCGTCGAGCAGGCCCCGGCAGACCTCGACCGTGTGCTCCACACCGACCCGGCGGCCGGCCTCGGTGTCGCCATCGACGGCCTGCAGGCGGTCGAGCAGGTCGATGGGGACCGGGGCACCCGACATGGCCGCCATCCGCTCGGCCTGGCGCACGTTGCTGATGATGCGCAGGCCGGGCACGACGGGGGTGGTGACGCCTCGTCGTGCCATCTCGTCGACAAAGCGGTGGTAGTCCTCGGCACGGTTGACGAACTGGGTGAGCGCGAAGTCGGCCTCGCGCAGCTTGGCGGCCTGATGGGCGAGGTCGGCTTCGCGCGATGGGGCCGCGGGGTGGCCCTCCGGATGAACGGCCACGCCGACACAGGACATGCCGTGCTCGCGTGCCAGGCGCACGAGGTCGAGCGCGTAGCGCAGCTCGCCCTCCGGCAGCTCGTCCGTGGCGGCCAGCGGGGGATCGCCGTGCAGGGCGAGCAGGTTCTCCACGCCGACGCCGCGGTAGCGCTTCACGAGCGCGACGAGCTCGTCACGGCGATGAGCTGCGCAGGTCAGGTGTGGCAGCGGAAGGGCCTCGGACCCGGCGAGCTGCTCGACGAGTGCTTCAGTGCGACCGCGGTCGGAGCCGTTCGCGCCGTAGGTCACCGCCACGAACGCCGGGCTCAGCGGGGCGAGCTCCTGCACCGCGGCGGCCAGTGCTTCCTCACCCGCCGGCGTCCGCGGTGGCAGCAGCTCCACCGAGACGAAGCGGCCGCCTCTTATCCGATCGCTGATCGTCGGCACCCGTCGACCTTAGCGAGGGGTCACGCGGCGTCGCGGGTGCTTGCGCGGTGGCGGTAGATGTGTCCCCGGGCGGCTTGCTGCTGTGAGTGGCTGGTCCGCGTGCATCGCCCGGGCCGGTGCGCGGACGATGCCTAGGGAATCCGGGCGACGTCCGGCAGTTCTCGCGACGATGCCGTCGGTGCGATCTGGCGGTCGACAAGACTGCTGGCAGGAGGCGCCGGTGACCCACTAGATCTTGTCGAGGACACCCGTGCCTCCCAGTGCCGCGACCAGCACGCCCGCGACCACCAGGAAGACGCCGGTGGCGCCTGCGACAGCCGGGTTTCCGTGTGGCAGCAGGCTGGGACTGATCGTCGTCGCGATCTTGTGCCGATGCCGTATCCAGTAGATGCCGAAGAGGACCGCGAACGGACCCCAGAGCAGCGACACCACCTGGCCCTCGGTCATTCGTCAGCCTCCCCTGAGGGTCTGCGGGCGACCGCAGCATGTCGTTCCGCTTGCGGCTCGTCCCCGAAGCAGAAAGCGGGGAAACGACCTCGCACGACGCGCGCTGCCCCGATGCCATCGGCACATCGACGCGTGCCTCTGCGGTGTTAGGCCGAACCGGGGCGTGGGTAGCTGCCGCTGGAGAAGGATCTTGGAGGCATGCGTGAGCTCGTTCCGCTATCGGCCCAGCAAGCCCGCCGCAGTCCTCAGCGCTGTCGTCGGGGTCGGGATGCTGGTCTTCGGTATCAGCACCTTCCACGACGAGGGTGGCTCGGCCGTCGGCTTCCTCGTGTTCTGGTGTGCTGTCGTCGCAGGAATCGTGGGCCTCAACCTGTGGTCTGCTTTCGCGAAGAACGGCGCTCTGGGCACGTACGAGGAGAAGCCGCGCACGTGAGCGGGTGCCACCGCCCGCCTGACCCGCGTCCCGAGCAGCGTCCCTTCCTTCCGCCGCGGGAGAGCACGTGACAGAAGAGCAGTTGGCCGCTGTCGTGATGGGGCCTCTTGCCGTCGTGTTCGGGGTCTTCTTCATCATGACGCGACATCAGGTGGCCGCCGAGGCGCAGAAGCGGGCGAGCCTGGTGCCGCAGACGCCGGGGGTGATGGCTGCCTGCGGCGCGCTCGCCGTGCTGGTAGGCCTCGGGCTGACCATTGCCGGGTTGGCCGGGTGGGTGCAGTAGTCGTCGATCGCGCGTTGGCGGTTGTCGGGCGCGCGGCCTCCAGCCACCACTCCGGCCTTGCTGTTCCGGGGTGAATGCGCGGGCGGGCGGCCGTCGTCGGCAAATGCGATCGACGCCCGCACGGCGAAAGCGGACACTCGTGCCGTGACCCCGTCGATGGGCTCCGGCAGCGATCTGGCCGCCCGACTCCGTGTCGCCTACGGCTGGACCGGCGACGTGCGGGTCGAGCCGGGCCGGCGCGGAGCTGAGGGCCGTGTCTGGCGCGTCACTGCGGGCGGTCGCCAGTACGCCCTCAAGGAGGTCGTAGGAGCTCCTCCCGCCGCGGCGGCCGTGGCTGCTCAGGTCGATCTGATGCAGCGGGCTGCTGCAGCCGGTGTACGCGTCGCCGCGAGCCATCCGGACCGGGCCGGCCGTCACGTCATCCCCGGGGACGACGGCAGCTGGCTGCGCCTCTACGACTGGGTCGACGTGCGGCCGATCGAGCCGTCGGCCTGCGGGGCGCGGAGCCTCGGCGTGCTGCTGGCCCGCCTGCACCGGTCGGCGCCGGCGTGCGGGAGTGAGCCCGGTGGAGGCGTTCCCTCCCGGTGGTACGACCGGGCTCCGGACCTGACGTCATGGTCTCCGCTCTGCACGTCGGGCGCGTGGTGGTGCGACCGCCTCACCGCCCGCCTCGCCGAGCTTCCCCTCCTGTGCGAGCGGGTGACGCCGACAGACCCGCAGCGATGCCTGTCCTGCCACCGGGACCTGCACCCGGAGAACGTCCTCGTGGAGGCATCCGGCGCCCTGGTCGTGGTCGACTGGGACGACGTCGGGCCGGCACAGCCAGGCCGGGAGCTCGCCAAGTTGGTGTTCGACTGGTTCTGTGACGGGCCGGCCTTCGACCTGCAGGCCGCGCGCGAGCTGTACTCCGCGTACATCGACGAGGGTGGCCCGGGCCGCGTCGTCGAGGCTTCGGACTTCTCTATGCTGGTTGCGGCTCGGCTCAACTTCCTCCGGCTGCAGTTGCGCATCGCCCTCGACCCGCATGCTTCCCGCGAGCATCGCGCCTGGGCCGATCAGGAGATCGACGAAGCGCTCAGGATCCTGCCTACGCCGCGGCAGCTGGGAGAGGCGCTCGAAGCGTTCTCCGACGTCCACTGACGGGCCGCTCCGGCTCGGGGAAGCGCGGCCCGAGGCTGTGCCGGCCTCCACCGCCTTGCTTGAGCTGCTCCTCACTTCGCCCCGTAGGCCGACGTCCCTGTTGCCTGGGCTACGTGGAGGGCCAGGTGGTCGACGACCCGGTCATCCTTCCGTTGCGCCGGCGCCGCCACACCACGTACGCCACGAGGAAGGCGCACACGAGGGCGAGGGCGCTCAGGAGCGCGGCTGTCCTTCCGACGACGAGGGTCAGCAGTCCCACCAGGGCGGCAGCGAGGCCCGCTCCGATGGCCCGCCAAATCATCAAGGACCCCAGCCGCGCTTCCCTCAGGGGCTGGCCCTGCCTGTAGACCACGCGTTTGTCGTCCCAGCGCCCCAGTCGCTCCGTGAGTCCCACGGCTACCTCCTCGGCGAGAACGTTCTGGTGTCCACACCTACCCTCGGCCTGGAGATCCACAAGCGTGTGCGAGTGCTGCCGGCCGCGGACGTCGGCGAGGTACGTCCGCTCGTACGAGCCGTTCTCGCGATCCCGGCTGAAGGCCAGCTGAAGGCAACTCGACCTTCGCCTCACTAGCGTGCGTGTCGTGACGAACCTCGAGAGCGCCACGTCGGCGATCGTGCTCGGAACTGACGGCCGCGGTGGCGAGGACCAGTGGCGGGCGCTCCTCAGTGAGGACACGGCGCACGTGGACCTGGGGGACCCGGACCAGGTCTTCCTCGTTCACGTCGTTGCCGTGCCACGAGCTCGCGTGCCTGTCGAGGGTTCGACCGTCGAGTTCGAGGGCCTCGAGCTGCGACTGGTCAGTGTCGCGGTCGACAACTTCGTCACACTGGAGCTGGAGGGAGTGGGACCGCTCGCGGCCGAGCGTCGCAGCGCGTACGAGGCCGAGTGGCGAGCGTGGACGGAGACCGGCGCGCAGACGGGCGAGGCGCCGCCTTCCTGGCCGGCGGAGGTGCTCGCGCAGGTACCTCTCACGGTCAACGATGACCGGGGCACGCAGTACCAACTGAACAGTGGAGAGGCAGGCGGGACGGGCACGCCCTGGAGGTACCTCGCCCGCTTCCGCCCGGCACCACCATCCACCGTCCGGGAGCTGGTCGTCTCGGTCGCGGGATTCGAGCACCGCCTGACGTGGACCCCGGACGCGTTCTGACCCTTCCCTGAGCCGCCGCAGTCCTGGGGACGCTGGTCATCCGGGAAGCAGGCTCCTGCGGTCGCGTACTGCCTTCCGTGCGAGGGGCCTGCCCAGCGTTGCTACCGCCGGGCCCCGCGCCACGCGTACACAGCCCCTGGAACCAGCGCCAGCACCAGCGCGACGGCTGCCGCTGGGAGCCAGGTGGTGTCCTGCAGCGGCCAGCTCGCGTATCGCGCCCACCCCCGGTCGGCCGCTCCGGTGAACACTGGAGGAACGAGGCACAGCGTCGGCATGACCCAGGCCGCGCGTTCGCCGAACAGCACCGCCCCGAGAGCGAGCAGTCCTGTCGCAGCGAGCGCCGCGCGCAGGACGACCACCGAGAGGCCGTCGACGGAAGCCCCGTAGGTCTGCGCGGCGAGCAGCAGTGGCACCGCGACGCCAGCGGTCACGAGCACCACGTGCAAGGCCCGCTCGCCTGCACCCAAGCGAGGCATGCTGCGCTCCACCTCGGCGCACGGCCCCGCGAGGGTGGTGCCGGCGGCGGCCGCGGCGAGGGTGACCGCGAGCAGTAGGAGGGAGACGGGGTGGACGCTGCCCGAGTAGCGGGTGAGGTGGAGCAACGCGCCGGCGCCTGCGGCGACGGCCAGGATCAGGCAGGCTGCGACGGGCAGCCCGCGCCACCGCGCGTGCAGCCGGAGGCCGGCCGCGCTCACTGGAGCACCGTGAGCGGGTCGGGGGCGCACCGGGCCAGGGCGTCGCGCATGCGGGTGATGCGTTGGGCCTGCTCCGCCTCGGGCATGTCGTTCAGCCGGCTCAGCGCGACCGAGGCTGCGGCGGGCGCTCGTTCGTCGGGCGCGCTCTGTGCGAACCACGCCGCGACGACATCCGTCGAGGCCTGCTGCTCGGGCGTGGGCGAGTGGTCCGTCGCGCACCCGCTCCAGCGGTACGCCTGCCAGGCCCCGAGAAGGTAGCGGACCTGGTCCGGTCCTCCGTCGAGCTCGAAGCGCTGGAGCTCGGGCAGGACCATCACCCGCGGGTCCTGCGTGATCGAGGAGAACGGCTGTTCGACCACCGAGGTGGGGCCGCCCGGGACGAGGGCGGCACGGCGCAGGGTCGCCCGGGCGGGCTCGACGACCTGGGGGAGGAGCGACCTGTGCAGCGTGGTCATGCACACCGTGGGCTCCCCGGGCGTGCACACGGGAGCGGCGGCGGCGGGGTCGGGCTCGTACGGGCTGGTGCCCCCGGGCAGCAGGGCGACCCCCGCGGCTATCCCGGCGGCTGCCGGGGCCAGCGCGAGGGCGCGTGACCTCGAGGACGAAGCCAGCGCGGCGGTCAGGCCGGCGACCAGCAGGCCGGTGAGCAGCGCGGCCTGAGCTCCGGCCACGTCCAGGCGCAGCTGGGTGAAGGCCTGGGCCGGGTCGGCGCCCGGGTTGAGCCGGGCGGCGGGCCCGTAGGCTGTCATCAGGAGAAGCAGCGTTCCTGCAACGGTGATCAGCGGTGCGGCGAACGGCACAGGGAAGGCTCGGCCGACCGCAAGGCCGACGGCCACTGCGGCGGCGACGGCGAGGACGAGGAGAGCCGCGCTGAGCGGCCAGCGCCCGCCCGTGTAGCCGGAGTCGGCTAGCACCCGTCCGACGTAGGCCGCGGTCGACGCCGAGACCCCCACGACCGCGGCGGTCAGCAGTGCGAGCGCACCGGGCAGACGCTGTGCGCGTAGCGGCCGCGCCGTCGTCGAGACCAGCTCCTCGAGGCCCGCGCGCCGCTCTCGTCCGCCGTGCCAGACGGCTGCGCCGAGGGTCAGCGGGAGCAGCAGGACCAGGTTGCTCTTAGCCGTCGAGGTGACGCCGGCGGCCATGCCCTGCCAGTGCCCTGAGCGGTACTCGAGGAGCGCCGTGTTGAGGACCAGGGCGAGCAGCAGCAGTGGGCCGGCGGCAGAGCGCCGCAGCTCGGTGAACAGGACGCGCGTCATGCCCCTTCTCCCGTCGCGCGGGCAGAGCGCAGCAGCGCGGTGTAGGCGCGCTCGACGGCACTGTCTCCCACCGTGCCCGAGCTGGCGCCGGGGTCGGCGGCGAGCAGGCCGTCGAGGCTGCCGGCGAACACGCTCCTGCCCGACTCCATGAGGACGACGTCCTCGCAGGACGCGGCGACGTCCTCGACCAGGTGGGTGGAGACGAGGACGCAGGCGTCGCTGCCGAGGTCGCGCAGGAGCTCACGGAACGAGACCCGCTGCTCAGGGTCGAGGCCGGTGGTGGGCTCGTCAAGCAGCAGCAGGTCCGGGTCGTTCACGATCGCCTGCGCCATGCCGACGCGGCGCACCATGCCCCCGGACAACGTCTTCATCTTGTCCCCGGCGCGGTCGGCCAGCCCGACCCGCTCGATGGCGCGCTGCGCCGCCGGCCCGATCCGCTGGGACGGGACCTCCTTGAGCCAGGCGAAGTACTCCACCAGCTCGCGAACCGTGAAGCGCGGGTGGAAGCCGAAGTGCTGCGGCAGGTAGCCGAGGCGGCGCCGCACCACGGCAAGGTCCGCGTCGGGGGACATCGGCACCCCCAGCAGTTCGAGGGCCCCGCCGCCGGGACGGCTCACCGTCGACAGCGCGCGCATCAGCGTCGTCTTGCCGGCACCGTTCGGGCCCAGCAGCCCGTGCACCCCGGTGCCGAGGGCGAGGTCGAGCCCGTCGACCGCGCGGCGGCGGCCGGCGTTCACGACGAGTGACTCGGCCCGCACGGCAAAGGCGAAAGCGGTCGGCTCGAAGGTGGTCGGTCGGATGGTCCTTGTTCGCAAGGGGCTCTCCACGCAGGAACGAGTTCGGGTCTCAGCGGGGCAGCGCGGCGTACGCGCTGCGACGCAGGACGAGGACGAGGAGCGAGAGGGCGCAGACGGCGGCCCACCACGGGCCGGCCTGAGCGGTGACGGCGGCCGGTACGCCGGTGCCGGCGATGCCGGGCAGCACGACCGCCGCAGCCCACGCGGCTCCGAGCGTGGCTGTCGCGCGCTGCAGGCCGACCACGCCGCCGAGCGCAAGCGCGACAGCGGTGACGCCGAGGCACGGCAGCAGCCACAGTCCCGGGCCGGGAGCGCCCCTGACCAGGCCCACGCCGCCGGCGACGGGCACCACCGCCAGCAGCACCGTGAGCGTGCGCCGCAGTAGCAGGGACAGCCCGGCTGCCGGGGTGGAGGCGGTGACCTCGGCGTAAGGGTCCAGGCGGCTTCCCCACGCGGCGGCGACACCGATCAACGGCAGGGCCGGGCTGAGGAGCAGCACCAGCGCAGGCCGCTGCGTCGACCCCACGTCGAGGGCGCTGGCCGAGGTGAGGACCGCGAGACAGCCGAGGAGCCACGCCAGCGGCGCGCTGCGCACGACTCGGGAGCGCCAGCGCCGCGCCGGCACCGGGGACGGCTCGCTGGCCACGCGGGCCAGCACGCCCGCACGGGCGGTCGCGAGCACGGACGCGGTCGCGGCGGGAAGTGCCTGCGCCAGTCGGGCGCGGCAGTCGGCGCAGGTGTCGAGGTGAGCCTCGAGCGAGACCGCTGCGGCTGGAGGGGCCGCCTGTGCGGCGTAGGCCCGCAGCAGGGCTTCGGGTGCGTGCCACGTGGTCATGCGGTCCCTCCTTCGGTCGTCAGCCCGTCGCGCAGGGCGATGCGGGCACGGCGGGCACGGGTCTTGACCGTGCCCTCCGGAAGCCCCAGCAGGGTCGATGCCTCCCGGGTGGTGAGGCCGTCGACCACGACCGCCTGCAGGACCTCGCGCAGCTGCGGTGAGAGCCCGGCCCACGCCGCGGCCAGCCCTGGGTCGAGCTCACGGGTCAACGCCTCGTCCTCCGCGGAGGGCATTGCCGACGGAGTGGACCCGGCGGCCGCGAGCTCCGGCCGCTGTGCCCGCGCCCGGGCCCGCATGGCGTCGATGAGCTTGCGGGCCGCGATGGTCCACAGCCAGCCCGCGGCACTGCCGTCCGCACTGAACGACCCTGCCGAGCGCCAGAGGCTGACGTAGGAGTCCTGCAGGACCTCAGCGACGAGGTCCTCGTCGGAGCAGCGGCGGCGCAGCCGCAGCAGCAGCCACGGGGACGTCCGGGCGTAGAGCTCTTCGAAGGCGGCCCGGTCGCCGTGGGCGACCAGCTTCACCAGCCTCTCGTCGTCGAGCTCGCCCACCGGGCGGGCGGGTCTTCTTCGCATCACGCCCCTCAAGACGACGGCCGGCCTCCGGCGGTTCTCCCTGTGCCATGCGTCACCCGAACGGGCGGCCGGGTCCGTCCCGCCGGGCGGTTCTTCGGGCTCGAGGGCCGACCGTGCTGCTGCTAGGGGAGGCTGATGAGTCGACCGACCGATTCGGAGCATGCGCAACTGCAGGCATCGTCGTGACTGGACCGCGCGCACTCAGTCCCGCCGACCAGTGCGCTCAAAGGCAGCACTGAGCGGGCTCGCAGCGATCGGGCGGCTATTGCGCTCGCGGGGATCGGCGAGCGGGCCACCGACCCATGGGGGCGCGACCGCGAGCGGGCTGACGCAGCGGTCGGCGCGACCGGTCTGCCGGACCTGGCGGCAGGCCCGGGAGGCGCTCAGACCGCGGTGAAGGCGTACACGGTCGCCGAGCGGAAGGTCTGCCCCGGCCGCAGCACCGTGGAGGGGAAGGCCGGCTGGTTCGGGGAGTCCGGGTGATGCTGGGTCTCGAGAGCGAACCCGTCGGACTGACGGTAGGCCTGACCGCCCGTCCCGAGCACTGTGCCGTCCAGGAAGTTCCCCGTGTAGAGCTGCACGCCGGGCTCGGTCGTCCACACCGTCAGCCGTCGTCCGGACCGAGGGTCGGTGGCCTGCGCGGCGCGCACGAGCTGGCCCTCTCCTCCGCCGGTGATGTCGAAGCTGTGGTCGTAGCCGCGCCCGTAGATCAACTGCTGGTCGGAGCTGCGGATGCGCTCCCCGATCGCACGGGGGGTGGTGAAGTCGAAGGGCGTGTCGGTCACCGGCGCGAAGCCCCCGGTCGGGATCGAGGATGCGTTGATCGGCACGTACCTCGTGGCGTACACCTGCAGCAGCGTGTCGTAGATGTCGCCGGAGCCCTCACCGGCGAGGTTCCAGTAGGAGTGGTTGGTCAGGTTGACCACGGTGGGCGCGTCGGTCGTCGCGTGGTAGTCGATCCGCAGCGCGTCGTCCTCGGTCAGCGTGTAGAGGACGGTGGCCGAGAGCGTGCCCGGGAAGCCGGCCTCGCCGGCCGGGTCCGTGTATTGCAGCCGCAGGCCGAGGCCCCCGGGGGCCGTGAAGGGCAGGGCCGCTCCCCACACCCTGCGGGCGAAGCCGACGGGACCGCCGTGCAGGGTGTTGGGCCGGTTGTTCAGCGGCAGCTGGTAGGTCACGCCGTCCAGGACGAACCGGCCGTTCGCGATGCGGTTCGCGTAGCGGCCGATGACGGCGCCGAAGTTGGGCGAGTTGGTGAGGTAGGGCGTCAGCGTTCCGAAGCCGAGAGCCACGTTGGCGAGCCGGCCCGACCGGTCCGGCACGAGCATCGACTGCAGGACACCGCCGAGCGTGAGGATGCGCGCAGTTGTGCCACGGTGATTGCGCAGTGTCCAGCGGGTGACGGCGGTGCCGTCTGCGGTGGCCCCCCAGGGCTCGCTGGTGATGCCGCGCTCACCGGAAGGGGGCGGAGGCTCGGTGTCGACCTGCTCGGCCGCCGGGGCGGCTGCGGCGGCAGGCATGGGAGCGACCGCGCCGGTGAGCGCGAGACCACCGGCGATCAGGGCGCTGCGGCGGGTCAGGGTCGGGCGCTGCTGCATGTCTCCTCCACGGTGAGGACGGACACGCGGCCCCGGCGGGTCGCGCAGGGTCAGGTCTAGGGCTTCCACCCCCTCGAGCGCAACAGTCGGTGCCTCGGGCTCAGGGACGTGCCAACGCAGCCACCGGGTCCTCGTCAGCGCTCGCGCGGCGGTGTGAGCGGGCGCGGGTGTCCGGTGCGACCCGCGCTGCGGGGGAGTGCCAGCTCGACCGACCGCATGCGACCGCGATTGTCGGGCGCTCGGGAGCTGCTCCCGGTCGCAGTGGTCACCGGAGGAGGCCCCGTGATCGCAGCACTCAACCGGCTCGTCGACCTCGTCGAGGAGCACCTCGTCGACGAGGTCGACGTGGACGGGTGGGCCAATCAGCTTGGCACGACCGAGCACCACCTGCGCCGGATGTTCGCGTCACTGGCCGGCATGCCGCTGTCGGAGCGTGGCTGCCAGTGGAGCCGG
>NZ_JAANNP010000044.1 GCF_011250635.1 Motilibacter deserti
GATGATCGCGCTGGCCAACCTGCTCTGCGAGGACCGCGGAGACGAGGCCGGTGCCGAGCAGGTCCTGCGGCTCGCGGCCGAGCGCGGCGAGCCCCTCGCCCACAACAACCTCGGCGTGCTGCTGCGCGACCAGCGCCGGCTGCTCGAGGCCGAAGCGGCGTTCGTCTTCGGTGTCCGCGCCGGCGACCGGCTCGCCGCTCGCAACCTGCGTGCGCTGCGCCGCACCGAGCGCCGACGGCTCGGGCGGGCGCACCGGCGCGCGGCGCGGGATCGCGTGTAGCCGGGCCGGGCGCTACTGGTCCCAGCTCTGGCGCAGCCGGTCGAAGAGCAGCCCGCCGAGGCGGGTGCGCACTGCCCGGGCCTGCTCGGGTGCCGGCGGCTCGAGCGGGCTGAGCCACGTCCAGCGCAGCTCCGTCCCGTTCGGACGGGCGGGGGCTACGCGACCCCCGGCGGCGTCAGCCCCTGCCGCCGGCGGTACTCCTGCCACACCCGGTCGAGCACCAGCAGCAGCTCTTGGTCGGTGAGCTCGGTGACGCTCGCATAGACCGCGTGCACGACCTCGGTCGACGGGGACGCCTCCTCCGGCGGCAGGAAGCCGGCCAGCCGGTGCAGGTGCCGGGACTCCAGCCCCAGGGCGTCGGCGAGCCGGGCGACGTGCTCGCGCCGCGGGCCGGCCAGGCCGTGCTCCCAGCGCGACACCGTCTGCTGGCCGACGCCGACCCGCCGCGCCAGCTCCTCCTGGCCCCAGCCCAGCTCCTCGCGGCGGATCTTCACCGCCTCGCCGATCAGCGACATGCCCTCAGTGTGCTGCGGATCCCCTGCTCCGGGCAGGGCCCGATGCGTCAGCCGGCGAGCCGGTCGAGGACCACCGCGGCGACCTCGGGCGCGTCCCCGATCGGGGCGCTGACGATGTCCGCGCCGGCGTCGTGCATGCGGCCGGCGAAGAACCCCGGGGCCAGCAGGTAGGTCGCCACGGCCACCCGGCATGCGCCGGCGGCGCGCAACCGGGCGACGGCCTCTGCCGGGGTCGGGGCGCTCGCCGACGCGTACGCCGCCACGACCGGGCTGCCGGTGAGCTCGGCCATCCACGCCACCGCCTGCGCGGTGGCCGCCGCCGACCGCGGAGACGAGGACCCGGCCGCGCCGAGCACGACCGCGTCACCGCGCCGCCAGCCGGCCTCCTGCAGGCGCCGATGGGCCGCGACGACGAGCCGGCGGTCGGGGCCGACGGGCGCGGTGCAGCGCGTCGGCGCGGGTGCCGCCGCCGCCACGGCAGGGAGGTCGACGTCGACGTGGTAGCCGGGCGCGAGCAGCAGCGGGACGACGACGGCCGGCTCGGCGAGGCCGGCGAGCGTGTCGGCCACGGACGGGCCGACGACGTCGAGGAACCCGACGCGCACCTCCCGCTGCGGCACCCGGGCGGCCACCCGGGCGGCGATCGCGTGCACCGTGCGCAGCCCGTCGGCGTTCTCGGTGCCGTGCGCGGCGACGACCAGCGGGCAGTCGGCCGGGACGCCGACGTCGACGGCCCGGACAGGTGCCAGGAGCGCGCTCACCGGGCGGCGACGGCGACGAAGACCATGCCCGCGTGCACGCGCGAGGCGTACGTCGGCAGCGCCACCGCCTCGTCGTCCAGGCAGCGGCCGGTCACGAGGTCGAAGACCTGCTTGTACATCGGCGACGCGACCGTCGGCGAGCCGGCCCGCGTGCCCACGATGCCGCGCGACATGACGTTGGCCCCGCTGAACGGGTCGCGGTTGCCGACGACGCGCACGCTGCCGTCGGCGAGCCGGAAGACGGCCACCTGCCCGGCGCCCGGGACGAGCGCGGCCACCCCACGCTCGCGCAGCAGCTGGGCGACGGGGCACACCACGTGCCACTCGACCGCCGCGGTGGTGTGGGGGGCTTCGAGCTGTGCGGTCACTTGCGTACCTCCAGTCGGGGACCGCCGATGAGCACGCGCTCCTCCGGCCGCGCGGGCCGGGGCTGGTCGCGCTCGACGACGAAGACGATGTCGCGGTCCGGCTCACCGGGCGCGTTGACGAACGAGGCGAAGCGGCGCAGCGTCTCCGGGTCGTCGAGCGCCGCCCGCCACTCGTCGGCGTAGCCGTCGACGTGGGCCGCCATCGCCGCGTCGAGCTCGGCGCAGATGCCGAGCGAGTCCTCGACGATGACGGAGCGCAGGTGGTCGATCCCGCCGTCGAGCGCCTCCACCCAGGCCGCCGTGCGCTGCAGGCGGTCCGCCGTGCGGACGTAGTACATGAGGTAGCGGTCGACGTACCTGACCAATTCTTCGGTGGTCAGGTCCGACAGCAGCAGCTCGGCATGGCGCGGGGTGAAGCCGCCGTTGCCACCGACGTAGAGGTTCCATCCCTTCTCCGTCGCGATGATGCCGATGTCCTTGCTGCGTGCCTCCGCGCACTCGCGGGCGCACCCGGACACACCGGCCTTGATCTTGTGCGGCCCACGCAGCCCGCGATAGCGCAGCTCGAGGTCGATCGCGAGGCCCACCGAGTCCTGCACGCCGTAGCGGCACCAGGTCGAGCCGACGCAGGACTTCACGGTGCGCAAGGACTTGCCGTACGCGTGGCCGGACTCGAAGCCCGCGTCGACCAGCCGCCGCCAGATGGCGGGGAGCTGCTCGACGCGGGCGCCGAAGAGGTCGATCCGCTGGCCGCCGGTGATCTTCGTGTAGAGCCCGAAGTCGCGCGCCACCTCGCCGATGACGATGAGCTTGTCGGGGGTGATCTCGCCACCGGGGATGCGCGGCACCACCGAGTAGGTGCCGTCCTTCTGAATGTTGGCGAGGAAGTGGTCGTTGGTGTCCTGCAGCGCCGCCTGCTCACCGGCGAGGATGTGGCCGTTGCCCAGCGATGCCAGGATCGACGCGACCACCGGCTTGCAGATGTCGCAGCCTCGGCCGGTGCCGTGCTCGCGCACGAGCTGGGAGAAGGTACGGACCTGCCGGACGCGGACGATGTCGAACAGGTCCGCGCGGTTGAGCTCCGGGAAGTGCTCGCAGAGCCCGCGGCTCTGTTGCACGCCCGCGTCCGCCAGCATCTTCTTGAGCAGCGGGACGCAGCTCCCGCAGCCGGTGCCGGCGCGCGTACAGGACTTCAGGGAAGGCACATCGGCGCATCCGCCTTCGCAGATCGCCGTCGTGATCTCGCCCGCGGTCACGCCCGCGCAGGAGCAGACGACCGCGTTGCCCGTCGGCCCGGCGAGCTCGGCCGTGCCGACCAGCACCTCCTCGGGCGTTCCGGGCAGCGGGCCGCCGACGAGGCCGCGCAGGGCGGGGTACGCCGACGCGTCCCCCACGAGCACGCCGCCGAGCAGCGTCTGCGCGTCGTCGCTCAGGACGAGCTTCTTGTACGTCCCGGCGACCTGGTCGGTGTAGACCACCTCCAGCGCGCCCGGGCTCGCGGCGTGCGCGTCGCCGAAGCTGGCCACGTCCACGCCGAGCAGCTTGAGCTTGGTCGAGAGGTCCGCGCCGGGGAACTCCGACGCCCCGTCGAGCAGCCGGTCGGCCACGACCTCGGCCATGGCATAGCCGGGCGCGACGAGGCCGTAGACGCCGCCGTCGATGCAGGCGCACTCGCCGATCGCGAAGACCCGCGGGTCCTCGGTGCGGCAGGCGCTGTCGACCACGACGCCACCCCGCGGGCCGACGGTGAGGCCGCTCGAGCGGGCCAGCTCGTCGCGGGCGCGCACGCCGGCCGCGAAGACCACCAGGTCGGTGTCGATGCCGTTCCCGTCGGCGAACTCCATCCGCGCCACCGAGCCGTCGCCGCCCGGGCGAAGCGCCGCGGTCGCCGTGCCGGCGTGCACCGTGATGCCGAGCCGCTCGATGTGTCGCCGCAGCACCGCGCCGCCGCCCTCGTCGACCTGCACCGCCATGAGCCGCGGGGCGAACTCGACGACGTGCGTCTCCAGGCCGAGCCCGAGCAGCGCGTTGGCCGCCTCCAGCCCGAGCAGGCCGCCGCCCACGACGGCGCCGACCCGGCGGCCGGCGGCGTGGGCCCTCATTTCCTCGAGGTCGGCGATGGTGCGGTAGACGAAGGCGCCCGGCAGGTCCTTGCCCTCGATCGGCGGGACGAACGCGTAGGACCCGGTCGCGAGGACCAGCGCGTCGTACGCGACGACCGCCCCGGTCGAGGTGGTGACCGTGCGCGCCGCGCGGTCGACGGCCACCGCCGACTCCCCGACGCGCAGGTCGAGCAGCGGGTCGCCGTCGTAGAACCCCTCGGGCACGAGGCAGAGATCGGCCTCGCTGGCCCCGGTGAACCAGGAGGAGAGCGCCACCCGGTCGTACGCCGGCCGCGGCTCCTCGCAGAGCACGGTCACGCGCCAGCGCCCGGACTCGTCCCGCGCCCGCAGGGACTCGACCAGCCGCTGGCCGACCATCCCGTTGCCGACGACGACGAGGTGCGCGGGTGCGCCGTGCGGCTGCGGCGCGGAGGAAGTGGACATGCCGTCGAGGGTGTGGGCGGGCGTTTGCGCGCCGGTCTCGGACGTGTTTCACCGGTGCAACGTGGTTCTCATTCTGGTGCGGGGTGCCGGGTGAGGGCGCCCGGCGGAAGCGGACGCCGACCAGGGCCAGCGAAAAGCCGGTTGCTGCTGTACCTACTGGTATGTACGGTGCCCTCACCAGACCGAGGAAGGGAACAGGACCGTGCACGCGATGCAGTACGAGATCCCGCTGCCGGCGGACTACGACATGGGCGTGATCAGGCGCCGCGTCGCCGAGCGCGGCCACCGCACGGACGCGTTTCCCGGGCTCGGCGTGAAGGCGTACGCCATCCGCGAGAAGGGGGTCGCCGGATCACCCGTCAACGAGTACGCGCCGTTCTACCTGTGGGCCGACCCGGCGGGAATGGACGAGTTCCTCTTCGGGCCCGCCTTCTCCGGGATCGTCAGCGACTTCGGCCGGCCGGTGGTGAGGCACTGGCGCGGGCTCGGCTTCGAGCTCGGCCCGGACCGCGACATCCCTGCAACGGCCGCCACCCGGGCCAGCCGCGTGATACCGACGGACCGGCCGCTGCCCGAGCTCGTCGAGGAGGCGAGAGCCCGCCTGACGACGACGGCCGCCGCTCCGGGGGTGCACAGCGCGGCCGTCGTGGTGGACCCAGCCGGGTGGGAGCTGCTCGAGTTCACCCTGTGGGCGCAGGAGCCACCCCCGGCCCAGGGCGACCGCTACCAGGTGCTCCACACCTCGACGCCCCACCTCGCCGGCCTCGTGCACGGGAGGCCGGAGTGACCGGCCGCCAGCAGCCCGAACGGCTCGGTGACGAGCTGGCTCCCGCGAGGCTGGACCGCACAGCGGGCCAGGAGCTGCTCGCCGTGATGCAGGACCGCGCGACGTACGACGCGACGGTCCCGGGGCTCGAAGCACTGGCTCCCGGTTTCGCCGACTGGATGATCACGAGCTTGTTCGGTGGTACCTATCAGCGCGGCGTGCTGTCCCTGCGCGAGCGCCAGATCGCGACCCTGGCTGCTCTCGCGGCGCTCGGCTCGGTCGAGCCCCAGCTCGTCGGGCACGTCCGGACCGCGCTGCGGCTCGGGCTGTCGCGCGAGGAGGTGGTGGAGGTCTTCGTCCACCTTGCGCCGTACGTCGGGACGCCGCGCGCGCTCGCGGCACTGCGCTCGGCCGCCACCGGCACCGGGACCGGGAACGGGACCGGCGAAGCGTCATGAGCATGGGGGCGGGAGCCGTGCGCACCGTCACCGGAGACCTCGCGCCCTCCGAGCTCGGCGTGTGCGACGCGCACGACCACCTCTTCCTGCGGACCCCCCTGCTTCCCGGGCAGGAGCTCACTGACGTACGCGCGGCGCAGCGTGAGCTGGACAGCTGGCGCGCGGCGGGCGGGCACTCGCTCGTGCAGTGGACACCCGCAGGCCTGGGAAGGGGCGCCGACCACCTGCGCTCTCTGTCGACGGCCTCCGGCGTGCATGTCGTGGCCGCCACGGGGCTGCACCGGGCCGCCCATTATCTGCCGCAGCGGCTGGCGCAGGCCCTGGACGGGCTGGCCGAGCTGTTCGTCCGCGAGCTCACGGTCGGGATCGCGGAGACCGGCGTGCGTGCCGGGCTGATCAAGGTCGCCGGCGCGTTCCACCAGGTCGACGAGCACGCCCGCGTCGTCCTCGCCGCGGCAGCAGATGCCCACCACGCGTCGGACGCCCCGATCGCGGTCCACCCGGAGGCGGGCACCGCGGCCGCCGACGTGCTCGACGTCCTCTGCGGCCGGCACGGCGTACCGGCCCGACGCGTCGTCCTGGGGCACCTGGGCAGGAGGCCGGACATCGCCTCGATCGTGGAGGTGGCGCGGTCGGGGGCCTTCCTCTCGCTCGACGGCCCCTCCCGAGCGAACGCCGCCACCGACTGGCAGCTACCGGCGGTCCTGCGTGCGCTCGTGGACGCGGGGCACGCGGCACAGATCCTGCTCGGTGGCGACACCACGTCCGCCGCAGCGCGGTCCCGGGCCGACGGCCCCGGGCCTGCACACCTGCTGCGGACCATCCGACCGCAGATCGCTCGGGCGCACGACGAGCCGGTCGCCCGGGCGGTGTTCGTCGAGAACCCCGCCCGGGCGTTCGCCGCCTGCTGGCCGTGACACCCCGGACGCGGGCTGCCGGGCTCAGAGGCCCGAGACGGCCTGCAGCGCCGGGTTCCCGGCCTCGACCACGAACGAGGCGCGCGTGGTGATGGGAGCGCCCTGCGTACGTACCTGCTGCACCACGCGGTAGTCCGCCCGCAGCTGCGTCCGGTCGATGCGGGTCAGGACGTAGCCACGCTGGGCGTTGGCGAAGCGGATGTGCGGGTTCTCCGCGAGCGCCGTCCGGTTGCCGGCGCTGAGGTCGGAGCCGTTGCCCCCCGACGTGATCGACGTGGTCACGAGCTCCACCCCCACGGTCCGCGACGACGGGTCCCGGAAGTCGGCCTTCATGTCGCAGGCGTAGTTCGCGTGCACGTCGCCCGTGAGCACGACCGGGTTTGCGGCGCCGGCGCCGCCGAAGCCGCGCATGATGCGCTGGCGGGAGGCGACGTACCCGTCCCAGGAGTCCATGCTGAAGGACTCGATCGCACCGTTCGTCTGGTCGCGCAGCGAGAAGAACACCTGCTGCCCGAGCAGGTCCCACGTCGTCTGCGTGCGGTGCAGGCCGTCGACCAGCCAACGCTCCTGCTTCGCCCCGGTGATGGAGCGGTTGGGGTCCGCGGCCTCGGCGCATCCCGCCCGGTTGCCGTCCCCGCACGCCTGGTCGTTGCGGAACTGGCGGGTGTCGAGCATGTGGAAGGTCGCCAGGTCGCCCCATCCGAGCCGCCGGAACAGCTGGATGTCGGGGCCGGTCGGCGTGGAGGCGCGGCGGAACGGCATGTTCTCGTAGTACGCCTGGTACGCCCACGCCCGGCGCTGCAGGAACGTCGGGCCCGGCGGGTCCACGTCCGGGATCTCGTCGGCGTAGTTGTTCTCGACCTCGTGGTCGTCCGGCACCGCGATCCAGGGCGCCGCGGCGTGCGCCGCCTGCAGGTCCAGGTCGCTCTTGTACTGCGCGTAACGCGCCCGGTAGTCCCCGAGCGTGAAGATCTCGCGGCCGCCGCTGTGCGGCCGGAAGCCGGCCCCGGCACCCTCGTAGATGTAGTCGCCGAGGTGCAGGACCACGTCCGGGTCCTCGTCCGCCAGGTGCCGGTAGGCCGTGAAGTAGCCGTCGGAGTAGTTCGAGCAGGACGCGAACGCCATCGTCAACGCGGCGACGGCGGCACCCGTGGCCGGGGCCGTGCGCGTGCGCCCGACCGGCGAGATGTGCTCGTCGACGCGGAACCGGTAGAAGTACTCGGCACCGGACGGCAGCCCGGTGAGCTCGACGTGGATCGCGTAGCCCTCGTCGCGGCGCGCGTGCTTGGTCCCGAAGCGCACCAGCCGGGTGAAGCGCTCGTCCTCGGCGACCTGGAACTCGACCTTGTGCTTGTCGGCGGTCAGGCCGCCGAAGCCGTCGAGGGCCAGCGGGTCGACGGCCAGCCGGGTCCAGAGGACGACCCCGTCGGGGTACGGGTCTCCGGAGGCGACGCCGAGGGTGAACGGGTACGCGATGCGGCCGGGCCGGACCTTGGGGACGGCCAGCGCGGTCCCGGGCAGGAGCAGCCCGCCCGCGGCGACACCGGCGCCGGCGGCCGCGCCGCCGAGGAGGAAGGAACGACGCGAGACGGAGGGGTTGGTCACGAGCCGTCAGCCAAGCGGCGTCGGGCGTCGCGAGGATTGCCGGTAGCTGACCGGTGGGCGACGGCCACCCGACGAGCGCGTGCATCACGGGGGCAGGCATTCGCGGTCGGGCACGGAGCCACGGGTCACGGACCATCTCGGCTCTCTCGCCGAGCTACTTCACCTCCCCTTCCGGTGAGGTCGAGCGAGCGACTGCTCTTGCGCAGGCCCCGATCGGCGAAGCCGAAGCAGACGTCGGACTTGCGGGCAGTTGGGTGCTCGCCCCACTGAGCTGTCCATCCTCTTCAGCTCTCAGAGACGCAAGCAGCGGTCGGCGAAACGCTTCATCGACACGTTGGACATCCTCGCCGATCGGATGGCGGAGCTCTATCTCAAGGAGCGGCGGCTGACCGGAGGAACATGAGCCGCCTAGCTGTCCAGGAACCGTGCCAGCCACGCGACCGCCAGCCCGTCCACGACCTCAGCGCACTCGGTCTGGGGAGCGGGCTCCAGGCCGGGCTCCTCCGCGAAGCCGTGGCCCATGCCCGCGACGGTCACGAGGTCGAGCCGGTCGGGGTCCTCATAGCGCACGGCGAGCTCGTCGCGCAGCCGCTGGGCGGGCGCGAGGAAGCCCTCGAGGTCGTCCTCGGAGCCGACGACGATGCGGACCGCCGGCTGACCCGCGGCAGGGAACTCCCCCGCGCGGGCCACGAAGTCGAGCCGGTCGGCGAACCCGGCGGTGTCGTCGTCGAGGACGTACTCGCCGAGCTCGCGGCCGATGGCGGCGAGCACCTCACGCAGCTGCACGACCGGGCTCACGAGCACCGCGGCCACGATGTCGAGCCCCAGCGGCCGGGCCGCCTCGAGCAGGACGAGCTGCGCCACCGCCGCGCCGAGCGAGCCGCCGACGAGCGCGACCGGGCCGGTGCCGAGCCCGAGCTGCTCGCGCAGGGCGGCGTACGAGGCCGGGAGCTCCTCGACCGCGCCGAGCGCGATCGGCCGGTGCGCGTTGCGGACGACGTCTTCCATGGCGCGGGCGAAGAGCGCGTCGAGCCCGCCCTCGGGCAGGCGCGAGCCGCTGAGCGGCAGGCCGAGGTAGACCCGCCAGGCGTCGAGGTCGGCCAGCGGCAGGGCGGCCGCCATCGCGCGTTCGGTGCGCGGGGAGTCGAGCAGGTGCCACACCAGCACGACGGGCGCGTCCGGGCGCGGGGTGGACGGCGGGACGGCGACGTAGGGGACGCCTGCTGCGACTCCGGTGGTGGTCATGCGCCCGCCTCTCCCGAACCGATGCCGCTCCCGATGCTGCTGCCGACGATAGAGGGCCGGGCCGGGGACGGACGGTGCCCCCGGCCTCGGCGCGCCGTCAGTAGCAGCCGGTGTGGTTGGGCGTGTTCTTCTTCCATCCGGTCGACGACGAGACGCTGGCGTAGACCTCGTCGCAGCCCTCCCAGTCCTCGTTGAGGGTGGGCTTCGGGACGGTCACCTTGATCGAGAAGTGGCCGTACTCCGACTGCGTGTAGCCGCGGACGCCCAGGTCGTCGTCGGACCACGGATCGTCGCCCTTCAGCGACATCGTGACGTAGGAGTAGGGCGGCGCGTTGTTGACGTAGCCGTAGACGATGACGTCGTAGTAGCCCGGGCTCGTGCTGCTGGCCTGCACGCGGATGGCGGCGTACGAGTCGATCGCCGACGCGGGGGCGGCGGTCGCGAGGGCGGCCGGGGCGGCGATGGCCGCGGTGAGGGCGAGGGCGGTGAGGCTCTTGCGGATGCGCATGGGATGTTCTCCTGGGGTTGTGGGTCTGCCTGCAAGTGGTGAAGGCGGTCAGAACTTGCCGAGGACGGTGTTGGTGCGCAGCGACGAGTCGCCGGGAGAGGTGACCCGGGCGAAGACCTCGTCCGTGTTGAGGACGCCGTAGTCCTCGTCGAGGACGGACCGGTGGACGAGCGCCTCGTAGGAGAAGTCCCCGTCCACGGCGACGACGTTGCGGGTGAAGCCGAGGTCGGGCGTGGCCCAGCCGTCGTCGCCCTTCAGCGAGAACGTGACGAGCGAGTAGCTCGACGAGCCGTCGAAGTGGCCGCTGACGAGGACGCGGTGGTGGTCGGCGTAGGCGCTCGGCAGGATCGCGAGCGAGGCGGAGGAAGGGGCGGCCGACGCCGGCGACGCCGCGACGAGCACGGCCGGTGCGGACAGGGCGGTGGCCAGGGCGGCGACGGCCAGGCCGGTGCGGATGCGCATGTCTGAGCTCCAAGGGTTCGGAAGAGAAGTCGAAGCACGAACCGCGTTTCGGCCGCGGTGCTCTGTCGATGTCTCGAAGGTAGGAGCGAGCGCCCCCGGGTGCCTCGGGAGAACTCCCTATCTTTGGCTCGGGGGGCGTACCCCCAGTTCCCGGGCGAGGGCTGCCGCCTGGCCCCGGCTGGTGACGCCGAGCTTGGCCAGCACGGCCGACACGTGATGGTCGACGGTCTTGGCGGACAGGGTCAGCCGGTCGGCGATCTCGGCGTTCGACAGCCCGTCGGCCAGCAGGGCCAGGACGTCGGCCTGGCGCGGCGTGAGCCCGGCGGCGTTCGCGGCCGTCGTGGCGCGCCGGCCGCGCGGGACCGCCATGCCGCGGCGGCGTACCTGCTCCCGCACGTGGCGCACCGCTTGCTCGGCGCCGAGGCCCTCCAGGATCTGCAGCGCCTGCCGGACCGCAGAGTCGTCGCCCAGCGCGAGGGCCTGGGCCTGCAGGTAGACAGCGCCGCGTCCGGCCCAGTCGTCGGCCGCCGCCCGCCACTCCCCGCGGATCATGCGCTGGTACGGCTCGGCCGCGCTCGCCGGGACGGGGCCCGTGCCGCCGGCCCGCCACAGGCAGTAGGCGAGACGCCCGACGACGAACGGCTGCTCCTTCACCGACCGGGCCAGCTGCAGCCCGTGCGCGGCCTCTGCGCGGGCGCGCTCCTCCTCGCCGCGCCACAGGAAGTGCTCGGAGCGAGCCTCGGCGACGGGCGCGACCCACTGCGCGTCGCCGACCCGGGCCGCCTCGCGGGCGGCCTCGTCGAGGACGTCGGACGCGCGCGGGTCACCACGCGCGGCGAGGATGCGCCCGCGCACCATCAGCGGCAGCACGGCGTTGACCCCGAGCAGCCCGGGGCGGGCCAGCGCCTCGGAAGCGTCGGCGAGCGCCCCGCTCCAGTCCCCGCGCTCGATGCGGAGGCCGAGCATCCAGAGCACGTACGGGTCGAGCTCGTGGGCGCGGGCGTACGCCAGCGCGCTGTCGGCGATCGGCGATGCGGTCGCGAACTCGGCCAGCTCCTGAGTGACGACGCCCGCGAGGTTCACCAGCGCACGCGCCGCGTGCTCGGCGAGCCCAGCCGCAGCCGCGCGGCGGTGGGCGGCGAGCAGGGCGTCACGCGCGCCGAGGTCGCCGTCGGCCAGCCGCGCGGTGTTGACGTTCACCGTCGCGTGGACGGCGGTCTCCACGTCACCCAGCCGGTCGGCGAGCTCGCTGGCCCGCTCCCCCCAGTGCACCGCCTCGTCGAGCTCGTCGGCGAGCAGGTGCAGCTGCGAGCGGTTGCTGTAGGCCATGGCGAGCTCACGGCTGGGCGGCAGCTCCTCGAGCACCACGACGGCCCGCGCGCCCGCCGCCCGCGCCCGGACCGCGTGCCCGGTCCACCAGGCCAGCCGGGACACCCAGCGCAGGTTCTCGCCCACGAGCGCGGGCTCGCCGGCGCGCTCGCGCGCGCTCAAGGCCGCCTCCCGGCCCTCGAGAGCGTCCTCGTGCAGCCCGGCGAGGTAGGCCTCGGCCGCGTAGCGCTCGAGCAGCTCGGCCCGCTCGGCGTCGGGCAGCGCCGGCGATGCGTCGACCACCGCGCGGTAGTGCGCAGCCGCCTCCCGGTGCGCACCCTGCCGCGCGGCGTCCGCAGCGGCAACCGGCCCGTGGCGCAGGACCGCCGCCGTGTCGCCGGACAGCGCCGCGTGGTGCATCAGCCGCCCCGGGTCCACCTCCGGCAGGGCGCTCAGCAGGGCCAGCGCGCGCCGGTGCAGCGCCCGCCGCCGCCCGGGCGACAGAGACTCCTCGACCGCGGCGCGCAGCAGCTCGTGCCGGTAGGACACGCCGTCCGCCCGCTCGACGAGGACGCCGGCGTCGATGCACTCGTCGACGAGCTCCTGCGCGTCCGCGACGAGCGCGAAGTCCGCCCGGGTCGGCAGCACGGACACGAGCTGGGCGAGGTCGCGCGCCGGCCCCGGCAGCCCGCGCAGCCGGGCCAGCACCAGGTCCGCGACCGCCCCGGGCACCACGTCCTCGCCGGCCTCGAGCAGCTCGGTCACGAGGAGCGGGTTGCCGCCGGCCAGCCGCTGCACCAGCCCCGGGTCCCGTCCGGCCCGGCCGGCAGCTGCGGTCACGCACGCGGCGGACAGCGGCGCGAGCGGGATGCGGCGTACGGCCGTGCTGGGAAGCGCCGCGAGCACGCCCCGCAGCGGGTGGTCGGCGCCGAGCTCGTCGTCGCGGTACGTCACGAGCAGCAGGGCCGTCGTGCGGGCGATGCGCCGGCCGAGGAAGGCCAGCCAGTCCAGCGTCGCCCCGTCCGCCCAGTGCACGTCCTCGACCACGACGAGCGGCGGCACCGGCAGCGGGCGGGCGAGCTCGTCGAGGAAGGCCGAGAACAGCCGGTCCTGGTCCGCGCCGCGGGCGAGCTCGGCGACCAGCTCGCCGCCCGTCTGCCGGGCGATGTCGTGCAGCGGGCCCAGCGCCCGCGGCGTCACGAGCGGGTCGCAGGCGCCCCACAGCACGCGCGCCCGGTCACCGCACCGGCGCGCGAACTCGGCGACCAGCGCCGACTTGCCGAGCCCCGCCTCCCCCGCGACCAGCCCCACCCGGCCCGACGTCGCGCTCGCGGCGAGCAGCTCGTCGAGACGGTCGAGGGCCGGCGCGCGCTCCCAGAGCTCCATGCGCTGCCCCCGGCGGCCGGCGTGCTGCCTACGGCTCGGTGGCGCTGAACTCCTCGACGGCGATGACCGGGCGGACGAGGTCGGTCAGGTCCGGCCCGCTGAAGGCGCGGCGCAGCACGTCGTTGGCGAGCTCGTTGCCGAGCGCGGCCATGATGATGCCCTGGTCCAGGGACAGGTAGAACTGCGACACCGTCCCGTCCTGCACGTCGACGGAGTCGGCGAAGCCCCAGTCGGAGTAGACGTCGAAGTCCTCGCGCAGCCGCTGCAGGTTGTCCAGCACCGCCTCGCGGTCCCAGCGCAGGCCCAGGAACGCGGCGTGCGGTGTCACGACGCCGTGGGTGTACGCCGGAGGCGGAGGGTTGGAGGTCGTCGTGCGGTTCGGGCAGCCGGAGAAACCGTTGTCCACGCGGGTGTTGTCGTTGTTCGAGGTGTAGCCGTCGGGGTTGAGACCGACCGCGTCGACGCCGTACTCGCGGTAGCCGCCGTGCGGGTTGTTGGCCGGCGAGAACCCCCAATAGCCGTACTGCGCTTCGGTCATGCCGTGGTGGATCTGCGCCTGCACGGTGTTCGGGTGGTTGCGCCCCCAGCTCTTGCGGCCCCACTTCTCCTCGGGCACGAAGAGCGCGGGCATCAGCGCCTCGAACGCGCTGCCGCCCCAGCCGGGCACGACGCGCATCCCGGCGTACGGGTAGGAGCCCTCGAACACGGAGACGCCGAAGTAGGTGCGGGTGAACCCGACCGGGCGGGTCTCCTGCCAGGACCAGTCGCAGCTGTCGGGGAACGTGCGCCAGGCGCCGAAGTAGTGCCGCTGGGGCAGCTGGCCGTTGGCGATGCCGATATAGCTGGCGATGCGGCTCTCGCTGACGATCGTGTCGTAGCAGCAGGGCGCGTCGCCGGTGTCGGGGGCGTAGTGGAACAGGATGCGGTTGACGGCCGGCCGGTAGTAGAACCCGAAGTCCATGCTGTCGTAGAGCGCGCCGGCCCTCGGCGCCAGCTCGCGGGAGTAGCCGCGGACGACGCGCAGCCCCGTGGCGAGCCAGCCGTTGTCGACCGAGGACAGGATCGGCGTCAGCGGCGCGCCGCTCGGCGGCCAGACGGTGAGCTTCGCGCCGGTGTTGATGTCGTACCAGTTGTAGAACTGGCCGCTCGGCGCGTGCCGCTCCATCCGCTCGAGGGTCGTCAGCGTGCGGCCGATGCGCTGCTCGAGCTCGTCCTCGCTGATGAGGCGGAGCCGGCGGGCGACGACGGTGCTCCAGAGGTACGCGCCGATGTTCGTCGTCGACGTCTGCACGCTGCGCGTCCCGTCCATGCCGAGCGAGTCGGCCGGCAGGCCGGTGTCCTCGTCGGTCATGGCGACGAAGGACGCCCAGGTGTCGGC
>NZ_JAANNP010000010.1:0-9429 GCF_011250635.1 Motilibacter deserti
CTCGGCGTCCGCGTGCAGGACCTCTTCGACGAGAAGATCCTCCGGCAGAAGATCGAGGGCTCGCTCGACCAGAAGAACAACCTGCTGGTCAAGGTCTTCAACCGGCGCGCGATCACCGTCGACGAGGTCGCCGAGGAGCTGCTGACCTACGTCGACCGGCTGCGGCCCTACGTCCGCGACACCGCGCTGCTGCTCAACCAGGCGCTCGACGACGGCGCGACGATGGTGCTCGAGGGCGGCCAGGCCACGCTGCTCGACGTGGACCACGGCACCTATCCGTTCGTCACCTCGTCGAACCCGACGTCCGGCGGCGCCTGCACCGGCTCGGGCGTGCCCCCGACCCGCATCGACCGGGTCGTCGCGGTCGTCAAGGCCTACACGACCCGCGTCGGCGCCGGCCCGTTCCCGACCGAGCTGCTCGACGCCGACGGGGAGAAGCTGCGCCAGGACGGCGGCGAGTTCGGCACCACGACCGGCCGCCCGCGCCGCTGCGGCTGGTACGACGCCGTCGTCGCCCGCTTCGCCGCGCGCATCAACGGCACGACCGACTTCGTCCTCACCAAGCTCGACGTCCTGACGGGCTGGGAGCGCATCCCGGTCTGTGTCGCGTACGACGTGGATGGGGTCCGCCACGACGAGATGCCGATGACGCAGACCGACTTCCACCACGCGAAGCCGATCTACGAGTACTTCCCCGGCTGGACCGAGGACATCACCGGCGCCAAGACGCTCGAGGACCTGCCGAAGAACGCGCGGGCCTACGTCAAGGCGCTCGAGGAGATGTCCGGCGCGCCGATGAGCGCGATCGGCGTCGGCCCCGGCCGAGACCAGACGATCGAGGTACGCAGCCTGCTGCCGGGCTGATCGCGTGCGCCGGCTGCTCGCGGGCCTCGCGGTCCTTCTCGTCGTCGCGCTCGGTGCGGGCGTGCTCGCCGTGCTGCAGCCCTGGTCCGACGAGCCTGCGGTTGACCCGCCCGTCGTCCCGCAGGACGTGCCCGGGCCGGTGCTCCTGGTGCCCGGGTACGGCGGGTCCACCGCCTCGCTGCAGCCGCTGGCCGAGCGGGTCCGGGCCGCCGGGCGCGACGCGACGGTCGTCGACCTGCCGGGGGACGGGCGGGGGGACCTGCGGGAGGCTGCGGCCTCTCTGGACACATCGGTCACGGCGGCGCTGTCTTCCGGCGCCCACTCGGTCGACCTCGTGGGCTACTCGGCCGGCGGCGTGACGATCCGGCTCTGGGTACGCGAGCACGCCGGCGAGACCAAGGCGCGGCGCATCGTCACGCTGGGCTCGCCCCACCACGGCGCGCAGGTCGCCGCGCTCGGGGTGCTGCTCGGCGACGACGAGGTCTGCCCGTTGGGCTGCCAACAGCTGGCGCCGAACTCCGAGGTGCTCACCGAGTTGAACGCCGGGGACGAGGCGCCGGAGGGGCCGCGGTGGGTGTCGGTGTGGTCCCGGTACGACGACGTGGTGACGCCGGTCGACTCCGCTTCTCTGCTCGGTGCGGTCGACGTCCCGCTGCAGGACGTGTGCGCCGACAGCCGGGCCGATCACGGGGCGCTGCCGCGCGATCCGCTGGCGACCGGGCTGGTGCTGGCGGCGATCGGGCCGGGCTTGGACTCTGTCCCCGGGCCGGGGGAGTGTGCGGAGCTGCGGGCGGCCGGGCGGGGCTGACTGTCGCCGCCGCGCCGGGGTTTGCTGCGCCGTCGTCCGGTGAGCATGCGGCGTGCGGTGCTGCTCCCGTGACAGTGGACGACGCATGCCTCGTCGTTGCTGTGCTCTGTGGTGCGTCGTCTGGGCGTTAGCTTGTGCCGGTGCCGGACCTTCCCCCGCCGGATCCTCCGCTCGAGCAGGTGGCGCTGCGCCGACGCCTCGAGCGCGTGCTGGCCGAGCTCGGCGTCCCGTACGAGCACGAGGACCGGTTCTGGGAGTCGGACGACGGCCAGGGAGCGGTGTACGGCTGGGGGACTCGGGTGCAGATGCCGGGGGTGCCCGAGCCGGTGAACGTGTGGTTCGACGGGTTGGACGAGGACATCGCTGTCTCGACCCCGGGCTATGGGCGCTGGTGGCGGCGGACTCGTGGCGTCTGGCACGAGTGGCTCGACCTCAGCGATCTCGACCGGGTGCTCGACGAGGTGGAGGCGTGCGTGCAGCGGTTGCTGAGAGAGCGCAAGTCGGTGGAATCGGCTGAGGTTCGGCGTACGCGGTAGTCGCTGGTGTTCGGGCGCCTGGGGCTCCAGCGCCGACGGCAGGCGCGCGTCGTCTGGAGGCAGTTGTCCGCGGTGGTTGCTGGGGCAGCCCTCTGCGCCAATCGATCAAGTCGGGTTCGGGGTCAGCCAGAGTCTTACGGTCTTGCCGAAGACAGGGCGTGCCCACCGCGGGATGGGGATGCGGGCGCTGGTACGAGCATCCAGCCAGACGTCCGCTGGTGCCGCTGCATCTTCGGCCGAAGCGCTCAGCGGCTGGAGGCAGGGCGTCCCGCAGGAGGCACCCGAGCGGGTTGTTCACGGGGCGGGTCTCACGCGACAACCACCAGGTGCCACCGCGACGCCGACGACCTGACCAGGTGCTTCGCGCAAGCGGTTCCCTCAACGGGACGCTCCCCTGATGTGTCGTACGACGATAATTACCAAGCCTTAGGAACGTCCGCGTCGGTCCTGTCTGTCGCCCGTCGCGCGACCGGCAATCGGTCTTATTCATCTTTGTTGACGTAAGACAACGTGCCGTGGGAGACCTGGCTGGCGACGACTTGGCTCTGTGAGTGAGTGGACTCCACCAGAGTGGTAAGACACACCTGAGTGACCGCGGGCCTCCGATGTGGGCGCGGCCACCGGGCGAATCCTTCGAGTGATTTCTCACAAGCGAACCCCAGACGGCGAGCCCGCCGGCGTCTCGGGCCCGGCGCGACACCACCACGTGCGAGAAGCACAACCCCTTCCGGCGCAGCATCGCGCCCTTAGCACCCGGCTAGGCCGCCTCGTACTCCGCGACGATCCCCAGCTTGTCCTCGGCGGTGAACGTCTGCCGCCGCGGGCGCTCCAATCGTGGGCTCATGCCGCATCATCAGCGAACGCTCTCCGCAGGGCCGCAGGCGTCATAGTCATCGTGATCTTCCCTGTTCTCGCCCTGTGCAGAGGGAGCTGTTCTACCGGAGGTGTCTCACGTCAGCCTGACGCATGCGGCGTCGCGGTGAGCCGAGTACGCCGGCGTGACATCGACATAGTGCGGAGCAGATGACTGGTCAGCTCACCCGGTCTGACCAGTCATCCCCTCGCTTGATGACAAGCTGATACCGGTCCAGGCTTCGCACGAATTTCGCCACGAACGGTGCTGTGGCCTTCGTCGCGGCTTCGGCTCGCCGAACGATGTCCGGCTGGGCAAGAGCGTCCATGATGGCCTTCTCTTCCTCAGTGGACGGACCGTACTTCTTTCGCTTTTCGGCCTGAATCGCGAATGCATTAGTCATCTTGGTTATCCCGGCCGTTGTCGTCGTAGCAGGGCCACTCCCCGTCGCGCCCGCGGCCCGCTTGATCCCTTGGCGGGTGCTGTCCACGACGACAGCGTCCCCACCAAGCGCGAGCCGGTGGAGAATGGATGCTCCCTTGGGACCCCGGACGGAGATGCCCTTGTAGCTACTGAGAGCCTTCGCAACCGCATCGACGACGCTCTCACCGCCCGGGGGCGACGTTCCGGCCCAGCAGGTTAGGAAGACGACGCGGCTCAGGGCAACGACACCTTTATGCTTGCTCACGGCACCGCTGATCAGTCCGGCGATCTCGTCTGCGTTGTAGTGCCCCGCGCTTCCCTGGAGTCCGTGCGCGACGATGTAGAGGGTCGGTTGCCCCGCAATCTCCGCCGGTGTCGCTGCGGCGAGCAGCTTGACGGGAGGCGTTCCGCCCGTCTGGATCGCGTAGTCGATGGCCAAGAGATTGTAGAAATCGATGGCCGATTCCGAGGTGTACGCCACTCCGACGAGCCGTTGCACCGGTGCCCGAACACCCGCGGCGGCGCCAGTCACGGAGTCGTAGGTCCCGGGAGGTGCTTCGCGCCGCACGGCGGGGACGTTGTCAGGCCGCGGAGCGGGCCTCGCGGTGGTTGAAGGCACCGCTGAACCTCTGAGTAGCTGAGCGACGGCGCGGTTTCCTGCCATCTGCTGAAGCCGGAGCACCTCGACCGCCCCGGCGGCCGGTTCGGCGTTCCGCCGCGTCGGTGGCCGAGGGAGCCTTGTCGTGCCGGCGTCCCGAGCCTTGCCCGGCGCGGCGGTACCTATAGAAGCCGGAAGCTGTCTCATGCAGTAACCCCTCGGTCACACATCCGAGCCAGTATCCGTCTGTGGGTGGGACGGGGTCAATTGCGGCGCTGACGTTGTCCCACATCTCGTTGGACGTTCCGCTGACGGGCACCCCACCAGGACCTGCTCGCGCCTCGTACACCGACGGCCACTGCATGTTCATACACAGCCCGACTCGCCCGGCTGCATCCGGACATGCCGCGGTCAGAGCGTGTTCCCGTTTGCGTCGTAGGCCTGGGCCCGGGTGGCGCGTGACTGTCGTAAGACCTGCTCAGCACGGCGCTGGATCTCGGCCGGCGTCGTCGCAGGTCCGGAACCCGCGATCGCAGGCACGGGTAGGGCGTAGACCTTCAACCCGACGAGCCCGTCGACGGCCTGCGGCACGGCGACACGGGCCACACCGTCGGAGCACGTGATGCTGACCGTCGCGGCCGCAGCGGGAACGACGCCGGTCACCAGACCAGCTCCGTCGGGCGTGGTGGACACGGACGGGCGCTGCACGCTGGGGTGGCTGCACCCGAAGCTGGAGGGGTTGGGTTGGAGGCAGAGCAGGCCCGCACGGCTGACGTACGCAGCGGCACCATGCCCGAGATCGGCGATCTCCCCGGCCGGGACGCGCATGTCGCCCGGCATGTAGCTGCCTGGGTCGGCCGTCGCCGGGATGCCCAGCCGCGTCCGGAGGTCCACGCCCTGTGTCGTGCGGTCGGTTCCACCATCGCCTGACCGTGCGCCGGTGACGCCGTCCTGTCCACGGGCCGTCTGAAGCTCCAGCTGGGCCAGGGCGAGGACCGCGCATCCAACGGACAGCGCGGCCGTCGACGCGAGCACCCGCTCACGTCGGCGCCTGCGCCTGCTGGCCTTCACCACACGGCCGGGGTCGACCGCAGTTGTCGCCTGCACCGCCCCGGCGTACAGCTCACGTAGCCGTTCCTCGGTCATCATCGAGCCCTCTCCGGTGCATCAACGGTGGCGAGTTCGGGCGACAGCCTGAGCTTGCGCAACGCCCGGGCCGTCGTGCTCTTCACGGTGCCGACTGCGATGCCCAGCTCGTGAGCTGTTTCCCGCTCGGTCATGTCCTCGAGGTAGCGCAGCACCACCACCGCCCGCTCCCGGTAAGTCAGGCCCGACATCGCCGCTGCGAGTGCTCGGGCCGCGAGCAGCCCATCGGCGCCGTCAACGACCGCGTAGTCCAGACCCTCGCCGTCGGTCAGCACCTCGCGGCGATGCTTGCGCCACCAGGAGACGTTGGCGTTGACCACGGATCGCCGCGCGTAGGCGAACGGGTCCTCCCGCAGCCTGCCCCAGTGCCGGTACACCGCGACCAGCGCCTGCTGCGTCAGATCCTGGGCGCGGTGCTCATCACCGCACACCAGGCGCGCGATTACCAGCAGCCGGGGTGAGACGGACAGCACGAACTCCTCGAACGCGCGCTCCGAGTCCTGGCCATCCCCCGTCACCCTCACACGACTACCACGCGCCAGCACAGCAGAAGGTTCTGCTCTCGTTCCCGCTTTGCGACGGCATCCGGTCATGCCGCCGTCGCGGCGCGCTGGCCATCGGGTCGTGCCGATGAGCGCAACTCTGCAGGGGTCAGGGTCGCCCAGCCACAGGACAGGTGCTTACGTCACCGGGCTGGAATCGAGTGCGAGAGCCGCTCAACCTCGTCCATGCCGGGGCGGAGCTGGTTATCTCTGACGGGCCGGGGCATGCCGGCATCGTCCAGGACGTACTGCCCCTGCTCAGGGTTGATCAGTGACGCGGGCATCCCGGGAGTGTCCGGGTAAGTGCCCAGGAAGAGGAGCTGCGCCTCGCCCTGCTTGAGTCGGGGCTCGTCGCTGCAGCTCATCTGCTTCACCTCCAGCGGGGCACCGGCAGGAACCTCACCGCGCAGGACGCGCCGGACCTCCAGAGGCCACACGCGGTGGTCCTCCTCCGAGCCGCTGCCGTAGTCGATGCCTCGCTCCTCCTGCGTGCCCGGCACGGCGACGACGATGACGTCACTGGCACTCACGAGCTCGGGCACGCTGCGGTAGTAGGGGTAGTTCGCAACGCAGGTCGCGCCACCGCCTACGGCCCCGACGACGCCGTCCCCGCCGCAGCCGGTGGTCAAGGCCGCGCACGCGACAAGGGCGCCAGCGGCTCGGATACGCACGCGCCCACCTCCTCGAGGTGGACGCTGTCCGTCACACCCGCTCGTAAGCCTCAGCATCCAGAGGCCAACGCACAGCCTCAGCATGCCTCAGCCCGTCCATGCACGCTCATGCCGCCGTGCGCGCGGGGACGCGCGACCATGCCGCCGTGCGCGCGGGGACGCGCGACCATGCCGCCGTCGCGGCGCGTGCGCCTCGCCCGGTCGTGCTGATGATCGGCAACGTCTGCGGCGGATGAACATACGGGCACCGGTGGACGGAGGCTCTACGCCACCCGCTACACGTTCAGCCCGAGTGCGCGATAGCCGGTGACGGCCGCATCCGCAGAAGGCACCCGAGCGGGATTGTTCGCCGGACGGAGCAAACCGATGGCAGGCCGTCGAAAGCACCCCGGCCTGTCCCTGACATGTGGCGTCACTGTAGGCCGTTCCCCTTCCGGGATGGTGAACGACCACACCCCACCAGGCTTGCAGTGCCGCCCCTTGCTGCTGAAAGGGCCGGCTTCCAGTGGTCGCTACTGAAGGGTGGGCATCGGGTTGGGCGCTTGTCCGGTCAGGCGAGCGACAGTGGCTCTTGCGAGCGCCTGCGCCCAGGGGGTGGGAAGCTCCGAGTTGATGAACTCCCCGCCGCCCCACCGGTCGACGTCGACGATGGTGAGGAGGTCCCCCTGGTTGACGATCACCCGCCACTGAGTGACGGCAGGGCCGTCAGGAAGGGTGTTGCCGCGGTCACGAGTCACCTTGGTGGGCAAGGTGTGGCGCACAACGAGCCACCGCGCGCCCGCGTGTTCGCCGGCGTCGAGCACGCGCACCGCGTGTTCGGGCGTGGTGCAGAGCAGCCGGTCCGTGACCTCCTGCCAGCTCGCGGAGCCCTGGCCGGGCTTCATCTGCACGGTTGTCTGGTGGATCGTCCAGCTGGCGGAGGCGGCGTTCTGGTCCGTACGCAGGGACCGGGCGTCGACGTCGGCGTAGCTGCCGGAGTTGGGAAAGCCGGGCAGCGCGCCGATCAGGGTGCCTGTGGGGGCTTCGGCCCAGCCAGCGCCGAGGTCGGCGGGGGTCAGCTGCAGTGCGCTGAGAGCGCCGGTGCCGGCGCTCAACTGCAGCACGCGGTCAGGTTCGGTCGCCGGAATGTCATACGACGTCGGGTCCGCGCATGCGGTGGGCACAGGCAGCGGCGTCTGCGGGGTCGAGGCGCCGGCGCTCAGCTCAGACTGCGAGGTGCCGCCTCCCTGCGGCGCAGCGCCGGTGGTGACGCTCACTCCGGCCACGATGCTCGCGACCGCGAGTCCTCCGCCCGTAGCGGCGAGCCGTCGCTGTCGGCGGGCCCGGGCCCGGACCAGGGGCGAGATTGCGGCCGGGTGTGCGGCCCGGGCACGGGCCAGCTCCTCGTCGAGGCGGTGGAAGGCGGTTGTCAGATCGGGGTCAGGCACGGGAGGGCTCCTGGGGTGCGGGGTCGGCGAGCAACACGGCGAGCGTGGTCCTGGCGCGGGACAAGCGGGACTTCACGGCGCTTAGCGAGCTGTTCGTCTCGGTGGCGATCCGTGCAAGAGGCAGGTCGTAGAAGTAGTGCAGGACGACCGCCACCCGTTGCGTGTCGGGTAGCTGGCGCAGCGCGGCCACCAGTGCGACGCTGTCCGGCGACACCTCGGGCACCGCCTCAGCGATGTCCTTGCGCAGCCATGCAGCTGCCGCCGTGCGGGTGCGGCGCCAGCGGCTCACAGCGAGCCGCACTGCAACAGTGCGCAGCCACGCCTCGGGCTGATCGACGCGCCCCAGGCTGCGCCGCGCGGCCCAGGCCCGCATGAAGGCCTCGTTGACGACGTCCTGGGCCTCGTTCATGTCCCCGGTCACGGCATAGACAGCGCGCACGAGCCGCGGCGCGCAGGCCGCGTACAGCTGCTCGAACTCTGCTTCGGTCACGTCGCCCGCCAGCCTGCCGGAGGCTGCGTCGCTCGAATGGTCACGTCAAGTAGACGCGGCCCGAGGCCGCAAGGTCGCGCGGGATCTCACGGCGCCCCTCGATACGCCGAACATGCCCCCGTCCGCTCACGGGCGCGTCCGAGAGGCTCCCGGTCGAGGATCGGCATTCGGGCAACAGCTGTGCGCGCCCCGCCCCGTTCGCGCAGCGAGCCGACCCTGTCTCTGGGCTGCACAATCATGCAGAGACGTGACGCACGCGAACTCGCACGCTCATGCCGCTGGTGGGGCGTCCCGGTACCGCCGACGAGAGGCGGCCGCAACCACGCCTCGGCGGTGTGCGGCAAGCCGGCGCGGCCGGCATGGAGAAGCGCGAGTTCAGTCAAGACCTGAGTACGGCGACTCACGCGACGCCGCCGGCCAAGGGCGAGCCTGTGATCGTGACCCGCGCGACCGAGAAGAATCAGAATCCCACGTACACGCCGCTGTGGGACAAGCGGGACCTATGGCGCGCCGTCACGTTGGGCACCGTCACGCTGGCCTGCCTCGTCGGTGCTCTGATCGCCTTCATAGCGGGCGGCATCGTGGGAGCTGGGAGCTTCAACTCCGGCGAGCCCGTCAATCACGGTCTGGCGGCTCGGTGGATGGCCTTCGCCGGGCTGCTCCTGGGCACGCCCGCCCTCGCCGCCGGACTGCTGTGGGGCAGATGGCAACTCATGCTGTGGGGCATTGTCGGCTGCGCAGCACTGGCGGCGCTCGGCGCTCTGCGCGGCTACACCTGGTCCTAGAGGACCTGCGCGGGGTGCGACGGCACCCGGGAGGCTGCCCGAGGAGCCGGTCATCCGGAAATGCCGCGGGTCGAGTGCCAGCCGCCTTCCGGACGTGTCGCACTGCTTATCGCGTTGGCGCTGAAGCGGAACCGGGCGAGAGCGGGCAGGTGGCACCCACGACTGCCAGACGACAAGCCTCCTGCTCGAGGCGTTCCGGCGAGGGGATCATCTCGAGAAACTGCTCCACCGTCGGCGTGCCCGAAGGTGCGGGCACCTGCTCCGTCGCATCGCTGTCTGTACACCC
>NZ_JAANNP010000010.1:9455-52633 GCF_011250635.1 Motilibacter deserti
TCGCGGCGCTTCCGCTCCCACTCCTCGCAACGAGCACGGGACGCCGACAGCAAGCGCCGCGCTTGCTGCGCCTGACCCGGAAAGATGACGTGACGAGCAGCGCGCCAGTGCGGCCGGCGGGATGGCCACCGGAGGGAAGCAGATGACGGTGCTGGCGATCGAGCAAGCCGAGAACCCGGAGGTCTACTTCCTCGCCTTCGCGGCGATCATCGTGGGGGTGAGCGTCTGGGTCCTGGCGTTGAGCCTCCGACGGAAGTAGTCCGAGCTCGAGGCAAGCGCGGGCGAACACCCCCGACCAACCGCTCCGCGAACGCCACGCTGAATCCCTCCGGCCCAGCACGTACCCCGTCCGCCACACGCCCTCGCGCTTCCCGACACCGCCGGCGAGACCGTTGCCCGCGCCGCCAGCGACTCGACGACCCCCTGCAGGTCGTCCACCTCGCACGCGGCGCTGTGCAGCCCGAGCTCCTTGCCCATCGCGGCCGGCGAGTTGGCGCCGGCACAGCGCGGACGAAGCTGCAGAGCTCGATGAGGCTGCCCCCGTCGGGCGGGGAGCCGGTGCGCGAGTCGGGGATGCCGATCACGGTGTCGAGGAAATCGCCCTCGACGGAGGCCCGTTCCTCGACCTCCAGCCCGAGCCCACCGAAGAACGCCACGGCGGTGTCGAGGTCGGCAACGGGGATGCCGACATCATCGAAGCCGGATGTGCACCGGCCGGCGTCCTCGCGCGCCGCCGGCAGCTCCGCGAGCCCTGAGGAGCCGCCCGGGCGCTCGCGACCCGCGGTCCCCTCCCTCCCCGCGGTGCAAGCTCTGCGAGCCTCCGCCGCCCGGGTCGCACAACGTACGACCAAACCGGGGCAGACCACCCAGTAGCCCTCAGGTTTGTGACGCATTGTCCTGGTAAGGTCACGCGCTGCAACCCCACAACGACCGTGGGACACCACGGCCACCGCCACCGGGGGTGCGCCTCAGCGAGGCCCTCGCCAAGCCCCAAGGAAGTGCACGTGCACGGAACCCCGTCCAACGACGCGCTCGCGCCGGTGCGCGCGCGTCGACGCGGAGGCGCGATCGCTGCGGCGTTCGCGCTCACCGCCGGCAGCCTCACCGCCGGAGCGCTCGGCGCAGGCACAGCGTCGGCTGCAGTCGCCGAGCCGATCACCTTCACGGACCCGAACATCCGCTACACCCCGCAGGTGCCGCAAGGCGTCTGCAGTGCGACGGTCACCGCCATCGGTGGCCAGGGTGGAGCCGTGGCCGGCGCGCCCGCCACAGGCGGGTTGGGCGGCGAGGTCACGACCACTCTCGCCGTGACCCCCGGCGAGAGCTACACCGTCTCCGTCGGCGAGGTGGGCGGTGCCGCGTCGGGGTTCATGCCTGGCATCGGCGGCTACAGCGGCGGTGAGCCCAGCGGTGGCTCCGGCGGGCTCGCCGACGGCAGCTTCAACAACGTGAGCGGGTCCGGCGGCGGCGGCGCGTCCGTCGTGGAGTTCGCCGGTTGGGCCGTCTTCGCCGCCGGGGGTGGCGGCGCCGGGAGCGAGGTCAACCTGCCCCCGCTCGCCGGCGCGGTCAGCGTCGCAGCGACACCGGGCAGCGGCGGCAACGGCGGCGCGAGTGGCGGCGACGGCACGGACGGCGAGATCTTCGAAGGGACCGGGTTCGCCGGCAAGGGCGCCGCCCCCGACCACACGGGCGCCGGTGGCGGCCAAGGCGGTCAGAGCGGCGCGCTGCGGCAGGGCGGCAAGGGCGGCGGCTTCCCCGACGACAACGGGTCCGGCGGCGGCGGTGGAGGCGGCGGCTTCTTCGGCGGAGGCGGCGGTGGCTACAACTACGTCGGGTACGCCGCGGGCGGCGGCGGTGGCGGGTCGAACTACGCGGTCGGCGATGTGGCCTTCAACGGCACCACGAGCCGCACCGGCAACGGGTTCGTCAGCATCACCTTCAACCCCTGCGCCCTGCCGGCAGCCCCGACGGCCGTCACGGGCACCGCGGGCGACGCGTCGGTGACCCTCACCTGGAGCGCCCCGAGCGACACCGGCGGCCAGGACATCACCAAGTACGAGATCACCCCGTACGTCAACGGCGTCGCCCAGCCCACCGTCACGACGGACACAGCGGACACGACGTTCACGGTCCCGGGGCTCACCAACGGGACGGCCTACACGTTCACCGTGGCAGCTGTGACGACGTCCGGCACGGGCGCAGCCTCGGAGCCGTCGCAGCCGCTCACGCCGCTCGGGAGGCCCAGCTCCCCGCGGGACGTCGAGCTCACGCCGGGCAACCGCAGCGCCGTCGTCACCTTCACCGCGCCGGCGACCGACGGTGGAAGCCCGATCACGGGCTACGAGTACTCGTGGCGTGAGGAGGAGGTGTCCCCGCTGTCCGTCACGACCCTCCCCGACGGCCGGCTGCGCGGCACCATCACCGGACTCACCAACGGCACGCCCTACCGGATCTTCATCCGTGCGCTGAACGCCGTCGGGGCCGGCCTGTGGGCCACCGGCGGCGAGGAGCCCGTCGTGCCTGCCGCACCGGCCGCTCCCGGCGCCGTGACCGCCACCGCGGGCGTCTCCTCGGTCATCGCGTCGTGGACGGCGGCGAACGCCGACAACATCACCGGATACACCGCGTACGCCAACCCGGGGCCCGCGACCTGCTCGACCTCCTCGGCCGCGCAGACCAGCTGCGTGCTGGGCGCCACGGCCGGGACGCCGTACACCGTCACCGTCGTCGCCCACACCGCCGCGAACGGCGACTCCGACCCGGCCGGGCCGTCCAACGAGGTCACGCCGACCGCGCCTCCGGTGCCGGTTACCCCGCCCGCGACCGACCTCACGCTCACGACCGACCGCGGTGCCATCACGATGGCGACGCCCGGCCAGCAGATCACCGTGCTCGGCACCGGCTTTGCGCCGTACTCCACCGCCCGCGTCACGGTCTACTCCGACCCGATCGACCTCGGCTCGACGACGACCGACGCCCACGGCAACTTCGCCCTCCCCGTCACTGTGCCGGCGAGCCTGCCGGCCGGCGGCCACACGTTCATCGCCGCCGGCGTCGCGCCCGACGGCACGATCCGGACGCTGAAGCTGCCCGTCACCGTCCCGCCGACCTCGGTCGGCACGAGCGGGCCGGGCGTCAGCAACCAGACGGTCACCGTGCCGGTCCCGTCGGGCGGCGGCATCACCCTGCTCGACGCGAGCGGCAACCCGGCGACCGTGGTGACCATCGCGGGCCAGGGGACGTACGCCCTCGACACCGCGACCGGCACCATCTCCTTCGTCGCGGCCCCCGGCTTCTCCGGCACCGCCACCTCGGTCCGCTACCGCGTCACTGACGCCACCAACGCGGCCGTGATCGGCACCTACACCGCGGTCGTGACCGCCGCGGCCCCGGTCCCGGCGGCTCCCGCGCCGACTCCCCCCGCTCCGGCCGCCCCAGCGCCGGTTGCTCCCGCCCCCGTGGCGCCGGCGCCCGGCGTGACCCCGGCCAAGGCCTCGATCCGTACGGGCAAGCCGGCCGTCGCGACCGGCACCACGCGGCGCAGGGTGCCGGTCACCTGCGTCCTGTCGACCGGCCGCATTACCGGCTGCACGGTCACCCTCACCGCGAAGGTCAGCGGCCGCCAGGTCGTCCTCGGCACCGGCAAGGCCTCCGTCGCGGCCACCCGCAACACGGCCCGCGTGAACGTCCCGGTGACGCTGAACGCGCTCGGCCGCAGCCTGTCCGCCCAGCCCGGCGGCACGGCAATGCGCGTCAACGCGGTCGTCACCCGACGCGGTGTGACCGGCGGGCACCGCGCGTACGCGTCGGCGAAGGTCGTCGCGAAGACGGTGAAGCTCGCGCGGGTCCCGCTCTTCGGCTACGGCTCGAGCACGGTCAAGGCGACGGACCGCAGGTGGCTGGCGTCCGTGCGGCGCGACCTCGGCGCGGTGAAGACCGTGACCTGCATCGGCTACACGGACTCGGTGAGCAGCTCCGCCACCAACCTGGCGCTCGGCAAGCGGCGCGCGAACTCGGTCTGCTCGCTGCTCGTGCGCGGCACCGCGGCCAAGCCGCTCGTCGTCACCCGGGGCGAGGCGCAGCCGCGGGCGACGAACAACACCCCGGCCGGCCGCGCGAAGAACCGGCGCACGGTCATCATCCTGACGTACTGACCGCCGCTGGGGCCGCTTCTAGGGAGCGGCCCCAGCGCAGCCGGGGCCGTGGCCGCCGCTCGCGCGTCGGCCGCGGCCCCTGCGCGTGAGCGGGGCGCGGGTGAGGGGAGTCAGCGCGCGGTGCGGATCAGCACCGGCGTACCCCCGACCCGCAACGTCCGCGCGCCGCTCTCGCGGGTCACGGTCCCGCTCAGCGGCGTCGTCGTCCGCGTCGACGAGGGCGTGCGCACCCGGACCGCCCGCTCCGGGTTCCACATCACCCGCGCGGGGCTGCGGTCCTTGAGCAGCATCCGGCAGGTGTAGGTCCCCGAGCGGTCGACCGAGCAGCCGTCCATCCGCGAGCCGAGGAGCCACGAGCGGACGCGGGCGTACGCCGTCGCCGCCCGGGTGGGCACGCCACCCCGGCTCATCGCGATCCCCGAGGTCCCCGGGGTGTCCCAGCCGTACCAGAAGACGCGAGCGACGCCGTTCTGCGCGGCCAGCACGAACGCCCGGGCGACGTACGCCGAAGCCCGCGCCGCCGAGTAGCCCACCGGCGGCGAGCCGGCCGGCCCGAAGCTTGCCCCGTAGTTCAGCTCGGTGCACCACACCGGCTTGCTGATCCCGCGTGCCGCGAGCATGCGCCGAGCCTGCCCGAGCAACGCGATCGACGCCTCCGGCCCGGCGGTGGGCGCAGGGTAGAGGTGCAGCCCGATCGCGTCGACCGTGCGGCCGCCCCCGGCGGCGGCGTAGCGGCGCAGCCACACCAGCTGCGAGCCGCGCCGGGTCGCGAGGCTCGGGCCGACCAGCGTGGCTCGTGGCGCGTACCGGCCGACGATCCGTGCGGTCTCCTCCTCGAGCCGCACCATCTGCGCCGGGCTCCCGGACCAGAACGCGGGGATGTTCGGCTCGTTCCAGACCTGGTAGTCGACGGTGCCGCGGTAGCGCTGCACGACCTTGGTGACGTACGCCCGCCAGAGCGCCAGCGACTTCGGCGGCGACGACGTGCCCGGCCCGTAGACGCCGGGGGCGCGGCGGTCGGCCGCGGCCCACGCGGGGGTCAGGCCCAGGACGACGAGCGCCCGCGAGCGGTGGGAGCGCGCGTTCGCCACCGCCCGGTCGAGGCACCCGAAGGCCCACTTCGTGCGGGCCGGCTGCACGTCGCGCCAGGTGCACCCGACGTCCCACAGCCGCACCGAGCCGGTGGGCACGGACGGGAAGCCGCCCGTCGCCAGCCGCGTGTCGTGCATGCCGAAGAACGCCGCCGGCACCGGGCGGGGCGCCGCGTGCGCGGGCGCGCCACCGAACGGCACGACGAGGGCGAGCGCGGCCGTTGCGACGCCGAGCATCCGCCCGCGGCCTCTCCGGTCACCCACGCCTGCCTCCGTACTGTCGAGAACGGCAATTGTCGCCCGCAGCCGGCCGTGGAGCGCGCGCCTGCCGGAGGAGGCGTCGGTCACCTCCCGCTAGCCTCACCTCCGATGAAGGTTCTCGTCGTGGGCTCCGGGGCCCGTGAGCACGCCCTGGTCCGCTCCCTCTCCGCCGACCCCGCCGTCACCGGCCTCATCTGCGCGCCGGGCAACGCCGGCACCGCCGAGCTCGCCGAGACGCGCCCGCTCGACGTCACCGACCCCGCGGCCGTCGCGGAGCTCGCGCGCGCCGAGGCAGCCGGCCTGGTCGTCATCGGCCCTGAGGTCCCGCTGGTCAACGGGGCCGCCGACGCGGTCCGTGCCGCGGGCATCCCCTGCTTCGGCCCGAGCGCTGCCGCCGCCCGCATCGAGGGGTCGAAGGCGTTCGCCAAGCAGGTCATGGCCGCGGCCCAGGTGCCGACCGCGATGGCGCACGTCTGCTCGACGCCGGACGAGGTCGCCGCCGCGCTCGACGCGTTCGGCGCCCCCTACGTCGTCAAGGACGACGGCCTCGCCGCGGGCAAGGGCGTCATCGTCACGGACGACCGGGAGGCGGCCCTCGAGCACGCCCGCCAGTGCGCCGGCGACGTGGTGGTCGAGGAGTACCTCGACGGCCCCGAGGTCTCGCTCTTCGCGCTCACCGACGGCACCGACGTCGTGCCGCTCGCGCCCGCCCAGGACTTCAAGCGGGTGGGCGACGGCGACGCGGGCCCCAACACCGGCGGCATGGGGGCGTACTCCCCGCTGCCGTGGGCTCCCGAGGGCCTCGTCGACGAGATCGTCGAGCGCGTCGTCCAGCCGACGGTGGACGAGCTGCGCCGGCAGGGGACGCCGTTCGTCGGCGTGCTCTACGCCGGGCTGGCGCTCACGTCGCGCGGGCTGCGGGTGATCGAGTTCAACGCGCGGTTCGGCGACCCCGAGACCCAGGTCGTGCTCGCCCGGCTGCGTACGCCGCTGGCCGGCCTGCTCCTCGCCGCCGCGACCGGGCGGCTGGGCGAGGCGTCGCCGCTCGTCTGGGACGCGGGCGCCGCCGTCACGGTGGTCGTCGCGGCCGAGGGCTACCCCGGCAAGGTCACGACCGGTGACGTGGTCGAGGGCGTCGGCGACGTGCAGGGTGCCGCCTACGTCCTGCACGCCGGCACCGCCCACGACGCCGACGGGCGCGTGGTGAGCGCGGGCGGGCGGGTGCTGTCCGTGACCGCGACCGGGCCGGACCTGCCCAGTGCGCGGGCCGCGGCGTACGACGGGGTGCTCGCCGTCCGGCTGCGCGGCAGCCACTACCGCACCGACATCGCGCTGGCCGCCGAGCGCGGCGAGATCACGGTCCCCGCGCGCTGACCGAAGCCGGAGCCCGGGTGGGCGTTCAGCGCCCGCCCGGCAGGGGACGCTTGCCCGGGTGACGACGACCGCGCCCGCGCCCGAGAAGACGTTCTTCGGCCAGCCCCGCACGCTGGCGAACCTCTTCGGCGTCGAGATGTGGGAGCGCTTCTCGTTCTACGGGATGCAGGGAATCCTGCTGATCTACCTCTACTACGAGGCGTCCGAGGGCGGGCTCGGCGTCGACCGGGACGCGGCGACGAGCATCGTCGGGGCGTACGGCGGCCTGGTCTACCTCTCCACGATCCTCGGCGCCTGGCTGGCGGACCGGCTGCTCGGCCCGGAACGGGTGCTGTTCTACAGCGCCGTCCTCGTGATGCTCGGCCACATCGCGCTCGCCGTGATCCCCGAGCTGGCGGGGGTCGGGGTCGGGCTCGTGCTCATCGCCGTCGGCAGCGGCGGCGTGAAGGCGAACGCGACTTCGCTCGTCGGGACGCTCTACGAGCCGGGCGACGAGCGGCGCGACGCCGGCTTCTCGCTCTTCTACCTCGGCATCAACCTCGGCGCCTTCGCCGGCCCGCTGCTGACCGGCGAGCTGCAGGACGACCTCGGCTTCCACTACGGCTTCGGGCTCGCCGCCGTCGGCATGGCGATCGGACTGGCCCAGTACGCCCGCGGCCGCCGCAACCTCGGCCCCGCCGCCTCGCACGTGGCGAACCCGCTCCCCACCGCCCAGCGCCCGCTGGCCGCGGGCATCGCACTGGGAGCAGCCGTCCTCGTCGCAGTGCTCGCGCTCGCCGGCCTGCTGCGCGCCGCGATCCTCGACAACGTCGTGGTGACGCTGACGGTCGTGGCCACGGTCGCGTACTTCACCGTCATCCTGCGCAGCCCGCTGCTGACCCGGGTCGAGCGCCGCCGGGTGGTGGCCTTCATCCCGCTCTTCCTGGCGAGCGCTGCCTTCTGGTCGCTCTACCAGCAGCAGTTCACCGTCGTCACGATCTACTCCGACCAGCGCCTCGACCGCGACCTGTTCGGCTGGACGATGCCGGTCTCGTGGGTGCAGTCGATCAATCCCGTCTTCATCATCCTGCTGTCCGGCCTGTTCGCCGCGCTCTGGGCGAGGCTCGGGGACCGGCAGCCGTCGACGCCGACGAAGTTCGCGCTCGGCACGGCCGTCATGGGCGTCGCGTTCCTGCTCTTCCTCCCGATGGCCGGCGGCGGGCCCAACAGCGCGCCGCTCCTCGGCCTCGCCGGGATCCTGCTGGTCTTCACGCTCGCCGAGCTGCTGCTCTCACCCGTCGGGCTGTCGGTGTCGACGAAGCTGGCGCCGCAGAAGTTCACGACCCAGATGGTCGCGCTCTTCTTCCTGTCGGTGGCGCTCGGGACGTCGCTGTCCGGGACGCTCGCGGAGTACTACAGCGAGAGCGCGGAGTCGCGCTACTTCGGCATCCTCGGGGTCATCGCGATCGTCCTCGGCGGGTTGCTCGCGCTGCTCACGCCGGTCGTGCGGCGGCTCATGGAGGGGGTGCGCTGAGCGCGGTGCTGGGCGCCGACGCCTGCAAGGGCGGGTGGGTCGGCGTCGTCCCGCACGAAGGCTCGGCGCAGGCGCTCTTCGGCGCGCACATCGGCCTCCTCGTCGAGCGCGCCACCGCGCTCGCCGGGCCGCTCGCCGCCGTGGCGGTCGACATCCCCATCGGGCTCCCGACTCGGGGTCGGCGGCGGGCGGACGCGGAGGCGGCCCGCGCGCTGGGGCCGCGGCGCAGCTCGGTCTTCCGCACCCCGGTCCGGGCCGCACTCGAGGCCGGGACGTACGCCCTCGCCGCCGCGGCCAACCGCGAGCTGGCCGGCGAGGGGGTGTCCGCCCAGGCGTACGCGCTGCGGGAGAAGGCGCTCGAGGTGGACGCCTGGCTGCGCTCGGGCACGCACCCGGACGTCCGCGAGGCCCACCCCGAGCTGTCCTTCGCGGCCCTCGCCGGGGCGCCCCTGGCCTACCCGAAGCGGACGTGGAACGGGATGAACGCGCGGCGCGGGCTGCTCGAGGCCGTGGGGATCGTCCTCGGCGACGCCCTCGGCGAGGCGGGGGAGCGGGCGGCGGTCGACGACGTGCTCGACGCCGCGGCCGTGGCCTGGACCGCCTCACGCATCGCCCGCAGGGAGGCACACAGCCTGCCGGGCCCGCCGGAGACGCTGGAGGACGGGACCGCTTGCGCGATCTGGTGCTGACCGGCTCCGGGTGGGTAGGGCAGCGCCCATGTTCCTGTTCTTCTCGAACCGCCTCGGCTGCTTCGGCTCGCTGCTCGTCTCGATCGTGCTCACGGTCATCGTGATCGCCGTGCTGACGGCGTTGTGAGCTGAGCACCCCCGCGGCTGCGGGAGAATGGTTGCGCACCCCGCCGCCTGCCCGGACAGAGGTCATGACGCCCGCAGCCCCCGCCCCCCGCAAGCCCGACGTACCCGACGTCCTCGCCGGCCGGTACGCCTCCCCGCAGCTCGTCGCGCTCTGGGCCCCCGCCGCGAAGGTCGTCCTCGAGCGCCGGCTCTGGCTGGCGGTGCTCCGCGCGCAGGCCGACCTCGGGGTCGCCGTGCCGGCAGGCGTCGCCGAGGACTACGCCCGCGTTCTCGACCAGGTGGACCTCGACAGCATCCGCGAGCGCGAGCGCGTGACCCGCCACGACGTCAAGGCCCGCATCGAGGAGTTCAACGCCCTCGCCGGCCACGAGCACGTCCACAAGGGCATGACCTCGCGCGACCTGACCGAGAACGTCGAGCAGATGCAGGTCCGCGAGTCGCTGCTCCTCGTCCGCGACCGCGTGGTCGCCACGCTGGCCCGGCTGACCCGGCTCGCCGTCGAGCACTCGGCCCTCGTCGTGGCGGGCCGCAGCCACAACGTCCCCGCCCAGGCGACGACGCTGGGCAAGCGCTTCGCGTCGGCCGCCGACGAGCTGCTGGCGGCGTACGAGCGCCTCGAGGGCCTGCTCGACCGCTACCCGCTGCGCGGGATCAAGGGCCCGGTGGGGACGTCGCAGGACATGCTCGACCTGCTCGAGGGCGACGCCGGCCGGCTGGCCGAGCTGGAGCAGCGGGTCGCGGCTCACCTCGGGTTCTCGCGGGTGCTGACGAGCGTCGGGCAGGTCTACCCGCGCTCGCTCGACCAGGACGTCGTCTCGACGCTCGTGCACGTCGCGGCGGGGCCGTCGAGCCTCGCGACGACGATCCGCCTCATGGCCGGGCAGGAGCTGGTGACCGAGGGCTTCCAGGCCGGCCAGGTCGGCAGCAGCGCGATGCCGCACAAGATGAACACCCGTTCGTGCGAGCGCGTCAACGGCCTGGCCGTCGTGCTGCGCGGCTACCAGGCCATGGTCTCCGAGCTCGGGGGCGGGCAGTGGAACGAGGGCGACGTCTCCGACTCGGTCGTCCGCCGAGTTGCATTGCCTGACTCGTTCTTCGCCTGTGACGGCTTGTTCGAGACGTTCCTGACCGTGCTGGACGAGTTCGGCGCCTACCCCGCGGTCATCACCCGCGAGCTCGACCGCTACCTGCCCTTCCTCGCCACGACCAAGGTGCTCGTCGCCGCGGTCAAGGCGGGCGTCGGCCGCGAGACCGCCCACGCCGCGGTCAAGGAGCACGCCGTCGCGGTCGCCCTCGGCATGCGCGAGCAGGGCACGGACCGCAACGACCTGCTCGACCGCCTCGCCGCCGACGACCGGCTGCCGCTGACGCGCGAGGAGCTCGCGGCCCTCGTCGCGGAGCCGCTGTCGTTCACCGGCGCCGCCGAGCGCCAGGTGGCGGACCTCGCGACTCGGATCGGGGAGATCACGGCCAAGCACCCGGAGGCCGCGGCGTACGTGCCGGCGCCGATCCTGTGACGTTGTGGGAAGCCAGGGGTGTGGGAGCACCCCTTGCTTCCCACAAGCACGTCTAAGCGTCGGCGTCGTTCCCAGGGGCCGTGGCCGTGGTCCTCGTCCACAAGTGCGCGTGAGCGTCGGCGTCGTCCACAGATCCGTGCGCAAGCCGCCGGACCGGCGCGCGGGCGGACCAGTCTCGGCGCGTGACCTCGTTGAACACCCTCGCTCGGGACCAGGAGCGTGTGGTCTCGCGCGACCAGGCCCTGGCCGAGCTGACACCGGACGCGCTGAAGTGGCGACTGCGGTCACAGCGCTGGCGGCAGGTGCACCGCGAGGTCTACTGCGTGGACGCGGGGCCGCTCACGCCACTCGGCACGGCGTGGGCGGCCCTGCTGGCCTGCGGACCCGCCTCGGCCCTGAGCCACCGGACCGCGGCGTGGCTCTGGGGCCTGGTCGACGAGCCGCCCGAGGCCGTGTCGGTCAGGGTGCCTGCCGAGCGACGCGTCCCCCGCCTCGACGGGGTGCGGGCCTACCGCTCGCGTCGGATGGACGACCTCGTGCACCCCAGTGCGAGCCCGCGGCGGATCCGACTGGAGCACACCGTGCTGGACCTCGTCGACACCTCGCGTGACCTCGCCGCCGCGCTGGCCGTGGTGGCGGCCTCCGTGCAGAGACGCCTGACCACACCGGCCCGGTTGCGCGCCGCCGTCGCGCAGCGCCCGTCGTTCCGGTGGCGCCCCCACGTCCTCGCCGTGCTCGCCGACGTGGCCGAAGGGGCGCATTCCCTGCTCGAGGTGCGCTACCTGCGCAACGTCGAGCGCCGTCACGGCCTCCCCGAGGCCCGACGTCAGCACCCGACGAAGGGTGCGGGTGGACGGCGCTACCGTGACGTCGAGTACGACGAGTTCGGCCTGGTCGTCGAGCTCGACGGGCAGGTGGGTCACACCGAGCCGGACGATCGCCGACGCGACCGGAAGCGGGACAACGCGGTCGTGGTGTCGACCCGGAGCCGGCTGCGCTACGACTACGTCGACGTCACGTTCGAGCCGTGCGACGTGGCCGTCGAGGTCGCCGCAGTCCTGGGCAGCCGGGGCTGGACGGGGACGCCGCGACCTTGTGGGAAGTTGTGTGCGTTCTGGCGCCTCTGACCTCCCGCAAGGTCTGCCGCCACCCCCGTCGCCAACGCCCGCAAGGTCAGCCGCTACCCCCGCGTCGCCAACGCCCGCACGAAGAACGCGACGTTCGCGGGCCGTTCGGCGAGGCGGCGCATGAGATAGCCGTACCAGTCCTTGCCGTAGGGCACGTAGACCCGCACCGTGTGGCCGCGGCCGGCGAGCGCGCGCTGCTCCTCGGGCCGGATGCCGTAGAGCATCTGGAACTCGTACGTGTCGGCGGCCCGGCCGTGCTCCTTGACGAGGCGCTCGCCGAGGTCGACGAGGCGCGGGTCGTGCGTCGCGACCATGGGATAGCCGTCGCCGCGCATCAGGATGCCGAGGCAGCGCGCGTAGGACGCGTCGACCTCGGCCTTGGATGCGAAGGCGACGGACGACAGCTCCGCGTAGGCACCCTTGCACAGGCGAACGCGACTTCCGGCGTATGCAAGGTCGCGCACGTCGGACTCGGTTCGCCGCAGCATCGCCTGCAGCACGGCCCCGACCGACGGCTCCTCCGTGCGCAGCTCGCGCACGACGTCGAGCGTCGCGTCCGTGCGCGTCGAGTCCTCCATGTCGCACGTCACCGTGGTGCCGGCCTGACGGGCGGCGGAGACGACCTCCCACGCGTTGTCGAGGACCATCGACCGGTCGAGGTCGAGCCCGAGGGCCGTGAGCTTGACGCTGACCTCGGCGATCGGCGCCAGCCCTTCGGCCGCGAGCCGGCGCAACATGGACACCGACGCCTGCGTCGCCTCGCGGACGACCGCAGGATCGGAGGTGAACTCGCCGAGGTGGTCCAGCGACACCCGCAGCCCGGTTCTCCCGAGATCCCGGGCGACCCGTACGCCGTCGTCCTCGGCCTCGCCGGCGACGAAGCGGGCGACGACGGACCGGGTCCCGGGGGCACGCGTGACGGCGGTCTTCAGCCGCGAGCTGCGCGAGGCTCCGAGGATCGCGCGCCCGGTGAGCTCGGCCAGCGTGCTCACGTGTCGCTGCCCTGGTGCTCGTGCCGCCAGTCGACCGGCGGCACGAACGTCTCCTTGACGGTGCGCGGCGACGTCCAGCGCAGCAGGTTGAGCGGCGACCCGGCCTTGTCGTTCGTGCCGCTGGAGCGCGCCCCGCCGAACGGCTGCTGCCCGACGACCGCGCCTGTCGGCTTGTCGTTGACGTAGACGTTGCCGGCGGCGAACCGCAGCGCGGCCAGGCCTTCCTCCACGGCGTAGGCGTCGCGGGCCCACACCGCGCCGGTGAGGGCGTAGGGGGAGGTCGAGTCGACGAGCCGGAGCACCGAGGCCCACGACGACGGCGCGGCGTCGTCGTAGACGTGCACCGCGAGGAACGGGCCGAAGTACTCCTGGGCGAAGACCTCGTCCGTCGGGTCGTCACAGAGCACGACCGTCGGTTCCACGAAAAATCCTTCGCTGTCGTCCGCACCGCCGCCGGCGAGGACCTCGATGCCGGCGGAGGAACGGGCTCGCGCCTGGGCAGAAGCCAGCTTCGCGTATGCCCGCGCGTCGATCACCGCCCCGCCGAAGTTGGCGAAGTCCGCGACGTCCCCGAACGAGAGCGACTCCACGGCAGACACGAGCGCGTCGCGCAGCCCCGACTCCCACAGCGACCGCGGCAGGTACGCCCGGGACGCCGCGGAGCACTTCTGGCCCTGGTACTCGAACGCGCCGCGGACGAGCGCGGTCGTCAGCGCGACGGGGTCGGCGGACGGGTGGGCGACGATGAAGTCCTTGCCGCCGGTCTCGCCGACGAGCCGCGGGTAGCCGCGGTAGTCGTCGAGCCCTTCGCCGATGGCCCGCCAGAGGGTGCGGAACGTCGCGGTGCTGCCGGTGAAGTGCACCCCGGCCAGCGACGGGTGGCGCATCGCGACCCGGCTGACGGCCTCGCCGTCGCCGGTGACGAGGTTGATGACGCCCGGTGGCAGGCCGGCCGCCTCGAGCAGGCGCATGGTGTGGTGCGCCGCGAACTGCTGGGTGGGGCTCGGCTTCCAGACCACCGTGTTGCCCATGAGGGCGGGTGCGGTCGGCAGGTTGCCCGCGATGGCCGTGAAGTTGAACGGCGTGATCGCGAGCACGAAGCCCTCGAGCGGGCGGTGGTCGGTGCGGTTCCAGACGCCGGTCGGGTTCATGGGCGGCTGGTCGGCGAGGATCTGCCGGGCGTAGTACACGTTGAAGCGCCAGAAGTCGACCAGTTCGCAGGGGGCGTCGATCTCCGCCTGCTGGCAGGTCTTCGACTGCCCGAGCATCGTCGCCGCGTTCAGGGTGTGCCGCCAAGGCCCGGCCAGCAGCTCGGCCGCCCGCAGGAACACCGCGGCCCGGTCGTCGAACGAAAGGTCGCGCCACGCCGGGGCGGCGTCGAGGCTCGCCTGCACGGCGTGCTCGACCTCCTCGTCGGTGGCCTGGCGGAGCGTCCCCAGCACGTGCGCGTGCCGGTGCGGCATCACGACCGGCTTGGCCTCGCCGGCTCCGACGACCTCCCGGCCCCCGATCGTGTGGGTGAGCTCGATCGGCCCGTCGGCCGACAGCGCCTCGAGCCGGGCCGCCAGTGCGCCGCGCTCCGGGGTCCCCGGGGCGAACGTCTGCGGAGCCTCGTTGCGCGGCGCAGGAGGGGTGCTGACCGCGTCCATGCCCTTCACGTGCAGCTGCCTTCCACGAATCTTCCTTCTCTCGTCGGTCACCCGGGGCCGCCGGGGTCTGGCGGCACGGGCAAGGACAGGCCCGTCAGGAGGTGGCGACGGACTGCATCCAGGACTCGACGTCGGCCGCGGTGCGCGGCAGCGCCGAGGAGAGCATCGAGTAGCCGTTCTCGGTGACGACGAGGTCCTCCTCGATGCGCATGCCGAGGCCGCGCAGCTCCGGCGGGACGAGCTCGTCGTTCGGCTGGAAGTAGAGCCCGGGCTCCACGGTCAGCACCTGGCCGGCGCGCAGGCGGCCGTCGACGTACTCACCGGCGCGGGACTTCGCGCAGTCGTGGACGTCGATGCCGAGCATGTGCCCGGACCCGCAGAGCGTCCAGCGGCGGTAGAGCTGTCGCTCCGGGTCGAGCGCCTCGTCGAGCGACCCGGGCAGCAGGCCGAGGCCGTGCACGCCCTCGGCCAGCACCCGCATGGCCGCCCAGTGGAAGTCGCGGAACGCCGCTCCGGGGCGCACGGCCTCCAGGGCCGCGTCGTTGGCGCGTCGGACCAGCTCGTAGACGTCGCGCTGCAGTGGCGCGAAGCGGCCGTTGACAGGCAGCACCCGGGTGACGTCGGCGGTGTAGAAGGTGCGCGTCTCGACCCCGGCGTCGAGGAGCAGCAGCTGCCCGTCGCGTACGGCCCCGTCGTTGCGCATCCAGTGCAGGACCGTCGCGTGCTCCCCGGCCCCGACGATGGAGTGATAGCCGACGTCGCCGCCCTCCTGCCGGGCGCGGGCGAAGAACGTCGTCTCCAGCAACCGCTCGCCGCCGCCCGCCATCGCCGCGGGCAAAGCGCGTACGACGTCGGCAAAGCCGCGCGTGGTGGCGTCCACGGCGAGCTGGAGCTGCTCGAGCTCCCAGCCGTCCTTGAGCAGCCGCAGCTCCGACAGCGCCGCGGCGAGCTCGCGGTCCGGCGCCGCGACGTTGCCCGCGGCGCGCGCGCCCAGCCCCGCGGGCAGGTCCGCGAGCGGCAGCACCGGGATGCCGAGCACCTCGGCGACCGCCTCGAGCGTCGGCTGCGCGCCGTTCCACAGCGCACCGCCGCTCCGGCTGGCCCAGAAGTCCCGGGTGCCGGGCGGCGCGGGCGGCGGCGCGTACAACGTCGCCTGGCCCTCCGGGTCCAGCACGAGCACGCCGCCGGGCGTCGCGTCCCCGGTCAGCCAGAGGTAGTCCGAGGCCGGCCGGAAGGGGTAGGTCTGGTCGTTCGCGCGCACCAGCGGCTCGCCGGCGTGGACGACCAGGTGCTCGCCGGGGAAGCGCTCGGCGAGCCGGGCGCGGCGCTTCTGCGCCCACGGGGCGAGCTCGGCCGGGACGTCGACCGGGGCGTGCAGCGGGCCCCAGCCGCCCGACATGAACTCGTCGAGCGCCGCCGGCACGGGTACGTCGTGGCTGCCCGACGCCAGGGGATCGACCGCCTGGGTGCTCGGCTCGGCTCCGACGGGCTGGGTAGCGGACACTGCGCCTCCTCGGGAGAGATCAGGTGCGGGGCTCGTAGCGCCCGGTGAGCCGGGCGAGCTTCAGGGCCAGGTGGAGGCAGAGCCGTTCGCTGCCGTCCTTGAGGTCGGTGCCGGCCATCTGCTCGAGCCGCTGCAACCGGTAGTACAGCGAGGTGCGGTGCAGCCGCAAGCGCTCCGCCGTCGCGTGCGCGTTGCCGGCGAGGTCGAGGTAGGTCTCCAGCGTCTCGAGCAGCGGCCGGGCGGACTCCTCGGCGAAGAGCCGGTCCAGGCCGGGGTGGATGACGGCCCCGCCGAGCTCGGAGTCGCCGGACAGCTGGGACAGGACGCGGTAGATCCCGAGCTGGCTCCAGTGCGCCACCCGGCTGCCCGACGGCAGGTGCACGGCGACCCGGGCCGACTGCAGGGCCTCGTCGTAGGACGTGCGGGCGTCGACGAGCCGGGCGTGGCGCTGGCCCACCCCGACGACCGTGGAGACGACGCCGTCCATCCGGCGGGTCGCCCCCGCGACGGCCTCGTGCAGGTGCTCGGCGACGGCGTCGACGGACGCGTTGCCGGGCCGGTCGTGACCCGCGAGCACCAGCACGGCGTGGTCGTAGCGCAGCAGGTGCACGGCGGCACGCGGCCCCGCCCAGCGGATCGTGCTGGACAGCGCCTGCTCGAGCCCGAGCCGGGTGTCGTCGTCGAGGACGGAGTCCGGGCGCAGCCGCAGCAGGGCGACGAGCGCGGTGACCGGGCCGTCGGAGGTGAAGAGCCCGTCGTCGAGCAGGGCCTGGGCGGCGTGCCGGCGCGCCTCGGCGTGCTCGCCGAGCAGCAGCCGGACCGACTCGGTCTCGCGCTGGGAGGCCAGCTCGTTGGCGAGGTTCTCCCGGTAGAGCGCGAGCGCCAGGTCGGTGGTCGCGTCGGAGACCGCGCCGATCTCGTCGTCGCTCATCGAGCGGTCCGCGTCGATGAACCAGACGTAGCCGAGCAGCAGGTCGCGGTGCCAGACGGGCACGCAGACGCGGGGAAGGATGCCCAGCTCCTCCGACCCCGGCGTACGGATCGGGCCGCGCGCCTGGTTGATGCCGGCGGCGCGGAACCAGGCCACGACCTCCGGCGTGGTCTGCCGGCGCAGGATCGACAGCCGGCGGACCGCGTCCATCGGCTCGGCCTGCTCGCTGTAGACGATGACCCGCTGGCGCCGGTCCTCGATCAGCACCGGCCGACGCACCCGCGCGGCGAGCCCGTCGACGATCCGCTGCAACTGCGCCGACATTCCCCATCCGACATCCGTAGTACGACCGCGTCGGACCCCAGCCTTCCGTGAACGGCCGATGCTGCGCAAGTACCTCCATGTGTCGAGAGCGTTGCGCTTCCGACGCGAGGATGGCCGGGACGCCTCCGCTTCCGACAGTTGCACGGTGACCCTCCGCGGACCGCTGCCTAGGCTCGGCCGCCACCGCCGTGCCGCCGGCCCGAGCGCCGAAATCCGGCGAATCCCGCCCCGGCCGGCCGTCGGCCCTCGCACAATCCGATTCCCGCACCACGCGCAGGAGACCTCCGTGCCGCTTTCGCAGCCTCCGTCGACGCCCGCCGCGGCGTGCGACGTGGCCGTCGTGGGCGCGGGCATCGTCGGTGCCTCCTGCGCGTACGCCCTGGCCCGGCGCGGGCTGCGCGTCGCCGTCCTGGACCGCGGCCCGCTGCTGTCCGGCACCACCGGGTCGGGGGAGGGCAACGTCCTCGTCTCGGACAAGGGGCCGGGCCCCGAGCTCGACCTCGCGCTGCTGAGCAACGCGCTCTGGCGCCGGCTGGGCGAGGAGCTGCAGGAGCGCTACGGCGGCTTCGAGCTGGAGCCGAAGGGCGGGCTCGTCGTCACGCGTGACCCGGCCGCGCAGCGCTCGCTGGCGGCGTTCGCCCGCGCGCAGGCGGGGGCCGGGGTCGAGGTCGAGCTCGTCCCGGGCGAGCGGCTCGCGGAGCTCGAGCCGCACCTCGCGCCCGGGCTCGCCAGCGGTGCCTACTACCCGCAGGACGCGCAGCTGCAGCCCGCCCGGGCAGCCGCCGTCCTGCTGCGCGCGGCCCGCGGCCTCGGCGCCGACGTACGCACGAGGATTCCGGTCACGGGGGTCGCCCGCGGCGGTGACGGCGCGGTGCGCGGGGTCGACACCCCGGGCGGCCGCATCGCGGCAGGCTGGGTCGTCAACGCCGCTGGGGCGTGGGCCGGTGACGTGGCGGGGCTCGCCGGAGCGCCGACGCCGGTGGCCCCGCGGCGCGGCTTCATCCTCGTGACCGAGCCGCTGCCGCTCCTCGTGCGGCACAAGGTCTACTCGGCCGAGTACCTCGACAACGTCGCGACGGGGGACGCCGGGCTGCAGACCTCGACGGTCGTCGAGGGCACGCCGAGCGGGCCGGTGCTCGTCGGCGCGACGCGCGAGCTGGTGGGCTTCGACCGGACCGTCAACGTCGACGCGCTGCGCGCCCTCGCCCGCGGCGCCGCCGAGCTGTTCCCGGTCCTGTCGGCAGCGCGGGTCATGCGCTCGTACGCCGGGTTCCGCCCGTTCTCCCCGGACCATCTGCCGGTCATCGGCCCCGACCCACGGGTGCCGGGGCTCGTGCACGCCCACGGCCACGAGGGTGCCGGGATCGGGCTCGCGGCGGCGACCGGCGAGCTCGTCGCCGAGGCGGTCACGGGCGCGCGGCCGTCGCTGGACCTGTCCCCGTTCGCCCCGGCGCGCTTCGCCGCTTTCGACGGGCTGCCCGCGCCGGAGGTGCACCGTGCCGCCGTCTGAGTGCGGCGCGACCGGGTGCCTCACCGTGGACGGGGTCGAGGTGCCCGCCGTCCCCGGGCAGACCGTCGCCGCCGCGATGCTCGCGGCCGGGCAGCGGCAGACCCGACGTACCCGGCTCGGCGGGCGGCCGCGCGGGGTCTTCTGCGGCATCGGCGCGTGCTTCGACTGCCTCGTCGTCCTCAACGGCCGGGCCGGGGTGCGCGCCTGCCTCACCGAGGCCCTGCCCGGCGATGACGTGCAGACCCAGGACGGCGTCGGCCCCGCGCCCGTGGAGGCGGCGTCGTGAGCGCGGTCGAGGTCGCCGTCGTGGGCGCCGGGCCGGCCGGGCTCGCCGCCGCCGTCACCGCGGCGCGCGCGGGTGCTCGCGTCACCGTCGTAGACGGCGCGCGGCAGGCGGGCGGGCAGTACCTCCGCCGCCCCGACGTGCGCGGCGACGGGCCGGCCGTACGCCGGGCGCGGGCCGCGTCCCACACCTCGCGGCGGGCAGAGCGGCTCCTCGCCGCGGCGCTCGTCGAGCCCCGGATCACCTGGCGGCTCGGCAGCCGCGTCTGGCAGGCCCAGCGCACCGGCGACAGCACCGTGCTGCGCCTGCTCGGCACGGGCCGCCACGACGCCGACACGGTCGACGAGCTGACCGCGCCGGTCGTCGTGCTCGCGACCGGCGCCCACGACCGCGTGCTGCCGTTCCCGGGGTGGGACCTGCCCGGCGTCGTCACCGCCGGCGGCGCGCAAGCGCTGCTCAAGGGCCAGGGCGTCCTCGTCGGCGGGCGCGTCCTCGTCGCCGGCACCGGTCCGTTCCTGTACGCCGTGGCCGCCGGGCTCGCGCACGCCGGCGCCCGCGTCGCCGCGGTCGTCGACGCGGCGGACCCGCTGCGCTGGGGCGGAAAGCTCGCCGCCGCCGGCGGCGTGCCGGGCAAGGCGCTCGAGGGAGCCGCGTACGCAGCGGCCCTCGCCCGGCACCGGGTGCCGCTGTGGCGGAGGCGGGCGGTGACCCGCGTCGAGCAACGGGCGGGCGGTGGGCTGCGGGCAACCACGGACGCGGTAGACGCGGACTGGCGGGTCGTCCCCGGCGCGTCGCGGACGGTCGACGTGGAGGCGGTCTGCGTCGGCCACGGCTTCGCGCCCTCGGTGGAGCTGGCCCTCGCGCTGGGCTGCGGCGTACGGACCGACCCGCGTGACCGGAGCGTCGTGGCGCAGGTCGACGGGCTGCAGCGATCGAGCGTCGCCGGCGTGCTGGTCGCGGGCGAGGCCACCGGCATCGGCGGCTCCGACCTGTCGATGACCGAGGGGGCACTGGCGGGCCTGGAGGCGGCCCGGCAGGTGGGCCACGTGCCCGGCGACGGCGAGCAGATGCGTACTCGCCTTCAGCAACGGCGCTTGCATGAATCTCGCTTCGCGGACGCGATGCACGCGGTCCACGCCGTCGGCCAGAACTGGACGGGCTGGCTCACCGACGACACCGTCCTCTGCCGCTGCGAGGAGGTCACGGTGGGCCGGGCGCGCGGCGACATCCGCGACCTCGGCGCCGAGGACGCCCGCTCGCTGAAGCTGCTGACCCGCGTCGGCATGGGCCCCTGCCAGGCCCGCATGTGCGGCTGGGCGGCGACCCGGCTGCTGGAGGAGGAGACCGGGCACGCGCAGGAGCCGACCGGCTTCGCCGCCCGCCCCCTCACCACACCCGTTCCGTTGCACGCTCTCGCTCGAACCCAGGAGGGGATCTCCCCGTGACCCAGGCACGCCACCCGTGGCAAGGCATCGTCGTGGCGATGACCCTGCCCTTCCGCGACGACCTCTCGATCGACTTCGACCGGCTGCAGGAGCACGTGCGCTGGCTCGCCGCGGAGGGGTGCGACGGCGTGACGCCGAACGGCTCGTTGGGGGAGTACCAGACCCTCACCGAGTCCGAGCGGGCCGACGTCGTGCGCGCGGTGGTGGAGGCCGCGCCCGAGGGGTGCTCCGTCGTCCCCGGTGTCGGCGGCTACGGCGGGCACCAGTCGCGCCACTGGGCGGAGCAGGCGGCGGAGGCGGGCGCGCACGCGGTCCTCGCGCTGCCGCCCAACGGCTACCGCGCCGGGCCCGACGAGGTGGTCGCGCACTACCGCCAGGTCGCCGCGGCCGGCCTGCCCGTCGTCACCTACAACAACCCCTACGACACCAAGGTCGACCTCACGCCGGAGCTGCTGGCGACGATCGCGGAGATCGACGGCGTGGTCGCGGTCAAGGAGTTCAGCGGGGACGTGCGCCGCATCCACCGGCTGCAGGAGCTCTGCCCGCAGCTCGACGTCCTCGCCGGCGCCGACGACGTCCTCCTCGAGCTGATGCTGCTCGGCGCCGTCGGCTGGATCGCGGGGTTCCCCAACGCGCTGCCGCGCGAGTCCCGCGCGCTCTACGACCTCGGCGCCGCCGGCCGGCTGCAGGAGGCGCTGCCGGTCTACCGCCGGCTGCACCCGGCGTTCCGCTGGGACTCGCGCACCGAGTTCATCCAGGCGATCAAGCTCGGGCAGGACGTCGTCGGCCGGTACGGCGGCCCGACCCGGCTGCCGCGGCTCCCGCTCCCTCCGGAGCTCGAGGCCCAGGTGCGCAAGGACGTGGAGCTGGCGGTCGGGGCGGGCCTCGATGCGTAGCAAGCTGGTCCTGCACGCGGTCGACTCCCACACGGAGGGGATGCCGACCCGCGTCATCACCGGCGGTGTCGGGACGTTGCCGGGCGAGACGATGATGGAGCGCAAGCTGCTCTTCGAGCGCGACCGCGACGGGCTGCGGACGCTGCTGATGTATGAGCCGCGCGGCCACAGCGCGATGTCGGGCGCGATCCTGCAGCCGCCGACGCGGCCCGACGCCGACTACGGGGTGCTGTTCATCGAGGTGTCGGGGCTGCTGCCGATGTGCGGCCACGGCACGATCGGCGTCGCGACCGTGCTCGTCGAGACGGGGATGGTCCCCGTGCAGGAGCCGGTGACGACCGTACGCCTCGACACGCCCGCGGGGCTCGTGACCGCCGAGGTCGCGGTGGAGGACGGGAAGGCGAAGCACGTCACGATCCGCAACGTCGAGTCGTTCCTGCTCGCCTCCGACGTCAAGGTCGACGCCGGCCCCGAGCTCGGCCGGGTGGCGTTCGACATGGCGTTCGGCGGCAACTTCTACGCGATCGTGCCCGCGGAGGCGCTCGGCCTGCCCGTCGAGCCCGCTTCCGTGCCGGAGCTGATCCGCCGCGGGCTCGTCCTCATGGACGCCATCAACGCGCAGGCCCGGCCCGTCCACCCCACGAACCCGGCGATCGACGACTGCCGCCACGTGCAGGTCGTCGCCCCGGGTCGGGACGGGGCCGACTCGCGCAACGCCGTGGTGATCCATCCGGGGTGGGTGGACCGGTCGCCCTGCGGCACCGGGACATCGGCTCGCATGGCGCAGCTGCACGCGCGCGGGCTGCTCGAGCTGGACACGCCCTTCGTCAACGAGTCCGTCCTGGGCACGCGGTTCACCGGACAGCTGATCGGCACGTCGGAGGTCGCCGGGCTGCCGGCGGTCATCCCGACCGTGCAGGGGCGGGCGTGGATCACGGGGACGGCGCAGTACCTCCTCGACCCCGACGACCCGTTCCCGGCGGGGTTCCTGCTCTGACGCCCCACAACCCCCGCTGATCATGCACATCTGGCGAGTTCTCCACAGACCGAGGACCTGTGGAGAACTCGCCAACTCTGCATGATCGTCACGGAGTGTTGTGCGGACGTCGTCGCGGGCTCGCCAGCTTGCCGACTTGCCGGGAGCCGTCAGCTCACCGGGACAGGCCGACGCCGTCGACGACGACCCTCCCGCGCGTGCCACCGACCGCGACCAGGCTCATCCGGTGCTTGCCGGGCCCGCGCAGCTTCGCGACGAACAAGGCGAGTCCAGGCCGCGAGCCGTCGACCGGGTGTCCACGGTGCGCACGAAGCGCCCGTCCACGTACGCCTGAGCTTGCTGCAGTCGCGGCCGGTGCTCCGCGTGACACGGACCGTTCAGGCAATGACCGGCACGGCCGGACCGATGCTCCGGCCCGGCTCGTGACCGTCACGGTCCCGGTTGCGGTCGGTGTCTGCGCGCGATGGGGCGAACGGCTCGACCTCGCGTCCATGGGCTGCTAGCTTGCGGGGCATAACGACAACGATTCTCGAATCCAGGTTCACGGCGGGCGGTGGAGCTCACCCATACGCCACCGCTCGTCGCGTTCCTGCGCCGCTGGCCGCTCACCCAGGAAGACAACTTCTGCAATGAACGCACAGCGCCGAAGCCTCTCGGCATTTGCGGCTCTTCGAGGGCTGATCCTCGCCTCCGTCGTGGGAGCCGCCGTCGTCGTCGTCCCGCCGCGCGGCGCGGAGGCCGGCGCCGCGCCGCCCTACACGGTCCTCAGCGACGTCCACACCGACGCCATCGCCACCTTCTGGGACAACGGCCAGCTCGTCCTCGACACCAAGGCCGACACCCCCGCGCTGCACACCCGCTACAGCAACGAGGACGTCTGGTTCCACGTCGACAACGACTCCCGCATCGCGTCCTGGCCCGGGGGCGCGTACGGCTTCGTGGCTCCCGCAGGCGCCACGGTGTGGCTGGCTCCGGAGGTCCAGGGGCAGGACCAGCTCTGGCCCGGGTTCTCCACCGAGTCGGTCCCTGCCGGCACGCTGGACAACAACGACACCACCCTGACGCTCGCGGGCGTCGCGGGCCCTGGTGACGTCGAGCTCTGGCAGACCGGCACCTTCGGCGCCCCCGCCCGCCTGTGGTCCAGCGACGAGCCCGGCTACAAGAGCTTCACCCGCAAGAACGTCCACATGCACGCCAACTGGGCCTTCACCGCTCCCGGCACGTACCGGCTGACGGTCCGTGCCGACGCGGCCGTCGGCGGTACCCCCGTCTCGGCGACCGGGGTCTACACCTTCGTCGTCGGCGACCTGCCCGCCAACCCGCCGCCCCCCGCGCCGACCGACCCGGCCCCGGCTCCTGCCCCCACCCTCCCCGCTCCGGCTCCTACCGTCCCCGCGCCAACTCCGACGACCCCGGCCCCCGGCGCGACGCCGCCGGCGACCACGCCGCCGACGAGTCAACCGGAGCAGCCGGTGCAGCCGGTGCGCCCGACCGTGCTGACACGGGCACGCGTGACCGGCGCGGGCACGGTGGGCACGCGCGTGTCGTGCACGGCTCGCTTCCGTCACGCCTCGAGCGTCACGTACGCCTGGACACGAAACGGCCGAACGCTGCCCGCGAAGTCCGCGAGCCGGTTGCTCGCCAAGGCCGATCTCGGCCAGCGAGTGGCCTGCCGGGCGACGGCCACCTCCGCCGGCGGCAGCGTGGCGTCGGCGAGCGCGGCGATGCTCGTGAAGCCGGCCGCGCTGCGTGCCTTGCGCTCGCCGGTCGCCATGGGCGCCGCCGTGGTCGGCCGGACATTGCACGCCACGCCTGGGCGCTGGTCCCCCGTCCCTAGGGCGCACAGCTACCGCTGGCTGCGGGACGGCCGCGCGATCAGCCAGGCGACGAAGGCGACCTACCGGCTCGTCCCGGCGGACCGGGGCCACCGCATCTCGGTACGCGTGACGGTGACCCGCAAGGGCAGCAGCCCTGGCCGGGCCGTCTCCGCGGCACGCACCGTCAAGTAGTCGTTCCGTCTCGACAAAGGGGCCGGCGGACGCTCGTCCGCCGGTCCCTCGTCGGACCTCCCGTGAAGGATCAGCCGCGTCCCCATGAACCCAACGAGCCACCAGCACTCGGCTCCCGGCCGCGTCAGACGAACAGCATTGCTGGCCCTGCTCGCAGCCGCTCCCGTCGTGCTGTCAGGGTGCGTGTCGCGGCCGCTGCTCGCTGCGGACTCCGGCCGGCTGCAGGTCATCACCACGACGGGGATCTTGCGTGACCTGGTCTCGCAGGTAGGCGGCGATGCCGTCGACGTCGTCTCGGTCGTGCCCGACTCGGCGGACCCGCACAGCTATGAGCCGACCTTGCGGGACGCCCGCAACACCGTCTACGCCGACGTCGCCTTCTCGAACTACGCGCTGCTCGAGGAGCACAACGTCATCAAGACGTTGGACGCGAACCTCGCCCCGGACGCGATCGAGGTCTCGCTGGCCGAGGAGGCCGTCAAGTACGCCGCCGAGCTGATCCCGCTCGTGGAGAACGTCAACCTCGACACGGTCTGGCTCGGCATGCGCGCGGAGGGGCAGGGGCGGCAGCTCGGCGCCACGCGGGCATCGGAGGTCCTGCTCAAGGCGACCGCGGCCACCGGTCCTGGCGACGTCTTCGCCTACCTCACCGGGTCGATCGGGGACACAGACGTCTACTTCGACTCCTCGGACGGGTTCGACGCGTCGGACGGCTTCGCGGACGACACGGCGACGCTGCCTGCTGACGCGCACACTCACCTGTCCTGGGCCTTCACCGAGCCCGGGGTCTACACACTCACCTTGCAGGCTCAGCTGCAGGTGGACGACATCTCGCGGCCGATCGACCTCGGCAAGCCCGCGACCTACACCTTCGCAGTGGGGGTCGACCCGCTCGAGGCCGGCGCCCCGGGCGCCACGGTGCTGGACGAGGGCCACGCGGACCTGACCGTCGACGTCGACCGCCGGGCCATGGGCGTGCAGTACGACCCGTCCGGTGGCGGCGAGCACGCCCAGCAGTGGCTGGAGGCAGAGCGTGTCGTCGTCGACGTGCCGAACAAGGCGATCACCGAGATCCCCGCGGGGCGGCAGTACTCCTTCATCGGGCGCGCTGGTGACCGGGTCTACCAGCTGGCGCAGGCGGTGCTCGGCAAGCACGTGCACGGGGAGATCGACCCGCACCTGTGGCAGAACGTCCGCAACGCCATGGCCTACGTCAAGCTGATCCGCGACACGTTGACGGAGGCCGACCCTTCCCACGCAGCCGAATTCCGAGCCAGTGCGGACGCCTATCTCGCCGAGCTCGAACGCACCGACGACTACGTGCGCTCCACCATCGGCCGGATTCCCGAGGGCAACCGCTACCTGGTGACGACGCACGACGCCTTCGGCTACCTCGCCGAGGCCTACGGCGTACGGATCGCGGGCTTCGTCACACCGAACCCCGCGACGGAGCCGTCCCTGGCCGACCGGCGCAAGCTCAGCCAGACGCTGCGCAGCCTGCGGGTCAGGGCGGTGTTCCTCGAGCCGAACCTCAGGAGCCGCGCGTCCACCCTGTCCGAGGTCGCCGGCGAGCAGGGCGTCCAAGTCTGCTCCATCTACGGCGACACCTTCGACGACAGGGTGCGCAGCTACGTCGAGATGGTCCGCTTCAACGCCGACTCGCTGCGGCGCTGCCTCAGCCCATGACCGGCACCCGACGCGGCGTCGTGCCGCACTCTCCGGAGAAGACGAACCCTGCGATGACCTCCACTCCCACCGCCTGCGCCCGGCGGGCGTACGCCGCGGCGATCGTCCTGCTGATCGCTCTCGTCGCGATGGCCCTCCCGGCAGGCGCCTGGGCGGTCGACGGCGACGACCCCGGCCTCGAGCAGACGATCCCGCAGAGCCAGGACATCGTGCACGGTGAGCACGTGCTCGATGCCGGGCACGTCGATGTGGGCCCGCGGTTCGACGACGACGGGACGTGGCGGCTGATGATCCACGACGACGCCCGCCGCGCGGACCCGGACGCACGGAGCGTGTGGCGCTTCCCCGACGAGACGGTGTTCCACGTCGTCGACGAGGCGAAGCTGACCGTTCCCGACGACCCTGCCTACGCGTTCCTCGGTGCCCAGCCTGGCAGCGACGTCTGGGTCGTCCCACAGACGCAGAACCAGGACGTCGTCTGGATGGGCTGGAACACCCAGGACCCCGACGTGATGAAGCGGATCGACCGTGGCGTCACGCTCACCCTCGACGGCGTGCAGGGCCCGGGCACCGCCACCGTCTACCTGCAGTCCGGCACCTTCGACGAGCCGCAGACGCTGTGGACGTCGACGACGGCCGAGCCGCAGCCCTTCTGGGTCGACGTCAACACCCACACCCACGCCAACTGGGTCTTCACCGAGCCCGGCGTCTACCTGGTGCAGGTCACGGTCTCGGCCGACCTGCTCGACGGCACCACGGCGAGCGGCACGACGGTGCTGCGCTTCGCCGTGGGCACGGGCACGAGCCCCGACACGGCGCTGGCCGCGTCATGGCAGGGGGAGGCGCCGCCGGCCGCGGGCGGCGCCAGTCCGCAGGCCGAGTCCGCAACGGCAGCGGACGACGAGGCCGGTGGCTCGGCGACCGCCTACCTTGTCGCCGGCGTGCTGCTGGTCGCCGTCCTGCTCCTGGCGGTGGCCGCCCTCGTCGTTGTACGCGGCAGCCGGGCCAAGCGCGGCGTCTTCGACGCGCGGCTCGGCAGTGGCACCGGGCGAGACGCGGGGCCGGCGTGAGCGCGGCGGTGGCCGCGGCTCCTGCGCTGTCGGTCGAGGACGTGTCCGTCGAGCTCGGCGGAAGGCTCGTGCTGCAACAGGCCCGGCTCAGCGTCGACAAAGGCGAGCTGGTCGGCCTGCTCGGCCCCAACGGCGCCGGCAAGACGACCCTGCTGCGCACCGTGCTCGGGTTGCTGCGGCCGGTCGGCGGGCGGGTGGCCGTGGAGGGCCGGACGGCCAAGCCGGGGCGGACTGCGCTCGGGTACGTGCCCCAGCGGCACGAGTTCGCCTGGGAGTTCCCCATCTGCGTCGCAGACGTCGTGATGACCGGGCTGACCGGCCGGCTTGGGCTCTTTCGTCGCCCGGGCGCAGCCGAGTGGGAGGCGGTGGCGGACGCGCTGGAACGCGTACGCATGAGCGACCTCGCCGACCGGCCCGTCGGGCAGCTGTCCGGGGGGCAGCGCCAGCGGGTGCTCGTCGCCCGCGCGCTCGCGCTGCGGCCGTCACTGCTCCTGCTCGACGAGCCCTTCACCGGGCTCGACATGCCCACCCAGGACCTGCTGTCGGCGCTCTTCGTCGACCTGGCCCGCGAGGGGCGGGCGGTGCTCATGACCACCCACGACCTGCTGGGTGCGCTCGACGCCTGCGATCGTGTCGCCCTGCTCAACCGCAGCATCGTCGCGGTCGGCACTCCCGATCGGCTGGCGCTCGACCCGGCCCCCTGGATGTCGGCGTTCGGCGTCGGCCCCGAATCAGCCCTGCTCCGCGTCCTGAAGGCGACCGCACGATGACCCCCGTCGAGTTCTTCACCGATCTTTTCAACCCTGAACTCGCCTTCCTGCCCAAGGCGCTGGCCGTCGCCGTGATGTCTTCGATCATCTGCGGCGTCGTCGGCTGCTACGTCGTGCTGCGCGGCATGGCGTTCATCGGTGACGCCGTCGCGCACGCCGTCTTCCCCGGCCTCGCCGTGGCGTTCGTCCTCGGCGGCAGCCTGGTGATCGGCGGGACGATCGCCGGTGTCATCACCGCGGTCCTCGTGGCCGTGTTCTCGCAGAACCGGCGGCTGAAGGAGGACTCCATCATCGGGATCTTCTTCGTCGCCGCGTTCGCGCTGGGCGTCGTCATCATCTCCCGCGCTCCGGGATACGCCGGTTCCCTGCAGCAGTTCCTCTTCGGCTCCATCACCGGTATCCCGGACAGCGACCTCTACGTCGTCGGGATCACCGGGCTCGCGGTCCTCGCCGTGGTCTTCCTGCTGCACAAGGAGCTCGTCGCGATCTCGCTGGACCGGGAGTCGGCGCGGGCGCTCGGGGTGAAGGTCTTCTGGCTCGACCTCGTGCTCTACGTGCTGGTCACCCTCGCCGTCGTCATCAGCGTTCAGACCATCGGCAACATCCTCGTGCTCGCCCTGCTCATCACGCCCGCCTCGACCGCCCGGCTGCTCACCGACCGGCTGAGCGTCATGATGGTGCTCGCACCGCTCATCGGCGGCGCCTCGGCCCTCGTCGGGCTCTACGTCTCCTGGTCCTGGGACTTCCCGACCGGCGGCACGATCGTGCTCGTCCTCACCGTCGCCTTCCTGCTCGGCTGGTTCCTCGGGCCACGCCACGGCCTGGTCGGCCGGCTGCGCCGGGGACGGGGGCCGCTCATCGACGACACCGGCGCGCTCGCCCCTGCGGACGGCGCCGCCGTGTTGGCCGGCGCCCACGCGAACGTGCCGGAGCCGGTGGACGGCGGTCGCGCCTGAAGCGCGCCCGGCCAGGAGCAAGCCCGGGGCTTCCTCCTGGCCGGGGTTCACCGGGAGCGCGCTCCTACTTCACCTGGACGGTGAGCACCTCGGTGTCGCTGACGTTCTTGCCGCTGACCAGCTTCGCGCTCATGGTGAAAGTGAGCCGGTAGGTGCCGCGCTTGGAGAAGGCCCAGCTGCCGTGGGCGTGGACGCCGAGCGGGATCGAGGCCCGGTCGACCTTCCTGTCATCGCTGTCGAACACGACCTGAGGCGTACCGAACGAGCCGGTGGTGAAGAGCGCGAAGGCACCGGGGCCACGGACGCTGCGCAGGCTCCAGGTGACCGAGCCGCGGACGACGTTGCTCTTGAGCTCCTCGGTGTTCCACCCCGGCCACAGCAGGTCAGAACGCTGGGATTGAGGCAGCAGCCAGAGCGGGGCCCCGGCTCGGCCGAGGAAGCGGTAGCTATCGGCCGACGGGACCGTCGTCTTGGCCTTCGCGAGAGCGACGTACCGGGTCTTCGACGGCTCCCGCCAGGTCACTCTGCCGGCCACGGTGCCGTCCTTCACGAGCATCTGCAGCTTGCCCTTGATGACGCGAGCGGCAAGGTCCACGTGGCCCTTGCTCAACGACACCGTCTTCGTCGCAGCGGGAGCGGCGGCGGCGGGCGAGGCGACCAGGCCGGGAGCGACGGCGCCACCCACCAGTGATGCCGCCATCACCATCGCCGTGCTCGTGAGCGCCGACGTGCGCGTCGTCCAGGCGCGCTTCAGGGGCGTCGGAGCCGTTGCTCGCTGGCGCGGCGCGCAGGGTGCGTCGCGATGCGGCCCCAGCGGCGCATCTGGTCCCGCAGGGGAGGGAGGCGACGGTTGCGGGCGCTGCGGTCGGTGCGCTGTTGTCAGAGGAGCCATGCTGCTCGACGGTACCGATCACGGAAATCATTGTCGAGTAGTCGTGGTGGCCCGGTGCCTGGGCCCGTGGCCGGCCCAGTTCTCACGCCGGTGGTCCGGTCAGCCTGAGGCTGGGGATGGCTCGGCTCCACGACGTCGTCGGACGCGGCCAACGTCGAGCTTCCTCGACCGCCCGGCCCGGTGCAACGAGGATCCTGTGCGCCGTGCCGACGAGGGGTGGCGCGGCGCACAGGATGCGAGCGTTGTGCAGCGGAAGTGCTAGGGGGGAGTCAGCATCGAGCCCTCAGGTGGACACTGCGTTCTTCAGTGCGGTCGCCGGCTTGAACGCCGGCGCCTTGCTCGCCGCGATCTCCAACGGCTCGCCCGTCTGCGGGTTGCGCCCGGACCGCGCGGCGCGCTCGCGGACCTCGAAGGTGCCGAAGCCGGGGATCGCTACCTTGTCGCCTTGTGCGAGCGCGCCGGTGATGGCTCCGACCACGGCGGAGAGAGCGGCGTCCGCGGCGGCCGGATCGAGGCCCGCGTCGCGCGAGATGGCATCGACAAGTGCGCTCTTGTTCATGCTTTCTCCTTCTGTTGTGCGGCAGTGGTCCTGATCAGGCCTGATGGGTCTTGAAGCGGGGATCGAGCGTGTTGATGACGTGGGTGGGGCCGCGCCGCCGGACCACCCGCCTGCCGGGCTGGTTCTTCACGGATCGGATCGAACGAGCATGCGGCGGCGGGTCAGCCGCGAGCGGATCGGCCCGACGAAGACATGAGTGATCTGCCTCACGAGACCCTCCCGTCGCTCCCGGACCGACAACCATTGTCATCTTATGGCTCACCGATGGCACTGCCCCTTCTTCGACCTGCGAGCGGACGGCGTGTCGGCGGCGATGGGGTGACCCACCTTGCTGTCGCCGACAGCAGGGGCCGGCGGGACGGTCGCTCTCTACGGCCGTCGAGCTCCAGCGCGGAACCGTTCCCTGATCTGAGCCGTTCTCGAGGCGGGCCCGCCTTGGTGCGTCCCCTGTCGCCGTTCGTCGCATCCGCCGCATCGTGCCTCGCCTGGACGTAGCGGGCCGGACATCCTGCCGAGATACGGGCGCAATGTTCCGTCATCTGTCGAATGACCGGCCGGACATCTGCCGACAGGCGGCGGGTGACGCCCCTTCCGTCGCTTCCTAGGTTGAGGCGCCCCTGTGTGCTCGTCGCAGGGGTGGGGCCGGCGCGCGCACGACGCCTTCGCCTCGACGCAGCGACAGAAGGTGTGATGCGATGCGGAGCAGGAGTACCCCTGGAGCGCTGCGGTCCATGCGCAGCCTGCGGGTCGTGACGGTGGCCGCCGCGGCGGTGGCGGCGGGCGCCCTGGCGCTGCCGGGCCAGTCGGCGACCGCGGCCAGTGGTGTCGTCGGCCCGATCGACCCGCAGAACTGGGTCAACCCCGACAACATGACCTGGTCGGACTACAAGCCGGTCCCCGACACCGACTGGGCGAACAAGCTCACCGGCGACACACGGACGTTCAAGGGCGCCGTCGTCCTCGTGGACTACCCCGACATGCCGTTCGCGGTCACGCAGCCGCCGCAGTCGACGATCTTCGGCAACCCGAGCCTGCTGGCGCACGACATCCCGCGGTCGCAGGTCGCCCAGTTCTACGAGGACTTCCTCAACAAGCCGCAGGACCTCAACCACCACGTGACGATCAACTCGTACTGGCAGGAGGACAGCAACGGCAAGTTCGGGGTCGACCTCGACGCGTTCGGGCCGTACCTCATGCCGTTCAAGTCCTACCAGTACGGCATCGACAACGGCTTCAACGCGGGCTCGTGCCCGGTCGGCGACGCCTGCAACAAGAACATGCGGACCGACGGCCAGGCCGCCTGGCTCGCCGACGTCGGCCAGGCGGTGATCGACCAGTACGACTTCACGTTCTACCTCGGCGCCGGCCAGGACGAGTCGAGCAGCTGGCAGGAGTTCGGCTCCATGCTCTTCGCGTCGCCCGCGGACGTCCCGGACGCCTGGGGCCCGCCGTCGCCGACGAACCCCGAGACGGTGCCCGGCAAGAACGCGGCCCGTACGCGCTACGTCCCGTGGACGTCGTGGAAGGCGGCGGCCACCATCTGGCCGAACGCCAACCTGCCCACTGCGACGCGCAAGGGCTCGTCGATCCAGGCGGAGAGCTCGGGCATGGGCACCTACGCCCACGAGTTCAGCCACATCCTGACGATCCTCGACAACTACAACAACCCGTTCGGCGGGGAGCGCGCCTACACCGGCCCGTGGAGCATGATGAGCCGAGGGTCGTTCCTCGGCCCGGGCGGCCCGCACAGCCGTTGGCAGATCCCCCCGGTGAACGGCGCCTCGCTCGGTTCCCAGCACATGCTGCGCGACAAGATCAAGCTCGGCATCATCGACGAGGAGAACGTCCTCCGGATCGACAGCTCCGCGCTCGCGAACTCCGGTGTCGTGGTGGCCAAGGTGCAGGCCCGTGCGGCGAAGCAGGACCCGGGCGAGATCTCCGGCATCAACATCCGCATCGGCCGGGACGCGAGCCCCGTCTGCGGCGCCGTGACCTTCACCTGCGACGGCAACGGCCGGGGGAACAGCTTCTACCAGAACTACACGATGGAGGTCGTCGACCGGATGGGCGACGACTCCTTCCAGGGCGACCATGGCGTCCTGATCAGCAAGACGAAGGACCAGGACAACGCGCCGTTCGTCTGGACGATCGACGCCAACCCCCAGGACATCAACCAGGTCGACTACTACGACGCCAACGGCCAGCCGCAGATGATGACCCGCGGCGACTTCCGCCAGTTGCTGGACGCCCCGTTCCACGCGGGCACCGACTCCGGCAGCGAGTACGAGTACGTCGACGAGGCGAACGGCCTGCACTTCTACGTCATCGACATCGAGCGTGACGCGAAGGGCATCCTCAGCTACACCCTCGCCGTGAAGTCGACCAAGGGTGCGGGCGCGGTCCGCCGCGGCGTCGAGGTCATCGGCAAGGGGGAGGCCGCGAGCGCTGCCGACATGACCGGCACGACCTGCTCGTTCACGATCGAGAACAGCGGCCGTACGCCGTCCGCCTCGGCCACGGCCGGGCACCCGGAGAACGTGTCCGCGTTCCTCGACTCCGACGTCTACCGGCTCTCGGTGGCGACGCGCGGCGAGGGCTGGAGCGCGTCGCTGCCCAACGCGCTCGCGACGGCGAAGGTCGGGGAGACGGCCGAGGTGCTCGTCAACGTCAAGGCCGCTCCTGGCGCGAAGCACCAGGGAGCGATCGTCCTCACCGCGACCTCCGAGTCCGACCCGACCAAGGTCGCGCACGCGGACTGCAAGGTGAAGTCGGTCCGCTAGCGGATCGTCCTCCCCGTGGCGCCGGCCGTTCGTCGCCACGGGGAGGACGCCGGCCCCGCACGCCGCGGCCACCAGGTTGCTTCCTCGGCCGTGCGATATTGACGGTCCGGCCAGCCCTTCTCGATCGTCGGGAGAACGCACACGTGCATGCAGGGACCGCTCGGCGAGGAGCCGCACTGACGCTCGTCGCGGCAGCTGCGCTGCTCGGGGCCGGCTGCACGGGCAGCGAGGACGACGCCGACGCGGCAGCCGAGGCGACGCCCACCGAGCAGCGCACCGTACGGCTGCTCGTTCGCGACGCCAACATCCGCGAGGTCGGCGAGGCATGCTCCGGCGCCGGCGGCTACATCTACGTCCACCCGACGGCGCCCTTCACGATCACCGATGCCGCCGGGGCGGCCGTCACCACGGGAACCATCCCCGCGGGCACCGCGCGCCCCGCGCTCGAGCAGGACCTCGGGGTCGAGCGGGTGCCGACCTTCTGCGAGTTCTCCATCCCCGTGAAGGTTCCCGTCGGCGACGGCTACCGGCTCGTGCTCGACGAGGGCAACCCCATTCCGTTGACCAAGCAGGACGACGAGGTCGAGGGCAAGATCCTGGTGGGCGTGCTGTGAGCCGTACGCGCGGGCTGTGGGCCCTTGCCGTGCTGGCCGTCGCGCTCGTCGTCGGCTTCGTCGTCCCGCTCCCGGGGCTGCCGGGTGGGTCGGACGACTCCGACGAGGACACCGCCGGGGTCGCGGCGACCGCGCCGCCGGTGGCTCAGCCGTCCTTCGACGCCCCCAGCCCGGAGCCGACACTGCCGCCCGGTGAGCTGACCGCACCGCCCTTCGCCGGGCTCGCGCTGGACGGCACCTCGGTGAACGTGGCCGCCCGGTGGAGAGAGCGGCCGATGGTGATCTCCTTCGTCACCTCCTGGTGCGCGCAGTGCCAGGAGCGGCAGGACGCGCTCAGCGAGCTCGCCCGCACCTACGACGGGGAGATCGACTTCGTCGGCGTGGCCACGCAGGACTCCAGGGAGGCGCTCTCCTCGTTCGCGGCCCAGCACACCGTCGGCTACCCGCTCATCCTCGACGAGCCCGGCGAGGTCTGGCGCTCGTACGCCATCCGCGAGCCACCGGCCGTCGTGGTCGTCGATCGCGGCGGCAAGCTGCTGCGCGGCTGGCCCGGCGGCAAGGACGCCGCAGCGCTGGACGCAGAGCTGAAGAAGCTCGAGCTCGTTCCTTAGCAGCAGTTCTGCTGTCGACAGCCCCTGTCGTCCCGGCCGGCCCGGGAAGGCGGGGGCTGTCGGCGTCCTGCGCCGGCCCTTCCCGGACCGTTCCGCGCACCGTCAGCCATGATCTATGCTTCAGCACATGAAAACCGTTGCCACCAGAGCGGCCGCGGTCGTCGCATGCACCTTGGTGCTCACCGCCTGTGGTGGGACCGACGCCGCGGCGCCCGCTGGCACTGCAGCCTCCTCGGCGGCGGCGGGCTACCCCGTCACCATCTCCGACGACTGCGGCCGCGACGTCGTCCTCGACTCCGCCCCCGAGCAGGCCGTCACGCTGGAGCAGGGCGCGACCGAGATGCTCCTCAGCCTCGGCCTGGCCGACCGGATGGCGGGAACGAGCTACCTCACGGACCCGGTCCTTCCCGCGCTGCAGGCCGACTACGACAAGGTTCCCGTGCTCGCGGCGCAGTACCCGGCGCCCGAGGCCCTGCGCGCGCAGGAGCCGGACTTCCTGTACTCCATGCTCCCGTCCGCGTTCACCGCCGACGTCGCCGGCACGCGTGACGAGCTCGCCGAGCTCGGCGTCCCCGCCTACGTCTCCCGGATGAACTGCGAGGACCCGAAGCTGAGTGCCCCCTTCAGCTTCGAGGGGCTGTTCCGGGAGGTGCGTGACGTCGCAGCCGCCTTCGACGTGCGGGACCGCGGCGAGCAGCTCGTCCGCACGCAGCAGGACAAGCTGGACGCGGCCGCTCAGGCCGCGGCCCAGGTCGAGGGCGAGCCGAGCGTCGTCTGGTTCTACTCCACCTACAACGGCACGCCGATCGTGGCCGGGCCGGGCGGCGTACCCGACGCGATGGGCGACCTGCTGGGCGCCCGCAACGCCTTCGACGACCTGGGCGGCAGCTGGGTCGAGGCCTCGTGGGAGGAGATCGCCGACCGCGACCCCGACGTGATCGTGCTCGCCGACCTGACCCGGGGCAAGCCCGGCGACAGCGCCTCGGACAAGCGGCAGCTCCTGGCCGCGGACCCGGTCGCGTCGAAGCTGACCGCAGTGCGGCAGGACCGGCTCGTCGCTCTTCCCGGCTCGGCTCTCGACGCCTCGGTGCGCAGCGCCGATGCCGTCGCCCAGCTGGCATCCGCCATGGCAGACATGAGCTTCGGAGGTACGAGATGAGCCTTGTTCCCACGCAGACCCGCGCCGAGGGCCCGGCTGCAGCGATGCTGCGCCGTTGGGACGACCAGCAGGCGGCGTACATCTCTCGTCGTGAAGAACGTTTCGCGATCATGCTCGACGTGGTCGAGGCGACCGTCCCGGCCGACGGGCTCGTCCTCGACCTGGCGTGCGGGCCGGGCTCCATCAGTGCACGGGTCGCCCAGCGCTTCCCCCGCATGCGGTGCCTGGGCGTCGACTACGACCCCGCCCTGCTCGCGCTCGCCCGGGACTGGGCCGCTGAGGGCGGGCACGACGACCGGGTGCACTTCGCCGATGTCGACCTCTTCGACCCCTCGTGGCTGTCCGTCCTGCAGGGTGAGGCGCCCCACGCGGTGCTCAGCTCGACCGCCCTGCACTGGCTGCCGGGTGCCGTGCTGGCCCGCCTCTACTCCGATCTCGGCGGAATCCTGGAGCAGGAATCGGTATTCCTGAACGCAGACCATCTGAGGGCGCCCACCGGCCGGGAGCTGTTCACCACGCTGGCAGCGGCCGATGACGAGCGGACCCAGGCGGCGGCGCATGCCGGCGGCGTCGACACGTGGGACGCCTGGTTCGACGCCCTCGCCGACGACCCCGAGTACGCCACAGCGCTGGCCGAGCGCGAGAGCCGGTTCGCCGACCGCCCGCGGAACCCGGACCTCAGCCTGGGCTTTCACGTCGAGGCCCTGCGCGTCGCCGGGTTCCGCGAGGCGGGGCCGATCTGGCAGCACTTCGATGACTACGTCGTCCTCGCTCGCCGCTGAGCCCACCGCTCTGCTGGTGGCCGGGCGCAGCCGCTGGCTGGGCCCGGCCGTCCGGCTCGGGGCGGGCGTCGGGCTGCTCCTCGTCTCCTGCGCGGTGGCGGTGTGCATCGGAGCCGCCGACCTGAGCGTCGAGCAGGTCGCTCGCTCCGTCGCGGCCCACCTCGGGCTCGGAACCAGCCCGCTCGCGCCGCTTGCGGACTCGGTCGTGTGGCAGCTGCGGCTGCCGCGGGTCCTGCTGGCGGCGGCGGTGGGCGCGGCCCTCGCGCTCTGCGGGTGCGTGCTCCAGGCGTTGACGCGCAACGTGCTCGCCGACCCGTACCTCCTCGGCATCTCCTCGGGCGCCTCGGCCGGCGCGGTGGCGGTCCTCCTGCTGGGGCTCGGAGCCGCTACCGTCGGCCTCGCCGGAGGAGCGTTCCTCGGCGGTCTCCTGGCGTTCGCGCTCGTGGTGCTCCTCGTCGGCTCGGGCGTCGGCACCTCCATCACCCGCGTCGTGCTGACCGGGGTCGCGGTCGGCCAGTTGTTCGCAGCTGTGAGCGCGCTGCTGCTCATGGCGAGCGGGGACGCCCAGACGGTGCGGGGGGTCACCTACTGGCTGCTCGGCTCGCTGTCGGGAGCCCGCTGGAGCTCCGTCGCCCTCGTCGTGGCTCTGGTCGTGGTCGGCGGGCTCGTCCTCTGGTCGCGGTCGGCCGCCCTCGACGCGTTCACCTTCGGCGCGGACGCCGCCGCCTCGCTCGGCGTCGACGTCGCGCGCACCCGGTGGCTGCTGTTCGTGACAACGGCACTCGTCACCGCGGGGGCAGTTGCGGTGTCGGGAGCGATCGCCTTCGTGGGGCTGGTGCTCCCGCATGCCATGCGCCGGCTGGTCGGCACTGCCCACGCCCGCCTGCTGCCGACGTCCGCCGTCGCCGGAGCGGTCTTCCTGGTGTGGGCCGACGCCCTCGCCCGTTCGGCCTTCGCTCCTCAGGAGGTGCCCGTCGGGGTCGTCACCGCTCTGGTCGGCGCGCCGGCTCTCCTGCTCGTCCTGCGCAGCGTGGCCCGGTGAGCGCCCTCGCGGTCGAGGGCGTCAGCTGGTCCGCCCAGGCCCGGCGGATCGTCGACGACGTCTCGCTGCGCGCCGAGCCGGGCTCGCTCGTCGGCCTGCTCGGCCCGAACGGCTCGGGGAAGTCCTCGCTCCTGCGCTGCATCGCCCAGCTGCGCCGACCGGACGGGGGCCGGGTGGCGTACGACGGGAGCGCGGCCGACAGCTTGCACCGGCGTGCGCTCGCCCGGGCCGTCGCTGTCGTCGACCAGGAGGCATCCACCGAGGTGGACGTGCGGCTGCGCGACGTCGTCGCGTTGGGGCGGGTGCCGCACCGGGACCGGTGGGGCGGCCTGACCGCCCGCGACGAGGCCGCGGTCGAGCAGGCGATGGGGCAGGTTGGGGTCGGCCACCTCGGCGACCGCCGGTGGAGCACGCTCTCCGGGGGCGAGCGGCAGCGGGCGCACCTCGCCCGGGGGCTGGCCCAGGGGGCGCGCTGCCTGCTGCTCGACGAGCCGACCAACCATCTGGACGTGCGCCACCAGCTCGAGCTCTTCGAGCTGCTCGCCGCGCTACCCGTGACCACGGTCGCCGCGCTGCACGACCTGCCACTGGCCGCGCGCTTCTGCGACCGCGTCGTGGTGCTGATGAGCGGCCGGGTCGTCGCGGACGGCCCTCCGGTCGAGGCGCTGACGCCGGCGTTGATCGAGCGGGTCTACGGCGTACGTGCCGCCGTCGCGGCGACGGGCGCTGCCGGGTGGAAGGGGGTGGAGGTCACCTACCTCGGGCTGGCCTGAGGACCTCTTCCAACTGAATGCGATTGTCACGGCCAGGTTTCGGCTGGGCGTAACCCTCGCGGAGGCCCTTCCGGCTCTGTAGCGTGCCCGCGTGAGCACTCAGGTGAGCGCGACGACGGCCCCTGCCCCGGGGCCCGAGCGCCCGCGGCGGCGGCTGCGGATCGGCTCGGTCGAGGTCGTGGCGATCGGGGTGGTGCTGGTCGTCATGGGCCAGCGCTTCGTCGTCGACGCGATCGAGGACGCGCCCGCCCTCGCGACCTGGGCCACCATCTTCGTCTCGATCTGCATCCAGGCGCTGCCGTTCCTGGTCCTGGGAGTGGTCCTCAGCGCCGCGCTCATGGCCTTCGTGCCCCCGAGCCTCATCGCGCGTGCGCTGCCGCGCAGCCCTGCCCTGTCCGTGCCGATGGCCGGGGCAGCGGGCGCCGTGCTGCCCGGGTGCGAGTGCGCCTCCGTCCCCGTCGCGGGCAGCCTCGTGGCCCGGGGCGTGGCGCCGGCGGCGGCGTTCGCCTTCCTGCTGGCCGCGCCGGCGATCAACCCGGTCGTCCTCGTCGCCACGGCGGTGGCCTTCCCCGGAAAGCCCGAAGTCGTCTTCGCCCGACTGATCGCGTCCCTCGCCGCCGCCATCGTGATGGGGTGGCTGTGGGCCAGGTTCGGCAAGGCCGAGTGGCTGCGGCCCCCACGCCGGCCGTCGACCGGTGAGGGCAAGCTCGCCGTCTTCCGTGACTCGGCCCAGCACGACCTGCTGCACGCGGGCGGCTTCCTCGTCGTCGGCGGCCTGCTCGCCGCGACGATGAACGTCGTGGTGCCCCGGTCCTGGCTCGACGCGGTGGCGGACCAGCCGGTCATCTCGGTGCTCGCGCTCGCGGGCCTGGCGGTGATCCTCGCCATCTGCTCGGAGGCGGACGCCTTCGTCGCCGCGAGCTTGTCGCAGTTCTCGATGACGTCGCGGCTCGCCTTCCTCGTCGTCGGCCCGATGGTCGACGTCAAGCTCATCGCGTTGCAGGCCGGCACCTTCGGCCGGTCCTTCGCGGTGCGCTTCGCCCCGGTGACGTTCGTCGTCGCCGTGACCTCCGCCGTCCTCACCGCCTGGTGGCTGCTGTGAACCGCGAAGCCCAGAGCATCGTCGTCACCCTGCTCGGCGGGGCGCTCCTGCGCATCTCCCTGAGCGACCTCTTCATGCGCTACGTCAAGGAGGCGATGCAGCCATTCCTCATCGCCTCGGCGATCGTGCTCCTCGTCATCGGGCTCTACCCCGTCGTCAGCGAGCTGCTGTGGCCGCGGAAGGCGGTCGCCGGGGCCGCGGACGCGAGCGAGCTGAGTGCCGCGGGCGAGGGCGCCGCGACACTGGTCGAGACGGGCACGGCCGTCCACGAGGGTCACGGCCACGAGCACGGCGGGCCTCGGATCGCCTGGCTCCTGCTCCTCCCCGTCCTGGCGATCTTCCTCGTCGCCCCGCCCGCCCTCGGCTCCTACGCGGCCTCCCGCAGCAGCGTCGCCGTGCCCGAGTCCACCAACAGCAACCTGGCCGCGCTCCCCGAGGGTGAGGTGCCGCTGACGTTGGTGGAGTACGCCAACCGCGCGGTGTGGGACGACGGCCGCACCCTGCAGGGGCGGACGCTCGAGCTGACGGGCTTCGTGACGCCGGCGACCGACGGGAAGTCGTGGTTCGTGACGCGCATGATGATGTCGTGCTGCGCAGCCGACGCGTCGGCCGTCCTCGTCGAGGTGCAGGGTGAGCCGGCACCGGAGAAGGACACGTGGGTCACGGTGCGCGGCACGTACACCACCTACGCCGGTGCGAAGGAGGCCGGGGCGGCCGTCATCGCCGCTGCGTCCGTCGAGCAGGTCGACCAGCCCGCGGACCCGTACGAGGGCTGAGCCGCCCGGCAGGCCGCTCGATCACTTCGGGCTTCCGGGCCCGAGCGACGGCCGGACGGCCCTGGGCGCGGGGACAGCGCGGTCAGGTGGGCTGCGCGGCAGACCTGAAGTTCGACTCGCGAATCAGGTGCCGCACGAGGAGCGCCGGTCTGCGCCGAGGGCCGGCGCTCCTTCCTGCCTTGACCTCTGGACGTCAGGGTGACCTGACAGGGCAAAGCCCTACTCGAGCAAGCCCAGCTGGTACGCCTTGACGAGCCGGCGAGGCACCAGAAGCTGCTCGCCTCGAACGACTACCGGCACCAGGTCGGGTGGCGTCGCCCTCCATTGGGCTCGGCGGCTGCGGGTGTTGCTGCGGGACATGCGGCGCTTGGGTACGGCCACGGGTCACCCCTCTTTCGTCGTCAGGATCGTCACCAGCTGGACTTCGTGATGCCTGGGAGCTCGCCGCGGTGCGCCATCTCCCGGAACCGGACGCGCGACAGGCCGAAGCGGCGCAGGTGCCCTCGCGGGCGGCCGTCGACCGTGTCGCGGTTGCGCAGCCGCGTCGGGCTGGCGTCGCGGGGCTGTCGCCGGAGCTCGGTGAGCGCATTCGCACGCTCCGTCTCGCTGCTCGCCGGCGACCGGAGGATCTCCTTGAGCTCCTCCCGGCGGGCCGCGTAGCGCGCGACGACCTCTCGGCGCTGCAGGTCCCGCGCGATCTTGCTCCGTTTCGCCATCAGACGGGCTCCCCACGGGCAAGGATCTCGCGAACGACCGCGTCGATGCCGCGGCGGTCGATGGTCTTGATGCCCTTGGTGCTCACGCGGAGCGTCACCTTCCGCCCGAGGCTGGGCACCCAGTAGGTCTTGCGCTGGATGTTGGGGTCGAAGCGGCGCTTCGACCGGCGGTGAGAGTGCGAGATCGTGTTCCCGAAACCGGGTTCACGTCCCGTCACCTGGCAGTGGGCCGACATGGGCTCCTCCTCTGGAGTTCGGCGCGGTAGCGAGTTCAGAGCCGCGCCCAGTGCTCCCCGGGACGAGCGCTCACGGTGCGCCGGCAGGGAAGCGGAGGGCGGTCCCGCCAGCGGGCGGGGCGCCTCCTGCGCAGCAGGCGAGGGACGCCGGGGTCGCGTCGCGGTGGGACTGTCATGCCGTCAGTGTAGGACAACGACAACCGTTGTCATCTAGGCTCAGTGCTGAGAGGCCCCCCGACGGGAGGCCTGCTCCCTCTCGCATCTCCGCCAGTTCCCCACGACATGCCGCTCCTGCTGCGGCGGAAGGGAGACCCATGCACGTCAAACGACGATCCCGGGCTCTGCTCGGAATGACCGGTCTCATGGCTGTGCTCGCGTCGGCGCTGCCGGCCACGGCGTCGGCCGCGGAGGCCGCACCGCCCGAGAGCCAGGCAAAGCGGGTGCTGTCCAAGGTTCACACCGATGCCATCGCGGTGTTCTCCGAGACGGGCCAGCTCGTGCTGGGCACGAAGGCCGACGTCGACGGTGTCTTCGGCAAGCGCCTGGACCCCGCCTCGACGATCTTCAACGTCGAGGAGGAGACCCGGCTCCAGGTGCCGGACAACGCGCAGTACGCCTTCCTTGGCGCTGCCGGTTCCGACGTGTGGATCGCACCCGAGACGAACCCTGGTGGCACGGTGCTGTGGCCGGGCTTCAACACCGAGGCCGTCCCGAGCGGCCTGCTGGACGGCAATCGCGTCCAGATCAACCTGACCAACGTGACCGGCCCGGGCACGGTGAACCTCTTCCAGACCCCGTTCACCGGGCCGCGCCGGCTGCTGTCCAGCCAGGGCGACGCCTACCGCACGTACGCCCTCTCCGCCGGGCAGCACGTCCACGCCAACTGGGCCTTCTCCGCTAGTGGGACGTACGTCCTGACCGTGACCGCGAGCGGGACCGTCGGCGGGGCCCCGGTCTCCTCGGCGCCGGTCGACTACACGTTCCACGTCGGGGCGATCCAGCCGGCGGCCGCGACGGCGACAACCCTGTCGGCGAGCGCGTCCGCCGTGACCGCGGGCTCCCCGGTGACGCTCACCGCGGCCGTGTCCCCGGCGGCGGCCACCGGCTGGGTGGAGTTCTTCGACGGCAGCAGCAGCCTGGGCCACACCGCCGTCACGGACGGCGTCGCGGCGCTCACCACGTCCGCGCTGCCGCTGGGCGCGCGGACGTTGACGGCGACCTACACGCCGACCTGGACCAACGAGTTCTCCTCGTCGACCTCGGCCGCGACCACGGTGACCGTCCGGAATGCCGACACCGGCGTGCTGGTAGTCGAGGGCGTCAAGGCCTCGTACTCGGCCGGTGAGACGCTGCGTGCACGGGCCGCCGGCATCACGCCGGCAGAGGACCAGAGCTTCCGCTGGATCATCGAGCCGGTCGCCGGCGGCACGAGCTACGTGATGGCCGACGTCGGCGAGGCGCCCTACGCGGAGCTCGTGCGCGAGCTGACCACGTCGTACGACGGGTGGCGCATCTCGGTGGAGTTGCGGCAGGGCAACCGCACCCTGCAGGAATCGGCTGCCGTCCCGCTCGTGGTGGCAGGCCCGAACGTCGGATCGGGCGCGCCGCTCACGCTCGCCGGGCTGGCCGGGTCATACCTCGAAGGCGAGTGGGCCGAGCTGACCGCCACGCACGCTCCGCTGCAGGAGGGCCAGGCGTACCGCTGGGTCATGCGCAACCCGCGCACCTCGGCGGTGTGGGAGCCGACGAGCACGTGGTACGGCGACAGCTTCACGGGGACCAACCCCTTCAACGTCTACGTCCAGAACTTCGGCTGGGTCGAGCTCGCGCTGCAGATCGTCGATGCGGACGGGCGAGTCGTCGCCCAGTCCGCGTCGTTCACCCCGACGGTGAAGGAGCGCGAGCTGCTGCTCTCCGGCAAGCAGACGGTCTACCGCGCGGGCCAGGCCATCCGGCTCAGTGCTGAGCTCTACCCGGCGGACGAGCGCTTCCGCTGGCAGTGGTCGCTGCTGAAGCCCGGTGGGACGGAGCTCCAGGTCATCGAAGGAGCGACGTCGTCGACCCTCGACCTGACCGCGGACATGTCCCTCGACAAGGCCCAGGTCTTCGTCTCGGTCCTGGAGCCCCGCGGTGGGCAGTGGGTACGGTCCGCGTCGACCACCCTCGCGGTGACGGACGCGGCGCCGTCGGACCCGGTGCTCTTCTTCGACGCCCTGTCCGGCCACTACCACCAGGGTGGGACGATCGCGTTCACGTTGAACG
>NZ_JAANNP010000010.1:52780-53094 GCF_011250635.1 Motilibacter deserti
GGGCCAGACGGTGACGCTGGACGCGGTGGTGGCGCCGATGTCGGTGCTGGACCGGTACGAGTGGTGGGTGCAGAAGGCCGGTGCCGCTGAGCCCAGCAAGGTCGAGGGGGTCAGTGGTGCGCGGTACGCCTTCACCGCGGACGCCTCGTTCGACGGGGCGAAGGTGTCGGTCAAGCTGGTGAAGAACACCGGCGCGACGTACGTCTCGTCCGAGGCCGTGACGGTCGAGGTCGCGGCGGCGGAGCCGACGCTGGCGTTCACGCCGCTGCGGAACCACTACCACCAGGGTGGGACGATCGCGTTCACGTTGAACG
>NZ_JAANNP010000010.1:53200-79249 GCF_011250635.1 Motilibacter deserti
TGGCCAGATGGTGACGCTGGACGCGGTGGTGGCGCCGGTGTCGGTGCTGGACCGGTACGAGTGGTGGGTGCAGAAGGCCGGTGCCGCTGAGCCCAGCAAGGTCGAGGGGGTCAGTGGTGCGCGGTACGCCTTCACCGCGGACGCCTCGTTCGACGGGGCGAAGGTGTCGGTCAAGCTGGTGAAGAACACGGGCGCGACCTACATCGAGTCCCCGGCGGTCACCGTCGCCATGGACATCGTCGACGCCCGCTACTTCGCGAAGATCCGTGGCGCGGTCAACGGCTACGTCGCCGACGGCACGACGAGCGCGAAGACCGCGGCCAACATCCTCGAGCGGCTCGACCGCGCCGAGGTGGCGGCCCGGGCTGGGAGCGAGGAGCGGGCGATCGGGTTCCTCGAGCAGTTCGTGGCGCGGGTGCAGAACCAGGTCAAGGGCAATGCCGCGGACATCGCCGCCCGCAACGCCCTGACCGCCGACGGGCAGCTCCTTCTCGCCTACTACGAGGCCATGGAGGACGCCGAGAACGTCGCGTGACCCGCTGACGGATCTCGAGGGAGGGGTCGCCCGGCACTGCCGGCGGCCCCTCTCGTGCTCGCGGCTCGGCTGTGCGCCTCGGGCCGCGCACGCCACGAGGAAGTGGAAGACACCGACAACCATTGCCACTAAGCTCCGTCACCGGCAGTCGGCCCCGAGAGGAAGGGACCCCCCGTGCGGCGAGATCGCCTGGCGCGACGGCTCATCGGCCTTGCACTTGCTCTGAGCGGCCTTTCGGTAGGCCTGCCGTCGGCCGCGTCGGCCGCGTCGGACGGGCCTCTCGTGCTGCACCGCGGACACATCGACCTGTTCGACGTGGTCTACGACGTCGACGCGCGCAATCTCGACCTCAAGGTCAAGGACGACACGAAGCTCTATGCCGAGGCGGCCGTGCTGCGCGAGCCCGAGGACGTGGTGATCCCAGTCGACCCGGCGATCACGTCGGCGACCGTTCCGTCGGACCCCGAGTACGGCTTCCTGGGGCGCGCGGGTGACCGCGTCTACGTCCTCCAGCAGAACGGCCGGAACGCCGACGGGACCCGGCAGCCCTGGCCGGGCTGGGGTGCCGAGTCCGTCCCCGGCGGGCTCCTGCAGGACGACATCGTCGTGCTCGATGTCGACGTGGAGGGGCCGGGCAAGGTGTTCGCCTACTCCAGCGGAGCCGGGACGCCCTTCGTCTACATCGACGGCAACTTCTCCTGGCCCGACGACCTCGAGACGAACGTTGGTTCGCACGTCCACACCAACTGGGCCTTCTCCGAAGAAGGCACCTACACGCTGAAGGTGCGGGCGAAGGCGACGACGGTCGACGGGCTCCCGCTCGTGAGCCCCACCTCGACCTACACCTTCGTCGTCGGCGCCCCGACGCAGCCGCCGCCCCCGCCGCCGACCAGGCTGACGGTGAGCGGGGCCGACCGGGCGTACTTCCCAGGGGACGAGGTGCGCCTGCAGGCACAGCAGAGCCCGGAGACGGAGCTGACCGAGTACGTCTGGGAGTCCCGGCGGCCCGGTGCCGCGGACTTCACGTCGGTCTCGATCGGGGCGCCGGCAACGTACGCCTTCCCCGCTCACCTGTCCGACGACGGGACCCAGTACCGCGCCCTCCTGCTCGACCGTCATCGCGAGACCGTCGCCGTGTCCCCGCCGGTCACGGTGCGGGTACGTGAGCCGGGCGCCGGCGGGGGCCCGGCGGCCGACGTCTGCGCCGCGCAGCCGGACGTCGACGTGGTCGGCGAGGGCCACGCCGACCTCGCGTTGCGCATCCGCAACGACGGCGAGCTCGTGGCGCAGGTCAAGGACGGGCGGACGGGGTCGCCGGTCTGGCACGGACCGGCCCAGGTCGCGTTCCGCCTGGGCACCGCAGCCGCCGGCACGGGGACGGAGCGGGCAGGGCTCGAGTTCCTGGGGCGCCGGGGCGAGATCTTCTGGGCGGTCGGCCAGACTCAGCAACCTGGTGTGCCGTGGCTGGGATGGAGCACCGACGACGCCACGATGACCGACTCGGTGTCGGACGAGATCGGCTGGAGCCTGGACCGGTCGCGAGTGACGGGGCCGGGAGATGTCTTCGTCTTCCAGACCGACGCGTTCGGCCGCGTGCTCCCGTTGCTCGGTACCGGCGCCGGCTGGCCGGCGTCGGCCACGCTGGCCCGCGGCAGCCACTCGCACGGCACCTGGGCGTTCACCGCGCCCGGGCGCTACACGCTGCCGTTCACGTACACCGCGACCTCGTACGGAAGGCCGACCTCGGCGACCGCGACGGTGACGTTCCTGGTCGGCCCGTGTGCCTTCCCGTCCCCGTCGCCCGCCCCCACCGGCCCCACTCCGGTGCCTGCCTCGCCGGGGGCAACGGCCATTCCTGCTCCGGTCGTCCCCGCTCCCGTCGTCTCCACGCCACCGGCGCCCATCCAGGTGCCCGACCTCGGCCCGCGTCCCGTCGTCCTGTCCCGTGCCCGGCTCGTCGGCACGCCGGTCGTCGGCGCGCGACTGACCTGTCGGCACCGGTTCTCCGTGGGCACGATCCGTTCCTTCCAGTGGCTTCGGGACGGCGAGCCCGTCCGCGGCAGGTCGGCGTCGCGGCGTCTCGTGGCCGACGACATCGGGCACCGGATCCGGTGCCGCGCTGTCGTCGCCGCGCCGGCGGGCACCGCTTCGTCCCTGTCGCCGACGCGGACGGTCAAGCCCCTCGCGCGGCCTGCGCGGCGACCCTGACCCTGCGGGCCGGGCAGCCGCTCCGGCGCCCCCACGTACGATGCGCGCACGGCGGCCCGGGCGAGCAGACGGGACGGCCGGCTTCGGAACGGCATGAGGAGCACGGGTGACCGCCGTTCGCAGGAGCTCGGCGCTGCTCGTCGGCCTCTCCCGCTGGGGCATCGTGCGCGAGCTGCGCTCGGCGGAGCCCGTCGTCCGCCTGCTCGTGCTGACCCAGCTCGCGTTCAACGTCGGCTTCTTCATGGTGCTGCCGTACCTCTCGGTCCACCTCGCCGACGACCTCGGGCTCGCGGCCGCCGCCGTCGGGCTCGCCCTCGGCATCCGGACCTTCAGCCAGCAAGGCCTCTTCGTCGTCGGCGGGACGCTGGCCGACCGGTACGGCGTCAAGCGCGTGGTGCTCGCCGGCTGTGCCCTGCGCGTCGCGGGCTTCCTCGGCCTCGCGGTCGCGGACTCGGCGGTCGCGGTCTTCGCGGCGACCGCGCTGACCGGCTTCGCCGCGGCGCTCTTCTCCCCGGCGGTCGAGTCGGCGCTGGCCCGGGAAGCGGGGGAGCTGGAGACCGCAGGAGGCACTTCCCGGGTCGACGCCTTCGCGCTCTTCTCCGTGGGCGGCCAGATCGGCGCGTTCTCAGGGCCGCTCGTCGGCACGCTGCTGCTGCTCGTCGACTTCCGGGCGGCCTGCCTGGCGGCGGCCGCGGTGTTCGTCCTGATCCTGCTCGCCCACGCGCGCTGGCTGCCGGCGCGGCCCGCGGCGCACGCGGGCGAGCGCCTTCTCGCAGGGTGGCGTGAGGTGCTCTCCAACCGCACGTTCCTGCTCTTCGCCGTCGCCTACAGCAGCCAGCTCGTGGCGTACAACCAGCTCTACCTGCTGCTGCCACTCGAGGTCGAGCGGGCCTGGGGATCGCAGGCGCCGCTCGGCTGGCTGTTCGCCGCGTCCTCCCTGCTCGTGGTCGCCGCCCAGCTCCCGGTCACGGCCTGGTGCAGGCGCCTGAGGGTCGAGCAGGTGCTTCCCGCGGGGTTCGTCGGAATGTCGCTGGCCTTCGTCGTCGTCGGGCTGACCGCGCCGGCCGGTGCGGTCGGCGGAGCCGGGCTGCTCCCCGCCGTCGTCTTCGTCGTGCTGCTCACCGTCGGGGAGATGGTCGCCATGCCGTTCGCCCGCGACCTGGTCCCTCGGCTGGCCGCGGAGCGCCGGCTCGGGACCTACTTCGGTGTGCTGTCCTCACTCAGCGGCGTGGCCGTCCTGCTGGCGAGCACCGCGATCGGCGCCCTGGTGCAGGCCGCGCCGGGCGACGGCCTCGGAGCTGCCGCCCCGTGGCTCGTGGCCGGGGCGCTGCCGTTGGTCAGCGCGGTCGTGCTGACACGGCTGCTACCCGGCCTGCGGGCCGCGCGGCGCTGAGCCGGCGCGGCGCGCGGACGTCCACGCCCGGTCGGGCAGCAGACGCAGCCCGTTCAGCCCGACGAGGACCGTCGACCCCTCGTGCCCCAGCACGCCGAGCGGGAGCGGGAGCGAGCCGAGAATGTCCCACAGGGACAGCACGACGATGAACGACGCGGCGATCGCCAGGTTGGCCACCACGATGCGGCGGGCCCGGCGGGACAGGGCTACCACGGTCGGGATGGCGCGCAGCTCGTCGCGGACGACGACCGCGTCGGCGGTCTCGAGCGCGAGGTCGCTGCCGTGCCGGCCCATCGCGACCCCGACGTCCGCAGCGGCCAGCGCGGGCGCGTCGTTCACTCCGTCGCCGACGAGCAGGACGCGCGCGCCGGCGGCCTGCTCGGCCCTGACGTGGCCCACCTTGTCCGCAGGCAGCAGCCCGGCGCGTACGTCGGCGATGCCCGCCTCGGCCCCGACGGCCCGCGCCGCTCCCTCCGCGTCGCCGGTGAGCAGCAGCGGCTGCCGGGCCATGAGGGTGCCGAGCTCGGCGACGGCCGTCCGGGCGTCGGCGCGCAGCCGGTCGGTGAGCCCGAGGACGGCGGCGGGGAGGCCGTCGACGGCGACGACGACCACGGTGTGGCCGGCAGCCTCGACGGCGGCGACCGCGCGCTGCAGGGAGGGAGCGTCGTGCCCGTCGCCCACGTCCAGCCGCCCGGGGCTGCCGACGTCGACCCGGTGCCCGCGCACCGTCGCGCTGACCCCGCGCCCCGGTCTGGAGGTGAAGCCGGAAGCAGCCGGAGCGTCCAGCCCCTCGTCGTCGGCAGCCGCGACCAGGGCGCGGGCGAGCGGGTGCTCGCTCGGGCGCTCGGCGGCGGCGGCGAGGGCGAGGACGTCGGCGCGGGCGAGCTGGGCCGGCTCGAGCAGGTGGACGGACGCGAGCCGTGGGAAGCCCTCGGTGAGCGTGCCCGTCTTGTCGAACGCGACGGCGGACGCCGTGCCCAGCCGCTCCATCACCGCGGCCGACTTCACGAGCACGCCGTGCCGGCCGGCATTGGCCACGGCGGCCAGCAGCGGTGGCATGGTGGCCAGCACGACGGCGCAGGGCGAGGCGACGATCATGAACGTCATCGCGCGGAGCAGCGTCGGCTCGAACTCGGCTCCGAGCGCGAGCGGCACGCCGAGCAGGGCGAGCGTCATCGCGACCATGCCCACGGCGTACCGCTGCTCGACCTTCTCGATGAACAGCTGGGCCCGCGCCTTCGTGGCGGAGGCCTCCTCGACCAGGGCCGCGATACGGGCGACGACCGACTCGTGCGCCGCCCGGTCGACCCGGACGTGCAGGGCCCCGGTCCCGTTGAGGGTCCCGGCGAACACGGTGGCTCCGACCCCCTTGAGGGCGGGCAACGGCTCGCCGGTCACCGACGCCTGGTCGACGTCGCTCTCGCCGGCGAGGACGGTGCCGTCGGCGCCGATGCGCTGTCCCGGCCGGACGAGCAGGACGTCCCCCGGCTCGAGCGCGCTGACCGGCACGGCCTCCTCCCGCCCGGGCCTCAGCCGGGTGGCGGTCACCGGGGCCAGCGCGAGGAGGGCGCGCACGGAGTCCTCCGTCCGCGCCGTCGCCACCGCCTCGATGGCGCCGGAGGTGGCGAAGATGACGATGAGCAGGGCGCCGTCGAGGACCTGTCCGATGCCGGCGGCGAGCACGGCGGCGACGACCATGAGCAGGTCGACGTCCAGCGTCCCCGCTCGCAGCGCGCGCAGGCCGGCGAGTCCGGGCTCCCAGCCTCCGGTGGCGTAGCACGCCAGGTAGAGCGACCACCAGACGACGGGAGGCACGCCGGCCAGCTGGGCCAGCCCGCCCAGCGCGAAGAAGGCGGTCGCCGCAGCGGCCCACCGGGCCTCCGGCAGCTGGGCGGCCCGGCGCAGCAGGGGCGGCGCGGCCAACACCTCGCGGGGCGTGGCCTGCACCGTCGCGCTGGGTGCCATCTGCGGTGCCTTCCTCTCGCGGACGGGAGGCAGCGTATCTGCATGTATATGAAGGTAGGCAAGTAGCTACCATGTCGGCGTGCACCGCGACCTGCCCGACTTCTCGATGCCGGCCGAGGAGCAGGCGCATCTGGCGGCCGAGGCGTTCCGGCTGCTGGCCGACCCGACCCGGATCAAGATCCTGTGGGCGCTGCTGCAGGGCGAGTCCTCCGTCTCCTGCCTCGGGGAGCTGGTCGGCGCCAGCCCGACCGTGGTCTCGCAGCACCTGGCCAAGCTGCGGCTCGCCGGCCTGGTCAAGGGCCGGCGCGAGGGGACGTTCGTCTACTACACCGCCGCGGACGTCCACGTCCGCCGGCTGCTGACCGAGGCGCTGTTCCACGCCGAGCTCTCGGACGAGGGCAGTGACGCGGGCCATCGGCACTCCGAGCCCGGCCCGCCCGCCCGGGACGTACGCAGCACCTGAGGCGCCGGCCCGGGCGAGGCGTTCCTGCCGCTACCCCACCGGCTCCGCCCGCTGCGCCGTCGCCGGTCGGGCGCTCCGGCCCGGCCGGCGGCGTACGGACGGCGCCAGCGCCGACGCGCTGACGGCCAGCACGGACAGCGCGACGAGCGAGAGAGCCGGGGCCAGGACGACCCAGGGAGCGCGCTCGACGTACGGCATCCCCTCGGCCAGGACCAGCCCCCAGTCCGGGGTCGGTGGCTGCGGCCCCAGCCCGAGGAAGCCCAGCCCGGCGAGGGCGAGCGCGACACCGGGCAGGCGCAGGAAGGCGTTGCGCAGCACCGGTCCGGCCACCATCGGGAGCACGTGCGTCAGCAGTGCCCGCGTCCTGCCGACTCCCAGCACGGGGAGCACCCGGACGTGGGGCTGCGCGACCGCCTCGGCGACCAGGGCTGCGGTGTGCGACGCCAGCGGCGCCCAGCTGACCAGCAGCACGGCCACCGCGGCGCCTGTCGAAGACGGCCCGACGACAGCCGCGACGAACAGCCCGGCGATGACGGGAGGCGCGGCGTTGGCGACCTCGACCGGCCCGGCCGTCGCGTTCGGCAGCAGGCCCGCGAGCAGCCCCACGGCGTACGCCGCGAGGCACACAGCGAGTGCGGTGGCGATCGTGGTGGCCGCGCCCTGTCCCAGCCTGGCGAGCAGGTCGCGTCCCGATGCGTCCGCCCCGAGCAGGAGGTCGCCCGACGGGCCGGCCAGCCGTCCGCGGTCGGCGGCGTAGGGGTCCCCGGCCAGCCCGCCGAGGACCAGGACGGCCAGCAGCAGGAGCGCGGTCAGCGGGACGAGCCGGTCACGACGGCGGACGACGTGGCCGGAGGAGGGGATGACGAGCCCGCCCGCCCGGGCCGCTCGGCCGAGCACCGCTCGGCGGGTCACGTCGGTGGCGACACCGAGCAGGGCGCCGAGGGCGATGAGCAGCAGCATCCCGGCCTGCAGCACCGGCAGGTCCTGGGTCTGGGCCGCGCCCAGCGTCGTGCGCCCCAGCCCGGGGATGGCGAACACCCGCTCGACGGCGACCGCCCCGCCCACCAGGCCGACGGCCACCAGCCCGATCTGGGGGAGGACCGGGGGGACGGCGCGCAGCAGGAGCCCGCGGGTGAGCGCTGCGCGCGGCGCGCCGGCAGCCGTCCATGTGGACACCCACGTCTCGGCGCCGCTGGTGGCGACGGCGTCGGCGATCAGCCGCCCGACGAGGCCGCCCGCGGGCAGGCCCATCGCCAGCGCCGGCAGGACGGCGCTCGACGGGCCGTCCCACCCGTACGGCGGCAGCAGCCCCAGCCACACGGACACCACCACGAGCAGTGCCGTGGCCAGCAGGAACTCCGGCAGCGCCGTGAGAGCGGCGGCGACGGCGCCCGACGTGCGGCGAGGAGAGCCACGCAGGACGCCGAGCAGGGAGGGCGCCACCAGCAGCGCCGCGACGGCGAGCACGACGACGAAGGAGAAGGCCATGAGCGTGACCGACACGCCGAGGGCGGAGAGCGCCCCCGGCAGCACCTGCGCCCCGCTGACCCAGGACGTGCCGAAGTCGCCGCGCAGCACGTCCGAGGCCCAACGCCCGAGCAGGGCCAGGGGCCCGTCCGCCAGGCCGAGCTGCTCCCGGACGGCGGCGAGCGCCTCGGGCGTCGCCTCCTGGTCGGCCGAGCGCCCGCGCAGGACGGTCAGCGCCGGGTCGCGCCCGGAGAGCCAAGGGAGGAGCCCGACGACGGCGACGACGGCGACGACCGTCAGGACGCGGGACAGCAGCCGGACCACCGAGGCCCCCCGCCCCTGTCGCCGGCGCAGCCGGGACGTTCGCGGTGGGGGGCTCGCTACGGGAGGGAGCGCGAGCGCGGTCATCGCGCTCAGCGGGCGGCGGTCTCGGCGGTCACGAGCCGCCGCTCGCGCGGGTCGCGTGCGACGTCGGAGAAGTCCCCGGACTCGCCCTGGATGACCCGCTCGTGCAGCATCGGGATGGCCGCGTCGGACTCGAGGATCAGCCGCTCCGCCTCCAGCGTCGCTGCGCGGCGCGCATCGCCGGTCTCGGTGCCGGAGGCCTTGCGCAGGGCGGCGTCGATCGCAGGGTCGCAGAGCTGGGCGATGTTGAAGGAGCCGTCGCAGGCGAAGTCGGAGTACATGTAGGCGACGGGGTCGCCGGAGTCCAGCACCGTGGCCCGGGACAGGATGAACGCGTCGAAGTCGCCGGCGAGTGCGTCGGCCTCGATCTGGGCGTACTCACGCACCTCCTGGCGCACTCGGAAGCCGGCGGCCTCCAGCTGCTGCTCCAGCTGCACGGCGACCTCGGGCAGCTCGGCCCGGTCCGTGAACGTGGCGAGGACGATCTCGGCGCCGGCAGGGTCGGCGGCGGGCCGCTCGGTCCGCTCGGGCCGCCCCTCGGCCGCCCACGGCAGCGCCGGCCCCAGCAGCCCCTGGGCCACGTCTGCGCGCCCCTCGTACACGTTCTCCACGATCGCCTCGCGCTGCACGGCGTCCCGGGCCGCGGCGCGCATCGCCGTGTCCTTGAAGACGCCCCGCTCCGTGTTGAGGTACAGCGTGTTGGTCCGGGGCATCGGCACCTCGAACACCTGGTCCGACTCCAGCAGCGACGCCTGCGAGACCGGGACCGCCTCGACGACGTCGGCCGTCCCCGTCCGCAGCGCTGCGGCGCGCGCGGTGCCGTCCGGCACGAAGTCGACGTCGATGCCCGCCGCCTTCGCCCGCTCCCCCCAGTAGCCGTCGAACCGATCGAGCGTCGCGCCCACCGTCCCGTCGACGGCCACCAGCTCGAAGGGCCCGGTCCCGTGCCCGACGGGGTCGACGGTGCCGTCCGGGCGGTACGCCGCGGCCGCCAGGATCGACAGCTGGGGGCTGGACAGCCGCTGCGGCACCAGCGGGTCGGCGTCCCCCGTCCGGACGAGCACCGCCTCGCTCGGTGCGGCCGGGTCGACCTGTGCCGTGAGCTCGACACCGTCGAGGATGCGAGGCTTGGGGCTCGCCTTCGTCGCGGCGGTGAGCACGGCGGCGACCTGGTCGGCCGTCAATGGCGTGCCGTCGTGGAAGGTCACGCCCTGGCGCACCTCGAAGCGCCACGTGCGGGGGTCGACCTGCTCCCACGCGGTCGCGAGCGCCGGCTGCGCGTCGCCCGCCTCGTCGAGGACGACGAGCGTCTCGGCCGTGGACCAGCGGGAGAGCTTGAACGCGTCGTCGCTGAACGGCGTCAGCCCGGAGCGGGGCGGCTGCAGCATGGCGACGCTGATGCGCTTGCCCTGCGCGGTGGGCGCGGCCCCCTCGGGCTCGTCGCTCGAGGAGGAGAAACAACCGCTGAGCAGCAGGGCGGTCAGGCCGATCGCGGGCAGGGCGGAGCGGGGGTTCACGGAGTCCTCCGGGCGAGGGGGAGCGGGATGGTGGGCGAGCTCAGGGCAGGGTGGGCACGGCCGTCACCAAGGCTCGGGACGACGGGTGCTGCGGGGCGCGGAGCAGTTGTCGGGTGGGCACGTCCTCGACGGCCCGGCCGTCGGCGAGCACGACCGTGCGATGGCAGAGCGCGGCGACCGCCGCCAGGTCGTGGGAGACCAGCAGCAAGGAGGTGCCCTGGCGCTCGAACGCCGCTCGCAGGGAGGCCAGGACCTGTGCCCGCAGGGGCAGGTCGAGACCGCTCACCGGCTCGTCGGCGAGCAGCAGGGCGGGCCGCAGCACCAGGGCGCGGGCGAGCGCCACCCGCTGCGCCTGGCCGCCGGACAGCTGGGGAGCGCGCGCGTCGCGCAGGCTGCCGGGTAGGTCGACGGCGTCGAGCGCCTCGTCGACGAGGCCCCGCATACGCCGGCCCTCGTCAGGGGTCCCGAGCCGCTGCACGGGCAGTGCGACGAGCTCGCGGACCGATCGCCGCGGGTCCAGGGTCGAGGCGGGGTCCTGCGGCACGTACTGCACGAGGCGACGGAACCACCCGAGCCGGCGCGGGGAGCCGGGGCGGACCTGGCGGCCACGGCACGTCACGGTGCCGGCGTCGGGCTGCTCGAGGGCGAGCAGGGCTCGCAGCAGCGTCGTCTTGCCCGCGCCGGACTCGCCGACCACGCCGAGCCGCTCGCCGTCGGACACGGCCAGGTCGACGTCGCGCAGCAGCCGGAGCGACAAGCCCTCGCAGCGCAGCAGCGTCACGGCGCCTCCGCCGTGGCGTACAGGTGTGCCTCGACCGTCCGGGCGGCCGTGATCAGCTCTCGCGTGCGCTCGTGGCCCGGGCTCGCGAGGACGTCCTCGACCGGCGCGTGCTCCACCACGCGGCCGTCCGAGAGGACGACGAGCTCATCGCAGAGCGCCGCGACGACGGCGATGTCATGAGTGACGAAGAGCAGGGCACGGCCGGTGCCCGGCCCCGTTCGGTCGCGGAGCAGGCTCACGACCCCCGCCTGTGTGACCACGTCGAGCGCGGTCGTCGGCTCGTCGGCCACGAGCAACGACGAGGGGGTCATCAGGGCCAGTGCGAGGCACACTCGCTGCCGCATGCCGCCCGAGAGCTCCGACGGGAGCGCCCCCGCGATCCGGCCGGGGTCGCGAAAGCCCAGGGACTCGAGAGTCTCGAGGACACGGGCGCGGGCGAAGGCGCGGCTGCCGCCGAGCGGCAGGGCCAGCTGCCGGCCGACGGGAAGCAGCGGGTGCAGGGCCCCGGCGGAGTCCTGGCGTACGACTCCGGGCCGCGCGCCCGGCGGGCGTCGGGCGGCGGGTACGCCGAGGACCTCGGCGCCGGCCAAGCGGACGCTGCCGGTCGCCCGCAACGCGGGCGGCAGCAACCCGAGAACCGCTGCCACCGTGAGGGACTTGCCCGACCCGGAGGCGCCGAGGACGCCGACGCGACGCTCGGGCTCCACCGTCAGGTCGACCCCTTGAAGCAGGCCGCGGCTCGCGCTGTCGACGCGGAGCCCGCGGACGTCGAGGAGGGGCACGACGTGTTCCTCCTCCTCCTGCAGCCGACGACGCCGACACTCTAGACGAGAACGATTACTGTTTTCCTGATCGGGGAGAAGAGGGCGGCCGGTGATGCCGGCCCGCCGCGGAGCACGATGAGCGCGGGGAACGAGTCGCTGCGCGAGGCGCAGCCGGGAGTGGAGGTCGGCAGTGGCACTGCCTTTGGGAGCAGGCGTCGTCCGCAAGGGCGTCGGGACCGTCGTGACGGGTGTGGTCGGCGTCGCCGTCGTCCGCCTCGCCGAGCGGCGGGGCGGGCCGGCCGCGCGCCGGGTCGCGGTCGAGGTGGCGAAGGCCGGCATCCGTGGTGGCCGGGCGCTCGGGGAGGGCGTGGAGCGCACCCGGCTCGCGGCCGGTGACGTCGCGGCCCAGGCGCGGGAGGAGATGGGCGAGCAGGCCCCGGTGCCCGGCACGTCCGCCACCGGGCACGACGGGCACCAGCACTGACCGCGACCGGAAGGGGCCGGCTGTGAGGGCGATCGCACAGGAGCACCAGGAATCAGGAACTGCACGTGTGGTGTCCGACACGGCCGGGCGGATGCGGGTGGAGTCGTCGCTCCTGCGCGGGTCGACCGGGAGATGCGTCGCGCTCGAGGACCTGCTCGACGGCACGCAGGGCGTGCTTGCGTGCAGGGCGTACCCCCGCACCGGCAACGTCGTCGTCTGGTACGACCCGGAGCTCCTCGACGCGGAGACGGTCCTCGCCGCCGTGGAGTCCGTCCGAGTGGTCGACGCCCAGGCGCTGGCGCCCCGCCAGGCCCGCTCGGCCGAGGTCCCGGACGGCGACGTCCTGCGGCTGGTCGCCGGTGCGGCTGCCCTGGTCCTGCTGGGAGGGCGGCGTTACGTCCTGCGGCGGCCGCCGCTCCTCGGGCCACAGGCCCGCGGCGTCACCGCCGGCGTCGCGGTGTTCACCGGCTACCCCTTCTTCCGGGGAGCGGTGCGGAGCCTCGCGGGCGAGAGGACGGCGGGCACCGACGCCCTCGTGACCTCGGCCACGGTGGCGAGCCTGCTCCTGCGCGAGAACGTCGTCGCCCTCACCGTGCTGTGGCTGCTCAACATCGGGGAGCTGCTGCAGGACCTCACGCTGCGACGCACCCGCAAGGCGATCTCGGAGCTGCTGGCCGGGGCGGTGACCACCGCGTGGGTCCGGCTCGACGACGGCGCGGAGCAGCAGGTGCCCATCGACCGGCTGCGGGTCGGCCACGAGGTCGTCATCCACGAGCAGGCGACGATCCCGGTCGACGGCGTCGTGGTCGACGGGCAGGGCGTGGTCGACCAGGCAGCCATCACCGGCGAGAGCCTTCCGGTCTCCCTGGCGACCGGCGACACTGTCCACGCCGGCAGCGTGAACTTGCGCGGCCGGCTGGTGGTGCGCGCGACCGCGACCGGGCGCGACACCGCGGTGGGGCGCATCATCGCTCGCGTCGAGGAGGCACAGGAGGACCGCGCCCCCGTGCAGACGGTGGGCGAGCGCTTCTCCCGTCGGTTCGTCCCGGCCTCCTTCGCCCTGGCCGGGGCGACCCTGCTCGTCACGCGCGACGTACGCCGGGCCATGACGATGCTGCTCGTGGCCTGCCCGTGCGCGGTCGGCCTGTCCACCCCGACCGCGATCAGCGCCGCGATCGGCAACGGTGCCCGGCGCGGCATCCTCATCAAGGGCGGGTCGCACCTCGAGGCCGCCGGCCGGATGGACGCGCTGGTCATCGACAAGACGGGCACGCTCACCCTCGGCAAAGCGGTGGTCACCAACGTCGTCTCGTTCGCCGAGGACTGGGATCCGATGCAGATCCTGGCCTACGCCGCCAGCTCCGAGATCCACTCCCGCCACCCGCTCGCGCAGGCGGTCATCCGCAACGCGGAGGAACGCCGGGTGGAGATCCCGCCGCACGAGGAGTGCGAGGTGCTGCTCGGGCTCGGGATGCGGACGGAGGCGGACGGTCGGGTCCTGCTGCTCGGCTCGCTCGCGCTCATGGAGCGGCAAGGCGTCGAGGTGGGCGCGGACGCCCGCCAGTGGCTCGACCGGCTGCAGCACGCGGCCGAGACCCCGCTCTTGCTCGCCGTGGACGACCGGCTGGTCGGCCTGGTGAGCCTGAAGGACGCGGTGCGCCCGGACGCCCGGCAGTCGCTCGAGCGCCTGCGCGCCAGCGGTGTGCGCCGGGTCGTCATGCTCACCGGCGACTCGCCCGCGACAGCGGCCGCCGTCGCGGCCGAGCTCGGGATCTCCGAGTGGTCCGCGGAGGCGATGCCGGAGACGAAGCAGGACGTCGTCCGGGCCCTGCAGTCCGAGGGCTACGTCGTCGGCATGGTCGGGGACGGCACCAACGACGCCCCTGCGTTGGCCCTGGCCGACATCGGGATCGCCATGGGCGTGTCGGGGACCGACGTCGCTCTGGAGACGGCGGACGTGGCGCTCATGGGTGAGGACCTCGGCCGGCTGCTCGACCTGCGCGACCTCGGCGGCCGGACGCTCGGCGTGATCCGGCAGAACTACGGGATGAGCATCGCGGTCAACGGCCTCGGGTTGCTGATCGGCGCCGGCGGGGCACTGTCCCCGGTCGCGGCGGCGATCCTGCACAACGCCTCCTCGATCGCCGTGGCGGGCAACAGCACCCGGCTGGTGCGCTACCGCGTCTGAGACCCGCGCTGCATGCACAAGGGCGGTGGAACATCCCACCGCCCTTGTGCTTCCCGTCGCGAAGCTCTCAGCCCTTGTACGGCGTCAGCAGGAACGCGCGGGTCTGCCCGTTCACCGTCGCGTACCCGGCGATCTGCCCCTTGCTGCTGATGCTCTCGGCGGTACGCAGCACCCAGCCCGCAGGCAGGTCCACCACCAGGTCGTTCAGGTCGTAGCCCACCGTGCCGCGCCACAGCACCGCGGTGCCGTCGATGGTGGGAAAGTTGTAGAACCCGGACGCGTGCCCGACGATGTCGCCCGCGTCGTTCACGGCGGACGCCCGGCTGTTGCGCAGGCCGTTTACGGTGCCGAGGTCACGCGCGGTCCCGTCGCTCCACACGGCGGCGTGATAGATCGCCGTGCCTGTCGGCGTCTCCCCGACGACCGACTCGCCGACGGCGGTCTGCAGCTTGTTCACGTCGAGCGCCTCGCTGAACTCACCCGGGACCAGCGCGCCGAGCACCACAGGCTCCCTGCCGCCACGCCAAAGCACCGCCTGGGACACGCCGCCGGGCACCGGCGCCCGGCCGACGATGTGGTTGCCGTCGCTGACCGCGGTGGCCCTGCTCGCGCCCGCGAGCTCCGGGTGGGGCAGCGGGAGGGCCGACAGTGCTCGGCGGTAGCCGGTGCGGAAGGCACGACTGGTGCCGGCTGCCGTCGAGGAGCTGCCGACGATCGTGCCCTCGTCGTTGAGGTCGTTCGCCACCGCGGACCCGCCGCCGAGCGTGCCGAGGTCCGTCATCCTCCCGCTCGCGTCCCAGAAGACGGCCCGGGACACCTCCGGCGACGCCGTGAAGGCCTCGCCGACCGCCTCACCGCGGACGTTCACCTCGAAGGCGCGGCTGAAGGTGCTGCCCGGCAGCGTGCCGAGGCTCGTGACCGTGCCGCCCGCCGCGCGGAAGGCGATCTGCGGGCGGGTCGCGGTCGACGTGCGGGACGTACCGACCACCACGCCTCGGTTGTTGACGCCCAGGCCGAAGACGGCCGTGCCGCCGAGCGACCCGAGGTCGACGAGCGCGTAGCGCGGCTCCTTGGGAGCCGCCTCGGCCGCGCCCTGCAACGGTGCGGCGGCCAACGTGGCCGCGACGGCCAGTGCTGCCGCCATCGGATGAGCGACGGCCCTGCGGCGTGAGAAGCGCATGCGGTCTCCTGGTGAGGGTCCTGGCGTCCGGAGCCCGGACGGCGGAGGCGGCTCAGCCCTTCGGCGAAGCGCCGCAGGCCGAGCCGTCGTGTTCGAGGTCGCCGAAACATAACGACAACCATTGTCGATGTCCACCCGAGACATCACCCTCGGCTCGGGCGAGACTTGAAAACGGTTGTCACATGCGCTTGGGTGGCGCCGCCGCCGACTGTGGCGGCGCGATGCACACCTCCAGGAGAGCGATGAGACTGAACAGCAGGGCGTCAGCAGCGGGCCTCGCCGCCCTCACCTTCGCCGGCGTCGTCGGCACGGCACCAGCAGCCGACGCGAAGTCCAACACCGGCGTCGGGGTCATCCGCACCATCGCCGGGACCGGCGCCGCCGGCTACACCGGGGACGGTGCGGCGGGGACGCAGGCCAGGATCAGCAACGCCGAGGGCGCCGTCCTCGACCGGCACGGCCGAGTCTGGATCGCGGACACGTACAACAACGCGATCCGTCGGGTCGAGCTCGACGGCAGCATCACGACCGTCGTCCCCCCGGCGGCAGGCCTGCTCTACCCCTTCGGCCTGGCGCTCAAGGGCGACAACGTCTACGTCGCGGACACCTACCACCACCGTGTGGTGAAGCTGGACCGGCGCGGCCGCCTGAGCGTCGTCGCCGGGAGCGGCACGGCCGGGTACGCGGGGGACGGCGGGCGCGCGACGGCGGCGCAGTTGCGGTACCCCTTCGGCGTCGACGTCGCACCGGACGGCCGGCTGCTCATCGCCGACACGTTCAACAACCGGGTGCGCGAGGTCGGCAACGACGGCGTCATCAGGACGATCGCGGGCAGCGGGGCGCGCGGCGCGGCGGGGGACGGGGGCACGGCTACCGAAGCGCAGCTCGCGCTTCCGTACGACGTGGCAGACGCACCCGGTGGTGCGACCGTCATCGCCGACACCGCGAACAACCGCGTGCGCGAGGTGGACGCCGCGGGAGTCATCAGGACCATCGCAGGCACCGGTGTCGAGGGCTACAACCGCGACGGCATCCGCGCCACCGACGCCCAGCTCGCCGCACCGAGCGGGGTGGACGTCGCGGGGGAGCACGGCCTGGTCATCGCCGACTACGAGAACAACCGGGTACGCCTGGTCCAGGGCGGCACGATCCGTACGGTGGCGGGTGACGGCACCGCCGGGTCCCGTGGGGACGGCGGGTCGGCGGCGGCGGCGGCGATCAACATCCGCGGCGGCGTCAGCCTCGACCGCCGCGGACGGACGCTCGTCGTCGTCGACACCTGGAGCGCGAAGGTCCGACTCGTCCCGCTGACCAAGAACTAGCGCCGGGGCGTGCGGTGCTCGATGTCGTGCGGACGACATCGAGCACCGCACGCTCGCCACGACGCGGAGCCGTCCCCGCCCTCAAGGGCCCGGGACGACCGCGTCCGCGAGGGCGGACGGGAGCAACAGAGCGCCGTCGTCCGCAGTTGCAGGATGCCTCGCCCACTCCAGCAGGGCTTCTCCGCGCTCCTGGCGATCGACGCACGCCAGCCACGTGCCGACCCGCTCCGTCGGGCGGCCGGTCGCCATCAGGCCGATCACGCCGTAGGCGCACAGCCCGGGGCAGTCGAGGCGCAGGAGCACCGCCCCTGGCGTACCGCTCACCACGTCGCGCAACTGCAGTAGCGGATCGTGCGGAGCCAGCCGGCGGACCGCTCGGCAGCGCTGCCCGTCGCAGACGCCGACCACGTGGCGCACGTCGTCGGGCGGGGCCGGGCCGGGCCCGGTGACGCCCGGGAGGCGCGTCACGCGACCTCCTCGAGTGGCCCCAGCCACGCGTCGAAGCCGTCCGGGCGTCCTGCCCATCGGTCGAGGCCGGTGGCGAGCTCGGCGTCCGTCATCAGGGCCGAGTCGAAGGCCCGGCGCAGCACGGCGGGGTCGTGGTCGACCCCGGTGACGAGCAGCCGGGTCTCCCGCTCCGCGACGTGGCCGGGGTACGCGGGCGACCCCCAGCTGCCGACGCCTCCGATGCTGAGCTGCCCACCGGCGCCGTCCCACGCGACGACCACGTCGGGACGCGTGGGCAGCCAGAAGCAGCCGCGCCCGCGCATCGGCCCCGCCCCGAGCGCCTCGATCTCCTCGAGCAGCCGAGCGGGGTGGAAGGGGCGCCAGGACCGCAGGTCGAGCGTCCAGACCCCGGCGCGGTCGTCCGTCGATCGTGAGCCCAGACAGCGCGGGTCGCCTCGGCGCAGCAGCTCTTCCCGACGGGCGCGCCGGGTCCGCGCATCCTCCACGAGGGTCGCACCAGCGAGCCCGCCGCTGTGGAGCGCGACGTGGCGAGCGCCCTCCGGTGCGAGGTGCTCGAGCACAGCCGTGGCCTGCGCGGGCGCAGGTCCGGGCAGGAGCACGACGTCGGCGAGCTCGAGCTGGTGTGCGAGCGCCTCGCCGACCGAGCGGGCGTCGTCGACGGTGAGCCCGATGCCACGTTCGCTGAGCAGGTCGTCGCCGAGCAGGTCGTCCACCACGGACGCGCCGTCGAGCACCGTGACGAGCGGGCCGACGCGCACGCGCGCCCGGACCAGGGCCTGCACCACCGGGAGCGGCTCGGCCGTGGCGGGCAGGGCGAGGACGACGGCCGGTGCGGCTCCGCCGCCCGCCAGCGTGCGGCGCACGGTCGGCAGCACGTCCTCGCGCAGGGCGCACGACAGACAGGCGTGCTCGAGCGGGACGAGGACGTCCTCGCGGACGCCGTCGCTCCCGTAGACCACCCGGCGCAGGCCGGCGGGCAGCAGGTCGTGCTGGACGACGAGGGCTCCGGGAAGGTCGCACAGCAGGTCGCCGGCCGCGACTCCACGGAGCACGGGGTCGATGGCGGACAGGACCACGACGGCCGGCGACGTCATTCGGCCGCCCCCGTCGCAGCGCCCTTGGCCCCGTAGCGCCGGTTGAAGCGCTCCACCCGGCCCTCGCTGTCGAGCACGCTGGCGCGGCCGGTCCAGAAGGGGTGGCTGGCCGAGGAGACGTCGACGTCGATGACGGGGTAGCTGCGCCCGTCCTCCCACACCACCGACTCACGGCTCGTGGCCGTCGAGCGCGTCGGGAACGACATGCCTCCGGCCCGGTCGCGGAAGACCACCGGGTGGTAGTCGGGATGGATGTCTCGCTTCATGGTGCCTCCTCGAGCAGTAAGCTAACGACAATCATTACCAAAAGGAGGTCAGGATGCAACGCACGTGCACCGGCAAGGTGCAACGACGGGAGGCCGAGTGGGGAGGGAGGCGCTAGTGGCCCGCTCGACCGACCTGCGGCCCGTGGTGAAGCTGCGGTCGACGGCAGGAACCGGCTACACCTACGTGACGCGCAAGAACCGTCGCAACGACCCGGACCGCATGACCCTGCGCAAGTACGACCCGGTGGTGCGACGGCACGTGAACTTCCGCGAGGAGCGCTGAGCGCCCGGTAAGCCGCACCCTCCTTGCTCAGCCGCGGGCGTGGCGTCATCGCGCTTGCCGGGACTCGGTGCACCCGCTAGCCTGAGCAGGCAGATGAAAACCGTTTCCAAGAGGGCGGGGCGTCAAACGATGCCCCGAATGCTCAGGATTCATCGCAAGGTCCGCTCGGCCGGTTCCTGTTCGGGGACTCCTTACCGGCTGCCATGAGCGTTCCTGCGTCCCGCCCCTGGAAGCGTCCGGCCGTCAACTGCCGGACACGCGAGCTGGAGCCTGCTGCTGCGGTCGGTGGACCGGGCGGTGCGCGGTTGCGAGGATGCCGCTGCACCGCCGACCGGAAGGACGCCGACGTGACCGTGATCAGCCGCTCCCCGCAGGACCCTGACGACGTCGTGCTCGAGACCGCCGAGGCGGGGCGCGACGCGGTGCTCGCGGCGGCCGCTCGGGCGCGCACCGCGTACGCCGGCTGGGCCGCTGCTCCTGCGACCGTGCGCTCGGCGGGGCTGGTGGCTGCGGCCGACGCGGTCGCCGGCGCGACGGACGAGCTGGCCGCGCTCGTCGTGCGCGAGGTCGGCAAGCCGGTCACCGAGGCACGCGGGGAGGTGGCCCGTACGGTCGGAATCCTGCGCTACTACGCGCAGGCCGCGCTGCTCCCGGAGGGCGACGTGCTCCCCGCCCCGGACGGCCGCTCGCTGCTGCACACCCGTCGTCGCCCGCGCGGTGTTGCGGGCCTCGTCACGCCGTGGAACTTCCCGCTCGCCATCCCGGTGTGGAAGGCCGCGCCCGCGCTGGCGTACGGCAACACCGTCCTGCTCAAGCCGGCCGAGGAGGCGCCGGCCTGCGCGCAGCGGCTGGCGGAGCTGCTCTCGGCGGCGCTGCCCGCCGACGTCCTGACGGTCCTTCAAGGCGGAGGGGAGACCGGCGCCGCCGTGGTCGACGTCGCCGACGTGGTGTCGTTCACCGGCTCGGAGGCGGTCGGTGGCATCGTCCGCCGGGCGGCGGCCGAGCGCGGCGTCCCGGCGCAGTGCGAGATGGGCGGCCAGAACGCGTCCATCGTGCTGCCGGACGCGGACATCGACGCAGCCGCGGCCGCGATCGCCGGGGCCGCCATGGGCTACGCGGGCCAGAAGTGCACGGCCACCAGCAGGGTCGTCGTCGTGGGGGACGCCGCCGGGTTCGGCGAGCGGCTCGCCGCGGCCGTGGAGTCCCTGGCCTTCGGCGACCCGGGCGACCCGAAGACCGCGCTCGGCCCGGTGATCTCGGAGCAGGCACGGGACGCGGTCGTGGACGCCGTGGCCGAGGCCGAGAAGGCGGGCGCCCGTGTGCTGACGGGAGGCACGGCGACAGGCCCGGGGTGGGCCGTCGCGCCCGCCGTCGTCGTGGACGTGCCGGACGGCCAGCGGCTGCTGCGCGAGGAGGTCTTCGGCCCGGTCTGTGCGATCGTCGGCGTGCCCGACGTGGATGCGGCCGTTGCGGAGGCCAATGCCGTACGCCACGGCCTGGTCGCCGCGGTCTTCACCCGTGACCTCGCGCTCGGCCTCGAGCTGCCCGGCCGGCTGCACACCGGCATGGTGAAGGTCAACGCCCCCACCTCCGGGGTTGACTTCCACGCCCCCTTCGGCGGGTCGAAGAGCTCGAGCTACGGCCCGCGGGAGCAGGGCCTCGCCGCGAAGGAGCTCTACACCGAGACGGTCACGGTGACCATCACGCCCTGACCGGGGCTCAGCCGCCGAACACCCGGCGCTCGGCCGCGTCCCACGCGGACGGGTCGCCGGCGGGCTCGTACGTCTCCAGCCGGATGGTGTCGCGGATCAGCGCGCGCAGCCGCGGGAGGCCGCCCTCCACCGAGTCGGTCGTGCGGCCCTGCACACGTCGTGCAGGGCCAGGAGCGGTGGGGGCCGGGGCGGCGGAGAAAGGACCACGAGGGGCCGTAGTCGTGAAACGTTCCACAGGGAACGTCGTGCAGCATGCAGCCGCCGGAAGGGGCGCGTCAAGGGGTGTTGTGCACGTTGCTAAAACCGTCACCCACGGCTTGGAAAGGCTCGTGCCGTCTGTCCGCCACCAGGGCTTGACACGTTTCAATCCCGCGTTGGCCGGCACGAGCCCGGACCGCGCGAACCGCCGCCTCTCCGGCCCGGACCGGGGATCATGAAGGGCCATGTCCACCACCAGCATCAAGCAGGTCGCCCAGCACGCCGGCGTCTCGGTCGGCACGGTCAGCAACGTGCTGAACCGGCCCGAGATGGTGGCCGCGAGCACCCGCCAGCGCGTCCAGGCCTCGATCCGCGAGCTCGGGTTCGTCCGCAACGAGTCGGCCCGGGCGCTGCGGTCAGGGCGGAGCCGCACCGTCGGTCTCGTCGTGCTCGACGTCGCCAACCCGTTCTTCACCGACGTCGCGCGCGGCGCCGAGGCCGTCACCGATGAGCAGGGCAGCGTGGTCTCGCTCTGCAACAGCGGCGACGATCCCGAGCGGGAGCGGCGCCACCTCGAGCGGCTGGAGGAGCAGCGCGTCCAGGGGCTGCTCATCACGCCGGTCGACACCGGCAGCCCGCGCCTGGACCAGCTGGTCGAGCGCGGCATGCGCGTCGTCCTGGTGGACCGCCGCTCCGGCCGGGACAACCGTTGCTCGGTCGCGGTGGACGACGTGCTGGGCGGGCGGCTGGCCGGCTCGCACCTGGCCGAGCAGGGGCATCGGCGCATCGCCTTCGTCGGCGGGCCGACCTCCATCCGCCAGGTCGCGGACCGGCTCGACGGCGTCTCGCGGGCGGCCGAGGAGGCGGGCGTGGCCCTGCGCGTGCTCGAGACCCCGAGCCTCACGGTGAACGCCGGCCGCGCCGCCGGCGAGGCCATCGCCGAGCTCCCGGTGTCCCAGCGGCCGACGAGCGTGACGTGCGCCAACGACCTGCTCGCGCTCGGCCTGCTGCAGGAGATGACCCGGCGCGGCCTGCGGGTGCCGCAGGACGTCGCCATCGTCGGCTACGACGACATCGACTACGCCGCGGCGGCCGCGGTCCCGCTGTCGTCGGTGCGCCAGCCGCGCGAGCTGCTGGGGCGGATCGCGGCCGAGCTGCTCTTCGAGGAGATCAACTCCCCGGAGGACCACGAGCACCGGCAGGTGGTCTTCGAGCCGGAGCTCGCCGTGCGCGAGTCCAGCACCCACCGCCGGCGCCGCCGATCGAACGGGTGACCCCCTTGCGGATCGCGCTCTTCATCACCTGCCTGGCCGACGGGCTCTTCCCCCGGGGTCGGCCGGGCCACCGTCCGGCTGCTCGAGCGGCTCGGCCACGAGGTCGACTTCCCGCTCGCGCAGACCTGCTGCGGGCAGATGCACACCGACACCGGCTACGGACATCGGGCCTACTACCCGCATCGCGGGACCTACCGCCCGACGTGCCACTCCTTGCGGGTCGTCCTCGACGGCAGCACGGGCCAGGGGCGGCGGGCACTGACGCTCGTGCCGGACTAGCCCCTTCTCGTCGTACGCGTCGAGCAGGCCGTCCGCGGCGTGCCGGAGGCGGTCGCTGCCCTCGACCCGACCCGGCCGTTGACGTGGATCAGCGGGCCGAGCGCGACCAGCGACATCGAGCTCGACCGCGTCGAAGGGGTGCACGGCCCGCGCTCGCTGGAGATCGTCCTGGTCGGCTGACGAGGCCCGTCGGTCGGTCGCGCCACCGCAGAGGCGGTGCTCGTTCCACCCGTCCGGCCCATCAGGGCAGCTCATCCCGGCGGGCGGCAGGCCGATGGGACGGCGAGCACGTCCAGACCGGGGGGTGGCATGGCGGGGCTTGACCTGCTCGTCGTGTACGCCCTGGCCGGCGTGTTCGCCGTCGGGACCGCCGTGCTCAGCTGGCGCAAGCGGACCGCGAGCTCGGCGGCGCCGGCGCTCTCCCTGACGATGTCCGGCGTCGCCGTCTGGTGCGCCGCCGACGCCGTGCTCTTCCTCGGCCTGCCCCTGTCGGCCCAGCGGGTCGCGGCCTCCACCGCCATGGTGGCGATCGCCGTCGCGCTCGGCGGGATGCTGCGCCTCAGCAAGGCCGTGGTCGTCCCCCAGTGGCGTCCCGGCGACGCGCACTCCGTGCTGCTGGCCGGTGTCCCGCTGCTCGTCGCGGCCGCCGTGGCGACGGATGCCTGGCACGGCAGGTTCTTCGCGCGGCCGGCGCTGACGGGGCCGGGCGGCTCGCTCGAGTACGGCTACGGCCCGCTCGCGATCGCCTTCTTCGCCTGGTGCTACGTCATCGTCGTGGTCTTCGTCTGGCGGTGGGTGCGGCACTGGTGGCGGACGCCGCGCGTCTTCCGCCGGCAGCTGTCCTGTCTGCTCCTGGGTGCGGCGGTGCCCGCCGTCGGCGGGGCGGTGCAGCTCCTGATGACCGGAACGGACGGACGGAGCATCGACTACACCCCGGCGCTGCTCGTGGTGACCGGGCTCGTCGACGGGTGGGCGCTGTTCCGCGAGGGCCTGTTCAAGATCGTGCCGGTCGCCCGCGACCTCGTGGTCGAGTCGATGACCGAGGCCGTCGCGGTGCTCGGGCCGGACGGGCGCGTCGTGGACGTGAACCCCGAAGGGCGCAGCCTCGCCCAGCGGCTCCGGCCCTTCGACGGTGAGCTGCTGGGCGCCGACGCCCTCGAGACCCCGCTGGCGCTGCTGCTGCCGCGCCAGCTTGCCGAGGAGGAGCTGCGCGAGCCGGAGCCGGGCCTCTTCGTGCACGTGCAGCTGCGGACCCTGCGCGACGAACGCGACCGGCTCATCGGACGCCTTCTCGTGGCCCGGGACGTCAGCCGGTACGTGCACGCGGCGCGCGAGCTCGAGCGCATGAACGCGGAGCTCGTCGAGAAGGTGGCGACCATCGAGGCGCTCCGCCGGGAGCTGCAGGAGGAGGCGGTGCGCGACCCGCTCACCGGGCTGCACAACCGGCGTTTCCTGATGCAGACGATGGATGCCCTCGACGCGCGGCCTGCCTCGGCCGACCTCTCCGTCATCGCGCTCGACGTGGACCACTTCAAGCAGGTCAACGACACCTACGGCCACGACGTCGGGGACCAGGTCCTGTGCGCGGTCTCGGCCTTCCTGTGGCGCGCGGCGAGCGGCGTGCACGCGTTGACCCGGATCGGCGGCGAGGAGTTCGTGCTCGTGGTCGCCGGCAGCGGGCTCGGACAGGCCCGGGACCTCGCCGAGCGCCTGGTGCGCGGCGTGGAGGAGCTGGCGGTGACGGTGGCGGGGCAGCGGATGCCCGTGACGGTCAGCGCGGGCGTGGCCTCCGGGCGCGTCCCCGGCGTCCTCACGCGAGAGCTCCTGCGCGCCGCGGATGCTGCGATGTACGCGGCCAAGCGCGCCGGGCGCAACCGCGTCCAGGCCGCCGGCGCCGCGCCTGCTCCTCTCCACATCGGCTGACACAGCGGTCGGCCCTCGAAGCGGTTGCTCCGAGGGCCGAACCGGGCTTCAGCGAAGTGCTGCTCTGCCTCGGTTGCGCCGTGGCCTGATCGACGTTCGGCGAAGTGGGCCCCGGGCCAGGCTCAGCGCGACGCCTCCTCGCTCAGCGGTGCGAAGCGCGGGTCGAACAGGTGGCACTCGACCCGCGCCGTGCCGACGGCGAGGGGCACCGGGTCCACCTGCTCGCGGAAGTCGACGACCACCGCGCCGGCGTCCTCGCGGACGGCCGTGATCCCGCGCCAGAGCCGCTCGTCCGGGGCGTCGGACCGCATGCGCTCGAGCAGCGCGAGCAGCTCTCCGGCCCGGCCCGCCGCCGGGCGGATGCGGACCGACCGCCCGGGCGCGTCGAGGTCCTTCAGGTCGGCGAAGAGCGCGCTCTCCTCCTTGTACGCCGACGCGTCCAGGCGAGCCCAGCGGTCCTCGAGGGTGGAGCGCAGGTCGCGTGCCTCCCAGCCGCACGGAGCGAACGCCGCGGGGCAGCGCGGGTGGAACGAGCAGCCGACGGGTGGGCGTACGGCGTCCGGCACCTCGCCGCGCGGAAGGTCGTGCGGGACGTCACGGATGAGGCCGGGGGTGGGGATCGCCCGCAGCAGCGCCTTGGTGTAGGGGTGGCGCGGGTTGTTGAAGATCTCCTCGGACGTCCCGATCTCGACGATGCGCCCGAGATACATGATCGCGACGCGGTCGCAGAAGAGCTTCGCCGTGGCCAGGTCGTGGGTGATGTAGACGTAGGTGAGGTCGAGGCGCTCGCCGAGGTCGATCATCAGCTGCAGGATCTTGGCCCGGACGCTCATGTCGAGCATGGACACCGGCTCGTCGGCGACGAGCAGGTCCGGCTCGAGCACGATGGCCCGCGCGATGACCGCCCGCTGTTTCTGCCCGCCGGACAGGTCCGAGGGATACATCGACATGTAGCGCTCGGCCGGCGCGAGGCCGACGGTCTCCAGCGCCTGCTTGACCAGCCGGCGCCGGTCCTCGTCGCTGGACCCGATGTCGTGAACGCGCAGCGGGTCGCCGACGGCGGTGCCGATGTCCATGGACGGGTTGAGCGAGGCGTGCGGGTCCTGGAAGACCATCTGCAGCTTGCGGCGCAGCGGGCGCAGCCGCCCCTCCGACAGCCCGACCAGCTCCTGGTCCTGGTAGCGGATGCTGCCCCCGGTCGCGGGGACGAGGCCGAGCAGGGCGCGCCCGAGGGTCGTCTTGCCACTGCCGGACTCGCCGACCAGGCCGAGCACCTCTCCGCGGCGCAGCGTCAGGTCGATGCCGTCGACGGCCTTCACCGCGGGCGGGGTACGCCCCAGCACGCGCGAGAGCGCGCCGCCCCGCAGCTGGTAGTGGACCTGCAGGCCCTTGACGGTGAGCATCGCGTCCGCGTCGGACGACCCTGCCGAGGCGGGGGCGACGTCAGGCTTCGTCGGCAACGCTGATCTCCTCGCGCTGGAGCGGCGAACGGTCGGCCGCGGAGAGCTCGTCGAGCCGGTGGAGCCAGCAGCTCACGCGCTGGCCGCCCTCGGCGATGGTGTCGCCCGGGTCGCGCGCGGGGCACACCTGCATGGCGTTCGGGCACCGCGGGTTGAACCGGCATCCCGACGGCGGGTTGGCCAGGTCCGGCGGCGCCCCCGGGATGGACGTCAGCTGCGTGGTGTCCAACGAGATGGTCGAGGCGAGCAGCGAGCGGGTGTAGGGGTGCGCCGGGTTGTTGAAGACCTGGCGGGCGTCTCCCTGCTCCACGATCTTGCCGGCGTACATCACCGCGACGCGGTCGCACGCCTCCGCCACGATCCCGAGGTTGTGCGTGATGAGCAGCAGCGCGGTGTTCGAGGTCTTGCGCAGGTCCGAGA
>NZ_JAANNP010000023.1 GCF_011250635.1 Motilibacter deserti
TGCGCGCGCCGCTCGCGTGACGTACGCGCCGACGTGAATCGCGCCGGAGCCCGCCCCCGTCGGGGGCGGGCTTCTGCGCGTTCCGGAGGCGCCTGCCATCCTTGCTGTGATCTGCCCCGCGATCAGAGGAGCGTCCAGTGCTCGTGCTGAGCCGCCGTGCCGGTGAGAGTGTCGTCATCGGCCACGACGTCGTCGTCACCGTGCTCGAGGTGCGGGGCGACGTCGTCCGCGTGGGCATCGCCGCGCCGCGCAGCGTCCAGGTGCACCGCGAAGAGGTCTACCGGGAGCTGCGCGAGGAGAACCGCACCGCCGCCGCTGCCACGTCGGACGCCGCGGTAGCCGCCATCGCCGCCCGGCTCGCGGCGAAGACCCCGGCTGCGGCCGACGCGCCGGCCGTCGAGGCGGGCGGGGCGCCACCGGCGTAGGCGCCCGGGGCCCGCGCCGCCGGCCCGCGCGTATCCCGCACCGGGCCTGGGCAGGAGCCGGTCATGGCACCGACCGACGACGAGCTCCCCGACAGCGGCATGCAGACCGGCAGCGACGCCGGGGAGCCGGGCCTGGGCTCCATCCCGCCGCCTCCGGCCGACGACGACCAGGCCGTGGCCGAGACGCTGGCCGCCGCGGACGACGCCCCGCTCCCGGACGCCCCGTTCGCCGCGGCCGATCAGCAGCCCGACCCCGACACCCCGGTGTTCAAGGAGCCGTGAGCACGTCCAGCACCCAGACGACGCCGAAGCGGTCCTCGAGCATCCCGTAGGCCGCGGCCCAGCCGGACGGCGCGAGCTCCTGGCGGATCGTCGCGCCGTCCGCGAGCCCCTTCCAGTACGCCGTGACCTCCTCCACCGACGAGCCGCGCACCGAGACGTAGAACGCGTTGCGCCCCCGGTCCCACGCGGTGGCGGCGGGGACGTCGTACGCCATCACCCGGAACCCGTCAGCAGAGACCACCTGCCCCCACATGACCTGGTCGGCCTCGGCCGGGTCCTGGACGGCGTGCGCGTCCCGGTAGCTCACCACGGTGAGCTCCCCGCCGAACACCTCGCGGTAGAGCTCGAGCGCGGCGCGCGCGTCGCCCCGGAAGTTCAGGTGGGTCGTGGTGGAGATCGTCATGGTCGCTTCCTTCGCCTGTCGGCCTGCGCAGCCTGCTGCCGCGCCGTCCCGCACCAACAAAGCTAGGGACGCCTCGTGCCACTTCCTGTCCTCAATTGCCGGACACTGGACCCGTGGCCGCCACCAGCTCCCGCACGCTCCGCCTGCTGACCCTGCTGCAGTCCCGCCGCCACTGGCCGGGTGACGACCTCGCCGACCGGCTCGGGGTCTCGATCCGCACCCTGCGACGCGACGTCGAGCGGCTGCGCGAGCTCGGCTACCCGGTGCAGGCCCAGCGCGGGGTCGAGGGCGGGTACGCGCTGGCCCCCGGCGCCTCCCTGCCGCCGCTCGTGCTCGACGACGAGGAGGCCATCGCGCTCGTCGTCGGGCTGTCCGCCAGCGCGGGGACCGGGGTCGCGGGCCTCACCGAGCCCTCGGTGCGCGCGCTCGCCAAGGTCGTGCCGGTGCTGCCCGCGCGGCTGCGGCGCCGGGTGGACGCGCTGCGCGCGGTCACGGTGCCCGGGTCCTGGGGCGGCGCCCCCGCAGCCGACGTCGGCGCCGACCCGGCCGTCCTCAGCGCGGTGGCGCTCGCGTGCCGGGACACCGAGCGGGTTGAGTTCGACTACGTGTCCGCGGCCGGCACGCGCAGCGAGCGCCGCATCGAGCCGTTCCGCATGGTGTCGCTCGGGCGGCGGTGGTACCTCGTCGCCTGGGACCTCGACCGCGCCGACTGGCGCGTCTTCCGGCTCGACCGGGTGAGCCGGCCGCGCGGCACGGGCGCCCGGTTCGCGCCGCGACGGCTGCCCGCCGACGACCCGGCCGCGTTCGTGCGCGAGCGGGTCAGCGGCGGGCCCGAGGGGCACCGGGTGGAGGCGGTGGTCGAGGCACCCGCCGAGGAGGTACGCCGCCGCGTCAGCTGGTGGCTGTCGGTGCAGGAAGAGGGCGAGGGGCGGTGCCGCGTCCGGCTGGACGTCGACGACCTGGCGTGGGCGGCGACCGCCCTGGGGCTCCTGGGGGCGGGCTTCACCGTGGTGGCGCCGGACGAGCTGCGGGACACGCTGCGCGACCTCGCCGGCAGGTACGCGGCGGCAAGCGAGCGCGTGGACGGGGCCGCGCATCCGGGTCCTGAGGTCGTGGACGCGGCCCTGGCACCCGGATGCTCATGAGCCCGCGCCCGTCGGCGCGGAGCCCGGCGGCCCCGGGCGCAGGCCGGCCCGGCGACGCGTCGCGTCGCCGGGCCGTCCGTGCTCACCGTGGTCCCTGCGTCAGGAGGCGTTCTCCTCGGCCTCCATCGCGACGTACATCGCGATGAGCGCCTCGGCGTCCCGGCGCAGCAGCTGGCGGACCATCAGGTCACGCAGGTCGCCCTTGACCTGGTTCTCGACCCGGTCGACGAACTGCTGCAGGTAGCTGATGACCCGCGTCTCGCTGCCCATGTCGGCCGCGAGCACCGCCTTGACGAGGCGCTCGCGCAGGCTGGCGGCGGTCTTCGCGCTGATGGTGCCGTCCGCGACGTAGCGGCCGATCAGCGCGTCGATGTCGTCGAACGACGTGCTCACCGTGAACGTCACCGAGGAGGCGGTGACGTTGCCCGCGTTGTCCGTCGACGTGACGACGAGGGTGTGCGCCCCGAGCGCGAGCTCGGAGAACGTGAGCGCCGTGTCCGAGGGAATCGCCTTCCCGTCGAGCGTCGCAGTCGTCGTCGCGACGCCGGACGTCGCGTCCGCCGCCGTCCACGAGACCGTGGCACTCGTCGAGTCGCCGTGCTCCGAGCCCGCTGCGATGCCGTCGACCGTCACGACGGGCTTGGTGGCGTCCACCTTGACGGTGGTGGACCCGACCGTGGAGACGTTGCCCGCCTGGTCGGTGGCGCGGTACTCCAGCGTGTGCGTCCCGTCGGTGCCCAGCGCGACCGGTGCGGAGTACGTCGACCACGCGGCGGCGCCCTGCATCCGGTACTGCACCGACGCGACGCCGGAGCCGCCTTCGTCGTCCGAGCCCGTCAGGGACACGGTCACCGGGGAGGTGTACCAGCCGTTCGCCCCGTTCGGGGCCGCGGGCGAGACCGCCGCGGTCACCGTCGGCGCGGTCGAGTCGGTGACGAGCTGGAAGTAGTCGAACGACACGGTCACCGGGGTGACCTGCTGCGGCCCGATCGCCATGAGGCCGATCTTGTCCAGCGTCCCGTCGTTCGTCACCGGCTGCCCGAGCGAGGACCAGGTGAGGCCGCCGGTCGTGCTGACCCAGCCCTGGTAGCTGTTGCCGGTCTTCGTCAGGCGCAGGTGGTACCAGCCCGACTCCGTCGACTCGGGGACGTCCAGGCTGCGGTTCCCGCCGTTGCCGAACTGCGCGTTCCGCTCGGACACCAGCTCGGCGCCGAGGTTCGTCGCCGCCGTCGACGCGTTGTTCGCGACGACGTCGAGCTTGACGTAGTTGTCGTCGTCGCCGTACGCCAGCAGCCCGGCGAGCTGCCACTGGTGGGCCATGGTGGCCCGCATCCGCGTCTCGACCGTCCAGTTGCCGGCCGGGGCCTTCTGCAGGACGAAGTTGCGCGGCCCCTCGTTGGCGGTGCCGTTGATGTCGCCGGGCTGCGTGACGATCTTCAGCTCGCCGCCGGTGACGCTGAGGTTGCGGGCATCCCCGCGCACGGACGCGTTCCACCGGCAGCCGTTCAGCGCGCCGCCATCGAACTCGTCGCTCGGCGCGACCGGGCCCGTCGTGTCGGAGGACATCCGGAACCAGTCGAACAGCGCGGTCGCGTTCGGCGTGCCCGTGTCACCGGCAGCCATGACGCCGAGCGTGGCGTTCGCCTTCACCGGTGCCGCGCCGCTCACTGCCGTCCACGTGGTGCCGTCCACCGAGTAGGAAGCCGTGATCTGGGATCCCGTCTTCTTGAGTCGCAGGTGGACCGTGTCCCCCGCCGAGATCGCGACGTTGTTCGCGTGCCAGGTCCGGCTGCCCGCGGTCTCGGTCTGGAACTCGAGGAAGCGGGACCCCGAGTTGTTGCGGGTGTACGCGAGCTTCACGTACTCGTCGTCGCTGGCGTGGAGCATCAGGCCGGCGTGCTGCCAGTGCCGGCTGTGCGCCAGCGTCAGGCGCGTGGTGGCCTCCCAGTCACCGCTGGGCGCGGGCTGGCCCACGTAGCTGATCGGCCCTGTGGTGGCCTCGTTGATGTCGCCCTGCGTGACCGGCAGCCGGAGCGAGCCGTCGGCGACGGTCACCGGCGAGCCCGTGGCCTGCCGGACGGTGGGCCAGCGCGTCGCGTCCAGCGTGGCCCCGACGAACTCGTCCGAGCCGGGGGTCACGCAGCCCGGCAGCGGGGTCGGCCCGGGGTCGGGCTGTGGCGTGCCGTCGACGAGCGTGAAGCCGCTGAACTCCACTTCGCTCTTCGCGGTGGCGTGGTGGGCCGTGACGAAGAGGCCGATGTCCTGCACCGCCGCGGCGCCGGGCAGCTGGACGGGCCCCCCGATCGGCGTGAAGGTGGTGCCGTCCTTGCTCCAGTAGGCCTGGTAGTTCGCACCGTCACGGCTCAGCCGCACCCACACCGGGTAGCTCGTCGTGCTCGCGCTCGTGGACGCGTCGAGCTCGCCGTTGCCGTTGGTGTCCCGCAGCCACTCGAAGCCGCCGCTGGGGCGCATGCCCAGCGCCGCGTACCCGGGCGAGGAGCCGGGCGCGGCGATGTTGTTGCGGACGATGATGCCGGCCTTGGCGCTCGCGTTCGAGTTGCCCTGGCGCTCGATCTTCACGGTCGCGGTCCACTTGTCGTCCGCGGCCGCCGGTCGGTAGGCCGCGCCGTACTGGTCCACGGCCTGCCACATGTTGCTGCCGCCGGAGTTGATGATCCACCGGTCGCCGTCCGGCCGGTCGAACGTGGCCCCCGCGTTGGTGAACGTCTCCCAGCCGGCGAACAGGTCACCGACCTGGGCCAGGACGATGCGCGAGGTCGTGCTGACGCCCTTGTCGTTCGTCGCCACCGCGGTGAGGCGGTAGCGCGCCTCCTTCGGCACGTTCCAGGTGACGGCGTACGGAGCCGTCGTGTCGCTGCCGATGGACTGGCCGTCGACGAAGAACTCCACCTTCGTGATGGTGTTCTCCGCGTCTGTGGCGTTGGCCGTCACCTGCACCGGCCCGACCTCGAGCTCGGCGCCCGCCGCGGGAGCGGTGATGGACACGACCGGCTTGGTCGTGGCCGACACGCCCTTGCCGACCGCCTCGATGAAGTTGAGCCGCCGCTCGCCCGCTCCGGGGAAGACGACGTGGAGCGAGAACGACTCACCGGGGTCGGTGACCTGGACCGGGACGTCGACGAAGCCCGTGAGCCCGCCGGTCGCCGGCACGTTCGCCGTGCCCAGCAGCGGGCCGTCGGCCGCGCCGCGGCGCAGCTCCACGGTCCCTGCTGCCGGTGCCGCGACCCGCAGGACCAGCGAGTCGACCCCGCGCAGGTTCACCGGGTCGTACGCCGCCCATGCGCCGTTCTGCCCGCTGATCGCCGTCCCGTGGCCCTCGACGTCGCGTGCGTCCGAGGTGGTGATGCCCGTCGCCGAGGCGGCCGAGTAGAACTCGGCCTCGCGCTGCTTCGGGAACAGCAGGGTCGTGGCGGACCCGGTGAGAGCCGGGACACCGCCCGCGCCGCCCTTGTCGGTGTAGCGGGCGTCGATGACGTAGAAGACGTTCATGCCCTCGCCGTGTCCGCCACCGAGGCTGGTGGTGGCGGTGCCCTTCCGTCCGGAGAGGGGCTCGGACGGGTGGGCGTGCTCGTCGTGGCCGAGCGCCGGCTGGATGACGATGTCGGCGTCCGCGATCTGGGTGTCCTCGGCGTCTGTCACCTCGACGTCCCAGCTGACCTGGTCGCCGAAGTCGAAGAACCCGCCGTTGGGCGGCAGGTTGAACTTCACCTGCGGCCGCGTGTTGCCGACCGTGATCGGGACGACCGTGGTGCCGGTCTTGCCCTCGGGGTCGGTCACCGTGAGGCGGGCGTCGTAGACGCCGTTGGCGGTGTAGGTGTGCGACGCGGTGGCCGTCGTGGCGTCGGTCGTCCCGTTGCCGTCGAAGTCCCAGGCGTAGGTCAGAGCCGCGCCCTCGGGGTCGCTGCTGCCGGCGCCGGAGAACTGCACCTGCAGTGGCGCGACACCGGAGTCCGGCGTGGCCGTCGCGGCCGCGACCGGCGAGCGGGAGCCGGAGATGTAGTCGATGCGGTGCAGGCCCGAGTTCGGGTTGTCACGGCCGTAGCCGCCGCCCCAGTCGAGGACGTAGAGCGAGCCGTCGGGCCCGAACTTCGAGTCGATCGGCGCCAGGAACTGCTCGTTCGGCAGGAACGGGTTCGCCTTCTCGACGCCGGCCTGGCCGTCCTTGAGGATCAGCGAGTACATCCGGTTGCGCGCCCAGTCGTAGAAGAAGGGCTTGCCCTCGTAGTACTGCGGGAACTTCGTGTCGGAGTCCAGCTCGGGGTCGTACTCGTAGAACGGGCCGCCCATCGGCGCGAGCCCGCCGCCCTGGTTGATGCCGCCCTGCACGGACGAGCGCTGGTAGCCGTACCACATCGTCGCGGGCTTGGCCGGCGGCAGCTCGGTGAGCCCGGTGTTCTTGATCGAGTCGTTGACGGGCGCGTTGCAGTTGAAGAACGCGCCGACCGTGACGGGGCTCGTCGTGTAGTCCACGTCGCGGAAGGGCTCGTTGTTGCCCATGCAGAGCGGCCAGCCGTAGAAGCCGGGCTCCTTGATCAGGTTGTACTCCGCGATGCCGGCCGGGCCGCGCGTCGCGAGGTTGTCGGTGTTGTTGTCCGGCGAGTAGTCCGCGACGCCCAGGGCGCCGGTCTTGGCGTCGATGGAGAAGCGGAACGGGTTGCGGAAGCCCATCGCGTAGATCTCGGGCTTGGTCTTCGCGGTGCCGGGCGCGAATAGGTTGCCCTCGGGGATCGTGTAGGACCCGTCCGCCGTCGGCTTGATGCGGAGCACCTTGCCCCGCAGGTCGTTGGTGTTGGCCGACGTGGCCCGCGCGTCGTGGAACGTGTTCGGCCGCTCGGACAGCGGGGCGTACCCGCCGGAGGGCTCGGAGTGCGGGTTCACGTCGTCGCCGACGCCGAGGTAGAGGTTGCCCTGGCCGTCGAACGCGAGCCCGCCGCCGGTGTGGCCGGGCTCGTCGGGCAGGCGGGAGGCCGGCACGGTGAGCAGGACCTTCTCCGTCGCCCGGTCGATCTGCGAGTTCGCGCCCACGGTGAAGCGGGAGAGCCGGCTGAACCAGTTGGCCGGGTTCGTGTCGTCCGCGGACGCCGGGGCGTAGTAGACGTAGAGGTAGCCGTTCTCGGCGAACTTCGGGTCGAGCGCGATGCCGAGCAGGCCGTCCTCACCGCCGGAGTAGACCGGGATCGTCACCGCGGTCGACGTCGTACGGCTCGTGGGGTTGTAGACGCGGATCTGGCCGCGCACGAGCTCGGTGAAGAAGACGCGCCCGTCGGGGGCGATGTCCATCGCGTAGGGCGCGCTGGTGTTCTCGTCCAGGGCGACCTTCTCGAACTCGCTCCAGTCGGTGCCGCCGCAGTCGCCCTCCTCGAGGCCGGCGGCCCACTTCACGCCGCCGAGGATGTGCCGCACGAGGGCGGGCTCCTGGGTGTAGTGGGCGCCGAAGTGGCCCATGCCCGTCATCCACGCCCGGCCGCCGTCGTAGGGGCGGCACCAAGAGATGGGATGGTCGTAGCCCATGCGGTTGCCACCGGGGTCGTACGTCGTCTCGTCCATCGTCGCGAGGACGTGCGCCTCGCCGCGGACGTTGGCCGAGTAGTTGTACCACTCGTCCGCGCGGCTCCAGCGCTGCGGCAGGTGCTTCGTCGAGGGGTGGGTCTGGTCCTCGACGCGCACCGTCCCCGGCAGGCCGGGGCTGTTGCCCGTGGCGGCGTGACCGGGCATGAGAGCGCCGATCATGGTGTCCCACCAGGCGTAGTTGCCGCGCATGTCGGTGGCGTTGTGGATCGCGACGATGCCGCCGCCCGCCTGCTGGTACCTCTCCAGCGCGGCCTTCTGGTCGGCCGTCCAGGGATCGCCTGAAGTCTGAAACATGACAAGCGCGTCGTACGTCGCCAGCTCGGCGTCGTTGAAGACGGTCGAGTCCTCGGTGTGGACCGAGTCGATGCCCTCCGACTGCAGGGCGGCCTGGAGCACCGGTGTGCCCTGGACGATGGCCTCGGTGTGCCGGAACTGGGTCGTCTTGGTGAAGATGAGGACGCGCGGGTTCGCCGCCTCCTCGGCCTCGGCCGCCTGGGTGGGCGCCGCGGGTATCAACGGGAGCATCAGCGCTGCGGCACAGGCCGCGCCCAGACGACCCCACGAGCGACGTGGGACGTGCATGAAAGCCCTCCAACGGAATGGTTCGACCACGGTGACGTCGTTGTTGCCGTTGCCGCCCCCGGCGGCATTGGTCGAGCTCAGGCGGAGTCGCTCACCTCCAGGTCTCGCAGGAACTTCAGGCCGTCGGTCGCGATGGCGTCCTGCGTGACGGCGAGGCGCCGCCAGATCGAGGCAGCGGTGGCGATGGACGCGTTCTCGGCGGTGAAGGACTCGATGCACAGCGGGCCGGCGTACCCGGCCTCGTCGAGGGCGCGCAGGATGGCGGGCCAGTCCAGGTGGTCCGCGCCCGGAGCCCCCCGGTCGTTCGCGCACACCTGCACGTGGGCGATGCGGCCGGCGGCGCGGCGGACGGCGGCGGCGACGTCCTGCTCCTCGATGTTCATGTGGTAGACGTCGAGCAGCAGACCGCAGCCGGCGGCCGGCAGGTCACCGAGCGCCTCCAGCGCCTGGTCGACGGTGTTGACGAGCGAGGTCTCATAGCGGTTGAGCGGTTCCACCGCGACCGTGACGCCCGCGCTCATGGCGTGCTCCACGACCGGGGCGAGCCCCTCCTGGAGCTCGAGGTACGCGGCGGCCCGCTCCTCGTCCGTCATGCGCCACGTGCGCCCCGTCGTGGCGTAGGCGGGCCCTCCGACGGCCGGAGCCCCGACGGCGTGCGCCGCGTCCACCACGCCACGCAGGTAGTCCTGCGTGCGGCGCACGGTGCCGGCGTCCGTGGCGACGAGGTCGCGGCCGGGGGCCATGACGAGGCACACCGAGGCGGCCAGCCCCAGGCCGTCGAGGAGGCGCCGCGCCGCCGCAGGGTCCCAGTCGCCGAGGTTCTCGAGGGGGAGCTCGAGGACGTCGAAGCCCCACTCCTTCACCCGGGGGGCGAGCTCGCCCAGAGCGGCGTCGGTGAGCGGCGAGGTCCAGACCCAGGTGTTCACTCCGAGCTTGCGGGACACAGTCGTCCTCCCGGACAGGCGTGCTGGCAGGAACGGCGGTGAGCGCCTCGCCGCCGGACGGGCGCGTGCGGCCGCGGGGAGGCCCCGCGGCCGCGCACGCTGCTAGGAGCGGTCCTTCCAGGCCTGCGGGTAGCCGGGCAGGTCCTCGCCGCCGAACTTCGCGTAGTGCAGGCTCGGCATGTCCTTGTTCGCCTCGAGCAGGCTGTCGAGGTTCTCGTCGGTCACCGGCGACTGCGGGAGCACCCACTCCTTCGGGACCTGCTCGCCCTTCCAGATCCGCACGGCTGCCTCGATCGGGGTGCGCCACTGGAAGTTGGAGTACGCCGGGCCGATGGCCGTCATCCCCGTCTCCTTCCACTTGCGCAGGAAGCTCAGCTCGTCCTCGCCGACCATGACCGGGTAGTCCTGGCCGGCGTCCTCGAACGCCTCCACCGCGGCGACGGCACCGTCGCCGGCGTCCATCCAGATGCCGTCGACGTCGCCGCGCTGCAGGTACTGCGTGACGATGTCCTTGATCTTCGCCGCGTCCCCGCCGGTGAACTCGTCCCCGAGGACCTCGAGGTCGCTGTTGCCGAAGATCTCCTGCGCGGCGGCCCAGCGGTTCTCGAGGACGTCGACGCCGGGCAGGATGCGCAGTGCGAGGACCTTTGACCCGGGCTCGAGCTCGTCCACGAGGAACTCGGCACCGTCGGCACCGTAGGCGTAGCCGCCGATCGGGTGGATGAACGTGGTCATGCAGTCGGTGTTGACGCCGCGGTCGAAGACGATGACCGGCACCCCGCTCTCGCACGCAGCCTCGACGGCAGGGGTCAGCGTCGCCGTGGTCGACGGGGAGACGATGATCGCGCCGCAGTCTCCGCTGTCGATGAACGCCTGGATGTCGGAGATCTGCTTGTTGTCGTCGTCCCCCGCGTCCGAGACGCGGAACTCGCCGATCTCGCCGCTCTTCTTGTAGACGTCGACCTGCTGCTGCATCGTGATCCAGCCCGTCACGCGCCACGGGTTGGAGACCGACGCGTTGGAGAAGCAGAGCGTCTGCGCGCCGGACTTCTTGTACTTCGCCGTGTCGACGAACTCCGGCTCGATCGCCTGCAGCCACGGCTTGGACTCGTCACCCTCCGGCTGCATGTCGCGCTGTGCCAGCTGGCGCTCGTAGTCCGCGCGGACGAACCACTCGCCGTCGGCCTGGCCCTCGGCCGCGGGCGTCGCCTCGGCGCTCGAGCCGCCGTCCCCCTCTGCGCTGGCGCCGGAGGCCTCCGGGTCGTCGGTGGAACAGCCGGTCAGCGCCAGGCTCGCCGCAGCAAGCCCGGCGAGCACTGTCTTGGGAACTCGCAAGGGGTCGCCCTCCTAGGTAGAGACGTCGTTGTCGGTGGATTCGGGCAGGGGGTCCCGCACCGGTGGCCGTCGGGCCACCGGAAGAGCGGGAAGCTGTTGTCGGCCGTCGTCGAGCGCCGGCCGCACGGGGCTATCCGACGCGCTCGGGCACGGGGTCGTTCGCCGTCTCGGCCGGGGCGGGCGGCGGTGGCCGGTGCCCGCGGGAGCGGGCGGCGTACGCGACGGCGGCGATGATGATGACGCCCTGCAGAGCGGGGCGGGCCGTCGTCGGCATGTCCAGCTGCGTGAACAGCCGCTCGAGCGCTTGGTAGGTCAGCGCCCCCGCCATCGCCGCCACCACCCAGCCGCGGCCACCGCCGAGCACGACACCGCCGAGGACCACCGCCGTGATCGCCGTGAACTCCAGGCCCTGGCCCACCTGGGCCGACACCCCGGCGAAGCCGCCGATCAGGATCGCGGCCAGGGTCGCCATCAGGCTCGACAGCACGAAGGCGAGCGTGCGCACCCGCCACACCCGCACGCCGGCGAAGGCCGCCGCCGTCGGGTTGTCGCCGGTGGCCAGCAGCGTCCGGCCGTAGGGGGCGCGCATGAGCAGCACGGCCGCGACGCCGAGCGCGATGGCGATGAGCAGGGCGTACGGCAGCTGGCGGACGACCGGCATGTCGATGCCGGTGCGCCCCCACTGGCGGAAGCTGTCCGACAGCGCGCCGGTCGGGGCGCCGCCGGTCCAGAGCCGGACGGCGCCGGCGAGGATCAGCAGCATGCCGAGCGTCGTGATGAACGACGGCACCCGGAGCAGGGTCGTGACGAGGCCGTTCACGAGGCCCACGAGCAGGCCGAACACGAGCATCAGGGCGATGACGCCCCACGTGCGGCTCTCCTCGCCGTCGATCAGCTTCGCGGCGATGACGACCTGGGCGCCGACGAGGGAGCCGACCGACAGGTCGAACTCGCCGGAGACGATGACGAAGTACTGCCCGATCGCGAGCACGATCAGCGGTGCCGCGTTGCGCAGGAAAGCCATCAGCGAGGGCGGCTCGGCGAACGAGGGGTTCAGGAAGGTGATGGCCACGAGCACCACGATCAGCAGGGCGAAGACCGTCCCGCTGCCACCGGCGAACAGGTCGAGGGCCGAGCGTCCGACAGCTGCACTACGGTTCGTACGTGCCGGGCTGGTCGCTGGATGGCTCATGCGCGTGCCTCCGGGATGACGGGCCGGGGGGCGTCCTGGCCGCCGGCCGCCCTGCCGTGCTTGCCGAATCTGGCCCGGACGGCGTGCCGGTCGATCTGACGCCGGGCGTAGAGCGCAACGGCGACGATGATGATCGCGCCGCGCAGCACGTCCCGGAAGAACGGGTCGATCTGCAGGAGCCGGAAGACGGTGTCCAGGACGGCAAGGATGAGGACCCCCGCGATGGTGCCGGCGATCCCGCCGCGCCCGCCCATGAGCAGCGTGCCGCCGAGGACGACCGCGGCGATCGAGTCGAGGTCGTAGCCGGCGCTGTAGATCTGCGCCGCGACACCGGTGCTGAAGCGGGAGGCGAGCAGCAGCCCGGCCGCACCGGCGGTCATCGAGCACAGCACGTGCGCCACGATGACCGTCCGGTCGGTGCGCAGGCCGGACAGCCGGGCCACTTCGTCGTTGCCGCCGACGGCGAACATCCGGTAGCCGGTCCGGGTCCGTCGCAGCAGGACGATGCCGGCGACAGCTACCGCCAGCATCACCGCGGTCGACAGGGGGACCACGCCGATGCGCGTGTACCCGAAGTTCTGGAAGGAGTCCGGGACCGAGCCAGCCGGGCCCTTGTACTCGGTGTCGAGGTAGCCGCGGATGATCAGGGCCACTCCGAGGGTCGCGATGAACGCGTTGACCTTCAGCTTCGTGATGACCAGCCCGTTGACGAGCCCCACTGCGGCCGCCACGCCGAGGGCCGCCGCGATCCCGAGCGGGACGCGTGCCGGGTCCCCGTCCATCGTCGTCGCGCCGACGAGGCTGCTGAGCGCCGCCACGTAGCCGACCGAGAGGTCGAGCGACCGGCAGAGGATCACCAGCGTCTGCCCGATCGCGATGAAGCCCAGGACGCTGGACCGCGTGAGCATGTCCACGATGTTGCGCTCGGCGAGCAGGTTGTCCCCGTCGGCGGCCACGAGGACCGTCCCGATGACGAGGATCGCGACGAGGGCGAGGTAGATGATCCCGGTCGTGCCGAGCCGTACCGGCGCCCGGCGGCGCCCCTCGACGGCAGCGGCAGTGCGTGGGGCCTCGGCCTGCTGGGTGAGCGTCATCGGGCCGCCTCCGCGGTCATCGGACGCGCGGCAAGGGTCATCACGGCCTCCTCGTCGACGCCGCCCGGAAGCTCGCCGCTGATCTCGCCGTCGTGCAGCACGAGGATGCGGTCGGCCATGCCGAGCAGCTCCGGGAGCTCGGAGGAGATCATCACGATCGCGACCCCCCGGGCCGACAGCTCACGCATCAGCTCGTAGACGGCGCGCTTCGCACCGACGTCGATGCCGCGCGTCGGCTCGTCGAGGACCATCACGGCCGGCTCGGTCGCCAGCCACTTCGCGAGGACGACCTTCTGCTGGTTGCCGCCGGACAGGTATCTCACCTCGCGGGCGCCGCTGCGCGCGGTGAGCTCGAGGGAGGACAGGATGCCGGGGATGGCCTTCGCCCGCTTCCCCGCGGCACCGGGCAGCACGGCGTCGAGCACGAGCCGCGCGTTCGCGAGCACGGACTGGTTGAGCGCGAGCCCCTCGACCTTGCGGTCCTCGGTGACGAGCGCGAGCCCGGCGCGCACCGCCTCCCGGGGAGACGTGGGTGAGACCGGCTTGCCGTCCAGGCGCACCTCGCCCCGGGTGAACGGCGCGACGCCGAACAGCGCGTGGGCGATCTCGGTCCGGCCGCTGCCCTGCAGGCCGGCAAGGCCCACGATCTCGCCGGCGCGTACCTCGAACGAGATGTCGTCGACGTAGTCGTTGCCTGCGCCCGAGACCGCGAGCCGCACCGGGCCCAGCTCCGCCCCCGGCAACGGGTCGGGGAAGAAGGTGCTGATGGAGCGCCCGACCATCTTGCGGACGAGCTCGTCGGGCGTGATCCGTGCCGTCTCCGTCGTGGTGACGACCGAACCGTCCTTCAGGATCGTGATGCGGTCGCAGAGGTCGAAGATCTCCTTGAGCCGGTGCGACACGTAGAGGACGGCGATCCCGCGGGCGCGCAGGGTGCGCGTGAGGCGGTAGAGCAGCTCCACCTCGTGCTCGGCGAGGGCGGCGGTCGGCTCGTCCATCGAGATGATCCGCGCGTCGTACGACATCGCCTTCACGATCTCGACGACCTGCTGCTGAGCGACCGAGAGGGACCGCACCCGCGTCCGCGCTCCGATGCCGGAAACGCCCAGGTCGTCGAAGAGGGCCTCGGTGTCCCGGTCCATGCGCGCCACGTCGACGAGGCCGCGGCGGCGCGGCTCCCGTCCCAGGTAGACGTTCTCCGCCACGGTCCGCTCCGGCAGCAGGTTGAACTCCTGGAACACCGTCGACACCCCGGCGTGCTGCGCCTGCAGGGGGTGCTCGAAATGCACCTCGCTGCCGCCCAGCGAAATGACGCCGGCGTCGGGACGGTGCACTCCGGCAAGTATCTTCATCAGCGTCGACTTGCCGGCTCCGTTCTCGCCGACGAGCGCGTGCACTTCACCCGCACGCAGCTCCAGGTCCACCGAGTGCAGCACCTCCACGCCGAAGAACGACTTGGAGACACCGCTCATCCGCAGCAGCGGGCTGTCGGCGGCCGTCATGCGACAGGCTCGCGTCGGCGAGCCGACGAGAGGCGCTTCTCAAAGCTAGCGGCGTTGTTTGCGTTCACACAATCCGCGGAGTGCACCTGCTCACGCGACCGCACAGGGGGAGAGCTCGCAACCCCCGTCGCCCGTGTCAGTGCCCACCGCGACGCTGCGGCGTACATCACTGGCATGAACCGCACCTTGGTGGATAGCGGCACTCTCGTCAAGGAAAAGTTATGGATCCGTGGCTCGACTTCTTCGCCGCGAGCGCGAAAGTCCCTCGGCGGCCGCGGTGCGGCGTCAATTCGTTGACCCCGCAACCCATTGGGGTCGCCGTCGCGACTGACGCTCGAGGTTCTAAGGACACCGTTTTCGCCGAACCACGCTTCACTGCAGCGCGGGACTGGTGTTAGGTTGCCCGGCATCCCCACCCGGGCGTCGCACCGTGAGGAACCGTGCGGCCCCTCCTTCCGAGAAGGGTTGTCGTGAGCCTGCCCGAGCGCCGGTGGAACGTGACCGTGGACCTGCGCGTCGACCGGCACCCGCACGACGAGGAGATGCTGGTGCTGGGCGACCGGCTCGAGGACGTCTCCCTCTCGCCCGGTGACAGTGGCTGCGACGTGCAGGTGCGGCTGACGGTGCACGACAGGAGCCCCGTCTCGGCGGGGGCGACCGCGCGGGCCATGACCCACGCGGCGCTGAAGCAGACGTCGCTGCAGGTCTCGCGGGCGCCGGCGCTCACCGTGGTGATCGACGGCCTTCCCGACGCCCCGCCTCCGCGCGGCCGCTGAGCGGCTCTCCGGCCGGTTCCGGGCTGGACGGCTCCCCGGCCGGGCGGTTCCCCCGGCCCCGGTGGTTTCCGGGCTGCGGGGATCAGGCTGCGAGGTGGCGGTCGAAGAAGGCCACCGTGCGGCGCATCGACAGCGGCCAGTCCGGCCCGAAGGCGTGCTCCTCCCCCTCGTACTCGTACATCCGCACGTCCTTGCCGCGTCGCTCGAGCGCGTCCCGCGTGGTGCGCGACCAGCGGATGGGGCACGTCGAGTCGGACGTGCCGTGGTGGATCAGCAGCGGCTCGGTGACCCGGTCGAAGTAGGTGCGCGGGGAGACTCCCCGCCAGAACTCCGGGCTCTGCTTCGGCGTGCCGTAGCGGTCGAGGATCCGCTCGGCCAGCTCGCCGTCCTGACGCGTCCAGCGGTTGAAGTTGTCGATCGTGCTCGAGCTCACCGACGCGAACACCACCGCCGCGTCCACCAGGCCCGGCTGCGCCACGAGCGTGTTGAGGGTGACGCCGCCGCCCATGGACCGGCCGAGCAGGCCGACCCGCTCGCCGTCGATCGACTTCAGCGTCGACTTCTTCAGCGCCAGCACGGCGTTGACGACGTCCTCGGTGTAGCCGAGCCGCAGAGTGACCTCGTTGCGCGGGTCGTCGGAGGACGACGCGTGGTTGCGGTAGTCGGTGTGGAGGACGACGTAGCCCTCGCGCGCGAGGTAGTCCTGCTCGCGGCGCAGCCCCTGCCCGTTCACGTAGATGTCCGTGTCGATGTGCCCGTGGGCGAGGACGAGGGCGGGGAACGGCCCGCGGCCGCGCGGAACGTTGAGGATCCCCGAGATCGTCAGCTTCCCGCTCTTGTAGGTCACGTAGTAGCGCGTGTAGGCGCTGTTGCGGTCCAGCACCCGGCCGAGCTTCAGCCCGCGGCCGTCGTACTCCTTCTCCATGAGCGCGGGGATGGAGACGGGGTTCGGCCGCGGCGTGCGGGTCGCGCCGGGAGCCGCCGCTGCCGACGGGCTCGTCGACGGCGTCACCGGTGCGGCGGGCGCGGAGGTGACGGGGGCCGGGCTCGCCGCCGAGGCCGAGGTGGCGGGCGTCGGGCTCGCGACCGGGGCGGAGACCGGGGCCTCGGCGGCCGGGGCCTCGTCGTCGCCGGCGGACGAGCAGCCCGCCAGGGCCGTGGCGAGCGCGAGGAACAGGGCCGGCGTACGGCGTACGTCCATGGCTCCATGCTGCCCCGCAACCGGCCCGAGCGCACCGCGGGCATACCGCGGGCACCCGGCGCGTTGAGCGGCTACGATAGTTGCGAGTTCAACGACCTGCCGAAGCGCGAAGGAGCCCGAGATGCAGTTCGGCGTCTTCTCGGTCAGCGACATCACGACCGACCCCACGAACGGCCGCACGCCCACCGAGGCGGAGCGGATCCAGGCGATCGTCGCGATCGCCAAGAAGGTCGAGGAGGTCGGGCTGGACGTCTTCGCTCTCGGCGAGCACCACAACCCGCCGTTCTTCTCGTCCTCGCCCACCACGACCCTCGGCTTCATCGCCGCCCAGACGAGCACGCTGCTGCTCTCCACGGCGACGACGCTCATCACGACGAACGACCCGGTGAAGATCGCCGAGGACTACGCGATGCTGCAGCACCTCGCCGGCGGGCGCGTCGACCTCACGTTGGGCCGCGGCAACACCGGCCCGGTCTACCCGTGGTTCGGCCAGGACATCCGCAACGGCATCCCGCTCGCGGTGGAGAACTACGCGCTGCTGCGCCGGCTCTGGACCGAGGACGTCGTCGACTGGCAGGGCAAGTTCCGCACCCCGCTGCAAGGCTTCACCTCGACCCCGCGCCCGCTGGACGGCGTGCCGCCCTTCGTGTGGCACGGCTCGATCCGCAGCCCGGAGATCGCCGAGCAGGCCGCGTACTACGGCGACGGCTTCTTCCACAACAACATCTTCTGGCCGATGACGCACACCAAGCAGATGGTCAACGTCTACCGGCAGCGCTTCGAGCACTACGGCCACGGGCGCGCCGACCAGGCGATCGTCGGCCTGGGCGGGCAGGTCTTCATGCGCAAGAACTCCCAGGACGCCGTCCGCGAGTTCCGGCCCTACTTCGACAACGCGCCGGTCTACGGCCACGGGCCGTCGCTGGAGGACTTCAGCGCCGCCACGCCGCTGACGGTGGGCTCGCCGCAGCAGGTCATCGAGCGCTACCTGACCTTCCGGGAGGACGTGGGCGACTACCAGCGCCAGCTCTTCCTCATCGACCACGCCGGCCTGCCGCTCAAGACGGTGCTCGAGCAGCTGGACATCCTCGGCGAGGAGGTCGTGCCGGTGCTGCGCCGCGAGCTCGACGCGCTGCGCCCCGCGCACGTGCCGGACGCGCCCACGCACGCCAGCCGCGTCGCGGCCAAGGGCGGGGCGACGGACTCGACGGTCTACGCGGCCGGCGACGACGTCACCGGCCGGGCGCCGGCCTCTGCGGTGGTGGCGCGATGACCGCCCGGACCCTCGCGGTCGTCAGCGCCGGCCTGAGCCAGCCGTCGTCCACCCGGCTGCTGGCCGACCGGCTGGCGACGGCCACCGGCACCTCGCTCGGCGAGCTCGGCTTCACGCCGGCCGTCGAGGTCGTCGAGCTGCGCGACCTGGCCCACGACCTCACCGACAACCTGCTGACCGGGTTCCCGAGCCCCCGGCTGGAGTCGGCGATCGAGACGGTCGTCGGCGCGGACGGCCTCATCGCCGTGACGCCGATCTTCACCGCGTCCTACAGCGGCCTGTTCAAGACGTTCTTCGACGTCCTCGAGCCGCAGTCGCTGACCGGCAAGCCGGTGCTGCTCGGCGCGACCGCCGGGACGGCCCGCCACTCGCTGGCCCTCGAGCACGCGCTGCGCCCGCTGTTCGCGTACCTGCGCGCCGTGACCGTCCCGACCGCGGTCTTCGCGGCCTCGGAGGACTGGGGCGCCGGCGACAGCCCCGCGGGCCGCGCGCTGGCCGAGCGCATCGCCCGCGCCGGTGGCGAGCTCGCCGACCTGATGGCCGTCGAGCGCCGCAAGCCCAGCGCCGACCCGCTGTCGACGCTCACGCCGTTCGAGCAGCTGCTGTCGGGCAACTGACGGGCCGGCGGGGCCGGGCGTCCGGCTGCGGCGGACGTCGAACTGCTGCCGACGCCCACCTGCGGCGGACGCCCACCTGCTGCGGACGCCGACCTGCTGCGGACGCCGAACTGCACGCTGATCACGGGACTTGGCTCCGGACACGCCGGTGTCGGTGAGCCGAGTCCCGTGATCGTCGCAGTCGCGGGACGTCGGTCGCGGGACGTCGTCCTGCCTGCCGAGCTGCGTTGCTGCGCTGCACCGCTGTCGACCCGCGGTCACTGCCGTGCGAGCGCATGACGACCCGCGCGCTGCGTGACCGGCGCGCACTTGGGGGGCCGCTGTGGGCGCCCCCGACCCGTCGTGCGGGGTAGGTCGCGCCCATCCGGGGTCGGAAGTCCGGCCCGGTCGCGCGGCGACCACTCCGCCATCTCGCAGGCCCCGGCCGGGCACCGCCCCCGCCTCTGAACCGCCAGCACCACCTCGGCCCCGCTGCAACCGTGCAGGAGCCCGTCCACGGGGCCCGAAGTGCGTGCACGCAAGCGCCGACGCAGGAGTGGTCGTGCGCCCCGCCGCGCACCCCGTCGTGCGCCCGACCGCGTCAAGCAGCGGCGGAGCGCTCCGCGAACAGGGCGTCGATCGCCGCATACGCGTCGGCGAGGCTCTTGTCCTCCGCCGCGCCGAGGTCGAGCGGCGCCATGGCCGGGCTCTCCCGGGCAAGGGTGAGCTCGGTTTCGATGAACCGCACATCAGTGATGCCGACTGCGGTGAGGGCGTGCAGCAGCCAGGGAGCGCGGTGGTCCCAGCCCTCGCGCGGGGTGCCCGGGCCGTAGCCGCCGCCGCGTGCCGTCGTGAACGTGATCCGGACGCGGCCGAGCAGCCCGCCGCCCTCCCCGATGGTCAGCCCCGGGACGACGATCCGGTCCGACCACGCCTTGAAGGTCGTGGGCGCGCTGAAGTTGTAGAGCGGCATGCCGACGACGACCTCGTCGGCCGCCAGCAGCTCGTCGACGACCGTCTCGGTCAGCTCCCGCGCGGCCTGCTGGGCCGGCGTCCGGTCCTCGGGCGCGAGCACGTTCGCGAGGAACGCGTCCTGGTCGAGGTGGGGCAGCGGGTCGGCGGCGAGGTCGCGGTACGTCACCGTCCCGCCGGGGTTCGCCGCGCGCCAGGCGTCGGCGAAGTGGGCCGAGAGCTTCCGGCTGCGCGAGCCCTCGGTGCGCATCGAGGAGTCGAGGTGAAGTAGGTGCGTCATGGATGGAAGGTATAGCACGGATCGTTGGCGGTACGTCAACTATCTCGCAGCTACCATGGGCGCATGAGCCCCGAGCCCGCCGTCGCCGCGCCGGGCGTGACGTCGACGCTGGCGCTCATCCACCACCTCAGCCGCCTCGGGCAGCGCTCGGCCGAGTCGGCCGGCGTCCCCAGCCGGCTCCGGCCGCGGCAGTTCGTCGCGCTGACGCTCCTGCGCGAGCAGGGGAACGTCGCTCAGCAGACGCTGGCCGAGGCGCTCCGCCTGGACCCCAGCAACCTCGTCGGCCTGCTCAACGAGCTCGAGTCCGGCGGCCTCGTGGTGCGCCGGCGCGACCCGAACGACCGGCGCCGGCACATCGTGGAGCTCGCCGACGACGGGCGCCGGGCACTGGAGGACGCCGAGCGCGAGCTGCGCTGCGTCGAGGACGGGATGCTGCGGACGCTCGCCCCCGACGAGCGGGCGACCCTGCACGACCTGCTTCGCCGCGCGGTCGGCGACCAGCTGCCGTCGTGCACCGAGGCGGTCTCCCCGCCCGACGCCTGCTGAGCGCGGGCTCGTGGCGGCCCCGACGCTCGGCCTCCGCGCGCTGAACCGCGCCACCCTCGCCCGCCAGCTGCTCCTCGAGCGGACGACCGTCGACCCACCGTCGGCCGTCGACACGGTCGTCGGCCTGCAGGCGCAGGTCCCGGCCGTGCCCTACCTCGCGCTGCACGCCCGCCTCGAGGCGTTCGACCCCGCGCAGCTGGCCGCGCCGCTCGAGGCCCGCGAGCTGGTCCGGGCCCCGCTGCTGCGAGCGACGGTGCACCTCATGAGCGCCCGCGACTGCCGGGCGCTCCGGCCGCTCCTGCAGCCGGTGCTGGCCCGGACCTTCGCCGGCACGGCCTGGTCGCGCATGCTCGCGGGCACCGACATCGCGGCGGTCCTCGCCTCCGGCCGCACCCTCGTCGCGGAGCACCCGCTGACCCGGGCCGAGCTCGGCCCGCTGCTCACCGAGCGCCACCCCGGCCTGGACCCGGAGGCGCTGGCCATGGCGTTCTCCTACCTCGAGCCGCTCGTCCAGGTGACCCCGCGCGGGAGCTGGGGCCGGAGCGGCCGGGCGGCGCTGACGACGTACGACAGCTGGCTCGGGCCGGGGGCGGTGCCACCCGCCCGGGCCGAGGAGCTCGTGCTGCGCTACCTGCGCGCGTACGGCCCGGCGAGCGTCAAGGACGTGCAGACGTGGTCCGGCCTGACCCGGCTCCGCGAGGTCGCCGCCGGGCTAGGGGGCCTGCGGCGCTACCGGTCCCCCGCCGGGGCCGAGCTGCTCGACGTCCCCGACGCACTGCTCCCCGACCCGGACACGCCAGCCCCGCCGCGCTTCATGCCGGAGTACGACAACGCCCTGCTGGGCTACGCCGACCGGTCTCGCGTCGTCGGGCCGGGCGACCACGTGCTCCTGCAGGGTGGTCCGGGCGGCCACACCGGCACCCTGCTCGTGGACGGCTTCGTGGCGGCGACATGGGCGGTCCGCCGCGACGCCGGACGGGCGACGCTGCAGATCCGGCCGTCGGCGCCCATCCGGCCGCAAGCGATGGACGCCGTCACGGACGAGGGAAGCCGGCTGCTGGCGTTCGTCGCGCCGGACGAAGAGCACGACATCGCCATCGTCCCGTGACCAGCGATCAACGACCGACGACCCACCAACCGGCGTAGGGCGCGAGCCACACCGACCCGTCGGATTCGTGTATCGGGCTTCCGCTGATGGCATCAAGCGGATGCACGAAGCCGAGTTCGTGCAGGCGGGCCATCGGCCAGGACCGCCAGTCGGGCGTGACGTTGTAGAGTCCGAGCATCGGACCCTCCGGGTGCCGGCGCAGCACGGGGAGCACGCCGGGGTCGGACAGCTCGAGCACCTCGGCCGGCACCGACGCGTGCAGGTGAGGAAGGCTCCGGCGGACGCGGGCCAGCCGGGTCAGCCCCGCGAACGCGCGGCCCTCGACCGCGTCGGGGTTGTGCCGCTGGTACGCCGTCCGCCACGGCATGCGCGGCCGGTGCACCCAGCGGTTGTCGTCCCCGTGCCCTTCCTCCTCCGCCCACGCCGGGTCGTTGGCGAGGGCGATCTCGTCGCCCATCCACACGACGGGAAGCCCTCCCCAGCCGAGGACGATCGCGTACGCCACCCAGAGCCTCCCGAGCGCCAGGTCGACCACGCCGGCCTCGCCCCGCTCGCGAGCGGCCTCGAGCCCGGCGAGGCTGGCGGCCGTGCCGCTGATGCGCCGGTCCCCGGTCGCCGGGTTGTGCTGGAAGACGAGGCCACGGGCGTCGGAGCCGGGGAAGGCGCCGGAGTACCAGTCGGACAGGTACGCCCGGTGCTGGTGCCCGGAGACGCCGACGGCGGCGGCGTCCCCGTCGTCGACCGCCCAGCCGATGTCGTCGTGGCAGCGCAGGTAGGTGACCCACGAGGTGCTGGCGGGGATCGGGGGAAGGGCGCGCAGGGCGTGCGCCGCTAGCCGGGCGTCTCGGCTGGCGAGCATCGACCAGACGTGCACCATGAGCCCGTTGTGATAGGCGAGGTCGCTCACCTTGCCGTAGTGCACCCCGCGCCCCAGGTAGTGCACCAGGTCCGCCGGCCCGACGATGGCCTCCGCCTTGAACGCGACGGCCGGGCACGCGATCCGCACCATCGCCCGCAGCGCCTGGGTGAGCGCATGCACCTCCGGCTGGTTCTGGCAGTCGGTCCCGAGCCGCTTCCACAGGAAGGCGATCGCGTCGAGCCGCAGCACCTCCACCCCGAGGTTCGCGAGGAAGAGCACGATGTCGGCGTACTCGCAGAACACGTCGGGGTTGGACCAGTCGACGTCCCACTGCCAGGAGTTGAACGTCGTCCAGACCCAGCCCTGCAGCTCCTCGTCCCACGTGAAGCTGCCGGGCGCGAAGTCGGGGAAGACCTCGGGCAGCGTCTCCTCGTAGCGGTCGGGCAGCTCGCGGTCCGGGAAGACGTGGAAGTACGCGCGGTAGCGCGGGTCCCCGGCCCGGGCGGCCGCGGCCCAGGCGTGCTCACGGGCGACGTGGTTGAGCACCAGGTCGAGCACGAGGCTGATCCCCGAGCGGCGCAGCCGGGTGGCTAGCTCGCGCAGCCCCTCGACGTCGCCGAGGTCGTCCCGGACCGCGCGGTAGTCCGCCACGGCGTACCCGCCGTCGTTCTCCCCCTCGCGCGGGCGCAGCAGCGGCATGAGGTGCAGGTAGGTCACGCCGAGCTCGCGCAGGTAGGGGATGCGCTCGCCGACCCCCGCGAGGTCGCCGGCGAACCGGTCGGCGTACGCCGCATAGCCGAGCATCCCGGGCGCCTGGAACCAGTCGGGCTCGAGCGTTCTGGCAGCGTCCAGCCGGAGCAGCTCCGGGTCGCGGTCGCGGTACGCCGCGGCGGCCAGCCGGGCCACCCGCTCTCCGAGCCCGGCAGCGACGGCGTCCCCGTACGCGGCGGCGAGCCCCGCGTACAGGTCTGCCCACCACCGGTCGAGCCGGATCGCGAACAGCTCGCGCCGGTGCTCGGGGAGCCCCGCGAGGGCCTCCTCGACGGTCGCGTGGACGGGCGCCGGTGCCGTTCCCATGAATGCATCCTGTCCACGGCCGAAGGCGCTGGAACGCGCGGCCGTCGCCCGCCACAATGCCGGGGGTCAGCACGCGCGAGGAGCCCGATGAGCAACCCGATCGAACGTCCGGCCGAGGGCGTGCACGAGCACTCCGACGAGCCCCGCGAGGGCCCGTTGTCCCGCGTGCTGCCCGCGGTCAGCTCCGCGTTGCACCGTCTCGGGGCCGCGGCCCTGTCCCGGGGCGAGCCGCGGGTCGGCGGGACGCCGAGCGAGCGGCTGGCCTTCGACCTGCACGCGCTGATGGAGTCCTCGCAGGCGATGCACGACATCGCCGCGACGCTGGTCGGGCGCAACGACCACACGATGGCCGAGTTCGTGGCGATCCAGCGGACCCTCAACTCCGAGCTCATCTCCGACGAGGACAGCTCGTCCCGGCTGGAGGTGTCGGTGCTGTTCGGCGACCCCGAGCAGTGCGTGCGCATGGCCCGGCTCGTCGGCACCCCGGACGTGTTCACGATCCAGGGCTTCGACAGCTACCGCTACGCCCGCGTGGAGAGCCACGTCCCCGGCGGCGTCGTGCACGACGAGCTCTTCCTCGTGGTGGAGCGCCGGACGCCGGCGCCGGGGCTGGACGAGGACCCGACCGCCGTGGCGGCGGCGGGGATCGTCACGATCCTCCCGCTCGACCCGGACTCGCTGCAGTGGGAGAGCGCGCTGCGCGGCGACGCCCCGGAGGACTGGCTGCGCGAGTTCGGGGCGTTCATCCGACAGGACGCCGAAGCAGTCGGGGCCGAGCTGGCTCGGGCGCGCCGATCCGGGGCATAGGACAGATCACGCGGCGACGAGGACCATCCGAAAGGATGCACTGAGAGCTAGATCGCGGTGGCATAGAGTCACCACACATCGCCGCAAGACAGCACGCCGCTCGAGGGGAAGTGTCGATGACCGAAACCGCGCGCGCGGGTTCCGCCGGGGCGCCCGACGGCCGCCGGGAGCCCGAGTCGGGCCCGACCGTCGGAACGGCAGTCACGATCGTGCCGGCCGGGGACGTACGCCTCCTGACCGGGCTGCTCCTGTCGTGGGAGGAGCCGGTGTCCGGGGCCGACCCGACCGTGCGCGCGTCCGTCGACATCTCCCCGACGTCGATGCACGGGCAGACGCTGCCGGTGTGGGCGACCGTGCAGGCCGAGGGCGGCGACACCATCGTGCTCAGCGCGGAGGCGCGGCGCGGCGCGAGCGCGCACATCCTCGACCTGGCCGGTCGCATCGCCGCCCGCGAGCCGCGGCGCCGCAGCGTCCGGGCCCCCGCGCACCTCGACGTCGACCTGCGGGTCGAGGGCGAGACCGTGCGCACGTTGAGCGGGCGCACGCTCGACCTCTCCGCCGGCGGGTGCCGTATCGCGCTCGAGGGCGGCGAGACCGACGTGCCCTCGCTCGGCACCGGGCAGCCGACCGACGTGGTCATCCACCTGGACCGGGAGAACCGGCCGCAGATGTCGGGGTACGTCCACGCCGTACGCCCCGGCGGGCAGGTGGTCATCCGCTTCGAGGAGCTCGCACCGAGCTACGTCGAGCAGATCGAGCGCTACGTCTACGCGACGCTGCCCTGAGCGAGGTGCCGGAGGGGGCCCAGGCGCCGGATCCGTCGGAGGCAGCCCGGGAGGCGCTGGCGGCCGAGCGGGCCGAGACGCTCGCGCGGATCGCAGCGCTCACCCGCGAGTTCGGCGGGATCGTCGAGGCCACCGCCGACGCCAACACCGACGACGAGCACGACCCCGAGGGCGCCACGATCGCGTTCGAGCGCGCCCAGGTGGCCGCGCTGCTCGACCAGGCGACGACTCGCCTGGACGAGCTGGACCGTGCCCTCACCCGCATGGAGGGCGGGACCTACGGCCGGTGCGAGGTGTGCGGGGAGCCGATCCCCGCCGAGCGGCTGGAGGTACGCCCGTCGGCGCGCACCTGCGTGCGCTGCGCCGACGGGCGTGCCCGGGGCTGACGTCAGACGTGGCTGCGCCGCCGCCCCAGTCCGCGGGCTCAGACGGTGACGACGTGCCGGCGCACCTGGGCCACCAGCTCGGCCGGGATCTCGGACAGGCCGTGGTCCTTCGCGGCGTGCGCGGCGATCGCGGTGAACAGCGCGCCCTCGTCGGGGGCGGTGAACCGGGCGTCGCAGCCGGGGACGACGTCGCCGCAGGCAAAGCGCTTCATCAGGGTCTCCTTCGTTGATGACGGACGGTGCTGACCGGGGCCGGTCGGTCGGGCGGGCTCACTGCCGCGCGGTCGCGAGCGCGGTCACGATGGCGTCCAGCAGGACGACCCCGACGTAGCGGCCGGTGTCGTCGACGCAGACGAGCGGGTCGAAGCGGCGGTCGGCGGGGCGGGACACGGCGCGCAGCGCGGCGTCGCCCAGCGGGGTCAGCGCGTTGACCCGCAGCATCGCGTCGGGGCCGCGGTAGCCGTGCGGGTCGCTCGCGCGGCGCAGCGGCAGGTAGAGCGCCTCGGGGCA
>NZ_JAANNP010000016.1 GCF_011250635.1 Motilibacter deserti
CCGTGGGGAGCGGACCGAGCTCGCGCGCACGACCAGCTCGGCCGGCACGACGACGTGCTCGTCGGAGGGCCGCCCTAGCGTGAGCTGCTCGAGCAGGAGGTCGATGCTTCGGCGGCCCACCTGCGCGAAGTCCTGCCGGACCGTTGTCAGCGGCGGGGAGTAGTAGGGCGCCTCGGGCACGTCGTCGAAGCCCACCACGAGAACGTCCTGCGGCACCCGCACGCCCTCCTCCCGGAAGGCGCGCAGCAGCCCCAGCGCCATCTGGTCGTTGGCCACGAAGACCGCCTCGGTGTCGCCGCTGCCGGCCAGCTGCCGCCCCGCTGCGTAACCGGCGGACGGGCTCCACGAGCCCTGCACCATCGCGGGCTCGGGTACGCCGGCCGACGCGAGCTCCGCGCGCCACCCGTCGGCCCGCCCGTCGGACTCGAGCCACCCCGTCGGCCCGGCGACGTGGAGCACCGTCTCCACGCCCTGCGCAAGGAGATGCCGCGTCGCGAGCCGGGCGCCCTCGACCTGGTCCACGCTCACCGAGGCGAAGCCGGCGACGCTTCCCCCGCCGACCATGACGAGGGGCACCTTTCCCTGCAGCTCGGCCACCGACGAGGCGGTCTCCGCGAAGGGCGCCACGACGACCAGCCCCTCGACCGACCGCTCGGCCAGCCGGCGCAGGCCGTCCTGCAGGCTCCTGGCCTCGAACGACTCGAGGTAGGCCACGCTGACGAAGAAGCCGGCGGCCCGCGCCGCCTGCTCGATGCCGTAGAGAGTGCTGGCCGGCCCGTGCAGGGTCGAGTCGAAGCTGACGACGCCGAGGGTCCGCGACCGGCGGGTCACCAGCGCGCGTGCGGCGGGGTTGGGCCGGTAGCCGAGCGCCTGGATCGCGGCATCGACCCGTTCGCGGGTCGTCGGGCGTACGGCAGGCGAGTCGTTCAGCACCCGGGAGACGGTCTGGTGGGACACCCCCGCCAGCTTCGCCACGTCGGAGATCGTGGCCGCCCGATGCGAGCGTGCAGGAGGCGGAACCCTCGCGTCGTACGCGACCAACGCTGAACTTCCCTTCTGGTCCTGCCGGTCATGACGCGGGAGCCCGGCCCGGTCCTCGCGATCGGGCCGAGCTCCCGCGGGTGTTGCGCGTTCAGCGCCCAGCGAGCAGCTCGTCGATCGCGGCGACCAACGCCGCTCGCTCGTCCGGGCTCACGGTGGACGGCTTGAGCGAGCTCACCACTCTGCGCAGCGCCTCCAGCTTCGTCTTCACAGCTCGGTCGTCCCCGCGCGTGTCGGCTGCCCAGAGCGAGGAGAGCGTGCCCTCGAGGTCGCGGACGGCGCTCGCGGCCAGGGCGCCGGACCGGCGCAGCGAGCCGATCCGGGTCACCAGCCCCAGCGTGGCCGGCTCGGTGACGCGGGACGCGAGCTCGTCGCCGAGCTGTCGGCGAGCCTCGTCGCCGACCTTGCTGCTCGGCGCCAGCGCGATGTGCAGCTGCACGTCGCGCAGTGCGCGAAGCGCGGCGTCAGCATCCTGGGCCAGGACGGCGGCCTGCGACCGCTGCAGCGCGCTGCTGATGTCGCGGGCGTAGCTCGACGCGACGGTGGGCGCCGAGAGGACGGGCGCCACCGACGCCTGCAGCGCCGCCAGTGCGTTCGCGGTCAGCTGCACCGCAACGGTGAAGGTACCCAGAGCCCTGTCGCCGAGCACGGCCCGGACGGTCTGGGTGCCAGCTCGCGTCGGGTCGTAGCCGGTCGTGCGGACCGAGCCCGTCACGTCGACGACGGTGCCGTCGTCCAGGGTCGCGTGCACCGACAGCCCCGTCAGGTCGAGCGGGTCGCCGACGGCGTAGGAGGTCCTGGCCGGTGCCGTCACGTCCACCGAGCGGATGGCCGTCAGGGGCCTGACGTCGACGGTCGCCGTGGCTGTCGGCGGGTCCGAGACGTACAGGCTGCGCCCGCCGGGCGGCGGAGTGAGGGTGCCGCCGTTCGCGACGGCGTTCTTCTCGTCGGCGAACGAGTCGCCCTGCACCGTGCCTGTCACTTGCACTACCCCGGTGGTGGAGGTGTCGACGGCGCCCCAGGCCACCGGCCGCTGCTGGGTCGTGCCGTCGGAGATGTTCACCGTGACGGTGCTCGGCAGCTGCGGCTGAGCCCCCGCGAGCGTCACGGCGGAGACGGGCTGGGCGGAGACGACGTCCGCGGCGCGCACCCGGTCGTACTCCGCCTTCGTCAGCGGGATGACGCCGCCGTGCTTGGTGTTCGACACCATCCCCTGCATGGCATTGCGGCCCATGCTCGTCCACTGGCCCTGCGAGATGTCGGTGGTGGTGTAGGGGCGGTATCCCTGGTCGCGGCCGCCGTACTGGTCGACGAAGAGGTACCAACGGTTCTCGGTGTTCGCCTTGAAGAACAGCGGCGCCTCGACCTGGCCGTATTCAGCAGCGCCGATGCGCGTCGACAGGATCGTCCACGCCGTCTCCTGCTTCCACCATTGCGGGTCGGTCGTCTTCGCGAAGATGATGCCGCGGTTCAGGCCGCCGTTCTCCTTGAAGGCGCGGTAGGTGACGCCGTCGTACTGATGGACCGAGGTGTCGATGGTGTCCGCGGTGCCCTCGGCCTCGTACATGACGCCGGGGCCGTCGGGGTTGCGGGCGTCGAGGTCGGCCTGCGTGAAGTCCGACGTGAACGAGTAGAGCGTCCGGCTCTTCGCGGGGCCGGTGTGCTGCGGGTCGGTCGCGGCGAAGACCGTGGACGACCAGTAGACGACGAACGCCTGGGACGCCTCGTCCCAGGTCGCCTCGGGAGCCCAGGCCCGGCCCACCGTCGCATCGGCGACACGGACCAGCCGCGGCTCGCCCCAGTTGACGAGGTCGGTGGACTCCCACACGACGAGGCTCTGGCTCGCGTGCCGGTAGAGGTACCACGGCCGGTATCCCGGAGGAGCGTCCGGCGGGTAGTCCCGCCCGTTGCCCCAGAACACCCGAAGGTCCGTGCCGATGATGTAGTACTTGCCGGTCTTGGGGTTGCGCACGATGTAGGGGTCACGGACACCTGACGTCCCGAGGTGGTTCGCGAGGATCGGCCGCCCCTGGTTGAGCCGGGTCCACGACGTCGCGTCGTCACCGTTGCTCACGTCGAGGTAGATCTTCTCGGCGTAGCCGTTCGGCTCCTCGAGGAAGTGCACCATCAGGTAGCCGTACGGGTCGTCCGGTGCCACGTCGGCGGCTGCCGAGGCGGTGGGGGCGGTCCCGGCGTGCGCGGGCGCCGCGGTGTGGCCGAGGGTGACCACGAGGGCGGCGGTGGTGACGGCTCCCCACAAGCGGTGCAGGCGTGCTCTTCTCACGGGCAACTCCTTTGCGAATCGGGCAGATCGCGGGGTGCTGGAAGCACGATGGGGCGGGCCGTCGCCGGCCCGCCCCATCGCTTGTCACAGCGGATGTGCCACGGACTACGAGATCAGGTCGTCCAGCAGCGGGAGCAGCACGGCGCGCGCGTGCGCGCTCGCCTTCCCGCTCGACGCCGAGGTCAGCGCGTTCCGCGCCGACCGGAGGTGCTGCTGCTGGACGCTGCCCTGCGCCGCCGCGGCCGCCGCCAGCGACTCGTGCAGGTCATCGGCCAGGCTGGACGACAGGTCGCCGCTCGCCATGAGCGCCCCGACCTGCATGCGGGCCTCGTCGATCCCGGACGGAGCCCCCAGCCACAGCTCGAGCAGCTCGCTGAGGCCGGCCCGGGCCTGCGCCGAGAGCTTGCTCGGCTTGGCCGTGTTGAGCAGGTCCTGCAGGGCGCGGGCCTGGGCCAGTGCCGCCGCGGTGTCGTTCGCCTGCTCGGCCTGCGCGATCGCGTCGACGACGCGCTGCAGGTCACGGCCGAAGCTCGCGACCACGTTGCCGCTGGACACGGCCGACGCGACCGCCGAGCGCACCTGCGACGTGGCCGGCAGGACCTGGACGGACGCGGTGTCCTGCGAGGCGTTGAGGTACTCGAAGCCGAGGTACTCGGCCTTGACGGTCTGGGCCCCGCCGGGAAGGTTGCCCGGCAGGGTCACCGAGGCGACCCCGTTCTCGAGGTACGCGGTGGCGGACCACGAGCCCGAGGAGAAGCGCACCTGGCCGCCGGTCTCGAACGTGTCCGCAGCGGTGACCCGCGCCGTCGCGGTGGCCGGCGTGCTCTGGAACATCGCCGAGGAGACGGTCAGGTCCGTCGTCGTCGCCACGTTGCTGTTGGCGATGCCGCGGATCGAGTTCCACTCGCGCAGGGTGATCGGCAGGACCGTCCCGTGACGCGGCCGGGGGACACCGGCGTTCGTCATCGTGATGGTCTTGGCGTTCCAGGTCTTCGCCTCGATGTCCTCGTGGCACGCCGCCTGGTAGCCGCCGCCGTTGGTGTAGCGGTCACCCCAGAGGTAGAACTGGCCCGGGCAGGCCGTGTCGCCAGGGTTGGCCTTGAAGACCACCGGGCCCTCGTAGCCCGCGTTCGGCTGCCACGTCGTACGACCCAGCGCCGGAGCGACGGGGATCCAGTTGTTGATGTTGCTGTCGAGGAAGTCCGTGTTCTTCTCCGAGAAGATGTCGGACCCGGCGTTGCCGGCCTCGTTCTTCGTGACGCGGTAGTAGTAGTCGCCGACCTTGATCGCGGTCGTGTCGATCCGCGACTGGGGGAACGGGTTCTGCCACACCTTGGGCTCGGAGAACGTCTGGAAGTCGCGCGTGGTGGCGAGCCACATCTGGGCGTTGCCAGGGTTGGTGCGGTTGACCGGGTCGTTCCAGAGCGACTGGGCCCAGAAGACCGCGTAGGCGCCGATCTCGTCGACCCACAGCGACTCCGGGGCGAAGGCGTTGCCGGCGTTGTCGGGGGCGACCTTGACGTGCCGCTGCGGCGTCCAGTTCACGAGGTCGTGGGACTCGAAGACCTCGATGTACTGGGTGTCGTTGATGTTGTAGCCACCCTGGTCGTACCAGTTCAGGTCGGTGGCGATCATGTAGAAGGTGTCGCCGTCGGGGGACCGCGTGATGTGCGGGTCGCGCAGGCCCTGGTCACCGAGCTGGGAGATGAGCGACGGCCGGCCACCGGTCAGGCCGGTCCAGTCGAGGGCGTTGTTGCCGTTGGAGGTGGCGAACATGATCTGCTCGCCGTCGGCCATGTTCTCGCCCTTGAAGTAGCCGAGGAAGTAGCGCTCCTTCTCCTCCTTGCGCGGCAGCGGCTTGACGGTCACGGGGAACGTCTTCGTCTGCGTCGCCGAGCCCTTGGTGATCGTGGCCGTCAGCGTCGCGTTCACGGCCGGGCGGCCGTACGCCGGGCGGGTGACGATGCCGGTGGGCGAGATGAGGTTGCTGGTGGACGACCAGGTGATGGTCGAGCCGAACTCGCCGCGACTCGGCAGGTCGATGTCGCCGCGCACGTCGTCGGTCTTGTAGAGGCTGAGGTCGAGCCGGTCACGGTCGACCGACTGGGCGTCGTTGAACTGCGCCTTCACCGTCACGGTGATCTGGCGGGTGACGACGGTGTCGGCCCCCTTGCGCACCGTGGCGGTGAGGACGGCGGTCGCGTCGGGCTGGCCGAGGGCCGGCCGCGTGATGCGCCCCGTCACCGGCACCTTGGCGGCGCTCGCCGTGGCGGGCGGGGTGTAGATCGAGACGACGGACGGGTCGGAGCTCGTCCACGTGATGGCCGACCCGGCCACCGAGCCGAACTTCGGCAGGACGATGTCGTCCACGATCGCGCTCGTGAGGCCGAGGTCGATGGCGGCGGCGTCGGCCGTGGCCCCGGACGTCACGGTGGGGGCCGCGAGCTCGCGGACCTCGTCCGTGGTCACGGCCCGGTCGTAGACCCGGAAGTCCTTGAGCGTGCCGCGGAAGGAGTAGTGGGTGGAGGTCTGCGACCGCGCGAGGAAGTTGCAGTTGGTGCCCGCGGCCGCGTTGACCGAGGGCGGGGTCGTGATGTTGGTCGCCTGGGCGTGCTGGACGCCGTCGACGAAGACGGTGCCGGTCCAGCTCGTGCCGTTGGCGTTCGGCGCCTGCGTGTAGGTCACATGCTTCCAGGTGCCCTCGCGCAGGTTGCTCGGCGCGGCTGCCATGACGCTCTGGTTGCCGGCCGTGACGCGGAAGCGGAGGCCCGGGCGGGGGGCGGTGTTCGACGCGAAGATCGAGCCCTGGCCGCCGGTGTCCACGTCGCAGCTACCGGACTTGCTGCCGAAGCTCCACATCTGGTGGTCGCCGACGTTGGCCGGGTCGACCCAGACGTCGTAGTCGACGGTCATGCTCGACATGCCCGCCGTGAGGTTGTTCGGCAGCTTGACGTACGCCCCGGTGAGCGCGCTCTCGTAGGAGCTGGGGTTGAAGCGCACCCCGTCCCCGGTCAGCGCGGCCTTGTCCGCGTTGACGAGCATCGCGTCAGCTGCCGCGCCGGCGCTTCCGGTGTTGCGCAGCGTGGTGCCGCTGGTCTCGTCGAGCTTGAAGCGGTGCACCAGGCCCGCGGTCACGTCCTGCGCGGTGAGGACGTCCCCTTCCCCGCTCGGCGTGTCAGCCTCCGCGGTTGCCGCCGTCAGCGAGCCGAAGCCCAGTGACAGTGCGGCGACGGCGCCGAGGAGGCGGAAGCCGCCCGCTCTCGGCCAGGTGGTCGTGTGGCTCATAGGGATCGCATACTCCTTCGTAGGTGGTCCCGTTCACTGATTCCGCGTGCAGGAATGCTGCCTAGCGGAGGGCTTGTCCGATCAGGTCGAGCAGGGCGGCCTTGGCCTCGTCGCCGATCTTGCTGGGCTTGGCCGAGGTGACGGCGGCCTGCAGAGCCTCGAGCCGGGTGCGCTGCTCGGCCGCGGTCGGAGCCGAGGCCGCCGCGGCCAGGCTCTCCTGCAGCTGCTTCGCCGTGCTCGTGGCGATGTCGCCGCTGCGGGTCAGCGAGCCGATCTCCGTCCGCAGCTCGTCCAGCGGCGAGAGGTCCAGCCACAGCTCGGTCAGCTGCAGCAGGGACTCGCGGGCCTGGTCACCCATCTTGCTCTGCGCGGCGAGGTCCAGCTCGGAGCGCAGGGCGCGCAGCTGCGCCAGCAGGGCCATACGGTCCGCATCGTCCTCGGCGCCCTGTGCGGCGTCGAGCGCGGCGAGCAGGTCCCGGCCGAGGCTCGCGGTGACGGACCCGTCGGCCGTCAGCTGGTCGACGGCCTCCTCGAGCTGGGCGACGGGCGCGGTGAACCGCCAGTGGTCGACGTCGAACAGCTCTGCGGTGCCGGTGCCCTTGTAGGTGAAGAAGACGTCGTGGACGCCGGTGACGGTCCGGGTGAGGAGCGTGCTGACCGAGGACCACGCCGCGGAGGACGACGCCGGGACGGACAGGGTGCCGACGAGGTTGGCGTCGCTGGAGGTGTCGGGGCTGTCCAGCCGAATCTGGACCTGACCGCCGGCCTTGGCCAGCACGTCGGCGCTGAAGCCGCGGGCGCCGGTGGCCCCGCCGCTGCCGAAGTCGACCTTGGACAGCGACGTCCACTCGCCGTTGTTGATGTTGGTGAGCTTCTGCTCCGTCGCGGTGCCGGCGACCGGCTGCACCCGGACCCCGGACGACGGGACGTAGGCGTCCTGGATGCCCGAGTCCCACGCGATCGTCTCGGCCTCGGTGCGGTGGTACGGGTTCACCGTGCCCTGCTGCGGCACCCCCTGGTAGGTCATCGTGATGGGCGCGATGCTGCCGTCGGGGTTGATCGTCACCTTGTCGATGTGCGTCGAGCGGTAGCCGCGCGCCGCGGACAGGGACCCGCCGGCCACGATCGCGCGCTGCACGGTCTGGGCGTGGTAGGTGATGTACATCTGCCCGTTGAACTCGAACATCGCGTGGTGGTTGTTGCCGCCGACCCCGAAGAACGCCGCGGGGTTCTGCATGATCTCGCCGCGGTACGTGTCGGCCGTCCACGGGCCCATGGGGCTGTCCGCGACCATGTAGGCGATGTTGCCGTTGCCGATGCGCTTGCCGTCGATGACCGGGCTGTGGCTGAAGTTGGTGCAGTAGCTGTAGTAGTACTTGCCGTTGATCTTGTTCATGCCCGAGTCCTCGAACAGCGCCGGCGCGTCGATCGGCGCGGCGCTGCCGACGGTGCTGATGAGGTCGTCGCCGAGCTTGATGACCCGGGCGGTCTTCGGGTGGTCGGTGTTGCCCGTCGGGACGCCGCCGCCGAAGTAGAGGTAGGCCTGCCCGTCGTCGTCGATGAACACCGCAGGGTCGAACAGCCACACGACGCCCGCGACGCCCGGCGTCTGCTGGGTGACCAGCGCCTTGCCGATGGGGTCGACGAAGGGCCCGGTGGGGGAGTCCGAGGTCAGCACCCCGATACCGCCGGCGCTGTTGGCGAAGTAGAGGAAGAACTTCTCCTTGCCGTTGATCGTCTTGTGCGTCGCCGACGGGGCCCAGGAGTTCGCGGCCCACTTCGCCGCGCCGAACGTGCCGCCGACCTTGACCTGGCCCTCGTTCGTCCAGTTGACCATGTCGGCCGACGACAGGATCGTCAGCGTGCGGATGAGGCCATAGGAGTTGTCCTTGATCCCCTGCGCGTCGTACTCGTAGTCCTGCACGACGTTGCCCGCGGCGTCGTATTGCATCCCGTCGGACGTCATGTAGACGTAGACCCGGCCGTCGTAGGTCATCGCGAACGGGTCGGCGCCGTACTGGTAGTCCATCAACGGGTTCGAGTTGCCCACCGTCTTGGCCGGCAGCGCGTTGCCCGGGGGATGGACGACCGGGGCCGTGCCGTCCTGCAACGTCACGTCGTCGACCGTGAAGTCCATGAGGTGGGTGTTCGGGTCCGCCCCGGGGGTCGCCGTCCACGGGGTCTCGACGAAGATCCGGGCTGTCGTGACGCTCTGGGTGGCCGGGATCGTGAACGTCCCCTGCACCAGCCCCCACTGGCCGCGCGGCACCGTCACCGTGCCGAGGTTGGTGTAGGTCGCGCCGCCGTAGTGCATGGTGACGAAGAACTGCTTCGTGGCAGGGCTGGCAGGGTTCGTGTACTTCACCCGCGCGGTGACGGTGTAGGTCCGCCCGGCGACGACCCTTCCCGAGACGTCCTGCATCGGGCCGGACCCGGTCGTCTTCCGCTGGGTCACGAGCACCGCGCTCGAGCCGGAGAACGCGTCGCCCGTCGGCGAGAGGGCCGCCCCGTCGGTCGCGTTGCCGTTGTTGGGGAACCAGCCGGTCAAGCCGCTCTCGAAGCCCGGGTTCACCAGGATGTTCGGCCCGAGGTCGGCGGTCGCCGGCGGCGCGGCGAGCAGCCCGCCCGCGAACAGCGCCGCGACGGCGGCGCACACGGCCGCTCTGCGTCGGCTCCGGGGCGCCCTGAGTCGCTTCACGTGCAGTCCTCCTTGAACGTCATCGGTCAAGTGCCGGCGGTCCCGCCCCTGCTGGTGTGAGCGCTAACAGTTCGCAGTGCGAACAACTAAGAGCAGGAGGCGGGGCGAGCTGGGCAGGCGCGCGCCACGCTAGGTGGGGCGCCGAGCGCGGGCAACGGATCGCGAAAGTTTTCGTTGACCGTTCCTACGAACTCGGCGGAGGCGCCGCGCTCGCCCGTTCGACGAGGCGGACGGGCAGCTCCACCCGCATCCGCTCGACCGGCTTCCCGGCCGCGAGCCGCACCGCGATCCCGGCTGCGGTCGCGGCCATCTGGCGCACCGGCTGGTGCACCGTCGTCAACGGGGGCACGTGCGACTCGGCCAGCGCCAGGTCGTCGAAGCCGACGACGCTGACGTCCTGCGGGACGCGCAGGCCCGCCTCGTGCACGGCTTGGCAGACGCCGAGGGCCTGACCGTCGTTGCCGGCGACGAAGGCGGTCGGAGGGTCGGGCAGCCGCAGCAGGCGACGGGCCTGGGCGAGTCCCCCGCGCGGCAGGAAGTCGTCCTCGCCGACGAGCCGGGCGTCGAACGGCACCCCGGCCCGCTCGAGCGCCGCGCAGTAGCCGTCGAAGCGCGCCCGTGCCGGAAGCGCCCACATCGGCCCGGTCACCGCGGCCACGCGCCGGTGCCCGAGCTCGAGCAGGTGGCGTGCCGCGGCGAGGCCGCCCATCCAGTTGTGCGCCGCGACGGTCGGGAACTCCGGGCCCGGGTCCTCGGTGGGGTCGACGACGACGTACGCGATCCCCCGGTCGCGCAGCTGCATCCGCTGCTCACGGTCGAGCCCGGAGAAGGCCGAGATGACCCCCGCCGGCCGTCGGGACAGGACGCGCTCCATCCACAGCGCGTCCGGGGTGAACTGGTGCCCGAGCTGGGACACGACGAGAGCGAGCCCGTGCTCGCTGGCCACGCTCTCGACGCCGTTGATGACCTCCGTGTCGTAGACGCCCTCGAGGGCGTGGAACACGAGCTCCACGTGCGCTCCCGGGGCGCCCAGCTTGCGCAGCGGGCGGTAGCCGTGCTCGCGCAGGATCCGCTCGACGTGCTCCCGGGTCTCCGGCCCGACGTCGGCCCGGCCGTTGACGACCTTGGAAACGGTCGGCACGGAGACGCCGGCGAGCTGGGCGATGCGCGCCAACGTCGGACGGCCCCGGCTCGCCGCGTTCGGCTTCTCTGCGGGAGGCACGCCGCGACTCTAGGGGCACGGCGCGGCGGTCCGGGCCTACGCCGGGGAGCCAGGAGCCGGTCAGCGCCTCCTCGAGGAGCATGCGACGACGCTCCGGCCACGTCACACCTGAGCGCAGCCATCGTCGAGCGTGTCGCCGGAAGCGTGCCCTGGTGTCCCGGGAAGGGACAGATGCCTCCAGCCCGGACGAAGCTGGGGTGGCGCCGGCTGCGGTCCGGCGCCGGGTCGCGCCTCGGCCACCATCTTGCGAGAATCCTGACGCACGGTCTGGCTTGACTGACTCTCCGTGTCTGCCGATGAAGCCGGTGATCTGAACGGGGCACGACGGAGGAGGGGACGTGGGGTCGAGCAGCGTCGCTGTCGTGGCGCGCGCGCCGGAGGCATCGGCCCGGCTGCGCTCGCTGCTGTGGACCACGTTCGCCTGCTGGAGCTGCGACGCCGACCGGCTGGACGATGCGGCGCTCGTCCTGAGCGAGCTCGTCGGCAACGCGGTGCGCCACGGCGAGGGCGACACGATGCGGGTGCGCCTGCACCGGAACGGTGACGTCATGCGCATCGGCGTGGAGGACGCCTCCGACAAGCGCCCCGAGCCCCGCGAGCCGTCCTTCGAGGCGGAGAGCGGGCGGGGCATGCTGATCATCGACGCTCTCAGCTCCCGGTGGGGCTGCGACCCCGTCGACGTCGGCAAGGTCGTCTGGGCCGAGGTGCCCTGCTGATGCCCGACGCGCCCCGGGAGGCCGCCTCATGATCAGCCCGGCCGAGGCCCGGCGCGTCGCCGAGCTCCACCGGCTGACCGACCCGGCCGGCGAGCAGGGGGCCGCCGTCGAGTCCATCGTGGAGGCCGCCGCCCTGGCAGCCGGCTCGGCGATGGCGACGCTCAACCTTCTCGACGCCGAGCAGCAGTGGCAGGCCGCCACGACCGGGTTCGAAGGGGCGCCGACGCCGCGCGCCGAGGCGATGTGCGACGTCACCGTGCGGCTGGGCCGCTTCGTCTACGTGCCCGACGCCAGCGCCGACCCGCGCTTCGCCGACAGCCCCTGGGTGGACGGCCGGCTGGGCTCGGTCCGGTTCTACGCCTCCGCCCCGCTGCGGACGTCCCGCGGGTTGATCGTCGGGACGCTCTGCGCCTTCGACGTCGAGCCCCGGGAGCTCGCACCGGCGCAGATCGCCGAGCTCGAGCAGCTGGCCGCGCGGCTCGTCCGCACCCTCGAGGAGCAAACCGTCTCGGCGTGACGCGCGCCGGGCGCCGTTCACGAGCGCGGTCTCACCCGGGCGCGGTGGGCAAGCCGCTCAGAGCAGCCCACGCCCCAGCGACTGGCCGGGCTGCAGCCCCGGCGGGACCGCGTAGATCCCGCTGGCGGTCGGGGTCATGAACTTCCCGAGCAGGTCGTTGCTCGCGATCCGCTGCTGCGCCGGGATGAACTGCGTCCGCGGATCGGCGTTGAACGTGGCGAACAGCAGCCCCGCGTCGTACGCCTCGTGGCCGCCGTGGCCGGGCTCGTCGCCGTGCTCGTCCCCGCCGGCGTGCAGCCGCGTGGAGTCGAAGCCGTAGTCGTAGTTGTAGGCGCGGCGGAACATCGGGAACGCGTGCATCTGGCGTACGTGTGCCGCCGGGTCGATGAGCGGCCTCCCGTCCGCCCCCACGGCGGCCAGGTCGAGCTTCGTCCGGGTGGGGGCGCCCGCGGCGGCGGACAGCGGGCTCCCGTCGGCCAGCCGCCGCCCGACCGAGCGGTCCTGCTCCGCTCCCGACGTGAGGCTCCACGACGCGAGGGCGAGCCGGATCTTGCGGAAGACGAGGTAGGTGCCGCCGCGCAGCCAGCTCGGCGTGGCCGCGTCGTCCGCCCACACCAGGTCGCCGAACTCCGCCTTCGCGGGGCGGGGGTTCGACGTCCCGTCGTGCAGGCCGAGCAGGTTGCGCGGCGCCTTGCCGTCGGTGGGCGGGCTGATGAAGCCCTGCTGAGACCAGCGGAGTGCCGCGACGCCCACGGTGAGGGCGCGCATCTGGAGGAAGGCGTGGGACAGGATCTGCTGGTCGTCGGCGCAGATCTGGACGAGGAGGTCGCCGCCGCTGTGGGCGGCCACGAGCTGGTCCCCGGGGAAGCCCGGCAGCGTGTCGAGTGCGGCTGGCTTGTGCTCGGCCAGCCCGAACCGCGCGTCGAACAGCCGCGGCCCGAAGCCGAAGGTGAAGGTCAGGCGGGCGGGAAACAGCTCAAGTGCGATTCCTGAATCGCCTCGCGCACCAGGGACTCGGGTGGGGCGCGCCGGCGCCGGCTCCCCGCGGGTGAGCGCCTCCGCCGTCGACGTCCATTGGCGCAGCAGGTTGGCCAGCGCGTCCCGGCTCGTCGTGGTGACGTCGAAGGCCACGAACAGGCCGTAGCTCTGCTGGCGCGTGGTGATGCCTGCCTGGCGCGGGCCGTAGAACGGCTCGATCTCGCTGCGCGGCACGCCGCCCGCCGCCGCGGCCGCGCCGCCCGGAAGGCCCGTCGCGCCGGCGACCCCGAGCCCGGCAGCTGCGGCCCCGCGGAGCAGGCTCCTCCGGCTGAGGCCGCCCGCGGTCTCCACGGCCTGTGTCGTGTCGTGCGTCGAGCTGCTCATGTCGTCCGTCCTCGGTCTGGGAAGGTGTGCGTCGGTGCAGCTACCTCCACGGCGCGGCAGACGTGTGCCCGGCCGTCGACGAGCCATGGGCTGCCCCGACCCGGCCGCTGGAACTGCACGGGACGTTCAGCCCTTCGTTCGTTGGTCGGTGCCAGGACGAGGAAGGTTCCCGTGGTCTCAACGCTGAAGGCGTCGTCAACCGGTGGCGGGGCGACCGGCCGCGCGGTCAGCTCCGGCTCGCTGCTGCGGACCGTTCGGAGCGGGACACCCCCGTGTGTCAAGCGGCGAACAGCGGCACCCGCCGCATCGGCGGCAGGCTCTTCCCATCGGCCCGACCGACACCGGCAGCAAGGCTCGCGGATCGGAGAACGCATCGACCACGTCACGCCACGAGACAAAGGGGAAGCGAAATGCGCGGAACTCGGGTTCGGGTCATCTCCATCGCCGCTCGGGGCGGGCCTTCCGCACGGCTACCGCACCGCAGCACGATGCCTCACGAGATCGGCGGCGAGCTCGTCACGGGTCCTGCCGGTGCTGTTCCGGCGGCGCGAGCGGCTGGTGTTCGGGGCTTACGGCTGGGTGAGGGGCCCGGGCCCGCGCCCCAGCAGCGCGGACACCACGTCGGACAGCGCGTCCGCGAGCTGGTCCTCGGTCGCAGAGGTGATGGGGCCGAGGCCGGGCGTCGCGCGGAGCACGGCGACGCCGAGCGCAGTGGCGAGCAGGACCTGGCCGCGCAGGTGCAGGTCGTCGGGGAGCGGGGCGCCCTCGGGCAGGGCGAGCGCGGCCATGCGCTCGGCGTACGAGCTCAGGGTGCGGATCCGGGCGCGCTCGGCCTGCTCGTCCCCGGAGGGGCGCAGCGACAGCAGCAGCACCTCGGGCAGCCCGTGCGCGCTGGAGACGCCGGCCATCCCGCGCGCGATCGAGCGCCCCAGCCCCTCGAGCGCGACGTCACCGTCCTGGGTGCCGCGGACCGAGTCGGCCGCGGCGGCCAGGCACGCCTCGAACAGCCCTTCCTTGGAGCCGAAGTAGCGGCTGATGAGCGCGACGTTGGCCCCCGCCTCGTCGGCGATGTCGCGCACGGTCGTGGCCGCGTAGCCGTCTCGGGCGAAGCGGCGCCGAGCGGTCTCGAGCAGCAGCTTCCGCGTACGGGCGGAGTCCCGCCGCCGCGGCTCGCCCATGTCGCCTCCCGGACCCACGGCCACCCAATGTACGCATCGGTTGACTCGGGCCACCGTTTTCCCTAGTGTTGTAAGCACACGTTTACATACACCCGCTAGTGCGGGCCACGGCGCTGCCGCGAAAGGGAACAACTGTGTCGACAACGCCGAGGGGCGGCAGCCCTGTCGCGGCCACGGTCGCCCTCTGCTTCGGCGGCCTCACGGTCGCCCTCACCCAGACCCTGGTCATCCCTATCCAGAGCGAGCTGCCCCGGCTGCTCGGCACATCGGCGGCGAACGCCGCGTGGGTCGTCACGATCACTCTGCTCGCGGCGGCCGTGACCATGCCGGTCGCCGGCCGGCTGGCCGACCTGTTCGGCAAGCAGCGCGTCCTCGTCGTCAGCGCCGCGATCCTGGTGGCCGGCCTGCTGGTGTCCGCGCTCTCGGACACCCTGGCGCCGATGCTCGTCGGGCGTGCGCTGCAGGGCCTGGCCATGGGGTTCATCCCGGTGGGCATCTCGCTGCTGCGCGAGATCACGCCGCCGCACATGGCCGGCAGCGCGGTCGCGGCCATGAGCGCGACCCTCGGCGTCGGCGGGGCGATCGGGCTCCCGCTGTCGGCCTGGATCGTCGACGTCGCCGACTGGCACGCGCTCTTCTGGGTGGCGACGGCCGCCGCCGCGGTCATCCTCGCGCTGACGTGGCTCGTCGTCCCGCACGTGCACGACGGCCGGCCGGGGCGGGTCGACGCGGTCGGCGCGATCGGCCTCGCCATCGGGCTCGTGTCCCTGCTCGTCGGCATCTCGAAGGCGACCACGTGGGGCTGGGGCGACGCTCGCACGCTCGGCGCCATTGCCGCGGGCCTGGTCGTCCTGGTCGTCTGGGGGGTCTTCGAGCTGCGCCAGGCCGAGCCCCTGGTCGACCTGCGGGCCACCGCCCAGCGCCCGGTGCTCATGACGAACCTCGCGGGCATCGCGATCGGCTTCGGGATGATGGCGCAGTCGATCGTCGTCCCGCAGCTGCTGCAGCTGCCGTCGGCCACGGGCTACGGCCTCGGCCAGTCCCTGCTCGCCGCCGGCCTCTGGATGGCGCCGGCCGGGCTGATGATGATGCTGTTCGCCCCGGCGTCCAGCAAGCTCATCGCGGACATCGGGCCGAAGGCCACGCTGATGATCGGCGCGGCCGTCCTCGGGTCCGGCTACCTCGTCGCGTTCTTCCTCATGGGCGCCCCCTGGCAGCTGCTCATCGCGTCCTGCGTCTCCTCGGCCGGCGTCGGCATCGGGTATGCCGCCATGCCCACGCTGATCATGGACGCCGTCCCGCCGAGCGAGGCCGCGTCCGCGGTCGGGCTCAACGCGCTCACGCGCTCGCTGGGCACCACGCTCGCCGCAGCGGTGATGGGCACGCTGCTGACCAGCAACACCAACAGCTTCGGCGCCTTCGAGCTCCCGTCCGAAGGGGCGTTCCAGCTCTGCTTCGTGGCCGGGGCCGTCGCCGCCTTCGTCGGCGTGGCCATCGCGTCGACCATCCCGCACCAGCGGCGGGCGCGGCAGACCGCGGCCGGCGAGCCGCAGCAGGCGCCGGCCGCGGCCCGCTGACGGCGTACGACGGGCGCGGGGCCGGCGACTAGGCTGGTCCCGCGCGGACTCCCGTCGGCGGAACCGTCCGTCGACGCGATTGCGCGCCCGACGAGCCGGACATCCTCCGTCCCGAGTTCTCCGCATCAGTCCGATCGGAAGAATGGAGAGCCGGTGAGATCAGCTCCGCGCGAGCTGCAGCGCCCCCCGCGCCTGCCCAAGGGCGGTCTGCGCGTCGTCGCCCTCGGCGGCCTGGGCGAGATCGGTCGCAACATGACCGTGCTCGAGCACGACGGCAAGCTGCTCATCGTCGACTGCGGCGTCCTGTTCCCCGAGGAGCACCAGCCCGGGGTCGACCTGATCCTGCCCGACTTCGGCTGGATCAAGGACCGGCTGCGCGACGTCGTCGCGGTCGTGCTGACGCACGGGCACGAGGACCACATCGGGGCGGTGCCGTACCTCCTCAAGGAGCGCGCCGACATCCCGCTCGTCGGCTCGCGGCTGACCCTCGCGCTGGTCGCGGCCAAGCTCGAGGAGCACAGGATCTCCCCACGGCTGGTGGAGGTCAAGGAGGGCGACCGGCGCGGCTTCGGCCCCTTCGACTGTGAGTTCGTCGCGGTCAACCACTCCATCCCCGACGCGCTCGCGGTCGCCGTCCGCACCGCCGCCGGGCTCGTGGTGGCGACCGGCGACTTCAAGATGGACCAGTTCCCGCTCGACCGGCGGCTCACGGACCTGCGCGCGCTGGCCCGGCTGGGGGAGGAGGGGGTCGACCTCTTCCTCACCGACTCCACCAACGCCGAGGTGCCCGGCTTCACGACGTCGGAGAGCGAGCTCGTCCCGGCCATCGAGACGGTGTTCCGCGCCGCGCCGCGCCGCGTCATCGTCTCCAGCTTCGCCAGCCACGTGCACCGCATCCAGCAGGTGCTGGACGCCGCGCACGCCCACGGGCGCAAGGTGGCGTTCGTCGGCCGGTCCATGGTCCGCAACATGGGCATCGCGCGCGAGCTCGGCTACCTGACCGTCCCGGACGGCCTCGTCATGGATCTCAAGCAGCTGGAGAAGCTGCCGCCGCAGAAGGCCGCGCTCATCTGCACCGGTTCGCAGGGCGAGCCGATGGCGGCGCTGTCGCGGATGGCCAACCGGGACCACGTCATCCGCATCGGCGAGGGCGACACGGTGCTGCTCGCCAGCTCGCTGATCCCCGGCAACGAGAACTCCGTCTACCGCGTCATCAACGGCCTCGCCCGCTACGGCGCGCACGTCGTGCACAAGGGCAACGCCAAGGTGCACGTCTCCGGCCACGCGAGCGCCGGCGAGCTCGCCTACGTCTACAACGTCGTCCGCCCGCGGCACGTGATGCCGGTCCACGGCGAGTGGCGTCACCTGAAGGCGAATGCCGACATCGCGGTTCGCACCGGCGTGGCCGAGGACCGCGTGATCGTGGCCGACGACGGCGTCGTGGTCGACCTCGTCGACGGCCGCGCCAAGGTGACGGGCAAGGTCTCCGCCGGCTACGTCTACGTCTCCGGCACGACGGTCGGCAACATCACCGAGGCCTCGCTGAAGGACCGCCGCACTCTCGCGGCCGAGGGCGTCATCACGGTCGTCGGGATCCTCGACACCGACACCGGCACCCTCGCCGAGCCCCCGGACTTCCTCGCCCGCGGCTTCGCGCCCGGGCAGGAGGCGCTGGAGCAGTCGATCCCCTCGATCGAGAAGGCGCTGGCGAAGGCCGCGGAGGAGGGCGTCCGCGAGCGCGAGCAGCTCGAGGACCTCATCACGCGGGCGGTCGCCCAGTGGGCGTGGCGCGCGCACCGGCTCAACCCCATCGTGCTGCCCGTCATCATCGAGGAGTAGCCCGGGAAGCCCGGACGGGAGCGACTCCCAGGCGGGCGTGCCCCTCGTGTGCCCCGCCCGCGGTGCCCGTCTGACGCCGGCCCGCGGGCGGCGTCCGCCCGCTCCCGTCAGCGGTGCGGCTCGTCGAGCACGGGCAGCGGGCCGGCAGTGACCTGGCGCCCCTTGGCGGCGTACATCGCCTCGTCCGCCTCACCGAGCAGCGCGTCGGACGTGGTCGTCGGGCCGTGCGTGAGGGCCGCGCCGACGCTCGCGGACACGCTCACCACCGTGCCGTCGAGGTTGAAGGGCTCGGAGAGGGCAGCGGCCGCGCGCGCGGCGACGGCGCGCACGTCGGCGCGCGTCGCGACGTCGACGAGCACGACCACGAACTCGTCGCCGCCGACGCGCGCCAGGGCGTCCTGCGGGCGCAGGACGCGGGCGAGCCGTTGGGCCGCGACCTCGAGGAGCCGGTCGCCGGTCGCGTGGCCGTACCTGTCGTTGACGGGCTTGAAGCCATCGAGGTCGAGATAGACGGCGGCGACCCCGGAGCCCGGGGAGGCGGTCGCGAGCGCCGCGTCCAGCCGCTCGTAGAGCCCGGCCCGGTTGAGCGCCGCCGTCAGCGCGTCGTGCGTCGCCGCATGGCGCAGCTCCTCCTGGCGGGCCAGCCGCTCGGCGTCGAGCAGGCTCTGGTCCGCCTCCTGCCGGGCGGCCACCATCCCCATGTTCGCGATGGTCGCGAGCACGAGGATCAGCGCGACGCCGGCAGCGATGTCGCTGCGCTCGGTCGGGGCGTCCGCAGGGCCTGCGCCGAGGTGCAGGGCGAGCTGCCCGATCCCCGTCGTGACGGCGGCCGAGACCGCGCTGGCGCGCCAGGCGCGGGCGCCGGACCACCCGATGGAGACGCTGGCGATCATCGCGCCGCCCATGGGCAGCACGAAGGTGAGCCCGGTCGGAAGGATCACGAGCAGCAGGACGGCGTTGGCGATCCCCGCCCGCAGCCACACGCGGTTGTCGAGCCGGCCGCCGCCGATGAGCCGTTGGGCCGGCTCGGACCGCAGGGCGTAGAGCAGCGGCCACCCGAGCAGCTGGGTCCAGAGCGGGGCGAGCGCTCGGTCCGTGGCGATGAGCACCGCGCCCAGCACGGCCGTGACCGCCGCGATGGCGAGCGTGCCGGTGACGGCGAGCGCAGCAGCGCGTCGGCGGGCCAGCCCCCCGAGCCAGGCCATCCGCTCCAGCCGGGCGAGGGTGGCCAACGGGTCGTACGCCGCCGGCCGCTCGTTGCGGTGCGGGGCGTCCGACCTCGTCACCCGGTCCCGTCCCATCGTCGTCGCGTCCCAGGGGCGGGACCTGCGCAGCGCCGTGGTCGCGGGGTGCCTCCTCGACGTGCAGGGGAGCAGGCGTCGGGCACGTGGCCTACGCGGACGACGTGCTTCGAGCCTAGCGGCCGCGGCCCGTTCCGTCCTGCCGAGCTCGCCCGGTCGGCCGGTCGCCTGGTCGGCCGGTCGCCTGGTCGGTCACTGCGCCGGGACCGGTACCGCGGAGCCGCTCGCGGTCCCGGGCGTAGGCGACGGCGGCAGATGCACGGGAGGCGTGGTGGACTCGGCTCGGCGCCGGTGCATGGCGCGTCAGGCCAGGGCCTCTGCCGGCTGCGGCTCGGCGTAGTGGAACCCCTGCGCCTGCGGGCAGTCCAGCTCGCTCAACGTCGCGTGCTGCGCGCCGGTCTCGACGCCTTCGGCCAGGCAGGTGATTCCCAGGTCCGCAGCGAGCTGCAGCACCGAGCGCACGATCGCCCGCGTCGCCGGGGCGTGCAGGTCGCTGGTGAAGGCGCGGTCCAGCTTGAGCACGTCGATGTCCAGCTGGCGCAGCCAGGCGAGGGCCGTGTTGCCCGCGCCGAAGTCGTCGAGCGCGATGCCGAAGCCCTGGGCGCGCAGGGCGGCCACCGTCTCCCGGACGCGCGGGACGTCGGGGCCGAGGACCTGCTCGCTGACCTCGAGGTGGACGCCGGACGGGTCCGTTCCGTGCGTGGCCGCCTGTGTGCTGATGCGGTCGACGAGAGCGTGCGACCCCAGGTCCACTGCAGACAGATTCACGAACACGTGATCAGGGCCGTGGCCGAGGGACCACGCGGCCGCCTGGGCGAGGGCGTGGTCGGACGCCCACACGCAGACCTCGTGGCTCAGACCGTGGCTGGTGATGTGCGGCAGGAACTCGCCCGCGCTCAGCAGCCCGCGGGTGGGGTGGCGCCACCGGAGCAGCGCCTCGGCTGCCACGACCTTGCGGTCGGTGAGGCGCACGATCGGCTGCCAGTGCAGCACGAGCTCGTCGCGCTCCAGGGCCAGCAGCAGGTCGCGCTCTATCCGCAGCCGCCGCATCAGGCCCTCGCGCAACGAGGACTCGTAGACCGTCACGCGGCCCCGGCCCTGCTGCTTGGCGGCGTAGAGAGCCGTGTCCGCATGGGCGAGCACCGTGTCCGCGTCCTGGTCGCTCGACGCCAGCGCGACCCCCACGGACACCGAGACCCGGGTCCCCGCGCCGGCCAGCTGGTACTCCCCGGACGCGCTCGCCGCCAGGCGCTCGGCGACCGTCACCGCGTCGTACGCCTCGTGCAGGTCCTCGGCGAGGACGGCGAGCTCGTCACCGCTGAGCCGGGCGACGGTGTCACCGGGCCGCAGCTCGGCCGCCAGCCGTCGGGTCAGCTCGATCAGCAGCTCGTCGCCGGCCGGGTGTCCCAGGGTGTCGTTGACGAGCTTGAAGTGGTCGACGTCGAACAGCACGACGGCGAGCTGCGCGCCCGTCCGCTCCGACCGGGCCATCGCGTTCGCCAGCGCCGCGTGGAACCAGCGCCGGTTCGGAACGCCGGTCAGCGGGTCGCGCAGGGCCTGGTCGCGCAGCCGGGCCAGCGCCTCGTGCCGGTCGGTGACGTCCCGTCCGTTGATCACCACACCGCCCACCGCGCGGTCCGCGCACCGGTTCGTCGCCAGCACCTGGATCCACCGCGTGCGGCCCTGGTGGTCCACCACGCGCAGGTCGGCCGAGACCGTCGCACCCTGGGGCAGCGCGAGGGCGCGGCGGAACAGGCTGTCCGCCGACTCGGCGTCGTCGGGATGGGCGCGCTCCCCCCACCGGCCGTGGGCCAGCTCCTCCGCGCTGTAGCCGAGGACCCGCGACGCCGAAGGGCTGACGTACGTCCGGGAGCCGTCCGGAGCGAGCACCAGGATGAGGTCCGTGCCGTTCTCGACGAGCGCGCGGAACCGGTGCTCGCGCTCCTGCAGGGCAGCCTGGGCGGCGCGTACGGCCGTGACGTCGCGCCACAGCACCACCACCAGGCCGTCGACCGGGACCCGGTGCACCTCGGCTGTGCGGCCGGCGAGCGGCCCGGCGTGCTCGGCCGGGATGGTGACCTCATCGGCCGTCGGCTCCCCGGCCAGCAGCGCCGCGCGGTTGCGCTCGACGAGCGTCGCGCCGAGCCCGTCGGGCAGCAGGCTCAACCGCCGCTCGCCGTGGGCCGGCAGCTCGGACTGCAGCACGCCGGAGAGCCCGCTCGCCACGAGGACCTCGAAGTCGACGACGTCGCCGCGCTCGTCGCGGACAGGGCTGAGCACGGCGAGCGCTTCGAACGCGGTGGCGTCGATCGCCCGCACGACGGCCGAGAGCAGCCGCGCGTCCCCCGGCTCGACCACGGCGCGCTCCTGCCCGCACGGGGCGACGGCTAACCCCGCCGGTGGAGCGGCCGGACCGCGTGCCGAGGAGGTTCGAAAGCTCAGGTTGAGCGCTCGCGAACGCAGCATTAGTCCAGATCTGGACGGTTGACACCGGTTTCCGGGGCTCTCTAGGTTCAGCGCGACGCAGACCGGCCGCCCGGTGCGCCGGTCCCGTGGAGGGGTCCCGGGCACCGCGAGCCGGGTCCGTCACCGTCCGCATTCACCCCAACGTCGAGGTGACCTGTTGAACAAGCTGCGAGCCCTCGGGGCTCTCACCGCTGGCGCCCTGCTGTCCGCCGTGCCCCTGGCCGGCACGGCCGAGGCCGCGGGGCCGGGCCCTGTCCGCGCCGACATCATCACCGAATCGCTGCCGCTCGGGCACTTCATCACTGCGGTGGCGATCCAGTTCTCCTCGAAGGTCGACCTCGAGGGCGCCTCCATCGACCCCGCGGCCTTCCGCGTGGTCGGCACCCGGACGTCCTCGGTCAACGGCGCCGTCACCAGCGCGACCCGCCCGGTGCTCCGGGCGTACGTCAACGACGAGCCGGCGCTGCAGGCGCAGGGAGAGAAGGGCAAGTACCTCATCCTCGAGCTCGGCTCCGCGGGTGCCGCGGCCGGCGCGCTGCAGTACTCCGGCGGGATCAACAACCCCTACGGCCTGTCGTACTCGGTGACCCAGGTCGCCGACGTGCTCGACGGGAAGGGCCGGGTCGAGCTCGAGAGCTCGGAGACGCCGGTCACCACGACCAGCGTTCTCACCCCGGTCGTCGACGAGTTCGCCGCGCTGTCGAACACCAGCAGCTCGGGCCAGGTGCTGAACTACCGCTTCTACACGCCGGAGGCGTACGACGAGCGGCCGGGCAGGAAGGCGCTCTACCCGCTGGTCGTCACCCTGCACGGCGCGGGTGAGCGCGGCCCGAACAACCTGACCCAGATCACGGGCAACCAGCTGGCCACGGCGTTCGCCGCCCCGGCCCGCCAGGCCAAGGACCCGAGCTTCGTGCTCTCGCCGCAGGTCCCGTCCGGCCTGGCCTGGACGACGCCCTCGGTCCAGCAGGCGCTGATGGAGACCATCGACAAGGTCATGGCGGAGTACCCGGTCGACCCGGACCGGCTCTACCTCACCGGCCTGTCGCTCGGCGGCATCGGCTCCTTCGACATCCTGCCGAAGTACCCGACGAAGTTCGCCGCGGCGATCACGGTGGCCGCGACGGGCAACACGGCGGTCGCGCCGAGCCTGGTCGACCTGCCGATCTGGGCCACCCACTCCGTCGACGACCCGACCGTCAACTACACGACCGGGTCGCTCGCGCTCATCAACGCGATCGGGGCGGCCGGCGCCAGGACGACCTTCGCCGAGTGGGCCGGCAACCTCCCGGTGGCGCAGGCCGACGCCCTGGCGCAGGCGCAGTGGGACGCCGCGGAGGCCAACGGCAGCCACACGCTGCTGACGGCCTACAGCCGGGGCACGACGCCGCAGAACGCGCACTGGTCCTGGGTGCCGACCTACCTCAACAACACGATGCTCGACTGGCTCTACAGCCACGAGCGCACCGGCGGCGGGTCGTGCACGGTGTCCTACCGCACCTCGGCGTGGAACGGCGGCTTCACCGGGCAGGCCGTCGTGACCAACACCAGCAAGAAGCCGGTGTCGGGCGCGGAGCTCGCCTTCGACCTCGGCTCGGGCGTCCGGGTCACCAAGGCGTGGCCGGGGTCGTTCACCCAGACCGCGGGCAACGTGACGGTGTCGTCGGCCGCCACGATCCAGCCGGGCAAGTCCGCGACGATCAGCTTCAACGCGACGGGTACGCCGGGTGCCGCCCCGGCGTTCGCCCTCAACGGGGCGGTGTGCAGCTGACGGGCTGACCGCAGGCTCGTCCACCTCCGAGGCCCCGCCGGCGCGTCCCGCCGGCGGGGCCTCGACCGTCAGGGGCAGGCCGGCGCGTACGCCGGCAGCGCGATCGTGACGATGGTCCCGCCGCCGGTGGCGCCGTCGATCGTCAGCGACCCGTCGTGGGCCTGCACCGCGGCGGCGGCGAGCGGGAGGCCGAGCCCGGCACCGGGGATCTGGTGCTCCTCGGCGTAGCGCCCGCGGCAGAACGGCTTGAGGACCTGGGCGACCTCGTCGGCCGGGACCCCGACGCCGGCGTCGGTGACCCTCACCGCGCTGCGGTCGCCGTCGGCGACGACCTCCACGTCCACCCGGCCGCCGGAGGGCTGGTAGAGCACCGCGTTGTGCACGATGCGCGAGATCGCGCAGGTGATCCGCGAGCGGTCGGCGAAGACGTACGCCTCCGGCCCTTCGCCGTCGGGCAGCCGGAGCACGACGCCGCGGCCGTCGGCGAGGGCCGCGTGCTTGGCGGCCGCCCCACGGGCCAGCTCACGCAGGCCCCACACCGAGCGCTCCAGCTCGGGCGCGGCGCCGCCCAGCTGGGACGCGGCGATGACGTCGTCGACCAGGCTCGTGAGCCGGGCCGAGTTGCGCTGCACGACGTGCAGGGACTCGGCCAGCTCGTCGGCGTCGAGCTCACCGGACACGAGCATCTCGAGATACCCGTTGATCGACGTGAGCGGCGTGCGCAGCTCGTGGGTGATACGGGAGATGAACTCGGTCTTGAGCGAGTCGACCTCGCGCAGCCGCTCGGCCGCTGCGGCCTGCTCGCAGGCCTGCCGACGCACCTCCAGCTGGGTCATCACCTGGTGGGCCAGCGTGGTCAGGCCTTTGCGCTGGGCGTCGGTGAGCCGTCGGGGGACCGTGTCGAGGACGCAGAGGCTTCCGACCGCGTCGCCGCTGGAGGTGAGCAGGGGGGCACCGGCGTAGAACCGCACCTGCGGGAGCCCCGCCGCGGGCGGGTGGCTCGCCAGCCTCCCGGTCGGCGGCACGTCGGGGACCTCCAGGACCTCGGTGCCCTGGACGGTGCGCGAGCAGAGCATCAGGTCGCGGGGCAGCTCGGCGAGCGGCACGCCGACCCTCGCCTTGAACCACACCCGGTCCGTGTCGACGAAGCTGATCCCGGCGATGGCGGTGCCGCACAGGTCGGCGGCCAGCGAGGCGATGTCGTCGAACGCCGGCTCGGGCGCGGTGTCGAGCACCCCGTACGCGCGCAGCGCGCCGAGGCGGCGCGCCTCCCGCGCGTCGTCCGTCTCGATCAGCGTGAGCATGTCTTCCCCCGGTGGTGTTGCGTGTCCCGCCAGTCCATCGGCTGCGCCTACACGGTTCTGCTGGGCCGCCCGGGTGTGGTCCGCGCGCACTATGCCCACGCGCGCCTGCCGGTCTGCCGTCTGGCGTCGGCTGCCGCCAGCCGTCGCGCCGCTGCGGCCCCGTCAGCCGGGCGCCGGCAGCGAGACCACGAACGCGGACCCACCCGCGTCCCGCGCCTCGTAGTGCACGTCCCCGCCGTTCGCCCGGGCGAGCTCGCGGACGATGTAGAGCCCCAGCCCGGTCCCCTTGACCCTTCCTGCGGTGCTGGCGTCCCGGGCGAAGCGCTCGAAGAGCCGGCTGCGGAACGGCGCGGGCACGCCTGGCCCGTCGTCCTCCACCCGGATCTCGGTGCGGCCGGCGCGCGTGCTCACCGTCAGCGCGGTGGCGCCGTCGGCGTACTTGACCGCGTTGGAGAGCAGGTTGGCCAGAATCTGGTCGAGGTGGCCCGGCTGCACGAGGACGACGGAGTCGGGCGGGCAGGAGAGCGTGGCGCCCCCGCGCGACTCGGCCAGGGCGGCCTCGAGGTGCGGGCGGACCGCGGTCGGCTCGGGAGTGGCCGAGAGCTTGCCGGCGTCGACCGCGACGAGGGCGAGCACCTCGCGGACGATCCCGTCGAGCCGGTGGGCGTTGCGTTCGATCGTCTCCAGCACCCGGCGCGCGTCGTCGGAGAGCTCGGCGCCGCCGTCGAGCGCGAGCTCGCTGTAGCCGAGGATCGACGCGAGCGGGTTGCCGATCTCGTGTCCCAGCATGCCGATCAGGTCCAGCTTCAGCTGGTTGGCGTCGGCGAGCTGCGCGTTCTGCTCGGACAGGGCCGCCATGGCCCGGTCCCGCCCGGCCTCCGCGGCCTTCCGGTCGCTGATGTCCTGGAAGATGGCGACGAAGCGCTCCGGGGCGCCGTCCGCCCCGCGGATCGCCGACACGTTGACGTGCACGTCGACCCGGGAGCCGTCGCGCCGCACGAGCCGTCCCTCGCCGCTGGAGGAGTCCGCGTCCCCGGCGACGATCCCGGCCAGCGCCGCTTGGCGGATGGCCTGCGTGGAGGGGTCGTAGAGCTCGGACGCGCGGCGTCCGACGAGCTCGCCCGGTGTCCACCCGACCATCTGCGCGAACGCCGGGTTCACCTCCTCGATGACGTCGTCCACGGTGCGGATCAGCTGGCCGACGCTGGTGTGGACGAACTGCGAGCGGAAGCGCTGCTCGCTGGCGGCCAGCGCGCGCTCGGCTGCGCGGCGCGCCGTGACGTCGGAGTTGATGGACAGCACCGCCACGGGGCAGCCCTGCTCGTCGCGCTGCAGAGCCTTGCGGCTGAGCACGGTGACGCGGTGCCCGTCGGCACGCCGGTGCTCGAGCTCGCCCTGCCAGGCCCCGTCGCGCAGGAGGGCCTTCGTCGCGGCGTCCCGGCAGGCGCCGTCCGGCCAGGCAGTCGCGAGGAGCCGGTCGACGTCGTGCCCCATCGCGACCGACGCGGGCCAGCCGTAGATCTGCTCGGCGGCGGGGTTCCAGTAGCGGATGCGACCCTCGAGGTCGCGCACGATCACCGCGTCCTGCGTGAGGTCGAGCAGCTGGGCGCGCTCGGCGAGCTGCGCGGCGGCCACGCGCTGCGCGGTGATGTCCTCCACCTGGGTCACGAGGTAGCTCGGGGCGTCGGTCTCGTCGCGGACGACGGCGACGTTGAGCCGCACCCACACGTCGTGCCCGTCGGCGTGGCGGTACCTCTTCTCGCCGGTGAGCTGCTCCGCGCGTCCCGCAGCCAGCACGTCCAGGGCGGCCAGCGAGTGCGCGAGGTCCTCGGGGTGGTGCAGGTCGTGGACGCGCATGCCGACCAGCGTGCTCGCGGGGTAGCCGGTGATCCGCGCCATCGCCGCATTCACCTGAAGGAAGGTTCCTGCATCGTCCGTCTGCAGACTGGTGAGCACCATCCCCAGTGGGCTGCTGTCGAACGCCAGCCGGAACCTCGTCTCGCTCGCCTCGAGCGCAGAGAGGGCGTCGTTGGCCTGCTGCAGCAGCCGCACGTTGCGCGCGGCGTCGGTCGCGTGGCGCAGCGCCCCGCTGAGCGCGTCGGCGAGCAGCGTCAGCTGCTGGGCATCGGCGTCGTCGAACGCCTCCCGCCGGTCGCTGACGACCATCAGGCCGCCGATGACGCTGTCGCCGGCGAACAACGGTTCGACGAGCAGCGACTCGGCCCCTGCGACCCGGCAGGCCGCTGCGTCGACGCGCGGGCCTGGGCTGGTGTCGGCACTGGAGAGCGCGGCGCCCGTCCGGATCGAGACGCCCGACAGCGAGCCCGAGGCCGGCATCTCCCGGCCGACGTGGGCCGCCATCGACGCTGTCGCCGCCACCACGCGGAACGACGTGCCGGAGAGCAGCCCGACGACCGCGCCCGTGCACGTGGGCAGCGCCTCGGCCGCCCGGTCCGCCACGAGCTGCAGGACGCGGGAACGATCCCCTGCCGCTGCGGTCACCTCCCGCTGGACGGCGATGGCCGTACGCAGCCGGCCCGTCTCACGGGCGGCGCGGGCCGCGGCCTCCCGGCGTGCCGTCACGTCCTGCACCTGCGCGAAGCGGTGGCGCTCGCCCGAGGCCCCGGTCAGCAGCGTGACGCTGATCTCGACGGGGACGGCCGCGCCGTCGAGGCGGACGAACCGCTTCTCGAACGTACGCACGGCGTGCGGCGCCGCGACGACGGACGCGCTCTGCCGCTCGCCCTCCGCGAGGTCGTCGGGGTGGGTGAGCTCCTGCCACGTCCGAGCGATCAGCTCCTCGGGCCTCCCGCCGAGGAGCCGGGCGAAGGCGTCGTTGACGCGCAGGAGCACGCCCTGCTCGTCGGCGATGACCAGTCCGATCGGGCTCGCCTCGAACGCCGCGCGGAACTGCTCCTGGGTGGTGCGCAGCGGGGTGACGTCGCGACCCGTGAGCATGAGGCCGCCCTCGGACGGCAGGAGGGCTCCGCTCCACTCCATCCAGCGGTAGTCCCCGGCCTTGGTGCGCATCCGGTTGGCCAGCGGGTGCCCGACGCCTCCGGGGTGTTCGGCGGCCGCCCGGGCGGCCGCGAGCGTCGCCTCCCGGTCCTCCGGGTGGATCAGCTCGCGTACGTCGTTCGCCTGCAGCTCGCCCAGCGGCCAGCCGAGGACCCGCTCCCAGGCCGAGTTCGCGCGCAGCAGCCGCCCGTCGTCCCCGAGCAGCATCGTCGGGTCCGGTGAGCGCTCGAACATGACGTCCGACAGCTCGCGCGACCGCCGTTCGGCGTCGACGTCGACGATCTGGCAGAGGAAGTGCAGCGGGACGCCGTCCTCGTCGCGCAGGAGCGTCACCGAGAGCAGGCAGTGGACGACGCGCCCGTCCTTGCGGACGTACCGCGTCTGCTGCTGGTAGCTCGGGATCCGCCCGTCGCGCAGCAGCCGGGCCTGGTTCAGGTCCGCGCCGAGGTCGTCCGGGTGCATGATCGCCCGGAAGTCCAGGGCGAGCAGCTCGTCGACGGGGTAGCCGGTGATCGCGGCGACGGCGGGGTTGACCCGCAGCCACGACCCGTCGAGCCCCACGAGCGCCATCCCGATGGGGGAGGAGTCGAAGAGCGACCGGAAGCGGGCCTCGCTCTCGACGAGGGCCCGTTCACGGACGCCTCCGTCCGCCGGGCCCTGCAGGGCCGCGGCCGTGTCTGCCCCCATGCCGCTCTGTCGGCCGCGCGAGCGACGACCTGAGCCCAACCGCGGGCCCATGCCGCTCTGTCGGCGGCACGAACGTCGACCTGAGCCCAGTCGCGGGCCCTGCGCGCCGCCCGGCGAGGCCGGGCGCGGTCAGCTCGCGGGCACGAACGCGCTGTCCGCCACGCGGACGACCTGCCCTGCGTCCGGCATGCCCAGGAACCCGGCGACCGCCCAGGCGGACGCGTGCAGCGCCCCGCCGTGGAAGGCCAGCCCGGACGGCATCGTCACCGAGGCGTACGTCCGGGTGCCGCCCGAGACCTTGACGATCCGCCCGACGGAGCTCGGGTCGAACCCCGGTCCCGGCTCGCCGACTGGTGGCGTGTGCAGCATCTCCGAGACGTAGACCGACCCGTCGTCGCCCACCGCGACGCCGGTCGGCGCGGAGAAGCCGGACAGGTAGGAGATGACCGCACCGGTGGCACCTTCACCGCGCCGGACCTCCGGTCCACCCGGTAGACCATGTTGCCGCCCGCGTCGGCGACGAGCACCTTCGAGGTGTCGGCGAGGACGTAGTAGGGGTTGGACACCGAGTCCACCGGCTCCCCGCCGACGAACTGCGTCTGCCCGTCGGGGTTGTTGCCGAGCTCGTAGTCGAGCAGGTCGGCCAGCACCGTGGGCGGCGCGCCTCCTCCGGAGAGCAGCACCCCTGGCGGCGCGGTCGCGGCCGGCTCCTCGGACTCGCCCTGGGCGATGAAGAGCTTGGAGCCGCGGGCGTCCTCTCCCTGCGGGTTCGCCACGCCGTCCACGAGGACCTCGCGCGTCCCCTTGCGGGTGTCGATCTCCGAGACCACGCCGATGTCGGACTCGGCGACCACCACGTCACGACCATTCGCGAATTGGAGTTCGCGTAGCCCGTTCAGGCCGGAGGCGAGCACGGTGACGCCGGGCTAACCCGCGGCGTCGGCAGGCATCGTGAGGGCGCCGGACAGGGCGAGTGCAGCCGTGCGGAGCAGAGCGATCACTGGTCGAAGACGTGCCACCCCTGACTCCCCCAGAGCGGTGTTGGCCTGACGACGATCCCGAGAAGCTGGCGCCGACACGTGGTCGTGACCAGCCCCGATTTCGCCGGTGGCATGAGCAGGAGCCGGCGCGCGCGCTCGCGCCCCGTCGACCCGGACTTCGTGCTGGACACAGACGACGGAAGCTGGGATCAGCTGTTGTAGAGCTCTGCTCCCCGGCCCCTGCGGCTGCCTGACCACTGCACCCGAGCATCTGCGCGGCCATCGCGGGCTGCGGTGCCACGACGGAGCCGGGCAGCGGGCTCTCGGCGGCTCCTCATCGGGCGCGGCGCCGGCGTGGAGGTCCGGGGAGCTCCGGCGTGGCCGGGGGGAGCTCCGGCGTGGCCAGGGGAGCTCCGGTATGCGGCAATGGCATCGACGGACGGCGACCGTCAGGATGGGCACCGTGACCGCTCCGTACCGCGTCTGCGTCGTCTGCACCGGCAACATCTGCCGCTCCCCGATGGGGGAGATCGTGCTCCGCCGCGCGTTCGGCGACGCGGGACTGGGCGACGTCGTCGAGGTCGACAGCGCGGGCACCGGCGGGTGGCACGTGGGCGGCCCGGCGGACCCCCGCACGGCCGCTGCCTTGCGCGCCCGCGGCTACGACGACGCCCACGTGGCCCGCCAGTTCGCGGCCGAGTGGTTCGCCGACAAGGACCTCGTCCTCGCCCTCGACGCCGGGCACGTGCGCGCCCTGCGCGCCCTCGCGCCGACACCGGAGGCTGCGGACACGGTGCGGCTGCTGCGCTCCTTCGACCCCGCCGCGGGGGACGACCTCGACGTGGCCGACCCGTACTACGGCGACGACGCGGGCTTCGAGCTCGCGCTGGACCAGGTCGAGGCCGCCGTGCCCGGGGTCGTCGGCGCCGTGCGGGCCGAGCTGGCCGCGCGCAGGAACCGGGCCGCCGGGTGACCTCGCCCGCCGCGGCGGTGGAGCGCCTCCTCGGCATGGCGGTGGAGGGCCTGCGGCCGGTGCCCGGCGGGGACGTCTGCCGGGCCTACCAGGTGCGCCTCGCGGACGGGCGCACCGTCTTCGGGAAGACCCGTCCTGCGGCTCCTGCGGAGTTCTTCGCGGTGGAGGCAGCGGGGCTGCGCCGGCTCGCGGCCGCGGGCGGCGTACCCGTGCCGGAGGTGCTGGGGGCCGACGACGACGTGCTGGTCCTCGAATGGGTGGAGCCGGGGCCGCCGACGGCGCCGGCGGCCGAGCGGCTCGGGCGCGAGCTCGCGGCGACGCACGCGGCGCAGGCGGCGTCGTACGGCGCGGACCGTGACGGCTGGATCGGCCCGCTGCCGCTGGACAACTCGCCCACGGTCGGCTGGGCGGAGTTCTACGCGGCCCGGCGGGTGGAGCCCTTCCTGCGCCGGGCCGTGCAGGACGGGGCGGTCGGAGCCGAGGACGCACGCGACGTCGAGCGGGCCCTCGACCGCATCGCCGTGCTCGCCGGCCCGCCCGAGCCGCCGGCCACCGTGCACGGAGACCTCTGGAGCGGCAACGTCCTCTGGGGCGCCGACGGCCGGGCCCGGCTCGTCGACCCCGCCGCGCACGGTGGGCACCGCGAGACCGACCTGGCGATGCTCGCGCTGTTCGGGGCGCCCCTGCTCGACCGCGTCCTCGCGGCGTACGCCGAAGCCGCCCCGCTCGCCCCCGGCTGGCGCGGGCGCGTCCCGCTGCACCAGCTCCACCCGCTCCTCGTGCACGCCGTGCTGTTCGGCCCCGCCTACGGCGCGCGGGCCGGGGCCGCCGCCCGTGCGGCGCTGCGGGGCTGACCGTCGTTCAGCCCGGCAGCTGGGACTGGACCGGTGCGGGCAGCGGCCTCGGGAGCCAGGGGTGCAGCTCGGCCGCCGGGACCGGGCGCGACCACCAGTAGCCCTGCCCGACGTCACACCCGAGCGCGGCCAGTGCGTCGGCGGTCTCCGCGTCCTCGACGCCCTCGGCGACGACGAACAGGCCGAGGCTGTGCCCGAGCTGCACCATCGCCGAGACGAGGATGTCGTCGCGGCCGCCGTCGCGCCCGAGGCCGGTGACGAACGAGCGGTCGATCTTCAGCTCGTCCGCGGGCAGCCGGCGCAGGTAGCTCATGGACGAGTAGCCGGTCCCGAAGTCGTCGAGGGAGAGCCGGATCCCCAGGGCGGTGAGCGTGTGCAGGACCGCGATCGCGCGCTCGGGGTCGGTGACGAGCGCGGTCTCGGTGATCTCCAGCCGGAGCAGCTCGCAGGGCAGGCCGTGCCGGTCGAGCCGGTCGCGCAGGCGCTCGACGAACCCGTCGGTCAGCAGGCAGGCGGGGGAGATGTTGACCGCGACGGGCACGCGGCTGCCCTGCGCCAGCCAGAGCCTGGCCTGCTGGACCGCGCCGTCGAGCACCTGCTCGGTCAGCGGGACGACCAGCCCGGTGGCCTCGGCGATCGGGATGAACTCGTCGGGCCGCACCAGCCCGCGCTGCGGATGGCGCCAGCGGACCAGGGCCTCGACGCCGAAGAGCGTGCCACTGTAGAGGTCGATCTTCGGCTGGTAGTGCAGCTCGAGCTCGAGGCGGGTCAGGCCGTCGCGCAGCTCCTTCGCCAGCGCGAAGCGGTCGCGCGCGGCGGCGTCGAGGCGCTCGTCGTGCACGACGGGCATGCCGCCGGAGTGCTCGGCCGCATGGACCGCGACCCCGGCGCGACGCAGCACGTCCTCGGCGCCCATGACGGGGGTGCCGGCTCCGGCGGCGTGGACCCGGATCGTGTCGACGATGCCCACCCGTGCCGCGACGTGCAACGTCATGCCCTGCAGCGCGAAGGGCTCGTTGAAGGCCTGCACGAGGCCGGCCGCGCGCGTCTGCGTCGCCTGCTCCGACTCGTCGACGAGCACCAGCGCGAACTCGTCCCCCGCGGTGCGGCCGAGCAGGTCCGCGGCGCCGAGGTGGGCGGCGACCCGGTCGGCAACCTGGCAGAGCAGCTCGTCCCCGGCCTCGTGGCCGAGCGCCTCGTTGATCTCGCTGAAGCGGCGCAGGTTGAGCAGGACGAGCCGCCGGGGCTGCCCGCGCTCGAGGGCCTGCCCCAGGGCGTCGACGACCCCGGCCCGGTTGAGGAAGCCGGTGAGCGGGTCCCGGGTCGAGCGGTGCTCCGCCTCGCGGAGTGCTTGCACCGCACGGGCCACCATCGCCAGGACCGAGACCACGGCCGCCGCGCCGAGCAGCCATTCCGGAAGCAGCAGCGGCAGGCCGAGCCCGTGCGCGACGAGCGCGAGGGCGGGGGCCGAGGCGAGCGGCAGCAGCAGCAGCACCTGGACGTACGGGCGGCGGCCGGCGACGGCGCCGGAACGGCTGCCGAGCAGCCGGGCCGACGGGTGCACCGCAGCGAGCCCGAAGAGCAGCATGTTGACGACGCCGAGCGCCTGCACAGCCTGCCCGGGGAGCGCGACCCGCTGGCCGGCGAGGGTCACGGCCAGGTCGTAGACCGTGCAGCCGATGCCACCGGCCAGGCCGAGGGCGATCGCGGTGACCAGGCGGGCCCGGGTGAGCGCGAGCCAGACGAGGACCGTGAGCAGCCCGATGTCCGCGGCCGGGGCGAGGGCCAGCTCCCAGTGCAGCCCCGTCTCCCGGTGCTCGTGGACCCCACGGGCGGCGAGCTCCCCGGCGATGAGCGCCATGGGCACGACGAGGACGACGCCGTCGAGCAGCAGTCCGAGGCCGCGGTGGGGCCGTGGGCTCGAGCGGTAGAGGGCGGGGAGGACGAGCGCGGCCGCAGGCTGCGCCAGCGCGGTGGCGAGCCGTGACAGCGCCGTCTCCGCCCCGGCGAGGTTGAGGGCGGTGTTGCCGACGGCGACCGACGTCATGAAGAGGATCAACGGCACGCGGACCCGCAGCGGCGCGCCGGGCGAGTTGCGCGGGCCGACGAGCACGCAGGCCACGGCCGCCCAGTTGGTCAGCATGAGCAGGGGCGAGCGGAGCGGGGGGACGAGGAGGGCGAGGCCGCCGAGCGCGCTGAGGCCGATCAGCTGGGCGCGCAGCGTGCGTGCTCCTGCCAAGCCCGTCATGGTGGCCCCATCGGCAGGACGGCGGCGGATCTGAGCGTCGGCCGTCAGCGGTCAGGCAGCCCCGCGGGGCGCGGCCCGATGGCCCGCCGCGGCTGCTCCCGGCTCAACCCGGAAGGTGGGGCTCCCGCTTCAGGATCAGCAGGGTGGCGTCGTCCTCGGACTCGGGGTCGCGAGTGCGCAGGAACACCTCGTCGATGTCGGACGAGGCGAGGTTGCGCTGCAGCCGGGCCAGGCCGACGTCGAGCGACTCGGAGCGCCGCTCGACCATGCCGTCGGAGTAGAGGCAGAGGCAGGCGCCGGGCGGGAGCTCCAGGGCCACGGCCGCCGGGGCGCCGAGGCCCACGCCGAGCGGCGGGCCGGCGGCCAGCTCGAGCTGCGCGGGCGCGCAGTCCGGTGCGAGCACGATGGGGGCCGGGTGGCCCGCGGCGGCGGCGGAGCCGCGCCCGTCGCGCGGGTCGACCACCACGACGGCCGCGGTCGCCAGCGCATCGGGCAACAGCCACTCCACGAGCGTGTCGAGCCGTCCCAGTGCGGCCGCCGGGTCCCCGCTCTCGACGAGGACCGCACGGAGCGCGTTGCGCAGCTGCGCCATCGTTCCGGCGGCCGCCAGGCCATGGCCCGCCACGTCGCCGAGGACCAGGGCGAGCCGCCCGTCGCGCAGCTCGAACGCGTCGTACCAGTCACCGCCGACGCGACCACCGGCAGAGGGCGAGTAGCGGGCGCCGATGGACCAGCCGGCCGGATCGGGCAGCGTGCCGGGCAACAGCGCGCGCTGCAGCGTCTCGGCCGCCCGGACAGCGCGCCGCGAACGCGCCCAGAGGGCCTCCACCACGGTCGTACGCACCTGCGCCGCCAGCTGCAGCTGCTCCGCGCTCCACGGCTCGCACCGCCCGCGCACCACCTCGCGCCAGCGCGCGAAGGACTTGCGCGGGCTGAGGCGGATGACCTCCTCCTCCACCTGCGCGGTGACCTTGTCGTGCGGGTTGCCGCCCCAGTCCACCGAGCGCGTGACCTCGTCGCGGAACCACAGCACCGTCTGGCCCTCGGGCAACGGGACGGCGAGCACGCCGCTCGCGACGTCCTCCGGAACCTCGAGCCCCGCGACGGCCGACAGCTGCTCGGACGCGACGACGTCCTGGCCGGTGTCGCACGCCCATGCCACGACGCGCTCGACCACGTCGGGCGCCGGCACCTTGCCGACCCGCGTGACCTCGCCCTCGAGGGCGACGACCAGCCCGTCGGCCGGCACGAGGTCGAGCAGCGTCGGCCCGGCCAGGAGTGCCTGCGTGAGGGAGACGTCCTCGTCCAGCGTCGCGCGGGTCAGCGCGGCCATCGTCGAGCGGGCGGCGAGCGCGCGGTGCAGCTCCTCGTCCTCGGCGCGGTCGCCCAGCCGCAGCGACAGCGTCGAGCCGAGGAACTCGGCCGCGGCCCGGACGCCGTACGGAGGGGCGTGCGGCCCGGCGTAGTGGTGGCAGGCGATGAGGCCCCAGAGCTTGTCCCCGCGCAGCAGCGAGATCGACATCGAGGCCTGCACGCCCATGTTGCGCAGGTACTCGACGTGGATCGGGGAGACGCTGCGCAGCGTGGAGTAGGTGAGGTCGAGGGGCCGCCCGGTGAGCGGGTTGAGGGTCGGGGAGATGGGCGATGGGACGTAGCCCACGTCGTCGATCAGCCGGATCCAGTTCTTCTCGTAGAGCTCACGCGCCTGCCGCGGGATGTCCGACGCGGGGTAGTGCAGCCCGAGGAACGGCTCGAGCTCCGGCTCGCGCGCCTCGGCCACGACCTCGCCGTTGTAGTCGGCGTCGTAGCGGTAGATCATCACCCGGTCGAACCCGGTGAGCGCCTTCACCGAGTGCGCGGTCAGGTCGTAGAGCTCCTGCAGGGCCGTCGCCCGGTTGAGCTCCGCGACCGCGCCGCGCACGGCCTGGTAGGTGTTCGGGAACGAGAACGGGCGGGGGCCGAAGGCCGCCTCGAGCTCGACCACGAGCATCGACCCCGCGCGCGGGCCGTCCGGGTCCAGCCGCACCCGGTGCAGGATCGCGTCCACGCCGACGGAGCGGCCTCCCACCTGCAGCGACAGCTCGAGCGGGTTGCGGTCGCGCACGTCGCCGAAGGTGCTCGCGAACCGCGCGACCTCGGCCGCAGGCCCGGCACCGAGCGCGTCGGCCAGGGGGGCGTCGAGCAGGTCATCGAGCAAGCGGCCCAGCAGGGCGGCCGCGCTCGCGGACGCCTGCAGGACGTGGAGCTCGGGCTCGCGCAGGACGAGCAGTGCGCCGCGGGGCTGCACGCTGCCGGGGATGTGGATGGGCTCGCGGTCGCAGTTGCTGAGGTCGATCGGGGTGCCCGGAGGCAGCAGCTCGCGTCCGACCTGGACCGGCAGCCCCCCGAAGCCGTCGCCCGTGCCGTGCGTCAGTGCGCCACCGTCCTCGTGCCTGCGACCGCCGGGTGCGTCCGCTTCGTCCGAGGCTAGTCGAAGCGCGCCAACGGCGTCGGAGCCGGCGCCCGCCGCCGTCCCTCTCGCGAACAGCGCGGCGGCGCTCCCGCCGGAGGCGTGAGCCCCGGCCTTCTCGGCCAGGGCCTCGTCCTCGTCCCAGCATGCGGGACGCAGTCTCGAATCACTTGCCGGCTCACGACACGCGCGGACACGCAGGCGACACGTGCGGGTCGTAGCTTCGCGGCGCCATCCAGCCGCGAACGTGAGGAACCGCCGGTGATTCTTGCCCGCAGACCGATCTCGACACTCGCCGTCGTCGCCGTCGCCACCGCTCTCGTCGGCAGCGGCGTCGCCGTCGCTGCCGGCACGGACCAGTCCAGCCGGTCCGCGGAAGTGGTGGCCTCGGCCGCCGACACCGACCTGCCCAACGTCACGGTCCTCGACGCCGGGGGGACGATCGTCTCCTCGGCGGTGGGACGCAACCGTTGGCAGTCGTACGGCGGCCCGCGCGTGACGATCAGGGACATCAAGGACCGCATCAGCCCGGAGATCGACGGCGTCGCCGACGTGACGATCAAGGACACCGGGATCCTGGGCAGCTCGGCAGCGACGACAGCGGCCGAGCTGCTCAAGCTGACGAAGATGACCGACGCCGAGCTGGCCAGGCCGGACGTCGACGCCGTGGTCATCAACACCGGCACGAACATCATGGAGGAGCTGGCGTACTGGTCGGACCTGACCGTCCGCAGCCCCAAGCCCGTGGTCTTCACGGGCGCGATGCGTCAGCAGAACACGTTCTCCTTCGACGGCCTGGCGAACCTCTTCAACGCGATCACGCTGGCCGCCAGCGAGAAGACCACCTGCTTCGGCACCGTCCTGCTGATGAACGACGTGTTCTTCGCCGCGCGGGAGGTGACCAAGACCGACGCGGTCCGGACCGACACCTTCGAGGGGGGCCGGCTCGGCGCGCTCGGCATGGTCGACGAGCTCAAGGTGCGTACGCTGCACGCCCCCGCGCGCGTGCAGAAGTGCGGCACCGCCGGCTGGGCGACCCCCTTCGACCTCACCGACGTCGAGGCCGGGGACCTGGCGAAGGCCGAGATCGTCTACTCCTATCTCGAGGCCGACGGCGAGCCCGTCGCGGCGCTGGCCGAGGACGCCGACGTCGACGGCATCGTCACGGCCGGCCACGGCGCCGGCGGCATCTCCACCGAGCAGTCGGCGCTCCGGGCCGCTGCGATCGCCAACGAGGACGTCGTCTTCGTGTCGACGACCCGGACCGGCGACGGCTCCGTCTACGTCGCCGACGGCACGCGCAACATCATCGGCGGGCAGGACCTCACGCCGCAGAAGGCCCGCGTGCTGCTCCAGCTGGCGCTGACCTTCACCAAGGACCCCGAGCAGATCCGGGCCTGGTTCAAGACCGTCGGGTCGCCGGAGTTCGACCTGTCGGGCAAGGCGTCCACCCCCGAGCCGCCGACCGCCACAGTCGACTCGCTGCTCGCGGCCGCGCAGGCGGACGTACGCGCGGCCCGCGCCGCAGGCACGCTGAGCACGGGCACGGCGACCCTGCTGCTGGACCGGCTCGACCGGGCCGTCGCGGCGTACGCGAAGAATGACAGGGCGAAGACGGCTTCCTATGTCGAGGCGTTCGTCGACCGCGCCGAGCAGCGGGTGGACGACGTCGCGCTCCGGACGGCCCTCGTGAAGGCGGGAGAGGACGTGCTCGCGGCGCTGACGACGCCCGGAGCCCCGGCGGTCGTCACGGCGGCGGACACGCCCCTGCCGAACGTCACGATCCTCGACGCCGGCGGGACGATCACGTCGTCGGCGGTCGCCCGGCACAAGTGGCAGACCTACGGCGGGCCTGGGATCACGATCAAGGACGTCTACGACCGCATCAGCCCCGAGATCACGACCGTCGCCGACGTCACCATCGTCCCGACCGGCATCGCGGGCAGCTCGGCGCGCACGACCGCCGCGGAGCTGGTGAAGCTGACGAAGATGACCGACGCCGAGCTGGCCAAGCCGGACGTCGACGCGGTCGTCATCAACACCGGCACGAACATCATGGAGGAGCTGGCGTACTGGTCGGACCTGACCGTCCGCAGCCAGAAGCCGGTCGTTTTCACCGGTGCGATGCGTCAGCAGAACACGTTCTCCTTCGACGGCCTGGCGAACCTCTTCAACGCGGTCACGCTGGCCGCCAGTCAGAAGACCACCTGCTTCGGCACCGTCCTGCTGCTCAACGACGTGTTCTTCGCCGCGCGGGAGGTGACCAAGACCGACGCGGTCCGGACCGACACCTTCGAGGGCGGCCGGCTCGGCGCGCTCGGCATGGTCGACGAGGACCGCGTGCGCACGCTGCACGGCCCGGCGCGGGTCACGAAGTGCGGGACCGACGAGTGGGCGACGCCGTTCGACCTGTCCGCCGTCGAGGGCGACGACCTGGCGAAGGCCGAGATCGTCTACTCCTACCTGGAGGCGGACTCCACGCCGATCGAGGTGCTCGCGCGCAGCGGCGTCGACGGCATCGTCACCGCGGGCCACGGCGCGGGTGGCATCTCGACCTCGCAGTCGATCGAGCGTGCGGCCGCGGTCCGCGACGAGGGCACGGTGTTCGTCTCGACCACCCGCACCGGCGACGGCTCGGTGTACGTCGAGGGCACGCCCAACGTCATCGGCGGGCTCGACCTGACCCCGCAGAAGGCGCGGGTCCTGCTCCAGCTCGGCCTGACGTTCTCGAAGGACCCCGAGCAGGTCCGCACCTGGTTCAGCACGATCGGCTCTCCGGAGTTCGACCTCTCCGACTGAGCCGGAGGCCCGGGGGCTGCCGCGCACGCCGCGGCAGCCCCCCGCGCCTTTCTACGCTGCGGAGGCGCTGGCCAGGCCGGCGACCTCGCCGCGCAGGCAGGAGGCCAGCAGGCCGCGGGCGCGCGCTGCCCGCTCCTCGTCCTCGCCGTCCACCGCGTCCTTCAGCTCCGCGAGCAGCGTCTCGGCGCACACAGGCAGGAACGCGCTGATGAGCCGGTCGTCCGGCAGGCACGACTCGCGCTGGTACGCCTCGAGCAGCGTCGCGGCCAGCCCGGGCTCGCCGTGGACGACGGCCAGCGTGGCGTACATCTTCGCCACGTCGTAGTGCCGGCGGCCGAACAGGTGCGCGAACTCGAGGTCGAACATCGCGACCTTGTCGCCGGGCAGGCCGAGGAAGTCGTCGAGCTTGACGTCCCACACCTCGAAGCCGGGGTGGACCGCGGCCCGGCCCGAGCGCAGGGCCTCGAGCAGCTCCGGGCCGGACAGTTCCCCGAGGCCGGACGCGTCGGAGATCTCCGCCACCCAGCGCTCCATCTCGTCAAGGCGGTGCTGCTCGTCCTCGACGGGCTCGCCGGCCCCGTTGCGGTAGTCCGGCCGTCGAGCGGCGACGTCGGGGGACAGCCGGTCCAGGTCCGCCAGCGCCCGGCCCACCGCAGCGGCCGCGTCCGCCGTCAGCCGGTCGGGGTCGAGCAGGGGCGAGGCGTCCAGCGCCTCCCGCACCATCCAGCTCTCACCCGTCGCGACCGGGGCGCTCGCCCGCAGCGTCCACGACTCGTCCGCGGCGGCCAGCGTGGCGAGCACGAACGAGTAGGCGATGTCGCGGCGCAGGTTGCGCTCGAGCCCCTCGTCGTTGATCGTCTTCAGGATCAGCTGCCGGCCGTCGCGCTCGACGAGGTAGACGTTGTGGTCGTAGTCCTCCTTCAATACCTTGGTGACCGTGAGCCCCTGGGACGTCGTGATCTCGTCGACGCTGGGAAGCTGAGGCATGCGGGCGGCTCCGGAGCAGGTCTGGTCGGACATCGCGGGTGAGGTGGCCTATGCCCTCGCCTTCGACTGGCAGAACACCCTCGAGTACTTCGACGCCGACGCCGTCCTGATGGCCGCGGACGCCCGCGACGACGACGCGACCAAGGTCGACCAGCGCAAGCGGTTCCTGCGCGTCTTCGACTCCGAGCGCCGCTTCGTCACCGCGGTGTGGGGCGCGGCGGCGCCACTGCTCAACGGCAACGGCAACGGCAACGGCAACGGCAACGGCAACG
>NZ_JAANNP010000004.1 GCF_011250635.1 Motilibacter deserti
GCTTGTCTGCCTCGAACGAGCACACCTGCACTCACACCCCGATGGGGCTCGAGTGCGAACAGCAAGAACCAAGAATGCGTGACGCGTCCACTGTGGGGTTCTGAGACACCACCACACACCCACCCCCCCCGCGCCCGGGACACCGGGCCGCGAGCGGGGGCCGCGAGGGGTGTGTGTGTCTCGCCGTGTTACGGCGGCCATAGCGGCAGGGAAACGCCCGGTCCCATCCCGAACCCGGAAGCTAAGCCTGCCAGCGCCGATGGTACTGCCCGCGACAGCGGGTGGGAGAGTAGGACGCCGCCGGACGTCTTTGATAAGACGGTCGTGCCCCCGCACCCCCCAAGGGTGACGGGGGCACAGCCATATCACCCCCCACACCACATGCCGGCCGACGAACCTCCTTCACCCTCCCGTTAGTGTCGGCCGGGTGCAGTCGCCTCCCGATCCCGGGCCGTTCTTCGACGGGCCGCCGCAGACCGAGTCCGACCCGCAGGCCCTGCTTCTGGGCTATCTCGACTGGTACCGCGAGGCGCTCTTCCGCAAGCTGGAGGGACTGTCCGACGAGCAGCTACGGACGCCGCTGGAGCGCGTCGGCTGGGCGCCACTGGCCCTCGTGAAGCATCTGGGCTGGGTCGAGCGCCGCTGGCTGCGCTGGGGCTTCACCGCCGAGGACGTGCTCGCACGGCCACCCGGCGGGACGCCGGCCGAGTGGCGGATCGAGGAGGACGAGCCCACGGAGGCCGTCGTCGCGGCGTACCGGACCGAGGTCGAGCACGCACGCGCCGTCCTGGCCGGCGCCTCGCTCGTCTCCCCGTCCGCGGCCGGAGGCCGCTTCGCCAGTGCTGACGACGCGCCACCGCTCGGGCGCATCCTGTTCCACCTGCTGCAGGAGTACTCCCGCCACGTGGGCCAGCTGGACGTCGTCCGCCAGCTCATCGACGGAGCGACGGGGGAGTAGCCGCCGCGAGCCGCAGGACGGCAGCTAGCCAGCCGGTCTCTCGCCGCCCGGCGAGTGTCGCCGCGGGGCCGCTGTCCCTCGACCCGGCTGCACGAGCGTCGTCGGCCCCGTCAGGGTGACGCGGCGAGCTCGACGGCGTGGGACAGGCTGACCTGCGCGGCGGGGACGGGTCGCGCGTACAGGAAGCCCTGGACCAGGTCGCAGCCGGCCTCGCGCAGAGCGGCCTCGGTCTCCTGTGTCTCGACCCCCTCGGCGACGACGACGAGCCCCAGCGCGTGCGCGAGCGCGATGGTCGACCGGACGATCGCGCGGTTCCGCTCGCAGGTCGCCATGTCGGCGACGAAGCTGCGGTCGATCTTGAGCTCCGACGGGGCCAGGTCGCGCAGGTAGCTCAGTGAGCTGTACCCGGCGCCGTAGTCGTCGATGGAGATCGCGACGCCGAGGGCGCGCAGCGCCTCGAGCGCGCCGAGCGACCGCGTACGTTCCTTCATGAAGCTGTCCTCGGTGATCTCGAGCACCAGGAAGGCAGGGTCCAGCTCGTGCCGGCGCAGGAGCGACGCCACGAAGGCCGGCAGGTCAGGCACCAGCAGGTCCGCGGGCGCGAGATTGACGGAGACCCGCGGGTCGTGGCCGGCCCGATGCCAGCGTCCGGCCTGCGCCAACGCCTCGCTGAGGACCGCACGGGTCAGGTCGCGGCCGCGCCCGATGGCCTGCGCCAACGGCAGCAGCTCGAGCGGGCCGACCAGGCCCCGCGTCGGGTGCTCCCAACGCACCAGCGCCTCGACGCCGACGATCTTGCCGGTGCTCAGGCAGAGCTGGGGCTGGTAGTGTAGGACGAGCCGCCCCGAGCCCTGCTCGCCGCTCAACGTGGCCCGAAGGCTCTCGCCGAGCCGCAGCCGGTCCAGGCGCTCGTCCCCGACCTCCTGGTAGGCCGTGACGCCCGGCCCCGCCTTCGCGGCGTACATCGCGATGTCGGCGCGGCGCAGCAGCTCCGACGGGCTCTCCGGGGACCCGAGCTCCACCGCGACGCCTACCGAGGCCGAGACGTGGACCGCGATGCCGGCCAAGGCGACGGGCAGCTCGAGCGCGCGACGCAGTGTCTCACCGAGCGCGAGGCCTTCCCGCTCGCCCGCGCCAGGCAGCAGGAGCGCGAACTCGTCGCCGCCCAGCCGGGCGAGCAGCGCGTCCGCCGGTACGCACTCGGCCCACCGGGCGGCCAGCTCGACGAGCAGCTCGTCACCGACCGAATGGCCCAGCGAGTCGTTGACCTCCTTGAAACGGTCGACGTCGAAGAGCAGCACGGCGGCGCCGGCCCCGGGGGCGTCCAGCGCGTGGCGCTCGACCGCCTCGTAGAAGGCCCGTCGGTTGGCCAGGCCGGTGAGCTCGTCCGTGCGCGCCTCCTGCCGGCTGAGCGCGAGCGACTGCACGTCGCGCACGGCGAGGACGGCGCGGACGAGCACGCAGAGGATTGCGGCAGCGGCCAGGCCGACGCAGGCTGCCGGCTGCGTGCTCACGCCGGCGAGCACGAGCGTCCCCACGGCCAGCGCGGCGAGCGCGATCGGGACCGCGAGGACGGCCCACCAGGCGAGCGGGCGGACGTCGCGAGTCCGCGGCCGCGACCAGGCCGCGAGCACGCAGAGGACCACCGCGGCGCCGTAGAGCAGGTCGGGCAGCGGGCGGTTGGGGGAGTAGGTGCCGGCCGCCGTCTGCGCGAGCCACATCGTGTCGCCGAGCGTCTGGGCCAGCAGGCCGAGGCCGAGCAACAGCAGGCCGCGCTCGGGCTGCCAGTCGGCCAGGGTGAACATCACCGCGACCAGGACGACCAGGAAGAGGTCGGCCAGGGGGAACAGCGCCGTGGAGAGCTTCCCGTGGGCGCTCGCCGGCGCCCACGCGCCGACCAGCACGCCCATGGCCGCGGCGCTCAAGCCGGCGATGACGCCGTCGAGCCAGAGCGTCGACGGCAGCCGGGCCACCTTGTCCCGCAGCATCAGCATCGCGGCGACGTAGGAACAGGGGAACAGCGCGAGCCAGCACGCCTCGGACAGGCGCACTCCGCCCGCGAGAGCAGGGTCGGGCAGCAGCCCGTACGAAGCGAGCGTCCCGGCCGCGTACGCCGCGAGCCCGGTGCCGAAGGCGAGCCAGGGGCTGCGCCCGGACCGGCCGGGCAGCAGGCCGCGGGTCAGGATGAGGCCGGTGGCGACGAGGGAGAGGAACGTCTCGAAGACCTCGTCCGCCTCGAACGCCGCGCCGGTCCGCGCGAGCCCGGAGACGGAGAGCGTCCAGTGCAGCACGTAGCCGGCCAGCAGCGCCCCGACGACGACGGCTACCGGCCGCGGCGCGTCGAGCAGGCGGTTGCGTCGGGCAGCGGTCACCGTGCCCTATCGGCGGGGTGGCGGCGGAGCTGGGGAGCGCTGCTGCCTCCGTTTAGGTGATCTTCGCTGGCGGCAGGAGCCGGACATGCGTCCGGGCGGGCACTCGTGGAGAGTGCCCGCCCGGACGGAGCCGTCAACCGGTCAGAGCCGCGTGGAGCGGATGAGCACCGGGCTCGCGATGACGGTCTGGTTGCGGGCGCCGCGGAAGGTCAGCGTCCGGCCGTTGATGAACTGAATGCCGGTCGTGTACTTCGTGGTCCGCACCCGGATCAGCTTCGACGGGTTCCACATCACCTTGCCGTAGGAGCCGTTGCGGAAGCGGATGGTGCAGGTGTAGGTCCGCTGCCGGTCCGTGGTGCAGCCCTGCAGCTGGTTGTTGAGCAGCCACTGCTGCACGATGCGGTAGGACTCGGCCGCCCGCGTCTGCTTGCCGTTGCGGGTGAGGTCGATGCCCATGTAGCCCTTGGTGTCCCAGGCGTACCAGTAGACACGGGAGACCCCGTTGCCCGCGTTGAGCAGGAGGGTGCGGGCGACGTACGACGCGGCGTTGGCGTCGTTGTAGGTGCGCGGCTTGTCGGTGTTGGCCCAGCCGGCGCCGTAGTTGATCTCGGTGTTCCAGATCGGCTTGCGCACCCCTGCGGCCGCCATCGCGGCCTTGGCCGAGTTGAGCAGCGTGATCGAGCCCTCCGGCCCGGCGGTGGGCGCCGGGTAGAGGTGCAGGCCGATCACGTCGGAGTACTTGCCGCCGCCGGCCTGCAGGAAGGAGCGGAACCACGGGATGTCGGTCGGCCGGCGCGTGGCGAAGCCGGGGCTCACCACGGTCGCCGTGGCGTCCGCCTTCTTGATGATCGTGCGCGCCTCCCGGGTCAGCTGCACCATCTGCGCGGGCGTCCCCGTCCAGAACGTGGACTGGTTCGGCTCGTTCCAGATCTGGTACGCCCGGACCCGGCCCTTGTAGCGCTCGGCCACGGCGGTGACGTACTCCCGCCAGTAGGTGACGCTGCGCGGCATGGCCGCGGCACCCGGGCCGTAGACGTCCTGCGACGTCGGCTTCGTCGAAGCCCACGTCGGGGTCGCCCCGAGGACGAGCAGCGGGGCCGCGCCGTAGCGGTTGGCGGTGTCGACCGCCTTGTCCAGGGCGGTGAAGTCCCACTTGCCGCGGGCCGGCTCGACCTTGTTCCAGCCGCCGCCCACGTCCCAGAGGCGGGCGCTGCCGACCGGGAGGCCGGGCCGCTCGCCCTGGGCGAGGCTCGTCTGGTGGAGGCCGAAGTACGAACGGGGGACGGTAACGGTGGCGGCCGACGCCGACTGCAGCGGCAGGGCCGCCAGCAGCGGGGCGACGGTCGCCGCGGCGGCGAGGCCGGCGAGGCGGGAACGGAGCTGACGGTGTGGCACAGGGATTCTCCTCACTGTCCATTTCTATCGGGCCGTACGACCGCTATTGCGAAAGACGCGCCGCGCCGGAGGATTCGTTCAGTGATCCGGGCGGCGGCCGGTGCTCAGACCCGCGTGCTCCGGATCAGCACCGGGCTCGCGATCACGGTCTGATTGCGCGCGCCGCGGAACCTCAGCACGCGGCCGTTCACGAACTCGACACCTGTCGTGTACTTCGTGGTTCGCACGCGGATGGCCCGCGAGGGGTTCCAGATCACCTTCGCGTACGAACGGCTGGAGTAGCGCAGCACGCAGGTGTAGGTGCGCCGGCTGTCGACCGTGCAGCTCTGGAGCCGCGCGCCTTGCATCCACTTCTGCGTGATGCGGTACGCCTGCCCGGCACGCGTCTGCCTGGACTGGCGGCTCAGGTCGATGCCGAGGAAGCCGCGGGTGTCCCAGCCGTACCAGAAGACGCGCGAGACGCCGTTGGACGCATTGAGCAGCAGCGTGCGCGAGACGTACGCCGCTGCCGTCGAATCGGCATAGGCCCGGGGCGGCGCGCCGTTGTAGCCGGCCCCGTAGTTGATCTCGGTGTTCCAGATCGGCTTGGACACGCGCGCCTTCTTCAGCGCCTGCTTGGCCTTGTTCAGCAGCGTGATCGAGCCTTCGGGCCCGGCGGTCGGCGCCGGGTAGAGGTGCAGGGCGACGACATCGACGTACTTCCCGCCCCCGGCCCGGAAGTACGAGCTCATCCAGGGGATGTTCGTCGGGCGACGCGTGGCGAAGCCCGGGCTGACGACGGTCGCGTTCCTGTCGTAGCGCTTGATGATCGCGCGGGCCTCGCGGGTCAGCGTCACCATCTGCGCGGCCGTGCCGGTCCAGAACGTCTCGACGTTCGGCTCGTTCCAGATCTGGTACGCCCGCACCCGCCCCTTGTAGCGCTGGGCCACCTTCGTGACGTACTCGCGCCAGTAGGTGATGCTGCGCGGCATGGAGGCCGCACCGGGGCCGTACGGGCCGGCGAGGCTCGGCTTCGACGCCGCCCAGGTGGGGGTCTGTCCCAGCACGATCATCGGCTGCGCGCCCTTCGCGCGGCTCGTCGTGACGGCGCGGTCGAGCTTGGTGAAGTCCCAGGTGCCGCGCGAGGGCTCGACGTCGCGCCACTGCGCTCCCACGTCCCACAGCCGGACGGCGCCGACGGGGGCGCCGGGGAACACTCCGCTGCTCACGCTCGACTGGTGCATGCCGAAGTAGGCCTTGGGCACGGTCACGGTCGCGGCGGAGGCGGGAAGGGCGGCGACGAGCGGAAGGGCGGTGGCCGCTGCGACGACGGCGGCGACGCGGTGGGGGCGGCGCGGACGCGCGGCGCTTCCGGCGGCTGCACGGCCGTCGACGACCTGGTCGGAACGGTCGGGGACGAGGGATCCGGGTCGGCGGAACTGCAAAGGGCTACTCCTCAAGGTGCGGTCGGTCGTGCGGGCGTCACTCGAGCGGTCGGACACCGGCTCGGCGGCCGGCCTCCGAGAACAGGACGCACCGCCCCTGACCGGACGTTCAGTCGCGACGGAGAGTTCCTTGCCGAACGAAACCGTCCGGACTTGGGAGACGGGGCTGCCGTAGACTGGCGACGTGCCTTCCGTCCGTACGCCCTGACGCGCCGGCGGCCGGCCCCGCTCCGCAGCGGGCCGCCGTCCCCGTCCGTCCGTCGTCCCGTCGTACCGGAGAGCTTCCTTGATCACCGCAACTGGCATCGAGCTGCGCGCCGGCTCCCGCATCCTGATGTCCGAAGTCTCGTTCCGTATCGCTCCTGGCGACCGGGTCGGGCTGGTCGGCCGCAACGGCGCCGGCAAGACCACGCTGACGAAGGTGCTGGCGGGCGAGGGGCTGCCTGCCGCCGGCACCGTCACGCACTCCGGGGCCATCGGCTACCTCCCGCAGGACCCGCGGACCGGGGACCTCGACGTGCTCGCCAGGGACCGCATCCTGTCCGCCCGCGGGCTCGACGAGGTCGTCCGCGGCCTGCGCGAGGCCGAGGGCGCGATGGCCAGCGTGGACCCGGAGACCCACGAGAAGGCCATGCGGCGCTACGCCCGGCTCGATGCCGAGTTCACGGCCAAGGGCGGGTACGCCGCGGAGGCCGAGGCGGCGACGATCGCCTCGAGCCTGGGGCTGCCGGACCGCGTGCTCGGCCAGCCGCTGCACACGCTGTCGGGCGGTCAGCGCCGGCGCGTCGAGTTGGCGCGCATCCTGTTCTCGGGCACCGACACCGACACCACCCTGCTGCTCGACGAGCCGACCAACCACCTCGACGCCGACTCCATCGTGTGGCTGCGCGAGTTCCTCCCCAAGCACAAGGGCGGCCTCGTCGTCATCAGCCACGATGTCGGCCTGCTCGAGGCGACGGTCAACCGCGTGCTGCACCTGGACGCGAACCGCGCCGCCGTCGACACCTACAACGTCGGCTGGAAGGCCTACCTCGCGGCCCGGGAGGCCGACGAGCGGCGCCGCAAGCGCGAGCGGGCCAACGCCGAGAAGCAGGCGTCGGTCCTGCTCGCCCAGGCCGCGAAGATGGGGGCCAAGGCCACGAAGGCCAAGGCCGCGCAGGGCATGGCGAAGCGGGCCGAGCGGATGCTCTCCGGGCTCGAGGACATCCGGGCCTCGGACAAGGTCGCCAAGCTGCGCTTCCCCGAGCCCGCGCCCTGCGGCAAGACGCCGCTGATGGCGAACGGGCTGTCGAAGTCCTACGGCTCGCTGGAGATCTTCACCGACGTCGACCTCGCCATCGACAAGGGCAGCCGGGTCGTGGTGCTGGGGCTCAACGGCGCCGGCAAGACGACGTTGCTGCGGATCCTCGGCGGCGTGGAGCAGGCCGACACCGGCGAGATCCAGCCGGGGCACGGGCTCCGTCTCGGCTACTACGCCCAGGAGCACGAGACGCTCGACCCGGAGCGGACCGTGCTGGAGAACATGCGCTCGGCCGCCCCGGACCTGCCCGAGCTCGAGGCCCGTCGCGTCCTGGGCTCGTTCCTCTTCTCCGGCGAGGACGTCGACAAGCCGGCGGGTGTGCTGTCCGGTGGGGAGAAGACCCGGCTCGCCTTGGCCACCCTCGTGGTGTCGAGCGCCAACGTGCTGCTCCTCGACGAGCCCACCAACAACCTCGACCCGGCCAGCCGTGACGAGGTCCTGGCCGCGCTGGCTGGATACAAGGGCGCCGTCGTGCTCGTCACGCACGACGAGGGAGCCGTCGGCGCGCTCGACCCGGAGCGCGTGCTCCTCCTCCCCGACGGCGTCGAGGACCTCTGGAACCCCGAGTACGCCGACCTGGTCGCCCTCGCGTGAAGCTCCGTCGCTGTGGCGGCCGGCTGCTCGTCGGGGCACCGTCGGCTGCCCGAAGGGGTTGACTCCAACTTTTCGCTCTGTGACCGCTTCGAGACGTGTTTGTGGCGATCACGCGGGTATCTCCCGGTCGCGCCACTCCTGCACCAGGACGGAGGGGCCGGCACGACCGACGGTGGGACGCCCGAGGAGGCGACGGAGTGGCCGATCAGTTGAGGAAGGGCGCTCGGGTAACAGGGAACGACCGGGCCAAGCTCGCCACCGAGCTGAAGAAGAAGTACTCGACAGGCTCGAGCATCCGAGCCCTGGCCGAGGAGACGGGCCGGTCCTACGGCTTCGTCCACCGAATGCTTACCGAGTCCGGCGTGCAGCTCCGGGGCCGCGGGGGAGCGACCCGCGGGAAGAAGGCCTCCTAGCGGGCCGTTGCACCGCCCCTGCCGGCCGTACGCCCAGGGAGAAACGGGTCCGCGGACGGGACTTCCCGTCCGCGGACTTCGTGTTGTCGCCTTGAGGTTGCTACGGCTGGAGGAGGCCCGTGTCCCACTCGCAGTGGATGGCTCTGCGGTCCTATCAGAACGCGGGCAAGGTCAAGGGGCACAAGCTGTCCCGCGGCACGTTGCGCCGCATCCTGCGCTTCGGCCGCCCGTACCGGTCCGAGCTCGCCGTCTTCCTCGTCCTGACCGTAGTGAGCGCGGGGATCAGCGTCGTCACCCCGCTGCTCTTCAAGGTCATCATCGATGACGGGGTCGTGCCCGAGGCGAGGCGCGTCGTCGTCCTCGGCGCCCTCGCGGTCGCAGGGCTGGCGCTGCTCGACGCAGTCGTCGGGCTGGTGCAGCGGTGGTACTCCGCGCGCATCGGCGAGGGCCTGATCTACGACCTGCGCAGCCGCGTCTTCGGCCACGTCTCGGCGATGCCTGTCGCGTTCTTCACCCGTACGCAGACCGGATCGCTGGTGAGCCGGCTGAACAGCGATGTCATCGGCGCCCAGCAGGCGTTCACCACCACATTGTCAGCGGTCGTCAGCAACGTCGTGAGCCTCGTGCTCGTCGTGGCGACGATGGCCTACCTGTCGTGGCAGATCACCCTCGTCGCGCTGCTGCTGCTGCCCGTCTTCATCCTTCCCGCGCGCTGGGTGGGCGGGAAGCTGCAGGCCATCGCCCGCGAGTCGATGCAGCTGAACGCGGCGATGAGCCAGACCATGACCGAGCGGTTCAACGTCTCCGGCGCGCTGCTGGTCAAGGTGTTCGGCCGGCCCGAGGAGGAGCTGCGCGACTTCTCGGCGAAGGCGGCGCGCGTCCGCGACATCGGTGTCACCTCGGCGATGTACAGCCGCGTCTTCTTCACGGCGCTCACACTCATCGCGGCACTCGCGACCGCTCTCGTGTACGGCGTCGGCGGCCTGCTCGCCATCGACGGCTCGCTCGAGGTCGGCACACTGGTCGCGCTGTCGGCGCTGCTCATCCGGCTGTACGGCCCGCTGACCGCGCTCTCGAACGTCCACGTCGACGTCATGACGGCGCTGGTGAGCTTCGAGCGGGTCTTCGAGGTGCTCGACCTGGCGCCCATGGTCGATGACCGGCCGGGCGCACGCGACCTGCCGGCCGAGGCGCCGGCGAGCGTCGAGCTCGAGCACGTCTCGTTCCGCTACCCGGCGGGGGACGAGGTGTCGCTGGCTTCGTTGGAAGCCGTCGGCGCGCACGACTCCGGCCCGTCGGCACTGGTCCTCGACGACGTGTCCTTCCGCGTCGAGCCCGGGCAGCTCGTCGCGCTCGTCGGCCCCTCGGGGGCGGGCAAGACGACGATCACCGCGCTCGTGAGCCGGCTCTACGACGTCACCGGTGGCACGCTGCGCGTCGGCGGGGTCGACGTCCGCGACCTGACCCAGCGGTCTTTGCGTGCCGCGATCGGCGTGGTGACCCAGGACGCGCACATGTTCCACGACACGATCCGCGCGAACCTGCTCTACGCCCGGCCCGGCGCATCCGACGAGGAACTGGCCGAGGCGCTGCGTGCGGCGCAGGTGTGGGACCTCGTGGCCGCTCTTCCCGAGGGGCTCGACACGGTCGTCGGGGACCGGGGCTACCGGCTGTCCGGCGGGGAGAAGCAACGGTTCGCCATTGCGCGGCTCCTGCTGAAGGCGCCGCGCCTCGTCGTGCTGGACGAGGCGACCGCGCACCTGGACAGCGAGTCGGAGGCCGCGGTGCAGCGCGCCTTCGACACCGCCCTGGCGGGCCGTACGAGCATCGTCGTCGCGCACCGGCTGTCGACGGTCCGCGAGGCCGACCAGATCCTCGTCGTCGACGGGGGCCGCATCCGCGAGCGCGGGACGCACGAAGAGCTCCTCGGACAAGGCGGCCTCTATGCAGAGCTCTACCGCACGCAGTTCCGCACCCAGGACTCTGCGGGCTCCGCGGCCGAGCTGTCGGTGCACGGGGAGCGGTGACGGGGTGGAAGCGGTGGCGGAACGGGGGCGGTGAACGGCCGGAGGCGGTGAGCGCACGGGTGCGGTGACCGCACGGGGCGCGGCCATCGCACGGGTGCGGTGACGACCCGCACATCCCGGGCTGACCCGACGCCGGCGGCACTAGCCTCCGGGCCATGAACACGCTGCGTCTTCTCCTCCTGGTCGTCCACATCCTCGGGCTCAGCGTGCTGATCGGGCCGTTCCTGTTCCAGGTGAGCCGCAAGGCGGGCTTCGACACCCGGCTGATGCTCGTCGGCGCGGCGACGCAGCTGGTGTCGGGCGTCGCGCTGGTGGGCGTCCGCCAGGCCGACGACCTCGAGGTGAACAACGCGAAGATCGCCGTCAAGCTCGTAGTCGCGCTGCTCGCCTTCGTCAGCGTCGTGCTCGCCGCCCGGAAGCAGCGCGCCGCCGATGCCGGTGCCGCCGACGCCAAGGCGCCGCTCCCGTTCTTCCACAGCGCAGGGGCGTTCGCGATCGCGAACGTTCTCGTCGCGGTGCTGTGGACGTGATCGCGCAGGAGTGACGCCCGGGTGACCAAAACTCTCCGAGCCCACCACGTCAACTGTCCGGTTTCTCGTCGTGGGCCTGGCCCTGGTCCAGCCAAGACAGGGGTAGTCGGCTTCCGGGGTTGCGGTCGACCGAGTGCTGGCCGCGCAGCCATTGGTCGGCAGTGGGGTGGCGGAAGCGGAACAGGCCGGGGCGGTGCGGGTCGTGCTCGACCCGCCAGTGGTCGTGGTGGACGATGCGGTGGTGCCGACGGCACAACAGGATCAGATTGTCGAGGTCGGTCGGCCCGGAGTGTGACCAGAAGACGACGTGGTGGGCGTCGGTGAACGACGGCGGCCGGTCGCAGCCGGGGAAGATGCACCCGCCGTCACGCACGGTCAGCGCTCTGCGTTGGGCGACGCTGACCGTGCGGGCCGATTCCCCGAGCGCCAACGGCTGGCCGAGGCCGAGGAACCGGCCTTGCGCGTCCAGGTGCGCTCGCAGCTCCTGTGGATCGAGCGCGGCGGAATCGAGGGCGGCCACGTCGAGGGCGGCCCCGTCCCCGCCAGCGACAGGGGCGCTCATGGCAGGGCCGACGACGACGGGGGTGACGGCCGCGTCGCAGCAGACCTGCCGCAGCTCCTCGCTTCCGAACGAGGCACCCCACAACGCGGTCAGCGCGCTCCCGGCCTGCGTGCGCGTCTCGGCGCGCAGGGTGTCGAGCGGCACGACGAGGGTGACGTGCGGCTTCTGCCCGCCGGACTCGGGCAGGGTGCCGGAGTCGGCGACCCGCTTCAGCGCGTCGAGCAGGGCGTCCATCATCCGCTGCCCGCCGGTCCGGTCGTCCGGGGTGCCGTCCGGCAGATGGGTGGGCTTGGCCAACGGCAGCAGCACCGAGCGCACCAGCTCGGCGTCCTCGTCCGCCATGACGGCGTCGAGGAACGTGAGCCCGTCCATCCCCGTCACGAGCGAGAGCCGGCGCTTGGACCAGCGCTCCACCTCGCGCCGGGCGGCGCCGTCGGGGTCGAGCGCCTCGTCCAGGCGCCGGAGCGCGACGGCCAGCTCGGCGGGCGGGGCGGCCTTGGCCAGCGGGAGCAGGGTGGGCTCGGCGGCGCGCAGATGCTCGACTCCGTGCTTGCGCAGCGCCTTGCCGAGCAGGTCCACGTGCCGCCAGGAGATCTCACCGGCGGCGAACGCCTCCGCCGTCTGCGGCAGGTCGCGCACGGTGCGGGCGGCGCGGACCGCGGCCGCGGCGTCGCCGGGCGAGAGGTTCGCCGTGCCGCGCAGCCACGCCGCGGTCGAGGTCGCCCCCGCCGCGCGGGCGGCGCCGGATCCGTCGAACACGGCCAGCGCGCGCGCCCGGGTTGCGGCCACCCGCTGCTCCTGCACGACCAAGGCGGCGGCGAACTCCCCCGCGTGCTCGGCCGGCAGGTCGGTGAGGTCGAGGGCGGACAGCGCGTCGATCGCCGCGGACAATGCCGCGAGCGCGTCGACCGTGCTGTTTCCCATGCCGACAACCTAGCCGCCACCACCGACAGAACTAGCCCGAAAACCGGGGTATCGGCGAAGCTCTCTTCTCACTCATAAGTTGTGAAGTCTAGTTCAGGAGATGACGTCGAGTGGCTGGCTGTGGCTGCGCTGTTGCGGGTCGCTATCACGGCACCAGTCCTGCATTGTGTGAGCGGCTCGAAACTGTGGATCAACCGACTTCAGCTTCTAGCTGTGGACAAGTGGGGCGTGGCCCGGTCCGCTTCAGCCCGGTCGTCGCGCAACCACCGGCCAGAGCCGGTCACCAGCGGGTCTCATCGAGAGGTCGTCGGTGGGCGGAGCGAGTTCGGTGGCCCGGGTTCCGAACCCCTTGTTACGTTCACGACTCACGCGATCGATGGATAGGAGTGGTGGTGGGTCAACCGCTTGTCGGCGAGACGGTCATCCTCATCGAGGGTGCCACGCCCCCTTATCCGTTCGATCGAGCTTGCACACCGCAGGGCGCTCCCGGCGTTGTCAGGAGAATCCACGACGGGGGAAGGCGCAGCACGCCGAAAAGGAGTGATTGCCTGCACGCCCACGCCAGTGAGCGTGCCCTGGAGGCGACGAGGGGCTGGGAACCGCGGGGCTTCACCGCTGAGCCGGCCGCCTCGATTTCGCTCAACCTGGTCGCCGATGATGCCGTCATCGACGAAGGCGTGACCACTCGCTGCCGTTGCCGGACCCGTCGCAGCCCCCGAGGGCGCGGTCAAGGCATCGCCCTCCCACCCTTTGCAGCGCTAGCCTGCGCTCCCCACCCCGGTCGGAGGAGGAGCTGTGGCCTCGCGTCTCAACCCCTACATCAGCTTCGACGGCAACGCCCGCGAGGCGCTGGAGTACTACCAGCAGACCTTCGGCGGTGACCTCGCCGTCAGCACCTTCGGTGAGTTCGACCAGGACTCCCCGATCCCCGACAAGGTCATGCACGGGATGCTCGAGGCGCCCAACGGGTTCACGCTGATGGCTGCGGACAACCCGCCCGGGATCGACGTCACGCCCGGCACCAACATCACCGTCAGCCTCAGCGGCGACGACGCGCAGAGCCTGCGGTCGTACTGGGATCGGCTGTCCGACGGCGGCACGGTGACGGTCCCGCTCGAGAAGCAGATGTGGGGCGACGAGTTCGGCGCCTGCGTCGACCGCTTCGGCATCCCCTGGATGGTCAACATCTCCGGCGGCTGACCCACCGCCCCGACTGGGGCGCGGCTGGGCGGGTCGGGACGGGGCGCGGCTGGGCGGGACAGGGCGGGGCAGGCCCGGACGAAAGCGGTGGCCACGGAGCGCCCACGCACCTACGCTCCGTCCATGGAGCTCCAGGTCCTCGGACCGCTCCGCATCGTCGACGGGGGACGTGCCCTCCCGGTCGGCGGTCCGCGCCCCCGAGACCTGCTCGCGTTCCTGTCCATCCGGCGGGGCGAGTTCGTGCCTGCGTCTCGGCTCGTCGACGTCGTCTGGGGGGCGTCGGCCGGTCCCGGCGTGCTGCACACCGCGGTCTCGCGGCTGCGCAAGACACTGGGGCCGGGCTGCCTCGTCCGCTCGGAGACGGGCTACTCGCTCGGCCCGGACGTCCACCTCGACTGCGAGCGCTTCGCCCGGTTGACCGCCGAGGGTGCCGCGGCCCGGACGGCGGGACGGCCCGACGTCGCAGCCGAACGGATCTCCGCCGCCCTGGACCTGTGGCGCGGTGAGGCCTACCTCGACGTGCCCGACGAGATCGCGGGCGCGGAGCGCCTCCGGCTCGACGAGGCCCGGACGTCCGCTCTCGAGGAGCGCATCGCTGCCGACATCGACCGGCTCCGGCACGCCGAGGTGGTGGGGGAGCTGCGCACGCTGCTCGCCGAGCACCCGTTGCGCGAGCGCCTGCACGCGCTGCTCATCACGGCGCTCTACCGGAGCGGTCGGCAGGCCGACGCGCTCAACGCCTACCGCGAGCTGCGGCTGCTGCTCGGCGAGGAGCTCGGCCTGGACCCGTCGCCGGAGCTGGTGGACCTGCAGCAGCGGGTGCTGGCCCAGGACGAGTCCCTCGCCGCTCCCGCCCCGACCGGGTTCCGTACGCGGGTGCCGCACGCGCTCACCGCCACCCGGGGGCGGGAGGCCGACCTCGCGGCGGTCGCCGAGCTGATGGCGACGTACCGGCTGGTCACCGTCACCGGCCCCGGAGGCGTCGGGAAGACGCGCATGCTGCTCGAAGTGGGCGCGGCGGCGGAGGCGCGCGGGGAGCAGGTCGTCTACGTCGACCTCTCGGGGGCGACCGTCGAGGACGTGCCGGACGCGATAGCCCGCGCCCTGGAGGTCCCGCAGATTTACGACGACCCGGAGGAGGCGCTCGCCGAGCGCATCGGCCGGGCGCCGTTGCGGCTGCTCGTCGACAACGTCGAGCACGTCCTGGGGTCGGCCGGCCTGCTCGCCGCACTGCTCCGGCGCTGCCACCGGCTGCTCGTGGTCGCCGGCTCGCGGCAGCGGCTCAGGGTGATGGGCGAAGCCGAGTACGCCCTCGCGCCGCTCGAGGTGCCCGCGCCGGGCTCGGCCGCGCACGAGGTGCTGCGGTCGCCGGCGGTGGTCCTGCTGCTCGACCGGCTCGCCGACTCCGACCCGACGTTCCGGACGACGGGCGGCACGGCAGGCACCGGAGGCGCGCCGGGACGGGCCCGCGAGGCGGCCGCGGCAGCGCTCGCCGAGGTGTGCCGGCGGCTGGACGGGCTGCCGCTCGCCCTCGAGCTCGTAGCGGCCCAGGGGCGCATGCTCTCGCCCGCACAGCTGCTCGCCCGGCTCGAGGACCCGCTCGAGCTACGGGACCCGACGTCGGTGGACCGGCCGGACCGGCACCGCAGCCTGGCCGAGACCATCGCCTGGAGCGTCTCGTTGCTTGCACCGGGCGACCGGGCCGTCCTGGCAAGAGCGAGCGTCTTCGCCGGCGGTGCCGACCTCGAGGCGGCTGCCGCCGTGTGCGCCCCCGGCCTGGCGCGCGAGGCCGCGGAGGCCGTCCTGCTGCGCCTGGTCGACCGCAGCCTGCTGCGCATCGAGCGGACTGCGGACGGGGAGGCCAGGCTGCGCATGTTCGAGACCATCCGGGCGTATGCCCGCGGGCTCCTCGACGCCTCCGGCCGCGGGGACGCCGAGCACTGCCACCGTCAGCACTATGCCGCGCGGTGGTCGGCGCAGGAGTGGGTCGACGACGAGCTGCTGACGTCGGTGCGGAAGGACTACGACAACGCGCTCGCCGGGCTGCGCAGCGCGCTCACCGCCGCGGGGCCGGCGCCCGAGGCGTACCCCCTGGCGGTGGCGCTCGGCCTCTACTGGCTGTGGAGCGAGGCGGTCCACACCGGCTTGGCCGTGCTCGAGGAGGTTCTGCACCGCTCGCACGACGCCGAGGGGCTCGAGGTCGCGAAGGTACGCGTCATCCAGGCTGCGCTGCTTCGCCTGCGCGGCCGGGCCGACGCTGCGCGCGCCACGACCGACCAGGCGCTGCCCGCCCTGCGCGCCAGCGGTGACCCGGCCTGGCTGACCAACGCGTACGCCGTCCTGATGTGCCTCGACCATGACGCCGGCCGCTTCGCCGCCGCGGTGCGCTGGGGGCGCCTCGCTGCCGACGAGGCGGCGCAGTGCGGTGACGAGCGGTTCGCCGACGCGCTCGCGAACCTCTCGGTCGCCGCCGCCGCCGCAGGGCTGCCCGAGGCCGTGGACTGGGCGGAGCACGCCATCGCCCTCGCCCAGCGCAGCGCGTCGACGTCCGTCCGGCTGCCGCCGCTGTGCAACGCCTGCATCGCTCTCGTGGAGTCGGGTCGGGCGGCCCGCGGGCGCGAGGTGCTCGAGCGCGAGGCGCGCAACGACGAGCTGCGGCGGTTCGCCGTCGTGCCCCAGGTCTTCGCGATCAACCTGGGCTGGGCTGCCGTCGCGGAGCAGGACTGGGAGGAGGCGCTGGGCTGCTTCGACACGTTCCTGAGCGGCCCGGAGGCCGACGAGCAGGCGCTGTGGACGGTCGAGGCCCTGTGCGGGGAAGCCTGCGCTCTCGCCGGCCTGTCGCGCATGGAGCCGGCGGCGCTGCTGCTCGCCGGAGCCGTGCGCCTCGCGGGCGACATCGGCGCCCGGCACACGCCGTGGCGCGCCGCGCGGATCGACGAGGCGGTGCGCCGCTGTGCCGGAGCCGGCGAGGCGTGGGCCCGCGGCGAGCGGCTGGCCGTAGCCGAGCTGGTGACCCTGGCGCGCTCGTTCGCCGACCACGTCAGGATGCCCGTGCAGGGCCGGGCACGAGGCTGAACGGCGCTTCGGCGAACCGGAATGCGCAAAACGCGCTGACGTCACCCGCAGCCACACTGCTCGACGTCCACCCGGCTCATCGAGCACCACCGGTCCCAGGCAGCGGCCCGAGCGCCGGCGGAGGCTCAGCCGGCCGTGCACACCGCCAGCGCGAGGTCGAAGGCTCTGGCCGCCGAGAGCGTGCTCCCGGCCGCGCACGCGTCGTCGGCCCGGTCCCCGAGGTCCCGCCGCGCGGGCGCGAGCGCCTCCTCCAGCTGGGACTGCTGAGCGGGGGAGCGGGGGCTTCCGATCTCGTGGCGCAGGCGCTCGGCGGCCGACATCAGCTGCAGCGCCTCGGCCGGCATCCCGACGTGGCCCGCGAGGACCGCGACGTCCTCGTAGAGGATGCTGAGCGCCCACTTGTCGTCGTACGCGCGATAGCAGCGCAGGCTCTCGGCGTAGTGGTGCCTCGCCGCGGCGAACTCCGCCAGCCCGCGGTTCGCGTTGCCGAGGTTGTTGTGGGCGATGGCGACCATCCACAGGTCGCCGACCTCGACGTTGATCCGCATCGACTCCTCGAAGTGGGAGCGCGCGGTGGCGCAGTCGGCCTCCAGCAGGGCGATCATGCCGAGGTTGTTCTGCGACACCCCGATCGCCCACCGGTCCCCGATCTCCGTACGCAGGGCGAGCGCCTGCTCGTTGAGCGAGCGGGCGCGCGCGTAGTCCCCGGCGTACTCCGCGATCACGCCGAGGTTGCTGAGCAGCGAGGCCATGCTCGCCTTGTCCCCGAGCCGCCGGCGGATCTCCAGGCTCTGCTCGTAGGACGCGTTCGCCTCGGGATAGTTGCCCCGCTGGGCAGCGAGCGTGCCGCGCTGGTGCAGCACCTGTCCTGTCCCGCCCGCGTGACCCAGGGCCGAGAACGCGATACCGGCCAGCTCGAGGCCGTCGGCCGCCTCGTCGTAGCGGCCCTGCTTGCGGGCGACCTCGGCGAGCGCCGTCAACGCCCACGCCACCGTGAGCCGGTCCTCGTGACGCTCCGCGAGGTCGAACGCCTCGCGGTAGACCGCCTCGGCCTCGGTCCAGCTGCCGGTCAGCTCCAGGACCTTGCCCAGCTTGAGCAGGGCCTCGGGACGCTCCCGCTCGCCCAGCAGCGGGGCGAGCCGCTCGAAGTAGTCGATGGCCGCCGCGTTGGCGTAGGCCGCCCGGGCGGCCTCCCCGGCCCGGGCGAGGTACTCGCGCTTCTTGTCGTCGTTCCCGCTGCGCCAGTAGTGGTGGGCGAGCAGGTCGAGCCGGTGCGGGGCGCCCGATGCAGCCTCGATGTGCCGGGCGACCTGCTCGTGCAGGACGGCGCGGACGGCGTACGGGATGCTCTCGTAGGCGACCTCGCGGGTCACGACGTGCTTGAACAGGTACGACGAGACGTCCGCGTCCGGGTCCGGCAGCACCAGGTCGTTCGCCGTGAGCGCGTCGAGGCTGTGGCGCAGGCCCTCCTCGGCGAGCTCGGGATAGGCGCCCTGCAGAGTGCGAGTGGAGAAGGCGCGCCCGACGACGCTCGCGACCTTCAGCGTGCGCCGCGGGTCCTCGCTCAGCGTGTCGATGCGGCTGAGGACCAGGCTGTGCAGGCTCTCCGGCAGGTCCAGCTGCGCGATCGCGGCCTCGTCGTCGGGTGCCACGCCACGGCTGCGCAGATAGCTCAGCAGCTCCTCGACGTAGAACGGGTTGCCCTCCGAGCGCTCGGCCACGAGGCTCTCCAGGGCGGGTGAGGGCTCGCGCACGCCGAACAGCTGCTCGAGCTTGGCGGCGATCAGCCGGCTCGTCGCGTCGCCACCGAGCTCGCCGAGCGCCAGCTCCGTCACGTGCGCGGCCCCCCCCAGGCCCAGGGCGGAGGCGGTGCCCTCCTCGGGCCGGTAGGCCAGGACCAGGAGCACGCGCAGGGACGCGATCGCCGACACGACCACGTCGAGCAGGTCCCGCGAGAGCGGGTCGAGCCGGTGGCAGTCCTCGAGCACCAGCACCAGCGGCTCGTCCGCGGCGCGCCGCGCGAGGTACTGCGCCAGCAGGGCCTCGAGCGAGGCCTTGCGCAGCTTGCCCTCGAAGGCGCGGGTGAGGTCGTTGTCCGGGAACGAGGTGCCGAGGACCGGCCCGAGCAGCGGGATGCGCGGGACGAGCCCGGGGTTGCTGAGCTTGAAGTGCCACTCGAGAGCCAGCAGCTGGTCCGGCGGCGAGGCCTCGCGGTCGACCCGGAGCAGGTCCAGCCAGACGTCCTGCCACGCGGCGTAGCTCGTGCTCGTCCCGAACGCCTGCGCCTCGCCCACACAGGCCGTGACGCCCTCGGACCGGGCCTGCTCGACGAGCTCGGCGACCAGCCGCGACTTGCCCATGCCGGCCTCGGCGGCGATCGCGACGACCTGCCCCTCGCCCGTCAGCGCCCGGTGCAGCCGGGAACGCAGCACCTCGAGCTCACGCTCCCGGCCGACGATCGGCAGCCCGTGGCGGCGGCCGCCGACGGAGGGGCGGCGGCGCTCCCCGGCGAGCCGGCGCACGGCGACCGGCACCACCTTGCCCTTCACCGGCAGGTCGGGCAGCGCGCTCCAGGCGTAGCCCTCGCCGGCCCTCCGCGCGACCTGGGCCGAGGCGTAGACCTGCCCGGGCGGCGCCGCCGACATCAGCCGGGCCGCGAGGTTCACCGCGTCGCCGAGGCAGCAGAACGTCCGCCGGCTGCTGTGGCCGTAGGTCCCGCTGCGCAGCCTGCCCTGCGCGACACCGATGGAGATCCCGGTGGCGGCCGTGGTGCCCTCCAGGTCACGCAGCTCCAGGGCGGCCGCGCAGGCCCGCGCCGCGTCGTCCTCATGGGCGATGGGGGAGCCGAAGACGGCGTAGAGGTAGGCGCCCTTGTCCCCGAGCGTCAGCTGAAGGGCACTGCCGCCGAAGCGGTTGATCACCCGCTGGGCGCGGACGATGAACTCGTCCAGGTCGGCCGGCGCCGTGGGGGAGTTGTCGTAGTCGATCCCGCCGAAGCGCAGGAAGAGCGGGATGGCCGGACGGATCTCGGCGAGGAACTCGCCCCGCCCGGCGCGCATCCGCTCGTACACCGGCGGCAGGAGCCACTGGCGGACGACGTCGTCGGGCAGCGGCGCGTGCTTCGTGCGCAGCGGCGCAGGCTGCACCTCGACGAGCACCTCGTGGAGGGCGGCCGCCCACCGCCCGGAGGGCAGGTCACGCCGGTCCCCGGCGCGGACCCTGTCGCCCAGCGACGTGAGCGCGGAGGAGTCGAGGACGACCTCACCACGCTCGGCGGCCTTCTCGACCCCCGCGAGGTGGTCCATGAGCGAGCCGGCCAGCACGTCGAGCAGTTGGATGCCGGGGTCGCCGACGACGAACCGCCGGGCGGGACCGACGGCCAGTGCGACCTTCATGGCGAGGCGAACGTGCATGCCGGATGGGGTGGCCACGAGGCCGACCTCGGCTAGCGCGGACTGCATCGCGAGCGCGCAGGCCGCGCCGAGCAGCCCGTCGTCCCCGTTGAGCCAGCAGGTGACGGCGTCGCCGCTGAAGTAGATGACGCTGCCGCCGAAGCGGTGCAGCTCTCCCAGGAGCCGGTCGAACACCCGCCCCAGCGTCGCGGCGAGCTCCTCGGCCCCGCGCTGCGGGCCGAGGTCCTCGACCAGCGCCTCGGTCAGCCGGGTGAAGCCGGAGATGTCGGCGAACAACGCTGTGCCGAAGACTCTTTCGGGCATCGGCATCCCGGCAGCCAGCGCCGCCCGTCGGTCGCCGGGGATGTAGGCCTCGGGGTTGTCGTAGCCGCCCGGTGAGGCTGCGGCACCCGGCTCGAGCGCAAGGCCCGGCACTCCGCCTCCCGCCGTCAGCGCGATGCGAGACCGGCGCTGGTGCGCGCGGTCGTCCCCGGGTCGCGGCGGAGCTTGCGCCTCTTCCGGGGTGGGGCCAGCATAATCGGCCGGGGGGTTCGGCGACGGGGCGAAATGCGGCGGCAGCCGTGGGTCCTGTCGTGCCAGCCGTCCGGGCCGCCGGCGCCGGGCGAGCCGTCGTGGGGGGAAGTGGAGGCCGTGAGGCTGCTGCTGCTCGGCGTCCGGGGGTCGATCGCCGCCCCGGGCCACCGGTACGCCCGGTACGGCGGCAACACCTCGTGCGTCGCGGTCTATCGCGGGGACGAGCCTCTGCCGGCGCTGTGCCTGGACGCGGGGACGGGCCTGCGGCTGCTGAGCCCGCAGCTGCGCGGGCGGCCCTTCACGGGGGCGGTCCTCCTGACCCACCTGCACTGGGACCACATGCAGGGCATCCCGTTCTTCACCGCAGCGGACCGGGACGACGCGGAGGTCGACGTCTATGTCCCGGCCCAGGACGGCAGGAGCGGGCGCGACCTGCTGGCGCAGTCGATGTCGCCGCCCGCCTTCCCCATCACCCCGGAGGACCTCGCAGGCCGATGGCGCTTCGTCGCCCTCGAGCCCGGCGTGCACCACGTCGGCGGGCTCCGGGTGGAGGCCGTCGCGGTCACGCACAAGGGCGGCCGCACCTACGGCTACCGCGTCACGGACGGGGCGCGGTCCTGCGCCTACCTCCCGGACCACGCCCCGGCCCTGGGGTGCCCGCCCGAGGTCCTGGACCTCGTCCGCGGCGTGGACGTCCTGCTGCACGACGCGCAGTTCCTCGACTCCGAGCGCGCCCTCGCCGACGCGTACGGCCACTCGACGCTCGGGGACGCGGTTGGGCTGGCGGTCGCGGCCGAGGTCGGCACACTGGTGCTGACCCACCACGCGCCGGCCCGCGACGACGACGGGCTCGACGACGTCGCGGAGGCGGCGCGTGCGCTGGTCGCCGCCTCGGCGCGGCCGGCGATGCGGCTCGTCATGGCCCGGGAGGGCGACCTGCTCGAGGTGGCGACGACAGACCCGGCGTAGGGCCGAGCGGGTGACGTTGCGTGCCTATCTGGACGCACAATGTTAGCCAGCGGATACCTCGTGGGTACGGCCTCCTCGACGAGGGAGGGTGGCGGATGGTCCGTCGAGGTGTGTGGGGCACGGTCCCGGCGTTGTGGGCGCTCGCAGCGGTGGCGGCCGGGGCCGCGCTCGGAGCGCCCGCGCCCGGGCGCTCGAAGACGCCCGACGCGGACGTCGTACGCGTCGTCGCTCGTGCCGCGTCCGTCGAGGAGGCGGCCCGCGCGGTGCAGCGCGTGGGTGGGACCGTCGACGCGCGGCTGCCGCTCGTGGACTCCGTCGCGGCCACGGTTCCGGCGTCGTCCCGTGCCCGCCTCGCCGGCGCCCCGGGCGTCGTGGACGTCGCGGACGACAGGCCCGTGCGCGTCCTCGGCGGCCCGGCTCCCGCGCCTGCCGCCGATTCAGAGCCGCAGAATGTCGAGCCGCACGCTGCCGAGACCCGCGTCGACGAGCTGGGCGCCGAGGGCGTGACCGGCGAGGGGGCCACGGTCGCGATCGTGGACACCGGCGTCGCGGACGTCCCCCAGCTGGCCGGGCGGCTGGTGCCGGTCCGCGACGAGCGGACCGGGCGGGTCGACTCCTGCTACGACCTGTCCGGGGAGCGCAGCTGCGACGACGGCTACGGGCACGGCACGTTCCTGGCCGGGCTGGTCACCGGGGACGACGGCGTCGCCCCCGGCGCGCGCGTGCTGTCCGTGAAGGTCGCCGGGCGGGACGGCGCGACCGACGTGAGCACCGTCCTCGCCGCCATCCAGTGGGTCGTGTCGTTCCGCGCGGCCTACGGCATCGACGTGCTCAACCTCTCCCTGGGCACCGACTCGACGCAGTCCTACCGCACCGACCCGCTCAACTACGCGGTCGAGCGGGCGTGGGAGGCGGGGATCGTCGTGGTCGCCGCGGCTGGCAACCTCGGCCCCGCGGCGGGCACCGTGACCAAGCCCGCGGACGACCCCTTCGTGCTGTCCGTGGGCGCGGTGGACGACCTGGGCACCTCCGACATCGCCGACGACGTGCTTCCCGACTTCTCCTCGCGCGGCCCCACCCGCGACGGCTTCGGCAAGCCCGACGTCGTGGCGCCCGGCGCTCGGCTGCGCTCGCTGCGGGCACCGGGCAGCACGATCGACTCCGCCTACCCGCCGAGCGAGGACGGGCCGTACCGCACCGGGAGCGGGACGTCGATGGCTGCCGCGGTGGTGTCGGGCATCGCCGCACTGCTCGCGCAGGCCCGTCCCGAGTGGGGCCCGGACGAGGTGAAGCACGCGCTCATGGCCACCGCCCGACCCGCCATGACCGACGACGGGGGCGCCTCCGGCGCGGGCATCGTCGACGCGTACGCCGCCGCCCGGCAGGCCCCGCCCGGGCGGGCCAACGAGGGACTGGAGCGCTCCACCGGCGTCGGCTCGATCGCCCTGAGCCGCGGGAGCGTGCAGGTCCGGGTCGTCGGCCTGGCCGGGCTGCTGAACGGGCTGCTGCTCAACGGGCTCGTGACCGCGCAGCTGCTGACGTGGGACCCGGTCGGCTACACCACCGGGCTCTGGGTGGCCCCCACCTGGCTGGCCTCGCCGCTGGGGCGCGTGGCCTTCTCGGACGTCACCTGGCCGGCCGGCCACAACTGGAGCGGGCACAACTGGAGCGGGCACAACTGGAGCGGCTCGGCCTGGAGCAGCGCCTCGTCCTCCGAGCGGCAGGGCTCCGCCCGCGACTACGGCGCCACCGGCCCCGGGTCGGCGTGGTACGGGGCGTGGGAGTAGCTCGTGCCCCACGTCGCACAGGCTCGCTCCGCGCGGGCGCGGACCGCCCCCCGTCCCCGGGTGGAGGTCGCCGCACTCGGCGTCGGGCTCGCCGGGGTGGCTGTTGCAGCCGGCATCGCCGCCGGCCGCGCGCCGCACGCCCCGGTGGCTCCGGCGCCGCTCGAGGTCCTCGCGCTGACCGTCTGCCTGGCCGTCGCAGGCGCGCTCTGCCTGAAGATCACCAGCGGCCGGCAGGCGGACCGGCTGGACCTGTTCGAGGCCGCGGTCCTGCCCGCGCTGGCGCTGCTGCCCGGGATGCTGCTCGTGGTCCTCGTCGTGGCCGCGAAGGCCGTCTCGCAGGCGGCCCTGCGCATGCCGCCGGCCAAGGCCGCCTTCAACGCGGCCCAGTGGGGCGCGGCGGCGGCGCTGGCGAGCTGGGCGTTCAGCGAGCTGCGCGGGCCCGGCCCGATCTCCCCGGGCGACCTGCCCGAGCTGCTGCTGGCCGCCGTGGCCCTGCTCGTCGTGAACTGGGCGAGCGTCGGGCTCGCCATCCGCCTCGCGGGCGGCACGGGGGATCCCGGCGCGCTCGCCGGGCTGGGCCGGTCGCTGCTCAACGCCGCCATGACCGTCGCATTCGGGTTGCTCTTCCTCGGCGCCTGGCTCTGGTCACCGCTCGTAGCGCCCGGCTGCCTGGTGGCGCTGGCGGTCCTGCACCTCGGGAGCCGGGCGGTCGCGGCCCAGCACGTCGGCTCGGTCCGCATGCTCGGGCTCGCGAAGGCCCACGGGATGCTCACGGGCGCCGACGACCCGCAGGAGGCGCTCGCGGGCTTCCTGCGCGAGCTGCTGCCGGCGTTCGAGTGCTCGGGCGCTCAGCTGCACGTCGTCCGCGACGGCGTCGCGACGACCTACACCGCGGGCACCGACGGGCCGGTGCGCTGGAGCGGCGCCGCGGCCGAGGTCCCGGCGCTGACCGAGGCGCTCCTGCACGAGCCGGCCCCCGTACGTGTCGGCCGGGCTCCCGCAACGCGCGGGCGGGCGCTGCTGCGCGGCCCGGGGCGTACGCGCCCGGCGGCCGCGCTCCCGCAGCTGCTGCAGGCAGCGGGGTGGCAGGACTGCCTGGCGGCCCCGGTGCGCGTCGGCGGCCAGCGGGTCGGCGTCCTGTGCACGTTCGACCGGCAGGGCGCGGAGGGGTTCGAGCGCGGCGAGCTCGCGGTGCTCGACGCGGCGGCCGGAGTGCTCGGGGAGGTGCTGGCGCGCGCCGAGGTGATGGACGCGCTCGGCCGGTCGGAGGCGCGCTGGCGCGCGCTCGTGCAGGACGTGTCCGACCTCGTCGTCGTGCTCGACGAGGAGCTGCACGTCCGCTACGCCAGCCCCGCCGCCCGGCCGCTGCTCGGAGTGAGCGCCGGTGCCCTCGTCGGAGAGCCCCTGCTCGCCTTCGTCCACCCGGACGACGCGGAGGAGACCCGGCTGCGCCTCACCCGGCTGCCCGGCGACGCGCCCGTCGCCGAGCGCGTCGAGCTCCGCCTCGGGCGCCCCGGCTCGTGGAAGTACGCCGAGGCGGGGGTCACCGACCTGCGCTCGGACCCCGCGGTCGACGGGATCGTGCTCAGCCTGCGCGACATCACCGAGCGGCGCCGCTCGGACGCCTTCCAGGCCAACCAGGCCCGCGTCCTGGAGCTGCTCGCCCGCGGCGAGCCGGTCGACCGGGTGCTCAGCGAGCTCGCGTCGGCCCTGGAGGAGCAGCTCGAGGAGGTCGCGTGCGCGGTGCTGCTCGGCACCCTCTCCGAGGTCTCCGCCGTCGTGGCCCCGACGCTGCCCGCACCCCGCCAGACGTGCGTACGCGAGGTCGCCGCCGAGCTGCTGGCCCGGCGCGGCCACGACGCGGCAGCCGTCGAGGACCGGCTCGTCGTGGTGGCCGACGTCGGCGACGACGTGCGCTGCGCCGGCACCGGCGCGGCCGCGCGCGAGGCGGGGATCGGCGGCCTCACCGTCGTTCCCGCGCCGGTCGCCGAGGGCGGCACGCACGTCGCGCTCGCACTCGTGCGCAGCGCCCCGGGAAGGCCGTCGCGGGAGGCCCTGCGCGCGGCCGCGACCGGGGCACGGCTCGCTCACCTGGCCGTCGAGCACTCGCGGGCGCAGGCGCGCCTTGCCCACCAGGCCGCCCACGACCCGCTGACCGACCTGCCGAACCGGACCGTGTTCCTCGACCGGCTGACGGTCGCTCTCGAGCGGTCACGGCGCGACGGCTCCTGGGCGCTCGTCCTCTTCCTCGACCTCAACCGCTTCAAGGACGTGAACGACAGCCTCGGGCACCGGGTGGGCGACGAGCTCATCCGGGCCGTGGCCGGGCGGTTGTGCTCGGCGGTGCGCCCGCACGACACGGTGGCCCGCTTCGGCGGCGACGAGTTCACCATCCTCTGCGAGGGCGTGCGCAACGAGGCGCACGCCGTCGAGGTGGCGGAGCGCGTCACGGAGGTGCTCGCCCGGCCCTTCGTCATCGGCGGCACCGAGCTGTTCGTGACGTCGAGCATCGGCATGGCGCTCGGGCGCAGCCCGTACGACAGCCCGGAGGCACTCATCGAGAACGCCGACGCGGCGATGTACCGCGCGAAGCAGCGGGGCGACATGTCGTTCGAGGTGTTCGACCAGGCCATGCGCGAGCGCGCGAGCCGGCGGCTGGCGACGCGCAGCGCGCCGCACCGCGCGGTCGAGCGCCAGGAGTTCCGGCTGGTCTACCAGCCGATCGTCTCGCTGCCGACCGGGCGGCTGGTCGGCGTGGAGGCGCTCGTGCGTTGGCAGCACCCCGAGGAGGGCCTGCTGCCGCCGGACCGGTTCATCCCGCTCGCCGAGGAGACCGGGCTCATCGTCCCCATCGGCGCCCAGGTGCTGCAGGACGCCTGCCGCCAGGCCCGCGAATGGTCGACCGGGGACGGGCCGGGGCTCACCGTCAGCGTCAACCTCTCCCCGCGCCAGCTGGGCGACCCGCTGCTGCCCGACATCGTGCGATCGGCCATCGCCCGCAGCCGCGTCCACCCCTCCGCGATCGCTCTCGAGCTCACGGAGACCGCGGTGATGGAGGACATCGCGGCCAGCGAGGCCACGCTGCACAGCCTCAAGGAGCTCGGCGTGCGGCTCTACGTCGACGACTTCGGCACGGGCTACTCCTCGCTGAGCTACCTGCACCGGCTGCCCGTCGACGAGTTGAAGGTCGACCGCTCGTTCGTCGCCCGCATGGGGACGGCCGGCCGCGACGCGCAGATCGTCGGCGCGGTCGTGAGCCTGGCCCACAGCCTGGACCTGGTGGCCGTCGCCGAGGGCGTCGAGACCCGCGAGCAGGCGCTGGAGCTCAAGGCCCTGGGGTGCGAGAAGGCGCAGGGCTACCACTTCGGTCGGCCGCTGCCGCCCGAGCGCATCTCGGCGCTGCGGGTGCAGGGGCTGCCCGCGGCGGTGGTCAGTACGTTCTGAGCAGCCCGCCGTCGACCGCGAGCATCGTGCCCGTGACGTAGGACGCGGCGGGGGAGAGCAGGAACGCGGCCACCCGGCCGAACTCCTCCGGGTCGCCGTACCTCCCGAGCGGGATCTGGCGCTCCCACTCCCGGCGCGACGTCACCGGGCGACCGCTCGCGGCGTCGGTCTGCTGGATCCGCGGGGTGTCGATGCGGCCCGGCAGCAGCCCGTTGACCCGGATGTGACGGCCGGCCAGCTCGTCGGCCAGGCTCTTGGCGACCATCGCGAGGCCGGGGCGCAGCCCGTTGCTGAGCGCCAGGCCCTCGATGGGCGAGCGCACCGACGACGACAGCACGAACACGATGGACCCGCCCTCCGGCGACATCGCGTTGACGACCGCCCGTGCGGTGCGGACCGCGCCCAGGAACACCGTCTCGAACGCCGCGCGCCACTCCTCGTCCGGATGCGTGAGCGCGGTGCCCGGCTTCGGGCCACCCACGCTGATGAGCGCGCCGTCGAGCCGGCCGTAGCGGGCCACGGCCGCCGCCGCGACGCGGGTCGGGGTGCCGGGGTCGGAGAGGTCGCCGACGACCGCGAGGGCGTGGTCGGGGCCGCCCAGCTGGTCCGACGCGGCGCGCAGCGCGTCCTCGTCGCGGGCGCACAGCGACACCCGGGCCCCGTCACCGACCAGTGCCTGTGCCGTCGCGAAGCCCAGCCCGCTGCTCCCGCCGGTGACGACGTACGCCCGCTCCTGCAGCCCGAGGTCCATGTGCACATCCTGCCCACGCTCCGCGCCCGGCTGCAGCATGCCCCGGGGCGCGGCGCTTCCACCGTCGCTCAGGCCTCGCGCCGCTCCACCTCGTCCACGGCGCACGCGGCGTTGATGAGGCCGAGGTAGCTCAGGGCCTGTGGCAGGTTCCCGAGCAGGCTGCCGTCGCGCGGGTCGACCATCTCGCTGAGCAGCCCCGGCCCGTCTGTCAGGGCCAGGACCTCGTCCATCAGGTGCTTGGCCTGCTCCAGCTGGTCGGTGAACGCGAGCGCCTCCACGGCCCAGAAGGTGCAAGCGAGGAAGGCTCCTTCCTCCTTCTGCATTCCTGAATACCGATGCAGCAGAGGGCCGGTCCCGAGCTCCTGCCGCACGGCCGTGACCGTCGACGCCATGCGCGGGCCGCGGTCGAAGCCGAAGCGGGCGCCGAGCAGCACGCCGGCGTCGAGGTCCTCGGTCCCCGCGTGCAACGTGTAGGCCTGTCGCTCCTCCGACCAGCAGTGCTCCGCGACCCACTCCCGGATGCGCGCCGACTCCATGCGCCAGCGCCGCGGGTTGCCGGGCAGGTGGCCCCCGTCCGCGAGCCGGGCCGCCCGGTCCAGGGCCTGCCAGCAGCTCATCTTCGACAGCGTGAAGTGGCGCTCGTCGTGCAGCTCCCACATCCCGGCGTCCCGCCGCTGCCAGTCGTCGCAGCAGCGGTCGGCCAGGTCGGCCAGCACGCGTGACGTGCGCGCGTCGAGCACGTGGCCCTCCTGCACGCAGAGGAAGACCGTCTGGAACAGGTCGCCGTACGGCCCCAGCTGCAGCTGGCCGGCCGCGTCGTTGCCGTCGACGACGGGCGCGCTGCGCCGGTAGCCCGGCACGTCCCGCCGGCGGCTGCCGCCCGGTAGCTCGCCGTCCAGGGAGTAGAACGGCTGCAGCTCGGGCCCGTGCCGCTCGACCGTGGCGAGCAGCCAGGAGACGGCTGCGTGGACCTCCTCGTGCAGGCCGAGCCGCACGAAGGCGTCGAGCGTGTACGCGGTGTCGCGCACCCACGTGTAGCGGTAGTCCCAGTTCTTGCCGCCGTCGAGCCGCTCCGGCACCGACGTCGTCGCCGCGGCGGCGATCGCGCCGGTGGGGGCATAGAGCAGCAGCTTCAGCGCCAGCGCGGCCCGGCGTACGGCCTTCTCCCAGGAGCCGCTCCAGACGAGGGTGTCCGACCAGTCCTGCCATCCGCGGACGGTGCGATCGATCCGGGAGTCCAGCTGGTCGGCGCCGGGCAGGTAGAGCGGCTCGCGCGACGTGGCCACGACACCCAGGACGCCGCGCGACCCCGGCGCGGTCCTGAAATGGCCGGTGACTGAGCTGCCGTGCGTCTCGTGGCTGCCCACGTCGCCGCACCGCACGCCCATCGTGAGGTCGTCCAGCTTCAGCAGCGGCCCCGTCTCGTGCTCGTCCGCCCAGGGCGCGAGCACCCCGAGCGCGCTCCCGGGTGACACCTCCCAGCGCATCGGGACGTGCCCTTCGACGCCCTCGACGCGGCGGGCGAGCTCGGACCAGGGCAGCCGGCCGGCCACCCCGGTGTTGAGGGCGTCGGTGACCCGGACCCGCCCGGAGCGCGTGACGAACTCGGTGGCGACGACGTTCGTGTCGCCGACGTAGCCGCGCTCCACGGTGAACGGCTCGTCGGGGCGCAGCGAGATCGACCCTCCCTCGCGCGGGTCCAGCAGCGCGGCGAAGGCGGGCACGCCGTGCAGGTCGGGGACCGCCCACCAATCCACCGACCCGTCCTTGGCGATCAGCGCGACCGAGCGCCCGTCCCCGATCCCGGCGTAGTCCGCGAGCGGGGCGTAGCCGTCCTCGTCGCGGGTCGGAGCGCCGCCCGGCGGCGTCGCGGCGGGCAGGTCGGCAGGCGGCGTCACGACCGCACATCCTTCCCGGCTTCCCCGCCGCCGGCACCTCCGCCGTGCCGGTCGCGCGCGACGGCCGGAAGCCACGTAGCGTCGTCGGTGTGCAGGCGTACGACGGCATCGAGCGCGCGGCCGGCCTGGTCGCCGGCGCGCAGCGGATCGTGGTGCTCACGGGCGCCGGCATCTCCACCGAGTCGGGGATCCCCGACTTCCGCGGCCCGAACGGCCTGTGGACGCGTGACCCCTCTGCGGCGCGCATGTTCGACATCGACGAGTACGTCGCCGACCCGGAGCTGCGCAGGCGGTCGTGGCAGCTGCGGCGGGACAACGCCGCGCGGACGGCGCGGCCGAACGCCGGCCACCGGGCCCTGGTCGAGCTCGAGCGGCAGGGACGCCTGCGGACGCTGATCACGCAGAACATCGACGGACTCCACCAGCGCGCGGGCAGCTCACCGGAGCTCGTCCTCGAGCTGCACGGGACGATGTGGGAAGCCGAGTGCCTGCGTTGCGGGCGGCACGTCCCCATGGGCGAGGCGCTCGAGCGGGTAGTCGCGGGGGACGAGGACCCTGCCTGCCTCGTCTGTGGCGGCATGCTCAAGTCCGCCACGGTGAGCTTCGGCCAGGACCTCGACCCCGGCGTCCTCGCCCGGGCCTTCGACGCCGCCCGCTCGTGCGACCTCTTCCTCGCCGTCGGCACGACCCTGCAGGTGCTGCCCGCCGCCTCCCTGCCCGGTGCCGCGGAGGCCGCGGGCGCCGCGCTCGTGGTGCTCAACCAGGGCGAGACGGCCTACGACGACTCCGCGGACGCCGTCGTCCGGGCCCCGATCGGCGAGGTGCTTCCGGCGCTGGTCGCCCTCCACGCGCGCGAGAGCCGGCCCGGGCACTCGAGCTAGCAGCAGGAGCAGCAGCACCGCGGCGACGAGGTAGGCGTCCGCGACCAGCTGCGAGAGCCACCACGCCGGCCGCTCGGGCTCGCGGGGTGGGCCGGGGGCCCACCACATCGGCGCAGCCGCGAAGAGCGCGAAGCCGGCGAGCGCCGCCCGGCGCCGCCCCTCCCGCAGCAGCAGCGCCAGCGCGGGGACGACCCACACCCAGTGGTGCGTCCAGGAGATCGGCGACACGGCGAGGCCGGTGGCCGCCGTGACGACGACGGCGGCCAGCCAGTCCTCACGACGCGCGTACGCCGCGGCGAGCGCCAGCCCGAGGGCCCCGGCGAGGGCCGGCAGCAGGAGGTACGCCGACGGCACCTCGGCGGCCCGGCCGAACACGCGCGCGGCGACCCCGAACGGCGACTGGTTGGACACGTACGTCGCGCCGACCCGGCTGGTGTCGCCGAGGTAGCGGCCCCAGAACGTGGCGGACGCGCCGGGCGCGAGCGCCCACGCAGCGGCGGAGGCGGCGACGAACGCGACGACGGCGTTGCGCGCCGAGCGGGCACGGCCGGCAGCGAGCAGCAGGAGCACGAAGACCGCGGGGGTGAGCTTGACCGCGGCCGCGAGGCCGATCCACATCCCGGCCGGGCGGCCGGAGGAGACCCGCTCGACGTCGCGCAGCACCAGGGCCATGAGCAGGAGGTTCACCTGCCCGAGGAACAGCGTGTGCCAGACGGGCTCGAGCAGCAGCGTGGCCGCGACGGCGGCGAGGACGGCCGGCGGGCGTGCCCCGAGCCCGGCGAGGCGCAGGCCCACGCGGCAGGAGTAGGCGAGGGCCGCGACCGAGGCGAGGTCCCAGCAGAGCCGCGCGGCGGTCTCCGGCACCCATGTCAAAGGAGTGAAGAGCAGTGCGGCGAACGGCGGATAAGTGAACCAGTGTTCGTCGATCTGCGCGAGGTAGAGCTGAGCGTCCTGAAGGACGGCGGCACCGCCTCCGCGATAGATGGAGAAGTCGAGGGACTCGTACACAGCGGCGAAGACGACGAGGGCGACGAGCTCGATGGCGAGGAGGACGCGGACGCCGCGCGGGAACGAGAGCAGGCAGGTCGGCATGGCGTCACCGTCGCGAGGCAGGCTCCGGCGGGCGTCGGGCCACGGGCCACAGGACGGGGCGGGCGCTCGCCTCCGGGAGTACGCCCCGAGGCGGATGTGCGCCCGCGCTGTGCGCGGCTACGCTCCGGCGCGTGCTCCCACGGTGGCCCGAGGCGGCCCGGGCGAGGCTTCCGGGCCGGCGGCCCGTCCACGTCGTCGCGGCGCGCCTGGTGGCCGTAGCCCTGCTCTGCACCCTGCTCCTGGCGGCGCTGGCGGGGTACGCCGGCGCGGTCCTCGACGACCCGTCCCTGGTGCTCGTCGCGTTCTGCTGGGCGGCCGGTGTCGCGCTGCGCCGTCACCCGGTCGCGATGCTCGTCGTGCAGCTCGCCGTCCTGCCGGTCGCGCTGTTCCTCAGCGACGACGGGCTGGCGCCCGTCCTGCAGCTGCTCGCGGTCGCCGCGGCCCTGGCCCTCGTGTCGGCGCTGCTACCGCCGCGCCGGTCGCTGACCGTCGCGGCGGTAGCGTTAGTCGCCGTCGGCGCCCTGCTGCCGGGCCGCCCGTCCGAGGGTGTCGCGGGGGGCCTGGACGTGGTCGTCGCCGAGACCTTCCTCGCCGTGCTGCTGGCGCTGGCCTGGCTCGCGGGCTACACCGTGCTCGAGCGGCGCCGGCACGCCGCCCTGCTGCGGGAGCAGGCGACGCACGAGGCGGTGATCGCCGAGCGGCTGCGGATCGCGCGCGAGCTGCACGACGCCGTGGCCCACAGCATCGGCGTCATCGCCATCCAGGCCGGGGTCGGCAGCCGGGTTCTCGACACCCAGCCGGAGGAGGCGCGCAACGCGTTGACGACGATCGAGCAGACCAGCCGGGAGACGCTCGCCGGGCTGCGTCGCACGGTGACGTCGCTGCGTGCGAGCGAGGGCGGCGCCGGCCGGGACGAGGCGGCGTACGCCCCGGCTCCCGGCCTCGACGGCCTCGAACGGCTCGTTGCCGGGGCCGCGGACGCCGGCGTCGCCGTCGAGCTGAGATGGGAGGGGGAGCGGCGGGCCCCTCCTGGCGAGATCGAGCTCGCGGCGTACCGGATCGTGCAGGAGGCGGTGACGAACGTGGTGCGGCACGCCGCCACCGACCACTGCGTGGTCACCGTCGTGCAGGGCGAGGACGCGCTGACCGTCGACGTGGCGGACTCGGGGGCGGGCACGGGGACGACCGAACCGGGCTTCGGACTCGTGGGCATGCGCGAGCGCGTCGACCTGCTCCACGGCGACCTGCGGGCGGGGCCGCGGGCCGAGGGCGGGTTCCGCGTCACAGCACGGCTCCCGTTGCCGGACGGACCGGCGTGACGAGCGGCGGCGGTATGGATGACGTCGCGGAGCTCGAGCCGGTGGGCCGGGCCCTGCGGGTCGTGCTCGCCGACGACCAGCCGCTCGTCCGCGCCGGGCTGCGCGTGCTCATCGCCGACCAGCCCGACCTCGCCGTGGTCGCCGAGGCGGGCACCGGCCTTGAAGCGGTGGCAGCCGCGCGCGAGCTGCAGCCCGACGTCGTCCTGATGGACGTCCGCATGCCCCGGCTCGACGGCATCGAGGCGACGCGCCGCATCCTGGCCGAGCCCACCCGCACGCGAGTGGCTGTGCTGACGACGTTCGACGACGAGGAGTACGTCTATGGCGCGCTGCGCGCCGGGGCGAGCGGGTTCTTCGTCAAGGACATGCCGCTGGAGGCCATCCTCGACGGCATCCGAGTCGTCGCGGCCGGTGACGCGCTGCTCGCCCCCGCGGTGACGCGCCGGCTGATCGCCGACCTGGTCGACCGGCCGTCCCGACCCGTCGCGGCGCCCGCGCTGGAGCGGGTGTCCCCGCGCGAGCGCGAGGTACTCGCCCTCGTCGGCCGTGGGCTGTCCAACGCCGAGATCGCCGACGAGCTCGTCATCACGGTGGCGACCGCGAAGGCGCACGTCGCGCGTCTGCTGACCAAGCTCGACGCCCGCGACCGGGTCCAGCTGGTCATCCTCGCCTACGAGTGCGGGCTCGTCGGCGGCCCGCGCTAGCTGTCAGAGATAGCGCTCGTCCCACGCTAGGAGCGCAGGAACCGGTCGACGAACCGCTCCGTCGCGTGGCCGTCGTCCAGGTGGCAGAAGCGCTCGCGGAAGCGGGCGTACGCGGCGGCGTGCTCACGGTGCCCGCGCTCGACGTCCCGCAGCTGCTCGACGAGCGCGTCGGACGTGGTCACCACCGGGCCGGGCGGGTCGGCCGTGGGGTCGAAGTAGAAGCCGCGCAGCTCGTCGCGGTAGCGCTCGAGGTCGTAGGCGAACAGCACCAGCGGCTTGCCCGTGACGGCGAAGTCGAACATCGTCGAGGAGTAGTCGGTGACCATCGCGTCGGCGGCGAGGTAGAGCTCGGCGACGTCGGCGTGGTGCGACACGTCGCGCACCCGGGGAGACGTGCGCGGGCGCATCCTTCCGGTGAGCTTGTAGTGCAGCCGAACGAGCAGCACGACGTCCGGCCCCAGCTCGGCGGTGGCCGCGTCGACGTCCAGTGCGAGCGGGTCGGCGTCCACCGCCCCCTCCCAGAACGCGTCGTCGCGCCAGGTGGGGGTGTAGAGCACGGCCGTCTGGCCCTCCTCGACGCCCAGCTCGCGGCGTACGCGACGGCGGATGTCGTCCGCACCGGGGGAGCGCAGCACGTCGTTGCGCGGGTAGCCGGTCTCCAGCACCTCGCCCTCCCAGCGGAACGCTCCACGCAGCACCTGCGTGCTGTAGGCGTTGGGGGAGAGCAGGACGTCCCAGCGGTCGACGTCCTCGGACAGGTGCTCGAGCAGCCCGGGCGGCCCCCAGAGCACGTCCGCGTGGATGCGCTTGAGCGGCGTCCCGTGCCAGGTCTGCACGTACGTCGCGCCGGGACGCTTGGCCCAGTCCATCTCCAGGTGGCTGTTGGACACGACCAGGTCGGCCGACTCGAGCGCCCGCACCGCCTCCGGGGTGTAGATCTCGACCGTCGCGACGGTCGCCGGGAACGTCGCGGCGTGCTCGGGGTCGGACAGCCAGCAGTGCTCGGCGTCGGGCGCCTGCTCGAGCAGCGCCTCGTGGACGGCCCGCGGGCTGTCCGAGTAGCGCCCGTTGAAGCTGTTGTAGACCACGCGCACCGCTGAGTCCTCCGTCACTCGATCCGGCCTCCCGGCTGCGGGAGACCGTTCACCTCGAGCCGGAGACACCGAAGAGTACGGGTCAGTCGTCCTCGCCGGGCTCGCCGTCGCCCGGGGGCCCGACCCGGACGCGTCCCGGCACGTACACGTGCTCGCTCGCGCCGCGGTCCTGCTCGGCCACCCGGCGGGAGATCTCTCCCACTCCGCCCACCTCCTTCATCCTGCTGACAGGAGGGCCTGTGTCCGACATCACGTACATCAGGAGAACGCCGAGGCCGCCGAGGAGGGGCTCGACGCGCCGGACGTGCTCTTCCTGTCTACCTCCGAATCCGGTCAGGGGACGACCGCAGGGCGGGGGGCGGGCGCGGCGCCGTCCCCGTCGGCCTCCGCGGACTCGCGCGCGTCGCGGCGCAGCAGGACGAACCAGCCGACCAGGGCGACGCCGATGAAGACGAACCATTGGAACGCGTAGGCGAGGTTGATGCCGACGTCGGCCTCGGGCAGGTCCAGCGCCTGCGGGGCCTGCGCCGGCGCCGGGGTCTCGGCCGAGCGCTGGACGTAGCCGGCGTACGCCTGGCCGACCGACAGCTGCGGGACCAGCCGGGTCGGGGCGATGCGGGTGACGGTCGGGAAGCCGCCGACCTGCTCGAGCCGGGACTGGCGCTCGTTCGACGGCTCCGAGGCCCGGATCTGCCCCACCAGCGTCACCGTCCCGGACGGCGGCGCGGGGACGTCGGGCGCGGTCGTCGCGCTCGCCCCGGCGGGCACGAAGCCCCGGTCGACCAGGAGGACGGGGCCCGTGGCCGGCCGCAGCGGGACGAGGACGTGGAAGCCGCGCTCGCCGTCCTGGCTGCGGTTGCGCACCAGCACGGTCTTGTCCGGGAGGTACGTCCCCGTCAGCGTGACCTGGCGCCACTGCACCCGCTTGGCCGGCTCGGCGTCGACGGCGAGCAGGTCGCCCGCCGGGACCGGCTCGGCGCGGGCGGCCGCGGCGATCGCGTCGTTGGACGCCCACTTGCCCTCCGCGCGGTGCCACTGCCAGAGCCCGAGGCGCGCGAAGACCAGGCACAGGATGACGACCACCACGCTCAGCCCGATCCAGCGCGGCTGCCGGAGGGTGCGCAGCACCCCTCGACGGTACCTAGGCTGGGGGCATGCTCTCGGATCGGTACGGCCGCGTCGCGACCTCGCTGCGCGTGTCCCTCACCGACCGCTGCAACCTGCGCTGCACCTACTGCATGCCGGCCGAGGGCCTGGACTGGCTGCCCAAGCCGCACCTGCTCACCGACGACGAGGTCGTCCGCATCGTGTCGGTGGCGGTCGGCCTCGGCGTGCGGGACGTGCGCCTGACCGGCGGCGAGCCGCTGCTACGCCGCGGGCTGGTGGGGCTGGTCGAGCGGCTCGCGGCGCTCACCCCGCGGCCGGCGCTCTCGGTCACGACGAACGCGGTCGGGCTCGAGCGGCTCGCCGCGCCGCTCGCCGCGGCCGGCCTGGACCGGGTCAATGTGTCGCTCGACACCCTCGACGCCGCCCGGTTCCGCGCCATCACCCACCGCGACCGGCTCGACGACGTCCTCCGCGGCCTCGCGGCAGCCCACGCGGCGGGCCTCTCGCCGGTCAAGGTCAACTCCGTGCTGCTGCGCGGGGTCAACGACGACGAGGCAGCCGCGCTCACGCGCTGGGCGCTGGGGGAGGGCTACGAGCCGCGCTTCATCGAGCAGATGCCGCTGGACGCCCAGCACGGGTGGAAGCGCGAGGAGATGGTGACCGCCGCCGAGATCCTCGAGCTGCTGGGCCGCGAGCTCGAGCTCGAGCCGGACCCGGCGCACCGCGGCAGCGCCCCGGCCGAGCGCTGGGTGGTGCGCGAGGCGGGCCGGCTGCTCGGGCTGGTCGGCGTGGTCGGGTCGGTCACCCGCCCGTTCTGCGGCGCGTGCGACCGCATCCGGCTCACCGCCGACGGCCAGGTCCGCAACTGCCTGTTCTCCCAGGACGAGGTGGACCTGCGGGCGGCCCTGCGGACGGGGGCCGACGACGCGGCCATCGCGAACCTGCTGCGCGGTGCGGTCCAGGTCAAGCGGGCCGGGCACGGCATCGACGAGCCGGGCTTCCTGCAGCCGCCGCGGCCGATGTCCGCGATCGGCGGCTGACGCTTCCCTGCGCCGTCCGGGCGACGCCCGCGCTGCGGCTTTGACTGCAGGAGTACGGAACCGTACCGTACTGAAGTACGGAACCGTTCCGTACTCCGGGAGGTGGCCGGGATGACCCCGAACGACACGAGCCGGGAGGCCGAGCTCTGCCGCGCCGCCCTGGACCTGCTCGTCGAGGTGGGCTACGAGGCGTTTTCGATGGACGCGCTCGCCAAGCGCGCGCACGCGAGCAAGGCGACGATCTACCGCCGATGGGCCGGCAAGCCCGAGCTCATCGTCGAGGCGCTCGCCCACGAGCACCGGCCGGAGGACCTCCCGGACACGGGCGAGCTGCGCGGGGACCTCTTGGCGTTCCTGCTCGGCTTCACCCGAGGTGACCGGGCGCCGGAGATCTTCGCCGCCGTCGCGCACGCCGTCCGCACCGACCCGCGCATGTGCGCCGCCGTGCAGGAGCGGCTCGCCGAGCCGCACCGGCGCACGAGCGTTCAGCTGGTCGAGCGCGCCGTCGCCCGCGGCGAGCTCGCCCCGCGCGCCCTCGAGCTGGGCCTCTTCCACGACATCGGCCCGTCGCTCGTGCTCAGCCGGCTGACTGCCGGCCAGAGCGTCGACGAGGCCTTCTGCGCCGAGGTCGTCGACACCGTGCTGCTGCCGGTCCTGCGGCAGAGCTGACCCGCCGCGATCGGCTGCAGCCCTGGCCGGCTGCACCGCCGCCTCGCTGCGGTGCTCCATTGCCGCGCCGTGCGCGGCCCCTTCCGCGCTCCGGCGCGTACCTGCAATCCGACGTAAGGAACCCGCGTGTCCACTGCTGCAACCGGCTCGCCCACGACGCAGGCGGCGCCACCCGACCCTCGCCGCTGGTGGGCGCTCGCCGTCATCGCCCTCGCCCAGCTCATGGTCGTGCTCGACGGCACGATCGTGAACATCGCGCTGCCCGACGCGCAGCGCGAGCTCGGCATCTCCGACGTCGACCGGCAGTGGGTCGTCACGGCGTACGCCCTGGCCTTCGGCGGCCTGCTGCTCCTCGGCGGGCGCATCGCCGACTACTGGGGCCGCAAGCGCACCTTCGTCGTCGGCATGGCGGGCTTCGCGATCGCGTCCGCAGTCGGCGGCCTCGCGCAGACCGGCTTCGAGCTGTACGCGGCCCGCGCCCTGCAGGGCGTCTTCGGCGCGCTGCTGGCCCCCGCGTCGCTCGCGCTGCTGACCGTCACGTTCACCGAGGGCAGGGAGCGGGCGAAGGCGTTCGGCGTCTACGGCGCCATCGCCGGCGGTGGCGCGGCCATCGGCCTCGTCCTCGGCGGAGTCCTCACCGAGTACGCCGACTGGCGCTGGTGCCTGCTCGTCAACATCCCCGTCGCCGCCATCGCGGTGGCCGCGGCCATTCCGCTGGTGTCCGAGAGCAAGGCCCACGGCGACACCCGCTACGACGTCCCCGGCGCGGTCGTCGTGACCGCCGGCCTCGTCGCCCTGGTCTACGGCTTTACCAAGGCCGGCGAGGAGGCGTACGGCTGGAGCTCGGCGGTCTCGCTCGGCTTCATCGCGGCCGGCGTCGTCCTGCTCGCGGTCTTCGTCGTCATCGAGAAGCGCAGCAACCACCCGCTGCTGCCGCTGCGGATCCCGTTGCACCCCTCGCGCGGCGGCACCTACATCGCCTCGCTGCTCGCGGGCGCCGGCCTGCTCGGCGCGCTGCTCTTCCTGACCTTCTACTTCCAGATCGTCCTGGGCTACAGCCCGATCAAGTCCGGCATCGCCTCGCTCCCGCTGACCGCGGCCGTGCTCGCGACCGCCGGCTTCGCGACCGCGATGATGACGCGTACGGGACCGAAGCCGCTCATGGCCGCCGGCGGCCTCGTCGCCGCGTCCGGCATGGCCGTGCTGTCCCAGATCGGCGTCGAGAGCGCGTACGCCACGCACGTCCTGCCGGGGCTCGTCCTCATCGGCATCGGGCTCGGCCTGCTGTTCGTGCCGCTGTCCAACGTCGCCCTGGTCGGAGTGGAGGAGCACGACGCGGGCGCCGCGAGCGCGCTCATCAACGCCACGCAGCAGGTCGGCGGCGCGGTCGGCACGGCGCTGCTGAGCTCGTTCTACTCCAGCTCGGTCACGAGCTACCTGGAGAGCCACGCGCCCAGCCCCGCGCTGCAGTTCGAGGCGTTCGTGCACGGATACAGCACGGCGTTCTGGTGGGGCGCCGCGATCCTCGCGCTGGCTGCCGCCGTCGTCCTGGCGCTGGTGCGGGTGACGAAGGAGGAGCTGCCGACGGACGCGGTCGTCCACGTCGGCTGAGCCGGGCTCGGCAGGCCCCCGGGAGCAGCTGCGCTGCCCCGGGGGCGATGCCGGGCTGCCACGGGGGAGGCCGCCCGGCACCGCACCACACGCTCCGACGGGGGTGCGAAGCGCGTAGGAGCAGTGAAGCACTAACCGGCGCCGAGGTCAGCCCTCCGAACGCCCCTTGTCCAGTGGTGCTGCCGGACCAGCCGAGATGGCGCGCCGGTCCGGGCGCAGGATCGTGCCCGGCAGGTCCTTCACGGTCTCCCGCCCCGCGTTCGCGAACACGACCGCGAGATAGGGCAGTGCCACCGCGCCGGCGACGAACGCCCACCGCAGCCAGCCGTCCGTGACGACCGCGAGCAGGAAGCAGACGGTCCGGATGCCCATGGAGATGGCGTAGCGCCGTGCCCGGCCGCCCTGGTCCTCCTGGAGCCCGCGCGCCGCACCGGTGATCTGATAGACCGGCTGGGTCCGCCGGCTGCCGCCTGCCACGCCGTCAACGCTACGTCCGCTCTGCCCGGATGGCACGCCGGGAGCCGCGCCCGCCTGCCCGCGAAGCCCGCGCTGCCGGTAGGGTCCCGGGCGCACAGGGGGAGCCGCGGCGGCGCGAGGCCGGCGGCTCGAGCACAGGCGGCCACCCTCCGCCACAGGTCGACGAAGGAGTGCGATGAGCCGGTCCGTGCTGGTCACCGGGGGCAACCGCGGGATCGGGCTGTCGGTCGTGCACGCCTTCGCCGCGGCCGGTGACAACGTCACGGCCACGTACCGCTCCGGGGAGCCGCCGGCCGGCGCGCCGGACGGCGTGACCTGGGTCCGGGCCGATGTGACGAACAGCGCGGACGTCGACGCCGCCTTCGCCGCCGCGGAGCAGGCCGCCGGCCCGGTCGAGGTGGCCGTCGCCAACGCCGGCGTGACGCGCGACCAGTTGGTGATGCGCATGCCGGACGAGGACTTCAGCGACGTGCTCGACACCAACCTCACCGGCGCGTTCCGCGTCGCGCGCCGGGCCACGAAGGGCATGCTCCGGCTGCGCCGCGGGCGCATCGTGCTGGTGGGCTCGGTCGTGGCGCTCACCGGCAGCGCCGGGCAGGTCAACTACGCCGCGTCCAAGGCCGGGCTCGTCGGCCTCGCCCGCTCGCTGGCCCGCGAGGTGGGCTCGCGCGGCATCACCGTCAACGTGGTGGCCCCGGGGTTCGTCGAGACCGACATGACCGCCGTGCTCAGCGAGGCGCGCAAGGCCGAGATCCTCGGCTCGGTGCCGCTCGGCCGGCTGGCGACGCCCGAGGAGGTCGCCGGCGTGGTCGGGTTCCTCGCCGGGCCCGCGGGCGCGTACGTCACCGGCGCGGTGCTGCCGGTCGACGGCGGCCTGGGCATGGGCCACTGACGGGCGACTCGACGGGCCACTGTCGGGCCATCGACGGGCCACCGACACCACACGAACAGAAGGAGCGATCGCAGTGGGAATCCTCGAGGGCAAGCGCCTTCTCGTCACGGGCGTGCTGGTCGAGAGCTCGATCGCCTTCTCGGCCGCGCGCATCGCGCAGGAGGAGGGCGCCGAGGTCGTCCTCTCCTCCTTCGGCAAGGCGCTGCGCCTCACCTCGGCCATCGCCAAGCGGCTGCCGAAGCCCGCGCCGGTCCTCGAGCTCGACGTGACCGACACGGCGCACCTGGACTCGCTGGCGGACCGGCTGCGCGAGCACGTCGACGGGCTGGACGGGGTCGTGCACGCGATCGCCTTCGCGCCGCAGTCCGCCCTCGGCGGCCGCTTCCTCGAGACGCCGTGGGAGGACGTGGCGACGGCCGTGCACACGTCGGCGTACTCGCTGAAGTCGCTCACGATGGCCTGCAAGCCCCTCTTCGGCGACCGGGCCTCCGTCGTCGGGCTCGACTTCGACGCCACGGTCGCCTGGCCGCAGTACGACTGGATGGGCGTTGCCAAGGCGGCCTTCGAGTCGACCGCGCGCTACCTCGCCCGCGACCTCGGCAAGCAGGGCGTACGCGTCAACCTGGTCTCCGCCGGGCCGCTGGGCACCACCGCGGCCAAGCACATCCCCGGCTTCGACCAGCTGACCGGGGTGTGGAACGACCGGGCGCCGCTCGGCTGGAACGTCGAGGACATGGACCCCGCCGCCCGCGCGATCGTGGCGCTGCTCTCGGACTGGTTCCCCGCGACGACGGGCGAGATCGTGCACGTCGACGGGGGGGTGCACGCCGTCGGCGCCTGATCCACCCGCGGTCGGCGCACGGCGGCGCGGATGGCAGGCTGAGCGCATGCCCACCCTCGTCGTCGTGCGCCACGCCAAGGCCGACAGCCCGATCGCCACCGACGACTTCGCGCGGCCCCTCCTGCCGCGCGGTCGTGAGGACGCGAAGGCGGCCGGGCGGTGGCTGCACGAGACGGTCGGCAAGCCCGGCCTCATCGTCACCTCGCCGGCACGCCGCACCGCCGAGACGGTCGAGGGGCTCATCGCCGTGCACGGGGACGACGTCCCCTCCATCGTCTACGAGGAGAGCCTCTACGAGGCCTCGCTCGGCGACATGCTCCGGCTCGTGCGGGGCCTCGACGACGACGCGGACCTCACCTTCGTCGTCGGGCACAATCCCTCGGTGAGCGAGCTGGTCAGCGAGCTGACCGGGCAGCCGGCCCAGCTGCGCACCGCGGGCATCGCGGTGATCGAGGTGCCGTCCGCGTGGGCGGACACGCCCTCGTTCTCGTGCCGGCTGGTGACGGCGGCGACGCCGCGCGCCGAGGGCTGATCGATCGCCCGCGGCGCAGTTCACGTCTCGCGCTTCGGTGAAGCGCTCTGCAGGTCAGCGGGCAGGCCGGTAGGAAGCTCAGTAGGCGAACTGCGCGCGCGCGATCTCGGCCGAGACCACGGCGAAGAACTCCCGACGCAGCCGGTTGTGCTCCTCGTCGAGGTCGTAGCGCCGGTAGGCCGCCGCGTCGACGAAGTCCGCCGTGATGACGTAGTCCCAGTTGCCCTCGCGCAGCCCGGCGTCGCGGCCCGCGGCGATCGACAGCATCCCGTCGACCTGCAGCTGGGAGATCCGGGCGAGCCCCTCGTCGAGGAGCGCCGCGTCCGAGCCGAGGTGCACCTTGCCGAGGACGACGTTGCGGATCACGGGCGCTCCTGGGTCAGCACTGCGGGCGGGAGCGGCGCAGCCTAGCCCCTCGCCGCGGCGCTGCCGGCCTCGGCGCCCGGGTCGGCCGCGTCGGCCTCCTCGACCTCCTCGCGCGGGATCCCGAGCAGGTAGAGCACCGCGTCGAGGTACGGCACGGTGACCGCGGTGTCGGCGGCGGCGCGCACGACCGGCTTGGCGTTGAAGGCGACCCCGAGGCCGGCGCGCGCCAGCATGTCGAGGTCGTTGGCGCCGTCACCGATCGCCACGGTCTGGGCCAGCGGCACGTCGCACTCACGGGCGAAGCGCTCGAGCGCCACGGCCTTGCCGGCGCGGTCCACCACGTCGCCGACGATCCGCCCGGTGAGCTTGCCGTCGACGACCTCGAGCGTGTTGGCGGCGGCGAAGTCCAGGCCGAGCTCGGCCGCCAGCGGGTCGACGACCTGGCTGAACCCGCCGCTCACGACCGCGACCCGGTGGTCGAGCCGCTTCAGCGTCCGGACCAGGGTGCGTGCGCCAGGGGTCAGACGGACGGCGGCGCGTACCTCGTCGAAGACCGACTCCGGCAGCCCGGCGAGCAGGGCGACCCGGGCGTGCAGCGAGGCCGCGAAGTCCAGCTCGCCGCGCATCGCGGCCTCGGTGACCTTTGCCACCTCGGCAGCGGCCCCGGCGTGCTCGGCGAGCATCTCGATGACCTCGCCCTGGATGAGCGTGGAGTCCACGTCCATCACCACGAGCCGCTTGCCGCGGCGGTGAAGGCCCACGCGCTGCACGGCGACGTCGACGCCCTGCAGCGCCGCCTCCCGGGCGAGGACCGTGCGTAGCCGCAGCGGGTCCGCGCCGGACACCTCCATCTCGACGGCCGTGACGGGGTAGCGCGCGATGCGCTTGATGCGGTCGATGTTCGCCCCGCTGTCAGCGATGCGCCCGGTGACGGCGGACAAGGCGGCGGGGACGAGCGGCTGCCCGAGGACGGTGACCAGGCTCCGGGTGCCGAGCGCCTCGGGCTCCTCGTCGGCCTCCGCCGAGACGACGGCCTCCATGCCGAGGTCCGCCGCCACCGCCTCGATCGCCGCCGACACGGACGCTGCCTGCGCCGGGCCCGGGGCCTCGAGCAGCGCACCCAGCAGCAGCCGGCCGCGGATCACGACCTGCTCGACGTCGAGCACACCCACGTCTGCGGCCGCGAGGGCGCCGAAGAGGCGGGAGGTCACACCGGGACGGTCCGTGCCGGTGAGGGTGACGAGCAAGGTACGAGGCGCGGGCACGGCCGCAGGCTACCGGCGGTGCCCGCGGGCAAGTGTTGACCGTCCCGCCGAAGCGCGCGTCTGTCGTCTCTCCGCGCTGCCGAGCCCGCTCAGGAACAGGAGGCGGCGCCGGGACGACAGCGGGCCCGGTCCGGCGCCACCACGGTGTCGTCCGACCGCGCCCTCGAACCGCTTCCTGCTGGAGGCGGGCCTGCTGTCGCGCCGCTACGGCGTGACGCGCTGGCCCTTGCCCACGACCACGATGCCGGACTCGGAGACCGTGTAGCCCCGGGCCCGGTCGTACTCGTGGTCGATGCCGAGCTGCGCCCCCGGCGCCACGATCACCCCCTTGTCGAGGATGGCGCGCCGCACGTCCGCGCCGCGCTCGACGACCACGTCGTCCATCACGACCGAGGCCGAGACGTTGGCGCCGCTGCGGACTTGCACTCTCGGGAAGATCACCGAGTCCGAGACGCACGACCCGGAGATGATCGCGCCGGGGGAGACCATCGACCCGCGCGCCTGGCCCTCCTGGCCCTCGTCGCCACGCACGATCTTGGCAGCCGGCATCGGGTCGTAGATCGACAGGATCGGCCAGTCGTAGTTGTACATGTTGAACACCGGGTGGACCGAGATGAGGTCCATGTTGGCGTCGTAGAACGAGTCGAGCGTCCCGACGTCGCGCCAGTAGGCGTGGTCACGCTCGGTCGACCCGGGCACGACGTTCTGGGTGAAGTCGTAGACTTGGGCGTCGCCCTTGTCGACGAACATCGGGACCAGGTTGCCGCCGACGTCGTGCTTGCTCTCCGGCGTCATCGCGTCCCGGGTGACGGCGTCGACGAGCGCCCGGGTGGTGAAGATGTAGTTGCCCATCGAGGCGTAGACCTGGTCGGGGGCGTCCGGCAGCCCGATGGCGTCCTTCGGCTTCTCCCGGAACCGCGAGATGCGCCGTCCGGCGTCCGGCCCCTCGCTCTCGGTCTCGATGACGCCGAACTGGTCCGCCTGCGACAGCGGCTGCCGGACGGCGGCGATCGTGAGCCCGACGCCGGACTCGATGTGCTGCTGGAGCATCTGCCGCGGGTCCATGCGGTAGATGTGGTCGGCCCCGAAGACGATGACGTACTTCGGCCGCTCGTCGTCGATGAGGTTGAGGTTCTGGTAGATCGCGTCCGCGCTGCCCGCGAACCACCGCGGCCCGAGGCGCTGCTGCGCGGGCACCGGCGTCACGTAGTTGCCGAGCAGCGTCGACATGCGCCACGTCTGCGTGATGTGGCGGTCGAGGCTGTGGCTCTTGTACTGCGTCAGCACGACGATCTTGAGGAACCCGCCGTTCACGAGGTTCGACAGGACGAAGTCGATCAGGCGGTAATTGCCCCCGAAGGGCACGGCGGGTTTTGCACGGTCGGCGGTCAGCGGCATCAGCCGCTTGCCTTCCCCGCCGGCCAGCACGATCGCGAGGACGTCAGCCATGATCCGCACGCTACCCCTCCTTGGGTGACCTCAGTCACCTTGCCCCTCTTGCTGTTCGGCGTCGAGGGTCTAACCTCCCTCCCGTGCGCGCTGATCTCCTGACCCGTGAGTACCCGCCCGAGGTCTACGGAGGTGCCGGCGTCCACGTCGAGTACCTCTCCGCCGCCCTGCGCAGAGCGGGGACCGATCTGCGCGTCAGGTGTTTCGGCGCGCCCCGCGACGAGGAGGGCGTCACCGCGTACGACGACTCCTCGGTGCTGCCCGGCGCGAACGCCGCGCTGCGCACGATGGCCGTGGACCTCGCGATCGCGGGCGACTGCGCGGGGACGCAGCTCGTGCACAGCCACACCTGGTACGCCAACTTCGCCGGCCACGTCGCCTCCCTGCTGCACGGCATCCCGCACGTCGCGACGACGCACAGCCTCGAGCCCGACCGGCCGTGGAAGGCCGAGCAGCTCGGCGGCGGCTACGCGCTTTCGTCCTGGTGCGAGAAGACCGCGCTGGAGTCGGCGGCCGCCATCATCTCGGTGAGCGCCGGAATGCGCGAGGACGTGCTGCGGGCCTATCCCGCGCTGGACCCGGACCGCGTCCAGGTCGTTTATAACGGAATCGATACAGAGCTCTACGCCCCCGACCCCGGCACCGACGTCCTCGAGCGGCTCGGGATCTCGCGCGAGCGCCCCTACATCGTTTTTGTCGGGCGCATTACCCGACAGAAGGGGCTTCCGTATCTCCTGCGCGCGGCCGAGCGGCTGGACCGCGACGTCCAGGTCGTCCTGCTCGCCGGCGCACCGGACACCAAGGAGATCGCCGCCGAGGTGGAGACGCTCGTCGGGGAGCTGAAGCGCGAGCGCAGCGGCGTCGTGTGGGTGCAGGAGATGCTGCCCCGCCCGCAGGTCATCCAGGTGCTCACGCACGCGACGGTGTTCGTCTGCCCCTCGATCTACGAGCCCATGGGCATCGTCAACCTCGAGGCGATGGCGTGCGAGACCGCCGTGGTGGCCACCGCGACCGGCGGGATCCCGGAGGTCGTCGCCGACGGCGAGTGCGGGCTGCTGGTGCCCATCGCCCAGGTGGCCGACGGCTCGGGCACGCCCATCGACCCCGCCCAGTTCGTCAGCGACCTCGCCGGCACCATCCAGGGCCTGCTCGACGACCCCGCGCGGGCCGAGGCGATGGGCAAGGCCGGCCGCGAGCGCGCCGTCCAGCACTTCTCGTGGGACTCGATCGCGCAGCGGACGCTGGAGGTCTACCGCTCGGTGCTGTGAGCCCGGGCGGGGGGCGAGGGTCAGCCGGCGGGCTCCAGTGGCGAGTTCACCGCCGCCACGACCGCCCGGCGGCTCGCCTCCGCGAGCCGGTCGAGCGCGGCGCTGCGCAGCCGCATCTGCCCTGCGCTGACGGCCGCGCCGGGCTCCTCGGTCGCGAGCGCGGCGATCGCGGCCACCCGCTGCGCCGTGCCGAGGACGCGCCGGGCGCGCGGGGAGTAGCCGGGGCCGAGGCCGTCCTCCTGGGGCGCGGAGCGCAGCCGCAGGAGGGCTTCCCCGACCTCGGGCCGCCAGCGCGCGACGTCGAGCCGGACCAGCTCCTCCGTGGCCTCGCGCAGCGCCGCCGTCAGCTCGGCCTCGGCCTCGCGCAGCCCGGGCAGCGCGCCGAGGGGGACGGGCCGTACCGGCCGGGCGTGCCAGCGCACCATGGTGCCGCTCGACCCGAGCGCGGCCACCTCCGGCAGCAGGCCGTACGCCGTGCCGTCCGGGCTGCCCGCGCTGACCACCGCCTCGCCGGCGTCCACGGCTGCCGTGGTGAACTCCGCGGGCCCCCCGAGGCCGCGCGGGTCGCCGGGCACCGGCAACGCGAGCGCCAGCCCTCCGGCCCGCTCGACACGCAGGAGCCCGAGCGCCAGCGCCAGCCCCACCTCGCCGTCCGCGCCCGAGAGGCCGGTCACGACATGCCGCGTGTCGTCGCCGACGACCGCGTCCACGGCGTCGTCCGGGCTGGCGTCGCCGCGCAGGACGGCGCCTCCCCACGCGGCGAGACGGGCGGACCGAGGCAGTTCGAGCACGGCGTCACAGCGTAGGCGCGTCCGCAGGCAGGGCGTCGGGTCCTCCCCGTCAGGGCCGTGGGTAGGGTGCGCGGCGTGACGGACTGGCTGCCCTCTTCCGACGACGCAGGCGCCCGCGGCGCAGGGCCCGACGACGTGCTGCGGCTCTCCGGCGTCACGGTCGTCCGCGGCGGCGCTCCGATCCTGGACGAGGTCGACTGGCGGGTCCGCGAAGGCGAGCGCTGGGTCGTGCTGGGGCCGAACGGCGCGGGCAAGACAACGATGCTGCAGGTGGCGGGCGCGCAGCTGCACCCCACCCGCGGGACGGCGGAGATCCTGGGGGAGACCCTCGGCGCCGTCGACGTCTTCGAGCTGCGCCCACGGATCGGGCTCGCCAGCGCCGCGCTCGCGTCCCGGCTGCCCGCCGACGAGCGTGTGCGCGACGTGGTGCTCACCGCGTCCTACGCGGTGGTCGGCCGGTGGCGCGAGGCGTACGACCCGGTGGACGAGACCCGAGCCCAGGCCCTGCTGTCGGCGATGGGCGCCGCGCACCTGGTCGACCGCCGCTTCGGCACCTTGAGCGAGGGCGAGCGCAAGCGGGTCCAGATCGCCCGCGCCTTGATGAGCGACCCGGAGCTGATGCTCCTCGACGAGCCCGCGGCGGGCCTCGACCTCGGCGGCCGCGAGGAGCTCGTACGCCGGCTGGCCGCGTTGGCGGCCGACCCGGGCGCCCCGGCGCTCGTGCTCGTGACGCACCACGTCGAGGAGGTGCCGCCCGGGTTCACCCATGCGGTCCTGCTGCGCGGCGGCCGCGTCGTGACGGCAGGGCCGGTGGACGAGGTGCTCACCGCCGAGCCGTTGTCCGACGCCTTCGGGCTGCGCCTGCGCGTCGACCACGCCGACGGGCGCTGGAGCGCTCGAGCCGCGGGCTGACCCCTCGCGCCGAGGGCTGTGGACGGCGGGAGGCCAATCCGGCCCGGCGTGCCTACGATGCCCGCATGGGCTGGCTGGAAGACCACGTGTGGGCCGGGTGGCTCGCGCTGGCGCTCGTGCTGGCCGCCGTCGAGACGCTGACCCTCGACCTCGTCGCCCTCATGCTCGCCGTCGGCGCGGCGGCAGGCGCGGTGGCCGCGGCGCTGGGCGCGCCGCCCGTGCTGCAGGCCGTCGTCGCCTGCGTGACCGCACTCGGGATGCTGCTGGCCGTCCGGCCGGTGGCGCTGCGCCATCTGCGCCCGGCCGCGCGGACCCGCACGGGCACGGCGGCGCTCGTGGGACGGCAGGCTGTCGTGCTCGAGCGGACCGACGCGAGCACTGGGCGGGTGAAGCTCGCCGGAGAGGTCTGGTCGGCCCGCACATACCTTCCGGACGTCACGGTCGAGCCCGGCTCGACGGTCGACGTCATCTCCATCGACGGCGCGACCGCCGTCGTCCTACCGACAGGTCAGTGAGGGCATGATCGGCTGGATCGTCGTCGGGGTGCTGGCGCTCTTCGTGCTGCTGGTGCTCTTCCGTTCCGTGCGCATCGTTCCGCAGGCGCGCGCGGGCGTCGTCGAGCGGCTGGGGCGCTACCACCGCACCCTCGAGCCCGGGCTCGCCCTGATCGTGCCGTTCTTCGACCGGGTGCGTCCGCTCATCGACCTGCGCGAGCAGGTGGTCTCCTTCCCGCCGCAGCCCGTCATCACGGAGGACAACCTCGTGGTGGGCATCGACACGGTGCTCTACTTCTCCGTGACGGACCCGAAGGCCGCGACCTACGAGATCGCCAACTACATCCAGGGCGTGGAGCAGCTGACCGTCACCACCCTGCGCAACGTCGTCGGCGGGCTCAACCTCGAGGAGACGCTCACCTCGCGCGACCAGATCAACGGCCAGCTCCGCGGCGTCCTCGACGAGGCGACGGGGCGCTGGGGGATCCGGGTCAACCGGGTGGAGCTGAAGAGCATCGACCCGCCCGGCAGCATCCAGGACTCCATGGAGAAGCAGATGCGCGCCGAGCGTGACCGTCGCGCCGCGATCCTGCAGGCCGAGGGGCAGAAGCAGGCGGCCATCCTCACCGCGGAGGGCGCGAAGCAGTCGGCGGTGCTGCGGGCGGAGGGAGAGGCGCAGGCCGCGGTGCTGCGCGCGCAGGGTGAGGCCCGCGCCATCGGCCAGGTCTTCGAGGCGATCCACGCCGGCGACCCCGACGAGAAGCTGCTCGCCTACCAGTACCTCCAGGTGCTGCCGAAGATCGCCGAGGGCAACGCCAACAAGGTCTGGATCGTGCCGAGCGAGCTGGGCGAGGCGCTCAAGGGCATCGGCGGGATGCTCGGGCGGCAACCGGGCGGCGACGCCCGCTGACCTGCCGCGGCTCCCCGGAGGCCGGAGCCGTCGACCGGCCAGCTCGACCGTCGCCCGTCACCGTGCCTGCAAGTGCGGGGGACCTGTCTGCCCGAAAGCTTCTGGTACGTCCGGCGCTGCCTTACTAACGTGCTGTGCCCCGGTCTAGCGAGGAGCCGTGAGGCACATGCCCCGAAGCACGCCGTCCTTCCGAGCCGGGCGCGCGGGGAGGGCGTCTCGCCTGACCGGGCTGGTGCTGGCCGTCGCTGCCTCCGCCGTGCTCCCCTCGGCCCCGACGCTGGCCGCTGCCGCTCCCGTCGCCCACCACCCAGCGGCCAGCGGGCTCGGCTGGCGGGTCACGGCCACGGCCACCGGTGGCTCAGCGGTCACGCTCGACGTCGGGCGCCTTCCGGTGCGGGACGCGCTGCCCTGGCTGGTGGTCGACGGCCGGCCGGTAGGCCCGGCTGTCCTCTCCGACGACGGGCGGCGGCTCTCGGCGGTGACAGATCGCCGGCTCGTCGGCGTGCAGGACGTGGAGCTCGCGTGGAGCGGGTCGGCGTCGGCGCCGTCCTCGTCCGCGCTGCCGTCGTCGGCGCCGCTGTCGTCGGCACGGCAGCCCTCGCCCGGAGGCCCCGGCGGCTCGCCGGGGGCTGGCACGGCGGCGGCCCGGACGAGTGCGGCTGTCGCGGCCGACGGAGTCTCCACGCGCGACTACGACCTCGGCGACGAGGCGCTCCCGCTCAGCTCCCTGGGCGGAGCCCGCGTCGAGCTGCGCGGCCGGGCGTACTGGCCAGAAGGCCTGCCGGGCCGGCGCCACCCGGTCGTCGTCCTGCTGCACGGGCGGCACGAGCCGTGCTACGTCACGGACCCCGAGCACGTGCCCGAGCCGGTGCCGTTGCCGGAGTGGCCGTGCCCGGACGGGTGGTCGCCGGTGCCCAGCTACGGCGGGTACGACGACATCGGCAACGCTCTCGCCGCGGCGGGCCACGTCGTCGTCTCCGTGAGCGCGAACGCCGTCAACGCGCTGGACCACCGCGAGCCCGACGCGGGCGCTCAGGCGCGCGCCGACCTGGTGCTGGCCACCCTCGACCTGCTCGCGCGCTGGGACAAGAAGGGCGACGACCCGCTGGACGGGGTGCTCGACGGGGAGCTGGACCTGCACACTGTCGGGCTGCTCGGCCACTCCCGTGGCGGTGAGGGAGTGGTGCTCGCTGCCCTCGCGAACGCCACCCGGGCCACGCCGTACGGGATCCGGGCCGTGCTCCCGCTGGCGCCGACCGACTTCCTGCGGCTCACCCTGCCGGGCACGGCGATGAGCGTGCTGCTGCCGTACTGCGACGGAGACGTCCTCGACCTGCAGGGCGCTCACCTCGTCGACGACACGAGGTACGCCGTCACGGGCGACCGCGCGCCACGGTCGGCGCTGCTCGTGCACGGCGCCAACCACAACTTCTTCAACACCGAGTGGACCCCGGGACTGTCGGCTGCGCCGTCGATCGACGACTGGGAGTTCGCCGACATCGACAACGACGACCCGACGTGCGGCGCCGCGGCCCCGACCAGGCTGGCCGCCGCGGAGCAGCGGGCGGTGGGCGCCGGGTACGCGGAGGCGTTCTTCCGGCTGCACCTCGCCGACGAGCGCTCGTTCCTGCCGTACTTCGACGGCTCCGCCGCCCGCCCGGCCGGCATCGGCCGAGCCGTGGTCGACGTCGCGGCCGCTCAGCAGCCCGCGGACGAGCGGCTCGACCTCGCCCGCTTCGACGAGTCCGTGGCCCCGGCCGTCCTGTCCGGCGCCGTGACAGGCGAGATCTGCGGTGGGGCTTTGGCTCCGGGCATCGAGGAGCCGCCCGGGACGGGCACGCACCCGCTGCCGCCGTGCACGACGCGCACCCCGACGTACGTCCTGCCGGACTGGGGGCCGTCGGCCATCGCCCTCGGGCGGCCGGCCAGCCCTGCCCTGCACTTGCGCTGGAGCGGCCACGGCTCCGTGCGGGTGCCCTTGTCGGGCCCCGCCCGACGGGCCGACAGGTACGACGCGCTCGTCCTGCGGGCGGCGCCCGGCGAGACGGCCACCGCGCCCGTCCCGCTCGTCCTGCGGCTCACCGACACGCGCGGGCGGACGACGGACCTCCCGGTCCCCGCGCTCAGCCCCGCGCTGACGCCGCTGCCCGGCGAGCCTCCGACAGGGGAACTCGACTTCCCCATCCTCCCGAAGCTGATGCTGCGCCAGGTCCACGTCTCGCTCGACGAGGTGCGCGGAGTCGACCTGCACCGGCTCGCGGCCGTCGAGATCCTGACACCAGACGGGACGGGGGAGGCGTACATCGCTGATCTCGCCTTCGCCTCACCAGACGAGGGCAGGCCAGCCCCCACGACCCTGCCGCAGGTCTCCGTCGGAGACGTCACCGAGGCCGAAGGCGACTCCGGGACACGCACCCTGCAGGTCCCGGTGCGGCTCTCCCGCCCCTCCTCCGTGCCGGTCTCGATGTGGGTGGACGCCTACCGGCCCCTCACGGGCGAGCTCGCCTTCTCCGGCGCCGTCGACATCGCGCCCGGGACGGCCGCGACGAACGTGCCGATCGAGGTGACCGGCAACACCGTCGACGACGGGGGCTTCCAGGAGATCGTGGTCGTCGCGAGCGGCGTCGAGGAGGCCGCCGTCGCGGACCCGCTCGGCCTCGTCCGGCTCGTCGACGAGGAGCCCCCGCCATTGCTGACCGTGTCGGGGTTCGCGGAGGCCGTCGAGCCGCCCCTCGGCCTGCCGGACGAGCCGATGCCGGTCGCGTACCTCGCCTTCCCGGCCCATCTGTCGGCCCCGAGCGGCCTTCCCGTCGAGGTCTCCGCGCGGGCGGCAGGCGGCACCGCGACCGAGTGGTACGACTACGCCCCCATCGCGTTCCTCGACGTGCCCGCGGGTGAGACCGAGGGCTCGCTGCTCGTGCCCGTCTTCGGGGACGAGGAGGTGGAGCCGGACGAGTCCGTGCTCCTGGAGCTGCTCGAGGGGGAGTCGTACGTCCTGGACGGCCCGGCCTCGTTGTTCGGGGTCATCCGCGACGCCGGCTGACGGTCACGCGACGGGGCGCCCGAGCCCTTCCACGACCTCGGCGCCCGGCAGGGCGGCGAGGGCGGCGCCCGGGAGCCAGAGCTTGGAACCACGTATCCCGCTTCCGACGACGACCCGCGGTGCGGCGGCGACGGCGGCATCGACGTAGAGCGCCCATCCCGCGGGCAGGCCGACCGGGGTGATGCCGCCGTACTCCATGCCGGTCAGGGAGACCGCCGTCTCCATCGGGGCGAACGACGCCTTGCGCACCCCGAGCCGGCGGCGGACGACGTTGTTGACGTCGGCCCGCGTCGTCGCGAGGACCATGCAGGCGGCGAAGCGCTCCTCGCCCTCGCGCTTGCCGGTGACGACGACGCAGTTGGCCGACTCGTCGAGGCCCACGCCGTAGCGCTCGCAGAACTCCGCGGTGTCCGCCGCGGTCGCGTCGATCTCGGCCACCTCGACGTCGTCGACGGGCGTCGATGCGGGCCAGGCGGCGATCGCCGCCGCCACCGGGGCGGCGAGCAGGTCCGTGCGCTCACGGGCGGGGAAGAAGGTCAACGCGTCTGCCACCCGCACATTCTCCTGGGTACGCTGCGCAGCCGGTCCGGAGGAAGGTGCGCCATGCGCGATCGGTCGGCCGGGCTGCCGCCCGGGTCGGTCCCGCCCCGCACGCCCCGCCCGCAGCCGGCACCCGTCTGCGCCAGCGCCCGCATCGCCCGGCTCCGCCGGGAGCTCGAGGACGACCCTCATGCCGTGCAGCGTCTGTGGGACGAGGCCGAGGCGGCCGGCACTCCGTTGCTCGAGCCCGCGGGCAGCCCGGACGAGTGCGTCGCCACGTTCCTCTGGCGGGGCGAAGCGGGACGCGTGCTGCTGCTGGCGAACAAGCTCACCGACCGCAGCCACCTCGAGCGCAGCCTGATGGAGCGGGTGCCCGGGACCGACGTGTGGCACCTGTCCTACCGGCTGCCGACCCGGTGGCGGGGCAGCTACGTCTTCGCACCCGGCCCGGCGGGCGACACGGCCGCGCTGCGCGAGCTGGCGTCCCGCGCGGGCCTGCCCGACCCATACAACTGCCGAATCCTGCTTCAGCCCCCGGGTGTGGGTGCCCGCTCGGTGGCCGAGCTCCCGCAGGCCCCGGCGCAGGCATACCTCCGCGCCCGCCCAGGCGTCCCGCGCGGCGAGGTGGTCGAGCACGACGTGCAGGGAGCTGAGCTCGGCTCCCGGCGGGTGTGGGCGTACACCCCGGCAGCCCCTGCGGGGAGCGCGTTGCCCCTCCTGGTCCTGCTCGACGGCGAGATGTGGCTGCACCGGCTCTCGATCGTGCCGACCCTGGACAACCTGATCGCCGACGGAGCGGTCCCACCGCTCGTCGCCGTCATGCCGGAAGCCGGGACCAGAGAAGCCCGCTTCCGAGACCTGTCCTGCTCGGACAGCTTCACCCGCTTCCTCGCCACGGAGCTTGCTCCCTGGGCGTCCGCCTCGCTCGGTGCGACAGAGGACCCGGCGCGCACCGTCGTCGCGGGGCAGAGCCTCGGGGGCCTCGCCGCCGCGTACGCAGCCCTGGAGCACCCGGACAGGCTCGGCGCGGTGCTGGCGCAGTCCGGCTCCTGGTGGTGGCCGAGCGCCAACCCCGACGGCGTTCCGCCCGAAGCGCTCACCCGGCGGGTGCGGGAGCGCGCGTCCGTACCGGTGCGGTTCTACCTCGAGAACGGCACCGACGAGTGGGTCAGCCTCGAGCCGGCCCGGCGACTGCGCGACGCCCTCCGCGGGCGCGGCTACACGGTGGACTACCGGGAGTTCTGCGGCGGGCACGACCAGGCGTGCTGGCGGGGCGGCATCGCGGACGGGCTGACCGCTCTGCTCCGAGGAGCCTGAGCCGGATGAGGTAAGGCATGCCTAACCTTTCGGTTAAGCTGTCGCCTCATGTGGGTCTCGCGATTTCCCCGGCTGCTCGTCGCTGTCACGGGCGCCACCCTCGCCGCCGTCGCCGTCACCGGGTGCTCGACGGGTGACGGCTCCGACAGCGCGTCGGCCGCGTCCTCGGCCGCCGGCACCCGCACGATCACCGACGCCTCCGGCGCCGAGGTGCAGGTGCCGGCCGCGCCGTCCCGCGTGGTCGCACTGAGCGAGCCGACGCTCGACGGCGCCCTCGCGCTCGGCGTGACACCCGTGGGCACCACGAACGGCCGTGGCCAGGGCAGCGTGCCCGCGTACCTCGGCGACCGGGCCGGGGACATTCCCGTCGTCGCCACCATCGGCTCCCCGGACCTGGAGAAGATCGCCGCGCTCCAGCCGGACCTGATCCTCGTGGACGGAACGACGTCCTCGGACGAGTCCGTGATCGGCAAGCTGCGCGGCATCGCCCCGACGGTCTTCGTGAGCGTGAGCGGCCAAGACTGGAAGACCGCCTTCACGGCGCAGGCCGACGCCCTCGGGCGCGCGGCGCAGGGGGAGAAGGTCCTGTCCGACTACGAGGCCCGGGTCGAGCAGATCAAGGGCGCACTGGGCCCGAACGCCGGCGCGACCGTCAGCATCGTGCGCTGGTCGGGCCAGCCGCAGGTGCTGATGAAGGAGCTCCTGCCCGGCAAGGTCGTGGCGGACCTCGGCCTCGCCCGTCCCGCCTCGCAGAACATGGAGGGGCCCGGCCACTCGGTGCCGATCAGCCTGGAGAACCTGCAGGAGATCGACGCCGACTGGGTCTTCTTCGGCACGCTCGGCGGCGGCGGCGCGGGGCCGGGCGGCGGAGCGAGCCAGACGGGCACCGGCGCCGAGGCGAGCGCGAAGGCGCTGGTCCAGGCCGGCCAGTCGCCGGGCTTCACCAGCCTCAAGGCCTACACGGCTCACCGGATCGTGCCGGTGGACGGCTCGGCCTGGATGAGCGCGGGCGGCCCGCTCGCGGCGACGACCATCCTGGACACCGTGCAGCAGACGCTCGCGGCAGGAGCCTGATCCCCGGCGTCCCTCTCCGGTAGCTTCCTGGTCCTGACGTCGTGGGCCCAGGTCAGGGGCTCCGGTGGCGAGACCGGAAGGGGGGGCGGTGGCGGACCCGACGGCGCAGTCGCTGCTGGCCGACCTCGCCCGGCTGGCCGGCGTGCTCGGCCCCGCCGTACGCCCTGTCGACACCGACCGCCTGCTCGCGACCATCACCCGATCGGCGCGCCAGCTGTTCGGCGCCCGGGCCTGCTCGATCGCGCTGCTCACCGAGGACGACAGCGAGCTGGTCTACACGACGGCGTCGGGTGAGGGCGAGGACGACGTGACCGGGATGCGGCTGCCCTCGGGCACGGGCATCGCCGGCTGGGTCGTGATGTCGGGGCAGCCGGTGGCCATCAGCGACCTGGAGTCCGACGCGCGGTTCGCCCGCGACGTCGCCGAGGGCACGGGCTATGTGCCGCGCGCGATGCTCGCCGTCCCCGTCAACGACGGAGACCGCGTGCTCGGGGTCATGACCCTGCTGGACCGTGACGATGGCCGGCCCGGCGCCGAGCAGGACATGGCGCTGCTGGCGGTCTTCGCCGACCAGACCGCGCTCACGCTACGCACGGAGCGGGCGCTCGGCGACCTCGGCCGCACCTTGCTCGCCACTCTCGCCCGCGCCGCCGGCGACGGCACCGACCTCGCCGCGGCCGCGGACCGGGCGGGTGACGAGGTGCCGCCGGTGAGCGCCGACCTCCTCGAGCTGGCCGGGCTCTTCGCCGACCTGCAGCGCATGGGCGAGGCCGAGCACCGCCTCGCGCTGCGCGTCGTTCGCGAGGTGACGGCGTACGCGGCAAGGAGGCGACCACGAGCGGGGCGCTGAGGCCGGCCTGGTCCGAGGCGTTCCTCGCGGACGCGCTCTCGCCGGTGCGGGTCCCGGACGTGGGCGTGACCCGGGAGTGGGCCTTCGCCGGTGCCACGGGGCGCGGCGTCGACGTCGCCGTCGTGGACAGCGGCATCGACGCGGCGCACCCGGCCGTGGGCGAGGTCGCCGGCGGTGCCGCCCTGCGCTGGGACCGGGAGCGGCAGGAGATCGAGAGCGTCGAAGGGCCGCACGAGGACCTGTTCGGGCACGGCACCGCGTGCGCGGGGATCATCCGCAAGGCGGCCCCCGAGTGCCGGCTGCTGAGCGTCCGCGTGCTCGGCGAGCGGCTCAGCGGCAAGGGGCTGGTGTTCGCCGAGGGCATCCGGTGGGCGGTCCGGTCGGGCGCGCGCGTGGTGAACCTGAGCATGTCCACCGGCAACGAGGACCTGCACTCGCTGCTCCACGACGTGGCCGACGAGGCGTACTTCGCCGGCACCGTCCTCGTCTGCGCGGTGAACAACGTGCGGGCGGCGAGCTACCCCTCGCAGTACGCCTCCGTCATCTCCGTCGCCGCCAACGACGCGACCGGGCCGTTCGACATCGACTGCAACCCGCACCCACCGGTCGAGTTCGGAGCGCCCGGCATCGACCTCGAAGTGGCCTGGCTGGGAGGCGGGACCATCGTCGCGACCGGCAACTCCTTTGCCGCGCCGCACGTGGCGGGCCTGGTCGCCCGGCTGCTGAGCAAGCATCCCGACCTCGTGCCGGCCGAGGTCAAATCGGTGCTGCGCGCGGTCTCCCGCAATGCGCTGCCTGTGTCAGCGGGATGACGCAGGAAATGTCCGCCAACTGACAGACGCGCGCTCCGCGGCGGAGCAGAGTTCCCCTCAGACGCCGGACCGCCCGGCTCGCACAGCAGGGGAGCAGCAATGAGCCACATCGTTCCGACCGAAGGCCCGGACGACGCGCTGGGGCACGTGAGCCTGGGCGACCCCGGCGAGATCCCCGTCGAGGGCGGGCGTGCCCGTCTCCCGCTCCCGGGCGACGAGGACGACGCGCACGGCCACCGGGTCATCGCCGCGCAGGGTGACGAGGGCGGCCAGGGCGAGCAGGGCGGCGACGAGCCCCGCCTCATCGCGCAGTAGGGCCTCGGCCCACCCCAGTGGCCGGGGACGCGTCTGCCGCGTCCCCGGCCGCTGCTGTCCACCGCCCGTACCGTCCTCCGGAGAGACCCGTGCCGGCTCGAACCCGCGGCCGCTACCGCAGCGCCCTGCGCTCGCGCGACCTGCGCGTCCTGCTCGCCGCGTTCACCGTGGACGCGATCGGCAGCTGGGCATACAACGTCGTCCTCGTCGTCTACGTGTTCGACCGGACCGGCTCCGCGGGCATGATCGCGGTCACCACCGCGTGCGGCTGGCTGCCCCGGCTCCTCTTCTCCGCGTACGCCGGGGTGCTCGCCGACCGCTACGAGCGCTCGCGGGTCATGGTCATGTCCGCCCTCGTGTGCAGTGCGGTGACCTTCGCGCTGGCCGCCGTCCTCGCCGTCGACGGGCCGCTGGCGATCGTCCTCGGGCTGCACGCGCTCATCGCGCTGTGCAACACGCCGTACGCGCCGGCCGTGCAGGCGGTCGTCCCGGACACCGTGCCGGAGGAGGACCTCGCCCCGGCCAACGCGCTCTTCGGGTCCCTCGAGAACCTCGTCACCGTGGCCGGCCCGGCCATCGGCGCGCTGCTGCTGCTCACCGGTGAGCCCGAGGTCGGCGTGCTCCTGGACGCCGTCACCTTCCTGCTCGCAGCCGTCATGCTCTCCCGGCTCCGGGTACGCAGCCGCGGGGACGCCGCCGACGGGCGGAGCCCGCTCGGGCGGCAGCTCGCCGCGGGCGTGGCCGCCCTGCGAGCCGAGCGAACGGCCCTCGTCCTCACCGTGTATTGCGCGCTCGACAGCGCGGTCTACGGCGCGCTCACCGTGCTCTTCGTCCCGCTCAGCGTGAAGTACGGGACCGGCCCCGACGGCTACGGCTACCTGCTCGCGAGCATGGCGCTGGGCGGCGTCCTCGCCGCAGGCCTGGTCAACCAGCTCGCGTCGGCACCCCGTCTCGCGCCCGTCATCGTGGGCGGCATGTGCCTGCTGGCGCTGCCCGTCGCCCTGGCCGCGCAGGTGCCGTGGCCGGTGCTCGGCGCGCTCGTCCTCGTGATCTCCGGCGCAGGGATGCTCGCCGTCGACGTGCTCGCGGTGACGGCGCTGCAGCGCGACGTGCCGAGCAACGTGCTCAGCCGGGTCTTCGGGATCCTCAACTCGCTCGTGCTTGCCGCCATCCTGCTTTCCAGCGCCGCGACGAGCGCGCTGCTGAGCGTGCTGTCGCTCGAGGCCACCGCGGCCCTCGTCGGGCTGGGCATCGCCGCGGTCAGCGTCGCCGGGATGGCGCCCCTGCTGCGCGCCGACCGGTCCTCTGCCGACGACGTCCGGCTGCTCGGCCGGCGAGTCGCGCTCCTCGAAGGCCTGGACCTCTTCGCCGGCGCGACCCGCCCGACGATGGAGCAGCTGGCCCGCTCGGCGCAGGAGGTCGAGCTCGCCGATGGAGACGTGGCCGTCGCGGAGGGCGATCCGGCCGACGCGCTCTACGTCCTCGTGCACGGTACGGTCACGGTCACCGCACGAGGATCGCTGCTGGCGGAGCTGTCGGCCCCCGCGTACTTCGGCGAGATCGGTGTGCTGCGCGGCGTCCCCCGGACGGCGACCGTGACGGCGGCGGAGCCGGTGTCGCTCTGGCGGGTGTCGGGCGCCGACTTCCTCACCGCGCTGGAGACGGGCAGCGCGAGCCCGGCGATGCTCGGGACGGTCAGTGCTCGGCTGGCGCGAGGCGGGGTGCCGGCGGTCGTGCATCCGGCGCCGGCGGGGGCTTGAGCCAAGGCTGTGGGCCCGCGGGCCTGATGGCGGCCGGCGCGGCGACCGCCTGTGGATCGTCGGGGAAGGCGTGCGGTCAGCTGCGGCAAGGTCGCAGCCGTGACCATCTCAGTGGCGAGCGAGCCGTCGGCAGGACTGCCGCCTGGCCCGCGAGCGCTGCTCGAGGAGGCGCTCGGCGAGCTTCAGGCGCTGGATCCGGAGAGCGTGTCCGCGACCGGGCTCGCGGACGCGATCCGGACCGTGCAGACGTGGGAGCGGCGGCTCGCGGCGTTCCGGGCGCGGCTGGTCGGCGAGTTCGAGGCACGCGGGGCGTGCCTGGCCGAGGGCGCGCTGAGCCCGACGGCCTGGCTGGAGCGCGAGCTGAACCTGACGCGGGGTGAGGCGCACGCGGCCCGCCGTGCAGCGCGTGTGTCGCGGGCGCTGCCGGAAGTCGCGGCCGCGTTCGCCTCGGGGGAGCTGACTGCGCGGCAGATCGACCAGCTCGGTCATGTCGTCGACCGGCACGGCGCAGGTGCCGTCCGGCAGTTCGAGCCGGAACTGGTGTCGGTCGGCCGGACAGCTCCGGCGAAGGAGCTCGGCGCGGTGTTGCGCCGGGTCGAGCACGGGTTGGACCCTGACCGGGCACGCGAGGCCGAGCTGCGACGGCTGGCGGGCAGGCACCTGACGCTGACGCGCACCGGCGACGGGATGTGGGACGTGCACGGCATGCTCGCGCCGGAAGACGGCGAGGTGCTGCAGTCCGCGCTGCTACCGCTCGCCGGCCCGGTCCCGCAGCCGGACGGTTCCGAGGACCTGCGGTTGAGCGGCGAACGACAGCTTGACGCGCTCGTCGAGCTGTGCCGGAGGGCACTGGACCGGGGCGACCTCCCGGACCTCGGCGGGGACAAGCCCCACGTCACGCTCGTGGTCGACCTCGCGACGCTGCGCCAGGAGAGCGTGTGGGGAGGGAGCTCGGCGTCGGCGCTGTGGGGTGCCTCGCTGGGCAGAGACGCGTTGCTGCGGCTCTGTTGCGACTCCTCGGTCTCGACCGTGGTCTCCGACGGTCTCGCGGTGGGACGACTCGATCCCGCCGCCCTTGGCGCCCTCCGGGACGGGCAGGGTCGGCTGTCGGGCCTCGGGCTACCCCTGGCCTCCGGGCGGACCATCCGCTCGGTGTCACCCGCCCAGCGCCGGGCGCTCGTCATGCGCGACGGAGGGTGTGTGTTCCCCGCGTGCGCGCGATCACCCGGCTTCAGCGACGCGCATCACGTCGTCCACTGGGCCCATGGAGGTGACACGGAGCTCGCGAACCTCGCCAGTCGTTGAGACATCCCCCTGCGGCGACCGCGCTCGACAGACTTCCTCAATCTTCACATTCGTCTCCCGGTGCACCTGCCGACGTGGAAGGCTGTCGCGACGAACACTCAACGGGGAGGACTGCACGGTGGTCGTGATACCAGAGGAACTCATTACCCTTGCTGCCGACAAGAGGCTGATACCGTTCCTGGGGGCGGGCTTCTCCGATTCCTTAAACCTTCCGACATGGGAGTCGATGCTGCGAGCTTTATGTACTAGCATCGAGGGTTCGCTATCCTTCGACGAGCTTCGGCAGGCAACTGGGAACGATTATTTGCAGATCGCCGAGTATCTCTATCTCAAATGCGACCGCCACATTGGGCCGATTCGACACCAACTTGAGCGTAGCTTGAGCTCTCACATCAGCCCCCTGGTGTCTGACCCCCACCTAGAACTCGCAAATCTAGGTGCGCCACAGATCTACACAACGAACTATGACGACCTCATCGAGGAAACCTATAGGCGACTCGCGCTGCCGGTGAGCGTGGTTGTGCTGCCGAAGCATGTAGCACTTGCTCACACCGACCGTACTCAGATTGTGAAGTATCATGGTGACCTTCAACACGAACAGACACTAGTCCTGACGGAGTCGGCGTACTACAAACGACTGGACTTCGAGTCGCCAATGGACTTGAAGTTCCGTTCTGACCTGTTGGGCAAGTCGGTCTTGTTTATGGGTTACAGCTTCCGTGATGTGAATATTCGTATCGTGTGGTTCAAGCTCATGGAGATGATGCGGGATATTCCAGAGGCCGACCGCCGCCCCTCATACATAGTGCGTTTGGAATCGAACGCAGCCCTTGAAGAGCTCTATAGTGCTGTAGGGCTGAAGACTGTCGTACTCAGTCCTGACGGGCCGGTGAAGGACCGCGCAGATCGGGCACGCTTGCTCGCTGATTTCCTGCTCGAGTTGTCTACACGTGCAGGCACGCGTGCCTCCGGTGGACAGGTAATTGCATCCGGGGCGCTGCTTCGTGCCGTCGAAACGCAGATTCAAGAAACCGAACGCATCTTCTCGCCATTTCTTGGTGAGCCGAGGCTTGGCGGCGCGGGCATCCTCGGAGCACGCGATAAATATGTCGGCAAGTTGCTGAGTGCGGTGATTCCCGAGCCGCACGTGAGCGCGACGCATCAGGCGCTGGAGAAGGCCATGCCCTACCTAGGGATGGATGACTTTGTCAGTATCGCACGCCGGATTCCGGCGTCGCGCACGTTGACAGAGAATGTCGTCCGGATGCTGGCGGCCGGCGGTCATGAAGAGGCGCGGTCGACGAAGCGGCGACTAGTTCACTCTCTCTCTGACTGGTCCAAAATCTGGAGTTGTCCCGTTGGCTCGAAGACAGCCGACTTCGTGCTGCGGGCCTTCGCCAAGGAGATTACGTACCAGAGCCAGCAGGGGGCGGACGAGGATATCGCCTACTTGGCGGACCTTGTCGCTCGCATCAGTCAGGGCGACCTCGTTGATGGGTCCAAGGTGGATGCTCTCCGAGGAGAGGCGGCCGAACTGCTTGGCATTGCGCGGCTTGTCTATCCGAGTATCGGCGACCTTCAGCCGGCCCGGGACGCTCCTCCCCAACTCAGCTCCGTACTGCAGGAGGTTTCCCAGCGAGCGACGGCGTTTGCGCCGGTTGAGTTGCCACGTGCCGCCCTCGACTCTCTCAGAATGAAAGAACTCAGGCTGAATATTGACGGCAGAGAAGGAGTCAGAGCGCGCCCACAACCCGCGCCTCGTCGCCGACCGTCCGTCGCACGCCCGTCTTGACTTGAAGTAGCAACGTAACTCGTTGGCGCTGCTGCTGGTGGCTCGACCAGGCTGAGGCGTCCTTCTGGTCGTGGCGGCTTGTCGGTGCGGAGGAGTGCGTCAAGGGCGCGGAGCGGCGGAGCGCACCCTTGACGCGCGAGGGAGCGCTGGCAGGCTGCAGCGACGGGAAGGGCGCTAGGGAAACGTCCCGCGCTCCGTCAGCCCCCAGTCCTAGGCTCTGGGACTGGAGGTGGTGCGCGTGGGAGACTTCCGAGCGCAGCGGATGCCCTCGCCTGAGGGGCGAGGCATCGCGCGCGGGCGCTGGCAGCAGGCGTGGGACGCGTACTCGCGCGCGGTGGAGAAGGCCGCGGCCCCTGTGGTGGAGCCTCTGCTGCGGCCGATCACGAGCCGCATCGGGGCTGCCCGCGCGGAGGAGACGCTGGGCTTCTGGCTGCTCTGGCACCTGGAGGGCGGCTTCGAGGGGCTCCAGCGGCTCGGGATGAGCCGGTCCGGCGTGTACCGGCGGGTGGCGGCCTTCCGCAAGCTGACCGGCGTCCATCCCGACGAGTTCAAGCTGCCCGGCGTAACGCTCGATCTAGAGGCGTATGTCGCTGCCTCGGCCTCAACGGGGCCTCAGCAGGCGGAGCCGCCGCCCATCGGGGACGAGCCAGACACCACGTCCTAGTCGCACAGTCCGGGACTAAGCGGGCACTTCGAGCTATAGTCCCACCTCGTGGGACTAGAGCAGCGCCTGGCGGCGCCCGTTGGTGCGACGTGGGCGCTGTCGCTGTACCCGGAAGCGGCCGAGGGTGGCGGCTGCTTCGTTCCGTCGCGTCCGCCGGCCCGGAGAACGGGCCGACGAGGCGCGGCCGAGCATCCAGAGCGGGCGCGGACGGAGGCCGCGCGCCGCGCGCGGGCGGCGCTGCGCCGGTACTGCGCGGCGAACCGGCTGAACCGGCTGGGGACGTTGACCTATCGCGGCGCCGGGTGCCATGACCCGGCCCAGGCCCGCGCCGATGCCGCCGGCTTCTTTCGCGCTCTGCGCGACGGGCTCGGCGGCCGGCCGCTGCCGTATGTGTGGGTGCCCGAGTGGCACAAGTCCGGGCACGGGCTGCACCTGCACTTCGCGGTCGGCCGGTTCGTCCGCCGGTCGCTAATCGAGTCGTCATGGGGACGCGGTTTCGTTCACATCAAGCTCCTCGGCGACCTGCCCGTCGGTGCCGGGCCGCTGGGAGAGGCGCGCAGAGCGGCGGGCTACCTGTCCAAGTACGTCGCGAAGTCCTTCAGCGACGATGACCGGCCGGCGGGGCTGCACCGTTACGACGTAGCGCAGGGTTTCCAGCCCCGCAAGCAGCGGCTCACTGCCACCTCGTCCGCCGGCGTGCTCGCAGCCGCGTCCGCTGTGATGGGCTCTGCGCCGGAACGTATCTGGTCGTCGGCCGAGGTGGAGGACTGGCAGGGGCCGCCGGCGCTGTGGGCGCAGTGGGCGGCCTGACCCGGCATGGCGCGACGCGCGGGCAAGCGGTCTGCTGTCTCGATGGAGGACGTGCGGGCGTGGGTGGAGCGGTCGTGCGAGGAGCAGGGCCTGCCGGTGCATCTGGAGGACCCGGCGACGCTGGGCAAGGTGCAGGCGCTGCTGACCGGGACGGCGCCGAAGCCGCGGGCGCAAGCGCGCAGCGCGAGCACGCGGGCCGGGGCCGGCCGGTCAGACCCTCCACCTTGGGGTGATTCTGTTGATGTCCAGGGACTGGGCTCCGCGGGTGCCGGGGGCGATGATCGCGTGGTCGAGGACGGCGGCGACGATCGCGCGCTGCCGGTCCAGGTTCAGCTCGGCCCATTGGGCGCGTAGCTGCTGCCCGTTGCCGGCCCATTCGGCGGCGCGGCCACTCGCGGACGCCCGCGAAAGTCGGCGTTTGGCGTCGCTGATCCTCGCCTCGATCGGCTTGCGGGCGGTCATCCACTCGGCGGCGGTAATGGCCTTCGCCGCGTAGAGGCCGGCGAGCTCGTCCAGCTGTGCGGTGTCGGCCTCGATCGCTTCGGCGAGGGCTGCGCTGGCGGCGTCGGCGGTGGCCTCCTTGCGCAGCGAGCGGGCGAAGCCGGGGCTGTCCAGGCGCAGCAGCACGGCGTCGGCGATGAACTGCTCGAGCGGGTCGGCGGTGATGGTGATGCGGCCGCAGCCGGTGAAGTCGGCGCCGGTCTTGCAGACGTACCGGCGGACCCCGGCGCGCGGGTGCGACATCAACGTCGCGCCGCACAGCGAGCAGCGCAGCATTCCGGCGAGCAGGTATCGCCGGGCGGTGCGGCTGACACGGCGTGCGGGGTCGTCGAGCAAGGCGCGGATCCTGTCGGTCTGCTCCGGGGGGATGATCGGGGGCCACACGGCGGGGCCGACGATTGCTCCGCGTTGCTCGCGCTGCCCGCTGATCCGGCCGGAGCGCAGCAGCCCGCGCAGCGTCGGGGATCGCCACGCGCCTCCGGCGGACGTGGGGATTTCCTGGTCGTTGAGCCAGCGGGTAAGCGACGCGAGCGATTCCCCGGCCAGCAGCCGGGCCGCGAGGTCCTTGACGATCGCGGCCTCGTCCGGGCGCAGTGTCAGGCGGTCGCGCTCGTAGCCGAACGGGCGCGTCCCGCCGCCGTGCGCGGCGCCGGCCTGGGCCAGCTCGTCCATCTTGCGGCGCACGCGCCGCGACTTCGCCGCGCTCTCGTTTGCCGCCACAGCAGCCATGATCCGCGCGATCAGGAGGCCGTCACCTGTACCGAGGTTCGTGTCTCCGTGTGCGGTCGCCACCGGCACGCGGGCGGCGTCGCAGACTGTCGCGAACTCTTCAAGCTCGATCGGTCGGCGGTGCAGCCGGTCCAGGTGGTACGCGATCACCATGTCGCGGGCGCCTGCCTCGATGTCGGTGAGCATGTCCCGGTAGCGGGGGCGGGCCTTGCCCGAGTACGCCGAGGTGTCGTTGTCGACGTACTCCTCGGCGACCTGCCAGCCACGGCCCGCCGCGAGGTTGCGGCAATCCTCCAGCTGTCGGGTGACGCCGAGGCCGGTGCCGTCACGGTCGTCGGAGATGCGGGCGTAGATGGCGGCGGCAAGCACGGGTCGGGGCACGAGGGCACACTAGCGACTGTTGAGGAACCTCGTCCTGCTCTGCCATCGGCATCACGCCCTCGTCCACGGCGACGGGTGGATCATCCAACCCGACCCCGAGCGGCCAGGGCTCTTCCGGCTCAGGCGGCCGGGCGGCGGCCCGACCATCCGTTGCGAGCATCGAGTCGACCGGGATGTGGGTCGCAAGCTGCAGCTGTAGTGGGCTTCAGCGAATTCCGCTGCCGTGGTAGCTGCACGGAGGCGTTTCCGCCGCGTTCGGTGCACGCGCTCTTGCGCGTGCGCCGAGCTTGCCGTCGGTCCACGCAGCTCCGCCTCGGCGAGAGCACGACAAGGAACAGGGCCTACGCGAACCACGCCGTGCACGGGCTGCCACGCGAGCGGGCAGTCGTGCCGCGGCCGGCCGCGCTGGCTATATGAGCTCCTCGACGACTCGGGACTGCGTGACGTGTGAACCCCGAGCCCCGAACCCCGAGCCCCGAACCCTGAGCCCCGAGCCCTGAGCCCCGAGCCCCGAGCCCCGAGCCAAGCGTTCCCGGAGCGCCCCACGCCTGGTCCACGACCGGCGACCTCAGCTACCCCACCGCTGCGGTGCTTGCGGTCAGCTCCTCGAGCAGCCGGTCGGCGGACGTGACGACAGCGCACCGCTGCGCGGCGTACTCCAGCGCGCTGCGGTGGTGGTCGGCCGAGAAGTCCGCGAGCGCGTCGGCGACGAAGAACGCCTGGATGTCGCGCATGAAGGCTTCGTTCGCCGTTGCCAAGCAGCCGATGTGCGCGTACACGCCGGTGATGACGAGCTGGTCCCGCCCCGTCTCCGCGAGCAGGTCGGCCAGCTTAGTGCGCTGGAAGGCGCTGTAGCGCCACTTGGTGAGGAGCACGTCATCGGGCTCGGGCGCGAGAGGCTCGATGATCGCCGAGCCCTCGTCCCCCGGGATGCCGTCGCCCCAGAAGTCCTGTTGCAGCCCGCGCTGCTCACGCGTCTGGCCGCCGGGCTGCGCGCTATAGACGACGGGGATGCCGAGGGCGCGCGCTCCAGCGGCGAGGGCGCGGATGTGGGCGATCACGTCGGTCAGCGGCGAAGCACCCGGCTCGAAGGCGCCGAGGAAGTACCTCTGCATGTCGTGCACCAGCAGCACGGCTCGACGGGGGTCCGGACGCCAGTCGACGCGGTTCTGAGGCAGCGAATCAACCATCGGCAGCGGGTAGGGCGCGATGCGCGGCAGAGCCATCGGGGGCCTCTTCCTGAGGGTTCGAGAAGGCGGATGTGCTGAAGTGCGCTGCAGGTGAGCTGTGATCTGAACTGCAGCGGGGATTGCGACCCTGGCCGTCGTCGGCTGTGCGATCAGGTTCGTCCGTGGGCTGACCAGAAACGTCGGCCAGGCTGTTGGCAGGCCGTCCGCGGACCTGGGACTAGGGTCGTCAGGGAATCTGTGATCAGGGCCGCAAGGAGGCAGCGAGCGACTCGCGCAGCTGTTTGCGGCTGACCTTGCCTACGCCCGTCTGCGCGAAGGCGTCGACGAACTTCACCAGGTCCGGCACCTTGTAGGCGGCGAGCCCGCGTTCGCGCAGGAACTTCTTGAGCGCGGGGGCGCTGGGCGCCTCGCCACGAGGCACGACCACGGCGCAGCTGCGCTCGCCGAGATAAGCGTCGGGGACCGCGACGACCGCGGCGTCGTGCACCGCGGGATGGGCGAGCAGGTGGTTCTCGATCTCCTCGGCCGCGATCTTCTCGCCGCCGCGGTTGATCTGGTCCTTGTCCCGCCCCGTCACGACGAGGTAGCCCTCGGGGGTGACCCGGACGAGGTCTCCGGTGCGGTAGAACCCGTCCCTCGTGAAGGCCGAGCGGTTGTGCTCCTCAGCGCGGTAGTAGCCGCGGATGGTGTACGGCCCGCGCGTCAGCAGGTGGCCCACCTCTCCGGCGGGTACGTCCTGGTCCTCGTCGTCGACGACCCGGACCTCGTCGTCGGGGGATATCGGCCGCCCTTGCGTCGCGAGGATGATGTCGTCCGGGTCGTGGAGCCGCGTGTAGTTGACGAGGCCCTCGGCCATCCCGAAGACCTGCTGGAGTCCGCACCCGAGCGTCGGCCGCACCCGCCGCGCGACCTCCTCGCTGAGCTTGGAGCCGCCTACCTGCAGGACCTCCAGCGACGACAGGTCGTGCTCGAGACGGGCGGCCGAGTCGAGCCACAGGAGCGCGAGGGGTGGGACGAGGGCCGTGATGGTGACCCGCTCGCGTTCGATCAGAGCCAGCGCGGTCGCCGGGCTCGGGTCCGGCGCGAGGACGACGGTGCCGCCGGCGTACAGCGTCCCGAGCACGCCGGGGGAGCTGAGCGGGAAGTTGTGCGCGACGGGGAGCGCGGCGAGGTAGACGCTGGACGGGTCCAGCCCGCAGATCTTCGCACTCGCCCGGACGCTGTAGAGGTAGTCGTCGTGCGTCCGCGGGATGAGCTTCGGCACGCCGGTGCTGCCGCCGGACAACTGCAGGAAGGCAACATCGGAGGGAGCTGGATCGGCAAGCGGCCGCGGAGCGTCACGCAGGTCGTCGATCGACGTGAAGCTTCCCGGGTCGTCGCCCACCACGAGCACGTGGCGCAAGGACGGGGCGGCGCCCTGCGCCTCGTAGCCGAGGGCTCGGTAGTCGAAGCCCGCGTGATGGCCCGGGACGATGTAGGCGACGGCCTCGGTGAACGAGCAGAAGTACGTGATCTCGCTGCTGCGATGGGCGGGAAGCGCGAACACCGGTAGCGCGCCGACGCGCCACAGCGCGAAGCAGACCTCGAAGAACTCCGCGACGTTCGGCAGTTGGAGCACCACGCGGTCCTGGGCGCGGATGCCGATCCGGTGCAGCCCGGCGGCCAGGCGGTCGGCGCGCTCGTCGAGCTCTGAGTACGTCCACCGCCGCTCGCCGTCCACGACCGCTACCCGGTCGGCGTAGCGCTCGGCGAGCTCGCGGAGCATGGAGCCGAACGTCTGCCCCGCCCAGTAGCCCACCTCGCGGTAGCGCCGGACGAACTCCTCGGGCCACGGGACGTAGCCCGGTAGCTCCTGCTGCTTCGCGCTCTTGGTGTCCGTGCTCACGCGGCACCGCCCAGGCCGAGCGCGTCGAGGAAGGTCCCGAACTTGGCGCTGGTCTCATCGAGCTCGTCCTGGGGGCGGGAGCCCGGGACGATGCCCGCCCCCGCGTACACCCGAACAGAGCTTCCGGAGACTTCGCCGCAGCGGATCGTGACGGCCCACTCGCCGTCACCGGACGCGTCGCACCACCCGACCGTGCCGGAGTAGAACCCGCGGTCGAAGGGCTCGACCTGGGCGATGACGTCACGTGCCTTCGCGACGGGCGTGCCGCAGACGGCAGGGGTCGGGTGCAGGGCCAGGGCGAGGTCGAGCGAGGTGGTCTCGTCGCTCAGCAGTTCCCCTGAGATCTCGCTGCCGAGGTGCCACATCGTGGCGGTCTGCACGAGCGAGGGGCCTGCGACCGAGACGTGTCGGCACAGCGGGCGCAGCCCCTCGACGACCGCCTCGGCGACCACGGCGTGCTCGCGCAGGTTCTTCGCCGAGCGCAGCAGCTCCTCCGCTCGGCGGACGTCCTCCATAGGGTTCGCGCTGCGCGGCACCGAGCCGGCGAGCGGGTTCGCCCGGGCCACCCCGTCGATGCGCGACACGAGCAGCTCGGGGCTGGCCCCGACCAACGTTCGTGCCGGGGCGGGGGCGGCGGCCGGGAGCTCGACGGCGAAGGCGTAGCCGCGGGGGTCGCGGTACGCCAGCCGGGCGAGCAGGGCCGCGACGTCGACCGGAGCGGAGGTGCGTACGTCGAGGGCACGCGCCAGGACAACCTTCTCCACGTCACCCGACGACATCCGCCCGAGAGCCGCGGCGACGCCGGCCTTGTAGTCCTCCGGCTCGGGCACCGGCCTCACGACGGCTTCCGCCGCGAAGGGTGCAGCGGGCCGCGGCACCGAGGGGCTGAGCGGTGCGCCCCACGTGGCGTGCACGGGGACGGACAGCGCGGCGCCGCGTCCGGGGTCGAAGGGCACCGCGCCGACCACGATCGCCGGGTCGCCGGCGGCCGTCGCCTCCTCGAGCAGTCGGCGGACGGCGGCGCCGAGGTCGGCGGGCGGCGGCCCGGCCGGCAGCCGCGCGGACACCCCTTCGGCGAGCAAGGTGTGCCGCGGCGACGCGAAGAAGGCCGACGTCCCCGGCGCGTAGCCGGCGAGCAACTGCTGCGCCGGCAAGGACATGGCGGGGGTCTCCAGCTGTGCGGTCACGAGTTCTCCTGGGAAAGTCTTTCAGGCGCGCAAGGTCGCGCCGCCGTCGACGTACAGGTCGTGCATGGTGATGTGGCGCGCGGCGTCGGAGACGAGGAAGAGGACCGCCTCCGCGACGTCCTCCGGGTCTGCGATGCGGCCGAGCGGGATGCCGACGCGGTACGTGCCGGGGTCGCCGGCGATGACGGCGTCCGCGCCGTCGGGGCCGGACCACAGCCCGCGCTGCATGTCGGTGAGGGTCGAGCCCGGCGAGACGACGTTGCAGCGGATGCCGTGCGGCGCCAGCTCCAGGCCGAGGCACTTGGTGAACTGCGTCGCGGCCGCCTTGGACGCTGCGTACGCCGACATCGACATCCGGGGGACCCCGGCGGCGTTCGAGCCGACGGTGACGATGCAGCCGCGCTGACGGGCCAGCATCCGCCGCGCCGCGGCACGCGAGGCGACGAACACGCCGGTCGCGTTCACGGCGAGGGTCGCGTCCCAGTCCTCGTCGGAGAGATCGACGACCGGGCCGGGCCGCAGGATGCCCGCGACGTTCACCAGCGTGTGGAGCGGGCCGAGGCGGCGCTCGACGTCGGCGACGACGCCGTCGACCGCAGGCCGGTCGGTGACGTCGACGGAGTAGGGCAGCGACGGGGTGCCGCGGGCGCGGAGCGCCGCGGAGGTGTCCTCCGCGGCGCTCGCGTCGGCGTCGAGCACGGCGACGGACGCGCCCTCGCTGGCGAGGGCCGTGGCCACGGCAGCGCCGATGCCACGTCCCGCGCCCGTCACGAGGGCGACGGTCCCGTCGATGCCGGGACGTCCGAGGGGTGTCACAGCCCCCCGATCTCCTCGAGGACCGCGGCCGGGGCGGGGGCGTCCGCAGCCTCGAGCTCGGCGACGGCGCGCTGGAGGTAGCGGGCGCCTTCGCGCGACGCGACCAGGTCGCCGGCCGCGGTCCAGTTGCCGCGGGCCAGAGCGCGCTCGAGGTCCTTGAGCGCCCTGTGCAGGTCGCGGTCGGACGTGGCGTACGGCTTCAGTGCGGCGAGCACGCGGGCAGCCGTGGACTTGTCGTCCGTGGCGGTCGCACCCGGCTTCACGATCGCGACGGTGTCGTCGCCCTTGTTCGTCACGAAGACCTGGTCGTAGAGCGTGTCGACGGCCGGCGAGTTGGCCCGCGGCCCCACCGGCAGGGACCACTTGAGGTCACCGGTGGCGGTGTCGATCGCCCACAGCGCCCCGTCACCCTGGTTGGTGAAGTACGCCGTGTGCGTGCCCGCGTCGAGGTCGATGCCGAGGCCGCCGCTGTTGTTGCCGGCGTCCAGCGTCTTCACGACCTTCAGGGTCTTCGTGTCGAAGACCGTGATCGAGCCGTCGCTGTAGCCGGTGACGAAGCCGAGGCCGGTCTTCGGGTCGACGCTCACGTTCTGCGACGTCGCCGGCATCGGGATGACCTTCTTGATCTTCTTCGTCTTGCCGTCCACGACGGTGACGTCGCCGGCGAGGTGCACCACGTAGAAGTTCTTCGACGTCGGGTCGTACTCGACGTCCATCGCGTTCGCGCCGGCGCCGACCGGGATGAGCCCCTCGAGCGTGTTGGTCTCGCCGTCGATGACGGCCACCCGCTGGTTGTTGATCTCGGTGACGTAGAGCTTGTTGTTGCGGGTGTCGACCTCGAGCTGTCGGTTCTGCACGCCGAGCTCGATGGTCGCGACCTCGGTGTTCGTGTCGAGGTCGTAGACCGACACAGAGTTCTTGCGGGTGTTGCCGGTGTAGAGCGTGTTGGTCACCGGGTTGATCGCCAGTGCGTACGGCGCGGTGTCCGAGGACGGGATCGAGCCCGTCACCATGCCGGTCTTCGTGTCGACGACCTGGATCTGCGCGGTGTCGGTGTTCGTGCGGGTGCCGCCGCTCGCCACGTAGGTCTTGCCGGTGTAGGGGTTCGTCACGACCTCGTAGACGCCGAGGGCGACCTTGAAGCTGCCGGTCTTGGCCGGGCCGTCGGCGGCCGAGGCGGGGGACCCGGCGAGGCCGGTCACGGCGAGCGCGGCGCTCGCGGTGGCGACGGCCGCGATGCGGGCCGCGCCGGAAAGGCGGGAGCGCTGCTGGGAGAGCGACATGGAGGGGCCTCCGAGGGCATGAGGAATCGGTACGGCGCCGAGAGTAAGGCAAGCCTTACCTAAATCCGCAGGTCCCTGGCCGGTTCCCGCTAAGGTGAGGCTCGCCTAAGCTACTGGGCCGTGGCCTGCGCGGTGCAACCGAGCCCCGACGCAGCGCGACATCCGCCCTTCCCTTCCGCCTCAGGAGAGCTCGACCATGACGGACCGGACCGACTCGACGGGCACGCAGCCCCTGCGCACCGATGCCCTGCGCGCGGACGTGGCTGACATCCTCGGCGTGTCGCCCGCCGAGATCGGCGACGACGACGACCTCGTCGACGCCGGCCTGGACTCGGTGCGCCTGCTGGCGCTGCTCAACCGCTGGCAGGTCGCCGGGACGTCCGTCTCGTTCCTGGACCTGGCCGAGCGACCGACGGTCGCGGCGTGGGCGGGGCTGCTCGCTCCCGCGGGCGAGTGACGGCGACCGAGGCCGTACCCGCGGCCGTCTCTGGCCCCCGCGACGAGGCGCCCGCGAAGCGCCTGGCGTTGACCGGCGCCCAGCGGGGGGTGTGGTTCGCCCAGGCGATCGACCCGGCGAACCCGGTCTTCAACACCGGGGAGTACCTCGAGCTGCGCGGTGCCCTCGACCCGGCAGCACTTGTCGCTGCGGCCCAGCGCGCGGTCGTCGAGGCAGACGCCCTGCACGTCCGCTTCGCCGAGGACGGGTCCGGGGTGCCGTGGCAGCACCGGGTCCTGCCCGAGGCCGGCGAGATGCCGGTCATCGACGTGTCCGCTGAGGCCGACCCCCGCCAGGCGGCGGAGGACGCGATGCGCCGCGACCTGTGGCGGCCGCTCGACCTGTCGACGGACGCGATGTTCGCCAATGCGCTGTTCCGACTCGGTCCCGACCACTGGGCCTGGTACCACCGCTTCCACCACATCGTCATCGACTACTTCGGCATGTCGCTGCTCAGCCGGCGCGCCGCCGAGCTCTACTCGGCGCTCGTGGCCGACGCGGCGCCTGCCGCGTCCCGCTTCCGGCCGCTGGAGGAGCTCGTGGCCGAGGACGAGGCGTACGCCGCCTCTGCCCGGCACACGGACGACCGCGCGTACTGGACGCGGCGGCTCGCCGGACGTCCGGCGCAGGTCGGCCTCGCCCTGGGGTCGGCCCCGACCTCGCACCGCTTCACCCGCAGCGTGGCCGAGCTGCCGCCGGGGCTGCTCGAGCGGCTCGAGGCGGCCGCGGCCCGGCTCGGCACGGTCTGGCCGCAGCTGGTCGCCGCCGCGGCCGGCGTGCTGGTCTCCCGCGTCACCGGCTGCTCCGACGTCGTGCTCGGCTGGCCGGTGATGGGCCGGATGGGGTCGGTCGCCATGCGCGTGCCGGCCATGGTCGTCAACGTCCCGCCGCTGCGGTTGACGGTGGACGACGGGCAGCCGCTGTCCGCGCTGCTCGCGCACGTCGCGGCGGAGTCCCGCGAGGTGGCACGCCACGGGCGCTACCGCTACGAGGACCTGTCGCGCGACCTCGGTGTCGTCCCGGGAGGCCCCCGCCTGTTCGGGCCGCAGGTCAACGTCATGCCGTTCGAGCCGGACCTGCGCTTCGCGGGCATCGCGGCCGTGGCGCACAACCTCTCGGCCGGCCCGGTCGACGACCTCACCTTCAACGTCTATCTGCGCGGGCGCCACGAAGGCCTGCAGCTCGAGGTCGACGCGAACCCTGCGCTCTACTCGCCAGAGGCCGTGCGCGCGCACCAGCGCCGTCTCGTCCACCTGCTCGCGGCTCTCGCCGACGCCGACCCGGACACGCTCGTCGGCGACCTGGACGCGCTGCCTCCGGACGAGCGCGACCTCGTGGTCCGCGGCTGGAACGACACGGCCCGGCCCGTGCCGGCGACGACGTTGCCGGAGCTCTTCGCGGCGCAGGCCGCGCGCACGCCCACGGCCCTCGCGCTCGTCCCCGACGGCGGGCGCGCCCTGACCTACGTCGAGCTGGACGAGCGGGCCTCCCGTCTCGCGACGGTGCTACGAGCCCACGGCGCCGGCCCGGGACGCGTCGTGGCCGTGGCGCTGGACCGCTCGGTCGACCTGGTCGTGAGCCTGTACGCCGCGCACAAGGCCGGCGCGGCGTATCTCCCGCTCGACCCCGACCACCCGGCCGACCGGCTCGCCTTCATGCTCGAGGACGCGGCCCCGGTGTGCGTGGTGTGCGACGAGGCCACGGCCGGGCGGCTGCCCGCGGGCATGGCGACAGTCCGCGCCGACGACGCAGCCGCCAAACCGTCGGAGGACGCCGCCGGCTCGCCCGCCGGCCCCGACGACCCGGCGTACGTGATCTACACCTCGGGCTCGACAGGACGGCCGAAGGGCGTCGTCGTGCCGCACCGCGGCATCGTCAACCGGCTGCTCTGGATGCAGGACGCCTACCGGCTCGGCCCGGACGACCGCGTCGTGCAGAAGACCCCGGCCGGCTTCGATGTGTCGGTGTGGGAGTTCTTCTGGCCGCTGCTGGCCGGTGCCACCCTGGTGCTCGCGCGTCCCGGCGGGCACCGCGACCCGGCGTACCTCGCCGACCTCTTCGTGCGTGCGCGGGTCACGACCGCGCACTTCGTGCCTTCGATGCTGCAGGCCTTCCTCGACGAGCCGTCCGCCGCGGCCACCTGCGGGTCGCTGCGCCGTGTGGTCTGCAGCGGCGAGGCCCTGCCCGAGGCCGCCGTCCGGCGCTTCCACACGACGCTGCCGGGCGTCGAGCTGCACAACTTGTACGGCCCCACCGAGGCGTCGGTCGACGTGACCGCCTGGGCATGCCGGCCGGAGGCGCCAGCAGGCCCGGTGCCGATCGGCCGACCCGTCTGGAACACCCGCACGTACGTGCTGGACCAGCGCGGGCGCCCGGTGCCGGTCGGGGCGGTGGGGGAGCTGTATCTGGCCGGGGTGCAGGTCGCGGACGGCTACCTGAACCGGCCCGACCTCACGGCCGAGCGCTTCCTGCCCGACCCTTTCGTGCCCGGCGAGCGGATGTACCGCACCGGGGACCTGGCGCGCTGGCGGTTCGACGGGGCCCTGGACTACCTCGGCCGCAACGACGACCAGGTCAAGATCCGCGGCCAGCGCATCGAGCTCGGCGAGATCGAGTCGGTGCTGCAGGCTCACCCGTGCGTGTCGGCCGCCGCCGTGGTCGCCCGCGAGGACCGGCCGGGGGACCGCTACCTCGCGGCGTACGTCGTGCCGGCCGGCGACGTCGACGTCCCCGAGCTGCGCAAGCATCTCGCGAGGTCGCTGCCCGACGCCATGGTGCCCAGCGCGTTCGTCACCTTGGACGCGCTGCCGGTCACCGTCAACGGCAAGCTCGACCGCAAGGCCCTGCCGCAGCCCGTCCGGGACCAGAGCAACGGCGCTGACGTACCCAGAACGCCGATGCAGGAGATTCTCTGCGGCCTCTTCGCCGACGTCCTCGGCCTGGAGCGCGTCGGGCCCGACGACGGGTTCTTCGAGCTCGGCGGGCACTCGTTGCTCGCCGCCCAGCTCGCCGCCCGAGTGCGCGCGGTGCTCGGCCGTGACGTACCCCTCGGCTCGGTGTTCGCCGCGCCGACCCCCCGGGGGCTCGCTCAGCTGGTCGAGCAGGGCCGGGACGGTGACGCCCTGGCGGGCCTGCTCCCGCTGCGCTCCGGAGGCTCGGCCCCGGCGCTCTTCTGCATCCACCCGGCGGGCGGGCTTGGCTGGTGCTACGCCGGCCTGCTCCAGGAGGTCCCGCGGGAGCACCCGGTCTACGCGGTTCAGGCGCGCGGCCTCGACGGCCGGGAGGCGCTCCCGGGCTCCCTGCAGGAGATGGCGGCGGACTACGTACGCCAGATCCAGGCCGTGCAGCCCACCGGGCCGTACCACCTGCTCGGCTGGTCCGTGGGAGGAGTGATCGCCCACGAGACCGCCGTCCGGCTGCAGCAGGCCGGCGAGCAGGTCGGCGTCCTCGCGCTGCTCGACGCATACCCGAGCGAGCAGTGGGCCAGCCTTCCGCCGCCGGACGAGTCCGACGCGCTGACCGCGCTGCTGCTGATGGCCGGCCTCGACCCGGCGACGGCGCCGCTCCCACAGCCCCTGCGCCGGGAGGACGTCATCGCGCACCTGCGCGCGAACGGCAGCGCGGTCGGCGGGCTGGACGCGAGCACGCTGGCCGCGGTCGTCGGGGTCGTGGCCAACAACGCCGCGCTGATGCGAGCGCACCGGCACAGCGGCTTCGCCGGTGACGCCCTCTTCGTCGCCGCAACCCAGCCGGTCGCCCGCCCGTTGTTCGCCGTCCCCGACGGCACGCTCGACCGCGACGGCTGGGCGTCGCACATTTCGGGCGAACTACAACTCATGGAACTTGCGTGCACCCATCCCGAGCTCGTACGTCCCGATGTCCTGCGCGCCATCGCTTCCGTCGTCGCGCGGCGCCTGTCGCAGGCCCCGCAGCTGCTTCCCCCGAGGAGTGACCGATAGTGAGCCCCACCCGATCCCACCGCGCGGCGCGGCCGCGGCGACGCGGGCTCGTCCTGGCCGGCCGTCGCCCGCGTCTGCTGGCCGCGCTCCTCGGAGCCCTCGTCCTGGCGACGGGCAGTGCCGTGGCCGGGGGAGCGGCGATCGCGGCGGACGCAGGCCCTGAGGTCAAGACCACGAACGTCAGCGTCCCCGCGGGCGGCACCGTCTCGTTCACCGGCTCCGGCCTGGCTGCAGGTGCGCGGGTCGCCATCAAGCTCGACAGCGACACGCAGCTGAAGAACCCGGACGAGATGTCCGACGGCCGGTGGGTGGCCGACGCGAACGGCACGCTGCAGGGGAAGGTCGCGATCCCCGGCACGACGACGATCGGCGCGCACTGGCTGCAGTTCCTGGCCGCCGGCGGCGTCAGCATCCGGCAGGAGTTCACGGTCGCCTCCGTGAGCCTCGGCTTCGCCTACGCCGGCACGGAGCAGTCGTTCACCGGGAGCGGCTTCCTTCCCGGCACGCGGGTCACCGTGAAGCTCGACACCAATCCCATCCTCCCGAACCCGGCCGAGCCCGACGCGAAGTTCGTCGTCGACCAGGACGGCAAGCTCACCGGGACGGTCACGGTCCCCGCCGGGACGGCCCGCGGCACGCACACCCTGCAGTTCCTGGCCACCGGCGTCAGCATCAAGAGCCCGGAGTTCGCAGTCGTGGGCCTCACCCTGCCGACGGCGGCGGTCACCTCTGGCACGCCCATGACCTTCAGTGCGGCGGGCCTCCCGGCCGCGCGCAGCATCACCGTGAAGCTGGACGACAAGACGACTCTGACCAACCTCGCGACGACCGACGGCACCTTCGTGACAGCCGCCGACGGGTCACTGACCGGCACGGTCACCGTCCCGGCCGGGACGACCGCGGGAGCCCACCGGGTCCGGCTGCTGTCCAACCCGGGAGTGAGCGTCCGGAGCGCGGAGTTCAGCGTGCAGGCAGCTCCGGTCGCAGCGACCGTGGCCCTGGGGGCCACCAGCGTGCAAGCCGGAAGCGGGATACCGGTGTCCGGAACAGGGTTCCCGGGCGGGGCGAAGATCACGGTGAAGCTCGACGACGACGCGATCCTCACGACGTTCCCGGCCGGCGCGGACGGGACGTTCTCCACGACGGTAACGCTGCCGGCCGGGACCGCCGTGGGCTCGCACTCGCTGCGCTTCCTGGCGGGGCCGCCGGCGACCAGCGTCAAGAGCGAGAGCTTCACCGTGACGGCCGTGCCGACGACGCCCCCGCCGGCGTCGGTCCTGCTGGGCGCCTCGTCGGTGCAGGCGGGCAGCGCGATCCCGGTCTCCGGCACGGGCTTCCCCAGCGGGGCTACGGTCACGGTCAAGCTCGACGACGACGCGATCCTGACGACGTTCCCTGCCGGCGCTGACGGAGCCTTCGCGACGACCGTGACGGTGCCGGCTGACGCCGCCGCGGGCTCGCACTGGCTGCGGTTCCTGGCGGGGCCGCCGGCAACCAGCGTCAAGAGCGAGAGCTTCACCGTGACGGCCGTGCCCGTGGTGCGTGACCCCGAGGTGTCGCTCGGCGCGACGTCGGTCCAGGCCGGCTCGACGATCTCCTTCAGCGCGACGGCCTTCCCGGCCGGGCAGACGCTGAGCATCAAGCTCGACGACGTGAACCCGGTGCTGGGGACCTTCACGATCGGCGCGGACGGCTCGGCCTCCGGCGCTGTGACGATCCCCGCCTCGACGGCGGGCGGCTCGCACTGGCTGCGCTTCCTGGCGGCGAACCCGTCGACGAGCGTGAAGTCCGGGAGCTTCACGGTCACCGCTGCCCCGCAGCCCGATCCCACGGCGTCCGCGTCACCGACCGCGACCGCGTCACCGATCGCGTCCGCCTCGCCGTCGGCCACTCCTGCCGCGGCCTCTGCCACCCTGGGCAAGACCTCCGTGGCCGCGGGAGGCGAGCTGACCTTCAGCGTCAGCCGTTTCCCCGCCGGCCAGACCCTGACGGTCAAGCTCGACGACAACGCGATCCTGAAGACGTTCGCCATCGGCGCGAACGGCTCCGTGAACGGCTCGGTGACCGTGCCGGCCGGGACGAAGGCGGGAGCGCACTGGCTCCGCTTCCTGGCCGCGAACCCGTCGACCAGCGTGAAGTCCGAGAACTTCACCGTCACCGCAGCCGGAAGCTCGTCGGCTTCCCCGGCACCGAGCGCGTCCTCCTCCACGCCGGCCGACTCCGGGGGCGCAGCCAAGGCGACGCTGAAGGCGACCTCGGTCAGGGCGGGCAGCGCTCTCTCCTTCAGCGCCACCGGCTTCCCGGCCGGCAAGACCCTGACGGTCAAGCTCGACGACGCGCACATCCTGAAGACGTTCAAGGTCGGGACGGATGGGTCGGTGAACGGCTCGGTGACCCTCCCGAAGGCGACCAGGAACGGCGCGCACTGGCTGCGCTTCCTCGCGCCGGACCCCCCGACGAGCGTCAAGTCCGTCAACTTCACGGTGACGGGCAGCACGGCGTCCTCCGGGGCGTCGGGCTCGGGCTCCGGGTCATCCGGCGGGTCGGGGGGCGGCTCTTCCGGTTCCGGCTCTGTGGGCTCGAGCGGCTCGTCGGGGTCGGGCGGAAGCTCTGGCGGCACCACCTCGGGTGGCGCGGCGACAGGCTCTGCGTCCAGCGGCAGCGACCCGAGCACCGGCGCGAAGGCGACGCTTAGCGGCTCCTCCGTCGCACCGGGCGGCACGGTCTCGTTCACGGGGACCGGCTTCCCGGCCGGCGAGCAGCTGACGATCAAGCTCGATGACCAGGACATCCTGCAGCAGTTCTCGATCAGCTCGTCCGGGAGCGTCTCGGGCACTGTCACCGTGCCGGCCGCTACGCCGGCGGGGGCGCACTGGCTGCGCTTCCTCGCGCCCAACCCGCCGACCACCCTGAAGGCCGGGTTCACCGTCGTGGCGGCTGCAGGCGCGAGCGGGTCGACGGGCTCCACGGCGACCGGCACGGGCACTGGCACTGGCACCGCGACAGGTGCCACTGCGTCGGCAACGGGCGCGAGCGCGAGCGCCGGCGGGGCCACGGTCACGCTCGGCGCGTCGCTCGCGGCGGCGGGCGGTGAGCTGCCGTTCACCGGCTCGGGCTTCCCCGCGTCGGCGGACGTGACGGTGACGATCGACGACAAGGACGTGCTGACGACGTTGGCCACGGACGCGGCCGGCTCGCTCGCCGGGTCCGTGATCCTCCCGCTCGACACCCCGATCGGCAACCACTGGCTCACGTTCGCGGCGACCGGGCTGACGGCCGAGCTGAAGGTCGACTTCGTCACCAGCGCGTCGCCCAGCCCGGCCACGCTGGTGGCGGACACGATCGCGGCCGCGGCGTTGAACGGCGCGGAGGACGACGACCTGCCGCCGTGGGGCGTACTGCTCGCGGCCATCGCCGGTGCGGCGCTGCTCGGCGGCGCGGCCGGTGGCGGCGGCATTGCACTGATGCTGCAGCGCAGGGGGCTCGCCACCGCCTGACGCGGCCACCGCGGGCCGTGCGCGAGGGGTACGTCCTTGGCCGCCGCGGGAGGCCCGCGCCCCGGAACTACCCGGGACGAGGTCGAGGCCCGTCGTCGGACAAGTGAGTGTCGGCGACGGGCCTCGTCGGCGTCTGCGGCCGTACGTCGAGGCCATGCTTCTGTTGTGCTACCGGCCACAGGAGGCGCCGCGCTCCCGCTGGCGTCCAGAGGCACGAGCCTCGTGCACCGGCCACGGCCGGCGGCAGGTGCCGGCTCGCCGAGTGGCCGAGGCAGGGCCGCGTACGAGTGAAGCCCCGGGACGCCTGGCGTCCCGGGGCTCCCCCCTCCCTGATGACTCCGTGCTGCTACTTGCGGTAGACCTCGTAGACCTCGCCGAGGTTGTTCGAGACGACGTAGAGGTTGCCGTTCGGGCCGGTCCGGATGTCGGTGGCGACCCCGAAGTCCTGGCCGAACAGGAGCGACTCGCTCTCGGTGATGCCGTACTTCTCGGCGTTGTCCGCCACCTTGTCGTGCAGCCGCTTGTCGGTCGACGAGATGCCGGTACGTCGGCTGTTGATGTCGATCTTGAAGATCTGGCCGCCGAGCAGCAGGTTGCGGGCCGCGCCGACGAACAGGTCACCGTCGTAGGCGCTGCCGAGCGCGTTCCCGTCCTGGAAGCCGAGCCCGATCGGCGCCAGCTCGTACTTCCAGCTCAGCGCCGGGTCCTGGTAGTGCGAGAGGACGCGACCGTTGACGGCCGACAGCTGGCCGCGGATCTCGCCGGCCGGAAGGGCGGCGGTGTGGACGTTGACGTACGCCCGGCCCTGCTTGAGCCGACGGAGCAGCTCCGCCATGGAGCCGTCGAAGCCCGGGGCGCGGGCGATGACGTCGGCGGGCGTGATGCGGCCCTCCGCGACCTTGGTCTCGGCGCCGACGGTCACACCCGCCGGGTTGTTGAACAGGTTCACGGCGATGGGGCCGTTCTGCCCCGGCCCGCCGAGGTGGATGTGTGCCATGCGGGCGTTGGTGATGTTCGCGAGCTCGAGCCGGTACTTCAGCGAGCCGTCGCTCAGAAGCACGAACGTGGCTTCGCCCGTAGCCGCGGAGGAGTTGACCGGCACTTCCCGGGAGCCGCTGAGGTCGGCCTTGAAGGTGCTGCCGCCGACCGTGACCTTGTACATGCGCTCCAGTGCAAGCTCCGGCGAGGACTGGGCGTTGTTGACGTTCGCCGGGTCCCAACGCGTCTGCTGGATGCCGGCGAAGGGAGCCGTCGACTCGATGGTGCGGTACTGGGCCTGCCTCGCGAGGGGGCCCATGGTCTGGACCCAGCCGAGGTTGGACCCGGCTGGCACCCGGTTGATCTCGCTGAAGCTGTCGTCGCCGTTCTGGGAGTCCCAGAGGTCGCCGCTGATCGGGTCGAAGGCGAAGCCGAAGGCGTTGCGGACGCCGTAGGCGAAGACCTTCTGCCAGTTCGCGCCCACCTCGCCCCCGCGCTCGGTGCCCGCGGCGAAGAACGGGTTGTCGGCTGGGGCGGAGCCGTCGTCGTTGAGCCGCAGGATCGCGCCGCTCAGGTGCGCGTTGTCGGGCTCCGGCCCGCCGTACTGGTCGTCCGGCTGGTTGCCGACGGGGATGGCCGGGCACGGGAGCGCCGTGACGCAGCCGGGGCCGTCGGCGAGGTTCTGCAGCTGGCCGCGGCGGCCCTGGTCGCCGAGCTCGATGTAGAGCTTGCCGTCCGGCCCGAAGGCGATCTTGCCGCCGTTGTGGTTGCCGCGCTCGACGACCTGGCCGGCGGCGTTGACGTTGGTGGGGTCGTTCTGCCGCGAGCGGGTCGCGATGATGGCGCGGTCCATCGTGAGCGTCGACCCGTTCCAGACGAAGCGGTCGACCCGGTTGCCCAGCATCGGGACCTCGGTGGGCACGGTCGAGTCAGCGCCGGTGGTGCTCTGCGTCCAGAACAGGTAGACCCAGGGAGTCGCCGGGAACTGCGGATGGAGCGCCATACCGAGCAGGCCCCGCTCGGAGTTCGAGTTCACCGCGAGGTCGAGCACCGTGGAGACGACGCCGTTGTTCACGCGCTGGACGCGGCCCGTTGCCTTCTCGGTGACGAGCATGTCGTTCGCGCCGAGGAACGCGAGGCTCGTCGGAGCCTGCAAACCGCTGGCGGCGGTGCGCACCGCGAGGTTCGGGTCCAGGACCGTCGGCGACGCGGCATATCCGGCTTGCGTGGGCGGTAGCACTGCGGCCGCCAGCGGAAGCACGGCGACGGCGATGAGCGCCTTCTTGCGGGTCATTGCCTCTCCTTCCCTCGCCGCGGCGAGGATGGAGCGCGAGGGGAATGCGTGGATCGGCTCGTGGGCTCGCGCTGACGGCCGAGCGCCATTCGGTCCTTCCCCCCGACGCACGACTGAGGACATGGGCGGGCGCCGCGCGCAATTGACGTCGCACCCCGTCGACACAGGGAAGCGCCGCACCGGCGACAACGCTCGCAATGCCTTACACGGCCGGGTGCGGCCGGTGGTTCAACCGGGGGAGAAGAATTCGTCAGGCCGACAGATCGGGCAACGAGCTGCGCCGCTGCCGGGCAGCGGGAACTACCAACGGAGTCCCGGTCTCGGGGTCGGGCACCACGCGGCACGCGAGCCCGAACACGTCCTCCACGAGCTCGGCCGTGACGATGTCCTCCGGACGGCCGGCGGCCATGACCTTGCCCTCGCGCATCGCGATGAGGTGGGTGGCGTAGCGGCAGGAGAGGTTGAGGTCGTGGAGTACCGCGACGACCGTGCGCCCCTCGTCCTCGTGCAGCTGGGCGCAGAGGTCGAGTACCTCGACCTGGTGCGCGATGTCTAGGAAGGTGGTCGGCTCGTCCAGCAGCAGGATCGAGGTCTCCTGGGCGAGCACCATGGCCAGCCAGACGCGCTGGCGCTGGCCGCCCGAGAGCTCGTCGACGAACCGGAGGGCCAGGCTCTCGACGCCGGTGGATGCCATCGCCCGCGTGACCGCCGCCTCGTCGTCCGGCGACCACTGCCGCAGCAGCCGCTGGTGGGGGTAGCGGCCGCGAGCGACGAGGTCGGCGACCGTGATCCCGTCCGGGGCGATGGAGGACTGGGGGAGCAGGCCGAGGCGGCGCGCGACCTCCTTGGAGGGCAGGGCGCGCAGCGGCTGGTTGTCCAGGAACACCGTGCCGGCCTTGGGTGCGAGGAGCCGGGCCAGCGCGCGCAGCAGCGTCGACTTGCCGCAGGCGTTGGGGCCGACGATGACGGTGAACGAGCCGTCGGGGATCGCGACGTCGAGCCCCTCGGTGACGGTGCGCCGGTCGTACCCGAGGGTCAGCCCCTCCGCGTGCAGGCGCGGGCCCGCTCCGGCCTCGACGGGTGCGCTCACGACCGGCCCTTCCGCCACTCGGACGCGAGCAGCCACATGAGGTAGAGGCCGCCGACGGCCCCGGTGAGGACGCCGACCGGCAGGGCGGTGGCGAGCAGGTGCTGGGCGACCAGGTCGGCCAGGGCCAGCACGAGGCCGCCCATGAGGACGGCGGGGAGCAGCCCGGCGCCCTGGCCCCGGGTGAGCCGGCGGGCGATCTGCGGCGCGGCCAGAGCGACGAAGCGGATCGGCCCGGCCGAGGCGACGGCCACCGCCGTCGCGGCGACGGCGAGGACGAGCAGCCCCAGCCGCGCGCGCTCGACCGAGATCCCCAAGGCCTTCGCCGCGTCGTCGCCCATCTCGAGCATCCGCAGCTTGCGTGAGAGCACGATGCCGACGGGAAGCAGCACGGCGAACGCGACGGCGATCGGGCGTACGTGCTCCCAGCCCCGGCCGTTCAGGCTCCCCACGAGCCACACCTGCGCGCTCAGCGCGCGGTCCACCGAGGACCGGGTCAGCAGGAAGCTGTTGACCGAGACCAGGGCGGAGCTGACCCCGATCCCGATGAGGATCAGCCGGTAGCTCTGCACGCCGCGCGAGTAGGACAGCAGGTAGATGACCGCCGCGGTCAGCAGGCCGCCCACGACCGCCCCGCCGGCCGTCCCCGCCGTCCCGGCGCCGAGGAAGAGGATCGCGACCAGGCCGCCCATCGCGGCCCCGTTGTCGAAGCCGACCACGTCGGGGCTGCCCAGCGGGTTGCGCGACAGGCTCTGGAAGACGTAGCCGGCCAGGCCGAGGCAGCCCCCGACCATGAGCGCGGTCAGGACACGGGGCAGGCGCAGCGTCTCGACGATGAACTCGGTGGCCGACGTGCCGCCACCCAGCAAGGTCCGGACGACGTCGCCGACCGGGAGGGGGTAGTCGCCGGTCGTGATGCTCCACACGGCGACGACCACGACGAGCGCGGCCAGCGCCAGCCCGACGAGCACGGGGCGCAGCGTCCAGCGCAGGGAGAGCGCGCCCCCGGCCAGCGAGAGCACGCGCCACGGCAGCGGGGCCGCCCGGCCGGTCTCGGGGGCACGGCTCGGCAGGGTCGACGTCACAGCTGGGCGACCTTCCGTCGGCGGACGACCGCGACGAACACGGGGGCGCCGATGAGTGCGGTGATGAACGCGGCCTGCAGCTCGCCCGGCCGGGCGACGACGCGCCCGATCACGTCCGCGGTCAGCAGCAGGACGGGGGCGAGGACCATCGACCACGGCAGGACCCACCGCTGGTCCGGGCCGACGAAGGCACGGGCGACGTGCGGGACGGTGAGCCCGACGAAGGCGATGGGGCCGACGGCGGCGGTCGCGGCCCCGCAGAGCAGCAGGATGGCGAGCGCGGACCAGGCCCGGGTACGTCCTACGTGCGCTCCGAGCGCTCGCCCCGTGTCCTCGCCCAGGGCGAGCGCGTTCAGCGAGCGCGCCAGGGCCAGCGCGATGACGGCGCCGAGCGCGAGGAAGGGCCCGACCTGCGTAAGCGTCGACATGTCGTGCCCGGAGAGCGCACCGACCTGCCAGAAGCGCATGGCGTCGAACGTGCCCGGGTCGCTGAGGCTGAGCGCCTGGGTGAACGCGCCCAGGGCCGCGGACACCGCCGTGCCTGCGAGGGCGAGCCGGATCGGCGTCGCCCCGCTCCGCCCCGTCGCACCCAGCCCGTAGACGACGACCGAGGTGACGGCCGCGCCGGCGAGGGCCGGCCAGACGTACTGCGCGGGGTCGGTGAAGCCGAAGATGCTGATGGCTACGGCCGCCGCCGCGGCGGCGCCCGCGTTGACGCCGAGGATGCCGGGGTCGGCGAGCGGGTTGCGGGTGACCGCCTGCATGAGCGCCCCGGCGAGGCCGAGCGCGGCCCCGACGGCGAGCCCGATCAGGGTGCGTGGGACGCGCAGGTCGTGCACGACGGTCGACGCCGTGGAGTCGTCGGGGTGGAGCAGCACGTCGAGGACCGTTCCGAGGGACAGCGCCCGCGACCCGACGGCGATGCTCAGCAGGGACACGGCCGCGAGCAGCACGAGCGCGAGCACGAGCCCGCCGGTCCGGGCCCACGGCCCGCCGCGCGGCACCGGCCCGGCCGCCCGCGTGGCGGTGCTCCCGCTGCCGTCATCGCCGCCGACACCGGGCGACGCGATCGCCATCGGCTCGGTCCGCGACATGGCGCTTAGGCTAACCTAACCAGCTCGGAGCGCTCGGTGCGCCGCGCCCCGGACGCGGTGCGGTGTCGGACGGCGCTGCGCGAACGTACGCTCGCCGTATGGCGTCTGTCCCCGAGGCGTCCCCGCTCGCCTACCAGGGCTCGCTGTTCGACGGCGGCCCGAGCGCGCCCGACGAATCCTTCACGGGGCTGCGGCGGATCGACCTCGACGACCGCAGCTGGGTCGACTACTGCCCGGGCTGGCTGCGCGGGTCCGACGAGCTCTTCGCCGAGCTGGTCGGGACCGGGCGCTTCGCCCAGCGCACCGTCCACGTCTACGACAACACGGTCCTGGAGCCGCGGCTGACCGCGGGCTGGTCGACCGCGGTCGACGACGAGGGGGCCGACGCCGTTCCCGCCGCGCTGCGAGCGGTCTCCAAGTCGCTGTCCGCGAGATACGGCGTGGTGTTCGACCGGGTCTGGGTGAACCTCTACCGCGACGGTCGGGACTCGGTCGCCTGGCACGGCGACCGCAACAAGAACACGCACCGCAACCCGCTCGTGGTGACGGTGTCGATCGGGGCGCGCCGCCGCTTCCTCCTGCGTCCGCGTGGCGGGAAGACCGCGCTCGAGCTGCGGCCGGGGGCAGGGGACCTCGTGGTCATGGGCGGTGCCTGCCAGCACGAGTGGGAGCACACGGTGCCGAAGGAGGCGCGGGCGCCCGGCCCGCGGATGAGCATCACCCTGCGCCACACCGCGCACCTGGACGCACCGGGCGTGGCCACCGAGCCGCTGCCTACCTACTGGGCGCCCCCGCCGACGGCCGACTGACCCCGGCCGCGGCGGGCTCCCGCGGAACCGCCGGTTAGCCTTCGGGGCGTGTCGACGCGCCTGCCCGGTCCTGCGTGACGCCCGAGCAAGCGGTCGCCGTCCTCCTGTCCGGGGTCGCCGCCGGCGGCATCAACACCCTCGTCGGGTCCGGCACCCTGGTCACGTTCCCCACGCTGCTGGGGATCGGCCTGGCCCCCGTGACCGCCAACGCGACGAACACCATCGGCCTCGTGCTGGGCTCCGTGAGCGGCGCCTGGGGCTATCGCCGGGAGCTGGCCGGCCAGCGCGCCCGGCTGGTCCGGCTCGGCCTGATGTCCGCCCTCGGCGGGCTGGCCGGCGGCGTCCTGCTGCTGACGCTGCCGTCGGACACCTTCGAGGCGGTCGTGCCGGTGCTCGTCGCGATCGCGTGCGTCCTCGTGCTGCTGCAGCCGGTCCTCGCGCGCCGCACGGCGGCGCGGGAGCACCAGACCCCGGCGCACGGTGGCCCGTGGCTGGCGGGCGGCGTGTGGGTCACCGGCGTCTACGGCGGCTACTTCGGCGCCGCGCAGGGCGTGCTGCTGCTCGGGCTCATGGGCTCGCTGCTCGACGAGGGGCTGCACCGGATCAACGCGGCCAAGAACGTGCTCGCCGCGATCGTGAACGGCATCGCCGCCGTGCTCTTCGCGTTCGCCGCGCCTGTCGAGTGGAAGGTCGTGCCGCTGCTCGCCGGCGGAGCCCTCGTCGGCGGCGCGCTTGCGGGCCGCTACGGCCGCCGGATCCCGACGACCGTCCTGCGCTGGCTGATCGTCGCCGTCGGCGTCGTCGCGATCGTGCAGCTCGTCCTTTGACCCCTGTCGCTCGTCGCCTGACGTACGTTGAAGCTGCCCGTCGAGCAACGAGGGGGTGTAGAGCTCAACGCATCGCGGCGACTGCTGCGGCACATCGTGCCGTTTCGATTCCATTGCCAGTGCACTGTGAACATTAGACTGCTGACGGTCATGCGCCCCCGGTGTAGAACTACCCGAATACTCCCGCCTTTATGCGCTTATCTGCGCTCTTGTAATCCCTGTTCGAGGTGGGTTCCGCAATCGAGGCCAACGCTTGGTACTCGGCGGCTAGTCTGCGAGTGATTTCCTCTAGGGCTTGTATGGAGGAGGCAAACTGCGCCAGGGCAATTTCAAGTGCAATCTTATGCCGCAAGGCGGTCATCTCGCCCGCAACCTTCCGGTAAGCGGCCGGCTTACGATCCGCGCCCATCAGATTCGCCGTGGCGGCCATAATGCTCGCCAAGGCTGCGACACCACCCAGCCACTTTGGTGCTCCGACTGCGACGGCGAACGCAGACGCTGCCGACACGCAGGCCGGCCAGAAGATCAAGTATCGCGCCTGTCGCTCTAGGCGCTTGCTTGCCTCGTAATAGGCCTGCGCGGAATAGAGTGCTTCGACTCTCACGCGCTCAAGTTCCTTCATGAGAGCGTCGGTCTGTGTCGTGCTCGGGGTGGTCATGGAATCACTCTCTTGTGATGGGCAGTTTGGGTGAGCGGAGAAGTAGCTCGCTTGTCATTCGAAGCTCTTGAGTATTTCGAGAAGGGTGCTCCAGCCATGAGCGCGTAGTGCCCCCCGATTCATAGGATGCTACAAGGAGGGCCCTGCGCAACTTGGGGTCATTCTCGCTTTTCAGCATAGTTCGAAGTAGTGCGGCATCGCCTGGGCGTGCGTTCAAACCGGCAAACCGTGCCGCGTACTCGCGAACGAAGCCCGGCCGATTCCGGTCCTCCAGAATCCTCCAGACAATAGTCGCGAGATGTTGCGTTCGGCCTCTGTCTACGCTGAGCAAAAGCCTCAGGACATGCATCTCTGCGTACGGGTAGTCCGCGAGGCGGTTCTCCTCGAGCAGTCGCTGACATAGAAGTAGAACCCGCTGATCCTCGTCTACAAACACGCCGAGGTATGTGACTGCTTCCCGCGCCGCTTGCGGGACGGCATCGAAGTTGTGAAGCAGCCAGGTTAACGCCAGCGGGTCAGCTCGTTGTTTGAATAGGTTGAGACAGAACCGCAGGTCGCGATCGTCCACCTCTCTGGGATCAGAAGTAGCTCGATGAAACAGGTTCGACAGCGCTTCGTCGGTGCCACTAAAGCCCACGTGAAGGCCGTATTTGATAGCGTCTTTCTCTGCCTCCTCGAACTGCCCTAGTGCTTCCGCGGGAGCGACTATGCGCGTCTTGCTGCCAGCCAGATGCAGCTTTCGACCACGCAGGATCTGCGTGATCTGGATGAGTTCTCGGCGCAAGCTGTTCCAATTGTCCCCGAAGATGTAGAGGTCGTCAGAGTACCGAAGAAAGTTCAGGCCGCGGTTCTGAAGGTACCGGTCGACGGGCAGGAGATAGGCATTTGCAAGAATTCCGGAAGCGTCTGAGCCCTGCGGAAGACCCCACACTTGGTTGTCTTCGCCGAATCTGTCGAGAAAGGCTCGGAGGACCTTCATGACTGATGCATGCCCTGTAAGCTCCGACACCTCCTCGCAGAGCATCCGTACGTCAACGTGCTCATAGAACGAGCTGATGTCCGTTTTAGCGAGCATTAAGTGAGGCGAGGACCTTGCAATAGTCCTTCCGCGGCGTTGCATGGCAACCCAAGAGCGCACCGAAGATAGGAGCTGACTTCTTTTCGTGCTCCACCGGTAACTGTAGACCGATCGAGGGATGTAATCATCAATGCGTGGTTGGAGAGCGAAGACGCAGGCCTCGTAAGTGATCCGGTCAATCGCATTCATCCGTGCGAGCGGTCTTACCGTGAGCAAGTCCTTGGGGAGATCGACGATCTCAACTTGCTGAGGGGTGTAGTGCCCGTTGTCAATCGCGACGAGCAGTCGTTCGCGTGCGGTGAGCCAAAAGCCCACAAGGTCGCGGTGAGAGATTGGGTCAGGAATTGCCTCGCCGGCTTGCGCACGTCGATTCGTCAAGCGTCCGAAGGCTGCGTTCAGGTGTGGGCGCAGACCGTATCTGTCGTCAGCTAGAGTTCGCGGCACAAGTTGCATGCTTGCACATGCCGCTCTGGCACGCCCCCGGTTCACCTCTACGTGGGTGAGAGGGTAGAGCAATCGCTCGAGAGGAGCGCGTACGCCTTGCTCCAGCGTCCGCCGGGGACTGACGGCTACAAAGAAGAATGCCGTAGTCAGGCAAGTTCGACCCGTCCCCCACTAGCTCCCTCCATAGGAACGGCTGACGAACGAGCCGGCGTTGAGGCAGACCCTACCTTGCGGGGCTGCTAGATGTTGCATGCTCCGGGCTCATCCGAGGAGTCTGGGTTCCGCTCGCGCCGCTGTGTTGAGTGGTCAGGGCAGCTCAATCACCTCGACCCGCGCCCCCGCCGCCGGGAAGCCGAACGCCTCGGCCGCGCTGCGTCCGCGCAGCAGCAGCTCGTACCACCGCACCTCGCCGGCGCGGCCGGCCCATCCGCTGCTGCCCGGCGCGAAGGACATCTCCCCGGCGGGCACGTCGAACGTCCCGTCGCTCACGGTCGCGAGCAGCCGGCGCCCGCCGATCGCGACGGCGACGCTGGTGCCGGAGGGCGCCGGAGCCGCGCTCCACGTGGTCTTGAGGTTGCCGTAGCCGTCGACGTACGCGACGACGCTCTCCGGCGGCGCCGGGATCGACGCCCGGTCCACGGAACGCGTGCCGAGCGTCGCGTCCCTCGCCAGCAGCCGGGGGAGGAGGGCGGGGAAGGCGTCGCGGGAACGGAACTGCGAGCCCGAGGGCGGCACCTCGACCGCGACGAGCTCGTCGGCCTCATCACGCAGGAAGGAGAAGGCGTACGTCGAGTTCGCGCCGACGACGAGCGACCCGTCCGGCATCCGGGCGGCCACGAGCCCCTCGCCGTCGTTGTCCTCGCGCGGCGCGTCGAGGTCGAACCGTGGTGCGACGTTGGAGTAGACGAGCCGGTCCGCCGGCCCCTCGGTGAGCGCCAGCTGCGCCGAGCAGAACCCGGCGGAGAGGGTGTCGAACGGCGGCACCGGGGTGTAGACGACGTCGGCGTCCGGCAGGTGGACGGCCAGCCGCTGCCTGACCTCGGCGAACGCGAGGTCGCCCTGCCCGTAGTCGGCGATGAGGTGGACGATCACGAGGACGTTCTTCCCCGCAGAGAGCGCCGGCACCGCGGGGTGAACGCCTCGGCCGGGACGGCAGGCCGCAGAATCGCCCGGTGGACGAGGATGCGGTCGCAGTCGAGCACGTGACGAGCGCGGACGACCCGCGCCTGCAGGACTACATCGGGCTGACCGATGTGGCCCTGCGGCGCAAGCGGGAGCCGGCCGAGGGGCTCTTCATGGCTGAGGGGGAGAAGGTCATCCTCCGGGCAGTACGCGCCGGCTACCGCGTCCGCTCGGCGTTGCTGGAGGAGCGGTGGCTGCCCGGCATCGCGCCCGCCCTCGCCGCCGCCGGCGCTCCGGCGTACGTCGCCGACCCGGCCCTGCTCCGCGAGCTGACCGGGTACGAGGTCCACCGCGGCGCCCTGGCGGCGATGCAGCGCCTGCCGCTACCGAGCCCTGCCGAGCTGCTCGCGTCGTCGACGCGTGTGGCGGTGCTCGAGGACGTCGTCGATCACACGAACCTCGGTGCGGTCTTCCGGGCGGCGGCTGCCCTCGGCATCGAGGGGGTGCTGCTGACCCCGCGCTGTGCGGACCCGCTCTACCGACGCTCGGTCAAGGTGTCGATGGGCGCCGTCTTCGCCGTGCCGTACGCCCGCTTCGAGCGATGGCCGGACTGCTATTCAGAGATCCGTGACGCAGGGTTCCGGCTTCTGGCGATGACCCCGGCCCCGGACGCGGTCGCCCTGCCCGAGCTGCCCCACGGCGAGCGCGACGCGCTGCTGCTGGGGACCGAGGGGGACGGCCTGACCCGGCGCGCGCTCGAGATGTCCGACGTGCGCGTCCGGATCCCGATGGACGCCGGGATCGACTCCCTGAACGTCGCCGCGGCTGCCGCGGTGACGTTCTACGCGGTGCGTTACGGGAGCGGGAGCGCGCGCTAACTGGTCGTCAGAGGTCGACCGCGCGGACGACGGCCCAGACGACGAAGAGCGCGGCGACCAGGACGCCGATCGCGATCACCGAGACCAGGCCGAACCGCGACCAGAACGACTCGTGCGGCAGGTCCGGCTGGTGGTACGTCTGCCCGCCCGCCCAGCTCTCGCTGCCCTCGGCCGGCGGCGTCTCGCCGGGAGGCACCCCGCCGCCTGGCTCCAGGCCGGGGATGTTGTTCGAGCGCGGGTCGGTCGTCATGATGCACCGGCTACCCGGAGGGGTGGCCGCCAAACGGGCGGGTAACCCGTGCGGGCTGTCCGAGACCGGGTTCCGGGCGCTGTGGAGACTGGAGGGCCGAGAGATGGCGACTGGGCAGAGGGCGGACGAGGACGCGCTGCGCGAGGCGCGTGGCGAGACACGGGCGCAGCAGCTGGACCGCAACCTCAGCGAGATGGTGCAGGAGCTGCGCGTGGCCCAGACGGGCGTCCAGTTCCTCTTCGCCGCGGTGCTCGCGATCCCGTTCCAGCAGCGGTTCGACGACCTGACGGGATTCCAGGAGCGGGTCTACGTCGTCACGCTCGTGCTGACCCTGTTCGCCACGACCATGCTCGTGGCGCCGGCGAGCTTCCACCGCACCGTCTTCCGGCGGGGCCTCAAGGACGAGCTCGTGACCGCGGCCGACCGGATGTTCCAGCTCGGACTGGTCGCGCTCGCGCTGGCCATGACGTCCGCGGTCCTGCTCGTCCTGGACGTCGTCCTCGAGTCCGGATGGATCGTGGGCGGCCTGGTCTCGCTGGCGGCGGCGTGGTTCGTCGCCTTCTGGTACGCCTGGCCCATCGCCGTGCGGGTCCGCCGCGGCCGGGCGAGCGCCTCCGCCTACGACTGAGCGGCCGCCCCGGGGGTCAGCGTCGCGGCGCGAGCACCGGCGTCGTCCAGCCGGTGCCGTCGGCGAGCGCGTCGATCAGCGAGGTGAGCGTCTCCTCGGCCGTGTGCCGCGGGGCCCAGCCGAGCTCGGCCTTGGCTCTCGCCGTCGACATGAGCGGGACGTACCGCGCCATGTCGAGCCAGCCGCCGTCGGTGGGCTGCAGGTGGGCGCGCCAGCTGAGCTCGGTGCCGGCGCGTAGGAGCGGGAACGGGACCGGGACCCTGCGCGCCCGCAGTGAGCGGGCGATGGTCCCGGGGTCGATCGGCTCGTCGGCCGCGATGTTGAAGGCCCCCCCAGCCCGGCGCTGCAGGATGCGGACGATGGCGTCCGCGAGGTCGTCGGCGTGCACGACGTTCGCGACAACCCCGTCGGGGAGCGGGAGCACCGGGAGAGCGGCACGGGCCGCGCGCGCCAGCGGGGCCAGCCGGCCGAGGAAGTAGCGCCCGATCTCGGAGCCGGCTCCCGGCTGCAGCACCAGGCCGGGGCGCAGCCGGGCCACGACCGGGACGGGGCCGGCACCCTCGTACGCGTCCAGCATCCGCTCGACGGCCGCCTTGTGCCGGCTGTAGTGCGAGCTGCGGATGCCGGTCGTCGGCCACGACTCGTCCACGACGGGCTTCGCCGGGGCGGGGGAGTAGGCGCCGATCGAGGACGCGACGACCAGGTGGGCGGCGCCGGCGGCGCGGGCCGCGTCGATCACCCGCCGGGTGCCGTCCAGGTTGACCTGCGCGAGATACGCCTGGTCGCGGTTGGGCTGGATCGCCCAGGCGAGGTGGACCACGGCGTCGGCACCGGCGAACGCGGCTCCCAGGGCGTCGGCCGAGCCCGGCTCGGCGATGTCAACCGACGACCACGAGATGTCGGTGGCCGTAGCGGCGCTCGGCGCCTCCGGGGGGCGGCGGGCGATGCCGCCGACCTCCCAGTCCGGTTGCGCCGAGCGCAGCGCGCGCAGGAGGGCGCTGCCGACGTTGCCGGTGGCGCCCGTGACGGCGACTCGCATCGCGCTGCTCAGCCCGCGTCGCGCGCCCGCGCCCCGGAGCGCAGCCGGGCGGGGTCGACCTCGCGCTCCGGGTGACGGCGGAGGTACTCGGCCTCGAGGGCCTGCGTGCGCTCCGTGTGGGCCTCCAGCGCGTCGTCGGACCCGTGCCGGAGCGTCTCCGTACGGGTCTCGTGCAGGTGGGCGAGCTCGCGCAGCAGGTCCTGCTCGTCGAGCTGGTCGGCGGGAACCCCGGCCATGGCTCTCTCCTTCGTGCCGTTCGGCGATCGACTCCCGGCCTACCCGCGATGCCCGTCGGTCACGCCGCGATCTTGCGGGCGGCCCGGACCCCGGGGGGACTAGCCCGTACGGGTCACGTGCAGGGGGTCCTCGTAGGAGACACGAGGGGGTCAGTAGCTGCCAACCTCAGATCTTCCGCTTAGAGTCCGGGCGTGAGCTCTCCGCGTGCCGTCCTCAGCGACGGTGGCAGCGCGCCCAGCGGGCGTCCCCTGCCGCCGCCCGAGGTCGTCCTGTTCGACCGGGACGGCACGCTGGTCGTCGACGTCCCCTACAACGGCGACCCCGCGCTGGTGCAGCCGGTGCGCGGCGCGCGCGAGGCACTGGACCGGCTGCGGGCCCGCGGCGTGCGGATCGGGATGGTCACGAACCAGAGCGGCATCGCCCGCGGCATGATCACCCGGGATCAGGCCGACGCCGTCAACGCGCGCGTCCTGGAGCTGCTCGGCCCCTTCGACGACGTCCAGGTCTGCCCGCACGGGCCGGGCGACGGCTGCGCGTGCCGCAAGCCAGCGCCCGGCATGGTCCTCGCGGCCGCCGACCGGCTGGGCGTCGCGCCGGCCCGCGTGGCCGTCGTCGGGGACATCGGCGCCGACGTGGGCGCCGCGCGTGCCGCCGGTGCCCGCGGCGTGCTCGTGCCGACGCCCGTCACGCTTGCCGCCGAGGTCGACGCCGCGGACGAGGTCGCCGACGACATCGGCGCGGCCGTCGCCCTGCTGCTGGGTGGAGACGACCCCGGCGCGTCCGCGCAGGCCCGTCCCTCGCTGGACCGGCGTTGAGCGCCCCTCGGGACACGTACCCGACTTCGACGCCCCGCCCCACCGCGCTCCAGCCCGCTCCTGAGGACCGTGCGCCGACGGCGCAGCGGTCGGGCAAGCGGGTCCTCTGCGTCCGGCTCGACAGCGCCGGCGACATGCTCGTCACGGGCCCGGCGATCCGAGCCGTCGCGGCCGGTGCCGCCGAGGTCGTCGTGCTGGCCGGTCCGGAGGGCGAGGCGGCCGCCCGCCTGCTCCCCGGGGTCGACGAGGTCGTCACGTGGCGCTGTCCCTGGATCGTCGGCAGCCCGCCCGCCGTCGACCCGGCCTCCGTCGCCGACGTCGTGTCCCGCATCCGGTCGCTCGCCGTCGACGAGGCCGTCGTCTTCACGTCCTTCCACCAGTCCGCGCTGCCCACGGCCCTCGTGCTGCGGCTCGCCGGCGTGCCGCGTGTCGCCGCCACGAGCACCGACTATCCGGGGTCGCTGCTCGACGTACGGCACCTGGTCGACGAGTCCGTGGACGTCCCCGAGCCCGAGCGGCACCTCGCGCTCGCTGCCGCCGCGGGCTACCAGCTGCCCGCGGGTGACGACGGCAGGCTCGCGGTGCGGCGCCCGCTGGCCGCCCTGCCCGACGACGTGGCCGCGGCCGCCGACGTGCCCTACGTCGTGCTGCACCCGGGCGCGTCCGTGCCGGCCCGCGCCTGGACGCCGTTACGATGCGCGGAAGCGGTCGAGACGCTGGCCGCCCGTGGCTGGCGGGTGCTGGTCACCGGATCGCCGGGCGAGCGCACGCTGACCGCCCAGGTGGCCGGCAGCTCCGGGGTCGACCTGGGCGGGCGGACGACCTTGGCCCAGGCCGCGACGCTGCTCGCCGGAGCCGCCGCCGTCGTGGTGGGCAACACCGGCCCGGCGCACCTGGCCGCGGCGGTCGGCACCCCGGTGGTGTCGCTGTTCGCGCCGACCGTCCCCGCGGTCCGGTGGGCGCCGTACGCCGTCCCGACCGTCCTGCTCGGAGACCAGGCGGCAGCGTGCGCGGGCTCGAGGGCCCGCGAGTGCCCGGTGCCCGGCCATCCGTGCCTGGCCACGGTGACGGCGGACGACGTCGCCGCCGCAGTCGACAAGCTAGTAGGAGGCGCACCACTGTGAGGGGCTCGGCGTGAGGGTGCTGCTCTGGCACGTGCACGGGTCCTGGACGACGTCGTTCGTCCAGGGCGGGCACGACTACCTGCTTCCGGTCGTCCCGGACCGGGGGGCGGACGGCGGTGGCCGTGCACGCACGTGGGACTGGCCGGCGAACGCCCGGGAGGTGACGCCCGAGCAGCTGCGCGACGAGCAGGTCGACGTCGTCGTGCTGCAGCGCCCGCGTGACCTCGAGCTCGTGCGCGAGTGGCTCGGCCGTGAGCCGGGGGTGGACCTGCCGGCGGTCTTCGTCGAGCACAACACGCCCAAGGGCGAGGTGCCGATGACCCGCCATCCGCTGGCCGACCGCGACGACATCCCGGTCGCCCACGTGACCTACTTCAACGAGCTCTTCTGGGACAGCGGGCGGGCCCCGACGGTCGTCGTCGAGCACGGGGTCGTCGACCCGGGGGAGCTCTACACCGGCGAGCTCGCGCGCGCCGGCATCGCCATCAACGAGCCGGTCCGTCGCGGGCGTGTCACGGGCAGTGACCTGTTGCCGCGATTCGCCGAGGTGGCGCCGCTCGATGTCTTCGGGATGCGTCTCGCCGGGTTGCACGAGAAGTTCGGGCTCGACCCGTCGCGCGTCACGCTGCACGAGGACCCGCCGCAGGCCGCCATGCACGCGGAGCTGGCCCGCCGCCGCGTCTACGTGCATCCGTTGCGGTGGACCTCGCTGGGGCTCTCCCTCATCGAGGCGATGCATCTCGGCATGCCCGTGGTGGTACTCGCTTCTACAGAAGCCGTCGAGGCGGTGCCTGAAGAAGCCGGATGCCTCAGCACACGGGTGGACGTGCTGACCGAAGCGGTGCGCCGGTTCCTGTCGGACCCGGACGCCGCACGTCTGGCCGGAAAGGCTGCTCGGGCTTACGCGCTCGAGCGCTACGGGCTCGGTCGCTTCCTCAGCGACTGGGACCGCTTGTTGAGAGAGGTGGTGCGATGAAGATCGCCATGGTCTCCGAGCACGCCAGCCCGCTGGCGAGCATCGGGGGCGTCGACTCCGGTGGGCAGAACGTCCACGTCGCGGCACTGGCAGCTGCCCTCGCGCGCCGCGGCCACGAGGTGACGGTCTACACGCGCCGTGACTCTCCCGCGCTCCCGGACCGGGTGGAGGTGTTCGACGGGTACGCCGTCGAGCACCTGGCCGCCGGCCCGCCGGCCGAGATCCCCAAGGACGACCTCCTGCCGCACATGAGCGAGCTGGCCTCCGGGCTGGCCGCGCGCTTCGCGGTGGACCGTCCCGACGTGGTGCACGGGCACTTCTGGATGAGCGGGCTCGCTGCTCTGCTCGCCGCCCAGGGCACGGGCGTACCGGTCGTGCAGACCTTCCACGCCCTCGGCACGGTCAAGCGGCGCCACCAGGGCGCGGCCGACACGAGCCCGGAGGACCGGGTCCGGGTCGAGCGGGCGGTGTGCCACGACGCGTCGCGCATCATCGCCACCTGCAGCGACGAGGTGTTCGAGCTCGTACGCATGGGCGCCCGCCGCACCTCGGTGTCGGTCGTCCCGTGCGGGGTCGACGTCGACCACTTCACACCCACCGGCCCGACGATGGAGCTGCCGACGGCGGGCATGCAGTACCGCCTGCTCGTGGTCGGGCGCCTCGTCGCCCGCAAGGGCGTCGACGACGTCATCCGCGCGCTGGCCTCGCTGCGCAACACCGAGCTGATCGTCGCCGGTGGTCCTGAGCCGGGCGACCTCGACTCCGATCCCGAGGTCCGCCGGCTGCGCGAGGTCGCCGCCGGGCACGGGGTCGCGGACCGCGTCCTCTTCCTCGGCCGCGTGGGCCGCCCGCAGATGCCCGCGCTGCTGCGCTCGGCCGACCTGCTCGTGACCGTGCCGTGGTACGAGCCGTTCGGCATCGTGCCGCTGGAGGCGATGGCGTGCGGGCTGCCGGTCGTGGCGAGCGCCGTCGGCGGGCTGCAGGACACCGTCGTCGACGGGACGACGGGGGCGCTCGTGCCGCCGCACCGCCCGGACGTGCTCGCCCAGATGCTGCGCCACCTGCTCGCGGACCCGATGCGCCGGGAGGGCTACGGCCTCGCGGGCATCGACCGGGCGCGGGCGCGCTACAACTGGGACCGCATCGCGCTCGACACCGAGGCGGTCTACGCCGACGTCGTGCGCGGTGCTCCCGCGCAGGCCCGCGCCGCCGGCGTCGAGGACGACGAGGACCTCGAGATCGACCTGCTCGCCGACAGCCCGCGGGAGGCCGTCCGATGACCGGCTGCACCCCGACCGGAGGCGCTCACCTTCGCGTCCTCGCCGAGGCGCTCGACGGCTTCGCCGCCGAGGCCGAGACGGTCGAGCGCTGGGGCCGCCAGCTCGCCGACGTCCTGGTGTCCGGGGGCCGGCTGCTCGCGCTCGGCAACGGCGGCAGCGCAGCGCAGGCCCAGCACCTCACGGCGGAGCTGGTCGGCAGGTACCGCGACGACCGGTCGCCCTACAGCGCGATCGCGCTGCACGCGGAGACCTCCACGCTCACGGCCCTGCTCAACGACTACCCGGTGGAGGAGGTGTTCGCCCGCCAGGTGGAGGCCCACGGCCGCCCCGGCGACGTGCTCGTCGCCATGTCCACCAGCGGGCGGAGCCCCAACGTGATCGCCGCCGTCCGCCGGGCGCGCGCCGCCGGGCTGACGACGTGGGCCTTCACCGGGCCGCGGCCCAACCCGCTGGCGGCCGAGGCCGACGAGGCGCTCGCCGTCGAGGCGCCCTTCACCGCCACCGTGCAGGAGCTCCACCTCGTCGGGCTGCACATGCTCTGCGCCGCGTTCGACGCCGCGCTCGGCGTGATCGACCTCGAGGCCGACCGGATAGAGCTCCCGGCGCCGCCGCTGACCCCCGCGGCCACCGCGTGAGCGGGCCGCTCGTCGTCGTCGGCGACGCGCTGCTCGACGTCGACGTCCTCGGCGCCGTCGAGCGCGTGGCGCCGGACGCCCCTGTGCCGGTGCTCGACGTGGCCGAGGAGCGGCCGCGCCCCGGCGGCGCAGCGCTCGCGGCGCTGCTCGCCGCGCAGGACGGCCGGGAGGTCGTGCTCGTCGCGCCGCTGGCGGACGATGCCGCGGCGGCCCGCCTGCGCGAGCTCCTCGCACCCCACCTGCGGGTCGTGCCCGTGCCGTGGGGCGGCAGCACGCCGGTGAAGACCCGGGTCCGCTCGGCGGGCCAGTCCCTCGTCCGGCTCGACACCGGCGGTGCGGACGGCCCGGTCGGTGACCCCGGGCCGGAGGTCGCGCGGGTGCTGGAGTCGGCGTCGGCGGTGCTCGTCGCCGACTACGGCCGCGGGGCCACCTCCTCGCCCGCGCTGCGCACGCTGCTGGCCCGGGCCGCCGCGCGCGTGCCGCTGGTCTGGGACCCGCACCCGCGCGGGGCCTCCCCGGTCCCGGGCGCGCGGCTCTGCACGCCGAACGGCTCGGAGGCGGCACGCGCCGCGGTCGAGTTCGGGGTGCCCGCGGACGTCGAGGGCACGGTCGCCGCGGCGAGCCGGCGGGGCGAGGCGCTCGCCCGTGGCTGGGGCGCTGCCGCGGTGTCGGTGACGCTCGGCGCGCGCGGCGCGCTGCTCTCGTTCGGCGAGGGAGCTCCGCTCGTCGTTCCCGCTCCCTTCGTGCCGTGCGCCGACCCGTGCGGGGCCGGCGACCGTTTCGCGGCGGCCGCCGCCGGGCTGCTCGCCGACGGCGCCCTGCCCAGCGAGGCCGTCACGGGTGCGGTCGCCGCGGCGTCGGCCTTCGTCGCCGCGGGCGGCGCTTCGGCCGTACGCGTCGGCGCGGCCGCCCCGCCGGCATCCGTCGCCGGCACCGGCTCGGACCGCGTCGCCGACGTCATCGCGGCGACACGGGCGGCGGGCGGCACGGTCGTCGCGACCGGAGGCTGCTTCGACCTGCTGCACGCCGGGCACGTGGCGACGCTCGAGGCCGCTCGCGCCCTCGGCGACTGCCTCGTCGTCTGCCTCAACAGCGACGACTCGGTGCGCCGGCTCAAGGGCCCGGAGCGGCCGCTGCAGCCGCAGGACGACCGTCGCCGCGTGCTCGAGGCGCTGGCCTGTGTCGACGCCGTGGTCGTGTTCGACGAGGACACCCCCGAGGCCGCCCTCGCCGGGCTCCGTCCCGACGTCTGGGCCAAAGGCGGCGACTACGCCGGAACCGAGCTTCCCGAATCCAAGCTCGTGCAGTCCTGGGGAGGCGCAGCCGTCGTGCTGCCCTACCTCGACGGGCGGTCCACCACCGCACTCGTCCGGACCGCCCGTGACCGCGGTGCTGCACTACCGAACAGCAACTCCCGATTCATAGATGCCTGATTCGCTGATGTCCAAAGGAGACAGCATGAGCAACCCCGTCGGCCGCGTCCTGGTGACCGGCGGCTCGTCAGGCCTCGGAGCGGCAGTCGTCGAGGCCGTGCAGGCCGACGGCGGCACCGCCTACGTCCTCGACCGGGTCGCGCCCGAGGCCGAGGTCGAGCACGAGATCGTCGACATCGCCGACACCCGGGCCGCCGAGGCCGCGGTCCGCAAGGTCGCCGAGCGGGCCGGTGGCCTCGACGCCGTCGTCACCGCCGCCGGCATCGACCGATGCGGGCGGCTCGAGGACGTCGCCGCCGAGGAGTGGGAGCGGGTGATCGCCGTCAACCTGCTCGGCACGGCGGCCGTCGTCCGCGCCGCCCTGCCCGCGCTGCTCGACAGCCACGGCAAGGTCGTGACCGTCGCGTCCACGCTGGGCCTGCGCGCGCTGTCGGACGCCACGGCGTACTCCGCCTCGAAGTTCGGCGTGGTGGGCTTCACCCGCGCGCTCAACGCGGAGACCCAGGGGCGCATCGGCGTCACGCTGCTCATCCCCGGTGGCATGCAGACGCACTTCTTCGACGACCGCGACCCGCAGTACAAGCCCGGCCCCGACGCCAAGCTCAACCGGCCGCAGGACGTGGCCCAGACGGTGCTGTTCGCGCTCAAGCAGCCGCAGGGGTGCGAGGTGCGCGAGCTGCTCGTCGCGGCCAGCGTCGAGAGCTCTTGGCCGTAATCGAGCCTTCGGCAGAGTCGGCTCCGCCCGGCACCCCGCGGCCGAGCGCGCTCGTCCTGCGCGCGCTCGGCCTCGGGGACCTGCTGACTGCCGTCCCCGCGCTGCGGGGGCTGCGCCGGGCGCTGCCCGGACACCGCCTCGTGCTGGCCACGCCTGACGCGCTCGCGCCGGTCGCCCTGCTGTCGGGGGCGGTCGACGCGACCACCGACGCGCGCGGGCTCGACGGGCCGCTTGCCTGGGACGGCCCGCCGCCCGCGGTGGCGGTCAACCTGCACGGCAGCGGCCCGCAGAGCCACCAGCTGCTCGCGTCCCTGCGCCCCGGGCGGCTCCTGGCCTTCGCCAACACCGCTGCGGGCGTCGAGGGGCCGGCGTGGGAGCCGGCAGAGCACGAGCGGGTGCGCTGGTGCCGCCTCGTGGCGTCGCAGCTGGAACCGTGCGAGCCTGATGACCTCGTGCTCGCGCGACCGGATGCCGGGTCCCCGGCCCCCGGAGCAGTCGTCGTGCACCCCGGCGCGGCGTACGCGAGCCGGCGCTGGCCGGTGGAGCGCTTCGCGGAGGTCGCCGCCACGCTGCGAGCTGCGGGCCACCGGATCGTGGTGACCGGGTCCGCGGGGGAGCGTGGCCTCGCCGAGCGGCTCGCGGCCGGCGCGGGCCTTCCCGCCGACGACGTCCTCGCCGGGAGCACCTCCCTGCTCGAGCTCGCGGCCCTGGTGGCCGACGCCGCCCTCGTCGTCTCGGGGGACACCGGCATCGCCCACCTCGCGTTCGCGTACGAGCGCCCGAGCGTCACCGTCTTTGGCCCGGCGCCGCCGGCCCGCTGGGGACCGCCTCCGCCCGGGCGTCACGTCGTGGTGTGGCACGGGGACCCGGACGACCCGTGGCGCGAGGGCGACGTCTTCGGAGCCAGCCCGGTCCCCGAGCTGCTCGACGTTGCCGTGCCCGAGGTCCTGGACGCGGCGAAGCGCGCGCTGCGCGCCTGATCATCGCGGCCCCGTCCCGGCATGCCGGGGCTGAGCGGAGGGTACCGGCAGCCCATGAGCAGTCGAGTTCCCCTGGACGCCCTTTTCGCCGGCTACCTGCACGACCTCGCGGAGCTAGCCGAGCTCGCCCGCGACGAGCACGCAGAAGGCCTGCGCGGAGCCCGCGCGCTGGTCGGCAAGCTGGTGCTCGAGGCGCTCCGCGTCAGCGTCGACGAGAGGCACTTCCTGCTCCCGGTGGTGCAGGAGGCCTTGGCGGACGGGGCCGACCGGTCCCGGGGCATCGTGGCCGACCTCGACGAGCTGGAGGCGAAGGTCGTCGCGCTCGAGGGGCTGGACCCCACGACACCGGCCGCTGGCGCCGCGCTCGAGGAGCTGACCGAGACCGTCGTGGCCTTGGCGCGCGAGCAGCGCGCCGGCGTGCTTCCGGCCCTCGCCGAGGCGGTCGACGACCGCGAGCTGGTGGCGCTCGCCGCTCCTGCGAGCCCGACGCAGCAGGCAGGGACGACGCACTCGCACCCCAAGCTCCCGCCGCAGTACGACCTGCAGCAGTGGCCGACGCGCGGCCTCGCCCGCGTGACGCGCGAAGCGCTCGAGCACGAAGCGCGCATCCGCGAAGCCGACTTCTCCTCCACCTCCTGACGCCACCCACTCTTGCGCTGATCATGCACATGTGGCGAGTTGTCCCCAGGCGTTGTGGCTGTGGACAACTCGCCACATGTGCATGATCACGGGGGAGGGGAGGGCGGACGACGCCGGAGCACGTCACGGTAGGCGACCGCTGGTCCGCGACGACGCCCCGCGTCGACACAGTGCCGTGTCAGCAGCCATTCCCCGGCAGAGGACGCCTCATCAGCGGGCCAAGGGGTAGTCGGTCACGGTGACCGAGACGGTCACCTCGGTCCGCTCGCCCAGTGCCTGGGTACGCCGCTCGAGCTCGGCGGCGTCGAGGTGGCGTGCGCTCGGGCCGGCCGCCACGAGCGCGGCCGCCTCGGGCCGGGTGAGCGCCACCGCGTACTCGACCAGCTCGTCCGCACCGGCCCGGAACCCCGGTCCGAGCGCGGCGTCGACGCGCCGGCGCTTGTCGCCGGCGACGGTGAGCAGCCCGAGGGCGTCGACGAGCTCGTGCAGGTGGCTCGGGGTCGGCGCCGCGACCACGACCGCACCGCGCTGGTCGAGGACGCGCGCGAGCTCGGGGCCGTTGCGCGGGGCGAAGACGTTGAGCACGACCGCGGCCGTGGCGTCCTGCAGGGGCAGCCGCTGCCAGGCGTCGCAGGCAACGGCGCCGATCCGTGGGTGGGCCCGGGCGGCGCGGCGCAGCGCTGGCTTGGACGCGTCCAGCGCGACGCCGGCGCGGCCCGGAAGGGCGTCGAGGACGTCGGCGAGGTACCACCCCGTGCCGGCGCCGAGGTCCAGGAGGCAGCCGGGGACTCCATCCGCCGACGAGGCCGCGTGGGCCGTGACCGCGGCCCGCAGCCGATCGAAGTGCCCTGCCGCGAGGAACGCGTCGCGCGACGCCACCATCTGCGCGCTGTCCCCGGTCTCCAGCCGACCGGCCGCCGGCAGCAGCGTGACGTACCCCTGCCGTGCCACGTCGAAGGAATGGCCGTTCGCGCACCGCACGACGACGTCCCGGAGCTCGAGCGGCTGGGTGCAGGACGGGCAGGACAGGTAGGGGACCGCGTCGGCGAGCACGCTCGAGGCTAGCCCGCCCCGGTCCTCATCGCGTCGGTTAGACAGGCCGAAGGGCCGTTCCCTGAAGCAGGAAACGGCCCTTCGGATGCTGCGGTCGCCGACGGATCAGGCGGTGGGCGGAGCCTCGACGTTGCCGCGCCAGGCGCCCGTCTCGTTGCCGCCACGGCTCTCGATGAACCGCTTGAACCGCTCGAGGTCGCCCTTCACGCGGCGCTCGACGAAGCCGAGCTTGTCGCCCACCTGCTCGACGAAGCCCTCGGGCGAGTAGTCCATCTGGACCATGATCCGCGTCGTGTTGGGGTCGATGCGGTGGAAGGTGACGACGCCGGCCTGGGTGGTGCCGTCGACGGACTTCCACGCCACGCGCTCGTCCGGGTGCTGCTCGGTGATCTCGGCGTCGAACTCGCGCTTCTGGCCGGCGATCTCGGTCACCCAGTGCGTCATCGTGTCGCTGACCTGGTCGATCCGCTCGACACCCTCCATGAACTGGGGGAACGTCTCGAACTGCGTCCACTGGTTGTAGACGGCCGAGACCGGGACCTCGACGTCGATCGACTGCTCGACGGTGCTCATGCGAAATGCTCCTCGGGTCGCTTGGGGTCGATCACCAGCATTCCCAGGGGCAAGGCGCCCGAAAACCGCGTCAGGCCTGGTTCAAGCCCGAGGTGCAGAGGCGTCCGCGAGCCCTCGTTCCCCGACGTTCGCAACCGGGACGCTCGATCCGGCTCAGGACGCCGAGCCCGGCGACCCGAGGTGGACGACCTTCGTCGTCGTCATCTCGTCGAGCAGCTCGGGCCCGTAGCCGAAGCCCGCCCCGCTGGCCCCTCGCGGCTGCGCGGCGCCACCCGGAGCGCCGCCGAACACCGCGTTGACCTTGACGGTGCCCACCGGCAGCTCGCGCCAGGCCCGCTGGGCGTGCTCGACGTCCGCGGTGAGCACGGTGGCCGCGAGCCCGTACTCGGACTCGGCGCTGGCCGCCAGGCCCTCCTCGAACGAGGAGACGACCTGCACCGGTGCCACCGGCCCGAAGGTCTCCTCCCGCATGACGAGCATGTCCGGGGTGCAGTCGGCGAGGACCGTGGCCGGGTAGAAGGCGCCAGGCCCGTCGGGGACCTCTCCACCGCAGAGCAGCCGCGCCCCGGTCTTGACGGCGTCCTCGACGTGCCGGTGGACGTCGTCGCGTGCCCGCCTATCGACGAGCGGGCCGAGCTGGGTCGCCGGGTCGGTGCCCGGGCCGAGCCGGAGGCTCTGGGCGCGGTCCACGAGCGCGGCGAGGAAGGCGTCGGCGATGTCGGCGTGGACGTAGACCCGCTCTACCGACGTGCAGATCTGGCCCGCGTTCGCGAACGCGCCCAGCGCCGCCTGTGCGGCGGCCCATCGGGGGTCGACGCCCGCGTCGACGAGCAGCGGGTCCTTGCCGCCGTTCTCGAGCAGCGCCTTCGCGCCCGTACGCGCTGTGGCGGCCGCGATCGACCGGCCGGCGCGGGTGGAGCCGACGTGCGCCACGAGGTCCACGTCGTCGGCTCCGGCGAGCTCGGCGCCCGTCGAGCCGTCGCCGCAGACGACGCCGAGCACGCCGGCCGGCAGGTCCTCGGCCAGCAGCTGCGCGAGCCGGACGAGGGTGTGCGGGGAGCGCTCGCTGGGCTTGAGCACGACGACGTTGCCGGCGACGAGCGCGGCGCCGAGCAGGCCGCAGGCGACCGCGACCGGGTCGTTCCACGGCACGATTGCCGCGACGACGCCCCGCGGCTGCGGCAGCATGAGGTCGCTGGCGCCCCAGCCGCCCTGCAGCGCCTTCCCGCGATGCAGCGGCCCGAGCTCGGCGTACTGCGCGAGCGTCCCGGCTCCGGCCAGCACGCCGCCGCGGGCGTCCCCGAGCGGCTTGCCCATCTCGCGCGTGGTCAGCTCGGCGAGCTCGTCGGCGGCGGCGCGGACCCGTGCCGCCGCGCCGGCGAGCCACGCGCCGCGCTCGGCGGGGGCGGTCCGTGCCCACGCGTCGCGCGCCGTGAGCGCCGCGTCGAGCGCCGCGCGCACCTCCGGCCCCTCCGCGACGGGGACGGTCCCGACGAGCTCGTCGGTGGCGGGGTCGAGGACGTCGAACGTACGGGTGCCCGCCGCTCCCCACGTACCGTCGATCAGGTGCTGCGCCTGGGGAGAGGTGCTGGCCACGCGGTGCCTCCAGTTCTGCCGTGGACGACGGGCGTCGTGCGCGCCGACCCCGCCGTCGGGTGCCGCTGATGCAATCACAGTGGCCCGGTGACCGCCGCGCGCCCGGCGGCCCGGCGCGCCGTGCGACTGGCCCGAAGATCCGCGAGCACGTTCCGCCGGGCGCACCGTGGGGAATCACGGCGGGCATGGCATGGGCACTCGGATCGATGGTCGGACGGGCTTCGGGGCTTCCCGGGCCGCTGCAGAGCGCGCTGGAGCGCGGGATGCGCGCGATCGAGGACGCCTCCCTGCTGGACAGGGTGAACGGCCCGCTCGCGGAGGCGGTGCGCAAGGTGGCGGAGAAGCAGCCGCGGATCGCCGACGTGCTGCACGGCGTGCCCGTGGGGCACCCGCTGCACCCCGCGATGGTCCTGGTGCCGGTGGGGACCTGGACCTCGGCGGCCGTGCTCGACCTCGTGCCCCGGACCGGGCCGGCGGTCCCCGTCCTCATCGCGACCGGCGTCCTGTCGGCCGGTCCCGCCGCCGCGGCCGGGCTCGTCGACTGGGCGGAGCTGCACCCGCAGCAGCAGCGCGTCGGGCTCGTCCACGCCGTCTCCAACACCGCCGGGCTCGCGCTCTACACGGCGAGCCTCGTGGCGCGGCTGCGCGGGCACGGGGCGACGGGGCGAGCGCTGTCGTACGCCGGCTTCGGCGCCGTCATGGCCGGCGGCTTCCTCGGCGGCCACCTGTCCTATCGGCAGGCCGCCGGGGCCAACCACGTCGAGGACGTCCCGCACATCGTGCCGCCGGGCTGGCACGACCTCTGCGCCATCGACGACCTGCCGGAGGGGCGGCCGGTCCGCCGGCTCGTGGGGGAGGCGCCTGTCGTCGCCGTGCGCCGGGGCAAGGCGATCGACGTGCTGGCCGACAAGTGCTCGCACCTGTCGGGCCCGCTGCACGAGGGCCGCGTGCACGACGTGGACGGCGAGGCCTGCATCACGTGCCCCTGGCACGGCAGCACCTTCCGGCTGGACGACGGTGACGTCGTCGCCGGGCCGGCCACCGCGCCGCAGCCGTCGTTCGACGTACGCGTGGACGCCGGCCGCGTCCAGGTCCGGCTCCCCGGCGCCGGGTGAGCAGCCTCGCGTCGCCGCTGCCCGACCGCTACACGCTGCTCGAGGTCCTCGGCAGCGGAGGGGGCGGAACCGTCTGGGCGGGCCGGGACGAGCTGCTCGGCCGGCGGGTCGCGCTCAAGCAGCTGCGCTTCCCCGATGCGGCCACCGGCGAGCCCGGCACCGGGTACGCGCGAGCCCTCGCGGAGGCGCAGGCCGCCGCGCGCGTCCGCAGCCCGAACGTCGTCACGGTCTTCGACGTCCTCGAGCCCGCGCCCGGCGAGATCTGGCTGGTCCTGGAGCTGCTCGAGGGCCGGAGCCTGCAGCAGCGGGTCCGCGACGACGGGCCGCTCGGCGGGCAGCAGGCGGCCGGAGTCGGCGTGCAGCTGCTCGACGCGCTCGCCGCCGTCCATGCGGTCGATGTCGTGCACAGGGACGTCAAGCCGGCGAACGTCATGCTGCTCGAGGACGGCCGAGTGGTGCTGACCGACTTCGGCATCGCGCTCGGCCCGGGCCGAGCGGCGCTCACGGCGACCGGCACGATCGTGGGGTCGGCGGCGTACCTCGCTCCCGAGCGCGCCCGGGGGCACGCCGCGACGTCGGGCAGCGACCTGTGGGCGCTCGGCGCCACCCTCTACTTCGCGGCGGAGGGACGCCCCGCCTTCTCCGGCGCGACCGAGATCGACACCCTGCACGCCGTCCTCGCCGCGGCGCCCGCACCCATGACGGGCTCAGACCTAGGACCCGTCGTGCACGCCCTGCTGGACGCCGACCCGGCTCGTCGGCCCGCGCTGCCCGAGGCCAGGTCGGCCCTGCTGCCCCTCGCGGCCGGCGCCGCCGTCGCGCCCAGTCCCGAGGCCGGGCTCGGCGCAGCAGCGGACGACGCGCCGACCACCGTCACGCCGGTGCTGCCCGAACGCGCCCTGCCCGCCGCGCGACGTCCACGGCGACTGCGGTGGGCTCTGGCGGCGGCCGTGCCCCTCGTCGCGGTCGCGGCGCTCACGGCCACGGGGCTGGTCGTGGGGGAACCGGGTACGCCGGCCGTCGCCGGCACCACCCCGGAGCCGCGGCCGACCTCCAGCCGGCCGCAAGCCTCGCAGTCGGCTTCGGCGTCGCCGGAGGGACGGACCGTCCAGGCCGTGCCGGCTGCAGTGGCGAGCACGACGCCCGCGAGCCGCCCCTCGACGGCCCGTACGCCGGACGCCCGGCGGCCCTCCAGCGCGCCCGTCGGCAGCGGTACCAACCCGCCCGCGGCCGCGCCGGGCCCTAGCGCAGCAGGAGGCGCGGCCGCGGCAGGCGGCAAGGCCGACGCGGCGGCTAGGAAGGCCGAGAAGGCCCGCGAGCGCGCCGTCCGAGCGGCGGAGAAGGCCGCCGAGCGCGCCGCGAAGGCCGCGGAGCGCGCCGCGAAGGAGCGGGAGAAGGCCCGGGAGAAGGCGCGCGAAAAGGACGCCGAGAAGCCCGGCAAGGGCGGCGGCAACGGCGGCGGTGGCAGGAGCGTGGGCTCCGGGGGCGCGAAAGGGGGCGGCGGGAAGAAGGGGTGAGCCCCGCCGCATCCTCCGCACTGCGCCGGGCTGAAAGCCCCGGAGCTGGGTAGGCCGGACTTCGCGATCACTGCCGATCGCTCGCGATCACTCGAGGCCGGGCCACGGTCAAGACGACAGGAGGCGGCGCATGGCGTCCAACCAGGAGTTCGAAGCGACCCGCGGCATGCCTGCACCCCGCGAGGTCGTCTACGAAGTGGCGTCGGACCCCGCACTCGTGCACCGCTGGGTGCCTTCCCTCGACGAGGTGTCCTCGACGGGGCCGGACGTCGTGCACGTCCACGGCAACGTGGGCGGCCAGGAGGTCGACGCCGAGGGGCTCTACCGGGCGCGGCCGGAGCAGTTCCGGGTGGAGTGGGGCAGCCGCGGGGCCGACGCGTACGCCGGCTGGCTGCAGGTGCACGACAGCGGCGCCGGCTCCAGCGACGTCACCCTGCACCTGAGCTTCTTCGAGGCGGAGGCCCCGGCCGGGCTGCAGGAGCTGCTCGACGGCTCGTTGGACGCACTCGCCGCCGAGGTGCAGACGCGGGCGGGCGACGCTTCGTGAGCGGCGCGGGCCGTCGCCCGCGGACCTTGGTCCTGCGCGCTCCCACCGAGCGCTCGCTCGTGGACCTCAGCGAGCGGGAGGCCGGGCGGGAGCTGACGTACGAGCCGGTCGGGCTCAGCCTCGAGCCAGGACCGGTGCCGGCCGGCTGGAACGAGTCGGTGGCCGAGGCCGAGCTCGGCCGGGGCGACGAGGCCTGGGAGGCGGCTCGTCGCGGGCTCGACACCTGGGCGGCTCACCGGGCGGCCGGGATCACGGTTGCCCCGCCGTCGCCGGCTCTCGAGGAGGGCACCGTGGTCGCCATCGCGGTCCGGCTCCGGGTCGCGGCGATCGTCGCGACCTGCCGGATCGTGCGCGTGGTCGACGAGCCGGACTGCTACGGGTTCGCGTACGGCACGCTGCCGCTGCACCCCGAGCAGGGCGAGGAGAGCTTCCTCGTCCGGCGCGCCGCCGACGGCAACGTGACCTTCCGGGCGCGCTCGGTGGCGCGCCCGGTCCAGCCGCTGGCCCGGCTCGCGCCGCCGGTCGCCCGGCTTCTGATCGCGGCCTACACGCGGCTCTACGCCCGTGGGATGCGCGACTACGTCCGCCGCTGAGCGGCGCCGCTTCTCAGCCGGCGCTCTCGGCCAGGTCCGACGGGCGCAGCCGGTAGGCCTGCAGGACCAGGTCGTAGTACTTGTCCGTCTCGCCCACCCACTGCATGCCGATGCGGGTGGCGACGGCCGTCGCCCGCTCGTTGCCGGGGCGGACGACGGCGAACACCTCGTCGGTCGCCTGGGAGAAGGCCCAGCCCGCGAGGCCCCGGGCCGCCTCCGTGGCGTAGCCGTGGCCCCAGAAGCCGGGCGCGAGCTGCCACCCGATCTCGACGTCCTCGTTGTGCGGCGGGAGGGGCCGCAGCTCCATCCCGCCGATCACGAGCCCGTCCTCGAGCCGGACGAGCGCCCAGCGTCCGAAGGGCGGATCGAGCTTGGGCTGCTCGGCGGCCCAGCGCTCGAGGTGCGCGCGCATCTCATCGGCGTCCGTCGGACGCGTGAGGGCAGGGGTGAGCCAACGCGCCACGTTCGCGTCGCCGAAGACGGCGAGGGCAGCGTCGGCGTCCTCAGGCTCCCAGTCACGGAGCAGCAGGCGATCGGTCGTCAGCAGGTGCGCCACGAGGGGGACCCTAGCGATCGTTGCCCCGGGTCGGTGCAGCCCCCGCCGGACAAGTGCCCGACGGGGGCGTGTACGCGCTGCGGCGCGAGCGCGCTGGCCCCGTTCCCGGCGCCGCTGCCGAGCCCTTCGAGAGCGCTCGGACGAGGGTCCCGGCGGCTCCGCTCAGCCGTGCGAGGACTCCCCGCGCCAGAGGTCGATGCCGCTGTCGGTGGCGTGCTGGTCGATCTCGGCCAGCTCCTCCGGCGTGAAGTCCAGCCGGTCCAGCGCCGCGACGTTGTCCTCGAGCTGGCGGACGCTGCTCGCCCCCACGAGAGCCGAGGTGACGCGGGGGTCGCGCAGCGCCCACGCGATCGCCAGCTGGGCGAGCGACTGCCCGCGCCGCTGGGCGATCTCGTTCAGCGCGCGGACCCGGGCGAGGTTCTCCTCGGTCAGCATGTCGTTCGACAGCGAGCTGCCGCCCTGGGCCGCCCGCGACCCCTCCGGCACGCCGCCGAGGTACTTGTCGGTCAACAGCCCCTGCGCGAGCGGGGAGAACACGATGGCGCCGGACCCGGCCTCGGCGAGGGTGTCGAGCAGCCCGTGCTCGATCCAGCGGTTGAGCATGGAGTACGACGGCTGGTGGATCAGCAGCGGAGTGCCGAGCTCGCGCAGGATCTCTGCTGCGCGACGGGTCCGCTCGGGGGAGTAGGACGAGATGCCGACGTAGAGCGCCTTGCCCTGGCGCACGGCCGTGTCGAGCGCCCCCATCGTCTCCTCGAGCGGGGTCTCGGGGTCGGGCCGGTGGGAGTAGAAGACGTCGACGTAGTCGACGCCCATGCGCTGCAGGCTCTGGTCCAGGCTGGCCAGGAGGTACTTGCGCGAGCCGAACTCGCCGTACGGGCCGGGCCACATGTCCCAGCCGGCCTTGGTGGAGATGACGAGCTCGTCGCGGTACGGGCGGAAGTCCTTCGCGAGGATCGTCCCGAAGTTCTCCTCCGCGGAGCCGTACGGCGGGCCGTAGTTGTTGGCCAGGTCGAAGTGCGTGACACCGAGGTCGAAGGCGCGGCGCAGGATTGCCCGCTGGGTCTCCAGCGGCCGGTCGCCGCCGAAGTTCTGCCACAGCCCGAGCGAGAGGGCGGGGAGCTTGAGGCCGCTGCGGCCGGTCCGCCGGTAGGGCATGCGGTCGTAGCGGTCGCCAGCTGCGACGTAGGTCATGGGGGAGCTCCCGGACGGGTCGAGGGACCACCGCCGGTACGCGGCGGCGCGGCCCCCGTTCTACCCGAGCCCGGCCCCGGGACGCCGAGAGGCCCGGCGACGGGCTGTCGCCGGGCCTCTCGGGTGCGTGCTCAGGCGGTGCGCGGAATCTGGTCCAGCAGCGCGCGGGCGTCGCGGACGAGCAGCGCGCGCGCCGCAGCGTCATCGACGCGGCGCTCGGCGTGCTCGACGTACTGCTGCAGATAGCGCGCGGCCTTGACCGTGTTGCCCTCGGCCAGCGCCTCAACGGCGCCGTCGAGCCGGTTGCGCAGGTTGGTCGCAGCACCCTGGGAGATGACGCCGGCCGCGAGGTAGCGGTCGGCCAGGGCCTGCATGTCCGTGGTCGACGTGGTCACGGTGAAGGCGACCGTGGCGACCGTGGTGTTGCCGGCCCGGTCCTTCGCGGTGACGACGAGGCTGTGGGAGCCCAGCGCGAGAGTCGACAGGTCGACGGCCGCACCGTTGGCGACCGGGGCGCCGTCCAGGGTCGCGGTGGAGGTGTCGGCCCCGGAAGTGGCGTCGCTGACCGTCCACGACAACGTGCGGGTCGTGGAGTCGCCGTAGCTGCCGCCGTTGAGGACGCCCGTCGGCGTGACCGTCGGCGCCGTCGCGTCCCGTCGCACGGTCACGGACTCGGTCCCGCTGCCGAGCAGGTTCGTCACCGTGCACGCGAGGGTGAAGGTGCCGTCCTGCGTGATCGTCGTGTCGCTGCAGCCCGTCGTCGACGTCGGCGCGCCGCCGTCGGAGACCGCCCAGTCGACGCCGACGTTGCCGACGTACCAGCCGTTGGCGCCGGTGGGCGCGGCCGGGTCGAGGGCGACGGTGGCCGTGGGGGCGGTGACGCCGGTGGAGGTGGCGAACGCCGTGGCGCCGCCGACGATCGGGATCGTGATGCTGCTCGCGGAGGTGTCGAGCGTGAGCTCGGTGCCCGGCGCCGGCCGGATGGTGAACTCACGGTCGCTGGAGTAGACCGCGATGCCGAGCTGCTGGCCCTTGGAGAAGACCCAGTCGAGCGGCTGCGCGTCCCACGTCACGGAGTACTGCCGGCCCGGGACGAGCGGGGCGCCTTTGCCGTAGAGGTCCCCGGCGTTCTGCGGGTCCACCCAGCCGCGAGTGACGATCCGCTTGACCGTGCCGTTGGGGTTGTAGTCCAGCAGAGCGAAGGAGAGGTTCGCAGCGGGCTTGCTGAACGACACCTTCAGCGCGGCGGTCGTGGTGCCGCTCATGCGGACGTCAGCCGTCAGCGGCGCGGTCTTGTAGACGGTGCGGTTGGCCGAGGTCGGCAGGGTCGAGGTGTTCGCGAGCGTCGCCAGTGTCTTGGTGGCGTCGTCGACGATCGTCTCCGTCGTGCCGGCCGCGGTCGGCAGCAGGCCGAGCGAGCCCGCGGTGCCGTCGGCGCTCTTGCCGAGCGAGAGCGTCACCGGGGAGGCGTTCGGCGCCGGCCAGTCCGGATGGGGCTGCGGGTTGGCCGCGGTCCCGCCCTGCGGGACGATCCACGCCTTCGGCAGGCTCTCGACGCCGTTCTGCTGGTCGTAGAGGTAGCGGGTGAACCAGCGGTTCAGCATCACGTCCGGCGGCGCGCCGCCGTGGCCGCCCTGGTGCAGGTAGATCTGGTGCGGGACGCCGTTTGCCTTGAGCCCCTCGTAGAACTGGGCGGCGTGCTTGGTCTGCACGTTCCAGTCGTTGAGGCCGTGCGCGACGATCGTCGCAGCCTTGACCTTGGAAATGTCGTTCATGTAGTTGCGTTCGTCCCAGAACGCGCTGTAGTCACCCGTCGCACGGTCCTGCTGGGCCACCAATGCGTCGATCACCGGACGGCAGATCGCGCGGTCGGCGCGTGAGTAGACGTAGTCGGCGAGGACGTCGAGGTCCTCGCCCTGGTAGCCGCCGGGAGCGCGGACCGTGCCGTTGGCCCGGTAGTAGTCGTACCAGCTGGAGATCGCCGAGATCGGGACGATCGCCTCGAGCCCCTTCACGCCGGTGGTGGCGACGGCCTGGGGCAGCGTGCCGTTGTAGGACGTGCCGATCATCGCGGTCCTGCCGGTGGTCCAGTCCGCGGTGACGGTGTCCGTGCCGGTGCGGGAGGTGTAGCCGACGGCGTTGCCGTTGAGCCAGTCAACGGCCGCCTTGGCCCCGAGCGTCTCGTTGCGGCCACCGGAGGTCGGACAGCCGTCCGAGTAGCCGGTGCCCACGGACTCGGCGTGCACCACCGCGTAGCCGCGGGGGAGCCAGACGTTCTCGAACGTGTCGGAGATGTTGGGGCTGCGGTTGGGGGCCACCCAGTTGCGGTTCCAGTCGCCCTTGGTCGCGGGAGGGAAGCCGATCTCGTGGTCGACACCCCAGTTCGTGACGGCCGACCCGCCTGAGTAGTACGGGCTCACCTCGTAGATGACCGGCACCTTGAGCCCGTCCGTGACGGTCTCCTTCGGCCGCGTCACGTCGACGTGGATGCGGTCCTTCTTGCCGTCGAAGTCGCTGTCGACCTCGGACTCGACCCAGAGCTCCTGGGTCACCCAGTCGGCGCGGTTCGTGGAAAAGACCGCTTGGGACAGGCCGTCGACGAAGGTCGGCACGGCGGGCGCCGGTGCCGGCGCGGCCGAGGCCTGCGACGCGAGCGGCGCCGCGGCGACCGGCGAGACGACCGCGAGGGCGAAGGCCGTGAGGGTGGCGGCCCGCCTTCCGCGGGGTGAGCTCCGAGGCCCGCGTCGCGGGATGGGCGACGGGGTGTCCGGGGACAGGGGGGCAGGCATCCAGCGACCTCCAGGGCACGTCTATCTGACGAATTCCCGGAAGCTACGGCTGGGATAGGACGCTGTCTCTACACAACTGTCGGAGACGAGCCGGCCCCGCTCCGTCAGCTGTTGGAGCCCATTGGGCACCCCGTGTCGACGCCGGCCCGCTCCAGGCCGGCCAGGACCGCCTCGCTGATGGCCTGCAGCTGCGAGACCTGCTCGGGGGTGAGCTGGTCGATCAGGTGGGTGCGTACGGCCTCGACGTGCCCGGGCGCCGCCTCCACGAGCGCGGCGAAGCCGTCGTCGGTCAGCTCGGCGAAGGCTCCGCGGCGGTCCTCCGCGCAGTTGGCCCGCTGCACCCACCCGGCCTCCTCCAGCCGGGCCACCGCGTGGGAGAGCCGGCTGCGCGACGATCGCGTCCGCTCGGCGAGCTCGCTCATCCGGAGCCGGCGCTCGGGCGTCTCCGACAGCGTCACGAGGATCTCGTAGTACGCGTGCGGCATGCCCGAGTCGCGCTGCAGCTGGGCCTCGAGGTGCTCGGCGAGCAAGCGCGTGGCCTGCAGGTAGGCCCGCCACGCCCGCTGCTCGTCGTCGGAGAGCCATCGGGGAGCGCGTGTCGCCGTCTCGGCCATAGTGTCCATCGTAGCCGTTGATTGAGCGTTCAGCCACCGTTCGGTCGGGCAGCTGTGGGACGCGCCCGTCGAAAGATCCCCGATGTGAACACGCACGTCACCTGCCGGCAACAGGGATCGGGGAGCCTCCTCCTGTCGGGTCGCAGCAGGCCCGGCCGGAAGGCCGGCTCCGCCGGCCCGAGCAGCGGACGCGGCGACGTACGGAGGGAGCAGCTCGTGGAGACGACGACGGAGCGCGCGGACGAGGTGTCGGGCGGCTACGGCTCGAGCTCGTACGACGGCATGCTGGCCAACCCGCGGCGGGTCCGGCTCTGACCGGACGCCCGGGCCGGGCCGGCTCAGCTGGCCGCCACCCGGGCGAGCACGGCGCGGGCCACGTCCTCCCCGTTCACCTCGGGGAGCCAGTGCCCTGCGTCCAGCTCGACGAAGGAGTAAGCGCCCCGCACGTGGCGAGCGGTGAGCTCCGCTGCCGTGCGGCCCAGCGCGAAGTCGTGCCGGCCCCAGACGTAGGTCGTGGGCACGCGTGACGGCCCCAGCGGTGGGCGCCAGGAGAACGGGATCCCGCGGTACCAGTTGAGCGCGCCGGTGGCGACGCCCTCCTGCTCCGCGAGGGCCACGTAGCGCCGCACGTGCTCCTCGGGCAGGCCGGACGAGCGGAGCGTGCGGGCGAGCGTGCCTCGGAGCACCAGCTCGGGGATCGCCGGCAGCTGGAAGAAGCCCATGTACCACGAGCGCAGCGCCTGCCCGCTGCGGACGGCCGACGCCGCCATCGCGGCCGGGTGCGGCGTGGACAGGACGGTCAGCGACGCGACCCGGCCGGGGTGCTGCGCCCCCAGCGTCCACGCCGGCCCCGCACCCCAGTCGTGCCCCACGACGTGGGCACGGGAGGCGCCCGCGGCGTCGAGCAGCGCGAGCACGTCCGCCGTGGTCTCACCGACCCGGTACGCCCGCCGCCCCCGCGGCTGTGCCGTCGGCGCGTAGCCGCGCTGCGTCGGCACCAACGTGCGCAGGCCGGCGGCGTGCAGGTGCGGGACGACGGTGTCGAAGGCGCCGGCGTCCTGGGGGAAGCCGTGCAGCAGCACGACGACCGCCCCGTCCGGCGGCCCCTCGTCGCGCACGGGGAAGGTCAGGCCGGCGCGCGAGAAGGTGTGCATGCCGCATCGTAGGCCGACGAACGAGCCTCCTCCTCTGCCCACGAAGGGAGTGGCCGACGCGCCGACACGTCCCGAAATTCCGGTCGCCGGGCTTCCGGTGCACCAGAATGCGTCCTGCCGCACCCGGGCGACGACGGTCGGGCGGGCGTCCGCGCGCCGCAGCGGCGGCGTACCGGAGAAGGTGTGGGCTGCCCGGCACGGGCACGAGCAGAGCGAGGGGAACAGCCGTGATCCGCCGTCAGCGCACTGGGGAGCATGAGTCCGTCAAGGTCACCTTCGTGATCGACGAGGCGGCCCACGAGGGCCCGGTCTCCGTGGTCGGCGACTTCAACGACTGGAAGCCCGGCGCCCACCTGCTGCGCCGGCGCAGCAACGGGACGCGCAGCGTCGCGGTGACGCTGCCGGCCGGCCAGCCCGTCCGCTTCCGCTACCTCGGTGACGGCGGCCGCTGGTTCGACGACTCCGACGTGGACCACCTCGACGGGCACGGCGGGCTGATCACGCTCTGACCCGCGCGCCGCGGCAGGACCCGACTAGGCTCGGCAGCCAATTCCTACGGGGCGGCTTCCTGGCCCTGGAGTCCAGCGCCCTCGACGCGGAGGCACGATGACCGAGCAGCTGCTGGAGACCGTGGCCCGGGTGGCCGAGCCCGACGAGGCCGTCTCCATCGACGAGCTGCGCCTCGCGGCGCGCAACTCCGGGCTCCCGCTGGAGGCGCTGCGCTACGACGTGACGCCCCTCGGCATGCACTACCTGCTCGTGCACTACGACATCCCGCACGTCGACGCAGGAGCCTGGACGCTGCGGGTGTCGGGAGCCGTGGAGCGCGAGCTCGCCATCTCCCTAGAGGAGCTGCGCAGCCGTGAGCGCGTCACGACACGGGTGACGCTGGAGTGCGCGGGCAACGGGCGCGCCCGGCTGCTGCCCCGGCCGGTCAGCCAGCCGTGGCTCGAGGAGGCCGTCGGCACCGCGGAGTGGACGGGTACGCCCCTCGCGCCGCTGCTGGCCGAGGCGGGGCTGCTGCCGTCCGCCGTGGACGTCGCGTTCACCGGGCATGACCACGGCATGGAGCGCGGCGTCGAGCAGGACTACGCGCGGGGCCTGTCGGTGGCCGACGCCACCGCGCCCGAGCTGCTGCTCGCGTACGAGATGAACGGCGTCCCGCTGCCGCCGCAGCACGGGGCGCCGGTCCGGCTCGTGGCTCCGGGGTGGTACGGCATGGCCTCGGTCAAGTGGCTGCGCGAGATCACCGTGCTGGAGGAGCCGTTCGACGGGTTCCAGAACACCGTGGCCTACCGGCTCAAGCAGTCCGCGGACGAGCCGGGCGAGCCGGTGACCCGGATCCGGCCGCGCGCCCTGCTGCAGCCGCCCGGCTTTCCCGACTTCATGACGCGGACCCGCCTGGTGGACACCGGCCGCCACGTCCTCACCGGGCGGGCCTGGTCGGGGATGGCCCCGGTGTCGGGCGTCGAGGTCAGCACGGACGGCGGCGCCACCTGGGCCGCTGCCTCGCTCGGGCCCTCCGCCGGTCGATGGGCCTGGCGCTCGTGGTCCTACGAGTGGGAGGCGGCCGAGCCGGGGGCGGCCGTGCTCTGCTGCCGCGCGACGGACGAGGCCGGCAACGTCCAGCCGGTGGAGCAGCCGTGGAACCGGCAGGGCATGGCGAGCAACCTCGTCCAGCGGGTGCCGGTCGTGGTGCGCGCTCCCCAGACCTGACCTTGGCCGTCGGGCACGGCCTCGCGGCGCTCCTGCCGCCCGGTGTGGTCGTTGTCGAGGCGTACGACGACAGCGAGCCGGCGCCGCTGTTCCCCGCCGAGGAGGCCCTCGTCGCCCGCGCCGTGGCCGGGCGCCGCGCCGAGTTCGCGACCGGCCGGCGCTGCGCCCGCGACGCGCTGCGGCGTCTCGGCCTCCCGGCGGCGCCGATCCTGTCCGGGCCGCGGCGCGAGCCGGTGTGGCCCGAGGGGGTGGTCGGCAGCATCACCCACTGCGCCGGCTACCGCGCGGCGGTGGTGGCCCTGGCCCGCGACGTCGCCGCGCTGGGGATCGACGCCGAGCCCGACGAGCCGCTGCCCGCCGGGGTGCTCGACGTGGTCGCGCGGCCGGCCGAGCGCGACCGGCTCGAAGAGCTCGCCCGCGGACGTCCTGACGGCAACTGGGACCGGGTTCTCTTCAGTGCCAAGGAGTCGGTGTTCAAGGCGTGGTACCCGCTGACCGGAGCCCCGCTCGAGTTCGACGAGGGCGACGTCGTGCTGAGCTGCGACGACGGCACGTTCGCCGTGGCCCCGCTTCCGCGTACGCCGGTGCCCGGCGCGCCGCGCACGCTCGCCGGCAGGTGGGGAGCGGTCGGCGGCCTCGTGCGCACCGCCGTCGTGCTGCCGGCCTAGCCGTCCTCCGTGCCACGCAGCCCGCTTCTGGCGCGGCCGGGCGTCGCCGTCCTCATCCGGCGAGGGCGTCGGGCGCGGTGGAGGTGGGTACGCCAGCGGCGTGATCGATTCGGGATGGCCGCGGCGCCTGTGGCTGGCGCGGCACGGCGAGAGCATCGGCAACGTCGCGGACCGCGCCGCGCGCGCGGCCGGGGCACCTCGCCTCGACCTCTCCACCCGGGACCCCGACGTGCCGCTCACCGACACCGGCCGGGCGCAGGCGCAGGGGCTCGGGGAATGGCTCTCGCGGCAGGCGGAGCCGCCGACCGTCGTGCTCTGCTCCCCGTACGCGCGGGCGAGCTCGACCGCGGAGATCGCGCTGCGCGCGGCCGGCCTGGAGCTGCCGCTCGTGCACGACGAGCGGCTGCGCGAGCGCGACCTCGGCGTCCTCGACGGGCTCACCGGCACGGGCATCCGGGAGGCGCTGCCGGAGGAGGCCGCGCGCCGGGACCACCTCGGCAAGTTCTACTACCGGCCGGCGGGCGGGGAGTCCTGGTGCGATGTGGCGCTGCGCGTGCGCAGCCTGCTCGCTGATCTGCGCTCCGACTCGGCCGGGCAGGACGTCCTCGTCGTCGCCCACGAGGCCGTCGTGATGGTTTTCCGCTTCGTGATCGAGGGCCTCGGCGAGCAGGAGGTCCTGGCGATCCAGAAGAACGACACCCTGGCCAACGCCGCGGTGACGACCTACGAGCTCAAGGACGGCGCGCTCGCGCTGCGGACCTACAACGAGACCACGCACTTGGAGGCGCAGGGCGCGCCCGTGACCGACGAGCCCGACGTTCCGGCCCGCGATGTCTGACGCCGTCGTCGTCACCTCCGGGGTGCTGCGCGAGTGGCCGCTGCCGGCGCCGGGGGAGGACAAGGAGTCGCGCGGGCGGACGCTCATCGTCGGCGGCAGCACCCGGACGCCGGGGGCCGTGCTGCTGGCCGCCGAGGCCGCGCTGCGCTGCGGTGCCGGCAAGCTCCAGGTGGCGACCGTCGCCTCGCTGGCCCCGCACCTCGCGGTGGCGCTGCCGGAGGCGCTCGTCCTGCCGCTGCCCGAGACCGCCGGCGGCGGGATCGCTCCGCACGCGGCCGACGCGGTCCTCGAGCTGGCCGCGGACGCCGCAGCGGTCCTGCTCGGCCCCGGCATGGTCGGCGAGGACGACACTGTGGACCTCGTCGGCCGGGTGCTCGCGCAGGCCCCGTGCAGCGTCGTGCTGGACGCGCTCGCGGTCGCGGTGGTCGAGGAGGGCCGGCCCGGGCTGCAGGACACGGCGGAGCGGGCCGTGCTCACGCCCAACAACACCGAGCTCGCCCTCATGCTGGGGGCGGACCGTGAGCGGGTCGACCGCGACGTACGCGGGGCCGCGCTCGAGGCCGCCCGCAGGACCTCGGCCGTCGTGACCAGTGGTGGGTCGGAGTCCTGGACCGCCCATCCGGACGGGCGCACGTGGCGCGACGAGAGCGGCGGCAGCGGCCTCGGGGTCTCCGGCTCCGGTGACGTGCACGCCGGCGTCGTCGTCGGGCTGGCCGCCCGCGGGGCGGGCCCCGCCCAGGCGGCGGTCTGGGGCGCGCACCTGCACAAGCGCGCGGGGGACCGGCTCGCCGCGTCGATCGGGAAGCTCGGCTTCCTCGCCCGCGAGCTCCCGGCGGAGATCCCGCGGGTGCTCGCCGAGATCGAGGTCTGAGCCCAGGCGCTTGCTGTTCACCCGCCGCCGAGGGGAGGTCACGTATCCGGGCGAACAGGGCTTCCCATGCCCGCAGCGCCCTGATTCACTACGTCGGGTGCGCTTCGGAATCGATCTCCGTGCCCTGCCCGTCGCCGTCGCCGCCGTCGCTCTGGCCGCCTCGCCAGCCGCGGCCGCGCCGGCGGGAGCTGGCACGCGCGATGCGGGGGCCCTCACCCGCGCCGCGATGGCCGCGACCGTCGACCTCTTCCCGATCCCCACGGCCGACAGCAACCCCCAGGAGATCGTGGTCGGACCGGACGGGAACCTGTGGTTCACCGAGCGGCAGGGCCACCGGCTCGGCGTGGTGAACCCGGGGACCGGGCAGATCAGCGAGATCCCGTACGCGTACGAGCCCGACGACCTGGACGAGGACTACGGCCCCGACGACATCGTCAGCTCCGGCGGCTACCTGTGGTTCAGCCATGACGTCGGCCGCGCCATCTCGCGCATCGCCCCCGGCGGGCAGATCGCGCTGGTCGACTCCGGACGCGACAACGACGGCGTCACGGAGGACCTCGCCGCTGCCGCCGACGGGGGAGTGTGGCAGACCGACTCGATCGGGGAAGAGGTCCGCAGGATCAACGGCGCCGCCACGCAACTGCAGCGCTATCCCGCGGACTACGACGACGGCCCGCTCGTCGCCGTCGGGGACGGGTCGGTCTGGTACGGCGACAGCTGGCGCTATCTCAAGCACCTGACGCCCGGCGGGCAGCAGGTCAACATCCCTGTCCCCGAGCGGGGTGCCGAGCGGATGAACTCGCTGGCCATCGACGGCAAGGGCCGGGTGTGGTGGGCGCAGTACGCCCAGGGCGGCATGACCTATCCCGCGCGCGGCGGGACGGTCGGCTACCTCGATGGCACGACCCCCCGCAGCATCAGCTTCGACGGCGACTACCTCCCGCACGCGATGGAGCGCGGCCCCGACGGGCTCGTCTACTTCGCGGTCGAGGTCGAGATCAACGACTCGAAGACCGGGATGCTCGTCCGCGCGAACGCCGACGGGTCGCTCGCCTACGCCTCGTTCGGCAGCTACAAGATCGAGGACTTCACGTTCGCGCCCGACGGCGCACTGTGGTTCCTCGACAGGGGGGCCAACACCGTCGGCCGCGTCGCCACGGCACAGCTGGCGTACGCCGGCACGCCGCAGCAGGCTGCCGCCCCGCCGACGACACCGCAGCCCCCGGCCCCGCCGACGCCTCCCGCGCCGCCAATCGTCACCCCGGCTCCGACGAAGGCGCCGAAGCTTGCCCTGTGCGGGCTGAAGGCACGGGGCAGCTGCCGGACGACGGTGACCAGGAGCGCGGTCCGGGTCGAGCTCACGCTGGACCGGCGGGCGACCGTCACGCTGCGCGCCGCGCCGGTGCGCGGCGCGAAGACCGGGGCGTACAAGAAGATCTCGGCTCGCACCCTCGCGAAGGGGGAGCGCGCACTGACGTGGAACAAGCGGATCGCCGGCAAGGCGGTGAAGGGCCGCTACCGGGTCTCCGTCACCGCGTCGGCGGGCGGGAGGTCCGTGACCAGGACGATGCTCGTCACCCTCTGAGTGAAACGGCGCAGCACAGATCAGCGAAGCAGCGATCTGCGGCCGGCCAGCCGGCTCGTCCGGCGCTCGTTCCCGCCCCGCCCGCCCACCGGTGGGGTGCTCGCCCCGACGTGAGGGGGTGCACGTGGACGCACTACGTCCGGCAGTGCTGGCAATCGTCTTCCTGCTCGAGCTCGTCGCGCTCGCTTGCGTCGCGCGGTGGGGCTGGTGGGTGGGGAAGGGCGGGCTCGCCGGGTCTGCGGTTGCCGCCGTATCCGTCGTGGCCTGGGCGGTGGTCTGGGGCGCGTTCCTGTCCCCGCGCGCGCGGGTGCCGTTGCCGCCGGGCGGCACGGTCTTCGCCCGCGCCGCCATGGTGGCCCTCGCGGCGGTCGGCGGCGCGGTCGCGGGCTGGGAGATGCTCGCCGTGGCACTCGTCCTCGGCTGGGTGGCGACGGTCGCCGTCGACGCTGCGCTGTGACCGGCGAGCGCGCGACTTCCGCGCGCTTCCGCCGGTCCTCGCGCAGGCAGGCGATCGTGCCCGGATCGTGACCTGCCCCGCGTTGACCGCCCGCTGGCCCGCGCAGAAACTGGCGGCCGTCGCCTGTTAGCGCTCACACAAGGTCCGGAGGAGAGTCGATGCAACGTCGCTCGAGAACACCCTTCCCGGGACGCGGCCGCGCGGGCGCGCGGCTCGGCGCCCTGGTGTCCGCGGTCTCGCTGTCCCTGCTCGCGGGAACCGTGGCGACCGGGCCGACCGCCGCGCAGGCCGCCGACGTGACCGAGGGGCTCCTGCTGCACTACGAGCTGGAGGGCGACACGGGCGGGGTCGCGCTCGACGTGTCGGGCAACGGGCGCAACGGGACGCTCAACGGCACTGCGGTCGAGACGCCGGGGCAGGGGCTCGCGTTCAACGGCTCCAACACGTACGTCCGGCTGCCGAACAACGTCATGGCGGGGCTCTCGTCGATCTCGGTCGCGGCCGACGTCTTCATCAACACCGGGCAGGCCACGCCGTACTTCATCTGGGGCTTGGGCAACTCCAGCGGGTCCAACGGCAACGGCTACCTGTTCACGACGGGCAACGACTACCGCACGACGATCGCGACCGGCAACTGGACGACCGAGCAGAACACCCGTCCTTCCCCGAGCCGCAACCTGACCCGCGGGGTGTGGAAGCACGTTGCGTACACCCTGGCAGGCGGCGTGGGCGTGGTCTACGAGAACGGCGTGGAGGTCGGCCGCAACAGCGCGGTCACCATCACCCCGGGGCAGATCGGCAACGGCGTCACGACCGCCAACTACATCGGCCGCTCGCTCTACTCCGGGGACCGCTACTTCAACGGCCGCGTCCGCGACTTCCGCGTCTACAGCCGCGCGCTGGCCTCCTCCGAGGTGGCGCAGCTCGCCAGCACCGTGACCTCGCAGGCCGTCGTGCTCGACAAGGCGTCGCTCGACCTCGGCCCGGTGTGGGACCTGGAGGGCGACCTGACACTGCCGACGAGCGGGGCCAACGGCTCGACGATCTCCTGGTCGACGAGCAACGCCGGCGTCATCACCAGCGAGGGCCGCGTGACCCGGCCCGCGGTCGGGGCGGGCAGCGTCCGTGCGGTCCTGACCGCGACGATCACGAGCGGCGGCGTCTCGGACACCAAGGAGTTCGAGGTCCGCGTGCTCGCGGAGTTCAGCGATGCGGAGAAGGCCAAGCGTGACGCCGAGGCCCTGTTCGTCAACAACGCGGACGACGTCCGCGGCAACCTGACGTTGCCCACTTCGGGGAAGTACGGTTCCACGATCTCGTGGTCCTCCGAGTCCCCGGGCGTCGTCAGCACCTCCGGCGTCGTGAACCGCCCCGCCGCGAGGGACGAGGAGGTGACGCTCACCGCGACCATCACGAACGGCGCGGCGACGGTGGCGAAGCGGGTTCCCGCGCTCGTGCGCAAGCGCCCCGCAGCCGCGCCGCTCAAGGGCTACGCCTTCCCCTACTTCACCGGCGAGGGCACCGCCAATGGTGAGCAGATCTACTTCGCGGTGAGCCAGGGCAACGACCCGCTGCACTGGCGCGAGCTCAACGGCGGCCAGCCGGTGATCACGTCGGACCAGGGCGAGAAGGGACTGCGCGACCCGTTCATCATCCGCTCGCCCGAGGGCGACAAGTTCTACATGATCGCCACCGACCTCAAGATCTACGGCAACGGCGACTGGACGCGCGCGCAGGCGCAGGGCAGCCGCTACATCGAGGTCTGGGAGTCGACCGACCTGGTGAACTGGTCCAAGCAGCGGCACGTCCTCGTGTCGCCGAAGGAGGCCGGCAACACGTGGGCTCCCGAGGCGTACTACGACGACGCCCTCGGCGCGTACGTCGTCTTCTGGGCGTCGAAGGTCTACGCCGCCAACGACCCGAACCACACCGGCAGCCAGTACCAGAAGATGATGTACGCGACGACGCGCGACTTCCACACCTTCACCGAGCCGAAGGTCTGGTACGACCCGGGCTACGCCGTCATCGACTCGACCGTCATCAAGAACGGCGACACGTACTACCGCTTCACGAAGGACGAGCGCGGCCGCTCCGCATCGGCGCCCTGCGGCAAGTTCCCGTTCCAGCAGAAGGCCGGCTCCGTGCTCTCGACGAGCTGGACGATGATCAAGACGTGCATCGGCCAGGGCCAGGTCAGCCAGGCCGAGGGTCCGACGGTCTTCAAGTCGAACACCGAGGACAAGTGGTACCTCTTCATCGACGAGAACGGTGGTCGCGGCTACGTGCCGTTCGAGACCACTGACCTCGAGTCCGGCAACTGGACGCTCTCGACGAACTACCAGCTGCCGGCCCGGCCGCGGCACGGGACGGTGCTGCCCGTCACGCAGGCGGAGTACGACCGGCTCTCGGCCATGGCCCCGCAGGCCTGCACCGCGTCGTTCTCCGGACGGGTGAACGGCCCGCTGCAGCTCACGTCCGGTGTGACCTGCCTGAGCGGCGCCGACATCCGCGGCGCCGTCACGGTCGGCGCGGGCGCGTCGTTGGTCGCCAACGGGAGCAGCATCCGCGGGTCGCTCACGACGTCCGGTGCGAAGTCGGTCGCGCTCACCGACACGGCCGTGAACGGCACCGTGACCACGACCGGCACGACGAGGCTGCTTCGCATCGTCGACGCCGAGGTCTCCGGGCAGGTGCGGGTCGACGGGACGACCAGCGCCGTGCCGGCCGACCTCTCCGGTACGGCCGTGAAGGGGAAGCTCTACTGCACCGGCAACGCGGCCGCGCCGACGCTGGCCGGCACCTCGGCCACGGGCCACGGCTACGGGCAGTGCGCCGCGGTCTGACCGGCGGAGCAGTTCGCGGGCCCGTTGGCCGTCTGGCCGCGGGCCCGCGCGTCGCGGGCGCGAGCCCTGCACGCGCAGTGGTCAACGCGGTAGCGTCCCGTCATGGAGGTCACCACGGCGGCGTGGGCTGCCACAGTCGGTCTCGTCCTCGCGCTGCTCGCGCTGGACCTCGCGGTGGGCGCGCTCCGCCCGCACCACGTGGGCTTCGCCGAGGCGACCGCCTGGTCGGTGTTCTACATCGGCGTCGCCGTCGCCTTCGGCGTGGTGCTCGGCGCGGTGGCCGGCTGGGACTACGGCACCGAGTACTTCGCCGGCTACCTGGTCGAGAAGAGCCTGTCGGTCGACAACCTGTTCGTCTTCGTCATCATCATGACGACGTTCGCGGTGCCCGACCGGCACCAGCAGAAGGTGCTGACGTTCGGCATCGTGCTGGCGCTCGTCATGCGCGTCATCTTCATCCTGGCGGGAGCGGCTCTGCTCGAGCTGTTCTCGTTCATGTTCCTGCTCTTCGGCCTGCTGCTCGTGTGGACCGCCGTGCAGCTCTACCGGCACCGCGACGAGGACCCGGAGATCGAGGAGAACGCCCTCGTGCGCGGCGTCAAACGCGTGCTGCCCACGACCACGGAGTACGACGAGGGCCGCCTGGTCACCCGGATCGACGGCAAGCGCGCGGTCACGCCGCTGTTCGTCGTCCTCGTCGCGATCGGCAGCACCGACCTGCTGTTCGCCCTCGACTCGATCCCCGCGGTGTTCGGCGTCACGCAGGAGACGTTCATCGTCTTCGCGGCGAACGCGTTCGCCCTCCTCGGGCTGCGCGCCCTCTTCTTCCTCGTGCAGGGGCTGCTCGACCGGCTGGTCTACCTGTCGACGGGGCTGGCGCTCGTGCTCGCCCTGATCGGCGTGAAGCTCATCCTGCACTGGGGCCACACGGTGAACGACGACGTACCCGAGATCCCCACCGTGACGTCCCTCGGGATCATCGCGGTGATCCTGGCGGTGACGACGGTCGCGAGCCTGCTGAAGGTACGCCGCGACCCGACGGCGCGAGCGCACGCCGGGTCCGTGCGGGGGCACTCGGAGCGGCCGGCGGACGAGGCCGGCGCCGGCAGGCCCTGACGCCGAGCGAGGCGAACCGGGGCACCTCGGGTGCCGCCACCCGCGCTTCACCCGCGCCTCGCACTGCGTTCATCCGGCGTGCACCTCGCGCCGCCATCGCTGCGCTACGAATCCGCGCATGACTTTCCCGCGTCGGGCCACGACGCTCTCCCTGCCGCTGACCGTGCTCGCGCTCGGCGCGGCCTGCCTCGCCGCCTTCCCGACCCACGCCGCGACCGCGGCCTCCGCACCTGCGGCGACGCTGCGCGCGCTCGGCACGTTCACCGGCAGCGGTGCCGAGATCGGCGCCTACGACCCAACCACCCGGCGCCTGTTCGTGACCGACCTCGCGGACCAGGAGGTCGACATCCTCGACATCTCCGACCCGGCCTCGCCGGAGCTGGTCCGCAGCGTGGACCTGTCGGAGTTCGGCGGCGACGTGACCAGCGTCGCCGTCGCCGGCGGCGTGGTGGCCGCGGCGGTCAAGAGCGACTCGCAGCAGCTGCCCGGGTCGGTCGTCTTCTTCACTCCGGACGGCCGCCGGCTCGGCGACGTGCGGGTCGGCGCCGGCCCCGACAGCCTCGCGTTCACCAAGAACGGCAAGCGCCTGGTCGTCGCCAACGAGGGCGAGCCGGACGGTTACTGCGCCGGAGGGGTCGACCCCGAGGGGTCGATCAGCGTGATCGACCTGAAGAACGGCCCGGCCCGAGCGGTCGTGCGGACCGCGGGCTTCGGCGCGTTCGCACGCGGGGGCCTCGACCCCGCCGTACGCATCTCCGGCCCAGGGGCGACGGTCGCCCAGGACCTCGAGCCCGAGTACGTCTCCATCGCCCCGAACGGCCAGCAGGCCTTCGTGACGCTGCAGGAGAACAACGCGGTCGCCACGGTCGACATCGCTCAGGCGAAGGTGACGAGCATCGTCGCCCTGGGCTACGCCGACCACTCCACGGCGGGCAACGGGATCGACCCGAGCGACCGCGACGGCGGCATCTCGCTCCGGCAGGTGCCGGTCAAGGGTATGTACATGCCGGACGGCGTCGCGTCCTGGACCGTGCAGGGCAAGGACACCTATCTCGTGATGGCCAACGAGGGCGACGAGCGCGACTACGACTGCTACGGCGACGGCCAGCGGGTCAAGGACATCTCCGTGGCGAACCTGCCGGCGGGGCTGTCCGCGGACGTCCGGCAGGACGCGCAGCTCGGCCGGCTGACGGTCACGAGCGCCGCCCCGGCCACGGTGGCGGGCAGCACTCGGCGCACCGGGCTCTACGCGTACGGCTCGCGCAGCGTGTCGATCCGGAAGGCCGACGGCACGCTCGTGTGGGACAGCCGGGACGCTCTCGAGCGGCTGACCGCTGCGGCCGACCCGGCCCTGTTCAACTCCGAGGAGCTCGACCCGCGCACCTTCGATACCCGCAGCGACAACAAGGGCCCGGAGCCCGAGGGCGTCGCGGTGCTCGCCAACCGCGGCCGGCAGTACGCGTTCGTCGGCCTCGAGCGCGCGTCGGGCGTCGCTGTCTACGACGTGACCACGCCGACCGCCCCCGTGCTGCAGCAGCTCGTCCGCACCCCGGGCGACGTCGCGCCCGAGGGGCTCGTCGCCATCGACCGCAAGGACAGCCCGACGGGGGAGCCGATGCTCGTCGTCACCAACGAGGTCAGCGGCACGACGACGCTCTACGCCGTCGACGTGACGCGCGGATAGCCCCCGCAGCGCAGGATGCGACAGGCCCGCGGGGATCGCCCTCGGGCCTTGTCGTGCCTCGGAGGCGCTACCGGCTGATCACGCCCGCGGGTGCCGCACCCCTGGGTGTGACGGCTGGCGTGAGGCACCGACCGGGAGCGATCAGGAGCTGGAGGGAACGAGGGAAGGCCGCCTCGTGCCGCCCGGGATCACCCCGGGCCGCCTACAGCCCCGGGATCGCCCCGTTGCGGAAGGCGTCGACGAAGAGCGGATAGTCGGCCCGGGCGATCTCGCCGTACGCGCGGCCCACGTCGCGCATCTGGCCCGCGAACTCGTCCACGCCACCGGCGGCGTCGATCGCGGCGGCGATGGCCTCCTCGGTGCAGAACGGGACGAGCGTCGTGTCCGCGGTGTCGTCCGCGACGCAGTGCGCCTTCGCCGTCGCCTGCCCCAGTGAGGTGAGGACGGGGAGCAGGTCGTCGTCGGACAGCTCGTCCCAGTCGAGGTCGGCCTCGTAGGGCGAGAGCTCGGCCACGACGTACCCGACCCCGCCGACCTCGGTGTGGCCGAGCCACGGGTCGGCGTGCGCCTGCAGCGCGCGCTGCGAGAGCACGGTCCGGTGGCCGTGGTGGGCAAAGTAGCCGGCGATCTCCGGGTCGGTCACCACCCGGCTCGGCGCGGCGACGTTGGCCTGCTTCATCGACAGGATGACGTCGTTCTCCAGCGCCTCGGTCGCGCCCTCGAGCAGGATGTTGTACGCCGGGAGGCCGGCCGAGCCGATGCCGAAGCCGGAGCGCCCGACGACGTCCTTGACCCGGTAGCTGTCGACCGGGCGGCGCTTCTCCTCCGGGATCGTCTGCAGGTAGGAGCGGAACGCCGCCTCGATCGCCGACCGCTCGCCGGCGTCGAGCCGCCGCACGCCTGACCCGTCGCGGAAGACGCGCTCGTAGCCGTCGATGACGGTGTTCGCCTCGAGCAGCGCGGTCCGGCTGCCCTGCCGCCCCGCCTGCAGCACGGCGTGGAGGGCGCCGCTCGTGGTGTCGAGGCGGAGGGCGAAGTCCTTGTCGTTCTCGTCGTTGACGAACCGGCAGACCTGCTCGGCGTACGACCGCGCGTACGTCGTGACCATCTCGTCGATGTCGTCGTCGGCCAGGGCCTTCTGCACCCCGAGCAGGTAGAGCGAGGCCGCCATGCGCGAGGTGTCCCACGTGAAGGCGCCGACGTAGGACTCGTCGAAGTCGTTGACGTCGAACACCAGGCGCCCGCGGTCGTTCATGTAGGTGCCGTAGTTCTGCGCGTGCAGGTCGCCCTGGATCCAGACCCGGCTGGTCTGCTCGTTCGAGAACGGGTCCTCGAGAGCGGCGACGTCGGCGTAGAACAGCCACGCGCTGCCGCGGTAGAACGCGAAGGGCTCGGCCGCCATCTTGCGGAACTTCTTGCGGAGCGCCGCCGGGTCCGCGGCGACGAGCCCGCCCAGGGCGTCGTGCAGGACGTCGACCAGGAAGCCCTGGCGCGCTCCCGTCTCGGGGTGCCCGGCCCGCAACTGCTCGGCTACCGCGCCCTCGCCACGGCCCGCGTCCCTGCCCGCACTCTCGCCCACGTCCGCCCCCTCCTGCGCCGCGGCTGCACCGTGCACGCCGCGCCCGCGCCGAACGTAGCGTTCGGGCGCGGGGGATGACAGAGTGGCCCGATGCTGCGCGTAGCCGTGGTCGGCTCCGGGCCTGCGGGGGTCTACGCCGCGGGCGCGCTGGCCGAGCACCACGAGGCCGTGGACGTCTTCGACCGGCTGCCCTGTCCCTTCGGGCTGGTCCGCTACGGCGTCGCGCCCGACCACGAGAAGATCCGCTCGATCACCTCGACGCTGCATCGCGTGTTCGAGCAGCCCAACGTCCGCTTCCTCGGCAACGTCGAGGTCGGCCGCGACGTGACCGTCGAGGAGCTGCACGCGCACTACGACGCGGTGCTCGTCGCCTGTGGGTCCGCGCTGGGTCGGCGGCTGGGAGTGCCGGGGGAGGACCTGCCCGGCAGCTTCTCGGCCACCGACTTCGTCGCGTGGTATTGCGGGCACCCCGACGCGATGGTCGACCGCTTCACGCTCGAGGCGCGCAGCGTCGTCGTCGTCGGGCTCGGCAACGTCGCCCTCGATGTCGCTCGGCTGCTCGCGAAGGACATCGACGCCCTCCGGCAGACGGACATGCCCGACCACGTGCTGCGGGTGCTCGCCGACAGCAAGGTCGAGGAGGTGTCGATCGTCGGCCGGCGCGGGCCGGCACAGGCGCGCTTCAGCACCAAGGAGCTGCGCGAGCTCGGGGACATCGCGGGCGCGGACGTGATCGTCGACCCGGCCGACCTCGAGCTGGACGAGGGCAGCGCCGCGGCGGTCGGCGCCGACCCCACGCTCCGGCGCAACCTCGACGTGCTGCGGGGGTGGGCCGAGCGCCCGCCGGCCGGGCGCCCGCGGCGAGTGCACCTCCGGTTCTTCCAGCGGCCGGACGCCGTGCTCGGTGAGGGCCAGGTGAGCGGCGTGCAGCTCGAGCGCAACGTCCTCGACGGCAGCGGCGGGGTGCGCGGCACGGGGCAGCTGTCCGTCGTCGACGCCCAGCTGGTGCTCTGCTCCGTCGGCTACCGCGGCCTCGCCATCCCCGGCCTGCCCTTCGACGAGCGGGACGGGGTCATCCCGAACGCCGGCGGACGCGTGCTGCGCGACGGCGTCCCGGTGCCCGGCGAGTACGTCGCCGGCTGGATCAAGCGCGGGCCGACCGGCGTGATCGGCACCAACAAGCACGACGCGCACGAGACGGTCGCGGCCCTGCTGGAGGACCTGCCGCACCTGCCGCGGGCGGCGTACCGGGAGCCCGAGGACGTCGACCGGCTGCTCGCCGGCCGTGGCGTCCAGGTGGTCGGCTGGGCCGGGTGGTGCGCGATCGACGGTGCGGAGTTGGCGCTCGGCGTGGCCTCCGGCCGGCGCCGGGTGAAGATCAGCGAGCGCGAGGCGTTGCTCCGTGCGGCCGCCGCGGACAGCGCGTCACGCTAGCGCCGGGCGGGCGGATCAGTACGCCGGCCTAGCGCCGGGCGGGACGGTCCCCGAGCAGGTGCGACGCGACACCGACGGCCGCCGTCGCCACGGCCACGCTCGGCCACGCGCCGATCCGCCTGGCCAGCGGGTGCGACGCGCCGAAGGCACCGACGTACGTCGCGAGCAGCGCCGCCGTCCGGGCCGGTCCGACGGTCCGCTGCCAGCGCCGGCCGGCCGTCACGGCCCCGGCGAGCAGGACGACGCCCCCGGCGGGCCGGACGCCCGTGGCCCGGCCGGTGAGGTAGCCGCCCAGCAGCGAGCCGGCGGAGATGACGGACGTCGGGATCGCGCTCATGGGGCCACCGTAGGAGGCAGCCGCAGGTCCACCACGATCGGGGCGTGGTCCGAGGCGCCCTTGCCCTTGCGCGCCTCGCGGTCGACGTACGCGTCCGACACCGCGCCCGCGAAAGCGGCGTTCGCGTAGACCAGGTCGATGCGCATGCCGAGGTTCTTGTGGAACATCCCGGCCCGATAGTCCCAATAGGTGAAGGGCACGTCGTACTTCAGCGCCCGCGGGACGACGTCGGACAGCCCCGCCGCGCGCAGCCGCGCGAGGGCCTCCCGCTCGGGCGGCGTCACGTGAGTGGCCGTGGCGAAGGCCGCCGGGTCCCAGACGTCGGCGTCCGTGGGTGCGACGTTGTAGTCGCCCAGCACCGCGAACGGCCGTTCGGCCCGAGCATCGCCGGCCACTGCGTCCCGCAGCGCGTCGAGCCAGCGCAGCTTGTACGCGTAGTGCTCGTGGCCGGGCTCGCGGCCGTTCGGCACGTACACCGACCACACCCGGACCGGCCCGCAGGTCGCTGCGACCGCGCGCGTCTCGAGGTCGTCGGGCCCGGGATAGCCCGGCCCGCCGGGCAGGCCGCGCACGACGTCGTCGAGCCCGATGCGCGAGAGCACGGCCACGCCGTTCCAGCGCCCGTCGCCGTGCGAGGCGGCCTCGTAGCCGAGCTCGGCCACCTGGGCGGTGGGGAAGGCGTCGTCGGTGCACTTGGTCTCCTGCAGGCAGACCACGTCGGGCCCGGTCGTGGCGAGCCAGTCAAGGAGCCGCGGCACCCGCGCCGTCACCGAGTTGACGTTCCACGTCGCCACGCGCACCACGCCGTCGTCCCGCGTCTCAGCCATGCGCGCACCCTACGAGGAGCCGGCGGACCAGCCTCCGCTGCGCTGGTCGAGGTGCGGCGGGCTGGGCCGGCATCGGGCCGCGGCCGAGCGCTGCGGCGGACGGGACGGACAAGGGAGCCCGTCGGCGCCCCCCAGGCCTACAGTGCCGGCATGGCCTCGGCGGTGCAGATCTCCTCGTCGGACGAAGGTGTGCCTGTCCGTCGGCGCGGGGCGATCGTTCCGATGGCGCTGGCGGTGCTGTCCGCCGGATGCTTCGGCGCGGGAATGGTGTGGCCCTATGTGCACCTGGGCCTGGCTGGGCTCACGCACGTCGAGATCCTCACCAGGCCGAGCACGCAGATCACGGGCGCCTGGGCGGCACTGACGGGGCTGGCCTTCCTGACCGCGCCCTGCGCCGCGCTTCTCGCCCTCGGCGCTGCCGCCTGGGCCGTGCGTGGCGACGGCGCCGTGCGAGCTACCTGGCGAAGACAGCGGGTGCGCGCGCTGGCGGTGTCCGGTGCGGCGCTGCTCGCCGTGGCTGTCCTCGCCATGATCGTGCTCACCCCGTACGCGGCCGCCACCGGCACCTGGCTGGTGGACTAGGACCACGTGAGGCACGGGGGTCCGGGGCGTGCTGCCGGCGAGGGACGATCTGAGCAGTCGGTGCTCAGGCGCGGTGCCGGCGGCGGGACCACAGTGGGCCCATGCGTACTCGCCTCGTTGTCCTTCCTGTCCTTTCCATCGTCACCGCGTCGCTCGCTGGTGCGATCGCTGCCGCGCCCACGGCGTCGGCATCTCCGCCCGGCGACGACTCCTCCGCGGCCATCGACATCTACGGCCGCTCCGGCTCGGTCACCGCCACCACGGTCGGAGCGACGGTGGAGCCAAAGGAGCCGCAGCACCTGCCGGGCGCGGCGCCCCGGCACTCCGTGTGGTTCCGGTGGCACAAGCGAGATTGGGGGCACGTGACGTTCCGGACCAAGGGCAGCTCGTTCGACACGGTCCTCGCGGTCTACTCCCGCAACGCCGATGGCCGGCTGCAGCAGCTCGACTCCGACGACGACGCGGAGTTCGGCGGGGTCTTCGGCTACCAGAGCCAGGTGTCGGTGGACCTCACGGCGCATCGCGACTTCTGGATCGCCGTCGACGGGGCACCCGACCCGGGCAGCGACGCGGGCGAGGTCGTCCTGAGCTGGGACAGCAACGACGACTTCTCCTTCCCGGACCAGATCGCCGGCCCGAGTGGTGCCGTCTTCGGCACCACCTACGGTTCCTCCCCCGACCAGGGAGAGCTGCCCGTTGACGGCAACCCGGGCGGCAGGTCGGTCTGGTTCCAGTGGCAGGCCCCGGTGACGGGCCGGGTTGCCTTCGACACGTCGGGCTCGGGCGCGGCCTTCGACACGATGCTCGAGGTGTCGCGTGCCCGCCCCGGCGGCGCCGGCGACCAGGAGCGTGTCGTCGCTGTCGACGACGAGTGCTGCGACCACGCGGACCTGGAGTTCGAGGCGACGGCAGGCACGGTCTACCGCGTCCGGCTGGACGGGCACCGGTACGCGAGCGGGGCCGTCGCCGAAGGCCAGTACCGGCTCGCCTGGCACTACCGGATCCCGCAGCAGGCCGCCCTGTCGGTTGCGGACAGGTATGCCTACGAGGAGTCCAGCGGCACCAAGACGGTCCTCGTGCCCGTGCGCGCGAGCCTCGCGAGCGGGCAGCCGGTGACGGTCCACTGGGCGACGAAGGACGGCACCGCGAAGGCCGGCAAGGACTACGTCGCCGCCGGCGGGACGGCGGTGCTCGCACCCTGGGAGCAGGAGACCGTGGTCCCGGTGCAGGTGCTGGGAGACACGACCACCGAGCCTCTCGAGTCCTTCACGGTCGAGCTGTCGCAGCCCTACCTCGCAGCACTCGACGACGCGTCCGCGCCGGTCACCATCACCGACAGCAACCCTCAGCACTACCAGGGGCGGCCGGTCGCCACGGTGGGGGACGCGACGGTGCTCGAGGGGGACAACGGCCGCACCGTGGCGACGCTGCCGGTCCGGCTGTCACGCCCGGCCTCGGTCCCGGTCTCCTACGCCTACTGGGTCACCGGCGGCACCGCTCGGCTGCGCCACACGGGGGTCGACCAGGCGTACGCGGACGCCGAGCCGCACGCAGGGTTCGTGACCTTCGTGCCCGGCCAGACGATCGCAGCGGTGCAGATCGAGGTCGACCCCGACGACCGGCACGAGGGCGACGAGACGGTGCACCTGACCTTGACCGCCGACCAGGGCGGGGCGGACTGGGACGGCGCGGGGACACTGACGGTCCGCGACGACGACTGAGAGCCGGGACGACGACCGAGAGCCGGGCCAGCGGCTGCGCGACGACCTGCGGCACCGCGCGTCCAGTCCTCCCGCACGCCGACCGTGCCCCTCGGGCACGCCGTCGGGTGACGCCACCCCTTCCGGGGCGCGGGAAGGCGTGCCATGGGTATGGCCCCCCGCGTGAGTGCTCCTCGCCGCCGTCGGTCCCGCGCCGCAGCCGTCGTTGCGCTGTCCCTCCTGCTGCTGCTGAGCGCGTGCAGCGTCAGCGTCGGCGACCCCGACGAGGTGCCCGAGCCCGAGCTCGTCGAGGACGGCAAGGTCACCCTGGACCTGCGGGCCCGGCCGACGCGCGAAGCGCTCGGCCTGGTGACCGGGGACAACGGCCATTTCGAGGACCGGGCCACCGGCTCCGACGGCATCGAGGTCACCGTCCTGCTGCCGACCGGCAGCGTCCGCCTGCGCGCGTTCGGCTTCGGCTCGGAGTCACTGGGCCACCCGCAGGAGCCCGTCGTGGACTCGTTCACGGCCCCGCCGAGCAGCAGCGTCGTCAACACCAACTACCCGTCCTTGCAGGCGGCCGCGGAGCAGCTGTACGCCTCCCGCGACGTCCTGGGGCTCGACGAGCAGGACCTGGCCACGCTCGCCGGCCCTGGCCCGGAGGGCGGCGGCAGCGGGGTCGGCGTCATCGAGGGCCTGCGTGCCGGATGGCTCGAGGTCGACGTCGAGCTGCGCGGCGGCACGACCGGCGGGCCGAACGTCAACTACCTGTTCCGCTACTACGACTCGCGCTCGCGTGGGGCCGTGGTCAGCAGTCTGCCGGCACCGGACGCCGACGGTTCCCAGCACCGACCGGCCGACGACACCCGCTGTTCATGACACGTCGGAAGCCTCCGGGTGCATGACCACTCGACACGGCAGCCCCGCGCTGCGGGCACGCCGCGCCGCCCTGATCCCGCTCGCCCTAGCGAGCTCCGTCGCCGCGGTCACCGGGCTTCCGGCTCCTGCGGCCGCCGCCGCCGCCGACGACCCGGCCGCCGTCTGCGCCGCGATGGACGACGGCGTCCACCTGCGCATGGACGGCCGGGGCGACAGCCTGCTGACCACCTCCCGTGAGGAGGCCGATGCTGCCGCCTCCGGGCGGGGCTACACCGACGACGACGGCGTAGCCTTCCTCGCCGCAGCCGCGGCCGGACCCGGCAGCGAGCCCGTGCACCGGCTGCAGCACCCCGGCAGCGGCCGCACCGCGTACGCCCTGCACCCGGCGCGGATCGCGGCGCTCCAGGCGGCGGGCTACGTCCTGCAGGCCACCCCCGCCTTCCACGCAGTGGCCGACGCCGAGCCGTGCCTGGACCCGGTCTACGAGCTGGTGCGCCCCGGCGACGGGCAGCAGCGCCTCGCGGTGACGAAGGGCCAGCGCAAGGAGCTCGAGGCCGACGGGTTCCGCTACGTCGGCGTCGCGTTCCACTCCGGCACCGACCGGCAGTTCTCCATCGCCGTCATCCCGGACACGCAGCACGAGGTCCACGTCACCAAGGCCAACAACGTCTTCACCCACCGGGCCCAGTGGCTGTCGGACAACGAGGACGCGCTCGACCTGCGCTACATCACGCACACCGGCGACGTCGTCGACTGGGACACGCCGAACCATGAGCAGTACGAGAAGGCCAAGCCCGGCGTCGACATCCTCGACCGCACGGGCATCCCGTACTCCTTCGCCATCGGCAACCACGACACGATGGCCACCGACGTCGGGGGCAGCGCCCGCCCGGGCCAGGACACCCGCGCCAACCAGCGCATCACCGACACGTTCAACGCCTACTTCGGGGTCGACCACGTCGAGAACCTGCGCGGCGCCTATCAGCCGGGCAAGGTCGACAACATCTACACCACCTTCGCGGCCGGCGGCGTCGACTGGCTCGTGCTGCACCTGGAGCTGTGGCCGCGTACGGAGACGGTCCGCTGGGCGGACGCGGTGATCGCCGCTCACCCCGAGCACAACGTCATCGTCAACACGCACTCCTTCCTCACCGGCGACGGCAGCGTCTACCAGACCAACGGCGGCTACGGGGCGAACAGCCCGCAGTTCCTCTGGGACCAGGCGCTCAAGAAGCATGCGAACGTGCGCTTCATCCTGTCGGGCCACACAGGGCAGTGGGCCTACCGGGCGATGACGGGGGACCACGGCAACCGGGTGGCCGCGATCAACACGACCCTGCACGACACGACGCAGAACCCGACCCGCATCGTGCAGTTCGACACCGCCTCGGACTCGATGGCGAGCTACGTCTACCGGCCGTGGTCCCAGACCTACCTGACGACCGCTGCGCTCGACCTGGACCGGCTCGACCTCGTCGTCCCGGCCGAGGAGCGTGTCGAGCGCCTCACCGCGCGGGTCGTCGGGCTGCGCGACGGCGGCCGCCTCGCCCCGCACGTCGCCGCCTCGCTGCTCGAGCGGCTGGACCGCGCGACGCGCGTCCTCGCCGACGGGAGCGAGCAGCGGGCGATCGCGGCGGTGGAGCAGTTCGCGGCGCGAGTGCGCAACCAGGTCCGCGGTGACGCGGACGACCTGGCCGTGCGAGCCGAGCTGGACGCGGCCGTCTCCCGGCTGAGCAGCCTGCTCGCCGCCGTGGACGCGGCCGAGGCCACGGCGGCGAGCACAGCCTCAGCTATTTGACGGGCCCGCAAGCCGGCACGAGCCGCAGCCCCCGGGAGAGCCCTCGGGGGCTGCGGCTCGTCCGCTGTCTCATCTGCGCGCACAATGGGCACGACGCGGAGGGAGCGCCATGGCCACCGGCAGCACCGGCCTCGACGAGTCGGCCCTGCTCGCGACGCCGGCCCGGCAGCTGGCGCAGATCTACACAGCCGCGGAGCACCGGCCGCTGCCGGACGGCCGCGCGGACGGCATCTTCCTCTGGGCTGCCGGCACCCGTGCCGCCCGTCCGGTCGCGCGGCTGGTGTCCCTCGCGTGGCGCGGGAAGGTCGTCGACAACGCGCGATGCCGCGTCGTGAACCGCGTGACGCCGATGGGGCTGCTCGCGGTCCGCGCCGCGCTGGACAGCGGGCCGAGCCGCGCCGACGGCAGGACGAGCGTCGTCCTCGACTACTCGAGGACGTCGCTCGTCGCCCGGCCGGTGCGCGACGAGCTGCGCCTCGTCGCGCCGGGCCTCTACCTCGGCGCGGCCTACCTGTGGCGTCGGCGCGTCGCGTGGTTCACCCTGCGCTTCCCGAGCTGAGTCAGCGCGCGGTGTGCCGCCGGCTCGCCGTGACCGTCCCGCCGAGCCCACCGACGCTGGGCACCCGGACCCGGAGCACCGACACGCCCTTCGGCGGGGCCCACACGAGCGTCGCCCGGCCGTTCGCGCCGAGCCGGGCCGCCGCGCGCTCCACCCACGTGGTCCCGAGGAGCTGCTCGAGCCGGACGCGGGTGCCACGGGCGGCCCCGGTCACGAGGGCGGGGAACCGGGTCCGTGTCCTCGCCTTGCCGGTGCTGCGGGCGGTCCACTCGGCGACGGGCACGACCGTGCAGTTGCCGACCTCCGCCGTGGCGGTCGCGCCGGTCGTCGAGGTCACCTCGACGGTCAGGGCGGCGCTGACGCGCAGCGGCGCGCGTAGCTCGAAGCGGCCCTCGTGCAGCGTCCCCGTCGCGATGACCCGGCCGCCCGTCAGCAGCCGCACGGTGCCCTGCACCGAGCGGAGCATCAGGGTCGCCGTGCCGCGGACCGAGACCCACGCGCCGAACGGCAGCGGCCTGTCGCCCGTCCCGAGCTCAGCCGTCACGACGATGCCGCGCGGCACGACCGGAGCGACCGGGGCGGGCAGCGCCGCCGGGACCGGCACCGGGGCCTCGATGACCGGGGCCGGAGCGGGCGCCGGCGCGGCCGGCGCCGGGGCGGGCGCCGGGGCGGGCGCCGGCGCCGGCGCAGCGACGGGAGCGGGAGCCGGCACGAACGCGGGCACCGGCAGCGGCACGACCGGTGCCGCGACGGGGACCGGCAGGGCGGCCGGGACCGGCGCCCGCACGGCGGCGAGCGTGCTCGCAGGAGGATCCGTCACGTCCGCCGGCTGCGTGGTCAGCGCCGCTGAGGGGTCGACGAGCCCGTAGCCCGTCGCGTTGTCGAACCCCGGGATGGACAGGTCGTCGGCGGTGGCCTCCAGGTGGCGGCGGAGCTGGGCCGGTGTCAGCTCGGGCCAGGCGCCGAGGACGAGGGCGGCGGTCGCCGCAGCGTACGGCGTGGCCATGGACGTGCCGCTGAGCGAGGTGTAGCGCTTGCGGGGGTAGGTCGAGTAGATCGACGACCCGGGCGCGGCGAGGTCGATGTGCGCGCCGGTCGAGGAGGACGAGGTGCGCGCGTCGGAGGAGTCGGTCGACCCGACGGCGAGGACCGTGGGATAGGCCGCCGGGTAGGACACCGCGCTGGTGGTGGCGCCGTCGTTGCCCATGGCGGCGACGACGACCGCGCCCTGGTCCTCGGCGTAGCGGACCGCGCTCTCCAGCACGGGGTCCGACGTGGTGGAGCCGAGCGAGAGGTTGAGCACCCGGGCGCCGTGGTCGACCGCCCAGACGATGCCCTTCGCCACGTCCGAGCCCCAGGCGACGCCGTCGTAGCCGAAGACGCGCACCGGCATGAGCTGCGCGTCCGGCAGCAGCCCTGCGACGCCCGTGCCGTTGCCGACCTCGGCCGCGAGGATGCCCGCGACGTGGGTGCCGTGGCCATTGGAGTCGGTACGCCCGTCCCCGCCGTAGACCACGTCCGTGCCCGGGACGAGCACGCCGTCGAGGTCGGGGTGGCCGGCGTCGACGCCGGTGTCGAGCACGGCGACGACCGGGGGAGTGCCGTGCGGCAGGTCCCGCACGGCCTCGGCCTGCAGCCGGTCGAGCCCCCACTGGCGCCAGCGGTAGCTGTCCTGCTTGAAGGCCGCGAGGGTGACGTCGCGGCGGTCGACCGTGGTGGCGATGACGGCCGGCTGGGCCGCGAGCACCTGCTGCGCGACCGCCGCGTCCGCGGCGGCGACGTCCAGCGTCGCGACCTGCAGCCCGTCGTCGGTCACGGCGGACACGGCCAGCCGCGTCTCGGGCTCGCCGGCGCTCGGGAGCGCGTCCGCAATGGCCTCGGTGGCCACGGGGGTCAGCCCGGCGACGACATCGTCGGGCAGGACGGCGGCGGCCGCGACCCGGGCGCGGCCGTCGGCGGAGGTGTCGGCCAGCGCCGGGGCGGCCGGCACGCCGAGGACGAGGGCCGCGGGGACCAGAGTGGCCAGCACGCGCGTACGTCGGCTGCCGCCGGTCGCGCCGGGGACGAGGGAGGTTCGAAATGGAGCTGCCACGTCCGGAGGGATCGGCCGGCCCGGGACGAAAGGCGCGCCGCCGAACGGGTGAAAACCTCGCCTCAGTCGGAGTGCGGCGCGCTCTCCGGGTGCCGTGCCGCCCACGACCGGCCTCCGCGGTCCGCCCTGTGCGGCCGCCGCGGCGGTGGCTCGTCGTGGACCTGGCGCGGCAACGGCTCGCGCCCCGGCGGCTGGCGAGGCCGCGGCGGGGGCTGGAGCGCCGGGACGGGCCGGGTGACCGAGGAGCCCGGCGCCAGGGTCACAGGCTCCCCGTGGTGGAAGATCTCGAGCTTCTCCTCGTCGTGCCCCTCGGCCGGCGCCATGGAGTACGTCGCCTGTCGCCCGTCGGTCTCCACGCGGACGCGGCACCCGTGGTGGCGGACGGTGAACGCGAGCCGGCGCAGCCCGTTCGGCAGCCGGGGGGAGAAGCGAAGCGTCGCCCCCTCGTCGCGCAGCCCCCCGAAGCCGTCGACGAGGGCCACCCACACGCCGGCGAGTGACGCCATGTGCAGGCCGTCTCCCGTATTCGACTTCAGGTCGTGCAGATCGGTGAAGGCAGCTTCGGCGGTGTAGGCGTAGGCGAGGTCGAGATGGCCGACCTCGGCCGCGACGACCGCCTGCGTGCAGGCCGACAACGAGGAGTCACGGACGGTCAGGCCCTCGTAGTAGGCGAAGTTGCGCGCCTTCTGCTCGGCTGTGAACGCGTCACCGCGGCGGTGCAGCGCCATCACCAGGTCGGCCTGCTTGACGACCTGCTTGCGGTAGATGTCGAAGTAGGGGTAATGCAGCATGAGGGGGTAGTGCTCGGGCTCGGTGCTCTCGAAGTCCCACACCGCGAGCCGCGTGAACCCGTCGGCCTGCGGGTGCACACCCAGCTTCTCGTCGTACGGGACGACGACCGCCCGCGCACACCGCTGCCAGGCCTCGGCCTCCTCGTCATCGACCAGCAGCCGGCGGGCAGCGCCCGGGTAGCGGGCCACGGCGTCGGCAGCCGCCTCGAGGTTCCGCTGGGCCATGAGATTGGTGTAGACGTTGTTGTCCGCGACGGCGCTGTATTCGTCGGGGCCGGTCACCCCGTCGATGCGGAACTCGTCGACCGCCTCGTCGTAGTGGCCGAGCGACCGCCAGAGCCGGGCCGTCTCGACGAGCAGCTCCACGCCGATGTCCTCCGCGAACTGCTCGTCCGCCGTGGCGTCGCAGTAGCGCACGACGGCGTCGGCGATGTCGGCGTTGACGTGGAAGGCAGCGGTGCCGGCGGGCCAGTAGGCCGAGCACTCGGCGCCGTCGATCGTGCGCCACGGGAAGGCTGCGCCCGCCAGCCCCAGCTGGCGGGCGCGGTCGCGGGCCTCGGGGAGCGTGTCGTAGCGCCAGCGCAGGAAGTCCGACGCTGCGCCGGGGGCCGTGCGGGTCAGCGGCGGCAGCACGAACGCCTCGGTGTCCCAGAAGCAGTGGCCGTCGTAGCCCGGCCCGGTCAGGCCCTTGGCCGGGATGGGCCGCCGCTCGGCGCGGGCGCCGGACTGCAGGACGTGGAAGAGCGCGAACCGGACGGCCTGCTGCAGGGCGGGGTCGCCGTCGAGCTCGATCTCCGCGCCGTCCCAGTAGTCGTCGAGGTAGGCCCGCTGGTCGCTGAGCAGGCACTCCCAGCCGGTCTGCTCCGCGCCCGTCAGCGCCGCCGCGACCTGGTCACGCAGCGCGGGCACCGACCGCTCGGCCGACCACCCGTAGCTCACGAGCTTGACCACCCGGAGCCGCTGACCGGGCTCGAGGGCAGCGGTGAACGTCACTCTCGACAGGTCCGGGAAGGACTCGCCGCGTACGTCCACGTCGACGCCGTCGGGTGCGTCGAGCAGGTGGGACATGGCGGTCGCCACGCGCAGCCCGCTCTGCTTCGTCTCGTGCAGCAGCGCGCCCGAGGTCCCCGCAGCAGAGTGCTCGACGCTGCGCAGCGGGTTCTCCAGCGCCGACGAGACCCGCGGGTCGTCGTGCACCGGCCCGGGCAGCACCTCGTTCGCGACGAGCTCGGACTGGACCACCACGCGGGCTGCCGCGTCCACCGGCTCCACGACGTACTCGATCGCGACGATGGAGCGGTGGGTGAACGACACGAGACGCGTGGTCGTCACCCGCACGGTCCGGTCGGCGGGCGAGCGCCACTCCGCGCGTCGGGTCAGGGTCCCGGCCCGGAAGTCCAGGACGCGCTCGTGGAAGATGAGGTCGCCGTAGCGGACGTCGAACGGCTCGTCGTCGACCAGGAGGCGCATGATCTTGCCGTTGGTGACGTCGATGAGGCTCTGCCCCGACTCGGGATACCCGTATCCGGCTTCTGCATAGGGCAGCGGGCGCAGCTCGTAGACGGAGTTGAGGTAGGTCCCGGGCAGCCCGTGCGGCTCGCCCTCGTCGAGGTTCGCGCGCACCCCGATGTGGCCGTTGGACAGCGCCAGCAACGACTCCGAGCGCGACAGCAGCGGCTCGTGCAGCGCCGTCTCGCGCAGGCACCAGGGCTCGACCGGGAAGACGTCGTCCTGCTCGGGCAGGTGCCGGCGGATCACGCCTCCTCCAGCAGCTCGGACAGGTCCTGCACGACGACGTCGGCGCCGTGCTCCTTGAGCGCGTCGGCCTGTCCCACCCGGTCGACCCCGACGACGTGCCCGAACCGGCCGGCGTGCCCGGCCGCGACGCCGGCGAGCGCGTCCTCGAAGACCGCGGCGTGCTCGGGCGCGACGTCGAGCGCGGCGGCCCCGGCCAGGAAGGTGTCGGGCGCGGGCTTGCCGGGCAGGTGCCGCTCCCGCGCTACGACCCCGTCGATCCGCGCCTCGAAGAGGTTCTCGATGCCGGTCACCCGGAGCACCTCAGCCGTGTTGGCGCTCGAGGAGACTACGGCCGTGCGCAGCCCCGCGGCACGCGCCGCCTCGACGAAGGCGATGCTGCTGGAGTAGACCTCGACCCCGTCCTCGCGGATGCGCCGCTGCACGACCTCGTTCTTGCGGTTGCTCAGCCCGTTCACCGTTTCGGCGTCCGGCGGGTCGCCCGGGCTGCCCGCCGGCAGCTCGATCCCGCGAGAGGCCAGGAACGAGGCGGTCCCGTCGGCCCGCGGCTTGCCGTCGACGTACTCGTCGTAGTCGTCGGCCGCGTCGAACGGCACGAACGCCTCGCCGGTGCGCTCGGCCCGGTCGCGCAGGTAGGCGTCGAACGTCTCCTTCCACGCCGCGGCGTGGACCTTCGCGGTCTGGGTGAGCACGCCGTCGAGGTCGAAGAGGCAGGCTCGGATGGCAGGGGGGAGGGTCGGCCGTCCGTTTCTCATCGGGACACGCGTACCCAGGCTCCGGAACGGCTACCCGTCCGTGTGCCCCGATCGACGGCGCGGCTCATCCCGGCACCCGGGCTGCGTGGCCCAGCAGCGCCTGGGCCGCGGAGTCGAGAACGGCGAGCACCTCGGGGCTGGTGAGCGACTCGAACGAGCCGGCCGGCCCGTCGAGCGAGAGGCACCCGACCACACGCGGGACGGGGGAGGAGTCGTCGACCACCGGCGTCGCGACCACCACGGCGTACTTGTCGCGGACGTCCACGAACTCGTCGTAGGTCAGCCCCTGGCGGACGGCCTCCGGGACGAGCGTCTCCCACTCCTCCCGCGTGCACGGGAGCAGCGCGCGGTAGACCGCGTCCAGGTCCTGGGCCACGACCTGCCGCATCGCGACGCACGACCCGACGACCCCGACCCCGGGCCGCCAGTCGATGCCCGACGCGCCGAGGCGGTGGCGGGGGCGCAGCCGGTGGACCCGCCGGAGGCGTTCGCGCCGCCCCGCTCCGACGAGCCGGAGGAGGCCGGGCCGTTCCAGCCGGTAGGCCGCCGCTCCGAGGTCGCGGTAGTCGAGCCCGGTGGCGTCGGCCACCGCCCAGGCGGCAGCGGTGAGCAGCTGCTCGGCCCGCTCCCGCCGGGCGCCGAGCCGGCGCGTACGCCACTCCTGCACGGCTGCGGCGCTCGTCGACCCGGCGCTCAGCAGCGCCGAGGCCACGACCAGGACGACCAGCAGCGGCCGGGGCGGGGCCCAGGCCCCGACCGTGCGCAACGCCAGCGCGGCGACGACGACCGCGGCCACCACCGCGACCGACACCTTCAGCACGAGCAGCCAGAGTCTGTCCACCCCGTCACCTCCATGGCGACCGTACGGGCCACCGGTGACAGAGCCGGGCGCGCGACCGGCTGCCTGCGCTCCCCTCCCCGGGTCAGCCGCTGGTGTCCGCGCCGCTGCTCGTACTGCGGGCCGTCGTGCCGCCGTGCCACTCGAGCAGGAGGAGCGTCGCGTCGTCCTCGATGTCGTCTCCGACGACCTCGAGGAAGGCTTTCGACAGGTCCTGCGCGACGTTGCGCGGATGGCGGTCGGCGCTGTCGCGGAGGAAGGCGGGCAGGTCGAAGGCGCTCGCGCTGCGCTCGCACATCCCGTCCGTGATGAGGAGCAGGCGGTCGCCCGGCCGCAGCTCGAGCTCCTGGATGGTGAAGCTGCCGGAGCCGAGGCCGAAGGGAGGGTCCGCGGCCTGCGCGACGCTGGTGACCTCTCCCTCGCGGAGCAGGAGCGCGGGCGGGTGGCCCGCGTTGACGACGGTCGCCCGGGCGGCCTCCTTGCCACCGTCGTCGGCCTGCCCTTCCGATCCCGCCGCTGTGGTCAGGTCCACCTCCAGCAGGATGCCGCTGACGAACTGCTCCTCGCTGGCGTGCTCGGCGAGCACACGGTGTGCTGTGGCGGCCTGCTCGCCCAGGCTCGCCCCGGCACGCCGCGCGTTGCGCAACGCGCCGACCGTGAGCGTGGCGAGCAGTGCGGCGTTCATGTCGTGGCCGACGGCGTCGGTGATGGAGACGGTCAGCCGGTCGGCCGAGGCGATGTAGTCGAACGTGTCGCCTCCGGCGCTGGCCGAGGGCTCCAGCCAGCCGGCGAGGCTGAAGGCGCCGCCCTCGCAGACGAACGCGCCCGGCAGCAGCCGTCGCTGGATCTCCATCGCCAGCGTGAAGTCCGAGGAGCGCATCGCCGTCTCGTACGCGTCCGTGTGCCGCTGATTGGCGACCAGGACGTAGCCCAAGGCGTGTGCGACGGCGCGCAGCTGCTCGGCGAGCGACTTGTCCAGCCGCTGCGCCGATTCCGACGCCTCCTCGGCCCCGTCCGGTGGCAGCGGTCGGTCCCTCCCGTCGTCCTCCGGCAGGTCGACGGCCAGGACCCCCAGCGCGTCACCCCGCACGGTCACCGGCACGTACGCGCGCTCCTCGCGGGGGTCGACCAGGAGCTCCTGCTCGCGCCAGGCCCGGCCCGGCACCGTGCGGTTGAGGTCGAAGCGTTGGGCGTCGTCCACGTGGTCGAGCAGCGCGTTGCCGGCCGCGTCGGCGATCAGGAACGACACGTGCCCGGTGCCCAGGGCACGGGCCAGCTCCTCCGCGGCCGCGGCGACAGCAGCCGACGGCGACGCGTCCTCCGCTGCGGTGAGAAGGGCCGAGATGTCGACATCGTGCGTGCTCGTCATCAGCGGGTAAGCATGACACGTCCCAGCAACGACCACGCCCGGCTGTGGTCAGAAGGTCACGGGGTGTTGCTCCCGGCGTCGCCAGAGCCGTCCGGTCGGCTCCCGGGACGGACGGCTCAGCGGCCCGGAAGCACGCCCTCCCGCCTGTCCGACTCGCCGGCACGGTCGGCCGCGGAGTCCCCGGAAGCGGGGGGCGCAACGGCCGGCTCGCGGCGCAAGGCCTTGACGAGGGACGCCAACGCGGCGAGCAGCACGAACGCGAACGGGAACGCCGCCACGATCGATGCCGTCTGCAGCCCCTCGAGCCCGCCCCCGACGAGCAGGACAGCGGCGCTCGCGGAGATCACGAGGCCCCAGGCGATCGTGACGCTGCGGTGCGGGTCGCGCCCGCCCTCGGTCGTGAAAGCGCCCAGCACGAAGGTGGCCGAGTCGGCACTGGTGATGAAGAAGGTCACGATCAGGATGACTGCTCCGACCGCCGCGACGGCGCCGCCCGGCAGGCCCGCGAGCAGCGCGAAGAGCTGGGACTCGGTGCCGAGCCCGCTGAGGCTCCCGCCCGAGTCCCGCTCGGCGAGCACACCGGCGCCGCCGAACACCGCGAACCAGAGGCCGCTGACCAGGGTCGGGACGGCGAGCACGCCGACCACGAACTCGCGGATGGTCCGCCCCCGGGAGACACGGGCGATGAAGCTCGCGACGAACGGCGACCAGGAGATCCACCACGCCCAGTAGAAGATCGTCCACCCGTTGATCCACGTGCTGCGGTCCGCGTCGAACGGGCCGGCCTGCAGGCTCATGGTGGGCAGGTCGGTGAGGTAGCCGCCGAGCGTCGTGGTGAACACGCCGATGAGTGCGTTGGTCGTCCCGCTGGCGAACAGCACGAAGCAGAGCAGGCCGAGCGCGAGGACGACGTTCGCGGTGGAGAGCTACTTGATGCCACGGTCCAGGCCGGACAGCGCTGACAGCAGGAAGAGCACGGTGACGACGGCGATCACCCCGAGCTGGACGCCGCTCGTGACCGGGATGTCGCCGCGGAGGGCGGCCAGCCCTCCATTGACCTGCGCGGCGCCGAGCCCGAGCGAGGTGGCCACCCCGAACACGGTGGCGACCACCGCCGCCACGTCGACGGCCCGGCCGAGCGCTCCCTCGGCACGACGGCCGAGCACGGGCCGCAGTGCGGCACTGACCGTGGCCGGGGCGCCGGTGCGGTAGCGGGCGTAGGCGAGCGCGAGCGCGAGCACGGCGTAGATGGCCCAGGGGTGCAGGCCCCAGTGGAAGAACGAGTAGCGCAGCGCCTCTCGTGCCGCCTCGGTCGAGCGCGGGTCGGCCGCCGGTGGTGCGGTGAAGTGGGCGACGGGCTCGGCCACCCCCCAGAAGACCAGCCCGATGCCCATCCCCGCGCTGAAGAGCATCGCGAACCACGCGCGCGTGGAGTACTCCGGACGCTCGTGCTCGCCGCCGAGCCGGACTCTTCCGAAACGGGACGCGGCAAGGCCGACGACGCAGACGAGCAGTGTCGTCGCCGTCAGCAGGTAGAACCAACCGAAACGATCGACGAGGAAGCTGCGCGCCGCCTCCGCGGCCTCGACCAGGAAGCCCGGGGAAACGGCTCCCCAGGCGACGAACGGCAGGACGATGGCCAAGGAGGCCCAGAAGGCAGGGGTCACTTTCCGCACGGGCAGGTTTCCTCGCGTCGTCGGCAGGTGCTAGACACCGTTGCTTGTAGCAACCGCGAGTTCAACGAGCAAAGCCGGGTCGCAGCTTCCGGCTGTGACACTTCACACGAAGCGGCCGCGCCCTCGGTGAGGCCCCTGCCGATCCACGTGCGGCGCCGCGAACCGAAGCCGGCACCCCTCGCCCGGTCAAGAACGCCGGGCCTCCTTCGATTCTCCGCTGTGCCTCGGGGTACGCCGCTGTCGACGGCAGCGACGCTGCGGCGGCACCGCCGCGACCGCTGTCCGTCGGTCCTGCCACCCACCTGCGCACGAGGAGAGCCGTGACTTCCACGACCCAGTCGATGATGGATGCCTACCCTGCCGACATCAACCTGGACAGGGGGAAGCTCGCCGCCGCCATCGAGGCACTGATCGCCTGCAGCGAGGCGTGCACGGCGTGCGCCGACGCCTGCCTCAGCGAGAGCTCGGTGGCCGAGCTCACGAAGTGCATCCGCTCGGACCTCGACTGCGCGGACATCTGCGCGACGACCGCGCGAGTGCTGTCGCGGCACACTGCGTACGACGCCAACATCACCCGTAGCGTCCTCGAGGCCTGCGCGACCGCCTGCAAGAGCTGCGGTGACGAGTGCGAGCGCCACGCCACCATGCACGACCACTGCCGGATCTGCGCAGAGGCGTGCCGCAACTGCGAGCAGGCGTGCCGGGGCCTGCTGGCGACCATCAGCTGAGAGCCAGGCACGGGAGTCGCGCGAGCCCCGACGGGAGACTGCTCAGGACGCTGATCCCAGTGCCGGCCAGGAGCACCTCGGCGGGGCCGCCTCAACGCTTCCGGGTCGATGGGTCGGCGGCGCGCGCCGCGCTCTTCGCGGTGGGCGTCCCGCGCTCGATCCCCGGCTGTCCCTCGGCGTCCCGCTCCTGGGGTGGGGCGCCGTCCGGACGGGGGCCGGAGATGTGGTGGCGATGCGCCCGCGGGCGCTCGTCCGCTCCGGCGTGCTGCTCGCCGGGCCCGCCCGCAGGTGCTCGGTCGTCATCGGTCGTCATGGACACCTCTCCGATCGCACGGTGGCCCTGGCCTGCCCGGGCGGTGTCGGGCCAACCCTGCGGGCCTGCTCGGCCTCGTCACGCCCGGATCCCGACTCGGGCCGCTCGTTCTGGGTAGCCCTGCGCAGTCCGACCATCGAGCGAGGAGAAGACATGAAGGCAGTCGTGTGGCACGGGCTCGGCGACATCAGGCTGGACGAGGTCCCGGACCCGACGATCCAGGAGTCGAACGACGCCATCGTCCGCATCACGACGTCCGCCATCTGCGGGACCGACCTGCACATGGTCCGCGGGACGATGAGCGGCATGAAGCCCGGGACGGTCCTCGGGCACGAAGCGGTCGGGGTCGTGGAGGAGACCGGCCCCGGTGTCCGCAACCTCCCCACGGGCACCCGCGTCGTGATCGGCTCGACCATCGCGTGCGGCTACTGCTCCTACTGCCGCTCCGGCACGTACTCCCAGTGCGACAACGCGAACCCGAACGGGCGGAACGCGGGCACCGCGTTCTTCGGCGGCCCGGAGCCGACCGGGCCGTTCGACGGCATGCAGGCGGAGTACGTCCGCGTGCCGTTCGCGAACGTCGGGGCCGTGCCCGTGCCGGAGAACGTGACCGACGACCAGGCGATCATGGTCTCCGACATCTTCCCGACCGCCTGGTTCGGCGGCCGGCTCGCCGAGATCGGCCAGGGCGACACCGTCGCGGTGTTCGGTGCCGGCCCGGTCGGCCAGTTCTCCGTCCTCTCGGCCTACCTGCAGGGTGCGGGCCGGGTCTTCGTCGTCGACGGCCACGCCAGCCGGCTCGAGGCGGCACGCCGGCTCGGCGCGGAGGCCATCGACTTCAACGCCGAGGACCCGGTGGCCGTGCTCCAGGAGCTCACCGGCGGGGCGGGGCCGGACCGCGTGATCGACGCCGTGGGCGTCGACTCCGAGAGCGCGAAGTCCGGGCCGGCCGCACAGCAGGCCCAGGAGTCGGCGGACCAGTTCCGGCAGGAGGTCTCCCAGGTTGCGCCCGAGTCGGGGCAGCAGGGGGAGCAGTGGAAGCCGGGCGACGCGCCCTCGCAGGCCGCCCAGTGGGCCGTCGCGGGGATCGCGAAGGCCGGCACGATCGGGGTGGTCGGCGTCTATCCGGAGACCGTCACCAGCTACCCGTTCGGCCCCGCGTTCATGAAGAACCTCACCATCCGCACCGGCAACTGCCCCCACCGCCGCTACATCCCGGACCTGCTCCGGCTCGTGGCCAGCGGGGTCGTCGACCCCGCGCGCGTCATCACACAGCAGGAGCCGCTGACGTCCTCCCTGCAGGCGTTCGAGGCGTTCGACCGCCGGGACGAGGGCTGGGTCAAGACCGTCCTGAGCACCTGACGGCCCTTGCCGGCCGCTTGCGCAAGCGCACGACAAGCCGGGCACAGGCGAGCGACAGGGGACTCCGGACACGGTGGGTCCCGGCCGGCGGCACGCGCCGGCCGGGATCGAGGAGCCCGCATGTCCCGCACCACCCGACCGGCCGCCCTGGTGGCCGCCCTCCTGCCTGCGTTCGCGCTCGCGGCGCTGCCGTCGTACGCGGCGGCGGAGCCCGCGCCCACCTGCTACGGCCAGCCCGCGACGATCGTCGGTAGCGACCGTGCCGACCGGCTGCGGGGAACAACCGGACGGGACGTCATCGTCGCCGGCGGCGGCGACGACGTCGTGCTCGCCGGCGACGGGGTCGACCTGGTGTGCGCCGGGGCGGGGAACGACACCGTCGACGGCGGCCCCGGCCAGGACACGCTCTGGGGCGGCGCCGGGAACGACACGCTCAGCTCGGGCGCCGGTGGCCGCGGCGGTGCCCTTCACGGCGAGGACGGGCGCGACACGCTGCTGGCGCAGGCGGCCGCCGTGTCGCTGGCCGGCGGGCCCGGCAACGACGTCCTGCGCACCTACGCCGAGGCGGCCACGATGCACGGCGAGGCCGGCGACGACCGCATCGTCGGCGGCCCGTACACGGACACCATCGACGGCGGCGAGGGCGCGGACAGGATCGACGCCGCGGGGGGCGACGACAAGGACGTGCACGGCGGCCCGGGCGACGACCGGATCGAGGGCGGAGCGGGACGGGACACGCTGCGCGGCGGTGACGGGAACGACGTCCTCCGCCTCGGGCCGGGGCAGGGCTTCCTCCTGGGCGACGCCGGCAACGACCGGCTCGTCGCCGGCGACCAGCGCGCTGGCCTCTACGGAGGAGTCGGCGACGACGTCCTGACGGCGGGCCGGGCAGGAGGCCTGGCCCAGGGCGACGCCGGCAACGACACCATCCACGGCGGCGCGGGGGTCGACGACATCGACGGCGGCAACGGCGACGACGTGATCCGGCCGGGAGCCGGGGAGGACGTGCACGTGTCCGGTGGCGACGGCGCGGACCGGATCTACGGCGGGCCGGGTGCGGACGTGCTGCACGGCGGCGCGGGCGACGACGTCATCACGACCGGCCCGGGCAAGCTCGGCGCCCTCCACGGCGACGCGGGACGCGACACGCTCACGGCGACCGGGCTCGGCACGGACGTCTTCGGTGGCCCCGACGGCGACACGCTGCGCTCGAGCGCCCAGGGAGTGCTGCTCGACGGCCAGGCCGGTGACGACGTCATCGTCGGCGGCAAACACCCCGACTACATCAAGGGCGGGACCGGCAACGACCGCATCGACGCCGGCGGCGGTGACGACGTGTCCGTAGACGCCGGCCTGGGTGACGACACGGTCCGCGGCGGTGCCGGCGACGACCACCTGCGCGGCAGCGCCGACACCGACACCTGCGACGGCGGCCCGGGCAGGGACGTCTGCGACGGCGGCTCGCCGGGCGACCCGCGCAAGAACACCCCGCGCGACCCGGACCGCTGCACCGCGGAGACGACGAAGAGCTGCCGGGGCGGTACCGCTGGCGCGCTCAACGGCAGCGCGTCCGGGACGCTCACGTCCAACGGCGTGACCGAGTCCTGGTCCGCGTCGTTCACGGTCCGCGAGGGCGCAAGCGCGACGGGAGGCCTCGGCGGGGATGCCACCATCACCTGGTCGATCAGCGGGACCACCCCGGACGGGTGCAGCTACGACGGCGCGGCGACGCTGGCGGGCAAGGCGGGCATCACGCTGTGGGAGCCGCTGGGGCAGTACTCCATGCAGGTGTGGCCGGTGAAGACCCGCGAGATCGAGGTGACCGAGACGTGCCCGCTGACCGGGACGCGCACGACCGGCATGTGGCCGCTGAACACCGACGCCGCCAGCACCGGGATGGTGGCGCTGCCGAAGGACCCGTCCGCCCTGTCGGGTGAACGCACCTATCACCCCATGGGTGACGCCTCCGGGACCGTGACCTGGAAGTGGTCCGTCCAGGCAGCCTGACCCCCGCACGCCCGCCGTCGGCTCGCCCGCCCATCCCGCGACCGACGGCGGGCCAGGGTCGCCCGCGGAGGTGGACCGGGTGGCCCAGCGCGCACGCCAGATCCTCGGCCGCAGAGCCGAGGAGCGGGTCGGCGAGCCGGCGCAGCGCACGGGCCACCGCGACCTCGCGTACGACGTAGGGCGACGGACGGCGGCCGCGACGCTGTCCTGCAGGACACGTACGCGTCCACGCTCCCGGTGTTCGGGCTTGCCGTTTAGGACGGACGAGGACCCTCCGCGGCCGGTCGAGGGGAGGCACGGCGGCCCTGGTACTGCTGGTGCCGTGACGACAGAGCTCGACCCCGCGCCGGTACCGGCGGTCTGGTCCATGCCCCTCGTGCTGCGCGCGTTGAAGAGCGACCCTCCACTGCACACCGACGCGCTCGAGGCGGCGGCGACCGCGTGCATGCGCGTCTGGCACGACCCCCGCGCGGAGGAGGAGTGGGCGCCGGCCTTCGACGCCTGGCTGACCCGGCAGATCCGCAAGGTGGCCCGGCGCGCGACGCAGGCATCGAAGTGGACCGCCGCCGAGCAGGTGCCCGGAGTGAGCGTCACGTGCGGCACCGCGACGGTGCGGGCGTACCCGCCCTTTCAGTGGCAGCCGGAGAGCCTGCTGCCGAAGGTGATCGCCGATCTGCAGGTCGCCGGGACCGACTATCCCGACGCGGACGAGCTCCCGCCACCGGCGGAGCACCAGGCGCAGCTCTGGCTCAACCCGCACCTGACGACGCTCGCGGACCAGCCGATGACGACGGGCAAGGCGATGGCCCAGGCCGGGCACGCCGCGATGCTGCTCTGGTGGGGCCTCACCCCGCAGGCGCAGCAGGCGTGGCACGAGGCGGGCTACCCGCTGGCGGTCCGGCCTGCCGCGGCGGAGCAGTGGGAATCGCTGCTCGGTCACCCACGCCGGCTGCCCGCCGTCCGCGACGCCGGGTTCACCGAGATCCCGGCCGGGTCCTGCACGTTCGTCGCGCTGCCACCCGGCGGCCGCCTCGACCTGCTCGCCGCCGTTCCCGCCCGCTGACCGGCGCGGCTCAGGTCGGGGCGGGTGCAGGGGCAGCGGTCACGGGAGCGGGGGAAGGTGCCGCGGGACAGCGCGACCGCCGACCGGACGGCGACGGCGGTCAGTCGCGGGGGAACCTGCTGCGCGGGACCGGCACCCGGTCGAGGCCCTGCCCGGGGGCGAGAGCCGTGGTCACGCCGATCTTCCACGACGAGGACACCACCGAGGTCGAGGTGTAGGTCGTCGTGAACTTCATCGTCTTGTCGAACTTCCAGAAGTCGCAGTCGCGGCTGAATGCCTTGCGCGCCGGGTCGTAGTCCGCGCCGACCGCGCCGAAGACCTGGTAGGTGCCGTCCGGGATGCCGCGCACCGTGACCGTGCGCCCGTCGCGGACGAAGAACCGCACGACGCTCGACGTCGACCCGCGGCGCACCAGGCTGACCACCGCGTCCGCGCCGTCGTTGTCCATCGTCAGCTGGCCCCGCCCGCCGGGAGCGGCCTTGAACACGGTCCCGTTCGCCGGCCGCCGGCCTTTGTCCTTCGTCGGGGACGGCAGGAACGAGCCGAACTCGTACGCGTGGGCGGGGTCGGCCTCGGACAGCGCCCTGACCGCCCTCCTCGCCTCCAGCACCGTGTCGTCCCGGCTCATCCGAGCCCGTGCGGCCAGGCCCAGGCAGAGCTCCTGCGACCGTGCGGCGTCGGCGGTGTCCTCGAGGGCCGCGCTCAGCGCGCTGAGCGCGTCGACCACTCGGAGAGCCGCGGGAGCGACCGCTACCGGCGCATCGGCCTGCAGCAGCGCGAGGTGCTGCTCGTCCAGCTCGGACTGCAATTGCGTGACCGCCCGGGTCACGGCCTCGGGCGTCCCCGCGGCGCGGAGCCGTTCCACCCGTCGCGCCAGCGCCCGGTCGGCCCGGTCGAGCAGGGCCTGGAACTGCCGTGGTGCCATGCCCGTGGGGGTCGGTGCGGGCACCGTTGTGTCGGCAGCCGCGGGGACGGGAGCGCTCGGGGGAGCGGCCTGCGACCCAGGGCGGACGGCGTGGTCCGTACGAGCCGCGCCGCGGTCGCCGGAGCACCCGGCCTGGGCCATAGCGGCGAGGACGAGCACAGAAGCCGCTGCTCGGCCGGCCCGTCGCCGTGTCCGGTCGCCACCTCCCGGCGCGACGTGTGCCTCGGCGACGGTCGTGCGCCTGCGGTCCACCCTGGCCACCTCGTTCCGAGCGCGGATTCCTCTGCTGTCCCGACGGATCGGAAGAGCCCGCGTGATACGTCAACCGCGCTTCACAAGAGCCGATTCACGAGTCGGCGTTCAGTCGTCGGGGCGCCCGACTGCAGTTGGCGGTGGTGCGCGCGAGCGACTGTCGAGGGCTGTGCCAGAGTCGTTCCCATGGCATCGGAGCAGCCGACCGGAAGTGTCCTCGTCACCGGGGCCGGGGGCGTCATCGGCTCCCACGTCGTCGAGGCGTACGCCGCCCGCCCGGGCTGGACGGTCCGAGCGGTGAGCAGGCGCCGCCCCGCGTACCTCGACGGCCTCGGCACCGCCGAGCACCTGCCCGTCGACCTGTCGGACGCCGACGCCGCTCGCGTCGGCCTCGCCGCCGCCGCGGACACCACCCACCTGGTCTTCGCGGCGTACGCCGAGCAGCCCGACCTCGCGGCCCAGGTGGCGCCGAACGTCGCGCTGCTGCGCAACACCCTGGACGGCCTCGCCGCCGCGGGCGCGCCGCTGCGCCACGTGACGCTCTACCAGGGAGGCAAGGCCTACGGCGCGCACCTCGGGCACATGAAGACGCCGGCCCGCGAGGACGACCCCCGGCTGATGCCGCCGAACTTCTACTACGACCAGGAAGACCTGCTCCGGGCCGTCGCCGCCGAGCGCGGGTTCGAGGTGACGATGCTGCGGCCCGAGGCGGTCATCGGCTACGCGGTCGGCAACCCGATGAACCTGCTCATGGTGATCGCGGTGTACGCCGCGGTCAGCCGCGAGCTGGGCCTGCCGCTGCGGTTCCCCGGCACCTTCGCGGCGTACGACGCGATGTACCAGGTGACGGACGCCGAGCTCCTGGCGCGGGCCACGGTCTGGGCGGGGGAGGAGCCGCGAGCCGCGGGGCACGTCTTCAACGTCACCAACGGGGACCAGCTGCGCTGGCGGCACCTGTTCCCCGTGTTCGCACGGCACTTCGGCATGGACTACGCCGAGCCGCAGCCCATCAGCCTCGTCCAGCACATGGCCGACAAGGAGCCGCTGTGGCGGCGGATGGCCGAGCGCCACGGGCTGGTCGACACGCCGTGGGAGCACCTCGTCGGCTGGGCCTTCGGCGACTTCCTCTTCGCCTCCGGCTTCGACAACGTCTCCTCGACGATCAAGGTGCGCAAGGCCGGCTTCGCCGATTGCTACGACACCCAGGACCGGTTCCTGGAGCGGTTCGACGACCTCGTGGCGCGCCGGGTGGTCCCACCCTTCCGGTAGCCGGCGAGGGAGGCAGCTGCAGGCAGGGCGCGGCCCGCTCGCCTACGAGAAAGACCCTGCACGACCGGAGTCATGCAGGGTCTGATGTGTCCGAGGGGGGACTTGAACCCCCACGCCCGATAAAGGGCACTAGCACCTCAAGCTAGCGCGTCTGCCATTCCGCCACCCGGACCTGGGTCATCACCGTCCGGAAGCGACTGACTGCAACTCGGTGCATCAGGAGCCCCCTGCGGCGACTCCAGAACAATACCAGGACGGGCGGCTGGTGCCGTACGCCCTGCCCTCGGAGGGACCGGGGGGCGTACGAGACGAGGACCGATCCCGTGACCTACAGCAGGCTCCTGCGGCGCAGCGCCACGGCGGCGGCGTGCGTCGGGCTGGTGGCCCTGACCGCCAGCTCGCCCGTCGACGCGAGCCGCACGCTGCCCTCGGTCATGGTGCCGATGCCGCGTCAGCGGCGCAGTGGGCGGGTCGGGCCGCTCGAGCGGGCACCGGGCGGGCAGGATGACGCCGTGACCGACACGCCTGCCGCCAGCTCCGCCGAAGACGAGGTCGTGAGCCTCTGCAGCGAGCTCATCTCGATCGACACCTCGAACTACGGCGACGGGTCGGGCCCGGGGGAGCGCGTCGCCGCCGAGCGGGTCGCCGAGCTGCTCGCGGAGGTCGGGCTCGAGCCGCAGGTCTTCGAGAGCGACAAGGGCCGCGCGAGCGTCGTCGCCCGCGTGGAGGGAAGCGACCCCTCGCGCACCGATGCGCTGCTCGTCCACGGCCACCTCGACGTCGTGCCGGCGCGCCCGGAGGACTGGACGGTCCATCCGTTCGCCGGAGAGGTCCGCGACGGCTGCGTGTGGGGCCGCGGCGCCGTCGACATGAAGGACATGGACGCGATGGTGCTTGCCACCGTGCGCGCCCGGCTCCGCGAGGGACGGCGCCCGGCCCGCCCGCTCGTCCTTGCGTTCCTCGCTGACGAGGAGGCCGGCGGGGCCAAGGGTGCGCACTTCCTCGCCGACAACCACCGGGACCTGTTCGAGGGCTGCACCGAGGCGATCAGCGAGGTCGGCGGGTTCTCGACCACCGTGCGGGACCGGCGGTTCTACCTGCTGGAGACGGCCGAGAAGGGCCTGGCGTGGATGCGGCTCAAGGCCACGGGGACGGCCGGCCACGGGTCGATGGTCCACCCCGACAACGCCGTGACCGAGCTCTGCGCGGCGGTGGCCCGGCTGGGCGAGCACCAGTGGCCGGTGCGGATGACCGACACGGTGCGGACGTTCCTCGAGGCCGTCAGCGAGGAGACGGGGATCGAGCTCGACCCGCAGGACCCGTCCGCGCTCCTGCAGGAGCTCGGGGCGATCGCCCGGATCGTCGGCGCGACGCTGCGCAACACGACCAACCCCTCAGTGCTGCGCGCGGGCTACAAGGCCAACGTCGTCCCGCAGGAGGCCACGGCCGAGGTGGACGGCCGCTTCCTGCCGGGCTACGAGGACGAGTTCTTCGCCACCGTCGACGAGCTGCTCGGCCCGAAGATCAGCCGAGAGATGATCACCCACGACATCGCGGTCGAGACGCCGCACGGCGGGCCGCTCTGGGAGCGGATGGAGGCCGCGCTGCTGGCCGAGGACCCGGGCGCCCGGGTCGTGCCCTATGCCCTGTCCGGCGGCACCGACAGCAAGTCCTTCACCCCGCTGGGCATCACCGGCTACGGCTTCGCGCCCCTGCGGCTGCCCGCGGGCCTGGACTTCTCGGGGATGTTCCACGGCATCGACGAGCGCGTCCCCGTCGACGCGCTGCAGTTCGGCGTCCGGGTGCTCGACCGCTTCTTCGACAGCCTCTGACGCGCTCTCACGCCGTGCGCGCCACCCGGATCACGCGCCGGCGCAGCCAGGCCCGACGGCTGCCGTCGGCATAGAGCCGCAGCCGCCAGAGCTCCCAGTGGCCGTACTCGGCCTGCTCGGTGAGCAGACGGCGCGCGTCGCCGCGGGTCGTCCCCCGTGGCATGAACAGAACCTGTGTCTCCCACTCGCGCACGCTCCCCACGATAGGGCGATGCCGGTACCGTTCGGATGGTGTCCGACCCCACGAGCGCCCCGAGCGGTGCCGACGTCCGTTCCGCCGCGCACGCGCTGACCGTCGCGCTGGAGCGCCACCTGCAGGCCGTCGAGACGAGGACCGGCGAGGCGGACCCGCGCGTCTCCGCTGCGTTCGGAGAGCTGCGCGACGCGTTCCTCGACTACGAGGACGTCCTCTACGACGTCTACGACGAGGTCGTGCCGTTCGAGATCGTCGAGGACGACGAGCTCGACGACGACGAGGACGACGAGGACGACGAGGCGGACGAGCTGGAGGACGACGAGGACGAGGAGGACTACGTCGACATCGACGAGGTCGAGGACTCGCCCGGCCGGCTCGACCGGAAGTGAGCACCGCGACGGGCCGCTGACTGCGGCCCGGCGCGGGCTCAGGGACCGGCGAGCAGCTCGGCGAGCCGCGAGCGACGCGGCCGGTACGCCACCCGGGCGACGGCGCGCGGAAGGGCCGGACCGGCCGAGGTCACGATCGACACGTGGCGCCCGGCGGCCGCCAGGGCGGTGAGGACGAGCTCGCGGGAGAGCGCGCCGGCCGACGAGCCGGGAAGCACGAGGACGACCGCCCCCCACCGCTTGCCCGCCGCCTCCGCTACGGGAAGCGCCTCGCGGCCGAGGGCCGACGACAACGCCCGCGCGCCGGCGGGCCCCCGGGCCGACGGCGTCAGCACGCCCACCTGCTCGGCCGGCAGACCGAAGGCACGCGGGATGGACGTGCCGACCAATTGCGCGGCGCGGACGACGGCCTGCTCGTCTGAGCCGGCCGGCACGACGACGACCTCCCGGCCCGGGGTCGCCAGCTCGGCGGGCGCGGGGAGCTCGCCGCGGCGTACGGCGGCCTGGAGCCGGGCCAGCGGCTCGGGTACGCCGGGGTCGGCGCCCGCCTCGACCTCCTCGACCTCGACCAGCCCCGAGCGCACCAGGTCGCGCAGCACCTGCCCGGTGGCGCCGGGCAGCAGCGCGGGGTCGCCGGCCAGCACCAGCTCCTCGCCGTCCTCGACCTCTGCGGCCAGGTCGCGCAGGGCGGCCGCGTCGAGCCGCTCGGCGTCGTCGGCGCGGGCCGCTGCGGCTCCCCGACCGGCTGCGGCGGCACGCGCCGCCCCGGCCGGGCCGACCACGCAGCGCACACCCCCGCCGGTGACGAGCAGGCGCTCAACCTCCTCGGCGGCCTCCTCCTCGACGAGCGCCAGGCCGGTCAGCGCCAGCGCCCCCTCGGCGGGTGCGACCACGCCGCCGAGGTCGGCCGCTGCCGCCACCGCCGCGGCCGGGTCCGGCACCTCGAGCGCGGCCAGCGCCGACCTGAGCACGAGCTCGGGGGACCAGGTGTGCCCGTCCCGGGCGGCCCGGACGAGCAGCCACTCGACCAGGGCCACGCCGCGGCGCGGGTCGTCCGGCCGTACGCCGGACTCCGCCGCGGCCGCGTCCGCCCGGCGCGGGCTGCCGCCGGGCGCGGCCAGGGCTTCGGCCCACGGCCCGTCGACGGCGTAGGCGTGCTCGAAGGGCGACAGCGGGGGGCCTCGTCAGTCCTCGGCCGTGCCGCCGGGGGCGGACACGTCGTCGAGCGCCTCGCGGATGGCGTCGGGCAGCACGACGTCCTCGGCGGACAGCGACCCGCGCAGCTGGGCGGCCGTACGCGCCCCGACGACCGCTGACGCCACGCCGGGGCGGTCCCTGGCCCAGGACAGCGCCACCTCGACCGGCGAGACCCCGAGCCCGTCGGCGGCCGTGACCACGGCATCCACGACCGAGCGCGAGCGGCGGCCGAAATAGGCCTCGACGAACGGGGCGAAGTGCGCAGACGCCCCGCGCGAGTCGCCCGGGACCCCCGAGCGGTACTTCCCGGTGAGCACGCCGCGGCCGAGGGGGGACCAGCACAGGACCCCGACGCCGAGGGCGCGCGCCGCCGGCACGGCCTCGGCCTCGACGGCACGGGCGAGCAGGGAGTACTCCACCTGGTTGGACACGATCGGCGCGCGGCGGGCGGCCTCCTGCAGGGTCACCGCGCGCGCGAGCTGCCAGCCCGAGTAGTTCGAGACCCCGACGTAGCGGGCGCGGCCCGTCGAGACCGCGTGCTCGAGCGTGCCGAGCACCTCCTCGATGGGCACGTCGTCGCTCCAGACGTGCACCTGCCAGAGGTCGACGTGGCCCACCCCGAGCCGCTGCAGCGAGGTGTCCAGCTGGGCGAGCAGGCCGCGGCGCGACGTGTCGACGTAGCCCCGGCCGCCCCGGCGCCCGATCCCGCCCTTGGTCGCGAGCACGAGCCGGTCGCGGTTCCCGGACTGGCCGAGCAAGCCCTCGAGGACCTGCCCGAGGATCTGCTCCGCGGCGCCTTCGGCGTAGGACGGGGCGGTGTCCACGAGCGTGCCGCCCGCGTCCACGAAGGCGCGCAGCTGGTCGGACGCCTCGTGCTCGTCGGTGTCCCGGCCCCAGGTCATGGTCCCGAGGCCGAGCCGCGACACCCGCAGCCCGCTCCGCCCGACGTACCGCTCTTCCACGGGCGGCGAGCCTAGCCGCCCGCCGCGCGGCGAGGCACGCGCACACGATCTCGGCGGTTAGGGTCCCTGGGACCGACGAGGAGGCGACGCGCGGCCGGCGCGTGCCGGGCGTCGGGGAGCCGCGCCGACGGAGCCGGCGCGAGAGAGGGAGAGCGGGCTTGAGCCTGATCGGCTGGGGCGAGGCGGCAGTCCTCGGTGTCGTGCAAGGTCTGACCGAGTTCCTCCCGATCTCGAGCAGTGCCCACCTGCGCATCTCGGCGGAGCTGTTCGGCTGGGAGGACCCGGGCGCCGCGTTCACAGCCGTGACGCAGCTCGGGACCGAGACCGCGGTGCTGGTCTACTTCGCCAAGGACATCGCCCGGATCCTCAAGGCCTGGTTCCGCTCCCTGCGCGACAAGCAGATGCGCGCCGACCCCGACGCCCGCCTCGGCTGGCTCGTCCTCGTCGGGACGCTGCCGATCGGCGTGCTCGGCCTGCTCCTGCAGCACCCGATCGAGTCGGCGTTCCGCTCGCTCTGGCTCATCGGCGCGACGTTGATCGGCTTCGGCCTCGTCCTCGGCTACGCGGACAAGGTCGCCCGCAACGCCAAGCCGTTGGAGAAGCTCACGCTGCGTGACGGCATCCTCTGCGGGTTCGCGCAGGCGCTCGCCCTCGTCCCCGGCGTCTCGCGGTCCGGGGGCACGATCAGCGCGGCGCTGCTGCTGGGCTACAAGCGCGAGGCCGCCGCCCGCTTCTCGTTCCTGCTGGCCATCCCGGCGGTGCTCGCGTCCGGGCTCTTCGAGCTCAAGGACATCGCCTCGGGCGAGGCGCCGGTCGAGTGGGGGCCGACCATCCTCGCGACGGTCATCGCCGGGCTCGTCGGCTTCGCCGTCATCGCCTGGTTCCTGCGCTACATCTCCAAGGGGTCCTTCCGCCCGTTCGTCGTCTACCGGATCCTGCTCGGGCTCGGCGTCTTCGCGCTGCTCGCCGCGGGGGTCATCGAGGCCAAGCCCTGACCTCGGCCTGCACGTAGGGTGACGACCGTGACCACGGTCCTGCTTGTACGCCACGGCCGCACGACGGCCAACACCTCCGGCGTCCTCGCCGGCTGGTCGGAGGGCATCGCCCTGGACGGCACGGGGCAGGCCCAGGCGGCGGCGCTGCACGATCGGCTGGCCGGTGTGCCGCTGGCCGCGGCGGTCACGAGCCCGCTGCAGCGGTGCCTCGAGACCGCTTCCGCCGTGCTCGCGGGGCGTGGCCTCGAGCCCCGCGTCGACGACCGGCTGGGCGAGTGCCGCTACGGCGACTGGACGGGCAAGGAGATCAAGACGCTCGCCAAGGACCCGCTTTGGAAGGTCGTGCAGAGCCACCCGAGCGCCGTCACCTTCCCCGGAGGTGAGTCGCTGCGCGCCGTGCAGGCCCGCGCCGTCGACGCGGTCCGCGACACGTCCGCGCAGCTCGGCCCGGACGCCGTCTGGGCCGCGTTCTCCCACGGTGACGTCATCAAGGCGGTCCTCGCCGACGCGCTCGGCATGCACCTCGACGCGTTCCAGCGGATCGTCGTGGACCCGTGCTCGGTGTCGGTGGTCAGCTACACCGAGCAGCGGCCGTTCGTGCTGCGGATGAACGACACCGGGGGCGACCTGTCCTGGCTCGCTCCGCCGAAGAAGCGCGGGCGGCGGCGCAAGGCCTCCAGCGACGCCGTCGTGGGTGGGGGCGCCGGGCTGACCGGGCCCGTCGATGCGCCCACCCAGGCCGCCGAAGATCGCGGGGACGGCCAGCCCCCGGCGCCGAGCGCATAGGCTTGCCCGCCGTGCCACGTCAGCTCTTCGACTACGACCCGCCCGACCGCTTCGTCGCGGGCACGATCGGCGTGCCCGGCTCCCGGTCGTTCTACCTGCAGGCGCGCGCGGGCGACAGGGTCACGACCGTCGCGCTGGAGAAGCAGCAGGTCGCTGCGCTCGCCGAGCGGGTCGAGGAGCTGCTCGACGAGGTCGTACGCCGCACCGGCGGCGCGACCGCCGTCCCCGCCGTGGCCCCGGCCGAGCTCGAGGACAACGCCCCGCTCGACCTGCCGGTCGTCGAGGAGTTCCGCGTCGGCACGATGGCTCTCAAGTGGGACGCCGACACCGAGGAGCTCGTCGTCGAGGCCCAGGAGGCGGCCGAGGACGAGAGCGAGCTCGAGGACGTCGACGACGACGACGAGGAAGGCCCGGACCTGCTCCGGGTGCACTTGTCCGGCGCGGCCGGGCGGGCCTTCGCCAAGCGCGCGCTCGCCCTCGTCTCGGCCGGCCGTCCGCCGTGCCCGTTCTGCGGGCTGCCGCTCGACCCGGAGGGCCACGTCTGCCCGCGCGCCAACGGCTACCGACGCTGAGCAGCAGCTCGTTGCCGCGCGCCACCGCTGCGAGCCGGTAAGACTGGAGGCATGACGACGTCCGCGGTCGCCGACGCGCTGCACCTGCTGCGCGCGGGCAGCATCGAGGTCGAGGGCCGGCTGGTCGACGCCTCGAACGCCACGCTCTACGCCCGCATCAGCCTCGACGGGGTCGACGCGTCCTGCGTCTACAAGCCCGTGGCGGGGGAGCGGCCGCTCTGGGACTTCCCCGACGGGACGCTCGCCGGCCGGGAGGTGTCGGCGTACCTCGTGTCGGCGTACGCCGGGTGGGACGTGGTGCCGCCGACCGTGCTGCGCGACGGGCCGTTCGGCCCCGGCATGGTCCAGCTCTGGGTCGACGCCGACGACACCGTGGAGCTGGTGGACATCGTGGCGCGGCCCGCGCTGCCGCCGGGATGGCACGCGGTGCTCGACGCGCGGGGCGAGGGCGGCGAAGCGGTGGTCCTGGCGCACGCCCCGGACCCGCGGCTGCGGCGCATGGCCGTCTTCGACGCCGTGATCAACAACGCCGACCGCAAGGGCGGGCACATCCTGCCGTGTGGGCCGGAGGCGGGCGCCGCCGTGCACGGCGTCGACCACGGCGTCTCCTTCAACGTCGAGGAGAAGCTGCGGACCGTGCTCTGGGGCTGGGCCGGCCGGCGGATCGACCCGGAGGACCTCGAGACGCTCGCCCGCGTGCGCGACGGCCTGGAGGGCGAGCTGGGCGGGCAGCTCGCCGCCCACCTCACCCCGTCGGAGGTGGCGGCGACCAAGCGGCGCGTGCGCCGGCTGCTCCGGGAGGCGCGCATGCCGCTGCCGGTGCCGGGCTGGCCGGCGATCCCGTGGCCCGCCTTCTGAGCGGCGGTCGTTAGGCTTCCGGGGTGCATGCCTGGCCCGCTCCCTCTGTTCCTACTCTTCCGGGAGCGGGCTCCGAGCTCCTTCTGCACGACACCGCGACCGGCGCGCTGCAGCCTGTCGGTGGCCCCGAGGAAGGGCGCATCTACGTCTGCGGCATCACGCCCTACGACGCCACCCACCTCGGCCACGCGGCGACGTACGTCTCCTTCGACCTCGTCCTGCGCGCCTGGCGTGACGCCGGGCTGCGCACCACGTACGTCCAGAACGTCACCGACGTCGACGACCCGCTGCTCGAGCGGGCCGCCGCGACCGGGGTCGACTGGCGTGACCTCGCCGAGCGGGAGACGGCGCTGTTCCGCGAGGACATGGCGGCGCTCGGGGTGATCCCCCCGGACTCCTACGTCGGCGTGACCGAGGCGGTCCCGGCGATCGGCGACGCGGTCGGACGGATGCTCGACGAGGGCTCGGCCTACCGCGTCGAGGACGACGTCTACTTCGACGTCTCCTCCGACGCGGCCTACGGGCAGGTGTCGGGCCTTTCCGCAGACGTGCAGCGCGAGCTGTCGGCCGAGCGCGGGGGGGACCCCGACCGGAGCGGCAAGCGCAACGCCGTCGACCCGCTCCTGTGGCGCGGGAAGCGCCCGGACGAGCCCGCGTGGACGTCGCCGGTCGGCCCCGGCCGGCCCGGCTGGCACATCGAGTGCACCGTGATCGCGCTCGACGCGCTCGGTGGCGGTTTCGACGTCCAGGGTGGCGGCAGCGACCTCGTCTTTCCGCACCACGAGATGAGCGCCTCGCACGCGCACGCGCTCGCCTCGCAGTTCGCGAAGGTCTACGCCCACGTCGGGATGGTGGGCTACGAGGGCGAGAAGATGTCCAAGTCGCGCGGCAACCTCGTGCTGGTGTCGAAGCTGCGCGCCGCCGGCGTCGACCCGGCGGCGGTCCGGCTGGTGCTGCTCGCCCACCACTACCGCAGCGACTGGGAGTACACCGACGCCGAGCTCGAGGCGGCGCAGTCGCGGCTGGACGCGTGGCGCGCCGCGCTGGCCCGCAACGAGGGACCGGACCCGCTGCCGGTGCTCGATGGCGTACGCCGTGCGCTGGCCGCCGACCTCGACGCGCCGTCGGCGCTCCGGGTGGTCGACGAGTGGGCCGCCGCCGCCGACCGGGGCGAGGGGGACGTCGCGGGCGCCGCGGGCCTCGTCGCGCGCACCGTCGACGCCCTGCTCGGGGTCCGGCTCTAGGACCGCGGACAGGCGCGTTCGGCCAGAGGGCGTACGGGCCGCCGCCCGGCCGTCCGGTCCCGCGGGACCGCACGTCACGGCGTTCCTCGTCGAGGTGTTCAGCCCGGGCCAGCGGTCATCCGCGGCCGCGGCGCGGTCCGGCGTCGGCTCGGCGCGCCCGGACGACGGCCCGCAGCAGCAGGCCGCACGCAAGAACGCCGATTCCCGAAACGACGCTTGTGAACGGCAGTGCGGCCGCGAGGACCACGCATCCGACGAGACCGAGGGCGGCAACCGGGCGGCGGACCGCGCTGCGGGTGCGCAGCGTCCACGCGCTGGCGTTGGCCACGGCGTAGTAGACGAGGACGCCGAGGCTGGAGAAGCCGATGGCGCCGCGGACGTCGCTCACGCTGACGATGACGACGACCACCGCGCCGAGGGTGAGCTCCGCACGGTGCGGGACGCCGAAGCGCGGGTGCACCGCCGCCAGGGCGACCGGCAGCTCGCGGTCCCGGGCCATCGCCAGCGTCGTGCGCCCGACGCCGGCCATCGCGCTCAGGAGCACGCCGAGGCTGGCGGTCACGGCGCCGACCCGGACCAGCACGGCCCAGTCCTCGTGGCCGGTGGCGGCGACGGCGTCGCGCAAGGGTGCTGTCGAGGCCGCGAGCCCGGCAGGGGACAGGACGAGCAGCAGGCCGACGGCGACGAGCGCGTAGACCGCGACGACGATCCCGAGCGCGAGCGGCACGGCGCGGGGGATCGTCCGCTCGGGGTCGCGCACCTCCTCGCCCAGCGTGGCGAGGCGGGCGTACCCGGCGAAGGCGAAGAACAGCAGCCCGGCCGCCTGGAGCACGCCGTACGCGTCGAGGCTCGTCGCGTCCGTCAGGCTCGACACGGCGCCGCGGTCGCCGGCCAGGCACGTGACGACGACGAAGCCGAGCACGGCGAGAGTGACCGCGACGAGCAGCCGGTTCAGCGCGGCGGTGCGCGTCACGCCGAGGTAGTTGACGGCGGTCAGCGCCGCTGCGGCGACCACCGCCACAGGACGAGGATGGTCGGGCCAGGCGTACGCGCCGGCGGTCAGGGCCATCGCCGCGCAGCTGGCCGTCTTGCCGATGACGAAGCCCCACCCGGCGAGGAACCCCCACAGCGGCCCGAGCTGGCGTCGCCCGTAGAGATAGCTGCCGCCGGCCTGCGGGTGCGCTGCGGCGAGGGCGGCGCTCGAGGTCGCGTTGCAGTAGGCCACCACGGCCGCGGCCGCGAGGGCCAGCAGCAGGCCGGCCCCAGCCGCGCGGGCAGCCGGGGCGAACGCGGCGAACACCCCCGCGCCCAGCATCGCGCCCAGCCCGACGAGCACCGCGTCGCGGAGGTTGAGCTCGCGACGCAGCACTCCGTCGGGCGCAGGGCTCGGCTGCGACTGCTGGGCGGGCACGGACTGATCGTCGTGCATGCGGGCGAGGCGAGCGCCGGCGGTCCCCGCCCGTGGAGGCGTGCCGCGGAGTCAGACGAACCAGGGGACCCAGGAGATGCCGTCCAGGTGCAGCGCGTCCCGGGCGCTGCGCGGGTCGGGGACGTTGACGAGCCGGAGCGTGTGCGTCGACGTCCGCCGGTCCAGGGTTCCCGAGGACCAGAGCAGCTGCCGCGGAGCGCGGGTGCGGGCGTAGCTGCTGATGGTGGCGCGCAGGACGCCGTCGACGTAGACCCGGGTGTGCCCGCCGCGCGGGTGGCGTTCGCCCACGACGCGGAAGGAGCTCACGTCGGCCGTCACGGTGACCGCTGCGGCCGATCGCGTCGTGGTCAGCGTGCCGAGCCAGCTGCCGCTCGCGGACGTGCGCGTCCATCCCCCGGAGTAGCGGGTGAGAGCGCGGTCGTCGAGTGGGACGGCGACCCGGCTCGGCGCCCCGAAGGCGCGGTTGCCGAACTCGTCGAGGGCGACGGCGCGCAGCAGGTAGTTGCGCGACTGGCGGACGCTCGTCGGGCGCTCCGCGGCGCCGAAGGCCGCCCGCCCCGCGCCGGCGGTGGCCCGCCACGTCGCCCAGGCCCCGGTGCTCCCTGTGTTGCCGGTGACGTACTGCTCGCGCCACTGCACCTCGACCCGGCGTGCGCCGGGGCCGACCGGGGACCACGAGACGGGGAACGGCAGCGCGGTGCTCGCGAGGGCGGACGTCGGGGGGGCCGTGAGGCGGGGCGGGGCGGTCGTCCGGAACCTGCCCGTGGTGACCGGCGAGCTGTTGCCCGAGGGGTCGACGACCCACAGCGCATAGGAGTGCACCGCCCCCGTGGCCAGGCCGGGGACGACGGCTCGGCGGGCCGCGCCGAGCACCGTCGTGCGGAACCGGCCGGCCGCGAACGTGGCCGGGGGCGTCGTGCCGGGGGAGACGGCGAGCTGCACGGCGACGGCGTCCGCCTCCCGGGGACCGGCCCACGTGGCCGTGACGCGCTCCGCCGCGAGCGTGAGCGTCGGGGCGAGCGGGGAGGGGGCGGCCCGGTCGGGCGGCGGCAGCGGGCCGGCGTACGCCGTTGCGTCCGGAGGCAGCTCCGCTGCCGTGGACAGCCGCGCCCGCGTCGTCCCGGCGGCGTCGGCGGACTCGAGGTAGGCGTCCCCACGGGCGGGACGCACCGCGTAGTAGAGGGTTCTGCCGTCCGAGCGCCACGCAGGGCGGCCGATCTGCGCGCCGGCGTGGAACGTCGACTCGAGCACCCTACGGCTGCCACCCCGGGCGTTGACCGTGACGACGACGGACGAGGCGAGGCTCCCGTCGGACGCGGCGACGTCGGCGACGTACGCGATCCGCGCGCCGTCCGGCGACCATGCGGGGTCGTGCCCCACGAGCCCGAGCGACGCGCGGCCGGACCCGTCCGTCGCCAGCACGCCGATCACCGGCCGGGCCGTGCCGTCAGGGCGGGGACGCAGCTCGGTGAACGCGATGTGCCGCCCACCCGGGGCCCAGCTCGGCTGCAGCGCGCCGATGCTGTTCGGGACCCGCCGTCTGACACCGCCGGTCGCGGGGCGGGTGTACAGGGCACGCGCGCCCTCGGCGAACCGCACCGGCTCGCTCGTCAGAAGCCGGGCCCCGTCCGGTGACCACTCCGGCTCAAGCTCCTGGTCTGCCCCGGCCGCGCCGCCGGGCAGGGCGCGGGTGGTCCCCGCGACGCGGTCGTGGACGTAGATGCTGCAGTCGAACGCGCCGCTCTCCTGGCAGAAGGCGATCTTCGTGCGGTCCGGCGACAGCGAAGGGTGGCTCACGTCGATCCCGTTCGCCGTCAGAGCCGTGTCCACGCCGGTCGCGAGGTCGAGGACCCGAAGCTCGGCGTCGGTCGCGTAGACCAGCTCGTCCGCGGGCGCCGCCGCGGCGCTCTGCTGCCCCTGGCCCACCACCGCGCCGAATGCGGCAACGGCGATCCCAGTGACAGCTGCGACGGATCGCGGTGCCCGCATGGCGTACCCCCTCCGCGCCTTTCCCGACGTCTCGACCATGGCCGCGCCGGGTGCCGGAATCAAGAGCGCAGCACGACCAGGGGGCGATGAGTTCTGGTGGGTCTCGCCGTCCTCCTCGGCATGAGCAAGCTTCGAGCGCACATCAGCATCTCGCTCGACGGCTACGTGGCGGGGCCGCGGCAGAGCCGGGAAGAGCCGCTCGGCGAAGGGGGCGAGGCCCTGCACGCGTGGGCGTTCGAGCTCGCCGCGTTCCGCGCGCCGCACGGGATGGAGGGCGGCACGGTCAACGCGAGCTCTGCGGTCCTCGAGGAGGAGCTCGCGGGCGTGGGAGCCGAGATCATGGGACGCGGCAAGTTCGGCCCTCCCGGCGGCGGCCCCTGGGGCGAGGACCCGTGGCGGGGCTGGTGGGGGGAGGAGCCGCCGTTCCACAAGCCCGTGTTCGTCCTGACCCATCACGAGCGCGAGCCGTTGCGCCTGTCGGACACGACCTTCACCTTCGTCACCGGGGGCATCGAGGCCGCGCTGGAGCAGGCGCGGCAGGCGGCCGGCGGGAAGGACGTGGTCCTCGGCGGCGGCGCCGACCTCATCAACCAGTACCTCGCCGCCGGGCTGGTCGACGAGCTGGAGCTGCACGTGGCCCCCGTCGTCCTCGGCGGTGGCTGCCGCCTCTTCGAGGGCGTGGGCCCGGGGCTGCGGCTCGAGCAGCTGCGCGTCGTCCAGGGACCGGGGGCAACGCACCTGAAGTACCGCGTCGTGAGGTGACGCCTGCCGCGTTGGTGCGCGCGCCAGCCCCCCGCGCAGCTCATGCGGGAAGCGTGCGGCCGGGCCCCGGGCCCCGCTATCCCGCCCGCCGGCCCGAGGTTGCGTCGACATTGTCGTGCTGGTGGTCCCCCAGGGTGCCGAGGAAGATGTCGAAGGCGCGGTCCGCGCGGGCGCGGTCGCCGGTGGAGTCGAGGTCCATCAGGAGGCCACGGATCACGGCGAGGACGAGTGTCGCGAGCTCAGGACGGCCGATGCTGCCCAGCCCGTCCTCCAGCGGCCCCAGCCAGTCCGTCGTCGCGGTGCGGCGGAAGCCCGGCCACAGCTGCTGCTCCGCGCTCTCGCGCAGCGCGCCGAACATCCGCAGGTACGGCTGCCCGTCCGTTCCCGTGAACGACGCCCACGCCCGCTGCAGCGTGACGGTGTAGGCCTCGTCGGGCCGCGGACGCAGGAGGTCGCCGAACGCATCCAGCTGGCGCTGCCGAGCTCGTTGCAGGACCGCGCGCAGCAGCGCGTCGCGGGTGCCGAAGTGGTAGACGAGCATGCGGGCCGACGTGCCGGTCGCGGTGGACAGCTGCTCCAGCCGGTCCGGCAGGCCGTGTGCCAGGGCGTGGTCGGTGCACGCGTCCAGCAGCCGGTCCCTGATCTCGGGCTGCGGTCGTCTCCCCACGGCTTCATCTTTTCGCGTAACGGCGGCTACGTCTACCGTGGATCGCGGCAGTAGGAGCCGAGCGTGGAGGTAGGCATGAGGGTCGTGTTCGTGCACGGGGCGTGTGTCAGGGACGGCGCGTGGTGGTGGCACCGCACCGCCGAGATGCTGCAGGAGCGGGGAGTGGCGAGCGTGGCGCCGGGCCTGCCCAGCTGCGGAGAGGCGGGCGAGCCGGCCGGCGTCGGCGGGCCCGGTCTGCGCGAGGACGTGCAGGCGGTGCGACGCGCGCTGCTGGCCGCCGACGAGCCGGCCGTCGTGGTCGCCCACAGCTACGGCGGCATCGTCGCCGCGGAGGCGGCCGCGGGCGTGGCGTCCGTTCGCCACCTGCTGCTGGTGTCGAGCTACTTGCCGGAGGCCGGGCAGAGCCTGTCCGACTTCGCGGACGGCCCCGCGCCGTTCCTCGATGTCGACCCCGGCGCCGGCACCTTCGGCGTACGCCAGGAGCTGCTCATCGAGACGTTCCTCCACGACTGCGACCGCGAGGCCCAGGAGCAGTCGCGGCACCACCTCGCCCGGCAGAGCGCGCAGGTCACGAGCCAGCCCGTCGGCGCCGCCGCGTGGCAGCAGGTGCAGTCGACCTACGTCGTCTGCGCACAGGACCGGGGCACGCCGGCGACGTCGCAGCGCGAGTTCGCCCGGCGGGCCGGCAGCGTCGTCGAGCTGGACACCGGGCACCATCCGTTCCTGTCGCAGCCGGCGGCCATGGCAGGCCTCGTCCTGGGCGTCTGAGCCGGGCGTCGGGACGAGCGAGCCGGCGGGCGTGTCGGCGGCGACCTGCCCGACGCCTGGGGGATGTGCTCGAGCCGCCCACCGGGGTGCCTCCGCAGGAGTGCTGCGTGGTGCGGCGTCCGGCGCCGGCCAGCGGGAAGGAGCCCTCTGCGCTGGACGTCGCCCGAGCCCGGGTCGCGACAGCCCGACGGCGGGAGCTTCCATGGCAGCAGACGAACTCGGCCCGGTGCCCGCATCGGGCCGGCAGATCGAGCTCCGTTCCGGCGACGCGGTCGCGACGGTCGTCGAGGTCGGTGGCGGGCTGCGGACGTACTCCGTGGGCGGGCGCCAGGTCGTCGACGGCTACGGCGCGGACGAGATGGCCCCGTCGGCGCGCGGGTCGCACCTGATCCCGTGGCCGAACCGGATCCGGCAGGGGCTGTACGCGTGGGAGGGCAAGCGCCTGCAGCTGCCCATCACCGAGCACGCGCTGGGCAATGCGAGCCACGGCCTGACCCGCTGGCACAACTGGCGTGCCGTCGAGCCGAGCGCCGCCGCCGTCACGATGGCGCTGCGGCTGCACCCGTCGTCCGGCTACCCCTTCACCCTCGACCTCGCACTGCGCTACGAGCTGTCCGGACAAGGGCTGGCCGTGACCGTACGCGCCCGCAACGTCGGCGCCCGGCCCGCCCCGTTCGCGTACGGCGCCCACCCGTACGTCATGGCGACGCCCGGCGCGACGATCGATGCCGACACGCTCCACGTGCCGGCGGCGTCGCGGGTGCCGGTGGACGCGACGTCGACGCCCACCGGCCGGGCTCCGGTGGAGGGAACTCCCTACGACTTCCGGAAGCCGTCGGCCATCGGGGACCGCGTCCTGGACACGGCGTACACCGACCTGCGGCGCACGCCCGACGGCCGCTCGACCGTCACGTTGCGCGGCGAGCACGGCGCGGTGGTGGTGTGGCAGGACGAGAGCTTCGGCTACACCCAGGTGTTCACCGGCGACACCGTCGCGCCCGAGCGGCGCCGGCGCAGCGTCGCCGTCGAGCCGATGACGTCGCCGGCCAACGCCTTCTCGAGCGGTGAGGACGTGGTCCGGCTGGAGCCGGGGCAGGTGTTCGAGGGGGCGTGGGGGATCACGCCTTCCTGAACCCCGCTTCACCTTCTCGGCAGGCCTGCCGTCGGTCAGCCCTCGGCGACCGCTGCCTCGGACATGACGTGGTGGCGACCGATCGGGATCATGAGCGGCCGGCCGGAGACCGGGTCCGCGATGACCGTGCTGTCGAGCCCGAAGACCGACCGGACCGTGTCCTCGGTGAGCACCTCTTCGGGGGTGCCCACCGCGTGCACCCGGCCGGCCACCATCGCGACGAGGTGGTCGGCGTAGCGGGCCGCGAGGTTCAGGTCGTGCAGCACCATCACGACCGTGGTGCCGCGGGCCCGGTTGAGGTCGGTCAGCAGGTCGAGGACCTCGACCTGGTGCGAGACGTCCAGGAACGTCGTGGGCTCGTCGAGCAGCAGCACGTCCGTCTGCTGAGCGAGGGCCATCGCGATCCACACCCGCTGGCGTTGGCCGCCGGACAGCTCGTCGACGGGCCGGTCGGCCAGCTCGGCCGTGTCGGTCGCCTCCAGCGCGGCGGCCACGGCGGCGTCGTCCTCCTTGCTCCACCGCGTGAGCACGCCCTGGTGCGGGTGGCGCCCACGCCCGACCAGGTCGGAGACCGCGATGCCCTCGGGCGCGATCGGCGACTGGGGGAGCAGCCCGAGCGTGCGGGCGAGGGCCTTCGCCGGGGTGCGGTGGACCTCCTTGCCGTCGAGGAGCACATGGCCGGCGCGTGGTGCGAGCAGCCGCGACATCGAGCGCAGCAGCGTCGTCTTGCCGCACGCGTTGGCGCCGACGATCGCGGTGACCTTGCCCGGCGGGACCGCCAGGTCGAGCCCGGAGACGACGACGCGGTCGCGGTAGCCGAGGGTCAGCTTCTCGGCCGTCAGGGTGTGCGCTGCGGTCACAGCGAGCCTCCCACCCGGTTGGAGCGGACGATGAGGTAGACGAGGTACGGCGCGCCGAGCACCCCGGTGACGACGCCGACCGGCAGCCGGGTGTCGAAGGCGTACTGCCCGAAGTAGTCCGCGACGAGCACCAGCAGCGCCCCGACGAGCGCGGCCGGGACCAGCAGCGAGCCTCCGGGGCCGACGAGCCGCGCGGCGATGGGGCCGGCGAGGAAGGCGACGAAGGCGATGGGCCCCGTGGCTGCGGTCGCGAACGCGATCAGCCCGACGGCGGCCAGGATCACGGTCAGCCGGGTGCGCTCGACGCTGACTCCCAGCGCGGACGCCGCGTCGTCCCCGAGCTGGAGCAGGTTGAGGTTGCGCGCCTGCGTCAGCAGGACCGGGGCGAGGACGACCAGCGCGCCCAGCGTGGGCAGCGCCTCCGTCCACGACACGCCGTTGAGGCTGCCGGAGAGCCAGCGCAGCGTCTCCTGCATGTCCCACTGGCTGGCGCGGCTGAGGACGTAGTCGGTGATGCTCACGCACATCGCGGCGATGCCGATGCCGATGAGGACCAGGCGGGTGCCGTGCACGCCGTCCTTGAACGACAGCACGTAGATGAGCAGCGCGACGGCCAGGCTGGCGACGATGGCCACGAGCGAGACGCTCGTGCCGCTGAGCCCCACCGTGACGATGGCGAACGCGGCGGCGGCGCTCGCACCGGCCGTGATGCCGATGAGGTCCGGGCTGGCGAGCGGGTTGCGCAGCATGGTCTGGAAGGTGACCCCGCCGAAGCCGAAGCAGGCTCCGGCGAGGACGGCCAGCACCGCACGGGGCAGGCGCAGCCGGCCGACGGCGAAGGACGCGCCGGGCACGTCCTGCCCGAGCGCCACGCGGACGACGTCGGGAAGCGGGTAGTAGGTGCGGCCGAGCATGACGTTGGCGAGGAACGCCGCCACGATGAGCAGCGCGAGGGCGGCCATGACGGCCAGCCGACGGCGGCCGCGCCGTGCACGCCCGGCCGCGACGGCCTCTGCCGTGACCCGGGTGCCGGGCGAGGAGACGGGGGAGAGCAGGGCCGTCACAGGGCACGCACCTTCTGCCGCCGCACGATGTAGATGAAGACCGGTGCGCCGACGAAGGCGGTGACGATGCCGACGTCGAGCTCGCCCGGGCGCGCGACGATGCGCCCGAGGACGTCCGCGGCGGCGAGCAGGCAGGCGCCCACCACGGTCGAGAACGGCAGCACCCACCGGTGGTCGACCCCGACGAGGAGCCGGCAGACGTGCGGCACGGCGAGCCCGACGAACCAGATCGGGCCGGCGACCGCGACCGACGCGCCGCAGAGCAGGACCGCGCCGAACGCCGCGGTGCCGCGCGCGAGGGCGACCCGCTCGCCGAGCCCGGCCGCGAGGTCGTCGCCGAGGGCGAGCGAGTTCAGCCCGCGGGCGGACAGCAGGCAGACGGCGAAGCCGACGAGCAGGAACGGCACGACGAGCCGGATGGTGTCGTAGGACGCCCCGCCGACTCCGCCGACGCGCCAGGACTGGATGTTCGCGGAGATGTCCCCGCGGGGCAGGGCGATCGCGGTGATGAACGACACGAAGGCGGCCGACGTCGCGGTCCCCGCCAGGGCCAGCTTGAGCGGCGTCGCGCCGCCGCGCCCCAGCGAGCCGACGGCGTACACGAAGACTGCGCTGAGGCCGGCTCCGACGATCGCCACCCAGACGTAGTCGCTGGCCACGGACAGGCCGAACCACGCGATGCCGATGACGACGGCGAGCGCGGCGCCCATGCTCACGCCGAGGATGCCCGGGTCGGCCAGCGGGTTGCGGGTGACGCCCTGCATGACCGCGCCCGAGAGCCCGAGGGCCGCGCCGACGAGCACGGCGAGCAGGGTCCGCGGCATGCGCTTGGCCACGGCCGCCTCGCCGATCGTCTCGTCGGCGCCCGTCAGCCCGTGCAGGATCTCCGACCAGGAGACGCCGCGGGCACCCACCGTGACCGACAGGGCTACGAGGGCGAGGAGCAGGGCGAGGGCGAGGAGCACCCACAGCGCCCGCCGCGAGCGCCGCACGGTGGCGGCGCTCGCAGCGGGCGCGGGAGCGAGAGCGGTCACGCCGACTTGTCAGCGGCCTCGGCGAGCATCTTCACGTAGTCCTGCAGGACGTAGGAGATGGCGAGCGGCGTGGGGTTCGCGGCCGTGCCGAGCGGCGTCGAGGGCAGCAGCACGATGGCGTCGTTGGCGACGGCGGGCATCTTCGACAGCAGCGGGTCGGCCTGCAGCGTCTTGACGAGCTTCTCGTCGCCGTAGGTCACGATGATGTCGACGTCGTCGAACTGGTCGACCTTCTCCGCGCTGATCGTCCCGGAGAACTGGTCGTTGGACGACGACGCCTCCTCGATGCTCTTCGGCGTGCCCAGCCCGAGGTCGGTGAAGAACTTCGCCCGGGTGTCGTGGGTGGTGTAGAAGCTGACCTCGCTGAGGTCCGTCGGGTCGACGTGGGTGAGGAACATCGTCTTCTTGCCGGCGATCTGCGGCATCGTCGCAGCCGTGTCGGTGATCTCCTGCTCGAGGGTGGAGATCAGCTGCTCGCCCTCGGCGGGCTTGCCCATGCCCTGGCTGTTGAGCCGGATCATGTCCTTCCAGTCGGTGCCCCAGGCGACCTCGGGGTAGGCGACCGTCGGCGCGATCTCGCTGAGCGTGTCGTAGTCCTCCTGCGTGAGGCCGGAGTACGCCGCCAGGATCACGTCCGGCTGCGTGTCGGCGACCGCCTCGAAGTCGATGCCGTCGGTCTCGTCGAACAGCACCGGTGTCTGGCCGCCGAGTTCGTCGAGCTTCTCCTTCACCCACGGCAGCAGGCCGTCGTTGTCGTCGTCGCCGAAGTTGGCCGCCGCCATGCCGACGGGGACGACCCCGAGCGCGAGCGGGACCTCCTGGTTGGCCCAGTTCACCGTTGCGACCCGCTCCGGCTGCGACTCGATCGTCGTCGTGCCCAGGGCGTGCTCGATCGTGATCGGGAACTGCTGGGCCGGGGCGGACGCCGACGCCTCGGGCGTCGACGGGCTCGCCGCCGTCGCCTCGTCGTCGGAGCCCCCGCAGCCGGCGAGCAGCAGGGCGGCGACAGCGGTCAGCGCGCCGACCACCGACCGAGAAGAGCGGAGCAAGAGGAACCCTTTCGTCAGGCGCACCCGGGACGGTGCGGATGGTGCGGATGGAGCCCGCTGCGTACGCCGGCGAGCCGGCGGGCGCGTCAGGGCAGCACCGCGCACGGAACGGGCGCGGCTTCCCCCAGCGACCAAGGTTAAGGTAAGCCTCACCTATCCGGGAGGGCACATGCACGGACGCGTCGTCGAGAAGCACTGGTTGACCCCGGCGATGGTCCGCGTCGTCCTGGGCGGGGACGGTCTGGACGGTTTCGTGATGGTGGACGCGACGGACGCCTACGTGAACCTCGCGTTCGCCCCGGCCGGAGCCGCCTACTCCCGCGTGTTCGACCCGGCGGAGCTGCGCGCGAGCCTTCCTCGCTCGCAGTGGCCCGCGTTCCGCCGCTTCACCGTCCGCCGTTGGGACGCCGCGGCCCGGCAGCTCACGATCGACTTCGTCGTGCACGGCGACGTCGGCGTGGCCGGGCGCTGGGCCGCCTCGGCCGAGCCCGGAGACGTGCTGGTCCTCGAAGGCCCGGCCGGCGGCTACCGCCCGGACCCGGACGCGGACTGGCATCTCCTGGTCGGCGACGAGTCGGCGCTGCCGGCGATCGCCGCGTCGCTCGAGGCGCTGCCCGCAGGGGTGCCGGCCGTCGTCCGACTGCTCTGCGACGGCCCGGGCCACCAGGCCGAGCTGCGCAGCGCGGCCGAGCTCGACGTCGAATGGCTGCACCGCGGCCCGGACGACGACCAGCTGCTCGCCTCCCTGCGCGAGCTCACCTTCCCGGAGGGGCGCGTGCACGTCTTCGTGCACGGGGAGGCGGAGGAGATCCGCGGCGTACGCCGGCACCTGCTGCTCGACCGGGGGCTCCCGCGCGCCGACATGTCCTGCTCCCCCTACTGGCGGCGCACCATGTCCGACGAGGCGTGGCGAGAGGTCAAGCAGGGCTTCGTCGCGGCGATGGAGGCCGAGGTCGCCTGACGCGCTCGGGACGGGACGGCCACCAGAACCGCTCGCCGAGCACGAGCACCAGGGCGGGGACGACGACGGTCCGTACGAGCAGCGTGTCCAGCAGGACGCCGATGCCCACCACGACCCCGATCTGGGTCAGCGTGATGAGCGGCAGCACGCCGAGCACCGCGAACACCGAGGCGAGCAGGATGCCGGCGCTGGTGATGACGCCACCGGTGGCGGCCAGCGCGCGCAGGACCGCTTCCCGCGTCGCCCGCCCGGCGAGCACCTCCTCGCGGGTGCGGGCGACGAGGAAGATGTTGTAGTCGACGCCGAGCGCGACGAGGAACAGGAACGACAGCAGCGGCACCGGCGTGTCGAGGGCGGGGAAGCCGTAGCCGAGGTCGAACGCCCACCAGCTGGCCCCCAGGCTGGCGAAGTACGACGCGACGACCGTCGCGACGAGCAGGACGGGCGCGACGGCCGACCGCAGCAGCGCCGTCAGGACGAGGAGCACGAGCAGCAGCACCAGCGGGACGACGAGCCGGGTGTCGCGCTCGGTCGCCCGCGCGGTGTCGTACTCCTCGGCGGTCGTGCCGCCGACGAGCGCGTCCGCACCGGCCACCTCGGCCAGCGCGTCGCGCAGTCCCTCTATGGCCCGGTCCGAGCCCTCCGTTCCCGGGGCGTCCTCGAGCACGACCTGGGCTACGGCGAACTCTCCTTCGGTCGTCAGCGACCGTGCCCTGGCGACGCCCTGGACGCCTTGCGCCGTCTCGACGACCGCCTCTGCCGCTCCAGCCGACGACACCACGGTCAACGGCTGCGTCGTGCCGGCGGGGAAGGCACGCTGCAGCGACTGCTGCCCGAGCACGGCTTCCGGCGGGTTCCGGAATCTCTCTTCGGCCGACAGCTCGGTCTGCACGGCGAGGGCCCCGACCGCCAGCACCGCGAGGACGGCGACGCCGAGCGCGGCCACGAGCCCGGGGCGGCGGGCGACCCGGCGGCCCACCGCGCTCCACAGCCCGGCCTCGTCGTCGTCGGGGGAGTCGACGACGCGCGGCACCAGCGGCCAGAAGAGCCAGCGGCCCGGCAGCACCAGCGCCGCCGGCAGCACGACCAGCCCGAACGCCATCGCGATCACGATCCCTACGGCGCAGGCGAAGCCCAGGCCGCGGTTGGAGGTGAGGTCCGCGAGCAGCAGCGTGAGCAGGCTGAGCAGCACGGTCCCGCCACTGGCCAGGACGGCCGGCGCGGTCGAGCGCAGCGCCCGTCGCATCGCGGCGAAGCGGTCGCTCTCGTGGCGCAAGGTGTCGCGGTAGCGCGAGACGAGCAGCAGCGCGTAGTTCGTGCCCGCCCCGAACACCAGCACGGAGAGGATCCCGGCGGCCGAGCCGTCGACGTCGACGCCGGCCCGCGGCGCGAGGGCACCGACGACGACGGTCGCGAGCCGGTCCGCGACGCCGACGACGAGCAGCGGGACCAGCCACAGCACCGGGCTCCGGTACGTCACCAGCAGCAGCAGCGCCACGACCGCGGCGGTGGTGCTGAGGAGCTTGGTGTTGGCGCCGTCGAAGACCGCGGACAGGTCGACGGCGTACGCCGGGCCGCCGGTGACCTCGACGCCCACCCCGTCGGGCAGGCCGGCCCGGGCCGCCGTGCGGACGGCCCCGACGTCGTCCTCGACCGTGTCCTCGTCGGTGCTGACCGGGAGGGTCACCGTGGCCACGGTCCCGTCCTCGGACACCTCCGGCTCGGCAGGGCGCCCGCCACCCGCGGCCAGCCCAGCCAGGCGCTGCGCCGCGGCCTCGACGGCGGCGAGGCCGTCCTGGCCGAGGGCGCCGCCGTCGTCGCGCGCATAGACCGCGATCACGGGCGCGACCCCGCTGCCGGGCAGCCGCTCCTGCAGCTGCGCGACCCGGGTGGACTGCGCGCCGTCCGCCAGCCCGCTGGCCGCGTCGGACACGGTCGTCGCCTCGCCCGGGCCCAGCGCGAAGACCGCGCCGGAGGCGAGCAGCGCGAGGAGCAGCACCCACCACGAGCGGGCGCGGCCGACCGGCGACAGCGCACGCGCTGTGGTACGACGGTCCGCGTGGGGGCCTGCCACGGGCAACCTCCAAGTCGCTAAGCGGCTTAGCGTTCTCGGAAGGACCGTACATGTCGCAGCAGCCGGCGCAACCCGGGCGGCCGGCCCCCGGGCCGGTAGACCGCGCACTGCGCGACGTCCTGACGTTCTCAGCCCTCGCCCGGGTGGAGATGGCCGAGCGTCTCGGCCTCGCGCTGCGCGACGTGGAGGCCGTCGAGCACGTGATGACCGAGCCGGCGGGCCGCCCGCTCGGCCCGGCCGAGCTCGCGCGCCGGCTCGGTGTGTCCACCGCGGCGGCGACGCAGGGGCTGCACCGGCTCGAGGGCAAGGGGCACGTGACGCGGCGCCCGCATCCGGTGGACGGCCGGCGCCAGGTCGTCGAGGTGACGGCAGGCGGGGCCGCGCACGTGCTCAGCGAGCTCGGGCCGCTGCTGACCAGCCTGCACGAGGTGGGCGCCGCGCTGCCGCCGGAGGAGCAGCGTGCGGTCGCGGGCTACCTGCGCCGGGTGGGCGAGGTGCTGCGGGACTACGTCGGGGAGCGGTCCTCGACGGCCGGGGAGGATCAGTGGCCGGCGGCGGGGCCCGGCCCGGACGCCGGCCCCCCGTCCCCGCGGCGGCGCAGGTAGCGCTCGAACTCGCGGGCGATCGCCTCGCCGCTCGCCTCGGGCAGCTCGGCGGTGTCCTTGGCCTCCTCGAGGCCGCGGACGTACTCCGCGACCTCGGAGTCCTCGGCCGCGAGCTCGTCGACGCCGCGCTCCCAGGCGCGCGCGTCCTCCGGCAGCTCCCCGAGCGGGATCGAGAGGTCGAGCAGGTCCTCGACCGCGCGCAGCAGCGCGAGCGTCGCCTTGGGGGAGGGCGGCTGTGCGACGTAGTGCGGGACCGCCGCCCACAGCGAGACCGCCGGGACGTCGAGCTGGCCCGCGCGGTCCTGCAGCACGCCCACGATGCCCGTCGGGCCCTCGTAGCGCGAGATCTCGATGCCCAGCCGGCTCGCCAGCCCGGGCTCGGTCGCCGAGCTCGTCACCGGGATGGGGCGGGTGTGCGGCGCGTCGGCCAGCAGCGCGCCCAGCGTCACGACCATCTCGACGCCGAGCTCGGCGGCCAGCTCGAGGATCTCGTCGGTGAACGTGCGCCAGCGCATGTTCGGCTCGATGCCGCGCAGCAGCACGACGTCGCGCGTCCTGCCCTGGGCCGGGACCTGCACCCGCGCCCAGGAGAACCGGCTCGTCGGCCAGGTGATGGAGCGGGCGCCCTCGGCGTCCACCCCGACCGTCGGCCGGTTGACCTGGAAGTCGTAGTAGTCGTCGGGGTCGAGGGCCCCGATCGGCGACGCCTTCCACTCCCGCTCCAGATGCTCGATCGCACCCGTCGCGGCCTCACCGGCGTCGTTCCAACCTTCGAACGCGGCGATGAGGACGGGGTCGACCAGCTCGGGGACGCCCTCGAGCTCGATCACTCGCCGCACCTCCAAGACCGCACACTCCCAACGAGCACCGGCGCTCGCCGGGCCTTCCCAACCGATCCAGCCTACGCGGAGTCGGCATCCTTCCCCTCCGGCCACCGTGAAACGCCGGGAGCGGGAGGCCCGCCGCGTAGGCTGAGGCCCACGGAGGGCTGCCCTCCCGCGTCACCGCCTGCCCGGGAGGCCGGGCAGGCGCTGCGCTGTCGCACTTCCCGGAGGATCGATGTCCCCCACGTCGGCATCCCTGCGCCAGGCACTGTCCGAGCGGGTCGTGGTCGCCGACGGCGCGATGGGCACGATGCTGCAGGCCCAGGACCCGACGCTCGAGGACTTCCAGGGCTTCGAGGGCTGCAACGAGATCCTCAACGTCACCCGGCCGGACATCGTGCGCGCCGTCCACGAGGAGTACCTCGCGGTCGGCGTCGACTGCGTCGAGACCAACACGTTCGGCGCGAACTTCGCGAACCTCGCGGAGTACGACATCCCCCAGCGGATCTTCGAGCTGGCCGAGGCGGGCGCCCGCATCGCCCGCGAGGCCACCGACGCCGCGTCCACCCCCGACCGCCCGCGCTGGGTGATCGGGTCGATGGGCCCCGGCACCAAGCTGCCGACGCTGGGCCACACGACCTACGCGACGCTGCGCGACGCGTACCAGCAGAACGCAGCGGGCCTCGTCGCCGGCGGGGCGCACGCCCTGCTCGTCGAGACCGCGCAGGACCTGCTCCAGGCCAAGGCCGCGATCGTCGGCGCGAAGCGGGCGATCGCCGAGGCCGGCGCCGACGTTCCCGTGATCGCCCAGGTCACCGTGGAGACCACCGGCACGCTGCTGCTCGGCAGCGAGATCGGCGCCGCCTTGACCGCGCTGGAGCCGCTGGGCATCGACCTCATCGGCCTCAACTGCGCGACCGGCCCCGCCGAGATGAGCGAGCACCTGCGCCACCTCGCCCGCCACGCGCGCATCGGCCTCTCGTGCATGCCCAACGCCGGCCTGCCCGAGCTCACCTCCGACGGCGCGCGCTACCCGCTGTCACCGCGGGAGCTCGCCGACGCCCACGACGTCTTCACCCGGGAGTACGGCCTCGGCCTGGTCGGCGGCTGCTGCGGCACGACCCCCGCGCACCTGCAGGCCGTCGTCGAGCGCGTACGCGGGCGCGAGCTCGCGCGCCGCGAGCCGCGTCCGGAGCCGGGCGTCGCGAGCCTCTACACCGCCGTGCCGTTCCATCAGGACGCGTCCTACCTGTCGATCGGCGAGCGGACCAACGCCAACGGCTCCAAGGCCTTCCGGGTCGCGATGCTCGAGGGCCGCTACGACGACTGTGTCGAGATCGCCCGCGACCAGACCCGGGACGGCGCCCACCTGCTCGACGTCTGCATCGACTACGTCGGGCGCGACGGCGTCGCAGACATCAGGGAGATCGTCGGGCGCTTCGCGACCTCGTCCACGTTGCCGCTGGTCATCGACTCCACCGAGCCCGCGGTCCTGGAAGCCGGCCTGGAGCTCCTCGGCGGGCGGGCGATCATCAACTCGGTCAACTACGAGGACGGTGACAAGCCCGGCTCGCGGTTCCGCCGGATCATGCCGGTGGTCAAGGAGCACGGTGCCGCGGTCATCGCCCTCACCATCGACGAGGAGGGCCAGGCCCGCACCGCCGAGCACAAGGTGCGGGTGGCGTCCCGGCTCATCGACCAGCTGACCGGTGAGTACGGCATGGCGGTCGAGGACATCCTCATCGACGCGCTGACCTTCCCGATCGCCACGGGCCAGGAGGAGACCCGGCGCGACGGCGTCGAGACGATCGAGGCGATCCGCGAGATCAAGCGGCGCTACCCCGGCGTGCAGACGACGCTCGGCCTGTCGAACATCTCCTTCGGCCTCAACCCGGCCGCCCGCATCGTGCTCAACTCGGTGTTCCTGCACGAGTGCGTAGAGGCGGGGCTGGACTCGGCGATCGTGCACGCGGCCAAGATCGTGCCGATGGCGCGCATCCCGGAGGAGCAGCGCGAGGTCGCGCTCGACATGGTCTACGACCGTCGCCGGGAGGGCTACGACCCGCTGCAGCGCTTCCTCGAGCTGTTCGAGGGCGTCGACGCGGCGTCGGTCCGGGCCTCGCGCGCCGAGGAGCTGGCCGCGCTGCCGCTGGGGGAGCGGCTCCAGCGCCGGATCATCGACGGCGAGCGCAACGGCCTCGAGGGCGACCTGCAGGAGGCGCTCGACACCGGCATCAAGGCCCTCGACGTCGTCAACGACCACCTGCTCGAGGGCATGAAGGTCGTCGGGGAGCTCTTCGGCAAGGGCGAGATGCAGCTGCCCTTCGTGCTGCAGAGCGCCGAGGTCATGAAGACCGCCGTGGCCTACCTCGAGCCGCACATGGAGAAGGCCGACGCCGCGGGCAAGGGCAAGATCGTCCTGGCCACCGTCAAGGGCGACGTCCACGACATCGGCAAGAACCTCGTCGACATCATCCTGTCCAACAACGGCTACGACGTCGTCAACATCGGCATCAAGCAGCCGGTGTCGGCGATCCTCGAGGCCGCCGAGGAGCACAAGGCCGACGTCATCGGCATGTCCGGGCTGCTCGTCAAGTCGACGGTCATCATGAAGGAGAACCTCGAGGAGATGAACTCACGGGGGATCGCCACGCAGTTCCCCGTCATCCTCGGCGGCGCCGCGCTCACCCGGGCGTTCGTCGAGGAGGACCTCGCCGAGATCTACGAAGGCGAGGTCAGGTATGCCCGGGACGCCTTCGAGGGCCTGCGGCTCATGGACGCCATCATCGGCGTCAAGCGTGGCGTGCCCGGGGCGAAGCTGCCCGAGCTGCGCAAGCGCCGGGTGGCCGGGGGAGCGACGCTGCAGCTCACCCCGCTCGAGGACATGCCGGCCCGCAGCGACGTGGCCAACGACAACCGGGTCCCCGAGCCCCCTTTCTGGGGGACGCGCGTGGTCAAGGGCATCGCGCTCGCCGACTACGCCGCCTACCTCGACGAGCGGGCGACCTTCATGGGCCAGTGGGGGCTGAAGTCCTCCCGCGGCGAGGGGCCGTCCTACGACGAGCTGGTCGAGAGCGAGGGCCGCCCGCGGCTGCGCATGTGGCTCGACCGCATCAAGACCGAGGGGCTGATGGAGGCCGCGGTCGTCTACGGCTACTTCCGGGCGTGGAGCGAGGGCGACGACCTCGTCGTCGCGGGCGAGGACGGCGGGGAGCTCACGCGCTTCACGTTCCCGCGCCAGCGGCGTGACCGGCACCTGTGCCTGTCGGACTTCTTCCGCGCGAAGGACTCCGGCGACACCGACGTCGTCTCCTTCCAGGTCGTGACGATGGGCAACCGCGTGAGCGAGTTCGCCAACGAGATCTTCGCGAAGAACAACTACCGCGACTACCTCGAGATCCACGGTCTCTCGGTGCAGCTGACCGAGGCGCTGGCGGAGTACTGGCACGCCCGCGTGCGCGACGAGCTGGGCTTCGCCGGCGAGGACGGCGACCTGGCCGGGATGCTGCGCGGGCAGGCCTACCGCGGGTCGCGCTACTCCTTCGGCTACCCGGCCTGCCCGGACCTGGAGGACCGCGCGAAGCTCGTCGCCCTGCTCAAGCCCGAGCGGATCGGGGTGTCCCTCTCCGAGGAGCTGCAGCTGCACCCCGAGCAGTCGACCGACGCCATGATCGTCCACCACCCCGAGGCGAAGTACTTCAACGCCTGACCCTCGTTGCACGAATTGGAGATCGCTCTGACCAGCACCCGGGAAGGCCTTCCCGCCGACCATCGCCCGCACGACGGCCACGCCGGCCTCGCCGCCGTCCTGTTCGACATGGACGGCACCCTCGTGCACAGCGAGGAGACCTGGCTCGAGGCCGAGATCGCGGTCACCGCGGAGCTGGGCGGTGTCTGGACACCGGAGGACCAGGCGAGGAACGTCGGCGGCCCGATCGACAAGGTCGCCCGGGTGATGCTGGAGAAGGCCGGGCGCACCGACGTCCCGGCCACCGAGGTCGCGCGGCGGTTGAACGCCGAGGTCGAGCAGCGGCTGCGCACCGGGCCGGTGCACTGGATGCCCGGGGCGAAGGCCCTGCTCGACGAGGTCAACGGGCGGGGCGTCCCCTGCGCGCTCGTGTCCGCGTCCTACCGCCGGCTCGTCGACGCGGTGCTCTCGGCCGTCGGCGCGGAGCACTTCGCCTTCAGCATCGCCGGTGACGAGGTGCCCAACCTCAAGCCGGCGCCGGACGCCTACCTCGAGGCCGCGCAGCGCATTGGCGTCCCCATCGAGCGCTGTGCCGTGCTCGAGGACTCGCCGACGGGCGTACGTGCCGGCGAGGCCTCCGGAGCCGTCGTCGTCGCGATCCCGAGCGTCGTGGCGATCGAGCCGGCCCCGACCCGGACCGTGGTCACCACGCTGGAGGACGTGGACGTGGCGTACCTCGACCGGCTGGTGCGCGAGCGCCAGGGCTGACGAGCGCCGCCGTCAAGGCGCCGGTGGGGGAGCGCCCCGGTGCCCGACGGCACGCTCGCGCGCGCGGCCCAGCAGCAGCCGGGCTGTGGAGTTCCAGAAGTGGGCCGCGGTGAGGTAGGCCCCGAGGACGGCGATGACGCCCAGCGCGACGTCGACGCTGACCCGTCCCTCGCGCGTCCAGTAGACGTCGCTGAGGTTGAGCAGCAGGGCGTACTCGTCCACGACGAGCGCACAGCCGATGCCGTACGCCGCGCCGAGCCAGGGGTTGTACCTCGGGGTGTCGACGATGAGCGAGACCAGCCCGACGCCCATGAGCACCGCGATGCCCCACACGTAGTGGTGCAGGTGGGCGCCGCCGACGCTGACGTCGCGGAACGGCCCGAAGTCCTCGTGGATCGCGTACGTGAGGGCGCGCAGCAGGCCGAAGGTGGCGGCGAAGGCCAGCCAGGCCATGAGCAGTGACCGGTGCGTCCGGTCGACCTCCTCCGCGTAGGCGGTGGAGATCTGGCGAGCCAGGCCCGTCCGGTCGTCCTGGGGCGGCGCGGGCTCGCGGTGGGACACGGGCCCGACGGTAGACGACGAGTCCGAGCGGCCCCGCCGGGGCGTGCCGGCAGTCGGCTTCCCGGCCTCCCGCGACCGCGTCTGCGGAACCACCCGTGGGTCGCGCGAAAGCCTCGACCGCCGGGACCGGTTCGTGCTCCGGTCCCGGCGGCCGAGGCTTCTGCAGCGCGCGGGCTGCCGTGCTCGACGTCGAAGGTCAGCCGCCGTGGCCCTCGTGGCCCGCGTGTGCGTCCTCGTCGCCTCCGCCGGGGACGTCGCTCTGGCTGATCGTCGGCGACCCCGCGACCTGGGCCTTCGCGGGCTCGCTGCCTCCGTGCGCGGCGTGCCCGCCGGCGGACATCATCATGGCGGCCATCTCGCGGTGGTTCGCCATGTGCTCGGTGTGCCCGGGCGGAGGCGTCCCGTCGGCGTTGTTGACGGTGAAGATGCCGATCATGCCGCCGTCGGAGTGGAACTGGACGTGGCAGTGGTACATCCACGTGCCCGGCCCGACGTGCTCGCCGGCGATGATCTGGAAGCCGAACGACTCGCCGGGGCCGGTGGTGCGGTTGTCGATGACCGAGGTGCGGTCGTCGTCGCCGGAGAGCAGGCCCGTGCGGTTGTCGGCCCACCGATGAGCGTGGGTGTGGAACGTGTGGAACGACGCGACACCGTGGGTGATCATGATCCACTCGACCCGCTGGCCGAGATTGGCCGAGTAGTTGATCGAGTCCGGCACCGCCGAGTTGTTGATGGTCAGCTCGTTGAAGACCGTGACGAACTGCTTCTCCGGCAGCGGGTCGCCCGGACGGCGCACGACCAGCGCGCCATAGAGCCCGCGGGTGATGCCGTCGGTGCCGTGCGCCGTCCCGACCGCGTGGTCGTGGTAGTGCCAATACCCTGCCGACCCCGGCTCCCACGTGCCGTCCGCGCGCTTGGTGGGAGCGTGCGTGCGCCACACGTAGGTGTGCCGTGCGCCCGCTGCCACCACGGACCCGTTGGCCGGCGTCCCGTCGTCGGCCGCCGGCACGTCCACGCCGTGAGCGTGCAGCGACACCGTCAGCGACGTCGTGTTGACCAGCGTCACGCGGATCTCGTCGCCCTCGATCGCCTCGATCGTGGGGCCGGGGATGCTCGCGTTCTCGGGAGTGGTGCCGTAGGCGAGCCGGTTGCCCGGCCCCGCCACGGCGTACAGCGTCACCTCGCGGACGGTGCCTCCGGCACCCGCCCGCGGCACGGTCCCGAGCGGCCTCGGGTCCTCCTGGTCGTCACCGATCGCCAGGCCCGGACGGAGCACGACGGCCGCGGCCGCCGTACCCGCGAGCCCGCCGAGCAGGGCGCGCCGCCCGACGCGCTCACCGCCGGTGCGGTCCGCGCCGCCGCCGTCCACGGCGTTCTCCAGGTCCGTCGCCGACATCAGCGGCCGCCCTCGGCGGCGTCGAGGGCACCGAGCTCGGCGATGAGGGCCTGGGCGTCCCGCAGGAGCACGGAACGGACCTCCGCGTTGCTGCGCACCTGGTTCTCGACCCGGCTGATGAACTGCTCGAGCAGGCTGATCGCGCCGGACTCGCTGCCGGACGTGGCCTTGCCGGCCGCCCGCGTCACGCGGTCCAGCAGCCCCGCTCGCGTCGTCTCGCTCATGGGCAGGCTGGTGACCAGGGCCTGCAGGTCCGCGAACGACGTCTTCGTCGTGAAGCGCACGGTCGTGGTCGTGTCGCCGCCGGTGCCCTTGCCCACCACGACCAGCTCGTGCTGCCCCAGCGGCAGCGTCCACAGCCGGAGCGCCGCGCCGTTCTCCAGCGGCTGGCCGTCGAGCGTGGCCGAGCTCGCCCCCGTCGCGGCCCCACCGGTCACGGTCCAGCTGACGGTCTTCGTGAGGGAGTCGCCGTACGTCTCACCGTCCGCGATGCCGGTGACGGTCACCACCGGGGCGGGGCTCTCCAGCACGTCGAACCAGCCGTAGACGCCGCGGTCCCAGAACAGCGCGACGTGCGTGTGGTACTCGAAGCGGCCGGGGCCGACGCGCTCTCCGGCGATCACCTGGAAGCCGAAGGAGTCGGCCGGGCCGACCGTGCGGGTGTCCACGATCTGGGCGCCGTCGTCCGGGCCCGAGATCAGGCCGGTGCGGTTGTTGGCCCAGCGGTGGCCCTTGAGCGAGAACGTGTGGAAGGAGTTGCCGTGGGCGATGACGACCCACTCCACGCGCTGGCCCTGCCGGGCGGTGAAGGTGGGGGTGTTCGGCGCGACCTTGTTGTTGATGTTCGCGTCGTTGATGACCACGATGTTCTGCACGTCGGGCAGCGGGTCGCCCGCGCGCCGGACGATCAGCGCTCCGTACAGGCCGCGCCGGATGCCCTCGGTGCCGTGGGCGCTGCCGTTGAGCGCGTGGTCGTGGTAGTGCCAGTAGCCGGCGCTGCCCGGCGTGTAGACCCCGTCCGCACCCATGCCGCCCTCGTGGCTGCGCCAGATGTAGGTGCGCTCCTCGCCAGCCGGGATCGCGGTGTTGGTCTGCAGGCTGCCGTCGCTCTGGATGTCGTAGTCGACCCCGTGCGGGTGCGCCGACATGACCCGTCCGGTCTGGTTGATGACGCGCAGCCGAAGGGTGTCGCCCTCGACCATCTCGAGCGTCGGACCGGGGATGCTCGCGGTCTCGGGGGTGTAGCCGTAGGCGAAGTTGCCGTCCGGCAGGGCCACGGCGTAGATCGTCACGTCGAGGGTCCGGCCTCCGACGGCCGCTTGGCCCTTCTTGACCGAGACGTCCTGCGCGGCCGCGGTCACCTTGGGGACCGCCACAGCAGCCGCCGCGGTGCCGACGATGCCCGCGAGCAGGGCCCGGCGGGCGAAGCGGTCAGTGCGCACCGGGGGAACGGCGGTGTCTTCCATGAGCGGGGGCTCCTCGTCATTGAGAGCGGTTCTGCAAGCGGGAAGTGATCGCCGACGCAACGGGGTCAGCGGCCGAGGGCTTGATCGGATCGGCGGGCGGGATCGGCGCCGGGACAAGGGAGTCTAAGCGCCCGCGACGAGATCGTCGCGCACGCCGCCGAAACCGCGAAGAATGTTAGAGCGAAGCCTACTTCCTGATTCCGAGGTCCGTGATGCGGTGGGCCGCACCCGGGGGCATGCCGGCTCCCGGCACGGCCCGGGTGGCCGACCGTCCGAAACGATGCGGCCCGTCGTCCCGATCGTCAAGCCCCGACCACCCCCCGCGGACGTGACGACGGGCACTCGGCCCCCGGGGCGGACGGCATGTCGCGCCGCCCGGCCAGAGCCTCCGGTCACGATCGGATAACGCCAGCGTCTGCGTGAAACCGGCCTGTTTACACGACTCTCAGGTTCTCGTTATGTTCCGCATGACGTACGACAACGTCGTCAGTCACGTCGCACGGTCCTGGGCCCGTCAGGCCCAGGCCTTGTGCTGCGTGCACGCCGCTCGCGACCTCAACGAGGAGAGTCAATGCACGTGCGTGTACGGCGCTGGGTGACCCTGGGCATGGGGTCACTCCTGGCGCTATCCGTGGCAGGCCCGCCAAGTGCAGAGGCCGCCACCGCTCAGGCAACCGTCAAGGCGGCGGCTGCCGCCGCCGTCGTCCCCAACGTCCTCGTCTTCCACGGTGCCGCGGCCCAGCAGGACGACCCGGTGGCCCAGGCGGTCACCACCCTGCAGGGCCTGGGCACCGCGAACGGCTTCGCCGTCGAGGCATCGTCCGACCCGTCGGTCTTCACCGCCGCCAACCTGGCGAAGTACCGCAGCGTCGTCATGCTCTCCGCGGAGGGCGTGACACTGTCGGAGGCGCAGGAGGCCGCCCTCCAGGCCTACATCCGGGCCGGCAACGGCTTCGTCGGCATCCGCGACGCCGCAAAGGTCCAGAAGGACTCGGCGTGGTTCACCGGTCTGATCGGCGCTCGTCCGGCCGGCATCGCCCGGACGCCGGAGGCCGCCGAGTCGGTGACCGCGAGCACGCCGAGCCCGGCGAACGAGACCGCGGTCAACCTCATCGACAACAACACCTCCACCAAGTGGCTGGTGTTCGCGCGGACCGGCGTCATCACGGTGAAGCTGAAGGCGCCCACCGTCGCGTCCGGCTACGCGATCGGCTCGGCCAACGACTCGGAGGACCGCGACCCGCAGAACTGGACGATCCAGGGCTCGACCGACGGCAACACCTGGGTCGACATCGACAGCAAGACGGGCCAGGACTTCCCGCAGCGCTTCCAGATGCGGTCGTTCGCCCTCGCGGGCAACACCCAGTCCTTCCAGTGGTACCGGATGAACATCACCGCCAACAGCGGTGCCGCCGAGACCCAGCAGTCCGAGTTCCAGATCTTCGGCCCCGAGCCGACGGGCCCGCCGCCCACGGTCCCCGCCCAGCAGGCAGTCGTCGAGCTCGTGGACCGGCAGCACCCGGCGAACGCGGGCCTGCCGCTGACGTGGACCAGGACCGACAAGTGGACCAACTGGGCCGACAACCCGGTGGGCACGGTCCACACGGTGGCGCAGGTCCGCGAGGCCAGCTACACCCCGGGTGACGGCGCCAACGGTGCCTTCCACCCGATCTCCTGGTGCCGTGACTACGACGGCGGCCGCTCCTTCTACACCGGCATGGGCGGCACCGCGGCGAGCTACTCCGAGGAGGGCTTCCGCAGCCACCTCAAGGGCGCGCTGCTCTGGGCGACCGGCATGGTGCGCGGCGACTGCAAGGCCACGATCGGCTCCAACTACACGATCGAGCGCCTGACCGCGACCAACCAGCCCAACCAGCTCGACCAGATCGGTGAGCCGCACGGCCTCACGATCGCGCCGAACGGCAAGGTCTTCTACGTCGGCAAGGCGGCCTGCCGCACCGCGCCGATCAACGACTGGAACAACCCCAACCACGGCCTCGGCTGCGGCACCATCCACGAGTACGACCCGACGACCAAGTCGGTCAAGCTCCTGACGACGCTCGCCGTCATGGGCCACCGCGGCGGCGGCACCGAGCTCCAGAAGAACGAGGAGGGCCTGCTCGGCATCGTGCCGGACCCCAAGTTCATGGAGAACAACTGGCTCTACGTCTACTGGATGCCGCACGAGACGGTCGACCGCGTGCGCCACGTCGGCAAGCGCACCGTCTCGCGCTTCACCTACGACCCGGCCAACCGGACGATCGACCAGTCGACCCGCAAGGACATCCTGCAGTGGGAGACCCAGGTCCACAGCTGCTGCCACGCGGGTGGCGGCATGGCGTTCGACGCCAAGGGCAACCTCTACATCGGATCGGGTGACTCCAACTCCTCCGGTGGCTCGGGCGGCTACTCCGGCAACAACTGGACCGCCGAGTTCGCCGGCATCTCGTTCCAGGACGCTCGCCGCACCTCCGGCAACACGAACGACCTGAACGGCAAGATGATCCGCATCCACCCGGAGGCGGACGGCACCTACACGATCCCCGAGGGCAACCTCTTCACGGGCAACGAGGAGGGCGGCGGCAAGACCCGCCCGGAGATCTACGTCATGGGCGTGCGCAACATCGCGCGCCTGCAGGTCGACCCGGACACCCAGTGGGTGACCACCGGCTGGGTCGGCCCGGACGCGAACGACCCGAGCCCGATCTGGGGCCCGGCGAAGTACGAGACCGCCACGATCATCACCTCGGCGGGCAACCAGGGCTGGCCGTTCTGCATGGGCAACAAGCAGCCCTACCGCAACCGCAGCAACACCGACGCGAGCATCCCGACCAACTGGTACGACTGCGACAACCTGGTCAACGACTCGCCGCGCAACACCGGCCTGCGCAACATCCCGCCGGCACGCACCAACATGATCTGGTACGCCCCCTCCGGCGGTGGCCCGGTCTTCCCGACGCGCGAGGTCGACGGGCGCCAGATCCCGACGTACGACCTCAAGGACGTCGTGCACACCCAGCCGTACCTGCGTGGTGGCGGCCAAGCCGTCATGTCCGGCCCGACCTACCGCCAGTCGCAGGTCGACCCGAACAGCACGGTCAAGTGGCCGTCCTACTGGGAGGGCAAGTGGCTCATCGGTGACTACCAGAGCTCGGGCAACCGCATCGCGGTCACCGTCGACCCGTCGAAGGTCGCGGAGCAGGCCCCGCCTGCCTTCGCCGAGGACATCCGCAGCATCATCCGCCCCGGCAGCACCGGCACCACGCTGCAGAACTGGATGGACGCCAAGTTCGGCCCCGACGGTGCGCTCTACATGCTCGACTACTCGACCGGCTTCTTCAGCCTCACGAACAACCAGAAGCTGATCAAGATCTCCTACACCGGTGGCGAGGCGACCCCGGTCCCGTCGGCCCTGAACCGGGCCAGCGCGACGGACTCGCGGACCATCGAGTTCACCGGCGCCCGCTCCGGCGGCGTGATGTGGGAGTGGAGCTTCGGTGACGGCTCGACCTCGACCGAGGCGAACCCGACCCACACCTACGCCCAGAACGGCGACTACACGGCCACCCTCAAGGTGACCTACGCCGACGGCACCTCCGAGACGGTGACCACCAAGGTCAGCATCGGTGGCTACGTGCCGCTGTTCGACGGCAGCGCCGCGAGCTTCTCCCAGTGGGCGCAGGCCGGCCCCGGCCAGTGGACGCTGACGCCGGAGGGCACGATCCGCAGCTCCGGCGGGCTGGGCATGCTGTGGTACCCGCAGCACCAGTTCAAGGACTTCTCGCTGAAGCTGCAGTTCAAGGACGTCGCGACGGGCAACGCGCGCGCCAACAGTGGCGTGTTCGTCCGGTTCCCCGACCTGCGGACGCCGCTCGCGCAGCGTCCGGAGTGCGGCAGGACCGGGTCCGCCGCCACCCAGCCGGCGTGGATCGCAATCTTCTGCGGTCACGAGATCCAGATCTACGACGGCGCCACGGGTGAGGTGCAGAAGACCGGGTCGGTCTACAACTTCGACCAGGTCAACAGCCTCGAGCAGGCGGGTGCCACTCCGAAGGGCGAGTGGAACGAGTACGAGATCCGCGTCGTGGGCCAGCACTACACGATGATCCGCAACGGCGTGGTGATCAACGAGTACGACAACACCCCCGGCAAGACGTCCTCGCGCGCCGGTGACCCGCCGACCGCGCTGCGCCAGTTCGTCGAGGGCTACATCGGCCTGCAGAACCACGGCAACACCGACGTGATCGAGATGCGCGACATCGAGATCAAGCCGCTGAACGTCGAGTTCTCCTCGATCGACACGACGCTGGACATCTACCGGACCCTCGACCGGCTCGCCGGCCACGTCGACACCAGCCTGCGGGACCGGCTCGACCGGGCCGAGAAGGCGGCTGCTGACGGCAGCGAGGCCCGGACCATCGGCTTCCTGCAGCAGTTCGTCGCCCGGGCCAAGAACCAGGTCAAGGGTGACGCGCAGGACATCGAGGTGCGCGACCAGCTGGTCGCGATGGCCGAGGAGCTCATCGCGAAGTACCAGGCGATGGACGACGCGGAGAACGGCCAGCGATAGCACCTTCACTCGCTGATCCCTGAGCACGACGCGAGGAACCAGAGCCGGTTCGGTGCGCTCCACGCACCGAACCGGCCCTGGTCGTCATACGGTTCATTTCGACAATCGATTACGTGCAGCGACGGGTCCGCCTGCTCTGCCCGATCGAACGCCACGCCTGCTCGCAAGGCGTGTATTCGTCCCCCGGTTCCACGAGGAGCAACAGATGCGTGCACCAACACGCAACCGATGGCGAGCAGCCGTCTCCGTCGCCGTGGCAACAGCGCTGGCAGGGGTCCTCCCCGCAACTGCCTATGCGCAGCCCGCGGACGACGCCGGACGGCCGTCGTCATCGGTCGCGACTTCATCCCTACCCCCGACGCCCGAGGCCGCGGACGACGGGGCAACGGACCACAGGTCGATGGACCACTCGGCCATGGGCCACTCGGCCAAGGGATCCGCGAGCTCGGGGGCGAAGGACGCCGACATCGCGGGCGCCGAGGCGCAGGTCCTGACCTGGGTCACGGACGACCGGATCCTCTATCTCGAGGAGCCGACGGGGGCGGTCGCCGGGCCGACGACGATCGTGCTCGACAACACACGCGCCGTGGGCATGCCGCACACGGTCACCTTCGAGGCGTTGGACATCAACGTCTACGCGGCTCCCGGCGAGCGCGTCAGCCAGGAGTTCAACCTGCCGGTCGGCAGCTGGAAGTACTACTGCGTCATCCCCGGCCACCAGTTCGCCATGCAGGGGACGTTGGTCGTGACGGGCGGCGGCACACCCACCGACACCACCGCGCCGACGGTCTCGGCGGCGCTCGCCGGGCCGCAGTCCGGCGGCAACTACACCGGCCCGGTGACGGTCACGCTCAACGCGCAGGACAACGCCGGCGGGTCCGGCGTCGCGTCGGTCGAGTACTCGATCGACAACGGCGCCTTCACCGCGTACACCGCGCCCTTCACCGTCTCCGCCCAGGGCGCGCACACCGTGCGCTACCGGGCGACCGACGTGGCCGGCAACGTCTCGCCGATCGGGACGAGCAGCTTCACGATCGTGGCGCCGACCCCGACGGACACGACGGCTCCGACCGTGACCGCCGCGCTCGCCGGGCCGCAGTCCGGGGGCAACTACACCGGCCC